>NZ_JAKLTM010000009.1 GCF_022012305.1 Ramlibacter paludis | reverse complement strand
CGTACGCTCGAACTTACCTTTTGCCATTTTTTCGACTCCGAAAAAAAACGATCACTAACCAATTCTTGGTGCCCTTGGCGGGAATCGGACCCGCGACCTCTCCCTTACCAAGGGAGTGCTCTACCACTGAGCCACAAGGGCGAAATTCTTCGCCAACTGCCGATGAACCGATGGAGCCGCGATGGAGCGGGAAGCGGGAATCGAACCCGCGTCATTAGCTTGGAAGGCTAAGGTTCTACCATTGAACTACTCCCGCATCGGGAACACGTTCAAGGCGTCCCAGGCCGACACAGGCGCCACCAACTCATCAATTCACCACATTCGCCAAGACCCCAGGAACAACCTGGAAGCCTGGTGGAGGAGGCTGGATTCGAACCAGCGTAGGCGTAAGCCAACAGATTTACAGTCTGCCCCCTTTAGCCACTCGGGCACCCCTCCGGCGAGCCCAAGACTATAGCACGGTTCGGACAGGCGGTCGGCGTACAGGCTCACGTCATCCTTCTTTGCTACCGTGCTGGAGATATGCGAATGCTCAACCTGGCCCTGCAGGGCGGCGGCTCCCACGGCGCCTTCACCTGGGGCGTGCTCGACGCCCTGCTGGCCGATGGCCGGATCCAGCCGGAAGGGCTGAGCGGCGCCAGCGCCGGCGCGGTCAACGCCGTGGCCCTGGCCAGCGGCTGGGCCACGGCCGAGGCGGCCGGACGCGATCCCCGCGAAGGCGCCCGGGCCGCCCTGCGCCAGGTCTGGGAACGCGTCACCGCCCTGGGCAGCCTGGGCGTCTTGCAGCAGCAGCTGACCCGCATGCTCTGGGGCGGGCTCGAATTCCCCGCGGTTTCGCCCTACCAGAGCAACCCGCTCGGCCTCAACCCGCTGCGCGACCTGCTGAACCAGGAGATCGACTTCCACGCGATCGCCGCGCATCGCGAGCTGAAGGTCTTCGTTTCGGCGACCCACGTGCACACCGGCAAGGCCGTGGTGTTCACGGGACGGCAGCTGGACGCCAGCGCCGTGATGGCGTCGGCCTGCCTGCCGATGCTGTTCCAGGCGGTCGAGATCGACGGCCAGCCCTACTGGGACGGCGGCTTCTCGCTCAACCCGCCGCTGTCGCCCCTGATCAGCCAGTGCCGCACCGCCGACCTGATGCTGGTGCAGATCAACCCCTTGAACCGCGGCGAGACGCCCCACTCTTCGCCCGAGATCCGGGACCGGGTGAACGAGCTGATGTTCAACGCCAGCCTGCTGACCCAGATGCGCGCCATCGACTTCATCAACCGCCTCATCGCCGACGGCGCCGTGGCACACGACCAGTGCAAGACGGTGCGGGTGCATCGCGTCGATGCGGGGCAGTCGCTGGATGCGTATCCGAGCTCCAGCCGCGCGACCGCGGACGGCGCGATGATCGCGAAGCTGTTCCAGGCCGGCAGCGAAGCCGGCCAGGCGTGGCTGCAGCGGCACTACGCCGCCATCGGCCATCACGCCACGGTCGACATCCGGCACGACTACCTGGACGACACCCGCATGGAAGTGCCGCGGTCGCCGCGCAGCCCCCAGGGCTGGAGGTTCCGGCCCTGGCTGGGACGCCTGTTCCGCCAGTCGCGTCCTTGAGGCGCCTACAGCAGGCGGGAGTCCACCGGAAACACCCCGGTCACGCCGCGCTGCGCCAGCCACTCGCGCGCCTGCGCGAAATGGCCGCAGCCCAGGAAGGGCACGGGCGGCCGCCGCGCGGACAAGGGGGACGGATGGTTCGCCTGCAGCACCAGCACCTCGCGTCCATGCGAGCGCGCCGTCGCTTCGATCAGCGGCGCCTTCGCCTGCGCATGCGCGCCCCACAGCAGGTACACGCAGGGCGTCGCGGTGGCGGCGACCAGCGCCAGCAAGCGGTCGGTGAGCGCCTCCCAGCCCTTCTTCGCATGGCTGGCCGGCTGGCCCTGCTCCACCGTCAGGCACGCATTGAGCAATAGCACCCCGTGCCGCGCCCAGTCCACCAGCGAACCGCTGGCAGGCTGGCAGCCCAGCTCCTGGAAGATGTTCTTCAGCGAAGGCGGCAGCTTCACGCCCTCCGCCACCGAGAAGGCCAGGCCCTCCGCCTGGCCGGGCCCGTGGTACGGGTCCTGCCCCAGGATCACGGCATGCACGCTCGCCAGCGGCGTCAGGGACAAGGCCCGCAACGGCTGCGGCGGATAGATCACCGCGCCGGCGGCAATGCGTTCGCGCAGGAAGCCGGCCAGCTGCCGCCCTTGCGGGCTGGCGAGGAAATCGGCGACCGCCTCCTGCCAGCCTTCCGCCAAGGGCCACTGGTCCGGCGTCCAGGCGCGCAGCTGGTCCATCAGCCTTCGAACAAGGCGGCCAGCGCTTCGCCGGGATCCTTGGCGCGCATGAAGGCCTCGCCGACCAGGAAGGCATGCACGCCGGCCGCGCGCATCTTCTTCACGTCGTCCACGCCCAGGATGCCGGACTCCGTGACCAGTAGATTGTCCTGGGGCACGTCCGCCAGCATGCCCAGCGTCGTATCCAGGCTCACCTCGAAGGTGCGCAGGTTGCGGTTGTTGATGCCCACCAGCGGCGTCTTCAGCTTCAGCGCGCGCTGCAGTTCGTCGCGGTCGTGCACCTCCACCAGCACCGCCATGTCGAGGCTGCGCGCGATGTTCTCCAGCTCCACCATCCGGGCGTCGTCCAGGCAGGCGGCGATCAGCAGGATGCAGTCGGCGCCGAGGGCGCGCGATTCGTAGACCTGGTACGGGTCCACCATGAAATCCTTGCGCAGCACCGGCAACTCGCAGGAGGCGCGCGCCTGCTTCAGGTAGTCCCCGCTGCCCTGGAAGAACTGGCGATCGGTCAGCACCGACAGGCAGGCCGCGCCGTTCTCGGCGTAGCTCTGGGCGATGTCGGCCGGCTCGAAGTCCTCGCGCAGCACGCCCTTGCTGGGGCTGGCCTTCTTGATTTCGGCGATGACGGCGGCGCCGCCGGCGGCGATCTTCGCGCGCAGCGCCCCCTCGAAGTCGCGCGTCAGCACGCGGCTGAAGGCGTCGTCGCGCACGGCTTCCAGCGACTTGCGCTTCTTCGCCGCCGCCACTTCCTCGCGCTTGACCGCGACGATCTTGTCCAGGATGTCCGACATGGTGTTCAGGCTGCCAGTTTCTTGCTGGTCGCCACCAGCTGTTCGAGTTTCGCCTTGGCCGCGCCCGATTCCAGCGCAGCGCGCGCCTTGGCGATGCCTTCGGGAATGTCCTTGGAGACGTTGGCCGCATACAGCGCGACGCCGGCATTGAAGACGACGATGTCGCGCGCGGCGCCCGCCTGGTTGTCCAGCACCTGGCGCAGCATGGCCAGCGATTGCTGCGGCGTCTCCACCTTCAGCGCGCGGTTGCTGGACATCGGCAGTCCGAAGTCCTCGGGATGGATCTCGTACTCGGTGATCTCGCCGTTCTTCAGCTCGCCCACCAGCGTGGCGGCGCCCAGGCTCACTTCGTCCATGCCGTCGCGGCCGTAGACCACCATCGCATGCTCGGCGCCCAGGCGCTGCAGCGCGCGCACCTGGATGCCCACCAGGTCGGGGTGGAACACGCCCATCAGGATGTTGGGCGCGCTCGCCGGATTGGTCAGCGGGCCGAGGATGTTGAAGATGGTGCGCACGCCCATCTCCTTGCGCACCGGCGCCACGTTTTTCATGGCCGGGTGGTGGTTGGGCGCGAACATGAAGCCGATGCCGACCTCGTCAATGCACTTCGCGATCTGTTCCGGCGACAGCGCCAGGCTCACGCCCAGCGCCTCGATCACGTCCGCGCTGCCGCTCTTGCTGGAGACGCTGCGGCCGCCGTGCTTGCTGACCTTGGCGCCGGCCGCGGCCGCGACGAACATCGAGCAGGTGGAGATGTTGAAGGTGTGCGAACCGTCGCCGCCGGTGCCGACGATGTCGACCAGGTGCTTCTTGTCGGCGACGTGGACCTTGGTGGAGAACTCGCGCATCACCTGCGCGGCTGCGGTGATCTCTCCGATGGTCTCCTTCTTCACGCGCAGGCCGGTGACGATGGCCGCCGTCATCACGGGCGACAGTTCGCCGCCCATGATGAGCCGCATGATGTGCAGCATCTCGTCGTGGAAGATCTCGCGGTGTTCGATGGTGCGCTGGAGCGCTTCCTGGGGGGTGATGGGCATGGCAAGGCTCCTAGCGCGAAGAAGGGTTGTCGGTGAAGGCCAGCTTGAGGCCGAAGGCAATGAACATCGCTCCGGCGGCGCGGTCCAGCCAGTGCATGCCGCGCTGCACGGCGCCGTGGCGCGCCATCCAGGCCGCGGCCACGGCCCAGCCCGAGTTGACGGGAATGCTGTTGATGTTGAAAAGCGTGCCGAGCAGCACGAAGGCCAGCGCCTTGTTCGGCGCTTCCGGCGCGATGAATTGCGGCACGAAGGCAAGGAAGAAGATCGCGACCTTGGGGTTCAGCACGTTGGTGAGGAAGCCGCCGCGGAAGATCACTCCCAACGGCTTGTCTTCGTAGGGTGGGTTCGCCGCAGGCGACCCCACCGCACCCGCTCCGGCCTTGGCCCCCAGCAGCTTCACGCCCATCCACAGCAGGTAGGCGGCGCCCGCCCACTTCAGCGCCGTGAACGCATGCGCCGAAGCCGCCATCAACGCGCTCACTCCGACCGCTGCCGCGAACACGTGGACGAAGCAACCGGCCGTGATCCCCAGCCCCGCGACCACGCCGGCGCGCACGCCGGAGCGCAGCGCGTTGCTGACGATGTAGAGCACGTCCGGCCCGGGGGTCAGGTTCAGCAGCAGCCCCGCGGCGATGAACAGCACCAGGTGTTGTGCATCCGGCATGGGCGCTCCTAGGCCTTGAAGAAGGCGCGGATGGCCGTGACGGCGCGATCGATGCCGGCGGCATCGACGTCCAGGTGCGTCGCGAAGCGCAGGCGGTACAGGCCCGTCGCCAGCACGCCTTGCTCTTTCAGGAACGGCAGCAGCTGCGCCGAACGCTCGCGCGCAGGACCCACGAGGTCGACGAACAGGATGTTGGTTTGCGGCGCCTCGACCTGCAGGCCCGCGATGCCGGCCAGGCCCTCGGCGAGCCGCCGGGCCAATGCGTGGTCCTCGGCCAGCCGATCGACGTGGTGGGCCAGCGCGTAATCGGCCGCCGCGGCCAGCACGCCGGACTGGCGCATCGCGCCGCCTGCCATCTTGCGGATGCGGCGCGCGCGGATGATCAGGTCCTTGGAACCGCACAGCGCCGAACCGACGGGCGCGCCCAGTCCCTTGCTGAAACAGACCGACACGCTGTCGAAGTTGCGCGCAATGCGGCGCGCTTCGCTGCGCGCATCGCCGCCGGCGGCTTGCGCCACGGCCGCATTGAACAGGCGCGCGCCATCGAGATGCGTGGCCAGGCCCTTGGACCGGGCCAGCGCCGTCGCCTGCTCGAGATAGGCCTGCGGCAGCACCGCGCCGCCCAGCGTGTTCTCCAGCGCCAGCAGCCGCGTGCGCGCGAAGTGCGGATCGTCCGGCTTGATGGCGGCCTCGATGTCCTTCAGCGCCAGCGTGCCGTCGGCCTGGTGCTCCAGGGGCTGCGGCTGCACGCTGCCGAACACCGCCGCGCCGCCGCCTTCCCAGCGGTAGCAGTGCTGCATCTGGCCGACGATGTACTCGTCGCCGCGCTGGCAGTGCGCCAGCACGCCGCACAGGTTGCTTTGCGTTCCGGTCGGCACGAACAGCGCCGCCTCGAAACCGAGCATCCCGGCGATCTTCTCCTGCAGCGCGTTGACGCTGGGGTCGTCGCCGAACACGTCGTCGCCCAGGGGCGCCGCGGCCATTGCCGCGCGCATGCCGGCGGTCGGCTGGGTGACGGTGTCGCTGCGCAGGTCGACGGGCTTCATGCTTTCTGCTCCAGGAAGTTCTTCAGCATCGCGTGGCCGTGTTCCGTCAGGATCGATTCCGGATGGAACTGCACGCCCTCGATGGCGAGTTCCTTGTGCTTCACGCCCATGATCTCGCCGTCGTCGGTCCAGGCCGTGACCTTCAATTCCTTCGGACAGCTTTCCCGTTCGATCGCCAGCGAGTGGTAGCGGTTGACGGTGAACTTCTCCGGCAGGCCGGCGAACACGCCTTCGCGCGTCGTCGTGATGTCCGAGGTCTTGCCGTGCATCAGTTGCTGCGCGCGAATGATCCTGCCGCCCAAGGCCGCGCCGATCGACTGGTGCCCGAGGCAGACGCCGAGGATCGGCAGCTTGCCGGCGAAGTGCCGGATCGCCTCGACCGAAATGCCAGCCTCCGCGGGCGAGCACGGGCCGGGCGAGATCACGAGCCGATCCGGCTTGCGTGCGGCGATCTGTGCCACCGTGATCTCGTCGTTGCGAAACACTTCCACCTCCGCGCCCAGCTCACCGAAGTACTGGACCAGGTTGTAGGTGAAGCTGTCGTAGTTGTCGACCATCAGGAGCTTCATGCCTCGACCCTCGCTTTGTGCATCAGGCGGTGCACGCCCTTGACCACGGGAAACACGTTGAAGTTGATCAGCAGGCCCAGGCTCAGGCCCGACAGGCGCAGGGCGGCGAGGGCTTCGGCGCGGTGCTGCTCGCTGGTGGAATCGGCGGCCTTCACCTGCACCAGCACCGCATGCTCCACGATGAAGTCGGCACGCTGCACCGCGCCCAGCGGCTTGCCCTTGTATTCGGCGCTCAGCGACACGTCCTGCGTGAAGCCGATCTCGCGCTCGCCCAGCTCGATGGCCAGGGCCGCGGCATAGGCGGCCTCGGGCAGGCCGGTGCCCAGGACGCGCTGCACCTCGACGGCGGCGCCGATGATCTCGTGCGAAAAGTCGTCGGCGGGCTTCATTCGAGCCCCTCCTCGACCAGCTCGCTTGCCCGCAGCAGTGCACGCGCCTTGGCCTCGGTCTCTTTCCATTCCAGTTCCGGCACCGAGTCGGCGACGACGCCCGCCGCTGCCTGCACGTAGAGGTTGCCGTCCTTGACGATGCCGGTGCGGATCGCGATGGCGACGTCCATGTCGCCGGCATAACTGAGATAGCCGCAAGCCCCGCCGTACAGGCCGCGCTTGTTCGGCTCCAGCTGGTCGATCAGCTCCATCGCATGCACCTTGGGCGCGCCGCTCAGCGTGCCCGCGGGGAAGGTCGCCTTGAGCACGTCCATGTTGCTCATGCCGTCCTTCAGGATGCCTTCGACGTTGCTCACGATGTGCATCACGTGGCTGTAGCGCTCCACCGCGAAGGCTTCGGACACCTTCACCGTGCCGGTCTTGGCGATGCGGCCGATGTCGTTGCGGGCCAGGTCGATCAGCATCACGTGTTCGGCCCTTTCCTTCGGGTCGGCGATCAGCTCCTGCTCCACGGCCTTGTCGATGTCCGGGCTGGCGCCGCGCGGACGGGTGCCGGCCAGCGGACGGATCGTGACCTTCTGGCCCTCGGGCGTCTGCTCCTGCCGCACCAGGATCTCCGGCGACGCACCGACCACGTGGAAGTCGCTGCCGGCCGCGCCGCTGAAGTTGTAGAAGTACATGTAGGGGCTGGGGTTCAGCGAACGCAGCGCCCGGTACAGCGACAGCGGCGACTCGGTGTAGCGCTTCTTGATGCGCTGGCCCACCTGCACCTGCATGAAGTCGCCGGCGGCGATCAGCTCCTTGGCCTTTTCCACCGCCGCCAGGTAGTCCGCCTTGGCGAATTCGCGTTCCGCCGGGAAGGTCTCGGTCTGCTTCACCACCGGGGCGCTCACCGAGTACTTCAACTGCTCCTTCAGCTCGCGCAGGCGCTTCTTGCCGTTGGCGAAGGCCTCCGGCTTGCCGGGGTCGGCATAGACGATCAGGTACAGCTTGCCCGAGAGGTTGTCTATGACCGCCAGCTCCTCGCATTGCAGCAGCAGGATGTCCGGGCAGCCCAGCGTGTCGGGCGGGCAGGACTTCTCCAGCTTCTTCTCGATGTGGCGCACCGTGTCGTAGCCGAAGTAGCCCGCCAGGCCGCCGCAGAAGCGCGGCAGGCCCGGGCGCAGGGCGACTTTGAAGCGCTTCTGGTAGGCCTCGATGAAGTCCAGCGGGTTGCCGCCGGCCGTCTCCACGACCTGGCCGTCGGTGACGACTTCGGTCTTCGCATCCGCGCCGAAGCCGCTGGAACGCAGGAAGGTGCGCGCCGGCAGGCCGATGAAGCTGTAGCGGCCGAAGCGTTCGCCGCCCACCACGGACTCCAGCAGGAAGCTGAGCTTGCCGCCACCCTTGGCATGGGCCAGCTTCAGGTAGAGCGATAAGGGGGTTTCAAGGTCCGCGAAGGCTTCCGCGATGAGCGGAATGCGGTTGTAGCCCTGCTGGGCAAGGCTTTTGAATTCGAGTTCGGTGATCAAGGGGTGAGCCTCCACAAGCTCGGCGGCGCTGTCTCAGGCCGCGGGATCCGGGAATGCCTCGGCAGGCCGAGGCGCGGGGCACGGGCTGCCCCGTGCGGTCAGGTGCGCACTTGGACAGGCTTGCGCCAGGGCCAGGCTCCCCGGTCGCTGCAACCTGTGATCGTCGTGCGGTGGATGAACATAAAGCGCGGCCAGTCTAGCAGACAGTTCCGGCTGGACTGGTCAAGACCAATCCTGGTACTTCGGCATACCAACAAACCCTGTTGCGCTGGACCGGCGGTATTTGCGACAATTTGTAAATTAGAACGATCGTTCTTTTCCCCAGGAGCTCCTGCGATGCGTGCAAAACACTGGTTCCTCGCCTGCCTGCTGGCCACCGCCGGCGCAGCCCATGCCGACGTCACCCTCGCCGGCGTGAAATACGAGGAAGTCTCCGAGATCCGCGGCGCCAAGCTGCAGCTCAATGGCGCGGGCATCCGCTACAAGGGACCGTTCAAGGTCTACGCGGCGGGCCTCTACGTCACCAAGAAGTCGAACACGCCGGAAGACGTGTTCGCCACGCCCGGCGCCAAGCGCATTTCCGTCACCATGCTGCGCGACATCGACACGGGCGAACTGTCCAAGCTGTTCATCCGCGGCGTGGAGGACAACCTCGACAAGGCCTCGTTCTCCAAGCTGATTCCCGGCTTGATGCGCATGAGCCAGATCTTCAGCGAGCACAAGCGGCTCAACAGCGGCGACACCTTCTCGCTCGACTGGGTGCCGGGCACGGGCGCGGTGGTGATGCTCAAGGGCGTGCCGCAGGGCGAGCCCTTCAAGGAGCCGGAGTTCTTCAATGCGCTGCTGCGCATCTGGCTGGGTCCGGCGCCCGCGGACTGGAAGTTGAAGGAATCGCTGCTGGGCAAGCAGGCCTGAGTTACTTGGCCTTCGCAGGGTGGGTTCGCGCCAGCGACCCCACCATCTCTGCCACTTCCACGAGCGAGTCGACGTAGCCATCCGCATCCACACCGCGGACCGGCTCGCCATGGTTGTACCCATAGGTCACCAGCACCACCGGACACCCTGCGGCCCGCGCCGCGGCGGCGTCGTTGCTCGAGTCGCCGATCATCAAGGTGCATGAAGGCGAGGTGCCCAGCGCCTCGCAGGTCTTCACCAGCGGCAGCGGGTCGGGCTTCTTGCGCGCGAAGGCATCGCCGCCGAACACCACCTCGAACTCCGCCCCCAGTCCCTTCACCCGCAGCAGCTCGCGCGCGAATTCGGTGGGCTTGTTGGTCAGGCAGGCCAGGCGCAGGCCGGCGGCGCGCAAGCGCGCGATGCCTTCGGGCACGCCGGGATAGACCTGGGAGCGCTGGCCGTTCAGCCCGCGATAGACGCGCTGGTAGATCTCCCAGGCTTCTTCGTACAGCGCCGCCGGCGCGCCGACGTGCGCCAGCGTGGACTGGATCAGGTGTTCCGAGCCCTTGCCGATGAAGCCTTCCACCACGGCCACCGGCACCGGCGGCCTTCCCAGCTGCGCCAGCATCGCGTCGAGCGCGGCGCTGAAGTCGCCGAGCGTGTCCACCAGGGTTCCGTCGAGGTCGATGATCGCGGCTTGCATGCGGCGAGCATAACGGCGGCGCCCCATGAAAAAAGGCCAGGGCGCGCACGCCCTGGCCCCGGGAGGCACGGCCGGTTCCTAGCGGCCGCTCTCTTCCTCCTGACTGGTGACGGGCGCCGCGCCCGTCTCTCCCAACGCATGCGCCCCGCGATTCGCACCCGAGACCTCGCCGCCCTTGCGGCCGGCCGCCCGCGCCTCGTCGGAATCGAATTCATGCGCGGTGCCGCGCTGGTGCGCCACCTTGCCGCCCTTGCTGCCGGCCTGGCGCGCTTCCTCGGCCGTGAACTCGTGGGCCGTGCCCCGCTGGTGCGCCGCGCGGCCGCCATGGCTGGCGATCTCGCGCTGGCGCTCGGGGTCCATCGAGGCGAAGCCGCGGCCGATCGAGCGCACGGGTGCGTCGCCGCCTGGCTGTTTGTCCTCGCTGCTCGTTGCCATCGCATCTCCCAAGACGTCACCGGTCCTGCCGGTCGATGGCCCATTGAGCCGTCGGACGGCGACGGACACAGTAGTCTGCGGCGTGAATGCTCTGTAGGAGAGGACTTCCGTTGCGCTGCGGCTAGGCCGGCACCTGCTCCAGCATGGCGCGGCTCCAGTGGCGATGCCTGGCGATCGCGGCAATGAAATCCTGAGCCGTCTGCAGGCGCGTGGTCGGCTCGTTGGTCGCGAGCACCACGCCCGCCGGCGGCGGCGCGTCTTCCGGGATGCCGGCCAGCTGCAGCAGGCGCTGCGACTCGCCGATCAGGCACAGCGCCTTGCAGTGCTTGAACGCTTCCAGCACGAAGTGCACCGCGTCGCCGTTCTTCGCCAGCGCTTCCGCCGCCGCGGCCCCGCCCGGCACCAGCACCGCATCGAACATCACCGAAGGCATGTTCTGGAAGGTGTAGTCCACCGGCACCTGCTGGCCCGACGAGGAAGACACCGTGCCCAGGTGCGGTGCCACCACCTTGCAGGTCGCGCCGGCATCGATCAGCGCCTGCTGGATCACCTTGTACGCGCCCAGTTCGGCGCCGGCGCCCACCAGCACCGCGACCTTGCGCGTGAGGATGGTGTTGCCGTTCGTTTCCATCGACAGCGAGGGCGCCGCTTCCAGCAGCGCCTTGGCGCGCTGTTCGCGAAACCCGGGACGGCCTGCGGCCGCCCTGGCATCCGGCGGCGCGATGCCCAGCGGCTCGGCCACCTTGCGCGCCAGCCGCGCATCCACGTGCGCGAGGTTGTCGACGATGCGCTGGCGGATCGCCGGAATCTCCACCTTCGACAGCTCGAACTGGAAGGCCGCGATGATGTGCTCCTTCTCGGCCGCGCTCTGGCTGTTCCAGAACAGCGTGGCCTGGCTGAAGTGGTCGTCGAAGGTCGGGCTGCGGCGCCGCACCTTCGGCGACTCCATCTCTTCGGCAAAGCTCTGGAAGCCGCCTTCGCCGCCGTCGACGCGGAACTCGGAGCCGTTGCCCAGCGTGTTCGGCTCGTACGACACGCGCGACTTGTTGATCAGCATGCGATGCATGCCGTCGCGCTGGAAGTTGTGGAAGGGGCAGGCGCCGCGGTTGATCGGCAGTTCGTGGAAGTTCGGTCCGCCCAGCCGCGACAGCTGCGTGTCCGTGTACGAGAACAGGCGGCCTTGCAGCAGCGGGTCGTTGGTGAAGTCGATGCCGGGCACCACGTGGCCGGGATGGAAAGCCACCTGCTCCACTTCGGAGAAGAAATTGTCCGGATTGCGATTGAGGACCAGCCGCCCCACCGGCGTGATCGGCACGATCTCTTCCGGCACCAGCTTGGTCGGGTCGAGCAGGTCGAAGCCCAGCTTGGCGGCGCGGTCCGCGTCCATCAGCTGCACGCCCAGTTCCCACTCGGGGAAGTCGCCACGCTCGATGGCCTCCCACAGGTCCTTGCGGTGGTAGTCCGGGTCCTTGCCGGCGATCTTCTGCGCTTCGTCCCAGGCCAGCGCGTGCTTGCCCAGCTTGGGCTTCCAGTGGAACTTGACGAAGTGCGCGACGCCGCGCGCGTTGATGAAGCGGAAGGTGTGGACGCCGAAGCCTTCCATCATCCGGTAGCTGCGCGGA
The DNA here is from genome assembly GCF_022012305.1 of Ramlibacter paludis. Taxonomy (GTDB): domain Bacteria; phylum Pseudomonadota; class Gammaproteobacteria; order Burkholderiales; family Burkholderiaceae_C; genus Ramlibacter; species Ramlibacter paludis. The sequence continues at coordinate 149,847 of NZ_JAKLTM010000009.1, read as the reverse complement.
ATGGCCCGGTCCGACATCAGCCACATCAGCATGTGCGAGCTCTCGGGCATCAGCGCGATGAAATCCCAGAAGGTGTCGTGCGCGCTGGAGGCCTGCGGCATCTCGTTGTGCGGCTCCGGCTTGATGGCATGCACCAGGTCGGGAAACTTCATCGCGTCCTGGATGAAGAACACCGGGATGTTGTTGCCCACCAGGTCGTAGTTGCCTTCGCGCGTGTAGAACTTGACGGCGAAGCCGCGCACGTCGCGCACGGTGTCGGCGCTGCCACGCGAACCCACCACGGTGGAGAAGCGCACGAACACCGGCGTGCGGCTGCCCACTTCCTGCAGGAAGTCGGCCTTGGTGTACTCCACCAGCGGACGCGTCAGCTCGAAGTAGCCGTGCGCCGCCGCGCCGCGCGCATGCACCACGCGCTCGGGAATGCGCTCGTGGTCGAAGTGGGTGATCTTCTCCCGCAGGATGAAGTCTTCCAGCAGGCTGGGGCCGCGCACGCCGGCCTTGAGCGAGTTGTGGTTGTCGGGCAGCACCACGCCCTGGTTGGTGGTGAGCAGGTTCTCGAGACCCTGTGTGGAGGCTTCCAGTTGCTTCTGGCGGCTGCTGACGGCGTCACCAGCCTTGGATTTGCGTGCGCCCTCCGTGCGGGACGAGGCCATGGGGGAGTACTCCAGGGGAAAGTGGGGGGCGCCGGGGCGCGGGAACGGGGAAGGGGGAAGCTGCCGCCGTGCGGTCAGCCGAGGTCGAGCACGGCGTCGAGGCCGCGGGCCAGGGCGGTCAGCGCGAGCGCGGCAACGCCGGCGGCGACAAGCCACGTCAACCACTCCGGAACAACAGGGGCGATTTCCATCCGCTTCTCCTTCGGCTTCGACTCGGGTCCCGCATTGGAGCGCGCCTCATCCGCAGCAACCGTAGCCCTGCAGCGGGCGCATTTGTGGGTGCAAACCGCCATGCCCTGTAGGAGATGTCCGACCCGCGCACGCGGGTTCGGCGGACGGCGCGGGGCCCCAGTCCTACTGCCGCTCAGCGATGGATGGGCGAGGATGAAGCATGACCCAGACCACCGACAACCGCAGCCCCGACGGCGCCCGGCCCGCGCGCAACGACACCGCCTCGGCGCAAGGCGAGCGCCAGGCCATCCGCCCGCGCACGCCCAACGAGCACGACGAGTCCGCCGACAGCCAGTCGCGCGAGGAGGCGAGCCAGCGCTCGGTAGGCAAGGCCGCGCTGGACGACCTGAAGCAGGGCCACCAAGACACCAGCAAGCACCAGGAAACGGACGCGGCCTACGACCGCGTGGTCGGCCACGAGAAGAAGTAGCGCGCGCTACTTCAGCGCCGCGCGCATCCCGTCGATCACGCCCTTGTAATCCGGCTTGCCGAAGATCGCGCTGCCCGCCACGAAGGTGTCGGCGCCGGCCGCCGCCACGCGGGCGATGTTGTCGCCCTTGATGCCGCCATCCACTTCCAGCCGGATGTCGCGGCCGCTCGCATCGATGCGCTTGCGCGCCGCCTCGATCTTGCGCAGCGCCGAGTCGATGAAGCCCTGGCCGCCGAAGCCCGGGTTCACGCTCATGATCAGGATCAGGTCGATGTCCTCGATCACCCAGTCCAGCACGTCGAGCGGCTGCGCCGGGTTGAAGGTGAGGCCCGCCTTCACGCCCTTGGACTTGATCGCCTGCACGCTTCGGTGCACGTGCGAGGACGCGTCGGGATGGAAGCTGATGTAGTCGGCGCCGGCTTCGGCAAAGGCCTGCGCCAGGGCGTCGACCGGCTGCACCATCAGGTGCACGTCGATCGGCACGGCCTGGCCGCTCGGGGTTTTCGCGTGGGGCTTGAGCGCCGAGCAGATCATCGGGCCGAAGGTCAGGTTCGGCACGTAATGGTTGTCCATCACGTCGAAGTGGATCCAGTCGGCGCCCGCCGCGATCACGTTGCGGACTTCCTCGCCCAGCCGCGCGAAGTCGGCCGAGAGGATGGACGGGGCGATGCGGTAGGTCGGGCGCGTGCTCATGCCCGGATTGTCGCGCAGGCGCGGGGTAGTAGCATTGCCCCATGGCCAAGTACGCGCTCCGCGTCGAAGTCCAGCCCCAGTACCTGCCCGAGCAATCGGCGCCGGCGCAGGGCCTGTACACCTTCGCATACACGATCACCATCTCCAATTCCGGCGACGTGCCCGCCCAGCTGATTTCGCGGCACTGGATCATCACCAACGAACTCGGCGAGATCGAGGAGGTCAAGGGCCTCGGCGTCATCGGCCAGCAGCCCCTGCTGAAGCCGGGCGAGTCCTTCGAATACTCGAGCGGCTGCCGCCTGCGCACGCCCAGCGGCACCATGCAGGGCAGCTATTTCTGCGTGGCCGAGGACGGCGAGCGCTTCGAGGTCGAGATCCCGCTGTTCGTTCTCGACGACGGCAGCCGCCGCGTCCTGCATTGAGCGGGGGAAGGCCCCATGGATGAAGTGATGGCCATCTGGGCCGAGTGGGTACGCCCCTCGGCCGGGCTGCCCACCGTGCAGTGGTCGCTGCTGCTGGCGGTGGCCGCCGCCGCGGGCCACCTGCTGCAGCGCCACACCGGCCTGCCCAAGGTGGTGGGTTATTCCATCGTCGGCACGCTGGCCGGCCTGGCCGGCTTTTCCGGCGCGGTCTGGCCCTTGCAGGGCGTCGCGCTGTTCCTGCTGGAACTGGGCGTGTCGGTGGTCCTCTTCGAATCCGGCGGCCGCATCGCGCTGCGCTGGTTCCGCCACAACCCGATGGTGCTGCTGCAAAGCCTGCTCGAGTCGGTGTTCACGGCGCTGGCGGTGTACTACGTGCTGCGCTGGCTCGACGTGCGCGCCAACGTCGCCGAAGCGGTGGCGCTGATCGCGATGGCGGCCTCGCCGGCGGTGCTGAGCCGCGTGATCATGGACACGCGCGGCGCCGGCCCGGTGACCGAGCGCGCCATGGTGTTGTCGACGCTGAGCACCTTCTACGCGATGACGCTGGTCAGCGCGCGCGTGGGCTTGCTGCATCGCGGCGTCGAGGGCGAACTCCAGGCCACGCTCTATCCGGTGTTCGTGGTGCTCGGCATCTCGATCGTGGTCGGCGCCGTGCTGGCGCTGGCCCTGCGCTCGGCCTTGCGCGTCATGAGCCCGACCAGCGAGAACACCTCGATCCTGTTCATCACGCTGATCGCCGCCGGCACCGCGCTGGCCGCGCATTTCGGCGGCTCCGCGCCGCTCGCAGCGCTGCTGGCCGGCGTGCTGCTCAAGCAGCTGCAGCCCCGCCCCTGGGCCTGGTCGCGCCAGCTCGGCACCGCGGCCTCGCTGCTGACCATGCTGATGTTCGTGCTGGTCTCGGTGGTGGCGGCCAAGGCCGACTGGAATCCGGCCGTCACCTGGCTGGTGGCTGCGCTGGTGATCGCCCGCGGCCTGGCCAAGATCGCCGGCATCTCGCTGGCCAACTTCGGCAGCGGCACCACCTGGCGCCAGGCCCTCTGGACCGGCTGCGCGATGGCGCCCATGTCCTCGATCGCGCTGCTGCTGGTGTCGCAGTACGTCACCGCCTCCATCACGCTGGGGCCGCGCGTGGCCAGCATCGCGCTGCCCGCCATCCTGCTGATGGAGATCCTGGGCGCCGTGATCGCCACCATCGCCATCCACCGCAGCGGCGAAAGCCACCAGCCCGTGGCCACGCCGCAGCCGAACTGGCAGCCGGGAGAGCAGCGTGGATGAACGCGTGGAACCGGTGCTGCTGCAGCAATCGCAGCCGCCCGAGCCGCCGCCGCAGCTGGAACCGTTCCAGCAGTCGGCCGCGCTGTCGCTGGGCGTCGAGCTCGAGCTGCAGCTGGTGAACACCCACGACTACGACCTGGCGCCCTATTCCGACGAGATGCTGCGGCTGATGGCGAAGATCCCGCTGCCGGGATCGGTGGTGCCGGAGATGACCTCGAGCATGATCGAGATCTCCACCGGCGTCTGCCATTCCAGCAACGAGGTGCTGGGCCAGCTCGCCCAGATCCGCGACGCGCTGGTGCGCTGCGCCGACAAGCTGAACATCGCCTGCGTGGGCGGCGGCACGCACCCTTTCCAGCAGTGGCACGAGCAGCGCATCTACGACCGGCCGCGCTTCCGCCAGCTGTCGGAGCTGTATGGCTACCTGTCCAAGCAGTTCACCATCTTCGGCCAGCACGTGCACGTCGGCTGCCCCGACGCCGACAGCGCCCTGCTGATGCTGCACCGGATGTCGCGCTACATCCCGCACTTCATCGCGCTGTCGGCCAGCTCGCCCTTCGTGCAGGGGCAGGACACGCAGTTCGATTCGGCGCGGCTGAATTCGGTGTTCGCCTTCCCGATGTCCGGGCGCGCGCCCTTCACGCTGCACTGGGAAGAATTCGCGAAGTGGTTTGCCAAGAGCACGCGCACCGGCGTGGTCAAGAGCATGAAGGACTTCTACTGGGACATCCGGCCCAAGCCGGAGTACGGCACCATCGAGATCCGCGTCTTCGACACGCCCCTGACGGTGGAACGCGCGGCGGCGCTGTCCGGCTTCGTGCAGTCGCTGGCTTCCTGGTTCCTGAACGACCAGCCCTTCGTGCCGCAGGAAGACGACTACATGGTCTACACCTACAACCGCTTCCAGGCCTGCCGCTTCGGGCTGGAAGCGGTGTACGTGGAGCCTGCCACCGGCGAGCACCTGCCGCTGCGCGAACACATCGCGCTGACGCTGGAGCAGATCGCGCCGCACGCGCAGGCGCTCGGCGCCGCCGGCTCGATCGACATGCTGCGCCGCTCGGCCGAGGTGGCCCGCAACGATTCGCGCTGGCTGCGCGAGACCAACGCGCGCGAGCAGCTGCTGGCGGAGATGGTCCGGCAGGCGGCGGAGCGTTTCCGCGGGCGCGGGTAAGCTCAGGCCGATGGGCGAGTTCGACCTCATTGCACGCTACTTCACGCGGCCGGCGCGGCGCAGCCCGCTGGGCGTGGGCGACGACTGCGCCTTGCTGCAGCCGCAGCCGGGCATGCAGCTGGCGGTGTCGACCGACCTGCTGCTGGAAGGCCGCCATTTCCTGTCGACGGTGGACCCGCGCCGCCTCGGCCACAAGGCGCTGGCCGTGAACCTGAGCGACCTGGCCGCCTGCGGCGCCAGCCCGCTCGCCTTCACCCTGGCGCTGGCCCTGCCGCGCGTCGACGAGCCTTGGCTGGCGGCGTTTGCCGAGGGCCTGTTCGCGCTGGCCGATGCCCACGACTGCGAACTGGTCGGCGGCGACACGACGCGCGGACCACTGGCCATCAACATCACCGTGTTCGGCGAAGTGCCGACCGGGCAGGCCTTGTTGCGCTCCGGCGCCCGGTCCGGCGACGACGTCTGGGTCAGCGGAACACTGGGCGATGCGCGGCTGGCGCTCGAAGCGTTTCGCGGCACCGTCTCCTTGCCGCAGGACATCTTCGATGCCGCGCGCTTGCGGCTGGAACAGCCGACGCCACGCGTCGCCCTCGGCCTGGCCTTGCGCGGCCTCGCCACCGCGGCCATCGACCTGAGCGACGGCCTGGCCGGCGACCTCGGCCACATCCTCGCGCGTTCCGGCGTCGGCGCGACGCTGGAAGCCGAGCGGCTGCCGACCACCCACGCATTGGACCTGGTGCTGAACGCCGGCGACGACTACGAACTCGCCTTCACCGCGCCTGCCGCGCGGCGTGCCGAGGTCGAAGCCGCCGGCCGCCACGCCAACACGCCGGTCAGCCGCATCGGCCGCATCGAAGCCGCGCCCGGCCTGCGGGTCGTCGACGCGCAAGGCCGCCCGGTGGACGTGCGCGCGGCCAGCTTCGACCACTTCGCCTGACATGCGCCTGCTCCGCTTCGTGCTCCTGCTGGCCGCGTTGGCAGGCTTCGGCCACCTGCAGGCCGCCACCTTCCGCGGCGTCGTCAGCCACGTCACCGACGGCGACACGCTGTGGGTCAAGCCGGGCGGCCGCGGCGAGGCGGTGGAGATCCGGCTGGTCGACCTCGACGCGCCGGAGAACTGCCAGCCCTTCGGGCCGCAGGCCAAGCGCGCGCTTTCCGCGCTGGTGCTGCACCAGACGGTGACCGTGCGCACGCGCGGCACGGACGACTACCAGCGCACGCTGGCGCAGATCAAGCACAAGGGCCGCGACGTCGGCGCCTGGTTGGTGCGCGAGGGCCACGCCTGGTCCGGCACCTTCAAGGGCAAGCACGGTCCTTACGCGGCGCTGGAGGCGCAGGCGCGCGAAGCCCGCCGCGGCCTCTGGGCCAACAGCGACGCCATGGAGCCGCGTCACTTCCGCCGCCGCAACGGGCGCTGCACATGAGCGTCGCGCGTCCCGGCTTCCGCTTCCTCAACGCGCATCCGGCCCACTGGGTCGCGCTCGGCTTCGGCAGCGGCCTGGCCCCGCTGGCGCCCGGCACCATCGGCACGCTGTGGGCGTGGCTGGCATGGCTGGTGCTGCAACTGTGGCTGCCGCCCCTGGCGCTGGCCTTCGTGGTTGCCGCCTCCTGGCCGCTCGGCTGGTGGGCCTGCACCGTCACCGCGCGCAACATGGGCGTGGCCGACCCGTCCAGCGTCGTCTGGGACGAGGTCGCGGCCTTCTGGCTGGTGCTGTGGCTGGTGATGCCGGCCGGCTGGATCGGCCAGCTCGCCGCCTTCGGCCTCTTCCGCTTCTTCGACGCCGTCAAGCCCGGCCCGGTTGCCTGGGCCGACCGCAACTTCAAGGGCATGGGCTGGCGCGGCGGATTCGGCATCATGATCGACGACCTGGTGGCGGCCTTCTGCACGCTGCTGGTCATCGCCGCCTGGAGACGCCTGTGGTGAACACTTCCCTGTGCGAGCAGCTGGCCGCCAAGCTGCTGGAACGTGGCTGGATGCTGGCCACCGCCGAAAGCTGCACCGGCGGCCTGATCGCGGCCGCCTGCACCGAACTCAGCGGCTCCAGCAACTGGTTCGAGCGCGGATTCGTCACCTATTCCAACGAAGCCAAGACCGAGCTGCTCGGCGTCGACGCGGACCTGATCGCGCAGCACGGCGCGGTGAGTGAAGTGGTGGCGCGCGCGATGGCCTTCGGCGCCATCCGCCATTCGAAGGCCCGGGTCAGCGTGGCCGTGACCGGTGTCGCCGGCCCCACGGGCGGTAGCGCGGAAAAGCCGGTGGGCACGGTCTGGTTCGGCTTCCAGGTCGACGGCCAGCTTTCCAGCGAGACCCGCCGTTTCCCCGGCGACCGTGCAGCAGTGCGCAGTGCCACCGTGGACCACGCCTTAAGAAGGTTGCTGGAACTGCTGGGCCAGGGCAAGAATGGCACCTCATGAGGTGAGGTGCCGCCATGCCATGGTTCCAGGGATTCGAGGAAACCACCTATCCCATCCCGGGCGGATGGGTCCACGCCCGCACCGGCGGCAAGCGCAGCAAGCCCGCCCTGGTCCTGCTGCACGGCTTTCCGCAGACCCACGTGATGTGGCACCGCGTGGCCCAGCAGCTGCGCGACGATTACTTCCTGGTGCTGCCCGACCTGCGCGGCTACGGCGATGCGCCCAAGCCGGCCGGCGACCCCAACCACGGCAACTACAGCAAGCGCGCGATGGCGCAGGACGTCATCGCGCTGATGGCGGGCCTGAACAAGCCGCAGTTCCACCTGTGCGGCCATGACCGAGGCGCGCGCGTGGCGCACCGGCTGGCGCTGGATCACCCGGACCGGGTCTGGAAGCTGGCCCTGATCGACATCGCGCCCACGCTGGACATGTACGAGGCGACGGACATGGCCTTTGCGAAGGCCTACTACCACTGGTTCCACCTGATCCAGCCGGCGCCGCTGCCCGAACGCATGATCGGCGGCGACGCCCGCATGTACCTGCTTGCCAAGCTCGGCGGCTGGGGCGCGGGCGGCATCGCGCATCTGGAACCCGAGGCACTGGGCGAATACGAACGCTGCTTCTGCCGCGCCGAGTCGATCCACGCGGCCTGCGAGGACTACCGGGCCAGCGCCGGCATCGACCTGGAACACGACCGGACGAGCCGCGCGCAGGGCGCGAAGATAGCGTGCGACACGCTGGTGCTGTGGGGAGAGAAAGGCCTGGTCGGCAAGAAGTTCCAGCCGCTGGAACTGTGGCGGGCGCAGTGCGCCGGCAAGGTGACGGGCAGCGCGCTGCCCGCGGGTCACTTCATTCCTGAGGAACTGCCCGCGCCGGTCGCGGATGCGCTGCGCGGCTTCTTCGGCTGACCAGGCGCGGCAGCAGGAAGGTGCGGCGCAGGTTCTCGGTGGCGCAGGCGGCCGTCGACTTCATGTCGTGGCCCAGCGTCGCCAGCTCCTGGTCGATCTCCTCGATGCGGTCCCCCCACTTGCCGGTCTGCATCTGGTCCATGCAGAGCACGGTGCGCAGCGCCAGCAGGTTGCGCACCAGGCGGATGTTGCGGTCTTCCTCCGATTCGGCGTTCATGGCGGTGTTCTCGTTGTCTTGTCTCGATGCGGTCAAGCATCCCATGCGCGCCTTCTTCGTCGTGTCGGCGTCCGGCGGCAGCGCGAAGTGCCGCAAGCGACGCCTGGCGTAGGCGTCAGCCGCCTGCCGCAGCCGTCCGGCCGCTCCCGCGGCACTGGACGCAGGAGAGGTACATCCGGCCCGGGGAATTCTCGAGCGACGGGTCGTAGCGGAACCAGCCGCCGGAGCCGATGCACTCGTCGCACTCGGCGGGAGTGGCGGATTGCGAAGCGTTGACTGCGGATTGTTCTTGAAGAGTGGTGTCGGCCATCGTGGACCTCCTTGCGATGGCCACAAGGTAGCGCGCCGGTGCGGCGCCGGAGTCAGCGCCGCAGGGCGGGGCGCGTAGGATACAGGCGCTAACGGGTGTTGCGTCAGCCGACCCAGCAGGACACGGCCGCCACTTCCAGCTGGGCCAGCCGCTTCTTCATGCGCAGCACCTCGAAGTCCTTGCTGACCAGCGGACAGCGATGCGCCACCGCCAGGTCGATGAACTTCTGGTCGTCGGGGTCGCCGCAAGTGACGCCGGCCTTGGCCGGAACGTCCACCAGTTCCACGTGCCTGTCGAAATCTTCCAGCACCGCGTCGGCGCTGCCGCGGTGGTAGGCCACGCGGGGCGCCAGCTTGGGATAGGCCAGCACGCGCGCCAGCTCCTCGCGCATGGCGGCGGTGGCCAGCCAGCGCAGGGCGCCGTCCGCCAGGCCCTGCTTCACCGGCTGCGCCGCGGCGTCGCCGAACACCAGCAGGTCCAGCACGACGTTGGTGTCAAGAACCAGCGGCTTCACTCTTGCGGGCCGAGCCGGCCACCATGTCGAAGCGGAACAGGCGGCACTCGATGGGGCCGTTCCACATCGGGACGCGGCGCGATTCCTTCAGGCGCATGCGCGTGGGCAGCTTGGCGTCGGGCGACAGCACCCAGGCCGTCCAGCCGGCGTAGTTCTTCTTCCAGTGCGAAGCCAGCTGGGTGAAGAAGTCGCCCGCGCCTTCCATCTGCGCGTGCTCGCGGCCCGCGCCGGCAATGCCGCCGGCTTCGATCCGCTCGCCGTAAGGCGGATTGAGCAGCATCACGCCGGGCGTCGCGCTGGGCGGCATGCGCTGCAGCGCGTCACCGCCGCGGAACTCGATGGCGTCCGCCACGCCGGCCCGCTGCGCGTTGCGCTGCGCGAAATCGACCATGCGGAAAGCCACGTCGCTGCCGAACACGGGCGCCGTGGGGGCGCGGCGCGCCGCCTGCGCTTCGGCCTTCAGCGCCTGCCAGTCGCCCGCCTTGTGCGGCCGCAGCCGCTCGAAGCCGAAGCGCCGCAGCAGGCCCGGCGCGATGTTGCAGGCGATCTGCGCCGCCTCGATGGCGATGGTGCCGCTGCCGCAGCACGGGTCGTACAAGGGCGTGCGCGCGTCCCAGCCGCTCGCCGCGATCATCGCGGCGGCCAGCGTTTCCTTCAGCGGCGCCTCGCCCTTGTCCTCGCGCCAGCCGCGCTTGAAGAGGGGCTCGCCCGAGCTGTCGATGTAGAGCGTGACCGTCTCGGCTGCCAGGTGCGCGAACACGCGCACGGCCGGCCGCTGCACGTCCACGTCGGGCCGCACGCCGCCGCGTTCGCGGAAGCGGTCGGCCACCGCGTCCTTGATGCGCAGCGCCGCGAAGTTCAGGCTCTTCAGCGGGCTCTGGTGCGAGGTGAGCTCGATCTTGAAGCTCTCGCGCGGCGTGAACCAGTCTTCCCAGGGCACGGCCGCGGCCGCCGCGTAGATGTCGTCCTCGCCGCGATAAGGCCCGTGCGACAGCTGCACCAGCACGCGCTGCGAGAGCCGGCTTTGCAGGTTCAGGCGCATGACGGCGTCCCAGCCGCCTTGCAGCTGCACGCCGCCGCGCGCGGTGCGCAGGTCGCGCACCGTGGCGCCGCCGACGCGGGCGACCTCCTCGGCCAGCAGGGTTTCGACGCCGCCCGCGCAGGGCAGGAAGAGGTGGACAGTGTTCACAGGGCCTTACGCAGGTTCGCGGGGGCGATTCGCAAAGCCTCGCGGTATTTCGCCACCGTTCGGCGCGCGCACTCGATCCCCTGCTCCTTGAGCATCTCCGAGATCTGGCTGTCCGACAAGGGCTTGGTGTTGTTCTCGGCGGTCACGAACTGCTTGATCAGCGCGCGCACCGCGGTGCTGGAGGCGTTGCCCCCGGTTTCGGTGCCCAGCGCCGAGCCGAAGAAGTACTTCAGCTCGAAGGTGCCGAAGGGCGTGGACATGTACTTGGCCGTGGTCACGCGCGAGATGGTCGACTCGTGCAGGCCCAGTTCGTCGGCGATCTCGCGCAGCACCAGCGGCCGCATGGCGAGCTCGCCGTGGGTGAAGAAGTTGCGCTGCCGCTCGACGATGGCGCTGGACACGCGCAGGATGGTGTCGAAGCGCTGCTGGATGTTCTTGATGAACCAGCGCGCTTCCTGCAGCCGCTGCTGCAGCGCCGCGTGGCCTTCGCCGCGGTGGGCCTTCAGCGCGCCGGCATAGACGTCGTGCACGCGCAGGCGCGGCATCACGTCCGGGTTGAGCATCACGCGGAAGCCCGCGCGCGCGCCGCGGCCGGTCTTGGTGACCAGCACGTCGGGCACGATGATGTTGCGCTCCACGTCGACGAAGCGGCGGCCCGGCTTGGGCTCCAGCCGCGTGATCAGCGTGATGGCGCACTTCACCTGCGACTCGCTCTCGCCGCACAGCTGCGCCAGGCGCTTCACGTCGCGCTTGGCCAGCAGGTCGATCGGCTGGTTGCACACGCGGATCGCGACCGGGAACACGGTGTCGCCGGGGGTGTCCTGCTGCAGCGTGCGCAGCTGCAGCATCAGGCACTCGGCCAGCGATCGCGCGCCCACACCGGGCGGGTCCAGGCTTTGCAGCAGGCCCAGGGCGACCGTGAAGCGGTGCACCAGCTCCTCCTGCTGCTCGAGGTCGTCGCCCGCTAGGCCCGCGGCGAGCGCTTCCAGCGTGTCCTCCAGATAGCCGTCGTCGTTGAGCGATTCGACCAGGAAGCGCAGCGCCGCCCGGTCCTCCTCGGACAGCCGCAGCGACAGCGCCTGCCGGTGCAGCCAGGACTGCAGCGACTCGTTGCCGCGCGCCAATTCGGTCGCGTCGACCTCGTCGTCGTCGCCCTGCGAATTGCGCTGCCGCGCCGGCGCCTCGCCGCCCCACTCGCCGTCGTCGGGCACGGTCTCGGTGCTGCCGTCGCCGTCCCAGTTGGGTTCGCTGCTGTCGCCGGCATCGGCGTGCTCGTGTTCCTGCTCAGCGGGGGTCGAGGCCGTGGTGTCGTGGCCGTTGCCCGCCAGCGCGACGGGGTCGCTGTCGTGGTCGTCGCGCGCCGGCTGCGTGTCGCTGTGGCTGGGGCCGAACTCCTCCGGGCCTTCGTCGAGGTTCTGCTCGAGGAAGGGGTTCTCGTCCAGCATCTGCTGGATCTCCTGGCCCAGCTCCAGGGTGGACAGCTGCAGCAGGCGGATCGACTGCTGCAGCTGGGGCGTCAGCGCGAGATGCTGCGAGACGCGGAGCGAAAGGCCTTGCTTCATGGGTACTGCTCAGAAGCCTGGGGTCACATTCGGAAGTGCTCGCCGAGGTACACCCGGCGGACGTCCGCGTTGTTCACGATTTCGGCGGGCGTGCCCTGCGCCAGCACGCGGCCTTCGCTGATGATGTAGGCGTGGTCGCAGATGCCCAGCGTCTCGCGCACGTTGTGGTCGGTGATCAGCACGCCGATCCCGCGCGACTTGAGGAAGCCGATGATGCGCTGGATCTCGATGACCGCGATGGGGTCGATGCCGGCGAAGGGTTCGTCCAGCAGGATGAAGCGCGGTTGCGTCGCCAGCGCGCGCGCGATTTCGACGCGGCGCCGCTCGCCGCCGGAAAGCGCCAGCGCCGGCGAGTCGCGCAGGTGGTCGACGCGCAGGTCCTGCAGCAGGCCGGTGAGGCGGCGCTCGATCTCCGCCTTGGGCAGCGAACGGCCGTCCTCGTCGCGCTGCAGTTCCAGCACGGCGCGCACGTTGTCCTCGACGTTCAGCTTGCGGAAGATCGACGCTTCCTGCGGCAGGTAGGACAGGCCCAGGCGCGAGCGCCGGTGGATCGGGGTCTGCTCCACCGAGTGGCCGTCGATGGTGATCTCGCCACCGTCGGCGCGCACCAGGCCCACGATCATGTAGAACGACGTGGTCTTGCCGGCGCCGTTCGGGCCCAGCAGGCCGACGACTTCACCCTTGTCCACCGCCAGCGAGACGTCCTGCACCACGTCGCGGCCGCCGTAGGACTTCTTCAGGTGGCGCGCCTCCAGGCGGCTCACCACGGTCCGCGTCCCGTCCTCGCGCAGCCCGGCTTCCGCGTCGCCCATCAGCGCTTCTCCCCGCCCAGCGTGGTGCTCGAGCGCAGCGGCGCGCTGGCGGCAGGCGCGGGCGCCGGCGCCGCGCCCGGGTTGCGCGGCGCCAGCGTGGCGCGCACGCGGCCGCCCGGGTTGGCCGGCGTCGCGTTGCCGGGATTGCCGTCCACCGAGAAGTGGTCGGTGGTGTTGTCGTAGGTGATCAGCGCGCCGGAGGTCTCGTCGGCAACGACGGCGCCGCGCAGGCGCCGCATCTCGGCGCGGCCGATGAACTTCACGCGGTCGGCCTTGCCGTCGTATTCGATGGTGTCGCCTTCGCCCTCGATGTATTCGTCGACGTTGTCGCGCTTCTGGCGGAAGAAGGCGCGCTTGCCCGGCTCGGCCGTGACCACGCCGAACTGGTAGCCCTCGGGATCCTGCTTCACGTCCACCTTGGCCCCGCGGATGACGATGCTGCCCTTGGTGACCACCACCTTCCCCGTGAAGACGCTGGTCTGGTTCAGGTCGTCGTACTTCAGCGAGTCCGCCTCCACGTTCATGGGCTTCGCCCGGTCCGCCTTCTCGGCGAGGGCGGCGCCGCCCGCCAGGGCGAGCGTAAGGGCGATGGCGAGGGCGTGCAGCGGGGTGGCTTGTTTGTTTTTCATAAAGGCACGAATCTTGCTGCGCATTGTAGCGAGCCCAAACGAAGAAGCCCGCGGCTGCGGGCTTCGAATGCTGACGGCCTGTGGCGCCGTGCGGTATTACTTGGCCTTGCGCGCCTCGCCGATCAGGTAGTCGGCCACCAGCAGGCCGCGGTCCATGCCCTTGGAGACTTCGCCGTCGATGTAGTACTTGCCCGCGACGCCCAGGGCCGGCACGCCTTCGACCTGGTAGGCGTTCTGCAGCTGGGTGGCGCGGCGGGCCTTGGCCGAGATGGAGAAGGAGTTGTACAGCTCCTTGAACTTGGCCACGTCCAGGCCGTTGGCCTGCGCGAATTCCAGGATAGCCTCCTCGCGGTTGGTCGGCTTGCGCTCCCTGTGCACGGCGTCGAACACCTTCTGGTGCAGCTCGTCCAGCTTGCCCATGGCTTCCAGCGTGTAGTACAGGCGCTGCTGCGGCACGAAGTCGTCGCGGAAGGCGATCGGCACGCGCTTGAGCACGACGTCCGGCGGCAGCTTCTTGCTCCAGGCGACCAGCTTGGGCTCGAAGGCGTTGCAGTGCGGGCAGCTGTACCAGAAGAACTCGACGACCTCGATCTTCGGCGCGGGCGTGTCCACCGGCACCGGCTTGTCGATCGCGCGGAAGTCCCGGCCGGCTTCGAACCTCTGTTGCGCCAGCGCCAGGCCGGGCATGCCGAGCGCCAGGGCACCCAGGGACGCGGCCGTTGCGGCCGAAAACTCGCGACGATTCATTTGCAGTCTTTCTTCTAGAACTTCAGCTCAGACGGGGCGGCGCCCGGTTGGTTCCACCGCCCGGCGGGGCATGGCTACCGCTGGACGCGCACGAGGGCCGTTTCGAAGCCGCCCGAATCCAGCTTGTCCTTCTGCTTGTCGGCTTCTTCCTTGCGCTCGAAGGGGCCGACGCGCACGCGATAGACCTGGCGTCCGGCCTGCTCGCGCTCGGTCACCTTGGCCTCGATGCCCATCAGCGACAGCTTGGCGCGCTGGGCTTCGGCGTCCTCGGGGGTGCGGAAGGCGCCGGCCTGCACGAAATAGAGGAAGGGGTCGCTGCCGCCGGCGGCGCGCGCCGTGGCGAGGTCGCCCAGGGGGTCGGCCGGTGGCGGACGGCCGGTCACGGCAGGCGCCTCGATCTTGTCCTTGGCTGCGACCGGCTTTTCTTCCTTGTCCTTCGCCGCGCCGGAGGCTGCCGCTTCCGGCGCCTTGGCGTTGGCCGGCGCCGATGCGGCCGGCATGCCCGGCGCGGGCGGCAGCGCCTTGGCCGGGTTCTTGCCGTACAGGGGCGCGTTGGGATCCCAGTTCTGGTTCTTGCGCGACTCCGCCGCGTCCTGCTCCGCGGAGCGGCTGGGGCCCTTGTTCAGGAAGGGGACCGGCACCTTGGTGACGTAGACCGCCACCGCCAGGGCTGCCGCCAGGCCGATCACCACGCCGATGATGATGCCGACGATGACGTTGCCGCGTTGTGTGTGTTTCACGCTTGTTCGCTCGCTCACATTTTCTGCGGGGCGTCCACACCCAGCACTGCCAGCCCATTGTGCAATACCTGCGCGACCGCGGCGACCAGGGCCAGCCGCGCCCGCTTCAGGTTCTCGTCGTCCACCAGGATCCGCTCGGCGTCGTAGTAGGAGTGGTACGCCGCCGCCAGCTCGCGCAGGTAGAAGGTGACGTCGTGCGGCGCGAAGTCCGCCGCGGCGTCCGCCAGCATCTGCGGGTAACGCGCCAGCACCAGCATCAGGTTCAACGCGGCCGGGTGCTCCAGCGCCGACAGGTCGGCGTCGGTCAGCGTTGCCACGTCCCCGCCCCAGGCCGCCAGCACGGAGCAGATGCGCGCGTGGGCGTACTGCACGTAGTAGACCGGGTTGTCGTTGTTCTTCGCCACCGCCAGGTCGACGTCGAAGGTGTATTCGGTGTCGGCCTTGCGCGAAAGCAGGAAGAAGCGCACCGCGTCCTTGCTGGTCCACTCGATCAGGTCGCGCAGCGTGACGTAGCTGCCCGCGCGCTTGGAGAGCTTGACCTCCTCGCCGCCGCGCATCACGCGCACCATCGTGTTCAGCACGTAATCCGGATAGCCCTGGGGAATGCCGACGCCGGCCGCCTGCAGGCCGGCGCGCACGCGCGCGATGGTGCCGTGGTGGTCGGTGCCCTGCACGTTCAGCACCTTGGTGAAACCGCGCTCCCATTTGGTGATGTGGTACGCGACGTCGGGCACGAAGTAGGTGTACGAGCCGTCGGACTTGCGCATCACGCGGTCCTTGTCGTCGCCGTAGTCCGTGGTCTTCAGCCACAGGGCGCCGTCCTGCTCGTAGGTCTTCCCGTTGGCCTGCAGCTTCTGCACCACCGCGTCGACCTTGCCGCTGGTGTACAGGCTGGACTCCAGGTAGTAGTTGCGGAACTGCACGCCGAAAGCCTGCAGGTCCAGGTCCTGCTCGTGGCGCAGGTAGGCCACGGCGAACTGGCGGATGCCGTCCAGGTCCTCGACGTCGCCGCTGGCGGTGAACTCGCGGTCGTCGGACTTGACGGTCTTCTTCGCCTTGAAGTCGTCGGCGATGTCCTGGATGTAGTCGCCGTTGTAGGCGGCCTCGGGCCAGCCTGCGTCGCCGGGCTTCAGGCCCTTGGCGCGCAGCTGCACGCTGTTGGCCAGCGTGGCGATCTGCACCCCGGCGTCGTTGTAATAGAACTCGCGCGTCACGTCCCAGCCCTGGGTCTCGTACAGGCTGGAGATGGCGTCGCCCAGCGCGCCCTGGCGGCCGTGGCCGACGTGCAGCGGACCGGTGGGATTGGCGGACACGAACTCCACCATCATGTGCTTGCCGTTGGCCGGCTGGCGGCCGAACTGCGCGCCGGTGCCCAGCACCTCGCGCACGACCTGCTGCTTGGCCGCGGGCTTGAGCTTGATGTTCAGGAAGCCCGGTCCGGCGATGTCGACGGAATCCACCCACTTCTGGAAGGCGGGCGCGGCCAGCAGGTTGTCGCGCAGGGCCTCGGCCACCTGGCGCGGGTTCTTCTTCAGCGGCTTGGCCAGCTGCATGGCCGCGGTGCAGGCCAGGTCGCCGTGCGCGGCCACCTTGGGCGATTCGAACAGCGCCTTGTCGCCGGCACCGGGCGACAGCTGTTCGAGGCCGGCGGCAAGCGCCGCCAGCAGTTCTTGTTTCACGAGGAGCATCCGGGGATTCTACGGAGTGGGGTAGACGGCCTTGACGCAGGTGCGATGACAACGTTACCATGACAACGCTGTCATTCGACGGCCCCCATCCCCAGGAGACTTCCCCGTGCCGAATTCCTTGTCCCGCCGCGCCCTGCTGGCCGCGGCTGCCGTCGCCACGCTGGCCGCCGCCGCGCCCCAGTCCGCCTTCGCCGCCGACCCGTACTTCGGCGGCAAGAGCATCAAGATCGTCGTGCCCAACCCCGCGGGCGGCACCTCCGACATCCTCGCCCGCCTGCTCTCGCAGCGCATGGCCGAAGCGCTGGGCGCCACCGTGGTGGTGGAGAACAAGGCCGGCGCCACCGGCAACCTGGGCTCGGACTTCGTCGCCAAGTCGGCGCCGGACGGCCTGACCCTGCTGCTGACGGACATCGGCTCGCTAGCCATCGCGCCCAGCGTGTTCCCGCAGCTGCCTTTCGACCCGGTGAAGGACTTCGCGCCCGTGCTGCTGGTGGCCTACTCGCCGCACCTGCTGGCCGCGCGCCCCGGCCTGCCGGCCAAGGATGCCAAGGAGCTGATCGCGCTGGCCAAGGCCAAGCCCAACTCGCTGAACTTCGCCATCAGCGGCACCGGCGGCGCCAACCACCTGGCCGGCATCGAGTTCGCGCTGCGCAGCGGCATCCAGTGGACCTACATCCCCTACAAGGGCGGCTCCCAGGCGATCAACGACGTGGTGGCCGGCCAGGCCGACGTG
Source organism: Ramlibacter paludis (assembly GCF_022012305.1). Taxonomy (GTDB): domain Bacteria; phylum Pseudomonadota; class Gammaproteobacteria; order Burkholderiales; family Burkholderiaceae_C; genus Ramlibacter; species Ramlibacter paludis. The sequence continues at coordinate 132,511 of NZ_JAKLTM010000009.1, read as the reverse complement.
CTGTTCAACGGCATGGTCGCCACCTGGCCGATGGTGGAAGGCGGCAAGCTGAAGGCGCTGGCCATCTCCAGCGCCAAGCGCTTCCCCGGCGCGCCCAACGTGCCCACGGTCGCCGAGTCCGCCAACCTGCCCGGCTTCGAGACCGGCTCCTACCAGGGCATCGCCGCGCCCGCCGGCACGCCGCCGGCGGTGGTCGCCACCCTGCACCAGACCGTCAGCAAGATCCTGGCGACGCCGGACATGCAGGAGCGCCTGCTGAAGATGGGCGCCGAAACCCGCCCGGGCTCGTCGGCCGATTTCGGCAACTTCATCAAGACCGAGAAAGCGCGCTGGGCCAAGGTGGTGAAGGACTCGGGCGCCAAGTTCGAGTAGTCCCCGATAGCGGCCAGGGCGGGTGCGGGGAATACTCCGCGGATGAACCAACCCCTCACCCGCGCCCAGGTGGAGCGCGAAGCCACCTGGAACCTGGACGAACTGTTTGCCACGCGCGAAGCGTGGCTGGCGGAGCTGGACGCGATCGAGCGCTCGCTCGACACCGTGACGCGCCACCGCGGCCAGCTGGGCACGGGCTCGCACGTGCTGCTGGCCTGCCTGGACGCGCGTGACGCCCTGCTCGCGCGCCTGCACCGCGCCGAAGCCTTCAGCTTCCTGCGCAACGCCGAAGATGGCGGTGATGCGGCGCGGCAAGCGGACCACGCCAATGCGGCCGCCGCCATCGCGCGCATCGATGCGGCGCTGAAGTTCGTCGACACCGAGATCCTGGCGCTGCCGGACGGCACCGTGGACAGCTACCTGGGCGAGCAGCCGCTGCTGGCCGTGCACAAGACCAGCCTGGACGACCTGGCCGCCGTAAAGCCGCACATGCTGTCGGCCGAAACGGAGCAGGTGCTCGCGTCGCTCGGCGAAGTGCTGGATGCGCCGTACATGACGTACACGCGCTCGAAGTCCAGCGACCTGCGCTTCGCTTCTTTCACCGACCCTGCCGGGGCGACACACCCGAATTCCTTCAACCTCTACGAGTGGAGCTACGAGAGCTCGCCCGATGCCGGCGTGCGGCGTGCGGCCTGGGCCTCGTTCTGCGAGGGACTCAAGCCTTACCAGAACACCTATGCGGCGACCTTCGCCACCGAGGTGCAGAAGAACGTCGTGCTCGCCAAGGCGCGCGGCTACGAGAGCGCCGAGCACTACCAGCTGCAGCACCACAAGGTGCCGCACGCGCTGTACCTGAACGTGCTGCAGACGATCCAGGCGGAGCTGGCGCCGCACATGCAGCGCTACGCGCGCCTGCGCAAGCGCGTGCTGGGGCTCGACAAGCTGCTGTATTGCGACCTCAAGGCGCCGCTCGATCCTTCCTACGCGCCCTCGCTCGACTTCGAGGAAGCGCGCGCCCTGATCGTCGGGGCCCTGGAGCCCATGGGCGAGGAATACGGCGAGATGGTGCGCACGGCCTTCGCGCGCCGCTGGATCGACCGCGTCGACAACCTCGGCAAGTCGTCCGGCGCCTTCTGCGCCTCGCCGTATGGCGCGCATCCGTTCATCCTGATGACGTGGACGAATTCGATGCGCGACGCCTTCATCCTCGCCCACGAACTGGGGCATGCCGGCCACTTCACGATGGCCGGGAGGTCGCAGCGCTTCGTCAACACGCGGCCCGCCATGCCTTTCGTCGAGGCGCCGTCGATCATGAACGAGGTGCTGCTGGCGCGGCACATCCTGGCGCGCGGCGGCGATGCGCGCATGCGCCGCTGGGTGCTGATGCAGGTGCTGGGCACCTACCACCACAACTTCGTCACGCACCTGCTGGAAGCGGAGCTGCAGCACCAGGTCTACGGCCTGGCCGAGGCCGGACAGCCCGTCACCGCGTCGCTGTTGAACGAGAAGAAGCGCGCGATCCTGCAGAGGTTCTGGGGCGACGCCGTGGAGATCGACGACGGCGCGGCACTCACCTGGATGCGGCAGCCGCACTATTACTTCGGCCTCTATCCATACACCTACTCGGTGGGCCTGGTGGCCGCGACCGCGCTGGCCGACAAGTCCGAGCGCGAGGGTCCCGGCGTCTTCACCGCCTGGCTCGACGTGCTGCGTGCCGGCGGGACGCTGCCGCCGCTGGAGTTGATGCGCAAGGTCGGCATCGACCTCGCTTCGCCGGAACCGGTGCGCGCAGCGGTGGCTTACGTGGGCCGCATGGTGGCCGAGCTGGAGCAAGGCTTCTGACGACAGCGGAATTTGCGCACGCTGCGAGCACCCGGCAGGTAAGGGCGACGTAAAGGCCGCTCCCTGCGAACGGCCCGCGCCTAGAGTGGCCGCATGGAAAACCAATGCGTGCCGACCGAAGCGGGCGGCGAACTGGAACAGCCCGGCGCCCGTTCGGGCGAGGGCACCAGCACGCTCTGGCAGCACATGGCCCGCGACGAACTGCAGAAGACCAGCAACCGCGGTGGTGGGCTGCGCGACGCGCCGGCGGCGCGGCAGCCGGCGCATCCGCTGCGGCGGGCCACCGACCGCGACGTGCCGGGCAGCTGAGGCCGCGGCGCCTCAGGGAGGCGGCCGCACTCCGTCTGCAGCAGCCCCCGGCGCCGCTGCCGCAGGCGCGTCCTTGACCTGGAACCCCGCCCAGGTGGCAACGGCCTGCTCCACGGCATCGGCATCCACCGGCTTGGTCAGGTGCAGGTCGAAGCCCGCCTCCAGGCAGGTCCGCTTGTCGTCTTCCGTGCCCCAGCCGGTCAAGGCAACCAGCACGGCGCCGGCCAGTGCCGGATCCGCCCGGAACCGGCGCGCCACATCCAGCCCGCTCATGCCCGGCAAGCCGATGTCGAGGAACGCCACCTGCGGCAGGAAAGCGCGCGCGACCTCCAGCGCCTGGTGCCCGTCATGCGCGACGCGCGCCTCGTGCCCCGCCATCGCCAGCACGGTCACCATGGTTTCGGCGGCGTCGACGTTGTCGTCGACCACCAGCACGCGCCGCGATGGGACCGTGGCCCGGGCATCCGCGGCAGCCGCCGGCGCAACCGAGGCGCGCGCGAAGGCGGCCGCCGGCGGCAGCGCCACGATGAAGGTGCTGCCTTGCCCGACGCCTTCGCTCTGCACGGTCACCGTGCCGCCGTGCAGTTCCACCAGGCGCCGCACCAGCGCCAGCCCCACGCCGAGTCCGCCTTGCGAATGCCGGCGCGTGCCTTCCACCTGCATGAAGAGGTCGAACACGCGCGGCTGCGCGGCAGCGGCGATGCCGGTGCCGTTGTCGGCCACGTAGATCTCCACCTGGTCGCCGCGCCGGCGCGCGCCGACGCGGATGCGCCCGCCGGGCGGCGTGTACTTGGCGGCGTTGTTCAGCAGGTTGCCGACCACCTGCGCCAGGCGCGTGAGGTCGCCTTCGACCCACAGCACTTCCGGCGCGATTTCCACCTCCAGCGCATGCTGCTTGGATTCGACCAGCTGGCGCGAGCTCTCCACCGCGTGCGCGATGATCGTGCCCACCTCGACCGCCTCGCGCCGGATCTCGATGTGGCCGCGGCTGATTCGCGAGATGTCCAGCAGGTCGTCGACCAGCCGCACCATGTGCCCCAGCTGCCGCTCCATCATCGAGCGCGCCTGCTCCACCACGGGGGAGCCGGGCTGTCCGCGGCGCAGCACCTCGAGGCCGGTACGCAGCGGCGCCAGCGGATTGCGCAGCTCGTGGGCGAGCGTCGCCAGGAACTCGTCCTTCATGCGGTCGGCGGTGCGCAGCGCTTCTTCCGCGACCTGCCGCTCGGTCACGTCGCGCACGGTGCCTGCCAGCCGCCGGCCCACGCCGGTCGACCCCGGCAGCACCTGCGCTTCGGCTTCCAGCCACACCAGCCGGCCATCCGTGTGCACCACGCGGTAGACCTCGTGGAAGCGGCCGCTGTCCCAGGCGGCGGCCAGGCCGGCCTCGATCCGCGCCACTTCCTCGGGATGGAGCGCGTCGCGCCATACGTGCGCCGGCACGGCGTCGAGCTGCACTTCGGCCACGCCGAGGAGCTTCGCGACTTCCTCGCTCCACACCACGAGGCCGGTCGCTTCATCCAGCTCCCACACGCCGACGCCGCCCGCGCGCTGGGCGCGCGCGAAGCGGTCGCCCGTCTCCTTGAGCGCCGCCTGCGTTTCCTTCAGCGCGTGCACTTCCATCGCCATGCCCAGCCAGCTGGCGACGCGGCCGTCGGCGTCGCGGATCGGCGTGCCACGGGCCTGGAACCAGCGGTACTCGCCGTCATGGCGCCGCACGCGGTATTCGAAGTCGTAGAACAGGCCCCGGTCCACCGCCTCGCGCCAGCGGGCCGCCGTGGCGTCGCGGTCGGCGGGGTGCAGCGCCAGCGACCAGTTCTCGCCCATCAGGCGCTCGCTGGGGATGCCGGTGAAGGTCTGCCACTGCTCGCTGAGGTAATCGACGAAGCCGCGCGCGTCGCAGGTCCAGGTCATGCCCGGCAGCGACTCGAGCGCCTGCCGGTAGAAGGCCTCGCTGCGCCGTAGCGCCAGCTCGGTGCCCTTGCGGTGCGTGATGTCCACGCAGGCGCCCGTCATCATGGCCGGGCGCCCCTGCGGGTCGCGGAAGGTGCGACCCCGGTCGTACAGCCAGCGCTCGCTGCCGTCCGGCCGGATGATGCGGAACTCCATCTCGAACGCGGCCCCTTCGGTGCGGCAGCGGTCGCAGCGGGCGATGACGCCGGCGCGGTCCTCCGGATGCACGAGCGCGATGAATTGCGCCAGCGACTGCACGGCCTGGCCGGGCTGCAGCCCGAAGAGGCGATCGAGGGCGGCATCCCAGCGCAGGGAGTCGCTGCGCATGTCCCAGTGGAAGGTGCCGGAGTCACTGGCCTCCAGCGCCGCCTGCATTGCCTGTTCGGCCAGCTTGGAGGCGGAGATGTCGGCAATGGTGCCGATCATGCCGACCGGACTGCCGTCGGCCGCGTAGCGGCCCCGGCCGCGATTGGCCACCCAGGCCACCTCGCCGCTCGGCCGCAGGATGCGGAACTCGCACTCGTAGGGCTTGCGCTGGTCGAGCGAGGCGCGCACCGTGGCCTCCACGCGCTCCCGGTCGGCCGGATGCACCAGCTCGAAGAAAGCCGCGCCGGTCAGCGCGAACTGCCCGGGCGCGATGCCGTGGATGCGATAGCTCTCGGCGGACCAGGTGACCACGTCGCTGGCGAGCTCCCACGTCCAGAAGCCCAGGCCCGATGCCTCCAGCGCCTCCTTCAGCACGGAGGGGTCGGTCGATTCGGCGGGGATCAGCTGCGTTGCCATGGATGAGGGGACGAGATGCCCCACTCTACCCCGCGGCCGGCGTGAAAACCCGCGCCGGCGGCCAAATCCATCAGCGCGCCGCCAATATTTTCTCCACCACGGCCAGGTCCACCGGCTTCGCCAGGTGCACGTCGAAGCCCGCGGCCAGGCTCTTGGCACGGTCCTCCTCCGTGCCCCAGCCGGTCAGCGCGACGATCATCCGGTCCTGCCAGCCGGGCAGCGAACGCAGGTGCGTGGCCACCTCGTAGCCGCTCATGCCCGGCATGCCGATGTCCATGAAGACGATCTGCGGCTCGTGCTCCTTGGCCGCCGAGATGGCGGCGGGGCCGTCGTTGGCCACGCGCGTGACGTGCCCGTGCATTTCGGCCAGCATCGCCAGGGTCTCCGCGGCGTCGGCGTTGTCGTCGACGATCAGCACGCGCTTGGCCGCGCCCTGGGTCGCGATCGGGGCCGCCGTGGCGGCGGCGCGCGCGTAGTCGGACTGCGCGCGCGGCAGCCAGACGCGGATGGTCGTGCCGCTGCCGGGGCCCGCGCTGTCGGCACTGACACGGCCGCCGTGCATCTCCACCAGCGAGCGCACGACGCTCAGGCCGATGCCCATGCCGCCCTGCGAGGTCTCCAGCGTCTGGTTCACCTGCACGAAGCGGTCGAACACGCGCCCCAGCATCTCGCGCGGAATGCCGACGCCGCTGTCCTCCACGATGATGCAGACGTCGCTGCCTTCGTCCTGCGTGCGCAGCCGCACGCGGCCGCGCGGCGGCGTGTACTTGGCCGCGTTGGTGAGCAGGTTGCCCACCACCTGCGCCAGCCGCGTGATGTCGCCATGCACGTGGGTCTGCGGATCCCCGGGCTCCCAGACGAAGTCGTGGCCCTGCGCCTCGATCAGCGGGCGCGTCGTCTCGACGGCGTGCTCCAGCACTTCCTGCAGCGGCAGCACCTCGCGCCGGAGCACGACCTTGCCCTGGCCGATGCGCGCCAGGTCCAACAGGTCGTCGACCAGCTGCACCATGTGGTGCACCTGCCGTTCCATGATGGAAAGAGCGCGCGCCTGCTCGCGCTCGCCCGCCCCGCGTTGCAGCACGCCGATGCCGGCGCGGATCGGCGCCAACGGGTTGCGCAGTTCGTGCGCGAGGGTCGCGAGGAAGACGTCCTTTGCCTGGTCGGCGCGGCGCAGCGCCTCCTCGGCTTCCCAGGACTCGCTGACGTCGCGCGCGACGGCCAGCACGTGCCGCACCTCGCCCACCTCGTCGAACTCGGGCACCAGCCGCGTCGCGAAATGCCGGGGCTGGCCGTCGACGTCCTGCTCGAACTGCATGTTGAGCGGCTGCCGCTCCAGGAAGACTTGCCCGATGCTGGATTCCCAGTAGGTGCACAGCGCATCCGGCATGCCCAGCTCGCGATTGGTACGGCCGATGAACGCGGAGGTGGGCTTGCCGGTGAGCCGGCTGGCCGCGGCGCTGACGAAGACGTGGCGGCAGTCGCGGTCGAACCGGGCGATCACGTCCGGCGAGTTGTCGGTGATGCTCTGCAGCTCGCGCTCGCGCGCCAGCACCTTGGCCTGCGCCTGCTTCAGGTCCTGGATGTTGAGGATGGTGCCGATCCAGCGCGAGGGCTGGCCGTCCCCCGCTTCGACCAGGCAGCCATTCGCCTTGAACCACTGGTACTGGCCGTCGTACCGGCGGATCCGGTATTCCACCTGGTAAGGCCGGCGCGCGGCCACCGCCGTCTCCCACGCGAGGCGGGCGCGCGCCCGGTCGTCGGGATGCAGCGCGTCCATCCAGGCGCGGCCGAAATGCGCCGTGACCTCGACGCCGGTGTAGGCCGACCATTGCGAGCTCAGGTAATCGCAGTCGCCGTCCTCCGTCGTCGAGAAGGTGAAGCCGGGTACCGACTCCAGCGTGCGGCGGTAGAAGACTTCACTGCGGCGCAGGGCCTCGCGCGCGCGCCGGCGCTCGGTGACGTCGACGCAGGCGCCGGTCATGTACTGCGCCTGCCCCTCGGAATTGGTGAAGGTGCGGCCGCGGTCGTACAGCCAGTGCACGGAGCCGTCCGGATACACCACCCGGAATTCCATCTCGAAGTCGGCCGCCTCGTGCTTGCAGCGCTGGCAGCGCTCGATGACTTCCGCGCGGTCGTCGGGATGCACCAGGGCCACGAACTGCTCCAGCGAGCGCACGGCTTCGCCGGGGAGCAGGCCGAACAGCTTGTCGAGGGGATGGTCCCACCAGAGCTCGTCGGTGACGATGTTCCAGAAGAAGGTGCCGGTGCCGCTGGCTTCCAGCGCGATCTGCATGCGCTGCGCGGCGGTGACTTCGCCCACGTCGCGCGCGGGCGATGCAGAACTGCCAATGCTTTTCATCTCGTACGGCTTACGGCGAAGGGTTGCCATCCTGCCACAGGCCGTGCGGCTGAGGTGCTGCGCTTGCCCCTACGAAGAAAGGTTGCGGTGCAGCGGCTACTTCGCGCCGAAGCCGCGTGCCAGGAACACCGCCGCCAGCGGGATCAGCGGAATGATGTGGGCTTGCAGCATCACCAGCTTGCGCGTCCGGCGCACTTCCTCGGCGTCGGGCAAGGCGCCGCCCGCCTGCAGCTGCTTCTTCCAGCGGACGAAGCGCAGGGTCGGAGCGATCGAGATCAGGCCGGTGAGGACGAACAGCGTGAGCTTCACGTGCAGCAGCCAGTTGCTCCAGTAGTACGAAGACCCTTTCATCCCCAGGTAGATGCGCAGCAGCCCGGTGACCAGCACCGCGCCGGCGGCGATGCCGTAGACGCGGTCCACGGTCACCAGCCGGTTGACGATGGTGGCGTTCATCCACTCCGGCCGGCACAGCGCGGCCTCGCTGGCGATGAAGACCACCAGCGTGAGGATCGCCAGCAGGTGGAAGTAGGCAAGCAGGGCTTCGAGCGTCATTTGTTGTTGGCGGCCATCCAGAACTGGGGCTGCGCGTAGTGATGCTTCAGGAAATCGATCCACAGCCGCACCCGCAGCGGCAGGTGCTTGCGCTGCGGGAAGACGGCGTAGATGCCGTTGGGGGGCGCGGCATAGGCGGCCAAGATTTCGCGCAGGCGGCCGTCGGCGATCTCCTGCTCCACCTCCCAGGTGCTGCGCCAGGCGATGCCGTAGCCTTGCACGCACCAGTCGTGCAGCACCTGGCCGTCGGAGCAATCGAGCGGGCCGGCCGGCTTGAAGTGCACCAGCTCCGGCTCGGCGCCGGCGCCGTCGCGCGGCAGCGAAAAGGCCCAGCCGCGCGTCTGCGAGGCATCGCTGGACAAGGTGAGGCAGTCGAACTTGAGCAGGTCGTTGGGATGCTCGGGGGTCCCATGCTGCTTCAGGTAGGTCGGCGCGGCCACGCACATGCGGCGGTTGTCGGCCAGCCGCACGCTCACCAGAGACGAATCGGGGAAGTCGCCCACGCGCACCGCGCAGTCGAAGCCCTCGCCGCCGAGGTCGACCACGCGGTCGCTCAGGTTGAGCGAAATGGTCACGTCGGCATGCAGTTCGCGGAAGCGGGGCACCAGCGGCGCGACGTGGCGGCGGCCGAAGCCGGCCGGCGCGGTGATGCGCAGGTGGCCGCTCGCCTTGACGCCGCCGGCACTGACGCTTGCTTCGGCGTTGCCCAGGTCGGCCAGCAGCCGCTGGCAGTCTTCCAGGAAGGCGCTGCCTTCGTGCGTGAGCGTGATGCGGCGCGTGGTGCGCACCAGCAGCTTCACGCCCAGCCGCTCCTCGAGCGCATCGAGGCGCCGCCCCATGATGGCCGGCGCCACCCCTTCGGCGCGCGCCGCGGCCGTCAGGCTGCCTTTGGTGGCCACCGAGACGAAGGACTCCAGCTGCTTGAGTTTGTCCATGCCGCGCGGATTATGCGCGTTCCGGGTTCAAATCAAGCAGTTATGCGCGGCATTCCGCCGTGCGGTTACTCGGCCTTGAAGCCCGAGGACTTGATCGGCGTTTCCCAGCGCTTGAGGTGCGCCACCTGCGTCGCCGCGAGTTCGGCCGCCGGCGCGTGGTTGGGCACCAGGCCGAAGCCGTAGATGCGTTCCTGGATCGCGGGGTCCTTCAGCGCGTCGCCCACGGCGCGGTCGATCCGCGCCACCACGTCGGCCGGCATGCCCGGCGGGCCATAGAGGCCGAAGAAAGCGTCGGCGGCCATGTCGATGCCCTGCTCCTTCAGCGTGGGCACGTCGGGCAGCGCGCGCGTGCGCTGGTCGCCGGTGACCGCGAGGATGCGCACCTTGCCGGCCTTGTGGTGCTCGATGGTTTCGGAAGCCGTGTCGACCATCAGCGGGATCTGGCCGCCGATCAGGTCCTGCGCCGCCGGCGCGCCGCCACGGTAGGCGACGTGCGTGAGCTGCACGCCGGCCGCCTGCGACAGCAGCAGGCCCGCGAAGTGCGGCACCGTACCCGCACCGGAGGTGGCGTAGTTCGCCTTGCCGGGGTTGGCCTTCATCCAGGCCAGCACCGACTTGAGGTCGCCTTGCGGCGCGCCCGGACCGGCCGTGACGGCGAAGTCGAAGGTGACCAGGCGCGAGACCGGCGTGAAGTCCTTCACCGGGTCGTAGCCGATGTTGCTGTAGAGCCAGGGCGCGATCACCATCGCGCCGCTCGGCGACAGCACCAGGTTCTGGCCGTCCGGCGGCATGCGTTTCAGTTCGCCCAGCACCAGGCGGCCGGCGGCGCCCGGCTTGTTCTCCACCAGCACGTTCTGGCCGAGCGAGGCGCGCAGCTTCTCCGCCAGCAGCCGCGCGATGACGTCGGCCGAACCGCCGGGCGGAAAGCCCACCCAGATGCGCAGGGTGCGGTCCTGCGCCAGCGCGTAAGGCGCGGCAAGCGAGGCGGCGGCGAGGGCAGCGAAGGTACGGCGTTGCATGGACTTCTCCTTGGGAATTGCGGTTCAGGCGCGCGCGGCGTCGGCCACGGCTTCGAGCACGGCGGCGTTCTGTTCCTGCGTGCCGACGGTGATGCGCAGCCAGTCGGGCAGCGCGTAGTTGTCGAGCGTGGAGACGGCGATGCCGGCGCGCAGCAGCGCCGCATGCACGCCGCGCGCGTCGGCGAAGCAGGCCATCACGAAATTGCCGGCCGAAGGCAGCGTCTCCACGCCCAGTTGGCCCAGGCCTTCGGAAAGCTGCGCCCGGCCGACGCGATTGAGCTCGTAGGTGCGTTGCACGAAGTCGTTGTCGGCAAGCGCAGCCACTGCGGCCGCCAATGCGGGCGTCGTGACGTTGAAGCGGGGGCGGATCGCATTGAGCCTGGCCGCCAGCGCCGGTTGCGCCACGCCATAGCCCACGCGCAGCCCCGCCAATCCGTACGCCTTGGAGAAGGTGCGCGCGACGACCAGGTTCGGAAAAGCGCGCAGCCAGCCGATGGCGTCGTAGCGCTGGCGCGGCGCCAGGTATTCGGTGTACGCCTCGTCGAGCAGGACGGTCGTTTCGCGCGGCACCTGCGCCAGGAATTCCTGCAGCCGCGCGCCTTCGAGGAAGGTGCCCGTCGGGTTGTTCGGATTGGCGACGAACACGAGGCGCGTCTGCGGCGTGATCGCCGCCGCCATGGCTTTCAGGTCATGGCCGAAGCGTTGCGCCGGCACGGCCCGGCCCTCGCCGCGCGCCAGCGCCGCAGCCTGTGCGTAGACGACGAAGCCGTACTGCGACCACAGCACGCCCTCGCCCGGCTTCACCACGGCCTGCGCGGTGAGCGTGAGGATCTCGCTGGAGCCGGAGCCGAGCACCAGCCAGTCCGGCGTGACGCCCAGGCGGGCGGCCAGGGCCTCCTTCAGCGCGCGGCCGGTGGCGTCGGGGTAGAGGGCGGCGCCGGCCAGGGCGTCGGCGGCGGCCTGGCGCGCCGCGGCCGGCATGCCCAGGGGGTTTTCGTTGGAGGCGAGCTGGATCATTTAACAACTTAAATTTATCCGGCGCCGGTTCCGCCCCATATCGGGGCACACCCTTGCAATCGCCGGATTACCGTCGCGCAGGTTCCGGATTTATGACATTTGCCGTCATTAATGGTCGAGCAAGTATCAAATACAGTCGGGTGCATGGAAAAGCCGCGCGCCGTCCTGTTCGACGCCTATGGAACGCTGTTCGACGTGTACAGCGTGGGCCTGCTCGCGGAACAACTCTTTCCCGGCCAGGGCCAGGCGCTGGGCCTGCTCTGGCGCGACAAGCAGATCGAATACACGCGCCTGGTCACCACCAGCAACGACGGCGCCCATTACCAGCCGTTCTGGGAGCTGACGCGCGCCGGGCTGCGCTACGCCTGCAAGCGCCTGGGCATCGCGCTCGGCCCGGAGCAGGAAGACCGCCTGATGAACCAGTACCGGCATCTCTCGGCCTTCCCCGAGGTCCGCGAAGTGCTGCAGGCCCTCAAGGGCCGGCGCGTGCAGACCGGCATCCTGAGTAACGGCGACCCCGGCATGCTGGGCGTGGCGGTGCGCAGCGCCGGCCTCGAAGGCCTGCTCGATCACGTGCTGTCGGTCGACACGATCCGCAAGTACAAGACCCATCCCGAGGCCTATCGCCTCGGCACGCAGGCCACCGGCCTCGCCGCGCGCGACGTGCTGTTCGTCAGCTGCAACAGCTGGGACGCGCTCGGCGCCACCTGGTTCGGCTACCGCACGCTGTGGGTCAACCGCTACCAACTGCCTTTCGAGGAACTGGGCACGCAGCCCACGCGCAGCGGCAGCAGCCTGCGCGACGTGCTGGCCTTCTTCGAATGAACCCGAATCCCTTGACTACCCAGGAGAACACCATGACCAGCCGCACCACCGTCCACGGACTCGAGGTGGACAGCGCCCTCAAGCGCTTCATCGACGACCAGGTGCTGCCCGGCACCGGCGTCGACGTCGCCAGGTTCTGGGCCGGCTTCGACGCCATCGTGCGCGACCTGGCGCCGAAGAACGCGGCACTGCTGGCCGAACGGGATCGCTTGCAAAACGAGCTGAACACCTGGCACGCCAACAACCCGGGCCCGATCACCGACCTGGCCGGCTACCGCGGCTTCCTCGAGAAGATCGGCTACCTGGTCACGCCGCCCGCGGGCGCGAAGGCGACCACGGCCAACGTCGACGCCGAACTCGCCTTGCAGGCCGGCCCGCAGCTGGTGGTGCCCATCCTCAACGCACGCTATGCGCTCAACGCGGCCAACGCGCGCTGGGGCTCGCTGTACGACGCGCTCTACGGCACCGACGCCATTCCCACCACCGGCGGCGCCGACAAGGGCCCGGGCTACAACGAAGTGCGCGGCGACAAGGTGATCGCCTATGCACGCAAGGTGCTGGACCAGGCCGCCCCGCTGGAAAAGGGCTCGCATGTCGACGCCACCGCCTACCAGGTGCAAGGCGGCAAGCTCGTGGTGCAGCTGAAGGGCGGCGTCTCGAGCGGGCTGAAGGATCCCGCGCAATTCGTCGGCTACCAGGGCGACGCCGGTGCGCCCTCGTCGGTGCTGCTGGTGCACAACGGCCTGCACCTGGACATCCGCATCGACCGCGCGCACACGATCGGCCGCACCGACGCGGCGGGCGTGAGCGACGTGGTGCTGGAATCGGCGCTGTCCACCATCCTCGACCTGGAAGATTCGATCGCCGCCGTCGATGCCGAAGACAAGCTGCTCGCCTACCGCAACTGGCTGGGCATCCTGGAAGGCACGCTGACCGAGCAGGTCAGCAAGGGCGGCAAGAGCTTCACCCGCGGCCTCAACGCTGACCGCGTGTACAAGAATCCGCAAGGCAACGGCGAAGTGCGGCTGCATGGCCGCTCGCTGCTGTTCCTGCGCAACGTCGGCCACCTGATGACCAATCCGGCGATCCTGTGGAACGGCGGCAAGGAGATTCCGGAAGGGATCATGGACGCGGTCATCACCACCGCGATCGCGCTGCACGACCTGCAAGGCAAGGGCAAGAACGGGATCCGCAACTCGCGCACCGGCTCGGTCTACATCGTCAAGCCGAAGATGCACGGGCCGCAGGAAGTGGCCTTCGCCTCCGAGCTGTTCGGCCGTGTCGAGCAGCTGCTGGGCCTGGCGCCCAACACGGTGAAGCTGGGCATCATGGACGAGGAGCGCCGCACCTCGGTCAACCTGCAGGCCTGCATCGCCGCCGCGGCACCGCGCGTCGCCTTCATCAACACCGGCTTCCTCGATCGCACCGGCGACGAGATGCACACCGCGATGCTGGCCGGGCCCATGCTGCGCAAGGGCGACATGAAGTCCAGCGCCTGGATCCAGGCCTACGAGAAGAGCAACGTGCTGGTCGGCCTGTCGTGCGGCCTGCGGGGCCGGGCGCAGATCGGCAAGGGCATGTGGGCCATGCCGGACCTGATGGCGGCGATGCTGGAGCAGAAGATCGCGCACCCGAAGGCCGGCGCCAACACCGCGTGGGTGCCCTCGCCCACCGCCGCGACGCTGCACGCGCTGCACTACCTGCAGGTGGACGTGGCCGCCGTGCAGAAGGAGCTGGAGAAGACCAGCGCCGGCGCCGAGCGCGACAACCTGCTGGCGGGCCTGCTGCAGGTGCCGGTGGTGCGCGAAGCGAAGTGGACGGCCGAAGAGCGCCAGCAGGAACTGGACAACAACGTGCAGGGCATCCTGGGCTACGTGGTGCGCTGGATCGACCAGGGCGTGGGCTGCTCCAAGGTGCCGGACATCCACAACGTCGGCCTGATGGAAGACCGCGCCACGCTGCGCATCTCCAGCCAGCACATCGCCAACTGGCTGCGCCATGGGGTGGTGAGCAAGGAGCAGGTCATGAAGACCTTCGAGCGCATGGCCGCGGTGGTGGACAAGCAGAACGCGGGCGATCCGGCGTACAAGAACATGGCCGGCAACTTCGAGAAGTCGTACGCCTATCGCGCGGCGCTGGACCTGGTGTTCAAGGGCGAAGAGCAGCCGAGCGGCTATACCGAGCCGCTGTTGCATGCTTGGCGCTTGAAGGTGAAGACGGGGGCGTAAGAGCGGTTCGGCTGCGCGCTCACCACGGCCTACGGACGGTTGCTCCGTAGGCCGTGGTGACGAAGGAACCGCGGCTCCCGGCGCCTCACCGCATCATCCAAACCTGATGCAACGGTAGCCGCTCGAAACTCAGTCTCTCCAGCGCCTCACCGCCCACCTCCCGCCGCTGCAACTGCGGCACATGGATCGTCCATTCCGCATAGCGCCCCAGCAGCGCTTCCACCAGCGCCTGCGCATCGCGCTGGCCCGCATCGCCGTCGACGAGGCTGTGGATCACGACCTTGCGCTCGGCCGCTTCCGAAAACACCAGCTGCGCCGACCCCTCCCGCCACGCCTGCAGCGGCACCGGCAAGGCGCGCAGCGCGGCGCCTGTCACCTGCAGCGGAAGGTCGCGGCCGTCCAGCCACGTGAATGCGTCCTCCAATGCGGGCGCACTGGGTTCCCGCCTGCGCGGGGATGACGCCGTGGCCGTGAACGTGTAGCCGTACAAGGCGTCCCGGACGGCGAAGCCCCGGCCCTCGTACAGCCGCAGCGCCCGCGTGTTCTGCGCGAAGCACTCCAGCTCTACGCCACCCGGCGCCCGCGCGATGAATTCGTCCAGCAGGGCCGGAGCCACGCCCGTGCCGCGCGCCTGCGGCACCGCGCCCATCGTCGCCAGCCGCCAGCGCCGCCACGCGGGCCGCGGCGCCACGAAGCAGAAGGCCAGCACCGCGTCGCCTTCCACCGCGACGCGGCTCAAGCCCAGGTCGACCGCCTGCCGCCCGAGGAACTGCGGCCACTGCGAGGGCGCCAGCTGGAAGGGCCCGATCAGGTAATCGGCGAAGGCGGCGCCGAAGGCCGCGTGCAGGCGCTGCGGATCGACCCGGTCCGCGGGAACGAGATGGAATTCAGCCATCCATCCAGTATGGGCGAAACACTCACTTACGCTTTGGCCGCCATCCGGCGCACCGGACGCACCACTTGGCCGGAGCCCTTTGGCCGACCCTGCGGCTGCGGCATGCTGTAGCTCTAATGACTGCATCCCGGCCCGCAGACGTCATGACCACCGCCACCGTCACCCGCAGCATGGGCGAAGCCGCCCGCGCCGCCACCCATCTCCTGGAGCGCTGCGTCGACCACGCCGTGGCCGAATTGCAGGCCGCGGAGATGCAGGCGCACAAGAACGACGAGCGCCGCGACTGCGCCGACGCCTGGCGCGAGCTGCTGGCCCGGCGCGCGCGCTGGGCCGTGCGCTTCCCGCAGCTGCTGCAGGCCGCCTTCCACGCCGACGCCAGCGGCGAAAGCGCCGACAAGCCGGCGCCGGCGCTGCGCCCCTCGTCGCTCACGCTGGTGGGCGAGAACGAGATCGACGAAGCGATCGAATCCTCGCGCCTCGCGCAGCAGCTCAATGCCATGCTGGAGCGGCCGCTGGCGGAGCTGGACGCGCTCATGAGCAGCGCGCTCGGGCTCGACGTGGTGCAGCCCGAACGCAACCCGCTGCGCCCCGAGGTCTACGCCCGCACCTTGCGCAAGCTGATGGGCGAGACCAAGGTCGAACCGGCCTGGCCGGCGCTCTGGCTGCGCCACATGGTGAGCCCGCTGGCCAAGGAACTCGAAGAGCTCTATGGCGACCAGTCGCACCTGTTGACGCTGGCGCGCGTGCAGGCGGCCGGCTACCGGCTGCGCGGCACGCCTTCGCGCGCGGCGCCGCTGCTGCCCGCCGACGGCGGCATGCCCGCGCAGCAACGCGGGGGCGCGCCTTCGGGCTTCCAGGGGCTGGGACCTGCGGGCGGCAGTGCGCCGGCCGGCGGCGGCGGCGGCGGATCGGGCGCCGGTGGGGTGCCGCAGGCCGCAGGCGGCAGCCATGGCCACAGCGGCCACGCGCCGCTTCAGTCCGCATCGCACGAAGGCATGCAGCTGGGTGAATTCCTCCGCCGCGGCCTGCCGCAGGGCGAGCAGGAACTGCAGCCCTCCTACTACGCCGCGATCGAAGCCGAGATCGCCGCCATCGAAGCCGAGACGCAGCACGTCAGCTACGACAGCGCGCAGGCGCAGCAATACGTGCACCTGCCGCCGGTGGAGCGGCCGCCGCGGCAGGTCGGCACCAACAGCCCCTTGCCGCAGGAGACCTGGGGCAACCTGGCGCAGCCGCGCGAGCGCGCGCTGGTGCGCGGCCGCCTCAAGCAGCAGGCGCGCGAACTGGGCCAGGTCTACGCGCTGGAAGTCGTGCGCAAGCTGGTCGACGAAGTGGCGCAGGACCCGCGCCTGCTCGCGCCGGTGCGCGAAGCCATCGTCGGCCTCGAGCCTTCGCTGCTGCGGCTGTCGCTGGTGGCGCCGCGCTTCTTCAGCGACGAGGAGCATCCGGGCCGCCGCCTGATCGAGCGGGTGGCCGAGCGCAGCTTCGCCTTCAACGACGAATTCAGCGTCGCCTTCCGCGCCTTCCTCGGCCCGGTGGTGCAGAACTTCCGCCGGCTCAACGACTTCGACTCCTTCGACGGCGTCGGGCCGTTCCGGCTGGCGCTGGCCACCCTGGAAGCCAGCTGGGCCGCGCAGGACACGCTGGACGCCGAAGCGCAGAAGAAGGTGCTGCGCGCGGTGGAGTTCGCCCAGAAGCGCCAGCAGGAAGCCGACCGCATCGCCGGCGAATTCGCGCAGCGCAGCGACCTCGCCGAAGCGACCGAGACGATGCGCGACTTCGTGCTGCGCCGCTGGAGCCTGGTGGTCGCGCATGCGCGCCTGTCGGATCCGCAGCACGGGATCGATCCCGGCGGCTACGTGGCGCTGCTGGCCGACCTGCTGTTCAGCGTGAACCCCGATCGTGCGCTGCACGAGCCCGCCCGCGCCTTCGCGCTGATCCCGCAGGTGCTGATGAAGCTGCGCGCGGGCCTGGCCATGCTGGGCGAATCGCCCGCCGACAGCGAGGCCTTCTTCCAGCACCTCGAACGCCTGCACAGGCCGGTGCTCAAGCTGCGCGCCAAGCAACGCCAGGGCGAGATGCCGGCGTCCGATCGCCACGCTGCGCCGCCCGCGCCGCAGCCGCCTTCGCGCGGCCCCGACCAGCTCTGGATGGGCGAGGCGGAACTGCAGGCGGCCGGCTTCGAGGACACCCGGCCCTCCGGCCACGGCGAACTCACCGCCCACCACGGCGAGGTGATCCTGCCGGACGAACCGCTGGGAGAAGCCGAGGCCGAGCAGCAGATGGCGGCGCTGGCCGTCGACAGCTGGGTCGACCTGCACTCGCACCAGCAGTGGCACCGCGCCCGCCTGGTCTGGACTTCCGGCAACGGCGCCTTCTACATGTTCACGAGCCAGGGCAACCGCCCGCACTCGATGACGCGGCGCAGCCTGCAGCGGCTGCTGCGCTCGCGCCTGCTGCGGCCGGTGGAGTCGGACGCCGTGGTGCCGCGCGCGCTCGAGACGATCGCCAGCCAGCGGCTACCATTCGGGCATGCAGTCGCCGCCCCGGCCGTCGCCGCCGTCCATTGACGCATCCGCCTGCCCGCTCTGCGGCGGGCTGAATCGCTGCGCCATGGAAGTCGCGCGCGAAACCGGCCGCGCCCCCGAGGCCTGCTGGTGCACCCAGGTCGACTTCGGCGCCGACCTGCTGGCGCGCGTGCCCGAGCAGGCCCGCGGCCTGGCCTGCATCTGCGAAACCTGCGCGCGCCGCGCCTCAGAGGCGTGAGCGAAGCCAGCTCGATCGCCGCGCTGAGCGAGCGCTACGGCCCGCGCTACCGCTGGCTGTTGATGCTGTCGGTGATGGTGGGCACGATGGCCTCCATCATGTCGTCGACGGTGGTCAACGTCGCCATTCCCGACATGGCGCACTACTTCACGCTGAACCAGGAACAGGCGCAGTGGGTGTCCTCGGGCTTCATGGTGGCGATGACCGTGTCGATGCTGACCACGCCCTGGCTGCTGTCGCGCTATGGCTACCGCCGCACCTACACCGGCACGATGCTGCTGCTGATGGCCGGCGGCATCGGCGGCGGCCTGGCTTCGTACTAC
The DNA here is from genome assembly GCF_022012305.1 of Ramlibacter paludis. Classification (GTDB taxonomy): domain Bacteria; phylum Pseudomonadota; class Gammaproteobacteria; order Burkholderiales; family Burkholderiaceae_C; genus Ramlibacter; species Ramlibacter paludis. Next base: position 114,336 of record NZ_JAKLTM010000009.1, on the reverse strand, counting down.
CCGCTGGTGCTGGCGGCGCGCGTGGCCGAGGGCCTGGCCGCGGGCATCGTGCAGCCGATCCCGGCGATCATCATGATGCGCGCCTTCCAGCCGCACGAGCAGGGCCGCGCCAGCGGCATGTTCGGCATGGGCGTGGTGCTGGCGCCGGCGCTCGGCCCCAGCATAGGCGGCGTGCTGGTCGACCTGTTCGGCTGGCGTTCGATCTTCTTCATGGTCGTGCCGTTCTGCGTGCTGGCGATCTGGCTCGCCTACCGCTTCGTCCCCGTCAGCGCGCCCGGCGGCGCGGCGGCCCAGCGCGAAGGCACGCGGCTCGATTGGATCGGCCTGCTGCTGGGCGCCGGCGGCACCCTCGCGCTGTTGAACGGACTGCTCGAAGTGCGCGGCGGCAGCCGCCTGCTGGCCTTCGGCCTGTTGGGACTCGCACTGGCCTTGTTCGGGGGGCTGGTCGCCTGGCTGCGCCGCGCGCAGCGCACCGGCCGCGAAGCCTTGCTGAACCTGGCCGTCTTCGGTTACCGCAGCTATGCGTTCGGCAGCCTGGTCGCCTTCATCTACGGCATCGCGCTGTTCGGCTCGACCTACCTGCTGCCGGTCTTCATGCAACTGGGCCTGGGACTCGCGGCCTCGCACGTCGGCACCATCCTGCTGCCTTCGGGCATCGTGCTGGCGATCACCATCGGCCTGGCCGGGCGGCTCACGCGCCGCTTGCCCACCAACGTGATGGTCGGCGGCGGCCTCCTGCTCCTGGCCGCTTCGTTCGCGTTGATGCCCACCGTCAACCTGGGCACGCCGCTCGCCTTGCTGGTGGCCTGGGCGATCCTGGGCCGCATCGGCCTGGGTTTCGTGCTGCCCTCGCTCAACCTCGGTTCCATGCGGCCGCTGGCCAAGGAGCTGATCCCGCAAGGCGCCAGCGTCATCAACTTCCTGCGCATGCTCGGCGGCGCCGCCGGCGTGAGCCTGTGCGCGATCGTGCTGGAGTGGCGGCTGGAAGTGCACGGCACCAACCTGCGCGGGCCGACCAGCGACGCGCGGCTGGCGGCCTTCGACGAATCGTTCCTGATGCTGGCGGCGATCTGCGCGCTGGCGATGCTGGCCGCCTGGCAACTCAAAGGCGGCCCCCAAGGCGACCCGCCCGAACAATAATCGCCCCATGTGCCAGCTGCTCGGGATGAACTGCAACACGCCGACCGACGTGACCTTCAGCTTCGCCGGCTTCGCGCAGCGCGGCGGCCGCACCGACCACCATTCGGACGGCTGGGGCATCGCCTTCTTCGAGGGCCTGGGCCTGCGGCACTTCGTCGACCACCAGCCGGCCTGCGAGTCGCCGGTGGCGGAGCTGATCCGCCGCTACCCGATCAAGAGCCGCAACGTCGTGGCGCACATCCGCAAGGCGACGCAGGGCGAGGTGGCGCTGCAGAACTGCCATCCCTTCGTGCGCGAGCTGTGGGGCCGCTACTGGGTGTTCGCGCACAACGGCGACCTGCAGGACTTCCAGCCGCGGCTGCACGCCAGCTTCAAGCCGGTGGGCAACACCGACAGCGAGCGCGCCTTCTGCTGGCTGATGCAGGAGATGTCGAAGTCGCACGCCGGCGTGCCCAGCGTCGAGGAGCTCACGCTGACGCTGCGCGAACTGGTGCCGGCCATTGCCAAGCATGGGCGCTTCAACTTCCTCCTCTCCAATGGGGATGCGCTGTGGGCGCACTGCTCCACCAACCTCTGGTACGTGGAGCGCAAGCATCCTTTTGCCCACGCGCAGCTCGCCGACGAGGACCTGAGCGTGGACTTCGCCCGCAACACGACACCCGACGACAGGGTGGCGGTCGTGGTGACGGCGCCACTGACCGTCAACGAAACGTGGACGCAGTTCGCGCCGGGTGAACTGAAAGTGTTCGTGGACGGGCAAATCCGGGGGTGAGCCCGGCCGTGGCGCAGGTATAAAGCCGCGCTATGTCACACATCAAACTGCGGGCAGTTCGCGCTGCTTTTTTCGGGCTGGGGCTTGTCCTGGCTGTTGCTGCGAAAGCGGCGGTGCCTGTGGAAGCCTTCTTCCAGAACCCGGCATTCCAGGACGCCCAGCTGTCTCCGAGCGGGCGCTACGTGGCCGTCGGCGTGACGCCCAAGGGCGGCCACACGCAGCTGGTGGTGCTGGAGACCGAGACGATGAAGGCCAAGGCCGTCGCCTCGCCCAAGGACGCGGACGTGTTCAACATCGAGTGGGTCAATGACGACCGGCTGGTGTTCAGCGTCTGGTCCAAGGAAACGCCGCAAGGCGAGAACCGGCTCGGCCCCGGCCTCTACGCCGTGCAGCGTGATGGCTCCGACTTCCGCCAGCTGGTCGATCGCGAAAATCCGTACGAGCGCGAAAACACGAATGTGGTGTCGCGCATGCTGAACTACTTTCACTACTTCCAGAGCACCACGGCCAAGAAGGATTCGGACGACATCTTCGTCGTCAACGTCCAGGTGGACCGGAACTGGGACGTCAACAACCTCCAGCTGCTGCGCCTGAACACGCGTACCGGCCGCGCGGTCCCCGTCCGCGGACCAGGGTCCGCCTTTGCGTGGTTGACCGACGAAAACGACGTTCCCCGCATCGCGATCACGGGCGAGAACGCCAAAGGAGCCTTGCAGGTATTCGACAGCCCGTCCGAGCGCTGGACGCCGCTGGTGGAATATGACCGCTATATCGACGGCAGCATGGTCCCGGTGGGCTTCGCACCGGATGGCACCTTGTTCGTGGCGGCGCGCCGCGGCAAGGACAAGCGGGCGCTCTATCGCTACGACCTGCGGGCCCGGAAGCTCGATGCCGAGCCGCTGGTCAACATGCCGGACTACGACTTCCACGGCTCGCTGGTCCAGGACACCAAGCAGGTGCTGGGAGTACGCTTCCTGAGCGATGCGCGTTCGACGGTGTGGTTCGACGCCCGGATGAAGGGCGTCCAGGCGCAGGTGGATCGCTTGTTGCCGGGAACGGTCAACGTGCTGGAACCCGCCCTGCGGCCGGAGGCGCAGTACATGCTGGTCTACGCCTATTCCGACGTGGACCCTGGCCGCTACCTGCTGTTCGATGCCAAGGCCGGCAAGTTGACCGAGCTGGGCAAGTCGCAGCGTGACATCGATGCGAAACAGATGTCGCCCATGGACCTGGTGCGCTTCGCGGCCCGCGACGGACTGCAGATTCCCGCCTGGCTGACCGTGCCGAAGGGGACGCCGAAGGGAAAGAAGATGCCGATGGTCGTGCTGGTGCACGGCGGTCCCTGGGTGCGCGAGGAATGGGAATGGAAGGCGGACTCGCAGTTCCTGGCTTCGCGCGGCTACGTCGTGCTGGAGCCGGAGTTCCGCGGCAGCGACGGCTTCGGCTTCGATCACCTGCGGCGCGGCTTCAAGCAATGGGGACTGGCGATGCAGAACGACGTGGCCGACGCCACCCGCTGGGCCATCGCGCAGGGCATCGCGGATCCGGCGCGCATCTGCATCGCCGGTGCGAGCTACGGGGGCTACGCGACGCTCATGGGCCTGGTGAACGACCCGGACCTGTACAAGTGCGGCATCTCGTGGGCCGGCGTGAGCGACCTCACCTTGAAGTACGAGGTGACCTGGAGCGATTCGCCGGAGGCCTACAAGCTCTATGGCATGCCGGTGCTCGTGGGTGACAAGGACAAGGACGCCGCGCAATTCAAGGCGACCTCGCCCATCGAGCAGGCGGCGCGCGTCAAGCAACCCCTGCTGCTGGCGCACGGCAACGCGGACCGCCGCGTGCCCATCATCCACAGCGTGAAACTGCGCGACGCCCTGGCCAAGACCAACCCGCAAGTGGAGTGGGTCGAATACGCCGACGAAGGGCACGGCTGGAAGCTGGTCCCCAATCGCATCGACTGGTGGACCCGCGTCGAGAAGTTCCTGCAGAAGAACATCGGCCAATAGCGCGCCAGGAGCAGTCCATGAAGTTCGCGTTCATCGCGCCGGGCGCAGCCTTGCCCTTGCAGCCATCGGCCTCCTGGGAGGCTTCGTCCACGCCGCGCCTCCGGTGCCCCTGGAAAAGTTCTTCGAGAACCGGGCCTTCACGGGCGCCAAGCTGTCGCCGACCGGCCGCCATGTCGCCGTCGGCGTGACGCCCCCCGGAGGGCGCCGCCGCCTGGTGGTGCTGGAGACGGACACCTTGCAGGCCAAGGTGGCGGCGTGGCACCCCAAGGTCGACATCAATTTCTTCGCCTGGGTGAATGACGACCGCCTGGTCTACAACCTGACCGACACGCAAACGGCGGGGAATGGGTTCTACGTTCCGGGCGGCCTTTACGGCGCGGTTCAACGCGATGGAACGGATCACCGCGAACTGAACGGGGGCAGCTACCACTCCCCGACCCGCCGGATGGACTCCGACGACGTCTTCGTCCGCTACGGCGAATGGGGCGCGCGCGGCGAGTTCTGGAACGTGCGGGTCGAGCGCCTCAATACGCGGACAGCGCGCGGCACCGGCATCATCGGCCCGGGCCGCGCGATGAGCTGGCTGATCGATGCCGACGACAACCCGCGCGTGGCGTTCACGGCGGAGAAGGACAAGGGGGCGCTCCAGTACCTGGACCCGAAGAAGAAGGAATGGGAGGTCCTGCAGACGGCCAACCTCTACATCGGGGAATTCATCAACCCGGTGGGCTTCGCGCCGGACGGCACGCTGTTCGTCTCCGTGCGCAAGGGCGACAAGCAGGCCCTCTACCGCTACGACCTGGCGCAGCGCAAGCTGGACGACGAGCCGCTGGTGACCATGAAGGACTTCGACTTCGACGGCTACCTGGTCAAGGACGCGGATCACCTGCTGGGCGTGCGCTACCTGAGCGATGCACGCTCGACCCTCTGGTTCGACGACCGCATGAAGGCAATGCAGGCGCGGATCGACAAGCTGCTTCCGGCGACGGTGAACCTCCTGACGCCACCGGTGCGCGGCGAAGTGCCCGTCGTGCTCGTCTACGCCTATTCGGACGTGGACCCCGGCCGCAGCCTGCTGTTCAACACCGAGACCGGCAAGCTGACGGAGATCGGCCCGGTCCAGCGCGGGATCGACCCCAAGCAGATGGCCGCGATGGACCTGGTCCGCTACGCCGCCCGCGACGGCCTGTCCATTCCAGCCTGGCTGACCCGCCCGCAGGGCAGCAAGGGCCGCAAGCTGCCGATGGTGGTGCTGGTGCACGGGGGACCCTGGCTGCGCGAGGAGTGGGAGTGGCGCGCCGACGCGCAATTCCTCGCGTCGCGCGGCTACCTCGTGCTCGAACCGGAATTCCGCGGCAGCACCGGCTACGGGTTCGCGCATGCCCGCAAGGGCTTCAAGCAATGGGGCCTGGCCATGCAGGACGACGTCGCGGACGGCGCCAGGTGGGCCGTCGCGCAAGGCCTCGCCGACCCGGATCGCATCTGCATCGCCGGCGCCAGCTACGGCGGCTATGCAACCTTGATGGGCCTGGTCAAGAACCCGGAACTGTTCAAGTGCGGCGTGGCCTGGGCCGGCGTCAGCGACATCAACCTGATGTACGACGTGATCTGGAGCGACATGTCGAACAACTACATGCTGTTCGGCATGCCCGAGCTGGTCGGCGACCAGACCAAGGACGCGGAACAGCTGAAGACGACGTCGCCCCTGGTGCAGGCGGCAAGCATCAAGCAGCCCCTGCTGCTCGCGCATGGTGGCGCGGACCGGCGCGTGCCCATCATCCACGGAACGCGCATCCGCGACGCCGTGAAGAAGACCAACCCCAACGTGGAGTGGGTGGAATACCTGGAAGAAGGCCACGGCTGGTGGCTGGTGTCGACCCGCGTCGACTTCTGGACCCGCGTGGAGAACTTCCTGCAGAAGAACATCGGCGAGAAGCCCTAGGCGTCAACGCGCGGCGACGGCCGCCTCCAGTGCATCCACGAACATCTTCGGCACGTCGAACCCGGTCTGCTGCGTGATCTCCTGGAAGCAGGTGGGGCTGGTGACGTTGATCTCGGTCAGGCAGGAGCCGATCACGTCCAGGCCGATCAGCAGCAGGCCGCGCTGCGCGAGGCGCGGGCCGATTGCTTCGGCGATCTCGAAGTCGCGGTCCGACAGCGGCTGCGCCACGCCCTTGCCGCCCGCCGCGAGGTTGCCGCGGATCTCGCTGCCTTGCGGGATGCGCGCCAGGCTGAAGGGCACGGCCTTGCCGCCGATCACCAGCACGCGCTTGTCGCCCGCCGCGATCTCCTTCACGAACTTCTGCACCATGATGGTCGTCGCGCCTTCCTGGTTCAGCGTCTCGATGATGGCGCCCAGGTTCAGGCCGTCGGGGCCGACGCGGAAGATGCCCATCCCGCCCATGCCGTCGAGCGGCTTGAGGATGATCTCGCCGTGCTCCTGGTGAAAGCGCTTGACCTCGTCGGCCTGCCGCGTCACCAGCGTGGGGCTGACGAACTGCGGGAACTCCATGATCGCCAGCTTCTCCGGATGGTCGCGCAGCGCCGCCGGCTTGTTGAAGACGCGCGCGCCTTCGCGCTCGGCCTGCTCCAGCAGGTGGGTGGCGTAGAAGTACTCGCTGTCGAAGGGCGGGTCCTTGCGCATCAGGACCGCGTCGAAGTCCTTCAGTGGCCGCACCTCGCTGCGGTCCTCGCGGAACCAGTCGTCCTCGCTGCCCGTCAGCGTGATGTCGCGCACCTTGGCATGCACCAGGTCGCCCGACTTCCAGGTCAGGTGCCGCGGCTCGCAGGCGGCGATGCGGTGGCCGCGGCGCTGCGCCTCCCGCATCATCGAGAAGGTGGTGTCCTTGTAGGTCTTGAAGGCTTCGAGGGGATCGGCAACGAAAAGGATGTTCATCGCGGTCTACTGTTGCACAAAACGGGTTCCGGCGTGATTGGTGGGGTCGCTCCGCGGACCGACCGCCCGCCCGAACCGCAGCGCCCCATCCCGCAGCCGCGAAAACCGCAGCGACACGATGTCCTGCAGGTAGTTCTGCAGCATCCGCCACGGCTTGCGCTCCCCCTGCCGCGGCAGCACGCCCGCCGCGCGCTGGATGTAGCCGGAGTTCAGGTCCAGCGCCGGCCGCGTCGCCTCGCCGCCCTCGCTGCGAACCGGCACGCAGAAGTCCTCGCCGTGCGCGCGCATGTGGTTCAGCAGCCGGCAGACGTAGCGCGCGATCAGTTCGGCCTTCAGCGTCCACGACGCATTGGTGTAGCCCATCGCCAGCGCCAGGTTGGGCACGCCCTCGCACATCGCGCCGCGGTAGGCCACGCGCTGCGCCAGGTCGACCGGCTCGCCATCGACGGTGAGGCGCGCGCCGCCCAGCATCTGCAGCTTCAGGCCGGTGGCACTGACGATGATGTCGGCCGGCAGCTCCGCGCCGCTGGCCAGCCGGATACCGCCGGCGGTGAAGCGCTCGATGGTGTCGGTGACGATGGAGGCCTTTCCGCTCGCGATCGCCTTGTACAGGTCGGCGTCCGGGATGATGCACAGGCGCTGGTCCCAGGGGGCGTAGCGGGGCAGCAGGTGGCGCTCGACGTCGAAGCCCTGCGGCAGGCGCCGGCGCGCGTCACCGAGCAGCAGGCGCTGGAAAGACTGCGGCCGCCGCCGCGCGAACTGGAACAGCGCCATCGCGATCAGGATGTTCTTCCAGCGGATCAGCGTGTGCGCCGCGCGCCGCGGCAGCACCCGCTGCACGGCGGCGCCGAGCCGGTCGCGCGCCGGCAAGGCGACCACCCAGCTCGGCGAACGTTGCAGCATGGTGATGTGCGCGGTGCGCGCGGCCATCTCGGGCACCAGCGTCACCGCGGTGGCGCCGCTGCCGATCACCACCACGCGCTTGCCCGCGTAGTCCAGGTCTTCGGGCCAGTGCTGTGGATGGACGATGGTGCCGCCGAAGGCCTCCTGCCCCGGAAAGGCCGGCGCATGGCCTTGCGCGTAGTCGTAGTAGCCGCTGCAGAAGAACAGGAAGCGGCAGCGCAGCTGCTGCTCGCCGGCGGCGGTGGCGACGGTGACCGTCCAGCGCGCCTCCTGCGTGTTCCACGCAGCCGCCGTCACCCGGTGGCCGAAGCGGATGTGCCTGTCGATGCCATGCACGCGCGCCGTCTCGCGCACGTACTCGCGGATCGCCGGGCCGGGTGCGATCGCGCGCTCGCTGATCCACGGGCGGAAGCCGTAGCCGAGCGTGAACATGTCGGAATCCGAGCGGATGCCGGGATAGCGGAACAGGTCCCAGGTGCCGCCGATCGCGTCGCGCGCTTCCAGCAGGGCGAAGCTGCGATCGGGGCACTTCGCCTGCAGGTGCCAGGCCGCCGCGATGCCCGAGAGCCCGGCGCCGACGATGAGGACGTCGAGTTCCCCCATCGCGTTCACGCCTGCGCTTGGCGCCGCTGTTCCGCGCGGCGACGGGCCTGGCGGGCGCCGCCGATCACCAATGCCTGGTAGGCGGGGCCGAGCAGCCGCACCAGCAGGTCGGCCATGCGGGCATCGCGCCCGACCAGCACGCGCCGCGCGTTGCGCTGCACGCCCGCCAGGATCTGCCGGGCCGCTTCCGGCGGCGGCGTGCGCTGGATCATGTGCTCACCGCGGGCGCGGAAGCTGGCGAGGTCGAGTCCGCTGAAGCCTTCGACGTCGGGCGCGATGCGCTGCTTGCCAACGATGCGCGTGGCGATGCCGCCCGGCATCACGCAGGTGGCGCTGACCGGCGCGCGCTGCAGCTCCAGTTCCATGCGCAGCGCCTCGGTGTAGCCACGCACCGCGAACTTCGCCGCGTTGTAGGCCGACTGGGTCGGCATGGCGAGCAGGCCGAAGGCGCTGGAGATGTTGACGATGTGGCCGTCACCGCTGGAGCGAAGGTGCGGCAGGAAGGCCTGGGTGCCGTGGACCACGCCCCAGAAGTTGATGTTCATCAGCCATTCGACGTCGGCCAGCCGCGCGGTCTCGGCCATCGCCGCGAGCGCCACGCCGGCGTTGTTGAACAGCAGGTTGACCTGGCCATGCTCGGTCCGGCAGGCCTCGGCCCAGGCGAAGACGGCGTCGCGGTTGGCAACGTCGACGATCGCGGTGGTGCAGCGCCGGGCGCCGGCGGGCAGCAGGGCCACGGTTTCCTGCAGGCCGGCCGCATCGACATCGGACAAGGCCAGCGCGGCGCCGCGTTGGGCCAGCGCGATGGCCAGCGCGCGGCCGATGCCCGAGCCGGCGCCGGTGATGGCCGCCACCTTGCCGTCGAATGTGTTCATCCGGCCAGCGTACCGGCAATTGCCCGGCTGCGCTAGATCTCGACTTTGGAGCCCAGTTCCACCACCGAGTTGCTCGGAAGGTTCAGGAATTCCGCCGCCGCGCCGGCGTTGTGGTGCATCTGCGCGAACAGCTTCTCGCGCCACTGCGCCATGCCGCTGCCGATGGTGGGCACCACCACGTCGCGCGAGAGGAAGTAGCTGGTGGTCATCGGATCCAGGTCGCAGCCGCGGGTGCGCACGTGCTCCAGCGCGCGCGGCACGTCCGGGTCGTTCTTGAAGCCGTAGTGCAGCATCACCTGCCAGCAGTCGTGCCCGAGCGACTCGATCTCGGCGCGCTTCTCCAGCCCGACCCACGGCACCTCGTGGTTGCGCACCGTGACGAACAGGTTGTGCTCGTGCAGCACCTTGTTGTGCTTCAGGTTGTGCAGCATGGCGTTGGGCACCGTGCCGGGTTCCGCCGTGAGGAAGACCGCCGTGCCGGGCACGCGCAGCGGCGGCGCGGCAAAGACCGACTCGAGGAAGCTTTTCAGGTCGATGGCGTCGGTGCGCAGCTTCTCGTTCAGGATCTCGCGCCCGCGCTTCCACGTCATCATCAGCGTGAACACCATGCCGCCGATCAGCAGCGGGAACCAGCCGCCGTCCACCAGCTTGAGCAGGTTGGAGGCGAAGAAGGTGATGTCGACCAGGAAGAACCAGCCGGTGGCCAGGACGCACAGCGCGAGCGGGTATTTCCAGCCGTAGCGGATGACGAAGAAGGTGAGCGTCGTGGTGATCAGCATGTCCAGCGTCACGGCGATGCCGTAGGCGGAGGCCAGGTTGCTGGAGGAGCGGAACATCACCACCGCGATCACGATGGCCACGAACAGGCACCAGTTCACCGCCGGCAGGTAGATCTGCCCGGTGTCGCGCACGCTGGTGTGCTGCACCGTCAGGCGCGGCAGGTAGCCCAGTTGCACCGCCTGCTTGGTCACGCTGAAGGCGCCGGTGATCAGCGCCTGCGAGGCGATCACCGTGGCGATGGTGGCCAGCACCACCAGCGGCAGGGTCGCCCACTCGGGCGCCATCATGAAGAAAGGGTTCTTCACCGCTTCCGGCCGCGCCAGCAGCAGCGCGCCCTGGCCGAAGTAGTTGAGCGTCAGCGCCGGCATCACCACGCTGAACCAGGCGAGGCGGATCGGCTTCTTGCCGAAGTGGCCCAGGTCGGCATACAGCGCCTCGGCACCGGTCACGCACAGCACCACGGCACCCAGGATGATGAAGGTCGTGCCCGGGTTGTGGAACATGAAGCGCAGCGCGTGGAGCGGATTGATCGCCAGCAGGATCTCCGGGTGCGTCAGGATGTGCGACACACCCAGCACCGAGATCGTGACGAACCACACCAGCGTCAGCGGCCCGAAGAAGCGGCCGATGCCGCCGGTGCCGCGCTTCTGCACCATGAACAGCGCCAGCAGCACGAACAGCGTGAGCGGGATGACGTATTCCTCGAGGTGGGGCGACACCACCTTCAGGCCTTCCACCGCCGACAGCACCGAGATGGCCGGGGTGATGACGCCGTCGCCGTAGAACAGCGAGGTGCCGAAGATGCCCACCGCCAGCAGCACCTTGCGCAGCCGCGGCTTGTCGCGCACCGCCTGCGAGGCCAGCGCCAGCATGGCGATCAGGCCGCCCTCGCCGTTGTTGTCGGCGCGCAGGACCAGCAGCACGTACTTGATGGAAACGATGACGGTGAGCGTCCAGAAGAAGATGGACAGCACGCCGTAGACGTTGGCCGGGGTGAATTCCACGTGCCCCGAGCCGAAGACTTCCTTCACGGCATAGAGGACGCTGGTGCCGATGTCACCGTAGACGACACCGATGGCGCCAAGGGTGAGCGCCGCAAGCGAGGATTTCGAGTTCTGCACGAACAGCCCCGTCCCGGCCTGCTGCGGCCGGCGGGGTCTTGAACTTTGGGAGGGCTATTGTGCGCCTGCCGGGCTCGCCGGAAACGACTTGTTGCAGCGCAGCAACTGGGCTGGCGCCCCTATTCGTAGACCTCGGCTTCCGGGTCCGTCGCTTCCAGCTCGTAGCTGGCCGCCAGCATGGCCAGCCGGCCGATCACGCCGTACATGTAGAAGCGGTTCGGGGCGCTGGCGCCCGGCTTCTGGCCCGGTTGCGGTAAGCGCGTACTCTCCGCGAAAGCCAATGGCACGTAGCTGGCGCCCGGGATGTTCAGGTTTTCGTCGTCGCCGCGCTCGGCATGGACGCGGTAGAAGCCGCCAACCACATAGCGGTCCATCATGTAGACCACGGGTTCGGCCACGGCCTCGTTGATCCGCTCGGCCGTCAGCACGCCTTCCTGGATGATCAGGTCGTGCACCTGGCGGCCGTCCTTGGACGCGCCCATCTTGGCCTTGGTCCGCTCGCTCAGCTGGTCGAGGTCCTTGGTGTCGCGCACGGTCATGATGCCCATGCCGTAGGTGCCGTTGTCGGCCTTGACGATCACGAAGGGCTTCTCGTTGATGCCGTATTCCTTGTACTTCTTGCGGATCTTCGCCAGCAGCGCGTCGACGTTGGTGCGCAGGCAGTCCAGGCCCTGCTCCTGCGAGAAGTCGACCTCGCCACACTTGTTGAACATGGGGTTGATCAGCCACGGGTCGATGCCCAGCAGCTTGCCCAGACGCTTGGCCACTTCCTCGTAGCTCTGGAAGTGGCGGCTCTTGCGCCGCACCGACCAGCCGGCGTGCAGCGGCGGCAGCAGGTACTGCTCGTGCAGGTCCTCCAGGATGCCCGGCGCGCCCAGCGACAGGTCGTTGTTCAGCAGGATGGTGCAGGGGTCGAAGTTCTTCAGCCCCAGGCGCCGCTTGCTGCGCACCACCGGCTCCACGGTCACGGTCTCGCCGGTCGGCAGCTCCACCTTGGTCGGCTTCTTGATCGCCGGGTCGATGGAACCCACCCGCACGTTCAGGCCCGCGGCCTGGAAGATCCGCTGCAGCTGCGCGACGTTGCTCAGGTAGAAGGTGTTGCGGGCGTTGTTCTCCGGGATGACCAGCAGGTTCTTGGCCTCGGGGCAGATCTTCTCGATCGCCGCCATGGCCGCCTGCACCGCCAGCGGCAGCATCTCGGGCGTGAGGTTGTTCCAGCCGCCGGGATACAGGTTGGTGTCCACCGGGGCCAGCTTGAAGCCGGCATTGCGGATGTCGACCGAGCTGTAGAAGGGCGGCGTGTGCTCCATCCACTCCAGGCGGAACCAGCGCTCGATGGCGGGCATCGAGTCCAGCACACGCTGCTCGAGCTCGTTGATGGGGCCGGTCAAGGCCGTGATGAGGTGCGGAACCATGCGGTCCTCGTTGTTATGGGTCTCAACTCGATTCTAGGAGTTGAGGGCAACCCGGCAGCTTGCAAGACAGCTCAGCCGCGGATTTCTCCGTCGCCCAGAACGATCCACTTGAGCGAAGTCAGGCCTTCCAGCCCCACCGGGCCGCGCGCATGGAACTTGTCCGTGCTGATGCCGATTTCCGCGCCCAGCCCGTATTCGAAGCCGTCGGCGAAGCGGGTGCTGGCATTCACCATCACGCTGGCCGAGTCGACTTCGCGCAGGAAGCGCTGCGCATGCTGGTGGTCGCGCGTGAGGATGGCGTCGGTGTGGTGCGAGGAATAGCGGTTGATGTGGGCGATGGCTTCATCGACCCCGGCCACGACCTTCACGCTGATGATCGGCGCCAGGTATTCCTCGGACCAATCCTGCTCCGTCGCGTCCTTCAGGTCGGCGCCCGGCACTTCGGCCAGGAGGGCGCGGGCCTCGGGGTCGCAGCGCATCTCCACGCCCTTGGCCGCGAACACCGCGCCGATCTTCGGCAGGAATTCGCGCGCGACGCCGCGCGCGACCAGCAGGCCCTCGCTGGCATTGCAAGGGCTGTACTTCTGGGTCTTGGCGTTGTCGGCGACCTTCACCGCCATCGCGATGTCGCAAGGATCGTCGACGTAAGTGTGGCAGTTGCCATCCAGGTGCTTGATCACCGGCACCTTCGCATCGCGGCTGATGCGCTCGATCAGGCCCTTGCCGCCGCGCGGGATGACCACGTCGACGTACTCGGGCATGGTGATCAGGTGGCCGACGGCTTCGCGGTCGGTGGTCTGCACCAGCTGCACCGCCTCGGGCGGCAGGCCGGCGCGCTGCAGCGCCTGCTGCACCAGGCGCGCCAGCGCCTTGTTGGATTCGATCGCTTCCGAGCCGCCGCGCAGGATGCAGGCATTGCCGCTCTTGATCGACAGGCTGGCGGCCTCGATGGTCACGTTGGGCCGGCTCTCGAAGATCATGCCGAACACGCCGAGCGGCACGCGCATCTGGCCCACGCGGATGCCGCTGGGCTGCTGCTTCATGCCGATCACCTCGCCGATGATGTCGGGCATGGTGGCGAGCTGCTCGCAGCCGACGGCCAGGGTCTCGAGGATCCTGGGCGTGAGTTTCAGGCGATCGACCATGGGGGCCGAGAGGCCGGCGGCCGTGGCCCGGTCCAGGTCCTTCCGGTTGTCGGCCTGCAGCTGTTCGCCGCCGGCGCGCAGCAGCGCCGCCAGTTCGCGCAGCGCCTGCGCCTTCTGCGCCGCCGGCGCCGCCGCCATCCGCGCCGATGCCTCCCGGGCCTGCAAGCCCAGGGAATGCATGGTTTCGGCGATGTTCAGCGCGTTCATCAGCGCAATTATCCCCGGGCCGCCGCCGGCTTGCCCGCGCACTCCAGGCACAACCCCATGGCCAGCTTGTGCAGCGCCTGCCAGCCGTCCGCCGGCCAGCCGGGCGCCTTCAGGCCCTTGACGATGCCGTCGACCAGGTGCGCGCCGTGCAGCAGGTTGTCCAGCATGATGGGCGTCAGGCGCGGGAGCACGCGCTCGAACAGCTTTTCCTTCACGCCCCACACCCGCTGCTCGCGCAAGGCCATGGGCAGCGGGCGGCCGGCAGCCATCGCATCCTTCACGCGCTTGAGCGCCCGGATGTCCTCGGACAAGGTGTAGTGCACCAGCACCTCCGCCTCGCCCTCGGCCTGCAGGCCATCGAGCATGCGCTGCACCCGCGCCACCTGCCCGCCCAGCACCGCTTCCGACAGCTTGAAGACGTCGTAGCGCGCCACGTTCAGCACCGCGCTTTCGACCTGCTCGAAATTCAGTTCGCCCGCCGGATGCAGCAGCGCCAGCTTCTGGATCTCCTGGTGCGCGGCCAGCAGGTTGCCTTCGACCCGATCGGCGAAGAACTGCAGCGTGCGCTGCCCTTCGTCGCCGCCGACGACGCGCTGGTTCTGCTGCGCGAGGCGTTGCGCGATCCATTGCGGCAGCGCGCCGCGTTCGACCGGCTGCAGCTCGATCGCCACGCCGTTGCCGTCCAGCGCCGCGAACCAGGCGGACTTCTTCGTCTGGAAATCCAGGCGCGGCAGCAGGACCAGCGTCAGCGTCGAATCGTTGCCGGCGGCCTGTTCGGCCAGTTGCTGCAGGGCGGCGCTACCGTCCTTGCCCGGCTTGCCCGAAGGGATGCGCACTTCGACGATCTGCTTGTCGGCAAAGAGCGAGAGCGAGCCGCCGGCCGCCAGCACCGCACTCCAGTCGAAGTGCGCGCCGGCCACGGTATGCACGGTGCGTTCGGTGTAGCCCTGCTGGCGCGCGAGCGCGCGGATGGCGTCGGCCGCTTCCTGCTGCAGGAGCGGCTCGTCCCCATGCAAGGTGTAGAGCGGTTTCAGGCCGCGCTGCAGGTGGGCGGCAAGCTGGGCGGGCGCGAGCTGCATGGCCCTATTCTGGCATTCCCGCGCCGGCGGGAATCCACCGCGCCCCCGGGTTACGGCCTAAGCCGGGAGGACGGTGTTCGTTTTCCGCCCCAGGTCCAGCTCGCGGTACTTCTGCTGGCAGACCCCGCGGAAGATGTCGACGGCCTTGTCGATCAACTCGTAGGTGATGGTCAGCGGCGGTGCGAAGCGGATCACGGTCTCGTGCGTTTCCTTCGACAGGACACCGCCCTTGGCCAGGCGCTCCACCAGGTCGCGCGCCGTGGTGCACGACGGCTCGATGTCGACACCCACCCACAAACCCCGGCCGCGCACACCGCGGATAAGCGGCGCCACTTCGGACTGGATCTCGCGCAGCCGCTTGAACAGGTACTCGCCCTTCTCGGCGCACTGCTCTATCAGCTTCTCTTCCTCCAGCACCTTCAGGCCTTCCAGCGCCACCGCCGCCGCCAGCGCGTTGCCGCCGAAGGTGGAGCCATGGCTGTTGGGCGTGAAGACCTGCATGACCTTGTCGTCGGCGCAGAAAGCGCTGACCGGCAGCAGCCCTGCCCCCAGCGCCTTGCCGAGGATCAGCGCGTCGGGCCGGATGCCCTCGTGCTGGAAGGCGAACCACTTGCCGGTGCGGCCCAGGCCGGCCTGGACTTCATCGTCGATCAACAGCACGTTGTTCTCGGTGCACCAGGCGCGCAGTTCCTGGAAGAAACCGGGCGGCGGCACCAGCACGCCGGCCTCGCCCTGGATCGGCTCGATCAGCACGGCGCAGGTGTTCGCGGTGGCGGCGGCCTTCACGCTGGCCATGTCGCCGTAGTCGAAGTGCTGGAAGCCGCCGTCGAAAGGGCCGAAGCCGGTGCGGTATTCCTGCTCGCTGGAGAAGCCGATGATGGTGCTGGTGCGCCCGTGGAAATTGCCGCGCGCCACCAGGATCTTCTGCTGGCCGTCGGGAATGCCCTTGATGCGGTGGCCCCAGCGGCGCGCGCACTTGATCGCCGTCTCCACCGCTTCGGCGCCGGTGTTCATCGGCAACACGCGCTCGAAGCCCGTGACCTCGCTCAGCTTCTGCACGAAGGGGCCCAGCGTGGTGCTGTAGTAGGCGCGGGACATCACCGCCACCTTCTTCAGCTGGGCCTCGGCGGCGGCGACGATGCGCGGGTGCAGGTGGCCGTGGCTCACCGCGGAATACGCGCTCATCATGTCGATGTATTCGCGCCCGTCGACGTCCCACACCAGGCAGTCCTTCGCGTGGTCCACCACCACCGGCACCGGTGCGTAGTTGCGCGCGCCGAAGCGTGCCTCCTGCGCGACATGGTCGATAACGGGGTTCTTGTTGCTGCTGCTGGCGTCCATGGCGGCTCCCATCACGGCGTTGCACTGCCTCAGCTTTTGACCGGGGCGGCAACAGGAGGTTGCAGCTTGCCAGCAGGCTCGTCCATAGGACGTAGGACAGCCAAGCCAGAAGGTGCCAGCAGGCCGACAGGCGGCACGCGCCCGCCGTCCGACAGGCCGGATCAGATCGTCTTGATCGCCGCCAGCCGCCGCATGAGCTGCTGCACCAGGTCGGTCTGCATGTCGCGGTACAGCAGCGACTCTTCCGACTCCTTCGACAGCACCGCCGATTCGTTGAAGCTGATGTCACGGTGCTGCAGCAGCTCGGTCTCGGGGATCAGTTCCTTGCCGCCCGGCGTGCGCAGCTTGAACTTGATGCGCGTGCGCAGCTGGAATTCGCGCACCTGGCCGGACGCGTTCAGGCTCACCACCACCTTCTCGCGCTGCTCCAGGAGCATGTCGAGCACCACGGCTCCGGCCGCGGTCGGCACCGGTGCGCTGGCGGGCGCTTCGGGCGCCGCGATCGTGGTCGGCGCCGGCAGGGTCGTCGGGGCCGGCAAGGCCGCCAGCACCTGCACCTTGCCGCTGGCGATCAGGTTGCGGCGCAGCTCGTTGACCAGCGCCGAGGGCGTGCCGTTGATCTGGATCGCATCGAACGCGAAGTCCGGGGCCTGCCGCAGCTTGAAGCCGCAGCCGGCAAGGGCCGCGGTGGCGGCGAAGGCGAACAGGGAGCGACGCTTCATACGACCACGTTGACC
The DNA here is from genome assembly GCF_022012305.1 of Ramlibacter paludis. GTDB lineage: Bacteria > Pseudomonadota > Gammaproteobacteria > Burkholderiales > Burkholderiaceae_C > Ramlibacter > Ramlibacter paludis. Next base: position 97,313 of record NZ_JAKLTM010000009.1, on the reverse strand, counting down.
AGGCGGCCCGGCACGATGATGACTTTCTTCGGCGCGGCGCCGGCGGAGAACTTGGCGTATTCCTCGCTGGCCAGCGCGATCTTCTCGATCGCCGCCTTGTCGGCGCCGGCGGGAACCAGGATCGAGCCGCGGTGCTTGCCGTTCACCTGCAGCACCAGCTCGATCTCGTCCTGCTTCAGGGCGCCTTCGTCGACCTTCGGCCAGGGCGCGTCGAGCAGGTCGCCGTGCGCCTGCGCGTAGCCCAGTTGCTGCCACAGCGTGTGCGCGATGTGCGGCGTGGCCGGGTACAGCGCCCGCAGCAGGATGCCGAAGCCCTCGCGCTGCGCGGCGGCGGCGCCCTCTTCCTCCGCCGCCTTGAAGTCCTCCAGCGCGTTGAGCATCTTCATCGCGCCCGAGACCACGGTGTTGTACTGCATGCGCTGGTAGTCGTAGTCCACCTGCCGCAGCACCGTGTGGATCTCGCGGCGCAGCGCCTGCGCGTTCTTGCCGTAGGCCTTCGCCGGCGCGGTGCTGGCCGTCGACAGCTTGTGGCCGAAGTTCCACACGCGGCGCAGGAAGCGGTAGCTGCCTTCCAGCGCGGCGTCGTTCCACTCCAGCGTCGCTTCCGGCGGCGCGGTGAACATCGTGTACAGGCGAGCCGTGTCGGCGCCGTACTTCTCGATCAGGTCCTGCGGGTCGACGCCGTTGTTCTTGGACTTGGACATCGTGGTCCAGCCCTCGTAGGTGACCGGCTGCCCGTCGGACTTGGCGGTGGCCGAGATCACCTTGGAGTGCTCGTCGCGCTGGATGTCCAGTTCGTGCGCCCAGAAGTACTGCTTGCCGGTGGTGGTGCGCGAGAAGGCCTCGTTCAGCACCATGCCCTGCGTCAGCAGCTTGGTGAAGGGCTCGTCGATCTTCACCAGCCCGAGGTCGCGCATCACCTTGGTCCAGAAGCGCGCGTACAGCAGGTGCAGGATCGCGTGCTCGATGCCGCCGATGTACTGGTCCATCGGCATCCAGTACTGCGTGCCGCCGGCCACCATGGCCTGCTCGTTCTTCGGGTCGCAGTAGCGCATGAAGTACCAGGACGAATCCACGAAGGTGTCCATGGTGTCGGTCTCGCGCCGCGCGTCCTTGCCGCACACCGGGCACTTGCAGGCGAGGAAGTCCTCGCGCTTGTTCAGCGGGTTGCCGCTGCCGTCGGGCACGCAGTCCTGCGGCAGCACCACCGGGAGGTCCTTCTCCGGCACTGGCACCGCGCCGTGCACGTCGCAGTGGATGATCGGGATCGGCGTGCCCCAGTAGCGCTGGCGGCTCACGCCCCAGTCGCGCAGGCGCCAGGTGGTCTTCTTCTCGCCCAGGCCCTTCAGCTGCAGCTGGTGCGCCACCGCGTTGACGGCGTCCTTGTGGTTGAAGCCGCTGAAGATGTCGGAGTTGATGGTGACGCCGCTTTCCTTGTCGGCATACCACTCCTGCCAGCGGTGGTAGTCGTAGTGCTGGCCGTCGACGTCGATCACCTGCACGATCGGCAGGCCGTACTTCAGCGCGAACGCGAAGTCGCGCTCGTCGTGGCCGGGCACGCCCATCACGGCGCCGTCGCCGTACGACATCAGCACGTAGTTGCCCACCCACAGGTCGACCGGCTCGTGCGTGAGCGGATGCGTCACCTTCAGGCCGGTGGGCATGCCTTCCTTCTCGCGCAAGGCCAGTTCTGCTTCGGTGGTGCCGCCCTTCTTGCAGTCCTCGATGAAGGCCGCGAGCTTGGGATTGCTTTTCGCCGCGTGCGTCGCCAGCGGGTGCTCCGGGGCCACCGCGCAGAAGGTGACGCCCATGATGGTGTCGGCGCGCGTCGTGAAGACGTACATGCGGCCGTCGCCGATCAACTTGCCGTCCTCGCCCTGGATGTCGTGCGTGAAGGCGAAGCGCACGCCTTCGCTGCGGCCGATCCAGTTCTCCTGCATCAGCTTCACGCGCTCCGGCCAGCCGGAGAGCTTGTGCTGCACGTGGTCCAGCAGTTCTTCGGCGTAGTCGGTGATCTTCAGGTAGTAGCCGGGGATCTCGCGCTTCTCGACGACGGCGCCCGTGCGCCAGCCCTTGCCGTCGATCACCTGCTCGTTGGCCAGCACGGTCATGTCCACCGGGTCCCAGTTCACGACCTGGGTCTTGCGGTAGGCGATGCCCTTCTCCAGCATCTTCAGGAACATCCACTGGTTCCACTTGTAGTAGCTGGGGTCGCAGGTGGCGATCTCGCGCGACCAGTCGAAGGCCAGGCCGATGGACTGCATCTGGCGCTTCATGTACGCGATGTTGTCGTAGGTCCACTTGGCCGGCGGCACGCCGTTCTTCATCGCCGCGTTCTCCGCCGGCAGGCCGAAGGCGTCCCAGCCCATGGGCATCAGCACGTTGTAGCCGTTCATGCGCAGGTAGCGCGTGAGCATGTCGTTGATCGTGTAGTTGCGCACGTGGCCCATGTGCAGCTTGCCCGAGGGGTAAGGCAGCATGGAGCAGGCGTAGAACTTCTTCTTGCGCGCGTCCTCGGTCACGCGATAGGCATCGCGCGCAGTCCATTCGGCCTGCGCGGCCTTTTCCACCGCGAGGTGGTTGTACTTGTCGTCCATGGTGGGAAATTCTAGGTGCTAGAGGCTGGAGGCTAGAGGCTAGGGTGAAGATTCAGCCATTACGGCCATTCCCTAGCCTCCAGCCTCCAGCCCCTTATTGCTTCGCCGGCTCCGCCACGAACCCGATCCGCGACAGGCCGGCCTTCTGCGCGGCGCCCATCACTTCCACCACCTTGCCGTAGGGCACGCCCTGGTCGGCGCGCAGCTGGATTTCGGTGTCGGGGTTCTTCTTCCCGGTGGCGGCGAGCTGCTCGGCCAGCTGGGCGGACGTGACCGGCTGGTCGTTCAGGAACAGGGCGCCCTGGGCGTCGACCACAACGGTGACGAAGCGCGGCGCCTCCGACGACTGGGTCCCCTCGGCCTTGGGCAGGTCGAGCCGGATCGAGCTGGCCAGCAGCGGCGCGGTGATGATGAAGATGACCACCAGCACCAGCATCACGTCCACCAGCGGCGTGACGTTGATCTCGCTCATCGGCGGCTCGCCGACGGTGCGCTCGAGCCGGCCGAAAGCCATGTCAGCTGCCCACCACCGGCGGGGCGGAATGCGTCAGCAGCTCGCGCAGGTCGCGGGCGAAGCCTTCGAGGTCGGCCTCGATGCGGCCGATCAGGCGGCCGTAGATGTTGTAGCCGAGCACGGCCGGGATGGCGACGGCCAAGCCGGCCGCCGTCATGATCAGCGCTTCGCCCACCGGGCCGGACACCTTGTCGATGCTGATCTGGCCGGAGCCGGCAATGCCGGTCAGCGCGTGGTAGATGCCCCAGACCGTGCCGAGCAGGCCGACGAAAGGCGCTGTCGAGCCCACGGTCGCCAGCAGCACCTGGCCGAACTGCAGCTTGGCCAGCACGGCATGGAGCGCGTCGCGCAGGACGCGCGTGAGTTGTTGCGACTTGTCAGCGGCGGCGGCGAGCGAACCCGCGGGCTGCTGCTGGGTGGCGGTGATCAGCGGCAGCACCAGCGCCTCGCGATCGAAGGCGCCGACCTTCTGCTGCGCGTCGGCCAGCGAGCCGGCCTGCCAGAAGGCGGCGGTGCTGCGCGCGACGTCGAGCGTGGCGCGCTTGAGCAGCCAGCCCTTCCACAGGATCACGACCCAGCTGGAGACCGACATCGCCAGCAGCAACAGTGCCACCACCTGGGTGACGGCGTCGCCCTGATGGAACAGCTGCAGCAGGCTCATGCGTCGCGCAAGCCCAGAACGTCGAACATGTCGAACAGGCCCTTTTCCTGTCCGGCGAGGAAGCGCACCGCGCGCAGGCTGCCCTGGGCGTAGGTGGCGCGGCTGGCCGACTTGTGGGTGATCTCGATGCGCTCGCCGGTGCCGGCGAACAGCACGGTGTGGTCGCCGACGATGTCGCCGCCGCGGATCGCGGAAAAACCGATCGACGACGGGTCGCGCTCGCCGGTGACGCCTTCGCGGGAGAACACGCCCACCTTCTTCAGGTCGCGGCCCAGCGCCTCGGCGATCACCTCGCCCATCTTGAGCGCCGTGCCCGAGGGCGCATCGACCTTGTGCCGGTGGTGCGCCTCGATGATTTCGATGTCGTAGCCGGTGGACAGCGCCTTGGCCGCCATCTCCAGCAGCTTCATGGTGACGTTGACGCCCACGCTCATGTTGGGCGCCAGCATGATCGCGATGTCGCGCGCGGCGGCCTCGATCTCGCGCTTGTGCGCGTCGGTCAGGCCGGTGGTGCCGATCACCGCCTTCACGCCCAGCTCGCGGCAGGCCTTGACGTGCGCCACGGTGCCCTCGGGCCGGGTGAAGTCGATCAGCACCTGCGCACGCTCGAGCCCGGCACGCAGGTCGGCCGTCACCGGCACGCCGCTGGCGTGGCCGAGGAAGGCGGCGGCATCGTTCCCGATCGCGGGGCTGGAGGCGACGTCGAGCGCGCCGGCCAGCAGGCAGTCGTCGGAGGCACGGATCGCCTCGATCAGCATGTGGCCCATGCGGCCGCTGGCGCCGGCCACCGCCACGCGGTGCTGCGCCGGATCGGCGGCCGGGGGTTGCACCGCGCCGGTCATGGCCACCTTCTTGAGGGACTGGGCCATGGGATCAGCGCACCGCGGGTTCGAGCGGCGGGTAGTTGACGGTGGCCGTGCCGGGCGCGGGCGCGGCGGGTGCCGGGGCCGGCGCGGGCGATGCGTTCTTGGTGGCGGCGGCGCGCAGCTGCTCTTCGGTCGCGGTCAGCACCGGCACGCCGCGGCCGGTGCTGCGCTTGTCGAGCGTGGTGACGAATTCGGCCTCGCTCGGCATGGTGTCGCCCTCACTCCGCGCCAGGCGGTCGCCGTCGAAGAAGACGGTCAGCCGGCGCTGCTGCGGATCGACGCCCTGGCGCTTGAGCGTGAAGACGTAGTCCCAGCGGCTGGCGTGGAACACGCTGGTCACCAGCGGTGTGCCGAGGATCTCGCGCACCTGCTGGCGTGTCATGCCGGGCTGCAGGGCGTCGACCTGTTCCTTCGAGATGAAGTTGCCCTGCACCACTTCGATCTTGTAGGGCGAAAGCATGCCGGTGAAGCGCGCGGCCGAGTAGCCGAAGCTGCTGCAGCCGGCCAGCAGCGCGGACAGTGCGGCCGCGGCCAGGACGATGCGCAGCGGGCGTGGGGTCGTGACGGGCATGGGAGAGGCTGGCGATATGATCGGGCCATTGTAGCGGCCTGCCCCGGGGCGGCCGGCTGCAAAGCCGCACCCATGACCAACATCGACGACCTCAAGAGCACCGGCCTGAAGGCCACGCTGCCGCGCCTGAAGATCCTGGAGGTTTTCCAGAAGGGTGCGCAACGCCACATGACCGCGGAAGACGTGTTCCGCGTCCTGCTCGAGGAGCGCACCGACATCGGGCTGGCCACCGTCTACCGGGTGCTGACCCAGTTCGAGCAGGCCGGCATCCTGACGCGCAGCCATTTCGAGAGCGGCAAGGCGGTGTACGAGCTCAACGAGGGCACCCACCACGACCACCTGGTCTGCCTGGATTGCGGGCGGGTGGAGGAGTTCTACGACCCCGAGATCGAGAAGCGGCAGAACGACGTGGCCAAGGTGAAGGGCTTCGAGATCGCCGAGCATGCGCTGTCGCTGTACGCGCACTGCACCAAGAATCCCTGTCCGTATAGACCCACGAGGGGCTAGAGGCTGGAGGCTAGAGGCTGGGGAATGCAGGCTGTGGCCCTAGCCCCCAGCCTCCAGCCTCTAGCCCCTGTTTCTTAACCCCCGTTCTCCATCGCGCGGCGGTGCCGCTCGACGAACTCCTGGTAGGTGTCCACGCCCCGCAGCTGCAGGATGGTGTTGCGCACGGCCGCCTCGACCAGCACGGCGATGTTGCGGCCCGCGACCACGGGGATGACGGCCTTGCGGATGGGCACGCCCAGCACGTCCTGGGTGAGGGGCTCGTAGGGCAGCCGCTCGTACTCGCGCTCCATCGTCTCGCGGCGCACCAGGTGGACGATCAGGCGCAGCCGCATCTTCCGCCGCACCGCCGTCTCGCCGAAGATCGCGCGGATGTCCAGCAGGCCGATGCCGCGCACCTCCAGCAGGTTCTGCAGCAGCTCGGGGCAGCGGCCCTCGATGGTGGTCTGGTTGACCCGGTACAGGTCCACCGCGTCGTCGGCCACCAGCCCGTTGCCGCGCGTGATCAGCTCCAGGCCGAGCTCGCTCTTGCCCAGGCCGGACTCGCCGGTGATCAGCACGCCCAGGCCCAGGATGTCCATGAACACACCGTGCATCGAGGTGCGCTCGGCGAAGTGCTTGGACAGGTAGGCCCGCATCACGTCGATGACGAAGGCCGAGGGCTCGCGGGTGGCGAACATCGGGATCTGCGCCCGCTCGCACATCGACAGCAGCGCCTCCGGCGCCTGCTGGCCGTCGGTCAGCACCAGCACCGGCGGCTCCAGCGTCACGATGCGGGCGATGCGGCGCGCGCAGTCCTCCGCCGTGGCGTTGGTGAGGTAGGCCACCTCGCGCTCGCCCAGGATCTGCACGCGGTAGGGATGGATGTAGTTCAGGTAGCCGACCAGGTCGGCGCCGGAGCGCGCCTGGCGCACGGCCACTTCGTCGAAGCGGCGCTCCGAAGCGCCCAGGCCGGCCACCCACTCCCACTTGAGCGAGGCACGGTGGTCTTCGAAGAGGACGTCGGCGCTGACGACGGTGGGTTTCAAGCGCGCTTTACAGGGGCTGGGCCGACTGCCAGGCGGCAATGAGCCGGTGCAGTTCGGCGGCGTCGCCGCTGGACTTGATCTTCTCGCGCAGGCCCGCGTCGCTCAGCAGCTCGGCGATCTCGGACAGGATCTCCAGGTGCTTCTGGGTCGCGGCTTCCGGCACCAGCAGGAAGATCAGCAGGTTGACCGGCTGCTCGTCGGGGGCGTCGAAGCCGATCGGGAAGGCCAGGCGGAACAAGGCCGCCATCGGCGCCTTCAGGCCCTTGATGCGGCCGTGCGGGATGGCGACACCGTGGCCCAGGCCGGTGGAGCCCAGGCGCTCGCGCGCGAACAGGCTGTCGGTGATCAGGGCGCGGGAAAGGCCGTGGAGGTTCTCGAACAGCAGTCCGGCTTCCTCGAACGCGCGTTTCTTGCTGGTGGCGTCGACGCCGACCAGGACCTGGGCGGGCGGCAGGATGGACGCAAGGCGGTTCATGGTTTGGCTGGGGCGGATTATGCACCTCGGGCGGTGCACTGCAACAAAACGGATACAACCGTGTTGCGGACGACCCCGTTAATGAACAAAGCCCGCCGGAAGCGGGCCTTTTTGCACGCTTGGCGCGTCTACATCACGCGCTTGGGGGCGTCGCAGTGGTGGTCCTGCAGGCGGGTCTTGTGCTTGCCGACCTGGCGATCGAGCTTGTCGACCAGTTCGTCCAGGGCCGCATAGAGGTCCTCGTGCGAGCTTTCGGCGAACATGTCGTTGCCCTTCACGTGGATCTTGCATTCGGCGCGCTGCCTTCGTTCCTTCTCCTTCTGCTTCTCGACGGTCAACAGGACCTTGATGTCGACGACCTGGTCAAAGTGGCGGGTGATTCGATCAAGCTTGGTGGTCACGTAGTTGCGGAGAGCGGGGGTTACTTCGAGATGGTGACCGCTGATCGTCAGGTTCATGGAGCCTCCTGGTTGCACTTCGGATAGGCCGCGCGCCGTTGCGGCGCGGGAAGGAACGTGAATGTCTCTGGCTTGAATCCACTATGCGCGCGGTGTCATCGAAAAGCAATGCATTTCACGCCTCGACCGCAGGTGATTTCGAAGTGCAAGAAAAGCAAATGCGGCCCTGGTGGGGCCGCATTGCGAAGCAGGCGCATACAAGCGCAAAAGCCGGCCCTGGAGGCCGGCTTCACCATCTCAGATGGGTGGGTTCAGTAAAGGCGCCAGGCAGCGACGGGGTCGTGCACGCGGGACCAGCCCACGGCCTTGGGATGCGCCTGCGCGCCCGGGCGCTCCAGGTTCGCGTGTTCGACACGCTCGGCCTGCGGCTTGTCGCGCGGGGTGTCGTTGTAGCGGTTCGCGGATTTCGGCTCTTTGTGCATTTGTCTCTCCTGGCGCGCTCAGCTGCCGCTGTCGGTGCTGGGCGCGCGCTTGCTGTCTTGCTGGACCGGCCGCTCGCTGTGGCGGCTGATGAAGGGCCACGCATGGCCACTGCGGCGATTCGAAGCCAGGGAGTTTTCCTTGGCGTCACCTTCAGGGCGCCAGTTGGAGCGGCGGCTGGCGTTCGGGTCGGTCGCGAGCTGGATCATCTGGACTCCTGTTGCAGGGGCCGGGCGTCAACCCGGGGATGGAGTCAATGTAGGGGGCTCTTCTCGTCCGTGGTGTCGGACTTCCTGGCCCAGCCGTGTAGGATGAATCCTGCGCGTCCTACACAGCAGTAACGGTACGGCGTAGGACCGTCCACCGATGAGCCTCGGCACCATCATCCACAGCGGCCTCGTCCGCCCCTCGCGCCTGGTCCACGGCCTGGTGCTGATGGGGGGCGGCGCCCGCACGGCCTACCAGGTGGGCGTGCTGGGCGCGCTGAGCGCCATGCTGCGGCTGCAGCCGGGCCATGCGGAAGGCTCGTTCCCCTTCCAGGTGCTGGTCGGAACCTCGGCCGGCGCCCTCAACGTCGCCTACCTCGCCAGCGGCGCCGCCCGCGGGATGGTCGCCTTCGACGAATTGCGCTCCTTCTGGCTGGAGCTGCATTGCGACGACGTCTACCGCCTGGACGCGCCGGCCTGGGTGCGCTTCAGCCGGCTGCTGGCGGCCGTCAAGCTGTGGGGCCGGGCGCGGGAGCAAGGCGCCGTCCTGGACACGATGCCGCTGGTCGACACGCTGCACCGGGTGATCTCGCTGGCCGGCATCGACGACGCCCTGCGCGCCAAGGCGCTGGACGCCGTGGCCATCACCGCCTCCAGCTACAGCAGCGGGGTGCACTGGACCTTCGTCCATACCGAAGCCGACCGCAAGCACGAGCCCTGGCACCGGCCGGGCCGGCGCGCCGAATTCCAGCCGCTCACCATCGAGCACCTGATGGCCTCCAGCGCCATCCCCTTCCTGTTCCCGGCCACGCCGCTGTGGGTGGACGGCCGGCGCGAATACTTCGGCGACGGCTCGATGCGGCAGGTGTCGCCGATCTCGCCGGCCGTGCACCTGGGCGCACACAAGGTGCTGGTGGTGGGCGTGGGCCAGCCCGAACGCTCCGGCCTGGGTGCCGGGCCCTCGGACCGCGAACCCGGTCTCGGCGGCATCGCGGCCCATGCCATGGCCAGCGTGTTCCACGACACCTTGCAGGGCGACGTCGAACAGACGCAGCGCCTGGCCCGCACGCTGCAGCAGCTGCCGCGCGAGATCGCCGCGGTGCTGCCCTACCGGCCGATCGAAGTGCTGGCGATCCAGCCCACCCAGTCGCTGGACGCCATCGCCCGCACCCACGTGCGCCTGCTGCCGCCGACGGTGCGGCGCGCGCTCGGCGGCCTGGGCGCGCTGCGCAACGGCGGGGCCGCGCTCGCGAGCTACCTGCTGTTCGAGCCGGCCTTCGTGCAGGCCCTGATCGCCCTGGGCGAACAGGATGCGTATGCGCGAAAAGACGAACTGCTTGCATTCTTCCAACGGCGCGATTGAAGGGCCACGGTCGCGCGGCATAATCGCGCCGACTCTTTGCCATGCTGAACATCTTCACGCTCGCCAACGGCCGCCTGTTCCAGGAGGAAATCGAGTCGTTGGAGGAGCTGTCGCGCTTCCAGCCGATCTGGGTCGACCTGGAAGCGCCCACGCTGGAAGAGAAGCGCTGGGTCAAGCAGTACTACGGCCTGTCCATCCCGGAAGACGCGATGGACGAGGACATCGAGGAGTCGGCCCGCTTCTACGAGGAAGACAACGGCGACCTGCATATCCGCAGCGACTTCCTGATCGCCGGCGACGACGAGCCGCGCACCGTGCGCGTGGCCTTCATCCTGAACCTGCTGAACGCCTCGCTGAAAAGCCATGGCGTGCTGTTCTCCATCCACGACGAGGACGTGCCGGTGTTCCGGCTGCTGCGCCTGCGCGCGCGCCGCGCCCCCGGCCTGATCGAGGACGCGAAGGAGGTGCTGCTCAAGCTCTTCGACGCCGACGCCGAATACTCGGCCGACACGCTGGAAGGGATCTACGACGAGCTGGAGAAGGTGAGCAACCAGGTGCTCAAGGGCGAAGTGACGGACACGCTGGCCGGCGAAGTGCTGTCCGCCATCGCCCGCCAGGAGGACTTGAACGGCCGCATCCGCCGCAACGTGATGGACACCCGGCGCGCGGTCAGCTTCATGATGCGCAGCCGCATGCTGAGCGCCGGCCAGTTCGAGGAGGCGCGGCAGATCCTGCGCGACATCGAGTCGCTGGACAACCACACGGCCTTCCTGTTCGACAAGATCAACTTCCTGATGGACGCCACCGTCGGCTTCATCAACATCAACCAGAACAAGATCATCAAGATCTTCTCGGTGGCCAGCGTGGCCCTGCTGCCACCTACCCTGGTGGCCAGCCTGTACGGCATGAACCTGCAGTTCCCCGAGCTGCAATACCTGGGCCGCGGCGCCTATCCCTATGTGCTGGGGCTGATGATCGCCAGCGCCGTGGTGCCCATGTGGTACTTCCGCAAGCGCGGCTGGCTGAGCAGCTGACATGAAGCGCGTCTCCGCCTGGGTGTTCTGGCTGGCGCTGCTGCTGCCGCTGGCGCAGCTGGGCGCGGCGGTGCACGGTTACGCGCACTTGCAGGACCCCACGCGGTCCAGCAGCGACAAGCACCTGCTTGCCTCCTGCGACGTCTGCGTCGCGGCCGCCGTCATCGGCGCCGGCGCGGCGCCGGCCGCCACGCATGCGGCGCTGCCGCTTCCCGCCGTCGAACACGACGCGCCGCGCGACGTCGCCCACGTGGCGCCGGCGCTTGTCGCCGCCGCTCCTTACCAAAGCCGCGCACCGCCTTCCCTGCCCGCCTGACGTTTCCCGTCCACGCGCGTGTGCGCGTGGCCTCGTCATCGTGCAAGGAGAACCCCATGGAACATGGATGGATGCGAGCCGGCATGGCGCTCGCCTTCACCGCCGTTGCCGGCGCCGCGCAGGCGCAGCCGGCCCCCGACACCCAGGCGCTGCGGCGCGAGCTCGATGCGCTGCGCGCCGAGTACGAAAGGAAGATGCAGGCGCTGGAGCAGCGGCTGCAGGCGGCCGAAGCGGCGCTTGCCGCGAAGCCGCCGGAACCTGCGCCGGCCACGGCAACGGCGCCCACCGCACCAGCCACGGTGGCAGCAGTGCCTGCTCGCGGCGGCGGCGGCTTCCAGCCCGCCGTCTCGCTGATCCTGAGCGGCCAGTACGGCAACACGCGCCAGGATCCCGCCACCTACCGCATCCGCGGCTTTCCCCTGCCGCCCGACGCCGAGATCGGACCCGGCACGCGCGGCTTCAGCCTGAATGAAACCGAGCTCGGGCTCTCGGCCAGCATCGACCCGTGGTTCCGCGGCGTGGCCAACATCGCCTTCGGGCCGGACAACTCGGTGTCGGTGGAAGAGGCCAACGTGCAGACGACGGCGCTCGGCCACGGGCTGACGGTAAAGGCGGGCCGCTTCTTCTCCGGCATCGGCTACCTGAACGAGCAGCATGCCCACACCTGGGACTTCGCGGACGCGCCGCTCGCCTACCAGGCGATGTTGGGCACGCAATACGGCGACGACGGCCTGCAGGTGAGGTGGCTCGCGCCGACCGACCGCCTGCTGGAATTCAAGGCCGAAGTCGGCCGCGGCCGCTCCTTCCCGGGCAGCGACAACAACGCCAACGGCGCGGGCATGGCGGCGCTCTCCGCGCACCTGGGCGACGACATCGGCGACAGCCACAGCTGGCGCGCGGGCGTTTCCTATTTGCAGGCGAAAGCGACCGACCAGCTGCTGGCCGATGGCGACCTGCTGAATGCGTTCACCGGGCGCAGCCGCGTGTGGATTGCCGATGCCGTCTGGAAGTGGGCACCGAACGGGAATGCGACGCGCACCAACTTCAAGCTGCAGGGCGAGTACCTGCGCAGCACGCGCGAAGGCACGCTGGTCACCGATGTCGGCGGCGCCGCCACGCCCGGCGACTACCGCGTGACGCAATCCGGCTGGTACCTGCAAGGCGTCTACCAGTTCATGCCGCGCTGGCGCGTCGGCCTGCGCGCGGAGCAGCTGGACCCCGGCACGGGCGAGGGCAATCCGCGCAAGGCCAGCCTGATGCTGGAACACAACCCCAGCGAGTTCTCGCGCATCCGCCTGCAACTCGCGCAGGACCGTGCGCGCCCCGGCGCCAGCGACTTCCAGTGGCTGCTGCAGTACCAGATGAGCCTCGGCGCGCACGGCGCGCACAGCTATTGAAGGAGAGCCTCGTGATCAACAACCTCAAGTTCGTCGGCAGCGCCCTGCTCGCCTTCGCCTCCCTGGTGGCGATGCCGGCGCAAGCCGCGTTGCGCGTACTGGCCTGCGAACCCGAGTGGGCGGCGCTCGCGCAGGAACTGGGCGGTCCGCTGGTCGACGTCAGCGCCGCGACCACCGCGCTGCAGGACCCGCACCAGGTGCAGGCCCGCCCCAGCCTGATCGCGCGCATGCGCAACGCCGACCTGCTGGCCTGCACCGGCGCCGAGCTGGAGATCGGCTGGCTGCCGGTGCTGCTGCAGCAGTCCGGCAACGACAAGGTGCAGGCGGGCCAGCCGGGCAACTTCGCCGCCGCGGACTTCGTGCGCAAGCTGGAGGTCCCGGCCAGCGTGGACCGCTCGCAAGGCGACGTGCACGCCGCGGGCAACCCGCACATCCAGACCGATCCGCGCAACATCGCCGCCGTCGCGCGCGCGCTGACGACGCGCCTGCAGCAGGTGGACGCCGCGCATGCCGCCGACTACGCGCAGCGCGGCGCCGCCTTCCAGCAGAAGTGGCAGGCCTCGCTGGCGCGCTGGAACGCGCAGGCGGCTCCGCTGCGCGGCCTGCCGGTGGTGTCGCAGCACAAGGGCTTCGTCTACCTGTACGACTGGCTCGGGCTGAAGGAAGTGGCGGTGCTGGAGCCGAAACCCGGCGTCGAGCCGAGCGCGGCGCACCTGCAGTCGGTGCTGGCAACGCTGAAGGCGACACCCGCGCGGATGGTGCTGCATGCGGCCTACCAGGATGGCCGGCCGGCCGAGTGGCTGGGCAAGAACGCGAGCATCCCGGTGGTGAAGGTGCCGTTCACGGTGGGCGGCAGCGATGCGGCCAAGGACCTCACGGGCCTCTTCGACGACACGGTGGCGCGCCTGCTGGCCGCCGCCGGCGCCAAATGAACTGGAGCGCCATCGACCTCGGCATCCTGCTGCCGGCGCTGGTCGCCGGCCTGCTGGTGCTGGCCACGCACGTGCCGCTGGGCATGCAGGTGCTGGATCGCGGCATCGTCTTCATCGACCTGGCCATCGCGCAGATCGCGGGACTGGGCGTGATCGCGGCCGATGCGCTCGGCCTGCCGGAACACGGGCTGGCGGTGCAGGCCGCCGCGGTGTGCGCGGCCCTGTTGGGCGCGGCCTTGCTGACGTGGACCGAGCGGCGCGCCGAGCGCCACCAGGAAGCGCTGATCGGCGTGCTGTTCGTGCTGGCGGCCTCGGGCGGCATCCTGCTGCTGGCTGGCAATCCGCGCGGCGGCGAACACCTCAAGGACCTGCTGGTGGGCCAGATCCTCTGGGTCGGCACGCCGCAGCTGCTGTCGCTGGCCGCCGTGACCGCGGTGCTGCTGGTGGCGCTTGCCCTGGGCTGGGTGCAGCGGCTCGGGCGCTTCGGCTTCTATGCGGCGTTCGCGGTGGCGGTCACGGCTTCGGTGCAGCTGGTGGGCGTCTACCTGGTGTTCACCAGCCTGATCGTGCCGGCGCTGGCCACCGTGAAGCGGCGCGGCCGCGGGCGCATCGCGATCGGCTACGCCCTCGGCACCGCGGGCTACGTGACCGGATTGCTGCTGTCGGCGCTGTTCGACCTGCCCTCGGGCGCGGTCATCGTGTGGTCATTGAGCAGCATCGCGCTGCTCCTGTCGCTTTTGTTGCCGGGGACCGCGCGCGATCCTGCATGATGCGCGGATGGAGCGAGGGAAAGGGATCAGGCTGGCATTGCTGGCGCTGGCAGCGGCGCTCGTGGCCGGCACGGCGCAGGCCGCGGGCGGGCACCACAACGTCGACGATGCCGCCATCCTGCCGCGCGGCGAGTGCGAGCAGGAAAGCTGGTTCACCCGCATCGACGGCGGCCGGCAGCGCCTGCATGCCGGCGTGAATTGCCGGGTGGGGCCGGTGGAACTGGGCCTCGCCGGCGAGCACGGGCGCCTGGGCGGCGAGCCCTCGCGCACTTTCTGGGGCGTCGAAGTCAAGTGGGCGCGCGAGCTCGCCGAGGGCTTCAGCATCGGCTTCGACCTCTCGCCGGTGGCCCAGTCGAACGCGCATCCCCGCTACGCCGGCACCAGCGCCTATGCCATCGCGACCTGGCAGCCGCGGGCGGACCTGGCGCTGCACGCCAACTACGGGCGCGACTTCGAGCATGGCGCGGCCGACGAGCCGCGCGGCGGCCTGGCCCTGGAGTGGAGCCCGGTGCCGCGCTGGTCCTTCGTGCTGGAGCGCTATCGCGAGCAGGGCGGCCACTTCGTGCGCGCCGGCGCGCGCTGGGCGGCGGGCCGCAACTGGACGATCGACCTGAGCCGGGCGCAGAAGATCGCGGGCCCGCAGGGATCGAACTGGACGATCGGGGTGGCGTTCGACCTGGACGACGACTAGGGCCTGGCCGCGAGGAAGGCCTCGACGATGGCCGCCGAATGCCGGCTCGCCACCTGGTCGATGAAACTCAGGAAGTCGCCGTGCGCATCATCGTCGGCCCGGTCGCTGATGGTGCGCACCGCGGCGAAGGGCACGCCATAGTCGTGGCACACCTGGGCGAAAGCCGCGCCTTCCATCTCCACCGCCAGCGCATCGGGCAAGGCCGTTTGCAGCGCGCGGCATTCGGAGGCACTGGAGACGAAGCGGTCGCCGCTGACTACCAGGCCGCGGTGGACTCGCGCGCCGTGCAAGCTGCGCGCCGCGGCGGCGGCGAGCCGCTCGGTCAGCGCGGGATCGGTGGGGAAGCGGTCGCGCCCGTAGAGCGGCACCTCGTAGCGCGGGAAGAGCGGGGACGCATCGAGGTCGTGCTGCAGGAAGGCGTCGGCGACGACCACCTCGCCGCGGTTCACGCCCGGTGCGATGCCGCCGGCGACGCCGGTGAAGAGAATGCGATCGACGCGGAAGCGTTCGATGAGGACGGTGGCCGTGGTGGCCGCGGCCACCTTGCCGATGCGCGACAGCACGGCCACGACTTCCTGTCCGTGCAGGTGGCCGACCCAGAAGTCGCGGCCCGCGACCCGCTGCTTCTGCTCGTCGGGCAGCAAGGCCAGCACGGCGGCGAGCTCCTGGTGCATCGCGGAGACGATGGCGGTGCGCATGGGAGCATTGTCAAAGAAAAAGCGGCGCAGTGCGCCGCTTTTCGGGAAGCCCGGAGGAGGGCTTATTCCTTGATGTCCACGCCGTAGAAGTTGTGGCGGCCGAAGGGCGACAGCTTGAAGTCGATGACTTCCTTGCGCACCGGCTTCAGCTGCACCGCGTGGGCCATGGTGAACCAGGGCTCCTGCTGCTTGAAGATCACCTGGGCCTGCTTGTACAGCGCGTCGCGGTCGGCCGGCTTGGTGATGGTCTTGGCCTTCTGGATCAGGTCCTCGAAGGGCTGGTGGCAGAACTTGGCGACGTTGGAGCCGTTGGTGCGCGCGGCTTCGCAGCCGAGCAGCACGGCCAGGAAGTTGTCCGGGTCGCCGTTGTCGCCGGTCCAGCCCAGCATGCCCATCTGGTGCTCGCCGGCCTGCATGCGCTTGCGGTACTCGCCCCACTCGAAAGTCTTGATCTCGGCCTTGATGCCGACCTTGGCCAGGTCGGCCTGCATCAGTTCGGCGATGCGCTTGGCGTTCGGGTTGTAAGGACGCTGCACCGGCATGGCCCACAGGTCGGTGGTGAAGCCGTCCTTCAGGCCGGCCGCGGCCAGCAGCTTCTTCGCGCCTTCCGGATCGTAGACGTCGTCCTTGGTCGCCGTGTTGTAGGCGGACATGGACGGCGGCAGCGGGTTCTTCGCCGCGACGCCGGTGCCGAGGTACACGCCGTCCAGGATCGCCTTCTTGTTGATCGCCATGCTGACGGCCTTGCGCACGCGCACGTCGTCGAAGGGCTTCTTGGTGACGTTGTAGGCCAGGTAGCCGACGTTCAGGCCCGGCTGCTCCAGGATCTGGACGTTGGGGTCCTTCTTGATCGCTTCCAGGTCGGCCGGGTTCGGGTAAGGCATGACATGGCACTCACCCTTCTGCAGCTTGGCCCAGCGCACCGAGGCGTCCGGCGTGATCGCGTAGACGAGGTCGTCGATCTTCGCCTTGCCGCCCCAGTACTGCGGGAAGGCCTTGTAGCGGATGACGGCGTCCTTCTGGTACTGCACCAGGTAGAACGGGCCGGTGCCGACCGGCTCCTGGTCGATCTTCTCGGGGGTGCCGGCCTTCAGCATGGCGTCGGCGTATTCCTTCGACTGGATCGCCGCGTAGGGCATCGCCAGGTTGGCCAGGAAAGGCGCTTCCGGCTTGTTCAGCACGATCTTGACGGTGTAGTCGTCCGACTTGGTCACCGACTTGATGGTCTTCGGCAGGCCCATGTCGTTGAAGTACGAATGGTTGGAGCTCGTGACCTTGAAGTACGGGTTGTCTTCCTTCCACTGGCGCTCGAAGCCGAAGATCACGTCGTCGGCGTTCATGTCGCGCGTGGGCTTCCAGCCGCGGTGGTTGTGCCACTTCACGCCCTTGCGCAGGTGGAAGGTGTACTCGGTGCCGTCGGCGGAAATGTCCCACTTCTCGGCCAGGCCCGGCACGACCTTGGTGCCGCCGCGCTCGAATTCGACGATGCGGTTGTAGATCGGCTCGTTGCCATCGAACGAGGTGCCGGTGGTGTTGACGCCGGGGTAGAAGTTTTCCGGGCTGCCTTCCGAGCAGAACACCAGCGTCTTGGCGCCGGCGCCGGCCGCGGCCGCGAGGGCCAGGACCGCGATGGCGACTTGCTTGCGGTACGTATTGCGTTTCATGGAGCTACCTTCCTTCGTTGGAATCCCGGCTTCAACCGGAGAGGGATGCATTATGGGCAACCGTGGCCTCGGGGAAACCCTTGGCCAGGAAGTCCTCGGCGAAATGGCAGGCGACCAGGCGAGCGTCGACCGGCCGCGGCAGCGGACGTTCGGCGCGGCACAGGTCGACCGCGTACGGGCAGCGGCTGGAAAAGACGCAGCCCGCGGGCGGATGCAGGGGCGAAGGCAGCTCCCCCTGCAGCACGATGCGCTGCCTGGAGCGCGGCCCGATCCCCGGGGTGGAGGCAAGCAAGGCGTTGGTGTAAGGGTGCAGCGGCTGCGCGAAGATGCGCTGCTTGGGCCCTTGCTCCATCACGTGCCCCAGGTACATCACCAGCACGTCGTGCGCGATATGGCGCACCACGGCCAGGTCATGCGAGATGAAGAGATACGCGAGCTGCAGCTCCTGCTGCAGGTCGGACAGCAGGTTGAGCACCTGCGCCTGGATCGAGACGTCCAGCGCCGACACCGGCTCGTCGGCGACCACCAGCTTGGGCCCCGGCATCAGCGCGCGCGCGATCGCGATGCGCTGGCGCTGGCCGCCGGAGAACATGTGCGGATAGCGGTTCGCGTACTCGGGCCGCAGGCCCACCTGCGCCAGCATCTTGCGCGCGCGCTCGGCGCGTTCGGCCGCCGGCAGGTCGGTGTTGATGGCCAGCGGCGCTTCCAGCACGGCGCTGATCTTCTTGCGCGGGTTCAGCGAGCCGTACGGGTTCTGGAACACCAGCTGCACGGCCTGCCGCAGCCGGCGCTTCTCGCTGGCCGGCGTGTCGACCGCATCGGTGCCATCGAGCTGCAGCGTGCCTTGCGTCGGCTTCTCGATCAGCGCCACCATGCGCGCCAGCGTGGACTTGCCGCAGCCGGACTCGCCGACCACCGCCAGCGTCTTGCCTTCTTCCAGCGTGAACGACACGCCGCCCACGGCCTGCAGCTGCGCCGGCTCCTTGAACATGCCGCGGCGGATCGGGTAGACCTTGCGCAGGTCCTTCGCTTCGACGACCACACGGCTCATGCCAGCACCTCGATGCGCACCGGGACGTCCTGCTCGATGCGTTGCGCGCGCGACGGGTCGCCCAGCGGATAGTGGCAGCGCACCTGGCCGCCCTGCCAGTCGCGCAGCTCGGGCCGCACAGTGCGCGAATGCTCGGTGGCATAGGCGCAGCGCGGCGAGAACAGGCAGCCGGTGGGCCGGTCGAACACGCCCGGCACCACGCCGGGAATGGTCGCCAGGCGATGGCCCGCCTCACCCTGCTCCGGCAGCGCGGACAGCAAGGCCTCGGTGTACGGATGCTGCGGACTGGCGAAGAGCTTGTCGACCGCCTGCTGCTCCATCACCTGGCCGGCGTACATCACCGCGATGCGCTGCGCCATCTCGCTCACCACGCCCATGTTGTGCGTGATCAGCACCAGCGCCATGCCGCGCTCCTTCTGCAGGTTGCGCAGCAGGTCCAGGATCTGGGCCTGGATGGTGACGTCGAGCGCGGTGGTCGGCTCGTCGGCGATCAGCAGGCGCGGGTTGCAGGAGATCGCCATCGCGATCATCACGCGCTGGTTCATGCCGCCCGAGAGCTGGTGCGGGTAGTCGTTCATGCGCGAGGCGGCGGCGGGGATGCCGACCTGCTCGAGCAAGGCGATGGCCTGCCGGTGCGCGCTCTTCTTGTCCAGGGGCGAGTGCAGCAGCAGCGCCTCCACCAGCTGGTAGCCGATGGTGAAGCAGGGATTCAGGCTGGTGGTGGGCTCCTGGAAGATCATCGCCATGTCCTTGCCCACGAGCCGGCGGCGCTCCTTGTCGGAGATGCCCAGCAGGTCGTTGCCGGCAAAGCGCAAGGTCTTGGCGCGCACGCGACCCGGGTAGGCGATGAGGCCCATGAGCGCCATCATGGTGACGCTCTTGCCGGAGCCGGACTCGCCGACGATGCCCAGCACCTCGCCCTGCTCCAGCGTCAGGCTCACGCCTTCCACCGCGTGCATGACGCTGCCCTGCGTCGGGAATTCGACGTGCAGGTCTTCGATCACGAGAAGGGGTTCGCTCATCGCTTCAGCTTCGGGTCCAGGGCGTCACGGAGGCCGTCGCCCAGCAGGTTGAAGGCCAGCACGGCGGCCAGGATCATCAGGCCGGGGAAGGTCACGACCCACCAGGCGCGCAGCACGAATTCGCGGGCATCGGCCAGCATGGTTCCCCACTCGGGCGAGGGCGGCTGCGCGCCCAGGCCCAGGAAGCCCAGCGCCGCCGCGTCGAGGATGGCGGTGGACACGCCCAGCGAGGCCTGCACGATCAGCGGCGCCGCGCAGTTGGGCAGCACCTCGCTGAACATCAGGCGCAAGGTGCCGGCGCCGCTGACGCGCGCGGCCGTCACGTAGTCGCGCGCGACCTCGGCGATCACCGCGGCGCGCGTGATGCGCACGTAATGCGGCAGCACGACGACCGCCACGGCCAGCATCGCGTTCACCAGGCCGGGGCCGAGGATGGCCACGATCACGATCGCCAGCAGCAGGCTGGGCAGCGTGAGGATGATGTCCATCAGCCGCATGATGAAGATCTCGGTCAGGCCACGCGCGAAGCCGGCGACCAGGCCCAGCGCGATGCCGACCGCCACCGACAGCGCGACGACCGCGATGCCGATCGACAGCGACAGGCGCGCGCCGTGGATCAGGCGCGACAGGATGTCGCGGCCGATGGCGTCGGTGCCGAACAGGAACTCCGTGGAGCCGCCCGCCTGCCAGGCCGGCGGCCGCAGGAAGGCGGCGCTGTTGGTCGCGTCGGGCGCATGTGGGGCGATCCACGGCGCGAACACCGCCAGCAGCAGCAGGATGCCGACGATCACCAGGCCGCCGACGGCGCCGTGGTTCTGCGAGAACGACATCCAGAATTCGCGCCACGGCCCCGGAGGCGTGGGCGCGGTCTTCACGATGACGGGAGGGGAAACGACGGCCATTTCAGTGCCCCCCTTGCCGGATGCGGGGATTGATGAAGCCGTAGGCCACGTCGACCAGCAGGTTGACGGTCATCACGATCACGCCCAGCAGCAGCATGCCGCCCTGCAGCACCGGATAGTCGCGCCGGTTGATGGCTTCGATCAGCCACTTGCCGACGCCCGGCCAGGAAAAGATGGTCTCGGTGAGGATGGCGCCGGTGAACAGCACGCCCACCTGCAGGCCGATGACGGTCACCACCGGGATCAGCGCGTTGCGCAGCGCGTGCACGCCGATCACCTTGAAGGGCGGCAGGCCCTTGGCGCGGGCGGTGCGGATGTAGTCCTCCCCCAGCACTTCCAGCATGGCCGAGCGCGTCATGCGCGCGACGACCGCCAGCGGGTTGGTGCCGAGCACGATGGTCGGCAGGATCAGGTGCTTGGCCGCGGAGATGAAGGCGCCCTTGTCGTCGGACATCAGCGCGTCGACCAGCAGGAAGCCGGTGCGCGGCTCGATGAAGTACTTGACGTCCATGCGGCCCGACACCGGCGTCCAGCCCAGCTGCACCGAGAACAGCAGGATCAGCAGCAGGCCCCACCAGAAGATCGGCATCGAGTAGCCGGTGAGCGAAGTGGCCATCACGCCGTGGTCGAACACCGAGTTGCGCTTGACCGCCGCGACGATGCCCGCCGGAATGCCCAGCAGCAGCGCGAACAGGATCGCGCATACGGCGAGCTCGATGGTCGCCGGGAACAGCGCCAGGAACTCGCGCATCACGGGCTCCTGCGTGATGATGGATTTGCCGAGGTCGCCCTTGAGCACCTTGGCGATATAGATGCCGTACTGCACCAGCACCGGGCGGTCCAGGCCGTATTCGTGCAGCAGCTTGGCGTGGCGGGCTGCGTCGATGCCGCGCTCGCCGGCGAGCGTCTCGATCGGGTCGCCGGGGACCAGCCGGATCAGGAAGAACGCCAGCAGCGTCATCCCGAAGAAGGTCGGGATGACCAGCGAGAGGCGGGTCAGGATGAAGCGGAGCATTTAATTATTGTGGTCGCACGAACACGTTTGTCACCCCGGGCTTGACCCGGGGTCCAGGAGCGAACGCAAGGAGCGCGCCAGTGTGAAAGGCATGGATCCCGGGTCAAGCCCGGGATGACATGCCTCGTGTTGGAATCAGGCGGCTATCTTCTTGTCCCGCAGCTCACGCCGCAGGATCTTCCCGACCGGCGTCTTCGGCAGGTCGGTGCGGAACTCGATGACGCGCGGGCGCTTGTAGCCGGTGAGGTTGGCGGCGCAGTATTCGCGCACCTTCTCCTCGGTGAGCGCCGGGTCCTTCTTCACGATCACCAGCTTCACGGCCTCGCCGGTCTTGTCGTCGGGCACGCCCACCACCGCGCATTCGCCCACGCCCGGCAGCAGCATCACGACGTCCTCGACTTCGTTCGGGTACACGTTGAAGCCGGAGACCAGCACCATGTCCTTCTTGCGGTCGACGATCTTGAAGTAGCCGCGCTCGTCCATCACGCCGATGTCGCCGCTCTTGAAGAAGCCGTCGGCCGTCATGACCTTGGCCGTCTCGTCCGGGCGCTGCCAGTAGCCCGCCATCACCTGCGGGCCCTTGATCGCAATCTCGCCGGGCTGGCCAAGGGCGACGTCGTTGCCGTCGTCGTCCACGCACTTCATCTCGGTCGAGGGCAGCGGCACGCCGATGGTGCCGGTGAAGGTCGTGCTGGTCACCGGATTGCAGCTGGCCGAAGGCGAGGTCTCCG
Organism: Ramlibacter paludis; assembly: GCF_022012305.1. Classification (GTDB taxonomy): domain Bacteria; phylum Pseudomonadota; class Gammaproteobacteria; order Burkholderiales; family Burkholderiaceae_C; genus Ramlibacter; species Ramlibacter paludis. The sequence goes on along the minus strand of NZ_JAKLTM010000009.1, from coordinate 75,427 downwards.
ACAGGCCGTAGCCCTCGCAGATCGGGCAGCCGGTCTTGTCCAGCCAGAGCTTGGCCACCGCGCCCTGCACGGCCATGCCGCCGCCGACGGAGACCTTGAGGTTGCTCCAGTCGACCTTGTTGAAGTCCGGATGGTTGGCCAGGCCGTTGAACAGCGTGTTCACCGCGGGGAAGCTGTGGAACTTGTGCTTGGCCAGTTCCTTCAGCACCGCCGGCAGGTCGCGCGGGTTCGGGATGAGAATGAGCTTGGCGCCGGTGCGCAGCGACAGCATCATGCCGACCGTGAAGGCGAAGATGTGGTAGAGCGGCAGCGCGCAGACGCCGGTGGACTGCTCGTTCTTCGGCACCTTGTCCATCACCGGCGCGTTCCACGCCTCGGACTGCAGCACGTTGGCGATCACGTTCCGGTGCAGCAGCACCGCGCCCTTGGAGACGCCGGTGGTGCCGCCCGTGTACTGCAGCACCGCCACGTCGTCGGGCTTGATCTCGGGCTTGCGCAGCGTGCCGCGCTGGCCGCGGGCGATCGCTTCCTTGAACTTCACCGCGTTGGGCAGGCTGTAGGCCGGCACCATCTTCTTGACCTTGCGCACCACGTAGTTGACGAGGCCGCCCTTCAGGCCGCCGAGCATGTCGCCCATGGTGGCCAGCACCACGTGCTGCACCGGCGTGTGGGCGATGCACTGCTGCAGCGTGTTGGCGAAGTTCTCGATGATGACGATGGCCTTGGAGCCGGAGTCCTTCAGCTGGTGCTCCAGCTCGCGCGGCGTGTACAGCGGGTTGACGTTCACCACCACGAAGCCGGCGCGCAGGATGGCGGCGACGGCCACCGGGTACTGTGGCACGTTGGGCATCATGATGGCGACGCGGTCGCCCTTCTGCAGGCCCAGGCCCTGCAGGTAGGCGGCGAAGGCGCGGCTGAGCGAATCGGTTTCGCCGAAGCTCACGTCCTTGCCCATGAAGGAATAGGCGGTGCGCGCGGCGAACTTCTGGAAGCTTTCTTCCATCAGCTGCACCAGCGAGGCGTACTGCGAGGCGTCGATGTCCGCCGGCACGCCGGGGGGATAGGCGCTCAGCCAGGGGCGATTGGTCATTCTTGTTTGCTCCGAATCCTTGGGCGCGATTGTCGCCGCCCGAGTATGCGGGTTTCCCCCGGTTTTCCCTAAGGCTCCGAGGGAGAGGCCTCTACTCCACGGCCTTGACCATGTCCTCGACGACCTTCTTGGCGTCGCCGAACACCATCATGGTCTTGTCCATGTAGAACAGCTCGTTGTCCAGGCCGGCGTAGCCCGCGGCCATGGAGCGCTTGTTCACGATCACGGTCTTGGCCTTGTAGGCTTCCAGGATCGGCATGCCGTAGATTGGCGAGCCCTTGGTGAGCGCGGCCGGGTTCACCACGTCGTTCGCGCCCAGGATGATCGCGACGTCGGCCTGCCCGAACTCGCCGTTGATGTCTTCCATCTCGAACACCTGGTCGTAAGGCACTTCGGCCTCGGCCAGCAGCACGTTCATGTGGCCCGGCATGCGGCCGGCCACCGGGTGGATCGCGTACTTCACCGTGATGCCCTTGTGCGTGAGCTTCTCGGCCAGCTCCTTCACCGCGTGCTGCGCGCGCGCCACCGCCAGGCCGTAGCCCGGCACGATGACGACGGTTTCGGCGTTGCCCAGGATGAAGGCCGCGTCGTCGGCGCTGCCGCTCTTGACCGGACGTTGCTCCGTCGTTCCCGCGGCGGCCGTGCCGGCCTCGCCGCCGAAGCCGCCGAGGATCACGTTGAAGAACGAGCGGTTCATCGCCTTGCACATGATGTAGCTCAGGATCGCGCCCGAGCTGCCCACCAGCGAGCCGGCGATGATCAGCATCTGGTTGTTCAGCGAGAAGCCGATGCCCGCCGCCGCCCAGCCCGAATAGCTATTGAGCATGGACACCACCACAGGCATGTCGGCGCCGCCGATGGGGATGATGATCAGCACGCCCATCACGAAGGCCAGCGCCAGCATCGCGTAGAAGGCCGCGTGGCTTTCGTTGTACACGAACACCAGCCCGAGGCCGATCGTCACCAGGCCCAGCACCAGGTTCAGCATGTGCTGGCCGGCAAACACCACCGGGGCGCCCTTGAACAGCCGGAACTTGTAGGTGCCCGAAAGCTTGCCGAAGGCGATGACCGAGCCGCTGAAGGTGATGGCGCCGATGGCCGCGCCGAGGAACAGCTCGAGCCGGTTGCCGCGGGGGATAGGCGCGCTCGGCTGCAATTCCTGCATCAGCGCGGACGGTTCCAGCACGGCGGCGATGGCGATGAACACCGCGGCCAGGCCGATCATGCTGTGGAAGAAAGCCACCAGCTCCGGCATCTTGGTCATCTCGACGGTCTTGGCGCGGTAGGCGCCGTAGCCGCCGCCGACCACCAGGCCCAGCAGCACCCACACCAGGCCGCGGCCGTGGCCTCCGGAGAGTTCGACGATCAGCGCGGCGGTGGTCAGGGCGGCAATGGCCATGCCGACCATGCCGAAGACGTTGCCGCGGATCGACGTGGTGGGATGCGACAGGCCCTTGAGCGCCTGGATGAAGCAGACCGACGCCGCCAGGTACAGCAGCGTGACGAGGTTCATGCTCATTGCTTGACCTCCACCGGCTTCTTGTCCTTCTTCTTGAACATCTCCAGCATCCGCCGCGTGACGAGGAAGCCGCCGAAGATGTTGACCGCCGCCAGCGCGACGGCCAGGATGCCCATCGTCCGGCCGCCCCAGGTCTCGGTCTGCGCGGCGGCCAGCATGGCGCCGACGATGACGATGGCGGAGATGGCGTTGGTCACGGCCATCAGCGGCGTGTGCAGCGCGGGCGTGACGGTCCAGACCACGTGGTAGCCGACGTAGATCGCCAGCACGAAGATGATCAGGTTGATGACGGTGTGGCTGACTTCCATGGTGTTATTTCCTGGTCACTTGTCCATCACGGGTCACGAGGCACGCGGCCACGATGTCGTCTTCCATGTCGATCTTCAGCCCGCCGTCCTTGGGCAGGATGAGCTTGAGGAAGTCCAGCACGTTGCGGGCGTAGAGCGCGGACGCGTCCGCCGCCACCATCGCCGCCAGGTTGGTCTCGCCGACCAGCGTCACGCCGTGCTTGACCACCGTCTTGCCGGCTTCGGTCAGCGGGCAGTTGCCGCCGTTCGGCGCCGCCAGGTCGACGATCACCGAGCCCGGCTTCATCGACTTGACCATGTCCTCGGTCACCAGCACCGGTGCCGGGCGGCCGGGGATCAAGGCGGTGGTGATGACCACGTCGGCCTGCGCCACGCGCTTGGCCACTTCGGCCTTCTGCCGGTCGAGCCAGCTTTGCGGCATGGGCCGCGCGTAGCCGCCCACGCCCTCGGCCGCTTCCTTTTCTTCCTGCGTCTCGTAAGGCACGTCGATGAACTTGGCGCCCAGCGACTCGACCTGCTCCTTCACGGAAGGCCGCACGTCCGAAGCTTCGATCACCGCGCCCAGGCGCTTGGCCGTCGCGATCGCCTGCAAGCCGGCCACGCCGACGCCCAGGATCACCACGCGCGCCGCCTTCACGGTGCCCGCGGCGGTCATCAGCATCGGAAAGAAGCGCTGGTAGGTGTTGGCCGCGATCATCACGGCCTTGTAGCCGGCGATGTTGGCCTGCGAGCTCAGCACGTCCATGCTCTGCGCGCGCGTGGTGCGCGGCGCGGCTTCGAGTGCGAAACCGGTGATGCCGGTGGCGGCCAGGCGCTGCAGCCCGGCGGGGTCGAACACGTTGAGCACGCCGACCAGGGTTGAACCGGGCTTGAATGCCACCAACTCCTGTTCCTGCGGCGGCCGCACTTTCAGCACGAGTTCGCAGCCGAGGGCGCCCGACTGGTCGGTGATCTCGCAGCCGGCGGCCCGGTAGGCCTCGTCGGTGACGCTGGCCGCGAGGCCGGCGCCGGAGGCGACCCGCACGGTGTGGCCCTGCGCCTTGAGTTTCTTGGCCGTCTCGGGCGTGACGGCGACACGGGATTCTCCCGCCGTGGTCTCGGCGGGGACGCCTATCTGCATGGAGGCTCTCCTCTGCGGTTCTTGGTCTGTGGCTATCCTGAACCCAAGCTTACATGAAGAAACCGCTCACTCTGCCGTAACCCAGGCGCACTAGTCTTTCAACCAACCATGTCCTTGCCCTTCCTCATCGCGCTGTCCGCGGCCCTGCACTTCTACATAGGGGCGCGCATCGTTCCCGGCCTGCCGGACGCGGCGGGCTGGCTGCTCGCGGCGTGGCTGGTCCTGTCGACGGTGCTCACGCCGGTGGGCCTGATCGCGCGCCGCTGGCTGCGTCCGCCCCTGGCCGACCGGCTGACCTGGGCCGGGATGCTGGCCATGGGGCTGTTCTCTTCGCTGTTCGTCTTCACGCTGCTGCGCGACCTGCTGTTGCTGCTCGCGTCGCTCGCCGCCAAGGCTGGCCTCGAGGTGCCCGCGGCGTTCGCGCCCGACAGCGCGATCGCCGTCGCCGTGCTGGCCCTGCTGGCCACCGTCCTCGGCCTGGCGAACGCCCGCCGCACCGCGCAGGTCGTGCGCGTCGACGTGAAGCTGGCGCCCCTGCCGGCCGCGCTCGAAGGCTTCCGCATCGTGCAGATCAGCGACATCCACGTCGGCCCGACCATCAAGGGCGGCTACCTCGATGCGATCGTCGACCGCGTCAATGCGCTGGAGGCGGACGTGGTCGCCATCACGGGCGACCTGGTCGATGGCACCGTGGCCGATCTCGCGCAGCACGTGGCGCCGCTGGCCCGCCTGCGCGCGCGCCACGGCACCTACTTCGTCACCGGCAATCACGAGTACTACTCGGGCGTGCACGGCTGGGTGGCCGAGCTGGACCGGCTGGGCGTGCGCGTGCTGCACAACGAGCATGTCGTGCTGCAGCATGCGGGCGAGCAGCTGGTGCTGGCCGGCGTGACCGACGTCGGCGGCCATCACTTCGATCCGGCCCATCGCAGCGATCCGGCCGCGGCGGCCCACGGTGCGCCACCCGATGCGGTGAAGGTGCTGCTTGCGCACCAGCCGCGCAGTGCGGCCGCGGCGGCGCGGGCCGGCTTCGACCTGCAGCTCTCCGGGCATACCCATGGCGGCCAGTTCTTCCCGTGGTCGCTGTTCGTGCCGCTCCAGCAGCCCTTCACGGCCGGGCTGCACCAGCTCGACCGTATGTGGGTCTACGTCAGCCGTGGCACCGGGTATTGGGGCCCGCCGAAGCGGATCGGTGCACCATCTGAAATTTCGGAGATCCGGTTGGCGGTGTCCGTCTGAGTCCTACAGGCCTGTGGCGGATTGTCTGACGCGGCTGAGCTAGACGCCCTGCGGACACTGGACTCATGGCCCGCACCGCATCCCTACCGTATCCCCCTTCCGGCGCTGCCGGCGCCAACGTCGTCTACCTCGGCGCGGCTCTTTGCCGCCGCAAGTTCGAACTGTTCTACCCGGCTGGTTTCGAGGACGAGACCTACCTGGTGGCCGAGCGCTCGCACAAGGAGCGCGCCCACATGGAATGGAACATCGAGCTGAGCCCGGCCGGTTTCCGCAAGCTGCTGGCGCGCGGCGAGTTCCGCGACATCGCCGATGCCGCCGTGCGCATCGAGGCGCGCGCGAACCTGCTGTTCTCCTTCGAGCGCATGGCGCTGCGCGACGCCGTGAAGACGCCCGCCGGCGCCCGGCTGTTCGCCACCGAACTGCATGCTTTCCTCTACGGGCATGGCTCTCCGCAGCGGCGCTTCAACGACTGGCTGGAAGCACTGGCCGACCTCCCGCAGCCGCGCAGCCCGGTGCTGACCTGGCCGGTGGCGACGGTGTTCGGCTTCATCGCGCGGCCGGATCGCCACATGTTCTTCAAGCCGCGCGCGACGCGCAAGGCGGCGCAGCTCTATGGCTACGCGCTCGGCCACCACAGCAAGCCGAGCTGGTCGCAGTACCAGGACCTGCTGACCTTCGCCAGCGTGTTGCGCCGCGACCTGGACCGCAAGCCCGGGTTCAAGGCGAAGGACATGATCGACCTGCAGTCGTTCATGTGGGTGCAGGGGGCGCCGGAGTACGAGACCTGACTCACGCCGTTCCCGTAGGCCGTGGTGAGCGCGCAGCCGAACCGCGGCTGCGCCAGCACCGCCATAACTCCTCCGCCAACGGCAACCCGTTGAACACCGCAGCCGCCCCGAACGCCGCCCACAAGTACCCGCTCGGCCAAGGCTCGTCCTTCAGCCGCAGCCCGAAGTCCGGCATGGATTCATCGAGCAGCGACATCACCTGCCCCCAATGCTGCACAGCCAGCAGCGCCAACGACAGCAGCGGCAGCAACTCCAGGAAGCTGTGGATCATCTGCTCGGTGGGCGTCACCTCGCGCAGCGGCGCGACGAACTGCAGTTCGATCCACACCGTGAGTTCGTGCGCGAGGAAGCAGGCGAACACCAGCAGCAGGATCGCCGCATTCACCTCGAGCAAGGCCACCGCCAGCATCGCCACGCCGATCTCGGCCATCAGCAGCCAGTGGAAGAGGTTCTCCCGGATGCCGCTGGTGGCCTCGATGCGGGTGCGGCGGTGGCAGGCCCAGTCCGCCAGGCCGCAGGCCACCCACACCGGATAAACCACATACATCAGCAGCAGGCGCGGCGCGTCTTCCATGGCGTCACCGCGGCGCCGTGCTCACCACGCCGATCTTCTGCAGGCCCAGCCGCTGCGCGCTCGACAAGGCGGCGGCCACGCTGTCGTACTTGGATTGCGGATGCGGCTGCAAGTGGATCTCCGGTTGCTCGGGCTGCTGCGCAACGTCGCGCAGCTTGGCCTCCAGGGCCGCGCGGTCGGCCAGCACTTCGCCGTTCCACGCATAGCGCCCGGCGGGCTGCACTTCCAATTGCACCACCACCGGCGGCGCCTGGGGCGGCGGCGCGTTCTTGCCGGGCATCTCGACATCCACCGCATGCAGCTGGATCGGGATGGTGATGATCAGCATCACCAGCAGGACCAGCAGCACGTCCACCAGCGGCGTGGTGTTGATGTCGACGATCGGGTCGGGATCGGACTCGGTGCCGGCGCGGATGTGCATGGCGGCTCAGCGCGAAGGCGGCTCGGTCAGGAAGCCGATGCGGGCGATGCCGGCCTGCTGCGCGGCCTCGACCACCTTGCCGATGGAAGCGTAGTCGGCGCGCGCATCGCCGCGGATGTGCAGCTCCGGCTGCGGCTGCATGCCGGCGATCTTGCCGAGCAGCTCGGGCAGGCCGCTGGCATCGGGCAGCTTCGTCTCGAACCAGTAGATGGAACCCTGCGCGTCCACCGTGATGATCACGTTCTCGCGGTTCGGGTCCTTCTGCTGGTTGGTCTCCACCGGCAGGTTGACCGCGATCGAGCTGTTCACCACCGGGATGGTGATCAGGAAGATGATCAGCAGCACCAGCATCACGTCGACCAGCGGCGTGGTGTTGATCGTCGCGATCAGGCCGTCCTCGCCCTCCCCGGTGTCGTAGCGGATCCCCATCAGCGCGTGCCCGCCGCCAGCAGCACCGTGTGCAGGTCGGAGCCGAAGGCGCGTACCGTGTCCATCGCCACCTTGTTGCGGCGCACCAGCCAGTTGTAGCCCAGCACGGCCGGCACCGCGACCGCGAGGCCGATGGCCGTCATGATCAGCGCCTCGCCGACGGGGCCGGCCACCTTGTCGATCGAGGCCGAGCCCGAGGCGCCGATGCGCACCAGCGCGTTGTAGATGCCCCAGACCGTGCCGAACAGGCCGACGAAGGGGGCGGTGGAGCCCACGGTGGCCAGCACCGCGAGGCCTTCCTGCGTGCGGCTGTGCACGGTGCCCACGGCACGCTCGATGCTCTGCGCGATCCAGGTGTTGATGTCCACCTTGCCGATCAGGCCGTCGTGCTTGCGCGCCGCTTCCAGCGCCGACTCGGCGATGAAGCGGTAGGGGCTGCCCGCCTGCAGCTGCTGGGCGCCCTTCTGCACGCTGTCGGCCTTCCAGAAGCTCTGGTTGGCGGCGCGGCCCTGGCCGCCCATGCGCGACTGCGCCAGCAGCTTGGTGATCAGCACGTACCAGCTGGCCAGCGACATGATGGCCAGCACGAGGATGGTGCCCCGCGCGACCGGATCGCCCTGCGCCCAGAGCGCGCCCAGGCCATAGGGGTTGGCCGCCGCCGCCGGCGCCTGGATGGCCGGAAGGGCCGCCTGCGCCGTGGCGGCGAAGCTGGAGGCAAGGAGGGCGAGGGCGAGCAGGAAGCGATGCATGGATTTGGAGGGAGCGCAGGACGCCCGCATTCTGGACTACACGACCATAATCCGCCAATGAGCAATCGTTGGCGACCCAGTGTCACCGTGGCCGCGATCATCGAACGCGATGGCCGCTTCCTCATCATCGAAGAAGAAACCTCCGGCGGCCTGCGCCTCAACACGCCGGCCGGGCACCTGGACCCCGGCGAGTCCTTGCCGCAGGCGTGCGCGCGCGAAGCGCTGGAAGAGACCGCCTGGCACTTCAAGCCGACGGCGCTGGTGGGCGTCTACATGGCGCGCTTCGTGAAGCAGGCCGACGGCGAGGACATCACCTACCTGCGCTTTGCCTTCTGCGGCGAGCTCGGCGAGCAGGAACCCGGGCGGCCGCTGGACGAAGGCATCGTGCGCACCTTGTGGATGACGCTCGATGAGCTGCGGGCCAGCGCGGACCGGCATCGGAGCCCGATGGTGTTGCGGTGCATCGACGACTACCTGGCGGGGATCAGGTTGCCGCTGGACAGCGTGCATACCGACCCGAGCGTCTACAACGTGTCGTGATGGGCGGGATCGCTGGCGCGACCCCACCGCAGGCCATCACTTCGCGCACTTGCCCGTCATCGCCCGCTCGATGGTCTGCGGCAGCGCCAGCAGGCCGCCCACCGACCCCTCCTTCTCCGGCGCATGCAGGCAGTCGTCGCGCCCTGCGCCCTCCATCCCTTCCTGCAACGCATCCTTGGGCTTGCCGCGCCGCAGCTGCTCGTTGGCCATGTCGGCGAGGCTGCGGCGCTGCGGCGTGGCGTAAGGGCCGCGCAGCAAGGGCGGCGCCGGCGGCAGGATCACGGGCGCGGGCGGCAAGGCGCGGGGCGCGGCCGGCGACGCCACGCCGGGCGTGCCCCAGCCGGGGCCAGGCGCGGACGGTGGTGGCGCCGCCGTGCCCGGACCGGTGGACGGCCCGCTCGTTGCGGGGCCAGGGGGCGCGCTGATCGCAGGTCCGGGCGCGGCCGGGGCCGGAGCCGAGGGCGCGGGAGCAGCGGGCGCGGGGGAAGGCGCCGCCGGCGCCGCCACCGGAGCGGCCGGCGCCGGAGGAGCCGCGGGTGCAGGGGGTGCCGGTACCGGGGCGGGCGCCGGCGGCGCCGGGACCGCAGCCGGTGCGGGCGGCGCGGGAACCGGCGCGGGGGCTGGGGGCGCGGGAACCGGGGCCGGCGCGGGCGGTGCCGGGACGGGCGCCGGTGCGGGAGGCGCCGGGACCGGTGCCGGGGCCGGCACCGGTGCGGGAGCGGGTGCCGGCACAGGCACAGGCGCCGGCGCGGGTACGGGGGCCGGTGCGGGAACCGGCGCGGGCGCGGGAACCGGCACAGGAGCCGGCGCCGGGACGGGCACCGGCGCCGGTGCAGGAACAGGCACCGGTTCGGGCACGGGCAAAGGCGGCGGCGGCGCGGGCTCCGGCGGCGGGGCAGGCGCTACTTCCTGCACGGGCTCCGGCAGCCTCAGCTGCGTTTCGGACTTCAGCGCGGGCGATGGCACGGCCGCCGGGGCTTCCTCGCGCGCCGGCTCCGGCGCCGGCTGCGCGCGGCGGCGCTTCTTGCGCGCGGGCTTGAGCGTGTCGGGCAACTGGTCGGTCACCTGCATCGGCACGCTGGACTGCGGCGTGTTCGAAAACAGGTCGGGCGATTCGGCGCTGCTGCCGCGCGGGCCGGGCAGCGTGATCGCGCGGCTGGGCGGCGGACTGGAGGCGGCCGCCGGACTCGTCGCCGGCGGGTTCGCGCTTTGCGGCCGCACCACCTGCGTCACCACGTAGCGCACCGCCTGCTGCACCGGCGTGTACTGCAGCAGCAGCCAGGCCAGCGCCACGTGCAGCGCCCCCGAGGCGGCCAGGGCCGCGGGCGAAGGCTTCTGCCGCGGCAGGGCGAGGATGTTGGGCCGGTCCAGCATGGGGATATGGTCGCGCCGGGATAATCGCATACATGGCAACGAAGGAATCCCGGCCCCGCGTGGTCGTCGGCTTGAGCGGGGGCGTGGACTCCGCGGTCACGGCGTACCTGCTCAAGCAGCAGGGCTACGACGTGGTCGCCATCTTCATGAAGAACTGGGAAGACGACGACGACAGCGAATACTGCTCGTCGAACGTCGACTTCGTCGATGCGGCGAGCGTGGCCGACGTCATCGGCATTCCGATCGAGCACGTGAACTTCGCGGCCGAATACAAGGACCGCGTCTTCGCCGAGTTCCTGCGCGAGTACCAGGCCGGCCGCACGCCCAATCCGGATGTGCTGTGCAACGCCGAGATCAAGTTCAAGGCCTTCCTCGACCACGCCATGCGCCTGGGCGCGGAGAAGATCGCGACCGGCCACTACGCGCGGGTGCGCGAGCGCGACGGCAGGTTCGAGCTGCTGAAGGGCCTGGACGAGAGCAAGGACCAGAGCTACTTCCTGCACCGCCTCAACCAGGCGCAGCTGGCGAAGACGCTGTTCCCGGTGGGCGAACTGCGCAAGACCGAGGTGCGGCGCATCGCCGAGGAGATCGGCCTGCCCAACGCGAAGAAGAAGGACTCGACCGGCATCTGCTTCATCGGCGAGCGGCCGTTTCGCGAGTTCCTGAACCGCTATATCCAGAAAGAGCCGGGCCCGATCAAGGACGAGCGCGGCCGCGTGATCGGCAAGCACCAGGGCCTGAGCTTCTACACGCTGGGCCAGCGCCAGGGGCTGGGCATCGGCGGCGTGAAGGAAAAGGGCGCGCAGCGCGGCGGCGGCGAGCATGCGCCGTGGTTCGTCGCGCGCAAGGACATCGAGAACAACACGCTGTGGGTCGTGCAAGGGCATGACCACCCGTGGCTGCTGTCGTCGGCCCTGGAAGCGGACGACGTGAGCTGGACCTCGGGCGAGGCGCCCGCGCCGGGCAGCTATGCCGCCAAGACGCGCTACCGGCAGGCGGATGCGCCTTGCACGCTGGAGGACGCGGACGACGGCTTCGCGCTGGAGTTCGGCGACCCGCAGTGGGCGGTGACGCCGGGGCAATCGGCGGTGTTGTACGACGGCGAGGTGTGCCTGGGTGGCGGCGTGATCGCCGGCGCGACCGCGGCCTGAATCAGCGCACGAACGCCCGGATCGCATCCGTCAACGCGTGATCCGCCGTGTTGATCGAATACACCTCCGACATGTGGCTGTGCCCCTGCAGCAGCAGCATGGGCGCGCAGCGCTTCGCCTCGCACAGCGCCGCATTGGCCTGGCTCGCCTGCCGGTGGAAGTCCGAAGGATCGAGTTCCGCGTAGGCGAACAGCATCGGCAGCCTTGACGCCACCATCCCCGGCAAGGCCGAGCGCGCTTCATACACCGAAGGATCCTTGCCGAAATAGGCTTGCAGCGGCGCGTTCGCCTCGGCCGTCGACGGATCGAACAGCCCCGACACCATGATCGCGCCGGCAATGCCGCCGCCGGGCGCGACGTGGAAGCGCGGATGCCCGACGTACTGCGCGACGTGGGCGGCGCCGGCCGAGTGGCCCATCAGGTAGATCCGCGACGGATCGCCGCCGCGCGCCGCGATGTTCGCGCGCACCCAGCGCAAGACAGCCGCGATGTCTTCCTGCGCGGCCGGCCAGGCGTGCTGCGGCGCGAGGCGGTAGGTCATGTTGACGCCGACCATGCCGTTGTTCACCGCCCAGACCAGGATGTTGTCGTAGAAGGGGCTGTCGCCGGTGCGCTTGTTGCCGCCCATGAAGGCGCCGCCGTGCACGAACACCAGCACCGGCCGCGCCGCGCCCGGCGCCGCGGGCGTGAACACGTCGAGCAGGTTGCGCTGCGCGTCCGCGCCATAGCGCGCATCGCGCTCCACCCGCACGCCGGCATACGGCTCGCGCTGCTGCAGCGGCGCATACAGGGCGGCGGTCGGCGGCGGGGCGACGACGCGGCCGATCTTCACGAGTTCCGCCGCGATGGCGGGCGGCACCTGCGACAGCACGGAGCCGCTGCTCAAGGACGGGTCGGGCACGGGAGACGAGGCACAGGCGGCCAGCAAGGCGGACAGGGTCGCGGCAAGGATGAGTCGCATGGTGTCTCCGGGCTTGTTCTTGCGCCGGATCATAGGTGGCGCTATTATCGACCACTCGGTCGGAAATCAGGAGACCCGCATGTACACGCAAGCCATGGACACCATGGGCAAGGACGGCGACGCGCGCAAGGCCGTGCGCTCGGCCGACGAGCTGCAGCTGGAAGAACGCTTCGAGGCGCGCATCGCCGAGGGCGACTTCATCGAAGGCAAGGACTGGATGCCGGAGCACTACCGCAAGACACTGGTGCGGCAGATCAGCCAGCACGCGCATTCCGAGATCGTCGGCATGCTGCCGGAAGGCAACTGGATCACCCGCGCGCCCACGCTCAAGCGCAAGGCCATCCTGATCGCCAAGGTGCAGGACGAGGGCGGCCACGGCCTCTATCTCTATTCGGCGGCGGAGACGCTGGGCACTTCGCGCGACGAGATGCTGGAGGCGCTGCACACCGGCAAGGCCAAGTACAGCTCCATCTTCAACTACCCGACGCTCACCTGGGCCGACGTCGGCGTGATCGGCTGGCTGGTCGACGGCGCGGCCATCATGAACCAGGTGCCGATCTGCCGCTGCAGCTACGGCCCCTATGCGCGCGCGATGATCCGCATCTGCCGCGAGGAAAGCTTCCACCAGCGCCAGGGCTACGAGAGCCTGCTGACCATGATGACGCAGGGCACCGAGGCGCAGAAGGCCATGGTGCAGGACGCCGTGAACCGCTGGTGGTGGCCCTCGATCATGATGTTCGGCCCGCCGGACGACCAGTCGCCCAACTCGGCGCAGTCGATGCGCTGGGGCATCAAGCGCGTGTCCAACGACGAACTGCGGCAGAAGTTCATCGACGCCACCGTCGAACAGGCCAAGGTGCTGGGCGTCACCCTGCCCGACCCCGAGCTGAAGTGGAACGAGGAGCGCCAGCACAACGACTTCGGCGCCATCGACTGGACCGAATTCTGGAACGTGGTGGGCGGCAACGGCCCGTGCAACCGCGAACGCCTCGCGGCCCGCGTGAAGGCCTGGGACGACGGCGCCTGGGTGCGCGAAGCGGCCCTCGCCTATGCGGCGAAGCAAGACCAACAAGAGAAGGTGGCGGCATGAGCGATCCCAAAAAGGAATGGCCCTTGTGGGAAGTGTTCGTCCGCAGCAAGAGCGGTTTGGACCACAAGCACTGCGGCAGCCTGCATGCCGCCGACCCGAAGATGGCGATCCAGATGGCGCGCGACGTCTACACGCGGCGCCAGGAAGGCACCAGCGTCTGGGTGGTGCGCAGCGACCACATCGTCGCCAGCGACCCGGGCGACAAGGCGATGTACTTCGACCCGATGGAAGACAAGGTGTACCGCCACCCCACCTTCTACAAGCTGCCCGATTCCGTGGACCACATGTGATGCAGCCGTCGATCCACGTCAACTTCACGCCGCCGGTGCAGTACCTGCTGCGCATCGGTGACACCGCGCTGATCCTCAGCCACCGCCTCTCCGAATGGGCCGGCCATGCGCCCGTGCTGGAGGAGGACCTGGCGCTGGCCAACATGGCACTGGACCTGATCGGCCAGGCGCGCGCGCTGCTCACGCATGCCGGCGCGCTCGAAGGCGCGGGCCACGACGAGGACCAACTCGCCTTCCTGCGCGAGGAGCGCGACTACCGCAACGTCACGCTGGCCGAACTGCCGCGCGGCGACTTCGCCGTCACGGTGCTGCGCAACGCGATGATGGCCACCTTCTTCAAGCTGCTGTGGGACAAGCTGGTCGCGTCCGGCGACGCCGAAGTGGCGGCCATCGCCGCCAAGGCCCGCAAGGAAGCGCGCTACCACCAGCAGCATGCGGCCGACTGGGTCGTGCGGCTGGCGGGCGGCACCGAGGAATCGCGCCGCCGCATGGAGCGCGCGCTCGACCAGCTGTGGATCTACGGCGCCGAGCTGTTCGCGTCCGACGCGGTTGACGATGAAGCGCAGGCGAGCGGGCTGGGCCCGCGCTGGAGCGAACTCAAGGCCGACTGGGACGCCGAGATGGACGCCATCCTGGCCGAAGCCGGTCTCACCGCGCCCAAGGCCACCCCCTTCCTCAGCACCGGCAAGCGCGGCGTGCACAGCGAGCACATGGGCTTCATCCTGGCCGAGATGCAGCAGCTGCAGCGCGCCTACCCCGGAGGCGTGTGGTGACACGCGCCGAGCGCGCCTGGGCAGTGCTGGGCGAAGTGCTCGATCCGGAAGTACCGGCGCTGTCGGTGCGCGACCTGGGCATCGTGCGGGACGTGATCGACCACGGCGACGACGGCCTGGAGGTCGTGCTGACGCCGACCTACTCCGGCTGCCCCGCCACCGAGGTGATCGAGCAGAGCGTGCTGGAAGCCATCGAGGCCGAAGGCCTTGGCCCCGCGCGCGCCACCTTGCAGCGCGCGCCGGCGTGGACCAGCGACTGGATCACAGCCGAAGGCAAGCGAAAGCTCACCGAGTACGGCATCGCCCCTCCCTCCCACGTCATCCCCGCGGAGGCGGGGACCCAGGGCATCCGCATCTTCGGCCGCAAGGCCGACAAGGTCCCCTGCCCCCGCTGCGGCAGCGCCATCACCGAGCGCCTCTCCGCCTTCGGCTCCACCGCCTGCAAGTCCATGTACCGCTGCCTGACCTGCCGCGAACCCTTCGAACATTTCAAGCCGATATGAGCGCCCTCTTCCACCCGCTGCGCGTGCGCGCCGTCCAGCCCGACACCCAGGAAGCCGTGATCGTCACCTTCGAGGTGCCGGACGACCTGCGTGAAGTGTTCGGCTTCACGCAAGGCCAGTACCTCACGCTGCGCAAGGAGATCGACGGCCAGGACCTGCGCCGCTCCTATTCGATCTGCGCCGGCGTCGACGACGGCGAGCTGCGGGTGGGCGTGCGCAAGGTCAAGGGCGGCGCCTTCTCCAACTGGATCAACGAGCACCTGAAGCCCGGCGACACCATCAGCGTGATGGCGCCGCAGGGCCGCTTCTTCGTGCCGATCGCGGCCGACCAGCGCCGGCACCACGTCGGCATCGCCGGCGGCAGCGGCATCACGCCCATCCTCTCGATCATGAAGACGGTGCTGGCGCGCGAACCGGCCAGCGAGTTCACGCTGGTCTACGGCAACCGCAGCCTGCGCTCCGCCATGTTCAAGGAGGAGCTGGAGGACCTGAAGGACCGCTACATGACCCGGCTCACGCTGCACCACGTGTTCAGCGACGAGCACACCGATGCGCCCATCAACATGGGCCTGATGAACCGCGACAAGATCGGCGAGTTCCTGCGCACGCTGGTGCCCGCCCAGGGCATCGACCACGCCTTCATCTGCGGCCCCTTCCAGATGAACGACGAGGCCGAGGCCGCGCTGCTGGCCGCCGGCGTGCCGGAAGACCGCATCCACATCGAGCGCTTCGGCATCGCGCAGGCGCCCGGCACGGTGGGCGCGGTGGTGCACGAGGCGCGCCCGGGCGACGCCGAGCAGGCGCGCGTCACCATCATCCGCGACGGCCTCAAGCGCGAGATCCAGTTCTTCAAGGACCAGCCCAGCATCCTCGACTGCGCCTCCGCGGCCGGCCTGGAAGTGCCCTTCTCCTGCACCTCCGGCGTCTGCGGCACCTGCCGCGCCAAGGTGATCGAAGGCGACGTGCGCATGGACCGCAACTTCGCCCTCGACAAGAAAGAGGTCGCCGCCGGCTTCGTGCTGACCTGCCAGGCGCACCCGATGACCGAGCGCGTCGTCCTCTCCTTCGACGAACGCTGATGGGACGCGGCAGGCACGCCGGCTACGACGACCAGCGCGAACTGATCCTCGCGCAGGCGGCGGCACTGTTCGCCAGGACCGGCTATGCCGGCACCTCGATGAACCAGGTGGCGGAAGCCAGCGGCCTGTCGAAGGCCACGCTGTACCACTACTACCGCGACAAGTACGCGCTGCTGGTGAGCATCACCGAAGGCCACGTGCTGCGGCTGCAAGGCATCGTCGGCGAGGCGGTGGCCGAGGGCCGCACGCCGCAGGCGCAGATGCGCATCCTGATCCGCCGGCTGGTGGAGGAATACGCCGACTCGCAGAACGAGCACCGCGTGCTGACCGAGGACGTGAAGTTCCTGGACGACGCCGACCGCAAGCGCGTGCTGGACATCGAGCGCGAGGTGGTCGCCGGCTTCGCCCGCGTCGTGATCGCGCTGCGCCCCGACCTGGAGGAGGCGGCGCTCGGCAAGCCGCTCACCATGCTCCTCTTCGGCATGATCAACTGGCTCTTCACCTGGATGAAGCCCGACGGCGCGCTCGGCTACGACGACATCGCGCCCGTGGTTTCCGATCTCTTCCTTGCCGGCCTGAAGGCCGTCAAGGCTCCCCACCTGCAGGCAACACCATGACCACCACTCTCCAGAGCTACATCGCCGGCAGCTGGCTGGGCACGCAGGCCGGCCAGGCGCTGCGCAGTGCCGTCAACGGCCAGCCCGTCTTCAGCACGCACGAAGACCGCATCGACTTTGCCGAGGCCGTGCAGCACGCGCGCAAGACCGGCGTGCCTGCGCTGATGAAGCTGGACTTCCAGCAGCGCGCCGAGCGCCTGAAGGCCCTGGCGAAATACCTGCTGGAACGCAAGGAGGCGCTCTATGCGCTGTCGGCCCACACCGGCGCGACGCGCACCGACAGCTGGATCGACATCGAGGGCGGCAGCGCCACGCTGTCGGCCTATGCGGCGGTCGGCGGCAACGAGCTGCCTTCGGGCAACGTGGTGCACGAAGGCCCGGCCATTCCGCTGGGCAAGAAAGGCGCCTTTGCCGGCACCCACATCCTGGTGCCGCGCGGCGGCGTCGCGGTGCACATCAACGCCTTCAACTTCCCGGTGTGGGGCTTGCTGGAGAAGTTCGCACCGAGTTTCCTGGCCGGCGCGCCCTGCATCGCCAAGCCGGCGACCTCCACCAGCTACCTCACCGAAGCGATGGTGCGGATGGCCATCGAGTCCGGCATCCTGCCCGAGGGCAGCCTGCAGCTGGTGATCGGCAGCACCGGCGACCTGCTGGACCGGCTCGACGGCGCCGACGTCGTCACCTTCACGGGCTCCGCCGATACCGCCGCCAAGCTGCGCGTGCATCCGAACCTCGTGCGCAACTCGATCTCCTTCAACGCCGAGGCCGATTCGCTGAACTGCGCCGTGCTGGCCGAAGACGTGGAGCCCGGCGACGAGGAGTTCGACCTGTTCGTGAAGGAAGTGGCGCGCGAGATGACGGTGAAGGCCGGCCAGAAATGCACGGCGATCCGCCGCGCGATCGTGCCCCGCAAGCACGTCGATGAAGTCGCGTCCCGCCTGAGGGCCCGGCTCGCGAAAGTCGTCGCCGGCGATCCGGCGCTGGAAGAAGTGCGCATGGGCGCGCTGGCCTCGCACGACCAGCAACGCGACGTGGCCGCGCAGGTGCAGCGCCTGCTGCAGGCCGCGGAGCTGCTGTACGGCGAGCGCGACGGCTTCGCGCCGCGCGGCGAGGGCGTGGCCGAAGGCGCCTTCTTCGCGCCCACGCTGCTGCTCGCGCGCAAGCCCTTGGAAGACGACGCGGTGCACGACATCGAGGCTTTCGGCCCGGTCAGCACGCTGATGGCCTACGAGGGCCTCGACGAGGCGCTGGCGCTGGCGGCGCGCGGCAAGGGCAGCCTGGTCGGCACGCTGGTCACCAAGGATCCGGCAACCGCGGCGCGTTTCGTGCCGGCGGCCGCGATGACCCACGGCCGCATCCTGGTGCTCGATCGCGAAGCGGCCGCCGAATCCACCGGCCACGGCTCGCCGCTGCCGATGCTGAAGCACGGCGGCCCGGGCCGCGCGGGCGGCGGCGAGGAACTGGGCGGCCTGCGCGCGGTGAAACACTACCTGCAGCGTGCCGCGGTGCAGGGCTCGCCGACCATGCTGGCGGCCGTGACCGGCGAGTACGTGCGCGGCGCCAAGGTCACCGAGGACGGCACGCATCCCTTCCGCAAGCACTTCGAGGACCTGAAGATCGGCGACTCGCTGCTGACGCATCGGCGCACGGTGAGCGAAGCCGACATCGTCAACTTCGGCGGCATCTCGGGCGACTACTTCTACATGCACTTCGACGAGATCGCGGCGAAGGACACGCAGTTCGGCAAGCGCATCGCGCACGGCTACTTCGTGCTGTCCGCCGCCGCGGGCCTCTTCGTCTCGCCGGCGCCGGGGCCGGTGCTGGCCAACTACGGCCTGGACACGCTGCGCTTCGTCAAGCCGGTGGGCATCGGCGACACGATCCGCGCGCGGCTGACGGCCAAGCGCAAGATCGACCGCAATCGCAAGGATGCGAAGGGCGTGGGCCAGGGCGTGGTGGCGTGGGACGTGGAAGTGACGAACCAGGATGGCGAGCTGGTGGCGAGCTACGACATCCTGACGCTGGTGGCGAAGCGCGCCTGACGGCGCCGGTGGGGTCGCTGTCGCGAACCCACCCTACAACGCGGAAGTGTTGCTTGATCTTCGTAGGGTGGGTTCGCGAAGCGACCCCACCGCACACGTTCACGCCCGCGCCAGCCGCCTCGTCGCCTTCGATTTGCCGAAGCCCAAGCTCGCCGCCACCAGCGCCGCCCCGAGCGTCACCAGCCAGCTGAAATACACCCACAGCAAAAACGCCGGCACGGCCATGAAGCCGCCGTACACGGTCTTGTACGTAGGTACGTTCAGCAGGTAGAACGCGAAGCCGCGCTTGCCCAGCTCGAAGGCGATGGCCGCCAGCAAGCCACCCGCAATGGCGTCGCGCCAGCGCACCACCACGTTCGGCACGAAGCGGAACAAGCTCGCGAGGCACGCAGTTGCCAACAGCACCGGGCCGAGATTGAGCAGGAAGGTCGCCTGCGGCGACAAGTCGGCCAGCGGCCGCGCCGAAGCGCTCATCACGTACGACGTCGCCCAGAGACTCGCCCCCAGCGCCGGCGGCCCCAGGACCAGCATCAGCAGCAGCATGCCCAGCCGCTTGAACACCGGCCGGTTCTTCTTCGCCTGCCAGATGCGATTGAGCGCGTTCTCCACCGTCAGCAGCAGCGCCAGCGCCGAGGCCACCACGAACAGCGAGCCCACCCAGGTCAGCCCGCCGGTGTTGGCGGCAAAGCGGCCCAGGTACTTCAGCACCATGTGCGCCAGGTCCGCCGGCAGCAGGCCTTCCAGCAGCCGCTCCTGGATGGCGGCACCCACCTTGCGCCAGGCGGGCACGCGCGTGAACAGCGCGAAGCTCACCGCCAGCAGCGGCACCACCGACAGCACGGTGGTGAAGGTGAGGCTGCCCGCCGCCTGAGGGAGTCGCTCTTCGCGGGCGCGCTGGAACAAGCTGCGCGTCATTGCCGCCAAGGATAGCGGGTGCCCTGCGGCGTGGCCGCAACACCGCCTCGACGCCCGTGACCTCAGGGCCGCGCCCAGGCGCTCCCGAACTGCACGTAATAGGCAGGGCCGGCCGGGCCGGTGGCGGCATCGATGCCCAGGTGCAGCCCGTATTTCCGGGCGATCTCGTAGCGGAAGCCGACGCCGCCCGCGGTGACGTTCTGGGTCGCGCGGTTGCGCGCGCCTTCGTTGCGGCTGCCGCCGGCGCCGGCAAAGGCCACCAGGCTGAAGCGCTGCCAGAAGCGCCAGCGCACTTCCGCCTCGGCCTGGGCCGTCATGTCGCCCTGGTAGCGCATGACGGGCACGCCGCGCAGGGCGATGTAAGGCCGCAGGTAGAAGGGCACGTCGCCGGCGCTGGCCACCGAGCTGGCGATGACGCCGACGGTGAGGTCGCGCGACACCGGCCAGTACTGGATGCCGGTCAGGTTGACGCGCTGGAAGTTGGTGTCGCTGCCCAGCGCCTTGTCGAACAGGCCGGCGGAAAGCTCCAGGTAGGTGCCGGCGTTCGGCGTAAACACGTTGTCGCGCGAATCGAAGCTGACGATCGGCAACAGGCCGCCGACCCGCGACTCGTGCTCACGCGAAGGCTGCACATCGGCGTCGACCGGCGCATTGAACCTGACCTTGGTCGCAGCCACCGCGTAACCCAGGCCCACCCAGGCCTGCGAGCTGCCGACGCGGTACCGCGCCTGTGCCACCAGGGCCGTCGTGTCCAGGTTGTAGGAGTTGGGATGGTCGCGCAACACCGGGTCGCGGCCGGCGCCGTAGAAGTCGAGGTTCACCGAAGCACGGATGACGCCGACCAGCGTCTTCACGCGGTCACCGGCCCAATGGCGCATGTCGCCCGCAAAGGCGCCGCGGGTGCCGTTGTCGGTGCCCAACGCCCCCACCACGGAGATGTTGGGGCGGCCGAAGCCGGCCGCCGCCTCGCCCGGCGGCTTGTCGATGAAGGCCAGGGCCGCGACGCCGCCCACGCCGACCGCCGGTTCGGTGATGGGGATGACCAGCGGGATGAAGCCGTAGGCCTCGTCGAGGAAGCCGCTGATGTCGAGCCAGCCGTCATCGCCGCGGATGCGCGAAGGCTTCTCCGGCCTGGCGCCGGCTTCCGCCGTCGCCTCGGCCGCGATGGCCGGATCCGGCAAGAAGGCGCTGCCCGGCACAGCACAGGCCAGGGCGAGGAGGAAAGCACGCAGCGGTCGATCGGCAGGCCGGGGAAATGCCACCGGTCATTCTGGAACCACGGGGCGCGCCGGCGGAATGGGACCTTGGTCCCAAGCCGCAGGGGGAATCAGAACGGAATGTCGTCGTCCATGTCGTCGAAGCCGCTGGCGGGCTTCGAGGCCGCGGGACGCGCAGCGCCACCACCACCACCGCTGGGGGCGGAGCGTTGCGGCGCGGGCGCGCGCGAACGGGGTGCGCTGTCGTAGCCGCCGTCGTCGTCGCCGCCGCCCGGGCCGCCCATGCCTTCGCGCTTGCCCAGCATCTTCATTTCGTCCGCGCGGATCTCGGTGGTGTAGCGCTCGGCGCCGTCCTTGTCCGTGTACTTGCGGGTGCGGATGCTGCCTTCGACGTAGACCTGCGAGCCCTTGCGCAGGTATTCACCGGCGATCTCGGCCAGGCGGTCGTTGAAGACCACCCGGTGCCACTCGGTGAGCTCCTTCATCTCGCCGGTGTTCTTGTCCTTCCAGCGCTCGGACGTGGCGATGGTGACGTTGCAGACGCGACCGCCGCTGGGGAAGGTGCGGGTCTCGGGGTCTTTCCCGAGGTTGCCGACGATGATGACCTTGTTGACCGATGCCATGTTGCTCTCCGTAGATGGACCGATTATGTCGCCTCGGCTTCGTCCGCCAGCATGTCCTCGGCCGTCGGCCGGGACGAAGGCGCCCGCATGGGCCAGGCCACCACCAGCCACAGCAACATCAGGGCCGCGCAGGCAGTGAACAGGCCTGCCAAACCAACGTTCTTGGCCAGCCAGCCGCCGACCGCGCCGCCGGCAAAAAATCCCAGGGATTGCAGGGTGTTGTACACACCCAGCGCCGCGCCGCGGGCATGCGGGGGCGCCACCCGCGAGGCCAGGCTGGGCTGGGTGGCCTCCAGGATGTTGAAGCCGCAGAAGAACAGGAACAGCAGCAGCGCCAGCACCGGCAGGGTCGGATGCGAAGCCGCCGCCAGCAGCCCCAGCTGCACCAGCAGCACCAGCCCGATCGCGCTCAGGAACACGGCCCGCAGGTAGCCGCGCCGCTCCAGCGCGAACAGGCCGCCGATCAGGACGAAGGAGGCCAGCACCGCCGGCAGGTAGACCTGCCAGTGCAGCGCCTTGTCCAGGCCCGCCTGCACCAGCAGCGCCGGCACCGCCACCCACATCGCGAGCTGCACCGCATGCAGCACCAGCACGCCGACGTCCAGCCGCAGCAGCGGGCCGTGGCGCAGCACTTCGGAAAGGCGCCCCCGCGGCACGCCCGAATGTTCCACCGGCGCGGGCGGCGTCCACCACATCACCACGGCGATGCAGGCGAGCGCGAGCGCGCCGGTGATGACGAACAGGCCGTGCAGGCCGATGTGCGCCGCCAGCACGGGCGCCGCCACCAGCGACAGCGCGAACATCAGGCCGATGCTGGCGCCCACCAGCGCCATCGCCTTGGTCCGCACGCTGTCGCGCGTCTGGTCGGCCAGCAGCGCGGTCACCGCAGCCGACACGGCGCCGGCGCCCTGCAGCGCACGGCCGGCGATCAGCCAGTGCAGCGTGGGCGCCGCCGCGGCCACGAAGCTGCCGGCGGCGAATACCAGCAGGCCGATCACGATCACCTTCTTGCGGCCGAAACGGTCGCTGGCCAGGCCGAAGGGGATCTGCAGCAGGCCCTGCGTCAGGCCGTAGATGCCCATGGCCAGGCCGATCAGGGCCGGATCGCCGCCGCCCGGATACCGGGCCGCCTCCAGCGCGAACACCGGCAGCACCAGGAACAGGCCCAGCATGCGGGCGGCAAAGATGGTCGCCAGCGAACCGCTGGCGCGGCGCTCCAGCGGGGTCATCCGGCTGGAAGGGGCTTGGGAGGGGGAGGGGGTCACGGAGCGGGAAGCAGGCAAAAAGCACGCCGGGCGGGCCGGCAAACCCCGCATTCTCCGGCATCGGCCGGAATGGGGTGCGCGGCCCGCCTGCCCGGGCTAAGATGCCGGGTTTTCCCGAACTTTCCCGAATCTTGGACAAAGCCACCGACGGCAAGTACCTGCACGCGGCCCTGGGCCAGCGGATCAGCATCCGCGGAGCGCGCACGCACAATCTGAAGAACGTCGACCTGGACCTGCCGCGCTACCAGCTGGTGGTGATCACCGGCCTGTCCGGCTCCGGCAAGTCCTCGCTCGCCTTCGACACGCTCTACGCCGAGGGCCAGCGGCGCTACGTCGAGAGCCTGTCGGCGTATGCGCGCCAGTTCCTGCAGCTGATGGACAAGCCCGACGTCGACGTGATCGAGGGCCTGTCGCCCGCGATCTCGATCGAGCAGAAGGCCACCAGCCACAACCCGCGCTCCACGGTCGGCACGGTCACCGAGATCCACGACTACCTGCGGCTGCTCTACGCCCGCGCGGGCACGCCCTTCTGCCCGGTGCACGAGATCCCGCTGCAGGCCCAGACCGTTTCGCAGATGGTCGACGCGGTGCTGGCGCTGCCGGAAGACACCAAGCTGATGATCCTGGCGCCGGTGGCGCGCGAGCGCAAGGGCGAGTTCACCGAGCTGTTCGCCGAGATGCAGGGCCAGGGCTACGTGCGCTTCCGCGTCGCCGGCGAGGTCTTCGAGTTCGACAACCTGCCCAAGCTGAAGAAGGCGGAGAAGCACGACATCGACGTCGTCGTCGACCGCCTCAAGGTGCGCGCCGACATGCAGCAGCGCGTGGCGGAAAGCTTCGAATCGGCGCTGCGCCTGGCCGAAGGCCGCGCCCTGGCGCTCGAGATGGACACGGGCAAGGAACACCTGTTCAACGCCAAGTTCGCCTGCCCGGTGTGCCACTACTCCATCTCGGAGCTCGAGCCGCGTCTGTTCTCGTTCAACTCGCCGGTGGGCGCCTGCCCCAGCTGTGACGGCATCGGCACGATGGAGTTCTTCGACGCCGCGCGCGTGGTCGCCTTCCCCGAGCTGTCGCTGGCCGGCGGCGCGATCAAGGGCTGGGACCGGCGCAACCCGTATTACTTCGCCATGATCGAAAGCCTGGCGAAGCACTACAAGTTCGACGTCGACAAGCCGTTCCAGGACCTGCCGCCGGAAGTCCGCAAGGCGCTGATGCAGGGCTCGGGCGAGGAGGAGATCCGCTTCTCGTACACGATGGAATCGGGCGCCTCGGCCGGCCGCAAGGTCAGCAAGAAGCACGCTTTCGAAGGCATCCTGCCGAACATGGAGCGGCGCTACCGCGAGACCGATTCGGCCGCGGTGCGCGAGGAGCTCGCGCGCTACCGCAGCCTGCAGCCCTGCCCCACCTGCGAAGGCACGCGGCTGCGCAGCGAAGCGCGCCACGTGAAGCTGGGCGACAGCGCGCAGTCCCTGGCGATCTACGAGATCGGCCGCATGACCTTGCGCGACAGCCTGGGCTACTTCGAGCAGCTGCACCTGGCCGGCGCCAAGGGCGAGATCGCCGACAAGGTGGTGCGCGAGATCGGCAACCGCCTGCGCTTCCTGAACGACGTCGGCCTCAATTACCTGTCGCTCGATCGCAGCGCCGAGACGCTGTCCGGCGGCGAGGCGCAGCGCATCCGCCTGGCCTCGCAGATCGGCAGCGGCCTCACCGGCGTGATGTACGTGCTGGACGAACCCAGCATCGGCCTGCACCAGCGCGACAACGACCGCCTGATCGCCACGCTGCAGCACCTGCGCGACCTCGGCAACTCGGTGCTGGTGGTGGAGCACGACGAGGACATGATCCGCGCCGCCGACTACGTGGTCGACATGGGCCCGGGCGCCGGCATCCATGGCGGCCAGGTCGTCGCGCAAGGCAAGCCGGACGAAGTGCTGGCTAACCCGGCCTCGTTGACCGGCCAGTACATGTCGGGCGCGGTGAAGATCCCCGTGCCGGCAAAGCGCAACCGCCTCGACGAGCAGCCTGACCCGCAGGTGATCCGCATCGCCGGCGCCAGCGGCAACAACCTGAAGGACGTGACCGTGGAAGTGCCGGTCGGCCTCTTCACCTGCGTCACCGGCGTTTCGGGTTCCGGCAAGTCGACACTGGTGAACGACACGCTCTACACGGCGGTGGCGCGCGAGCTGTACCGCGCCCACGAGGAGCCGGCGCCGCACCAGGCGATCGAGGGCATCGAGCACTTCGACAAGGTGATCAACGTCGACCAGTCGCCGATCGGCCGCACGCCGCGCAGCAACCCGGCGACCTACACCGGCCTGTTCACGCCGATCCGCGAGCTGATGGCGGAGACCGCGACCGCCAAGGAGCGCGGCTACGGGCCCGGGCGCTTCTCCTTCAACGTCGCGGGCGGCCGCTGCGAGGCCTGCCAGGGCGATGGCGTGGTGAAGGTGGAGATGCACTTCCTGCCCGACGTGTACGTGCCCTGCGACGTCTGCCGCGGCCAGCGCTACAACCGCGAGACGCTGGAAGTGCAGTGGAAGGGCCGCAACATCGCGCAACTGCTGGACATGACGGTGGAGGACGCCCACGAGTTCCTCAAGCCGGTGCCGGCGATCGCGCGCAAGCTGCAGACGCTGCTCGACGTCGGCCTGTCGTACATCAAGCTCGGGCAGGCCGCGACCACGCTGTCGGGCGGCGAGGCGCAACGCGTCAAGCTGGCGCTGGAGCTGTCCAAGCGCGACACCGGCCGCACGCTCTACATCCTGGACGAACCCACCACCGGCCTGCACTTCGCCGACATCGCGCTGCTGCTGAAGGTGCTGCACCAGCTGCGCGACGCCGGCAACACCATCGTCGTCATCGAGCACAACCTCGACGTGATCAAGACGGCGGACTGGGTGATCGACATGGGGCCGGAAGGCGGCGACGGCGGCGGCACGGTGGTGGTCGCCGGCACGCCGGAAGAGGTGGCGGCGCATCCGCAGAGCCATACCGGGCGCTACCTGAAGCGATTGCTGTAGCCCCGACCTTGTCATTGCGGGCTGGACCCGCAATCCAGCGACAGCGGCCGGTCAAGCACCGCCGCTGGATCCCGGCTCGAGGCCGGGATGACAAGCCTTCTCAACGCTCACCTACAGCGCGGCCTTTCGCACTCCCCTAGATTCGGCCCATCAAGGGAATCGTTGGGAACCACAAACATGTCGATCATCATCACCATCATCGTCGGCTTCGTCGTCGGGCTGCTGGCCCGCGCCCTCAAGCCGGGCAACGACAACATGGGCATCATCCTGACCACGCTGGTCGGTATCGGCGGCTCTTTCCTGGCCCAGTTCCTGGGCCAGTCCATGGGCTGGTACACCGCGGGCCAGCCGGCCGGCTGGATCGCCTCGATCCTGGGCGCGATGGTGCTGCTGGTGATCGTGAACCTGCTGCGCGGCGGCGGCCGCCGCCGCGTCCTGTAAGCCTCAGGCCGGCCGCGCGGCCTGCAAGGTCGCGCGCGTGCTCTCGGCCACGACCCGCGCGGCATCGGCGAAATCGATGCCGCTCGACGCATAGAGGATCGCCCGCGAGGAATTCACCACGATGGGTGCGTCCTCCCGCCAGCCCGCCCGCACGGTGGCGACCGCATCGCCGCCCTGCGCGCCGACGCCGGGGATCAGCAGCGGCAGCGTCGGTGCAATCGCGCGCACCCGCTCGATCTCCGCCGGGTAGGTCGCGCCGACCACCAGCCCCAGCTGTCCATTCAGGTTCCACGGCCCTTGCGCCAGCTTGGCCACGTGCTCGTAGAGCAGCGGCTGGCCGTCCACCGACGCCAGCCTTTGCGCCTGCAGGTCGTCGCCGCCCGGGTTGGAGGTGCGGCACAGGAGGAAGGCGCCCTTGTCCGGGTACTTCAGATAGGGCTGGACCGAATCGAAGCCCATGAAGGGGGACAGCGTCACCGCATCCGCGCCATAACGCTCGAACGCCTCCTTCGCGTACTGCTCGGCGGTGGAGCCGATGTCGCCGCGCTTGGCGTCCAGGATCACCGGCACGTGCGGCCAGTTGGCGCGCAGGTGGCGCATCAGCTGCTCGAGCTGCTCCTCCGCACGGTGGGCGGCAAAGTAGGCGATCTGCGGCTTGAAGGCGATCACCAGGTCGCCGGTCGCGTCGACGATGCGGGCGCAGAAGTCGTAGATGCGCGCCGCGTTGTCCTTCATGGCCGCCGGGAAGCGCGATGGCTCCGGGTCGAGCCCCACGCACAGCATGGAGTCATGGCGCTGCTGCGCCGCCTGCAGCCTCGAGAGGAATGTCATGGCGCAATTTTAGTTAATGCCAAGGGTCTCCCCTTTCCGGGGGAAAGCAGGCGGCCCCCGCGCACTCGCGGCCGCACGTATCATCGACCGCTGCAAGCCGCACCGATGAGCCCCACGCAACCGCCGTCCGCCGCAGATGAGGAGCAGCGCCGCCTGGCCCGCCTGCGGGAGCTGGCGGTGCTGGACACCGCCCCGGAGCCGGTGTTCGACGCCCTCGTGCGCATCGCCGCCGCCGTCTGCGGCACGCCCATCGCCCTCATCAGCCTGATCGACACCGAGCGCCAGTGGTTCAAGGCCAACCTGGGGCTGGAGGGCGTGGCCCAGACGCCGCGCGACGTCGCCTTCTGCGACCACGCCATCCGCGGCAACGAGGTGATGGAGGTGCCGGACGCCACGCGCGATGCGCGCTTCGCCACCAATCCCCTGGTCACCGGCGACCCCGACATCCGCTTCTATGCCGGCGCGCCGATCGAGATGCCGGGCGGCGAGCGCATCGGCACCTTGTGCGTGATCGACCGCCGGCCCGGGGAGCTGGACGCCAGGCAACTGGCGGCGCTGCGCGACCTGGCCACGGTCGCCCAATGGGCGCTGCTGCAGCGCGAGCGCCTGCATCAGGTGGCCTCGGCCGGCGCCGACGTGCTGGGCGACATGGAGCTGCTGGCCAGCGTGGTCGAGAACCTGCCTTGCGGCCTGAGCGTTTTCGACGGCGAGCTGCGGCTGATCGCGCACAACCGGCAATTCCGGCAGATGCTTGCCTTTCCGGACCATCTCTTCGACGGCACGCCGCATTTCCAGGACTTCCTGCGCTTCAATGCGGCGCGGGGCGACTACGGCCCGGGCGACCCGGAGGACCAGGTGCAGCGCGTGGTCGAGGAAATCCGCGCCGAGCCCAGCCAGCACCTCCAGCGCCCGAGCCCGGACGGCGGCGTGCTGGACATGCGGCGCTCGCCGCTGCCCGGCGGCGGCTTCATCACCACCTACGTCGACGTCACGCAGGCCACCGCCGCCGACAAGGCGCTGCGCGACAGCGAGGAGCGGCAGAAGCGCGCGCTCGACGCCTCCGGCCTGTCGCTCTGGGAGCTGGACCTGGACTCCGGCTGGATGTACCTGTCGGAGAACTGGTCGCTGCTGCTGGGCGGTGCGGCCACGCCCACCATCACCACGCCGCTCGCCCTCACCGAACTGGTGCCGGCGGAGCAGCGGCCCGCGCTGACGCAGGCGCTCACCGCCATGCTCAAGGGCGAGACCGACCGCTATGCGGTGGAGCACCAGGTGCGGCGCAAGGACGGCAGCCATGCCTGGATCCACAGCGAGGGCCGCGTCACGCGGCGCGCCGCCAGCGGGGAAGCGCTGTATGCCACCGGCACCAACCAGGACGTGACCGCGCGCAAGGAGGCGGAACTGCAGCTGGCGCGCTCGGCCGCCATCACCCGCGCCACGGTGCAAGCCGCGGCCGACGGCATCATGGTCGTCGACGCCAGCCGCCGGGTGATCTTCCACAACGAGCGCCTGAGCCAGATGTGGGGCGCCCCCGCGAAGCTCGAAGGCGCGGTGGCGCCACAACTGCAGCCGCACGTGGCGCCGCAGATGCTGGACCCGGCCGGCTTCACGCGCCGCGTGGAACAAATCTACAACTCGGACGAACTCGAGACCTTCGATGAACTCCTGCTGCGCGACGGCCGCGTGTTCGAACGGCACAGCCGCCGCATCGACCTCGACGGGGGCTATGGCCGCGTCTGGACCTTCCACGACATCACCGCGCAGCGCAAGGCCGACCAGGAACTGCACGCGGCGAAGGAAGCGGCCGAAGCGGCCAACCGGGCCAAGACCGATTTCCTCGACAACGTGAGCCACGAGATCCGCACGCCGCTCAATGGCGTGCTGGGCCTCACGCGCCTGCTGCTGGCGGAGCCCCTGAGCGAGCAGCAGCGGCGCTACGTGCATCTGGCCGACGCCAGCGCCGCCTCGCTGCTGGAACTGATCAACGACCTGCTGGACCTGGGCAAGATCGAAGCCGGCCGCATGGAGCTGGAGGACGCGCCCTTCCGCCTCGACGAACTGCTGCAGCAGCTCAACGAGCTGTACCGCCTGCGCGCCGGCGAGAAAGGCCTGCAGTTCGTGCTGGACGTCGCGCCCAACGTGCCCTCCAGCGTGTCGGGCGACGCCGGGCGGCTGCGGCAGATCCTCAACAACCTGCTGTCCAACGCCTTCAAGTTCACCGAGCGCGGCGAGTTCGGCCTGATCGTCGGCCGCCCCGACGGGCCGCTCGGGCCGGACGTGGTGCGCTTCACGGTCTACGACACCGGCATCGGCATTCCCTACGACGTGCAGAAGAAGCTGTTCACGCGCTTCGCGCAGGCCGAGCGCTCCACCAGCCGCAAGTACGGCGGCACCGGCCTCGGGCTGGCCATCGTGAAGCAGCTGTCCGAGCAGATGGGCGGCAGCGTGCTGCTGCAAAGCGAACCCGGCCGCGGCGCCTCGTTCCGATGCGACCTGCCGCTGCGCGCCGCCGACGAGCCGGTGCCCAACGCGACGCCCCTTCCCTTGCGCGCCGCCGGCGCGGTGCGTTCCACGCGCATCCTGGTGGCGGAGGACAACCCCACCAACCAGGTGGTGGTGCGCGGGCTGCTGGCGCAAGCGGGCTACCGCGACGTCACGCTGGCCGACGACGGCCAGCAGGCCGTGGATGCCGCCATGGCCGGCGACTTCGACCTGGTGCTGATGGACTGCCGCATGCCGGTGCTGGACGGCTACGGTGCCACCATGCAGCTGCGTGCACGCGGCTTCACCGCCCCCATCATCGCGCTCACCGCCAACGCCGCCGCCGGCGAACGCGAGCGTTGCCTCGCGCACGGCATGAACGATTACCTGGCCAAGCCGATCGACGCCGGCCGGCTGGCGCAGGTGCTGGCGGAATGGACGGTGAGCGCGTCGGCCGAGGAGCTTGCAGCCGCACCCGCGCAAGAGCCGGCCGCGCCGGCGAACCCAGCGCGCCAGGCCGCGCTCGAGCGCCTGGGCGGCGACGAGGAACTGCTGGCCGCGGCCCTGGGCTCCTTCCGCGAGCACGCGCCCAAGGTCCTGCAGGCGGCCCGGGCCGCCTTCGCCGCCGGCAACCAGGCCGACCTGCACCGGCACCTGCATTCCTTGTCCGGCTCCTCGGGCATGGTCGGCGCGGAGCAGGTGCGCGCGCTGGCGAAGCAGCTGGAAGCCGAAGCCCAGGCCGGCCGGCTGGCCGCCGCCGGCGCCGGGCTCGAGGACCTGGCCGAACGCTGCGCGGACTTCCTCGCCGACGCCGCGGACTGGGTCGCCCCAACATGAACTAAAGGGGTCCCTTGTAGGACAAGGCCCCGATTGCCGGCCTGCGCGGAGAAGCGGGCCGCGGCCGGTGCCAATAATCGCGCTTGCCCGACCTATGCCCACGCCGCCTGCCCTTTCGACCACCAGCATCGAACAGCGCCTGCAGTTGCTGATCGAGGCGGTCACCGACTACGGCATCTTCGTGCTGGACCCCGAAGGCCACATCCAGTCGTGGAACAGCGGCGCGCAGAAGCTCAAAGGCTATTCGCGCGAGGAGATCCTGGGCCGGCACTTCTCGGTGTTCTATCCGCAGGAGGCCATCGACCGGCGCTGGCCGCAGGAGGAGCTGAAGCTCGCCCGCGAACGCGGCCGCTTCGAGGACGAAGGCTGGCGCCTGCGCAAGGACGGCACCCGGTTCTGGGCCAACGTGGTCATCACCGCGCTGTACGACGCCCAGGGCGAGCTCACCGGCTTTGCCAAGATCACCCGCGACCTGACCGAGCGCCGCGCGCACGAGGAGGCGCTGCGCGCGAGCGAGGAGCGCTTCCGGCTGCTGGTGGACAGCGTGCGCGACTACGCCATCTTCATGCTGGACCCGGACGGCAAGGTCCGCAGCTGGAACGCCGGCGCCCAGGCCATCAAGGGCTACCGCGCCGACGAGATCATCGGACGCCACTTCACCGTGTTCTACACGCCGCAGGACCTGGAGGCCGGCAAGCCGGAGGCCGAACTGGCGACGGCCCGCGCCGAAGGCCGCGTGGAAGACGAGGGCTGGCGCGTGCGCAAGGACGGCAGCCTGTTCTGGGCCAACGTGGTGATCAGCGCGGTGCACGGCGCCGAAGGCCAGCTGCTCGGTTTCGCCAAGGTCACGCGCGACATGAGCGAGCGCCGCCGGCTCGAGGAACTCGAGCAGTCGAGCCGGCGCATGAACGAGTTCCTGGCCATGCTCGCGCACGAGCTGCGCAACCCGCTGGCGCCGATCCGCAACGCGGTGACCATCATGCAGCTGGAGCAGCTGCAAAGCCCGGTCCTGCGCAACTGCCGCGACGTGATCGACCGGCAGCTCACGCACGTGACGCGGCTGGTCGACGACCTGCTCGACGTGGGGCGCCTCACCACCGGCAAGATCAAGCTGCGCAAGGAACTGGTGCGCGTGGCGGACGTGGTGGCGCGCAGCGTCGAAACGGCGCGGCCGGTGATCGCGGCGCGGCACCACACGCTCGACGTCGACGCTACGGCTGAACCGGTCTACGTGCATGCCGACGCCACGCGGCTGTCCCAGGTGCTGCAGAACCTGCTGGTCAACGCGGCCAAGTACACGCCCGACGGCGGGCACATCCGGCTGGGCGTGCGGGCGAGCGGCGGCTTTGCCGAGATCAGCGTGGCCGACAACGGCCGCGGTCTCGCGCCGGAGAACCTGGAGAAGATCTTCCAGCTGTTCATGCAGGCCGAGGCCGGCCTCTCGTCGCCGGTGGAAAGCGGGCTCGGCATCGGGCTCACGCTGGCACGCTCGCTGATGGAAATGCACGGCGGCAGCATCGAGGCGCACAGCCCCGGCCTGGGCCAGGGCAGCACCTTCATCGTCCGGCTGGCGGTGGCGCAGGAAGCGCCGGCGCCCCAGGCGGAAGAGGAACAGTCCGAGGACGAAGACACGGGCGGCCTGCGCGTGATGGTGATCGACGACAACCGCGACTCCGCCGACAGCGCCAGCGACGTGCTGCGCCTGCTGGGCAACCGGGTGGAGACGGCGTACGACGGCCACTCCGCCATCCCCATCGCGCAGCGCTTCCGTCCGCAGATGATCCTGCTGGACCTGGCCATGCCGGGCCTGGACGGCTACCAGACTCGCAAGGGCCTGCTCGCGACGGCCGCACTGCAGCCGCAGGACATCTATTTCGTCGCCATGACCGGCTTCGGCAACGAGGACGACAAGCGCCGCACCCGCGGCGCCGGCTTCGACGCCCACCTGACCAAGCCGGTGGAGCTCGACGCCCTGATCGTGTTGCTGAACGAGGCCAGGGCGCGCTTCGGCACCGGCTCCAAGGTGTAGGACGGCACCGACAGATGAGTTCGCCGGCCTCTGCGGCCGAGTGGGCGCCCCTAAGATGCGCCTTTCGCCCGGAGAGGTGTATGCCGCAACGATGGTGCAAGGGGTGCGCGCGCTGGCGCCTGGGCGTGCTGGCGCTGGCCGCCGGCGCCCTGCCGGCGTGGTCGCAACCCGCGCAGCACGCGGCCACCGGCCTCGCCGACCTGAGCCTGGAGCAATTGAGCGAAGTGGCCGTGACCTCGGTCAGCGGCCGGCCCGAAAGCCTGCGCAGCGCGCCGGCCTCGGTGTTCGTGATCTCCGGCGAGGACATCCGGCGCTCCACCGCCACCACGCTGGCGGAGGCCCTGCGCCTCGCCCCCAACCTGCAGGTGGCGCGCCTCAATGCCGGCCAGTACGCGATCAGCGCGCGCGGCTTCAACAACGCGCTGGCCAACAAGCTGCTGGTGCTGATCGACGGCCGCACGGTCTATTCGACGCTCTTTGCCGGCGTGTTCTGGGACACCCAGGACGTGGTGCTGGAGGACATCGAGCGCATCGAGGTGATCAGCGGCCCCGGCGGCACGCTGTGGGGCGCCAACGCCGTCAACGGCGTGATCAACATCATCACGAAATCCACCGTGGCCACGCAGGGCGGACTCGTGTCCGTGACGCGCTCGGACCGCGGGGGCACCGAGGCCCTGCGCTGGGGCGGCAAGCTGGGCGAGGTGGGCCACCTGCGCGTGTACGCACTGGCGCTGGACCGCGACAACACGCGGCGCGCCGACGGCGTCGAACGCGCCGATGCCGCCAGCAAGCACCAGTTCGGGTTCCGCAGCGATTTCGGCCTGGAAGGCGGCCAGCTCACCGTGCAGGGCGACCTCTACCGCGGCGGAGACGACCCCGCCAGCAACCTCGCGCCCAAGCTGCACGGCGGCAACCTGCTGGCGCGCTGGGAAAGCCGCTTCGCCAACGGCAGCCCGTATCGCGTGCAGGCTTACTACGACGCGCAGTCGCGCGACGAAACCACCGCCTTCCGCAACGACGCCCACACCATCGACGTGCAATTCACGCACGAGCCGCGGCTGCCGCAGGGCCAGCAGCTGCTGTGGGGCGCGGGCTACCGCAGCGGCCGCGACGTCAACGCACCCAGCCCCGCGCTGGTCTTCATCCCCGCCGAGCGGACCCTTTCCTGGGCCAACGTATTCGCGCAGCACCAGCTGCAGGCGGGTGCCTGGCAGCTGACGCTGGGCGCCAAGGTGGAGCGCAACAGCTACACCGGCGTCGAATTCCTGCCCAGCCTGCGTGTCGCCTATGGCCACGGCAGCACGGCGACGACCTGGGGTGCCCTGTCGCGCGCGGTGCGGGCGCCGGCGCGCATCGACCGCGACTTCAACTTCCCCGCCAATCCGCCCTTCCAGATCCGCGGCGGCGGCGAGGGCTTCGTCTCCGAGGTGGCGACCGTGGCGGAGCTGGGGCACAAGGGCCAGTGGGGCCGCAACCTCTCGTATTCGGCCACCGTCTTCCGCCAGCATTACGAGCGCCTGCGCGGCGGTGCCGGCTCGCCGCCCCAGGTGGCCAACCGCATCGAAGGCGACGTCGACGGCATCGAGGCCTGGGCCCAGTGGCAGCCGGCGGACTTCGCGCGCCTGGGCCTGGGCTACCTCGGGCTGCACAAGGACCTGCGCTTCAGCGCGCCGCCGGAGAATCCCAACAGCATCGCCTCGCTCGGCAACGACCCGCGCTCGGAATGGAAATTGCGCGCGCAGTTCGACCTGCCGCACCGGCTGGAGCTGGACGTGCTCGCGCGCCGCGTCGGCGCCCTGCCCGCGCCGGCCGTGCCGGCCTATACCGCCGTCGACCTGCGCCTTGGCTGGCAGGTCACGCCGCGCATCGAGCTGTCGCTGCTGGCGAAGAACATCCTCGACGAGCGGCACGCGGAGTTCAATGCCGCCGCCGTGGCCAGCGAGTTCGGCCGGCGCATCTTCCTGCGGGCGGTGTTCCAGCTGTGAACGCGCGGCGCGCCCTGTTCCTGGCGCTGTCCCTCGCGACAGCGATGGCGGGCGCCTGGGCGCAGCCGCTGGGCGCGGCCCGCGAGAGCGCCGTCAAGGCGGCCTACCTGTACAAGTTCGGCAGCTTCGTCGAGTGGCCGCCCGGCACGTTCCGGGGACCCGAAGACCCGCTGGTGATCGGCGTCTGGGGCGACGACGCCGTCGCCTCCGAGCTCGACCAGCTGGCGCGCGGCCGCAGCATCGAAGGCCATCCGGTGAAGGTGCTGCGCCTGCGCGAGGCCGAAGACGCGAATCCGCTGCACATCCTCTTTGCCGGCGGGCCGCGCGAGGGCCGCATCCGCGACGTGCTGGCCGCCGTGCGCGGGCCGGTGCTGACCGTGGCCGACGTGCCGGTCGGCGGCAATCCCGGGCCGGTGCTGCACTTCACGCGCGACGATGGCCGCGTGCGCTTCAATGCGTCGGTGTCCGCCGCCGCGGCGCGCAACCTCAAGCTCAGTGCCAAGCTGCTCGCGGTGGCCCTGCAGGTGGAGAGCCGCTGATGCTGCGCCTCGCCACCGCCCGCACCCTGCAGCGCAAGCTCACGCTGATCCTGCTGGCCACCATCGGCCTGGCGCTGTTCCTCGCCGCCAGCGCGCTGCTGCTGGTGGAACTGCGCAAGGAATACCGCAACGCGCGCCAGGACCTGGTGGTGCAGGCCGACGTGGTGGGCCTGGCCAGCGAGGCGGCGCTGACCTTCGGCGATGCGAAGGTCGGCGAACAGAACCTGCGCGTGCTGCAGGCGCAGCCGCAAGTGATCGCCGGCGCGCTCTACGACATCCGCGGCCGGCTGTTCGCGCACTTCCTCTCCGGCGAGGACGGCAGCGCCGAAGTGCCGGCACAGGCGCCGCCGCTCGGCATGCACTTCGGGCTGTCGACGGCGACCGTGGTGCGGCCCGTGATTTCCAACCGCGAGCAGATCGGGCGCGTCTACGTGCAGCTGCAGCACGGGCTGCTGGCCGAAGTCGCCGAGTACGTCGGCTGGCTGGTGCTGGTGGTGCTGGTCAGCCTGTTCGGTGCGCTGCTGCTCGCGCGCCGCCTGCAGCCGGCGCTGACGGAGCCGATCGAGGACGTGAGCGCGGTGGCGCGCGGGGTGCTGGAGCACGGCAACTACGACCTGCGCGCCACCAAGCGCAGCCAGGACGAAGTCGGCCGCCTGGTCGACGCCTTCAACGCCATGCTCGACGAGCTCGGACGCCGCTCGCGCATGCAGCAGGAAACCAACCGCGCCCTCTCCGCGAGCGACGCGCGCTACCAGCTGGCCGCGCGCGGCTCCAGCGCGGGCCTGTGGGACTGGGACATGGACGCCGGCACCATGTTCTATTCGCCGCGCTTCAAGGCGCTGCTGGGGTATTCGGAGGAGGAGTTCCCCGACCTGCCGACTTCGCTGCTGAACGTGATGCACGAGGACGACAGGCAGCCGGTGCAGGCCGCGCTGCGCTCGCACCTCTCGCACGACACGCCGTTCCAGGTGGAATGCCGGCTGCAGGAAAAGCGCGGACCTTGGCGCTGGTTCCTGGTGACCGGGATGGCGCTGCGCGACGAGAAGGCGCGCGCCTTCCGCATGGCCGGCTCGCTGATCGACATCTCCGAGCGCAAGCAGACCGAGATCCTGCTGCAGCAGTCGAACCGCGCCAAGGACGAATTCCTGGCCACGCTGGCGCACGAACTGCGCAACCCGCTGGCGCCGCTGCGCACCGGGCTGCAGATCCTGAAGCGGCCCGACGTGGCCGAAGGCATCCAGAAGCGCACGCTGGTCACGATGGACCGCCAGCTGACCCACATGGTGCGGCTGATCGACGACCTGCTGGACATCTCGCGCATCAACAGCGGCAAGATCCGCCTGGAGCTCGCCCGCAGCTCGCTGCGCGCGGCGCTGCAGACGGCGCTGGAACTGGCGCGGCCCGCCATGGACAGCGCCGGCCACGTCCTCGAAGTGCAGCTGCCCGAGCCCGACATCGCCCTGCACGCCGACGAGACGCGCCTCGCGCAGGCCTTCGGCAACCTCCTGAACAACGCCGCGAAGTACACGCCGCGCGGCGGCCGCATCGCGCTGCGTGCCTGGCAGGACGGCCAGCAGGCTTGCGTGGAGATCCAGGACAGCGGCATCGGCATTCCTCCCGAGATGCTGGACCGCGTGTTCAGCCTGTTCGCGCAGGTCGACGGCCATGCGGGCACCTCGGGCGGCGGCCTCGGCATCGGCCTGTTCCTGGTGCGCGGGCTGGTGGAGATGCATGGCGGCACCGTCGAAGCCAGCAGCGGCGGCGACAACCAGGGCAGCACCTTCCTCGTGCGCCTGCCTTGCCTGCCGCCCGCGGCGGCGCCGGCGCCGGTGCCGCCGCGCGAAGACGACCGCACCCTGCCCGGCTCGGCGGCGCCCGGCCGCGTGCTGGTGGTCGACGACAACCTCGATGCGGCCGACACGCTGGCCACCTTGCTGGACATGCTGGGCCTGCAGACGCGCCAGGTGCACGACGGCGAGGGCGTGCTGGCGGCGGCGCTGGAGTTCCGGCCCGAGGTGGTGCTGCTGGACATCGGCCTGCCCGGCATGGACGGCTACGAGGTGGCGCGCGCGCTGCGCGGCGAGCCGCGGCTGGGACGCGTGACCCTGATCGCGCTGACCGGCTGGGGGGCCGAGGACGACCGGCGCCGCGCGCTGGCGGCCGGCTTCGACCACCACCTCACCAAGCCGGTCGACCTGGCGGTGCTGGAGCAGATGCTGCGCACCCTGCAGCTGGAGCAGCGCACGTGAAGCGGCCCACGCTGCAGGCCCTGGGACTCGCCGCCGACAGCAGCGAGCGGCAGGCCGCCGCCAGCGTGCGGTCGCTGCGCATCCTGCTGCTGCTGTGCGCGCTGCTGCCGCTGGCGATCTTTGCCGCCTTCGCCGCCTACCGCTACGCGCAGATGCACGACGAGGCCGAAGTCCGCCTCGATCGCGCCCTGCGCATCGCGCACGAACATGCCCTCAAGGTGCTGGAGATCAATGCCACCATGCTGGGGCACGTGGCCGACCTGGCGGAGGAAGGGGGCGACAGCCCGCAGCGCCGCGCGCAGCTGCACCACCAGCTGCAGGCGCTGGCCGCGGGCAAGCCGCAGATCCAGTCGATCTGGGTGCTGGACGCCGAGGGGCGGCCGGTGACGTCGAGCTTCGTGGCCGAGCCGCCGCCCGACCTGCAGTTCGGCGACCGCGCGTACTTCCGCTGGCACCGCGAGGGCAGCCGGCGGGACGGGCTGTTCTTCTCCGACGTGCTGGTGGGCCGCGCGACCCGCTCTCCGTTCTTCGACGTCAGCCGCGCCCGCCGGGGACGCAACGGGGAATTCCGCGGCGTCGTCAACGTCAGCCTGCGACCCGACTACTTCGCGCGCTTCTACGCGGATCTCGCGGCCAACGAACAGGGCCTGGCAATCACCATGTTCCGGCGCGACGGGGCGGTCTATGCACGCTGGCCGCAGCCGCCGGCCAAGGCCGTGGCGCCCGCCGGCGCCGTGATGGCCCGGATCCAGGCCGGCGAGCGCTCGGGCCTCGTGCGCGGCGTTTCCTCCCTGGACGGTTCGACGCGCCTCGCGCAGTTCCAGCAGGTCGGCGACTATCCCGTCTTCCTGGGCAGCTCGCTGGCGCTCGAGAGCGTGCTGCGGGCCTGGCTGCGCGAGATGGCCCTGCTCGCGGCCTTCGCCACCCTGCCGGTCCTGGGCGTGCTGATCGCGGGCCTCGCGGCCATGAAGCGCGCCCGCCAGGCGGAAGAAGCAGCGCGCCAGCTGCGGGAGGAATCGCAGGCCCGCGTGCAGATCGAGGAAGCGCTGCGGCAGGCGCAGAAGATGGAAGCCGTGGGCCGGCTCACCGGCGGCGTCGCGCACGACTTCAACAACGCGCTGATGGTGATCAGCGCCAACCTGCACATGCTCAAGCTGACGCAGCCGGGCGTGGGCACGCGCCAGACCGAAGCGATCGCCCGCGCGGTCGACAGCGCCACCAAGCTCACGCGCCAGCTGCTGGCCTTCTCGCGCCGCCAGGCCCTGTTGCCGCAGGTGCTGCGCCTGCAGGACCGGCTGCCGCAGATGAAGGACCTGCTCGCGCCCGTGCTCGGGCGGCCGGTGGAGCTGGAGATCGATGTCGATGCCGCGACGGCGCCGGTGAAGGTGGACCAGGCGGAGCTCGAGCTGGCCCTGCTGAACCTCGCCGTGAATGCCAAGGACGCCATGCCGTCCGGCGGCCGCTTCCGCCTCAGCGCCCACAACGCCACCCTCGGCGTGGACGCGCGCCCGGGCGTGCTGATCGCCGCCAGCGACACCGGCAGCGGCATCGCGCCCGAAGTGCTGGCCCGCGTGTTCGAGCCCTTCTTCACCACCAAGCCGGTCGGCGAAGGCACCGGCCTGGGCCTGAGCCAGGTCTACGGCTTCTGCCAGCGCTCGGGCGGCGAGGCCCGCATCCGCAGCGCCCCCGGCGAAGG
Organism: Ramlibacter paludis; assembly: GCF_022012305.1. Classification (GTDB taxonomy): domain Bacteria; phylum Pseudomonadota; class Gammaproteobacteria; order Burkholderiales; family Burkholderiaceae_C; genus Ramlibacter; species Ramlibacter paludis. The sequence goes on along the minus strand of NZ_JAKLTM010000009.1, from coordinate 36,642 downwards.
AGCGACCGTGGAGATGCTGCTGCCCGCCATCGACGGCCCCGCGGATGTCGACGCCGGCGACGACGACGCCGGGCAGGCGGCGCTGAACCTGCGCGTGCTGCTGGTGGAAGACAACGTCGAAGTGTCGGCGGCGATCCGCCCGGTGCTGGAGACCTTCGGCTGCCAGGTCACGCACTTCGCCACGGCGGCGCCGGCCATCGCCTGGCTGGATGCGCATGCGGGGGAATTCGATGCCGTCCTGACCGACGTGGTGATGCCGGGCGAGCTCGATGGCGTGGCGCTGGCGCGGCACGTGCGCGAGAAGCATCCGCAGCTGCGGCTGGTGGTGATGACCGGCTATGCCGCGCAGCTGGAGGAGATCACGCGGCAGGGGTACACGGTGCTGCCGAAGCCGTGGACGGCGGCGAACCTCGCGCGGACCTTGCGCGGCTAAGCGCGGTCACTCGCGCGGCAATTCGATGATGAAGGCCGTGCCGTCCTCCGGCGAGGAGGTCGCGCGGACGCTGCCGCCATGCGCCGCCGCGATCTCGCGCACGATGAACAGGCCGAGCCCCACGCCCTGCGCCAGGACGTCGGCGCCGCGCACCATCGGCTCGAACAGCAGCGGCATCTGCGCCGCCGGAATCGCCGGGCCGTGGTTGTGCACCGTGATGCGGAAGCTGCCTTCCCCGCCCTGCGATCGCACGGTGACCGGCTGGTCCTGCGCGCCGTGGTTCAGCGCATTGGCCACCAGGTTGCCCACCGCCTGCGCGATGCGGTCCGGGTCGGCCCGGCACTCGCCCGGCCCGAGCGGCTGATGCACGATCGTGCGGTCCGGAAAGGCGATCCCCAGCTCGCCGACGCTTTCCGCCAGCGCATGGTGCAGGTCGACCGGGCGCGGCTGGACGCGCAGGCCGCGGCCCAGGCGGGCTTCGGTGAAGTCCAGCAGGTCCGACACCAGGTGCTGCACCCGCCCGACCGAACGCTCGATGCGCGCCACCACCGTCGCCTGCTGTTCGGCGGACACGCCCTTCTGCAGCATGGCCGCGCTCATGTGGATGACCGACAGCGGATTGCGGATGTCGTGGCTGACCACGCCGACCAGCTGCTCGGCGAACTGGGCCCGCACCTCGGCCTGCGCGCGGGCCTGCGACAGTTCCTGTTCGTCCTTCATGTGCTGGGCGTGCAGTTCCTCGGCGCGCCGGCGCTGCGCCATCAGCTCGCGCTCGTACTTGTGGCGGTCTTCGGCGATGAACAGGGCCACCTGCCACATCAGCATGCCTTCGACGGTGCGCTCCGCGATGTTGACGATCACCGGCACCGGCTTGCCGTCGCGCCGCCGCATTTCCAGCTTCACTTCCGACACGGAAGACTGCAGGCGGATCAGCGGCTGCAGGTGGGTGGCGAAGAAGATGCGGCCGCCGGCGGTCAGCAGGTCCTGCAGGCGCAGCTTGCCGACCAGTTCGTCGACCGGGAAGCCGAGCCAGCCGCAGGCCGTGGCGTTCGCGCGCAGCAGCAGTCCCCCGCTGGCGGCCACGAGCAGGCCGCAGGGGGCGGATTCGTACAGTTCTTCAGCCCCCGGTACCGCCATCGCGCGCTCAGAGGGTCTTCAGGAAATCTTCGATCGCCTGGACGCTGGCGCTGGGCGCGCTCAGGTGCGGGCAGTGCCCGACGTTCTCGATGACGCGCAAGGTGCAGTTCGGGATGACGCGCCGCATGTACTCGCCGACGGCCAACGGCGCGATCAGGTCCTCGCTGCACTGGAGCACCAGCGTGGGCGCCTGCAGCCGGGGCAGCTCGGCGCGGTGGTCCGACAGGAAGGTGACGCGCGCGAAATGCTTGGCGATCTCCGGATCGGTGCGGCAGAAGCTGTTGGTGAGCTCCACCGCCAGCTCGGGCTGGTCGGGCGCGCCCATGATGGCCGGCGCCATGTTGCTGGACCAGCCGAGGTAGTTGCTCTCCAGCGTCTCCAGCAGAGACTCGATGTCGGACAGCTCGAAGCCGCCGACATAGTCGCGGTCGTTCACGTAGCAGGGTGACGGCCCCACCATCACCTGGGCGGCGAAGGCGTCGGGGCAGCGCACGTTGGCCAGCATGCCGATCATGGCGCTGACGGAATGGCCGACGCAGATCGCGGGCGCCGAGGTCACCGCCTCCAGCACCTCGCACAGGTCGTCGGCGTGGCCTTGCAGCGTCGCGTACTTGTCGCGGTCATAGGCCTGGTGCTCGGAATTCCCGCTGCCCACCAGGTCCAGCAGGATGCACTGGTGGCTTTCGGCAAAGTGCGGGGCCAGCAGCCGCCACATGTTCTGGTCGCAGCCGAAACCGTGCACGAACACCATCGGCGGACCCTTGCCCTGGACGTGGACGTTGTTGCGCGTGAGAACGGTCATGGCGACCTCCGGAAACGGGGTGGACCCGGGAGTATCGCTGCCGGACCGATGCGGGGCCCAGCGAAGTGGCGGTTCGCGCGGCCTTGTCCTACAGCGGCAGGATCAATGTCACTGCCAGCCCGCCGCCCTCGCGGTTGTGCAGGGCGATGCGGCCGCCGTGGGCCTCGGCGATCTCGCGCGCCAGCGCCAGGCCCAGGCCGGTGCCGCTGCGCTTGGTGGAATAGAAGGGGACCAGCGCATTCGACATCACCTGCTCGTTCATGCCAGCACCCCGGTCGAGGACTTCGACCGCCATCGCATCGGCGGAACGGCGCACCGCGACTTGCACCTGCTGCGGCGGCGAGCCGGACTCGTGCGCGTTCTTCAGCAGGTTCAGCAGCGCCTGCTCCAGCTGGGCCGCGTCGGCTTGCACCGCATGCTCGGGCAACTCACCGGCAACGGTGAAGGGTACGTGCAAAGTCAACGCTTCGAGGAAGGGCCGCCAGTCCAGCGGGGCCTTGCGGGGCGCCGGCAGCTTGGCAAAACGCGCATAGCCTTCGATGAAGCCTTCCAGATGCCGCGCGCGCTCCTCCACCGTCGCGAGGATCTCGGGCAGCCGCTCCACCTGCCCGCGCCGCACCAGCTCGGTGGCCGAATGCGCGAGCGAAGCGACCGGCGCCAGCGAGTTGTTCAACTCGTGGCTGATCACGCGGATCACCTTCTTCCAGGTCTGCACTTCCTGGCGCCGCAGTTCCGCCGTGAGGTGGCGCAGCAGCAGCAGCTCGTGCCGCTTGCCGTTCAGGGTGAAGGCGCGGCGGGCCAGGTGGTAGATCTCGTCCTCGGCGTCGCGCTCGCCGGCATGGCGCACGGTGAACAGGGCATCGCCGCCGCGGGCCATGGCCTCGCGCAGCGACGCCGAAGTGCGGCGCAGCAGCTGGTCCAGCGCCAGGCCTTCGATGCGGCGCCCGTCGTTCAGCAGCTGCCGCGCGGCGATGTTGGCGAAGACGATGGGCCCGTCGGCCTGCACCAGCAGCATGGCCACCGGCGTGTTCTGCACCATGGTGTCGAGCAGCAGTTCGCGCTGCACCAGGCCCAGCCGCTGCTCGCGCAGCACGGTGCCCAGCGCGTTGTGCGCCTGCACCAGGTCGGCGATCTCGTCGTTGCGCTCCCAGTGCAGGCCGAAGGAGAAGTCGCCGTCGCGGTAGCTGGTGACGGTGCCGACCAGCGCGCGGAACATGGCCAGCAGCGGCGCGAGTTCATGGCGGGCCCAGGCGACGGCCAGCGGAACGGTGATCGCCAGGGCCGCAAGCGCCGCCGCCCACGGCGCCGGCAACAGCCAGCGCTGCAAACCGAAGGCGACCGCCAGTGCGATCGCGGCCAGCACGCTCGCGCCCAGCGCGAGGCGCAGCGCCAGCGGAATGCGAAGGCGCTCCGCCGCCGCCATCAGTTGCCGCCGCGCGCGATGCCCAGGCGCTCCATGCGGCGGTACAGGGCTTGCCGGCTCAAGCCCAGTTCGGCGGCCGCCTGCGCCACCACGCCGCCGTGACGGGCGAGCACCTGTTCGATGGCTTCGCGCGTCAACGCCGTCTCCGCTTCGGGTGCGGCGGCAATTGGCAGTCCCAGGTCGGCGGCCGAGATCGCGTCGCCGCGCGCGAGCAGGCCGGCGCGCTGCATCACGTTCTTCAACTCGCGCACGTTGCCCGGCCAGCCGTGCTGCAGCAAGGCCTGCTGCGCGTCGGCCTGCAGCATGCGGCCGGCGCCCAGGAAGTGCTGGGCCAGCGGCAGGATGTCGCCGGGGCGCCGGGCCAGCGGCGGCAGCGCCAGCTCGATCACGTTCAGCCGGTAGTACAGGTCTTCGCGGAAAGTGCCGGCGCGGATCATCGCCTGCAGGTCCGCGTTGGTGGCGCTCAGCACGCGCACCTTCACCCTCTTCTCCTCGTTGGAGCCCAGGCGCTGGAAGCGGCCGGTTTCCAGCACGCGCAGCAGCTTGACCTGGCCCGCGGGCGGCAGGTTGCCGATCTCGTCGAGGAACAGGGTGCCGCGGTCGGCCGCTTCGAACTTGCCGGCGCGCCCCTTGCCGGCGCCGGTGTAGGCCCCGGCTTCGGCGCCGAACAGTTCCGCCTCGATCAGCTCGGAGGGCAGCGCGCCGCAGTTCAAGGTGACGAAGGGGCCGTCCTTCACGCCGGAGTTGGCCTGGATGATCTCGGCGATGCGCTCCTTGCCGCTGCCGTTCGGCCCGGTGATGAGGACCGGCACCTCGGCGCGCGCCACCTGGCAGGCCAGCTCCAGCACGCGCTGCGTGGCGGCGTCGCGCCACACGATGCCGCGCAGGTCGAACTGCCGCTCGAGCGCATCGCGCCGCCCCGCGTCGCCCTGCGCGCGGTCGCGCAAGGCGCGGCTGGTTTCGCCGAGCTCCAGCAGGTTGCGAACGGTGGTCACCAGGCGCTCGTCGTTCCAGGGCTTGGCCAGGTAGTCGGCGGCGCCGTCCTTGATGAGGGCGACCGCCATGTCGAGGTGGGTCCAGGCAGTGAGCAGGATCACCGGCAGGTCCGGCTGGCGCGCGCGGATCGCGCGGAACAGTTCGCGCCCCTCTTCGCCCGAGGTGGTGTCGGCGGCGAAGTTCATGTCCTGGATGACGAGGTCGATGCGTTGCCGTGCCAACGCTACCAGCCCTGCCGCCGGCGAATCGGCATGCACCGTGGCGATGTCGTTCAGCGACAGCAGGACGTCCAGCGCGGTGGCGATGGCCGGGTTGTCGTCGATGACCAGCACCGTCGCCATGCGTCAGGCGGTCCGCGTGGCGATGGCGGGCGGCGTGCTCGCGGCACGCGAAGCCGGGCCCCAGACCGCGGCGACGCCCAGCAGCCAGAGCACGCCGGCGCCGGCGGCGAGGTAGGCGACGGGCAGCTGGCCCATCTCCAGCGTGCGGCGCAACAGGCCGTTGAGCGCCAGCGCCAGCAGCAGGCCGGCGGCGATGCCGGCGCTGGTGATCAGCAGGTTCTCGGTGACGAAGTAGCGCACGATGTCGCGCCAGCGCGCGCCCAGGGCCCGCCGCACGCCGATCTGCTTGCGGCGCTGGGCGACGCGCAGCGCGGTCATGCCGACGATGCCGCTCACCGTCACCAGCAGCAGCAGCACGCTGACTGCGATCAGCATCCAGGCCATCGCGCGTTCGTTGCGGTAACGGGTGTAGCGGTCGTCGCTGACCGAGCGGACCTGCTCCTTCAGCGCCATCGGGTGCAGCTTGCGCACCACCTCCTGCGCGCGCAGCATCACGGCGTCGCGCTGGCCCGGCGCCGTGCGCACCACGTAGCGCGACATCGGCAGCGACATGCGCAGCGGCAGGATGGCCGAGTACTCGGCGGAGGGGCCGGTATGCGCCTGCGGGCCCTGCAGCCGCTCGACGACGCCGACGATGCGCGAGGGCCGCGCCTGGCCCATGCCGAAGTAGAAGGTCTTGCCGACGAAGGACGCGCTGTCCGGGAACAACAGGCGCGCGAGCGCCAGCGAGACGATGGTGTTGCGCGGGATGTCCTCAGCGGACGCGGCGGTGTCGGGGTCGTTGTCGATGATTTCGTCCGGCTGGAAATCGCGGCCTTCCACCAGCTTCAGCCCCAGCGTCTTCACGAAGCCTTCGTGCGCGAAGTACAGCGCCACGTTGGCCGTTTCCTGGGTCTGCGCCAGGCTGGCGCGCACGCTGCCGGAGGAGCCGGAGCGCGACATCGGCATCTGCGACGTCCAGGCGGCGGACTCGACGCCGGGCAGGGCGCGCAGCGCCTGCACCACTTCCTGTTGCCGCGCCAGCACCTCGGCATGCGGTCGCTTCTCCAGCGGCCGCACGGCGAGGTAGCCGACGTTGGCCTCGTCCGCCACGCCGCTGGGGCGGTCGGCGGTGGCGATGCGCTGCGACACGATGAACAGCGCGTTGGCCAGGATGGCCAGGCTGATGGCGACCTGGACCGCGACCAGCAGCGGGCCGGTCTTCTGGCGCAGCAGGGCGGAAAGGATAGGACGGATTTCCATCGTGGACCTCACTGCGACTTCAGTTGGAGCGCGGGCGTCACCTGGGTGGCGCGCCACGTGGGCAGCAGCCCGGCGACCAGGCTGGCCCCGACCGCGATCGCGAAGGTGGCGGCAAGCATAGCCCAGTCCATGTGGGCCACCACCGCCAGGTCGCGCGAGGCGCCGCGGATCAGCCACAGGCTGCCGGCCGCCAGTACGAGGCCCGACACGCCGCCGGCCAGGCCGATCACGCCGGCCTCGACCAGGAACTGCCGGAAGATCGCGCCGCGCGTCGCGCCCAGCGCGCGCCGCACGCCGACCTCCGCGGAACGCACCGAGAACTTGGCCAGCAGCAGGCCCATCGTGTTGACCATGCAAAGCAGCAGGAAGCCGAAGGCCAGCCAGACCGCCACGCGGCTGTCGTTGCGCACCACTTCCATCCACTCCAGCCACTCACGCACGTTGAAGAGGCGATTGGGCGCCTTGCGCTCCAGCCGGCCCAGGCGCTGCTGCTCGCGCGCATAGTCGTCGATCCAGGCTTGCAGGGCGGGCCGGTCCGCGGCCGACGAAAGCTCGAACCAGGGCTGCAGCCAGATGCATTCCGAGGCCAGCAGGCCCTGGAAGCCGACGCCGCTCTCGTGCGAGCAGGTGGTGCTGCCGTAGTTGGGGAACTCCAGCGCGATGGCCGTCGCGAAGGGGATGTAGACGTCTTCCTCGCCGGCGAACTCGCCGCCGGTGGCGTTGACCAGGTGCGTGTAGCGCGGCAACTGGCGCCAGTCGTCGACGACGCCGACGACGGTGAAGTCGCGGCCCCAGACGCGCAGGCGTTGGCCCACGGGGTCCGCGTTGCCGAACAGCGCTTCGGCCTTGCGCTTGCTCAGGATGGCGACCGTCGCGGCGCGCTTCTCGTCCTCCACGCTCCAGGGCGTGCCGCGCAGCAGGGGCGCCTCGAACATGGCGAAGTAGTCGCGCGTGGTGGCGATGCCCTGCAGGTCCACCACCGGCTGGCCGGGCTTGCCGGTTTCGACCGAGCCGTTCACGTCGTACAGCACGGTGCGGCGCACGCCCTGGCCGCTGGCCAGGAAGGCCATCGCGTCCTTGTAGGTGGTCTGGTTGCCGTAGGGCTCGCGCTTGCCCGGGACGTAGCTCCTGGCCGGAGCGACGTCCAGCAGGGGTGCGATCAGGCGGTCGCTCTTGCCGGGGATCGGGTCACCGGACATCACGTGCAGGATGGTCAGGGTGGCGATGCTGGCCGCGACACCGATCGCGAGCGTCAGCACCATCAGCCCCGTCAGCACCGGGTTGCGGCGCAGGCTGCGCAGCGCCAGGCGGAAGTAGTACTGGAACATGCGCGCTCCCTCAGGCCGGCTGCGCTTCGGCCGCCGGCGCCACCAACGTGCGCTCGCGCCGCAGGTCGCTCGCGAAGCCGTCGATGATGTGCACGTTGCGCTGCGCGCGCTGCGCCAGCTCGGGGTCGTGCGTCACCATCAGGATGGTGGTGCCGCGCGCGTTGATCTGCTCCAGCAGGTCCATCACGCTGCGCGCCATCTGGGTGTCGAGGTTGCCGGTGGGCTCGTCGGCCAGGAGCAGGCGCGGTGTGCCGGCCAGCGCCCGGGCGATGGCCACGCGCTGCTGCTGGCCGCCCGAGAGCTCCGCCGGGTAGTGGCGCATGCGCGAACCCAGGCCGACTTCGGCCAGCGCGTTCTCGATGCGTTCCTTGCGCTCGGCGGCGGAGAAGCCGCGGTAGCGCAAAGGCACGTCCACGTTGTCGAAGATGTCGAGGTCGGGAATCAGGTTGAAGCCCTGGAAGATGAAGCCCAGCTTCTCGTTGCGCAGGCGCGAGCGGGCGTCGTCGCCCAGGCCCTTGACGCTGACGCCATCGAGCACGTAGTCGCCGTCGTCGAAGTCTTCGAGCAGTCCCGCGATGTTGAGGAAGGTGGTCTTGCCCGAGCCCGAGGGCCCGGTGACGGTGACGAACTCGCCTTCGCGCACCTCGATGTCGATGCCGCGCAGCGCGTGCGTCTCGATCATGTGGGTGCGGTAGGCCTTGGCCAGGTTCTCCATGCGCAGCATCTTTGTTGCCCTTTCCTTCACTCGTTGATCTTCACTTGCGCGGCGTTGTCGAACGCTTCCGCGCCCGCCACCACCACCCGGTCGCCGGGCTTGAGCCCGGCGAGGATTTCGACGGCTCCGACGCTGGTGGCGCCCAGGGTCACCGGCCGGCGCCACGCAATGCCGTTTTCCACCACGTAGACGAAGCGGCCGCCTTGCGTGTCGACGAAAGGGCCGCGCGGCAGCACCAGCGCGTCGGGCTTCTCGTCGATCAGCAGGCGCGCGTTGATGCGCTGGCTCTGGCGCAGGCCGGCGGGCTGGGCGCCGCTGAAGCGCACCCGCGCCAGCACCGTGCTCTTCACCACCTCGGGCGAGATCGCCGACAGCTTGCCGACGGCGCGGATGTCGCCGGCGGTGATCTCCACGTTCATGCCGAGGCCGAGGTCGGCGACGTAGGTCTCGGGGATTTCCAGTTCCACTTCGAGTCGCGCCAGGTCCACCAGCGTCAGCAGCGGCGCATTGGCGGCGACCACCGCGCGGTCGGCCACCGCCAGGCTGCCGACCAGGCCGTCCATGGGTGCGCGCAAGGTCAGTTCCTCGACCCGGCGCTGCGCCTCCTGCAGTTGCAGGTGCTGGCGCGCGAGTTGCTCGCGCCGGGTGCGGATCTGCAAGGCGACGTCGCTGTTCTCCAGCGTCGCGGCTTCGGCGGCGTGGCGGCGGCGGATCTCGGCGGACTTGAGCGCGTCCTGCGCCTTCTCGAAATCGTTCTTGGCGATCACGCCTTCCACGCCGGCGTGCTGGATGCGCTCCAGCGCCCGCTGCGCGGCCGCGCGTTCGATCTCGGCCTGGTCGGCGTCGCGCCGCGCGATCAGCTTCTGCTTGCTGGCGATGATCTGCTGGCGTTCGATCTCGGCGGCCAGCTCCTGGTAGGCGGAGCGTTCGCGCTGCAGCGCGCCCGCGAGGTCGGGCGACGCGAGTTCGGCCAGCACCTGGCCCTTCTTCACCGTGTCGCCGGCGTTGACCTTCAGCAGCACGGTTGCCGGCGCGGCCGCATAGAGCGTGGGACTGACCGCGGCCACCACGCGCCCGCTGACGGCGGCGTCTCGCACCAGCGGGCCGCGCGTGACCGGCGCGATGCGCAGCCGGGAAGCATTGACCGAGGTGGCGCCGGCGTTCCAGCCGGCCAGCAGCGACGCGGCCACCGCGACCAGCAGGCCGGCGGCGGCAGCTGCCGCGCCCCAGCGCGTCCAGCGGCGGTGGCGGGGGACGGCAAGGGCCTGGTCCTGGGCGGAGGTGTCGCGGATCATCGCGACTGGCATTGCAGCTTGCGTGCCTGCCGCAAGTGCTTGATTTCATTGGGGCCGCGGCCGTCCGCCGGGTGTCCGGGGCTGTCCGCGGGGTGTCCGCGCGGCAACGCGGACAGCGGCCGCTCAGGGGTAGACGAAGACTTCGGCGGGGCTTCCCAGCAGGTCCACGGTGCCTTCCGGCAGCGCCCCGAGCGAACGCGCCAGCTGCTTCGACGGTTCGTTGGCCGGGCGCACCAGGCTCACGATGCGCGGCTTGCGCAGGGTGTGGCGCGCGACATCCAGCAAGGCCCGGCAGGCTTCGCCGGCATAGCCCTGGCGCCAGTGCGCGCGGTCCACGAGGTAAGCGAGTTCGAAGCCGGGCCAGCCGGGCACGTCGATGAAGCCGGCGTGGCCGATCACCGGCCCGTCGCGCAGCTGCATCGCGTAGATGCCGTAGCCGAGCATCTCCCAGTGGCCCAGCGTGCCGGCCATGACCCGCCAGGTGACCTCCGGTGCGTTGGGCCCGCCCGTGCCGATGTAGCGCATGACTTCCGGGTCGGCGCAGATGCGTGCGTAAGCGGGATGGTCGGCCAGGGTGAAGGGGCGCAACACCAGGCGCGCCGTCTCCAGCCGACGCGGGGCCTGGAGGGAGTCATCGGTCGTCATGGGCGCATTGTCCCGCCGGCGGCAAGGGCTGTTGATATATCGTACGATATGTTTTTCGAACGAATAACCATCTCATGCACAGCCACCATCGGCACCACGATCCCGAAGCCCCCGGCGGCGGTTTCACCCGCGGCCGCCGCTTTGCCGGCGAGCAGCTGCAGCTGATGCTGCTGGCCCTGCTGGCTGCCAAGCCCGGCCACGGCTACGAATTGATCAAGGCGCTGGAAGCGCGCTCCGAAGGCTTCTACGCGCCCAGCCCCGGCGTGGTCTATCCGGCCCTCACCTTCCTCGAGGAACGCGGCGACGTGGTCGGCGCGGCCGAAGGCAACCGCAAGTCCTACCGGCTCACGCCGGAAGGCGAGCAACGGCTGGCGACCGAGCGCGACCGCGCCGACGAACTGCTGGCGGGACTCGCGCACATGGCCCGCAAGATGCGCCACCTGCGCGGCGCGCTGGCCGAAGAGGCAGGCGAAGACGTGTGGCTGCCCGAGTTCGTGGCCGCGCGCCGCGCATTGAAGCGCGCGCTGCTGATGAAGAGCGATGCGCCGCCGGCCGAACAGAAACGCGTGGCCGCCATCCTGGAACGCGCCGTGCGCGAGATCAACGCAAACTGAAGGAACCCCATGGCAGAACAGGAAACCCTGGAAGTGCGGCGCGTGCGCCACGAGATCAAGCGCCGCAAGCTGCGCGTGCGCGACGTGGCGCGCCTCGCGCCCCACATGGTGCGCGTCACGCTCGAAGGCGAGGAGCTGGCGGACTTCGTCTCCGCTTCCTTCGACGACCACGTGAAAGTCTTCTTCCCCGCCCCCGAAGGCGCCGAGCCGGCGAAACGCGACTACACGCCGCGCCGCTTCGACACCGCGCGCCGCGAGCTGGCCATCGACTTCGTGCTGCACGGCGAAGGCCCGGCCACCGAATGGGCCGCGGCCGCGAAGGCAGGCGATGCACTGGAAGTCGGCGGGCCGCGCGGCTCCTTCGTGATTCCGGCCGGCTTCGACACCCATGTGCTGATCGGGGACGCGTCGGCGCTGCCGGCGATCGCGCGCAGGCTGGAAGAACTGGCAGGCCGGGCGCGCGTCATCGCGCTGGTCGCCGCGGATCCGATGGCCTTGCCGCAAGCCGAAGGCCTGGACGTGCGCTGGGTCGAGGGCAGCCTCCTCGATGCCGTGCGCGCCCTGCCCTTGCCGGAAGGCGAAACCTACTGGTGGGCCGCCGGTGAATCGGCCGAGATGCGCGCGCTGCACCAGCACCTGGTGCAGGAGCGCGGCGTGGACAAGAAGCGCGTGCGCGCCAGCAGCTACTGGCGGCGCGGCGACTCCGCGGTGCACGAGACCTTCGAGGAATAATCGCGCTCGTGCTGCAGTACTTCACCTTCCCCGTCACCCGCTTCCAGCAGAACTGCTCCGTCGTCTACGACGACCCGAGCAAGCAGGCCGCCGTCATCGATCCGGGCGGCGACCTCGACGCGCTGCTGGCCGAAGTCGGACGCCGCGGCCTGAAGCTGGAACAGATCTGGCTCACGCACGCGCACATCGACCACGCGGGCGGCACGGCCGAACTGGCGAAGCGCCTGGGGCTGCCCATCGTCGGGCCGCATCCCGGCGACCAGTTCTGGATCACGGGCCTGCCGCAGCAGGGGGCGATGTTCGGCTTCCCGCCGGCCGAGCCCTTCACGCCCACGCGCTGGCTGGCCGATGGCGACACGGTGGAACTCGCGGGCCACGTGCTGGACGTGCGGCATTGCCCGGGCCACACGCCGGGGCACGTGGTCTTTCACTCCCCCGAAATGAAGCGGGCCTTCGTCGGCGACGTGCTGTTCGCGGGCAGCATAGGCCGCACCGACTTCCCGCAGGGCAACCAGGCGCAGCTGGTGGCCAGCATCAAGGAGAGGCTGTGGCCCATGGGAGATGACACGGTGTTCATCCCGGGCCACGGGCCGGAAAGCAGCTTCGGGCGCGAGCGCAGGACGAACCCCTACGTCGCCGACTCAGCGCCGGCCTAGCGCCGGGCGACCGCCTGCTGGTACAGGCCGCGCACGCGCGGCACGTTCTGCTCCAGGCGGTTGATGCGATCGCTGCCGCTCGGGTGCGTGGACAGGAAGCCGCCGTTGGCGCCGCCGCCGGCCCTTTCCATCTTCTGCCACAGGGACACGGCCGCTTCCGGGTTGTAGCCCGCGCGCGCGCCCATTTCCAGGCCGACCAGGTCGGCTTCGACCTCGTCGTCGCGGCTGAACTTGAGCGTCAGCAGCTGCGTGCCGACGTTGGCGGCCAGGTCGCCGAGCTGGCCCAGTCCGAACAGCGCCGCGCCCAGCGACAGCAGCGCGCCGGTTCCCTGGCTCTTGGCAATGCGTTCACGGGCATGCTCGCGCAGCGCGTGCGCCATTTCGTGGCCCATCACCATCGCCACCTCGTCGTCGCTCAGCTGCAGCTTGTCGAGGATGCCGGTGAAGAAGGCGATCTTGCCGCCCGGCATGCAGAAGGCGTTGATCGACTGGCTGCCGATCAGGTTCACCTCCCACTTCCAGCTGCGCGCGCGTTCATTCCAGCGCGGCGTGTCGGCGATCAGGTTGCTCGCGATCTTGCGCAGCCGCTGCAGCTGCGGATGGCTTTCCGGCGCCAACGCGTGCTTGGCGCGGGCCTGCTCGAGCAGTTGGCCGTATTGCTGGGCCGCGGCGACCTCGAGCTCGTTGGCCGGCACCAGCGATCGCAAACGCGAGGACTGGCCCACGTCCACCTGCGCCAGCACGGGCGGGGCAGCAGCGGCACCCGCCGCCAGGAGGAAGGCCCGGCGGCCATTCCAGATCGTCTGTTTCGCATCGCAGAGCTGGCACATGGTTGAATACTACAAACAATCCCCTGCCAGCATGTCAGACCCTACCGCCAACACAGCTCAGACGGCGCCTGCCGATCCCCCTCCCCGCAAGAAGAGATCCGCCCTGCAGGTGCTGCGCGAACTGCGCCAGCCCAAGGTCGCGGTGATGCTGGCCCTCGGCTTCTCGTCGGGACTGCCCTTCCTGCTCACCGCCAACACCTTCGGCTACTGGCTGCGCGACGAAGGCACCAGCCTCAAGGCAATCGGCTTCATCTCCTGGGTGGGCTTCGCCTACGCGTTCAAGGTGTACTGGTCGCCGCTGGTCGACCGGCTCGACGTGCCCATCCTCGGCAAACTCGGGCGGCGGCGCGGCTGGATGATGTTCTGCCAGATCCTGGTCGCCATCGGGCTGCTCGGCATGGCGCTGGTGGGCGTGACACCGGGACTGGTCGTCATCGGCGCGCTCGCGCTGTTGGTCGCCTTCGCGTCCGCCACGCAGGACATCGCGATCGACGCCTGGCGCATCGAGGCCGCGGACGATTCGGAGGAAGTCGGGCTGATGACGTCGGCCGCCCAACTCGGCTACCGCATCGCGCTGCTGGTCACCGATGCCGCGATCATCGCGGCCGCCGAGCGCGTCGGCTGGCAGCTCTCGTACGTGGCGATGGCGGTGCTGATGGGGGTCGGGCTGGTGGCGACTTTCTTTGCCTTCGAGCCCCAGCGCGCCGACGCCGTGCTGCACGCCAAGCCGCCGCTGTGGAGCCGCAAGGGCCTGATCGATGCGCTGCTCGGCCCCTTCATCGACTTCTTCCGCAAGCACAAGACCACGGGCCTGATCATCCTGCTGATGGTGGCGCTGTACCGGCTGCCCGACTTCATCATGGGGCCGATGTACAACCCCTACTACCACGACCTGGGCATCAGCAAGGACACGGTGGCGCTCGTGCGCGGCTCCTTCGGCCTGGTCGCCACCTTCGTCGGGCTGGCGGCGGCGGGCCTGTGCGCGATCCGCATCGGCATGCTGCCCACGCTGGTGGTCGGGCTGATCCTGGAAGGCATAGGCACCTGCGCGTTCGCGCTGCTTGCCTTGCACGTCGACTCGGTGACCTTCGCGGTGGTGATGTCGCTGGACTCCTTCGCGCAGTCCTTTGCCGGCGTGGCGCTGGTGACCTACATGTCCAGCCTGACCAGCCTGGGCTACACGGCGACGCAGTACGCCATGCTGTCGTCCACGTACGCGATCCTGGGCAAGCTGTTGAAGGGCTTCTCGGGCGTGGCGGTGGATACGCTCACGCCGAGCTACGGGCTGCTGGGGGCTTATGCGACCGCCTTCCTCGCGACCGGGCTGACGGCGATTCCGCCGCTGTTGCTGATCCTGGTGCTGTGGAAGATCCAGGGGCGGCACGGGACGACGGCGAACGGGTGACGGCGCGGGGGAGCCGCGGTTCGTTCCTCACCACGGCCTACGATGGGCTCGCGAATCCGCCGAACCGTAGGCCGGGGTGGCAACCCCGGCTTAGCCGCCGGATTTCGTAGGCCGTGGTGACGCAGGAACCGCGGCTTGCTCCGCCAACACCCCGCGCTGCACCTTCCCCAAGGCCGTCTTCGGCAAGGCCTCCATCCACACCCAACGGCGCGGCAACTTGAAGCGGGCCAACCGCCCGGCGAGATAAGCCGTCAATTCGGCTTCCTCCGCCGCCGAGCGCAACACCACCGCCACCGCCACCAGCTCGCCCCAGCGCTCGTCCGGCAAGCCGAAGGCCGCGCACTCCGCCACCGCCGGATGCGCCGCCAGCACCTGCTCGATCTCCGTCGGATGGATGTTCTCGCCGCCCGAGATGATCAGGTCCTTGGCGCGGCCGACGATGCTGTAACTGCCGTCGGCGGCTTGCTGCGCGAGGTCGCCGGTGGCGAACCAGCCTTCGGCGTCGCAGGCGGGCAGGTCCGGCCAGTAGCGCGCGACGACGTTCGGCCCGCGCACCAGCAGTTCCGCGGCATCCCCGTATTGCGCACCGAGGCGCGCTTGCACCATCGCAGCGGGCCAGCCGCAGGAACCGACATGGTCGAAGGCCTGCGCCGGCGGCAGGGCAATGGAGAACGGGCCGGTCTCCGTCGCGCCATAGACGTTGCACACCGGCACGCCACGAGCATGGAAAGCCTGCACCAGCGGCGCCGGCAGCAGGCTGGAGCCGGCCCACACGGCGCGCAGGCAGCCCAGCTCGGTTTCGGACCAGCGCGGGTGTGCGATCAAGGCCTGCATCGTGGCCGGCACCTGCAGGGTCAGCGTCGGCCGGTCGCGCGCGATCGCCTCCAGCGTCTCCCCGGGATGGAAGCGCGCATGCAGCAGCACGGGCGCGCCAACCAGCAGCGCGGGCAGCGTCTGGATGCACAGCCCGCCGACGTGGAACAGCGGCAGCACCGTCAGCACGCTGTCGGCGGGCGTCATCTCCTGCGTGCGCGCCGCGATCGCCATGTTGGCCAGCAGGTTCGCCTGCGTGTGCACCGCGGCCTTGGGTCCGCCCGTGGTGCCCGACGTGTAGACCAGCAAAGCGGCCGCGTCGGGTCGCGCGTGATCCGGAACCTCCCGGCCCGCGGCTTGCGCGAGTTCGTCGACGGAATGCAGCTGCAGGTCGAGCACGCTGGCCGCCTGCGCCCAGTCGGCGTCGTGCACCAGGTGGCGCGGCGTGCAGTCGGAGATCAGCCGCTGCCACTCGGGCGGCGCCAGCCGGAAATTCAGCGGCAGCAGGATCGCCCCGATGCGCGCCAGTCCGAACAGCAGCGCGAGCTGCAGCACGTGGTTGGCACCCAGCCAGGCCACCCGGTCGCCGGGACGCACGCCCCAGTCGTGCCACGCGACCGCAGCGCAGCGCATCGCCATCGCATCGAGTTCGCCGTAGGTATACGCGCGACCCGCGAAGCGCAATGCCTCAGCTTGCGGTGGGTGCAGGCGCAGGACCTCGGGGAGCGTGGAGGGCTGCGGATTGGAGACGGCCATTTACCTAACTTTACGGGCCCTACGTGCGTTGGCGAAGCGGTCAGACCACTATGTAAAGCAAGGGCCCCCGTGGTGGAGCCCAAACATTACCATCGGACCCCATGCAGCAACTCCTGATGATCGAAGACGACACCCGCCTCGCGCAGATGGTGAGTGAGTACCTCGAGCGTTCCGGCTTCGGCGTGACCCACGCGCCCGACGCGAAGGCCGGACTGCACCTGCTCGAAGAGCCGCCGTCCGGCGCCACGCCCGACCTGGTGGTGCTCGACCTCATGCTTCCCGACATCGACGGCCTCGAAGTGTGCCGCCGCGTGCGTGCCCTGCCCGGCGAGACCGGCAAGGTGCCCGTGCTGATGCTCACCGCCAAGGGCGACCCCATGGACCGCATCGTCGGCCTCGAGCTCGGCGCCGACGACTACCTGCCCAAGCCCTTCGAGCCGCGCGAACTGCTGGCGCGCATCCGCGCCATCCTGCGCCGCCGCACCGAAGGCGCGCCGCCGCCGGCCAAGACCATGAAGTTCGGCTCGATGGAGATCGACCGCGACGCCCGCACCGTGACGGTGGGCGGCAAGCCGGCCGACCTCACGTCCTACCAGTTCGACCTGCTGGTGGTGCTGGCCGAGCGCGCGGGCCGCGTGCTCACGCGCGACCAGATCATGGAGGCCGTGCGCGGCCGCGAGCTGGAAGCCTTCGACCGCTCCATCGACGTGCACATGGGCCGCATCCGCGCCGCCATCGAAGCCGACGCCAAGAACCCCAAGCGCATCCTCACGGTGCGCGGCGTGGGCTACGTGTTCGCCAAGCAGCAGGACTGACGCAGGACCAACCGCCCGTGGCTGCATGACCGCCTGGAACGCCGGCTGGCGTTTCCCCCTCTACCTGCGCATCTGGCTCGCCGTCATCGTGACGGTGGGCCTGCTCACCATTGCCGTCGGCTACCTGTGGCGCGTCAATACCGAGCAGACGCCGATGCGCGAGGTGATCATCCGCGACCAGAACGACGAGGTGATCGGCCAGAGCATGGTGCGGCCCACCCGCGTGCCGGGCCAGGGCGTGGAATTCGACGTGCAGATGAAGGACGGCCGGGTGGTGACGGTGCAGTTGCCGCCGCGCCCGCGTCCGCCCGGCGAGCGTCCGGGCGGCCGGCCCTGGCTGCCGCGCGGTCCGCAGGGTTTCCTGTGGCTGCTGGGCATGGTGGGCCTGGCCGTGGCGATCGGCAGCTATCCCATCGTGCGGCGCCTGACCGTGCGGCTGGAAGACCTGCGCCGTGGCGTGGAACGTTGGGGCGAGGGCGACTTGAGCGTGCGCGTGCCCGAGCGCGGGAACGACGAAGTCGCTTTCCTGGCGCAGCGCTTCAACCAGGCGGCCGAACGCGTGGACACGCTGGTGCAGTCGCATCGCTCGCTGCTGGCCAATGCCTCGCACGAGCTGCGCTCGCCGCTCGCGCGCATCCGCATGGGGCTGGAACTGATGGACCCCGAGCCGTCGGAGCGCTCGCGGGCCGAGATCACCCGCAACATCGCGGAGCTGGACCAGCTGGTCGACGAGATCCTGCTGGCCAGCCGGCTCGATGCGCGCGCCAGCGACATCGGCACCTTCGAATCGGTGGACCTCACAGGGCTGGCCGCAGAGGAGGCGGCGCGGACCGGTGCAGACCTGGAAGTCGCCGAGGGTGAGGGTACGGTGGTCGTCCAGGGCGTCGCCAAGCTGCTGCGCCGGGCGTTACGCAACCTGCTGGAGAACGCACGCCGTTACAGCAACGGGCCGGTGCAGATCACGGTGCGGCGCCTGGGCAGCCAAGCGGAAGTGCGGGTCTGCGACCGCGGCCCGGGCGTGCCGGAAGCCGAGCGCGAACGCATCTTCGAGCCCTTCTACCGCCTGCGTGGCGCCAGCGAACGCGAGGGCAGCGTGGGCCTGGGCCTGGCCCTCGTCCGGTCGATCGCCACGCGCCACCACGGCGAGGTGCACTGCGAGGAGAACCCCGGCGGGGGTGCATGCTTTGTTCTTACTTTGGCCTGTGATCGAATGTAACATTTCTCGCCATGGCGGGCGATTGTGAAGAAGATGACTTCCCCGTCCTGAAAACGATGCCTCCGCCAAATGAGTGATGCCTGAACCGCACAGCCTCGCTACATTGGACTGACTGTCACGCATCGTCCGGACACCAGAATTCAAGTCTCCCAACGACGTCCTTCCAAGGACTTGATACAGCCACCGCAAGGTGGCTGTTTTTTTTGGTTCACTCTGAAATCGCTGGGGCGATTTCAGAGTGGTTCTGATCAGTGCGAAGAGGACCGGCGAAGCCGGATCCTCTCCGCAAGGGGGACCGGACTGCGCGATGCTCCGCTCGGTCCGGGTGCCGCTAGCGGAGGGGGAACTGGCTCCGTGGACGCGCGCTCAACTCGGGAACGCGGTGAGGCCCGGCTCGTCGCTCGGCTGTGCTGGCGTCCGCGCCACGTTCATCAGCCAGTTCACCATCGTGAAGTAGCCGATCAACGCCGTCAGCTCGACGACGCCCTGCTCGCCGAACTGCTTCAGCGTTTCCGCGTAAGTGACGTCGCTGCTGCCGTTGGTGCGCAGCAGTTCGGCGGTGAAGTCCAGCGCGGTCTCCTCCTCGACGGGCAAGCCCTTGGGACGCGCGCCGGCCCGCAACGCCTCCAGCGTCGCCTCCGCCACGCCCCCCTTGCGCGCCAGCGGCGCATGCATCACCCACTCGAACTGGTTGCCGACATGGCGCGCGGCGGCGCAGGTCACCAGTTCGCGGATGCGGGCGTCGAGCACGGAATCGAAGCGCAGGTACTCGCCGACTTTCGCCATGCGCTCCAGCAGTTCGGGGCTGCGCAGCAGCGGCAGGAACGGGCCGTAGACGCCCTTGCGCGGACCGGCGATCAAGGCCTGGGCGGCGGCGCGCTGGGCCGGCGTCATGGCGGCGTCGGCGGGCAGCGGCAGGCGCTCGCCGCCGGGTTGGCCGAAGCCCTGCACGGTGGATTCAGGCATGGACGATCTCCTTGGAAACGAAAAAGGCACGGCGCGCGAGCCAGGCGCTGCTGGCCAGCAAGGCCAGCGCGCCGGCTTGCAGCGCGAGGGCGAGGCCGCGCTCGTGCAACGCCGGCCATTGGAGCAGAAGCGCCGACAGCACCGGCCCCGCGATCTGCCCGAAGGCGAAAGCCGCGGTCACTTGCCCGACCCGGCGGGCCGCCTGCTGCGGCGCGCGCGCCCGCATCTCCTGCACGCCGGCCAGCGTGATGACCATGAAGGTGCCGCCGACCAGCAGCGCCGACAGCGCGATGGTCGCGCCGTTCAACCACAGGCTGGGCAGCAGCGCGCCCACGCCCATCAGCGCCTGGCTCACGGCCCAGACCTGCAGCCGGCTCGCGTGCCTGACTATCCATGCGGACAGCACCGTCGACGCGGCGGCGGTCGCCCCGAACAATGGCCAGGCCAGACCGAACAGCCGCGGGTCGTCGACGACGCTGCGCGCCAGCGCCGGCAGGAAGGTCGCGGGGAGGATGTAGCCGAAGCCCATCAAGCCATAGCAAACGACCAGCCCACGCATCTCCGCATCGGCGCGCCCGGCTTCACCGTAGGCCGGGGTGGCAACCCCGGCTTGCGGCATCCGCAGCAGCACGCCGACCACGGGCACCATCAGCGCGAGCGCCAGCACGCCGAGCCCCACCCACAAATCGCGTGCTGCCACGCCGGCCGCGCCCGCGATCCAGCAAACCAGTCCCGTCAAGGCGATGCCCGTCCCCACACCGGCATACACCCACCCTGCCTGGGCCTGCCTGCCGTCGCGCGCCAGCGCGCCAAGGCACCACACGCTGGTCGCCACGAACACCCAGGCCGACGCGACGCCGGCCGCGAAGCGCAACAGCAGCCACCACGCCATGCCCGGCCACGCCATCGCGGCGGTGGTCGCGGCCGTCAGCAGCAGCGCGACGCCGGCCAGCCGGGTCGCCTTGCCCGGCAGCCGCGCCGCCGTCAAGGCGCCGACGAAGTAGCCGACGTAGTTGGCCGCCGCCAGCCATCCGCCCGCCGACAGGCCGAGCTGCCCGTCGCGGGCCATCAGCGGCAACAGCGGCGTGAAGGCAAAGCGACCGATGCCCATCGCCGCCGCCAGCGACAGCAGGCCGCCCAGCACCACGGCCCAGTGCGGCACGGAACGCTCGGTGGTTGTCATGGCCTTCGATTGAATCCAGAATCGGCTCCAGGCACAAATGAATAAATCTGGAGCACCGTTCTCGCCATGAGAAGCTTGGACCTCGACAGCCTGGACATCTTTCGCACCGTGGTGGCCGAAGGCGGCGTGATCCGCGCGGCGCAGAAACTGAATCGCGTGCAGTCGAACGTCACCACGCGCATCAAGCAGCTGGAGCAGCGCCTGGGCACGTCGCTGTTTCGCAAGCAGGGCCGCGGGCTGGTGCTGTCGCCCGAGGGCGAGCTGCTGCTGTCGTATGCGCAGCGCCTGTTCCGCATCGCCGACGAGGCCGAGAACGAACTGCGCAGCGGCCGGGCGATGGGCATCTTGCGCATCGGTTCACTGGAAAGCACGGCGGGCAGCCGCCTCGCGCCCATCCTCTCGCGCTTCCACCGCCAGCATCCCGGCGTGGTGGTGGAGCTGGCGACCGGAACCACCGGCGCCCTGCTGCAACGCGTGGCCAGCTTCGAGCTCGAAGCGGCTTTCGTGTCCGAGCCCTTCTCGCCCGGCGCGCTGGAGTCGCGCAAGGTGTTCGAGGAGGAACTGGTGCTGGTCACCGGCAAGGACGTGGCGGAAGTCCGGCGCGCCGCCGACCTCGCGGGCATGACGCTGATCGCCTTTGCCAACGGCTGCTCGTACCGCAAGCGGCTGGAGGAGTGGCTGGGCGCCGGGCCGGTGCTGCCGGCGCGCACGCTCGAGTTCGCGTCCTACCAGGCGATGGTGGCTTGCGTGGCGGCCGGCACGGGATTCGCCGTCGTGCCGCGCTCGCTGCTGGTGGCCATGAAGTCGGCGCAGGACGTGCGGCAGCACGAATTGCCGGCCAAGGTGCGCAGGAACCGCACGCACCTGGTGTGGCACGGCGCGCCGTCGACGGCGTTGCAGCGCTTGATCGAGTTGCTGCCTTAGCCGCGGTTCGGCTGCGCGCTCACCACGGCCTACGAGGAGCGCCGTCGCGGCTCACTCCGGCTCGATCCCCGCCGCTTTCACCAAGGCGCCCCACCGCGCCGTGTCGCGCGCAATCAAGGCCCGCAGCGACTCCGGATCTCCCGGGAACGGCAAGGCGTACATCTTCGCGAGGTACTCCTCCATGCCCGGGCTGCGCACGATCTGGTTGGTGAGTTCCGCCAGCCGCTGCACGATGGGTTGCGGCGTCTTCGCCGGCGCGAACAGCGCCAGCCAGGCGACGAACTCGTAGCCCGGCAAGCCCGCCTCCGCCATCGTCGGCAGGTCGGGCACCGCGGGCACGCGGCGCGAGGACGTGATGGCCAGCGCCTTCACCTTGCCGCCCTGCGCCTGCGCGACGCCGAGTCCCGCGTCGGTCACCAGGAAGTGCAGTTGCCCGCCGACCAGATCGGTGATCGCCTGCGCCGAGGTCTTGTACGGCACGTGCACGGCATCGATGCCGGCCTGTTGCCGGAAGGCCTCCGATGCGATGCGCCCGGTGGCGCTGGAGCTGCCGTAATTCAGCTTGCCCGGCTGGCTTTTCGCCAGCGCGATCAGCTCCTGCAGGCTGTTCACCTTCAGCGCGGGCGACACCACCAGCACCTGCGGAATCGTCGCCAGCGTGGTGATCGGCACGAAGTCCGCCACCGGGTCGTAAGGCAGCTTCTTGAACAGGTGGACGTTCGCGGCGTGCGTGGAGTTGGCGCCGAACAGCAAGGTGTGGCCATCGGGCTGCGCGCGCGCCACGTACGAGGCCGCGACGCCGCCCAGCGCGCCTTGCTTGGCTTCCACGATGAAGGGCTGGCCGGTCGCGTCGCGCAGGCGGTCCGCGAGGTAGCGCACCATCAGGTCGTAGGCATTGCCGGGACCGAAGGGCACGATGATGCTGACCACGCGCGAGGGATAGGTCTGCGCGTGGGCGAAAGGCGCCAGCGCGGCGGCGGCGCCGGCGGCGAGGACGGTGCGGCGATCCAGGAGCTTGTGCATGGTGTCGTGTTCCTTCACAGGTAGCCGTGTTCGCGGTAATAGCGCTCGGCGCCGGGATGCAGGGGCGCGTCGACGCCATGCGGCATGCGCTTCGGATCGATCGGATAGGTCAGCGGACTCTGGTGCACCGGGATGTGCCGGAAGCGGGCCTCGAACTCCGCGCGCTCCTCCACCAGCACCGCCGTGACGCGGTAGGCCACGTCCTCGGGCATGTCGTCGCGGCACAGGATGCCCCAGTTGGACCAGTCCAGGCAAGGCACGTCGTGCTCGTTGCGCAGCCGCCCCTTCTCCACCACCGCCGGACGCAAGCCGTACTCGTCGACCAGGATGCGCATCGCTTCCGGCTCGATCGGGATGAAGTTCATCGGGTACTGGCCGACCAGCTCGGTCCAGTTCGACACCATGATGGCCTCGTTGAACACCGCATTGCACTGGCCCGACTGCGCGGCCTTCAGGCACGCGCGCGGATTTTCGTGCTCGAAGTAGGAGCCGCCCCACTTCACGATGTCCATGGGAGCTATCCCGTGCGCCTGGAAGACCAGGTCGATCACGTAGCTGCACAGGCAGTCGTCGTCGCGCGGCGGCATGGCGATGTGCAGCACCGGCTTCTTCTCGCGGATGTCGGCGAAGGAACGGATGCCGGTGTCGGCGCGCACGGCCAGCGTGAGCCGGTCGTCCTGCGGCAGGTGGCCCAGGGTGCGCAGGTTGAGAAAGGCCTTGCCGCCGTAGAAGTGCTTGCCTTCGCGCGCCCAGCGCACGCCGACGTGGATGGGCGTCGTCACCGCGAGGTCCGCCTCGCCCATGCCGACCAGCTCCACGCTGTCGCGGTAGGCGCTGCCGGTGCGCACGGTGAACTTGGACAGGCGCGCCGAGCGCCAGCGCAGGTGCGCCGACACCCAGCCCCAGATGGTGTGGAAGTTGGCGGTTCCCCAGTCACCGACCATGGTGAGGTCGAGCCGCGGGTCCTGGTGCAAAGGCATGGCTTGTCTCCGTGTACGAGCCATGGATGGTGAGGTCGCTTGCGCGAACCCACCCTACGGGAATTCCATGAGTCCGCGGTGCGGGCTCACACCAGGGCGCGGATGCGCTGGGCGCTCACATCGGTGAGGCAGCGGAAATGCCCCAGCGGGCACTCGCGCTGGAAGCACGGCGCGCAATCCAGCGGCGGCTGGTAGTCGGGGTCCTGCTTCAGCCACACGACCTGCGCGCGCTCGTTCAGCGGCGGCGTGTGCAGCGGGCTCGACGAGCCATACAAGGCGACCTGCGGCACCCCGAACGCCGCGGCCACGTGCATCAGCCCCGAATCGTTGCTGACCACGTGGCCGGCGCCGGCGATCAGCGCGAAAGCTTCGAGCAACGAGGTGTGGCCGGCGAGATTGCGGCAACGCTCAGGCGCCTGGGAACGGATGTCCTCGCAAAGATCCGATTCCTTGCCCGACCCGAGCAGCAGCACGGGCCGATCGAGCAAGGCCGCGAGCGCGCCGAAGTGCGGCCAGCGCTTGGCCGGGCCGTACTCGGCGCCGGGCGCCATCACGACGTAGCCGCCGCGCGCCAGTCCATGCTTCGTGAGGATGGCATCGATGTCGCCCGCGGGCAGCGAGAGCCGCGGCACGTCCGCCTCGAGTCCGCCCTCGCCGCTCAAGGCCGAATAGAAGGCGACCATCGGCGGTTTGTTCTTCGGGTTCTTCAGGCGGTGGGTCAGCAGGCCGACGCGCGCTTCGCCCAAGTAGCCGACGCGGCGCGGCACGCTCGCGAGGAAGGGGAGCAACGCGCTCTTGAGCGAATTGGGCAGCACGTAGGCCGTGTCGAAACGGCCCTGCAGCTGCCGGCCGATGCGGCGGCGCTCCTTGAGCTGGAGGCCGCCGTGGGCAAAGGGAAAGTCGATGACCTCGTCCACCTGCGGCATCGCGCGGTAGACCGGCGCCACCCAGGGCAACGCGCCGACCGTGAGCCGCTCGCCGCGCGCGCGCAGGCGGCGCAGCAGCGGCTCGGTCATCACCGCGTCACCGATCCACTGCGGCGCGATGACGAGGGAGCGGCCTTCAGTGGTGGGAGCCGAAATGCTCGCCTTCCTTCAGCTTGTAGACGGTGCCGCAGTAAGGGCACTTGGCGGAGCCGCTGCCGGCCACGTCCAGGTACACCCGCGGGTGGTTGTTCCACAGCTTCATGTCGGCCTTGGCGCTGGGGCAGAAGACGCCGCCGTTCGAATTGAGGTCCTTGGCGGTCAGCTCGATGACCGTTTCCTTGCGGGCCGCAGTGGTGTTCATGGCGATCAGACCTTGGTCAGCCAGTGGGCGTACTTGGGATTGCGGCCGTTGACGATGTCGAAGAACGCGCTCTGGATCTTTTCGGTGATCGGGCCGCGGCGGCCGATGCCGATCTCCACGCGGTCGAGTTCGCGGATGGGCGTCACTTCGGCGGCGGTACCGGTGAAGAAGGCCTCGTCGGCGATGTAGATCTCGTCGCGGGTGATGCGCTTCTGCACCAGCTCCAGGCCCAGGTCCTTGCAGATGTGCATCGCGGTGTTGCGGGTGATGCCGTTCAGCGCGCCGGCCGACAGGTCGGGCGTGTAGACCACGCCGTCCTTGATGACGAACACGTTCTCGCCGGCGCCTTCGCTGACGAAGCCGCTGCTATCCAGCAGCAGGGCCTCGTCGTAGCCGTCGTCCAGCGCTTCCATGTTGGCCAGGATCGAGTTGCTGTAGTTGCTGACCGCCTTGGCCTGCGTCATCGTGATGTTGACGTGGTGGCGCGTGTAGCTGGAGGTCTTGACGCGGATGCCGCGCTGCATGCCTTCCTCGCCCAGGTAGGCGCCCCAGGCCCAGGCCGCCACCATCAGGTGGATCTGGTTGCCCTTGGGGCTCACGCCCAGCTTCTGCGAACCGATCCAGGTGAGCGGGCGGATGTAGCAGCTTTCCAGCTTGTTGGCGCGCACCACCTGCTTCTGCGCCTCGTTGACCTGCTCCTTGGAGAAGGGCAGCTGCATGCGCAGGATCTTGGCGCTGTTGAACAGGCGGTCGGTGTGTTCCTGCAGGCGGAAGATCGCCGTGCCGTTGACCGTGTTGTAGGCGCGGACACCCTCGAAGGCGCCGCAGCCGTAGTGCAGCGTGTGGGTGAGCACGTGGATCTTGGCGTCGCGCCAGTCGACGAGCTCGCCGTCCATCCAGATCTTGCCGTCGCGGTCGGCCATCGAAGGTACTACCGGGCTCATGAGAGTTCCTTATGGGGGGTGGTCGCGACCGGGTCGCGGAAACCGCCGATTTTACGGCGCGGGCGTTTCGGGCCGGGACAGCTCCCATTTCACCAGCTTGCCCTTGTCGAAGGTGCAGGTGACCGAGGAGGCCGAGCCGTCGGTCCAGCGGTAGATCTCGGGATTCGTTTCCTTCTCGCTCAGCTGCTCGCCGATGGCCTTGGTCATGGCCATCACGTGCAGCAGGTTGACGCCCGGCTTCAGCTTGGCGTTGAGCATCACGGCGCTGTCGACGAAGCCCACCGGCCGGTTGGAAGCGCGCTGCAGCACCTTCATCATGCGGGTGAAGTGCAGCAGCATCCAGGTGACGATGCCCGTCACCACCAGGCCCACGCCCATCCAGCCGTAGCTGCGCCAGGCCACGACGATGAGCACGACGCCCACGATGGGCGGGATGAATTTCCGGAAGTTCATGGGGCGTGATTGTCTCAGCCCCGGCCCGCCCTTCAGGCCAACCCCCGCACCACCTCCAGCGCCTGTTCGATCCGCTCCACCGGATGGATCGTCAGGCCCTCGAGGTCGCGCCCGCCGCCGCCCTTGGGGGCGTTGGCCTTGGGCACGATCGCGACCGAGAAGCCCAGCTTGGCGGCTTCCTTCAGGCGCTCCTGGCCGCGCGGCGCCGGCCGCACTTCGCCGGCCAGGCCCACTTCACCGAAGGCGATGAAGCCCTTGGGCAAGGCCCGCCCGCGCAGCGACGACGCGATGGCCAGCATCACGGCCAGGTCGGCGGCCGGCTCGCTGATGCGCACGCCGCCCACCGCATTGACGAACACGTCCTGGTCCATGCAGGCCACGCCCGCGTGCCGGTGCAGCACCGCCAGCAGCATCGCCAGGCGATCGCGGTCCAGGCCCACCGACAACCGGCGCGGACTGGGGCCGCCGCTGTCCACCAGCGCCTGGATCTCCACCAGCAGCGGGCGCGTGCCTTCCAGCGTCACGAGCACGCAGCTGCCCGGCACCGGCTCGCTGTGCTGCGAGAGGAAGATCGCGCTGGGGTTGGAGACGCCCTTGAGGCCCTTCTCCGTCATCGCGAACACGCCGATCTCGTTGACGGCGCCGAAGCGGTTCTTGATGGCGCGCACCAGCCGGAAGCTGGAATGCGTGTCGCCCTCGAAATAGAGCACGGTGTCGACCATGTGTTCCAGCACGCGCGGCCCGGCGAGAGCGCCTTCCTTGGTCACGTGGCCGACCAGCACGATGGTCGTGCCGCCCGCCTTGGCGGCGCGCGTGAGGTGCGCCGCGCATTCGCGCACCTGCGCCACCGAGCCGGGCGCGGAGGTGAGCTGGTCGCTGTAGACGGTCTGGATCGAGTCGATCACCGCCACCGCCGGCTGCTGCGCGGCGATGGTGGCCAGGATCTTCTCCAGCTGGATCTCGGCCAGCACGCTGACCTGCGAGCGGTCCAGCCCGAGCCGGCGCGAGCGCAGCGCCACCTGCGCGCCGCTTTCCTCGCCGGTGACATAGAGCGTGGGGACGCCGCCGCGCTGCAGGCCGTCCAGCGCCTGCAGCAAGAGGGTGGACTTGCCGATGCCGGGGTCGCCGCCGATCAGCACCACGCCGCCTTCGACGATGCCGCCGCCCAGCACGCGGTCGAGTTCGGGGATGCCGGTGGGCGTGCGCGGCACTTCCGCGGCCTCGATGTCGGCGAGGACGGCGACCTCGGAAGCCGGCGCCAGCGCGGCGAAGCGGTTGCGGGCATTGGCCGCCGGCTCCGCCACGCTTTCCACCAGCGTGTTCCAGGCATTGCAATGCGGGCACTTGCCCTGCCACTTGGGCGTGCTGCCGCCGCATTCGGTGCAGCTGTAAATCGTCTTGTCCTTGGCCATGGGGCGAGTCTAAGATGAGACGATGGACACCCTTCCAAGCTACGCCGAATTCGAGTCCGAGTCCCGGGAGCTCGGTTATTCCGAAGTCCTGGAACGCAAGTGGCAGCCGGGCCAGGTGCTGGACCTGCACAGCCATCCTTTCGACGCCCATGCGCTGGTCGTGGCCGGCGAGATGTGGCTGACGGTGAACGGGCGCACGCAGCACCTGCTGCCCGGCGGGCGCTTCGAGGTGGCGCGCGGAACGCCGCATGCCGAGCGCTACGGCGACGCCGGCGCCATCTACTGGGTAGCTCGGCGGTAGACCGCGGACTGGAAGTCCCGCTTGCGGCCGGCGTCGCCGTCATTTAACATGTTAAATAACGGCAAGCACTGGCCATGTCCTCCACCACCTTCGTCCACCGCAACCTGCCGCGCCTGCTGCTGCAGGCGCGCGAGTCCGTCATGGCGCACACGCGGCCCAGCCTGCGCGAGCACGGCCTGTCGGACCAGCAGTGGCGCGTGCTGCGGGTGCTGGGCGAGCACGGCGCGGTGGAGACCGGCCGCGTGGCGAGCGAGGCCTATATCCTCGGCCCCAGCCTCACGGGCGTGCTGGCGCGCATGGAGCGCGACGGCCTGATCCAGCGCGAGCGCGACCCGGCCGACCAGCGCCGCACCGTCGTCGAGGCCACGGCCAAGGGCCGCAAGATGGTCGCGCGCCTGTCGGACACCATCGAAACCCATTACCAGTGGCTGGAACAGTCGCTGGGCAAGCAGAAACTGGCGCAGCTCTACGAGCTGCTCGATCAACTCATAGACCTGGAGCAGCCATGAACGGTGTTGCGCGAGGCACGGTGTACGGCACGCTGATGAATTTCCGCGGCGAGCTCGACGCACTGGGCGCGAAGATGGACGAGGCCCCGTACAAGGCGCCGCCCAAGGCGCCGGTGCTGTACGTGAAGCCGGCCAATACCTGGAGCGAGAACGGCGCCGCCATTCCCGTGCCGGCCGGCGTCACCGAAGTCGCGGTGGGTGCCACCGTCGCCATGGTGATGAAGTCCGCCACCGAGATCGCGGGCTACGTGCTGATGAACGACCTGATGATTCCGCACGACAGCTTCTTCCGCCCGCCGGTGAAGCTGGATTGCCTGGACGGCTTCCTCGGCATCGGCGAGCGCGTGCGCTCCCGCAACGAGGCCGGCGACCCGGCCGTCTTCAAGCTGGAGGTGCGCATCAACGGCGAGCTGAAGCAGACGGTGCGCTTCTCGCAGCTGGTGCGCTCGGCCGACCAGCTGCTGGCCGACGTCAGCGAGTTCATGACGCTGGGCACCGGCGACATGCTGATGCTGGGCGTGGATGCGAACCGCCCGCGCGCCAAGGTGGGCGACCGCATCGACATCTTCATGCCCGCCTTGGGCACGCTCACCAACACCCTCGTGGCGGAGGCCGCATGAAGCACGCACGCGTGATCCACCAGGGCGTGACCCATGCCGCCACCGAGCAGGACGGTTGGCGCCTGCTGCTGGACAACGGCGAGCTGGTCTCCCCCGACGCCGTCACCTGGCTGCCGCCCCTGAAGCCGCAGCCGCGCCCGCGCACCATCCTGGCGCTGGGCCTCAACTACGCCGACCACGCCAAGGAGCTGGCCTTCAAGGAGCCGCCGAAGGAGCCTCTGGTGTTCCTGAAAGGCGAGCGCGCGTTGACCGGCCACCGCCAGTTCACCCGCCGGCCCGCGGGCGTGGAGTTCATGCACTACGAGTGCGAGCTCGCCGTGGTGATCGGCCGCACCGCCCGCAAGGTGAAGCGCGACGACGCCTACGACTTCATCGCCGGCTACACCGTCGCCAACGACTACGCCATCCGCGACTACCTGGAAAACTGGTACCGGCCCAACCTGCGCGTGAAGAACCGCGACGGCGCGACGCCGGTCGGCCCGTGGCTGGTGGACCGGGCCGACGTGCCGGACCCGATGGCGCTTGCACTGAAGACCACCGTCAACGGCGACGTCACGCAGTCGGGCAACACGAAGGACATGATCTTCGACGTGCCTTTCCTCATCGAGTACTTCACCAGCTTCATGACCTTGCAGCCCGGCGACCTGATCCTGACCGGCACGCCGGACGGCGTGGTCGACTGCAAGCCGGGCGACGTGGTCGTCACCGAGATCGAGGGCCTGGGCGCCCTCATGAACACCATCCAGGGCTAGAGCATGCGGATCGATCACCTGATCAACGGCGAGAAGGTCGCCGGCAAGGACTATTTCGAGACGGTCAATCCGGCCACGCAGGAAGTGCTGGCGGAGGTCGCGTCCGGCGGCGAAGCGGAAGTCAACGCCGCGGTCGCAGCGGCGAAAGCCGCCTTCCCGAAATGGGCCGCCCTGCCCGCCACCGAGCGCGCCAAGCTGATTCGCAAGCTCGGCGACCTGATCGCGAAGAACGTGCCGGAGATCGCGCAGACCGAGACCAACGACACCGGCCAGGTGATCGCGCAGACCGGCAAGCAGCTGGTACCGCGCGCGGCCGACAACTTCTACTACTTCGCCGAGATGTGCACGCGCGTCGACGGCCACACCTACCCGACGCCCACGCACCTGAACTACACGCTGTTCCATCCGGTGGGCGTCTGCGCGCTGGTGTCGCCCTGGAACGTGCCTTTCATGACCGCCACCTGGAAGGTCGCGCCCTGCCTCGCCTTCGGCAACACCGCGGTGCTGAAGATGAGCGAGCTGTCGCCATTGACGGCGGCGCGCCTGGGCGAGCTGGCGCTCGAAGCCGGCATCCCGGCCGGCGTTCTGAACCTGGTGCATGGCTACGGCAAGGAAGCCGGCGAGCCGCTGGTGCGGCATCCCGACGTGCGCGCCATCTCCTTCACCGGTTCCACGGCGACGGGCAACCGCATCGTCAAGGAAGCGGGCCTGAAGAAGTTCAGCATGGAGCTGGGCGGCAAGTCGCCCTTCGTCATCTTCGACGACGCCGACCTCGATCGCGCGCTGGATGCCGCGATCTTCATGATCTTCTCCAACAACGGCGAGCGCTGCACCGCCGGCAGCCGCATCCTGGTGCAGAAGTCCATCTACGCGTCCTTCGTGGACAAGTTCGTGGCGCGTGCCAAGCGCATCACCGTGGGCGATCCGCTGGACGAGAAGACCATCATCGGGCCGATGATTTCGCAGGGGCACCTGGCCAAGGTGCGCCACTACATCGAGCTGGGGACGCAGGAGGGCGCCACGCTGCTGTGCGGCGGCCTCGACGCCCCGACCGTGGCGCAGCGCGTGAAGAAGGGCAACTACGTCGCGCCGACCGTGTTCGCCGACGTGGACAACAGCATGAAGATCGCGCAGGACGAGATCTTCGGCCCGGTCGCCTGCCTGATCCCCTTCGAGGACGAGGCCGACGCGATCCGCATCGCCAACGACATCCAGTACGGGCTTTCCAGCTACGTGTGGACCGAGAACCTGGGCAAGGCCCACCGTGTCGCCGCGGCAGTCGAGGCCGGCATGTGCTTCGTCAACAGCCAGAACGTGCGCGACCTGCGCCAGCCCTTCGGCGGCACCAAGGCGTCGGGGACCGGACGCGAAGGCGGGACCTGGAGCTACGAGGTATTCCTGGAACCGAAGAACATCGCGGTCTCCATCACGCCGCACCATATTCCTCATTGGGGAGTGTGAGATGGGCACCCTCGCCCTCGCGGCCAAGATCACCCACGTGCCCTCGATGTACCTGTCGGAGTTCCCGGGGCCCAACTTCGGCTGCCGCGATGCGGCGATCAACGGCCACAAGGAGATCAACCGCCGCTGCCGCGCGCTGGGCGTGGACACCATCGTGGTGTTCGACGTGCACTGGCAGGTGAACAGCGAGTACCACATCAACTGCGGGCCGAAGTTCTCCGGCATCTACACCAGCAACGAGCTGCCGCACTTCATCAAGAACATGCCTTACGAGTACCCTGGCAATCCGGCGCTGGGGCACCTGATCGGCGACATGGCCAACGCCATGGGCGTGAAGAGCCGCGCGCACTCCGACACCACGCTGGAACTCGAATACGGCACCCTGGTTCCCATGCGCTACATGAACGCCGACCAGCACTACAAGGTGATCAGCGTGAGCGGCTGGTGCGACTGGCACGACCTCGAGGAGTCGGCCCGCTTCGGCCTCGCCGTGCGGCGGGCGATCGAGGAAAAGTACGACGGCACCGTCGCCGTGTTCGCGAGCGGGTCGCTGTCTCACCACTTCGCCGACAACGGCCGCGCGCCCGAGTTCATGCACAAGGTCTACGACCCTTTCCTGGAGCAGGTGGACCACCGCGTGGTGGAACTGTGGAAGCAGGGCGACTGGAAGACCTTCATCGGCATGCTGCCCATGTACGCCGAAAAGTGCTGGGGCGAAGGCGACATGCACGACACCGCCATGCTGCTCGGCCTGCTGGGCTGGAAGGACTACCGCGCGCCCGTGGAAATCGTCACGCCCTATTTCGGCAGCTCCGGCACCGGCCAGATCAACGCCATCTTTCCCGTCACGCCGCTGGCGGCCTGAGGATCTCCATGCCCCATTGCGTCATCCTCTACACGCCGAACCTGGAGACGAAGACCGACGTGGGCGCGCTGTGCCGCAAGCTGGCGGACCGCATGCTGACCATCAAGGACGAGGCCGGCAAGCAGGTCTTCCCCACCGGCGGCACGCGCGTGCTGGCCTACCCGGCCGCGCATTACGCCGTGGCCGACGGCGAGGACGACTACGGCTTCATTTACATCAACGTGCGCATGGGTGCGGGCCGCAGCGCCGAAGTGCAGAAGAACGCCGGCGACCGCCTGCTGGAGGTGGTGAAGGCGCACGTCGCGCCGATGTTCGAGAAGGAACTGGTCGGCGTCACATTGCAGATCGACGAAAGCCCCGGCCAGGTCTACGACGCCAAGCACAGCACCTTGCACCCCTTGTTCAACAAATGAATCCAGAACTCATCCAGCAGCTTGCCGCCGAACTGCACGCCAGCGAGAAGTCGCGCGTGCAGGTGGAGCATTTCTCCAAGCGCTTCCCCGGCATGACCATCGAGGACGGCTACGCGATCTCGCGCGCCTGGGTCGCGATGAAGATCGCCGAAGGCCGCAAGGTGCGCGGCCACAAGATCGGCCTCACTTCGCGCGCCATGCAGCTGTCCAGCCAGATCGACGAGCCGGATTACGGCACCTTGCTGGACGACATGTTCTTCGCGCCCGGCGACATCCCGGCCGACCGCTTCATCGCACCCCGGGTGGAGGTGGAACTGGCCTTCGTCCTCAAGCGCAAGCTGCAAGGCGAAGTGAGCGTCGACGAAGTGCTGGCCGCCACCGAATACGTGACGCCCGCCATCGAGATCATCGACGCGCGCATCGAGCAGTTCGACCGCCACAGCAAGGCGATGCGCAAGGTCTACGACACCATCAGCGACAACGCGGCCAACGCCGGCATCATCCTGGGCGGCAACAAGGCGCACCCGCGCGAGGTGGACCTGCCCTGGTGCGGCGCCATCCTGCGGCAGAACGGCGCGGTGGAAGAGACCGGCCTGGCCGCGGGCGTGCAAGGCCACCCGGCGATCGGCGTCGCCTGGCTCGCGAAGAAGCTCGCGCCCTGGGGCGAGCACCTGGAGGCGGGCGAGGTCGTGCTGGCCGGTTCCTTCACCCGTCCCGTTGCCGCGAAGAAGGGCGACCTGTTCGACGCCGACTACGGCCCGCTCGGGCGCTTCGAATTCAAGTTCGTCTAGGACCCCGCATGAAGACCCCCATGAATCCCTTCAAGAAGGCGCTGGCCGACAAGCGCACCGTCTACGGCCTGTGGTGCAGCCTGCTGGGCCCGCTGACCACCGAGATCTGCGCCGCCGCCGGCTACGACTGGCTGCTGCTCGATGCCGAGCACACGCCCAACGATCCGATGAACCTGATGCTGCAGGCGCAGTGCATCGCGGCCTACCCGGACACGCACGCGGTGGCGCGCGTGCCCATGGGCCACGGCTACGTCGGCCAGGCGCTGATCAAGCAATACCTCGACCTCGGCATCCAGACCATCCTGGTGCCCATGGTCGATACGCCGGAGCAGGCGCGCGAGCTGGTGCGCTGCATGCGCTATCCGCCCGAGGGCATCCGCGGCATGGCGGCGGCGCGCGCCTCGGGCTGGGGCCGCAACGGCAACTACGCCAAGGAAGCGAACCGCGAGGTCTGCCTGCTGGTCCAGGTGGAAACGCGCGAGGGCGTGAAGAACCTCGATGCCATCGCCAGCACCGAAGGCGTGGACGGCGTCTTCATCGGCCCGTCCGATTTGTCAGCGGCTTTCGGTCACGTGGGCGATCCCTGGCATCCGGAGATGCAGGAGATCATCGCCGACGCCTTCGGCCGCATCCACGCCGCCGGCAAGGGCGTGGGCATCCTGACCCTCGACGAAACCCTGGCGCGCAAGCACGTCGAGATGGGCGCGAACTTCATCGCGCTGGGCACCGACAGCAACCTGCTGGTCAAGGCCACCAGCGGCCTGCTCGCCAAATTCAAGGGCGGCGCCCAGCCCGCGGCGGCCGCCAAGCCGCAGAACTACTGAGGAATCGCCATGAACGCCGTGATGCAACCCCGCGCGCCCGACTTCCATCCCGACGAGTGGAAGGCCCGCGTCGAACTCGCCGCCGCCTACCGCATCTTCGACATGCTCGGCTGGACCGAGATGATCTACAACCACATCACCGTGCGCGTGCCCGAAAGCGTGAGTGGCGGCGCCAAGCACTTCCTGATCAATCCCTTCGGGCTGCACTACTCCGAGGTGACCGCCAGCAACCTGCTGAAGATCGACGTGCAGGGCAACAAGCTCGACAAGCACAACCCGTGGCCGGTGAACCCCGCCGGTTTCACCATCCACGCCGCCATCCACGAGCACGTGCCCGACGCGCACTGCGTGATGCACACCCACACGACCAACGGCCTCGCGGTGGCCTGCTCCGAAGGCGGCCTGGCGCAGAACAACTTCTATTCCGCGCAGCTGCACGACATGGTGGCGTACCACGACTTCGAGGGCATCACCATCCACGCCGAGGAGGCGCCGCGCCTGCTCGCCAGCATGGGCAAGAAGCCACTGATGATCCTGCGCAACCACGGCCTGCTGGGCCTGGGCGCGACGGTGCCGCTGGCCTTCGTCAACCTGTGGACCTTGCAGCGCGCCTGCGATGTGCAGGTGGCGCAGGCCGCCCTGGGCCGCGCGATCCCCATTCCGGAGCCGGTGGCCATCAAGACCACGCGTGACTCCTTCCAGTTCGACGCCCAGTTCGGCGCGGGCCAGGACGTGTTCGACGCGATGACACGCCTGATGGAAAAGCGCAGCGGCACGGACTACAAGTCATGAAGGCCTGCATCTACGGCGCCGGCGCGATCGGCGGCTGGATCGGCGTGCGGCTGGCGCAGGCCGGCTGCGAGGTGAGCGTGGTGGCGCGCGGGGCGACGCTGGACGCCTTGCGCACGCACGGCCTGCGCCTGCATACCAACGGCGAAACGCTGGCGGCACCGGTCAAGGCCAGCGCCTCGCCCGCGGACTTCGGCGTGCAGGACCTGGTGATCGTCGCGGTAAAGGCGCCGGCGATGGCCGACGTGGCCGCGGCGATCCGTCCGCTGCTGGGCCCCGACACCATCGTGCTGACCGCCATGAACGGCGTGCCCTGGTGGTTCTTCCAGGGCTTCGGCGGCGCGTACGAGGGCACGCGGCTGAAGGCCGTGGACCCTTCGGGCAGCATCGCCGAGGCGATTCCCGCCAAAAGCGTGGTCGGCTGCGTGGTGCACGCGAGCTTTGCCCTGCGCGAGCCCGGCTTCGTGCAGCACCACTTCGGCAACAAATTGATCGTCGGGGAGCCTTCCGGCGAGAAGACGCAGCGCGTGCGCGACCTGGTGGCCCTGCTGCAGAAGGCCGGCATCGAGACGGAGCTTTCAGAGCAGATCCAGAAGGACGCCTGGTACAAGCTTTGGGGCAACATGACCGTGAACCCGGTCAGCGCGATGACGGGCGCCACCACCGACCTGATCCTCAACGACGACCTGGTGCGCGGCTTCATTTCCGCGGTGATGCTGGAGGCGCGGGAAATTGGGGGCC
Organism: Ramlibacter paludis; assembly: GCF_022012305.1. Taxonomy (GTDB): domain Bacteria; phylum Pseudomonadota; class Gammaproteobacteria; order Burkholderiales; family Burkholderiaceae_C; genus Ramlibacter; species Ramlibacter paludis. Next base: position 1,210 of record NZ_JAKLTM010000009.1, on the reverse strand, counting down.
GGATCGGCATCCCGATCGCGCAGCAGCCGGAAGACCGGCACCAGATCACGCGCAAGCTGGGCGCCTTCAAGACCTCGATGCTGCAGGACGTGGAAGCCGGCAAGCCGGTGGAACTCGATGCGCTGGTCACGGTGGTCAAGGAGCTGGGCACGCTGACCGGCGTCGCCACGCCCTTCACCGACGCCTTGCTGGGCCTGAGCCGCCTGCACGCCCGCGTGCACGGCTTGTACTAGCGCATGGCGGCCATCCCGGCGCCGGCGCGCGCCATCACCGGCACGGCCTTTGCCACGCTGCTGCTGATCGCGCTGATGATGGGCGCGAACCACGTCGCCGCGCGCATCTCCTTCAACAACGGCGCCGACGTCGCGACGGCGGTGGTGTTCCGCAGCACGGTCACGGCGCTGGTGATCGTCGCGCTGCTGGCGGCGCAAGGCGTGCGCGTGAAATTCAGTGCCCGCCACAGGAAAGTGCTGCCCGTCATCGGGCTGCTGATCGGCGTGCAGAGCCTGTGCCTGTATTCCGCCGTGGCGCGCCTGCCGGTGGCGCTGGCCCTGCTGGCCTTCAACACCTATCCGATCTGGACGGCGCTCTGGTCCTTCGTGGTGTACCGCCAGCAGCCGGAGAAGCCGATGCTGGTGGCCATGCCGGTGATCCTGGTCGGATTGGCGCTGGCGCTCGACGTGTTCGGCGCGGCTTCCGGGCTGGGCGCGTCCGGCCAGTGGGCGCGCATCGGCGCCGGCGTGGCCTTCGCGCTGGCGGCCGCGGGCACGTTCGGCCTGGCGCTCGTGCTGACGCAGCACGAAGCGGGCGACGTCGACGGCCGCGTGCGGACCGCCACCACGATGACGATGGCCAGCCTGGTGGCGCTGGTGACCGTGGCGCTGCAAGGCGGCTTCCACCTGCCCACCGCCCCTGCAGGCTGGGGCGGGCTGGCGGCGCTGACCTTCCTCTACGGCACCGCCTTCACCATCATGTTCACGGTGCTGCCGCGGCTGGGCGTGGTCGGCAACTCCGCGATCATGAACGTGGAGCCGGTGTTCGCGCTGGTGCTGGCCTGGCTGATCCTCGGGCAGAGCATCGCGCCGGTGCAGGTCGGTGGGGCGCTGCTGGTGGTCGGGGCGGTGGTGGCCTTGGGCCTTCGCAAGCGCTGAGGGCCGCAGTTCGGCTTCGCGCTCACCACGGACTACGGGGGGAAAAGCCGGGGCGTTTT
>NZ_JAKLTM010000008.1 GCF_022012305.1 Ramlibacter paludis | reverse complement strand
GGGCGGCTTGACCCGATTTCGCAACGCCGCATACGCCCCCTTGCAGGCCCAACCCTTCGGGCCGGTGCCTGGAATCGCGCCATGCGTCGTTACAGCCTCCTTGAGTGGTTCACCACACGGCGTCGGCTGCGCCTAGCCTGACACGATTCCAGGCACCGGCGCGGGCCCGTTTCTCTGCCGCCCAGGCTCCTAGGAAGCCCGGTCGCCGGTCAATTCCTCGATCCGGGCGACCAGCTCGCTCAGGGGCGCCCGCTTGGACGCCCCCGGGCGGCCGCGGACCTGCCCCTGCAGGTCGCGCACGCCGTCGGGCGACACCAGCGAGGTGAGGTACATCAGGGGAATCCGGGCCGTGTCCGGATCGGCATGCAGGGCCGAGGCCACGTCGCCGCCGCTCATGCCGGGCATGTCCAGGTCGCAGAGGATCAGGTCGGGCCGGTCGCTGCGGGCAAGGGTGATCGCCTGGTAGGGATCCAGGGTCGAGACGATGTCGTAGTGCCGCGCGAGCTTCGCGCCCAGGTAGACGAGCACCGCCTGGTCGTCGTCCACCAGCAGGATCCGCTTCCTGGCCATCTTGGGGCCCCCTCTGCGGAGAATGGTAGCCCGAAAGCCGGCTGGCTCTCCAGCACCAAAGGGAAACTGCCTATGAGGGCTGGCGCAGCGCCGCAACGGCCTGGCGCAGGTCCGCGGCAAACGCGCGCCGGTCGCGGCCGGCGGCGACCTGGGGGCTGCCGAAAGTCACGCTGGCGGAGAAAGGCGGACCGGCAAGCGTGCGCCAGAGCGAGGCCATCAAGGTGTCATCGCCCAGCCACAGCGGCATCGGGCTGTCGGCGCCGGTGGCCTGGTCGATGAAGCGCAGCGCCACCGGCTGCACCGGCGCCCCGGCCGAGATCGCCGCCTGGAACAGGTTGGCGTGGAAGGGCAGCAGCTCGCGGCCGTCGCCGGTGGTGCCTTCGGGGAACACCGCCACGATCTCGCCGGCCGCGAGGCTTTCGCGCATGTGGTGCACCACGCGCATCGCGTCGCGCCGCTTCTCGCGCTCGATGTAGAGCGTGCCGCCGCCAGTGGCGAGCGTGCCGATCACGGGCCAGTGCTTGACGTCCGACTTGGCGACGAAACGGCAATGGCGCGCCGCGTGCATCACCAGGATGTCGATCCACGACAGGTGGTTGGCCACCAGCAGCACCGGGCCCTGCACGGGCGGCTCGCCTTGCACCTGCAGCGGAATGCCCAGGATCGCCAGCAGCCCGCGGGCCCAGGCCTGCACGCGCGCGTTGCGCCGCCCCTGGTCCCAGCGCGGGAACAGCAGCGTGATGGTGAGCCAGCCGCCCACCAGGTGGGCGCCGACCCGGGCGAGGCGCCAGGCCGCGCGCAGGAGCTTCACGCCTCGTAGGCGACCTGGCCGCCGACGAGGGTCCAGCGCACCTTGCCGGGCAGCTCGTGCCCGCCGAAGGGCGTGTTGCGGCCCTGGCTGCGCAGCCGCGCCGGCTCCACGGTCCAGGCCGCATTGAGGTCGAACACGCAGACGTCGGCCACGCCGCCGTCCACCAGCTGGCCGGCGCTGGCCTGCAGCGTGCCGAGCGCGGCGCCCAGCACGCGCGCCGGCTCCGACGTCAGCACCGCCAGCGCGCGCGGCAGGCCGATGCCGTCTTCCTGGCCCCACTTCAGCGCCAGTCCGAGCAGCAGCTCGAGGCCGGTCGCGCCGGGCTCGGCCTCGGCGAAGGGCAGGGTCTTGGCGTCTTCGTCCACGGGCGTATGGTCCGACACCAGGGCGTCGATCGTGCCGTCGGCCAGGCCTTCGCGCAGCGCATCGCGGTCGCGCTGCTGGCGCAGCGGCGGCGACAGGCGCATGCGGCTGTCGAAGTAGCCGATGTCGACGTCGGTGAGGTGCAGCGAGTTGATGCTGACGTCGCAGGTGACCGGCAGCCCTTCCTGCTTCGCCTGGCGCACGAGCGCGACGCCGGCGGCGCTGCTGATGCGGCACAGGTGCACGCGCGCGCGGGTCACCCGCATCAGCTCCAGGATGGTGTGCAGGGCGATCGTCTCCGCAGCGACCGGAACGCCGGACAGGCCCAGCCGCGTGGCCAGCGCGCCGCTCGCGGCGACGCCCTTGCCCAGGTGGTATTCCTGCGGCCGCAGCCACACGCCGTAGCCATAGGTGCCCGCGTACTGCATCGCGCGCTGCAGCACCTGCGTGTTCTGCAGCGGGACCTCGGCCTGGCTGAAGCCCACGCAGCCGGACTCGGTGAGCTCCGCCATCTCGGTGAGGATCTCGCCCTGCAGCCCGCGCGTGAGCGCGCCGAGCGGAAACACGCGTGCCTGGTGCAATTTCTCGGCGCGGAACTTCAGCATGTCGACCAAGCCGGGTTCGTCGAGCACCGGATCCGTGTCCGGCGGACAGACGAGCGAAGTGACGCCGCCGGCCACCGCCGCGGCCATCTCGCTCTCCAGCATGCCTTCGTGCTCGTGCCCCGGCTCGCGCAGGCGCACAGCGAGGTCGACGAGGCCCGGCGCGACGATGCAGCCGCTGGCATCGAGCACGCGGTTCGGCGCGAAGTCCTTGGGGATGGTCCGCACGCCGATCACGCGGCCGGCGGCGATGGCGACGTCGCCGATCTCGTCGAAATTGCGGGCCGGGTCGATCACCCGCCCGTTCTTGATCAGGATCTTCATGCGGCCTCCCGCACGTTGTGGGCGACGATGCCCATCACCGCCATCCGCACCGCGATGCCGAAGGTCACCTGCGGCAGGATCACGCTCTGCTTGCCGTCCACCACCGCCGAGTCGATCTCGACGCCGCGGTTGATCGGCCCCGGGTGCATGACGATCGCATCGGGCTTGGCCAGCGCCAGGCGTTCCTGCGTGAGTCCGTAGCGCTTGAAGAACTCCTGCGAGGACGGCAGCAGCGCGCCGCTCATGCGCTCGTTCTGCAGCCGCAGCATGATCACGACGTCGCAGCCCTTGAGGCCTTCCTCCAGCGAATGGAAGACGCGCACGCCCATCTGCGCCATGTCGCCGGGCACCAGGGTCATGGGGCCGACCACGCGCACTTCCGCGCAGCCGAGCGTCGTCAGCGCGTGGATGTCCGAGCGGGCCACGCGCGAGTGCAGCACGTCGCCGACGATCGCCACCGTGAGGTTGCTGAAGTCCTTCTTGTAGTGGCGGATGGTGTACATGTCCAGCAGCCCCTGGGTCGGGTGCGCATGTCTTCCGTCACCGGCGTTGACCACGTGCACGTGCGGTGCGACGTGCTGCGCGATCAGGTAGGGCGCGCCCGACTCGCTGTGCCGCACCACGAAGATGTCGGCAGCCATCGCGCTCAGGTTGGCGATGGTGTCCAGCAGCGACTCGCCCTTGCTCGCCGAGGAGCGCGCGATGTCGAGGTTGATCACGTCGGCCGACAGGCGCGTCGCCGCGATCTCGAAGGTCGTGCGCGTGCGCGTGCTGTTTTCGAAGAACAGGTTGAACACGCTCTTGCCGCGCAGCAGCGGCACCTTCTTCACCTCGCGGTCGCTCACGCTCACGAAGGTGGCGGCGGTGTCGAGGATGTGGGTGAGGATGTCCTTGGGCAGGCCTTCGATCGACAGCAGGTGGATCAGCTCGCCGTTCTTGTTCAGTTGCGGGTTTCGTTTGTAGAGCATGGGGTTCAGGACGCGGTCCCCTCCACCTGGAAGCGGAAGCGGCCGTCGTTGTCGCGGGCCAGCGCCAGCGACTGCGATTCCGGCAAGGCGACGCGCGCGGCCGCGAAGTCGGCGTGCACCGGCAGCTCGCGACCGCCGCGATCCACCAGCACCGCCAGCTGCACCGCGGTCGGCCGCCCGTAGTCGAACAGTTCGTTCAGCACCGCGCGGATGGTGCGGCCGGTATACAGCACGTCGTCGAGCAACAGGATGCGCGCGCCGTTGACGTCGAAATCGAGTTTCGTCTGCGCCGTGGCGGTGAGGCCGCGGCGCGCGTAGTCGTCGCGGTGCATCGCCGAGGAGATGATGCCGGGCTCGCCCGCCAGGCCCAGGTCCTTCTGCAGGCGCTCGGCCAGCCAGGCGCCGCCGGAGGTGATGCCCACCAGGCGCGTATCGGCCTGGCGCAGCGACTGCACGCCGCGCACCAGCTCGCGGTACAAGGCCTCGGCGTCGAGGGTCAGCGCGCCGGATTGCGCGGGAGTGGTCAAGGCAGGCTCCTCAAGAATTGCTCCAGGATGACGCAGGCCGCGCCGGCGTCGGCATCGCGCGCGCCGCTGGCCAGGGCTTCGGTGGTGCTGTAGCGCTCGTCCACCTCGTACACGGGCTTGCCGAAGCGCGCGCGCAACTGGCGGGCGAACTTGCGGGCGCGGGCCGTATTGTCGTGGCTGGCGCCGTCGGGATGGAAGGGCACGCCCACCACCAGGGCGTCGGGCTGCCACTCCTCCACGCGCTCGGTGCAGGCCGCCAGCCGGGCGTCGCTGCCTTCGGCGCGGATGGTGGGCTGCGGCGTCGCGCTGCGCAGCATGCGGTTGCCCACCGCCACGCCGGTGCGCTTCAGCCCGAAATCGAAAGCAAGAAAGGTCTGGAATTGCGCGGGAACGACGTCTGGCACCGGGGTGCTCATGCGTGCCCGGCTCCCGGCGACAGCATCCAGGCCTGCAGGCCCAGCAGCGAGAGCGCGCGGTCGTAGCGCTCCTCGATCGGGGTGTCGAAGATGACCGAGGGATCGGCGCCCACGGTGAGCCAGCTGTTTTCGGCCAGCTCGGACTCCAGCTGGCCCTCGCCCCAGGACGAATAGCCCAGCGTCACCAGCAGCTTGCGCGGGCCGGCGCCGGTGGCGATCGCTTCCAGCACGTCCTTGGAGGTCGTCATCTCCAGGCCGCCGGGGATGGTCATCGTCGAGGCGTACACCGACTCGTTTTCGTCCGCGCCTTCGGCATGCACGGCCTCGTGCAGCACGAAGCCGCGCTCGGTCTGCACCGGGCCGCCCTGCAGCACCGGCGTGCGGGCCAGCTCGGCCCGGCCCAGCGGCAGGTCGACCTTCTCGAACAGGTTCTTCAGGTTGATGTCGGTCGGCTTGTTGATGACCAGGCCCAGCGCCCCACGGGGGCTGTGCTCGCAGAGGTAGACCACCGAGCGGGCGAAGGACGCATCCTGCAGGCCCGGCATGGCGATCAGGAAATGGTGCGTCAGGTTGATGGAGTCGGCCTCGGGCGGCATGATCCCCTGATTTTAAGTCCATGGACCCCAATTACGCTGCCGGGCTGGTCTGGCTGCGCCGCGACCTGCGTGCCAGCGACAACGCCGCGCTCTACCATGCCCTGAAGTCCTGCCGCCAGGTGCACTGCGTTTTCGTCTTCGACAAGGCCATCCTGGACGACCTGCCGTGGCGCGACCGCCGGGTCGAATTCATCCGGGAATCGGTCGTGGAGCTGGCCGCCGCGCTGCCGGAAGGCCTGATCACCTTGCACGGCGATGCGGCCGAGGAAGTGCCCCGGCTGGCGCAAGCACTGGGCGCGCAGGCGGTGTTCGCCAACCACGACTACGAACCGGACGCCATCGCGCGCGACGACCTGGTGCGCGCGCGGCTCGGCGATGCGGGCATTGCGCTGCACACCTTCAAGGACCAGGTGATCTTCGAGCGCGACGAGGTGCTGACGCAGGCGGGCCAGCCCTACTCCGTCTTCACGCCCTACAGCCGCGCGTGGCTGGCTAAGCTGGACGCCTTCTACCTGCGGCCCTATCCGGTGGAGAAGTACGCCGCGCGCCTGGCGCCCCGGCCGGAAAAGTACCGGCGCGCCGTGCCGACGCTGCGCGAACTGGGCTTCGAGGCCAGCAACCTCGCCGAGCTGCAGATCCCGAGCGGCGCCAGTGGTGCAGCGCGCCTGCTCACCGCGTTTCGCGAGCGCATGGACCGCTACGACACCGACCGCGACGCGCCCGCGCGCAACGGCCCGAGCTACCTCGGCGTGCACCTGCGCTTCGGCACGGTGTCTATCCGCGAGCTGGTGGCGCTGGCCCGGTCCCGCAGCGGCAGCGGCGCCGCCACCTGGCTGAAGGAACTGGTCTGGCGCGAGTTCTACTTCCAGGTGCTGGCGAACTTCCCGCACGTCGGGCGCGGCGAAAGCTTCCGCCCCGAGTACGACCGCATCCGCTGGGAGGAAGGAGCGGAAGCGGACCGGCTCTTCGCGGCCTGGTGCGAGGGCCGCACCGGCTACCCGCTGGTCGACGCCGCGATGGCGCAGATCAACCGCACCGGCTACATGCACAACCGCCTGCGCATGGTGACTGCGAGCTTCCTGTGCAAGGACCTGGGCATCGACTGGCGCTGGGGCGAGCGCTACTTCGCGCAGCAGCTGAACGACTACGACCTCTCCGCCAACAACGGCGGCTGGCAATGGGCCAGCTCCTCGGGCTGCGACGCGCAGCCGTGGTTCCGGATCTTCAACCCAGTCACGCAAAGCGAGCGCTTCGACCCGGACGGCGAATTCATCCTGCACTACCTGCCGCAACTGGCGGGCCTGCCGCGCAAGGCCCTGCACGCGCCGTGGACGGCGGGGGCCGACTATCCTTTGCCGATCGTGGACCATGCGGCGGCGCGGGAAAAGACATTGCGCCGCTACGCCGTGGTCAAGAACGGAGACCCGCATGACTGACGCATCCGCCTGGCCGCCGCTGCCCCTGGCCGAGTGGGAAGGGACGCACGCCGCGCTGCATCGCTGGCTGCAGGTGGTCGGCAAGCTGCGCATGGCCGGCACGCCGTGGACCAACCATTCGTGGCACGTCACGCTGGCGCTCACCGCGCGCGGGCTGGGCACCGGCCCGCTGCCTTGCGGGTCCGGCTTCCACGACCTGGAGTTCGATTTCGTCGCGCACGCCCTGCACCTGCGCGTGAGCGACGGACGCGCGGTCTCGCTGCCGCTGCAGGCCGGGTCGGTCGCGGACTTCTACGCGCGCCTGCGCGCGGCACTGCGCTCGCTGGACCTGCCGCTGGAGATCCGCCCGGCGCCCTGCGAGATTCCCGACGCGCTGCCCTTCGAGGACGATGTCGCGCCGCGTCCCTACGACGGCGATGCGGCACAGCGCTACTGGCGCATCCTGCTGCAGGCCGAGCGCGTGCTGCGCATCTTCCGCGCGCGCTTTCGCGGCAAGTGCAGCCCAGTGCATTTCTTCTGGGGCGCGCCCGATCTCGCGGTGACGCGCTTCTCCGGCCGCGCCGCGCCGCCGCATCCCGGCGGCGTGCCGGCGCTGCCGGACTGGGTGGTGCGCGAAGCGTACTCGCACGAGGTGAGCAGCTGCGGCTTCTGGGCCGGCGGCGGCCTCGGCTATCCGGCCTTCTACGCGTATGCCTATCCGGAGCCGGAAGGCTTCGCGCAATGGCCGGTGCAGCCGGAAGGCGCCTTCTACAGCCAGCAGATGCGCGAGTTCATCCTGCCCTACGACGTGGTGCGGCAGGCGCCGAACCCGGATGCGACTTTGCTGGCTTTCCTGCAGTCCACATACGATGCGGCGGCCGATCTTGCGAAGTGGGACCGCGCGGCGCTCGACTTCGTCATTCCCGCGTAGGCGGGAATCCAGGGCGTCCAAAGAGAAAGCGGCCCGTGGGCCGCTTTCTCGATGCTCTGGGTCCCCGCCTGCGCGGGGATGACGGCAATCAAGCCGTCGCCGTGTTCCGTGCGTAGTGCTTCACCAGGCTCATCAACTCTTCTTCCGAGTAGGGCTTGCCCAGGTAGTGGTTCACGCCGAGTTCCTTGGCGTGCTCGCGGTGCTTCTCGGCGATGCGCGAGGTGATCATCACGATCGGCAGGTGCTTCAGGCGTCCGTCGCCGCGGATGTTGCGGGCCAGGTCGAAGCCGTCCATGCGCGGCATCTCGATGTCCGACAGCACCACCGAAGGCAGTTCGTCGGCCAGCTTCTCCAGCGCCTGCAGGCCGTCGGCCGCCAGCACCACGCGGTAGCCTTCGCGCTGCAGCAGGCGCTGCGTGACGCGGCGCACGGTGATCGAGTCGTCGACCACCATCACCAGCGGCACCGCGGGCGCGGCCGGCGCGAGCGGCACCGTCGGCCGGATCTCGCGCACGGCGTCCTTGCCCAGCACGTCGGGATGCGCCTGGTCGGCGCTGAGCGCGCGGGCCTGGTCGCCGTACACCGTCGACAGCGCCACCGGGTTGTAGATCAGCACCACGGCGCCGGAAGCCAGCACGGTCATGCCGGCCAGGCCGGGCAGGCGCGACAGCTGCGGGCCGAGGTTCTTCACCACGACTTCCTGGTTGCCCAGCACTTCGTCCACGTGCATCGCGATGCGCTGCGCGGCGGAGCGGAAGACCACCACCGGCAGCGTCTTGCCCTGCGGCTCGGCGCTCGCGGCCGAGGACTGCAGCAGCGCGCCGGACCAGAAGAAGGGCAGCTGCTCGCCGCCGAAGTCGAAGATGCCGCTGTTGTAGGCCTGCTGGACTTCCTTGGCGGGCGCGCGGCGCACGATTTCCACCAGGTTCGCCGGCACGCCGATGGCGAGCTTGCCCGAGCGGATCATCACGACCTGCGTCACGGCGGTGGTCAGCGGCAGCACCAGCTTGAAGCTCGTGCCGCGGCCGGCCTGCGTCGTCGTCTCGATGCGGCCGCCGAGCGCGTTGACTTCGGCGCGCACCACGTCCATGCCGATGCCGCGGCCGGCGAGTTCGGTCACCTGCTGCGCGGTGGAGAAACCGGGCAGGAAGATCAGGTTCGCGGCCTCGTCGTCGGAGATCTGCTGGTCGGGGCGGATCATCCCGTTCTGCAGCGCCTTCTCGCGGATGCGCGCGATGTTGAGGCCGGCGCCGTCGTCCTGGAACTCCACTGAGACGTCGTTGCCTTCCTGGCGCAGCGTGATGGCGATGGTGCCGGTGGCGTCCTTGCCCGCGGCAACGCGCACGTCGGGCGTCTCGACACCGTGGGCCACGCAGTTGCGCAGCAGGTGCTCGAAGGCGGGCGTCATGCGATCGAGCACGCCGCGGTCCATTTCCATGGAGCCGCCCACCAGGTCCAGCTTCACCTGCTTGCCGCTTTCCTTGGCGGCCAGGCGCACCACGCGGTACAGGCGGTCCGAGATGCCCTCGAACTCCACCATGCGCGTGCGCAGCAGGTCGCGCTGCAGTTCGCGCGTCTGGCGCGCCTGCGCGATCAGGTCGTCTTCGGTGGCTTCCACCACGCGCTGGATGCTCCGCTGCACCGTGGCCACGTCGTTCACCGACTCGGCCATCATGCGGGTGAGTTCCTGCACGCGGGTGAAGCGGTCGAACTCCAGCGGGTCGAAGCCCGAGGTTTCCTTGGCCTGCGCCATGCGCGACTGCATCTGCGACTCGGCCTGCACCTCGATGTCGCGCAGCTGGGTGCGCAGGCGGTCGAGGTTGCTGGTGAGGTCGCCGAGCGAGCCGCGCAGCTGCTTCAATTCGTTTTCCAGGCGCGAGCGGGTGATCATCACCTCGCCGGCCTGCGTGACCAAGCGGTCCAGCAGCTGCGAGCGCACGCGCACGGCCTGGTTGGCCGACTGCCGCGAGGCCGTCACGGTGGTGACCGCCGGCATCGCGATGGCGGTCGTGCGCACCGGCGCAGCGGCGGGCGCCACTTGTCCGGCTTGTGCGGCCTGCGGCGCGGCGGGCGCGGGCGCGGCGGCTTGCACCGGAGCGGCAGCGGCGGGCGCCGGCGCCTCCACCGGCTGCTCCGCCGGCGCGAAACCGCCGGTGGCGCGCAGCGTGTCGAAGCGGGCCTGCATCGCGTCGTAGCGGTGCAGCAGGGCTTCCACGTCGGCCGCGGCGGTGTTCTCGTGGCCGAGGTATTCCACCTCGGACTCCATGCGGTGCGCCAGTTCACCCAGCTGCAGCGCGCCGGCCAGGCGGGCGCTGCCCTTGAGCGTGTGCAGCGCGCGCAGCACCTGGTCGCGCGGTTCGCGCTGGGTCGGATGGCCGGCCCAGGCGCGCAGCGAGCCGCCCAGCGCGGGCATCAGTTCCGCGGCCTCTTCCTCGAAGATCGGGAACAGGTCGGGGTCGATCGCGTCGACCACGTCGAGGTCTTCGTCACCGCTGACGGCAACCACCGGCGCGGCCTTGGGCGGCAGCACAGTCTGCACCGGTGCCAACAGCGGCGCCTGCGGGGCGCGGGCCGCGGCGGGAGCAGCGATGGGCGCCGGTGCGGAGGCCATGAAGCCCAGCCCCATGGTGTCGTCGAGCGAAGGCGGGGGCAGCACGCTTTCCGGCGCTTCGGAACGCGGCTCGCCTTCGGCGTCCTTCAGCTCCTGCAACGCGGCCAGGATGCCCGGCTCGGGTTCCTTCAGGAAGCCGGCGGCGAACTGGTGCAGCAGGCGCCGCACTTCTTCGGCGGCTTCGGTGAAGACGCGCGCGTGATCCGGCGTGCCGTTGGCCAGCGTCTGCGTGTGCTGCAGCGCGCCTTCGAGGCCGCGCGCGATGTCCGACAGCGCGTGGAAGCCGACGGTGGCGGAACTGCCCGCCAGCGAATGGGCCCAGGCCACGGTGGAATCCGGCACGCGCTGGTTCATCTCCAGCGCCCACTCGCTGATTTCGGTGGCCAGGCGGCGCGACCATTCGTCCGCCTCGTTCAGGTAGACGTTGTAGAGCGGGATGCCGATGCGCAGGTCGCCGATCACCTTGACCTGCTCGTCGCGCGCGGGCGCGGCCGCTTCCTCGCTCTCGGGTTCCGGCTCGGGCTCCGGCGCGGCAGCCTGCGGTGCCGGACCGGCGACCGCGGAGAGGCTGGCGAAGTCGATGCCGGCGATGTCCATGTCCGCCGCCGGCGCCACGGGCGCCGCGGGCACCTCGAACCTGGGCATCGTGACGGTGCTGCCCAGGTCGGGCAGTTCTTCCACCGGCGCGGCCGGCAGGTCCATCTTGGGCAGGGTCTGCGTGGAGGCGAGCTCCGCGAACTCCGGCGGCAGGTCGTCCGCGCTCAGTTCCGAGACTTCGGTGCTGCTGGCGGCGTCGGCGGCCGGCGCCTCTTCGGCTGCGGGGAAATCGAACTCGAAGGACGGCAGTGCCTCGGCTTCGACCGCCGGCGCGGGCGCCGGTTCGGCGGCCGGGGCCGCGGTGCCGAAGTCCAGGTTCAGGTCGCCGAAATCGAGCGGCGCTTCAGCGGCAGGCGCCACCGGGGCTTCCACCGGAAGTTCGGTCACCGGAAGTTCGGCCACCGGCTCCGGCTGCACCGCGACCGGCTCGGGCGCCAGCGTCTCGACCTGGTCGTCCAGCGCCGCGAGCTGCGAAATGATCTCTTCGTCCTGCGCGGGCAGCGCTTGCGGCACAGCGGGCGCGGGCGCCGCTGCCGGCGCGGCGGCCGCGGCAATGCGGACCAGGCGCTGCTCGGTGCGCATCGCGTCGGCCGGCGCGCGGAAGGCCGAGGCCTTCCAGCTCTGCTCGGTGTGCTGGGCGATGTCCTCGATCCACAGGCCGAACAGTTCCATCGCCTGCTTGCACAGGCTGCGCAGTTCCTCGCTCGAGGGCTTCTGGTCGGCCAGCCAGGTGTTCATCACCTGCTCCATCGACCAGGCGGCCTCGCCGAACTCGTTGAGGCCCACCATGCGCGAGCTGCCCTTCAGCGTATGGAAGGCGCGGCGCAGCGTGGTCATCTCCGCCAGGTTGGCGGGCTCGGCTTCCAGCGCGGAAATCGCGCCGAGGCCGTTGCCGACCACCTCGCGTGCTTCCTCCAGGAAGATGTCGAGCAGTTCGTCTTCTTCGTTGTCCTCGTCGTCGCTGGCGAGCGCGACCGGGGCCGGCGCGGCCACCGGCGGCTTGGCGGCGGCCGGAGCCGGCGCGGTTGCGGCCGGCGTGATATCGAACGAGGGCAGTTCGGCGGCAGCCGGAACGGCGACAGCAGCGGGGCCGGCAGGCGCGGCCGCCGGAACGGCCACGGCCTCGCGGCCCATCAGCGGCTTCAGCTCGCCGGCGGCGTCGTCCCAGACGAAAAGCTTCTTGGCCAGCGCCGGCTGGTAGTTCAGCATGTCGATCAGGAAGCCCAGGGCGCCCAGGTTGGTGCCCAGCTTCTCGAAGGTGCCGGCCGCGCGGGCCATCTCTTCGTCGACTTCGGTGGTGATGATGCCTTCGACCGTGTCGCGCATGCGCTGCACGGCCTGCGAAGCCTGGTCCAGGCCCAGCACCGACAGCACGCCGCGCATCTGCGCCAGGAAGTTCGGCGCCTCGCGCAGCGCGCCCTTTTCCGCGGGGTTGCGGAAGAAGGCGTCCAGCACCTTCTCGAGCTCGCCCAGCGTGCCGCGCAGTTCGCCGACCACGGAACCCATGGTCTGCTTGTCGCTCACGCGCCGGTACAGGTCCTCGACCCAGTGCTCCAGCGGCTCGGGCTGGCCGCCCTGCACCACCTTGCCCAGGCGCTCGGCCAGGCGACGGGTGCGTTCCGCCAGCGTGGCATCGTTCGGGTCCAGGTCCTGGAAGGCGGCCTCGAGGTACAGCACCGCGGTGGCGACTTCCATCGCCAGTTCGGGCGTCGGCGGCTTGCCGGACTTGCCGACCGTCTCCATCGCGCCCGACAGCGCCTTGGCCAGCGGTTCGGCGGCGGGGTAGAGCTTCAGCAGCGTGTCGCACACGCCGTTGAACTGGTCGACCACGCCCTTGATCTTGTGCGCGTCGCCGCCGGCCAGCGCCGACCACGACTCCTTGGCCGCGGCGATGCGCTTGCGCATCTGCGACAGCAGCACCGGATCGAAGCGGCCGAAGGGGCTGGTCGCATAGTCGACCGGCTTGGTCTTCGCGAGACCGTAGGCCTGGCGCACGGCGACCAGCGCCGGTGCGTCGGCCGGATTGGCAGGCACGGCCTGCGCGCAGAAGAACACGAGGTCCTGCGCCAGCCGGTCCGACACGCCGAGCTCGCCCTTGGCGAGCGACGCGTATTGCAGCAGCACGCGCGAGGCGGCGCGCTTCACGTAGACGTCGGGCGGCAGCAGGCCCAGCGCGATCGCCTCGAAGTAGCCGGCGGCCACCGCCCAGAAGGTCTTCGGCTGGCGCGCGGACTGGCCGGCGGCCAGGCCCAGGCTCACTTCGGCGAGCTCGCGTCCGGCGGCGGGGTCCGCGGCCTTGACGATCTTGAGCACCGCCTGGTCCATGCGCCCGCGCACTGCGGGCTCGTAGGCGAGCGGCGTGACGGCCGGGGAGGGCACGTCGTTCCAGCGCCAGTCCACGCCCCACAGGTCGCCCGGATGCGCCTGGCTCGCGCCGGCGACGTCCTGCACTTCCTTGTATTGGGGGAACAGGTTCAGCGGCGAGACGTCCTTGCCACCGAGCAGCGCTTCGAGGAATTCGGTCAGCGCGAAGCCGGCGCGTTCCACCTTGGCGGCGGCGGCTTCGGTGCACAGCTCGGGCTTTTCGACGAACTTCTGCACCGCGCCTTCCATGGCGCGGAGGATCGAGGCCGGCGCGCCCAGGCCCACCATCTCCAGTGCACCGACGGCCTGGTGCATGTGCTGGCGCGCGATGCGCAAATGGCCGGTGTCGACCGAGGCCATGTCCTCGCCGCGCGCCTGCGCGGCGTCGCGCACGAAGCGCCGCAGCGCCGAGGAAGCGGACTCGAGCGACTTGCGCAGTTCGTCCAGCACCCAGGCCAATGGGCCCAGGTCATTGGTCGCCAGTTCTTGTTCGATGTCGGTGGCTTGCATGAAGTGGGCTTGGGCTCTGGGACTGAGGGCCGCGCTGGGCGCTTACGCGATCTTGAATCGCGACACCGACTGGCGCAGTTCCTCGGCCATCCGGGTCAGCTCGCGCACCTGCTGCGCCGTGGAGCGGGTACCTTCACCGGTCTGCTCCGTCACCGCGAAGATGTGCTGGATGTTGCCGGCCACCACGTTGGCGGATTCGGCTTCCTTCGACGTCGAGGTCGAGATCTCTTCAATCAGCTCGGCGAGGCGGCGCGACACCTGGTCGATTTCCGTCAGCGCCGTGCCGGCGTTGTCGGACAGCTTGGCCCCTTCCACCACACCCTGCGTGGAGCGTTCCATGGCGGCCACCGCGTCCTGCGTGTCGGTCTGAATGGCCTTCACCAGCGCCGAGATCTGGCGCGTGGCGTCGGCGGAACGTTCGGCCAGGCGCTGCACTTCTTCCGCAACCACCGAGAAGCCCCGGCCCGCTTCACCGGCCGACGCGGCCTGGATGGCGGCGTTCAGGGCCAGCACGTTGGTCTGTTCGGTAATGTCGGAAATCAGTTCGGTGATTTCGCCGATCTCCTGCGAGGATTCGCCCAGGCGCTTGATCCGCTTGGAGGTTTCCTGGATCTGGTCGCGGATGGCGTTCATGCCGCCGATCGCGTTCTGCACGGCCTGCAGGCCCTGCTCGGTGGCGCGCAGCGTCTGCCGGGCCACCTGGGCCGACTCCTGCGCTTGCCCGGACACCGTGTTGATGCGGCCAGCCATGTCGAGCACCGACTGGCCGGTTTCACGAATCTCGCGCAGCTGCTCTGTCGAAGCAGCCAGCAGCTCGGTGGAGGTCGATTCCACCTGCGCCGTCGTCTGCGCCACCTTGGTCGCCGTGCTCTGCACGGAGCCCACCAGCTGGCGCAGTTCTTCCACCGTGTAGTTCACCGAGTCGGCGATGGCGCCGGTGATGTCCTCGGTCACGGTGGCTTCCTGGGTCAGGTCGCCTTCGGCCACCGACTGCAGTTCGTTCATCAGTCGCAGAATGGCGGCCTGGTTGGCATCGTTCACGCGCTTGGCTTCCTGCTCCTGGCGCTCGGCTTCCTGGCGCTGCGATTCCGCGCGCTGCTGGCGGTTGCGCGAGTCCTGCAGCTGCACGAAGGCGAGGCCGATGGCGCACAGGATGGCGAAAGCGGCGGCAATCAGCAGGGCCAGCAGGGCACCGGCACCGAGGCCGGTCTGCGCGGACAGCTTGCCCTGCAGGTCCTCCATCGCGCGGCGCAGCGGCTCCGAGTCCTGGATGATCGAGCTCTGCGCTTCACGCGCGGACACCAGGCCCTGCAGGTTGCCCAGGATGGCGCCGGCCTGCGTGCGGGTCTGTTCGTACAGCTTCAGCAGCGCGTCGAGGCGCTCGCGGGTCTGTTCGTCCTTGGAGCCTTGCAGGCGCAGTTCCGGGCTGCCATCCAGCATGCCTTGCGCGATTTCCTTGAACGAGTTCAAGTCCTTGCCCAGCAGGAACACGGCTTCCGGCGACACGCCTTCCATGGTCAGGAATTCGTTGGCGGACTTGCCGATCCGCTGGGTCAGCATCACCAGCTGGCCGGCGGCGGAGATCTCGGCCGGCGCGGCGTTCTGCTGCAGCTTGAGCGAGGACACCGTCTCGGCGATTTCCAGCAGGTCGGACGACTGGCGGTTGATGGTGCGAAGCGCCGCGCCCACCTGCGTCAGGATCTTCTGCTGGCTCATCACGGTGGCGGCGTTCTTCTCGGCGCGCTCCATCAGCGGGACGATCTTCTCGACGTCCGGCTGCAGCTCGTTGCCCACCGCGGCCAGGCCCAGGGACGGGTCGCCGTTCTTCAGCGCGCGCACGGTGCTGGCCAGCACCTTGGCCGACTCCTGCACGTCCGGAAAGGCCTGCGGCGAACCGATCAGGGCCTGCGACACCGACTTGGCGAGGCGCTGCGACTGCATCAGCGAAGTGCCGGTGCCGGCCACCTGGCGCGCGACCTTGTCGGCCTGGTTCACCGCGAAGACGGCCACGCCGCCCAGCACGATCAGCGAGGCGGCCAGCAGCAGGAACAGCACGCGCTGGTGGGTCGACGCGGTGCGGCGGCCCATCAAGGGAACGGAAATCAGCTCCTCGTCGTCCGCCTGCTGGATGGGGTCGATCGAATCGTCGATGCTGTCGGGGTCGACCTGCGAGCGGTTCATGCCCTGCGTGCTGCCGGCCTCGATGCTCGCGGTCGTCGCGTCCGGGCCGAGGCTCATCTCCTGGGTGATGGAGGGATCGGCGTCGGACGGGTCTTTCTTGCCAAAGATGTTTTTCAGGGAAGCGGCGACGGACATGATGACAAGCCTTCGGTAGGGAGGGCCTAAGCGCTGATGCTCAGGAACTGCGGTTGTTGCGACAGCGCCTGCAGGTTGATTTCCTGCCAGTGCGCGCCGGTGGCATCGGTGTAGCCGCTGCCGAAGTAATCGGGTGAGCCCTCGGGGGGCTGGTTGGAGGCGGTGAAGGCCTCCATGTTGCGCAGGCCGGCCAGGCGGTCGATCAACAGTGCGCAGTTGATCTCCAGCAGCTGGTTCAGCGCGACGAGCCGCGACTCGGCGCGGCCCGCATCGGAGCGCTGCGCCGGCGGCTGGCCGCTGACGTAGCTGCCCAGGTCGACCACGCCGTACAGGCCGCCGCGCAGGTTGGCGACGCCCAGGAACCAGGGGTGCGTGTAAGGCACGCCCTGCGTGGCGGCGAAGGGGAAGATCTCGCCGGCCTGGCTCAGCGGAAACAGGTACTTGTTGCCGGCGGCCTCGACGGCCAGCCAGGCCGCCTGCACGCCTTCGCTGCGGGCGGCCTGGAGCCGGCTGGCCAGCCGGCTCTGCAGCTCACGGAGGGCTTCACGGTTGGCCATGGGTTGGTGCTGCGCTGCGCCGGCTTAACCCAGGGCCTTGATCTTGGCCATGAGTTCGTCGGCGTCCACCGGTTTGGTGATGTAGTCGCGCGCGCCCTGCCGCATGCCCCAGACCCGGTCGGTTTCCTGGTTCTTGCTGGTGCACATGATGATCGGCACGTCGGCGAAGTTGGGGTCGCGGCTGATCGCGCGGGTGAGCTGGAAGCCGTTCTGGCCGGGCATCACCACGTCCATCAGGATCAGGTCGGGCTTCTCTTCGGCCAGGCGGCGGAAGGCGTCGTCCGCGCCTTCGGCGGTCTTCACGGCGAACCCGTTCTTCTGCAACAGGTCGGTCATGAACATCAGTTCGGTCTTGGAATCGTCCACAACGAGTACTTTGCGGATGGCCATGGCATCTCTCCTATTTATTTCGGCTGCCCGAACTGCTGCACGGTCTGCAGCAGCTGGTCCTTGGTGAATGGCTTGGTGAGGTAGTCCTGCGAGCCGACCATGCGGCCGCGCGCCTTGTCGAACACGCCGTCCTTGGACGACAGCATGACGACGGGAACGGATGCGAACTTGGCGTTGCGCTTGATGATGGCGCAGGTCTGGTAGCCGTCCAGGCGCGGCATCAGGATGTCGCAGAAGATCAGGTTGGGCTGGTAGTCGTTGACCTTGGACAGGGCGTCGAAACCGTCCTCGGCCAGCATGACCTCGTGGCCGCCCTGCTTGAGGAAGATCTCCGCACTGCGCCGGATGGTGTTGCTGTCATCGATCACCAACACCTTCAACCCAGTCGTGCTCACTTGATGCCGCTCCTCAACTTGTAAATTTATGGGGCGGCACCGTCCTGCTCGAATGCTGCTGTTCTGCGGCCTCCGCCCCTTTTTAGATCTGGACCATTTCGAAGTCTTCCTTGCGCGCGCCGCATTCTGGACAGGTCCAGTTCATCGGCACCTGCTCCCACGGGGTTCCGGGGGCGATGCCGTGGTCAGGGGCGCCGGTGGCTTCGTCGTAAATCCACCCGCAAATCAGACACATCCACGTTTTGGTCTCGGTCACAGCTTAAAGGGCCTTCGTCTAGAATGCAACGATTGTATCTAGGCCCTTTGCCTACGAATCCGCAGGCGCTGCGCGGCCCAATGACTAATTCCACACCTATCACCACGGCTCCCTCCAAAGAGCAGGAGAGCGAGGAATCCGGGCCCGCCTGCGTGATGGTGTTCAACGCGAGCGACCCGAGCGGTGCAGCCGGATTGTCCGCCGACATCACCGCGATCGCATCGGTCGGCGCGCATCCGCTGCCCGTCGTCACCGGCGCGTACGTGCGCGACACCGGAGAGGTGTTCGACCATTTCGCCTTCGACGAGGAGGCCGTCGCCGAACAGGCGCGCACGATCCTCGAGGACGTGCCGGTGCAGGTGATCAAGGTCGGATTCGCGGGCAGCCCCGAGGCGCTTTCGACCATCGCGGAGATCGCCGCGGACTATCCGGACGTGCCGCTGATCGCGTACATGCCGGCGCTTTCCTGGTGGGACGAAGGCCCGACGGACCTCTACGAAGATGCCTTCAAGGAGCTCCTGCTGCCCCAGACCACCGTGTTGGTAGGAAACCACAGCACCCTGTGGCGCTGGCTGTTGCCGGAGTGGAACAAGGAGAGCAGTCCCACCGCCCGCGACATCGCCAAGGCCGCTTCCGAGATGGGCGTGCCTTACACCCTCGTCACCGGCATCCCGTTGCCCGAGCAGTTCATCGACAACGTGCTGGCCACGCCGCAAGCGGTGCTGGCCAGTGAGAAGTTCGAGCGCTTCGACGCCGCCTTTGCCGGCGCCGGCGACACGCTGTCGGCGGCGCTCGCCGCCCTCGTGGCCGGTGGCGCCGACCTGGCCGCCGCGGCCACCGAAGCCCTGGCCTATCTTGACCGCTGCCTCGACGGCGGCTTCCGGCCCGGCATGGGCCACGTGGTTCCCGACCGCCTGTTCTGGGCGCAGCCCGAAGCCGACGAAGCCGACGACGAGGACGCCTCCTCCGGCCCAACGGCCTTCGACCTGCCTGCCCATGACACCAAGCACTGACCGCAATTCCGCGCTGTTCGAGCGCGCCCGCCAGCTCATTCCGGGCGGCGTCAATTCGCCGGTGCGCGCCTTCCGCGCCGTCGGCGGCACGCCGCGCTTCGTGCAGCGCGCGCAAGGCGCCTATTTCTGGGACGCCAACGGCACGCGCCAGATCGACTACATCGGCTCCTGGGGTCCCATGATCCTGGGCCACGGCCACCCGCGCGTGGTGGAGGCCGTGCAGCGCGCGGTGACCGAGGGCTTCTCCTTCGGCGCACCGACCGAGCGCGAAGTGGAGCTGGCCGAAGAGATCGTGAAGCACCTGCCCTCGGTGGAGATGGTGCGGCTGGTGAGCTCCGGCACCGAAGCCGCGATGAGCGCGATCCGCCTCGCGCGCGGCGCCACCGGCCGCAGCACCATCATCAAGTTCGAAGGCTGCTACCACGGCCACGCCGATGCGCTGCTGGTGAAGGCCGGGTCGGGCCTGGCCACCTTCGGCCATCCGACCAGCGCCGGCGTCCCGCAGGAAGTGGTGCAGCACACGCTGGTCCTCGAATACAACAACGTGGAGCAGCTCGAAGCCGCGTTCGCGAAGCACGGCGCCGACCTCGCCTGCGTCATCATCGAGCCGATCGCCGGCAACATGAACTTCGTGCGCGCCAGCCGGCCTTTCATGCAGAAGTGCCGCGAGCTGTGCACGCAGCACGGCGCGCTGCTGGTGTTCGACGAGGTGATGACCGGCTTCCGCGTGGCGCTGGGCGGCGCCCAGGCTGTGTACGCCGCGCAACTGCCCGGCTTCGCGCCCGACATCACGGTGCTGGGCAAGGTGATCGGCGGCGGCATGCCGCTGGCCGCCTTCGGCGGGCCGCGCGCCATCATGGAAAAGCTCGCGCCGCTGGGGCCCGTGTACCAGGCCGGCACCTTGTCCGGCAATCCGGTCGCCACGGCGTGCGGACTGGCGACGCTGCAGGAAGTGGCGCGGCCGGGCTTCTACGAAGCCCTCTTCAAGAAGACTTCATCGCTGGTCGAAGGCCTGAAGTCGGCGGCGGCGGAAGCGGGCATCGCATTCGCGGCCGATTGCGAAGGCGGCATGTTCGGCTTCTTCCTGCTGCCGGAGCTGCCGCAGAACTACGGCGCGGTCATGAAGAGCGACGCACCGAAGTTCGGCAAGCTGTTCCACGGGCTGCTCGATCGCGGCGTGTACATCGCGCCGGCCCTGTACGAAGCGGGCTTCGTGAGTTCCGCGCACAGCGAGCAGGACATCGCGGACACGGTGGCTGCGGCGCGGGAAGTGTTCAAGACGCTCGGCTGACTTGTCATCCCGGGCGCGACCCGGGATCCATTTCCCGTGGTCGATGGGGCACTGGGGCTGGATTGCGGGTCGAGCCCGCAATGACAACGCGCGGGATCAGTGCCGGAAGTGCCGCACCCCGCTGAACACCATCGCCACGCCGCGCTCGTTCGCAGCAGCTATCACTTCCTGGTCCCGCATCGACCCACCCGGCTGGATCACGCAGGTCGCGCCTGCATCCACCACGACGTCGAGCCCGTCACGGAACGGGAAGAACGCATCGCTCGCCACGGCCGTGCCCGCCAGCGACAGCTTGGCGTGCTGCGCCTTGATGCTCGCGATGCGCGCCGAATCCAGCCGGCTCATCTGGCCGGCGCCGACGCCCATGGTCATGCCGTCCTTGCAGAACACGATGGCGTTGGACTTCACGTACTTCGCCACCTTCCACGCGAACAGCAGGTCCTGCAGTTCCTGCTGCGTCGGCTGCTTCTTCGTCACGACCTTCAGGTCGCCCAGCGCCAGCTCGTGGTTGTCGGCCGTCTGCATCAGCAGGCCCGAGCCGATGCGCTTGATGTCCATCAGGTTCTGGCCCTTGTCCCACGCGGTCGCGCCGCCCGGCGGCAGTGCGATCTTCAGCAGCCGCACGTTAGCCTTGCCGGCGAAGGCCTGCAGCGCCACGGGCGTGAAGTCCGGCGCCATCAGCACTTCGACGAACTGCTTCACCACCTGCTGCGCAGCGGCGCCGTCCAGCGGCCGGTTGAAGGCGATGATGCCGCCGAAGGCGGACGTCGGGTCGGTCTGGAAGGCCTTGGAATAGGCTTCCAGTGGATCCTTGCCCAGCGCCACGCCGCAGGGATTGGCATGCTTGACGATCACGCAGGCCGGCGTGTCGAAGGACTTCACGCATTCCCAGGCCGCGTCGGCATCGGCGATGTTGTTGTACGAGAGCTCCTTGCCCTGCAGCTGCTGCGCCTGCACCAGCGAACCGGGCGCCGGGTACAGGTCGCGGTAGAAGGCGGCCTGCTGGTGCGGGTTCTCGCCGTAGCGCAGATCCTGCAGCTTGACGAAGCGGCCGTTCGCCTGCGCCGGGAAGGACGAGCGCGTGCCGTCTTCCTGCAGCGACGACAGGTAGTCCGAGATCGCGGCGTCGTAGTTGCTGATGCGGTTGAACGCGGCGACGGACAGCGCGAACTTCGTCTTGTCCGAGACCTTGCCGTTGGCCTTGAGCTCGTCGAGCACGCCCTGGTACTGCGACGCGTCCGTCAGCACCGCGACGTCCTTCCAGTTCTTGGCGCCGCTGCGCACCATGGCCGGGCCGCCGATGTCGATGTTCTCGATGGCGTCTTCGAGCGTGCAGCCGGGCCTGGCGACGGTCGCTTCGAAGGGATAGAGGTTGACCACCAGGAGGTCGATGGTGTCGATGCCGTGCTGCTTGAGCGCCGCCACGTGTTCGGGCAGGTCGCGCCGCGCCAGCAGGCCGCCGTGCACCTTGGGATGCAGCGTCTTCACGCGGCCGTCCAGCATTTCAGGGAAGCCGGTGACCTCGGCCACTTCGGTGACCGGCAGGCCCTTGTCGGCCAGCAGCTTGGCCGTGCCGCCGGTGGAGATCAGGCGCACGCCCTGCGCATGCAGCGCCTGGGCGAGTTCGACGATGCCGGTCTTGTCGGAGACCGAAAGCAATGCGTTCATTTGAGGAGCTTGTGTTCTATGAGCTTCTTGCGAAGCGTGTTCCGGTTCAGGCCCAGCCATTCGGCCGCGCGCGACTGGTTGTTCTCGGCTTTCGCCATCACCACTTCCAGCAGCGGTTTCTCCACCACTTTCACCAGCATCTCGTACATGCCGTCGGGTTCGGTGCCGCGCAGGTCGCGGAAGTAACCCTCCAGGCTGGCGCGGACGCATTCTTCGATTTGTTTCTTGCTCATGCCTCGCTCTCGGCGTAAGCGCCATCGCACGCGGACTCCTCGGCAACGGGCAGGCGGTCCATCCGCGCGCCCAGCGCCTCGAAGAAAGCGGCAACGGCGGCAAACTGCTGTGCGCTGTTGTCGATCGTGTTCATGTGGCCGCGGAACTCGGCGCCACCGGGCAGCGCCTTCACGTACCAGCCGATGTGCTTGCGCGCGCTGCGCACGCCGGTGAATTCGCCGTACAGGGCGTAATGGTCCTGCAAGTGCGCCAGCAACGCCCGCTGCACCTCGGCCACCAGCGGCGGCGCGAGGTGCGTGCCGGTGGCAAGGAAGTGGACGATCTCGCGAAAGATCCAGGGCCGGCCCTGCGCGGCGCGGCCCACCATTACGGCGTCGGCGCCGGTGGCCGCCAGCACGTCGCGCGCCTTCTCCGGCGTCGTGATGTCGCCGTTGGCCACCACGGGGATGCGCACCGCGGCCTTCACCGCGGCGATGGTGTCGTATTCGGCGTGGCCGCCGTAGCCCTGCTCGCGCGTGCGGCCGTGGATGGTCAGCAGCTGGATGCCCACGTCCTCGAAGGCGCGGGCCAGCGCCAGCGCGTTCTTGTGGTCCTGCGACCAGCCGGTGCGCATCTTCAGCGTGACCGGCACGCCCTGCGGTGCGCAGGCCTGGACCACGGCGGCGGCAATCGAGACGGCCAGCGGCTCGTCCTGCATCAGCGCCGAGCCGGCCCACTTGTTGCAGACCTTCTTGGCCGGGCAGCCCATGTTGATGTCGATGATCTGCGCGCCGCGCGCCACGTTGTACGCGGCGGCCTCGGCCATCATCTGCGCGTCGGTGCCGGCGATCTGCACGGCGATTGGCCCTGGCTCGCCCGCGTGGTCGGCGCGGCGCGAGGTCTTCAGGCTGTTCCACAGCTCGCGCCGCGACGTGACCATCTCGCTCACCGCATGGCCGGCGCCGAAAGAGCGGCACAGCTGGCGGAACGGCCGGTCCGTGACGCCTGCCATCGGCGCCACGAACACGTTGTTCGCGAGACGGTAGGGGCCGATGTTCATTGCGGTGTGGATGGGGGACTGCCGAAAAAAGAGGCACGATTGTAGGCCCGGGACATTTCAGCGCTTGAAATGAAATTCCGCCCCAATCCGCAGGCGTCCTCCGATAATGCGCGCGCATGCCTGCCTGGATGGAAACACTGTTCGCCCTGCTGGCGCTGCCGCAATACGGGCTGAGCACGCTCTTCGTGGCAGCGTTCGTCTCCGCAACGCTGCTGCCGGTCGGCTCCGAGCCGGCGCTGTTCGGCTTGCTGAAGCTCAACCCCGATCTCTTCTGGAGCGCGATGGCCGTGGCCACCGCCGGCAACACGCTGGGCGGCATGGTGGACTGGTGGATGGGCTACGGCGCGCACAAGGTGGCGGACAAGTACGCGCATTCGCACGTCCATGTGAAGGCCCTGGACATGCTGGAAAAGCTGGGCCCCAAGGCCTGCCTGCTGGCCTGGTTGCCCATCGTCGGCGATCCGCTGTGCGCGGTGGCCGGGTGGCTCAAGTTCCCGTTCTGGCCCTGCGTGGGCTACATGCTGGTCGGGAAGTTCCTGCGCTATCTCTGCATGACCACAGTGCTCCTTCGGCTGTTCCCGAACTGATCCGCGGAAGCACAGGCTACGATTGCCCTTCGGCAGGATCAGGGAGCGGGTACGCCTTCAATCTAGCGCCCCTGAACCTCCAGCGCCGAATCAGCGCCGCGACCGGGACTGCAATCACGAAAAGCCAAGCCAGGCTCGTCAGCACTAGTGCCAGCGGCAGCGTGGCGGGCCGGTAGTGCATCGCGATCTCGAATTTGCCCGCTTGGACAGGAATCCCGCGAAACGTACCTTGAACCTTACCAATGTCGACGGTCTTGCCGTTGACTGTCGCCTGCCAGTTCCGATGCCAGTTGTCGGTAAGCACCGCTGTCCCGGGCGTCGCAGCCTCGCCCTGCAGTATCACTGACGCATTGCGATACATCGCGATCTTCACCGGCACAACGTCTTTCGCCTCGAGGTTGGGCGGAAGGGTCACTTCACCTTGCGTTGGAAGGACGCCAGGCAGAAAGAAGGCCCGGGGGAAAGCCGTCGGATTTTCGATGATCTTCGTGAACTTCGAAACGTGGACTATCGGCAAGCCCTTCGCCTGCGCGTCCGCAAACAAGGTGGCGTACGTCGACGGCGCGATCACGTACTTGACGCCCAGCAGGTTGACGAGGAACCAGTCGTAGTAATCGAGAGTTGCTTTCGGCTGCGGCACAGCGAGCGACGTGAATTCGGAAAAATGCGCTTCCTGCGGCAGATTGCGCGTCATTTCCTTGAAGTACTGCTTGTAGCCGGGCATGGGCGCTGGGTTCAGGGAGGTCACTTCCTGCAGCTGGAATGCCGACCCGTTGTCCATGGCCGTTGCGTAGACACCCAGCGTCATGGTGCGGTCGAGCCCGGCGTGCTGCTGCAGGAACCGCACGTCGCTTGTCGGCTTATCGTAGATATCTTCACGCGCGAAACGCACTTCCTTGGCATCCACCACCAGTTGCAGGAACATCAGCATTACCAGCATGCCCGTGAGTCCGAAGCGCAGATCAGGGAATCTGCGCACCAGCCAGAGCGAGGCCAGAAGAACGACGCTGAGCGCAGCGATCAGCCCCACTGAACCGATTGGGCACGGGGTGGCTAATGGATTGCACACAGCCGCCGACTGCCGCAGGCCGTAAGAATTTGCAAGGAGTACCGTGCCCGCAACGGCTATCGCGATCAACACGAGCTGCGGAATGAAGGAGAATTTCCGCTCCAGCAGGTTCTGGGTACCGATGGCGGCGAGGATCGTCAGGGGGATGCTGATGGCCACCCATGTGTACTGCTCGCCGATGTTGCGAACAATCGGGAGATGGTCAACTAGCCAGGTCACGCCGGGAATCCCGAAGTCGCGGGCGAATACGACGGCTGCCATGAGAGTCGCTGCGAAGGCGAGCGGGCGCAGCCGCGACTCCCCCCGCCTGAAGGCGCTTGCGACCAATCCAAGGCCGATCACGCTGTAATGGAAGATCGTGTTGCCTCCCAAGGTGAACGCCTCCGGGTTTCCCGCTCGGTACGACTCGAAGAAATGCGACGAACTGAAGATCGACAAGAGGCCGTTGAATGACGCCGGGTAAAAAATGCGCTCCCGATAGGCGCTCAAGGTTCCGGTGACATCAAGGTTTTCGAAGAAAGGCAAATAGATGAACGCGACTCCGCACAGCGCGATCGCTCCCACCAGTGCCTGCAGGCCAAGAGCCCGCGACAGGATCCGGATCTTGCTGGCGCCGCCCCAATCGGCGCAGAGCGCGAACCCGGTGGTGCATACGACGATGGCAAGCCCCTCCAGCAGCGTGGTGGGCAAGAACGTATAGGAAAGCAGCCCCATGTAAGCAGCAGCTGCGGCAGCTACGCGCACCGGTGTTCTGCTCTCCATCAGCCGGAAGCAGGCCAAGAGGCACATGGGCACGAACACATAGCTTTGTGCGACGTTGGAGCCCAGGTTCGCCGTGTTGAAGCCGTTCAGGAGATAGAGCACCGCTGCGGCGGTCGCCGCGAGGGGGTGCAGGCGCAGGGGTCCTTCACACAGTCTGAATACGAAGAAAACTCCCATCCAGAACCCGAGCAGAGTCAGCATGTCGTACACGTGGCTGCCCCCGCCAAGGAGGGCGTAGGCCAGGGTAAAGGCTGAGAGCTTCAGGTCGACCAAGGTCTCCGGCCCCAGAGAACCCGCCATCGAATAAGGATTCCAGTATGGGGAGTCCTTTGTCGCCAACGTATGGCGAATGAACTCCATCGCCGGCTCCGATTGGAACTGGCCTCCAGCGGTGTCGTTGAGGCCGGAGGTGTACCAATCCTGATGCAGCTGCCCGGGGTTGCGCGCCGGCACGGGATAGAAGTCCGTGCGCTTCTTCTGGTTAATCGTGGCCCACTGCTGATCGTTCATGCGGAAGCCCGCGCCCAGCAAAACGGCATCGGGAAACGCGGCAAACACGAGCAGCAACGAGAGGAGCAGCTGTCGACCCACCTTCGGGAGGCGAGGGCCCACCGAATTGACGACCACGGTATCAGGCGCCTGACTGCGCCGCTGGCGCAAGTGGATGGCCAGGCCAAGAGCGGCCAAGAAGGATAACGTCACACCGAATAGCCGGCAGGTCGAGCGGCTGGGGAAGTCCTCGGCCGGCGGCACAGTGGATTGCTGGCCGCCGATCTGGATGGCCACGTACGATTCCTGCGGAGTCCGCAAGTCGACCATGCGGTACGTACCAGGCGCTTCTTCAAGGCGCGCCACGCCCCCGTTCGCATGGCGGATGATCGAAACGTACAGCGGCTCTAGGTTTGTCTCGAACCGGAGTGGCTCTGTCGGCCCGTCCGACTCCAAGCGCACCAGTTCGGCCAACCGCGTCACCTTCCAGCCCGATTTCGGCATCAGCAACCGGCCGTTGCTGACGTACTCGTCGTAACGCTTGTCGTACAGCACGACAAGCACCGACCCGGGCTCCGTGGCGGCCCGGCCGATCGCGACCTTGTACACCGGCGGCTCACTGCCTTGGCGGAACGACAGTGCGAAAGCAAGAATGGCCAGCAGCGCAAATAAGCAAGCGGTTAAGGGGAGGCGCTTCACTACATGGTCCTCAAATAGGGCGACAGGCTGGATGGGAACGATGCAGCGCGGCCGCGGGGCCTACCGTTTGGCGATTCGGAAAGCCAATGCAACCAGAATCACGAGGACCAGCAGGCCGATGGCGATCGCATACACGGGCTTGAAGCCGAATATTTCTGTGGTCGGCGGAACGGTCGATTCCGGACCGCCAATTTGGATGTTCTCGATCGTTTCCTGCGGCGATCTCAGGTTGAACTGGCGCGTGAAGCCGGGCGCCCCCTCGAGCTTGGCGACTCCGCCGTTCGCATGGCGGATCAGCGACACCAGAACCGGTTGGGTGCTGGTCTCGAAACGCAGGGGTTCGGCCTTGCTCTCGGGCTCCAGTCGCACAGTATCCGGGCTGCCGGGCAGGCGAGTTATCTTCCAGCCAACCTTCGGAACGATGAGTTGACCGCTAGACGTGTATTCGTCGTAGCGCTTTCCGTAAAACACGACTAGCACCGATCCTGGCGATTCCGCTTGACTGATCGTGGCGCGATAAATCGGCGGCTTGCCAAAAACCCCGAACCACAAAACGAGAGCAAAAACGGCCAAGATGGCCAGCATGGAGGCGATGAGAGGAAGACGTTTCACGATGAGTTTTATTGTTCAGAGGAGAGGGAAGCTGTGTGGCAGCCGACATTGTCTTAACTGCTACGCGCCGCGTCAGCGGTATGTCAGAACCAATAGATGAGGTTGTGCCGGTGCAGGAAGGCGCGCAGCAGGCAGTACAAGAAGCCGGGGCCTTCCTTGCGGAAAATGAACTTTGAAACTCCGCGCTCGCGCGTGCCTTGCGCCCCCGCAAGGTAAGCCACCTCACCGCCCGTTAGGATGGACTTGAAGGTGATTTCGGGTGAAATGCTAAAGCGGTTCTGACTCAGGCCCACGCCCATCATCTCGCGGCGGCGAAACATCTTGAAGGCGTAGGTGGAGTCCGGGATCTTCTGCCCAAGCGCGATGCGAACTCCGCGGCGGAAGAAGAATTGGAAGAATTTGTATTTGAAAGGGATGGTCGATGCATCGCCTTCGCTAAGGTAGCGCGAACATTGCACCATCACGCAGCCCTGCTCCATCTTTTCATACATCCGCGGAATCATCTGAATAGGATCGACAGCATCCGCGGACACGAAGATGCAGTAGCGGCCCGTACCGTGGGCAACACCGTAGCGGACCACCGCGCCATAACCGCGGCGCCGCAGCGGCCGCGTGATCAGCGTCATCCTGCACTTGTGGCCCCATTCCTTTCCCCAACGCTTCGCATACTCGACGGTGCTGTCGTCGCTCTGATCGTCAACGACGACGATTTCCGATGTGAAGCTCTGTGCTGTGACCAAGTCTCGCACCTGATCCAGGATGCTTGTGATGTTCTCCTGCTCGTTCAGGCAGGGGATGACGATCGTCAGGTCCACGCGCTGGCGGTCGTCGTCCGGCACGTCGCCTACGGAAAGTGAATGTGTCACGTTGTTAACTTTATGGTCGTGGGAAGTTCATCGGACCGCTTGGCGCTGTACGTCAGCCACACCAGCCCACCGGAAAAGCTCACGAGCATCATGAGGATGCGAAAAGCCAGGTAGATGGTCGAGTAAGGCGCGAAGGTGGAACCGAGTTCGAGGCACACCTTCGCGAACACAGCCTCACCTATCCCAAGTCCGCCAGGACTCAGTGGAATGGCCGAAGACACGTTCCCGACAACGCCGGCGAGCGCCGAGATCATGGGTGGCGGGCCGAAAGAGAAGGCGCTGCCGATAAGGGCGATTCCGCACGCCACGATTGCGCTGGCCAGAACCGACAGCAGGGTACAAACCAGCATCGCGGGCCAGTGGCCCATCACGAGCACGACAGTTTCACGCAGCTGATGCGCGAACGGCCGCAACTTGCGCAGCCAGTAAGGCCAATCGGTGACCTTCACGAAGCGAGCCATGCCGAACAGCGCGAGGCCTCCCGCCATGCAGACCGCGATGGCTCCCAGGCACAAGGACAGGTAGAAGGTTAGTACTGGATGCCGGTCGCCTTGCTGCCAGACTACAAGCATCAGGAGAGTGGCTGCACCTAACAGGCCGGTGAGCGCAAAGACGCGATCGATCACGATGGTCAGAACAGCCGTAGTGCGGCTCTGCCCAAGGCTGCGAAATAGGTACAACGCCCGCGCCGCATCGCCACCGGCGGCGCCCGGCAGCCAGGTTGAAAAGAAGGAGCCGATCAACGTAAGGCTGGCCACTTGCCGGTACCCAAGGCGGATGCCGGCGACCCGCAGGATCAGCCACCACCGAACCGCTCCAATCAGCAAGGCGGCCAAAAGGAGGCCCATGCACCCCAGTGCAATGGGCACATTGCCAACGAGCGTGGTCAGCAGTGACCCGAACGCAATGGAACCCCGAACCAGAAGGAAGTAAAGGATTCCAATAGCAATTGCCAACTTGGCAAGCATCCAAACCAGTCGGCGATGAGGTACTGTCATAATGGGGGCTTCAGCCGCTGATGTCGGTCATTGTGACAATGGCCGCCCAATTCAATTCACCGAGCCTTGAGCGCAAGATTCATGACTCTTGCGCGGACGGCAATTCAGCAGTGGCGGATTGTACCCGGCGCGCGACGGGGCCCTGCACGCCGTCGCCGCTTGGGCCCTGGGCGCCGAACCGACAAAAAGGATGACCAGTGGGTGATTCCAGCAATAGCAACCTCGAATATTGGGTGCGTCTGCAGGACGATGAGGGCTACTTCGACAACCATCCCATCTACCACGGGGCGCGCGAGTTCAGCCTAAATGATTATGGCGGCGATGACGCCGGACAGGCACTGGCCGCCTTCGGCGCGCTGGCGCCCGGCAAGAAAGTTGCGGTGATCGGCTGCGGCTACGGCCGCGAGACACTGCAGTTCGCAGGCGAGGTGGCGCACGTCTGGGGCATTGATGTCAGCGCCAAACTGCTGGCGCGCACGCAGAGCTTTCTCGCATCCCGCGGCATCGACAACTTCTCGCCGGTGCTTGCTTCCGAGTACGACGAACGTTTGCCGCACGATCTCGACGTCGTATTCTCGGTAGTGGTGATGCAGCACCTGACCCGGGACTTGGTGCGCGACTATTTCCGCACGCTGCGCAAGCACTTGGTGGACGGCGGCGTGTTCGTCGTGCAGTTCCTCGAGGAGCTGTATGACGGAGTAGATCAGCGGGACGCCGAATTGCGGGTCTATGAGCCTTCGATCAGTTGGACGCTTGCCCAGCTGGCACAGCTATCGATCGATACGGGCCTGCGTTTCCGCGAAGTGCGCACACAGATGCTCGGGCCAAGGACCCTTTGGCATTGGGTGCACTTCGCGAAGGAAGCGGGCTCCGCGTAGGCGGCGTTATCGCCAAGTTCAGACGTTGAACAGGAAGTTCATCACGTCGCCATCCTTGACGACGTATTCCTTGCCTTCGCTGCGCATCTTGCCCGCGTCCTTGGCGCCCTGCTCGCCCTTGAAGGCGATGTAGTCGTCGTAGCCGATGGTCTGCGCGCGGATGTAGCCGCGTTCGAAGTCGGTGTGGATGACGCCGGCGGCCTGCGGGCCGGTGGCGCCGATCGGCACGGTCCAGGCGCGGACTTCCTTCACGCCGGCGGTGAAGTAAGTCTGCAGGCCCAGCAGCTTGAAGGCCGCGCGGATCAGCCGGTTCAGGCCCGGCTCGTCCTGGCCGATCTCGGACAGGAACATCTGCTTGTCCTCGTCGCTCATGTCGGCCATCTCGGCTTCCATCTTGGCGCAGATCGCCACCACCGGCGCGTTCTGCTTGGCCGCGTACTCGCGCAGGCGATCGAGGTAAGGGTTGTTCTCGAAGCCGTCCTCGGAGACGTTGGCGACGAACATCGCCGGCTTGGCCGTGATCAGGCACAGCGGCTTCACCAGCGGCTGTTCTTCCTTGCTGAAGGCGATCGAACGCACCGGCAGGCCCTGGTTCAGCGCCGTCTGGCAGCGCTCCAGGATAGCCACCAGCTTGGCCGCTTCCTTGTCGCCCGAACGCGCCGTCTTGTTGTGGCGGTGCAGCGCCTTTTCGACGGTGCCCAGGTCGGCCAGGCACAGCTCGGTCTGGATCACCTCGATGTCGCTCACCGGGTCGACCTTGCCGGCCACGTGGATCACGTTCTCGTCGTCGAAGCAGCGCACCACGTTGACCGTGGCATCCGTCTCGCGGATGTGCGCCAGGAACTGGTTGCCCAGCCCCTCGCCCTTGCTGGCGCCCGCCACCAGCCCGGCGATGTCGACAAACTCGACAATGGCTGGCACGATGCGCTCAGGTTTGACGATCTCCGCCAGCGCCGCGAGCCGCGGGTCGGGCAGTTCGACGATGCCCACGTTCGGCTCGATGGTGCAAAAAGGGTAGTTTTCTGCGGC
Source organism: Ramlibacter paludis (assembly GCF_022012305.1). Classification (GTDB taxonomy): domain Bacteria; phylum Pseudomonadota; class Gammaproteobacteria; order Burkholderiales; family Burkholderiaceae_C; genus Ramlibacter; species Ramlibacter paludis. The sequence goes on along the minus strand of NZ_JAKLTM010000008.1, from coordinate 189,505 downwards.
AATCCCCGCCTTGGTCAAGGCGTTGAACAAGGTGGATTTGCCGACGTTGGGCAAGCCCACGATCCCGCACTTCAAACTCATGTCAGTTCCCGAAAATCCAGCCGGAAAGTGTATGCGATGGCTCGCAGCCGGGTGCCGCGCCGGGCTATTCGGGATCGCCGTCCTGCTGGCGGCGGCGCCGGCCGCGCAGGCCGCCACGCCGGTGGTGCTGGCGGACGCCATGCGGCGCCTCGACGCCCAGCCGCTGGCGGCCACGTGGTTCGACGCGGAGGGCAACGCCACCCTGGAGCAGGTGGTCGGCCCGGGCGGGGCGGCGCGCTTCACCAAGGCCGCGGCGCCGGACGCCATCCAGGACCTGGGAAGCAAGGGCGCGCTGTGGCTGCACCTGAACCTGGCGCGCGGCCAGGACGAGCGGCAGGAATGGGTGCTGGAATTCCCGATGCCGGTGCTGGACCTGGTGACGGTCTACCAGCGCTCCGGCAACGGCTGGCGCGCCGAAAGCGCGGGCGACACGCTGGCGGTCAACAGCTGGCCGGAAGGCGGCCGCTATCCCTACTTCCGGCTCGACGTGCCCGCGGGCGAGGCGCGCGACGTCTACGTGCGCATCCGTCACACGACACCGGCGAACTTCCCGTTGCAGCTGGTGACAGCGGCGCAGCATGCGCACCACATCCAGCTCGAATATCTCGCACTCGGCACCGCCGTCGGCGCATTGCTGCTGCTGGTGGCCGGCTGCCTCGCGCGGGGCTGGGTCTACCGCGACCGCATCTTTGCCTGGTATGCGCTCTACGCGATGGTGACCAGCCTCGCGGTCGCCTCGTTCACCGGCGTGGCCGCGCACCTGCTGTGGCCCGGGCTGGGCGCCTTGTCGGATGCGCCGATGGCGATGCTGGCCGCGGCGGCCGGCGTGGCCGGGCTGCTGTTCGTGCGCAACCTGATCGGCCTGCGCCGCCGCTTCCGCCTGCAGGACCGGTTGCTGCTGACGCTGGCAGTGGTGGGCGGCGTGCTCGCGGTGGCGCCGCCGCTGCTGCCCAAGATGCTGGGCCTGCGCCTGCTGGGCGCTTACCTCGGCGTCACCACCCTGGCCCTGCTGGGCGTCGGCCTGGCGGCCTGGCGCCGCGGCGACGTCGTCGGCAAGTGGGTCTTTGCGGCCTACTTCCCGATGACGCTGTCGGTGCTGGCGAGCTTCATGCGCATCTTCGGCTGGCTGCCGGTCAGCACCGGCTCGCAGTACGGCGTGGTGCTGGCGATGGGCGTGGAGGTGCCGCTGCTGCTGGTGGCATTGACCATCCGCTCGCGCGACCGCCACAGCGCCCAGGTGCGCGAGCAGGCCTTGAGCACGCACGACGCCTTGACCGGCCTGCTGGCGCCGCACCTGTTCCAGGACCGCCTGCGCCAGGTCTGCGCCCGCTTCAAGCGCGACGGCCAGAGCGCCGCCGTGATGTTCATCGACCTCGTGAACCACGCCCGCATCAAGGAACACTTCGGCGCCGCGGTGGCGGAGCAGAGCCTGCTGCGCAGCGTGATCAAGCTGCGCCGGCTGGTGCGCGACGTCGACACCATTGCCCGCATGGGCGAGGCGCGCTTTGCGGTCATCCTGGAGGGCGCCGCCTTGCGCGCCTCGGTCACCGACCGGGCGGCGCGGCTGATCGCCGCCGGCCTGATGCCGCTGCCCGGGCTGAAGCCCGACGTCACCCTGCAGTTCCACATCGCGGCGCTGCTCCTGAGCGAAAGGCCGCTGGAGGCGGGCGAGATCGAGGCCGCGCTGGCCGGCCAGCTGGCCCTCATGTCCCCGCGCACCCGGCGGCCGATCCGCTTCATCCTGCCGGAGGCGGTGCCGCCGTCGTCCGATGGCGGGCAGGATTCGTCGCTGTTCATGCCGGCCGACGACGCGCGCCGCAGCCGGCCGCCGCTATCGGCCGTGGGCTAGTCGAACTTCCAGTCGCCCGTGACCGCCTGGCCCACGCGCAGCGTGCGCTCCAGGCCCTCCATCACGATCACGTTCATCCCGAAGGCCACCGCGCCGCCGACGACGTCGCTGCGCCGGTAGCCTTGCAGCGTGTCGCTCACCACCGGATTGCTCTGCGCGGTCGCCGGATCGATGTCGGGAATCGGGCAGCGCGGGCAAGGCTTGACCGGCCGCAGGCGCACCAGGCCCTCGCCGGTTGCGATGTCCATCTGCGCCATCCGGTCCTCGTCGTGCGCCTCCACGCCTTCCAGCACGATGTTCGGCCGGAAGCGCTCGATGCCCACCGCCTCGTGGCCGGCCGCGCGCAGTTTTTCGTTCAAGAGCTCCAGCGAGGCCGTGCTGATGACCAGCAGCGGATAGCCGTCCTGGAACTGGTTCAGCGCCGTGTCCGCGCCGGTCCAGTCGCGGTTGGACGCGCGGTCGTGCTCGGGATCGAAGCGCACCAGGCGCAGCCCCGGCCGGCCCAGGAAGTCGCTGAACCATTGCGCCGCGATCGCGCCCATGTCGAAGGCCGGCACCGTGTCGTTCCAGACCTTCACCTGCACCGGCTCTTCGACGGTGTCGATCGCCAGGTGCAGCGCCAGCATGCCGGGCGCGCGCAGGATCACTTCGCTCAGCTTGAGCGTGGGCCGGATGAGCGCCATGCGCGGCAGCTCGCGCTGGGTGACGAATTCGCCTGCGGCATCGACCACCATCCAGGCGCGGTCGAGATCGAATCCGGTGTCGGTGAGCAGGGCCTCGCGCAGTTCCACGCCGGCGCAGGATTTCACGGGATAGACGAACAGGCGCGCGATGCGGGCGCTGACCTCGGGGGCGGGGGTGCTCATGCGGAGGGATGTCTGGGGGGAAGCCAGCACCGATTGTGCCCCGGCTCCTACAATCCCCATCCATGCCCGCCCCCCTCGATGTCTGTATCCGCGGCGCCGGTATCGTCGGCCGCACGCTGGCCCTGCTGCTGGCGCGCGACCGCCTGCGCGTGGGACTCGTGGAGGCGCCCGTGCCCCGCTCCGGCGCGCAGAGCGACGTGCGGGCCTATGCGCTGAACGCCGCTTCGCGCGAACTGCTGCTGCGCCTGCGCGCCTGGCCGGACGAACAGCATGCCACCCCGGTGCGGGCCATGGACGTGCGCGGCGACGAAGGCGGCCGGGTGCAGTTCGATGCGGCGGCCGAGAGTGCACCGGCCCTGGCCTGGATCGTCGAAGTGGAGCCGCTGCTGGCGCGACTGGCCGAGGCCGTGCGCTACCAGCCGCAGGTGGAAGTGCTGTCCGAAGCGCGGCCCGCGGCCCTGACGGTGGTCTGCGAAGGCCGCGCCAGCGCCACCCGGGCCGAGTTCGGCGTCGATTTCCAGGTCACCTCGTACCCGCAGCGCGCCATCGCGGCGCGGCTGGACTGTGAAAAACCGCATGGCCAGGTGGCCCGCCAGTGGTTCACGGACGGCGATGTCACGGCTTTGCTGCCCCTGGGCGGTGCGCAAGGGAACTCGGTGGCGCTGGTCTGGTCTGTCCAGGAGCCGCGTGCCGACGAGCTACTGGCTTTGCCGGCGGCGGAATTCGAAGCGCGGCTGCAGGTGATCACCGGCGACGCGGTCGGCAAGCTGACGCTTTCCTCGGAACGCGCCGCCTGGCCGCTGCAGCGGGCGCTGGCCGACCGCTGGTGCGGCCCGGGCTGGGTGCTGGCCGGCGATGCGGCGCACAACGTGCATCCGCTGGCCGGCCAGGGCCTGAACCTGGGGCTGGCGGACGCCGCGCTGCTGGCGCAGGTGCTGCACGAGCGCGAGTACTGGCGCGAGCTGGGCGACACGCGGCTGCTGCGGCGCTACGAGCGCGCTCGCAAGGGCGACGTGCTGGCGTTAGGCTGGACGACGGATGGATTGCAGCAGCTGTTCGCGCAGCCGGCGGAAGCCTTCAGCCTGCTGCGCAACTGGGGCATGCGCGGTTTCGACCGCAGCGGGCCGCTGAAGCATTGGGCGGTGCGGCAGGCCATGGGCGGCGCATCGAATTTGTTGAGAACGGGAAGACCATGAAATCGATCAAGGGCGCCATCGCGATGGCCCTGCTGGCCGCCGGCCTGGTGGCAGGCGCGCTGCATGCGCAGGCACAGTCGCCGACCAAGGCGAGCGCCGCGGCGCAGGAAAGCGCGCTGCGCAAGAACCTGGAGCAGCGCCTGCCCAGCATCGGCAAGATCGACGAAGTGCGCGCATCGCCCATCGCGGGCCTCTACGAAGTGCGCGTCGGCACCGAGCTGTTCTACTCGGACGTCGAAGGCAATTACCTGGTTAACGGCCAGATCATCGACACGCGCTCGAAGAAGAACCTGACCGAGGAGCGCCAGGACAAGCTGCTGGCCGTGAACTTCGACGCGCTGCCGGTGAAGGACGCCTTCACCATCGTGCGCGGCAACGGCAAGCGCAAGATCGCGGTCTTCGAGGACCCGAACTGCGGCTACTGCAAGCGCTTCGAGCAGGACCTGCAGAAGGTCGACAACGTCACCGTCTACATGTACCTGTACCCCATCCTCGGGCCGGACTCGGTCGAGAAGTCCAAGGCCCACTGGTGCGCCAAGGACAAGGCCAAGACCTGGCAGGACTGGATGGTGCGCAACACGCCGCCGCCCAAGGCCGACGCCGACTGCGACGTGACCGCGCTGACGCGCAACCGGGAACTGGGCGCCAAGCACAAGATCACCGGCACGCCGACCCTGATCTTCGCGGACGGCACGCGGGTCCCCGGCGCCATCGGCGCGGCCGACCTCGAGAAGCTGCTGGCGAGCAAGTGAGCGTGCGTCCCGCCGCCGGGCCGCACTACCGGATCGAAGCGGCCGATCCCGCCGCGCACCTGTTCCACGTCACGCTGACCATCACGCAGCCGCAGGCCGCGCAGAAGGTCGCGCTGCCGGCGTGGATCCCGGGCAGCTACCTGGTGCGCGAGTTCGCGCGCCACCTGCTGAAGCTGAGCGCGCGCCAGGACGGCAAGGCGGTGGCGGTGCAGCAGCTGGACAAGGCCACCTGGCAGGTCGAGTGCGTGCCTTCCAGCCCGCTGGTGCTGGTCTACGAAGTCTACGCCTTCGACAACTCGGTGCGCGCGGCCTGGCTGGACAGCCAGCGCGGCTTCTTCAACGCCACCAGCCTGTGCCTGCGCGTGCACGGCCAGGCGCAGGAAGCGCACGAGCTGGAGCTCGTCGCGCCGCGCGCCTTTCCGCACTGGGAAGCGGCGACCGGCCTGGAGCCGCTGAAGACCGGCAAGCGCGGCTTCGGCACCTACGCGGCCGCCGACTACGACGAGCTCGCCGACTGCCCGGTGGAGATGGGGCCGTTCTTCAGCGCCGAGTTCCGCGCGGGCGGCGTGCCGCACCGCGTAGTCGTGGCGGGAGCCGCCGCCTCCTTCGACGGCGAGCGGATGGTGGGCGACATGCAGAAGATCTGCGAGGCGCAGATCCGCTTCTGGCACGACCGCAAGCGCCCGCCCTTCAAGAGCTACCTGTTCCTGCTGAACGTGGTGGACGACGGCTACGGCGGCCTGGAGCACCGCAATTCGACGGCGCTGATCGCCTCGCGCCGCGACCTGCCGCGTGCCGGCGAGACCCGCATGAGCGAGGGCTACGTCACGCTGCTGGGCCTGATCAGCCACGAGTACTTCCACACCTGGAACGTCAAGCGCCTGCGGCCGGCCGAGTTCGCGCAGTACGACTACACGCGCGAGAACTACACGCAGCTGCTGTGGTTCTTCGAAGGCTTCACCAGCTACTACGACGACCTGCTGCTCAAGCGCGCCGGCCTGATCGACGAAGCGACCTACCTGAAGCTGCTGACCAAGACGGCCAACCAGGTGCTGCAGACGCCGGGCCGTGAAGTGCAGTCGGTGGCGCAGGCCAGCTTCGACGCCTGGGTCAAGTACTACCGGCAGGACGAGAACACGGCCAACGCCACCGTCAGCTACTACACCAAGGGCGCGCTGGTCGCCCTGTGCTTCGACCTCACGCTGCGCGCCGAAGGCCAGGCCAACCTCGACCAGGTGATGCGCGCGCTCTGGACGCGCTGCAAGGCCGGCCCCATGGCGGAAGCCGATTTCGCCGCGGTGCTCAAGGAACTGGGCGGGCGCGGCTACCACCGCGAGCTGGCCAGCTGGGTCCACGGCGTGCGCGAGCTGCCGATGAAGGAACTGCTGGAGCAGCAGGGCGTGGCCGTGATGGAGGAACCGTCGCAGCTGCAGCAGCGGCTGGGCGTGCGCGTCACCGAAACCAGCGGCATCGTGCTGAAGAACGTGCTGCGCGGCGGCGCGGCCGAACAGGCCGGCCTGGCGGCGAACGACGAATTCGTCGGCGTGGAAGTGGCCGGCGTCGCCTGGCGCCTGGCCAAGCTCGACGACCTGCTGCTCTATGCGGGCAGCCATCGCAAGGTGACCGCCATCGTCGCGCGCGACCGCCGCCTGCTGCGGCTGGAACTCAACCTGCCGGCCGGCGTGACGACCTGGCGGCTGGTGATGCGCGACGCCGCGCGTGCGCAATCGTGGCTCGGCCCGCAAAACTGACGCTCTGGCTGCTGCTGGGGCTCGTACTCGTCCTGCACCTGGTCGGGCTCGAATGGGTCGCGCGCCGGCGCGAAGGCCTGTCGCTGCTGGAAGCCATGGCGCCGCCGATGTACACGCGGCTGCTGCAGCCGGCCGAACCGCCGCCCGTGGTGGCGGAGGCCGTTCCGCCGCCCGCTCCCAAGCCGAAGCCGCGCCCCACCGTCGCCATCAAGCCGCGGCCCAAGGCCTCCGAACCCAAGGAAGTGGCAAAGCCGGACCCGGCGCCGGAGCCGCCGCCGCAGGTGGCCGAAGCGCTGCCCGAGCCCCCGCCTTACGAACCGGGCCTGACCGACGTGGAAATGCCCGCCCTGGCGCCGCAAGCTGCCGCCTCGGCGGCCGCGGTGCCGGCGAGCGCGCCGGCTTCCTCCGCGGCCGCGGTGGCCGGCGCCACCTGGCCCGCCGACACGCGCCTGTCGTATCAGCTGGGCGGCGAGTTCCGCGGCGGCCCCTTGTACGGCGATGCGCAGGTGCAGTGGCAGCGCAATGAAGACCGCTACCAGGTGCGGCTCGACGTCGAGGTGAAGTTCCTCGCGAAACAGACGATGACCAGCCAGGGCGAGGTGACGCCCGGCGGCCTGATGCCGCGCGCCTACGAGGAGTACCGGCCCGGCAAGCGCCGCGCCGCGAAGTTCGGCGACGAGTTCGTGACGCTGGACAACGGCAAGACGACCCCGCGCCCCCCGGGCATGCAGGACACCGTCAGCCAGTTCGTCGACCTGGCGCATCGCTTCGCGACCGGCCGCGACGTGCTCGAAGTCGGCCGCGTCATCACCTTGCCCCTGGGCCGGCCGGGCGCGGTGGACCACTGGACCTACGACGTCGTGGAGAAAGAAATCCTGCGCACGCCCAAGCTCGGCGCGGTGGAAGCCTTCCACCTCAAGCCCCGGCCCATCGCCAATGCGCGCGGCAACATCTACGCGGAGATGTGGTTCGCGCCCAGCCTGCAGTACCTGCCGGTGCGCATCCAGGTGCGGATGGGAGATGTCGACTACCTCGACCTGATCGTCGAGAAGATCGAACAGTAGGCTGCGTCCTAGCCCAGCTCCTTGCGGTCGGACTCGCACCACTTGCGCTCGTCCTCGGGCACCTGGCCGTAGCAAGCCAGCGCCTCGCGGCGCTGCGTGTCGAAGGCCTCGGCGTCGCCGGCCGCGCGGTGCGCCAGCGCCAGCACCGCATGGCCGAAGAAGAGCTCGAAGGGCGGCGCGCCATTGCGCTTGCACACGCGCACGCAGCGCTCGGCCGACTGCACCGCGGCAGCGGCCTGGCCGGCTTGCAGGCGGCTGCGGGCCAGGCGGTATTCCGCCCTTTCCTCTTCCAGCCAGGTGCCGGCCAGCTTCCAGTACTGCAGGCCGCCTTCGGCGGCCGTCAGCATGCCCTGCGTTTCGTAGTCGCTGCGCCCGCTCTTTTCTTCGAGGGCGGCGGCGAGGTTGTTGCCGCCGACGGCCAGCGAACGGATGGCTGGAGCCGCCAGTGCGGTGCTGGAGCGCGCCGTGCGCAGTGCCATGGTGTAGCTGTCGACGGCGCGTGCGAACTCGCCGCGCCCCGCGAGTGCGGAGGCAGCGGTGGCAAGCGCGGACACGGCGTCGTCCGTGGACAAGGTGTCGATCGCCGTCGGATCGCCGGCGCCGTAGCGCAGCGCCGCGATGCCCACGGCGACGGAGCGCGTGCCGGCCGCGACGTGGACGACGCCGAGCTGCCGCAGCGACTCGAGGATCTCGGCGCCGCTCTCCCACTGCGCGAGGTGCTCGCCGTAGACGTGGGTCACCAGTTGCGCGTAGGGCGCGACCTGGTCGGCGGCCGTGACCAGGTGGGTGGAGGCGGCCAGCAGTTCCGCGACGTCCTCGGGACTGTCGCCATGCTCCGCCCAGCCCGTCTTCAGGAACTCTTCCAGGCCCATGCTTCCCCTCCCGAGCCGCGCGGGCTCAACGCTGGTCGATGACCCGCTTCGCCTTGCCCAGGCTGCGCTCGATGCCGCCACTCGGTCGCAGCTCGATGCGCGCGCTGGTTCCGATGTAGGCCTTGATTTCGTGCGCTAGCCGGTCAGCCGCGGCGAGGACGTCGCTGCCTTCGTGGTGCAGGCCCTGGCCCGCCTCCACGCAGACGGTCAAGGCATCGAGCGGCCCTTCGCGCGTGAGGATGCACTGGTAGTGCGGCGCCAGCGCGGCCTGCTTCAGGATCAGCTCCTCGATCTGCGTCGGGAACACGTTGACGCCGCGGACGATCATCATGTCGTCGCTGCGTCCCGTGATCTTCTCCATGCGGCGCATGGTGCGTGCCGTGCCGGGCAGGAGGCGCGTGAGGTCGCGCGTGCGGTAGCGGATGATCGGCAGCGCCTCCTTGGTCAGGCTGGTGAAGACCAGCTCGCCCAGCTCGCCGTCCGGCAGCGGCTCGCCGGTTTCGGGATCGACGATCTCCGGATAGAAGTGGTCCTCCCAGATGGTCGGGCCGTCCTTGGTCTCCACGCATTCGTTGGCGACGCCCGGGCCCATCACTTCCGACAGGCCGTAGATGTCGACCGCGTCGATGCCCATGCGCTGCTCGATGTTGGCGCGCATGTCGTTGGTCCAGGGTTCGGCGCCGAAGATGCCCAGGCGCAGGCTGCTTTCGCGCGGGTCCAGGCCCTGGCGCTCGAATTCGTCGGCAATGGCCAGCATGTAGCTGGGCGTGACCATGATGATGTCGGGCCGGAAGTCGGTGATCAGCTGCACCTGGCGCTCGGTCTGGCCGCCGCCGAAGGGCACGACGGTGAGGCCCAGCTTCTCGGCGCCGTAGTGCGCGCCGAGGCCGCCGGTGAAGAGGCCGTAGCCGTAGCTCACGTGCACCATGTCGCCCGGCCGCGCGCCGGCGGCGCGGATGCTGCGCGCCATCACGCCGGACCAGGTCTCGATGTCGTTCTTCGTGTAGCCCACGACCGTCGGCTTGCCGGTGGTGCCGCTGGAGGCGTGGATGCGCACGCACTGCTGGCGCGGCACCGCGAACATGCCGAAGGGATAGGCGCCGCGCAGGTCCGACTTGCCGGTGAAGGGAAACTTGCGCAGGTCGGCCAGGCTCGTGCAATCCTCCGGCCGCACGCCGGCCGCATCGAACTTGGCGCGGTACACCGGCGAGTTGTCGTAGGCATGGCGCAGCGTCGCCTTCAGGCGCTTGAGTTGCAGCGCGCGCAGCTCGTCGACGCTTGCCTTCTCGATGGGTTCGAGCGGAAATGCCTTCATGCCGAGCCCTCCCCGGCGACGATGCTGCCCTGGATGCTGGCGCTCTTGCCGCGGAACAGGGCCACCGTCTCGCCGCGCTGGTTGGTGACCTTCATGTCGTAGATGCCGTGCCGGCCCTGCAGCACCTGCTCGATGCCTTCGCAGGTGAGCACGTCGCCCGCATGCGCCGGCTTGAGGAACTCGATGCTGGCGCCGGCCGCCACCGTCACCTTGTTGTGGCTGTTGCAGGCATAGGCGAAGGTGGAATCGGCCAGCGTGAAGATGAAACCGCCGTGGCAGATCTTGTGCCCGTTCAGCATGGGCTCGCGCACCGCCATGCGCAGCACCGCGCGCCCCGGCTCGCAGGCCAGCAGCTCGATCTGCATGAAGTCCTTGACCGCCGCGTCGACGGCGTACATCGCCTGGCCGACGCGTGCGGCGAGATCTCGCGCATCCATGCTCACTCGCCCTTGAACTGCGCGGGGCGCTTCTGCAGGAAGGCCGTCACGCCTTCGATGTAGTCGTGCGTCTTGCCCAGCCCGGACTGCGTGTCGCGCTCCAGGTCCAGCTGCTTGTCGAGGTCGTTGGAGGCGGCGGCGCGCAGCAGGTGCCGCGTTTCGGTCAGCGCCTTCGTCGGCATGGTGGCGAGGCGCTCCGCCAGCTTCATCGCGGCGGCGACGCAATCTTCGCCCTCGGGCGCCACGTCCCAGATCATTCCCCACTCCTTCGCCTCCTTGGCGCTCAACTTGTCGCCCAGCATCGCGCAGCCCATGGCACGCGCGAGCCCCAGCTTCTTGATCAGGAACCACGAGCCGCCGGCGTCGGGGATCAGGCCGATCTTGCTGAAGGCCTGGATGAAGCTGGCGCTGCTGGCTGCCACGGCGAGGTCGCAGGTCATGGCGAGCGATGCGCCCGCGCCCGCGGCCACGCCGTTCACGGCCGCAATGGTCGGCACGCGCAGCGCCATCAGCTTGCGCACGGTCGGATTGAAGGCCTGGTCGATGATGGGACCGGGATTGGCGCGCTCCACCAGGCCGGGGCCGGGGGCGAAATCGAATTCGGCGAGGTCGGCGCCGGCGCAGAAGCCGCGGCCCGCGCCGGTGATGACGGCCACGCGCACGGCCTTGTCGCCGTTGATCTCGTCCAGCACGGCCCACAGGTCGTGGTGCATCTGGCGCGTGAAGCTGTTGAGGGCCTGCGGCCGGTTCAGGGTGACGAGCGCGACGGCGCCGCGCTTCTCGTGGAGGACGGTGGCTTCGGTCATGGCGTGGAATCTAGCATCGGGGCCGCGCGGCCTGCCCGGCAATTTCCCTTGGTTGCCTTGGTTATAGTCGCCGCAAAGGAGATGCCATGAGCCACGAATTCATCACCGTGCACACCGAGGCCGGCAAGGTCGGCGTGGTCACGCTGAACCGCCCGCAGCAATTGAACGCCCTCAACGATGGACTGATGGATGAGCTCGGCCAGGCGCTGCAAGCCTTCGACGCCGATCCCGCCATCGGCTGCATCGTCGTCACCGGCAGCGAGAAGGCCTTTGCCGCCGGCGCCGACATCAAGGCGATGGCGAAGTACGCGTACGCCGATGTCTACGGCCGCGACTTCATCACGCGCAACTGGGAAACGATCCGCAGCGTGCGCAAGCCCGTGATCGCCGCGGTGGCGGGCTTCGCCCTCGGCGGCGGCTGCGAGCTGGCCATGATGTGCGACTTCATCATCGCCGCCGACAACGCGAAGTTCGGCCAGCCCGAAATCAAGATCGGCATCATTCCCGGCGCCGGCGGCACGCAGCGGCTGCCGCGCGCGGTGGGCAAGAGCAAGGCGATGGACATGGCCCTCACCGGCCGCATGATGGACGCCACCGAAGCGGAGCGCTCCGGCCTGGTCAGCCGCGTGGTGCCGCTGTCCAAGCTGATGGAAGAAACGCTGGGCGCCGCGCTCCTGATCTGCGAGCAGGGCCAGCTGGCGGTGCTGGCCTGCAAGGAGGCGGTGAACCGCGCCTTCGAGAGCGGCCTGTCCGACGGCGTGATGTTCGAGCGCCGGCTGTTCCACTCCATGTTCGCGACGGCGGACCAGAAGGAAGGCATGGATGCCTTCCTGAACAAGCGCAAGCCGCAGTTCCAGAACAAGTAGGGTGGGTTCGCGGCAACGACCCCACCGTTCGCTGCCTATCGATTCAACAGCCTCTCCGCTTCGGCGCGCAGCGCCGCCGCCGTCGCTTCGTCCGCGCGCAGCAACTGCGCGCGTTGCGCGTCGCCCTGGGGCAGCAGGCGCCACCCGTCTTCGGTCCACTCCAGCACCCCTTGCGCGTCGAGCTCCAGCCGCAGCGTTCCCACCGCCAGCGCCGCGGGTTCCCGCGGCGCCGAGAGGATGCGCGCGATCAAGGCCGGCAAGCCTTCGGCCTGCGCGCGCGGCACCAGCACGCTGCGATCCGCGCTGCTGATGCGCACCTGGGTCCAGGCCGGATTGGGCGCGGCTGCGAAGCGTGAAGTCATCGCCGGCGCGGCGGCAGCTGGCGGCGGAGGCGGCGCTGGGGCGGCGACAGGCGGTGGGGGTGGCGGTGCTGCCTTCGCGAGTTCCTGGCGTGCCGCGGACCCGGCCGCGGCATCTTCCCGCGCGCGGCTCTCGCTGCTTTCGCGCGCGCGCGCGGCATCCGCGGCGGGAGGCGCGGCCGCCTCCGCCTTGGGCTGCGGCGGGGTTGCGCGGCGTGCGGGCGCAGCTGCGACTTGGGGCGCCGGCGCCGGTGCGGGCGTCACGGCGGGAGCCGGCGGCGGCGCCGGCGCCGCCGCGGGTGCAGGTGCAGGTGCAGGTGCAGGTGCAGGTGCAGGTGCGGGCGCGACCGGCGCCGGTCGAGCCGCCACGCGCGCGTGCTCCCGTGCCCCCGGCACCTCCTGCCCCTGCCAGATCACCACCACCAGCGTGGCCACCAGCACGCTGGCCAATGCCGCCAGTCCCGATGGCGAACGCGAGCTTCCCGCCGCGGTCCACCAGCGCCGCCACGCAGGCTGCACCGCCTGGTGCGCCGCGCCGCGGATCGCAACCCGCACGCGCGCGGGTGGCTGCAGGCCCGCGTCGGGCGCCTGGTCCAGCGCCTGCCGCAGGCGCGCGTCGCGCAGTTCGGTCATCGCGCGGGCTCCAGCACGTCCAGGTAAGCGCCCATGCAGCCGCGCAGCTTCTTCAGCGCGTAGCGCAGGCGGCTCTTGGCCGTCTCGAAGGGCAGCGCGAGCCGCTGCGCCAGGTCTTCGACGCTGGCGCCGTCCTCGTGGTGCAGCAGGAAGGCGGCGCGCTGCGCGTCGGGCAACGCGTCGAGGCAGTGCAGCAGTTGGGCGCCGGCCGCGCGCCAGAAGGCAAGGTCCTCGCTGGAGGGCGAGAGCCTTCCGGCCTGCGCGGCCAGCCAGTCCAGCGGCGCATCGCCCTCTCCATCGTCCTCCGGGTGCACCGCGACTTCGCGGCCGGCAACGCGCAGGCGATCCATCGCGGCGTTGTGCGCGATCGTGAAGGCCCAGGTGCGCCACGCGGCGCCCTGCGGCTGGAAGCTCGCGCGGGCGGAGACGATGCGCAGCCAGGCGTCCTGGAAGACTTCGTCGGCCTGGGCGGAAAGGCCCGCGCCCAGCAGGCGCCGCACGAAGCGGTACAGGCCTGCTTCGTGGCGGGCATAGAGCTGGTCGAAAGCCGCGGCGTCGCCCCGGGCATAGGCCAGCATCAGTTGTTCGTCCGGCATGTCGCTGCGGCTGTCGGGCATGAGGGGATTCTCACATCACGTTCTACGGGGGCCGCGCGGCATCGGGGTTAAACCCGGGCGAAATCAATGACCCCGCCCGCGCGGCTGCGCCGTTCAACCGCCATGTCCAACCCTGGAGTGGCCATGAAGACCTCCCCCGTCCGCCGCCGCGCGACCGCGCTGCTTTGCCTCGAACTGCTGCTGGTGTCGGCCAGCGCGAGCGCCCATCCGCCGATGTGGCCCGAACCGAAGCCGCAGCCCGTGCCGGCGATCTTCCCGCCCATCCCCGTACCGCCGCGCAATGCGCCGAACTTCCAGGCGCCGTCGGCGCTCGATTGCGCCCGGCCGGTTACCACGCGGGAGGTGCCGGGCCGCGCGGAGGGCGGCCAATCCGCGCGGCGCGAGGAACTCGCCAAGGCCGCGCCCGATGCCCGCGGCGCCGCGGAATCGCGCTTCGCCGATGCCGCACGCCCGCGCAGCGAGGCCGCACCCGCAGCCGCCGCCCGCGCGCTGCCCGCACCGCCGCCCGCCCCGGCCGCAGCGCCGCGCCCGGTGCAGCCGGAGTTCGTCCCCGACGACGGGCGGCCGATGCAGCCGCAGTTCGCGCCGCAGGCCGTCGTGACCGCCGGCGTGGTCGACGACAACGCCGACTTCGCGTCCTACCTGGCTTTCCGCGACCGCACCCGCGTGCAGCACCGGCCGGTCGACGTGCGCGAGCGCTACCTGCTGGAAGTGAAGGACGCGCGTGGCCGTCCCGCGGGTGACGCGGAGGTGGCGGTGCAGGCGGCCAGCGGCTACGCCTTGTGGGCGCGCACCGATGCCGGCGGCCGTGCCTGGCTGCATCCCGATGCCTTCGACCCGGCGCGCTCGCAGCAGTACGAGGTGCTGGCGCGCAAGGACGGCCGCCTGGCCTCGGCCCGCCTCACGCGCGGCCAGAAGAGCGCGGTGGAAGTGGTGCTCGACACGCGCGCTGCCCGCGCCCGCGCCCGCCTCGACCTGGTCTTCCTGGTCGATGCCACCGGCTCCATGGGCGACGAGATCGACAAGCTGAAGGCGACGCTGCGCACCATCACCGCCGAGGTCGCGCGCCTGCCCAGCCGCCCCGACATCTGCCTCGGCCTGGTGGCCTATCGCGACCGCGGCGACGCCTTCCTGCTGCGCAGCCACGACTTCACCAACGACGTGTCCGGCTTCCTGCGCGATGCGCTCGAGCCGCTGCAGGCGGGCGGGGGTGGCGACTATCCGGAATCCATGAATGAAGGCCTGCACGAGACCGTGCACCAGCTCAGCTGGCGCGGCGACGGCGCGACCCGGCTGGTCGTGCTACTGGCCGATGCGCCGCCGCACCTGGACTACGGCGGCCCGTATTACGACGAGGCCATGGCCGCCGCGCTCGGCAAGGGCATCAAGGTCTTCGGCGTCGGTGCCAGCGGGCTGGACAAGCAGGGCGAGTACATCCAGCGCCAGATCGCCCAGTACACCGGCGGCAAATTCGTCTTCCTGACCTACCAGGACGCCCGCAACCCGGGCGGCGGCCCCGGCCGGGAGACGACGCACGACGTGCAGAACTATTCGGTGGACACCCTGGACCGGCTGATCGTCCGGCTGGTCACCGAAGAGCTGGCCAAGGCCGACTTGCGCTAGGGTCGTGGAGCTTTGCTACAATGGAGGGCTTGGCGCTTTAGCTCAGCCGGTTAGAGCGACGGAATCATAATCCGCAGGTCCGGGGTTCGAATCCCTGAAGCGCCACCAGACCCCCGAAAACCCGCACCAGCTCGAGCTGGTGCGGGTTTTTTCCTTCCGGCCCGGCAAAAGAAGCGCACACTAGGTTCACGCCGCCAGCTTGGCTGGAGGCAAGGTTGGGCCATGCACGAATTCCTGATCAACAACCGAGCGGAGCTCATCGAGCGCTGCAAGGCGAAGGTCGCTCTCCGGCCCCCACGCGCCGCCACGCCCGAGCAATTGAAGAACGGCATTCCGCTTTTCCTGGAGCAGCTCACGCGCACGCTCCAGGCGGAATCCGAAGGCGAGCGCGGCGAGAGCCTGCGGATCTCGGGGGCGTCCGGCGGCGGCTCCACGAGCGCCGTGTCGGAAATGGGCTTGAGCGCCACCGCGCACGGCAAGCAACTGCTGGAACTCGGCTACTCCGTCGACGAAGTCGTGCACGGCTATGGCGACCTGTGCCAGGCCATCAGCGACATGGCCGTCGAGCGTGATGCGCCGTTCCTCGTGGACGAATTCCGGACGCTGAACCGCTGCCTGGACAACGCCATCGCCGAAGCCGTCACGGAGTTCAGCACCTTGCGCGACGTGGCCACGGCGCGCCGCTTCTCGGAGGAAGCCAACGAGCGGCACGGATTCCTGCTGCACGAACTGCGCAACTCCCTGCATACCGCCACGCTGGCGCTCACGGCGCTGGAAACCGGCAAGCTGCCGATCGCCGGTGCGACCGGTGGCGTCTTGCGCCGCAGCCTGGTCGCGCTGACTTCGCTGGTGAAGCATGCGCTGGACGAAGTGCGTGTCGCCGCCGCACTGTCGGACGACAAGGAGGTCTTCTCGCTGGCCTCCTTCCTCGCGGATGCCGGCAGCGCGGCCCTGCTCGATGCGAATGCGCGCGGCTGCTCCTTCGTCGTGCGCAACACCATCGACCCGGACATCGAGATCAAGGGCGACCGCCAGCTGCTGCTGGGCGCGGTGATGAACCTCGCGCAGAACGCCTTCAAGTTCACGCGCCCCGGCACCGAGGTCCTGCTGAACGCCCACGCGAGCGGCGACGGCATGGTGTCGATCGACGTCGAGGACCGCTGCGGCGGCCTGCCGCCGGGCGTGGCGGAAGTGATGTTCACGCCGTTCGTGCGCCGGCATGGCGACAAGAGCGGGCTCGGGCTCGGACTTTCCATCGCGCGGCAGAACGTGGAAGCCGTCGGCGGCACCCTGACCGTGCGCGACCTGCCCGGTCAGGGCTGCGTGTTCACGATCCGACTTCCCCGCTACCAGGGCGAGGTGGTGCCGGGAAAGACGCCGGCGCCTGCGTCCTCCTGAATCAGGGCCACAGCGCCCGCACCAGCTGCGCCAGCCGCGCCCCCGCCTTCACCACCTGCTCCCGCTGCGCCGGCGTGCGGACCTCGTCGGCGTAACCCGCTGGCAAGGTCGTCGCGTGCTGGTGGGCCGGGCTTTCGGGCGCGTACTGTAGCCCGGCATAGGCCTTGGCACCCAGCCGCAAGCTCTCGGTGGCCCAGGCCGTGGACCAGGTCGACAGGTCGCCGGTCGTCTTCGCCACCGCCCGCGCCTGCTTGAGTACCGCCGCCGGCGGCTGGTCCCACGGCACCGCGCCGTGGACGTTGTCCCAGTCGCCGTGCATCTTGATGGTCTTGGGCACGCCGCCCTGCACCACCTGCAGCAGCAGGTCGTTGCCGCCGTGCGTCTCGCTGCGCGGGTCGAAGCTGCCTTCGTCGGGATCGACGACCTTGCCCTGCCGGTCGACATAGACCGCGGCCACGTGCAGCGGCTGGTGGATGTCGCCGACGTAGTGCGCCAGCAGCCGCAAGGCCTCGCGCTTGCCGGCGATGTGGAAGGGCGGCGCGGGGGCGCGGTCCTGCAGCACGGCCAGCGCCGCATTGATGGCCGCCACCAGGTCCTGCTCGCTGGTGCCGACGTAGCCCGCGCGGTATTCGCTGCGCTGGATGGCCACGTCGGTGTAGTGGTACTGCTTGTGGCAGGACTCGGTGTTGTGCGGTGACGTGCAGTTGGCGTGATTGCGCCGCACGAAGGCCTCCATCTGCTTCTGGCTGGCCGGGTTCTCGTAGATCGCGCATTCGGGGAAGGCGCCGGCGCCCTGGTACTGGAAGGTGGTGGTGCTGACGCCCTTGGCGCAGTCCGCCCACACGGCGGCCGTGCGCAGGTTGCTGCCGAGGATCTTGCGCACTTCGATGGCCGCGGGCGTACCCGCGATCAGGCGGTCGGCAATCGTCCCCACGGCGCGGTGGCCGGCGGCGTTCCAGGCGCCGGCCTGGGCGGCGGCGAGCAGGCCGGCTGCCGCCAGGGTGGTCTTGCGTAGCTGCTTCATGGGCAGGCCCTCCGTGTCTGCAGACAGGCTAGGACGCGCACCGCGCAGCCGCATCCTCCAACGAGGCTAGGGCCAGGATGTGCTGCTGCATGCGAGGAATCGCTTTTCGTCTCCCGGCAGGAACACCTGGATCGCTTCCGTCTGCGGCAGGCCCGCCTGCTGGGGTGGCGGGCAGGCCGCCACGCTTTGTCCCGGACCCAGGACCAGGGGCGTGCCGGGCTGCACGGAGCAGGTGACCAGGCGGTCGAGTGCGCTCCAGCCTTCGCAGATCGCGTACTTGCGCCGGTATTGCTCGCGCGTTTCGACGGGGCGCTCCAGGGACCACCACGCGCCGAACTCGCTGGACGGCCGCGTGGAATCGGCCAGCCGGTAGACGGTGAGCGGCTCCAGCACGACGAAGGTGCGGCCGCCACACAACCTCCCTTGGCCCGGCGGCGCGGTCGCCGCGGCCAGCAAGGCCGCGTCGGGCCGCGCGCCGAGCGCCACCACCACCGGCAGCGTGCCGCGGCAATCCGCCGGAAGCGGCACGGGCGTGCTGACGCATCCGGCCAGGAACAGCGCCGCCGACAGGGCTGGCAACACGCCGCGCATCGCATCATCCTAGGGGCCGCAGCGGCAACCGGCATCGGCGTCTTCCTTAAGCAGCCGGCTGAACGGGATTTCCCGCGTTCACTGCGGCCGAGGTGGACGGCAGACTGGCTTCCATGATCCTCGCCAAGACCACCGCCGGGCAGCAGGCCCTGAAGGACCGCTCGGTTGCGCTCAGCCTGCGCCAGCGCGCCGCCTTGATCCTGGTCGACGGCAAGCGCAGCGTGGACGACATCCGCCAGGCGACCGAGGCCGCGCCGGAGGACATCGCGCAGCTGCGCGAGTTGCAACTGGTGCAGGAGGCGGCCAACGAGCCGGGCCCCCAGCGCAGCGCGCAGGAGCTCTACGCCGCGGCCTATCCGATCGCGGTGCGCCTCACCGGCGAACTGGGCCTGCGCGGCTTCCGCCTCAACCTCGCCGTGGAAGCGGCCCCGAGCTTCGACGCGCTGGTCGACCTGGCGCCGCGGATCCTGGAAGCGGTAGGGGTGGAAAAATTCAGGCCCTTGCATCGCGTGCTGCAGCTCGCCCGCTGAAAACCCCGCACGGGCCGCCCGCCGCGGCGCTTTGCGATAATCCCCCATTCGCGCCGGCGCAACGCCTGCGTTGACACCCCGGGTGCCGTCCCGCACAGTGCCCTTGTCTTTCCCCTCAGCCTCTGGCTCTACCATGAACCGCTGGATCCGACTCGCCCTCGCGGGCCTCTCTTTCGCAACCGTCGCCTTTGCCGCCACGGCCCAGGGCATCGTGCGCGAAGCCCCCCGGGACGTGAAGCCCGGCATCATGGCCGTGAGCGCCACGCCGCCCATCATCACCATGGACGGCAAGGACGACCGGCTGTCCCCGGGCGCGCGCATCCGCGACGTCAACAACATGATGGTGCTCACCGGCGGCCTCGCCAACAAGACGGTCTACACCGTCTACCGCCGCGACGGCTCGGGCCTGGTGCACGAGGTCTGGGTGCTGACCGAGGCCGAGTATTCGAAGCTGGGCGGCGTGAACACCGGCAACCCCGAAGGCTACAAGCGCTTCTACGAGTTCCTGGAACTGATCTGGGCCGCGCGCGCACTGCTGCTGAAGTGAGCCGGCCATGAGCGAAACCAAGCGCAAGGTCTTCATCAAGACCTTCGGCTGCCAGATGAACGAGTACGACTCGGACAAGATGGCGGACGTGATGAACGCGGCCGAGGGCTACGAGCCGACGCAAGACCCGGAGCAGGCCGACCTGATCCTCTTCAACACCTGCTCCGTGCGCGAGAAGGCGCAGGAGAAGGTCTTCTCCGACCTCGGGCGCGTGAAGCACCTGAAGGCCAAGGGCGTGCTGATCGGCGTGGGCGGCTGCGTCGCCAGCCAGGAAGGCGCGGCCATCATCGAACGCGCGCCTTACGTCGACGTTGTGTTCGGCCCGCAGACGCTGCACCGCCTGCCCGAGCTGCTGGCCGCGCGCCAGAAGCAGCAGCGGCCGCAGGTCGACATCAGCTTCCCCGAGATCGAGAAGTTCGACCACCTGCCGCCCGCGCGCGTGGACGGCGCCTCCGCCTTCGTCTCCATCATGGAAGGCTGCTCCAAGTACTGCAGCTACTGCGTGGTGCCTTACACGCGGGGCGAGGAAGTCTCGCGCCCCTTCGACGACGTGCTCGTGGAAGTGGCCGGCCTCGCCGACCAGGGCGTGAAGGAAGTGACGCTGCTCGGGCAGAACGTCAACGCCTACCGCGGGAAGATGGGCGACACGGCGGACATCGCCGACTTCGCGCTGCTGCTCGAGTACGTGGCGGAGATCCCCGGCATCGAGCGCATCCGCTACACCACCAGCCACCCCAACGAATTCACGCAGCGCCTGATCGAGGCCTACGGCAAGGTGCCGCAGCTGGTGAACCACCTGCACCTGCCGGTGCAGCATGGCAGCGACCGCATCCTGATGGCCATGAAGCGCGGCTACACCGCCATGGAATACAAGAGCACGGTGCGCAAGCTGCGCGCGGTGCGGCCCGGCCTGTCGCTGTCCACCGACTTCATCGTCGGCTTCCCGGGCGAGACCGAAGAGGACTTCGCGAAGATGATGAAGCTGGTGGACGACGTCGGCTACGACGCCAGCTTCTCCTTCATCTTCAGCCCGCGCCCCGGCACGCCGGCGGCGACGCTGCACGACGACACCCCGCACGAGGTGAAACTGAAGCGCCTGCAGCACCTGCAGGACGTGCTGGAGCGCAACGTGCAGCGCATCAGCGCGAGCCGCGTCGGCACCGTGCAGAAGATCCTGGTGGAAGGCCCGTCGCGCAAGGACAAGAGCGAGCTGATGGGCCGCACCGAGTGCAACCGCATCGTCAACTTCGCCGGGCCCGCGCGCCTGGTGGGGCAGATGGTCGACGTGACCATCACCGAGGCGCTGCCGCACTCGCTGCGCGCCGAAGTGCGCGTGCGCGAGGCGGCTTAGGCCTCGGCCTTTCTAGGCCTGGGGCAGCTCCGGCGCGAAGGCGCCGCTCCACTCGTCGTCCGTGAGCGAGCGGAAGCTGCGGCAGCCGTTCGCCGTGGAAACGAGCGTCAGCGGATCCGCTTCCAGCGGCTGGACCGAATCCGAGAACTCCAGCCGGGACACGCAGGCTGCGGCCGGGGCGACGCCGGCCTTGCGCAGCAGGCGCAGGACGGCGGCCTGATCACGGGCGGAAAAGGCCAGAAAGGGAACGGTCTTCATGCGTGGGGCGCCTCCAGCCGGTTGCGGCTTTGTTTCAGCAACGGCAGTCTGCGGCGGGCGTTGACCCCCAGCATGCGTACTTGGTATCGGCTGGGTAAAGCGTGGCCCAGCCGGGAAAGTTACCAGCCTGGACGGCCTACTCGATGCGCGCGCCCGACGCCTTGACCAGCACGGCCGCCTGCTCGTAGTCGGCCTTCAGCAGCTGCTGGAACGCATCCGCATTCATGGTGCCGGCCTCCACGCCCAGGTTGTTCAGCCGCTCCTGCACCGCCGGCAGCGCCAGCGCCTTGTTGATCGCGGCATTCAGCTTCTCGACTTCGGCTTTCGGCATCGTCGAAGGCGCCAGCACCCCGATCCAGGAGTCGAACTTGTAGCCCGGCACGCCGGCTTCGGCAACGGTCGGCAGGTCCGGCATGAACTTGCTGCGCGTGGAGCCGGTGTAGGCGAGGATCTTGATGCGCGGGTCCTGCTTGAAGGCGGTCACGCCGATCAGCGAGGAAGTCACGCCCTGCACCCGCCCGGCCAGCACTTCGTTGACCGCGTCGCCCGTGGACTTCATCGGCACGTGCTGCATTTCCACGCCGGCCCGGGCCAGGAAGTAGGCCATGCCCATGTGGGTGGCGCTGCCGTTGCCCGCGGACGCGTAGTTCATCTTGCCCGGCTGCGACTTCAGCAGCTTCACGTACTCGGCCAGGTTGTTCACGCCCAGGTTGCCCGGTGCCGCAATGGCGTAGCCCGAGTTGCCGATGTAGGCGACGCCGGTGAAGTCCTTGATCGGGTCGTAGGCCAGCTTGCTGTACAGGTGACCGGCCAGCGTGTGGCTGGCGGCCGCCAGCACCAGCGTGTTGTTGTCGTTGGCCTTGGCGACCTGCGCGGTGCCGACCGTTCCGCCGGCGCCCGGCCGGTTCTCCACGATCACGGTGGCGCCGAGGATCTGGCCCAGCTCCGCGTTGAAGGTGCGGGCGATCGTGTCCTGCACCGCGCCCGGGCCGAAGGGCACCACCATGTGGATCACGCGCTGGGCCAGCGCGGGCGTGGCCGCGACGGCGGCGAGCAGCAGCGCTACGGCGGCGCTGCGGAAATTGCGGATCTTCATGGACTTCTCCTTCAGGGTTGCGCCAGCCATTGCTGCGCCAGCCGCACGAAGTAGCTGGCGCCGATGGGAATGATCTCGTCGTTGAAATCGAACGAGGTGTTGTGGATGATGCAAGGACCGGGCCCGTGGTCCGGCATGCGGTGGCCGCCGTCGCCGTTGCCGATGAAGGCATAGCAGCCGGGGCGCACGCGCAGCATGTGGGCGAAGTCTTCCGCGCCCATCACGGCCGGGAATTGCTCGTCGACCTGTCCGTCACCCACCACCTCGCGCATCACCTGCGCGGCGAAGCGCGCTTCCTGCTCGTGGTTCACCACCGGCGGCGAAGCGCGGCGGAACATCACTTCCGCGCGGCAGCCGTGCGCCTGCGCCACGCCTTCGGCCAACTGGCGCAGGCCCGCTTCGATGCGGTCGGTGGCGTCGGTGGAAAAGGTGCGCACCGTGCCCCCGACCCAGGCCTCGTCGGGGATCACGTTGGGCGCGCCGGAACCCTGGATCTGGGTCACTGCCAGCAGGGCACGCTGCTCGGAGTTGATGACGCGCGGCACCAGGGACTGCAGCTGCTGCCCCAGGTTGATCACCGCCGCCACCGGATCGATGCCGGTGTGCGGCATCGAGGCATGGGTGCCGCGGCCGTGGATCGTCACCTTCCAGGTATTGCTGGAGGCCATGAGCGCGCCGTGGTTGGTGGCGAAGGTGCCGACGCCGACGGCGAAGTTGTGAAGCGCGAACACCGCTTCGCAGGGGAAGCGCTCGAAGAGGCCGTCCTCGATCATCTTCAGCGCGCCGGCCTTGCCCATCTCCTCGGCCGGCTGGAAGATGAAGTTCACCGTGCCGTCGAAGTCGCGCGACCGGGCCAGGTGCCAGGCCGCGGCCAGCAGCATCGTGGTGTGGCCATCGTGGCCGCAGGCATGCATGCGGCCGTCGTGCCGCGAGCGGTGCGGGAAGTGGTTCTCCTCCTGCAGCGGCAAGGCGTCGAGATCGGCGCGCAGGCCGATGGTGCGCCGGCCGGTGCCGCAGCGCAGCACCCCGACGACGCCGGTCCCGGCGACGCCTTCATGGACTGCCATGCCCCATTCGCGCAGCAGGTCGGCGACGATCTTCGAGGTGCGGTGCTCCTGGAAGCCCAGCTCGGGGTGGGCGTGGATGTCGCGCCGCAGCGCGACGAAGCGGGAGATGTCGGCAAAGGAATCGACCAGGTTCATGGCCTGGAAGTATGCCAACGATCCTCAAAAAGGCATCTTGGGTAATCCGCCCTTGCCACCCAGCCGTTTCATCAGCTTCATCATCCCGCCGCCGCGCATCTTCTTCATCATGGTCTGCATCTGCTCGAACTCGTTGAGCAGCCGGTTCACCTCCTGCACCTGCACGCCGGCTCCCGCGGCGATGCGGCGCTTGCGGGTGGCCTTGATGATGTCGGGCTTGCGGCGCTCCAGCTTGGTCATGCTGGAGATGATTCCTTCCTTGCGCCGGATGTCCCTTTCCGCCTTGTCCATGTCGACGGCGCCGGCCTTGGCCTGCATCTGCGCGGGCATCTTGTCCATCAGGTTCTGCAGCCCGCCCATGCTCTTCATCTGCTGCAGCTGCGCCAGGAAGTCGTTCAGGTCGAAGCCCTCGCCGCTCTTGACCTTGGCGGCCAGCTTCTGCGCGGCCTCCATGTCGACGCCGGCCTGCACCTGCTCCACCAGCGCCACGATGTCGCCCATGCCCAGCACGCGGCCGGCATGGCGGTCGGCGTCGAACACTTCCAGGCCGTCGATCTTCTCGCTGGTGCCGGCGAACTTGATCGGCGCGCCGGTGATCTGCCGCACCGACAGCGCCGCGCCGCCGCGCGAGTCGCCGTCCAGCTTGGTCAGGATGATGCCGGTGAGCGGCAGCGCTTCCCTGAAGGCCTTGGCGGTGTTGACCGCGTCCTGGCCCTGCATGGCGTCGACCACGAACAGCGTCTCCACCGGGTTCAGCACCGCGTGCAGTTCCTTGATCTCGCGCATCAGCGCTTCGTCGATCGCGAGGCGGCCGGCGGTGTCGACCAGCAGCACGTCGAAGTACTGCTTGCGGGCGTAGTCGATCGCCGCGCGGGCGATGTCCACCGGTTTCTGGTCGGGCGTGGAGGGGAACCACTCGGCGCCGGCCTGCTTGGTCACGGTCTTCAGCTGTTCGATGGCTGCCGGGCGGTAGACGTCGCCCGACACCGTCAGCACCTTCTTCTTGCGCTTCTCGATCAGGTGCTTGGCCAGCTTGGCGGTGGTGGTGGTCTTGCCGGCGCCCTGCAGGCCCGCCATCAGGATCACGGCCGGCGGCTGGGCGGCCAGGTTGATGTCGCTCACCCCCTCGCCCATGGTGGCGGCCAGCTCGCGATGCACGATGCTCACCAGCACCTGGCCGGGGTTGAGCGAGGCGACCACCTCCTGGCCCAGCGCCTTTTCCTTGACGCGCGCCACGAAGTCGCGCACCACCGGCAGGGCCACGTCGGCCTCCAGCAGCGCCATGCGCACTTCGCGCAGCATGTCCTGCACGTTCTCCTCGGTGATGCGGGCCTGGCCGCGCATCTGCTTCACGAGCCGGGATAGTTTGTCGCTGAGGGCGGAGGTGGCCATGAATGAGGGGGGTGGAGGGAGTGGGGGTTGCGCCACACGCCATGCGGGCCGTGCGGTCGAGGAGACTAAACTTGACTGCATGATTTTATCCAGTGCGTCCCCGGCCGGCCTGGCGCTGTCCGTGGCGGCGGCCGCGGCCTACGCAGTCCCGGCCGCAGGCTCCGCGCGGCTGAGCGATACGGCGGCCAAGCGCGTGCTGGTGGCCGCCTGGTTCCTGCACGCCGCCGCCCTGGCCTGGTCGCTGCTGGGGGACACGCCCCGCTTCGGCTTCGCGCCCGCTCTTTCGGTGACCGCCTGGCTGGTGCTGACCGTCTACACGGTGGAGCGCCAGCTGTTCCCGCAACTGCAGGCCCGGCTGGCCCTGGCCGGCCTCGGCGCCGCCGCGGTGCTGCTGGCGCTGGCCTTCCCCGGCACGCCCTTGCACGTGAGCACCTCGCCCTGGCTGCCCCTGCATTGGGCGCTGGGCATCGCTTCCTATGGGCTGTTCGCGGCCGCCGTGGTGCACGCCTGGCTCATGCAGCGGGTGGAGCGCACGATCCGCCATGCCGCGGAACCGCAGGCGGGCCTGCCCTTGCTGACGCTGGAGCGCCTGACCTTCCGCTTTGCCACCGCCGGTTTCGTGCTGCTGTCGGCGACGCTGCTGGCCGGCGTCTTCTTCTCCGAGGTGCTGTACGGCCGCGCCTGGCGTTGGGACCACAAGACCGTGTTCTCGGTGCTGTCCTGGATCGCCTTCGCGCTGCTGCTGCTGGGACGCGCGCGTTTCGGCCTGCGCGGCAAGCGCGCGGTGCAGGCGATCTACGTCGGCTCGCTGCTGCTGCTGCTGGCGTACGTCGGTTCGCGCTTCGTGCTGGAAGTCGTCCTGCGGCGGGCCGCGTGATGATGAAATACCTGCTGCTGGCGGCCGTCCTGCTGGTTGCCTACCTGCTGTGGCGCAACGGCCGGCTGGCCGATCGCAATGCCCGCGCCCGCCCACCCGCGCCCCCCGCGCCGCCCGCCGCGGGCCCGCAGGACATGGTGCGCTGTCCGGTCTGCGGCGTGCACCTGCCGCGGCCCGACGCCGTGCCCGGAACCAACGGCGTGCTCTAT
Organism: Ramlibacter paludis; assembly: GCF_022012305.1. GTDB lineage: Bacteria > Pseudomonadota > Gammaproteobacteria > Burkholderiales > Burkholderiaceae_C > Ramlibacter > Ramlibacter paludis. The sequence goes on along the minus strand of NZ_JAKLTM010000008.1, from coordinate 163,943 downwards.
TGCAGCCAGGAACACCGCATCAAGGGCGGTGCCTGAGCGTGGCCTTCGCCATCTCCGAGTTCTCCTCCTGGGACGCGCACCTGCGCGCCGAGTCGCCCGAGGTCTCCGCCTTCCACCGCCTGTGGCTCGGGTTCATGGCGGCCCGCATGGGCATCGCGCTGGTGCTGATGGTGGTGCTGGGCGGCCTGATGCTGCTGGGGCTGGCTTCCGTCAACGGCTGGCAGCTGGGCCTGTGCGCCGCCTACCTCGGCGCCTCGATGGCGGTGCGGCTGCTGACCAAGCCCGCGCTGCCGGGCCGCACCTTCGACCCGCAGTGGGTGTCGACCATCGGCATCGACCTGGTGGCTTTCTCCTCCCTGCAGTTCCTGCAGGTGGCCGGCCTCAATTACTCGCCGCTCTATGCGCTGCCCGTGCTCACGGCTTCGGTGCTGGGCTCGCCGCTGCTGGCGCTGGGCACCGCGGCCGGCGTCACCATCCTGCTGCTGATCGACGGCTGGCTGACCGCCCTGCAGCTTGCCGACCACACGCAGCCGCTGCTGCAGGCCGGCCTCACCGGCGGCGGCTACTTCGCGGTCGCCGTGCTGGCCAACCAGCTGGCCGCGCGGCTGGCGCGCGAGGAATCGCTGGCGCGGCGCAGCCGCTCGGCGATCCGCACGCAGGCGCACGTCAACGAGGTGGTGATCGAGACGCTGACCGAAGGCGTGCTGGTGGTCGGCGCCGACTGGCGCATCCACGCCGCCAATCCCGCCGCCCGTTCGCTGCTCGGATGGCAGGCGCGCGAGGCGCCGGCTTCGCTGGCGCTGATCTCGCGGCCCGGCTGGACCCCGCTGGTGGCGCTGGCGCAGCGCACCTTTGCCGACCTGACCGCGCAGACGGCGGAACTGGCGCTGGAACTCGCGCCCGCCGAGCGGCTGCACGTGCGCGTGCGCACGCGCCTGACGCCGCCGCAGGACATGGACGGCGACGCCCTGTGCGTGATGTTCCTGCAGGACCTGCGCGAGGCCGAGGCGCGGCTGCGCACCGAGAAGCTCGCCTCCATGGGCCGCATGACCGCGGCGGTGGCGCACGAGATCCGCAATCCGCTGGCGGCGATCGCCCAGGCCAACGGCCTGCTGGCGGAGGAGCTCTCCGACAGCTCGCACCAGCAACTGAGCGCGCTGGTCAGCAAGAACGCGCAGCGCCTGTCGCAGATCGTGGAAGAGATCCTGAACCTGGCGCGCGTGCAGCAGACCACCGCCGACTGGCTGGAGCTGGACCAGGCGGTGGAGACCTTCGCCCGCGAATGGGAGCGCCACACGCACGCCGGCCCGCGCCTGCGCATCCAGCTGAAATCGCAGGCCGCCTGGTCGGCTTTCGACGGCGAGCACCTGCGGCGCATCCTGGTGAACCTCCTGGACAACGCGCTGCGCTACGCCAGCCCGGCGCCGGGCGCGATCGTCGTCGCGACCTCGATGGCGGGCGAGCAGGCGCGGCTGCACGTGTGGAGCAACGGGGCGCCGCTGGACCCGGGCGTGCAGCGGCACCTGTTCGAGCCTTTCTTCTCGTCGGAAAGCCGCTCCAGCGGCCTGGGGCTCTACATCTGCCGCGAACTGTGCGACCGGCACGGCGCCACCATCGGCTATGCGCGCGCGCCGGCGCCGGACGGCAGCGGCCGCGATGGCAACGAATTCACGGTGGCGTTCCGAACGCGCGCGCCGGTGCTGCCCGGGCGCCAGCCCTTTGACACAATAGGCACCTGATGGCCACGCAAGCTGCCGCCCCCGCACCCCAGGTCCTCGTCGTCGACGACGAGCCGGACCTGCGCACGCTGTACGAACTGACCCTGCTGCGCGAGGGCTACCGCGTCGAGGCCGCCGGCACGCTGGCCGAGGCCTGCCAGCTGCTGGACGAGCGCAAGTTCGACGCGGTCATCACCGACATGCGCCTGCCCGACGGCCTCGGGCTGGAACTGCTGCAGCGCATGGGCGCGCAGCAGCGCGCCGAGCGCTGCGTCGTCATGACGGCCTATGGCTCCGCCGAAAACGCGGTGGAGGCCCTGAAGGCCGGCGCCTTCGACTACCTCACCAAGCCGGTGGACCTGAAGCAGTTCCGCACGGTGGTGGCGTCCGCGATTTCGGAAAGCGGCAGCGGCGAGCGCTCGCGGCCGGGCATCCGCACGCCTTCGACAGCGCCCGGCGAACGCAACGGCGCGGGCGCCGCGCTGCAGCGGCTGGTGGGCGAATCGGCCCCCATGCGGCAGGTCAAGGAACGGATCGAGAAGGTGGCGCGCAGCATGGCGCCCGTGCTGGTGCGCGGCGAATCCGGGACCGGAAAGGAACTGGCCGCGCGCGCCATCCATGCCTGCAGCCACCGTGCCGAAGGCCCGTTCATCGCGGTCAACTGCAGCGCGATTCCGGAGACGCTGCTGGAAGCCGAATTCTTCGGCGCCAAGAAGGGCTCGTACACGGGCGCGACCGCCGACCGCGAAGGCTATTTCCAGGCCGCGCGCGGCGGCACCCTGTTCCTCGACGAGATCGGCGACCTGCCGCTGCCCATGCAGTCGAAGCTGCTGCGCGCGATCCAGGAGCGCCAGGTGCGCGCGCTCGGCTCCACCCAGGAAGACGCGGTGGACGTGCGCATCGTCAGCGCCACCCACCGCGACCTGGCGGCCGACGTGCAGGCCAACCGCTTCCGGCAGGACCTGTTCTACCGCCTGAACGTCATCGAGATCCTGATGCCTTCGCTGCGCGAGCGGCGCGAGGACCTGCCGGCGCTGTGCGAGGCGCTGCTGGCGCGCATCGCGCAGGAGACCGGCATGCCGGCGCCGCCGCTGTCGGAGCACGTGCTGCAGCAGCTGCAGGCGCATCCGCTGCCCGGCAACGTACGCGAGCTCGAAAACCTGCTGCACCGCGCGCTGGCGCTGTCCGACGGCAGCCAGCTGCAGGTGGATTTCGCGCCGACGCTGGCGGCGGCTCCGGCCGCGCCCGCTGCCACGGAGCCAGCCGCGGCGCTGGCGCCGGCCGCCGCAGCCGCCGCCCCCGCGACGCTGGCCGCGCCGGTGGTGCCCAGCGACCTGCAGGCCTACCTGGACCAGCAGGAGCGCGACATCCTGGTCAAGGCGCTGAAGGAAACCAACTTCAACCGCACGGCGGCCGCCCAGAAGCTGGGCCTGTCGCTGCGCCAGATCCGCTACCGCATCGCGCGGCTGGCCATTGCCACGCCGGGCAGCGAAGAGCCCGAGGACCCCAACGGTGCCTAGTGCCTCGGCCTTGTTCGAGGACGGCTGGTACCGTTTCGCCCGCCGGCTGGATTCCCCCAATTTCGGCCCGCGCCCCGCGGGCGCGCTGATCGACCTGCTGGTGGTGCATTCCATCAGCCTGCCGCCCGGGGTCTACGGCGGCAACGAGGTGCAGCAGCTGTTCACGAACACGCTGGACTGGAACGCGCACCCGTATTTCAAGCAGATCGAGGGCATGCAGGTCTCGTCGCACTTCTACGTGCGGCGCGACGGCGCGGTGTGGCAGTTCGTCAGCTGCGACGACCGCGCCTGGCACGCCGGGCCCTCGCAGTGGCGCGGCCGCGCCAACTGCAACGACGACTCGATCGGCATCGAGCTGGAAGGCCTGGAGGACGAGGCCTTCGAGCCGGAGCAGTACGAGGCGCTGGCGGCGCTCGCCTCGGCGCTGGGCCAGCACTATCCGGTCCGCTATGTCGCCGGGCACGAGCACATCGCGCCCGGGCGCAAGCGCGATCCCGGCGCGCAGTTCGATTGGGCCTTGCTGCAACGCGAACTCGCGTGGCCCGCGGAGTGGTTTCCCGCAGCGAGTTGCTGAGCCGCAACGCGCGGCGCGCCAATTGGTTCACGCTTGTTTCGGCCACAGGCGCTCCACAAGCTTGTCCACAGGGCTGTCCACCGCAACCCCGTGACAACCACTACATCTAGTGCTTGAATCGGACTCGGACCCTATATATAGTGCTTCGACACCGGCAGCGATTACACTCACGCCCCTGCCAAAGAACAACTCGCAGCACCAGGAAAGAGACGTATGCAACCTGCACTGAGCACCCCCACCTCCCCCCTCGCCGGCGTCTCCGGCGCCGCCGGCCAGGCCACCCCGGGTACGCCCGCGGCCGCCCCGCTCGCCCATTACCAGATCATCCGCCGCAACGGCGCGGTGGTGCCTTTCGAGCCGAACAAGATCGCCATCGCCATGATGAAGGCCTTCCTGGCGGTGCACGGCACCACGGGCGCGGCCTCGGCCAGCGTGCGCGAGTCGGTCGACCAGCTGACGCAATCGGTCGTGCGCGCGCTGGTGCGCTCGCGCCCGGGCGGCGGCACCTTCCACATCGAGGACATCCAGGACGCCGCCGAACTCGGCCTGATGCGCAGCGGCCACCACGAGGTCGCCCGCGCCTACGTGCTGTACCGCGAGCGCCGCGCGCTCGAGCGCGCCAAGCAGAACCAGGTCGAAGCACCGAAGGCGCCGCAATTCCACGTGCTCGACGCCGGCCAGCGCGTGCCGCTGGACGTCGAGGGCCTGAAGGCGCTGATCCTGGCGTCCTGCGCAGGCCTGGGTGCCGACGTGAAGCCGGATCCCATCTACGCCGAGACGCAGCGCAACCTGTACGACGGCGTGCCGCTCGACGAGGTCTACAAGGCTTCCATCCTGGCGGCCCGCACGCTGATCGAAAAGGAGCCGGACTACACCTTCGTCACGGCCCGCCTGCTGCTGCACACGATCTTCAAGGAAGTCGTGGGCCGTGAAGTGGCCCCGGCCGAGCGCGCCGAAGCCTACGCCGACAACTTCCCCCTCTTCATCAAGAAGGGCGTCGACAACGAGCTGCTGGACGAAAAGCTGCTGCAGTACGACCTGAAGCGCCTGGGCGGCGCCCTCAAGGCCGACCGCGACCTCAAGTTCGACTACCTCGGCCTGCAGACCCTGTACGACCGCTACTTCCTGCACGTGCGCAAGACCCGCATCGAGCTGCCGCAGGCCTTCTTCATGCGCGTGGCCATGGGCCTGGCGCTCAACGAGATCGACCGCGAAGCGCGCGCCATCGAGTTCTACGAAGTGCTGTCCAGCTTCGACTTCATGTCGTCCACGCCGACGCTGTTCAACGCCGGTTCGCTGCGCTCGCAGCTGTCCTCCTGCTACCTGACCACGGTGCCGGACGACCTGGACGGCATCTACGAGTCGATCAAGGAAAACGCGCTGCTGTCCAAGTTCGCCGGCGGCCTGGGCAACGACTGGACGCGCGTGCGCGCCCTGGGCTCGCACATCAAGGGCACCAACGGCGAGTCGCAGGGCGTGGTTCCCTTCCTGAAGGTCGTGAACGACACCGCCGTGGCGGTGAACCAGGGCGGCAAGCGCAAGGGCGCCGTCTGCGCCTACCTGGAAACCTGGCACCTGGACGCGGAAGAGTTCTTCGAGCTGCGCAAGAACACCGGCGACGACCGCCGCCGCACCCACGACATGAACACGGCCAACTGGATCCCCGACCTGTTCATGCGCCGCGTGATGGAAAAGGGCGAGTGGACGCTGTTCTCCCCCTCCTCCGTGCCCGACCTGCACGACAAGTTCGGCGCCGAGTTCGAGAAGGCCTACGTCCAGTATGAAGAGAAGGCCCGCCGCGGCGAGATCAAGCCGAGCAAGACCGTCCAGGCCACCGACATGTGGCGCAAGATGCTCTCGATGCTGTTCGAGACCGGCCACCCCTGGATCACCTTCAAGGACGCCTGCAACGTGCGCTCGCCGCAGCAGCACGCCGGCGTGGTGCACTCGTCCAACCTGTGCACGGAAATCACGCTGAACACCAGCGACACCGAAACCGCGGTCTGCAACCTGGGTTCCGTGAACCTGCTGCAGCACCTGAAGGACGGCAAGGTCGACCAGGAAAAGCTGAAGAAGACGATCACGACCGCGATGCGCATGCTCGACAACGTGATCGACATCAACTACTACGCCGTCAAGAAGGCCCGCGACTCCAACATGCGCCATCGCCCGGTGGGCCTGGGCGTGATGGGCTTCCAGGACGCGCTGTACGAACTTCGCATTCCCTACGCCTCCAAGGAAGCGGTGCAGTTCGCCGACGAGTCGATGGAAGCGGTCTGCTACCACGCCTACTGGGCCTCCACCGAGCTGGCCCGCGAGCGCGGCAAGTACTCCAGCTACAAGGGCTCGCTGTGGGACAAGGGCATCCTGCCCCTGGACACGCTGGACCTGCTCGGGCAAGCGCGCGGCGAACACTATGTGGACGTCGACCGCTCCGCCACCCTGGACTGGGACGCGCTGCGCAAGAAGATCGCCGCCGACGGCATGCGCAACAGCAACTGCGTGGCCATCGCCCCGACGGCGACCATCTCCAACATCATCGGCGTGGACGCCTCGATCGAGCCCTGCTTCGGCAACCTCTCGGTCAAGTCGAACCTGTCGGGCGAATTCACCGTCATCAACCACTACCTGGTGCGCGACCTGAAGCGCCTGGGCCTGTGGGACGACGTGATGGTCATGGACCTGAAGCACTTCGACGGTTCGCTGCGTCCCATCGACCGCGTGCCGCAGGACGTGAAGGCTCTCTATGCAACCGCGTTCGAGGTCGAGCCGGTGTGGCTGGTGGAAGCCGCCGCCCGCCGCCAGAAGTGGATCGACCAGGCGCAGTCGCTGAACATCTACATGGCAGGGGCGTCGGGGAAGAAGCTGGACGAGACGTACAAGCTGGCCTGGCTGCGCGGCTTGAAGACCACGTATTACCTGCGCACGACCAGCGCGACGCAGGCGGAGAAGAGCACGGTGCAGTCGGGTCGCCTGAACGCCGTCTCTTCCTCCGGTGGCGAAACCGGTGGAATGTCCGCACTCGATGCGGCCGCCGCCGCGGCGCGCGCGCAGATGGATGCGGCGCAACCCGCGACCGACATCAAGTTCTGCGGCGTCGACGATCCGACCTGCGAGGCCTGCCAGTAATCGAAGCGAGAAATCGACGAGGTATCGGCGTTCTCCGACAGAACGCCGATGCAATCAAGCAACAAAATGCGAGCCGGATGTGAACGGACACTTTGATTCCACCATCCGGGCTCGCATAATCCGAGCACTGGAAACCTTATGTTGACCTGGGACGACGAAGTCACGCCCACACCGTCAAAGCCGATTGCGAGCGGTTCGCTCACGAACCGCGAGGCGACGCATTCACCCTCGCAGTCCACTCCCCTTCCGCAGCCCGCATTGCGCACGCTCGACGACGGCGCCCCGGCGCCTTCGGTGCCGGTCTCTGCCTTTGCGCCTGCCGCAACGAAGCCCGCCGCTCCCGCGACCGTGCGCAGCGACCGCCGCGTCACCGCCGCCGACAAGCGCATCATCAACGGCCAGACCGACGTCAACCAGCTCGTCCCCTTCAAGTACAAGTGGGCCTGGGAGAAGTACCTGGCCACCTGCGCCAACCACTGGATGCCGCAGGAAGTGAACATGAACCGCGACATCGCCCTGTGGAAGGACCCGAACGGGTTGTCCGAGGACGAGCGCCGCATCATCAAGCGCAACCTCGGCTTCTTCGTGACCGCCGACTCGCTGGCCGCCAACAACATCGTGCTGGGCACCTACCGCCACATCACGGCGCCGGAGGCCCGCCAGTTCCTGCTGCGCCAGGCCTTCGAAGAGGCGATCCACACCCACGCCTACCAGTACATCGTGGAGTCGCTCGGCCTCGACGAGTCCGAGATCTTCAACGCGTACCACGAGGTCCAGTCGATCCGCGACAAGGACGAGTTCCTGATCCCGTTCATCGACGCGATCATGGACCCCAACTTCCACACCGGCACGCCGGAAGCCGACCAGACGCTGCTGAAAAGCCTGATCGTCTTCGCCTGCCTGATGGAAGGCATGTTCTTCTATGTCGGCTTCACCCAGATCCTGGCGCTGGGCCGGCAGAACAAGATGACCGGCGCCGCCGAGCAGTACCAGTACATCCTCCGCGACGAGTCGATGCACTGCAATTTCGGCATCGACCTGATCAACACCATCAAGCTCGAGAACCCGCACCTGTGGACCGCCGAATTCAAGGCGGAGATCAAGGGCCTGTTCCAGAAAGCCGTCGAACTCGAGTACCGCTACGCGGAGGACACCATGCCCCGCGGCGTGCTCGGACTGAATGCATCCATGTTCAAGGGCTACCTGCGCTACATCGCCAACCGGCGCGCCACGCAGATCGGCCTGGAGGCGCTTTTCCCGAACGAGGAAAACCCCTTCCCCTGGATGAGCGAAATGATTGACCTGAAGAAAGAGCGCAATTTCTTCGAGACCCGCGTGATCGAATACCAGACGGGTGGCGCTCTTTCCTGGGATTGAAACGGTAACTGCGATCGAGTTTGGATAGTCCTGCGCGCACCACGGACCCGGAGAGGCCGGGGCGTTGCAGGTTACGGTGTTCGTGAGGCTGGGCCTGAAGGCCCAACCCCACGGATCGCTTCGCGTCACCAACAACGCGCGGAGTGCTTCTTATGGTTGATGTGATCAACTTGAACAGGAGATAGAAATGGCAACTGCGAAGAAATCGGCCGCCAAGAAGGCGCCCGCGAAGAAGGCTGCGAAGAAGACCGCTGCGAAGCGCCCGGCCGCCAAGAAGACGGCGGCGAAGAAGGCTCCGGCGAAGAAGGCCGCTGCCAAGCGCCCGGCCGCGAAGAAGACCGCGGCGAAGCGCCCGGCTGCGAAGAAGGCCGCTGCGAAGCGTCCGGCAGCGAAGAAGGCTGCCGCGAAGCGTCCGGCTGCGAAGAAGGCAGCTGCGAAGAAGACCACCGCCAAGAAGGCCACTGCGAAGAAGAGCACCGCCAAGAAGGCGACTGCGAAGAAGAGCACGGCCAAGAAGGCGGCGAAAAAGGCGCCTGCGAAAAAGGCTGCGAAAGCGCCTGCGAAAAAGGCCGCCAAAGCACCTGCTGCCAAGCCGGCGGCAAGCGCGTCTCCGGCCCCGGCTGCAGCTCCCTCGGCGCAAACCACGCTGAACCCGCAAGCGGCCTGGCCCTTCCCCACCGCCTCGAAGCCGTAAGGCTTTTCGGTCGGTTGAAACGCCACGACGAAAGTCGTGGCGTTTTTCATGGAGCACTTGCAAATCGCTGGAGCGATTTGCAAGTGGTTCTGGCCAGTGCGTGCCGCTAGCGGAGTCGACCTCCGCTACGATGAACCTGTGACGCAAGACGATTTGTTCGGCGCCGCACCGGCGGGCTCCGAGCTTCCCGACGGCATGCGCTTCCAGGAGGACTTCCTCTCGCCAGCACAGGAGGCGGGGCTCATCGCCCGCATCGAGCAGCTGCCGCTCGCGCCCATGCAGTACCAGCAGTACGAGGCGCGCCGCCGCGTGGTGAACTACGGGGGCAAGTACGACTATTCCGCGCAGAAGCTGCGCCCGGCGGAGCCTCTGCCCGATTGGCTCACCCCGCTGCGCGAGCAGGCCGGCGCCTGGGCCGGCATCGCGCCGGAGGATTTCGTGCAGGCGTTGATCGCCGAATACACGCCCGGCACGCCGCTCGGCTGGCACCGCGACGTGCCCGACTACGAGGACATCGTAGGCATCTCGCTGCTGAACGATGCGCTGCTGAAGTTCCGGCCCTATCCGCACGTCGTCGGCGTGAAGGCCGAAGTGCGCAAGCTGGTGGTGCCGCCGCGCTCGATCTACCTGCTGCACGGCGCCGCGCGCTGGCAGTGGCAGCACAGCGTGCCGGCGGTGAAGGTGCTGCGCTACTCGATCACCTTGCGGACGGCGCGGGCGCGCTAGCGGCGAGCTCCATGCGGCGCCGCAGCCGCGCCGCCTCTTCGGTTGCTCCCGCCTTTTCGGCCCGCATCGCCTGCGCGCCCAGCCACGCCAGCACGGAACGCCGCCAGCCCTGCTCCGAAGCGGTATCGGTGGCGATCACCAGCACTTCCGGATCGGCCTTCTCGGTGCGCAGCAGCACGGCGGCCGCAATCAGGCGCGGCAGCGGACCCTTGATGTTCTTCAGCGCCGCGGCGCCCCCCTGCCCGCCCGCGACGCCGCGGTAGTCCTCCGGCAGCAGCTTGGCCTGCTCCGGCGTCGCCCGGCCGGCGAGGAAGTCCGCATAGGCGCGCTCGGCATCGGAAGCGTCCGCGCGCAAGGGCTCGAAGCCGGTGCAGGGCGCGAAGTCCAGGCTCGCGACCTGCACCGCGCAGCGCGTGAGCTCCGCGCGCGCCACCAGCGCCGGCTGCGCCGTGCTGGCCACCTCGCTGCGGAAACGCGTGAACTCCGAACCGGCCACGCGGTCGTTGCCGGAAAGATAGGCGCGCTCGTAGCGGTCCTGCGCGCCGTCGGCATTCACCAGCCAGTCGGGCTGGCGCGGCTTGTTGCCGCAGGCGGCCAGCAGGGCGGCCGCCAGGAGGGGAAGGGCCAGCTTCTTCATCATGGCAGCTCGATCTTCCTCTCCTTGGCAAACGGCCACTTGCGGTTCAGGTCGTTGATCAGGTCCTCGATCTTGCGCAGGTTGGCCTCGACGTCGCCGCGCAGGCTGCCCAGGTCCTCGGTCGCCTTGTTCACGTTGCCCGCGATGCCCTGGGCCTCCTTCAGCACCGCGTCCACGCGCTGCAGGCTGCCGCGCGCTTCGGCCAGCAGGCCCTGCACCTGTTTCACGGCCACGCGCGCATCGGTGGCCAGCCCATCGGCGCCGAACACCTGGCGGTCGGCATTCACGATCAATTTGTCCGCGTTGCCGCTCAGGCTCTCGATGCGCGCCAGCGCCGCATTCGCGCGTTCGATGGTCTGCACCAGCTTGCGCGCGTCCTCCTCGTTGCCGAAGATCGCGTTCAGGGCGCCGCCGCGGCTTTGCAGCTTCTGGGTGAAGACCTGCAGGTTGGCCATGGAGCGATTCAGCTCCGAGTTCTGCGCGGTGATCGAATTCAGGTTGTCCAGGACGTCCTTGGCCGCGCCGATCACGCGCTGGATTTCCTCGTTGGCGTCGCCGCGCAGCACCGGCCGCTCGGCGCCGTCCTTCAGCGGCGGGTCGCTCAGCACGCCGCTGTAGGCGCGCAGCTGCGGCCCGCCCAGCAGGCCCTTCACCAGCGTGAACACGCTGGAGCTGCGCAGCCACTTCGCGTCGCGCTCGCGCACGTCGATGGCGATCCGCACGTTGCCCTGTTCGCCGAGCTCCACTTTCGTCACCGTCCCGATCGGGAAGCCGGAGAAGGAGAGGTCCATGCCGGCGACCACGCCTTCCGCGTTGTCCGCGATCAGCACCAGCTGCTGCTTGGGATCGAAGTAGCCGCGCGCGCGCAGCAAGTAGATGGCCGAGCCGAGCACGAGGCAAAGCGTGAACACCAGCAGGATGACGGCCTTCATCTCCAGGTGGGGCACGTACTGCGTCTTCGACGCCGGCTCGGATTTCTCCAACGGCGCGTGCGGAGGCGGCGGGGGCTTGGGCTGCGGGGCGGCGGCGTTTTTTTGTTCGTCCATGGTCAGAGGTAGTTCGCCACCAGCGACGCGGCTTCCATGGTCAGCAGCACGCCGAACATGCGCACCAGGCCCTGCAGCGCCGCGGCGCTTTCGCGCGAGCCGGTGTCTTCGATGTTGTTCAGGCCCGAGGCGGCCGGGATCATCGACACCGCCAGCGCGAAGAAGAGCGTCTTCGTCACGAAGATCAGCATGAAGGTGGGCGTGAACACCCGCCCCATGGTGTGGGTGTAGGCCTTCTCGCCGGCCATGGTGAAGCCGTAGACGGCCAGGTAGGCCAGCACCGCCGCCACCACGCAGCTCAAGGCCGCCAGGGTGATGGTGGAGAACACGCCGGCGAGCATCCGCGGCAGCACCTCCACCGCGATCGGGTCCAGGCGCTGGCGGCGCAGCCGGTGGAAGTGGCCCAGGCGCCGCATCTCCACCAGCGCCGCCCCGCTCGGGATGGTGCAGCGCAGCGCCACGAACAGCGCCGCGGTCAGCGGGATCAGCTCGATCACCAGCACCCGGATCACCATTTCCAGCGCGTACTGCGAAAGTCCGTAGCGGGTGGCGGTGGAGATCACGATGCGGGTGATGATCATCGTGAACAGCGCGATGAGGATCGTGAACCAGCCGAGGATGGGAGCCGTGTCCAGGTAGACGTGGCGCGCCAGGTTGTAGCGGGTCTGCGGGCTGTAGCTGCCCGGGGAGAAAGCACGCACCAGCATCACCGAGCCGAAGAAGGAGATCCGCGCCCAGGCGGCCGCCCAGCGCACCGGCGCCAAACTGGCGTGGCTGGCCAGCTGGTACCAGTTCGGCTGCTGCTTCATGGCGCCGATGGTAACGGGGCCACGGGCGGCGGCTCGTAAGGCGCCGCCTACAGCAGAGCCAAGGCAGGACCGGCGGCGGGCTGGCGAAGGGGCGGCCAGGAGAGCGACAACGCCGCGAAAAATTCCCGCGCAGGCCCGCGCTGCAACGTGAATGTGCAGCCTTTACACGGCCTTTGCGCACCTTGCCTCGAACTCATGCGTTCATTGGAAGATGAACGCATTCCGCAAGGGTTCCAGCAGCGGTGGCCGCCCGCTCTGGAGCCTGGCCCTCGTCCTGGTTGCCTCTGTTTCGGGCGCCGCGGCGCTCGCACAGGTGGTGACCGTGCCGGCTGCCCATCTCAACCATGCCGAGGGCACCGTCGCCTGGTCGCCGCAGGGCGATTCCGAATGGCACGACGTCCAGCCCCGCCGCGTGCTCAAGCGCGGCGACCGCCTCTGGGTCGACCGCGGCTCGCGCGCCGAAGTCCAGGCCGGCGGCCACGCGCTGCGCCTGGACAGCCAGACGCAGGTGGTGCTCGAGAACGTGAGCGAGAACGCGACGCAATTGAGCCTGACGCAGGGCAGCGCGGTGCTGACCGTCACCCGCGTCAACCCGGGCGACAGCATCGAGGTGGGCACGCCGAACCTCGCCTTCCGGGCGCGCCAGCCCGGCGACTACCGGCTCGATGTCGACACCAAGACGGGCGTCACCCGCGTGGTGGTGCTGTCGGGCGCCGGCGTCGTCTATGGCGAAAAAGGCGAAGCGCAGGAGCTGCGCAGCGGGCAGCGCGCGGCCTTCAAGGAGCGCGGGCTCGACCGCGTGCAGCAGGGCGCCTTTGCCGCCACCGACGATTTCGACAAGTGGGCCGGCGCCCGCCGCCGCGGCGAACCCACCGTCCGCATGCCGGCCGTGGCCCAGGCCGCGCCCGCGCCGGCCCCGCAGGCCGACCGGATCAACAAGGGACCGGACATCGTCATCGCCGGCCCGGCCTCGGCCCTGCCGGGCGCGAAGAAGGCGGTCACCGGCCCGGTGGCGGCGTCGAACCCGCCGTTCCAGATCAAGGGTCCGCCGGTGGCGGCGCTCCCCGAGCCCAAGGCCCAGGCCATTCCCAATGTGGCCGTCACGCCGTCCGCTCCGTCCGCCGGGCCCTTGCGCGTCACCGCCCCGATGACGGCGGCCGCGCCCGCGGCTGCTGCGGCGCAGCACGCCCAGGCCCAGGCCCAGCAGGCCGCCGCGCAAGCCGCCGCCCAGGCTGCCGCGGCCCAGGCGCAGGCCGAAGTGAAGGCGCGGGCGCAAGCCGAAGCGCAAGCGCGGGTCCAGGCCGAAGCGCAGGCGCGGGCCCGGGCGGAAGCCGAGGCCAAGGCGCAGGCGCGCGCGCAGGCCAAGGCGCAAGCCCAGGCCCAGCGCGCCGAGCAGCACGCCGCCAAGCGCGCGGAAGAGCGCCGCGCGCAGGCCGAGGAGCGCCGTGCGCTCGCCGCCCGCAAGGCCGAGGAAGAGCGGCACCACGCGCAGCAGGCGAAGAAGTCCGACGAGGCGAAGAAGGTGGCCGCGGCGAAGCGCGAACAGGAGCACAAGCGCCTGCAGGCGAAGCGCGCCGAGGAAAAGAAGCTCGCGCAGCAGCGCAAGGAAGAAGAGAAGAAGCTGGCGGCGGCCCGCGCCGTCGAAGCGCGCAAGCTGGCCGAGGCCCGCAAGCGCCACCTGGCGCACCTGCAGGACCAGGCCGGCCGCGAGGAGCAGGCGGTGCGCGACGAAAAAGCCAGGCGCGAAGCGCTGGCCACGCGGGCCGAACAGGACAGAAGGGAAGAGAAGGCGCGCCAGGAAGAACAGGCGCGCCGGGAAGAATCCGACCGGCGCCAGCGCCAGCTGGCCGACCAGTGGCAGCGCGATCAGGAGAGGCGCAACCAGGAGGTCTGGCTGCGGCAGCAACAGGCGCCGCAGCAACCGATCCGGCCGCCCCCGATGGGCGTGCCGTTCCGTCGCGTCAGTTGACGCGGCGGGTGTAGGTACGGGTCACCGGCTGCGCTTTTTCTTCTTCCGGCGGCAGGTAGATCGTGGTGCGGTCGATCTTGGCGTCGAAGGCGGCGATCTCGGCGGAGGCACAACGAATCACTGCGCGGTCCAGCGGGTGGCATTGGCGCTGGCTCAGTTTGCTGAGTTCTTCGGAACGCTCGATGTGCTGGCGGACCTGGGTCGGGTCGACCATCAGGGCAAAGGGATTGTTGGCTGCCACCGCTGTCGTCATTTTCTTTCGCTCCTGGTTGCACCGTGTGGGGCGCTGTTCTCGATGACGCAAACTGTCGCGGCTGGGCCCCGGAAGACGCGTCGTCCGGGGGCGTTACACCTTGTAGGACACCGTCGCGCCGCGGACCGGGCCGCCGGGCGCATGGAGCGGGTTGGCATGCCGGTTGCACAATAGGCACATGCCTTTCACGCCGCCGTTCATCCCCCCCACCTTCCATTCCGACCCGGAAAGCGCCCTGGCGCAGGTGCGCGCCATCTACGGGCAGCAGATCAACCACCTGCGCGAGGCGATGCAGCGCTTCGTCGCCGGCGAAGCGCTGCCGGGGCGCGTGCGAGGCTGCTATCCCTTCGTGCGGATCGCCACCGACACGGTGGTGCGGCAGGCGGCGCTGGAGGCCTCGGGCCTGAGTTACGGCTTCGTGGCCGATGCCGGCCGCTTCGAGACCACGCTCACGCGGCCCGACCTCTATGGCAACTACTACCTGCAGCAGTTCGCGCTGCTGCTGCAGAACCACGGCGTGCCGCTGGAAGTGGGCACCAGCAACGAGCCGATGCCGATCCACTTCTCCTTCGCGGAGCACGACCACATCGAAGGCACGCTGTCGCCGCAGCGGCGCGCGATGATGCGCGACCTGTTCGACCTGCCGGACCTGGGCGCGATGGACGACGGCATCGCCAACGGCACGGTGCGCTACGGGCCCGGCGACGCGCACCCGCTGGCGCTCTTCACCGCCTCCCGCGTCGACTACTCGCTGCACCGCCTGCGCCACTACACGGGCAGCGCGCCGGACTGGTTCCAGAACTTCGTGCTCTTCACCAACTACCAGTTCTACATCGACGAATTCGTGAAGCTGGGGCACGAGGAGATGCAGCGCAGCGACAGCGAATACCTCGCCTTCGTCGAACCGGGCAACGTGGTGACGCGGCGCGCGGGCATGCCGCGCGAGGCCATGGACAGCCTGGGCGCGCCGCCGCCGCGGCTGCCCCAGATGCCGGCCTACCACCTGATCCGCCCCGGCCACGGCGGCATCACGATGGTGAACATCGGCGTGGGGCCGTCCAACGCCAAGACCATCACCGACCACGTGGCGGTGCTGCGCCCGCACGCCTGGATGATGCTGGGACACTGCGCCGGGCTGCGCAACAGCCAGCAGCTGGGCGACTACGTGCTGGCCCACGGCTACGTGCGCGAGGACCACGTGCTGGACGAGGAACTGCCGCTGTGGGTGTCGATCCCGGCGCTGGCCGAGATCCAGGTGGCGCTGGAACAGGCGGTGGCGGACGTCACCGGCTTCAACGGCGCGGACCTCAAACGCATCATGCGCACCGGCACCGTCGCCAGCACCGACAACCGCAACTGGGAACTGCTGCCGGGCAACGAGCCGCAACGGCGGTTCTCGCAAAGCCGCGCGGTGGCGCTGGACATGGAAAGCGCCACCATCGCCGCCAACGGCTTCCGCTTCCGCGTGCCCTACGGCACCCTGCTGTGCGTGAGCGACAAGCCGCTGCACGGCGAGATCAAGCTGCCCGGCATGGCGAATCACTTCTACCGCGAGCGGGTCGACCAGCACCTGCGCATCGGCATGCGGGCGATCGAGATCCTGCGCGGGCAAGGCCCGCAGCGGCTGCACAGCCGCAAACTGCGCTCCTTCGACGAAGTCGCCTTCCAGTAGCCTCAGTGCGAGGGCTGCGGCCCTTGCGGCGGCGCACGGCGGCGCGTGCGCGCACGTTTGAACGGCGTCGCACGGCCCAGCAGCAGCATGACAGCCAGCCCGGCGACCATCCCGATAGCCAGCGCATAGCCGGCGGCAACGAAGTAGTCCTCGAACTCATGGCTGAGGACGTAGAGCGCGGTCAAGGCGGAGACCACCATGGTCAGCGCCGCAAAGGCGAAGGCGAAGAAATCTCCCAGCACGACCTTCTGCCCGCAGTCCGGGCAGGAGGTGATGTCGTGGAAGAACAGCTGGGCGACCTTCAGGTTGCGGCTGCATTGCGGGCAGTGGTAGTTCATCGCGCGCTCCAGGGGCAGGAGCGCGAAAGTACACCCGGCACTATCCAGTGACAAGACCCGCGCGGGGGAGGATGCGCGCGCGGGTGCTTTTTCGTACGCTACAGCGCCGCTTCGGTCTCGATCACCGTGGCCATCGCCTCGCCCAGGCGCACCGGCCGGGTCGGCGCCCAGTCGGGCGTGAAGGTCAGCACGTTCTGCGGGAACAGCATCACCACGGTCGAGCCGAGCAGGAAGCGGCCCATCTCGGCGCCCTTGGCCAGCACGACCTCCTGCCCTTCGTAGCGCCACTCGCGCACGTCGCGCGTGCGCGGCGGATTGATGACCCCGTGCCAGACGGTCGCCATGCTGCCGACGATGGTGGCGCCCACCAGCACCAGCACCATGGGCCCGTGGGCGCACTCGAATTCGCAGACCACGCGCTCGTTGCGCGCGAACAGGCTGGGCACGTGGCGCGCCGTCAGGGGGTTCACCGAGAACAGGTCGCCGGGCACGTAGATCATGCGCTTGAGGCGGCCGTCGCAAGGCATGTGGATGCGGTGGTAGTCCTTGGGCGCCAGGTACAGCGTGGCGAAGTGGCCGTGGTCGAACTTGTGCGCCAGCTCCTGGTCGCCGCCTACCAGCGCGCGCGTCGAGTAGCTGTGGCCCTTGGCCTGGAAGATCTGGTCGTGCTCGATCGGGCCGAACTGGCTGATGGCCGCGTCCACCGGGCAGATGAAGGGCGAGGCGGCCAGCGGGCGCGCGCCCTCGCGCAGCGGCCGGGTGAAGAAGTCGTTGAAGGTGGCGTAGCTTTCGATGCGCGGGTCCACCGCTTCCGCCATGTTCACCTTGTAGTGCGCCACGAACTTGCGGATGATCCAGTGCGTCAGGGCGCCCATGCGGGCGCCGGCGACCAGCCCCGCGAACTGCGTCAGCAGCTTCTTCGGCAGCAGGTACTGCTGGGTGATGGGCAGGGGTTGGGGCAAGCGCGGTCCTTGGAACGGAAAGCGAAAATTCTACGGGGCCCCGGCCGCGCCCGGGCCACAATACGCCGCGCATGACCGAGCCGCTCCTCGTTGCCCGCGACCTGACCAAACGCTACGGCGCCGTCCCCGTGGTGGACGCGCTCTCCTTCCACATCGCGCCGGGCGAATGCCTGGGCGTGATCGGACCCAATGGCGCGGGCAAGACCACCACCTTGCGCATGTGCCTCGGCCTCACGATTCCCGACGCTGGCGAGATCCAGGCCCTGGGCCTGCGCATGCCGCGCGACGCGCTGGCCATCAAGGCCCAGCTGGGCGTAGTGAGCCAGTTCGATTCGCTCGACCCCGATTTCACCTGCGCCGAGAACCTGCTCGTCTATGGGCGCTATTTCGGCATGAAGGAAGCGCAGGTCCGCGCCCGCATCCCCGAGCTGCTCGAGTTCGCCGCGCTCACCCACAAGGCCGACGCCACGCCGGGCGCGCTGTCCGGCGGCATGCGCCGGCGCCTCAGCCTGGCCCGGGCCCTGGTCAACGACCCGCGCCTGCTGCTGCTGGACGAGCCCACCACCGGCCTGGACCCGCAGGCGCGCCACCTGATGTGGGAGCGCCTGCAGGTGCTGCTGCAGCAAGGCAAGTCCATCCTGCTCACCACGCACTTCATGGACGAAGCCGAGCGCCTGTGCACCCGCCTGCTGGTGCTGGACCACGGCCGCAAGATCGCCGAAGGCAAGCCGCGCGACCTGATCGCCCAACACCTGGAGCCGGACGTGGTCGAGGCCTACGGCAACGGCGCGCTGGCACTCGCCGATTCGCCGCTGAAGGCCATGGCGAACCGCACCGAGGTGAGCGGCGAGACGGTGTTCTTCTACACGGAGGATGCGCGGCCGCTGCTGGACGCGCTCGCGCGCGAGCCGCGGCTGCGCACCCTCCACCGGCCGGCCAACCTGGAGGACCTGTTCCTCAAGCTCACCGGCCGCCAGATCCGCGAGGATGCCTGACATGGACGCCGCCGCCCTTTCCATCTGGCGCGCACCGGCGCTGTCGATGCGCTGGTGGCCGGTGTTCCGGCGCAACCTGCTGGTGTGGCGCAAGCTGGCGCTGCCCAGCCTGATCGGCAACATCGCCGAGCCGTTGATCTGGCTGGTGGCCTTCGGCTACGGCATGGGCGCGCTGGTGGGGCAGGTCACCCTGGATGGCGAGCGGGTGCCTTACCTGCTGTTCCTGGCGAGCGGCTCGATCTGCATGAGCGCGATGAACGCCGCCAGCTTCGAGGCCCTCTATTCCGCCTTCTCGCGCATGCACGTGCAGAAAACCTGGGACGGCATCATGAACGCGCCGGTGAGCCTGGACGACGTGGTGCTGGCCGAAATGCTCTGGGCCGCGTACAAGGCGGTCTTCACGGCCACGGCGATCCTGCTGGTGATGCTGGCGCTGGGCATCAGCCACAGCCCGAAGCTGCTGGTCGCCTGGCTGGTGCTGGCGGGCGTCGGCGTCACCTTCTCCTGCATTGCCCTGATCTTCAACGCGCTCGCGCAAGGCTACGATTTCTTCACCTACTACTTCACGCTGTTCCTCACCCCGATGATGTTCCTCTCCGGCGTGTTCTTCCCGCGCGAGCAGCTGCCGGAGCTCGTGCAGCTCATCGCCGGCTGGCTGCCCCTGAGCGCCGCCATCGAGCTGGTGCGGCCGCTGTTCCTGGACCGCTGGCCCGAGCATGCGCTGCGCCACGTGCTGGTGCTGGCGGTCTACGCCGTGGCCGCCTTCTGGGTCGCGCTGGCGTTCACGCGCAAGCGTTTTTCCGCATGAACAACACCTTGCTTCCGCCCGACCTGGTGGCCATGATCGCCCGCGGCGTCTCGGTCATCGTGGCCGGGCGCGACCAGGCCTTGCGTCCGAGCCTGATGCGGGCGGTGGGCAGCCGCATCGATGCGCAGGGCGGGGAGATCACGGTCTTCCTCTCGCGCCCCCAGTCGCGCCAGGTGATCCAGGACATCGCGGCCACCGGACACATCGCGGTGGTGTTCAGCGAGCCTCCGACGCATCGCACGGTGCAGGTGAAGGCTTCCCAGGCGCGCATGCGCAACGCAGTCGCCGAGGACCAGCCGGCGCTGGCGAGCTACCTGCTCTCGATGGAGCACGAGATCGCGCAGGTCGGCTTCCCGCCGGAGGCCACGCGCGCCATGCTGGCGCACAAGCTGGAGGACCTGGTGGCGATCAGCTTCACGCCGGAGCAGGCCTTCGACCAGACGCCGGGTCCGCGCGCCGGCACCCGCCTGGGAGGCGCGCGGTGACGGGACCGGCGCTGCACGACATCCGCGCCTGCTTCGAGGGCGCGATCCCCGCCGTGGTGGCGACCTGCAGCGCCGACGGCGTGCCCAACGTCGCCTACATCTCGCAAGTGTTCTACGCGGACGAGCGCCACGTCGCGCTGTCCTTCCAGTTCTTCAACAAGACGCGGCAGAACATCCTGGCCAATCCCCATGCGACGGCGCTGCTGCTGCATCCGGGGACCGTGCGCTTCTACCGCCTGCACATCCGCTACCTGCGCACCGAGACCGCCGGACCGCTGTTCGAGGGCATGAAGGCGCAGCTGGCGGGCATCGCCTCGCACACCGGCATGCAGGACGTGTTCCGCCTGCTCGGTTCGGACGTCTACGAGGTCGAACAGGTGGAGGCGCTGGAAAGCAACCCCCTGCCCGAGCCGCCGCAGCGCGCCGGCCTGCTGGGCGCCGTGCGGCGCGCCAGCGAGCGCCTCGCGCGCTGCGCCAGCCTGGACGAGGCGCTGGGCGCGGTGTTGTCCAGCCTCGGCGACTTCCTCGGCATCCGCCATGCCATGGTGCTGATGCTGGATGCGGCATCGCAGCGCCTGTACACGGTGGCCAGCAGCGGCTATGCGACTTCGGGCGTCGGCTCGGAGATCGGCCTGGGCCAGGGCGTGATCGGCGTGGCCGCGCGCGAGCGCACGCCGGTGCGCATCGGCCACGTGACGAACGCGGCGCTCTATTCGCAGGCGATGCGCAGCAGCTTCGACGCCAACATCCCCGACTTCGAGCCGGTGACCGAGATCCCTTATCCCGGCCTGCCGCAACCGCACAGCCAGCTGGCGGTGCCCATCGTCCATGGCAACCGGCTGCTCGGCGTGCTGTTCGTCGAGAGCGAGAACGACCTGCAATTCAGCTACGAGGACGAGGACGCGCTGGTGGCGATCGCGGGCCACCTGGGCGCCGCGATGGAACTGATGCAGGCGGCCACCGATGCGGGCGATTCCGTCCTGCCGCCGCTGGCCGAGGAAGCGCCGGCGCCGCGGCCGGCGGCCGCGCCCCTTCAGGTGCGGCACTTCGGCGCCAACGACAGCATCTTCCTGGGCGACAGCTACCTGATCAAGGGCGTGGCCGGCGCGATCCTGTGGAAGCTGCTGCGCGACCACCAGCAGCAGGGCCGCACGGAATTCACCAATCGCGAACTGCGCCTGGATCCACGCCTGAAGCTGCCGGACGTGGTCGACAACCTGGAGGCGCGGCTGCTGTTGCTGCAGCGCCGGTTGGCCGAGCAAGGCGGTGGCGTGCGGATCGAGAAGACCGGGCGCGGGCGGTTCCGGCTGGTGCTGGAGCGCGAGGTGATGCTGGTCGAGGCGTGATCGCTCAGCGCGTCTTCACGACGTAGCGCCCGCGCACCTGCCCCGCCATCAGCTGCTGCGCAGCGGCTATCGCATCGCCCAGCCCGATCTCGGTGGTGATCGTCTCCAGCAGCCGCGGGTCGAGATCGCGCGCCAGCCGCGTCCACGCCTGCTCGCGCAGGTGCAGCGGCGCCATCACGCTGTCGATGCCCAGCAAGGTGATGCCGCGCAGGATGAAGGGCGCGACGCTTGCCGGCAGGTCCAGGCCTTGCGCCAGCCCGCAGGCGGCCACGGCGCCGCCATAGCGCGTCTGCGCGCAGGCATTGGCCAGCGTGTGGCTGCCCACCGCATCGACCACCGCCGCCCAGCGCTCCTTTTGCAAGGGCTTGCCCGGCGCGGCAAGCTCGGCGCGGTCGATGATGGACGCCGCGCCCAGCGTCTTCAGGTACTCCGCTTCGGAAGCCTTGCCGGTCGCCGCCACCACCGGATAACCCAGCTTGTTCAGGATCGCAATGGCGACGGAGCCGACCCCGCCGGTGGCGCCGGTCACCAGCACCTCGCCGGCGCCGGGCCGCAGCCCGTGCCGCTCCAGCGCCAGCACGCACAGCATCGCCGTGTAGCCGGCGGTGCCGATCGCCATCGCCTGGCGCGCGGTGAAGGCATCCGGCCGGCGCACCAGCCACTCGCCCTTCAAGCGGGCGCGGCCGGCCAGGCAGCCCTTGTGCGTCTCGCCGACGCCGAACCCGTTCAGCACCACCGGGTCGCCCTTCTTCCACTTCGGCGCGCTGCTTTCCGCGACCGTGCCGGCGCCATCGATGCCGGCCACCATCGGCCAGCTGCGCACCACCGGCGACTTGTTGGTGATGGCGAGGCCATCCTTGTAGTTGAGCGTCGAGTAGTCGATGTCGACGGTGACGTCGCCTTCGGGCAGGAAGGCATCGTCGACCTCGCGCACGGAGGCGGCGAAGTCGGGGGACTTCTCGAGGACCAGGGCCTGGAACATGGAGCTCTCCTAGGATTCCGCGGTGCGCGCGCGCAGCGCCTTCACCAGCTGCGTACTTGTATTCCTCAAGCGCTGCGCCAGCAACTGCGTGAGCTTCACCAGCAGCTTGGCGCCGATCTCCGGCCGCGTCTTGATCAGCACCGCGACCGCGGCGCGATCGAGCACCGCCGCTTCCACCTCCGACAGCGCCCAGCAGCTCGCGTAGCGCGGCTCGCCGTCGAACATCGACATCTCGCCCAGCACCGCGCCGCTGCGCAGCACGGCCAGCCGCGTGTTGTCGCCGCGCTCTTCCGGTGCCGCATCGTGGCCCAGGCGCTTGCCCACGTCCACGGTGCCGCGCAGCAGCAGCATCAGCCAGTCGGTGACGTCGCCCTCGGTGATCAGGATCTGCCCCGGCTGCGCCTTCACGTGCAGCATCAGCGCGCCCAGGGCATCGGCTTCCACGGCGCTGAAGTCCTGCAGCAGCGCGCTGCCCTGCAGCAGCCCCGGCCACTCGGACAGGCGCTGGCACGGGCCCAGGATCTCCAGCCCCGCCGCGCGCATCTGTTCTTCGAGCTTGACCGTGGCCATCGCCGTTCCGTTCAGCGCGGCTGCCGCAGCCAGGTGGCGATCTCGCCGGCCGCTGCATCGGTGGCGGCGCTCAGGGCGCGCACGCCGCCCGGCGCGTCCGCGGTCGGCGCCGGGCGCTGCACGGTGAAGGTGCGCTGCGCCACCAGGCGCTCGCCGGCAGCGCTGTTTTCCAGCAGCGTGCAGCGCAGGCGCAGCACGCCCTGGCTGGCGGCCTGGCTCTCGAACACCTGGCTGAACTCCTCCAGCTCCACCCGCAGCACCGGCGGCGTGACGCCGCCACGGCGCGCCAACGAGGCCGCGGCCGCGGAATCGAGGATGGGACGCTCGCGCCCCAGGTGGTCGCGCAGCCGCTGCCGGATCAGCTGCGCCGGCGGCGCGCTCCACTTGGCATAGGCATAGGGTCGCAGCTGGAAGGCGTCGGCATAGCCCAGGCGGTACAGGAACGCGGTGCTTTCCAGCGCGCCCTGCACTTCCACGTCGGGCAGCACCAGGGGGGCGCCCGCCGGCGAGCCCGGGGCGTCGGCCACCGGCTGCGGCCCGAGGTCGTAGCTGAATTCGCGCACCGGCTTGTCCGGCAGGATGCTGCAGCCGGCCAGCAGCGCGATGGCGGCGAGGGAGAAAGAGCGGCGGATCATCGTGTGGCTCCGGGGACCTGGAAGCCCGGCTCGCCCGGGCCGGGGCGCGGCTTGCCCTCGCCGTACACCAGGGCCTGCGGGTTCTCGGTCAGTTCGTTGATGGCGCGCGTCAACGACTTGACGGTGCGGGTCGCCTCGTCGGCGACGCGGTTGATGCGCGGCAAGGTGGCGCGGCCGAACTGGTCGGCGGCGGCGGAGAGCGAATCCACGCCTTCGGACAGGCGATCGACCGGCCCGTCGGGAGCGTTGAGGCGCTGCGCCGTGCGGCCGAATTCGTTGACCGTCCTGCTGACGTCGGAAGCGGTCTGCTGCACGCCCTTGAGGGCGACGGTGGCTTCGGACAGCGCCGGATCGATGCGCGTGGCCACCGTCTTGTCGAGGCGCGCCACCAGCTGGTTGGTGCCGTTGGCCGCGTGGCTGATGCTCTCCAGCGCGTCGGCGATGCGTTTCTGGTTGTCGTCACCCAGGAGCTTGTTGACGCGGCCGGTCACCTCCTCGACGCGCGCCAGGATCACCTCGCCCTTTTCCTCCAGCTTGGCCAGCAGGCCGGGCCGCAGCGGGATGCGCGGCGGGTTGTCCTCGTTGGGCTTGAGCCGCGTGGCGGCGCGGCCATCGTCGGCCAGCTGGATGAAGGACAGGCCGGTCACGCCCTGGAAGCTCAGGGTGGCGAAGGTGTCGGTGGTGATGGGCGCGGCGCGGTCGATCTCGAGCTTGAGCAGCACGTTGCCCGGCAGCTTGGGATCGAAGCCGACCGTGCTCACCTTGCCGACGTCCACGCCGCGGAAGCGCACCGGCGCCTGCGCCTGCAGGCCGGTGACCGCTTCCCGCGTCGAGATCTCGTAGGTGTCGCGCACGCCGGTGTCGCGCGTGAGCCAGGCGGCCAGACCGAGCACCAGCGCGGTGAGCACCACCACGAAGATGCCGGCGGCCATGGCATGGGCCTTGTTTTCCATGGTGAGGTCCTCGTTCCTTTCTCAGATCGCGAAGGGGTATTCGCGCAGCAATTCCATGGCCCGCTGGCCCCGCTCGCCGAGGAAGAACTCCTCGACGAAAGGGTGCTGGAAGCCGATCACGTCGCGCGGCTTGCCGGTGACGATGACCTTCTGGTCGGCCAGCACCGCGATGCGGGTCGACAGCTCGAACAGCGTGTCCAGGTCGTGGGTGACCATGATGACGGTGAGCGCCAGCTCGCGGTGCAGCGAGCGCAGCAGGTTGACGAAACCGTCCGAGCTCTCCGGGTCCAGCCCGGCCGTGGGCTCGTCCAGCAGCAGCAGCGGCGGATCCATGATGAGCGCGCGCGCCAGCGCCGCCCGCTTGATCATGCCGCCCGAGAGCTCCGACGGCATCTTGTCCGCGTCGGAAGCCTTCAGGCCCACCATCTGCAGCTTGACCAGCGCGGCCTCGTTCACCAGCCGCAGCGGCAGCGTCTTCAGCTCGCGCAAGGGGAAGGCCACGTTCTCCAGCACGCTGAAGGCGGAGAACAGCGCGCCGTGCTGGAACAGCATGCCCACGCGGCTGGAGGCGCCGCGGCGCGACAGCTTCTGCAGCGGCTGGCCCATGATGCGCACCCCGCCGGCGGCCGGCGTTTCCAGCCCCAGGATCTGGCGCAGCAGCACGGTCTTGCCGGTGCCGGAGCCGCCGACGATCGACAGCACCTCGCCGCGCTGGACGACCAGCTCCAGGTCCTTGTGGATGGTGACCGTGCGCTCCGGTGTCTTGAACACCGACGACAAGCCGTGGATTTCCACCATGGGCGCGCCCTCGGGCGGCAGCGGCAGGATGTCGACCGGTTCGCGCCGCATCAGATCCCCACGTTGGAAAAGAGCACGGCGAACAGCGCGTCGACCAGGATCACCACCGTGATCGCGGTCACCACCGAGGCCGTGGTGCCCTGCCCCAGGCTCTGGGTGTTGGGCTCCACCCGCAGGCCGAAGTGGCAGCCGATCAGCGCGATCAGGATGCCGAACACCACCGACTTGACCGTCGCCAGCACCAGGTTGGACAGCGCCACCGCATCGGGCAGCGCGTTCATGAAGAACTGCGGCGTGATGCCCAGCGAGAGGTCCGCCGCCACCATGCCGCCGATCAGGCCGGCGATCGTGGTCCAGGCGCTGATCAAGGGCATGGCGATGGCCAGCGCCATGGCGCGCGGCATCACCAGGCGGTAGCTGTGCGAGATGCCCATGACGCGCATCGCGTCCAGTTCCTCGTTGACGCGCATCACGCCGATCTGCGCGGTGATGGCGGAGCCGGAACGGCCGGCGATGAGGATGGCGCCGAGCATCGGCCCCAGCTCGCGCACCAGCGCGATGCCCAGGATGTCGACGATGTAGGCGTCGGCACCGAACTGCCGCAGCTGCTGCGAAGTGAGATAGGCCAGCACCACGCCGATCAGGCCGCCCACCAGCGCGGTGATCGGCAAGGCCGTCGCGCCGATGCGATAGAGGTGGCCGGAGAAGTCGCGCCAGGGCGCTTCGTGCGGCGCCTTGGCCATCTGGCCGAGATTCAGGGTCAGCATGCCGATCAGGCGCACGAAGCTGCGCAGGTGGCCCAGGGCCCGCAGCAGCGAGCCGCCGAAACCCAGGTACAGCGTCCACCAGCTGGCGCGGCCGGGCTTCTCGCGCTCGGTGGTGAACTTCGCCACGCGCTCCAGCACGGCCCGCTGTGGCGCCGACAGCTGCAGCGGCTCGGGCCAGCGCCGCCCCCAGTGGTCCCACAGCAGCTGGGCGCCCACGTGGTCCAGCAGGCCGGCCGGCGTGAGGTCCCAGCCGCGGCCGGTCTCCAGCGCCGGCAGGCCGCGCATCAGGTCGCGCACCAGTCCGGGCCGGGCGAACTGGGCGGCCGTCCATTCGCCCAGCAGGCGCACGGCTGCGCCCTGCGGCGCGGGCGCCTGTTCGAAGCGGGGCGTGGCGTCGGTCATGGACGGGCTGGTTGGGGGCCGCCCATCCTAACGGCAGAGCCTGCATCTGTCCTGTAGGAGCGAGCCGCCCGTTTGACAGTTGCCGCCGCGCTGGCAGGCTATAACCCGGGAAGAGGAGACCGGCATGACCGAATCGACCCCCGACCTGGGCGTGGAACGCCGCGGCGCGGTGCTCTGGCTGACCATCCAGCGCGAGGCCCGCCGCAACGCCATGAGCCCCGCCGTGCTCGCCGGCCTGGCGCGGGCGCTGCGCGAGGCGCAGGAGGACCGCGCCCTGCGCGCCATCGTCCTCACCGGCGCCGGCAGCCAGGCTTTCTGCGCCGGCGCCGACCTGCAGGCCGACAAGACCTTCGTGGCCGACTACTCCGAACCCTATGGCGCCTTCGCGCAGGTGCTGCGCCTGGCGCAGGCCTCCACCGTGCCGCTGGTGGCGAGGGTCAACGGCGCCTGCCTCGCCGGCGGCATGGGCCTGCTGGCCATGTGCGACCTGGCGGTGGCGACGCCGCAGGCGCTGTTCGGCCTGCCGGAAGTGAAGGTCGGCGTGTTCCCGGCGCAAGTGCTCACCGTCCTGCAGCGGCTGGTGCCGCGGCGCAAGCTGGCCGAGTGGTGCCTTACGGGCGAGACCTTCGAGGCGGCGCGGGCGCTGGAACACGGGCTCGTGAACTACGTCGATGCGGATCTCGACGGCCGGCTCGACTGGCTGCTGCAGCGGCTGCTGGGCAAGTCGCCGGCGGCGCAGCGGCGTGGGCTCTACACGTTGAAGAAGATCGAGAGCATGGCTTTCGAGGAATCCATGGCCTTCACCGAGAGCCAGATCGCCCTGTTCACGCTGACCGAGGACGCGAAGGAGGGCCAGGCCGCCTTCCAGGAAAAGCGCAGCCCCGACTGGAAGGGCCGCTGACATGGCCGGCCGCACCGTCCGCGTCGGCGGCGCCTCGGGCTTCTGGGGCGACAGCTGCGTGGGCGCGCCGCAATTGGTGGCCCATGGCGAGGTCGACTTCCTGGTGTTCGACTACCTGGCCGAACTGACGATGTCGATCCTGGCAGCGGCGCAGCGCAAGAACCCGGAGCTGGGCTACGCCACCGACTTCGTGCAGGTGACCATGAAGGACATCCTGCGCGACGTGGCGGCGCAGGGCATCCGCGTGATCAGCAACGCCGGCGGCGTGAATCCGCGGGCCTGCGCGGCGGCCCTGCAGGCGCTGGCGCAGGAGCAAGGCGTGGACCTGAAGATCGCGGTGGTGACGGGGGACGACGTGCTGCCCTTGCTGCCGCGGCTGCAGGACGTGAGCCTGCCCGCGCGGCTGCTCACGGCCAATGCTTATCTCGGCGCGCTGCCGATCCGCGCGGCGCTCGATGCCGGCGCGCAGGTGGTGATCACCGGCCGCTGCGTCGACAGCGCCGTGACGCTGGGCGCGCTGATGCATGCCTTCGACTGGGCCGAGGACGATTACGACCGGCTGGCCGCGGGCAGCCTCGCGGGCCACATCATCGAATGCGGCTGCCAGGCCACCGGCGGCCTGCACACCGACTGGGAGGACGTGCCCGACTGGCCGCACATCGGCTATCCGGTGATCGAATGCGAGGCCGACGGCAGCTTCGTCGTCAGCAAGCCGCCCGGCACCGGCGGCCGCGTCACCACCGCCGCGGTCGCCGAGCAGATGCTCTACGAGATCGGCGACCCGCGCCGCTACCTGCTGCCGGACGTCACCTGCGTCTTCACCACGGTGCAGATGGAGCAGGCCGGTCCGGACCGGGTGCGCGTGAGCGGCGCGCGCGGCTTGCCGCCGGGGCCGCAGTACAAGGTGTCGGCCACCCATGCGGACGGCTTTCGCTGCACCGGGCAGCTGACCATCGTCGGCATCGATGCGGCGCGCAAGGCGCAGCGCACCGGCGAGGCGATCCTGCAGCGCACGCGCGAGCTGTTCGCGCAGCGTGGCTGGGGCGATTACAGCCGCACGCGGATCGAGGTGCTGGGCGGCGAGCAGCAGGCGGTGCTGTTCGTGGCCGTGATGCATGCACAGAAGGAAGCGCTGGAACTGTTCGCGCGCGAGATCGCGCCGGCCGGCACGAGCTGGTCGCCGGGCACCACGGGCGCCGGCGGGCGTCCGAGTCCGGCGCCGGTGATCCGGCAGTTTTCCTTCCTGGTCGACAAGGACTGGCTGGCGCCGCAGGTCCACCTGGACGGGCAGGCGCTGGACGTGGCCATCCCCACCGGCCAGGACCCGGTATCCACGCCCCAGCAGCGGCCCGAGGGCGCGGCGCCCGCCACGCCGCCGGACCTGGTCGAGGTGCCGCTGGTGCGCGTGGCCTGGGCGCGTTCGGGCGACAAGGGCAACCATTCCAACATCGGCGTGATCGCCAGGCGGCCGGAGTGGCTGCCGTGGCTGCGCGTGCAGCTCACCGAGACCCGCGTCCAGCAATGGCTGGCGCACCTGGTGGCCGGCGAAGTCACGCGCTTCGACGTGCCGGGCATCCACGCCTTGAACTTTTTGTGTACCGAGGCCCTCGATGGCGGCGGCATGGCGTCGCTGCGCAACGATCCGCTGGGCAAGGGCATGGCGCAGTTGCTGCTGGCAATGCCGGTGCGGGTGCCGCGCGCGTGGATCGGCGGGGCCGCCGGCGCGAACCCGCCCTACGAATATCCATGATCGGGTTCCCGGAGGGTGGGTTCGGGAAGCGACCCCACCAGCGCCCGGCGTTAGACTGTCCCTTCCTGCAAGGACATCCGCCATGAACGCCCCAGACAAGTCCCGCCCCGCCGCCGGCATCGCCTCCATCGAGCACTGGATCAACGGCCGCGTCGTCCCCGGCCAGAGCGGCCGCCGCGCCGACGTGTTCAATCCCGCGACCGGCTCCGTCAGCGGCCAGGTGGCCCTGGCGAACAACGCCGAAGTGGCGCAGGCCGTGGCCGCCGCGCAAGCCGCCTTCCCGGCCTGGGCCGACACGCCGCCGATCCGCCGTGCGCGCGTGATGTTCAAGTTCCTCGAGCTCCTGAACAAGCACCGCGACGAACTCGCCCACATGATCACGGCGGAACACGGCAAGGTGTTCACCGATGCGCAAGGCGAAGTCACGCGCGGCATCGACATCGTCGAATTCGCCTGCGGCATCCCGCAGCTGCTCAAGGGCGACTACACCGACCAGGTCTCCACCGGCATCGACAACTGGACGATGCGCCAGCCGCTGGGCGTGGTGGCGGGCATCACGCCCTTCAACTTCCCGGTGATGGTGCCGATGTGGATGTACCCGGTGGCGATCGCCGCGGGCAACTGCTTCATCCTCAAGCCCAGCCCGCTGGACCCGACCGCGTCGATCCGCATGGCCGAACTGCTGAAGGAAGCCGGCCTGCCCGATGGCGTGTTCAACGTGGTGCAGGGCGACAAGGAAGCGGTCGACGCGCTGCTGGAACATCCCGACGTCAAGGCGCTGTCCTTCGTGGGCTC
This sequence comes from Ramlibacter paludis, assembly GCF_022012305.1. Lineage (GTDB taxonomy): Bacteria > Pseudomonadota > Gammaproteobacteria > Burkholderiales > Burkholderiaceae_C > Ramlibacter > Ramlibacter paludis. The sequence goes on along the minus strand of NZ_JAKLTM010000008.1, from coordinate 134,332 downwards.
GACGCCGATCGCGCAGAACATCTACGAGACGGGCGCGAAGCACGGCAAGCGCGTGCAGGCCCTGGGCGGCGCCAAGAACCACATGGTGGTGATGCCCGACGCCGACATGGAGCAGGCGGTGGACGCGCTCATCGGTTCGGCCTTCGGCTCGGCCGGCGAGCGCTGCATGGCGATCTCGCTGGGCGTGCTGGTGGGCGACGCGGCCGACCGGATCCTGCCGATGCTGAAGAAGCGCACCGAGGAACTGAAGATCAAGAACGGCGTGGAGCTCGACGCCGAGATGGGCCCCATCGTCAGCAAGGTGGCGCAGGAGCGCATCACCGGCTACATCGGCCACGGCGAGGGCGAAGGCGCGAAGCTGGTGGTCGACGGCCGCAAGTTCGCCGGCGCCAAGGCCGGCGCCGGTTGCGACAACGGCTTCTGGATCGGCGGCACGCTGTTCGACAACGTCACGCCCGAGATGAAGATCTACAAGGAAGAGATCTTCGGCCCGGTGCTGGGCTGCATGCGCGTGAAGGACCTGAAGGAAGCCACCGACCTGATCAACAGCCACGACTACGGCAACGGCGTCTCGCTCTTCACGCGCGACGGCAACACCGCGCGCGAGTTCTCGCGCCGGGTGCAGGTCGGCATGGTCGGCGTCAACGTGCCGATCCCGGTGCCCATGGCCTGGCACGGCTTCGGCGGCTGGAAGAAGAGCCTGTTCGGCGACATGCATGCCTACGGCGAGGAAGGCGTGCGCTTCTACACCAAGCAGAAGTCGATCATGCAGCGCTGGCCGGAGTCGATCGGCAAGGGTGCGGAATTCGTGATGCCGACTGCGAAATGACCGGCTTCAGGGCATCTTCGTGTGCCACCGCGGAACCGGCTTTGCCGGGCCGCTGGTGGCGCCCCCTTGAGGGGGAGGCGGCCGCAGGCCGCTTCGGGGGGGAGCCCATTCCTTGAGCGACACCACCTTCGACTACATCATCGTGGGAGCCGGCACGGCCGGCTGCCTGCTTGCCAACCGTCTCAGTTCGGATCCCACCAAGCGGGTGCTGCTGATCGAAGCCGGGACCAAGGACGACTACCACTGGATCCACATCCCGGTCGGCTACCTGTATTGCATCGGCAATGCGCGCACCGACTGGCTGTACAACACCGAGCCCGATGCCGGCCTGAACGGCCGCACGCTGCGCTATCCGCGCGGCAAGACGCTGGGCGGCTGCTCCAGCATCAACGGCATGATCTACATGCGCGGGCAGGCGCGCGACTACGACGGGTGGGCGCAGAAGGTCGGCGACGCGAGCTGGACCTGGGACAACTGCCTGCCGCACTTCAAGAAGCACGAGGACTACTACAAGGGCGCGGATCCGCTGCACGGCGTCGGTGGCGAGTGGCGCGTGGAGCGCCAGCGCCTGCGCTGGGACGTGCTGGACGCCTTCGCGAAGGCGGCCCAGGAAGCCGGCATCCCGCACAGCGAGGACTTCAACCGCGGCAACAACGAAGGCGTGGGCTACTTCCAGGTGAACCAGAAGAAGGGCTGGCGCTGGAACACCGCCAAGGCCTTCCTGCGCCCCACGTGCTACGGCCGCCCCAACTTCGAACTCTGGACGGCCGCCCAGGTCAGCAAGCTGGTGATCGAGACGCTGGACGATGGCAGCCGCCGCTGCACCGGCGTGGAAGTGTGGACCGGCAAGGAAATGGTGCGCGCCGAGGCCGAGCGCGAGGTGATCCTGAGCGCCGGCAGCATCGGCTCGCCGCAGATCCTGCAGCTCTCGGGAATCGGCCCGGCGGAGCTCCTGCGCAGCCACGGCATCCCGGTGGTACACGACCTGCCCGGCGTCGGCGAGAACCTGCAGGACCACCTGCAGATCCGCGCGGTCTACAAGGTCGACGGCGTGGCCACGCTGAACACGCTGGCCGGCAGCTGGTGGGGCAAGGCGCGGATCGGCCTCGAGTACGCGCTGATGCGCAGCGGCCCCATGAGCATGGCGCCCTCGCAGCTGGGCGCCTTCACGCGCAGCTCGCCCGACCAGCCTTATCCCAACATCGAATACCACGTGCAGCCGCTGAGCCTGGATGCATTCGGCGAGCCGCTGCACGGCTTCAACGCGTTCACGGCCAGCGTCTGCAACCTGAACCCCACCAGCCGCGGCTGGGTGCGCATCCGCAGCAACAAGTTCTCCGACGCGCCGGCGATTGCGCCCAACTACCTGTCGACCGACGAGGACCGCAAGGTGGCCGCCGACTCGCTGCGCGTCACGCGCCGCATCGCTTCGCAGCCTGCGCTGGCGAAATTCAAGCCGCAGGAGTGGAAGCCGGGCCCGCAGTACCAGAGCGACGAAGACCTGGCGCGCCTGGCCGGCGACATCGCCACCACCATCTTCCATCCGGTGGGCACCACCAAGATGGGCGCCGACGGCGACCCGCTGGCGGTGCTGGACGCGAAGATGCGGGTGCGCGGCATCGCGGGCTTGCGCGTGGTCGATGCGGGCGCGATGCCCACCATCACCAGCGGCAACACCAATTCGCCCACGCTGATGATGGCGGAGAAGGCCGCGGTCTGGATCTCGCGGGACGCGCGCCACGCGTGAAAACGGCCGCGTGAAAAAATCACGTGGTCTCGCTGCGTACCGTTTCAGGGCGGGAAAGCCCCAATGCACCGAGCGGGTGCAGGGCTGTACATTCCATGCACTCGACTGCGCCCCTCGGTGGGCAGGTAGGACGAGGGACCGAGGAGACAAACCCCCTAATTCGAATACAGGCGCGGCAGCCGATTGCTGCCGCCACTCACAAAGCGCCGCCCTGCGGCGCTTTTTTCTTGCTTGCGGCGAACCATAATGGGGTTGTGGACGACATCGTTCGACAAGCGATGGCCAAGTGGCCCAACGTTCCCCACTGCTACGGCTGGCTGGGACTGGACGAGCGCGGCAACTGGTACATGCGCGACGACCGCACCCAGGCCGCCGGGCCGTTCGCGCAATCCAAGGGCTCGCTGCTGAAGCACGACAAGCTCATCGACTTCATCCAGCGCAACTACGAGCACGACGACCGCGGCCAGTGGTTCTTCCAGAACGGGCCGCAGCGCGTCTACGTGGAGCTGCAGGCCACGCCCTGGATCTGGCGCCTGCAGGCGGATGGCGGGGTCGCCAGCCACACCGGCCGTCCCGCGCAGGTGAAGTCCTGTCTGGTCGACGAGACGGGCCGGCTGTACCTCGCTACCGACATCGGCTTCGGGCTGGTGCACACGCAGGACGTCGAGCAGGCTTCCGATCGCGTGGAGCAGGGGCAATGGAAGCCCGAGGAAGTGCAGGCTGCCACCTTGCCGGAACGCTTCGGCTTCCTGCAGAGCCCGCAGGCGGCGCAGGCGAAATGAAAAAAGCCGGCATGAAGCCGGCTTTTCTCTTGCGGGTGTGGCGAACTTACTTCGCCGCGCCCACCATGTAATCCACCGCCGCCTTCACGTCGGCATCCGACGCGGCAGCGCCGCCCTTGGGGGGCATCGCGCCCTTGCCCTTGAGCGCGGACTCGTGCAGCTTGGCGACGCCTTGCGCGATGCGCGGCGCCCAGGCGGCCTTGTCGCCGAACTTGGGGGCGTTGGCCACGCCGGCGGCGTGGCACACCGCGCAGGTCTGCTTGTAGAGCGCCTCGCCGGCGCCGCCCGCGGCAGCCGTGGCCTGCGCAGCGGGAGCGGCAGCAGCCGGGGCGGTGGCGACCGCAGCCGTGGCGGCAGCGGGAACCACGGCAGCGGCGGCAGGCGCCGGAGCGGAAGCAGCGGCGGTCACGGCGGCGGCCGCGGGCTGGGCCGGCTCGGCGAACTTGGCGCCGGCGGAATTGGCCATGTAGGCAACGGCGCGGGCCACTTCGGTGTCCTCGAAATCGCCGCCGGCCTGCGCCGGCATCGCGCCCTTGCCCTTCAGCGCGTGCTCCACAAGCGTGGCGAAGCCCTGGCCGAGCCGGGTGGCCCAGGCGGCGGCATCGCCGAACTTGGGCGCGCCGGCGGCGCCGGTGCTGTGGCAGGTGGTGCACTGGGCCTTGAAGACCTCTTCGCCGCTGCGCAGCGGACGGTTCGGGTCCTTGACCTCCACCATGCCGACCTTGCGGATGCGCTCGGCCACGCCGCGCTCCACGTCCTGCGTGGCGACGCCGCCCAGGGAGTAGTGCTCGACGTCCGTGCTGCCGGCCGGCTTGGTCTCGGCGGTGACGTAGGCCACCAGCGCGATGATGATGAAAACCGGAACCAGGAAGGAGAACAGCACCGCGATCAGCAGCTGCTTGGGGGTCTTGATCGGGCCGGAGTGGGCTTCGTCGCTCATGGCGTCCTCAGTGAATGCACGTTTCCGCTCTTGTTCGCGGTTCGAAAATCAACCGGCGATTATAGCCAGCGGGCTCCGGCCACCCGGCGGGGGGCGGACCGGGCTCAAAGCACCTTGCCCAGGAAGCCCCGGGTGCGCTCGTTGGACGGGTTGCCGAACAGGGCTTCGGGCGGGCCTTCCTCCACGATCACGCCCTGGTCGATGAAGATGACGCGGTCGGCCACTTCGCGGGCAAAGCCCATCTCGTGGGTGACCACCACCATGGTCATGCCCTCTTCCGCCAGCGCCTTCATCACGGCCAGCACCTCGCCGACCATCTCCGGGTCGAGCGCCGAGGTCGGCTCGTCGAACAGCATGATGCGCGGCTGCATGGCCAGGGCCCGGGCGATCGCCACCCGCTGCTGCTGGCCGCCGGACAGCTGGTTGGGATAGGCGTCGACCTTGTCCGAGAGGCCCACCTTGGCCAGCAGCGCCGTTGCGCGTTCGCGCGCCTGGGCGGGCGTGAGGCCGCGCACCTTGGTCGGCGCCAGCGTGATGTTCTCCAGCACGGTCTTGTGCGGGAACAGGTTGAAGCGCTGGAACACCATGCCGATCTCGGAGCGCAGGGCGTCGATGTCGCACTTGGGGTCGTGCACCGGCACGCCGTGCACCAGCACCTCGCCGCCGGACGCGTCTTCCAGGCCGTTCAGGCAGCGCAGGAAGGTGCTCTTGCCGGAGCCGGACGGCCCGATGACGCACACCACTTCCGAAGGCTGCACCGCGCAGTCGATGCCGCGCAGCACCTCCAAGGCACCGAAGCGCTTGGTGAGGCCCTTAACGCGAATCACCGCGTCCATAACGCGCCTCCAGCTTCTTGACCGTCCAGGCCAGGCCCAGGGTCAGCACCCAGTACATGAAGGAGATGGTGAGGTACGGTTCCCAGTAGCGCGAATAGGCCCCGGCCACCGTGCGTGCCGCATAGGCCAACTCCGCCAGGCCGATCGCCGAGATCAGCGACGAGTCCTTCAGCAGCGAGATGGCGTTGTTGCCCAGCGGCGGCAGCATGCGGCGGAAGGCCTGGGGCAGCACCACGTGGAACATCGTGCGGCCGTAGGACATGCCCAGCGAGCGCGAGGCCTCCACCTGGCCGCGGTCGATCGACTGGATGCCGGCGCGGAACACCTCGGAGATGTACGCCCCCGCATTGAGCGTGAGCGCCACGATGCCGGAGAGGAAGGCGCCGTAGTTCTGCTTGATGTTGCGCGCCGCCTCGCCCGAGACCAGCAGCCCGTCGGCCGGGTTGATGAACAGCGGCATCACGGCGAAGTGGATCAGCAGGATCTGCACGAACAGCGGCGTGCCGCGGAAGAAGCTCACGTAGACCGTGGCCGGCCAGCGCAGCGCGAAGCGGCAGATCTGCTTCGCCGGCGCATGGCGGGCGTCGGCCAGCCGCGCCATGCCGATGGCCAGGCCCAGCAGCGTGCCTTGCACGATGCAGATCACGGTGACCATGATCGTCATCTGCAGCCCGCGCCAGAACAGCGGGCCGTACTCGGCGATGATGTCGGCGCGGAACCAGCCGAACCAGAGATCCTGTTCCATGCCGCGCGGCTAGGGGCTTATTGCGCGGGCAGCGCGGGCGCCTCGGCCTGGAACCACTTCTTGTAGATCTGGGCGTAGGTGCCGTCGGCCTTGACCTTGGCCAGGCCGGCGTTCAGCTTCTCCAGCAGCGCCTTGTTGCCCTGCTTCACCACGATGCCGAAGTATTCCTTGGGGAAGTTCGGGTCGCTGATGGTCTTCAGGTTCTTGTGTTCCTGGGTGCGGAAGGCGATCACGCCGTTGTCGCCGATGGCGGCGTCCAGGCCGTTATTGGCCAGCTCGGAGATCACGACCGGCGTGCTCTCGAAGCGGCGGATGTCGGGATTGGTCTTGCCGAATTCGCGGGAGGCCATGTCGTCGCCGGTGCTGCCGGTGACCACGCCGATCTTCTTGCCGGCCAGGTCCTTCAGGCCCTTGGCCGGGCTGTCCTTCTGCACGGCGAGCAGCTGGCGCGCCTCGAAGTACGGGGCGGTGAAGTCGTAGGACTGCTTGCGCTTGTCGTTGATGGTCACGCCGGAGATCACCAGGTCGACGTCGCCGTTGTTCAGCGCGGCGAAGATGCCGGTCCAGGGCGTGTTGACGATCTTGACCTGCAGGCCGGCCTTCTGGGCGATGGCCTTGATCATGTCGACGTCGTAGCCGACGATTTCCTTGGTCGGGCTTTCGTAGGCGAAGGGCCGGTAGGTGGCGCTGGAGCCGACGACCAGCTCCTTGTTCTGGGCCACGGCCGAGACCGAGGCGCACAGCATGGCGAAGCCGGCCACGAGGGTGGCGAAGGTGGTGGGACGCATGGGATTTCTCCGTCGGGAGTCGTTGACTTGGCGCGGCTGGCGGGGATCGAACCCACGACCCTTGGCTTCGGAGGCCAATACTCTATCCACTGAGCTACAGCCGCGTAGGGCGCCATTGTACCGGCTAGTGCCGAGGGACCCGGGATGGGCAAGTGTCCGACAAGGCGGCACGCGGCGAAGTGGAAGGATGGCCCCATGACCGACCTGCCCTGGCTCGACCCGCACATCCGCCTGTTCGGCACGCTCGACGACGACATGTACGCGGCCTTTCGCGAGCAGTTGAACCAGGCGCGCAAGGACGTGGCGCACGACCAGCCCCTGCTGCTGGAACTGACCACGAGCGGCGGCGACGCCGAGACCGCGCGCCGGATGGCGCTGGACGTCACGCTGTGCCGCGAACGCGAGCAACGCCGCATCGTCTTCCTGGGCAAGAGCTTCGTCTATTCGGCCGGCATCACCGTCATGGCCGCCTTCCCGGTCCAGGATCGCTGCCTCACGCGCGACACCGAACTGCTGATCCACGAAAGGCGGCTGGAGCGGACGGTGCAACTGAGCGGCGCCCTGCGCTCCAACCTCGCCGTGCTGCGCGCCGCCATCGCCGAGATCGAAAGCGGCCAGCGCCTGGAGCGCGAGGGCTTCCGGCAGCTGGTGGCCGGCAGCAAGATGAGTGTGGAGCACCTGCTCGCGAAGGTGCTGGAGTCCGACTGGTACTTGTGCGCGGACGAGGCGAAGGCGGAAGGGCTGGTGAGTGAAGTGATCTGAGCACGGTGGGGTCGCCGCGCGAACCCACCCTACGCGGATTGTTCCTCTTCCTTTGCTTCCTCCGCCTTGCGCACGCCGCGGATGTTCAGCGCCGCCAGCGCCAGCTGCAGCGCGATCAGGGCATAGGCCTTGTCGTGCAGGCCCCAGGCGATCCACAGCAGGTTGCTGCCCAGGAAAATCCAGAAGCCGATGTTGCGGCGCGCGGCGGATTTCGATCCGACCAGCCAGGCGGCAACGATCGAGGCCAGCATCGCCGGCCACTGCAACAGGTCCAGTACGTCAGCGTTCATGCGGCGAGCATACGTCGCCACGGCCTCGCGCGGGGCCGGGCTAGCGGGGTGCCTCGGGCTGCGGCGCGATCATGATCGCGCGGCTGGCGTAGTAGCGCGCCGAGGCCTCGATTTCCTCGGGGCTCATCTGCCGCGCGATGTTGCGCATCACGCCGTGCGGATCGTTGCGCCGCTCGCCCTTGGCGAAGGCTTGCGTCTGCGCGGCCAGGTAGGCCTGCGGCATGCCTTCCAGCCACGGGCTGCCGGGTTTCTTGTCGATGCCGCCATGGCAGGACACGCAAGGCGGCACGTTGCGCAGCGGGTCGCCCACCTTCACCAGCTGCGGCGCCTCCACAGCTTCCGGCGCGGGCGAAGGCCGCGGCAGCTGCGCGTAGAAGGCCGCGAGGTCGCGGATGTCGGCGTCGCTCATGCCCTTGGCCAGCGCCTGCATCAGCGTGTGGCGGCGGGTGCCGTCCTTGTAGTCGACCAGCTGCTTGTACGTGACCTCGGAATACTGGCCGGCGAGATTGGGTACGTCGGAGGCGCTCACGCCGCGCGCGCCGTGGCACATGGTGCAGCGCTGCGCCAGCGTCCCGCCGCGGCCGGCATCGCCCCCGGCGTCGCCGGCCAGCGCCGGCACCATGGAAACGCGGCTGGCCAGGGCGTCTTCCCGGTTCGATGGCGCGCTCCAGGCGCTGGGCACGCCGGCCGCCCGGCAGATGGCGTCCCACAGCCCGCCTTGCGCGAAGTCGGGTTTCACCATCGGCAGCCAGACGAAGCCCACCAGCAGCGACAGCGCCAGCAGCACGCCCGTCGCCACCACCGCCAGCGTGGCGTTGCGGCTCATCGCTGCGCTCCGACCGGCACCACCGGCACCGAGGTTTCCGGGATCAGCGACAGCTGCACGATGGGCACGGCGTAGTTGACGACCGTGAGCGCCACCATCAGGCCGACCCACAGCGCGAAGCTGTCGAGCGCCTTGGGCACGGCGCCGGCGTGCACGGGCGTGCTGAAGGTGTAAGGCGCCGCCCGCACGCTGCCGCGGCGTGCCGTCGCCAGGATCCAGAGGAACAGGAAGCCCGACACCACCAGCAGCAGCCCGCCGATGGAGGAGATCACCACCGTCAGCGCCTGCGGATGCAGGGCCGGATGGCTGTAGTCGAAGTAAGCCATGCGCCGCGGCGCACCGAGCAGGCCGACCAGGTGCCAGGGCAGCGTGGTCACCATCATGCCGACGAACCACAGCCACAGCTGCCAGCGCATCAGGCGCGCGTTCAGCGGAGCGCAATCGAGCAGCTGCGGCCACAGGTCGTAGGCGATCACGAAGTACATGATGACGATGGCGCCGGCGAAGATCAGGTGGAAGTGGCCCGTGACCCACTGCGTGTTGTGGATCGTCTCGTTCATCTGGTAGCTCATGTTGATGATGCCGCCGGCGCCGCCGAGGCCCAGCATGACGAAGCTGAAGGCCACGGCCAGCATGTACGGGTTGTCCCAGGGCAGCGCCTTCACCCAGCCGAATGCGCCCTTGCCGCCGCGCAGCCGCGCCGCGATTTCCACCGAAGCGCAGATGGTGAACACCGTCAGCAGCGTCGGCACCGACACCATCGCCGTGAACACGGCGTGCACGAACTTGAAGCCCGACCCCACCTGCGGATCGGCGAACAGGTGGTGGATGCCGATCGGCATGGAGAACACCAGGAACAGCACGAAGGCCACGCGGCCCATGGTGTCGCTGTACAGGCGCCCGCCGATGGCGCGGGGAATGATCGTGTAGAAGGCGATGTAGGCCGGCATCAGCCAGAAGTAGACGATCGCGTGCAGCGTCCACGAGAACAGCACGCGCGCCAGGCCGGCATCGATGGTGTCCTTCCAGCCGAAGGCGGCGGGCAGGATCAGCAGCAGGATCTCGGAGGCGGCGCCGAGCGAGGTCCAGGCCCAGAGATAGGCGCCCGTGGCGTTGCCGAACATCGCCAGCGGCAGCACCGCGCCGGGGTTGTCGCGGCGCCAGCGGTGGATGTTCCAGGAGGTCAGGCCCACCCAGACCCAGGACCCCACCACCACCAGCACGACGCCGAGGTAGTAGAAGACGCTCGCCAGCAGCGGCGGGTAGAAGGTGAAGAGCACCGACGCGCGGCCCAGCGCGATGGGCGTGGCGGCAACCACGGTGCCCACCACCACCAGCCAGAAGCTGGCCCAGGCCCAGCGCAGGCCGAGCAGCGGTCGCTTCAGGGCGAGCTCGGTCAGCGCGTAGCCGAAGCCCATCGCCACCAGCGTCGGCAGCACGTAGCCCATGACCGTGCCGTGCGCGGTCACCGAGCGGTAGTACAGCTCCGGATTGGAGACCCGCGGCAGCAGCGGGCTGCGCACGGCCATCTGCCATTCGCCCAGCACCAGCGCGGCCGCGAACGCGATGAACGCCACCCAGAAGTGGAACAGCACGAGGCGCCTAGCGTGGAACACAGCTCACCGCCTTTCCGGGCTGCGCCTGGCGCAGGAACTCCGCGGGCTCCAGCACCTGCACGCGCGCCCACATCCCCTGGTGGCCGGTGCCGCAGTATTCGTGGCAGGGCATCAGCAGTTCCCCGGCGCGCGGAAAACGGGTGGTGAAGGTGGCCACGAAGCCGGGGATCAGCATCACGTTGGCATTGGTGCGGCCGACCACGAAGCCGTGGATGGCGTCGCTGGCGGTGCCGCGGAAGGTGACCGGCGTGTCGGCCGGCACCACGATGCACTGCGGCGTGAAGGAGTACTGCTGCGCGACCAGCCGCACCGTCACCTTGCCCTGCGCGTCGACGCTGGTGCCGAGGTTGTCCTCGACGAATTCGCCGCGGATGTGCAGCGTGCGCGGATCGACCACCTCCACGCGCGAAGGCGGCATGGAGGCCCAGTGCAGTCCGGTGAAGACCATCATCACCACCAGCAGCGCGATGATTCCCGCGACGATCCACGCCCAGCGCCGCTCCGCCAGTTCCGCCGCGTCGGCGCCCGGTGCGTGCACGGCGCTCATTCGAGGATCCCCCGCGGCAGGTAGACCAGGAAATAGAAGAGGAACCAGATCAGCACCACGATGAAGGTCGCCAGGCCCGCGACGGCCCAGGTGCCGGCCGGGCCTTCCCGCACGATGCGGTCCACGGCCTCGTCGTCCTGGCGCTGGGAGTCGGGCTGCATGGCTATTCCTGCGGCACCACGCGCAGCGCGTTGGCCTGGGCCGTGCTGACCGGCGTGCCGCCGTTGCCCCAGGCGACGCGCACGTAGGTGGCGACGGCCGCCACCTGTTCGTCGTTGAGGATGTGCGCGAAAGGCGGCATGCCGTAGGGCCGCGGGTTCCTGCGCGTGGCCGGCGCATAGCCGCCGTTGAGGATCATGCGCACCGCGTTGACCGGCGAGGCCATCTCGATCGACTGGTTGTTGGCCAGCGGCGGGAAGGCCGGCGGGAAGCCCTTGCCCTCGTTGCCGTGGCACATCGCGCATTGCGCCGTGTAGACCTGCCGGCCCAGTTCCATGGTGGCGGGCGCGACCAGCTGCGCCTGCGGCGGCGCGCGCGCCTCGTCCTTCGGCGGCAGCGACTTGAGGTAGACCGCCATGGCCCGCGCGTCCTCGTCGTTCAGGTATTGCAGGCTGTGGAAGGTGACCTCGGCCATCGGGCCGTAGGTGGTGGCGCGCTTCGAGGCGCCCGCCTGCAGCAGGTCGGTGATCTCGTGGATCTCCCAGTCGCCCAGCCCGGCCTCGCGGTTCGAGGTGAGCGAAGGCGCGTACCAGTTCTGGTTGGGGATCATGCCGCCGCTGAAGGCCTGCTGGTCGCGCGAGCCGCCCAGCGCCGACACCGCGGTGTGGCACATCGAGCAGTGGCCCAGGCCTTGCACCAGGTAGGCGCCGCGGTTCCATTCCTTGTCCTTGCTCGCGTCCGGCTGGTACTCGCCCTGGCTGAAATAGAGCGTGCGCCAGCCGACCAGCAGCTCGCGGTTGTTGAAGGGAAAGCGCAGCTCGTGCGGCCGGTTCGCCTGCTTCACCGGCGGCACCGACATCAGGTAGGCGTAGATGGCGTCGGAGTCCGCGCGCGTGACCTTCGTGTAGTTCGCATAAGGCATCGCCGGGTACAGCACTTCGCCGTTCTTGCTGCGCCCCGTGTGCATCATCTTGTAGAAGTCGTCGGCGCTCCAGGTGCCGATGCCGGTCTCGTCGTCCGGCGTGATGTTGGGGACGAAGATGTTGCCGAAGGGCGTGGGCATGGCGCGCAGGCCGGCGAACTCGCGCCCGCCGGGCGCCGTGTGGCAGGCGATGCAGTCGCCCACGCGCGCCAGGTACTCGCCGCGCGAGATCACGTCGTTCCTGGGCGCTTGCGCAACCACGGCCGGCTGCAGCGTCTTCCACGGCTGGTAATCCGCCAGCAGCACGGCGGCCAGCACCGCCACGCCCAGCAGCCCCAGCCCCGCGAAGATCTTCGTGCCGCGCCTCACCGCTGGCTCCCGCAGGCGGTGGGCATGCGCACGGTGTCGCGCTTGTCGGGCGCGTGGTTCGAAGGCGCGGCCTGCGCGCCCAGCCAGGCCGCCACGCCGGCGATCTCCGGCTCGGTCAGGCGCGACGCGATGCGGTGCATGCAGTCGGGCGCCGCGGCCTTGCGCTCGCCGGAGCGCCAGCGCGTGAGCTGCGCGGCGATGTAGTTGGGGCGCAGGCCGACCAGCCCCGGAATGCCCGGCTCCATGCCGGTCAGGCGCGCGCCGTGGCAGGCCATGCAGGCGGGGATCTGGCGCGAGCCGTCGCCGTCGTGCACCAGCGCCTTGCCGCGCTCCAGCACGTCGGCCGGCAAGGTGGGGGCGGTGGGCGGCGCGAAGGGCGGGCGCAGCGACGAGAAGTACTCGGCGATCTCCTTGAGGTAGTCGTCCGAGAGATAGGCCACCAGGTAGTTCATCGCCGCATAGCGGCGCGAGCCGTCGTGGAAGGCGCGCAGCTGGTTGTGCAGGTAGCCCGCGGGCTTGCCGGCGATGCGCGGAAAGTAGTCGTTGCTGGTGCCCTGCCCCTGCTGGCCGTGGCAGGTGACGCAGCCCTGCACCCGCGCGGCCATGGAATCGAGTTCCTTGTAGGCCGGCACGGCAGCGGGGTCACCCTGCGCGAGACACGGACCGGTGGCCACGGCCAGCACGATGGCCAGCCGTCGCAGGGCCGCGCTCGCTTGTCTTTTCATTCTCATGGGGCAGCGACATCCCTATGGAAAGCCGCAGCGTCGACCACGCCCGGCGGGGGCGCCAGTGTACCTTGGTCCAATAGCAATTTGGGGCGGCTGCAGCCGCCGGGCACTAAGCCGGTTCGGCGGCGCGGATCGTCAGCACGGGCACCGGGCAGACCCGGATCACCTGCTCGGCGCCGCTGCCAAGCAGCACCCGGCTCATGCCGCGGCGGCCGTGCGTGCCGACCACGACCAGGTCCGCGTTCAGCGCGCGCACCTCGTCGGCCACGACATCGCCCAGCCGGCGTCCCGGCGTCTCCAGCAGCTTGCCGTCGGCCGGCACGCCGGAGGACTGCGCGATGGCGACCGCGTCGTCCAGGGTCTTCTGCGCGTACTTGCGGGCTTCCTCGAGCGCCGTCGCGCTGTACTCGTAGCCGGTCAGGTAGGCCAGCTCGTCGAGCACGTGGATGACGCGCACCGACGCATCGCGCTCGCGGGCGAGCTGCAATGCGGCGACCAGCGCCTTGGTGGAAGTTTCACTGCCGTCGACCGGCACCAGGATGCGCTTGAACATGGCGGAACTCCAGGGTGAAGAAAGTGAATCCATCATGGGCAATCCGCGCGCAAGCGTATTGATGGAAGTCAAGCGCGCAGCGGTCGGCCGGTCGGCGCGACGGCTTGACCTGCCTCAAACCGCTGCGGAGCCGACCCTCTAAGCTGGTCGCATCCACACTGGAGGCCCCCCATGAAGATCCTGTTCGCTGCCGACGGCAGCAATTTCACCAAGAAGGCCCTGGCCTTCCTCGTCACCCACGAATCGCTGCTGGCCGGCGGCGAGCTGGTCGTGCTGAACGTGCAGCCGCCGCTGCCGCCGCAGGTGAAGGGCTTCGTCGGCGCTTCGGTGGTCGCCGACTACCACAGCGACGAGGCCGCCAAGGTGCTGGCGCCGATCGAGGATTTCCTGCGCCGCCACGAGCTGAAGTTCCGCACCACCTGGGTGATCGGGCAGGCCGGCCACGAGATCGTGGAAGCCAGCAAGCGCGAGGGCGCGCAGATGATCGTGATGGGCACGCACGGCTACGGCCTGCTGGGGCGCACCGTGATGGGCAGCATCGCCCAGCGCGTGCTGGTCGATTCCGAAGTGCCCGTGCTGCTGGTCAAGTAGGCGCGCCGAGCTGGAACGTCTCGCCGTGCTCCGGCACGGTGACGGTCCAGCCCAGGTGGCGCTCGATGCGCTGGCGCAGCGCATCCGCCGCCGCCGGCTCGCCATGCGTGATGAAGGTGCGCACCGGCGCCCGCGGCATCCCGCGCAGCCAGCTTTCGATCTCCGCTCCATCCGCATGCGCCGACAGTGCGGCGATCTGCGCGACTTCGGCGCGCACCGGCACGTCTTCGCCGTGGATGCGCAGGGTGGGCGCGCCGGCCTGCAGGCTGGCGCCGCGCGTGCCGCCGGCCTGGAAGCCCGCCAGCAGGATCGTGTTGCGGTGGTCCGGCGCGAAGGCCTTGAGGTGGTGCACCACGCGCCCGCCGGTGGCCATGCCGCTGCCGGCGATGATCACCATCGGCCCGCGCCTGGCGCTGAGCGCGCGCGACTCGTCCGGCGTGGCGACGACGTGCGCGGCCTTTTCCATCGCCCTGCATTCGGCTTCCGACAGCCGCAGTTCGTCCCGGTGCCGGCCGTAGACGTGCAGCGCGCTCGCGGCCATCGGGCTGTCCAGGTAGACGGGCACCTGCGGGATGCTCTTGCGCGCCTTCAGTTGCTGGATGCCATGCAGCAGCGCCTGGGCGCGGCCGACCGCGAAGGCCGGGATCACCAGCGTGCCGGCACGAGCGGCCGTGCGGCGGATCACCTCCCCCAGTTCCTCCATGGCATCGCCGGTCGGATGCTGGCGGTCGCCGTAGGTCGATTCCACCACCAGGTAGTCCGCGGCAGGCGGCGCCTCCGGCGCCGGCAGCAAGGCATCGGCGGGGCGGCCCAGGTCGCCCGAGAACAGCAGCGAGCAGCGCGCGCTGGCCAGCCGCAACAGCGAGCCGCCCAGCATGTGGCCGGCGTGCGCGAGCGAAGCCCGCAGGCCGGGGATGGGCTCCCATTCCTCGTGCCAGGCCACGGCGTGCAGCTGCTCCAGCGCAGCCACCGCATCCGCGCGGGTGTAGAGCGGCAGTGCCGGGTGGTGCTTGCCCAGGCCGTGCCGGTTCGCATAGTCGGCCTCTTCCTCCTGCAGGCCGCCGCTGTCCGGCAGCAGGATGCGGCACAGGTCGCGCGTAGGGGCGCTGCAGAAGACCGGGCCGCGAAACCCTTGGCGCACCATCAGCGGCAGGTAGCCGCTGTGGTCGATGTGCGCATGGGTGAGGATCACCGCATCGATCTCGGCGGCGGGCAGCGGCAGCGGCGCCCAGTTGCGCAGCCGCAGCTGCTTGTAGCCCTGGAACAGGCCGCAGTCGACCAGCAGCTGCGCGCCTTCGTGGCGCACCAGGTACTTGGATCCGGTGACGGTGCCAGTGGCACCCAGGAACTGCAGCTGCATGGAAACCTCCGTGGCGGAGTCAGGCCAATCCGCACCATTCTGCGATGCGGTGGCTCAGGTCCATCCACAGCGCCCACGCCGCGGCCGCGGCGATCAAGGCGCCCGCGAGGCGCGCGCCACCGCGTTCGCCCGCCAGCCGCAGCATGCGCGGCGCCAGCAGCAGCGAGACCGCGCTGCCCAGTGCGAACAAGGCCATGGTGAAAGCGCCTGCCAGCGGTCCGCCGCTGAGCGATGCCACCAGCAGCGCCGAATAGAGCAGGCCGCACGGCATCAGCGCCCACAGCACGCCGGTGGCGAACAAGGCCTGCGGCGGCGTGGCCAGCGGCCGCAGGCGCTGCCAGACCTTGCGGCCGGTGGCCGTCGCCAACGCGGGCTGCCGTCCGGAAGCGAGCAGCGCCAGGCCCCAGCCCAGCACCGCGACGTGGAACACGGTCCACAGCGGCCGCAGCGCCGCCGCATGCGTGGCGGCCCAGGCCAGGCCTTGCACGGCCTGCGCCACCGCGGCACCGGCCAAGGCGTAGCCCAGCAAGCGGCCGGCATGGAAGGACCACTGCAGGCCGTGGTCGCCCGGCTGCCCCTCGCGCACGATGCGGATCACGCCGCCGCAGGCGGGCCCGCACATGGCGGCGCAGTGCGGCCCGGCCGCCAGCCCTATGAGGAGCGCCGCGGCGGCCAGGGGCAGGATCACGCGGGCGTCCCGGTGAGTGCCGCGCCCACGCCGATCGGCGCCGGCGCCGCCAGCACGATGCGCGTGAACAGGCGGTCGTAGTTGGGATCGCGTTCGCCACCCGCCAGCGGGTCGCGGTCGGCCTCGAAGGCGTGGTTGATCGCCTGCCAGTCCTCGGGGGTGAACACGCGTTCCGCCGCCGGCAGCAGCTGCGTCTCCTCGACGCGCATGTGCTCCAGGTAGAAGCGGACGTATTCCTCCAGGGCTTCGGTGAAGGCGGGGCGGCGCGACTCGCCGACCAGCTCCCACGCCAGCAGCAGGTGCTGCAGCGTCCGCACGCGGCCCTCGCCCTGCATGTGGTCAGCCTCCAGGCGGCGGATCACCGGCAGCAGCTCGGGTGCGCTGCGGGCCAGCCGCGGGAACAGCAGGTCCGACTCCTTGGGATGGTGCCGGTGCTCCGGGAATTCGTCGATGTAGAACAGCATCGCGCGCACGATGTCGAAGAAGCGCTCGGGCTGGTCGCCCGGGCCCATGCGCACCAGCGGTTCGAGGGAACGGAGCACCGCGGCCAGCGCGCGGTGCTCGTCGCGGATCACCTGCGCGGCGGAAGTGGGCTGCTTCATGGAAGTGTCTCCTCAGTGCATGCGGGTTGCGACCACGCGGCCGAGCCGCTCGAGGTCCAGGATGCGCACGTGTTTCTTGTCCACCTCCAGCAGCTCCTGCTGCTGGAAGGCCGAGAAGGTCCGGCTGACGGTCTCGAGCTTCATGCCCAGGTAGCTGCCGATTTCCGCGCGCGACATGCGCAGGTGGAATTCGGTGGCGGAGTAGCCGCGCGCCTTCATGCGCTGCGACAGGTTCAGCAGGAAGGCGGCCAGCCGCTCTTCGGCGTTCATGCTTCCCAGCAGCATCATCAGGCTGTGCTCGCGCACGATCTCGCGCGACATCAGCTGCGCCATCGCCAGCTGGATGTTGCCGCTTTCGGCGATGGCCTCGTTCAGGTGCGAGTACTGGATCGTGCAGACCTCGGTGTCCTCCAGCGCGATCGCCGTGCTGGCATGCGCGCCGTTGGCGATCGCGTCCAGCCCCATCAGCTCGCCGGCCATGTGGAAGCCGCTCACCTGCTCGCGGTCGCCGGGCAGCGCCAGGCTGGACTTGAAGGTGCCGCTGCGCACCGCGTAGATGAAGCGGAACTTGTCGCCGGCCCGGTACAGCGCCTGGCCGGCGGCAACCTTGCGCCGCCCGAACATCAGCCGGTCCAGGCTTTCCCGCTCGCTGCCATTCAGGCCGCAGGGCAGGCACAGGTCGCGCAGGTGGCAGGTGGAGCAGCTGGTCTTCAGCGGCGCCACGGGCATGCGCGTGCGGGCGGCGGCGGCCGGCACGAAGGTCAGGACGTTGGTGGCGACGGTGGCAAGGGTCATGGCGTTGTTCTCGTTAATGGGTCGTGCAGGCGGCGCGGACGGCGTCGGCCAGCTGTTCGATCTCGTGAGTCTTGTCGAGGAAGCGCGCCGCGCCCGCGCCGAGATAGCGCTTGCGGTAGGCCGGGCCGGCGTTGTTGCTGAAGACGACGAAGGCGATGCCGGGCTCGGTGCCGCGCACGGCGCGCAGCACTTCCAGGCCCTGGCCGCCATCGAGCTGCACGTCGAGGACGACGACGTCGGGATGGGTGGCGAGGATGCCGGCGATGCAGTCCTGCGGGGTCTCGGCCTCGCCGACGACCTGCAGGGCGCCGGCGCCGAGCAGGCCGGCGACGCGGCGGCGGATGGCGGCCGAGTCGTCGGCCAGGAAGACCCGGGTGGTGCGAACGTTGCTGGACATGCCGCAACTTTGCTCGCCGCGGCGCTTCCAGGCCATCGGCGGGCGCTGAAGCGGGGGCTCGGAATGATCTGGTTCGGGGCCTCGGAATATTCCTAGGCCGTCAAACCTCGTCGCCGCCTATCCCGTGCTTCATCGCATAGCGCACCAGCTCGCTCTGGTTCTTCACGCCCAGCTTCTGCATCAGGTTGGACTTGTGCGTGCTCACCGTCTTCACCGACAGGTTCAGGCGCGCCGCCAGGTCGGTCACCGACAGGCCGGACACCAGCTGCCGGAACACCTCGAACTCGCGCTCGGTCAGCACCTCGTGCGGCGCCGCCTGCGCGCTGCCCGGCATGGCCCCCAGCGCCAGCTGCTCGGCGACCTGGGCGCTGATGAAGGCGCCGCCGCCGGCGATCTTGCGGATCGCCTCCACCAGCAGCGCCGGCGCGCTTTCCTTGGTGAGGTAGCCGCTGGCCCCCGACTTGATGGCGCGCACCGCGTACTGCTGCTCCGCGTGCATGCTCAGGACCAGGATGCGCAGCCGGGGCCGCTCGGCCTTCACCAGCCGGATCAGTTCCATGCCGCTGCGCCCCGGCATGGAGAGGTCCAGCACCAGCACCTGGAACTCGCGCTCGCGCACCACCTGCATCACCTGCGTGCCGTCGGCGGCCTCGGCCACCACCTGCAGGTCGCCGGCATCGGCCACGATGCGCTTGAGGCCCTCGCGCACGATGGCGTGGTCGTCGGCGATGACGAGCGTGATCATGCTGCGCCCTCCGGCACCGGGATCCGCGCATGCACCCGCGTGCCGCCGCCGGGCCGGCTCGTGATGTCCACCCGCCCGAGCGCCAGGCTGGCGCGCTCGCGCAAGCCCGCCAGGCCCAGCGAGCCGGGATGGCGCGGCGCCGCCGGGTCGAAGCCGACGCCGTCGTCACGCACGTCCAGGATGACCGCATCGGCGGTGCGCTCCAGCGCCACCTTCACCTGCGTGGCGTGCGCGTGCTTGGCGACGTTGGCCAGCGACTCCTGCACGATGCGGAACACGGCGGTGGCGTAGGGCTCGCCCAGCTCCATGTCCTCGTCGGCTTCGAGCTCGCAGGCGACGCTGGTGCGCTGCATGAAGCCCTGCACCAGCCAGTCGACCGCGGCCACCAGGCCCAGGTCGTCCAGCACCAGCGGCCGCAGGTCGGCGGCGATGCGGCGGGTGGACGCCACGCTTTCATCGAGCATGCGCAGCATGGCATCGAGCTTGCCCGCGGCCGCGCCGGGATCGCGCCGCAGGTTGTCCTTGAGCCACATGGCATCCATCTTCAGCGCCGTGAGCGACTGCGCCAGCTCGTCGTGCAGCTCGCGCGCGACGCGGCTCTTCTCCTCCTCGCGCACGGTGCTCGCCTGGGCCGCCATCGCGGCCAGTTCGTGCTGCGCGCGCACGCGCTCGGTCACGTCGCGCAGGATCACCGTGTACAGGTGGCCTTCCGGCGTTTCCAGCTGCGAGATCGAGGCGTCCATCGGGAACTCCTCGCCGCCGCGCCGCAGGCCGCTCAGCACGGTGCCGTCGCCCATGCGGCGCGAAGTGACGCCGGTCGCGCCGAACTGCCGCACGTGGGCGGCGTGGCTGCCGCGGTAGCGCGGGGGCAGCAGCATTTCGAGCGGCTGGCCCATCACTTCGGCGGCCTCCCAGCCGAAGATCCTTTCGGCGGCGCGGTTGAACAGCACGATGCGCTGGGCGGCGTCGATGGTGATGATGCCGTCCATCGCCGAGTCCAGCAGGCCCGTCAGGCGCGCGGCGAGGCGGCGCTGCGCGCTTTCGGCCTCCACCCGCTCGGTGACGTCGCGCATGATCACGGTGAACAGCTTGCCCTGCGGCGTGTCCAGCTGCGAGATCGAGGCGTCGACCGGGAACTCCTCGCCATTCGCGCGGCGGCCGTACACGACCCTGCTGCCGGCCATGGGCCGCGAGCTGACGCCGGTGGCGCCGAATTGCGCCACGTGCCGGGCATGGGAAGCGCGGAAGCGCTCCGGCAGCAGCTGCTCCAGCGCCATGCCCGCCGCCTGCGCCGCGGTCCAGCCGAAGATACGCTCCGCCGCGCGGTTGTAGAACACGATGCGCTGCGCCTCATCGATCGTGATGATGGCGTCCATGGCGGAGTCCAGCAGTGCGGCGAGGCGCGCCGCGGCGTTGGGCTCGGTGAGGGGTTCGATCAAGGGGCTTGTTTCCTGGAGGGGAAATTTACCCCAAAGCCTAAAGGATGCGAGAGAAGCGGGAGCGGTTGCGGTCCGCCTGCAGGTAACGGTCGAACACCATGGCCACGGCGCGCACGAAGAACCAGCCCTGGGGCGTCACCTGGATGCCGGTGGCGTCCACGGTGACGAGCCCTTGCTCCTGCAGCGCCTGCAGCTCCTCGAGTTCCGCGGTGAAGTAGCCCTGGAAGTCCAGCAGCCACGCCGTCTCGATCGTCTCGAAGTCCACCCGGCCCTGGCACATCAGCGCCATGACCACCGCGCGCCGCGCGAGGTCGTCGCGCGAGAGGGCGAGGCCGCGCACCACCGGCAGCCGGTCCTGGTCGAGCGCGTCGCAGTATTCCTCCATCGTCTTGGCGTTCTGGCTGTAGGTCGCGCCCACCTTGCCGATCGCCGAGATGCCCAGGCCCACCAGGTCGCAATCGGCCTGCGTGCTGTAGCCCTGGAAGTTGCGGTGCAGCCGGCCCTGGCGCCGCGCCACGGCCAGGGAGTCGTTCGGCAGCGCGAAGTGGTCCATGCCGATGTAGGCATAGCCCGCGCCCAGGAAGGCGGCCAGCGCCTGCGACAGCAGGTCGATCTTGGCCGCCGCGCCGGGCAGCTCGACGGCGACGATGCGCCGCTGCGGCTTGAAGCGCTCCGGCAGGTGCGCGTAGCCGTAGAGCGCGATGCGGTCCGGGCGCAGCTGCGTCACCTGCGCCAGCGTGCGCGCGAAGGACTGCGCCGTCTGCTTCGGCAGGCCGTAGATCAGGTCGACGTTGATCGATTCGAAGCCGATGGCGCGCGCCTCGCGCATGAGCGCCTCGACCTGTTCGAAGGGCTGCACGCGGTGCACGGCCTTCTGCACGGCGGGGTCGAAGTCCTGCACGCCGAAGCTCAGGCGGTTGAACCCGAGCCTGGCCAGCGCGCGCAGGCGCTCGCCGTCGACGGTGCGCGGGTCGATCTCGATCGAACATTCGGCGCCCGGCGCGATCGCGAAGTTGCGCCGCAGCAGCGCCATCAGCTCGCGCAGTTCGTCGTCCGAGAGGAAGGTCGGCGAGCCGCCGCCCAGGTGCAGCTGGCTCACCGGCTGGCCGGTGCCCAGGATGGCCGCATGCAGCGCGACCTCCTTCGCCAGGTAGGCGAGATAGGGCGCGGCGCGCTCGTGGTGCTTCGTGATGATCTTGTTGCAGGCGCAGTAGTAGCACAGCGACTCGCAGAACGGGATGTGCACGTACAGCGACAGCGGCCGCGCGGCTTCGCCCGCGCGCTGCGCCAGGGCGCGCTCGTAGTCGCCCGCGCCGAAGGCCTCGACGAAGCGGTCGGCCGTGGGATAGGACGTGTAGCGCGGTCCGGGAACGTCGAACCTGCGCAGCAGCTCGGGGGTGATGGAAGGGGTCATGATGGATCCGGGAGGCGGGGCGCGTCGACGGGGGCGATGCGCAGCAGCGTGGTGAGCGCGCAGGCGCCCATGGTGGCGAGCCAGAAGGTGAAGAAGGCGGCGGTGTAGACGCCCTGGCGGGACCAGCCGAGCACCTGGCCGGACCAGTGCAGTTCCAGCGGGTCCACCAGCGCGAACACCACCAGTTCCAGCATGCAGGCGGCCAGGAAAGCCGGCCACACGATCCACATCAGGCGTTGGGCCATGGCGTCGTCCTCAGGGTTCGACGGGCGTGAGCGCGTGGTTGCGGCCCTGCAGGGCCGGCACGTTGGCCTTGTCGCGTTCGCGCAAGGTCTTGTTGATCTCGATGCCGCGCCGGTAGTAGTCGGCCGCGAGCACCGGGTCCGGATGGCTCACGGCCAGCCAGGTCGTGTAGGCGCCCGCGACGGCGACGCAGGCCGGCCCCGCGATCACGAGCCACACCAGCCCATGTTTCCACCAGGGCGCGGGTTCGACCGTCATTTCGTCATGCTTCATTTCGTCATTCCCGCAGTTAACGAGGGACCAGGAACATCGACTTTTCCCGCACGTGGGCGTCGCCGCCCACGGCCTGGATGCCGAAATGGATGGGATGCGGGCCGGCCGCGGCGGACCCGTAGGGAATCTGCAGGCGCACCGCGACCCAGCGGGACTCGGCGGGACCGACTTCGATCTCGGCATCCGAGGCGAGCGCCAGTCCTTCCAGGCCCTCGGCGCTGATGCGATAGCGCTGCGGCTGCTCGGTGGCGTTCATCACCTGCAGGCGGTACACGTTCTCCAGCCGGCCGCCGGCGACGATGCGGGCCAGGGCGGCGCGGTCGCGGACCACATCCACCTTCAGCGGCGTGCGCAGCGCCAGGCTGGTCATCAAGCCCGCCACCAGCACCAGCAGCACCGTGGCGTAGACCAGCACGCGCGGGCGCAGCACGCGGCGGACGATGTACTCGCGCGCGGAGGCCGCCGGCGCGTTCGCCAGCGCGTTCTGCGTGGTGAAGCGGATCAGCCCGCGCGGGTAGTTCATCTTGTCCATTACGCCGTCGCACACGTCCACGCAGGCGGCGCAGCCTATGCACTCGTACTGCAGGCCCTTGCGGATGTCGATGCCGGTGGGGCAGACCTGCACGCACAGGCTGCAGTCGACGCAGGAGCCCAGGCCCTCCGCCTCGTGGTCCACCTTGCGGCTGCGGGAGCCGCGCGGCTCGCCGCGGGCGGTGTCGTAGCTGACGATCAGCGTGTCCTTGTCGAACATCGCGCTCTGGAAGCGCGCGTACGGGCACATGTACTTGCAGACCTGCTCGCGCATGAAGCCGGCGTTGCCGTAAGTGGCGAAGCCGTAGAAGAACACCCAGAACACTTCCCAGGAGCCCATGCGGGTCTGCAGGAATTCCAGGCCCAGCTCGGTGATGGGGGTGAAGTAGCCGACGAAGGTGAAGCCGGTCCAGATCGCCAGGCCCAGCCAGAGGATGTGCTTGAACCACTTCTTGACCAGCTTCTCCAGCGAGAAGCCGCCGGCATCGAGCTTCATGCGGGCCTGGCGGTCGCCTTCCACCTTGTGTTCTATCCACAGGAACATCTCGGTGTAGACCGTCTGCGGGCAGGCGAAGCCGCACCACAGGCGGCCGGCCACCGCGGTGAACAGGAACAGCGAGAGCGCGCTGATCACCAGCAGCGCGGTGAGGTAGATGAAGTCCTGCGGGTAGAGGACGGCGCCGAACAGGTAGAAGCGGCGCGCGCCCAGGTCGAACAGCACCGCCTGGCGGTCGTTCCACTGCAGCCAGGGCAGCCCGTAGAAGACGAGCTGCGTGAGCCCGACGAAGATCCAGCGCCAGCGCGCGAAGACACCTTGCACCGAGCGCGGATAGACCTTGCGCTCCGAGACATAGAGGCCCTGCCCTTCTTCCTGGACTGCGGGGAGGATGGGGATGACTTTCATGGCATCGATGATGCGCGGGGTGGGCCGGCCCGCAGTTGACCTGGGTCAGGCCCTGGCGCAACTCAAGGCCGCGGCGGCTTGTTCGACAGTCCCCAGACATACGAGGCGAGCACATGGATCTGGGCGTCGGTAAGCTTGCCTTCCTGCGCCGGCATCTCGTTGGTCTTGCCGTTGTTGATCATGTTGACGATGGCCTGCTCGCCCCAGCCATGCAGCCAGATGTCGTCCGTGAGGTTGGGCGCGCCGAGCATGGGGTTGCCCTTGCCGCCGGGGCCGTGGCAGGCCGCGCAGGCGGTGAACTTGCTGCGCCCCAGCTGCGCGCGCAGCGAGTCGTGCGGGCTGTTCGACAGGCTCAGCACGTAGTGCGCGACGTTCTTCACGTCCTCGGGCGTGCCCACCGCCGCGGCCATGGGAGGCATGCTGCCGACGCGGCCCTTGGTGATGGTCTCGACGATCTTCTCCGGCGCGCCGCCATGCAGCCAGTCGGCGTCGGCCAGGTTGGGAAAGCCCTTGCTGCCGCGCGCGTCCGAGCCGTGGCACTGCGCGCAGTTGTTCATGAACAGGCGCTCGCCGACGGCCATCGCCGCGGAGTCGCCGGCCAGTTCCTCGGGCTTGCGCGCGGTGAAGCGGGCATACAGTGGCTCGAGCTGCTTGCGGGCGTCCTGCATCTCGGCTTCGTATTCGCCGCGCGTGGTCCACTTCAGCTCGCCCTCGTAGGTGCCGAGGCCGGGGTAGGCGACCAGGTACAGCAGCGAGAACACCACCGTGCCGATGAACAGGCCCACCCACCACAGCGGCAGCGGGTTGTTCATCTCGGTGAGGTCGCCGTCCCAGACGTGGCCGGTGGTGTTGTCGGCGCGCGCGGCCACCTTCTTGCGGGCGGTCAGCCACAGCAGCAGCAGGCAGGCGGCGATGCCCACCAGCGTGGCGCCCGCGACGTAGACCGACCAGAAGCCGTCGACGAAATCGCTCATGGTTTCAGTCCTGTTGGAAAGGGATGTGCGCCGCCTCGTCGAAGCGGGCGCGGTTGCCGCGCCAGTAGGCCCAGCCGGCGATGGCCAGGAACATGGCGAACGCGCCTAGCGTGGCGGCGATGCGCAGGGTGGTGACGTCCATCGCTTTTCCTTATTTGAGGGAACGGCCCAGGGATTGCAGGTAGGCCACCAGCGCATCGGCTTCGGTCCGGCCCTTGAGGTCGGCCGGCGCCTTGGCGATTTCGGCGTCGGTGTAAGGAACGCCGGCGACGCGCAGCGCCTTCATGTGGTTCGCGATGCTGTCGGCGTCGGCCGGCGTCTTCTCCAGCCAGGGATAGGCCGGCATGTTCGACTCGGGCACCAGGTCGCGCGGGTTGTTCAGGTGGATCTTGTGCCACTCGTCGCTGTAGCGGCCGCCCACGCGCTGCAGGTCGGGGCCGGTGCGCTTGCTGCCCCACTGGAAGGGGTGGTCGTAGACGAATTCGCCGGCCACCGAGTAGTGGCCGTAGCGCAGCGTCTCGGCGCGGAAGGGCCGGATCATCTGCGAGTGGCAGTTGTAGCAACCTTCGCGCAGGTAGATGTCGCGGCCGGCGACCTGCAGCGCGGTGTAGGGCTTCAGGCCCAGCACCGGCTCGGTGGTCGACTTCTGGAAGAACAGCGGCACGATCTCCACCAGGCCGCCGATGGCGACCACCAGCAGGATCAGCACGATCATCAGGAAGTTGCTGGTCTCGACCTTCTCGTGCGAGAAGGTGGCAACGGGGGTGTCGTTGGTACTCATGGGAAAGGCTTTCGTCTCAGGCGGGCTGGGCGGCCGCGGCGGCGACCGGCACGCGGACCGAGTGGCCGCCGGCGACGGTCATCCAGGTGTTCCAGGCCATCACGCACATGCCGGCCAGGTACAGCAGGCCGCCGAGGGCGCGCACCACGTAGAAGGGATAGGTGGCCTTCACGCTTTCGACGAAGGTGTAGGTGAGCGTGCCGTCGGCGTTCAGCGCGCGCCACATCAGGCCCTGCATCACGCCGGCGATCCACATGGCGGCGATGTACAGCACGATGCCGACGGTGGCGATCCAGAAGTGCAGCTCGATCGCCGGCACCGAATGCATCTGCGTGCGGCCGAACAGGCGCGGGATCAGGTAGTAGAGCGAACCCATGGTGATCAGGCCCACCCAGCCCAGCGCGCCGGCGTGCACGTGGCCGACCGTCCAGTCGGTGTAGTGCGAGAGCGCGTTGACGGTCTTGATCGACATCAGCGGGCCTTCCAGCGTCGCCATGCCGTAGAAGGACAGCGCCACGATCATGAAGCGCAGCACCGGGTCGTCGCGCAGCTTGTGCCAGGCGCCCGACAGGGTCATCACGCCGTTGATCATGCCGCCCCAGCTGGGCGCCAGCAGGATCAGCGAGAACAGCATGCCGATGGACTGCGTCCAGTCCGGCAGCGCGGTGTAGTGCAGGTGGTGCGGACCCGCCCACATGTAGGTGAAGATCAGTGCCCAGAAGTGCACGATGGACAGGCGATAGCTGTACACCGGGCGGCCGGCCTGCTTGGGGATGAAGTAGTACATCATCCCGAGGAAGCCGGTGGTGAGGTAGAAGCCGACGGCGTTGTGGCCGTACCACCACTGCACCATCGCATCCTGGACGCCGGCATAGACCGAGTACGACTTCATGAAGCCGGCCGGGATTGCGGCGCTGTTCACCAGGTGCAGCAGGGCGACGGCGAGGATGAAGGCGCCGAAGAACCAGTTGGCCACGTAGATGTGCTTGATCTTGCGCGTGCCGACGGTGCCGAAGAACACGATTGCATACGAGACCCAGACCGCGGCGATCAGGATGTCGATCGGCCATTCGAGCTCCGCGTATTCCTTGCCCGAGGTGTAGCCCAGGGGCAGGCTGATGGCGGCCGCGACGATCACGGCCTGCCAGCCCCAGAAGGTGAAGGCCGCGAGCTTCGGCATGAACAGCTTGACCTGGCAGGTGCGCTGCACCACGTAGTAGCTGGTGGCGAACAGGCCGCAGCCGCCGAAGGCGAAGATCACCGCGTTGGTGTGCAGCGGCCGCAGGCGGCCGTAGGAAAGCCAGGGGATGCCGAAATTGAGTTCGGGCCAGGCGAGCTGCGCGGCGATGAACAGGCCGACCAGCATGCCGACCACGCCCCAGGCCACGGCCATCAGCGAGAACTGCCGGATGACGCCGTCTTCGTAGTTGTGAGGATTGTCCATGCAGCGAGTCTCCCGTCGGCGGCGGACGCGCCGTTTGACGCACGTCAATCCGACTGGAGAATCCGTTCGGCCTCGGCGTCGACGCCTTCGAACTGGCCGCGCCAGACGGCCCAGCCCAGCGCGCACAGGATCGCCAGCGCCAGGGTCACGGACAGGGGGACCAGGAGGAACAGGATGTCCATCAGCCTTCTTTCGGCAGGCGCGCGAGGCGCGCCGCATTGAGCACCACGAAGAGCGAGCTGGCGGCCATGCCCAGGCCCGCCAGCCACGGCGGCATCTGGCCGGCCAGGGCCAGCGGCACGCAGACCGCGTTGTAGGCGGCGGCCCAGGCCAGGTTCTGCCGCACCACGCTGCGCGTGCGGCGCGCCTGCCGCAGCAGCAGCGGAAGTGCCGCGGGCTGCCCGCCCGGCACGATGAAATCGCAGCGCGCCTGCGCCAGCGGCACGGCATCGCCGACTGCGATGGCGACGTCGGCCCGGGCCAGCACCGGGCCGTCGTTGAGGCCGTCGCCGACCATGGCGACGCGCCGGCCGGCATCCTGCAGCGCGGCCAGCCGATCGAGCTTGTCCTGCGGCGATTGCCCGCCGTGCGCCAGGCGGATGCCGACGCGGTCGGCCAGAAGCTGCACCGCCGCGGCGGAGTCGCCGGAAAGGATTTCGGTGCGCAGGCCTTGTCCCTGCAAGCCGGCCACCGCCTCCGCCGCACCCGGCCGCAGCGTCTCGTCGAGAAAGAAGCTGGCGATCCAGCCCTGGTCGTCCGCGAGCGACGCACTCCCTTCGCAGGGCGGGTTCGCGAAGCGACCCCACCACATCCTGCCGATCCCCTGCACCACGCCTTCGACGCCCCGGCCCGGGTGTTCGACGACCTCGCTCGCTGCGAGCTCGCCGCCCGCGACGGCCCGCGACACCGGGTGCAGCGAATGCTTCGCCAGCGCGCCTGCCCATTCCAGGGCCTGGGCCTCGCTCACCCCCGGCCGCGTCCGCACCGCCACGACGCTCAGGCGATCCGCCGTCAGCGTGCCGGTCTTGTCGAACAGCACCGTGTCGAGCGCTGCCGCGGCTTCCAGCGCCTCCAGCCGGCGCACCAGGATGCCCCGCCGCGCCAGGGCGCCCGCGGCGGCCAGCGTGGCGGCGGGCGTGGCCAGCGCCAGCGCGCAGGGACAGGTGACGATCAGCACGGCCACCGCGATGCCCAGCGCGTGGCCGGGACCTTGCGGCCACCACCACCAGGCCGCCGCGCCGGCCGCCAGCAGCACCGCGCAGAGGAAGGGCGAAGCGATGCGGTCCGCCAGCTGCGCCAGCCGCGGCTTGGCGGTGGAAGCGCGCTCCATCAGCGCGACGATCTGGGCAAAGCGCGTGTCGGCGCCGGTGCGTTCGACCCGCAGCACCAGGGTCCCGGACAGGTTGTGGCTGCCTGCGACCACGGCGTCGCCGACGGTGCGCCGCAGCGGCCGGGCCTCGCCCGTGAGCAGCGCTTCGTCGACCTGGCTCGCGCCCTCCAGCACACAGCCGTCGGCGGGAAAGGCTTCGCCGGCGCGCACGCGGATGCGATCGCCCACCACCAGGCTGCGCGCGGGAACGCGTTCGCCGCTGCCGTCCTCGCGCAGGCGCTCCACCGATTCCGGCAGGCGCCGCAGCAGCGCCTCCAGCGAGCCCGCGGTGCGATCGCGCAGCCGCTGCTCCAGCAGCCGTCCCGACAGCAGGAAGAACACGAACATCGTCAGCGAGTCGTACCAGACCTCGCCGGCGAGCGGCCCTTGCGGATCGAAGGTGGCGGCCGTGCTGGCGCCGAAGGCGATCAGGATGCCCAGCGCCACCGGCACGTCCATGCCGATGCGGCGCGCGGTTAGGTCGCGCCAGGCGCAGGAGAAGAAGGGGCTGCAGGAGAACAGCAGCACCGGCAGCGTCAGCAGCCAGGAAGCCCAGCGCAGCAGGGCGGCGGCGTCGGGCGTCATCTCGCCGGGCTGCGCCACGTACGCGGGCACCGCGTACATCATCACCTGCATCATGCAGAAGCCCGCCACCAGCCAGCGCCACAGCAGGCGCCGCTGTGCCTGCAGGCGAGGCAGCGCCGCCAGCTGGTCGCCCGCGGGCAGCCCGCCGTAGCCGGCCTCGTGCAAGGCCGCCAGCCATTGCGAAGGCTGGCCTTGCTGCGGAGACCAGACGACGCGCGCGATTTCCGTGGCGCCGTTGACCGCGACTTCGTGAACGCCGGGCAGCGGCTTCAGCGCCTGCTCGATCGCCAGCGTGCAGGCCGCGCAGTACATGCCCTGGATCGCGAGGAATGCCTCGCGCCGGCCGTCCGCCAGGGGCCGGCTGAAGCTCTCCCATTCCGTTCTTGCGTCCAGCGCGGCTTGCATGCCGCAAGGCTAAGGGCGCGCGATGGCCGGATGCTTGACGTGGATCAAGCCCGGCCGGCGCCGCGCCGCGCATGCTTGCCGCAGACAAAGAAGGAGCCCTCCATGTACCAACGCATCCTGGTCCCCACCGACGGCTCCCCGCTGTCGAAGAAAGCCGTCAAGAGCGCCGTCGAACTGGCTTCGGCCATGGGCGCCGAAGTCGTGGCGCTGAACGTGGTGTCGCGCTACCCGGTGTCCTATTTCGAAGGCGGCGTCTCGCTGCCGCCGCGCGAAGTGGGCCGCATCGAGAAGCAGTGGGCCGAGAACGGCCAGGCGGTGGCGGATGCCGTTGCGCAGTCGGCGGAACGCGCAGGCGTCAAGGCCAAGGGCGTCACGGTGCGCTCCGACCTCGTGGCCGAGGCGATCCTGGCCGCGGCGCGCAAGCACAAGTGCGACCTGGTCGTGATGGCCTCGCATGGCCGCAAGGGCATCAAGCGCCTGCTGCTCGGAAGCGAGACCCAGCACGTGCTGACGCACGGCAACATCCCGGTGCTGGTGCTGCGCTAGGCCCGCACCGGAAGGTCCGGGCCGGCGAAGCTCGCGCCGGCCTGCTCCACCACGGCGGCGACCTGCAGCAATAGCTGCTCGCGCTCCGCGCCGAAGCGGCCCGCATCCGCCGTCAGGAAATAGGCGAACAGTTCCAGCTCCACCGCCGGCCCGCCCAGCCCCACCAGGCGGATGCTGGCCGAGCCCTGCTCCACCATCGCGTTGTTGCGCAACAAGGCTTCGATGCCGTCGCGCACCTGGCGGATCTGCTCCGCGCGCGTGCGGTGCGACAGGCGCAGGATGCTGCTGGCGAGGAACTTGCCCCGCGTGCGGTAGTTCTCGATGTCCGCGCTGGCCAGTTCGCCGGCCGGGATGGACAGCAGGCTCTGCTCGCGCGTGCGGATGCGAACCGAACGAAGCGTGATGTCTTCCACCTTGCCCTGCCGCCCGGACACCTTGCACTCGTCGCCGACAGCCAGCACCCGGTCGCCCAGCAGCATGACGCCGCCCAGGATGTTCTCGATGGTCTTGCGCGCGCCCAGCGCCACCGCGAAACCGACCAGGCCCAGTCCCGCGAGCGTGGTCCGGATGTCCAGCCCCACCAGCGCCAGCATGCCCAGGCCCGCGGCCAGGCCGAGCAGCAGCTTGAGCAGCCGCTCGCCCAGCAAGAGCAAGGAGCGCGCGCCGGTGCGCTGGTCGCCCTGCAGCCGCGCGCGGGCCTGGGCGAACAGCAATCCGAGCAGGCGGTTCAGCGCCCAGGCCAGCGCCGCGACCAGCAGCAGGACCACCACCCGCCGGTAGGCGATGCGAAACGACAGCGTGCTGCCGAAGAAGGCCACGGCCAGCAGGTGCACGGACAGCGCCGCCACGATCACCAAGGGCCAGTGCACCTTGTCCAGCCAGGTCGCGGCGCCGTGCCTTCCCAGCGTCCGGCGCGCCAGGCGCAGCAAGGCGTGCAGCGCCAGCAGCGGCAGCAGGAGCGAGGCGAACCAGATCACCACGTGCGCCATCGAGAAGCCGAACAGCCGCTCGCGCGAGAGCATCGTCGGCAGCGTGCGCTCCAGCCATTGCGGGCTGGCCTGCGCCAGCACCTCGGGCACCGCCGCCAGCGTGCCGGAAGTCACCAGCCAGACCCGCAGCCCGCCGTCGTCGACGCGCACCAGCTCGATCGGGAAGGACAGCTCGCCCACGCGCAGCGGGCCGACCCGCTCGCGATCGGGCGGCAGGCCGTCGCCCAGCGCGCCCTCGGGCAGGTCGCTGATCTCGGCCACCGGCTGCAGCAGGTAGCGGTCCATCAGCTCGTTCAGGCCGACCAGGAGCTCCTCGGCCTCGGGCCGCTGGCGGCGCGTGAGCTGGGCGTAGCGTTCGGCCAGCGCAAGGTCGCCGCCTTGCATCGCGCGGGAGAACCCGACGATGGCCTTGCGCGGCGTGTCGCGCCGCAAGGGATCGGAGGCGCGCGGAGCCGAAGCGGCCGGCGAGCCGGAAACCGCGGCGGGCAGGATGGACTGGGCCGGCACGGACTGCAGTCCGGCGGCCAGCAGCAAGCCGGCCAGCCAGGCCCGGACGCAGGCAGCGCGCATCACCATCGCGGCCATGATGGCACCGGCGTCTCCCGCCCCGCATGGGACCAATGTCCCATACCGGTCGCTGTCGGTCCTAGTCGGCGCCCAGCTTCAGCTGGTTCGGCTGCCGCCGTTCGATGGCGTATTTCAGCAGCGCCGCCACGCGATACACCGCATGCGCGAACTTGCCGTAGGGCAGCGTGAGGAAGAGCGCCAGCACGACGCCGAGGTGGACCGCCAGCAGCAGCGCCATCGCGCCGGTGCCGCGCCCCGCCAGCAGCGCCAGCCCGGTCAGGCTGGACGCGAACAGCAGCGCGATGAAACCTCTGTCCATGGGCCGCTGTGCCGGGTCGCCGTGCAAGCGCGGCCGGTGCGTGTTCAGCCAGAGCAGTCCGGCCGGTCCCAGCAACAGGCCGATGCCGCCGACGGTGCCGAGCAGCACCGGCACGCTGAGCAGGTGATACGGCGCATGCCAATGGAAGGCGTAGTGGTAGAGCGTCCCCACGCAGGTCGCGGCGAAGCAAAGCAGGAAGCCGTAGAAGGTGAGGTGGTGGAACAGCCGCCGCCAGTGCGTAAAGCGGTCGCTGGCGTCGTTGCAGCCGTCCCCGTGGCCGCCGTCCAGGTACTTCAGGGACAGTGCGTCCCCCGTTGCTTCGGCGGCGGCGCCACCGCCGATGGCGCCCGGCGCTTGCGCGCGCCAGAAGCGCGCCGCGCCCATCGCCAGCGCCAGCACCGCGTACAGGAAGGCCGCGCCGAACACGGCGACCAGCAGCCGGTGCGGGAACACCGCATAGAAGTTGCCTTCCAGCGGGTCGTGCCAGAGGCTGCCGCGCACCACAAGCATCAACACCAGGAAAAGCGCCAGTCCGCCCGCCGTGGCGAGCGCCAGCACCAGGCCGTTGCGAGCGTAGAGGGCGCCCAGCGCGGGCGGCCAGGCGTAGTCCTGGTAGGTGCGCATGCGCACCTGCGCCATTGCGCGCGGCACGTTCACCATGAAGTCGTGCGGCGGCGCGTACTGGCAGGCATGCAGGCAGGCCCCGCAGTTGTGGCACAGGTTGGCCAGGTAGTGCACGTCCTGGTGGTTGAAGGCGAGCCGCCGCGTCATTGCGGGGAACACGGCGCAGAAGCCCTCGCAGTAGCGGCAGGCATTGCAGATCTGCATCTGGCGCGCGACCTCGGCCTCGGGCGAGCCCTGCGCCAGCGCCACGGCCTC
Source organism: Ramlibacter paludis (assembly GCF_022012305.1). Classification (GTDB taxonomy): domain Bacteria; phylum Pseudomonadota; class Gammaproteobacteria; order Burkholderiales; family Burkholderiaceae_C; genus Ramlibacter; species Ramlibacter paludis. Next base: position 102,053 of record NZ_JAKLTM010000008.1, on the reverse strand, counting down.
GCGGGCCAAGGCCTCAAGCTTGTGCAAGCGTAGCCTCCTTCAGCGCGGCGCGGGCCGCCTGCTCGCCGGCGATGCGGCCGAAGGCCGTGCCTATGCTCATGCCGACGCCGGCGGTGTAGCCCTGCCCCAGCACGTTGCCGGCCATCATCTCGCCGGCCACGAACAGGTTGTCGCTCGCCACGCCGCCGAAGCGCACCGCCGCGGTCTCGTCGGTCTTGAGCCCCAGGTAGGTGAAGGTGATGCCGGGACGCAGCGCATAGCCGAAGAAGGGCGGCTTCTCGATCGGGCGGGCCCAGTGGCTCTTGGGCGGCACCAGGCCGACGGTTGCGCAGTCGTCCAGCACCGTGTGGTCGAAGGTGCCGGGGCGGCAGGCGGCGTTGTAGTCGCTCAGGGTGTGCATGAAGCGGCCCACGTCCAGGCCCAGCCGCTGCGCGAGCTGCGGCAGGCTGTCGGCCTGCACGCCCGGGAACACCGGCGGCATGAAGCGCCCCACCGCCTGGCTGTCGATGATGCAGAAGCCGATCTGGCCGGCCTGCAACGCGACCAGCCGGCCCCAGATCGCATAGCGCTTGGGCCAGAAGTCCTCGCCCTCGTCGTAGAAGCGCAGGCCGTCGCGATTGAGCATGACGCCGAGCGACACGCAGTCCACGCGCGTGACGATGCCGCCGTCGTACAGCGGCGCGCGCGCGTCGATGGCCACGCAGTGCGACTGCGACGGGTCGCCGATGGTGTCAGCGCCCTGCTCCATCATGTGCTTGAGCAGCACGCCCTGGTTGAAGCGGGTGCCGCGGATCAGGAAGTTGTCGGCCGGCCACTCGCCGCGCTCGTTCTGGCCCCAGGCCTCGCGCAGCCAGGCGCGGTTGGATTCGAAACCGCCCGCGGCCAGCACGCAGGCCTTGGCGGCGATGCGTTGGCCGCGCACGCGCGCCGCCACGAAGCGCCCGCCTTCCAGGTCGAGGCGGTCCACCGGCGCGTCGTAGCGCACCTGCACGCCGAGCTTTTCGGCGCTGCGGTAATAGGCGTTGACCAGCGCCTTGCCCCCGCCCATGAAGAAGGCGTTGGTGCGCGACAGGTGCAGCGTGCCCGCCAGCGAGGGCTGGAAGCGCACGCCGTGTTTCTGCATCCAGGGCCGGCAGGTGGAGGAGGCGCGGATCACGAGCCGCGCCAGCTTCTCGTCGGTCTTGCCGCCGGTGACCTTCAGCAGGTCCTGCCAGAACTCCTCTTCGGGATAGCTCTCGAGCAGCACGTCCTGGGGTTCATCGTGCATGCAGCGCAGGTTGCGCGTGTGCTGCGAATTGCCGCCGCGCCAGTCGCGCGGGGACGCCTCCAGCAGCAGCACGCTGGCGCCGGCTTCGCGCGCCATCAGCGCGGCGCACAGGGCGGCATTGCCGCCGCCGATCACCAGGACGTCGATCAAGTTACTGCTGGCCGGGGCCGGGGCCCGGGCCAGGCATCACCGTCGGCGAGTAAGGCGTGACTTCCGGGCTGCCGAACTGGTTGCCGCCTTCCTCGCCCGGTTGCACGAACCAGTAGATCAGCAGCAGGATGCCGACCAGCGGAATCAGGTAGAGCAGCTGGAACCAGCCGCTCTTGCCGATGTCGTGCAGCCGGCGGGCGCCGACGGCGATGGCCGGCACGAACAGCGCCGCCACCACGATCACATGGACGAACTTGCCCAGCATGCCGGCCACCAGCAGCACCAGCACCTGGAACAGCGCGAACCACCAGAACTCCGGCCGGCCGGCGCGGCCCGAAAAGTCGGCATATTTCCTGAAGCAGGCCTTGATGGCCTCGCTGAAATTCACGGCTGGCACTCCTCCGGGGTCCGTCCCCGGGGGAGATGATAGGGGCTGGCGCGCTTGTTGGGCCAGCCCCGGCGGCGATCAGGCGCCGCGAATGCGTTGCAGCAATCCGGCCGTCGAAGGATCGAGCCCACCGGCGTCGCCTGTTGCCAGCCGGGGCGCGATGTCCTGCGCCAGCACCTTGCCCAGCTCCACGCCCCACTGGTCGAAGCTGTCGATGCCCCAGAGGCTGCCGCTGGTGAAGACGCGGTGCTCGTACATCGCCAGCAGCGCGCCCAGGCTGGCCGGCGTCAGCGCGTCCAGCAGGAAGAAGCTGCTCGGGCGGTTGCCGCTGAAGTTCTTGTGCCCGCCGGCATCCGCCTTCCCCTGCATCAGGGCCTGGGCCTGGGCCAGCGCGTTGGCCAGCAGCAGGTCGTGGTGGACCGGCAGGCCGTGGGCGGGCCTGCGCACCGCGAAGAATTCGACCGGCACCGTGTCCGTGCCCTGGTGCAGCATCTGGAAGTAGGCGTGCTGGCCGTTGGTGCCGGGCTCGCCCCAGAGCACGGGCGAGGTGCCGTAGGCCAGCGCGCGCCCCTCGGTGTCCACGCTCTTGCCGTTGCTTTCCATCTCGAGCTGCTGCAGGTAGGCCGGCAGGCGCCGCAGCGCGGAGTGGTAGGGCGCGATGCTGCGGCTGGTGAAGCCGTGGAAGTTGCGGTACCAGACGTCCAGCAGGCCCAGCCGAACCGGCAGGTTCGATTCCAGCGGCGCGGTGCGGAAGTGCTGGTCCATCGCATGCGCGCCCGCCAGCAGCTGGCGGAAGCCGTCGGCGCCGACCGCGATGGCGATCGGCAGGCCGATGGCCGACCACAGCGAATAGCGGCCGCCCACCCAGTCCCAGAAGCCGAAGGTGGTGGTGATGCCGAAGGCGCGCGCGGCCCCGACGTTGGTCGTGAGCGCGGCGAAGTGGCGTGCCGTGTCGGTGCCGCCCTGCGCCTCGAACCAGGCCTTGGCCGAGCGCGCGTTGGTCATCGTCTCCAGCGTGGTGAAGGTCTTCGAGGCGATGAGGAACAGCGTGGACTGCGCATCCAACTGCTTCAGCACCGCGGCCAGTTCGTGGCCGTCGACGTTGGAGACGAAGTGGAAGCGTTTGCCCGGCGTCACGAAGCTGTCGAGGGCGGCCACCGCCATCTGCGGTCCCAGGTCGGAGCCGCCGATGCCGATGTTGACCACGTCGGTGATGCCGGCGTCGGCGCGGATGCGCTCGGCGTAGGCCAGCATCGCGTCCAGCGTTTCGTGCACCGCCTGCGAGTCGCCGTCGCCGGCGATGCGCGGCGCGCGCAGCAGCCAGTGCTTGACCGCGCGGTTTTCCGTGGTGTTGATGCGCTCGCCGGCGAACATCGCGTCGCGGTGCGCTTCCAGGCCGCACTCCCGCGCCAGCCGGACCAGCAGCGCCTGCGCTTCGGCGTCGACCCGGTTCTTGGAGAGATCGGCAAAGACGTGCGGCGCTTCCTGGCTGAATGCGGCGAAGCGGCCCGCGTCCTGCGCGAACGCCTGCCGGAGGTCGAAGCCGCGGCCGCCCTTGTCGAAGTGCTGCCGCAGCAAGGACCAGGCGGCCGCCTGGTCGCAGCGGACGCGCGGCGTCGCCATCAGTTCGCCTTCAGCAGCTGTTCGAGCTTCACCGCGTCGACCGCGAAGGCGCGGATGCCTTCGGCCAGCTTCTCGGTGGCCATGGCGTCCTCGTTGAGCGCCCAGCGGAAGCCGGCTTCGTCGTAGCGAACCTGCCGCAGGTCCAGCGATTTCGCCTGCGCCGGGTCGAGCGCGCGCTGCACGGGCGCATCGCTTTCCGCCAGTTGAGCCAGCAGCTCGGGGCTGATCGTGAGCAGGTCGCAGCCCGCCAGCGCCAGGATCTGCCCGGTGTTGCGGAAGCTGGCGCCCATCACCTCGGTCGCGATGCCGAAGTGCTTGTAGTACTGGTAGATCTCGCGCACCGACTTCACGCCGGGGTCGTTGGCGCCCGCGCTCGCCGCCTCGTCCCACTTCGCGCCGGCGCTCTTCTTGTACCAGTCGTAGATGCGGCCCACGAAAGGCGAGATCAATTGCACCTTGGCTTGGCCGCAGGCGACGGCCTGGCAGAAGGAGAACAGCAGCGTGAGGTTGGTCTTGATGCCGCGCTGCTGCAACTGGGCGGCGGCCTGGATGCCTTCCCAAGTCGAGGCCACCTTGATCAGTAGCCGCTCGGTGCCCACGCCTTCGGCCTTGTACAGCGCCACCAGGCGTTCGCCGCGCGCGACGGTGGCGGCGGTGTCGAAGCTCAGGCGCGCATCGACCTCCGTGGAAACGCGGCCGGGGATGATCTGTAGGATCTCGCAGCCGAAGCGGACCACCAGCCGGTCCATCTGCTCGTCCAGCGGCTCCTTGCGGTGGCGCTGCAGGGTGTCCTGCAGCAGCGGCGCGTACTCGGCCTTCTGCACGGCCTTGAGGATCAGCGAGGGGTTGGTCGTGGCGTCCTGCGGCTGGTACTGCGCCAGCTGGCGGAAGTCGCCGGTGTCGGCCACCACCGTGGTGAACTGCTTCAATGCATCCAGTTGATTCATGCGGCAATTATGGTGCGGCGCACCCCGCGCGCGGTACGGCCCGGTTACGAAACCTGCACCACCGACACGCCATGGTCCGCGAGCCGCAGGCCCACGTCGCTCCCAAGGCTGAGCACGCGATCGAGTTCGGGCGAGACCACGAAGATCGGTCCGAGCTCCGTCTCGAAGGTGTATTCGTAGTTGCTGCCCAGGTAAGCCAGCTTGGCCAGGCGGCCGTTCAGGCCGTGGCCCGGCGGGCCGACGTGCCAGGCCTCCGGACGCACGGCGACCTTCACCGCGCCCGGCGCCACGGTCGTGCGCGGGGTGATGCGCAGCGGCCCCAGCGCCACCGTTCCCGAGGCGTCGGCGCGCGCGGGGAACAGCATCGCCTCGCCCATGAAGCCGGCGACGAACTCGCTGGCCGGCGTTTCGTACAGCTGCTGCGGCGTTCCGCTTTGCGCGATGACGCCGTGGTCCATGACGATGATCTGGTCGCTGACGGCGAGCGCCTCGCTCTGGTCGTGCGTGACGTAGGCCACCGTGAGCTGCAGGCGCTGCTGCAGCGAGCGGATCTCGTCGCGCATTTCGCGCCGCAGCCGCGCGTCCAGGTTGGACAGCGGCTCGTCGAACAGCAGCACCGCCGGCTCCAGCACCAGCGCGCGCGCCAGCGCCACGCGTTGCTGCTGTCCGCCGGACAGCTCGCTGGGCAGGCGGGCGTCGAAGCCGACCAGGCCCACGCTGCGCAGCGCCTCGGCCGCCTTTTCGCGCGCCACCGCGCGCGCCAGCCCCGACATGCGCAGGCCGTAGCTCACGTTCTCCAGCACGTCCATGTGCGGGAACAAGGCATAGCTCTGGAACATCATGCTGACGTTGCGCTGCGCCGGGCCGAGCGTGGTGACGTCCTGGCCCGCGATCACGATGCGGCCGCTGGTGGGCGCTTCCAGGCCCGCGATCATGCGCAAGGTCGTCGTCTTGCCGCAGCCCGAGGGGCCGAGGATGGTCGTCAGGCTGCCGCGCGGCACCGTGAAGCTGATGCCCTGGACGGCCAGCGGCGCGGCCGGATCGGTGCCATAGCGTTTCGTGACGTTGTGGAACTCGATGCTCACTTCAGGTCCCCGGAGTTGTAATGGCCGCGGCGCGCCGACCCAGCCGCCGCTCGCCGACGATCCACTGGATGGCCGCGGTCGCGGCGCTCATCATGACGATCAGCACCGTGCAGTAGGCCAGCGCGACGCCGTAGTCGCCGTTGCCCACGCGGCCGATGATGTAGGTGGTGGCCAGTTCGTTTTCCGCCGTCACCAGGAAGATCACCGCCGACACCGTGGTGATGGCGCGCACGAAGCTGTAGACCAGCGCCGCCACCAGCGCCGGCTTCAACAGCGGCAGCACCACGTGGCGCAGCGTGCGCGCAGTGGACGCGCGCAGCATCAGCGAAGCCTCGTCGAGCGACTTGTCCAGTTGCTGGAAGGCCGCCGTTCCCGCGCGCACGCCGACCGGCAGGTTGCGGAACAGGAAGCACAGCACGATGATCAGGCCGGTGCCCGTCAGCTCGAAGGGCGGCACGTTGAAGGCCAGGATGTAGCTCACTCCAAGCACCGTTCCGGGGATGGCAAAGGCGAGCAGCGCGGCGAACTCGAAGAAGCCCTGGCCGCGGAACTGCGTGCGCGCCAGCAGCCAAGCGATCAGCAGGCCGAGTCCCGCGGTGAGCGGCGCCGAGATCGCCGCCAGCTTGATGGTGGTGAAGAAGGAGTTCCACGCGGTGCCGGCCCAGACCGCGCCGAACTGGCCCCACTCGAAGGCGAAGGCGGTCTTGAAGTGCGCGAGGGTCAAGGTGTAGTCGCGGCCCCAGGTCTGCACGAAGCCGCCGGCAAAGGCGAACAGGTAGACCACCAGCGTGAAGGCGATCCAGGGCAGCGCGATCGACTGCACGGCCAGGCGCGCGCGCCGCGGCAGCGCCATCGGAACGCCGGCGTCGCCCTTGCCCGTCACCGTGGTGTAGCTGCGGCGTCCGACCACCCAGCGCTGCAGGGCGAACACCGCCAACGCGAACAGGGTGAGCAGCCACGCCAGCGAAGCCGCGCGGCCCTGGTCGTACTGCGCGCCGACGATGGCGAAGAAGATCTCGGTGGACAGCACCGAGAACTGCCCGCCCACCACCACCGGGTTGCCGAAGTCGGCCATGCTCTCGATGAAGCCGACCAGGAAGGCGTTGGCGAGGCCGGGCCGCAGCAGCGGCAGCGTGATAGTCGCGAAGGTGCGTTCGCTGTCGGCGCGCAGCGTCTGCGCCGCTTCCTCCAGGCTGGGCGCGATGCCTTGCACCACGCCGCGCATGATCATGAAGGCGATGGGCGTGAACGCGAAGGTCTGCGCGAGCCAGACGCCGAAGGCGCCGTAGAACCAGCGCGAAGGCGGGATGCCGAAGGCCCACTCGAGCAGCTGGTTGGCGATGCCGGCGCGGCCGAATAGCAGGATCAAGCCGAGCCCCACAACGAAGGGCGGCGTGATGATGGGCAGCATCGCCAGGATGTTCAGCGGCTTCGCATAGCGGCGCGGCCCGCGTTCGGCCATCAGCGCCATCAGCGTGCCCAGCAGCGTGGTGCTGGCCGCCACCGCGGTGCCGAGCAGCAGCGTGTTCCACGCCACGCCGCAGCGCACGCCCCCGGCGAGGCAGCCCAGGCCGAAGTTGCGTTCGTTGAAGATGCGCTCGGCGAAGGATGCCAGGCCGAAGCGGCCGTCTTCGCCGAAGAAGGCGCCGGCCAGCGACTTCAGCACCGGGAACACGATGAAGAGCGCCAGCAGGCTCGCGCTGCCGACCACGGCGGCCGCCACGAACAGGTCGCCGCGGAACAGGCCCCGCCGCGCGAGGCCGAACGCACCAAGCACGACGAGAGCGGCCAACGCGAGGAATGCGCCCCAGCCCATGCCGAACTGCTGCAGCGACAGTTCGCCGAAGGTGGTGTTGAAGAAGGCGAAGCTCCAGCCCTTGGCGCCGATGAGGAAGCCCCCGGCCAGCAGGCCCAGTGCGCCCGCGCCGCCACCGAGCAGCAGCAGGCTGCCTTGCGCGCGGCCCGGCTTCATCGCTGCCGCGGCGGCGCAGGCGAGCAGCCCGGCGAAACCGATCCAGAGCCAGGGCCGGCCGAAGGACAGGGCCTGCAGCAAGCCGTTGCCGGTCTCCGCGCCGCTCCAGGCCTGGCCGATGGCGAGCAGGCCGTTGCCGTCCTGCAGGGCGTACCAGGGGAACAGCAGGTAGGCGACCAGCCCGAGCGCCACCCAGGCCCACAACGGCGCATTGGCGTCGCGCAGGCTCGTGGGCAGCCCGGGCACGCGCAGGGCGGCGGCCTCCTCGGGAAGCAGGGCGGGAGAAGTCACGCGGCTTCGATCAGCGAGGCAGCGCGTTCACTTCCTTTTCCCAGCGCGCGATCAGGCGCCGGCGCTCGGCGCTGGCGCCGTACTTGGCGTAGTCGTAGTTGATGAACTTGATCTTCTTGAAGTCCGGCACCCGCGCGTCGACCTTCGCGGCCTTGTTGCTCGGAAGCTGGAACTGCTTGGCCGCCGCCGCCATCTCCTGCGCCGCGGGCGTCAGCGCCCACTCGTAGAACTTCTTGGCCGCGTCCATGTTGCGCGCGCCCTTGACGATGCTCATGGAGCCGATCTCGGCGCCGGTGCCGTCGGCGGGCGTGATCGTCTCGACCGGGAAGCCCTGCATCTTTTCGCCCGGGCCATCGTGCACGAAGCTGATGGACACCGCGGTCTCGCCGCGCGCCACCGCCTTGATCGGGCCGGTGCCCGAGCGCGGATAGTTGCCCACGTTCTTGTGCAGGCTCTTGAGATAGTCGAAGGCCTTGTCCTCGCCCATCAGCTGCACCAGCGTGGCGATCATCGTGTACGCGGTGCCGCTGGACGCGGGGTTCGCGACCTGGATCTCGCCCTTGTAGTCGGCCTTGGTCAGGTCGGCCCAGGTCTTGGGCACGGCCAGCTTCTTCTTGGCCAGCAGCTCGGGGTTGTAGCCGAAGCCGAGCGGGCCCGAATAGATGCCCACGGTCTTGTAACCCGATTGCTTGGCCTGCTGCTGCGCCCACTCGTGCAGCTGCGGCAGCGAGGGCGACTTGTATTCGACCGTGAGGCCCTGCTCCGCGGCCTGCAGGTGCGGGTCGCCGGTGCCGCCGAACCAGACGTCGGTCTTGGGGTTGTCCTTCTCGGCGATCAGTTGCGCCAGCGCTTCGCCGGAGCCCTTCATCACGACGTTGATCTTCGTGCCGGTGGTGCGGGCGTAGACCGTGGACAGCATGTTGCACCACTCGGCCTGCACCGAGCAGATGACGTTGACCTGGCCCTGCGCCGCCGCCGAACCGCAGGCGAGAACGAATGCAAGTCCTGCGACTGCCTTTTGCATTTGATGCTCCAAAGTAACGGAATTACACCGGTGGAGCTTAGCTGCGGGACCGCTCTGGCGGCACCGGGAAACTACCATTCGCCGTTATGAAACTAAGTTACAGTGACGGCATGAGTTTCGATCTCGTTCTCTTCGGCGGCACGGGCGATCTCGCCTGGCGCAAGCTCATGCCGGCCCTGTTCCAGGCCTTCCGCCACGGCACCTTGCCCGCCGGCGGCCGCATCATCGGCGTGGCCCGCGACGACCTCAGCGACGCGCAGTACCGCGACCTGATCCGCTCCCGCTTCGACGAGGTCGACCTGAACAAGCGGCCCACGCCCGAGGAGTTCGAGCGCTTCGCGCAGCTGCTGCACTTCCTGCGCCTGGACCTGTCGAAGCCCGCGGACTACGAGCGGCTGAAGAAGCTGCTGGAAGAGCGCCAGGCCGACACGGTGGTGATGTACCTGGCGACGGCGCCCACCTTGTTCACCACGGTGTGCGAGCAGCTGGCGGCCGCCGGGCTGAACGGAGCGAACGTCCGGCTGGTCCTGGAAAAGCCCCTGGGCCACGACCTGGCGTCGAACCGCGAGATCAACGAGGCCGTGCGCAAGGTGCTGAGCGAAAAGCAGATCTTCCGCATCGACCACTACCTGGGCAAGCCGGCGGTGCAGAACCTGTTTGCCATGCGCTTCGGCAACGCCCTGTTCGAGCCGGTCTGGCGGCGCGAGCACATCTCCAACATACAGATCACCATTGCCGAAGAACTCGGGGTGGAGAAGCGCGGCGCCTTCTACGACCAGACCGGCGCCCTGCGCGACATGGTGCAGAACCACGCCTTGCAGCTGCTGTGCGCGCTGGCCATGGAGCCGCCGATCAACGCCCATGCCGACGCCATCCGCGACGAGAAGCTCAAGGTGCTGCGCTCGCTCAAGCGCTGGACCCCGGAAGCGCTGGACCAGCACGTGGTGCGCGGCCAGTACACGGCCGGCACGGTCGACGGCAAGGCGGTGCCGGGCTACCGCGAGGAGCCGGGCGTCGATCCGCAAAGCAGCACCGAGACCTTCGTGGCGCTGCGCACCGAGATCGCCAACTGGCGCTGGGCCGGCGTGCCCTTCTACATTCGCACCGGCAAGCGGCTGGCCGAGCGCGAAGCGCACATCGAGGTGAATTTCCGCGAGGCGCCCCATGCCATCTTCAATGCACCCGCGGGCGCCACCAACCGCCTGGTGATCAACCTGCAGCCGCGCGACGGCGTCGAGCTGCACATGCTGGCGCTGGGCCAGGAGAACCGGCGCAACGGCCACACGCTGGCGCCCGTGCACCTGGACCTGGACTTCGACAAGCGCTTCGGCTCCGAGCGCGTGGGCGCCTACGAGCGCCTGCTGCTGGACGTGATTGCCGGGCGGCTGAACCTCTTCGTGCGCAGCGACGAACAGGAGGAAGCGTGGCGCTGGGTGGAGCCGATCCTCGAGCACTGGCGCAACGACGCGCGCGACCCGCGCTCCTATGCGGCCGGGACGTGGGGGCCACCCGCCGCCAGCGCGATGATCGCGCGCGACGGCTTCTGCTGGCCTGAAGAATGTTAGCCCCCACGCTTGGCACTTCGTGCACTGCGCTGCCCCCCGAGGGGGCCTTCGCCTCTTGGGGCGGCCCGGCGAGGCTCACATGCTAGACCGCATCAAGGCCTCCATGCCTTCGCTGGCCCCGGCGGAGCAGCGGGTGGCGCGCCTGGTGCTGGGCGATCCGCGCGCCTTCGCCAACCTGCCGGTGAGCGAACTGGCCGACCGCGCGCACGTGAGCAAGCCGACCGTGGTGCGCTTCTGCCGCAGCATGGGCTACGACGGCCTGTCGGACTTCAAGCTGAAGCTGGCCGGCAGCGTGAGCGAGGGCGTGCCCTTCATCCACCGCAGCGTCGACCCGGACGACAAGACCAACGACGTCCTGGTCAAGGTGATCGACAACGCGGTGGCGGCCTTCCTCAAGTACCGCAACGACGCCTCGACCTTCGCCATCGAGAAGGCGGCGGAGGCGCTGGCGGCCACCTACAAGACCGGCCGCCGCATCGAGTTCTACGGCGCCGGCAACTCGGGCATCGTGGCGCAGGACGCGCAGCACAAGTTCTTCCGCCTGGGCGTGAACACCATCGCCTACAGCGACGGCCACATGCAGGTGATGAGCGCGACGCTGCTCGGGCCCGGCGACTGCCTGGTGGTGGTGTCCAATTCGGGCCGCACGCGCGACCTGATGGATGCCTGCGACATCGCCCGCCGCAACGGCGCGACGACCATCTGCATCACCGCCACCGGTTCGCCGCTCGCGAGCTCGGGCCACATCCACCTGGCGGCCGACCATCCCGAAGGCTACGACCGCTACAGCCCCATGGTGTCGCGCTTGCTGCACCTGATGATCATCGACGTGCTCGCGACGACGGTGGCGCTGCGCATCGGCGGAGGACGGCTGCAGCCGCTGCTGCGCGAGATGAAGAACAACCTGCGCACCAAGCGCTATGCGTAGAATTTCCGCATGAGCGCCGCCATCCTGGTTCCCGTCGCAGCCGGCGAACTCTTCGACAAGAAGACCATCCTGCAGATCAAGCGGGAGCGCATCGCGTCGCCGGAACAGCGCGCCAACGTGGAGCGCGAGCTGGCGCTGCTGGCGGAGATCGCCGACCGCATTGCCGCGGGCACGGAGCGCCGGGCCGAACTGCAGGACCTGGAAGCGCAGCTGCGCGGCATCAACGAGCAGCTGTGGGACCTGGAGAACGTGGTCCGCGCCTGCGAACGCAATGGCCGCTTCGACGAGTCCTTCGTGGCGAGCGCGCGCAGCATCTACGCCGGCAACGACCGCCGCGCCGCCGTCAAGCGCCAGATCAACCTGCTCCTCGGCTCCGCCCTGATCGAAGAGAAGAGCCACACGTGAGCGCCCGCGCCCAGCAGCGCTTCGACGAGGCGCTGGCGCTGCATCGCCAGGGCCAGCTGCCGCTGGCCGAGATCCTCTATCGCGACGTGCTGCGGCTCGCTCCCACGCACGCGCAGACCCTCTTCCACCTCGGCATCCTGCAGCAGCAATCGGGACGCCTGGACGAGGCGCTGGCCAGCTTCGACCAGGCCCTGGCCCAGGTGGCCGACAACCCGCAACTGCACCTGCGGCGCGGCGTCGCGTTGCACCAGCTGGGCCGGTTCGAAGACGCGCTGGCCGCCTACGGTCGTGCGCTGGCCCTGCGCCCCGAGGCCGCCGATGTCCTGAACAACGCCGGCATGGCGCTGCACAAGCTGGGGCGCCACGACGAGGCGATCGCGCATTACGAACGTTCGCTGGCGCTCGAGGCGAACGCCGCCGAGACCGAGATGAACCTGGGCGTGGCGCTCTACGAGCTGAACCGCTTCGAGGAAGCGCGCGCGCGGCACGAGCGGGCACTCGCCCTGCGGCCGGGCAGCCCCGACGTCCAGGCGAACCTCGCCAACGCACTGCTGGAACTGGGCTTGCACCAGGAGGCCCTGGAGCTGTACCGCAAGGTCGCGCAAGCGCGCCCGCGCGACGCGGACCTGCAGATGAACCTGGGCAACGTGCTGCGCGACATGCACTGCCAGGAAGAAGCCCTGGCGAGCTACGCACGCGCGCTCGCGCTCGATCCGCAGAACGCCGACGTGCACTGGAACCAGGCGATCGCGCTGCTGACGATGGGCGACCTCGCGCGTGGCTGGCGCGAATACGAGTGGCGCCTGCGCATGCCGGCGATGGCCGACGTGCAACGCACGTTCGCCGCGCCGCCCTGGCGGGGCGAGGTTCCGCTGTCCGGCCGCACGATCCTGCTGCACGCGGAGCAGGGGCTGGGCGACACGCTGCAGTTCTGCCGCTATGCCGCCGTGCTGCAGGCGCAGGGTGCGAACGTGAAGCTCGAAGTGCAGCGGCCGCTGGTGGCGCTGCTGCGCGGCCAGCCGGGACTGGGCGACGTCATCGCCAAGGGCACGGACCCCGGCGCCTGCGATTTCCACTGCCCGCTCATGTCCTTGCCCTTCGCCTGCGGCACCACCCTGGACAACGTGCCGGCGCCGGTGCCTTACGTCCGCCCCGATCCCGCGCTGGCACAGCGCTGGAGCCAGGAGCTGGGGCCGGCGCGCCGGCCGCGCATCGGCCTCGCCTGGAGCGGCAACGCCGCGAACCCGAACGACCACCGGCGCTCGATCCCGCTCGCGAACCTGCTGGCCGGCTTGCCGCGCGACGCCAGCTACTGGAGCCTGCAGAAGGAGGTCGCGCCGGAGGACCTGCGCCTGATCGAAGCGGATCGCCGCATCCAGCGCTTCAGCGAGAACACGTTCGAACACACGGCCGCGCAGATCGCGTCGCTGGATGCCGTCGTGTGCGTGGACACCTCGATCGGCCACCTCGCGGGCGCACTGGGCGCGCGCACCTTCGTGCTGCTGGCCCATTCGGCCGACTGGCGCTGGCTCTCCGGCAGGACCGACACGCCCTGGTATCCGCGGCACACGCTGCTGCGGCAGCCGGCGCCGAGCGACTGGGCGTCGGCGCTGGGCCGCCTGGCGGGCGAACTGGCCACCGTGGGCTGAACGCGCGGGTAAGACCAAGGGTCAATGGACAGCGGCCCGCCGCTGCGGTCCGATAGCCCGGATGAAACGACTGCTCCTCGCGCTGCTCGCGCTGCTGTGGCTGACCGGCTGCTCCACCACCAACTGGCACCTCGCACCCACGCCGGCGGTCTTGAAGGAACCACGGCTGGACTTCGAGCGTGCCATGCCGGAGGCGCTGCGCACCACCCGCCTGCCGGTGTTCTACGCGACCACGCGCGCGCGCACCGAAAGCCCCGAGAACTACAGCAACTCCAGTGCCGATGGCGTCGAGCTCGGCGTCGCGCAGGTGCGGCTGGGCGAGCCCGGCTGGGACTGGGCGGCGCTGATGGCCTCCGACCAGGCAAGCACCGTGGCCAAGCCGCGCAACGGCGCGGTGGAATCCGTGCAGGCGTTCGGCACCGTTCCTCAGGCCGACGACGCTTTCGTGCAGGCCATCGACGCGCAGCTGGCGCGCACGAAGAATCCCACGCTCGTGTTCTACGTGCATGGCTACCGCGTGGCCTTCAACGAGGTCGCGGTGCAGATGGGATCGTTCTCGCACTATCTCGGCCAGGGCGCGGTGGTCACCTTCCAGTGGCCGACGGGCAGCATGTTCTGGAACTACCTCACCGACTGCCCGCGTGCCGAGCAGTACATCCCGGCCATCGAGCGCATGCTGGCGCTGCTCGCGCGCACGAAGGCGGAGCAGATCAGCGTGATGGCCTATAGCTGCGGCTCGCCCCTGCTGGCCGCGGCGCTGGACCGGCTGCGCGCGCGCACGCCGGCCGCGAGCCGGGACGAACTGCAGAAGTCCTGGCGCATCGGCAACGTCATGTACGTGGCCTCCGATGTGGACCTCAAGACCTTCGCCAGCGAGCACGTGCAGCCTTCGCTGGACCTGGCGCGCCAGGTGCTCGTGTACTACTCGCGCATCGACCGCGCGCTGGGTTTCTCGTCGCTGATCGCCGGCGCCTCGCGCCTGGGCCGGCCCGACATCACGGACCTGAGCGTGGAAGAAATCCGCCGGCTGGCGTCCGACCCGCGGCTGCAGGCGATCGACGTCACCAGCGTGCGCGGCGCCCACGAGATGGGCGGCATGAAGGGCCACGGCTACTGGTACGCCAACGAGGTGATCTCCACCGACGTGCTGCTCTCGCTGCGCTACCCGATCCCGCCGGCGCAGCGCTGCCTGGAGAACCAGCCCGGCACGCTGGTGTGGCGCATCCCCGAAAACTACGTGGACTGCGTGAGCGAGAAACTGCTGCGGCTGTATCCGGCGCTCGCGCGCTAGATGCGGCCTTCCTCCACCGCGTGGCAGGCCACGCGGATGCCCTCGATCTCCAGCAGCGCCGGCCGCTCGACGCGGCAACGCTCGTTGGCGAACGGACAACGCGGATTGAAGGCGCAGCCGGTGGGGGGATTCAGCGGATTCGGGACTTCGCCTTGCACCGGCGTGCGTGCGCGGCCGGTGTCGTGCATCTTCGGGATCGCGTCCAGCAGCATGCGCGTGTACGGGTGGCGCGGCTGGCCGAACAGCTGGTGCTTGCCGGCCAGTTCCACCAGGCGCCCGAGGTACATCACGCCGACCTGGTCGCTCACGTGCCGCACCACGGCCAGGTTGTGCGAGATGAAGAGGTAGGTGAGGCCCTGCTGGCGCTGCAGGTCCTTCATGATGTTCAGCACCTGCGCCTGCACGCTGACGTCCAGCGCGGAGGTCGGCTCGTCGCAGACCAGGAACTCGGGCTGCGTCGCGAGCGCGCGCGCGATCGAGATGCGCTGGCGCTGGCCGCCGGAGAACTGGTGCGGGAACTTCACCATGTCCAGCGGGCTCAGGCCCACCGACTGCAGCAGCTCGGCGACGCGTGCTTTCAGTTGCGCCGCGTCGGTGATGAGGCCGTGTTCCTTCAGCGGCTCGCCGACGATGCGCTCGACCTTCCAGCGCGGGTTCAGGCTCGCGTACGGGTCCTGGAAGATCATCTGGATGCGCCGGCGCAGCTTGCGTCCGGCGGCGGTCTTGAAGGCCGCGTGGGCATCCTGGTCGTCGAACGTGAAGCCGCCGCGCGTGGGCTGGTACAGGCCGACCAGCAAACGCGCCACCGTGCTCTTGCCGCAGCCGGACTCGCCGACCAGCGCCAGCGTCTCGCCCTTGCGGATGTCGAAGCTGACGCCGTCCACCGCATGCAGCAGCTGGCGCGGCTTGCCTTCCAGCACGCGGTTCAGCCAAGGCGCGGAGACGTCGAAGGTCTTGGCCAGGTCGCGCGCCTGGACCAGCGGAGCGTCGCTCATCCCACGGCCTCCGCGTTGGCGTCGTGCAGCCAGCAGGCCGCGCGGGTCGCGCCCGCATTCAGCAGGTCCGGGCGCTCGCGCATGCAGCGGTCGAAAGCACGCGGGCAGCGCGGGTTGTAGGCGCAGCCGGTGGGGATGGCGTTCAGGCGCGGCATGGCGCCGTCGATCTGGTTCAGGCGTTCGCGGTCCACGGTGATGTCCGGTATGGCGGCCATCAGGCCCAGCGTGTAAGGGTGGGCGGGCGTATTGATCACTTCGTGCACCGGGCCGATCTCGGCGACGCGGCCGGCGTACATCACCGCCACGCGGTCGCAGGTCTCGGCAATCACGCCCATGTCGTGCGTGATCAGCATGACGGCGGCGCCACGTTCCTGGCAGACCTTCTTCAGCAACTGGATGATCTGCGCCTGGATCGAGACGTCGAGCGCGGTGGTCGGCTCGTCGGCGACGATCAGCTTGGGTTCGGCGGCCAGGGCCAGCGCGATCACCACGCGCTGGCGCATGCCGCCGGAGAACTGGTGCGGGAAGTGGTCGATGCGTTCGGCCGCGGCGGGGATGCCGGTGTCTTCCAGCAGGCCGATGGCGCGCCGGCGCGCTTCCTGCGCCGTCACCGGCAGGTGCGCCTGGATCGTCTCCACCAGCTGCCGCCCTATCGTGTAGAGCGGGTTCAGCGAGGTGAGCGGATCCTGGAAGATCGCGCCGATCTTGCGGCCGCGGATGTGGCGCATGCGCTCGAAAGGCAGGTTGTCGATGCGCTCGCCTTCCAGCAGGATCTGCCCGGAGGCGACGCGCCCCGGCGGCTCGAGCAGCCCGATGATGGCGGCGCCGGTCAGCGACTTGCCGGCGCCGGACTCGCCGACCACGCCGAGGATTTCCCCCGGCGCGATCTCGAAGGAGATGTCGTCGAGCGCGCGCAGCGTGCCGCGCCGCGTGGGGAATTCGACGACCAGGTTCTGGACTTGCAGCAGCGACATTCGTGGTTCAGCGCAAGCGCGGGTTGATGGCGTCGCGCAGCCAGTCGCCCAGCAGGTTCACCGACAGAGCGATCAGCACCAGCATCAGGCCGGGGAACAGCGCGATCCACCATTCGCCCGACATCAGGAAGTCGTTGCCGTTGCGGATCAGCGTGCCCAGCGAGGGCTGCGTGATCGGCACGCCGACGCCCAGGTAGGACAGCGTGGCTTCCGTGATGATGGCGGTGGCGACCTGGATGGTGGCCAGCACCAGCACCGGGCCCATCACGTTGGGCAGCACGTGGCCGCTCATGATGCGGCGCTTGGAGACGCCGGTGACGCGCGCGGCCTGCACGTATTCCTTGTTGCGCTCCACCAGCGTGGAGCCGCGCACCGTGCGCGCGTACTGCACCCAGCCGGTGAGCGTGATGGCGAGGATCAGCACGCCGAAGGCCACGGTGTTGGCCGCATTGGGAAAGAGCGCCCGCCCGACGCCGGCGATCATCAGCGCCACCAGGATGGCGGGGAAGCTGAGCATCACGTCGCACAGGCGCATCAGGAAAGTGTCGACCCAGCCGCCCATGAAGCCCGCCAGCAGGCCGAGCGCGACCCCGATCAGCATCGACAGCAGCACCGAGACGATGCCCACCACCAGCGAGATGCGGGCGCCGAACATCAGCACCGAGAGGATGTCCCGGCCCTGGTCGTCGGTGCCCAGCAGGTACTTGGCGCTGCCCCGCTCTATCCAGGCCGGCGGCAGCTGCGCGTCACCGAGCACCAGCGTGGAGATGTCGAACGGATTGTGCGGCGCCACCCAGGGGGCGAACACCGCACAGAACACGCACAGGAACGCGACCGCCGCCGCGGCCATGGCCACGGGCGACGTGCGGAAACTGTGGCCGACGTCGCTGTCGAACCAACGCGCAAGGGCTGCTTTCAACTACTTCACTTCTTGATGCTGATCCACTTGAAGGGCATGTAGTTGTCGGCCCGCTGCACGATGTCGACCTTCTTGCTCGTGCCCCAGGCCAGCGCCTGCTGGTGCAGCGGCAGGTGGCCGATGTCGTCGGAGTGCAGCTTCATCGCCTCGGCGATCATGGCGTCGCGCTTGCCCTTGTCGGTCTCGGCCTGGATCTGCTTGATCAGCTTGGTCTGCGCCGGGTTGCAGTAGGCGCCCAGGTTGAACTGGCCGGCGCCGGCGTCGTCGGGGCAGGCCATCAGCGCATTCAGCGCGTCGTGCGCGTCGTAGGTCGACGGCGTCCAGCCCAGGAGATAGAAGCTGGTGTCGCGGCGCAGGATCTTCGGGAAGTAGGTGCCCTTGGTCTCGGCGGCCAGGTTGATCTTCACGCCCACGCGCGACAGGTTGGCGGCCACGGCCTGGCAGATGCGCGCGTCGTTGACGTAGCGGTCGTTCGGGCAGTTCATGGTCACCTCGAAGCCGCTCGGATAGCCGGCTTCGGCCAGCAGCTTCTTGGAAGCTTCCGGGTCGTAGGGCAGGCGCTTGTTGGCCGCCTCGCTGAAGCCGTGCACGCCGGGGCCGATCATCAGGCCGGTGGGCTTGGAGGCGCCGCGCATCACGGTCTTCTGGATGCCGTCGATGTCGATGGCCTGGTAGAAGGCCTGGCGCACGCGCTTGTCCTTGAAGGGGTTCTTGCCCTTCACGCTGGAGTACAGCAGTTCGTCGCGCTTCTGGTCCATGCCCAGGAAGATGGTGCGCAGCTCGGGGCCGGCCAGCACCTTGGCGCCGGCGGAGGCGTTGATGCGGTCGATGTCCTGCACCGGCACCGGCTCCATCACGTCGATCTCGCCCGACAGCAGCGCGGCGACGCGGGTGGCGTCGTTGCCGATCGGGGTGAAGATGACTTCCTGGGCGTTGCCGTCGATGGTGCCCCAGTAGTTGCCGTTGCGGATGAAGGTGGTGCGCACGTTCGGCTGGCGCTCGCGCAGGCGGTACGGGCCCGTGCCGTTGGCGCGGAAGGAAGCCGCGTTCTCGATGCCCTTGCGGCGGTCCACCGGGCGCGTGGCTTGGTTCTGCTCGCACCACTTCTTGCTCAGCATGTAGAGCGTGGTCAGCTGGTTCGGCAGGATCGGGAACGGCGTCTTGGTCTCGATGTCGACCGTGTGGTCGTTGACCTTGCGCACTTCCTTCACGTCGTTGATGTTGCTCTTGAGGTCCGAGCCTTCGCCGGCGGCGCGCTGGAACGAGAACACCACGTCGTCGGCGGTGAACGGCGTGCCGTCATGGAACAGGACGCCCTTGCGCAGCTCGAAGCGCCACACGGTGGGCGAGGTCTGCTTCCACGAGGTGGCCAGCGCGGGCGCCAGGCTCAGGTCCTTGGCACGGCCGACCAGCGGCTCGTACACGTTGCCGGTCACGGACAGCTGCAGCGACTCGTTGAGCGAGTGCGGGTCCATCGACAGCGAGTCGCCCTGGTTGGCGACGCGCACCGTCTGCGCCTGCGCGGCGGCGGCCAGCGCCAGGATGGCTGCGGCGGCGATGGTTCGTTTTTTCAGTTGCATGCTCGTGGCTCCTTTGTTGGAAGTGATGCCTGGGAAAATCGTCGGGCCGCCGCGCTCAGGGCGCGGCCGCCGGCATGGCCTGTTCCACCAGGGCGGCATGCAGCGCCGCGCCCAGGGGCAGGATCTCGTCGTTGAAGTCGTAGCGCGTCATGTGCAGCATGCAGCTGCCCTCGCCGCCCTGGCCGATGCGCAGGTAGGCGCCGGGCTTCACCTGCAGCATGAAGGAGAAGTCTTCCGCGCCCATGCTGGGCTCCATGTCGCGCACCACGTTCTCCGGGCCGACCAGCGACTCGGCGACGTTGCCGGCGAATTCGGTTTCGCGCGCGGTGTTGATGGTGGCCGGATAGATGCGCTCGTAGTGCACCGTGGCGGTTGCGCCGAAGCCGAGCGCCACGGCGCTGCAAAGTTCGTTCAGGCGCCGCTCCACCATCGCCTGTACCTCGGGACGGAAGGTGCGCACGGTGCCGACCAGCGTGGCCTTGCCGGGAATCACGCTCATCGCGTGCAGGTCGCCGGCGTTCATCGCGCACAGGCTGATCACCGCGCCGTCGACCGCCTTCACGTTGCGCGAGACGATGCTCTGCACCGCGGTGATGATGTGCGCCGCGACCAGCACCGGGTCGACCGCGAGGTAAGGATGCGCGCCGTGGCCGCCCTTGCCGGTGATCTCGATCGTCACGCGGTCGGCGGCGGCCATCATCGCTTCGTTGCGGATGCCGAAGCAGCCGGGCTTGAGGCCGGGCCAGTTGTGCATGGCGTAGATCGCTTCCACCGGCCAGCGCTGGAACAGGCCGTCCTCGATCATGGCCTTGGCGCCCGCGAAGCCTTCTTCGCCGGGCTGGAAGACCAGCACCGCGGTGCCGTCGAAGTTGCGCGTCTCGGCCAGGTAGCGCGCGGCGCCGACCAGCATGGCGACGTGGCCGTCGTGCCCGCAGCCGTGCATCATCCCGCTCTTGCCCGACTTCCAGGGGAAGTCGTTGGCCTCGGTCATGGTGAGCGCGTCCATGTCGGCGCGCAGGCCGATCATGCGGCCGCTGGTGTTGGTCTTGCCGCGGATGATGCCGACCACGCCGGTCTTGCCGATGCCGGCATGCACCTCGTCGACCTGGCAAAGGCGCAGCGACTCCTGCACCCGCGCCGAGGTGTAGACCTCCTCGAAGCCGAGCTCGGGATGGGCGTGCAGGTCGCGCCGGAATGCCGTGAGCTCCGGATGGAACTGCGAGATGTGGGCGAAGGGCCGGCCATGGGCCAGGGCGCGCGCGTGCGCGGCGACGGGAGCGAGCATCAATGGCCTCCGGCGCTGCCGACGCGCAGGCGCGGGTCGACGGCGAAGTACAGCAGGTCCACCACCAGGTTGATGAGGACGAAGATCAGCGCGATCAGGCACAGGTAGGCCGCCATCACCGGGATGTCGGCGAAGGTCACGGCCTGGATGAACAGCAGGCCCATGCCGGGCCACTGGAAAACGGTCTCGGTGATGATGGCGAAGGCGATCAGGCCACCCAGCTGCAGGCCGGTGATGGTGAGCACCGGCACCAGGGTGTTCTTCAGCGCATGGCCGAAGTGGATGGTGCGGTTCGACAGGCCGCGGGCACGCGCGAACTTGATGTAGTCGGTGCGCAGCACTTCCAGCATTTCCGCGCGCACGAGCCGCATGATCAGCGTGAGCTGGAACACGGCCAGCGTGATCGCGGGCAGCACCACGTGGTGCCAGCCGTCGCGGGTGAGCAGGCCGCTGGACCACCAGCCGACCTGCACCGTCTCGCCGCGGCCGAAGCTGGGGAACCAGCCGAGCATGACAGCGAAGACGAGGATCAGCAGGATGCCGATCAGGAACGTCGGCAGCGACACACCCAGCAGCGAGACCATCATGAAGGCCTGGCTCAGGAAGGTGCCGCGGCGCAGGGCCGCATAGACGCCCATCGGGATGCCGAGGATCAGGGCGAGTCCGGCAGCCACCAGCGCCAGTTCCAGCGTGGCGGGAAAGCGCTCGGCGATGAGGCGCGAGACCTTGGCGCCCTGGCGGAGGCTCAGGCCGAATTCGCCCTGCGCCGCATTCACCAGGAAGTGCCAGAACTGCACGAAGAAGGGCTGGTCGAGCCCGAGGTCGGAGCGCAGCTGGCGGATCTGCTGCGGCGATGCGTCCTGCCCCAGGAGGAACACCACCGGATCGCCGACATATTGGAACAGCAGGAAAGCGATGTAGGCCACGACCACCATCACGATGAGGGCCTGGAACACGCGGCGCAGGATGAAGGCGAGCATTCGATGGGGCGCGAGGGGACTTCGATGCTAGCAGAGCAATCCGCGTGCCGACACCGGGCTTTCCTTGAGGCCTAAACGAATTTCCGCCGGCTTATCAATGGGCGACGCTCACCGGGCCGTACCAGGCGCGGGCGCGCGAATGGGTGTTGTCGCTGTCGGTCATGATGGCCATGCCGACCAGGGCGCCGGGCGCCTCGCCGAACACGCGCTGGTAGTCGGCGCGGATGTCGCGCTCGTAGTCGCGCCATTCGTTCAGGTGCGCAGCACCCGACTCCACCACGAACTTGCGGATGCGGTCGGTGCGCGGGCTGGTGATCACGGTGCCGGCCTCGCGCCGGTTGCACCACACGTACATGAGCGTCGCATACGGCAGCTCCTCGCCGGTCAGCAGGCGCGCCAGCTCCGACAGCGCGGCGTCGCGCGCGGAGAAACGGCTGCGGTCGCCTTCGAACACGAGCACCAGCCGCACCGGCGCATCGTCCTTTTCGCGCGTCGCGAGGTCGGCGTCTTCCATCAGCGCCGGCACCTTCCACGAGAAGCGCAGGCGCCCGAGCTCCGAAGGCTCGACGCGCAGGTTGTGCCGCAGCATGCTCGCGGAGGACTTGGCGTCGACGGCGATCGCGTCGCGGCCGTCCATGCGCACGTTCTTGAACAGGGTGGGCGTCTTGCCCGGAAGCGATTGGTGCGACCAGGGCTGCCAGGAAGACCCGGCCAGGTCGGCCAGCGGCGCGGGCGGCACGGAGCTGCAGGCGGCAAGCAGCAGCAGGAGGATGGCCGAGGCGGCGCGGGCGAGGGACTTCATGGCGTTCAATAAAAAAAGCCGCCCGAAGGCGGCTTTCAAGTTTCTTGTTTTCTGCAGCGGCCTTGCGGCCGCTTCGAAAATCAGAAGCTGTGGCGGATGCCCAGGTCCAGGCCGGACGAGTTCTCGTTCACGGCGGTGGAGGCACCGTTGACAGCGCTGTTGGCGCCGTCGCGGTTCTTCAGGTAGGCGTAGGTCGTGTACAGGGCGGTCCGCTTGGACAGGTTGTGCACGTAGCCCAGCGCGAACTTCTGGCTCTTCGGGTCGTTGGCGATGATGTTGGAGCTGACGCGGTATTCGCTGTAGGAAGCGCGAATTTCGCCAGCGCCGACCGGCACCAGGGTACCGATCAGCCAGCCGCGGCCGTTGATTTCCGGAGCGCCCAGCTGGACGTCGTCACGGCCGTACTGGCCCATCAGCTTGGCGACGCCGAAGTCCCACTGACCACCGATGTTCCAGGTGCGGATGTCGCCCTGGACGCCGGCGACCGTGGTCGCGGTGCCAACCATGCGCTGGCGGTTGTAGCCCAGCGCGACGTTGAACGGACCAGCAGCGTAGCCGACGCGGCCGCTGTAGCCCTTGCCGTCACGAGCGCCAGTGGCCTGGTTCTCGCCGCTGTAGTACATGGCCTGGCCGTAGAAGCCGCCCAGGTTACGGGGCAGGAAGTAGCCGATGGAGTTCGAAGCACGAACTTGGGTCGGGTAGAAGCCGCCCGGGTTGGCCGACGCGGCGGCGGTGCCGGTGAAGGGGTTCACGCCGCTGGCGACGCCGTTCAGCATCTGGTTCGTGCCCACGCCGTTGGTGCCGAACGGATCGAAGACCGTCAGGTTCCAGAAGGACGGGGTGTAGTCACGGCCCAGGCGCAGTTCGCCCCAGTTGCCAGCCAGGCTGACCGTGGAACGACGGTTGAACGTCAGACCTTGGCTGCCGGCTTGGCCAGCAGCAGCGCCGCCGGCGATCGTGTTGTTGGTGTTGGTGGCAGCGCCGCGGCCGTCGTCGTTGTTCAGACCGGCTTCCAGCCAGAAGGAGGCGGACATGCCGCCGCCCAGGTCTTCCGTACCACGGAAGCCCAGACGCGAGCTGTTGTAGCCCGAGTTGGTCAGTTGGAAGCGATCGACAGAGCCGGCGCCGTTACCACGACCCCAGGCCAGCGTGGCGTCGACGATACCGAACAGGGTCACCGACGACTGAGCGGAAGCCGCACCAGCGGCAGCCAGCACGGCCAGCGCAATGAGGGACTTTTTCATGCAAGTTTCTCCAAGGTTAAACATAGGGCTCCGGTGCGATTGGGAGATCGGAATGCAGGCACGTTCGTGCTCCCACCGGATCCCCGGGCCAACCTCCTTTTGGGAAGTTGTTGCTATTGCACCAGACGGCCCCCGCGTTCGCAAAGGATTTAGCCGGAACCGAGTCCATTCGTTGCACACCGACAACAAGCGCATAACCGCTGAGTGGACCTCACGCAACACCCATTTCGTATCGCAAAACGACGGGCATCCGTCCTACAAATCGCCCCAGGATGGCGCGAATTACACTTTGTCCATGGATCGCTTGATAGGCGCGCTCGACGGCGCCCTGCGGACGCTGTTCGCCACCCCCCGCGCCACCCGCCCCTGCCCGGTGGTTCCGGCCGATGACACCCACCTCGGCGCCCAGGAAAGGGCCCATGCGGGCGCCCTCATGCGCGTGAACCACGTCGGCGAGGTCTGCGCCCAGGCGCTTTACACGGCGCAGGCGATGACCGCTTCCGACCCCGTCACCCGTGCCCGCCTGGAGCAGGCGGCCCGCGAGGAGACCGACCACCTCGCCTGGACCCGGTCGCGGCTCGAAGAACTGGGGGCGCGCCCTTCGCTGCTCAATCCCCTCTGGTACGCCGGCGCCTTCGGCCTCGGCCTGGTCGCCGGCCGCTTCGGCGATCCGGTCAGCCAGGGTTTCGTGGTCGAGACCGAGCGCCAAGTGGAAGCGCACCTGGAAAGCCACCTGGAACGGCTGCCCGCCGGCGACCATGCATCACGCGCCATCGTGGCGCAGATGAAGGACGACGAGCGCGCCCACGCCGAGGCGGCGCAGCGCGCGGGCGGCATCGAACTGCCGCCGCCGGTGCGGGCTGCGATGCGCGCGGCGGCCAAGGTGATGACCACCACCGCGCACTACATCTAGTCTTCAACCAGCTCGAAGCTGGTCGTCATCTCCGCCGTCTTCGCCAGCATCGCGCTCGCGGAGCAGTACTTCTCGTGGCTCATGGCGATGGCGCGTTCCACGGCCTGCGCCTGCAGGCCGCGGCCCTGCACCGTGAAGTGCATGTGGATCTTCGTGAACACTTTCGGGTCGGTCGGCGCGCGCTCCGCGCTGAGCTTGACCGAGCAGCCGCGCACGTCGTGGCGGCCGCGCTTGAGGATCAGCACCACGTCGTAGGCGGTGCAGCCGCCGGTGCCGGCCAGCACCGTCTCCATCGGCCGCGGCGCCAGGTTGCGGCCGCCGTTCTCCGGCCGCGCCTCGTCGGGCGCGCCATCCATCATCAAGGTGTGGCCGGTGCCGGTCTCCGCCAGGAAGCCCATGCCCGAGCGCGCGCCCGTGGCGCCGGTCCATGTCACTGTGCATTCCATCGTCGTTCCTTCGTTGCTGAGGCTTTCCGCCAATAATTTCCGCGAATTGCGATGCCGCGCCGCCACAGGGGCTTGTGCAATGCAACAAATACGGGTTTATACTGGGCGCAAGCATAGCGATTCGCTACGCACCGGTTGTCTCCTCCACCTCCTCCTTTGGTGGATTTAGCCCCTGGATCGCAAGATCCAGGGGCTTTTTTCTATCATCCTGCACCACATGACCCAACCGCTGCAGCCAGAGGACTACCTCAAGAAGATCCTCACCGCCCGCGTCTACGACGTTGCCGTCGAAAGCGCCCTGGAGCCCGCCCGCAACCTCAGCCGCCGGCTGCACAACAAGGTGCTGCTCAAGCGCGAGGACCAGCAGGCCGTCTTCAGCTTCAAGCTGCGCGGCGCCTACAACAAGATGGCGCACCTCACGCCGGAGGAACTGCAGCGCGGCGTGATCTGCGCCTCCGCCGGCAACCACGCCCAGGGCGTGGCGATGGCGGCGCACAAGCTCGGCGCCCGCGCCCTGATCGTGATGCCGGTCACCACGCCGCAGGTGAAGATCGACGCGGTGAAGGCACTCGGCGGCGAGGTGGTGCTGCACGGCGACAGCTATTCCGACGCCTACGGCCACGCCGTGCAGCTGCGCGAGCAGCAGGGCCTGACCTTCGTGCATCCCTTCGACGACCCGGAAGTCATCGCCGGCCAGGGCACCATCGCGATGGAGATCCTGCGCCAGCACCAGGGCCCGATCGACGCCGTCTTCGTCGCCATCGGCGGCGGCGGCCTGATCTCGGGCGTGGCGAGCTACATCAAGGCGGTGCGCCCGGGCATCAAGGTGATCGGCGTGCAGATGAACGACTCCGACGCCATGGCGCGCTCGGTGGCGGCGAAGGAGCGCGTAACGCTCGCCGACGTCGGCCTGTTCTCCGACGGCACCGCGGTCAAGCTGGTGGGCGAGGAGACCTTCCGCCTGACCCGGGAGCTGGTCGACGAGTACATGCTGGTCGACACCGACTCGGTGTGCGCCGGCATCAAGGACGTTTTCGTCGACACCCGCAGCATCGTCGAGCCCGCCGGCGCGCTGGCGGTGGCCGCGATCAAGCAGTACGTCGCCGAGAAGAAGACCCGCGGCGAGACCTACGTCGCCATCCTCTGCGGCGCCAACATGAACTTCGACCGCCTGCGCTTCGTCGCCGAGCGCGCCGAAGTCGGCGAGGAACGCGAGGCGCTGTTCGCCGTCACCATCCCCGAGGAACGCGGCAGCTTCCGCCGCTTCTGCGAGGTGATCGGCGCGCTGCCGGGCGGGCCGCGCAACGTCACCGAGTTCAACTACCGCATCAGCGATTCGAGCCAGGCTCACGTCTTCGTCGGCCTCGCCACGCACGGCAAGGGCGAGTCGACGCGCATCGCGGCCAACTTCGCGCGCCACGACTTCGAGACGCTGGACCTCACGCACGACGAGCTGGCCAAGGAGCACGTGCGCCACATGGTCGGCGGCCACTCGCCCCTGGCGCACGACGAGCGCCTGCTGCGCTTCGTGTTTCCCGAGCGGCCCGGGGCGCTGATGAAGTTCCTGTCGCACATGCGCCCGACCTGGAACATCTCGCTGTTCCACTACCGCAACCAGGGCGCCGACTACGGCCGCATCCTGGTGGGCCTGCAGGTGCCGGCGGAAGATGGCGCCGCCTTCCAGGCCTTCCTGGACGAACTGGGCTACCCCTACGTCGAAGAGACCGCCAACCCGGTGTACCGCCTCTTCCTGCGCAGCCAGTGACCGCGCTGCGCCGTTCCTCGCTGCTGTTCCTGCGCCGCTGCCTGGCGGCGACGCAGGCGTTCTCGCGCATCCGCATTCCCGGCAGCCTCGCGGCCTGGGCTCAGCTGTTGCCGGCCGACACGGCCGACAGCGCGCGGCACTGGCCCGGCGTGGGCCTGCTCGCCGGCATGGCCGGCTGCGTCGTCTTCGCACTGGTGTCCCTCCCCTTGCCGCCGGGGCCGCTGAGCCCGCTGGTGGCGGCCGTCGCCGCCAGCATGGCGATGGCGCTCGTCGCCGGCGTGCGGGCGGAAGAAAGCCTGGCCCATTGCACGGGACCCGCGGGACTGATGCTGGTGCTGG
This sequence comes from Ramlibacter paludis, assembly GCF_022012305.1. Taxonomy (GTDB): domain Bacteria; phylum Pseudomonadota; class Gammaproteobacteria; order Burkholderiales; family Burkholderiaceae_C; genus Ramlibacter; species Ramlibacter paludis. The sequence goes on along the minus strand of NZ_JAKLTM010000008.1, from coordinate 75,226 downwards.
CGGCCAAGCTCGCCTTGCTGGCGCTGCTGGGACTGCATTCGGGCGTCGGGCTGCTGACCGCTCTATTGGGCGCCGCCGCCCTGTCGCGCCTCTTTGCCTTGCTGGTCGCCTGGAGCCTGCCGCCGCGCCGCCCGCAGGCCGATCACCCTTTGCTGCGGCGCGCCGACCGCGGTGCGCTGCTGGCGGCCTGCCTCTGGTGCGTGCCGCCGCTGGTGCTGATGCTGCTGGCCGGCGGGGCGAAGTTCCTCCTGCTGCCGCTGGTGCTGGGCACCATCGCGTTCGCCGTGTTGCGCCATCGCTTCCAGCGCCGCGGCGGCGTCGAGCTCGACGACGTCGGCTTCGCCCAGCAGGTTTGCGAGGTGGCGATCTACCTCGGCGCCGCGTTCGGGCTGCCGCGGTAATTTCGGAGCAGCCTCACTTCGGCGGCGCGGGCAACTCCAGGACCAGCAGCGGAGGGCCGTCGGGCAAGGCGGCCAGCACGGCCCGCCGCCCTTGCACCGACTGCAGCAGGATGCCCTGGTCGACGTAGTTGCCGACGCGGAAGGGCCGCGCGGGCTTGCCGTCCACTGCAATCAGCGCGGCGCCGCCCCCCGAGCGGGCTTCCGCCGCGACGCCCACCAGGGTGAAGCGGCTGGCCAGCGTCGGCTGCGGCATGGCGGCCATGCCCGGCGCGGGAACCCCGCCGCCGAGCAGGCGCGTGATGGCGACCGGATCGACGGCCGCCGGCCCGCGTGCCTGCTGAGCCACCGGCGCGCCATGGCGCGGCGACGACCCGAGCTGCAAGGCCCAGAAGGCGGCACTGGCGGCAGCCAGCAGCCATAGCGCGAAAGTCGCGCCACGCACGGTCCAAGTGGCGGGGCTCCGGGTCAACATGCGGGGATTATCATTGAAGCGATGCATTCGACACCCACCTCCCCGGGCCGCCTGGCCCAGCGCGCGCGCAAGCTGGCCCAGTCCGGCTTCACCCTGATCGAGCTGATGGTGGTGCTGGTCATCATCGGGGTGCTGGCCGCCCTGATCGTGCCCAACGTCCTGGACCGCGCCGACGATGCGCGCGTCACGGCCGCGCGCACCGACGTCAACAACCTGATGCAGGCGCTCAAGCTGTACAAGCTGGACAACCAGCGCTACCCCACCGGCGAGCAGGGCCTGCAGGCGCTGATCGCCAAGCCCACCGCTTCACCGGTGCCGCCCAACTGGAAGCCCTACCTGGAGAAGCTGCCCAACGACCCCTGGGGCCGGCCCTACCAGTACCTCAACCCCGGCGTCAAAGGCGAGATCGACGTGATGTCCTTCGGCGCCGACGGCCAGGCCGGCGGCGATGGCAAGAACGCCGACGTCGGCTCCTGGCAGTAGGCGCGGCGCCCGCGCGCTGCTGCAGGCCGCGGGTTTCACGCTGATCGAGCTGCTGGTCGTGATCGCCATCGTGGCGGTCGCCTCCGCGGGGGTGAGCTTCGCCCTGCGCGACGCCACCGGCGCGCCGCTGGAGCGCGACGCCCAGCGCCTGGCCGCCTTGCTGGAATCGGCCCGCGCCAAGTCCCGCCTCACGGGGCAGGCCGTGCGCTGGGTCCCGACGCCCGACGCCTATCGCTTCGACGGCCTGCCGCCCGACAGCCTCCCGGAAAAATGGCTGGCCGCCGACACCCGCGTGCGCGCCGGCGGTCCGCTGCTGCTGGGCCCGGAACCCATCATCGGCCCGCAGGGCGTGGTGCTGACCAGCGCCGAGCATCCGGAGCGCAGCCTGCGCGTCGCGACCGACGGCCTGCGCCCGTTTGCCGTGACGCCCGACACGCCATGAAGCGCATGCGCGGCTTCACGCTGATCGAGGTGCTGGTGGCGCTGGGCATCGTCTCGATCGCCCTGGTGGCCGGCCTGCAGGCGACGGCCGCCCTGACCAACAACGCGCAGCGCCAGTCCAGCGTGCTGCTGGCGCAGATGTGCGCGGAAAACGAACTGGTGAAGCTGCGCCTGGGCAAGCAGTTCCCGGGCGTGGGCGAGAGCGACAACGCCTGCACCCAGGCCGGCCAGCCCTTCAACGTGCACGTGAAGGTGTCGCCCACGCCGAATCCGAGCTTCCGCCGCATCGATGCCCAGGTGTTCGAAGGCGCGTCGCCGGTGCTGAAGATCTCCACCGTGCTGGGACGCTACTGATGCGGCAAGCGCGCGGCTTCACCCTGGTCGAACTGCTGGTGGCGCTGTTCGCGCTGGCACTGCTGGCGGCGCTGAGCTGGCGCGGGCTTGACGGGATGATGCGCGCACGTGCGATCACCGAGGCCCGTGCCGACGAAGTGCTGTCCCTGCAGACCGGGCTCGCGCAATGGGCGGCCGACCTCGATGCGATCGAGGAATTCCCCGGCACGTCCGCGCTGGACTGGAACGGCCGCGTGCTGCGCCTCACGCGCCAGGCCAGCGGCAACGGCACCGACGGCGCGCTGGTGGTCGCCTGGACGCGCCGCGACGGCGAATGGCGCCGCTGGCAATCCCCACCGGTGGCCAGCCGCGGCGACCTCGACACCGCCTGGGTGCTGGCCGACCAGTGGTCGCAGAACGCCAGCGAGTCCTCGCGGCGCCAGGAAGTGGCCGTGGTGCCGCTGGAGGAGTGGCAGATCTTCTACTACCGCAGCGACGCCTGGACCAATCCGCAATCGAGCGCCGCCACGCAGTCCGCCACGCCGGCCTCGGGCGCCGCGGTCGTCAATGCGTTGCCCGACGGCGTGCGCCTCGTGCTGCAGCTGCCGGCGGGCCGCGCCATCGGCGGCCAGCTGGTGCGCGACTGGGTGCGGCCGACGCTGGGTGGGGGCAAGTCGTGAAGCGGCGCGCACACCGGGGCGCCGCGCTGCTGGCGGCGATGCTGACCGTGTCGCTGGTCGCCACCTTCGCCGCCGCCGCACTGTGGCAGCAGTGGCGCGCGGTGGAGATCGAGGCCGCCGAGCGCACCCGCGTGCAATCGGCCTGGATCCTTACCGGCGCGCTGGACTGGTCGCGGCTGATCCTGCGCGAGGACCGGCGCTCCAGCGGCGTCGACCACCTGGGCGAGCCCTGGGCAGTGCCCTTGCAGGAGGCGCGCCTGAGCACCTTCCTCGCGGCCGACACCAGCAACAACGCCGACACCGAAGGCGCCGACGCGGTCTTCCTCTCCGGCGACATCACCGACCTGCAGTCGCTGCTGAACGTGCAGAACCTGTTCAAGGCGAGCAGCATCGATCCGCAGGGCCTGCAAAGCTTCCAGCGCCTGTTCGAGGTGCTGGGCCTGCCGCAAAGCGAGCTGGGCCGGCTGGCCGAGAACTTCCGCTTCGCCTCCGACATCAGCGTCGACAACCGCAATGCGAGCAAGGCGCCGCTGGTGCCCGGGCGGGTCGAGCAGCTGGTGTGGCTGGGCCTGTCGCCGGCCACCGTCGCGGCGCTCAAGCCTTACGTGACGCTGCTGCCCGCATCGACCACGGTGAACCTGAACACTGCGCCGCCCGAAGTCATCTACGCGGCGCTGCGCGGCATCAGCCTGGCCGATGCCCAGCGGCTGGTGGCCGTGCGCGCCAGCCAGCCTTTCCGGAAGGTGGAGGACGCACTGGAGCAGCTACCCGCCTCCACCACGGGTAAGGAGAACGTCGGCTACGCCACCAACTTCTTCGAGGTGCGCGGCCGGATCCGGCTGAACGAGGTGCTGGTGGAAGAGCGTTCCATCGTGCAGCGCTCGCCGGGCGGCGAGGTCAAGGCGATCCAGCGCGAACGCGGCGTGCTCGATCCGGCGGCGCTCGCGCAGCTCTCCCAGCGCCGCTAGACACACGCCGCACCTACAATCCGCCGCACCCCATGAGCTCGCTGATCGTCTTCCTGCCCCTCACGCCCGCGTCCAGCGCCTCGGAATGGTCGTATGCGCTGACGCCGGACGGCCGCACGCTGGGCGACCACGGCAAGTCGCCGGCGGCGCTGCTGCCGCTGCCGCGCGGTGCCGGCGCCGAAGTGGTGGCCGTGGTGCCGGTGCAGGCGCTGGCCTGGCACCGCGTCGACCTGCCCAAGGGCATCGCACCGGGCTCGCCGCGCCTGCGCGCCGCGCTCGAGGGCCTGCTGGAAGAACAACTGCTGGACGAGCCGGATGCCTTGCACCTGGCGCTGCAGCCGGGCGCGCGCGCGGGCGAGCCGGCATGGGTGGCGACCTGCGACCGCAACTGGCTGCGCAGCACGCTGCAGCTGCTCGAGGCGGCGAACCGTCCGGTGACCCGCATCGTTCCGGAATTCGCGCCGGAAGGCGAAGCGGCGCTGGTCGTGATCGGCGAGCCCGAGGAACCGCTGGCGGTGGCGACCAGCGAAGCCGGCGTGCTGGCCCTGCCCCTGGACCACGGCACGCTGGCCTTGCTGCCCGCCTTGCCCGAAGAAGCACCGCGCCTGGCCGAGCCGGCCGTGGCGGCGCTGGCCGAACAGATGCTGGCGCGCAAGCTGGCGCTGCAGCAGGCGCCGCAACGCTGGCTGCAATCGGCGCGCACCCGCTGGGACCTGGCGCAGTTCGACTTCGCCAGTTCCGCCCAGGCCCGCGCCCTCAAGAAGCTGGCCACGGGCTGGGGCGAAGTACTGCGCGGCGCCTCCTGGCGGCCGGCCCGCTGGGCCGCCGTGGTGCTGCTGGCCGCCAACCTGGTCGGCCTCAATGCCTATGCGTGGAAGGAGCGGGCCAGCCTGGAAGGCAAGCGCGCGGCCGTGAAGCGCACGCTGACCGACACCTTTCCGCAGGTGAAGGTGGTCGTCGACGCGCCCCTGCAGATGGAACGCGAGGTACAGGCCTTGCGCCAGCAGACCGGCACCGCCTCGCCGCGCGACCTCGATGCGCTGCTGGCCGCGCTGGCCGCGGCGCTGCCCGCCGGCCGCACGCCGTCCGGCCTGGAATACAGCGCCGGCGAACTGCGCGCCACCGGCCTCGCCCTCGGCAGCGATGAAGTGCGCGACGTCGCCACGCGGCTCAAGCCCCTGGGCTACGTGGCCACTGGCGACAGCCAGAAGCTGACCGTGGTCACGGAGGACGTGCGATGAGCCAGGCGCCCGCGTTGCAGCAACTCAAGGCGCGCTGGGCCACCCTGGCGCCGCGCGAGCAGGCCATGGTGGCCGGCGCCGGGGCTCTGGTGCTGGTCGCGCTGCTCTGGTGGATCGCGCTCGCGCCGGCGCTGGCCACGCTGCGCCAGGCCGGCGAACAGCACCGCGCGCTCGACACGCAGTTGCAGAACATGCAGCGCCTGCAGCAGCAGGCCAAGGCCATGCAGGCCCAGCCGCGCCAGGGCTACGACGAGGCGATGCGCCAGCTGGAAGGCGCGATCCGGCAGCAGCTGGGCACGAGCGCGCGCTACAGCATCGCCGGCGACCGCGTCACCGTCACCCTCAGCAACACCCCGGCGCCCGCGCTGGCCCAGTGGCTCACCCAGGTGCGCAGCAATGCGCGCGCCCTGCCCGGCGAAGCGCGGCTCACGCGCAACGCGTCCGGCGGCTGGGACGGCAGCCTGGTGCTGACGCTGCCCCCGCGCTAGTCGCCTTGGCGCGCGCCCCCCGGCTTCCCCGCGAAGTGCCCTGGACCTGGGCGCTGGCCGGCGGCATCTGCGGCCTGGTCCTGGCCTTCGTCCTGTTCGCGCCGGCCCGCTGGCTGGCCGGGGCCGTGGCCCGCGCCAGCGCCGGCCAGGTGCTGCTCGATGACGCGCGCGGCACCGTCTGGGACGGCTCCGCGCAGCTGGTGCTCACCGGCGGCGCCGGCAGCACGGATTCGGCGGCCCTGCCCGGGCGCGTGCACTGGACGCTGGCGCCGCGCTGGGACGGCGTGCTGGCGCGCCTGCGCGCCGACTGCTGCATGGCCAGCCCGCTGGGCGTGCGGGCCCGCGCGCGCTGGGGCGGCGTGGACGTCGACGTCGCGGACAGCGTTTCGCAATGGCCCGCCAGCGTGGCCGCCGGCCTCGGCACCCCCTGGAACACCCTGCAATTCGACGGCGAACTGCGCCTTTCCACGCAGGGCCTTTCAGTAGAATGGGTCGAAGGCCGCCCGGTCGTCAGCGGGCGGGCCGAGTTGTTGGCGCTGCGCATCGCGTCGCGCCTGTCCACCCTGAGGCCCATGGGCAGCTACCGCATCACCTTGCAAGGGGGGCCGCAAGCCACGCTGCGGCTGGAAACCCTGGACGGCAGCCTGCAACTCACCGGCAGCGGCCAGTGGGTCGGCTCCCGCCTGCGCTTCCGCGGCGAAGCGACGGCCGCGCCGGAGCGCGAAGCCGCGCTGGCCAACCTCCTGAACATCATCGGCCGGCGCAGTGGCGCGCGGTCGATCATCTCGATCGGCTAAGGATTCCATGAAGTACCGTCTTTGCGCCGCCATGCTTGCCGCCGTCTTCCTGCTGGGCGCGGCCCCCGTGCTGCATGCGCAGCGCGCCAGCGAAGGCATCACCCTCAACTTCGTCAACGCCGAGATCGAGGCGGTGGCGCGCGCGCTGGCCGCGATCACGGGCCGCAACATCGTCGTCGACCCGCGCGTGAAGGGCACCATCACGCTGGCCACCGACCGGCCCGTGCCGCCGGCCGCGGCCTTCAACCAGTTCGTCGCCACGCTGCGCCTCTCGGGCTACACCGTGGTGGAGTCGGGCGGCCTGCTCAAGGTGGTGCCCGAGGCCGAGGCCAAGCTGCAGGGCGGCGCGGTCACGGTGGACGGCGGCGGCCCGGGCGGCAGCCAGATCGTCACCCAGATCTTCCGGCTCAACTACGAAACCGCCGGCAACCTGGTGCCCATCCTGCGGCCGCTGATCAGCCCGAACAACACGATCAACGTGAACCCCGGCAACAACTCGCTGGTGATCACCGACTACGCCGACAACCTGCAGCGGCTGGCGCGCATCATCGCGGCGCTCGACGTCTCGAACGCGACCGACGTCGAGATCGTGCCGCTGCGGCATGCGCTGGCTTCGGACCTCGCGCCGGTGGTGCAGCGGCTGGTGGACTCCACCGGCGGCGGCGTCGGCGGCGCCGCCCCTACCGCGGGGCAAGGCCAGACCGACACCGCCTTCCGTACCACCGTGATTGCCGAGACACGCAGCAACTCGCTGGTGATCCGCGCCGCCAACCCGGCGCGGATGAACCTGGTGCGCTCCGTCATCGCGCGCCTCGACGTGCCGGCCTCGGGCACGGCCTCCGGCAACATCTACGTCGTCTACCTGAAGAACGCCGACGCCACCAAGCTCGCTGTCGTGCTGCGGGCGGCGCTCGCCAGCATGAGCCCCACCGGCACCGGCGCGGCCGGCGGCGGCGGCGTGTCCGCGGCGCCCGTCGTGACCAGTGGCCTGAGCGGCGCCGGCAGCGGCACCGGCACCAGCGCCGCCAATGCGCCGATCACGCCGTCGGCCCAGCCTTCGACCGGCGGCCAGATCCAGGCCGATCCGGCCACCAACTCGCTGATCATCACGGCGCCCGAGCCGCAATACCGCCAGCTGCGCGCAGTCATCGACCAGCTCGATGGGCGCCGCGCCCAGGTGCTGGTCGAAGGCCTGATCGTCGAGGTCAACTCCGACAAGGTTGCCGAATTCGGCATCCAGTGGCAGAACGTGATCGGCAGCGCCACCAGCAGCGTGATCGGCTTCGTGGGCAGCAACTTCAGCACGCTGGGCGCCGCCACCAACATCATCAGCCTCGCCACCCAGACCGGCATCGGCAGCGGCAACATCTCCCCGCCGAACACCGGCTTCAACGTGGGCGCCGTCCGCAACTTCGGCGGCCGCTACATCCTGAGCGCCATCGCCAACTTCTTCGAAAGCACCGGCGACGGCAACGTGCTGTCGACGCCCAACCTGCTCACGCTGGACAACGAGGAAGCGAAGATCGTCATCGGCGAGAACGTGCCCTTCCTCACCGGCCAGTTCACCAACACCGGCGCTTCGAGCGGCTCCGTCAACCCGTTCCAGACCATCGAACGCAAGGACGTGGGCCTCACGCTGCGCGTCAAGCCGCAGATCAACGAGAACGGCACGGTGCGGCTGACGATCTACCAGGAAAACTCGGCGGTGAAGGCGAGCACCCAGAACGCGGCCAACGGCCCGACCACGACCAAGCAGACCATCGAGACCAACGTGCAGGTGGACGACGGCCAGATCGTCGTGATCGGCGGCCTGCTGAAGGACGCCTACTCCGGGCAGCAGGACAAGGTGCCGGGCCTGGGCGACGTCCCCGGCGTGGGAGCGCTGTTCCGCTCCGACAGCCGCCAGCGCAGCAAGAGCAACCTGATGGTCTTCCTGCGGCCGGTGGTGCTGCGCGATGCCGCGCAGGGCGACACGCTGTCGCTGGACCGGTACGACCTGATGCGCACCAAGCAGCAGAACCTGCAGCCGGCGCCCAGCGCGGTGCTGAACGGCGTGGATGGCGCCCCGGTCGCGCCCGGGATCCCGCCGCGGCCGCCGGTGAAGGACGTCAACTCGCCGTTCAACCCGCCCGCGCCCGCCACCACCGCACCGAGCGTGCGCTGACGCCATGCGCTACCCGCTGCCCTACGGCTTCGCGCGCAGCCAGCAGCTGCTGCTGGAGGACGACGGCGAGCAACTCGTGCTGTGGCACGCCGGCTCGCCGGCGCCGGCCTGGAGCGAGGTGCTGCGCAAGTATTCGGTGCGCAACCTGCAGCAGCTCGATGCGGCGGCGCTGGCGCAGCGCATCAGCGCGGCCTATGCGCAAGGCGAATCGAGCGCCGCCACGGTGGTGAGCGAAGTGCAGAACGACGCCGACCTCTCGCGCATCATGCAGGAGCTGCCGGCGGTGGAAGACCTGCTGGAGGCCAGCGACGACGCGCCCATCATCCGCATGCTCAACGCGCTGCTGACGCAGGCCGCGCGCGATGGCGCCAGCGACATCCACATCGAACCCTACGAGCGGCATTCGAGCGTGCGCTTCCGCGTCGACGGCACGCTGCGCGAAGTGGTGCAGCCCAATCGCGCGCTGCACGCCGCGCTGATCTCGCGCCTGAAGATCATGGCGGAGCTGGACATCTCCGAGAAGCGCCTGCCGCAGGACGGCCGCATTTCGCTGCGCATCGGCACCCGCGCGGTGGACGTCCGCGTCTCCACGCTGCCGAGCGCGCACGGCGAGCGCGCCGTGCTGCGCCTGCTGGACAAGAGCGAAAGCCGCATCAGCCTGGAGTCGGTCGGCATGACCGGCGACACGCTGGAGCGCCTGGCGGGGTTGATCGGCCAGCCGCACGGCATCATCCTGGTCACCGGCCCCACCGGTTCGGGCAAGACGACGACGCTGTATGCGGCGCTCTCGCGCCTGGACGCGAGCACCAGCAACATCATGACGGTGGAGGACCCGATCGAGTACGAGCTGCCCGGCATCGGGCAGACGCAGGTCAACCCCAAGATCGACCTCGATTTCGCCAAGGCCTTGCGCGCCATCCTGCGCCAGGACCCCGACGTGATCATGATCGGCGAGATCCGCGACTACGAGACGGCGCAGATCGCGATCCAGGCATCCCTCACCGGCCACCTGGTGCTGGCGACCCTGCACACCAACGACGCGGCGAGCGCGGTCAACCGGCTGATCGACATGGGCGTGGAGCCCTTCCTGCTCAGTTCCTCGCTGCTCGGCGTGCTGGCGCAGCGCCTGGTGCGCAAGCTGTGCGAGTACTGCAACGTGGAAGTCGAAGGCGTGGCGCGCGGCTGCGCGCACTGCGGCTACACCGGCTACCACGGGCGCACCGGGATCTTCGAGCTGATGGAAGTCGACGAGAAGATGCGCGCGCTGGTGCACAACCGCGCCTCGGAGGCTGAACTCCGCTCCACCGCCCTGGCGAGCGGCATGCGCCTGATGCGGGATGACGGCGAGCGGCTGGTGCGCGAAGGGGTGACTTCGCGCGAAGAGGTGTTGCGCGTGACGCGCGACTAGGCCCGTTCGGGCTCGTGCGGCTGCCCCGGCAGCTTCACCGGGTTCTGCGGGCCGCGCTCTTCCTCGATGGGCGGCACCTTGGGCTGGGGCTGCTGTTGCTGTTGCGCGCGCCGCTTTTCGCCTTCACGCGGCTTGTCGCTGGCCCTCGGCTTGTCGCCGGCCTGCGGCTCGAATTTCGCCTTGAACATCACCATGGCTTGCGTCCTTCAGTCCGGCGTCTGCACGAAATCGGTGTGGCCGCCGCCCTGGCGCGACTGGTCTTCCTGCTTCTTGTCGTCCGCGCGCGGCTGCTCGGGCTCGCGCTCGGGAATCTTCGCGCGCTCGGGCGGCTGGTGCATGACTTCGCGGCCGTGCGGGGTGGGATCGTCGGGCATGGTTTGGGCTCCTTTGCGACCATGGTCCACCGGTGGCCGGGGAGCGGGTGTCGGTGCGCGGCGGCAGCGCGCGTAGGCAAAAAAAAGCCGCACCAGTCGGTGCGGCAGCCTGCATTCAACCCCGATTTATTCTCTGTCCCGTCAGCCCGGTGTGCCGAAGGCCGTGGCGGCAACCACGGCCCACAAGGCGCCGACCAGCATCAACCACATGCCGGGCCGGCCTTCGCGCGAGAAGAGCAGCATGCTCGTCACGCGGCGCGACAACTCCGAAGTGCGCCCTTCGTTGCATCCGATGAAGGCGTCCTCATGGGTCCACCACCGATTCACTTTTTTTCTCCCAACGACGTGTTCACCAATAAGTTAGGCAACCGCCGTTGACGCGGTTGTAGGTGAACTTGCCAATGCGCTGTGAGGCGAAGGGATGGCCGGGGCCGCCCTCCAGATGAGCGGCGCGGCCCCTAGGGAAGCCGCTTAAGGCGCGGAGCTTGCTGCAGCGCCGCAATGCGGCTTCACTGCATCTTCAGCGTCAGCACGTACTCGGAGAACTCCTTGATCTCCGATTTCGTGAAGACGGCGTCCGCACCCATCTCGAGGCACTTGTTGCGCACGACCGGCGTGACGTAGTCGCTCAACACCACCACGCGGCCCGCGTCGGGAGACTCCTTGCAGCGCCGGATGAGGTTGAAGCCGGTGCCCTCGTCGATCAGGAGGTCCAGCGTGGCGAGTTGCCACTTGCCGCGATTGCGATAGAGCCAGTCGGTGGCTTCGGTTTCCGTGCCGACGGCCGCCAGCACTTCAAAGCCTCCGAGCACATCGAGCAGGTCGACCAGGGCCGACTGCATGTTCTTGGAATCCTCGACGACGAAAACGCTCACTGGCAACCTGTCTCCATGGCACGAGGGCCGCGAAACGGCCACCAGCACACATTGAATGTTAATCGGCCTGATTTACCTGTCAGATACGTCTGCGATGCGCGTAGGCCACGTCCTACAGTTCGGTGGCCCGGTTCGCATGGACCAAGGTCCCATTGGCGCCCCCTGGCAGGGGCTGTCGAATGCGGACAGGAGGCCTCCATGCCATTCATCCCGACGGTTCGTGCGCTGCTGATCCCAGCCGGCGCCTGCTGGCTTGCGGCCGCACAGGCCGGCGGCCACTGGTCGTACGTCGGCCACGGCGCGCCCGGCCACTGGGCGGACCTGGCGCGGGAGTACGCCACCTGCAAGCTCGGCAAGGTGCAGGCGCCCATCGACATCACCGGCGCCCAGGCGGCCGACCTGCCGGGCATCCGGTTCGACTACAAGCCTGCGCCGCTGAAGGTCGTCGACAACGGCCACACGATCCAGGTCAACTACGCCCCCGGCAGCAGCATCGAAGTGGGCGACACGCGCTATGAGCTGCAGCAGTTCCACTTCCACAAGCCGAGCGAAGAGAAGATCGCCGGCAAGGCCCACGACATGGTGGCGCACCTGGTGCACAAGGGCGCCGACGGCAAGCTGGCGGTGGTGGCCGTGCTGCTCGACCAGGGGGCAACCAATCCCGCGATCGCAACCATCTGGAAAAACCTGCCGAAGAAGAAGGAGCAGGAAAACTCCGTCGACACCAGCATCGACGCCAGCAGCCTGCTGCCGGCCGACAAGGGCTACTACACCTTCCAGGGGTCGCTCACCACGCCACCGTGCAGCGAGGAGGTGCGCTGGTTCGTGCTGAAGACACCGGTGAAGATCGCGCCCGCGCAGCTCGCAGCCTTCGGCAAACGCTATCCGATGAACGCCCGGCCCACGCAGCCCCTCAACGGCCGCTCGATCGAGGCAACGCGATGACTCCCACCACGACCACCCCACCCGCCGCCACGGCCGCCGCGACCGCCCCCGCATTCCGCGAGTTGCCCCGCTTCCTGCTGGCCATCCTCTTCATCGTCCTGTTGCTGGCCACCAGCCTCTGGATCCTGCGGCCCTTCCTGTCGGCACTGATCTGGGCGACGCTGATCGTGGTGTCGACCTGGCCGTTGATGTTGCGGCTCCAGCAACGCCTGGGCGGCAAGCGCAGCCTGGCCGTCACGGTGATGACCACCGTGATGCTGCTGGTGGTGATCCTGCCGCTGGGCTTTGCCGTGGTGACGCTGACCAGCCACAGCGACGACGTCGCCGCGCGCGCCAAGTCGGTGGCGCAGGCTGGACTGCCGCCGCCGCCGGCGTGGGTCGGGCAGCTGCCGGTGGTCGGCGCCCGCGTCGCCGGCAAGTGGCAGGCGGTCGCGGACCTGCCCGCCGACCAGCTCGTCGAGCAAGCCGCGCCCTACGCCAAGCGCGCGGCCTCCTGGCTGCTGGACACCGCGGGCGGACTGGCCGCCTTCCTCATCCACCTGCTGCTCACCGCCATCATCGCGACGCTGCTCTATTCCAGCGGCGAAGCGGCCGCTGGCGGCTTGCGCGCGTTCGCCTACCGATTGGCAGGCGCGCGCGGGGAGCAATCGGTGACGCTGGGCGGGCAGGCGATCCGCGCGGTGGCGCTGGGCGTGATCGTCACGGCCGTCGTGCAGTCACTGCTCGGCGGCATCGGGCTGGTCGTCGCGGGCGTCCCGTTTGCCGGTTTCCTCACCGCCTTGATGTTCATGCTGGGCGTCGCGCAAGTGGGCGCCACGCCGGTGATGGTGCTCGCGGTGGGCTGGCTGTACTGGAGCGGCAACACGCTCACGGCCACCATCTTCCTGCCCTGGGCGATCCTCGTCTCCGTCCTGGACAACATCCTGCGTCCCCTGCTGATCAAGCGTGGCGCCGACCTCCCGCTGATCCTGATCTTTGCCGGCGTGATCGGCGGGCTGATCGCCTTCGGCGTGGTCGGCCTGTTCGTGGGCCCGGTCGTGCTGGCCATCGCCTATACCGAGCTGTCCGCCTGGATCGCCGACGGTCCGCCACCGCCGCAGATGCTGCCGCTGGGCGGCGAGGCCGCGCTAGCGCGCGGTGAAGCGAGCCAGGCCCTGGACGTACAGCGCGCCCACGGCGAGCTGGCACACCATGATCGGTAGGCCGTAGCGCAGGAAGCCGGCAAAGCTGATGCGCCGGCCGTGGTTCGCGCAGGCGCCGGCGGCCACCACGTTGGCCGAGGCGCCGATCAGCGTGGCATTGCCGCCCAGCGTGGCCCCGAACATCATCGCGATGAACACGGGCAGGGTCTGCGCCGGCCAGTCCGAGTAGCCGGGCGCCAGCGCCATCTCGGGCACCACGCTGGCGGCCACCAGGTAGCCCTTGATCATCACCAGCGAGCCCGCCACCACCGGCACGTTGGCCAGCAGCGAGGACAGCACGCCCACGCCGGCGATCAAGGCCATCGCCACCAGCATCAGCTCGGTGCCGAACCAGCCGTGCAGCTTCAGCGCCATGAGCTGCAGCAGGCCGGTCTTGGTGAAGGCCTCGACCAGGCAGAAGATGCCGGCCAGGAACAGCAGGGTCTTCCAGTCGATGTCGTGCAGGATGCGGTCGACCGGTTCGATCTTCGCCGCGTAGGCGGTCAGCAGCGCCAGCGAAGCGCCGATGACGGCCACGGCCGGCGGCACGATCTTGGTGGGCAGCTCCTCGCCCACCACGAACAGCACCACCATCGCGGCCAGCGTCAGCAGCGCCCCGGCGGCAAACCACGGATGCTCGATCGGCGGCTCCGGCTGCGGTTGCGGCAGCGGCCGGCGCAGGCGCCAGATTCCGCGCATCAGCAGCGGCGCCAGCAGCAACGGCACCAGCACCGCCGCCACGCCGCCCAGGCTCACCTTGCGCAGGTACTCGCCGAAGCTCATGCCGATGGCGCTGCCGACCAGGAAGGTCGCCGGATCGCCGACCAGCGTGAGCAGGCCGGCGGAGTTGCTGATGATGGCGGTGAGGATCATCGCGGGCGCGATGTCGATCTCCAGCGCCTGCGCCACGCGGATCACGATCGGCGCCAGCAGCACCACGGTGGTGGCATTGGGCAGCAGCGCGCACAGCGGCGCGACCAGCAGGAACAGCAGCAGGAGGAAGCGCCGGCCGCTGCCGCGCGTCGCCCGCAGGTAGAGGTTGCCGACGCGCTCGAAGACGCCGGTGGTCGACAGGATGCGGGCGACCACCATGCCACCGAACAGCAGCAATAACGGCCCGCCGGCGGTGCGCGTCGCCGCGATGATCTCGGTCTCCCCGAGGATGCCGCACGCGACCAGGACGCTCACCCCGAGCAGGGACGCCAGCGCCATGTCGACCACGTCGAACGCGATGGCCAGGATCACCACCACAAACACGACCAGGGTGATGGTGATCTGCAGCTGGCTCACGGCGCGTCCTCAGCGCAGTGGCGGCGCATAGAGCAGGCCGCCCTGGTTCCACGGCCGGTTCAGCCCGCGCTCCAGCTTCAGGGGACCGGCCGCGCCCACGTTGCGCTCGAACAGTTCGCCGTAGTTGCCGACAGCCTGCAGCGCGCGCAAGGCCCAGCCCGGCGCGACGCCCAGCGCCTTGCTGAATTCGTCGGCGCCGCCCAGCGAGCGCTTCAGCGCCGGTTCGCCCCAGCGCGTTGCGGCATTCGCCTGCGTCACGCCCTGCTCCTCTGCCGCGACCAGCACGAACAGCACCCAGCGCACCAGCGTCACCCAGGCCTCGTCGCCCGTCGCCACGACCGGCCCGAGCGGCTCCTTCGAAATGCGCTCGTCGAGGATGACATAGCCCGCTGCGCCTCCGGGCGCCGCGACGCGCAGGGCGGCAAGCTGGGACGCGTCGGAACTGCAGGCCTGGCAGCGGCCGGCGAAGAAGGCGGCGGCCAGCGCCGCGGGTGAGTCCAGCACCAGCGGCTGCACCTTCCAGCCGCGCGTTGCGAAGTGGTCGGCGAGGTTGTCGGCGTGCGTGGTGCCTTTCTCGACGCAGATCGTGGCGCCCGCAAGCGCAGCGAGCGTCTTCGCGCCGCCCGCGGCGGGCACCATGAAGCCCTGGCCGTCGTACAGCAGGATGCCCGCGAAGCGCGCGCCCAGGCCGATCTCGCGGCCCAGCGTCCAGGTGGCCTGGCGCACCAGCAGGTCGATGGCGCCACTCTGGAGGGCGGGGAAGCGGCTGGCGGCCGACAGCGGCAGGAACTGCACCTTGTCGGCGCTGCCCAGAGCGGCGGCCGCGACGGCGCGGCAGAAGTCGGCATCGAGTCCGCTCCAGCGGCCGGCGGCGTCACGCGCGGAAAATCCGGCGATGCCTTCGCTCACGCCGCAGCGCAGGACGCCGCGGGCCTGGATGGCCTGCAGCCGTTCGCCCGCGAATGCGGACCCCGCGGCCAGCAGGCAGAGCAGCAGCGCGCAGGCGAGGCGGCCGCTCAGTCGCCCACGGGCGACCACGTCTTGTCCGGGTTGTACTCCTTGATGCCGGCCGCCAGTTGCGCGGTGTTCGGCCCGAGGTCCTTCTCGTACACCTGGCCATAGTGGTTGACGATGAAGGTCTTGACCCCCGTGTTGCCATACCGCGCCGGCCAGGCCATCAACGCGTAGCCGGCGACCATGCGGCCGTTGATCACGTAGCTGTAGCGGCCGCCCGGTGCGGCCGGGCCCTGCGCCTTGAGGATGCGGTAGTGGTAGCCGTGATAGGGCTCGCCGGCCACGTGGTCGCCGTCACCCACCAGCGGTCCGATCGGGCTCTGCTCTTCGCCGGCCGCCGACTCCCAGTACAGCCCGTCCTTCTTGCCGGCCGTGCTGGTCAGGCGCTGCGCGAAGGCGCGCACGTTGGAACCGTCGCGCGGCACCGTGGCGTACTGGCGCTGCGCGCCGACGTAAAACTGCAGCACCTCGATGGCGCCGAGCTCGTTCTCGCCGATGCGGCGCGCCTGCAATTCCTCGACGCCCGCAGCGGTGTCGAAACGCCATGCGCCGCCGCTTTGCACCAGCGGCACCGGCAAGGGCCAGGCCTGCGTGCCGACCACCAGCGTCACGCGCCCGTCTTTTTCCTTGCGCAGCAACTGGTATTCCTTGGCCGCGCTGGCGAACTTGGCACGGTTTTCCCGGCCCTGCGCCTTGTCGTCGGTGGCGACGACCGTGCGGTACTGGGGCCCGAAGATCTGCGCCATGGCCGCTTCGTCGTCAGCCGCGGCCGCGGCGACCAGCGCCTTGGCCGCGTCCTCGGGCGATGGGAAAGTGCGTTGCGCCTGCGCCTGGGCCTGCCAGGCTGCCGCGCACAGTGCGCAGCCAATCAGGATGCGCTTGAGGATGGAAAGGTTCGCGTTCTTCATGATCACCTCCTGCCTCCGCCGCCCCGGCCACCACCACCGCCGCCCCGTCCGCCGCCGCCGCCCCCACCTGCGCGGGCGCCGCCGCCGCCGCTGAAGCCACCGCTGGCCCTCGCCCCGCCGCCTCCGGCCGAAGACCGCGAAGCGCCGCTGTGCGATGCGCGGCTCTCGTTGCCGCGCGAACTTGCCCGATTGGCGCTGGAGCCCGAGTTGATGCCGCCGAAGGCATCGCCGCCGCCGCCCGAAGGCCGCGTCGAAGCGGAAGGACCGCCCGCGCCGCCGCGTCCGCCGGCCCCGGCCCCGGCACCGGCACGATCTCCACCACCGGCCCCACCACGCGGACCCGCACCCATGGTTCCGGTGCCGCCACGGCCGTCGCCGGCCCGGTTGCCTTGCCGGTTGCCGCCGCCGCCGGCCACCTGGCCCGGCTGCTTGTTCGACTTCCAGGTGCTGTTGCCGGCGTTGGTGCGATTGCCGCCACCGCGGTTGCCGCTGCCGATGTTGCCGGTGTTGACGTTGTTGTTGCCGCGGTTGATGGTGATGTTGTTATTGCCGCCGTAATGCGAGACGTAGTGGCCGCCGCCCCAAACGGCGCCGAGGGCCGCGCCCCAGATCACGCCCGCGGCCAGCGCCGCGCCGGGCGCGTAGGGATACCAGTACGCCGGATAAGGCGGCGAGTAAGGGTAGTAATACGGCGAGGCGCCGTACACGACCACCTGGCTCGGCTCGTACTGCGGCACGTAGACGACCTGCGGATCGGTGGGCTCGATCTTGATGACCTCCTGCTCCACGACCACGGTCTGCTGCTTGTCGGTCTTGAGGTTGCCCGCGGTCTGCGCGCGGCGGCGGAAGGCCTGCACCGCCTCCATCACAGAAGCGGTATCGGCCACCACCGCCTCGCCCAGGTCCTCCGTCCAATCCAGGTCGTTGCTCATCTTCTTCACGACCTCGGGATAGTTGACCAGCGACTTCACCGAATCGTCCCAGGCGGCATCGATCTGCAGCTTGGTGTCCGTTTTGCGCTTCTCGAGGAAGCGGTCGGCCTGCACGATCTGCAGCGGGAAGGTGGAGGCCGGGATGATGATGGCCACCAGGTCGTCGGGATACAGGGCGAAGGGGCCGACCAGCTTTTCCAGTTCGGCGGCGGAATAGACCTTGCCCGCTACGGCCTCGGTCGGTGCCGCCGGCACCTGGGCAAAGACCGGCCGCGGCGGCAGCGCCAGCGAAATGCAGGCCAGGGCGACGGCGGCAAGCAGGATATGACTCGGTCGGCTCATGTCGCGCATCCTGAAGATACTGTGGCGCCGATACTGGAACGCGCCGGACGCGATGCACAGTGGACCAAGGTCCCATCCAGCGCGTGGGACCTTGGTCCGATAGGCGCTCCCCCGGCGCGTGGCTAGAAAGGGCGGGTGCGCTCCACCCCCTTGCTTCGCCGGGCTCCGCGGGCAGCGGGGTTCGCCGCCGCGCTCCTGCTGGCCGGCTGCACCACGGTCGGCCCGGATTTCCAGCGGCCGCGCGTGCCGTGGCTCGATGCCTGGACCGGCGGCTCGCTGCAGACCGTGCCAGCGGCGGCGCAGCGCGCGCGCGGCAACGCGCCGGAGTGGTGGCGCAATTTCGGCGACCCCGTGCTCGATGCCCTCGTCGCCGAAGCGCAGCGCGCCAACCCGAACGTGCGCACCGCGGGCCTGCGCATCATGGAAGCCCGGGCGCAACTCGGGATCGCCGGCAGCACGCTCTATCCGCAGGTGCAGCAGGCCGGCGGCGACGTGCTGTGGGCGGGCGAACGCCGCGCCGGCGGCAAGGACATCAGCGCGGCGACCGCCAGCGCCAGCTTCAAGATCGGGTGGGAGCTGGACTTCTGGGGCAGGTTCCGGCGCGGCATCGAGTCCGCCGACGCCGCCTACTTCGCCAGCATCGCGCAGTACGACGACCTGCAGGTGCTGATGGCGGCGCAGGTGGCCAGCCTCTATTGCGCGATCCGCACGCTGGAAGCGCGGCTGGCCATCGCCCACCAGAACGCGGCGCTGCAAAAGCGCAGCCTCGACATCGCGCAGCGCCTGTTCCAGGGCGGTGCGGATTCGGAGCTGGACGTGGCGCAGGCCAGCGCGCAGTACCTCGCCACCTTGTCGACCATCCCGGTGCTGGAGACCGGCCTGCGCCAGGCGCAGAACGCATTGAGCACCCTGCTGGCCCGGCCGCCCGGACCGCTACCGGAGATGGCCGCCGGCCGCGAGCGCATCCCGCAGGCCACGCTGGAAGCCGTGGTCGACCTGCCGGCCGACATGCTGCGGCGGCGCCCCGACGTGCGCGCCGCGGAATCGCTGCTCGCGGCGCAGTCCGCGCAGATCGGCGTCAGCACGGCGGACCTCTACCCCTCGATCTCGCTGCTGGGCGTGCTGGGCGTGTCGGCGACTTCGCTCTCCGGTGCGGCGAACAGCTTCACCTGGGGCCTGGGCCCGAGCCTGGTGTGGAACGTGTTCGACCACGGCCGGCTGGCCAACGCGGTGCTGGTGCAGGACGCGCGCTTCCAGCAGCTGTACGAGCAGTACCAGGACGCGGTGCTGCGCGCCGCGCGCGAAGTCGACGACGCCGCCGTCGGCTTCGTCAAGACCGGGGAACAGATCACCTTCCTCACGGGCGCGACGCGCGCGGCGCAGCGCTCGGTCGAGATCGCCACCCTCCAGTACAAGGAGGGACTGGCCGACTTCGAGCGCGTCATCGACACCCAGCGCACGCTGTTCGTGCAGCAGGACCAGCTGGTGACCACGCAGGGCAACCTCACGCAGAACCTGGTGGCCCTCTACAAGGCCATGGGTGGCGGATGGGAACCCGCGCGCGCGCGCCCCGTGCTGGATGACGCCACGCGCGAGGCGATGCAGAAGCGCAGCGACTGGAAAGGCCTGCTGGCAGCCCCGCTGCCGCCGGCGGAAGCGAGGCCATGATGGAAGTGCAGGACACCCCCAAGCCGATCACGACCCGGCCCGCCACCAGTGCGCAGGCGCCGCGCAAGGAGACGCCCGCCATGCCGGTGGCCAGCGCTCCCGCGCCCGAACCCGCGCCGCCCGCGCCCGGCAAGGCCAGCCGGCGCGGTGCCATCGTGGTGGTGGTGCTGATCCTGGCCAGCCTCACCTGGTACCTGTTCGCCGATCGCCTCACGCCTTACACCTCGCAGGCACGTGTGCAGGCCTTCGTGGTGCCGGTCCCGGCGGAAGTGGCCGGCACGGTGCTCAAGGTCTACGTGAAGAACAACGACGAGGTGCAGCCGGGCCAGCCGCTGTTCGACATCGATCCTTCGCAGTACCGCATCGCGCTGCAGCGCAGCCGCTCCGATTACGAATCGGTGCGGCTCTCGGTCAACGCTTCGGGCGCCGCGGTGTCGGCCGCGCGCGCGGCCCTGGCGGCAGCCGTGGCGGGCAACACCTACGCGGAGCAGGATGCGGCGCGCATGGAGCAGATCTACGCGCAGGACCCCGGCGCGGTGTCGCTGCGCCGCGTGCAGAGCGCGCAATCGAATCGCCTGAAGGCGCAAAGCCAGGTGCGCGCCGCCGAAGCGGACCTGCGCCGCGCCCTGGAGGTCGCCGGCGCCGAGGGCGAGCGCAATGCGCAGATCCAGAGCGCGCGCGCGGCCGTCGAGAAGGCCGAACTGGATTTGAAGCGCACGCGGGTGTTCGCGCCCTCCGGCGGCTCGGTGACCGACTTGCGGACCGACGTCGGCCAGTTCGCGGCCACCGGCGCGCCGGCCATGACGCTGATCGCCGTCCACGACCTGTGGATCAATGCCGACATGACGGAGAACAACCTGGGCCACGTCAAGCCCGGCGCGCGGGCCGCCATCGTGCTCGATGCCATGCCGGGCGAAGTGCTCAAGGGCCGCGTGCGCAGCGTGGGCACCGGCATCCTCTCGGGCAAGCAGGCATCGCCGGGCACGCTGCCGACGGTGGAGAACAGCCGCGACTGGCTGCGGCAGGCGCAGCGCTTCCCGGTGGCGATCGAATTCGAGCCCGGCGAGCGGGCGCGCCTGGAGGGCGTGCGCGTGGGCGGGCAGGCCGACGTGCTGGTCTACACCGGCGACCATCCTTTCCTGAACTGGCTGGCCGGGATCTACATCACGGTCATGAGCTGGTTCAGCTACCTGTACTGAACGCCATGCACCCCGGCGACAAGGCGGTGCTGCGGCTGGCGGTCGGCCTCGGGGTCGCCGTGCTCGTCGCCTACGGCATGGCGCTGCGCCTGCCCTTCGTGTCCTGCGCGCTCGCGGTGGTGATCCTCTGCAAGCCGGGCCCACCCCTGGGTCTGGCTAAGGGACTGGTCGCCGGTTTCCTGGTGGCGGGCATGCTCGTGGCCGGCATCGTGATGGTGCCCCTGCTGGAGCACTTTCCCGTCACCGGCGTCGCGTTGACGGCCGTGGTGCTCTACGGCCTGTTCTTCGCCGGCGCCCGCAAGGCCGGTCCGTTGACGATGATCCTGGTGATCGCGTTCACGGTGATCCCGGTGGCGGGCGTCCTGGAGCAGGCGCTGGCCACCGAACTGGCCATGTCGCTGGGCGCGGGAGTGGCCACCGGCGGGCTGGTGAGCGGCCTGTCGCATGCCTTGTTCCCGGACCCGCCGCGCGCCGGGGCGCTGCCGGCGCCCGCCGGCGCGGACGCGGCCGGTGCGCGGCGCATCGCGCTGCAGGCCACCGTGGTGATCGTGCCGGTCTTCCTGCTCGCGCTGAGCAACCCGGCCTTCTACATGGCGGCGATCATGAAGACGGTGATGCTGGGCCAGCAGGCCAGCGTCCTGAAGGCGCGCAGTGCGGGCCGCGAACTGGTGGGCTCCACCTTGCTCGGGGCCGTGGCAGGGGCGCTGGTGTGGGGCGGCCTCACGCTGCGTCCCAACCTGTGGATGCTGATGCTGTGGGTCGTGGCCGCCGCCTTCTGGATGGGACGCCGACTGTTCCGCGTCAAGGCGAGCGGGCAGGCGCCCTCGTTCTGGCTCAACGCGCTGGTCACGATGTTCATCGTGCTGGGCCCGGGCATCGAGGACGCCTCTGCGGGGAAGGACGTCTATGCGGCGTCGCTGGCGCGCGTGGCCCTGTTCATGGCCGTCACGCTCTATGCGTGGGCCGTGGTCTGGCTGCTCGCGCCGGCTACTTCTTCTTCGCCGGTTCCACCTTCAGGGCAACGGCCTGCGCATAGGTAGCCTGGATCTGGTCGCCGACCTTGATCAGCTTGAGCTGCTCCGGGTCCGGCACGCGCATCTCCACCACCTGCTGCGGCCCCTTGAGCGTGACGATGCTGTTCTTGGCATCGACGGCCACCACGTCGGCGGTGACTTCGACCTTCTCGGCCACCAGGCCCGCAGGGCGTGCGCCGGCGGGCGAGCGGCCCGCGGCCGCCGTCGACGTCGCGCCGGGCAGCTCCTTGCCGTTCTTCTTCAACTCCAGCGACAAGGCCTCGA
Source organism: Ramlibacter paludis (assembly GCF_022012305.1). Taxonomy (GTDB): domain Bacteria; phylum Pseudomonadota; class Gammaproteobacteria; order Burkholderiales; family Burkholderiaceae_C; genus Ramlibacter; species Ramlibacter paludis. The sequence goes on along the minus strand of NZ_JAKLTM010000008.1, from coordinate 53,324 downwards.
CGTACTTGACCGTGACCTGGTCGCCCACCGCCACCTGCCCCAGGTTGCGGACCTCGGGCCCCGCCTGCAGCGGCAGCGTGTTGCCTTTCGGGCCCTTCAGGGTGACGGTGCCCTTCGCCGCGTCGATCTCGGTGACGGTCGCCACCAGGGTGCGTTCGCGCGCGGCGGTGACCTTGCCCGGCGACTTGGTCACCTGCGGCTTGTCGCCCTCGGCGAAGGTGGGCGTGGCCAGCGGCGCCAGCAGGGCCGAGCAGGCAAGGAGGGCGGGAAGTTTCTTCATGGCTTGCTTTCAGAAGGTGAAGGTGGCGCCCACCATGGGGCCATTGAGTTTCAGTTCCTGCAGCGCGTTGCCGGACTTCATCTCATAGGAGAGGTAACGCCACAGCAGGCTGACCTCGCCCCAGGAGAAGGCGTAGCCGATGCCGGTGGATGCCTGCCAGGTGAGGCGCGAATCGCCGGTGCCGGCGTCGAGGTAGAAGGGAACGACCCATTGCCGGGCGGAGCCGAACGCGTAGCGCCCCTTGACGCCGACCACGGCATCCCAGAGCGTGTCGCTGCTTTCGAAGGACCCGGAGCGGCGCAGCGGGTCCAGCGTGCCTATGCTGCCGGCGATGTTCCAGCGCACCGAACGTTTCAGGCGGAACATGCGCGCGCCGGCCAGGACGTCCGCGGTCAACGGAGCCGCCGCCGGCAGCCGGTATTCGCCGGCCAGCGTCCAGATGGTGCCCGTGAGGTCGAAGCCCAGGTCCGCCGAGGTGCTGGCGTCGAGCCCGCCGTTGATGCTGAAGTCGCGCGAGTTCTGCCGGTTGCCGCCCAGGCTCAGGTACATGTAGTCGGTGAACAGGCCCCAGCGCCCGTTGTGGGCCTCGAAGGCGCCCATGAAGAAGCCGTCGATGCTGTCGACGACCTTGCCGGAATCGATGTCGATGCTGGTGCCGCCGCCGTCCGCCGGCACGTTGCTGTGGCCGCTGAAGCTGGGGAAGTAGCCGTAGATGGACGCCCGGTAGCGCCAGCCGCCCTCGGCCTGCGCCGATGCAAGCGCCGGCGCCAGTGCCAGCAGTCCCGCGGCGAGGAGCTTGTTCACTTGACGGTGTACCCGCGGCCTTGCAGGCAGGCGGCGCGGGCATTGGCATAGGCGCCCTGGCCCGAGGCCGCAGCCTGCTGGCCCGCCGCCGCATTGGCACGGCGGCTGCGGGACCGTTCGGCCACGGCGCCGACCGCGGCGCCCTTGGCGGCGTCGCCATCCGCCACGCCCGCGATCACCGCCCCCTTGGCGGCGCCCCGGGCGCCGGCGCCCGGCGTGGTGCCGGCGGCCGTGGTGGCCGGCGCCGGCGGTGGCTTGGCGGGGTCAACCCCGGTCTGCTGCACGGCCCACGTATGGCAGGCCGCCTCGTCGCTTTTCTGCTGCTGCGGCGACTGGCCCTTGGCGGGGTAGACGTATTGCGCGGACGCGGAAGACGCCAGCGTGGCGGCGAGCGCGAGGGCCAGGAGCTTGTGTGTCATGGGCTTGTCATCTCGTGGCAATGGAAGGCCACTGTCGATGGGCGCGGCCGCAGCGTCTATTGGCCCTAGGGCCAACTCGCAACAAATGGACACATTCCCCTAAGGCCCTTGTCCTGCCATGGTGAATATTCCAGAATGTAAAGGGCGGTGTGTGCCGTTGCACACTTGGTCCAGCAATCGGAACGCAACCAGGAGATCCGGGATGCCGACCCCAGGGATGGGATCACCATGAGCTGGACGCTCGTCATCTGGTCCATGCTCGCTTCGGCCTGCCTCACGTTCGCGCTCATCCACCTGCTCGTCTGGCTGCGCGACCGCTCCAGCCTCACCAGCCTGTACTTCGCCCTCATGTGCGTGGGCACCGCCTTCCTGGCGCTGTGCGAAGTGCTCATGATGCAGTCCCGCACGCCGCAGGAATTCGCGCGGGTGGTGCGCTGGCTGCACGTGCCGCTGCTGTTGATCCTCGCGGCCCTGGTGGGCTTCGTCTACGTGTACCTGCAGTCCCGGCGGCTCTGGCTCGCCTGGACCGTCGTCGGCCTGCGCGCGCTTTCCCTGATGCTCAACTTCCTGGCCGGGGACAACATAAGCTTCCTCGCGGTGCAGGAACTGCGGCAGGTCGAATTCCTCGGCGACAAGGTCAGCGTGGGCCGCGGCGCCCCGAACCCTTGGATGGCCATCGGCCAGCTGAGCGTGTGGCTGTGCGTGGCATTCATCGTCGACGCGGCCCATGGTGCCTGGCGCCGCGGCGAGCGCGGCAAGGCGCTCGGCGTGGGCCTGGCCAGCGCCTTCTTCCTGGGTGCAAGCGCGCTGCAGGCCCTGCTGATTGTCTGGGGCGGCGTGGCCATCCCCAGCACCAACAGCGTATTCTGCCTGGGCATCATCGCCGTCATGGCCTATGCATCCAGCCGGCACGTGCTGGACGTCCGGCAGCTCGCGGCCCAATTGAGCGAGAGCGAGCAAAGGATGATGCTGGCGGCAGGCGCCGCCCGCCTGGGCACCTGGAGCCGCGACCTGGTGCGCGGCGACGTCTGGGCCAGCACCCAGTGGCGCGAGCTCTTCGGCTTCACGTCCACCGAACCCGTCACCCTCGACCGGCTGGTGCAGAAGGTCCACCCCGACGACCGACAGCGCGTGCAGCAGGCGCTGGGCGCGCCGCGGCCGCCGCGCCGGGTGTACACGATGGAGTTCCGCATCGTGCTGCCGGACGGCAGCGTGCGCTGGATCGCAACCCAGGGCCAGGCGGACTTCGATGCGCGCGGCAGGCCGCTGCGCATGCGCGGCGCCTCGATGGACTGCACCGAGCGCAGGAAGAACGAGGAAGAAACGCGGCTGCTGCGGCAGGAGATCGCCCACGTGGGCCGCATCTCGGTGGTGGGACAGCTGGCAGCGGCACTGGCCCACGAGATCAACCAGCCGCTCGGTGCGATCCTGCGCAACGCCGAAGCGGCGACGCTGTTCCTGCGCCGCGAAAAGCCCGACCTCGCCGAGATCGGCGCCATCCTCGAGGACATCCGCAAGGACGACCAGCGCGCGGGCGCCGTGATCGACCGCATGCGCTCGCTGCTGCGCCGCCAGACCGTGGAGATGCGCCCGATGGCCGTGGCCGAACTGTTCGCCGACATCGGGACGCTGCTGCGGCCCGAAGCGGAAGCCCGGCACGTGAAGCTCGACATCGCCCTGTGCCAGGACCTGCCGCAAGTGGCGGGCGACCGCGTGCACCTGCAGCAGGTGCTGCTCAATCTCGTGGCCAACGCCATGGACGCCATCGACGAAGCCGCGGCGCCCAGCCGCAGCGTGGTCGTCAGCGCGCGCCGCGAAGGCCCGCGCGCGGTGGAGATCGCGGTGAGCGACAGCGGTGCGGGCATCCCGCCCGCCCGCGCCTGCCATCTCTTCGAACCGTTCTACACGACCAAGGCCAAGGGAATGGGCATGGGGCTGGCCATCTCGCGCACGATCGTCGAAGCGCACGGCGGCACCTTGCGGGCGGAGAACGCCGAATCCGGCGGCGCCCGCTTCCTGTTCACCGTCCCCGCGGCCTGACCGGACCCATGACCGAACCCCACCCAACCGTCCACGTCGTCGACGACGACGAATACTGCCTGCGGGCCACGGCGCGCCTGCTCTCCGCGAGCGGCTATGCCGTGCGGACGCATTCGTCGGCCAACACCTTCCTCGCGCAATGCCGGGACGAGGACGCGCCCGGCTGCGTCATCGCCGACCTCGAGATGCCGGAAGTCGGCGGCCTGGCGCTGCAGGACGCCCTGGCGCGCGCGCCGCATCCCCTGCCCATCCTCTTCCTCACCGGCCACGGCGACATCGCTTCGACGGTGCAGGCCATGCGCGGCGGCGCCGAAGATTTCGTCGAGAAGCGCGCGCCCGCCGAAGTGCTGCTTGCCGCCGTGGAGCGCGCGCTGGCACGCGACGCGCAACAGCGCCAGGCGCGCGCGAAGCAGGCCTCATTGCGGGCGCCCTTCTCGTCGCTGACCACGCGCGAACGCGAGGTGCTGGAGCACGTGGTGCGCGGCCGCCTGAACAAGCAGATCGCCGGCGACCTGGGCATCCACGAGCGCACCGTGAAGCTGCATCGCATGGCGATGATGTCCAAGCTGGGCGTGCGCTCGGTCGCCGAACTCACGCGGCTGGCGTATGAAGCCGGCCTGCTGGCGCCGCTGGCCGCCGACCGCACTTAAGGGCAGTGGACAGTCCCCCGGCCCCCGGCGAGACTGGCCGCGCGTCACCATGATTCCCGCGCCCGTCCAAGTGGCTGTCGTCGACGACGACCCCAGCCTGTGCCGCTCCCTCGGCCGCCTGCTGCGCGCGGCCGGCATGGAGCCCGTCACCTACGGATCGGCCGAGGCCTTCCTCGCCGACACCGCGCAGCCGCCCTTCGACTGCCTCGTGCTCGACGTGCAGCTGGGCGGCATGTCCGGGCTCGAGCTCGGGCACTGGCTGGCGGCGGAAGGCGGCGCCCCGCCCATCATCTATGTCACGGCCTACGACGACGCCCAGACGCGCCAGCGCGCCGAACGCGCGGGCTGCGCGGCCTACTTCCGCAAGTCCGACGCCGGCGAGCGCGTGCTGGACGAGATCCGCCGGCTGGCCGGCAAGGGCGCCGCACCGGCGCCCGCGCTGCCATAGGACCAACGTCCCATTTCGCGCCGCACCGCGCCCGCGCAGACTGGCCCGGCCAGTCCAAGGAGTGCCGATGTCCAGCAAGCGCGCGATCGCAGCTTTCCTGCTCGCCTCGAGTGTCCTCGCCGCCGGCGCCATCACCCTCGGCGAGCAACGCATCACCGGCAACCGCGCCTCCACCAGCGGCACCATCTCCGCGATCGACGCGGGCGCGCGCTCGCTCACGGTCGATACGCCCCGCGGCCAGGCCACCTACCGCATCGACCCCAAGGTGAAGAACCTGGAGTCGTTCAAGCCCGGCGACGCCGTGCGGGTGGATTACGTCTCCCGGGTGGGACTCACCTTGCGGCGGGCGAAGGATGCGCCGGTCGAGGGCGCCGTCGCGCCCAAGCGCGGCCAGCCGGTCGGGCCCAACACCACGATCGTCACGCGCGTGCTCGGCGTGGACAAGGCGCGGTCCACCATCAAGCTGAAGGGGCCGCAGGGCCACGTCGAGGAATATCCCGTGGCCGACAAGGCGGACCTGGTCGGCGTGCGCAACGGCGACGAGGTCGTGATCGTCGTCTACGAACTCGCGGTCGTGGACCTCGCGCCGGCCAGGCGCTGAGCGGCGCCCGGCGCGCGCGCGGCCTGCCGCACCGGCGGCAAGGCGCAGCGGAAGGTGGCGCCGCCGCCGTGGTTGTTCTGTACCGACAGCGTGCCGCCGTGGTGCGCGGCGATCTTGCGGCAGATCGACAGGCCCAGCCCGAGCCCGTTCGCCTTGGTGCTGTAGAAGGGTTCGAACACGCGCCCGAGGAGCTCCGGCTTGATGCCGGGGCCGGTGTCGCTCACCAGGATCTGCACCGTGCCGTCGGCGCCATGCTGCGTGTCCACGCTCAGCACGCGTTCGGGCCGGCCGCTGTTCTGCATCGCCTCGCAGGCATTGAGCACGAGGTTCAGCACCAGTTGCTGCAGCTGCACCTGGTCGCCTTGCAGCAGGGGCAGGTCGCGGCAGAAGCTGGTCTTGAGTTCGACCTTGCGCAGCAGGAATTCGCCCTGTGCCAGGTCCAGCACTTCCTGGACGACGTGGTTGGCCTCGATCTGGGTGAACTCCTCGTCGCTGTTCTTCATCAGCAGGCGCAGGTGGTGGATCAGCACGCCGGCGCGCTTGTCGGCCTCGGCGATGTCGCGCAGGATGCTGCGCACCTCGGCGATGTTGGGCGGATCGTTCGACAGCATGCGCAGCGCCGCCTGCGCGTTGCTCAGGATCGCCGTCAGGGGCTGGTTCAGTTCGTGCGCGAGCGTCCCGGAAAAGTCCGTCAGGGACGCGACGCGCGTGAGGTGCGTGAGTTGCTGCCGCTGGTCCTGCGCCTCGATCTCGGCCTGCCGCTGCGCGGTGATGTCGCGCGCCATGCTGATCTCGCAGGCTTCGCCGGCCACGTCGACCGGCGCGGACGTGAGCAGCACGACCCGCGGTTGCCCGTGCCGGTCGCGCAGCGAGACCTCGGTGTTGCGCACCGGCTTGCCCGCGTAGGCCAGGGCCTGGAGCTTGCGCCGGCTGGGCGCATCGAGGTGGCTCGCCAGCGGCGCCACGCGGCCGGGCTCCTCGTGGCCCATGAGGCGCAGCCAGCCCGCGTTGGCTTCCAGCACCTGCCCGTCCTCCCGGCGGCTGATGGCCAGCGCGTCGGGGCCCGAGCGAAACGCGGTGGAAAACAGCTCCTGCGAATTGCGCAGCCGCTGCTGCACGTCGTGCTGGTCCTGCACCAGCCCCGCCAGCACCAGCACGGCGACCGCCACCGTGATCAGGAACAGCTGGATGGGCAGCACCGAATGCGCGAGCGCCGCCGACAGGAACGGGCCCTTGCCATGCGAGGCGCCGACGATCACCAGCACGGCGACGCCGGCAAAGGCGGTGCTGGCGAAGGACGGCCCGAAGCGCCAGGCGGCCCAGGCCAGGAACACCATGGGCAGGTAGAGGAAGCTCAGGGCCAGCGGCTGGGTGGCATTGATGTTGAAGGCGAGGATGCTGCTCACCAGCAGGCCGGCGGCCAGCAGCACGGCCTCGGGCATGCGTGCCCGCGCGAGCCGCGGAAAATCGCCGGGCGGCGCCTGCAGGCAGGCGACCAGCGGCGGCACGAAGATCAGGGTGGCCAGCATGTTGGAGAAGAAGCGCACTTCGAACAGGGTGGCGTAGCTCGCGTCGCCCCAACCGATGGTGCGCACGAAGGCGGCATCGAGGAAGGAGCTGAAGAAGGGCGCGGCGATGGCGGTGCAGAGAAAGCCGATCACCGACTGCGCGCTGCGCAGCATGGGGACCGGCCCGGCCAGGCGCGCCATGAGGGTGGCGCCGATCACGGCCTCGGTCACGTTGCTGACGAACCAGCACAGCACCATGGCGGTCGGCACGCCCCCTTCGATCTGGACCAGCAGGTGGGCCGGGAAGGCCGCGGCGACGAGGCCCCACCACCAGCGGCGCGGAAACAGGATCAGCGCCGCCATCAGCAGCGCGTTGGGCGGCCACAGGACGGAGATGGGCAGCGGACTGAACGTCAGCGCCATGCCCAGCTTGGCGCCGGCGAAGTAGGCCGCAGCGATCCCGGCTGCCGCGGCGGGGAACTGCCAGCGCAGGCTCTCGGCTTGGTTTCCGGCCATTACATGCATGGGGAACAAGACTGAAGCCCCGCCCTGGCCGCGGCAACTGCCCCAAAGGGCTAGTGCCGCGACCGCGCACTCTCCCTAGACTCATCCGGGCACTGGCGACTCCGTTCCGAACTCAGAGGGGAATTCAAATGCACACCATGATGCAGTTCGACCGCGCACCTCCTGCGGGGCGCGCCCCGCCCGCCTTGCCCACCGTCCACGTCGTCGACGATGACCCGATGGTCCGCACCGCCCTGTCGCGCCTGCTCGGCTCGCTGGGCTGCTACCGGGTGCTGACGCACGACTGCGCCGAGGACTTCCTCGCCGCCTACGACCCCGAGCTGCATGCCTGCCTGGTGCTGGACGTCGCCCTGCCCCGCCTCGATGGCATGGGCCTGCGGGACGCGCTGCGCGGCGGCGCGCATCCCGTCTCCATCGTCTTCCTGTCCGGGAAGGCCGACGTGCCGATGTGCGCGGACGCGCTGCGCCGCGGCGCCGTCGACTTCCTCACCAAGCCCGTCGACGAGACGCTGCTGTTCGAAGCGGTGGCTCGCGCGCTCGCGCAGGATGCCAGCACCCGCGCCCTGCAAGCGCAGCAAGCCGTCGCCGCGGAGCGCATCGCGTCGCTCACGCCGCGCGAGCGCGAGGTGATCACGCACGTGATGGCGGGCCGCCTGAACAAGCAGATCGCCGCCGACATCGGCACCGCCGAAAAGACGGTGAAAGTGCATCGCGCGCGCGGCATGGAAAAGATGCACGTGCGCTCGGTCGCGGAGCTCGTGCGCCTCATCGAACGCGCGCAAGTGCCGCTGGTCTAGTCGCCTGTACAAAGGGATACGACCAAGGTCCCATTGGCTCAGGCAGGCCGAACGCCTACTTTCTCATGAATGCCAGCCGCTTCTTCCCTCGTGGCCATCGTGGATGACGAAGAGTCCGTTCGCCGCGCACTCGGACGCTTGCTGCGCTCGGCCGGCTTCGACGTGCAGACCTTCGCATCGGGCGTGGAGTTCATCCACTCGCTGGCGCGTTCCTCGCCGCAGTGCCTGGTGCTGGACCTGCGCATGCCCCACATGACCGGCTTCGACGTGCAAGGCGCATTGCTGGAAGCGAAGGCCAACGTCCCGGTGGTCATCATCACCGGCGACGACTCGCTGGAGAGCCGCGAACTCACCCTGGGCCGCGGCGCCCGGGCCTACCTGCGCAAGCCGGTGGACGAGGCGATGCTGCTCGACGCGATCCAGAACGCCATCGGTCCGCAGCCGTCCCCGGGCTTCTAGCCCTCCCGCCGCCTAGAGCAGCCACTCGATCGGCAGCCAGCCCAGGAAGCTGGCCCACGCGCGGCGCACGGCGCTGGTCTGCGGCGCGCCGGCGTGGCGCACCTCGCCGGCTTGGGTGCGCTCGATCCAGACCATCTCCTGGGTGTCGGGATCGAGCCGCACCTCGTACGCGCGCAATGGAATCTCGTTCCTGAACCCCTCGCTCAGGCGGGCCGCGAACACGGGACTTTCGAGCAGCAGGCCGCATTCGGTATTGAGCCGGGCCGAACGCGGATCGAGGTTGAAGGAGCCGACGAAGATGCGGCGGCGATCCACCGCGAAGGTCTTCGCATGCAGGCTCGCTCCCGAACTGCCCCCCAGCCTGCGGCGCTCCCCTGGCTCTCGGACGTGCTCCACGGCCGAAGGCTTGAGCTCGAACAGGCGCACGCCGCCGCGCAGCAGATCGCGCCGGTAGCGCGCATAGCCCGAGTAGGTGGGCGTGACGTCGGTCGAGGCCAGCGAGTTGGTCAGCACGCTCACCTGCACGCCGCGCGCGGCGATGGCGACGAGCGCGTCGGTGCCCTGGCGCGTCGGCACGAAGTAGGGCGAGACCAGCAGCAGTTCCTGCCTTGGCGTGCCCAGGCTTTCCTGCAGGTGCGGCAGCATCTGCAGTTCGCCCGGCGGATGCAGCACCTTGGCCGGGTCGTCGGCGATCAGCCGGGCGGCGACCCATTCCAGCTGCCCGCCGGCGAGCATGCGCGGAATCGAGACGCTGCCGCGCACCGCTTCGACGTAGGCCTTGGCTTCGGGACTGTCCTGCAAGGCGGCCCACGCAGTCGCGGCGTCGCGCCCCGAACCGGCGGGCACGGCCGGGACCAGCGACGCCAGCGGATAAGTGACCGTGCTGTTCCAGTAGCTGTCGAAGCTGGCCGAGACGTCGGCCACGACGGCGCCGGTGGCGACGACGTCGAGGTCCGCGAACTCGACGTCGACCTGGGCGCCCAGGTACTCGTCGCCGATGTTGCGGCCCCCCAGCACCGCGGCCTGGTTGTCGGCGATGAACATCTTGTTGTGCATGCGCCGGTTGACGCGCGCGAAGTCGCCGGCGAAATCGCCGACGCGGAAGCTGCGGTTGGCGAAGGGATTGAACAGGCGCACCTCGATGTTGGGGTGCGCATCCAGTTCGGCGAGGAAAGTGTCGAGGCCGCCGGTGTTGGCGTCGTCCAGCAGCATGCGCACGCGCACGCCGCGCTCCGCCGCCTGCCACACCGCGTGCGCCATCAGGCGCCCGCTGACGTCCTTGCGCCAGATGTAGTACTGCACGTCGAGCGTGCGCTCCGCGGCCTCGGCGAGCAGCGCCCGCGCGGCAAACGCGTCGCGGCCATCGCGCAGCGGATGCGCGCCGGTGAGGCCGGGATGCGCGGCCACCAGCGGCGCGAGCGAACGGCCCAGGCTGGTGGTGGCGGCGGTGTCGGGCAAGGCGTGGCTGGGCATGCGTTCGACGGGAGCGGGCAAGGAGGCACAGCCCGTGAGGAGGGCCAGCACCAGACCTCCTGCGGCGATGCGGAGGGCGGCGGACAAGGAAGCTCCTTCCGTGCGGTCGAAGGGAGCTGCCACTCTAGGGCGGCCCGCCCGCCATGCACATGGGACCAACGGCCCACATGGCGGCGCCGCTCAGTCCTTGTCTTCCAGCCGGCGGTTGATCCAGAGGGCGACCAGCGTGCCGACCGCCCCGGACAGCAGGTACAGGCTCACGTAGCCGAGGCCGAGGTAGGCCGAGAGGCTGAGCGCCACGAAGGGCGCGAAGCCCGCGCCAATGAGCCAGGCGACGTCCGATGTGAGCGCGGCGCCGGTGTAGCGGTAGCGCGGCTCGAAGTTGGCCGCGAGCGCGCCGGCGACCTGGCCATAGGAGAGGCCCAGCAGCGTGAACCCCAGCACGATGAAGACCGCGTGGCCGACGTCGCCGCCGTTCAAGAGCGTCGGCACGAAGCCGCTGAAAGCCGCGATGGCGGCGGCGAACACCGCCACCGTGTTGCGGCGTCCCAGCCGGTCGGCGATCAAACCCGAGGCAATGATGCCGCCGATGCCGAAGAAGGCGGCGACGGTCTGGAAGGCCAGGAACTGGGCGATGGACTCCTGCGTGAACAACGCGATCATCGCCAGCGGGTACACCGTGACCACGTGGAACAGCGCGTAGCTCGCCAGCGCCCCGAAGCCGCCGAGTACCACGTTGATGCCCTGCGAGCGCAGCAGCTCGCCGGCGGGCGAGGGATCGAGCTCCCTTTCCTCCAGCAGGTCCGCGTATTCGTTGGTGACCACGAGGCGCAGCCGCGCGAACAAGGCCACGACGTTGATGGCGAAGGCGCAGAAGAAGGGATAGCGCCAGCCCCAGTCGAGGAAGTCCTCGCGCGACAGGGTGCCGTACAGCAGCAGGTACAGGCCACTGGCGATGATGAAGCCGACCGGCGCCCCCAGCTGGCCGAGCATCGCGTACCAGCCCCGCTTGCGCTTCGGCGCGCTCAGCGCCAGCAGCGAGGGCAGGCCGTCCCAGGCGCCGCCCAGCGCGATGCCCTGGCCGATGCGCAGACCCGCCAGCAGGAAGATCGCGGTCGGCCCAAGCACGGCATGCCCGGGCAGGAAGGAAATGCCGGCCGTGGAGGACCCGAGCAGGAACAGGGCCAGCGTCAGCTTGGTGTAGCGGCCCCAGCGGCGCTGGATGTCCATGAACAGCACCGTGCCGAAGGGTCGGGCGATGAAGGCCAGCGCGAACAGGGCGAAGGAGGCGAGCGTGCCGCGCAGGGGCGTCTCGAAGGGGAAGAAGATCGCCGGGAACACCAGCACCGAGGCGATGCCGTAGACGAAGTAGTCGAAATACTCGGAGGTGCGGCCGATCACCACGCCCACGGCGATGTCGCCGGGCGACACTTCGGCCGGATGCGAAGACACCTGGCGTGCGTCGCTTTCGAGGGCCCCGGAGTCGGCGGTGGACATGGACTTGGCCTCAGGGAAGCCGGCGCGCCTGCTCGGGCGTGACCGGCATGGTGTTGGTCTTCAGGTGGTACATGATCCACAGCGAGCCGCTCAAGGTGATGACCAGCAGCACCAGCGTGAAGATCAGCGACATCCAGGCCCAGCCGCCCTCGGCCTTGGACGTCATGTGCAGGAAGAACACCATGTGCACGTAGATCTGCACCATGGCCAGGCCCAGGATCACGAAGGTGGTCATGGTGGGGTTGGGCAGCACCTTGCCCATCACCAGCCAGAAGGGGATGGCCGTCAGGATCACCGACAGCACGAAGCCGGTGACGTAGCCGCGCACCGTGACGTGCAGCGTGTCGTGGTCTTCCTCGTCGTGCTCGTGTTGCCGGTCGAGTGCCTGGTCGCTCATCGCAGCACCCCCATGAGGTAGACGAAGGTGAAGACGCCGATCCAGACCACGTCCAGGAAGTGCCAGAACATCGACAGGCACATCAGGCGCCGCCGGTTCGCCACCACCAGGCCGTGCTTGCGCACCTGCACCATCAGCGTGGCCAGCCAGAGGATGCCCACGCTCACGTGCAGGCCGTGCGTGCCGACCAGCGCGAAGAAGGCGGAGAGGAAGCCGCTGCGCTGCGGGCCGTAGCCTTCGTGCAGCAGGTGGCTGAATTCGTACAGCTCGATGCCGACGAAGCCCGCCCCGAGCAGGCCGGTCAGCGCCAGCCAGGCCAGCGTGGCGTTGCGCTGCTTGCGCTGCATGGCGATGACCGCGAAACCGTAGGTGATCGACGACAGCAGCAGCAGCGAGGTATTGAGCGCCACCAGCGGCAGCTCGAAGATCTCGGCGCCGGTGGGCCCGCCCGCATAGTTGCGCCCCAGCACGCCGTAGCAGGCGAACAGGCAGGCGAACAGCAGGCAGTCGCTCATCAGGTAGAGCCAGAAGCCGAGCAGCGTCGGCTGCTCCGGGTGGTGCGTCCCGGTGTCGTAGAAGCGCAGGGTGTCGGTGGCGGTGTCAGCCATGGCGGGCCAGCAGCTCGGTGCGCGCGTTCTCCACGCGCACGACGTCGTCGGCGCTCAGGTGGAAATCGCGTTCGTAGTTGAAGGTGTGGACGATGGCGGTGACGACCAGGGCGGCCAGCGCCGCCGCGGCCAGCAGCCACATGTGCCAGATCAGGGCGAAGCCGAGCGCCGCGCTCAGCATGGCCAGGATGAAGCCGGCGCTCGTGTTCTTCGGCATGTGGATCGGGATGAACCCTTCCACCGGCCGCGCGTAGCCGCGCTTCTTCATGTCGTACCAGGCATCGCCCTCATGCACGATCGGCGTGAAGGCGAAGTTGTACGGCGGCGGCGGCGAGGACGTGGACCATTCCAGCGTGCGGCCGTTCCAGGGATCGCCCGTGGTGTCGCGCAACTGCTCGCGCCGGCGGAAGCTCACCCACAGCTGCAGCAGGAAGGCGCCTATGCCCAGCGCGATCAAGCCGGCACCCAGCGCCGCCAGCAGGAACCAGGGGCGCAGCGACACGTCGTCGATGTGCTGCAGCCGGCGCGTCACGCCCTTGAGCCCCAGCACGTACAGCGGCATGAAGGCCACGTAGAAGCCCACCGTCCACAGCCAGAACGACCACTTGCCCCAGTACGGATCGAGCTTGTAGCCGAAGGCCTTGGGGAACCAGTAGGTGATGCCGGCAAACAGCCCGAACAGCACGCCGCCGATGATCACGTTGTGGAAATGCGCGACGAGGAACAGGCTGTTGTGCAGCACGAAGTCCGCCGGCGGCACCGCCAGCAGCACGCCCGTCATGCCGCCGACCACGAAGGTGACCATGAAGCTCACCGTCCACATCATCGGCACCTCGAAGTGGATGCGGCCGCGGTACATGGTGAACAGCCAGTTGAAGATCTTGGCGCCGGTCGGGATCGAGATGATCATCGTGGTGATGCCGAAGAACGAGTTCACGCTGGCGCCCGAGCCCATGGTGAAGAAGTGGTGCAGCCACACGAGGTACGACAGGATGGTGATCACCATCGTGGCGTAGACCATGGAGGCATAGCCGAACAGGCGCTTGCCGCTGAAGGTGGACACCACCTCGGAGAAGATGCCGAAGGCCGGCAGGATCAGGATGTACACCTCCGGATGGCCCCAGATCCAGATCAGGTTGACGTACATCATCGCGTTGCCGCCCAGCTCGCTGGTGAAGAAGTGCGTTCCCACGTAGCGGTCCAGGGACAGCAGGGCGAGCGCGGCGGTCAGCACCGGGAAGGCGGCGACGATGAGGATGTTCGCGCACAGCGTGGTCCAGGTGAAGATCGGCATCTTCATCATGCCCATGCCGGGCGCGCGCATCTTGACGATGGTCGCGATCAGGTTGATGCCCGAGAGCGTGGTGCCCACGCCCGCCACCTGCAGCGACCAGATGTAGTAATCCACCCCCACGTCGGGGCTGTGGATGATCCCCGAGAGCGGTGGATAGGCAAGCCACCCGGTGCGCGCGAACTCGCCGACGAACAGCGAGGCCATGACCAGGCCGGCGCCGGAGGCCGTCATCCAGAAGCTGAAGTTGTTGAGGAAGGGGAAGGCGACGTCGCGCGCGCCGATCTGCAGCGGCATCGCGAAGTTCATGAGTCCCGTCACGAGCGGCATCGCGACGAAGAAGATCATGATCACGCCGTGCGCCGTGAAGACCTGGTCGTAGTGGTGCGGCGGCAGGTAGCCGGCCTGCTCGCCGAACGCGATCGCCTGCTGCGCGCGCATCATGATGGCGTCGGAGAAGCCGCGCAGCAGCATCACCAGCCCCAGGATCACGTACATGATCCCGATCTTCTTGTGGTCGATGCTGGTGATCCAGTCGCGCCACAGCGGCCCCCAGAGCCTGAACTTCGTGATGGCGCCCAGGACGGCGATGCCGCCGATCACGACGGCGATGAAGGTCGCGATCAGGATCGGCTCGTGCAGCGGCAGCGCCTCCCAGCTGAGGCGGCCGAAAAGAAGCTTGGCGAGGCCGGTGTTCTCGGACATGGGCGTCATTTCCGCTCGGGCCAGGGCAGGGAGGCGACGGTCGCGGCGTCGGCCGCGGTGCAGATCAGCCCCTCGGGCGGCGTCCCCGGCCGCCAGTTCGCCGCCACCGCGGCGCGCCGCTCGTCGGCCGCCATCTGCGTGTGCAGGCACTGGGTGCCCGGCGCCACGCAGCGGTTGACGACCGCGTCGAACAATCCCGGTGCAACGGATGCGTAGAAGCGCGCCGGCTCGCGCTGGCTGGGGCGCTCGAGCTGCAGGTAGGTGTCGCGTGCGAGAGCCTGTCCGCTCGCCCTCGCCTTCTGCACCCAGGCCTCGAAATCGGCGGCGGCGAGGCCGTGGAACATGAAGTGCATGTCGGAGAAGCCGGCGCCGCTGTAGTTGGCGGAGATGCCCTGGTACACGCCGGGCTGGTTGATGACGGCGTGCAGCTTGGTCTCCATGGTCGGCATCGCGTAGATCTGGCCGGCCAGCGCCGGGATGTAGAAGGAGTTCATCACCGAGGCCGACGTGATGCTGAAGCGCACCGGCACGTCGACCGGCGCGGCCAGCTCGTTGACGGTGGCAATGCCCAGCTTCGGGTAGATGAACAGCCACTTCCAGTCCAGGGCCACCACCTGCACGTCGATCGGCTCGACCTGGGCGGCCGCGGCCTTGGCGTCCAGCGGGCGGTAAGGATTGAGCGTGTGCGTGCCGATCCAGGTGATGGCGCCCAGGGCGATGATGATGAGCAGCGGCGCCGACCAGATGACCAGTTCCAGCTGGATCGAGTGGTCCCAGTCGGGCTCGTAGGGCGCGTCGGTGTTGGAGGCGCGGTAGCGCCAGGCGAACAGCAGCGTGAGGGCGATCACCGGCACGATGATCAGCAGCATCAGCAGCGTGGAGATGACCAGCAGCCGCGCCTCCTGGGCGGCGATATGGCCGGCCGGGTCGAGCACCACCATGCTGCAGCCCGACAGCAGCGCCGCGCAGGGAATCGCAAGCAGTTTCTTCATCCGGATGAGCTCGTGTCGGCCCCTGAACGAACGCGCTGAGGCTGCGCGGACCGCCCGCAGCGGGACCATTGGACCTTGGTCCCATCCGGGCCGGGCACATCATGCCGCAAAGTGGCGTCCAGAGGGAAATCCCATGACCACCCACGCAGCAGAAGCCTTCGTCCCGGCCGTGGCCGAGGCGCCCCTGGACCGGCAGCGCCTGTTCGTCCGCTACTTCACGGGGATCCTGATCGACCTCGTGGTGCTGAACCTCTTTGCCGAATATTCGGACAAGGTGTTCGTCGACACCTTCACCACCTCGCTGTTCGCCGCCGTGGTGCTGCAGCTCCTGCTGCAGGGCACGATCGCCGTCGAGCACCGGGTGATGGAGTACTTCAGCGACCGGGTTGGGACGGCCGCGAAATTCCTGAAGTACTTCTGCGCCTGGCTCGTTCTGTTCGGATCCAAGTTCGTGATCCTCGAAGCGCTGGCCTTCCTGTTCGAGAAGGACCTGCAGTTCCACGGCATCTGGCACGGGCTGATCACGCTGATCGTCGTCATCGTGGTCATGCTGGCGGCGGAGGAAGCCGTGGTCCGCCTCTACCGCGCGCTGGGCCGCAGGAGCTGAAGCGGGGCGCCTATGCCGTCAGTAGAGCACGCGTACCGTGATTTCGTCGCCATAGATTCCCGCCGGCGGGCGCTGGCCGGCCGGGATGCGGCCGAAGACCGGCACGGTCTGCAGCGCGCCGTTGGTGGGCACCTCGAGCGTGTCGACCCCGGGCGTGTCGCCCCAGGTGATGCTGCGCCCGGCGTCTTGGTACAGGCCGTAATCGAGGCGATCGGCGCCGCTGGCCGAGAGCATCTGGCGCAGCGTGGTGCTCGCGCCCGGCGCGGTGCCGGCGTCGAGCGCCAGCTCCGCCACCATGCCAGGCGCGCACAGCAACTGGATGGTCGACTGCGCGAATGCCGGTGCGGCCGAGGCCGCGTTGTAGGCGCCGAAACTCAGGTCGGAGGCACTGATCTCGCACGAGCCCGCGAGCTCCAGGCGCACCTGCATGCCGGTGGTGGCGATGAAGGTCTGGACGATGGGCAGGGCCGGCCCGCAGGCCAGGGCGCTGGCTGCCGCCAGCAGCCAGCGCGTGTTCCAGGTGGAGGTGCCCCTTGCCATTTCGCGATGCTACTGCTCCTGCGGGAGCCCTGGAGACCCGGATGAACGAGCGGCGACTTGCAGTCTTCGTCATGCTGGCGGTGCTGCCCTGGACGCAGGCACCGGCGCAGCAAAGCACGAGCACCACGTTCCGGGTCTCGGCCCGCGTCAATGCGGTCTGCGAGATCACGGCCAGCAACCTCGGCTTCGGCGTCTACAACGCGCAGGCCGGCAGCCCGCTGCTCGGGACCACGCTGCTGCGCGCGACCTGCACGCCGAACTCCAGCTACCAGATCGGGCTGAACGAGGGCACATCGCCGGGCGCGACGGTGAACCAGCGCCGCATGGTGTCGGCCTCGACGAGCGTCCTCAACTACCAGCTCTATTCCGACTCGGCGCGCAGCAGCATCTGGGGCAACACGCCCGGCACCGACACGGTGACCGGCGTCGGCACCGGCCTGCCGCAGGACCACACCGTGTTCGGCGCAATCCCCACGGCGCAGGTCGTGCCGGCCGAGGAGTACGCCGACACCATCACCGTGCGCATCTACTACTAGGAGGCCAGCCATGCTGCGCGCCATTTGCCTGTGGGCCCTGCTTGCCGCCGCCGGCGCCGCGCACGCGGGTGGTTTCGCGATCGTGCCGCTGCGCGTGGAGCTGGGTGCGAACCGGGCGTCCTCGCTCACGGTCACCAATACCGACGAAGCCAAGACCTTCGAGGTGCGCGTGGTGAGCTGGAAGCAGCAAAACCGCGTGGACAGCTACGAGCCGACCAACGACCTGCTGGTGGCGCCCGCCACCTTCCGCCTGGAAAAGGGCGCGGCGCAGGTCGTGCGCGTGCAGCTCAATCGCCCGCTCGACGCCACCGAACATCCTTACCGCATCTTCATCGACGAGGTGCCGCCGGCCCGCGAGATCCAGGCCAACACGCTGAAGACCGTGGTGTCGATGGCGGTGCCGGTCTTCGTGGCGCCGGCCGCGGGGCGCGTGGCCAAGGGCGAGGCCGCGCTTTCGGTGGCGCTGGTGCAGGACGTGCTGAAGGTCGAACTGCGCAACACCGGCAAGGCCAACATCAAGCTGAAGGAATGGGTGCTGAGTTCCGCCCAGGCCGGCGACCTCCTCAAGGTGCCCTCCGCGGCCTACCTGCTGGTGGGCAACACCCTCAGCGGCGACTACCCGCTGAAGATCCAGGCCGACGGGCCGCTGAAGGTACGCGTGCGCACGGACCACGGCACCTTCATGGCGGACGTCAAGCGCTGAAGCCGTGTGTATCCGGCACGTGCGCTGGCGGTGGCCGTCCTCGCCGCCCCCCTGCTTGCGGCGCATGCGCAGGCGCCGCCGTGCCAGGCCGGCGTCGCGCGCGCATCCACGCTGGCGCCGCTGCTCCTCCAACCCACGGTCAATGGCGAGGAGCGCGAAGGGATCGCGGCGCGCTACGTGCCGCCGGCGGGACCGCTCTACATCGCCGAGGCGGAACTCCAGCGCTGGGGCATCGCAACTTCTTCGATCGAATGGCACCCGATCGCCGCCACGCGCTGGCTGTGCGTCGAAAGCCTCCGTCTGCGCTACGCACTCGATCCGGCCACGCTGACGCTGAAGCTCGACTTCCCGCCCGCCATGCACCTGGGCACGCACGCATCGTTCGTCGCCGAGGACCGCCTGCCCGTGAGCTACACATCGGGCGGCTTCCTGAACTACGACCTGCGCTTCGACCATGGGGGCGGCACGAGCGCCCTGGGCGCCAGCTGGGAAGTCGGCGCCTTCTCGCGCTGGGGCCTGGCCACTTCCAGCTTCTTCACGGGCAACAACGGCCGCGGCACCACCCGGCTCGACACGGCGCTGCGCCGTGACGACCCGGAGCGCATCACGAGCCTGGTGCTCGGCGACACCATCACCCGTCCCGGCAGCTACGGTGCGGCGCTGCGCATGGGCGGCCTCCAGTACCAGCGCAATTTCGCCAACGCGCCGCTGCTGATCACCTATCCGACGGCGGACGTGGCGGGGACGGCAGTGGTGCCGTCGACGGTCGACATCTACGTCGGCAACGCGAAGGCTTATTCGACGACGGTGCGCCCGGGGCCCTTCTCCGTCAACAGCCTGCCGGTGCCCGTGGGGGCGGGCAATGTGCGGGTGGTCGTGCGCGACGTGTTCGGCCAGGAATCGAGCGCCGTCGTACCCTACGTGCGCTACGACGCGATGCTGCGGCAGGGGCTGCATGACTTCTCGTACGAAGCAGGCCTGCTGCGGCGCGACTACGGCGTGCGCAGCAATGCCTATGGGGATTGGGCCGCGGTGGCCACGCACCGCTACGGTGTCACCGACCGCCTGACGCTGGAGGGGCGCGCGGAAGCCATGGCGGATCGCGCCAACCTGGGCGGCCTGGTGCAGGCGACGGTGCCGCTCCTGGGGCTGGTGGGCGCGGGCGCGGCGGCGAGCCGGGGGTTCGGCCACGCCGGCGCGCTCGGCAAGGTCTTCTTCCAGCGCAACGAGCGCGAATGGAGCGTCGCAGGGGGTGCCGAGCAGCGCAGCCCCGACTACGTGGACATCGGCTTCGAACCGGGGCAGGTGCGCACGCTGGCCGTGCGCCAGTTCTCGGCTTCGGCGCACGTCGGCGAGCGGCACTGGCTGAACCTGCTGGGCCTGCGGACCAAGGACACCTCGGGCGAATTCAACAGCGCAACGGCCGGCTGGACCTTCTCGCTGACGCGCTCGGCCACCCTGTCGGCCAGCTACTCGCGCTTCTGGGGTACGCAGCCGAAGACGCATGTGTTCTCGCTCACGCTGGCGATGCCGCTCGGCGAACGGGATTTCGTGACCGCCTCGGTCGAGCGGCGCAGCGACGCGCCGAAGATGGACGTGCTGCTGGACGTGACGCGCAACCTGCTGGAGACGGACAGCTTCGGCTACCGCGTGCTCGCCGGCCAGCAGTCTGCCGCGCGCCGCCTGGAACTGGGCGCCTACGTGCAGACCGGCGTCGGCCAGTTCGGCGCCGAGGTGGCCGAAGCCTCGGGAAGCCGGGCGGCCCGCGCATTCGCGCGCGGCGGCCTCGCGGTGGCGGCCGGCGAATGGCGCATCTCGCGCTACCTGGACCAGAGCTTCGCGATCGTGAAGGTGGCGGATTTCCCGGGGGTGCGCGTCTACGGCAACGGCCAGCAGGTGGGCGCGACCGACAGCAGCGGCGTGGCCGTGATTCCGCGCTTGTCCGGCTTCCTGCCCAGCACCGTGTCCTTCGAGCCGGAGGACATTCCGCTGGACGGCTCCTTCGCGGACAACACGAAGCGCATCAAGATCGCGAGCCGGATGGGCGCCTTGGTAGACATGGGCGTGGTGCGCAGGATTTCCGCCACGCTGACCCTGGTGGAAGGCGATGGAAAACCGGTGCCCGCCGGCGCGTCGGTGCATGTGGGCGAGGCGAGCGAGTCATTCCCCGTGGCAAGGCGCGGCAAGGTGTACGTGAGCGGTCTGGCGCGCGGCAAGCCGAATGCGCTGCGCGTGCGCATCGGCGAGCGTGGCTGCACCGCGGTGATCGAACTGCCCGCCGACTTCGCGTCGGGCGCGACGCTGGGGAGCTATCCGTGCCGCTAGGCCGATTCATCGCCTGGGGCGCCCTGCTGCCACTGGCGGCCGGCGCTCAACTGGCTGCGAAGCCGCCCACGCCTTGCCCGGCGAAGCCGGCCGAGTGCCATGCGACCACGCCGGTCTACAACTTCGGCCGCCATGAGATGACGGGCGCGACTCCACCCGTCCTGGCCGAGAGCACCGTGGCCGTTACCTGCACGCGCGCGAACGGCCAGGGCTTCACCGTCGACATCCGCTACGAGTTGAAGGCGGAGCCGCCGGACCCGGGCCGCTCGATGCGGGACCGCGAGTTGTCGCAACTGCAATATGACCTGTACGTCGACGCCGGGCGGCGCCAGCATTGGGGCGACGGCAAGAAGGGAACGAAGGCGTTCGAGGGCCGCATCGAGCTGAACGACGCCAACCGCGCCGTGACGGTCACCCACCAGCTCTATGGGACCGTGCACGGGCAACAAGTGGCGGAGCCGGGGCACTGGCTGGGGTACGTCGCGGCCCGGCTGGAGTACACCATCCGGCAGTGCAAGTGACCGGCCGAAGCTCCCGGCCGCCCCGCTTCGTTCATCCTGAGTAGGAGGCCCCGGATACCAACGCTTGCGGGTTTGACGCGGCAAAACGATTTCGCTCTAATGCCCACGACGGTCTCGGAATGCATGCAGCGTTCCGGCCAGGGCCGCCGCAACGAGCTTTCGGCGAGCGAAATCACAGGGGGGCAACCCATGGTCCTGCGATCCTTTGCAGTCCGGCCGTGATGACCGAGGGTTCACCGCTCTACCTCACCTTGCTTCCGCAGCGAGGCGGGCTGGCTGCGTCGCTGACGGACCTCCGCCTGCTGGCGCGGCTTGAAACCGTAGCCACCGAGGAAGCAGCCCTGGTCGACCTGAGGCAGCAGTCGGAGCGCCTCCTGTCCAGCGGCGAGCCGGCCGGACTTCGCGAATTCTCCCGGCAGTTGCTGGCCCACCTGCTGCCCGGAGGAATCGCTGCCTTCCTGCGCGATGCGCCGCCGGGCATGTTCACCCTCCAGCTCGATGCAACCCTCGCGTGGGCGCCCTGGGAACTGCTGCCGGTCGGCGAGGACTCCCTCGGGGAGAAGTTCCAGCTGGTGCGGCGCATCGTGGCCGATGCCGCGCCGGTGCAGGCGGCGCGCCATGGGCCCAACCGCGGGACGCTGAAGGTGCTGGTCGTCTCCGGCAGCGAGGCGGCAGCGCCGGCGTTGGCGCGCCTCAACGCCGGCCTGCGCAGCATGGCGGGCATCGCGGTGAGTGTCGTGCAGGCCGGCGCCCTGCCTCGGGAGGAACTGCTGCGGCTGATCGGCGCCAACGACGTGCTGCACTTCGTCGGGCCGGTGGACGGCCGGCCGGCGCCCACCGGCTCGGTGCTGTGGTGGTGGGCAGGGGAGCCGCTGGACATCAGCTCCATCGGCCTGCTGGCGTCCGCGCCGCAACTGTTGGTCTCGCAGGACCTCTCGCTTGCCGCGGGCGCGAACGGCAATGCGAATCGCGCCATCGCGCTGGGCGCCTGCAGGTTCGGCTTGAACGTGCTCACCTGCGGGCCCGTGGCCGATGCGCCGGGCCCTGACTTCGCGCTGGACTTGTATGCCGCGCTGGTGCGGGGCGCCTCCACCGCCGAAGCAGTGCGCTCGGCGCGCAGCGCGTTCCGGCGCAATGCGGGCATGGCCGCACTGGCGGCGCTGCGTCCCGAACTCTATGGCGACGGCGCGGTGGTGCTGAACGAACGCCGCGCCGCCGTGGAAGACAACCTGCGCCAGGTGACGATCCTGTCGATCGACCTGGCGGGCTCGACCCGGCTGATGGGCGTGCTGGGCGCGGAAGCCTACAGCGACCTGCTGGCGCAGTACCACCGGCTGTGCCGCGACATCCTCCAGGCGCACGGCGGCGCGCCCGACGACTTCCAGGGCGACGACGGTGCCATGTGCTACTTCGGCACGCCGGTGGCGCGGGAGGATGCCGCTGCCCAGGCCTTGCGCGCCAGCCTGGATCTGCTGGATGCCGTGCAGGCCTTGGGGCTGGGCGTGCGCATGGGCGTTTGCACCGGGCAGGTCGTGGTGCGCGGCGGGCAGCCGGTGGGATCGGCCATCCACCTGGCTGCGCGGTTGCAGTCCATCGCCGCGCCGGGCACCGTGGTGGTCGGCGAAAGCACGCGGCGCATCGTCCGGGACCGGTTCCGCTTCCAGCAGCTGGAACAGCGGACGCTGCTGAAGGGTTTCGACGAACAGCAGACGTGCCACCGCCTGCTCGGGCCGGCCCTGCCCGGTTCGCCGGACTCCGCCGCCGCGCCCGAAGTGCCGGCCGTCACGCCTTTCATCGGGCGCCGCGAAGAATTGCAGACGCTGCTGGCGCACTGGGCGGAAGTGAAGGCGGGGTCGCTGCGCATCGTCCGGCTCCTCGGCGAGGCGGGCATCGGCAAGTCGCGCCTGGTCCGCGAGTTCAAGCAGATCCTGGTCGACGGCGGCCACGAGGTCTTCGAGAGCCGCTGCGCGCCCGAGCACGCCAACAGCGCGTTTCACCCCCTGATCGAATCGTTGCGCAACGAGTTGCGGCTGGGCGCGGGCGAAAGCGCCGACGCCGTCCTCGCCCGCCTGCAAAAGGTGGTGTCGGCCGCCGGCAAGCTCGACGAAGGCGCTGCCGCCCTGCTCGCCGACCTGCTCTCGCTGCCCATGCCCCAGCGCCACCCCGTTCTGGACCAGAGCGCGGAGCGGCGCCGCCAGCTCACGGTCGACCTGCTGGTGGCCCTGGCGCAGCAACGCCTGCGCACCGCGGCGGGATGCTGGATCGTCGAAGACATCCACTGGCTGGATCCGTCGACCGCGGAAATCCTCGACCGGCTGGCCGGCGCGGCGCGGGCGATGCCGCTCCTCATCCTGGTCACGGTGCGCTCGGACGACGAAATCCGGTGGCGCCCGCGCCTCGCGGTGTACGAGGCGGAACTGCTTGGCCTGTCGCCCGAATTGTCGAGAGCCATGGTGCTGAGCGCTTGCGGGGACAGGCGGCTGCCGGTTGAAATGGTGCAGATGATCGCGGCGCGCGCCGACGGGGTGCCGCTCTTCATCGAGGAGTCCACCCGCATGGTGGTCGACCTGGGCGCGGACGGCGAGCACGCCGATTCAGGCGCGATGCGAGTCCCCACCACCGTGCTGGACCTGCTCACGGCGAGGCTCGACCGGCTGGGACCGGCCAAGCAGGTCGCGCAGGTCGGCGCGACGATAGGCCGCGAGTTCCCGCTTTCCCTGCTGCAGTCCGTTCTGCGGCACCCGGGATCCCCCATCGGGGCGCAGGAGCTTGCCGTGCCGCTGGCCGAGCTGGCGCGCGCGGGCATGCTGCTGGCCAAGGATGACGGCGACAGCGGCGGCGCGAGCTTCACCTTCCGGCATGCGCTGATGCGCGACGCGGCGTACGGCTCGCTGCTGGAACGCGACCGGCTGCGCCTGCACCAGGTGATCGCGAACGTCATCAGCGAGAGCTTCGGCGACCTCGTCAACCGGCAGCCCGAACTGCTGGCCTTCCACTACACCGAAGCCGGCATGGACGCGGACGCCTTGCGCTGCTGGGAGGCGGCCGTGCGCAAGGCCGCCTCGCGCTCGGCCCACGCGGAAGCCATCGGGCACGTCAACAGCGCGCTCGCCGTCCTCGCGCGGATGCCGAGCGGGGAGGACCAGTGCCGGCTCGAGCTGCGCCTGCAACTGCTGCTGGCGGCGCGGCTGATCGCCACCCGCGGCTACGGCGCGGAGCGGGTCGAACGGGCTTATGCACGCGCCATGGAACTGGCGCAGTTGCTGGGGGATGAAAGCGCCGTCATGCGGGTACTGCTCGGCCTGGAGGGCTACCACTTCATGCGGGCGGACTTCGAGAAGGCGCGCTCGTACGTGCTCGATGCAGCGGCCCGGGCAGGCAGCACGGCGGGCGCGATCCAGCGTGTCCAGACCCTGTGGGCCCTTGCCAACATCAAGATGCACCAGGGCGAGATGATGCAGGCGGTGCAGGAGATGGACGCCTGCCGTGCCGAGTACATGCTCCTGGAACACAAGCCGCAGGCCGTGCAGGACCCGGGAGTGATGTGCCTTTGCTATTCGGCCTGGTCGCTCTGGGAGCTCGGGTTTCCGGACGAGGCGCGCCAGCGGGTGCAGGCCGTGGTGGCGCACGCCGAACAGATCCGCCACACCTTCAGCATCGGTGAGGCGTACGGTTTCCGCGCGGCGGTCCTGCACTTCCGCGGCGAGGACCGCGAGGCGCTGGAGTCGGCGGAGCAGGCGATCAAGGTTTGCGAGGAAAACGGGTTCGCCGTGTGGCTGGCGCACGCCCGCGTGATGCGCGGCCGGGCGGCGGCGGCCCTCGGAGACGTCAAGGCGGGCGTGGAGGAGATGCGGCAAGGCTACGAGATGTGGGCCGCATCCGGCGCCGTCGTGACCACGCCTTTCTACCTGACGATGCGCGCCGAGGGCCTCGCGCTCGATCACCGGCCCGAAGACGGTCTCGCCCTGCTGGAGCAGGCGCTGGCGATCGTCGAGCGGACCGGGGAGCGCTATTACGAAGCCGAGATCCGCCGCCTGATCGGCCGCCTGACGTGGCAGAGCGCGGCACGCGCCGGACTCGAGCGCCGCGCCGAAGCCGAGGACTGGATGCTGCAGGCGCTGGAGAACGCCCGCGCGCGCAAGCTGGCGTCGCTGGCCCTGCGCGCGGCGACCGACTTGTCCGACCTCTGGCACGCGGACGGTCGCAGCAGCAAGGCGCTGGCGATGCTGGAACCCGCCTGTGCCGCGATCGAAGGCGGCGCGGGCACGGGCGACCTCGTGGCCGCGCGGGAAAGGCTCGCGTTCCTGCGGGCGGCCGGCTAGCACCGCGACCTGGAGGAACCATGACAACGACGCGTCTCGGCAGCATCCGCACCGAACTCAATCCCCTGCGGCAGAACCACCTGCTGTTCACGGCGCTGCGGGACGATGCAGAACGTGCGGCGCTCTACGGGGAGCTCCGCGCCCGGTCGTTCCCGGCGCTGCGGTTCAAGAGCCTGCTGCGCCACGGAAGCAATCCGCTGCGCTGGTGGCACGAGGACGCGTATCTCGTGACGTCCGGGAAGGACATCGCGGCGGCCTTGCAGCAAGGCAGCGTGAAGCCCTATGCCGGGCTGGACAGCGGTGGGCGCTTCATGCTCGGCATGGACGAGAAGCGCCCGCATGCCGCGCAGCGGGCTACCGCGCGATCGGCGCTGGGGCTCAAGGATTCCCAGGTCGCGGAATGCGTGGAACAGGCCCTGATCCGCACCATGGTGTTGCCGCAGAAGACCTTCGAGTTCGACCTGGTCAAGGACGTCGCCGAGCAGGCGGCGCTGCGCCTGATGACGCTGGTCTTCGGCCTGCCTGCCAAGTCGCAGGTGCTGCTGCAGAAGGCGATGCGCGCAACCTACACCCGCCTGACGTTCCAGATCATCGGGCGGCATTTCGTGTCCGACGATGGCCAGATGCCGCCGGACGCCGAGAAGGCGGTGGACCTCAAGGCGCGGCTGGAAGAACAGGTGTACCGCGCCGCGTCGAAAGCGGACAAGGACGAGTGGTGGGACGAAGCCCTCCAGCACCCGCGTGCACTCCCTTGCCTTGCCGACGCGTACGGAGCCGGCAACGAGCTCACGAAGATCGTGTCGCTCGGGCTGATCGCCGGCACGGTCGGCAACGTCACTTCGGCGGTCGCCAACGTCTTCGCCCATTTCTTCGCGACGAGCGACCAGGACGGATTGCTCATCGACACCGCGCAGGACGCCGCGCGCTACGACGTCCCGCAGCTGCAGGCCATGATTCGCCAGGCGATGCAGTGCCGTCCCCCTGCGCCCTTCCTGGCGCGTGCGGCGGCGAAGGGCACGGTGCTCACCGGTTGGGGCGGCGAACCTTGTCCCGTGCCTGAAGGCGCCAACCTGGTGCTGGCGCTGGGTGCGGACACACCGGTGGACATGAACCTGATGTTCGGCGGCGCGGTGGACGACCCGGCCTATCGCCACAGTTGCATCGGCCAGCACCTGGCCTGGCCCTTGATCGACGAGACCGTGCGGCAGGTCCTGCTGCTGCCGGGCCTGGGCCGCGTCATCGATCCCGCAACCGCCGAGCCCAAGCCGCTGGTCAAGCGCTGGGGCGCCATCTGCGAGGAGTTCCCGCTGCGTTACCAGCGGGATCGCCGCTCCAACCAGCAGCCGCTGTTCCTGGTGCTGCCGATCAAGGAGCCGGTGGCGGAGAACGCCTTCAAGCTGGAAGCGCTGACTCGCGCCGGCGCCCCGCTGGTCCAGCGCGCGCTGGACGATGCGCGCAACGTGCACTTCGCCTGGTTCGGGCTGGACAAGGACAAGCGGAACCTGACGATGTACACGGTCTACGACGGCGATTTCGAAGCCTATGTGGAGCACTTCGCGCTGAAGGTGCCGCTGTTCGACGAGCAGTTCAAGTACCTCAAGGATCCGCCGCCGTCGCCGGTCAAGGATCACCCGAAGGAGTTCGTCGACATGATCCGCAGGCACAACCATGCGCCTCTCGCCGATTTCTTCTACAGCGCGTATCCGCGTGTCGGCGTGGCCGACATCCTCAACGCCGGGCTGGAGAGGCCATGAGCAAGGAACCGACAGCCGAGGACCTCGAAGAGGAAGTCCAGGGGCTGGCGCTCACGGGCTACAGCAACCCGATGATGCGCAGCCTGGTGCTGCGGGTGCAGGAGCGGGACGCCGCCCGGAAATTCGTCCGCAGCCTGCTGCAACAGGAGCTCGTCGGCTTCGGCACGACCGAGCGCGTGGCCAAGGGCCTGGCCTGCAAGATCAACATCGGCTTCACCTATGAGGGCCTGCAGGCGCTGGGCGCGCCGGCGGACCTCCTCCAGGTGCTGAAGGACAAATCCCCCGCATTCGGCGAAGGCGCCATCCTGCGGGCGGCACGCCTCGGCGACGCCGGCCCCAGTGCGCCTGAACGCTGGGGTGCGGTGTTCCAGCGCAGCAACGCGCATGCATGGATCTCCATCCACGCCGACGACCCAAAGAGCATCGACGCGGCGGTGGGCTGCTTGCAAAGCCTCCCCGGCGCCACGGGCCTTGCCGGCTGGGCCGCTGGCGAAGGCGCGGTTCCGGAGGGCGTGCACATGCGGGACCAGGGAGACCCTCCGGAAGTGCGGCGCGTGCACTTCGGCCTCCGCGACAACATCACCAAGCCGGGCATCCTCCCGCCTCGCCTTCCGGAGGACCCTCGCCACCAGCCCGGTGAACTGCTGCTCGGCTACCCGAACGACGCGCAGGCCGATCTCTGGACCGCGGAGCCCACGCCAACGCACATCGCGGCTTTCCTTCGCAACGGCAGCTTCGGCGTTCTGAGGCAGATGTGGCAGGACGTGGCGGGCTTCGAGACCTACCTGCAGAAACAGTCGGATGCCCTGAACGACCTCGGGCACGTCTTCGCCAGCCCGCAATACCTGAAGGCCAAGCTGTCCGGCCGCTGGCCGAACGGCATGCCGGTGCGGCCGTTCGCGACCAAGCAGCCGGCCGCCACGGCCCCCCTCGAGAAAATCGATTTCGCCGCGGACCTGCGCGGGTTGGGGTGCCCTTTCGGCGCGCACATCCGGCGCGCCAATCCGCGAACCGACAAGCTGCTGCCCGACCGCAAACGGGCGCTCTTCCGGCGCGGCATCCCTTACGGCCCGCCCTACCCCGCCTATCCCGCGGAGGCAAAGAGCATCGACCGGGGACTGCTCGGGGTGTTCTTCTGCGGCCGCATCGAAGACCAGTTCGAGCAGCTCATCACCGAATGGCTGGAGAAGAACCCCCTGGGGCCGCCCAATCGCGGCTGGTCGAAGGATCCGATCTCGAGCCAGCACGACGACCCGAAAGCGGAGTTCCACATCCCTCAACTGAACGCCGACCCCATCGTGCTCAAGGGGTTCCGGCCCTTCGTTCGCACGCGCGGCATGCTCTACGCGCTCTTTCCGAGCCGGCGCGGCCTGGCGGCGATCGCTTCCGACGATTACTGGGGCCGCGCATGAACGACCCGATGGACACCCCGGGCGACCGCTTCTGCGACATCGTGATGGAAGGCGGCATCACCAGCGGCATCATCTACGCGTCGGCGGTGGCCGAGATGGCGGGGCATTACCGGTTCAAGAGCATCGGCGGAAGCTCCATCGGCGCCTTCGCCGCGGCGCTGACGGCCGCCGCCGAATACCGGCGCCGCCAAGGCTACGGCGACGGCTTCACGAAGCTGGAGAACTTGCCCGAAGAGCTGGCCAAGGAAGAAGGCGGCCGCACGCGGCTGGAACGTTGCTTCGTGCCGCAGCCCGCGACGCGGCGGCCGTTCAAGGTCTTCCTCGCGACTCTGGACCGCAGCGGTCCGGTGACCTGCTTCCTGTTCGGACTGCTGGAAGCGCTGCGGCAGTACGTGGTGTTCATCCTGGCCGCGGTGCTGGTGCTCGCGGGGATCAACGCGGGCTTGTTCATCGTCGCGCCGGTGTTCGCGCTGGGGGTCGCGGTCTTCCTGGGCATGGCCGTCGGCATCGCGTGGGATTTCGGGCATGGCGTGGTGCCGAACGGCTTCGGCCTTTGCCGCGGCTGGGACCGGGAGGCAAAGAACGATTCGACGGACCTCGCGGCCTACCTGCATGGCTCGATCCAGCTGGTCGCCGGCCGCGATCCCAAGGACGATCCTCCGCTCACCTTCCGCGATCTCTGGGAGGCGCCGGGCGCGCCCAGCCAGGTGCTCGGCCTGCCGCAGCGGCGTGGCGAACGCTCGATCGACCTCGAGGTGTATGCGAGCAACCTGACCCACGGCCGCCCCTACCGCTTTCCGCTCGAGGGCTCGGAAGACATGGGCCGGCTGTTCTTCCGCGTCGACGAACTGGAGAACTACTTTCCCAAGGGCATCGTCGATTACGTCGCAGCGTTCTCCAAACCGTACGAGGCGCGCAGCGAAGCCGACCCGCCGGCGTGGCGGATACCGAGCGTGTACCGGGAACTGCCGGTCGAGGATCTGCCGATCGTCGTTGCCGC
Organism: Ramlibacter paludis; assembly: GCF_022012305.1. GTDB lineage: Bacteria > Pseudomonadota > Gammaproteobacteria > Burkholderiales > Burkholderiaceae_C > Ramlibacter > Ramlibacter paludis. The sequence goes on along the minus strand of NZ_JAKLTM010000008.1, from coordinate 24,110 downwards.
GCGCTTCGCCATGAGCTTTCCCCTGCTGATCTCCGCGGTTCCCCTGTATGCGGTCAACCACGAACGGCAAACCATGGAGCGCTGCTGGATCTCCGATGGCGGGCTGTGCTCCAACTTCCCCATCCACCTCTTCGACAGCTTCCTGCCGATGTGGCCGACGTTCGGCATCTCGCTCAATACACGCTCCGCGGACGATCCGCGGCGGGTGGTGCTGCCCCAGTTCCACACCAGCGGCCGCGGCGAAAGCTGGGACTTCGGGCCCGACGAATCGTTCTGGAAGCTGGGCGCCTTCCTCGTGAGCCTGTGGAAGACCACCTGGCGCTGGAACGACAGCACGATGATGCGGATGCCGGGGGTGCGCGACCGGGTGGTGCGCATCTACCTCGCCAACGGGGAAGGCGGCGTCAACATCCGCATGCGCGCGGACAAGATCCGCTTGCTGGGCACGACCTACGGAGCGCCTGCCGGCCAGGCCTTCGTCCGCAAGTTCGCGGCCGCCGGCAGCGCGGGGTGGGAGGAGCACCGCTGGGTCCGCTTCAACTGCCTCGCGATCTCGATGCGGGATCGCCTGCGCAACTTCCGCCGCGCCGTTGCGCTGGACCGCCATGCGACGCCGCTGCGCACCCAGATCTCGGATGCGCTCCTTGCGCCGCCCTTGCGCCGGCCCGGCAGGCGCCAGGATCGAACCTGGCCGTCGGAGCAGAAGCTCACGCAAGCCCAGGTGGACGAGCTGCAACAGCTCGTGATTGCGCTCTGCATCCTGGAATACGGCTTCGAGCCGACGGGCGCGGAGGAAGCCTATCGGGCCATTCCCCGCGCGAGCCTGCGCATGCGACATCCGACCTGAGCGAGCCCGGATGGGACCTTGGTCCCATCGGGCGCACATGCATCCTGGCGCACAGTGGGGGCCCTTGACGAGGAAAGGCCGTCATGGAGCAAGTGCACGCCCTCGATCCCCACGACGCCGCGGGCCTGCCCGCGGGCAACTTCTCGCTGGTGCTCGGCGGGCCGCTCTACCAGCTGCTGCGGCGGGCCCACCTCTGCGACGACACGCTGCACCATGTGCGCAAGCGCATCCTCGTGATCGCGCTGCTCGCCTGGTTGCCGCTGGCGGTGCTCGCCGGACTCGAAGGCCGGCTGCTGCCGGGCACGGTGAACGTGTCCTTCCTGCAGGACGTGGAGGTGCACGTGCGCTTCCTGCTGGCACTGCCGATGCTGGTGGCGGCGGAGCTGCTGGTGCACACCCGCATGGGGCGCATCGCGCGCAGCTTCCTGGAGCGCGACCTGATTCCCGCGAGCCACAGCAAGCAGTTCCTGGCCAGCATCGAGTCCGCGGCGCGGCTGCGCAATTCGATTCCTGCGGAACTGCTGCTCGTGGCCCTGGTGTACGGCGTCGGGGTCCTGCTCGTGTGGCGGCAGTTCGTGGCCCTGCCGACCGACAGCTGGTATGCGCTGGTCTCGCCGGAGGGCTCGCACCTCACGCTGGCGGGCACCTGGTACGGCTACGTCAGCCTGCCCTTGTTCCAGTTCCTGCTGCTGCGCTGGTACTTCCGCATCTTCATCTGGGCCCGCTTCCTGTGGCAGGTGACGCGCATTCCGCTGGCCGTGGTGCCCACCCATCCGGACCGCCTGGGCGGCCTGGGTTTCCTGTCGCAGACCGTGTACGCCTTCTCCCTGGTGGTCGTCGCCCACGGGACGGTGCTCGCCGGCCAGCTGGCCAGCCGCATCCTGTACACGGGGGCGAAGCTGACGGATTTCAAGGCGGAGCTCGCGGTGATGGCGGCTTTCATGGCCTTGCTGGTCTTCGGTCCGCTGCTGGCCGTCGCTCCGCAATTGGCCGAGGCGCGGCGCACCGGCCTGCGCGAGTACGGCTCGCTCGCGCAACGCTACGTGCGCGCGTTCGACGCGAAGTGGCTGCGCGGTGCGGCACCTGCCGACGAACCCCTGGTGGGTACCGCCGACATCCAGTCACTGGCCGACCTCGACGGGAGCTATACGGTGGTGAAGGAGATGCGCCTGGTGCCCATCACCCGTGCCGCGGTGCTGCAACTGGCGGCGGCGCTGCTGGTGCCGCTGACCCCGCTGCTGCTGACGATCATGCCGTTGGAGGAGTTGCTCAAGCTGCTGGCGGGGATCCTGTTCTAGGGCTGGCGGAACTCTTCGCACTTCCTGGCGAACTCGGGAGTGCGCTGGAACGCGGGGTTCGCACAGGCTGCGCGGGCAGCGTCGTAGCAAGCCTTTGCTGCGACGGCTTCATCCTCCTTCGATTGCCGCTTGAGGCCCGGAATCACGAAGGGACGAAAACTCTTGCCGCATTCGCCGCTGATGGCGGGGTTGCGCTGCGTGCGCGCGAGCTCGGTCACGAGGTCCCAGGCGCGATAGGCGACTTCGAAGCTGGGCGCTTCGGCGTGGGCCATCGTCGCCACGCAGGCAACTACGAGAGCGAATGCTGCGCGCATTCCGGTGCCTTCAGACGCCCGAATCCTTGAACGCGTCGATGGCCGCCTTCGCGTCCTCGAGCGCGTCCTCTTCCAGCTTCTTGCTGCCCCAGCGCGGCTTGCCGACATAGCTGGTGATGGCGCTCACGCGCTTCACCACCTTGCCGCCGGTGCGGATGGTGTAGTTGCCGTGCCGGTCGGACTCGACTTCGTAGGACGGGCCGGCGCCGGCCTTGCCGGCATAAGTGATCTTCATGGTGCAACGCCAGTCGGCGGAATGAAAAACGCCCCAGGCCGGAAGGGTCCTGGGGCGTTGAATTTGGTGGCCTGGGGCGGAATCGAACCACCGACACGCGGATTTTCAATCCGCTGCTCTACCAACTGAGCTACCGGGCCGTGAGAGGGAAGATTATAGCAGGGCGCGGGAGCACCCTCCGCGGCCTCAGGCCGTCGACGCGCTGCTGCGCTTGCCGCGCGACAGGTCCACGCCCAGCTGCTTCAGCTTGCGGTAAAGATGGGTGCGCTCCAGGCCGGTCTTCTCGGCCACGCGTGTCATCGAGCCGCCTTCCTTGGCCAGATGGAACTCGAAGTAGCACTTCTCGAATTCGTCGCGGGCGTCGCGCAGCGGCTTGTCCAGCTCGAACATCTGGCGCGCCTGCGGGCCCATTTCCACGGCAGCGGGAATGGCCTGGCCGCCGGTCATGGCGGCTTCGACGGTGAGTTCCACCACCGGCATCATCGGCACCACGCCGGCCATGCCCGGCTTGCGCGGGGGCGCGGCCGCGGCGCTGCCGGGGGCGTTGCGCGAGAGGCCGGCTTCCACCGCCTTCAGCAGCTTCTGCATGGTGATCGGCTTTTCCAGGAAGGAGTGCGCGCCGATCTTGGTGGCCTCCACCGCGGTCTCGATGGTGGCGTGGCCGCTCATCATGACCACCGGCATCGTGAGCAGGCTGGTGGTCGCCCACTCCTTCAGCAGCGTGACGCCGTCGGTGTCGGGCATCCAGATGTCCAGCAGCACGAGGTCGGGCCGCATGCGCTGGCGCGCGGCACGGGCTTGCGCCGCGTTCTCGGCGAGTTCTACGGTGTGGCCCTCGTCGTTGAGGATTTCGGACAACAGGTCCCGGATTCCCAGTTCGTCGTCCACCACAAGAATGTTTGCCATCAGTCCTCGATCAAGGCGTTGTTAACTCGCAACTCCAAATGATAACGACACTTGGGCCCCTTGGATCACACCCTCAGCCAGCCGATTCTTTAGATCGATGCGGGCGCCATGCTCATCCGCGATTTTTTTCACGACCGCCAGCCCCAGCCCGGTGCCTTTCGGCTTGGTGGTCACGTAGGGCTCGAAGGCGCGCTTGAGGATGTGCTCCGGAAAACCGTGGCCGCTGTCCTGGACGATCAGCCGCACCCGCTTGGCCGGCTCGTTCCACTGGGTGCGCACCACCACCTCGCCGCCGCCCCGCCCTTCGGTGGCGTCCTGGGCGTTCTGGAGCAGGTTGTGGATCACCTGGCGCAGCTGCTGGCCGTCGCCCAGCACGCGCGGCGCGGCCGGATCCAGCTCCATGCGCACGGGCACCTGGGCCGCGCCCCGGGTGGCGTCGCCCTCGCGCGCGTAGAGCGCCAGCACGTCGCTCACCAGGGCATTCAGGTCGACCGGCTTCAGTTCGGCGGCCGGCAGACGGGCGTAGTCGCGGAATTCGTTGACCAGCCGCTTCATCGATTCGACCTGGTCGACGATGGTGTGGACCGACTTGGTGACGATCGCCTGTTCGGTGGCCTGCAGCTTGCCGGCCAGCTTCATTTCCATGCGCTCGGCCGACAGCTGGATCGGCGTCAGGGGGTTCTTGATCTCGTGCGCCAGCCGCCGCGCGACCTCGCCCCAGGCCTGCGCCCGCTGCGCCGAAACGATTTCGGAAATGTCGTCGAATACCAACAGGCGCGAGCCGCCGGGCATCTCGGCGCCGCGCGCCACCAGCGTCACGATGTTGGCCTGGGCCTCGCCGATGTGGGCGGTGTTGAGCTCGAAGGACTGCTGCCAGTGGTCGGCGCCCTGCTCCGCCCCTTCCTTCGCGCGCTCGTTGAAGAAGTCGTCGAAGCGCTGCTGCACCGCCGTGCCGAAGGCTTCGAGGCCGACGATGCTGGCCAGCGGCTTGGCCTGGTAATCCTCCAGCGCCACCCGCAGGATGCGCGCCGCGCCCGGGTTGGAGGTCTGGATGCGGCCCTTGGCATCGAGCACCACCACGCCGGCGGTCAGGTTGTCCAGGATGGTCTGCAGGTTGCGCCGCGCCGCATTGACCTGGCCCATGCTCTTCTCGACGGCGCCGCGGGCGTCGGCCAGCTGCTGCGTCATGTCGGCGAAGGCGCGGGTCAGGCCGCCGAGTTCGTCCTTGCCCTGCAAGGCCGGCTTCGGCGACAGGTCGCCCGCCGCCACTTCGCTCACGCCGGCGGCCAGCAGCAGCAGCGGCCGGGCCAGCTGGTTGCCCAGGAGGATCGCCAGCAGCACCGCGCCGAACACCGCGAGGAACAGGCTCAAGGTCAGCGTGCCGATGTACATGCGGCGCAAGCCGTCGCGGCCCAGGGCCCGCTCCTGGTACTCGCGGTTTGCCTCCTGTACCGCGATCAGGTTGGCCACCAGCGTCGGCGGGATGACGATGGTGGCCTGCAGGTAGCGCGGCTCCGCCAGCAGGCCCAGGCTGGGCTGCGGCACGATCGCCAGCGCTTTGATGCGCGCGTTGTTGATGGCAGACTGCGGATCGTCGAAGCCTTCGATGATGGTCAGCCCGCGCTGGCCGCGGGTCGTGCGCAGTTGCTGCGCGCTCGGCCGCTCCGGCCGCAGCTGGAAGCGCGACTGACCGGCGCTGGCGATCATCTGGCCGGTGCCGCCCCACAGCACCACGTCGATGGCGCCCAGCTGGTCGCGCAGCTTCTCCAGCACCAGGCCGGCCGACGCGTCGGGCGTCTCCGCAAGCTGGTTGGCGGCGCCGCGCGTCTTGTTGCCGAAGTCGTTGGCCAGCGTGTCGAGCGTGGCGCGCCCGAGGTTCAGGCCCGAATCGAGCGCGCCTTCCACCTTCACGTCGAACCAGGTCTCGATGGAGCGCGAGACGAACTGGTAGGACACGACGTAGATCAGGACGCCGGGCACCAGCCCCACCAGCGCGAAGATGGCGGCCAGCTTCACCAGCAGGCGGCTGCCGAACTTGCCGCGCCGCAGGCGGCTGGCCAGGCGGACGAACACCCACAGGATCACCGCCAGCAGCGCGCCGGCCACCACCATGTTCAGCGCGAACAGGCGGCCGTAGTTCTGCTCGTACAGCTCGCGGTTGTTGGTGGCCTGCGTCAGCAGGAACATCAGCACGATGCCGATGGCCACCACCACGGTGACCGCCACCGCCAGCGCCCAGCGCCAGGCGCGCGTTCCCTGCACCAGCTTGCGCGGCGGGCCTTCGGGTGGGCGCGGCAGGTTCACCGGGCCGCGTCCAGCTCCAGGCGCTGCGCCCGGGCGGCGTTGATGTTCCATTCGCTCTGGCCGACGGCCCCGATCTGGAAGGGCCGCGGCAGCTGCGAGACGTCGAGCCGGAAGCGGAATTCCACGGTCTGGGTGGAGTCCGGGTCGATGGTGGAGTTGTCGGCGATGCGCCAGCGCGAGGTGCGCTGGATGGCGGCAAGGGCTTCCTGGTGGGTGTCGAACATCTGGCCCAGCACCATGCCGGAATTGCCGATGGGGTTGGGGGACACCTGCAGGCGCCAGCGCCGCGTGAGCGGCTGGAAGGCCAGGCGCATGTGGCGCGCCGCATAGCTCACGCGCTTGTCGTACCAGTACCAGCGGTCGCGGTAGATGGCGGCCTCGGCCACGAAGTACATCGGGATGCCCTTGGCCAGCGCGTCCTCGATCACCGGGGGCAGGTCGAACTTGACGGTCGCCGACAGCAGGATGCCCTCGTCGCCCCGTTCCACCTGCATGTGGGTGATCTCGGTGGCGCCCACGTCGGCCCGGGCCGGGGCCAGCGCCGTGGCCAGCAGGAAGAAAACGAAGGCGCAGGCGAAAGCCGCACGCTCAAGCATCCGCCGGGCGCGCAGGTGCTTCGAGTGCACCTTTTTCCAGCACCGCGTAATAGAAGCCGTCGTGGTCACCTGCCTCATTGTCCGGGACACCCCCTGGCTTGGCGCCGTTCCGGGGCAATAAATGGCCGGGCCCGGGGCGCAAAACAGCCCCAATGTTGTGTGCAAGAAACGCCGCAATACGCTCGTCGCCTTCCGCCTTGAAGACCGAACAGGTGCAGTACACCAGCCGCCCCCCGGCCTTGAGCAGCGGCCACAGGGCGTCCAGCAGGCGCGCCTGCTGCGCCGCCAGCTGCGCGACGTCGCTTTCCCGGCGCAGCCAGCGGACGTCCGGGTGGCGGCGGACGATGCCGGATGCGGTGCACGGCGCATCGAGCAGGATGGCGTCGAATGACTGGCCGTTCCACCACGTTGCGGGCTCGCCGGCGTCGGCAGCCTGCACTTGCGCTTTCAGTCCCAGCCGCTCCAGGTTCTGGTGGATGCGCTCGCAGCGGGCCGGATCGACATCCAGGGCCAGCAGCCTGGTATCCGCCAGTTCCGCGATGTGCGCGGTCTTTCCGCCCGGCGCGGCGCAGGCATCCAGTATTTCGTAGGGTGGGTTCGGCGCAGCCGACCCCACCACCAAGGCCGCTGCCAACTGCGCACCGGCATCCTGCACCGACACCCATCCCTCGCCGAACCCCGGAATCTCCCCCACCGGCAGCGGCCGCTCCAGGATCAGCCCGAACTGCCCCACCGGCGTGGTCGCGATGCCCGCGGCTTCGAGCCTGGCCTGCATGTCCGCCACCGCGACTCGCCGCGTGTTCACCCGCAAGGTCATCGGCGCCGCCGCATTGTTCGCCTCCAGGATCTGCTCCCAGGCGCGCGGATGGTCCTTCTTCAGCCGCTCGATCCACCACTTGGGATGGTTCCAGCGCGCCACCGGATCCTTGTCGGTCGCCGCGACCAGCGCCTCGCGCTCGCGCAGGAAGCGGCGCAGGCAGGCGTTGATGAAAGCCTGCTGCGCCTTGGTCTCGGGCGCGCGCTTGGCGGCTTCCACGGCCTGGTCCACCAGCGTGAACGGCGGATACGGTGCGCCCTCCTCCTGCCAGGCAAGCGCCAGCGCGGTGCACAGCAGCGCGTCGGCCGCAGGTGGCGGCGGCCGTTTCGCCAGTTGCTTGCGCAAGGCTTCGGCGCGACCCAGGTTGCGCAGGACGTGGAAAGACAAGGCCTGCGCGGCCGGGCGCAGCTCGGACGGCACGCGGGCGAGCGCCGGCGTCGCCGATTCGCCGCGGCGGACCGCGGCCAAAACGGAAGCGGCAGCCTGAAGCTGCCGCCAGAGGGGAGTGGGTAATGACAGAATGACCTCGCTTCGCTCAATGACGGGATGACCGGGTCATCGCGTCATTTCGTCATTCCGTCATTGCAGCGCATCGGCCCAGATGTTACGCGCCCAGCTCATGGCGTAGAGGCCTTCCTGCTCGTTCGGTCCGGGACTCAGTCCGCCCGAGCCGGCCACGGTCTTGTACGTGCGTTCCGCAGCCACGTATTCGTGCACGCTGGCGACGTGCACGACGTTGCGGTCGTCGACGTAGCTGTAGCAGGTGTTGGTGAGGAAAGGCTGCGGGTTCACCGGCCAGCCGGAGAGCTGCGCGACGATGGCGGCCGCAGCCACCTTGCCGTGGTTGTTGGCCATGTGGCCGCTCTTGGGCATGCCCGGCGCGATCTGGATGGAGTCGCCCAGCACGTGCACGTCGCGGGCGGCGGTGGACTCGAAGGTGAGGAAGTCGACGCCGCACCACCGGTTGTTGGCCAGGTTGTTCAGGCCGGCCTGCACCGCGATCGTTCCCGCGCGCATGGCCGGCAGCGCGTTGATCACGTTCGCCTTCACGTCCTCCTGCACCTCGAAGCCGATGATGCCGGTGGCCGGGTTCACAGCCAGCGTCTTGTGCTGCGGCCGGTATTCGACGATGCCGCGGTACTGCTCGGCCCACACGCGCTTGAACAAGGCTGCCTTCGACACGACGTCGGGGTTCGCGTCGAGCACCAGCACCTTGCTGCGCGGCTTGGCGTTCTTGAAGTACCACGCCACCTGGCAGGCGCGTTCGTACGGGCCCGGCGGGCAGCGGAAGGGTTGCTCGGGAATGGTGATCGCGTAGACGCCGCCGTCGGGCATCTGTTCCAGCTGGCGCCGCAGCGCCACCGTCTCGGCGCCGGCGTGCCAGGCCTGCAGCACGCGGCCGCTGGCATGCGCCGCGCGCAGGCCCTCGATGCTGTCCATCTGCAGCTCGACGCCCGGCGAGACCACCAGCTTGTCGTAGCCGATGGACGCGCCGCCCGCGAGCGTCACCGTCTTGCGTGATGGGTCGATGGAACGGGCCCAGTCCTTCACCAGCGTCACGCCGTGGTTGCGCGCCAGGCCGGTGTACGGGGTGGTGAGGTCGGCCAGCTGCTTGCTGCCACCCAGCACTAGGTTGGACAGCGGGCAGGACACGAAGGCGTCGTTGGGCTCGATCAGCACGACGTCGATCTTGTGGTCGGACAGCAGCCGCACGTACTTGGCCGCCGTGGCGCCGCCGTAGCCGCCGCCGATGACGACTACGCGCGCCTTCGAGGGAATGGAGGTCGTTGCGCAGCCCGCGGTGCCGAGCAAGGCCAGAGCGCCGGCGGACTGGAGGAAGGAACGTCTCTGCATGGTCATTGCCCCCTCTGCCGCGAGAAGTAATCGGCCAGCTGCTCCAGCTGCGCGTCGGTGAAGCCCTTCGCCAGCTGCGTCATCACGGTCGCGGGCCGCGTTCCGGCCTTGAAGGCCTTCAGCTGCGTGGCGATGTGGTCGCGCGGCATGCCGGCAATCGAAGGCACCGCGGAGCCGGCGGCACTGCGCCCGTCGGTGCCGTGGCATTGCGCGCAGCTGGCCGCCAGCGTGCGCAGTTGCAGCGCCTCGGGCGATTGCGCGCGCGCGGTAGCCGCGAGCGCGAAGAACAACAGGAACCACACGACGCTTTTTCTCATGCGAGCCTCTCTGGGTATCAAGACCGCGCGCGCAGCCCGCGCCCCGGCTGGAAGCCGAACAGCCACGCCAGCAGCACCGCGGGGAATTGCTGGATGCCTTCGTTGTAGCGATTCACGGCCTGGTTGAAGTTTTCGGTGGCGGCCTGCGCCGTGTGCACCATGTGCGAGAGCTCGCTGCTCAAGGTGTGCGGCAGCCGCGGGCCGGCGAGGTCGTGCGCGTCGTCGCGCTCGGCGCGGTCCCACGCCATGGCAAGCACTTCCTGCGCGGCGCCCAGCGTGGCGATGCGATCCGGGTCGAGCGGGCGGGCGCGCGCCGTGGCCAGCGCCGCCGACAACTGCGCCGACGCGCCCTGCAGGCCGCCCCAGAAGGCGCTGCCACCGGAGAACTGCGAGGCCTGCTGCTCCTCTTCGGGCGGCAGGCAGGCATGCACCAGCTGCACCTGCTTGGCCAGCTCGGTCTCCAGCGCCGCAAACGCGGCGTTCGCCTCCGAGCGCAGGCGCACCAGGCGGTTGTACGCCCCCACGCCCCAGAACAGGGTGACGGCTGCGGCGATCCAGGGAACGACGGATGTATCCATTGGCAAGCAAGAAAAGGGGCGCCAACCCTTGCGGGTGGCGCCCCAGTTTAGGACAAACCGCCGCTCGCGTTTACGGCGTGCAGTAAGTCGGCGTGCTCATGGCCGGCGCTTGCGGGACATCCGGCAGCCAGGTGTTGACCGTCGTCACCGTCGTGTTGCAGCGCGCATCCACCGTGATGTCGAACAGTCGCACGAAGGTGTTGGTCCCTTCGCCGGGCGGCAGGGTGAACACTTGCAGGCGCCCGCCCAACTCGAGTTCCACGCGAACCGGCGAAGCGGTCATGTTGGGGCTGCTCTCGCCGGAGAAGTTGTGCACGCCGTAGCGATAGGTGCCCACCATCAGGCGCTGGATGGTCACCACTTCGGGACCGAAGCTGGTGGTGTCGTCGACGTCGAGGTTGGCATAAGGCTGGGATCCCAGGCTGCCCTGCGTGATGTAGCTGACGCTTTCCCCGTTGGGGGCGAACAGCCAGGAGTCCACGTCCTGCGGGGTCTGGCCCCAGGTCAGGCGGACCGTCACGGCGTTGGACACGTCGGCCAGCACGAGGCATTGCGACAGCGTGACGTCGGTGGCGCTCGGGCCGACCGAGACCGTGTTGGTCTGCAGGCCGCGACCTTCCCGGCCGCTGATGGTGGCGCGCGCATCCTTCTTCATCTTGACGCTGAAATTGCCGTCGGTATTGGTGCGCCCGGTGGCGGTACCCGAGTAGTCGATGCCGTCGCTGGTCACCGTGACGCCGGAGACGCGCTGGCCGGCCGCGTTCTGCACGCAGCCGTTGACGGTGATCGACTGGTAGAGGAAGTCGGCGTTCCAGGTCGTGAAGTGCGACACCGTGCCTTCGTAAAACTGGTTCGGCGCGGTGCCGGCCAGCGTAGCGCTGCCCTCCTGCACCCAGCGGCCCGTCTGGCTGTTCAGGTACCACAGCGGCGCCGTTGCATTGACGGTGCCGCGCGTGGACAGCGGGATGCGGATGGTGGCCGTCTTGCCTGCCGCCAGTTGCAGAACGCTGCCGGTGGCCGCGTCGCGCGGCGTCACAACGATGGCGCCTGCGCTTTCGATGAGCTGGCCGTCGGAGGTGGTGAAGTCACCGGGCATCTGGCTGGCATTCAAGGCCGGGTTGATGGCGGTGAGTTCCACGTTCACGTTGCCGCTCGCGCCCGCAAAGGCGTTCGGCGGCAGGACGACCTGGGCCGTGCTGTTCGGCAGGCTCACCGTGCCGCCGGCGGCATTGCTGATCGTGGCCGTGGTGCCCACCGGCAGCAGGCGGGTAACCGGGCTGTCCGTGCCGCTGGCCGGGCCGTTGGCGATGGCGAGGCCCTCGGCGTAACCGTTGACGTTGACCGTCAGGGGCAGGCGCGTGGCGGGATCGACGTAGATGGAATAGCGGCCGTTGGCATCGGTCGTGGTGCTGAGGGCGCCGCTGCTGACGATCGCGCCGGCGACGCCGGCGCCGGTGGAGGCGTTGATCACCTGGCCATCGACGTTGCTTTGCTGCGCAGGTGCGGGAGCCGGGGCAGGCGCTGGCGCAGGGGCCGGGGCGGGCGCCGGGGCCGGCGCGGGTGCGGGTGCGGGCGCCGGCGCTGCTGCGATGTCTCCACCGCTGCCACCGCCGCAACCGCTCACTGCCAATGCGAACGTCGTCGCGAACAACGCGCTCAGGAACTGTTTCTTCATCTGGACTACTCCTCGTTGCTTTGCCTCGCGCTGATTGCGCGAGTGCGGCGGAATATCGTCCAGCGGCGCGTGGGGCGCCTCCTCCGGGAGACGGAGAGGGCGTGCATTTGTTCCGGTTCCTGGAACGGTCATCGCCAGAATGGAGGAAAAAAAAAAGAGCGCCACCCTCGCGGGTGGCGCTCCGTTGCAGGACCGGCCGCTGATTACTCGGCGGTGCCCGTGCCTTCGTTCGTGTCGGCGCCGTTGGCGCCTTCCGTCACGGCAGCCAGGTCGGCCGCTTCGGCGTCGGCGATGGCGCGGCGCTCGGCCTCGTCCATCTGGTCCTTCGCCTTGCGGGCCACGTGGTAGGCCATGCCGGTGCCGGCCGGGATCAGGCGGCCGACGATCACGTTTTCCTTCAGGCCGCGCAGCTCGTCGCGCTTGCCCATGATCGCCGCTTCGGTCAGCACCCGCGTCGTTTCCTGGAAGGAAGCGGCGGAGATGAACGAGTCGGTCGACAGCGAGGCCTTGGTGATACCGAGCAGCAGGTTGCTGTAGGTCGGGGGGATCTTGCCCTCGCCGCGCAGCCTGTCGTTGGTGTCCAGGATCTCCGAGCGCTCGACCTGCTCGCCGGCGATGTAGTCCGACTCGCCCACGTTCTCGACGATCACGCGGCGCAGCATCTGGCGCACGATCACCTCGATGTGCTTGTCGTTGATCTTCACGCCCTGGAGGCGGTAGACGTCCTGCACTTCATCGACGATGTAGCGCGCGAGTTCCTCGGCACCCAGCAGGCGCAGGATGTCCTGCGGGTCGGCCGGGCCGTCGACCACGGATTCGCCCTTGTTGACCACCTGGCCTTCGTGCACCAGGATGTTCTTTTCCTTGGGCACCAGTTCCTCGTGCACGCCGCCGTCCGGATCGGTGATCTGCAGGCGGATCTTGCCCTTGGTCTCCTTGCCGAACGACACCGTGCCGGTCATCTCGGCCAGCACGCCCTTGTCCTTGGGCGAACGGGCTTCGAAGAGCTCGGCCACACGCGGCAGGCCGCCGGTGATGTCGCGCGTCTTCTGGCCTTCGACCGGGATGCGGGCCAGCACTTCGCCGGGACCCACGTCCTGGCCGTCGCGCACCTGCACCAGCGAGCCGACCTGGAAGGCGATCGTCACCGAGTGGTCGGTGCCGGGGATCTTCACCTCGTTGCCCGCCGGGTCGACCAGCTTCACCTGCGGACGCACCACCTTGGCGGAGCCGCGGCGCTTCGGGTCGATCACGACCAGCGTCGACAGGCCGGTGACTTCGTCGACCTGCTTGGCGACCGTGAGGCCTTCCTCGACGTTCTCGAATTTGATCTTGCCGGCGAATTCCGTGATGATGGGTCGCGTCAGCGGGTCCCAGTTGGCCAGGATCGTTCCGGCCTTGATCGACTGGTCGGCCTTGACCGCCAGCACCGCGCCGTACGGCACCTTGTGGCGCTCGCGCTCGCGGCCGTGCTCGTCGTGGATCACGATTTCGCCCGAACGCGAGATGACGACCAGTTCGCCCTTGCTGTTGGTCACGTAGCGCATCGTGGTGTTGAAGCCCACGATGCCCGCGGACTTGGCTTCCACGCTGGAGGCCACGGCAGCGCGCGAAGCGGCGCCGCCGATGTGGAAGGTACGCATCGTCAGCTGCGTGCCCGGCTCGCCGATCGACTGCGCGGCGATCACGCCGACCGCTTCGCCGACGTTGACCATGCCGCCGCGGCCCAGGTCGCGGCCGTAGCACTTGGCGCACAGGCCGAAGCGCGTCGCGCAGTTCAGCGCGGTGCGGACCTTGACCTCGTCGACGCCGTCGGCCTCGAGCGCGTCGATGGTGTCTTCGTCCAGCATGACGCCGGCCTTGACGACCACCGCGCGGGTCTCGGGGTGCAGCACGTCTTCGGCAGCCACGCGGCCGAGGATGCGGTCACGCAGCGACTCGATGACTTCGCCGCCCTCGACGATGGCGCGCATCAGCGAGCCGTCGGCGGTGCCGCAATCGTCCTCGGTCACCACCAGGTCCTGCGTCACGTCGACCAGGCGACGCGTCAGGTAACCCGAGTTGGCCGTCTTCAGCGCCGTGTCCGCGAGGCCCTTCCGGGCGCCGTGGGTGGAGATGAAGTACTGCAGCACGTTCAGGCCTTCGCGGAAGTTGGCCGTGATGGGCGTCTCGATGATCGAGCCGTCCGGCTTGGCCATCAGGCCCCGCATGCCCGCCAGCTGGCGGATCTGCGCGGCGGAACCGCGGGCGCCGGAGTCGGCCATCATGTAGATGGAGTTGAACGACTCCTGGTCCACCTGCTTGCCGTGGCGGTCGGTCACCTTTTCCTTGGCCAGCTGGGCCATCATGACCTTCGACACTTCGTCGCCGGCCTTGCCCCAGATGTCCACGACCTTGTTGTAGCGCTCGCCGGCGGTCACGAGGCCGGAGACGTACTGCTGTTCGATCTCCTTCACTTCCTTCTCGGAGCGCTCGATGATCTCCGCCTTCTGCGGCGGCACCAGCATGTCGTCCACCGCGATGGAAATGCCGGCCTTGGTGGCCAGGCGGAAGCCGTTCTGCAGCAGCTTGTCGGCGAAGACGACCGTTTCCTTCAGGCCGCACTTGCGGAAGGAGGTGTTGATCAGCTTGCTGATTTCCTTCTTCTTCAGCGGGCGGTTCAGCACGCTGAACGGCAGGCCCTTGGGCAGGATCTCGGACAGCAGCGCACGGCCGACCGTGGTGTCGAACAGCTTGGTCGACGGCACGAACTCGCCGGTGTCCTTGTCCTTGTTCCACTCGGTCAGGCGCACGGCGACCTTGGCCGTGATTTCCACGACGCCGGCTTCCAGCGCGCGCAGCATCTCCGACACGTCGGCGAAGACCATGCCCTCGCCCTTGCCGTTGGTGCGCTCACGCGTCGTGTAGTACAGGCCCAGCACCACGTCCTGCGACGGGACGATGGACGGCTCGCCGTTGGCGGGGAACAGCACGTTGTTGGAGGCCAGCATCAGCGTGCGGGCTTCCATCTGCGCTTCCACCGACAGCGGCACGTGGACGGCCATCTGGTCGCCGTCGAAGTCGGCGTTGAACGCCGCGCAGACGAGCGGGTGCAGCTGGATCGCCTTGCCTTCGATCAGGATCGGCTCGAAGGCCTGGATGCCCAGGCGGTGCAGCGTGGGCGCCCGGTTCAGCATGACCGGGTGCTCCTTGATGACCTCTTCCAGGATGTCCCACACCACCGGAGTGCCGGCTTCGACTTCCTTCTTCGCCGCCTTGATCGTGGTGGCGATGCCCATGGCTTCCAGGCGCGAGAAGATGAAGGGCTTGAACAGTTCCAGCGCCATCAGCTTCGGCAGGCCGCACTGGTGCAGCTTGAGCGTCGGGCCCACGGTGATGACCGAACGGCCCGAGTAGTCGACGCGTTTGCCCAGCAGGTTCTGGCGGAAGCGGCCGCTCTTGCCCTTGATCATGTCGGCCAGCGACTTCAGCGCGCGCTTGTTGGCGCCCGTCATGGCCTTGCCACGGCGGCCGTTGTCCAGCAGCGAGTCGACGGCTTCCTGCAGCATCCGCTTTTCGTTGCGGGCGATGATTTCCGGCGCCTTCAGCTCCAGCAGGCGCTTGAGGCGGCTGTTGCGGTTGATGACGCGGCGGTACAGGTCGTTCAGGTCGGAGGTCGCGAAGCGGCCGCCGTCCAGCGGCACCAGCGGACGCAGGTCCGGCGGCAGCACGGGCAGCACTTCCATCACCATCCAGTTCGGCTTCATGCCGGACTTCTTGAAAGCCTCGAGGACCTTCAGGCGCTTGGCGTTCTTCTTGACCTTGACTTCGGAGCCGGTCAGGTCGCCGCGCAGCTTCTCGATCTCGATGTCGAGGTCGATGCCTTCCAGCAGGTCCTTGATGCCCTCGGCGCCCATCTTGGCGACGAACTCGTCACCGTATTCCTTGCGCTTCGCGTCGTAGTCGTCCTCGGACATGATGCCGAACTTCTTCAGCGGGGTCATGCCGGGGTCGGTGATGACGTAGGCTTCGAAGTACAGCACGCGTTCGATGTCGCGCAGCGTCATGTCCAGCACCAGGCCGAGACGCGAAGGCAGCGACTTCAGGAACCAGATGTGCGCGCAGGGCGCGGCCAGGTCGATGTGGCCCATGCGCTCGCGGCGCACCTTGGTCTGGGTGACTTCAACGCCGCACTTCTCGCAGATCACGCCGCGGTGCTTCAGGCGCTTGTACTTGCCGCACAGGCACTCGTAGTCCTTGATCGGGCCGAAGATCTTGGCGCAGAACAGGCCGTCGCGTTCCGGCTTGAAGGTCCGGTAGTTGATGGTCTCCGGCTTCTTCACTTCGCCGAAAGACCACGAGCGGATCTTCTCGGGCGAAGCGATGCCGATGCGGATGGCATCGAAATGCTCGTCCGGCGTGAACTGCTTGAACAGGTCGAGTAGAGATTTCATGTAACTCTGTCCTTCCTTTTAGCTGCGCTCGAGTTCGATATCGATACCGAGCGAGCGGATTTCCTTCACCAGCACGTTGAACGACTCCGGCATGCCGGCATCGATCGCGTGCTCGCCCTTGACGATGGACTCGTACACCTTGGTGCGGCCCTGCACGTCGTCGGACTTCACGGTCAGCATTTCCTGCAGCGTGTAGGAAGCGCCGTAGGCTTCCAGCGCCCACACTTCCATCTCGCCGAAACGCTGGCCGCCGAACTGCGCCTTGCCGCCCAGCGGCTGCTGCGTGACCAGCGAGTACGGGCCGGTCGAGCGGGCGTGCATCTTGTCGTCCACCAGGTGGTGCAGCTTCAGCACGTGCATGTAGCCGACGGTGACCGGACGCTCGAACTGGTCGCCGGTGCGGCCGTCGCACAGCCACGCCTGCGTGCGCGTCGCCGTCAGGCCCTTGACCTTGGCGATGTCTTCCGGGAAGGCCATCTGCAGCATGTTGCGGATTTCCTGCTCGGACGCGCCGTCGAACACCGGCGTCGCGAACGGCACGCCCTTGGCCAGCTGGCCGGCCATTTCCTTCACTTCCGTGTCGGACAGCTCGTTCAGCGCTTCCTTCTTGCCGGACTTGTTGTACAGCTGGTCGAGGAACTGGCGCAGCTCGGCGATCGCCGATTCCTGCTGCAGCATGTTGCCGATGCGCTGGCCGATGCCCTTGCCGGCCCAGCCCAGGTGCACTTCCAGCACCTGGCCCACGTTCATGCGCGAAGGCACGCCCAGCGGGTTCAGCACGATGTCGCACGGCGTGCCGTCGGCCATGTAGGGCATGTCTTCGACCGGGACGATCTTGGACACGACACCCTTGTTGCCGTGGCGGCCGGCCATCTTGTCGCCGGGTTGCAGGCGGCGCTTGACGGCCAGGTAGACCTTGACCATCTTCAGCACGCCCGCCGGCAGCTCGTCGCCCTGCGTGAGCTTCTTGCGCTTCTCTTCGAACGCGAGGTCGAAGCTGTGGCGCGTCTGCTCCAGCGAGTTCTTGATCGACTCGAGCTGCGAGGCGATCTCGTCTTCCGCGGGACGGATGTCGAACCAGTGGAACTTCTCGACGGAGTCGAGGTATTCCTTGTCGATCTTGGCGCCCTTGGCCAGCTTTTGCGGGCCGCCGTTGGCCGTGCGGCCGTTCAGCAGCTTGCCGATGCGGTCGAAGGCGTCGGCTTCCACGATGCGCAGCTGGTCGTTCAGGTCGAGGCGGAAGCGCTTCAGCTCGTCGTCGATGATCTGCTGGGCGCGCTTGTCGCGCTGGATGCCTTCCCGGGTGAAGACCTGCACGTCGATCACGGTGCCTTGCGAGCCCTGGTCGACCCGCAGCGAGGTGTCCTTCACGTCGCTGGCCTTCTCGCCGAAGATCGCGCGCAGCAGCTTCTCTTCCGGCGTCAGCGTGGTCTCGCCCTTGGGCGTGACCTTGCCGACCAGCACGTCGCCCGGCTGGACTTCGGCGCCGACGTAGATGATGCCGGACTCGTCCAGGCGGTTCAGCTGCTGTTCGGACAGGTTCGGGATGTCGCGGGTGATTTCTTCCGGGCCCAGCTTGGTGTCGCGGGCCATCACCACCAGTTCCTCGATGTGGATCGAGGTGTAGCGGTCGTCGGCGACGACGCGCTCGCTGATCAGGATCGAGTCCTCGAAGTTGTAGCCGTTCCAGGGCATGAACGCCACCAGCATGTTCTGGCCGAGGGCCAGTTCGCCGAGGTCGGTCGATGCGCCGTCCGCCACCACGTCACCCTTGGCGATCTTGTCGCCGCGCTGGACGATGGGACGCTGGTGGATGTTGGTGTTCTGGTTGGAACGCTGGTACTTGATCAGGTTGTAGATGTCCACGCCGACTTCACCGGCCTGCGCTTCGGCATCGTTCACGCGCACCACGATGCGCGTGGCGTCGACGTAGTCGACCACGCCGCCGCGGGTGGCGGTGACGACGGTGCCGGAGTCGACCGCGGAGACGCGCTCGATGCCGGTGCCGACGAAGGCCTTCTCGGGACGCAGCACCGGCACGGCCTGGCGCTGCATGTTGGCGCCCATCAGCGCGCGGTTGGCGTCGTCGTGCTCCAGGAACGGCACCAGGGATGCCGCGACCGACACGATCTGCGCGGGCGACACGTCCATGTACTGGATGCGGTCGGCGCCGACCAGGATCGATTCACCCTTTTCGCGGGCCGACACCAGGTCGCCGGTCAGGCGGCCTTCGGCGTCCAGCAGCGCGTTGGCCTGGGCGATGACGTACTTGCCTTCCTCGATGGCCGACAGGTAGTCGATCTCCATCGTGACCTTGCCGTCATGCACGCGGCGGTACGGCGTCTCGATGAAGCCGTATTCGTTCAGGCGCGCGTACAGGGCCAGCGAGTTGATCAGGCCGATGTTCGGGCCTTCCGGCGTTTCGATCGGGCACACGCGGCCGTAGTGGGTGACGTGCACGTCGCGCACTTCGAAGCCGGCGCGTTCGCGGGTCAGGCCACCCGGGCCCAGGGCCGAGACGCGGCGCTTGTGCGTGATCTCGGACAGCGGGTTGGTCTGGTCCATGAACTGCGACAGCTGCGAGGCGCCGAAGAACTCCTTGAGCGCCGCGGAAATCGGCTTGGAGTTGATCAGGTCGTGCGGCATCAGCGGCTCTTGCTCGGCCTGGCCGAGGCGTTCCTTCACGGCCTTCTCGATGCGGGCCAGGCCGGTGCGGTACTGGTTCTCGGCCAGTTCGCCGACGCAGCGCACGCGGCGGTTGCCCAGGTGGTCGATGTCGTCGACTTCACCGCGGCCGTTGCGCAGGTCCACCAGGATCTTGACCACGGCGAGGATGTCGTCGTTGGTCAGAACCATCGGGCCGGTGCTCTCGTCGCGGCCGACCTTGGCGTTGAACTTCATGCGGCCCACGCGCGACAGGTCGTACGTGTCCGGGTTGTAGAACAGGCGCTGGAACAGGGCCTGCACCGCGTCCTCGGTCGGCGGCTCGCCGGGGCGCATCATGCGGTAGATGGCAACGCGGGCGGCGAACTCGTC
The DNA here is from genome assembly GCF_022012305.1 of Ramlibacter paludis. Classification (GTDB taxonomy): domain Bacteria; phylum Pseudomonadota; class Gammaproteobacteria; order Burkholderiales; family Burkholderiaceae_C; genus Ramlibacter; species Ramlibacter paludis. Next base: position 4,900 of record NZ_JAKLTM010000008.1, on the reverse strand, counting down.
CACCGTCTCGTCGATGCGCAGCGTCTGGCTGATGTACGGACCCTGGTCGAGTTCGTTGGTGTAGATCGCCTGGATGTCCTGGATGCCGGCCGTGCGCAGCTTCTTCAGCAGCGCTTCGGTCAGTTCGTCGTTGGCCTTGGCGATGATCTCGCCCGTGTCCGGGTCGATGATGTTGCGGGCGACCACGCGGCCGACCAGGAAGTCTTCCGGCACGCTGATGTGCGTGGTGCCGGTGGTCTCCAGCTCGCGGGTGTGGCGGGCGGTGACGCGCTTGTCCTTGGCGACGACGACCTTGCCGCTCTTGTCGGTGATGTCGAAGCGGGCGACTTCACCGCGCAGGCGCTCGGAGACGAACTCCAGCTGGGCGCCGCTGTCCATCAGGCGGAAGTTGTCGTTGACGAAGAAGTTCGCCAGGATCGTTTCCGGCGTCAGGCCGATGGCCTTCAGCAGGATGGTGACCGGCATCTTGCGGCGGCGGTCGACGCGGAAGTACAGCACGTCCTTCGGGTCGAACTCGAAGTCGAGCCAGGAGCCGCGGTACGGGATGATCCGGGCGGAGAACAGCAGCTTGCCCGAGCTGTGCGTCTTGCCCTTGTCGTGTTCGAAGAAGACGCCCGGGCTGCGGTGCAGCTGCGAGACGATCACGCGCTCGGTGCCGTTGATGATGAACGAGCCCTTGTCGGTCATGAGCGGCACTTCGCCCATGTAGACCTCCTGCTCCTTCACTTCCTTGACGACCTTGGACTGCGGAGTCGAGGACTCGCGGTCATAGATGATCAGCTGCACCTTGGCGCGCACGGCCGAGGCGAAGGTGAGACCGCGGGTCTGGCACTCGCGCACATCGAACGCCGGCTTCGCCAGGTTGTATTCGATGAACTTCATCTCCACGAAACCGTTGTGGGAGACGATCGGGAACGCGGAATCGAACGCGGCCTGCAGGCCCTCGATGGTGCGCTTCTGGGGCGCCATATCGGCTTGGAGGAAGGCGGTGTACGCGTCCTTCTGCATCTGCAGCAGGTACGGCACGTCGAGCACGCTGTCGCGCTTGCCGAAGCTCTTGCGGATGCGTTTGCGTTCGGTATAGGAATAGGCCATGAGATCTCCGGGCTAGGTCTCGCAACTGGCGCGCGCCGGGCGGGGCGCTCTCTTGGCGGGTTGGCCACTACCAACCTTGGCGGACGGCCGCGCATTGCACGCGGCCCGAACCAAGCAGTTCTTTGCAGTCGGATCAAAGAACACTACAAAACATTCCCCCTGAAGGGCTTGCTTTGTGCTGCTCTCTACAAGCGGCAAAGGCTGGAGGCCCTTTCGGACACTCCAGCCTCGGCGCGGGGGTCGAATTACTTCAGTTCGACCTTGGCGCCGGCTTCTTCCAGCTTCTTCTTGGCGGCTTCGGCGTCGGCCTTGTTCATGCCTTCCTTGACGGGCTTCGGAGCGCCGTCGACCAGGTCCTTGGCTTCCTTGAGGCCCAGGCCGGTGATTTCGCGCACGGCCTTGATGACGGACACCTTCTGGGCGCCGGCTTCCATCAGCTGCACGGTGAACTCGGTCTTCTCTTCCGCAGCGGCGGCGGCGGCGCCACCACCACCACCGGCGGCCGGAGCGGCCATCGCGGCGGCGGACACGCCGAACTTCTCTTCAATGGCCTTGACCAGGTCATTGAGTTCCATGACGGACATGCTGTCCAGCGCCGTCAGAAATGCGTCTTTATCGAATGCCATTTTGATGTTTCCTGAATAAGTTGGTGAACAGTGGGGCTACCTCAGGCAGCCACCGCCTCTTCCTTTTTCTTCGCCAGAGCGCCCAGCACCACGGCGGTGCGCGAGATGGGCGACTTCAGCAGGCCGCAAAGCTGCGCCAGCAGAACTTCCTTGGAGGGAATGTTCGCCAGCTGCTTCACGCCGTTGACGTCCAGGGTCTTGCCCGCGAACGCGCCGCCGCGAATGACCAGCTTGTCGTTGGTCTTCGCGAAGTCGGCCACCACCTTGGCGGCGGCCACAGCGTCCACGGAGAAGCCGTAGATCAGCGGACCGGTCATCTGGTCGGCGACGGACTCGAACTGGCTGCCCTTCACGGCGCGGCGGGCCAGGGTGTTCTTCAGAACACTCAGGTCCACGCCAGCGCCGCGCGCGGCAACGCGCAGCTTCGTCATGTCGGCGACCGTGATGCCGCGGTATTCCGCAATCACCAGCGTTTGAGCTTTAGCGGCGAGGGCGGTCACTTCTTCGACGACCGCTTGCTTCTCACTGCGATTCAGACTCAAGGTCTACTCCTTAAAAAGCGCTTCCGGCTGCTTGCCTTCCGCGCGCCCTTCTTGCAGCGACCAACTGTCTTCGGAAATCTCTCGAAATCTTCTGTCAGCGGGATCGCCATCTGCGTTGGCTTTCACGATTAAGAGCCTCGCGGCTCACCAACGGTCTTGGATGGCCTGCCGGTTGCCCGGCAGCCCACCACACCGGCCGGCTTTCGCCGGCCAATTCATCAGGCTTGCGCCTGGCCTTGCGCGTTCAGCGTCTGCAGGTCCACGCGGACACCGAGGCCCATCGTCGACGAGACGGCGACCTTGCGCAGGTACACGCCCTTGCTCGAAGCCGGCTTGGCCTTGTTCAGCGCTTCGATCAGCGCCACCAGGTTGCCTTGCAGCTTGTCCTGGTCGAACGAGCGGCGGCCCAGGGTGGCGTGGATGATGCCGGCCTTGTCGGCACGGAACTGCACCTGGCCGGCCTTGGCGTTCTTCACCGCGGTGGCGACGTCGGGCGTGACGGTGCCGACCTTCGGGTTCGGCATCAGGCCGCGCGGGCCCAGGATCTGGCCCAGCGTACCCACGACGCGCATCGCGTCGGGAGCGGCGATCACCACGTCGAACGGCATGTCGCCGGCCTTCACGCGGGCAGCCAGGTCGTCCATGCCGACCACGTCGGCGCCGGCGGCCTTGGCTTCTTCGGCCTTGGCGCCTTGGGCGAACACGGCGACGCGCTTGGTCTTGCCGGTGCCGTTGGGCATCACGACCGCGCCGCGAACGACCTGGTCCGACTTCTTCGGGTCGATGCCCAGCTGCACGGCCACGTCGATGGACTCATCGAACTTGGCGGTGGCGGCTTCCTTCACCATGCCCAGGGCGTCGCCCAGCGGGTACAGCTTGGTGCTGTCGACCTTGCCCTCGAGGGCTTTCTGCTTTTTCGTGAGCTTGGCCATTTAGACGCCCTCCACCGTGATGCCCATGGAACGGGCGGAACCAGCCAGGGTCTTGATCGCGGCGTCGATGTTCGCTGCGTTCATGTCCTTCAGCTTGGTCTTGGCGATCTCTTCCAGCTGGGCGCGGGTGATCTTGCCGACCTTGTCCTTGTTCGGGACCTTCGAGCCCTTGTCGATCTTGACGGCCTTCTTGATCAGGACGGTCGCGGGCGGCGTCTTGATGATGAAGGTGAAGCTCTTGTCCGCGAACGCGGTGATCACCACCGGCAGCGGCAGGCCCGGCTCGACGCCTTGGGTCTGGGCGTTGAACGCCTTGCAGAACTCCATGATGTTCAGGCCGCGCTGGCCCAGGGCGGGACCGATCGGGGGCGAAGGGTTCGCCTTTCCGGCCGGGACTTGCAGCTTCACGAAGCCGACAATCTTCTTTGCCATGTCTATCTTCCTTGCGGGTGCTAACGCCTTGCGGCTCCCCGGGGTTTCAGCTCGTTATTGAAACGCGTCGAGCTGGAAAAACGCGTCAGGTCTTTTCAACCTGGGAAAACTCGAGCTCCACCGGGGTGGCGCGACCGAAGATCGTCACCGACACGCGGACCTTGCTCTTCTCGTAGTTGACTTCTTCGACCGTGCCGTTGAAGTCGGTGAACGGGCCGTCCTTGACGCGCACGTACTCGCCCACCACGAATTCGACCTTGTGGCGGGGCTTCTCGGTGCCCTCTTCCATCTGGCCCAGGATCTTGCGCACTTCCTCGTCGCTGATCGGGGCCGGGCGGTTCTTGGCGCCGCCCACGAAGCCGGTCACCTTGTTGGTGTGCTTCACCAGGTGCCACGACTCGTCGTTCATCACCATCTGCACCAGAACGTAGCCGGGGTAGAAGCGGCGCTCGGAGGTGCGCTTCTGGCCGTTCTTGATCTCGACCACTTCCTCGGTGGGCACCAGCACTTCGCCGAACATGTCCTGCATGCCGGCGCGGTTGATGCGCTCGCGGATGTTGCGCTCCACCGCCTTTTCCATGCCGGAATAGGCATGCACCACGTACCAGCGCAGGTCGGGGTTGACCGGCTTGGCGGGGGTCTCGGGCTGGCCGTCGGCGGCCGCGCTTTCGATTTCGCTCATTACTTCTTCCACCCCAGGATCAGGTCGTAGAACACCCACTCGAGGGTCTTGTCGGTCAGCCAGAGGAAGATGGCCATGATCACCACGAAGCCGAACACGTAGGCGGTCATCTGGATGGCCTCCTTGCGGGTGGGCCACACGACCTTCTTCACTTCCTTGGCGGAGTCGCGGCCGAAGGCGATCAGTTCCTTGCCCGGCTCGGACGTGAAGAACACGCCGGCGGCGGCAACGAGGCCGACGACCAGGGCGCCCCACTGGGCGACCTGGCCCTGCTTGCCCAGGAGGTAGAAGCCGACCAGCGCGGCGATCACCAGCGCGATCGCTGCTGCCACCTTGGCCTTGTCGGCGCCGGTGGTGACGGTTTCAACTTGCGTGGTTGCCATTTCTCAAGACAGTGAAGCCCGACACGCGGGTCGGGCTTGGTTTTCAGGCGCCACTCAGGTGGCAGGGGCAGTAGGAATCGAACCTACAACCTTCGGTTTTGGAGACCGACGCTCTGCCAATTGAGCTATACCCCTCCGGCGACTTTTCGGGGAACCCGGCATTATGCCGGATCCCGAAAAACCTTACTCCATGATCTTGGCAACGACC
>NZ_JAKLTM010000007.1 GCF_022012305.1 Ramlibacter paludis | reverse complement strand
GTCGACTCGGACACGCTGCGGCAAGGCGCCGCGAGCCGTGAAGGTGAGCGTACGTCTCGCGGCGCCTTGCCGCAGCGTGCCGGTCACCTCCAACGTTAAACCTCACTGCTGGCCGATGAGCAAAGCTTCCGTCGCCGTGATGTTGTCGCTGTCGATGGGGGCGGGCTCCGCGACCGGTGTAGCCGACGGCCCCAAGTTCGGTGTGGTTGCGCAGACAGCTACTAACGAGCCTTGCCTAGTGCTGCAGTCGCCCGTGCAAGTTGGTCAGCTCATCACGATCGCGAAGCTGCGACCAGCTGAATACGTTGTCGCGCGTGTTCGCAAGCCGACCTCCACGTGCGGCTCCAGACTGGAGCCGGGGCACTTTTATGAGCTCGAGATTCCTACCGGTCAGAATGATTGGTGGGCATCAACCGCTGTCATCGGGGAAGTGCCACCGGGATTGGAGTTTAGAGAGTGCTACGGTTCCGAATCGGTCCATCTTTCCGTGTGGCGTGGCCCCAGGCGCATCTGGAAAGGCTACTACTATGTGGACTACGAGATGGAGCCCTCATGCACTCCCGAGGATACGGCCAACTAAGGCAGCCTTCGAGGTGGAACTTTCTCTTGGAGGGCGGGTGAGGTCTAACATTTCGTTCGACACGGACACGCACCGGCAGTGCGCCGCAAGGCGTGTGGACAAGCCTACGCCGTGCGGCGCACTGCCGGTGCGTGCCGGTCAACTCCGACGTTAGGCCTCATGGAAGCCATCCGTTTCGGCACCAACTCCGAGTACGTGGCAATCACCGTGCCGCGCGCTATCGTCCTTGATGGGTACGGCCAGATTGGCGTGGAGATCTCCGTGGATGGCTTCAAGGGCGCGGTCGCGGCGTTTGTGGAGAAGGACGACTTGAACGGATTTTTAAGGCAGTTGCAGAAAGTGCAGGCAACACTGCTGGGGACGGCGGAACTCAAGCCCCGAGACGAGCAGTTCGTGTTGAAGCTGGCGCCCGATCGCCTTGGACATATCTGCGTGGAAGGAATAGCCTGGTCTCATCCGACGCATGGAAACCGATTGAGCTTTGAATTGGAGATCGATCAGACGTTTCTGGCGGAACCTATTCGGCAACTTCGTGCGGCTCTAGCTCAGGAGGGCGGGCATGATGCCTAACAAGTCGGTCGACTCGGACACGCACCGGCTGCGCGCCGCAAGGCGCGCGGGTGATCGTGCACCTTGCGGCGCGCTGCCGGTGCGTGCCGGTCAACTCCAAGGTTAGCCGCTAATGATCCCAACCAGTCACCTTTCCCGGCGATCCCTGAGACAAGTGGCGTATGTCTCTGGGAGTGTCTGCATTGCAATCGCGGTCTATGTGGCAGCGAATATGGGGCTCGAGCGACTGCGGGAGGTATGGGTCCTTCCAGCAGGAATGGCGGCCGCTGGAACGCTCTTATGCGTTGCTGGTCGTGTCATGAGCGAACGCGGACTCAAGCGCCTATTTGGGATCATTGTCTTGCTCACTGCAATTGCTGGTGTGCTGAAGGGGTCCAAATGAGCGGCGCGGCTAACAGGTCGTTCGACACGGATACGCTGCGGCAAGGCGCCGCGAGCCGCGCGGGCGAGCATCCGTCTCGCGGCGCCTTGCCGCAGCGTGCCGATCACCTCCAACGTTAGGCTTCCTGAAACCCCGCTATGCATCCTCCATTTCGTCGATCTGTAGCCCGCTGTGTCGTCTGGTCGCTCCTCAGTCTTCCCATCGCCGTGCCAACGTTCGCAGCGTCGACGTGGCCTCAGAACGGCTATGGCACGGCGGCGCTGCCGGATTCGGGGATATACGTAGGCTATTTCTCCAACGGCCTGTTCGAGGGCCAAGGCGAGATCAAATGGAGAGACGGGCAGAAGTACGCCGGTAGCTTCAAACAAGGCCTGTTCGAGGGCCAGGGGCAGATTACTTGGAGAGACGGCGACAAGTACACCGGTAGCTTCAAGCAAGGCCAGTATCACGGCTACGGCACATTCAAGAGCGCTGGCACTGGGCCGGACTACGCGGGTGAGTGGCGTGATGGGCTGCAGCACGGGAAGGGTGAACTCACCTCGCGAGACGGCTCCAGGTACGTAGGAGAATTTGCCTTCGGCAGGCGTGACGGCCAAGGTGTCCTGACCATGCCCGGCGAGTTCACCTATCGCGGAGCCTGGAAGGACGGGAGGTACCACGGTAGAGGGCGTACAGACTTCGCAGACGGAAGGCACTATGAGGGCTCGTACGAGAACGGCCTCTTCCAAGGCAAGGGCGAATTCGTCGCGCCCGGCAGGTACACATACCGAGGACAGTTCGCAAGGGGCTACAGTAGCGGTCAAGGTCGGATTGAATGGGCCAACGGAGATTGGTATGAAGGCCCCTTCTCCCAAGGGGAGCAAAACGGCGAAGGTGCTTGTCAAGTCGGCAGCAAGCGTGGTCAGTGCACCTACAAGAACGGCGTACTGGCTACGTTCAAGCGTGCGTTCAAGCCTGATGCCTGACAAGTCGGTCGACACGGACACGCACCGGCAGCGCGCCGTTCTCCTTCAACGTTAGGCAGCATCAAAATGCGCGAACAACTGCTCCTGCGTGACCTTCCCATGGAGTTCGAGACACCGCGGCTTGCTTGCCGCATTACCAGGCCAGGCGATGGGGTGCACGTCTACGAAGCCGTGAAGTCGTCTCTCCCAGAGCTCCGCGCAGCACTGGCAGCGGTTCCCTGGGCTGCTGACGAACCCTCGGTCCAGAGCTCCGAATCGTTCTGTCGTACCGGGTTCGCCGCCTTTCACGCGCGAACCGATTTCCCGTTCCTCATGTTCGAGAGGGAAAGCCAGCGGCTGGTCGGCGCGTGTGGATTGCATCGACCGGACTGGCAGGTTCCACGGCTGGAAATCGGCTATTGGTGTCGCACGGATTCCGTGGGCAAGGGATATGTCTCCGAAGCCGTACGAGGACTCGCGCAGTACGCTCGGGAAGAGTTGGGCGCTGTGCGTCTCGAGGTGATCGTCGACGCACCCAATGCGCGGTCACGTCGCGTGGCGGAGGCCGTGAGATTTCAACTCGAAGGCACGCTGCGGAGCCATCGCCGGGGTCCCGACGGCAAGTTGCGCGATCTCTGCGTCTATGCGAGCGTAGAAGATGCAGCCTGACAGGTGGTCATTGGCTTCCCAATTGCGTTGACAGCCTATGTGTCGTTCGGCTTCGCTCGGGAGTTGGTTGCGTTCCGGTCTGTGCGTGACCTCGCGCGCGCGGACGGTGCGTGCCGGTCACCTCAGTCGTCAGGCCTCCCGCAATCGCCTTTGTGCGGATCTGCTGCTACGCTGGTGCCGTCTGCGTGGAGGTATCTCATGGTGATTGATCACATTGGGTTCAACGTCTCGGACTTCCCCTCGAGCAAGGCCTTCTTCACCCAGGCGCTCGCACCGCTGGGCTTCACTATCACGCAAGAGGGAGAAGGATGGGCAATGATCGGCAAAGTCGGTGAGGGGCAACTGTGGTTTGGTTCGTTCGGGCCAAGTCCGGGCCCGATCCATGTGGCGTTTGCCGCTGCGAATCGTGAGCAAGTGCGCCAGTTTTACGCATCGGCGCTTGCCTCCGGCGGCAAGGACAATGGTCCGCCGGGGCTTCGACCGCACTACCACGCGAACTACTACGGCGCCTTCGTACTAGGTCCCGATGGACATAACATCGAAGCTGTTTGCCATGCCCCTGAGGTCTAGCATCCCGGCCAGTGCGTGCCGGTCAACTCGGTAGTTCGAGCACAGGAAACGCCATGCCTACTCCAATGACCGCCGGCGCTGTTGTCTACGCCATCGACGTCCAGCGGCTGGCCGCGTTCTATTCTGGCGTGGCCGCACTTCAGCAGACTCAGTCGGAACCTGGCAACGTCGTTCTGGAAGCTTCCGGGTTCCAGCTGGTCATCTTCGCCATCCCGCCTCATATCGCAGCCCAGATCCAGATCGCCACTCCTCCTCAGCGGCGCGAAGACACCCCCATCAAATTGGTGTTCGTCGTCCGCAGCTTGAGCGCTGCGCGTGCAGCGGCAAGGCAGCTGGGTGGAAACCTCGACGCAGAGGACAAGGTGTGGGGATTCCAAGGACTGCACGTTTGCGACGGACACGACCCGGAAGGCAACGTCATTCAGGTTCGGGCCCATGCGCTCTGACTGGTCGTTCGAATCAGTGGCGCATCGAAAGTGCCCCAAGCATCTTCCAACGTCACGCACATGGGACATCAAACCGCTGTTGCATTGAATGCGGATGACGAGCAGGTTTTTCTCGCCTTCCTGCGCGGAACGGCGGATGTTGCCGTCTACCGGTCCTGGTCGCCCGAGCCCAAGGAGGTCGATGAGCTGAGCCCAGACACCAGCGCCTCGCCGTTTTACTTTCACAACAAGGCGTTTCCCTGGACGCCAGCTTTCGAGCACGTGATGAGCACTGATCGAGTCACGGGGCAAGCCATCTCGTACTATCGCCTGATTGACGCTCAAGCTCCTGTCATGAGTTACTCAAGGCACCCTCTGCGCGCACCGGATCCTCACGTGGCAGGCCGACTCTACTGGCGGAAGGATATTTCTGGACCGCCTTCGTACGACAGAGAGCGTTTTGCGGCCTGGTACTCCAAGGTGGTCAGATGGGTGCGCCACAATGCAGTCAAGGTGCCGCATGGGCACACCGAGCCTTGGTGCCTCCCGGGTGCGCGTCGAGTGTTGAGCCATGCGCGCTGATGACACGCCACCTCAGTCGTTGGACTGCATATGAAGCGCCTGTTGTTCGTCTGTAGCCGCAACAAGCTCCGCAGCCCCACGGCGGAACAGGTGTTCTCGACGTGGGAAAATGTCGAGGTCGCTTCTGCGGGACTTGCCGCCGACGCGGAGACGCCGCTGACAGCTGACCTCGTCGAGTGGGCGGATATCATCTTCGTCATGGAGAAGGCTCACCGGACAAAGCTTTCGGCGATGTTCAAACGGAGTTTGAACGGGCAGCGTGTCGTCTGCCTCGATGTGCCCGATCGCTATGAATTCATGGAGCCCGCGCTGGTCAGCCTGCTGACTGAGCGCGTGCCCAAGTTCCTGGGGGCGGCCGGTGCGGCTTGAGAAGTCGGCAGCAGGCGAGGCACCTGGGAAACAATTGAACGCCCAACAAAGGCTCCAGGCTGCACGCCTTGCTGCGGCCGAAGGCATGCACAGTCGTTAACCTGGGCAAACTGACATGACTGCGCGGTAGGTCAGCGGAGACTTGGCGCTCGAGCAAGCGGCCTACGAGGCAAAAGTGCGGGAAGGTTTCCCGGAGCCGCACGGGCTCGAGGAGTTCGCATGACCCGCCAGGAGTTGACCACCGCGAGCAAATTCCTGAGCCTGGTGCTTCGTCACCAGCCGGAGCTCCTGGGGCTGCAACTGCGCCCGGAGGGTTGGGTTGCCGTGGAAGAACTGCTTTCGGCCGCAGAACGACACGGCCGGCCGATCGGCCGGGAGCTCCTCGATCGCATCGTGCAGACGAGCGACAAGCAGAGGTTCGCATTCAACGAGGACCGGACCTTGATCCGTGCGAACCAGGGACATTCGGTCGAAACGCCTATCTCGTATGACGAGGCTGACCCGCCGCCGCGACTCTTTCACGGCACCGCAGCGGCCAACCTGGAGAGCATTCGCCAGCACGGTCTTCTTCGCGGCAAGCGGCAATACGTGCATCTCTCCCGGGACGAAGACACTGCGCGGCAGGTCGGGGGTCGGCACGGCAAACCCGTCGTCCTCGTCGTTCATGCAGAACGGATGGCGCGCTCGGGCGTGAAGTTCTTTCTTTCACCCAATGGCGTCTGGCTCACTGACCACGTTCCTGCATCCTGTCTCGAGTACCCCGCCTGAGGGCCCCCAACGCTGGCGCCGGCGGTTAGGCGTCAAAGCCACAGTCCGCTTGGAATCCTGGTCGCCCAACGGGGAGAATGATCGGCGGCGCGGGGAGGCGCCCTTGAATGAAGCAGCAGATCGCCCGGTTTTCGCCGCACCAGAACGGCAAGGTATTCGCCATCCTCATGACCGTGGGAGCGGTGGTGTTCATGGTGCCCTTCATGCTGCTCGCAATGGCAACCGCGCCGGCGGACAACCGGCCGCCTGTCCTGTTCTTCCTGGCGATGCCCATCCTGTACCTGGTCATGGGATACGTCAGCGTCGCAATTGGATGCGCGATCTACAACGCCCTGTTCAAGCACATCGGCGGAATCGAGTTCGAAGCGCGTGGCGTCGATGCCTGACAGGCGAACAGCGTGACCACTGGCGCATCCCACCGCAAGCTCCAGGTCTGTGTCCTCGGCAGCGCCGAGCCCGGCTCACGCGCCTACGACATCGCTGGTGAAGCAGGGGAGATGCTGGCGGAGCTTGGCATCACCGTGGTGAGCGGATGCGGCAGTCCCGCGACGCGGGTGGCGGCGGAGCGTGCCATTGGCGCGGGGGGACTGGTCCTGAGCATCGTGCCGCCCGGCGAGATGCCGCCTGCGGATTGGCCCGCCACGGTGGTCGTTCCCTGTGGCATGGGGGACGCCCGCAATCTCTTGATGGCCCTGGCGGGCGATGCGTGCATCGTCATTGGCGGCCGCGCGGGGACCAAGTCCGAAGTCCACCTGGCCTGGCTGCACAAGCGGCCCTTGCTTCCCCTGGTGGGCTGCGGCGGCTGGTCCGACGAACTTCCCGCCAATCCTCCCGACGATCGGGCGAGCTCACCGATCCTCCCATGGAGCAGTGTCGATGAACTGCAGGTGCAGCTCCGCGCTCTCGGACTCGTCAAAGGCAGTGCGGCATGAAAGGTCCATCCGTCCAACGATCGCCTCTTGCGCAGATCGTCGGCCTCATCGCCTGGCTCGCGATCGTCTTCGCGGTAGCTGCCGTGGGCGCGGTCGCATCGGTCGACGCCGGCGCGTTCTACGCCCAGCTGGTTCGCCCGGACTGGGCGCCGCCTGCGTCGGCCTTCGGCCCCGTCTGGTCCGTGCTCTACCTGCTCATGGGATTGGCCGCCTGGCTGGTCTGGCGCAACCAAGGCGCCAAGCGCCTGCGCCTCGCACTCGTCCTGTTCTTTTGCCAGTTGTGTGCCAATGCGCTCTGGTCCTGGCTGTTCTTCGGTTGGCGCAACGGGGCGCTCGCGTTCGCGGACGTGCTGGTTCTCCTGGCGCTGATCGCGGCCACCCTGGTGGTGTTCTGGCGCATCAGCCGGCTGGCTGGCATGCTGCTGGTCCCTTATCTCGCGTGGGTCACTTTGGCCACCGCGCTCACGTGGGCGGTTTGGCAACGCAACCCCGCGGCCTTGTAGGCCCGATCGAACGACGAACTCCGGAAGCAAGATGATCATCAGGAAGAACCAGGCGCAGGCAGAACGAACCGAACGCGAGACCTTCGGCGTCACCGATACGGTGCGGCTGGCGCAAGCCGGAGGGATTTCGCAGTACGGCGCAAACGTGCAGACCCTGCAGCCCGGCGCACGGTCTTCCAACAGGCACTGGCACGAGAACGAGGACGAGTTCCTGTACGTCCTGTCCGGTGAGGTGACGGTCACGGAAGGCACCGAAGCGCAGGTCCTGCACGCCGGCGATGCGGCCTGCTGGCCCGCGGGTGTGCCGACTGCCCACTTCGTGTCCAACCAGTCGAACCAGCCCTGTTCGTACCTGATCGTCGGGACGCGCGTGAGCCAGGACGTCTGCCACTACCCCGATACCGGGCGCACCTTGTACAGGGAGGGCAACGCCTGGCGCCTGCTGGAGGCCAATGGCGAACTCTTCAAGTCCGGTGTCTTCTGAAGCGGACCAGCAGGCAAGGACATGCCGTTCCGCCTCGCTCTCTTCCGCGCTGCAGAAGGACTCGGTTCCATGCACACGTGGGAACGGGAGCATCGCGAGCCCTTGGGCACTCGAAACCAGGTCAGGGCTGCGCTCGAAGGCATCCTTCCCGGGCTGCGCTGGGAGGAATCGAGCGAGCGGCTGTTTGCGTCCGGCGCTTTCGATGGGGAAGAGCACGCCTTCGAAGTGACGCTGTTCGGCGGTGCGGACGAGATCCTGCTGGAGATCGATGTCTATTCCGGCCCGCCGGCAATCCGGGCGATCATGTCGGGGCTCGGCCTGAACTACTGCCAGGCGCAGGAATCGGGCGAGCTCTACTTTCCATTCGCAGCTGGCCAGCACTGGCCGCAAGCGCCACGCTGACAGGAAGGGATCGCGTGTGACCGACCTTCCATGCGGACGACTCCGATGCCCCCGGGGATCGAGCCTGCAGCAGCAAACACCTGGAGACGCACCATGCTGACCGGAAGCTGCCACTGCGGCGCCATTACCATCGAGCTGCCCTCCGCCCCGGAGACGGCCACCAGCTGCAACTGTTCCATCTGCAGGCGCCTCGCCGGCGTGTGGGCCTACTACGCGTTCGGGACCGTGCGGGTCACCGGCCATCCGGAGCACACGCAGGAGTACATCCACGGCGACCGGACGCTGAGGACGCTGCGCTGCGCGACCTGCGGCTGCACCACGCACTGGGAGCCGCTCGATGCCAAGCCCGGCGCACGCCATGGCGTGAACCTGCGCAACTTCGATCCCAAGCTGCTGGAGTCGGTGCGCGTGCGGCGCCTCGACGGAGCCGACACCTGGCAGTACCTGGATTGAACCCGGAGCACCGACCTTGTTCTCGCATGTCTTCCTCGGCGTCGCCGAATTCGACCGGGCGCTGGCTTTCTACCGCGCGTTGATGCCCGTGCTGGGCGTGCAGGAGCGCTTCTGCAATCGGGAACGTCCGTGGGCCGGCTGGCAGTCGCATCCCGGCCCCAGGCCGCTGTTCCTGATCGGCAAGCCGTTCGACCAGCTTGCCCACGCGGCCGGCAACGGGCAGATGGTGGCCTTCCTGGCTGCGAGCCGGGCCACGGTCGACGAGGCCTACCGGGTGGCACTGGCCAGCGGCGGCGTGTCGGAAGGGGCGCCGGGGCTGCGGCCCGAGTACCACGCCAATTACTACGGCGCTTATTTCCGCGACACCGAAGGCAACAAGATCTGCGTCGCCTGCCACGACGCGCCCCCGCCCTGACGGATCGCATGCCCGACGCCGCCGACCCGCCTGCCCCGGAAGGCTTCCCCCGCATCTACGCCGTCGCCAAGTGGATCGTGGTGGGTTCCCTGGCGCTGCTCACCATCGTGGCGGCGGCGTTCTGGGCCGTGCTTCTCGGCGGCTTTGCCGGTTCCGGCTTCCGCGCCGTCGAGCCGGCCGGCGCGCCCCAGGAGGCGGTGGAGATCACGCCCGAATGCGCGTGGCCCTACAGCGTGCACGACGAACACGCGAAGGCCGTGTGCCGCATGTTCTACCATCTCACGCCCGAGCAACGCGCCAAGGCCCTGAAGGGCCGCCAGTAGATCCATGTTCGACCACGTCTTCTTCGGTGTCCGCGACTACCAGGCCAGCAAGGCCTTCTATCTGCAGGCCCTGCAGCCGCTCGGCATCGAGCTGGTGCAGGAGAACGCCCTGGGCGTCGAGATGAGCGCGGACGGCAAGACCTCGCTGTGCCTCGGCCCCACGCAGGAGAAGCCGGCGCACCTGCACATCGCGTTCCGCGCGGCAACCCGCCAGCAGGTGCGGGACTTCCATCGCGCGGCCCTGGCGGCGGGCGGCAAGGACAACGGCGCCCCGGGGCTGCGTCCGCAGTACCACGCCAACTACTACGCGGCTTTCGTGCTGGACCCGGACGGCCACAACGTCGAACTGGTCTGCCACGAACCGGGATAATCCGGCATGACCATCGAAACCCAGGACGACGTCGTCGGCCTCCAGCGCATCGGCCGCATCGTGTCGCTGGTGCTCCAGCAGATGCTGGACGCGGCCGAACCCGGCATGACCACCCGCGAGCTCGACGCGTTCGGCGAACGCTGGCTCGCCGAACACGGCGCGCGCTCGGCGCCCCGGCTCACCTACGACTTCCCCGGCGCCACCTGCATCAGCATCAACGAGGAAGCCGCGCACGGCATCCCCGGCGACCGCGTGATCCGCGCCGGCGACGTGCTGAACGTCGACGTGTCGGCGGAGCTCGACGGCTACTTCGCCGATACCGGCGGCACGGTGGTGGTGCCGCCCACCAATCCGCTGAAGACGCGCCTGTGCCACGCCACCCGCACGGCGCTGGAAGCGGCGATGAAGCATGCGCGCGCGGGGCAGCCGATCAGCGGCATAGGCGCCGCCATCGAGCGCACGGCCAAGGCCTACGGCTTCAAGGTGATCGAGAACCTCGGCAGCCATGGCGTCGGCCGTGCGTTGCACGAGGAGCCGGAGCACATCGCCGGCTACTTCGATCCGGCGGACATGCGCACGCTGAAGGAAGGGATGGTCATCACGATCGAACCCTTCCTCTCCACGCGCAGCCGGATCGTCACCGAGACGGCCGACGGCTGGACGCTGGCCGGCGCCGCGGGCAACCTGTCGGCGCAGTACGAGCACACGATGATCATCACCCGCGGCGCGCCCATCGTCGTTACCCTGCATTGAGTGCGCCGGGGAGGGCTTGCCAAACCCTCCCCCGCGGGCACAATCCTCCGCGCAACGGCAGGGAGGCCACCATGTCCGCAGCATCCCCTTACTCGGCGCGAACGCCGGACGACTACCTGAAGACGCGCGTCGACTTCAAGACCGACGCCTACACCCGCAAGGGGGACCGCTACCGCTGGGGCTACCTGGGCACCGCGTCGCTGGCGGCGATCTTCGCGGCGACCGTGCCCGTGCTGATCAACGTGAAGGACGTGCCGTCCATCGTGCCCACGCTGCTCAGCCTGCTGGTGACCATCCTGGTGTCGCTCGAAGGCATCTTCCACCTGCGCGAGCACTGGAAGAACTACGACCTGATGAAGTCTTTCCTGCGGCAGGAAGCCTGCCTGTACCAGGCCCGCGGCGGCGTCTATCGCGACCAGCCCGAGCAGGCGGCTTTCGTGCTGCTCGTGGAACGGGTCGAGGACGCCATCGCCAAGGAGCGCGCCCAGACCATCGAGATGCGGACGGCGCGCGAGTCGGCCGAGCACCGGCCAGCGCCGCCCAAGGCCGGCGGCCAGCAGGATGCGCGGCCAGGAAGCGATTCCTGAGCATGTCGATTTCCGGCCCGCCCGTTCGTCGTAGCAGCAGAGGGTCGTCCTCTTCCCCATGGAGCCAAGCATGAGCAACACCGTCCGCCTGCACCGCGTCCTGCGCGCGCCGCCCGAGCGCATCTATCGCGCCTTCCTCGACCCGGCGGCCATGTGCAAGTGGCTGCCGCCCTACGGCTTCACCGGCCAGGTCCAGCAGATGGACGCCAAGGTGGGCGGCAGCTGGCGCATGTCCTTCACCAACTTCGGCAACGGCCAGAGCCATTCCTTCGGCGGCAAGTACCTGGAGCTCCAGCCGGGCGCGAAGCTGCGCTACACGAGCAAGTTCGACGATCCGAACCTGCCCGGCGAGATGGTCACCACCGTCACGCTCACGCAGGTGTCCTGCGGCACCGAGATGAACGTGGTGCAGGAGAACATCCCCTCCGTGATCCCCGCCGAGATGTGCTACCTGGGCTGGCAGGAGTCGCTGCTGCAGCTGGCCCGCGTGGTCGAACCCGAAATCAGCGAATAGGGGACGGCATGGACAGGCGGCTGCGCGCGGGCATGGCGATCACGCCCGAGGAGTTCGAAGAGCTCACGGACGACCAGCTGGAAAAGCTGGTGCCCAAGGCCTATCGTGACTACTATCCCGGCAAGGACGCCTGCGGCGACGGCTTCTTCTACCTGCACGACGGGACGGCCTGGAGCTTCTACAAGGGCGGCTTGCTGGACGAATAGACAACGAGGGGATCCCATGCCGGTCGAAATGCCGCTTTCCGCGAGCCAGCTGGTCGTGCGGATCTGCCTGTTCCTGTTCACGGCCATCGCGCTCCTGGGCGGCACCCTGCAGTTCGTGCTCGGGCAGCCCGACACCACCCCGCGCCTGGACAACGTGCATCGCTTCCTCGCGGGCATCTACTTCGGCACCGGCCTCATCTGCCTGTGGTCCGCCATCACCGTGCGGCAGCAGGGCACGCTGGTTTACCTGATCGCCCTCGCGGTCTTCATGGCCGGCCTGGGACGCGTGGTGTCCATGTCCATCGTCGGCCTGCCGGAGCCCAAGGCCTTGTGGATCGGTTACCTGGTGCCGGAGCTCTTGCTGCCCATCGTGATGGCCGCGGCCCACTACCTGGGAACGCAGTCGAAATGAACGAACCCCTCGTCTTTCCCACCGAAGGCGGCTGCGACTGCCGCGCCGTGCGCTATCGCATGGAGACGCCTCCGCTGGTGGTGCACTGCTGCCACTGCCGCTGGTGCCAGCGCGAGTCGGGCGCGTCCTTCGCCTTGAACGCGATGATCGAATCCGACCGTGTCGCCAATCTCGGCGAGCCGCCGGAGATCGTGGACACGCCTTCGGAAAGCGGCAAGGGGCAGCAGATCGCACGCTGCCCGCATTGCCGCGTGGCCGTGTGGAGCCACTATGCGGGTTCGGGGCCGTTCACCAAGTTCGTCCGCGTCGGCACGCTCGACCAGCCGGACCTGTTGCCGCCCGACGTGCACATCTTCACCGCGAGCAAGCAGCCCTGGGTGCTGCTGCCGCCCGGGACGCCGGCCTTCGAGGTGTACTACGAGCGCGAAGAGGTCTGGACCAGGGACGCCCTGGCGCGCCGCGCCGCCTTGCTGCCGCGGATCCAGGCCTGGCAGGCATCGCAGCGGCGCTAACATCCGGGCGATGTACACCCTGTTCGGAATCAAGGGCTCCGGCTCGGCCGCCGTCGAAGGCGCGCTGGAACTCACGGGCCAGCCTTATCGCCTGGTGACTGCCGCTTCGTGGGAAAGCGGCAGCGACATCGCGCAACTCGAGCGCGCCAATCCGTTGAAGCAGATCCCCACGCTGGTGCTGCCCGACGGAACCGTCATGACCGAGAGCGCGGCGATCCTGATCCACCTGGGACTGGTGCATCCCGCCTCGTGGCTCTTGCCTGCCGAGGCCTCCGCGCGCGCCGTCGCCATGCGCGGGCTGGTCTACATCGCCGCCAACTGCTATTCGGCGATCAGCATCTCCGACTACCCGGAGCGCTGGCTGGCCGACGCTTCCGATGCGGCCAAGGACAACCTGCGCGCCGGCACGCGGCAGCGGCTGTACCAGCACTGGGACATCTTCGCCGACACGTTCGCGCTCAACCCGGCGCAGCCCGGCGGCCTGGAGCTGCTGGCCGCCGTGGTGTCCAAGTGGTCGGGCGCGCGCAAGCACCTGCAGCAGAGCCGGCCTGCGTGCGCGGCCGCGCTCGCGGCCATCGAGGCGCACGCGCGCGTGCAACCCGTGTTTGCCCGGCATTGGCCTTGAATCCCTCGGAGCCCGACAAAACGATGAATCCCGCATCCACGCCACCGGCCCTGCAAGCCGTCGACCACATCCACATCCACGTGACCGATCGCCCGAAGGCCGAGCGCTGGTACCGCGAGGTGCTGGGGTTCACGCGGGTCCCGGAGCTGGAACGCTGGACGGCGGACCACGGGCCGCTGACGCTGCGCAACGCCGGCGGCACGATCCACCTGGCGCTGTTCGAAAGGCCGGCGCAACCGAGCCGCACCACGATCGCCATGCGGGTGACGGCCCCCGACTTCCTGGCCTGGCGCACGCACCTGGCGCAGGCGCTGGGCCGGCCTATGCAGGCGGAAGACCACGAGGTTTCCTGGTCGCTGTACTTCGTCGATCCGGACGGCAACCCCTACGAGATCACGAGCTACGAGTACGAGGACCTGCGTTCGCGCTTGCAGGCGTGACCGTTCCGAACCACCTCGCCGACTTCCCCGCCGGCGACGCACCGGTGCCGGCCTTGCTGTTCGCGCCCGGCCAGTCCTACCGCATGCACCGGCCGATTCCGGTGCAGCTTGCGCAGCACGTCGTGCCGCGCGGCATCGCCGTGTTCCGCTTCGACTGGACGGCGCCCGGCGCGGAAGCGGCCGACCTGCGGGCGATGCTGGCCATGCTGCGCAGCGACCCGCGCGTGGATGTCCGCAACATCTGGATCGGGGGCAAGTCGCTGGGTTCCGTGATGGCCTGGCAGTTGCTCGCCGATGAGCCCGCGCTGCGCGGCGCCGTGCTGCTGACGCCGATCTGCACGCCGCCCGATGGGGACGCCGACGGACCGTATCCAGGCATCGATGCGGAACGGCGGCCCTTGCTCTTCCTCTCCGGCGCGGAAGACCGCCTGTGCGAACCCGCCGCGCTCTACCGGTTTGCCGCGCGCGCGCCGGGCGCGGTGCGCGTCGATGTCATTGCCGGCGGCCACGACCTGGGTGGCGAAGCCGGCGCCGAGCTCGCGGGGCGGCTGGTCGCGGACTTCCTGGGCAGCCATTGCCATCATGACGAAGCTCACGCTGCATCCCCTCACGCCTGAACGCTGGCCGGACCTGGAGGCGCTGTTCGCGGCACGCGGTTGTTCCGAAGCACGCCGTTGCTGGTGCATGTATTACCGGGTGCGCGGCAAGGAGACCGGGTTCACGCGGCCGGGCGACGGGCAGCCGGCGCGCGCCAAGGCGGCGCTGCACGAGCTGGCGCAGCGCGATCCTCCGCCGGGGCTCATCGGCTACCGTGGGAAGCAGGCGGTGGGATGGATCTCGCTCGGCCCGCGGGAGGACTACGCCAAGCTGGCCAACTCGCCGACCATGAAGCCGGTGGACGCCACGCCGGTGTGGTCCATCGTCTGCCTCGTGGTGCCGTCCGAATTCCGCGGGCAGGGCGTCGCGCGCGAGCTGGTCGCCGGCGCCGTGGCCTATGCGCGCAGGCGGGGCGTCCGCGTGCTCGAGGCGTATCCGGTCGACAAGGAGCAGCCGTCGCCGCCGCACGCGCCCTGGTTCGGCTCCTTGGCGATGTTCGACGAGGCCGGCTTCGACGAAGTGGCACGGCGCAAGCCGGCGCGGCCGGTGGTGCGCCTGCACCTGGCCCGGCGCTAGGCACGGCCCGGATCAGGCCAGTTCGACCCAGCGCGCCGCAGCTGGGGTCGCAGCCGGTCCGACCGCCAGCACCGGCAGGACGGCGGCGTGGGCGGAGCTGCAGGGCAGGGTGACGGTGCAGACGTTGCCGCCGCCCGGACGCGGGCTGACCTGCAGCGTGCCGCCATGCGCGAGCGTGGTGGCGCGCGCGGCCGCCAGGCGCGCGGCCGGCAAAGGCCAGCCGCGGTCCTTCAACACCAGCACCACGTGCCCCTCGTCGTCGTCGCGGGTTGCCACCAGCACGCGGCGCCATGCGAAGTGCGTGGCTTCCATGGAGGCCATCGCGTCGAGCAGCAGGTTCAGCAGCATCTGCTGCAGCTCGTGCCGGTTCCCGTGCACGCTGCAGTGCAGTGCCTGCGCCTGCAGGATCAGTTCGGAGCGGCGCCGCTTCGCCTCGCCGGCCAGGGCCTGCAGCGCTGCCACCATCACCGCGTGCAGGTCCACGTCCTTTCCCGGGTCTTCCTTCATGCAGCGATGCTCTTCCCCGGGCGCAGCCGCACCAATTGGACGAAGGTCCCATGGGGCTGCGGCACAATGCCGGTCCCATCCCGCCAGCAGCACCATGCAGATCCGCCGCGACGACCTCACCGGGCCCGAGATCCAGGCCCTGCTCGAAGAGCACCTGCGCAACATGCACGAGCTTTCGCCGCCCGAAAGCGTGCACGCCCTCGACCTGGAGAAGCTGCGCCGGCCCGACATCACCTTCTGGACCGCCTGGTCGGACGAGGGCGAGCTGCTGGCCTGCGGGGCGCTGCGGGAGCTGTCGCCGCGGCACGGCGAGATCAAGTCGATGCGCACGCCGCAGGCCGCGCGCCGGCGCGGCGCGGGCCGGGCGATGCTGGAACACATCCTCGCCGAGGCGCGCAAGCGCAACTACGAACGCCTGAGCCTGGAGACCGGCGCCGAGCCGGGCTTCGTGCCGGCGCGCCGGCTGTACGCGAGCGCCGGCTTCGTCGAGTGCCCGCCCTTCGGCGACTACCGCGAGGACCCGCACAGCTTCTTCATGACCCGCCTGCTCTGACCGAGGAACGACGATGAAACTAGTCCCCATGCTGGCCGCGACGCTGGCCCTGGCCGGCTGCAGCATGATGCCCGGCGCGCCCGGCGCTGCCGGCAAGGCCGACATCGCCGCGGCGCGCGAGCAGGTGATGGCGACCGAGCGCGCCTTTGCCCGCACGATGGCCGACCGCAACCTGCAGGCTTTCTCCAGCTTCCTGTCGGAGGAGGCGGTGTTCTTCAGCGGCCCCACGCCGCTGCGGGGCAAGGCGGCGGTGACGGCGTTCTGGCAGCGTTTCTACAACACTCCGCAGGCGCCTTTTTCGTGGGAGCCGGACGAGGTGGAAGTCCTGGATTCAGGGACCCTGGCGCTCAGTTCCGGTCCCGTGAAGAACCCCGAAGGCGTGATCTTCGCCCGCTTTACCTCCATCTGGCGGCTGGAAGCCCCGGGGCAGTGGCGCATCGTGTTCGACCGCGGCAACCCCGTGGCGCCGGCCAAGCCGTAAGGGGACTGGCGGGGCGGACCTCGCCCCCGCTATAGTGCTGGCGCGGCCGCAAGAGCCGTGCATTGCCAAATTCAAGGAGGGCCCCCATGCAGATCCGTTCGTTCGGAGCGCTCGCGCTTGTCGCCTGCGCCGTGGAGGCCTTCGCCGCCGCTTCCGTCCCCCCGCTCTGAGTCCCATGGCCACGCTGATCTACGTCCAGGTTTCCCCGCATCGCCTGACCTTGCGCAACGCGAAGTCGGGCGAATCGGTCACGACCTCGCCGGAAATCGCGCTGGCCAAGGGCCGCAAGCCCAAGGTGGTGGCCGTCGGGGCCAAGGCGCGCAAGCAGGAGTCGCGCAACGTGCAGGTGCTCAATCCGTTTGCGCATCCGCGCACGCTGCTGGCGGACTTCGGCGCCGCCGAGCTGCTGCTGCGCACCCTGATGGCGCAAGTGAAGGGCAGCCGCTCGCTGTTCGGCGGGCCCCGCGTGGTGATGCACCTGCAGGACGACCCGGCCGGCGGCTTCACCCAGCTGGAGATCCGCGGCTTCCAGGAGCTGGCCAAGGGCGCCGGCGCCTCGCAGGCGGTGGTCTGGCAAGGCCCCAACCTCACCGACGAGCAATTGAAATCCGGCGTCTTCCCCAAGGAGGGCCGGGTTCTTTCATGATGCGGGCATGCTCCGCATCGGCCTGATTTCCGACACCCACGGCCTGCTGCGCCCCGAAGTCCTGGACTTCCTGCGCGGCAGCGACCACATCCTGCACGCCGGCGACATCTGCACGGCCGACGTCCTCGAGCAGCTCGGCGCCCTCGCG
This sequence comes from Ramlibacter paludis, assembly GCF_022012305.1. GTDB lineage: Bacteria > Pseudomonadota > Gammaproteobacteria > Burkholderiales > Burkholderiaceae_C > Ramlibacter > Ramlibacter paludis. The sequence goes on along the minus strand of NZ_JAKLTM010000007.1, from coordinate 212,200 downwards.
CCTGTGACCGCCGTGCGCGGCAACAACGATCGCGGCGGCTGGGCCGACCGGCTCGCGGCCAGCGAGATCGTGCGCTTCGAGGACGTGTGGGTGCACATGCTGCACGACGTGGCCGACCTCGATCTCGACCCCCCGGGCGCCGGCATCCAGGTGCTGGTCTGCGGCCATTCGCACAAGCCGCGGATCGAGCAACGCCAGGGCGTGCTGCACGTCAACCCGGGCAGCGCGGGGCCGCGGCGCTTCCAGCTGCCGATTTCGGCGGGCGAACTGCGCATCGATGGGGCCGGCGTGTCGGCGTATCTGGTCGAGTTCTGAGGCTTTGGCCGACAGCGCCGCGGCGCGGCCGCTGCGCAGAATGGGCCCATGAACACACGCCGCCGCTCCTCCGCCCACCTTTCGCGCCAGGCCGGCGAACTGGCCCTGGCCGTACCGCAGGTGGTGGCCCACCGCCTCACGCGCATGGCGCTGGCCGGCCCGACGCTCAGCGCCCGCGACCGCAAGGAGTTCCAAGGCATGGGCCAGGAAAAGCTCGTCGCCTTCTGGCAGTCGTGGTTCGGCATGGGCTGGGCGATGGCGCAGATGTGGCAGAAGGCCTGGCTGGCCGCGCTGCAGGGCGCCCGCATGCCTTCGATCGACACCAATCACATCTTGTCGCAGGCATTGGCGCCGGTGCACCGCAAGGCGACGGCCAACGCCAAGCGCCTGGCGCGCACCCCTCTTCGCTAGGGCATACCCGGGGTGCGGCCCCCGCGATAATCGCCGCCATGGAAACCAAGTGGCTGGAAGATTTCGTCAGCCTGGCCGAGACGCGCAGCTTCAGCCGCTCGGCGCAGCTGCGCCACGTGACGCAGCCTGCCTTTTCGCGCCGCATCCAGGCGCTGGAAGCCTGGGCCGGCACGGACCTCGTGGACCGCAGCTCCTACCCGACGCGCCTGACGCCGGCGGGTGAGACCCTGTACGCGCAATCGCTGGAGATGCTGCAGGCGCTGCAAAGCACGCGCGCCATGCTGCGCGGGCACGCGGCCGCCGGGCAGGACGTGATCGAGTTCGCCGTGCCGCACACGCTGGCCTTCACCTTCTTTCCGGCCTGGGTCTCCAGCCTGCGCGAGAAGTTCGGCCCCATCAAGAGCCGCCTGATCGCGCTGAACGTGCACGACGCCGCCATGCGGCTGGTGGAAGGCAGCTGCGACGTGCTGATCGCCTACCACCACGATTCGCAGCCATTGCAGCTGGACCCGGTGCGCTACGAGATGCTGACGCTGGGCGAGGAATCGCTGGCGCCGTACTGCAAGCCCGACGCCGAGGGCCAGCCCCTCTTCAAGCTGCCTGGGCGGCAGGGCCATCCGCTGCCTTACCTCGGCTACGCGCCCGGGGCCTACCTGGGACGCGTGGCGGACCTCGCCGTGAAACAGGCTGGCACCGCCATCCACCTCGACCGCGTCTATGAAACCGACATGGCCGAAGGCCTGAAGGTGATGGCGCTGGAGGGCCTGGGCATCGCCTTCCTGCCGCACAGCGCGGTGAAGAAGGAGCTGCGGGCGCGCCGGCTGGTGAACGCCGCCGGCCCGGAACTGCCGGGCCTCACGGTGACCATGGAGCTGCGCGCCTACCGCGAAAAACCCGGGGCGCGCGAGGCGCCCAAGGGCACGGCGCAGGCCCTCTGGCAGTTCCTGGCGGGCGACCGGGCATAAACCCTGCTTTCGGGTGCTTTTGGCGGGGCTCAGCCTAGAATCGCATCGCTTTCGCGTTTTGAGACGCATCACAAGGAGATTTGAATGAAGAAGCAACTGTTGGCGTTCGCCATCGCTGCCGTCGCCGCCACCGGCGCCCTGGCCCAGGCCAACGACACCCTCGCCAAGGCCAAGTCCGCCGGCAAGGTGGTGATGGGCGTGCGTGAATCGTCCGCGCCCCTGTCGTACACGCTGGGCAACAACCAGTTCACCGGCTACCACGTCGAACTCTGCCAGCGCATCCTGAAGGCCGTGCTGCCGGGCGTCCCGGTCGAATACGTGCCGGTCACCTCCGCCAACCGCATTCCCCTGGTGCAGAACGGCACCGTCGACATCGAGTGCGGCTCGACCACCAACAACGCCACCCGCCAGAAGGACGTGGCCTTCGCGCTGACCACCTACGTCACGGAAGTGCGCACCGCGGTCAAGACCAGCTCCAAGATCAAGTCGGTCGCCGACCTGAACGGCAAGAACGTGGCCACCACCACCGGCACCACCTCGGTGGCGCTGCTGCGCAAGAACAAGCGCGCCCAGGGCATCCAGTTCAACGAGGTCTACGGCAAGGACCACGCCGACAGCTTCCTGCTGCTCGAGTCCGGCCGCGCCGACGCCTTCGTGATGGACGACAACATCCTGGCCGGCCTGATCGCCAGCTCCAAGTCGCCCAAGGACTTCCATATCGTCGGCGAGACCCTGAACGTCGAACCGATCGCCATCATGGTCCGCAAGGACGACCCGAAGTTCAAGAAGGCCGTGGACGACTACATCCGCGGTGCCATGAAGGACGGCGAGCTGAACCTGCTGTACACCAAGTGGTTCATGAAGCCGATCCCCCCGAAGGACACCAGCGTGAACCTGCCCATGGGCAAGATCATGTCGGACCTGGTGAAGAAGCCTTCCGACGCCCCGGCGGAAGAGTTCAACAAGTAAGAAGCCCCGCACCGGCCGCGCTCGCGCGCGGCCGGCTGCAACAGCAAAGAAGAACGAGGAGGCGGCATGGCGCTGGAGTGGCAGGTGTTCTGCCTGGACACGATCGACAAGACGCCGGTCAAGGGCTGCTTCGGCTCGGGCGGCGCCAACGGCACGCAGACCTACCTCGACTGGCTGATTTCGGCGTGGGGCCAGACCGTGCTGGTCGCGGCGCTCTCGCTGCTGGTGGCCCTGGTCGTCGGGTCGCTGATCGGCATCATCCGCACGCTGCCCGACAGCCCGGTGCTCACGCGCATCGGCAACTGGTGGGTCGAGCTGTTCCGCAACATCCCGCTGCTGGTGCAGATCTTCCTCTGGTACCACGTGATGCCGGTGCTGATCCCGGCTTTCGCCAACATGCCCAAGCTGGTGCTGGTGGTCATGGGCCTGGGCCTCTTCACCTCCGCGCGCATCGCGGAGCAGGTGCGCGCCGGCGTGCAGGCGCTGCCGCGCGGCCAGCGCTACGCCGCCATGGCGATGGGCTTCACCACGCCGCAGTACTACCGCTACGTGCTGCTGCCGATGGCCTACCGCATCATCATGCCGCCGCTCACCAGCGAGTGCATGAACATCTTCAAGAATTCTTCCGTCGCCTACGCCGTGTCGGTGACCGAGCTCACCTTCTTCGCGCAGCAGGCCGGGGAGGAAACCTCCCGCGGCATCGAGATCTACATGGCGGTGACGGCGCTCTACATCATCTCCGCCTTCGCCATCAACCGCATCATGGCGTTCATCGAAAAGCGGGTGCGGGTGCCGGGCTTCGTGGCCAGCACCGGCGGAGGCGGACACTGATATGACCCCCACGCTTTTCACTTCGTGTAATGCGCTGCCCCCCGAGGGGGCTTCAGGCTCCTTCGGGCGGCCGGGCGGAGCCTGATATGGCCGCCCTCGACTTTTCCGTCTTCACGGGCGAGGTCTTCCGCGCCTACATTCTCAAGGGCCTGTACTTCAGCCTGGCGCTGACGGCGGTGGCCACCCTGGGCGGCACGCTGTTCGGCACCGTGCTGGCGCTGATGCGCCTGTCCGGCAAGCCCTTCCTGGTGTGGCCGGCCACGGTGTACGTCAACGGCATGCGCTCGATCCCGCTGCTGATGGTGCTGCTGTGGTTCTTCCTGCTGGTGCCCTTCATCATCGGCCGGCCGATCGGCGCCGAGATGACCGCGGTGATCACCTTCATCGCCTTCGAGGCGGCGTACTTCTCCGAGATCGTGCGCGCCGGCATCCAGTCGATCGCGCGCGGCCAGGTCTACGCCGGCCAGGCGCTGGGCATGACCTACGGGCAGAACATGCGGCTGGTGATCCTGCCGCAGGCCTTCCGCAACATGACGCCGGTGTTCCTGACGCAGACCATCATCCTGTTCCAGGACACCTCGCTGGTCTACATCATCACGGCAGGCGACCTGCTGCACGGCTTCACCGTAGCGGGCAACAACCTGAGCCATCCGCGCGAGGCCTACATCCTCGCCGCCGTCGTCTACTTCGCGATCTGCTTCACGCTGTCCTGGCTGGTGAAGCGGCTGCAGGCGAAGATCGCCATCATTCGATAAGGACCCGCCATGAGCGACAAACCGATGATCGACATCCGCAACGTGTCCAAGTGGTACGGTCCGGTGCAAGTGCTGCAGGACTGCAGCGTGCAGATCCAGCAGAAGGACGTGGTCGTGGTGTGCGGCCCCTCCGGTTCGGGCAAGTCCACGCTGATCAAGACCGTCAACGCGCTGGAGCCGATCCAGAAGGGCGAGATCTTCGTCGACGGCGTGCAGGTCAACGCCAAGGAAACCGACCTGCCCAAGCTGCGCAGCCGCGTAGGCATGGTGTTCCAGCACTTCGAGCTGTTCCCGCACCTGTCGGTGACCGAGAACCTGACCATCGCGCAGGTCAAGGTGCTGGGCCGCTCGCTGGACGAAGCCAAGGCCCGCGGCCTGAAGGTGCTGGACCGCGTGGGCCTGATGGCGCACAAGGACAAGTACCCCGGCCAGCTGTCCGGCGGCCAGCAGCAGCGCGTGGCGATCGCCCGCGCGCTGTCGATGGACCCGATCGTGATGCTGTTCGACGAGCCGACTTCGGCGCTCGACCCCGAGATGGTGGGCGAAGTGCTGGATGTGATGGTGACGCTGGCCAAGGAAGGCATGACCATGATGGTGGTCACGCACGAGATGGGCTTCGCGCGCAAGGTCGCCAACCGCGTGATCTTCATCGACGTCGGCGGCCGCATCCTGGAAGACTGCAGCAAGGAAGAGTTCTTCGGCAATCCCGAGGCCCGGCAGCCGCGGACCAAGGACTTCCTGAACAAGATCCTGTCGCATTGAGAAGCAGGGGCTAGGTGCTAGGTTCTAGGGGCTAGGGAAGGAGTCCGGGCAGCGCGCGCTACCATCGGTATTCCCCTAGTCCCCAGCACCTAGCACCTAGCACCTATGCAACTCACCATCACCCGCCCCGACGACTGGCACCTGCACGTGCGGGACGGGGCGGCCATGGCTTCCGTCGTGCCGCATTCGGCGGCCCAGTTCGCCCGCGCGCTGATCATGCCCAACCTGCGGCCGCCGGTGACCACCGCGGCGCTGGCGCAGGCCTACCGCGAGCGCATCCTCGCCGCGGTGCCCAAGGGCGTGCGCTTCGAGCCGCTGATGTCGCTCTACCTCACCGACAACCTGGCGCCCGAGGAAATCGCGCGCGCCAAGGCGGCCGGCGTGGTCGCCCTCAAGCTCTATCCGGCCGGTGCCACCACCAACAGCGACGCCGGCGTGACCGACATCCGCAAGACCTACAAGACGCTCGAAGCCATGCAGCGCGCCGGCCTGCTACTGCTGGTGCACGGCGAGGTCACCGACCCGAGCGTCGACCTGTTCGACCGCGAAGCCGTCTTCATCGACCGCCAGCTGATTCCGCTGCGGCGCGACTTCCCCGAACTGAAGATCGTGATGGAGCACCTGACCACGCGTGAGGGCGCGCACTACGTGCGCGATGGCGGCCCCTTCATCGGCGGCACGATCACGGCGCACCACCTGCTGTACAACCGCAACGCCATCTTCACCGGCGGCATCCGCCCGCACTACTACTGCCTGCCGGTCCTCAAGCGCGAGACGCACCGGCTGGCGCTGGTCGAGGCGGCCACCAGCGGCAGTCCGCGCTTCTTCCTGGGCACCGACAGCGCGCCGCACCCGGCCGTGCTGAAGGAGCATGCGCTGGGTTGCGCCGGCTGCTACACGGCGCTGTCGGCGATGGAGCTCTACGCCGAAGCCTTCGACAGCGTGGGCGCGCTGGACAAGCTGGAGGGATTCGCCAGCTTCCACGGCGCCGACTTCTACGGCCTGCCCCGCAACAGCGGCCAATTGACGCTGAAGAAGGAGCCCTTCACGCTGCCGGAAAGCGTGCCCTTCGGCGAGGCCGAACTGAAACCCTTGCGCGGCGGCGAGACGCTGCCGTGGCGGGTGGCGGCATGAACGGCAAGCCCCGTGTGGCGCTGCTGATCGACGCCGACAACTCGCCGGCCTCCAAGATCGGCCTGATCCTCAACGAGCTGTCCACCATCGGCGAGACCAACGTGCGCCGGGCGTACGGCAACTGGAAGAAGAACGAGCTGAAGGGCTGGGAGGAGCAGCTGCACGAGCACGCGATCCGGCCGATGCAGCAGTTCGACTACAGCAAGGGCAAGAATGCCAGCGACATGGCGATGATCATCGACGCCCTGGACCTGCTGTACACCGACAAGCCGGAAGCCTTCGGCATCGTCTCCTCGGACGCCGATTTCACGCCGCTGGTGATGCACCTGCGCGCCAAGGGTTCCGCGGTCTACGGCTTCGGCGCCCGCAAGACGCCCGAGGCCTTCGTCAACGCCTGTTCCCGCTTCCTGTTCCTGGACGACCTGCGGCCGGCCGCGGGTGACGGGGAGGGCGAGTCGGAGCGCCCGCAGGCCATCCGCATGTCGACCGCGGAACTGCAGAAGGACAGGAAGCTGGTCGAACTGCTGCGCAACGCGGTGCGTTCGGCCGAGGACGACGAGGGCTGGTCGCGCGTCAACGAAGTGCGGCAGCAGATCGGCAACCAGGCGTCGTTCGACCAGCGCAACTACGGCTATTCCACGCTGACCAAGCTGCTGGCGGCCACCGGCCTGTTCGAGCTGGCCGACGAGGGCAAGTCCAACGTGTCGGTGCGCGAGAAACGGGCGCCGCGCCGCAAGTGAGCAGCGGAGTCGACTGGACGCAGCCCTGGTACGCGCCGTGGCGCGCCCTGGGCGAACCGGTGGCCGCAGCCGTGCAACTCGGCGCATCGCCGGCGGCGGCGCTCAACTCGATGGGTTGCGCCCCGGTGCGCTTCGTCGGCCAGGAAGAACTGCCGGCCGGCACCGCCTACGAACGCTTCATCTTCGAATCCGGCTGCTGCCCGGTGCGGCCGGGCCTGCACGACTTCTTCAACGGCCTGGCGTGGCTGCGCTTTCCGCACACCAAGCGGGCGCTCAATCGGCTGCAAGCGCAGGAGATCGCCCGTGCCGGCGTCGGCGCCCGGCGCGGGCCGGTGCGCGACGCGATCACGGTGTTCGACGAGAACGGCGCGCTGCTGTTCGCGCCGCCGCCGCTGTGGGAGGCCCTGGAGGCGCGCGCCTGGCGCGAGCTGTTCGTCGACCTGCGGCCGCTGTGGGCGCAGGCGCGCTTCATGGTCTTCGGCCATGCCTTGCTGGAGCAACTCGCTTCGCCGCGAAAAGGGCTGACGGCCCATGTCTGGCGCGGCCAGTGCGCTATTGATTCGGAAGCGGGCGACGACGCCTGGCTGTCCTTGCAATGCACGCCGGAGCGGCTGGCGGCCAAGCCTTTCACGCCGCTGCCGGTGCTGGGCGTGCCGGGCTGGTGGGCCGGGAACGAGAACTTTTCCTTTTATGATGACTCCTTCGTATTCCGCCCGCGCCAGAGACCAGAACAACACCCCAGCGCGGCAACTTCATCTCCCGGCGGCACTTGATACCGGAGGCGAGCAGCCTCATCTGTGGCGCGGGGGTGAACGTCCAACACCCTTCGGAGTCTTTTCGCAATGAAACGCATCGTCCTGTTCGTCCTGACCAACCTCGCCGTGGTGCTCGTGCTCGGCGTGGTCGCCAGCCTGCTGGGCGTCAACCGGTACCTGACGGCAACGGGCCTCAACCTGGGCTCGCTGCTGGTCTTCGCCGCCATCATGGGCTTCGGCGGCGCCATCATCTCGCTGCTGATCTCCAAGCCGGTCGCCAAGTGGAGTGCCGGCGTGCAGGTCATCACCGGCACCGAGGGCGCCGATGAAGCCTGGATCGTCAACACCGTGCGCAAGTTCGCCGAGCAGGCCGGCATCGGCATGCCCGAAGTCGGCATCTTCCAGGGCGAGCCCAACGCCTTCGCCACCGGCGCCTTCAAGAACAGTTCGCTGGTGGCCGTGTCCACCGGCCTGCTGCAAGGCATGACGCGCGAGGAAGTCGAGGCCGTGATCGGCCACGAGGTGGCGCACATCGCCAACGGTGACATGGTCACCATGACGCTGATCCAGGGCGTGATGAACACCTTCGTGGTGTTCCTGTCGCGGGTGGTCGGCTACCTGGTCGACGGCTTCCTGAGCAAGGGCGAGAACCGCTCGGGCCCCGGCATCGGCTACTACGTGACCACCATCGTGCTGGACATCCTGCTCGGTTTCGTGGCGGCCATGATCGTGGCCTGGTTCTCGCGGCACCGCGAATTCCGCGCGGACCGCGGCAGCGCCCAGCTGATGGGCCGCAAGCAGCCGATGATCCACGCGCTGGCCCGCCTGGGCGGCATGGTGCCGGGCGAGCTGCCCAAGAGCATCCAGGCCTTCGGCATCACCTCCGGCGTGGGCAAGCTGTTCTCCACGCACCCGCCGATCGAGGAACGCATCGCGGCGCTGCAGAACGCGCAGCAGTAAGAAGAAAGGGCCGCGGTTGCGGCCCTTTTCCATGGGGATAAGTGTGAAGTCCGCCGATACGCCGGATTTTGTGCGTCCGGTTGCCCGGACGTGACCGCCATTCATCTGGGCCGGGGGTCGCCCCACCGGCTCGGTGCTACCTACCCGCCGACAACCCCCGGGACACAGGGGCTGGGGTGTTGCCACCCCGTGCCGGCCTACTTGGTATTGCTGCGCGTAGAGATTGCCCGTTTCACCCCCAGACACTTGCGCATCCGGGACTCGTCTCTGTTGCTCTGATCCTCACCTCGCGGTGGACAGGTGTTGCCTGCTACGCTGCCCTTCGCAGTCCGGACGTTCCTCCAGTGCGGCCTTTCGGCACTTGCACCAGCGGCGGCCTGGCGGGCTTCACGGGCCTATTCTCGCAGATGGGCCTCAGAAGCGCTCGGTGGGCAGCAGGTAGCGCCACTTCCCCGGCGCGAGCTGCCCCAACGGCACCCGGCCCAGGCGCAGGCGCTTGCCGGCCAGCACGCGCAGCCCCGCCGCCTCGCAGCGCGCCGGCAGTTCGACCGGCGCCATGCCCTTGAACGCGAAACGCAGGCGCGCATCGGTGTCGGAGCTGCTGTTGACGCTCACCTTTCCCGGCAGGCCGCGCCCGAGCCGCTGCAGCACCTCGGGTGGCACCTGGCCGGCCACGTGCACGATCCATTCCTGTTCGACCAGGGCCGCGTCTTCCGTCAGGCGGCGCAGCACGCTGCGGTCCTGCGTCAGCACGACGAGTCCGCTCGCCCCGCCGCCCAGCGGCATGGGCGTGGCCAGGCGATGGAAGTGCCGCCGCAGCACGCGCATGCGCGCGCTGTCGTCGTCGGCGTGGCTCTGCGCGCTGGGCGCGGCCAGCTCGCCGGCCTGCTTGTGGAAGACGATCGTCACCGGCGTGGGCGCTTCGACCTTCGCTTTCGGATCGACTTCGATCGCTTCGTCGCGCACCAGCCGCTGCGGTTCCTCGACCAGCTGGCCGGCGACGCGGACCCAGCCGCCTTCGATCAGGTGCTCTGCTTCGCTGCGCGAGCAGCCGCGCAGCTCCGCGACGCGGCGCGACAGGCGGACGGCTTCGCTCACCGCGCGCCCTGCAGGGATTCGATGCGCTGCACGTGCGCGAGCAGCGAGCGCTTGGCCACCGGCCACATGCGCGGCGGCACGTCCGCATAGGCCAGCTCGACCCAGTCTTCCAGCGTGCCCGTCGGGCGCTCGCGCATGGCCGCCACGATGCGCGCCTCGCGCTGCAGCCGGTGCGCCTTCAGCTGCGCGATGGCCTGCTTCGCAAAACCCAGCACGTAGCCATGGGCCGGCAGGATGAATTCCATGCCGTAGCGCTCGCAGGCGGCGGACAGCGCGTCGAGCGAGTCGAGGTAGGCGGTCATGTCGCCGTCGGGCGGATCGACCACGGTGGTGCTGCCGTTCAGGATGTGGTCGCCGGAGAACAGCAGCCCGTCTTCCAGCAGCACCAGGCACACGTGATTGGCGGCGTGGCCCGGCGTGTGGATCGCCTTCAGGCTGTGGCCGCCGACCGCGATCACTTCGCCATCGCGCAGCACGCGGTCGGGCGTGAATTCGCTGGCCGGCCGCGCCGTCGGTGCCGACGGCAAACCCAGGATCGGCGGCTTGGTGCGGCACAGCGCCTGCAGCGGCTTCGCGCCGGGCGAGTGGTCCGCATGCGAGTGCGTGCAGACGATGAAGCGCACGTCGCCGCCGGTGGCGCGCCAGATGCGCTGCTGGTGTTCGGGTTCGTTCGGGCCCGGATCGACCACGATGTAGCCGCTGTCCGGGTCGCCCACGATGTAGCAGTTGGTGCCGGGGCCGGTCATCACGCCGGGGTTGGGCGCGGTCAGGCGCAGCAGATTCTTCAGCAGCGGCACCGGCTGGTCGGTGCGCCAGTCCAGGTGGTGCTGGATCTGGCCGTCGGGCGAGACCAGCGCGAGTTCGCCGTAGGGTGACTCGTGCTCCATGTAGCGCGCTTCCGCGCCTTGCAGCAGGCCGGCGCGCGGGCAACTGGTCCACAGCGGCTGCTCGCCGGCGCAGGCTTGCAGCACCGCGTCGACGGAGTCGAATTTCACCAGCCGCTCCAGCGTGCGGATGGTGGGGAAGATCATGAAGAACTGGCCCGCGTGGTGGCGCGCCAGGGCGTCGGCCGGGCGCACCCAGACCGGCTCGAACTGCTCCGCCTCGTCGGCCACCGGCTCCTGGCCGTCGGGCATGCGCGCGACGAGGAAAGGCACGTCGAAGCGGCGCGGCAGGTCGCGGTCGGTGATCCAGTGGGCCAGCAGGTAGACCTGGTCGGCGGCCAGCAGCAGCCCGCGCTCGCGGCATTGCGCGAAGAAGGGCGCCTTGCGGTCCAGCGCCGCGATGTCCTGCGCGGTCGCGGGGCGGCCGTCGGCATGGCGCGCGAGCAGCACGCCCAGCTCCTCGAAGCTCTCGCGGATGGCGGCGATCGCCTGCGTCAAGGGCAGGTCGTGCTGGCCCGGGCGCCGCGCGGCCTGGCCGTGCGCCTGCGCGTCGGCCGCGTCGATGCCGCCGCCGGGGAAGACGTAGGCGCCGGGCGCGAAGCTGGCGGTGGGGGAGCGGCGCGTCATGAGCACCTCGACGCCCTGCGAACCGTCGCGCAGCAGCAGCACCGTGGCCGCCGGGCGCGGGACTGCCGGTTCGCGCTGGGGGTGGAGTAGCTGGGTGGCTCGGACCATCGCCCGATTACATCACTTCCCGAATAAGCTCATGCCGAACGCGGGGGGTCGTCCTTGCCACAATGCACGGCACCGCATTCCAGGAGTAGCCGTGATCCAGAAACCCGCCTTCCGCCGCGCCGTCCTCGCCCTGCTGGCCGCCTGCTGCCTCGCCCCCGCCGCGCAGGCCCAGGGCGGCGACTGGCCGCAGCATCCCGTCACCTTCATCATGACCTTCCCCGCCGGCTCCGGCGTGGACGTGGTGGCGCGCACGATCCAGGAGCCGTTGGGCAAGCTGCTCGGCCAGCCCGTCATCATCGACTACAAGGTCGGTGCCGCGGGCAACGTCGCCAGCGAGTTCGTCGCGCGCGCCAAGCCGGATGGCTACACCCTGGTGTTCGGCACCGCGGCCACGCACGGCGTGAACGCCGCGCTTTACAAGAAGCTGCCCTTCGACGTGGAGGCGGACTTCGTGCCGGTCGCGCCGATCCTCGACGTGTCGAACGTGCTCACGATCAACCCGGACGTGATCAACGTGAAGACGGTCAAGGAATTCGTGGAGACGGTGCGGGCCAATCCCGGCAAGTACAACTACGCGTCGACCGGCAACGGCACCGGCACGCACATGGCGTTTGCCGAACTCAATTCGAAGCTGGGCCTGAATATGGTGCACGTACCGTACAAGGGCGGCCCCGAGGCGATCCAGTCGGTGCTGAAGGGCGAGACCTGCTGCATCATGAACCAGGTGCAGACGGTGCTGCCGCACGCCAAGGCCGGCAAGGTGCGCCTGCTGGGCGTGACGACGGCCAAGCGGGTGCCGGCGGTGCAGGACGTCCCGACCATCGCCGAAAGCGGCGTGGCGGGCACGCAGGGCTTCGACAGTTCGACCTGGTTCGCGCTCTTCGCGCCCAAGGGAACGGACCCCGCGATCGTCGCCAAGCTGAACGCCGCGGTGCGGCAGGTGCTGCAGCAGCCCGACGTGCACGCCAAATTCGAGGCCGCGGGCAACACGGTGCGCCTGGAGACGCCGGAGCAGTTCAAGGCCACGGTGCGCGTCAACCGGCAGAAGTGGGCGGATGTGGTGAAGGCGGCGAACGTGACGATCGATTGATGCACCGTCATCCCCGCGGAGGCGGGGACCCAGGGCTTTCCATGGAACCCGGCGCAGCCGGGTTTTTCAATGCGGAAGCGCTGGATTCCCGCCTGCGCGGGAATGACGAGGCGCGGTGGATAATCGGCCCATGCGCATCCGCTTCACCAAGATGCAAGGGGCCGGCAACGACTTCGTCGTGCTGGACGAGACCCGGCAGCGCCTGAACCTCACGCCGGCGCAGTACCGGCAACTGGCCGACCGCCACTTCGGCGTGGGCGCCGACCAGGTCCTGTCGGTGCGGCCTTCGCCGGCGCCCGGCGTCGACTTCGAATACGTGATCCACAACGCCGACGGCGGCGAAGTGGAGCAGTGCGGCAACGGCGCGCGCTGCTTCGCCCGCTACGTGGCCGACAAGGGCCTCGCCCAGGGCCGCAGTTTCAAGGTGCAGACGCTCTCGGGCGTGATCGAGCCGCGCCTGAACGACGACGGCCGCGTCACCGTCGACATGGGCCCACCCGTGTTCGGGCTGGACCTCGTGCCCTTCGACGCCGCGGGGCTGAGCCCCCACCACGACGGCGGCTGGCAGACCTGGAGCCTGGCGCTGGGAACGCACGCCGAATCGGCGATCGTGCACGTCGCCGTGCTGTCCATGGGCAACCCGCACGCGGTGCAGCTCGTGGGCGACGTGACCCACGCGCCCGTGGCGCAGCAGGGCCCCCTGATCGAGAACCACCCGCGCTTTCCGAACCGGGTCAACGCCGGCTTCCTGCAGGTGGTGGACCGCTCGCGCGTGAAGCTGCGCGTGTGGGAACGTGGCGCGGGTGAAACGCTCGCGTGCGGAACCGGAGCCTGCGCCGCCGTGGTGGCTGGCATCCGGCTCGGAAAGCTGGATGATCGCGTGGACGTCGAGACGCGCGGCGGGCTGCTGACCATCGAATGGGCCGGCGGCGACGCCCCAGTCTTCATGACGGGGCCGGCGGTGACGGTGTTCGAGGGCGAGATGGAATTGCAGGCATGACGATGAAGACGGGGGACGACCAGATGAATCCGATCACGGAAGACGACATCGCCAATTACCTGGCGAACAGTCCCGACTTCTTCGTGCGCCACGCCGAACTGCTGGCCACCGTGCAGCTGTCCAGCCCGCACGGCAACCGCGCGGTGAGCCTGCAGGAACGCCAGGCCGAGATGCTGCGCGAGAAGATCAAGGCGCTGGAGCAGCGCATCATGGAGATGGTGCGGCACGGCAACGAGAACATGGTGATCGCCGAGCGCATCCACCGCTGGGCGCGCAACCTGCTGCTGGTGCAGTCCACGCGTGCGCTGCCGGCCACGCTGGTGGCGGAGCTGCAGAACCAGTTCATGGTGCCGCAGGTCGCGCTCAAGGTGTGGGACGTCGACAGCCGCTACGCCGAGGAGCCCTTCGCCCAAGGCGTGAGCGACGACACCAAGACCTTCGCTTCCTCGCTCACGCAGCCTTACTGCGGCGTGAACTCCGGCATCGAGGCCGCGGGCTGGCTGGAAGAACCGGCGACGACGCTGTCGCTGGCGCTGATCCCGCTGCGCCCCGGCGCACTGCACGGCCCCGGCAAGGCCTTCGGCATGCTGGTGCTGGGCTCGCCGGACCCGCAGCGCTACCAGGCCGGCATGGCCACCGACTTCCTCGAGCACATCGCCGAACTGGCCGGGGCGGCGCTGTCCCGCCTGCGTCCGCGCTGAGCATGGACGACGCGGCACTGGTCGCGCGTTACCTCGAACACGTCCGCGTCGGCAAGCGGCTGGCCGATCGCACGGTCACGCTCTACACGCTGGACCTGCAGAAGCTTTCCGAGAATGCGAAGAAGGCCGGCGTCGGCCTCACGCAGGTGCACAACGCCCACGTGCGGCGCTGGGTCGCGCAGATGCACAGCGGCGGGCGCAGCGGCCGCGGCATCGCGCTGGTGCTTTCGGGCTGGCGCGGCTTCTATGCCTGGCTGGGCCGCGAAGGCTTTGTCGCGAGCAACCCGGTGGTCGACGTGAAGGCACCGAAGGCGCCCAAGCCCTTGCCCAAGGCGCTGGGCGTCGACGATGCGGTGCAACTGGCCGACTACAGCGAGGAAGAGGCCGACCCGTGGCTGGAAGCGCGCGACGCCGCCATCGTCGAACTGCTGTACGGCTGCGGCCTGCGCGTGGGCGAGCTGGTGGGGCTGGACGCGCAGGCGAGTTCGACGGCGCGCGGCTGGATCGACCTGCAAGCCGGCGAGGCCCACGTGCTGGGCAAGGGCAGCAAGCGGCGTTCGGTGCCCGTCGGCACCAAGGCGCTGCAGGCGCTGGAAGCCTGGCTGGCGCTGCGGGCGACCGGTCCCCACGGCGGCCAGCCGGCGCTCTTCACGGGCCGCCATGGCACCCGCCTGACGGCGCAATCGATCTGGCAACGCCTGAAGCAGCGCAGCCTGCGCGCCGGCCTCGCCACGCCGGTGCATCCGCACATGCTGCGGCATTCCTTTGCCAGCCACGTGCTGCAATCGAGCCAGGACCTGCGCGCGGTGCAGGAACTGCTGGGGCACGCGAACATCGGCACCACGCAGGTCTACACGCGGCTCGACTTCCAGCATCTCGCCAAGGCCTACGACGCCGCGCATCCGCGCGCGCACCGCAAGAAATAGGGCTCAGGAAGTCGCGAGCGGCCGCGGGGGCAGGGTGCCCGGTCGCGAGAGATTGAAGACCGCGCGCTTGCTGTCTTGCGAGGCGCTGGCCAGGAGCGCTTCGAGCTGGCCGATCAACTGGTCGGGATCGGTGCCGTCCATGGGAATCAGCGCCTGCGCCACCTTCACCTGCGCCGACCAGCCGAGCGGCCGGTTGCGGAAGGGCATCAGGCAGCGCGCCACCACGCGCGGCGCCGCCTCCGCCACTTCATCGGCCTTGAGCGGGCCTTCCAGCAGCAAGCCGAAGCGGTGGTCCGACAGGCGCGCTACGCTGTCGATCTCGCGCGCCGCCGACAGCAGGCGGCCCGCCACGCGCAGCGGCAGTTCCTGCGCGGCCTGGCGGTCGAAGTCGCGCCGGATCTGGTCGAGGTTGGTGATGTCCACCAGCAGGATGGCGCTGCGGTACTTCAGGCGCACCGAGCGCGCGATCAGGCGCACCAGCCGCTCCTGGAACACCGCGGCGTTCAAGAGGCCGGTGGCGGGGTCGATGCGGTCGATGCCCTTCACGCGGCGGATGAAATCGCGGCGCTGCTGGCTGCGCCGCAGCAGCATCACCATCAGGATCGGCAGCTCCAGCGCCAGGCCGAACTGCATGCTGTGCATGGTCCAGAAGGTGGCGGGGATCATGCCGGCCGTGCGCATCACCGGGAACAGCGCGCCGATGGCCACCGGGATGTTGCCCGCCAGGATCCAGCCTGCATAGCGGTCGCCGCGCCGCAGCGCCCACAGCAGGATGAAGATGATGAAGGGCATGATCGCGACCACGAAGGGCAGCATCAGGCGGAAGCGCGTGACCGCATCGGTCATCAGGATGCCGACGATCAGCGGGATGGAAGCCAGCGCGATGCCGATGGCCAGGGTGTGCAGCAGCGGCCAGCGTTCGCGCACCGACACCACTTCGGCCACGAAGCCGCACATGCAGCCGCCGGCCATGACCGGCAGCACGAAGGGCGCCATGTCGTTCCACCACGGCAGCTCGCCCCACAGGTGCAGGCCGCCGATGCCGGTGAGCGCCGCCTGCGTCAGCGTCATCGCCAGCACCGTGGCCGCATAGAGCGCGAAGCCCAGGTCCTTCAGGCTGATCGCACTGAGCACCGCCATCACGAAGGCCAGGGCGGCGAGGCCGAAGTAGATGCCCAGCATCAGGGCGATCTGCTGTTCGCCCAGGCTCTGGTAGCTCTCGCTCACGAACTGCAGCGGCGCGCTGAAGCTGTGGCTGTTCTCCACCTTGACGAAGTAGGTCTGGCTGCTGCCCGCATCGGCGGCCAGCGGCAGCAGCGGATGGCGGTGCGGCACCGGCCACTGCGACACCGGCAGCAGGTCGCCGGCGGTCGCGCCGCGCCAGGTGCCGTTGGCCATCTGCGTGTAGAGCGTGACGCGGTCGACGGCCGCATGCGGAACCTCGAGGTACCAGCGGTCGCCGAAGGCGGTGGGATTGGCGCGCACCGTGAAGCGCAGCCACAACGCCTTGTCCTTCGCGAGCGGAAAGATCTCGGTGCCCGTGATCGGCTTCCAGCCGATCTCCTTGTCCTGCACGATGGCTTCGACGGGGAGCTTGCCGCTCGGATCGAGCCAGGCGTCGCCCGCACCCAGCAGGCGCTGCGGCTGGTGATCGGCCTCGAGCACGATCGGCGTGGCCGCACGCACGACAAATGACGCGAACAGCAGCGCCAGCCCAAGGAGGGCTGCGCACAGGAGGGCGCCACGGCTTCGTCGCATCGTGTTACATCTTAAGGGGGGATTGTCGGGCTGACCATCGGGAGTTCATGCAAAGGTTGACAATCCCGGTATGAAAGTTGTTCGCCTGCGAGAAGGGCGGGAGCGGTCGTTGTTGCGCCGCCACCCCTGGATCTTCGATTCCGCCGTGGCCAAGGGGGGCGCCGATGCCGGCGAAACCGTGCGCGTGGAGGGCCACGACGGCCGTTTCCTGGCCTGGGCCGCCTACAGTCCTGCCTCGAAAATCCGCGCCCGGGCCTGGTCTTTCACCGAAACGGAGCGCATCGACGCCGAATTCTTCCAGCGCCGCTGCACGGAGGCGGTCGCCGCCCGGGCCCGCCTGGGCGTGGAAAGCGACGGGGTGCGGCTGGTCCACGGGGAATCCGACGGCCTGCCGGGCCTGATCGTCGATCGCTACGGGAATACCCTGGTAGCGCAATTCTTATCCGCGGGGGCCGAGCGCTGGAAGAAGGTGCTGGCGCAGGCCCTCCTGGACGCCACGGGCCTGACGCGCCTGTACGAACGCTCGGATGCCAACTCCCGCGGACTGGAAGGCCTGCCGGAAGTGACGGGCTGGCTGCATGGCGAAGGGCCGACCGAAGTCGTGGTGACGGAGCACGGTTGGAAGTTCGCCCTGGACATCGCCACCGGCCACAAGACCGGCTTCTACCTCGACCAGCGCGAGAGCCGCGCGCGCTTTGCCGGCTGGGTGCGGCGGCGCGGCGCGCAGCGCGTGCTCAATTGCTACTGCTACACCGGCGGCTTCACGGTGGCCGCGCTCGCGGGCGGCGCCGGCGAGGTGACCTCGATCGATTCCTCCGGCCCGGCGCTGGAGCGCGCACGGGCCAACGTGCAGCTCAATGGGCTGCAGGACGCGCGCACCGAGTTCGTCGATGCCGACGTGAACACCATGCTGCGCCGCTACGGCGAGGCGGGCCGGCAGTTCGACGCCATCGTGCTCGACCCGCCCAAGCTCGCGCCGACGGTGGCCCATGCGGAGCGCGCCGCGCGCGCCTACAAGGACATCAACCGGCTGGCGCTCAAGCTGCTGGCGCCGGGCGGGCTGCTGTTCACCTTCTCCTGCTCGGGCGGCATCTCGGCCGACCTGTTCCACAAGATCGTGGCCTCGGCGGGCGCCGACAGCGGCGTCGACGGCTACA
Source organism: Ramlibacter paludis (assembly GCF_022012305.1). Taxonomy (GTDB): domain Bacteria; phylum Pseudomonadota; class Gammaproteobacteria; order Burkholderiales; family Burkholderiaceae_C; genus Ramlibacter; species Ramlibacter paludis. The sequence continues at coordinate 194,254 of NZ_JAKLTM010000007.1, read as the reverse complement.
TCGTCGACCGCCTCGGCGCGGCGCCCGACCACCCGATGACGCTGGCCTTCCCCGAAGGGGAATACTTGAAGGGCCTGGTGGTGGTCCGCAAATGAAGCGGGCTGCCCTAAACTGACCGATGCCTTGAAGAGAGTAAACATGAGCCTGATCCCCACCACCATCCTCACCGGCTTCCTCGGCTCCGGCAAGACGACGCTGCTCAAGCGCGTGCTGAGCGAGGCGCACGGCCAGAAGATCGCCATCATCGAGAACGAGTTCGGCGAAGAGAACATCGACAACGACATCCTCGTGAGCGACACCAAGGAGCAGATCGTCCAGATGAGCAACGGCTGCATCTGCTGCACGATCCGCGAAGACCTGCGCTCGGCGCTGCAGCTGCTGGCCGCCAAGAAGCGCAAGGGCCTGCTCGATTTCGACCGCGTCGTGATCGAGACCACCGGCCTGGCCGACCCCGGCCCGGTGGCGCAGACCTTCTTCATGGACGACGAGATCGCCGAGAGCTTCCTGCTCGATTCCATCCTCACCCTGGTGGACGCCAAGCACGCCGACAAGCAGCTGGACGACCGCCAGGAAGCGCGCCGCCAGGTGGGCTTCGCCGACCAGATCTTCATCAGCAAGACCGACCTGGTCGGCAAGGACGAAGTCGACGCGCTGATCCATCGCCTGAAGCACATGAACCCGCGTGCGCCGCAGAAGGCCGTGCACTTCGGCGAGGTGCCGATCAAGGAGGTGTTCGACCTGCGCGGCTTCAACCTGAACGCCAAGCTCGACATCGACCCGGATTTCCTCAAGGAAGAAGACGAGCACGACCACGGCCACCATGCGCACGGTCATGACGACCACGACCACGAGCACCATGACCACGAGCATGGCGAGCACTGCGACCACCCGCACCACCATGCCCACGACGACGACGTCAAGAGCTTCGTCTTCCGCTCGGAGCGTCCCTTCGACCCGATGAAGCTGGAAGACTTTCTCGGCGCCATCGTCAACATCTACGGACCGAAGATGCTGCGCTACAAGGGCGTCCTGAACATGAAGGGCACCGAGCGCAAGGTGATCTTCCAGGGCGTGCACCAGCTGATGGGAAGCGACCTGGGCCCGCAATGGGCCGAGGGCGAGCAGCGCGTGAGCAAGATGGTCTTCATCGGCATCGAGCTGCCGAAGGACATCTTCCTGCAGGGCCTCGAGCAGTGCCTTGTCTGACGCCAGGCCGCGGCGCGGTCCGAGACCTTGCCGCCGGGGGGCGACGGTAGGCTGGCCCCCATGTTTGTCTCGCTTCCGCAACTCACGGAGCCCGCTTTTCGGAGGGGCGAAGCGGGGCGCGGAGCCGAAAAGGAGGTTCACGGCCGTGCAGGAGGAGCCAATCAGGGTATAAAGCCCGGTCATGACGGCGCTTCACACACTAGAAAAGGCAGGATTGCGGGCTTGGTACCCGCGGCCGCCGGCGTCGATGATGCGAGGAGACGGGAAGTGAAGGCTCAGCCCAAGGTCGCTGCAAAGACCAAGAAACCTGCGGTGAAGGCTGCGGTCAAGGCAAAAACTGCGAAACCCGCCGCCAAGGCGAAGCCCGCTGCCAAGCCGCCCGCGAAAAAGGCGGCTGCCAAACCCGTAGCCAAGACCAGCAAGCCCGCGGCGAAGGCCGTGAAGCCGGCCGCCAAGACGGCGGCCAAGAAACCCGCCACGAAGGCCGCAGCGAAGCCCGCGGCCCCCGTGAAGGCGGCAAAGCCGGCGGGCAAGCCCGCCGCGAAGACGGCAGCCGGCAAGGCGCTGGGGGCGGTGGCGAAAGCCGTCGTCAGCGGCGCCAAGGCCGTCGTCGCCGCCGCCAAGAACATCCCCGCCAAGGCAGCACCGCCGGCCCCCAGCAAGGCCCCGGCCGCCTCGGCACCCCCCTCCAACGCGGCGCCCTCGCGGGCCGCTACGCAACCGGCGAACCCGCCGGCGCGGTCCCCGTCGGTTCCCACCGGCCGGGGCGCGTCGGCAGCGGCCGCGGCCCTTGCGAACGCGGCCCCCGGCGGCGCCATGGCAACCTATACCCCCATGGCAAATCAATCCGTCGTCTCCCCCCCGCCCGTCGTCGCGGCCAAGAAGGACCCGAAGCTGGCGAACAACTGGAAGACCAAGTCCGCCGAGGAACTCACGGACGCCGAGGTGCTGGCCATGGCCGACACCGAGTACATGAACGACAAGCAGATGGCGTTCTTCCGCCTGAAGCTGCTGCAGCTCAAACAGGACATCCTCAATAGCGCCGGCGAGACCACCGAGCACCTGCGCGAGGACACCGTGATCGTTCCCGACCCGGCCGACCGCGCCACCATCGAGGAAGAACACGCCCTGGAGCTGCGCACCCGCGACCGCGAGCGCAAGCTGCTGAAGAAGATCGAGCAGTCGATCGCGCGCATCGACGCGGGCGACTACGGCTATTGCGACGAGACGGGCGAGCCGATCGGCGTCGGCCGCCTGCTGGCGCGTCCCACCGCGACGCTCTCGCTCGAGGCGCAGCAGCGCCGCGAGCTCAAGCAGAAGATGTTCGGCGATTGAGCCGCGCATAACGCAGGGACGAACCGGCAAGCATGGCGCAGAAAGACGAATCACAGCCCGGCGGATTGCTGTCGCGCGTGGTGCGCTTCGTCAAGAATCCGGCAACCACCTGGGGCGAAGACCAGGCGGACACCGACCGCGAGAGCTCGTACTCCAAGCAGATGCTCAAGGAGATGATCGAGCGCAAGCGGCGCAACGACTTCGTGCGCAAACGCGAGTTCGACATGCTGCGCAAGATGCGGCGCAGCGAGGTGCTGGCGGGACAGGACGCGATGGCGCGTCCTTCGTTCTTCCAGAGCTCCATGCCGTCCAAGCCCGACGACCGCGCCACCACGCTGAAGAAGATCGACGAGATCGAAGCGCAGATGTCCATGCAGTGGTGGAAGACCAAGCATGGCACGCAGGCCGGCGGCGTGAGCGGCTTCCCGGTGTCCTCGCACATGCCGTCGGATGCGGCGCGGCCCGGTGCGGCCGCCGCGCCGAAGCCCGCCGCCAGCAGCTATTCGCGCACCTCGCCGCAGCCGCTGCCCGGCGAGGCCGCACCGCCTGAAACGGCGGAGGCGCCGCTGATGGAGTCGGTGATGCCCAATCCCGACCCGACGACGCAGAACCTGGGCTTGGTGCCCGAGCGCGCCGCGCCCCCGCCGACGGCGCCGCCCGTTGCGCGTCCCACGGCCGCTGCCCCGGCGCCCTTCGTGGCGCCGATCCCGCGCACGCCCACCGCGCCGGTGGCGCGCCCGCCCGCGCCCGCGAGCGGCGGCAAGCAGGAAGCGTCGCCCAGCGGGCCGCCCAGCAGCATCTTCTCGCTGTCCAAGCAGGACGCGATCGACGTCGAGGAATTCGCGCACGACCCCGAGCTGGAAGAAGCCTCGATCCGCTTCGCCAACGGCGATGATGAAGGCGCCGAGGCCGGCCTGCTGGAAGTGCTGGGCCCCAACGGCACGCGCGTGAACCACGAAGAGACCTGGTACACGCTGTTCGACCTGTACCGCGCCACCGGCCGGCAGGACCGCTACGAGCCCGCGGCCATCGAATTCGCGAGCCGCTTCGGCCGCTCGGCGCCGCAGTGGTTCTCGCTGCCCGAGATCATCGGCCGCATGGGCACGCCGGCGGCGCAGGCCGCCGCCAGCGGCCAGAACATCGCCGACTGGACCAGCCCGGCGAACTTCGGCACGCAGACGCTCGCCGCGCTCAACGCGGCGCTGGCGAAGGCGACGCCGCCGTATCGCCTGAACTGGAGCAAGCTCACGACCATTGCCGATGCGGCGGTGGACCCGCTGACCAAGCTGTTCACGCAATGGGCCGGCCAGACGGTGCAGCTGCGCTTCATCGGCGCCGACAACCTCGAGAAGGTGCTGCGCGACGCCACGCCTTCGGGCGACCGCAACGTCACGCCCAACTGGTGGAAGCTGCGCATGGAACTGCTGCGCGTGATCCACCGGCCGGACGAATTCGAACTGGTCGCGCTCGATTACTGCGTGACTTACGAAGTCTCGCCGCCCTCGTGGGACAGCTCGCGCTGCGAATACAAGCCGCTGCAGTCCGATGGCAGCTACGCCGCGGGCCACACCATCGTGGGCGACTCGGTGATGTCCAGCGTGATGACCGGCTACGGCGACAGCCAGATCCCGGGCGGCATGAGCTCGCAGCTGTCGACGGTCGCGACCGTGGAGCTGTCGGGCCAGGTGCTGGGCGACGGCAAGGAAGCGCTGGAACTGCTCGACTCCAAGCTGCAGGACGCCGACGTGATGGTGATCTCCTGCGCGCGCCTGATGCGCATCGACTTCACCGCCGCCGGCACGCTGCTGAACTGGGTGACCGCGCGCGTCGCCGAAGGCCGGCAGGTGCAGTTCATCGAGGTGCACCGGCTGGTGGCCGCGTTCTTCAACGTGATCGGCATCAGCGAGCACGCACGCGTGGGCATGCGCAACGAGTGATTCCCGCCCGCGCGGGAATGGCTTCCTCCTTGCAATTTTTCGTCCCGGCCCCAAGCTGCAGGGGCTATGGAACAATTTCACGGAACGACCATCGTCAGCGTGCGGCGCAAGGGCGCGGACGGCCGCTGGCAGGTGGCGATCGGGGGCGACGGCCAGGTCACGCTGGGCCACATCGTCGTCAAGGGCTCGGCCCGCAAGGTGCGCAAGCTCTACCATGACAAGGTCCTCGCCGGATTCGCCGGCGCCACCGCCGATGCCTTCACCCTGTTCGAGCGCTTCGAAGGCAAGCTGGAGAAGCACCAGGGCCACCTGGTGCGCGCCGCGATCGAGCTGACCAAGGACTGGCGCACCGACCGCGTGCTGCGCCGCCTGGAGGCCATGCTGGCCGTCGCCGACCGCGAGTCGTCCCTCATCATCACCGGCAACGGCGACGTGCTCGAGCCCGAGCAGGGCATCGTCGCCATCGGCTCGGGCGGCGGCTACGCCCAGGCCGCGGCCAAGGCCCTGCTCGACTCGACCGAGCTCTCCGCGCGCGACGTCGTCAAGAAGTCGCTGGAGATTGCCGGCGAGATCTGCATCTACACCAACATGAACCACACGATCGAGGTGCTCGAGTGAGCAGCATGACGCCCCAGGAGATCGTGTCGGAGCTCGATCGGCACATCGTCGGCCAGCACGACGCCAAGCGCGCGGTGGCGATCGCGCTGCGCAACCGCTGGCGCCGCCAGCAGGTCGACGAGAAGCTGCGCCACGAGATCACGCCCAAGAACATCCTGATGATCGGCCCCACCGGCGTGGGCAAGACCGAGATCGCGCGCCGGCTGGCCAAGCTGGCCGACGCGCCCTTCATCAAGGTGGAAGCCACCAAGTTCACCGAGGTGGGCTACGTCGGCAAGGACGTCGACTCCATCATCCGCGACCTGGCCGAGATGGCCGTCAAGCAGACCCGCGTGGCCGAGATGCGCAAGGTGCGCGCCCGCGCCGAGGACGCGGCGGAAGACCGCGTGCTCAACGCGCTGATCCCGCCGGCGCGCGGCGAGGAACCCGCCGGCGACAGCACCGCGCGCCAGGTGTTCCGCAAGAAGCTGCGCCAGGGCGAGCTGGACGACAAGGAGATCGAGATCGACGTCGCCGAGGCCGGCAAGCAGCTCGAGATCATGGGCCCGCCCGGCATGGAGGAAATGACCGAGCAATTGCGCGGCATGTTCAGCAACCTCGGCGGCGTGCGGCGCAAGACGCGCAAGCTGAAGATCGCCGAGGCGATGAAGCTGCTGGTCGAGGAAGAAGCGGCCAGCCTGGTCAACGAGGAAGAGATCCGCGCCACCGCGCTTGCGGCGGCGGAGCAGAACGGCATCGTCTTCATCGACGAGATCGACAAGGTGACCTCCCGCAGCGAAGGCAATGGCGGCGGCGCCGAAGTCTCGCGGCAGGGCGTGCAGCGCGACCTGCTGCCGCTGGTGGAAGGCACGACCGTCTCGACCAAGTACGGGCCGATCAAGACCGACCACATGCTGTTCATCGCGAGCGGCGCCTTCCACCTCGCCAAGCCGAGCGACCTGATCCCCGAACTGCAGGGCCGCTTTCCGATCCGCGTGGAGCTGGCGTCGCTGTCGGTGCAGGATTTCGAGGCCATCCTCACCACCACGCATGCCTCTCTGGTCAAGCAATACCAGGCGCTGCTGGCCACCGAGCAGGTGCAGCTGGTCTTCACGCCCGAAGGCATCACGCGGCTCGCCCAGATCGCGCACGACGTCAATGAGAGCACCGAGAACATCGGCGCGCGGCGCCTGTCGACCGTGATGGAGCGCCTGCTGGACGAGGTGAGCTTCGAGGCCACCCGCATGGAAGGGCAGACCGTCACCATCGACGGCCCGTACGTGGATGCGCGCCTGAAGCAACTCAGCCGCGACGAGGACCTGTCCAGGTACATCCTCTGACAGCCCTCAAGGAACACTTTCACAGCGTTCCGTAAGTGCTTGCTTTAGAACGACTTTCGGGGGCCCGGTGCCTCCGGAATCGCTTCTAAGTGCTTGATTTCATTGCCGAAAATTACCATGAGCTAGTTGCGCCCCAGCCGTTTCCTGCTACAGTGCAAAAAAGTGCAATTAAGTGGTGAGAAGTGGCTCTACGGACCATTGCTTACCTCAACCAGCAGTGAGGGCTGACAAAGGTGTTCCAGGGCGCGTCGTCGCTGAGTCTCGATGCCAAGGGGCGGCTCTCCATGCCGACCCGGCACCGTGACGTCCTGGCCGCCGCTGCCGCCAACCAGCTCACCATCACCAAGCACCCCCACGGGTGCCTCATGATTTTCCCGCGGCCCGAATGGGAAAAATTTCGTGAACGCATCGCCGCGCTCCCCATGGCCGCGCAGTGGTGGAAGAGAATCTTCCTGGGCAACGCGATGGACGTGGAGCTCGACGGCACGGGCCGCGTCCTCGTCTCGCCCGAACTGCGGGCCGCCGCGGGCATCGAGAAGGACGTGATGCTGCTCGGCATGGGCAACAACTTCGAACTCTGGGACAAGGCAACCTACGAGGCCAAGGAGGCCGAGGCGATGCGCGCTGAGATGCCGGACGCCTTCCAGGATTTCTCTTTTTAGAGGCAGGCGGTGGCGAGCACATGGCAACACACCACCGTCTTGTTGAACGAAGCAGTCGACGCCCTCGTCACCAAGCCGGATGGAAACTACGTCGACGCGACCTTCGGGCGCGGCGGCCACTCACGCCTGATCCTCGGGCAGCTGGGCCCGTTGGGCCGGCTGACCGCCTTCGACAAGGATCCCGAAGCCGTGGCGGTGGCCAATGCCATCGAGGACCAGCGCTTCTCGATCCGCCACCAGGGCTTCGCGGCGCTGGGCGAGCTCGAAGCGGGCAGCGTCACGGGCGTGCTGATGGACCTGGGCGTGAGTTCGCCGCAGATCGACAACCCGGCACGCGGCTTCTCTTTCCGGAACGACGGCCCGCTCGACATGCGCATGGACACCACGCGCGGCCAGAGCGCGGCCCAGTGGCTTGCCACCGCCTCGGTGGAGCAGATGGCGGAGGTGATCCGTGACTATGGCGAAGAACGGTTTGCTTTTCAGGTTGCAAAGGCGATTGATGCTCGCCGACAGGAACGGGGCCCTCTTGCAAGCACCTCCGAGCTGGCCGAACTCGTGGCTCGCACGGTCAAAACCCGCGAGCCGGGCCAGGATCCTGCAACGCGCACATTTCAGGCTCTTCGGATTTTCGTCAACGCCGAGCTTGAAGAGCTGCAACAGGCGCTAGAAGCGAGCCTGCACGTGCTGCAACCCCAAGGCCGGCTGGTGGTGATCAGTTTCCACTCGCTGGAGGACCGCATCGTCAAGCAGTTCATCGCCAGGCATTCGCGCGATGAAGTGGACCGGCGCGCGCCCTTCGCGGCGCCGAAGCCGATGAAGCTCAAGGCGCTGGAGCGCGTGAAGCCCTCGGCCGCGGAAGTCCAGGGGAACCCGCGTTCGCGCAGCGCGATCATGCGGGTGGCGGAAAGGACGGAAGTCCTGTGATGCGCATCAACATCCTGCTGCTGGTCACGCTGGTCGCGAGCGCCCTGTACCTCGTGCAGGTGCAGTACGAGTCGCGCCGCCTGTATGCCGAGATCGAGCGTACGCAGGGCGAGGCGCGCAAGCTCGAAGTCGAGAACGAGCGGCTGCAGGTGGAGAAGCGCGCGCAGGCCACGCCGGCGCGCGTGCAGCAGCTCGCGCGCGACCAGCTGCAGATGCGCGCGGCCACGCCGGCCATCACGCAATACGTGACGCTCAAGGGGGCGCCGCAATGAGCCGCCACCGCGCAGTCGCCTACACGTCCAGCCCTTTGCTGGCCAGCCGCACGCCCGTGTGGCGCAGCAAGCTGATCGTGGCCGGCATTGCCCTGGGCTTCCTGGGCCTGGCCGGCCGCGCCGCCTGGGTGCAGGTGATCGCCAACGACTTCTACCTGAAACAAGGCGAGGTGCGCTTCGCCCGCACCCTGGAACTGCCGGCCAACCGCGGCCGCATCTTCGACCGCAACGGCCTGCTGCTGGCCAGCAGCGTGCCGGTGCCCAGCATCTGGGCGATTCCCGAGGACGTGGAGCGCGACCCGACCAAGCTCGCGCAGCTGGCCCGCCTGCTGCAGATGCCGCTGCCCGAGCTGATGAAGCGCCTGGCGGACGAGGAAAAGAACTTCGTCTGGCTCAAGCGCGAAGTCGATGAAAGCGTGGCGCGCCAGGTCGCGTCGCTGGACATCAAGGGCATCTACCAGCGCAAGGAATACCGCCGCCAGTATCCCGAGGGCTCGGCGGCCGCGCACCTGGTCGGCTTCACCAGCATCGAGGACACCGGCCAGGAAGGCATCGAGCTGGCCTTCAACAAGGACCTCGCCGGCAAGCCGGGTTCGCGCCGCGTGATCAAGGACCGCCTGGGCCGCATCGTCGAGGACGTCGGCCAGCAGGTCCGGCCGGTCGACGGCAAGGACCTGCAGCTGTCGATCGACAGCAAGGTGCAATTCTTCGCCTTCCAGCAGCTGCGCGACGCCGTGCTGGCCAACAAGGCCAAGGCCGGCGGCGTCGTCGTGCTCGACGCCGAATCGGGCGAGGTGCTGGCGCTGGCCAACTACCCGAGCTACGACCCTGCGCACCGCCAGAACCTGAGCGGCGCGCAGCTGCGCAACCGCGCCTTCACCGACACCTTCGAGCCCGGCTCCACGATGAAGCCGCTGGTGGTGTCGCTGGCGCTGCAGAAGGGGCTGGTCAAGCCCGAGACCGTGATCCAGACGGCGCCCGGCACCATCACCATCAGCGGCTCGACGATCCGCGACGACCACAAGAGCTCCGCGCTGTCGGTGAGCCAGGTGATCCAGAAGTCGAGCAACGTCGGAGCCGTGAAGATCGCGATGCAGATGCAGCCGAAGGACATGTGGGAGCTGTACACGCAGGTGGGTTTCGGCCAGCGGCCGCAGGTGCAGTTCCCCGGCGCGGTCAGCGGACGCCTGCGTCCCTACAAGACCTGGCGCCCGATCGAGCAGGCGACCATGAGCTACGGCTACGGCCTGTCGGTCAGCCTGTTCCAGCTTGCGCATGCCTATTCGGTGTTCGCGCGCGACGGCGAACTGGTGCCGGTGAGCCTGCTGAAGACCCCGGGGCCGGCGGCCGGCATCCGCGTGCTGCAGCCCCAGGTGGCGCAGGAGATGCGCAACATGCTGCACCTGGTGACCATGAACGGCGGCACCGCGCCGCGCGCCCAGACCATGGGCTATTCGGTCGGCGGCAAGACCGGCACCGCGCACAAGCAGGAAGGCAAGGGCTACGCCGAGCACAAGTACCGCAGCGTCTTCGTGGGCATGGCGCCCATCGACAAGCCGCGCATCGTGGTGGCCGTGATGATCGACGAGCCCAGCGGCGGCCGCTACTTCGGCGGCGACGTTGCCGCGCCGGTGTTCAGTTCCACCGTGCAGCAGAGCCTGCGCATGCTGGGCGTGCAGCCGGACATGAACGTGAAGCCGCAGATCGTGGTGGACAGCGTGCAGGAGTCGTTCTGATGCAGGTGCTGCGCACTCCCGCCGACGCCGTGGCCTGGCTGCGTGGCCGCCAGGTCAAGGACCTGTCGGTCGACAGCCGCAGGGTCGGCGCGGGCGACGGCTTCATCGCCTGGCCGGGCGCCGCCACCGACGGCCGCAAGTTCGTGCCGACGGCGCTGCAGCAAGGCGCGCGCGCCTGCCTGGTGGAAGCGCAGGGCAGCGAAGCCTTCGGCTTCAGCGGCGAAGCCGTCGCGGCCTACGAGGGCCTGAAGGCAGCGACGGGCCCGATCGCCGCGGCCTTCTACGACGAGCCCACCCAGGTGCTGGACGTGCTAGCCGTGACCGGAACCAACGGCAAGACCTCCACCGCGTGGTGGCTGGCGCAAGGCCTCTCCAACGTGAACATTCCCTGCGGCGTGATCGGCACGCTGGGCGTCGGCAAGCCGCCGCAGGTGGAACACACGGGCCTGACGACGCCGGACCCGGTGCTGCTGCAGCGGCAGTTCCGCCGTTTCCTCGAGCAGGGCCTGCGCGCCTGCGCGATCGAAGCGTCTTCCATCGGCATCGTCGAGCGCCGCATGGACGGCATGGCGGTGCGCGTGGCGGGCTTCACCAATTTCACCCAGGACCACCTGGACTACCACGGCTCGATGGAGGCTTACTGGGAAGCCAAGGCGGAGCTGTTCCGCTGGCCCGGCCTGCAGTCCGCCGTGATCAACATCGACGATGCGCGCGGCGAGCAGCTCGCCGCCGACCTGGCCAAGCGCCTGGACGTGTGGACCTATTCCTGCGAGCGGGCCGCGCGCCTGCAGGCGCTGGACATCGGCTACTCCGACGGCGGCCTGCGCTTCGTGGTCGCCGAGGGCGCCGAGCGGCACGCGCTGCAGACGCAGCTGATCGGCCAATACAACGTTTCGAATTTACTGGGCGTCGTTGGGATGATGCGCGCCGTCGCTGTACCGCTTGCCCAGGCGGTGTCGGCTTGCGCCAACCTGCTGCCCGTACCGGGCCGCATGGAGAGGATCAACGTACCCGGCCAGCCCCTGGTGGCCGTGGACTATGCGCACACGCCCGATGCGCTCGACAAGGGCCTGCAGGCGCTGCGGCCGCTGGCGCAGCAGCGCGGCGGCCGGCTGTGGTGCATCTTCGGCTGCGGCGGCGACCGCGACCCGACCAAGCGGCCGCTGATGGCCGCGGTGGCGGAGAAGAACGCCGACCGCGTCGTCGTGACCAGCGACAACCCGCGCGGCGAGAAGCCCGAGGCCATCATCGGCCAGGTGCTGCAGGGACTGTCGAACCCGCAGCACGCGCAGGTGCAGGCGGATCGCGCGTGCGCGATCGCCGAAACGGTGGCCGCCGCCGCACCGCAGGACGTGATCCTGCTGGCCGGCAAGGGCCACGAGGACTACCAAGAGATCGCGGGCGTGAAACACCCGTTCTCGGATCAAGCGCACGCCGCGAAAGCGCTGGAGGCGCGCCAATGACCATGTTCACCCTCGAGCAGGCCGCGGCCTGGACCCATGGCAAGCTGGCCGGCGACGGCAAGGTGGCGGTGCAGCGCGTGCACACCGACACGCGCACGCTGCAGGCCGGCGACCTGTTCGTCGCGCTGAAAGGCGAGCGTTTCGACGCCAACGACTTCCTGGCGCAGGCGCGCGACAAGGGCGCCATTGCCGCCATCGCGCAGCCGGGCCGGCTGCCGGCCGGCATGCCGGGCATCGAAGTGCCGGACAGCACGTTCGCGCTGGGCAAGCTGGCCAACGCCTGGCGCCGCCAGTTCACGCCGGGGCTGATCGCCATCACCGGCAGCAACGGCAAGACCACGGTGACGCAGATGGTCGCGTCCATCCTGCGCGCCTGGCAGCCCGACAACCACCTGGCGACGCAGGGCAACCTGAACAACGACATCGGCGTGCCGCTCACGCTGCTGCGCCTGCGCGCCGAGCACAAGGTGGCGGTGATCGAGCTGGGCATGAACCATCCCGGCGAGATCGCCTACCTGGCGGGCCTGACGCAACCCACGGTAGCGCTGGTCAACAACGCGCAGCGCGAGCACCAGGAATTCATGGCGACGGTCGAGGCCGTGGCCAAGGAAAACGGCAGCGTGTTCGCAGCGCTGCCGGCGAACGGCGTCGCGGTCTTTCCCGCCGGCGACTCTTTCAGCGCGCTGTGGGCGATGCTCGCCGACGGCCGCCAATGCATGACGTTCGGCACCCAGCAGGGCGCCGACCTGGTTCTGGCCGGGTCTGAATGGCACCAGGGGCACTGGCAGGTGCGGGCGGAGACGCCGGCCGGTCCGGTTGCATTCCGACTCCATATCGCCGGCCGCCACAACGTGCGCAACGCGCTGGCCGCGGCCGCCTGCGCGCTGGCCGCGGGCGCGCCGCTCGACGCCATCGCCCGCGGCCTGGAAGGCTTCGAGCCGGTCAAGGGCCGCTCGCGCGCGCTGGCCGTGCAGCTCGGGGCGCGCACGCTCACGCTGGTAGACGACACCTACAACGCCAATCCCGATTCGGCCCGCGCCGCCATCGACGTGCTGGCCGAACTGCCCGGCCCGCGCCTGCTGGTGCTGGGCGACATGGGCGAGGTCGGCAACCAGGGCCCGGCCTTCCATGCCGAGGTGGGCGAGTACGCGCGCGAGCGCGGCATCGAGCAGCTGTTCACGCTGGGCGACATGGCGGTGGACATGCGCGGCAGGCACTTCGCCGACGTCGCGGCGCTCAACGCCGCGGTGCTGGCGGCGTTGCCGGACGTGGAAAGCGTGCTGGTCAAGGGATCCCGCTTCATGAAGATGGAGCGGGTGGTGGAAGCCATCACCGCCCACGCACAACAAGAAAAGGACGTTCCCGATGCTGCTTAGCCTGGCTTCCTGGTTGCAGAGCCTGGGCCCCGAATTCGGGTTCCTGCGGGTGGTGCAGTACATCACCTTCCGCGCGGTGCTGGCCGCCATGACGGCGCTCCTGATCGGCATCATCGCCGGCCCCTGGGTGATCCGCCGCCTCACGGCACTGAAGATCGGCCAGCCGGTGCGCGGCTATGCGATGCAGTCGCACCTGCAGAAAAGCGGCACGCCCACCATGGGCGGCGTGCTAGTGCTGATCTCGATCGCGGTTTCCACGCTGCTGTGGTTCGACTGGACCAACCGGTTCGTCTGGATCGTGCTGGCGGTCACGCTGGGCTTCGGCGCGATCGGCTGGGCCGACGACTGGCAGAAGGTGGTGAACAAGGACCCGGAAGGCATGCGCTCGCGCGAGAAGTTCTTCTGGCAATCGCTGATCGGCCTGGTGGCGGCGCTCTACCTCGTGTTCAGCATCTCGGAGAGCAACAACTTCCGCGTGCTGGACCTGTTCTTCAAGTGGGTGGCGTCCGGCTTCGACGTCAACCTGCCGCCCAAGGCCGGCCTGATGGTTCCCTTCGTCAAGGAGATCAACTACCCGCTGGGCGTGTTCGGCTTCGTGATCATGACCTACCTGGTCATCGTCGGCGCCAGCAACGCGGTGAACCTCACCGACGGCCTCGACGGGCTGGCGATCATGCCGGTGGTGATGGTGGGCTCGGCACTGGGCGTGTTCGCGTACGTCACCGGCAGCTCGGTCTATTCGAAGTACCTGCTGTTCCCCTACATCCCCGGTTCCGGCGAGCTGCTGATCTTCTGTGCGGCGATGGCGGGCGCGGGCCTGGCCTTCCTGTGGTTCAACGCGCACCCGGCGCAGGTGTTCATGGGCGACGTGGGCGCGCTGGCGCTGGGCGGCGCGCTGGGCACCATCGCCGTGATCGTGCGCCAGGAAATCGTGCTGTCCATCATGGGCGGCATCTTCGTGGTGGAGGCGCTGTCGGTGATGGCGCAGGTCCTCTACTTCAAGTACACGAAGAAGAAATACGGCGAGGGCCGGCGCATCCTGAAGATGGCGCCGCTGCACCACCACTTCGAGAAATCCGGCTGGAAGGAAACGCAGGTCGTGGTGCGCTTCTGGATCATCACCATGCTGCTGTGCCTGGTCGGCCTGTCCACCCTGAAGCTGCGTTAGAAGAATGCAAGAGCAGAACGTCCTCGTCCTCGGTTGCGGTGCCTCCGGCCTCGCGATGGCGCGCTGGTGCGCCGCCGCGGGCGCGCGCGTGACCGTGGCCGACACGCGCGAGGCGCCGCCCCAGCTGCCCGCGCTGCGCGAGCAGGTGCCGCAGGTCGAGTTCATCGCGGGCGAGTTCACGCCGGCGCTGGCTGAAGGCCGGCAGCTCGTGCTGCGCAGCCCGGGCCTCGCGCCGGCGCAGCTCGCGCCCGTCGAGAACGCGGCGCGCGAGCAGGGCATTCCGGTCAAGGGCGAACTGGGCCTGTTTGCCGATGCACTGGCCTCGCTGCACGAGTCCGAGGGCTACCACCCCGCGGTGCTGGCCATCACCGGGACCAACGGCAAGACCACGGTCACCTCGCTCACCGGCCAGCTCGTGGAGCGCGGCGGCAAGACCGTTGCCGTGGCCGGCAACATCGGCCCGACGCTGATCGCCACCCTGGCGGAGAAGCGCGATGCGGGCGCCCTGCCGCAGGTGTGGGTGCTGGAGCTGTCGTCCTTCCAGCTCGATGGCGTGGAAGGCTTCGAGCCCACCGCTGCCACGGTGCTGAACCTCAGCCAGGACCATCTCGACTGGCACGGCAGCATGGAAGCCTATGCCGCCGCCAAGGCCCGCATCTTCGGCAAGACGGGCAAGATGATCCTGAACCGCGACGACCCCGCGGTGATGAAGATGCTGCCGGAGCCGGTGCGCCTGAAAGGCGGCAAGTTCGAGCAGCGCGACTACGTGACCTTCGGCGCGGAGATGCCGAAGGAGCCCGGCGATTACGGCCTGGAGGTCGTGCACGGCATGGCCTGGCTGGTGCGGGCGCACGAAGCCGACGAGACGCAGAGGCGGCGCCGCGACGAGGAAGTCGAGATCACGCTGCAGCGCTTCATGCCGGCCGACGCGCTGCGCATCCGCGGCCGCCACAACGCCGTGAATGCGCTGGCCGCCCTGGCGCTGGCGACGGCCGCCGGTTGCCAGCTCGGACCGATGCTCTACGGCCTGCGCGAATACCGCGGCGAGCCGCATCGCGTCGAGCCCATCGGCATCGTCAACGACGTCGAGTACTTCGACGACAGCAAGGGCACCAACGTCGGCGCCACCGTTGCCGCGCTGCAGGGCCTGGGCGCCGAGCGCAAGCTGGTGGTGATCCTGGGCGGCGACGGCAAGGGCCAGGACTTCGCGCCGCTGGCGGCGCCGGTGGCGCGCTATGCCCGCGCCGCGGTCCTGATCGGCCGCGACGCGCCGCTGATCCGCGCCGTGCTGGAGCCCGAGGGCGTGCCGCTGCTGGAGGCCGCCAGCATGGAAGAAGCCGTGCGCGCCGCCACCCAGCGCGCCCATGCCGGCGACGCCGTGCTGATGTCGCCGGCCTGCGCCAGCTTCGACATGTTCCGCAACTACGAGCACCGCGCGCAGGTGTTCCAGGCCGCCGTGCAGGCGCTGGCGGACGAGACCGGCGCGATGCTGGACGGGAGCACGGAATGATCGCCGCGCTGTCCAACGCGATCGCGGGCTGGATGCCGGGCCAGGCCCGGCAGGACAAGGCCGGGGTCGGCGGGGGCGGCCTGAAGCTGCATGCCTTCGACCCGGCGCTGGTCTGGGTCACCGTGGCCTTGCTCGCGTGGGGACTGGTGATGGTCTATTCGGCGTCGATCGCGATGCCGGACAACCCGCGCTTCGGCCGCTACGCCCACACCTTCTTCCTGGCGCGCCACGCGCTGTTCCTGGTGCTGGCCTTCGTCGCCGGCCTGCTGGCCTTCCAGGTGCCCATCGAGAAATGGGAGCGCTGGGCGCCGTGGCTGTTCGTGGTGTCGCTGCTGCTGCTGGTGATCGTGCTGATCCCGCACATCGGCAAAGGCGTCAACGGCGCGCGCCGCTGGCTGGTGCTGGGGCCGATGTCCTTCCAGCCGTCCGAATTGGCGAAGTTCGCCGTGCTGCTCTACGCCGCCAACTACATGGTGCGCAAGATGGACGTGAAGGAGCGCTTCTTCCGCGCCGTCCTGCCGATGGCCGTCGCCGTCGCCGTGGTCGGCCTCCTTCTGCTGGCCGAACCCGACATGGGCGCCTTCATGGTGATCGCGGTGATCGCCATGGGCATCCTGTTCCTGGGCGGCGTCAACGCGCGCATGTTCTTCCTGATCGCCGCGGTGATGGTCGTGGCCTTCATGCTGATGATCGCCTTCTCCGACTGGCGGCGCGAGCGCATCTTTGCCTACCTCGACCCGTGGAACGAGAAGTACGCGCTGGGCAAGGGCTACCAGCTGTCGCACTCGCTGATCGCCATCGGCCGCGGCGAGGTGTTCGGCGTGGGCCTGGGCGGCAGCGTCGAGAAGCTGCACTGGCTGCCCGAGGCGCACACCGACTTCCTGCTGGCGGTGATCGGCGAGGAGTTCGGCCTGGCCGGCGTGCTGACCGTGATCGGCCTGTTCCTGTGGATGACGCATCGCATCATCCACATCGGCCGCCAGGCGATCGCGCTCGATCGCGTGTTCGCCGGGCTGGTGGCGCAAGGTGTCGGCATCTGGATGGGATTCCAGGCCTTCATCAACATGGGCGTGAACCTGGGCGCGCTGCCGACCAAAGGCCTGACCCTGCCGCTGATGTCGTACGGCGGCTCGGCGGTGCTGATGAACGTGGTGGCGATCGCGGTGGTGCTGCGCATCGACTACGAGAACCGGACCTTGATGCGTGGAGGCCGGGCATGACGCGCACGGCTCTCGTCATGGCGGGCGGCACCGGCGGCCACATCTTCCCCGGACTGGCCGTGGCCGAAGCCCTGCGTGCCCGCGGCTGGAACGTGCACTGGCTGGGCGGCCCGAACAGCATGGAGGCCCAGCTGGTGCCCCCGCGCGGCTTCCCGCTGGAGACCATCGACTTCGGCGGCGTGCGCGGCAAGGGCATCAAGACGCTCGTGCTGCTGCCGCTGCGCCTGCTGAAGGCCTTTGCCCAGAGCATCGCCGTCGTGCGCCGCGTGAAGCCGCAGGTCGTCGTGGGCCTGGGCGGCTACATCACCTTCCCGGCCGGCATGATGAGCGTGTTGCTCGGCAAGCCGCTGGTGCTGCACGAGCAGAACTCGGTGGCCGGCATGGCCAACAAGGTGCTGGCGGGCGTGGCCGACCGCGTCTACAGCGCCTTCCCGGGCGTGCTGAAGAAGGCCGAGTGGATCGGCAACCCGCTGCGCGACGCCTTCCTGCGCCAGCGCAGCCCCGAGCAGCGCTTTGCCGGCCGTGGCGGCCCGCTCAAGATCCTGGTGGTCGGCGGCAGCCTGGGCGCGAAGACGCTCAATGCGCTGGTGCCGCAGGCGCTGGCCCGCATGCCGGCGGCGCAACGTCCCAAGGTCATCCACCAGGGCGGCTCCAAGCAGATCGATGAACTGCGCGCCAACTACCAGGCCGCCGGCGTCGAGGCCGAACTCACGCCCTTCATCGACGACACCGCCACCGCCTTTGCCGACGCCGACCTGGTGATCTGCCGGGCCGGCGCCAGCACCGTCACCGAGCTCGCCGCCGTCGGCGCCGCGGCGGTGTTCGTTCCCTTCCCTTCCGCGGTCGACGACCACCAGACCACCAACGCCCGCTTCCTCGTGGATGCCGGCGGCGGCTGGCTGATGCCGCAGTCCGAACTGAGCGCGGATTCGCTCGCCACCTTCCTGCTCACCCTCAAGCGCGACGAGCTGCTGCGCCGCGCGGTGGCAGCCAGGAAACTGCAAAAGACCCAGGCGACCGAGCAGATGGTCGCCGCCTGCGAGGCCCTCGCAAAATGAAACACGACGTCTACACATCCACTTCGTCGCGTCACAGAAGTGCCGACGAACTGTCAGGGTTAGCATGAAACACGCTGTCAAGCACATTCATTTCGTCGGCATAGGCGGCGCCGGCATGTCCGGCATCGCCGAGATCCTGCGCAACCTCGGTTACCTCATCTCCGGCTCCGACCTGGCCGACACGCCGGTGCTGCGCCGCCTGCAGGGCCTGGGCATCCAGACCTTCGTGGGCCACGCGGCGGCCAACGTGATCGGCGCCGATGCCGTCGTCACGTCGACCGCCGTGCAGCAGGACAACCCGGAGGTGATCGCCGCGCGCAAGCGCAAGATCCCGATCGTGCCGCGCGCCATGATGCTGGCGGAGCTGATGCGCCTGAAGCAGGGCATCGCCATTGCCGGCACGCACGGCAAGACGACCACCACCAGCCTGGTGGCCAGCATCCTGGCCGAAGGCGGGCTCGATCCCACCTTCGTGATCGGCGGAAAGCTCAATAGCGCCGGCGCCAACGCCAAGCTGGGAAGCGGCGACTACATCGTGGTGGAGGCCGACGAATCCGACGCCTCCTTCCTGAACCTGTTCCCGGTGATGGCGGTGATCACGAACATCGACGCCGACCACATGGAGACCTACGGGCACGACTTCAACAACCTGAAGAAGGCCTTCCTGGACTTCCTGCACCGCATGCCTTTCTACGGCACGGCGATCCTGTGCACCGACAGCGAAGCGGTGCGCTCGATCATCCCCGACGTGCAGTGCCCGGTGACCACCTACGGCTTCGACGACGAGTCGCAGGTGCGCGCCGTCGACGTGAAGGCGGTGGGCGCCCAGATGCACTTCACGGTGCAGCGGCGCAACGGCGTCACCTTGCCGGACATGCACGTGAAGTTGAACGCCGTAGGCCGGCACAACGTGCTGAACGCGCTGTCGGCCATCGCGGTCGCGGTGGAACTGAACATCCCGGACGACGCGGTGGTGAAGGCGCTGGGCGAATTCCGCGGCGTCGGCCGCCGCTTCCAGGGCTACGGCGACGTGCAGGTGCCCGCGGCCAACGGCGGCGGCAAGTTCACCGTGATCGAGGACTACGGCCACCATCCGGTGGAGATGGCCGCCACGCTGGCGGCCGCGCGCGGGGCCTTCCCGGACCGCCGCATCGTGCTGGCCTTCCAGCCGCACCGCTACACCCGCACGCGCGACTGCTTCGAGGATTTCGTGCGGGTCCTCGGCAACGCCGACGCCGTGCTGCTGTCCGAGGTGTATTCGGCCGGCGAGGAACCCATCGTGGCCGCCGACGGCCGTTCGCTGGCGCGCGCGGTGCGCGTGGCCGGCAAGGTGGAGCCGCAGTTCGTGGGCGACATCGCCGGCATGCCGCAGGCCGTGCTGGACATGGTGCGCGACGGCGACGTGGTGATGTGCATGGGCGCCGGCTCCATCGGCGGCGTGCCGGCCAAGCTGGTGGAACTCGGAGGTGCCGCAGCATGATCAACCAGGACTTCGGCAAGGTGGCCGTCCTCATGGGCGGCAAGTCGGCGGAGCGCGAGGTGTCGCTCATGTCGGGCAGCGGCGTGCTGAAGGCGCTGCAATCCAAGGGCGTCGACGCCCATGCCTTCGACCCTTCCGAGCGCGACCTCGTGGAGCTGAAGAAGAAGGGCTTCCAGCGCTGCTTCATCGCGCTGCACGGCCGCTTCGGCGAGGACGGCACGGTGCAGGGCGCGCTGGAGCTGCTCGGCATCCCTTACACCGGCTCGGGCGTGATGGCTTCGGCGATCTCGATCGACAAGGTCATGACCAAGCGGGTCTGGCTGGCCGAGGGCATCCCGACCCCGAAATACACGCTGCTGCGCCGCGGCGCCTACAAGCGCGACGAAGTCATCAAGATCCCCGACGACCTGGGCCTGCCGCTGATCGTCAAGCCGGCGCGCGAAGGTTCGTCCATCGGCGTCGCCAAGGTGGAAGGCTACTCGCAGATGCAGGAAGCGGTGGAAGCCGCCGCCGCGCTGGACGCCGACGTGCTGTGCGAGCAGTTCGTCTCCGGCGACGAGGTGACCTGCCCGATCATCGGCACCGGCGCCGACGCGCGCGCGCTGCCGGTGATCCGCATCGTGGCGCCCGAAGGCAACTACGACTACCAGAACAAGTACTTCACCGACGACACGCAGTACCTGGTGCCCTGCGGCCTGCCCGCGGGCGAGGAAGCGGCGATCCAGGAGATCGTGCTCAAGGCCTACCGCGTGCTGGGCTGCCGCGGCTGGGGCCGCATCGACGTGATGATCGACGCGAAGACGCGCCAGCCTTCGCTGCTGGAGATCAACACCTCGCCCGGCATGACCGGCCACTCGCTGGTGCCGATGTCGGCCCGCGCCGCCGGCATCAGCTACGAAGACCTCTGCGTGCAACTGCTGGCTTCGGCCGCGCTGGACCACCAATGAACGCCACGCTGCCCCAGCCGATGGACGTCAAGCTGATGAACCTCACCGCTTCGGTGCTGTTCGCGGCTTGCGCCCTGCTGCTGGCGGCGGCGCTGGGCTGGTGGGCGCTGCGCAACCCGCTGTTCGCCATCGGCGGCATCACGGTGCTGGGCGACACGGCGCACAACAACGTGGCCACGCTGCGCGCCAACGTGGCACCGCGGCTGGCCGGCAACTTCTTCACCATCGACCTGAAGAAGGCGCGCGAAGCCTTCGAAGCCGTGCCCTGGGTGCGGCAGGCCGTGGTGAAGCGCCAGTTCCCGAACCGGCTGCGCGTGGTGCTGCAGGAGCACGAGGCCGAGGCCTTCTGGGGCGCCGATTCCGAGTCGCACCTGGTCAACACGCACGGCGAGGTGTTCGAGGCGAATGCGGGCGACGTGGAGCAGGACGGCTTGCCGCGCCTGGTGGGGCCCGAGGGCACCTCGGCGCAGGTGCTGGCGATGTATGCCGCGCTGAAGCCGATGTTCGACACGCTGGACCTGGGCATCGACCAGCTGGCGCTGACCGGCCGCGGCGGCTGGACGCTGCACCTGGACAGCGGCGCGGTCGTGGAACTGGGACGGGGCACGCAGGACGAAGTGCTGGCGCGCACGCAGCGCTTCGCGCGCACGCTGACGCAGGTGACGTCGAAATACAACCGCCGGCCGGAGGCGCTGGTCACGGCGGACCTGCGGCACGCGGACGGCTACGCGGTGAAGTTGAGGGGAGTCGTCACGACGGACGTGGCGGCCAAGAGGAACTGAGGAAAGAAAGAGGATGGCCAAGGACTACAAGGATCTCGTTGTCGGGCTCGACATCGGCACCGCCAAGGTGATGGCGGTCGTGGCCGAGGTCATGCCGGGCGGCGAACTCAAGCTCGCCGGACTCGGCGTGGCGCCGTCCAACGGCCTGAAGCGCGGCGTGGTGGTGAACATCGACGCCACGGTGCAGAGCATCCAGCAGGCGCTGAAAGAGGCCGAGCTGATGGCCGACTGCAAGATCACGCGCGTCTACACCGGCATCACCGGCAGCCACATCCGCGGCATCAACTCCAGCGGCATGGTGGCCGTGAAGGACCGCGAGGTGACGCCGGCCGACGTGGCGCGCGTCGTCGAGACCGCCCGCGCCATCAACATCTCCACCGACCAGCGGCTGCTGCTGGTGGAGCCGCAGGAATTCGTGATCGACGGCCAGGACGTGAAGGAGCCGATCGGGATGAGCGGCATCCGGCTGGAAGCCAAGGTGCACATCGTCACCGGCGCCCAGAGCGCGGCCGAGAACATCATCAAGTGCGTGCGCCGCTGCGGCCTGGAGGTGGAGCAGCTGCTGCTGAACCCGCTGGCCTCCAGCCAGGCCGTGCTGTCGGACGACGAGAAGGAGCTGGGCGTGGCGATGGTCGACATCGGCGCCGGCACCACCGACGTGGCCATCTTCACCGGCGGCGCCATCCGGCACACCGCCGTGATCCCGATCGCCGGCGACCTGATCACCAGCGACATCGCGATGGCGCTGCGCACGCCGACCAAGGATGCCGAGGACATCAAGGTCGAATCGGGCTGGGCCAAGCAGCTGCTGGCCGACCCGGAAACGCAGGTCGAGGTGCCGGGCCTTGGCGACCGCGGCCCGCGCATGCTGTCGCGCCAGGCGCTGGCCGGCGTGATCGAGCCGCGCGTCGAGGAGATCTTCTCGCTGGTGCAGCAGGTGATCCGCGAGTCGGGCTACGAGGAGGTGCTGTCCTCCGGCATCGTCATCACCGGCGGCAGCGCCGTGATGCCGGGCATGGTGGAACTGGGCGAGGACATCTTCCTGAAGCCGGTGCGCCGCGGCGTGCCGCGCTACAGCAGCGCCCTCGCCGACATGATCGCGCAGCCGCGCGCGGCCACCGTGATGGGCTTGCTGGAAGAGGCGCGGCTCGCGCGCATCCGCGGCCAGAAGGTCGCGCTGCAGCACGGTTCGATGAAGACGGCCTTCGGCCGCATCAAGGATTTCATCGTGGGGAACTTCTAGCCATGAGTCCCTACAAGTTGTGGCTGGCGCGCGGGAGTCCACCGCGCAGGCGCAGAAAGGAGCGATGTCGGTGCACCGAATCACCACTCCCGCGTTAACGACACACCAACAAGACAAGTCAGTGGCAACTGCAACGTAATTCCAGGAGCATGCAATGAGCATCGAAATGATCGAAGTCGAAGAGTTCCACCAGGGCACCCAGATCAAGGTGATCGGGGTGGGTGGCGGCGGCGGCAACGCCGTGGCGCACATGATCGAGCGCAGCGTGCAAGGCGTGGAATTCATCTGCGCGAACACGGACGCGCAGGCGCTCGCCCGCAGCTCCGCCCACAAGCACATCCAGCTGGGCGGCAGCGGCCTGGGCGCCGGCAGCAAGCCGGAGAAGGGCCGCGAGTGCGCGGAGCTGGCCGTGGAGTCCATCCGCGAAGCCATCTCGGGCGCGCACATGCTGTTCATCACGGCCGGCATGGGCGGCGGCACCGGCACCGGCGCGGCTCCCGTGATCGCCCGCGTGGCGAAGGAAATGGGCATCCTGACCGTCGGCGTCGTCACCAAGCCGTTCGACTGGGAAGGCGGCCGCCGCATGACCAACGCCGACAACGGCCTGGCGGAGCTGGAAGCCAACGTCGATTCGCTGATCGTGGTGCTGAACGAGAAGCTGCTCGAGGTGCTGGGCGACGAGATCACCCAGGACGAGGCCTTCGCGCACGCCAACGACGTGCTGAAGAACGCCGTGGGCGGCATCGCGGAAATCATCAACGTGCCGGGCCACGTCAACGTGGACTTCGAGGACGTGCGAACCGTGATGGGCGAGCCGGGCAAGGCGATGATGGGCACGGCGCTGGCCTCCGGGCCGGACCGCGCGCGCATCGCGGCGGAACAGGCCGTGGCCTGCCCGCTGCTGGAAGGCATCGACCTCTCCGGCGCCAAGGGCGTGCTGGTGTTGATCACCGCGGCCAAGGGCAGCCTGAAGCTGTCCGAGTCCAAGCTGGCGATGAACACCATCCGCGCCTACGCTTCGCCGGACGCGCACGTGATCTACGGCACGGCCTACGACGACGAGCTGGGCGACCAGGTCCGCGTCACGGTCGTGGCCACCGGCCTGTCGCGCCAGGGGCAGCAGCGCCGCACGGCGCCCCCGCTGCAGGTGCTGCGCACCGGCACCGACAACGTGCCCTTCAACGTTCCGACCATCAACAACGCCATCGCCGGCCCGGGCGCCATCGTCACCCGCGAGATGCAGGCGGCCGGCGTGCAGGCCCCGCAGCCGGATTACGGCGGCATGGCCGTGCCCAGCGTGTGGCGCACCAACCGCACCCAGGCGGCGGCGAAGGTCGACGCGCTGTCGTCGGGCGGCATGGACGATTTCGAGATCCCGGCATTCCTCAGAAAACAGGCTGATTGAGCCATCACTAAAAATTCGCGATGCGAATCTTTAGTGGTCTGAACAGCGTGAAGGGGACCGGCGAAGCCGGATCCCCTTCACGAGGGAGGCTGGTCTGCACGATGTTCCGACCAGCCTGATGCCGCTAGCGGGGAGGAAACACCCTGAAGTGTCGCTGGACCGCGCGGAATATCATGCAGCGCGGTCCCCCTTGTGACGAGGATCCGGCTTTGCCGGGCCTCGTCACACATGCTGGACAACTCAGAAAAATCGCATCGCGATTTTTCTGAGTTAAGAGTCTCTCCGAGGGAAGAAGCTTGGGGCGGGTCACGGGGGCCCGCCCTTTTTTACGTCCGCTTCACACCCGCTTGACGTGACAGGCCCAGGCTCAGCCGATGGGCTCACGCTATCAAGGTCATACGGAAAAGGCAGGCGGCGGACGGGACTGGCCCTTTAAAATCCCCCGCATGCTGCGCCAACGCACCCTCAAGTCCCTGACCAAGGCGGTCGGCGTGGGCCTGCACAGCGGCCAGCGGGTGGAACTCACCCTGCGCCCGGCCCAGCCGGACACGGGCATCGTGTTCCGCCGGGTCGACCTGCCGCTGCCGGTGGACATCCCGATCTCGGCGCAGGCCGTGACGGATACCCGCATGGCGTCGACCATTTCCAACGGCGGGGCGAAAGTCCAGACCGTGGAGCACCTGATGTCGGCCTGCGCCGGCCTGGGGCTGGACAACCTGTACGTGGACATCACAGCCGACGAAGTGCCGGTGCTCGATGGCTCCTCCGCTTCCTTCGTCTTCCTGCTGCAGTCGGCCGGCATCGAGGAGCAGAACGCACCGCGCCGCTTCATCCGCGTGCGCCGGCCGGTGGAAGTCCGCGAAGGCGAGGGCGACGACCTGAAATGGGCGCGGCTGGACCCCTTCCACGGCTACAAGCTGTCCTTCGAGATCGATTTCGCCCATCGCGTGATCAATTCGACCGGCCAGCGCTACGAGTTCGATCTGAGCTCGGGCCGCTATTCGCGCGACATCGCCCGTGCCCGCACCTTCGGCTTCACCAAGGACGTCGAGATGATGCGCTCGCGCGGCCTGGCGCTGGGCGGCGGCATGGACAATGTCATCGTGATGGACGACTACCGGGTGCTGAACTCGGAAGGGCTGCGCTACGACGACGAGTTCGTGAAGCACAAGATCCTGGACGCCATGGGCGACCTGTACCTGGTCGGCAAGCCCTTGCTGGCGGCGTACAGCGCATTCCGCTCCGGCCATGCGCTGAACAACAAGCTGCTGCGCGCGCTGCTGGCCGACCAGGATGCCTTCGAAGTCGTGAGCTTCGGCGACGAGCGCGAAGCGCCGGCCGGTTTCGCGATGCCGGCCCGGGCCTGGTAGCAACCCCACCACGCGCCGCTCAGTGCGCGCGCCCGTCCCGGTACATCCCCGTCGTCTTCTTGCCCAGCGCGGCCGCGGTCGCGATCCGCGCCATCGCCGCTCCCGCGTGCGCGTGGGTGATCGCCAGCCCCAGCGCATCCGCCGCATCCTTGCCGGGCAGTCCCGGCAGCCGCAACAGGCGCTTCACCATCTGCTGCACTTCCGCCTTGGCGGCCCGGCCGGTGCCGGCCACGGCCTGCTTCATTTGCAACGCGGTGTATTCCGCCACCGACAGGTCGCAGGCGACCAAAGCCGTGACGCAAGCGCCGCGCGCCTGCCCGAGCAGCAGCGTGGCCTGCGGGTTCACGTTGACGAAGACGATTTCCACCGCGGCGGCATCGGGCTGGTAGCGCGAACGCACTTCCTTGATGCCCTCGTACAGCACCTTCAGGCGCGCGGGCAGGTCGCCGCGGTCCAGGTGGGTGGTCTTGATGGTGCCGCTGGCCACGTACTGCAGTTCGTGGCCGTCCACATCGACGACGCCGAAGCCGGTGGTCTGCAGGCCGGGGTCGATGCCGAGAATGCGCATCGCCGCAGTGTACCCGTGGGCTGTAAGCGCAATGAGGTACAAATGCGGCTTTTCCGACACCGATCGAACATGTCCACAAGACGCTTCGTGTTGGCGCTCGTGCTGCTGGTTACCACCGGCCTCGCCTTCGCCCGCAATTCCACCCCGCCCGCCATGCGCCTGGGCGACGGCGTCAAGCCGCTCGCCTACGAACTCGCGCTGAAGATCGATCCGCGCAAGGAGCAGTTCGAAGGCCGCGTCGAGATCGACATCGAGGTCGCGCAGGCGCGCGACTTCTTCTGGATCAACGGCACCAAGCTCACGGTCGACAGCGTGGTGCTGACGTCCGGCGGCCGGCGCTTCCAGGGCAAGGCCCGGATCCCCGACGACTATTTCATCGGCCTGCAGTTCGACCGCCCCGTGCCGGCCGGACGCGCCCGGCTCGCGATCGCCTTCAAGGGCCGCATGTCCAACGACGAGACGCGCGGCCTGTTCCGCCAGCAGGACCTGGGCAACTGGTATGCCTTCACGCAGTTCGAGACCGACCACGCGCGCCGCGCTTTTCCGAGCTTCGACGAGCCGCACTGGAAGACGCCCTGGACCGTGACGCTCACGGTCCCGGCCGGTGATACGGCGGTGGCCAACGCGCCCGCCGTCGGCGAGCAGCCCGCCGGCAAGGGCTGGAAGCAGGTGCGCTTCGCGCCGACCCAGCCGCTGCCCAGCTACCTCGTCGCGCTCGGCGTCGGCCCCTTCGACATCGTCGACGGCGGCAAGGCCGGCATGAAGCAGACGCCGCTGCGCTACATCGTGCCCAAGGGCCGCGCCGCGCAGACGCGCTATGCCGTGAAGACGACGCCGCGCCTGGTGGAACTGCTGGAGAACTACTTCGGCATGCCGTATCCCTTCGACAAGCTCGATTCGATGGTGATCCCGATCACCACCAACTTCGGCGCGATGGAGAACCCCGGCCTCATCACCTACCGCTCGGGCCTGCTGCTGGCCACGCCGGACCGCGAGGACGAGCGCTTCAAGAAGGCCTATGCCGGCGTCGGCGCGCACGAGATCGCGCACCAGTGGTTCGGCGACCTGGTCACGATGAAGTGGTGGGACGACATCTGGCTCAACGAATCCTTCGCCACCTGGATGGCGCGCAAGGCCGTGCTGCAGTTCGAGCCGTCGTGGGAGCCGCACGGGCAGCGCGCCGAGGAGCGCCAGTCCGCCTTTGCCGCCGATCGCCTGGCCACCGCGCGCAGCGTGAGCCGGCCGGTGGAAACGCGCAACGACCTGGCCGGCGCCTTCAGCCGCATCACCTACCAGAAGGGCGGCTCCATCCTGTACATGTACGAGTCGGTGCTGGGCGAGGCGCGTTTCCAGGAAGGCGTGCGCCGCTACCTGAAGCGCCATGCCTGGGGCAACGCGTCGGCGGACGACTTCTTCGCGGCGCTGGCCGATGGCGACGCGCAACTCGCTTCCGGCATGGCCGGCTTCGTGCAGCAGCCGGGCGTGCCGCTGGTCGATGTCGCCGTCGCTTGCAGCAACGGGGAAGCGACCGCGACCTTGCGCCAGCAACGTTTCGTTCCGGCCGGTGCCGCGGCCGGCAGCGGCCGCTGGGCCATTCCCGTGTGCCTGCGCGCCGAGGGCGCCACGCAGCCCGCGTGCACCGTCCTGCGCGAGCAGCAACAGGCCTTTGCCCTGCCCAAGGCCGGCCAGTGCCCTGCCTGGGTGCTGCCCAACCCGGGCGGCACCGGCTACTACCTCGCGCGCATGGATGCGCCGTCGCTGCAGAAGCTCGCGCGCGCGCCGCTGTCGCCGCCGGAAGCGATCGGCCTGCTCGGGGAACAGGTGACGCTGGCCCATTCGGGCGCGCTGCCGCTGCCGGCCTTGCTGGAGCTGGCCGGCGCGATGGCTCACGACCCGCGGCCCGAGGTGGCGACCGCTGCCGCCTATGCGGTGGCCGACCTGCATCCCGCGCTGTTCGCCGGCCGCGAGGCGGCGCATGCGGCCTGGATTCGCGAGAACTTCGGGCCGCTGGCCGCGCGCCTGGGCTGGGTCCCGCAGCGTGACGAGCCGGATGCCGTGCGCAGCCTGCGGTCCGTCGTGCTGCCCCTGGTGGCGGACCTCGGCGACGACCAGCAATTGCGCGCGCAGGCCAAGCCCTTGGCGCAAGCGTGGCTGGCAGGTGACCGGGAGCGCCTGGGCGCTTTCGGCAAGCGCGTACTGGTGCTGGCCGCGCGCGATGCCGACGAGAAGCTGTTCGACAGCTACCTGGCGGCTGTCCGCGCCGCGCAGGATAGCCGGACGCGGCTGGACATCCTGTACGCGCTGGGCGGCGTGCGCGCGCCGGCGCTGCAGCAGCGCGCCTTCCAGCTGCCGCTGGCGGATCCGCTGGACGTGCGCGAGACGCTGGAGGTCTACGACGCGGCGGGCGACGATCCGCGCACCGCGCGCGCCATGTTCGAATTCGTTCGCGCCAACGACGCGGCGCTGGCGAAGCGCCTGCCGGAAGAGATCCGGGCCCGCATGCCGCGCTGGCACGAGCACCTGTGCAGCGCGGCCGACCGCGATGCGCTGAAGGCTTTCTCCGTGGGCGACAAGCTGAAGCTGCCGGGGGCGAGCTACACGCTGGCGCAGACGCTGGAAGCAGTGGAGCTGTGCACCGCCAACGTGGCTTGGCAGGCGAAAGCGGCGGGGCGCTGAGGCGGCGTCAGCCGCTGAAGTACCACCGCACCGAATGAAAGAAGATCGGCGCCGCGAAGCAGAGCGCATCGACCCGGTCCAGCAACCCGTTCGCGCCCGTCACTGAAACGCGATTGCCCCAGGCCGTCACGCCGCGGTCGCGTTTCAGCGCCTTCATCACCAGGTGGCCCAGGGTGCCCGCCACGCAGGCCACGAACGCCATCCCCAGCGCCTGCCCCGGCTTGAAAGGCGTGATGAAGGACAGCATCGCGCCGACCGCGCTGCCGGCCAGGATGCCCAGGCCCGCCGTCTCCCAGTTGAAGCTCGCGCTCACCGCCGGCAGGCTGGGCGGGCGCTTCATGCGCCGCGCCAGCAGGTGCTGCAGCAGCATGCAGCACTGCACCACCAGCACCAGGAAGAAGACCAGGAAGGCCTGCTTGCCCGCGTAGTTGCGGCCCGGGAACTCCAGCAGCATCAGTGCCGGCACGTGGCTGGTGCCGTAGACGCACACCATGATGCCCCACTGCAGCTTGGCGTTGCGCTCCAGGAAGCGCTGCGGGTCGCCGGAGATCGCGCTCACCGCCGGCAGGGCCAGGAACACGTAGACCGGCACGAACACGGTGAACAGGTTGAAGTGCCGCGTGGCCACCAGCCAGAACTGGATCGGCAGCACGACGAAGAAGGCCAGCACCAGGCTGCGGTGGTCGCCGCGCCGCGTGGGCGAGAGGGTGATGAATTCGCGCAGCGCGAAGAAGGCGATCAGCGCGAACAGGATGGTCGCCATGGCCTCGCCGGTCGCCCAGGCCAGCCAGAAGACCACCACCATGAACCAAGACATGCCCAGCAGCCGGCGGAAGTCCGCCAGCTCCGCATGCCAGGCCGCGTCGTGCGCGTTTTCGCTCTGGCGGAAGGTGAGCAGGAAGGCGCTGACGCTCGCGACGACCAGCAAGCCGAACACGACGAGGAAAAGGGCGGCGACCTGTTCGCTGGAATTGAGGCTGCGCAGGTAAGCGTTTATGGCGTCAGACCTCGCGCAAGGCGATCACCGCGGCCCGGGCACGGTCCAGGAAGGCGCGCCGCTCTTCGCCTTCCCCCAGCCGGATCGGCGCGCCGAAGGTCACCGAGCAGAGGATGGGCACGGGCACCACTTCGCCCTTGGGCATGACGCGCTGGATGTTGTCGATCCACGCGGGCACCAGCACCGCCTGCGGGAAGCGCTGCGCCAGGCTGTACAGGCCGGACTTGAAGGGCTGAGGCTCCTCGCCGTGGCCGCGCGTGCCTTCGGGAAAGATCACGATCGAGTCGCCGCTGGCGAGCGCCTCCACCAGCGGCTGCAGCGGGTCCTCGTCGCCCTTGCGTTCGCGGTCGACGTAGACGGCGTTGAAGACGGCGGTGGTGATCCATTGCCGCAGCGGCGTCCTGGTCCAGTAGTCCTTGGCCGCGATGGGCCGGGTGATGCTGCGCAGCTCCGCCGGCAGGGCCGCCCAGATCATGACCAGGTCGGCGTGGCTCTGGTGGTTGGCGAAGTAGATGCGCTGTTCCGCCTTGGGCGGGCAGCCGTACCAGCGGGCCTGCGCGCCGGTGAGCACGCGCACGAAGGCCAGCAGGAACAAGCCCAGCGCCTTTGCCATCAAGGGCGAGATCTGGCGCTTCAAGGCAACTCAGCGTCGCGCATGCGCGCAACGATGGTGGACGCGCGGCCGGCAATGTAGGGCGAGCCGGGCATCTTCTCGAAGCGCTTGGGCTGCGGCAGCATCACCGCCAGCCGCGCCGCCTCGTAGGGCGAGAGCCGGCTGGCGCTCTTGCGGAAGTAATGCTGCGAAGCCGCTTCGGCGCCGAACACCCCTTCGCCCCATTCGACGTTGTTCAGGTAGATCTCGAGGATGCGCTGCTTGGACAGCGTGCGTTCGAGCGCCATGGTCAGCACGAACTCCTGGCCCTTGCGCAGCAGCGTGCGCTCGCCGGACAGCAGCAGGTTCTTCGCCAGCTGCTGCGAGATCGTCGAGCCGCCGACGATCTTGGGCGGCCTGGCATTCGGGCGGAATTGCGAGCGCTTGGCCGCCGCTTCCTCGGCTTTCGCGTTGCGACTCCAGGCCTTCTCCAGCGCGTCCCAGTCGACGCCGTCGTGGTAGACGAAGGTGCCGTCCTCCGAGGCGATCACCGCGCGCTTGAGGTTGTCCGAGATCTGCTCGTAGGGAACCCAGCGCTGCGTCCAGGGAAGCCGGTGCTTCTCGACCGCGATGCGCCAGGCCTCGGACCGCTGGAAGGTGGTGGACTCGGGGTCGACCACGGCCATCGCCGCGATGCGCAGCACGAAGAACAGCTGCAGCGCCAGCACCGCCAGCAGCACCAGTCCCAGCCAGCGCAGTGCCGCCTTCACGCCCGCTCCAGCTCCGCGCGCAGCTCGCCCAGCACCTGGGCCGAAGGCGGGCGAACGCCGCGCCACACGTGGAACGCTTCGGCGGCCTGTTCCACCAGCATGCCCAGGCCGTCGCGGCCGATCGCGCCATGCTCCGCCGCCCAGCGCAGGAAGGAGGCGGCTGCGGGTCCGTACATCATGTCGTAGGCGAGGGCCCGCGGCTTCAGCACGCCGGCCGGGACCGGAACGGCGACGCCTTCCAGGCTGGTGGCGGTTCCGTTGACCATCACGTCGAAGGCGCCGCGCACGCCTTCGAGCGTGGTGGCTTCCAGTTCGACCTCATTTGCGGCAGCCAGCGTGGCATGGCGCAACACCAGCGACTGCGCCTTGGCCAAAGTGCGGTTGGCCACGACCACGCGGCGCGGCCGCGCTTCGAGCAGTGGGCCCAGCACGCCGGCCGCGGCGCCGCCGGCGCCCACCAGCAGCAGGTCGCGGCCGGCAAGCGGGACGCCCGCGTTGTCCTGCAGGTCCAGCACCAGGCCGATGCCGTCGGTGTTGTCGCCCGAGATGATTTCGCCGTCGAAACGCAGGATGTTGCAGGCATCGGCGAGCGCCGCCCGCGCCGTGCGGTGGCTCACCAGCGACGCGGCCTGGAACTTGAAGGGCACGGTGATGTTGCAGCCCCGGCCGCCTTCGGCGATGAATTCGCGCACTGCGGCGGGAAAGCCGTCCAGCGGGATCAGGCGCTTGCCGTATTCCATGGCCTGGCCGGTCAGGGCGGCAAAGCGCGCGTGGATCCACGGCGACTTGCTGTGCTGCACGGGATTGCCCATGACGCAGTAACGGTCCACGGCAGTTGGCCTTCAGCGGCTGGTGAGGTTGGTCTCGAGCACGTCTTCGCGCGTGAACTTGAAGCGCGAGACGACGACGATCTGGTCGGCCTTGCGCCGCATCGCGTCGTTGAACTTGCCGAAGGGGGCGGCGGCCTTGGCGATGTAGGCGGCGCGCCGGTCCAGCGTCAGGTTGCCGGAGCTCTCCACCACTTCGGTGTCCAGGATGCGGCCGTCGTGGTTGACGGTGACGATCATGGTCAGCTCGCCGTACAGCTTGCGGCCGGACAGCTCCGGGAAGTTGCGGGTGCCGCGCTCCTCGATGCGGCGGCGCAGGCCGTCGTAGTAGACGGCGTAGACCTCTTCGCGCGTGGCCGGGCTGATGTAGCGCTTCTTGGGCCGGGCGTTTTCCTCGTTGATGCGCCGTTCGATCTCGGCCAGCAGCTTGGTCAGGTGGCGCCGCTTCTCTTCCTGCGCGGAGTTTTCCGGGTTCTGCGCCGCCAGCTTGGGGTCGGCCGGCGGCATGGAGGCCAGCGTCTTCTTGACGTGCGCGAGCATCAGCATCTGCTGCTCCTGCATCGCGTCGATCTTGCGCTGGGCGTCGTCGGCGGCATCGCCCACCTGCATCAGGGCGGAGGGTGGCAGCGGCGAGGTGGCGCGGCCCTTTTCGGCTTCGCCGCCGCCGGCGAGGCTCGCCTGGGCGATCGCCTGCGCCTTGTCCGGCTTCTCGTTGCTGCGGGCGTTGACCAGCACCACCTCGAGCGGGGTGTCCTGGAAGACGCGGTTGAAGCCCTCGGGGTCGACGATGCGCACCGTGAACAGCGCGGCATGGACGGCGAATGAGGCGCCCAGTGCGATCTGCAGGGTGCTGAAGGACTTCAAGTTCAAGGATGGTTAACCGGCCGCGGGCGCCGCCACCGGCGCTCCCGTTTCATCCTCCGAAGTGTCCGTGACATCCATGGCAATGGCAATCGGACCGGCCACCGTTTCGTCCTCGCTGTCGCCTTCTTCCGACGCCGGTGCGACCGGTGCCGCATCCAGGCGGGCCACCACGGTGCCGGAGACGTCCAGCGTGATCAGGTCGATCGCGCCCAGTTTCACGCGCACGCGGCTGCCGCGCGGCAGTTCGCCGCCGCCCAGGACCGGCAGGACGAGCGGCAGGGTGTCGGCGCGCGCCAGGCCTTCCTTGAAGACCGTGGCCTCGATTTCCTGCACGCCGTTCTGCTGCAGCCAGCGCAGCGTCCAGAAGCGCTCCATGCCGGCCTGGTTGGCGTTGTAGGCGCTGTAGGCAGCGTCGAAGCCGGAAATGATCGAGAACAGTTCCGCGTCCTTCGGCTTGAAGGGCGCGGCCAGCGCCGCGGTGCGGCCGTGGCGGGCGGCAGCGATGATCTGCCACTGGTTGACCAGGTCGGTGTAGCGGCGCAGCGGCGAGGTGCTCCAGGCATAGGCCTTGACGCCGATGCCCGCGTGCGGCGCGACCTTGGTGCCCATGCGCACCTTCACGCCGGGCGCCAGGCTGGCCTGGCTGCGGTAGATGGCCGGGACGCCGACGTCGGCGAGCCACAGGCCCCAGGTGCTGTTGGCGAGGATCATGGCCTCGGCCACGATCAGGTCCAGCGGCGCGCCGCGGCGGCGCACGGTGATCTCCACCGTTTCGTCGCCGCCCGGTTCGCCCGCGCCCGCGTCGGGGAGGCGGAAGTTGTAGTCGGGCCGGTTGAAGGTCTCGGGCTTGCCGCGAACCACTTCGCGCTGCGCCTTCAGCTGCTTCGCCAGGCGGAACAGGAAGGAGAGCTCGCTGCGAAAGCGCGCGGCCGGCGCGGGCACGTCGGGGCGCTCGAGCGAAGCGTCTTCCAGCCAGGCTTCGTCGAGGTGCGCATCGAGCTGGTCGTGCCGCAGGTTGGCGGCGATCGGCACCCGCTCCAGGCGCGTCTCGTGGGCCTTCACTTCCAGCGTGGCTTCGTCGAACTGCACGTAGAGCGACACGGCGGGACAGTCGCGCCCTTCGAGCAGGGTGTAGGCCTGCACCACGTCGTCCGGCAGCATCGTGATCTTGTAGCCCGGCATGTAGACCGTGGACAGGCGCTGGCGCGCCAGGTTGTCCAGCGGCGTGCCGGCCTGCACGGCGAGGCCCGGCGCGGCGATGTGCACGCCGACCGTCACGGTGCCGGTGCCCAGGCCCTGCACCGAGAGCGCGTCGTCGATCTCGGTGGTGCTGGAGTCGTCCACCGAGAAGGCCTGCACGCCGGCGAGCGGCAGGTCGTCCTTGATCGCCGGGGCGGTGACGGGCGGGAAGCCGGTGCCCTTGGGGAAGTGCTCCAGCAGGAAGCGCTTCCAGTGGAACTGGTAGGGCGAGGTGATCGCGCCAGCCTTCTGCAGCAGCGCCAGCGGCGCCGTCTGCGTGTTGCGCGAGGCTTCGACCACGGCCTTGTACTCGGGCGCGTTCTTGTCCGGCTTGAACAGGATCTTGTACAGCTGGTCGCGGATGGCCGGCGGGCAGCTGCCGGCGGCCAGCTCGGCGGCCCAGGCGGCGATCTGCGCCTGCAGCTGCTTTTTCTTCTCGATGCCGGCCAGCGCCTGCTGCAGGATCTCGGCGGACGCCTTGCGGAAGCGGCCCTTGCCGGCGCGGCGGAAATAGTGCGGCGCCTCGAACAGGCGCAACAGCGCGGCCGTCTGCTGCACCAGGCTGGCGTTGGCGCTGAAATAGTCGCGCGCGAGGTCGGCAAAGCCGAATTCCTCCTCGGGCGCGAATTCCCAGGCCAGGTCCAGCTCGATGCTGGGGGCAAGCGCCTGCGCGTCCCGCAGCAGCTCGGCGGGACTGGGCTTCTCGAACTTGAGCAGGATGTTGGCGGCCTTCACCTTGACCCGCTTGCCGCTTTCCAGCTCCACCTGGGACGAGGATTCGGCCTCCGACAGCACCCGGCCCGCCTGGAACTTCCCGGCTTCTTCAAACAACGCGAACATGGGGTGGATTGTCCCATGCGGGTGCGGACCGGCCGCGCGCGAGCCGTCAGGCCAGTTTCAGGAAGGCCAGCACCGCGTCGATGTGCTCGTCGAACTCCGAGATCGCGTGGTCGCTGCCTTCGAGCAGGCGGGTGTGCACGCCGGGGTAGCGGCCGGTCATTTCACGCCAGTGCAGCACCTCGTCGCCCTTGGCGATGATGGCGAAATAGCGCTCGGGGTGCGCCACCGGGCCACGCTCCAGCGCCCGCAGTTCCCCGACGTATTCCGGGGCAAAGTAGAAGTGCTCCTGCGGGTCGTGCCAGGCGGTCTGCTCGCCGATGTACTTGGCGAGGTCGCGCGCCGGATCCACCGCCGGGTTCAGCAGCACGGCGCGGCAGCCCGTGTCTTCGGCGACGCAGGTCGCATAGAAGCCGCCGAGGGACGAGCCGACCACGGCCATCCGCTCGCGCGGCCAGTCGCGCGTGCCGTCGCGCAGGAGGTCCATGGCCGCGCGCGGCGAGGGCGGCAGCTGCGGGCACCACCAGTGCACCGAAGGATGGCGCTGCCGCACCGACTCGGCCATGCGCTGCGCCTTGAAGGAGCGCGGCGACGAGCGAAAGCCGTGCAGGTAGAGCAAATGCGTGGTCGTCATCCCTCGGATGGTAGAGGGCCGGAGGATTGTGGGCGCCGCCGATCTCGGCGAAACTCGTTCCAAGAACAGAAACAATACCGAGGGCATTTTCGTGTGGGAGTCCAGAGCAGCCGAGGCGCCAGCTTCGGATGAATTGACCCGGCGCAGCGTCGCCATGATCCTCGCGCAGGCACGCGCGGGATCGATGACGGCCGTCGTGATGGGCGCCCTGATCGGCTTCATCTATGTCCCCGCCACCGGCTGGACGCGCTATCTCGCCTGGTACCTGGCCTTTGCCTTGGCCATGGCCTTGCGCGGCCCCTTTTTCGACTGGGTGGTGCGCCAGTACGGGCCCACGCGGGAGGCCCTGCGCCCCATCGCCCTGGTGGGCGCCTTCACCGGGGTCCTGACGCCGCTGTCCGTGGCCCTGTTTTCCGACTACCTGTCGGTGGCGGAAGTCGGCGTCCTCAGCATGATCATGATCGGCTGGGTTTCCGTGGCCGTCTCGGTGCTGTCGGCCATGCCGAAGGTGTACGTCGCCTACCTCGTCACCTGCTTCCTCCTGATCTGGGTGGCCTGGACGCCCCACGTCGAGGAGACCGAGCTGGTCGTGATCGCCATCAGCCTGCTGCTGGGCGGGCGCCTGCTGGTCAAGCTGGCCCAGGGCGTGCAGCGCCAGCTGCGCGACACCGTGGCGGCGGCGGAGCAGAACGCCTCGCTGGTGGCGCAGCTGCGGCAGGCGCTGGACCGCCAGGCCGAGGCGCAGCGGGCGCGCACGCGCTTCCTGGGCGCTGCCAGCCACGACCTGCGCCAGCCGGTGCAGGCGCTGGTCTTCCTGACGGACATCCTGCGCAAGTCGACCGATCCCGCGCGCCGCGATGCGATGGCGCTGCAGATCGGCCGCACCGGCGAGTCGATCGACACGATGTTCCGCCACCTCGTCGACTTCGCGCAGATCGACGCCGGCACCATGAAGGCGGTGCTGCGGCCGGTGCAACTGGACCGGATGGTCGCCGCCGCCGTGACCGGCTATGCGGAGAAGTGCGCGGCCAAGGGCCTGAAGTTCCGGCTGGAGATGCATGCGCCGCCCAGCGTTTCCGCCGACCCGGTGCTGCTGGAGCGCCTGCTGCGCAACTTCCTCGACAACGCCTGGAAATACTCGCTGCGCGGCACCATCGTGCTGCAGGTCGCGCCGGGGCCGGGCGAGGTGGAAATCTCGGTCACCGACGAAGGCGTGGGCATGCAGGCCGATGAACTCGCCCAGGCCTGCAATGCCTTCTACCGCGGGCCTTCGGCGAGTGTCGCGGAGGCCGAGGGCATCGGCCTCGGGTTGGCCATCTCGCGCCACATCTGCGACCTGATGGATGCGCGCCTGCAGCTGGATTCGGCGCCGGGCCAGGGCACGCGGGTGAGCGTGCGGCTCGCCCTGGCGCAGGTGGATGCCCAGGACTCGGCCGATCCGTCGGTGGAGCGGTTGCGCGACACGGCGTCGCTGGACGCGAACGCTTGAGCCGCTAGGGCGCGGCCGTCTCCAGGTCGCGCAGGCTCAGGCCGGCACGCGCGAGGGCATAGACGGCCTCGGTGCGGTTGGAGACCACCAGGGCGTCGAGGATGTGCGCCACGTGCGACTTGACGGTGGTGTCGGACAGGCCGAGGTCGCGCGCGATCACCTTGTTGGGTTTGCCTTGCACGATGCCGACCAGCACCTGGCGCTGGCGCTCGGTCAGGCGGGCCCCGAGACGCGACCAGGCGTCCTGCTGCGCCTTGCTGGCCGGCTTGCCCACGCTCAGGCTGGTGGCCGGCAGGTAGACGCCGCCGGACAGCACCAGGGCCAGCGCGGCGTTGAACTGCTCGCTGGACGCCGACTTGGGCACGAAGCCGAAGGCGCCGCGGTCGATGCAGTCGCGGACGACCGAGGGGTCGTCGTTGGCCGACAACACCAGCACCGGCACTTCCGGCCGGCGCGCCCGTACGGCGTTGAGCGAGTCGATGCCGCTGTAGCCGGGCATCTGCAGGTCCAGGATCATCAGGTCGGCCTGCTGGCCCTCGTCCATCCGGGCCAGCGCCGCGTCGACCACCGGGAACTCGTCCACGTGGATGTCCTGCCCCGAGCTCTGCAGCGTGTAGGCCACGCCGCGGCGGTACAGGGGGTGGTCGTCGACGACGAAGATGTTCATGGGCGGGGCCATGGTAGCAGTGCGGCCGGAGCTAAAGCGAACGGCCATTTGGAGGAGGGCGATAATTTGCCATGGCCGCAGTCTTCGACAAACCCAATCTCCGCCAGCGCATGGCGCCCATGCTCCAGGGCTTCGATGGCCCGCTGGCCTTCGCGGTCTTCCTGCTGGCGTGTGCCGGCATGCTGACGATGTACTCGTCCGGCTTCGACCATGGCACCCGCTTCATCGACCACGGCCGCAACATGCTGCTGGCCGGCGCCATCATGTTCGTGGTGGCGCAGGTGCCGCCGCAGCGGCTCGCGAGCTTCGCGGTGCCCCTCTACATCGCGGGGGTGGCGCTGCTGGTGGCGGTGGCCGTGTTCGGCATCACCAAGAAGGGCGCCAAGCGCTGGGTGAACGTGGGCGTGGTGATCCAGCCCAGCGAGATCCTGAAGATCGCCATGCCGCTGATGCTGGCCTGGTGGTTCCAGAAACGCGAGGGCCAGTTGCGCGCGCTGGACTTCGTCGTGGCGGGCCTGCTGCTGGCGCTTCCCGTCGGCCTGATCATGAAGCAGCCGGACCTGGGCACCTCGGTGCTGGTGCTGACCGCCGGCATGTCGGTGATCTTCTTCGCCGGCCTGTCGTGGAAGCTGATCATCCCGCCGGTGGTGCTGGGGCTGGTGGTGGTCGGCCTGGTGGTCGGCTTCGAAGGCCATTTGTGCGCCGACGGATTCCGCTGGCCGATCCTGCACGACTACCAGCAGCAGCGCATCTGCACCTTGCTGGACCCTTCGAAGGATCCGCTCGGCAAGGGCTTCCACATCATCCAGGGCATGATCGCCATCGGCTCCGGCGGCCTGCTGGGCAAGGGCTTCATGCAAGGGACGCAGACGCACCTGGAGTTCATCCCGGAACGCACCACCGACTTCATCTTCGCCGCCTATTCGGAAGAGTTCGGCCTGGTGGGCAACATCTTCCTGATCATCAGCTTCCTGTTCCTGGTGCTGCGCGGACTGGCCATCGCGCTGGAGGCATCGACGCTGTTCTCGCGCCTGCTGGCCGGGGCGATCACGATGATCTTCTTCACCTATGCCTTCGTGAACATGGGCATGGTGAGCGGCATCCTGCCGGTGGTGGGCGTGCCGCTGCCCTTCATCAGCTATGGCGGCACCGCGATGGTGACGCTGGGGCTGGGGCTGGGCATCCTGATGTCGATCGCCAAGTCCAAGCGCCTGGTGCAGAGCTAGCGCCATGGCGGGCACCGTCGGCTGCATCGGCGTCGGCAACATGGGCGGCGCCATGGCGGCGCGGCTGCTGGAATGCGGCTGGCAGGTGCAGGCCTGCGACCTCGTCGCCGCGCGCGTAGACGCGTTGGTGGCGCAAGGCGCCCGTAGCGCCGCGACGCCTGCGGACGCGGCGCGCGATGCGCAGGCCTTGATCGTGTGCGTGGTCGATGCGGCGCAGGTCGACGAAGTGCTGTTCGGGGCGCAAGGAGCGGCGGGCGCCTTGCCGGCCGGCGCCGCGGTCCTGCTGTGCCCGACGATCGCGCCGCAGGACGTCGAACGGTTCGCGGCCCGACTGGCGGCGCAAGGCCTGGCGGCGATCGATGCCCCCATGTCCGGCGGCCCCGCGCGCGCCCGCGACGGCAGCATGAGCCTGATGGTGGCTTGCAGCGACGCTGCCTTCGGGGAGCAGCGCGCATTGATCGAAACGCTGAGCCACAAGGTGTTCCGGGTCGGCCCGCGGCCGGGTGACGGCGGCCGCACCAAGCTGGTCAACAACCTGCTGGCGGGCATCAACCTCGCCGGCGCCGCCGAAGTGATGGCACTGGCCCAGCGCCTGGGGCTGGACCTGGACCGCACGCTGGACGTCATCGAGCAGTCCAGCGGCCAGAGCTGGATCGGCAGCGACCGCCTTCGGCGCGCCATTGCCGGCGACTACGCGCCGCGCGCCCATGTGAGCCTGCTGCACAAGGACACGCGCCTGGCCCTGGAAGCGGCCCGCGCGGCCGGTTTCGAGGGCCCGCTCGGCCCGGCCGCGCACGCCGTCTTCGAGCGCGCCGTGCAAGCCGGCCTGCGCGACCTGGACGATGCGGCCCTGTTCCAGCTGCTTTCCGACCCGCGGCCTACAATGGGCCGATGATTTCCCGCGAACCCACGATCGAGCGCCTGGCCATCGCCAGGTCGCTCCTGCTCGAACCCTTCGGACTCGACGAGAGCCACCTGACGCAGGCGCTGGCCGAGATCCGGGCGCACAAGGTGGACGACGCCGACCTCTACTTCCAGTACACGCGCAGCGAAGGCTGGAGCCTGGAAGAGGGCATCGTCAAGACCGGCAGCTTCAGCATCGACCAGGGCGTGGGCGTGCGCGCGGTGAGCGGCGAGAAGACGGCCTTTGCCTATTCCGACGACATCTCGCAAGCCTCGCTGCTGGATGCGGCGCGCACGGTGCGGACCATCGCGTCGGCGGCGAAGGGCGGCAAGGTGAAGGTGACGGCTCCGCGCGTGGCCGGCAGCCGCTCGCTGTACCAGGGTGTGGACCCCATCGCCACCCTCGACAGCACGGCGAAAGTCGAACTGCTGGGCCGCGTCGAAGGCATGGCCCGCGCCAAGGACCCGCGTGTGCAGCAGGTGATGGCGGGCCTCGCCAGCGAATACGACGTGGTGCTGGTCGCGCGCGCCGACGGCACGATGGCGGCCGACGTGCGGCCGCTGGTGCGCCTGTCGGTGACCGTGATCGCCGAACAGAACGGCCGCCGCGAGATGGGTTCCGGCGGCGGCGGCGGCCGCTTCGGCCTGGCCTACTTCAGCGACGAGCAGCTGCAAAGCTACGTCGACGACGCCGTCAAGGCGGCGCTGACCAACCTGGAAGCGCGCCCGGCCCCGGCCGGCGAGATGACCGTGGTGCTCGGCCCGGGCTGGCCCGGCATCCTGCTGCACGAAGCGGTGGGCCACGGCCTGGAAGGCGACTTCAACCGCAAGGGCTCCAGCGCCTTCTCCGGCAAGGTGGGCAAGCGGGTGGCGGCCAAGGGCGTGACCGTGCTGGACGACGGCACCATCGAAGACCGCCGCGGCTCGCTGAACGTCGACGACGAAGGCAACCCGAGCCAGCGCAACGTGCTGATCGAGGACGGCATCCTGCGCGGCTACATCCAGGACTCGATGAATGCGCGCCTGATGGGCGTCAAGCCCACCGGCAACGGCCGGCGCGAGAGCTATGCGCACATCCCGATGCCGCGCATGACCAACACCTACATGCTGGGCGGCGACAAGGATCCGCAGGAGATCGTGGCCAGCATCAAGAAGGGCCTGTACGCCACCAACTTCGGCGGCGGCCAGGTCGACATAACCTCGGGCAAGTTCGTGTTCTCGGCGAGCGAAGCCTACTGGGTGGAGAACGGCAAGATCCAGTACCCGGTGAAGGGCGGCACCATCGTCGGCAACGGCCCCGATGCGCTGACGCGCGTGAGCATGATCGGCAACGACATGAAGCTCGACACCGGCGTGGGCACCTGCGGCAAGGAAGGCCAGAGCGTGCCGGTGGGCGTCGGCCAGCCGACGCTGCGCATCGACGGCCTGACCGTCGGCGGCACGGCCTGAGGCGTCGCCAGCCGGCGAAAGCGGGCGCAGTTCACGCTCGCAAGGGCTTGCCCTAGGGGGCGGCCCTATCCAGGCTCAGCCGTGGCGGTAATACTTGCGCCTCCATGGACACCATTCCCTCGCGCCTGCCGATCGATCCGCTGACCAACCTGCCGAGCATCAACACGTTCGACGGCTTGAGCAACTTCCTGCGCCAGGCGGTGGCCGACGAGGACAGCCGCATCTTTTCCGAGAGCATGACCGAGCTCGCCGCGCGGGTGGAGTCGGTGATCTCGGGCCTGCGGCGCGACCGCCGCCGCGACGCCGTCGCACCCGCGCTGATGGACATGCTGACCGTGCTGCGCGACCACCGCAACTTCGTGGTGAACCTGGGGCTCAGCTGGCGCGGGCTCTATGAATACGCCGGCTACCTGAACGCCCTGAACAACTTCCGCGTGCTGATCGGCCAGTGGCTGCTGGATGTCGAGCCCTGGGGCGACCGCCTCACCGTCACCCCGGAAGATTTCGCCCTGGTGGCCTGGCGTACCCTGGGCGAGGGGATGCTGCTGATCGACATGTACGAGCGCTGGCTCGAAGACGACCAGGGCGAGGAAGCGTCCGCTCTCGGCGGGCTCGACGAGCCGCAGCGCGAGCGCGCCCTGCAGTGGTGGCACAAGTTGCGGCTCTGAGACAGCCGCACGCGATTCTTGGTGCGCCGCACCAACTGTGATAGATTGGCATCCATGCGTCCCGTTCGCGGTTTCTTTTTTGGCTACTTTTGGTTCTCCTGCGCCCCCGGCGGAAGAGAGATCTGAGCGTACCCGCAAGAAACGCAAACAGACCCTCCAACAACCGCCGGTAACCCCGGCGGTTTTTTTTTGCCCCTGCCACTTCACCCGGAAGCCGTCATGACCGCCAAAGCCACCGCCGCCACCGATGCCTGGTATCCGCACCCCGTCGACAAAACGAGCCAGACCGACGACGAACGCATCAAGGACATCACCGTGCTTCCGCCTCCCGAACACCTGATCCGCTTCTTCCCCATCCGCGGCACGCCGGTCGAGGCGCTGATCAGCCGCACGCGCGGGGCGATCCACGACATCATGGCCGGCACGGACGACCGGCTGCTGGTGGTGATCGGGCCGTGCTCCATCCACGACCCGGACGCGGCGCTGGCCTATGCGCGCAAGCTGAAGGAAGCCAGGGACCAGTACGCCGGCACGCTGGAGATCGTGATGCGCGTGTACTTCGAGAAGCCGCGCACCACGGTCGGCTGGAAGGGCCTGATCAACGACCCCTACCTGGACGAGAGCTACCGCATCGACGAGGGCCTGCGCATCGCGCGCCAGCTGCTGATCGAGATCAACCGGCTCGGGCTGCCGGCCGGCAGCGAGTTCCTCGACGTGATCTCGCCGCAGTACATCGGCGACCTGATCTCCTGGGGCGCCATCGGTGCGCGCACGACCGAAAGCCAGGTGCACCGCGAACTGGCCTCGGGGCTGTCGGCGCCCATCGGCTTCAAGAACGGCACCGACGGCAACATCCGGATCGCCACCGATGCCATCCAGGCGGCGGCGCGTCCGCACCACTTCCTGTCGGTGCACAAGAACGGCCAGGTCGCGATCGTGCAGACCAACGGCAACCGCGACTGCCACGTGATCCTGCGTGGCGGCAAGGAACCCAACTACGACGCGAACAGCGTGGAGGCCGCCTGCCGCGAACTGGAGGCGTCCAAACTCACGGCCAAGCTGATGGTCGATTGCAGCCATGCCAACAGCGCCAAGAAGCCGGAGCGGCAGGTGGACGTGGCGCGCGACATCGCCGGCCAGATCGCGGCCGGCTCACGCCGGGTCTTCGGCGTGATGGTGGAAAGCCACCTGCAAGCGGGCGCCCAGAAATTCACCCCCGGCGCGGACGATCCGAAGGCCCTGGAGTACGGCAAGAGTATTACTGACGGCTGCATCGGCTGGAACGAGTCGCTGGCCGTGCTGGAGTCACTGTCGCAAGCCGTTCACGCAAGGCGCAATTGAGACTTTTTCCCGTTCCTAATTCTGTAACCTGTATTTACAACCTGAAACACTCGTCCTAACATGCGTCCACTGGCCAAGTGCCGGCAAGAGGGACACATGACGATCGAGGTACCTGTACTCCGCTTGGGACTGGCGGGGTTCAGCGAGGCACAACAGAGGGCGGCGGCCGAAGTGATTCGGCTGGCCAGGTCCGCGCGCGCGGAATGGCAGATCGCGAGCTTTCCGGACGCCGACGCGTGGTGGCTGGAAGGCAGCCGCACCATGGTGCTGCCCGGCGCGATCCTGCGCGTGCAGCCGGGCGTGCCGTCGGGCCGCTCGGTGCAGCTGGCGCTGGCCGACGTCGACCGGCCGGTGGGCTTCACCTTGCCCCTGAGCACCGAAGGCTTCCAGCCGGCCGTCACCTTCGACGCCGCCAACCTGCAGCAGTCGGTGGCCGTGCTGAACCAGTTCGCCAACTGGCTGCAGAACATGCTCTCCCAGTTCTGCCTGGCGTCGAACCTGGCGGAGCAGCAGCCGGCCTTGTCCTCCGGATCCTGGGAGGTCCTGCGTGGCTCGGACCTGCTGGCCGTCGTGGACCTGCGGCTGGGTGCCGCCGTGGCGCCCGGCGTGGGCGCAACCGACCTGGCCGATGCCAGCTGGTGCATCCGCGACCATGGCGCGGTCAAGATTCCCGCCGGCTTCCCGCGCTCCAGCGTGTCGCAGCTGATGTGGCAATACGCCTTGCGCACCACGCGTGACCTGCTGCCGCCGCATTACCGCCAGCAGCCCTTGTACTTCCGGCGTCCGCCCAAGCTGCCGCAGCGGCAGCTGCGCGACGTCCACCTGCTGCTGCTGCGCGAGCTGGTGGCGCAGCCCGGACTGGATTTCGAACAGCTGCAGCAGGCCACCGGCCTGGCGCAGGAACCCCTCGCCCGGTGCCTGGCTGCGCTGTACGTGGTGGGTTCGATCACCGCCAATCCCCGCCGCGCCGAAAGC
Source organism: Ramlibacter paludis (assembly GCF_022012305.1). GTDB lineage: Bacteria > Pseudomonadota > Gammaproteobacteria > Burkholderiales > Burkholderiaceae_C > Ramlibacter > Ramlibacter paludis. The sequence continues at coordinate 150,501 of NZ_JAKLTM010000007.1, read as the reverse complement.
AGCAGCGCGCGCCGGCCGGTGGAGGATTCCACCCCCGGCACCGCGGGAAGCGTTTTCCTGTCGGAGCTGGACCCGACCGCGTTCACTGCGGCCTTGCGCGGCGCGGCCGCCGGCCAGTACGACCGCACGGCGCCGGCGCCGCTGGTGATGGACAAGACGATGCCGGCGCCGCTGATGCCGGAACTCGGCCGCGGCTGAAGGTCAAGACCCGAGGGTCGCCAGCAGCTTGGCGTGGATGCCGCCGAAGCCGCCGTTGCTCATGCAAAGAACGTGATCCCCGGGCCGCGCAGCCTGGCGGACCTGCTCGACGAGTTCCGGGATGTCGCGCGCCACGCGCACGCGCCCACCCATGGACTGCAGGGCTTCGGTCGGATCCCAGCCCAGGCCGCCCGCATGGCAGAAGGCGAGGTCCGCCTGCTCCAGGCTCCAGGGCAGCTGCGCCTTCATCGTGCCCAGCTTCATCGTGTTGCTGCGCGGCTCGAACACCGCAAGGATGCGCTGCTTGCCCACCTGCCGGCGCAAGCCATCGACCGTCGTGCGGATCGCGGTGGGGTGGTGCGCGAAGTCGTCGTACACCGTCACGCCGCCGGCCACGCCGCGCACTTCCATGCGCCGCTTGACGTTGCGGAATTCGCGCAGTGCCGCCGCCGCCACCGCCGGCGTCACGCCGACGTGCTGCGCCGCGGCGATCGCCGCCAGCGCGTTCAGCTGGTTGTGCACGCCGCCCACTTCCCAGTGCACGGTGGCCACGCGGTGGCCTTGCTCCAGCACTTCGAAGTGGCCCGGCTCGCCGTCGGCGCGGAAGTCGCTGACGGCGGCGCCGAAGCTGCGCACCTCGCTCCAGCAGCCCTGGTGCAGCACGCGCGCCAGGCTTTCCTCCAGCCCGTTCACCACCACCCGTCCCGTCGAGGGCACGATGCGCACCAGGTGATGGAACTGGCGCTCGATGGCCGCCAGGTCGTCGAAGATGTCGGCGTGGTCGAACTCCAGGTTGTTCAGGATCGCCGTGCGCGGGCGGTAGTGCACGAACTTGCTGCGCTTGTCGAAGAAGGCGGTGTCGTATTCGTCGGCCTCGATCACGAAGGGCGTGAGCGGCCGCGCGACGTTGCCCAGGCGCGCCGAGACGCCGAAGTTGAGCGGCACGCCGCCGACCAGGAAGCCGGGCTGCAGGCCGGCATGTTCCAGGATCCAGGCGAGCATGGCGGTCGTGGTCGTCTTGCCGTGGGTGCCCGCGACGGCCAGGACGTGGCGGCCTTGCAGCACTTCCTCGGCCAGCCATTGCGGACCGCTGGTGTAGCGCAGGCCCTGGTCGAGGATGGCTTCCATCAGGGGATAGCGCGGCGTGCCGTCGGGAAGGCGGGCCCGCGAGACGACGTTGCCGACGACCCAGACGTCGGGCTTGAGGGCCAGCTGCTCGACGCCGAAGCCTTCGATGAGGTCGATGCCGAGCGCGCGCAGCTGGTCGCTCATGGGCGGATAGACGCCGGCGTCGCAGCCGGTCACCTTGTGGCCCGCCTCGCGGGCGAGCGCGGCCAGCCCTCCCATGAACGTGCCGCAGATGCCGAGGATGTGGATGTGCATGGGGCGCAATTATCCCGGGGCCCCACGGCCCGGCTGTTACGCGATGCGCCTAGCGTGGGAATCGTTCACGCAGCTTGAGCTTCCAGAACTTGCCCGTGGACGTGCGCGGCACCGCGTCGATGAACTCGTAGCGCTCGGGCAGCTGCCATTTGGCGAAGCTGTGTTTCAGGAGGTGTTCGTTCAAGGCGCCCGCATGGGCATCGGCACCTTTCTTCAGCACGACGCAGGCCAGCGGCCGTTCGCTCCACTTTTCGTCCGGGATGGCGATCACGGCGGCTTCGGCCACGGCCGGATGCGCCATCAGCGCGTTCTCCAGGTCCACCGAACTGATCCACTCGCCGCCCGACTTGATCAGGTCCTTGGTGCGGTCGGTGATGCGCACGAAGCCGAGCGAATCGACGCTGGCCACGTCGCCGGTGCGCAGCCAGCCGTCACCGGTGAACTTCTCGGGGCTGAGCGGCACTTCGTGGTAGCTGCCGGTGATGAACGGGCCGCGCACCTGGATCTCGCCGACGCTCTTGCCGTCCCAGGGCTGTTCGCCGCCGTCACCCATCACGCGCAGGTCCACCAGCGGCACCGGCACGCCGGCCATCGCGGCGCGGCGGTACTTTTCGTCGGCGCTCGCGCCCTGCAGCTCGGCGCGCGGATAGGAGATGGTGCAGACCGGCGAGGTCTCCGTCATGCCCCAGCCCTGTTCGATCCAGATGCCGTGCCTGTCGAAGGCGCGGATCAGCGACTCGGGCACCGCCGCGCCGCCCACCAGCGAGCGCATGCCGCGCGGCAGCTTCCAGCGGCCGTGGTTGGGCGAGGCAGGGTCCTGCGCCGCGTCGAAAGCCTGGATCAGCGTCATCCAGATCGTCGGCACGCCCAGCGACAGCGTCGGCGGTTCGAGCTGCATCAGGTCGAGGATGTCGTCCGGATGCAGGTGCGGCCCGGGGAGGACCAGCTTCACGCCCATCATCACGGCGCCGTAAGGCATGCCCCAGCTGTTGGCATGGAACATGGGCGTCACCGGCAGCACGACGTCGGTGCCGCGCAGGCCCCAGAAATCGCCCAGGCTCGCGACCAGCGTGTGCAGGATGGTGGAGCGGTGCGAATAGGCGACGCCCTTGGGCCGTCCCGTGGTGCCGGATGTGTAGCACATGGCCACCGGGTCGTTCTCGTCATGGTCGGCGTAGCGGAAGCCGTCCGGGTCGGCGCTTTCCAGGAGCGCCTCGTAGTTCGTGAAGCCGGGCGGCACCGCGGCGCCCGAGAAGGGAAACACGATGACTTTCTCGAACTTGTGCAGGGCCGCGAACTGCTGGTAGAGCGGCAGCAGCACGTCGTCGACCACCAGGAAGCGGTCGTCGGCATTGCCCGCGATCCAGCCGATCTCGTCGGGCGAGAGCCGCAGGTTCAAGGTGTGCATCACGCCGCCGGCGGCCGGGATGCCGAAGTAGCACTCCAGGTGCGCATGGTGGTTCCAGCACAGCGTGGCCACGCGCTCGCCCTTCTGCAATCCCAGCTGCTGCAGGGCCGCGGCCAACGAGCGGGTGCGGCGGTAGAACTCGCCGTAGCTGTGCCGGCGCAGCGACTTGTCGGGCAGGCGGGAGACGATCTCGTTGCCGGCGAAGAGCCGCCCGGCGCGCTCCAGCAGGTGGTTGAGCGACAGGGCCCCTTCCATCATCGTGCTTTTCATCGTCGGTCTCCTTGGAATGGCCACTCTAAGGACCTGGGCCCGCGCAGGCAATGCAGAATCCCCGGCATGGACAGTTTGCAGTCGGAGATTGCCGCCACCGCCGCCCGGCTGGTGGTGGAAGAGGGCCTGGAATACGGGCCGGCCAAGAAGCGCGCGGTCAAGCAGATGGGCCTGAACACCCGCACGGCCTTGCCGGACAACGATCTGCTGGAAGAGGCGGTGCGCGAATACATCGCCGTCTTCCACGGCGACACCCAGCCGCGGGAGCTGGCCGCGCTGCGCAAGCTGGCGCTCACGTGGATGGAGCGGCTGCAGGAATTCCGGCCGCACCTGGGCGGCGCGGTCTGGCACGGAACGGCCACGCGCCTGTCCGACATCTACCTGCAGTTGTTCTGCGACGACCCCAAGTCCGCCGAGATCGCGCTGATCGACCACGAGGTTTCCTACACCCCGCGCACCGTCACCGGCTTCACGGGCGACTCGGTCGAAGCCCTCAGCCTGAGCAGCATGAGCCCCGAACTGGGTGAGCCGATCGGCGTGCACCTGCTGGTCTACGACCACGACGACCTGCGCGGCGCGTTGAAACCCGACGCGCAAGGCCGCACGCCGCGCGGCGACCTGAAGGCGGTGCGCGCCCTGGTGGCGGAGGCCGGCGATGAGTGACGCCGTGACTTCCGCGCCGGATCGCCATCGGCGCCTCGTGATCGGCGGCGTCGCCGTGGCGGCCGCTGCGGCCGGCGCAGGCTTCGCCTGGTGGCGCCATCGCCCCGGCGAGGTCGACGACGCAGCCGCCAGCCGCCTGTGGGGCCTGGGTTTCCAGACGCCGCAAGGCGCGAACCTGGCCTTGTCGGCATTCCGCGGCAAACCGCTGTTGCTGAATTTCTGGGCGACCTGGTGCGCGCCCTGCATCGAGGAAATGCCCCTGCTCGATGCGTTCTACCGGCAAAATGCGGCCAAAGGCTGGCAAGTGCTCGGGCTGGCGATCGACCAGCCCAGCGCCGTGCGCAACTGGCTGGCCCGCGTCCCCGTGACTTTTCCGATCGGACTGGCCGGCCTGGACGGCACGGAGCTGTCGCGCAGCCTGGGCAACACGGTCGGCGGCCTTCCTTTCAGCGTCGTCTTCGGCGCCGACGGCCAGGTCCGCGAGCGTAGAATGGGCCGGGTCAGCGAGGCCGACCTGAAGTCCTGGACGGCCCTCCGCTGAAGGCCGGCGGCCCGTTCCGGCGCCTTCCCTGCCGTCCCCAAGCGGCCTTGCGTGAGATAAATTAGCGAAAATTCACGCGAGTAAGCCGAAGTAACCGAATTTTGCTGTAAATTCGCGTTCCTCTTAGAACGAGGTGGAGAACCATCCCATGGACTTGCGCAAACTCAAGACGCTGATCGACTTGGTGTCGGAATCGAACGTCTCCGAACTCGAAATCACGGAAGCCGAAGGCAAGGTCCGCATCGTCAAGGGCGGTCCCGCCATGGCGCAGGGCGTCGCCCAGCCCCAGGTGATGCACGCCGCCCCGGTGGCCGCGGCGCCCGCACTCGCGCCCGCCGCCGCGGCGCCGGTCGCCGCCGCGCCGCAGGAGCCGGCCGGCCACACCGTCAAATCGCCCATGGTGGGCACCTTCTACCGGGCCTCCGCGCCCGGCGCCAAGTCCTTCGTCGAAGTGGGCAGCGTGGTGAAGGAAGGCGACACCATCTGCATCATCGAAGCCATGAAGATCCTCAACGAGATCGAGGCGGACAAGGGCGGCACCATCACCCAGATCCTGTGCGAGAACGGCCAGGCGGTCGAATACGGCCAGCCCCTGTTCATCATCGAGTAAGCATGTTCAAGAAGATCCTTGTCGCCAACCGCGGCGAAATCGCGCTTCGCATCCAGCGGGCGTGCCGCGAGCTCGGGGTGAAAGCGGTGATGGTCTATTCCGAGGCCGACCGCGAAGCCAAGTACGTCAAGCTGGCCGAGGAAGCCGTGTGCATCGGGCCGGCCCCGTCGGCACAGAGCTACCTGAACATGCCGGCCATCATTTCGGCGGCCGAAGTGACGGACGCCGAGGCCATCCACCCGGGCTACGGCTTCCTGTCCGAGAACGCGGACTTCGCCGAGCGGGTGGAGAAGAGCGGCTTCCAGTTCATCGGCCCCACGCCCGAGTCGATCCGGATCATGGGCGACAAGGTCTCGGCCAAGCAGGCCATGATCAAGGCCGGCGTGCCCTGCGTGCCGGGCTCCGAGGGCGAACTGCCGGACAGCCCGGTGGAGATCAAGCGCATCGCCAAGTCGGTGGGCTACCCGGTGATCATCAAGGCGGCCGGCGGCGGGGGCGGGCGCGGCATGCGCGTGGTCCACACCGAGGCGGCCCTGATCAACGCGGTGCAGATGACCAAGGCGGAAGCCGGCGCGGCCTTCAACAATCCGGCCGTGTACATGGAGAAGTTCCTCCAGAACCCGCGCCACGTCGAGATCCAGATCCTCGCCGACAAGTACAAGAACGCCGTCTACCTCGGCGAGCGCGACTGCTCCATGCAGCGCCGCCACCAGAAGGTGATCGAGGAAGCGCCGGCGCCGGGCATCCCGCGCAAGCTGATCGAGAAGATCGGCGAACGCTGCGCCGCCGCCTGCAAGAAGATCGGCTACCGCGGCGCCGGCACCTTCGAGTTCCTGTACGAGAACGGCGAGTTCTATTTCATCGAGATGAACACCCGCGTGCAGGTGGAGCACCCGGTGACGGAGCTCATCTCGGGCGTCGACATCGTCAAGACGCAGATCCGCGTCGCCGCCGGCGAGAAGCTGCCGTTCAAGCAGGGCGACATCGTGCTGCGCGGCCACGCCATCGAGTGCCGGGTGAACGCCGAGGACCCGTACACCTTCGTGCCTTCGCCGGGCCGCATCACGCTGTGGCACGCCCCGGGCGGCCCCGGCGTGCGGGTCGACTCGCACGTGTACAACAATTACTTCGTGCCGCCCAACTACGACTCGATGATCGGCAAGATCATCGTGCACGGCGACACCCGCGAGCAGGCGCTGGCGCGCATGCGCACGGCGCTGGGCGAGACGGTGGTGGAAGGCATCAAGACCAACATCCCGCTGCACCGCGAGCTGATGGTCGACGCCAAGTTCATGGACGGCGGCACCAACATCCACTACCTGGAAGAGTGGCTGTCCCACCACAAGCGTTGATGTTCGAGCTGCGCCTGCTCGTTCCCGAGGAACGCGTCGAGATCGTCAGCGATGCGCTGGAGGAACTCGAGGCCCTGAGCGTCTCGGTCGAGGACGCCGACGCGCAGACGCCGGCGGAGCAGGCCCTGTTCGGTGAGCCCGGCATGCCGCCGCCCAAGGAAGGCTGGCAGCGCTCGCTGGTGGTCGCGCTCTTTCCCGCGGAAGACGTGGCCAACGCCGCGGCCACGCTGCTGCAGCCGCAGGACTTCTTCGAAGGCTGCAAGCTGGTCGGCGTGGCGCCGGTGCCGGACCAGGACTGGGTGCGCCTGACGCAGTCGCAGTTCGAGCCGGTGCAGATCACGCCCAGCTTCTGGATCGTGCCGACCTGGCACGAGCCGCCCGCCGCCGCCCGCGAAATCATCCGGCTCGACCCGGGCCTCGCCTTCGGCACCGGCACCCATCCGACCACCCGCATGTGCCTGCGCTGGATCGCCGGGCATGCGCCGCAGGGCCAGCGCGTGCTGGATTACGGCTGCGGTTCCGGGATCCTGGCGATCGGCGCGGCCAAGTTCGGCGCGGCCACCGTGGACGCCGTCGACATCGACGAGGCGGCGGTGACCGCTACCAACGACAACGCGCGCGCCAACGGCGTGCAGCTGAACGCCGGCTTGCCGGAGCTCGCCGGCGGCAAGTACCAGACCGTGCTGGCCAACATCCTCGCCACGCCGCTGAAGGTGCTGGCGCCCTTGCTGACCTCCCACGTGGCCCCCGGTGGCGCGCTGGTGCTGGCCGGCATCCTGGCGCGCCAGGAAGAGGAATTGAAGGCCGCCTACGCGCCGTACTGCGCGCTGCAGGTGAGCGACGAAGAGGACGGCTGGATCCTCATGACCGCGCGCCTCTGAGCTTCCCTACAATCCCCGGCTCATGAGCCTCACTACCAGCTGCCCGTCCTGCGGCACGATGTTCCGTGTCGTGCCGGACCAGCTGAAGATCAGCGAGGGCTGGGTGCGCTGCGGCCATTGCTCGGAGGTGTTCGATGCGACCGCGCACCTCGCCGAGGAGATCGTGCTGGAGGGCGAGCCCGAGCCGCCGGCGCCGGCACCTGCGCAATCCGCTCCATCGATCGGCGCAAGCAACCCCGAAGGCATCCGCGGCTGGGAGCCGACGGCGACCGCCGGCCTGACCCAGCCCGCAGCGCTGCCCAGCGGGCCGGCGCCGCTGGCGCCCCAGATCGCCGCCTTGCGCGCCGAAGCCGAACGCGACCCGCGCCCGACCGGCCCCGACAGCCAGGCGCTCGAGGCGCTGGATCTCGACGAGCCCTTCGTGTTCCGGCGCTCCGATTTCGTCGAGCGCGATCCGGTGCCTTCGGTGCTGCCGCCGGCGGGGCCCAGCATCAGCGACAGCCGCCTGGGACTCGACGAGGACGAACAGCGCGACGACTTCCGCGCGCCGCCCCCCGATGTGTCCTTCGTGCGCCAGGCGCGGCGCAAGGCGTTCTGGCGGCGGCCGGTGGTGCGCACCCTGATGCTGCTGTCGGCGCTGCTGCTGGCGGCGGCGCTGGCCGGCCAGTGGGCGTACCAGGAGCGCGACCGGCTGGCCCTGTCGCAGCCGGCACTGCGACCGGCGCTGCAGATGCTGTGCGACCAGCTGCGCTGCACGCTCGGGCCGCCGCGCCAGATCGAGGCGGTCGCGATCGACAGCTCGGGCTTCAACAAGCTGCGCAGCGACACCTACCGACTGAGCTTCACCCTGAAGAACAGCGCCGGCGTGCCGGTAGCGGCGCCCGCCATGGAGCTGACGCTCACCGACGCGCAGGACCAGCCGCTGCTGCGCCGCGTGCTCACGCCGGCGGAGCTGGGCGCCCCCGACAACGTGATTCCCGCCGCCTCCGACTGGTCGGGCGCGGTGGGCATCGTCGTTCTCCCCAGCAGCGGGGGCCCGCGCATCGCGGGCTACCGGCTGCTGGCCTTCTATCCCTGAAACCCACCAACAGCGAACACCCATGGCAGCAGTCATCTGCGGATCCCTTGCCTTCGACACCATCATGAGCTTCGAGGGCCGCTTCGCCGAGCAGATCATGCCGCAGCAGCTGCACATCCTGAACGTGTCCTTCCTGGTGCCCGCGCTGCGGCGCGACTTCGGCGGCTGCGCGGGCAACATCGCGTACAGCCTCAAGCTCCTGGGCGGCACGCCGCTGCCCATGGCGGCGCTGGGCAGCGACGGCGCCGGGTACCTGGCGCGGCTCAAGGAGCTGGGCATCAGCACGGAGTTCGTGCGCACGGTGGACGACAGCTACACCGCGCAGGCGATGATCATGACGGACCGCGACAACAACCAGATCACGGCCTTCCATCCCGGCGCGATGATGCAGGCGCACCAGACGAAGATCGCCGCGCGCAGCGACATCAAGCTCGGCATCATCTCGCCCGACGGCCGCGACGCCATGCTGCAGCACGCCGACCAGTTCCGGGCCGCCGGCATCCCCTTCGTCTTCGATCCGGGCCAGGGGCTGCCGATGTTCGACGGCAGGGAGCTCGCCGGCTTCATCGAGAAGTCGACCTGGGTCACGGTCAACGACTACGAAGGCAAGATGCTGTCGGAGCGCACCGGCTGGGACAGCGCGGAGATTTCGCGCCGCACGCAGGGCCTGGTGGTGACGCTGGGCGGCGAAGGCTGCGAAGTGTGGGTCGGCGGCGAAAAGACGCTGGTGCCGCCGGTGAAGGCCGCCGCGGTGGTCGACCCCACCGGCTGCGGCGACGCCTGGCGCGGCGCGCTGCTGCACGGCCTGGAGCAGGGCTGGTCACTGGCGAAGTGCGCCGAGCTGGGCAACAAGGTCGGCGCGCTCAAGATCGCCAGCCGCGGGCCGCAGAACTACACGCTGTAGGGTGGGTTCGCGCCAGCGACCCCACCAAGTGCGTTCACCCGCGCGCGTGCGTCACGCCGCCGTCGACCACGATGGTCTCGCCGACCACGTAGTCGCCGGCGCGTGACGCGAGGAAGATCGCCGCCCCGGCCATGTCGTCGTCGCGCCCGATGCGGCCGGCGGGAATGCGCTGCGCGACCTCGTCACCATGGTCGCGCGCCACCTTGTTCATGTCGGAGGCGAAGGCGCCCGGCGCGATGCCGCTCATCACGATGTTGTCCTGCGCGAGCCGCAGCGCCATGCGCTTGGTCAGGTGGATCAGGCCGGCCTTGCTGGCGGCATAGGAGTAGGTCTCCTGCGGGTTCACCGAGATGCCATCGATCGAGGCGATGTTGATCACCTTGGCCGGCCGCTCGGTCGCCGCGTTCTTCAGCAGCGCGTGCAGCGCCTGCGTCAGGAAGAAGGGCGCCTTGGTATTGAGGTTCATCACCTTGTCCCAGCCGCTTTCGGGGAAGGTGTCGAAGTCCTCGCCCCAGGCGGCGCCGGCGTTGTTCACCAGGATGTCCAGGCGCGGCTCGCGGCTGGCGATCTCCGCGGCCAGCTGGCGTGCGCCGTCAACCGTCGAGACGTCGATCGGCAGCGAGATGCACGGGCCGATCTCGGAAAGCTCCTTGGCGGTCGCGTCGCATGCCGCGGCCTTGCGCGCGGAGATGTAGACCTTGGCGCCCTGGCGCAGGAAGCCGGTGGCGATCATGCGGCCGATGCCGCGCGAGCCGCCGGTGACCAAGGCGACGCGGCCTTGCAAGGAGAAGAGCTCGGTGTTCATGGGGCCAGCTTACGCCGCGCCCCGCCCCGCGCAATCACATGGATGACAGGGGCGGCTAGCCCCGCGCCTTGCGCCGGTCGCGCCAGGCGATCAGCTCGCCCACCACGCCCTTGCGGAAGGCCAGCACGCAGAACACGAAGATCACGCCGATGATCACGGTCACCCAGGCGCCGACCTTGTCGGCCAGGGTGTCCTGCAGCGCGATCACCAGCCCGGCGCCCAGCACCGGGCCGAAGAAGGTGCCCACGCCACCCAGCAGGCTCATGAGGATGACCTCGCCGGACATCGACCAGTGCACGTCCGACAGCGAGGCGAAGCCCATGACGACGGTCTTCAGCGAGCCGGCCAATCCCGCCAGCGTGGCCGACAGCACGAAGGCCAGCAGCTTGTAGCGGTCGACGTCGTAGCCGAGCGAGATGGCGCGCGGTTCGTTCTCGCGGATCATCTTCAGCACCTGGCCGAAAGGCGAGGTGACCACCCGCAGGATGAACAGGAAGCAGGCCACGAAGATCGCCAGCACCACGTAGTACAGCGTCAGGTCCGAAGCCAGCGACAGCACGCCGAAGAGGCTGCCGCGCGGCACGCCCTGCAGCCCGTCCTCGCCGCCGGTGAACGGCGCCTGCAGGCAGACGAAGAACACCATCTGCGCCAGCGCCAGCGTGACCATGGCGAAGTAGATGCCCTGGCGGCGGATCGCGATCAGGCCGAACAGCAGGCCCAGCCCCGCGCCGGTGGCCGCTCCGGCCAGCACGCCGAGTTCGGGCGTCAGGCCCTGCGCCTTGATCAACCAGCCGGCCACGTAGGCGGCAAAGCCGAAGAAGGCGGCATGGCCGAAGGAGAGCAGGCCGGTGAAGCCGAGCAGCAGGTTGAAGGCGCAGGCGAACAGCGCGAAGCAAAGCAGCTTCATGCCCATCACCGGGTACAGGCCGATCATCGGCGCCACCAGCGCCAGGGCGAGCAGGCCCAGGTAGGTCATGCGCGTGCCGCGGGACATGCCCGTGACGGCAGCGGGCTTCGCCCGCTCCGGCGCTTGCGTGCCGGCGTCCGCCGCCACCGAGCTCGATGCGGAGGTATTCATGTCAGGCCTCCTTCCCGAACAGGCCCGCGGGCCGGATCATCAGCACGATCGCCATGATGACGAATACCACGACGTTGGACGCTTCGGGATAGAACACGCGGGTGAAGCCCTCGATCACGCCCAGCGCCAGGCCGGTGATCACGGAGCCGAGGATGGAGCCCATGCCGCCGATCACGACGACGGCGAACACGACGATGATCAGGTTGGTGCCCATCAGCGGGGTCACCTGGATCACGGGAGCCGCCAGCACGCCGGCCAGGCCCGCGAGCGCGGCGCCGGCGCCGTAGGTGAGCATGACCATCAGCGGCACGTTGACGCCGAAGGCCTGCACCAGCTTGGCGTTCTCGGTGCCGGCACGCAGGTAGGCGCCCAGGCGCGTGCGCTCGATCAGGAACCAGGTGGAAAGGCATACGGTGACCGAAGCCAGCACCACCCAGGCGCGGTAGTTCGGCAGCACCATGAAACCGAGGTTGGTCGCGCCGGAGAGGGCCTCGGGCACGGGATAGGACTGGCCGGAGACGCCGTACTGGTCGCGGAAGATGCCTTCCAGGATCAGCGACAGGCCGAAGGTGAGCAGCAGGCCGTACAACGGGTCCAGCCCGTACAGCCGCTTGAGGAACAGCCGTTCGATGAGCACGCCGAGCACCCCGACCAGCAGCGGTGCGACGACGAGGGCGATCCAGTAGTTCACGCCCCACTTGTCCAGCATGATGTAGGCGAAGAAGGCGCCCACCATGTACAGCGCGCCGTGCGCGAAGTTCACGATGTCGAGCAGGCCGAAGATCACGGCGAGCCCCAGGCTCAGCATGGCGTAGAAGGCGCCGTTCACCAGGCCCAGCATCAGCTGGCCCAGGAAGGCCTGGATCGGAATGCCAAAGATTTCGGTCATTGAGGAAAAAGAAACTAGGTGCTGGAGGCTAGAGACGAGGGAAAGGCTGGAGACCGGGACCCTCCCTAGTCTCCAGCCTCTAGCCTCTAGACCCTTACTTCCAAAGCGCGCACTTGCTCTCGGCCTTGGTGGTCCAGGCCTCTTCGCCCTTGAACACCTGCTTCACGTCGTAGTAGTCCCACGGCTCGGTGGACTTGTCCGGCGACTTGACCTGCATCAGGTACATGTCGTGGATCACGCGGCCGTCGGCGCGCACGTAGCCGTTCTTCATGAAGACGTCGTTGAACTTCGCCTTCTTCATGTGGCCCAGCACCTTGTCGGTGTCGTCGCTGTTGACGGCCTTGACGGCGGCCAGGTACTGCGTGATGGCGGAGTAGTCGCCGGCCTGGATCGACGAGGGCATGCGCTTCATCTTGTCGAAGAAGCGGCGCGACCAGTCGCGCGTTTCCTTGTTCTGGTTCCAGTACCAGCTGTCCGTCAGGTACATGCCCTGGGTGGTCTTCAGGCCCAGCGAGTGGATGTCGTTGATGAACACCAGCAGGCCGGCGAGCTTCATCGTCTTGGTGATGCCGAACTCGTTGGCGGCCTTGATCGAGTTGATCGTGTCGCCGCCGGCATTGGCCAGGCCCAGGATCTGGGCCTTGCTGCCCTGCGCCTGCAGCAGGAAGGACGAGAAGTCGCTGGCGCTCAGCGGCGCCTTGACCGAGCCCACCACCTTGCCGCCGTTGGCTTCCACGACCTTGGTCGTGTCGGCCTGCAGCTGGTGGCCGAAGGCGTAGTCGGCGGTCAGGAAGTACCAGGTCTTGCCGCCCTGCTTGACGACCGCCGCGCCCGTGCCCTTGGCCAGCGCGGTGGTGTCGTACGCCCAGTGCAGGGTGTAGGGCGTGCACTGGTCGTTGGTCAGCGCGGAGGTGGCGGCGCCGATCGAGATGAAGGGCTTCTTCTTCTCGGCGGCGACCTTGGCCATGGCCAGGTTGGTGCCGGAGTTGGTGCCGCCGATCAGGACGTCCAGGCCCTGGGTGTCGAACCACTCGCGCGCCTTGGTGGCGGCGACGTCGGGCTTGTTCTGGTGGTCGGCGGAGAGCACCTCGATCTTCTTGCCGGCGACGTTGCCGCCCGCGTCGGCGATGGCCATGCGGATGGCTTCCACGCCGCCCTGGCCGTCGATGTCGGCGTAGACGCTCGACATGTCGGTGATCAGGCCGACGCGGATGACGTCACCCGAGAACTGCGCGTGCGCCGGGAGGCTGGCGCCGAACAGGGCTGCCGCGCCGAGCGCGACGCAGCTGAATGCCTTCTTGATTTTCATGGGGTCTCCTTCGTGAAAAAACTTTGCGGGGATCCGCCTAGACGCCCAGGTATTCCTGCAGCACCGACGTGTTGGCGCCGAGCTCGGCCTGGGTGAATTCCTTGACGATCTTGCCGTGCTCCATGATGTAGAAGCGGTCGGCCAGCGGGGCGGCGAAGCGGAAGTTCTGCTCCACCAGCACCACCGTGTAGCCCTTGGACTTGAGCGTGCGGATCATCTCCGCCAGCTTCTGCACGATCACCGGCGCCAGCCCTTCGGAGATCTCGTCCAGCAGCAGCAGGCGCGCGCCGGTGCGCAGGATGCGGGCGACGGCCAGCATCTGCTGTTCGCCGCCGGACAGGCGCGTGCCCGGGCTGGCGGCGCGTTCCTTCAGGTTGGGGAACATGTCGTAGATCTCGGCCACGCTCATGCCGCCTTCGGCGATCGTGGGCGGCAGCATCAGGTTCTCTTCCGCCGACAGGCTGGCGAAGATGCCGCGCTCTTCCGGGCAGTAGCCCACGCCCAGGCGGGCGATGCGGTGCGGCGCGAGCTTGACGGCTTCCTGGCCGCGGATGCGGATCGAGCCTTCGCGGCGGCCGGTCAGGCCCATGATGGCGCGCATGGTGGTGGTGCGGCCGGCGCCGTTTCGACCGAGCAGGGAGACCACCTCGCCCTCGTTCACGCGCATGTTCACGCCGTGCAGCACGTGCGACTCGCCGTACCAGGCGTTGAGGTTCTCGATGCGAAGCAGTTCGTTGCCGGCCATCAGTGCGCCCCCACCAGCTCGGTGTCGGCGGTGCCCATGTAGGCTTCGATCACCTGCGGGTTCTTCGACACTTCGGCGTAAGGGCCGTCGGCGATCACGGCGCCGCGCTGCAGCACCGTGATGCGGTCGGCGATCGACGACACCACGTTCATGTTGTGCTCCACCATCAGGATGGTGCGGCCGGCCGACACCTTCTTGATCAATTCGGTGACCCGGTGCACGTCCTCGTGGCCCATGCCCTGGGTCGGCTCGTCCAGCAGCATCAGCTCGGGCTCCAGCGCCATGGTCGTGGCCAGTTCCAGCGCGCGCTTGCGGCCGTAGGGCAGGTTGACGGTGAGTTCATTGGCGAAGGCGCCGAGGTCCACGGACTCCAGCAGCTCCTGCGCCCGGTCGTGCAGCGGGTAGAGCGTGCGTTCCGGCTTCCAGAAGTGGAAGGACGTGCCCAGGTTGCGTTGCAGGGCGGCGCGGACGTTTTCCAGCGCCGTCAGGTGCGGGAACACGGCCGAAATCTGGAAGGAGCGGACGATCCCGCGGCGGGCCGTCTGGGACGGCCGCTCGCTGGTGATGTCGGCCCCGTTGTAGGTGATGGTGCCGCGGGTGGGCGGCAGGAACTTGGTCAGCAGGTTGAAGAAGGTCGTCTTGCCGGCGCCGTTGGGTCCGATCAAAGCGTGGATGTCGCCGCGGCGCACTTTCAGGTCCACGTTGTTGACGGCCACGAATCCCTTGAACTCCTTGGTCAGGCCTCGGGTTTCCAGGATGGTTTCTGCAGGCAAGTCTCTTCCTTCCACGGCGGATGTGAGGCCGCTATGGTGGGAGGCGTGCTGCGACGCAGTAAGGGGGTTGAACCCTAGGTAGTCTTGCGGATACCTGACTCGGGCCAGCCCCGAAGCTACATGTTCCGGCGGTATTGGCCGCCCACTTCGAACAAGGCGGTCGTGATCTGGCCGAGGGAGCAGACCCGCACGGCGTCCATCAGCACGGCGAAGACGTTGCCGTTGGCGATCACCGTCTCCTGCAGGCGCTTGAGCATGGCCGGGGCCTGGCCCGCGTTGCGGGCGTGGAAATCCTTCAGGCGCCTCAGCTGGCTCTGCTTCTCGTCCTCGGTCGACCGGGCCAGTTCCAGCTTCTCCATCACGGTGTCGCCATGCGGGTTGCGGAAGGTGTTGACCCCGATGATGGGCAGCTCGCCGGTGTGCTTGAGCATCTCGTAGTGCATGCTCTCGTCCTGGATGCGGCCGCGCTGGTAGCCGGTTTCCATCGCGCCCAGCACGCCGCCGCGCTCGGCGATGCGCTCGAATTCGGCCAGCACGGCCTCCTCGACCAGTTCGGTCAGCTCGTCGACGATGAAGGCGCCCTGGTTCGGGTTCTCGTTCTTCGCCAGGCCCCACTCGCGGTTGATGATGAGCTGGATGGCCATCGCGCGCCGCACCGAGTCCTCGGTCGGCGTGGTGATCGCCTCGTCGAAGGCGTTGGTGTGCAGCGAGTTGCAGTTGTCGTAGATCGCGATCAGCGCCTGCAGCGTGGTGCGGATGTCGTTGAACTGGATCTCCTGCGCGTGCAGGCTGCGGCCGGAGGTCTGGACGTGGTACTTCAGCTTCTGGCTGCGCTCGTTGGCGCCGTACTTGTCCTTCATCGCCGTCGCCCAGATGCGGCGCGCCACCCGGCCCATCACCGTGTACTCCGGGTCCATGCCGTTGGAGAAGAAGAAGGACAGGTTGGGCGCGAAGTCGTCGATGTGCATCCCGCGGGCGAGATAGGCCTCGACGAAGGTGAAGCCGTTCGACAGCGTGAAGGCCAGCTGCGAGATCGGGTTCGCGCCCGCTTCGGCGATGTGGTAGCCCGAGATCGAGACGGAGTAGAAGTTGCGCACGTCGTGGTGCACGAAGTACTCGGCGATGTCGCCCATCACCTTGAGCGAGAACTCGGTGGAGAAGATGCAGGTGTTCTGGCCCTGATCTTCCTTCAGGATGTCGGCCTGCACGGTGCCGCGCACGTTCGCGAGGACCCACTCGCGGATCTTGGCGGCTTCGGTGTCGGTCGGCTCGCGGCCGTTGTCGGCCTTGAACTTCTCCAGGTTCTGGTCGATGGCGGTGTTCATGAACATCGCCAGGATGGAAGGCGCCGGCCCGTTGATGGTCATCGACACCGAGGTGGCCGGATCGCACAGGTCGAAGCCCGAATACAGCACCTTCATGTCGTCCAGCGTCGCGATCGACACGCCGGAGTTGCCGACCTTGCCGTAGATGTCCGGACGCGGGTCCGGATCGTTGCCGTACAGCGTGACCGAGTCGAAGGCGGTCGACAGCCGCTTGGCCGGCATGTTGGCCGACAGCAGCTTGAAGCGCTTGTTGGTGCGGAAGGCGTCGCCCTCGCCGGCGAACATGCGGGTCGGGTCCTCGCCCTCGCGCTTGAAGGCGAAGGTGCCGGCGGTGTAAGGGAAGCTGCCGGGCACGTTCTCCAGCATCAGCCACTTGAGGATCTCGCCGTGGTCCTCGTACTGGGGCAGAGCGACCTTGCGGATCGTCGTGCCGGAGAGCGACTTGGTGGTCAGCTTGGTGCGGATCTCCTTGTCGCGGATCTTCACCACGTACTCGTCGCCGGCGTAGGCCTTCTGCATGTCGGGCCACTGCTGCAGCAGGCGCAGCGCGTCGCGGTCCATCGCGGACTTGCGCTTGCCGGCCAGGTCGAGCGCGGCTTCGGCGGCCGGCGCGCGGTCGGGCTTGTCCACCTTGAGCATGCGCGCGGCTTCCTGCAGCTGCTGGATCTCGCGCGCCAGCTTGGCCTGGGCGCGGGCGCGCTTCTTGTAGCCGCGCACGGTGTCGCTGATCTCGGCGAGATAGCGCGTGCGCGCGGCCGGCACCACCGGCGTCTGGTTGGTGCTGTGGCGCACGCTCACCGCCGGCAGGCGGCCGTCCTGCAGCTTCAGCCCCAGCTGCTGCAGGCGCGGCTTCAATGCCTGGTACAGCGCCGTGACGCCGTCGTCGTTGAAGCGGGCGGCCATGGTGCCGAACACCGGCATCTCGTCGGGCTTCTTGCCCCAGGCTTCCTTGTTGCGCTGGACCTGCTTGGCCACGTCGCGCAGCGCGTCGGCGGCGCCCTTGCGGTCGAACTTGTTGATCGCCACGAACTCGGCGAAGTCCAGCATGTCGATCTTTTCCAGCTGGCTGGCGGCGCCGAACTCCGGCGTCATCACGTACATCGGCACGTCGACGTGCGGAACGATGGCGGCGTCGCCCTGGCCGATGCCGCTGGTCTCCACCACCACCAGGTCGAAGCCTGCAGCCTTGCAGGCGGCGATCACGTCGGGCAGGGCCGCGGAGATTTCGCTGCCGAAGTCGCGCGTCGCCAGCGAGCGCATGAACACGCGCGCGCCTTGCGACCATGGGTTGATCGCGTTCATGCGGATGCGGTCGCCCAGCAGGGCGCCGCCGCTCTTGCGGCGCGAAGGATCGATCGAGACCACGGCCACGCGCAGGCTGTCGTCCTGGTCCAGGCGCAGGCGGCGGATCAGTTCGTCGGTGAGCGAGGACTTGCCCGCGCCGCCGGTGCCGGTGATGCCCAGCACGGGGACCTTGCGGGTGGCTGCCTCGGCGCGGATCGCCTCCAGCAGCTTCGCGTCGGCCCCGCCGTTCTCCAATGCGGTCACCAGCTGGGCGAGGGCGCGCCAGGCGGCTTCGCCGTGGCCCTGGATCGCCTTCAGGTCGTGCGGCGCGTAGGAGGTGAGGTCCTGGTCGCAGCGCATGACCATCTCGCCGATCATGCCCTGCAGGCCCATGCGCTGGCCGTCCTCGGGGCTGTAGATGCGCGTCACGCCGTAGTCGTGCAGTTCTCGGATCTCGGCCGGCACGATCACGCCGCCGCCGCCGCCGAACACCTGGATGTGGCCGCCGCCGCGCTGCTTGAGCAGGTCCACCATGTACTTGAAGTACTCGACGTGGCCGCCCTGGTAGGAGCTGATGGCGATGCCCTGCACGTCTTCCTGCAGGGCCGCGGTCACGACTTCGTCGACGCTGCGGTTGTGGCCCAGGTGGATCACCTCGGCGCCCATGCCCTGCAGGATGCGCCGCATGATGTTGATGGCGGCGTCATGCCCGTCGAACAGGCTGGCGGCGGTGACGAAACGGACCTTGTGGGTCGGACGGTAGTTGGCGAGCGCCTTGAATTCGGCGGACAGGTCGGTCATAGGGGGGATAGTCTCCTCCCCCGACCTTAATTGACGTTTACGTCAACGTCAATCAGGACGGCGAATTTCCCGTCATTCCACCCGGGTGCCGGCGACGCCTTCCCTGGCCGCCGGGTAGCGCAGCTTGAGCGACGCCAGCGCGTCGCGCACCACGGTGCCGATCATCACGTTGCGGTGCGTCTTGGAGTTCGCCGGCACCACGGTCCAGGGCGCCCAGGCGGCGCCCGTGTGGGAGAGGACGAACTCGTAGGCCTTGCGGTACGCGGTCCAGCGGCTGCGCACGTCCAGGTCGTGCGGGTCGTACTTCCAGGCCTTGGTGGCGTCGTCGATGCGGGCCTGCAGGCGGGACTGCTGCTCTTCCTTGCTGACGAGCAGCATGAACTTCAGGATCACCGTGCCCGTCTCGGCCAGCATCCGCTCGAAGTCGACGATCTGGCGGCAGCGCTGCTTCGCCTCGGCCTCCTTCATGCCGGATTCGGCCATGGGCACCAGCACGTCCTCGTAATGGCTGCGGTTGAAGATGGCCACCTCGCCGGCGGCGGGAACCGCCTTGTGGATGCGCCAGAGGAAGTCGTGCGCCTTCTCTTCCTCGGTGGGCGCCCGCCAGCCATAGGCATGCGAGCCCAGCGGGCTGACGCGGCCGAACACGTGCCGGATCGTCCCGTCCTTGCCCGACCCGTCGGTGCCCTGCAGCACCACGAGCAGCTTGTAGCGGCGATCGGCGAACAGCAGGTCCTGCAGCTCGTCGATCTGCCGGGCCAAGTCGTCCACCAGCAGCTTGTCCTTCGCCTTGTCGCCCGTCGAGCAGGGCTTGGCGCCGGGGTCCAGCGCGTCCAGCGAGAAGCGCGGGGCCGGTGCGCGCAGCTGCCAGCGCGCCAGGTCCCGCGATGCCTTGTCCTTGCTCAATTGCCTCCGTACAGGTAGTTGGGCAGCCAGAGCGTGAGGCCGGGCCAGATGTACATCAGCACCATGCACACGATCACGATCAGCATGTAGGGCATCATGCCCGCAAAGATCTGGTTGATGGTGACGTGGGACGGTGAAACGCCCTTGAGGTAGAAGGCCGACATCGCCACCGGCGGCGACAGGAAGGCCGCCTGCAGGTTGACGAACACCAGCACCCCCCACAGCATCGGGTCGATGTGGAAGTGCTGCAGCAGCGGCAGGAAGATGGGCACGAAGATCACGATGATCTCGGTCCACTCCAGCGGCCAGCCCAGCACGAAGATGATCGCCTGGGACAGCAGCAGGAACTGGATGGGCGACAGGTTCATGCCGAGCACCCATTCCTCCACCAGCCGCTGCCCGCCCAGCAGCGCGAACACCGCCGAGAAGATCGCGGAGCCGATGAAGAGCCAGCAGACCATGGCGGTCGTCTTGGCCGTGAGGAACACCGCTTCCTTGATCTTCTGCCAGTTCAGGGTGCGCGCCTGCCAGGCCATCAGGAAGGCGCCGGCCGCGCCCACGCCCGCCGACTCGGTCGCCGTCGTGATGCCGAACAGGATCACCGCCAGCACGATGAAGGTCAGGATGCCCAGCGGCATCACCGAGGAGATGAGCATG
Organism: Ramlibacter paludis; assembly: GCF_022012305.1. Taxonomy (GTDB): domain Bacteria; phylum Pseudomonadota; class Gammaproteobacteria; order Burkholderiales; family Burkholderiaceae_C; genus Ramlibacter; species Ramlibacter paludis. The sequence continues at coordinate 130,641 of NZ_JAKLTM010000007.1, read as the reverse complement.
CGCAGGATCTCGAACTGCTCGGCGTCGAAGCGCCAGTAGTACCAGGCCAGCAGCGCGAGCGTGATGGCGCAGGCGATCCAGAAGCCGGTGTAGAAGGCATCGGGCACCGCGGGCGGAGCGTCCGCCGTGGTCGGGCCGCCGAGGCTTTCGGGCGGCGCGTCGGCGGACGGTGGCGCCGCGGGCGCCGCACCCGGCGGCTCCTGCACGCCGGAGGCCGCCGGGGGCTCCTGGACGCCGCCGGAGGCGGGCGGTTCCTGGAGTCCTCCAGAGGATGGGGGCTCCTGCAAGCCGCCGGCAGCAGGCGGCTCCTGCAGGCCGCCCGAGGCCGCCGGGGGCTCCTTCAGGTCGGAGCCCGAAGCCGGCGGCTCGGCGAGGCCGGTCGACGTGCCGGCGGCGGGCGTGCCGGCCTTCGCAGTGGCCACCGCCGCCACCGGCTCGGTCTTCTGCGAGTAGATGACCACGTACCACCAGATCGTGCCCAGGGTGACCGCCGCGATCAGCACGGGCACCAGCGAAGTGCCCAGGCCGCGCAGCAGCTGCGTCCAGCGGATGCCCAGCTGCTCGCCCGCGCCGCGTACCGCGCGCCCGGGCGCCGCGACCGCGGCCGCGAAGGCCGGCAGCATGCGCTGCGAATAGTTCGCTCCCAGGTGTTCCAGCCAGGGCGGCACCGGCACCCGCATCTGTTCCGGTGGCAGCTTAGGCGCGATCTTGGGGTTGATCAGCACCCAGCCGATCACGTACACGAGGTACAGCAACGCCAGGAAGAAACCGGGGAACATCGCGGCGGCATAGAGCTTCACCACCGACTGCCCGGCGACCGCCGCGTACACGATGATCATCACCGAGGGCGGGATCAGGATGCCAAGCGTGCCGCCGGCGGTGATCACGCCGGCCGCGAGCCGCGTGTCGTAGCCCGCGTTGAGCATGGGCCGCATCGCGATCACGCCCATCAGCACCACGACGGCGCCCACCAGGCCGGAGGCGATGCCCCAGAAGGTGCAGATGATCAGCGTGGTGACTGCGAGCGAGCCCGGCAGGCGGCGGAAGGCCAGCTGCACGCTGTGGAACATCTTGTCCACCAGCGCGCCGCGTTCCATCACGTAGCCCATGAGCACGAACAGCGGGATCGACAGCAGCGTGTCGTTGTTCATCGCCCCGAAGGCGCGCTGCACCATCAGGTCGAAGATCTTGTTGTCCCAGAAGTGGACGGCCGGGTCGTAGAAGGCGACGTAGCCGAACATGATGCCCAGCCCCATCAGGGTGAAGGCCGTCGGGAACCCCATCATGATCACGACCACGATGAGGACCAGCATCGTCATGCCGAGTGCTGCATCGCTCATGACATGCTCCCGCCATGACGTTGCCGCGCGGCTTCGTCGATCTGCTTGGCCTTGGCCATGGCTTCCTTCCGCGCGTCGTCGTCGACGTAGGTGCTGCTGGCCAGCTGCTGCTCGACGACGTCGATCTCGTCTGCGTCCTTCAGGCGCGGCGTCCATTCGCCGGTCCGCAGGCAGACGATGCAGCGCACGATCTCCGCGATGCCTTGCACCAGCACCACGGCGCCGGCGAGCGGGATGATGAACTTGAAGGGATAGATCGGCAGCGGAGTCGCGTTGAACGTGGTCTCGTGCATGCGCAGGGAGTCGCCGAAGTAGATCCAGCCGGCCCAGGTGAGGGCCATGATGCCGGGCAGGAAGAAGACGATGAACAGCACCAGGTCGAGCGCGGCCTGGCGCCGCGGCTTCATGCTGCCGTAGAGGAAGTCGCCGCGCACGTGGCCGTCATGGGCGAGCGTGTAGGCCCCGCACATCATGAACAGCGTGCCGTACATCATGTTGCTCACGTCGAACACCCACGCGGTGGGCATGTTGAGGACGTAGCGCTTGAAGACCTCGATGCAGACCATCAGCATCAGCGCCACGATCAGCCAGGCGAAGGCCTTGCCGATCCAGGTGCTGGCGTGGTCCACGCCGTGCAGGAATTTCTGGATTGTCATTTGTGGTTTTCCAAAGGGGAGGGGCTAGAGACCGGGGGCTGGAGGCTAGGGATTTCCACTTCCCTAGGCCCCGGCCTCCAGCCCCTAGCCCCTCTCCGGCTTGCCGGAATCAGGCCTTCTTGCCCTTCGCGAAGTAGCGGTCGTAGGCCATCTTGAAGTCGACCATGTAGTCGCGCTGCCACTGGCCGGCGCGCTCGGCAAAGGCCTTCTGCGAATCGAGCACGCGCTTGAAGAACGGGTTGTCGACCGACTTCTTGGCCGTCACGCGGTCCCAGGCATCCAGCTGCGCCTTCAGGATCGAATCCGGCGTCTTGTAGAAGTTGACCTTGTCCTTGGTCTTCAGCTCGATGTAGTCCTTGGAGTTGCGGTCGATCGCCTTCCAGCTGAAGTCGGCCGACGCGGCCTGCACGGCGTAGTCGATGATCGACTTGAGCTCGGGCGCGAGGGCGTTGTACTTGCCCCGGTTGAACAGGATCTCGAACTGCTCGCCGGACTGGTGGAAGCTTTGCAGCATGCAGTTCTTGGCGACGTCCGGGAAGCCGAGCACGCGGTCGGACGATGCGTTGTTGAACTCCGCCGCCTCGATCAGGCCGCGGTCCAGCGCCGGAACGATTTCGCCGCCGGGCAGCGGGTTGACCGCAGCGCCGAGGTCGGTGAACAGGTCGACCGCCAGGCCCACCGTGCGGTACTTGAGGCCCTTCATCTGCGCGATGTTCGAAATCGGCTTCTTGAACCAGCCGAGCGGCTGCGTCGGCATGGGGCCGTACAGGTAGGAGACCACGTCCATGTTGATGGACTTGTAGATCTCTTCCAGCAGCGCCTTGCCGCCGCCGTAGTAGTGCCACGACAACACCATGTTGGGATCCATGCCGAAGGCCGGGCCCGAGCCCCAGAGGGCCAGCGCCGAGTTCTTGCCGTAGTGGTAGGCCACCACGCCGTGGCCGCCGTCGAGCGTGCCCTTGTTGACCGCTTCCAGCAGCTGGAACGCAGGAACGACCGCACCCGAGGGCAGCACCTCGATCTTCAGGCGGCTGCCCGCCATGTCGTTCACCTTCTTCGCGAAGTCGTTGGCGAACTCGTGGAAGATGTCCTTCGCCGGCCAGGTGCTCTGGAAGCGGAAGGCGGTGGTCTGTGCGACTGCCACCATCGGGGCCGACATGGCGCCGGCCGCGATGGCTGCACCCTTCAACAGGCTGCGGCGGCGGGGGCTCTTGCTTTCGCTCATGCTTTGTCTCCTTGCGTTGGAATCGTTAGCAAGCTATCTTTGATTCGGAACCTTGTTGCAGTAATAGGGTTTTCACGGACGCTTGTTCCGAAGTCGATGAATGGCTCTCGACTTCAAAGTTAAAACAGTGATGACACAGGAGACAGGAAAGATGGATCGCCGCAATTTCTTCCAGGGTTCAGCAGCCGCCGCTGCCGCGGGTTTGGCGGGCTGCACCACGATGGGCAACGCAGCCGGCGGCGCGCGCACGCCCTTCGCCGTCAACACGACTTCGATCCCCGTCGTGGGCTCGGACGAAGTCTTCCCGGTGCGCCGCATCTACTGCATCGGCCGCAACTACGCCGCGCATGCGCGCGAAATGGGCTCGGATCCGAACCGCGAACCGCCGTTCTTCTTCCAGAAGCCGACCGATGCGATCCAGTACGTCGCGACCGGCACGGTGGCCGACCATCCGTATCCGACGCTCACCAAGAACTACCACTATGAAGCGGAGCTGGTGGCCTGCATCGGCAAGGGCGGCCGCAACATTCCCGTGGCAAGCGCGCTCGACCATGTGTGGGGCTACACGCTGGGCCTGGACATGACGCGGCGCGACCTGCAGCGCGCGATGGGCGACGAGAAGAAGCCCTGGGAGATCGGCAAGAGCTTCGACCATTCGGCGCCGCTCGGCCCGGTGCACAAGGTGGCGCAGACCGGCCACTTCACCAAGGGCGCGATCTGGCTCAAGGTCAACGGCGCGATCAAGCAGAACGCCAACCTGAACCAGATGATCTGGTCCGTGGCCGAGCAGATCGCCAAGCTGTCGGAGGCCAACGAGCTGTTCCCCGGCGACATCATCTATTCCGGCACGCCCGAAAACGTCGGCCCGGTCGTGCGTGGCGACGTGATCGAGATGCACATCGACGGCCTGCCGAATCTCAGCGTCAAGATCGTCTGACGGCAGCAGGGGCGTCCGGGGCTGGCAAAATCGGCCCATGAACGCCCCTTCCTCCTTGCCCGACGAAGTCCGGCCCGCGGCCGGCTACGCGGGCGACGTTTCTCCCGAACTCGCCTGCCGCTGGTGGCAGGCCGGCGACGCCGTGCTGATCGATGTGCGCAGCGACGCCGAGCGCGAGTGGGTCGGCTTCGTGCCGGGCGCCGTGCCGCTCGCCTGGAAGCAGTGGCCCGGCATGGCCCTGAACGCCGCCTTCGACGAAGGCGTGCAGGCCGCCGTCCCCGCCGGCAAGAAGGCCGTCCTCCTGTGCCGCAGCGGCGTGCGTTCCATCGCCGCCGCCAAGCGCGCCACCGAACTGGGCCTGGAGGCCTACAACATCCTGGAAGGCTTCGAAGGCGACGCCGACGCCGAGGGCCACCGCGGCCGCAAGGGCGGCTGGCGCCTGCGCGGCCTGCCCTGGCGCCAGAACTGACAAGCGAAAGAAAACCATGGCTGTGAATCTGAGCGCGCCCAGCGCCGCGTCGCTGTTCCCCGTTCCCGGCGTGCGCATCGGCGTGGCCGAGGCGGGCGTCCGCAAGGCAAACCGCAAGGACCTGACGGTCTTCCTGCTGGACGAAGGCTCCAGCGTCGGCGGCGTCTTCACGCAGAACCGCTTCTGCGCGGCGTCGGTGCAGGTCTGCCGCGAGCACCTCGCGCGCACCGACATCCGCGCGATGGTGATCAACACCGGCAACGCGAACGCGGGCACCGGGCAGGACGGCCTGGCCCGCGCGCGCGCGACCTGCGCGGCGGCCGCCAAGCTGCTCAAGCTGCAGCCCGAACAGGTGCTGCCCTTCTCCACCGGCGTGATCATGGAGCAGCTGCCGGTGGACCGCATCGAAGCCGGCCTGCCCGCCGCCATCGCCGACGCGCAGCCCGCGCACTGGCTGCGCGCGGCCGAGGGCATCATGACCACCGACACGCTGCCCAAGGCCTTCAGCCGCCAGGTGCAGGTCGATGGCGCGACCGTCACCGTCACCGGCATCAGCAAGGGCGCCGGCATGATCCGCCCGAACATGGCCACCATGCTGGGCTTCCTGGCGACCGACGCGCAGATCGACGCGAAGCTGCTGCCCGCGCTGGCCTTCGAGCTGGCCGAGGGGTCCTTCAACCGTGCCACGGTGGACGGCGACACCTCCACCAACGATTCCTTCGTCGTGGTCGCCACCAACCAGGCCAGGCACGCGAAGATCACCTCGTTCGACACGCCCGCCGGCCAGGCCGTCAAGGGCGCGATGCAGGAAGTGGCGCGCCTGCTGGCGCAGGCCATCGTGCGCGACGGCGAGGGCGCCACCAAGTTCATCACGGTGCGCGTCGAAGGTGGCAAGACGAAAGCCGAATGCCTGCAGGTGGCCTATGCCATCGCGCACTCGCCGCTGGTGAAGACCGCCTTCTTCGCGAGCGACCCGAACCTGGGGCGCATCCTCGCGGCCGTGGGCTATGCCGGGATCGCCGACCTCGACCAGACGAAGATCGACCTGTTCCTCGACGACGTGCACGTGGCCGTCGGCGGCGGCCGCAATCCGTCGTACCGCGAGGAAGACGGCCAGCGCGTGATGAAGCAAAGCGAGATCACGGTGCGCGTGGTCCTGGGCCGCGGCAAGGTCTCCGACCAGGTGTGGACCTGCGACTTCAGCCACGACTACGTGACCATCAACGCCGACTACCGTTCATGAGCGAGAAGTTCGAGGGCCTGCTGGCCCAGGCCGTGCAGCTGCTGCAGCGCATCGAGGCCATCCTGCCGCAGCCGCTGTCGGCCCCCGACTGGGGCGCGGCGATCGCCTGGCGCTACCGCAAGCGGGCGAGCGGCCATGGCGTTCTCGAGCCCGTGCGGCACGTGGCGGCCATTGCACTCGACGACCTGAAGGAGATCGAGCCGCAGAAGGAAAAGATCCAGCGCAACACGTTGCAGTTCGTGCAGGGCCATCCGGCCAACAACGTGCTCCTGACCGGCGCGCGCGGCACCGGCAAGTCCTCGCTGATCAAGGCCTGCCTGAACACCTACGCGAAGGACGGCCTGCGGCTGATCGAGGTCGACAAGGCCGACCTGGTCGACCTGCCGGACATCGTCGACGTCTGCTCGGGCCGGCCCGAGAAGTTCATGGTGTTCTGCGACGACCTGAGCTTCGAGGAAGGCGAGGCCGGCTACAAGGCGCTCAAGTCCATCCTGGACGGCTCCGTGGCGGCGGCCACGCCCAACGTGCTGATCTACGCGACCAGCAACCGGCGCCACCTGCTGCCCGAATACATGAAGGAAAACCTCACCTACACCCACACCGAGGACGGCGAGGTGCATCCGGGCGAGGTGGTGGAGGAGAAGATTTCGCTGTCGGAACGCTTCGGCCTCTGGGTGAGCTTCTACCCCTTCAGCCAGGACGAATACCTCGCGATCACCGCGCAATGGCTGTCGCACTTCAAGGTGCCCGCCGCCGAGATCGAGGCGGCGCGGCCCGAGGCGCTGGTGTGGGCGCTGGAGCGCGGCTCGCGCAGCGGCCGGGTGGCCTACCAGTTCGCGCGCGACTACGCCGGGCGGCACCACGGGTGAGCGACAAGCCCGTCCTCGTCGCCCACGGCGACCGGCCGCGCGAAGGCGGGCCGGACCGCAAGGAAGTCGAAGTCGCGGTCGGCGTGTTGATCCGCGCCGACGGCGCCTTCCTGCTGACGTCCCGCCCGGCGGGCAAGGTCTACGCCGGCTACTGGGAATTCCCGGGCGGCAAGGTCGAAGCCGGCGAGACGGTGGAACAGGCCTTGCGGCGCGAGCTGCGGGAAGAGATCGGCATCACGATAGGCGCCGTGCACCCGTGGAAGGTGGAGCGGGTCGACTATCCGCACGCGCTGGTGCGCCTGAACTTCTGCAAGGTGTACGAGTGGGAAGGCGAGCTGCACATGCACGAAGGGCAGGAGTTCGCCTGGCAGCAGCTGCCCGTCACCGTGCAGCCGGTGCTGCCGGGGACGGTGCCCGTACTGCAGTGGTTCGCGGAGGAACGGCGGTTCCCCGGGGCCACGCACGCCTGACTACTGCTCCTTCGGATCCCCGAACGGCAGGTCGTCGGGCGGCGAATCGTCGGGCACCCGGAAACTCTCGCTGGCCCACGCCCCCAGGTCCATGTTCTTGCAGCGCTCGCTGCAGAAGGGCCGGTAGGGATTGCTGGGCGCGTAGACGCTCTTGCCCCCACAGGCGGGGCAACGCACGGTGCGTGGCTTCGTCGCTGCCATGGGCTCAGGCGCAGAGCGTCACTTCGAAGGGGGCGTTGTCGGTGCTGGGCACCATGCGGTCGCTCTCCTGCCGCATCAGGCGCACCGACACGATCAGCCGGTTGCCGCTGATTTCCGGCACCAGTCCCAGGTCGGGGTTGATCCGCAGGCGCAGCAGCTGGAAGGTGCGGCCCTGCGGCAGGGTCTGCTGCAGCTGCCCGCCATTGGCGATCACCTTCTGCGGCGAACCGGAGTCGCGCAGCAGCTTCAGCAGCAGGTGGATCGCTTCGGCCAGCGGGCCGAGCGTGGTTGCCCAGCGCTCGAGGTCGGCGCGTCGCGCCTCCGCCGTGTGGTGCTGCCAGGCGTAGTAGCCGGGCAGGTCGAATTCGCAGGTCCCGCCCGGGATGCCGGCGCGGCTGCGGATGCTCATGAGCCAGTCGTTCTCGGTGAGCGAATGGCCGGCCTTGCCGGGCGTGTTGTTCAGCGTGCTGAAGCAGGCGTCGAGCCGGCCGATCACCTCGTCGAGCACCGCCTCGGCGACGCCGGGGTTGCCGCGGTAGCCGTTGAGCGTCTGCTTCTGCTTCTCGATGTCCTTCATCACGTCCGACTTGAGGTCGGCGCGCGCCGCCACGTCCATCACTTCGAAGATGGTGGCAAGCGCGTAGTGGTGGTCCAGCGGGTGGCTGCGGGGAATCAGCTCGCCCAGCCGCCGGAACAGGTGTTCCAGCCGCAGGTAGGTCCGGATGCGTTCGTTGAAAGGGTATTCGTAGAGGATCACGCGCGGGGAAGGCGTTGGGGCAGGCGGGAGTCGGCCGCCATCATAGCCCGAAGGTCCGGGCCGCCTGTTCCACTTCGCTTCGCAATGCTTCCAGCGTGATGCCTTCGTTGCAGATCACGACGTCCGCCGCCGCCAGCCGCAGCGCGCGCGGGGCCTGCGCGGCGATGATGGCCCGGACCTGGTCCGGCGCCAGCGCGCTGCGCGCCGTGACGCGCGCCACCTGAGTTTCGGGCTCGCAGTCGACCACCAGCACCCGATCGAGCTGGGCGCGCCAGCGGCCCGATTCCACCAGCAGCGGGATGTCGAAGACGATGCAGCGCGCGCCGGCCGCCAGCGCGGCCTGCACCTGCCGCTCGATCTCGCGGCCCACCAGGGGGTGGATGATGGCCTCCAGGTCCTTGCGCGACTCGGGATGCGCATAGGCGCGCTCGCGCATGCGGTTGCGATCCAGCGCGCCATCGGGGCCTATGTATTCGGGCCCGAACTTCGCCGCGATGGCCGGGATGGCGGCGCCGCCGAAGGCGGTGGTGGCGCGCGAGATCGCATCGGCGTCGATGGCCGCGGCGCCCAGCGCGCGCAGCATCTCCAGCACGGTGCTCTTGCCGCTGCCGATTCCGCCGGTGAGGCCGATGCGCGCGGCCAAGGTGACCTCAGTGCGCGCCGAAGGGGAAGGCGAAGGGCAGCAGCCCCGGAACGGCCGCCGGGCTCAGCACCAGGCACAGCAGGCCCGCGCCGGCGAGGTAGGGGCCGAAGGGCATGGGGATGTCCTTGTTGGCGATCCTGCCGATCACGAGCAGCAGGATGCCGATCACCGCGCCCACGATGGACGACAGCAGGACGATCGCCAGCAGGTACTCCACCCCGAACCAGGCGCCCAGCGCGGCCAGCAGCTTGAAGTCGCCGTAGCCCATGCCTTCCTTGCCGGTCGCCAGCTTGAACAGCTGGAAGATGCTCCAGAACAGCAGGTAGCCGACGGCCGCGCCCCAGACGGCGGACTTCAGCGGCACCGTCCAGCCGATGGCGGCGGCCAGCAGGCCCAGCCACAGCAGCACGTAGTTCAGGTCGTCCGGCAGGATCTGCGTGTCGAAGTCGATCAGGAACAGGCAGATCAGCAGCGCGGCAAACGCCGCCCAGGCCGCGCCTTGCCAGGTCAGGCCCCAGCGCCAGGCGCACAGCGCGAAGAACGAAGCCGTCACCATTTCCACGATGGGGTAGCGCAGCCCGATCGGCGTCCTGCACTCCGAGCACTTGCCGCGCAGGACGAGCCAGCTGAGCACCGGGATGTTCTCGTACCAGCGGATCACGTGGCCGCAGTTGCGGCAGCGCGAGCGCGGCGTCACCAGGTTGAAGGTCTCCGCTTCCGGCGCCGGCTGGCCGCTGAAGTCGGCGGCTTCCTCCGCCCACTGGCGCTCCAGCATCTTCGGGAAGCGGTAGATCACCACGTTCAGGAAGCTCCCGATCAGGAGCCCCAGGACACCGGCGAACACGGTGTCCAGCAGGTCGCCCGCCACCGTCAGACCACCGAACCGAGCTTGAAGATCGGCAGGTACATCGACACCACGATGCCGCCGATGATGCCGCCCAGGAACACGATGATGATCGGCTCCATCAGGCTGGACAGGCCGGCCACCATGTCGTCGACCTCGGCCTCGTAGAAGTCGGCCGCCTTGCCCAGCATGTGGTCGATGGAGCCCGACTCCTCGCCGATCGCGCACATCTGCAGCACCATCGACGGGAACACGTTGGCGTTGGTCATCGCCGCCGTCAGGCTGGTGCCGGTGGACACTTCCTGCTGGATCTTGAGCGTCGCCATCTCGTAGACCGAGTTGCCGGACGCGCCGCCGACCGAGTCGAGCGCTTCCACCAGCGGCACGCCGGCGGCGAACATGGTCGCCAGGGTGCGGGTCCAGCGCGCGATCACCGACTTGTAGACCAGGGCGCCGAACACCGGCATCTTGAGCATCAGCCGGTCCATGAACATCTGCATCTTCTCGCTGCGCTTCCACGCCTGCATGAAGAAGTAGAAGCCGCCGCCGATGCCGCCGAAGATCAGCCACCACCACTTGACGAAGATCTCGCTCATGCCGATGACGAACAGCGTCGGCGCGGGCAGGTCGGCGCCGAAGGAGGTGAACACCTCCTTGAAGGCGGGAATCACGAAGATCATGATCACCGAGACCACCACGAAGGCCACCACGACCACCGCGATCGGGTACATCAGGGCCGACTTGATCTTCGACTTGATCGCCTCGGTCTTTTCCATGTAGACCGCCAGGCGGTCCAGCAGGCTTTCGAGAATACCCGCCTGCTCGCCGGCTTCCACCAGGTTGCAGTACAGGTTGTCGAAGTACATCGGGTACTTGCGGAAGGCGGCCGACAGCGACGTGCCGGTCTCGACGTCCGTGCGGATGTCGTTCAGCAGCTTGGTGACGCTGGCGTTGGCGTTGCCGCGGCCGACGATGTCGAAGGACTGCAGCAGCGGCACGCCGGCCTTCATCATGGTCGCCAGCTGGCGGGTGAAGATCGCGATGTCCTTGGGCTTGATCTTCGAGCCCGAACGCATGCGGCGCTTCTTGATCTTGGTCGGCGACACGCCCTGCCGGCGCAGCGCCGACATGACCTGGTTCTCGCCGGCGGCACGGGTTTCGCCCCGCACCTGCTTGCCGTTGCGGTCCCGACCCTCCCATTCGAAAACGAACTCGGTGACCTTGGTTGCTGCCGTCGCCATGTGGGCTCCTCTTACGACTCTTCTTTATGATTCGTTGGTGCAGGCGAGCACTTCCTCGAGGGAAGTGAGGCCCAGCCTGACCTTGTGCAGGCCGGACTCGCGGAGGCTGCGGACACCCTCCTTGCGAGCCTGCGCCGCGATCTCCAGGGCGCTGCCATCGGCGAGGATGATGCGCTGCATGTCCTCGCTGATCGGCATCACCTGGTAGATGCCCACCCGTCCCTTGTAGCCGTTGTTGCAGGCGCCGCAGCCCACCGGATGGTAGGGCGTCCAGCTGCCGTCCACGTCTTCTTCCTTGAAGCCCGCGTCGAGCAGGGTTTCATAGGGAATGTCCATCGGCGCCTTGCACTGCGGGCACAGCCGGCGCGCCAGGCGCTGCGCGGTGATCAGGATCACCGACGAGGCGATGTTGAAGGGCGCGATGCCCATGTTGCGCATCCGCGTGAGCGTCGTCGGCGCGTCGTTCGTGTGCAGCGTGGACATCACCATGTGGCCGGTCTGGGCGGCCTTGATGGCGATGTCGGCGGTTTCCAGGTCGCGGATTTCGCCGACCATGATCACGTCCGGGTCCTGGCGCAGGAAGGACTTCAGCGCCGCCGCGAAGGTGAGGCCCGCCTTCTCGTTCACGTTCACCTGGTTGACGCCCGGCATGCCGATTTCGGACGGGTCCTCCGCGGTGGAGATGTTCACGCCCGGCTTGTTCAGCAGGTTCAGGCAGGTGTAGAGCGACACGGTCTTGCCCGAGCCGGTGGGGCCGGTCACCAGGATCATGCCGTAGGGCCGGCCGATGGCCGCCATCAGGCGCGCCTTCTCCTCGGGCTCGTAGCCGAGGGCGTCGATGCCCAGGCGGGCGCTGGACGGGTCGAGAATACGGATCACGATTTTCTCGCCGAACAGCGTGGGCAGCGTCGAGACCCGGAAGTCGATCACCTTGTCGGGGCCGACCTTCAGCTTCATGCGGCCGTCCTGCGGCACGCGCTTCTCGGAGATGTCCATCCGCGAGATCACCTTGATCCGCGAGGCCAGCTTGTCCTTGATGGCCACCGGCGGCGAGGCGATCTCGCGCAGCTCGCCGTCGATGCGGAAGCGCACGCGGTAGGTGTGTTCGTAGGGCTCGAAGTGCAGGTCCGAGGCGCGGGCGCCGATCGCGTCCAGCAGCATCTTGTGCAGGAACTTGACGACCGGGGCGTCCTCGACGTCGGAGACCGCGCCCTGGTCCTCCTCGACGTTCGCCGCCTCCATGCTGGACTCGTCGAACTCGAAGTCCTCGCCGATGATGCTGTCCATCGCCTCCGAGGTGGTGGTGGCGTGCGCCTCCACCATCTTGGTCAGCTTGTCGTACTCGGCGATCACCCAGTCCACGCCCATCTGGGTCGCGAACTTGATCTTCTCGGCCGCCTGCTGGTCCGACGGGTCGGCCGTGGCGACGATCAGGCGGTTGTTGCGCTTGGACAGCACCACCACGCGGTAGCTCTGGCAGATCTTCACGTCCAGCAGGCCGCGCGGCAGGCGCTGGACGTCGATGGCTTCCAGGTCGAGCAAGGGCGCGCCGAAGGCCGACGACATGGTGTGCGCCAGGTCGGCGGCCGAAACGGCGCCGGAACCGGTCAGCTCCGCGATGAAGCTGGTGCGGTTGGTCGTCGCCTTGCGGAAGATTTCCTCGGCCGATTTCTGGCCGAGCTTGCCCGCTGTCACCAGGGCGCGGCCGAGGCCGGGCAGTGCTAGGGCTGAGGCTTCAGTGGCGGGATCGACGGCGGCCATGGGCAGGGAAGTTCTGAGGGCGAATGCAATAGCCCCAAAGTTATGTCACAGCGGATCATCCCGAAAAGCCGCGGAGGTGTAAACGATCCAGTGGCTTAACTGCGTCAGGCAGTTGGTAGGAAGTCACGCCTGGGGATGGGGACCCGCAGGAATGCTACTGCCTTGTTACGTCCGAAGGGAGGAAGACCTCCCGCAGGGAGGCAATTTCACTGGTCGGGGTGAGAGGATTCGAACCTCCGGCCTCTACGTCCCGAACGTAGCGCTCTACCAGGCTAAGCTACACCCCGATTTGCCGCGGTGCGGCGCGTGCTGAAGGTTTTCAGTTACGCCGCTGCAGCAGTGAAGCCGCCAATTGTACCAGAGCCGCGGAGTGCTCATTTTGCGGAAGCTGCTGCGCGGCTTCGATCGCGCGCTGCGCTTCGGCCGCCGCGGCCGCATGAGCCACGTCCAGCGCACCCGTTTCGCGCACGATGGCGATGATGTGCTCCAGTTCGCCGACCGCGCTTTCCTCGATGGCATGGCGGATCAGCGCGCGCTGCTGTGGCGTGGCGCGGCGCATGGCGGCGATCAAGGGCAGGGTGACCTTGCCTTCGCGCAGGTCGTCGCCCAGGTTCTTGCCCATTTCCTCCACTTCGCCGGCGTAGTCGAGCACGTCGTCGATCACCTGGAAGGCGGTGCCCAGCGCCTGGCCATAGTCGGCGCAGGCCCGTTCGATGGCGGGCGGCGCGCCGGCCAGCACCGCACCCAGGCGGGCGCTGGCTTCGAACAGCTTGGCGGTCTTGGAGCGGATCACCTGCAGGTAGCCGGTTTCGTCGAGCTCCGGGTCGTGCATGTTCATCAGCTGCATGACCTCGCCCTCGGCGATCACGTTGGTGGCCTCGGCCAGGATCTCCATGATGCGCATGTCGTGGGCGTCCAGCATCATCTGGAAGGCGCGCGAATACAGGAAGTCGCCCACCAGCACGCTGGCGGGATTGCCGAACTGCTGGTTGGCCGTGGCGCGGCCGCGGCGCAGGGTGGAGTCGTCCACCACGTCGTCGTGCAGCAGGGTCGCGGTGTGGATGAACTCCACCACGGCCGCCAGGTTGAAGCGCTGCTCGCCGCGCCAGCCGAGGGCGCCGCAGACCAAGAGGAGCAGGGCCGGGCGCAGGCGCTTGCCTCCGGAGGAGATGATGTAGCGTGCCACCTGCCCCACCAGCGGGGCGCCCGATGCGAGGCGCCGCGTGATGACGGCGTCGACCTGGCCCATGTCCTCGGCGATCAGGGAAAGTACGGTGCTGGCGTTGGGGGAGGAGTCGGGCAAGACGGGGATCCGGGAGTTGCCGGATTATAGGAAGCCGCCACACTCGCGAGACCCGGTCCGGCCGGGCTTGTGTGAGTGCGCGCAAACTATGCTATAGTCTTGGGCTCTCCGGAAATCCGTCCGGGGACTCCCCTATTGAAGAGGTCACTATGTACGCGGTCATAAAAACCGGAGGCAAGCAGTATCGTGTTGCTTCCGGCGACAAGATCAAAGTAGAACAGATTGCTGCGGACATCGGACAGGAAATCACCATCGACCAGGTTCTCGCTCTCGGCAACGGCAGCGACCTGAAGATCGGTCTGCCCCTGGTATCCGGTGCCACGGTGAAAGCCACGATCGTGGCGCACGGCAAGCACGACAAGGTCCGCATCTTCAAGATGCGCCGTCGCAAGCACTACCAGAAACACCAAGGCCATCGCCAGCAATACACCGAGCTGCAAATCGGTGCCATCGCCGGCTAAGGAGCAGGAACCATGGCACAGAAAAAAGGCGGCGGCTCTACGCGAAACGGGCGGGATTCCCAGCCCAAGATGCTCGGCGTGAAGGCTTTCGGCGGTGAACTCATCAGCGCCGGTTCCATCATCGTGCGCCAGCGCGGCACCAAGTTCCACCCCGGCGTGAACGTCGGCGTGGGCCGCGACCACACCCTGTTCGCCCTGGTCGACGGCCACGTGCAGTTCCAGGTCAAGGGCTCGCTGAACAAGCAGACGGTCAACGTCGTGCCGGCGGCTTGAGTTAACCTCAGCCTGCTGACAAGAAGCCCCGACTTGTCGGGGCTTTTTCATTTGGAATTGCTATGAAATTCGTCGACGAAGCGTTCATCGACATCGCCGCGGGCGATGGCGGCAACGGCTGCGTGTCTTTCCGCCACGAGAAGTACAAGGAATTCGGCGGCCCCAACGGCGGCGACGGCGGCCGCGGCGGCCACGTGTGGGCGGTGGCGGACGTCAACCTGAACACGCTCGTCGACTTCCGCTACTCGCGCCGCCACGAAGCGGGCCGCGGCGAGCACGGCATGGGCTCCGACATGTTCGGCGCCATGGGCAACGACATCACGCTGAAGATGCCGGTGGGCACCATCATCACCGACGCCGAGACCGGCGAGGTGCTGTACGAGCTGCTGCAGCCGGGCGAGAAGATCATGATCGCCAAGGGCGGCGACGGCGGCTTCGGCAACATGCGCTTCAAGAGCTCGATCAACCGCGCGCCGCGGCAGAAGACGCCCGGCTGGCCCGGCGAGAAGAAGAGCCTGAAGCTGGAGCTGAAGGTGCTGGCCGACGTCGGCCTGCTGGGCATGCCCAACGCCGGCAAGTCCACGCTGATCGCCGCGGTCTCCAACGCGCGGCCGAAGATCGCCGACTATCCCTTCACGACGCTGCATCCGAACCTCGGCGTGGTGCGCGTCGGTCCGGAGCAGAGCTTCGTGATCGCCGACGTGCCGGGCCTGATCGAAGGCGCCTCCGAGGGCGCGGGCCTGGGCCACCAGTTCCTGCGGCACCTGCAGCGCACGCGGCTGCTGCTGCACGTGGTGGACATGGCCCCGTTCGACGACAACATCGACCCCGTGGCGCAGGCCAAGGCGATCGTCGGCGAGCTGAAGAAATACGACCCCGCCCTCTACGAGAAGCCGCGCTGGCTGGTGCTGAACAAGCTGGACATGGTGCCGAAGGAGGAGCGCGAGGCCAAGGTCAAGGACTTCGTCAAGCGCTTCAAGTGGAAGGGCCCCGTGTTCGAGATCAGCGCGCTCACCCGCGAAGGCTGCGAGCACCTGGTGCAGGCGGTGTACGTCCACATCCAGTCGCAGCAGCGCGCCGAGCAGGCGCCGGTGGAAGTCGACCCGCGCTTCGCGGGCAGCGACAATCCGGAGCCATGAATCCAAGGAACGGGTCGGCCGCGCTGAAGGAAGCGCGGCGCATCGTCGTCAAGGTCGGGTCCAGCCTGGTCACCAACGAGGGCCGCGGGCTCGACGAGCGCGCCATCGGGGAATGGAGCCGGCAGCTGGCCGCGCTGGCGGCCGAGGGCCGCGAAGTCATCATGGTGTCCAGCGGCGCGATCGCCGAAGGCATGAAGCGCCTGGGCTGGACCACGCGCCCGCGCGAACTCAACGAGCTGCAGGCCGCCGCCGCCGTCGGCCAGATGGGCCTGGCGCAGATGTACGAGACCAAGCTGCGCGAGCACGGCATGGCCTCCGCGCAGGTGCTGCTCACGCACGCCGACCTCGCGGACCGCGAACGCTACCTCAATGCCCGCTCGACGCTGCTGACCCTGCTGGGCCTGCGCGTGCTGCCGGTGATCAACGAAAACGACACGGTCGTCAACGACGAGATCAAGTTCGGCGACAACGACACGCTGGGCGCGCTGGTGGCCAACCTGGTCGAGGCCGACCTGCTGGTGATCCTCACCGACCAGAAGGGCCTGTACAGCGCCGATCCGCGCAAGGACCCGTCGGCCCGCTTCATCCAGGAGGCGGCCGCGGGTGATGCCGCGCTGGAGGCGATGGCGGGCGGCGCCGGCAGCAGCATCGGCAGGGGCGGCATGATCACCAAGGTGCTGGCGGCCAAGCGTGCCGCGGGTTCGGGCGCATCGACCGTCATTGCCTGGGGCCGCGAGCCCGACTGCCTGCTGCGCCTGGCGCGCGGCGAGATCATCGGCACGCTGCTGCTGGCGCCAACTCAGAAGAACCAGGCACGCAAGCGCTGGATGGCCGACCACCTGCAGCTGCGCGGCGCGGTGACCGTGGACGAGGGCGCGGTGGCCAAGCTGCGCGACGACGGCAAGAGCCTGCTGCCCATCGGCATGACCGCGGTCGAAGGGGACTTCCACCGCGGCGAGGTGATCGCGGTGCGCGACCCGCGCGGCCAGGAGATCGCGCGCGGCCTGGCGAACTACGCCGCTGCCGAGGCGCGCCTGTTGTGCCGCAAGCCTTCGAGCGAGATCGAGAAGCTGCTCGGATACGTGGCGGAGCCGGAGATGATCCACCGGACGAACCTGGTCGTCACCCGGTAGGCCGCCAGCCGGGGTTTTCGCCCCGGCATCCCGAACTCAATACTTCTCGAACCGGTGGTCCACGCCGGACCGGAGGTCGCGCACGATCTGCGCCGCATTCCCGTTCGGTGCGTGGCCCACGCAGGCGCCCGTGCGGGCCACCTGCAGGCTGTAGCGCGAGTTCGCCGTCTGGTGCAGGGGCGTCCACAGCGTCGTGCCGGCCGGCACCCAGCCGCTGTCCGGGTTGTGGCGCGCGTAGATGCGCACCGACCCGCCGCTGCAGCTCAGGCCTTCGTAGATGCCGTTGACGGCGCCGCTGCTGCTCTGGGCGACCACGACGTAGCGCACCACGCCGTCCTTGCCCACGGCCACGGAAGCGGGGTCGACGCCGAAGCGCAGGCTGCTGCCGGGGACTTCCAGCGGGATCAGGCCCGTGGTGCGCAGGGGCGGGGGAGGAGGTGCGTCCTGCTCCTTCCAGTCGGGGTTGTCCATGCCTTGCGCGAAGGACGAGCCCACGGCGCCGGCCAGGACGGCCAGCGCGAAGAATCTACGAAACATGCTTTCCCTTGACGACCTCTTCCACCTGTGCCTGCGGGTTGGGGTCGAACACCGCGCCGGGCGGCAATTCCATGGCCGGACCGGGCATCTGCATCTGCCCGCCGTCGTGCGCCGCGTAGTCGCCGTCGCGCGTGCGCATGCCGCTGCGCAGGTAGCGGTTGCGATGGTCGTTGCGCGGCAGGTAGCGCGCCAGCTCGCGCAGCGCCATCTCGTACACGCCGCGCTTGAATTCCACCACCACGTCGAGCGGCACCCAGTAGTCGTTCCAGCGCCAGGCGTCGAATTCCGGATGGTTGGTGGCGCGCAGGTTGAGGTTCCAGTCCTGCCCCGTGAGCTGCAGCAGGAACCAGATCTGCTTCTGGCCCTTGTAGTGGCCGCGCGCGTCGCGCCGGATGTACCGTTCCGGCACCTCGTAGCGCAGCCAGTCGCGCGTGCGGGCGACGATGCGAACATGCTCCGGCATCAACCCGATTTCCTCGTGCAGCTCGCGGAACATCGCCTGCTCGGGACTTTCGCCCCGGTCGATGCCGCCCTGCGGGAACTGCCAGCTGTGCGTCCGGATGCGCTTGCCCCAGAACACCTGGTTTCTCTGGTTGAGCAGGATGATGCCGACGTTGGGCCGAAAGCCGTCCCGGTCAAGCATAATCACACCCCAAAATCTTCTGAACTGAGTCCATTATGCACGGCGCTCCTGCGCGCTGGAAGGGCTCAGCCGCTCCCCACCCCCTGATTCCAATTCGATGAGAGCCTCGCAGTTCCTGATTTCCACCCTCAAGGAAGCCCCCGCGGATGCGGAAGTCGCCAGCCACAAGCTGATGACGCGCGCCGGCATGATCAAGAAGCTCGGCGCCGGCATCTACACGTACATGCCGATGGGCCTGCGCGTCATCCGGAAGGTGGAGGCGATCGTGCGCGAGGAGATGGATAGAGCGGGCGCCGTTGAACTCACCATGCCCGTGGTCCAGCCGGCGGAGCTGTGGCAGGAGACGGGCCGCTTCGACAAGATGGGCCCCGAGCTGCTGCGCATCCAGGACCGGCACGAGCGCGATTTCATCGTGCAGCCCACCAGCGAAGAGGTCGTCACCGACATCGGCCGCCAGGAGCTGCGCAGCTACAAGCAGCTGCCGAAGAACCTGTACCAGGTGCAGACCAAGTTCCGCGATGAGCGCCGCCCGCGCTTCGGCCTGATGCGCGGCCGCGAGTTCATCATGAAGGACGCCTACAGCTTCGACCGCGATCTCGAGGGCGCGAAGAAAAGCTACCAGGGCATGGCGCAGGCCTACCGCCGCATCTTCGACCGCTTCGGCCTGCGCTACCGCGCGGTGGCCGCGGACAGCGGCGCCATCGGCGGCGACCTGAGCGAGGAATTCCAGGTGATCGCCGCCACCGGCGAGGACGCCATCGTCTACTGCCCCGACAGCGATTACGCCGCCAACATGGAGAAGGCGGAGGCGCTGGCGCCCGCCGGCCCGCGTCCCGCTGCGAAGCAGGAGATGAAGAAGGTGCCCACGCCGGGCAAGGCGACCTGCGAGGACGTCGCGGCGCTGCTGGGCGTGCCGCTGCAGTCCACCGTCAAGTCCATCGTGCTGGCCAGCGACGAAGTCGACGACCAGGGCGTCGTCAAGTCCAGCAAGCTTTGGCTGCTGCTGCTGCGCGGCGACCACGGCATGAACGAGATCAAGGCCTCCAAGGTGCCGGGGCTGGACGCGGGCTTCCGCTTCGCGACCGTCGCCGAGATCGAGCAGCACTTCGGCACCAAGCCCGGCTACCTGGGCCCGATCGCGCTGCGCGAGAAGGTGAAGATCGTGGCCGACCGCGAAGTGGCCGTGATGGCCGACTGGATCTGCGGCGCCAACGAAGAGGACTTCCACATCACCGGCGTGAACTGGGGCCGCGACCTGCCCGAGCCGGACCTGGTGGCCGACATCCGCAACGTGGTGGAAGGCGATCCTTCGCCCGACGGCAAGGGGCCGCTTTCCATCGAACGCGGCATCGAGGTGGGCCACATCTTCGTGCTGGGCACCAAGTACAGCAAGCCGATGAACGCCACCTTCCTCGACGAGGACGGCAAGCCCAAGCTGTTCGAGATGGGCTGCTACGGCATCGGCATCACGCGCCTGCCGGCGGCGGCCATCGAGCAGAACCACGACGAGCGCGGGATCATCTGGCCCGATGCGATCGCTCCCTTCACGGTGGTGGTCTGCCCGATCGGCATGGACCGCAGCGCCGACGTGAAGGCGGCCGCCGAGAAGCTGCACGACGAACTGGCCGCGGCCGGCGTCGACGTGCTGCTGGACGACCGCGGCGAGCGCCCCGGCGCGATGTTCGCCGACTGGGAACTGATCGGCGTGCCGCACCGCGTGGTGATCTCCGACCGCGGCCTGAAGGAAGGCCAGCTGGAATACCAGCACCGCCGCGACGCCGCCGCCACCA
Organism: Ramlibacter paludis; assembly: GCF_022012305.1. Lineage (GTDB taxonomy): Bacteria > Pseudomonadota > Gammaproteobacteria > Burkholderiales > Burkholderiaceae_C > Ramlibacter > Ramlibacter paludis. Next base: position 110,706 of record NZ_JAKLTM010000007.1, on the reverse strand, counting down.
AGGTGCCGGCCGCCGACGTGCTCGCTTTCGTGAAGGGGCGGTTGGCCAAGTGATCACGCGGCGCGCCATGCTGCAGCCCGCGCTGGCGGGCGCCGGCATGCTGCTCCTGGGCGGACGGGCGCAGGCCGGCGCGCAGGTCGAGGAGCCGCTGATCGATTCGGTGCGCACCGCGCTGAGCGCCGCCGTCGCCTACGGTGCGCCGCCGGTTCCCGACTTCCCGAACACCGAGGCGCGCCTCACCTACCTGCGCTGGCTGGGGCAGATGAGCCACCGGCTGGTGCGGCGCAAGGCCGACTGGACCGAGCGCAAGGAATTCCTGCAGACCATCTGGTACGAGAGCCGCCGCGCGGGCCTCGATACGGGCCTGGTGCTGGGCCTGGTGCAGGTGGAGAGCGGCTTCCGCAAATTCGCGGTGAGCCCGGTGGGCGCGCGCGGCTACATGCAGGTCATGCCCTTCTGGACGCGCCTCATCGGCAACGGCGATCCGTCCAGCCTGTTCCACATGCAGACGAACCTGCGCTTCGGCTGCGTGATCCTGCGCCACTACCTCGATCGCGAGAACGGCGACCTGTACCTGGCCTTGGGCCGCTACAACGGCAGCCGCGGCCAGCCGCAATACCCGCGCGCCGTGTTTGCCGCCGCACGCGGCTGGGTGTTCACGGACACGCCGGTTCCGGAACGCTCGCCGGATCCGGCGAAGCCGGCGGAGAAGGTTCCGGGCGGCCCTTAAGGCTACTGCAGGAAGCCGATCTTCGACTTCGCCCCCTCTGCCTTCGGCAGGTCCTCCACCTGCACGGCCTCATGGCCGGCCAGGCGCGCGTTGCCGAAGCCGGTCATCAGCGCGCGCCGCATCTCGCGCGGCGCCAGGTCGGCCAGAAGGTCCAGCACGTCGTCGGCAAGCTCGGGTTCGAAATGCTGGCCCCAGCCGTGTTCGCCACGGATGGACGCATAGAGGTTGCGCGCGATGGCGCGGGCCTGTTCGGGCGAGGGCGCGTCGATCTCGAACACATTCATGCGGTTGAGGATCGGCTCGGGGATGCAGCGCTCGTCGTTGGCCGTCATGATCCAGATCACCTGGCTCGCGTCGATGGCCACTTCGGCGAATTCGTCCATGAAGGTCGTCGCCGTGTCGTGTTCCAGCAGGCTGTAGAGCGAGCCCAGCGGGTCGTACTGCGCATCCGCGCTGGCCTTGTCGATCTCGTCCACCACCAGGACGGGGTTGGCGTACTGGCCGTCGACCAGCGCTTCGAACACCTTGCCGGGCTTCGCGCCTTTCCATTGGGACGACGCGCCGGACAGCAGCCAGCCTGCCGTCATCGAACTCATGGGCACGAGGTTCATGCCGGTGCCCAGCAACTCGGCCAGCTGGCGCGCGAAGTGGGTCTTGCCGATGCCGGGCGGGCCCAGCAGCAGCATGGGCGTGACCTCCAGGCCGTCACCGCTGTCCTGCGCCAGCGCGACGTGGCGCCGGATGTCGTCCAGCGCGTCGGCGAAATTGGGAAGCTGGTCGTACAGCGCGGCCATCTCGGGCACGCCGCTGGGCTTGACCTGGAAGCGCTCGGGGCCGCGCTCCAGCATCCGTTCGTAGGTGGCGCGCAGGCTTTCGTGCTCGCGCGCCAGCTTGGCGAGCTTGCGCTCGACGTCGTGCGGGCGGAACACGCTGCGGACCTTGGCGATCGGCAGGTTCAGGCCGGATTGGGGAACGAGGCTGCGGGACTCCATCTGCCACTCCTTCAACGACTTTTGCTGATTCCAGCATAGGCCGTGCCAGGGGGCAACGAATGGCTGCGCTAACCCGCGCGCATGTCAGCAGGAGTCGACAGTGGGGGCGGGACGGCTGCCGCTGGCAGCCGGGGTGGCGGAGTGCTGACGGTGCGCGGCGGACCGCGCACCCGGCGCCATCAGGACTGGGGCTGGCTGCCCAGGACCTGCTGCAGCTCGCCGTTCTGGTACATCTCCATCATGATGTCCGAGCCGCCGATGAACTCGCCCTTGACGTAAAGCTGCGGGATGGTGGGCCAGTTGCTGTATTCCTTGATGCCCTGGCGGATCTCGTCGTCCTCGAGCACGTTGACGGTCTTCAGCTGCTTGGGGTCCACGCCGCAGGCCTTCAGGATCTGGATGGCGCGGCCGGAGAAGCCGCACATGGGGAAGCTCGCGTTGCCCTTCATGAACAGCAGCACGTCGCTGTTCTTCACCAGGTCGTCGATGCGTTGCTGGGTGTCGCTCATTTCAAGAATCTCCTAGGCAGGCCTGCGCCGAACATTGCGGTGAATTATCCCAGTTCAAGGCGGCGGGCGCCGGAACAGCGCTCGATGCCGGCCAGGTCGTGGCGGCTTTGCGCTTCGGCCAGGCCGGCGGAGGCCAGCAGCGCGCGCACGGCCGCCGCCTGGTCCCAGCCGTGCTCCAGCAGCAGCCAGCCGCCGGGCGCCAGCAGCGCCGGGGCGGCCGCGACGATCCGGCGGATGTCGTCCAGGCCGTCGGCGCCGGCCACCAGGGCGGACTCGGGCTCGTGGCGCAGGTCGGGCAGGTGCGCGTCGCCGGCCGCGATGTACGGCGGGTTGCTCACGATCAGGTCATAAGGCCCGGTAGCGCCGTCCAGCCAGTCGGCCTGGCGCAAGCGAACCGGCAGGCCCAGCGCGTGCGCATTGGCGTGCGCGACTTCGAGCGCCGCAGCGCTGCGATCCACTGCCTCGACGTGCGCATCGGTGCGCGCCTGCCGGATCGCCAGCGCGATCGCACCGCTGCCGGTGCCCAAGTCGATCACGCGCGGCGCGGTGCGGCCTTGCAGGCAATCCAGCGACCATTCGACCAGGACCTCCGTGTCCGGCCGCGGCACCAGCACCCGCGCATCGACTTGCAGCGGCAGGCCGAAGAACTCCTTGTTGCCCACCAGGTAGGCCAGCGGTTCGCCGGCGGCGCGGCGGGCGACGAGTTCGGCGAAGCGCCGGGCTTGTTCTTGCGGCAGCGGGTCGCCGTCGTGCGCGATCAGCCAGGCGCGGTCGCCCTGCGCGCGGCCCAGCACGTGCAGCAGCAGCAATTGCGCGTCGAGCCGGGCCAGGCCTTGCGCCGCCGCCTCGCCCAGGGCCTGCTGCAGGTTCACCGCGCCGCGCCCATGCCCACTTCCAGCTCCTCGAGCTGTTCGGCCTTGCGCGCCAGCAGCAGCGCCTGCACCACCTCGTCGAGGTCGCCTTCCATGATCATCGCCAGCTTGTACAGCGTGAGGTTGATGCGGTGGTCCGTCATGCGGCCCTGCGGGAAGTTGTAGGTGCGGATGCGGTCCGAGCGGTCGCCGCTGCCGATCAGGCCCTTGCGGGTGGCGGCTTCCTTCGCCGCGCGCTCGGAGCGCTCCTTCTCCTGGATGCGCGCCGACAGTACCTGCAGCGCCTTGGCCTTGTTGCGGTGCTGCGAGCGGTCGTCCTGGCATTCGGCCACGATGCCGGTCGGGATGTGCGTGATGCGCACCGCCGAATCGGTCTTGTTCACGTGCTGGCCGCCCGCGCCGGAAGCGCGGTAGGTGTCGATGCGCAGGTCGGCGGGGTTGATCTGCACGGCCTGCGCTTCGTCCGGCTCGGGCAGCGCGGCCACCGTGCACGCGCTGGTGTGGATGCGGCCCTGGCTCTCGGTGGCGGGAACGCGCTGCACGCGGTGCCCGCCGGATTCGAACTTCAGCTTGCCGTAGGTGGCGTCGCCGACGACGCGGATCACCACTTCCTTGTAGCCGCCGACCTCGCCTTCGCTTTCGCTCACGATCTCGGTGCGCCAGCCTTGCCGCTCGGCGTAGCGGGTGTACATGCGCAGCAGGTCGCCGGCGAAGAGGGCCGACTCGTCGCCGCCGGTGCCGGCGCGGATTTCCAGGAAGGTGTTGCGCGCGTCGTCCGGGTCCTTCGGCAGCAGCAGGCCCTGCAGTTCGACCTCCAGCGCGGGCAGCTCGGTGTCGAGGGCGGCGATCTCCTCCTTGGCCATGTCGGCCATCTCCGGGTCTTCCAGCATCTCGCGCGCCTGCGCGAGGTCGCGCTCGCGCTGCTGGAACAGCTGGTAGCGGCCCGCCACCTCGCTCACTTCCGCGTGCTCGCGCGTGAGCTCGCGGTAGCGCGCCATGTCGTTGACCACCTCCGGCTGCGCGAGGAAGAAGTCGAGTTCCTGCAGGCGGACGGGGAAACGTTCCAGCTGTTGTCTGAGAAAGGGTTTCATAAGCGGTAGGTCATTGCGGGCTTGACCCGCAATCCAGGGCGGCGGGCCGGCGCTGTGGATGCCGGGGACGAGCCCGGCACGACAGGACGGCGCTAACGCTCTTTGCGCAGGAAGAAGTGCTCGATCGCCTGGGTCGCGCGTTGCCGCGCTTCGGCGTCGCCGGTGTGCAGTTCGGCCATGGCGCCGTGCAGCAGCTTCTGCGTGAGGCCACGCGACAGCGCTTCCAGCACCGCATCGACGTCCTCACCCTTGGCCAGCAGCTTGCGGGCGCGCGCGAGTTCGATCGCGCGCCATTCGTCCGCCTGCGCGTTCAGCTGGCGGATGACGGGGACGGCGCCGCGTTGGTCCATCCAATGCACGAAGCTCTGGACGCCGGCATCGATGATGGCCTCTGCCTGCGCCACGGCGGCCTGGCGGTTGGCATGGCCGGTCTGCACCACGTGGGCCAGGTCGTCCACCGTGTACAGGTAGACGTCTTCCAGCTGCTTCACCTCGGGCTCGATATCGCGCGGCACCGCGAGGTCCACCATGAACATCGGGCGGTGCTTGCGCGCCTTAATGGCGCGCTCCACCGCGCCCAGGCCGATGATCGGCAACTGGCTTGCGGTGGAACTCACCACCACGTCGAATTCGTGCAGGCGGCTGGTCAGGTCAGCCAGGCGCAGCACTTCGCCGCCGAAACGGCCGGCGAGCTTCTCGCCGCGCTCCAGCGTGCGGTTGGCCACGGCAATCGACTTCGGGTTCTTCGCGGCGAAGTGGGTCGCCGCCAGCTCGATCATTTCGCCGGCGCCGACGAACAGCACGCGCACCTGGCCGAGGTCCTCGAACAACTGGGCGGCCAGGCGCACGGCGGCGGCGGCCATGCTGATGGAATGGGCGCCGATCTCGGTGGAGCTGCGGACTTCCTTGGCGACGGCAAAGGAGCGCTGGAACAGCTGGTTCAAGGTGGTTCCAAGCGCGCCGGCTTCCTCGGCGGCGCGCACCGCGTCCTTCAGCTGGCCCAGGATCTGGGCCTCGCCCAGCACCATGGAGTCGAGCCCGCTGGCGACGCGGAAGGCGTGGCGGGCGGCTTGCGCGTCCTGCAGCATGTACGAGTGGCTGCGCAGCACGCCGGGGGCGACACCGCCGGAATGGGCCAGCCATTCGATGGTCGGCTCGATCTCGATGCGGCTGCTGGCGCAGTAGATCTCGGTGCGGTTGCAGGTGGACAGGATCGCCGCCTCGGGCGCGCGGCCGCGGGCGTCGAAACTGCCTCGCAGCGACTGCAGCGTGGGGCCGATTTGGTCGACGGCAAAGGCAAAGCGCCCGCGCATATCCAGCGGCGCCGTCGTGTGGTTGATGCCCAATGCCCAGACTGCCATGGGGCGAATTATAAAATTCCGCGGCAGATCAAGCACTTAGCCTGGATCAATTCCTTCATCTTGAACGCCCTCGACCTTTTCAAGCACGTGCTGAGCTTCGCATTGCCGGCCCTGGCGGTGGCCCTGCTGCTTGCCCTGGCCGGCCGCTGGCTGCTGCCCCGGGGAGCGCCGCGCCCCGCCTGGTGGGCCTTGTTCGCTATCAACTTCCTAGCTGGCTTGGCCGCCCTGGGGCTTGGACTGTGGTACTTCGGGCGGGACGGCAAGATGGCCAGCTACGCCGCGATGGTGCTGGCCGTGGCCAGCGCGCAGTGGCTGGCCGGCCGGGCCTGGCGCGGATAATCGGCCGCCATGCTGTTCCTGCTGTCCCCCGCCAAATCGCTCGATTACGACACGCCGGTGGCGCCGTTGCCACACACGCTGCCGCAATTCGTGACGGATTCCGAGCGGCTGATCGAAGTCCTGCGCCGCAAGTCGCCGCGCCAGATCGCGAGCCTGATGGACATCAGCGATGCCCTGGCCACCTTGAACGCCTCGCGCTACCAGGCCTGGACGCCCAAGTTCACCGAGCGCAACGCGCGCCAGGCGGTGCTGGCGTTCGACGGCGACGTCTATGACGGCCTGCGTGGCCGCGAGCTGCCGGCGGCCGATCTCGACTGGGCGCAGCAGCATCTGCGCATCCTGAGCGGCCTCTATGGGGTGCTGCGGCCCCTGGACTGGATGCAGCCCTATCGCCTGGAGATGGGCACGGCGCTGAAGGTCGGCGCCGCGCCCAACCTGTACCGCTACTGGGGCAGCCGCATCGCGGAAAACCTCAATCGCGACCTGGCCGCCGACAAGACGCCGGTGGTGGTCAACCTGGCTTCGCAGGAATATTTCAAGGCCGTCGACACCAAGGCGCTGAAGGCGCGGGTGATCGAATGCGTGTTCGAGGAATGGAAGCCCGGCGGCTACAAGGTGGTGAGCTTCTTCGCCAAGAAGGCGCGCGGCCTGATGGCGCGCTATGCCATCACCCGCCGGATAGCCACCCCGCGCAAGCTGGAAGGCTTCGACCTGGACGGGTATGCTTTCGACCCCGCCGCTTCCCAGCCCGATCGGCTGGTGTTCCGGCGCCGCAGCGAGGAGGTGGTTCAGTGAGCGTGAGTTTTAGCAAGCAGCAGGTGACCCCCGAGCTGCGCGAGTGGATCGTGTCGCAGGCCGCAGCAGGCCACAGCGCGGAATCGGTGCTGCAGGCCATGCTGGCTTCCGGGTGGAGCGAGGACGTGGCCGTGGAGGCCATGGAAAGCACCTTGCGCACCCACCTGGAGGCCCAGGCCGTCGCCATCGGGCTGCCGCCGGCAGTGCCGGTGCCCGAACCCAGCCTGGACGAATCGCCCTTGTACCTGGATGCCGGCGATCGCCGCGTCTGCGTGCTGCAGTCCATGGGCGCGCCGCGCGTGGTGGTGTTCGGGGGACTGCTGTCCGACGAGGAATGCGAGCAGCTGATCGAACTGGCCAAGCCGCGGCTCGCGCGTTCGCTGACGGTGGCGACCAAGACCGGCGGCGAAGAGGTCAATGCCGACCGCACCAGCAACGGCATGTTCTTCCAGCGCGGCGAAAACGAACTCGTGCGCCGCATCGAGCAGCGCATCGCGCGGCTGGTGAACTGGCCCGAAGAGAACGGCGAAGGCCTGCAGATCCTGCAATACGGCCCCGGCGCCGAATACAAGCCGCACTACGACTACTTCGATCCCGCCGAGCCGGGCACGCCGACCATCGTGAAGCGCGGCGGCCAGCGGGTGGGCACCCTGGTGATGTACCTGGCCGAACCGGAGAAGGGCGGCGGCACCGTGTTTCCCGATGTCCACCTGGAAGTCGCGCCGCGCAAGGGCAACGCCGTCTTCTTCAGCTACGAGCGCCCGCACCCTTCCACGCGCACGCTGCACGGCGGCCAGCCGGTGATCGAGGGCGAGAAGTGGATCGCCACCAAGTGGCTGCGCGAACGGCGCTTCGAGTGAAGTGAAAGTCCGCGCCAACGGGCTCGATTTCGAAGTCGAGGAAAGCGGGCCTGCCGGCGGGCCGGTGGTGCTGCTGGTGATGGGCCTGGGCATGCAGCTCATTGCCTGGCCCCAGCCCTTCGTGGACGCGCTCGCCGCCGAAGGCTACCGCGTTCTGCGCTTCGACAACCGCGACATCGGCCTGTCGGCGCACCTGGACCACCTCGGCGTGCCCAACATCCTGTGGGAAAGCCTCAAGCTGCGCCTCGGCCTGCCGGTGCGTTCGCCGTATCGCCTGGAAGACCTGGCGCGCGACGGCCTGGCCTTGCTGGACGCGCTGGGCGTGGAGCAGGCGCACGTGGTGGGCGCGAGCATGGGCGGCATGGTGGCGCAGCGCATGGCGATCGCGGCGCCGCAGCGGCTGCGCACGCTCACCAGCATCATGAGTTCCAGCGGCGCACGGCGCCTGCCGGGGCCGACGCCCAAGGTGCAGCGCGCGCTGCTGGGGCGGCCGCGCGACCGCAGCGAGGGCGCGATCGTCGACCATGCAGTGAAGGTCTTCCGATTGATCGGCAGCCCGGGCTTTCCGATTCCGGAGCCGGACCTGCGCGAGCGCGTGCTGGCCGCCGTCCGGCGCAACCACCATCCTGCCGGTTCCTTGCGGCAGCTGACGGCCATCGTTGCCGACGTGAACCGCGCCGACCAGCTGGCGGCCGTGCGGGTGCCGACGCTGGTGCTGCACGGCGAGGACGATCCGCTGGTGCCGCTGGCCTGCGGCGCCGACACGGCCAGGCGCATCCCCGGCGCGCGCCTCGTGACCGTGCCCGGCATGGGCCATGACCTCCCGCTTGGCGTGGTCGAGCGCCTGCTGCCACCACTGCTCGCGCACCTGGACTGCCTTCACTGAAAAAAGTCGCAAGCGACTTTTTTCAGTGATCTGATCAGTGCGAAGGGGCCCGGCGAAGCCGGTTCCCCTTCGCAATGGAGACCGGTCTGCGCGATGCTCCGTCCGGTCCACGTGCCGCTGCGCGGGGGGCGGCACACTTCGAGGATCGCGCGGAATATCATGCAGCGCGGTCCCCCCTGTGAAGAGGATCCGGCTTTGCCGGTCCTCTTCACACTGATCAGGCAACTCGAAAAAATCGCCTGCGATTTTTTCGAGTTAACCTAGGCCATGAATTCGCCGGAACAGTCGACGCTGGGCAAGACGACCAGCTATCCCGATCACTACGACCCCTCGCAGCTCTATCCGATCGAGCGCGCAAGCAAGCGCGCCGAACTGGGGCTGACCGGTGCATTGCCTTTCTTCGGCGCCGACCTCTGGACGGCGTTCGAGCTGAGCTGGCTGAACTCACGCGGCAAGCCGCAGCTGGCCATCGCGCATTTCACCGTCCCTTGCGAGACGCCCAACATCATCGAGAGCAAGTCGCTCAAGTTGTACCTGGGCAGCTTCAGCAACACGCAGTTCGCGTCGGCCGACGAAGTGCGGGCGCGGCTGCGCGCGGACATGAGCGAGGCGGTGTGGCGCGGCGCCGAGCAGCCATCGACCATCGGCGTGCGACTGCTGCTGCCCGACGTGTTCGACAACGAACGGGTGGAGGAACTGGCCGGCCTCAGCCTCGACCGGCTGGACGTGGAATGCACCGAGTACACACCGGCGCCGCACCTGCTGCGCGCGGCGGCCGGCGAGACGCCGGTGGAAGAGACGCTCACCAGCAACCTGCTGAAAAGCAACTGCCTGGTCACCGGCCAGCCGGACTGGGGCAGCATCCAGATCTCCTATGTCGGCCCGCCGATCGACCAGGAGCGCCTGCTGCAATACCTGGTGAGCTTTCGCAACCACAACGAGTTCCACGAGCAGTGCGTCGAGCGCATCTTCATGGACGTGTGGCGGCACTGCCACCCGACGCGGCTGTCGGTCTATGCGCGCTACACGCGGCGCGGCGGGCTGGACATCAATCCGCTGCGCGCGAGCCATCCGCTGGCGCTGCCGCCCAACATCCGCAACGCGCGCCAGTAGCCGGGACGCGTCAGAGTTCGCGGAAGGACTGCAGCGCCTGCAGTCCGGGAAACGTTGCCGCGCGCTTTTCCTTGCCCGACATGATCGCCTCGCGCACGTGCGCGTTGCTCCAGATCGCGCCCTGCAGCCACCCCATCTGCTTGAGCGCGTCGTCGACCGAGTGGTCGCGCGCATAGTGCAGCGCCTGCTTGCTGCCCCAGATGGCCACCGGCGGCTTGGCGGCGATCTCGCCGGCGCACTGCATCACCGCATCCATCATTTCGGCCGGCGTCTCGAACACCTCGTTGACGAGGCCGAGCGCGGCGGCGCGCGCGGCCGGCAGGCGCCGTCCCGTGTACGCCATTTCCTTGGCCACCGCCATCGGCAGCAGCTTGGGCAGGCGCTGCAGCGTGCCGACGTCGGCCACCATGCCGATGTTGATTTCCTGGATGCAGAAGAAGGCGTCGCGCGTCGCGTAGCGCAGGCAGCAGGCCGTGACCAGGTCGACCGCTCCGCCGACGCAGCCGCCCTGGATCGCCGCGATCACCGGCATGCGCAGCGTCTCCAGCCGGGTGAAGGTCGACTGCATGTCGGTCAGCAGGTCGAAGATCGCGGCGCGGCCTTCGGCCGTGCTGTCGTCCATCGTGATGGCGCCGCCGAAAGCCTCGAGCGCCATGCCGGCGGAGAAGTGCTTGCCGGTCGACGACAGCACCAGCACGCGCGCATCACCCGGGTCGCGGTGCAGCTGGGCGAGGACCTCGTCGAGCTCCCGCCAGAACTGCGGGTGCATGGTGTTCATCGCGTCCGGACGGCTCAGGACGAGGTGGGCGACTTGCCGCTCCACCGTGAGCTGGAAACATTGCATGGCGGGCTCCTTCGAGCCCACTTTAGCGCACGCTTCTACCGGGCCCAGTCGCAACGAAGACGCCGGGCCTGGTGCGCGCGCAGCCGCCAGGTCGCGTACAGCGTGGGCGCCGACATGGCGATGGCGCACAGCGGCGCGGCCCACAGGGCGTCGAAGGCGAAGGCGGGGATCCAGCCGACCCAGCCGGCGAGCCACAAGGTCAGCATCGCGTCCCACAGGTGGCTCTCCACCGGGTGGTCGCGGTGCCGCAGGTGCCATTGCTTGATGCGCTGCAGTTCGTCGAGGCTCATATGCGCTCTCCAGTGCCGGTCGGCAGGACTGGTGGAATTCACTGTAAGTTGCGCGTAAGAGTGCGTCAATTCCCAAAGGGGCAATGTCAGCCGCCAGCCCGAACCGCTCCCTCCTTTTGGCGATCTTCAGGTGCCGGAGAACAGGTCCAGGGTCTGCTCGGCCACGTGGGGCGGCTGCTCCGGCGCGGCGGCCGCCGCGGCCTTCAGCTCCTCGGCCTTGGCCAGCTTGCCGACGCGCACGCCCAGCAGGCGCAGCTTGCGCGCCAGGTCCACGCGCTTGAGGCACTGGCCGGCCGCGCGGCGGATGGTGGCCGGGTCGGCCGTGTAGTCGTCGAGCGTGAGGTCGCGTGTCGCCGTCTGGAAGTCGTCGAAGCGCAGCTTGATGCCGATGGTGCGCCCGACGTAGCCCTTGCGCTGCAGGTCTTCCGCGACCCGCGTGCAAAGGTCCGTGAAGATGTCGCCGAGTTCCTTGCGGTCGCGCACGGCATGGAGGTCGCGCTCGAACGTGGTCTCGCGGCTCATGGAAACCGGTTCGCTCTCGGTCACCACCGGCCGGTCGTCCCGGCCCCAGGCGGCATCGTGCATCCAGGCGCCGTAGGCCTGGCCGAAGTTGTCGATCAGCCAGTCGCGCGACTGCGCGGCGATGTCGCCGATGGTGTGCAGGTGCAGCTTGTGCAGCTTCACCTCCGACTTCGGGCCGATGCCGTTGATCTTGCGCACCGCCAGCGGCCAGATCTTCGTCTGCACGTCGGCCTCGTACACGATGGAGATGCCGTTGGGCTTGTTGAATTCGCTGGCCATCTTGGCGATCAGCTTGTTGGGCGCCACGCCGATCGAGCAGGTGAGGGCGGTCGCGTCGAAGATCGCTTTCTGGATCAGGCGGGCCAGCACGCGTCCGCCTTCGCGCTGGCCGCCGGGCACGTCGGTGAAGTCGATGTAGACCTCGTCCACGCCGCGGTCCTCCACCAGCGGAGCGATCTCGCGGATGATGGCCTTGAAGCCGCGCGAGTAGCGGCGCACCTCGTCGAAATCCACCGGCAGCACGATGGCCTGCGGGCACAGCTTGGCCGCCTTCATCATGCCCATGGCGGAGCCGACGCCGAACTGGCGCGCGGGATAGGTGGCGGTGGTGATGACGCCGCGGCCGACGTAGTCCTTGAGCAGCGGGAAGGCCTCGGGCGGAATCTTCGCCAGCGGCCGGTCGGCGAAGCGCTCGCGCAGCATCTCGTCGACCGTGCGCCGCCCGCCGCCGATCACCACCGGCAGGCCCTTCAGCTGCGGGTAGCGCAGCAGCTCGACGGACGCGAAGAAGGCGTCCATGTCGAGGTGGGCGATGCGGCGGATCTTGCTCACCGCGGGATTGTCGCAAGCCGCGGGCGGTGCCCGCGGCGTGGGGTCAGTAGCTTCCCGGCAGCAGGATGCCGCGGTCCACGGTGTTGATGTCGGTGCGGCCGCAGAAGGCCATCGACAGGTCCAGCTCGTTGCGGATGATCGCCAGCGCCTTGTCCACGCCTTCCTCGCCCATCGCGCCCAGGCCGTACAGCATGGCGCGGCCGATGTAGGTGCCCTTGGCGCCCAGCGCCACCGCCTTCAGCACGTGCTGGCCGGAGCGGATGCCGCCGTCCATGTGCACCTCGATCCGGTCGCCGACGGCGTCGACGATCGCGGGGAGGGCGGAGATCGAAGACGGCGCGCCATCGAGCTGGCGGCCGCCGTGGTTGGAGACGATCACCGCGTCGGCGCCGGATTCGGCCGCGAGGTAGGCGTCCTCGACGTCCTGCACGCCCTTGAGGATCAGCTTGCCGCCCCAGCGGCTCTTGATCCATTCGACGTCCTTCCACGACAGGCGCGGGTCGAACTGCTTGGCCGTCCACTCGGACAGCGAGCCCATGTTCTCCACGCCCTTGACGTGGCCGACGATGTTGCCGAACTGGCGCCGCTTGGTGCCGGCCATGCCCAGGCACCAGCGGGGCTTGGTCATCATGTTCAGGATGTTGGCCGGGGTCAGCTTGGGCGGCGCCGACAGGCCGTTCTTCAGGTCCTTGTGGCGCTGGCCGATGATCTGCAGGTCCAGCGTGAGCACCAGCGCCGAGCAGCCGGCGGCCTTGGCGCGGTCGATCAGGGCTTCGATGAAGCCGCGGTCGCGCATCACGTAAAGCTGGAACCAGAAGGGATGGCGGCCGGTCGCCTCGCTCACGTCTTCCAGCGAGCAGATGCTCATGGTCGACAGGGTGAACGGGATGCCGGCTTTCTTGGCCGCCTTTGCGGCGAGGATCTCGCCGTCGGCATGCTGCATGCCGGTCAGGCCGGTCGGCGCGATGGCTACCGGCATCGCCACCTCCTGCCCGATCATGGTCGTGCGCGTGCTGCGGCCTTCCATGTTCACGGCCACGCGCTGGCGCAGCAGGATCTTCTCGAAGTCGGCTTCGTTGGCCCGGTAGGTGCTCTCGGTCCAGGAGCCGGAATCCGCGTAGTCGTAGAACATGCGCGGCACCCGTTTCTGGGCCAGGACGCGCAGGTCCTCGATGTTGGTGATGACGGGCAAACGATCCTCCTCGGCTTTTGCCCGGATGTTACCGGCTGGTCAATCCGCCGAAATCCGGTAATCCGCACGGAAACGCCCGTTCTCGACGATGAGCGGTGGCGCTTTGTCCATGGACGGACGCGGCCATTTAGGCACTTTCCCTATAATTGTTTCCGGATGTGTCACATGTGACATTTCTAGAAATCTAGGCCCGGATTTGTAACCTTGTGCTTGTTGCTTCATCCCAACGGATGAGCCGTAACACAGCGACGGACCAACGATTTCATTGTGCCAGCCTTCCTGCTGTCGGGTTGAATCGGAAGGCTGGTTAGGGAAATTGCTCCATTGCCGGTGAAGTTGTGTATCCAGAACGAGATCGGACGCGTTGGGCTTGGGTTTGGGCGGTGCGCTTGGCGACCGCCCTCGCTGCGCTCTGGGCGCCGCTTGCCTGGGCCGCAGGTACCGGCGCCGGCACCGTCATCGGCAACACCGCCACCCTGACCTACACCGCCGAGGGCCGCCCCGGCAGCGCCACGGCCGTCTCGCTGCCCATCGTGGTGGCCCGCGTCGTCAACGTGGCCGTGACCTGGCAGGACGGCGCGGCCGTTCCGGCCACCTCCCCGGACAGCTCCAAGCCGCTGGCCTTCGTGGTCAGCAACACCGGCAACGGCACCGAAACCTTCGCGCTCAGCCGCGACAACGTGCAGGGCGGCGACCAGTTCGACCCCGCCAGTGCCACCGACGGCGCGATCTGGCTGGAAAGCGGCGCCCAGCCCGGCCTGCAGCGCACCGGCCCCAACGCCGACATCCTCTACGCGCCGGGCGCCAACGACATCGTGCTGGCCGCCGACGCCAGCCGCCAGGTCTACGTCTCCAGCCAGATCCCGGCCGGCATCGCCACCGGCTCCTTCGGCAAGGTGGGGTTCACCGCGACCGCCACCACGCCCGGCGCCTCGACCGCCGCGCCGGGTACGGCACTCGGCACCTTCGGCGGCGTCCAGGTCGTGGCCGGCATCGGCAACGGCCGCGCCAGCGCCAGCGGCAGCTACCTGGTCGCCGGCGCGTCGATGGGCCTGGCCAAGTCGGTCGTCAACGTGCGCGACCCGCGCGGCGGCACCCGCGTCATGCCGGGCAGCGTCGTGACCTACCGCCTCGTCATCACCCTCACCGGCACCGGAACCGTCGACAACGTCGCCGTCAACGACCCGCTGCCGGCGCAGGTCACCTATGTCCCCGGAAGCATCACGGTCGACACCGCCGTGCGCACCGACGCCGCCGACGGCGACGAAGCCAGTTTCGCCAACGGCGCCGTGCAGGCCAGTTTCGGAACCCTCGCGGTTCCCGCCACCCGCGTCATCGAGTTCAAAGCCACCGTCAACTGACACCACCAGGAGAGCACCATGAGAAAACACATCGTCATCGCAGCCTTGCTTGCGCTTGCCGCTGCCTTCCACGCGAGCGCGTTCGCGCAGGCCGGAGGCGGCGACATCGAATTCCGCAACGTCGCGGAGCAGGAAGTCGAAGTCAAGGCCGCCGACGGCAAGGTGGAGAAGAAGCGCGTGCCGGTCGCCAAGAGCATCCCCGGCGCCGAGATCATCTACACCTCCACTTTCCGCAACGTCGGCAAGCGCGCCGCCGGCAACATCGCCGTCGTCAACCCGCTGCCGGCCAACACCACCCTCGTCGGCGGCAGCGCCTTCGGCGAGAACACCGAGATCACCTTCTCCGCCGACGGCGGCAAGACCTGGGCCGCGGCCGACAAGGTCAAGGTGATCGGCGCCGACGGCAAGGAACGCCCCGCCGGCATCTCCGAAATGACCCACGTGCGCTGGGTCTACCGCGGCGAGCTTGCCCCCGGCAAGCAGGGCGTGGTGGGCTTCCGCGTGGTGGTCAACTGATCTCGCAGCCGGAGCAAGCCGTGGCCGCCCAGGTGAACCCCACCAGCCGGCGTCCCGTCGCTTGCCCGCCCCTGCGCAGCCGCCGGGTGCTCCGGCGGCTGCGCTCGCTTCCGTTCGGCTGCGGCCCACCGGGGGGGTGCGGCCCGCCCAGGGGCTGCGGCCCGCCCGGCGGCTGCGGTCCGCCGGCAAAGGCACCAGGGCCGACTCCTCTTTCCGCAATTTCTCCTTAGCAACAACTGAAATTTTTTGAGGGAATCATCATGAAAGCAGTCTTGAAGACATTCCTGGGACGAGGAGGGGCGCTTGCGACCCTTTGCGTCTCGGCCTTGCTCGTCACGGGCAACGTCAACGCCGCCGGCACGCAGGCGGGCACCAGCATCGGCAACAAGGCGACCCTGTCGTACTCGGTGGGATCCGTCGCCCAGCCGTCGATCGCTTCGGCGCCGACCGGCAGCACCAACGCCACCGGCGCGACCACCACCTTCGTGGTCGACAACAAGGTGAACCTGACCGTCAGCACGACGGACTCGTCGCCGGTGAGCGGCGTCGCGGGCCAGACCCTGGTCACGGCCACCTTCGTGGTGTCCAACACCGGCAACAACACGCAGGACTTCTCGCTGGCGACCGCCAACCTGGCGAACACCACCAGCGTGACCGTCGGCGCGTCGAGCTACACCGACAACTTCGACGTCAACACCTGCGCGTTCGCCGTCGGGCCGACCAACCTGGCGCAGAACTTCATCGGCAACCTGGCGCCCGACGCCAGTGCGACCGTGAAGGTGACCTGCACGATCCCGCTGGGCCAGCTGAACGGCGACGTGTCGGGCATCTCGCTGACGGCCACCGCGCGCGCTGCCGGCAGCAACGGCCTGACCGCGCTGACGCAGTCCGCGACCAACGACCCGAACGTGGTCGACATCGTCTTCGCCGACCTGGCCGGCACGGACGATGCCTCGTTCGCCGCGAACTACAGCGCCCGCAGCGCCTACCGTGTCGCCACGGCAGCCCTGACGGTGACGAAGACGGTGACGGCGGTGTGCGACCCGTTCAACGGCTCTACCGCGCCGAAGAACATCCCGGGTTCCTACGCCGCGTACACCATCAGCATCACCAACAACGGCGGTGCCTCCGCCACGCTGACCCAGCTGAACGACACGCTCAACACCAACCTGTCCTTCGACTCCGACCTGATCACCGGTGCGGGCGCCGCGACCAACTGCGCTGCCGGCATGGTGCCGCAGAGCGGCGCGGGCAAGGGCTTCAAGGTCGTGTTCGCGAACCGTCCGGCCGCCAGCTATCCGAAGTACCTGACCACGTCGAACAGCGACAGCGACGGCGCCGGCTTCAACGCGGGCGCGCTGACCATCGACTTCGGCGTCGCGCTGCCGGCGGAATCGACGTACAGCGCCGGTGAGCTCAAGGTGGGCGACACCGTGTCGGTGACCTTCCAGGTGAAGATCAACTGATCTGAACCGATGCGCCTGTCCCGCTTTCATCGCTGGATAGCCGCAGCCGCCGGCGTGCTTCAGGGCACGCCGGCGGCCGGTGCTCCTCTGGCCGCCCGGCCAGAGGGTCTTCGCATGGGCGCAGCGCGCGTCCATGCGAAGGCCTGCATCGCCTTCTTCCTGTGCGCCGCCGGCCTGGCCCAGGCCGCGACGCCGCCCAACACTTCCATCGTCAACACGGCCACCGCCTCGTTCAGCATTTCCGGCGTGGCGATCCCGGTCACCGGCTCGACGACCCTGGTCACCAGCGCCTCCACGCCGGCCAGCGTGCAACTGCTCGGCTATGCCGCCACCACCACCGGCCTGCCCGCGGGCTATGCGAACCGCCAGCCGGTGGCGCCGACCCAGTGCGAGAAGGCCGGCGCCGGCCTGACCCTGCTGCCCGCGCCGGTCGCGCCCGGCGTCGGGACGATGCCCGTTCCCGCCAACTACATGCTGGCGCCGACCACCACCTACGCCACCGGCGACGCGGTCTTCATCCAGGTCACGGACTTCGACCAGAACCTCAACCCGGCGCTGCCCGACACGCTGACCGTGACCGTGCAGGTCGCCAACGGCGACAGCGAGACGCTGCGCCTCACCGAGACCGGCGCCTCCACCGGCGTCTTCACCGGCTACATCCAGACCACCAACGCGGCCGTGCAGGCCGGCAACTGCGTGCTGAGCGCCGGCGCCAACCAGCGCCTCACCGTCACCTACTACGACGACTCCGAGGGCCACGTCGCGGTCAGCGCCGCCGCCCTGATCGACCCGATGGGCGTGGTGTTCGACGCCTCGACCGGCCAGCCGGTCGACGGCGCCAAGGTCACGGTGATCAACATGGCCACTGGCCAGCCCGCCCAGGTGTTCGGCAACGACGGCGTCAGCAGCTATCCCTCGAGCATCATCTCCGGCACCACCGTCACCGACGGCGGCGGCACCAGCTACCCCTTCACCTCGGGCCGCTACCAGTTCCCGCGCATGGCACCGGGCTCGTACAGCTTCCTGGTGGAACCGCCGGCCGGCTTCCGCTTCCCGTCCAAGTCGCCGGACCTCACGCTCAAGGGCCTGCCGGGTGGCCCGTACCAGCTCTCCCTGGGCTCGCGCGGCGAGGTCTTCACGCTGGTGCCCGGCCCCGCGATCGAAATCGACATCCCGCTGGATCCGGGCCCGCTGGGCGAAGTGGCGATCGTCAAGACGGCCGGCAAGTCGGTCGCGGCGATCGGCGACTTCGTCCCCTACACCCTGGCCATCGCGAACCGCGGCGCTTATTCGCTGCCCGGCGTGCAGATCGCGGACCGCCTGCCGGGCGGCTTCCGCTACCAGAAGGGCTCGGCCCGCCTGAACGAAGCGGTGCTCGCCGATCCGGAAGTCAGCGCCGACGGCCGCAGCCTGCTGTTCTCCCTGGGCACCCTGGCCGCGAGCGGCGGCGTCACGGTGCGCTACGTCGCCGTCGTTGCCGCCGGCGCGCAGCCGGGCCAGGCCGAGAACGTGGCGCAGGCCGCCGGCCGCATCACGTCGAACATCGCCAAGGCCTACGTGCAGGTGCGCGAAGACCTGAACCAGAGCCGCGCGATCCTGGCCGGCCGCGTGACGGTGGCCGAGTCCTGCGAAGCCGATGCGCGCGACACCGCGAAAGTGAAGCCGATGGCGAACGTGCGGGTGCTGCTGGAAGACGGCACCTTCCTGCTGACGGACGTGGACGGCAACTGGCACGCCGACAACATCCGTCCCGGCACGCACGTCGTGCAGATCGACACCACCACCTTGCCGCAGGGCGTGGAGCTGAAGAACTGCGAATCCACCAGCAAGACGGGCGGTCGCGACTTCTCGCAGTTCGTGAACGTGCGCGGCGGCACGCTGTGGCGCGCCGACTTCCGCCTGGTGCGCGCGCCCAGCTGCCTGCGCCAGCAGTTCCAGCGTGACGGCCAGCGCACCCAGCTGCAGCTGGCGGCGCCGGTGGCGAACCAGTCGGTGTCGGCCACCGTGATGCTGCCGGCCGGCGCCAAGGTCGTCCCCGGCTCGGTGACCGTCGATGGCCAGCCCCTGGCCGGCGTCGAGCAGCAGGACGACTTCCTGGTGCTGCGCCTGCCGGCCCAGCGCGGCCGCTGGAACCACGTGTTTGCCTTCGACACCGCGGCGCCCCTCGCCGGCGAACTGAAGGCATCGGTGCGCGTGCAACCGGTCGGCCAGCCGGCGCTGAACCTGCAGCCGCTTGTGCTCGGCGCGCAGGCCACCGAAGCCGCGCAGTGCTCGCCGCTGCCGCTGGGGGTGCTGTCCGCTGCGCCGGCCGCCGACGCCGCGACCGCGCCGGCGCCCGGCAGCGCCGGCGGCGCGCCGCTGGTGCTGATCGAGAAGCTGCCCTACGACGACAAGTGGCTGGCCGCCGCGCCCGCGGGCAACGAGTGGCTGCACCCGAAGGTCGGCTTCGCCCCCGCGCTGCCCGTGATCAAGGTCGCTGTGAAGCACGCCAAGGGCGCGCAGGTCGACCTGAAGGTGAACGGCAATCCGGTCGATCCCCTGCGCTACGAAGGCTCCATCCTCAACCCGAGCGGCACGTGGGCGATTTCGAACTGGCGCGCGGTCGACCTGCGCGACGGCGCCAACACGCTCGACCTGCTGGTGCGCGACGCGCAGGGCGCCGTGCTGCTGCAGGAAAGCCGCGTGATCCACTATTCGTCGGCGCCGGCCAAGGTGGTGCTGGACCTGCAGCGTTCGCGCCTGGTGGCCGACGGCCGCTCCAACCCGGTGGTCGCCGTGCGCATGCTCGATGCCGAAGGCCAGCCGGTGCGCCGCGGCCTCACCGGCGAGTTCCAGCTGAACTCGCCGTTCCTGCCGCAGCAGCAGGCCGACGCGCTGCAGCGCGAGCCGCTGTCCGGCAACCTGGGCGGCCAGCCCAAGTTCCAGGTCGCCGACGACGGCGTGGCGCTGATCCCGCTGCAGCCCACCACGCAGACCGGCGAGGCGGTGCTGCGCTTCGACTTCCCCGGCCAGCGCACGCAGGAAGTGCGCGCCTGGCTGAGCGCCGACCTGCGCGAGTGGATCCTGGTGGGCTTCGCCGAGGGCACGCTGGTCCACAAGAAGCTTTCCGGCAACCTGGAAGCGCTGAAGGACGCCTCCGCCGACGAGCGCCTGTCCGACGGCAACCGCATCGCCTTCTATGCCAAGGGCCAGGTCAAGGGCGAGTACCTCCTGACGGCCGCCTACGACAGCGCCAAGGTCCGCGGCAGCGCGCGCGACGCCTCCTCGCTCAAGCAGGCGATCGACCCGAACCAGTACTACACGCTGTACGCCGACGGCACGCAGCCGCAGTTCGACGCGGCCAGCACCAGCAAGCTGTACCTGAAGATCGAGAAGAAGCAGTTCTATGCGCTGTTCGGCGACTTCGACACCGGCCTCACGGTGAGCGAACTGGGCCGCTACAGCCGCACGCTGACCGGCCTGAAATCGGAATACAAGGGCGAGCGCGTCGGCTACAACGCCTTCGCCGCCAAGACGGCGCAGGCCTTCATGAAGGACGAACTGCAGGGCGACGGCACGTCGGGCCTGTACCGCCTGCGCGCGCGCAACGTGCTGCTGAACTCGGAGAAGATCCGCATCGAGGTGCGCGACCGCTTCCATCCGGACCAGGTGCTGTCCACCCGTTCGCTCACGCCTTACCTGGACTACCAGCTGGATGCGGCGCAGGGCACGCTGTTCTTCCGCGAGCCGATCCCCTCGCGCGACACCAACCTCAACCCGGTGCTGATCGTCGCGGAGTACGAGACCGACGGCAAGGCCGGCGAGACCTGGACCTACGGCGGCCGCGCGGCGCTGAAGGTCGGCGAGAAGAGCGAAGTGGGCGCCACCCACATCCACGAAGGCACGGCCGGCCGCGAAGCCAACCTGACCGCCGTCGACGCCACGGTGCGCCTGGGCGAGACGACCAAGATCCGCGCGGAAGCCGCGACCACCGAGCGCAACACCGGCACCGGCAGCGAGAAGGGCAACGCCTGGCTGGCCGAGGTGACGCACGACGACGGCAAGATTGCCGCGCGCGCCTACGCCTCGCAGCAGCAGCCGGGCTTCGGCCTGGGCCAGCAGGCTGCCGCCTCCGCCGGCCAGCGTTCCGTCGGCGCCGAGGGCCGCCTGAAGCTGTCGGACCAGATGCAGGTCTCGGGCACGACCTACCGCCAGGACAACCTGGTGAGCGGCGGCCGCCGCGACGTGGTCGAAGGCCAGGCCGAGTGGACCGACAAGGAAGGCCTCACCCTGCGCGGCGGCGCCCGCCTGGCCAACGAACGCGACGGCGCCGGCAACGAGAGCGAGGCGCGCCAGGTCACCGGCGGCGTCTCCTACGAGATGATGGAGCGCCGCCTGATCCTGCGCGCGACCACCGACCTGGACGTGGGCAGCAAGGGCACCGTGAACTTCCCGAACCGGCTGGTGCTGGGCGCCGACTACAAGCTCACGCCCGAGACCACGCTGCTCGCGACGCAGGAATTCGCGCGCGGCGACGAGGTCAAGGCCAACACCACCCGCATCGGCCTGCGCACCACGCTCTGGCGCGGCGCCGAGATGCAGCTGGGCGGCGGCGCGCAGGGCACGCTGGATTCCAACCGCCTGTACGCCAACATGGGCCTGGTGCAGAAGGTGCAGATCAACGACCGCTGGGCCGCCGACGCCAGCATCGACCGCGTCCAGACGCTGAAGAACACCGCCAACCCGCTGGGCCCGGCGCAGCCGCCCGCGTCGGGCACCTCCACCGCTGCCAGCGCCGCTTATGGCCTGGTGACGGGCGACTACACCGCGGTCAGCATGGGCCTGGCCTACCACGACGACGTGTGGAGCGCGAATGCGCGGGCCGAATGGCGCGGCGCCGACGACGGCACCAAGGTCAACCTGCTGCTGGGCGCGCAGCGCAAGCTGGCGCAGGGTCAGGTGATGGCCGCCGGCCTGTCGGTGATGAAGGAAAACGGCGCCAGCGACACCCGCAACATCGCGGCGCGCCTGAGCTTCGCCTCGCGTCCCGCCGACAGCAGCTGGATGTGGCTGGAGAAGTTCGAGTACGTCGACGACTCCAACACCACCAGCCTGGCCTCGCGCCTGCTCACGCGCAAGTTGATCAGCAACTTCAACGCCAACTGGAAGGCGACCCGCGACACCCAGGTCGCGCTGCAGTACAGCGCCAAGTACGTGCGCGAGATGATCGGCGACACCAGCTACAGCGGCTACACCGACCTGATCGGCGTCGAGGCGCGCCACGACATCGCCGAGCGCTGGGACGTGGGCCTGCATGCCAGCATGCTGCATTCGTACCGCACGGGAACCCGCCAGACGCAGATGGGCGTCTCGGTCGGCTACCGCCTGACGGACAACACCTGGATGGCCGTCGGCTACAACCAGATGGGCTTCACCGACGCCGACTTCACCGGCTCCGAATACCGCGGCAAGGGCCTGTACGTGGCACTGCGCGTCAAGGTCGACCAGGACACCTTCGACCTGAACGACCGCGCGAAGGGCCAGTTGCCCTTGAAGCCCTAGGACCACCCGCGATGCACGCCTTCTTCACCCGCGCCCTCTGGCTGGTGCTGCTGCCGCTGCTGGCGCTGCTGGCCGCGCCCGCGCGCGCCGAGAACGTCTTCATCATGGATCTCAACCTGAACGGGATCTACAGCGTGGACGTGGTGAGCGGCGGCCCGGCCACGCTGCTGACGCCGATCAATCCGCCGGCCAACCCGCAGGGCTACACGCTTGCCACGCGGCCCAGCGACGGCATGCTGTTCTACCTGGATTCCAGCGGCACCAACCCGAACCTGTGGCGCTGGAATCCGGCCACGCCCAACGTCGCGCCCGTGCTGGTGGGCACGCCCGGCGCGACGACCACCAACGTGGTGCGCCTGGGCTTCGACAACGCCAACAACCTGCTGGCGATGGACACCACGACCAGCATCTGGACCCTGGACACCAACACCGGCGGCATCCTGAGCACCACGCCGCTGAGCGGTGACCTGCCCACTTCCAGCGGCGACCTTTGCCTGAACACCAACACCGGCGTCCTGTACATGGTCGCCAACCAGGACGTCTTCACCGTCACGTCGGCGGGCGTGAGCACGCGGCTGGGCACGATCACCGGCACCGGCATCACCGGCGTCGCCGCGCCCAACGGCTACGTCACGGGCTGCGCGTTCACGCACGACGGGACGATGCTGATCTCGATGTACAACGGCGGCAACCTGCGCAAGGTGAACCTGGCCACGCTGGCTGCGACGGCGCTGCCGAACACCACCGGCATGGCGAACATCGGCGACCTGTCCACCGCGCCGCAGCGCGTGGCCGACCTGAGCCTGACCAAGACCGCCAGCAACGCCACGCCCGGCGCCACCACCAGCTTCACCGTCACCGTGACCAACAACGGGCCGGTGCCGGTGACCGACGCGCGCGTGCTCGACGCAGTGCCGGCCGGCCTGACGGTGACGTCCTTCACCCCCTCGCAAGGCACCTATTCGACGTCGACGGTCGGCATCTATCCGGCGGGCA
The DNA here is from genome assembly GCF_022012305.1 of Ramlibacter paludis. Taxonomy (GTDB): domain Bacteria; phylum Pseudomonadota; class Gammaproteobacteria; order Burkholderiales; family Burkholderiaceae_C; genus Ramlibacter; species Ramlibacter paludis. Next base: position 87,599 of record NZ_JAKLTM010000007.1, on the reverse strand, counting down.
CCTGGCGCATCGGCGTGCTGGCGGTCGGTGCGTCGGCCACGCTGACCATGAACGTGGACGTGAGCGGCTCCACGGCGGTGACCAATACCGCGCAGATCAGCTATTCGGACCAGTACGACCCCGATTCCACGCCGAACAACAGCCTGGCCAGCGAAGACGACCAGGCTTCCGTGCTGGTGACGCCCAGTCCCGACCTGACCCTGAGCAAGGTGCCGAACTCCAGCTTCACGGTGGGCCTCACCGGGACCTACAGCATCACGGTGAGCAACGCGGGCTCCGCCGCCACCAGCGGCACCTACACGGTGGTCGATGTGCTGCCGGCGACCCTGACGTACGTGTCCGCGACCGGAACCGGCTGGAGCTGCAGCAACGCCTCCGGCACCGTGACCTGCACCAGCAGCACGGTGATCGGCGCGCGTGCGACCAATCCGAACCCCATCACGCTGACCGTGACGCCGAGCGCGGGCGCCGCGCCCACCGTCACCAACACCGCGGCGATCAGTGGCGGCGGCGAGCCGGCCAGCAACAACGGCAACAACACGTCCACCGTCGGCAACGTGGTCTGCAGCACGTCCTGCCCCGACTTGCGCCCCAACAAGACCCTGGCGACCTCCAGCATGACGGTGGGCACGACGGTCACGTACACGCTTAGCGTCACCAATGTCGGCGGCACCACCACGGGCGCGGCCACCTACACGCTGTCCGACCCGCTGCCGACCGGCCTCACGCTCTATTCGGCGCCGGTCGCCGGCGCCGGCTGGAGCTGCCCGGCCGCCGCGCCCAACAACGTGGTCGGGGGCACGGGCGTGCTGTGCACGCGCTCCACCGCGCTGCTGGCCGGCAATACGTCCACCACGGTGACCTTCGTCGTGAACGTCCTCAACACCGCGGTGCCGCAGGTGGTCAACACGGCGAGCGTCAGCGGCGGCGGGGAGCCGCCGACGGCGAACGGCAACAACAACGCATCGCTGACGACGGTGGTGAACGACTTCGACCTGAGCATCACCAAGGTGGCGGGCTCCCTGGCGGTCGGGTCCACATCGACCTATACCTTCACGGTCGCCAACACCGGCAGCCGGGCCACGACCGGCACCTACAGCTTCACCGACGACCTGCCCGCGGGCCTCACCATCCGCAGCCTCACGCCGACCAACTGGACGATAGGCACCGGCTGGACTTGCGCGGCCAACGGCGACCAGCCCGGCGCCAACACGGCGGGCAACTCGCACATCTACTGCACGCGCTCCACCAGCATCCCGATCGGGGGCACTTCGACGACGGTGGTGGTGCCGGTGACGGTGGGCGCCGCTGCGGCACCGTCGGTGACCAACACCGTGAACGTCGTCGGCGCGGCCGAGGCGCCGGCCAACACCGGCAACAACTCGTATGCGTTGACGACCCCCGTGACCGCGCCGGACCTGGCGGTCACCAAGTCGCACAACGGCTCCTTCGCGGTAGGCGTCACCGCGACCTACACGGTGACCGTGACCAACATCGGGCAGATGACGACCACGGGCACCGTGACCATGGTGGACACGCTGCCGGCGGGCCTGACCTACGTGTCGGCCGTGGGCACCAACTGGACCTGCAGTTTCGCCTCGCCCAACGTGACCTGCACCCGGACCACGGTCATCGCCGACAACACCTCGGCGCCGCCGGTGGTGATCTCGGTCGTCCCGACGGCGGCCGCGGCCGCCGCGTCCCCCGTCGTCAACAGCGTGACGGTGTCCGGCGGCAGCGAACCCGCCGGCAACAGCGGCAACAACACGGCCACCGATTCGACGATCGTGTCCTATCCGCCGGTGCTGGCCAAGTCCTTCAGCCCGGCCAGCGTGCCGGCCGGCGGCACGTCCACGCTGACCTTGACGGTGACGAATCCGGCGGGTGGCTCGCTGGGGTCCATCACAGGGGTGGCGATCACCGATCCCTTCCCCGCGGGCATGGCGATCGCCAGCCCGCCCAGCGTGGTCAATACCTGCGGTTTCACGGTCAACAGCGGCGGCGCACAGGGCGACACGATCGTGGACGTGGCCGGCGGCGCCACCGGCGGCCCCGGCTCCAGCTGCCTGATTTCCTTCCGCGTGGTCGCGACCGGTACGCTGGGCACGCTGACCAACACCACCGGCGCGGTACGCAGCGCCAACGCGGGCACGGGCAACCTGGCCACTGCGACCCTGGTCGTCACCGCGCCGGGCTCTCCGGTGCTCACCAAGGTCACGTCGCCGAACCCGGTGGGGGTGGGCGAGAACTCCATCCTCACCTTCACCATCAGCAACAAGGCCTCGGCGACCACGGACATGGGCTTTCGCGACACGCTGCCCACCGGCCTGGTCGTCGCGCCCAGCGGCGCCTTCGGCGGCACCTGCACCAGCACGGGCGGCACGGCCCTGGGGCGGGTCGGCGCGCCGGGAACGTCGACGCTGACCATCACCGGCGTCGACCTCGGCGCCAGTGCGAGCTGCACGATCACCATTCCCGTGCGCAGCACGGTGGCGGGCACCTACACCAACACCACGTCGAACATCAGCAACCTGCTGGGCGGCCTCACGGCCACGACGGTGAACGACACGCTGGTGGTGGAAGCCGTGGGCCTGTCGAAGACCTTCACGCCCAGCAGCATCGTGGCGGGCGGCACGTCGACGATGGCGCTGGTCCTCACCAACGGCCCCGGCTTGGCGGAGCAGAACGGCATCGCCTTCACCGAGACGCTGCCGGCGGGCGTGACGCTGTCGTCCGTGCCCGCGGCTTCGCAATGCGGCGGCACGGTGACGGGCACGGCGGGCGGCGGCACCCTGGCGGTGAGCGGCGCCACCCTGGCCGCCGGCCTGCAGTCCTGCACGGTCACCGCGGTGGTGACCGCCGCGGCTTCGGGCAGCTACAACAACGCGGCGGCCAACATCAGCGGACTCTCGATCAACCTGGTGAACAACGTGACGGCGACGCTGACGGTGACGCCGCCGCCCGGCCCCAACCTGACCAAGACCAACGGGGTAGCCAGCATCTCGCCCGGCGACACCACCACCTACGTCATCACCATGAGCAACACCAGCGGCGCCACCTACACGGGCGGCACGGCGGCGGTGCTGAAGGACCCGGCGGTGGCCAACCTCACGATCAACAGCGCCGCCTGCGCCGCCCAGGGCGGGGCGACCTGTCCGGCCCTGGCGAGCGCGGCGATGATCACGGCGCTGCAGTCGGCCGGCGGCATGACGGTGTCGTCGATGCCGAACAACAGCACCGTGGTGCTCACGCTGACGGCGACGCTGTCCGGCAATCCGACCGGCACGCTGACCAACGTGGCAACGGCGACGTCCGGCGCCGGCGTGACGACGGTGCAGGACAGCGACACCATCGTCTACCCCAATTTGAGCAGCACCAAGACGGTGGCGGTGGTGCGTGACCCGATCAACGGCACCAGCAATCCGAAGAACATCCCCGGCTCGGAATCGCTGTACACGATCACCGTGACCAACAGCGGGCTGGGGCGCGTCGACGACGGCACCATCGGCATCGTCGACCCGATTCCCCCCAACACCGCCCTGTTCGTCAACAGCCTCGGCGGCTCGCCGGCCGGCCCGGTCACCTTCGCGGATGCGGGCAGCAGCCTCACCCTGGCTTACACGGCGCTGAACTCCGCGGCCGACGACATCGACTTCTCCAACGATGGGGGCACCACCTGGGCCTACACTCCGGTGCCGGACGGGACGGGCTACGACGCCGCGGTGACGCACCTCCGCGTGCGTCCGCGTGGCCGCATGGCCGGGTGGAGCGGGGCGGGGCCGTATCCGTCGTTCACCATCGCTTTCAAGGTGAAATTGAACTAGGGGAAGAATGCAAAGCTCGAACCTTGCCGCCCTGCGGGGCTGCTGGCTCCGGCTGCTGGCGGGGTTGATGCTGCTGCTGCTGGCCGGCGCCGTGGCGGCGCAGACGCTGGCCCCGTCCTTTCCGCTGGACATGTGCCCGGCGGACCGCTACGGCAGCAGCCTGGGCTGCACGGCGAAGGACGTGCAGATCACCAACATCACCGCCAAGAGCGGGCCGGGCACGCCGACTTCGTGCGTCGGCGGCGGCACCGTGACCCTCGACCTGGACGTGACGGTCACCTTCGGCTCCAGCACGCGCTACGACGTCGGCATCTTCCTGGCCCAGGACGGCGGCAACCCGCAGCTGCTGTCCACGCGCAGCACGCCCACCGGCACCGGCTCGCGGTCCTGCAAGGTGGCGATCCTGCCGACTTCGGTCTTCCCCAGCCTCGATCCCGGGCCGTACACGATCTCCGGCCAGCCTGTCACCGACACCTGCGGCGACGGCAGTGCGTCCACGGTCGGAACGGGCGGCACGCAGACCTTCACCATCACGGGCGTGGTGGTGAAGTGCCAGGCCGCCGACAGCAGCGGCGCGCTGAACATTCCCTTCGTGGTGACCTGGGACAACCAGGCGAGCCCCAGCGGGCTGGTCTGCACCAGCGCTGCCAACCCGGTGCCGAACACCACGTCCAAGTGCAACGCGCCCAGCGGCGTGCAGGGCAACGTTTCGGTGGTCACGCTGCCGCAGATCACCAAGACCAATCCTGCCACCAGCATCACGCCGGGCGACACGACCACCTACACCGTCACCGTGAGCAATACCACCGGGATCACGCTCACCAGCGTGGTGTTCAAGGATCCCGCGGTGGCCAACCTGCCGACCTCCGGGGTGAGCTGCGCGGCGCAGTCCGCCACCTGTCCCACCGTTGCCAGCACCACGGTGGCCAACATGCAGGGCGCCGGCCTCACCATCCCGCAGATGCTGCCGGGCGGCACGGTCACCTTCACCATCAACGCGCAGCTGACCGGCAATCCGACCGGGACCATCGTCAACCAGGCGTCGGTGTCGCTGGGCTCGGCGTCGACGACGGCCAGCGCCGTCGGCACCATCGTCTATCCCGGCCTCCTGAACACCAAGACGGTGCAGGTGTTGCGCGATCCCATCAGCGGCACCACCAACCCGAAGAACATCCCGGGCTCGGAATCGCTCTACACGATCGGAGTGGCGAACACGGGCCTCGGCCAGGTGGACAGCAACAGCCTCGTCATCTCGGACCGGATCCCGCCCAACACCGCGCTGTTCGTCGGCAACCTGGGTGGCACGCCGGCCGGGCCGATCACCTTCACCGACAGCGCCAGCACGCTCACCTTCAGCTACACCTCGCTGTCGTCGACCACCGACGACCTCGAGTTCTCGAGCGACGATGGCGCCACCTGGACCTATGTACCGGTGCCGGACGCAAGCGGTTTCGATGCCGCGGTGACCAACCTGCGGGTGAAGCCGCGCGGCCGCATGGTGGGCTGGAGCGGGGCGGGGGCCTACCCCGGCTTCAGCTTCTCGTTCAAGGTCCGGTTGAACTGACTCAGGCCAGGCGCGCGCGATGGCGCGCGATCTGCGCGCGCACCTGCGCCGGCGCGGTGCCGCCCAGCGTGTTGCGGGCGTTGAGCGAGCCACGCAGCGACAGCGGGCCGAACACGTCCTCGCCGATCGCCGGGTTGAACTTCTGCAGATCGGCCAGTGGCAGTTCGCTCAGGTCCACGCCCTTGGCCTGCGCGTCCTTCACGGCATGCGCCACCACTTCGTGCGCATCGCGGAACGGCAGGCCCTTCTTCACCAGGTAGTCGGCCAGGTCGGTGGCGGTGGCATAGCCGCGCAGGGCGGCCTTCTCCATCGCCTCGCGCTGCACCGTGATGCCGCCGGCCATCTCGGCGAAGATGCGCAGGGTGTCCTTGAGCGTGTCGACGGTGTCGAACAAGGGCTCCTTGTCTTCCTGGTTGTCCTTGTTGTACGCGAGCGGCTGGCCCTTCATCAGCGTGATCAGCGCCATCAGGTGGCCCACCACGCGGCCCGTCTTGCCGCGCGCCAGCTCCGGCACGTCGGGGTTCTTCTTCTGCGGCATGATCGACGAGCCGGTGGTGAAGCGGTCGGCGATGCGGATGAAGCCGAAGTTCTGCGACATCCAGAGGATCAGTTCTTCGGACATGCGGCTCACGTGCACCATCACCAGCGATGCCGCGGCGGTGAACTCGATGGCGAAGTCGCGGTCGCTCACGGCGTCCAGCGAGTTCTGGCAGACGCCTTCCATGCCCAGCTCCCGGGCCACCCATTCGCGGTCCAGCGGATAGGTGGTGCCGGCCAGCGCCGCCGCGCCCAGTGGCAGGCGGTTGACGCGCTTGCGCACGTCGGCCATGCGTTCCTGGTCGCGCGCGAACATCTCCACGTAGGCCAGCATGTGGTGGCCGAAGCTCACGGGCTGCGCCACCTGCAGGTGCGTGAAGCCGGGCAGCACCACGTCGACGTTCTGCTCCGCCAGCGCTAGCAGGGCCTTCTGCAGGCCGGCCAGCAGCTCCGAGATGAGGTCGATCTCGCCGCGCAGCCACAGGCGCACGTCGGTGGCCACCTGGTCGTTGCGGCTGCGGCCGGTGTGCAGGCGCTTGCCGGCGTCGCCCACCAGTTGCGTGAGGCGCGCCTCGATGTTCAGGTGCACGTCCTCGAGGTCCAGCTTCCATTCAAAGGCGCCGGACTCGATCTCGGCGCGCACCTGCGCCATGCCCTGCTGGATGGCGGCCAGGTCGGCCTGCGCGATCACGCCCTGGCGCGCCAGCATGGCCGCATGGGCCAGCGAGCCGGCGATGTCGGCCTGCCACAGGCGCTTGTCGAAGAACACGCTGGCCGTGTAGCGTTTGACGAGGTCGCTCATGGGCTCGCTGAACAGGGCGGACCACGCCTCGGACTTTTGATCGAGTTGGCTCATAGGGGATGCACGGATGCGGGGAAAGGTGGGGACGGGCGCCGGTTCACCATAATGGCAAGAGATGAACGACTCGCAACTATTATCGGCGTTCCAGGAACTGTCCCGGACCAGCGCCCCGCCGCGCGTCCCGCGGCGGGTGCTGGTCTTCGACGCCTGCCAGCTCGGGGTGGTGCTGCGGGCGCTGCTGTTCGTGGAGGCCGTGGTCGCGGTCGGCGCCATGTTCGGCGCCGCCGGCGTGATGCACTGGGTCGAGCGCGTGGCGCTCCTGAGCGGGGCGGCGCTGCCGGGTACGCTGGGCTGGCTGGTGCTCGCCTGCAGCCTGAAGAAGGTGCTGGCGCGGCTGCCTCCCATCGCGCAGCAGTTGTGCGGCGTGACGCTGGGGGCCGTTTCCGGCCTCTATGGCTGCGGCCTGCTGGCGCTGTTCATGCGCCCGGAGAGCCGGCCCTGGCTGGCCTCGGCCTGCGCCGGCGCGCTGCTGTCCTCGGTGCTGGTGGCGGCACTGGTCTTGCGGGCCAAGGGCCGCATGCCGGCGGACACCACGGCGCGCCTGGCCGAACTGCAGGCGCGCATCCGCCCGCACTTCCTGTTCAACAGCCTGAATTCCGCCATCGCCCTGGTCCGGGAAGACCCGGCCCGCGCCGAGGCGCTGCTGGAGGACCTGAGCGAGCTGTTCCGGCACGCGCTGGTGGAGCAGGGCGATTCCGCCACCCTCGCCGAGGAGGTCCTGGTGGCCCGGCGCTACCTGGCGATCGAGCAGGTGCGCTTCGGCGAGCGGCTGCAGGTGGAATGGTCCATCGACCCGCGGGCCGGCAGCGCGCGCGTGCCCGCTTTGTTTCTGCAGCCGTTGGTGGAAAATGCGGTCAAGCACGGGGTCGAGCCCAGCCCGACCGGCGCCGAGGTCAAGGTGACGACCCAGCGCCGCGGCAGCGTGGTGGTGATCAAGGTGACCAACACGGTGCCGGCGGGCCAGGGCAAGCCGGGCAACGGTGTCGCGCAAGACAACGTGCGCGATCGCCTGCGCTTGTTGCATGATGTGCAGGCTCAGTTCCAGACGGCGCTGATCGACGGGATGTACCAGGTGCGGATGGAAGTGCCGGCTTGAGGGCCGTGCCGCGGGGCCGAGGGGCCCGTTCTTTGACTGGCGAGGGGGAACAACGATGGGGTTGAAAGTCCTGCTGGTGGACGACGAGCCGCTGGCACGTTCGCGGCTGCGCACCTTGCTGGCCGAATGCGGATCGCCGGCGGTGGAAGTGGGGGCCGAAGCCGCCAACGCCGCCCAGGCGATGGAACACCTGCGCCGCCAGGCTTTCGATGCGGTGTTGCTGGACATCCACATGCCCGGCGCCGACGGCCTGGCGCTGGCGAGCGTGCTGCGGGGCCTGCCCGATGCCCCGGCGGTCGTCTTCGTGACTGCCTATGCGGAGCATGCCGTCACCGCTTTCGAGCTGGAAGCGGTCGATTACCTGACCAAGCCGGTGCGCCTCGAGCGGCTGGAAGCGGCGCTGGGCAAGGTCGACCGGCTGGTGCAGGCGCGCGCGGGTGGCCAGGAGACCGAACAGGAAGTCCTGGTGATCCAGGACCGCGGCCGCACCGAGCGGGTGCCGGTGACCGAAGTGCTCTATTTCAAGGCGGAACTGAAGTACATCACCGTGCGGACCGCCGCGCGCAGCTACATCCTGGACGGCTCGCTGTCCGACCTGGAGGAGCGCCACGGCGCGCAGTTCCTGCGGGTGCACCGCAACGCGCTGGTGTCGCGGCGGGCGGTGCGGGCGCTGGAAAAGCACTTCGACCCCGAGGAGGGCGAAGGCTGGGCGGTGCGGCTGAACGGCATCGACGAATCGCTGGCCGTATCGCGCCGGCAACTCAGCGCCGTACGGGAAGCGCTCGCCAGCTAGTCGGACGGCATCCATTCCGCGCCGAATCGGCCCCCGAAGCTGAGCCATGGGTCTAGGATGCTCCGCTGTGAGCACCGACCCCGACACCCTCCGAGACCTGCCGCCCCCGCCGGTGGAACCGAGCGACCCGCCGCGCGTGCTGCTGCACATGCCGGTGGACATCCGCAGCATGGCGCTGGTGGTGCTGACCGTGCTGGCCGTCCTGGCCGTGCTGCGCTGGGCCAGTGCCTTCTTCATCCCGGTGATGGTGGGGCTGGTCTTCAGCTACGCCCTGTCGCCGGTGGTGGACTGGCTGGCGCGCCGGCGCGTGCCGCGCAGCGTCAGCGCCGCGGTGCTGATCCTCGGCATCCTGGGCGGCATGGGCGGGGCGATCTACTCCTTCTCGGACGACGCCAACGAACTGATCACCTCGCTGCCGCAGGTGGCCCGCAAGCTGCGTGATTCCCTGCATCGCGCCCAGGCACCGGCCCGCTCGGACAGCACGATCGACTCGGTGCAGAAGGCAGCCGCCGAACTGCAGCGCGCCGCCGACGAAGCGGGCGGCGCGGCGCCGGCGCAACGCCCCGGCGGCCCGACGCGCGTGATCATCGAGAAGCCGCGCTTCGACCTGCGCGAGCACCTCTGGTCCGGCACCCTGGGCCTCGCCACGGCGGTGGGGCAGACGGTGATGGTCACCTTCCTCACCTACTTCCTGCTGATTTCCGGGGACACCTTCCGCCGCAAGCTGGTGAAGATCACCGGGCCCGGCCTCGCCGAGAAGAAGCTCACGGTGCAGGCGCTGGAGGAAATCAATGCGCAGATGCAGCGCTACCTGCTGGTGCAGCTGCTGGCCGGCCTGGGCACGGGCCTGGCGACCGGCCTTGCCTTTGCGGTCATCGGCCTGAACCACGCGGCGGTGTGGGGCATCGCCGCCGGCGTGCTCAGCCTCGTCCCTTACATCGGCTCGACGGTCGTCACGGTGATGGCGGCGCTGGTGGCCTTCATGCAGTTCGGCGACGTGCGCTCGGCGCTGCTGGTGGGCGGCAGCTCGCTCGTGATCGACACGATCAAGGGCTACGTGATCGTGCCCTGGGCAACCAGCAAGGCCAGTTCGATGAACGCGGTGGCGGTGTTCATCGGCGTGCTGGCCTGGGGCTGGCTCTGGGGCGTGTGGGGTCTGCTGCTGGGCGTGCCTATCCTGATGGCCATCAAGGCCGTGTGCGACCGCGTCGACCACCTCAAGCCGGTCGGCGAGCTGCTGGGCTCCTAGCCCGTGTTGCGCAGTCCCGCGGCGATCCCGTTGATCGCCAGGTGGATTCCGATGCGCTCTCGTTCGTTGCCGCTGCCTTCGCGCCAGCGGCGCACGAGTTCCACCTGCAGGTGATGCAGCGGATCGATGTAGGGAAAGCGGTGCCGGATCGACCGGGCCAGCGCCGGGTTGCTGGAAAGCCGCTGCCTTTCGCCGGTGACGAGCGCCAGCGCATCGACCGTCCGCTGCCACTCCGCTTCGATGGCGCCGAAGATGCGCTTGCGCACCCGCGCGTCCGGCACCAGGGCCGCATAGCGCGAGGCCAGCGCCAGGTCGCTCTTGGCCAGCACCATGTCCATGTTCGACAGCAGCGCGCGCAGGAAGGGCCACTGCCGGTACATCTTCTGCAGCAGCGCCACCGCTTCCTTGCGGCCCTGCTGCGCGATCAGGTCTTCCACCGCCGACCCGAAACCGTACCAGCCGTTGATGGTCAGCCGGCACTGCGCCCAGCTGAAGCTCCAGGGCACGGCCCGCAGGTCCTCGATGCTCTGGTTGGCCTTGCGCGAGGCCGGGCGCGAGCCGATGTTCAGTTCGCCGATCTCGCGGATCGGCGTGCCGCTGAAGAAGTAGTCGCCGAAGCCCGGCGTCTCGTAGACCAGTGAGCGATACGCCTTCATGCTGGCCTGCGACAGCGCTTCCGCTGCCTGCAGGAAAGCCTTGGGCGCCGGCTTGGTGGGCTGCAGCAGCGTCGCCTCCAGCGTCGCGGCCACCAGCGTCTCGAGATTGCGCCGCCCGATCTCCGGGTTGGCGTACTTGGAGGCGATCACCTCGCCTTGCTCGGTCAGGCGGATCTGCCCGCGCACCGTGCCGGGCGGCTGCGCCAGGATCGCCTGGTAGCTCGGCCCGCCGCCGCGGCCCACGGTGCCGCCGCGGCCATGGAACAGGCGCAGCTGGATGTTGTGCGAATTGGCCAGCTGGTCGAACAGGGACACCAGCGCGATCTCGGCGCGGTACAGCTCCCAGTTGCTGGTGAAGATGCCGCCGTCCTTGTTGCTGTCGCTGTAGCCCAGCATGATGTCCTGCTCGGCGCCCGAGCGCTGCACCAGCCGCGCGATGCCGGGCAGGGCGTAGTACTCGCGCATGATGGGCGCGGCGCTGCGCAGGTCTTCGATGGTCTCGAAGAGCGGCACCACGATCAGGTCGGCCACCGCGCCGTCATCGAGCGTTCCCCGCAACAGTCCCACTTCCTTCTGCAGCAGCAGGACTTCCAGCAGGTCGCTCACCGTCTCGGTGTGGCTGATGATGTAGTGGCGGATCGCCTGCGGGCCGAAGCGCGCGCGCATGAGGCGAGCCGCCTCGAAGATCGCCAGTTCCTTGCGCGCCAGCTCGCTGTAGTCGGCGCCCATCACCTTGAGGCCGCGGGCATCGGACAGCAGCTTCAGCAGCAGCTCGCGCCGCGCGGCCTCGGGCAGTTTGGCGTAGTCCGCTTTGATGCGCGCCACGCGCAGCAGCTCCGCCACCACCAGTTCGTGCTGGTCCGAGCTTTGCCGCAGGTCCACCGTCGCCAGGTGGAAGCCGAACACTTCCACCGCGCGGATCAGCGGATGCAGGCGCTGCTGCACCAGCGCGGCGCCGTGGCTGGCCAGCAGCGAATCGCGGATGGTGCGCAGGTCGGCGAGAAAGTCCTCGGCACGCGGATAGGGATTGCGCGGCGCCAGCACGTGGCGGGCCGCGTCGCCGCCCGTGTATTCCTTCAGCGTGGCGGCCAGCCGTGAGTACATCACCGTGATCGCGCGCCGGTAAGGCTCGTCCTGGCGGTGCTCGTTGGTGTCGGGCGAGCTCTCGGCCAGCGCCTTCATCGCCGGGCTCACCTCCACCAGCATCGCCGATTGCGACAGTTCGCTGCCCAGCCAGTAGAGCTCGGTGAGGTAGTAGCGCAGCGCCACCTCGCACTGGCGGCGCAGCGCGTAGTCGAGGGTCTGCGCGCTGACGTTCGGGTTGCCGTCGCGGTCGCCGCCTATCCACTGCCCCATGCGCAGGAAGCTCGCCACCGGCTGCTGGCCGAGCTCCTGCTCCAGCTGGCCATAGAGCTTGGGGATCTCGCGCAGGAAGGTCGCTTCGTAGTAGGAAAGCGCGGTCTCGATCTCGTCGGCGACGCTCAGTTTCGTGAAGCGCAGCAGGCGCGTCTGCCACAGCTGCATCACCCGCGCGCGCAGCTGCGACTCGTTGGCCGCCAGCTCGCGTGGCGCAAGGGCGTCGCGCGGCTGCGCGCGCGCGCGGATCTCGTCGCGCTCCGTCAGCAGGCGGGCGATGTCGCGCTCTGCATCGAGGATGCTCTTGCGCTGCACTTCGGTGGGGTGCGCCGTCAGCACCGGCGAGAGGTAGCTGTGGGCCAGCGTCTGCGACACCGTGCGGGCGTTGATGCCGGCCCAGCGCAGGCGCGCCAGCGCCACCTCCAGGCTGCCTTCCTGGGTGTCGCCCGCGCGCTCGTGCACCTGCCGGCGGCGGATGTGGTGCCTGTCCTCGGCCAGGTTGGCGAGGTGGCTGAAGTAGGTGAAGGCGCGGATCACGCGCACCGCCTCGTCGCCCGAGAGCGACTTCAGCAGCGACTTGAGCGCGCGGTCGGCTTCCTGGTTGGCGTCGCGGCGGAAGGCGACCGACAGCTTGCGGATGCGCTCGACCAGCTCGAACACCGGCACCCCCTCCTGCTCGCGGATCACGTCGCCGAGGATGCGTCCGAGCAGGCGGATGTCGTCCACCAGCGGGCGTTCGTTGTCCTTGGCGCGCCGCACGGGCGGCGTCGTGGCCGGGGGCATGGATCTCACTCCTGTGGGGGGATGCGAGGGATGCTAGCATCGCCTTCCCCCGCCCGATTACGAACAGGTTACGAGCCTTGGCCCACTTCATCATCGCTACCCGTGAAAGCCGGCTCGCCCTCTGGCAGGCGGAACACGTCAAGGCCTTGCTGGAGCAGCGCGGCCACCAGGTGAGCCTGCTCGGGATGACGACCAAGGGCGACCAGATCCTGGACCGCTCGCTGTCCAAGGTGGGCGGCAAGGGCCTGTTCGTGAAGGAGCTCGAGACGGCGCTGGAAGAAGGCCGGGCCGACCTCGCGGTGCACTCCCTGAAGGACGTGCCCATGGACCTGCCCGAAGGCTTCACCCTCGCCTGCGTGATGGAGCGCGAGGACCCGCGCGATGCCTTCGTTTCGAACAAGTACGCCACGCTGGCCGACCTGCCGCACGGCGCGGTGGTCGGCACGTCGAGCCTGCGCCGCGTGGTGCTGCTGCGCGCCCAGCGGCCCGACCTCAAGATCGAGCCGCTGCGCGGCAACCTCGACACGCGCCTGCGCAAGCTGGACGAAGGCGGCTACGACGCCATCGTGCTCGCGGCCGCCGGCCTGAAGCGCCTGGGCCTGCCGCAGCGCATCCGCCAGTTCTTCGAACCCACCGAGATGCTGCCGGCGGCCGGCCAGGGCGCGCTGGGCATCGAGGTGCGCAGCAATCGCGCCGATGTGATCGCCGCGCTGGCCCCGCTGGAACACCATGCGACGGCGCTCTGCGTCGCGGCCGAACGCGCCGTGAGCCGGGCCATGGGCGGCAGCTGCTCCATGCCGCTGGCGGCGCATGCGCACTTCGACGGCGAGTACCTGCAGCTGACGGCGGCCTGGGGCAACCCCGATGCGCCGGCACCGCTGGTGCAGGCGCGTTCCGCCGAAGTGGTCGCCGATGTCGAGCAGGCCGCTGCCGTCGGCACGCACGTGGCGGCACGGCTGCGCGCCGGCGGCGCCCACTGAGCGCGTGATGCGCGTGGTCGTCACGCGGCCGGCGCGCGAGGCGGCGCAGTGGGTCGCGCAGTTGCGCGAACGCGGCCACGACGCCATCGCCTTGCCCTTGATCGCCATCACCCCGGCCCCGGACGCGCAGTCCCTGGCCGACGCCTGGGATTCACTGGATCGCCATGGCGCCGTGATGTTCGTGAGCGCGAATGCGGTGCATGGATTTTTCGCGGCCGGCGCGTCCTGGCCGCAGGATGGGCCGCGGGCCTGGGCGCCGGGGCCGGCGACGGCCGAGGCCTTGCGGGAAGCCGGCGTGCCGCCGGCGCAGATCGATGCGCCCGCGCCGGACGCCGCCCAGTTCGATTCCGAAAGCCTGTGGGCCGAGGTGCGCGGCCGGCTGGCGCCGGGCAGCCGGCTGCTGCTGGTGCGCGGCGCCGATGCCGAAGGCCGCTCGCAGGGACGCGAATGGCTGTCGCAACAGCTGGCGGCGGGCGGCGTGGGCGTGGACGAAGTCGCGGCCTACGCGCGCGGCATCCCCGCCTGGAGCGAGCAGGACGTGGCGCAGGCGCGCGCCGCGGCCGGCGATTGCTGGCTCTTCAGCAGCTCGGAGGCGGCCCGCAACCTCGCGCAGTTGCTGCCCGGGCAGGATTGGAGCAAAGCGCGCGCGCTGGCAACCCATCCGCGCATCGCGCAGGCCGTGCAGGCGTTGGGGTTTGGTTACGTGCAGCAATGCCGGCCGGGCCTGCCGGACGTGGTGGCGTCGATAGAATCGAGCCGATGAGTTCGACGCCCGAGTTGCCGCCGTCCGAGTTGCCGTCGCCGCCCTTGCCGGTGGCCCCGGTTCCGGCCGTTGCCGCGGCCGGACGAAGCGCCACGGTCTCGCGCGCCACCTTGCTGGTGCTGGTTGCCCTGGCCGGCGGTGCGCTGCTGGCGTGCCTGCTGCTCTGGCAGAAGCTGGGCGGCATCCAGGAACAGCTGGCGCGCCAGAGCGCCGACAGCGGCGCAAACGCCATCGAGGCCCGCGCCCTGGCGCGGCAGGCCCAGGACATCGCCCGCGATGCGGCCGCCCGCCAGGTCGTGCTCGAGTCGCGCGTCAGCGAAGTCGCCTTGCAGCGCACCCAGCTCGAAGAACTGATGCAAAGCCTCTCGCGTTCGCGCGACGAGAACCTGGTGGTGGACATCGAGTCCGCCCTGCGCCTCGCGCAGCAGCAGACCCAGCTCACCGGCAGCGCCGAACCCCTGCTGGCCGCGCTGCGCAGCGCCGACGACCGGCTCTCGCGCGCCGCGCAGCCGCGCCTCGCGCGCCTGCAGGCCGCGGTCGGCCGCGACAGCGTGCGGATCCGCCAGGCGAGCGTCACCGACGTGCCCGGCGTGCTGGCGCGCCTGGACGAACTGGTGCGCCAGGTCGACGACCTGCCGCTGGCCAACGCCGTGCCCAGCCCCGCCATCGCGGAGACCGCCCGCAAGCACGCTTCCGCGCCGGCGGCCCCTGGGCCGGTGCTCTGGTGGCAGAAGGCGCGCGACACCGTGCTGGAGGAAGCCCGCGGCCTGGTGCGCGTGAGCCGCATCGACCAGCCCGAGGCGGCGCTGCTCGCCCCCGAGCAGGCCTTTTTCCTGCGCGAGAACCTCAAGTTGAAGCTGCTGAACGCGCGCCTGTCGCTGCTGGCGCGCCAGAACGATGCGGCGCGGGCCGACATCGCCGCCGCGGTGGCCGCCTTGCAGAAATACTTCGACCCGTCCTCGCGCCGCACGCAGGCCACGGCCGCGCAGATGCAGCAGGTGCAGGCGCAGCTGCGCACCGTGGAGCTGCCCCGCATCGACGAGACCCTGGCGGCGCTGGCAACGGCCGCCGCCGGGAAGTAGGAGCCGCCATGCGCGCCGCGCTCTGGCTCCTGGCCCTGTTCGGCATCGCCGTCGCGGGCGCGCTGTTTGCCGGCAACAACCAAGGCACGGTCACGCTGTTCTGGCCGCCATACCGGGTCGACGTTTCCCTGAACCTGGTCGTGCTGCTGCTGGTGGCCGCCTTCGTGTTCCTGCACGCGGCGCTGCGCGCGCTGTCGGCGCTGTTCGACCTGCCGCGGCAGGCGCTGCGCTGGCGCACGCAGCAGAAGGAACGCACGCTCTACGCGTCGCTGCTCGACGCGCTGTCGCACATGCTGGCCGGACGCTTCATCCGCGCGCGCAAGTCCGCGGAGGCGGTGCTGCAGCAGGAAGGCTCGCTCACCGCGTCCGGCCAGAAGCCGGCCAACGCGGGCCAGCTGCGCGCCATCGCGCACCTGCTCGCCGCCGAGAGCGCGCATGCCTTGCAGGACCGCGCCGGCCGCGAAGACCACCTGAAGCAGGCGCTGGAACACGTGCAGGCGCGCGACGCCCAGGAGACGCGCGAAGGCGCGTTGATGCGCGCGGCGCGCTGGTCGCTGGACGACCGCGAACCCGAATCGGCGATGCAGTGGCTCAAGGGCCTGCCGCAGGGTGCGGCGCGCCGCACGCTGTCGCTGCGCACGCGGCTGAAGGCCTCGCGCCAGGCCGGCCAGGCGCGCGAGGCGCTGGAGACGGCCCGCCTGCTGGCCAAGCACCATGCCTTCTCGCCGGTGGCGGCGCGCAGCATCGTGCGCGGACTGGCCATCGATCTGCTCAACGGCGCGTACGACGTCGCGCAGCTGCAGCGGGCCTGGAGCCTGCTGGAGCCGGCGGAGCGCACGATTCCCGAGGTGGCGATCCACGCCTCGCAGCGCCTGCTGTTCCTTCGCGGCGACGCGCACCTGGCCCGCGACTGGCTGCTGCCGGTGTGGGAGGCGCAGTCGGAACTGGGCGACGCGTTGCGCGTGAAGCTGGTGTGCGCGCTGGAGGAGGGCCTGGGCGCGCTCGACGCCGGCTGGCTCGCGCGCATCGAGGCGGCGCAGAAGGCGAACCCGCGCGACGCGACCCTGCAATACCTCGCCGGCATGGCCTGCATGAAGCGGCAGCTGTGGGGCAAGGCGCAGCAGCTGCTGACGCAGGCGGCGTTGGGCCTGCAGGATGCGGGCCTGCATCGCAATGCCTGGCGGGCGCTGGCGGAACTGGCCGAGCAGCGGTCGGACGAGTCGGCCGCGGCGCAGGCGTGGAAGCGGGCGGCGGGGGAGTAAGCCGCACGGTGGTGGGGTCGCGAAGCGACCCCACCCTACGACAAACAAAAAGGGCGCCCGGAGGCGCCCTTTTTCATTGGCAGCAAGCCGCTCAGAACGGCAGCTGCAGGTTCCGCAGGTCGCGCTTGGTCTCCACCAGCACCAGCGGCCCTTCGTCGGTTTCCACCACCGGCGGCCGCTCGCGCGGCACGTGCACCGGCTTGGGCTCGGCCGCCATCGCGGCCTGGGCGGCGGCGATCTTGTCGGCATCGGAACCCACCCACTGCAGGCCCGAGCCTTCGGCGACGTTCTTCAGCTCGTCGACCGGCAGCTGGAAGGGCTGCACGCGCGGCAGCGTCTTCGCCTGCACGGCTTCGGCGGGAGCCGGGGCGGCGACCGGCGCGCGTGCTTCCGCACGCGGCGCATGGTGCTCCACCGGCGCCGGCGCGTGGCCGGCAAAGACTTCCTGCTCGGCGGCCGAGACTTCGGCGCCGGTCACGATCTCGGCTTGCGCCGGACGCTCGCTGCGTTCGCCGCGGTCGCCGCCACGTTCGCGGCGATCGCGCCCGTAGCGGTCGCGCGAGCGGCGGCGGCCTTCGCCGTCGGCGCCATCGGCGCCCGCCGCCGGACGGCTGTCGTCGAAGTGCGTGTGCGACTCCAGCACCGGATTGGCGCCGGGCGGCAGCTGCGGGTCGGCCGACTCAGTGACCGCGCCGACCGAACCGGCGGCGCCGGCCAGGGCATCGGCCTCGAGCTTGCCGTCCTGCGGCGCGCCGTCGCGCGGGCGGCGCTCGCCGCGTTCACGGCGGCCGCCGTCGCGCCGGCCTTCGCCGCGCTCGCCACGCTCACCGCGCGGACGATCCTGCGCCGCGTCCTCGGCGGCGCCGGCATCCAGCAGGTTGTCGGGCGGCAGCACCTCGCCGCGCGCCTCGGCGGCCTCGCGTGCTTCGCGGCGCTTGCGCGCCTCGAAACGCTCGCGGCTTTCCTGCGGCTCGCGGTTGTCTTCTCCTTCGCGCGGCGCGCGGGGCTCGCGTTGCTCACGGCCTTCGCGGGCTTCACGCGGCTCGCGCTGCTCACGACCTTCACGACCCTCGCGGCCTTCGCGGCCTTCGCGCGGTTCGCGTGCTTCACGCGGTTCGCGTTGGTCGCGGGCTTCGCGGCCCTCGCGCGGCTCGCGCTGTTCGCGCGCTTCACGCGGCTCGCGGCCCTCACGCGGCTCGCGCCCTTCGCGGCTGCCGCGCTGTTCGCGGCCTTCGCCGCCGGCGCTCACGTCGCGCTCGCGCCGCTCGCCCCGTTGTTCGCCACGCTCACCGCGCTGCTCACCGCGCTCGCCACGTTCACCGCGCTCGCGCCGGCCCTGGCCCTCGCCGCGTTCGCCGCGCTGGCCTTCACCGCGCTGGCCTTGCTGGCCCTCGCCGCCTTCCGCGGCCGCGCGCTCGCGCCGCTGTTCGCCGTCGCGCCGGCCTTCACCGCCACGGCCACCGCGGCCGCCGCGCTCGCCGCGGCCATCGCCCCGGCGGCCGTCCCGGCCACCGCGCTCGCCACGCTCGCCGCGGCCATCGCCACGCTTCTCTTCGCGGCGCGCCTCCGCAACCGGGGCCGGCGCGGGCGCCGGTTCGGCCGCCGGGCCCATGCCCAGCACGCTCTTGATCCAGGAGAAGAAGCCGGTTTCCGCCGGCGCGGCGGCCGGACGGGCCACCGGCGCGGGCGCGGGCGCCTGCACCGGCGCGGCAGCGCGTGCCACCGGCTCCTGCACCGGCGGCTTGGGCAGCGGCATCGGCGCCGGCGCGTCGGGCAGCACGCCCTTGATCACCGGTTCCTGCTTGTTGGTGCGCTCGTGCGAGCGGCGCGTCACGGCGGTCGGGTCCTCGATCTCCTCGGCCATGTGGTAGCTGGCCTTCAGGTTGTCGAGGCGCGCGTCGTCGTGCTTCAGGCGCTCCAGGCGGTAGTTGGGGGTTTCCAGCGTCTTGTTGGGAACCATCAGCACGCCGATGCGCTGCTTCAGTTCGATCTTCGCGATCTCGGCGCGCTTCTCGTTCAGCAGGAAGGAAGCGACTTCCACCGGCACCTGCACGTGCACGGCGGCGGTGCCGTCCTTCATCGACTCTTCCTGGATGATCCGCAGGATCTGCAGGGCCGAGCTCTCGGTGTCGCGGATGTGGCCGTGGCCGCCGCAGCGCGGGCAGGGGATGGACGCGCCTTCGGACAGGGCCGGGCGCAGGCGCTGGCGGCTCATTTCCATCAGGCCGAACTTGGAGATGGAGCCGAACTGCACGCGGGCGCGGTCCTGCCGCAGCGCGTCGCGCAGGCGGTTTTCCACTTCGCGGCGGTTCTTCGACTCTTCCATGTCGATGAAGTCGATGACGATCAGGCCGCCCAGGTCGCGCAGGCGCATCTGGCGGGCCACTTCGTCGGCCGCTTCGAGGTTGGTGCGGGTCGCCGTCTCCTCGATGTCGCCGCCCTTGATGGCGCGCGCCGAGTTGACGTCGATGGAGACCAGCGCTTCGGTGTGGTCGATGACGATCACGCCGCCCGAGGGCAGCTTCACTTCGCGGGCGTAGGCCGATTCGATCTGGTGCTCGATCTGGAAGCGGCTGAACAGCGGCGCGTCGTCGCGGTAGCGCTTCACGCGCTGCGCGTGTTCCGGCATCACGTGCGCCATGAACTGGTGCGCCTGGTCGTAGATGTCGTCGGTGTCGATCAGGATGTCGCCGATGTCGTGATTGAAGTAGTCACGGATCGCGCGGATCACCAGGCTGGATTCCTGGTAGATCAGGAAGGCGCCCTTGCCGCCCTTGGACGCGCCCTCGATGGCGGTCCACAGCTTCAGCAGGTAGTTCAGGTCCCACTGCAGCTCGGGGGCGCTGCGGCCGATGCCGGCCGTGCGGGCGATGATGGACATGCCGTTGGGGTACTCCAACTGGTCCATGTTCTCCTTGAGCTCGGCCCGGTCGTCGCCCTCGATGCGCCGGCTGACGCCACCGCCGCGCGGGTTGTTGGGCATCAGCACGACGTAGCGGCCGGCCAGCGAGATGAAGGTGGTGAGCGCCGCGCCCTTGTTGCCGCGCTCTTCCTTTTCCACCTGGACCAGCAGTTCCTGGCCTTCCTTGATGACGTCGTTGATCCGCGCCTGCGAGACCGGCACGCCCTGGGCGAAGTACTGCTTGGAAATTTCCTTGAACGGCAGGAAGCCGTGGCGGTCTTCGCCGTAGTCGACGAAGCAGGCCTCGAGCGAGGGCTCGACCCGCGTCACGACCGCCTTGTAGATGTTGCCCTTGCGCTGCTCGCGCCCTTCGATTTCGATTTCGTAGTCGAGCAGTTTCTGCCCGTCCACGATGGCCAGCCGGCGTTCTTCCGCCTGCGTGGCGTTGATCAGCATCCGCTTCATTCGCGTCACTCCTTCAAACCTCAAGCGCGCCCGGTTGGGGGCGCGGACTTCGGTGCCTGACTGACGCTTCGAAACTTAGGGAATTGCCGGAGTGCGATGCGGCTGCGTGAGCTTGCTAGCTCAGCAGCCGTCGCGAGGGCACAGGGATGGGGGCGAGCTGGCGCCGGCGGCGGTCCGCAATGGCTGCGGAGGGAGTGACGCCGACGAGGGGCCATGGGGCCTGCATGGCGGGCGCCGGCAGGAGCCAGCGCCAGAATGCCAGGAGGAACACCATCAGCACCGTTGTTCTCGCTTTGATCCGCCCCCCAGCGTCGGTTGTAGCTGGAGGACTTGAATTCCGTTCAGTGTTTCGAAGAGCCGGGCTTGGCCGGCGCCGCCCGCGCCACGACGGGCTTTGGCCCGGAATCTGCGCGGTGCGGTGCCGGTGGCATCGACCTGCCAGCGTGCTCAGTGGTGGGGGTGGACTAAACTGCCAGCCAAATCAACCACTTACAGCGTAACGCTAGTGAAACAGATTATAGGGGGCGAAGCGCCCCCCGCAAGCGCTGAAGTCAAATTCATGACCATCGGGGAGGAATCCGCGGGCCAGCGCCTGGACAACTTCCTGATCCGCGTCCTCAAGGGGGTGCCCAAGACGCACGTCTACCGCATCATCCGCTCGGGCGAAGTCCGGGTGAACAAGGGCCGGGCCGGCGCCGATACCCGGGTCGAGATCGGCGACGTGGTGCGGGTGCCGCCGGTGCGCCTGTCCGAGAAAGCGGCCGAAAAGCTGGAAAAACCGGCGCCGGCGCGTGAATTCCCGGTGATCTACGAAGACGAGCACCTGCTGGCCATCGACAAGCCCGCTGGCGTGGCCGTGCATGGCGGCAGCGGCGTGAGCTTCGGCGTGATCGAGCAGCTGCGCCAGGCCCGGCCGGCCGCGAAATTCCTGGAGCTGGTGCACCGGCTGGACCGGGAAACCTCCGGCATCCTGCTGGTCGCCAAGAAGCGCTCGGCGCTCACCAGGCTGCAGGACCAGTTCCGCGATCGCGAAACCGGCAAGACCTACCTGGCGCTGGTCGAAGGCGCCTGGCCGGGCAACAAGAAGGTGATCGACCTGCCGCTGCACAAGTACCTGCTGGCCGACGGCGAGCGGCGGGTGAAGGTGGTGGCCAAGGACGACCCGGACGGCATGCGCTCGGTGACGCTGGTGAAAGTGCAGCAAGGCCTGCCGGGCTTCAGCCTCCTCGAAGTCACCATCAAGACCGGCCGCACCCACCAGATCCGCGTGCACCTGGCCAGCCAGGGTCATCCGATCGCCGGCGACGACAAGTACGGCGACTTCGAGCGCAACAAGGCCCTGCAGAAACAGGGCCTCAAGCGCATGTTCCTGCATGCCTGGCGGTTACAGTTCGACCATCCCGCCAGCGGCGAGCGCGTCGCGCTGCAAGCCCCCTTGCCCCCCGAACTGCAGAAATTCGTGAGCCATGCGTCCGCGCCAGTTTGACCTGATCGCCTTCGACTGGGACGGCACGCTGTTCGATTCCACCCGGATCATCGTGCGCTGCATCCAGCAGGCCGTCACCGACGTCGGCGGCGCCACGCCGACCGACACCGCCGCGGCCTACGTGATCGGCATGGGGCTGATGGAAGCGCTGGCCCATGCCGCGCCCGACGTGCCGCGCGAGCGCTACCAGGAGCTGGGCGCGCGCTACCGCCACCACTACCTCTCGCACAAGGACGACCTGAACCTGTTCACCGGCGTGCTGCCCATGCTGGCCGACCTGCGCGGGCGCGATCACCTGCTGGCGGTGGCCACCGGCAAGTCGCGCCGCGGCCTCGACGAAGTGCTGCAGACGGTGGAACTGAAGTCGGTGTTCCACGGTTCGCGCACCGCCGACGAGACCGCCGGCAAGCCGGACCCGAAGATGCTGCTCGAGCTGATGGAAGAATTCGGCATCGCGCCCGAGCGCACGCTGATGATCGGCGACACCACCCACGACCTGCAGATGGCGCTGAACGCGGGCTGCGCCAGCGTGGGCGTCACCTACGGGGCGCACGAGCCGCATGGCTTCGAGGCGCTCCAGCCGCGCAGCGTGGTGCATTCCGTGCGCGAACTGCACGACTGGCTGCTGGCCCATGGCTGACGGCCTGGTCGCCCTTTGCAACTCCGCCGACCTGGAGGAGGGCGGCCTCGCCGTGCCTTTCGACGTGGTCTACGGCGGCCAGACCTGCCGCGCCTTTGCCATCCGTTGGCACGGCCAGGCGCACGCGTACCTCAATCGCTGCGCGCACGTCGCCATGGAAATGGACTGGCAGCCCAATCGCTTCTTCGACGACAGCGGCCGCTGGCTGCTGTGCGGCACGCACGGCGCGGTCTACCAGCCGGACACCGGCGCCTGCGCCGGCGGCCCTTGCCGCGGCGGGCTGGTCAAGATCGCGCTCACCGAGAGCGGCGGCGTGGTGCACTGGCATACTGCCTTCAACCTGCAACCTTTAGAGTTCTAGATGACCGAGCCTGTCTTTCCCGAAACGAACTCCCCCGAGCCGACGCCGCCGCCCACCGCCGCGCCGGCGCCTGTCGTGAAGGCCGCGGAGCCCGGCTGGGAGCGCGCGACGATGGAGAAGCTCCTCTTCGCCACGCTGGAGGAACAGAAGACGGCCCGCCGCTGGCGCGCCTTCGTCCGCCTGGCCTGGCTGGCCTTCTTCATCTTCCTGATCTGGACGCTGACCTACCGCGGCACGCCGGCGACCGACAAGGCCACGCCGCACACCGCGGTGATCGAGATCGAGGGCGAGATCGGCCCCAAGCAGGAAGCCAGCGCCGAATTCATCGTCGCCGCGGCCAAGGCGGCCTTCGAGGACGCCGGCGCGCAGGGCGTCGTGCTGCTGATCAACTCGCCGGGCGGCAGCCCGGTGCAGGCCGGCATCATCAACGATGAATTGAAGCGCCTGAAGGCCAAGTACAAGAAGCCGCTGTACGCGGTGGTGGAAGAGTCCTGCGCCTCGGCCGCGTACTACATCGCCGCTTCGGCCGACCGCATCTTCGTCGACAAGGCCAGCATCGTCGGCAGCATCGGCGTGCTGATGGAAGGCTTCGGCTTCGTCGGCCTGATGGACAAGCTGGGCATCGAGCGCCGCCTGATGACGGCGGGCGAGAACAAGGGCTTCCTCGATCCCTTCAGCCCGCAGACCGAGAAGCAGAAGGCGCATGCGCAGGAAATGCTGAACCTGGTGCATCGCCAGTTCATCGACGTGGTGCGCACTGGCCGCGGCAAGCGCCTGAAGGAAACGCCGGAGCTGTTCAGCGGCCTGTTCTGGACCGGCCAGCAGGCCGTGGAACTCGGGCTGGCCGACCAGCTGGGCAACCTGGACTACGTCGCGCGCGAGGTGATCAAGGCGGAAGAACTGGTCGACTACACCCGCCGCGAGAACGTGGCCGAGCGCCTCGCCAAGAAGTTCGGCGCCGCGGTCGGCGACGGGGCGGTGAAGGCGCTGAAGGCGGTCCAGCCGCTGCGCTAGTTCACATCCCGACGGCGAACACGGCCGGGACGTCGTTCGTCACCGGGACGGTTTCCTTCTTCCAGGACGCGGCGCTCGCGCTGCGGCACATCGCCGAGGGCAAGGTCAGGCCGCTGGCCACCGCGATGCGCGTGGTGGGCTTGAGCTGCTGCACCAGCGCCTGCCACAAGGCCTGGTTGCGATAAGGCGTCTCGATGAACAGCTGCGCCTGGCCGGTGCGCAGCGCCAGGGATTCCAACTCCTTCAGGCGCAATGCGCGCGCCGTGGCGTCCTGCGGCAGGTAGCCGACGAAGGCGAAGTTCTGCCCGTTGAGGCCGCTGGCCGCCAGCGCCAGCAGCAGCGACACCGGACCCGCCAGCGGCACCACCTGCAGCCCGAGTTCGTGCGCCGCCCGGACTACCGACGATCCGGGGTCGGCGATCGCCGGCATGCCCGCTTCGCTCACCAAGCCGACGTCGTGCCCCTCCAGCGCCGCCTGGAGCAAGGGCCTGGCGTCGAAAGCCGCCGGTCCGTGGTCGCCCTTCTTGTGCACCTCGCGCGGCAACTCCGCGATCTGCTGCTGCTGCAGGGGCAGGGCGAGCGGCTGCACTTCGCCCACCCGCTTGAGGAAGGCGCGGGCCGACTTCGCGTTCTCGCAGATCCAGTGCGTGATGCCGGCGGCCGCCGCGATGGTTCCGTCCGGCAGCGTCTCCCGGATCGGCACGATTTGCGCGCAGCCGAAGTCCAGCGGCGTGGGAACGAGGAAGAGGCGCCCGGCCATCAGAACACGCGCAGGCCGGCAGCGCGCAGCATGCGGCAGGTGCGGATCAAGGGCAGTCCCACGAGGGCGGTGGGATCGTCGCTGTCGATGGCATCGAGCAGTGCGATGCCCAGGCCTTCGCTCTTGGCGCTGCCGGCGCAGTCGTAAGGCTGCTCCTTGTGCAGGTAGGCTTCGATCTCCTCGCGCGACAGCTCGCGGAAGCGCACGCGCACGGCGGCCAGGTCGTGCTGCGCGAAACCGCTTTCCAGGCACACGACGCTCAGCGCCGTCTGGAAGACCACCACCTTGCCGCTCATGCGGGTCAGTTGCTCCACGGCATTCGCATGGTTGCCCGGCTTGCCGAGCGGTTCGCCGTCGAGGTCCGCCACCTGGTCGGAGCCGATCACGATCGCCGCGGGATGGCGTTCGGCCACGGAGCGCGCCTTGGCCTCCGCCAGGCGCCGCGCCAGGGGATCGGGGAGTTCACCGGCTTGCGGTGTCTCGTCGACGTGCGGTGCCTCGACCGTGAAAGGGACCTGCAAGCGCGAAAGCAGTTCGCGGCGGTAGACGGAGGTCGAGCCCAGCACCAGCGTGCGTGCGGCTGAGTCAGCATGGAACTGCGGCATCCGCCGATTCTCTTACACTGGATTCATGGCCAAGGACTTCGACCCGCACCGCCTGGACGTGCGCCGTTTCGCCGAGGAGGGCGCAGAACTCTCGGTGGACGACAAGCTGCCCCGCTTTCGCCGCCTGCTGGCCGAGACCGAAGGCACGGAGGCCGCGGAACGCGTCGTGCACTGGGGCGCGCGCGGCGAGATGCACAACGCCCGCCACGTCCACCCGGACATCTGGGTGCACCTGGAGGCCGAAGCCAGCCTGCCCATGGTCTGCCAGCGCTGCCTGAACCCGGTGGACGTGCCGCTGGAGGTGAGCCGCTCCTTCCGTTTCGTGGCCGACGAAGCCACGGCGGCCAAGGAGGACGACGAGGCGGAGGAGGACATCCTGGCGCTGTCGCGGGCCTTCGACCTGCTGGAACTGGTGGAGGACGAACTGCTGATGGAAGTGCCGGTGGCCCCGCGGCACGACGTCTGCCCCGAGCCCGTGAAGATGTCCGCCGTCGACCCCGACTTCGAGGCGGCGCAGCCGGAAAAAGAGCATCCCTTCGCCCTCCTGGGCCGGCTCAAGACCGGCAAGAGCTAGGAAGAACGCTTTGGGCTATAATCGTGGGCTTCGCGCCGAACCGGCATGCAGGCCAGTCCTGCGCC
The DNA here is from genome assembly GCF_022012305.1 of Ramlibacter paludis. Classification (GTDB taxonomy): domain Bacteria; phylum Pseudomonadota; class Gammaproteobacteria; order Burkholderiales; family Burkholderiaceae_C; genus Ramlibacter; species Ramlibacter paludis. The sequence goes on along the minus strand of NZ_JAKLTM010000007.1, from coordinate 61,920 downwards.
CGCCGACCGTCCTGCGCTTCAACCAACCGATCAACCCCCAGCTGCCCCCGGGTAGCCGGCCGATTCCAGGAGCCCATCATGGCTGTCCAGCAAAACAAGAAGTCGCCTTCCAAGCGCGGCATGCACCGTTCGCACAATGCCTTGGTCACGCCGGGCATCGCGGTCGAGCCGACCACCGGCGAAACCCACCTGCGCCACCACATCAGCCCGACGGGCTTCTATCGCGGCCGCAAGGTCGTGAAGACCAAGCAAGACGCCTGAGCGTCGCTGCGGGAGTCCCCCAGGGGGCCGGGCCCGGCTGCGTGAACGCGCAGTTCGGGCCTTTGTTTTCTCTGGCCCGGAAATCGCCCGTTTTGGCTCTACATTGCAGGCCATGACAACGACCCTCGCCGTCGACTGCATGGGGGGCGACCATGGCCCCCGGGTGACGCTCCCTGCCTGCCGGCAGTTCCTGGAGACGCACCCCGAAGCGCAGTTGCTCCTCGTCGGCGCCCCTGCCGCCCTCGAATCCTTTCAGCATCCCCGTGCCCGCGTGGTTCCTGCCTCCGAGGTGGTGACCATGGACGACGCCGTCGAAGTGGCCCTGCGCAAGAAGAAGGACTCTTCGATGCGGGTGGCCATCCAGCAGGTGAAGTCCGGGGACGCCCAGGCCGCGGTTTCCGCCGGCAACACCGGCGCGCTGATGGCCGTGGCCCGCTACCTGCTGAAGACGCTGGACGGCATCGACCGACCGGCGATCGCCTCCCACCTGCCCAATGCCAAGGGCGGCGCCACCACCGTCCTGGACCTGGGCGCCAATGTGGACTGCACCGAGCAGCACCTGCTGCAGTTCGCCGTGATGGGCTCGGCCCTGGTGGCGGCGCTTTCGGACAACAACAGCCCTTCGGTCGGCCTGCTGAACATCGGCGAAGAGGTCATCAAGGGCAATGAAGTGATCAAGAAAGCCGGCGAATTGCTGCGTTCTGCAGCCAACACCGGCGATCTCAATTTCTACGGCAACGTCGAAGGCAACGACATCTTCAAGGGCACGACCGAGATCGTCGTCTGCGACGGCTTCGTTGGCAACGTGGCGCTGAAGACCAGCGAAGGCCTGGCGTCGATGATCGGCGGCTTCCTGAAAGAAGAGTTTTCGCGCAACGCCGTCACCAAACTTGCGGCAATTGTCGCCTTGCCGGTGCTATCTGCGTTCAAAAAGCGCGTTGACTACCGCCGCTACAACGGCGCGGCCCTGCTGGGCCTGCGCGGGCTGGTGTTCAAGAGCCACGGGTCCGCGGACGAACTGGCTTTCGAGCAGGCCCTCAACCGCGCTTATGATGCGGCCCGAAACAACTTGCTGGACCGCGTCCAGGCCCGGATTGCCCATGCCCGACCCCTCCTGGTCGGCGCCGAAGGCGAACCGGTCGAAGCGACCACCTGAGCACAATGAGCAGATATTCCCGGATCACGGGCACCGGCAGCTTCCTGCCGCCCCAGCGCGTGACCAACGCGGACCTGGCGGCGCAGCTTGCCGCCAAGGGCGTGGAGACCTCCGACCAGTGGATCGTGGAGCGCACCGGCATCCGGGCGCGCCACTTCGCCGCGCCCGAGGTCACCAGCAGCGACCTGGGCGTCGAGGCGGCCAGGCGCGCGCTCGAGGCGGCCGGGCGCCAGGCGGGTGACATCGACCTGATCATCGTCGCCACGTCCACGCCGGACATGGTGTTCCCGTCCTCCGCCGCGATCCTGCAGAACAAGCTGGGCATCGCCGGCTGTCCCGCCTTCGACGTGCAGGCCGTGTGCAGCGGCTTCGTCTATGCGCTGACGGTGGCCGACGCGATGATCCGCACCGGCAGCGCGAGCAAGGCGCTGGTGATCGGCGCCGAGGTCTTCTCGCGCATCCTCGATTTCAACGACCGCACCACCTGCGTGCTGTTCGGCGACGGCGCCGGCGCCGTGGTGCTGGAAGCTTCCGACACCCCCGGCATCCTGGCCAGTGACCTCCATGCCGACGGCAAGCACGTCGGCATCCTGTGCGTCCCTGGCACGGTCGCGGGCGGCAAGGTGCTGGGCGACCCGCTGCTCAAGATGGACGGCCAGGCCGTGTTCAAGCTCGCCGTCGGCGTGCTGGAAGACGCGGCGCGGGCCACGCTGAAGAAGGCGGGCAAGACCGAGGCCGACATCGACTGGCTGATCCCGCACCAGGCCAACATCCGCATCATGCAGGGCACGGCCAAGAAGCTGAAGATGCCGCTCGAGAAGCTGGTGGTGACCGTGCACGAGCATGGCAACACGTCCGCCGCCTCGATCCCGCTGGCGCTGGACGACGCGGTGCGCAGCGGCAAGGTGAAGAAGGGCGACACGCTGATGCTCGAAGGCGTGGGCGGCGGCTTCACCTGGGGCGCGGTGCTCCTGGACTTCTGATCCAGGCCGCGGCGCGCGCCTCCTCCCGACAACAAGGACGACTCATTCCATGAAAACGTTCGCTTTCGTCTTTCCCGGCCAGGGTTCGCAATCGGTCGGCATGCTCGATGCCTGGGCCGGCCATCCCGCCGTCACGGAAACGCTCCAGGAAGCCTCCGATGCCCTGGGCGAAGACCTGGCCACGCTGATCCAGCAAGGCCCCAAGGAAGCCCTGGCCCTGACGACCAACACCCAGCCCGTGATGCTGGTGGCGGGCGTGGCGGCCTACCGCGCCTGGCGCGCCGAAGGCGGCGCCGAGCCGTCCGTGATGGCGGGCCACTCGCTGGGCGAGTATTCCGCGCTGGTCTGCGCCGGCGCCCTGGCGCTGAAGGATGCCGCGCCGCTGGTGCGCTTCCGCGCCCAGGCCATGCAGGAAGCCGTGCCCGTGGGCACCGGCGCGATGGCGGCGATCCTGGGCATGGATGCCCAGCGCGTCATCGAAGGCTGCGCCGAGGCGCAGCGCGCCCTGGACAACAGCGAAGTGGTCGAAGCGGTCAACTTCAACGACCCGATGCAGACCGTGATCGCCGGCTCCAGGGCCGGCGTCGACAAGGCCTGCGAGATCCTCAAGGGCATGGGCGCCAAGCGCGCGCTGCTGCTGCCGGTGAGCGCGCCTTTCCACTCCAGCCTGATGAAGCCGGCGGCCGAGAAGCTCAAGGAGCGCCTGGCCGCCACGGCGCTGCAGGCGCCGAAGATCCCCGTGATCAACAACATCGAGGTCCAGGCCGAGAGCGACCCGGATCGCATCCGCGCGGCGCTCTATGAGCAGGCCTTCGGCCCGGTGCGCTGGGTCGAGTGCGTGCGCGCCATCCGCGAGCGCGGCGTGACGACGCTGGTCGAATGCGGCCCCGGCAAGGTGCTGGCCGGCATGGCCAAGCGCATCGTTCCCGAGCTGGAGGCCGCGGCGCTGTACGACCCGGCCACGCTGGCCGAAGTGAAAGGGCTGCTGGCGTGAGCAACACCACCCTGCACGGCCAGGTCGCCCTGGTCACCGGCGCCTCGCGCGGCATCGGCGCGGCCATCGCGCACGAACTGGCGGCGCGCGGCATGAAGGTGATCGGCACCGCCACCACCGACGACGGGGCCGCCAAGATCACCGAGGCGCTGTCCCAGTACGCCGGCTGCAAGGGCGCCAACCTGAACGTCAACGACGCCAAGGCGGCCGAGGCCCTGATCGACGGCATCGCCAAGGAGCATGGCGCGCTGCACGTGCTGGTGAACAACGCCGGCATCACCCGCGACACGCTGGCGATGCGCATGAAGGACGAGGACTGGGATGCGGTGCTGGACACCAACCTGAAGGCCGTCTTCCGGATGAGCCGCGCCGTGATGCGGACCATGATGAAGCAGCGCTATGGCCGCATCGTCAGCATCACCAGCGTGGTGGGTGCCTCGGGCAATCCCGGCCAGGCCAACTACGCCGCTGCCAAGGCGGGCGTGGCCGGCATGACCCGCGCCCTGGCGCGCGAACTCGGCAGCCGCGGCATCACGGTCAACTGCGTGGCGCCCGGCTTCATCGAGACCGACATGACGGCCGCGCTGCCGGAAGACCAGCAGAAAGCGCTGCTGGGCCAGATCCCGCTGGGCCACCTGGGCAAGCCGGCGGACATCGCCCACGCGGTCGCTTTCCTGGCTTCCCCCCAGGCCGGATACGTCACCGGGCAAGAGATCCACGTCAACGGCGGAATGTTCATGGCCTGACCGTGGGTCCAGGCCTACCCAGCCGGAATCTCCGCCCGGCTTAAAATCGCGGACTTAATCACAAACCCTTTGAGGGAAACCATGAGCGATATCGAAGCACGTGTCAAAAAAATCATCGCCGAGCAGCTCGGCGTGGAAGAGTCCCAGGTCACCAATGAAAAGGCCTTCGTGGCCGACCTCGGCGCGGACTCCCTGGACACGGTGGAACTGGTCATGGCCCTCGAGGACGAGTTCGGCATCGAGATCCCGGACGAAGACGCCGAGAAGATCACCACGGTGCAGAACGCCGTCGACTACGCCAGCCAGCACCAGAAGGCCTGAGCCAGCATGAGCATGCGCCGCCGCGTCGTCGTGACGGGCCTGGGCTGCGTGAGCCCGGTCGGGAACACCGTTGCCGAGTCCTGGGAGAACCTCGTCGCAGGCCGGACGGGCATCGCCCTGGTGAAGTCCTTCGACACGAGCGCACTGGCGTGCAAGTTCGCCGGCGAGGTCAAGAACTTCCAGGTCACGGACTACATGCCGGAGAAGGAAGCCCGGCACATGGATCGCTTCATCCACCTGGGTCTGGCCGCAGCGTGCCAGGCGGTGGAGGATGCCGGCCTGCCGCAAGGCGAGGCGCTCGGTGACGAGCTGGCCACGCGCATCGGCGTCAACATCGGCTCGGGCATCGGGGGCCTGCCGATGATCGAGGAGACCCACAGCGAAATGGTGAACCGCGGCCCGCGCCGCATCTCGCCCTTCTTCGTGCCGGCGTCGATCATCAACATGATCTCGGGCCACGTCTCCATCAAGTACGGCTTCAAGGGCCCCAACATCGCGATCGTCACGGCCTGCACCACCGGCCTGCACGCCATCGGCGTGTCGGCCCGCATGATCGAGAGCGGCGACGCCGACGTCATGGTGGCCGGCGGGGCCGAGTCCTGCGTCTCCCCGCTGGGCATCGGCGGCTTTGCCGCGGCCCGCGCGCTGTCCACCCGCAACGATTCGCCCGAGACCGCGTCCCGTCCCTGGGACAAGGACCGCGACGGCTTCGTGCTGGGCGAAGGCGGCGGCGTCCTGGTGCTCGAGGAGTACGAGCACGCCAAGGCCCGCGGCGCGAAGATCTACGCGGAACTGGCCGGCTTCGGCATGAGCGCCGACGCCTTCCACATGACCGCGCCCAACGTCGACGGCCCGCGCCGCTCGATGGTGGCCGCTGTGAAGAATGCCGGGATCAACCCGGACCAGATCGACTACGTCAACGCGCACGGCACGTCCACGCCGCTGGGCGACATCAACGAGACCAACGCCCTCAAGCTGGCGCTGGGCGACCACGCGAAGAAGACCGTGGTGAATTCCACGAAGTCGATGACCGGCCACCTGCTGGGCGGCGCCGGCGGCATCGAGTCGGTCTTCACGGTGCTGGCCATCCACCACCAGAAAAGCCCGCCCACGATCAACATCTTCAACCAGGACCCGGAGTGCGACCTGGACTACTGCGCCAACACGGCGCGGGACCTGAAGATCGATTACGCGCTGAAGAACAACTTCGGCTTCGGCGGCACCAACGGCACGCTGGTCTTCAAGAAGATCTGAAGCCGGTTCCAGAGCAATGCATGCGGCCCCATCGGTGACCTATCCGGTGGGGCGCAGCCGCTTTGCCGGCGCCTTGCTGGGGACGGTGTGGCTGCTGGGCGCTGCCGCCCTCCTGGCCTGGACCCTCACGACGCCCATCCCGGGCTGGCGCCACTTGCTGGCCGCCGGCGTGCTGGCCGCCGCCGGCTTCGCCGCGCTGGCCGGCTGGCTGCGTTCCCCCGCCGGAAACCTCGCCTGGGACGGCGGCGCCTGGCGCTGGCAACAAGGCGATGACAGCGTGGCCGGGCAACCGCACCTGGCCCTCGACCTGCAGGCCCGCATGCTGCTGCGATGGACGCCTGAACAGGGCCGCCCGCTTTGGCTATGGGCCGAGCGGGACGCGGCCGTGTCCCACTGGGATGCGCTGCGCCGTGCGCTATATTCGCGCACCACCACCGCAGCGTCCCACGGCGGGCCGCCGGTGGCATAACGATGACCAAGACTCCCGCCGCTCCCGCACCTTCGCCTTCCGACACCGACCTGGTGCTGGTGGAACGCACGGTGGCCGGCGACCAGAAGGCCTACGAACTGCTGGTCATCAAGTACCAGCGCCGCATCGAACGCCTCATAGGCCGGATGGTCCGCGACACCGACCTGGTCCAGGACATCGCGCAGGAAACCTTCATCCGGGCCTACCGGGCCCTCGCCCAGTTCCGCGGCGAGGCCCAGTTCTACACCTGGCTGTACCGGATCGCCGTCAATACCGCGAAAAAAGCTTTGGTCGACCTCAAGCGAGATCCGGTGGTGTCCGAGAGTTCCCTGCGCGGCGGCGATGATGATGAAGAAACTTCCGGCGTGGAGAACGAACTAACCTCCGCGGAAACGCCCGAAACGGTGTTGGCCGCGAAGGAAATTGCTGCCACGGTGAACTCTGCCATGGAGGCCTTGCCCGAGGAACTGCGCCAGGCGGTGACGCTGCGCGAGATCGAGGGTTTGAGCTATGAAGAGATCGCGGAAGTGATGAATTGCCCGATAGGCACCGTCCGGTCCCGGATCTTCCGGGCGCGCGAGGCGATTTCGGCCAAGGTGAAACCCATGCTCGAAAACCAGTCGGGCAAGCGGTGGTAAGGCGGCATATGGATACATTGCAAAAGATGGACAAGCGGGAATTGATTTCGGCCCTGGCCGACGGACAGCTGCGCGGCGACGGACTCGCGCGTGGCGTGGATGCGGCCGCCAGCGAGGACGGACGCGCCACCTGGCAGGCCTACTGCGTGATCGGCGAGGTGCTGCGCTCCGGCCAGGCCTGCGGCGGCAGCGCGCAGGGTGAATTCCTGGCCAAGCTGCAGGCGCGCCTGCAGCAGGAGCCCGCCCACGTGGCTGCTCCTGTGATGGCCGTGGCCGCCGTGCGGCCCTCCGGCCACGCGGCCGCCAACGACTGGCGCTGGAAGCTGGTGGCCGGCGTGGCCTCGGTGGCGGCGGTTGCCGCCGTCGGCTGGAACGTCTGGGGCACCGCGGGCGTCGGCCCGGCCGCCGGCCCGCAGCTGGCCGCCGCGCCGGCCGGCGTGCTGCCGGTGGCTGCCGCCTCCGATCCGCGCGCCGCGGCCATGATCCGCGACCCGCGCCTCGACCAGCTGCTGCAGGCGCACCGCCAGTTCGGCGGCGCCACCGCGCTGCAGGCCCCTTCGGGCTTCCTGCGCAATGCCACCTTCGAGGGACCGGCCCGCTGAGGGCCCGAGGATGAAGCCCGTCCCCTTCCGCATCGCACGCCAGCGCCTGGCCCACGGCCTGCTGGTCCTGTGGGCCGCCGGCACGCTGGGCCTGGGCGCGGCCCAGGCCGGCCCGGCGGGCCGCGGCGACGAGAAGGGCGAGCGCACCATCAGCGAATGGCTCTCGCGCATGCACGAGGCCTCGCGCCAGCGCAGCTACATCGGCACCTTCGTGGTCTCCTCCAGCAACGGCGGGATGTCCAGCGCGCGCATCTGGCACGCCTGTGACGGCCAGCGCCAGGTGGACCGGGTCGAGACGCTGACCGGCCCGGCGCGCCAGACCTTCCGCCGCGACGACGAGGTGCTGACTTTCGTGCCCGAGTCGCGCACGGTCAAGAGCGAACGGCGCGAGTCCTTCGGCATCTTCCCCGAGCCGCTGAACCCGGGCGAGACCGCCATTCCCGAGTTCTACGCCGCCCGCCGCCTGGGCAGCGACCGCGTGGCCGGCTACGACGCCGACGTCATCTCCGTCGCCCCCAAGGACCCGATGCGCTTCGGCTACCGGATCTGGAGCGAGAAGAAGAGCGGGCTGGTCGTGAAGCTGCAGACGCTGGACGACCAGGGCAACGTGCTGGAACAGGCCGCCTTCTCCGAGCTCCAGCTCGACGCGCCCGTGCGCATCGCCAAGCTGTCGCAGATGATGGCCGTGCCCGAGGGCTGGCGGGTCGAGAAGCCCGATGCCCTGAAGACCACCGCCGCCGCCGAAGGCTGGTCGCTGAAGGCCCAGGTTCCCGGCTTCCGGCCGATGAGCTGCTACAAGCGCCCCGCGGAAGGCGTGCTCCAGTGGATCTTCTCGGACGGCCTTGCCTCCGTGTCGCTGTTCGTCGAGAGCTACGACGGCCGCCGCCACCAGCAGGAAGGCGTGTTCACCAGCGGCGCCACCAACACGCTCACCCGGCGGATGCAGGACTGGTGGATCACCGCCGTGGGCGAAGTCCCCGCGCAGACGCTGAAGGCTTTCGCGCTCAGCCTTGAGCGCCGCCGGTAAAGCCCCCACCTGGGGCGGGATTCGCGTGTAGCGTCTTTGGCTGACGCTGAACCAGGGCGCTGCGCTTTAATCTCTGCTATTGGTGATTCGAAACCTGCCTGGAGAGCCTCGTATGTTCCGCATGGACTGGAAGAAGTACGCCTTTGCCGCGTCGCTGGCGCTGAGCGGCGCCGCGGCGTTCGCGCAATCGGCGCCGCAGCCGCGCTCGCTGCCTGATTTCACCGAGCTGGTGGAGCAGGTGAGCCCCGCGGTGGTCAACATCCGAACGATGGAGAAGGTCCGTGCCAGTGCCGGCGGCGCGCAGGGCCAGATGGACGAGGAGATGCAGGAGTTCTTCCGGCGCTTCTTCGGCGTGCCCATGCCCAGCCCCAACCAGCCGAACCAGCCGCGCCGGCCCGCTCCGAACCCGCGCGGCGGCGGCGGCGGCGCCGATCCCGACGAGGAACAGCCGCGCGGCGTGGGCTCCGGCTTCATCCTGACGCCCGACGGCTACGTGATGACCAATGCGCACGTGGTCGAAGGCGCCGACGAAGTGCTGGTGACGCTGACCGACAAGCGCGAGTTCAAGGCGAAGATCATCGGCGCCGACAAGCGCACCGACGTCGCCGTGGTGAAGATCGAAGCCACCGGCCTGCCCGCCGTGCGCGTGGGCGACGTCACCAAGCTGAAGGTGGGCGAGTGGGTGATGGCCATCGGCTCGCCCTTCGGGCTGGAGAACACCGTCACCGCCGGCATCGTCAGCGCCAAGGGCCGCGACACCGGCGACTACCTGCCCTTCATCCAGACCGACGTCGCGATCAACCCCGGCAACTCGGGCGGCCCGCTGATCAACCTGCGCGGCGAGGTGGTGGGCATCAACAGCCAGATCTACTCGCGCTCCGGCGGCTTCATGGGCATCTCCTTCGCGATCCCGATGGACGAGGCGATCCGCGTCTCCGAAGCGTTGCGCACCAGCGGGCGCGTCACGCGCGGCCGCATCGGCGTGCAGATCGACCAGGTCACCAAGGACGTGGCCGAGTCGATCGGGCTGGGCCGCCCGCAAGGCGCGATGGTGCGCAGCGTGGAAGCCGGCTCGCCGGCCGACAAGGCGGGCGTGGAAGCGGGCGACATCATCACCAAGTTCAACGGCACCACGATCGAGCGCGCCACGGACCTGCAGCGTTTCGTCGGCAACACCAAGCCCGGCTCCAAGGCGACCGTCACGGTGTTCCGCCGCGGCGCGTCCCGGGAGCTGCCGGTGACCATCGCCGAACTCGAGCCGGAAAAGGTGGCGACGCGGGCCACGCGCCCGAGCTCCGCGCCGGAAGACCGGCCCAAGGCTTCGCCCGCCGCGGCCTCGCTGGGCCTGCAGGTGGGCGAGCTCACCGAAGCGCAGAAGCGCGAAGCCAAGGTGAAGGGCGGCGTGCGCGTCGACGCCGTGACGGAGGCCGCGCAGCGCGCCGGCATCCGCGAGGGCGACATCATCGTGGCGATCGGCAACACCGAGATCGCCAACGTGAAGGAATTCGACGCGGTGGTGGCGCGGGTCGACAAGAGCAAGGCGATCCCGGTGCTGCTGCGCCGCGGCGAACTGGCCACCTACCTGCTGATCCGCCCGGCCCGCGGCTAGCCGGGTCCTGTGAGGAAAAGCCCCAAGCCCCCATGGGGGACTGGGGCTTTGAACCGACCGCTGGTCAAAAAAAGACAGGGCCGGAAAAAAAATTGTCAGGGCATTGTTCCGGTTTGAAGTTGGCCCACGCTAACTTGAGACCGGTCTTAACGACGTTTTTCGATAGAATCCACGGTCGAGACGCAAGCATTGCGGCATATCGGCAGCCCGTCCCACCACGATGCGGGATGGTTCCGGGGTCTTCCCGGCGCATCCACAGGCGGCCCACAACTTGTCCCCCCGACCCTCCACCGAAATTGTTGAAAAGTTGTGAATAACCTGCGCGTGGCCCGCCCGCAACGGCCCAGTTGGAGTGCCCTTCCGGCTGTACGCCCGGCCCGTTTTGCCTACAATGAAGTTCCAACTATCGCAGTTGCCATAGATTGTTGGTTTAGGGCGCGTCACCTTCAGGGCGCGCCCTTTTTTCTTTGTGCGCGCCTTTTGAATCAATCACTTGAACGTTCCCGTTGATGAATCACATCAGAAACTTTTCGATCATCGCGCACATCGACCACGGCAAATCGACGCTCGCCGACCGCCTCATTCAGCGTTGCGGCGGACTCTCCGATCGAGAGATGGAAGAGCAGGTCCTCGACTCGATGGATCTCGAAAAGGAGCGTGGGATAACCATCAAGGCGCAGACCGCATCGCTGTCCTATAAGGCACGCGACGGACAGGTCTACAACCTGAATCTGATCGACACGCCGGGCCACGTCGACTTCTCGTACGAAGTTTCGCGCTCGCTGTCCGCTTGCGAAGGCGCGCTGCTCGTCGTCGATGCGAGCCAGGGCGTCGAAGCGCAGACGGTCGCGAATTGCTACACCGCGCTCGACCTCGGCGTGGAAGTCGTGCCGGTCCTGAACAAGATGGACCTGCCGCAGGCCGACCCCGACAACGCGAAGGCGGAGATCGAGGACGTCATCGGCATCGATGCCACCAACGCGATCCCGTGCTCCGCGAAAACCGGCATGGGCATCGACGAGATCCTGGAAGCAATCGTCGCGCGCATCCCCGCGCCCAAGGGCAACCCGGAAGGCGCGCTGCGCGCCATGATCATCGACAGCTGGTTCGACAGCTACGTCGGCGTCGTGATGCTCGTGCGCGTCGTCGACGGCCGGCTGGCCAAGGGCGACCGCATCAAGCTGATGGCGACCGAGGCCACCTACGAAGCCAACCAGCTCGGCGTGTTCACGCCGCACAACGTCCAGCGCGAGTCGCTGGAGGCGGGCGAGGTTGGCTACATCATCGCCGGCATCAAGGAACTGCAGGCCGCCAAGGTCGGCGACACGGTCACGCTGATCAAGGCCGGCACCGGCGGCGCCGCCTTCACCGCCACCGAGCCGCTGCCCGGCTTCAAGGAAATCCAGCCGCAGGTGTTTGCCGGCCTCTACCCGGTCGAGTCCAACCAGTACGACTCGCTGCGCGACAGCCTGGAGAAGTTGAAGCTCAACGACGCCTCGCTGCACTACGAGCCGGAAGTGAGCCAGGCGCTCGGCTTCGGTTTCCGCTGCGGCTTCCTTGGCCTGCTGCACATGGAGATCGTGCAGGAGCGCCTGGAGCGCGAGTTCGACCAGGACCTGATCACGACCGCGCCCAGCGTGGTCTACCAGGTGCTGCGCGGCGACGGCGAGCTGCTGATGGTGGAGAACCCGGCGAAGATGCCGGACGCGGCCCAGATCCAGGAGATCCGCGAGCCGATCGTGACCGTGCACCTCTACATGCCGCAGGAATACGTGGGCGCGGTGATGACGCTGGCCAACCAGAAGCGCGGCGTGCAGATCAACATGGCCTACCACGGCCGCCAGGTGATGCTCACGTACGAGCTGCCCCTGGGCGAGATCGTGCTGGACTTCTTCGACAAGCTGAAGTCGGTGAGCCGCGGCTACGCGTCCATGGACTACGAGTTCAAGGAGTACCGCGCCTCCGACGTGGTGAAGGTCGACATCCTGCTCAACGGCGAGAAGGTCGACGCGCTGTCCATCATCGTGCACCGCAGCCAGTCGCAGTACCGCGGCCGCGCGGTGGCCGCCAAGATGCGCGAGATCATCAGCCGCCAGATGTTCGACGTGGCGATCCAGGCCGCCATCGGCGCCAACATCATCGCCCGGGAGAACATCAAGGCGCTGCGCAAGAACGTGCTGGCAAAATGCTACGGCGGAGACATCACCCGCAAGCGCAAGCTGCTCGAAAAACAGAAGGCCGGCAAGAAACGCATGAAGCAGATCGGGTCGGTCGAGGTCCCCCAGGAAGCCTTCCTGGCCATCCTTCAAGTCGAAGAATAAAAATGCCTTTTCTCACCGCCGCGATCCTCGCGGCCTTCGTCGGTTATGCCGGCGCGTGGTACTTCGAGCTGGTCGAAGGCAATTTCGCGCTGCTCCTGTTCCTGGCTACCGTGGTCACCGGCCTGTACTGGCTGGCCGAGCTGTTCTGGTACCTGCCCCGGCGCCGCGCCGCGGCCGCGGAGCTCGAGGCGAACGCCAGCGCGCGCCAGGCCCGGCTGGCCTCGCAGGGCATCGCGCCGGTGGACGCCAACCTGGAAGAGTCGAAGCAGAAGATCCTGGCGCAGCCCTGGTGGCTGGATTGGACGGCGGGCCTGTTCCCCGTGATCATCGCCGTGTTCGTGCTGCGCTCCTTCCTGTTCGAGCCATTCAAGATCCCGTCCGGCTCGATGATCCCGACGCTGCTGGTGGGCGACCTGATCCTCGTGAACAAGTTCACCTACGGCCTGCGGCTGCCGGTGATCAACACCAAGCTCACCTCGGGCACGCCGCCCAAGCGCGGCGACGTCATGGTGTTCCGCTACCCGCCCAAGCCGAGCCTCGACTACATCAAGCGCGTGGTCGGCGTGCCGGGCGACGAGGTGGCCTACCTGAACAAGCGGCTGACCATCAACGGCCAGCCGGTGAGCGAGAACAAGCTGGGCGACTACTTCGACCAGGACGCGATGCGCTACTTCAAGCAGTTCGAGGAACAGCTTGGCGACAAGAAGCACAACATCCTGAACGACGACGAGCGTCCCGCCTTCGTGCCCGGGGCGGAGGACTTTCCCTTCCGGCAGAATTGCCGCTACAGTGTCGAGGGCGTCGTCTGCAAGGTGCCGGAGGGGCACTACTTCATGATGGGCGACAACCGCGATAATTCGCTCGATTCGCGCTACTGGGGCTTCGTGCCGGACAAGAACATCGTCGGCAAGGCCTTCCTGATCTGGATGAATTTCGGCAGCCTGAAGCGCATCGGCACGTTCGAATAAGACAACTAGTTGGAGAGGGCGCAATGGCAGGAAGAAGAAGGCAGAGGGGCATTTCGTTCATCACGATCCTGTTCATCGTCGGCGTGCTCGCCGCGGTGGGCCTGATGGGCGCGCAGGCCTTCCCGTCGGTCATCGAATACCAGGCGGCGCTGAAGGCGATCAACAAGGCGCAGCAGGGCGCCACGGTGGCCGAGGTGCGCGCCATCTTCGACAAGGCGGCCGACATCGACGGCATCACCTCCATCAAGGGCCGGGACCTCGAGGTCGCCAAGGAAGGCGACGCGGTCGTGATCTCCTTCGCCTACGACAAGGAGTACCACATGTTCGGGCCGGCCTACCTGCTGCTCAAGTACCGGGGCACTTCGCGCCCCAGCCGGTAGTCCAGACCTTGCCACCTGACGCGCTTGCCGCGCTGCAAGCCCGCCTGCAGCACCAGTTCGCCGAGCCGAAGCTGCTCTCCCGCGCCCTCACGCACCGCAGCTTCTCGGCCGAGCACAACGAACGCCTCGAATTCCTCGGCGACTCGGTCCTCAACCTGGCCGTTTCGGCGCTGCTCTACGAGCGCCTGCAATCCCTGCCCGAAGGCGACCTGACCAAGGTGCGCGCCTCGCTGGTTCGGCAGGAGCCCTTGCACCAGCTCGCGCTGCGCCTGGGCCTGCCCGACCTGCTGAAGCTGGGCGAGGGCGAGGTCCGCACCAACGGCCGCCAGCGGCCCTCCATCCTGGCCGATGCGGTCGAGGCGCTGATCGGCGCCGTCTACCTCGACGCCGGCTTCGGCGCCGCGGAAGCGCTGGTGCGGCGCCTGTTCCAGGATGTCGAGCTCAATCCCGCCCTGGCCGTCGCGGCCAAGGACGCCAAGACGGAACTGCAGGAGATGCTGCAGGGCCGCAAGATGGGCCTGCCCGTCTATCGCGTGGTCGGCACCCTCGGGGCCGCCCACAAACAGACTTTCGACGTAGAGTGCGAAGTGAGCGAGCTCGGTCTGGTGGAGCGCGGCATAGGCGCCTCGCGCCGGGCCGGCGAACAGGCCGCCGCCGCGGCGATGTTGTTGGTGTTGAAAGCCAGGTTCAAATGACGGATGAAGCGCAGCGCTGTGGCCTCGTGGCCATCGTCGGCCGCCCCAACGTGGGCAAGTCGACGCTGCTCAACGCCCTGGTGGGGCAGAAGATCAGCATCACCTCGGCCAAGGCGCAGACCACGCGCCACCGCATCACGGGCGTGCGCACCGAAGGCAACGCGCAGGTCGTGTTCGTCGACACGCCCGGCTTCCAGACCCGCCACAGCTCCGCGCTCAACCGCTCGCTGAACAAGGCCGTCACCGGCGTCATCAACGACGTCGACCTGGTGCTGTTCGTGGTGGAGGCGGGCAACTTCACGCTGGGCGACGCCAAGGTGCTGGCGCTGCTGCGGCCGGAGATCCCGGCGATCCTGGTCGCCAACAAGCTGGACCAGGTGCACCGGCGCGCCGAGATCGCGCCCTGGCTGCGCGACATGCAGGAGCGGCATCCGTTCAAGGAATTCATGCCGATCTCGGCCAAGGCGCCCAAGGACATCGAGCGGCTGCTCGAGGTCTGCACGCGCTACCTGCCCGAGCAGCCCTGGTTCTATGGCGCCGACGAACTCACCGACCGCAGCGAGACGTTCCTGGCCGGCGAGATGATCCGCGAGAAGCTGTTCCGCCTGACCGGCGACGAACTGCCTTACACCTCCACCGTCGTCATCGACGAGTTCAAGGAAGAGCCCAGCCCCAAGTTCGGCCGCATGGTGCGCATCGCCGCCACCATCGTGGTGGAACGCGACAGCCACAAGGCGATGGTCATCGGCGACGGCGGCGAGAAACTCAAGCGCATAGGCACCGAGGCGCGCCAGGAGCTGGAGAAGTTGCTGGCGGCGAAGGTCTTCCTGCAGACCTTCGTGAAAGTGCGCTCCGGCTGGGCCGACGACGAATCGCGAGTCCGGTCCTTCGGCTACGAATGAAACGCGTCGCCGACGAACCGGCGTTCGTCCTGCACCGCTACGACTGGAGCGAATCCAGCCTGATCCTGGAACTGCTGACGCGCCACTTCGGCCGCATTGCCGTGGTCGCCAAGGGTGCGAAGAAGCCCAGCTCCAATTTCCGGCCCGTGCTGCTCCCCTTGCAGCCCTTGCACGTGGCGTTCGGCGGCGACGCCGAGATCCGCACGCTGAAGCAGGCAGAGTGGCTGGGCGGGCAGGTCATGCCCACCGGCGACAACCTGCTGTCCGGCTACTACCTCAACGAGCTGCTGCTGCGCCTGCTGGCGCGCGACGACCCGCACCCGGCGCTCTTCGACGCCTATGCCGCCACGGTGCGGGTGCTGGGCAGCGAGGACGTCGAGCACACGCTGCAGCCCGGCCTGCGCGCCTTCGAGCTGCTGCTGCTGCGCGAGATCGGCCTGCTGCCTTCGCTCGACCTGCAGACCGCCACGCTGGCGCCGCTGGATCCGCAGGAGCGCTACAGCCTGAAGGCCGAAGGCGGGCTGGGCGAAGCGCCGCCCGAAGACGCCCGCGTCAGCCTCAGCGGCGCGCAATGGCTGGCGCTGCAGGCCGCGTTGGACGATCCGGCGCCTTTCGCCGCGACGCTGCGCGAAGCCGCCGCCGCGCCCGAGCTCAAGCCGCAGCTGCGCGCCCTGCTGCACTACCATTGCGGCGTGCACACGCTGCGCACCCGGCAACTGATGATCGACCTGCAGGCCCTATGAGTTCCGCCACCGCGCTTTCCGTCAACGTGAACAAGGTCGCCCTGGTGCGCAACACGCGCCACCTCGGCATCCCCAGCGTCGCCCGCGCGGCGCAGCTTTGCCTGCAGGCCGGCGCGCACGGCATCACGGTGCACCCGCGGCCGGATGCGCGCCACATCCGGCCGGAAGACGTCCACGAGCTGCATGCGCTGCTGCGCCAGGAATGGCCGCGGGCCGAGTTCAACATCGAAGGCAATCCCTTCCACAACCTGATGGAGTTCGTGCGCGGGCTCAGGCCCCAGCAAGCCACCTTCGTGCCGGACAGCGAGGGCCAGTTCACCAGCGACCATGGCTGGGACCTGCGCAAGGATTCGGAACGCGTGCGGCCGCTGATCACTGAAGCGAAAGCCCTGGGCGTGCGCGTCAGCCTGTTCATGGATGCCGATCCCGAGCAGATGCCGCTTGCCAAGGCCGTGGGGGCCGATCGCGTGGAGCTCTACACCGAGCCCTACGCGGCGGCTTGGTCAACGCCGCAGCGCCAGCAGCAGCTGGACCGCTTCGCCGCGGCGGCGCGGGCAGCGCAGGCCGCGGGCCTGGGCGTCAACGCCGGCCACGACCTGAACCTGGACAACCTCGGCGCCTTCGCGCGCACGGTGCCCAACCTGCTCGAAGTTTCGATCGGCCACGCCTTCATCGCCGATGCGCTGGAGCTGGGCTACGCCGAAACGACGCGCCGCTACCTGGCCTGCCTGAAGTCGTGATCTACGGCATCGGCACCGACATCTGCGACATCCGTCGCATCGAGGCTTCGCTGGAGCGGCACGGCGAACGCTTCGCCGGCAAGATCCTGAGCGAGGCCGAGATGAAGACCTGGCGCGCCCGCAGCGCGCGCTGGCCGGCGCGCGGCGTGCGCTACCTCGCCACCCGCTTTTCCGCCAAGGAGGCCTTCAGCAAGGCCGTCGGCCTGGGCATGCGCATGCCCATGACCTGGAAGCTGTGCGAGGTGGGCAAGCTCTCCAGCGGAAAACCGGTGATCGTGCTGCATGGCGTGCTCAAGGAATGGTGCGAGGCCCGCGGCCTCACCGCCATGGTGAGCGTCACCGACGAAACCGACTACGCGGCCAGCTTCGTGGTCGTCGAACAGAAAGAGAAACCATGAGCGAACACGCACCCGTCATCCTCGACGTTGCCGGCCTGGCGCTGGACGACGCCGACCGCCGCCGCCTCGCGCACCCGCTGGTGGGCGGCATGATCCTCTTCGGCCGCAACTGGCAAAGCCGCGAGCAGTTGGCCTCACTGTGCGCGGAGATCAAGGCCGTGCGCGACGACCTGCTGATCTGCGTGGACCACGAGGGCGGGCGCGTGCAGCGCTTCCGCACCGACGGCTTCACCCACCTGCCGCCCATGCGCGCGTTCGGCGAACTGTGGATGAAGGATGCCTTGCAAGCCACGGATGCCGCCACCGCCGCGGGTTACGTGCTGGGCGCGGAGCTGCGCGCCTGCGGCGTCGATTTCAGTTTCACCCCGGTGCTGGACCTCGACTGGGGCGAGAGCGGCGTGATCGGCGACCGCTCATTCCACCGCGATGCGCGCGTCGCCACCATGCTGGCCAAGAGCCTCATGCACGGCTTGCTGCAGGCAGGCGTGGCCAACTGCGGCAAGCATTTCCCCGGGCATGGCTTCGTCAAGGCCGATTCGCATCTGGAGATCCCGGTCGACGACCGCAGCCTGAAGGCCATCCTCGCCGAGGACGCCGCGCCCTATGGCTGGCTGACGACGTCGCTCACCAGCGTGATGCCGGCGCACGTGATCTATCCCAAGGTGGACAAGCGCCCGGCGGGTTTTTCGCCGAAGTGGCTGAACGACATCCTGCGCGCGCAGCTGCACTTCCAGGGCGCGATCTTCAGCGACGACCTGAGCATGGCCGGGGCGCGCAAGATCGAAGGCCGGGAGGTGAGTTACACCGAAGCGGCCGTCGTGGCGCTGCAGGCAGGCTGCGACATGGTGCTGCTGTGCAACGAGTCCGTGAACAGCGAGGGTGGCACGGCGATCGACGAGATGCTCGATGGGCTCACGGAAGCGCAGGTCCGCGGGGAGTGGACGCCCAACGAGGTCAGCGAGCACCGGCGCCTGGCGCTGCTGCCGCTCACGCCGCCGGCGTCGTGGGATGCCCTGATGACGGAGCCGAAGTACATGCGGGCGCTGCAGCTGCTGCCGTAAGGGGAAAGCCGGGGTTGCCACCCCGGCCTACGGGAGGCCGCCGCGGTTCGTTCCTCACCACGGCCTACGGACTGACCGGGGTGGAAACCCCGGCTCCGTGCACGCTGTCGTAGGCCGTGGTGAGCGCGAAGCCGAACCGCGGCTCCCCGCGCGCGCTTATTCCCGCCGCAACGCCGGAAACAGGATCACGTCCCGGATGCTCGGGCTGTCCGTCAGCAGCATCATCAGCCGGTCGATGCCGATGCCGCAGCCGCCCGCGGGCGGCATGCCGTATTCCAGCGCGCGCACGAAGTCGTGGTCGAAGAACATCGCCTCGTCGTCGCCCGCATCCTTGGCATTCACTTGCGCGTGGAAGCGCGCGGCCTGGTCTTCGGCGTCGTTCAGCTCCGAGAAGCCATTGGCCATCTCGCGCCCGGTGATGTACAGCTCGAAGCGCTCGGTGACTTCCGGCCGGTCGTCGTTGGCGCGCGCCAGCGGCGAGATCTCGGTCGGGTGCTCCATGATGAAGGTCGGCTGCCAGAGCTTCTCCTCGACCTTCTCCTCGAAGTACAGCACCTGCAGCGAAGCGAGCGAACGGCCCGACAGGCGCTCCTTCTCCTCCGACATCCCCAGCTTCTTCAGCTGCGGGATCAGCCAGTCGCGGCTGTCCACGTTCTCGCCGGCGTCGGTGTGCAGCACGATCGCCTCGCGGATGGTGAGGCGCTCGAAGGGCTGGCTCAGGTCCACCGGCTTGCCGCCGTAAGTGAGCTGCAGCGTGCCGACGGCCTTCTGGGCGGCGTCGCGCAGCAGGGCCTCGGTGAAGTCCATCAGGTCGCGGTAGTTCCAGTAGGCCGCGTAGAACTCCATCATGGTGAACTCGGGGTTGTGGCGCACCGAGATGCCTTCGTTGCGGTAGCTGCGGTTGATCTCGAACACGCGTTCGAAGCCGCCCACCAGCAGGCGCTTGAGGTACAGCTCCGGCGCGATCCGCAGGTACATCGCCTGGTCCAGGGCGTTGTGGTGCGTCACGAAGGGCTTGGCATTGGCGCCGCCGGGGATCGGATGCAGCATGGGCGTCTCGACCTCCAGGAAGCCGGCCTGCACCATGTACTCGCGGATGCCCGACAGGGCCTTGCTGCGCGCGACGAAGCGCTTACGCGCCTCCTCGTCGGTCATCAGGTCGACGTAGCGCTGGCGGTACTTCACTTCCTGGTCGGCGACGCCGTGGAACTTGTCCGGCATGGGCCGCAGGCTCTTGGTCAGCAGGCGGATGGAGGTCGCGTGCAGCGACAGCTCGCCGGTGCGCGTCTTGAACAGCTTCCCCTCGGCGCCGACGATGTCGCCCAGGTCCCAGTGCTTGAAGGCGGCGTAGTCGTCCTCGCCCACGGCGTCACGCGTCACGTAGATCTGGATGCGGCCGCTCTGGTCCTGCAGTGTGGCGAAGCTGGCCTTGCCCATGACGCGCTTGAGCATCATGCGGCCGGCGACGCGGGTGGTGTGGCCTTCGGACTCCAACTGCTCGGCGGCCTTCTCGCCGTGGCTCGCATGCAGCGTGGCAGCATGGTGTTCCGGCTTGAAGTCGTTCGGAAACGCCGGGCCCTTTCCCTGCTTGTGCGCGTCGCGCAGGGCCTTCAGCTTCTCGCGCCGTTCGGCGATCAGCTGGTTTTCATCGGTGGGCGGAGTGGTGGGCGTATCGGACATCGGGGGCCGGGCGGGCAGCGCCGGTGAGGGGGCGAAACCCTCGATTGTAATAATGCCCTCCCATGTTTCTCCGGGCCGGCCTTCTTTCGCTCTCCCTCTTGCTGGCCAGCCGCTTGCTGGGACTGGCGCGGGAGTCCGTCCAGGCCGCGGCCTTCGGCGCCACCGGCCTGGGCGACGTGGCGGTGCTGATGCTGTCCCTGCCGGACTGGCTGGCCGGCGTGCTGGCCAGCGGCGGGCTCGCTTACGTGCTGTTGCCGGCCTGGTCCCGGCAGGGCGCCGGCCAGGTCGCGGCCAGCCAGCGCCGCGCGGCCCATGGGCTGCTGCTGGCAGGCTGCCTGGCGGCCGCGCTGTTGGGTGCGCTGAATGCCTGGGGGGTGCGGGCGCTGGCGGGCGGCTTGCCGAACGAGCTGATCCCGGCAGCGGAGATGGCCCTGCTGTGGAGCGCGGTGGCGCTGCCGCTGGCCCTGTTGGCGGCCTTGTGGGCGACGCGCCTGCAGTTCGAGCGCGATTTCGTCGGCCTCTATGGCGCCAACGTGGTCGTCAACGGCCTGGTGATTGCCTCGCTGGCCGCCGTTGCCTGGGTCACGGCCGCTCATGCCGGGGCAGCGGTCCACGTCCTGGGCGCCGGGCTGCTGGCCGCGATGGTCGCGCGGCTGCTGTGGTTGGCGCTGCGCCAGCGTCCCTTTGCCAGCGTGCCCTTGCAGCCCGAAGGTTCGGAGCTGCCGCGGGCTCCCGTCTGGTTCTGGGCGGTCGCCTCGGCGGGGCTGCCGCTGGCGCTGCCGTTCGCCGCGCGCTCGCTCGCTTCGCAGCAGGGGCCGGGCGCGCTCGCGACCTTCAACTACGGCTGGAAACTGGCGGAACTCCCGCTGCTGCTGGCCGTGCAACTGGTGGCCACGCTGGCGCTGGGACCGATCGCGCAGGCGCTGGGGCGCGCGGCGACGCGCGACGAGGCAGCCGGAACGATTCGCCGCGGCTTCGCCCTGGCCTGGGCGCTGGCCTGCGCGAGCGCCGCCGGACTCCTGGTGGCCGCTCCGGCGCTGGCGCAGCTTCTTTTCGGCTGGGGCCGCATGCAGGCGGGCGCCCTCGTGCAAGTCGCCGACTGGGGCCGGATCGCGGCCTGGGGGCTGCTGCCGCAGGCGCTGACCGCCATCGCCTTGGCGATTCTCGCCTCGCAGGCGCGCATGCGACCTGCGGTTGCTGCCTATGCCGTGGCCCTGGTGGCGCTGCTGGCCTATGGGCCCCACGACGGCGCCGGCCTCATGCTGTGGCTCAACCTGTGCTTTGCCGGCATCGCCCTGGTCACGCTGGCGGCCGTGGGCGAGGGTTTGCGGTCCTGGCTGCCCTGGCGCGCGCTCGGCGTGGCGCTGGCCATGCTGCTCGCGGTGCGCGCCTTGCTCGCCGTGGCGGGCGCACCCGCGCAGCTTGGTTTGCAACTGGTTGCAGGCGTTGCGGCCGGCGTGGCGGTGCTGGGCGCCACCTGGTGGGCCAGCGCGGACCTGCGTGCGGCCCTGCGGCGATAATTTCGCCATGCTCGAGTTGATCCAGATCACGAACGACCCGGCGTTCGCGCAGCGCTGCGACGCCCTGGGCGGCTTTCGCCTGTTCGTGGACCTGGAAAGGAACGGCAAGGCGGAACGCCAGGCCGGGCGCAACACCTTCATCAGCACGCACCAGGTCGATGACGTGGGCCGCGTGAAGCGCGCGCTGCGCAACTCGCGCCTGATGGTGCGCGTGAACCCGCTGCATGCGGGGACGGCCGGCGAAGTCGACGCCGTGCTGGCGCAGGGCGCGGACCTGCTGATGCTGCCGATGTTCACCACGGCGCGCACCTTGCGGGAGTTTTCGGCGCTGGTTGCGGGCCGCGCGCCCATCGTGCCGCTGCTGGAAACCGCCGGCGCCTTGCAGTCGCTGGACGAGTGGGCGGACACGCCGGGACTGCAGGAGATCTATGTCGGCCTGAACGACCTGCACCTGTCGCTGGGCCATCGCTTCATGTTCCAGCCGCTGGCCGACGGTACCGTCGAACGCGTTGCACGAGCGGCCAAGGCGCGCGGCCTGCGCTTCGGCTTCGGCGGCATCGCGCGCCTGGAAGAGGGCCTGCTGCCGGGGCGCGACGTGCTGGCCGAACACCTGCGCCTGGGTTCGGGCGCGGTGATCCTCTCGCGCACCTTCCACCGCGACGACCCGGACGTGGTGTTCGAACACGAGGTGCAGGCTTTGCGCGAAGTCGAGGCCGGCCTGGCCAGTCGTACGCCGCCGCAGGTGCAGGCCGATGCGCGGCGCATCGCCGACGCCATCACCGGCATCTCCGCCGGCCTGGCCGCGCGCGCATGAAGCGCCTGCTGGACGTCCTCGTGTCCGCCCTGGCCCTGCTGCTGTTGTCGCCGGTGCTGCTGGCCGTCGCCGTCGCGATCGCCCTGGAGAGCGGGCGGCCGGTGCTGTTCAAGCAGCAGCGCGTGGGCCGCGGCGACCGCGAGTTCGGGCTCTACAAGTTCCGCAGCATGGTGAAGAACGCCGCCGCCATCGGCCCGTACCACACGGCCAGCGACGACCCGCGCATCACGCGCAGCGGCCGCTTCCTCCGCCGCACCAGCCTCGACGAGTTGCCGCAGCTGCTGAACGTGCTGAAGGGCGAGATGAGCCTGGTGGGCCCGCGGCCCGACGTGCCGGCGCAGCGTTCGCTCTACACGTCGCAGGACTGGCAGGCGCGCTGCAGCGTGCGGCCCGGCATCACCGGCCTCGCGCAGGCCAGGCTGCGCTCCGAGGCCACGCCAGAGCAGCGCCTGGACCTGGACCTGCGCTACGTGCGCGAGCAGAGCCTGGCACTCGACCTGCAAATCCTTTTCTGGACCCTGGGCCGCCTCACCGGCAAGGGAGCCAACTAGCCATGTGCGGCATCTTCGGCTACTGGGATCGCGGCCGGCGTCCCCTCGACGTGGCGGCGCTGGCCGCCATGGGCGACAAGCTGCGGCATCGCGGCCCCGACGATGCCGGTGTCTGGTCGCAGCCGGCGCGCGGCGTCGCCATCGGCAACCGCCGCCTGTCCATCATCGACATCGCGGGCGGCCACCAGCCTTTCGTGTCCGACGACGGCCGCATCGCGGTGGTGCAGAACGGCGAGATCTTCAACTACGTCGAGCTCGCCGAGGAACTGCGCGCGCAAGGCGTGCAGCTGCAGACGCATTCGGACACCGAGGTGATCCTGCGGCTGTACGAGCGCGAAGGCATCGCCTGCCTGCCACGCCTGAACGGCATGTTCGCCATCGCCATCGACGACGCGAACCAGGACGCGCTGTACCTGGCGCGCGACCGCATCGGCGTGAAGCCGCTGTACTTCCAGGACGAAGGTGGCCGCGTTCTGTTCGCCTCCGAACTCAAGTCCATGCTTGCCGCCTCCGGCCCGCGCGAGGTGGACCTGGAAGCGGTGCACCACTACCTGAGCTTCAACTACATCCCGGCGCCCTGGACCATCTGGCAAGGCGTGCGCCACGTGATGCCGGGCACCTGGATGAAGTTCACGCGCAGCGGCAGCGAGACGCACCGCTGGTGGAACCTGGCCGACCAGCGTGAACAGGACTTCGAATTCGCGGACTGGTCGCGCGAGTTCCTCGCCATCCTCGACGACGCCACCCGCATCCGCCTGCGCGCCGACGTGCCCTGGGGCGCCTTCCTCTCCGGCGGCGTCGACTCCAGCACCATCGTCGCGCTGATGGCGCGTCACGTGAACCGGCCGGTCAAGACCTTCTGCATCGGCTTTGCGGACCCGCGCTTCGACGAGTCGCCCTTCGCGGCCGAGGCGGCCAAGCGCTTCGGCTGCGACCACACGATGGAAGTCGCCGAACTCAACATGCTGGATCGCTGGGAGCACGTGCTCTACCACCTGGACCAGCCGCACGGCGACGCGTCCTTCCTGCCGACGCTGCGCGTGAGCGAACTCGCGGCGAAGCACGTCAAGGTGGTGCTCACCGGCGACGGCGGCGACGAGCTGTTCGCCGGCTACGAGAAGTACGAGCAGTACTTCGCGCGGCCCGGCGTCGCGGACCTGCCCGACGGCGAATTCCAGCGCGGCTATTTCGATGCGATCTCGCTGTTCACGCCACAGGCCAAGCAAGCGCTCTACCAGCCCGCAGTCGCGGCACGACTGCAAGGCATCGACAGCTTTGCCGCGGCCGCGCAGCCCTGGTTCGAGGAAGCCGCGCACTTCGACCGCGTCAACCAGGCGCTGTACCTCGACATGCAGCTGCTGCTCTCGGGCAACAACCTGGTCAAGCCGGACCGCATGGGCATGGCGGTGTCGATCGAGGCGCGCACGCCTTTCCTCGACTGGCGGATGATGGAGTTCGCCTTCCGCTCGCGCGGCGTGACCAAGCTGGGCGCGAGCGGCGACAAGAAGCACTGGTACAAGAAGGCGGTCGAGCCCCTGATCGGCCACGACCTGGCCTACCGCAAGAAGCAGATGTTCACCGTGCCGGTGGGCGAGTGGTTCCGCAAGGAGAGCTATCCGTGGCTGTCCGGCCTGCTGCAAGGCAGCCCGCTGCTGCAGCGCCTGTTACGGCCCGAGGCCGTGACGGCCTTGCTGGAGCAGCACCGCGACGGCAGCGCCAACCACACGCGTGAACTGCGCGCGCTGGCGGCGCTGGCCCTGTGGGCGCGCCAGGCGCAGGTGGCATGAAGAAAGTCCTGTTCGTTTGCTACGGCAGCGGGCACGTGCGCATGGTGCTGCCGCTGGCGCAAGCGCTCCGGGGAAAAGTCCAGGTGCAGGTGCTGGGCCTCACGACGGCCGCCGGCGATGTGCGCCAGGCCGGCTTGCCCTTGCTGCAAGTCAAGGATTTCGTGCAGCCCGGGGACGAAGCGGCGCTGGCGCGCGGACGCGAGCTCACCGCGACGCTGGCCAACGTGGTCGATCCCGAGGAGACGGCCGCCTACCTGGGCCTCTCGTACGCCGATCTCGGAGCGGAAGTCGGCGCGCAGGAAGCCGCGGCCCGCTACGCGCTCGACGGCCGCCAGGCCTTCCTGCCGCGCCGCACGCTGGAGCGCATCCTGCGCCGCGTGCAGCCCGACCTGCTGGTGGCGACCAACTCGCCGCGCGCCGAACGTGCCGCGATCGAGGCGGCGCGCGCGCTGGGCATTCCCGCCGTCTGCGTGGTCGACCTGTTCGCCGTCGACGAAGTGCGCTGGATCGCGCAGCCGGGCTATGCCGACCGCGTCTGCGTGCTGAACGAGTCCGTGCGCGAGTTCCTCGTCGCGGCCGGACGACAGCCCCATGAAATCGTCGCCACCGGCAATCCGGCCTTCGATGCCTTGCAGGCGCCCGGCCTCGCCCAGCAAGGCGCAGCCCTGCGCGCCAGCCACGGCTGGCAGGGCAAGCGCGTGCTGCTGTGGCCGGCACAGGTCGAACCCGCGTTGCATCCCTTCGACGGCACGCCCGGCGACCCCACGCTGCCGGATCGCGCCCTGCAGTGCCTGGTGGACTGGACCCTGGCCCAGCCCGACGCGGTGCTGTGCGTGCGCGCCCGCTCCGGCCAAGCCCTGCCGGCGCTTCCCAGCCACGAACGCATCGTCCTCACCGGCCAGGACTGGCCGCTGCCACCGCTGCTGCACGCCGTCGACCTGGTCGTTACCCTGACCTCCACCGTGGGCCTCGAAGGCCACCTCGCCGGTGCGCGTCTGGTGCAGGTGCTCGGCTCGGTTTTCGATGCGGCCATGCCGCTGGCCCGCTTCGGCATCGCCGACGCCGCCGTCCCCCTGCCGGACCTGCGCGCCGCCCTGGACCGCGCCAGCCGCGCCGGCCGCCGCGCGACGCAAGGCGGGGGCGGGGCGACCGAGCGGGTGCTGGCTGTGCTGGACGGTTTTTTATAATCGCCTATGTCCCTGATTCCCGCCCCGCAGACCACCGACCTCGCCGCCTTTGCCCTGCCCGACGACCAGGCCGAGGTGAAGTACGGCCTGCCGCGCTACGTGCACTTTTGCAGGCGCTGCGTCATCTCCAACCAGCGGCCCAATTCCGCGGTCGAGTACCAGCACACCAAGGCCAGCAAGAAGGCCACGATCAACTTCGACGAGGAAGGCATCTGCGACGCCTGCCGCTTCGCCGAACAGAAGAACGCCACCATAGACTGGAAGCAGCGCGAGGACCAGCTGGCCGCGCTGTGCGACAAGTTCCGCAGCAAGAGCGGCTACGACTGCCTGGTGCCGGGCTCCGGCGGCAAGGACAGCTTCTACGCCTCGCACATCCTGAAGACGCGCTTCGGCATGCACCCGCTCACGGTGACCTGGGCGCCGCACGTCTACACCGAGTGGGGCTGGAAGAACTTCCAGTCGTGGCTGCACGCGGGCTTCGACAACGAACTGACCACGCCGAACGGCCGGGTGCACCGCCTGCTCACGCGGCTGGCGGTGGAAAACCTGTTCCACCCTTTCCAGGCCTTCATGTTCGGCCAGAAGTCGCTGGCGCCCAAGATGGCGATCCTGCACGACATCCCCTTCGTGATCTACGGCGAGAACGAGGCGGAATACGGCAACCCGATCGGCGACACCACCAGCGCCAAGCGCGACTGGTCGTACTTCACCGCGCAGGACAAGTCGCAGATCTACCTGGGCGGCGTGTCGATCCAGAGCCTGTACGACGACTACGGCCTGGAGCCCCAGGACCTGCTGCCCTACCTGCCGGCCGACCCGCAGCAGATCCAGCAGAAGAACATCGAGGTGCACTACCTGGGCTACTACCTCAAGTGGCACCCGCAAAGCTGCTACTACTACGCGGTGGAGCACGGCGGCTTCGAGGCTTCGCCCGAGCGCACGCCCGGCACCTACAGCAAGTACAACAGCATCGACGACCGCATCGACGACTTCCACTACTACACGACCTTCACCAAGTTCGGCATCGGCCGCGCGACCTACGACGCCGCGCAGGAGATCCGTTCGGGCGACATCACGCGCGAGGAAGGCGTGGCCCTGGTGCGGCGCTACGACGGCGAATTCCCGGAGCGCTTCGCCGAGGAAATCTTCCGCTACCTCAGCATCCCGGCCAAGGAGTTCCCGCAGGCCTCGAAGATGTTCGAGTCGCCGACGATGGACCGCGCCTACTTCATGAAGCTGGCCGACACCTTCCGCTCGCCGCACCTGTGGAAGCACGAAGGCGGGCAGTGGAAGCTGCGGCACACCGTGTTCGACGGAGCATGAGTTGACGCGCCATCTCCGCGTCATCGCCCGCCTGGACATCAAGGGGCCCAACCTCATCAAGGGCATCCACCTGGAGGGCCTGCGCGTCGTCGGCGACCCCAACGAGCACGCGATCCGCTACTACGACGAAGGCGCCGACGAACTGCTGTTCATCGACATCGTCGCCAGCCTCTACCAGCGGAACAACCTGTCGGACATCATCAAGCGCGCGGCCGACCAGGTCTACGTGCCGATCACGGTGGGCGGCGGCATCCGCAGCCTCGCCGACGTGGCGACCATGATGCTGTCGGGCGCCGACAAGGTCGCGATCAACACGGCCGCCATCGCGCGGCCGGACCTGATCGGCGAAGTGGCCAAACGCTATGGCTCGCAGTGCATGGTGCTGAGCGTGGAGGCCAAGCGCGTCGCCCCCGGCAAATGGGAGGCTTACACCGACAACGGCCGTGAGCGCACCGGCAAGGACGTGGTGCAGTGGGTCAAGGAAGCCGTGGACCGCGGCGCCGGCGAAGTGCTGCTCACTTCCGTCGACCAGGAAGGCACGCGCAAGGGCTTCGACGTGCCGCTGGCGCAGCAGGTCTGCGACGCAGTGAGCGTTCCGGTCACCCTGAGCGGCGGCTTCGGCGCCGCGGAACACCTGCAGGCCCTGGCGGGCATCGACCTGTCTGCGGTCGCCGTGGCCGATGCCCTGCACTGGAAGCGCATGTCGCTGGCCGACATCAAGGCGCATGCACGCGCCGCCGGCTTCGATGTCCGCGAGGAGAGGCCGGCATGAGCATCCCAGTGACCGTCCTCGACTACGGCATCGGCAACCTGCTGAACGTGCTGCGCGCGCTGGAGCATTGCGGTGCAACGCCCACCGTGATCGACAAGGCGAGCCCCGAGGCGCTGAACGCGCCGCGGCTGGTGCTGCCCGGTGTTGGCGCCTTCGGCGACGGCATGGCGGAACTGCGCGCGCGCGGCTTCGACGACCTAGTGCGCCGCTTCGCCGCCACCGGCCGGCCTTTCCTGGGCATCTGCGTCGGCATGCAGATGATGTTCGAGGCCAGCGAGGAGATGGGCGAGCATGCCGGCCTCGGCCTGCTGGGCGGCCGCGTGCGGGCCATTCCCGCCACCGGCGGCGACGGCCAGCCGCATCGCGTCCCCCACATCGGCTGGCGGCCGCTGCAAGCCGCGCGCGACTGGAGCCGCAGCATCCTGGCCGAGGTGGCGCCCGGCGAGCGCGCCTACTTCGTGCACTCCTTCAGCGCGGACCCCGCGGATGCGCAGGTGCGCCTGGCCGACGTGGACTACGACGGCCGCAGCATCTGCGCGGCGGTCCAGAGCGGCAACCTGACCGGCTGCCAGTTCCACCCCGAGCGCAGCGCGCACGCGGGCCTCGGCATGCTGCACAGGTTCCTCGCGCTATGAAAGCCAAGACCATCGCCACGATCTGCGCGCGCGGCGGCAGCAAAGGCTTGCCGGGCAAGAACATCCGCGCCTTCGCCGGCCGGCCGCTGATCGTGCACACGATCCTGCAGGCGCTGCGCTGCGAACACATCGCGGGCGTGTACGTGTCCACGGACGATCCCGCCATCGCCGACATCGCCCGCGGCGCCGGCGCCCAGGTGCCTTACCTGCGCCCGGCCGAACTGGCGACCGATGCCGCGCCCAAGCTGCCGGTGATCGAGCACCTGGTGCGCTACCTCGAAGCGGAAGGCGCAGCCATCGCCCGCATCGTCGACCTGCAGCCCACGTCGCCGCTGCGCCGCAGCGCCGACATCGAAGCGGCGCTCGCCCTGCAGCCTGAGGCGGAGCTGGTGGTGAGCGTCACCGCGGCGCATGACAACCCGTATTTCAATCTCGTGGAAGCGCAGCCCGATGGAACGGTGCGCCTGTCCAAGGGCGACGGCAGCGGCCGGCGCCAGGACGTGCCCGCGGTTTACGCCTTGAACGGCTCGATCTACGTGTGGCAGCGCGCGGCGCTGGCCAAGGCCGCCGAGCACGGCCTGTGGAGCGTGCAGTGCGTGCCTTACGAGATGCCGCGCTGGAAGTCCGTCGACATCGACGGCCTCGAGGACTTCGAATACGCCGAGTGGCTGCTGGCCAGGCATGGGGCGGGCCGTGGCGGCTGAAGTCTTCGTCATCGCCGAAGCCGGCGTGAACCACAACGGCGAACTGGCGCTGGCGCGCCGCCTGTGCGACGTCGCCAAGTCCGCGGGCGCGGACGCCGTGAAGTTCCAGACCTTTCGCGCCGAGGACCTGGTGGTGCCGGGCGCGCCGACCGCGGCCTACCAGTCGCGCCAGACCGGCGAGAGCGACCAGTTCGCGATGCTGCGCAAGCTCGAATTGAGCGAGGACCAGCACCGGCAGTTGCAGGAGCATTGCGCCGGCATCGGCATCGAGTTCTTCTCCACGCCCTTTTCCGAGGACGCGGTGGACATGCTGGTTCGCCTGGGCGTCAAGCGCTTGAAGATGCCTTCGGGTGAACTCACGCATCGCGCGCTGGTGGCGAAGGCTGCGGCCAGCGGCTTGCCGCTGCTCATGTCCACCGGCATGGCCACCCTGGCCGAAGTGCAGGAGGCGCTGGCCTGGGTGCGCGCTGCACGCGGCAACACCGACGACGTCGCGGTTCTGCATTGCACCTCCGCTTATCCCGCCGCCGACGAAGCGCTGAACCTGCGCGCGATCGAGACGCTGGCGCAGGCGACCGGCCTGGCCGTCGGCTACTCCGACCACAGCACCGGCATCGAAGCATCGCTGGCCGCGGTGGCGCTCGGCGCGACCGTGATCGAGAAGCACATCACGCTGGACCGCACGCTGCCCGGCCCCGACCATGCGGCCTCGCTGGAGCCCGAGGAATTCGCGGCCATGGTGCGCGGCATCCGCCGCATCGCCGGAATGCGCGGCGACGGCGTGAAGGCGCGGCGGCCCGAGGAGGAGGACGCCGCGCGCGTCGCCCGCCGCAGCATCGTCGCCCTGCAGGACATCCCGGCCGGCGCGCAACTCACGGCCGCCATGCTGGCCTGCCGCCGCCCGGCCACCGGCATCGCCCCGCGCGAGTGGGACCAGGTGCTGGGACGGACGGCGCGCTCCGCCATCTCCGCCGGCAGCGTGCTGCAATGGGACCAGCTGGATGGCTGAAGCGCGGCGCATCGTCTACCTCACCGGAACGCGCGCCGATTTCGGCCTGATGCAATCGACCTTGCAGCGCATCGCCGCGACGCCGGGCTTGCGCCTGCAGCTGGCGGTGGCCGGCCAGCACCTGTCCGCCGCGCATGGCCACACCGTCGATGAAGTGGCAGCCAGCGGCCTCGACATCTGCGCCCGCATCCCGTACGACATGGCCACGCGCAGCGGCGCCAGCATGGCCGAAGGCATCGCCGCCTGCCTGCAAGGCATGACCGAACTGCTGGCACGCGATCGCCCGGATGCCTTGCTGGTGCTGGGCGACCGCGGCGAGATGCTGGCCGGCACCATCGCGGCCTTGCACGTGGGCGTGCCCTGCGTGCACATCCACGGCGGCGAGCGCTCGGGCACCGTCGACGAACCGGTGCGGCACGCGATCAGCAAGCTGGCCAGCTATCACTTCGTCGCCACCGCGCAGGCGCGGGAGCGCCTCGCGCGCATGGGCGAGGAACCAGGGCGTATCCACGTCACCGGCGCGCCCGGCCTCGATGGCCTGCAGGCACTGGCCGCCATGGAGCGCGAGGATTGCCTCGCCGCGCTGCAATTGCCCGCGGGCAGCCGTTTCGTGCTGGTGCTGTTCCACCCCGTGGTCCAACAGGCCGGCGAGGCTGCCGCGCAGACGCAGGCCCTGGTGCGCGCCCTGCAGCAGGCGAAGCTGCCGGTGGTCTGGCTGGAACCGAATGCCGATGCCGGCTCGCGCGAGGTGCTGCGCGCGCTGGACGCCGCCACGCTGCCACCCGGTTCCCGGCGCGTCACCCACTTGCCGCGCCCCTTGTATGCCGCTGCACTGCGTCATTGCGAAGCGCTGGCCGGTAATTCCTCCTCGGGCGTGATCGAAGCCGCTAGCTTCGGCACGCCTGTGCTGAACATCGGCGACCGCCAGCGGATGCGCGAGCACGGTCCCAATGTGCTGGACGTACCGGCGGAAGAGGGCGCCATCGCGCGCGGCCTCGCGCAGCAGCTCGGCCACGGGCGCTACGGATGCGACAATGGATGGGGTGACGGCCATGCCGGCGAACGCATCGCGCAGCTGCTCGCCACCCTGCCGCTAGCCGCCGGCCTCCTGGAAAAGATCAACTCCTACTAGACAACGCGTGAAGCAAGCTTCCACCCTCGTGATCCTGGGCGCGGGCGGCCACGGCAAGGTGGTCGCCGACGCGGCGCTCGCGCGCGGCCACTGGAGCCGCGTGGTCGCCACCGACCGCAACCCGGCGCGCTGCCGCGGCGAGCTGCTGCCCGGCGTGATCCTGCTGCCACTGGATGCAGCGCTCGCGCTGGACGATGCCGACTTCCACGTGGCGATCGGCGCCGCCGAGGCGCGCGAACGCGAAAGCGACTTGGTGGCCGGACGTGCGCTGGCCACCATCGTCCATCCGGCCGCGACCGTGTCGCCGCATGCCGTGGTCGAAGCGGGCTGCTTCGTTGCCGCCCGGGCGGTGCTGGCACCGTCGGCCGTCCTGGGCCGCGGCGTCATCGTCAACCACGGCGCGGTCGTCGACCACGATGCGCAGGTCGGCGCCTTTACCCATGTCGCCCCGCAAGCGGCCCTCGGGGGCGGCGTGCAGGTCGGACGCGGCGTCCTGGTGGGCGCCGGCGCCAGCGTGCTGCCGGGCCTGCGCGTGTGCGACGGCGTGACGCTCGGCGCGGGGGCCGTCGTCCGCGCTCCCATCCTCGAACCCGGCGTCTATGCCGGCGTGCCGGCACGGAGGGTGCGATGAAGGAGCAGGAATTCCGTGCGCTCTGCATCGCGCCCGATTGCACGCTGCACGACGCGCTCGAGCGCCTCAACCAGACCGCGCGCGGTGCGCTGCTGGTGGTGGACGCCGATGGCAGGTTGCTGCGCATGTTGACCGATGGCGACATGCGCCGCGCCGCGCTGAACAACGTTGCGGCCACCGAGCGCGTCTCGGTGCTCCCGCATGGCAAGCCGCTCACGGTCGGCGAAGACCAGGGCCTGCCGGCCGCGGTCGCATTGATGGACAAGCACGAGATCGACCACGTCCCCGTGGTCGACGCGCAAGGTCGCCCGGTGGACGTCGTACTGCGGCGCGAGCTGTCCAACCGCATCTGGCTGTCCTCGCCGCACCTGGGCGAGGAAGAGACGGCCTTCGTCGAGGAAGCTTTCCGCACCAACTGGATCGCGCCGCTGGGCCCGCACGTCGACGGCTTCGAGCGCGAACTGGCCACCTATGCCGGCGTCGGCCACGCGGCGGCGCTCAGTTCGGGCACCGCGGCCATCCACCTCGCCCTGCTGCTGCTGGGCGTGCAGCCGGGCGACACGGTGTTCTGCTCCTCGCTCACCTTCGTGGGCAGCAGCAATCCCATCCTCTATTGCGGCGCCAAGCCGGTCTTCATCGACTCCGAGCCGGGCTCGTGGAACATGTCGCCGCAGGCGCTGGAGCGCGCCTTCGCCTGGGCCAGGCGCGAGAACCGCCTGCCGCGCTGCGTGGTCGTGGTCAACCTGTACGGCCAGAGCGCCGACATCGACGCGCTGCAGCCGATCTGCGATCGCTACGGCGTGCCCATGCTGGAGGACGCGGCCGAATCGCTGGGCGCGCGCTACAAGGGCCGGGCGAGCGGCAGCTTCGGCCGAGTGGCGATCTATTCCTTCAACGGCAACAAGATCATCACGACCTCCGGCGGTGGCATGCTGGTGGCCGACGACGCCGACCTGGTGGCCCGCGCGCGCAAGCTGTCGACACAGGCGCGCGAACCCGCAGCGCACTACGAACACACCGAGGTCGGCTTCAACTACCGCATGAGCAACGTGCTGGCCGGCATCGGCCGCGGCCAGCTGCGCGTCCTCGACCAGCGCGTGGCGCGCCGCCGTGCCGTGTTCGAGACCTACCGCGAAGCGCTGGCCGACCTGGACGAGATCCAGTGGATGCCCGAGCCCGCCGGCATGCATTCGACCCGCTGGCTCACGTGCTTCACCTTGCCGGGTGGCGAAGCGCGGCGCGACCGCGTGCTGCGCAGCCTCGAGCGCCATTCGATCGAGGGGCGGCCGGTGTGGAAGCCCATGCACCTGCAGCCGCTCTTTGCCGGCGCGCCGTATTTCGCCCACGCGGAAGGCAACGATGTCTCCGCGCACCTGTTCGAAGCCGGCATCTGCCTGCCTTCGGGATCCAACATGAGCGAGGCGCAGCAGGAGCGCGTGATCGACCAGCTGCGGCGCGTGCTCGCCCGTTCGGAGACGCCGGGTGATGCGCTGGCCTAGGACGGCGCTGCCGCTCCTGGCGCTGGACCTCGCACTGGGCCTGCTGGCCTGGTGGGGCGCGTTCTGGCTGCGCTTCAACCTCGACATCCCGGACGACTTCGAGCTGCTGGCCTGGCAGGCCAGCCCCTGGTGCGTGCTGGGGCTGGCGGCCGGCCTGGTGGTGATGCGCGTGGACCGCCAGGTCTGGACCTTCATCGGCCTGTCCGAATTGCGCCAACTGGGCAGCGGCGTCGTGCTGGGCGCGGTGCTCACCGCCGTGGCGGTGCTGATGCTGCGCATCCCCAACTTCCCGCGGTCGGTGCTGCTGCTGCAGCCGCTGCTGGCGCTCGTGCTGCTGGGCGCGGCGCGCGCGGCCTGGCGCACGCTGGCCGAACGCCGGCTGCACGGCCTGGGCGCCGAACCGGTGGTGATCGTCGGGTCGCTGCAGGACGCGGCGGGCGCGCTGCGCGCGCTCAAGGGCTCGCAGAAGTGGCGGCCTGTCGGCATCGTGTCGCCGTTGGCGCAGGAACGCGGGCGCTCGCTGCAGGACGTGCGCGTGCTGGGCACCATCGCGCAGCTGCAGGACGTGTGCGCCGCGGCCGGCGTCCACACCGCGCTGTTGGCCAGCGCACCGGGCGCCAGCGAGCGGCGCGAGGCGCTGCTGGTTGCGGCCGATGCGCGCATCACGCTGCTGACGCTGCCGCGCCCCGACCAGTGGCTGCAGGCCGAAAGCTCCGGCCCGCGCAAGATCGAACTCGAGGACCTGCTCGGACGCGCGCCGGTGGCGCTGGACGTCGCGGGCCTCGCCGAACTCTTCTCGGGACAGGTGGTGGTCGTGACCGGCGCCGGCGGCTCGATCGGTTCCGAGCTGTGCCGCCAGGTGGCGCGCTTCGGCGTCGGGCGCCTGGTCTGCGTCGACGTCTCCGAATACAACATCTACCAGCTCGAACAGGAACTGCGCCGCGCGCATCCGCAGATGCAGGCGGCCTACTACACGGCCAACGTGCGCGAGCCGGAGCGCCTGCGCGCGATCCTGCAGCGGCACCAGCCGGCGGTGGTGTTCCATGCCGCGGCCTACAAGCACGTGCCGCTGATGGAGCAGCACAACGAGATCGAGGCGCTGCGCACCAACGTGCTGGGCACGCTGAACGCGGCGCGCGCCGCGGCGGCCTGCGGCGTGCGGCGCTTCGTGATGATCTCCACCGACAAGGCGGTGAACCCGACCAACGTGATGGGCGCGAGCAAGCGCTTGGCGGAATTGCTGGTGCAGGCGGTGGCGCTGCGCGAGCCGCGCACGCAGTTCGTCTCCGTGCGCTTCGGCAACGTGCTGGGCTCGAGCGGGTCGGTGGTGCCGCTTTTCTCCGCGCAGATCGCGCGCGGCGGGCCGGTGACCGTCACGCACCCGGACATCGTGCGCTACTTCATGACCATCCCCGAGGCGGCGCAGCTGGTGCTGCAGGCGGGGCTGATGGGGCGCTCGGGCCAGATCTTCGTGCTGGACATGGGCGAACCGGTGAAGATCGTCGAACTGGCCCGCATGCTGATCCGCCTGTCGGGCAAGACCGAGCAGGAGGTGCCGATCGCCTTCAGCGGCCTGCGGCCGGGCGAGAAGCTCTACGAGGAACTGCTGGCCGACGACGAGACCACCGAGCCGACGCCGCACGCCAAGCTGCGCATCGCCAAGACGAGCGGGCCCTTGCCCGATGTGGAGGAGGTGGTGCGCTGGATCGACGACGCCGGGGCGCAGCCGGGCGCGGAGGCCTTACGTGCGTGGTTGCGGCAACATGTGCCGGAGTACCAGTCGCAGGTAGCGCCCTGAAGCTCAGGTCGTGATGCCGGTGCGCGTGAGCACGTCGCTCACCAGCTCCAGCCGCACCAGCGGGTTGTCCAGTTCCATCAGCCGCTGCTTCAGGGCCACTGGCAGCGGCAGCAACTCGCACCAGCGGTTGGCGACCCAGCCGCAGTCCCCCAGCTTGAACGGCGGCAGCAAGGGCATGGGCCCCGGCTGGTCGGCCTTCAGCTGCAGCGACTGGATCAGGCGCTCCAGGGCGTCGGCCGTCGGTTGCAGGTCATCGGGAATCGGCACCGCCATGTCGGGCACCAGGCGTTCGACGTCGGCCACCCACAGGCCGTGCTTGAGCTGTTCGCTGCCCGTGATGCGGAAGCGCTGGGCGCCCGTGGCGCGCACCAGCATCAGGCCGGGCTGGGGCTGCTCGAAGTCGTGGATGGTCGCCAGCGTGCCGACCTGCGCAAAGGCTTCCTGGCTGCCCGGCTGGCGCACCTCGCTGCCTTGCGTGAGCGAAACCACGCCGAACGGCGCGCCGGCCTTGCGGCACTTGGCGATCATGTCCAGGTAGCGGACCTCGAACACCCGCAGCGACAGCAGTCCGTCCGGGTACAGGACGGCGCTCAGCGGAAAGAGGGGCAGGGACTGCAGGGTCAGGAGGGCAGGCACAGCGGTTCCAATGGCTGCCGCTATCATCCCACGACCTTTTGATCGTGTGGCGATGCTCTTCCAAATCGTATCCTTCCTGCTCGATGTCATTGCCGGGCTGCTCGGCGGCGCCTGCCTGCTGCGCCTGTACATGCAGTACCAGCACATCCCTTTCGGCAACCCGGTGGGGCGTTTCGTCTTCGCCCTGACCGACTGGATCGTGCTGCCGCTGCGCCGGGTGCTGCCCAAGACGCGCAAGTTCGACCTGTCCAGCCTGGTGGCCGCCTACCTGATCGAGCTGGCGCAGTTCGGCCTGCTGTGGCTGCTGGCGCGCCACATGAACCCGGGCATCGTGCCGGTGCTGGCGCTGTTCGGGCTGCTGCGGCTGGTGGTGTCGGGGATGATCGGCCTGGTGATCGTCTACGCGATCCTGTCCTGGGTGCAGGCCGATTCGCCGATCGTGGACGTCATCGACCGCCTGTGCGCCCCGCTGCTGCGGCCTTTCCGCAGGCTGATTCCGCTGGTGGGGGGCTTCGACCTGTCGCCGCTGGCGTTGCTGGTGGTGCTGCAGATCGCGACGTTCGTGCTGGCGGGGGTGCAGGAGGCGGTGTTGCGGTAACGCCCCCTCTGTCATCCCGGCCGCGAGCCGGGATCCATCTCCCGGTGCACGGCCAGGCGCGGGAGATGGATTGCGGGTCAAGCCCGCAATGACAAGCTTTGTTTACTCGACCGCGTCGGCCGCCTGGCGCGTCAGCATGGCGAGGACGTTCGCCACCGTCTTGCGCAGTTCCCGCCGGTCGCAGATGAAATCGACCGCTCCCTTGGTCTGCAGGAACTCGGCGCGCTGGAAGCCTTCCGGCAGCGTCACGCGCACCGTCGACTCGATCACGCGCGGGCCGGCAAAGCCGATCAGCGCCTTGGGTTCGGCGATCACGACGTCGCCGACGAAGGCGAAGCCGGCGCTGACGCCGCCCATGGTCGGGTCGGTCAGCACGCTGATGTAAGGCAGGCCCTTCTTCGCCAGGCGCGTGAGCGCGGCATTGGTCTTGGCCATCTGCATCAGGGACAGCAGGCCTTCCTGCATGCGCGCGCCGCCGGTGGCGGTGAAGCACAGGAAAGGCACTTTCTGCTCGATGGCGGTCTCGACGCCGCGCACGAAGCGCTCGCCGACCACGCTGCCCATGGAGCCGCCCATGAAGTCGAACTCGAAGGCCGCGGCCACCAGGCTGATGCTGTGCACCGCGCCGCCCATGACGATCAGCGCGTCGGTCTCGCCGGTGTTTTCCAGCGCTTCCTTCAGGCGTTGCGGGTACTTGCGGCTGTCCTGGAACTTCAGGGCGTCGACCGGCAGCACTTCCTGGCCGATCTCGTAGCGGCCTTCCGGGTCCAGGAAGGCGTTCAGGCGCGCCCGGGCGCCGATGCGGTGGTGGTGCCCGCAGGTCGGGCAGACGTTCTGGTTCTGTTCCAGGTCGGTCTTGTAGAGAACCGTCTCGCAGCTCGGGCACTTGATCCACAGGCCTTCCGGAACGCTGCGGCGTTCGTTCGGGTCGGTTTGCTGGATCTTGGGCGGCAGCAGTTTTTCTAACCAGCTCATCGGGGCTCCTGGGCTTTAGCCCTAATTATCGTCTAGCGCCCGCCGGATCTCCCGTAGGAAATCCGACAGGGCGGGCAGCACCTTTTCCCGCGGCAACTCTTCCACGACCTGGATCACCTTGGTGCCGATCACGACCGCGTCGGCGACCTTGCCGATGGCCTTGGCGGTGGCCGCGTCGCGGATGCCGAAACCGACCCCCACGGGAATCTTCACGTGCTTGCGGATCGGCGGCAGGGCCTTTTCCACGGCGTCCGTGTCGAGGTTGCCGGCGCCGGTCACGCCCTTGAGCGACACGTAGTAGACGTAGCCGCTCGCCACCCGCGCAACCTGCTGGATGCGCTGGTCGGTGCTGGTCGGCGCCAGCAGGAAGATCAGGTCCAGGCCGTTCTGCTTCAGTTCGGCGGCGAAGGTCTCGCATTCCTCCGGCGGATAGTCGACCACCAGCACGCCGTCGACGCCGGCGGCGGCCGCATCGCGGGCGAAGGAGGACTTGCCGTGCGTGAGCTCGTAGCGCTCGACCGGGTTCGCGTAGCCCATCAGCACCACCGGCGTGGCGCTGTCTCGGGCCCGGAACTCCTTCACCATGGCCAGTACCTGCGCCAGGCCGACGCCGAAGGCCAGCGCCTTCTCACCGGCCTTCTGGATCACCGGGCCGTCGGCCATGGGGTCGGAGAAGGGCACGCCCAGCTCGATCACGTCGGAGCCGGCCGCGACCATCGCGTGCATCAGTTCCGGAGTGATGTCGGCATAGGGGAAGCCGGCCGTGATGTACGGGATCAGGGCCTTGCGCTTCTGCTGCGCGAGCTTGGCGAAGGTGGCGGCGATGCGGCTCATGACTTGGGCCCGCCCTTCAGGGAGAGGCCGCGCATCGAAGGCCGGTCGTAGAAATCGACGCCGGCCAGGTCCGCGACGGTCCCGATGTCCTTGTCGCCGCGGCCCGAAAGGTTGACCAGGATCGACTGTTCGGGCTTCATGGTCTTCGCCAGCTTCATCGCGTAGGCAATCGCATGGCTGGACTCCAGGGCCGGGATGATGCCCTCGGTGCGGCACAGGTAGTGGAAGGCGTCCAGCGCCTCCTTGTCCGTGATGCCGACGTATTCGGCGCGGCCGATGTCCTTGAGCCACGCATGCTCGGGGCCGACGCCCGGATAGTCGAGGCCGGCGCTCACGCTGTGCGTCTCGATGATCTGGCCGTTGGCGTCCTGCAGGATGTAGGTGCGGTTGCCGTGCAGCACGCCGGGGCTGCCGCGCTGCAGCGAAGCCGAATGCTTGCCGCTTTCCAGCCCTTCGCCCGCCGCTTCCACGCCGATCAGGCGCGTCTTCTCGTAGGGGATGTAAGGGTGGAAGATGCCCATGGCATTGCTGCCGCCGCCGACGCAGGCGATCACGGCATCGGGCTGGCGGCCCGCCATGGCGGGCATCTGTTCGAGGCACTCGTTGCCGATCACGCTCTGGAAGTCGCGCACCATCATCGGGTAGGGATGCGGGCCCGCCACGGTGCCGATGATGTAGAAGGTGTTCTCGACGTTGGTGACCCAGTCGCGCATTGCCTCGTTCAGCGCGTCCTTCAGCGTCTTGCTGCCGGACTCCACCGGCACCACGCGGGCGCCCAGCAGGTTCATGCGATAGACGTTGGGGCTTTGCCGCTGCACGTCGTTGCTGCCCATGTACACCACGCACTCCAGGCCGTAGCGGGCGCAGATGGTGGCGGTGGCCACGCCGTGCTGGCCCGCGCCGGTCTCGGCGATCACGCGCGGCTTGCCCATGCGGCGCGCCAGCATCGCCTGGCCGATCACGTTGTTGATCTTGTGCGCGCCGGTGTGGTTCAGGTCTTCGCGCTTGAGGTAGATCTGCGCGCCGCCCTGTTCGCGGCTCATGCGCTCGGCGTGGTAGACCGGCGAGGGCCGGCCGACGAAGTGCTTCAGCTCGTACTCGAATTCGCGCTTGAACTCGGGGTCGTGCTGGTACTTCGCGTAGGCGTCGCGCAGCTCGCTGATCGCGTGGGTCAGCGTCTCGCTGACGAAGGAGCCGCCGTAATTGCCGAAGTGGCCGGTGGCGTCGGGTTGGCTATAGGAGGACATCGGAAGGCCTTGCAAGAAGCACGTCGGCGGCACGCACGGCCGCGACGAACTGATGGATCTTTGCCGGGTCCTTCACGCCCTTCAGGGGAACCCCTTCGGTAGTGGACGCTTCGACCCCGGAACTCACATCAACGGCCAGCGAACGGAACCGCGGCCGTACTTGCAGGATGCCATCGCCCACGTTTGCAGGTGTGAGCCCACCAGACAAAACGGCGTGACAGCTGACGCTTGGTGGAAGACGTGACCAATGGAATGCCTTGCCGCCCCCGCCGTAGCCTTCGACGTGGGCGTCGAGCAGCACGGCCTGGGCGTTTGCGAAGTCGGAAGCGAATTTTAGCAAGTCGAAGGGCGTGGCCTCGTCGAGCGGCACCCGGGCGGCGCGCAGGTAGGGCCGGCCCAGGGCGTCGCACTGCTGCGGGGTCTCGTCGCCGTGGAACTGCAGCAGCGCGTTGGGAATGCGCGCGCAGGCGGCCAGCAGTTCCGCGGCGGGCGCGTTGACCGACAGGAGCACGGGCGTGACGAAGGGCGGCAGCCGGCGCGCCAGTTCGGCGGCGCGGTCCGCGCTCACGTGGCGCGGGCTCTTCGCATAGAGCACGAAGCCGACGGCGTCGGCACCGGCCTCGACGGCGGCGTCCACGTCCTGCTCACGGGTGAGGCCGCAGATCTTGATGCGCGTGCGGGGTTCGGCGGTCACAGGAAACCTCCGCCTTGCGGCTGTGGTAGTTCGCCCTTCGGGCGGCCGTGCGGGCTCATGGCAGCCAATGATACGCAGGCACTTCGCTGGGGAAGCCCCAGTGGTCTTCATACACCGGGCCCAGGAAATAGAGGCCGTCGGGCGAGAAAGTGGGGGCGGCGGCGTCGCGGCTCTTCGCTTCCAGCACCTCGCGCATCCAGCCGGGCGGCTGCAGGCCCTGGCCCACCACCAGCAGGCAGCCCATGAGGTTGCGGATCATGTGGTGCAGGAAGGCGTTGGCCTCGAACTCGAAGCGCCAGTAAGGGCCGCGGCGCGTGATCGCCACCGGCTGCAGCGTCTTCACCGGTGTGCGCGACTGGCAGCCGGAGGCGCGGAAGGAAGTGAAGTCGTGCTCGCCGACCAGGTGCGCGGCGGCCTGCTGCATCGCCTGGAGGTCCAGCGGGCGGAAGACCCAGCCGACCCGGCCCGCCTCGACGCTGGGGCGCACCGGCGACTCCAGCAGCACGTACGCATAGCGCCGCGCGCGGGCGCTGGCGCGTGCGTGGAAGGCGTCGGGCACGGTTTTCGCCCACTGCACGGCGATGTCCGGCGGCAGGAAGGTGTTGGTGCCGCGCACCCAGGAGAATTCGGCGCGCTCGACCTCGGTGTCGAAATGCACGACCTGGTTGAGGCCATGCACGCCGGCATCGGTGCGGCCGGCGCACAAGGTGTTGATGGGAGTGGCGGCGAAGCGGGCGAGCGCCGCTTCGAGGTGGTCCTGCACGGTGCGGCCCGACGGCTGGCTCTGCCAGCCGTCGTAGGCTTGTCCGTTGTAGGAGACGCCGAGCGCCCAGCGCATGGGCGCCTTTCCCACGCGCCCTTAGCCGATCTCGGCCAGGAGCCGCTGCGCGCGCGACTTCAGGTCACCCGAGGCCTCGGCAAGCACTTCTTCCGCCAGGCTGCGGGCGCCGTCGGCGTCGCCGATGGCGTTGAACTCTTCGGCCAGCGCCAGCTTGGTGGCCAGCGGACCGTCGTCGGCGGTGCCGCCACCGGCCAGGCTCAGGCCGCCGCCGACCAGGGTCGCATCCGGGTCGAGCGCGGGCGCCGGGGCCGGTGCAGCCTTGGGTGCGGCAGCCGCAGGAGCGGGAGCCGGCGCCGGTGCGGGCGCGCTGCCGGGCAGGTCGAGCGACAGGCCGCCCAGGTCGAACTCCATCATGCCGCTGTTGCTGGGCGCCGGCGTCGGGGCCGGAGCGGCCTTGGGCGCGGGTGCCGGGGACGGCGACACGTCGAAGTTGATGCTGTTGGAGTCCAGCGTCATGTCCGGCGCGTCGAGGCGCACGGGCGCGGCGGCGGCCACCGGCGGCAGGTCGAGGTCGGGCATGGCCGCGGCCGGAGCCGGCGGCAGCGAGAACTCCATGTCCAGCGGCGCGATCGGGGCGGCCGTCGGCGCGGGAGCGGGCGCAGCCTTGGCGGCACGCGCGGGTGCCGGTGCAGGCGGCGCCGTGTCCGGCTCGTCGCCCAGCGAGAAGTCCAGGTCCAGGTCGAGATCGGGGGCGGCGGCTGCGGCAGCGGCCCCACCGGCCGGCGCGGCAAAGGCGACCGTGCTGCCATGGCTGGTGGCCGCAGCCGCGGCGGCTGCAGCGGCGGAGTCGTCGCCCGGCTGGCCGCCGGAGCGGTACATCGGATTGGACGCGTCCAGCTCGCGGCCCAGTTCGCAGATGTGTTCCCACTCCGGGCCGGAGCCGTGCGTGAGGTTGTAGGCCTCGGCGGCCACCATCTCGAAGGCCTTCACGTCGCGCCGCTTGGCGTAGATCTCCAGCAACTTGGCGTGGATGGCAACGCGTTGCGGGTTGATGCGCAGCGCTTCCTTGAGGATTTCCTCGGCCTGCAGGTCGCGGCCATAGGCCAGGTACACGTCCGCTTCGGCCACCGGATCGACGTCGCCGGCCGCATCGAGCTGGCTGGGCGAATAGACCATCGAGGAGCCGGTCGGGTTGTTGGTCTCGGCCGTGTCGATGCGCTGGCCGCCGCTGGCGCCGAAGAAGGAATCGGGCTGCAGGCGGCTTTCGAGGAACGAGCTGTCCACCGCGGCGGTCTTGCGCTTCTGGCGCATCTTGTAGAAGCCCAGGCCCAGCAGGACGGCCAGCAGGCCGACGCCGAGGGCGGGGACCAGCGGGTTCTCCAGCAGGTCGTCGAGCACGCTGGGCTCGGCGGCGGGCTTCTTGGCGGCGACGGGGGCGCTGGCCGGACGGGCCGGAGCGCGCGCGCTGGCGGCGGGAGTCGCGGACGCGGGCGTCACGGGCGCCACGGCAGCCACCGGGGCCGGAGCCGGGGTGGGCGCGGGCGTCGGGGCCGGCGTCGGAGCCGGCGTGGGCGCGGGCGTCGGTGCCGGGGTAGGCGCGGGCGTCGGCGCCGGCGTGGGTGCCGGGGTCGGAGCGGGCGTCGG
The DNA here is from genome assembly GCF_022012305.1 of Ramlibacter paludis. Classification (GTDB taxonomy): domain Bacteria; phylum Pseudomonadota; class Gammaproteobacteria; order Burkholderiales; family Burkholderiaceae_C; genus Ramlibacter; species Ramlibacter paludis. The sequence goes on along the minus strand of NZ_JAKLTM010000007.1, from coordinate 19,201 downwards.
CGCCGGGGTGGGCGCAGGCGTCGGGGCCGGTGCGGACGCGCGCGGGGCGGCGGCAACTGCAGCCGCGGCGGCCGCCGAAGCCGGTTTCGTCGCCGCGGCCGGCGACATCGTCGGTGCGGGAGCGGTGGCCGAGGCAGGACGCGCACCAGGCGGGGCGGTGATGCCGGGCGGCGTGCTCACGCCGGCGCCGGGCTTGGCGCCGGTGCCCGCGGCAGCGCCGGGCGTGGCGCCGCTCAGGCGGTTCAGGTCCGCGATGTTCTTGTTCAGTTCGGCGACGCGATTGGCCGCATCCTTGGCGGCGCGTTCCTTCGCCAGCGCGTCGGCATTGCTCTTGCCCTGGACGGCGCCCTTGGACAGGGTCAGCTTGTCGGGCGTCGCGGCGCCGGCCTTCTTGTCTTCGACCTGTGCCTTCACGCGGCCGCTGACCTGGCGTTCGGCGCCCGGCGCACGCGCCGTGGGCACGCCTTCGGCGAGGCGGCGGCGGAACTCGTTGAAGTCGCGGCTTTGCGCCACGAGCGTCTGCTTCGCGTCGTCGGGCGCCACCTGGCTCGCGGACTCGGCGCTGGGCACGTCCAGCACGGCGCCGGCCTTGAGGCGGTTGACGTTGCCGTCGACGAAGGCATCCGGATTGGCGCGCAGCAGCGCCACCAGCATCTGGTCCAGCGAAATGCTGGCCGGCTTGTTGGCGCCGGCGATCTTGCCGGCGGTGTCGCCCGGCTGCACGGTGACCTTCTTGCCGTCGCCGCCTTCCGAAGAGGAAGCGGTGCTGGGCACGCGCGGAGCGGGCGCCGGCGTGGGCGCCGCGGCCCGGGCGGCAGGTGCCGGTGCGGGGGCAGGTGCGGGACGCGCGGCAGGTGCGGGAGCCGGCGTGCCGGCGGAAGGCGCGGGAGCGCGCGCCGGTGCGGCGGGCGCGGGCGTGACCTGCGCCGACAGCGGCGCCTGGTTGCCGGGACGCAGGTTCGGCGGATCGAACAGCAGCGTGAAATCGCGCTGCAGGCGGCCCGACGCCCAGCTGGCCTCGAGGATCACGTCGACGAAGGGATCGCTGACCGGCTTGTCGCTGCTCAGGCGCAGGAAATAGGTGCCGTTGGGACGGCGCTGCAGCGTGATGTTCACGCCTTGCAGGGCGGGGCTGACTTCCATGCCCGCGGCCTGGAAGACGGCGGGCGGCGCGATGTTGGCGCGCAGGGAGGACACTTCCTCCGGGGTGATCTCGGGAACGTCGATGTCGGCGCGGAGCGGTTCACCCAGCGCGGACTGCACACTGACGCGGCCCAGGGCCAGGGCCAGGGCGTCGGGCGTGGCGAAACCCAGGGTTACTGCCGCCGCGAGCGCCAGCGCAGAAAGCCGAACCTTCGGCTTGCTCATCGTTGTTGGCGTCCCCACTGCTCGATCTGGAGGCAGTCTTTTTCTCTTCATGCGGCCCATCGCCTCGAGGCTTAAATTCGAAAAAGGACCATAGCATCAATGTCTTAGACTGACAAGCTGAGACACCTCTTAACGTCCGCGCGACGCTTTGACACCCTGTACTGACGTACGGCGTGTTGGCAGGCAACAACGCGCCGTAACGTCGAGATACAGACCCTCAAGCCTCCAGCAGGATGCGCAGCATGCGCCGCAGCGGCTCCGCGGCGCCCCACAGCAGCTGGTCGCCGATGGTGAAGGCGCCCAGGTACTCCGGTCCCATGGCCAGCTTGCGCAGGCGGCCCACCGGAATGCCCAGCGTGCCGGTCACGGCCACGGGCGTCAGGCCTTGCAGCGTGGCCTCGCGCGTGTTCGGAACGACCTGCACCCACTGGTTGTCGGCGGCGATCATGGCTTCGATGTCCGCCAGGGGCACGTCCTTCTTCAGCTTGAAGGTGAGCGCTTGCGAGTGGCAGCGCATCGCGCCGATGCGCACGCAGAAGCCGTCGACCGGCACGGCGGCGGTGCCGAAGCCCGCGCCCTGGCCCAGGATCTTGTTGGTCTCGGCGCCGGCCTTCCATTCTTCCTTGGACATGCCGTCGCCCAGGTCCTTGTCGATCCAGGGGATCAGCGAGCCGCCCAGCGGCACGCCGAAGTTGGCGGTCTCGTCGCCGGACATGGACTGCTGGCGTCCCAGGATCTTGCGGTCGATCTCCAGGATGGCCGACTTCGGGTCATCGAGCAGCGGACGCACTTCGGCGTTCAGCGTGCCGAACTGCGTGAGCAGCTCGCGCATGTGCTGGGCGCCGCCGCCGGAGGCCGCCTGGTAGGTCATGCTGGTCATCCACTCGACCAGGCCGGCCTTGTAGAGGGCGCCCATGCCCATCAGCATGCAGCTGACGGTGCAGTTGCCGCCGATCCAGTTCTTGCCGCCCTTGGAGAGGGCGTTCTTGATGACCGGCAGGTTGACCGGGTCGAGGATGATGACCGCGTCGTCCTTCATCCGCAGCGTGGACGCGGCATCGATCCAGTGGCCGGTCCAGCCGGCGGCGCGCAGCTTGGGGAAGACTTCGGTGGTGTAGTCGCCGCCCTGGGCCGTGATGACGATGTCGCACTTCTTCAGTGCCTCGATGTCGAAGGCGTCCTTGAGGGCCTTCTCGTTCTTCGCCTGGGCCGGGGCCTTGCCGCCGGCGTTGGAAGTGGAGAAGAAGACCGGCTCGATCAGGCCGAAGTCGCCTTCGGCCTGCATGCGGTCCATCAGGACCGAGCCGACCATGCCGCGCCAGCCGACGAGGCCGACCAGCGGTTGTTGTCCGTTCGAGAGTTTCATCGGTGCGCGCCTTTCAGGTTTTGAATCTGGGTTCCCCGGCTCGTCTGGGCCGGGGAGGGCGCGTGACGAACCGGAGCTTGCTAGCTCTTGGTAATCGTCTTCTTGGTGATCGAGGCCACGACCGCGTCGCCCATTTCGCGGGTGCCGACCTTGCGGGTGCCGTCGGAGTGGATGTCCGCCGTCCGCAGGCCCTGCGACAGCACGTCCTTCACCGCGGACTCGATCCGGTCGGCGGCTTGGGGCTGGTTGAGGGAGAAACGGAGCATCATGGCGGCAGACAATATTGTAGCCAAAGGATTCGCCACGCCCTTGCCGGCGATGTCGGGCGCGCTGCCGTGGGACGGTTCGTACAGGCCTTGGTTGGTCGCATTCATGCTGCCGGAGGGCAGCATGCCGATGGAGCCGGTCAGCATCGCCGCCTCGTCGGACAGGATGTCCCCGAACATGTTGCCGGTGACCACCACGTCGAAGGACTTGGGCTGCTTCACCAGCTGCATGGCCGCGTTGTCCACGTACATGTGGTCCAGCTTCACGTCCGGGTACTGCTGGCCCACCTCGGTGACCACGTCCTTCCAGAACTGGAAGGTCTCCAGCACGTTGGCCTTGTCGACCGAAGTCACCTTCTTGCTGCGCTTGCGGGCGGCCTGGAAGGCGACGTGGGCGATGCGCTCGATCTCCGGGCGCGTGTAGCGCATGGTGTCGAAGGCTTCCTCGGCGCCGGGGAAGTTGCCGTCCGGGGCGGTGCGGCGGCCGCGCGGCTGGCCGAAATAGATGTCGCCGGTGAGCTCGCGGATGATCAGGATGTCCAGGCCCGACACCAGCTCCGGCTTGAGGCTGGAGGCGTGGGTCAGCTGTTCGTAGCAGATCGCGGGGCGGAAGTTGGCGAACAGGCCGAGGTTCTTGCGCAGGCCCAGGATCGCCTGCTCGGGGCGGAACTGGCGCTCCAGCTTGTCGTACTTCCAGTCGCCGACGGCACCGAACAGGATGGCGTCGGCTTCCTTGGCGAGCTTCAACGTGGCTTCCGGCAGAGGGTGGCCATGCTTGTCGTAGGCCACGCCGCCGACGTCGGCGGTCTCCAGTTCCATCGGCAGGTCGAGGACCTTGAGGACCTTGACGGCCTCGGCGACGATTTCGGTGCCGATGCCATCGCCCGGCAGCACTGCGATCTTCATGGTCGTTCCAGGTTCAGCGTTGGGCGGTCAGCGTGTGCGCGAGCCAGGGCTTGGTGGCCAGGCGCTCGGCTTCGTAGGCCTTGATCTTGTCGGACTGGCGCAGCGTGAGGCCGATGTCGTCGAAGCCGTTCAGCAGGCAGTACTTGCGGAAGGCCTGCACCTCGAACGGGATCTCCTCGCCCTGCGGCTTGACGACCACCTGGCGCGGCAGGTCCACGGTGAGCTCGTAGCCCGGGAAGGCGGCGACGTCGTCGAACAGCTTGGCCACCACGGACTCTGGCAGCACGATCGGCAGGATGCCGTTCTTGAAGCAGTTGTTGAAGAAGATGTCGGCGAAGCTGGGCGCGATGAGCGCGCGGAAGCCGTATTGCTGCAGCGCCCAGGGCGCATGCTCGCGCGAGGAGCCGCAGCCGAAGTTCTTGCGGGCGATCAGCACCGACGCGCCCTTGTAGCGCGGCTGGTTCAGCACGAAGTCCGGGTTCGGCTTGCGGCTGGCCGGGTCCTGCCCGGGCTCGCCGTGGTCAAGATAGCGCCACTCGTCGAACAGGTTGATGCCGAAGCCGGTCTTGCGGATCGACTTCAGGAACTGCTTGGGGATGATGGCGTCGGTGTCGACGTTTTCACGGTCGATCGGCGCGACCAGCCCTTTGTGGACGACGAACTTGTCCATCACTTCTTCGCCTTCTCTTCCATCTTCTCTCCCACCTTCTGCACGTCCTGGCCGAAACCGCGGACGGTGTTGCAGCCAGCGAGAACGAAAGCAACGGCGAGCAGCACAACGACTTTTTTCATGGAAAGCTCCTAGGAGAATTGACGGATGTCGACGAAATGGCCGTGCACCGCGGCGGCGGCTGCCATCGCGGGGCTGACGAGGTGCGTACGGCCGCCGGCTCCCTGCCGGCCCTCGAAGTTGCGGTTGCTGGTGGAGGCGCAGCGCTCGCCCGGCTCCAGCCGGTCGGCGTTCATCGCCAGGCACATGGAGCAGCCCGGCTCGCGCCATTCGAAGCCGGCGGCCTCGAAGATCTTGTCCAGGCCTTCGCGCTCGGCCTGTTCCTTCACCACGCCCGAGCCCGGCACCACCATCGCCAGCTTGACGTTGGGCGCCACCTTGCGGCCCAGGCGCTTGACCACGGCGGCGGCCTCGCGCATGTCCTCGATGCGGCTGTTGGTGCAGGAGCCGATGAACACCTTGTCGATGAACACGTCGTTCATCGGCTTGCCGGGCTGCAGGCCCATGTAGGTCAGCGCGCGCTCGATGGCGCCGCGCTTGTTCGCGTCCTTCTCCTTGTCCGGGTCGGGCACGCGGCCGTCGATGCCGGTCACCATCTCGGGCGAGGTGCCCCAGGTGACCTGCGGCTGGATCTCGCTCGCATCGAGCTTGACCACGGTGTCGAACTTCGCGTCCGGGTCGGACTGCAGGGTACGCCAGTAGGCGACAGCCTGGTCCCATTCGACGCCGGTGGGCGCGAGCGGGCGGCCCTTCACGTAGGCGATGGTCTTCTCGTCCACGCCGACCAGGCCCGCGCGCGCGCCGGCCTCGATCGCCATGTTGCACACCGTCATGCGGCCTTCCATGCTGAGGGAGCGGATGGCCGAGCCGGCGAACTCGATCGTGTAGCCGGTGCCGCCGGCCGTGCCGATCTTGCCGATGATGGCCAGCACGATGTCCTTGGCCGTGATGCCGGGGGCGAGCTTGCCGTCCACCTGCACCAGCAGGTTCTTCGCCTTCTTCGCCAGCAGCGTCTGCGTGGCCAGCACGTGCTCGACTTCCGAGGTGCCGATGCCGTGCGCCAGCGCGCCGAAGGCGCCGTGCGTGGAGGTGTGCGAGTCGCCGCAGACCACCGTCATGCCGGGCAGGGTGGCGCCGGACTCCGGGCCGATCACGTGCACGATGCCCTGCTGCTTCGACAGGAAGGGGAAGTAGGCGGCCGAGCCGAACTCCGCGATGTTCTTGTCCAGCGTGGTGACCTGCTCCTTGGAGATCGGGTCCTCGATGCCGTCGTAGCCGCGCTCCCAGCCGGTGGTGGGCGTGTTGTGGTCGGCGGTGGCCACCACGGAGCTGATGCGCCAGACCTTGCGACCGGCTTCGCGCAGGCCCTCGAAGGCCTGCGGGCTGGTGACTTCGTGCACCAGGTGGCGGTCGATGTACAGGATGGAGGTGCCGTCGTCCTCGGTGTGGATGACGTGCTCGTCCCAGATCTTGTCGTAGAGGGTGCGTCCCATGGTTCTTCCTTGGATGGATTCTATGCAGCGGCCGCCAGGGCCTTGTTACGCGACGTGGCAGGCCCGGCGGCGCGCGCCCGCAGGTGGTCGACCAGCAGCCGGGCGGTGAGGGGGAGGGTGGAGAAATCGCGGGCGACCAGGTCGATGTTGCGCGTCGCCCACGGATTGGTCAGGCGCACGCACTCGAGCGCGCCCACGCCGTGCATCAACAGGAAGGCGCGGCGCGGCATCACGCCCACGCCGAGGCCGTTGTCGATCATGCGGCACATGGCGTCGAGGCCGGTGACGTGGATGCGCAGGCGGATCGTGCGGCCCGCGGCGGCGGCCGCTTCGCGCATGGCCAGGTAGATCGAGCTGTTGGAATGCAGGCCGACATGGTCCAGGTCCAGCGTGTCCTCGAAGGCGACCGAGGCGCGCTGCGCCAGCGCGTGGCCGCGCGGCACGATCAGCACCAGCTCGTCTTGCCGGTAGGGCAGCGTCTGCAGTGCGTGGCCGGCGGCGACGCCGGCATTGCAGATGCCGATGTCGGCCGCGCCTTCCTGCACCGCGCGCACCACCTCCGTGCTGAGGTGCTCCTCGAGGTCGATCTTGACCTGCGGATGCTCGCGGGTGAAGTCGCCCAGGTCTTCCGGCAGGAACTGCACGATGGCGGAGATGTTGGCGTGGATCCGGACGTGGCCGCGCACGCCTTCGGCGTATTCGGACAGCTCCGCCTGCATCTTCTCCAGCGAGAAGAGCACCGAGCGCGCGTGGTGCAAGAGGCTTTCGCCGGCCGGCGTGAGGTTCACGCCGCGCGTGTGGCGGTACAGCAGCGGCGTCTGCAGCGTCGCCTCCAGGTCCGAGAGGCGCTTGCTGACGGCGGAGGCGGCAATGAACTCGCGCTCCGCGGCGCGGCCGATGGAGCCCAGCTCGCAGACGGCCACGAACAGCTGCAGCGAGGTGAGGTCGATCCGGCGGGCGAAGGAGCGTTCGGAGGGTTGCATGGCTTGCGGCATCGCCGTGGGAGATGCCAAGTCGCAATTTTCTCAGTAAAGTAAGGCTTTGGCCATCGCCATCCGCGATGGCGGCCCTGCCAGCCGGGAGATTCCATGCTTCGTGCCGCCGTCCTGTTGCTCGGCCTCGTGTTTGCCGCCCAGGCCGAGGAACGCAGGAATGCCTTCGACGATCCTTTCCTGCCGGTGACGCAGGCAATCCCGGCCTGCCCGGTGCCGCGCGGGCCGGGTTACACCGAGGAGGAGGTCCGCAAGGAGGCGCACGTGCGCGCGCAGCACGGCACCAGCTGCTACCGCGTCGGCCGCTGCCGCCTGCCCAATTCGTATCTCTACGACAAGGAAATCATCCCGCGCGTGCAGCAGTACCTGCGCATGGACGGACGCTTCGACGACACCAGCGTGTGGGTGTTGGGCGAGCGGCGCCTGGTGACCCTGATGGGATGCGTGCGGACGAAGGAGCAGGCCGAGCAGATGGAGAAGGCGGTGCTGCTGGTCGACGACGTGATGGGCGTGGTGAATTACCTGCAGGTGGGCACGCAGGGCAAGCCGAAGTACGAGGCGAAATGAAAAAGGCCCGCCGAGGCGGGCCTTCCGGATTGCGGATCAAGTCCGCAATGACCAGGTTGGCGATCAGCGCTGCGCGATCGGCTTCACGTCGCGCTTGGTCGCGCCGGTGAACAGCTGGCGCGGGCGGCCGATCTTGTACTCGGGGTCGCCGATCATCTCGTTCAGCTGGGCGATCCAGCCGACCGTGCGGGCCAGCGCGAAGATGGCCGTGAACAGCGAGACCGGGATGCCGATCGCGCGCTGCACGATGCCGGAGTAGAAGTCGACGTTCGGGTACAGCTTGCGCGACACGAAGTATTCGTCTTCCAGCGCCACCTTCTCCAGGGCCATGGCCAGCTTGAACAGCGGGTCGTTGTGCAGGCCCAGTTCGTTCAGCACTTCGTGGCAGGTCTCGCGCATCAGCTTGGCGCGCGGGTCGTAGTTCTTGTACACGCGGTGGCCGAAGCCCATCAGCTTGATGCCGCTGTTCTTGTCCTTGACCTTGGAGACGAACTCGCCGATCTTGGCTGCGCCGCCCATCTTCTGGATGTCTTCCAGCATGTTCAGCGCCGCTTCGTTGGCGCCGCCGTGCGCCGGGCCCCACAGGCAGGCCACGCCGGCCGCGATCGCCGCGAACGGGTTGGTGCCCGACGAGCCGCACAGGCGCACCGTGGAGGTGGAGGCGTTCTGCTCGTGGTCGGCGTGCAGGATGAAGATGCGGTCCATGGCGCGCACCAGCACGTCGTTGGGCTCGTAGTCCTCGCAGGGCGTGGCGAACATCATGCGCATGAAGTTCGACGTGTAGTTCAGCGAGTTCTTCGGGTAGATGTAGGGCTGGCCGATGGTGTACTTGTACGCCATGGACACCAGCGTCGGCATCTTCGCGATCAGGCGGATCGCGGAGATCTCGCGGTGCTCGGGATTGTTGATGTCCGTGCTGTCGTGATAGAAGGCCGACAGCGCGCCGACCAGGCCCGTCATCACGGCCATCGGGTGCGCGTCGCGGCGGAAGCCGCGCAGGAAGAACTGCATCTGCTCGTTGACCATGGTGTGGTTGGTCACGCGCGAGACGAAGTCGGTCTTCTGGGTTTCGTTCGGCAGCTCGCCGTACAGCAGCAGGTAGCAGGTTTCGAGGTAGTCGCAGTTGGTGGCGAGCTGCTCGATGGGGTAGCCGCGGTACAGTAGCTCGCCCTTGTCGCCGTCGATGTAGGTGATGGCGGACTGGCAGGAAGCCGTGGACATGAAGCCGGGGTCGTACGTGAACATGCCGGTCTGTGCGTACAGCTTGCGGATGTCGATCACGTCGGGGCCGATGGTGCCGTGGTAGACCGGCATTTCGACGCTGGGGCTGCCGTTGCTGAAGGACAGCGTGGCCTTGTTGTCAGCGAGTTTCATGGTTTCGTTCCTGTAAATTCAATGCCCAACAACCGGCGATGATGCGGCCGCGGGCACGCGCAGCATCTCCAGCACTTTCCTCACCTCGTCCCCGGCCAGTTCGCCCGCCGGTTCCTTGCGCCGCAGCAGCAGGTCCAGCAGGTCGTTGTCGGCCAGGTCCATCAATGCGCCCAGCGCCTCGGCCTGCTTCACGGTCAGGCTCGCGGCGTGTCGGTCGAAGAACCGCTCGATGAAGAGGTCATTTTCCAGCAAGCCGCGCCGGCAGCGCCAGCGCAGCTTGCTGAGACCCCGTTCGTCGAGCAGCGCTTCCATTTCTTTCTTCTTCAGACGGCCCGGCGGACCATCAATTCCTTGATCTTGCCGATGGCCATCGTCGGGTTCAGTCCCTTCGGGCACACGTCCACGCAGTTCATGATGGTGTGGCAGCGGAACAGGCGGTACGGGTCTTCCAGGTTGTCCAGGCGTTCGGCGGTGGCTTCGTCGCGGCTGTCGGCGATGAAGCGGTAGGCCTGCAGCAGGCCGGCGGGGCCGACGAACTTGTCCGGGTTCCACCAGAAGCTGGGGCAGCTGGTGGAGCAGCTCGCGCACAGGATGCACTCGTACAGGCCGTTGAGCTCCTCGCGCTCCTCGGGCGACTGCAGGCGCTCCTTCTCGGGCGGGATCTGCTCGTTGACCAGGTAGGGCTTGATCGAGTGGTACTGCTTGAAGAACTGCGTCATGTCGACGATCAGGTCGCGCACGACCGGCAGGCCCGGCAGCGGCTTGAGCGTGATCGGCTTGTCGCCCAGCGCGCGCAGGTTGGTCAGGCAGGCCAGGCCGTTCTTGCCGTTGATGTTCATCGCGTCGGAGCCGCAGACGCCTTCGCGGCAGGAGCGCCGGAAGGAGATCGTCGGGTCCTGCTGCTTGAGCTTCATCAGGGCGTCGAGCAGCATGCGCTCGTTGCCTTCCAGCTCGATCTCCACCGTCTGCATGTACGGCTTGGCGTCCTTGTCCGGGTCGTAGCGGTAGATGTGGAAGGTGCGTTTTTGCATTTGGTGTCCGTATCTATGAATCTAGGCGCAGTCGAAGTCAGCAGAAGTACGTAATCAGAACGTCCGCACCTTGGGCGGGACCGAGTCCACCGTCAGCGGCTTCAGCCTGACCGGCTTGTAGGCCAGGCGGTTGCCTTCGCTGTACCACAGCGAATGCTTCATCCACTCGGCGTCGTTGCGGCCCAGCGGCGTCTTCGGGTCGTCGGCGGGACGCTCGTAGTCGTTCACCGTGTGGGCGCCGCGGCATTCCTTGCGGGCGGCGGCCGACTCGATGGTCGCCTGCGCGGCCTCGATCAGGTTCTCGACTTCCAGCGCTTCCACGCGGGCCGTGTTGAACACGCGCGACTTGTCCTTCAGCTCGATGGCGTTCACGCGGCCGCGGATGGCGGCGATCTTGCGCACGCCTTCGTCCATGCTGGCCTGGGTGCGGAACACGCCCGCGTGCGCCTGCATGGCCGAGCGGATGTCGTTGGCCACGTCCTGCGAGTACTCGCCGGAGGAGGTGTTGTCCAGGCGATTCAGGCGCTCCAGCGTCTGCGCGGCGGGATTGGCCGGCAGCGGCTTGTGCGACTTGGTCTTGCTGGCGAATTCGACGATGTGGTTGCCGGCGGCCTTGCCGAAGACCAGCAGGTCCAGCAGCGAGTTGGTGCCCAGGCGGTTGGCGCCGTGCACGCTGACGCAGGAGCATTCGCCCACCGCGTACAGCCCGTTGACCGGGTCGTTGTCGCTGCCGTTCTGCTGCGCCACCACCTGGCCGTGGATGTTGGTCGGGATGCCGCCCATCTGGTAGTGGATGGTGGGCACGACCGGGATCGGCTCGCGGGTGATGTCGACGTTGGCGAAGTTCACGCCGATCTCGTACACCGAGGGCAGGCGCTTGTGGATGGTGTCGGCGCCCAGGTGGTCGAGCTTGAGCAGCACGTAGTCCTTGTTGGGGCCGCAGCCGCGCCCTTCCTTGATCTCCTGGTCCATCGAGCGGGAGACGAAGTCGCGCGGCGCCAGGTCCTTCAGCGTGGGGGCATAGCGCTCCATGAAGCGCTCGCCGTTGCTGTTCAGCAGGATCGCGCCTTCGCCGCGGCAGCCTTCTGTCAGCAGCACGCCGGCGCCGGCCACGCCGGTCGGGTGGAACTGCCAGAACTCCATGTCTTCCAGCGGGATGCCGGCGCGCGCCGCCATGCCCAGGCCGTCGCCGGTGTTGATGAAGGCGTTGGTGGAAGCCTGGAAGATGCGGCCGGCGCCGCCGGTGGCCAGCAGCACGGTCTTGGCGTGCAGCACGTGCAGGTCGCCGGTTTCCATCTCGAGGGCGGTCACGCCGACCACGTCGCCTTCGGCGTCACGCACCAGGTCCAGCGCCATCCACTCGACGAAGAAGCTGGTCTTGGCCTTGACGTTCTGCTGGTACAGCGTGTGCAGCATGGCGTGGCCGGTGCGGTCGGCCGCGGCGCAGGCGCGCTGCACCGGCTTCTCGCCGTAGTTGGCGGTGTGGCCGCCGAACGGGCGCTGGTAGATCGTGCCGTCCGGGTTGCGGTCGAAGGGCATGCCGAAGTGCTCGAGCTCGTAGACGACCTTCGGCGCTTCACGGCACATGAACTCGATCGCGTCCTGGTCGCCGAGCCAGTCGGAGCCCTTGACGGTATCGTAGAAGTGGTAGTGCCAGTTGTCTTCCGACATGTTGCCCAGCGACGCGCCGATGCCGCCCTGGGCGGCCACGGTGTGCGAGCGGGTCGGGAAGACCTTGGAGAGCACGGCGACGTTCAGGCCGGCCAGCGAGAGCTGGAGCGAGGCGCGCATGCCGGAGCCGCCGGCGCCGACGATGACGACGTCGAACTTGCGGGTGGTGATGTTGCTGGTGGTGTAGCTCATGTTGTTTCTTCTCAAACCCGCCAGAGGACCTGGATCGCCCAGCCCGCGCAGCCGACCAGCCACACGATGACCAGGATCTGCAGCACCAGGCGAACGCCCACGGGCTTGACATAGTCCATGAGCACGTCGCGCATGCCGACCCACACGTGGTACAGCAGGCCGACGATGGTGGCGAAGGTCAGCATCTTCATCGGCTGGCTCGCGTAGATGCCGGCCCACTTGACGTAGTCCAGGGGACCGCGGGTGAAGATCACCTGCACCAGCACGGCGAGGGTGAAGACCGCCATCAGGGCGGCGGTGACGCGCTGCGCGAGCCAGTCGCGGGTGCCGTAGTGCGCGCCGGTGACGATGCGCTTGGAGCCGTAGTTGACTGCCATGTTGTGTGCTCCGTTTGCTTCAGTAGACGCCGAACAGCTTGAGGCCCAGCGCGAGCGTCAGCAGCAGGCTGAGCACCAGCGTGACGGTCGCCGAGGTGGCGCCGAAGGACTTGCTCACCGCCTTGTGGCTCACGTCCATCCACAGGTGGCGGATGCCGGCGATGAAGTGGTGCAGGTAGGCCCAGATCAGGGCCAGCGCCACCAGCTTGAGCAGGATGCCCCAGCCGCCGTTGGCGAAGGCGAAGCGGAACTTGTTGTAGCCGACCTCCGAAGACACCGACTTGTCGAAGATCCAGATGATGAAGGGCAGCAGCACGAACATCAGCACGCCGCTCACGCGGTGCAGGATCGACACCCAGCCGGCCGCCGGCAGGCGGTAGGTCGGCAGGTCGGTGAAGGCATTGATGTTGCGGAACTCCGGCCGCTTCTTGGCGAGCTCTGTCGTCATGTCGTGGTTTCTTTCAGGGAAGGCATGCGGGGGAGAAAGGAAGGTCGGGGGATGCGGACAACCCAAAATTCTATTGCAACGCAACACATTGATACCGGAGACCGCGTTTTCTCCCGGCGGCCCGTTCAACTCAGGTCGTTGCGATAGTGATGCGTGTCGGTGCGATAGAGGCCGCGGCGCAGCTCCATCGGCACGTCGTTGTAGGTGTAGGAAAGGCGTTCCACCGAGAGCAGCGGCATGTGCGGCGGCAGCTGCAGCAGCTGCGCCTGCTGCTCGTCGGGCATGACGGCGCGGATCTTCTCCTCAGCGCGCACCATGCGCACGCCGAACTCGAGTTCGAACAGGGCGTAGGTCGGGCCCTGGAAGTTCGCCATCTGCTCCGCCGTCAGCCCCTTGAAAGTGTTGCCCGGCAGCCAGAAGTCTTCCAGGATGGTGGCGACGCCGCCGAAGGCGAGGATGCGCCGCACCTGCATCACCGCGTCGCCGGTGCGCAGCTGCAGGCCGCGCGCGATCTCGGCGCTGGCGCGCACGCGCTTGCATTCGAGGATGGTGCGGGAGGCGGGCCCTTCGGCGTCGCGGTCGCCGCTATCGGGCATCAGCTTCAGGAAGCGGTAGCGCACGTGGTGCTCGGCGTGCGTGGCGACGAAAGTGCCCTTGCCCTGGCGGCGCACCACCAGGTTCTCGGCCGCGAGTTCGTCGATCGCCTTGCGCACCGTGCCCTGGCTCACGCGGAAGCGCGCGGCGAGCTCCATTTCGCTGGGGATCGCCTCGCCCGGCTTCCATTCGCCGGCCTCCAGGCTTTGCAGGATCAGCCCCTTGATCTGCTGGTACAGCGGGCTGAATGCCGGCGTCGCCGCCTCGGGGAGGGGCGCGCTTTCGGCGGGCGGTGGCATCTGCTGGGCGGCCATTGGACTTCCGGCGAATCATATCTTATATAAGACATAAGACAAATTGACCGAGGCGGCGGCCAAGGGTAAACTCGCGGGCTTTCCAGCAGGGCCGGCGCAGCCTGCCGACCGGCCCGCAACACTGCTTCCAAGCAACCTTCCTTCGGAGATTTCCCCATGAGCAAGAAGCCCGTTCGCGTCGCCGTCACCGGCGCCGCTGGCCAGATCGGTTATGCCCTGCTGTTCCGCATCGCCTCCGGCGAGATGCTGGGCAAGGACCAGCCCGTGATCCTGCAGCTGCTGGAGATCCCCGACGAGAAGGCCCAGAAGGCGCTCAAGGGCGTGATGATGGAACTGGAAGACTGCGCCTTCCCGCTGCTGGCCGGCATGGAAGCCCATGGCGACCCGATGACCGCCTTCAAGGACACCGACTACGCGCTGCTGGTCGGCGCGCGTCCGCGCGGCCCGGGCATGGAGCGCAAGGACCTGCTGTCCGCCAACGCCGCCATCTTCACCGCCCAGGGCAAGGCCCTGGACAAGGTTGCTTCCCGCAACGTCAAGGTGCTGGTCGTCGGCAACCCCGCCAACACCAACGCCTACATCGCGATGAAGAGCGCGCCCAGCCTGCCGCGCGAGAACTTCACCGCCATGCTGCGCCTGGACCACAACCGCGCGCTGTCTCAGGTTGCCGCCAAGACCGGCACCCAGGTCAAGGACATCGAGAAGCTGACCGTGTGGGGCAACCACTCGCCCACCATGTACGCCGACTACCGCTTCGCCACCGTCAACGGCAAGTCCGTCAAGGACCTGATCAACGACCAGGAGTGGAACGCCAACACCTTCCTGCCCACCGTGGGCAAGCGCGGCGCCGCCATCATCGAGGCGCGCGGCCTGTCGTCGGCCGCCTCGGCCGCCAACGCCGCCATCGACCACATGCGCGACTGGGCCCTGGGCTCCAATGGCAAGTGGGTCACCATGGGCATCCCGTCCAACGGCGACTACGGCATTCCCAAGGACACCATGTTCGGCTTCCCCGTCACCACCAAGGACGGCAAGTACGAAGTGGTCAAGGGCCTGGAGATCGATGCCTTCTCGCAGGAGCGCATCAACCTGACCCTGAAGGAACTGGAAGAAGAGAAGGCGGGCGTCGCTCACCTGCTCTGATGGCGCCATCCCGGGCTCGGCCCGGGATCCATCTCCGATGACCCACCCCCGCGAAATCCTCCTCGGCGCCCAGGCGCGCACCGGCGCCCTGCCGGTGTGCGACCACTACAGCGGCGTCGAGGCGCGCATGCGCAAGAGCCTGCAGCTGCAGGCCGAGATGACGCAGGAGTACGGTGCCTGCGTGTTCGACGTCACGCTCGATTGCGAGGACGGCGCGCCGGTCGGCGGGGAGAAGGAACACGCGGCGCTGGTGGTGGAGCTCGCGCTGAATGCCGCGCCGGCTGCGCGGGTCGCGGTGCGGGTGCACCCGGTCGACCATCCGGCCTTCGACGACGACATCGCGACGATTGCCGGCAAGGCGGGCCACCGCCTGGTGCACATCATGGTGCCCAAGGTGGAGTCGGCCGCCGACGTGGAACGCGCGGCCAAGGCGCTGGACGCCGCCGGCGCGAAGCAGCTGTCGCTGCAGGGCCTGATCGAGTCGCCGGCCGCGGTGCATCGTGCCTTCGACATCGCCGCGCACCCGCGCATGCAGTCGCTCAGCTTCGGCCTGATGGATTTCGTCTCCGCCCACGGCGGCGCGATTCCCTCGCACGGCATGGGTGTGCAGGGCCAGTTCACGCACCCGCTGGTGGTGCGCGCCAAGCTGGAAATTTCGTCGGCCTGCCATGCGCACGGCAAGGTGCCTTCGCATGGCGTGGTGACGGAATTCAAGGACCAGGCGGCTTTCCGCGCCGCGGCGTCGCGCGCAGCCAACGAGTTCGGTTACACCCGCATGTGGTCGATCCACCCTGACCAGATCAGGCCGATCCTGGAAGTGTTCGCTCCGGCCGCGGACGAAATACACAAGGCGTCACAACTCCTTCACGCCGCCCAGGCCGCCGGCTGGGCACCCATCAGTTTCGACGGCAAACTGGAGGACAGGGCGAGCTACCGCTACTACTGGCAGGTGCTGGAGAGGGCACATGGGACCGGGAGGGAGCTCCCCGCAGAAGCGCGCGGCTGGTTCGTTGCCGCGCGTCCCTAGTCCATAAGGAGAGACGTCATGAGATTCCTGATTGCCACGATCCTGTTCGCTTCGCTGTCCACGGCCGGCCTGGCCCAGACCGCGGCACCGGCGGCCAAGCCGGCCGCCAAGAAGCCGGCGGCCACGAAGCCCGCGGCCGCCAAGCCGGCGCACACCAGCCGCCGCGAGGCCATCGAGGTCGGCATTCCGCTGGAGGATGCCGATCCCACCGACAAGCTGACCCCGGCCGAACTCGAGATCGCCAAGCGCGTCTACGTCGGCGACATCCCCTGCGAGCTGGGCGCCAAGGTCGTCATCAAGGCCCGCAAGCGCGAAGGCTACTTCCTCGTCACGCACGGCATCAACCGCTTCGTGATGCACCCGGTGGAAAGCCGCACCGGCGCCATCCGCCTGGAAGACCCGGAGCGCGGCGCGCTGTTCCTGCAGATCGCCAACAAGTCGATGCTGATGAACCAGAAGGAAGGCAAGCGTCTCGCCGACGAATGCCAGAGCCCCGAGCAGGCCAAGTTCGCCGAGGAAATGAAGTCCCGGCCGGCCGTCAACATCCTAGAACCCGCGCCGGCCAAGCCGGCGTCCTGACCCACGGAGAAGTCCCCATGTTGCAAGCCTACGTTGCCCACGTTGCCGAGCGCGCCGCGCTCGGCATCCCCCCGCTGCCGCTGTCCGCCAAGCAGACCGCCGACCTGATCGAGCTGATCAAGTCGTCGCCCGAGAAGGAAGAAGGCTTCCTGCTCGACCTGCTGACGAACCGCGTGCCGCCGGGCGTGGACGACGCCGCCAAGGTGAAGGCCAGCTTCCTGGCCGCCGTGGCGCATGGGGACATCTCCGTGAACGCGATCTCCAAGGCCAAGGCGACCGAGCTGCTCGGCACCATGGTCGGCGGCTACAACGTGAAGCCGCTCATCGATTTGCTGGACGACGTCGAAGTGGCCCAGGTTGCCGCCGACGGCCTGAAGAAGACGCTGCTGATGTTCGACTTCTTCCACGACGTCGCCGAGAAGGCCAAGGCCAACAACGCCTTCGCCAAGGAAGTGATCCAGAGCTGGGCCGACGCCGAGTGGTTCACCAGCCGCCAGGAAGTGCCGCAGAAGATCACGGTCACCGTGTTCAAGGTGCCCGGCGAAACCAACACCGACGACCTGTCGCCGGCGCCGGACGCCTGGTCGCGTCCCGACATCCCGCTGCACACGCTGGCGATGCTGAAGAACACGCGTCCCGGCGCGGCCTTCACGCCGGAAGAAGACGGCAAGCGCGGCCCGATGAAGTTCATCGAGGAACTCAAGGCCAAGGGCCACCAGGTTGCCTACGTCGGCGACGTGGTAGGCACGGGTTCTTCCCGCAAGTCCGCCACCAACAGCGTGATCTGGGCCACCGGCCAGGACATCCCCTTCGTGCCGAACAAGCGCTTCGGCGGCGTCACGCTGGGCGGCAAGATCGCCCCGATCTTCTTCAACACGCAGGAAGACTCCGGCGCGCTGCCGATCGAAGTCGACGTCGCGAAGATCGAGATGGGCGACGTGCTCGACATCTATCCCTACGAAGGCACCATCGAGCGCGACGGCGCCGTCATCGAGCGCTTCCAGCTGAAGAACGACGTGCTGCTGGACGAAGTGCGCGCCGGCGGCCGCATCAACCTGATCATCGGCCGCTCCCTGACCGCCAACGCGCGCCAGTTCCTGGGCCTGCAGCCTTCCACCGTGTTCCGCCTGCCCAAGGCGCCTGCCGATTCCGGCAAGGGCTACACGCTGGCGCAGAAGATGGTCGGCCGCGCCTGCGGCCTGCCGGAAGGCAAGGGCATCCGCCCGGGCACCTACTGCGAGCCGAAGATGACCACCGTGGGTTCGCAGGACACCACCGGCCCGATGACCCGCGACGAGCTGAAGGACCTGGCCTGCCTGGGCTTCAGCGCCGACATGGTGATGCAGTCCTTCTGCCACACCGCGGCCTACCCGAAGCCGGTCGACGTGAAGACGCACCGTGAGCTGCCGGCCTTCATCAGCAACCGCGGCGGCGTGGCGCTGAAGCCGGGCGACGGCGTGATCCACTCGTGGCTGAACCGCCTGCTGCTGCCCGACACCGTCGGTACCGGCGGCGACAGCCACACGCGCTTCCCCATCGGCATCAGCTTCCCGGCCGGTTCCGGCCTGGTGGCCTTTGCGGCCGCCACCGGCGTGATGCCGCTGGACATGCCCGAGTCGGTGCTGGTGCGCTTCAAGGGCGAGATGCAGCCCGGCATCACGCTGCGCGACCTGGTGCATGCCATTCCCTACTACGGCATCAAGCAGGGCCTGCTGACCGTGGCCAAGGCCGGCAAGATCAACGAGTTCTCCGGCCGCATTCTCGAGATCGAGGGCCTGCCGAACCTGAAGGTGGAACAGGCCTTCGAGCTGTCCGACGCGTCCGCCGAGCGCTCCGCCGCCGGCTGCACCGTGAAGCTGAACCCCGAGCCGATCAAGGAATACCTCACCAGCAACGTCGTGCTGATGAAGAACATGATCGCCCAGGGCTACGCCGACAAGCGTTCGCTGGAGCGCCGCATCGCCGCCGTCGAAGCCTGGCTGGCCGATCCCAAGCTGCTGGAAGCCGACAAGGATGCCGAGTACGCGCACGTGATCGAGATCGACCTGGCCGAGATCACCGAGCCGCTGCTGTGCTGCCCCAACGACCCGGACGACGTGAAGCCGCTGTCGCAGGTGCAGGATACGAAGATCGACGAGGTCTTCATCGGTTCGTGCATGACCAACATCGGCCACTTCCGCGCGGCGTCGACGCTGCTGGAAGGCAAGCGCGACATCCCGGTGAAGCTGTGGGTGGCGCCGCCGACGCGCATGGACGCCGAGCAGCTGACCAAGGAAGGCCACTACGCCAACTTCGGCGGCGCCGGCGCGCGCACCGAGATGCCCGGCTGCTCGCTGTGCATGGGCAACCAGGCGCAGGTGAAGGAAGGCGCGACGGTCGTGTCGACCTCGACCCGCAACTTCCCCAATCGCCTGGGCAAGAACACC
This sequence comes from Ramlibacter paludis, assembly GCF_022012305.1. GTDB lineage: Bacteria > Pseudomonadota > Gammaproteobacteria > Burkholderiales > Burkholderiaceae_C > Ramlibacter > Ramlibacter paludis. Next base: position 337 of record NZ_JAKLTM010000007.1, on the reverse strand, counting down.
AACGTGTTCCTGGCCTCGGCCGAACTCGCGGCGATCGCCTCGAAGCTCGGACGCATCCCGACGGTGGCCGAGTACCACGCCGACATGGGCGTGATCAACAAGGACGGCGACAAGGTGTACCAGTACCTGAACTTCGACCGCATCGACGAGTACGCGCAGGCGGCGGCGGAAGTGACGGCCTGAGGCGCAAGCGCGCCAGGAAGGAAGCGGCCTGCGGGCCGCTTTTTTTTGGGCAACGCGGCGCTGCGCGCATCGCTGCGGTTCGGGCTGCGCCGCTCACCACAGCCTTCTATGACGGGCGTTCTGTCAACTGCTGATCGTCCTGCTCGGCCTACTG
>NZ_JAKLTM010000006.1 GCF_022012305.1 Ramlibacter paludis | reverse complement strand
CGAAGCGAACCGCGGCTGCCCGGTCAGGCGCTGAAAAAACCCTTCAGCTTGTCCGCCCAGGTCTCCTCGGCCGGCGAGTGCTTGGACCCGCCCTTCTTCAGCGACTCGTCCAGCTCCTTCAGCAGCTTGCGCTGGTGCTCGGTGAGCTTGACCGGCGTTTCCACCGCGATGTGGCAGTACAGGTCGCCGGCGATGCTGGAACGCACGCCCTTGATGCCCTTGCCGCGCAGGCGGAACTGCTTGCCGGCCTGCGTGCCTTCGGGGATGTCGATGGCCGCCTTGCCGTCCAGCGTCGGCACGTCGATCTCGCCGCCCAGCGCGGCGCGCGCGATGCTCACCGGCACCACGCAGTGCAGGTCGTCGCCGTCGCGCTCGAAGATCGGGTGCTTCTTCAGCCGGATCTCGATGAACAGGTCGCCCGGCGGTCCGCCGTTGGTGCCCGGTTCGCCGTTGCCGGCGCTGCGGATGCGCATGCCGTCGTCGATGCCGGCGGGAATGCGCACTTCCAGCGTCTTCTGCTTCTTGACCTTGCCCTGGCCGTGGCAGGTGGTGCAGGGCTCGGGAATGATCTTGCCGGTGCCGCGGCACTGCGGGCAGGTCTGCTGCACGCTGAAGAAGCCCTGGCGCATCTGCACGACGCCGGCGCCGTGGCAGGTGGCGCAGGTCTTGGCCTGCGTGCCCGGCTTGGCGCCGCTGCCATGGCAGGTCTCGCACTCGTCCCAGGACGGGATGCGGATCTGCGCGTCCTTGCCCTTGGCCGCTTCCTCCAGCGTGACTTCCATCGCGTACGACAGGTCGCTGCCGCGATAGACCTGGCGCCCGCCCCGGGCGCCGCCGCCGCGCTGCTGCTGGCCGAAGATGTCGCCGAAGATGTCGCCGAAGGCCTCGGCGAAGCCGCCGAAGCCCTCCGCGCCGCCCGCGCCGCCGCGCATGTTGGGGTCAACGCCGGCATGCCCGAACTGGTCGTAGGCCTGGCGCTTCTCCGGCTCGGACAGCATCTCGTAGGCTTCCTTGGCCTCCTTGAAGCGCGCTTCCGCATCCTTGCCGCTGTCCCCCTGGTTGCGGTCGGGGTGGTACTTCATCGCGAGCTTGCGATAAGCCTTCTTGATCTCGTCGTCCGAAGCATTCTTCGGAACGCCGAGGACTTCGTAGTAATCGCGTTTGGTCGCCATGGTTCTTCTTGAAAAGGGGCTAGAGACTGGAGGCTAGAGGCTAGAGAATGCGCATTCCCTAGTCTCTAGCCTCCAGCACCTAGCCCCTGGGACTTCTTAGCCCTTCTTCACTTCCTTGACTTCCGCGTCCACGACGTTGTCGTCGTTGGCCGGCTTCGACTGGGCGTTCTCCGCGCTGCCTTCCGGCTGCGCGGCGCCGCCGGCGGCCTGCTGCGCTTCGTACATCTTCTCGCCCAGCTTCTGGCTCACGGTCATCAGCGCGTTGGTCTTGGCCTCGATCGCTTCCTTGTCCTCGGACTTGAGCGTCTCTTCCAGTTCCTTCGCGGCGGACTCGATCTTGTCCTTCTCGCCGGCGTCGAGCTTGTCGCCGTAGTCGGCCAGCGACTTGCGCACGCTGTGGACCATCGCCTCGCCCTGATTGCGGGCCTGCACCAGTTCCAGCTTCTTCTTGTCGTCGGCGGCGTTCTGCTCGGCGTCGCGCACCATCTTCTGGATCTCTTCCTCGGTGAGGCCGGAGTTCGCCTTGATGGTGATCTTGTTTTCCTTGCCGGTGCCCTTGTCCTTGGCGCCCACGTGCAGGATGCCGTTGGCGTCGATGTCGAAGCTCACCTCGATCTGGGGCAGGCCGCGCGGCGCCGGCGGGATGCCTTCCAGGTTGAACTCGCCCAGCAGCTTGTTGCCGGTGGCGATGTCGCGCTCGCCCTGGTAGACCTTGATGGTCACGGCGGGCTGGTTGTCGTCGGCGGTCGAGAAGGTCTGCGCGAACTTGGTCGGGATCGTCGTGTTCTTCTTGATCATCTTCGTCATCACGCCGCCCAGGGTCTCGATGCCCAGCGACAGCGGGGTGACGTCCAGCAGCAGCACGTCCTTGCGCTCGCCGGAGAGCACCTGGCCCTGGATGGCGGCGCCGACGGCCACGGCCTCGTCGGGGTTGACGTCCTTGCGCGGCTCCTTGCCGAAGAACTCCTTCACCTTCTCCTGCACCTTGGGCATGCGGGTCATGCCGCCGACCAGGATCACGTCCTGCACGTCGTTGATCGACACGCCGGCGTCCTTGACGGCGATCTTGCAGGGCTCGATGGTGCGGGCGATCAGCTCCTCCACCAGCGACTCGAGCTTGGCGCGCGTCAGCTTGATGTTCAGGTGCTTGGGACCGGACGCATCGGCCGTGATGTACGGCAGGTTGATGTCGGTCTGCGTGCTGTTGGACAGCTCGATCTTCGCCTTCTCGGCCGCTTCCTTCAGGCGCTGCAGCGCGAGCACGTCCTTCGACAGGTCGACGCCCTGGTCCTTCTTGAACTCGGAAATGATGTAGTCGATGATGCGCTGGTCGAAGTCCTCGCCGCCCAGGAAGGTGTCGCCGTTGGTGGACAGCACCTCGAACTGCTTCTCGCCGTCGACGTCCGCGATCTCGATGATCGAGATGTCGAAGGTGCCGCCGCCCAGGTCGTACACGGCGATCTTGCGGTCACCCTTGCCGTGCTTGTCCAGGCCGAAGGCCAGGGCCGCGGCGGTGGGCTCGTTGATGATGCGCTTGACTTCGAGGCCGGCGATGCGGCCGGCGTCCTTGGTGGCCTGGCGCTGCGCGTCGTTGAAGTACGCGGGCACCGTGATCACGGCCTCGGTGACGGTCTCGCCCAGGTAGTCCTCGGCGGTCTTCTTCATCTTGCGCAGGATGTCGGCGGAAACCTGCTGCGCCGAGATCTTCTTGCCGCGCGCCTCGATCCAGGCGTCGCCGTTGTCAGCCGGCACGATCTTGTAGGGCATCAGGTCGATGTCCTTCTGCACTTCCTTCTCGGTGAACTTGCGGCCGATCAGGCGCTTCACCGCGTACAGCGTGTTCTTGGGATTGGTCACCGCCTGGCGCTTGGCCGAGGCGCCGACGAGGATCTCGCCGTCTTCCTGGTAGGCGACGATCGAAGGCGTGGTGCGCGCGCCTTCGGAGTTCTCGATCACCTTGACGTTGTTGCCTTCCATGATCGCAACGCACGAGTTGGTGGTGCCGAGGTCGATGCCGATGATCTTTGCCATGTGGTTTCTCCTTGTCTTCGTCCGGGCCTCAGCCCTGTGAATCTGTCTGTTGAGTACTTGTGGATATCTGTGGATATCTATTTCGGATTCAAGGCTGGGCCGTGTTATTTGGGTGCGGTGACCGTGACCAGTGCCGGCCGCAGGATGCGGTCCGCGATCAGGTAGCCCTTCTGCAGCACCGTCACCACCGTGTTGGCTTCCTGCTCGGCGGGCACGACCGAGATGGCCTGGTGCTGGTGCGGATCGAACTTGGTGCCGGCGGGCGGGTTGATCTCGAGCACCTTGTTGCGCTCGAGCGCGGCCTTCAGCTGGCGCAGCGTGGCTTCGGCGCCCTGGCGGATCTGCTCGGCGCTGAGGTCGGCGTGGGCGAGGCCGGCTTCCAGGCTGTCGCACACGGGCAGCAGGCTGTCGGCAAAGGATTCGACGGCGTACTTGCGCGCCTTGGCCATTTCCTCGTCGGCGCGGCGGCGGGTGTTCTGCATCTCGGCCTGCGCGCGCAGGAACTGGTCGGCCAGTTCCTGGTTGCGGGCCTGCAGGGCGGCCAGCTGGGTGGAGAGGTCCTGGTCCGGGGCCGGTGCGGCGGTGGTCGAATCGTTGGCGGCCCCGTTGTCCTGGGGCAAGTCGCTCTCGTTCTGGATGTTGTCGGGCATTGCAGGGAGCTTTGTTCTGGAAAGACGGGCTGGACTTGGGGGCAGGGAAGCCCTTTTCAAGCTGGGGATATGCCCGGCAGCACAAAAAAATCGCCCCGGTCGGGGCGAGCGCGGATTGTACGGCCCGGTACCGGTCGGCCCCCGGCGCAGGTCGTCCCCGCGCGGCGCGCTTCGTCGCAGCAGGGGCGCTTTGCCTTGACCGCGGCGGCCCGCGCCCCGTATCGTCCCCGGATGGAAATGTCGGGCAGATCGTTGGAGGCCGGCGCGCAGGCGCCCCGGGCGGCGGAACACTGGCTGCTGCCGGGACTGCGGCCGCTGGCCTGGGTGGTGGCGACGGCCACGGTGGCGGCCGTGCTGGTCATGCCCATGACGCACAACACCTACCTCGAGCTGCTGGGCGAGACGCTCTTCGTCGGCATCGTGCTGCTGTTCGCGTTCCGCGGCGCCGGAGCCTGGCGGCAAAACGTGGTGCCGCGCTGGCTGGCGCAGGTGCTGGCGATCGCGGTCGGCGCCGTGGTCGCACCCTTGATCGTGCAGCTGGTGGCGGCAGGCGGCGACATCTCCGGCTTCACGAGCTCCCGGGGCCACGTCAAGGGCTACTTCCTGGTCACCTTCGCCGCGGCCATCATCGGCACCGCCATCGCGATGGGCGCGCTGTTCCGCGAACGCGATGCGCAAGCCCGCAACGAAGCGCTGCACTTCGACCTGCTGCGCGAACGGCTGGAGCGGCAGGCCGCCGATGCGCGGCTGCGGCTGCTGACGGCGCAGATCCAGCCGCACTTCCTGCTGAACACGCTGGCCAACGTGCAGGCCCTGGTGGAAAGCGGCTCGCCGCGCGCCGTGCCGCTGTTCCGCAGCCTCACCGCCTACCTGCGCGCCGCCGTGCCGCAGCTGCAGCAGGACCAGACCACGCTGGGCGAGGAAGAGAAGCTGGTGCAGGCCTACCTGGAACTGATGCAGATGCGCATGCCCGACCGGCTCGCGTTTTCGCTGGCGGTGGACCCTGCGCTGCGTGGCCTGCGCCTGCCGCCCCTGGTGCTGCTGACGCTGGTGGAGAACGCCGTGCGCCACGGCATCGATCCGGGCGTGGACGCGGGGCGCATCGAAGTGGGCGCACGGGCGGACGGTGATCGGGTGCGCCTGTGGGTGCAGGACAGCGGCGTGGGCATGGGCGATGCGCCGGGCGAGGGTGTCGGGCTGTCGAACCTGCGGCAACGCCTGGGCGCGTTCGACCCGAGCTCGGGGCTCGAGCTGTGCGAGCTGCAGCCGCAAGGCGTGCGGGCGGAGATCCACCTGCAGCGCGGGGCGATGGAATGAGTGCCGCCACCGCACTGCTGGCGGAAGACGAGCCGATCCTGCGCGAACGGCTGGCGACGATGCTGGCGCGTGCCTGGCCGGGGCTGGAGATCGTCGCCCAGGCCCGCCATGGACGCGAGGCCGTGGAGCTCTTCGAGCAGCACCAGCCGCAGGTCGCCTTCCTCGATGTCCACATGCCGGGCCTGAACGGCATCGAGGCGGCGCGTGCGATCGGCTCGCGCGCGGCGATCGTGTTCGTGACGGCCTTCGACAAGTACGCGGTGGAGGCTTTTGCCCGCGGCGCGATCGACTACCTGCTGAAGCCGGTGGAAGAGGAGCGGCTCGCGGAAACGGTGCAGCGGCTGCAGGCGCGGCTGGCCGGCGGCAGCGCGGCGCCTTCGCTGGAAGACACGCTGGAGCGCCTGGCCGCGCGCCTGGGCCAGCCGGCCGCGCCGCGGCTGCGCTGGATCCGCGCGTCGGTGGGCGACACGGTGCGGCTGATCCCGGTCGACCAGGTGGCGTACCTGAAGGCGGACCACAAGTACACGCTGGTGGTGTGGCAAGGCGGCGAGGGCGTGATCCGCACCTCGATCAAGGAGCTGTCGGACCAGCTCGACCCGGAGCACTTCGCGCGCATCCATCGCTCGGCGATCGTGAACCTCGCGCAGGTGGCGAGCTTCGTGCACGGCAACGATGCGGGGGAGATCCAGCTGCACGGCCGGCCGGAGCGGCTGCCGGTGAGCCGGAGCTTCGTGCACCTGTTCCAGCGGATGTGAGCTGGACTCGTCATTGCGGGCTCGACCCGCAATCCATCTCCGGTTGCTTGATGGACCGCGGGAGGCGGATCCCGGGTCAAGCCCGCGATGACAACTTATCGCGTCTCGAGCAGCTCCACGTCGAACTTCAGCGTTGCGTTCGGCGGAATCACGCCACCCGCGCCGCGCGCGCCGTAGCCCAGCGCCGGCGGAATAACCAGCGTGCGCTTGCCGCCGACCTTCATGCCGGCCACGCCTTCGTCCCAGCCGCGGATCACCATGCCGGCGCCGAGCGAGAACTCGAAGGGGTCGTTGCGGTCGCGGCTGGAGTCGAACTTGGCGCCTTGCACGCCGTTGTTGTACAGCCAGCCGGTGTAGTGCACGCGCACGTCCTGGCCGGACTTGGCTTCCGGGCCGCCGCCCACGAGTTCGTCTTCGTATTGCAGGCCGCTGGGGGTGGTGATCATCTGGGTTCTCTGGTTCAGTTCTTGAGGAGGCCGCGGCGGGCCAGGTCGCGCATCAGCGCGAGCGTGCCGTAGCGCCACGGGGCCACGCGGTCGGAGGTGTTGACGCGGTTCACCAGTGTACCGAGGCGCGGGGTCGAAATGGCGACCAGGTCGCCCACCACGTGCGTGAAGCCCTGGCCGGGACCATGCCGGTCCTGCGTCGGCGCGAACATGGTGCCCAGGAACAGCATGAAGCCATCGGGGTACTGGTGGTTCGCGTTCGTCGCCTGCGCCACGAGGTCGAGCGGATCGCGGCTGATCATCGAGAGGCTGCTCGCGCCGTCCATCACGAAGCCTTCGGGGCCGACGACCTTCATCGCCAGTTCGCACTGGCGCACGTCGGCGATGGAGAAGCCTGTATCGAAAAGGCGGATGAAGGGGCCGATCGCGCAGCTGGCGTTGTTGTCCTTGGCCTTGCCCAGCAGCAGCGCGCTGCGGCCTTCGAAGTCGCGCAGGTTGACGTCGTTGCCGAGCGTCGCGCCCACGGTCTCGCCGCGGCTGTTGACGCACAGCACGATCTCCGGCTCGGGATTGTTCCACTCGCTCTTGGGATGGATGCCGATCTCCGCGCCCGTGCCGACCGCGCTCATGGGCTGCGACTTGGTGAAGACTTCGGCGTCGGGCCCGATGCCGACTTCGAGGTACTGCGACCACATGTTCTTGGCCAGCAGCACTTCCTTCAGCTTCGCCGCGCCGGGCGAGCCGGGAACGACCTTGGAGAGATCGTCGCCGATCACCGCCATCACATCCTTGCGCACCGACTCGGCCAGGGCCGGATTGCCGCGGGCCTGTTCCTCGATCACGCGCTCCAGCATCGACGCAACGAAGGTCACGCCGGCCGCCTTCAGGGCCTGCAGGTCGCACGGGGCCATCAGCCAGGGCGTGCCATCGACGCGCTTGTCCGCGTGGCTGTTGGCGATCACCTCGGCCAGCGACGCGATGCGCGGGGCGTCGTGCGCGCGCACGGCGGCGGCCGGGTCCTGCAGTTCGAGCAAGGCGCTGCTGGTCGGCGCGAGCTGCGACAGGTCGTGCAAGGCGTCGCCGCGCACGTGGACCAGCACGGCCCCCTGGCCCTCGATCCAGACGCGCCCGACGAGGGTGGCTTGCTGCGCATCGGCGGGCAGCGTCGCTTTCAGGAAGTCTTTCATGGCACCTGCTTTTTCTTGGCTTGGGCGGCCACCCATTTGGCGGCGAAGGGCTGCAGGTCGCCCAGGCGCTTGAGCAGGTCCGCCCCGCTGGCCGTGACGCTGTAGCCTTCGCCGTTGTGTTGCATCAGCCCGGCTTCGCGCATCTCCTTGATGCGCGTGTTCAGCGTGTTGGGCGTGATGCCGCCCACGCTGTCCTGCAGCAGCCGGAAGGTCTGGGGATGGCCGTCGCGCAACGCCCACAGCACGCGCATGGCGTAACGCGCTTCCAGCAGCGCGAGCAGCTGGTGCGTGGCGGCATTCTCCTTGGAACTCATTCGCGCGCTCTCCCCCGATATCCGGGCCGGGGAACGGAGTGTACGCAGGCCGCGCTACCGAAACAATAGCGAACGTGACGGGGGAACAACGAGGCCGGTCCTATCCCGGCTGGTAGATCTTCTTCAGCAGCTTGATCAGCGTGCGCAGCTCGCTCGGCGTCAGCCGCGCCGCCACGCCCGCTTCCAGTTCGGCGGCCGTCGCCTCGGCGTCGCGCACCAGCTTCTCGCCCTGCGTGGTCAGGTGCAGCCCCATGGCGCGGCCGTCGCGTGGATGCGGCTGGCGCGAGATCAGTTCGCGCTTTTCCAGCGCGTTGACCATGCCCACCAGGTTGGGCGGCAGGATGCCCAGCGTGGTGCAGAGCTGGCGCGAGGTGATGCCCGGGTTGTGCGCGATCAGCGACAGCACCGAGAAGTCCACCGGCCGCAGCTGGTAGGGCGCCATCGCCTCCAGGAACACCTCGATCACCGCCAGCGCCGCGCGCCGTGCGTTGTAGCCCAGCAGGCTCTCGAGGTAGCTGGTGTCGATGACGTCCACCGACGGCGTTTCGCCGGCGTTCAGGTGGCGGTGCGTTCGCAGTTGGGCCATGGGTCAGGCTTTCACGGCTGGCGGCAGCTGAAGCTCGCGGCATTTTCCGGATCGCCGCTGCCGTTGTAGTGCGCGTATTGCGGCCAGGGGCACAGCGGCCGCGAGCGGTTCGGGAACACCGTGGTGCCGTTCGCGACGATCCGTTGCGGCGCCTGCCCTTTCTCCACCCAGTCGACCAGCGCCCCCAGGCCGTCCCAGCTGTCGGTGGCCGCGCCGCCGGAGCAATGGCCCATGCCGGGAATCTGGAACAGCCGCGCGAAATTCGCGGTGGCCGGGCCGTGCTTCGCGACCAGGCGCTCGTAGTAATCCTGCGATTCGAGCGGCGAGAAGATCGGGTCGGCCATGCCGTGCGCCAGCAGCAGCTTGCCGCCGCGGGCCCGGAAGCCGGCGAGGTCCACGTCCTTCTCGGTGTCGAAGATCCAGTCGTAGGCGTCCATGCGCGCCGGGTCGCGGTCGAAGTTGAAGCCGAAGACGGTCAGCGAACGGTCCGGCGGCGTGACGAAGTAGCCTTGCAGCGCGTCCTGCATCAGGAACACGTGGCGCGAATTCGGCGTGGCCGTCGTCGAGGTGCCCAGCTTCCAGTTGCGCCAGTCGTTCGCGGGATGGCCCATGCCCGGATCCCAGGGCCAGGGGAAGTAGAGCTTGCGGCCGGCGGAGTCCTGCGGGCCGCCGAACATCTTCTGCAAGGCGCCGACCTGCGCCGACGCGAGGCAGTTCGCGTCCTTGGCACCGGTGCACGCGAGCGTGCGCACGTCGAACTTGCAGGCGGCCGGATGGGACACCAGGCCGTCGGCCAGGCCGTCCTGCGCGTCGCACGCCTGCAGGATGCGGTTGCGCACCAGGCCCAGGTCGGCATCCGTCAGCGCCTGGCTGAGGACCTTCTTGCCATCGACGCCGGGCGGCGCGATCGCGTCCAGCGCTTGGGTGTCCCAGGCCGCGGCGATGGTCGCGCCCTTGGAGACGCGCATGGCCGGCGCCATCGCGATCACGCCGTCGAAGTAGGCGGGGAAACGCTGCGTGAACATCATGCCCTGCCGGCCGCCGCCGGAGCAGCCGATGAAGTAGGCGTGATCGGCCGGCTTGCGGTACCAGCGCTTCACCAGTTCCTTCGCCGTCACCGCGACCCGGTCATGCGCGTTGTAGGCGTTGTCGACGCGGGCAATGGGATCGAAGCCGAAGCTCGCGTCCGGGCCCTGGTGGCCGGCGTCGGTGGTGACCACGGCGAAGCCGCGGTTCAAGGCATAGCCGGGCGCGGCCTGCGGGCCGACGGCGGGGCGGATGATGCCGTCGTTGCCGCCGCCGCCCTGGTACAGCAGGCGGCCGTTCCAGTTGGCGGGCAGGCGCAGTTCGAAGCCGATGTGGTACGGCTTGCCGTCTTGCCCCATGCGCTCGTTCATGCGGCCCTGGATGCGGCAGTGCGCGGCCAGCAGCGGCCCGGTGGTCGTGCCGGGCGGCCGCACCGTGTCGCCGGCGATGGCCTCGGCCTCGGTGATGCGCAGGCCGGGCAGGGCGAAGGCCTCCGCCGCGGTGGCGCAGCCGGTGGCCGGCACGGACGAAACGCTTGCGCTCGGCGCAGGCGTGCCGCAGGACGCGAGCAGCAGCGTGGCGGCGGCAGAGGCGGTGAGAACGGCGATCTTCTTCATGGCGGGCCTTGCTTTCAGGATTCGGCGGTGAAGCCGATCTTCTTGACCAGCGGCCCCCAGCGGGTGAATTCGTCCTTCTGGCTCTTGTCCATCTGCACCGGCGTGGAGCCCTGCGCTTCCAGTCCCATCAGGTGCAGCGAATCGACCACCGTCTTTTCCTTGACCGCCTGGTTGATGGCCGCATTGGCGTTCGCGATCACGCTGGCGGGCGTGCCCGCGGGCGCGTAGAAGCCGAACCACTCCTCGGTGGTCAGCTCGGGGTAGCCCTGTTCGGCATAGGTCGGCACGTCCGGCGTGAAAGCCGTGCGCTGCGCGCCCGACGTGGCCAGGATGCGCACCTTGCCCGCCTTGTGATTGGCCAGCGCGTCGCCGGTGGGCGTGGAGCAGGAGGCGAGCTGGCCGCCGATCATGTCGGCCACCGCCGGCGCGGAGCCGCGGTAAGGCACGTGCTTCAGGTCCACGTTGTTGTTCAGGCCCAGCAGCGCCGCCAGGAAGTGGGGCGTGGAGCCGGCCGCCGGCGAGCCGTAGCTGGCCTTGTCCGGATTCGCCTTGGCCCAGGCCAGGTAGTCCTTCACCGTCTTCACGCTGGCCGGCACCATCGGGCCGACGCTCAGCGCGTGGGTCATCACCGCCGCGATCGACACCGGCAGGAAGTCCTTGAACGGGTCGTACGAGAGCTTGGCGTAGATGTGCGGGTAGATCGACATCATCGAATACGGCGTGAGCAGCAGCACGCTGCCGTCCGGCTTGGACGCCTTCACCACCTCGCAGGCGATGCGGCCGCCGGCGCCGGGCTTGTTCTCCACCACTGCCGCGGTCTTGGCGTAAGCCGTGCCGCCCATGCGCTCGCCGACGCGGCGCGCCGTCGCGTCCGCGGTGCCGCCGGCGGGAAAGCCGTTGATGATCTTCGGTGCTTCGAAAGCCTGGGCCAGCGCCTGCAGCGGGAACGCGGACACAGCAGCGGCGGACAAGGCGAAATCGCGGCGGGTGAGCATGGGCAGGTCTCCTTCGTTGGTGGGATTCAGGCGGGCTGCTTGCGGGCAGCCCCCAGGTAGGTTTCGATCACGCGCGGGTCGCCGGCGAGCTCGCGCGCCGGGCCGCGCAAGCCGATCTCGCCGGTTTCCAGCACGTAGCCATAGTCGGCGACTTCCAGCGCCGCGCGGGCGTTCTGTTCGACCAGCAGGATGCTGACGCCGCTGGTGCGCAGCGTGTCGATGATGCGGAAGATGTCGCGCACCACCAGCGGCGCCAGGCCGAGGCTGGGCTCGTCGAGCATCAGCAGCTTGGGCCGCGCCATCAGCGCCCGGCCCACGGCCAGCATCTGGCGCTCGCCGCCGGAGAGCGTGCCGGCGAGTTGCGCGCGGCGTTCCTTCAGGCGCGGGAACAGCGTGTAGACGCGTTCCAGCTCGCTCTTCCAGTTGGGAATGCGCAGCTTCATGGCGCGGTAGCCGCCCAGCACCAGGTTGTCTTCCACCGGCATGGTGCCGAAGAGCTCGCGCTTTTCCGGCACCAGCGCGAGTCCCAGCATCACGCGTTCCTCGAGGTCCGCATTCGCAAGGTCGACGCCGTCGAACAGCACCTGGCCGCGGCAGGGCAGCAGGCCCATCAAGGCGTTCAGCGTCGTGGACTTGCCGGCGCCGTTGGGGCCGATTACCGTGACGACCTGGCCGGCGGGCAGCTGGAAGTCCAGCCCGTTCAGCACTTCGGCGCGGCCGTAGCCGGCGTGCAGGCCTTTCACTTCGAGCAGCAGGCTCATCTCAATGCTCCGTTCCGAGATAGGCCGCGCGCACGGCGGGGCTGGCCTGCACTTCGGGCGGCGTGCCTTCCATCAGCTTGGTGCCGAATTCCATCACCACGATGCGGTCGGTGAGGCCCATGACGAAGTCCATGTCGTGTTCCACCAGCAGCAGGCTCACGCCTTCGCCCTTCAATTGGCGCAGCACGTCGCCCAGCGCCTGCTTCTCCTTGTGGCGCAGGCCGGCGGCGGGTTCGTCCAGCAGCAGCAGGGCAGGGTCGGTGCACAGTGCGCGCGCGATTTCCATCAGGCGCTGTGGTCCCAGCGCGAGGTTGCCCGCCAGTTCGTGCATGCGGTCGGCCATGCCGATGCGTGCCAGCTGGCGCTCGGCTTCGGCAAAGAGCCGGCGTTCTTCTTCGCGGTCGAGGCGCAGCATGGCGCGCAGCGGCCCCACGCTGCCGCGCAGGTAGCCGCCCAGCGCGACGTTCTCCAGCACGGTCATGTCCGGAATCATCTTCACGTGCTGGAAGGTGCGCGATACGCCCAGCCTGGCAATGTTGCGCGAAGCCATGCCGCCGATGGCCGCACCGCGGTACAGCACCTGGCCCTTGGTGAGCGCGAGGACGCCGGTGATCAGGTTGAAGGTGGTCGACTTGCCGGCGCCGTTGGGGCCGATCAGGCCGACGATCTCGCCCGCGCGGATCTCGAAGCTGACGTCGTTCACCGCCACCAGGCCGCCGAACTCCTTGCGCACCGCCTGCACCTGCAGCAGCGCCTCGCCCGGTGTCGGTTTCGCGCGCACCGGGAGCGCTTCCGCGTTGGCCCAGTCGCGCGGACGGTCCGCGCGCGGCAGCCAGCGGGCGACGAAGGTCCAGAGGCCGTCCGGCGCGTACTTCAGCACCAGCACCAGGATGACGCCGAACACGATGGATTCGAAGTTGCCGCTGGTGCCGATCAACTTGGGCAGCAGCACCTGCAGCTGGTCTTCCAGCAGCTTGACCACGCCGGCGCCGAGGAAGGCGCCCCACACGTGGCCGACGCCGCCCAGCACCGCCATGAACAGGTACTCGATGCCCTTGGCCAGCGAGAAGGGCGAGGGGTTCACCGTGCGCTGGAAGAAGGCGAACAGCCAGCCGGAGATGGCCGCCAGCACGGCGGCGATCACGAAGACGGTGAGCTTGGCGCGGAAGGTGGAGATGCCCATCGCCTCGGCCATCGTCGCGCCGCTCTTGAGCGAGCGGATCGCGCGGCCGGGCCGCGAGTCGAGCAGGTGCGTGGAGGCCAGCGCTGCGAGCAAGGCGATCAGCCAGATCACCACGTGCAGGTGGCGTTCACTGCCGATGTCCATGCCCCACAGCTTGAGCGTGGGGATGCCCAGGATGCCGTCGTACTTGCCCAGGAACTCCATGTTGCCCATGGTGAAGTACAGGGCCAGGCCCCAGGCGATGGTGGCCAGCGGCAGGTAGTGGCCGGACATGCGCAGCGTGATCGCACCCAGCACGAGCGCCGCCGCCACCGCGAGGCCGACACCGAGCAGCAGCGCCAGCCAGGGCGAAGCGGCCAGCTTGACCGTCAGGAAAGCAGCGGTGTACGCGCCTACGCCGACGAAGGCGGCCTGGCCGAAGGAGGTGAGACCGGCGACGCCGGTCAGCAGCACCAGGCCCAGCGAGACGATCGCGTACAGGCCGATGTAGTTGCCCTGCGAGATCCAGAAGTCCGGCACCGGCAGGAAGGGCAGCGCCAGCATGGCCAGCGCGAACAGCGGGAAGGCGAAGCGCCGCATCAATGCTCCTCCCCGTGCGGATCGCGCAGCGACCGCCACAGCAGCACCGGGAGGATGGAGGCGAACACGATCACCTCCTTGAAGGCGCTGGCCCAGAAGGAGCCGAAGCTTTCCAGCAGGCCGACGGCCAGCGCGCCGACGAGCGCCAGCGGGTAGCTCGAAAGGCCGGCGAACACGGCGGCGACGAAGCCCTTCAGGCCGATGATGAAGCCGCTGTCGTAGAAGACCGTGGTGGTCGGGCCGATCAGCAGGCCCGACAGCGCGCCCAGGAAGGCGGCCATCGTGAAGGCGAGGCGACCGGCGCCGTTGGAGGAAATTCCCATGAGGCGCGCGCCCACGCGGTTGACGGCCGTGGCGCGCAAGGCCTTGCCGGTGAGGGTGCGTTCGAAGAACAGGTAGAGCGCGACGATCAGCGCCACCGAGGCGGCAAAGATGATGACGGTCTGTCCGGTGAGGGTGACGGCCCCGGCGTTGAAGCGGGTGTCCCAGAAGCTCGGGTTGCGGAAGCCTTCCGCGCCGAAGAAGAACAGGCCCAGGCCGACCAACGCGAAGTGCACACCGACCGAGACGATCAGGAGAACCAGCACGGATGCGTCGGCCAGCGACTCGTAAGCCAGGCGATAGATCAGGTTGCCGAAAGGCGTGACCAGCGCGAGCGTCAGCAGCGCCTGCACCGCGAGCGGAAAGCCGCGCGGCGCGGCCCAGATGGCGACCAGCGACACGAGCACGGGCAGCGCCAGCGTCTTGCCCATGTCGGTGAGGATGCGTTTGGCGGGCCGATGGTGGCGCACGCCGTTGACGAGGTCGGCCAGCGCGGCGACCACGGCCAGCACCAGCAGGAACCACACCGTACCCGGGACCTTGCCGGTCTGCAGCAGGGCGAGGGTGAGGGCGCCGAAGGCGACGAACTCGCCTTGCGGAATGAAAATGACGCGGGTGACGGCGAACACGAGCACCGTCGCGAGGGCCAGCAGGGCATAGACGGCGCCGTTGGTCAGGCCGTCGAGCGCCAGGATGCTGGCGATGGAGAAGTCCATGGGTGGGAGAAGGGCTAGAGGCTAGAGACTGGAGGCTAGGGAAGGAAGCCGAGGCCTGGCCAGGTCCGGGAAGTTTCCCTAGCCCCTAGCCTCCAGCCCCTGTTTGCTGCGCGTTTTGGCGCAGCAAACTTCATTTCTCGACGACGAACTTGCCGTCCACGACCTTCTGCATCACGCCGGTTTCGTTGGTGTAGCCCCAGTGGTCGTCCTTGGTCCAGTTCATCACGCCGTGCGAGAAGATGGTGCGGCCCATGCCTTCCATGGCGTCGCGCAGCGCGGCGCGGAACTCCGGCGTGCCCGGCTTGGCCTTCTTCAGCGCCACGGGAACGATCTTCTCCATCACGATCGCGAAGTCGTAGGAGTGGCCGGCGAACTGGTTGCGCGAACCGGCGCCGTTGGCCTTCTCGAACTTGGTCACGAAGTCGACGGCGGCCTTCTTGGACGGGTGGCTGTCAGGCAGCTGCTCGGCGACGACGGCCGGGCCGGAGACGACGTAGGTGCCTTCGACGTCCTTGCCGCCGATGCGCACCAGGTCGGGCGTGGCCGCGGCGTGGGTCTGGTAGATCTTGCCCTTGTAGCCGCGCTCGACGATCGCCTTCTCGGGCATCGCCGCGCCGGAGCCGGAAGCCACGACCAGCATCGCGTCGGGGTTGGCGGAAACCAGCTTCAGCGCCTGCGGCGTGACGCTGGTGTCGGTGCGGGCGAAGCGCTCGGTGGCGACGATCTTCATGCCGTTCTTCTCGGCCTCAGCCGTCATGGCCTTGAGCCACAGTTCGCCGTAGGCGTCGGTGTAGCCCAGGAAGCCGATGGTCTTCACGCCCATCTTCTTCATGTGGTTGACCATCGCGTGGGCCATCACCTCGTTGCCCTGCGGCAGGCGGAACAGCCATTGGTCCTGGCCGGGGGGCACGCCGACCGGCGAGGCGGCGACCTGCAGCACCTTGTTTTCGGCGGTGACCGGCGCCATGGCGGCGGCCACCGGGGTCAGGCAGGAGCCGAGGATCACGTCGACCTTGTCCTCGGTGATCAGGCGCTTGGTGTTGCTCACGCCCTTGCCCGGGTCGGAGGCGTCGTCCAGGACGATCAGGTTGACCTTCTCGCCGGCGATTTCCTTGGGGAACAGCGCTAGCTGCTTCTGCATCGGGATGCCCAGGCCGGAGCCCGGGCCGGTCAGCGACAGCACGACGCCGACGTTGATGTCGGCCAGGGCGGCGCCGGCGGCGGACAGCGCCACCGCGGCGGCGATC
Source organism: Ramlibacter paludis (assembly GCF_022012305.1). Classification (GTDB taxonomy): domain Bacteria; phylum Pseudomonadota; class Gammaproteobacteria; order Burkholderiales; family Burkholderiaceae_C; genus Ramlibacter; species Ramlibacter paludis. The sequence continues at coordinate 214,121 of NZ_JAKLTM010000006.1, read as the reverse complement.
AGGGTACGGACTAGCTTCATCTTCTTTGTCTCCAGGGGTTAAATCGATTCAACGGGGCGCCATGCGAAGCGCTCCGTCCAGGCGGATCACTTCGCCGTTCAAGTGGCTGTTGGTGACGATATGGCAAGCCAGCTGCGCAAACTCTTCGGGTTTGCCCAGGCGGGACGGGAAGGGGATGGACTTGGCCAGGGACTCCTGCACCGGCTCGGGCAGCTGCTTCATCAGCGGCGTCGAGAACAGGCCGGGCGCGATGGTGCACACGCGGATGCCATGCTGCGCGAGGTCACGCGCCATCGGCAAGGTCATGCCCACCAGGCCGCCCTTGGAGGCGCTGTAGGCCTGCTGGCCCACCTGGCCGTCGAAGGCCGCGACCGAGGCGGTGAACAGCATGACTCCGCGCTCGCCGTCTTCCAACGGTGCCAATTTTGCGCACTCCGCGGCAAACAGCCGGCTGACGTTGTACGTGCCGACCAGGTTGATGTTGACGACGCGCGCGAAGTCTTCCAGCGGCGCCGCAGTGCCGTCCTTCTGCACGATGCGCTTCGCGGTGCCTATGCCGGCGATGTTCATCAGGATGCGGGCCGGCCCGTGGGCGGCGGCGGCCTTGGCGATGGCGGCGGCAACGCTCTCCGCGTTGGTGATGTCGCACTGCATGGCCACGCCACCGATGTCGCGCGCGACCTGTTCGGCCTGCGCGAGGTTCACGTCGAGCACGGCGACCTTGGCGCCCAGCCGCGCGAGCTCGCGCGCGGTGGCTTCGCCGAGGCCCGAAGCGCCGCCCGTGACGAGGGCGGCCTGTCCCTGGATGTTCATGCCTTGTCCTTTGGCAGCAGCGTGTGGGCGAGCTTGCCGTCGTGGAAGTCCTGCACCAGCGGGTCGCGGTGCTTGAGCACGGCGCGCTGGTTGATGGAGCCCTTGTCGGTGACTTCGCCCTTGTCGATGGAAGGCGGCTCGTGCAGCAGGTGCAGGCGCGCCACGCGGTTGGCGCTGCCGGTGCCTTCGGCGGCCAGCTTGTCCAGCACTTGCTGGAAGTGCGCCTGCACCGGCGCGCTTTCCAGCACGTCCTTCAGCGGCGCGCCTTCCGGCAGGCCGGCCAGCTTGCGGATGGCCGGCGTGGGGAACAGCAGCGCGCCGACTTCCTTGCGGTTCAGGCCGGTGATGACGGCGTCCTGCACGTAGGGCGCGCCGGCCGCGATGATCTTCGCGCGCAGCGGGCCGACGCTGACGAAGGTGCCGGTGGCCAGCTTGAAGTCCTCGGCGATGCGGCCGTCGAACTTCAGGCCCAGGTGCGGATTCGCCTCGTCGATCCACAGCACGGCGTCGCCGGTGCAGAAGAAGCCTTCCTCGTCGAAGCATTCCGCGCTGGCCTCGGGGTTGCGCCAGTAGCCAGGCGTGACGTTCGGGCCCTTGTAGCGGATCTCGGTCTTGCCTTCGGCGGGCACCAGCTTCAGCTCCATGCCCACGGTCGGCAGGCCGATGTGGCCGGACTTGACCTCGGGGTTGGTGACGAACACGGCGAAAGGTGCCGACTCGGTCATGCCCAGGCCCGTGCCCATCACGATGCGCTCGCCGATCTCCTGCTCCTGCACCTCGTGCAGCAGGTCCCAGATCGGCTGCGCCAGGGCCGCGCCCGAGTAGAAGAACATGCGCACCCGCGACAGCAGGTTGCGGCGCAGCACCGGGTCGGCCTTCATCGCGTGGGCGATGGCTTCGAAGCCGGTCGGCACGTTGAAGTAGATGGTCGGCGCGATCTCGCGCAGGTTGCGCAGCGTCTCGGCCATGCCGGCCGGCGTCGGTTTGCCGTCGTCGATGTAGAGCGTGCCGCCGTTGTAGATCGTCAGGCCGACGTTGTGGTTGCCGCCGAAGGTGTGGTTCCAGGGCAGCCAGTCGACCAGCACCGGCGGCTCCTCGGCCAGCACCGGCATCGACTGCCGCATCTGCTGCTGGTTGGCGCACCACATGCCGTGGGTGTTGATCACCGCCTTGGGCAACTTGGTCGAGCCGGAGGTGAAGAGGAACTTGGTGATCGTGTCCGGGCCGGTGGCCTGCATCGCGGCGTCGACCGCGGGCGTGGGCTCGGTGGCCAGCAGGGCGGACAAAGGCGTCACGTCGCGACCGGGCAGCGTGCCTTCGGCCAGCACCACTTCGACGTCAGCGGGCACGGTGGCCGCGATGGCCTTGCCGTAGCGCGCCGCATCGAGCGCGAACACCAGGCCGGGCGTCAGCGTCTCCAGCACGTGCCGGAGCTTGTCGTAGTCCTGGCTCACCGTGGAATAGGCGGGCGACACCGGGCAATAGGGAATGCCGGCGTAGAGGCAGCCGAGCGCGACCTGCGCGTGCTCCAGGCTGTTCTCGCTGAGGATGGCGACGGGACGATCGGCGTCGAGGCCGCGGTCCAGCAGCGCCTGGCCGACGCGGCGCGCGGTCTGCAGCGCTTCGCCATACGTGATCTTGCGCCAGTCGCCGCTGCTGCCGTCGGCGCGCTTCTCGCGGCGCGCGATGAAGACGCGGTCCGGATCGGTTTGCGCCCAATGCAGCAGGCGGTCGGTCATGCGCTGCGCGTAGCGGGTGTCCAGCGGCACTTCGGCGCGCAGGTAGCGGGCGCCGCCGGTACCGTCGCGGAGCACGGCGCGGGTGACGCCGAAACCCATGGGGCGATAGCGCGGCGCGGGCCGCTTGGCTTCCGTGCTCATCGCGCTCAGCCCTTGCTGACCTTGGCGGCGCGGCCTTCGAGGAAGTCGCGCACGCGCTGCTTGGCCTCGGGCGCGCTCTGCGCGATGGCGGCCATCAGCGCCTCGGTGAGGAAGCCCTGGTCGGCCGGCTGCTCGGCGATGCGCGGCAGCGCATGCATCAGGGCGTAGTTGGTGAGCGGCGCGTTCTGCGCCACGCGGCGCGCGAGTTCCAGCGCCTTGGCGGAGGCCTGGCCCTGCGGCACGAGGTACTGGGCAAAACCGGCTTTCTCGCCGTCGACGGCGTTGTAGACGCGGCCGGTGAGCATCATGTCGGTCATGCGAGCGGCGCCGATCAGGCGCGGGATGCGCACCGCGCCGCCGCCGCCGACGAAGATGCCGCGCGATCCTTCCGGCAACGCGTAGAAAGTGGTTTCGTCGGCCACGCGGATGTGGCAGGCCGAGGCCAGCTCCAGTCCGCCGCCGACCACCGCGCCGTGCAGCGCGGCAATCACCGGCACCGGGCCGTACTGCACCTCTTCCAGCGCGGCGTGCCACATGCGCGAGTGGTGCAGGCCGGCGCCGGCGTCGCGCTCCTTCAGTTCCGACAGGTCGAGGCCGGCGCAGAAGTGCTCGCCCGCACCGTCGAGCACGGCGGCGCGCACGGTTTTCGGCAGCGTCTCGAAGGTGTTGCGCACGGCCTGGACCAGGCCGTCGCTCAGGGCGTTGCGCTTGGCCGGTCGGTTCAGGCGGACGATGGCGACGTCGCCATCGATCTCGAGTTGGATGTCGGCTTTGCTGGTCATGTTTTCGTTGGCGGAGTGGGACCCGGGTTGTTGGATTATTTGTTATAAACAATAACCAACTCAAGCCAAATCGCCCTAGGGATTACCCTTGGCACACGCATCCCGGAGACAAGCCATGGATCACGCAAACCTGGTCGCCATCGACGTGCACACGCATGCCGAAGTCAGCTGCTGGAATCCCTTCGACAACTACGGCGAGGAATACGACCGCGCCGCCGACAAGTACTTCCGCAATGCGCGGCGGCCCACGATCGCGGAGACGATCGCGCACTACCGCGAGAAGAAGATCGGCCTCGTGATGTTCACCGTGGACAGCGAGTCGCAGCTGGGCCGCCGCCGCATCCCGAACGAGGAGATCGCCCAGGCCGCGCGCGAGAACAGCGACATGATGGTGGCCTTTGCCAGCATCGACCCGCACAAGGGCAAGATGGGCGCGCGCGAAGCCGAGCGCCTGATCAAGGAAGAAGGCGTCAAGGGCTTCAAGTTCCACCCGACGGTGCAGGGCTACCACCCGTACGACCGCATGGCCTGGCCGATCTACGAGGTGATCAACGCGCACAAGCTGCCGACCATCTTCCACACCGGCCACAGCGGCATCGGCTCCGGCATGCGCTGCGGCGGCGGGCTCAAGCTGGAATACAGCAACCCGATGCATCTGGACGACGTCGCCATCGACTTTCCGGACATGCAGATCGTGATGGCGCACCCCAGCTTCCCCTGGCAGGACGAAGCGCTCTCGGTGGCCACGCACAAGCCCAACGTCTGGATCGACCTTTCGGGCTGGAGCCCGAAGTACTTCCCCAAGCAGCTCGTGCAGTACGCGAACACGCTGCTGAAGGACCGCATCCTCTTCGGCAGCGACTACCCCTTGATCACGCCGGAGCGCTGGATGAAGGACTTCGAGGACGCCGGCTTCAAGCCCGAGGTGATGCCCGGCATCCTGAAGGGCAACGCGGTGCGGCTGCTGGGCCTGGCCTGAGCGCCATGTTCCGCTCGCTGGCGGACATCGAGGCGCTGGAGCGCACGCCTTACGAGCAGGCGATCCCGGCGCGCTCGACCTACGGCTTGATCGAAAGGGCCGCGCGGCTCCACCCGGAGCGCGCGGCCTTCGTCTACCTGCCCGACGGCGACCTGGCGACACCGGCGGTTCGCGTCACCTATGCACAGCTGCTGGCCAACGTGCGGCGCGCGGCCAACCTGTTTCGCAGCCTGGGCGTCGGGCCCGACGACGCGGTCGCGATCCTGGCGCCCAACATCCCGGCGACGCAGTACGCGCTGTGGGGCGCGCAGGTCGCGGGGCGCGCCTGCCCGATCAATTTCATGCTGCAGCCGGACCACATAGCCGCGCTGCTCGAGGCCAGCGGCGCGAAGGTCGTCGTGGCGCTGGGGGCGAACGCGGAGCTGGACATCGCGTCCACGCTGCGCAAGGTGCCGGGGCTGGAGAAGCGCACCGTCCTGCGGATCGGCGAAGACTTCGAACCGGCGCTGGCGGCGCAGGCGGAAACGCTGCAGTTCGATCCGCTGTTGACGCCCGACCGCGTCGCCGCGCTGTTCCACACCGGCGGCACGACCGGCGCGCCCAAGCTGGTGCGGCACACGCACGGCAACGAGGCGCATGCCTCCTGGTTCGCGCACTTCTTCTACGGCTTCGACGAGCACACCGTCGAAATCAACGGGTTCCCACTGTTCCACGTGGCCGGCGCCTTCGTCTACGGCCTGGCGCTGCTGGCGGTGGGCGCGACGCAGGTCCTGCCCACCGTGACCGGCATGCGCAACGCGGCCTTCCTGCGCAACTACTGGAAGTTCTGCGAGCGCGAAGGCGTGAACGCGCTCGCGTGCGTGCCGACGATCCTGGCGAGCTTGTGCAACCTGCCGGTCGACGCCGACGTCTCGCGCATTCGCGTCGCCTACACGGGCGGCTCGCCGCTGCCGGCCGAACTGGCCGCGCGCTTCGAGCAGGCGCTGGCGATTCCCGTGCGCAACATCCTGGGCATGACCGAATGCGCCGGGCTGGTCTCCATCGAGCCTGCGGCGGCGCCGCGCGTGCCGGGCTCCTGCGGCCTGCGGCTGCCGTACTCCCGGGTGGAAGTGCATGACGGGGTGCTGGCGCTGCGGGGGCCACACGTCAGCCCGGGTTACACCGACCCGGCGCGCGATGCGGGCATGTTCGAGGACGGCTGGCTGGTGTCGGGCGACCTCGGCCACGTCGACGCGCAGGGCTACATCCACGTCACCGGCCGGGCCAAGGACGTGATCATCCGCGGCTCGCACAACATCGATCCGGGGCTGGTCGAAGACGCGTTCCTCGCCCATCCGGCAGTCGCGATGTGCGCGGTGGTCGCCGAACCGGACGCGCACGCGGGCGAGGTGCCGGCAGCATTCGTCACGCTCAAGCCCGGCGTGCGGATGGACGGCGATGCGTTGCTGTCCGCCGTGGCTCCGACGGTCTACGAGCGGCCGGCCGTTCCCAGGCGGGTGGTCATCCTCGACGCGCTGCCGCTGACGGCCATCGGCAAGGTCTACAAGCCGGCGCTGCGCGTGCGGGCGACGGAACTGAAGCTGCGGGAGTTGCTGGGCCCGGACTGGCGGGTGACGGTCGACGAACGCGGTGCGACGGCCGAAGGATCGGGGGATGTCGCGCAGATGCGTGCCGCGCTCGGCGCCATCGCGGTTCCGGTGCAGATCCTACCAGCCGCCCTCGGCTAGCCACGCCTCGACGTCGGGCAGGCGGTCCACTCCCCAGAACGGCTCGCCGTCCACCACGACCGTCGGCGAGCCGAAGACGCCCGCCTTCAGCGCCGACGCCACCGCATTGCGCAGCAGCGAGGCGGCTTCTTCGCTGGCGGTGGCTTCCGCCAGCACCTGCCCGTCCAGGCCGCCCGGCAGCTCGATCGCCCCGACCTTTTCCGGCGTCGACAGGTCGCGCCCTTCCGCCCAGAAAGCATGGAACAGGGCATGCGCCATCGCCGCTTCCAGGTGTGGGTGCTGCTGCTTGACCCAGTAGAAGGCGCGCGCCGCCGGCAACGGGTTACCGACGGAAGCATTGAGGTCGCGTTTCAGGGGTATGCGATGCCGGCGCGCATGGCGCAGCACGTCGCGCCGGATGTAATCGCCCTTCAGCGGCGTCTCCAGCAGCGGCTTCAGCCCCATCACCTTCAGCACCGCCACGCCCAGCAGCATGGGCCGCCAGTCGACGTTCCGGCCATGGCGCGCGGCGATTTCCTCCACCCGCAGGCTGGCGAAGTAGCCATAGGGCGAGATGAAATCGAAATAAAAGGAAAGTGGCGCAGCCATACGCAAGCTTAGCCGTGCCCGTCAGCCAAGGTCTACAGATGATTGCAGCAGCCTGCCGAGCTGCAACTCTTTAGCGGGGGCCGGTCTAAACCTTATGGTTGACTATCTGATCGGCGTCGACGGGGGTGGCAGCGGAACGCGCGCGTTGGTGCAGCGCAGCAACGGCGCCTTGGTCGGCGCGGGCGAAGCCGGACCGTCCGCCCTGGGGCAGGGCGTCGCCAAGGCCTGGCGCAACATCGCCATCGCGGTGCGGGCCGCCTTCGACCAGGCCGGCCTGGCCCAGCCCAGGTGGGAACGCTGTGCCCTGGCCGCCGGACTGTCGGGCGTGAGCCACCCGCCCTTGCGCGAGGAATTCCTGGCGGCCGATCCCGGCCTGGCCCACCTGGAAGCCGAAACCGATTCCTTCACCATGCTGCTGGGCGCGCACGGCGGCAAGCCCGGCGCCATCCTGATCGCCGGCACCGGCAGCATCGCGGAAGCGCTCCGCGCCGACGGCAGCCGCGCTACAGTCGGCGGATGGGGTTTTCCGGTGGGTGACGAAGGCAGCGGCGCCTGGCTCGGCTTGCAGGCCGTGCGGCAGGCGCAGAACGCGCTCGATGGACGCGCCGGCGCGGGTGTGCTGGCGCGCCGCGTGTGGATGCATTGCGGCGACGAGCGCGAGAGCCTGCAGGATTGGTGCGCGCAGGCGGGCCAGTTCGAATATGCGCAGCTGGCACGCGCGGTGTTCGACACCGAAGCGCAGGACCCGGTCTCCGCCGCGCTCCTGCAGTCCGCCGTGAATTCCCTCGAAGACCTGGCCCTGGCCATCGATCCGCGCGGCCGCCTGCCCCTGGCCGCCAGCGGCAGCATCGCCGAACGCCTGGCGCCGCGCATGCGGCCCGCGCTGCGCAGCCGGCTGGTGGCGGCGCAGGACAACGCGGTGGCCGGCGCGCTGGTGCTGGCCCGCCGCGCCGCGCAGGCCGAAACCACGGAAGCGGCCGCGTGACGCGAAGCCTGGCCGGCAGCATCCTCACGCCCGGCGGCTTCGTCGCCGGCAGCCTCCACATCGACGGCCATGGCCGCATCACCGCCATCGAGGGCCGGGACATCAGCCCGGAACAGGCGCGCGAGAACGGCGACATCCTGCTGCCCGGCTTCGTCGACTTGCACGTGCACGGCGGCGCCGGGCGCGACGTGATGGAAGGCGGCGACGCCGCGCTGCAGGTGGCGCGGCGCCATGCCGAACACGGCACGACCGCGCTGCTGGCCACCACGATGACCGCGCCCTACGACGACCTCGAAGCGGCCCTGGGCGCGATCGGGACCCTGTGCCGCGAAGGCGCGCCGGGCGCCGCGCGCGTGCTGGGCATGCACCTCGAAGGGCCGTACATCAATGCCGCCAAGCTGGGCGCGCAGCCCGATTTCGCGCGCCCGGTCTCGCTCGACGAACTGCGGCGGCTGGACGCGCTGGCGCCGGTGCGCCTGCTCACGCTCGCCCCCGAAGTGCCAGGCAACATGGACGCCATCGCGGCGCTGTGCGGGGCCGGCTACCGCGTCCAGATCGGCCACACGGCCGGCGACTATGAGCAGGGCCGCGAAGCGCTGGCGCGCGGCGCCCGCGGCTTCACGCACCTCTTCAACGCGATGACGCCGCTGCACCATCGCCTGCCGGGCATGGTGGGCGCGGCGCTGGCGCATGCGCAGTACGCCGAGATCATTCCCGACCTGTTGCACGTGCACCCCGGCGCGATCCGCACGGCCATGCGCTGCATTCCGCATCTCTATTGCGTGACCGATTCCACGGCGGCCACCGGCATGCCCGATGGCGAATACAAGCTGGGACGCCAGGCCGTAACGAAGTGCCTGGGCGGCGTGCGCCTGGCCGATGGCACGCTGGCCGGCTCCACGCTCACCATGGACCGCGCGCTGCGCAACCTGGTCGACGTGGTCGGCCTGGCGCTCGACGACGCGGCGCGGCGGGTCGCGACCTATCCCGCCGATTTCCTGGAACTCACGGACCGCGGGCGCCTCGCGCCCGGCGCCTGGGCCGACGTGGTGCGCCTGGATGGCGAGCTGCGCGTGCAGGCGGTCTACCTGCAGGGCCGCGAACGCGAAGGACAAGAAGGAGACAGGCGCCATGTCGCGCATGCTGGATGAGGCGCGCGAAGCGCCGCAGGTGGTCGCGCGCCAGTTGCGTGCGGACCGCGAGCAATACGCCGCACTCGGTGCGCAGCTGCGCAGCACTCCGCCCAGCTCGCTGCTGACGCTGGCACGCGGCAGCTCCGACCACGCGGCCCACTACGCGGCCTACCTGGTGATGGCGCGCATGGGGCGGCTGGTGACCTCCATGCCGATGTCGCTCATCACCCTGTACCAGTCGCGCATCGCCTGCCAGGGCCTGGCGTCCTTTGCCTTCTCGCAATCCGGCCAGAGCCCCGACGTGGTGAAGCCCACCGAATATTTCCGCGCGGGCGGCGCCGTCACCTGTGCTTTCGTCAACGACGCGGCCTCGCCGCTGGCGCAGGCCGCGCAGTGGTTGTTCCCGCTGCATGCCGGCCCCGAGAAGAGCGTGGCCGCGACCAAGAGCTTCATCGCGCAGCTGGTAGCCGGCGCGCGCCTGGCCGCCGCGTGGCAGGAAGATGCGGACTTGCAGCTGGCGCTGGACGCGCTGCCGGCCGCGCTGGAACTGGCGGCGCGCGCCGACTGGTCGGAGGCGGTGGACAAGCTGCGCGATGCCGACCGCCTGTTCGTGGTCGGCCGCGGCCTGAGCCTGCCGGTTGCGATGGAAGCCGCGCTAAAGTTCAAGGAGACTTGCGGCATCCAGGCCGAGGCCTTCTCGGCCGCGGAGATCCAGCACGGGCCGATGGCGCTGATCGAGCCGGGCTACCCACTGCTCATGTTCGCCCCGCGCGGGCCGGCGCAGGCCGGCGTGCTCGAAGTGGCGCGGGCCATGCGCGATCGCGGTGCATGCGTGCTGCTGGCGGCGCCGCCGGGCACGCCGGGCGCCACGCTGCCGCTGGTCGAAACGGGGCTGCCGGACGTCGATCCGGTGAGCGCCATCCAGAGCTTCTATCCCATGGTGGAGGCGCTGGCGCGGGCGCGCGGCAACGACCCCGACCAGCCTCCGCACCTGAAGAAGGTGACGCGAACCAGCTGAGCACTTGCGTGCTCCGGCCTACAGGCACCATGAGGGCGCGCGCAGCCTTCGTGGTGCACGCGAACTCGCATCGTGACACAGCGCTCGCCCGAGTGCACGCGCAATGTCGTTTACATGCGTCTCGGGTATCCACCGAGAAACTCCGCCCCCTTGTTTTTATCTACCGTTCACCTACAGTGAAGTCGGCGTTTCGCCTACATGCGCCGTTGAGGCAGGACGCCGACTCGGGAGTACAGTGACACCGCACTGCGCGCCCCGCTGCAGACAGTCAACGAAGGAGGCTTCATGGACGTGGTCCGCAATTTCCTCACGCGTTACGAGAAGACGCGCGAGGAGGAGATGTCGATCGAGGAGTACCTCGACCTCTGCAAACGGGAGCCGCTGACGTACGCCACGGCCGCAGAGCGCATGCTCGCCGCGATCGGCGAGCCCGAGATGGTCGACACCCGGCACGACACGCGCCTGTCGCGCATCTTCGGCAACAAGGTCATCCGCATCTATCCGGCCTTCAAGGACTTCTACGGTCTCGAAGAGCCGATCGAGCAGGTCGTCTCGCACTTCCGCCACGCGGCGCAGGGCCTGGAAGAAAAGAAACAGATCCTGTACCTGCTCGGCCCCGTCGGCGGCGGCAAGTCGTCGATCGCGGAGCGCCTGAAGCAGCTGATGGAACAGGTGCCGTTCTACGCGCTGAAGGATTCGCCGGTGAACGAGTCGCCGCTGGGTCTCTTCAGCAACGATGAGGACGGCCCGCTGCTGGAACAGCAGTTCGGCATTCCGCGCCGCTACACGCAACGCATCCTCTCGCCCTGGGCCGTCAAGCGCCTGGACGAATACGGCGGCGACATCCGCAAGTTCAAGGTCGTCAAGCGCTTCCCGTCCATCCTCAAGCAGGTCGGCATCGCCAAGACCGAGCCGGGCGACGAGAACAACCAGGACATCTCCTCGCTGGTCGGCAAGGTCGACATCCGCAAGCTCGAAAGCTACGCCCAGGACGACCCGGACGCCTACAGCTACTCCGGCGGCTTGTGCCTCGCGAACCAGGGCCTGCTGGAATTCGTGGAAATGTTCAAGGCGCCGATCAAGGTGCTGCACCCGCTGCTGACGGCCACCCAGGAAGGCAACTTCAAGGGCACCGAAGGCTTCGGCGCGATCCCCTTCGACGGCATCGTGATGGCCCACTCGAACGAAAGCGAGTGGAAGGCCTTCAAGAACAACAAGAACAACGAAGCTTTCCTCGACCGGATCTACGTCGTCAAGGTGCCGTACTGCCTGCGCGTGACCGAGGAAGTGAAGATCTACGAGAAGCTGATCACCAACTCGTCGCTCGCCGAGGCCATCTGCGCCCCGGGCACGCTGAAGATGATGGCCCAGTTCTCGGTGCTCACGCGCCTGAAGGAGCCGGAGAACTCCAGCCTGTTCTCCAAGATGCAGGTGTACGACGGCGAGAACCTCAAGGACACCGACCCCAAGGCCAAGAGCTACCAGGAGTACCGCGACTACGCCGGCGTCGACGAGGGCATGAACGGCATCTCCACCCGTTTCGCCTTCAAGATCATCTCCAAGGTGTTCAACTTCGACAGCAACGAGGTCGCGGCGAACCCGGTGCACCTGATGTACGTGCTGGAACAGCAGATCGAGCGCGAGCAGTTCCCGGCCGAGACGGAGCAGAAGTACCTCTCCTACATCAAGGAACACCTGGCCGCCCGCTACGCGGAGTTCATCGGCAAGGAAATCCAGACAGCCTACCTCGAGTCCTACTCGGAGTACGGGCAGAACATCTTCGACCGCTACGTCACCTACGCCGACTTCTGGATCCAGGACCAGGAGTTCCGCGACACGGACACGGGCGAGATCTTCGACCGCGCGGCGCTCAACGCCGAACTCGAGAAGATCGAGAAGCCCGCGGGCCTGTCGAACCCGAAGGACTTCCGCAACGAGATCGTCAACTTCGTGCTGCGCGCGCGCGCCAACAACGCCGGCAAGAACCCGGTGTGGACCAGCTACGAGAAGCTGCGCAGCGTGATCGAGAAGAAGATGTTCTCGAACACCGAGGAACTGCTGCCGGTCATCAGCTTCAACGCCAAGGCGAGCGCCGACGAGGCCAAGAAGCACGAGGACTTCGTGCACCGCATGGAAGAAAAGGGCTACACCAAGCGCCAGGTGCGCCTGCTGTGCGAGTGGTACCTGCGCGTCCGCAAGAGCTCATAGTTCATGGATAGCTCCGAGCGCTCGCAACTCCACCAGGTCATCGACCGGCGCCTATCGGGCAAGAACAAGTCCATCGGCAACCGGGAGCGCTTCCTGCGGCGCTACCGCGAGCAGATCAAGGACGCCGTGCGCAAGGCGGTCGGCGACCGCAGCATCCGCGACATCGAGGAGGGCGCCGACATCACGCTGCCCAAGCGCGATGTCACGGAGCCCACCTTCGGCCACGCGCCCGGCGGCAGCCGGGAGTTGGTGCACCCGGGCAACCAGGAATACCTGCGCGGCGACCGCATCCAGCGGCCGCAAGGCGGTGGCGGCGGCTCGGGCGGCAGCGGCGCTTCGCAGGACGGGCAGGGCGAGGACGACTTCGTCTTCCGCATCTCGCGCGAAGAGTTCATGAACTACTTCTTCGACGACCTGGCCCTGCCGCGCCTGATCCGCACGCAGCTGCTGGCCGACGTCCCGGAATGGAAGGTGCGGCGCGCGGGCTATGTCTCCGAAGGCAACCCCACCAGCTTGCACGTGGTGCGGTCGATGCGCGTCGGCCTCGCGCGGCGCATCGCCATGGGCGGTGACGCCCGGATGGAACTGAAGCGCGCCGAGGAAAACCTGGCCGAAGAGGAAAAGCGCGGCACGATGGCCCCGGCCGACCTGGAGAAGCTGCGCGCCGAAGTGCAGGAGTTGCGCGATCGCATGAAGCGAGTGCCGTTCCTCGACCCGTTCGACCTGCGCTACCGCAACCGCGTGCGCGAGCCGCTGCCCACCAGCAAGGCAGTGATGTTCTGCCTGATGGACGTCTCCGGCTCGATGGACGAATCGCGCAAAGATCTCGCCAAGCGCTTCTTCATCCTGCTGTATCTCTTCCTGTCGCGCCACTACGAGAAGACCGAAGTGGTCTTCATCCGCCACCACACTCAGGCCGCGGAAGTGACCGAGGACGAGTTCTTCCACGCCACCGAAAGCGGCGGCACGGTGGTGTCCAGCGCGCTCACGATGATGAACGACATCATCCGCGAGCGCTACATGGGCAGCGAGTGGAACATCTACGGCGCCCAGGCCTCGGACGGCGACAACTGGCAGCAGGACTCGTCCAAGTGCCGTGAGCTCCTGGACAACAAGATCCTTCCGCTGGTGCGCTACTACGCCTACGTGCAGGTGGCGGACGAAGACCAGAACCTGTGGGAAGAGTACACGCGGGTGCGCGACGCCAATGCGCACTTCGCCATGCAGAAGATCGTGACCCCGTCGCAGATCTTCCCGGTGTTCCGTGACCTGTTCAAGAAGTCCCCAACGGCGGCATGATGGAAGCAGAACTCCTTACCCCCTCCGACGCCAAGCCCTCGAATCGCCTGCCGAGCCCCTCGGACTGGACTTTCGAGCTGATCGAGACCTACTTCCAGGAGATCCGCAAGACGGCGGAACGCTTCGGGCTGGACACCTATCCGAGCCAGCTGGAACTGATCTCCTCCGAGCAGATGCTGGACGCCTACGCCTCGGTCGGCATGCCGGTGAACTACCGGCACTGGTCGTACGGCAAGCACTTCATCCAGAGCGAGAAGAGCTACCGCCGCGGCCACATGGGCCTCGCCTACGAGATCGTGATCAATTCCGATCCCTGCATCGCCTACCTGATGGAAGAAAACACCATGCCGATGCAGGCACTGGTGATGGCGCATGCCTGCTTCGGCCACAACTCCTTCTTCAAGGGCAACTACCTGTTCCGGATGTGGACGGACGCCAGCTCGATCGTCGACTACCTGGTCTACGCCAAGAGCTACATCACCGAATGCGAGGAACGCCACGGCATCGACGCGGTGGAACAGGTGCTCGACGCCTGCCACGCGCTGATGAACTACGGCGTGGACCGTTATCGCCGGCCGCAGAAGATCTCCATGGTGGAAGAAGAGAACCGCCGCAAGGACCGCGAGGCCTACCTGCAGCAGCAGGTGAACGACATGTGGCGCACGCTGCCCACCAAGGCGGGCAAGGCGGCCGAGAAGAAGGTGCGGCGCTTCCCGGACGAGCCGCAGGAAAACATCCTGTACTTCATCGAGAAGAACGCGCCGCTGCTGGAACCGTGGCAGCGCGAGATCGTGCGCATCGTGCGCAAGATCGCGCAGTACTTCTATCCGCAGCGCCAGACCCAGGTCATGAACGAGGGCTGGGCCACGTTCTGGCACTACACGCTGCTCAACACCATGTACGACGAGGGCAAGCTCTCGGACGGCTACATGATGGAGATCCTCAGCTCGCACACCAACGTGGTGTTCCAGCCGCCGATCACGCACCCGGCCTACAGCGGCATCAATCCGTATGCGCTGGGCTTCGCGATGTTCACGGACATCCGCCGCATCTGCGAGAACCCGACCGAGGAAGACCGCAAGTGGTTTCCCGACATCGCGGGCACCGACTGGATCAAGTCGCTCGACTACGCGATGCGCCACTTCAAGGACGAGAGCTTCATCGGGCAGTACCTGTCGCCCAAGCTGATGCGCGACCTCCGGCTGTTCGCGGTGCTCGACGATGCGGCCCAGTCCGAACTCGAAGTCTCGGCGATCCACGACGACAACGGCTACCGGCGCCTGCGCGAGTCGCTGTCGCGGCAGCACGACCTGGGCTGGCGCGAGCCGAACATCCAAGTGTGGAACGTCAATGCGCGCGGCGACCGGTCACTGACCTTGCGCCATGTGCGCCATGACGACAGGCCGCTGGACAACAGCGCGGAAGAAGTGGTGAAGCACGTCGCGCGGCTGTGGGGCTTCCGGGTCCGGCTGGAAAGCGTGGACGGCCACGAGCGCGTGATGCAGCATTGGGAAGTGACGCCGCCGGCGGTGGCGCATCATTGATTTCCCGTCATTCCCGCGGAGGCGGGAATCCAGAGCATGGAAAAGCGGCCCGCGGGCCGCTTTTTTCTGGAAGCCCTGGCTCCCCGCCTCCGCGGGGATGACAACTCTTACGCCCCCAGGCTCTTCGTCTCCGCCGCCGCCTGCGCGGCCAGCTCGGTCAGCACCGCCAACGACGCCTCGTCGCGCACGATGCCTTGCGCCGGCTGCACGGCCTCGGCGGCCACCACGATCGGCTCGGCTTCCCGGACCGTGTCGCCCGCCTTCAGCAGCGCCAGGTTGTTGCGGCCGATCCCGAGGTAAGTGAGCCCCGCCGCGGCCATCGCATGCGGCTCGTACAGGTTGCGGCCATCGAGCACCAGCGGCTGCCGCAGCGCATCGCGCAGCGCGCGCAGGTTCGGGCTCTTGTAGTTCTTCCACTCGGTCAGCACGATCAACGCGTCGGCGTCCTGCACCGCGTCCATGGGCTTGGGCACCAGGGTGAGGTTGCGCAGCAGCTCCGGATGGTCCTGCAGGTCGCCGGCCAGGGCCCGCGCCGCCTGCTCCTGGGCCACCGGGTCATGGGCGCGCACGGTGGCGCCGGCGCGCAGCAGGGCCTCGATGATGCAGCGGCTGGGCGCTTCACGCATGTCGTCGGTGCCCGGCTTGAAGGCCAGGCCCCAGATGGCGAAGCTGCGGCCGGCCAGGCTGCGGCCGAAATAGGCCCACACCTTCTGCAGCAGCACCTGCTTCTGCGCCAGGTTCACGCGCTGCACCGCATCCAGCACCTGCAGCGCATGGCCATGTTCGTTGGCGGTGCGGCACAGGGCGTCGACGTCCTTGGGGAAGCAGCTGCCGCCGTAGCCGGTGCCGGCATAGAGGAAGCTGTAGCCGATGCGCGGGTCGGAGCCTATGCCCTGGCGCACCAGCTCGATGTCGGCGCCGACGCGATCCGCCAGGTTGGCCAGTTCGTTCATGAAGCTGATGCGCGTGGCCAGCATCGCGTTGGCCGCGTACTTGGTGAATTCCGCGCTGCGCACGTCCATGACGCGGGTGCGTTCGTGGTTGCGGTTGAAAGGCATGTACAGCTCGCGCAGCGTCGCCAGCGCGCGCTGACCGGCAGGCGTGCTGTCAACGCCCAGCACGATGCGGTCGGGCCGCATGAAGTCGTCGACCGCCGCGCCTTCCTTCAGGAATTCGGGATTGCTTGCCACCGAGAACTCCAGCTGCTCGTGCAGGCCGCGTGCCGCCAGTTCCTCGCGGATCACTTCGGCGACCTTCTCCGCGGTGCCCACGGGCACGGTGGACTTGTCGATCACGACCTTGAAGCTTCCCATGTGCTTGCCGATGCTGCGCGCAGCGGCCAGCACGTACTGCAGGTCCGCGCTGCCGTCTTCGTCGGGAGGCGTGCCCACCGCGATGAACTGCACGTCGGCAAAGGCGACGCTCGCGGCGACGTCGGAGGAGAAGGTGAGACGGCCTTCCTCGCGGTTGCGCTGGATGATTTCCTCGAGCCCGGGCTCGTGGATCGGCATGCCGCCGGCATTCAGCAGGCGGATCTTGGCCTGGTCGACGTCCAGGCAGAACACGTTGTTGCCCAGTTCCGCCAGGCAGGCGCCGGTGACCAGGCCCACGTAGCCCGTCCCCACGATCGTCACGTTCATCGACTTCTCCCTCGCATTTGCGGTTGTTGGGCGAAGCCTAGGGGCGCGGCGTGTGCGGCGTCCCGACCGCGCGTCCTGTGAGGGCGTAGGTACCTTCCTACGGGTGGTCGCGGGATTTACGGTGACGCCGCAATTGTTGCAGTCGCGACCATGCAGCACGACTTTCCTTGAGGGAGGAAACATGATTTCACGAGAAGCGAACCTGCCCCGCAAGGCAATGCGCGTCGCCATTCCCTTGTTCGTCGAGATCGACGGCAAGACTTATGCCGCGCGCGACTGGTCGACCACGGGCATCGGCCTGGGCGACCTCGCCACCACCCCGCAGCCGGGCGAGGTGGTGCACGCACGCCTGAGCTTCCCCATGCTGGAGTCGACGCTGCTGATCCCGGCGCAACTCCTCTATCGCAGCACCCACGATGGCGTGCACGGCTTCGAATTCCACGACCTGTCGCCGCGCAACCGCCGCATCCTGCGCCACTACATCGAGCTTTCCCTCGACGGCAAGCTTGGCGACGTCGAGGACATCGTGGCCGCCGCTGCACTGCCCGGCGGCGAAGCGCCGCCGCAGGCTCCGCTGATGCTGGGTGGACCGGCAGCGGCCACCGCGGGCTCGCACCGCACGCGCCTTCTGGGCAGCCTGGTGGCCGGCCTGGCGGTGCTGGGCGCCGCCATCGGCATCGGTTACTACAACCTGACCTACCAGCTCGAAGGCACCGGCTTCGTGAGCGGCAGCATCACGCGCGTGACCGCCAACAACGACGGCCAGCTCTCCCGCATCCTGGTCGAGCCGGGCGCGCAGGTGGAGCCCAACACGGCGCTCTTCGCCGTGGAGAACCCGGCGCTGCGCAACGAGATCGATGCCATGGAGCAGCACCTGGGCGAACTCGCGCAGCAGCAGGCGCGCCTGACCACGGCGCGCCGGTCGGCCGAGGGCGGCCTGCTGCAGACGCTCAAGCGCGACTTGAGCATGCGCGAGAGCGAACTGGCCAATGCCCGCAAGCTCTACGAGACGGGAACCATCACGCAGCGCGACATGCTGCTGGTTGCGAACCAGGCGCAGGATACGCGGCTGAACTACATGCGGCAGGTCGCCGATGGCGCCACCCGCGTGCAGACCCTGGACAACTCCGACGAGCTGACGCGCATGCGCATGGACCTGGCGTCCAAGAAGATGCTGCTGGCGCGCCAGGAAGCCGAACGTGTCGTGCGTTCGCCGGTGCGCGGCCGCGTCTACACCGTCGACCACCAGCAGGGCGAGTTCGTTTCCGCGCGCGACCCGGTCGTGCTGCTGGAAGCCGACGTCACGCCCAGCGTGATGCTGCGCATGCCCAACGAGGACGCGCTCAAGCTGCGCCTGGGCATGCCCGCCACGATCTACGTGCCCTTCCAGGACCGCAAGTACGAGGCCAAGGTCGCGGCGGTGGGCCTGAGCGCCGCCAGCGCGGCGGCCGTGGTCACGCAGGAAGGCGGCGCCAACGAGACCCTGGTCAAGCTGGACTTCCAGGACCGCAAGGTGCGGCTGCCGGCCAATGCCCGGGTGAACGTCTGGATCCGCAATCCGACCCTGCCCTGGTCTTGAGATGAGCGACATCCGGCCGACCCGGGCGCAGGCGCTGCTGTCCGCGCTGCCCTCGCTGCTGCTGTATGGCGGGGGCGCGTGGTTCCTGCTCGGATGGGGCCACGACATCCTGCACGACGTGCACCGGCACGTGCTGCTGCTCCTGAGCGTGATCGCGCTGTGGCGCTACGGCTGGCAGCTGCTGCACTACCTGCGCAGCGCCTGGTATTCGGCCGTGCACTATCCCCGGCTGCGCGCAGCGGCGCAGGAGGTCGCGGCGCAGCGCGCCTGGCCGAAGCGGGTCTACGTGATCGTGCCTTCCTACCTGGAAGAAGCCTGGGTGAGCCAGCAGGCGATGGCCGCGCTCATGGCCAACCTGCGCGAGCTGCCTTGCCGCGCGACGGTGGTCGTGGCCGCCGGCAGCGACGCGGACGAAGCCGTCATCGCTGGCGCCTGCCGCCCGTGGCTGGGCGACGGCAGCATCGAGCTCGTGTTCCAGCGGCAGAGCCAGGGCAAGCGCATCGCCATGGGCCACGCCCTGCGGGCGGTGGCGCGCCGCTACGACCACGAGCAGGACAGCATCACGGTCTTCATGGATGGCGACTCCTGGCTGGAGCCCGGCGCGCTCAAGCGGGTGATTCCCTTCTTCATGGCCTACCGCGACCTCGGCGCGATCACCAGCGACGAGCGCGCCTTCATTCCGGGCCACCGACACTGGTACCGCGACTGGTTCGCGCTCAAGTTCGGCCAGCGAAACGTGCTGTTCCAGTCGCACAGCCTGTCCCACAAGGTGCTCACGCTCACGGGGCGCTTCTCCGTGCTGCGCACGTCGATCGTCGTGTCCGAGGACTTCGTCAGCACGATAGAACGCGACACCATCGACCACTGGCTGCACGGGCGCTTCCAGTTCCTGATGGGCGACGACAAGAGCTCGTGGTTCCACCTGCTGCGCAGCGGCTGGAACATGCTCTACCTGCCCGACGTGAACTGCGTCTCGCTGGAAACCCGCGACGACTCCTTCCTGCGTGCCAGCATGTCGCTGCCCTATCGCTGGTTCGGCAACACCATGCGCAACAACCCGCGCGCACTGGCGCTGGGACCGTGGCGCACCGGCTGGTTCATCTGGTTCGTGCTGCTGGACCAGCGGCTGTCGATGTGGACCTCGCTGGTCGGCATCACGGGCGCGGCCGTCCTGGCCTTCACCAAGTCCATCCTGTACCTGCCCCTGTACGTGGCCTGGGCGGTGCTGGTGCGCAGCGTGCAGCTGCTGGTGATCGCCTGGCACGGCCACGCGGTGACGCTGCGCACCGTGCCCATCATGCTGTACACGCAGTGGGTGGGGGCGCTGGTGAAGATCCGGGCCTGGCACCACCTGTCCGACCAGAACTGGAGCAAGGGCAAGGCCAAGCAGAAGGCGCAAGTCGTCGGCGGCTTCGGCCGCTGGGCGCCGACCGGGCGCATGCTGATGGCGTACGTGGCTTTCGCGCTTGCCATCCTGCTGACGCACAGCGCCTTGCGCCTTCCTGGCACCGAACTGTTCGCCGCGCAGGTCACCGTGGCCGACGAAGCGCCGGCGGCGACGCCCGCGCTGGCCGGGGTGCGCGCGGACGACGGCCAGGACGACGCCACGGCTTTGCAGTCCATCCTGGACAAGCAGCCGGCCGGCCCGGTCATCCTGCGCCTGCCGGCGGGCGTGCTGGATTTCAGGCAGCCGCTGGTGATCCGGCGCGACGGCGTGACCTTGATCGGTGCCGGGCGCGAGCGCACCCGCATCGTCTCGCACCTGCGCGCTCCGGCCACGTCGGTGATCCGCGTGGAAGGCGAGCAGGGCGGGCGCGCGGGCATGCTGGCGCAGCCGCTGGGCGCACAGGACCAGGTGCTGCGCGCGCCGGTCAGCGCACCGGCCGGTTCACTGCTGCTCGTGAAGGAGCCGAACGACGACGGCTTCCTGCGCGACATCGGCAGCCAGCGCTGGAACCGCGAGTATCCCTACCTGCGGCAGGCACTCCTGCGCGTGGCCGGCAGCCAGGACGGCGGCGTGCGTCTGGCGGATCCCGCCGGCATCGCTTTCGACGCGGGCCGCGCGGAGGTGGTGAAGGTGCGTCCGGTGCGCGGCACGCGGCTGTCGGATTTCACGATCGAGCAAAAGGCCGAGGGCCGGGCCATCGCGAGCGTGCAGCACGTCTACGAGAACGTGCTGCCCGAGGTGGCCGTCGACGGCATCTCGCTGATGTGGACCCAGGACGCCGTGATCGAGCGGGTGGCGGTCATCAACGCCGGCCGGCACCCGGTGTCCTTCGAACAGAGCTACGGCTTCACCCTGCGCGACTGCGTGATCGACGGCGCCTGGAACAAGGGCGACGGCGGCAGCGGCTACCTGCGCATCGCGCGCAGCTACCACGGCACGGTGGAAGGCTGCAGCGTGCGCGGCATCCGCCACATCGCGCTGCAATGGAGTTCAGCCTTCAACCGCATCCGCAACGTCGACAGCCAGGTCGACGTCAATTTCCACGGCGGCTACAGCCACGACAACTCGGTGGACGACGTGCGCTTCGCGATTCCCGCGCAGCACAAGTGGGGGCCGGTGTTCGTGACGCCCAACGACGCGCAATGGGCGCCGCCGGACGGCCCGCGCAACCTGGTCAGCGGTCAGGCAGCAGGTACAGCTCTCGCGGCTCGCGCGGCTTCACCAGCGCGCTGATCTGCGTCAGCACTTCCAGGACGTCCAGCCGCGCGAGCAGGATCTCGCGCTGCATCTCCACCAGCCGCAGGGTGAGGTCCTCGACGTCGCGGTCGGCGTCGGGCAGCACCGACACCGGGTGGTCGTAGCGGTAGCAGGCCTGCTCCGCCTTCTGCCGCACCAGCCGGTTCTCGGCCTGCAGGATGCGCATGTCGTTCTGCTTCAGGCGCAGGCGCTCGGACAGCAGTGCGAGCTTCTGGCCGAGCGCCGCGCGCATCGCTTCCTGCTGCTCGCGCGCGATGCCGGCATTGGCCTCGGCCACCGTGTCGCGCACTTCGTCGTTGCCGATCGGGATGCGGACCCGCACGCCGGCCACCGCATACGGCCCCCGTTCCAGGTCCTTGCTGCGCTCCACGTAGAGCCGCACCGAGGTGTTGTCCTTGACCGAGGGGAGAAAGGCGTTGCGCTGCGCCAGCATGCCTTGCAGCTGCAGGTCGGGTGAGCGTTCCGCGGCGCGCGCCAGCAGTTCGTCATCGGGACGCAGCTGCACCTCTTCGATCCGGTTGATCAATTCCTGCGACTGCGGATACACCAGCACGTCGCGCAGCCCCGAGTAGTGCTGGCCGCGCAGCGCGGCGCGTTCGGCCTTGTATTCGATCTCGGCGACGTCGCTGCGGGTGGCGCGGCCCGCCGCGAGTTCGGCCTTGCGCCGCTCCAGCACCGGGCGGATCGCGGCCGCCTCGCGCTGGTACAGCGTGGCCAGCAGCTTGTTGCGCATCTGTTCGACGGCCAGCAAGTTTTCCTGCAGCTGGCGGTCTTCCATGTCGCGCAGCAGCTGCACGTATTGCGTCTTGCTTTCCAGGCGCAGGCGGTCCATGGTGCGGCGTGCCTCGCCGCGGCCCTGGTCGAACAGTTCCCATTCGAGGCCGAAGCTGTAGCGGTTGCCGTAGGTGTCGGTCTGGTCGGCCAGGCCGGTGGCGTACAGGCCGTTGAAGGGCACGGCGCTATCGAGCTTGGCGAAATAGCTGTCGCGTTGCTTTTCCAGCCGCTCGCTGAGGGTCGCGTTGACCGACGCGGCGGCGTTCGCTGTCGATGACAGCGGCGGCACTTGCTGGCTGGCGAGCACCTGGCTGGTGAGGCTGTTGCACAGGCTGCCGGCCAGCCGCAGGCGCACCTGTTGCGCCTGCGCGGTGGAGGCGGCCAGCAGCGCCGCCAGCGTGGCCATCACCATAGCCCGAGGCCTTGTTCTTTGCATGTACAGCTGCTTCCTGGTAATTCGCCGACGGGATCGCAAAATTCTAGGCCAGCAGCAACATTCCAGGGGGCGTTCCATGGGACTTTCGTCCAATGGCTGCTTGCGCGGCGAGGTCCCAACAATGGACTTGCCATGGCGAATGCTTCGTTGTTCGACCGCGCCGTCGCCGTCCTGTTCGGCCGGGGCGGTCACCAGCCCGACCAGGATGCACAACTGGTCGTGGAGCTGACCGACATGATCGTGGACACGGTCGAGCCCAAGGTCCGCGCCCATGGCCGTTACCGGCAGGAACTGCGGGGCTGCGTGCAAGCCACGGTGGCCTATCTGCGGGAGATCGCCAGCGCGCCCGTGCAGCCGGTCGTGCTGGCAAGGGCCAGCTGGAGCACCGATCCGCGGCTGAATGCATTCTTCGGCCGTGCCGACGACGTGCCCGAGTTCCTGGGCCGCAGCCAGGAGCTGCGCGCCTTCTTCGACGATCCCGCCAACGCGACCGTGGACGAGGCTTTCGCGCTGCTGGCCATGAAGCGCGAGGAAAAGACCGTGCTGGGCCCGCGCATGGAAGACGGGCTGCTGCGCGAAGACGTGGCGCGCACGGCGGTGAACTTCACCCGGCATCGCCTGGTGGCGCCGTCGGCCACGGCCGAGGAGGCACGGCTGGAAATCGGCCGGCGCGTGATGCAGCGGCTCGCGCAGGTCGCGCTGGGCCGCATCCTCGCGATCGACCGCCAGGGCCTGCTGCACGGCCAGAAGCGGTCCTACCTCGCCAACAAGCTGCGCTACCTGCGGCTTGCGCAGGACGGCATGGAAGGCCTGGTGGAGGATCCTGCCGCGATCGCCAGGCAGATCGAGGCCGTGCAGCACGACCTGGACCAGGTCGACAAGAACTATGTGGAGGCCAAGGCCGGCCTGGTCACGCTGGACGGCTACATCGCGCAGATCCGCGAGGTGTTCTCGCAGCCGCAGGAGCACGTGGCCCTGACGCTGAGGGAGCTGCGGCTCGATCGCATGAACATCAAGGTCGGTCCGCGCGACGCGGAGCCGCATCACGTGCTGGCGCTCGCCGAGCTGCGGGTCGGAGACCGGGTCGATGCCGTGGTGGCTTTCGCGCGCTGCCCGCGCTCGGAGCTGCCGCCGGTGGTGGACCGGCTGGCGCAGGCCGAGCGCTACCTGTAAATTGGGGGCCGGCGGGACCACCCCCGCAGGAGCCACCATGTACGCAGCGCAACTCTTTGCCGGCCAGCGCATCCTGGTCACCGGCGGCGGAACCGGCCTGGGCCAGGCCATGGCCGAACGCCTCCTTTCCCTGGGCGCCGACGTCGCGATCTGCGGCCGCCGCAAGTCGGTCTGCGACGAAACCGCCGACGCCTGGCGCCAGCAGTTTCCCGAACGCCGCATCGACACCTTCGGCGTCGACATCCGCGTGGCGCAGGGCGTGGAGGAGATGGTCGAGGCGCTGTGGCAGGGCGGCGGGCTGACGGGGCTGATCAACAACGCGGCGGGCAACTTCATCGCGCCGACCGAAAGCCTGTCGCCGCGCGCCTTCGACGCCATCGCCAACATCGTCTTCCACGGCACCTTCTACGTGACGCAGGCCATCGGCAAGCGCTGGGTGGCCGAGGCGCGCGCGGGCAAGTGGCAGTCCGGCCAGCCGTTTCGCAACGTCATGAGCATCATCACCACCTGGGTCGACAACGGGAGTCCCTTCGTGGTGCCGTCGGCCATGAGCAAGGCAGGCATCGAGGTGATGACCAAGTCGCTGGCGGTGGAGTGGGCGCCTTATGGCGTGCGGCTGAACGCGGTGGGGCCGGGCGAGATCCCGACCGAGGGCATGAGCAAGCGCCTGAATCCGGGCGAGGAGCCGGGCGCGCGGAGCCGCGAGCGCAACCCGATGGCGCGCCCCGGCAAGATGAGCGAGCTGCAGAACCTGGCGGCCTTCCTGCTGGCACCGGGCCAATGCGATTGGCTGACGGGGCAGGCGATCATGATGGATGGCGGCAATGCGCTGGCGACGGGCGGCAACTTCTACGAGCTGCGAAGCTGGTCGCCGCAGGAGTGGCAGCAGGCCAGGGAGCGGATCGAGGCGCAGAACGCGAAGGACAAGGCGCAGAGGTAGGGCAGCGCGCTGGGAGGCGCGCATCCTGCCGGCTCGTTGCTTCGAGGGCGGCGGCTCAAAAGGGCCGCAAATGCGGGAATTGGCCGTTTGTTAGGAAGTCCGACCGCGTAACTGGTGGCGGTGACGCGTTTGGAATCAACGAACTGCGGCCGCTGCGCGCCACTTCCTTGGCGATGTTATTCCGCGGGTTTGCGGAGTTTCGTGTCTGAATGGGACAACGCCCTGGCGGAGGCGTGCGCCGGATTCGGTATAAATCAAGAACTTGCGAGGAACCAGGGGAGGAAAGAGATGCGGGGGCGGAAATGTTATCGGGCGGGAGTGCGCTCTAAATCAAGTTAGAGCTCGGAGATGCGCCGCGTTGTCGTCTTTGCCGTGCTGGGAACCATTTACCTCTCTTCTCATGCCGCGGTCTGCTCCGGCGCAGCGGCGGGCGTTAAGGACTACGAGCGGGCGGTGAAGCAGGTACTAGCCTTGCGGGAAATCAAGGCTTGGAGGCGCACCCACCCCTTTCCTGTCTCGGTCGTGCCGGAAGTCGATAAGAAGCAAATGGTAGGCTCCAGGTGCTATTGGTCCGTGACCGTTTACGCGAATCGTCCGGAGAGGTTGGAGCTATGGAACGTCTTCTTCGTGGAGTTGAACGGCAGGCATATGCTCGTCTCGGATCCAAACGGCGATGAAGTGTCTTTGAACCAGTGGCGCAGTGGGAAGGGTCAATGAACGTAGTGCGTCCGAGCCCTAACTTGGCAGTCGACACGGACACGCTGCGGCAAGGGGCCGCGCGGCGCCGTGGGATATCGTGCACCGCGCGGCCCCTTGCCGCAGCGTGCCGGTCACTTCTACGTTAGGCCGCTTGGACTTCTTCGCCGTTTAGACTCGCGGGAGTTTCCGGCCATGGCGCCCTGAGGTAGCATGTCTCTTCTTAGGAGGAAGTCCTATGGAACTGAGCACGGCTCGTGTCTTCGTGACTGACCTTGCAGAGGCCAGGTCGTTTTACGAAAAGGCTCTGGCGCTGCCGCTAAAGGTCGATGGAGAGAACTGCGGCTTCTTGGTCTATGGTTCGGGCGCTTTTGACCTCGTCGTCGAAGCAGTGCCAGTCGACGCCCCGGACGATGACCAAGTTCTTGTAGGGCGCTTCACCGGACTGTCCTTTGCCGTCTCGGACATTCATTCGAAGTACACCGAGTTGCTGGCAAAGGGCGTCACCTTCTCAGGCGCACCGGAGCCTCAGGCATGGGGAGGCACTCTTGCTACGTTTAAGGATCCGGCGGGCAATGGGCTACAACTGGTTCAGGGGCGAGCGGCCTAACAGGTCTACAAGGACTTCCCTTTAGTTCAACTTTCTTCCTCTTCATCAGCACGCGCCGAAGCAGCCACACAGAGCCAGACTGCAAATCTACAAACGGCCTTGTTGCACTTGAGTGCGGACCCAGATACCAACCGCTCGGCGGGACTCCATTCGATCGACGCGGACGCTGTGCCGCTGCCTGTTAGCCGAGTTCACCCGCCGCCGGTCTGACCTGTTTGGTGCATCTTCGCTGCGCGTCTGAAGGGAAGAGCCAATCCTTCTATATGTCAAATGCCCTGAGCCGAAGCAGTTCGTGCGCCGGCATAGTGCGGGTCATACTGTCGGTCCCGCACCAAGACGGCCCAGATGATGCGGGCATTCTTGTTGGCAACGGCCACCAGCGTCTTTTGCCAGCCGACTCGCTGCTGTAGCTGCAGGATCCATCGCGACACGGCGTCGCTGCGGCGCGCAGCGGTGCCCACGACGGAGCGGGCGCCCTGGATCAGCAAGGTGCGCAAGTAGTCTTCGCCGCGTTTGGTGATCCCGCCCAGTGAAGCCTTGCCACCGCTGGAGTTCTGTCGCGGCACCAGCCCCAGCCAGGCGGCGAACTGGCCGGCGCTGCGGAACTGGTGGAAGTCAGCCACGCAGGCGACCAGCGCGCTCGCACTGGTGGGGCCGACGCCGCGGATTGGCAGCAAGCGCTGCGCCTGGACATCTTGTTTGGCATGGTCGCTGATCTGTGCGTCACACCACGCGATCTCCGCGTCCAGAGCGCGCCAATGCGTAAACGCGCGGTCCAATCCGAGGCGCGCACAGCCAGGAAGCTCGTTGGAGGCATCCTCCAGCGCGTCGCCCAGTTGCGCCCGCAGCGCGCTTGGACCGAGCGGAAACACCAGGCCGAACTCGCTGAGCAAGCCGCGTATGCGGTTGATGCACGCGGTGCGCTCCTCCTTGTAGGCTTCACGAAGCCGGTGCACGCACAGCACGCCTTGCTGCGCGCAGCTCTTGATGGCGACAAATCGCATCTTGGGCCGGGACGCCGCTTCGCAGATGGCGGCGGCATCGGTCGCGTCGTTCTTGCCGCCTTTGCCTTCCATGCGGTACGGCGTGACGAAGTGCGGCGCGATCAGCCGCGGCTGCAAGCCCAGTCGCTGAAGTCGACGGGCCCAATGGTGCGCACCCGAGCAGGCTTCCATCGCGACAACGCAGCCGCCAGGCAACTGAGCGCACCAAGCGGCGAATTTCTGCCGGCTCATGCTGCGTGCGACGACCACCGCCTCCGTCGCGTCGACGCCATGCACCTGGATGACTTGCTTTGCCAGGTCCACACCCACTCGTGTAATCTCGGTCATGGACTTCCCCTTTCAAGGTTCAGATTGACTACCGCAAAAATCAATCTTGGCACTTTGATGCCGTTACCGCGATTGCGGGAAGTCCCTTCGTATTCGTTCGACGCGGACACGCACCAGCAGCGCGCCGCAAGGCGCGCAGATAATCGTGCACCTTGCGGCGCGCTGCCGGTGCGTGCCGGTCAACTCAGTCGTTAGGCCGCACATCTATGACCGGTGCTCGTGTTAGCTACGTGATTCAGTCCGCCGTTGTACTTTGTTGTTACGCGGTTCTGGGCGCTATCGTGTCCGTGCGCGTTTGGTCTGCGACACAGCTGGGTCTCCCTGCTCAGTTCTCGGTATTCGCCTTCCTTTGGGGTGTATGGCTCTACTTCTCCTGGGTGTTTTGGAGGCACTACAAGGAGCTTCCCAATGACCTTGAATAGGCCTAGATGCTCAGTGCCGCCTAACATGTCGTTCGACACGGACACGCACCGGCAGCGCGCCGCAAGGCGCGCGGGTGATCGTGCACCTTGCGGCGCGCTGCCGGTGCGTGCCGGTCAACTCCGACGTTATGTCGCAGGCAAAGCCGTGCCGCTCGACCCGCGACGGGGCTTCTCATGAGTTTGGGATTTGCTGTAACTCTCGTTGTCCTGGGTGCGTGTGTAATTGCATTCATCCTCTGGGATCAGCCCCGTATCGACAGGGAGGTCGCGGAAGCTGCTCGAGATGACACCCAACGGCCATTTCCAGCGGTCCCTTACAAGCAGCCGGGATGGGCAGATGGCGGCTCTGGGGGCGATGGTGGAGCGGGAGGGTGTGGTGGTGGTGGTGGAGGTGGAGATGGGTGTTGAGCTTGCTGCGACATGGCAGGTCATTCGACCCAGACACGGAGCTTGCCCCGATTTTGTCGACACTCTTCGCTCATGCGCACTCGTGACCACAACCCCGCCGGCCCAGGCAGTCTTTACGTCCTGATGACCGTGATGTACTCCGTCCCGCTCTCCGGCACCCACACTTCCCCTTTGCGTCCGAGGATCTGCCGCACGTTCGCGCTCTCGCGCGGCAGCGGGTGCGGCTCGAACTTCTCGGTCTTGGGGTCGAAGGACACCATGGCGTTACTGCCCCAGTCGCTGGTCCACACGATGTCGCGCTCGTCGACGTAGACCGCATAAGTCTTCGGGTTCGCACCCGGCAGCTTCCAGGTCTTCCAGGTGTTGGCCGCCGGGTCGTGCATCGACAGGTTGCCGCTGTTCCACTCGCTCACCCAGATCCGCCCGCGGCTGTCGCTCCAGACGCGGCGCGCGCCCTGGTCGCGCGTGGGCGGCTCGACGATCTTCGATTCGCCCGTGCGGCGGTCCACGTGCGCGATGAAGGAACCGGCGAGCGAACACCACCAGATCTCTCCCGCCGGCGTCGCACAGATGCCGTACGGGCCACGGCCGCGGGGCGATTGCTTCACCGTCACCTGGCCGGTCTTCACGGCGACCTTGCCGAGGTAGCCGCCTTGGCCCGTGAACCAGAGATCGCCGTCGCCATCGAAGGCGCAGGTATTGAGGTTG
Organism: Ramlibacter paludis; assembly: GCF_022012305.1. Classification (GTDB taxonomy): domain Bacteria; phylum Pseudomonadota; class Gammaproteobacteria; order Burkholderiales; family Burkholderiaceae_C; genus Ramlibacter; species Ramlibacter paludis. Next base: position 185,744 of record NZ_JAKLTM010000006.1, on the reverse strand, counting down.
GCGTAAGGCGTGCCTTCGGGCAGCTTGTAGAGCGTGACGGCGCGCTGCGGCCAGGTCACGCGGGCGATGGCGTTCTGGCCGCCGTCGGTGATCCAGGCGGCGTGGTCCGGGCCCTGGATCACGCCGTGCGGGGCGGAGCCGCTGCCCAGGGGGACCAGCTCGGTGCGGCCGGTGGAAGGTTCGAACCAGCCGAGATGGCCGCTGGCCTGGGCGGTGAAGAAGACGCCGCCGTCCGGCGCGGGCGCGAGGTCGTGGATGCCGGTGCGGCGCGACGTGGCGAGCTTCCAGGACTGCATGCCGGGCTTGGCCTGGGCGGATGCCGCGAACGGCGAAGCGGCGAACGCCGCGAGGAGGGCGCGACGGGAAGTCGGCATGGCGGATCTCCGTAGGGCACGAGCTACCGTCTTGTGCCGCGGCGCCGCGCGGCTGTCAAGGACGCCCTGGGTTCCCGCCTGCGCGGGAATGACGGGTCAGACCTTGCCGGGCAGCAGTTCCACGGCTTCCTCGCCGCGCGCGGTCATCGCCTTGCGGCCGGCGGCGGCCTGGGTGGCGAGCATCTTCGCGACGGCGGGCGTGGCGCTCAGGCGCCAGCCTTCGGCAGCCGCCGTGCTGTGCACGCTGGCAACCGCGGCAATCGAGTCGCCCGGCACCAGGGAATGGCCCTGGTCGCCATGCAGGCCGTCGTCCACGGCCACCAGCGTTACCGGGCCGCGGTGCAGGGCCAGCGTTGCCACCCGCTCCTTCGGCACCGACTTCAGCAGGGCCGAGGCCGCGCGCAGCACGCGTGTCTCCACCGGCGTGGTCAGCGTGGCCTCGTCGGCCGCGAACACCGCCATCAGGTTGGTGCCGTAAGGCATGACGTGGTTGGCGCCGAACAGGTAGAGCGTGTCGCGGGCCGACTGGTGCACCTGCTTGACCAGGTCGGCCAGGCTGGGCGCGCTGCCCTGCGTGGGCTGCGGGCCGAGCATGTCGACCAGCATCACGAAGGCGTCCTTGTACGAGACGTCGCCGGCGGCGTTGGCGCGGCTCCAGCGGGCGTTGATTTCCTTGACCAGCCGGTTCTCGTACTGGACGCCGAGGTCTTCCTTCTGCTGCTCCAGCGCGTCCTCGACGACGCCGGAGACCGAGCTCATGAAGGCCTCCTTCTGCACCTGCCGGCGCGCCAGCACGGCGTTGATCGCCTCGCAGAGTTCGTCCGGCCGATAGGGCTTGGTGAGGTAGTCGTCGGCGCCCGCGGTCATGCCCTGGCGCATGTGCTTGCGGTCGGACATGGCGGTCAGCAGGATGACCGGCACGTTGGCCAGCTCGGTGTCGTTGCGAAGGGCGGCCACCACCTCGTAGCCGGTCATGCCCGGCATCATCACGTCGCAGACGATGACGTCGGGCTTGTCGGCCTTGGCCGCGGCCACGCCGTGCGGGCCGTCGTGGGCCTCGTTGACTTGGTGGCCCGCTTTCTTGAGCGCGAAACTGGCGACGAAGCGCTGGGCGTCGTCGTCCTCGATGATCAAAACACTCGGCATGGAGCCATTATCACGAATCGCCCCGCCGAAGGGGCCGGGCGATTTCGCGCCGGCGACCGCCCGGCGTGTAAATCAACCCCACACTTCCTGGGCCGTCTCCACCACCAGCCGCAGCTTGCTGCGCTGGTCTTCCACGGCGATGTTGTTGCCGTGCACGGTGCTGGAGAAGCCGCACTGGGGCGACAGGGCCAGCTGCTCCAGGGGCGCGTACTTGGCGGCTTCGTCGATGCGGCGCTTGAGCTCGTCCTTGTCCTCCAGCTGGCCGAACTTGGTGGTCACCAGGCCCAGGACGACGGTCTTCCCCTTGGGCAGGTAGCGCAGGGGCTTGAAGTCGCCCGAGCGGGTGTCGTCGTACTCCATGAAGTACGCGTCGATGTCCATTTCCTTCAGCAGCGCCTCGGCCACCGGCTCGTAGTTGCCGGCCGCCGCGTGCGTGCTCTTGAAGTTGCCGCGGCACAGGTGCATGGCCAGCAGCATGCCTTGCGGCTTCTGGGCGACCACCTTGTTGATGAATTTGGCGTAGCGGTGCGGCAGCTCGTTGGGGTCGTCGCCGCGCTGGCGGGCCGCCTCGCGCATCTTCTCGTCGCACAGGTAGGCGAGGTTGGTGTCGTCCATCTGCACGTAGCGGCAGCCGGCTTCGTACAGCGAACGCAGTTCGTCGCCGTAGGCCTGGGCCACGTCGTCGTAGAACGCCGGTTCCAGCTCGGGATAGGCTTCCTTGCTGATGCCGGCGCGGCCGCCGCGGAAGTGCAGCATGGTGGGCGAGGGAATGGTCACCTTGGGCGTGTGGCCGGCGGAGACCTGCGACTTGAGGTATTCGAAGTCGGCCTTCTGGATGTCCTTGGCGTGGCGCACCTTGTCGATCACGCGGATCACCGGCGGGGCCAGTTCCTCGGTGCCGTCCGGCTTGCGGATCGTGACCGGGATGTCGGTCTTGACGCCGCCGAGCTGCTCGAGGAAGTCGATGTGGAAGTAGGTGCGGCGGAACTCGCCGTCGGTGATGCTCTTGAGCCCGATCGACTCCTGGAACTTCACGATCTCGGCGATGGCCTTGTCTTCCACCGCGCGCAGCTGCGCCGGGGTGATTTCGCCGCGGGCCTTCTGGGCGCGGGCTTCCAGCAGGTACTGCGGGCGCAGGAAGCTGCCGACGTGGTCGTAGCGGGCGGGCAATTGCATCATCTCAGGGTCTCTCCGTTCAAATATCCAGCACCAGCAGCTTCGACCTGGCGCGCGAGCAGCAGGGCGTGAACTGGTCGTTCTTCGCCTTCTCGTCGTCGGTGAAGTACAGGTCGCGGTGGTCGCATTCCCCTTCCAGCACCCGCGTGATGCAGGTGCCGCAGACGCCCTGTTCGCAGGACATCAGGATCTCGACCCCGTGTTGCTGCAACGCGTGCGCCACGGACTGGTCTGCGGGAATTCTATAGACGGCGCCGCTGCTGGCGATCTTGACGTCGAAAGCCTGGTCGCCGGCGGTGTCCTGCGGCGCGGCGCCGAAGTATTCCAGGTGCACCTGCTCCGAGGGCCAGCCCTGTTGCGCGGCGGTCTTGGTGACCCAGTCGATGAAGCCGGTGGGACCGCAGACGTACAGGTGCGTACCCGCCTGCGGCTGGGCGATCTCCCGGGCCAGGTCGAGCTTCTGCGCGGCGTCGCCGTCGTCGTAGTGGAACTTGACGTTGGCCGCGAAGGGCGAGGCGGCGATCTCGTCGCGGAAGGCGGTGCGGTCGGCCGAGCGCGTGCAGTAGTGCAGCGTGAAGTCGGCGCCGATGGCGGCCAGGCGCTGGGCCATGCACAGCAGCGGCGTCACGCCGATGCCACCGGCCAGCAGGATCGTCTTCTGCGCATGCACCAGCGGGAAGTGGTTGCGCGGCTCGCTGATCTGCAGCGTGTCGCCTTCCTTCAGCGCGTCGTGCATGGCGACCGAACCGCCGCGCGAGGCGGGGTCGCGCAGCACGGCAATGCGGTAGCGGTGCTGTTCGGTGGCGTCGTTGCACAGCGAGTACTGGCGCGTGAGGCCGCCGGGGACCTGCACGTCGATGTGCGAGCCGGCGCTGAAGGCGGGCAGGGCGGCGCCGTCGGCGCGGGCCAGTTCGTAGCTGCAGATGCCGGTGGCTTCCTGCGTCTTGCGCAGGACCTGGACGGTGATCATGGTGGTCAGGCCGCGACGGGTTGCGGCTGTTGTTCGGCGGCGATGAGGCGGTCGATGATACGGCGCGATTGCACGCCGCCGGCATCGATGTTCAGCAGCAGCAGCTTGCGGCTGGGATGCAGCAGCAGGTTGCGCTGCTGGGCTTCGAGCACGGCTGTGTCCTCGGCGAAGACCTTGGCCTGACCGTCGCGGATCTGCGCGGTGAGGTTCTTGTCCTTCGGGTTGAAGTTGCGCGCCATGCCCCAGAAGTACCACATGGTGGTCTCGGTCTCGGGCGTGAGGAAGTCCACCACGATGCTCGACACCTTGTCCTTGGCGTCGGCGTGGTAGCCGCCCTTGCCCGCGTGGGCCACGCCGACTTCGATCATCACGTGGCTGGGCGGGCTGAAGTGGCAGACCTGCCAGCGGTCCACCGGCACGTCGTCGGCGAGATTGTTGCCGCGCAGGTTGGCTTTCCAGAAGGGCGGCGGCATCACGTTGTCCATGAAGCGGCTGGTGATGACGTGGTCGCCCTCGGTCTTGGTGCTGACCGGGGTTTCGTCGATCTCCTTCTGGCCGATGGAGGTGGTGTGCACGTAGGTCTCGTGCGTCAGGTCCATCAGGTTGTCGACCATCAGGCGGTAGTCGCACTTGATGTAGTAGAGGCCGCCGCCGTAGGCCCAGTCGGGGTTGTCGGCCCACTCCAGGTGGTGCAATTTGTCGGGCGAAGCCTGCGCGGCATCGCCGGGCCAGACCCAGATGAAGCCGTACTTCTCGATCACCGGGTAGGCCTTGATCTTGGGAAAGCCGCCCACGCGCTGGCCGGGCATGGAGACCGTCTTGCCTTCGCAACCCATCACCAGGCCGTGGTAGCCGCAGACCAGGTTGTTGTCGCAGACGTAGCCGAGCGAGAGCTGCGCGCCGCGGTGCGGGCAGAAGTCCTCGACCGCCGCCACCTTGCCGTCGCTGCCGCGGTAGAAGGCGATCTTCTCGTTGCAGATCGTGCGGCCCAGCGGCTTGTCGTCGATTTCGTCGGGGGTGCAGGCAACGTACCAGGCGTTCTTGGCAAACATGGCGGGGTCTCGAGGTGTGGCGGGATGCGCGGATTATGCGGGAAACGGCGATTGCTGTATACAATGATCGCGAACTTTGGGGCCGTGAATGGCCGACTCACCAATGAAGCAAGCCAGCAAGGCCGGCGCGGAAGGAGTCCCGTTGTATACAGACGAGGCCGGCAGCTCCCAGGCCGTCAAGGCGCAACTGCGGCTGCGCGAGATGATCCTGGCGGGGGAACTGCCGGCCGGCGCGCGCATCGCGGAACTGGCGATCGTCGAGCGGCTGGGCGTGTCGCGCACGCCGATCCGCGCGGCGCTGATGCGGCTGGAGCAGGAAGGTCTGCTCGATGCGCTGCCCAATGGCGGCTACGCGGTGCGGACCTTTTCCGAGCGCGACGTCTCCGATGCGATCGAGCTGCGCGGCACGGTCGAGGGCCTGGCCGCGCGCCTGGCGGCGGAGCGCGGCGTCGCGCCCGAGGTGCTGGCGCAGGCGCGCGAGTGCCTGGATGGCGTGGACGTGCTGCTGCAGCAGCCTGCCCTGGATGACGAAGGCTTCCTGCGCTACGTGACGCTCAACCAGCAGTTCCACAACCTGCTGAGCGACATGGCCGCCAGCAGCGTGCTGGCGCGGGAGCTGGAGCGGGTGGTCAGCCTGCCTTTCGCGTCGCCCTCCGGCTTCGTCGTCGTGCAGGCCAACTCGCCGAAGTCGCGCGACATGCTGGTGGTCGCGCAGGACCAGCACCGGCAGGTGCTTGATGCGATCGAGCGGCGCGAAGGCTCGCGCGCCGAAGCCATCATGCGCGAGCATTCACGCATCGCGCAGCGCAACCTGCGCGAGGCGGTGCGCAGCCCGGACCAGCACCAGATGCCCGGGGTCAGGCTGATCAAGAGTCAATAACGGAGCTTGCCGTCGGCATTGATGACGCCGATGTCCACCCACTTGCTGCCCACGTTGCCCTTGCTGAAGTCGACGCGGTAGCCGCCGAAGTCCATCTCGCCCGCCGCATGCAAGGCCTTCTCGAGATTGGCCGGCGTCAGCGCCGGATCCTTCGCCCGCCGGAGCGCTTCCGCGACCGTGCGGGCGGTGAGGTAGCCCTCCAACTGGAAAGACGTATAGGTCGTGATGTTCGGATGCGCCGCCTTCATCGCCGCCTGGAAGTCGCGCTGCACCGGCAGCGTGATGCCGTTCGGGTTGGGATAGGTCTGGGCGATGCCCACGCCGCGCGCGCCTTCGGCGCCGGCCAGCTTCACGATCAGCCCCGGCGGCACGTACGACAGCACGAACAGCGACTGCCGCATCTCCGCCTTGCGCAGCGCGGCCACGCCGTCCGCCATGAAGCGCGGCGCGCCGACGATCAGCACCGACTGCGGTTCGAGCTGCTTCATCGCCTGCGCCGCCGCCGCGAGCGCCGCCGCTTCGGTCCCCGACTTCACGCCCTTCAGCTCCAGGCCGCCGACGTCCTTGGCCGCCTGTTCGGCCACCGCCCAGCCCGAAGTGCCGATCGCCAGGTCCTGGTACAGCACGGCCATCTTCGTGGTGCCCAGCGTCCGGGCGTGGTTCACGATCTTCTCGATCTGCTGCTTGTCGCCGGCGCGCAGGTGGAACAGCCGCGGGTGGCCGGGGCTGCGCAGGCTCTCGGCGCCGGGAATGGCGTTGACGATCACCATGTCGCCCTTGTCCAGGAGCTTGTCGTTCAGCATGCGCGTGAGCGCGGCCGAGCCGATGGGCGCGAGCAGGGCGACCGGCCTGCGCTCCAGCGCCTTGCCGTACTGTTCGACGAACCCGTCGGCCGAATAGCGGTCGTCCAGGTCGAAGAAGCTGACCTTGCTGCCGCGGATGCCGCCCGCCTTGTTGGCCTGCTTGACGAAGGCCTGGATGCCCTGGTTCAGCTCCGGCGCGTCCGGCACCGGAATCACGGTGAACGGACCGACCTGGCCGAGCACCACTTCCTGGGCTGCGGCCACCGCGGCGGCGAGACTGAAGGAAAGGCAGGCGGCGCGGACGGCGCACCGCAGGATATGGCGACCTTGCATGAGACCCTCCTGGTTTCAAAATCATGCTAGGTGTGTCTTTATGTAACTACAAGGCCGCTTGATACTTTATTCCGTGAAATAACTGCGGAATCGTTATCGCAAAGGTGCATAACTGCTAGACCCCGGGGTGGGCTTTTCGCTGCCAGCCGGCGGGCGGAGAATGCGCGCCGACGCACCCTGGGCGCGCCTCTGGCTGCCCACCCCACAAACTGGAGACCCGACATGCAGAAGAGAACAATGATCCAGGCCGCGATCGCGCTGGCCCTGGCCGGCACCGGCGGCGCCGCCCTGGCGCAGGCCAACGTCTTCAAGATCGGCCTGATCCTGCCGATGACGGGCCAGCAGGCCACCACCGGCCGCCAGATCGAGGCCGCCGCCAAGTTGTGGATGGCGCAGAACGGCGACACCGTCGCCGGCAAGAAGGTGCAGCTGATCGTCAAGGACGACACCAGCCTGCCCGACGTCACGCGCCGCCTGGCGCAGGAACTGGTGGTGAACGAGAAGGTCGACGTGCTGGCCGGCATGGGCATCACGCCCTCGGCCCTGGCCGTGGCCCCCATCGCGACGCAGTCGAAGACGCCGCTGGTCGTGATGGCCGCCGCCACTTCCAGCATCACCGAAGCCTCGCCCTTCATCGTGCGTTCCAGCTTCACGCTGCCGCAGGCCTCGGTGGCCCTGGCCGACTGGGCGCCGAAGAACGGCATCAAGTCCGTGGTGACGCTGGTCAGCGACTACGGCCCCGGCATCGACGCCGAGAAGTACTTCAAGGACCGCTTCCTGTTCAACGGCGGCAAGGTGCCGGAGACGCTGCGCGTGCCGCTGCGCAACCCGGACTTCGCGCCCTTCCTGCAGAAGGTGCGTGACCTCAAGCCGGACGCGCTGTTCGTGTTCGTGCCCTCGGGCGCGGGCGCCGCGGTGATGAAGCAGTTCGGCGAGCGCGGCATGGACAAGGCCGGCATCAAGCTGATCGGCACCGGCGACGTCACGGACGACGACCAGCTCAACGACATGGGCGACGTCGCCCTGGGTGTCGTCACCTCGCACCACTACTCCACGGCGCACCCGTCGGCGGCGAACAAGAAGTTCGTGGCCGAATTCCAGAAGGCCAACAAGAACCTGCGCCCCAACTTCATGGCGGTGGGTGGCTACGACGGCATGCGCGTGATCTACGAAGCGCTGAAGAAGACCGGCGGCAAGGGCGGCGGCGAGGCGCTGCTGGGCGCCATGAAGGGCCAGATCTTCGAAAGCCCGCGCGGCCCGGTGTTCATCGACGCGCAGACCCGCGACATCGTGCAGAACATCTACCTGCGCAAGGTCGAGAAGAAGGACGGCCAGCTCTGGAACGTCGAATTCGACGTGATCAAGGACGTCAAGGATCCGGGCAAGTCGAAGTAAGCGGCGGCGCGAAGCGCCGCAGGGGCTGGAGGCTAGAGGCTGGAGGCTAGGGAAACAACCCGGCCCCGGTCCCTAGCCCCCAGCCTCCAGCCTCTAGCCCCTCCCCAAATGCTCACCATCCTCTTCGACGGCATCGCCTACGGCATGCTGCTGTTCGTGCTCGCGGTCGGACTGGCAGTGACCATGGGCCTGATGAACTTCATCAACCTGGCCCACGGCGCCTTCGCCATGGTCGGCGGCTACATCACGGTGCTGCTGATGCAGCGCCTGGACGTGCCTTTCCTGGTCTGCCTGCCGGTCGCGTTTGCCGGCTCCGCGCTGCTCGGGGCGGTGCTCGAACGCACGCTGTACCGGCCGCTCTACAGCAAGCCGCACCTGGACCAGGTGCTGTTCTCGATCGGGCTGGTGTTCATGGCGGTGGCGGCGGTCGACTACTACGTCGGCTCCACCCAGCAGATCATCCAGTTGCCGGCGTGGCTCAAGGGCCGCACCGAGATCGGCTCGCTGGGGATGGGCCACTACCGGCTGTTCATCATCGCCGTCTGCGCAGCGCTCACGGTGGGCCTGCAGTACATCCTGGCGAAGACGCGCTTCGGCAGCCGCCTGCGCGCTTCGGTCGACGACCAGCGGGTCGCGGCGGGCATGGGCATCAACGTCAACATCGTGTTCCTCTCCACCTTCGCCTTCGGCTCCGGCCTGGCCGGCCTGGGCGGTGCGCTGGGCGCCGAAGTGCTCGGCCTCGATCCGAGCTTCCCGCTCAAGTTCATGATCTATTTCCTGATCGTCGTGGCGGTGGGCGGCACGTCGTCCATCACCGGCCCGTTGCTGGCGGCCCTGCTGCTCGGCATCGCCGACGTGGCCGGCAAGTACTACATCCCCAAGATGGGCGCCTTCATCGTCTACAGCCTGATGATCGTGATCCTGCTGTGGAAGCCGAACGGCCTGTTCGTGCGGCAAGGCGGCAAGGCATGAACGCTTTGCAAAGCCTGCGCGGCGACAGCCGCATGAAGTGGTGGGAGCCGGTGCTGTGGCTCGCGATCTTCGCGGCGCCGCTGGTGTTTCCCTCGCACGCGCTGATCGTCAACGAGATCGCCATCTTCGCGCTGTTCGCCGTCTCGCTCGACCTGGTGCTGGGTTTCGGCGGCATCGTGTCGCTGGGCCATGCCGCCTTCTTCGGCCTGGGCGCCTACACCGCGGCGCTCTTCTGCAAGCACGTGATGCCCGATCCGCACGTGGGCCTGCTGGTGGCCATGGCCGCCGCGGCGCTGCTGGGACTGGTGGCCAGCCTGACCGTGCTGCGCGGCTCCGACCTCACGCGCCTGATGGTGACCCTGGGCGTGGCGCTGATCCTGCTGGAGCTGGCCAACAAGCTGGACTGGCTGACCGGCGGCACCGACGGCATCCAGGGCCTGGTGTTCTCGCCGCTGCTCGGCAAGTTCGAGTTCGACCTGGCCGGCAAGGTCGCCTCGATGTATTCGCTGGTCGTGCTGCTGGTGCTGTTCCTCGTCGCGCGGCGCATCGTCAACTCGCCCTTCGGCGCCACGCTGAAGGCGATCCGCGACAACCGCCTGCGCGCCATGGCCATCGGCATCCCGGTGCACGCGCGCCTGATAGCGATCTACACCGTGGCGGCGGCGCTGGCCGGTGCGGCCGGCGCGCTGTTCACGCAGACCTCCGGCTTCGCCTCGCTCGACGTGTTCGAGTTCCACCGCTCCGCCGACGTCATGCTGATGCTGGTGATCGGCGGCGTGGGCTGGCTCTATGGCGGCATCACCGGTGCCATCGTGTTCAAGCTGCTGCAGGACTTCATCTCGCAGATCACGCCGCAGTACTGGACCTTCTGGATCGGCCTGTTCCTGGTGGTGCTGGTGCTGGTGGGCCGTGATCGCATCTTCAAGCCCTGGACCTGGATCAAGCGGGGGGCGGCGCGATGAGCGAACACGTCCTTTCCGCGCAAGGCCTGGTCAAGCGCTTCGGCGGCATCACCGCCACCCAGAACGTCACGCTGAACCTGCGGCGCGGCGCCCGCCACGCCCTGATCGGCCCCAACGGCGCCGGCAAGACGACGCTGATCAACCTGCTGACCGGCGTCCTCGAGCCCACCGAAGGCACCATCATCCTGGAGGGCGAGGACATCAGCCGCCTCGCGCCGTACAAGCGCGTGCGGCGCGGCATGGTCCGCACCTTCCAGATCAACCAGCTGTTCGCCTCGATGACGCCGCTGCAGACGCTGGCGCTGGTGGTCGCGCAGCAGCGCGGCCTCGGCGCGCGCTGGTGGCCGTCCCTCGGCAGCCACGCCGCGGTGGCCGAACGCGCCGAGCAGCTGCTGGCGCAGTTCCACCTGACCGAGGTGATGAACCAGAAGACCGAAGTGCTGGCCTACGGCAAGCGCCGCCTGCTGGAGATCGCGATCGCGCTGGCCTGCGAGCCGCGCGTGCTGCTGCTCGACGAGCCGGTCGCGGGTGTTCCCGCCGGCGAGCGCGAGGAACTGCTGCAGACCGTGGCCGCGCTGCCGGCCGACGTCTCGGTGCTGCTGATCGAACACGACATGGATCTCGTCTTCAGCTTTGCCGACCGCATGACCGTGCTGGTGAACGGCGCGGTGCTCACCGAAGGCACGCCGGAGGAAATCGCCGCCGATCCCGAGGTGAAGGCCGTCTACCTCGGTCACGGGGAGGAAGCGCATGGCTGAACTCCTGAAGGTCGAGAACCTGAGCGCCGGCTACGGCGAGGCGGTGGTGCTGAACGGCATCTCCTTCGCCCTGGACGAAGGCGCCACGCTGGCCCTGCTGGGACGCAACGGCACCGGCAAGACCACGCTGATCAACACGCTGGCCGGCGCGACGCGCCAGCATGGCGGCAGCATCACGCTGGGCGGCGTGGCGCTGCACAAGCTGCCTTCGCACCAGCGCGCCGCGGCCGGCATCGGCTGGGTGCCGCAGGAGCGCAACATCTTCAAGTCGCTCACCGTGCACGAGAACCTCACGGCGGTGGCGCGGCCCGGGCGCTGGACGCCGGAGCGCGTCTACGAGATGTTCCCGCGCCTGGCCGAACGCAAGTCCAACCTGGGCACGCAGCTCTCGGGCGGCGAGCAGCAGATGCTGGCCATGGGCCGCGCGCTGGTGGTCAACCCCAAGCTGCTGCTGCTGGACGAGCCGCTGGAAGGCCTGGCGCCGATCATCGTCAGCGAGCTCTTGAAGGCGATCTCGCGCATCACGCGCGAGGAGGGCTTGTCGGCCATCATCGTGGAGCAGCATCCGCAGGCGATCCTGGCGATCTCCGACACGGCCATCGTGCTGGACCACGGAACGGTGGTGCATGCGGACAGCGCCAAGGCCCTGCGCGCCGCCCCCGAGCTGCTGGACCGGCTGCTCGGTGTGGCACGATGAAGGCATGAAGCTCTCGCGCCGGCAGACCTTGGCCGCCTTGCTCGCGGCCTGCACCTCCACCGCCTTCGGCCAGGCCAGGTGGCCGGGCAAGCCGATCCGAATCGTGGTGCCCTTCGGCGCCGGCGGCGTCGCCGACCTGACGGCGCGCGCGGTGGGCCAAAAGCTGAGCGAACAGATCGGGCAGGGCGTGATCATCGACAACCGCCCGGGCGCGGGCGGTGTCACCGCGGGTGACGTCGTCGCCCATGCCGAACCGGACGGCACCACGCTGCTGCTGATGTCCAACGGCACCGCGGTCAGCGCGGGCCTGTTCAACAAGCTGCCCTTCGATGCGCAGAAGGACTTCGCGCCGATCTCGCTGCTGGGCACTTTCGACATCGCGGTCTTCGTCCCGGAGAACTCGCGCTACAAGACGCTGGGTGACCTGCTGGCCGACGCCAAGGCACGGCCCGGCAAGCTGAACATCGCGACCATCGCGGTGGGCAGCACGCAGAACCTGGCCGCGGAACTCTTCAAGACGACGGCCGGCATCGATGCGCAGGTGGTGCCTTTCAACGGGACGCCGGCGGTGATCACGGCGCTGCGCGGCGGCACGGTCGATGCGGCGGTGGAAATCCTCGCGCCGATGAAGTCGCAAGTGACGTCCAAGGCGGTACGCGCGCTGGCGACCTTCGGCCAGAAGCGGCCGGCCGGCATGCCTGACGTGCCGACGGCTTCGGAGACCGGCGGCGCGCTGCAGCAGCTGCACATCGCTTCCTGGAACGCCCTGGCGGCGCCGGCGAAGACGCCGCGCGACGTCGTCGTCCGCCTGAACCGGGAGCTGCAGGCGGCGCTGGCGAGTGCGGACCTGAAGAAGAAGCTGGCGGAGCTGGACGTGGATGCGGCCTCCAGCACGCCGGAGCAGCTCGCCGGCCTGCTCGCGAGCGACATCAAGCGCTGGAGCGGCGTGATCGAGCGGGCGAAGATTCCGAAGCAGTAGAAAGGGAGAGCCGGGGTTGCCACCCCGGCCTACACGTGCGCCACCACCCCGGGCGCGGTCTTCCGGATCAGGTCCAGCGCCGCCTTCTGCACCGGCGTCGCCGGCCGCTGCAGGCTGGTGGCGAGCGACAGCCGGATGCGCAGCGGCGGAGTGCCGATCTGCTGCGCGGTATAGGCCGAAGGCCGCGGCGTGTGCAGCAAGGCATTGCGCGACAGGATGGCGCAGCCGGCGCCATCGAGCACCAGGTCCAGGATCGCCGACACGCCGTCGATCTCCAGCGCCACGTTGGGCCGGCAGCCGATGTCGGCCATCTCGGCTTCGACGTGCATGCGGATCGCATTCGGGCGGCTCGGGATCACCAGCGGCAGCCTGGCGACCTCGGCCAGGTCCACCGGCCCCGGCGGCGGGTCCTCGTGCAGGCCAGGCGGGCGGGCGCGCACCAGCAGGAGGTCCTCGTCGAAGAGCGGGCTCACGTCGAGCTCGCGCGAAGGCTGGGCGTTGTACAGCACGACGATGTCCAGCCGGCCGGCGGCCAGGCCCTGCTGGAGGCCCGCCGACAAGCCTTCGCTGATCGAGAGCTTGGCCTCGGGCAGCGCCTCGCGGAACGCGCGGGTGAGCGGAACGGTCAGCACCCGAGCCACGCTGCTGGGCAAGCCGACGGCCACCCGTCCCGCCAGGCCGCCCCGCAGGCGCCCCAGGTCTTCACGCGCGCGCTCCACCTGGTACAGGATGCCGCGCCCGTGATCGAGCAGCAGCTTGCCCGCCTCGGTCGGCACCGCCCCGCGGCCGTTGCGCACCAGCAGGGTCTGGCGCAGCTCCACCTCGAGCAGGCGGACCTGGCGGCTCAGCGCGGGCTGGGCCACGTCGAGCTCGCTGGCGGCGCGCGTGAAACTGCCCAGTTCGGCGACGCGCACGAAATACTCGAGCTGCTTGAGGTCCATGGAATCCGGTATAGCTTTGCAGTAATTATGCCGAAGCGGTATAGCTGGTAGTCGGCTGCCGCGCTTCTGTTTCCCCCGGGGCGCGACCACAATCCCCGCCATGACTGCGGTGATCCAGGGTATTTCGTCGATGGCCACCCGCCAGGTGCTGGGCGAGCTGGCTGCCGGCTACGAGAAGCAGTCCGGCGCGCCGGTCGCCATCGAATCGGTGGGCGGCGTCGATGCGGCCAAGCGCGTGCAGGGCGGCGAGTACTTCGACTTCGTGGTGCTGGCGGCCGATGCCATCGACAAGCTGGCGGCCGCCGGCCGCGTGGTCCCGGGCAGCCGCGTGGACCTGGTGCACTCCGGCGTGGCCGTCGCCGTACGCGCGGGCGAACCGGCCCCCGATATTTCCACCGAAGACGCATTGAAGCGCGCCGTGCTGGCGGCGAAGAGCGTCGGCTATTCCACCGGGCCGAGCGGTGTCGCGCTGGTCAAGCAGTTCGAGCGCTGGGGCATCGCGGAGCAGCTGCAGGGCCGGCTGCTGCAGGCACCGCCGGGCGTGCCGGTCGGCAGCCTGGTGGCACGCGGCGAAGTCGCCCTCGGCTTCCAGCAACTGAGCGAGCTGATGCACCTGCAAGGCATCACCGTCGTCGGGCCGCTGCCGGCCGCCGTGCAGATCACCACCACCTTCTCCGCCGGCCTGTGCGCCGCCTCGGCGCAGCCCGAGGCCGTGCGGTCCCTGTTCGCGTACCTGGCGTCGTCCGCCACTGCGGCCGCCAAGCGCAGCCACGGGATGGACCCCGCCTGAATCCAGCCCCCTGGGCATCCCACGAGGAAGAGACGAGATGAGCCTGATCATCGATTGCCACGGCCACTACACCACCGCGCCCAAGCAGCTGGAGGAGTGGCGCAACCGGCAGATCGCCGGCATCAAGGACCCGGCGCAGATGCCCAAGGTGTCCGAGCTGAAGATCAGCGACGACGACATCCGCGAGACCATCCGCAGCAACCAGCTGCGCCTGATGAAGGAGCGCGGCAACGACCTCACGCTGTTCTCGCCGCGCGCGAGCTTCATGGCCCACCACATCGGCGACTTCCAGGTCTCCAGCACCTGGGCGGCGATCTGCAACGAGCTGTGCTTCCGCGTGAGCCAGCTGTTTCCGGAGCACTTCGTGCCGGTGGCGATGCTGCCGCAGTCGCCGGGCGTGGCGCCCGAGACCTGCATCCCGGAACTGGTGAAGTGCGTCGAGCAGTACGGCAACGTCGGCATCAACCTCAATCCCGATCCGTCCGGCGGCCACTGGAACAGCCCGCCGCTGACCGACCGCCAGTGGTACCCCATCTACGAGAAGATGGTGGAGTACGACATCCCGGCGATGATCCACGTGTCGACCAGCTGCAACCCGGCCTTCCACACGACGGGCGCGCACTACCTGAACGCCGACACCACGGCCTTCATGCAGCTGGTCCAGGGCGACCTGTTCAAGGACTTCCCGACGCTGCGCTTCCTGATCCCCCACGGCGGCGGCGCGGTGCCGTACCACTGGGGCCGCTTCCGCGGGCTGGCGCAGGAGATGAAGCGCCCGCTGCTCAAGGACCATCTGCTGAACAACGTGTTCTTCGACACCTGCGTCTACCACCAGCCGGGCATCGACCTGCTCAACACGGTGATCCCGGTCAAGAACGTGCTGTTCGCCTCCGAGATGATCGGCGCCGTGCGCGGCATCGACCCGGAAACCGGCAACTACTACGACGACACCAAGAAATACATCGACGCTTCGACCATCCTGAGTGCGGCCGACAAGCACCAGATCTTCGAAGCCAACACACGCCGCGTGTTCCCGCGGCTGGACAAGAAGCTGAAGCAACAAGGACGTTGACCATGTACGAACTGGGCGTTGTCTATCGCAACATCAAGCGCGCCGACCGCGCGACCGCCGACGCGCTGGCCAAGCTGGGCGCCTCCACGGTGCACGAAGCCATGGGCCGCGTCGGCCTGTTGAAACCCTACATGCGGCCGATCTATCCCGGTGCGCAGGTCTCCGGCACCGCCGTCACCGTGCTGCTGCAGCCGGGCGACAACTGGATGCTGCACGTGGTGGCCGAGCAGATCCAGCCGGGCGACATCGTGATTGCCGCCTGCACCACCGACAACACCGACGGCTTCTTCGGCGACCTGCTGGCCACGTCCTTCCAGGCGCGTGGCGCCCGGGCGCTGGTGATCGACGCCGGCGTGCGCGACGTGAAGACGCTGACCGAGATGAACTTCCCGGTCTGGAGCCGCGCCATCAGCTCCAAGGGCACCGTCAAGGCCACGCTGGGGTCGGTGAACATCCCGGTGGTCTGCGCCGGCGCGCTGGTGCACCCCGGCGATGTGATCGTGGCCGACGATGACGGCGTGGTCTGCGTGCCAGCCGCCCTGGCGAAGAAGACCCTGGATGCCGCCACCGCGCGCGAAGCCAACGAAGGCGAGAAGCGCGCCAAGCTGGCCAGCGGGGTGCTGGGCCTGGACATGTACAAGATGCGCGAGCCGCTCGAAAAAGCCGGCCTGCGCTACATCGACTGAAGCGCAAGCCATGAGCAAACCCACCACCGGTGGATTCGAGAAAACGCCCGGCTGGCTCGACTGGTATGCCGGTCCGAGCAAGCCGCAGTTCAAGCTGCCGCCCAACGCCGTCGACGCGCACTGCCACGTCTTCGGCCCCGGCGCCGAATTTCCCTACGCGCCCGAGCGCAAGTACACGCCTTGCGACGCCAGCAAGCAGCAGCTGTTCGCGCTGCGCGACCACCTGGGCTTCGCCAGGAACGTGATCGTGCAGGCCACCTGCCATGGCGCGGACAACCGCGCGCTGGTCGATGCGCTGAAGTCCTCCAACGGCAAGGCCAAGGGCGTGGCGACCGTCAAGCGCAGCGTGACCGACCAGGAACTGCAGGACATGCATGCCGCCGGCGTGCGTGGCGTGCGCTTCAACTTCGTCAAGCGGCTGGTGGACTTCACGCCCAAGGACGAACTGATGGAGATCGCCGGCCGCGTCGCCAAGCTGGGCTGGCACGTGGTGATCTACTTCGAGGCGGTCGACCTGCCGGAGCTGTGGGACTTCTTCACCGGCCTGCCGACCACCGTGGTCGTCGACCACATGGGCCGGCCCGACGTCACCAAGCCGGTCGACGGGCCCGAATTCGAACTGTTCCTGAAGTTCATGCGCGAGCATCCCAACGTCTGGAGCAAGGTGAGCTGCCCCGAGCGCCTGTCGGTGGCCGGCCCGCCCGCCTTGAATGGCGAGCGCAATGCCTACCGCGACGTGGTTCCGTTCGCCCGCAAGGTCGTCGAGAGCTTCCCCGACCGCGTGCTGTGGGGCACCGACTGGCCGCATCCCAACCTGAAGGGCCACATGCCGGACGACGGCCTGCTGGTCGACTTCATTCCGCACATCGCGCCGACCCGCGAGCTGCAGCAGAAGCTGCTGGTGGACAACCCCAACCGGCTGTACTGGCCGGAGGAGAAGTGACATGGCCCTCGAGAAACCGTACGCCAACATTCCCGGCACGACGATCTTCGACGCCGACCAGAGCCGCAAGGGTTACTGGCTCAACCAGTTCTGCATGTCGCTGATGAAGGCCGAGAACCGCGAGAAGTTCAAGGCCGACGAGCGCGGCTACCTGGACCAGTGGCCGATGACGGAAGACCAGAAGCAGGCCGTGCTGGCGCGCGACCTGAACCGCTGCATCGCGCTGGGCGGCAACATCTACTTCCTGGCCAAGATCGGCGCCACCGACGGCAAGAGCTTCCAGCAGATGGCCGGTTCCATGACCGGCATGAGCGAGGAGGCCTACCGCGACATGATGATCGGCGGCGGCCGCCCCGCCACCTGGATCGGCAAGGAAGAGAAAAAGTAATGGCCCGCATCACCGCATCCGTCTACACCTCGCACGTGCCCGCCATCGGCGCGGCCATGGACCTGGGCAAGGACAAGGAGCCGTACTGGCAGAAGGTCTTCGCCGGCTACGACTTCTCGCGCCAGTGGATCAAGGAGAACAAGCCCGACGTGGTGTTCCTGGTCTTCAACGACCACGCCACCGCCTTCAGCCTGGAGATGATCCCGACCTTCGCGATCGGCACCGCCGCCGAATACGCGGTGGCCGACGAGGGCTGGGGCCCGCGGCCCGTGCCCAGGGTGGAAGGCGCGCCCGAGCTCGCATCGCACATCGCGCACTCGGTGATCCAGCAGGACTTCGACCTCACCATCGTCAACAAGATGGACGTCGACCACGGCCTGACCGTGCCGCTGTCGCTGATGTGCGGCCAGCCGAAGGAATGGCCGTTCAAGGTGATCCCGTTCGCCGTCAACGTCGTGCAGTACCCGGTGCCCAGCGGCATGCGCTGCTTCAAGCTGGGGCAGGCGATCCGCAAGGCGGTCGAGAGCTTCGACGAAGACCTGAACGTGCAGATCTGGGGCACGGGCGGCATGAGCCACCAGCTGCAGGGGCCGCGCGCCGGCCTGATCAACCGCGAGTGGGACAACAAGTTCCTCGATCGCCTGATCGAAGACCCGGAAGCGCTGGCGAAGGTCAGCCACATCGAATACGTGAACGAAGCGGGCAGCGAAGGCATCGAGCTCGTGATGTGGCTGATCGCGCGCGGCGCGATGGCCGACGTCGGCGGCGCGGGCGGCAGGAAGCCGCTCGTGAAGCACCGCTTCTACCACGTGCCCGCATCGAACACGGCCGTCGGCCACCTGATCCTGGAGAACCAGCAATGAGCAAGACCGTCCGCATCGCCCTGGCGGGGCCCGGCGCCTTCGGCATCAAGCACCTCGATGGCCTGAAGAACATCGAAGGCGTGGAAGTCACGTCCATCATCGGCCGCGAGCTGCCCAAGGCCGAGGAAGTCGCGAAGAAGTACGGCGCGAAGCACGTCACGACCAACCTCGACGAAGCGCTGGCGCGCCCCGACGTCGATGCCGTCATCCTGTGCACGCCGACGCAGATGCACGCGGAGCAATCCATCGCCGCCATGAAGGCCGGCAAGCACGTGCAGGTGGAGATCCCGCTGTGCGACAAGCTCGAAGAGGGCAAGGCCGTCGTCGCGATGCAGCAGAAGACGGGCCTGGTCGCGATGGTGGGCCATACGCGCCGCTTCAACCCGAGCCACCAGTACGTGCACAAGAAGATCCAGGCCGGCGAGTTCAACATCCAGCAGATGGACGTGCAGACCTACTTCTTCCGTCGCACGAACATGAACGCACTCGGCCAGGCGCGCAGCTGGACCGACCACCTGCTGTGGCACCACGCCGCGCACACGGTGGACCTGTTCGCCTACCAGTGCGGCAGCCCCATCGTGAAGGCCAACGTCGTGCAAGGCCCGATCCATCCGCAGCTGGGAATCGCGATGGACATGAGCATCCAGCTGAAGGCCGCCAACGGCGCCATCTGCACGCTTTCGCTCTCGTTCAACAACGACGGCCCGCTCGGCACCTTCTTCCGCTACATCGGCGACACCGCGACCTACATCGCGCGCTACGACGACCTGTTCAACGGCAAGGAGGAGAAGATCGACGTGTCCAAGGTCGACGTCTCCATGAACGGCATCGAGCTGCAGGACCGCGAGTTCATCGCCGCGATCCGCGAAGGGCGCGAGCCGAATTCGAGCGTGGCGAAGGTCCTGCCTTGCTACGACGTGCTGGACCAGCTGGAGCGGCAGCTGGGTTAACTCAATCCCGCTGCGCCGTCACTTCCGCCGGCAGCCGCTTCAACATCCACCGCAGCGCGAAGGTCACCACGGCGAGGTCGTCGGCCCAGCCCAGGAAGGGGATTCCGTCCGGGATCAGGTCGATCGGCGACACCAGGTACAGCACGGTGAGCGCCGTGCCCCATTTGAGCCAGCCCGGCGCGGCCGGATGGCGCAGCGCAGCCCAGAGCCGGCGGGCGTCGCCGCGAAACAGCGTCCAGAACAGGGCAATGCGTTTCCACATGGGGCTTTCCTTTCTTGCGTGCCGGCGCATCATCTGGTCGCCCCCGGCGAGATTGCAAGCCCGGGCTTGTCCGGGAGGCGTGTGAAGCCGCCCAGCCGTGACAATAGACCGTGCCTGCCGCCAACGCCCTTGCCCTGCAGACGCTGCTGGTCGGCGGATTGCTCAATTTCGCCTGCTCCGTCATCGCGTTCTATCTCTGGAACGAGCGCCGCAGCGAGCGGTTCCTGCTGTTCTGGGCGCTGGGCTGGACCTTCGGCTGGATCCGCTGGGCGACCGCCTTTTTCGCGCTGGGCAAGCCGGAACTGGCGCCGGTCCTGAGCCTGCAAAGCGCGCTGCTGTCCTTCTTCTTCGTGCTGGGCGCTTACGACCTGTTGCCCGGCAAGCCCTGGAAACGTCCCTGGATCGTCGGGGCGACGGCCCTGGCCGATCTTTCCTTCACGCTGGCGGGGCTGGTGGGCGGCATGCCCGCGGAACTGGAGTACGCGCGCTTTTTCACGCAGTTGCTGATCCTGGCGAGTGCCTTGTCCTGGGCGTATGCGACCGAACGCCTGCCCGGCTATGCGTTTGCCGCCGGAACCATCTTCGTGTGGGTCGGGTACGTGGGCATCGCATTGTCCGTACTGGGCAAGGGCGTGGGCAGCCACGTGGTGATCCCGCTGTTCAACGTGCCGCTGATGTTCTCCATCATCATCATCGCCTACCAGCGCAGCCGCCGCGAACTGCAGGAAAACGAGCGCACGCTGCAGAAGATCTTCGACACCGCGCCCGCGCCCATCGTCATCACCCGGCCGCCGCGCGGCGAGATCGAGCGGGCCAACGCGCTGGCGATCGAGGCGCTGGGCCTGGCGCCGGGCGACGCGCTGGGCAGGAGCGCCATCGAGCACGGCCTGGTCGCCGATGCCGGCGCGCGCGAGCGGATCTACGCCGAGCTCGCCGCAGGCCGCAAGGTCACGGGCGAGGTCCTCACCGTCCAGAGGGCCGGAGGCGAGGCGCGCATCCTGGCCGTCCACGCCGACCGCATCCTGCTGGCCAGCGGCGAACGCAACATCTTCAGCTTCTACGACCTCACCGAGCTGCGGCGCGCCGAGAGCGACCTGGCCCATGCCCAGCGGGTCACCGCGCTGGGCGAACTGTCGGCGTCGCTGGCGCACGAGGTCGGGCAGCCGCTCACGGCCATCCTGGCCAACGCGCAGGCGGCGCGCCGCTTCCGGCAGATCGATGCGCGGCACCCGGAGCTCGACCAGACGCTGGTGGACATTGCCGCCGCGGCGCGCGATGCCGGAGAAACCATCAGCCGCCTGCGCCTCCTGTTCCGCAAGGGGGCGACCCAGCATGCGACGGTGAGCCTGAACGCCGTGGTGGAGGACGTGCTGCGCCTGCTCAAGGGCAGCCTGGTGCGCAATCGCGTCGAGGTCGCGGCGGACCTGGCCGCGGACCTGCCGGCCGTGACGGGCGATGCGATCCAGCTGCGGCAGGTGCTGCTGAACCTGCTGGTGAACGCCCAGGAGGCGATCAACGCCGCCGATGCGCAGCGGCGCGAGATCCACGTCAGCACGCGGCGGGTCGACGCGCATCGGATAGCGGTGACGGTCCGCGACAGCGGGCCGGGCATCGCGGAGTCGGAACTCGAGCGGATCTTCGACCACTTCGTCACCACCAAGCCGAACGGAATCGGCATGGGCCTGGCCGTGAGCCGGACCATCCTGGAGGCGCACGACGGCCGCATCTGGGCGGAGCGCGCCGACGGCGCCGGCCTCACGCTCCGGATCGAACTGCCGGCGGCCGGCTAGCGCGCTGCCGCCGGGAAAGCCGGCAGCTTGCCGACGTCGCGCGGGTCGTGCTGGATGATGACGGTGGCCTTCAGGTTCTTCTGGATCTGCTTGATCCGCTCGAGCGAGGCGACGGTCTGCGCGCGGTCGTAGTTGAAGCCCGGCACCCCGTTGCTTTCGTAGTTCTCGTGGAAGTGGGCGGCGTCGCCGACCAGGATCACCGGGCCCTTGTCCTTCAGGCGCACCAGCAGCGCTTGGTGGCCGGGCGTGTGGCCGGGCGTCTTCAGGATCATCACGGTGCCGTCGCCGAAGACGTCCTTGTCGGCGGCCTGCGGTTCCACCTTGCCGCCGCCGGTGAGCCAATGCTTGAAGCCGGCCACGTTGGCGCCGGTCATCGGCGGCGTGGAGGTGAGGGCGGCCCACTCGCGCTCGCCGATCAGCAGCGTGGCGCCCGGCACGGTCCCGAGCTGGCCGGTGTGGTCGGCGTGGAAGTGGCTGATGCCGACGAACTTCACCTGCTCGGGCCGCACCTTCATCTGCGCGAGCTGGTCGCCCAGCGAGATCGTGGGAGCGTTCGGGTTGGAGCCGGGCAGGTAGCCGGTGTCCCAGACCATGTAGTCCTCGCCGTGCTTGATGACGTAGCAGCTGAAGGTGAAAGGCACCTTCGGGTCGCTGTACGCGAAAGTGTCGCTGAAGCGGCGCTGGTCGTTGAAGCCGTTGCCGCAGTCCAGCCGCGTGAGGGTGACCTCGGGCGCGGGTTGCGCCGCGGCGGGCAGGGCGTTCGCGGCGGCGGCGATGGCGCAGGCAAGGAGGAGGCAGCGCATGCAGGTTTCCTTCGGGAGGGGGGTAGCGGCGCAGTGTGGGAAATCCCCGGGTGAAGGACAATAGGGGTTGATAGGGAGAAGCCTTGCATCTGTCAGAGCGCATCGCCGGCCTGCGCCGCCAGGCGGTGGAAATGGCGCGGCGGCCCATGGTCCGCGCGGGTGTCCGTGAATGCGTGCCGATGTCCATCGGCATCTCGGCCTGGGGGCTGGTAGCGGGTGTGGCCATGGCCAAGAGCGGCATGAGCGTGCCGCTGGCAATCCTGATGTCCATCCTGGTCTCGGCCGGCTCCTCGCAGGTGGCGGCCCTGCCGCTGATCGCCAGCGACGCGCCGATGTGGGTCGTGTGGGCGACGGTCATGTGCGTCAACCTGCGCTTCCTGGTCTTCAGCTACCAGTACCGCCCCTACTTCGCGCACCTGCCGCGCAGGCGCCGCGTCGTCCTCAGCTACTTCATGGGCGACACCATCTTCGCCATGTTCCTGCGCCGCTATCCCGAGCCGCGGGTCGAGCCGGGGCAGGAGGACTACTTCTGGGGCGCCGCCGTCGTCAACTACGGCTTCTGGCAGGTCGCGGTGATCACCGGCATCGTGGCCGGCAAGGCCATTCCGCCGGAGTGGGGCATAGGCTTCGCCGGCACCATGGCCCTGCTGGCGCTCACCTGCAGCCAGCTGCGCAGCCGCTCGACCTGGGTCGCCGCCATCGTTGCCGGCTGCGCCGCCATCGCCGCTTACGGCCTGCCCCTGCGCCTGAACATCGTGGTGGCGATCGCCGCTGCCGTCACCGTGGGCATCCTGGCGCAGCACGCGCGCCCGGAGGCAGCGCGATGAGCTCCTGGGAAATCTTCTTCACCATCCTGGGCATGGCGGCCGTCACGCTGTTGTGCCGCGCCTTCTTCCTGCTGCCGGAGCAGGAACTGCCGATGCCGCGCTGGCTGCGCGAAGGCCTGCGCTATGCGCCCATCGCGGCGCTGGCGGCCGTGGTGGTGCCCGAAGTTGTGATGACGCAAGGCCATTTGATCCACACCTGGAAGGACGCACGCATCTTCGGCGCGCTGGCGGGGCTGGCCTTCTACGTCTGGCGCAAGGACCTGTTCGGCACCATCGTCTGCGGCACCGGCGTGATGCTGGCGCTGCGCTTCGGGCTGGGCTGGTAGGAACGTGGGTCCGGAAACGGCCAGTGCGGCGGGCGCATGGCGCGCACAGTGGTGCATCGCTTCAGGAGAACGCCATGCACTTCCGCATCCAGGGCCTGCCGGCCTCGAACTTCCTGCCGTTGGCCGGCCTGTCCGACGAAGAACTCGCCGCGCGCGGCGTGCTGCGGCGCGTGGCCGACCAGTGCCCCGGATTTCCGGACCGTGTCGCGCTGCGTGACGCCGAGCCCGGCGAGCGCCTGCTGCTCCTCAACTTCGAGCACCAGCCGGCGCGGAGTCCATATCGGGCCAGCCATGCCATCTTCGTGCTCGAAGGCGAGCGGACGAGCTTCGACGCCATCGACGAAGTGCCGCAGGTGCTGCGCCGGCGCACGCTTTCGCTGCGCGCCTTCGATGGCGCGGGAATGATCGTCGGGGCGGAACTGGTGGAAGGCACGCAGGTGGAGCGCGCGATCGCGACCTTGCTGGCGGATCCCTGCGCGGACTACCTGCACGTGCATTACGCGAAGTACGGCTGCTACGCGGCGCGGGTCGAGCGGGCCCGCTGATTCCCTCCTTGACGGCGCCGCACGGGGTCCGTTTAATCCCAGCCTCAACCCGAGGGAAGACAATGAACGAGTTCCAGGTGGGCCCGCTGTGATCGCGACCCGTCCGCTCTTCGAGATCCGGCTGCAGGTGCCGCAGATCACCGACATCGGCGACACGCCCCTGGGCCGCCGCCGCATCGCCGCCGTGACCGCCGGTGAATTCCAGGGCGAGCGCCTGCGCGGCACCGTGGTCGGTGCGCCCGGCGGCGACTGGCTGCTGCAGCGGCATGACGGCGTGACCGTGCTGGACGTGCGCATCCTGCTGCGCACGGACGACGGCGAGCACATCTACATGGCCTACCGTGGCTTGCGCCATGGCCCCGCCGAGGTGATGGCCCGGCTGGCCGCCGGCGAAGTCGTCGATCCGGCGAGCTACTACTTCCGCATCGCGCCGGTCTTCGAGACCGGGTCGCAGAGGTACGCGTGGATCAACAAGATCGTCGCCGTGGGCACCGGCCGCCGCGAGCCGGCCGGCCCGATCTATTCCGTGGAGGAAGTGCTGTAGCGGCAGCTCACGCCGAATCGCTGCCCGACGTCCACCGCGGCAGCGAATAGCGCGAGAGCAGCGCCGCCACCCGCAGCCCGGTGGCCACGGCCACCGCCAGCACCATGCTCCAGTCCTGGGGCATGCCGCCGGCCTGTGCGGCGACGAGCGCCCAGCCGCCCGCGAAAGCGCAGATGGCATACGGGCTGTGGTCGCGCAGGGCCGTGGGAATCTCGTTGCAGACGATGTCGCGCAGCACGCCGCCGAAGGTGGCGGTGATCACGCCCATCAGCACGGCGACGATGCCGGGCAGGTCCTGCGCCAGGGCCAGCTGGGTGCCGCTGGCGCTGAAGAGGCCCAGGCCCAGGGCGTCGGGCCACTGCATGGCGCGCTCGGTCAGGGCGAAGTGCTGCGCGCGCAGGAAGAACATCGCGCCCACGCAGAGCGCCAGCAGGCCCCACAACCATTCCGCGTGCGCCACCCAGAAGAAGGGGCGGCGGTCCAGCAGGACGTCGCGCAGGGTGCCGCCGCCGAAAGCGGCGAGGCCGGTGACGAGGCACACGCCCACGGCGTCGAGGCGCTTGCGCGCGGCCGCCAGCAGCCCCGACAAGGCGAAGGCCACCGTCGCGGCGGCCTCGATGGTGGATTGCAGCAGGGTGAGCAGGGGGGCGCTGGCCATGCGCCGATTGTCACTCGGCCTGGATCCCCGCCTCCTTCACGACCTTGCCCCACTTGGCCAGGTCCGACTTGATCAACGCGGCGTACTCCTGCGGCGTGCCGCCCTGGATCTCGATGCCTGCGGCTTCGAGCTTGGCGCGCACGTCGGGCAGCTTGAGCGCCGCGTTGATCTCCGCATTCAGCTTCGCGACGATGGCCTTGGGCGTGCCGGCCGGCGCCAGGAAGCCACCGTTGGTGTTGGCGTCGTAGCCCTTGAAGCCCTGCTCCTCGGCGGTCGGCACGTCGGGTAGCGACGACGCGCGCTTGCGCGTCGACACCGCGACCGCGCGCGCGTTGCCGGCCTTCACCTGCGACTGGATCGCGCTGATCGTGTCGATGTAGAGGGCGGTGCGGCCGGCCAGCAGGTCCGGGTGCGCGGCCGACGAGCCCTTGTAAGGCACCAGCAGCATGGGCGCGCCGCTGGCCATCTTGAACATTTCCGCGGCCATCTCCTGCGCGCTGCCGCGCCCGGAGGTCGCCACCTTGGCCTGGTCGGGATGCGCCTTCATCCAGGCGACGAGCTCGGGCAGCGTCTTCGCCGGGATCTGCGGATAGATCGCGAACACCAGCGGCACCTCGTGCGTGTAGACGATGGGCTCGAAGCTCTTCTCCGGGTCCCAGCCGAGGTTCCGGAACAGGAACTTGTTGGTGTTGTGGCTGCCGCCGACGATGCCGATCGTGTAGCCGTCCGGCGCCGACTTGGCCAGCGCATCGGTGCCGAGGTTGTTGGACGCGCCGGGGCGGTTGTCGACCACCACCGGCTGGCCGAGCGAGACCGAGAGCTTGTCGCCGACCACGCGGGCGATGGTGTCGATCGCACCGCCGGGCGGCGCCGGCACGATGATCTTGATGGCGCGCGTGGGCCAGGCCTGGGCCGAGGCCAGGGTCGCCGCGGTGGCAAGGGCAGCAGCCGCGAGGGTTTTCAACAGGGGTCTGCGTTGCATGGAATGTCTCCTCTGGGGGGGTGGGTCGGTTTCAGCCACGCCCGACGAAGGGCATGGCGCTGGCCATGACGGTCATGTTCAGGACGTTTGCGCCCAGGGGCAGGGCGGCGATGTGGCGCACGGCGTCGGCCACGTGGCGTGCGTCCATCATGGGTTCGGGGGCGACCGTGCCGTTGGCCTGCAGCACGCCGCGCGTCATGCGTTCGGACAGATCCGTCAGCGCATTGCCGATGTCGACCTGGCTCGCCACGATGCCGTACGCGCGGCCGTCGAGCGCGAGCGCCTTGGTGAGCCCGGTCACCGCGTGCTTGCTGGCGGTGTAGGGCGCGGTGAAGGGGCGCGGGGCGTGGGCCGAGACCGAGCCGTTGTTGATGATGCGGCCGCCTTGCGGCGACTGCCGACGCATCAGGCCGAAGGCGGCGCGCGCGCAGAGATAGACGCCCGTGATGTTGGTGTCGACCACCGCGAACCATTTGTCCAGCGGCAGTTCGTCCATGGGCACGGCCGGCGCGTTGACCCCGGCATTGTTGAACAGCAGGTCGAGGCGGCCGCAGCGGGCTTCGATGGTCGCGAACAGCGCTTCGACGCTGGCGGGATCGGTCACGTCGGTGGGGACGGCCAGCGCGAACCGGCCGCGCGCTTCGGCTTCGGCGGCCAGCGCCTGGAGGGGCTCGGCGCGGCGTCCGGCCAGCACGACGCTCCAGCCGTCGTCCAGCAGGGCGTTTGCGGTGGCGCGGCCTATGCCGCTGCCGGCGCCGGTGACCAGCGCGATCTTTCCTTGTGTCATGGGATGGTGCTCGTGGTTCAGGTGGTGAGGCTCATCGCCGGGCGCTGGCCGGCCAGCGCCTGTTCCAGGCTGGCCAGCACCATCTCGCCCATGGCGGCGCGCGTTTCCCAGGTGGCGCTGGCGCGGTGCGCCTGCAGGGTCACGCTGTCGGACTGGCGCAGGGCGAGCGGCACGCGCGGCTCGTCGACGAAGACGTCGAGGCCGGCACCGGCGATGGCGCCGGCGGCCAGGGCCGCCTGCAGGTCGGCCTCGTTGACGAGGCGGCCGCGGGCAACGTTGACCAGGAAGCCGCGCGGCCCGAGGGCATCGAGCACCGCGGCGTTGACGATGCCTTCGGCCTGGTCGGCGGCCGCGCAGAGCACCAGCGCATCGCTGTCGCGCGCCAGTTCGACCAGGTCGGCCACGAAGCGGTAGGGCACGTCGTCCATGCGGCGCAGGTCGGTGTAGCTGATCGGGCAGCCGAAGGCGGCGGCGCGCTGCGCGACTGCGCGGCCCACGCGCCCCATGCCCACCACGCCGACGCGCATGCCGCTGAAGCGGCGCGCCAGCGGGATCGCGCTAGGCTGGGGCTTCAGTTCCCATTGGCCGTCGCGCACGAAACGGTCGCCGGCGCACAGGTTGCGGCAGGCGGCGATCAGCAGGCCGATGGCGAGGTCGGCCACGTCTTCGGTCAGTGCACCGAGCGTCGCCGTCACGGGCAGGCCGCGCGCGCGGCAGTAGGCGAGGTCGACGGCATCCGTGCCCACGCCATTGACGGCCACCACCTTGAGCGCCGGCATCTGCTCCAGCATGGCGCGCGAGATGCCGGTGTGGCCGCCGGTGATGACGGCGTCCACGCCAGCGCCGTTGTCGCGCAGCCAGCCCTCGGGGTCGGCGGTTTCGAAGTGCTTGTGCACCGTGTAGCGCGCCGCGAGCTGGTCGTTGATCGCGGGGACCAGGATCGGGTTGAGTTGGAGGACGCGGGCTTTCATGGCGCTTATCTTGTCAATGCTTGATTGAATAGGCAATATTGACGTATAAAATCAATATATAAAAGTTCGCGAGGAGAACATGGCGTCCTGGATTTCGATGGCGGAGGCTTGCGACCAGCTCGGCGTGCAGCCCCAGACCGTCTATGCCTACGTGAGCCGCGGCAAGCTCGAAGTGATGCCCGACCCCGCGGACACGCGGCGCAGCCTCTACCGCGCCGAGGACGTGGCCGGCCTGGCCAGGCGCAAGCAGGCCGGCCGCAAGCACGAAACGCTGGCGGCCAACACCTTGTTCGGCGCCGAACCCAGCGTGCCCACAGCGCTCAGCACCTTCTTCAAGGGGCGGCTGTACTACCGCGGGCAGGACGCCGTGCGGCTCGCGGCGACGGCGACCGTGGAGCAGGCGGCGCAGTTGCTGTGGGACGCGGGGCAGGCTGTCGACTTCTCGGCGCCGCCCCTGGCGCGCGCCGGCAAGCCCGGTCGTGCCGCTGCCTTCGCCGCCCTCGCCGGCTTGGCGGCGGGCGGCCACTCGACGCGCGGGCGCATGACGCGCGTGCTGCATGCCGAGGCGCAGGGCCTCGTCGGCCAGCTGGCCGAAGCCTTCGGCGCCCAAGCCGGCAGCAAGCCGCTGCACCTGCGATTCGCCCAAGGCTGGAAGCAACCGGCGCGCGTCGCCGAGCTGCTGCGCACGGCGCTGGTGCTGCTGGTGGACCACGAGCTGACCAGCTCCGCCTTTGCCGCGCGCATCGCGGCATCGACCGGCGCATCGCTGCCCGCCTGCCTGCTGGCCGGACTGGCCGCGCTCTCCGGCCCGGCGCATGGCGACGCATCCGGCCGCGTGACGGCGCTGTTCGGCGAGGTGGAGCGGCTGGGCGACGAGCAGGTGGTGGCGCACTACCTGTCCACGGGGCTGCCGCTGCCGGGGTTCGGCCACCATCTCTATCCCGATGGCGATCCGCGGGCCGCGGCGCTTCTGGCGCTGTTCGAACTGCCGAAGGGCATGGCGCGCTTCATCGAGAAGGCCACGCAGCTCACCGGCCTGCAGCCGAACATCGACGTGGCGCTCGCGGCGCTGGTGGCGCACCACAGGCTGCCCGCCGATTCGGCCTTCGCGCTGTTCGCCACCGCGCGCAGCGTGGGCCTGCTGGCACACAGCCTGGAGCAGCTGGGCGTGGCCGAGGTGATTCGCCCGCGCGGGCGTTACGTCGGCATCGCGCCGCAACTGGCGGCTTAGGCCGGACCTACAGGATGTCGTGGATGAGGTAGGCCGCGGCGGCGTAGAACTTCACGCCGAGGCTGCGCTTCTTCCATTTGGCCAGCGTCACTTCCGGCGCGCGCTTCACGTAGCGCTCGAACACCGCGTCGAACTGCGCGGCCACGCCGGCGTCCAGGATGCCCAGCGAAATCTCGTCGTTGGTGTCGAAGGAGCGGTCGTCGAAGTTGGTGGAGCCCACTGCCGACCAGCAGCCGTCGATCGTCATGATCTTCTGGTGCAGCAGCGTGTGCGGGTATTCGAACAGGCGCACCCCGCCTTCCAGCAGCTGCTCGAAGTGGTAGTGGCCGGCATGCTGCACCGTGGGACTGTCCGAGCCGGAGGTGGCCGGCATCATCACCCGCACGTCGACGCCCCGCTTGACCGCGTTCACCAGGGCCGCGATCGCTTCTTTCTTGGGGATGAAGTAAGGGTTCTGGATCCAGATGCGCTTCTTGGCCAGGCACAAGGCCGTGTGGTGCAGCAGCTTGACCGCGGGCGCCGAGTTCTCGGGCTTGACATAGGCCGCGAAGATCGAGACGTCGCCCACCTTCTCCAGCACCGGGTAGAACTCGTCGCCGACGAACACCTCGCCGGTCTCGCCCGTCCAGTTCTCGCTGAAGGCGCCCTGGATGCTGTGCACGACGGGTCCGTGCAGCCAGACGCTGACGTCGGAGAAGTGCAGCTTGTCCTCGGCGTCGCCCAGCCAGTCGTCGACGACGCAATGGCCCCCGACGAAGGCCTCCTTGCCGTCGATGATGACCATCTTGCGGTGGTCGCGGTCGTTCAGCACGCCGATGGTGTAGATCGAGCGCTTGTGGAAGAACTTGACCTTGCAGCCGGCCTCGCGCATGCGCTCCACCGTGTCGGCCTCGATCGTCTTGGAGCCCTGGGCGTCGAGCATGAGGCGCACCACGACGCCGGCGCGCGCGCGCTCCATCAGCGCCGTGGCGAGGCGGGTGCCGAGCGCGCCGGGCTTCCACAGAAAGGTTTCGAAGTGCACCGAGTGCTGCGCCGCTCGGATGCGCTCCTCCAGCACGTCGAAGAACGCGCCGTTCTGCAGCACTTCGACGGTGTTGCCGTCCACCGCGGTGCTGAGCGACAGGCCCGAGAGCGAGGGCATCAGCTTGTCGATGGTCGACTCGCACTGGACGTGCAGGATCGGGCTGCGGTGCCGGCGGATCGACCAGATCACGATGACCAGCAGGACGACGAGTCCCAGCAGCAGCCAGAACCAGAAAGCGGAATCGAGGACGAACATGGTGGGGTGGTATTGACTCTGCCGTGGCTTGCGGAATTCTCGGGGCGGCGGCGCCCCGCTCAGGTAGGACACAAGGCCGTCCCGTAGACTGGCGGGACCATGAGCACCACCCCACCGCGCTATGCCGCCGCCGATCTCCTGGCCTTTGCCCAACGCCTGCTGCACGCCGCCGGCATGCCCGACGACAAGGCGCAGGCCGTCGCCGGCATCCTGGTCGAAGGCGACCTGATGGGCCACACCACCCACGGCCTGCAGCTGCTGGGCTCGTACCTGCGCGAGATCGAGGCCGGGACCATGAACGTGCAGGGCGGCCCCGAAGTCGTGAGCGACGCTCCGGCCGCGCTGACCTGGGACGGCCGCCGCCTGCCGGGGCCGTGGCTCGTGCTGCAGGCGCTGGAAGCCGCGGCCGAGCGCGCCCGCCGCATGGGCACGGGCACGGTCGTGATCCGCCGCAGCCACCACATCGCCAGCCTGGCGAGCTTCCACAAACGCGCCACCGACCAGGGCCTGCTGCTGCTGCTGGCCTGCTCGGACCCGAACTCCGCGAGCGTCGCGCCCTTCGGCGGGCTCGACCCGGTGTTCACGCCGAACCCGCTGTCCGCCGGCATTCCGGCGCCGGGCCTGCCGGTCGTGATGGACATCTCGACCTCGGCGACCACCAACGGCCTGACCAATCGCCTGCATGCGGAAGGCGGCAAGCTGCCGGCGCCCTGGGTGATCGACGGGCACGGCCAGCCGAGCGACGACCCGGCCGTTCTGTTCCAGGAACCGAAGGGCACGATCCTGCCGCTGGGCGGGCTCGATTCAGGCCACAAGGGCTACGGACTCTCGCTGCTGGTGGAGGCGTTGACCGGCGGCCTGTCCGGCCACGGGCGCGCCGACCCGAAGGAAGGCTGGGGCGCGACCGTCTTCCTGCAGGTGATGGACCCCGCGGCCTTTGCGGGGCTGGAAGCCTTCCAGCGCCAGACCGGTGAAGTGGTGCGCCGCTGCCATGCGTCGCGTGCGGCGCGCGAGGGCAGGGCCGTCCGCCTGCCGGGGGAGAAGGGCTTCCAGCTCGCCGAGGCGCAGCGGCGCGAAGGCGTGACGCTGCACGCCGGGATCATGGACGCGCTGGCGGGGTGGGCGAAGAAGCTGGACGTGGCCTTGCCGGCCGGTCGCTAGTCGACCAGTTCCGGCTCGCGCCGCCGCGAGGTCTCGAAGCCGATGCCCGGCCAGAGGTCGAGATCGAGCACCGCCTGCGGCAGGATCGATTGCGGCATCGCCTCGCCCGTCGAATGCGGCGCGACGAAGGCGACATGGCATTCGCAGATGCGCTGGGCCGTGCGCGGCAGCAGCTCCTGGTAGCCGATCTTGCGCAGCAGCTCCGCGAACACGCCGGCCTGGCTGTAGCCGCGCAGCACGCCTTCGGCCGTCATCGTGCCCGAGCGGTCGACGATGCCGACCCGCAGCGTCTCGGAAGAGCGGCAGGTGACGGCGCGCGCCATCTCGTAGGCGCGCGCGACCAGCGGATAGTTGGGCAGTTCGGGCTGGTCCGGACGGCGTTTCATAGGAGCCCACCATAGGGAGGGCGCCATCCCCTCCCTGTAGGACGACGCGGCAGCCGGCCGCCAGCCGGCGGCTGCGCTTGCGCGTAGGTGCCGGCTCTCAGCCGCGGTGCGGCGGGGGCGTCGGTTGGGCGGGCGGCTGCTGGGACTGCGCTTCGCGCCGCAGGCGGTCGGCCTCGCGCGTGTACGCCGGCATGAAGTGGCGGTTGAACACCTGCTCCAGCCAGTCGGCCATGTGCTGGCCCTTGTCCTCGTAGTGGGTGGTGTAGAGGTCCCACAGGCGCGCGTTGTCGATGGCGGTGGCGATGCTGCGCTTGCCCTTCATCAGGGTGGCGCGCAGCTTGGCGGGATCGAACTCCTTGATCGAACCTTCCACCACGGCGCGCACGGCGGCCAGCGAGGCGAACTCGTGCGCCCGCAGGTCGGTGATGCTTTCCGCCAGCGCCCGCGGCACCGGCATGTAGCCGGCCGCGCCCTGCGGCATGAACAGCAGGTAGTGCAGCAGTTCGTCCATCGGCATGCTGCTCTTGAGCGGGTTGTTCTCCTGCGCGCCCAGCATGGTGCGGTCGGCCGCGCGCATCTCGCGCTTGAGCTCGGCACGCACGTTCATGAGGTCGCTCAGGCCCTGCACGATTTGCCGGATCGACTGGCCCAGGTGCTCCCACTCGGCGTCGGACAGTTGCCGTGGCCCGCCGATACCCAGGCCCTTGCACAGTGCCTGCAACGCTGCGGCGTTGGCTTCGAAGTTCGCGCTGGGGGCGGCGGTGGGCGGCGGCACCGAGAAGGCGGCGTTCAGGACCTTGTCGCTCTCGAACGAAGCGCTGGCCAGCGGATCGACCACGGTGTCGGGCATGTCCTCGACGTGCCACGCGGTGGACGAGGAGAAGGCATCGTCGAAGGCGTGGTTGAGCGGTGCCTGCGGAGCCGGCTTGTCCTTGGCCCGGCCGCCGGGTGGCACCCATTCGCTGGCGAAATCGGCCCAGGGATCCGCGGACTTGGCGGCGGGTGCGGCGGGCGCCGCCGAGGGCGCCGGTGCGGCGGCTGCGCGCGGCGCTGCCGTCGCCGGCGGCGCGCCGAACGCAGCGAGTGCGTCCAGCGCCGCGAGCGGATCGTCCGCGAGCGGTGCGGTGGGCGCAGGCGGCGGCACCGGCTGCATGTTCATCGGCCGCAGCGGCAGGTTGAAGTCGTGCACGTGGTCGGTGGCCAGCTTGCGTGCGGGGCCTTCCGATTCGGGCCGCAGCATCTGTGCCGCGCCCAGTCCGCGCGGCTGGTTGCCGGCGCCGCCCAGGAATTCGTCGATCGACACCGAGGAGTGCGCGGGCGGCTGGCTGCCGCCGAAGGCCGCGAGCGGATCGAGCTCGGCGCCCGGCGCGGCGCCGCTGAAGCTCGCGCCGCCATGCGCGGGCCTGCCGCTCATCGCATCGAGCGCCGCCGGCATGTCGAGCGCAGGCGCCGGTGCGCGCGCCGGCGTGTTGAAGAAGGGATCGTCGAAGACCGAGTTCGAACCCGCGGGCGCCGCCGCGCCGCCGAATACCTGGAAGGGATCGTCGGCGGGTGCCGGCATCGCGGCTGGCGCGGCCATCGCCGGCGCGCCGGCCCCAGCGCCGCCGCGTTCGCACACGAATGTGTAGCGACCGAGCTGCGCGGATTCACCCGGTGGAATCACCACCGACTGGCCGATGTTGAACTCGCCGCGCGGCGTGGTGATGCCATTTACTTTCGACAACACGGTGACCTTGACGCCCCCCTGGTCCCACTCCAGAGTGCAGTGGCGCCGCGAGATGAGGCGGTCGTTGTCGGGCAGGTAGACGCCGGCCTGCGCATCGCGTCCCACGTCGAGGGGTGGCGCTGCGGGCTGGAGGACCACAGACTTGCTGAAAGACGGTCCAGAGAAATGCACGAGGACGGTCACGTTGAAGCGGTCCCTTCGGTCTCGGCACAATCGCGCGGAGGAGGTATTGTCGTAAAAGTATCGGTCAGATATTATGAAAATGTAAAGTCATAAACAGACGTCTCCCCCTTGGGGTGGAGGCGCGAAGTTGAAGTCGTTGGGGATCACGCAATTCATTTGCAGGGGTCTCCATGAGCGAAATCAGCAGGTCCAAGCTTTTCTCCAAGCTCGATGCGACCACCTTCAAGGCCCTCGAGTCGGCCACCGTGTTCTGCAAGCTCCGGGGAAACCCGTACGTGGAACTCGTACACTGGCTTTTCCAGCTGAAGCAGATCGAGAACGGCGACCTCGCCCTCATCGCCCGCCAGTTCGACCTCGATCCCGCGCGCCTGCAGGCCGACTTCACGGCGGCCCTCGATGCCCTGCCGCGCGGCAGCAGTTCCATCTCCGACCTCTCCTCGCACATCGACGAAGCGGTGGAGCGCGCCTGGACCTACGCCTCGGTGATGTACGGCTCGCACAAGGTGCGCACCGGGCACATCCTGATCGGCGCGCTCAAGTCGAACACGCTGCGCAACGCGCTGCTGGCCATCTCGCGCGAGTTCAGCAAGGTCAAGGTCGAGCGCCTCACCGATGAATTCGACACACTGCTCGCCGGCAGCGTCGAAGCGCAAAGCGCCGCGCAGGCCGGCGGCAGCGGCCAGCTCGGCGAAGCGTCGGGCGCGATGGGCCCGGGCGACTCCAAGGACAGCGCGCTGGCCAAGTACGCGCAGGACCTGACGGCCAAGGCGGAGAAGGGCGAGATCGACCCGGTGCTGGGCCGCGACCACGAGATCCGGCAGATCGTCGACATCCTCATGCGGCGGCGCCAGAACAACCCGATCCTCACCGGCGAGGCGGGCGTGGGCAAGACCTCGGTGGTCGAAGGCTTCGCGCTGCGCGTGGTCAAGGGCGACGTGCCGCCCCAGCTGCGCGGCGTGCGCATCTGTTCGCTGGACCTCGGTGCGCTGCAGGCCGGCGCCAGCATGAAGGGCGAGTTCGAGAACCGCCTGCGCCAGGTCATCGAGGAGGTGCAGTCCTCCGCCACGCCCATCATCCTGTTCATCGACGAAGCCCACACGCTCATCGGCGCGGGCGGCGCGGCCGGCACCGGCGACGCCGCCAACCTGCTGAAGCCGGCGCTGGCGCGCGGCAAGCTGCGCACCGTCGCCGCCACCACCTTCGCCGAATACAAGAAGTACTTCGAGAAGGATCCGGCGCTCACCCGCCGCTTCCAGGTGATCCAGGTGGGCGAGCCCGACGAGGAGAAGGGCATCCAGATGCTGCGCGGCGTGGTGCCCGTGCTCGAGCAGCACCACAAGGTCGAGATCATGGAGACGGCGGTCGAAGCGGCCGTGCGCCTGTCGCACCGCTACATCCCGGCGCGCCAGCTGCCGGACAAGGGCGTGAGCCTGCTGGACACCGCCTGCGCCCGCGTCGCCGTGAGCCAGTACGCGACGCCGGCCGCCATCGAGGACCGCAGCCGCCAGCGCGACGTGCTGCAGACCGAGCAGGAGATCCTCAAGCGCGAGACCCACTTTGGCGCGTCGCACGACAAGCGCCTGACCGCCATCGAGATGGACCTGGCGGCGCTCAACGAGGAGCTGGCGGCGCTCGACGCGCGCTGGCAGACCGAGAAGGAACTGACCGGCCGCATCCTGGAGCTGCGGCGCCGCATGCGCGAAGAGCCGGAGCAGCGCGGCGAGCTGATGGGCCCGCTCAACGCGGCGCAAGGCGAGCTCTCGAAGTTGCAGAAAGAAACGCAGCTTGTCATTCCGACGGTGGACGACATGGTGGTCGCCTCGGTCGTCCAGGACTGGACCGGCATCCCGGTCGGCAAGATGGTCGGCGACGAGATCCAGAACATCCTGAAGCTCGCGGACACGCTGGACAAGCGCGTCATCGGCCAGCGCCACGGCCTGGAGATGATCGCCAAGCGCATCCAGACCTCGGCCGCGCGCCTGGACAACCCGAACAAGCCGGTGGGCGTGTTCATGCTGTGCGGGCCCTCGGGCGTCGGCAAGACCGAGACCGCGCTGGCGCTGGCCGACGCCATGTACGGCGGCGAGCAGAACATCATCACCATCAACATGAGCGAATACCAGGAGGCGCACACCGTCTCCTCGCTCAAGGGCGCGCCGCCCGGCTACGTGGGCTACGGCGAAGGCGGCGTACTGACCGAGGCGGTGCGCCGGCGGCCGTACAGCGTGGTCCTGCTCGACGAGGTGGAGAAGGCGCACCCCGACGTGCACGAGATCTTCTTCCAGGTCTTCGACAAGGGCTGGATGGAAGACGGCGAAGGGCGCATGATCGACTTCCGCAACACGCTGATCCTGCTGACGTCCAACGTCGGCACCGAGACCATCGCCGACCTGTGCGCCGACCCCGAGCTGGCGCCCGGCCCCGAGGAAATCGCCAAGGCGCTGCGCGCCCCGCTGCTGAAGGTGTTCCCGCCCGCGCTGCTGGGCCGCATCGTCACCATTCCCTATTACCCGCTGTCGGACCAGATGCTGTCCCAGATCATCCGCCTGCAGCTCGATCGCATCGTCAAGCGCTTCGGCGCCAACCACGAGGCGGTGCTCTCGTACACCGACGACGTGGTGGGCCTGGTGGCTTCGCGCTGCACCGAGGTGGAAAGCGGAGGCCGCATGATCGACGCGATCCTCACCAACAGCGTGCTGCCGCGGCTGTCGGAGATCGTGCTGGGGCGGCTGATCGAACAGAAGCCCCTCTCCCGCATCGACGTGACGGTGCAGGACAAGGATTTCGCGTACAGCGTGGGCTGATCGCCTCTTCAAGGAAGTACCGATGTCGATCAGCAACGCGCGCGTGATCTGGTCCGAAGGACTGTTCCTCCGCCCGCACCATTTCCAGCAGCAGGAGCGCTTCTTCGAGTCCCTGCTCGATTCGCGGCTCGGGCCGCTGCATGGCTTCGCCTACGGCTTCAAGCGCCTGGTGATCGACCAGCCCTTGCTGCTGCAGGGCAAGCTGGCCCTCAACAGCGCCGAAGGCCTGCTGCCGGACGGCACGCCCTTCAGCCTGCCGTCGGATGCCACCCAGCTGGCGCCGCTCGACGTGGCCGAAGGCGTGCGCGACGAGATCGTCTACCTGAGCGGGGTGCTGCGCCGGCCCGGGCAGAAGACGGCGGTGCTGGAAGAGGGCAAGCGCCGCACCCGTTTCATCGGGCGCGACACCACGGTGTCGGACGCGGTGCTGGGTTTCGATTCGGAAGCGGAACTCAAGGTGGGCGTGCTGAGCCTGTCGCTCAACCTCGCCAGCACGCTCGACGGCGAACTTGCCTCGATGCCGATCGCGCGCATCCGCGAGCGCAAGGGCCAGGTGGTGGAGCTCGACGACCAGTTCGTGCCGCCGCTGCTGGACATGCAGGCGCATCCCAAGGCGCGCTCCTGGCTCGAGGAGCTCTACGGCCTGGTCAAGCAGCGCGGGGACGCGCTGGCCGCCCGCGTCGGCGCGCCCGGCACCAAGGGCGTGGCGGACTTCGCCGACTTCATCCTGCTGCAGGCCTGCAACCGCTACCAGCCGCTGCTGGACCAGTTCCGCCACACCACGCCACTGCATCCGCTGCACGTCTTCAACGAGCTGCTGAAGCTGGCCGGCGAGTGCGCGACCTTCCTCCCCGAGCGCCGGGCGCCGACCTTCGAACGCTACGACCACAACCAGCTGGCCGGCACCTTCATCCCGGTGGTGGAGGCGATCCGCCGCACCATGGCCGCGGTGCTGGAACAGACCGCGGTGCAGATCCCGCTGACGCAGGTGGCCAAGGGCCTGTACGGAGCCGACATCGCCGACGTGCGCCTGATCACCTCCGGCTACTTCGTGCTCTCGGCTTCCGCGCAGGTGCCGCGCGAGGCGCTGCGCACCACGCTGCCCACGCAGATCAAGATCGGGCCGCCCGACAAGATCCGCGACCTGGTGATGACCGCCGTGCCGGGCATCCGCATCGAACCGATCGACGCGCCGCGCCAGATTCCGTTCCACGCCAACTTCAGCTACTTCCAGCTCGACGCGCAAAGCGAGTTCTGGGACTCGGTGAAGACCAGCCGCCGCCTCGCCATCTACGTGGCCGGCGAGCTGCCGGGGCTGGAACTGCAGTTCTGGGCCATCCGTTCCTGACGCTCTGGCAAGGAAGGACCACCATGAGCTACAGCCCCAACGACTCCACCCTGCTGTTCCGGCCCGCGGCGGCCATGAACTTCGCCGCGGTGGCCGCGCCCCCGGTGGCGCCGGTCGACACGCGGCAGATCGCCGGGCTGGCCGCGATCAACCCGGTCGTCGCGGCGGCCAATCCGCTGCTGATGATGGTGCCGGCGCTGCGCACGGCGCATCCGCCCGGCGACGTCGGCGTGACGCGCGCGCGGCTGATCGAGATGGTGCGCGACTTCGATGCCGCCGTGATCAAGCAGGGCCTGCCCGACGACCAGCGCAACATCGCGCGCTACGCGCTGTGCACGGTGGTCGACGAGGCGATCCAGATGACGCCCTGGGGCACCGCGGCCAACTGGGCGCAGCAAAGCCTGCTGATCCACTTCTTCAAGGAGAACTGGGGCGGCGAGAAGTTCTTCCAGATCCTCGACAAGATGTCGGAGACGCCTTCGCGCTTCACGCAGGTGCTGGAGCTGTTCTACGTCTGCCTGGCGGTCGGCTTCATGGGGCGCTTCCACCTCGCGGGCGCGCAGGGCCGGCAGGCGGTGGGCGACCTGCGCGAGCGGCTCTACGTGCTGATCAAGCGCACCCAGGGCGAGGCCGACCGCACGCTGTCCGGCCACTGGAAGGGCGTGGAAGTGGAGCAGCGCCGCTTCAAGGGCTTCGCGATGTTCGGCGTGGTGGCGGCGTTGTGCGTGCTGGCCAGCCTGGGCGTCTTCGCCTTCTACAGCTACTCGCTGGCCGGCCAGGTCGACGAGCTCGCGCTGTCGGGCCTGGCTTTGAAGAAGGGCGAGCTGACCAAGGTGGCGATGGCGCCGGCGCCCAAGCCGCGCCTGGCGCAGCTGCTGGCGCCCGAGATCCAGGGCAACCAGGTCTCGGTGAAGGACCTCAAGCTGGAGTCGGTGGTGACGCTGCTGGGCGAGGGCGTGTTCGAGTCCGGCAGCGCGGCGCCCACGGCGCGCTCGATCCAGCTGCTGCGCGCCGTGGCCGCGGCGCTGGACCAGGTCGAAGGCCAGGTGGTCGTCACCGGCCACACCGACAACGTGCCCACCCGCACGCTGCGCTACGCCTCCAACTTCGCGCTGTCCAAGGACCGCGCCGCCAACGTCAAGGCGATGATCGACACGATGTTGAAGGACCCCGGCCGCAGCAGCGCCGAGGGCAAGGGCGACACCGAGCCGGTGGCGTCCAACGACACGGCCGAAGGCCGCGCCCAGAACCGCCGCGTGGAGATCACGCTGCGGGTTCCGTCCACCCTGCAGTAAGGACAGCGCCGTGAGCTCCCTACCCTGGAAACGCCTGGCCATCGGCGCCTTCGTCGTCCTGTCGCTGGCCCTGCTGGTCTGGTTCGTCGGTCCCCTGGTCGCGGTGGGCCAGCCGCGCATCCTCGAATCGGGGACGCGGCGCGGGATGATCGTCATCCTGCTGCTGCTGCTGTGGGCCGCCATCGAACTGACGCGGGTGCTGCTGGTGCGCCGGAAGAACCGCAAGATGATCAGCGAGCTCGCTTCGGGCGGCGAAGAGGAGTCGCTCTCGCGGCTGGAGGCGGAGCAGCTGGCGCAGCGCTTCGCCACCGCGCTCGACGTGCTGAAGGCGCAGAAGTTCGGCGGCAAGTCCAGCGGCAAGCTGCTGTACCAGCTG
Organism: Ramlibacter paludis; assembly: GCF_022012305.1. Lineage (GTDB taxonomy): Bacteria > Pseudomonadota > Gammaproteobacteria > Burkholderiales > Burkholderiaceae_C > Ramlibacter > Ramlibacter paludis. The sequence goes on along the minus strand of NZ_JAKLTM010000006.1, from coordinate 146,330 downwards.
CCCTGGTACATGTTCATCGGCGCGCCGGGCTCGGGCAAGACCACCGCGCTGGTGAACTGCGGGCTGCGCTTCCCGCTCGCGGCGCCGGGCTCGCAGGCCAGCGCCGTGGGCGGCATCGGCGGCACGCGCAACTGCGACTGGTGGTTCACCGACCGCGCGGTGCTGATCGACACCGCCGGCCGCTACACCACGCAGGACAGCAACGCCAGCGTGGACCGCAGCGCCTGGACCACCTTCCTGCAGCTGCTGAAGAAATACCGTCCGCGCCAGCCGATCAGCGGCATCCTCGTGACTTTGAGCGTGAGCGACCTGATCGGCTTCACGCCCGACGAGCGCCAGCGCTACGCGCAGGTCGTGCGGGCGCGGGTCGACGAACTGCAGAAGGACCTCGGCCTGCAGTTCCCGGTCTACGTGCTGGTCACCAAGTGCGACCTGGTGGCGGGCTTCAGCGAGTTCTTCAACACCTTCGACGCCGACCAGCGCGCGCAGGTCTGGGGCGTTTCCTTCGACCTCGACATCCGCACGCGCCAGTCGGCCAATCCGCGCGAGCAGTTCGACAAGGAATTCCCGGCGCTGCTCGGCAAGCTGAACGACCTGCTGCTCGCGCGGCTGCAGGAAGAGCGCGATTCGGACCGGCGCACGGTGATGTATCCCTTCCCGCAGCAGTTCGCCGCGCTGGGCCCGCTGGTCTCCGAGTTCCTGGCCGCCGCCTTCGCCGACTCGAACTTCAACGACAAGGCGCTGGTGCGCGGCGTCTACTTCACGAGCGGCACGCAGCAGGGCGCGCCCATCGACCGCCTGCTCGGCTCGCTTTCGCGCACGCTGGACATCCCGGCCACGGCGGCGACGTCGGCCAAGGGTGGCGGCGTGTTCGCCGGCGCGGCCAAGAGCTTCTTCCTCACCCGCCTGATGCAGGAGGTGATCTTCCCGGAAGCGGGCCTGGCCGGCTACAGCGAGCAGCGCGAGAAGCGCCTGCGCCTGCTGAACTGGGCGATGGTGTCGGTGGCCTTCCTGCTCGCGGGCGGGCTCGTCACGGCCTGGACCTTCAGCTACTTCTCCAACCGGCAAGGCCTGCTGGCCGCGGCCGAGGCCACGAAGAAAGCCAGGACCGCTGTGGCGCAGGTCGGTCCGCCTGCGCCGGCCGACCTGGCCGTGCTGGTGAGCGCCTTGAACAGCGTGCGCGCCGTTCCGCCCGCGGTGCATGACCCGGTGCGCGAGCCGCCCATGCGCATGGGCTGGGGGCTGTACCAGGGCGAGAAGGTGGAGGACCAGGTCGCCGAGCGCTATCGCACCGCCTTGCAGCAGGGGCTGCTGCCGCGGATCGCGCTGCACCTGGAAAGCATCATGGCCGCGCCCACCGTCAAGCCGGAAGGCGTGTATGCGGCGCTCAAGGCCTACCTGATGATGTACGAGGGCAAGCGGATGGATCCGGCCTTCTTTGTCGCGACGGTGGGCGATCTCTGGAACAGCGCAGGTGTCGACCGCGAACTGGCAAGCGCCGCGCGCGAGCACCTGATCGAACTGGTGCAGTCCAAGGACCTGCAGGTCGCGCGCTGGCATCCGGTCGACGAGAAGGTGGTTGCGGCCGCGCGCGATCGCGTGGCTTCCGCTTCCATGGTCGACCGTGCCTACAGCCTGCTGCGCCTGTCGGGCAACCTGGCCGGTGCCGGCCTGCGCCTGAGCGAAGTGGTGGGGCCGGCAGGCGTCGGCGTGCTGCAGCGCGCCTCCGGCGTGTCGCTGGCCGACCCGATCGACGCCGTCTTCACGCGCGAAGGCTACCTGCGCGCGGTGCGCCCGCGCATCGGCGACCTGGTGAAGGACCTGGCGAAGGAAGAGGCCTGGGTGATGGGCCCGCGCGCCTCGGGCGTCGCGGCCGGCACCAACACCAAGGAGCTGGAGGCGGCAGTGCTGCAGCGCTTCCTGGCCGACTACCGCGCCACCTGGGAAGGCGTGCTGCGCGACGTGCAGGTGCGCAAGATCGACGGCATCCGCTCGGCGATGAACGTGTCGCAGGTGCTGGCGCAGTCCGACTCGCCCCTGAAGCGGCTGGTGGTGGCGGTGGCGGAGCAGACGCGCCTGAGTCCGTCGGCGAACGACACCAAGGCGATGGCGGTATCGGCGGCATCGGAAGAAGCCAAGCGCAAGCTGCGCGACGCCGCGGCCAACGCCACCAGCGGCATCTTCGGCAGCCAGGGCAGCCAGGTGGCCGGCACGGTGCTGCCGCAGGGCGACCCGTTGCGCGCGCAGGAACTCGCGTTCGAGGAGCAGTTCGCTGGCCTGCGGCGCCTGGCCGGCGACGGCAAGAGCCCGGGCGAGATCGACGCCGCCATCGCGCTGATCAACGACATCTTCAATGAACTGGTCGCGATGCAGCAGCGGCTGGCCTCCGGCCAGGGCATCAAGGAGATGCCGCAGGGCCTGGCGCGCGCCAAGGCCTCGGCCGACCGCTTCGGCCCGCCGGTCTCGGGCGTGATCAAGGCAATCGCCGACTACTCCGAGCAGGAAGCGTCGGGCGGAGTGCGCAAGGAGGTGAAGGCCGGCGTCGGCGGCGCGGCTTCGATGTGCGCCCGCGCCATCCCCGGCAAGTACCCCTTCGTCCGCAGCTCGCAGCAGGACGCCGGCGTGCAGGACTTCGTCAACGTGTTCAAGGCAGGCGGCGACCTCGACGCCTTCTTCAACAGCAACCTCGCGCAGTTCGTCGACAAGTCGGGCGGCGTGTGGCGGCTGAAAGGCAGTGGCGAGTCCGCGCCGCCCGTGTCCGCCGGCACCCTGCGCCAGTTCCAGAACGCCGACGCGATCCGCACGGCCTTCCTCAACGGCGGCGCATCGCCCGCGGTGACCGTCGACGTGGCGGTGGTGTCGGGCGACGGCGAAGTCACCATCGACTACGACGGCCAGAGCTACAAGCTGCGCGTGGGTTCGGGCAGCGCGCGGCTCGCGTGGCCCGCCAAGCCGAACGCCCGGCTTTCGATCGGCGGCCAGCCGGTGGCGGCCGCCGAAGGGCCGTGGGCGCTGTTCCGCCTGGTCGACAAGGGCGCGATCGATCCGGCCAGCACCGGTGACAAGGTGCGCGTGAGCTACAGCGCGCCAGGCGGCTCGCGGGCGCAGCTCGAACTGCGCACCGGCAGTGCGGCCTTCAATCCCTTCCGCCTGCGCGAGCTGGAAAGCTTCGGCTGCCCGCGCGAATAGCCGACCACGAGAACACGCATGCCTGCCATCGGCCTGTTCGGAAAGATGCCCAGCGTCGGCGACTTCGTCAGCCGCGGCTTCTCGCCCACGCTGTGCGAAAACCTCGACCACCTGCTGCAGACGGCGCTGCAGGCCACGACCAGCGAGGGCGCCGAAGCCCGAGACGTGATGGCGCAAGCCAGTCCGGTGATGGTCTCGATCCGCCCCAGCGCCCTGTGCGCGACCGGCTTCGCGGGACTGTGGTTTCCCTCGCGCGACCGCGTGGGCCGCGTGTTCCCGCTGTGCGTGGGACTCGAGACCGAAGCCGACCAGTCCCAGGTGCCGCTGCTGTGGCCCACGCGCGGACTCACCGAAGCGCTGTGCGGCGCAGTGGTGCAGGTCCTGCAGGCCGGCGGCGGCCCGGACGAACTGCTCGCTGCCTTGCCCGCGCTGGCCGAATGGCAGGCCGCGGCCACGCGGGGAATCCCTTTCAGCGACGTGGGCGACGAGACCGTGCCCGACGTTTCCTACCGCGGCAGCCTGTTCGCACTGCCCGGTCCGGAAGCGCGCATGTCGCTCGCGCAGCGCGCGCTGTGCAGTCGGCTGCCCTGGGTCGCGCAGACTTTGGGCACGGTGGTGGGGCCGGATGGCAACTCGGCCTGGTACTTCGGCAGCCGCACGATGCTCACGTGGACCCCGTTTGCCGCATTGTTCGATGGACGCTGGCCGCATTGGGAGTGGACCGTCGGCGATGGCTATGGCCGCGACGACAGCACCTTGCCTCCTTCGGAAGTAGGAGCGCGCTAGATGTTCCCTGCTACCACCATTGACAACGACCGGTCCGGGTTTCATAGTGAATCTCGGAGGTCGCTGCACTGCGCGCAGTCATACGCAGGCCGCTCGAAACGGTGCCGACACGATGTTCTCTGAAAAGCTGATCCAGTCCGTTTCGGAGGCTGCTCCCGCAGGCGAGGAGGCCGTCTACACGCCCGCCTTCCAGGAACTGAACGCGCTCGCCGAGTACCTCGCCGCGCGCCTGGAACTCGGCGAACTCGAACGCCTCGCCCGGCTCGATCACCAGGGCGAGAACGCGGAATCCGATGCGCGCGTCGCGCAGGCCAACGCGGAAGACGGCCGTGCCAAGGTCGCGCGCGCCGAGGCCAACGTCAAGGAAGTCACCGGCAAGGCGCCGTCGGCCGATGGCGCGCGCAACGAACTGCGCAATCGCGCCGAGAAGATGCTCGGCGAAGTCGGCAAGGACCTGCGCGTGGTGCAGCAGCTCACGCTGGCCTGGTTGATGGAGCAGGGCGTCACCGGCCTCGGCGACGGATTCCGCCTGATCGACGCACTGCTCGAACAGTACGGTGCCGACGTGCATCCCCGGCCCGACGAGGATGACCCGAGCGACGTGTCGGCGCGCGAGATGGTCATCTCCGAGATGCTGCAGGGCGCGCCCTTCGTGCAGGCACTGCGCGAGTGCGAGCTGTTCGGCGCCAACGGCGGCCGTCTCACGGGGCGCGACGTCGAGGTGATCGACGGCCGGCTCGACGACGACCGCGGCGGCGGCGCGCGTTCGGTGGCCGAACTCACATCCATTGCGCTGTCCATCGACGGCACGCCCGAAGGCTCGAACAACGCGCTGCGCGCCGCCATCGAGAACATCGACGCCTGCCAGCAGGCGATCACGGCGGTGGTCGATCGCTTCTCGCCCGGCGCATTGCACGGCGACCGCGTGCCCAAGCTGCTGCAGCGCGCGCGCGGCCTGCTCGATTCCGCTTTGCAATCCGATGCAGCTGCCGAAGAGGCGCCTGCGCAGTCGGACGACGGCGGCATCGCCCCCATCGTCACGCGCGGCGGCAACGGCGCTGCCTCGGGTCCGCTGCGCAATCGCGACGACGCGCGCCAGCTGATCCTGCAGATCGCGAAGTTCCTCGAGGAAACGGAGCCCAGCCACCCGGCGCCGTTCTTCCTGCGCCGCGCCGAGCGCCTGCTCGGCGCCAAGGACTTCTTCGCGATCATGCGCGACATGTCCCCCGACGCCATCGCGGAGATGGAGCGCATCACCGGCCACCGCGACAGCGGCGATTCCTACTGACAGCCAAACCGATTCCCCCGACGCAAAGGACTTTCCCATGAGCACGAGCAGCCAGAAATTCATCGCCCGCAATCGCGCGCCGCGGGTCCAGATCGAATACGACGTCGAGACCTTCGGCGCCCAGAAGAAGGTGAACCTTCCCTTCGTCATGGGCGTGATGGCCGATCTCGCGGGCAAGAGCGAGACCGACGAAGCCAAGAAGGCGGTCGGCGACCGCAAGTTCCTGGAGATCGACGTCGACAACTTCGACAGCCGCATGGCGGCGCTCAAGCCCAAGCTGTCCTTCAAGGTCGACAACACGCTGACCGGCGAGGGCCAGATCCCGGTGGAGATCGAGTTCGAGAGCATGGAGGACTTCACGCCGGCCAAGGTGGCCGCCAAGGTCGACGCGCTCAAGAAGATGATGGAAGCGCGCAACCAGCTCTCCGCGCTGCTGACGTACATGGACGGCAAATCGGGCGCCGAGGACCTGCTGGCCAAGGTCATGGCCAATCCCGACCTGCTCAAGAGCATCGCCGACCTGCCCAAGAACGACGCCGCCGCTTCCTGAAGCAGCACCACACCAGGAGTACTCACATGGCCACCCAGACCAACCAGACCAGCGCCCTGGCAACCGTCCAGGTCGAGGAAATGGGCGACCTTGCCAGCCTGCTGCGCAAGGAATTCAAGCCTCGCACCGACGGCGCCGAACAGGCCGTCTCGCAGGCGGTGCAGACGCTGGCGCAGCAGGCGCTGGCCGATACGCGCCTCCTGAAGGACGACGTCGTGCAGTCGATCGAGGCGCTGATCGCCGCCATCGACAAGAAGCTCGGCGCGCAACTGGACAAGATCCTGCACAACCCCGAGTTCCAGCAGCTCGAAGGCGCGTGGCGCGGCCTGCACTACCTGGTGAACAACACCGAGACCGACGAGACGCTCAAGATCCGCGTCCTGAACATCTCGAAGAAGGACCTGGGCAAGACCTTCTCCAAGTTCAAGGGAACGGCCTGGGACCAGTCGCCGCTGTTCAAGAACGTGTACGAGTCCGAGTTCGGGCAACTGGGCGGCGTGCCCTACGGCTGCCTGGTGGGCGACTTCCAGTTCGACCACAGCCCGCCGGACCTGGAGATCATGAAGGGCATGGCGCAGATCGCCGCGGCCGCCCACGCACCCTTCATCTCCGCGCCCAAGCCTTCGCTGTTCCAGATGGAATCGTGGCAGGAGCTGTCGAACCCGCGCGACCTGACCAAGATCTTCCAGACGCCCGAGTACGCCGCCTGGCGCAGTTTCCGGCAGTCGGACGACGCGCGCTACGTCGGCCTGGCCATGCCGCGCTTCCTGGCCCGGCTGCCCTATGGCGAGAAGACGAATCCGAGCGAAGGCCTGGCCTACGAGGAGTCGGTCACCGGCGGCAGCCACGACCAGTACACCTGGGCCAACTCCTGCTACGCGATGGCGACCAACATCGCACGCTCGTTCAAGTTGTATGGCTGGTGCACCTCGATCCGCGGCGTCGAATCCGGCGGCGCGGTGGAGGGCCTGCCCACCCACACCTTCAGCACCGACGACGGCGGCGTGGACACCAAGTGCCCGACCGAGATCGCGATCAGCGATCGCCGCGAAGGCGAGCTGGCCAAGGCCGGCCTGATGCCCCTGGTGCACCGCAAGAACAGCGACTTCGCCGCCTTCATCGGCGCGCAGTCGGTGCACCAGCCGGCCGAATACGACGACCCCGCGGCCAGCGCCAACGCAAACCTCGGCGCCTGCCTGCCCTACATCTTCGGCACCAGCCGCTTCGCGCACTACCTCAAGTGCATCGTGCGCGACAAGGTGGGCCGCAGCGACTGGAACACGGCCTCGGCCGTCCAGCGCAACCTGCAGAACTGGATCCTGAACTACGTCGATGGGGACCCGGAGGGTTCCAGCGAGGTCGTGAAAGCGACCCACCCGCTGGCGGCCGCCGAGGTCGTGGTGACGGAAAACAAGTCGAAGCCCGGGTATTACGGGGCTCAATTCTTCCTGAGGCCGCATTACCAGCTGGAAGGCCTCAACGCGTCGTTGCGTCTCGTGTCGGAGCTCCCGTCCCAGCGGGCTTCCTGAGACCTCGTTCCATTCCTCTCATCTTTAGGAGCCTCGCACCATGGCTGTCGACATCCACATCAAGATCGATACGATCCCCGGCAATTCCGAGATCAAGGGCTTCGAGGGCCAGATCCAGCTCGAAGCCTTCTCCTGGAACATGCAGCAGACCACGTCCTTCGGCCATTCGACCGGCGGCGGCGCGGGCAAGGTCAACATGGGCGACCTGCACTTCACCCACCACGTCGACAAGGCCACGCCCAAGCTGATGATCGCCTGCTGCGTCGGCACGCACATCAAGGACGCGGTGCTCACCTGCCGCAAGGCGGGCGGCGAGAGCTCGGTCGACTTCCTCAAGATCGAGCTGAAGGACGTGATCGTGTCCTCGGTGTCGCCCTCCGGCTCCAACTCCGGCGACACGCCCACCGAGTCGGTCACGCTGGCTTTCTCCGAGTACAAGATCGAGTACCAGGAGCAGGACAACAAGGGCGCCAAGAAGGGCGGCCCGGTGATCGCCGGCTACAGCGTGCAGAAGAACAGCAAGACGGCCTGACGGCCGGCCAGCGCGGTGCGGCGGCCGCCGCACCGCAACCCTTCCGGGACGCTTCCATGCCCACGCAATCCCTGGACCAGCTGTTCCAACAGGCCAAGGACCGCGCCAAGAGCGCGCCCGAGGACCTGGCCGCGCGCAGCGCGCTGTGGCAGATCTTCGCCGCCCGCGGCGAGATCGACCGCGCGCGCAAGCAACTCGAACTCATCCCCAAGATCGACAGCACCTGGCTGATCGAGGTGCAGGCCTGCCAGGGCCTGCTCGACGCCGAGGCGAAGCGCGAGGCCGTGTTTGCCGGCCGCGAGCCGCCGGCCTGCCTGGGCGAGCCGCCGGCGTGGTTCGGCGCGCTGGCCGCGGCGCTGCAGTGCCTGGGCCAGGGCCAGCACGAGGCGGCGATGCCGCTGCTGGCCGAAGTGTGGAACGGTGGCGAGGCCTGTCCCGGCCTGCTCAATGGCGTGCCGATCGAGTGGGTGCGCGACGGCGACGCCCGCATCGGCCCCTGTCTCGAGGTCATCGTGCAAGGCCGCTACCTGTGGGTGCCCTGGGAAAGGCTGATGAAGCTGGAGACCAGACCGCCGACGGAGGTGCGCGACCGCCTGTGGCAGCCGGCGCAGGTCCAGCTGTCGGAGGAGGGCGCCATCGAGGCTTTCCTGCCGGTGCGCTATCCCAACCCGCGCGACGATGCCGAACGCATGGCACGCCGCACCGACTGGCTGCCCCTGGGCGGCGAGTTGTACCTGGGCTACGGCCAGAAGTGCCTGGTGACCGATGGCGATCCCGTCGGCTACCTGGATCTGCGCGAGCTGACGCTGCAGCGGCCGACCCCGTCCACGGGCCGGCTGCAATGAACGTCTTCCTGCCCTGCCTGCTGGAACGCTGGTCCAGTGCCGGCGGCGCGCGGACCGGCGCCCGCGGCGTGCTGAACACCTGGCAGGACGTGCGGCGCGACGTGATGCGCAACATCGAGTGGCTGCTCAACACCGAGGCCCCTGCAAGCCTGGCGCACCGGCCGATTCCGCCCGCCGTGCAGCAGTCGGTGCTGTGCTTCGGCATCGAACCGTACTCGGGCCGGGCGCAATCGAGCCTGAGCCCCAGCGAGGTGGCCTGGAGCATCCGCGAGCGCATCATCGCCTTTGAGCCGCGCATCGACCGCCACAGCATCGAGGTGCTGGTGACCGACCGCGACGCCAACCAGCGCTTCAACAAGATGCGCTTCACGGTGGTCGGCGAACTGCGCGCCGACCCGATGCCGATCGAATTCATCGTGCAGGCCGAGATCGACACCGAGGACGGCTCGGCCCGGGTCACCTAGGACGCCCGATGGACCCGCGCATCATCGACCTGTACAACGAGGAGCTGCTGCACCTGCGCAGCGAGGCGGCCGAGTTCGCGCGCGAGTATCCCGACCGTGCGGCGGCACTGGCGCTCGATGACAAGCGCGTGGAAGACCCGTACGTCGAGCGCCTGCTGGAAGGCGTGGCCTTCCTGGCAGCGCGCGTGCGGCTCAAGCTCGATGCGCAATACCCGCTTTTCACGCAGCAGCTGCTGGACGTGCTGTTCCCCGGTTGGCTCGACCCGACGCCGTCTGCCTGCGTGCTGCGGCTGCAGCCGGACGCGAGCGGCGGCGAGCTTGGCGATGGACCCGTGGTGCCGCGCGGCTCGGTCGTGCGCGGCAGCATTCCCGGCAATTCCGACGTGCGCTGCGACTTCCAGACCACGCGCGACCTGCAGCTCCTGCCCATCGACCTCGTCTCCGCGCAATACGTCGCGGCGCGGCCGGAGGAATCGATCGCGCAGCACCAGTCGCAGCGCGCCCTGTCCAGCCTGCGCCTGGAATTCGAGCTGAAGGGCGACGGCAGCTTCGACGAGCTGCCGCTCGACCGGCTGCCCCTGTACGTTTCCGCGTCCGACGCCTACGGCAGCCAGCTGATGGAGCTGCTGGGTGGACGCTGCATCGCCATCGGGGTGTCGGCGCAGGCGCAGGCGCGCAGCTCGCACACCTGGCTGCCCGGAACCAGCCTCGTCCACGTGGGCTTCGACGACGACGAGGCCATGCTGCCGATCCCGATCCGCGGCCACACCGGCTTCCGCGTGCTCAAGGAATACGCCGCGCTGCCCGACAAGTTCCGCTTCGTCGAGCTCCGCGGACTGCGCAAGGCGCTGGCCGGCGTGCGCGGCAAGAAGCTGTTCCTGCACTTCCACTTCTCCGGCGTCTTCCCGCGGCTGGAGAGCGCGGTCAAGGCGCAGACCCTGGCGCTGTTCTGCGTGCCCGCCGTCAACCTGCGCGAGCGCCAGCTCGATCGCGTGGACGTGCAAGCGGGCCTTACCGAGTTCCAGCTGCGCGGCGACGCGATGCGGCCGCGCGACTTCGAGGTGATCCGGCTGCTGAGCGTGCTGGGCGGCGGCGGCGGCAGCGAGCGGCGCTTCGCGCCGGTGTTCGAGGCGGTTTCCAGCGGCCGCATGGGCAGCGGCAGCTACTACATGCTGCGGCGGGAACGCCGGCGCCTCACGCAGGCGGAGATGGTCGGGCGCTCGGTGACCTACGCGGGCTCCGAGCTGTACATCTCGCTGAGCGAGCCGGGCAGCGCGCCCTATGGCCGCGACCTGCAGTACCTGTCGGTGCGCGCGCTGTGCTCCAACCGCGACATGCCGCTGTACCTGAAGGCGCAACGGGCCGATGCGCGCTACGAGCCGGTCGACACCATCCCGGTCAAGCAGATCGACTGCCTTGCCGGCCCGTCGGTGCCGCTCACATCGCCGGTCGACGGCTACGATCCGTGGGTCGCCTTGAGCCACCTGTACGTCAACTACCTGTCGCTGTTCGACGCCGGCGACGGCAAGGGCGCCGACGTACTTCGCGCGATGCTGGGGCTGTATGCCAGCGTGCCGGGCCACTTCCTGCTGCGGCAGGCCGAGGGCTTGAACTCGGTGAGCGCGGAGCAAATCACGCGGCGCGTGCCGGGCGGCGGGCCGCTCGCTTTCGGCCGCGGCGTCGCGGTCAAGCTGTCGATGAACGACCGCGCCTTCGACGGCGGCTCACCCTTCCTGCTGGCAGCCGTGCTCGAGAACTACCTCGCCGCGCACGTCGCGATCAATTCCTTCGTCGAGACCCAGCTCGAGCTGGCGGATCGCGCGGAGTCCTTCCGATGGCCATCACGCTTCGGCCGCCGTCCGACCTTCTGAGCGAAGGCGTCATCGCCACCGACGGTTCCACGGAGCCGGCGGTGCTCGACGCTTTGCAGGCGGTGCTGGCGGCGCACGCGGCGCCGGTGGAACGGCAGGCGGACGCCTGGAGCGTCGACGCGGCGATCCAGGAGCTCAACTCCGGGCTGCGCGAGCTGAACCTGTTTGCCGCGCTGCGCCTGTTGCAGGCCGCGCAGCCGGAGCGCCAGCGCCTGGGCTACTCGCACGTCGCCGAGGAAGACCCGGTGCGCATCGACCAGGAACTGCGCCTGGACTTCGCGCCCACCGAGGTGAGCCAGGTGCAAGCCTCGCGCGGCGTCGCGACCACGCACCGGCCCACGGTCACGCAGGCGGCCGTCGGCCTGTTGGGACCCAACGGTGCGTTGCCTTACACCTGGACGGAGTACGCGCACGAACTTGCGCACTCGCCTTATCGCTCGGAGCGCGACGGCAGCTTCGTCGCGCTGGTCAACGTGGTGCAGCGCCGGCAGCTGGCCTTCCTGTACCGTGCCTGGCACGACAGCCAGGCGATCGCGGGCCTGGATCGGCCGGAGGACGGCCACCCGGTTGCCGACCGGCTCGAAGCGCTGGCGGGCCTGGCGCTGGCCGACAGCGGCAAGCGTGACAGCGTCGCACCCGGTTTCAAGACGGCTTTTGCCGCGGTGTTGTCGCGCCGCGTCCGCAGTCCGCAAGCCCTGGCTGCGATGCTGGCGCATTACTTCGACGCGCCGGTGCGGGTGGAGGAATTCGTCGCGCGCTGGCTGGACATTCCGACGCCGCAGCGCACGATGCTCGGAACGCAGTTCAGCACGCTGGGGGTCGATGCCGTGGCGGGCGCCCGGGTCTGGGACTGCGCCACTTGCTTCCGCATCTTCGTCGGCCCGCTGGACCTGCAGCGCTATCGCAGCTTCCTGCCGCACGGCGAGGCTTATGCGCAGCTGGCCGACCTGGTGGCACTGCATGCCGGCCCCGAGTTCGAATGGGAACTGGTGCCGGTGCTGCAGACCAGCGAAGTGCCCTACAGCTGGCTCGGCAATCGGGGCCTGCTGCTCGGGTGGTCGTCCTGGCTGGGCGTGCGCTACGACTCGCACGACGCCGCCGACCTCAACCTTCCCATGGCACCCAACCTCCAGCCGAGGACCTGATGGCCCGCCCCCTCGACGTCGAAACCCACCTCGGCCCGCAGTTCTTCATCCTGCTGGAATTCACCGGGCACGAGCACCTCTCGCGCCTGAGCGAGTTCACGCTGCGCCTGAAGTGCAAGCAGCCGGACATCACGCCGCAGCAGATGCTGGGGCAGAACCTCACTGCGCGGGTGGAGCTGTTCGGCAACAAGGCGCGCTATTTCAACGGCTACATCACGCGCTGGACCGGCGTCACCGAGCAGCGCGACTCGCTCGCGGGCGCGAAGGAAACCCGGGCCTACGTCTACGAAGCGACGGTCAGCCCCTGGCTGTGGTGCCTCACGCGCCAGTCGAACAGCCGCATCTTCCAGAACAAGACGGTGCCGCAGATCGTCGAGGAAGTGTTCAAGGCCTACGGCGGCCTGGCCAGCTTCAAGCAGAAGCTCAATGGGCGCTACCGCGACTGGGAGTACTGCTGCCAGTATCGCGAGACCGACTTCAATTTCGTCGCCCGGCTGATGGAGCAGGAAGGCATCTACTGGTTCGTCGAGCACGAGAACGGCAAGCACTCGGTGACGCTGGTGGACAGCAGCAGCGCGCACGAGCCTTATCCGGGCTACGACGAGGTGCGCTTCGACCGCGAGGACCGGTCGCGGCAGGAATTGCTCTCCACCTGGCAGGGCCGCCACGAGATCCAGCCGGACCGCTACGTGGTCGACGACTACGACCCGCTCAAGCCCCGCACCACCCTGCAGGCGTCGGCCGCCCGGCAGGCCAGGCACTCGATGGGCAGCTTCGAGTTCTTCGACTGGCCGGCGGAATACGAGAAGCCGTCCGAAGGCGAGTCGTATGCGCGCATCCGCATCGGCGAACTCGACACGCAGGCGCAGACCTTCGCCGGCTCCGGCAACGTGCGCGGCTTCCAGCCCGGCTGTTCGTTCACCCTGGCGCGCCATCCGGTGGAAACCTTCAACGGCAAGCAGCTGGTGGTGGGCGCGGTCTACTCGGCCACCGGCAATGCGGAGACCAGCGGCGCCAGCGCGGGCTTCGACTTCTCCTGCAGCATCACCGCCATCCCCTTCAACACGCAGTACCGGCCGCCGCGCATCACGCCCAAGCCGGTGGCGCAAGGCCCGCAGACCGCGACCGTCGTCGGGCCCGCGGGCGAAGAGATCTACACCGACGAACACGGCCGCATCAAGGTGCAGTTCCGCTGGGACCGCTACGGCACCGCCGACCAGAACGCAAGCTGTTGGATCCGCGTTTCGCAGGCCTGGGCCGGCAACGGCTACGGCGCCATCGCGCTGCCGCGGCTGGGCCAGGAGGTGATCGTCGAATTCCTGGAGGGCGACCCGGATTCGCCGATCGTCACCGGCAGCGTCTACAACGGCGAGAACAAGCCGCCCTACAAGCTGCCGGCCGAGAAGACGCGCTGGGGCCTCAAGAGCCGCAGCAGCAAGGGCGGCGGCGCCGGCAACTTCAACGAGCTGCGCTTCGAGGACAAGATGGGCAGCGAAGAGGTCTACCTCCATGCCGAGAAGGACCAGACGCTCTACACGCGCAAGAAGCGCACCGAGTTCGTCGGCGACGAAAGCCACCTGAACGTCAAGAAGGACCTGGTGGAGAAGCTCGAGGCGGACGTGCACCGCGACGTCCAGGGCGACGAGATGGTGAAGCTCGGAGGCGGCTTCCACGTGAAGACGGCTTCGGGCTGGGAAGGGAAGATCGGCAGCAAGTTCGCCGTCGACGCCGGGCAGGAGATCCACCTCAAGGCCGGCGCCACGCTGGTGCTGGAAGCGGGGTCGCGGCTGTCGCTGAAGGTCGGCGGCAATTTCATCGACATCAATCCCGGCGGCGTCTTCATCAAGGGCACCATGGTGATGGTCAACTCCGGCGGCTCCGCGGGCAGCGGCAGCGGCGCCTCGCCCAAGGCGCCCAAGAACGCCGAGGCCGCGCACGACTCCGAAGGCGGCACCGACAAGCCCATTTCGCAGAAGGCGGCGGTGCTCAAGGCGGCGCGCGCCTCGTCGACGCCGTTCTGCGAGATCTGCAACAGCTGAAGGCAAGGGCGCAATGGCAAGTTTCGGCGAGATCTGGACGGGGCTGAAGCAGGCGGGAGGCGGCACGCCTTACCTGCTGGTGGACTGCGCCGGGCTCGATGCCGGCGCGGCGGCGCTGCCCCGCGGCGCCTGCACGGAACTCGAGTGCCTGTTCACCGGCGACCTGGCGGACGAACTCGCGGATGTCGCGCCTTACCTGGGCCGCGTGAAGGCCTTCGAAGGCGAGGTGCCGGGTGTCGCCGAGGACCTGCTGAAGCGCCAGGTGGGCATGCTGGTGGTGGTGCCGCCGGCGCCCGATGGCGAGGCGCCCACCTTCTCGCAGCTGCATCGCCACTTCCGCAAGTTCAACGTGGTCTACGACCCGGAGGGCAAGCCGCTGTTCTTCCGCTACTACGACCCGCGGGTGATCGTCGAGGTGCTGTCGGTGCTGGAGCCGCAGCAGCTCGATGCCTTCTTCGGGCCCATCGACAGCCTGGTGCTGGTGGATGGCGAGGCGCGCACGGTGCGCTGCTACCGCCAGGGCGGCAAGCTCGCCGTGCAGGGCTGAGGTTTTCGGCGCGGGCCGGGCCCGCGCGCATACGCAAGGAGGTTTCCATGGTCAGGATCACAGCCAGCGTAGGGCAGGGCGGACGCAACAACCGCCCCGACGTCGTCGTCGTGCAGGACCTGTTGCGATCGCGGGGCGTCGATCCGGGCCCGTCCGACGGCGACTGCGGACCGCGCACCATCGCCGCCATCCAGAAATTCCAGTCGCGCTTCATGGCCGCGCCGGACGGCCTGGTGGAACCGGACAAGAACACCTGGAAGCAGCTGCTGCAATCCACCGCCACGGTGGCGCCCAGGACGCCGGCGGAATGGCTGGGCGACTCGGCGCAGTGGCCGCAGGACAAGAAGCTGCGCAGCATGAACCCGCAGCTGGCCGTCAAGCTGCGCGGCGTGCTCGACGCGCTCGGCCGGCGCGGCTTCCAGCCCAAGGTGTTCTACGGCTGGCGTTCCGTCGACGTGCAGGCGCGCCTGTATGCCGAGGGCAAGAGCAAGGTACGCTTCAGCTTCCACAACGCGCAGAAACCCGACGGAACGCCCTACGCCTATGCGGCCGACATCATCGACGCGCGCTATGCCTGGACGCCGCAGGCCGACAGCTCCGGCTTCTGGAAGGCGCTGGGCGAGGAGGCCAAGCGCCAGGGCCTGGTCTGGGGCGGCGACTGGGCGAGCTTTCGCGATTGGGCGCACGTGCAGCTGGTCGCCAACGGCGAACTGCCGCGCGTGAAGAAGGAAAGCGGCCTGTGAAGCTGCGCTTCGCCACGCTGCTGGCCGCCGCCACCTGGGCGGCCGCGGCCTGTGGCCAGCCGGCGTCCACGGGCGGCGAGCAGTTCCTGGTGATAGGCGCGAGCGAGGCCTCGGCGCAGCGCATCGCCGTGCGCGCGCAGCAACTCGCCAAGGCCTCGGGCCGGCCCGGCCTGGTGTTGCAGGTGGGGGACTGCGGCGATGCGCGCCGGCTGTTTGCCTGGTCGGCGGCCGTGACCTCCAGCGCCGCCGAGGCGCAGCAGGCGCTGGCGCAGCTCCAGCGTTCCGCGCCCGATGCCTACGTCAAGCGCTGCAAGGTGCGACCGGGCAGCCTGCTGGCGCTGCGCGTGCCCGCGGTCGACCCCAGCATCGCGCGCGTGCCGGCGCAGGTGGTGAACTGGAGCGAGGAAGACCGCATATCGGCCGTCGTGCCGCTCGGGGGCACCGGCAGCGCGGTGCTGGTGCGGCGCTACGAGGCCGCGCCCGACGATCCGCTGGAAGGCCGCCGCACGCGCGTCGCCCTGGCGTCGGGCGGCGGCGAACTGGTCACGCTGGCGGAAGACTGCTCCGGCGCGTCGCAGTTCGTGCGCGGCGGCTCCTGGCTGGCCTTTGCCTGCGACACCGAGCAGGCGGCTGACCACGTGCTGCACACGGTGCGCGCGTTCGACGACAGCGGCGTGCCCGGCGGGACGCTCCCGCGTTGCCGGACGCCGGCCATCACCGCGTCCGGCATGCTGGCCTGCCAGGGCGAGGAGGTCGATGCCGCCGGGCAGTTGAAGCTCACCCCGCGCAGCCTGAAGCTCGCCCCGCGCTGAGGAGAACCGCGATGGCCCTGCAAGTCGTGAACAGCGCGCAGCTCATGTGCTCCATGGGCATGGCGCCCAGCGCGCTGGTTGTGCTGCCGCTGAACCGGGTGTTGTCCGGCAACCAGCCGGCGGCCAATATCATGGACCACAAGCCGATGCTGAACATCATGCCCTTCGGCATGTGCCGCAGCCCGGCCAATCCGGCGGTGGCGGCGGCGACGGCGGCCGCGCTAGGCGTGCTCACGCCCATGCCGTGCATACCGGCGACGCCGGCGCCATGGGTGCCGGGGGCGGTGACGGTGCTCCTGGGGAACCAGCCTTCGCTGGACAACACATGCAAGCTCAATTGCATGTGGGCCGGGGTGATCCAGGTGGTGGCGCCGGGACAGGCCACCCACATGATCCCCTAGGGGACTTCAGCGCAGCCGGACGGCCTGCGCGACTTTCTCGCCATGGGTTTCGGCGACGCGGTACCAGCGCAGCGACTCGGCCAGGTCCTTTTCAACACCCGGCACGCCGCGCCAGTAGAGGTCGCCCAGGCGCTTGGCGGCTTCGCCGCTGCCGGCGTTGGCCGCTTCGCGATAGAGCTTGGCCGCATCCGCGTGCCGGCGTTCTTCCTCGGCCTCCTTGCCGCGCGCGAGCGCCATGGCCGCCGCCGGAGAAACCGGCGTGGCCTGGCGGGCCAGCGCTTCGGGTGGCGGGTTGTGCTGCATGCCCGCGGCCAGCAGGGCCGCGAGGCCGATGACGGCCAGAGTACTCATTGCCTTCCTTCCCATGCCGGCAGGCCCGGCGATGTGCTCTTGCAGTTTACGTCGCGGACGCCCGTTTGGCCAATCGGCCGGCGCGAGCAATTCACGCTTCCCGCAAGGGCTAACCCCGATGCGCGGGCCCAGTGAAACCGCGGCTAGTCCGCATGGAGGAGGGAGGGAAAACGCGCAACCGCTGAACTCCCGTTGACAGGGCCGTAATCGAATGTAAGAGTCCGTTCTCGCTGCCAAAAATTCCCGCAAGAGGAGCACTCGTGAAGAGAAACACCTGGTTGAAGCTGTCCGCCATCGCGCTGTGCACTTCGTCGGCATTTGCCCAGCAGACCCGCCCCGACTCGGGCACCCTGCTGGAACCCCAGCGCCAGATCCCCACCCTGCCGGCTCCCGGCGGTGCTCCCACGGTGGTCGTCCCTCCGGCCCCGCCCGCGGCGGCGGTCAATCCGGCGCTGCGCGTCACGCCCACGGCCTTCCGCATCCAGGGCAACACGCTGTTCTCCGAAGCCGAACTGCTGCCGCTGGTGAACGAGTACGTCGGCAAGCCGACCGACATGGAAGGCCTGCTGAAGGCCGCCGGCGCGGTGCGCCGCTACTACCGCGACCGCGGCTACCTGCTGACCGAGGCCTACCTGCCGCAGCAGCAGTTCCCTGCCGGTAGCGGCCCCGTCACCATCCAGGTGCTGGAGGCGCGCGTCGGCAAGGTGGCCGTCAAGGTCGAGGGCGATGGCATCTCCGAGTCGCTCGCCGGCCGCATCGTGCGCAACCACCTGCACAGCGGCGACTACATCTCCGAGTACGCGCTCGACAAGCCGGTGCTGCTGCTGCGCGACCTGGCCGGATTCGACGCCACGGCTTCCGTCACGCCGGGCAGCAACGTCGGCGAGGCCGACATCACGGTGATCGTCAAACCCTATGGGCCGAAGTTCGACGGCGTCATCGGCCTCGACAACTACGGCGTGCGCTCGGCCGGCGAGATCCGCGGCTACGTCGGCGCCAACGTCAACAACCTGCTCGGGTGGGGCGACAGCCTGAACGTGCGGGCGCAGACCTCGGAAGGCCAGGACACCAACCTGTACCGCATCGGCTACGCAATCCCCATCAACGGCTATGCCACCAAGCTGGGCCTGAGCGTCACCAAGACCGACTACACGCTGGGCAAGCAGTTCGCGCCGCTCGGCGCGAGCGGCGACGCAACCATCTACGGCATCTCGCTCACGCATCCCTTCATCCGCTCGCGCGCCAACAACATGCTGGGCGGCATCACGCTGGAGCGCAAGGACCTGCACGACGACACCACCACGCCGCCTTCGTCGGCGGAGCGGCAGGTGGACTCGGTGCGCCTGAGCCTGCTGGGCAACTTCGTCGACAACCTGACGATGGGCTCGTTCAACAGCTACGCGCTGAATTTCACCTCCGGCAAGGTCGACCTCGACCCCACCACGCGCGCGATCGACCAGGGCGCCGCCGGCCTCAACACGGAAGGCCACTTCACCAAGGTGAACGTGGAGTACCTGCGCACCACCTACCTGAGCGCCAAGGACCGCCTGAGCGCCTCGCTGCAGGCGCAGGTGGCCTCCAAGAACCTCACGTCGGCCGAGAAGTTCGCGCTGGGCGGACCCAGCGGCGTGCGCGGCTACCCGGTGGGCGAGGCCGTGGGCGACAGCGGCGCGATCATCAACCTGGAGTACCAGCGCCAGCTGGGCGACTTCGGCACCGGCATCCCGCTCGCCGCCAGCCTGTTCTACGACTGGGGCCACATCAAGTACAACGAAAACAACACCACGGGCGTCGCCGCCGCCAACCCGAACACCGAGAACCTCAGTTCGGCCGGCCTGGGCCTCACCGTGGGCACCTTCGGCAAGTTCCTGCTGACGACGCAGGTTGCCTGGCGCCTCGACCGCGCCCCGGCCGGCGGCGAACCGGACCGCCATCCGCGCGTGTGGGTCTCGCTGCAGAAGTGGCTGCCCTGAGCGCCGCGCGCCCGACCCGTCCCCGAACCGAATAGTCGTAGCTGTCGCAAGGAATCGTATGAACACCCAGAGCGCCGCGAAACAAGCCGGCGGTGGCCGCGCCACCATCCGCACCGTCATCGTCCAGATCTCCCGCAAGCTCAAGGCGACCTACCGCATCCGCAGCGGCCGGCGCTTCTCCGACCTGCTGCTGGCGCTGGTGGCGACCATCGTCGCGCCGGTGGCGCATGCGCTGCCGACCGGCATGTCGGTGCAGAGCGGCCAGACGACGGCGAGCTCGCCCAACGCCAATTCGCTGGTGTTGACGCAGGGCACCGACAAGGCCATCCTGAACTGGCAGACCTACACGATCGGCCAGGGCCAGTCGGTGCAGTACGTGCAGCCGGGCACGTCCTCGGTGTCGCTCAACCGCGTGCTGGGTGGCGACCTCTCGTACATCTACGGCTCGCTGACGGCCAACGGCCAGGTCTTCCTGGTCAACCCGGCGGGCGTGCTGTTCGCACCGGGCGCAACGGTGAACGTGGGCGGCCTGGTGGCCTCCACACTGTCCCTGAGCAACGCCGACTTCCTTGCCGGCCGCTACAGCTTCAGCGGCTCGGGCGGCAACGTCACCAACCAGGGCACGCTCAATGGCGGCTATGTCGTGCTGGCGGGCAACACGGTCAACAACGCGGGGACCATCAACGCGCCCGGCGGCGCGGTCGGCCTGCTGGCCGGTTCGCGCGTCACGGTCGACGCCTCCGGCGCCGGCCTGGTGACCTTCTCGGTGGACGGCGGCGCCGTGGGTGCCGCGATCGCCAACAGCGGCGCCATCGCGGCCGACGGCGGCAACGTCACGCTGTCGGCGAAGGCCATCGGCGACACGCTGAACACGGTCATCAACCAGAGCGGCGTGATCCGCGCCAACACGCTGGAGAACCGCAACGGCACGATCGTGCTGAGCGGCGGCCCGCAAGGGGTGGTGAACGTCTCGGGTTCGCTGCAGGCGAACGGCACCGGCGCCGGCGAGAGCGGCGGCACGGTCAAGGTGCTCGGCGACAAGGTGGCCCTGGCCTCCACTTCGGCCATCTCGGCCAGCGGCGACGCCGGCGGCGGCACGGTGCTGGTGGGCGGCGGCTGGCAGGGCAAGGGCGAAGCGCAGAACGCGTCGTCGACCTTCATGGCCACGGGCGCGACGATCAACGCGGATGCGGTGAACAGCGGCAACGGCGGCACGGTGGTGCTGTGGGCCGATGGGAATACGGCGGTCGGCGGCGCGATCAGCGCAAGGGGCGGCGCGAACGGCGGCAACGGCGGCAAGGTGGAGACCTCGGGCAAGGAGAATTTGGTCGTCGCCGAGTCCACCACGGTCAATACTTCTGCAGCGCATGGCGCGACAGGCAACTGGCTGCTCGATCCCCTGAACATCATCGTGTCCAACGTCGGTGGTGCCGCGCTGGGTGACGTCGACCAGTTCTCGGACACGCCAGCATCCGACGTCACCATCGCTTCGGCCACCATCAACTCGGCGCCGAGCACGGTCACGCTGCAGGCCAAGAACAACATCACGGTCAACAACCCGATCGCGATGACGGTCAACGGTGCGGGCATCACTGCGCAAGCCGGCAACAACATCGCCGTCAACGCCAGCGTCAGCACCACCAACGGCTCGATCACCCTCTCGGCCAACGATCCGGGGGCCGCGCCGGCAAGCGGCGTCGGGGCCGTCACCTTGAACGCTCCGCTGAACTCCGGGACGGCGGGCATCGTCATCACCAACAACGGCAGCTCGACGCCGCATACCTTCTCTTCGACCGTCACCGGCGGCAGCATCGGCGTCACCGGCGCCATCAGCCTGGGCGGCGCCACCCAGCTGACGGCGAGCAATACGGTTTCCCTCGGCAACGTCACGGGCAACGGCAACACCATGGACCTGAGCGCGCCTGGCGGCGCGACCGCGGGCGTGGTGAGCGGCGTCAACGTGCTGACGACCGCCGTCGGCACCAACCTCAACGCGACCAGCGTCTCCGCGAGCTCCGCCAGCCTGGGCGGCAACGTGACCTCGACGGGCGCACAAAACTACACCGGCGGCATCACGCTGACCGGCAATTCCACGCTGAGCGCCGGCACCACGTTCAACAGCGGCAACATCACCGGCGGCGCCAACGACCTCTCGATCACTGCGCCCACTTCCCTCACCACGGGCTCGCTCACCGCGAACAACGTCACGCTGAGCTCCGTCAACGGGCTGGTGACCACGGGCGCACTGACGATTGGCGGCAACTACAACGTGACCGGGTCGGACTTCAGCGGCTCGCTGAGCCCGAACTTCGGCGCCGGCACCACCAACGACTTCACGATCGTCGACACGGGCGGCGGCCTGTTCCTCGGGGCTTTCACGGCGCCCGGCACGCTGAGCATCACGACCCAGAACGGCGGCCCGCTGACCATCGGCTCGGCGACTTCCACCAACGAAAGCGTCGCACTGGCCGCCACCGGCGGCGGCACCCTTACCCTGAATGGCAACGTCACGGCCAGCAACGGGAGCGTGAGCCTGACCGGGCCGTTGAGCCTGGGCGCACCCGTCAGCTTGACGGCGGGCACCACCGTGACAGCCGGCAACGTGACGGGGAACGGGAACAACCTCCTCGTGACCGCGCCGAGCGGGGCTACGGCGGGGACCGTTTCCGGCGTCAACAACCTGAACACGACCAACGGCACCACGCTGAACGCAACGAGCCTCAGCGTGAGCTCGGCCAGCCTGGGCGGCAACGTGACGACCAGCGGCACCCAGACCTACACCGGCGCAGTGACGCTGAAGGACGACATCACTTTCACGGGCACGACCGTCACGTTCAATGGGTTGGTCGACGGCGTCACCGCGGGGGGCCAGGCGCTGATCAGCGCCGCCGGCACGAACCTGGTGCTGAACGCGGCGGCCGGCAGCACGACGGCCCTGGAGGCCTTGCTGGCCAATGGCCCGACCTCCATCAACGGCAACGTGACGACCGACGCCGGCCAGATCTACAGCGGAGCCGTGACGGTCGGGGCCAGCCGCACGCTCACCAGCGTGAGCGGCGGCAACATCGACTTCAACCAGAGCGTCAACGGCACGGCGGCCACGGAAAACCTGGTCATCAACACGGCGGGCGCGACGCGCTTCTTCGGTGCCGTCGGCAACAGCATTCCCCTTGGCTCGGTCACGACGGACGCGGTCGGCTCCACGACCCTGAAGAGCACAGTCGTCACGACCGGTGCGCAGACGTTCAACGACAGCGTCAACCTGGCCGGCAATGTCACGCTCGATACGACCGGTGGCGCTTCGACGGGCGCCAACGTGACGACCGGTGCGATCACCGGCAACGGGAACAACCTGACCATCGATGCCGGCACCACGGGCACGGTCAGCACCGGCGCCATCACGGGCGTCAACACCTATACGGTCCAGGCCGCGGCGAGCAACCTGAGCGGCAGCTTCGACTCGGTGAACCTCACCTCGCCGGGCGCGATCACCGTCAATGGCGCGACCACGGCCAACAACGGCGTCACGGTGGCCGCCGACAGCTTCACCGTCAACGGCGGCGCCAGCATCTCGACCACGGCCGGCGCCGTCACCGTCAGCGCGGACAACATGCAGTTGAATGGCACGGTGTCCGGCCCGACGGTCTCTCTCCAGAACCGCACGGGTGGCCGCGCGATCAGCCTGGGCACCGAGGTGGCGGGCGAACTGAGCCTCACCGACGCCGAGATCGACCGGGTCAGCGCCACCGGCGGCACGCTGAACATCGGCTCCGCAACCAGCGGCAACATCTTCGTGAATGCGGCGATTTCCCCGGCGGGCGCCAGCCTGTTGTCGCTGCGCACGGGCGCCGCCGTGATCGACAACAATGCGGTCGGCGCGGACCTGACCGTGGCCAACCTGGCCATCCGCTCCGCGGGAGGCATCGGCTCCAGTGCGGACCCGGTGGAGACGGCTGTCAGCAACCTGGCCTTCAGCAACACCGGAGGAAGCGGCGTCAACATCGCCAACAGCGGCGCGCTGACCGTCGCGTCGCTCGACGGCCTGAGCGCCTCGAGCGGCGGCAGTGGTGCGGTCACCCTCAGCGCCAGCAGCCCGGTCACCATCGCCGTGAACATGACTTCGGCGGGCACCATTACCGTGACCGCCGGCGAGAGCGCCGGCTCCGGCGACGACCTCACGGTCAATCCGGGCGTCACGGTGCAGTCCACCGGCGGCGATGTCATTCTGCAAGCCGGCGACAACATCGTCCTGGGCGCCGGGTCCCTGGTGACCTCCACGGCGGGCACGGCTTCCTTGACGGCCGGTTTCGGTGACGTCGACGGCGCTGGCGCCATCAGCGGCAGCGGCACGGTCGCCGCGCCGACCGTGGTGCTCGATGGCCTGACCGGCGTCGGCGCCACCGGCGCGCGAATCAACACCCAGGCCACTACGCTGGCCGCGCGCACGCGCACCACCGGCGACGTCTTCGTCAACGAATCCGACGCGGTGACGCTCAACACCGTCGGCGGCGTCGTCAACGGCGCGGCCGGCGGCGCCGCCTACGACGTCACGGCAGGCGGCACCATCACGGTTTCGGGCGCGGTAAACGCCTCCGGCACGGGTTCCACGACGCTGACTTCCACGGCCGGCGGCAACATCGTGGTGAACGCCAACGTGGGTAACACCTCCGGCGCAACGGTGCTGAGCGCCGCTGGAACCGTCAGCCAGTCGGCTGCCGGCGTGGTCGCGGCCGGCACGTTGACCGTCAACGGCACCGACGTGGCGCTGTCCACGGCCGCCAACACGGTGAACACCCTGGCCAGCTCCGGCGCGACCACCGGCAATTTCAGCTTCACCGACACGGCCGGCGGCCTGGTGGTGAGCGGGACGGGCGTTTCCGCGCCGGGCTCGGTCACCATCGCCACGGCGGGCGGCAACCTGAGCATCAGCGCCCCCGTGACGGGCCTCGGCGTCAACCTGACCACCAACACGTCGGGCGACATCAACATGGGGCAGAACGTGGATGCCGGTGCCGGCACGCTGACGCTGACCTCCGCCGGCAACATCACGCAGGGCGGCATCATCAACGCCAACACGCTGACCGGCTCGGCCGCCGGCTCGGTCTTGCTCTCGCCCAACGGCAACACCATCACCAACCTCGGCTCCTTCAGTTCCAACGGCTTCGCGCTGAACGACAGCACCGGCGGCCTGACCCTGACCGGCGCCGTCTCGGGCGGCACGGGCGCGGTGTCCATCACCACCGCCGGCGGCCCGCTGGTGCTGGGAGCCAACAACGTCACCGGCACCGGGGTGAGCCTCATCGGCCCGGGCGTCACGCAAGCCGCGGGCAGCACCGTCAACGCCGGAGCAGGCGACATCCTGGTGGACGGCAACGACGGCGCCATCAACCTCGCCGGTGCCCTGACCACCACCAGCAACAGCGTCACCGCGGTCCGCATCATCGACTCCACGACCGCGGCGCTGGGGAACATCACGACCGGTGCGCTGGGCGTCGTCACGCTGGGCGGGGCCCTGGGGGACAACCTCTCCGGCGCGGTCACGCAGAACGGCACGACCACCATCAGCGCCGGCACGCTGCAAGTCAACGGCGGCAGCACGGTGTCGCTGCCCAACGCGAACGCGATCACGGTCCTGGGCAACGTCACCAGCGCGGGCGGCTTCACCCTCAACGATGTCGGCGGCCTGACGGTCTCCGGCGTGGTGGCGGACAGCGCCGGCCCGGTGTCCCTCACCACCAGCGGCGCGCTGAGCGTGGGCAACAACGTGAGCGGCGTCGGCGTCAGCCTGGCCGGCACCGGCGTGACCCAGTCCGCCGGCACGACCATCAATGGCGGCTCGGGCGACGTCCTGCTGGACGCCAACGACGGCGGCTTCAACCTCGCCGGCTCCATCGTCACCACCAGCAACAGTGCCACGGCGGTCCAGATCCTGGACGCGAACGCCCTTGCCACGCTCGGCAACATCACCACGGGCGCCACCGGCACGACGCGGCTCGGGACGGCGGGCGTGGACAGCCTGAACGGCGGGGTGCAGCAAAGCGGCGGCACGGTGATCAACACCGGCACCCTGACGGTTGCGGCCGGCAGCACCGTGAACCTGACCAACGCCAACACCGTCACCAACCTGGGCCCGACCGTCAGCAGCGGTGGCTTCCAGTTCAGCGATGCGGGCGGCGGCCTGGTGATCAGCGGCGGCGTCCAGGACACCACCGGCTCGGTCAGCATCGCAACGAGCGGCGGCACCCTGGCGGTGAACAACTCCGTCAGCGGGGCCAACGGCGTGGCGCTTTCGGCCACCGGCGCGGGCAGCGACATCGCGATCGGTGCCAACGTGGCAGCCGGCACCGGAACCGCCAACCTGAACGCGGACGACACCATCACGCGCACGGCCGGCACCTTGTCCGGCGCTGCCGTGAACCTGGTGACGGCCTCCGGCAGCATCACCGCGGACGTCGCCACGACCACCTTGACGGGCTTCGCCGGCACCACCGCGACGATCACGGGTGATGCTTCCCTGCTCAACGGCTTCACCACCAGCGGCGGCTTCACGATGACCGATGCCGGCGGGCTGTCGATCACCGGCGCGGTCACGGGCGGCACGGGCCCGGTGTCGGTTACCACGACCGGCGCGCTTTCGGTGAACAGCAACGTGTCCGGGACGGGAGTCACACTGGCGGGCACCGGGGTCACGCAACAAGTCGGCACGGGCATCGACGGCGGCACAGGCGACGTGACCATCGACGGCAACGACGGCGCGATCAACCTGGCCGGCTCGATCACCACGACCAGCAACTCTGCGACCGCGGTGCGGATCATCGACGCGACCACGGCCGTGCTCGGCGACGTCTCCACCGGGGCGACCGGCACCGTCGTCATCGGCGGGGCCGGGACCGACAACCTCTCCGGCGCGGTCACGCAGAACGCCGGCACGACGCTCAGCGCCGGCACCGTCACCGTCAACGGCGGGAGTTCGGTGGCGCTGACCAACGCGAACAGCGTCACCAACCTCGGTGCGGTGACCACCAACGGCAATTTCGGCTTCACCAACGCGGGCGCGCTCAACGTCACGGCGGCCGTCAATTCCGGCACCGGCCAGGTTGCGATCGCCACCAACGCCGGCGCGCTGAACATCGCCGCGGCAGGCGATATCACCGCCGGCGACGCCGTCACGCTCACGGGGGCGGGCGGCATCAACACCACGGGCGACGTGACGACGAGCAACGACAACGTCAGCTACGTCGGCGCCGTGACCCTGACCGGTCCGGTCGCGGTCAATGCCGGCAGCGGCGCGGTGAGCTACTCCAGCACGCTCAGCGGCAACGCCAACAACCTTTCGCTCACCGCCACCGGCGGGGTCACGGTGGCCGGCGCGGCCACGGGCTTCAACAGCCTGACCACGTCCAACGGCACCAACATCAGCGCGGCTTCGCTGGCCACCAACGCGGCAAGCCTGGGCGGCAACGTCACCACGAGCGGCCAGCAGGACTACACCGGCGCCGTGACGCTGACCAACGACGTGACCGTGCAGAGCACCGGGGGCGGGGCGATCAACTTCGCCGCCACCGGCACCGTCGACGGCGCACAGGCGCTGGTGGTCACCACTTCCGGCCTGACGACGATCGCCGGCACGGTCGGCGGCACCACGCCGCTGACCAGCCTGACCACCAACGGCGGCGGCATCACGGACCTGAATGCCAGCGTCACCACCACCGGCGCGCAGACCTACACGGACAACGTGGTCCTGACCACCGACGTCACGCTGACCGGTAGCGCAGTGAGCTTCGGCGGCACGGTCGACGGCACCACGGCCGGCACCGAGTCGCTGACCACGGTTGCAGGCAGCACCACATTCGGCGGCGCCGTCGGCGCCACCACGCCGCTGGAATTCGTCAGCACCAGCGGCGGCACGACGATCACGGGCAACGTCACCACCGCCGGCGGCCAGACCTACGGCGGTGCGACGGTCCTGGCAGCCGACTCCGTGCTCACCAGCACGGCCAACGGCGCCATCACCTTCACCGGCACGGTCGACGGCACGACGGCCGGCGTGGAAGACCTCACGGTCACCACCGGCGGGCTGACCACCTTCGGCAGCACTGTCGGCGCCACCACGCCGCTCGCCACGCTGACCACCAACGGCGGCGGCACAACCAGCCTGGCTGGCAACGTGACGACCACCGGCGCGCAGAACTACGCCGATGCGGTGACGCTGGCAGCTGCCGTGACGGCCACCGGCGCGGGCGTGACCTTCGGCAACACGGTGAGCGGACCGCAGGCGCTGACGGTCAACACCACTGGCGCCACGGCAACCACGTTCAACGGCGCGGTCAACATCGGCTCGCTGACGACCAACGCCGACGGCACCACCGTCATCAACGGCGGCACGGTCACCACCAGTGGCGCACAGAACTACGGTGACGCGGTGACGCTGGGTGCGGCGACGACACTGACGGGCGCCGGTGTCACCTTCGGCAGCACGGTCGGCGGCGCGCAGGCACTGACGGTCAACAGCACCGGCAACACGGCGACGACCTTCAACGGCGCTGTCAACGTGGCCTCGGTCACGACCAACGCCGACGGGACGACGGTCATCAACGGCGGCACGGTCACCACCAGCGGCGCACAGAACTACGGCGACGCGGTCACGCTGGGTGCGGCGACCACGCTGACCGGCGCCGGCGTGACCTTCGCCAGTACCGTCGGCGGTGCGCAGGCACTGACCGTCAATACCACCGGCGGCACGGCGACCACGTTCAACGGCGCGGTCAACATCGCGTCCCTGGCCACCAACGCCGACGGCGTCACCAACCTCGGCGCCAACGTCACCACCAGCGGCGCGCAGGCCTACGGCGATGCGGTCAACCTGACCGCCCCCGTGACTGCGACCAGCACCGGCGGCGGCGCGATCACCTTCGGCAGCACGGTCAACGGCGCGCAGGCGCTGACCGTGACCACCGCGGGCCTGACCACCTTCACCGGCGCCGTGGGCAACACGACGCCGCTCACCAGCCTGGTCACCAACGGAGGCGGAACCACCGCAGTCAACGGCGGCGCGGTCACCACCAGCGGCGCTCAGAACTACGGGGACGCGGTCACGCTGGGCGCGGCCACCACCTTCACGGGCGCCGGCGTCACCTTCGGCAGCACGGTCGGCGGCGCGCAGGCGCTGACGGTCAACACGACCGGCGGCACGGCGACCACCTTCAACGGCGCGGTCAACGTGGCGTCGGTCACGACCAATGCAGACGGCAGCACCGTCATCAACGGAGGCAGCGTCACCACCACGGGCGCGCAGACCTACGGGGACCCCGTCACGCTCGGTGCGGCCACCACGCTGACGGGGGCTGGCGTCACCTTCAACGGCGCGGTCACCGGCCCGCAAGCCCTGACCGTGAACACCACGGGCGGCACGGCGACCACCTTCAACAACGTGGTCAACATCGGCTCGCTGACGACCAATGCGGACGGCACCACCGTCGTCAACGGCGGCTCGGTCACCACCAGCGGCGCGCAGAACTACGGCGATGCCGTCACGCTGGGCGGGGCCACCACCTTCACCGGTGCCGGCGTCACCTTCGGCAGCACGGTCGGCGGCGCGCAGGCGCTGACGGTCAACAGCACCGGCAACACGGCGACGACCTTCAACGGCGCCGTCAACGTGGCCTCGGTCACGACCAACGCCGACGGCAGCACCGTGATCAACGGCGGCACCGTCACCACGACCGGCGCGCAGAACTACGGCGATGCCGTCACGCTGGGTGCGGCCACCACGCTGACGGGCGCCGGCGTCACCTTCGGCAGCACCGTCGGCGGTGCGCAGGCACTGACCGTCAACACCACCGGCGGCACCGCGACGACGTTCAACGGCGCAGTCAACATCGCCTCGCTCGCCACCAACGCCGACGGCAGCACCGTCATCAACGGCGGCAGCGTCACGACCACGGGCGCGCAGACCTACGGCGACCCGGTCACGCTCGGCGCGGCCACCACGCTGACCGGCGCGGGCGTCACCTTCAACGGCACCGTCAGCGGCCCGCAAGCACTGACCGTGAACACCACGGGCGGCACGGCGACCACCTTCAACAACGTGGTCAACGTCGGCTCGCTGACCACCAACGCCGACGGCACCACCGTCGTCAACGGCGGCTCGGTGACCACGACCAGTGCGCAGAACTACGGCGATGCGGTCACGCTGGGCGGGGCGACCACCTTCACCGGTGCCGGCGTCACCTTCGGCAGCACGGTCGGCGGCGCACAGGCGCTGACGGTCAACAGCACCGGCAACACGGCGACGACCTTCAACGGCGCGGTCAACGTGGCCTCGGTCACGACCAATGCCGACGGCACGACGGTCATCAACGGCGGCACCGTCACCACCAGCGGCGCACAGAACTACGGCGACGCGGTGACGCTGGGTGCGGCGACCACGCTGACCGGCGCAGGCGTCACCTTCGCCAGCACGGTCGGCGGCGCGCAGGCGCTGACGGTCAACAGCACCGGCGGCACGGCGACCACGTTCAACGGCGCGGTCAACATCGCGTCCCTGGCCACCAACGCAGACGGCGTCACCAACCTGGGCGCCAACGTCACCACCAGCGGCGCCCAGACCTACGGCGACGCGGTCAACCTGACCGGCCCGGTCACGGCGGCCAGCACCGGCGGCGGCGCGATCACCTTCGGCAGCATGGTCAACGGCGCGCAGGCGCTGACCGTGACCACCGCGGGCCCGACCACCTTCACCGGCGCGGTCGGCAACACCACCGCGCTGACGAGCCTGGCCACCAACGGCGGCGGCACCACCGCCATCAACGGCGGCTCGGTCACCACCACCGGCGCGGCCGGCCAGGTCTACAGCGACAACGTCACCCTGGGTGCGAACACGACGCTGAACGCCGGCGCGGGCGCGATCACCTTCGGCGGCACGCTCGACGGCGCCTTCTCGCTGGCCGCCAATACCACCGGCGTGACGACCTTCGGCACGGTCGGCGGCACGACGCCGCTCACCAGCATCGCCACCAACGCCGGCGGCAGCACCGTGCTGGGCGGCAACGTCACCACGGTGGCCGGCCAGACCTGGGGCGAGGCGGTCACGCTGACCGGCCCGGTGATGGCGACCAGCACCAGCAACGGCGCGATCGCGTTCAACAACACGGTCGACGGCGCGCAAGCGCTGACGGTCACCACCGGCGGCCTCACCAGCTTCCTGGGCACGGTGGGCGGCACCACGCCGCTGGCCAGCCTGACCACCAACGGCGGCGGCACCACCGACATCAACGCCAGCATCACGACGACCGGCTTCCAGACCTACGGGGACAACGTGGTCCTGAGCACGGACGTTGCGCTGACTGGCGCCGGGGCCGATTTCACCGGAACCGTCGAAGGCACGACGGCCGGTGCCGAGTCGCTGACCATCACCGGCCCGGCCCGCTTCGGCAGCACGGTCGGCGCCGCGACGCCGCTCGAGTTCCTCAGCGTGTCCGGGGCGACCACGCTCACCGGCAACGTGAGGACCGCGGGGGCCCAGAGCTACGGCAACACCGTGACGCTGGCGGCGAATACGACGCTGACCAGCACCGGCAGCGGCGCCATCGGCATCACCGGCGCCGTCAACGGCACGACCGCAGGCGCGCAGGCCCTGACGGTCAACACGGCCGGCACGACGAGCTTCGGCAGCACCGTCGGCTCCGGCGTGGCGCTGGCCTCGCTGGCCACCGATGCGGGCGGCACCACCAGCCTGGGCGGCAACGTCACCACCACCGGCGCGCAGAGCTACGGCGATGCCGTGACGCTGGCGGCCGACGTGACGGCCACCAGCACGGGCAACGGCGCCATCACCTTCGCCAACACGGTCAACGGCGCGCGCGCGCTCACCGTGAACACCGGCGGCGCGACCACCTTCGCCGGCGCAGTCGGCAACACGACGGCGCTGACTTCGGTGGCCACCAATGCCGGCGGCACCACGGCCATCAACGGCGGCTCGGTGACCACGACCGGCGCGGCCGGCCAGGTGTACGGCGATGCCGTGACGCTCGGCGCCAATACGACGTTGAACGCCGGAGCCGGCGCCATCACCTTCGGCAACACGGTCAACGGCGCCGTCAGCCTCACCGCCAACACCAGCGGCGCCACCACCTTCGGCGGCGCGGTCGGCAACACCACGGCGCTGAGTTCGCTGACGACCAATGCCGGCGGCACCACCAGCCTGGGCGGCAACGTCACCACCACCGGCGCGCAGAACTACGGCGACGCCGTGACCCTCGCCGCCGCGGTGACGGCCACCGGTGCGGGCGTGACCTTCGGCAGCACGGTCGGCGGCGCGCAGGCGCTGACGGTCAACACCACCGGCGGCACGGCGACCACCTTCAACGGCGCGGTCAGCATCGGCTCCCTGGCGACCAACGCCGACGGCAGCACGGTGATCAACGGCGGCTCCGTGGCCACGACGGGCGCGCAGGCCTATGGCGACCCGGTCACCCTGGGCGCGGCGACCACGCTGACCGGCGCGGGCGTGACCTTCAACGGCACGGTAGGCGGCGCGAACGCGCTGACGGTCAACAGCACCGGCGGCACGGCGACCACCTTCAACGGCGCGGTGAACGTGGCCTCGGTCACGACCAACGCCGACGGCAGCACCGTGATCAACGGCGGCACCGTCACCACCACCGGCGCGCAGAACTACGGCGACGCGGTGACCCTGGGCGCAGCCACGACGCTGACCGGCGCCGGCGTGACCTTCGGCAGCACCATCGGCGGCGCCCAGGCGCTGACGGTGAACAGCACGGGCAACACGGCGACGTCCTTCAACGGCGCGGTCAACGTGGCCTCCGTGACGACCAACGCCGACGGCACGGTCAACCTCGGCGCCAACGTCACGACCAGCGGCGCCCAGACCTACAACGAGCTGGTCAACCTGACCGGCCCGGTCACGGCGACCAGCACCGGCGGCGGCGCGATCACCTTCGCCAACACGGTCAACGGCACGCAGGCGCTGACGGTCAACACCGCGGGTGCGACCACCTTCACCGGTGCGGTCGGCAACACCACGGCGCTGGCCAGCCTGGCCACCGGCGGCGGCGGCACCACCGCCATCAACGGCGGCTCGGTGACCACCAGCGGCGCGGCCGGCCAGAACTACGGCGATGCGGTCACCCTGGGCGGCAACACGACGTTCAACGCAGGCAGCGGCCCGATCACCTTCGGCAGCACGCTGACCGGCAACGTGGCGGTCACGGCCAACAGCGGCGCCGACACCACCTTCGGCGGCGCGGTGAACCTGGCCAGCCTGACCACCGACGCGGGCGGCCGCACGGTGGTGAACGGCGGCACGCTGACGACGACCGGCTCGGCGGGGCAGGTGTACAACGATGCACTGGTGACGGCGGCCAATGCGACCCTCACCGCCGGCCCGGGCGGCATCTCGGCCACCAACACCGGCAGCAGCATCGGCAACAACACCACCTTCTCGCTGGACGGCAACCTCGACGTGCGCGGCGACTTCGCCGGCAGCGTCTCGGTGGCGGGCAACTCCACCACCGTGAACCTGCTCGACACCAGCGCCAGCACGCTGACCGTGGCGAAGATGCAGGTGGCGCCCACCGCCTCGGTCACGCTGCAGTCGCCGGCCAACCTGGTGATCAACACGCCGCAGCTGTCGCCGGTGCGCCTGCTGACGGTCGTGTCCCCGACGATCAAGTTCGAGGACTCCGACATCGCCATCACCAACGGCTCGCCGGGCGTGATCGCCACCGAGAAGATCGACGTGACCATCTCGCCGGACGGCAGCCTGAACACGCCGGACGACCCGATGTACATCCACCCGCAGACGCCGTCGATCGTGATCACGGGCGTCAACCCGGTGTCCAAGAACTACTGGATCGCCGGCAACGTGGGCACGGACGTCGTCACCGCCCGCGTGCTGGGCTTCAGCGTGAGCGCGGTGTCGTCGATCTATTCCGAGATCGCGCGCTTCCTGCGCATGCAGCAGCGCGCCGACGCCGGCCTGCTCGGCCTGGAGAACCTGGTGATGTTCGGCAACCTGCCGCTCGATGCGGTGGTGGCGCCCCTGAGCTTCCCGAGCCTCCTGATCCGCGAGCCGCGTTGCCTGGACGAACAGCGCCGCAACGAGCCGAACTGCCAGTAAGGCCGGCACCCACCACCCCGTCCGGCCCTGCGCCGGCGGGGGTTTCCACGGAGGCGTCGCAGACGCCTGCGTGACTTATTTGGCCGCCCGCATGGTGCGGCCTTGCGCCAGACCTTAAACTGTGGCGGCGCGCAGTCCACGCATCACCACCCTGTGACCGGTAAAAAGCTAGGCCGCTACGAGATCATCCGCACCCTGGGCAAGGGCGCGATGGGTCTGGTTTACGAAGGCCACGACCCCGTGCTGCAGCGGCACGTGGCGATCAAGACGATCATCGTCGAGAAGCTGGACCCCAAGGCCGCCGAGGAATACGAGTTCCGTTTCCGCACGGAGGCGCTGGCCGCCGCGCGCCTGCTGCACCCCAACATCGTCCCGATCTTCGACTTCGGGCGCGACGAGGAAGTCGCGTACCTGGTCATGCAGTTCATCGACGGGGACGACCTCAAGCACCACCTCGACCAGGGCGAGCACTTCTCGACGGCGATGGTGGTGTCGATGATCCTCGACCTGCTGGCCGCGCTGGACCACGCGCACGAAAACAACATCGTGCACCGCGACGTCAAGCCGGGGAACATGCTGATCGAGAAGGGCCGCGTCAAGCTGATGGACTTCGGCGTGGCGCGCATCCAGGACCCCGACGCGGCGAACCGCACCCAGGTGGGCGCCGCCGGCATCGGCACGCCGCGCTACATGTCGCCGGAGCAGGCGCAGGGCCAGCGCGTCGACGCGCGCTCCGACCTGTTCGCCGCCGGCGTGGTGCTGTACGAACTGCTCACCGGCGTGCGGCCGTTCGACGGCGACAACCCGTTCGCGGTGATCCACCAGATCGTCAACACGCTGCCGCCGCCGCCTTCGTACCACAACCCCAAGCTGCCGCGCGCGATGGACGCCGTGGTGGCCAAGGCGCTGGCGAAGAACCGCGACGAGCGCTTCTCCTCGGCGCGCGAGTTCGCCCTGGCCCTGAAGTCCGCGGGACAGCGCGTAGGCGCCACCGGCGCCGGGCCGCCCTCGGTGTCGTCCACGGCGCCGCCGCCGACCGTCGCCCCCAAGCCGCCGGAGACGGCCGCGAGCCAGGCCTCGTCCATCAACCTCGAGCTGGAGCTCGAGTACTGGAAGGACATCAAGGACTCCGACGACGTCCATGACTTCGTCACCTTCGTCGAGAGCTTCCCCAACGGCAAGTTCGCCGCGCTGGCGCAGCGCCGCCTGCGCAAGCTGGGCTGGGACCCGGATGCCAGCAACAAGGGCACCGGTACCGGCACCGGCACGGGGCAGGGGACCGGGCAAGGCACCGTAGGCGCCGACGAAGAGACGCGCCTGCCTTCGCAGATGCCCTCGCTGCCGGGCGGTCCGTCGTCGGCCAGCGGCCTGGGCCTGAGCAACACCGGCGCCGTGGTGACTGCCTCGGCGCCCGCGGTCATTTCGCCGGCGGCACTGAAGGTGATCGAGGAGGCCAAGGCGGGCGCCGTCGTCGCGCGCCAGTCCGACACCAGCGCGCGGCCCGCCGACCTGAGCGATGCCCAGGCCCGTGCCACCGCGGAGGCGGCGCGACAGGCGGAAGCGGCGCGGCAGGCCGAAGCCGCACGCCAGGCCGAGGCGGCGCGCCTGGCCGAGGCGCGCCGCAAGGAAGACGAGGAAATGCAACGCGAGGCGGCTGCCAAGCGCCAGGCCGCCGAGGAAAGGCGCCGGCTCGAGGACGCCAAGCGCGCGGAGGCCGAACAGGAAGCGCGCCGCATCGAGGCCGAGCAGCGCGAAGCGGAAGCGCAGCGCCAGGCGGCCGAGGAGGCCCAGCGGCAGGCGGCGGAAGAGGCGAAGCGGCAGGAAGAAGCGCGCCGCATCGCCGCCGAAGCGGAGGCCAGGCGCATCGAGGAAGCGCAGCGCGAAGCCGAAGCCAGGCGGCAGGCCGAGGAGGCCAAGCGCCAGGAAGACGCGCGCCGCGCGGCCGCGGAGGCGGAGGCGAAGCGGCAGGAAGAAGCGCGCCGCGTGGCCGCCGAGGCGGAGGCCAAGCGCATCGAGCAGGAGCAGCGCGAAGCCGAAGCGCGCCGCAAGGCGGCCGAGGAAGCCAGGAAGCAGGAAGAGACGAAGCGCCTGGCCGCCGAGGCCGAGGCCTTCCGCATCGAGAAGGAAAAGCGCGACGCCGAAGCGAAGCGCCAGGCCGAGGAAGCCGCGAAGCGCGAAGCGCAGGAGCGGGAAGCCAAGGCGCGCCAGCAGGCGGCGGAAGCGAAGAAGCAGGAAGAGGCGAAGCGGCTCGAAGCCGAGCGCCAGGCGGCCGAGAACCGCAAGGTCGAAGAGCAGCGGCAGAAGGAGGCCGTCGAGGCGCGGCGGCGCGAGGAAGACAAGCGCCTGGCGCAGCAGCGTGCCCTCGAGGCCGCGCGCCTGAAGGAAGCCGCCGACGCCAAGCAGAAGGCGATCGACGACGCGAAGAAGGAGGCCGAGGAGGCGCGCCGCCGCGAACGCGAGCGCGCCGAGGCCGAGGCGAAGCTGCGTCCGCCGGCACCCCCGGCCGTGCCGGCCGCGCCGGTGGCCCGCCGCGTCGACGACGAAGACGAGCCGGCCGCCAAGCCCAAGTCGAAGATGGTGCCGGTCGCCATCGCCGGCGTCGTCGCACTGGGTGCGATCGGGGTCGGCGTGAAGATGATGATGGGTTCGGGCAAGACCGAGTCCGCGAAAACCGAGGCCACCCAGCCGGCCGACGAGCAGCAGGCCAAGCTGACCACGCCGACGCCCGCGCCGCGGCCGCCGGCGCAGGCGCCCGTTGCCCCGCCGCCGGCGAGCATCGCGCCGACGCCCGCTCCCGCACCGGCGCGTCCCGCCGCCCCGGCGCCGGCTCCCACGCCTGCGCCGACGCCGGCCCCGACGCCGCGTCCCGCACCGACGCCGGCGCCTACCCCGGCCCCGAAGGCGGGACCGACGGCGCCGCCGCCGGCCACCGCGCCGGCACCGACGCCCGCGCCGCCGCCACCGGCTGCGGCGCCCACGCCGGCCCCCACACCGGCGCCCACGCCCGCACCAACCCCCGCGCCGACGCCGGCTCCCGCGCCGGCCCCCACGCCGGCACCCGCACCGCCGCCCGCCGAGCGTCCGAGCGCGTCTGCCTTGCTGGCCCAGGCGCGGTCGGCCGAGCAGAGCGGCAACATGGCCGCCGCCGTCAGCGCCTATCGCCAGGCTGCCAACGCCGGCAGCGGGCCCGCCGCGCGCCGCCTGTACGAGATCTACACCAAGGGCGAGGGCAGCGTCGGCAAGGACAGCTCCGAAGCCAATGCCTGGCGCAACAAGGCCACGCAGCTGGGCGAGAACATGCCGGAGGCGGTGCGGCTGCGCTGACGCGCATTTGGCGGGGTCGTCGCGCGACCCGCGACAATGCAGCCCATGAAAAACCGCTCCGCCGCCGGCGGCCTGGTCTATTCGACCGAGGCCGGCCGCATGTGCCCCGTCTGCCGCCGTCCCGTCGCCCAGTGCAGCTGCCGCAGCGCCGCCGCCGCGCCCATCGCCTCGGCCGACGGCATCGTGCGCGTGCAGCGCGAAACCAAGGGCCGCGGCGGCAAGGCGGTCACCATCGTGCGCGGCGCCCCGGTCGATGCAGCGGGCCTGCTCAAGCTCGGACAGGACCTGAAGGCCTCCTGCGGCAGCGGCGGCACGGTGAAGGACGGCACGGTGGAAGTGCAGGGCGACCACGTCGACAAGGTCGTGGCCCTGCTGCAGCAGCGCGGGTGGAAGGTCAAGCGGGCGGGCGGATGATTGGCCTGCTCAAGCCCGCGTCCTACACGGCTGAGCCGCCGGCCTCACTAGATTGCACGGCATGACTCCCGCCCTCGCGCAGGCCCGTGCCTGGGCCGCCGATCGCTGGCGGCAGCTGGTGGCCCTGGTGCGCCGCCATCCCGTCCGTTCCGCCTTCGTCCTGCCGGCGCTGCTGCTCGCCTACGTGCTGGTGCTGATCCCCTTCACGCCCAGCATCGCGGACCTGCGCAAGGCCAAGTCCGAGGTGCCCACGGTGGTGATGTCCGCCGACGGCGTGGTGCTGGCGGAGTTCCGCCGCCTGAACCGCCAGTGGGTCCCGCTCGAACGCATCTCCAAGTCGGCGATCGACGCGCTGATCGCCACCGAGGACAACCGTTTCTACGAACACCATGGCCTCGACCTGCGGCGCACGCTGGGGGCGGCCTGGAACACGCTGCGCGGCAACCGCCAGGGCGGCTCGACCATCACGCAGCAGCTCGCGCGCAACCTCTTTCCCGAGGAGATCGGCCGTTCGGCCAGCATCACGCGCAAGGTGAAGGAAGCCATCACCGCGCTGAAGATCGAGGCGATCTACTCCAAGCAGGAGATCCTGGAGGTCTACCTCAACACGGTGCCCTTCCTCTACAACGCCTTCGGCATCGAGATGGCCGCGCGCACCTATTTCGACAAGTCGGCCGACAAGCTCGACGTGCTGGAAAGCGCCACGCTGATCGGCATGCTCAAGGGCACCAGCTACTACAACCCGGTGCTCAATCCGGAGCGCGCGCGCGACCGGCGCAACACCGTGCTGGCGCAGATGGTGAAGCGCGGCAAGCTGGCGCCCGACCGCGGCCAGGCGCTGGCGGCGCGGCCGCTGCGCGTGGACTTCGAGCGCCAGCAGGAGCCGATCGGGATCGCGCCGCACCTTGCGCAGCACCTGCGCAAGTGGCTGATCGCCTGGGCCGACCGCGCCGACTACGACATCTATGCCGACGGCCTGGTGGTCCGCACGACCATCGACGCGCGGCTGCAGCGCGCCGCCAACCAGGCCGTGGCGCGCCAGGTGCGCACGCTGCAGGACGCCGCCGACCGCGCGCGCCCGCGCGGGCAGGAGCGCGCGCTGGTGCAGGCCGGCTTCCTCGCGCTGGATCCGCGCAGCGCGCAGGTGCGTGCCTGGGTCGGCAGCGCCGACTTCACGCAGGCGCAGTTCGACCACGTCAACCAGGCGCGGCGCCAGCCGGGCTCCACCTTCAAGCCCTTCGTCTACGGCGTGGCCTTCGAGCGCGGCATGAGCCCCGACGACACCTTCATCGACCAGCAGGTGGAGATCCGCGACCGCGGCTCGGTCTGGAGCCCGCGCGATGCCACGCCGCCCACCAACCAGCCGATGACGCTGCGCGACGGCCTGGTCCACTCGCGCAACAGCATCACGGCGCAGGTCGTGCAGAAGGTCGGCGCCGCGCGGGTCGCGGAGCTGGCGTACTCGCTGGGCGTGCGCGACAGCAAGCTCGAAGCCGTGCCTTCGCTGGCCCTTGGCACCAGTCCCGTCACGCTGCGCGAGATGGTGTCGGCCTATGGTTCGCTCGCCAACAACGGGCGTTACCTCGGCGAGCCGCAGCTGGTGACCGCGGTCGAAGACCGCAAGGGGCACCTGCTGGCGACCTTCGTGATTCCCAAGCCGCAGCAGGTGATGCAGCGCGGACAGGCCCTGAAGCTGGTGAACGTGATGCGCGGGGTCGTGGATGAAGGCACGGGCGCCGCCATCCGCAGCCGCTACGGCATCCAGGCCGACGTCGCGGGCAAGACCGGTACCACCCAGGACAACACCGACGGCTGGTTCATCCTGATGCATCCGCAGCTGGTGGCGGGCGCCTGGGTCGGTTTCGACGACAGCCGCCTCACGCTGGGCGACGCCTGGGGACCGGGCGCGCGGAGCGCGCTGCCGATGGTGGGCGATTTCTTCGGGCAGGCCCTGCGCGTGCGTGCCATCGATTCGCGCGCCGAGTTCGACATTCCGCGGCCGCGGCCGAAGCCGCGCGAACAGCCCGCGCCCGACCCGGTTCAGCAGGTGGTGAACGACCTGTTCTCGCGGATCATGCGGATGATCCAGTGACGCCGCCCAGCGCGTGATACACGCGCAGCGCCGCCCAAGCATCGTTGGCGGCGTAGAGCACCTGCGCCGGCGTCAACTGGCGGCTCGCCCAGTTCGAGGTTGCCGCCCGCTTGGACTTCAACAGCCGCCGGTTGAACAGCACCGCGACCGCGGCCTTCACCCCCATCTGCCGGCGGTAGCCCTGCGAGCGGAAGACCGTGTCCAGGTCCAGCACGTCCTGCGGCTCGACGCCGAGCTTGTGGGTGATGCGGCGCTTGTCGTCGTGCAGGCCGAAGCCGGCCTTGACGATGCCGCCCCGGGCCAGCAGTTCGCCGGCCACCGCGCGGCAGCCGGGCTCGTGCAGCTGGAACACGTAGGCGCGGTCGAGCACGGCCAGCTGCACCGTGTGCGGCCCGTCCGAGGCCTCGCCGGCCTGGAAGGTGGGCTTGGATTCGGTGTCGAATCCCCAGACCGGTTCGGCCAGCAGGAGCTCGGCGGCGGCCTCGGCCTGGCTCACGCTGGCGACCAGTTCGATGCGGTCGAGGCCGATGCGCTCGAACGGCTCCAGCAGCGCGATTTCTTCGGGGGCGGGTAAGGGCGGCGGCTGCATGGCCGCCAGCATAGGGCATCGGGGAATGGAGCATTCCAGCGGCGCCCCGGGCCCCGCAGAATGTTTGCATGCCACCGGAGACAAGCACCATGCGTCGAATCCCCCTTTTCCTGGCCGCGGCACTGCTGGCCGCCATCCCCTTCACCGCCGCGCAGGCGCAGGCGCAGGCGTGGCCGGCGCGGCCGGTCCGCATCGTGGTCACTTTCCCGCCCGGCGGCGCGCCGGACACGCTGGCGCGCGTGCTGGCGGAGAAGTGGGCCGCGCTCGGCCAGGCGGTGACGGTGGACAACAAGCCGGGCGCCGGCGGCAACATCGGCGCCGACATCGTTGCGAAGGCGCCGGGTGACGGCTACACGCTGGTGGTCGGCACGGTCGGCACGCACGCGATCAACGCGTCGCTGTACGAGAAGATGCCGTACAACAACATCCGCGACTTCACGCCGATCAGCTTCCTGGCCGCCACGCCCAACCTGCTGGTGGTGAACAAGGACGTGCCGGCCAACAACGTCAAGGAACTGATCGAGCTGGCCAGGAAGCAGCCGCTGTTCTTCGGCTCCTCGGGCAGCGGCACCTCCATCCACCTCTCCGGCGAACTGTTCAACACGCTGGCCGGCGTGAAGATGCAGCACGTGCCGTACAAGGGCCGCGCCGAAGCCATCCCCGACCTGCTGGGCGGCGCATCCAGATGATCTTCGACAACATGCCCTCGGCGCTGCCGCTGGTGCAGGAGGGCAAGCTGAAGGCGATCGCGGTGACGAGTGCGCAGCGCTCGCCGGCCGCGCCTTCCATTCCCACCATCGCCGAATCGGGCCTGCCCGGCTTCGAAGCCACTTCCTGGTTCGCGCTGCTCGGTTCGCCCGGCATCCCGCGCGAGGTGCAGATGCGCATCAACGCCGAGACGCTCAAGGTGCTGGCGATGCCGGACGTGAAGGAAAAGCTTGCCAAGCTGGGGCTCGAGC
This sequence comes from Ramlibacter paludis, assembly GCF_022012305.1. Classification (GTDB taxonomy): domain Bacteria; phylum Pseudomonadota; class Gammaproteobacteria; order Burkholderiales; family Burkholderiaceae_C; genus Ramlibacter; species Ramlibacter paludis. Next base: position 105,747 of record NZ_JAKLTM010000006.1, on the reverse strand, counting down.
CGAATCCCGGCACGCCCGAGGCGCTGGCCACCACCATCCAGGCCGAAACTGCGAAATGGGCCAAGGTGGTCAAGGAGTCCGGCGCGAAGATCGAATGAAGCGGCCTTTGGCGGCTACGCCTGGAAATCGCCGGCCCTCTGCTAACGATTTCACGCTTTTCATGCTGCATTTACGCAACACTGGTAAAAATTCTTAAGCTCTCGTAATCCTTCCGGCTTAAAAAGGCGGTCCGTGATGTCGATGGACGGCCGAACAACGGCTCGCCGTCGGGAGGATGCGGAGAGATGAAAACAACCAGGTCGTTGGGGGTGAGCAGCGGATTCACGCTGCTCGAGTTGCTCATCGGGATCGTGATCGTCGCCCTCCTGGCGGCCGTCGCCTTTCCGTCCTATACCGCGCACGTGCGGCGTGGCAAGATCGCCGCGGCCCTGGGCGAGGTGAGCGCCGTGCGGGTGCGGCTGGAGCAGTACTACCAGGACAACCGCAACTACGGCGCCACCGGCTGCGGCGTAGCGATGCCTTCCTCGCAAGGCTTCACCATCACCTGCGCGTGGGGCTCCACGAGCGATTCGCAGTCCTTCCTCATCACGGCCACGGGCCAGGATGCGGCCGGCCTGGGCGGCTACGTCTACACCGTGGACCAGTCGGATCGCCACAAGACCACCCGGTTCGACGGCGCCGACGTCAGCTACGCCTGCTGGGTCATGAAGAAGGGGGAGGCGTGTTGAACCGCCGCCCCGCCAGCCGCCGCGCCCGCGGCTTCACCCTCATCGAACTGCTGGTGGTCATCGCGATCGTGGCCGTGGGCATGGCGCTGGCCGCGCCGGGCGTGTCCTCGATGGTTTCCACGCGCAAGGTGCAGAACGCGGCGCAGAGCATCGTGGACGGCCTGAACTTCGCCCGCGCCGAAGCCGTGCGGCGCAATACCGCGGTGAACTTCGTCCTGCGCAGCGACTTCACCGGCTGGGACGTCACGCAGGCTTCGGACGGCAGCTCGCTGCAGGGCTTCTCCAGCTCCGACTGGAAGACCATGAGCATGTCGGCCGCGAACTCCGCGCTCACCGCCACCTTCCTCGCCACGGGCGTGCTCTCGACCACCGGCACGCAGCTGTCGCAGGTGAATATCGTCAGCCTGGGCGGCAACGACACGACGCGGCGCGTCAACGTCTTCGGGGGCGGGCTGATCCGCATGTGCGATCCGGGGGTGAGCGCCGCCAACGATCCGAGGCGCTGCTGATGAACGCCGTCACACACTCCAAAGCGCAGCGCGGCTTCTCGCTGGTCGAGGTGCTGGTCGCCATCGTCGTCTTTTCCTTCGGCGTGCTCGGGCTGGTTCGCCTGCAGGCCACCGCGGTCAAGATGTCCACGGATGCGCGCCAGCGCGCCGAGGCAACCTTCCTCGCCGACCAGCTGCTCGCCCGCCTGCTGATCTCCAATCCCGCCACGGCGACCGAGTTCAACCACATGGCGGGTGGAACGTCCGCCTGTGCGCCGACCGGCACCGCCTCGACGAACGCAACGTTGCTGGACTGGATGTCGCAGGTGACCGCGGCCTTCCCGCGCGTGAATGCCAGCGAGCAGCAGGTCATCGTGGGCGGCACCAACAACGCCGACGTCACCATCCGCCTGTGCTGGAAGAACGGCGAGGACGACCTGCCGCACACGCTGGAGGTCTACAACCGGGTGCAATGGCCATGAGCAAGCATCACAAGCTCCAGGGCGGCTTCTCGCTCGTCGAAGTCCTGGTCGCCAGCGCGGTCGGCCTGATCGTGGCGCTGGCCGTCACCAGTGCCGTCGTCAGCAGCGGCCGCCAGTTCTCCATCCTGACCGGGAACGTCTCGGCGCAAAGCAGCGCGCAGATCAGCCTGTCGCTCATCGACCAGGCGGCGCGCAGCGCGGGCGCCGGCTTCTACGGCAACGGCCAGACGCTCTGCCCGACCTGGAACGCGTACAACGGCACCACCGTCATCTCCGACGGGGCGCGCTTCATGCCGGTCCGCATCGTCGACGGCGGCGGCGCAGGCGTGTCGGACCGCATCGTCTTCACCGGCGGCGCGAGCAGCAGCAAGCCGCTGTCCGGGGCGCCAGTCATGATGGACGTGTCGGGCGCCAGCATCCAGGTGAGCCGCGGCGGCGACTTCGCGAACGGCGAGATCGGCGTGATCGGCGCGCCGGGAACGGGCCAGCCCTGCACCCTGTTCTCCATCACCCAGGCCCCGACCGACACGGCGGCCTGCGGCGGCAACGCCACGGCCTGCAAGCTGCTGGTGCGCACGCCCAACGCCGGGCTCAATCCCGGCCCGGCCGTGTACACCACGCGCCCCACCTACGGCTTCGACGCCACCGGCACCACCACCGGGCCCGCGGTGGTGAGCCGCGTCGGCACCGCCGCCAGCGGCTTCCGCCAGGACGCTTTCGCGGTGCAGTGCAGTGCGCTCGTGCGCTACAACGCCTTTGCCACGCCCAGCCTGCCGGCCTGCACCAGCTCGCCCCTGGCCTTCGGCAGCGGCGTGGAGGCCCTCGCCACCGACATCGTCCTGATGCACGCGCAATACGGCGTGAGCAGCACGGCCGCCAGCGACGTGGTCACCAGCTGGGTGGAGGCCACCGGGGCCTGGGCCGGCACGCCGGCCGCCGCCGACATCGCGCGGATCAAGGCCGTGCGCGTGGTGCTGGTGGCGCGCTCGCGCGAGGCGGATGGCGGGGCCGTCACGGCGGCCTGCACCAACGGAGCCGCGGTCGCGAACACCGGTCCCTGCTCGTTCCAGGATGCGTCGGCCCCGGTGATCGACCTGTCGACGGTTCCCGTACCCAGCGGCCGCAGCTGGCAGAACTACCGCTACCGCGTGCACGCGGCCGTCCTGCCGCTGCGCGCGGTGATCTGGAGCGACTGATGAAGCGAGCACGACGCCAGGAAGGCATGGTCCTGATCGCGGTGCTGCTGGCACTGGTGATCACGCTGCTGGCCGGCATGGGGGTGATGCGGGCCGTGCGCAACGGCAACGTGATGGCCGGCAACTTCGCCTTCCGCCAGACCGCGGTGCAGGCCTCGGACCGCGCGCTGGAAAACGCGATGAGCGAGATCGCCAACCGCATCGCGGGCGGCACCGGCAACACCGGGTCATCGCGCTACCTCGCCACCATCGGCGCGGTCAACGCCCTCGGCGTGCCGACGGCCATCGACTGGACGACGGTGAGTTGCACCGACGAAAAGGGCGCCGTCCTCGCGGATTGCGCCGCGGACAACGGCGGCTACCGCGTGCAGTACGTGGTGGAGCGGCGCTGCCTGAGCAGCCCCGACCTCACCGTGGTCACCCAGATCCGCGCCCAGTGCGAATACGAGCCGCGCGCCTCTTCCATTTCCCCCACCACCATCTCGCTGCGCTACCGCGTGCTGGTGCGGGTGCGCGGACCGCGGGGCACCGAGAACTGGTTCGAGGCCATGGTCAGCGGCCCGGCCACGACGTGAAGAACAGGGACGGACGATGACTGCATTCCTTTGCCACTTCCCGGGGCTGGCGCGGGCGGCGCTGGCCGTGCTGGCGCTTGCCGGCGGCGCCGCGCTCGCGCAGAAGATCGACGACATCCCGCCGGCCGTGCAGAACAACGTGCCGCCGAACTTCATGTTCATGATCGACAACTCGGGGTCGATGAGCAACATCGTGCCGGCGGCGCCGTATTCGGCGACGGCCACCTACCTGGCGAGCTGCGCGAGCGGCAGCCTGATTCCCGCCGGCACCTCGGTGGACCTGAACATCGTCGGCGGCGTCCCCAAGATCGTCTACGGCGGCACGACCTACCGGCACACGACCGCTACATCGGGCACCCAGACCACGCGCTGCTTCAACAACACCGCCACTTATGGCGCGCGCCTGCTCGCCGATACGGGCACCACCACCAAGAGCCCGAGCGGCTACCTGGATTCCGACTACACCGGCCATTTCCTGAACTGGTATTTCGGCAATTACGGGGGCGCGCAGAGCGGCTGGACGGACCGCAAGCTGGTGAGCACCGGCGCGGTGGAAACGCGCATCGAGATCGCGCGGCGTTCGGCCAAGTCCGCGATCGATTCGCTGCCTATCCCCACCGTGTCCGGCGCCCGCGCCGCCGTGCGCGTGGGCCTGAGCACCTACAACGCGAGCCCGCTCGGCGGCCTGCTGAAGCTGTCGGTGCGCGACCTCGACACGACCTCGCGCAGCGCGATCAAGACCCAGATCGACACGCTGACGCCCTCCGGCGCGACGCCGCTGGCCGCGACCCTGGCCGACATCGGCCGCTACATGGCCACCGGCTACAACGGCAACGTCAGCACCGCCAACGACACCGGCGTCGCCATCGACACGCTCCTGCGCATGTCCGGCGCCGACGCCAACCCGGCGCGCAACTCCTGCGTGGCCGGCTCGCCGGTGTCCTGCAATTCGACCAGCGCGACCGCGGCGCAGAAGCCGATCCAGTACTGGTGCCAGCGCACGTCGATCTTCGCGATGACCGACGGCCGGCCGCAGAACGACCGGGTGTTCGACAACAACACCTACGTGCGCGACTACGACAAGGACTGCACCGGCGCCAACGCGGCGCAGTGCAAGGACGCCACCGGCTCCGTCCTGCCCTACGACCGCAAGAACGCCGCCACCGGCCGCTCCTACGAGTCCAACGGCTCGGACTACATGGACGACGTGGCCAAGCTGCTGTTCGACACCGACCTGCGGCCCGACCTGGTTCCCGCCTCCGGCGCCAAGCGCGGCAAGAACAACATCAGCACCTACATGATCGGCTTCGCGGATCCGGCGGTGCAGAACGACCCGCTGCTGATCAACACGGGACGGCAGGGCGGGGGCCGTTTCCTGGCGGCAACCGACGCGCCCACGCTGCTCGAGGCCTTCCAGAACGTGATCTCCGATGCCCTGGCGATCGACGCGGCCGCCGCCGCCGTCGCCGTCACGAGCGCGCAGATCACCTCCGGCACCATCGGCTACGCCTCCAGCTACACCTCCGGCAACTGGTACGGCGACCTCGAGGCCTATTCGCTGGACCAGATCACGGGCCTGCGCAACGGCCCGGTCCAATGGTCGGCGCGCGACAAGCTGGCGGCCCAGGACCCCACCACGCGGCGGATCGTCACTTTCAGCGGCACGACCGGCACCGGCGCCGGCCTGGTGTTCTCGACCGCCAACGGCGGCAACTTCCGGGGCGCCGGCACGTCGCCCAGCGACGCGGTGATCAACTACACGCGCGGCGACCGCAGCGGCGAGGGCAGCACCTTCCGCCAGCGCTCCTACGTGCTGGGGGACATCATCAATGCCGAACCGGTCGCGGTGAGCTACACGGCCGGCAGCATCGTGTACCAGGCTTCCAACGACGGCATGCTGCATGCCTTCGACGGGCGCATCGATGCCAGCGTGGCCACGCGCGGCAAGGAGCTGTGGGCCTATGTCCCGCGCCTGGTGCACAGCCGCCTGGCCGACCGCGCGTCGACCGGCTACGACCACGTCTACCTGGTCGATGCCACGCCCGCCGTGGCCGACATGTCCGGCACGGGCGCGGGCACCGTCGGCAAGATCCTGGTCGGCGGCCTCGGCAAGGGCGGGGCCGGCTACTACGCGCTGGACATCACCAGCGGCACGGCCGCAACTGATGCCGAGGCGACCGCCAAGGTCCTGTGGGAGTTCAAGCCGACGAACATGGGCTACTCCTTCGGTACCCCGCTGGTGGTGAAGACGGCCGACGGCTGGCGCGTGGTCGTCTCGTCCGGCCTTGCCAACGACGGCAGCAGCAACGGCATAGGCGGCGACGGCCGCGGCTACGTCTGGGTGCTGGAAGCGTCCACCGGCGCGGTCATGAAGACCTTCGTGACGCCCAGCGGCTTCGGCAGCGCCAGCGCGAGCCTGGGGCTGACCCACCTGTCCAAGTCGCAGGACCTGGCGCCGTCCGCCGACGTGCGATTCGTGTACTCCGGCGACCTGCAGGGCAACGTGTGGCGCTTCGACTTGACGGCCCCGGATCTCGCCTCGCCGGTGCGAATCGCGCAGCTGACCGCGCCCGACGGCAGCGCGCAGCCGGTCACGGCCGCCGTGACCGTGGCGCCGGTGACCGGCAGCACGAACCGGCAGTTCGTCTACGTCGGCACCGGGCAGTACTTCTCGATCGACGACGTGCCGGGCAGCTCCACGCCCAACACGCTGGCGTCGCAGGTGGAAAGCTTCTACGGCATCATCGACGACACCAGCGTGGCGGCGCCGACCCTGCCCAACATCCGCGGCAGCAACGGTGCCGCGTGCCCGGCCGACGGCGGCACGACGGACTACCTGTGCCAGTCGCTCACGACGGCGGCGGACGGATCGCAGACGGTTACGCACAACGCCATGACCGCCACCAAGCGCGGCTTCTACCTGGACCTCGGCTCGCTGGGACGGGTCACCACGCGCGCGGCGCTGTCCGCGGGCGGCACGCTGAGCGTGGTCGTGAACAAGCCGACCAACGTCGTCTGCAACCCCGGCGGCACCAGTACGCTGCTGCAGCTGTCCTCCGCGAACGGCGGCGCCGTTGCGCGCACCTATGGCGGCACCGTGTACTACCCGGCGCTCTATTCGATCGGGGATGCGTTGTCCAGCCGCCCGCTGATCGTGATCACCGGGGACGGCGTGCGCGCGATCCTGCGCCTGTCGGACCGCAGCACGCAGAGCGTCAAGATCAACGAGACCTCGAGCGGCTCCCCGGCCTTCCGCCGCATCTACATGCGCCCCTTGAACTGAGGGCGGGCGTCGCCTGCGCGACGCCGCCTCAGGGGAATGGAGCATGCCGGCGCCCGGGAGGCCGCGCCAGAATGGCGCATGGCCAGCACGCTCACCCTCCACGGATCTCTGATCAGCAACTACTACAACAAGGCCAAGATGGCCTTGCTGGAAAAGGGCCTGCCCTTCGAGGAACAGAAGGTCGACCTCAAGGACAAGGGCGAAGGCGTCCTCTCGGCGTCACCGCTCGGGAAGATCCCCTTCCTCACCACGCCGCAGGGCTGCCTGTGCGAGAGCCAGGTGATCCTGGACTACCTGGAAGCCGTCGCCCCGCAACCGGCCCTGCTGCCGGCCGATCCCTTTGCCGCGGCCAAGGTGCGCGAGCTCGTCACCTTCCTCGACTGGCACCTGGAGATGGCAACGCGCCAGCTCTATGGCGCGGCTTTCTTCGGCGCGCCGGCGCTGTCCGAGGCGAACGCCGCGCGCATCCGGCGCGAGATCGAACAACGCATCGCGGGCCTCAAGCGCCTGCTGAAGATGGCGCCTTATGCCGCCGGTGAGACCTTCACCATGGCGGACTGCGCCGCGTTCGCGAACCTGCCGCTGGTGGGCATGGCCACCAAGGCCATCTACGGCGAAGACCTGCTGCTGGCCGCCGGCGTCGACTACAAGCCTTACGTGAAGTTCATCGGCGAGCGCCCCAGTGCCCAGCGGATCGTCGCCGACCGCAAGGCCGCGCAGGTGAAGGCATCGTGAGCGATCGCAAGGTCGCCCTCGTCACCGGCTCCGCCACCGGCGTGGGCGCGGCCGCGGCGCTGCAGTTGGCGCAGCGCGGCTGGAACGTCGTCATCAACTACTCGCGCAGCGAAGCCGAGGCGCAGGCGGCCGAAGCGGCCTGCCGCGCGGCCGGTGCCGAAACGCTGCTGCTGCGCGGTGACGTCGCGCAGGATGCGGATTGCCGCGCGCTGGCGGCGGCGACCCTGCAGCGCTGGGGCCGCATCGATGCGCTCGTCAACAACGCCGGCATCTCGATCTTCGGCGCGCAAGCTTCCTGGGACGCGCTGGACGTCGAAGCCTTCCAGCGCATCTACGCGGTGAACGCCATCGGCAGCTTCCAGATGGTGCGCGCCTGCGTGGCGGCATTGAAGGCCGCGCGCGGCTGCATCGTCAACGTATCCTCGATCGCGGGCTCGCTCGGCATCGGCTCGTCGGTGCCCTACATTGCCTCGAAGGGTGCGATGAATGCGATGACCTTGCACCTGGCACGCACGCTGGCGCCCGAAGTGCGGGTGAATGCGGTCTGCCCCGGCATGATCACCAGCCGCTGGTTCGTCGACGGCATCGGGCAGGAAGGCTTCGACAAGCTGAAGGACAACTACGAGAAAGCCGCCCCTCTCGGCCGCCCGGCGACGCCGGAGGACGTGGCCGAGGCGATCGTGTGGCTGGTCGACGGCGCCCGCACGACCACCGGCGAGCTGCTCCACCTGGACGCCGGCATGCACCTGGGCGGCCGGCCGCCGCAGATTCCCGGCGCGCGGTAACCTTCGGGCATGACCCCCGAAGAACTGCTGCGCCACTACGACGACGCGACACTCTGGAGCACGGGCTGCGGCCTGCCCGTGAACGAAGCCTACGAGCGCGCCCTGTCGGTGCGCCAGCTGCGCATCAACCGCGGCGAGGTGCCGCGCGGCTACAAGATCGGCTTCACCAACCGCACCATCTGGCCGCGCTACGGCGTCTATGCGCCGATCTGGGGAACGGTGTGGGACACCACGCTGGCCTTCTGCGAAGGCGAGGGGGAAATCGACCTCGCCGGCACCGCTCAGCCCCGGCTGGAGCCCGAGTGCGTGTTCGGCCTGCGCGCCACGCCGCCCGCGCGCGCCACGCTGGCCGACCTGCGTGCCTGCCTCGAATGGGTCGCACCGGGTTTCGAGATCGTGCAGTCCCACATGCCGGACTGGAAGTTCACGGCCGCCGACACCGTGGCCGACAGCGGCCTGCACGCGCGGCTGCTGGTCGGAACGCGCCGGGCCGCCGACACCTTGCCGGCGGATGCCGCAAGCTTCGAGCAGCAACTGGCATCGGCCCGCATCACCCTGCGGCGCGGCGAGGAAAGGATCGACGAGGGCCGCGGCGCCAACGTGCTCGACGGCCCGCTGCATGCGCTGCTGCACTTCCTGCAAGCCCTGCGCGATTGCCCGGGCGCCACCGACCTGCAGCCGGGTGATGTCGTCACCACCGGTACATGGACCGACGCCTGGCCGGTGCGTGCCGGCGAAACCTGGCGCGCCGACTTCGAGGGCGCCCTGTCGCCGCTGACCGTTCGCTTCCGCTGAGCCATGGACGAGCTTTCGCCGCAGGATTGCCTGGCCGCCACCGCGCTCGTCGACAGCGACCATCCCGCCGTGCTGGCTTTCGCCGAGCGCCATGCGCGAGGTGAGACGCCGGTCGAACGCGCCGTGGCGCTGTACTACGCCGTGCGCGACGGCTTCCGCTACGACCCTTACCGTGTGGACCTGAGCCCGGCCGGCATGCGTGCCAGCGCGGTGCTGGCCCTCGGCTACGGCTGGTGCGTCACCAAGGCGGCCTTGCTCGCCGCCGCCGCGCGCGCCGCCGGCATCCCGGCGCGCCTGGGTTTCGCCGACGTGCGCAACCACCTGTCCACCGAGCGCATGCGCAGCACGATGACCACCGATGTCTTCGTCTGGCACGGCTACACCGAGCTCTGGCTCGAAGGCGCCTGGCGCAAGGCCACGCCGGCCTTCAACGTGGAACTGTGCGAGCGCTTCGGCCTGCTGCCTTTGGAGTTCGACGGCCTGCACGATTCGATCTACCACCCGTTCGACCGGGCGGGCAACCGGCACATGGAGTACCTGCGCGAGCGCGGCAGCTTCACGGACATTCCGCTGGCGAGCGTGCTGGAAGACTTCCGCAAGACCTACCCGCATTGGCTGCAGGACGCGTCGACCGGCAGCGCCCTGGGAGGCGCCGATTTCCAGGCGGACGTAGTCCGCGAGACCGGCGGCTGAGCCAGCACGGGCAGGCGGCCGCCGACCGCCTGCGTCAACCGGCGACTACAAGCGCAGTCGACCGACGAGGCTACGGTAGGGCATCGCACTGAGGAGCCATCGATGCCCCGCAACAAGAACACGCTGGCGCTCCTTGCGCTGGCCATCCCCCTCGCGTTCGCCGCACCGCTGGTGCAGGCGAAGGCGCCCGCCAGGAAGGCGGAGGCCGCCGCGGTCGTCGCGCCCGGCTTTCCCGCCGACGCCACCGAGCACGCCACCAAACTGAATGCCGACGGCGCGATGCCGCCGCTGGCCGAAGGCGCCAAAGGTCCGGCCGTCGTGCGCGCGCAGATCCTGCTCGATCGCGCGTGGTTCTCGCCGGGCGAGATCGACGGCCACTTCGCGCGCAACATGCAGCACGCCGTGCAGGCCTTCCAGGAAGCGCGTGGCCTGCCGGCCACCGGCAAGATCGACGAAGCAACCTGGTCGGCGCTGTCGCAGGCGCAGTCTCCGGCCTTTGCCACCTATACGCTGACCGACAAGGACATCAACGGGCCGTACGCGGCGATCCCCAAGGACGACCCGGTGGCCCAGTCGCAATTGACCGAGCTCGGCTACCAGGACATGCAGGAGGCGCTCGGTGAACGCTTCCACATGAGCCCCAAGCTGCTGGCCGCGTTGAACAAGGGACGCAGCATGCAGGTGGGGCAGTCCATCGTCGTCGCCGACGTGGGCCGCGCCGCCACGCTGCCCGGCAAGGTCGCCTCGCTGCGCATCGGCAAGACGGCCAAGATGCTGTACCTGCTGGGCGCCGACAACAAGGTGATGGGCGCCATGCCGGTCAGCATCGGCAGCTCGCAGGATCCGTTGCCGATCGGCATGCTGAGCATCACGAGCCAGGCGAAGTTTCCGGACTTCCACTACGACCCGGCCTTGCTGCGCAACGCGAAGGCGGACCAGAAACTGCGCTTGCCGCCCGGCCCGAACAGCCCCGTGGGCGTGATGTGGATGGCGCTGACCAAGGAGCACTGGGGCATCCACGGCACTTCCGAGCCTTCGCAGATGGCGCGGGTGGAAACCAACGGCTGCGTGCGCCTGACCAATTGGGACGTCGTGCGTCTCTCGACCGTCGTCGCCAAGGGAATCCAGGTGGAGGTGCAATCATGAGAATGATCGACTGGCGACTCGGCCTGTTGGCCGCCGCCGCGGCGCTGAGCCTGCAGGCTTGCGACGTGCAGGTGCATTCCAGCGCAGACAACACCAAGGTGCAGCAGCCGCAGGCCTCGCTGCCGGACAACGCTCGCCTCGACGGCCAGCAGACGGCGGCGGTGACGCCGCCGCCGGTGGACACCACTGCCGCTCCGGCGCCGGACGCCGCGGCTTCCGCTGCGCTGCCGGTGCCCGATACCACGGCGCAAGCGCCCACGCAGCCGGACATGACGGCACAGGCGCCGGCCCAGCCGGACGCGACCGCACAAGTCCCTGCGCAACCCGACACCAGCGCGCTCGGCGCCCCCGGCGCCACGCCGGCCGCCAGCACTGCCACCACGAGCGCCGCGCCCACCGAGCTGCAGCGCTTCTTCGAGACCAACTCGCCGGCCGCCAAGGCGGAAAAGGCCGCGGCGAAGAAATGAGCACGGGCCTGCGTTGCGCCGTGCTGGCGGCGATCGCGGGCTGCCTGCTCGCGGGCTGCGAGCGCGAACCGGTGCGCACGACGGTGATCCCGCCGCGGCATGCGGCGAGCGACAGCGTCGCGGTTGCACCGCCGCCAGTCGTGACCGTTCCGCCGGCAACCGCGCCGGCAACGCCGCCGATCACCCAGGCGCCGCTGCCCACCGTCCGCAACCCCGGCGACCGCGAAGGTGCCGAACTGCTCGCGCAGCGCACCTTGCTGGTCCCGGTGGTGGGCATCGCGCCGGAGCGCCTGGCCGACACCTACGACCAGGGCCGCGGCCAACGCGCGCACGAGGCGATGGACATCCTCGCGCCGCGCGGCACGCCGGTGGTGGCCGTCGACAACGGGCGCGTCGCCAAGCTGTTCACCAGCAAGCCGGGCGGGCTCACGGTCTACCACTTCGACGAGGCCGGGCGGCTGGCCTACTACTACGCGCACCTCGATCGCTATGCCGACGGCCTGCGCGAAGGCATGGAGTTGAAGCGCGGCGACCTGGTCGGCTACGTCGGCACGACGGGCAACGCGGACCCGGGGACGCCGCACCTGCACTTCGCGGTGTTCAAGCTGGGGCCGGACAAGAAGTGGTGGCAGGGGGAGCCGGTCAATCCCTATCCGGCGCTGCGGCGCGCAGCGCCTGCGACGGAGATCACCGCGAGCCGCTAGTCCGCTGCGGATAGAGCCAGGCCTGCAGCCCGTAGAGCGCCATGCCGGCGAGCAGCGCGCCGGTCGCTATCCACAGCGAGCGGTCGAAGCCTTCCGCCGTGCTGCGGCTGTGCGCCACCAGCGCCGCGGCCATCGGCGGGCCGAGGATCTGGCCCAGTCCCCACATCGCCGTCATCAGGCCCATCAGGCTGGTCGCATGCCGCGGCCGGATGCGGCGCGCTTCCTGCATCGCGAAGAACGTGATCGCCGTGAACGGCAGTCCCAGCAGCAGGCTGCCCAGTGCAAACCCCGCGAGCGTCGGGCTCACCAGGCTGGCCGCGACGCCCGCGGCCTGGATGGCATAGCAGGCCGCGAGGCGCAGCCGCAAGTCGCCGCCGCGCAGGCGCGAGGCGACCAGCGCGCCGATGATGACGCCGAGGCCGAAGAGCGGCCAGAACAGGTCCAGCCAGTGCGAGCCGGGCAGGGCGAGGCGCGCGATCACCGGCAGGAAGGTGGCGGTGACGATGTAGCCGATGCCGGCGATGCCGTAGGCCAGGGACAGCAGCGCCATCTCCATGCCGCCTGCTTCGGGCGTCGCGGTGCCGGCGCCCTTGGCCGCGGTGGCCGGTGCGGAAGCCGGCACCGCGGCGCGCGCATCGAAGACCTTCCACACGGCGGCGCTCAGCACCGCCGCGAACACGCCGAACACCAGCCACCCGAGCGCGGCCTGCGCGTGCAAGGCCACCATCGCGCTCGCGGCCAGTCCGCTGGCGACGATGCCCAGGCCGGGCCCCACGTAGATCAGCGCGCCCGTGTCCGGCACGCCGCGGCGTGCGAGCTGCTCCAGGCAGAAGCCCGAGGTGTAGAGGAAGACGACGGCACTGGCGAGGCCGGCGGCAAAGCGCCACAACACCCAGCCCGCAGGCCAGTGGAAGGCCATCGCCGCGGTCAGGAGCGCGGTGGCGGCCAGGCCCACGCGCACGAGCGCCGGCCCGTTGACGTGGCTGGCCCAGCCCAGTCGCGCCCAGATCCAGGGCTGGAAGGTGCAGGCCACCGCGCCGAGGAGGTAGCCGAAGTAATTGGCGCTCGCCAGCAGGCTGGCGCCGGGCAGGGTGACGCTGCCTTCGGCCATCATGATCGGCAGCAGCGGCGTGAAGGCGAAGCGGCCTATGCCCATGGCGACCGCCAGGGCGAACAGGCCGGCCAGCGCAATGGCGATCGGGCGCGCGGGAGCAGGGGGAGCGGGCATGGGCCGCGCAGTTTCGCACGTGCGCGCAACCGGCTGCCGGCTGGGGCTATGGACCGAGCAGCTACCATTGCGGCCATGAAAATCCTGCTTGCCCTGCGCCCGTGCAGTCCGGGCCTGGCGCACCGCGTGGCGGCCGACGACACCCTGGCAAAAGCCCTGGGCGCCAAGCCCAATCCCGCGGTCGGCTTCCTGTTCCCCCGCTTCTTCGACGCCGCCGGGCCGGTGCTGCCCCGCCTGCTGGAACTCGCCGACGGCGAGCCGGTGACCTTCCTGCGCGACCTGCAATGCACGCCGCTGGAGCTGGAAGGCAGTTCGCATTTCGAGGCGCTATGCCGCAGCACCATCGGCCAGAGCCGCGCCGACTCCAAGGCCACCATGAGCGCCTACCACCAGGACACGCTGCATCCGACGGCCAGCCGCTGGTCCGTGCGCCTGCCGCAGAAGATCTGGCTGAGCAAGCCGGTGGCCGAAGGCTCCATCACGCACGTCGATCAGTGGACCGGCGAATACGTGATCGGCCCGACCCTGGCGCAGGCCTTGCGCGCCAGCGGGCTCACCGGCTTCGAATTGCGTCCCGTGCTGCACCAGAAGGCCGAGACGCCGGATGAGGCGGCCCAGCACCTCGTCGCGCGCGAGCTGTTGCCCGCGGCGCTGGAAGATGTCACCACCTTCGAGACCTTCGACGACGGTCCGCGGCAGCCGTCGACGCCGCGCCGCTATGGCCTGCTCACGTATGCGCCCGGCGCGCTCGAGGCCAGCCCGGACCTGGCGCGCACCGCCGAACCCTGGGGCCACTGGCGCACGCCGGCGTGGATCGCGCGCCAGCAGGCGCGCTCCTGGTTCGAATCGGCGCAGGTGCGCGGCTGGAAGTTCCAGCCGGTGCTGGCCGCCGGCAGCAAGCTCCATGCGGAGCACACGCAACGCTGGCAAGACCTGCTGGGCCGCTTGCAGGCCGCCGGTGCCTCGGTGATTGCCTAGCGAACGACCAGCACAGGCATCGTGGCTTCGGCCAGCACGCGGCTGGTGACGCTGCCCAGCACCAGCTTGCGCAAGGCGCCATGCCCGTGCGAGCCGATCACGACCAGGTCGGCCTTCTCGTCGCGCGCGGTCTGCGCGATGCCGTGGGCCGCGGTGGCCTCTTCGACGATGCGCGTCTCCAGCGCCAGCGGCGTGCCGCCGTCGTCGGCCAGTTCGGCGGCGCGCGCCAGGGCCCTGCCCGCATGCGTGTGGGCCGCCGCGATGTAGGCCTGGAATCCGAGGGGGTTGGCCTGGCCGATGCCGAGGTAAGGGTAGGGGTCGACGACGTTCACGGCCGTGAGCTTCGCGCCATGGGTGCGCGCCAGGGCGATGGCGGTGCGAGTGGCCTGGTCGCAGGCGGCGGAGCCGTCGGTGGCCAGCAGGATGTGCTTGAACATGGAAGCCTCCCTGCGCGGAACAGTGCCCCAGCGTAGGCCGCCGGGGCCCGCGCGTCAATCGCCATAATCGCGGCCATGGCCTTTCCACTCGACGCAATGTCCATCACCCACGGCATCCAGCTGGCGGTGGCTCCGGTGTTCCTGCTCACCGCGGTCTCGGGAATGATAGGCGCCGTAGCGGGCCGGCTGGCGCGCATCATCGACCGCGCGCGGCTGGTGGAAGACCGCGCCCGCAACGCCGAGGGCGACGCGCTGCAGCGCTCCATCGGCGAGCTGCAGGAGCTGCGCGCCCGCGGCCGCCTGGCCAACGCCTGCATCGCGCTGCTCACCACCTGCGCCTTCCTGATCGGCCTGACCATCATCGTGCTGTTCCTGGGCGAAGCGGGCGGGCTGCAGATCAGCCGGTGGGCGGTCGGCAGCTTCCTGGCCGGCGTGGGCAGCTTCCTGGCCGCCTTGCTTTGCTTCCTGGCCGAAACCTACCTGGCCACGCGCCTGCTGAACTTCCAGCTGGTTTCCCGCACTTGAACGGGCCGCGGCGCGGCGCTAGCATGGCCGCGAGCCGCCGCCTTTCGCGGCACGGGAGGTTCCGATGCCGCAGTTGATCGCCAGCGTCAAGGGCGTGGAAGTCAAGCACGTCTACCTGACCAAGGACCGCACCACGCTGGGCCGCAAGGAAGGCAACGACATCGTGCTGGACACCATGGTGGTGAGCGGCCAGCACTGCGCCTTCGACCTGGTGGGCGTGGCCGACGTCTTCCTGCAGGACCTGGGCAGCACCAACGGCACCTACGTCAACGACCACATGGTGCGCGAGCGCACCCGGCTCAGCGACGGCGACGTGATCGCCATCGGCCCCTACCGCATCAAGTACCTGCAGGCCTCGGAGACGCCCGTCAGCGGCTTCGGCGAAACCCAGTCCTTCATGGCGGGGCCGGACAGCATCATGCCTTCGCAGCTGCAGGCCAGCTTCGCGGTGATCTCCGGCTCGTCGGCGGGCCTGGAAGTGCCGGTCGTCAAGGCGGTCACCACCTTCGGTCGCCCCGGGGTTGCGGTGGTGTCGGTGGCGCACCGGCGCAACGGCTTCTTCGTGACCCACCTGGCCGGGGACACCGTGCCGCTCCTGAACGGCCGGCCCTTGGGCGACGGGGCCGTGCTGTTGTCGGACCAAGACGTCCTGGACCTCGCGGGCACGCAAATGCGCTTCCAGCTCAGGGAATGAAGCACAATCGTTCGCATGGGCCTGTTGAAGCGCATCTTCGGTACGAACGAAACGAACCGCGACTCCGAGCCGGGGGCGGAATCCGCGCAGTTCCACGAAAGCGTCAGTACCAGCAACGAGGCTGAAACCTCGCGCAACGCGCCGCGGCGCGAGCTGATCCAGGTCCTCACGCGCGACGTCATGCGCAAGCACGGCATCCCGTCGGACTGGCTGGAGTGCCGCATCCTCTCCACGGTCACGCGTTCCGGCCGCGCCGGCCTGCACGTGAACTTCGTCGTGCGGCAGGCGCACGAACAGCTGCTGGGATACGTGTTTGCCTTCCAGGACAGCTTCCTGTCCGAGCTGGCCCGCTTCGAGCCGCGCGCGCGCGACTGGCTGGTGAGCGTCGGCTGGGAGTTCGAAGGCCACGGCGTGTCGTCTTCCCAGGGCGCGCCCGCGGTCAGGCTTGCCGGAGCGCCGCCGCCGCAGTCGGGTCGCGTCCCGCTCGTGCCGCCCGCCCAGCCGCGGGCCTTCGCGCCGACCGACGACGCCATGGTCGCGGAGCTGCCGCGTTCCGACGAGGACATGCAGCAGGACTTGCAGGCACTTTTCGCGATCCGCGACGCCGCGATCGCAGACGCCGCGAAGAACGAGGACCGTCCGGACTTCGAGCAGACCCGGCCCTTCGAGGACACCGAAGCTCCGCCGCCCAGCCCGCAGCGCTGAGCGCACGCCTGTGGCGGCCGCGCCGCAGGTCCCTGTCTCCATCCGCAACAATCGGCGGCCAGCGGCAACAGGCCCTGCTGTCGAGCGCCCTTGCCGTTACGCACGGACACCCGCCGGCACGACCCGGCCCCACCATCGCGGCTCCACAACACTGAGAGACAGCAAATGGAGAAGTCGATGCGTGGGAGCGCGATCCGCCGCCTGGCGGGATGGGCGGCAGTTGCCGCGACGGCCGGACTGGCCGCATGCGGCGGTGGTGGAGGCAGCGCCAGCGCGCCGGAAGGCACGCTGCAACTGGCGCTGACCGATGCGCCCAGCTGCTATGAACACGTCTATGTCACCGTGGAAAAGGTCCGCGTGCACACCAGCGACGCGGCGGCCGACGCCGACATGGGCTGGCAGGAACTGGTGCTGCCGGCACCCAAGCGCGTGGACCTGCTGAACCTCACCAACGGCGTGCTGGAAGAACTGGGAAGCACGCCGCTGCCCGCCGGCCACTACTCGCAGCTGCGGCTGGTGCTCGCCGAAAACGGCGGCGCCAACCCGCTGGCCAACGCGGTGCAGCCGATCGGCGGCGCCCTGGTGCCGCTGCGCACGCCGAGCGCGCAGCAAAGCGGGTTGAAGCTGAAGGTCAACGTGGAGATCGAGGCCGGCAAGGTGGCCGACCTCGTGCTGGACTTCGACGCCTGCAAGTCGGTGGTGAAGGCCGGCAACTCGGGCAACTACAACCTGAAGCCGGTGATCTCGGTGACGCCTCGCTTTGCCAGTTCGATCCAGGGCTACGTGACGACGACGCTGACCCTCTCGGCCACCTCGGTGAGCGCGCAGCAGGACGGCGTGGTCGTGCGTTCGACCACCCCGGATGCGAGCGGCAAGTTCAACCTGGCGTTCATGCCGCAAGGCACGTACACGCTGGTGATCACCTCCGACGGCCACGCGACCGGCGTCGTGACCAGCGTGCCGGTGACGACGGCCACGGGCTCGGTCAGCATCAACGGCACGGCCACGGCCATCGTCCTGCCGACGTCGACGATGGGCACCGTTACGGGCACCGTCACCGCCACCACGGCGAGCGGCTCCGGCACCACGACGGCTGCCGTCACCGACGCCACGGTCACGGCGCTGCAGTCGCTGACCGGCGGGCCGGTGATCCAGCTTGCGGCCAAGCCGGTGGATGCCGACCTCGGTACCTACACCTTCAAGCTGCCGGCCGCGGCGCCGGTCAAGGCGCCTTACGCCAGCACCGGGCTGACCTTCACGCCCGACACGGCCGTCGCCGGCAAGTACCGCCTGCAGGCGGTGGCGCCCGGACGCAGCATGATCGAGAAGCCGGCGGACATCAGCGCCGGCAGTGCGACGGTGAACTTCGGCTACTAGCCGAACCGGTGGACCGGCAGGTAACTGCCGGCCACCGAGCGCATCAAGCCATAGCCCGGCCCGGCCTCCCAGCGCAAAGCCGCGGAGGCCGGTGGCCGGGCGTTTTGCGCCTTGCGCGCCAGCGTGACGTGCGGGCGAAAGCGCCGGGTCTCCACCGGGAGGTCCAGGCGCTTCAGCGCGTCACCCAGGCATGCATGCAGGCCGGCCAGCGCCGGCGGCACGGTGCCGGCTTCGAGCACCGCGATGCCCCCGGGCCAGACTTCGCAGCGATCCAGTTCCAGCGTGCAGCCGGGCCAGTCGCACCGCAGGCCATCGCGCAACGCGGGGACGCGATCCGCATCCACGTCACCGATGAAATGCAGCGTGATGTGCAACCGCTCGTCCAGCGTGCGCCGCGCCGCGTCTGGCCAGTGCCAGGCCTGCGCATGCTCCACGATCGCCGCGCGCGTGGCGGGCGACGGCCAGAGGCCGAGGAACAGGCGCCAGGGCGGCACGGGCGTTTCGCGCATCCGACGATTGTGCGGCGGCGTGCGGAAAAAACGTCATGGTCGAGCATCGACGCCGGCCGTTTTTCAGTACATTTGCGCCAACATAATGAAACTAGGCGAAGTGCCGGCAGACGTTCGCCGGTTCATCCTCACCAGCGTTCCGTCCGTCCCCTTCCTCGAGGCGGTCCTCCTGCTGCGCGGCGAACCGTCCCATGGCTGGGACGGCGCGCTGCTGGCTCGACGTCTCTACGTGCCGGAGCGCACGGCGCACGAACTGATGGCGCTGCTCGCGCAGTCCGGCATCACCGCGCCTGCGGCCGCAGGGGCGGGGGTGCGCTACGCGCCGTTGCCCGAACTCGCCGCCGTGCTCGATCGCGTGGCTGCGGCTTATGCCGCGGACCTGGTGGCCATCACAGACCTGATCCATTCCCGCATCGACAAGCGCGCGCAACGCTTTGCCGATGCATTCCGGTTTCGCAAGGAGTGATGCGATGGCCGCGCTGATCTATACGCTGTGCGCGCTGACTTCGGTCGCCTGCCTGGTGCTGTTGTGGCGCAGCTGGCGCAAGAGCGGCGCCCGGCTGCTGTTCTGGAGCGCGCTGTGCTTCGGCGCGCTCAGTGTCAACAACGTGCTGCTGGTCCTGGACCGGGTGGTGCTGCCGACCGAGGTCGACCTGTTCGACTGGCGCCTGGCGGCGGCGCTGGCGGCGGTGATCCTGCTCCTGGTGGGCCTGGTCTGGGAGGAGGACTGATGCTGCGCGAGATCGTGACGGGCGCCATCGCCATGGGCTGGCTGGTGGCCGGACTGTTCTTCTTCCGCTTCTGGAGCCACACGCGCGACCGCTTCTTCCTGTGGTTCGCGCTGTCGTTCTGGATCGAGGCGGCGGACCGCGTCGCGCTCGGCCTGCTGGCCGGCGCCAGCGAGGACAGCCCGCTGGTCTATCTGTTCCGCCTGCTTTCCTACGGCCTGATCCTGCTGGCCATCTGGCAGAAGAACCGGCCGGATCGGAACTAGAGCTTTGGAATCCGCAGCGTCTTGCTGATCATCAGGCTGCCCGAAAGCACGAACAGCAAGGCCAGCGGGTGCAGTTCCCACGGGCCCAGGTCGAAGCGGCCGCCCCAGAGGTTGTCCTCGATGCGGCCTTCCCAGCAGGCCCAGGCAAGCAAACCCACGATGACGACGCTGGTGGGGATGGGCGTGCCCTCGAAGTACTTCACCTTGCCCGAGCTGTCGTCGCCGGCCAGCGCTTCGGCGGTGACGTTGTAGCGCGCGAGCCGGCTCACGCCGCAGCAGACGAAGTAGATCAGCGCCGCGGCGTCCCAGCCGCCTTGCAGGCCGGCCGCGAAGCCGAGCGCCGCCGGCGCCATGCCGAAGGAAATCACGTCGGACAGGGAATCGAGTTCGCGCCCCAGCGCCGAATGCGTGTGGCGCGCCCGGGCGATGCGGCCATCCAGCACGTCGAGGATGAAGGCGATGGGCGCCAGCACCGCGGCCGCGAGGAAATGCTCCCGGTGGCCGCTGACCATGAACAGCATGGCCAGCAGGATGGAGCCGACGCCGCAGGCGGCGTTGCCCAGGGTGAAGAAGTCGGCCAGGTGGAATTCCCTGACCATCGAGAAATGGCGCGGTGCGCTGCGTTCCATGGCGGTCCCGTGTTCGGTATCGCCTGAGCTTACGCCCCGCCCGGCCCGGCGGGGCGTAGGACGCAGCCTTATTGGCGGATCTTGCCGGCGCCGCTGATGATGGACAGCTCGACGAAGCGCGAGCCCGAGTGCATGTTGGGCTTGAAGCCCACCACGTAGCCGCCCAGGTCGTAGCTGGCGATGGCGTCCAGCGCCGGTGCCATGCCTTCGCGCGTCACACGTGCGCCCTGGCGGCGCACACCCTCGACGATCACCTTGGCGGCAATGAAGCCTTCCATCATCGCGTAGCTGACCGGCACCTCGAGGTTGCCGGCCTTGGCCACCAGGTCGCCGAACTCCTTGGCCAGCTTCGTGCTGATCTTGTAGGGGCTGGGCGTGACTTGGGCGATGGCCACGCCCTGCATCTGCTCTTCGGACAGGCGCTTGGCCAGCTGCTCGATGTCGGCGCCCGAATGCGCGAACAGCTGCGCGGTGCCGCCGCTGGAGCGGTACTGCTCGATGAAGCCGGCGGCGGCGGCGCCGCTGGAGATCATCAGGATCGCCTGCGGCGGGGTCTTCATGAAGGCGTCGACCGCGGGCGAGACCCGCGCGGTGCCGGCTTCGTAGCCGACCTTCTGCGTGATGGTGGCCTTGGCCTTGGCCGCCGCTTCGTCAGCCGCAGCCAGCAGGGCTGCCGCGCCCGGCCCGTTCTCGTAGAACAGGCCCAGGCGGGTGATGCCGATGGTGGCCAGGTGCTCGGTGAGCTTGCCCAGTTCGTCGCGCAGGTTGGCCCGCACGCTGTACAGGCCCGGCGTCTCCGGGCGGATCTCGGTGGTGCGGTAGCCGACCAGCGCGATCTTGTCCTTCTGCAGCAGGCCGGCCGCCACCAGGTCCGCCACGTTCTTGCTGCCGAAATAGCCCGCCAGCACCATCGGCCTGTCCTCGGCCAGCATGGCCTTGGTGAGCGAGACGGTGTCTTCCGGACGCCCGCTGTCGTCGCGCTTGACGAGCGAGAAGGTGTGGCCGTTGACGCCGCCCCCCTGGTTGACCGCATTGAAATACAGCTGCATGCCCGCCGCGTAGGCCCGCCCCTGGCTGGCCTCCAGACCGCTCATGGGGCCGACCTGGCCGACCACCACCTGCGCCGCCAGCGCTCCCTGTGCCGCCGCCGCCATCGCCACTGCCAGCGCGGTGCGCGCGACCGAAACCTTCCAACCCATTCCGACTGCTCCTCTTGTCAATGTGCGCGCCACCATAGTGGACGCGGGTGATCCCCCCGCTCGTGGTAAGCCCTAGGTGTGGTGCGCCAGCCCCAGCACCGTGATCGGTTCCAATCGGTGCATGGAGCCCGCGACGCGCAAGGACATTGAATCGCCTTATGCCTGGTGGCGGCTGGCCGTTTCGCTGCTGCTGATGACGATCGGCGGCTCCGGCATGTATTCGATCACGGTGGTGTTGCCGCGCATCCAGCAGGACTTCGGCGTCGCGCGCGGCGATGCGTCGCTGCCCTACACGTTGACGATGGTGGGCTTCGGCATCGGCGGGATCGCGATGGGTCGGCTCGCGGACCGCTTCGGCGTGATGGCGCCGGTGTTGCTGGGGGCGGTGGGCCTGGGCGCCGGCTTCATCTTCTCCGGCCTCGCGCCCAACCTGGCAATGTTCTGCCTCGTGCAAGGACTGTTCGTCGGCGTGCTGGGCACGTCGGCCACCTTCGCGCCGCTCGTGGCCGACACCTCGCAATGGTTCGACCGCCGCCGCGGCATCGCACTGGCCATCTGCATGAGCGGCAACTACACCGCCGGCGCGCTGTGGCCGCCGGTGCTGCAGCACTTCATCGCCGACCACGGCTGGCGCGCGACCTACATCGGGCTGGGCATCTTCTGCATCGCCAGCATGCTGCCGCTGGCCCTGGTGCTGCGCAGGCGGCCGCCGCCGCAGGCGCCGGTGGTGGCCCCCGCCGCATCGGCGGGCACCGCCACGGTCACCGGCACGGCGGCGGCGCGGCCGCTGGGCCTGCATCCGAACCTGCTGCTGGCGCTGCTGTGCGTCGCGGGCGTGTCCTGTTGCGTGGCGATGTCCATGCCGCAGGTCCACATCGTCGCCTACTGCGGCGACCTCGGCTTCGGCGCGGCGCGCGGCGCCGAGATGCTGTCGCTGATGCTGGCCATGGGCGTGGTGAGCCGGCTGGTCTCGGGCTGGATCTCCGACCGCATCGGCGGGCTGCGCACGCTGCTGCTCGGCTCGCTGCTGCAGGGGCTGGCGCTCCTGATGTTCCTGCCGTCCGACGCCCTGGTGTCGCTCTACGTGGTGTCGGCGCTGTTCGGGCTGTTCCAGGGCGGCATCGTGCCGGCCTATGCGCTGATCGTGCGCGAGTACTTCCCGCCGAGCGAGGCGGGCGCCCGGGTCGGCACCGTGCTGATGGCGACGCTGTTCGGGATGGCGCTGGGCGGCTGGCTGTCGGGAGCGGTGTTCGACTGGACGGGGTCGTACCGGGCGGCGTTCCTCAACGGGATCGGCTGGAACCTGCTGAACCTGGGGATCGTGTCGTTCCTGCTGTGGCGGGCGAGGGCTGGGTCCGCCCAGCGGCCCCAGCTCAGGGGCGCACGACTTCCAGCAGCCGATCCAGCCCACCCGCGTTGATCGCCACCATCGCCTGCTCCCGCACCGTCGGCTTGGCGTGGTACGCCACGGACAGGCCCGCCTCGCCCATCATCGGCAGGTCGTTGGCGCCATCGCCAACCGCGATGGCCTCCTTCGCGGAAATGCCCAGCCGCGCGCAGGTTTCCAGCAGCATCTTGCGCTTTTCCGCGCCGTCGCAGATGTCGCCCCATTCCTGGTCGACCATCCGCCCGGTCAGTTCGCCGCAGTTGGCGCCGGAGCGGACCTCCAGCACGTTGGAGCGCGTGAAGTCGATGCCCAGCCGGTCGCGGATGCGGTCGGTGAAGAAGGTGAAGCCGCCCGACACCAGCAGCGTCTTCAGCCCTGCCGCTTGGCAGGCTTTCACCAGCGCCTCGGCGCCCGGGTTCAGCTGCAGCCGCTCGGTGTAGACCTGCTCCATGTCGGCCACGGTCACCCCGCGCAGCAGCGCCACCCGGCGGCGCAGGCTTTCCTTGTAGTCCGTGATCTCGCCGCGCATCGCGGCCTCGGTGATGGCGGCCACTTCCGCCTTGCGGCCCACCGCGTCGGCGATCTCGTCCACGCATTCGAGATTGATCAGCGTGGAGTCCATGTCGAACGCCGCCAGCTTGAAGTCGGCCAGGTTCAGCGGCGGCTTGAAGCCCTGGATCACCAGGCCGGGGGAGATTTCTTGCGAAGGCATGCCGGAATTGTCGCATCGGCCTAAGATGCCACTAACGCCCAGAGGACAGCGGCATGCACTCGGTCCTCATCATCGACGACCACGACATCGTCCGTCTCGGACTGGAGGCACTGTTGTCCCGTTGTCCCGACCTCACCCTGGCGGGCTGGGCCGACAACCTGCAGTCGGGGCTGGCGCAGATCCACCGGCAATGCCCGGCGCTCGTGATCAGCGACATGGGCCTGGGCGATTCCCACGGGCTGGAGACGGTACGGGCGCTCGCGCAGGCGCAGGGGACGCGCCGCCTGCTGGTCGTCACCATGCAGGACGAGATGCTCTACGGCGAGCAGGCATTGGCCCTGGGCGCCAACGGCTACCTGATGAAGGGCAGCGTGCAGGCCAACCTGGTGCCGGCCGTGCTGACCATCCTGCATGGCGGCACCTGGACCAGCCCGCGGCTGAACGCCCGCATGGTCGACCGCTACCTGCGCCGCAACACCGGTGCCAAGGCGCGGGCGGAGGAGGGCGTGTCGTCCCTGAGCGCGCGCGAGCTGCAGGTGCTGGAGCTGCTGCGCAGCGGCAAGACGACCAAGGAAATCGCCGACCAGCTGCAATTGAGCAGCCGCACGGTCGACATCCACCGCGCCAACATGAAGAAAAAGCTCAAGCTGCGCACCGGCGCGGAGCTGATCGCCTTCGCATCGCGCCGCGCGTGACTCCGGCCATCCTCCCAAATACGGAGGCACCTTAGGTACAAGTACATAGGGGGTGCTGCTCGGCCGTGCCCATCATTGGGTTCCATGGTTGCAAGAACCCCGCCGCGCCGGTGCGCAGAGCGGGGGTGCAGGAAGGGGACTCGGATGGATGCCATTGCCGTGGGCGCGCGCAGCGCCGCGCCCGGAAGGAACGCGTTTGCCTGGGTGGCGCCCGCGACGGCGGACTCGCCGGCCAACCGGCCCGCACATGCCAGCCTCTGCATGACCTGCCCGGTGCGGGCCCATTGCCTGGGCGCCGTGGCGCCCCAGGCGGGCACCCACGAGCTGCTGTCGGTGCTGGCCGGCCGCCGGCTATTGCCCGCCGGCGAGGCGATCGTGCTGCCGCGCGGCGGCGTCTGCGTGGTCCGCCGCGGCTCCCTCAAATCGCTCACGTTGGGCACCGACGGCGGCCAGGCGCGCTGCTTCCACTTTCCCGGCGAGGCCGTGGCGGCGAGCAGCGAGGTCGGCCTGCCGATCGTCGCGCTGGAAGACACCGAGCTGTGCGTGATGCGGACCGCGCTCAGCGACGGCGCCGTGCGGCCGGACAACGCCTGCCTCGGCCGCTTGTGGGACATGACCAGCCGCGACCTGCTGCGCGAGCGCGCCCAGGCGGCCGGCCTGGCGGCGCTGTCGCCGGTGCGGCGCATCACGGCCTTCATCGCCGACACCGCGCAGCGGGCGCGGGTGGTGGGCGCCACGCCGCGCATCCTGCAGCTGAACCTGTCGGCATCGGACATCGCGTCCTACCTGGGCGTGCCCAGCGACACGGTGCGGCGGGTGCTGGGCGTGCTCGCCCGGCGCGAGGTGCTGCTGCTGGCGCGGCGGCATTTCATCGTGGTGAACCACGAGTTGCTGCAGTTCGCGGCGCGGCAGGACTGACGCCGGGTCCCCGCCCGCGCGGGAATGACCGGCACGCTACGCTGGCTCGGTCAGTTTCGGTTGCCCCAGCGACTTCAGCACGTCCCGCACCATCTGCGCCCGGTCGCGCACTTCCACCAGCGACTTCTCGATGCGCAGCTTGTCGTTGCCGGCCAGCTTGATGTGCTTGTTCTTCTGCACCAGCTGGATGATGGCCAGCGGCTCGATCGGCGGGTTGGGCTTGAAGGTGATGTGGATCACCGTCGGCGCCGCATCGACCTTCACCACGCCGTAGGGCCGCGCCAGCACGCGCAGCCGGTGCACGTCGACCAGCGTCTGCGCCTGCGGCGGCAGCTTGCCGAAGCGGTCGACGATCTCCTCCAGCAGCCGGTCGATCTGGTCCACGTTCTTCGCGGTCGCCAGCTTCTTGTAGAAGGACAGGCGCAGGTGCACGTCGCCGCAGTAGTCGTCGGGCAGCAAAGCGGGCGCGTGCAGGTTGATGTCCGTCGCCACCGACAGCGGCGCCAGCAGGTCCGGCTCCTTGCCGCTCTTGAGTGAGCGGACGGCCTCGGCCAGCATCTCGTTGTACAGCTGGAAGCCGACCTCCAGCATGTTGCCGCTCTGGTTCTCGCCCAGCACCTCGCCGGCGCCGCGGATTTCCAGGTCGTGCATCGCGAGGTAGAAGCCCGAGCCGAGCTCCTCCATCTGCTGGATCGCATCGAGCCGTTGCGCCGCCTGCTTGGTCAGGCCCTCGACGTCCGGCACCATGAGGTAGGCATAGGCCTGGTGGTGGCTGCGGCCGACCCGGCCGCGCAGCTGGTGCAGCTGCGCGAGGCCGAACTTGTCGGCCCGCGCGATGACGATGGTGTTCGCGCTCGGCACGTCGATGCCGGTCTCGATGATGGTGGAGCAGAGCAGCACGTTGTACTTCTGCGCGATGAAGTCGCGCATCACGCGTTCCAGCTCGCGTTCCGGCATCTGGCCGTGGGCGACGGCGATGCGGGCTTCGGGCAGCAGGCGCTCCAGCGCCTCGCGCCGGTTCTGGATGGTCTCCACCTCGTTGTGCAGAAAGTAGACCTGGCCGCCGCGCTTCAGCTCGCGCAGCACCGCCTCGCGGATCACGCCGTTGCCCTCGTTGCGCACGAAGGTCTTGATCGCCAGGCGCCGCTGCGGCGCGGTGGCGATCACCGACAGGTCGCGCAAGCCTTCCAGCGCCATGCCCAGCGTGCGCGGGATCGGCGTGGCGGTGAGCGTGAGCACGTCGACCTCGGCGCGCATCGCCTTCACGGCCTCCTTGTGGCGCACGCCGAAGCGGTGCTCCTCGTCGATGATCAGCAGGCCCAGGTTCTTGAACCTGGTCTTCTGCGAGAGCAGCTTGTGCGTGCCGACCACGATGTCGACGCTGCCGTCCTCCAGGCCCTTCATCGCGGCATTGATCTCCTTGGTGGAGCGGAAGCGGCTCATCTCGGCGATCTTCACCGGCCACTTGCTGAAGCGGTCGACCAGCGTCGTGTAGTGCTGTTCCGCCAGCAGCGTGGTCGGCGCGAGGAAGGCGACCTGCTTGCCGCCGGTGACCGCGATGAAGGCCGCGCGCAACGCGACCTCGGTCTTGCCGAAGCCGACGTCGCCGCAGACCAGCCGGTCCATCGGGTGCGGCGACACCATGTCCTGGATCACCGCGTGGATCGCCGCATTCTGGTCCGGCGTCTCGTCGAAGCCGAAGTCGTTGGCGAATGTCTCGTAGTCCTGCGCCGAGAAGCGGAACGAATGGCCGGCGCGCGCGGCCCGGCGCGCGTAGAGGTTCAGCAGTTCGGCGGCGGTGTCCCGCACCTGTTCGGCCGCCTTGCGCTTGGCTTTCTCCCACTGGCCGGAGCCCAGGCGGTGCAGCGGCGCTTCGTCGGCGCCGACGCCGGTGTAGCGGCTGATCTGGTGCAGCTGGCTCACCGGCACGTAGAGCGTGGCCTTGTCGGCGTATTCCAGGTGCAGGAACTCGGTGCTGCCCTGGCCCACGTCCATGCTCATGAGGCCGCGGTACCTGCCGATCCCGTGCTGCGCGTGGACGACCGGGTCGCCGACGTTCAGCTCCGAAAGGTCCTTGATCAGCGCATCGACGTCGCTGACCTGTTCCTGCTTCTTGCGCCGCCGCGTGGTCGGCGCGCTGGCGAACAGCTCGGTCTCGGTGACGAGGTCGATGGCCTCCTCGGTCCACGAGAAGCCGCTCGCGAGTGCCGCGGTGGCAATGCCCAGCTTCTCGTCGCTGGCCATGAACTCGGCCAGCGAGTCGAAGGCGGGCAGGGTGAGGTGGCTGGCGCGCAGGAAGTCGAGCAGGCTCTCGCGCCGGCCGGCGCTCTCGGCCAGCACCAGCACCTGGTTCGGCGTCTTCTCCGCGTGCTGCTTGAATCGCGCGAGCGGATCCTCGGCCCCGCGCACGACCGACAGGTCCGGCAGCGGCTGGAATTCGGCGAAGTCGGTGGCCGAGCCGGTCGCCTTGAGCGCCAGCTGCGCATGTTCGTTGGCGCGCGTGTAGAACTGCTCCGCGCTCAGGAACAACGCCTCGGGCGGCAGCACCGGCCGCTCGGGGTCGCCTTGAACGAGGCGATAGCGATCCTTGGTGTCCTGCCAGAAGCGCTGGAAGGCGGGCTCCAGTTCGCCGTGCAGCACCACGGTGGATGCTTCGCCCAGGTAGTCGAATACCGTCGCCGTGTCTTCGAAGAACAGAGGCAGGTAGTACTCGATGCCGGCGGTGGCGACGCCGTTGCCCATGTCCTTGTAGATGCGGCTCTTGGTCGGGTCGCCTTCCAGCAGTTCGCGCCAGCGGCTGCGAAAGCGCGCGCGGGCGTCGTCGTCCATCGGGAACTCGCGCCCCGGCAGCAGCCGCACTTCGGGCACCGGGTACAGGCTGCGCTGCGAATCGGGATCGAAGGTGCGGATCGAATCGACCTCGTCGTCGAACAGGTCGACGCGGAAGGGCACCGCCGATCCCATGGGGAACAGGTCGATCAGGCCGCCGCGCACCGCGTATTCGCCAGGGCTCACGACCTGGGTCACGTGGTTGTAGCCCGCCAGCGTGAGCTGCGCCTTCAGCCGCGCTTCGTCGAGCTTCTGGCCCTGCTGGAAATGGAAGGTGTAGCCGGCCAGGAAGCTGGGCGGCGCGACGCGATAGAGCGCCGTGCTGGCCGGCACCAGCACCACGTCGGCTTCGCGCTGCAGGATGCCCCACAGCGTGGCCAGGCGCTCGCTGATCAGGTCCTGGTGCGGCGAGAAGGTGTCGTAGGGCAGCGTTTCCCAATCGGGAAAGAGCGCCACGCGCAGCTCCGGGCCGAAGAACTTCAGTTCCTCCTGCAGGCGCTGCGCATCGTTCGCGTCGGCGGTGACGATGGCCGTCAGCCGCTGCGCCGCGTGTTCGCGCTGGGCCACGCGGGCGAGCAGCAACGCGTCGGCCGAGCCGGCGGGCCGCGGCAAGGTCATCCGGCGTCCGGGGGTGAGCTTGGGTAAATCCATGAAGCCGTAAAGAAAATGCAAAACACCCCGCTCTTGAACAAGGCGGGGTGTGCAAGCATTGTAGGCATAGAATGATTTCGACGGGACGGATATGAACCAGCCAGCTACCCCAGCGCGTTTCTTCGCGCTCATCCCCTGTGCCGGCAACGGCAGCCGGGCCGGCACGGCCGGCCCCAAGCAGTACGAACGTGTCGGTGGCCAGCCCATGGTGTGGCACACGCTGTCGGCGTTTGCCGGCGTCAAGCGCATCGCCCGCACCCTGGTGGTCGTCGCGCCCGGTGACGGCTTCTTCGAGCGCAACCCCACCACCTCGGCGCTCGTCGTGCCCTGTGGCGGCGCGACGCGCGCGGCCAGCGTCAGCAACGGCCTGCGCGAGCTGCGCCGCGCCGGCGCGGTCGACAACGACTGGGTGCTGGTGCACGACGCGGCCCGCTGCCTCATCACGCCGGAACTCATCGACCGCCTGATCGACACCTGCCTGAACGACGAGGTCGGCGGCCTGCTGGCGCATCCGCTGGCCGACACGCTCAAGCTGGGCGAGGGCGGCCGCGTGGCCGGCACCATTGCCCGCGACGACAAGTGGCAGGCGCAGACGCCGCAGATGTTCCGCCTGGGCATGCTGCGGCAGGCGCTGGAGGCCGCGGGCGACAAGGTGACCGACGAGTCGAGCGCCATCGAGTCCATGGGCCTGAAGCCGCTGCTGGTGGAAGCCGGCGGCCAGAACTTCAAGGTGACCTATCCGGAGGACTTCGCCATGGCGGAGGCGGTCCTCCGCGGCCGCCGATGAAGTTGCGCGTCGGCGAAGGCTGGGACACGCACGCCCTGGTGCCGGGGCGCAAGCTGTTGCTGGGCGGCGTCGAGATTCCCTACGACCGCGGGCTGCTGGGGCATTCGGATGCCGACGCCTTGCTCCATGCGATCACCGATGCCTTGCTCGGCGCGGCGGGGCTGGGCGACATCGGGCGGCATTTCCCGGACACCGACGAACGCTTCAAGGGCGCGGACTCCATCGTGCTGCTGACCGAAGCCGCGCTGCGCGTGCGCCAGGGCGGCTGGAAGATCATGAACGTGGACAGCACCATCGTGGCCCAGGCGCCGAAGCTGGCGCCTCACATCGACGCGATGCGGACGCGGATCGCGCAGGCGCTCGACCTCGCGCCGGCGGAAGTGAACGTGAAGGCGAAGACGGCGGAGAAGCTGGGGCCCGTGGGTATGGGGCAGAGCATCGAGGCGAGGGCGGTGGTGTTACTCAACGCTTGAGCGTCCCCGCAGCCTTGTCATCCCGGGCTTGACCCGGGATCCAGCCCCAGCGGTCGTTCAGGCGACCGGTGATGGATTGCGGGTCAAGCCCGCAATGACAGGTTCATCAAACCGTCGCTTCCTTCACCACCGGCACGCCGCCCCCGGGCACCGGCGGCATCATGCGCGGCCGCTGCAGCTTGATGTGCGCGGCCAGCCCGCCCGAGGTGGTGTTCGCCAGCGCGAAGATCCCGCCCATGCGCTGCACCGTCTTGTCGACGATTGCCAGGCCCAGGCCCGCGCCGGTGGCTGCGGTACGCGCAGCATCCCCGCGGAAGAAGGGCTTCACGAGATTCGGCAGCGCCTCCGGCGACACGCCCATGCCGTGGTCGCGCACCTTCAGCAGCACCCATTCGTTGCGCGCACGGGCGGCGATGTCGACCACCGCGATGCCGGTTTCCGGTGTCTTGCCGTAGCGCCGCGCGTTCTCCAGCAGGTTGGAGATGACGCGCGCGAGTTCGACTTCGTCCGCCAGCACCTGCACGTTCTTCGGCAGGTCGAGGTTGACGCGGATGTCGCCGTGGTCCTCGATCGCGTACATGCAGGCTTCGATCACGTCGTTCAGCACCACCGGCTTCAGCTCGGCGTGGTCCGGGCGGGCGTAGTCGAGGAACTTGTCGATGATGGCGTCGAGCTGGTCGATGTCGGCGGCCATGTGGTCGCGCGCATCGGCGTCGACCACGCTCATCTCGGTCTCCAGCCGCAGGCGGGCGAGCGGCGTGCGCAGGTCATGCGAGATGCCGGCCAGCATCACCGCGCGGTCCTGCTCGATCTTGGCCAGCTGCTGCGCCATGCGGTTGAAGCCGATGTTCACCTCCCGGATCTCGGAGGTCACGGCCTTCTCGTCGAGACGCGAGGCGTCGAAGTCGCCGTCGCGCACGCGGCTGGCGGCAAACGACAGCTGCTTGAGCGGCCGGTTGATCAGGCGCGCGATCACCGCGGCGCCCGCCAGCGACAGCGCCGCCGCCGTGATCAGCCAGACCAGCCAGGTCTTGCCGCCCACCTGCGAGAAGCGGGCCTTGTCCAGCAGCATCCAGTAGTCGTCGCGGTCGATCTTGAAGCCGATCCACAGGCCTTCCTCGCCATTGACGCTGCTGCCCATGACGGTGCCCGAGCCCAGGCGGCTCACCAGCTCGTCGATGATGCGGCGGTCCATGGCGCTGCCGGCCAGCGGCGCGTACTTGTCGCGCGGTTCGCGCGGCAGGATGCGTACGCCTTCCTGGTCGGCCAGGGTCTTGATGAGCGAGACCCGGGCGATCGGGTCCGCATGCACCAGCGCCGCGCGGCTCAAGTTGACCAGCGAGGCGATCTGCTGGGCCGTCTGCACCGCCCGCGGCTCGAATTCGAGCGCGCGGAAGGTCTGCAGCCAGGCCACGATGGAGCCCACCAGCAGCAGCGACAGCAGGAAGAAGGTGCGCCAGAACAGGGAGAGGCCCACGCGGGGCCGCATTTCCAGGGGCGCTGGCGCGGTCTCCAGCGGCGCGGGGCCGGTGGGTTCCACGTGGTTCTGGGAGGCGCGGATCATTGAAGAATGACGAAATGACGCCGGCTGCGCCGGACATGACGGAATGACAAGGGAGCAGTCATTTCGTCATTGAAGCGCAGCGAAGTCATTCTGTCATCCGCTGCGCAGCGCGAACGCATCAACCCGCGCCGTCCGGCACGAACACGTAGCCCACGCCCCACACCGTCTGGATGTAGCGCGGCGAGGCCGGGTCGGCTTCGATCAGCTTGCGAAGGCGCGAGACCTGCACGTCGAGGCTGCGGTCGAAGGGTTCGAACTCGCGGCCGCGGGCCAGCTGCGCCAGTTTTTCGCGCGACAGCGGCTGGCGCGGATGCCGCACCAAGGCCTTGAGCATGGCGAATTCGCCGGTGGTCAGCGGCAGTTCCTCGCCGTTCTTGCGCAGCGTGCGGGCGCCGAGGTCGAAGGCGAAGGGGCCGAAGGACACCACTTCGTTGTCGGAAGAGGGCGCGCCGGGGGCTTCCTGGGCCGGGCGGCGGCGCAGCACGGCATGCACGCGGGCCAGCAGCTCGCGCGGGTTGAAGGGCTTGCCCAGGTAGTCGTCGGCGCCGACTTCCAGCCCGACGATGCGGTCCACGTCCTCGCCCTTGGCGGTGAGCATGATGATGGGCGTGCGGTCGTTGGCGGCGCGCAGGCGCCGGCAGATCGACAGGCCGTCCTCGCCGGGCATCATGAGGTCGAGCACGATCAGGTCGGCCGTTTCGCGCAGCATCAGGCGGTTGAGCGCCTTGCCGTCTTCGGCCAGGATGACTTCGAAGCCTTCCTGCGTGAGGTAGCGGCGGAGCAAGTCGCGGATGCGTGCGTCGTCGTCGACGACCAGGATCTTGTCGGTCCGTGCTGCGGCTTGGGTCATGGTTCTCCGGAATCCAATTTGTAACAGCGACGATTCTGCACAGCGCGGCAACCGGATTCCCGGAATCCGGCCTTTGCTTTTCACAGTGTTACAAATGTTGCCCCACGGGGGCCGCCTTCACACGGTTAGGGTCTCCCGCAGGCCCTCCGGGGCCGTTGAGCAGCGTGCCAATCCACAAAAGAGAATGCGAATCCCATGACATTGAAAGCGATGCTGGCGGCTTGCGCCCTGGTCGCCGGCGCGGCCGGCCTGTCCGCCCAGACCCTGCCGCCCCCGCAGAACGTCCTGCAGCTGCAGGCCTCCGGCACGGTGGAAGTGCAGCAGGACCTGCTGACGATGAACCTCACGACGGCGCGCGACGGCGCCGACCCGGTGCAGGTGCAGGCGCAGCTGAAGGCCGCCCTGGACGCGGCCCTGGCGGAGGCGCGCAAGACGGCCCAGCCCGGCCAGATGGACGTGCGCACCGGCAACTTCGCGCTCTATCCGCGCCATGGCCGCGACGGCAAGATCAGCGGCTGGACCGGCAGCGCCGAACTGGTGCTGGAAGGCCGCGACTTTCCGCGCATCACCCAGGCGGCCGGCCGCATCCAGACCATGACGCTGGGCGGCATCGCCTTCGGCCTGAGCCGCGAGGCCCGCGCGCGGGTCGAGACCGACGCCCAGACCCAGGCCATCGAACGCTTCAAGGCCAAGGCCGGCGAACTCGCCAAGGGCTTCGGTTTCTCGGGCTACACCTTGCGCGAGGTCTCCGTGAACGCCAACGAGCCGGGCTACATGCCGCGCCCGCGGATGATGACGGCGCAGGCCAAGGCCGCCGACAGCGAGAGCGCGGTGGCGGTGGAGCCGGGCAAGAGCACGGTGGTCGTCACCGTATCCGGGTCGGTTCAGCTGCGCTGAAGCAGGGCCCGGTCTGACAAGCGCGGCCGCGCGCCGCCCCTATGCTCGCGGACCATGACGGTCCTGCTGCATATTTCCGACACCCATTTCGGCACCGAGGACGCGGCGGTGGTGGCCGGCGTCCAGAAACTGGTGCGCGAGCACCGGCCCGACGCCGTCATCCTGAGCGGCGACATCACGCAGCGCGCGCGCAGCTCGCAGTTCGCCGCCGCGCGCAAGTTCTGCGACTCGCTGCGGGTGCCGCGCCTGCTCACGCTGCCGGGCAACCACGACCTGCCGCTGTACAACGCGGCGGCGCGCCTGCTCTCGCCCTACGGCAACTACAAGAAGTGCTTCGGCGACGACCTGGAGCCCGAGCTGGAGTTCGGCGACGTGCTGGTGGTCGGCGTCAACACGACGCGGCCCAAGCGGCACAAGGACGGCGAGGTGTCCAAGGAACAGGTGGAGCGCGTGGTGCAGCGGCTGAAAGGTGCGCGCGCGGACCAGCTGCGGGTCGTGGTGACCCACCAGCCGGCCTGCGTGATGCGCGAGAAGGACGAACCGGACCGGCTGCACGGCGGCGAGATGGCCCTGCAGGCCTGGGCCCGCGCCGGCGCCGACCTGGTGCTGGGTGGCCACATCCACCTGCCGTACGTGGCCGACCTGGCCGCGCGCCCGCAGCAGCCGACGCCGCGGCGCACGTATTGCGTGCAGGCCGGCACCGCCGTGTCGCAGCGCACGCGCCATGCGGTGCCGAACTCGCTCAACGTGATCCGCTGGGAGCCGCCTTCAGCAGGCGGCCAGCGGATGGTGCGGGTGGAACGCTGGGATTACGACGTGGTGGACGCGCGCTTCGAAGAGACGCACGTCCACGAATTGAAGCTGGGCGACTGAGCCAGGGTCGCTTCGACGACGCAGCCTACTGGGCGGCCCAGCCGCCGTCCATGTTCCACGCCACGCCGCGCACGTTCTTGCCGGCGTCGGAGCAGAAGAACACCGCCAGCTGGCCGAGTTCCTCCGGCGTGGTGAACTGCAGCGAAGGCTCCTTCTCGGCCAGCAGCTGCTTCTTGGCTTCCTCGTTGCTGATGCCCAGCGCGGCCGCCTTGGCGTCGACCTGCTTCTGCACCAGCGGCGTCAGCACCCAGCCGGGGCAGATCGCATTGCAGGTCACGCCCGTGGTCGCCAGTTCCAGCGCGGTCACCTTGGTCAGGCCGACCAGGCCGTGCTTGGCGGCGACGTAGGCCGACTTCTGCGCCGAAGCAACCAGGCCGTGCACCGAGGCCACGTTGATGATCCGGCCCCAGCCCGCCGACTTCATCGCGGGAATGGCCAGGCGGCTCGCGTGGAAGGCGCTCGAGAGGTTGATGGCGAGGATCGCGTCCCACTTCTCCGGCGGGAAGTCCTCCACCGGCGCCACGTGCTGGATGCCGGCGTTGTTCACCAGGATGTCGGTGCGGCCGAAGGTCTGGGCCGCGTACTGCATCATGGCCTCGATCTCGGCCGGCTTGCTCATGTCGGCGCCGTGATAGCCCACCTTCACGCCCAGCGCCGCGACTTCGGCCTTCGGGCCCTCGACGTCGCCGAAGCCGTTCAGCACGATGTTGGCGCCCTGCGCGGCGAGCGCCTTGGCGATGCCCAGCCCGATGCCGCTGGTGGAGCCCGTGACCAGGGCGGTTTTGCCTTTCAGCATGTAGTTTCTCCGGGATCTATTACGATGATGCGGCCAAGCCGGCAGTATCAAAGTATCCCGGCAATCGCGCATCCATGACCGCACCTACGCTGAATTACGTATCCTGCCCCGACGCGGGCGGCACGCACCGCATGGCCTACTGGCTGTGGGGCGACGCCGCCGCGCCGCACGTGGTCGTCTGCGTCCACGGCCTCTCGCGCCAGGGCCGCGACTTCGATGCGCTCGCGCAGGGGCTGCTGGCGCGCAGCAGCACGCCGCTGCGCATCGCCTGCCCGGACGTCGTCGGCCGCGGCCGCAGCGACTGGCTGGCCGATCCCATGGGCTACGGCGTGCCGACCTATGTGGCCGACATGCTGGCGCTGCTGGCGCAGTTGAACGCGCAGGCCCCGGTTCGCACGCTCGACTGGGTGGGCACCAGCATGGGCGGCCTGATCGGCATGGGCGTCGCCGGCACGCCGGGCCTGCCGCTGCCCGCGCCCATCCGCAAGCTGGTGCTGAACGACGTCGGCCCGGCGATCCAGTGGGCCTCGCTGCAGCGCATCGGCACGTATCTCGGCAACACCGGCCGCTTCGAGTCGGTGCAGCAGGCCGCCGATGCGATGTGGCAGATCTCCTCCAGCTTCGGCCCGCACACGCCCGAGCAATGGCTGGCGCTGTCGCAGGCCATGGTGAAGCCGCTGCCCGAAGGCGGCTTCACGCTGCATTACGACCCGGCCATCGCCGTCCCATTCCGGGCGCTGGACGAAAAGATGGCGGCCGCCGGCCAGGCCGCGCTGTGGCAGGCCTATGACGCGATCCGCGCCGACACGCTGCTGCTGCGCGGCGCGCAGTCGGACCTGCTGGCGCGCGAGACCGCGGCGGAGATGGGCCGCCGCGGACCGCGCGCTCGTCTCGTCGAATTCGAAGGGGTGGGCCATGCGCCGACCCTGATCTCTCCTTCCCAGGTGGAGGCGGTCGCCTCCTTCCTGCTACCCGACACCGCTGCCGATGAAAAGCCATTCCGCGGAGCTGGTTGAAGCTGCCGCCGTCCCCGAGCTGGTGGCCGCCGCCGAACAGGCGCTGCCCCACCAGGCCAATGCGCTCGCCCGCGCGCGCGCGTTCGCCGAGCCGCTGATCGCCAGCGAGACGCTGGACACCGGCGAGAACACGCTCGCGCATGCCGACGCCGTCGCCGAGATCCTCAAGTCCATGGGCGGCTCCGAGGCCATGCAGGCCGCGAGCTACTTGGTCTATGCCTCGCACCACCTGAACAAGCCGCAGGAGGTGATCGCCAAGGCCTTCGGCGACAGCTATGCGGCGCTCGCGATCGAGACCAACAAGCTGGTGCGCGTGCAGCAGCAGGCGCGCGGCGCCGAGGTCACGGCGCACCTGGTCGACGACCCGCGCGTGCAGACCGAGAACGTGCGCAAGATGCTGCTGGCCTTCTCGCGCGACCTGCGCGTGGTGATGCTGCGCCTGGCCTCGCGCCTGCGCACGCTGCGCTGGTACGCGGCGACCAAGCGGGCGGTGGCGCCGGGCGTGGCCTACGAGGCGCTGCACGTCTTCGCGCCGCTGGCCAACCGGCTGGGCATCTGGCAGGTGAAGTGGGAGATGGAAGACCTGGCCTTCCGCTTCCTCGAACCCGAGACCTACAAGCGCGTCGCCGGCTGGCTGGACGAGAAGCGGGTCGAGCGCGAAGACTACGTGCAGAAGCTGCGCACGGAGCTCGAAGCCGACCTCAAGCGGCAGGGCATACGGGCGCAGGTGCAGGGCCGCCCCAAGCACATCTACAGCATCGTCAAGAAGATGCGCGGCAAGTCGCTCAACTTCGAGAAGGTGCTCGACGTGCGCGCGCTGCGCGTGATCGTGCCCGACGTCAACGACTGCTACGCGGCGCTGGCCTGGGTGCACTCGCGCTTCTCGCCGATCCTGGAGGAATTCGACGACTACATCGCGCGGCCCAAGCCGAACGGCTACCAGTCGCTGCACACCATCGTGCGCGACGAGGCCGGGCGCCCGATCGAGATCCAGATCCGCACGCAGGCGATGCACGACCACGCTGAGCACGGCGTCGCCGCGCACTGGGCCTACAAGGAGGCCGGCCACAAGGGTTATGCGGGCGTGGCCGCCAGCGGCAACTACGACACCAAGATCGCGGTGCTGCGCCAGCTGCTGGCCTGGGAGCGCGACTTGGCCGGCTCCGCCGAAGGCCTGTTCGAGGATCGCATCTACGTGCTGACGCCGCAGGCATCGATCATCGAGCTGCCGCAGGGCGCGACGCCGGTCGACTTCGCCTACACCGTGCACACCAGCCTCGGGCACCGTTGCCGCGGGGCGCGCGTCGACGGCGTCATGGTTCCGCTGAACACGCAGCTGCACAACGGCCAGACCGTGGAGATCGTCGCGGCCAAGGAGGGCGGGCCCTCGCGCGACTGGCTCAATCCCGAACTCGGCTTCCTGGCCAGCCACCGCGCGCGGGCCAAGGCGCGGGCCTGGTTCAACGAGCAGGTGCGCCACGAGACCGAGTCCCGCGGCCGCGACTTGGTGGAAAGGCTGCTGCAGCGCGAAGGCCGCACGGCGATGAAGCTCGACGACCTGGCGTCGCAGCTCGGGTTCAAGTCCGCCGAGGACCTGTTCTACGTGGTCGGCAAGGACGAGTTCTCCCTGCGCAGCATCGAGGTGCTGCTGCATCCGCAGCGCGAGGCGCAGCAGCACGACGACGGCCTGGTGCTGAAGAAGGCCAAGGCGCCGTCGCGCTCAGGCAAGGGCGGCGTGCTGGTGGTGGGCGTGGATTCGCTCATGACGCAGCTGGCCAAGTGCTGCAAGCCGGCGCCGCCGGACGCGATCAGCGGCTTCGTCACGCGCGGCAAGGGCGTGAGCATCCACCGCGTCGACTGCTCCAATTTCCGCGAGATGTCCGCCCGCGCGCCGGAACGGATCATCGAAGTGGAGTGGGGCGCACCGCGCAAGGACGACGCCGCGGTGTATCCGGTGGACGTGGCGATCGAAGCCGCCGACCGGCAGGGCCTGCTGCGCGACATCTCCGAAGTCTTCGCCAAGGAGAAGATGAACGTGATCGGCGTGCAGACGCAGACCGTCAAGGGCACGGCCTGGATGACGTTCACGGTGGAGACCTCGGATTCGCAGCGGCTGGCCAAGGTGCTGGGGATCGTGCGCGACGTGAACGGCGTGCGCTCGGCGCGCCGGCGGTGATGGACCTGCTGCTGCGCAACGTGCGGCCGCTGGGGGCGGGCGCGGTCGACGTCGCCGTGCGCGACGGCCGCATCGCGGCCATCGGCCCCGGCTTGCGCTGCGAGGCGGAAGTGATCGAGGGCGAGGGCGCCTTGCTGCTGCCCGGCCTGGTCGAGTCGCACACGCACCTGGACAAGACCCATTGGGGCCTGCCCTGGTACGTGAACGAAGTCGGCCCGCGCCTGGAGGACCGCATCGCCAACGAGCGGCGCTGGCGCGCCGGGAGCGGCCACGATGCAGGCGCGCAGTCGCTGCGGCTGGCGCGCGAGTTCCTGGCCCAGGGCACGACACGCTTGCGCACGCATGTCGACGTCGATACGGAGGCCGGCCTGAAGCACCTGCACGGGGTGCTGGCAACGCGCGAAGCGATGCGTGGGCCGATGGAAATCCAGGTCGTGGCCTTTCCGCAGTCCGGCCTGCTGGCGCGGCCCGGGACCTTCGAACTGCTGGAGGAGTCCCTCCGGCTGGGCGCGGACGTATTGGGTGGCCTGGATCCGCAGGCCATCGATGGCGATGCGGCAGCATCGCTGGACCTGCTGTTCGCGCTGGCGCTGCGGCACGGCAAGCCGCTGGACATCCACCTGCACGAGGCCGGCGAGGAGGGCGCGCGCACGCTGGACGCCATCCTCGATCGCACGCAAGCCCTCGGGATGCAGGGGAAGGTGGCCATCAGCCACTGCTTCTGCCTCGGCGACGTCGTGGCTGCGCGGCGTGCTGCGCTCCTGGTGCGGATGGCGCGGCTGCAGGTCGCCGTGATCAGCACCGGCACCGCTTCGCGCCCGGTGCCGCCGCTGAAGGAATGCGTGGCGGCCGGCGTGGCCGTGGCGGCCGGCAACGACGGCATCCGCGACGCCTGGACGCCGTATGGCCGCCCCGACATGCTGGAGCGCGCGATGCTGGTCGGCCTGCGCAACAACCTGCGGCGCGACGACGAGATCGCCCTGGCGTTCGATGCGGTGACGCACGCCGGCGCCCGCGTCTGCGGTTTCGCGGATTACGGGCTGAAGGCCGGTTGCCGCGCCGACCTGGTGCTGGTGCAGGCCGCGAATGTCGCCGAAGCGGTGGTGGCCCGTCCGGCGCGGCAACTGGTGATCGCAGCGGGCCAGGTCGTGCGATGAGCGAACCCTCGGCCACCGACCTGCTGCTGCTCGCCTGCGAGCTCGCCACCCGGGTGGAGTGCCGCCCCGAGCGCCGCGACGGCTCGGACGCAGCCGTCTACGAAAGCTCGGGCGCCACGCTGGCGCGCCGCATCCGCGCCGGCGCGCCGGTCACGGCCTCGTACCGCGAGGCGGCGCCGTTCTCCTGGACCGTCGCCCTGCAGGCGGGCGCCGCCCGCAAGACGAACTACCAGCTGTGGCTGCGCGAGTCGCCCGCCGAACTGAAGGCCTTGTGGCAGGCGCGCGCCCAGGCCCGGGCCTTGCGCGAGAGCCTGCCGCACGCGCAGCGCAAGAAGAAGCCCTGGGGACCGCTTTGATGGGCGGCGCCAGGTTTTTGCTATACTCCGAGGCTGTGACGCGCACCGCATCCGCAAGGGGTGGCGCGAGGAACACGGGCCGTTAGCTCAGCGGTAGAGCGCCTCTTTGACGTGGAGGATGTCGGAGATTCGATCTCTCCACGGCCCACCAGAACCGCGCACGAAGCCCGCTCCCGCAAGGGGGCGGGCTTTTGCTTTTTGCCTGCATGGGACCTAGGTCCAACTGCGGCAAAGCGCGGCGCGTCCGAATAATGCGTCCCCTGTCTCTACGCCCGGGGTGCCCATGCAACGACGCCAATTCTTCCTGTTCGCCTCCGCGCTGGCCGCGTCCGGAGCGCCGGCTTTCGCCCAGGACAACGCGGCCAAGCAGGCCGAAGTGAAGGACAAGGCCATGAAGGCCTTGCAGGACTTCTACAAGGCCGATCCCAAGCTGAAGGACGCCGTGGCCAAGGCGCCCGGCTACGCGGTGTTCACCACCTTCGGCCTGAGCTTCGGGCTGGGCGGCGCCGGTGGCCGCGGCTTCGCGCACGACAACCAGTCCGGCAAGGACACCTACATGAACATCGCGCAAGCCAGCGCGGGCCTCCAGCTCGGCGCGTCCAACACGCGCTACCTGTTCATCTTCGACAGCCCGAAGGCGGTGGCCGATTTCATCGACAAGGGCTGGGACGCCTCGGCCAGCGCTGCCGCCGGCGTGGGCGCGGGCGGCAGCGCCAATGCCAACGTCGGTGCCGGCGCGGGCAACATCCAGGGCGGCCGCATGTACTCGCTGACCAAGGCCGGCCTGCAGGCAGGCGGCGCGGTTTCGGGCCTGAAGGCCTGGAAGGACAAGGACTTCAACTAGGCGCCCGGGCCTGCTCCTCCGGCGGCCGGATGCGGTGGAACATGGCCAGCAGCAGCAGGTCGTAGGCGATCTTCAGCGCGCCCCCGGCCAGCAGCGGCCAGCCGAAGGTGGACGCACCCAGCAGGTAGCCGGCGATGGCGGGGCTCAGCGCCGCCGCCAGGCTGCGCGGCACCGAGGTGACGCTGGCCGCCGCCGCACGCTCCGGCGGCGTGACGATCGCCATCACGTAGGAGCTGCGGGTCGGCACGTCCATCTGCGACAGCGCCCCGCGCACCAGCAGCAGCGCGATCACCCACGTCACGTCGCTGCAGAAGGGCAGCACCAGCAGGCAGATGCTGGAAGGCAGGTGCGTGAACACCATGGTCCGCACCAGGCCGATCCGGTCCGCGATGCGCGCCGCCACCAGGTAGGACAGCGCGGCCAGCGTGCCGGTCCAGAAGAACAGCGTGCCCGCCGTTTCGAGCGACATGCCGAAGCGCTGGAACAGCCACAGGGCCAGCAGCGACTGCACCAGGAAGCCGCCGGCGAAGGCATCGATGCTGAAGAGGCCGGCCAGCAGCAGCACGTTGCGGCGCGACGGCCCCAA
This sequence comes from Ramlibacter paludis, assembly GCF_022012305.1. Lineage (GTDB taxonomy): Bacteria > Pseudomonadota > Gammaproteobacteria > Burkholderiales > Burkholderiaceae_C > Ramlibacter > Ramlibacter paludis. The sequence goes on along the minus strand of NZ_JAKLTM010000006.1, from coordinate 64,828 downwards.
CACGGAGCGTTGACTGGTGGCCGGACCCTCCTGCCCGCGCGGCAGTCCGCGGTAGACGAGGGCAGCGAGCCCCGCGACCAGCGCGTAGGCGACGAACATCGCTGGCACCGCGTCACCCAGGGGAATGCCCAGCCTTTGCGCAGCCACCGCCGGCACGCCGGCCGCCAGCGCGCCGAACGCGCCGGACAGCGTCCCGACCAGGCTGTAGCGGGCGAAGCCCGCCGTGCGCTCGCGCGGCGCGACGCGGCTGGTGACCACCGCATGTTCCAGCGGCAGGAACACGCTCACATCGCCGCCCGAGGGATTGATGGTGCCGAAGAAGGCCACCAGCAGCAGCGGCCAGAAGCCGGTGAGCGAGGCCAGCGCGAGGCCGGTGGCGGCCATCAGCGCGCAGGCGGCCAGCAGGAGCGTGCGCCAGGCATGCCGGCCCGCGTGCGCGCCCACGAGCAGCGTGAGCAGCCCCGAGCCGAGCAAGGTGGTGGTGGCGATGCAGCCGACCTGGAAGGGCGTGAAGCCCAGTTGCAGCAGGTGCAAGGGCAGCAGCAGGCTGACGAAGCCGTCGGCGAAGGCGCGCAGGCCCTTGGCCAGCAGCAGGCGGTGGACGGTGGTGTGCAAGCGGTGCTCCCATCCGGGCGTGTGCCCGTGACCAGGAGCAGAACTTGGGCGCTGGCGCGCCTGGGTGCGGGGAGTCTGCCCTTGTCCCCGGCTGGAAATTCTAGTCCTGCTGGGTCCGTCCGAGCTCGCCGAAGAAATCGGCCATCCACTGCGGCCCGGTCTTCTGCGGCAGCTCGCGCGGATGGTCCTGCGCGAGTTCCAGCGCCAGGATCAGCGGCAGGAAGCGGCCCGGGCCGAAGCGTTCGATGCGGCTGATCCGCCGCAGCATGCGCGAGGGCTTGAGCGCCATCTCGATCTTGCGCACGGTCCCCGAGGCCAGCACCGCGCAGTGTTCGGCCGGCGAGGACACCAGGTACTCGCGGCAGGCCAGGGGCCGGTCGGGATGGATGGAGCAGGACTCGTCTTCCAGGAAGGGGCAGGGCACGCCCAGGTGGAAGTACTGCAAGGCGAGGTCGGTGAGTTTCTGCCGCGCCGCTTCCGCCGGCTCGGGCGGCGGTGCGGTGACGGTGGCATCCATCGCCTCGAACCAGCCGGTGGGCCGGATGCGTGCCACGCCGGCGGCGAAGCGTGCGCGGATCTCGCTGCGGCGCGGCTCGGGCATCGCTTCGACCAGTTCGGAAATCTGCTGCACCTCGGCTTCGGAAATCGGCACGGCCTGGCGGCAGCACGCGCCGCAGCCCGCCTTGCACGAGACTGCACGCCCATCGCTCGCGGCGACGCCCGTGCTGGCCTCGACGAAGAGGTTGGTGACCTGCTGGAAGATGGGGATCATGCGGTGCAGCGGCACCGGCTGCGCCGGAACCGTCATTTCCAGGTCGACGGGCTGCGCGCCAATGCGCAGCGTCACCCGGCCCGTGATCCAGTCGTCCTGGTCCATGCCACAACGGTAGTCCCAAACGCGGCGCAGCGCCAGCCACCGATGACGGTGTCAGAAGCGGACGTCGTAGTTGAAATAGAGGCGCAGTTGCTCGCCGGCCCGCGGGGCCCCGTCCTGGCGCAGCCAGGAGTAGCGCAGGGCGCCCGTCAGGCCCGCCAGCGCGCTGCCCCTGGCGAAGGCGTAGGCCAGCTGCACGTTCGTTTCGCTGCGGTCCGGCAGGGGAGCGCCGCTCGTGAAGTCGATGCGGTTGCTGCCGCTGGCGTGGATGGCCGACGCCTTCAGGCCGGGTGCGCCAAACGGCCCGAAGTCGATGTCGCCGCCCAGCCCCCAGGCCCTTTCGCCCGCGGTGTTGAAGGCCACCTGCATCAGGTTCAGGTAGGAAGGGTGCTGGCCGTAGGGGTTGAGCGTGTCGCGCCCCTTGCCGGTCTGCGTCCAATGGAGTTGCGCGCCGAACGGCCCGTGCGCCAGCGCCGCCTGCAGGCCGTAGCCCCAGGTGGTGAAGGAGCCGATCTGGCGCTCGCCCACGGCCCTCTGCGGATAGCCCTGGGCGCCGAGCACCAGCGTGGTCCGGTCCGCCAGTTCCAGCGGGTAGCGGATGTCGGCGTAGAAGGAGTTGAAGACGTCGACGGAATACTGTTCGTCCAGCCGCAGCAGGCCGCCCTGGCCGAACTTGTAGTCGAGGCCGGCCAGGGCGACGCCGCGATGCGGACCCGCGCCGCCGGCCACGCCGGACATCCAGGCGAAGTCGTCGGTGTCGCGCAGCTTGACCTTCGTGACGTAGCCACCGGTGTAGCGCGCCGGCCCCGCGGCCCCCGAGAGCAGGTAGGCCTCGAAGGTGTGCGGGATCATGCGGCTGTCGTTGGGATTGATGAAGGGCCGGTCGATCTGCTGCCGCCAGGCGCTGAAGACCTGGCCGGCGAACTTGAGGGAGGCATTCGCCTCGCCCAGCACCGTGATGGACCCCTGGTCGGCGGTGAGCAGGCGCGTGCCGCCCTTGCCCTCGGGGCCGTACAGCTTCTGCGACGTGTAGCCGATGATTTCCAGCTGCAGCAGGTCGCCCCACCAGGGGCTGCGCAGGCCGGCCCAGCCGCCCAGCGCCCAGGCGGTGCTGGGAACGCCGCTCGTGGTCTCCTGGTCGAAGTAGTAGGTGCGCAGGTGCAGGATGGGCTCGAAGCCGCCCGGCAATCGGTAGCCGTCGTCGGCCCGCGCATGCATGGCGAGCGCAGCCAGCAGCAGGGCAGCTGCGGATCTCCTTGCAGGCGGCATCGGCATCCTCCGGAAATGGCCGATGCTTGCGTCTTGCCGGCGGCGGTCCCAGTGGACCAAGGTCCCATGCGACATCCTTCACGCCGCTACTCCGTCCGCAGTATCCCCAGCGCGGGTGCGGCGCTGCACATTCGGCGCACCCCACGACAAAGGAAGTACCGGGATGAAAGCAAGCATGCTCCGCTCCGCCGCTGCCGCGGCTTTCCTGGCGCTCGCCGGGCTCTCCGCCCAGGCCGCCGACATCGTCTACATCTCCTCGGCCAGCGGCTACCTGCTGCACAACACCGGCGGCGCCGCCGTCACCGCGCCCTGGAACGGCCAGGCGGTGGTGCAGGGCTTCAGCGGCTACGGCGCGATCCGCATCAACGGCCAATGCCTCACCGGCCGCACGTCCGGCCAGCCGCTGCGCTGGGAGGCCTGCCATGGCGGCGACAAGAGCCAGGTGTGGGCGCTGTCGGGCCGCAAGTTGAACAACGAACTGGGCCTGTGCGCCGACGTCGAAGGCAACCGCTCCGGCGCCGGCGTGCGGGTGCTGGCGTGGAGCTGCAGCGGCGCGAGCAACCAGCAGTGGAAGGCGCACCACCGCGAGACGGCCCAGTCGTACGCCATGCGCATCAACGATCCGGCGGCGCGCGCCGAGTTCATCAGGAATGCGCAGGCCGCTTCACCCGGCACCATCATCAGCATCGCCACCGGCCGTGTCGTCGCCCCGGGCGGGGCCAACGTGGTCGCACCCGGCGGCGCCAACGTCGTGTCCGCCGGCGGCGGCAACGTGGTGGCGGCAGGGGGCCTGAACTGATGCGGCTGACGCGGGCGGCCACGCTCGCCGTCCTGTTCGCGTCGGCCCACGCCGGCGCGTCCGCGGCGGCGCTCGGCCCGTCGAGCGGCAGGCTCACGGTCTCGGGCATGCTGGCCGGCGGCGGCCGCTTCGAGATCGACGCCGACCTGAAGGGCGGCAATTTCACCGGCACGGGCAAGGTGACGGTGGGCGGGCAGTCCTTCGAAGGCCCGCTGCTCCCGCGGCGCAGCTACCTCGAAAACGGCAAGTGCTACTTCCGCTTCGAACAGGGGCGGGCCCGCGGCGACATTTCGGGCAAGTGCGACAGCAGCGGGATGGAAGGCCGATTCGAGACCTTCGTCGCCGGCGACCTGCGCAACGGCGCCAGCAGCGGTCGGGTGACGGTCGCGGGCGGCGGCATGGCGACGGCCGCCGCCGGACAGTTGCCCACGGCAAAGCTGACCTGCGCTTACCAGGACCGCCGCATCGGCGTGCGCCCCGGCGAGACGACGCAGTTCAGCCTGCAATCCTCCAACCTGGCGACGCTCACGCTGGCCGCCGGCCGCTACAGCGCCGGCAGGTCCGCAGGCGGCAGCTTCGAACGCGTGGGCGCCGACAAGATCCGGCTCACCTCCGGCCCCTGGTCCGGCGCGCTCGGCACGCTGGAGCCGGACCGTTCCGGCCGGCCCGCCGTCGTCTTCCACATCGAGGAGAACCGCCGCCCCGACGGCGTCCACCTCGTCGACCCGTCCACGACCCGCTGCACCGAAAGCCGTTCATGAAGTTCCTGCCGCTGGCACTTGCCGCCTTCGCCTCGCTGGCCGCGTCGGCCGCCACCATCAATCCTCTGAGCGTGCTCGTGAAGAAAGGCGGCGCGCTGGAGACCGGCACCTATTCCTGCAAGCAGCAGTACAACCAGGCTGGCTACACCTACAAGGTGGTCGAGTTCAACAGCCCCACGCAGTACGCATGGGTGCACGGCGGCAAGAAGGCCGGCAGCATGAAGTACGACAGCGGCAGTGGCCGCATCACCTTCACCGCCGGCCCGCTGGGCAAGGGCTTCGAGGCGCATGCCGGCCACCGCGCTGACGGCGCGCCGGTGATCATCCTGGTCGACACCGACCTGGCGCCCAAGGCCGACGCCTACGACTACTGCACGCGGCGCAAGGGCTAGCGCGCCGCGCCTGCGGGCTTGCTCATGCATAGGGTTAACCTTGGGCGAGTGCCGCGGGCGCCTCCCTAGAATCTGCTGCATTGCAATACAACATCCGGTGGGACCCATTGCCACACCGCGAAGAGGAGTGAGCCCCGTGCAAAGCAAGAAAGCCACCGGCCCCAAGCCGGCGCAGCGCGTCATCAAGAAGTACCCCAACCGGCGGCTCTACGACACCGACACCTCCACCTACATCACGCTGGCCGACGTCAAGCAGCTGGTGATGGACAGCGAGTCCTTCGTGGTGCGCGACGCCAAGAGCAACGAGGACCTCACGCGCAGCATCCTGCTGCAGATCATCCTGGAGGAAGAGGCGGGCGGCGCGCCGATGTTCAGCGAGGCGGCGCTGGCCAACCTCATCCGCTTCTACGGCCAGGCGATGCAGGGCTTCATGGGCAGCTACCTGGAGAAGAACGTCCAGGCCTTCACCGACCTGCAGACCAAGATGGCCGAACAGTCGAAAAATGTCACGCCCGAGGCCTGGGCCCAGTTCATGAACGTCCAGAACCCGCTGAACATGTTCGAGAAGATGCAGGAGCAGATGGCCAAGCAGACCGAGCAGATGCTGGGCGCATTCGGGATCAAGAAATGACGGAATGACGCCGGCTGCGCCGGGCATGACGCCATGACCGGTTGAGTCATTGCAGTCATCGAGCGTCCATATGGACGCGAGGTCATTTCATCATCTGGGACAATACGGGGATGAGCGAAGTCGCCGTCCCCGAGACCCCCACCATTCCCACCACGACGCCGAAGGTCGGCTTCGTCAGCCTGGGCTGCCCCAAGGCCCTCACCGATTCGGAACTGATCCTCACGCAGCTGAGCGCGGAAGGCTATGCCACGTCCAAGACCTTCGAGGGCGCGGACCTGGTGATCGTCAACACCTGCGGCTTCATCGACGACGCGGTGAAGGAGAGCCTGGACACCATCGGCGAAGCGCTGTCGGCCAACGGCAAGGTGATCGTCACCGGCTGCCTGGGCGCGCGGGCCGGCGACAAGAGCGACAACCTCGTGCGCGAGATGCATCCCTCGGTGCTGGCCGTGACGGGCCCGCACGCGACGCAGGAAGTGATGGACGCGGTGCACGCGCACCTGCCCAAGCCGCACGATCCCTTCATCGACCTGGTGCCCGCCGCGGGCATCAAGCTCACGCCGAAGCACTACGCGTACCTCAAGATCAGCGAGGGCTGCAACCACCGCTGCACCTTCTGCATCATTCCCTCGATGCGCGGCGACCTGGTGAGCCGCCCGGTCGGCGACGTGCTGAAGGAAGCCCGCGCGCTGTTCGAAGGCGGCGTGAAGGAGCTGCTGGTGATCAGCCAGGACACTTCCGCCTACGGCGTCGACGTCAAGTACCGCACCGGCTTCTTCGACGGCCGCCCGGTGAAGACGCGCATGCTGGACCTGGTGCAGGAGCTGGGCAAGATGGCCGAGCCCTACGGCGCCTGGGTGCGCCTGCACTACGTGTATCCGTACCCGAGCGTCGACGACGTGATTCCGCTGATGGCCGAAGGCAAGGTGCTGCCTTACCTGGACGTGCCGTTCCAGCACAGCCACCCCGACGTGCTGCGCCGCATGAAGCGCCCCGCGAGCGGCGAGAAGAACCTGGAGCGCATCGCGCGCTGGCGCGAGATCTGCCCCGAGCTGGTGATCCGCAGCACCTTCATTGCCGGCTTCCCCGGCGAGACGGAAGAAGAGTTCCAGCACCTGCTGGACTTCCTGCGCGAGGCGAAGATCGACCGCGCCGGCTGCTTCGCGTACAGCCCGGTGGAGGGCGCCGCCGCCAACGAGATTCCCGGCATGCTGCCGCAGGAAGTGCGCGAGGAGCGCCGCGCGCGCTTCATGGCAGTGGCCGAGGAAGTGTCGGCGGAGAAACTCAAGCGCCGCATCGGCGCGACCATGCAGGTGCTCGTGGATTCGGCGCCCGCGTTGGGCAGGAAGGGCGGCGTCGGCCGTTCCTATGCCGACGCGCCGGAGATCGACGGCACCGTGAAGCTGCTGCCGCCGCAGAAGATCAGCAAGCGGCTGGCGGTGGGCGAGTTCACCAAGGCGCGCATCGTCGGCACCGACGGGCACGACCTGGTGGCCGAACCCATCTGAGAAAACCTTCGCAAAAACAACAAAGCCGGCGTCTGCCGGCTTTATCATTCGCTGGTCGGAAGAACCGACCGTTTGGTGCCCAGGAGAGGACTCGAACCTCCACGGAGTTACCCGCTAGTACCTGAAACTAGTGCGTCTACCAATTCCGCCACCTGGGCATTTCAGGAAAAGCAAGATTGTATATCAAAAACATAGACCGACAGAACACCGGACTCCTCGATGAAATCGAGGGCGTGATCCAGGGACACCGCGACGGCCACGGCTACGTGGTGCGCGACGACGGCGAAGCCGACATCTACCTGCCTCCCAACGAAATGCGCGCGGTGCTGCACCGCGATCGCGTCAAGGCGCGCATCGTGCGCCACGACCGCAAGGGCCGCGCCGAAGGCCGCGTCGTCGAGATCGTCGAACGCCCGCCGCATCCCATCATCGGCCGGCTGCTGCACGAAAGCGGCGTCTGGCTCGTCGCCCCCGAAGACAAGCGCTACGGCCAGGACGTGCTGATTCCCAAGGGCGCCACCGGCCTCGCCAAGTCGGGCCAGGTGGTGGTGGTCGAACTGACCGAGCCGCCCTCGCTGTACGGCCAGCCCGTGGGCCGGGTGAAGGAAGTGCTGGGCGAGATCGACGACCCCGGCATGGAGATCGAGATCGCGGTGCGCAAGTACGGCGTGCCGCACGAATTCTCCGAATCCTGCATCGCGCAGGCCCGCTCGCTGCCGGACAAGGTCGGCCCGAAGGACCGCAAGGGCCGCGTCGACCTCACCGACGTGCCGCTGGTCACCATCGACGGCGAGGACGCGCGCGACTTCGACGACGCCGTCTACTGCGAACCGGCCCGCGTGGGCCGCGGCAAGGGCTGGCGCCTGCTGGTCGCCATCGCCGACGTCAGCCACTACGTGGAGACCGGCAGCGCGATCGACGTCGACGCCTACGACCGCGCCACCAGCGTCTATTTCCCGCGCCGGGTCATCCCGATGCTGCCGGAGAAGCTATCGAACGGCCTGTGCTCGCTCAACCCGCAGGTCGACCGGCTTTGCATGGTTTGCGACATGCTCGTCACCGCTGCCGGCGAGGTGCACGCTTACCAGTTCTATCCGGCCGTGATGCACAGCCACGCGCGCATGACCTATACGGAAGTGGCGGCTATCCTGGCCAACACGCGCGGACCCGAAGCGACGCGGCGCAAGGACCTGGTGCCGCACTTCCTGAACCTGCACGACGTCTACCGCGCGCTCTTGAAGTCGCGCAACGCGCGCGGCGCGGTGGACTTCGAGACCACCGAGACGCAGATCATCTGCGACGAGAACGGCCGCATCGAGCAGATCGTGCCGCGCGTGCGCAACGACGCCCACAAGCTGATCGAGGAGGCCATGCTGGCCGCCAACGTCTGCTCCGCCGACTTCATCCTGCAGGCGGAAACGCCCGGCCTCTACCGGGTGCACGAAGGCCCGACGCCGGAGAAGAAGGAGATCCTGCGCGGCTACCTCAAGGCCATGGGCGTGGGCATGACGATCAGCGACGACCCGACGCCGGGTGAGTTCCAGAAGATCGCCCTCGCCACCAAGGATCGGCCCGACGCGCAGCAGATCTCCACCATGCTGCTGCGTTCGATGCAGCAGGCGATCTACTCGCCCTTCAACAGCGGCCACTTCGGCCTGGCCTACGAGGCCTATACGCACTTCACCAGCCCGATCCGGCGCTATCCCGACCTGCTCGTGCACCGCGTGATCAAGGCGATCCTGAACAAGGAGCGCTACCAGCTGCCGGCGCTGCCGACGCCGGGCGAAGCGCACGAGAAGCTGGCGCGCCGGCTCGCCTCGCGCGTCGCCGCGCCGAACCAGAAGCTGAAGAAAGGCCCGCCGCCCACGCGCGAGCTGCTGGCCTGGGAAGCCGCGGGCTTCCATTGCAGCGCCAACGAGCGCCGCGCCGACGAGGCCAGCCGCGACGTCGAGGCCTGGCTGAAGTGCAAGTACATGCGCGACCACCTCGGCGAGGAGTATTCGGGCGTGGTCACGTCGGCGACGAGCTTCGGCATCTTCGTCACGCTCGACGCGATGTATGTCGAGGGCCTGGTGCACATCACCGAGCTGGGCGGCGAGTACTTCAAGTTCGACGAGGCGCGGCAGGAATTGCGCGGCGAACGCACCGGCATCCGCTACGCCATCGGCACGCGGCTGCGGGTGCAGGTGAGCCGCGTCGACCTGGACGGCCGCAAGATCGACTTCCGCCTGGTGCGCGAAGGCGAGGAGCTGACGGCGCGCGCGATGAAGGACAAGGGCGTGGCCAACGGCCGCACCGAAGGCGTGCCGGCGAAGAGCTCCACCAAGAAGCGCGCGGCCAAGAAGGTCGCCGCGGCCAAGGACGACAAGAAGTCCTCGCTGCAGGCGGCGGTGAAGGCCGCCGCGGCCAAGAAGGCCGCCAAGGCAAAATCGCCCCGGCGCGCGAAGCGTTGACGGGACAGGATTCGAGGAGAACGGACATGGCAGGCAGGAACGAAGGCAAGGTCGCGATCGTCACCGGCGGCGGCAGCGGCATCGGGCGCGCGGCGGCTCTGGCCCTGTTGCGCGACGGCTGGCGCGTGGCGCTGGCGGGGCGGCGCGAGGACGCGCTGCAGGAAACGGCCAAGCTCTCCGGCGCCGGCGAGCGCGCGTTGCCGGTGTCGACCGACATCACCGATCCGGCGCAAGTGGAGCGGCTGTTCCAGCAGGCGGTGAAGGCCTGGGGCCGCGTCGACCTGCTGTTCAACAATGCCGGCATGGGCCTGGCGGCCGCGCCGCTGGAAGACATCGCCATCGCCGACTGGAAGCGGGTGGTGGACACCAACCTGAACGGCATGTTCTACGGCATCCAGCAGGCTTTCCGCGTGATGAAGGCGCAGGACCCGATGGGCGGGCGCATCATCAACAACGGCTCGATCTCGGCGCATGCACCGCGGCCGCATTCGATCGCCTACACCGCCACCAAGCATGCGGTGACCGGGCTCACCAAGACCGCCTCGCTCGACGGCCGCCGCTACAACATCGCGGTGGGCCAGATCGACATCGGCAACGCCCTCACCGACCTCGCCGCGCGCATGGCCAAGGGCGTGCCGCAGGCCAACGGCGAGATCGCGGTGGAGCCGTTGATGGACGTCGACATCGTCGGCCAGTCGCTGCTGTACATGGCCAACCTGCCGCTGGAAGCCAACGTGCTGTTCCACACGGTGATGGCCACCAAGATGCCCTTCGTGGGCCGGGGTTAGTCCGGGACTCCCGCAGGGCGGGTTCGCGCCAGCGACCCCGCCGTCAAGGGCTGGTCTTCCGGCCACTGGTCGGCCGCCAGCCCATGCAGGTAAGCCGCGTGGCTGGCCGCATCGAGCGCTGGCTCCCCGGCCGCCAAGCGCGCGGCCACCCATCCCGCCAGCACGTCGCCCGTGCCCGCGATCGCCAGGCGGGCATTGCCGGTCGGATTGATCCGCACTTCGCCTTGTGGCGCCGCGATCACCGTGCCCGATCCCTTGAGCAGCGTGACGGCGCCGAAGCGCAGGGCGAGTTCGCGCGCGGCGGCGAGCCGGTCGTCCTGCACTTCACTTGTCTTCTTCCCCAGCAGCCGCGCGGCCTCCAGCGGATGCGGCGTCAGCACGGTCGCTGCCTGGCGCCGCCCGCGCGCCTGCAATAGCGCCTGCAGTTGCGGATCGCCCGCGATCGCGTTGAGGGCGTCGGCGTCGAGGACCAGCGTGCGTGCCGCCGACAACACCCGCGGCAGCACGGGGCGGACTGCGTCACCGCCGCCGCAGCCGCAGGCGACGTGCAGGGCGCGCAGGTCCAGCGCGTCCCAGGCGCGCAGCATCAGGTCCGGCTGGTCCGGGTCGAGCGGCGGGGCCTGCGGATCGAGCAGCGCCGCGTAGACGCGGCCCGCTCCGTGATGCAGCGCGGCGCGCGCGGCCAGCAGAGCGGCGCCGGCCATGCCGGGCGCGCCGCAGATCACCGCGACGTCGCCGTAGCTGCCCTTGTGCGAGGCATGCCGGCGCGGCTGGCGCATGGGGGCTGCAGACAGCACGGCGGAGGAAGCTTCGGCATCGCTGGCCACTTGCAGGTCGTCGAACCACACCTGGCCCGCGGCATCGCGTCCCCCGCCGGTGAAAAGCCCGGGCTTGAGTGCCAGCAGGCAGAGCGTGTGCGCGGCCTGCACGCAGGCTTCGCTGCGGCCGCTATCGGCGTCGAGGCCGGAAGGCAGGTCGATCGCCAGCACGCGGGCGCTGCCGGCGTTGAGGGCTTCGATGTGGGCCAGCAGGGCGCCCGTGGGCGCGCGCGCGGCACCCAGCCCGAGCAGCGCATCGAGCGCGAAGTCCCAGTCCGGTGGCGCTTCGGTGGCGAAGCGGACGCCGGCCGCGCGGGCGCGCTGCAGCGAGGCAAGGGCATCCGCCGGCGCCTTGGCTTCGTCGCCCAGCCAGGTGACGACGGGCTCCTTGCCCCATTGCTGCAGGTGCAGTGCGGCCTCGAAGCCGTCGCCGCCGTTGTTCCCGGGGCCGCAGGCGATCCAGAAGGTGCGTGCATGGGGTGCGAGGGCGAGCGCCAGGCGGGCGCAGGCGAGGCCCGCGCGCTGCATCAGCGTGTGCGGGGGCAGGGCGGCCGCGGCGCGCTGCTCCAGGCGGCGGATCGCCGCGACGTCGTGCAAGGGCCAGGCGCGGCCGGGGACGATGCGCTGCATGGGGCGATTGTGCCCGGGGCTGCCGTCATCCCCGCGCAGGCGGGGACCCAGGGCATTGGGAGTCGCCGCGCGCGGCGACCGAATGCAGAAGCGCTGGATTCCCGCCGCCGCGGGAATGACAGGGCTAGAGGGCCAGGCGCTCCACACCGAGGCCTTCCAGGTCCACCTCCGCCGGCCGCGCACCCATCAGGTCCGCCACCGCCCGTGCGCTGCCGCAGGCCAGCGCCCAGCCGCTGGAGCCGTGCCCGATGTTGATCCACACGCCCGGCACGCCGGTGGCGCCCAGCACGGGCGGCCCGTCGGGCAGCATGGGCCGCGCGCCCTTCCACTCCTGCACCGCGCTGCCGGTGTTGGCCAGCTGCGCCGCGCCCGGGAACCAGTCGTGCAGAACCTTGTACAGCGTCTGGATCGCCGAGGGCCGCTTGGCGGTGGGATTGCCGCCGATCTCGGCGCTGCCGGCCACGCGCACGCGGTTGCCCAGGCGCGAGATGGCGACCTTGTAGCGTTCGTCCATCAGGCCGCTGCGCGGCGCGTTCAGCGGTTCGCGGATCGGCGCGCTGATCGAGTAGCCGTGCACGGCCGCCAGCGGAATCTTGAGCCCCACCGGACGCAGCAGCATCGCCGAAGCGAGGCCGCTGCAGATCACGACCTGGTCGAAGCGATGCAGCTGCGGCGCCGCGTTCTCGCCGAGGGTCACGCGCAGCTGCGTGGGCTGCGCCGGATCGAGCGGCGCCACCGACGCGTTGAACTCGAAGCGCGCGCCCAGCGCCTGTGCCTGGTTCTTCAGCAGCAGCGCGAACTGCCGGCAGTTGCCGACCTCGTCGTCCGGCAGGTGGATCGCGCCGGCGAAAGCCGTGTCGGGATTCAGCGCGGGCTCCAGCGCCCGCGCCGTGTCGGCATCGACTTCGGCGAACTTCACGCCGGCGTCGCGCAGCACCTGCAGTCCCGGCTGCACCATCTTGCGGTCCCGGTCCGAGCGCAGCAGCACCATGTAGCCGGTGCTGCGGTCGTATTCCAGCTGCAGGTCCTCGGTCAGCGTGTGCAGGCGCTGGCGGCTGTAGAAGGCCAGGCGCTGCAGCCGCGCGCGGTTGGCGACGTAGGTGTCGAGGTCGCAGGCGCTGCGCCAGCGCAGCATCCAGCGCATCTCGTGCGCCGCCAGCGGCCAGCACACCCGCACCGGGGCGTGCCGGCTGAACAGGTAGCGCGCCACCTTGGCCGGCATGCCGGGCGCGGCCCAGGGCGTGACGTAGCCGGGCGCGACGACGCCGGCGTTGGCGAAGCTGGTTTCGAGCGCTGCGGCGCCGTGGCGCTCGTACACGGTGACTTCATGGCCGTCGGCGGCCAGTTCGTACGCGGTGGTCACGCCGATGATCCCGGCGCCCACGATGGCAATTTTCATTCTTGGGTGGCAGGCAGGGCGAGCAGCTCTTCGATCCGCAGCGCGAGGTTGAGGAGGGTGTCGTCGTGCAGCGCGCCCTGCCAGGCCATCAGGCCCACCGGCAGTTCGCCGGCCACGTGGCAGGGCAGGGAAATCGCGCAGCCGTCCAGCATGTTGACCACGCTGGTGTTGCGCAGCAGGAGCGCGTTGGTGCGGAAGAAGGCTTCGTCGCGCTCCGCGCCGGGCGCGAGGTCGGCGATGGCGGGCGCCACCATGGGCACCGTCGGCGAGAGCACGGCGTCGTAGCCGGCCAGCGCCTGTTCGACCGCGGCCACCCAGGCCTTGCGCGCCTGGTGCAGCTCGATGTACTCGAAGGCCTTCATCGTGGCGCCGCGCTCTATGCGCTGGCGGACCCGAGGGTCGTATTGCGCGCCCTTGGCCTGCACCAACTGGCGATGGTGCGCGTAGCTCTCGGCGGCGGAGAAGCCGCCGGTGGCCTGGATGGTGCCCAGGTCCTGGATCTGGTGGAGCGCGATCTCGTCGATGCGGGCACCGGCGGCGCGCAGCGCGGCCAGCGTGCGGGAGAAGGCGCGGGCGACGGTCGCATCGAGCCCGTCGAGCAATTGCGTGGTGGCCACGGCCAGGCGGTAGCCGGCCAGCGGCTTGTCGTCGCGCCGCACCGTGCGGGCGGCCAGGATCTCGTGCGCCAGGATCGTGTCGCCCACGCTGCGCGTCATCGCGCCCACGGTGTCCAGCGTGGTCGACAGCGGAAAGGCGCCTTCGCTGGGGACGAGGCGCGCCGTGCTCTTGAAGCCGACGATGCCGCACAGGGCCGCGGGAATGCGCAGCGAGCCGCCGGTGTCGGAGCCGAGGCCGATGAACGACGAGCCGCTCGCCACCGACACCGCAGCGCCCGAAGACGAACCGCCCGGGATGCGTGCCACCGCGGCATCGCAGGGATTCGCCGGCGTGCCGAAATGCGGATTGATGCCGACGCCGGAGAAGGCGAACTCGGTCATGTTGGTGCGGCCCACCACGACCCCGCCGGCGGCCCGCAGCCGCGCCACGGCGGGCGCATCGGCCGCGGCCGGCGCGGCATCGGCCAGCGCGGTGGAGCCCGCCGCCGTCACCTCGCCGGCGCAATCGAACAGATCCTTCACGGAGACCGGCAGCCCCGCCAGCGGCAAGGCTGGATCGGCACGCCGCGCCTCCTGCTGCGCCGCCTCGAAGCGGGTCGCCAGGAACACGTGCGGCGCGGCACTGGCTGCGCGCGCGCGGCCGAGTTCATCCGTGGCGCTGGCCTGGCCCTGCCGCAGGCGGGTGCGGGTGGCAAGGAGGTCGGACTGCAGGCGAGGGGCGGGCATGCTAGAATCTTTGGGTTTTGCTGGGTGGCCCGGGCACTGTGCACGGACCGTCGGACGGCGAAACAAATCGCGAATTCCGCCCCTCAAGGTGTTGCAACTGCAAAAAGGTTGCGATTTCGGGCGGGATTTTAGACCCAACCTTCGGAGCTCAAATGCCTGTATCCATGCGCGAAATGCTGGAAGCCGGTGTCCATTTCGGACACCAGACCCGCTTCTGGAACCCCAAGATGGCCCCGTTCATCTTCGGCCACCGCAACAAGATCCACATCATCAACCTCGAAAAGACGTTGCCGATGTTCAACGAGGCGACGAAGTTCGCCAAGCAGCTGGCCTCCAACCGCGGCACCATCCTGATGGTCGGCACCAAGCGCCAGGCCCGTGACCTGATGGCCACCGAAGCCGAGCGCGCCGGCATGCCCTTCGTGAACCAGCGCTGGTTGGGCGGCATGCTGACCAACTTCAAGACGGTCAAGACCTCGCTCAAGCGCCTGAAGGACATGAAGGCCCAGCAGGAAGCCGGCCTGGAATCCATGTCGAAGAAAGAGCAGCTGATGTTCCAGCGCGAACTGCAGAAGCTCGAGAAGGACATCGGCGGCATCCAGGACATGAACACCCTGCCGGACGCCCTGTTCATCGTGGACGTCGGCTTCCACAAGATCGCCGTCGCCGAAGCGCAGAAGCTGGGCATCCCGATCATCGGCGTGGTGGACTCCAACCACTCCCCCGAGGGCATCGACTACGTGATCCCCGGCAACGATGACTCCGCCAAGGCCGTCACGCTGTACGTGCGCGCCATGGCCGACGCCATCCTCGAAGGCAAGTCCAGCGCCGGCACCGACGTGCAGCGCGCCCTGGCCGAAGGCGGCAAGAGCGGCGACGAGTTCGTGGAAGTGCAGGAAGGCGCTTCCGCCTAAACCGGGCCCAACCCGCGACGAAGGGGGCTCTTGAGCCCCCTTTGCACACCCAGATTCAACTGATCAAGAGGTAAAGAGATGGCTGCTATCACCGCAAGCATGGTCGGCGAACTGCGCGCGAAGACCGACGCGCCCATGATGGAATGCAAGAAGGCCCTGACCGAGGCCAACGGCGACATGGAAAAGGCCGAGGAGCTGCTGCGCGTCAAGCTGGGCAACAAGGCCGGCAAGGCCTCGTCGCGCGTCACCGCCGAAGGCGTGGTCACCGCGTCGATCGCCGGCACCACCGGCGCGCTGCTGGAAGTGAACTGCGAGACCGACTTCGTCACCAAGAACGACAGCTTCCTGGCGCTGGCCCAGGCCGCCGTGGAACTGGTCGCGAAGAACAACCCGGCCGACGTCGCCGCGCTGGGCGCGCTGCCGTACAGCCAGGACGGCTTCGGCCCGACGCTGGAAGACGTGCGCAAGGGCCTGGTCGGCAAGATCGGCGAGAACATGAGCTTCCGCCGCTTCAAGCGCTTCGAAGGCGCGAACAAGCTGGTGAGCTACCTGCACGGCACGCGCATCGGCGTGGTCGTCGAGTACACGGGTGACGAAGTCGCCGCCAAGGACGTCGCGATGCACATCGCCGCGATGAAGCCGGTGTCGCTGTCGGCCGACCAGGTGCCCGCCGAGCTGATCGCCAAGGAACGCGCCGTCGCCACCGGCAAGGCCGAGGAAGACCGCAAGGCCGCCGAAGCCGCCGGCAAGCCGGTGCAGTCCGCCGAGATCGTCGCCAAGCGCATCGAAGGCGGCGTGCAGAAGTACCTGAAGGAAGTCTCGCTGCTGAACCAGTCTTTCGTGAAGAACGACAAGCAGACCGTGGAGCAGATGCTCAAGGCCGCCAACACCACGATCCAGGGCTTCACCCTGTACGTGGTCGGCGAAGGCATCGAGAAGAAGGCCGACGACTTCGCCGCCGAAGTCGCCGCGCAGGTCGCCGCCGCCAAGCAAGCCGCTTAAGGCCGCGCCGCCCAAGCCCGTCCAGGCTCCAGCAGCCGGGGCGGGCTTTTTACCACCCCCAGCCAGCTTACACTCTCACCCGTCGCACCCGAAGGAGACACCCGCACATGCCCAGCCAGCCCGCCCACAAGCGCATCCTGCTCAAGCTGTCGGGCGAAGCCCTGATGGGGGACGACGCGTTCGGCATCAACCGCGCCACCATCGTGCGCATGGTGGAGGAAGTGGCCGAAGTGGTGAACATGGGCGTGGAAGTGGCCATCGTCATCGGCGGCGGCAACATCTTCCGCGGCGTGGCCGGCGGCTCGGTCGGCATGGACCGCGCCACCGCCGACTACATGGGCATGCTCGCCACCGTGATGAACGCGCTGGCGCTGTCCGACGCGATGACCAAGCAGGGCCTGGTGGCGCGCGTGATGTCCGCCATCGCCATCGAGCAGGTGGTCGAACCCTACGTGCGCCCGAAGGCGCTGCAATACCTGGAAGAAGGCAAGGTGGTGATCTTCGCCGCCGGCACGGGCAACCCCTTCTTCACGACCGACACCGCCGCCGCGCTGCGCGGCGCCGAGATCGGGGCGGAGATGGTGCTCAAGGCGACCAAGGTCGACGGCGTCTACTCCGCCGACCCCAACAAGGATCCCTCGGCCGAGCGCTATTCGCGCATCAGCTTCGACCAGGCCATGGCGCAGAACCTGGGCATCATGGATGCGACGGCCTTCGCGCTGTGCCGCGACCAGAAGCTGCCGATCAAGGTGTTCTCCATCTTCAAGCACGGCGCGCTCAAGCGCGTGGTGCTGGGCGAGGACGAGGGCACCCTGGTCTACGCCTGAGAAGCCCGAGAAGAGAGAGGAGCAGAAACCATGGCAACGATCCCCGAAATCAAGCAGACGACGCAGGCCAAGATGGACCAGTCCATCGCCGCCTTCAAGAACACCCTGACCAAGATCCGCACCGGCCGCGCCAACCCGCAGATCCTGGACACCGTGCAGGTCGAGTACTACGGCACCATGATGCCGATCAGCCAGGTCGCCAGCGTGAACCTGATCGATTCCCGCACGATCGGCGTGCAGCCCTTCGAGAAGGGCATGGGCGCCAAGATCGAGAAGGCCATCCGCGAGAGCGACCTCGGCCTGAACCCGGCCTCCATGGGCGACCTGCTGCGCGTGCCGATGCCGCCGATGTCGGAGGAGCGCCGCAAGGAAATGACCAAGCTGGTGCGGCACGAGGCCGAGAGCGCCAAGGTCGCCATCCGCAACCTGCGCCGCGACGCCAACGAGCACGTGAAGAAGCTGGTGAAGGACAAGGAAGCGACCGAGGACGACCTGAAGCGCGCGGAAGTCGACGTGCAGAAGGCGACCGACAGGCACATCAACGAGATCGACAGCCTGGTCGCGGCCAAGGAACAGGAAATCATGGCGGTCTGACCGCCGGTCCCACGTGTCGAACCTGCCGCACCACATCGCCATCGTCATGGATGGCAACGGCCGCTGGGCCACGCGGCGGTTCCTGCCCCGCGTCGCGGGGCACAAGAAGGGCGTCGACGCCCTGCGGGCCTGCGTGCGCCATTGCGGCGACATCGGCGTCAAGGTGCTGACGGTCTTCGCCTTCTCCTCCGAGAACTGGAACCGCCCCGCAGAGGAAGTCTCGGGCCTGATGGAACTGCTGGCGCTGGCGCTTTCGCGCGAGGTGCCGCAGCTGCAGTCCGAAGGCGTGCGCATCCATTTCATCGGCGAGCGCTCCGGCCTGTCGGAGAAGGTGCGCAACGGCCTGGCCCAGGCCGAGGCCGCGACGGCGGGCAACAGCCGCCTGGTCTTCAACATCTGCTTCAACTACGGCGGCCGCTGGGACATCGCGCAGGCCGCCGCCGGGCTGGCCGCCCGCGGCGAAGCGATCACCGAGCAGAGCCTGGACCGCGCGATGGCGCTGGCCCACGTGCCCGATCCCGACCTCCTGATCCGCACCGGCGGCGAGAAGCGCATCAGCAACTTCCTGCTGTGGCAGGCCGCGTACAGCGAACTGTATTTCACCGACAAGCTGTGGCCGGAGTTCGACGCTGCGGCGATCGACGAAGCCATCGCCGACTACAGCGGCCGCGAGCGCCGCTTCGGCCGCACCTCCGAGCAAGTGGCCGCCCCCGGCGGCGCCAAGAAACGCAAGGCCGCCTGAGGGCGCGAACTGCCGCAATGCTGAAGCAAAGGGTCATCACCGCCATCGTCCTGCTGGCGATCCTGCTGCCTGCGCTGTTCTGGTCCACGCCCGAACCCTTCCTCGGCATCACGCTCGTGATGATCGCGGCGGCGGGCTGGGAGTGGGGCCGCCTGAACGGCCTGGGGCAGGGCGGCAGCGTCGCGCTGGGGCTCGTCACGCTGGTGCTGTGCGCGCTGGCCTGGGCCCTGGGCTGGACCGCGCGCCCGTCGGCGCTGCTGTGGATGGTGGTGGGCGCCTTCTGGGTGCTGGCCGGCGCCGCGCTCGTGCGCTCCGGCGTCGACGGCTGGCCCAAGGTGCCGCAAGGCGTGCGCGTGGTGGGCGGCGTGATCGCGCTGGCGCTCGCGTGGCTGGCGATGGCGCAGGCCCGGGTGATCGGCACCAACTTCCTGCTTTCCATCCTGGTGCTGGTCTGGGTGGCCGACATCTTTGCCTACTTCGCCGGCCGTGCCATCGGCGGCAAGTTCACGCAAAGCAAGCTGGCGCCCGTCATCAGTCCCAAGAAAAGCTGGGAAGGCGTGTGGGGCGGCATGCTGGGCGTGGTGGTCCTGGCCGTGGCCTGGACTTTCGCCGACGGCGCCACGAACGCGCAGGTCCCGAGTCTTTACTCCCGGCTGGCCACGATGGGCTGGCCGGTTCTCGTCATTGCGGCGCTGTTCCTGGCCGCGATGAGCGTCGTCGGCGACCTGGCCGAATCGCTCGTCAAGCGCAGCGCCGGCTTCAAGGATTCCAGCCAGCTGCTGCCCGGGCATGGCGGCGTGCTCGATCGCGTCGACGCACTGCTGCCCACCTTGCCCCTGGCGATGATGCTGGCCACGCTGGCCGCACGATGAAACAGAAGATTGCCGTCCTCGGCTCCACCGGATCGGTGGGCGCCAACACGCTGGACGTGATTTCCCGCCACCCGGAGAAGTTCGAGGTCTTCGCGCTGAGCGCGGACTCCAAGGTCGACCTGATGCTGCAGCAGTGCGCGCAGTTCCGCCCCGCCTTCGCCGTCATGGCGCGGGAAGAGGCAGGCCGTGCGCTCGCCGCGAAGATCGAATCCAGCGGATTGAAGACGCGGGTGCTATGGGGCGCCGGTGCGCTCGACACCGTCGCCTCGCATCCCGAGGTCGACGCGGTGATGGCCGCCATCGTCGGCGCCGCCGGCCTGTCCTCTTGCCTGGCGGCTGCCCGCGCGGGCAAGAAGCTGCTGCTGGCCAACAAGGAAGCCCTGGTCGTGGGCGGCGAGCTGTTCCTGGCCGCGGTGCGCGAAGGCGGCGCCCGCCTGCTGCCGATCGACAGCGAGCACTCGGCGATCTTCCAGTCGCTGCCGGAGGACCCGGCCACCTGGAACGACCGGGTCGAGAAGATCATCCTCACCGCGTCGGGCGGACCCTTCCGTGCGCGCGACCCGCGCACCTTGCGCGAGGTGACGCCGGAGCAGGCCTGCGCGCATCCCAACTGGGTGATGGGCCGCAAGATCTCGGTCGACTCCGCGACCATGATGAACAAGGCGCTCGAAGTGATCGAGGCGCGCTGGCTGTTCGGCCTGGAGCCCGGCCGGCTCGAGGTGGTGATCCACCCCCAGAGCGTGATCCATTCGATGGTGCAGTACCGCGACACCTCGGTGGTGGCGCAGCTGGGCACGCCCGACATGCGCGTGCCCATCGCCTACGGCCTGGCCTGGCCGGAGCGCGTGGCCTCCGGCGCGCAGGCGCTGGACTTCACGGCGCTGGCGGACATGACCTTCGAATCGTTCGACACGCGCGGCCACCGCGAGCGCTTTCCCGGCCTGCAGCTGGCCTGGGACAGCCTGAACGCCGCGCCCGGGACCACAGCGGTGCTGAACGCGGCCAACGAGGAGGCCGTGGCGGGCTTCCTGGAGCGGCGCGTCCGCTTCGACCAGATCCACCAGGTAAACCTGGAAACTTTGGCGGCGGTCACGCCGTCCAAGCCGGCATCGCTGGGCGACCTGCTGGCCATCGACGCGCAGGCGCGCGCGGCGGCGCGGCAGGCCATCGCCCGCCTGACTCCCTGACTGGATCCCCGATGTTGACCGTCATCGCCTTCATCGTCGCGCTCGGCCTGCTGATCGCGGTGCACGAATACGGCCACTACCGCGTGGCCGTGGCCTGCAACGTGCGGGTGCTGCGCTTCTCGATCGGCTTCGGCAAGACGCTTTACAGCTGGAAGCCGCGCAAGCCGCGGCCGGGGCAGGACACCGAGTTCGTGATCGGCGCCTTCCCGCTGGGCGGCTACGTGAAAATGCTGGACGAGCGCGAAGGCCCGGTCGATCCGGCCGAACGCGCCCGCGCCTTCAACACCCAGCCTCTGAAATCGCGCGCGGCCATCGTCGCGGCCGGTCCCGCGGCCAACCTGGTCCTCGCCGTCCTGCTCTATTCCGCCGTCAACTGGCTGGGCGTGCAGGAGCCGCAGCCTGTGCTGGGCAGCCCGGTCGCGGGCTCGGTGGCGGCCGACGCCGGCCTGCGCGGCGGCGAGCGCGTGGTGCGCGCCGGCTTCGAGGGCGATGAGATCGAGGACGTGCGCTCCTTCGAGGAAGTGCGCTGGCTGCTCACGCGCGGCGCGCTCGACGGCCGCGACGTGCGGCTGGTGCTGGACCGGCGCAGCCCCGGCGGCGAACGCGAGACCGTCCTGCGCCTGTCGCGCCTGGAGGCCAAGGACGCCGATGCGCAGCTGCTGCGCAAGGTGGGCGTGCTGTCGCCCTGGACCCCGGCGCAGATCGGCGACGTGATGGCCGGCGGCGCCGCCCAGCGCTCCGGCCTGCAGAAGGGCGACGTGGTGCGCAGCGCCGGCGGCCAGCCCATTGCCGACGGCCAGCAGCTGCGCGACTGGATCCGCGGCCAGGTGCAGGCCGGCAAGGGCGTCGCCGCCACCTGGCAGGTCGAACGCCAGGGCCGGCTGCTGGACATCCCCGTCACGCCGGATGCGGTCGCCGAGGGCGGCGTTCCCGCCTATGGCCGCATCGGCGCCTACGTCGGCGCGCCGCCGGCCATGGTGACGGTGCGCTACGGCGTGTTCGAAGGCCTGTGGAAGGGCATGACCCGCACCTGGGAAGTCTCGGCGCTGACGCTGCGCATGATGGGCCGCATGGTCATCGGCCAGGCCTCGCTGAAGAACCTGAGCGGTCCGCTGACCATCGCCGACTACGCCGGCAAGTCCGCCAGCCTCGGCCTGACCCAGTACCTGCTGTTCCTGGCCCTCATCAGCGTCAGCCTCGGCGTGCTGAACCTGCTGCCGCTGCCCGTCTTGGACGGTGGGCACCTGATGTATTATCTTTGGGAGGCCATCACGGGACGGAGCATCTCCGACGCCTGGATGGAGCGCCTGCAGCGCGGAGGCGTTGCGGTGTTGCTGGTGATGATGTCGATAGCGCTATTCAACGACGTCACCCGGCTCTTTGGCTAAGAAACTGAACAAGCAGCTGCAGCCGCGCGGGCCCGCCGGCGCCACCCTGATTTCGATGAAACAACAATTCAAGCGCTTTCGCGTGCGTACCGTTTCGGCCATGGTGGCCATGGCCTTCGCGGCCAACGCCTGGGCGGTGGACCCGTTCACCGTGCGCGACATCCGCATCGAGGGCCTGCAGCGCGTGGAGCCCGGCACGGTGTTCGCGTCGCTGCCCTTCCGCGTGGGCGACCAGTACAACGACGAGAAGGGCTCGGCAGCGATCCGGGCCCTCTTCGCATTGGGCGTGTTCAAGGACGTGCGCGTCGAGGTCAACGGCGACGTGCTGGTGGTCGTGGTGGAAGAGCGCCCCACGGTCAACGAAGTGGACTTCGTCGGCACCAAGGAGTTCGACAAGGACACGATGAAGAAGGCGCTGAAGGAAATCGGCCTGACCGAAGGCCGGCCCTTCGACCAGGCGCTGGCCGACCGCGCCGAGCAGGAACTCAAGCGCCAGTACATCAACCGCAGCCTGTACGGCGCGGACGTCGTCACCACGGTGACGCCGGTGGACCGCAACCGCGTCAACCTCACCTTCACCGTCACCGAAGGCGAGCCGGCCCGCATCAAGGACATCCGCATCGTCGGCAACCAGGCCTTCCCGGAGAAGGACCTCAAGGGCCTGTTCGACCTGGACACCGGCGGCTGGCTCTCCTGGTACACCAAGTCCGACCGCTACTCGCGCACCAAGCTCAACGCCGACCTCGAGTCGCTGAAGTCCTATTACCTGCGCCGCGGCTTCCTGGAATTCCGCATCGATTCGACCCAGGTCGCGATCTCGCCGGACAAGCAGGAGATCACCATCACCGTCAACGTGACCGAGGGCGACCGCTACGTCGTCTCGGGCGTGCGGCTGGAAGGCGACTATCTCGGCAAGGAAGACGACTTCAAGTCGCTGGTGCGCATCCGCGCCGGCGAACCCTACAACGCCGACCAGGTGAGCGAGACCACCAAGGCCTTCACCGACTACTTCGGCAACTTCGGCTATGCGTTCGCCCAGGTCGAAGCCAAGCCGGAGATCGACCGCGCCAACAACCGCGTGTTCTTCGTGCTGGCCGCCGACCCGTCGCGCCGCGCCTACGTGCGCCGCATCAACATCGCGGGCAACACCCGCACGCGCGACGAAGTGATCCGCCGCGAGTTCCGCCAGTTCGAGTCGAGCTGGTACGACGCCGACAAGATCAAGCGCTCGCGCGACCGCGTCGACCGCCTGAACTTCTTCAAGGACGTCAACGTCGAGACCACCGACGTGCCGGGCGCGCCCGACCAGGTGGACCTGAACGTCGCCGTGACCGAGCGTCCCACCGGTTCGCTGCAGCTGGGCGCGGGCTTCTCCAGCGCCGAGAAGCTGGCGCTGTCGTTCTCGGTCAAGCAGGAGAACGCCTTCGGCTCGGGCAACTACCTGGGCGTCGAGGTGAACACCAGCAAGTACAACCGCACGCTGGCCTTCACCACGTCCAACCCGTACTTCACGCCGGACGGCATCTCGCGCACCATAGACATCTACCACCGCGCCTCGCGTCCGTACGACGACCAGGGCGGCAACTACCAGCTGGTGACCTCCGGCGCCGGCATCCGCTTCGGCGTGCCGTTCAGCGAGGCGGACACGGTGTTCTTCGGCGCCAGCATGGAGCGCACGCAGATCAAGCCCGGTACCAACATCCCGGCGGCCTACCTGGCCTATGCCGAGGAGTTCGGCTACACCAGCTATTCGGTGCCGCTGTCGGTGGGCTGGTCGCGCGACGACCGCGACAGCACGATCGCGCCTTCGCGCGGCCGCTACCAGCGCCTGGCCATGGAGCTCGGCGTCGCCGCCGACACGCGTTATTTCCGCGGCAACTACCAGTATCAGCAGTACGTCCCGCTGGGGGGCCGCTTCACGCTGGCCTTCAACGGCGAGATCGGCTACGGCACGGGCTTTGCCGGCCGGCCGTTCCCGGTGTTCAAGAACTTCTATTCGGGCGGCCTGGGCTCGGTGCGCGGCTTCGACCAGGGCACCCTGGGCCCGCGCGACGTGACCGGCTCCTCCATCGGCGGCGCCAAGAAGCTCACCTTGAACACGGAAGTGCTCACCCCGTTCCCGGGCGCCGGCAACGACCGGTCGCTGCGGATGTTCGGCTTCGTCGACATCGGCAACGTCTACGCCGAGAACGAGAAGTTCTCGATTCCGGACCTGCGCGCCTCGGCGGGCGTGGGCCTGTCCTGGCTGTCCCCCATCGGGCCGCTGCGGGTGGCATTCGCCAAGCCGTTGCGCACGCAGCCTGGCGATAGAATCCAGAAATTGCAATTCCAGATCGGAACCTCCTTCTGATGAAGACCTTGTCCCGCTACTGCCTGCTGCTGCTGGGCGCGCTCGCCCTGGGTGGCCAGGCACAGGCCGAGGATTTCCGCGTGGGGTTCGTCAACACCGACCGCATCTTCCGCGAGGCGAATTCGGCCAAGGCCGCCCAGGCCAAGCTGGAGCAGGAGTTCGCGCGCCGCGAGAAGGACCTGAACGACCTGGGCACCGCGCTCAAGTCCGCCTCGGACAAGTTCGAGCGCGAGGCGCCCACGCTGGCCGAAAGCCAGCGCGGGTCGCGCCAGAAGGCGCTGATCGACCAGGACCGCGAGTTCCAGCGCAAGCGCCGCGAATTCCAGGAAGACCTCAACGCCCGCAAGAACGAGGAACTGCAGGCGGTGCTCGACCGCGCCAACCGCGTCGTCAAGCAGGTGGCCGAGCAGGAGAAGTACGACCTGATCCTGCAGGAAGCCGTCTACATCAATCCCAAGCACGACATCACCGACAAGGTGATCAAGGCGCTCAACGCCGTCAGATAGGCGGCCGCCGTGGCGCTGCAACTCGCGGCCATCGTCCAGGCGCTCGGCGGCGAGCTCCAGGGAGACGGCACCCTCATGATCGAAGGCCTGGCGCCGCTGGAAAGCGCGAGCCCGTTCGACCTGAGCTTCCTGGCCAATCCGCGCTACCGGCAGCAGCTGGAGACCACGCGCGCGGGCTGCGTCATCGTCGCGCCCGACATGCGCGAGGCGGCGCAGGCGCGCGGCAGCTGCATCGTCACCCCGGATCCCTACCTCTACTTCGCCCGCGTCACGCAGCTGTGGAAGAAGTCGTTGCCCGCGCCGAGCGGGCCCGCGATCCACCCCAGCGCCGTCGTCGACACCGAGGCGGTGCTGGAAGAGGGCGTGCGCATCGGGCCGCTGTGCGTGGTGGAGCGGGGCGCGCGCATCGGCCGCGGCACCGAGCTGAAGGCGCGCGTGCACATCGGCGAGCGCTGCGTGATCGGCGAGCGCTGCATCGTGCACCCGGGCGTCGTGATCGGCGCCGACGGCTTCGGCTTCGCGCCCGTGAAGGGCGGCGGCTACGAGAAGATCGAGCAGCTCGGCGCAGTTTCCATCGGCAACGACGTCGAGATCGGCGCCAACACCTGCATCGACCGCGGCGCGCTGGCCGACACCGTGATCGAGGACGGCGTGAAGCTGGACAACCTGATCCAGATCGCGCACAACGTGCGCATCGGCCGCAACACGGCGGTGGCCGCCTGCACCGGCATCGCCGGCAGCGCGACCATCGGCGCCAATTGCATGATCGGCGGCGCGGCCCGCATCCAGGGGCACATCAGCATCGCCGACGGCACCTTCGTCTCCACCGGCACCTTCATTTCCCGCTCGATCCAGAAGCCTGGCATGTACACCGGCGTGTTCCCCATGGACGACAATGCGTCCTGGGAAAAGAATGCCGCGGCGCTCAAGCAGCTGTCCGCGCTGCGCGACCGCATCAAGGCCCTGGAAAAAAAATCATGACGACGCCGAACAACGTGATGGACATCCATCAGATCCTCAAGAAGCTCCCGCACCGCTACCCGATCCTGCTGGTCGACCGCGTGC
This sequence comes from Ramlibacter paludis, assembly GCF_022012305.1. GTDB lineage: Bacteria > Pseudomonadota > Gammaproteobacteria > Burkholderiales > Burkholderiaceae_C > Ramlibacter > Ramlibacter paludis. The sequence goes on along the minus strand of NZ_JAKLTM010000006.1, from coordinate 39,101 downwards.
TGGCGATGGACGCCAAGACCATCAAGGCGCTGAAGAACGTCACCATCAACGAGCCGTATTTCGTCGGCCACTTCCCGCACCGGCCGGTGATGCCGGGCGTGCTGATGCTGGAGGCGCTGGCCCAGGCCGCCGCGCTGCTGGCCTTCTCCGCCGTGGGAACGGGCCTCGACGAGAACTCGGTGATCTATTTCGTGGGCATCGACAACGCGCGCTTCAAGCGGCCGGTGGAGCCGGGCGACCAGCTGACGCTGGAGGTCACGCTGGATCGCGCGCGCGCGGGCATCTACAAGTTCACCGCCAAGGCCAGCGTGGGCGACGAGGTCGCCTGCGAGGCCGACCTGATGTGCACGATGCGCAGCGTCGCCTGAGCTTCCCGTCCGGCATGGCGAGCATCCATCCCAGCGCGATCGTCGACCCCAAGGCGCAGCTCGATGCCAGCGTGAGCGTCGGCGCCTATTCGGTGGTCGGGCCGGACGTCAGGATCGGCGCCGGCACGACGGTGGGGCCGCACGTGGTGCTGGAGGGCCACACGACCATTGGCCGCGACAACCGCATCTTCCAGTTCAACTCGATAGGCGCGGCGAACCAGGACAAGAAGTACAAGGGCGAGCCCACCGAGCTGGTGATCGGCGACCGCAACACCATCCGCGAGTTCTGCACCCTGCAGGTGGGCACGGTGCAGGACAAGGCCGTCACCCGCATCGGCAACGACAACTGGATCATGGCGTACTGCCACGTCGCGCACGACTGCGTGGTGGGCAGCAACGTGACGATGGCCAACAACTCCACGCTCGCGGGCCACATCGAGATCGGCGACTGGGTCACCATCGGCGGCCTGGTGGGCATCCACCAGTTCGTGAAGGTCGGCGCGCACGTGATGATCGGCTTCGCCAGCGCGGTGTCGCAGGACGTGCCGCCCTTCATGCTGGTGGACGGCAATCCGATGGCGGTGCGCGGCTTCAATGCCACCGGCCTGAAGCGCCGCGATTTCTCCGCCGCGCGCATCGCCGCCGTGAAGCAGATGCACAAGCTGCTGTACCGCGAAGGCCGCACGCTGGACGACGCGCGCGCCGCCATCGAGGCGCTGGCGCAGCAGGCGCCCGAAGCCGCCGGCGACGTCGCCCTCATGAGCGGCTTCCTGGCCGCCGCCACCCGCGGCATCGCGCGGTGAGCACCCCTGGCACGCCTCGCGCGGCGCTGGTCGCCGGCGAGGCCTCCGGCGACCTGCTGGCCGGCCTGCTGCTGCAAGGCATGCGCCAGCGCTGGGCCGGCCTGCAGTCGGGCGGCATCGGCGGCCCCCAGATGGCGCGCCACGGCTTCGAGCCCTGGTGGCCCTACGAGAAGCTGGCCGTGCGCGGCTACGCCGAGGTGCTGCGCCACTACCGCGAGATCGTCGGCATCCGCGACCAGCTGCGCGAACGCCTGCTGAAGGACAAGCCCGATCTCTTCATCGGCGTCGACGCCCCGGACTTCAACCTGGCCCTGGAGCAGGACCTGCGCACGGCGGGCATCAAGACCGTGCACTTCGTCTGCCCGTCGATCTGGGCGTGGCGCATGAAGCGCGTGGAGAAGTTGAAGCGCAGCTGCGACCACGTGCTGTGCATCTTTCCCTTCGAGCCAGAACTGCTGGCGCGCCATGGCGTGGAGGCGACCTATGTCGGCCATCCGCTGGCGCAGGTGATCCCCATGGAGCCGGACCAGGCGGCCGCCCGCGCCGCGCTGGGCTTGCCGGAGCAGGGCGAGGTGATCGCCTTGCTGCCCGGCAGCCGCGCGTCCGAGATCGAGGCCATGACCCCGCGCTTCCTGGAAGCGGCGGCGCTGATGCAGCAGCAGAAGCCGCAAGCCTGGTTCGTGCTGCCGGCCATGCCGGCGCTGCAGGCGCGCATCGGCGAGATCGCGCAACGCTGCACGCCGGTGCGCAACCTGAAGATCGTCACCGGCCAGTCGCATGCGGTGCTGGCCGCGTGTGACGTGACCCTGGTGGCGAGCGGCACCGCCACCCTGGAGGCCGCGCTTTTCAAGCGGCCGATGGTGATCGCGTACCACACGCACTGGCTGACCTACGCGCTGATGAAGCCGCGCCACCTGCAGCCCTGGGTGGGCCTGCCCAACATCCTGGCCGGCGATTTCGTCGTGCCGGAGTTGCTGCAGTCCAACGCAAAGCCCGACCTGCTGGCTGGGGCGGTGTTGGATTGGCTCGCGAGCCCTGAGAGAATGCGCACCGTGCAGGAGACTTTCCGCGGGCTGCATGCCCAGCTCCTGCGCGACACGCCGACCCTTGCCGCCGATGCCATCGAAAAAGTCCTCGCCCGCCCGTAGCAAGCCCGCACAGAAGCGGCTGGACTGGGATCCCGTCGGCTTGATGGCGGGCGTCGACGAAGCCGGACGCGGGCCGCTGGCCGGCCCGGTGGTCGCCGCCGCGGTGATCCTCGACGACACCAAGCGCATTCGCGGCCTGGCCGATTCCAAGGTGCTGACCGCCCTGGCACGGGAGCGCCTGTACGACACCATCCGCGAAAAGGCCCTGTGCTGCGCGGTGGGCGAGGCCAGCGTCGAGGAAATCGACACCCTGAACATCCTGCACGCCACCATGCTGGCGATGCGCCGCGCCGTCGAGGGCTTGCGGCTCAAGCCGATCAAGGTGCTGGTGGACGGCAATCGCCTGCCTACGCTGGACGTGCTGTCCGAAGCCATCGTCGGGGGCGACGCCAAGGTCAAGTCGATCTCGGCGGCTTCGATCATCGCCAAGGTCACGCGCGACCGCATGCTGGCGCAGCTGCACGAGCAGTACCCGCAGTACGGCTTTGCCACGCACAAGGGCTACGGCACGCCGGAGCACCTGGAGGCCCTGCGCGTGCACGGGCCCTGCGTCCACCACCGGCGGCATTTCAGCCCGGTGGCGGCCACCTTCACCACGGCCGAGGGCGCGTTGGTGAGCGTGCAAGTCCAGTGACCTCCGGTCCGCAAACGATCTCTTCCCGCGAGAACGCGCTCCTGAAGGAGCTGCACCGCCTCGCGCACGACAACACCGCGTACCGCAAGCAGGGCCGCGTCTGGCTGGAGGGCGACCACCTGTGCCGGGCGGCGCTGCAGCGCGGGCAGCAGCCTTCGCACGCGGTGTTCCAGGCGTCGTACTGGTCGGCGACCTCGGCGCAGTGGCCGGATGCCATCGGCAAGGTGGTGGTCGTCGATGACGCCCTGTTCGGCCAGCTGAGCAGCCTGGAGTCCCCGGCGCGCATGGCCTTCCTGCTGCCGCTGCCGCCCGCGCCGGCGCTGCAGCCTGGCGATGCCAGCGTGGTGCTCGATGGCGTGCAGGACGCCGGCAACGTTGGCGCCATCCTGCGCAGCGCGGCCGCCTTCGGCTTTCGCCAGGTGCTGGCCCTGAAAGGCACGGCGGCGCTGTGGAGCCCCAAGGTGCTGCGCGCCGGCATGGGCGCGCATTTCGGACTGCACCTGGTCGAAGGACTGGAGGCCGCGGCGCTTGCGGCCTTGCAGGTGCCGCTGCTGGCGACCAGTTCGCACCAGGGCGACTTCCTGCACCAGGCGAAGCTGCCCTGGCCTTGCGGCTGGGTGTTCGGCCACGAAGGGCAGGGCGTCAGTGCGGCCCTGGCCGCGCGCGCCGCGGGGCACGTGCGCATCATCCAGCCGGGCGGCGAGGAGTCGTTGAACGTGGCGGCGGCGGCGGCGATCTGCCTGCACGCCAGCGCGGCGGCGCGCGCCTAGGCAGGCGCGCGGGGCAAGGTCACCGAAAACGTGGTGCCTTCGGCCTGGCTCGATTCCAGCTCCAGCGTGCCGCCGTGGGCGCGCACGATCTCGCGGCAGATGTAGAGGCCCAGGCCGAGGCCCCCGGTGGCGCGCCGCTCACCGGCCAGGTGCTGCTGCATGCCGCGTTCCAGCGGCTGGAAGATGCGCTCGCGCTCGCTCATCGGAATGGCGTCGCCGTGGTTGTGCACCGCGAAGCGGGCTTCGGACGCGCTGGAACTCATGGTCACGGTGACCGTGCTGTCCCGCGCGCCGTAGACGAGCGCGTTGCCGAGCAGGTTGGACAGCAGCTGCCCCATGCGGCCTTCGTCCCAGCTGCCGGCGAAGTCGCCGCTGCCCGCCAGCATCACCTTGCGGTCGGGATGGTGCACCTGCGTCTCCTGCACGATCTTGGCCAGCTGGACGGCCAGGTCGCCCGGCACGCGCGTGATGGGCATCAGCCCGTCGGCCTGGGCCCGGGTGAAGTCGACGACCTGCTCGATGATCCCCTGGATGCGGATGGCCGCGTTCTTGATGGGCGCGGCGGCCGCCGCTTCCAGCCTGCCGGAGCGCACCAGTACTTCGGCGCTGTTCAGGATGGTCCCGAGGGGATTGCGGATGTCGTGGCCCAGGATGCCGATGAACAGGTCGGTGGACGTGCTCGTCTGGCGCGTGTAGCGGCCCACGGACTCGGCGATCGACTGGTCGATTGCCTCGTTGAAGCGGGTCAGGTCCGTCAGGTCGTCGGCCCGGGTGCCGCCGCCGGCCCGGGCCCAGATCTTCAGCACGCTGGCGCGCAGGGCCCGGTACTCGGTGATCATGGCGTCGACCGCGAAGCCGGCGATCATGCGGAAGTCGGCGTGCGTTTCGGCGGCCGTGAGCACCGCGCCGCGCGGCGCCCGGCCCTTGCCTTTCGCGTCCTGCTCGTCGGAGGTCTGCGGCCGGCCCAGGTCGTCCGCGATGGCAGACAGGATCTGGGCCGCATGGTCGCGCAAGGCGGCCGGGTCCAGCGTCCGGCCCTCGTGGGTGACGGTGGCCGCGAACTCGTCCCAGGCCAGCAGGATCTCGGTGGAATGGGAGCGGATGAACTCGGCCAGCCGTGGGCGGGCCGGCGGGCGCGCCACGAAGCGGCGCATGACGATCGGCTTGATGTAGGCGGAGAGTTGCATGACGGCACCTCGTACTGCGGTGCGTCTGCGAACCGGGCGGGCTGCTGCCCATCGGCTAGAGGCACTAGGGAAGCCGACCCGGTGGAAAACCGAGTGTAGGGCTTTCCCCGCCGCTCCGCCTCGGGCGATGCGCTGCGGCCGAGCAGCCGGCCCAGTGGCCGGGCTATAATCAGAGGCTTTCCCGCAAACCCCCGCGTACGCCCTAGCGCTTTCAGCACTCCCCTCCGACAAAAGCAACATCGAGAGTTCCTCTTGATCGTGCTGGGCGTACCCGAATCCATATCGGAGAACCCAGTGCTTTCGTCGCTCCAAGGCGCTTTCCCGCCCGCCATCCTGGCGCTCGCAGACGGCACGGTCTTTATCGGCAACTCGATCGGCGCCGCAGGATCCACCACCGGCGAGGTCGTGTTCAACACGTCGCTCACCGGCTACCAGGAAATCCTGACCGACCCGAGCTACCGCCAGCAGATCGTCACGCTCACCTATCCGCACATCGGCAACTACGGCGTGAACGCCGAGGACGTCGAGGCGACCCGCATCCACGCCGCCGGCCTGGTGATCCGCGACCTGCCGCTCATTGCCTCCAGCTTCCGCGCCGACATGACCCTGCAGCAATACCTGCAGCGCGAGAAGACGGTGGGCATCGCCAACATCGACACCCGCAAGCTCACCCGCCTGCTGCGCACCAAGGGCGCGCAGAACGGCTGCCTGGTCGGCCTGAAGGAAGGCCAGGAAGTCACGCCGGCGCTGGTCGACGAGGCGGTTGCCAAGGCGCGCGCCGTGCATTCGATGGCCGGCCTCGACCTGGCGCAGGACGTCACGGTGAAGAAGTCCTACGACTGGGACCAGACCGAGTGGCAGCTGGGCACCGGCTACGGCAAGCTCGAGAACGCCAAGTACCACGTGGTGGCCTTCGACTACGGTGTGAAGCAGAACATCCTGCGCATGCTGGCCGAGCGCGGCTGCAAGGTGACGGTCGTTCCCGCCAAGACGCCCGCGGCCGAAGTGAAGAAGCTCAAGCCCGATGGCGTGTTCCTCTCCAACGGCCCCGGCGACCCGGAACCCTGCGACTACGCGATCGCCGCCACGCGCGAGCTGATCGAGGACGGTTACCCCACCTTCGGCATCTGCCTGGGCCACCAGATCATGGCGCTGGCTTCCGGCGCCAAGACCTTCAAGATGAAGTTCGGCCACCACGGCGCCAACCATCCCGTGAAGGACCTCGACTCCGGCCAGGTCTCGATCACCAGCCAGAACCACGGCTTCGCGGTGGACGAGAAGACGCTGCCGGCGAACCTGCGGGCGACGCACGTGTCGCTGTTCGACGGCACGCTGCAAGGCCTGGCCCGCACCGACAAGCCGGCCTTCTGCTTCCAGGGCCATCCGGAGGCATCCCCAGGCCCGCACGACATTGGCTACCTCTTCGACCGGTTCACCGGCCTGATGGACCAGAACAAGAGGGGCTAGAGGCTAGAGGCTAGAGGCTAGAGGCTGGAGGCTAGGGAAATGCAGATCAGAAGCTATAGGGACCTGCTCGTTTGGCAACGTGGCATGGATCTGACTTCCCTGGTGTATCGCCTCTCGACTGAATTGCCCGCTGACGAACGGTTTGGCCTCATATCCCAGATGCGCCGGGCGGCAGTTTCAGTCCCGGCCAATATCGCCGAAGGGCATCAGCGTTCGTCCACCAAGGACTACTTGAGATTTCTATCGATTGCCAGCGGGTCGCTTGCCGAAGTGGAGACCCTGATTGAGCTGGCCGCGCGTTTGTATTCCGTTCGAACAACTTCCATCGAGGACCTGGTTGCCCAGGCAGATGAGCTTGGAAAGATGCTCCGTTCCCTCCAGCAGCGGCTGGAAGAGAAGCTCGCTCCCTAGCCTCTAGCCTCCAGCACCTAGCACCTAAAACATATGCCCAAGCGTTCAGACATCCAGAGCATCCTCATCATCGGCGCCGGCCCGATCATCATCGGCCAGGCCTGCGAGTTCGACTACTCCGGCGTGCAGGCCTGCAAGGCGCTGCGCGAGGAGGGCTACAAGGTCATCCTGATCAACTCCAACCCGGCGACGATCATGACGGACCCGGCGACCGCCGACGTCACCTACATCGAGCCCATCACCTGGCAGACGGTCGAGAAGATCATCGCCAAGGAAAGGCCCGACGCGATCCTGCCGACCATGGGCGGCCAGACGGCGCTGAACTGCGCGCTGGACCTGTGGCGCCAGGGCGTGCTGCACAAGTACAAGGGCGCGGCCACCAACAAGGCCATCGAGCTGATCGGCGCCACGCCGGAATCGATCGACAAGGCCGAGGACCGCCTGAAGTTCAAGGACGCGATGACGCGCATCGGCCTGGGCTCGGCGCGTTCCGGCATCGCCCACACGATGGATGACGCCTGGGCCGTGCAGAAGAGCGTCGGCTTCCCCACCGTGATCCGTCCCAGCTTCACGCTCGGCGGCACCGGCGGCGGCATCGCCTACAACCCGGAGGAATTCGAGACCATCTGCAAGCGCGGCCTGGAAGCCTCGCCGACCAGCGAACTGCTGATCGAGGAATCGCTGCTGGGATGGAAAGAGTACGAGATGGAAGTGGTCCGCGACAAGAAGGACAACTGCATCATCGTCTGCTCGATCGAGAACCTGGACCCGATGGGCGTGCACACCGGCGACTCGATCACCGTCGCGCCGGCCCAGACGCTGACCGACAAGGAATACCAGATCATGCGCAACGCCTCGCTGGCGGTGCTGCGCGAGATCGGCGTCGACACCGGCGGCTCCAACGTGCAGTTCTCGATCAACCCGAAGGACGGTCGCATGATCGTCATCGAGATGAACCCGCGCGTGTCGCGTTCCTCGGCGCTGGCCTCCAAGGCCACCGGCTTCCCGATCGCCAAGGTCGCGGCCAAGCTGGCCGTGGGCTACACGCTCGATGAACTGCGCAACGAGATCACCGGCGGCGCGACCCCGGCCTCGTTCGAGCCTTCGATCGACTACGTCGTCACCAAGATCCCGCGTTTCGCCTTCGAGAAATTCAAGGACGCGGACGACCGCCTCACCACGCAGATGAAGTCGGTGGGCGAGGTGATGGCCATGGGCCGTACCTTCCAGGAAAGCTTCCAGAAGGCGCTGCGCGGCCTGGAAGTGGGCGTCGACGGCCTCAACCAGAAGACCGAGGACCGCGAGGTGCTGGAAAAGGAACTGGGCTCGCCCGGTCCCGAGCGCATCTGGTACGTGGGCGACGCCTTCGGCATGGGCCTCACCGTCGACGAGGTCTACGACCTCACCAAGATCGACAAGTGGTTCTTGGTGCAGATCGAGGAGATCGTCAAGATCGAGCTCGACCTGGACAAGCTGGCTGCGGAAAAGGGCGACCAGGCGTTGGCCGCCATCGATGCCGCCACGATGCGCGCGCTCAAGCGCAAGGGCTTCTCCGACCGCCGCCTGGCCAAGCTGCTGAAGACCACCGACAAGGCCGTGCGTGAAGCGCGCAAGGCGCTGGACGTGCGCCCGGTCTACAAGCGGGTGGACACCTGCGCGGCCGAATTCGCGACCAACACCGCCTACATGTACTCGACCTACGAGGACGAGTGCGAGGCCGAGCCGACCAACAGGAAGAAGATCATGGTGCTGGGCGGCGGGCCCAACCGCATCGGCCAGGGCATCGAGTTCGACTACTGCTGCGTGCACGCGGCCCTCGCGCTGCGCGAGGACGGCTACGAGACCATCATGGTCAACTGCAACCCGGAGACCGTGTCGACCGACTACGACACCTCCGACCGCCTGTACTTCGAGCCGCTGACGCTGGAAGACGTGCTGGAGATCGTCGCCAAGGAAAAGCCCACCGGCGTGATCGTGCAGTACGGCGGCCAGACGCCGCTCAAGCTCGCCCTGGGCCTGGAGGCCGAAGGCGTGCCGATCATCGGCACCTCGCCGGACATGATCGATGCCGCGGAAGACCGCGAGCGTTTCCAGAAGCTGCTGAACGACCTGAAGCTGCGCCAGCCGCCGAACGCCACCGCGCGCACCGAGCCGGAAGCGCTGGAAAAGGCGCAGGCCCTGGGCTACCCGCTGGTGGTGCGCCCCTCCTACGTGCTGGGCGGCCGCGCGATGGAGATCGTGCACGAGCAGCGCGACCTCGAGCGCTACATGCGCGAGGCCGTCAAGGTGTCGAACGATTCGCCCGTGCTGCTGGACCGCTTCCTGAACGACGCGATCGAATGCGACGTGGACTGCATCGCGGATGCCAGCGGCAAGGTCTTCATCGGCGGCGTGATGGAGCACATCGAGCAGGCCGGCGTGCACTCGGGCGATTCCGCCTGCTCGCTGCCGCCGTACTCTTTGTCTCAGGGAACCATAGCCGAACTCAAGCGCCAGACCGCCGCGATGGCCAAGGCGCTGAAGGTCGTCGGCCTGATGAACGTGCAGTTCGCGATCCAGGAGAAGGACGGCCAGGACGTCATCTTCGTGCTGGAAGTGAACCCGCGCGCCTCGCGCACCGTGCCTTACGTGAGCAAGGCGACCGGCATCCAGCTGGCCAAGGTGGCCGCGCGCTGCATGGTCGGCCAGACGCTGGACCAGCAGGGCATCACGAAGGAAGTGACGCCGCCGTACTTCAGCGTGAAGGAAGCCGTGTTCCCCTTCGTCAAGTTCCCCGGCGTGGACACCATCCTCGGCCCGGAGATGAAGTCCACCGGCGAGGTGATGGGCGTGGGCAAGACCTTCGGCGAAGCCTTCGTCAAGAGCCAGCTCGGCGCCGGCACCAAGCTGCCCAAGGCGGTGGATGCCGAGGGCAAGCCGTCCGGCAAGGTGTTCCTGACCGTGAAGAACAACGACAAGCCGCGCGCCGTCGAAGTCGCGCGCCAGCTGGCCGCGATGGGCTTCCCGCTCATCGCCACCAAGGGCACGTCGGCAGCCATCAACGCCGCCGGCATCGCTTGCGAGACCGTGAACAAGGTCACGGAAGGCCGCCCGCACGTGGTGGACATGATCAAGAACAACGAGATCGTGATGGTGATCAACACGGTGGAAGAGCGCCGCAACGCCATCGCCGACTCGCGCATGATCCGCACTTCCTCGCTGCTGGCGCGGGTGACGACCTTCACGACCATCGCGGGCGCGGAAGCCGCCGTCGAAGGTATGAAAAGCATGGAAAACCTGGATGTGATCAGCGTCCAGGAGATGCACGCCCAACTGGCATAATTAGTCATCGCAGAAGAACCGCCGAGCGGCAACGTTCGGCGGTTTTCATTTGGAGACCGAACCTTCATGGCCACCATTCCCATCACCAAGCGCGGCGCCGAGAAGCTCAAGACCGAGCTGCACCGCCTGAAGACCGTCGACCGCCCGGGCGTGATCCAGGCGATCGCCGAGGCGCGGGCCCAGGGTGACCTGTCCGAGAACGCCGAATACGACGCCGCCAAGGACCGCCAGGGCTTCATCGAAGGCCGCATCCAGGAGATCGAGGGCAAGCTGGCCGCCGCGCAGATCATCGACCCGTCGTCGGTGGACGCCGGCGGCAAGGTGGTGTTCGGCGCCACCGTGGAACTCGAGGAAGAAACCAGCGGCGAGAAGGTCAAGTACCAGATCGTCGGCGAGGACGAGGCCGACCTGAAGCAGGGCCTGATCAACGTGTCCAGCCCGATCGGCCGCGCGCTGATCGGCAAGGAAGAGGGCGACACCGCCGAAGTGCAGGCGCCCGGCGGCACCAAGCGCTACGAGATCGTCGCCGTCTCCTACCTCTGACCGTGGCGCCCTGGAAAGCCCGCCTGGCCGTGCTGGCCGCCGCCCTCTGGTGGGGCAGCCTGACGGCGGTGGGTTTCCTGGTGGTGCCGATGCTGTTCGCCAGCCTCGGAAGCCCGGCGCAGGCCGGCCAGATGGCGGCGAAGCTGTTCGCCGCGCAGACCTGGGTCGGCGTGGGCTGCGGGATGCTGCTGCTGATGGCGTCGAGCGCGCGCGAGGATGCGCCGCGCATGGACTGGGGCAACGGCGCGCTGGTCTACGTGCTGGCCGGGATGCTGCTGGCGCTGCTGCAGGAATTCGCGGTGGCCCCGCGCATCGTGCTGCGGCAGGACCTGGCCTTGTGGCACGGCGCCGGGACGGCGATGTACGCCGCCCAGTGGCTGTGCGCGCTGGTCGTGCTGTGGAGGCTTACTCGGCCCGCGACTTCTTCACCGACTTCTGCTTAGGCTTGGCCTTGCGCACCTGGCCGCCGGGGGTCAGGCGCTGGTTGCCCAGCACGCGCACGCGCTTGACCTCGGGGCGCTGGCCGCCGCGGCTGGAGTTCTTGACCACCTTGAACTCGCGCGGGCCCGGCTTTCGGTCCTCGTCCTCGGCCTTTTCCTTCTTCGGCTTGGGACGCCACAGCACCAGCAGCTTGCCGATGTGCTGGATGGGCGCGGCGTTCAGCTCGTCCGCCAGCTGCTGGTACATGGCTTCGCGGGCTTCGCGGTCGTCGCCGAGCACGCGGATCTTGATCAGGCCGTGGGCGTTGAGGGCGTTGTGGGCTTCCTTGCGGACGGCGGGCGTGAGACCGTCGTTGCCGATCATCACCACGGGATCGAGGTGGTGGGCTTCGGCCCGATGCGCCTTGCGCTCGGCGATGGTCAGTTGAATTGCAGGCATGGGCCGTATTATCCCAGTTAGGGCAGATCGCATATGAAAGTCAAGACGAAGAGCAAGAAGGTCACCAAGTCATGGTTGAACGACCATGTGAACGACCCCTATGTGAAGCTCGCCCAGAAAGAGGGCTACCGCGCCCGGGCCGCGTACAAGCTGAAGGAGATCGACGAGCAGCTCGGCCTGATCAAGCCCGGCCACCTGGTGGTCGACCTCGGCTCCACGCCGGGGGCCTGGAGCCAGTACGTGCGCCGCAGGCTGTCGCCCAAGGGCGCCGCCGTGGGCGAGTTGAACGGCACCATCCTCGCGCTCGACATCCTGCCGATGGAGCCGATCGAGGGCGTGACCTTCCTGCAGGGTGACTTCCGCGAGCCGGAGGCGGCGGCCGCGCTGGACAAGGAGCTGGCGGGCCGCAAGGTCGACGCCGTGGTCTCGGACATGGCCCCCAACCTGTCGGGCATCCCGTCCTCGGACTCGGCGCGCATCGAACTCCTGGTGGAACTGGCGATCGAATTCGCCATGCAACACCTGAAACCGGAAGGCGCGCTGGTCTGCAAGGTGTTCCACGGCAGCGGCTACAGCCAGCTGGTGAAGCGCTTCAAGGAGCAGTTCCGCACCGTCAAGCCGCTCAAGCCCAAGGCCTCGCGCGACAAGTCGTCCGAGACCTTTCTGGTCGGGATCGGCCCCAAAAACGCAAGCAGGTAGTCCCTCTCCGGCAGAAATCCTGCCTGCTTTCCTATGGAACGCGTAGGCAAAATACATCGTTCCATCCCTTGAAACCCCTAGAATGGGCGTCAATTGGCTCAGGAGATGGGCCATCCCGACCCCGGAGACACAGTTTGAACAATCAGTGGTTTTCCAAGATCGCCGTCTGGCTGGTGATCGCACTGGTGTTATTCACCGTTTTCAAGCAGTTCGATACCCGGGGCGCCGCCGGCGCGTCCATGGTCGGTTACTCGGATTTCCTGGAGCAGGTGCGTAACCGCCAGATCAAGAGCGCGATCATCCAGGAGGGCCAGGGCGGCACGGAAATCGTCGCGGTCACCAACGACGACCGCAAGGTCCGCACCACCGCGACCTACCTCGATCGCGGCCTGGTCGGCGACCTGATCAACAACAACGTCAAGTTCGACGTCAAGCCGCGCGAAGAGGGTTCGCTGCTGATGACGCTGCTCGTGAGCTGGGGGCCGATGCTCCTGCTCATAGGCGTCTGGATCTACTTCATGCGCCAGATGCAGGGCGGCGGCAAGGGCGGCGCCTTCAGCTTCGGCAAGTCGAAGGCGCGCATGCTCGACGAGAGCAGCAACCAGCTCACGTTCAGCGACGTGGCCGGCTGCGACGAAGCCAAGGAAGAAACCAAGGAAGTCGTCGACTTCCTGAAGGACCCGCAGAAGTTCCAGAAGCTGGGCGGCCGCATTCCGCGCGGCCTGCTGCTGGTCGGCCCCCCGGGCACCGGCAAGACCCTGCTCGCCAAGGCCATCGCCGGCGAGGCCAAGGTCCCGTTCTTCTCGATCTCCGGTTCGGACTTCGTCGAGATGTTCGTCGGCGTGGGCGCGGCCCGCGTGCGCGACATGTTCGAGAACGCGAAGAAGAATGCGCCCTGCATCATCTTCATCGACGAAATCGACGCGGTCGGCCGCCAGCGCGGCGCCGGCCTCGGCGGCGGCAACGACGAACGCGAGCAGACCCTCAACCAGATGCTGGTGGAGATGGACGGCTTCGAGACCAACCTCGGCGTGATCGTGATCGCGGCGACCAACCGTCCCGACATCCTCGACTCCGCCCTGCTGCGCCCGGGCCGCTTCGACCGCCAGGTCTACGTGACGCTGCCGGACATCCGCGGCCGCGAGCAGATCCTGAACGTGCACATGCGCAAGATCCCGATCGGTCAGGACGTGGCCCCGGGCATCATCGCGCGCGGCACGCCCGGCATGTCCGGCGCCGACCTGGCCAACCTCTGCAACGAAGCCGCCCTGATGGCCGCCCGCCGCAATGCGCGTGTGGTGGAGATGCAGGACTTCGAGAAGGCCAAGGACAAGATCATCATGGGCCCGGAGCGCAAGTCCATGGTCATGCCCGAGGAAGAGCGCCGCAACACGGCCTACCACGAGGCCGGCCACGCGATCATCGGCAAGCTGCTGCCCAAATGCGACCCGGTGCACAAGGTCACCATCATCCCGCGCGGCCGCGCGCTGGGCGTGACGATGAGCCTGCCGGCGCAGGACCGCTACAGCTACGACCGCGACTACATGCTCAACCAGATCAGCATGCTGTTCGGCGGCCGCATCGCGGAAGAAGTGTTCATGCACCAGATGACCACCGGCGCTTCGAACGACTTCGAGCGGGCCACCCACCTGGCGCGCGACATGGTGATGCGCTACGGCATGACCGATGCCCTGGGCCCGATGGTCTACGCGGAGAACGAGGGCGAGGTCTTCCTGGGCCGCTCGGTCACCAAGACCACCAACATCAGCGAGCAGACGATGCAGAAGGTGGACATGGAAGTGCGCCGCATCATCGACGAGCAGTACACGCTGGCGCGCCGCCTGATCGAGGACAACAGCGACAAGATGCACCGCATGGCGCAGGCTTTGCTCGAGTGGGAAACCATCGACGCCGAGCAGATCGACGACATCATGGCCGGCAAGGAGCCGCGCCCGCCCAAGGACTTCACGCCGCGCACGCCGACGTCCGGCGGCACCGGTGGCCCGTCCGCCGGCGCGGAGCCCGCACCCAACGCAGCGTAAAAGTTCGATGAACTCTCCACAAGAGGCCCTCCGGGCCTCTTTTTCATTGCCGCGCGGGAGCAAAATCCAGCCCATGCTCTGGCAGACGTCCCGCTACCGCATAGACCTGGATCGCGCCCGGGTGATGGGCATCGTGAACGTCACGCCGGATTCCTTTTCCGACGGCGGCCGCTTCGCCAGCACGACGAATGCGCTGGCGCACTGCGAGCAGCTCCTCGCCGACGGCGCGGACATCCTCGACATCGGCGGCGAGTCGAGCCGTCCGGGCATGGACCCGGTGCCGCTCGAGGAGGAACTGGCGCGCGTGCTGCCGGTGCTGCGCGAGGCGGTGAAGCTGGGCGTGCCCATCTCCGTCGACACCTACAAGCCCGAAACGATGCGCGCCGCGCTGGACCTGGGCGCCGACATCGTCAATGACATCTGGGCGCTGCGGCAACCGGGCGCCGAGGACGTGGTCGCGCAGCATCCGGCCTGCGGCGTCTGCCTGATGCACATGCACGGCGAGCCGCGCACCATGCAGCGCAGCCCGCTGCCGGGCGATGCGGTGCCCCAGGTGCTGCAGTTCCTGCGCGTGCGCACGGACGCGCTGCGCGCGCGCGGCGTCGCCGCCGAGCGCATCTGCTGGGACCCCGGCATCGGTTTCGGCAAGACCGTGGGGCAGAATTTCGCCTTGCTCGCACGCCAGGAGGAACTGGCGCACGATGGCTATCCGCTGCTGGCGGGCTGGTCGCGCAAGTCTTCGCTCGGTACGGTCACGGGCCTCGCGGTGGATGAACGTGCCGCGGCCAGCGTGGCGGCGGCGCTGCTGGCCGCGGAGCGCGGCGCGCGCATCGTGCGCGTGCACGACGTGCGCGACACCGTCGCGGCCCTGAAGGTTTTCAACGCAATGCAGAAGGCCGGCACTTTGCCGGCAGAGGGAGAATCATGAGCAGGAAGTATTTCGGCACCGACGGCATCCGCGGCAAGGTGGGCGAGGCGCCCATCACGCCCGACTTCGTGCTGAAGCTCGCGCATGCGGTCGGCCGCGTGCTGACGCGTACCGAGGAGCGCCCGACCGTGCTGATCGGCAAGGACACGCGCATCTCCGGCTACATGCTGGAAAGCGCGCTGGAGTCGGGCTTCAACTCCGCCGGCGTCGACGTCGTGCTGCTCGGCCCGCTGCCCACGCCCGGCGTGGCCTACCTCACGCGCGCGCAGCGCGCCAGCCTGGGCGTGGTGATCAGCGCCAGCCACAACGCCTATCCGGACAACGGCATCAAGTTCTTCAGCGCGCAGGGCACCAAGCTGCCCGACGCCTGGGAGCTGGACGTGGAGGCCGCGCTGGAGGAGCCGCCCGTGTGGGCGGGCTCCGCCACCATCGGCAAGGCGCGCCGGCTCGAGGACGCGGCCGGCCGCTACATCGAGTTCTGCAAGAGCACCTTCTCCAACGACCTCACGCTCAAGGGCATGACGATCGCGGTCGACGCCGCCAACGGCGCCGCGTACCACATCGCGCCCAAGGTGTTCCACGAGCTGGGCGCGGAGGTCTTCTGCCTGGGCTGCTCGCCCGACGGCCTGAATATCAACGACAAGGTGGGCGCCACCCATCCCCAGGCGCTCGTCGCGGCCGTGCGCGCCAACCGTGCCGACTTCGGCATCGCCCTCGATGGCGACGCCGACCGCCTGCAGATGGTGGACGCCGATGGCCGCCTGTTCAACGGCGACGAGTTGCTCTACCTGATGGTGATGGACCGGCTGGCGCAAGGCCATCGCGTGCCCGGTGCCGTCGGCACGCTCATGACCAACATGGCGGTGGAACTGGCGCTGAAGGAGCGCGACGTCGAGTTCGTGCGCGCCAAGGTCGGCGACCGCTACGTGCTGGAAGAACTGGAAAAGCGCGGCTGGCTGCTGGGCGGCGAGGGCTCCGGCCATCTGCTTTGCCTGGACCAGCACACCACCGGCGACGGCCTGATCAGCGCGCTGCAGGTGCTGAAGGCCTGCGCGCGCAGCGGCAAGAAGCTGTCGCGCCTGCTGGAGGACGTGACGCTGTTCCCGCAGACCCTGATCAACGTGCGCCTGCAGCCCGGCCAGGACTGGAAGGAGAACACCAAGCTGTCCGCCGAGACCGCGAAGGTCGAGGCCGAGCTCGCCGGCAGCGGCCGCGTGCTGATCCGCGCCAGCGGCACCGAGCCGTTGCTGCGCGTGATGGTGGAAGCGCGCGAGGAGCAGGTGGCGCGCAGCGCCGCCGAGCGCCTGGCCGAAGCGGTGCGGACCGGCTGATGGAGGGGCGTGTACTCGCCGTCCATCGCAGCGCAGACCACAGCTTCAGCAAGTTCGCCGAAGACACCATCACGCTGGTGCCTGGCCTCGGCGTTGCCGGCGACGCCCACGCCGGTGCAACGGTGCAACATCGTTCGCGGGTGGCGCGCGATCCCTCGGCGCCCAACCTGCGGCAGGTGCACCTGCTGCACGCGGAGCTGTTCGACGAGCTGGTGGAGCGTGATTTCGCCGTGTTCCCGGGCGACCTGGGCGAGAACATCACCACCCGCGGCTTGAACCTGCTGGAACTCCCCACCGGAACGCGGCTTCGGATCGGATCTGCCGAGATCGAGCTCACCGGCCTGCGCAATCCGTGCAGCCAGATCGATCGTTTCCAACGCGGCCTGACCGCGGCCGTGCTGGACCGGGACGCCGCCGGCGAATTGGTGCGGAAGGCGGGCGTGATGGCGATCGTGCACGAAGGCGGCGAGATCCGTGCAGGAGACGCCATCGTGGTGCATTTGCCCCCAGCGCCTTACCGTCCGCTGGCGCCCGTCTAGCGTTCGTCGGAATCCCCGTGGCTAGCCTGCCACATGGGCAACCGCCCACTCGCCAGACGCTTTACCAAGGTCTACATTGAATGCCATGGACCGCGTCTCACCCTTCATCGCCCAGGCCCTGGTGGCCGCCGCGCTCGTGGCGGCCGCGGGCGGTTCCTCGGCGCAAATCGTCGCGCCCAGCTATTCCCTGACCAGCGTCGCGCCCCTGCTGGATCCCGAAGTCACCCCGCGCCTGGCCCTGGTGAATGCCGGACCCTTGCAGCTGGCGGCGGCCACGTCCACCACCGGCAGTGGCTTGTCGTTGCAGGCCGGCCATCGCTGGTTCGCCCGCGTCGGCGTGGGCCGCAGCCTGGAGACCGACGTGGTGAGCGTGGGCGGCGGCTACACCTTCCGCGACGGCGACGCGCTGTCCATGCACGTCACCCGTCAGCTGGGACAGGAGCGGCTGGGCCTCGCGGTGCGCTACGACTGGGCGCGCACGTACTTGCGCCTCGCGTACGAGACGCAGCCCCATCCCTTGAACGGCTCGGACCGGCTGCGGTTCTCGGCCGGCGTTCGCTTCTAGAAGAAGGGCTTCGCGAGCCGCGCCGCCTTGCGGCAGGCCTGTTCGCAGCGCGCGGCGATTTCGCCTTCGCGTGCGGCCAGCCAGCCGGCGCCGAACCAGGCCTTCGCGTCCTTCTCCGCATGCCGTTCGAAGAGCGTGCGCGCCGAGGCCGCGTCCTGGTATTCGCCCAACGCGTCCTGCAAGGCCTTCAGCGTCTCGACGTAGCGATCCACCACGCGCCCCGCGAACAGCGGGCGCGCGAGTTCGGCGAGGTAGCGCAGGCGCTTGAGGCGCTTGCGCACCCGGTGCCTGTCGTCCAGCGCCAGCGTCTCGAAGCGCCGCCCGTCGTGCAGCACCTCGTGGTGCAGCTTGTCGAGCCGTCGCGACACCATCTTGCGCGTGCCCTTGAGCTTGCCGGGCGGCGCCTCGTGCAGGTCCTGCACCAGCACGATCAGCTGCAGCAGCGCGGACTGGAAGCCTGGATCGCGGATCGCCGCGGCCACGTCGGGCAGGCGCGGTTGCCAATCGTGCATGGGCGGCGCGCCGATCCGTGCCAGGTCCTGTTCCACCGCCGGCACCAGCGTCGCGCGGTCGCGGTGTTGTCCCAGCAGCTGGAAGAGGTCGCGGATTGCAGGTTCGATCTGGGAGGCGATGCCATCCAGTCCGGCGATGCCGCGCAGCTCCCGTAGCGCCGTGCGCAGTCGGCGCAGGCCGATGCGCAGCTGGTGCACGTGTTCATCGCTGCCGCCGCCCGCGGCGAGCTCGCGGGCGTTGCCCAGCACCTGGTCCAAGCCGGCGCCGAGAATGCCTGCGAGCAACTGCGCGGGACTCTCGACCTCACCCGCCCGTGCCTTTGCCAGCACCGCGGGCGCCGCGTCCGCGCCTTGTCCCAGCCGCCGGCCTTGCTCCGCCTTGCTCACCGGATCCAGCCACAGCCCGTGCTCGCGCATCCAGCCGTCCGCCAGTTCCGCCAGCGCCGCGGCGCTGCCTTGTTTCAGTTCGAACTCCACTTCCTGGATCGCATGGCTGCGGCGCCCCGCGCGCACGTGGCCCCGGTCCAGCGCGATCTCGATGCTGCTGCCCCCGGCCTCCACCACGCGCGTGAGCCGCGTGACATCGGTTTCGAAGACGACGTCCAGCGCGCCGGCGGAATGACGCAGCGCCTTGCGCAGCAGCTTGCCGACCGGATGCCAGCGATGGCGTTCCGGAACGGGGATTTCTTCGCCGCCTGCGCTCGGTACTTCGTCTTCGAGCCGCTCCAGGCCGCCGCGTCCTGGCCCCTTGGCTGCCTGCACCCAGTACGGGCCTTCCTGCCGAACGCGCAGCACGAGCCGGTTGCGGGCCAGGTCTTCGGCTGGCGTGTCGTAATAGCGCGCCCGCAGTTGGGTGCTCTCCACCTTGCCGCGGCGCAGGGCGGCCTCGACGCCGGCGAGGCGCTCGGTGGGGACCTGGAACTTGAGTTCGAATTCGTGCATGGCGGTCTGGATGGGATTGTGATTGTCACGGTCCTGTCACGCGCCGCCCCCAGACTGTCACCGTTCCGTCATCATCCGGGTTTCTGCATGAGCGACGCCGTGCCGACGGTGCTTCCCTTCCTCGACCGTGACCACAGCATCCTTGCCTTCAATGAGCGGGTGCTCGACTGGGCGCAGCGCCCGGGGGTGCCCCTGCTCGAGCGGCTGCGCTTCCTCACCATCGTCTCCTCCAACCTCGACGAATTCTTCGAGGTGCGCGCGGCCGACCACCTGACCGGCGCGCAGGCCGGCGAGCCCAAGGGGCCCAATAGCGTGGCCAGCTTCGAAGCCCTGGCGGCGGTGGCGCACAAGCTGGTGGAGAAACAGTACGCGCTCTACAACGACGACCTGATGCCGGCCTTTGCCAAGCGCGGCATCGAGATCGTCTCGCATGGTGACCGCAACGCGGCGCAGAAGCAGTGGGTGCACGAGTACTTCGAAAGCGACGTGCGGCCGCTGCTGATCCCGGTCGGGCTCGATCCCGCGCATCCGTTCCCGCAGGTTGCCAACAAGTCGCTGAACTTCATCGTGCGACTCTCCGGCAAGGACGCCTTCGGCCGCGAGAACGAGATCGCCATCGTCAAGGTGCCGCGCGTGCTGCCGCGCGTGATCCCGATGCCGGCCAAGGTGTCCGGCAAGAAGAAGCTGTTCGTCTCGCTTTCCAGCGTGATCCGTGCGCACCTGGCCCTGCTGTTCCCGGGCCGCGAGGTCGGCCAGTTCTCGCAGTTCCGCGTGACCCGCCATTCCGAACTGGCGTTGGGCGAGGAAGAGGTGCGCAACCTCCGCACCGCGCTGCGCCTGGGCCTGCAGCAGCGGCACTACGGGCAGGCCGTGCGGCTGGAGGTGTCGTCGGGCTGCTCCGAACACCTGTCGTCCTTCCTGTTGAAGCAGTTCAACCTGCCCGCCGGCGCGCTGTACCGCGTGCACGGGCCGGTGAACCTGGCGCGGCTGCAGCAGCTGGTCGACCTGGTGGATGCGCCCAAGCTGCTGTTCCCGCCTTTCACGCCGGGCTACCCGCGCCATCTGGTGCCTGGGCGTCCGATCTTCGAGCAGCTGAAGAAGCAGGACGTGGTGATCCACCAGCCCTTCGAGAGCTTCGACGGCGTGCTCGACTTCCTGCGCGAGGCGGTGCACGACCCGCAGGTGCTGGCGATCAAGCAGACCATCTACCGCACCGGCAACGACTCGCAGATGATGGAACTGCTGCGCGAAGCGGTGCGGCGCGGCAAGGAAGTGACCGTGGTGGTGGAGCTGAAGGCGCGCTTCGACGAGGAAGCCAACATCAACTGGGCCGAGGCGCTGGAAGCGGTCGGCGCGCAGGTGGTGTACGGCGTCGTCGGCCTCAAGACCCACGCCAAGATGCTGCTGGTGACGCGGCGCGAGGGCAGTGCGCTGGTGCGCTATGCCCACCTGGCCACCGGCAACTACAACCCGCGCACCGCGCGGCTCTACACCGACATCAGCCACCTGACGGCCGACCCGCAGCTCACCGCCGACGTGGACCAGGTCTTCGTGCACCTGGCCAGCCAGAGCAAGCTGCCCAAATTGCACCAGCTGTGGCTCGCGCCCTTCCTCCTGCAGCGCAAGCTGGTCGAACACATCGACCTGGTGGGCGTGGCGGCGGTGGGCGGCCTGGACGCCCGCATCGTCTTGAAGATGAATGCGCTGACCGACGAGCCGCTGATGCAGGCGCTGGTGCGCGCCGGGCAGCGCGGCGCGCGCATCGACCTCCTCGTGCGCGGTGCCTGCATGCTGCCCGCGCGGGTGCCGGGCCTGAGCGACAACATCCGCGTTCGATCGGTGATCGGGCGCTTCCTGGAGCACTCGCGGCTGTTCTACTTCCGCGCCGGCCACGAGGAGCAGCTCTACCTGTCCAGCGCGGACCTGATGAACCGCAACATGCTGCGGCGGGTCGAACTGGCCTGGCCGGTCAATGACCCGCAGCTGCGCCAGCGCCTGATCGATGAGTGCCTGGTGGCTTACCTGCACGACACCCGCGACGCCTGGGACCTGCAGTCCGATGGAAGCTACAAGCGCGCCAAGGGCGCCGAGGACCCGCGGGCGCACAGCGCGCAGCAGGCCTTGATGGAACGTTATGCCGCCCCGCCGGGCGAGGAAGAGGTACGAAGATGGAACTGATTTTCTGGCGCCACGCCGAAGCCGAGGACGAGCGCGAGGGCCTGCCCGACCTGGACCGCGCGCTCACGCCGCGCGGCCTCAAGCAGGCCGCCAAGGTGGCGGCCTGGCTGGAGCCCCAGCTGCCCGAAGACACGCGCATCCTGTGCAGCCCGGCGCTGCGCTGCGAGCAGACGGTGGCGCCGCTGGGGCGCAAGTACGAGGTGCGCGAGGACCTGGCGCCCGGAGCCATCGCGGCCGCCTTGCTGGACGCCGCGCAGTGGCCGGTGAGCAAGCAGCCGGTGCTGATCGTCGGGCACCAGCCCACCATCGGCGAAACCGTGGCGCAGCTGCTGCGCATCGAAGGCGGCAGCGTCGCGGTGCGCAAGTCCGCGGTCTGGTGGCTGCGCTCGCGCGAGCGCGATGGCGACGAGCAGACGGTGGTGTGGGCGGTGCAGTCGCCGGAAACGCTGCCCTGACTTCAGGCGAGCGTTAGCGACCACGGCGTCTTCTGCCACGCCACCGTTTCCTCGCGCAGCAGGTGGGCCGACTGCGGATAGGCCCGGGCCCAATCGGGCTTGAAGGACAGCTTGACCTCCGTGCCGTCCGCCCGCAGCTTCAGGCCCTGCAGGTCGGGATCACGGCGTGCGTGGCACAGGATCACGGCAAGGCGCAGGCACATCAGCTGGTGGATGAAGAGGGCATCGTCGAAGTCCGCCTCCAGCTTGCGCAGCTTCCCGCGATGCCCCAGCACCAGCAGGCTCAAGCGATGCAGTTCGGCCTGCGCGAAGCCGGGCGCGTCGGCGTTGTCCAGGATGTAGGCGCCGTGCTTGTGGTAGTCCGCATGCGAGATCCGGCTGCCGATCTCGTGCAGCTGCGCCGCCCATTCGAGCTTGCGTTCGTCGCGCTGCAACTGCGCGGCGGGTTCCGTCGCGCGCAACTGGCGCAGCAGCTGCCCGGCCACCCGCCCCACGCGCTGCGCCTGCGCCCCGTCGACGCCGAACTTGGTGGCCAGGCGCTGCACCGTGGCGTTGCGCACGTCCGTGTTCACCTGTTCGCGATCGAGCAGGTCGAACAAGGCGCCGTGCCGCAGCGCGCCTTGCGCCGGCCGCATCTCGCGCAGCCCCAGCAGGTCGAACACCGCGCGCAGCACGCTGAGGCCGCCGCCGATCACCGGTCGGCGGTCGTCCTTCAGGCCCGGGAGCTTGACGCGGTCGGCCGTGCGCGCCTGCAACAATTGTTCCTGCAGCCACTGCAGGCCTTCCAGCGTGACGACGCCGGGCGCATGCCCCGTCGCGACCAGCACGTCGCCGACCGCGCCTATCGTGCCCGAGGAGCCGTAGGCCGTGTCCCAGCTCCCGGGCACGTACAAGGCCAGCGCCTCGTCCAGCACGGCCTGCGCTGCGATCTGCGCGCGTTCGAAAGCGGAGGGCGTGAACTGGCCTTCCGGAAAATATTTCATCGACCAGGCCACGCTGCCGACGCGATAGCTCTCCATCGTCGTGGCCTCGAACTGGCGGCCCAGGATCAGCTCGGTGGAGCGGCCGCCGATGTCGACCACCAGCCGGCGCTCTTCGGATTGGGGTAGCAGGTGCGCCACGCCCTGGTAGATCAGGCGCGCTTCCTCGCGGCCGGAGATCACGTCGATGCGGTAGCCGAGGATCTTCGAGGCCTTGTCCAGGAACACGTCGCGGTTGCGGGCTTCGCGCAACGTCTGCGTGGCGACCGCGCGCACCTGGCGCTTGGGAAAGCCGGCGATGCGTTCGGCAAAGCGCGCCAGGCAGGCCCAGCCGCGCTCCATGGCTTCCGGCGTGAGGTTGCGTGCCTCGTCGAGGCCGCTGCCCTGGCGCACGGTCTCCTTGAGGTATTCGATCCGCTGCACCTGGCCGTGCTCGTGGCGCCCGATCTCCAGCCGGAAGCTGTTGGAGCCGAGGTCGACGGCGGCGAGCAGGGAACCGTTTTGCATGCGGGGGCCAGGGAGGGAGTGCGACCCAGCATAGCATCGCCGATGACGGCTGCGTGACGGCGCCATGGCCGTGTCACAGAGCTGTCACGGAAGCTCCTTACAGTCCTCCGCAGACCCTGACCAACCCTCAACAGGTGACTGCATGAACATCCGTTTTCCCATGGCCGCGCTTCTCGTGACCTGCGCGGGCTTCGCCTCCGCCCAGGACGTCACCGGCGCCGGCGCCAGCTTCCCCGCGCCCCTGTATGCCAAGTGGGCCGCCGACTACAACAAGGCCACCGGCGTCAAGATCAATTACCAGTCCGTCGGCTCCGGCGCCGGCATCAAGCAGATCGACGCCAAGACCGTGGCTTTCGGCGCTTCCGACATGCCGCTGAAGGACGAAGAGCTGGTGAAGAAGGGCCAGATCCAGTTCCCCACCGTCATCGGCGGCGTGGTGCCGGTCGTCAACATCAAGGGCATCGCTGCCGGCCAGCTGCGCCTGAGCGGCCAGGTGCTGGGCGACATCTACCTGGGCAAGATCACCAAGTGGAACGACCCGGCGCTGAAGGCGCTGAACCCCAGCCTGGCGCTGCCCGACGCGGCCATCGCGGCGGTGCGTCGCGCCGACGGTTCCGGCACCAGCTTCCTGTTCACCAACTACCTGTCCAAGGTGAACGCCGAGTGGAAGTCCAAGGTCGGTGAAGGCACCGCCGTCAACTGGCCCACGGGCGCGGGCGGCAAGGGCAACGAAGGCGTGGCCGCTTTCGTCGGCCGCCTGCCCAACTCGATCGGCTATGTCGAGTATGCGTACGTCAAGCAGAACAAGATGACCTACGCCCTGCTGCAGAACGCCGCCGGCCAGTTCGCCGCCCCGGACGACAGCGCCTTCAAAGCCGCGGCGGCCGGCGCCGATTGGAGCAAGAGCTTCCACCAGGTGCTGACCAACCAGCCGGGCGCGCAGTCCTGGCCCATCACCGGCGCGACCTTCATCCTGATGCACAAGCTGCAGGACAAGCCGGCCGAAGCCAGCGCCACGCTGAAGTTCTTCGAGTGGGCCTACAAGAGCGGGGACAAGACGGCCGAGGACCTGGACTACGTGCCGATGCCCGCCGCGGTGAAGGCGCAGGTGCAGAAGCTGTGGGCGGCCGAGATCAAGGACGCCTCCGGCAAGAACGTGGCCTTCCAGTAAGCAGGACGCCAGGCCCGACGTGTCCTCTACACTTCCGGCCCATGAGGCCATGCTGGACGACGCGCCGCTGCCGCGGCAGCGCGCGCAGCCCATGAGATCGGGCGCGGTTGCCGACCGGCTGTTCGGCTGGACGGCGCGGGCGGCGGCGCTGGTGACCCTGGCGCTGCTGCTCGGCATCCTCGCGTCGCTGGTCGTGGGCGCCGCGCCCGCCATCGAGAAATACGGCCTCGGCTTCTTCACCTCCAGCACCTGGGACCCGGTGAGCGAGGAGTTCGGCGGCCTGGTGATGATCTACGGCACGCTGGCCACGTCGGTCATCGCGCTGCTGATCGCCGTGCCGGTCAGCTTCGGCATCGCGCTGTTCCTCACCGAGCTTTCGCCCGCCTGGCTCAAGCGCCCGCTGGGCACCGCCATCGAACTGCTGGCGGCCGTGCCTTCCATCGTCTACGGCATGTGGGGCCTGCTGGTGTTCGGTCCGCTGCTGGCGACTTTCGTGCAGCAGCCGCTGCAGGCCGTGTTCGCCGGCGTGCCGGTGCTCGGCGCGCTGTTCTCCGGGCCCCCGGTGGGCATCGGCATCCTGGCCGCCGGGATCATCCTGGCCATCATGATCATCCCCTTCATCGCCTCCGTGATGCGCGACGTGTTCGACGTCACGCCGCCGATGCTGAAGGAGTCCGCCTATGCGCTGGGCTCCACCACCTGGGAAGTGGTGTTCAAGGTGGTGCTGCCTTACACCAAGAGCGGCGTCATCGGCGGCATCATGCTGGGCCTGGGCCGCGCGCTCGGCGAGACCATGGCCGTCACCTTCGTGATCGGCAACTTCAACCAGCTCGATTCGCTCAGCCTGTTCGCGCCCGCCAACAGCATCACGTCCGCGCTGGCCAACGAGTTCGCCGAGGCCTCCGCCGGCATGCACCAGGCGGCGCTGATCTACCTGGGCCTGGTGCTGTTCTTCATCACTTTCGTGGTGCTGTCGCTGTCCAAGCTGCTGCTGGCGCGCCTGCGCCGCGGCGAGGGGACCCGGGCATGAGCCGCCGGGCCGCCCCAAGGCGAATCCCGCAGCGCGTAGCGCGGAGGGTAGTCCAATGAGTTCGACCGCGCAACGCCTGCTGCGGGCGGCCGACAGCGCCGCGGCCAAGGAGCGCAAGTACCTGGCGCGCAAGCGCGTCAACCGGATCGCGCTGGCCCTGTCGCTCGCCGCCATGGCCTTCGGCGTCTTCTGGCTGGTGTGGATCCTGTGGTCCACGGTGCAGCTCGGCTTCGGCGGCCTGACCTGGGCCGCGCTGTCGCAGATGACGCCGCCGCCCAACGAAGCGGGCGGCCTGCTCAATGCCATCTGGGGCTCCTTCCTGATGGTGCTGCTGGCCACCTTCGTCGGCACGCCCATCGGGATCATGGCGGGCATCTACCTGGCCGAATACGACCCCAAGGGCTGGCTCGGATCGACCACCCGTTTCGTCAACGACATCCTGCTGTCGGCGCCGTCCATCGTGATCGGCCTGTTCGTCTATGCCGTGGTCGTGGTGCGCTACAAGCAGTTCTCCGGCTATGCCGGCATCCTGGCGCTGGCACTGATCGTGATCCCGGTGGTGATCCGGACCACCGAGAACATGCTGCTGCTGGTGCCCGCGGCGCTGCGGGAAGCGGCCTATGCACTGGGCGCGCCCAAGTGGAAGGTGGTCATGCAGATCACCATGCGCGCGGCGCGGGCCGGCGTCGTCACGGGCGTGCTGCTGGCGGTGGCCCGGATCTCGGGCGAGACGGCGCCGCTGCTGTTCACCGCGCTGAACAACCAGTTCTTCACCACCGACCTCGGCCAGCCCATCGCCAGCCTGCCGGTGACCATCTTCAAGTTCGCCATGAGCCCCTACGAGAACTGGCAGCAGCTCGCCTGGGCCGGCGTCTTCCTCATCACGCTGGCCGTGCTGGGCCTCAACATCCTCGCGCGGGTCCTCACCCGCAACAAGACCTGACATGGACGCCACCCCCGCCAAGCTCTCGGTGCGCAAGCTGAACTTCCACTACGGCAAGTTCCACGCGCTGAAGAACATCAACCTCGACATCCCCGAGAAGAAGGTCACTGCCTTCATCGGCCCTTCGGGCTGCGGCAAGTCGACCCTGCTGCGCACCTTCAACCGCATGTACGAGCTGTACCCGGACCAGCGCGCGCAGGGCGAGGTGGTCCTCGATGGCGAGAACCTGCTGACCTCGAAGAAGGACGTTGCGCTGATCCGCGCCAAGGTCGGCATGGTCTTCCAGAAGCCCACGCCCTTCCCGATGTCCATCTATGACAACATCGCCTTCGGCGTGCGGCTCTTCGAGTCGCTGGGCGAGGCCGACATGGACGACCGGGTCGAATGGGCGCTGCGCAAGGCGGCCCTGTGGGACGAGGTGAAGGACAAGCTGAACCAGAGCGGCTCCGGCCTCTCGGGCGGGCAGCAGCAGCGCCTGTGCATCGCGCGCGGCATCGCCATCAAGCCCGAGGTGCTGCTGCTCGACGAGCCCTGTTCGGCGCTGGACCCGATCTCCACCGGCAAGATCGAGGAGCTGATCGCGGAGCTGAAGCACGACTACACGGTGGTGATCGTGACGCACAACATGCAGCAGGCGGCGCGTGTCTCCGACTACACCGCCTACATGTACCTGGGCGACCTGGTGGAAGTGGGCGAGACCGAGCAGATCTTCTTCAAGCCCAAGCGCCAGGAAACCGAGGACTACATCACGGGCCGTTTCGGTTGAACGGAGCAGTACAGATGGCGGATAAACACCTTTCCACCCAGTTCGACAGCGAACTCAACTCGCTCTCCACCCGCGTCATGGAGCTCGGCGGGCTGGTCGAGTCGCAGATCCGCCAGGCGATCCATGCGCTCGCGCACTTCAACGAAGACGCCGCCGCGCAGGTGATCGCGACCGAGACCCGCGTCAACAACATGGAAGTGGAGATCGACCGCGAGCTGTCCTCGGTGATCGCGCGGCGCCAGCCGACCGCGCGCGACCTGCGGCTCTTGATGGCGATCTCCAAGACCACGGCCAACCTCGAACGCGTGGGCGACGAGGCCGAGCGCATCGCGCGCATGGTGCGCTCCATCATCGCCAAGAGCGGCGCGGTCCGCACGCTGCCCTCCGGCGACCTCGGCGTCGCGGCGGACCTGGCGTCGGCGCAGCTGCGCAAGGCGCTCGACGCCTTCGCCCGCCTCGACACGCAGGCGGCGGTGGCGATCCTGAAGGAGGACGACCTCCTGGACAGCGAGTTCGACGGCTTCGTGCGCAAGCTGATCACCTACATGATGGAAGACCCGCGCACCATCTCGCCCAGCCTCGACCTGCTGTTCGTCGCCAAGGCCATCGAGCGCATCGGCGACCACGCGAAGAACATCGCCGAGTTCATCATCTACGTCGTCAAGGGCGCCGACGTGCGCCACAGCTCGATGGAACACATCGAGCTGGCCATCAAGTGAGCGCATGAAACCCCAACCGCGCATCCTGATCGTCGAGGACGAGCCCGCCATCGCGGAACTGGTGGCCGTGAACCTGCGCCACAACGGCCTGTCGCCGGTGTGGGCCGAGGACGGCGACTCCGCCCAGCGCGCGATCGACGCCGTGCTGCCGGACGCCATCCTGCTGGACTGGATGCTGCCCGGCCAGACCGGCCTGGCGCTGGCCCGCCGCTGGCGTGCCGACCCGCGCACCAAGGGCATCCCGATCCTGATGCTCACGGCGCGCGGCGACGAGGGCGACAAGGTGCAGGGCCTGGACGCCGGCGCCGACGACTACATCACCAAGCCCTTCTCGACGCAGGAGCTGCTGGCGCGCATCCGCGCGGTGCTGCGGCGGCGCTCGCCCGAGAAGGCCGACGACACCGTGACGCTGGCAGGCCTGAGCCTGGACGCCGGTTCCTACCGCGTGACCTGGCAAGGCCGCGCGCTCAAGCTGGGCCCGACCGAGTTCAAGCTGCTGAACTTCCTGATGAAGCATCCCGAACGCGTGCACAGCCGCCAGCAATTGCTGGACAAGGTCTGGGGCGACCACGTCTTCATCGAGGAGCGCACGGTGGACGTCCACGTGAAGCGCCTGCGCGAAGCGCTGGGTCCGTCCGCCGGTGCGCTGGTGGAGACGGTGCGCGGCGCGGGCTACCGCATCACCGCGCAGCCGGCGACGCGCAGCGCCGCCTGAGGCGACGGCACTGCTGCATCCGATGGCCGCCCGCATCCTCGCCTTCCTGTTCTGCATGGCCATCGGCGGCGTGCCGGGCTGGTGGTTCGGCGGCTTCCGGGTCGGCGTCCTGGGCCTGCTGGCCGGCGCCATCGCCTGGGCCATCCTGGAAAGCCTGCGCGCGCTGAAAGTGCGGCGCTGGCTGCGGCGGGGCGACTACCGGACGGTTCCCCGCGTGGCCGGCCTATGGGGCGAGGCGGCGGACCGCTTCCGCCGCGCGCTGTTGGTGCGCGAGAAGCAGGCCGCGGAGGCCGAACACCGCCTGGAGGATTTCCTGGCCGCGCTGCGCGCATCGCCCAACGGGGTGGTCCTGCTCGATCGCCAGGCGCGCATCGAATGGCTCAACGAAACCGCGGCGGCCCACCTGGGGCTCGACCCCGGGCGCGACCTGCAGCAATACATCGTCAACCTGGTTCGCGACCCCGGGTTCGCCGCTTTTTTCCAGGAGACCAGCGCGAACCAGGACGTCGTGATTGCCGGCCCCGGCAGCACCGCGGCGCGGCCGCGCAAGATCTCGCTGCGGCTGCACCCTTACGGCGAAGGCCGCATGCTGCTGCTGTCGCGCGACGTGACGGCGGTGGAGCAGGCCGAGCACATGCGGCGCGACTTCGTGGCGAACGTGTCGCACGAGATCCGCACGCCGCTCACGGTGCTGTCCGGCTACGTCGAGACCATGCTGAACCTCGAGCTGCCGGCGGAGGAGCGCAAGCGCTACCTGCAGACCATGGCGCAGCAGGCGCAGCGCATGCAGACGCTGGTGAACGACCTGCTGACGCTGTCGCGGCTGGAAGGCAGCCCCTTGCCGGGCGCGGCGGAGTGGACCGACGTCGCGCAGCTGCTGGCGCAATGCCGGCAGGAAGCGGAGGCCATCGCGTCAGCCTTGAACAAGAAGCTGCAGTTGCGCTTCGCGCCTGCGCCCGAGGCGCTGGTCGCCGGTGCGGGCGGCGAGCTCACGAGCGCCTTGTCCAACCTGGTGGGCAATGCGGTGCGCTACACGCCCAGCGGCGGCAGCGTCGACGTTGCCGCCACCTTGCTGCCCGGCGGCCGCATCGAATTCAGCGTGAAGGACACGGGGCCGGGCGTCGCGCCCGAGCACCTGCCGCGCCTCACCGAGCGCTTCTATCGGGTCGACCGCAGCCGCTCGCGCGAAACCGGCGGCACGGGACTGGGCCTCGCCATCGTCAAGCACGTGGTGCAGCGGCATGGCGGCGAGCTGAAGCTGGAAAGCACGCTCGGTGCCGGATCGTCCTTCGGCTTCGTGCTGCCGGCCGCGCGCGTGCGCGCCGCCGGCTCTACGCCGGCCGATAGCGCCGAACGGCCCGCCACAGAACCAGCGGCAGGATGAGGGCCAGTAGGCCCAGCGCGAAGCTGCTGGCCACCCAGAAGGCGGCGGGGCTGTTCTGCGCCGGGTACGGGCCGATCCCGCGATAGGCCAGCAGGTAGCCGCCGGCCACGCCCACGCCCCACAGCAGCACGCTGTACGCCACCAGCGGCACGACGGCGACGCGGTAGCAACGCAGCACGAACACGCACAGGGCCTGCGTCGCGTCGCCCAGGTGGTAGACCGCGACGATCGCCAGGATGCCGGCCGCCATGGCCGCCACCTGCGGGTCCGACGAGTAGGTGGCCGCGATGCCGTGCCGCGCCAGCAGCATGGTGGCGGCCAGCACCAGGGCCAGCGACCAGCCGAGGCGGAAGCCGGTGCGGATGCAGGAGCGCGCCCGCTTGGGATCGCCCGCGCCCAGCCAGTAGCTCACGCGCGCGCTGGTGGCGATGGCGATCGACAGCGGCACCATGTACATCACGGCGGCGAGGTTGGCCGCCACCTGGTGCGGCGCCGCGGCCAGCGTGCCCTGGCGCGCGATGAAGAGCGACATCAGCGTGAAGGACGTGACTTCCACCGTGAGCGCGAGGCCGGCGGGCACGCCCAGCCGGCCGAAGTCGGCGATCGCGCGCCAGTCGGGCCGCTCGATGCGGCGCCAGATCGCATAAGGCTGGTAGAGGGAATCCGTGCGCACCAGCCAGATGGCGATGGCGAGGAACAGCCAGTTGCTCACCACGCTGGCCCACGCGCAACCCACGGCGCCCATCGCCGGCAGGCCGAGTCCGCCGAAGGCGAACCAGATCGTGAGCGGCACCTTCACGACCAGCGAGGCGAGCTGCAGCCAGGTCACCAGCTGCGGCTTGCCCAGGCTCTGGTTCAGGGTGCTGAACATGCGGAACAGCAGGGCGGGCGGCAGCGCCAGCGTCAGCACCGAGAGGTAGTTGCGCACGTCGCCTTCCAGCGACGCCGGGACGTCGGTGGTGTGCAGCAGGAAGCCGGGGAACTGCAGGCCGACCACGCCGACGATGCACGCCAGGCCGGCGACATAAAGGGCTTGCCGCACCGAGCGGCCGAGGTCGTGCTTGCGGCCGGCGCCATGCAGCTCGGCCCAGGTGGGCAGCAGGGCCTGCAGCGTGCCGAGCAGGGCAATGAAGACCGTGATGAAGACGGCGGAGCCGACCGACAGCGCCGCCAGCGCCTGCTGCGAATAGCGGCCGGCCACGATGGTGTCGGTGATGCCGAACGCCATGGTCGCCAGCTGGCCGGCCAGCACCGTGCCGGCGTGGCGCGCAATGATGCCGCGTTCGCTCAACGTTTCTTGTACAGCAGCAGGTTGTCGTTCTTGTCCGTCGGGCGGCGGATGGTCGCCACCAGCGTCCACTGGCGGGCGTCGAGCGCCATCGTCAGCGAGGGCTGGAACTCCTGCGCCACCACCAGCCACGGGCAGGCGCTGGGCAGCGTGGCCTGGCGCAGCTCGAGGCCGCCGTGGAAGCGCAGGGCCGCGATCTGCGGCCGCGTCAGGCCGAACACTTCGACGCAGCCCGTCACGTCGAGGCGCTTGGTGAGTCCGTCGACCACGGCGGTGTAGTTGCGCGCGTAATCCAGCGCGGGCAGCCACAGCGTGGTGGCCAGCAGCCAGGCCAGGGCCGTGCCGCCCGCGGGCAGCACCAGGCTTTTCCAGATCGCCTCGCGGCTGCGCTTGGTGCGCCAGCGCACCAGCCAGACCCAGGCGATGGTGGCCAGCAGCGCGACGAGGAAAGGCAGCAGCGCGAATTCGGGCACGAAGCCCGGCGCCAGCTTGGCCACGTTGGAGGCGGGCTTGGCGGGAAAACCGGTCTGGATGGCGATCCACATCACCCAGATGAAGAAGGCGATGCCGCTGAAGAACAGCAGCGTGAACCAGTCGATCAGGGCCGAGGCGCTGCGCGAGAAAGTGGGCAGGGCGAAGGCCGCGAGCGCCGCCAGGGCCGGCAGACTCAGCAGCAGCGCGCGGTCCGGATTCGGCGCCAGCAGCGTCGTGATTGCACAGACGGCGGCAAACCACAGCGGCAGCGCCACGTGGCGGTGGTTCAGCTGGCGGCGCCAGCGCCAGGCCGTCCACAGGGCCAGCGGCCAGACCGGCCAGGTGAACCAGACGACCAGCTTCGCCAGCGAACGCCAGTCATGGCCGCTGTCGTCGAGGTCCAGGCGCCAGTGCCAGGCCTGGAAGCCGCTGGCCACGGCGGCCGCGACGGCGGCCAGCCCCAGCACCAGCAGGGCGCCGAACCGGCCCCGGGCCGGCGTGGCGGCATCGGCCGGCGTGTCGGCCGAGTGGAGGACCGCGCCGCCCAGGGCGAACAGGACGGCCATGGAAGGCGCGCCGCTCAGGGCCAGGCCCAGCAGGCCCAGGCCGATGGCCACCGCCGGAAAGGCCAGGCGATAAGGCAGGGCCGCCAGGCCGTAGAAGCTCAAGGCCGTGAACCCGAGCTGCGCCAGTGAAGGCGTCGTCTCGTGCGACAGCTGCATCAGGCCCAGGCAGGCCACCAGCGCCAGCAGGCCGGCGTCGGCCACGGCCCGCGCATAGTCGGTCGGGTGCGCTTCCCCGCCGAAGGCAAAGGGGACGGGCTGGGCGTTGGGGGTGCGCGCGAGGTAGTAGACGCCGTACCAGGTGGCCACCAGGGTCAACACGAGCAGCAGGATGAAGGGGACGCGGGCGGCGAAGTCCGGCGCGATCCAGCCGGGCGCCAGCTGCATCGCCCAGGCGCCCAGCCAGTAGGGCAGCAGGGCGTCGAACTCGGGCGGCTGTCCCAGCAGCGTCGGGGCCAGCCAGTGGGCGCGCCCCTGCGCCAGCTCGTTCATGTAGCCGAAGGCCATCATGTCCGCGTTCTTCCACGGACCGCGGCCGATGAAGCCGGGCAGCACGTAGGCGGCGCAAAACAGCAGCAGGGCCCACCGGGGCAGGCGGCGCACGGCGCTCTGGGCGACGATGGCGGGGGTGGGCTGGTTCACGCGTGAGCGATTGTCAAACAAAAAAAGGCAGCTCGCGAGCTGCCTTTGGTGGGAAGCGGAGGCGCCGGCCTTACTTGGCGGCGGTCTTGCCGAACTTCTTGAAGAACTTGTCCACGCGGCCGCCCATGTCGTTCACCGACTTCTGGGTGCCCGTGTAGAACGGGTGCGATTCGCTGGAGGTGTCCAGCTTGAAGAGGGGCAGCTCGCGGCCGTCGTCCATCTTGGTGGTCTCGCGGGTGGAGACGCAGGAGCGGGTCACGAACTTGAAACCGTTCGACAGGTCCACGAAGCAGACGTCGCGGTAGTTGGGGTGAATGCCTTCTTTCATGGGGTGTCCTTGGTCAGTGCCGGCAGCCGCGCGCAGGACATCTGGCGTACTTTCCGGGAAGCCCGCCATTATAGCCGGGTCCGGGAAAGGGGTCACTGGCGGGTTCGGACCCGGTCTTCCAGGGCGCCGGACGCCTGGGTCAGCAGGGTGGTCAGCAGCAGGTAGATGCAGGCCGTGGTCGCCAGGGTGGCCACCGGCTGGAAGGTGGCGGCCTGGACCCGGTTGCCGATGTTGGTCAGCTCCACCACCCCGATGGCGAAGGCCAGCGAGGAATCCTTCAGCAGCGCCACCAGGTTGTTGGCCAGCGGCGGCAGCGCCACCCGCAGCGCCTGTGGCGCGACGATGTGGGCCAGCACCTGCAGGGGCTTCAGGCCCAGCGCCTTGGCTGCCTGGGACTGGCTGTGCGGCACGGCCAGCAGCCCGGCCCGGATCGCCTCGGCGTTGTACGCGCCGACGTTGACCGCCAGCGCCACCACGGCAGCGGCGAAGTCCGGCAGGTTCCAGCCCGGCACCAGCAGGGGCAGGGCGAAGTAGACGAACAGGATCTGCACCAGCAGCGGCGTGCCGCGGATCACCCACAGGTAAAAACCGGCCGCGGCGCGCGCTGCAGCGTTGTGCGAAGTGCGCGCCAGCGCGGCAAGCGTGCCCAGCACCAGCCCGATCGCGCCGGAGAGCAAGGTGAGCCACAGCGTGATGCGCGCACCCGCGGCGAACTGTTCGGCGTTGCTGCCGATCGGCTCAGGAAGCAGCGCGAGCACGGCGCCCAGCAGCCACAGGCTGGCGACCAGCAGGACCGCCGTGACCAGCAGCGGCGGCCTCACTTGCAGCGCACGTCCTCGCCGAAATAGCGCTTGGACAACTGGGCGTAACTGCCGTCGGCCAGGATGGCCGCCAGCCCCTGGTTCCAGGCCTGCACCAGGGGCGCATTGCCCTTGGCGGCGGCTGCGGCGATCTTCTCCGTGAACAGCAGTTCGCCGGCGTGCAGCTTCAGGCCCGGATTCTTGCGCAGCGTCTCCAGGGCGACGAAGCGGTCCGAGACCCAGGCGTCGACGCGGCCGGTGACCAGCGCCGCGCGCGCATCGCCGTCGCCCGGGAAGTTCTTCACTTCCTTCACGGCGCTGACCTTCTTGACGTTCTCCAGGTAGCTGGTGCCGGTCTGCACGGCGACGGTCTTGCCGGCAAGGTCTTTCGCGGCGCGGATCTTCGGATCCTTGGCGACGATCAGCCCGCCGGAGCAGTAGTGCGGCGCCATGAAGCTCACGGCCTTCGCGCGTTCCTCGGTGATGCCGTGCGAGGCGATCACCACGTCCCAGCGGTCCTGGCCCAGGCCGGTGAGCAGGGCATCGAAGCCGAGCGTCTTCCACTCGATGGCGAGGCCCATCTTCCTGGCCACCAGGTCCGCGAGCTCCACCTCGAAGCCGGTGAGCTTGCTGCCTTCGAAGTGGTTGAAGGGCGCGAACGCGCCTTCGGTGGCGACCAGCAGCTTGCCGCTTTTCTGGATGTCGGGGAGGGGGCGGGCGAAGGAGGCCGTGCATGCCAGCACGAGGGCCAGCGCCGTCAGGATGCGTTTCATGGCGCGTAGTGTGCTTTGCGGCCGGACAAAAGAAAAGCGGCCCGTGGGCCGCTTCGCATTCGCGCGCGGAATCAACCGCCGCGGCGCATCATGTCGAAGAACTCCACGTTGGTCTTGGTGGCCTTCATCGACTTCAGCACCATTTCCATCGCCTCGATCTCGTCCATGTTGTACATGAACTGGCGCAGGATGCGGGTCTTCTGCAGGATCTCGGGGGCCAGCAGCAGTTCCTCGCGGCGCGTGCCGGAGCGATTGAGCTGGATCGAGGGGAACACGCGCTTCTCGTACAGGCGGCGGTCCAGGTGCAGTTCGCAGTTGCCGGTGCCCTTGAACTCCTCGAAGATCACTTCGTCCATGCGCGAGCCGGTGTCGATCAGCGCGGTGGCGATGATGGTCAGCGAGCCGCCTTCTTCCACGTTGCGCGCGGCGCCCAGGAAGCGCTTCGGGCGCTGCAGCGCGTTGGCGTCCACGCCGCCGGTCAGCACCTTGCCGGAGGAGGGCACGACGTTGTTGTAGGCACGGGCCAGGCGGGTGATCGAGTCCAGCAGGATCACCACGTCCTTCTTCAGTTCGACCAGGCGCTTGGCGCGCTCGATCACCATCTCGGCCACGTGCACGTGGCGGGCCGCCGGCTCGTCGAAGGTCGACGCGATCACTTCGGCCTTGACCGAGCGCTGCATGTCGGTCACTTCTTCCGGACGCTCGTCGACCAGCAGCACCATCATGTAGCTGTCGGGGTAGTTGGCGGCGATGGCGTGCGCCATGTGCTGCATCATCACCGTCTTGCCGCTCTTGGGCGGCGCGACGATCAGCGCGCGCTGGCCCTTGCCGATGGGCGCGATGATGTCGATGATGCGGCCGGTGATGTTCTCTTCGTTCTTCAGGCCGTCGCGTTCCAGGCGCATCTGTTCCCGGGGGAACAGCGGCGTCAGGTTCTCGAACATGACCTTGTGCTTGTTGTCTTCCGGCAGGCCGTTGTTGACCTTGTCCAGCTTGGTCAGCGCGAAGTAGCGCTCGCCGTCCTTCGGCGTGCGCACTTCGCCTTCGATCATGTCGCCGGTGTGCAGGTTGAAGCGCCGCACCTGGCTGGGCGAGATGTAGATGTCGTCGGTGCTGGCCGTGTAGCTGGTGTCCGGGCTGCGCAGGAAGCCGAAGCCGTCCGGCAGGATCTCGAGCACGCCGTCGGCGAACACCTGTTCGCCGGCGCGGGCGCGCTTCTTGATGATGGCGAACATCAGCTCCTGCTTGCGCATGCGGCCGGTGTTCTCGATTTCGAGCTCTTCGGCTTGCTTGAGGACTTCCGAGACGTGCAGCGCCTTGAGTTCGTTCAGGTGCATGGAGTGACTCCGTTGGGGAGTTCTTTGAAAGGTCTGGGGGAGGTTCGATGCGGGGCGAGAGGTGCCCTGCGAACCGGTACTCGAACTGCCCGCCTGGGTGGGCGGATCAGTGATTGAGGGGCATTATGCAGCAAAACGGGGCCCAGGGGCCCCGTTCGTCCAGAGTCGGTGTCGGCTTCAGGCGAGTTGCTGGTCGATGAAGGCAGTCAGCTGCGCCTTGCTCATCGCGCCGACCTTGGTGGCGGCCAGCTGGCCGTCCTTGAACAGCATGAGCGTGGGGATGCCGCGGATGCCGAACTTGGCCGGGATGTCGCGGTTCTCGTCGACGTTCATCTTCGCGATCTGCAGCTTGTCCTTGTACGACTGGGAGACCTCGTCGAGGATGGGCGCGATCATCTTGCAGGGGCCGCACCATTCGGCCCAGTAGTCGACCAGCACGGGCTTGTCGGCCTTCAGGACGTCGGATTCGAAGGAAGCGTCGGAGATGTGCTTGATCAGGTCGCTGGCCATGGGTTCCTCGTGGGTGCGGTGGGTAGTCCCGCTACAGTCAGGGCATTGTGACAGAAACCAAGTCTCCTCGCCGGGCCTCCAGGGGCTGCGAACTGCTATGGATGCGATAGCAAATACCCATCCTCCCCGCCGCCTGCCGAGCCTCGCCGCCTACCTGGCCGTGGCGGTGGCGGCGCTGTCGATCCTGCTGGCGGGCCTGCTCATGCTGGTGATCGAGCGCGCGGCCAGCCACGACATCGCCACCGGCATCGGCGTCAACCTGGCGGAGCTCGCCGGCCAGACCGCGACCCGGCTCGATCGCGGCATGTTCGAGCGCTACCGCGAGGTGCAGCTGATGGCCAACCGCCTGGGCCGGCTGAAGGACCTGGACGAAGTGCGGGTCGAGCTGGACGAGACGCGGGACAGCTACCGCTATTACGCGTGGCTCGGCGTCACCGATCCGGCCGGGGTGGTGCAGGCAGCGAGCGGCGGGGTGCTGCAAGGCGCGGACGTGTCGCAGCGGCCCTGGTTCCGGCAGGCCACGCAAGGCATCCACCTGGGCGACGTGCATCCTGCCGTGCTGCTGGCCAAGGCGCTGGGCAACAAGGGCACCGACCCGCCGCGCTTCTTCGACGTGGCCTTTCCGTTGCAGGGCGGGGCGCGCAGCGGCGTCCTCGGCGCGCATGTCTCCTGGGAGTGGGCGCGCCAGATCAGCCAGGCCGCCTTCGGCCCGCGCAACGGCACGGTCGATCCCCTCATCATTTCCGCCGCGGGCGAAGTGCTGCTGGGCCCGCCGGGAACCGAGGGCATGAAGCTGGCGCTGGAGAGCGTCAGGCGCGGGCGTGCCGGACAGATCGGCTACGTGATCGAAACCTGGCCGGACGGGCGGGAATACGTGGTGGGGCATGCGACGAGCCGCCGCTACCAGTCCTCGCCGGGCCTGGGCTGGAC
This sequence comes from Ramlibacter paludis, assembly GCF_022012305.1. Lineage (GTDB taxonomy): Bacteria > Pseudomonadota > Gammaproteobacteria > Burkholderiales > Burkholderiaceae_C > Ramlibacter > Ramlibacter paludis. The sequence continues at coordinate 1,519 of NZ_JAKLTM010000006.1, read as the reverse complement.
GGTGCTGGTGCGGCAGGACACCGACGGCGCCTTCGAGCCGCTGCGGCATTTGCAGTGGCGCGTGTTCTTCGGCGGCCTCACGCTGGCGATCCTGGTGTCGGCGCTGGGCTGGCTGGCCGCGCGGCGCGTGACGCGGCCCTTGCAGGCCCTGACTTCCGCGGCGCACCGGCTGGAGATCGGCGCCGAGGACGAATCGGCCAAGGTGGGCCCATTCACCGATTACCGCGAAGTGCAGGTGCTGGGCGCGGCCTTCAACGCGATGCTGGCGCGGCTGGAGCAGCGGCGTGCCGAGCTGCATTCGCTCAACACCGAGCTGGAGCAGCGGGTGGAGCAGCGCACGCGCGAAGTGCGCGCCGCTTTCGACAAGGTGCGCGCCAACGAGCACCGCATCCAGACCATCATCGAGTCGGCGCAGGACCCTTTCATCGGCATCGACCTCGACGGCCACATCATCGACTGGAGCTCGCGCGCCGAGGCGGTGTTCGGCTGGGCCCGTGAGGAGGTGATCGGCCGCACGGTCAGCGAGGTGCTGCTGCCCGAGCGCTACACCGGCAGCCTCGAGGCGGCGCTGGCGCAGTTCCGCCACACCGGCGAATCCGCGCTGCTGAACCGCCCCATCGAGCGCGTGATGCAGGACCGCCAGGGCCGCGAGATGCCGGTGGAAGTGCGCATCGGCCTGGTGAGCACCGGCGAGCAGCGTTTCTTCAGCGCCTTCGTGCACGACATCTCGCAGCGCAAGGAAGTGGAGCGGATGAAGGACGAATTCATCTCCACGGTCTCGCACGAGCTGCGCACGCCGCTGACCGCGATCTACGGCTCGCTCAACCTGCTGACTTCGGGCATGGCCGGCGAGCTGCCGCCGGATGCGGTTCACCTGCTGGGCATCTCGCACCAGAGCACGGAGCGCCTGATCCGCCTGATCAACGACATGCTGGACCTGGAGAAGATCGCGTCCGGCAAGATCGAATACCGCATGACCGACCAGCCGCTGCGGCCGCTGGTGGAGCAGGCGATCCGCGACACGCAGGCGTATGGCGAGGGCCTGAAGGTGCGGTTCACGCTGGAGGCGGGTGACCACCCGCGCGTCTATGCGGATGCGGACCGCATCGTGCAGGTGTGCGTGAACCTGCTGTCCAACGCCGCCAAGTTCTCGCCGCCGGATTCCGGCGTGGAGGTCGAGGTGAAGGTGCAGGGCCGCACGGCGCGGGTCGCGGTGATCGACCACGGGCCCGGCGTGCCGCCGGAGTTCCACGAGCGCATGTTCCAGCGCTTCGCGCAGGCCGACGCGTCGGACCGTCGCACCAAGGGCGGCACGGGCCTGGGCCTGTCGATCTGCCGCAGCATCGTCGAGGCGCATGGCGGCACGCTCGGGTTTGCGAGCGAGCCCGGGGTGCGGACCGAGTTCTACTTCGACCTGCCGCTGGTGGATTGAGCGTCGCAAGCCGGGGTTGCCACCCCGGCCTACGACAGAAGCCAGCCGCGGTTCGTTCCTCACCAACGGCCTACCAACCGCGTCTGC
>NZ_JAKLTM010000005.1 GCF_022012305.1 Ramlibacter paludis | reverse complement strand
GGTCCGCTCGAATTTGCCTTTAGCCATTTTCTCAATCTCCAAAAAGAGCAATGCCCGTGTATGGGTTTTAGGTCTGCATCACATCACTGGATCCCACCGCACGGGCACGGCAGGGTGTGTGATCGCAGACCGATCCTTGTTACTTGGTACGCGCCGCGATGATGGTCTCGGCGACGTTCTTCGGAGCTTCGCTGTAGTGCTTGAACTCCATCGTGTACGTCGCGCGGCCCTGCGACATGGAGCGCAGGGTCGTCGAGTAGCCGAACATCTCGGACAGCGGGACTTCGGCCTTGATGACCTTGCCGCCGCCGGGCATGTCGTCCATGCCCTGCACCATGCCGCGACGGGACGACAGGTCGCCCATCACGTTGCCGGCGTAGTCTTCCGGGGTTTCCACTTCGACCGACATCATCGGCTCGAGGATCACCGGGGAAGCCTTCTTGGCGCCTTCCTTGAAGCCGAAGATGGCGGCCATCTTGAACGCCAGTTCGTTCGAGTCCACGTCGTGGTACGAGCCGAAGTGCAGCGTGACCTTGACGTCGACGACCGGGTAGCCGGCCATCACGCCCTGGGTCGTCGCTTCGACGATGCCCTTTTCCACCGCGGGAATGAACTCGCGCGGAACCACGCCGCCCTTGATGGCGTCGATGAACTCGATGCCCTTGCCCGGCTCGTTCGGCTCGAGCTTCAGCACGACGTGGCCGTACTGGCCCTTGCCGCCCGACTGGCGCACGAACTTGCCTTCGGCCTCTTCGACCACCTTGCGGATGGTTTCGCGGTAGGCCACCTGCGGCTTGCCGACGTTGGCTTCCACGCCGAATTCGCGCTTCATGCGGTCGACGATGATTTCCAGGTGCAGCTCGCCCATGCCGGCGATGATGGTCTGGCCGGACTCTTCGTCGGTGCGCACGCGGAACGACGGATCTTCGGCGGCCAGGCGGTTCAGGGCGATGCCCATCTTTTCCTGGTCGGCCTTGGTCTTCGGCTCCACGGCCTGCGCGATCACGGGCTCGGGGAACACCATGCGCTCCAGCATCACGATGGACGCGGGGTCGCACAGGGTTTCACCGGTGGTGACGTCCTTCAGGCCCACGCAGGCGGCGATGTCGCCGGCGCGGATCTCGTCGACTTCCTGGCGATTGTTGGCGTGCATCTGCACGATCCGGCCGATGCGCTCTTTCTTGCCGCGGATCGGGTTGTACACGCTGTCGCCCTTGGACAGCACGCCGGAATAGACGCGCACGAAGGTCAGCTGGCCCACGAACGGGTCGGTCATCAGCTTGAACGCCAGCGCCGAGAACTTCTCGTTGTCGTCGGCCTTGCGGGACGTCGGCTGCTCGTCTTCGTCCGTGCCCTTGACCGGGGGAATGTCCACCGGGGAAGGCATCAGTTCGATGACGGCGTCGAGCATGCGCTGCACGCCCTTGTTCTTGAAGGCGGTGCCGCACAGCATCGGCTGGATCTCGCCGGCGATCGTGCGCGTGCGCAGGCCGAGGGTGATTTCCTCTTCCGTCAGGTCGCCTTCCTCGAGGTACTTGTTCATCAAGTCCTCGTTGGCTTCGGCGGCAGCCTCGACCATCTTCTCGCGCCATTCCTTGGCGGTCGCCACCAGCTCGGCGGGGATTTCCTCGAAGGTGAACTTCATGCCCTGGGACGCTTCGTCCCAGATGATGGCCTTCATCTTGCGCAGGTCGACCACGCCGGTGAAGTTTTCCTCGGCGCCGATCGGGATCACGATGGGCACCGGGTTCGCCTTCAGGCGGGCCTTCATCTGGTCGTAGACCTTGTAGAAGTTGGCGCCGGTGCGGTCCATCTTGTTGACGAACGCGAGGCGCGGCACGCGGTACTTGTTCGCCTGGCGCCAGACCGTCTCGGACTGGGGCTGCACGCCGCCCACGGCGCAGTACACCATGCAGGCGCCGTCCAGCACGCGCATGGAACGCTCCACCTCGATGGTGAAGTCCACGTGGCCGGGGGTGTCGATGATGTTGATGCGGTGCTCGGGGAAGGACATGTCCATGCCCTTCCAGAAGCACGTCGTCGCGGCGGACGTGATCGTGATGCCGCGCTCCTGCTCCTGCTCCATCCAGTCCATGGTGGCGGCGCCATCGTGCACTTCGCCGATCTTGTGGTTCACACCCGTGTAGAACAGGATGCGTTCCGTGGTCGTGGTCTTGCCGGCGTCGATGTGCGCGGAGATACCGATGTTGCGGTAGCGCTCGATGGGCGTTTTGCGGGCCATGATGAGTCTTTCAGTAAAAGGGCACAGGCCCGCTCGATGGCGGGCCCGCACTCCAGATGGGGACGATTCTTAGAAGCGGAAGTGGCTGAAGGCCTTGTTGGCCTCGGCCATGCGGTGCACTTCGTCGCGCTTCTTCATGGCGCCGCCGCGGCCTTCCGTGGCTTCCATGAGTTCGTTCGCCAGGCGCAGGGCCATGGACTTCTCGCCGCGCTTCTTGGCGGCTTCCTTCAGCCAGCGCATGGACAGCGCCAGCCGACGGACCGGGCGCACTTCGACCGGGACCTGGTAGTTGGCGCCGCCGACGCGGCGGGACTTCACTTCGACCATGGGCTTCACGTTGTTGATGGCCATGGTGAAGGCCTCGACCGGGTCACGGCCGGGGTTCTTCTTCTCGATCTGCTCGAGCGCGCCGTAGACGATGCGCTCGGCGATCGCCTTCTTGCCGCCTTGCATGATGACGTTCATGAACTTGGCGAGCTCGACGTTGCCGTACTTGGGATCCGGCAGGATTTCACGTTTAGGGACTTCGCGACGACGTGGCATTTCTAACCTCTCTAATTGCTTCAGCTGGTCCACTCAAGGACCTTGGGCGCCATCTGGCTGGCCCGCTTACTCGACCCGGGATTGGGTCACTACGCTTCTCTCAGCCTGCCAGGGCTGGAGGAGCACCGACAAACTACCTGGCTGTTAGGCCTTCTTCGGGCGCTTGGCGCCGTACTTGGAACGGGACTGCTTGCGATCCTTCACGCCCTGCAGGTCCAGGGAACCGCGGACGATGTGGTAACGCACACCGGGCAGGTCCTTGACACGACCGCCGCGAACCAGCACCACGCTGTGTTCCTGCAGGTTGTGGCCTTCGCCGCCGATGTAGGAGATGACTTCGAAGCCGTTGGTCAGGCGGACCTTGGCGACCTTGCGGAGAGCCGAGTTCGGCTTCTTCGGCGTCGTGGTGTACACACGGGTGCACACGCCCCGGCGCTGGGGGCTGTTCTGCATCGCGGGGCTCTTGGATTTGGTCTTTTCGACCTCCCGGCCCTGACGCACCAGTTGATTGATGGTTGGCATTAAGAAAACGTCCCTAAACGTCTGGAAAACTGACTACCGCGGATGCGGCACGGAATACCTCTCCCCGCCCCAAATTGCGGAGAGCCGACGAGTATAACCCGCTGCGGGGAAACCCGCAAAAGGGTGCATGAGGAGCCCCCGCGCAGGCGGGGGCCCAGCCCCGGTGCTACTTGATCCAGAGCCGGATCGCGTCCCAGGCCCGCCCGAAGACGCCGGCCTGCTCGACCCCCTCGAGTGCCACCAGCGGCACCTCGCGCAGCACCTGCTCCCCGGCCAGGATCCGCAGGGTGGCGACCTGCTGGCCCTTGGCGAAAGGCGCCACCAGCGGGTCCGGCCGTGCCACGGCGGTCTTGATCCGGGAACTGCTGCCCGCCGGCACCGCCAGCACGATCGGCTGGGGCTGGCCCAGCTTGACGCTGCGGGCCGTCCCCTTCCAGACCTGCGGCTCCAGCACGGCCTGGCCGGCATCGAACAGCTTGAGGCCCTCGAAAGCCGTGAACCCCCAGTTCAGCAGCTTCTGGGCTTCGTTGGCCCGCGCCACTTCGCTGTCGGCGCCCAGCACGATGGCCAGCAGCCGGCGGCCCTGCAGGTTGGGAAAGTCGCGCTTGGCCGTGGCGACCAGGCAGTAGCCCGCCGCATCCGTGTAGCCGGTCTTCAGGCCGTCCACGGTCGGGTCGCGGAACAGCAGCATGTTCCGGTTGGTGTCGTTGGTGGTGGGCGTGCCCTGGTAGCGGTACTTCTTGATCGCGTAATACGGCAGGTCTTCCGGGAAATCCTGCATCAGCCGCGTGGCCAGGATGCCAAGGTCGCGGGCCGTGGTGACGTGCCCCGGCGCGGTCATGCCTTCCGGGTTCCGGTAGACCGTGTTCTTCATGCCCAGGGCCTTGGCCTGCGCATTCATCATCTCGACGAAGTGCTCGACGCTTCCGCCCACGCCTTCGGCAAGCGCCACGGTGGCGTCGTTGCCGGACTGCACGATCATCCCCTTGATCAGGTCTTCCACCGGCACCTGCATCTTGGGGTCGAGGAACATGCGCGAGCCCGGCATCTTCCAGGCCCGCTGGCTCACCGGCAGCGCCTGCTGCAGCGTGATCTTGCGGCTGCGCAGCGCGTCGTAGACCAGGTAGCCGGTCATCAGCTTGGTCAGCGAAGCCTGCTCGATGGGCGTGTCGATGTCCTTGGCGGCCAGGACCTGGTTGGCACTGACGTCCAGCAGCAGGTACTGGCGGGCGGCGATGGCGGGAGGTTGCGGCACCTGCGCCGCGGCGAACTGGTAGAAACCAGCCAGGAAAAAGGCCAGCCAGGGCGCCAGCAGCGCCCGCATCCAACGAGAGTTCATTCCTGTGCGCGCAGGTGGCGGACCACCAGGTTCTTCAAGAGCGGCAATTGTCCGTGAAAGAAGTGCTCGACCCCGGGAATGACGGTAACGGGCAGAAACTGCGGGCGCGCCCAGTCCATCACGGACGCCAGCGGCACGGTGTCGTCGACTTCGCCGTGCACGACCAGCGTGCGCTCATGGGCCTCGGGCGGCAGCGCGGGCACCTGGAAGCGCGACGCCGCGGTGCCCACCAGCACGATGCGTTCGATCTCGCGCGCGGTCCACAGCGTCTGCAAGGCCTGCACGGTGACGAAGGAGCCAAAGGAGAAGCCGGCCAGTGCAAGCGGGCCGGCCGGTGCCAGCGCTTCCACCAGCGCCAGCATGTCCTGGGTCTCGCCCCTTCCCTCGTCGTACGCGCCCTCGCTCGTGCCGACGCCGCGGAAGTTGAAGCGCAAGGCGGTCCAGCCGCACAGCACGAAGGCGCGCGCCATCGTCTGCACCACCTTGTTGTCCATGGTGCCGCCGAAGAGCGGGTGCGGATGGCAGATGACCGCCGTCCCGCGCGACTCGCCTTCCGGCTGGTCGCGCTGCACCTGGATGCGGCCGGCGGGGCCGGCCACTTCCAGCTTCTTCGTGTGGATGTTCATCAGCGGCCCAGGTGCGGCGGCGTCAGCAGCCGCTCCACCACCTTGCCGTTCTTCAGGTGCGATTCGACGATCTCGTCGATGTCGGCGGTGTCGACATAGGTGTACCAGACGCCTTCCGGGTAGACCACCGCGATCGGCCCGCCCTGGCAGCGGTCGAGGCAGCCGGCCTTGTTCACGCGCACCTTGCCGGGCCCGGCCAGGCCCTGCGCCTTCACCTGCTGCTTGCAGCGATCGAACGCGGCCTGCGCGTTATGGTCCGCGCAGCAGGCCTCCCCGTTTTCGCGCTTGTTGAGGCAGAAGAAGATGTGGTGCCCGTAGTACTGGGTCGTGGAAGGCGCGCTCATGGCGGGATTGTAGGAGCCGCCTCCCGGCGCGAGACCCGCAGCAGCACATACACCAGCGTCGCGAAAGGCCACAGCCAGCCGATCCACTGCGCGAGGCCGTTGAAGCGGATGAAGCGGCCCTGCTCCCAGGCCGCGAGGGTGTCGGCAAAGTAGGCGCTGGCCGGAGCCTGGTTCAAGACACTGAGATGCACGACCAGCGCCAGCAGCAGGACCGCTGCACAGCCACGGCGCGGCACCGGCAGCATCAAGAGCGCCAGCAGCAAGCCGAACAGCAGGCCCAGCCGCACGGGCAGGCTGAGCCAGGCCCAGGCGTGGGTAGGACCCCAGCTGAGCGCGGCCGACAGCGCCGTCACGCTGGCGCCCAAGGCGATCGCGACGAAAGCGAACACCGCACGCCGGCCCAGCGAGCGCAGCACCGTGTACCCGAGCAGGCAGGGAATGAAGGCGCCCAGGGCGACGCAGAGCAATTCCGCGGCGGGGACCAGGGGCTGCAGTTCGATCTCGCGCATCGGCAGCCATTCGAGGAAGGGCGTGTCCTGCAGCCATTCCGCCAGGGCGCCCTCGAGGCGTTCCAGCACCTGGCCCAGGCCCAGCGGCACGGCCGCTGGGAACAGGAGCGCGAAGGGCCAGAGCGCCAGCAGCACCAGCGCGCCACGCGATTCGGCAATGAACCAGCGATCGCGGAAACGGCTCCAGCGGTCGATCGCTCCGCCGAGCTCGAGGCCGGTGGCAGCGATGGCGCCAATCAAGGTGCCGCCGACGTTCAGGCCGAAATCGACGTTCGACGCGACCCGCGAGGGCAGGTAGTTCTGGATGCCTTCCATCAGCAGGGACAACAGCGTTCCCGCCAGGACCGCGATGCCGATGCCGCCGAGGTTGGGGTGGTCGGCAAAGCGGCGCACGTTGCCGCGGCGCATGAAACTCAAGGCCAGCAGGAAGCCCAGCGGCACGTACCCGACGACGTTGGCAGCGACGTCGAAACCGGTCCAGTATTTGGGCCAGCCCGCGAACAGGAATTCCCAAGGGGCGATCTCCTGGTCGCGCCAGCCCGTGAAGGGATACAGGCTGGCGTAGACGATCAGCGCCGCATAGGTGCCCGCCAGCGGCCAGGCCGAAGTCTTGTGCTGGCTCAAAAGGGCTTCACCACGGCAAGGACGACGGCGGCCAGCAGCAGGAGCACCGGGGCCTCGTTGAACCAGCGGTACCAGGTGTGGCTGCGCCGGCTCGTTCCAGCCTCGATCTTGCGCAGGAGCACCGCGCAGGCATGGTGGTAGCCGATCACCAGCAGCACGACGAAGAGCTTGGCATGCAGCCAGCCGGCGCCGCGACCCACCCCGTAGCCCAGCCACAGCCACAGGCCCAGCAGCAGGGCGGGCACCGCCAGCATGGTGGTGAAGCGCAGCAGCTTGCGCGCCATCAGCAGCAGGCGGGCGCGCTCGGCGTCCGAGCCGGCCGGCACCATGGCCAGGTTGACGTAGATACGGGGAAGGTAGAACAAGCCGGCGAACCAGCTGGCCACGAAGACGATGTGAAAGGCCTTGACCCAGAGCATGGGCACCGAGTCTACGAAAGCCCGGCAGTCCCGGGGGCCGCGGCACCGCCTGGGCGAAAAAAAGCCCCGGCCACCGGCCGGGGTTGGGAAGCCTTTTTGCTGTCACACATCAAGGCGCCCGCTCAGGGAGGAAAAGCGGGGAGCGGCAAGCCGCCCGGATGTAATTTACCAGCCCAGGCTCGGCCTTTCAAGGCAAAAGGATTACGTGCTTTCCACATCGGCGCCCCCATGGCCGCGCATCGGGCACAATTTTCGGACATGACGCCCTACGCCCCTTATCCCCATGGCCGCCCGCGGCGCCTGCGGCGCGACGAATTCACGCGCAACCTGGTGCGCGAACACGCCCTGTCCACGCACGACCTGATCTATCCCGTCTTCGTCGTCGACGGCAAGCAGCAGCGCCAGGCCGTGGCCTCCATGCCGGGCGTGGAACGCCTGAGCCTCGACCTGCTGCTGCCGGTCGCCGAGCAGTGCGTCGCGCTGGGCATCCCGGTGATGGCGCTGTTCCCGGTGATCGACGGGAAGCTGAAGACGCCCGACGGCCGCGAAGCCTGCAACCCCGAGGGCCTGGTGCCGCGCGTGGTCCAGGCGCTGAAGAAGGAATTTCCGCAGCTCGGCGTGATGACCGACGTGGCGCTCGACCCCTTCACCAGCCACGGCCAGGACGGCCTGCTCGATGACACGGGCTACATCCTGAACGACGAGACCGTGGAGGTGCTGGTCCAGCAGGCGCTCACGCAGTCGCAGGCGGGCGTCGACATCGTCGCGCCCAGCGACATGATGGACGGCCGCATCGGCGCCATCCGCGCGGCGCTGGAAAAGCGCGGCGACATCCACACGCGGATCATGGCGTACAGCGCCAAGTACGCCAGCGCCTTCTACGGCCCCTTCCGCGACGCGGTGGGTTCCGCCGGCAACCTCGGCAAGAGCAACAAGAAGGTCTACCAGATGGACCCCGGCAATACCGACGAAGCGCTGCGCGAAGTGGCGCTCGACCTCGCCGAGGGCGCCGACATGGTGATGGTGAAGCCCGGCATGCCTTACCTGGACGTCGTGCGCCGGGTGAAGGACGAATTCCGCGTGCCGACCTTCGCCTACCAGGTGTCCGGCGAGTACGCGATGCTGAAGGCCGCGGCGCAGAACGGCTGGCTCGACCACGACCTGGTGATGATGGAAAGCCTGCTGGCCTTCAAGCGCGCGGGCGCCGACGGCGTGCTGACCTATTTCGCCCTCGACGCCGCGCGCCAGCTGCGCAAATAGCGGAACGCGCCGCGTGCAGATCGTCGAATTCGCCAAGGGCACGCTGCGCTTCCTGGAAAGCGTCCCGCACCAGCCGCCGCCCGAGGGTGGCTTCGTCTGGATCTACCTCGAGCGCGAACAGCTCGAGACCAACCTGCCCGCGCTGCAGCGCGCCGCGCAGGCGCTCGGCGGCTCGCACCTGCTGGACGTTCACGTCAAGGACCTGCTCAATCGTTCGCACCCGTCCCGCTACGACTACACCTCGGTCTACGACCTGGTGATCTTCCGGCGCCTGGCGACCGAGCAGGAAGTGCAGGCCGAACTCGGCGACCCGCAGGACAAGGGCAAGCCGCTCGCGCGCTTCAGCCGCATCCGCACCCGAGCCGTCGGCTACGTGGTGTTCGACCGCCTGCTGATCACGGTGCATCCCGAGCGCTGCTTTGCCGCGCGCACCTTCATCGAGCGCTACCTGAGCGACGCGCTGCAGGCCGAGGGCCTGACCGCCGCCGCGCGCAGCCGCCTGCCGGTGAGCGCGGCGGACCTGATGATCCGGATGCTGAACCTGATGGTCGACAGCTACCTGGAACTGCGCAAGGACCTGAGCGGCGACCTCGACCACTGGCAGCAGGGCCTGCTCGCGGTGGGCAGCCGGCCGGCCGATTGGGGCGCGCTGATGACCGCGCGCAATGCCCTCCACATGCTGGAAGACATGTGCGAGGAGCAGAACGACGCCATGCAGGAGTGGCTGGATACGCAGCGCGAGCAGCCGCCTTCGTGGATGGGGCAGGCGGAGCTCGATGGGCTGCTGGCGCGTGCGCGCGATGTGGTGGAGCACATCCAGCGCGTCGTCCACCACGTGCGGCGGATGGAGCAAGGCGCCGAGACGGCCGTGCAGATCCATTTTTCCGCCGTCGGCCATCGCACCAACGAGATCATGCGCACGCTGACGGCGCTGACCGCCATCTTCCTGCCGCTGAACCTGATCGCCGGCATCTTCGGCATGAACTTCGAATTCCTGCCCGTGATTCATTCAGAGCTGGGCTTCTGGTGGACGATAGGCTCGATGGCCACGATTGCCGTCGTCCTGGGCGTGGTGTTCTGGCGCAAGCGCTACCTGGCCCGCACGGCCCGTTGAAGACCATGGAAGAAGGCCGCCCCCACAAGCCGCGCACCGTCGCCGACGTCACGCGCGAGAACGTGCGCTCCATGCACAAGCTGGAGCAGCTCTCCAGCGCCAATCGTTCGCTGGCCGACCGCATCGCCGAATTCGTCGCCAACTTCTGCGGCAGCATCACCTTCGTCTGGATCCACGCCGCCCTGTTCACGGTCTGGATCGTCTGGAACATTCTCCCGGGCACGGACCACTTCGATCCCTATCCCTTCACCTTCCTCACGCTGTGCGTTTCGCTGGAAGCGATCTTCCTGTCGTCGTTCATCCTGATCAGCCAGAACTACGAGATGCGGATCTCCGACCGCCGCAACCGGCTGGACCTGCAGATCAACCTGCTCTCGGAGCAGGAGAACACCAAGATGCTGCAGCTGCTGGACCGCATCGCCAAGAAGCTCGAGGTGAGCTGCGAGGACGATGACGAGATCGAGGTCCTGGAACAAGCCACGCGGCCCGAGACCCTGGCGCGCCAGATCGAGAAGACCTTCCGCAACCAGGCGCGCAAAGGCGGCAAGTGATCCGCATCGGCTGCGCGGGCTGGCCCTTGCCGGGCGACGTGCGCGATGCCTTCGGCCCCGGCGTGAGCAACCTGGCGCGCTTCGCCACCCGCTTCGGGGCAGTCGAGATCAACTCCTCCTTCTACCGGCCGCACCGGCGCCAGGTGTGGGAGCGCTGGGCGGCCGAGACACCGGAAGATTTCCGCTTCAGCGCGAAGCTGCCGAAGACCATCACGCACGAACGGCGGCTGGTCGATTGCGGCGACCCGCTGGCGGCCTTCCTGGATGAAGTGCGGGGCCTGGGCAACAAGCTGCATTGCCTGCTGGTGCAGCTGCCACCGAGCTTCGCCTTCGATGCCGCCGTGGCCCTGCCCTTCTTCGAGCGGCTGCGCGAAGCGCATGCCGGCATCCTGGCGATCGAGCCGCGCAATGCCAGCTGGTTCACGCCGGAGGTCGACGCGCACATGCGTGCGATGCGCGTAGCCCGCGTGCTGGCCGATCCCGTGCGCTTCGACGAAGCGGGCGTGCCGGGCGGCTGGCCCGGGCTGGTGTACCTGCGGCTGCATGGCAGTCCGCGGCCCTACTGGTCGGCCTACGAAAGCGAACTCCTGGCGCGGCTGGCGCTGCGCATGCGGCAGGCCGAAACGCAGGCCGAGGAAGTCTGGTGCATCTTCGACAACACCGCGGGCGGGAAAGCCACCGCGAACGCGCTGGAGCTGACTCGCCTGCTGGCTGCTCAGAAGTAAGGCGCCGACAGTTCCTCGTTGACCATGACGCGCTGCACCGCGGGCCGCGCCAGCACGCGCTGCAGGTACGGGCCCAGCTGCGGCAGCTCGCGCGCCTTGCCGTGGCTGAAGTTGCGCGTCCAGCGGCACAGCGTGAAGGCATAGGCGTCGAGCACGCTGTAGTCGGCGCCCAGCAGCCAGGGGCCGCCGTTGCGCGCCACCTGCTCCTCCAGGTGCTGCAACAGGCCGATCACCTTCGCCTGGGCGTGCGCCTTGACCTGCGCCACGCCTGCCGCGTTGCCCTCGTCCACCCAGCGCTCGGGATAGAAGTAGGTGATGAGCGTCGCCTGCAGCGTGTTCGTCATCCACATCAGCCACTTGTAGAACTCGGCGCGCTGCGGCGTGCCCAATGCCGGCGCCAATTTCGCTTGCGGATGCGTGTCGGCCAGGTGCAGCACCACCGCAGCCGTCTCGTACAGCACGAGGTCGCCATCGACCAGCACCGGCAGCAGCCCGTTGGGATTCAGCCGCAGGTAGGCCGGCTCCTTGTGCCGGTTCTGCATGCGGTCCACCAGCACCCGCCGGTAGGGGACGCCGAGTTCCTCCAGCACGATGTGCGGAATCATCGCCGCGGTGCTGGGGTAGTAATGCAATTCCAGGGTCATGGTTGCTTGGTGCCGAACAGGGAGGCCGCATTGTCCCAGGCAATCTTGCGCGCCACGTCCGCCGGCAGGTCGCCCAGCCAGGTGCGGTAGCCGCGCATGGTGGCGTCGTAGCTCTCCCAGCGCTGGTTGACCCAGGTGTCGGAGCCGACGACAAAGCGGCCCGGGTACTTGAGGAGCAGTGCCCGCCACTCGGGGCAGAGCTTGCCGGCATCGCAGGTGAGGCCGGGACGATACGACAGCTCACCCAGCAGGCCCGGATAGCGCGCCAGCAACTGGTCGACCCGCGCGGCCGGCGTGCCGCCGATGCCGGTGTGGGCCCAGACCAGCCGCACCTTCTGGCCCTTCGACGGCGTGTTCGCCATCAGGAGATCGATCGCCGTGTCATCGACGTGGGCCAGCACCGCCAGCTGCTTTTCTTCCGCCAGCGCCATCAGCTTGCGCGCCACCGGCCCATTCGCGTTGGCGCTGTCGTACAGGTGGAATTCGCCGATGCCGCGATAAGGCCCGGCCGCGGTGCCGCGCGCCAGCTCGCTTTGCACCATCGCGTAGATGGTCTCCTCGCGGAACCAGTTGTCGTAGTCCGCGCGGTTGCGATAGAGGCGCACGAAGGGGACGACGGCGACGCCGGCCCGGCGCGCTTCGGGCGACCCTGCCAGCGTGTGCGTGCCGTCGTTGGGCCGCGAGTTGGACAGGATCGCGCGCACGCCGTTGCGCTGCATGCGCGCCACCGCATCGGCCGGCGGGTGCGGCCCCGACTTGCCGTTCCAGGCTTCTTCGTTGTAGTGCAGGTGGGCGTCGAACAGCGGCCCGGCGTAGTCGGCCGCCAGCGCGGCGCCGGCCAGCGACAACAGCAAGGCCAGGGCGGCGCGCCGCATCAGGCCAGGTGCTTCGCGAAGAAGGCCAGCGTGCGCTCGCGCGCGAGCTTCGCCGCGGGCGCATCGTAGGAGCCGCGCTGGTCGCAATTGAAGCCGTGGTCGGCGTCGTAGATGTGCACTTCGACTTCGGGATGCGCCTTCTTGAAGGCCTCCACGCTTTCCAGCGAGATGTGCTTGTCCTTGTTGCCGAAGTGCGCCATGACGGGCACCTTGGGCTTGCGGGCGATCTCGTCGGGCGTGGTGGAGCCGCCGCCGTAGTAAGGCACCGCCGCGCTCAGGCCGTTCAGCTCGCAGGCCGCCCGCCAGGTCAGCAGGCCGCCGTAGCAATAACCGACGATGCCGACCTTGCCCGCCTGGGCTGCGTGGTCGATTGCGGCCTGGATGTCCTGCATCACGCCCGGCTTGGGCAGCGCCTCGACGGCGGCCTTGAGCGCCATGCCCTTGCCCATGTCCTCCTGGGTGTAACCGAGGTTCACGTCCGGCTCGACGCGGTGGAAAGTGGACGGCGCCACCGCGAGGTAACCGTCCTTCGCATAGCCGTCGGCCACCGACTGGATGTGGGAGTTGACGCCGAAGATTTCCTGGATCACCACGACGCCGCCCTTGGGCCGGCCGGCGGGCTGGGCGACGTATGCGGGGATCGACTTGCCGTCCGCCGACTTGATCTGTGTGAACTGGCCCATGCAAAGCTCTCCTGTTGGTTGAAACGCACCATCCGGCAGCTTAATGCCGGGCCGCTATGTTCGCCAGCGGACAGACAGCCGGGAATACATGGGCTAGCCTAAAGAAAAGGGGCCCATATTGATATCTGCTGTCAGCCGCCTGGTTCGCCGGGGGCGTCCAGGCATCCGCCGTACCAACTTCATCAAGCCCGTCGTTCTCTTGTGCACGCTGCTGGCCGCCGGGCCGCAAGCAACGGCCCAGCGGCTCCCCAGCGCAGGCGCCCTCACCGTGCCGACGCCTCCGCCGGCTCCTGCACCCGCCCCGGGCATCCGGATCGAACCCCGGAACGGGCCCGCGGCGCCGGTCGCGCCAGCCGACCAGACGCGGATTCCCGTCAAGGTACTGCACGTGTCCGGTGCGACCCTCTTTCCCGAAGCGGAACTCCTCGCGCTGACCGGATTCACGCCAGGCAGCGCGCTGAGCCTGGCCGACCTCCAGGCAATGGCGGCACGCGTCACCGCGCACTACCGCAACCGGGGCTATTTCGTCGCCCAGGCCTACCTGCCGGCGCAGGACATCCAGGACCAGGAAGTCACCATCGCCGTCAGCGAGGGCCGGCTCGGCAAGGTGGACGTGCGCAACCAGACCAACGTGTCCGACCGGGTGGTTCGCACCCAGCTTGACGGCCTCGAAGCGGGCGACGTCATCGCCAATCGCCCGTTCGAAAGCGGCTTGCTGCTGCTGTCCGACGTGCCCGGCGTCAACGTCATCTCCACGCTCGTGCCGGGCACCACGCCCGGCACCTCCGACCTGGTGGTCGAACTCACGCCGAGCCGGCGCCTCTCGGGCAGCATCGATGCCGACAACGGCGGCAACCGCTACACCGGCGAATACCGGCTCGGCGCCACCCTGGACATCAGCGAACCGCTGGGCCTCGGAGACGTCGCCAGCCTGCGCGTTCTCACCTCGGGCTCCGGCCTGAACTACGCCCGTGCCTCCTACCAACTGCAGGTAGGCCATGGCCAGGCGGGCATTGCCTACAGCCACCTGCGCTACCAGCTGGGGCGGGAGTTCGCCAGCCTGGAAGCGCATGGCACGGCGGACATCGCCAGCGTCTACGGCCGCTACCCCGTCCTGCGGACGCGCGACAACAATCTCTACCTGCAGCTCGAGCTCGATGCCAAGTCCTTCCGGGACGAGGTGGACACGATTCCGGCGCGCATCGACAGGAAGTCGCACGTGCTGCTGGCCAGCGTGTACGGGGACCATCGCGACGACTTCTTCGGCGGCGGCATGGATTCCTACTCCGCGACCCTGGCCTCCGGCGTGCTCGACATCCAGACCCCCGCGGCGCGCGCCGTGGACGACGTCACGGCGCACTCCAACGGGCACTTCAACAAGCTGTCGTTCCAGGCGATGCGCCTGCAGCGCCTCGGTGGCGGCCCGTTCTCCGTGTACGCCGCTGCCAGCGGCCAGCTCGCCTCGAAGAACCTCGACGTCTCCGAAAAGATGCAGCTGGGCGGCATGAACGGCGTGCGCGCCTACCCCGAAGGCGAGGCCTACGGCGACGAGGGCTACCTGCTCACGCTGGAAGGCCGCATGGACATCACCGCCCTGCCACCGGCGATCCCCGGCGCGATCCAGCTGGTGGCGTTCGTCGACGCCGGCGGCATCACCATCAACAAGAACCCCTGGGCGCCCATCGACAACCACCGCCGGCTGAGTGCGGCCGGTGTCGGCATCAACTGGGCGCAGGCCGGCAACTTCCTCGTGCGCACGTCGTATGCCCGCAAGCTCGGTGACGCGCCCGCGCTCTCCGCTCCCGACAAGTCGGGCCGCTTCTGGGTCCAGCTGGTCAAGTACTTCTGAACGGATCTCCCTTGAATCATCCTCAATCCGCACGTGGCCACCCGCCCTTCGTGCTGGCCCCTCTGGCCCTGGCCATGCTGCTGATGGCCGCCGGCGCCCACGGCGCGCCCACCGGCGGCACGGTTGCCGCCGGCGCCGCCGGCATCGCCAGCAGTGGCACCCGGACCACCATCACCCAAACCACGCCCAGCGCGGTCATCAACTGGCAGGGCTTCGGCATCGCCGCCGGCGAGTCGGTCCGCTTCGTGCAGCCGGGCGCGAGCTCGGTGGCGCTGAACCGCGTGCTCGGCTCCGATCCCTCGGCCATCTTCGGCACGCTGTCCGCGAACGGCCAGGTGTTCCTGTCCAATCCCAACGGCGTGCTGTTCGGCAAGGGCGCTTCCGTCAACGTGGGCGGCCTGGTGGCCACCACGCTCGGCATCTCGGACGCCGATTTCATGGGTGGCCGCTACACCTTCCAGGGCCAGAGCCGCAGCACGGTGGTCAACCACGGAACCTTGCAGGCCGATGGCGGCTACGTGGTGCTGCTTGGCGCGGAACTGGCGAACCAGGGCAACATCTCGGCCCGCGGCGGCGACGTCGTGCTGGCCGCGGGGCAGGCGGTGACGCTGGACGTGCTGGGCGACCAGCTGCTGCGCGTGAGCGTGGACCGTGGCGCGGTGAACGCGCAGATCAGCAACGGCGGCGTGCTCCAGGCCGATGGCGGCCGGGTGCTGCTGACCGCGCAGGCTGCCGGCGAACTGCTGTCCACGGCCGTCAACAACACCGGGATCATCCAGGCGCGGACGATCTCGAACCGGCAGGGCAGCATCAAGCTGCTGGGCGACATGGGCAGCGGCGTGCTCTCCGTGGCCGGCCAGCTGGATGCCAGCGCACCGCAGGGCGGCGACGGCGGTTTCATCGAAACCTCGGCGGCGCGCGTGCAGGTGAGCCAGGGCGCGGTCGTCAGCACCGCCTCGGCATCCGGGCGCACCGGCACCTGGCTGATCGACCCGCAGGACTTCACCGTGGGCAGCGGCGCCACCGACAACATCAGCGGCCCGACCCTGTCGGCGCTGCTGGTCACCAACAGCGTGACGATCTCCACGCAGACCGGCCCGACGGTCGTCGTCCCGGGCACGCCGCCGCTGACCCAGCTGAACACCGCCGTCAACGGCGCGGGCGACATCACCATCAACGATGCGGTGAGCTGGACGGCAACGCCGAGCACCACCACGCTGACCCTCAACGCCGCCCGCGATGTCAACGTGAACCGCGCGATCACTGCCACCAACGGCAACCTGGTGGTGTGCTGCGGCCGGGACGTGAACGTCAATGCCGCCATCACCACCACCAACGGCAGCGTGCTGCTGGCCGCCGGCCGCACGGCAACGCTCACGACAGCGGCCGCGATGACCACCACCGACGGCAACATCGAGATCTGCGCCGCCGAGGACGTGCGGATCGGTTCGGCCCTGAGCCTGACCCGGGGCAGTTCCATTCCCGCCCAGAGCCTCGGCCTGCCGGCCGGGATGGTCCTGAATGCGGGCGCCGGCGGCACCGGCGTCGGCACCGTGGTGTTCACGCCGCTCGCGCCCCCGGCCACGGTGGTCGGCCCGAACGCGCCCGTGACCATCATCTACAACCCGTCCAGCTATTCGGCGCCGACGAACTACGCGACCAACTTCGTGACGGCCGCGCCGGTGACGCAGCGCATGCTGGTGCTCGCCTCCGGCGACAAGACCTTCGACGGCGGCACGACGACCGTGCTGACCGGCCTGAAGGGCAACCCCGCCGGCGTCACGCTGGTGGCCGGCCCGGGAAGCGTCGCCAACTTCGACACCGCGGCGGTGGGGACGGCGAAGGCGATCGCCTTCACCGGCTACACGCTCGCCGGCCCCGATGCCGCGAACTTCGCGCTGCCGGTCGCCTGCTGCGGACCGGCCGTTGCGAAAACGACCGGAGCCATCCTGGCGGCAGTGGTCGTTCCTCCGGCCCCGCCGCCGGTGGTCGTGCCGCCCGCGCCGCCGCCAGGGGTCGTGCCGCCGACACCGGCGCCGCCTCCCGTGGTCGTGCCGCCGGCTCCGCCGGCGGTGGTCGTCCCGCCGCCAGTGGTGGTGCCTCCGGCCCCGCCGCCGGTGATCGTTCCGCCCGTGCCCGTGGTGGTTGTGCCGCCGGTGCCGGTCGCGCCGGTGCCGGTCCCCGTGGTGATCGTGCCGCCGCCGGTCGTGGTCGTCGTCCCGCCGGCAGCCGCCGGCGAAGCCCTCGAGGCGCCGCCGCCCCGGTTCCTGCCCTTCGTGGTGGCCCCGCTGTTGCTGCAAGCGCCGACGCCCTTGCTGGTGGTTGCACCGGCGGACGCCGCTCCGGTCGCCTTCGTCCTGGCGCCGGTCCCGGCCGCCGTGGCGCCGGCACCTGCGGCGCCGGTCATCGCGCCGGCCGCCGAAGCCGCACCGGTTCCCGCCCGGGCCCCGGCGCGCCCGGTGAAGCCGTACCGCAACTAGGACGCCCCATGCGCTTGCGTGCGCTCGGCTGGCTGCTGGCGGCCGGCCTGGCTTGCCAGGCCGGGCTTGCCGCCGAACGCGCGGACTTCCTGGGCGCGCCCGCGTCGAGCGAGGCGCGCTATGTCGCCGACTGGGCCGTCCGATCGGGCGACCACCATGGCATGCCGTTCGTGATCGTCGACAAGCTGAACTCGCGCGTGTTCGTGTTCGACCGCCAGGCTCGCCTGCTCGGCACGGCCCTCGCGCTGCTCGGACTGGCGCCGGGCGATGCCGGCGTCGCCGGAATCGGCGCGCGCGCGCTGTCCACCATCCGGCCGGACGAGCGCACCACGCCGGCCGGCCGCTTCGTCGCGTCCCTGGATCGCAACGAGCACGGCGACGAGATCCTCTGGGTCGACTACGACGCCGCCATCGCCCTGCACCGGGTGGCGGTGGGCGTGCCGCGGGAACGCCGGCTGGAACGCCTGACCAGCCTCGTGCCGTCCGACCATCGCATCACCTACGGCTGCATCAACGTACCGGTGCGGTTCTTCCTCGACGTGGTGGCGCCCGCATTCCGCGGCTCCGACGGCATCGTGTACGTGCTGCCGGAAACCCGTCCCGCGCGGGAAGTGTTCGGGGCCGGCCAGGCGGTTCCGCCCGTCCCTTCCGGACTCTAGGACGCCGGTCTTTGCTCTAATGGCGGGTCGCCGCAGCCCGCGCGGCGCAGGGGCGAAAGAGTGGACGATCAGGTTCTGTTGGTCACCGGCGCCAGCCGCGGCATCGGCGCCGCCACCGCACGGCTGGCGGCGCGCAAGGGCTACGCCGTTGCCGTCAACTACACGCGCAACGCCGAGGCGGCCGAAGAAGTGGTGGCGGCCATCCGTTCCGACGGCGGCACGGCGGTGGCGCTGCAGGGCGACGTGGCCGACGAGGCGCAGGTGCTGGCGCTGTTCGCCCAGGTGGACGCCAAGCTCGGACGCCTCACCGCCCTCGTCAACAACGCCGGCATCGTCGACCGCACCGCGCGCGTCGAGCAGATGAGCGTCGAGCGCCTCAAGCGCATGTTCGACGTCAACGTGATCGGCAGCATCGTGTGCGCCCGCGAGGCCATCAAGCGGATGAGTACGAAGCACGGGGGCAGCGGCGGCGCCATCGTCAACGTTTCGAGTGCGGCGTCGCGGCTGGGCGCACCGGGCCAGTACGTGGACTACGCCGCCAGCAAGGGCGCCATCGACGCCTTCACCATCGGCCTCGCGAAGGAAGTCGCGGCCGAGGGGATCCGCGTCAACGCGGTGCGTCCCGGCCTGATCGAAACCGAGATCCACGCTTCGGGCGGCTTGCCGAACCGGGTCGAAGACCTGAAGCACCAGGTGCCGATGCTGCGCGGCGGCAGCGCCGAGGAAGTGGCGCAGGCGATCGTCTGGCTGCTGTCGCCCGAGGCGAGCTACACCACGATGTCGCTGGTCGAAGTGTCGGGAGGGCGCTGATGACCGTCACCGTTTTCTGGGAAGACCTGGCGCCGGGCAGCGTGCGCGAGCTCGGAACCACCTCGGTGACGGCGCCGGAGATCAAGGAGTTCGCGGCCAAGTACGACCCGCAGCCCTTCCACCTGGACGAAGAGGCGGGCCGGCAGTCCCTGTTCGGCGGCCTGTGCGCGAGCGGCTGGCAGACCGCGGCGCTGGCGATGCGCCTGACCGTCGACAACATGCTGCGGCACGCGGCCAGCAAGGGCTCGCCCGGGCTGGACAGCCTGCGCTGGCTCAAGCCCGTCTATCCCGGCGACCAGCTCTCGCTGCGCCACACCATCCTGGAAGCCAAGCCGATGCGCAAGCGGCCCGACACGGGACTGGTGCGATCGCGCTGGGAGCTGTTCAACCAGGACGGCGCCAAGGTGCTGGAGATGGAAGGCTGGGGCATGTTCGGCCGCCGCACGCCCGCCAGCCCCGAGGAACTCGCCTGAATGGACTGGAAGCCGCTCATCACGCTGCTGGCCATCGTCAATCCGCCGGCCATCATTCCCTTCTTCATCCACTACACGCAGGGCTTCTCGCGGCGACAGCGGCGCAGCACGGCGCTCACTTCGGCCTTCACGGCCTTCGTGGTGATCGCCGCCAGCGCGCTGCTGGGCATGCGCATCCTCGAGTTCTTCAGCATCTCGGTGGCGAGCTTCCAGGTGGGCGGCGGCATGCTGCTGCTGATCAGCGCGATGAACATGCTGAACGCCATGCCGGCCGAGTCCAAGCCCAGTACCAATGAAATGGCGGAAGGCGCAGAAAAGGCGGCGATGGGCGCCAGCATCGCGGTGGTTCCGCTGACCATCCCGCTGCTGACCGGTCCGGCCACGATGTCCACGGTGGTGATCTACGCGGAAAAGGCGCACACCTGGGTGCAACTGCTGACGCTGGTCGGCTACGGCGTGGTGATCGGCCTGGTGACCGCGCTGAGCTTCTCGCTGGCCCACCCGATTGCCCGCGCCCTCGGCAAGACCGGCATCAACGTGCTGACCCGGCTGATGGGCCTGATCCTGGCCGCCCTGGCCGTCGAAGTCATGGCCGACGGCCTGGCCAAGCTCTTCCCGATCCTGGGCCGGACAGCCGTCGGAGGCTAGCCAGCGCACCCCCTTTCAGGCCTGAAACAAGCCGGGTCGGCGGATTCCCACGTGCCGCCGCGCTTGATTCCCACGCGAATGGCCTTATCATTAGCACTCGTTGGATTTGAGTGCTAACAGCAGCGCTGTACCTCGATCGACACGAGTTAATGGGCGCTAACTTCCGTTGACGCCCTCTGAAACCCACAGTTTCCCCTGAAGGAGATGCAATGAAACTTCGCCCCCTGCACGATCGCGTGATCGTCAAGCGCCTGGAACAAGAAACCAAGACGGCCTCCGGCATCGTGATCCCGGACAACGCCGCCGAAAAGCCCGACCAGGGTGAAGTGCTTGCCGTCGGCCCCGGCCGCAAGAGCGACAAGGGCGAGCTGATGGCGCTGAACGTCAAGGTCGGCGACCGCGTCCTGTTCGGCAAGTACAGCGGCCAGACCGTCAAGGTCGATGGCGACGAACTGCTGGTCATGAAGGAAGACGACCTGTTCGCGGTCGTCGAGCGCTAAGCCCTTCCACCCCCTCAACTGAATCCGGAGTAAACACACATGGCAGCTAAAGACGTGATTTTCGGCGGCGACGCCCGCGCGCGCATGGTCGAAGGCGTGAACATCCTCGCCAACGCCGTCAAGGTGACCCTGGGCCCGAAGGGCCGCAACGTGGTGCTCGAGCGCTCCTTCGGCGCCCCCACCGTGACCAAGGACGGCGTGTCCGTGGCCAAGGAAATCGAGCTGAAGGACAAGCTCCAGAACATGGGCGCGCAGATGGTCAAGGAAGTCGCTTCCAAGACCAGCGACAACGCCGGTGACGGCACCACCACCGCCACCGTGCTGGCCCAGGCCATCGTGCGCGAAGGCATGAAGTACGTGGCCGCCGGCATGAACCCGATGGACCTGAAGCGCGGCATCGACAAGGCCGTCGTGGCCCTGACCGAGCAGCTGAAGAAGGCCTCCAAGCCCACCACCACCTCCAAGGAAATCGCGCAAGTCGGCTCCATCTCGGCCAACAGCGACGAATCCATCGGCAAGATTATTGCCGACGCGATGGACAAGGTCGGCAAGGAAGGCGTCATCACCGTCGAAGACGGCAAGAGCCTGGACAACGAGCTGGACGTCGTGGAAGGCATGCAGTTCGACCGCGGCTACCTGTCGCCCTACTTCATCAACAACCCCGAGAAGCAGAGCGCCCTGCTGGACAACCCGTTCGTGCTGCTGTACGACAAGAAGGTCTCCAGCATCCGTGACCTGCTGCCCGTGCTGGAACAAGTGGCCAAGGCTTCGCGCCCGCTGCTGATCATCGCGGAAGAAGTCGAAGGCGAAGCGCTGGCGACCCTGGTGGTCAACACCATCCGCGGCATCCTGAAGGTCGTCGCCGTCAAGGCCCCGGGCTTCGGCGACCGCCGCAAGGCCATGCTGGAAGACATCGCCATCCTGACCGGCGGCAAGGTGATTTCGGAAGAAGTCGGCCTGACGCTCGAGAAGGTGACGCTGGCCGACCTGGGCCAGGCCAAGCGCATCGAAGTGGGCAAGGAAAACACCACGATCATCGACGGCGCCGGTGCCGCCGCCGACATCGAAGCCCGCGTCAAGCAAGTGCGCGTGCAGATCGAGGAAGCCACCAGCGACTACGACCGCGAGAAGCTGCAAGAGCGCGTGGCCAAGCTGGCCGGCGGTGTTGCCGTCATCAAGGTCGGCGCCGCCACCGAAGTGGAAATGAAGGAAAAGAAGGCTCGCGTGGAAGACGCGCTGCACGCCACCCGCGCTGCCGTGGAAGAAGGCATCGTGGCCGGCGGTGGCGTCGCGCTGCTGCGCGCCAAGCAGGCTGCCGGCACGATCAAGGGCGACAACGCCGATCAGGACGCCGGCATCAAGCTGGTGCTGAAGGCCATCGAAGCGCCCCTGCGCGAGATCGTCTACAACGCCGGCGGCGAAGCCTCCGTGGTGGTCAACGCCGTGCTGAACGGCAAGGGCAACTACGGCTTCAACGCTGCCAACGACACCTATGGCGACATGATCGAAATGGGTATCCTGGACCCGACCAAGGTGACCCGCACCGCGCTGCAGAACGCCGCGTCCGTCGCGTCGCTGATGCTGACCACGGAAGCCATGGTCGCCGAAGCGCCGAAGGACGAAGCGCCGGCTATGCCTGGCGGCATGGGCGGCGGCATGGGTGGCATGGGCGGCATGGACATGTAATGTCCGCTGCCTGAAGCACCCCGCTTCAAGCGCAAATGAAAAGCCCGCGGTGCAAGCCGCGGGCTTTTTTCTTTGGGGCGCCGCCTAGATGTTCCAGTCGGCCAGCTTGCCCTGCGCGTTGCGCGGCAGGCTGGCGCCGATGCTGATCGCCTTGGGCCGCTCCGCCGTGGCGAGCTCGCCATCCACCAGCGAGCGTACGAGGCGCCGCACTTCATCGGGATCCAGGTCGCCGCGCGGAACGACGAAGGCCTTGAGGCGTGCGCCCTCCTCCGGCCGCATCAGGCGCACCGCAGCATCGGCCACCGCAGGGTGCCGGCACAGCACGTCGCGCACGCGTGCCGGGAAGACGTTGATGCCGCCGACCTGCACGGCCTGGTCGTTGCGGCCACCGACGGTGAAGGCACGCTCGCCGACGTGCGTGAGCTGGTCCTGCAGCGTGAACACCTGCGCCGTGCCATCCGGCAAGCTTCGCTGCAGCGCGCCCTGGCCCTCGGCAAAGGACCAGTGCGGCATCAACGCATAAGGCTGTGTGTGCGACGTGCGCCAGCCGATGCCGGCCGTCTCCGATGCGCCGTACACCTGCACCAGGCGCGCGAGCCCGGTGTGCAGCACGGCCTCGCTCACGACATCCGGGCAAGGCGCCGTCGAAGTGACGCCGACCACGTCTTCGGGCAGCCGTGGCACCGTGCGCGCCACGGCCTGCCAGAAGTCCGGATGCGCGATGACCAGGTCGCCGGGCTGCGCACCACGCGCCAGCCATGCCGGCGTGCTGCCCCGCAGGTCGACCACTTCCAGCGCCGGCTGGCCGAGCGCCGCCGGCAGCAGCACCGAGAACAGGAAGCCGTAGATGTGATGGCCAGGCACGGCGCACAGGACGCGCCGGCGCTGCGGGAACAGCGTGGCGAGATGCGCCACTTCCTGCTGCAGGTTGGCCAGCGGATGCACGCACGGCTTGGGCAGGCCGCTGCTGCCCGAAGTGCGGAAGGTGAGCGCAGCAGAGAACTGCGCGAGGCTCGCTTCGGCAATTTCCACCCAGTCGCCCAGGCGCCGGCGCGCGAGCAGCCAGTCTTCCAGACCCGACGCGTGCAGATGCAGCGCTTCGGACAGCGCCGTGGCGAGCGCCAGCAACTCGAGCGAATCCACCCCCAGGTCGCGCACCAGGTCCAGATCGGCCGGCCAGGGCATGGGGCGTTCCAGCGGGCCGCGGCGCTGGCGCTGCAGTTCGTCGGCCACCAGGTCGCTGACGAAGCGGTGCAGCACCGCCCGCGGCTGCCACCAGGGCGCGCTGCCGGCAGCGGGCATCACAGCCGCTTGACGAAGATCCAGTACGTGTCGCCGGCGACCGCCTTCTTCATGTGGATCTTCACCTTGGTGGGCGCCATGTTGTAGTCGAACACGTACTCGAACATGGTGTTGAGGTCGCCGGCCTTCACGCCCGTGTCGAACACGCCGCGGAACGCATACGAGTTGGTGCAGGGCGCAACGTCGCGGAAGAAGTTCTTGCCGATCACGTCGCCCGCCGCGCGGCCGGTGATGCCCGACTCCGCGGCGTTGTACGCCAGCACCTTGCCGGTGGCATCGAGCTGCACCGCACCGAAGGCCAGCTGGTCGATCTCCGCGGGCGAAAGCTTCGCCAGGTCGTTGGCGATGTCGGCCTTGCCGAAGGCGATGATGTTCATGGTCCTGAGCATGTTTGTCCTTTGTGGTAGGACGCGAATGTAACGAACGGTTCGACAAACAGGGCGGCGACCGAGATCAACGGTGGCTTTGCGGGGTCGAGCGTGAGGACGTGCGGCTTTGTTCACGGTTACTGCCTTGCCAGCGGAGTGGTGGAAAGAAAAAAGCCCGCGGCGCGAGCCGCGGGCTTTCATTGGGGGAGGCGCCGGTCAGGCTTGGGCGCTGGGCACGACGTCCGCCGCGCCCGCCGCGGCCGGGCCGTCGCCGTACTCGTTGGCCGGACCGGTGGGCTGCACCATCCAGTAGATGACGACGATCCATCCCACCAGCGGGATCAGCCAGACCAGCTGCAGCCAGCCGGACTTGCCGATGTCATGCAGCCGGCGCGCGCCCACGGCGAGTGCCGGCACGAGCAGGCCCAGGCCGACCAGCAGGCTGAGCATGTCGCTCACCACGCTCACCGCCACGGACACGATGATCTGGAACAGGAAGAACCACCAGAACTCCGCCTTGCCGGCGCGTCCGGTGAACGTAGCGTACTTCTTGAAGCAGGCCTGCACGGCCTCGATGAAAGTCATCTCCGTCTTCTCCTCTGGGGTGAATCCCCGCGCGGATGATAGGCAGGGGTCGACCGGAGGCCAAGCGCGGTGAGGTCCGGAAGCAACGAGGCGTTGCGGGGCACGCCCAGTCGCTAGTGCTTATTCATTCATCCACAGAGCGCCGGCAAGGAACCTCACCGGCCGGACAAGATGTCTTCGGCCATCCGGCCTCCGAACAGCCCAGGGCGGTCCATCAACTTGCGAATCAGGACCTGCAGGCGCTCGAGGTCGGCCACTTCACCGTGCATCAAAGCCTGCGCATAGCGTCCGCTGACGTTGTGCGGATCCAGTTTCCTTGCGATGGCCAGGTGGCGTTCGGCCGATGGGCGTTCACCCTGCAATGCCAGCACCAGCCCCAGCGCGCCGTGGCTTTCGGCGAAATTGGCATCCAGCGCGAGCGCCTGTTCCATGGCCTTGCGCGCTTCGGGCAAGTCCCGCTGGACCAGGTGCGTCCAGCCGAGGGCATGCCAGGTCCCGATGTGCGTGGGCATCCATGTGAGGGCGCGTTCCAGCTGCGAGCGGGCGTTGCGGAACTCCCCCTCCAGCAGGCTGACGAGGCCCAGGAGCATCCAGGTGCGGCCGTCTTCGGGGTTCCGCTGCATTGCCTGCGCAAGCCAGCGATTCGCCCCGGCGCCATCCTTCTGCGCGAGCGCGACGCTCGCACGTGCAACCAGGGCCTCGTGCGAGGTTCCGCCGGCCAAGGCACCGTCCGCCAGCGCCTTGGCCGCCGCGAAGTCGCCAACGTCCACGGCGAGCAAGCTCGCGACGCCCTGCGCCGCAGGACCGAGTTCGGGCCGGCGAGCGATGACCCAGTCCCAGGCTTCCTGCACCAGGCCGGCGGCGTGCGTTGCACGCAGCCAGAGCGCGTGCAAGGCGTCCCGATGTTCGTGGGTCGCAGCGCCGGCAACCCAGGGAGCGAGCAAGGCGCGGCAGGCTGCGAAATCCTGCTGGAGAAAGTGAACATACGCGCGGTCGTGTGTCACCGCCGCATCGGGACCGACGAGCGACTGCAACTGGTCGAGAGAAGCGGCCGCCGCATCGAATGCCCGCTGCGCGATGGCCAGGCGCGCGTGCCGCCACAACCAGGGCACGGGGGCCGGCGCGCTGCGCTGGCCGGCTTCGATGTGCTGGCGTGCACGCGCATGCAGGCCGGCCTCGATGGCCACGTCGCAAGCCTCCGCGAGCAGCACGGGATTCTGCGGATCCTCGGCCAGGTAGCCTTCCAGCCTGGCGAGTCGGTCAGCGGCCTTCGACATGCATTCCTCCTAGAAGCAGGCGTCGACGCCGACCTGCTCCGACACGCTGGTGCGCAGGCGCTGCAAGGCCTGCTTGTGGATCTGCGAGATGCGCCCCTTGGTGAGCGTCAGCGTCGCCGCGACCTCCTCGAAGGGAACGTCCTGGAGGTAATGGCTGCGGATCACGAGTCGCTCCTGCGCCGGAAGCGCTTCGACGGCTTGCACCAGGCGTTCGCGCACCTGGCGGATTTCGGCATGCCGATAGAACGGCAGGACTTCCGCGCGCTCCGAGGCTTCAACCATCGAAGTGCCTTCCAGCAACCAGGCCAACGCCAGGCCGAGGCCCACTTCCGCCACGTAGTCGCACAACTTGTCGCCGGCCAGCTTGCCGGGATTGCCCCCGGCCAGCTGCTTGGCTGTCTCGACGCGCTCCGCGCGCAGGCGCTGGCGTGCCGCGATCTGCTGCTGCTTTTCCGTCAGCCGCTCGATCCCGTTCAGGATGGCCCCGTGCATGCGGCGCGCAGCGAAGGTTCGGAATTGGGCGCCACGGTCCGGATCGAAACGGTCGAGCGCTTCGAGCAGGCCTATGGAGGCATACTGAAGGTAGTCGCCGAACTCGATTTCGTCATGGAAGCGCTTCGCATAGTAGGAAGCTGCCACAGTCCGCGCGTACGGCATATGGAGCGCCAGCAGTCGGTCACGCGCGCCGGTGTCCGAGGTGGCCCTCAGGTTCCGCCACAGCGCCTCTTCGTCGCTCGCGGCGGCCAAGTTGGCGCAGGCGTCCATCGCTCAATGGAAAGACCCGACCAGGGCCTTGAGCACCAGGGCCCAGCCATCCACCAGGATGAACATCAGGATTTTGAGCGGCAACGCCAGCGTGGCGGGCGGCATCATCATCATGCCCAGGGACATCAAGATCGCGGACACGATCAGGTCGATGAGCAGGAACGGCAAGAAAAGCAAAAAGCCAATCTGAAAGGCCGCACGAAGTTCAGACAGCATGAAGGCAGGTACCAGCTGCACGTTGCTGACGTCCTCGATCGACTGGGGCGTGCGCGCCTTCGACAGTTCGAGCATCAAGGCCAGGTCCTGCTCGCGGGTCTGCCGCACCATGAACTCCCGCAGCGGTGCGGCGCCCCGCGTGTAGGCGACATCCATCGCCAAGGTCCCTTGCATGAATGGCTGGAAGGCATCCTGGTTCGCGCGGTGCAAGACCGGGGCCATGGTGAAAAGAGTCAGGAACAAGGCGAGGCCGATGACCACGGTATTCGGCGGCGTCTCCGGCATGCCCATCGCGTGGCGCAGCAGCGCCAGCACGATCACGATGCGAAGGAACGCAGTGACGCACACCAGCAATGCCGGCAGCACGGCCAGCACGGTGAGGCCCAGCACCATGCGCAGGGCCTGCGAAGTTTCCATGCCGATCACAGGCTGAGCGGGCGCTGCGAATGCGTCCGCGTTTGCCAGGACGATCACGAGCAGGAGGAGCCGCCGCCGAGTGGTGTTCACGGCGCCTCGCCTTGTGGCGCACGCGACGCCCGGCGCGCCAGCAGCGTCACTTGCTGACCGGTGCAGGCCAGCAGCAGTTCCTCGTCATGCCAGCGCACCGTGTGCAAGCTGGCCTGCGCGGTCAGCGCCTGGCTGGACAGCCGGACAAGTTCGCGGCCCGTGCTGGTCCGCAATTTCATGGGGTGCAGCCAGGTCCAGCGCCGCTGCCGGCCGACGAACACCGTCGCGCCTAACGCCAGCAAAGCAAATGCAGCGGTAGCGGCCAGCCAGGAAGGCATCGCCGTCGCAACCGCCTCCTCGCGACGCAAGGGCAGCGTGGAAGGCAAGGGCTCCTGGCCCGATGGCGCCTGCGGCCAAACGGGCGTGCCGCCCAGAAGCGCCAGGGTCACGACCAAACGGCGAAAGAAGCCGGTGCGCATGGCTGTCACTTCACAGCTTGAGGGCGAGCGGCAGCTCGGTGATGCGGACGGCAAAGCAATCGTCCACTGCCACGAGCTGGCCGCGGGCGACTGTCCGCCCTTCCAGCACGAGATCCACCGGTTGGTCGACAGTGCGATCGAGTGTGAGCACGGCGTTTTCGCGCGCCGCCATGAGTTGGCCGAGCGTCATCGACACACTCCCCACGCGGACCTGCAGCTGGACCTTCACCGAAAGCAGCGGGTTGACATCCGCCAGGAGCGCTGCGCCCTCCATGCTGGCGTCCGCCAGTTCCTCCAGCGCCACGGACCGCGCCCGAGGCCGCACCGGCGTTTCGTCGTTCATGAAGGACTCGATCATCTGGCTCATTGCACGGTTACTCCTGTTGCCAGTTCCACTGCCTTGCGATGGTCGCGACGGCCCAGGTACGCCGAGCACAGCGCCGCATCGCCATGACGCAACGATGCAGGGCGCACCAACGCATGGTCCAGCCTGACGACGTCGCCAACTTGCAGGCCCCGCAAGGTGCCCACTTCGAGTTCGCACCCATCGAGCTGGACCTCCAGCGCCAGGGCGCGGCTTGCCATCGCAGTTGTTGCAGGCACCAGCGGGTGACTTGGAAGCGAACCGGCTTTGCGCGTGGCCGTGCTCCACCGCGCGCCGGCGAGCTCATGGCTCATCACGAGCCGCGTCGCGAGTACTCCGGATATCTCGACTTCGAGCGCCCCGGAGCCGGCACGTGCAATCGCAGGCGGTGGCGGCCCCCCAGACTCGGCAGCAGAGATACCCAGGAAGCTCGTGAGCCGCAGCAGGAGGTCCTGACGGCATGCGCTTGCCACGGCACGCGCCAACGGGCCATGCGCCACGGAACCGGGGAACAGCGATCGCAGCAGGGGGCTAGCGTCCTCGGGCTCTTGCGCCAGCCAGGCGCACGGCGCACCCTCTGACTCGAAGCACGTCCAGCTTCCCGGTTCCAACGTGAGGGTCACAGACCGGCAGCGCACCCGGGCGCCGTCAACGTCAAGGCCCCAGGCCGTGCACCATTTGGAGAACAGCGCCCGCAAATCGGTTTCCGCCCGCTGCGACGCGCGCTCGTCCCGCCAGTGCAAGGTGCGCGCCGCCTGGCCTGGCTGCCAGGGTTCCCAGAGAACGCGGCCACCAGACATCACTTGGCCTTCATCCGGAACAGTTCCTGCAGCATGTCGTTGGCCGTCGCCAGCACCTGGGAGGAAGCCTGGTAGCCGCGCTGCAGCACCACCAGGTCGCTGAATTCGCGCGAAAGGTCCACGTTGGAAATTTCCAGGACGCCGGCCCGCACCGCGCCGAATGCGCCTTCACCGGCGCCTCCGGTTTCCCAGGACAGGCCGTTGGCCTGCACGAACTGGTTGCCGCCTTCCGCCTGCACCGCATCGAGCGTGCGGAAGCGCGCCAGTTGCAGGCGCGCCCCTTTCACCGTATCGCCGTTGGAATAGGTGGCCACCAGCTTGCCCGCGGCGTCGAATCCGACCTTGACCAGATTGCCGGGCGGAAGCCCGTCCTGCGCAGTCATGGCCAGCGTCGAGAGATTCCCGGAAGCGAAGGAGGTGACGTCGCTGCTGAAGTCCAGCGTCAGCTCGCGTGCCTCCCGGTTGGCCGGTTGGTAGGAGAACTGCAGCTTCGAGGTGGCAGCGGTCGGCTTTCCGTCATCGAACTGGAGTTGTCCGGTTGCGATGCTCGTGGCGCCGTCGAGGACTTCGACGCTCCAGGCGCCCGTGGCCGTGTCGGTGCTCGTGAACTTGAGCGACAGGTTGTGTTCTTCGCCGATCGCGTCGTTGACCTTCACCGCGCTCACTGTGTGCGAGGTCACAGTGCTGGAGAGATTCCCCGTGAAGCGGGCGAGCGCCGTGGCCTTTCCCGGAGCGCTGCGGAGCCCGTCCAGCTTGATGTCCGTGGCCTGCCCGTTGGCATCGATGCCCATGACCTTGCTCCCATCGCCGCGGTTGACGAAAAGCCCGTCCTGGTTGAACTCGAACTGGCCCGCGCGGGTGTAGCGTGTCGCGCCATCGCTGGTTTGCAGGACGAACAAGCCCTCGCCATCGACCCCGAGATCGAAGTCGTTGCCGGTCTGCCGCAGGTCGCCCTGCCTGAAGTCGAGCTGGGTGGCGCCGGTCGCCAACCCATAGCCCAGGCGCGCCGAGCCACCACCGGCACCCTGCGAGGCTGCGTAGAACAGGTCCGAGAACTGAAGCGTGGCTGCCTTGTAGCCGGGGGTGTTGAGGTTGGCCGTGTTGTTGGCGATCA
Organism: Ramlibacter paludis; assembly: GCF_022012305.1. GTDB lineage: Bacteria > Pseudomonadota > Gammaproteobacteria > Burkholderiales > Burkholderiaceae_C > Ramlibacter > Ramlibacter paludis. Next base: position 497,253 of record NZ_JAKLTM010000005.1, on the reverse strand, counting down.
CGCGCAAGCCCTTGGCATAACCCAGGAGGCCGCTGGTTCCCACGTTGATGGAGTCGAGCATGGAGTTCTTCCCTGGGTTATCGAATCGCGCTGACCTGGCTGAGTGCAACGTCGGCGAGCACGGTGCCGGTACTGGTGCTCACGCTAACCTTCGGCTGCTCGCCTTGCAGTGACAGGGAAGTCACCGTCCCTGTGACTTTTCCGCCTTCCGTCGTGACGTCGACCGTGCGCCCGATCAGGCCCACCGACTGGAGTGCGGCCTGGTTGGCGATCAGCAAGTCCAGCTTGTCGTTGAGGCGCTGGCTTTGTTCCAGTGCCGTGAACTGCGCCATCTGGGCCATGAACTCCTGGTTGTCCATCGGCTTGAGCGGGTCCTGGTAGTTCAGCTGGGTCAGCAGGATCTTCAAAAAGTCCTGCAACCCCAGGCTGCTTGCCTGCGAAACGGCTGGCGCCGACGCACTCACCGGGCTGATGGCCATCACGAATCCTTTCTGGGGGAAAGAGGCAAGCACACGCCGTTGCAGGTGACCGCGGCAAGACGCAAGCCGGAGCGTGCGTATTCGGCTCGCAATGCAGCCGCGACCGCCGCTGCGCGGGCGTGCGTCTCTGCAGCCGCGCCATCGAGTCCGAGCCAGAGATGCAGCCCGTCGGGGCCCTGCTCCATGTGCACGCGAACCGACGCCTGCTCGGCGGGATCTCTGAACGTTGACACTGCGCGACGCTCATCGGCGCAGTCGGGCCCGGCAAGGACGGCTTCGAAAGGTTCTCCGTCTGCTTGCGCCGAGACAAGAGGCGGATGTGGCGGCCGCTGCGAACTGGTTGCTGCGAACTCGGGGGCCATCCGGGGCGCCATCGCGTGAGGCATTCCCGGCAGCGCGAGCCCCGCCGGCGTGCGGCCCGGCCCCGCGGAACTCGGCACCGGCCGCGCGTGCGCCGGCGACACGGGGCGCACGCTAGCTCGCTTGGCCATCGCGCCGCCTGTGGCGGTTCCAGTCTCGGTGGGCCGCTGCGCCGGCAAGGAAGCAGCCTCGCCCGAGAGGTGATCCGAGCGGCAGAACCAGCCAGCGGCCTGCGCTTGTTGCATCTGCTGCTGCCAGGACTTCGCGGCTGCGGGGCGCAGCGCCGACGCAGGACCGGTCGCCATCGGCGTATCGACATGGAACGGGACGGGGGTGCTCATGCCGGCTCCTGCGCCGACCGGGATGCGAGCCAGGCGAAGTCCGCTTCCTTGCCGGCTTCCCGCCGCTCCGCGTAGGCGAAGCGAACCTGGGCTTCATCGTGCAGCGCAGAGAGTGCCTCCAGCCGCTCGTTGCACCGCCGGCACTCGGTGCGCGCGGCCGCGAGCTCGGCCTTCGCCCGGGTGCATTCCGTGCGTCGGTGAAGCAACCGGGTTTCCGCGCTGAGCAACCAGGCCAGGGCTTGCTTGTGCAGCGCGGGATCCGCACCTCGCCTTGTTGCTGCGAGTGCGGCGGCGGCCTGCGCCGCGTGGATTTCTTCCAGGCCGCGCACCGCGTCTCCCGCCTGCTCGAACCTGAGTCTTGCGGCGGCGACCCGGCCGCGGGCGAGGTCCAGGTCCCATTCGAGCTTGCGCTGCAAGGGCTGCAGTTTCCAGTCGAACTTCATGGCCTGGACTTCCCCTCCATCAGCGCTGCGAGGGAGCGCAAGGCCTCGGCGCGCGGCACACCGCCGTTCGCCTGCGCCAGCCAGGCCTTCAGGCCATCCTCACGGCCCAGTGCCTCGTCGAGCGCCGGATTGCTGCCACGCTGGTAAGCGCCTATGTCCACCATCTGGCGATTGCGATCGAGCAAGGCAAGCGTACGCAGCGCCGCCGCCGCGAGTTCGCGCTCCTCCTTGCCGGCGAGGTCGGCGAACAAGCGGCTAGCGCTCTTGAGGACATCGATCGCGGGGTATTGCCCTTGCTGCGCGAGCTCGCGCGACAAAACGATGTGGCCATCGAGAATCGCGCGCAGGCTGTCCGAAACGGGTTCGTTCAGATCGTCGCCTTCCACCAGGACGGTCAGCAGCGCGGTAACCGACCCTCCGCCCGGCAAGGTCCCGCAGCGTTCGCACAGCTGCGGCAGCTCCGCGAACACCGACGGCGTGTAGCCGCGCGCCGTCGCGGGCTCGCCGGCGGCCAGCCCGATCTCGCGACGCGCCATGGCCAGCCGGGTGATCGAGTCCAGAGTGAGCACGACCTGCCGGCCCGACTCGGCGAAGTGGTTCGCGATGGCGACGGCCGCATGGGCGGCGCGCACGCGAGCGGGCGCCGGCTGGTCGGCCGTTGCAACGACGATCACCGAGCGTGCGAGGCCTTGCGGCCCCAGTTGGCTCTCGATGAACTCGCGAACCTCCCGGCCCCGCTCCCCGATCAGTGCAATGACGTTCACGTCCGCCTGCACGTGCCGCGCCACCATGCCCAGGAGGGTGCTCTTGCCAACGCCGCTGCCCGCGAAGATGCCGACGCGTTGGCCTCGCCCGAGCGTGAGGAGGACGTCGATGCACCGAATGCCGCTTTCCAGGACCTGCGTGATCCTCGGGCGCTGCAGCGGATTCGGCGACGCCGGGAACAACCGGCGCTGTGCGGTCACCCTCAGCGCCGGCTGACCGTCCAGCGGAACACCGAAGGCGTCGACCACGCGCCCGAGCAGCGCGTCACCCACCGGCAGCTGCGATTGGCGTCCGAGCGCCACGACCTCGGATCCATTCGCTACGCCTTGCAAGGCCCCGAAAGCCATCAGGGTGAGGTGGCCGGCACGCATTCCCACCACCTCGGCGAGCACGCCTGGGCCCCCGCCAGCAGTGCGCGGCCCAATCCGGCACAGCTCGCCGAGTTCCGCCGCCGGCCCTTCCGACTCGATGGCCAGGCCATGCAGGCGCCGCACCCAGCCCACGCGGCGGAACAAGGGTGCTTGCCGCAGCCGCTGGCGATAGGCCGCAAGCGCGCTCATTGCAGGCCCTCGGCATTGCGATCCGCCAGCAAGGCGTCCCTGATCTCCTGGAGGATGCTGTCCAGCCGCGCATCCAGCGCGCCGCTCGCCCCTTTCACCAGGCAGCCCCCGCGGCCGACGGCTGGATCCGCAACGCAGGTGAAGGGTCGCGCGGCCAAGCCTTCCAGCAGTTCGACGTCGGACGGATGGACATGCAGCGCCGGCACGCCTTCCTCGTACCAGTGTTCGAGGAGGTGGGTCGCCTGGGCGCGGATGTGGTCCCGCAGGGCGGCACGCTCCCCCAGGACGCGGGCCAGGGTCTCGTAGCACAGGGCAACCATGTCCTCTTCGGCCAATGCCAGCCAGTGGTTCGTCGCGTCGTGGAAGGCCTGCAACGCGGCCCGGGTCTCGGTGCGCCGCTGCTCGCGCAAGGAGGAGGCTTCTTCTTCCAGAACGGCGGCGTGCGCGTCGGCTTCGCGCTTCGCCACAGCCCTTCCTTCGCGCAAGCCCTCTTCGTAGCCCGCCTGCAGGCCGCGCTCGTGGCCCTGCCGCATACCCTCTTCGCGTGCCTCCTCCAACGCAACGGCAAGCAGGTCGGCTCCGACCGGCGCCGCCACCCGGCCACGCGCGGGCAGCGTCGCCGCCTCATCGATCGCCAGCTGGCGCAACACCACCTGGGAATGCTTCATTTGCTTCGCCACCAGTGGAAGGTCCTACGGTTCTGCGCCCTGACGGGAGCGGGAGTCGGCAGCATGCCGGCCAAGGCATCGATGACCGCGGCCTGGGCCGGAGCGCTTCCCTGGGTATGGGTCCAGGCCTCCACGCATTGGCGTCGCGCTCCGTCCAGCCGTTCCAGGAGCGCTTGGCGCCAGGGCCACTGGCGTCCCGAAAGAAGCAGCGCCGTGACTTCCGGCGGCTCCGCATGCAGGCGAGCAGCGAGCCAGTCCACGGTGCCTGCCGGCATCAGCGCCAGCCGCTCCGCCGCGACAGTGACACTCGGTCCCTCCTCCCGACGCGCTGTTGTCTCCTCCTGGTGCGGCAACTCCATATCGCACGGGATCCCCAGCGTGTGCAATTCGCGCAACAGCACTTCGAGCCGAGCGCGCCGCTGCGGCGCGAGGTTGCGCAGCAGCCAGTCACGATCCGCAGGCTGCATCGCATGGAGATGCAGCGCGGCCCGCCGCAGGGCCATGGCGCCGCCGGTGGTATCGAAGTTCATGGTTTCTGTCCCGCCGCGGCGAAAGGTGCGGCCTCCCGGTCCTGTGCGTTCTCGGCCTCCTCCAGCCAGGCCTCGACCTTGCGCAGCGCCAGGCGGCGCTGCCCCTCGTCGAGGGAGGCGACGACGCCTTTCCGCTGGGCCGCGCGTCGCTGCAAGAAGAGCACGGCAACAAGCGCAACAGCGACGAGCCCCAGGCCAGCGGTCGCGAGCGCCGAAGCGCCGTCGCCGTTCGCAGCGGCAGGCGAAGACGGCACAAGGGCTTGCCGCATCTCCGGCGCGGCTGCCGCGGCGCCCTGGCCGACGAAGGACTGGACTACCACGGTGTCACCGCGCTCGAACGACGCGCCCACGGCGGCAGCGACGAGGCGGCGCACCTGCTCCTGCTGCTCGCCATCGAGCGCCGGCCGCAGCACCGCAACCACCTGCAAACGCCGGATCGAGCCCGGCTGGCTCACCACCTGCTCCACGCGCCGCCCGGCTTGGTACTCGGCATCGCGCTGTGTACTGTTGCCACGCGAACCGCGGGCTTCCGCTCCCCGCAGGAGCTCAGGAGCGCCGCCATCCCGTGCGGACTCGCGCTCGCGCACCAGCACACCAGTCGTGCCGCCTCGTGAATCGGGCGCTGCAATGACGTCCTCGGTCGTCACCCGCACCTGCTCCATGTTGAGCGTCGCATCGACGCTCGCCAGGGCCTGGCCGGGACCGAAAGCGCGCTCGAGCACCGCACCGGCCTTGCGCGACAGGTAATTCTCGGTTTCGCGCTTCAGGTCCAGGCGCCCGCTGCCGGCGCCCGGATCGCCCTCCGCGTCCGCGACGCGGCTCAGAGCCACGCCCTGCTGGTCCACCAGCGTGACCTCTTGCGCCACGAGGCCTGGAACAGCCGCAGCCACCAGGCGCTGGATGCCACTCACCTGCTCGGCGCGCAGCGCGCGGCCGGGTCGCAACGTGAGCGTGACCGCCGCCTTCGGTCGCGTGGCAGGCTGCTTGAACAGGCCTTGCTCGGGCAGCGCGAGGTGCACGCGCACATCCTGCACTTCGGGGAAGGCCAGGATCGTGCGCGTCAGCTCGCCTTGCAAGGCACGCTGGTAGTTCACCTTCTGCGCGAATTCCGTCATGCCGAAGTCGCTGTTGTTGAACAGCTCCAGCCCCACGGCGCCATGCAGCGGCAAGTCCTTGCCCATCAGCTTCATGCGGGTGGCGTGCACCTGAGCGCGCTCGACCAGCAGGGTCGAACCGTTGTCGGCCACCGCGTAAGGGACTTTCAGCTTGTCCAGCTCCGACGCCATCAGTGCGGCGTCCTGTGCCCGCAGGTCGGCGAACAACACCGCCTGGTCCGGACGCAACAGCCACCATGCGGCAGCCGCCATCAGCAGCAAGATGCCGGCGATGCCCACCACCAGGCCGATGCGCGCGCGCCGCTCGAGATCCAGCCACCACGTATTCATCATGGCGCTCCTAGACCTGCATCTTCATGACGTCCTGGTAGGCCTCCAGGACGCGGTTGCGAACCTGCAGCATGAGCTGGAATGCGATGCGACTTTCCTCGAGCCGGATCATGACTTCATGCAGGTTGAGGGCTTCACCCAGAGCGAGCTGCTGCAGGTCGGTTTGGCTGGTCTTCAGCTGCGCGTCCACCGCATGCAGTCCCTCGCTCACCAGGCGGGCGAATGGGAGGTCGGCTGAGCCCGCGCCCGCCGGCGCAGCCGGCGCGAAGACTCCAGGGACCTCATCGTGCGCCGCGATCGCGGAAAGTGCTTCCATCTCACCCTGCCCTTCCGATGTCGAGAGTCTTGAGCGCCAGCGCACGCGCCGTATTCATCGCCGCGACGTTGGCTTCGTAAGCGCGCGTTGCAGACATCAGGCTGACCATTTCCGTCGCCGGGTCGACGCCCGGATAGGCCACGAAGCCCTGCTCGTTCGCCAGCGGGTGGCCGGGGTCCTGGAGCAGCCTCGGCAAGACGTTTGCCGGCTCGAGAGTCACCTCGGGTCCCGCAGCCGTCAGCAGGGCGGCGAATGCCGCCGGCTGTGCCTGGGCGACCACGCGCATGGGCTGGAAGCCGACCGCGGCCGGGTGATAGGGCGTGTGTGCGTGCGCGAGGTTGGATGCCGCCACCTCGACACGGGTGCGCTCTGCCGTCATTCCGGCGCTGCTCACCGCGAACATGCGGACGTAGTCCATGTCACTTCCTCCCTTCCGCCGCAGCCATCGCCAGCAATCCGAAGTGCCGCGACAGGCCCTGGGCCATGGATTGGTAATGCACGGCGTTGCGCGCCATGTCCGCCATCTGCTGGTCGAGCTGCAAGGGCAACGCTCCGCCGGCTTCGTCGGTATCCATTTCGAGCAGGGGCCGAAGTGCTTCGAGGTCGCGCGGCTCGACCGTGCCGCGCTCGCGCAGGCTATTGCGTGCCTCGGTCAGCTGCGCTTCGAAGCCCACGCGCAGCGGTGCGAAGCCCGCGGTGTTGGTGTTGGCGACATTCGCCGCGATGGCGTGCTGCCGCAAGGAGGCGGCTTCCAGCGCCTTCGCCAGGGTGGCGGTGGTGAGCGATTCGAGCGAAGGAATCATGCGGCCTCCATGGGTTCACTGCACCACCAGTTCGCCGTGCAAGGCGCCCGCTGCCTTCACAGCCCGCAGGATGGAAATGATGTCGCGCGTGCTGGTCTTCATCCGGGCCAACGACTGGACGAGGTCCGCCACGGTGCCGCTGCCCGCAAGGAAACCGACGCCCGTCAGTTCCTCCACGCCGATCTCGGTGTTTGTGACCACTGCGGTGGCCACGCCAGGCCCGGTGCGTCCGATCCAGGCCGGCTGCGACACGCTATTGAGGTTGGCGATGGTGATCTTCAAGTCGCCGTGCGAGATCGCCACGCGCGACAGGCGCACGTCGCCGCCGGACACCACCGTTCCCGTGCGTTCGTTGATGACCACGCGCGCACGTCGATCGGGTTCCACGGCGACGTTCTCGAGGCGGGCGAGGAAGCCGACCGGCTCGGACTGCAGTGCAGCGGGCACTTCGATCTCGATACCGGCGGCGTCGCGCGCCCGCGCCAGCCCTGCGCCCACCTGGCTGTTGATCGCGGCGGCCACACGGTTGGCCGTGGTGTAGTCAGGCTCCGCCAGCACGAAAGTGACGTGCGAGCGGGCCTGCGCGGAGGGCGGCATGCCCACCTCGACGGTGGCGCCATTGGGAATAGCTGCGGCGGTCGGGTGGTTCTTCTGCACCACGTTGCCGTTGGCGTCGTAGCGATGGCCACCCACGGACAGGGCGCCCTGCGCGAGCGCGTAGATGCGGCCGTCGGGCGCCCGCAAGGGCGTGAGCAGGAGGTTGCCTCCCACCAGGCTTCGCGCGTCGCCGCTGGACGCAACCGTGACGTCCAGCGTGTCGCCTTCGCGCGCGAACGCCGGAAGTGCGGCACTGACCATGACGACGGCGACGTTGCGGCTGTTCACCTGTTCCGGCGGCACTGTCAGGTTGAACTGCGAGAGCACGTTCGAGAGCGCCTGCCGGGTAGCACGATTGCCCGGCGAATCGCCCGTGCCAGCCAGGCCGGTCACGATGCCTGTGCCGACCAGCACGTTGTCGCGCCAGCCTTGCAGCTTGCCGAGATCCTTGACGCGCAGCGTCGTGCCTTGCGACAGGCACGCCACATGGGCAAGCGACAGCAGCGCCAGGAGCAGGAGACGCAGCACGTGCATGCTCAGAACCCCACCACGTCCAGCATCTTGCGCCACCAGGGACGGCGATTGCGCTCGGCCACGTCGCCTTCGCCCAGGTAGGTGATGCGCGCTTCCGCGATGCGCGTCGAAGGCACGACATTGCCGTCGCTGATGTCCGCGGGCCGCACCAGGCCCTCGAGGGTCACCGTCTGCAGTTCCTCATTGACCGTCAGGGATTGCGCGCCGGCGATCCGCAACTGGCCGCTTGGGAGGACTTCCTTCACCGTGACCGACACCGTGGTCAGCAAGCGGCTGGTGCGTTGCGTGCGGCCGCCGCCATCGAAATCGCCGCCGACGGTCAAGGAGGTCTGCCCCACGCTGCGGATGCCGTGCGCCAGCTCGGCTTGCATGCGGTTGTTGCGGCGAGTTCCGGTGTCGGCGCTGGTGACCGCGCTGGAGTTCTCCAGCACCTGCACGGTCAGCACGTCGCCGGGACGGAAGGCCTTGTTGTCCGCCGTCAGCGGACGCCAGGTCTCCTCGCGGAACAGGCTTTGCGCCGGGGCCGCTGTGCAAATCGACAAGGCAAGGAGAACGAGGGTGGCTTTCATCGCGCCAGCTCCAGTTGGCCGGGTCCCGTCACGCGTGCGATCACTCCGGCGGCCGCACCCGGCTGGCGCACGCGGATGCTGTCTCCGAGGCGGCCATCCTGCAGGACTTCCACACGCGCCTCCAGGGACACTGCCCCGGAGCCGGAGCGCAGGGATGCCCACTGGCCGCGCTGCACGACCAGCGAACTGGAGATCGGCCCGGGAACCGAAGGAGACACCAGCGCAACATGGAAGCGCACGGCGACGGTACGGACGAAGCGCTCGTCCACCCAGACGTCCACCCAGACCAGCATGCGCGAATGGGGCGTGACGCCATCCGGGCCACGCGCACGCAAGCGGGGTTCGCCATCCGGCACTTCGACGTCACGCGGAAGCGATTGCAGTTGCGGATCGCCCGGGCTCGCGCTTGCGTGTACCGCCAGCCAGGTGCGCAAGGCCGCCTCGGCGCAGGCACCGATCTCCTCGCCACGCACCTTGCGCGCGGCGGCAAGCAGTTGCGTCGATGCGGGCCCGCTCCAGTGCAAGCTTTCATGCAGCTTGCCGGACTTCGCGCGGATCCACGCCGCCACCGCCTCCCGCTGCACCACGACGACTTCGCCGGATGCAGGCGCGCGCCCGAGGGGCAGGTTGACCAGCGTGCGCAGCGGCTCCAGCTCATTCGAGGTCAGCACGGCGATGTCGCCCAGCGTGACGTGCGGGCCCGCAATGCGGGCCTGCGCCCGCAGCGCAATACCGACACCGGCGTCCGCCGCGGCAAGTTGGCAGGCCACCGCGAGCAGGAAGGTGCTCACGAAGGCTTTCACCGGCGCAGCCCGTTGACGATGCCGAGCATCTCGTCCGAAGCCTGGACGACCTTGGCACTGGCCTCGTAGGCCCGCTGCGCCACCATCAGGTTGACCATCTCCTCGACCAGCTTCACGTTGGAGCCTTCCAGGTAGCCCTGGGCCAGGGTGCCCACGCCGTCCTCGCCGGCGCGGCCAGCGATGGCTTCTCCGGAAGCGTCCGTGGACCGGTACAGCCCGCCGCCCTGCGCCAGCAGCCCGCCGGGATTGGCAAAGCGAACGAGTTCCAATTGGCCCGCTTCCACGAGCGCAGCCTGGCCGCTGACCCGCGCCTGCACCCGCCCCGTTGCGGAGACCAGCAGCGCCTCGGTGTTGTCCGGAACCAGGATCCCCGGCTTCAAGGGAATGCCCGCCTGCGTGGCGAGCTGCCCATCGGCGTTCACCTTCAAGGTGCCGCCGCGGCTGTAGGCGCGCGTTCCATCGGGCAAGGCCAGCTCCAGGAAGCCATCCCCCTGGATCGCCAGGTCCCAGGCGGAATCGGTCTTCTTCAGGTCGCCCGCGTCGAACAGGCGTGAAGGCATCGGCAAGGCCACGCCGGCTCCGGCCGGCTGCAGGGCCACGAGCGGTCCACCCTCCCCCGCGCGCGCCTGCAGGACCTGAGCCGACGTCACCAGGTCCGCGAAGACGACACGACTTTTCTTGTAGCCCGCGGTTTGCACGTTCGCGAGGTTGTTGGCGATGACGTCGACGTTCATCTGCTGCGCATGCATTCCGGTGGCGCCGATCGCGAGTGCATCGAACATGGTCATGTGCTCCTTGTTGCCGTCATTGGCCTTCACCCAGTTTGCGGATGGCGTTGCCCAGCATCTCGTCATAGCCAAGGGCGACCTTCTGCATCGATTCGAAATGCCGCACGGTCTGCATCAGCTGCACCATTTCCTGCATGGAGCTGGCGTTGGCGTTTTCGAGGTGGCCCTGCCGGATCTCCGTACGGCCGTCCGCCGCGGCCGTCGCACCCGGGAAGACCACGAGCCCGTTGCCCAGGCGCTGTGCCGGCGCTTTCTCCTCGAACACCACGACCTTGAGCTGCGCCACCGGTTCAGCGCGGGACTTCGCGAAACCGCCCTCTCCGCCCACCGCCTCGAAAATCCGTCCCGCTGCATCGATGCTCACCGGGCCTTCGGGCAGGCGAATCTCGCCGGCAGTCCCGGCGACCGGATGGCCTTGCTCCGTCACCAGGCGTCCTTGCGAGTCGCGTCGGAAGCTCCCCATGCGCGTGTACGCAATGCCTTGATCCGTTGCCACTTCGAACCAGCCCGGACCTGACAACGCCACGTCCAGCCCCTGCCCGGTGGGTTTCATCGTCCCTTGCCGCTGGTCGATGTGGACCAATGCAGCACCCTGCGCTTCGAGCAGTTGCGCGAATCCGCCGGCGGCGACCTCGCGCTTGTAGCCCGGCGTCTGCGAATTGGCGAGATTCATCGCTACGCGATCCATTCGACTCATGTCGGACTGCATGGCCTGCAAGGTGAGGGCAAGGACGGGATGCATGTGCGGGCCTCAAAGGGTGATGGTCCCGTAGGACTTCAATTCCAGCGTGTGCGGGATCTCCGCCATCGAAAGCACGCGCAGGTGCGGCAGGCCGCGCTCGGAAAGCGCACGCAAGTGCCGCCGCAATTCGGGCGCGCAGAGCAGCACCGGCAGCAAGTCGCTCTTCATCATGCGTTCGGCCTGCTGCGCCAGGTGCGGGATGAAGCGTTCCAGCAGCTTGGGCTCCAGGGCAAAGGACGGCGCCCGCCCGTCCTGTTGCGCGGCGCGCAGGTTCTGCAAGAGGTGCCCCTCGATCGCCGGGTCGAGCGTGAGAACCTGGAGCGACCCGCCTTCACGCGCAAGGCCCTGGCAGATCGCGTGCCCCAGCCGCTGGCGGACTGCCTCCGTCAAGCTCGCGGCATCCTTGCTGCTGCGCCCGGCATCGGCCAGCGTTTCGAGAATCGCGTCGATGTGGCGGATCGAAACCTTCTCGCGCAACAGGTTCTGCAGCACTTTCTGCAGGTCTCCCACGGACAGCAGCGCGGGAATGACCTCCTCGACGAGCGCGGGTTGCGACTGCCGCACCCTGGAAAGAAGCCGGTCGGTCTCGGCGCGCGTCAGCAGGCTCGCGCATTCGCGCCGCAGCACCTCGGCCAGGTGCGTGAGGAAAACGGTGGGCGCATCTACGAGCGTGTAACGCGCCGCCGCTGCGGCCTCGCGCTGGTCCAGGTCGACCCACAGTGCAGGCAGCCCGTAAGTCGGGTCGCGGGTGGGCGTCCCCGCTACGGACCGCACGTCGCCGGCCGGATGGATCGCCAGCAAGCGATCTCCGGACACCTCTCCCTTCGCCACCAGGGCGCCGTCGATATGGATTTCGTAGGCATCCGCTGCGAGACGCGGCCCACGACGGAAGCGGATGCGCGGAAGCATGACGCCGAACTCCTGCGCATGCTGCTTGCGCAGGGCGCCGATGCGCTCCATGAACAGGCTGGCTTCCTGGACCTGGCCTTCCCAGCGCTGGCCCACCAGCACTTCGACTGGCTCCACCGGCGTGATGTCCGGCGCGTCTTCCTTGGCTTGGTCGCCGGTGCTTGGCGCGAGCACTGCGGTCGGCTCCGGCCCGAAGCGTCGGGCGAGCCAGGCAATGGCGAGCGCCAGCATCAGCAGCGTGGCCGCGGGCCACGCCGGAATCCCAGGCAGCAGCAGCAGCGCGCCCATCGCGGCCGCCACGATCAGCAGGGTCTTCGGAAAGGCCGTGATCTGGCGCAGCGCTTCGCGGCTCAAGTTGCCGTCGGAGGCCGACCGGGTCACGATGATCCCGGTCCCCAGGGCAATGATCAGCGCAGGCACTTGCGTGACGATGCCGTCGCCCACCGTGAGCAGCGTGTAGGTTTGCAGCGCTTGTCCCCACGGCATGTGGTGCTGCACGATCCCGATCACCAGGCCACCCACGATGTTGATGGCCAAAATCGTGATCCCGGCGATGGCATCGCCCTTGACGAATTTCGACGCGCCATCCATCGACCCGTGGAAGGCGGCTTCGCGTTCCAGGGTACGGCGTCGCAGCTGCGCCTCGGCCTGGTTGATGAATCCCATGTTCAGGTCGGCATCGATGCTCATTTGCTGGCCGGGCATGCTGTCCAGCGTGAAGCGCGCGGCCACCTCGGACACGCGTTGTGCGCCATTGGTCACCACCACGAACTGCACCACGACCAAAATGAGGAACACCACGAGCCCGACGACGACGTTTCCATCAACGACGAAAGCGCCGATGGCGGCGATCACGCGCCCCGCGTCGGCGTCCGCCAGGATCAGCCGCGTGGCGGCGACGTTGAGCGCCAGCCGGAACAAGGTCGCGACCAGGAGGAGCGAGGGGAGAGTGGAAAACTCGGCCGGCCGCGCGACAAAGAAGGTCAGCAGCAGGATCAACAGCGCGAAGGCGAAATTCGCGAGGATCAGGAAGTCCAGCAGCGGGCGGGCCACCGGGACGAACAGCACCAGCAGCACGCCGAGCACCGCGAGCACGAGGACGGCATCGGACTGCCGGACCAGGAGGCGTCCCACGGCGTTCATGCCGCCGCTCCCCGCCGCTCGCGCAGCGCGAACACCCACACGATGATGCGTGCCACCTCCGCGTGGAAGTCGCTGGGGACGTGCTCGTCGATCGCCATCTCGCGGAACAAGCGGCGCGCCAAGGGCGGGTTCTGCACGATGGGAACGCGGTGGCGCCACGCAATCTCGCGCATGGCCGCTGCGAGCTGGCCGGCGCCCTTGGCGACCAGTTGCGGCGCGGGCATCTCGCCATGGACGTAGCGCAGCGCCACGGCATAGTGCGTCGGATTGGTCACGACGACGTCGGCCGTGCGGGTGTTGCTCAATGCGCGGCTGCGCTTGCGCATTTCGTTGCGCAGTTCCCGCAGCCGCGCGCGGATCCGCGGATCGCCCTCGCGCTCCTTGAATTCGTCCTTCAGCTCGCGCCGGCTCATGCGCATCTTGCGGCCGAACTCGCGCCGGGTGAAGGCGATGTCCAGGACGGCAATCAGTATCAGCGCCAGCGCGATCTTCCAACCGAGGGCGGCAAGGTCGTCCGCGAGCAGGCGCAGGAAGGCGACGGGCGAGAGGCTGGCGACTGCCAGGAATTGCGGCATCAGAGCCTTGAGCGCGAGCCAAGCAGCCAGCGTCAGGACCACCAGCTTGACGCACGCGCGCAGTCCCTCGAACAGGGTGCGCGCAGAAAGCAGGCGCTGCAGGCCGGCGGCCGGACTGATCCTCTGCGGATCGAACTTCAGAGGCTCGGAAGACAGCACGAAGCCGGATTGCAGCCAGGTGGCCGCCATGGCCGTTGCCATGAGAAGGCCCATGAAAGGCAGGACGACGGCTGCCGCGCCGCTGGCCAGCTGCGTCAGCAACACCCAGAGCGCGGCCTGCGCCAGGTCGTGGTTCTGGACCTGCAGCAGCGCACTCCGGGCCATTGCCAGCAACGCGGTTGCCGACGCCATGCCTTGCCAGGCCAGGAAGATCACCGCAGCGGTAAACACTGCGGCGCTCACGGCGTCCGTGCTGCGACCGGTCTGCCCGCGCTCACGCGCCTTTTTCAGCTTGAACGGGGTGGCCGCTTCGCTGCGGTCAACGTCCTGGTCGGCCATCAGCGGCTCCCTCCCGCAGGTGCCGGCGGCAATTCGAACAGCCGATTCCAGGTGGCATACAGGTTTCCGTAGACGCGCGAGGTGATCTCGCCCATTCCACCCGCCCAGAACGACAGCACCAGGAGCCCCGCCACCACCTTCACCGGCATCCCCAACAGCAGGATGTTGGCCTGCGGCAGGTTGCGCGCCAGCACGCCGAGCGCGAACTCCACGAGCAACAGGCACAGCACGATGGGCGCGGCCAGCGCGAAGCCCAGCGTGAACAGGCCGGCCACCTGCTGCAGCACAGGCCCCGCCGCGTCCTGCAACGACCAGGATTGACCGGCCGGAAACCGGCCCAGGCTGTAGGCCACACCGCGCAGCAGCGCATGGTGGCCGTTCACCAGGAAGAAGATCACCACGCCTGCAAGGCCGAGTGCGGACGTGATCACGGGCACCTGCGTTCGCGTGAGCGGGTCGAACACCTGCCCGATGCCGAAGCCCAACTGCACGTCGATCACGCGTCCGGCCAAGGCAAAGCCCGAGAAAGCCATCAGGACGCCCAGCCCCAGCGTCGCGCCGATCGCCAGCTCGCGCAGGAACGCCTCGAACAATTGCGGAACGTCGTGCACGGTCGCCGCGCTGCCGGCCAGCGGCATGGCCAGGGCCGCGGAGAGCGCCAGCACCATCAGCAGCCGCACCGTGGGCGGCAGCGGCACGGCGTGCAGCACGGGCGTCATCAGCAGCAAGGCCGACAAGCGCGTGGACACGAGCAGCACGTTCGTGATCCAGGGCATGGCGGAAGCGGAGAACAGTTCGCTCATGCCCGCGCTCTCAGACGAGACCCGGAATCTGCGACCAAAGTTGAACGGCGAACTGGCACAGCCTGCCGAGCATCCAGGGACCGAAGACGACGATGGCCACGCCGGCGGCCACCAGCTTGGGCACCACCGTCAATGACATTTCCTGCACCTGCGTGAGAACCTGCAGGACGCTGATGGCCAGGCCCACCAGGAGTGTCAGGCCGAGCACCGGCAAGGAAACGAGCAGGCCCGTCCAGAACAGGTCGGACGTCAACTTCAAGGCAAGACCGCTGGTCACTGGAACTCCCTGGAGGCGTTTCGGGAAAGTTTGCGCCGCATGCGCGCAGGTGCCGAGCGAACTCTTGGCGCCAGTCGCGCGAACAAACGCACACGAAGCGTGCTGGCACGCAGGCGACTTCGCGGCCAGCAAGGTCTTGCCTCTTCTCCTAAGATGCCCAGGTCTTCAGGGCGGGGTGAAATTCCCCACCGGCGGTAGGCGGCGCAAGCCGCGAGCCCGCGAGCGCCCGCAGCCGCAAGGCAGCGGGGTCAGCAGATCCAGTCCAATGCTGGAGCCGACGGTCACAGTCCGGATGAAAGAAGATTCGCGTCCACTCGCGTGGCCGCGATGTGCCTGCGCTCGCCTTCACCGGCAGGCGTGGGCGTTCTTGCCGCCTTGAAGCGTTTTTGTCCAACCAACAGGAGCGTTTCAAATGACTTCCCTTTCCCTTCCCACCCAGGACGCGGCCGTCACGCTGAGTCCCATCCCCGACGTCATCGCGCAGGTGCGTGCCGGCCGGCCCGTGCTGGTGCTCGACGACGCCGGCCGCGAGGACGAGGCCGACCTGATCGTCGCCGCCGACCTCGTTCGTGCCGACACCATGGCCATGCTGATTCGCGAGGGCAGCGGCATCGTCTGCCTGTGCATCCGGCCCGACCGGGCCAGCGCGCTCAAGCTGCGGCCGATGGTGGAGGTGAACCGCTCGCGCTATGCGACGGCCTTCACGCAGTCGATCGAGGCGGCGCACGGCATCAGCACCGGCGTGTCCGCGGCCGACCGCGTGCAGACCATCCAGTGCGCGCTGCGCTCCACGCTGGAGCACAGCGAGATCGTGAGCCCGGGCCACGTGTTCCCGCTGATCGCGCGCGCGGGCGGCGTGATCGAGCGGCAAGGCCACACCGAGGCGGCGGCCGATCTCGCGGAGCTGGCGGGTTGTTCGCCCGCGGGCGTGCTGTGCGAGCTGATGAATCCCGACGGCAGCATGGCCAAGGGCGCGCAGATCGCCGCCTTCGCCGAGCGCCACGGCCTGCTGTGCACCACGGTGGAAGCATTGCGCCAGCATCGCCTGGCGCTCCAGGCCGTGTGACATTTCCTCACGCGGCCGTACGTCCGGTCGCGCCTGCCTGACGCTCGTCCCCGCGAATCGACCACGCGGCGGACGGCCACCCCTCGCCCGTGGCGCGCCGCTATAACGCGGCAAACGATGAGTGGGGGGGTGCGCACATGCTGCGTAATGCGTCTGTCTTGCTGGGACTGGCCGTGCTGCTGTCCCTGTTGTTTCCCTTGAAGTCCTTGCTGCAGGCAGGCGGTGTCGATCCGCTGGCCTTGCACCTGCAGGTGGTGGACCTCGCCAGCGTGTGCGCGCTGGCGGCGGTGCTGCCGGCGCTGCTGCTGTTTCGCGATGCGCAGCTGGCGCATCGCATTCCGCGCTGGAGCGCCTGGGTCGCCTTGCTGGCCACCTGCTCGCTGGTCTTCCTGCTGCTGCACGTGAGCTGGTCGCTGGAGCTCGTGACCGGCTATGCGCGCGAGGCCGCAGCGGCCGCCGACCTGCCGCGCGCCATCACACCGCATCGCATCGTCGCAGGCCTCGAGTTCGCGTCGCGGCTGGGCGTGCTGGCGGCGCTGGTCGGCGTGCTGTTGCGGCTCGACGCGGCGCCGCAGGACGAGCTGCCGGCGCCCCTGCCGGCCAAGCGGAGGAAGCCATGATCCACGCCCTCTACATCGCCCTCTCGCTGCTGTTGCTGTCCTTCCTGTCCGCGCTGGAGCACCTGTCCTGGATGCGCGCACTCTCCGCCGGCGCCGGCTCGCAGCCCTGGTTGCCGGAGCTGGTGCTGGCCGCCCTGGTCGCCGGCCTCTTCGTCTACACCGGCAGCCTCAAGCGGCGGCTGCTCCATCCACGGCGCGGCCAATGGCTGCTGGCCGCGGGCATCGCCTGCTATGCGCTGGGCGTGGCCGTGGCGACGGGCCTGCTCGCGCGCGGCGCCGGCCTGCTGGCCGGCGAGTTGGGCGCGGCGTGGGCGCGCGTGCCGGAGTTGGTCGCGCTGCTCCATCCGCAGCCGGTGCTGGTGGTGGCGCAGTTGCTGCTGGCGTTCGGCGCGTTCCGCGCGCTGGCCAACCTGGTGCCGCCGCACGAATTCGCGGAAGACTTCTGAGGCTAACGGCCAGCTAAGTCAGCGCTAAGGGCCATCTAAAGAGCCCCTCCTACAGTGACATCACGGTTGGCGAAGACGTCAACCGGCCACTCACTGAAAGGACAACGCATCATGACTTCCTATTCCAAGCACCTGCTCGCCATCGTCGCCGCTTCCGCCGCCGCTTTCTCGGGCATCGCCAGCGCCGACGAGGCCGACGCTTCCCAGTACGCCATCCAGATCGAAGGCGCCCGCACCCGCGCCGAAGTGCAGGCCGAAGCGGCCCGCGTCCCAGCCACGCGCAGCACCGAGCCGGCCGGTTCGCGCGTTGCCGAACCCGTCAAGTCCTCGCTGCAGACGGCCACCGTGCGTGCCGAAGCCGCGCAAGCGCTGCGCCTGGGCAAGATCTCCTCGGGCGAGATCGGCCTGTAAGCCACGAATTCGTTTCATGAACCTCCCAGGAGCCCGCAAGGGGTTCCTTCAGGGCCCTGCGGGGCCCTTTTTTTGCGTCCGCCGTTTCGGGCGGGCGAATCAGAGGGTGAGGGTCAGCTCGCGCGCATCGACCGGGGCGATGCGGGTGCGCAGGGTTTCGGCCCGTGCGCCTTCGGCCAGCAGTTGGCCAGGCAGCAGCGACAGCGGGCGCTGCTGGGGCAGCGTCAGCGTGTGGGCGTCATCCTGGGCGCGGTGGACGTCGGCCCAGGACGGGGAAGGCAGCTCGATGCGCATGAAGGGACTGTAACCACTGGTGAGAGGGGGTAGACGGATGAGCTGGCCCCGCCGGGGCAGGAAACATCGAAAAGTTCACGTCGAGGTGCGCTAGCATCCATCGCCTTGAAATATTCCCGCAACGCTCCTAACTGCGGGACGCCCCATTTCCCCCTAGAACCATGAGCCAGAAACAGACCCTCTCCTTCCAGGCCGAGGTGGCGCAGCTGCTGCACCTCGTCACCCACTCGCTGTACTCCAACAAGGAGATCTTCCTGCGCGAGCTGGTGTCCAACGCATCGGACGCGTGCGACAAGCTGCGCTTCGAGGCGCTCGACAAGCCCGAACTCTACGAAGGCCAGCCCGAGCTGGAGGTGCGCGTGAGCTTCGACAAGGACGCGCGTACGCTGACCATCGCCGACACGGGCATCGGCCTGTCGCAGCAGGAAGCCATCGACAACCTGGGCACCATCGCCAAGAGCGGCACGCGCGAGTTCATGCATCGCCTCTCGGGCGACCAGAAGGCCGACGCCCAGCTGATCGGCCAGTTCGGCGTGGGCTTCTACTCCGGCTTCATCGTCGCCGACCGCATCACGGTGGAATCGCGCCGCGCCGGCCTGCCGGCGGACGAAGGCGTGCGCTGGGTGAGCGGCGGCGCCGGCGACTTCGAGGTGGAGCAGATCACGCGGGCCGAGCGCGGCACCAGCGTCACCCTGCACCTGCGCGACGACGCGCTGGACTACCTCTCCAGCTGGAAGCTCAAGTCCATCGTCAACAAGTACTCCAACCACATCTCGCTGCCGATCCGCATGCGCAAGGAGGAGTGGAAGGAAGGCGAGGAAGGCAAGGGCGGCGAGCACGTGCTGACGGAAGAGTGGGAGACCGTCAACCAGGCCACCGCGCTGTGGAGCCGGCCCAAGAAGGACATCACGCCGGAGCAGTACAAGGAGTTCTACAAGGCGATCAGCCACGACTTCGAGGACCCGCTCGCCTGGACGCACAACCGCGTGGAAGGCAGCACCGAATACACGCAGCTGCTGTACATCCCCGCGCGCGCGCCCTTCGACCTGTGGAACCGCGAGAAGGCCGCGGGCATGAAGCTGTACGTGAAGCGCGTCTTCATCATGGACGAGGCCGAGGCGCTGCTGCCGTCCTACCTGCGCTTCGTCAAGGGCGTGATCGACTCGGCCGACCTGCCGCTGAACGTGAGCCGCGAACTGCTGCAGGAAAGCCGCGACGTGAAGGCGATCCGCGAAGGCAACACCCGCCGCGTGCTGTCGATGCTGGAGGACCTGGCCAAGGCCGCCACCGACGAAAGCGCCTCGGAAGAGGACAAGGGCAAGTACGCCACCTTCTGGAGCGAGTTCGGCGCCGTGCTGAAGGAAGGCCTGGGCGAGGACTTCGGCAACCGCGAGCGCATCGCCAAGCTGATGCGCTTTGCTTCCACCACGAGTGACACGCCGACGGTCTCGCTCGCCGACTACAAGGCGCGCATGAAGGAAGGCCAGGAGGCCATCTACTACGTCACCGCCGACACGCAGGCCGCCGCCGCCAACAGCCCGCAGCTGGAGATCTTCCGCAAGAAGGGCCTCGAGGTGCTGTTCATGACCGACCGCGTCGACGAATGGGCGCTGGGCCACCTGCCGGAGTTCGACGGCACGCCGCTGCAGTCGGTGGCCAAGGGCCAGGTCGACCTGGGTGCGCTGCAGGACGAGGCGGAGAAGAAGGCGGCCGAGGAAGCGGCGGAGACCTTCAAGCCGGTGCTGGCGAAGCTGAAGGAAGCATTGAAGGACAAGGCGTCGGACGTGCGCGTCACGACGCGCCTGGTCGACTCGCCGGCCTGCCTGGTCGTCACCGAAGGCGGCGTGAGCCTGCAGCTGCAACGCCTGCTCAAGCAGGCCGGACAGAAGGCGCCGGACAGCAAGCCGGTGCTGGAGGTGAATGCCTCGCACCCGCTGGTGCAGAAGCTGGACGGCTCGCCCAACTTCCACGACCTGGCACACATCCTGTTCGACCAGGCGCTGCTGGCCGAAGGCGGGCTGCCGGAGGATCCGGCGGCTTACGTGAAACGGGTGAACGCGCTGCTGGCCTGATGCGGGAGGGTGCGGTCGCTCATTCGAACCCGCACTCCTTGCGCTTCGCCGCGGCTTCCGCCGCGGTGAGCGCCGCGATCAGTTCCGCCGCCAGCGCCGGCTCCGCTGCGCGCGTCGCGACGGCGGCCGTGTAAGTGGTCGCCAGCTCGTAAGGCGGGGGCAGCAGGCCGACCAGCTGCACGCCCTTGGTGATCAGGATCTCGGTCACCTGCGTGCAACCGACCGCGTTGGCTTCCGGCGCCTGCGCCAGCGCGGCCATCGCCGTGGCGCCGTTGGGGAAGGTGCGCAGGCGCGGGGCCAGGCCATCGGCGACGCCCAATCCCGTCAGCACCTTCATGAAGTGAATCCCGGCCGTCGCCTTGGCGGGGTCGGGAAAGTACACCGCACCCGCCTGCTCCAGTACCTTCCGCAAAGCGTCGGGCGAGCCGACGTCGGGCGCCGCCGCGCCCTGCTTCACGGCCACGCCGGTCTTCACCAGGCCGAGCGGCCGGGCGCTGGCGCCTTCGGCGTGGCCCTGGCTGGCGAGTTCGGCGATCAGCGCATGCGTGAGGATCAGCAGGTCGCAGGGCGCACCGCCCAGCAGCTTGTCCTTCATCGCACCCACGGCGCCGAAAGTGCCTTCGAGCCGGCAACCGTGCGCGGCCTCGAAAGCGGGCTGCAGTTCGCGCACCAGGCCTTGCGCCGCACCGCCGCTGAGGAAATAGAGCGTGCGCATCAGTCGGCCTTGATGTGGGCGGTCTGGATCACCTTCGCCCACTTGGCGATGTCATCCTGCACGTACTTGTCGAAGGCCTGCGGGTTCATCACCAGCGGCGCCGCACCCTGCTTGGCCCAGGCCTGCTGCAGTTCCTTGTCGCTCACGATCTTGGTCACCGCCTCGTTCAGGCGCTGCACGACGGCCGCCGGCGTGCCCTTGGGCGCCATCAGCCCCAGCCAGATCGTCGCCTCGTAGCCCGGCACGCCGGACTCGTCGACCGTGGGCACGTCGGGCATCACGGCGGAGCGCTGCTTGCCGGTGGTGGCCAGCGCCTTCACCTTGCCGGCACGCACCTGTTCCGTCATGGTCGTGACGGCGTCGAACATCAGGTCGACCTGCCCGCCGATGACGTCGGTGCGCGCGCCCGAGCTGCCCTTGTACGGGATGTGCACGAGGAAGGCACCCGACATGCTCTTGAACAGTTCGCCGGCCATGTGGTACGGCGTGCCGGTTCCGGAGGAAGCGTAGTTCAGCTTGCCGGGGCGCGCCTTGGCCAGCACCAGCAGCTCACGCACGTTGGACGCCTTCACGGACGGATGCGCCACCAGCACGAGGTCGGACGAGTTGATGGGCGCCACGCCCACGAAGTCCTTGGTCAGGTGGTACGGCTTGTTCGGCACCAGCGTCTCGTTGACCGTGTGCGCGTTCGACATCAGCAGCAGCGTGTAGCCGTCCGCCGGCGCCTTGGCCACCAGGTCGGTGCCGATCACGGCGCCGGCCCCGGGGCGGTTCTCGACCACGAAGGCCTGACCCAGCAAATCCGGCAGGCGCTGCGCGAGCACCCGCGCGAACACGTCGGCCGGGCCGCCCACGGCGAACGGCACCACGATCTTGACCGGCCGCGTGGGGTAAC
This sequence comes from Ramlibacter paludis, assembly GCF_022012305.1. Lineage (GTDB taxonomy): Bacteria > Pseudomonadota > Gammaproteobacteria > Burkholderiales > Burkholderiaceae_C > Ramlibacter > Ramlibacter paludis. The sequence goes on along the minus strand of NZ_JAKLTM010000005.1, from coordinate 475,786 downwards.
CCTGGGCGGCGGCGGGCAGCGGCAGCAGGGCCGCGGCGCAGGCGCCGGCGGCCAGCCAGCGCAGGAACGAAGTGCGTTGCATGGGACTCTCCTTGGCGGGCGGCTTACTCGACCTTGCCGATCTTCTTGACCACGTCGGCCATGCGGCGCGCATCGGCCTGAACGTACTTCTCGAAGTCCGGCGTGTCCTGGTAGAGGATGGGGCTGCCGGCGTTGAGGATCACGTCCTTGACCTTGGGGTCGTTGGCGGCGGCGCGGGCGGCAGCGCGCAGCTTCTGCACCACCGCGTCCGGGGTGCCGGCCGGGACGAACAGGCCCGACCACTGGGCGTACTCGGCCTCGTAGCCCGACTCCTTGAGCGATGGCACGTCCGGCATCGTCTGCAGGCGGGCATTGCCCCAGTGGGCCAGCACGCGCAGCTTGCCGGCCTTGACCTGCTGCAGCACGGTGGCCGGACCGGAAGAGACGGCGTCGATCTGCCCGCCCAGCAGCGCGACCACGGCCGGGCCGGCGCCGGTGTAGGGCACGTGCGTCAGCTTGATGCCGGTGTTCTGCGCCAGGATTTCCATCGGCACATGCATGGTGCCGTAGTTGCCGGACGAACCGTAGTTGATCGCGCCGGGGCGCTTCTTCGCGTCCTCCACGAAGTCCTTGACCGTCTTCCAGGGCGCGTCGGCGCGCACCGCCAGCACGGTCGGGTCGGCCGTGAAGCGGGCGATGGGCTTGAGCGAATTGAGCGAATACATCGGCGAGCGGCCGATCACCACGTCCGCCTCCGGGATCACCGTGAACGAGGACAGCGACATCAGGATCGTGTAACCGTCCGGCGCGGCCTTGGAGGCGGCGGCCATGCCGATGCCGCCGCCGGCTCCCGGCTTGTTCTCGATGATGACGCTCTGGCCGAGCTCGCGGCCCATGGCCTCGGCCACCGGCCGGCCCACCACGTCGGCCAGGCCGCCGGGCGGGAAGGGCACGATCATCGTGATGGGCTTGCTGGGGTAAGCAGCCTGCGCAGCAGCCAGGCCGGCTGCCGCCAGCAGGCCCACGGCGAACAGCGTTCGGCGCAACATGGGGACTCTCCTGAGGGTTTTTCTGGGGGGGTTTGTTAGCATGCTACGTTGCGCCGGAAGCGGCGAGAAAGAGAGTTTTCCCCCATGAAGGTATCCGCATGAAACTCGCTGCCTACCAGTACCAGGGCAAGGCCGGCGTCGGCCGCGTTTCCGCCGACGGCCGCAGCATCGAGCCGTTCCAGTTGTCCGAAGCCGAGTGCGCGCTGGGCGCCCTGCCGGTCGTCGAAAGCCTGGTGGCCGGTCGCCCGCTGCCCGCCGTCGGCGCCGCCATCGCGCTCGACCAGGTGCAGCTCACCGCGCCCATCCCGCGCCCGCGCCGCAACATCTTCTGCGTCGGCAAGAACTACCACGCCCATGCCCGCGAGTTCGCCGGCAGCGGCTTCGACTCCAGCGCCAAGTCCGGCGGCGACATCCCGGCCGACCCGATCATCTTCTCCAAGGTGCCCGAGTGCGTCGTCGGCCCCACCGACGCCATCCGCATGCCGGAGGTGTCGACCGCCATCGACTACGAGGCGGAGCTCACCATCATCATCGGCAAGGGCGGCAAGGGCATCAGCGCCGCCGACGCGATGCAGCACGTCTGGGGCTACACGATCATCAACGACGTGACCGCCCGCGACTGGCAGGGCCGCCACCAGCAATGGCTGCTGGGCAAGTCCTTCGACACCTTCTGCCCCATGGGCCCCTGGCTGGTGAGCGCCGACGAGGTCGACGGTCAGGCCACGCAGGTGAAGTGCTTCGTCAACGGCGAGGAGCGCCAGAACGCCAGCACCAAGGACTTCATCTTCGGCATCCCGAAGCTGATCGAGACGTTGTCCGCCGGCATCACGCTCTATCCGGGCGACATCATCGCCACCGGCACGCCGGTGGGCGTGGGCATCGGCTTCAAGCCGCCCAAGTACCTGAAGGCGGGCGACGTGGTGCGGGTGGAGATCGACGGCATCGGGTTCATCGAGAACCCGGTGCGTTGATCAGGCGACGACGGGCGGCTCGTCCATCGCTTCGAGCTGCTCTTCGAGCATCTGCACCTGGCCGCGCCAGTAGTCGGAGCTGCCGAACCACGGAAAGGCGTGCGGGAAGGCCGGATCGTCCCAGCGCCGCGCCAGCCAGGCGCTGTAATGGATCAGGCGCAGCGTGCGCAAGGGCTCGATGAGAGCCAGTTCCGCGCGATCGAACTCGCGCATCTGTTCGTAGCCGTCCACCAACGCGCCCAGCTGGCGTTGCCGCTGCGCGCGCTCTCCCGAGACCAGCATCCACAGGTCCTGCACCGCCGGGCCGCTGCGGGCGTCGTCAAGGTCGACGAAGTGCGGGCCGGCATCAGGCGTCCACAGGATGTTGCCGGGATGGCAGTCGCCGTGCAGGCGGATGTCGCGCACGCCGGCCACCCGCGCCTCGGCAAACGCGGTGCGGATGCGCGCCAGCGCCGTCTCGCACAGGCGCTGCCACTCGCCTTGCACGTCCAGCGGAATGCCGTCGTGGGCCAGCAGCCAGTCGCGCGGCTCCTCGCCGAAGCTCGCCACATCGAGCGCAGGCCGGTGTTCGAACGGCCGCCTTGCACCCACGGTGTGCAGCCGCGCGAGATAGCGGCCTATCCACTCGAGCACCTCGCCGTCGTCCAGTTCGGGCCCGCGGCCGCCGCGGCGCGGGCTCACGCTGAAGATGAAACCGGCATGGTGGTGCAGCGTGCTGCCTTGCGGCGCCAGCGGCGCGACCACCGGCACTTCGGCCTGCGCGAGTTCGGCCGCGAAGGCGTGTTCCTCGGCGATCTGCGCCTCGCTCCAGCGTCCCGGCCGGTAGAACTTGGCGACCACGATGGGCGCGCCTTCGAACGGATCCTCCAGGTGCACCTGGTACACGCGGTTTTCGTAGGAGCTCAGCGCCATGAGGCGCCCGTCCCCGTAGAGGCCGACCGAAGCCAGGGCGTCCAGCACCACGTCGGGGGTGAGGACTTCGTAAGGGTGGCGTGCGTCGGACATGCGGCATTGTCGCCGCGCCGCCTTAACGCACGCTGAGGATGTGGCCGCTGGCCGGTTGCGTGTCGCCGGCAGCCAGCCGCTGGTAGGTCTGCAAGGCCGCGTCGGCGTTTGGGTGGCGCTCCACGCGCAACCAGGGACGCGCCGGGTCCGCCACGTGCGTGCGGAAGGCGTGCCAGGCGTCCACCAGCCGCTGGTCCAGCTCCGCGGCGCCCCAGTCCTGGCTGCGCCTCTTCGCCTGTGCCGGCGCGAAGAACAGCGTGGGCCGCGGACCGGGCAAATGCCCTGCGCCCCCCAGCTGCGTCACGTGCGTGCCGCCGACGGCGCAGCTGTAACGCAGGTTGGCGAAGCGCTGGTGCACGGCCGCGCGGAAGGCGGCATTGCCGGCAAAGTCGACGTAGACGCAGGACGTGCCGGCATCGAGCTGGTCCAGCTCCTCGTAGGCGAGGACGCGGTCGTAGCAGCCCAGGCTTTCGCAGAAGGCCTTGTTGGCGGCCGAGGTCAAACCGATGCGGCGGATGCCCGGACGCTGCTGCAGCTGGAAAGCGGTGCCGTAGGCCGTCTTGCTCGAAGCGCTGGAGAGCAGCACCGTGTCGGCGCCGAAGAACTGGTTGTCCGCGAGGAAGTCGTCGATCAGCCAGGAGGTGGTGAAGAGCGGCCGCAGCAGCGCCTGCGCTTCCTCGCTGTCGGGCGTGTAGTACGGGTCGCGGTTGGTGCGCAGGTAGGCGTTGTAGATGCCATGCAGCTCCGCGCGGTGCGGCGCGCCGTCGCGGAAGCCTCGCTCGGTGAGCCGCTGCGGCTGCAGGATGGCGCTGGACGCCATCGGCCAGTAGCCATAGAGGCGCTCACCGACCGCCACGCCCGGATGCAGGGACTGCACCACCGTGCCGAAGCCCCACACCGGCACGATGCCCCAGCCTTCTTCCGGCGCCGGGAAGAACTGCCAGTAGTGCATGGCCTCGCCGAAGGCGGCGTAGGTGACGTTGTTGGCGGTGAGGGCGAAAGCGTCGACGCGCACCCGCACCTGGCCGGGCGCGAGGGGCGCGTCTTGGGCGGCCGCGAGCCGCGCTTCGGAAAGCCGGTCCTTGCGGACCAGCAGCGTGGTGGTGCCCATGGCCGCAGCGCGCGCGATCAGACCAGGTTGATCTTGACGTCGATGTTGTTGCGCGTGGCGTTCGAGTACGGGCAGACCTGGTGCGCGGCATCCACCAGCTGCTGCGCCGCGGCGCGCTCCATGCCGGGCAGGCTGATGTTCAGGCGCACGGCGATGCCGTAGCCCAGCGAGGTCGGGCCGAGGTCGACTTCGGAGTCGATCGCGGTGTCCTGCGGCACGGTGACCTTCATCTTGCCGGCGACGGCCTTGATGGCGCCGATGAAGCAGGCGGCATAACCGGCGGCGAACAGCTGCTCCGGGTTGGTGCCCTGGCCGGGCGTGCCGGGGGAGGACAGCTTCACTTCGAGGCGGCCGTCGTCGGTGCGCGAGTTGCCGTCACGGCCGCCGGTGGTGTGGGCCTTGGCGGTGTAGAGGACTTTGTCGAGGGCGGTGGGCATGGTTTCTTCCTTGCGGTGGGTGGGAGGAGGCAGATGCGGGTCAGGCCGCCAGGCGGTCGCGCAGTTCGCGCACCTGCCGGGTCAGCTGGACCAGTTCGGGAATGGAGCACTGGCTCGCCTGCAGCACGCAGGCGGGCACCTTGGCGGCGCGGGCCTTGAGCTTGCGGCCGGCGGCCGTGAGGTGGATGTGGACGCGGCGTTCGTCCTGCACGTCGCGCAGGCGGCTGATCAGCCCGGCCGTTTCCAGCCGCTTGAGCAGCGGCGTCAAGGTGCCGGAGTCCAGCGACAGGCGCTGGCCGAGCTCGGACACCATCAGGCCGTCGCCCTCCCACAGCACCAGCATCACGAGGTACTGTGGATAGGTGAGGCCCAGTTCCTCGAGCAGCGGCTTGTAGAGCTTGGTCATCGCGAGCGAGGCCGAATACAGCGCGAAGCAGAGCTGGTTGTCCAGCTGCAGCGCTTGTTCGGGGGACAGGGATCGCGACGGCATGGGATGAATTGTAGCTCCAAATTCAATTGCGTGCAATTGAATTTGCTACCGGCCCTGGAAACGGCCGGCCCGCTTCTCGACGAAGGACTGCACGCCCTCCTGGAAGTCCTCGCTCGCGGCGAGCTTCTGCTGGACGGCGACGAATTCGCGCATCGCTTCGAGCGGTCCTTGCTCCACCGCCTTCAGCGCGTTGAGCCGCGTGGCCATCACGGCCAGCGGCGCCTGCGCGGCGACGGCCTCGGCGATCCGCACGGCCTCCTCCAGCTGGGTCCCAGCCGGCACCAGCTTCTGCACGAAGTTCAGCCGCAACGCCTCGGCGCTGCCGAACTCGTCGCCCGTCAGCAGGTGCAGCAAGGCGTTGCCGAGGCCGGCGCGTTCGGCCATCCGCAGGGTGGCGCCACCGGTGGCCATGATTCCGCGCTTCACTTCGAGCTGCGAGAAGCGGCAGTCGTCCGCCGCGACGACGATGTCCGCGGCCAGCATCAGCTCGATGCCGAGGGTGTAGGTAATGCCTTGCACCGCCGCGATCACCGGCTTGCTGCGCCGGCGGTAGCCCGGGCTGCCCAGGTTGAGGGGTTCCACCATGCCCTCGGGCACCAGGCGCTCGCCGCGCTTCATGAAGGGCGCAATGGACGGCAGGTCGAGGCCGGCGGTGAAGTGGGCGCCGAAGGCAGCAGCACGCCGACGCGCAGCTGCGGGTCGTCATCCAGCAAGGTGTAGGCTTCGCCCAGTTCGCGGAACATGCGCGGCGTGAAGCCGTTGCGCTTGGCCGGCCGGTTGATGCCGACCAGGAGCAGCGCCCCGCGCCGCTCCGTGGTGATGGTGCCCTCCGCGGGCGCTGCGTTGGTGTCCATGCCGCATTAGAGCAAGGACTCCGAAAGCGCGGAAGCTTTGTGCCTATGCTGGCGCCAGCAGACGAGGAGACGGGCATGGACGACAACAACGTGGATTACGTCATCGTGGGCGGCGGCTCCGCCGGCTGCGTGCTGGCAGCGCGGCTGTCGGAGGACCCGGACGTGCGGGTGACGCTGCTCGAGGCCGGGCCGCCCGATACCAGCGTCCTCATCCACTGTCCCGCGGGCCTGGCCCTGCTGGCCAAGAACGGCCAGGCCAACTGGGCCTTCCAGACCGTGCCGCAAGCGGGGCTGAACGGACGCCGTGGCTACCAGCCGCGCGGCAAGGTGCTGGGCGGCTCGAGCTCCGTCAACGCGATGATCTACGCGCGCGGCCACCACGCCGACTACGACGCCTGGGCCGCGGAAGGCAACGCCGGCTGGAGCTGGAACGAGGTGCTGCCTTACTTCCGCAAGGCCGAGCACAACGAACGCGGCGGCGACGCCTGGCACGGAACCGGCGGCCCGCTCAACGTGATGGACCTGCGCAGCCCGCACCGCTTCGGCCCGATCTTCGTGGAAGCCGGCAAGCAGGCGGGCTACCGCGAGAACCGCGACTTCAACGGCGCCGAGCAGGAAGGCGTGGGGCTCTACCAGGTGACCCACAAGAACGGCGAGCGCTACAGCGCCGCCAAGGCCTATCTCGCGCCGAACCGCGCTAGGACTAACCTGCAGGTCATGACCGGCGCGCACGCGACGCGCATCCTGTTCGAGGGCAAGCGCGCCGTCGGCGTCGAGTACCGGCAAGGCGCCGAAACCAGGGTGGTGCGGGCGAAGCGCGAAGTGCTGCTCAGCGCCGGCGCGCTGCTGTCACCGCAACTGCTGATGCTCTCGGGCGTCGGGCCGGCCGAGCACCTGCGCGAACACGGCATTCCCGTGCTGCACGACCTGCCCGGCGTGGGCCGCAACCTGCACGACCACGTCGACGTGGTGCAGGTGGTGGACGCCCCGCACCTGCAGGACCTGTTCGGCCTGTCGCCGCGCGGCATCGTCAACGCCATCCGGGCGATCTTCGAGTGGCGCAAGCAACGCAGCGGCCTGCTCACCACCAACTTCGCCGAGGCCGGCGGCTTCATCAAGAGCGACCCGTCCGAGCCCTTGCCCGACCTGCAGCTCCACTTCGTGATCGGCAAGCTGGTGGACCACGGCCGCAAGACGGTGTTCGGGCACGGCTATTCCTGCCACGTCTGCCTGCTGCGCCCCAGGAGCCGCGGCAGCCTGACGCTGGCCAGCGCGGATCCGCTGGCCGCGCCGCGCATCGACCCCAACTTCCTGGGCGACCCCGACGACCTGCGCCGCCTGGTGCGCGGCTTCCGCGTGATGCGGGAGATCCTGGCGCAGCCGGCGCTGGCCGGCCACCGCGGGCGCGAACTCGCGGCGTCCGCGCAGGCGACCAGCGACGAGGCGATCGCGGAATTCATCCGCAACCACGCCGACACCATCTACCACCCGGTCGGCACCTGCCGCATGGGCAGCGGCTCGCTGGACGTGGTGGACGACCAGCTGCGCGTGCACGGCATCCAAGGACTGCGCGTAGTCGACGCTTCGATCATGCCCAGCATCGTCGGCGGCAACACCAATGCGCCGGTGATCATGATTGCCGAGAAGGCGGCGGACCTGGTGCGCGCCGGCGCCAGCTCCTCGCGTGAAGCAGTTCACGCGCCGCGCGAAGCGGTCGCTGCTTAAGGTTCCTGGAAGGTTTTCTTAAGCGTTTCTTCAGAACGCGAAGGAGGCGGCGTTCCTAGACTTCTTTCCTCCCAAAACGAAAGAAGACCATGAACCTCGATTCCAAGGAACTCGCCTCCGTCGCCGCCGCCGCGGCGCCCCGCTTCGACATGTACTCGGGCATCCACAAGGCGCTGCGCGCGCTGATGGCCGACACGCTGCTGGCCGTCGGCCGCATGGACGCCGACGACGGCCTCGAGCGCGCCCAGGTCACCGAGCGCGTGCTGGAACTGCTGCAGTTCTGCGCCGGCCACCTGCAGCACGAGAACGAATTCGTGCACGCGGCGATCGAGGCGCGCGCGCCGGGCGCCAGCGCCCAGATCGGCCACGAGCACGACGAGCACGTGAAGCACATCGCGCAGCTGGCCGACGCCGTGGCGGTGCTGCGGGGCTGCGCCGACGAAGCCCGCCCGGCGGCGGCCAGCCGCCTCTACCGCGAGCTGGCGCTCTTCGTCGCCGACAACTTCCAGCACATGCACGTGGAAGAGACCGCGCACAACGCCGTGCTGTGGGCGCGCTACACCGATGCCGAACTGGTCGCCATCCACGACGCGCTGGTCGCCTCGATCCCGCCGCAGGAGATGATGGTCACCGCGCGCTGGCTGGTGCCTTTCATGAATCCGGCCGAACGCGTCGGGCTGCTGGCCGACATCCGGGCCAAGGCGCCAGCGCCTGCGTTCCAGGCGATCCTGGATACGGTGCGGCCGCACCTGGCAGCCAATGAATGGGCGAAGCTGGCGCGCGCGCTGCAGTTGCCGGCCGTCCCCGGCCTCGCGGCCTAAGCCGCGCTTTCGACCCGCGCGATCAGGCCGCTGCGGTCCTGCCGGTTGCGCAGGGTGAGCGACAGGCCGCAGCGCTGCGCCGCCGCCTGCGCGATCGCCAGGCCGAGGCCGCTGCCGTTGACGCCGTTGCCGGGAACGCGGAAGAAGCGGTCGAAGACGCGCGGCAGCATCTCCTGCGGAATGCCGGGGCCCGTGTCCACCACTTCGAGGGCCACGCGGCCCTGGTCCTGCACCAGGCGCACGTCCACCACGCCGCCTTCGGGCGTGTAGCGCAAGGCGTTCTCGATCAGGTTGTCCAGCACGCTGCGCAGGTCGCCGGGGGCGCAACGCAGCGTCGGGGGCGAGCCTGCGGGCGATCCCGCATCGACCAGGCCCAGGTCGATGTGGCGCTGGTCCGCCAGCGTGATCAGCGTATTGATGCTCTCGCGCAGCTGTGCCTGCAGGTCCACCATGGCCGGGCCGTCCGCGCCGGCGGCTTCCTGGCGCGACAGCCGCAGCAGCTGGTCGACCAGGCGCTGCGCGCGCTTCACGCCCAGTTCGAGCTGCACGTAGCGGCCTTGTGCCGCTTCGCAGGTCATGTCGGTACGCAGGTTTTCCAGCTGCAGGCCGATGGCCGTGATCGGCGTGCGCAGTTCATGCGCGGCGTCCTGCACGAAGCGCCGCTGCGTCGCGAACGCTTCGCCCAGGCGTCGCAGCAGGCTGTTGAAGGAATTCACCAGCGGCACGACTTCGGAGGGCACGCGCGCCAGCGGCAGTTCGGCGATGTTGTGCTCGTCCAGTTCGGCCGCCTGCCGGCCGATGTCCTGCAGCGCAGACGACATGGCGCGCGCCACGCCCCACAGGATGATGAGCGACAGCGGCAGCAGCACCAGCACGGGCGCCACCGCGGTGCCGGCCCGCTCCGCCGCCAGCGTGGTGCGGAAGGCGCCGCTTTGCAGCACCTGCACCGAGCGGCCACCCGGATGGTCGGCCGGCAGCACATAGGCCCGCCACGAACGGCCTTCGTGTTCGAGATCGCGGAAGCCCGAGCCCGATTGCAGCGGCAGGGAGAGCTCCGGATAGGAATTGGCGAGCAGGCGGCCGTCGGGGCCGAAGGTCTGCACCACGTAGCCGCCCCAATGGAAGACGCGCTCGGCGTTCTGGCGGGTCGTGCGCACCGAGTCGGTCGCCGCGACGGCGCTGCCGATCTGCTGCATCTGGTCGTCCATGAAGCCGCTGACCATCTCGCAATAGGTGTAGTACGAGACCGCGGCGGCAGTCGCGCCCACCGCCAGGAACACCGGCACCAGCCACAGCAGCAGCGCGCGCCGGATGGAGCACATCGGCCCCTTGGGAAAGACGTGGAACTTCATTGCACGGCTCCCGGGGAAGCAGCGCCCGAAGCATTGGCGCTCACGCGCCAGCCGAGCCCGCGCACGTTGCGGATGGTCTCGGCGCCCAGCTTGCGCCGCATGCCGTGGATCAGGACGTCGACCGCATTGCTGCTCACCTCTTCGCCCCAGCCGTAGATGCGGTTTTCCAGCTGCTCGCGCGAGAGGATCGCGCCCGGCCGCTCCAGCAGCGCGTGCAGCAGCGAGAATTCGCGCGCCGACAGTTGCGAGCGTTCGCCTTGCACCACCACCTCGCGCGTGGTCAGGTCCAGTTGCACGCCCTGCGTGCCGATCACCGAGTGCGCCGCGCCGTCGCGACGCCGAATCACCGCGCGCATGCGCGCCAGCAGCTCGCGCATCTCGTAGGGCTTCAGCAGGTAATCGTCGGCGCCGAGATCGAGGCCGGCCACGCGGTCGTCCAGGCCGTCGCGTGCGGTGAGCACCAGCACCGGCGTGCGGTCGCCGCCGGCGCGCGCCTTGCGCAGCACCTCGACGCCATCGACCTTGGGCAGGCCCAGGTCCAGCAGCACGCAGGCGTAGTCGCCATCGGCCAGGGCGCTTTGCGCCAGCAGGCCGTCCTTGACCCAGTCGACGGACCAGCCTTGCGCCCCCAGCGCTTCACGCAGCGCGGGGCCGATCATTTCGTCGTCTTCGACCAGCAGGACTCGCATTCGGGCATCTCCAGGGGGCGGCTTCGGCCCACCGAGCTTAAGAAAAGTCTCTTAGGCCGTCATTAGGCCAAAGGCAAGCAGTCCGTTCGTCGGGGCGGAAATACCGGCCGCTTTGTGAATCAACTAGTTACATCTGCTCGGCTGTGACCGATTTGTTGTTTTTGCCCAATTCATGGCTAACCCATTGATTTGGCAGGGAGTTTTTCATTGCATTCCGTTACTCGCTCATCTAAAGTTCGCCGCAAGTAAGAATTCCACCTAACCCGGCAGAGGGTTGCCCCTACAAGGAGCCACGACCATGAAAAAGCTGATTCTCCCCGCGCTGCTCGGCCTTGCAGCACTCATCTCCATGCCGTCGCATGCGCTGACCGCATCCGGTGCATTCGACGTGACCGTGAACCTCTACCCGAAGTGCGAGTTCGTCACCGCCCCGAGCGCCCTGGCACTGCACTACGTCTCCTTCCAGACCACCGACAGTGTCAACGACATGGCGTTCTCGCTGCGTTGCACCAACACCCTGCCGTATTCGCTGTCCTTCGGCGGCACTGCCGGCTCCGGTGGCACGCTCGCCGGCCTGACCTACGCGCTCGAGACGCGTCTTGGCGCAGCCGCCGCCACCGGCGGCACCGGTAACGGCGGCACCCAGAGCTGGGCGGTGCGCGGCACCGTGGCCGGCGGTCAAGGCGGCAATTGCGCCGTCGACAACTCCGGCACCGCCGGCACGCAGGTCGCGGCCACGAGCGGCGCCAACACCGGCTCCGCCGTCGGCACCGCCTGCACGGCCACCAGCGCCAGCGGCGCCCACACGCTGACCATCACCTACTGATCGGACATTCCCTATGGCCGCCAGCCGGCACCGGCTGCTGGATGCGCTATGGGTGTCGCTTGGCTTCATGGTGGCAGGCAACGCCCTGGCGCTGGGCGAAAGCGCGCCCTTGCGGGTATCGATCACCCTCAACGGCCCGCAGGACCAGCGTTGCATCAGCCTTTCGCTGAGCGAGCACACCCAGGCGGAAGTCCGGGTGGTGTGCAGCACGGGACAGTTCGTCGACATCGAGCCGGCGGCCGGAAAGCAGTTCACCGGCACGCACGGCAGCGCCTACCGCTACCGTCTCCCCATGGCGGCGAACTTCGGCGGCAGCCTCCTCACCCCTGGCGATGCCTACGTCGGCGGCGGGACCATCACGGCTTTGCGTATCTACAACGTGAATGGAAGCGACGGGCCGCTCGAGATGCTTGTCAGTTTCTAGCCTGGCCATCCACTGCTAAGCTGCGCGAATGAACGCCCTCCCTCTTCTTCCCACGGCCTTCCGGACCCGCAGGAGCAGCAAAGCCTTCGTGCTGGGGGCGATCGTTTCCGCGGTGCTGGCGTCGACGGCGCACGCCGGCGTCTTCTCCGTGGTGCCGGTCCGTATCTACATGACGCCACGCGACCGTGCGGTCGCCATCACCGTCACCAACGAGGGGGATTCCCCCATGGTGTTGCAGGCGGAGGTGAGCACGTGGCGGCAGAAGCCGGACGGCACCGACGAACAGCTTCCGTCGGAAGACCTGATTCTTTCGCCGCCCATCCTGAAGCTCGCGCCCAAGGGCCACCAGGTTGTGCGGCTCGCGCGGCTCGCACCGGCCGACGCCTCCCAGCAACTGACCTACCGCCTGCTGATTCGCGAGGTGCCGGAAGCGACCCCGCCGAAAGACCAGACGCTGCAGATCCCGATCGCCCTGGCCCTGTCGCTGCCAGTCTTCATCACGCCGCCGGCGGCCGCCCGCGAAATCACGTGCCAGCCGTCGACCGGCGCGGAGTTCCAGGTCTCCTGCGCCAACACGGGCAAGGCCTATGCGCAGGTGCGGGCCATGGAGTTGCGGCAATCGAACCAGATCGTCGGCAAGATGGAAGGCGGGGTCTACATCCTGCCGGGCGCGCGCAAGACCATTTCCCTGCAACGGCAGCAAGCGCTTGCCGCCGGCTCCGCCCAGATCGAGGTCGGCTTCGACGATGGGAAGACCCAGGTCTTCAACGTCACCGTTCCCTGATCCGTTCCCCAGTTCGCAGGAAGGGGCGCCGAGGCTGCCCCGTGTCCGTCCTTTGCATGAAATCGACGTCGTCCTCCCGTTTCCGCCGACTTGCCGCAGCAGCGCTGCTGGCCGGTGTGGCGGTGGGCGCGCCGGCGCAGCAGGGGTCGCTCGATGAACCGGTGGTCATCCAGTTGCGGCCGGTGGACGTGCAACTCAATGGCGGGCCGGCCGGCAACTGGGTGCTGCTCGATCGCAATGGCGTGTTGCATGCGACCGCGGAGGCGCTGGACGAATGGCGCATCAGCAATCGACCCGCGGCCGCGCTGCAGTATCGCGGACAGGCCTGGTACCCATTGGCGGCCATCCCCGGGTTTACCGTGCAGCTGAACTCCGTCGAGCAAACGGCCCGCATCAACTTCGCCCCGCTGGCGTTTGCGGCGACCCGGCTGGTGCAGGAAAAGTCCGATCGTCCGGCGCTGACCGCATCGATCCCTTCGGCATTCACCAACTATGACCTGAGCTACACGCGCTCGGCGACGCGCGGCACGAAGGCATCGGAGGACCTGGGCGCCGTAGTGGAGCTGGGAACGTCCGGCAACTGGGGCGTGCTGACCAATTCGATGGTGGGCCGCAACCTCACCGGTTCCGCTGAAGCCGGCACTCCCCGCATGGTGCGGCGCCTCGAGACCACGTACTCGCGGGACTTCCCGGGCCGCGATCTCACGCTGCGCATCGGGGACACCGCGACGCGTCCGGGCATGTGGGGGCAGGCGGTGTACTACGGCGGCATCCAGCTGGCCCGCAACTTCGGTCTGCGGCCGGGGTTCATCACGCAGCCCCTGCCGGTGCTTGCGGGGGTGTCGACCGCCCCGAGCTCGGTGGACCTCTACATCAACGACTCGCTGCGCCAGACCTCCAAGGTGCCGGCAGGACCTTTCGCGATCGACAACTTTCCTCTGCTCACCGGCAGCGGCCAGGCCCGCCTGGTCGTGCGCGATGTACTCGGACGCGAAACGGTGATCGTGCAGGACTTCTTCAGCCACAGCAGCCTGCTGGAAGAAGGCCTCTCGGACTGGAGCGCGGAGCTGGGTGTCGTCCGCAAGAACCTCGGCTTGAAAAGCGCCGACTACAGCCAGGGCTTCGGCGCGGGCCTGTACCGGCTCGGCCTGAGCAAGACGCTGACGGTGGAAACCCATGCGGAAGCCGGCACCCGCACGCGTGGAGTCGGCGCCGGGCTCGTGGCCGCGCTCCCGCTGCAACTGCTTGGCCAGGCCGCCGTGGCCGCCAGCGACAACATCAACGCAGGCAGCGGGTTCACGTGGCAGTCCTCGCTCGCGCGGACCGGTCCCGTGCATAGCTTCACGCTCAACGTGCAAGGCAACAGCCCGGGCTACCGCCAGGTGGGCCAGGACGAGATCCTGAGCATTCCGTACCGGCGGCAGATAGCCGCCAGCTACAACCTCCAGACGCGGCGCTGGGGCGCGCTCGGTGCCGGCCTGGCGCAAGTCGAGACCGCCCTCGGCCGCTCCATCACCACCTACAACGCCAATTACTCCATCCAGCTCGGAGGCGGCGCCGTGCTGACCGCGAACTTCGTGCGCGTGCGCGATCCGCAAGCGACCGGCGGCGGCACGTCCTTCGGCGTCAGCCTGCTGCTCCCCCTGAGCGATGGCATCGTGACTTCGAGCAACGTCAACCACAAGGACGGATTGACCGAGGGCTACGTCAGTGCCAGCAAGGGCCTCACCGGAGACACGGGCACCAGCTGGCGCGCGCTCGCCGGTTACCGCGAGCAGGAGCCGTTCGTGGAAGGTGGCCTTTATCTCCAAAGCACGCGGTCCTTGTCTAGCGTGGACATCAGCCAGTCGCGGACGCGCCAGACCGTGCGGCTGGGCATTCAAGGGGGATTGGTGTTTGCCGACGGCGAGTTGTTCGCCACCCGGCGGGTCTCGGACAGCTTTGCCGTCGTGGAGGTCCCCGGCTACCCGGACGTCGGCATCAGCGCGTACGGCAGCGTGGTCGCGCGCACCGACGCGCGCGGGCGAGCCCTCGTGTGGCGCCTGCTGCCGTACCAGGTGAACGACATTCGGCTCGATCCTACCGAGCTCCCGATCGCCGCGGAAATCGACAGCATCGAACAGCAGGCCGTTCCGGCTGCGCGCAGTGCGGTCAAGATCGTCTTTCCGGTTCGCAGCGGGCGCGGCGCGCTGGTGAAGATCGAATTCGACGACGGCCAGCCGGCGCCCGCCGGCGCGCAGGTCGAAGTGGCCGGCGACAAGGAAGAATTCTTCGTGGCCCGCAGGGGGGAAGCCTTCGTGACCGGGCTGCAGGACCGCAATGAACTCAAGCTGCGCTGGCAGGGCGCCACCTGCAGCTTCACCGTCACCCTGCCGCCGGGCACGCCGGACGACATCGCCCGCGTCGGGCCCGTGCGCTGCAGCGGCATCAAGAGGTAGACCATGTCACGATCGATTCTCCGGTTCTGCTTCGCCTTGCTACTGGCCGCCGCCGGGTCTTCCGGGTGGGCGCAGTCGTGCTCGATCACCGCGAACAACCTGGCAAGCGGCTCCGGCTACAACCCCTTCTTGCTCACCACGAACGACACGGCCGGCGTCTTTTCGGTCAGCTGCACCCGGCCAAAGGGCGGGCAGAACAAGTTTCCCGCTACCTTCTATGTCGGTGTCGACAATGGCGGCAACTATTCAGGCACCACCCGCCAGTTGCGCCTCGGTGCGTCGGGCAACTACCTGACCTACAGCCTGTACCGGAACTACAGCGGTTGCTCGCAAGCATGGGGCGCAACGCTCGCCACCGCGGTCAGCCTCGCCAACAGCGGCACCGGCGGGAACGACACCACGACGATCCCGAATCCCCTGACTTCCGGCACCAGCTACTGTTTCCGCATCGATGCAGGGCAGAACGCGGCCCCGCCGGGCACCTACACGGACACCGTCACCATCGGCGTCGCAGACAACACCGGCGCCATCTGGGGAAGCGGCACGATCACGTTCAGCACGACCATCACAGCCGCCTGCAGCTTCACCTCGCCGCCCACCAACATGACGTTGAACTACACGTCGTTCACTACCACCGCGGCAACGGCCACCAGCAATCTGCAATTGCGCTGCACCAACACGACCACCTACGGGCTGGCGTTGAGCGGCACCAGCGGCACGATGCTGGGACTGAATTACACGCTGGGCCTGAGCGCGGCCAGCGGGACGGGCTCGGGCTTGGCGCAGGCGTACGCCATCAATGCCGGCATCGCGGCCGGCCAGTCGGGAACTTGCTCGGGTGCATCGTGCACCGCCACCGTGACGCGCACCCTCACCGTGACGTACTAACCGGGCCGGTCAGCGCGGCAGCGCCTCGACCTCCTTCACCCACCGATCCACCAGCCGCTTGCGCTCCGTCGCCTTGCCGAACTTCTCGAAGTCGTACTTGATCAGGCGCACGTTGTCGAGCGCGGGGATGCGCGGGTCGGGCTTGAAGGTCTTGTTGGCCGGCACCTGCAGGCTGTTGGCGCGCGCGCCCACCTGCTGCCCCTGCGGCGACATCAGCCAGTCGTAGTAACGCTGCGCTTCGGCGCGGTTGCGCGAACCCTTGATGAGGGCGATGCCGCCGATCTCGTAGCTGGTGCCCTCGCAAGGCGCTGCGGCATAGACCGGGAACTTGTTGGTGAGGCGCTCGTTGTCGAAGCCGAAGATGAAGCTGATGCCGATGCCCACCTCGCCCTTGGCCACGCTGCGCGCCTGCGCGGTGCCGCTGCGGGTGTACTGCGTGACGTTGCGGTGCAGCTTCTTCAGGTAGTCGAAGGCGGCGTCCTCGCCCATCAGCTGCACGAGGCCGGCGACGATGGTGTAGCCGGTGCCGCTGGAGCCGGGATGCGAGGTCTCGATCTCACCCTTGTAGCGCGGGTCCAGCAGGTCCTTCCAGCACTTCGGCGCCGGCAGGTTCTTCTTCTTCAGCACTTCCTCGTTCCAGCCGAAGCCGATGGCGCTGGTGTAGAAGCCGCCGACGTAGTTCTGCGTCATCGCGTACTGCCGCACGGCCCAGCCGTGCAGGTCGTTCAGGTACGCGGGGCGATAGGGATCGAGCAGGCCCGCTTCGGCGGCCTGGTAGTAGGGGTCGCCGGTGCCGCCCCACCACAGGTCGGTCTTCGGGTTGGCGGCCTCGGCGCGGATCTGCGCCAGCGCCTCGCCCGTGGGCTTGCGCGTCTGCAGCACCTTGATGCCGGTGGCGCGCGTGAAGTCCTGCGCCGCGAGTTCGCACCAGGCCTGGTCCGTGCTGCAGATCGCATTCACGACCCCCTGGGCCTGCGCGCCCGTCACACCAAACAGGGCCGCAGCCAGCATCACGCGCAACTTCATCGCATCTCCTTCGTGGATCAGAACCGTTCGTGCGGCGCCAGGTAGCGCCATTGCCCCGCCGGCAGGTTGCCCAGCGCGATGCGGCCGATGCGCACGCGCTTGAGCCCCACCACCCGCAAACCCACCGCTTCGCACATGCGGCGGATCTGGCGCTTCTTGCCTTCGGTCAGCACGAAGCGCAGCTGCTCGGGATTCTGCCAATCGACCTTGGCGGGCTTGAGCGGCTGGCCGTCCAGGCTCAAGCCATGGCGCAGGCGCGCGAGCTGCCCGGGCGGAAACGCCTGCTGCACGTTCGCGGTGGCGTCCCCGTAGGAGACGCGGACCAGGTATTCCTTCTCGACGCCGGAGTCCTCGCCGATCAACTGGCGCGCCACGCGGCCGTCCTGCGTCAGCACCAGCAGGCCGGTGGAATCGATGTCGAGACGGCCCGCCGGCGCCAGGCCGCGCAGCTGCGTGGGCGCGAAGCGATGCGGCGCGCGGTCCTCGCGCCAGCGGTTGCGCGCCTGCACCAGCACGACGGCCGGCTCGTAGCCGTCCTCGGCCTGCCCGCTCACGTAGCCCATGGGCTTGTGCAGCAGGATGGTGACCTGCTCGCGCTGCTGGCCGCGCGCCTTGGGGTCGACCTCGATGCGCGCGTTGGGGCCCACCTGCAGACCCATCGGCGCGACCGCGCCGTCGACCTTGACCCAGCCCTTGGCGATCCAGTCGTCGGCCTCGCGGCGGGAGCACAGGCCGAGTTCGGCCATGCGCTTGTTCAGGCGGGACGTGGGGGACGGAGCGTTTTCGTTCTGTTCAGGCATTGGCGCGGGAGGAGATCACACTGGTTCGCAGCGCCTGCAGGTCGAGGATGCGCAGGCCGCCGTATTCCACCCGGATGATGCCTTGCTCCTGCAAGGCCGCCAGCGCCTCGTTGACCCGCTGGCGCGACAAGCCGACCAGGTAGGCCAGTTCCTGCTGCGTGATGCGCAGCATCTCGCCGACGCCGGGGAACAGCACGGGGTTGAACAGCGCCGCCAGGTTGCGGGCCACCCGCACGTCGGGATTGGCCATGCGGTCGATCTCGCGGGCGGCGATGAATTGCGCGAGGCGCTCGTTCAACTGGTTCATCACGAAGCGGTTGAAGCCGATCGAGTGATCGAGCAGCCAGTGGAAGCTGTCGACCGGCAGGCCGGCCACCACGCTGCGCCGCAGCGCCTGGATGTTGTAGCGGTAGGCCTCGCGCTTGAGCACCGTGCCCTCGCCGAACCAGCCGCCGGGCGGCAGGCCGCTGAAGGTGATGGTCTGGCCCTGTGCGTTGTCGCTGCTCATCTTGAGCAGGCCTTCGATCACGCCGAACCAGTAGGTCACCGGGCGGCCCACGCGGCAGACGTAGTCGCCCGGCAGCGCGTCGCCCACCTTGATGTGCGATACCGCCATCGCGCGTTCCTCGGGCTGCAGCGCCGCCAGCCAGGGCACCCCCGCCAGTTCGGAGGGCGTGGGATCGCGGCGGCGCTGGTGCAGTGTGGTTTCCGTGGCCATGGCGAGGTGGCGGGCGGCATGCGGGCTCGCCCTATCAGGATTATCCCTTGGAATGTCGGCGCAAAGACAGCTTGGCGTCAAACCCCTGCCTACATTGCGAGCTCACGCCTCAAGGAACCGCGCCATGGAGACGACCTTTCCCCGCCTGTTGCTGCAGCACGCGGCCCGACGGCCCGCCGCGGCCGCCATGCGCGAGAAGGAGTACGGCATCTGGCAGGCGCTCACCTGGGCCGAGCTCGCGCAGATGGTGGAGCAGCTCGCCTGCGGCCTGCACGAGGCGGGCCTGAAGCGCGGCGAGCACATGGTGGTGGTCGGCGCCAACCGTCCGCGCCTGTACGCCACGATGTTGGCCGCGCAGGCGCTGGGCGCCATTCCCGTGCCTCTGTACCAGGACGCCGTCGCGGCCGAATGCGTCTTCCCGATCAACAACGCCGAAGTGCGCTTCGCCTTCGCCGAGGACCAGGAGCAGGTCGACAAGCTGCTGGAGATCCGGCCGCAATGCCCGCAGCTGGCGGCGATCTACTACGACGACCCGCGCGGCTTGCGCAACTACAGCGAGCCGGGCCTGTCGGCGCTCGACGCGCTGCTGGCGGCCGGCGCGAAGTTCGCGGCCGCGAACCCCGGCTTCTTCCAGGCCGAGGTCGACCGCGCCCAGCCCGACGACGTCGCCGCGATGTTCTTCACCTCGGGCACCACCGGGCAGCCGAAGGGCGTCGTCCACACGCACCGCACCCTGCTCGATCGGGCGCGTGCGGGCGCAGAGTTCGACAAGCTCACCGAAGCCGAGGAAGTGCTGGCCTACATGCCCCCGGCCTGGGTGGGACAGAACATCTTCAGCTACGCGCAGTGGCTGGCCTGCGGCTTCGTCGTGAACTGCCCGGAGTCGTCCAGCACCGTGATGATCGACCTGAAGGAGATCGGGCCGACCTACTACTTCGCCCCGCCGCGGATCTTCGAGGGCCTGCTCACCAGCGTGATGATCCGCATGGAAGACGCCGGAGCCCTCAAGCGCGCGTTGTTCGGGCGCTTCATGGATCTCGCGCGGCGCGTCGGACCGGCCCTGCGGGACGGCCAGCGGATCGGTGCCTTGGACCGCGCGCTCTACGCGCTGGGCAACCTGCTGGTCTACGGACCGCTGCGCAACAACCTCGGCTTCTCGCGCGTGCGCGTGGCCTACACCGCGGGCGAGGCGATCGGCCCCGACCTGTTCGCCTTCTACCGCGCCATCGGCGTCAACCTGAAGCAGCTGTACGGCTCCACCGAAACGGCCGTGTTCGTCTGCATGCAGCCGGACAACCAGGTGCGCGCCGACACGGTGGGCATTCCCTGCCGCGACGTCGAGATCCAGGTGGCGGGCAACGGCGAGATCCTGGTGCGCTCGCCCGGCCTGCTCAAGGAGTACTACAAGAACCCGGAGGCGACCGCGGAAGTGAAGACGGCCGACGGCTGGTACCACACGGGCGACGCCGGCTTCCTCGACGCGCACGGCCACCTGAAGATCATCGACCGCGCCAAGGACGTGGGCCGGCTGGCCGACGGCAGCATGTTCGCGCCCAAGTACATCGAGAACAAGCTGAAGTTCTTCCCGTACATCAAGGAAGCGGTGGCCATGGGCGACCAGCGCGACATGGTCTGCGCCATGGTCAACATCGACTTCGACGCGGTCGGCAACTGGGCCGAGCGGCGCAACCTGCCTTATGCGGGCTACACCGACCTGGCGCAGAAGCCCGAGGTCTACGCGCTCATCCAGGACTGCCTCGAGAAGGTCAATGCCGACCTCGCCGGCGACGAGCGCCTTGCCGGCAGCCAGGTGCACCGCTTCCTGGTGCTGCACAAGGAACTGGATGCCGACGACGGCGAGCTCACGCGCACCAACAAGGTCCGCCGCGGCTTCATCGCCGACAAGTACGGCGTGCTGGTCGACGCCCTGTACGGCGGCAGGAACGAGCAGTACATCGAAACCCAGGTGAAGTTCGAGGACGGCCGCAGCGGCAGCGTGAGCGCGACGCTGAAGATCATGGACGCCCGCACCTTCCCGGCCCTGAAAGCTGCAGCATGAAGATCGTGGACGACCCCGGCGTGGCCACCCCTTCCGCCACCGGACGCCGGTTCGGCGAGGTGATCCTCGACGTGAAGAACATCTCGCTCGCCTTCGGCGGCGTGAAGGCGCTGACCGACATCTCGTTCGACGTGCGCGAGCACGAGATCCGCGCCATCATCGGCCCCAACGGCGCCGGCAAGAGCTCGATGCTCAATTGCATCAACGGCGTCTACCAGCCGCAGCAGGGCAGCATCACCTTCCGCGGCAAGACCTTCCACCACATGAAGAGCCGGCAGGTGGCGGAGATGGGCTTTGCCCGCACCTTCCAGAACCTGGCCCTGTTCAAGGGCATGAGCGTGCTGGACAACATCATGACCGGGCGCAACCTGCGCATCCGCAGCAACCTGCTGCTGCAGGCGCTGCGCATCGGACCGGCCGAGCGCGAGGAGATCCGGCACCGCGAGTACGTGGAGCGGATCATCGACTTCCTGGAGATCCAGGCTTTCCGCAAGACGCCCGTCGGCCAGCTGCCCTACGGCCTGCAGAAGCGCGTCGACCTCGGCCGCGCGCTGGCGATGGAGCCGCAGGTGCTGCTGCTCGACGAACCGATGGCCGGCATGAACCTGGAGGAGAAGCAGGACATGTGCCGCTTCATCCTGGACGTGAACGACGAGTTCGGCACCACGGTGGTCCTGATCGAGCACGACATGGGCGTGGTGATGGACATCAGCGACCGCGTGGTGGTGCTGGACTACGGCAAGAAGATCGGCGACGGCGCGCCGGACGAAGTGCGCGCCAACCCGGAGGTGATCCGGGCTTACCTCGGAACGAGCCACTGACATGGGATTCTTCCTCGAAACCCTCCTGGGCGGCCTGATGGCCGGCATGCTCTATTCGCTGGTGGCGCTCGGCTTCGTGCTGATCTTCAAGGCCTCCGGCGTCTTCAACTTCGCGCAGGGCGCGATGGTGCTGTTCGCGGCGCTGGCCATGGCGCGCTTCGCCGAGTGGATCCCGCAGTGGACCGGCATCGCCAGCCCTGTATTCGCCAACGTCGCGGCCTTCCTGGTCGCCGGCGTGATCATGTTCGTGGTGGCCTGGGTGATCGAGTTCCTGGTGCTGCGCCACCTGGTGAACCAGGAAGGCGCGACGCTGCTGATGGCCACGCTGGGCATCACCTACTTCCTCGAAGGCCTGGGCCAGACGCTGTTCGGCAACAGCATCTACAAGATCGACGTCGGCATGCCGAAGGACCCGGTGATCGCGCTGGAGTCCACCTTCCAGGGCGGCATCCTGATCAACAAGGAAGACCTGATCGCGGCCCTGATCTCCGCCGCCCTGGTCGCGGTGCTGAGCCTGTTCTTCCAGAAGACGTCGACCGGGCGCGCGCTGCGGGCCGTGGCCGACGACCACCAGGCGGCGCAGTCGGTCGGCATTCCCCTCAACCGCATCTGGGTCATCGTGTGGTGCGTCGCCGGCATCGTGGCGCTGGTGGCCGGAATGATCTGGGGCAGCAAGCTGGGCGTGCAGTTCTCGCTGGCAACCGTGGCACTGCGCGCGTTGCCGGTCGTGATCCTCGGCGGCCTCACCTCGGTGCCCGGCGCCATCATCGGCGGCCTGATCATCGGCGTGGGCGAGAAGCTGTCGGAGGTCTACATCGGGCCGATGGTGGGTGGGGGCATCGAGATCTGGTTCGCGTATGTCCTGGCTCTCGGCTTCCTCCTGATCAGGCCGCAAGGCCTCTTTGGCGAAAAAATCATCGATCGGGTCTGAACCATGCTCTACCGCGAAAACGGCCAGTTCAAGACCACCTACCGCAGCGACCTGCAGATCTTCCCGATCCTGCAGGACCGCTGGGCGATCACCGCGCTGGTCCTCGCCGCCTTCATCCTGGTGCCGATGCTCGCCAGCGACTACATGTTCCGCGCCATCCTGATCCCCTTCCTGATCATGGCGCTGGCGGCGCTGGGCGTGAACATCCTGGTCGGCTACTGCGGCCAGATCTCGCTGGGCTCGGGCGCGTTCATGGCGGTCGGCGCCTATGGCGCGTACAACTTCTTCGTCCGCATTCCCGGCATGCCGCTGATCCCGGCGCTGATCCTCGGCGGACTGTGCGCGACGGTCTTCGGCATCCTGTTCGGCCTGCCCTCCCTGCGCGTGAAGGGCCTCTACCTCGCGGTGGCCACGCTGGCGGCGCAGTTCTTCTCCGACTGGATGTTCCTGCGCATCAAGTGGTTCGTGAACGACTCGCCTTCGGGCTCGGTGTCCGTCAACACGCTGCAGGTGTTCGGGATGCCGATCGAGAGCGCCACCTCCAAGTACTGGTTCTGCCTCGCCATCCTTGTGGTCATGGCGCTGCTGGCCAAGAACCTGGTGCGCAGCGCGATCGGCCGCGAGTGGATGGCCATCCGCGACATGGACGTCGCCGCGGCGGTGATCGGCATCCGCCCCATGTACGCCAAGCTCACGGCCTTCGCGGTCAGCTCCTTCATCGTCGGCGTCGCCGGCGCCCTGTGGGCCTTCGTCTACCTCGGCGCCTGGGAACCGGCGGCCTTCTCGGTGGAGCTCTCGTTCCGCCTGCTGTTCATGGTGATCATCGGCGGCCTGGGCTCGATCTCGGGCGCCTTCTTCGGCGCGGCCTTCATCGTGGTGCTGCCGATCTTCCTCAACCAGGTGCTGCCGTCCCTGCTGGGCGTGGTGGGCATCAACATCTCCACCGCCGGCCTGTCGCATGCCGAAGCCATGATCTTCGGCGCGCTGATCGTCTGGTTCCTGATCGTCGAGCCGCACGGGCTGGCGCGCCTGTGGGCGACCGGCAAGCAGAAGCTGCGCCTCTGGCCGTTCCCGCACTGAATTTCAACCAAGAAGGAGACAAACCATGCGACTTCGTTCCGTATTCCTCGCTGCGCTGCTGGGCGCAGCCGCCGCGGGCGCCTTTGCCCAGGCCAAGGAGCAGTTCTTCCCGCTGCTCTCCTACCGCACAGGCCCCTACGCGCCCAACGGCACGCCCTGGGCGAACGGCAAGCAGGACTACCTGAAGATGATCAACGCGCGCGACGGCGGCATCAACGGCGTGAAGCTCACGTTCGAGGAATGCGAGACCGGCTACGCCACCGACCGCGGCGTGGAGTGCTACGAGCGCCTGAAGAGCCGCCCGGGCGTCGCGCTGTTCGACCCGCAGGCCACCGGCATCACCTTCGCGCTCACCGAGAAGGTGCCCACCGACAAGATCCCGCTGATCACCCTGGGCTACGGCCTGTCGGTGGCGCAGGACGGCACGGCCTTCAAGTGGAACTTCCCGATCATGGGCAGCTACTGGACCGGCGCCGACATCCTGGTGCAGCACATCGCCAAGAAGGAAGGCGGCTTCGACAAGCTCAAGGGCAAGAAGATCGCCCTGGTCTACCACGACTCGCCCTTCGGCAAGGAGCCGATCCCGTTGCTGCAGGAGCGCGCCAAGATGCACGGCTTCAACCTGGAGCTGATCCCCGTGACGGCGCCCGGCGTGGAGCAGAAGGCCGCCTGGTTGCAGGTGCGCCAGATGCGTCCCGACTACGTGATGCTGTGGGGCTGGGGCGTGATGAACTCCACCGCGCTGAAGGAAGCGCAGGCCACGGGCTATCCGCGCGACAAGATGTACGGCGTGTGGTGGGCCGGCGCCGAGCCGGACGTGAAGGACGTGGGCGAAGGCGCCAAGGGCTACCACGCGCTGGCGCTCAACACCTCGGGCCAGCAGCCCAAGGTGATGCAGGACATCCTGAAGTACGTGCACGCCAAGGGCCAGGGCACGGGACCGAAGGACGAAGTGGGCTCGGTGCTCTACACCCGCGGCGTCATCATCCAGATGCTGGGCGTGGAAGCGGTGCGGCGCGCGCAGGAGCGCTTCGGCAAGGGCAAGGTCATGACGGGCGAACAGGTCCGCTGGGGCCTGGAGAACCTGGCGCTGGACCAGAAGAAGCTGGATGCGATGGGCTTCGGCGGCGTGCTGCGCCCCATCTCCACCAGCTGCAGCGACCACATGGGCTCCACCTGGGCGCGCATCCACACCTGGGACGGCAGCAAGTGGAACTTCTCCAGCGACTGGTACCAGGCCGACGAGCAGATCATCAAGCCGATGGTCAAGGCCGGCGCGGAGAAGTATCTCGCGGACAAGAAGATGACGCGGCGCGACGCTGCCGACTGCCAGTCTTAAGGCAAGCACCATGGAAGCCGGCAACATCGTCCTCAACGTCAACGGCATCGAGGTCATCTACAACCACGTGATCCTGGTGCTCAAGGGCGTGTCGCTGCAGGTGCCCGAAGGCGGCATCGTGGCGCTGCTCGGGGGCAATGGGGCGGGCAAGACGACCACGCTGCGGGCCATCTCCAACCTGCTGCAAGGCGAACGCGGCGCGGTCACCAAGGGCTCGATCGAGCTGCGCGGTGACCGCATCGAGAACCTCACGCCGGCCGAACTGGTCAAGCGCGGCGTGGTGCAGGTGATGGAGGGCCGGCACTGCTTCGCCCACCTCACCATCGAGGAGAACCTGCTGACCGGGTCCTACACCCGCGGCAGCAAGACGGAGGTGGCGGCCAACCTGGAGAAGGTCTACGCCTATTTCCCGCGCCTGAAGCAGCGCCGCACTTCCCAGGCGGCCTACACCTCGGGCGGCGAACAGCAGATGTGCGCCATCGGCCGCGCGCTCATGGCCAATCCGAGCATCGTGCTGCTCGACGAGCCCTCGATGGGCCTCGCGCCGCAGATCGTCGAGGAAGTGTTCGCCATCGTGAAGGACCTGAACGCCAAGGAGCGCGTCACCTTCCTGCTGGCGGAACAGAACACCAACATGGCGCTGAAGTTCAGCGACTATGGCTACATCATGGAAAGCGGCCGCATCGTGATGGACGGCCCGGCCGCCGAGCTCGCCAACAACGAAGACGTCAAGGAGTTCTACCTCGGCGTCGGCGGCGGCGAGCGCAAGAGCTTCCGCGCCGTCAAGAGCTACAAGCGCCGCAAGCGCTGGCTGGCATGAACGACGACCACTACGACCACCTCGAGACGCGCGCGCCCGCCCAGCGCGAGGCGCAGCTGCTGGCCGCGCTGCCCGCGCAGGTGGCGCATGCGCAGGCCAGCACGCGGGCCTACGGCGAAATCCTCGCCGGCGTCGACGCCGGCCGGATCACCTCGCGCGCCGCACTGGCGCAGCTGCCCGTCACGCGCAAGCACGAACTGCTGGAGCGCCAGCGCGCGCAGCGCGCCAGCGATGCCTTCGGCGGCTTCTCCGCGCTGGTGCGCGGGCCTGCGATGCCGCACGTCTTCGCGTCGCCGGGACCGATCTACGAGCCCGACGGCAGCACGCGCGACTACTGGCGCGTCGGCCGCGCCTTGTATGCCGCCGGCTTCCGCAGCGGCGAGCTGGTGCACAACAGCTTCAGCTACCACATGACGCCCGGCGCCTTCATCATGGAATCCGGTGCGCATGCCGTCGGCTGCACCGTGTTTCCGGCCGGCACCGGCCAGACCGAGCAGCAGCTGCAGGCGATCGCCGAACTGCGCCCGGTGGCCTACCTGGGCACGCCCAGCTTCCTGCGCATCCTGGTGGAGAAGGCCGCCGAAGCCGGCAGCGACATCGCCAGCCTGAAGAAAGGCCTGGTCGGCGGCGAGGCGCTGCCGCCCAGCCTGCGCGACTGGTTCGGCGAACGCGGCCTGGACGTCTACCAGAGCTACGCGACGGCGGACCTGGGCCTGATCGCCTACGAGACGACCGCGCGCGAAGGCCTGGTGGTCGACGAGGGCGTGCTGGTGGAAATCGTGCGGCCCGGCACCGGCGACCTGGTGGCCGAAGGCGAGGTCGGCGAGGTGGTGGTGACCACGCTCAACACCGGCTATCCGCTGATCCGCTTCGGCACCGGCGACCTGTCGGCGATCCTGCCCGGCCAGGATCGCACCGGCCGCACCAACACCCGCATCCGCGGCTGGCTCGGCCGCGCCGACCAGACCACCAAGATCCGCGGCATGTTCGTGCACCCGGGGCAGGTGGCCGACATCGCGCGGCGCTTCCCCGAGATCGTCAAGGCCCGCATCGTCGTCAGCGGCGAGATGGCCAACGACGTCATGACCTTCAAGGCCGAAGCCGCGGACGCGCCGCCGGGACTGGATGCCCGCATCGCCGATGCCGTGCGCGACGTGACCAAGCTGCGCGGCGACGTGCAGCTCGTGCAGCCGGGCAGCCTGCCCAACGACGGCAAGGTGATCGAGGACGCGCGCAGCTACAAGTAGCAACGTCAAGGACCGGTAAACGTCGAGCTGGCCCGCCAACCATGGCTGCCCCCTGCGCGTTATCCCGCTAAGTAGAAGCCGGGGCCCCCGGTCTTCCGCGATTGCCTATGATCCTGCCCGTGTCATCCCAAGGAATCCCAATGAAGAACGTGTTCAAGTCGCTCGTGGCCGTGGCCGCCGTCGCCGCCGCCTTCTCGGCCGGCGCCCAGAGCTTCCCGGGCGGCAAGCCCATCACCATCATCGTCCCCTTCGCCGCCGGCGGCCCCACCGACAAGGTAGCGCGCGACCTGGCCGAAGCGCTGCGCAAGCCCCTGGGCGGCGCGACCGTGATCGTCGACAACGCCGCCGGTGCCGGCGGCTCCATCGGCGCCAACAAGGTCGCCAAGGCAAACCCGGACGGCTACACGCTGCTGGTCCACCACATCGGCATGGCCACCATGCCCACGCTGGTGCGCAACATCCCCTTCAAGGTCGAGAGCGACTTCGAGTACCTGGGCATGATCAACGACGTGCCCATGACGCTGATCGGCAAGCCCACGCTGCCGGCCAACAACTACAAGGAACTGGTCACCTGGATCCAGGCCAACAAGGGCAAGATCAACCTGGGCAACGCCGGCGTCGGCTCCGCCTCGCACCTTTGCGGCATGCTGTTCCAGCACGCCGTGGGCGTCGACATGACCGCCGTGCCGTACAAGGGCACCGGCCCCGCCATGACCGACCTGATGGGCGGCCAGATCGACCTGATGTGCGACCAGACCACCAACACCACGTCGGTGATCGAAGGCAAGAAGGTCAAGGCCTTCGCCGTCACCTCGCCCAAGCGCCTGAGCACCCCCGCGCTGAAGGACCTGCCCACGCTGCAGGAAATGGGCGTGAAGGACTTCAACGTCAGCATCTTCCACGGCCTGTACGCGCCCAAGGGCACGCCGCCCGCGGTGCTGAAGACCCTGAACGACGCCCTGAAGGCCGCGCTGAAGGACCCCGAGTTCATCAAGCGTGAAGAAGGCCTGGGCGCCGTGGTCATGGCCGACAAGCGCGTCGAGCCGGCCGAGCACAAGAAGTTCGTGGCTTCCGAGATCAACAAGTGGAGCCCGCTGATCAAGGCGGCCAACGTCTACGTGGAGTGATCCGCACCGCCGCGCAAGCATGAAGAAGCCGCCCACCGGGCGGCTTTTTTCCTGAGACAAGGAGACAACGAAAATGAAGCCTTCCCTGAACCGCCGCGCCCTCGTCGCCGGCCTGGCCGTGCTGCCTTTCGCCGCGACGGCCCAGGCCCGCTGGCCGACCAAGCCGGTGCGCATCGTCGTGCCCTTCGCCGCCGGCGGCACCACCGACATCCTGGCGCGGGCCGTGGCGCAGGAGCTGACGCAGGCCTTCGGCCAGTCCTTCGTGGTGGAGAACAAGGCCGGGGCCGGCGGCAACATCGGCGCCGACATCGTGGCCAAGTCGGCGCCCGACGGCTACACGCTGCTGATGGGAACGGTGGGCACGCAGGCCATCAACAAGTCGCTGTACTCGAAGATGCCTTACGACGCGGCCAAGGACTTCCAGCCGATCACGCTGGTGGCCGGCGTGCCGAACGTGATGGTGGTCAACACCGAGAAGGCGGCGGCCCGCAACATCCGCAACGTGGCGGACTTCATCCGCTACGCCAAGGCCAACCCCGGCAAGCTGAACATGGCTTCGAGCGGCAACGGCACCTCGATCCACCTTGCGGGCGAGCTGTTCAAGGTGATGGCCGGCGTCTACATGACGCACTTTCCCTTCCAGGGCTCCAACCCGGCGCTGCTGAGCCTGATGTCGGGCGACATGGACGTGATGTTCGACAACCTGCCCTCCGCCATGCCGCACATCAAGTCGGGCAAGCTGAAGGCGCTGGCCGTGACCAGCTCGCAGACTTCGCAGGCGCTGCCCGGCGTGCCGACCGTCGCGGAAGCGGGCCGCCTGAACGGCTTCGAAGCCAGCTCGTGGTTCGGCCTGCTGGCGCCCGCGGGCACGCCGATGGACATCGTCAACCGCGTCCAGCAGGAGACCGCCAAGGCATTGGCGACTCCCGCGATGAAGGAGCGGCTGCTGGCGCAAGGCGCGATCCCGAGCGGCAACACGCCGGCGGAATTCGCCAAGTTCATCGATGCGGAAAGCCGCAAGTGGGCGCCGGTGGTGAAGGCGTCCGGCGCGAAAGTGGACTAGGGGCTAGACGCCCCAGACGACCTCTTTGCCCGCGCTGCTCGCGCGCTTGAGCATGTCGACGAAGGGCACGGCGCGCTGGCGCAGCGACACGTTGTCGGCCAGGCCGCGCGCCACCTCGCCCTTGGCCTTGGCCTCGGCGGCCAGGGCTTCCTGTTCCTTCTCTTCCTTCGCGATCGCCGCTTCCAGCGCGCTGATCGCGCCGGGCATCTCGTCGGGGAGGATGATGCCTTTGGGACCGGCGTCCTTGCCGATGATCTCCAGCACGCGCCGGCCGTTCGGCTCCAGCATGATCAGGTCGCCGGTGGCCTTGGATTTGAACTTGTAGAGCATGCGCCTCGCTTATCGCTAACGGTAGATGTAGTCGCGGTTGAAAGGATAGGCCGATTGCGCCCCGCGCATGCTGCCGCTGTTGAGGTTGCCGTCCGGGCGCGTCGCCAGGATCTGGTGCAGCGACACCCAGCCCTGCTCGAAGCTCATCGCGCAGCCCGAGAGGTACATGCGATAGGCGCGCAGCACCATGCCGCCGCCGGTCTCGCCGTGGGTGCGCTCCAGGATGGCGCGCGCCTCGTCCAGCCGCGCTTCCAGCGCATCGGACCAGGCCCACAGGGTACGCGCATAGTGCGGCCGCAGGTTCTCGGTATCGACCATTTCCAGCCCGCCCAGCGCCATTTCGCGCAGCACCAGGCTCGGATGCAGCAGCTCGCCGCCCGGGAAGATGTACTTGCCGATGAAGTCGCCCATGCCGCCGCCGAGCTGGCCCGGCACCAGCCGGCCCGCCGTGATGCCGTGGTTCATGACCAGGCCGCCCGGCTCGAGCAGCCGGTAAATCTTGCCGAAGTAGGCCGCCA
This sequence comes from Ramlibacter paludis, assembly GCF_022012305.1. Lineage (GTDB taxonomy): Bacteria > Pseudomonadota > Gammaproteobacteria > Burkholderiales > Burkholderiaceae_C > Ramlibacter > Ramlibacter paludis. Next base: position 446,022 of record NZ_JAKLTM010000005.1, on the reverse strand, counting down.
TGTTGACCTGGCCCACGTGCTCGAACATGCCCACCGAGGCGATCTTGTCGAAGGTTTCGCCCTCCGGCAGGTCGCGGTAGTCCAGCAGCTGCATGCGCACCCGCCCCTGCAGGCCCTTCTGCTCGATCAGCTTGTTGACGTGCGCGTGCTGGTTCTTCGACAGCGTGATGCCGGTGGCGTCGACGCCGTAGTTCTCGGCCGCCCACAGCAGCAGGCCGCCCCAGCCGGCGCCGATGTCGAGGAAGCGCTCGCCCGGGCGCAGCATCAGCTTGCGGCAGATGTGGTCCAGCTTGGCCTGCTGCGCCTGCGCCAGCGAGTAGTCGGCCTCGCGGTAGTAGGCGCAGGAATAGACGCGGCGCGGATCGAGCCACAGGGCGTAGAAGTCGTCGGATACGTCGTAATGGAAGCGGATCTGCTCCGCATCCCGCTCCGGGGTGTGGTTCGCCAGGGACTTCGCGCGCCGCAGGATCTGGGTCCACCAGCTGGTGTCGCTGTCGACCGGGCTGCCCGGCAACAGGCGCGCCGCAGCCGCCATCACGTCGCGCATGTGGCCTTCGATGCGGATGCGCTGCTCCACGTAGTCCTCGGCGATCTTGCCGATCTGGCCCCCGGCCAGCCGGCCCAGGCTCGACCAGTCGCGGAATTCCAGCTTGACCTTTGCGTCGGGTGGACCGACGCGGCGGCCCCCTGGCAGGGCCAGGCCCACCGAAACCGGCAGCGAGGAAAGTTGCGCCTCTAACTTCTGGACTAGCGGTTCCATACGCAAATCTTGCGAAATAGTGCGCACGCCGTCAACCGCTGTGCTGTAGGACGGCGCCGACTGTCCCTTCGCAGCAACCCCGTTGCGCGGCGATTAGTTCAAGCCTAAACTATTTAGACGCAATCAAAAGAGAGCACGGCATGGACATGGAAGCCCGGGCCCACAGCGAACACCCGGAGGCCTTGCGCCTGTGGCTGCGGCTGCTGACCTGCACCCAGATCGTCGAAAAACAGGTGCGCGGGCGCCTCCGCGAGCGTTTCGACACGACCTTGCCGCGCTTCGACCTGATGGCGCAGCTGGAACGCGCGCCCAATGGCCTGAAGATGAACGAGCTGTCGCGCCGGATGATGGTGACCGGGGGCAACGTCACCGGCATCACCGACCAGCTCGTGACCGAAGGCCTGGTGGAGCGCATCGACGTGGAAGGCGACCGCCGCGCCTACCGCGTGCGCCTCACCCCCAAGGGCCGCAAGCTGTTCAACGACATGGCGCGCCAGCACGAAAGCTGGATCGTGGAAGCCTTCTCCGCCCTGAGCGAGAAGGACATGGCCACCCTGCACAAGCTGCTGGGCAAGGTGAAGGACCATGCCAATGCGCGCCCGGAGACCGCCGAATGAAGTCCGCCCAGACCGACCGCTTCGTGCACGAGCGCCTGCCGGCGCCCTCGGCCCTGCCGGCCATGCGCTTCGACCTGCCCGAGCTGCAGCTGCCGGACCAGGCCAACCTTGTGGAAGAACTGCTGGATCGCGCCGCGGCCAAGGGCTGGGGTGAGCGCCCGCTGCTGCGTTCCGCCAAGATCGTCCTCACTTACGCCGACGTTCGTCATCGCGTCGACCGCATCTGCCGGGTGCTGGTCGAAGACCTCGGCATGGTGCCGGGCAACCGCGTGCTGCTGCGCGGCGGCAACTCGATCGGCATGGCGCTGGCCTGGCTGGCCGTGGTCAAGGCCGGCGGCATCGCCGTGGCCACCATGCCGCTGCTGCGCGCGCGCGAGCTGGGCGACATCATCGACAAGTCGCAGCCGGCCCTGGCGCTGTGCGACGCGAAGCTGATGGAAGAACTGGAGCTGGCGCAGCGCGACCGTCCGGTGCTGAAGACCATCGTTCCTTTCAACGCGCCCGACCTGCCCGGCTCGCTGGCCGTGCGCGCCGCGCAGAAGCAGGGCGACTTCGCGGCCTGCCCCACCGCAGCGGACGACATCGCGCTGCTGGCCTTCACCTCCGGCACCACCGGCAAGCCCAAGGCCGCCGTGCACACGCACCGCGACGTGCTGGCCGCCTGCGCCGCCTGGCCGCGCAGCGTGCTGAAGGCCACGCCGGACGACATCGTGGTCGGCAGCCCGCCGCTCGCCTTCACCTTCGGCCTGGGCGGCCTGCTGGTGTTCCCGATGGCCGCCGGGGCTTCGGTGTACTTCCCCGAAGCGCCGTACACGCCGGAGACGCTGGTGCGCACCATCAACGCGATCGGCGCGACCATCTGCTACACCGCGCCCACCTTCTACCGCCAGGCCGCGGCCTTCGCGCGCGAGCTGGGCATCGGCAAGCTGCGCATCGCCGTCAGCGCGGGCGAGGGCCTGCCCGATGCGACGCGGCAGCTGTGGAAGCAGGCCACCGGCATCGAGATGCTCGATGGCATCGGCGCCACGGAGATGTTCCACATCTTCATTTCCTCGGCCGGTGCGGACGTGAAACGCGGCGCGATCGGCAAGGTGGTGCCGGGCTACCAGGCCAAGGTGGTCGACGACGAAGGCCGCGAAGTGCCGCGCGGCACCATCGGCAAGCTCGCCGTGATCGGGCCGACGGGCTGCAAGTACCTGGACGACGCGCGCCAGGCCAACTACGTGAAGGACGGCTGGAACTACCCGGGCGACGCCTTCCTGCAGGACGAGGACGGCTACTTCGTCTACCAGGCGCGGGCCGACGACATGATCATCACCGCCGGCTACAACGTGGGCGGGCCCGAGGTGGAAGACGCGCTGCTGAAGCATCCCGCCGTGGCGGAATGCGGCGTGATCGGCAAGCCGGACGAGGAGCGCGGGATGATCGTGAAGGCGTTCTGCGTGCTGAAGCCGGGCCAAAACGGGGACGCCGCCATGGTCAAGACGCTGCAGGACCACGTGAAGGCCACCATTGCGCCCTTCAAGTACCCGCGCGAGATCGAGTTCGTGAGCGCCTTGCCGCGGACGGAGACGGGCAAGCTGCAGCGCTTCAAGCTGCGGCAGTCCTGATCGTCACCAGGGCCAGGACGAACGCGATCACGGCGCTGCCCGCGATCCCCACCATCATCGGCACCGGGTTCCCGTTGGCGAACGGGCTCACCAGCCCCATCACCAGGATGCCGGCCACGAAGTGCAGCGTCCCGCCCAGCGCGGACGCGGTGCCGGCGATGGGCCCGTGCGCATCCATCGATAGCACCATCGTCGCCGGAATCACCAGCCCGAGGAAGCCGTAGGCGACGAACAGCAGCGCCAGCAACAGCCACAGGCTTTGCAGGCCGGCGAGCTGGCATGCCAGCGCCACCACCATCACCGCCGCGTACACCGTCACCGCCACCTTCACCATGCGCGCCAGGCCGAAGCGCGTGCCCAGCCGGCTCGTGAGCTGCGACACGCCGATGAACGAGGCCGCGTTGGCCGCGAAGGCGATGCTGTACTGGCGCGAGGTCAGGCCGTAGTGGTCGATCAGCACGAAGGAGGAGTTGGAGAGATAGGCGAAGAAGCTCGCCACGCCGAAGCCGCCGATCAGCGACAGTCCCAGGAAATGCGGGTCGCGCAGCAGCACGCCGTAGGCATTCAAGGCGCTGCCCACGCTGCTGTCGGCGCGCTCCTGGGGCGGCCGCGTCTCGGGCAGCGCGGTCGCGAGCAGCACCAGGCTGAAGGCCGCCGCCACCGTCACGGCCCAGAACACCGCGCGCCAGCCGAAGTTGTCGATCAGCAGGCTGCCCGTGAGCGGGGCCAGGATAGGCGACACGCTGAACACCAGCATCAGCAGCGACATGAGCCGCGCCGCATCGTTGCCGGTGTGCAGGTCGCGGATCACCGCGCGCGGCACCACCATGCCGGCGCAGGCGCCCAGTCCCTGCACGAAGCGCAGCGCGATCAGCCATTCGACGCTGGGCGCCAGCGCGCAGCCGATGCTGCCGGCCGCGAACAGCAGCAGCCCGAAATAGAGCGGCGCCTTGCGGCCCACCATGTCGGACACCGGTCCGTAGACCACCTGGCCCAGGCCCAGCGCGACGAAGAACACGATCAGGCTGCCTTGCACCGCGCCCGGGCTGGCATGCAGCGACTGCCCGATGGTGGGCAGGGCCGGCAGGTACATGTCGATGGCGAAGGGGCCGACGGCGGAAATCAGGCCCAGCACCAGCGCCAGGCCGAAAAAGGAACGTTGCATCGGGGCGTATTGTGCTTGCGGTATCGTGCGGGCCAGCCATGACCGACCCCCTGCACAACGTCTTCTGGAGCGCGCTCGCCGGCCCGCACGCGCCCTGGGCCGCCGGCACCGCCACGGCGCGCCGCTACGCGCGCGGCTTCACGCCGCTGCTGGCTTTTGCCGACATGGAGCAGCCGGACGCGCAGGCGCTGCTGCCCTTCTGCGAAAGCGGCGAGCAGTTCTATTGCGCGGACTGGACCGGCGCGGCGCCGCCAGGCTGGCGGGTGGACTTCGACGGCACCATGTACCGCATGGCCTGGGACGCGGAACTGCCGGCCGGCGACCGTGCCCGCGAAGCTTTGCCTTTGCGCCCCGAACACGCGGACCATGCCTTGCAGCTGGCGCAGCTCACGCGCCCCGGCCCCTTCGGCCCGCGCACGCTGGAGATGGGCGATTACTTCGGCATCTTCGAAGGCGAGCGCCTGGTCGCCATGGCGGGAGAGCGCGCGCATGCACCCGGCCTGCGCGAGGTGAGCGGCGTCTGCACGCATCCGGACTTCCAGGGCCGCGGCCTGGCGCGCGGGTTGATGGAACTGCTGGTGCGCCGCCAGCTGTTGCGCGGCGAGCGGCCCTTCCTGCATGTGATGACGGCGAACACCGGCGCCGTGGCGCTCTACGAGCGCATGGGCTTCGCGGTCTACCGCGAATGCGCGATCCGCGTGGTCACGCGAACCGACCGGCCCTGACGTCGCGGCGGAAGTCCGAGGTCCAGTCGCGCTTCTTCGACGACCAATAGGTGCAGGACAGCTTGCCTGGCAACCAGGTAACCGACACGACCGCCTCGACGTAATCGGGCGGGATCGGCGGATCGACCTTGCTGGCCTTGAGCTGGAAGTCGGCCGCATCCCGGCCCGCGGCTTGCAGGACCTGCAGGAACTCGAGGTAGATGCGGGTGCGGAAGTCCGCCGCCAGCTTGCGGGCGATGGCCATGAGCCCGCCAGCGTAACGGCGTGTGACGCAGACGCCGTAACCCCAATGAGGGAAGCCCACCGATCACACCAGCCGCCGCAGCGGCTTGCGCTTCCACACCCCGAAGAAATACAGCGCCTGCAGCACCAGCGCGCAGCCGTAGGTGACCGGGTAGCTGGCCCAGATGCCCTTGACGCCGATGGCGTGCTGCAAGACCGTGGCCACGGGATACACCAGCACGAGGATGCAGCCCAGCGAGATCATCGTCGGCACGCGCACCGTGCCGCTGGCGCGCATCACGCCGGTGAAGACGCTGGCCATGCCGAAGGCAATCGCGCCCCAGGCCGTGATGCGCAGCAGCGAGGCGGTGAAGGCGATCACCTCCGGATCCTTCAGGAACAGGGCCGCCGCCCACGGCGCCAGCAGGGCGACCAGCACGGCCAGCGAACCGGTCAGCAGCAGGTTCATCCACAGGCCCACGCGGGTGACGTGGCCCACCTCGTGCATCTGGTTGGCGCCGATGGCCTGGGCGGCAAACACCGACGACGCGATGGCGATCGACATGGCCGGGAACATCACGTAGGTCATCACCTGGCTCACCGCGCCCCAGGCCGCCGTGGCGTTCGAGCCGTGCTGGTTGACCAGCGAAAGCAGCGCCACGTCGGCCAGCGAGCTGGTGATGGCGAAGAGCCCGCTCGGGATGCCCAGGCGCACGACCGTCTTGAGCAGCGGAGCGTCGAAGGCGAAGTGGCCGCGCAGCGACCGCAGCGAGATCAGGTGCCCGCGCCGCCCCTGGAACCACACCAGCCAGGCCAGGGCGAACGTGGGCGCCAGCACGTTGGCGATGGCCGCGCCCAGCACGCCCAGGGGCGGCAGGCCGACCCAGCCGAGGATCAACGCCGGCGTGAGCGCCACGGACGTGCCGACCGACACAAGCAGCGCGCGCAGCGGCGTCACGCTGTCGCCGGTGCCGCGCAGCATGGCGCCGATCAGGAGGTACACGAAGGGAATCGGCAGGCCCGCCAGCATCACCTGGGCGTACAAGGTGGATTGCGGCAGGATGTCGGCCGGCGTGCCCAGCCAGCGCAGCAAGGGGGCGATGCCCAGCACGCCCAGGATCGCCAGCGCCGTGGCCAGCACCACGCCGAACAGCAGCACGCTGCCCGCGATGCGCCGCACCTTCTCCAGGTCGCGCGCGCCCCAGGCCTGGCCGACGAGGACCGTGGCGCCGCCGCCGAGGCCGACGAAAAAGGCGATGAAACACATCAACACCGGGAAGAAGCTGGCCGCGGCGGCCATGGCTTGCAGGCCCACGAGTTGGCCCAGGTAGATGTTGCTCAGGGTGCCGGAGAGGACCTGGACGACGTTGGTGAGGATGAGGGGTGCGAGGAAGCCGAGGAAGCGGATGGGAAGCGGCTTGGGCGCTGGGGGGACGGCCACGCCTGCGGCGCCCCGCGTGGAGGCTTGGTGGGGAGGGCTGGGCACCCGCGCACTGTAGCCGCTGGCACACCGGGGCTCCGGGCCTAAACCCGTGGCCCGTACCGCGGATGTATTCGAAGACACGGGGGCTGACCATGAACCAGGAGCCGAGCTTTGACCGCCTCATCGCCGAAGGGCTGGAGGCCAGCCGGGACAACCGGATGGAGGCGGCCCTCGCCCGGTTCGCGCAGGCCAGCGCACTCGCGCCGGCCTCGGGCGTTCCGCATTTCCTGGCCGGCTCGGAGCATGCGAATGCCGGCAACATCGAGCTGGCGGAGTCCGCCTTCGCGCGGGCGGTGCTGCTGGCGCCGGAGTTCGCGCTGGCGCGCTACCAGCTGGGACTGCTGCAGTTCAGTTCGCAGCGCGCGGCCATGGCGCTGGTGACCTGGCAGCCGCTGCTCGAATTGCCCGGCGCCCGCGCGCTGGGGCACTTCGTGCGCGGCTTCGCCGCACTGGCCGGGGACGCCTTCGCGGAGGCGGTGGCGCATTACCGCGCGGGCCTCGCCTGCGACGACGTCAACCAGGCCATGGCCTCCGACATCCAGGAGGTGGTGGCCGCCGTCGAAAAGCTCGCGGCAGGCCAGGCGGTGGTGGCCGACGCGGAGGAAAGCGATCCGGACGCTCGCCATGTCCTGCTGTCCGGTTACGAGAGGCGGCTGCATTGACCACCATAGACCCCAACCAGCGGCTGGCCGCCGCCGTGCACGGCGAGGTGCAGGCCTTCCGCGCGCGCCCGGGCCAGGGCGCCGCGCAGCCGCCGGCGACCGCGCGATCAGCGGCGCACAGCGGCGTGCGGGCCCTGGTGGCCCAGCGCGTGCACGCGCTGGACCGCGACGATCCACGCCGCAAGTCCAAGGCCGTGCGCATCTTCCTCGAGTCGGTGCTGCTCTATGAGCTGGGCGGCCAGCTCGTCGCCGACCCCAGCTTCGCCGACATGGTCGACGCGGTCCAGGCGCAGATGCAAGGCGATCCGCAACTGGCCGCGGCGGTCGACCAACTCGGCACCTTCCTGCTTTCCGCATAATGGCCGCATGCCAGCATATGCCTTCGAGGCACTCGACGCGGAGGGCGCCACCCAGAAAGGCGTGATCGAAGCCGACACGGCCAAGGCCGCGCGCGGCCTGCTGCGCACCCGCGCCCTGGTGCCGCTGGACGTGAAGCCGGTCGCCGCCGGTAGCGAGGGGGCGATGGCCGACGCCGGCCGTGCCCTGTTCACCCGCCCGGTCTTCAGCGCCACCAGCCTGGCGATCTGGACGCGCCAGCTGGCCGGCCTGGTCGGCTCCGGCCTCACGCTGGAGCGGGCGCTCACGGCCCTGGCCGACGAAATGGAGAACGAGCGCCAGCACCACATGGTGGCGGCGCTGCGGGCCGAGGTGAACGCCGGCTCCTCGTTCGCCAAGGCACTGGCGCGCTTCCCGCGCGAGTTCCCGTCGATCTACGTCGCCGTGGTCGGCGCGGGCGAACAGAGCGGCCACCTCGGCCAGGTGCTGGAGCGGCTGGCCGACGACCTGGAGGAGCGCCAGGCGCTCAACGCCAAGCTGATGGCCGCCACGCTCTATCCGGCCATCGTCACGGTGGCGGCGATCTCCATCGTGCTGCTGCTCATGACTTACGTGGTGCCGCAGGTGGCCAACGTGTTTGCCGGCACCAAGCATGCGCTGCCGCTGCTCACGGTGGTGATGCTGGCGTTCAGCGCCTTCCTGCGCAGCTGGGGCATCGTGCTGCTGATCGCGCTGGGCATCGCCTTCGCCATGCTGCGCTGGTCTTTGCGCGCGCCCGCCTTCCGCGAGCGCTTCGACGCCGGCTGGCTGAAGCTTCCGCTGTTGGGCCGGCTCGCCCGCCAGTACAACGCCGCGCGCTTCGCCGGCACGCTGGCCATGCTGTCCGGCGCCGGCGTGCCCATCCTCAAGTCGCTGCAGGCCGCGGCCGAAACCTTGAACAACAGCGCCATGCGCGCCGACGCGCTCGACGCGCTGGTGCTGGTGCGCGAAGGCGCGCCGCTGGCCGCCGCGCTGGCGCAGAAGAAGCGCTTCCCCGGCCTGCTGGCGATGTTCGCGCGCATGGGCGAGCAGACCGGCCAGCTGCCGCAGATGCTGCAGCGCGCGGCCAACCAGCTCTCGGCGGAAGTGCAGCGCCGCGCCCTGCAGATGGCGACGCTGCTGGAGCCGCTGCTGATCGTCGGCATGGGCCTCGTGGTCATGCTGATCGTGCTGGCGGTGCTGCTGCCCATCATCCAGCTCAACCAGTGGGTGAAGTAAGCCATGGCCATGCCGACCCTCGACGACAAGCTGGTGGTGGCGATTTCCTCGCGCGCCCTGTTCGACTTCGAGGAGGAGAACCAGGTCTTCGAAAGCGGTGACGCCGCCGGCTACATGCGGCTGCAGCTGGAACGGCTGGACCAGCCGGCCCGCCCGGGCATCGCCTTCTCGCTGATCCGCAAGCTGCTGGCCTTCAACGACGCCGGCGCGCAGCGGGTGGAGGTGGTGGTGCTCTCGCGCAACGACCCGGTGTCGGGCATGCGCGTGTTCCGCTCGGCCCAGGCCAACGCCATCCACCTGCAGCGTGGCGTGTTCACGCAGGGGCGCTCACCGTTCGGCTACCTGCGGCCGCTGCACGCCAACCTCTTCCTGTCGGCCAACGAGGAAGACGTGCGGCAGGCGCTGATGGCCGGTTTTCCCGCGGCGCGGGTATTGACGGAATCGGTGCTGGCCGGCGGCAACTACCCGAACGAAGTGCGCATCGCTTTCGACGGCGACGCCGTGCTGTTTTCCGACGAGGCCGAACAGGTGTTCCAGGCCCAGGGGCTGGAGGCCTTCCAGCAGCACGAGTCGACCAAGGCGGCGCAGCCGCTGCCCGACGGCCCGTTCAAGCCGCTGCTGATGGCGCTGCATCGGCTGCAGCAGGCCGGCAATTCGCAGATGCGCATCCGCACCGCGCTGGTGACGGCGCGCAGCGCACCGGCGCACGAACGCGCCATCAACACGCTGCTGAACTGGAAGATCAACGTCGACGAGGCCATGTTCCTCGGCGGCCTGGCCAAGGGCGAGTTCCTGCGCGAGTTCGAGCCGGACTTCTTCTTCGACGACCAGACGCGGCATGTGAGCCATGCGGCGCTCCACGTGCCGGCGGGACACGTGGCGTCCGGCATTTCCAACGTCGTCAGCTAGGCCAGCGCCGCTTCGATTTCCGCAAACGAATGGGCGTGCTCTTTCAGCTGGAGCGGCATGCCCAGCTGCCGCGCGATCTGCGACAGCGAGAAGATGCCGCGCACTTCGCGCTCGCCGGCCGGCGAGGTCTGCACCACCAGCGCGTGGTGCCTGCCTGCTTCGCGCAGGCTGGCCACCACCTGGCCGACGCGCGCCGTGCGCAGTTCGTGCATGTCGAAGGCCTCGAGCCGTTCGGCGGGCGTCATGACGTCGGCCACCAGGATCTCGCTGTGCCGCAGGCGCCGCTCGCGCGCCACGGCCAGCGGCTTCTCGCCCAGCACGTCGTTGGTGGTGACGATGCCGGCCAGCCCCTGGTCGGCCTCCGTCACCAGCAGCATGCGCACGCCGCGCTGGAACATGAAGGCTTCGGCGGCCTCCATGGTGGCCTGCGGCGAGATCACCGCGGCGGCCACGCGTTTCAGGTCGGTCATCACCAGCAGCGCCGAGGAATCCAGCGTCACCTCGGTGGCGCCCTGCGTGGGCGTGCAGATGCGGATGGGGCCGGCGACGGGCAGGACGGGAAGCGGATGGTCACGCATCTGGACGGTCCTCGATGAACTGTTTGCCATGATCCGCCGATTGGCTTGCCCAGGCAATGGGACCTTGGACTCAGCGCGGCCCGCGTGATTCGCGCCGCGCGATCCACAGCGTGGAGGCGCAGATCACCACGCCGCCCATCAGCGTGCTGCTGCTGACGATGTCGCCGAACACCAGCCAGCCCAGCAGCGTCGCCCAGACCAGTTCCAGGAAGCGCACCGATTGCGTGGCCGAGATGTCGGCGGCGGCATAGGAGCGGGTGAGGCAGTAGTGCACCGAACTGCCGAGCAGCCCGCACAGCGCGAACAAGAGCCACTGGCCGAGGCCGGGCATCGTCCAGTGCAACAAGGCCAGCGGCAGGCTCAGCACCGTGATGCTGATCGCCTGCCAGGCCACGATGACCTCCGCGCGCTCGTAGCGCGTGAGGGCCTTGGTGATCAGGAAGGAGATTGCGAAGACCGGCGAGGCCGCCAGCATCACCAGGCTGTACCAGCCGCCCTGCCCGGTGAGCTTGGGCGCCACCACGATCAGCACGCCGGCGAAGCCGATGGCCGCGGCCAGCCAGCGCTCCCAGCGCATCGGCTCCTTGAACAGCAGCACCGCGCCCAGCATGATGAAGATGGGCGTGGTGAAGCCGATGGCCGTGGTGTCGGCGATGGTGATGTGCGGGATGGCGATGAACCAAAGGATGAGGCCCACCGTGTGCACCGCGCCCCGCGTGAACTGGCCCACGATGTTCTTCGGCCGGTAGGTGGCGAGGCCGGCGCGCAGCATCAGCGGCAGCATCACCAGCAGGCCCATCAGGTAGCGCAGGAACTGCACTTCGTAGGCGTGCATCTGCATCGTCAGCTCGCGCATCAGCGAGTTGAGCGCCACGAACAGGAAGCTGGAGGCGATCGACCAGGCCATCGCGCGCGTGGTGGGCGACAGGCGGGCGGCCTGGTGCTGCAGCAGCTGGGCGCGCCGCTGCAGGGAGTTGGAATCGTCCACTAGGCGCGCGCCCGCTTGGCCGCCTTGGCCGTCTTGGCCGCCACGGCGGGCGCGAGCGGCAGGCGAGTCTCGGCTTTCACCTCTTTCAGCACCACGCTCGAGCGCACGCGCGTCACGCCGGGCAGCTTGAAAGCCGTCTCGTGCAGGAAGCTTTCGTAGCTCTTGATGTCCGGAACGAGCACCTTGATGACGTAGTCGGCCTGGCCGGTGGTGGCGTAGCAGCTGACGATCTGCGGGCAATCGGCCACCGCGCGTTCGAACTTGCGCACGTCGTCCTCGTTGTGGCGGGTGAGGTTCACCTCGGCCAGCACGGCGAGCGACAGGCCGACCAGCTCGCGGTCCACCAGCGCCGTGTAGCCACGGATGATGCCGGTGGCTTCCATCTCCTTCACCCGCTTCCAGCAAGGCGTGCTGCTCAGGCCGGCGGCGTCGGCCAGCTGCTGCACGGTCTGGCGCGAGTCGCGCTGCAGTTCGGCCAGCAGGGCGATGTCGTGGCGGTCGAGTCCGTTCATTCTCTTTCCCAGGCGCTTTCGAGAATGGCATTCTCCACCACCGGACTGCCGCCGGAAAGAAAAGAAGCCTTTTTCCAGCCCGGCTGCTTAAGCTTCCCGGATGGACACGACCACCCTGAAGCGCCCGGGCTACCGCCTGCAGGACAACCTGTGGGCCCCGCAAGGCGCCGTCTTCCTCACCGGCACGCAGGCCCTGGTGCGGCTGCTGCTGATGCAGCGCCAGCGCGACGCCGCCGCGGGCCTGGGCACCCGCGGCTTCATCAGCGGCTACCGCGGCTCGCCGCTGGGCATGGTGGACCAGCAGGTGTGGAAGGCGGGCAAGAAGCTGGAGGAGAGCGGCATCCGTTTCCTGCCGGCCATCAACGAGGAACTGGGCGCGACCGCGGTGCTGGGCACGCAGCGCGTCGAGGCCGACCCGGAGCGCACTTGCGAAGGCGTGTTTGCCATGTGGTACGGCAAGGGCCCGGGCGTGGACCGCGCCGGCGACGCGCTCAAGCACGGCAATGCCTACGGGGCCTCGCCGCACGGCGGCGTGCTGATGGTGGCGGGCGACGACCACGGCTGCGTGTCCTCGTCGATGCCGCACCAGAGCGACCAGATCTTCCAGAGCATGCACGCGCCCATCGTGTCGCCGGGCAGCGTCGCCGAATACCTGGAGTTCGGCCTGTACGGCTGGGCGCTCTCGCGCTTCTCCGGCAACTGGGTCGGCTTCACGGCCCTGTCGGAAGTGGTGGAGAGCGCATCGACGGTGGACCTGGACCTGGTGAACGCACGCGTCGCGACCTGGCAGGATGCCGATACCGTGCGCCAGCTCACCGGCTACGCCGCACCGGCGGGCGGCCTGCACTACCGCTGGCCCGACCTGCCCTCGCTCACCATCGAGCAGCGCCTGCACGCCAAGCTGGAGGCGGTGCGCGCCTTTGCCCGCATCAACAGCATCGACCGCGACATCGTGCGCAGCCCGCAGGCCACGGTGGGCATCGTCACCGCCGGCAAGGCGCACTACGACTTCATGGAAGTGCTGCGCCGGCTGGAGATTTCGGAGGAGACGCTGGCGCAGCACGGCGTGCGCATCCACAAGCTGGGCCTCACCTATCCGATCGAGCCGACGCGCATGCGCGAGTTCGCGCGCGGGCTGAAGGAAGTGCTCGTCATCGAGGAAAAGGGCCCGGTGGTGGAGGACCAGCTGCGCGCGATGTTCTACAACGCGGCGGAGCGCCCCGTGATCGTCGGCAAGCGCGATGCGCAGGAGCAGCCGCTGGTGTCCGAGCTCGGCGAACTGCGGCCTTCGCGCCTGATCGCCATCGTGGCCAACTGGCTGCACGGCCACTTCGCGGACCTCGACCGGCGCCACCTGGTGCGTGACTTCACGCCGCCCGAGCTGCTGTCCAACGCTTCCGACAGCGTCAAGCGCCTGCCCTACTTCTGCGCCGGCTGCCCGCACAACACCAGCACCAAGGTACCCGAAGGCTCGCATGCGCAGGCCGGCATCGGCTGCCACTTCATGGCCAGCTGGATGGACCGGGGCACCGAGGGCCTGATCCAGATGGGCGGCGAAGGCGTCGACTGGGTGTCGCACGCCATGTTCACCAAGGTGCCGCACGTGTTCCAGAACCTGGGCGACGGCACCTACTACCACTCGGGCTACCTGGCGATCCGCCAGGCCGTGGCGGCCAAGGCCACGCTCACCTACAAGATCCTGTTCAACGACGCCGTCGCCATGACCGGCGGCCAGCCGGTCGACGGCATCATCACGGTCGACGGCATCGCGCGCCAGGTGGAAGCCGAGGGCGTGAAGCAAGTGGTCGTGCTGTCGGACGACATCAGGAAATACGACGGCCTCCGCAACCGCTTCCCCGCCGGCACCGAATTCCACGACCGCGACCAGCTCGATGCGGTGCAGCGCCGCCTGCGCGAACTACCGGGCGTCACCGTGCTGATCTACGAACAGACCTGCGCCGCGGAAAAGCGCCGCCGGCGCAAGAAGGGCGAGCTGGTCGAGCCGGCGCGCCGCCTGTTCATCAACGACCGCGTCTGCGAAGGTTGCGGCGACTGCACCGTGCAAAGCAACTGCGTGGCGGTGCAGCCGCTGGAAACGCCGCTGGGCCGCAAGCGCAAGATCGACCAGAGCAGCTGCAACAAGGACTACTCCTGCGCCAAGGGCTTCTGCCCCAGCTTCGTCGGCGTGGTGGGCGGCAAGGTGCGCAAGGGCACGGGTGCGCTGGCCGGCGGCGCCGATGATTTCATGCAGCGCGTGGATTGCCTGCCGCGCCCCGGCGCGCACGTGTGGAATGCGCCTTACGACCTGCTGGTCACCGGCGTCGGCGGTACCGGCGTGGTGACCGTCGGCGCCCTGATCGCGATGGCCGCGCACCTGGAAGGCAAGAGCGCCAGCGTGCTGGACTTCATGGGCTTCGCGCAGAAGGGCGGCTCGGTGCTCAGCTTCGTGCGCGTGGCGGACATTCCCTCGCGCCTGAACCAGGTGCGCATCGACACCCAGCAGGCCGATGCGATCCTCGCCTGCGACCTCGTGGTCGGCGCTTCGCCGGAAGCGCTGGTGACGGTGCGCCACGGCCGCACGCGCATCCTGGCCAACACGCACGAAGTGCCGGTGGCCGAGAGCCTGCGCAACCCGGATGCGAGCCTGAAGGTGCCGCAGCTGCTGGAGAAGCTGCGCTTCGCCGCCGGCGCCGATCGCCTGGAGACGCTCGATGCGCAGAAGCTCGCCGAGAGCTTCCTCGGCGACACGATCTTCTCCAACATCGTCGCGCTGGGCTTTGCCTGGCAGCGCGGGCTCGTGCCGGTCAGCCTGGAGGCGCTGCTGCGCGCGATCGAGCTGAACAACGTGGTGGTGGACAGCAACAAGCTGGCGTTCTCGCTCGGTCGCCTCGCTGCCGCCGATGCGGAGAGCCTGGCCTGGCTGCTGCGCGGGACGCCCGAGGCGCCGCCCGAGGTCGAACCCCTGCCGGCGCTGCTGGCACGCGCGGTGGACCACCTCACCGCCTACCAGGACGCCGCCTATGCGCGCCGCTTCACGAGCGCGGTGGAAGCCGTGCGCAGCCGCGAGGCGGCCGTCGGCGCCGATGCTTCCATGCCTCTCACGCGCACCTTCGCTCAGGCCTTGCTCAAGCTGATGGCGTACAAGGACGAATACGAAGTCGCGCGCCTGTACACCGACGGCGCCTTCCGCAAGTCGCTGGCGCAGCAGTTCGAAGGCGACGTGCAGCTGGAGTTCTACATGGCGCCGCCGGTGATCAGCAAATCGCGCGACGGGCAGGCGCCGCGCAAGGTGCGGCTCGGGTCGTGGATGATGCCGGCGCTGAAAGTACTGGCCCACGGCAAACGGCTGCGCGGCACGGCCTTCGACATCTTCGGCCGCACCGAGGAGCGGCGGATGGAGCGGGCGCTGGTCGAGGACTACCTGCGGCGCGTGGACGCGCTGCTGCCCGCGCTTTCGCCCGAGCGCCTGAAGGCGGCCATCGAGATTGCCGCCCTGCCGCTGACCATGCGCGGATACGGCCACGTGAAGCTCGCCAACGTGGCGCTGGCCCGGGTGCGCGAAGCGGAGCTGCTGCACCGCTTCGATCCGGCGAAGTATCCGCGGCCCGAGGGCAAGCCGCAGGCGGGGCAGCTGCGCGGGATCCGCGTGACGACGGCGGCCTGAGGCTCAGGCGTTGCGCGGCGGGATGTCCAGCCCGCGCGCAACCGCCGGCCGTGCGGCGAAGGCGTCGAGCACGCGCTTCACTTCGTGGAACTGCGCGAACTCGACGAGCTCGCCAGCGCCGTAGAAGCCCACCAGGTTGCGCACCCACGGGAAGATCGCGATATCCGCGACGCTGTACTCCTTGCCCATCATCCACTGCTTGCCCTGCAGGTGCTTGTCCAGCACCGCGAGCAGGCGTTTCGATTCGGCGACGTAGCGGTCGCGCGGACGCTTGTCCTCGTAGTCCTTGCCGGCGAACTTGTGGAAGAAGCCGAGCTGGCCGAACATCGGCCCGATGCCGCCCATCTGGAACATCACCCACTGCAGGCACTCGTACTTCGCCGCCTCGTCCTTGGGCATCAGCTGGCCCGACTTCGCGGCCAGGTAGACCAGGATCGCACCCGACTCGAACAAGGCCAGCGGCTTGCCGCCCGGGCCGTTCGGGTCGAGGATCGCGGGGATCTTGTTGTTCGGATTCAGCGACAGGAACTCCGGCGTCATCTGGTCGTTGTTCTCGAAGCCGACGCGGTGCACTTCATACGGCAGCCCCGTTTCCTCCAGCGCGATCGACACCTTCACGCCGTTGGGCGTGGGCAGCGAGTAAAGCTGGATGCGGTCCGGGTGCTGCGCCGGCCATTTCTTGGTGATGGGGAAGCCAGAGAGCGCGGGCATGGGGGTCCTCGTGTTGGGACCCGGAGTGTGCCAAAAACCCGCGCATCCTGCTGGAGGGTCAAGCCACCGGCTTGTTGTGGCGCAGCAGGTTGTCCGGATCCCACTTTTGCTTCAACTCGGTGAGCTTGGACAGGTTGGCGCGGCCATAGGCCGCCGCGATGCGGTCGGCGCCCTCTTCCTCGGTGAGGAAGTTGATGTAGGTACCGCCGGTGGAGCAGGGCTGCATCGCCCGGAAGGCGGTGCGCGCCCAGGCCACGTTGGCCGCATCGTCCTGCGCGTGTTCCCAGGAGGCCGCGATGTTCAGCACATAGGCCGCATCGCGGTTGCCCACCGGCGAGTGGCCGGCCGGCAGCTCGTTGAGGGCACCGCCGATCTGGAACAGCAGGATCGCCGAGAAGGGCGAAGGCAGCTGCGCCGCATGGGTGGCGGCCAGTTCCGCGGCCTGGCGCGTCACGGCCGGCAGGTAGTGCGACTTCCAGTAATAGCGCCGGCCCTTCGGCTGCGTGGCGTCCAGCAGCGACTGCATCTGCGTGTAGGGCCGGCGGGTGATGATGTCGGCCACCGGCTGGCCCAGCTTGCGCAGCGGCGCCAGCAGCGCCTCGCCTTCTTCCGGCTTGCCGCTGTAGCAGGCGAAGATGGCCACGATGGGCTGGCCATGGATCTCCTTGGGCAGCCAGGGCGCGGGCGGCGCGATGCGCAGCACCGCCACCGTGGTGAGCTCGCGCGGCGCGGAAGCGCTGAACTCGCGCCAGGCCTCCAGCACCTGCGCCGTGTCCGCGCCGCGCCAGGCAACGGCGCCGCCGAGGATCTCGGGCCCGACCGGGAACAGCCGGTACTCGAACGAGGTGACGATGCCGAAGTTGCCGCTGCCTCCGCGCAGGGCCCAGAACAGGTCGGCATTCTCCTGCGCCGAGGCCCGCACGACCTGGCCCTCGGCCGTCACCACCTCCATGGACTGCAAGGTGTCGCAGGTCCAGCCGAAGCGGCGGCTCAGGTAGCCGAAGCCGCCGCCTACGGTGAGGCCGGCGATGCCGGTGGCGGAAACGAAGCCGAGCACGGCGGCCAAGCCATGCAGCTGCGTCTCGCGGTCGACGTCGGCCAGCGTGCAGCCCGCCTGGGCACGGGCCGTGCCGGCGGCGGGATCGACCCACACCCCGCGCAGCAGCGACATGTCGACCATCAGCGCGCCGTCCGCCACCGCCAGCCCGGCGATGTTGTGGCCGCCGCCGCGCACCGTCAGCAACAGCTGGTGCTGGCGCGCGAAGCGCACGGCCTGCACCACGTCGGCGGTCCCGGTGCAGCGGGCGATGAGGCCGGGACGGCGGTCGACCATCGCATTCCAGAGCTTGCGCACCTCTTCGTAGGCGGGGTCGGCGGCAGTCAGCACGGCGCCCTTGAAGGCGCCGCGGAAAGCCTGCAGCGCTGCGTCCTCGAGCGGGGCGGCTTGGCCATTGAGGCGGGTGAGTTCGATCGGCATGGGTTGCTCCTGGCGTGAGAAGAAAGGCAGGCCTGAAGCATGCGGGTGACGCCCGGCCAGGACTAGTCCAGAATCAGAAGCGTTCGTCCCCCCAAGGAGGCTGACCCATGCAAGGCTATGGCCAGTTCTGCACCGTGGCCCGGGGCGCCGAGGTGCTGTGCGAGCGCTGGACGCCCCTCGTCATCCGCGAGCTGCTGATCGGCAGCCACCGCTTCAACGACCTGCACCGCGGGGTGCCGCGCATGTCCACCAGCCTGCTGGCGCAGCGCTTGCGCCAGCTCGAGGAATGCGGCGTGGTGGAGCGCCATGCGGTGGGCAAGGTCTGGGAATACCACCTGACCGCGGCCGGCGAGGAGCTGCGCCCGCTCATCATGGGGCTGGGCCAATGGGGCGCCCGCTGGATCGGCAGCCGCCTGCGCGAGGGCGAGCTCGACGCCGGCTTGCTGTTGTGGGACATGCGGCGTTCGCTGCGCCTGGCCGAATTCCCGCCGCAGCCGGTGGTGGTGCAATTCCTGTTCCGCGACGGCCACAAGGACGAGCGCAAGTGGTGGCTGGTGGTGGAGGCCGGCACGGCCGACCTGTGCCGCGAGGACCCGGGCCGCGAGATCACGCTGGTGCTCGACGCGACGCTGCGCGCACTGACGGAGATCTGGTCCGGCGACGACACGCCGCAGCAGGCGATGGCGGCCGGCGACCTGCGCGTGCTGGGTCCCCAGGAGGCGGCCGGCCGGCTCTGGAACTGGCTCGGCGTCGGCACCTTCGCGCAGGCGCGGCGCGCGCGCCCGGTCGCGGTCGCGCCCGAACTCAGGACGACGCAGGCAGCGGGGTAGGCGCGGCCCGGCGCCGGCGGAACCGGGCAAGCAGCCGTTCGCGCCCGATCTCGATGCTGTCGTAGAAGGACGGCACCACCAGCAAGGTGAGCAGCGTGGACGTCACCATGCCGCCGATGATGGCGATCGCCATCGGCCGGTAGAACTCGCCGCTGTCGCCCATGCCGATGGCCACCGGCAGCATGCCGGCGATCAGCGCGAAGGTGGTCATCAGGATGGGGCGCAGCCGCGCGCGGCCGGCCGCCATCAGCGCCTCCTCGCGGTCCATGCCGGCTTCCTCGCGCGAACGCGCCGCATCCAGCAGCAGGATCGCGTTCTTCGCCACCAGCCCCATCAGCATGATGATGCCGATGAAGCTCATGAGGTTGAGCGTGCTGCGCGTGACCAGCAGGGCCAGCACCACGCCGACCATGCTCAGGGGCAGCGACAGCATCACGGCCAGGGGCGCGGTGAACGAGCCGAACTGCACGACCAGGATCAGGTACATGAGACCCACGCCCATCACCAGCGCCGTCGCCATCGCGCCGAACACTTCCTTCTGGTCCTTGCCCGCGCCGCCCAGCTCCACGCCGTAGCCGGGCGGGAAGCTCATTTCCTTGGCCAGCTTGACGGCGTCGGCGATCACGTCGCCCTGCGGCCGGTCCTGCACGTTGGCCGACACCGCGATCATGCGGCGGCCGGTCAGGTGCTGGATCTGCGCGGGCGCCTCGCCCATGCTGATGCGGGCGATCTGGTTCAGGGGCACGACCGTGCCGCTGGTGCCGACCGCCACCGGAAGCCGCTCCAGGTTCTCGGCGTCGACGCGGTCCGCCTTGTGCAGCCGCACGGCGACGTCGCGCGATTGCCCGATCGGGTCGACCCAGTCGCCGACCTCGACGCCGGCGAAGGCCACGCGCAGCGCCTGCGCCGCGTCGGCGACCGTGATGCCCAGCTGGTTGGCGAGGCCGCGATCCAGCTCGATCTTCAGTTCCTCCTTCGGCGCCTGCTCCGACAGGCCGACGTCGACGGCGCCTTTCACTCTGCGCAGCTTGTCCATGTAGGCGTTGGTCACGCCCAGCAGCGTGCGCGCGTCCTGGCCGTAGAACTGGATCTGCACCGGCTTGCGCGTGCCGTTGTTCAGGTCGTCGAACACGACGAACTCGGCGCCCACCAGCCGCGCCACCTTGCCGCGCAGTTCGGTCGCCACTTCGGCGGCATTGCGCTTGCGTTCCATGCGCTTGCCGAGGTCGACGTAGACGCGGCCGCCGCCGGCATAGACCTGGCTGTTTGTCGACTTGGTTTCCGGCAGCGTGCGCGCCAGCTCCGCGGCTTTCTCCACCTTCAGGCGCGCGTAGGCCAGGCTGGCGCTGGGCGGCGTGCGGATGTCGATGGCGATCTGGCCCACGTCCTGCTGCGGCAGGAAACTGGAGCCGCCGAACTTGGCGAACAGGCCGACGGAAACCACCAGGCTGCCGATCGCGACCGCCGCCATCGACCAGCGATGGTGGAGGGCGAAGGCGATGAACTTGCCGTAGCGGTCGGACTGGTGGTCGAACCAGTTGTTGAAGCGCTCCAGCGCGTGGCCGATGCGGCCGCGCGGCTTGCGTTCATGCGCCGGCGGGTCGCCCCAGTAGGCCGAGATCATCGGGTCCAGCGTGAAGGAGATGTACAGGCTCACCAGCACCGAGGTGGCGACCGTCAACGCGAAGGGGCGGAACCACTCGCCGGCCACGCCCGGCATGAAGGCCACGGGAATGAAGATGGCGACGATCGAGAAGGTCGTGGCCGCCACCGCCAGGCCGATCTCCGCGGTGCCGCGGCTGGCCGCGGTGATGCGGTCGGCGCCGTTTTCCAGGTGGCGCACGATGTTTTCGCGCACCACGATCGCATCGTCGATCAGCACGCCGATGGCCAGCGAGATCCCGAGCAGCGTCATGAAGTTCAGCGTGAAGCCGCACAGCCAGACGGCGATGAAGGCGGTGAGCGCCGAAGTGGGCAGGCTCAAGGCGGTGATCAGCGTGGAGCGCCACGAGTTGAGGAACACGTAGACGACCAGCACCGTGAGCACGGCGCCGAGCACCAGCGCCTCGATCACGTTGTTCAGGTTGTCCTGCGCGTCGATGCCGCCGTCACGCACGATGTCCAGCTTGGTGCCGGCGGGAAGCGTGGCATTGATCTCGCCCACCAGCTTGCGCACGCCGTGGGCGACGGCCACCGTGCTGGCTTCGCGCGAACGCGTGACGGACAGGCTGACGTTCGGGTGCGCGTTGCGCAGGCTCACGCTTTCGACGTCGGCAAAGCCGTCGATGGTTTCGGCCAGCTGGCCCAGGCGCACCACCTCGCTGCCGCGGCGGCGCACGATGACCTGGCCGAAATCGGCCGGCGATTCGATGCGTCCCACGAGCCGGATGCTCTGGTCGCGCAGCGGGCCGACCACCCGGCCCACCGGCGCGTTGGCGTTCTGGCTGCGCACCGCGTCGACCACTTCGGCCACCGAGATGCCGTATTCGCGCAGGCGGTCCGCGTGCAGCAGCACGCTCAGTTCGCGCTTGAGCGAGCCTGTCACGTTCACCACCGCCACGCCGTCGACACCGCGCAGCTTGTCGGCCAGTTCGTCTTCCGCCAGCCGCGAGATCTCGGCATGGCTCTGGCCGGTGGAGGACAGCGCCAGCTCCATGATCGGCTGCGCACCCGGGTCGCGGCGGCGGATCTCCGGCTCGCGCATTTCGACCGGCAGCTTGTAGCGCACGGTGGAGATCGCGTTGCGGATCTCGTCGGCCGCCTCGATCATGTTCTTGCTGAAGTTGAAGATGACGATGATCTGGGCGTTGCTCTCCTTGGCGGTGGAGCGGATCTCGTAGACGCCGGCGATGCCCTGCAGCGAGCGCTCGATGCGGTTGATGACCTCGCGCTCCACGGTCTCGGGCGAGGCGCCGGGGTAGGCGATGTTGATGGCCATCACCGGCTGTTCGACGTCGGGGATCTCGTTGACGCGCAGTTTCTGCAGCGCCAGCACGCCGAGCGCCATCAGCGACAGGATGATCACCACCGTGGCCAGCGGCCGGCGGATGCTGAAGTCGGAGAGGATCATGTCAGCGCACCAGGGTCGACGGTGCGGCGCTGGCGGCCGCGCTCGCGTTTTCCTGCACCGGCTGGCCGTCCTTCAGTGTGGCGACGGGATGCCGCAGCACGCGGTCGCCTTCGACCAGCCCCGAACGCACGACGAAGTCGCCGCGGCGCGGGTCCCGCTCGCCGAGCTGCAGCGTCGCCTGCTGCAGCTTGCCGCCTTGCACCTTCCAGGCCGAAGCCCGGTCGCCGCTGCGGACCACGGCCGAGGCCGGCAAGACCAGCGCCTGCGTGCTCGATGCGGCCACCCGTCCTTCCGCATACAGGCCGGCCAGGCGCGGCGGCGCGCCGGCCACATCCACCAGCACTTCGACCTGGCGCGTCATGGCGTTGGCGTTCGGGCTCACCAGCCGCACGGTGCCGGCGAACTCGCGCTCGCCGAAGCCGTTGACGCGGAAGGTCACGGTCTGGCCGCGCTGGACCGACTGGATGGCGTCGGAAGAGATCAGGCCTTCGAAGCGCAGGCTGCTCGGGTCGATCACCTTCAGCAGTTCCTTGCCGACCTGGGCGGTGTCGCCGACCGACAGCTTGCGGTCCGCCACCACGCCGTCGAAGGGTGCGCGGACTTCGGTGCGCTGCATCTGCTGCTTCGCCTGCACGAGCCGCATCTTGGCCGAGGCCAGGTCGCTCTGCGTGGTGTTGCGGCGGATCTCCGCGTCCTCCAGGGCCTGGGCCGAGGCCATGCCGGAGGCGCGCAAGGTGTTCAGGCGCTGCAGCTGGCGCTCGGCCTGCTCGGACGCCTGGACGGCGGCGCGCTCGGCCTCCTGCGCGGAAGTGAGTCCTTCGCGGATGGAGGTGTCGTCGAGGCGCACCAGGAGGTCGCCGCGCTTCACGGCGTCGCCGTTCTCCTTCAGCACGGCGGTGACCACGGCCGACACCTCGGCGCGCAGGTCGGCGCGCTTGTCGGGCTGCAGGCTGCCGGTGATCAGCGGGCCGGCCGTGATGGCGCTGGGCCGCACGGTCAGCACGTCTTCGGGCGAGAGCAGCACCGGCTGGGTTTCGGCCTTGGCGGCGTTGGCGTTGCCGCCTCCGCAGCCCGCCAGGGCGAGCAGCAGGACGCCGACGGCGGCGCACTGCAGGGCAAGAATCGTTCTATGTCTCATGGAGCACTCCCCTCCGCGGCTGGATCGCAGCCGCGCCTCCGGGTCCTCTTGGATGGGCGGCCGGGTCAGCCGCGAAGGCGAAAGTGTTGCATATCCGTCCCGCCCCGCTCAACGCCCATGGGATGGATTGCCGCTGGCTGCGACGAAGCGTCGATTCGGCGGGGCAAGATGCGGCCGGGCTGGAAGACTGGCCCAGGCGCCCGGTTCAGCCGCCGGCCGGGGGACCGTCTTCCTGCAGGCGCTGGCGCAGCTCGCGCTTCAGGACCTTGCCGTAATTGTTCTTGGGCAGCGCTGCGACGATCTCGTAGCGCTTGGGCCGCTTGAAGCGGCCGATGTGTTCTAGGCACAGCGCGTCGAGCTCCTCCGTCGCCGGCTTTTGCCCGGGCCGGGCCACGACGAAAGCGACGACGACCTCGCCCCACTCCGGATCCGGCGCGCCGACCACCGCCACTTCCGCGACGGCGGGATGCAGGAGCAGCACCTCTTCGACCTCGCGGGGGTAGATGTTGGACCCGCCGCTGATCAGGACGTCCTTGCTGCGGTCCTTCAAGGTCAGGAAGCCGTCTTCGTCCAGCGCGCCCATGTCGCCCGTGAACAGCCAGCCCTCTCGCAGCGCGGCGGCGGTGGCCTCGGGGTCGCGCCAATAGCCCGCCATCACCGTGTCGCCGCGCACCAGCACCTCGCCGATCTCGCCCGGCGGCAGCGGTTCGCCTTCCGCGGTCGCCACGCGCACCTGCACCGGGGTCTGCGAGAAGCCCACCGACGCCAGGCGCTGCAGGTAGCGGGGATGCGCCGTGTCCGACAAGTAGGACCGCGGCAGCGAGGTGATGACCATCGGGCTCTCGCCCTGCCCGTAGATCTGCACGAAGCGCTGCCCCATGACGCGCAGGGCCCGCTGGAGGTCCGCCAGGTACATGGGTGCCCCGCCGTAGACGATCGTCTTGAAGCCTTCACCGTCGGAACCCGTGGCCTCGGCGTGGTCGACGAGCCGCTTCACGATGGTCGGCGCCGCGAACAGCGACAAGCGCCCCACCGTGCGGGCCAGCGCGAACAGCTCCGCCGGGTCGAAGCTGCCCGATGCGGGGACGACGTGGCGCGCCCCGGCCATGACATGCGGGATCGCATAGATGCCCGCGCCATGCGACATGGGCGCGGCGTACACGATGGCATCCCGGCAGTCGATCGCGTCCACGTCGACGAAGTAGGTGAGGCCCATCGTCATGAGGTTGCGATGGGTGAGCATCACGCCCTTGGGCTTGCCGGTGGTGCCGCTGGTGTAGAACAGCCACGCGAGATCTTCCGCGTCGCGCTCGGCCAGGACTGCGGGTGACGCGGAGAACAGGGCCGGGTACTGCGGGCCGGTCACGTCGAGGATGCGCCCTGGCGCCTGGAGGCCGGCGCCGACGTCCGGGGTGACGAAGGCCCAGCGGGCCTGGGCGTGGTCCAGGATCCACTGCGCTTCGCGCACGTGCAGCTTGGCGTTGATCGGCACGACGGCCAGCCCGGCCCACCACGCGGCGTAGAAGACTTCCAGGTACGCCGGGTGGTTGCGCATGAACACGGCGACGCGGTCGCCCGGCGCGAGCCCGCCCTCGCGCATCGCGGCGGCCAGGCGCGCCACGCGCTCGGCCAGCTGGCCGTAGTCGAACAGCAGGCGCTCGCCCTCGTACAAGGCGGGCCGGCGCGGATCGGCGCGCGCCACGCGCAGGAGGGTGTGGGCAAGGTTCATGGCAGGGCCTGAACGATAGTCCAGCGGGCGCGCGGCTGCCAATAGGGTAGTACCACCTGGGGCGCGGCCCTGGCCAGGCGTTGGTGGCGCCGGTCGCTGGGGCGCTCAGCCGGCGCCGACGAGTCGCGCCACCAGCTCGCCGGCCGTCGCCGCGTCGAACTTGCGCATCAGGCGCGCGCGGTGTGCCTCCACCGTGCGCGGACTGATGGCCAGCGCCCGCGCGATCTGCTTGCTGGTCGCGCCGGCCACGAGTTGCTGCGCGATCTCGCGTTCGCGCGCCGTCAAGGTGGCGCGTACGGGGCGGCGCGCGGAGATGTCCTCGAACATCCAGACGGCGCAGCCGAAAGGATCCGACCGGTCCAGGGCGCGGCCGGCGACGTGGCACCAGAACAGCGTGCCGTCCTTGCGCCGCATGATCCGCTCGTCGCTGTACATGCCCGACTCGCGCATGACCGGCAGTCCCAGGTTGCCGATGTCCTCGAACTCCTCCAGGGAAGGATAGAGCGGCGCCAGCGGCCGGCCCTGCAGTTCGCCGGCCTCGTAGCCGAACATGCGCGCGAAGGCTTCGTTGCAGAGGTCCACGACGCGATCTCGCGACACGCACAAGCCCACCGGCGCCAGCGCGAAAGCCAGCTGCAGGGTCTCGTTCGTGGAAGCGGTCTCGGTCATGGACGGCGATTGTGCCCGCGCCGATATTCACCGGCGCCGCGAGGCCGGAAAACAAAAACGCCTGGTGAAAACCAGGCGTCTTGATTTGGTTGCGCGGGCAAGATTTGAACTTGCGACCTTTGGGTTATGAGCCCAACGAGCTACCAGGCTGCTCCACCGCGCGTCAGAAGGGAAATTATAGCTTATTCAGCGGCCGACTGCTCGGCGTTGTCGGCTTCGGCGATCTCGGGACGGTCCACGAGTTCGACCAGCGCCATCGGCGCGTTGTCGCCGACGCGGAAGCCCATCTTCAGGATGCGCGTGTAGCCACCCGGGCGCGTCTGGTAACGCGGGCCGAGTTCGTTGAACAGCTTGGCGACGATGTCGCGATTGCGCAGGCGGTCGAAGGCCAGGCGCTTGTTCGCGAGCGTCGGTTCCTTGGCCAGCGTGATCATCGGCTCGACGACGCGGCGCAGTTCCTTGGCCTTGGGGACCGTGGTCTTGATGGCTTCGTGCTCGAGCAGCGAGACCATCATGTTGCGCAGCATCGCGAGGCGGTGCTCGCTGGTGCGGTTCAGTTTGCGAAGGCCGTGTCCGTGACGCATGGTGTGTTCCTTTCCTTATCTTGAAAGACGGCCGTGTCAGGTACCGTCAGTTCACCATTGATTGATTAACGCTTGTCGAGGCCGGCGGGCGGCCAGGATTCCAGTTTCATGCCCAAGGTCAGGCCGCGCGAGGCAAGCACTTCCTTGATTTCGTTGAGCGACTTGCGACCCAGGTTCGGGGTCTTCAGCAGCTCGTTCTCGGTGCGCTGGATCAGGTCACCGATGTAGTAGATGTTTTCGGCCTTCAGGCAGTTGGCCGAACGCACCGTCAGTTCGAGTTCGTCGACCGGGCGCAGCAGGATCGGGTCGAACTGCTGCGAGGAACGCTGCACCGGCGCGTCGAACGCGGCCAGTTCGGAGCCTTCCAGCTGGGCGAAGACGGCGAGCTGTTCGACGAGGATCTTTGCCGACGCGCGCACGGCGTCTTCGGCGGTGATCGCGCCGTTGGTCTCGATCTCCATCACCAGCTTGTCGAGGTCGGTGCGCTGCTCGACGCGGGCGCTTTCGACGGTGTAGCTCACGCGCTTGACCGGCGAGAACGAGGCGTCCAGGACGATGCGGCCAATGGACTTGGTCGGCTCGTCGCCGTAGCGGCGCATCGTGCCGGGCACGTAGCCGCGGCCCTTCTCCACCTTGATCTGCATGTCGATCTTGCCGCCTTGCGACAGCGTGGCGATCACGTGATCCGGGTTGATGATCTCGACGTCGTGCGGCGTCTGGATGTCGGCGGCGGTGACGACGCCTTCGCCGTCCTTGCGCAGCGACAGGGTGACCTCGTCGCGGTTGTGGAGCTTGAACACCACGCCCTTGAGGTTCAACAGGATGCCCACCACGTCTTCCTGCACGCCGTCGATCGACGAGTATTCGTGCAGGACGCCGGCGATGGTCACCTCCGTCGCGCCATAACCCACCATCGACGAGAGCAGCACCCGGCGCAGCGCGTTGCCGAGGGTGTGGCCATAGCCACGCTCGAACGGCTCCAGGGTGACCTTGGCGCGGTTCACGCCAAGCTGTTCAACGTTGATGGATTTGGGCTTCAGCAGGTTGGTTTGCATGCAGGACTTCCTCTCAATACCCCCGGCTCGTTACACCGGTAAGGCTGGGGCCCTGGCGCCGTGCCCGGCCGCCAGGGAACTAAAACGCACTCTCTCGCTTAACGCGAATACAGTTCGACGATCAGCGATTCGTTGATGTCGGCGCCGAACTCGTCGCGGTCGGGGACCTTCTTGAAGGTGCCTTCGGCCTTTTCGACGTTCACTTCGATCCAGGCGGGGATGCCGACCTGCGTGGCCAGCTGCAGGGCCTCGACGACGCGGTTCTGCTTCTTGGACTTCTCGCGCACCGCGACCACGTCGCCGGCCTTGACCATGTACGACGGGATGTTGACGGCCTTGCCGTTCACCGTGATGGCCTTGTGGCTCACCAGCTGGCGCGCTTCGGCGCGGGTGGAGCCGAAGCCCATGCGGTAGACGACGTTGTCCAGGCGCGATTCCAGCAGGAACAGCAGGTTGGCGCCGGTGTTGCCCTTGCGGCGGTCGGCTTCCTCGAAGTAGCGGCGGAACTGCTTTTCCAGCACGCCGTACATGCGCTTGACCTTCTGCTTCTCGCGCAGCTGCAGGCCGAAGTCGCTGGTGCGCTGGCCCGAGGTGCGGCCGTGCTGGCCGGGCTTGGAGTCGAACTTCGCCTTGTCGCTGATCGAGCGGCGGGCGCTCTTCAGGAACAGGTCGGTGCCTTCACGGCGGGAGAGTTTGGCCTTGGGGCCGAGGTAACGTGCCACTTTGCTTTCCTTAAATGACTACTGCGCCCATTCGGCGCAGGAGCCGGCAGCGCATGCGCCGCCGGCGGTGGGCTTGGTTGTTAAACCGGAATCAGATACGACGACGCTTTTGCGGGCGGCAGCCGTTGTGCGGGACCGGCGTCACGTCGGAGATCGACGTGATGCGGATGCCCAGCGCAGCCAGCGCGCGCACCGAGGACTCGCGGCCCGGGCCGGGGCCGCGGATCTCGACGTCCAGGTTCTTGATGCCCTGCTCCATGGCGGCGCGGCCGGCCACTTCCGACGCGACCTGCGCGGCGAAGGGGGTCGACTTGCGCGAGCCCTTGAAGCCCTGGCCGCCGGAGGAGGCCCAGCTCAAGGCGTTGCCCTGGCGGTCGGTGATCGTGATGATCGTGTTGTTGAAGGACGCGTGCACGTGGCAGACGCCGTCCGACACGTTCTTGCGAACCTTCTTGCGCACACGCTGCGCGGCGTTGTTGGCAGGAGCCTTGGCCATGTCTTATCTCTTTCGTTGATCAGAGGGGTCCGAGCAACGCGCTACGCGCTTTTGGTCCGACCCCAAATCATTTACTTCTTCAGCGCCTGGGCAGCCTTGCGCGGACCCTTGCGGGTGCGGGCATTGGTGCGGGTGCGCTGGCCGCGCATGGGCAGGCCACGGCGATGGCGGAAGCCGCGGTAGCAGCCGATGTCCATCAGGCGCTTGATGTTCATCGTGGTTTCGCGGCGCAGGTCACCTTCGATGGTGTACTGGGCGATCTGGTCGCGGATCTTTTCCAGGTCGGCGTCGGTCAGGTCCTTCACCTTCTTGGAATAGGCGATGCCCGTCGCTTCGCAGATCTTGCGGGCGCGCGTGCGGCCGATGCCGAAGATCGCGGTCAGGCCGATCTCGGCGTGTTGGTGCGGCGGAATGTTGATGCCAGCAATACGTGCCATGTCTTACCTCTTAACCTTGACGCTGCTTGTGACGCGGGTCCGTGCAGATCACGCGGACGACGCCCTTGCGGCGGATGATCTTGCAGTTGCGGCAGATCTTCTTGACGGAAGCCGAAACTCTCATGTTCTTTCTCCTAAATCTCTAAATCAGCCGCCAAGCGACGTCTTGAAGTTGGCCTTTTTGAGCAGCGATTCGTACTGCTGGCTCATCAGGTAGTTCTGCACCTGTGCCATGAAGTCCATGGTGACCACCACGATGATCAGCAGGGAGGTGCCGCCGAAATAGAACGGCACGTTGTACTTCAGGATCAGGAACTCGGGCAGCAGGCAGACGAAGGTGATGTACAGCGCGCCGGCCAGCGTCAGGCGGGCCAGGATCTTGTCGATGTACTTCGCCGTCTGCTCGCCCGGACGGATGCCCGGGACGAAAGCGCCGCTCTTCTTCAGGTTGTCCGCGGTTTCCCGGCTGTTGAACACCAGGGCCGTGTAGAAGAAGCAGAAGAACACGATCGCGGCGGCATACAGCATGACATAGATCGGCTGGCCGGGGCTCAGCGTGCTCGCAATGTCCTTCAACCACCTGAGGCTGTCGCCCGTGGCGAACCAGCTCACCACCGTCGCCGGCAGCAGGATGATCGACGAGGCGAAGATCGGCGGGATGACGCCGGCCATGTTCAGCTTCAGCGGCAGGTGCGACGACTGGCCGCCGTAGACCTTGTTGCCGACCTGGCGGCGCGCATAGTTCACGAGGATCTTGCGCTGGCCGCGTTCGACGAACACCACGAAGTAGGTCACGCCCGCCACGACCACCACCACGAACATGGCGGCCAGGATGCTCATCGCGCCCGTGTTCACCAGTTCCAGCAGTCCGCCGATGGCGTTGGGCAGGCCCGCCGCGATGCCGGCGAAGATCAGGATCGAGATGCCGTTGCCGAGACCCCGTTCGGTGATCTGCTCACCCAGCCACATCAGGAACATGGTGCCGGCCGTCAGGCTGATCACCGCGGTCATGCGGAAGCCGAAGCCCGGGTTCATCACCAGGCCGGCCGAGCCTTCCAGCGCCATGGCGATGCCCAGCGACTGGAAGAGGGCCAGGCCCAGGGTGCCGTAGCGCGTGTACTGCGTGATCTTGCGCCGCCCCGCTTCGCCTTCCTTCTTCATCTGCTCGAACTGCGGCAGCACGTAGGTGAGCAGCTGCATGATGATCGAGGCAGAGATGTAGGGCATGATGCCCAGGGCGAACACGGTGAACCGCGACAGCGCACCACCCGAGAACATGTTGAACAGGCTCAGGATGCCGCCCTGCTGGCCCTTGAACAGCTGCGCGAGCTGGTCGGGGTTGATGCCAGGGACGGGGATGTGCGCGCCGACGCGATAAACGACCAATGCCAGCAGCAGGAAGACCAGCCGGCGACGCAGGTCGCCGAACTTGCCGGTCTTCGCGATCTGGGCTGCGCTCGTTGCCACGGATGCCTTTCGCTTTCGCTTAGTTCAGGCTGCCGCCGGCTGCCTCGATGGCAGCCTTGGCGCCGGCGGTGGCGCCGATGCCCGTCAGCTTGACGGCCTTCTTCAGCTCGCCGGACTTGATGACCTTCACGTTCTGCACGATCTGGCCCACCAGCTTGGCGGTCTTCAGCGCCAGCAGGTCGACTTCGGCCAGGCCGAGGGCTTCCAGCTGACCGAGGGTCACTTCGCCATTGAACTTCAGGTTGTGCGACTTGAAGCCGCGCTTGGGCAGGCGACGCTGCAGCGGCATCTGGCCGCCTTCGAAGCCCACCTTGTGGTAGCCGCCGGAACGCGACTTCTGGCCCTTGTGGCCGCGACCCGCGGTCTTGCCCAGGCCGGAGCCGATGCCGCGGCCGACGCGGCGACGCGCCTTCTTCGAGCCGTCAGCCGGCTTGATGGAGTTCAGTTCCATGTCAGAGCACCTTCACCAGGTAGTCGACCTTGTTGATCATGCCGCGCACGGCCGGAGTGTCTTCCAGCTCGCTCACGGAATTCAGCTTGCGCAGGCCCAGGCCACGGACGGTCGCGCGGTGCGCTTCCTTGGTGCCGATCGGGCTGCGAACGAGCTGGACCTTCACGGTCTTTTGCTGTTCTTGCTTGGTAGCCATGTTGATTCCTTCGGGCTCAGGCGGCGAAGATGTCTTCGACCGACTTGCCGCGCTTCGCCGCCACCTGACCCGGGGTCGTGGCGTTCTTCAGCGCGTCGAACGTGGCGCGGACCATGTTGTAGGGATTGGTCGAACCGTGGCTCTTGGCCACGATGTCGGTGATGCCCATCACTTCGAACACGGCGCGCATCGGGCCGCCGGCGATGATGCCGGTACCCTTGGGAGCCGGCGCCATCATGACGCGGGCGGCACCGTGGTGGCCGAACACGTTGTGGTGGATGGTGCCGTTCTTGAGCGTGACGCTGGTCATGTTGCGACGGGCTTCTTCCATCGCCTTCTGCACGGCCAGGGGCACTTCCTTCGACTTGCCCTTGCCCATGCCGACCTTGCCATTGCCGTCGCCGACCACGGTGAGCGCCGCGAAACCGAGGATCCGGCCGCCCTTCACCACCTTGGTGACGCGGTTGACCGCGATCATCTTCTCTTTGAGGCCGTCTTCCGGGCCGTCGGCCTGGCGATTTGCTTGGATCTTTGCCATATCGGTGTTCCGTGTCCGTTAGAACTGCAGGCCGGCTTCGCGGGCCGCTTCGGCCAGCGCCTTGACGCGGCCGTGGTACGCAAAACCGGCGCGGTCGAAGGCGACCTTCTCGACGCCGGCGGCCTTCGCCTTCTCGGCGATCAGCTTGCCAATCTGCTGCGCGGCGGCAACCGTGGCGCCCTTGCCAGCGCCGCCGAGTTCCTTGCGGACGCCGGCTTCGGCGGTGGAGGCGGTGGCCAGCACCTTGGAGCCGTCGTCGGAGATCAGGCTCGCGTAGATGTGCAGGTTGGTGCGGTTCACGGTGAGGCGGGCCACACCCTGCGTCGCAATGCGGATGCGGGTCTGGCGCGCGCGGCGCAGACGCTGTTCCTTCTTGGTCAACATCATGGTGCTCCTTACTTCTTCTTGGTCTCTTTGATCGTGATCTTTTCGTCCGCGTAGCGGATGCCCTTGCCCTTGTAGGGCTCGGGCGGACGAACGGCACGGATCTCGGCGGCCAGTTGGCCCACGCGCTGGCGGTCGGCGCCCTTGACCACGATTTCCGTGGGCGTGGCGGTGGCGACCGTGATGCCGGCGGGCATTTCGATGTTCACGGGGTGCGAGTAGCCGACCGTCAGGTTCAGCTTGTTGCCTTGCGCGGCGGCACGGTAACCCACGCCCACCAGGCTCAGCTTCTTCTCGAAGCCCTTGGTCACGCCCACCACCATGTTGTTCACCAGCTGGCGCATGGTGCCGCTCATGGCATTGGCTTCGCGCGACGCGTCGGCAGCGACGAAAGTCAGCTTGCCGTCTTCGTTGCTCACCTTGACCAGGGGGTTCAGGGCCAGCGACAGCGCGCCGCCGGTGCCCTTCACGTTGATCTGGTCTTCCTTGATGGCCACGTCGACACCCTTGGGGATGGCGACCGGCATTTTTCCGACTCGGGACATTTCTCTATCCTTCCCTTAGGCGACGTAGCACAGCACTTCGCCGCCGACGCCGGTGGCACGTGCCTTGCGGTCCGTCATCACGCCCTTCGGCGTGGTGACGATCGCCACGCCCAGGCCGTTCATGACCTGGGGGATGGCGGCGCTGCCCTTGTAGACGCGCAGGCCGGGGCGGCTCACGCGCTCGATACGCTCGATCACCGGACGGCCGGCGTAGTACTTCAGGTCGATCACGAGCTCGGACTTGCCGGACTCGGACTTCACCTGGAAGCCGTCGATGTAACCCTCGTCCTTCAGCACCTGGGCGATGGCGACCTTCACTTTGGAAGACGGCACGCTCACGGTAGCCTTGGAGACCATCTGCGCGTTACGGATGCGCGTCAGCAGGTCGGAGATGGGATCACTCATGCTCATAGAAGTCTCTCCTCGCCGCTTACCAGCTGGCCTTGGTGATGCCGGGAATGTCGCCAGCGAAGGCGAGTTCACGGATCTTGGCGCGGGCCAGGCCGAACTGGCGGAAGGTGCCGCGCGGGCGGCCGGTCATTTCGCAGCGGTTGCGCTGGCGGGTCGGGTTGGCGTTGCGGGGGATCTTCTGGATCGCCACGCGGGCAGCCGCGCGTTCCTCGTCGCTCTTCTTGCCGTCGGCGGCGATCGCCTTCAGATCGGCGAGCTTGGTCGCGTACTGGGCGACCAGCTTTTCGCGCTTCAGTTCGCGCTGGATCAAAGCAGTTTTAGCCACGGTCTACCTCAGTTCTTGAACGGGAAACGGAAGCCCGCCAGAAGCGCCTTGGCTTCTTCGTCGGTCTTGGCCGTCGTCGTGATCGAGATGTTCAGGCCGCGCAGGGCGTCGACCTTGTCGTACTCGATTTCCGGGAAGATGATCTGTTCCTTGACGCCGATGTTGTAGTTGCCGCGGCCATCGAAGGCACGGCCGCTGACACCGCGGAAGTCACGCACGCGCGGCAGGGCCACGGTGACGAAACGGTCCAGGAATTCATACATGCGGGCGCCGCGCAGGGTGACCATCGTGCCGATGGCCTGCTGCTCGCGGATCTTGAAGCCGGCGATGGCCTTCTTGGCCTTGGTGACCACGGGCTTCTGGCCGGCGATCTTGGTCAGGTCGCCGACGGCGTGTTCCATGACCTTCTTGTCCGCCACCGCTTCGCTCACGCCCATGTTCAGGGTGATCTTGGTGATGCGCGGGACCTGCATCGGCGACTTGTAGCCGAACTTCTCGGTCAGCTGCGGGACAACCTTGTCCTTGTAATGATCTTGCAGACGGGTCATGTTCAGGCCACCTTGATTTCTTCGCCGGACGACTTGAAGACGCGGGTGCGCTTGTCGCCGTCGACCTTGATGCCCACGCGGTCGGCCTTGCCGGTCGCCGCGTTGTAGATCGCCACGTTGGACTGGTGGATCGGCATGGCCTTTTCCACGATGCCGCCGGTGGTGCCCTTGAGCGGGTTGGGCTTGGTGTGCTTCTTCACCAGGTTGATGCCCTCGACGACGACTTTCTCGTCGTCCTTGCGCAGGACCACGCGGCCGCGCTTGCCCTTGTCTTTGCCTGCCAGCACGATGACTTCGTCACCCTTGCGGATCTTGTTCATGGCGGTTCCTTACAGGACTTCCGGGGCCAAGGACACGATCTTCATGAACTTCTCGGTACGCAGCTCGCGCGTGACCGGTCCGAAGATGCGGGTGCCGATGGGCTCCAGCTTGTTGTTGAGCAGCACGGCGGCATTGCCGTCGAACTTGATGAGGGAGCCATCGCCACGGCGGATGCCCTTGGCGGTGCGGACCACCACGGCGCTGTAGACCTCGCCCTTCTTGACGCGGCCACGCGGCGCGGCTTCCTTGATGCTCACCTTGATGATGTCGCCAACACTCGCATAGCGACGCTTGGAGCCGCCGAGCACCTTGATGCACAGGACGGACTTCGCGCCGGTGTTGTCGGCGACTTCGAGCCGAGATTCAGTCTGGATCATTTCAAATATTCCCAACTTGTCCCGAACGCACCCTGCAGGACGATCCGGCAGGACATCGGGGCAGTCTTGGGCCCGCCGTCGCCGCAGACCCCCTTGAAGAAGGCACCCATGGCTTCGAATGGGCAGAAACTCGCCTGAGAAAAGGCGAGCCCGCGATTATGACGGATTGGCGGAGTTTGTCAAACGGGGTAGTTCAAAGCGGGAGATCCGTGTAGGTCGCCGCCAACTCCCGGAAGGCCGCCAACTTGGGATCCACGCCGGTTTCCGCCTGGAGAATGGCCGCCACCTCTTCCGCCAGCCCGGCGGCCAGGGCCGCATCCAGGAACAGCAGCCGGATCCGGCGCGCCAGGACGTCTTCGACGGTCCGCGCATATTCATGGCGGGCGGCAAAACGCACCATGGCGGCGGTCAGGCCGCCTCCCAGCTCCCGATCCTGGCCGACCTGCGCGGCTTCCGTGCCGTACAGATGCAGGCCCGGAGGCGCGCTGATGGAAGTCGGGGTGGCGCCAGGAGCAGGCGCCCCGATCAGAGGCAAGTTAGCCGTCACTCCTGCCGGAGCCCTGGCCAGCAGGCCCGCGCCGAAGCAGCTCTCCAGCACATCCTCGGCCATGGCCCGGTAGGTCGTCCACTTGCCGCCGGTCACCGTCACCAGCCCGCTGCGGCTGACCAGCACGGTGTGCTCCCGGCTGAGCTTCTTGGTCGATTCCCCGTCCGACCCGTCAGGCTTCACCAGCGGACGCAAGCCCACCCAGAGGCTGCGCACGTCTTCGCGCCGCGGGGCCCGGCTGAGGTAGCGGGCCGATTCGCCGAGGATGAATTCCAGCTCTTCGCGGAACGGCCGCGGCTCCCGCGCCAGGTCGCCGCGCGGCGTGTCGGTGGTGCCCAGGATGACCTTGCCCATCCAGGGCACGCCGAACAGCACGCGGCCGTCGGCGGTCTTGGGAACCATCAGGGCGTGCTGGCCCGGCAGGAATTCCCGGTCGACCACCGCATGCACGCCCTGGCTGGGCGCGACGATGGGCCGCACCGGATGCTGCGTCGCTTCGCCGTCCTGCTGCCGCAGCTGGTCGACCCAGACGCCCGTGGCATTGACCACGCAGCGGGCCTTGATCTCGAAGCTGCGACCCGTTTCGGCGTCCTGGCAGGCGACGCCCGTCACCTTGCCGTTCTCGTGCAGCAGGCGGGTGGCGGGACAGTAGTTGACCAGGAGGGCGCCGCGCGTGGCCGCGGTGCGCGCCAGCGCCAGGGCGAGGCGGGCGTCGTCGAACTGGCCGTCCCAGTATTGGACGCCGCCCTTCAAGCCTTCGGCGCGGGCCGTGGGCAGGCGTTCCAGGGTTTCGCGGCGATTGAGGAATTCGGTGGCGCCCAGGCCCGCCTTGCCGGCCAGCGCGTCGTACATCTTCAGGCCGACGCCATAGAAAGGCGTCTCCCACAGCTTGTACGAAGGCATCACGAAGGCCAGCGGCTGCGCCAGGTGCGGCGCGTTGTGCAGCAGCGTGGTCCGCTCGTGCAGCGCTTCGCGCACCAGCGCGATGTTGCCTTGCGCGAGGTAGCGCACGCCGCCGTGGACCAGCTTGGTGGCCCGCGAGGACGTGCCCTTGGCGAAGTCGTGCGATTCGACCAGCACCACCTGGAAGCCGCGCGCCGCCGCGTCGAGCGCCACGCCCAGGCCGGTCGCGCCGCCGCCGACCACGGCCAGGTCCCAGGTGCCCGGCTGCGCCAGGCGGGTCAATAGTTCCTCGCGCCGTGTCGCCGCGGCGGGTCGATCCATGGCTTGCATCAGGATCGGGCCCAGCCTTTGGAGCGTTCCACGGCCTCGCGCCAGCGCGCGAGCTTGGCGACCCGTTCGGCCTCACCCAGCCGCGGCTCGAAGCGCCGGTCCGCCTGCCATTGGGCGGAGATCTCGCCGGCGTCGCGCCAGAAACCGGTGGCCAGGCCGGCCAGGTAGGCCGCGCCCAGCGCGGTGGTCTCGGTCACTTGCGGGCGCACCACCGGCACGCCCAGGAAATCCGCCTGCATCTGCATCAGCAGATTGTTGCGCGAAGCGCCGCCGTCCACGCGCAGTTCCTTCAGCGGGATGCGGGCGTCGCGCGTCATCGCGGCAAACACGTCGGCCGACTGCAAGGCCACGGCTTCGAGCGCGGCCCGCGCGATGTGGGCGCGGCCCGTGCCTCGCGTCATGCCGACCAGGGTGCCGCGCGCGTAGCCGTCCCAGTCCGGCGTGCCCAGTCCCGCAAAGGCGGGCACCAGGTAGACGTCGCCGGTGTCGTCGACCTGCGCCGCCAGCGATTCCACTTCCGGCGCGGCCTGGATGATCTGCAGGCCGTCGCGCAGCCATTGCACCGTGGCGCCGGCCATGAAGACGGAGCCTTCCAGGCAGTAGGCCGTCCTGTCCTTGCCGGCGGGGCCTTGCCAGCCGACCGTCGTCAGCAGCCGGTTCCGGCTCTGCACCGGCGTGGCGCCCGTGTTCATCAGCATGAAGCAGCCGGTGCCGTACGTGTTCTTCGCCATGCCCGGCGCGAAGCAGGCCTGGCCGAAGGTCGCGGCCTGCTGGTCGCCCGCCATGCCGGCGATGGGCAGCGGCGCGCCGAACAGCGAACTTTCGCTCTCGGCCAGGACGCCGCTGGAGGGCACGACCTTGGGCAGCACGGAACGCGGCACCCGCAGCAGCGCGAGCAGCTCGTCGTCCCAGTCCTGCGTGCGCAGGTTGAACAGCATGGTGCGCGAGGCATTGCTGGCGTCGGTGGCGTGCACGCGCCCGCCGGTGAGGTTCCACACCAGCCAGCTGTCGATCGTGCCGAAAGCGAGCTCACCGCGTTCGGCCCGCTCGCGCGCCCCGGGCACGTTGTCCAGCAGCCATTCCAGCTTGGTGCCGGAGAAGTAGGCATCGATCACCAGGCCGGTCTTTCGCTGGATCAGCGCCGCATGGCCTTGCGCGCGCAGCTGGTCGCAACGCTGCGCGGTGCGCCGGTCCTGCCAGACGATGGCGTTGGCGACGGGGTGTCCGGTTGCGCGGTCCCACAGCACCGTGGTCTCGCGCTGGTTGGTGATGCCTATGGCCGCGAAGTCCGCCACGTTGGCGCGATCGGCGCCGGCGCTCTTGAGCGCCTCGAGGGCCACGGCGTGCTGCGTGGACCAGATCTCGCGGGCATCGTGTTCCACCCAGCCGGGTTGCGGAAAGATCTGCCGGAATTCGCGCTGGGCCACGGCCACCAGCCGGCCTTCGCGGTCGAACACGATGGCGCGCGAACTGGTCGTGCCCTGGTCGAGGGCGAGGATGTATTTCATGGGCGCGCTACTTTAATCCAGGGCCGCGGCGACGCGGAAACCGAGGTTGCTCGCGCTGCTGTCCGGCGTGTTGGAGCCGCGGGCGGCGACGCGGTAACGGTTGCAATAGGAATCGTGGCAGAGGAAGGAGCCGCCCCGCAGCGACTTGCGGCCGGAGGGCTGGTCCTGCAGCGGGTCGCGCGCGGCGGTCGTGCGATGGTAGTCGGCGCTGCTCCAGTCCGCGCACCACTCCCAGCAATTGCCGGCCATGTTGTAGAGGCCAAAGCCGTTGGGTGCGAAGCTGTCCACGGGAACCGTGCCGGGGGTCCAGCCCGCGGCCGGCCGGGACGGAAACTCGCCCTGGAAGATGTTGCACGGCGCGAGCTCGTCGCCCCAGGGATAGCGCTTGCCCGCCAGCCCGCCGCGCGCCGCGTATTCCCACTCGGCTTCGGTCGGCAGGCGCAAGCCGGCCCACGCGCAGTAGGCCGCGGCGTCGTTCCAGGCGATGTGCACCACGGGGTGGTCCGGCTTGTCGTGGACGCCCGAGCCCGGGCCGGTCGGGCGCTGCCAGCAGGCGCCTTCCACATCCAGCCACCAGGGCAGCTCGCGCGAGACCTGGCGGATCGCGTGGCGCTGCTCTTCCTCGATCTGCAGGTAGAAGACGAAGGAGGAGCCGGCCTGTTCGGCTTCGGTGATGTAGCGCGTGGCGCGCACGAAGTCGCTGAACTGCGCGTTGGTGACGGCGGTGGGTGCGATGGCGAAGGGGGTGAGCGTGACCTCGCGCGCGGGGCCTTCGCCGTCTTCGGCGAAGCCTTCGTTCGCGTCCGTGCCCATGAGGAAGGAGCCGCCGGGCAACGCAAGCAGCCGCGGTTCGCCTGCGGGCTCACCACGGCCTACGGGGGATGGGCCCCCGGCCTGTAGGCCGTGGTGAGCCGCGCGAACCGCGGCTTGCGGCGTGCAGCAGCTCACTCGTCTTCCCAGAACGCCTTCGTCACGCCCTGGCTGCGCATCAGCGCGACGACCTTGTCGCGCGGCAGCACGCCGCAGCGCTGCGCCCAGGCCTCGTACTGCTTCTTCATCGCGGCGACGCGCTCCGGATACTGCGAGGCCAGGTCGCGCGTCTCGGTGCGGTCGGCTTCCATGTCGTACAGCTCCCAGGACTTGGGATAGTCGCGCACCAGCTTCCACTTGCCGTCGCGCATCGCGCCGTTGCCCTCGTGCTCCCAGAACATCGGCGGGCGGGTGCCGGCATCGGCGGCGAAGGACTGCGTGAGCGAATGGCCTTCCAGCGGCAGGATGCTGCGGCCGTCCAGCGCCTGCGGATAGGGCGCGCCGGTGACGGCGCAGATGGTCGCCATGATGTCCGGCAGGTAGCCCGGCGTGTGGCGGATCTCGCCGCGCTGCGCGATGCCCTGCGGCCAGTGGAAGATCAGCGGCGTGGAAATGCCGCCCTCGTGCGCCCAGTGCTTGTACAGCCGGAAGGGCGTGTTCGAGAGGTTGGCCCAGGCCTGGCCGTAGCTCTGGTAGGTGTCCTCCGGGCCGGGCGCGACCTCCGGGTTGTTGCCGAACTTCACGACCGCGCCGTCCCGGGTGTGCGAGCGCGCGATCATCAGCTTGTTCACGAGTTCGTCGACGGTGACGTTTTCCGGGATGTCCTCGGCGCAGGCGCCGTTGTCGGACAGGAAGATCACCAGCGTGTTGTCCAGCTCGCCCATGTCTTCCAGCGCGCCCAGGATGCGGCCAATGCCCTGGTCCATGCGGTCGATCTGCGCCGCATAGACTTCCATGCAGTTGGCCAGCCAGGCCTGGTGCTCGGCGTCGGTCCAGGCCGGCTGGCGCGGGTCGCGCGCGGTCAGCTTCCACTGCGCGTCGAGGATGCCGCTTTCCACCAGGCGCTGCAGGCGCTGCTCGCGCAGCGTGTCCCATCCGGCATCGAAGCGGCCCTTGTACTTGGCGATGTCCTCCGGGTGCGCATGCAGCGGCCAGTGCGGCGCCGTGTAGGCCACGTACTGGAAGAACGGCTGGTCCGCATGCTGCGCGTGGTGGCCTTGCAGGAACTTCACCGCTTCGTCGCTGATGGCGTCGGTGTAGAAGAAGCCCGGCTTGCGCGCCTCGTGTTCGGCGTTCTCGTTGCGCCGCGTCAGCGTGTTGGGGTCGTAGAAGCTGCCGGCGCCGATGATGGTGCCGAAGAAGTCGTCGAAGCCGCGCTGCATCGGCCAGGAGTCGGTGGGCTCCTTCAGGTTGCTCGACACGTGCCACTTGCCGGACAGGTAGCTGCGGTAGCCGGCGGGCTTCAGCACCTCGGGGATGGTGGCGCACTTCTGGTTGAGGTTGCCGGCGTAGCCTTCCGGACCCGAGTCGTAGGTCAGGATGCCGATGCCGGTCTGGTGCGGATGCAGGCCGGTCAGCAGCGAGGCACGCGACGGGCTGCAGCGCGCCGTGTTGTAGAACTGCGAGAAGCGCAGCCCGTGGGCCGCCAGCCGGTCCAGGTTCGGCGTTTCGACTTCGCCGCCGTAGCAGCCGATGTCGGAATAGCCCATGTCGTCGTTCAGGATCAGCAGGATGTTGGGTCGCTTGGTCATGGGACGTCCTCAGTTCAGTCGCTGGCCGCTTGCGCGGTCGAAAATGTGGGCGGCGCGCGCGTCGAAGCTCAGGTGCGTGGTCTCGCCTTCGCGCACGCGGGCCTCGCCATCGGCCTTCAGGCGCAGGCGCTGCCCGCCCGCCTTCAGGTCGACGATGCTGTGGTCGCCCAGCTCCTCGATGTATTCCACGCGCGCCTCGGTGCCGGAGCCGCCGGCGCGCAGTTCGCCGGGCCGCACCCCCAGCACGATCTCGCGCGGCTGCGGCGTGGCGATGCCCACCGGATGCGCCACGCCGTCGATCAAGGCCGTGTCGCCGCGCCAGGTGGCGGGCACCAGGTTCATCGGCGGCGTGCCGATGAAGCCGGCCACGGACACCTGGGCCGGGCGGCTGTAGATGTCGCGCGGCGTGGCGACCTGCACGATGCGGCCGTCCATGAACACGGCGACGCGGTCGGCCAGGGTCATGGCTTCTTCCTGGTCGTGCGTGACGTAGACCGTGGTGACGCCCAGCGCGCGCTGCAGCTGCTTCAGTTCGAGCCGCGTTTCCAGCCGCAACTTGGCGTCCAGGTTGGACAGCGGCTCGTCCAGCAGGAACAGCTTGGGCTGGCGCACGATGGCTCGCGCCAGCGCCACGCGCTGCTGCTGGCCGCCGGAGAGCTGTCCGGGCCGGCGCTGCAGCAGGTGGCCGATGCTCACGCGCGCCGCGGCATCCGCTACCGCCTGGGCGATGGCGTCCTTGCCGGTGCCGACCATCTTCAGCGGAAAGCCGATGTTCTCGGCCACCGTCATGTGCGGATAGAGCGCGTAGCTCTGGAACACCATCGCCACGTCCCGCGCGCCCGGCTCGGCGCCGGTCACGTCGACGTCGTCCATGAAAACCTGGCCGCCGCTCACCGACTCCAGGCCCGCCAGGATGCGCAGCGTGGTCGTCTTGCCCGAGCCCGAGGGCCCGAGCAGCACGAAGAACTCGCCGGCCCGGATCTCGAGGTCGACCCCATGCAGCACGGTCGTCTCGCCGTGCTTCTTCACCACGCCCAGCATGCGGACGTTTCCATTGCCTTGCTTCATCGCCGGCCCCCTCCCTTGACCGCTCCCACCGTGAGGCCCTTGACGATGTGGCGCTGCGCCAGCAGGCCGACCAGGATCACGGGCGCCATGGCGACCATCGCCCCGGCCGCCAGCCGCGCCCACTGCGTCTGCTCCACCGAAATGAAATTGAACATGGCGACCGTCACCGGCCGCACCTTGTTGCCGCCCAGGACGACGGCGAACATGAACTCGTTCCAGGCGTTCAGGAACACGAACACCGTGGTCACGGCGATGCCGCCGCCCACCTGCGGCAGGATCACGTACCAGAGCGTGCGCACCCGACCGGCGCGATCGAGCAGCGCCGCTTCTTCCATCTCGTAAGGCACGTCCTCGAAGTAGGACACCATCAGCCAGATGGCGAAGGGCAGCGAGAAGGTCAGGTAGATCAGCACCAGCCCGGTGTAGGTGTCGAGCGCGCCCACCTTCTGCAAGGCGAGGTAGTAGGGGATGACCAGGCCCACCGGCGGCAGCATCTGCGTGGCCAGCACGTAGAAGCCGCTCGCCTTCTTGCCCGGGTAGCGCAGCCGCGCCAGCGCGTAGGCGGCGGGGATCGCGAACAGCATCGTCAGCAGCGTCGCCGACACGCTCACCACCGTGCTGGACCAGAGGTTGGGCAGGATGCTGGAGCTGCCCCACAGCACTTCCTTGTAGTTGGCCAGCGTGGGCGTGAAGACCAGCAGCGGCGGATAGGCCAGCACGTCGCGCTCGGTCTTGAAGGACGTGAGCAGCGCCCATAGTACCGGGAAGGCCCAGACCGAAACGAGCAGGCCGGCGATCGCGAACAGCGCAACTCGGCGCGAATGCGAGTTGTTCTTCATGCGGCCGCCTTGCGCCGCCGGAACAGCAGCCAGGAGACGAACACCGTGATCGCCAGCAGCACCATCGCCAGCGCGGAGCCGTAGCCGATGTTCAGCTCGGTGAAGGAGGTGCGGTAGGCGTACAGGTTCAGGATCTCGGTGGAGGTGCCGGGCCCGCCGCCGGTGGCGGCGAAGATCGCGGCAAACGCCGACAGGGCGGTCATGGTGCGCAGGATCACCACCATCACCACCGCGGGGCGGATGAGCGGCAGCGTGATGTGGCGGAAGCGCTGCCAGGGACCGGCGCGGTCCAGCCGCGCCGCTTCGTAGACATCGGGCGGCAAGGTGGCCAGCGTCGCCAGCAGCACCAGGAAGGCGAACGGCGTCCACTGCCAGGTGTGGATCGCGATCACGGAGAC
Organism: Ramlibacter paludis; assembly: GCF_022012305.1. Classification (GTDB taxonomy): domain Bacteria; phylum Pseudomonadota; class Gammaproteobacteria; order Burkholderiales; family Burkholderiaceae_C; genus Ramlibacter; species Ramlibacter paludis. The sequence goes on along the minus strand of NZ_JAKLTM010000005.1, from coordinate 403,899 downwards.
CAGCGCCAGCTGCGGATCGCCGAGCCAGTTGTGGCTGCCCAGGCCCAGCGTGCGCGTCACGAGGTCGACCAGCCCCACGTCCGGCGACAGCACCAGCGTGCGCCAGAACAGGCCCACCACCACCGGGGCCAGCACGATCGGCAGGATGGCGGCGACGCGCAGGATGCCCTGCCCCTTGGGGATCTGCAGCACGAGCAGCGCCAGCGACAGGCCGACCACCACCTGCAGGATGACCGTCGACGCGGTGTAGACGACGGTGAGGAACAGCGAATTCCAGAAGCGCGGGTCGCCGCCCATCTTGGCGTAGTTGTCCAGCCCCGCGAAGCCGGAAACCCACGGCATGGACAGGTCCAGCTTCTGCAGGCTGTTCCAGGCCAGGAACACCAGCGGGATGGTGGTGGTGAGGAGGAGCAGCAGGAACGCCGGAGCGAACAGGGCGAGCGCAAAGCGCCGCTCCTGCCGCTCCAGCGTGCCCACGCCCGCGGGCGTGGCAACCGTCATCGTGGCATCAGGCCTTCATGATCTGGACGATGCGCGCCTGCGCCTCGTCCAGCGCTTCCTTCGGCTTCTTCTGGCCGACCAGGGCCGACTGGATCGCGGTGGCCATGGTTTCGCCGACGGCGGGCCATTGCGGCACGCGCGGGCGCCATTCGACGTCGGTGTCGTGCTCCAGCGATTCGAGGGCGGCCTCGATGAAGTTGTCGCCCGCGCCCTTCATGGCGGCGGCGAACTCGGGCGCCTTCCACAGCGAGGTGCGGTTCAGGCCGGAGCGCTTGGCCGGGCCGTCGAACTTCCAGGAGGTGCGGGCCTGGGTCTCGGCTGAGGCGGCCCAGCTGATGAAGAGCCAGGTGGCCTTCTTCTGCTTTTCCGTCAGCGCGGCGTTGATCGGGAAGCCCCAGTTCCAGATCGAGGTGACGCGCTTGCCGTTGGGGCCCTTGGGCCAGCGGGCATAGGCCACCTTGCCGACCACCTTGGACTTCTCGGGGTTGGTGATCACCGCCGCCGAGGAGTGGGCGTCGAGGTAGCAGGCCACCGTGCCTTGCGAGAAGGCATCGGCGATGTCGGGCCAGTTCCAGTTGCGCACCGCCGGCGGCGCATAGGCGGTGAGCGTGTTCACGTACCACTCCAGCGCCTTGACCGCCTCGGGGCTGTTGACGGTGACCTGCTTGTTGTGGAACCAGTCGCCGCCGAAGCTGCGGAACAGCGACGGGTAGATGTACATGTTCTGGCCGGCACCGGAGAAGCCGCGCATGGCCAGGCCGTAGACGCGGCTGGCCGGATCGTTCAGCGCCTTCGCGTTGGACACCAGCTGGTCGTAGGTTTCCGCGGGCTTGAGGCCCTTGGCCGCGTACAGGTCCTTGCGGTAGACCTGCACCGTCACCTCGCCGTCGTAGGGAATGCCGTAGGGCTTGCCGTCCACCGAGTCGGCTTCGCGCCAGGCCTTCAGGATGTCGCCGTAGTTGAACCAGTCCTTGTCGGTCAGCGTGGCGTCGTTCAGGTACTTGTCCAGCGGTTCCACCCACTTGTTGGACACGTACAGCGGGTAGTACATCGGGTCCGCCGCGTGCGTGGCGTAGGTGGCCGTCTTGGAAGACAGGTCCAGCATCGCCTTCTGGCGGATCTGGCCGGGCGGCACCTTCTCGGCACGCACCTTGATGCCGGTGAGCGCCTCGAACTGCGGCAGCAGCGAGAGCAGGTTGTCGAAGTAGCTGGCCGGGATCACCGCCACGGAGATCTGCTCGCCTTCGGCCTGCTTCCAGTTGATCTTCGCCTTGGTGTAAGGCGCCAGGTCGGCGGGCGCCTGGGCGAGGGCCGGGCCGACCCAGCCGGTGCCGGCGGCGCCGACCGCGCCGAGCGCGGCGGCCTGGCCGAGGAAGCGACGCCGGGTGGATGCTTGTTTCTTCATTGCAGCTGTCTCCTTGTGGGTAGGGGAGCGAAAAGGGTGGTTCGCCATGCAATCGATTACATGGCAAGTCTAGCGAGCGCGACGCGGCCTGTCATTGTGGTGCTACCTAGGGCTTTCCCCATGGATAGAGTTTTCATTTGCTTATCGGATCGGGTAGATTCGTGCAATCGATTTCATGGACAGGCAGGCGATGGAGCAGAAGGCCCGCTCGGGCGCGAAGGACGTGGCGCGGCTGGCCGGCGTGTCCACCGCCACCGTCTCCCGGGTTTTGAACAACTCGCAGGCGGTCGACCCGGCCACGCGCCAGCGCGTGCTCGATGCGGCCACCAAGCTGCGCTACGTTCCGCACGGGGCGGCGCGCACGCTGCGCAGCCACCGCAGCAAGATGGTGGGCGCGATCGTCCCCAGCTTCGACTACGCGCTGTACGCGCGCACCACCAGCGCCTTGCAGCAGCGTCTCGACGAACGCGGCTACGCGCTGGTGCTGGCCGAACACCACTACGACCTGGCGACCGAAACGCGCATCGCCGGCCAGCTGATCGAGCATGGCGTCGACGCCTTCGTGCTGGTGGGCCTGGACCACGAGCAGGCCCTGTTCTCGCTGCTGGAGGACTATGGCCGCCCCTACGTGCTCACCTGGGGCGTGGACACGCTGCAGCGGCATCCGAGTGTCGGCTTCGACAACCGCGCCGCGTCCGGCCAGGCCACGCGGCACCTGCTGGCCCTGGGCCACCGGCGCATCGGGCTGCTCAGCGCGCCGCTGCAGGGCAACGACCGCTCGCGTGCCCGCGGCGAAGGGCTGCGCGCGGCACTGGCCGAGCACGGCCTCGCGCTGGAAGAGCGCTACATCGCCTATGCGCCGATCTCGCTGCCGGCGGCGGAGGCGGCCGCGGCGCGCCTGCTCGCGCTGCCGGACCGGCCCACGGCGATCGTCGCCACCAACGACGTCTTCGCCGTAGGCGCGATGCAGGCCTGCCGCAAGGCCGGCCTGCGCATCCCCGAGGACATCTCGATCACGGGCGTGGACAACACGGACCTGGGCGCGACGCAGACGCCCGGCCTGACCAGCGTCGCGACGCCCATCACCGAGATCGGGCGCGCCGCCGCCGACCAGCTGGTCGCGCGGCTGGAGGGCCAGCCGTGGGAAAGCTTCCAGCAGTATCCGGTGGACCTGGTGGTGCGCGGCAGCACCGCGCCGCCCGCCTAGGGCGCGTTCGCGCAGCGATCGCAGCTCCCCGCGGCTAGACTGCTTCCCCATGGATTCCGCCTTCACGCGCCGCGCCTTGTTGCGCGCGGCCGGCGCCGCCACCCTGGCCGGCTGCGCCAGTCCCATCCCGCTGCCGCGCGCTTCCACGCCGCACCTGCGCCTGCTCGGCGAAACGACGCTGCCGCACAAGATGCAGTTCCAGGGCACCACCGTCGGCGGCCTGTCCGGCATCGACTTCGATCCCGCGACCGGCACCTGGGTGGCCATCAGCGACGACCGCTCGGAACTGCAGCCGGCGCGCTTCTACGCGCTGGACATCGGCGTAACCCCACAAGGCATCGCGGTGCAGGTGAAAGGCGTCTCGACCTTGCGCGGCCCCGATGGCCGGCCTTACCCGCCGCGCGGCGCGCCCGAGACCATCGATCCGGAATCGATCCGCCTGCTGCCGCAAGGCCGCGGCGTGCTGTGGACCAGCGAAGGCGATCCGCGCGCCAACCGCTCGCCGGCCGTCACCGAGGCGCGCCTGGACGGCAGCTACGTGCGCGAGTTCGACCTCCCTGCGATGCTGCGCTGGCCCGCCAAGCCCGGCACCGGCCCGCGCAACAACCTCACGTTCGAGGGTCTCGCGCTGACGCCCGATGCGCGCACGGCCTGGGTCGCCATGGAAGCGGCGCTGGAGCAGGACGGCCCGGTGCCGCGCGTCGGTGCCGCCGGCGGCCCCTGCCGCTTCACCGCTTTCGACGTCGCCAGCGGGCAGGCGGTCCGCCAGGTCGCGTACATCCCCGATCCGATCCCGCGCGCACCGCAACTGCCCGGCGGCTTTGCCGACAACGGCGTGAGCGAGATCCTGATGCTGGACGCCGATCGCATGCTGGTGCTGGAGCGTTCTTTCGCGATGGGCACCGGCATGTCGCTGCGCATCTACGCGGTGGACACGCGCGAAGGAAGCGACGTGCTGCGCCAGGACAAGCTGGTGGCGGGCGAATTCCGCGCGCTCACCAAGCAGCCCGTCGCGGATTTCGCCGACTTCGGCCTCTCGCGCCTGGACAACACCGAGGGCATGTGCTGGGGACCGCGCCTGCCCAACGGCCGGCGCACGCTGGTGGTGGTGAGCGACGACAACTTCGCGGCGAACCAGGTGACGCAGTTCGCCGCCTTCGAATTCCTCGACTAGACTCCTGCCCATGAGCACACAAGACAGCGGCCGGATCGCCTTCATTGGCGGCGGCAACATGGCCAGCGCCATCATCGGCGGCCTGGTCAAGCAGGGCCTGCCGGCCGCGCGCGTCGCGGTGGTGGAGCCCTGGGCCGAAGCGAGGCAGAAGCTGCAGCAGCAGTTCGGCGTGCGCGCCGACGAAGCCGCCGGCGCGGCACTGGCCGACGCCACGCTGGTGGTCTGGGCGGTGAAGCCGCAGACCTTCAAGGACGCCGCCGCGGCGGCCAGGCCCCACGTCGCGCAGGCGCTGCACCTGAGCGTGGCCGCCGGCATCCGATCCGGCAGCATCGCCCAGTGGCTGGGCACCGAGCGCATCGTGCGTTCCATGCCCAACACGCCGGCCCTGGTGGGGCAGGGCATGACGGCGCTGTTTGCCCGCGGCGCGGTAAGTGCCGAAGACAAGGCCCGCGTCGAAGAGGTCATCGCCACCACCGGCGAGTCGCTCTGGGTGGAGCGCGAAGAGCAGCTCGATGCGGTGACGGCCTTGTCGGGATCCGGCCCGGCCTACGTCTTCTATTTCCTCGAAGCCATGGTGCAGGCCGGTGGCGAAATGGGCTTGAGCGCCGAGCAGGCGCGCCGCCTGGCCGTCGGCACCTTCGCGGGTGCAGCGGCGCTGGCCAAGGCTTCGTCCGACCCGCTGGAGTTGCTGCGCGAACGCGTGACCTCCAAGGGCGGGACCACCTACGCGGCGCTGACTTCGATGGAGCAGGACGCCGTGAAGGCGCGCTTCATCAAGGCCTTGCACGCGGCGAGCAGGCGCGCCGAGGAACTCGGGGACGAATTCGGCCGCTGAAGCGGCTACCGCACGGCGTAGCCGAGCACGGTTCCCGCGAACAGCGTGAACCCCAGCCAGTGGTTCAGGCGGAAGGCCCGGAAGCAGCCTTCGCGCGAGCGGTCGCGGATCAGCGCGTAGTGCCAGGCCGCCTGCGCGCCGGCCGCAAGCACGGTCGCCGCGACCACCCACGCCGGAATCCTTCCCGCCAGCACCGCGGCCCAGATAGCGAGCGTGGCGACGTAGCAGGCCATCACCACCGCCACATCGGCGCGCCCGAGCGTGATGGCGGAGGTCTTGATGCCGATGCGCAGGTCGTCGTCGCGGTCGACCATTGCGTATTCCGTGTCGTAGGCCAGCACCCAGAACAGGTTGCCGAGCAACAGCACCCACGCCAGCAGCGGCACGCGCGCCTGGACGGCGGCAAAAGCCATCGGGATGCCGAAGCTGAAGGCCACGCCCAGCACCGCCTGCGGCATGGCGACGTAGCGCTTGGCGTAGGGATAGGCGATCGCGATGGCCAGGGCCGCGAAGGACCAGGCGACGGCAACCGCGTTCGTCGTCAGCACCAGGCCGAACGCCAGCAGTGCCAGCAAGGCGCCGAACACCAGCGCTTCCCGCACCGAGACGCGCCCGGTGGTCACCGGCCTTTGCGCCGTGCGCTTCACGTGCCGGTCGAACTCCTTGTCGGCCACGTCGTTCACGCAGCAGCCGGCGCTGCGCATCAGGATCGTGCCGAGCGTGAACACCACCACCAGGTGCCAGCCGGGGAAGCCGCCGGCCGCGATCCACAGCGCGGCCAGCGAGGGCCAGAGCAGCAGCAGCCAGCCGGCCGGCCGGTTCCAGCGGATCAGGTCGAGGTAGAGCCGCGCCTTCTCTTGCAGCATCACGCCGTGCCGAGACCGAGCCGGCGCAGGTCGAGCCGGCCGTCGCGCATCGGCGGGCACCAGAAGTAGGCACCCGTCACCGGCTTGGAGATCCTGAACATCGCATCGGTGATGCCGTCGTCGTAGCCCGCCATGCGCCGCATCTGCGCCTCGAAGGCCGCGTGCGACTTGCCGAAAGCGACGAACATCAACCCGGCCTGCATGCTCAGCATCCAGGGCATGGAGCGGCGCAGCACGAAGGCCTCGGGGTCGAAACTTTCCTGCGCGGTGCGCTTCACGTGCGAGGCTTCCGGCGCGTCTTCCAGTTCCTCGTTGTCCGAAAGGCGACGGCCGATGGCGTGGTCGCGGTCCTGGTCGCCCAGCGCCTCGAAGGCGTCGAGGTCGTGCACCCATTGCTGGGTGGCGACGTAGCTGGAGCCATCCAGTCCTTCGCCGAGTCCGTGCGCGAAGGCTGCCTCTTCCGCGGCCTCGCCTTCCGGGTTCTCGGTGCCGTCCTCGAAGCCGGTCAGGTCGCGGCCGTGGCCGCCTTCGCTCCAGGCGTGGCGGAAGGCATCGAGCACGTGGCGCACGGTGAAGGCGGGTGCCAGCGCCTTCTGCACCTTGCGCGTGACGTGCAGCAAATCGCCCAGGTCGGAGCCGCGCAGCCAGCACCACAGCGTGCCGGGCGTGGACGGCACCTTGACGCCGTGCGCGGACAGGTCCGGGAATTCGTGCAGGTTCGGGATCTCCGCGCCCAGCGCCTTCACCAGCGAGGGGCCGATGCCGACCACCACGTCGCTGCCGTTCACCAGCGGCGCCAGCCGCGACAGCGCTTGCTTGATGGCCGCGGCATCCACGCCGTCCGCCAGGTTGAACAGAACGTAGCGCGCCACCGGCGGCACGCCGTCCAGGATGCCCGGCTGGTAGAGCGGATCTTTCTTCGGTGCGTCGGTTCTCATGAAAGCCTCTTCACGCCCGGCAGTTCGCAGGCGTAGATGGAGTTGCGCAATTCGGCGATGGCCTCGTAGCGCGTGAAGCTGCGCCGCCAGGCCAGCACGACGCGGCGGCTGGGCGGCTCGCCTTCGAACGGGATGTACTTGACGAAGGCCTGGTCGTCGCTGCGCCGCTTGGGCTTGGCGGCGAAGGCGTCCTTCGGGACCGAAAGGCGCGGCACCAGCGTCACGCCCATGCCGGCGGCCACCATGTGCTTGATGGTTTCCAGCGAGGAGCCTTCGAAGCTCTTGCGGATGCCCTCGGCGTCGCTGGAGAAGCGCGCGAACTCCGGGCACACCTCCAGCACGTGGTCGCGAAAGCAGTGGCCGGTGCCCAGCAGCAGCATCGTTTCCTTCTTCAGCTCCTCGGCGACGATGGTCTTGTGCACGGCCAGGTGGTGCGTGGTGGGCACGGCGGCCAGGAACGGCTCGTCGTACAGCGGCGCGATCGCCAGCCCGGTGTCGGGAAAAGGTTCGGCCATGATGGCGCAGTCGATCTCGCCGGTGCGCAGCATCTCCAGCAGCTTCACCGTGAAGTTCTCCTGCAGCATCAGCGGCATCTGCGGGGTGCGCGCGATGGCCTGGCGCACCAGGTCCGGCAGCAGGTAGGGCCCGATCGTGTAGATCACGCCCAGCCGCAGCGGCCCGGCCAGCGGGTCCTTGCCGCGCTTGGCGATTTCCTTGATGGCCGCGGCCTGCTCCAGCACGCTTTGCGCCTGCCGCACGATCTCGTCGCCCAGAGGCGTGACGGCCACCTCGTTGGCGCTGCGCTCGAACAGCTTCACTTCCAGCTCATCCTCGAGCTTCTTGATCGCCACCGAAAGCGTCGGCTGCGAGACGAAGCAGGCTTCGGCGGCCCGCCCGAAATGCTTTTCGCGCGCGACGGCGACGATGTACTTGAGTTCGGTGAGCGTCATTCTTCTTTTCTAGTCAGTGGAGGACAGAGCTGCGGTCTGTCCCCCATCAAGCTTTGAGGTATTCCGATTTTCCACCCAACCACCGGTTCACGTGTTTGCGCGCGAGCTCCGGATGGCGATCCAGCATGTGCGGGGCGACGTCCTTGGCCCATTCCAGCAGGGCCGCGTCCAGCACCAGGTCGGCGAAGCGCAGCAGCGGCGCGCCGGACTGGCGGGCGCCCAGGAATTCGCCGGGCCCGCGGATCTCCAGGTCGCGCCGGGCGATCTCGAAGCCGTCGTTGGTTTCGGCCATGGCCTTCAGCCGCGCGCGCGCCGTCTCCCCCAGGCGGCCGTTGTCGCCGGCGGAATAGAGCAGCACGCAGGCCGACGCTGCCGCGCCGCGCCCGACCCGGCCGCGCAACTGGTGCAGCTGCGACAAGCCGAAGCGCTCCGCATGCTCGATCACCATCAGCGAGGCATTGGGCACGTCGACGCCGACTTCGATCACCGTCGTCGCCACCAGCACGCCCATCTGCCCGCCGGTGAAGAGCGACATCACCGCCTTCTTCTCCGGCTGCGGCATGCGCGAATGCAGCAGTCCGACCAGCACGCCGGGCAACGCCTCGGAGAGCGCCAGGTGCGTCGCGGTGGCATTGGTGAGGTCCAGCGACTCGCTTTCCTCGATCAGCGGACAGACCCAGTAGACCTGCCGGCCGGAGGCCACCTGCGCACGGATGCGCTCGATCACCTCGTCGCGCCGGCTGTCCGAGATCACCTTGGTGACGATGGGCGTGCGGCCCGGCGGCAGTTCGTCGATGGTGGAGACGTCGAGGTCCGCGTAGTAGCTCATGGCCAGCGTGCGCGGGATCGGCGTGGCCGACATCATGAGCAGATGCGGCTCGTTGCCCTCGCCTGCCGTCTTGCCGCGCAAGGCCAGCCGCTGCGCAACGCCGAAGCGGTGCTGTTCGTCGATGACCGCCAGGCCCAGCCGGTGGAATTGCACCTGCTCCTGGATCACCGCGTGGGTGCCGATCACAAGTGCCGCTTCGCCGCTGGCCACGAGTTCCAGCATTTCGGCGCGTTCCTTCTTGCGCTGCGAGCCGGTGAGCCAGGCCACGCGCTGGCCCCGCGGCGCCAGCAAGGGCTCCAGCCAGCCGATCAGCTTGCGGAAATGCTGCTCGGCGAGGATTTCCGTCGGCGCCATCAGCGCGCATTGCCGCCCGGCGTCGATCGCGATGGCCGCGGCCAGCGCGGCAACCACGGTCTTGCCGGAGCCGACGTCGCCTTGCAGCAGGCGGTTCATCGGCGTGGTCCGCGCCAGGCCCTGGGCGATCTCCTCGCCGACGCGCCGCTGGGCGGCGGTGAGCTGGAAGGGCAGCGCGGCGAGCAGTTGCTCCTGGAATCCGCCCGGTCGCGCCTGCAGCGGCGCCGCGCGCAGCAGTTCGTGCTCGCGCCGGCTTTCCAGCTGCGACAGCTGCTGCGCCAGCAGTTCTTCCGCCTTCAGCCGCTGCCAGGCCGGGTGGCTGTGATCCTCCAGCGCGGCCAGCGAGACGTCCGGCGTCGGATGGTGCAGGAAGCGCAGCGACCGCTGCAGCGTCCACGTCGTTGCGCGCGCGGGCGCCGGCGGCACGTCGGGCGGCAAGGTCTCGGACAGGTCGGCACGCGCCAGCCCCGACTGCACCGCCTTGCGCAGGTAGGCCTGCGGCAGTGCGGCGACGGTGGAATAGACCGGCGTCAGCGCCTGCGGCAGCTCGCCACCGGCCGCCTTGTAGGTCGGGTGCACCATCTGCCAGCCGATGAAGCCGCCCTTCAGTTCACCGCGGATGCGCAGCCGCGTGCCGACGGCCAGCGCCTTCTGCTGCGAGGGATAGAAGCTGAAGAAGCGCAGCTGGCAGGTGTCGCTGCCGTCGTTCACGGTCACCACCAGCTGGCGCCGCGGACGGAAGGCCACGTGGCTCTCGGTCACCGTCGCCTCGATCTGCGCCGTGTCGCCCTCGCGGCAGTCGCCCAGCTTGACGATGCGGGTTTCGTCCTCGTAGCGCAGGGGCAGGTGCAGCGCCAGGTCGATGTCGCGGCCCAATCCCATCTTGACGAGGGCTTTCTGGGGTTCGGACAGCGCCTTGGTTTCCGGCATGGGACAATTCTGCCCTGCTCTTCAACAACCCTTGGCACGGGCCCGTCCGGCCCTCAAGCGACATGCGTCAATTCACCCTGGGCGATTTCGATTTCGCCCTGCCGCCCGAACTCATCGCCCAGCACCCCGCGGAAACCCGCAGCGGCTCCCGCCTGCTCGATGGCACCGGCGCGCAACCCGTCGACCGCGGCTTCCGCGAGTTCCCCTCGCTGCTGCGCGCCGGCGACCTGCTGGTCTTCAACGACACCCAGGTGATCAAGGCCCGCCTGTTCGGCGAGAAGCCCACCGGCGGCAAGCTGGAATTGCTGGTCGAACGCGTGCTCACCGGCCACGAGGTCGTGGCCCACATGAAGGTGAGCAAGAAGCCGCCTGTGGGCACCGTGCTGCGCATGGACGGCGGCTTCACCGCCACGCTGCTCGGGCGCTGGCCGCGCGAAGACGGCCCGCTGTTCCGCTTCGCCTTCAGTTCCGAGCCGCACGCGCTGATGCAGGCGCACGGCCACGTGCCGCTGCCGCCTTACATCACGCATGCCGACACGGCCGAAGACGCGCAGCGTTACCAGACCGTGTTCGCGAAGAACCCGGGCGCCGTCGCCGCTCCGACCGCCGCCCTGCACTTCGACGAGCAGGTGCTGGCCGAACTGGAAGCGCGCGGCGTGCGGCGCGCCGGGGTCACCCTGCACGTGGGCGCCGGCACCTTCCAGCCGGTGAAGACCGAGAACATCGCCGAACACCGGATGCACAGCGAGTGGTACGAAGTGCCGGCGGCCACGCAGCAGGCGATCGCCGAACTACGTGCGCGGGGCGGCCGGCTGGTCGCGGTCGGCACGACCACGGTGCGGACGCTCGAATCCTGGGCCGCGAGCGGCCAGGCGAGCGGCGACACCGAGATCTTCATCACGCCGGGCTTCCGCTTCCGCCAGGTCGACCTGCTGCTCACCAACTTCCACCTGCCCAAGTCCACCCTGCTGATGCTGGTGAGCGCGCTGGCCGGCTACGAGCACATGATGGCGCTGTACCGGCACGCCGTGGAGCACCACTACCGCTTCTTCAGCTATGGCGACGCCATGCTGCTGCAACGCAAAGACGAAACATGCTGAACTTCGAAGTCCTCGCTACCGAAGGCCATGCGCGCCGCGGCCGCCTCACCCTGAACCATGGCGTGGTGCAGACGCCCATCTTCATGCCCGTGGGCACCTACGGCACGGTCAAGGGCGTGATGCCGCGCTCGCTGGAGGAAATGGGCGCGCAGATCATCCTCGGCAACACCTTCCACCTGTGGATGCGGCCGGGCCTGGACGTGGTCAAGCAGTTCGGCGGCCTGCATCGCTTCGAGCAGTGGAACAAGCCGATCCTCACCGACAGCGGCGGCTTCCAGGTCTGGAGCCTGGGCGAGATGCGCAAGATCAGCGAGGAGGGCGTGAAGTTCGCCTCGCCGGTCAACGGCGACCGCCTGTTCCTCACGCCCGAGATCTCGATGCAGATCCAGACGACGCTCAACTCCGACATCGTCATGCAGTTCGACGAGTGCACGCCGTACGACACCAAGGGCCACGTCACGACGGAAGCCGAAGCGCGAGTGTCGATGGAGCTGTCGCGCCGCTGGGCGCTGCGCTGCAAGGACGAATTCGCGCGCCTGCAGAACCCGAACGCCCTGTTCGGCATCGTGCAGGGCGGCATGTTCGAGCACCTGCGCGAGGAGTCGCTGGCGGCGCTGGTGGAGATGGATTTCCCCGGCTATGCGGTGGGGGGCGTCAGCGTCGGCGAGCCCAAGGAAGACATGCTGCGCATCATGGCGCACACGCCGCACCGGCTGCCGGCGGACAAGCCGCGCTACCTGATGGGCGTGGGCACGCCGGAGGACCTGGTCGCGGGCGTCGAGCAAGGCGTCGACATGTTCGACTGCGTGATGCCCACGCGCAATGCGCGCAACGGCCACATGTTCACGCGCTTCGGCGACCTGAAGATCCGCAACGCCAAGCACCGCAGCGACGAGCGGCCGCTGGACGAGACCTGCACCTGCTACGCCTGCAAGGGCGCGACCCGCGCCGACGGCACTGTCAGCGGCGGCTTCTCGCGCGCCTACCTGCACCACCTGGAGCGCTGCGGCGAGATGCTGGCGCCCATGCTGGCGACCATCCACAACCTGCACTACTACCTGAACCTGATGCAGGAGGTGCGGGAGGCGCTGGAGCAGGGGCGGTTCGCAGCCTTCGTGCAGCAGTTCAAGGCGGATCGGGCGCGCGGGGTCTGAGCCGTCAGGAGGCGATCAACGCCGCCACGCGTTGCTGCAGCAGCTCCGGCTGCACCTGCCCCGCCGCCACCGGCGCCCCGACATGCAAGCCCACGCGGTTGAACAACCCGCGCCGGAACGGCTTCACCATCGCCGTGCCCCGCTCGATGCGGCTGAAGAACGATCCCCACAGGTTGGTCAGCGCCATCGGCACCACGCTCACCGGCACGCGATCCGCAGCGGCGCGCTCCAGGATCTTCATCACCCCGCCCTTGAACGGCTGCAGTTCACCATCGCGGGTGATGCCGCCTTCCGGGAAGATCGCCAGCAGGTCGCCTTCGCGCAGCACCTGGGCCGCGCGCTCGAAGGCAGCTTCGTAGACGGCCGGATCCTCCTTCTGCGGCGCGACGGGGATCGCGCGCGCCAGCTTGAACAGCCAGCCCAGCACCGGCACCTGGAAGATGCGGTGGTCCATCATGAAATAGATCGGCCGCGGGCTCGCCGCCATCAGCAGCACCGCATCGACGAAGCTCACGTGGTTGCACACCAGCACCGCCGGGCCCTGCACCGGGATGTGGTCGTCGCCGCGCACGTCGAAGCGGTAGACCACGCGCGACAGCAGCCAGGCCACGCAGCGCAGGAAGTACTCGGGCACCAGCAGGAAGATATAGGCCGCGACCACCGCATTGGCGAGGCCGGTGAACAGGAAGATCTGCGCGATGGTGAAGCCCGCCTTGAGCAAGGCGCCGGCGATCACCGCGCTGGCGATCATGAACAGCGCGTTGAGGATGTTGTTGGCGGCGATGATGCGCGCGCGGTGCGTGGGCGTGGCGCGCAGCTGGATCAACGCGTACATCGGCACCGAGTAGAGACCGGCGAACAGCGACAGCAGCGCGAGGTCGGCCATCACGCGCCAGTGCGCCGCGACGCCGACGAAGGCACCCAGGCCCATCTCCCCCGCCGGGGGCAGCGAGCGCGAGGCGAAATACAGGTCGACGGCGAACACCGTCATGCCGATCGCGCCCAGCGGGACCAGGCCGATCTCCACGTGCCGGCGCGACAGGATCTCGCACAGCAGCGAGCCGATGCCGATGCCTACCGAGAACACCACCAGCAGCAGCGAGGCGACCTGCGCGTTGCCGTGCAGCACCTCCTTGGCGAAGGAAGGGAACTGGCTCAGGAACACCGCGCCGAAGAACCACATCCAGCTGATGCCCAGGAGCGAGCGGAACACCACGACGTTGCCGTGCGCCAGCTTCAGGTTGCGCCAGGTCTCGCTGAACGGGTTCCAGTTGATGCGCAGGTCCGGCGCGCTGGCGGGCGAGGACGGAATCGCCTGCGCGACCAGGCGGCCGATGAGGGCCAGGGCGATGCAGGCGATGCCGACCGCCTGCGGGCCGATGGCGGGCACGTCCACCAGCAGCCCGCCCGCGACCTGCCCGAGCAGGATGGCGACGAAGGTGCCCATCTCCACCATGCCGTTGCCGCCGGTGAGCTCGCGCTCGTTCAGGTGCTGCGGCAGGTAGGCGAACTTGACCGGCCCGAACAGCGTGGAGTGCAGGCCCATGAGGAAGGTGCAGGCCAGCAGCGCGACGACGTCGGCGCGGAAGAAGCCCCAGGCCGCGATGGCCATGATTCCGATCTCCAGCCATTTCACGAACAGGATCAGGCTGCGCTTGTCGTATTTGTCGGCGAGCTGGCCGCTGGTGGCGGAGAACAGCAGGAAGGGCAGGATGAAGAGCGCGCCGATCGCCAGCCCCGCCAGCGCCGGCGGCAGCCAGGCCACTTGCAGCTGGTAGGTGACCAGCACCGTGAAGGCGAACTTGAACAGGTTGTCGTTGGCGGCGCCGGCGAACTGCGTCCAGAAGAAGGGCGCGAAGCGGCGCTGGCGCAGCAACGCGAACTGGTTCGGATGCACTTCGGCGGCGCCGGGCAGCGCGGGATCCGCGACAGCGGTGGTCATGGCTACTCCCTCTCGTTCTAGGCGTGGGGCGCGTGGGCCAGCGGCGCGGCGCCGATGGCTTCGGCATTCTGCCCGCGCGTCCGGGTAACCAACGCGTGGATCACGGGCCAGGCGGCCAAGGCGGCGACGGCGTGCTTCAGGCTGTGGCCGGACAACAACTCCCCGGTGGCCGCGAAGACCAGGGCGTCATTGCTTTCGAACAGCTTGGCCAGCGCGTACGCCAACAGCACCAGGCTCCAGCGCACCGGCAGCGCGCCTGCACGGGGCGGCAGCCAGGCCGCGATCAACAGCAAGGGCATGCCGCCGAACTGCACCACGGCCCAGGGCAGGACGTTGCCGGTGAGGGACCACACGAGCACGCTGGCGAGCGCCAGCACGAGGAGTGCCGCAGCGGTGCAGGCGCCGGCGCGCTCGCTGACCAGGCCCGCCACCAGCAGGCCGAGCAGGCCGGCGAAGGCGACGGACATCGAGGCGCGGTCGATCGCGAGGCCGAGGTCGTTCGGAAGCCAGTGGTACCAGGACGAGCCCACGGCCACGACCAGCAGGCCGGCAAAGAACAGGCGGGCACAGGCGCGCTGCGTTGGGGACACGCTCGCACGCCGCAAGGCGCGCAGCCCCAGCCAGCCGGCGATGGCGAAGGGAAGGTTGGACAGCACGTCGAGCGCATGGGGCACGCCCCACAGCACGCGCTGGTCGACGAAGCCGTGCGCATCGGGCGGCTGGGCGAGCGCGGGCGCGAACAGCGCCACCAGCAGCAGCGCCGACGCGGCCAGCGCCAGCAGCCATTCGGTGCGGGTCAGGGACAAACGCATGGGACCTCCTTGCTTGAGGCTTCAGTGTCTGCACTCGGCGGTCGAAAGCGGACGGATTCCGGCTACATTGTCCTCCTGTCGCCCTCCCGGTATCGCAATCCTGTACTTTTCATGAGCACCACCGCCGACCTCGTCACCGTGCTGAAGAAGGAACTGAAGGCCGCGCAGATGACGTATGCCGACCTGGCCGCCGGCCTGGGCATGGCGGAGTCGAGCGTCAAGCGCATGCTGGCCAAGGGCGACATGGCCTTGTCGCGCATCGATGCAATCTGCCGCGTGCTCAAGATCGATTTCGCCGAACTGGCGCGCCGGGTGGCGGACGCCCAGCCGCTGCTGAAGGAACTGACGCAGGAGCAGGAGAAGGCGGTGGTGGCCGACAAGAAGCTGCTGCTGTGCGCGATCTGCGTCCTCAGCCAATGGACGCTGGAGCAGGTGACGCACGAATACCGCTTGAGCGAGGCCGAGTGCATCAAGTACTTCGCGCAGCTCGATCGCATCGGCATCATCGAGCTGCGGCCCCTGAACCGCTACCGCCTGAAGCTCGCCAAGACTTTCCGCTGGCGGCCGCACGGGCCGGTGATGCACTACTTCCGCGACAACGCGGTGCTGGATTACTTCGGCGGCGGCTTCGACGGCCATGCCGAAGGCCTGCTGCTGGTGCACGGCTCGGTGAGCCGCGCCATTGCGCCGTCGTTCGTCGACCGGTTGCAGAAGGTGGCGCAGGATTTCGCGCAGCAGCACCAGGCGGACCAGAAGCTGGCGGCGAAGGAGCGCGAGGGCTACACGCTGGTGCTGGCGATGCGCAGCTGGGAGTTCGCGGCGTTCACGCAGTTGCGGCGGTAGGAGAGCCGCGGTTCGCCTGCGGGCTCACCACGGCCTACGGAGCAGCGCACGCAACATGGGCCTCGTAGGCCGTTGGTGAGCCCGCAGGCGAACCGCGGCTTACCGGAAGACCGTCAACACCCCGGTGTACCCATACAAATGCCCGCGCGCGATCTCGCCGCCGGCAAAGAACCCCACCAGCGGCACATCGCCCAGCGCCCGCCGCACGATCTGCAGTTCCGCGCTCGGCCCGCCGAAATGCGGACCGCCGCGCCCGGCGCAGCTGACGTAGATCGCGCCGGCAATGCGCCGCTCCGGACTCGGTGCCGCCAGCGCCTCCGAGAGCGCGCTCGCCACCGCCAGCGGCAGCTCCTCCGGCTCCAGCTCCTCGCGGATCTCCGCGCAGATGCGCACCAGGTCGGCCCGCGCCGCTTCCATGTTGCGCTGGCAGAAAGCCAGGCGCATGCCTTCCTCCACCTTGCTCGCCAGCGCCACGCCGCTGCGCTGCGGGTCGATGCCGATGATGTGGCGCACCACCACGTCGGCGCCGAAGTTGCCGGTGCGGCTGACGACGTCTTCCGACGCCTGGCTCAGGCCCGCCAGCGTGCTGCGCAGCGCGGCCATCGCCGCCTGGGGTTCATCCAGCGAGACCTGCAGGTCGTCGAACAGCACGTCGAGCGCCGGCTCGCCATCGAGTTCCTTCACCAGGTTGCCCTCGCAGCGCGTGATGCTGCGCGCCGCGCCCACCGGCTGGCAGCCCTGCGTCACGCGCGAGACCAGGTCCACGCCCTCGCCGAAGGCGACACCGGAGAGGCCGCCGCTGAACACGCCACCGGCCTTGCCGTGCCCGCCCAGGTTGCCGTTGCCGCCGATCGCGAACTGCACGACCTCGCGCCGGCTCGATGCCAGGCCGCCGAAGAGATATCCCGTTGCAGTGCGGTCGGCCATCTCCGCGATCAGCTCCGCCACGTCCGGCGTCGCCGCATCGGCATGCACCAGCGCCGTGTGCGCGCGAAAGCCCGCCGGCAGCGGCGCCACGCCGGAGAACACGCGGTACTGGTCGGACGGCACGTTCAGCAGCATCACCGCGAGCGCCGGCTCGTCGAAGTATTCGACGTTCGACGACGCGATGCCGACGCCGACGGTGCCGGACCAGTCGGTCACCTCCGGCAGTTCGGCGCTGACGTGGTCGAGGATGTCCTGCGCCTGCGACGCATAGTGGTCGGTGATGTACAGCAGGCCCAGCGTGGGCGCGCTCGCGTAGTCGGGCAGCGCCATCTGCGCGCGCAGCTGCGCCAGCACCAGCCCGGCCGCCATCTGCCACTGCGGATGCGTCGCGTGGCCGAAGGGGAACAGCTTCATGGCCGGCCCCGTCAATCCGCGGCCGCCTGCGTCTTGGTCTTGCGCGTGGCCGACCTGGCCTTGGCCGCGACGGTCTTCTTCGCGGCCTTCACCGCTTCCTTGGCGATGCCGCCGGCCATGTTGCGCGCCGTGTCCACGGCCGTCTTCTGCGCCACGTCCTTCATCGCGTTGGAGGCGATTTCCTGGAACTGCTGCGTGAGCGCGCCCCACCATTGCAGCGGATCCACCGCGCCGGTGGCCCCGCCGCCGTTGGCCTTGGCCTCGCCGTTGCCCTTGGGCTTGGCGCTGGGCGCAGCCTTGGGCTTCGCCGCCTTGGGCGCGCTCTCCACGGGCTCGGGCGTCTTCAGCTTGAGCGCATTCGCGACCTCGCCCATGCTGAAGTTCATGCCCTTCAGCGTGGCCAGCGTCATCTTCTGCACTTCCAGCGCCTGGATGGTCGCGGACAGCGCCTTGCCGTTCTGGTCCAGCCAGAAATGCACGGCCTTCAGTTCCGTGATGCGCTTGTCCAGTTCCTCCACGTTCAGCGTGGGCGCCACCCAGCTGGAGATGTTGGGCATCTGCGGCAGGGCGTCCGACGCGCCTTTCGCCAGGTTCTGCAGGAAATCGAAACCGGGGACGAATTTGCCGAAGCCGAATGCGCCGTTGTTGTCGCTCATGGCCGCTGCTCCGCGAGTGGTCGTGCTGACAGCTTACCGCAGCACGCCCCCCGGCGAAAGAAAGCTCAGTGCTTGTGCTGCAGAGGCGCGGCCGCGCTCACCGGCAGCGCCACCTGCTGCGTGCGCTCCACGCCCTTGGCGTCCTTCAGGCGCAGGGTCAGCGGCACCACCAGCCCCGGCTTGAACTGGGCCTTGAGCTCCATCAGCATGAAGTGGTAGCCGCCCGGCTTGAGTTCGACGGCCTTGCCCGCAGGCAGCGGCAGCTGGTCGACGGCGCGCATGCGCATCACGTCGCCATCGAGCTTCATCTCGTGCAGTTCGACGACACCGGCGGCCGGCGAACTGGCGCCCACCAGCGTGAGGGGTTCCTTCGCGGTCAACGTCATGTAGCCGGCGCTGGTCGGCTGGCCTTGCAGCGCGGCGCGCGCCCAGGCGCCGTCGACGGCGATCGCGGGTGCGGTTTGGGCCTGCGCCACGACGGCAGCGGCGGCGAAGGACAGGGAAGCCATCAGCTTGTGCATCGGGGTCTCCGGATTCAGTGGTTGTGGCCGCCGGCGCCGGCGCCGGGCAGGACTTCCAGCGTTGCCGCCGGCGACTTCAGGTCCGACAGCTTCTGGCCCTCACGCGGCACCTCGATCCAGTCGGAACTGCCCTGCTCGCAGACTTGCCGCACCGGCCAGTACAGCGTGCCTGCGGCCGCGGGCAGCTTGGCCACCAGCACGAACTCATCGTAGTGGGCCGAGGCCAGCATGTCCTCGCGGCCCTTTGCCGTCCAGGTGATGCGCGTGGGCTCCACGGCCAGCTGCCAGCCCGCCTTGGGCATGGGATGCGCGCCGGTCACGCCGGCGGGAAGGTCGACGACCAGTTGCCGCGTAGCCGACTCGCCACAGCCATGGCCCACCTTGAAGGCGGCCTTGTAGCTGCTGCCGGCGGCAGCCGCGGGGTACTCGAGAGTGACGTGGGCGCCGGCGGCGCCGGCGGCGAATGCCAGCGCCACGGCGGCGCTGCGAAGGATGAATTTCATTTTTCGGGAAACCAGGAAGCGGCCCTGCGCCAGGCAGGACCGCGGAAGCGAACACGCCGGCGCAAAGGCCGGCAACCGGGTCAGGCGGGGAGCGCGACCGGGGGCCCACGTGCCGGCGGCGGGACCGGGCTCGCGGCAAGGGTGATCGATTCCGGCTGCGCCACGACGAGCGGCGGCGCGGCCTGCAACAAGGGCATGGCGGCGGGCGCGGGCGGCGGCGCCAGCGCCGGGCTGCACAGCGGGCAATCGAGCCCGCCGGCCACCACCTGCGCGTCGCCGTCGCCACCCGGCACCAGCTTCAGGCCGCTGCCGGCGCAAACGACCTGCAGCGCCTGCGGATTCACCACCGGCGCAGCGACTCCGGCGCCTACGTGCAGGACGAACCACGCCAGCACGAAGCGGGCAAGGCAGGTCGTCAGGCGCCGGGAGAACATCCGCGCATTATCCCAGCCTCTCCAGAAACTCCCGCCGGATTGTCGGAAGAGTCCTACGCGGGCCGGCGGTCAGAAGGTCTGGCGAGGGGCGCGCGGCTTTGTTAGGGTCAGGCCGCATGACGCTTGCGGAGATCCTCCAGCCCTCCTGCGCCCTGTTCCTGGATTTCGACGGGACCATGGTGGACATCGCGCCGCAGCCGCATGCGGTGCACGTTCCCGCCCCTTTGCTCGACGCGCTGGGGCAGTTGCGCGACTACCTCGGCGGCGCGGTTGCCGTCATCTCGGGGCGGCCGATCGAACAGATCGATGAATTCCTCGAACCGCTGGTGCTGCCGGTCGCCGGCGTGCACGGCGCCGAGCGGCGCGGCGCCGACGGCCGCATCGGTCTGCTCGACACCCATCCGCTGGACCGGGTCGAGCAGGTGGCGCGTGCCCTGTCCGCGCAGCATCCGGCTCTGCTGGTCGAACTGAAGCGTGGCTCGCTGGCCCTGCACTACCGCCAGGCGCCCGCACTGGAAGCCGCCGTGCTGGACGCCATGCAGGCCGCCGTCGACGACTCCCCCGGCGTCACGCTGATGCGCGGCAAGATGGTGGCCGAGGCCAAGCCGGGCGGCGCCAGCAAGGGCAGCGCGATCGAGGACTTCCTGGCCGAGACGCCCTTTCGCGGCCGCCGGCCCGTGTTCATCGGCGACGACGTGACCGACGAAGCCGGCTTCATCACCGTCCAAAGGCTGGGCGGCGTGGGCATCAAGGTGGGCGCCGGCGCCACCGCGGCCCTCGGCCGGCTGGCCGATCCCCCGGCGCTGCGCCGCGAACTGGAGGCGGCGGTCGCCGCCCGCATGACGAGAACCGCATGAACAACACCAAGCTTCCCTATCCCCCGTCGCTGCAGCTCGGCATGATCGGCAACTGCGCGTACAGCGCGCTCATCGACCGCGGCGCACGGCTGGTGTGGTGCTGCCTGCCGCGCTTCGACGGCGATCCGGTGTTCAACGCCCTGCTGGACCCCAGCGAGAACGGCAGCGAGTGGGCTTTCGAGCTCGAGGACTTCGCGCGCAGCGAGCAGGAGTACGAGCCCAACACCGCGGTGCTGCGCACGCGCCTGTACGACACGCGCGGCCAGGGCATCGAGATCGTCGACTTCGCGCCGCGCTTCTGGAGCCGCGGCCGCATGTTCCGTCCGCTCACGCTGGTGCGGCGCGTGAAGGTGCTGCAAGGCTCGCCGCGCATGCGCGTGATCCTGCGTCCGCGCTTCGAGTGGGGCCGCATGCAGCCGACGGTGACGCAGGGCAGCACGCACATCCGCTACGTGGGCGGCGGCCAGACCCTGCGCGTGAACTGCGACGCGCCGATCTCGTACGTGCTGTCCGAGACTTTCTTCGTGGTCGACCGGCCGATGAACTTCATCATGGGCCCGGACGAGACGCTCGCCACCGGCATCGAGGACACGGCCCGCCACTTCGAGCAGGAGACCGTGAGCTACTGGCGCAGCTGGACCCGCGCGCTGGCCTTGCCGCTGGAGTGGCAGGAGGCGGTGATCCGCGCGGCCATCACGCTCAAGCTCTCGCTGTTCGAGGACACGGGCGCCATCGTCGCCGCCATGACCACCAGCATCCCCGAGGCGCCGGGCAGCGGCCGCAACTGGGACTACCGCTACTGCTGGCTGCGCGACGCCTTCTTCGTGGTGCGCGCGCTCAACTCCATCTCGGAAGTGGCGACGATGGAGGAGTACCTGCGCTGGCTGATGAACATCGTGATCCGCTCCGGCGGCGGCCACGTGCAGCCGCTGTACGGCATCGGGCAGGAGGAGAAGCTGCCGGAGTTCATCCTCGACCACCTGCCCGGTTATCGGGGCAATGGCCCGGTGCGCGTGGGCAACCAGGCGCAGGAGCACTTCCAGTACGACGTGTACGGCAACATCATCCTGGGCGCCTCGCAGGCCTTCCACGACCACCGCCTGTTCAAGCGCGCCGGCAGGGCCGAGTTCGTGCACCTGGAAGCGGTGGGCGAGCAGGCCTTCAAGGTCTACGACCAGCCCGATGCGGGCATGTGGGAGCTGCGCACGCGTGCGCGCGTCCACACCTCCAGCGCCCTCATGAGCTGGGCTGCCTGCGATCGCCTGGCCAAGGTTGCCGCGACGCTGGGGCTGCCGGAGCGCATCCGCTACTGGCGCGAGCGTGCCGACGTGATCCGTGGCCGCATCCTGAAGGAATCGTGGAGCGAGGAGCGCCAGGCCTTCGCCGAAAGCTTCGGCGGCCGCGACCTCGACGCCAGCGCGCTGCTGATGGCCGAAGTGAACATGATCGACCCCAACGACGGCCGCTTCATCGCCACCGTCGACGCGCTGGAGAAGTCGCTGTGCGACGGTCCGTACATGCGCCGCTACGAAGCGCCCGACGATTTCGGCAAGCCTGAAACCGCGTTCAACATCTGCACCTTCTGGCGCATCGACGCGCTGGCGCGCATCGGCCGCAAGGCGCAGGCGCGCGAGATCTTCGAGGTGATGCTCAAGAGCCGCAACCACCTGGGCATGCTGTCGGAAGACACGCACCCGGTCACGGGCGAGATGTGGGGCAATTTCCCGCAGACCTATTCGATGGTCGGCACCATCAATGCCGCGGTGCGCCTGTCGGCGCCGTGGGATTCGGTGATCTGAGAGAGGAACCCATTGGGCCGCCTGGTCGTCGTCTCGAATCGCATCGCGGATCCGCGCAAGACGGCGGCCGGGGGCCTGGCCGTCGCGCTGGCGGAGGTCCTGAACTCCACCGGCGGCCTCTGGTTCGGCTGGAGCGGCAAGGTGGTGGACTCCACCGACGCCGACGACGTGCACTTCCAGCAAGCCGGGCCGGTGAAGCTGGCCACCGTGGACCTCACCCAGGTGGACCACGACGACTTCTACCTCGGCTACTCCAACGGCGTGCTGTGGCCGGTGTTCCATTACCGCCTGGACCTGGCCGATTTCGACGCCGGCTACATCGCGGGCTATCGCCGGGTCAACCAGCTGTTCGCGCGCAAGCTGATGCCGCTGCTGAAGCCGGACGACATCATCTGGGTGCACGACTACCACTTGATCCCGCTGGCAGCCGAATTGCGCGCGCTGGGCTGCGAGCAGCGCATCGGCTTCTTCCTGCACATTCCGCTGCCGCCGCCGCTGCTGCTGGCCGCGATTCCCGGCCACGACTGGCTGATCCGCGCGCTGTTCGCATACGACCTGCTCGGTTTCCAGAGCCAGGGCGACCTGGACCACTTCGGCCGCTACGTCGAGACCGAGGCGCACGCGCAGCCGGTGGAGCCGGGCCGCTGGCGCGCCTTCGGCCGCACGGTGCAGGCGGGCGCGTTCCCGATCGGCATCGACGTCGAGGAGTTCACGCAGCTCACCGCCGCGCCCGACGCGGTGGAGATGTACGAGCGGATGAAGAACGAGTACTCGCGCCGCAAGCTGCTGGTGGGCGTGGACCGGCTCGATTACTCCAAGGGCCTGCCGCAGCGCATGCGCGCCTTCCGCGAATTCCTGGAGCGCAATCCCGAACTGCGTTCGAGCGCGACGCTGATCCAGATCGCCTCGCCCAGCCGCGAGGACGTCACGGCCTACACCGACCTGCTGCACGAACTGGAAAGCCTGTGCGGCTCCATCAACGGCAACTTCGGCGAGCTCGACTGGATGCCGGTGCGCTACATCCACCGCACGGTGGCGCGCGCGCGCCTGCCGGGGCTGTACCGCGCCAGCCGCGTCGCGCTGGTCACGCCGCTGCGCGACGGCATGAACCTCGTCGCCAAGGAATACCTCACCGCGCAGGACCCGGAAGATCCGGGCGTGCTGGTGCTGTCGCGCTTTGCCGGCGCCGCGGAGCAATTGAAGGAAGCGCTGCTGGTCAATCCCTACGACCGCGAGGGCACGGCGGCCGCCATCGGGCTGGCGCTGCAGATGCCGCTGGACGAAAGGCGCAGCCGCCATGGCGCGATGATGAAGACCATCAAGCGCTTCGACGTGCACTGGTGGTGCGACACCTACCTGGAAGCGCTGCGGCAGGCGCAGGCGGAAGAAAAAGGCACGTCCTGGCTGCGCCTGTGAATCCAGGCTGAGGCCCTTTGCGTATTGGTAGGGCGGGACACGAAACCCGCCTCAACACCAAGGGGAAACTCATGCAACGCAATCTGATCGCGGCCTCCGCCGCCCTGCTTCTCGCCGCCGCCGGCGGCTCCGCGCTGGCCGACGGCTACGGCCGCGGCATGCCGGTCGACTACACCGGCATGCCGGCGACCACGACCATGGGCGCATCGGCCGCACCCAAGACCGTGGGCGGCGCACCGATGTACCCGAGCAAGGACATCGTCGACAACGCCGTCAACTCGAAGGACCACACGACGCTCGTCGCCGCGGTCAAGGCCGCGGGCCTGGTCGACACGCTGAAGAGCGCCGGCCCGTTCACCGTGTTCGCGCCGACCAACAGCGCGTTCGCGATGTTGCCGGCCGGCACGGTCGACACGCTGCTCAAGCCGGAGAACAAGGGCACGCTGACCACGGTGCTGACCTACCACGTGGTGCCGGGACGCTGGGACGCGATGGCGCTCACCGAGGCGATCAAGGCCGGCGGCGGCAAGGCCACGCTGAAGACCGCGAGCGGCGGCACCCTGACCGCGAGCATGCGCGGCAACGACGTCATCGTGTCGGACGCCAAGGGCGGCTCGGCGATGGTGACGACGAGCGACGTGTACCAGTCGAACGGCGTGATCCACGTCGTGGACCACGTGCTGCTGCCGGGTTGATGAAGCCTTCGGTCCCCGCCTGCGCGGGGATCGCGGAGATCAATCCAGCTTGACGCCCGCCGCCTTGATGATCGCGCCCCAGCGCCTGGACTCCGCGCGGGCCATGGCCTTGAACTGCGCGGGCGTGCCCGGCAGCATTTCCATGCCGAAATCGGCGGCGCGCTTCTGCACCGCGGCGCTCGCCAAGGCCTTGTTCAACTCGCCGTTGAAGCGGGTGACGATGGCGTCCGGCAAGCCCGCGGGACCCAGCACGCCCTGGAAAGCGTAGACCTCGACGCCGGCGACGCCCGCTTCCGCCAGCGTCGGCACGTTCGGCAACGAAGCCGCGCGCTTGGCCGAGCCGATCGCCAGCACGCGGACCTTGCCCGACTGCATCACCGGCAGGCCGCCGGCCAGGTCCAGGAACATGCAAGGCACCTGGCCGCCCATCACGTCCTGCAGCGCGGGCGCCATGCCGCGGTACGGGATGTGGGTGATGAAGGTGCCGGTCTTGTTCTTGAACAGCTCCATCGCCAGGTGGTGCGGCGAACCGTTGCCGGGCGACGCGTAGTTGACCTGGCCGGGACGCGCCTTCACGTAGGCCACGAACTCCTGCAGGGTCTTCGCCGGGAAGTCGGGCTTCACCACCAGCGCCAGCGGGAAGCGGCCGATCGCGCCGAGGTAGCTGAAGTCCTTCTCGGGATCGAAGGGCAGCTTGCCGAACAGGTGTTCGTTGAAGGCCAGGATGGCGTTGTCGGCCGACAGCACGGTGAGGCCGTCCGGCTTGGCATGCGCCACCAGGTCGCCGCCGATGTTGGTGGCCGCGCCGGGGCGGTTGTCCACCAGCACCTGCTGGCCCAGTGCGGGCCGCAGCGCTTCGGCCAGCGTGCGGGCGATCACGTCGGTGCCGCCGCCCGCGGGATAAGGCACGACCCAGCGGATCGGCTGCTCGGGCCAGTTCGATTGCGCCATCGAGGCCGGCGCGGCAAGGGCGGCAGCCGATGCCGCCAGGAAATTGCGTCTCTTCATCATTGTCCGTTGGTCACTTTTTGTTCGATGGCGCCGAAGATGCTCTGGCCGTCCTTGCCCTTCATCTCGATGCGGATCGTGTCGCCGAAGCGCATGAATTCGGTGGAAGGCTTGCCGTCCTGGATGGTCTCGATGGCGCGCTTCTCGGCGATGCAGCTGTAGCCCTTGGGCCAGTCGGTCTTGCCCTTGGCGTCGGTCACGCCCTTGTTGCTCACCGTGCCGGAGCCGATGATGCTGCCCGCGCGCACGTTGCGCGTCTTGGCGACGTGCGCGATCAGCTGGCCGAAGTGGAAGGTCATGTCGGGCCCCGCATCGCACATGCCGACCTTGCGGCCGTTCCACGCGCTTTGCAGCACCAGGTTGACGCGGCCCTTGGCCCAGGCGTCGCCCAGTTCGTCGGGCGTCACCGCCACCGGGCTGAAGGCCGTCGCCGGCTTGCTCTGGAAGAAGCCGAAGCCCTTGGCCAGCTCGTTGGGGATCAGGTTGCGCAGGCTCCAGTCGTTGGCGATCATCAGCAGGCGCACGCCGTCCAGCGCCTGGTCCGGACCCGCGCCCATCGGCACGTCGCCGGTGACGACGGCCACCTCCGCCTCGAAGTCGATGCCCCACTCCTCGCTGAGGAAGCGCGCCTCTTCCTGCGGACCGAGGAAGTCGTCGCTGCCGCCCTGGTACATCAGCGGATCCTCGTAGAAGCTCTTCGGCACTTCGGCGTTGCGCGCCGCGCGCACCAGCTCCACGTGGTTGATGTACGCCGAGCCGTCGGCCCACTGGTAGGCGCGCGGCAGCGGCGCCATGCACTGCGCCGGATCGAAGGGGAAGGCGTGGCGGGCCTTGCCCTGGTTCAGCGTCTCGTACAGGTCCTGCAGCTGCGGCGACAGGAAGTTCCAGTCGTCCAGCACCTGCTGCAGCTTCGCCGCAATGCCGGTGGCATAGTGGGCGGTGGCCAGGTCGCGCGAGACCACCACCAGCTGTCCGTCGCGCGATCCGTCGCGGTAGGTCGCAAGCTTCATCGATTTGCCCTTCGGATGGCAATGCGCTAGAGTCCGGCGGACATTACGCATTGTGAAATGAATTTACCTAAACGTAATTCTAGCGGAGACGCCCGCGCATGAAGGAACGCGCCGGCATCCAGTCGGTGGAGGTGGGTTTCGGCCTGCTGCAGGCCCTGGGCGAAGCGCCCGGCCCGCTCATGCTGCGCGACCTGGCCAAGGCCGCCAACATGAGCGCCGCCAAGGCGCACCGCTACCTCGTGAGCTTCCAGCGCCTGCAGCTGGTGGTGCAGGACGGCGCCAGCACGCGCTACGACCTCGGCCCCGCGGCGCTCAAGCTGGGACTGGCCTCGCTGTCGCGGCTGGATGCCGTCAAGCTCGCGCGCGAACGCGTGGCGCTGCTGATGGAGGACATCGGCCACACGCTGGCGCTCGCCGTCTGGGGCAACCACGGGCCGACCATCGTGCACTGGGAAGAATCGCCGCAGGCGGTGACCGTGAACCTGCGTCTCGGTGACGTCATGCCCTTGCTGTCGTCGGCCACCGGCCTATGCTTTGCCGCCTACGCCCCCAAGGAAGCGATTGCCGGCATGCTGAAGGAAGAGATGGCGCGCGCGCAGAAGCAGGGCCGGTCCGACGTGCCCGGCACGCTCGCGGAAGTGCGCGCCTTGCTCGACGAAGTGCGCAAGCGCGGCGCCTCGCGCGTGGTCGACACGCTGCTGCCCGGCATCGTCGGCTTCTGCGTGCCGGTGTTCGACTCGGATGGCCACATGGCCCTGGGCATGGTGGCGCTCGGGCCCGCGGGCAGCTTCGACGCGGAGTGGGGCGGCGCGGTCGACAAGCCCTTGCGGACCGCCGCCGCACAGTTGTCCAGCGACCTGGGTTACCGGGGATGAACCCCGCGCCGGCCGCGCCCACGGGACGGCTGGCGCTGCTGGCTGCGGGCGTGCTCGCCGCGCACCTGCTGTTGCTCGAAGCACCCTCGCCCTTGCCCTTGCAAGCCCCGGAGCTGCTTCGCTTCACGACCCGCAGCATCACGCCGCCGGAGCCACCGGTGCCGGCCGCCGTTGCGGTGGTGGCCGAAGCGCCGCCGCCACCCCGGCCCACACCGCCGCGCCCGCGCAGCGAGGTCCCGCGCGCGATGCCGATCCCGCTGGCGGCGCCCGCACCGCAGCCGGAGGAAGTGACGCAGGTCGCCGTCGCGCAGCCCGCCAACCCGGTCCTGCAAGGCGCGCAAGTGCCGGCGCCGGTGCGCCT
This sequence comes from Ramlibacter paludis, assembly GCF_022012305.1. Taxonomy (GTDB): domain Bacteria; phylum Pseudomonadota; class Gammaproteobacteria; order Burkholderiales; family Burkholderiaceae_C; genus Ramlibacter; species Ramlibacter paludis. The sequence continues at coordinate 376,583 of NZ_JAKLTM010000005.1, read as the reverse complement.
CAAGTACGAGGTCACCGCCACCTATCGCGGCGTGCCGCTGCAAGGCGAAGGCGAACTGGCCTGGCGCCACGATGGCAAGCAGTACGAGCTGCAGCTGGAAGCGCGCAGCCCGCTGCTCGGAACCCGCCGCCAGCGCAGCGAAGGACGCATCACGCCGCAGGGCCTGGAGCCGCTGCACTTCTGGGACAAGAGCCGCAGCGAGCAGGCCGCGCATTTCGATCGCGAGCGGGGCCGCATCACCTTTTCCAACAACCAGCCCGATGCCCCGCTCGCCGCCGGCGCGCAGGACCGCTTGAGCGTGGTGCTGCAGCTGGCGGCACTGGTTGCGGCGCAGCCCGCGAGCTATCCGCCGGGCACGCAGGTGGCGATCGCGACGGCCAGCGTGCGCGAAGCCGAGACCTGGATCTTCAGCGTCGAACGCGAGGAAGACCTGGTGCTTCCCGGTGGCGCCGTGCGCGCGCTCAAGCTGCAGCGGCTGCCAAGGCGTGAATATGACCAGAAGGTGGAGCTGTGGCTCGCGCCCCGGCTGGACTACGCCCCCGTACGCATCCGTCTGACGAATCCCAATGGGGATACGGTGGACCAGCGGTGGTCCTCTACCGACAAAGGTTGAGAGGCCCGGCACCTATCTTTGCTCCATGGCCAATCCGGTCAGCCGGAGCGGGAACGACGACAGTTAAGGGACAGCAAACCTGCTTGAATCGGAGCCCCTCGCAGCCAGCTTCTGGCATAAGGGACAAAAGACTATGCAAATGCTTTATGACTCCGATTCCTTCGTCGTGGTGCACCTGCAGGCCAACGAGCCCGGCGAGGGGGAAGTGCACCCGCGCGCCGTGCGCCACGGGTTCGAGATCGTCGACAAGCGCTCCAACAAGGAGGTCTACCTCGACGGTACCTGGGCCGACGCTTTCCAGAAGCAGATCAACGCCTGGCAGCTGAACACGCCCACCCAGGAAGAGGTCGAAGCCACGCTCGACGGCTATGCCGAGCTGGCCCAGAACCCGCTCGTCATTCACTGATCTTGCAGGGTGGGTCCGCGCCAGCGGACCCAACTTTCTCAGCGGTAAGCCCAGCGATAAAGCGGCTCGACCAGCACGAGCACCGCCACCAGCCGGCAGACCTGGAACGCGGTCACCACCGGCACCCCCAGCTGGAGCGCACGGGCCGTGATGGCCATCTCGGCAATACCGCCGGGCGACGTGCCCAGGATCAACGTCCCGAGGTTGAGCCCCGTCCCCCAGGCCAGCAGCAGCGCGAACGCCGCGCACAGCAGCACCATTCCCAAGGTCCCCGCCGCCACGCCCAGCAGCCAGCTCGGCGCCGCGCGCACGAATTGGCGCTGGAACCGAACACCCAGGTTCACGCCGATGAGCAGCTGCGCCGCATTGCTGATGGGCCGCGGCACGGCTGACAGCTCGATTCCGCTCGCCGTCAGGACCATCGCCACCGCCAGCGAACCCATGAACCAGGGATTGGCGCGGCCGGCGCGCTGCATCAGCCAGCCGCCGGCGGCACACAGCACGCCCAGCAGGGCGAGCCCAGTGGCTCGACGGTGCGCGGCCCGGGCAAGGTCGCATCGGAGCCGTGCAGCCCGGTCAGGGTGAAGGCAAACGGCACCAGGAGCGTCACGATCAGGATGCGCACGCTGTGGGCTGCCGCCACGAGGTCGCTGCGCGCCCCTTCGCGCTCGGCGAGCAGCGTCATTTCCGAAGCGCCGCCGATGGAGCCCGAGAAGTAGCTGGTGGCGCGCTGTTCGCGCGGCCCGACGTTCATGGCCTTCGCGTAGCGACCGTGCAGCCAGGCGCCGAACAACCAGCCCAGAGCCAGCGCCCACGCGACCGCCAGCACGATGGCCCACCAGAGGCTGGCCACCAGTGCCGTCACCTGCGGCGTGAAGTAAAGCCCCAGCGCGCCGCCGATGGCCCACTGGGCCGCGTTGCGCAGCGGCGGCCAGCTGCAGGTGGGCGCGTTGCAGATGGAAGCGATGGAGACGGCCAGCAGCGGCCCGATCATCCACGGGATGGGCGTGTGCAGCCAGACGCAGAGCAGGGCGGCGGCGAGCGCCAGGGCGAGGGTGGCGACGTTGCGCAGGAAGGCGGGCATGGCTCAGCGCTTAGTATCGGTCCATGCGCCAGGCCTTCCTTGTCGTCTTGCTGATGCTGGCGGGTTGCGCCGCTTCGCTGCCCGACCCGCGCGGCGCCGACGTGGTGTTGCTGGGAGAGCAGCACGACGCGCAAGGGCACCGCGATCTGCAGCAGCGCTGGGTGGCGTCCCTCGCCGCGCGCGGCCAGCTGGGCGCGCTCGCGCTCGAGATGGCGGAACGCGGGACCAGCACGGCTTCGCTGCCGCGCAACGCCAGCGAGGCCGAGGTCCAGGCGGCCTTGCGCTGGAGCCAGCAGGCCTGGCCCTGGGACCGTTACCGGCCCGCGATCATGGAGGCGGTACGGGCCGGCGCGCCGGTGCTGGGGGCCAACCTGCCGCGCGCCGAACAGATGCAGGCGATGCGCGATGCCGCGCTCGATCGCCTGCTACCCGGGCCGGCCTTGAAGGCGCAGCAGCAGGCGATCCGCCTCGGCCACTGCGAGCTGCTGCCCGAAAGCCAGATCCAGCCGATGACGCGCATCCAGATCGCGCGTGACGTCGCGATGGCGCAGACGGTGGCGTCCGCGGTTGCGCCGGGGAAGGTGGTGGTGCTGCTGGCCGGCGCAGGGCACGTCGAGCCGGAACTGGGCGTGCCGGTGCACCTGCCGCCCGGCGTGCAAGCGCGGCCGGTCGTGTTGCCGCCGGAGCCCAGCGGCGTGGATCATTGCGAGGCACTGCGTTCACGTCATTCCCGCGCAGGCGGGAATCCAGGGCGCCCTGGCTCCCCGCCTGCGCGGGGATGACGTCGATCAGGCGTGCGCCTTCACCGCATCCGCCAGCGTGTTCACCAGCTTGTCGATGTGCTGCTTCTCCACGATGTAGGGCGGCGCGATCACCAGCACGTCGCCCGCGGGCCGCACCAGCGCGCCTTTCTGGAAGCAGTCCAGGAAGATCTCGTAGGCCCGCTTGCCCGGTGAACCGGCAATGGGCGCCAGTTCCACCGCCGCGGCCAGGCCCAGGCTGCGGATGCCGATCACGTTCGGCAGGCCCTTGAAGGTGGAGTGGAAGGCATCGCCCAGCACCTTGCCCATCTCGCCGGCGCGCTGAAACAGGCCTTCCTTCTGGTAGATGTCCAGCGTGGCGATGGCGGCGGCGCAGGCCACCGGGTGGCCCGAGTAGGTGTAGCCGTGGAAGAACTCCACCACGTGCTGCGGCGTGTCGGTCTTCATCATCGCGTCGTACAGCTTGTCGCGGCAGATCACGCCGCCCAGCGGGATCACGCCGTTGGTGACGCACTTGGCGAAGTTCAGCATGTCCGGCACCACGCCGTAGTAGTCGGCGGCGAAGTTGGTGCCCATGCGGCCGAAGCCGGTGATCACCTCGTCGAAGATCAGCAGGATGCCGTGCTTGTCGCAGATCTCGCGCAGGCGCTTCAGGTAGCCCTTGGGCGGCAGGTACCAGCCGGCCGACCCCGCGACCGGCTCGACGATGATCGCCGCCACGTTGCTCGGATCGTGCAGCGGCAGGATGCGCTGCTCCAGCTCCAGCAGCAGGTCCTCGCCGAACACCGGCTCCTGGTTGTGGATGTAGGCGTTGTTCACCGGGTCGTGGGTGAAGCGCATGTGGTCCACGCGCGGCAGGAAGGCGCTGCCGAACACCTTGCGGTTGCCCGGGATGCCGCCGACGCTCATGCCGCCGAAGCCCACGCCGTGGTAGCCGCGCTCGCGGCCGATGAAGACGTTGCGGTGGCCCTCGCCGCGCGCGCGGTGGTAGGCCAGTGCGACCTTCAGCGAAGTGTCCGCCGCTTCCGAGCCCGAGTTGCAGAACAGCACCTTGTTCAGGTCGCCCGGCGCCATCGCCGCAATCTTCTCCGCCGCGAGGAAAGCCTGGTCGTTGCTGGCCTGGAAGGCGGTGGCGTAGTCCAGCGTGTCGAGCTGCTTCTTGATCGCTTCGTTGATGGGCTTGCGGTTGTGGCCCGCGCCCACGCACCACAGGCTGGAGATGCCGTCGATGACCTGCTTGCCATCGTGGGTGGTGAACATCATGCCGTCGGCGGCGGTGAAGACGCGCGGCTGGCGCTTGAAGTCGCGGTTGGGCGTGAAGGGCAGCCAGTGGCTGTCCATGTTGAAGTCGTTGAAGGCCATGGGGATTACTCCGGAACGAAAGGCTATTTTGCTACTTCAGCGCGCCGAACACTTTCCCCAGCAGGGCGCTGCCCGTGCCCACCGGGTCGCGGCGGATCTTCTTCTCCTCTTCGCCGATCATGAAGTACAGGCCGTCGAGCGCCTTGCGCGTGACGTAGTGGTCGACGCTCGCATCCTCCTGCTTCACCAGGCCCATGCCCGCGGCCTTGCCGGCGATGGCGTCGTACTTGGCGGCCAGGTCCACCTTGGACGTCTGCTGCTTGACCACGGGCAGGAACTGCGTGGACAGCGGCGCGCGCGTCTTGCCGGCGAAGAAGTCGGTGACGGAGGTGTCGCCGCCGGAGAGGATCTGCTTGGCGTCGGTCACGCTCATGGTCTTGACCGCCTTCACCAGCAGGTCTTTCGCCATCGGCACCGCGTTCTCGGCGGCGCGGTTCATCGCCGTCTCCAGCTCCTGCACCTGCCTCTTCTGGCCGATGGCGCTGAGCAGCTTGGCCGCGTCCTTCAGGTAGCCGGGCAGCGGGATGCGCACCTGCGGATTGCCCAGGAAACCGTCGGGCCGCCCGAGCAGCTTGACCGCGGCCAGCGCGCCGGTCTCCAGCGCACCTTTCAGGCCCTTGCTCGCGTCCAGGTCGCTGATGCCCGCCAGGCCCTGGGCCTGCGCACGCGCCGCCAGCAGCAAGCCGGCCAGCCCGCAGGAAAAATGGCGTCGATCCATGGTGTCCTCCGCTTGTCGTGATGTGTCCGGCCATGATGCCCGGGCCGGCCGGGGCGGGTCAACGACGCCCTGCGACAATGGCAACGTTATGTCCCAAGCCTACATCCTCACCCTGTCCTGCCCGGACCGCCCGGGCATCGTCCACGCCGTCTCGGGGTTCCTGCTGGAGCGGGGCGGCAACATCGAGGAAGCCGCGCAGTACAACGACCACGACACGGGCCTGTTCTTCATGCGCGTGCGTTTCGCCTGCGGCCAGCTGACGCGCGACGACCTGAGCACCCAGCTGAAGATGTTCGCCGAGCCCTTCAGGATGGACTGGAAGCTGCATGCCGGCGACCAGCCGATGAAGACGGTGATCGCGGTGAGCAAGGAAGGCCACTGCCTCAACGACCTGCTGTTCCGCTGGAAGAGCGGCCTGCTGAACCTGGACATCCGCGCCATCACGTCGAACCACCGCGAGTTCTACCAGCTGGCGGCCAGCTACAACATTCCCTTCCACCACATCCCGGTGACCGCCGCTACCAAGGCGCAGGCCGAGGCCCGCCAGTACGAGGTGATCGAATCGGAAGGTGCGGAGCTGGTGGTGCTGGCGCGCTACATGCAGATCCTGTCGGACGACCTGTGCCGCAAGCTGTCCGGCCGGGCGATCAACATCCACCACAGCTTCCTTCCCAGCTTCAAGGGCGCCAAGCCCTACTACCAGGCGCACGAACGCGGCGTGAAGCTGATCGGCGCCACCGCGCACTACGTGACGGCGGACCTCGACGAGGGCCCGATCATCGAGCAGGACGTGGCCCGCGTGGACCACGGCTACACGGTGGAAGACCTCACCGCCACCGGCCGCGACACGGAAGCGCAGGTGCTCGCGCGCGCGGTCAAGTGGCACAGCGAGCATCGCGTGCTGCTGAACGGGCACAAGACCGTCATCTTCCGTTGACATGAGCGCGGCGCGCATCCCGCCGATCCAGTGCCTCCTGACCTTCGAGGCGCTCGCGCGGCTGCGCTCCGTGACGCTGGCCGCCGAGGAGCTGTTCGTGACGCCCAGCGCGGTGAGCCACCGCGTGCGCCAGCTGGAAGAGGTGATCGGCACCCGCCTCTTCGGCCGTGCGGACTTCTCGCTCACCACTGAAGGCAGCGAATACCTGGCGCACGTGCGGGAAGGGCTGGCGGTGCTGGGGCGCTTTCCCGGGCGCGAGGCGGCCGGCAAGCGCAAGCTGCGGGTCGCGGTGACGCCGACCTTCGCGCGTTCCATCCTGATGCCGCGGCTGCGCGGCTTCATCGAGGCCTATCCCGAAATCGACCTCACGCTGCAGGTCACCATTCCGCTGCTGGACGTGGTGGCGGAAGACGCCGACCTCACCATCCGCTTCGGCTCGGGCCGCTACGCGGACGTCGAACACGTTTGCCTTCTCACGGACGAAGTGACGCCGCTGGCCTCGCCCGCCTTCCTGCGTGAGCACGGGCCCATCGAATCGGCGCAGGACCTGCTGGCCGCCAAGTTGATCCGCAGCCCGCTGGAGCCCTGGCGCACCTGGTTCGCCGCGCACGGGCTGGATGTTCCCGAACCCGAGGGCTCGTCCTTCAACGACATCGGCCTGCTGTGCGACGCGGCCGCGCAAGGGCTCGGCGTGGCGCTGGTGCGCCTGAAGCTGGGCCAGCCCTGGCTGGACAACGGCACCCTGGTGCGGCTCTCGGCGCGCAACGTGGCCAGCCCGCACGCGCACTACCTGTGCTGGCGCACGGGCACGCTGGATCGCTGGGAGTGCGCCGCCTTTTCCGAGTGGCTGCGCAAGCGCCTGGAGAGTACCGGCCAGTGAAGTCCTTGCTCCTGCGCGCGTTCGCTCTGTTGTTCCTGCTGGCCGCTGCGGCCGGCGCCCATGCGGCCGTTGCCGGCGAAGGCGACATCACGCTGCAAGGCCAGTACTGGGTCGACCCGACCGGACAGGCCGGCATAGCCGACGTGCTGCATGGCGCGGCCAGCCTGCAACCCATGGACAGGCACCGGGCCTTCCAGCTCGGCGCCGGTGCGCTGTGGATGCGCTTCGAGGTTCCGGCGCTGGATGCGGCGCATCGCTGGTACCTGCTGCTGCCCGGCTCCCCCTTCATCGACAACGCCAGCCTGTTCACGCAGAGCGCCGCCGGCGCCTGGCGGGAGCAGCGGGCGGGCGACCACATCCCCGTGGCGCGGTGGGCGCATCCGCACTTCTCGCCGTTGTTCACGGTGCAACCCAGCGAGCCGTCCGCGGTCTGGCTGCGCATCGCCAACCAGCCCGCTCCCAGCAGCCCCTTCGTCGAACTGATCACCGATGACGGCCTGCAGTTCCGGCGCCAGTGGACCTACCTGCTGGTGGGCGGCTACCTGGGCTTCGGCTTGCTGGTGTTCGTGGTCGGCGCGATGCACGGGCGCCTGTACGGCGACCGCGTCTTCCACGCGTACTGCTGCTACGTCGCCTTCATGCTGCTGTTCCAGCTGGCCTTCACGGGCCTGGGCGGCGTGCTGCTCTGGCGCGATTCGGCGGCCATCAACGACGCGGCGCCGGCGCTGTTCATGCTGCCGATGGTGGCGGCGGGCATCTGGTTCGTGCGCGAAGCGACGGCGCTGCAGCGCCACAACCGCCGCGTCGACCGCTTTGCGCAGCTGTTCTCCGTGGCGGGCGTGGCGCTGGCGCTCGCCTACCTGGTCGCGCGCGGACCGGTCGCCTATGCGCTGCTGAACCTCTACGGCCTGTGCTCCGTGGCGGTGAGCATCGGCCTGTGCTTCTGGTCCTGGCGCAAGGGCGAGCGCTATTCCGGCTGGCTGCTGCTGGGGTTTCTGCCGGTGCACCTGGCCTATCCCTTCCCCGCATTGCGCGCCGCCGGCGTGCTGCCGGACAGCTGGGTGACGCAGTACGCGGTGCTGATCGGGTCCGCCATCGAGATTCCGCTGCTGCTGTGGATCCTGCACTCGCGCGCCAAGGACTTCAGCGAGAGCCGCGTGCGCACGCGCGCCCTCGACAGCACCGACCCGCTCACCGGCCTGGCGATCGCGCCCGTGCTGCGCCTGCGGCTGCAGGACGCGCTGCGGCGCGCGCGCCGTACCGGGCAGCGCTGCTCGGTGCTGATGGTGGAATTGAGCAACCACGGCGACATCGTCGCGCGCGAAGGCCGCGAAGCCGGCGACCGCGCGCTGGTGGTGGCCGCCTCGCGCCTGTCCGCGGTCGTGCGCGACGTGGATACGGTCTGCCGCACGGCCGACACCCGCTTCACCGTGCTGACCGAAGGCTCGCAGTCCGAGGACCGGCGCCGGCTGCTGGCCCAGCACATCGTGGCGCGCGGGCTGGAGGAAGTCCCGCAGTTGCCGCGCGACCTGAGCCTGCGCTTCCGCGTGGTGACCGCGTCGGCGCCCGATGGCGCGATCCAGCTGGGCGAGGACGCGGTGGCCGACGAGCATCAGCTGATGCGGCGGCTGGACCGCACGCTGGACCTGATGCTGGAGCGCTCCAACCGCGTGGTGCACCACATGGAGCCGCATGCGCGGGATACGGGGCATATGCCGGTGACCATGGTCTAGCCTGGCCGCGGTTCGGGCTTCGCCGCTCACCACGGCCTACGGGAGAGCCGGGGTTGCCGCCCCGGCCTACAAAGCAGCTCTCTCGTAGGCCGGGGTGGCAACCCCGGCTTTCGCCGCGTGTTCGTCGTCACGTAGGCCGTGGTGAGCCCGCAGGCGAACCGCGGCGATTCACGCCCCCGCCGCAATTTTTTCAATTCACCGGCGCGCGCCCGCTCCACAATCACGGCATGAACGCCCCCCACGACCCCCAGACCCTGCAGCGCGCCGAACGCCAGGCCCAGGTGGTCGCCGCGCTGCGCCGCGTGCTGCCGGACCACGCACTGCTCTACCAGGCCGAAGACACCACGCCCTACGAATGCGACGGCCTTACGGCCTATCGGCAGCGGCCGCTCGTCGTCGCCTTGCCGGAAACCGAAGACCAGGTCCGAGGCGTGCTGCAGGCCTGCCACGCCCTGCAGGTGCCGGTGGTGGCGCGCGGCGCCGGCACGGGCCTGTCGGGCGGCGCCATGCCGCATGCACTGGGCGTGACCCTGTCGCTCGCCAAGTTCAACCGCATCGTGAAGCTCGATCCGGTTGCGCGCACGGCCGTCGTGCAATGCGGCGTGCGCAACCTCGCGATCAGCGAAGCCGCCGCCGGCCACGGCCTGTACTACGCCCCTGACCCCTCCAGCCAGATCGCCTGCACCATCGGCGGCAACGTCGCCGAGAACTCGGGCGGCGTGCACTGCCTGAAGTACGGCCTGACGCTGCATAACGTGCTGAAGGTGCGCGGCTTCACCGCGGCCGGCGAGCCGGTGGAGTTCGGCAGCGACGCGCTCGACACCCCGGGCTACGACCTGCTGGCCGTGATGGTCGGCAGCGAAGGCATGCTGGCGGTCATCACCGAAGTCACCGTGAAGCTGGTGCCCAAGCCCCAGCTCGCGCGCTGCATCATGGCGAGCTTCGACGACGTGCGCAAAGCCGGCGACGCGGTGGCCGCGGTCATCGCCGCCGGCATCATTCCGGCCGGCCTGGAGATGATGGACAAGCCGATGACGGCGGCCGTCGAGGACTTCGTCCACGCCGGCTACGACCTCACGGCCGAAGCCATCCTGCTGTGCGAGAGCGACGGCACGCCGGAGGAGGTCGAGGAGGAAATCGGCCGCATGAGCGAGGTGCTGCGCGCCGCCGGCGCCACCGCCATTGCCGTGAGCCGCGACGAGGCCGAGCGCCTGCGCTTCTGGAGCGGCCGCAAGAACGCCTTCCCCGCCTCCGGCCGCATCAGCCCCGACTACATGTGCATGGACTCGACCATCCCGCGCAAGCGGCTGGCCGACATCCTGCTGGCGATCCAGCAGATGGAGAAGAAGTACGGGCTGCGCTGCGCGAACGTCTTCCATGCCGGCGACGGCAACCTGCATCCGCTGATCCTGTTCGATGCCAACGATGCCGACCAGTTGCACCGCTGCGAACTGTTCGGCGCCGACATCCTGGAGACCAGCGTCGCCATGGGCGGCACGGTCACCGGCGAGCATGGCGTCGGCGTGGAGAAGCTCAACTCGATGTGCGTGCAGTTCAGCGCCGAGGAGCGCGAGCAAATGCTGGGCGTGAAGCGTGCCTTCGACCCGCAGGGCCTGCTGAACCCGGGCAAGGTGATCCCGACGCTGAACCGCTGCGCCGAGTACGGGAAGATGCTGGTGCGCGGCGGCCAGGTGAAGCACCCGGACCTGCCGCGCTACTGATCCCTCAGCGCAGGCTCAGGGCTTGCACTGCGTATCGGTGACGACGATGTCGTCCTTGCCGATGTCCGTCTTCTTCTTGTCCAGCGTGTCCTGCGCCTTGGCCTGCTCGACGAACAGGGTCGCGAAGGTCGCGACCGGGCCGTTGATCTCCGGCTGCTGCGCCGGCGAGAACACGCCCAAGGCCCCATTCAGGTAGGTCACCGTGTAGTTGCCGGCCAGGAAGCCGTTGCCGCCGACGGCCGCGCTCGGGGTGATCGCATACGCGCCCACCGGTGCCGCGCTGGGCGCTCCGGGGCTGGCCAGGCTCACCGAGGTGATGCTTTCGCCGCCCTTCAGTCCGCTGGCGGAGAACTCGGTCCCCGCGAACACCAGCTCGGTGCCCTGCGCCTTGGCCAGGTTGTCGGCCGCGACCGTCACCGGCGCCGGCGTGATGCTGGCACTGCTGGTGGCCGAGGTGGTGGCCAGTGCGTAGTTGCCCGCATCCGCGCCGGACAAGGTGATGCCGACTATGCTCACCGCCTTGCCACTGCCGACGTTCTTGTCTGCGAAGCTGGCGCTGCCGATGCCGACGGTCAAGGCGTCGCCCGCGATGCGGTTGTCCGACGCCGTGGCGACGGCCGCGGTCGTGGCGTCGTACTCCTTGTTCTGCGCGCTCACCGCCACCGACAGCGGCCGCGGGGTGATGTCGGCGGTCGCGGTGGCCGACGTGCCGGCCAGCGCGTAGTTGCCGGCGTCGGCCCCGGTCAAGGTGAGCCCCGATGCGGTCACCGTCTTGGCCGTGCCCACGTTCTTGTCGCTGAAGTTGGCGCTGCCCACCGCGACGGCGACCGAGTCGCCCGCCAGGTGGTTGTCCGTGGCGCTGGCCGTCGCTGCCGTGGTGGCGTCGTAGACCTTGTTCTGCGCGCTCAGGGCGATCACGAGCGAACGCTGGGTGATGTCGGCCACGCTGGTGGTGGGCACGCCGGTCAGCATGTAGTTGCCGGCGTCCGCGCCGGTCAGGCCGATGGCGCCCAGGGTCACCGTCTTGTCGAGCCCCGCATTCTTGTCGGAGAAACTGGAGGCGCCCACCTTCACCGTCAGGGCGTCGCCGGCGATGTGGTCGTCCGTCGTGGTGACCGCGGCCACGGTGGTGGCGTCGTACACCTTGTCCTGCGCGCTCGCCACGACGTTCAGCGGGCGCGGCGTGATGTTCGCGCTGCTGGCGGCCGACGTGCTGGCCAGCGTGTAGTTGCCGGCGTCGGCGCCCGAGAGCGCCAGCCCGGTGACGTTGACCGGCTTGGCGGTGCCGACGTTCTTGTCGTTGAAGCTGGCCGCGCCGGCGGACACGGTCAACGTATCGCCCGCCACCCGGTTGTCGTTCAGGGTCGAGACGGTGGCCGCGGTGGTGGCGTCGTAGACCTTGTTGGCCGCGGTTGCGGACACGGTCAGGGCGCGCGGGGTGATGTCGGCACTGGCAAGCGTGCTGCTGCCGGCCAGCACGTAGTTGCCGGCATCCGTGCCGGTCACGCCGAGGCCGGCCACCGTCACCGGCTTGGCCGTGCCGACGTTCTTGTTGTCGAAGCTGGCGGAGGAGGAAGACAGCGTGAGCGTGTCGCCGGGCACGCGGTTGTCGGTGAGGCCGGTGACGGTGGCCGCCGTCGTGCCGTCGTAGACCTTGTTCGCCGCCGTCGCACCCACGGTCAGCGTGCGCGCGGTGATGTCGGCACTGGTGACCGTGCTGGTGCCGGCCAGCACGTAGTTGCCGGCGTCCGTCCCGCTGACGCCGAGACCCGCGACCGTCACCGGCTTGGCCGTGCCGACGTTCTTGTTGTTGAAGCTGGCCGAGCCAGAAGACAGCGTGAGCGCATCGCCGGCCACGCGGTTGTCGGTGAAGCCGGTGACAGTGGCTGCCGTCGTGCCGTCGTAGACCTTGTTCGCGGCCGTCGCGCCCACGGTCAGCGTGCGCGCGGTGATGTCGGCGTTGGCCAGCGTGCTGCCGCCGGCCAGCACGTAGTTGCCGGCGTCCGTGCCGGTGACACCCAGCCCCGTCACCGTCACGGGCTTCGCGGTGCCGACATTCTTGTTGTTGAAGTTCGCCGCGCTGGAAGACAGCGTGAGCGTGTCGCCTGCCACGCGGTCGTCGGTGAAGCCGGTCACGGTGGCCGCGGTGGTGCCGTCGTAGACCTTGTTCGCGGCGGTCGCAGCGACGTTCAGCGTCCGCGCCGTGATGTCGGCGCTGGTGACCGTGCTCGGCGCGGCCAGGACGTAGTTGCCCGCGTCCGTGCCCGTCACCCCAAGGCCCGCCACCGTCACCGGCTTGGCGGCGCCCACGTTCTTGTTGTTGAAGCTGGCCGAAGTCGCAGACAGCGTGAGGGCATCGCCGGCGACACGGTCGTCGGAGAAGCCCGTGACGGCCGCAACCGTCGTGCCGTCGTAGACCTTGTTGGCTGCGGTGGCAGCCACGTTCAAGGTGCGCGGGGTGATGTCGGCACTGGTGAGCGTGCTGCCGCTCGCCAGCACGTAGTTGCCCGCATCCGTTCCGGTGATGCCCAGGCCTGCCACGGTCACCGGCTTGGCCGTGCCTACGTTCTTGGTGTCGAAGTTGGCCGCAGTGGAAGACAGCGTGAGCGCGTCGCCGGCCACGCGGTTGTCGGTGAAGCCCGTGACGGCGGCGGCCGTCGTGCCGTCGTAGACCTTGTTGGCGGCCGTCGCGCCCACGGTCAGCGTGCGCGGCGTGATGCTGGCTATGTTGCCGGTGAACGAGCTCACCAGGTAGCCGGCCACGCCCAGCGTGCCCAGCGAGATCGCGTAGCTGCCGACGTTCTTGTTCGCCGCGGGCGCCTGCAGCGCGCCGGTGAAGACGTCCTGCAGGAACACGTTGCCGTAGGCCGCCGCGTCGACCAGCGGCGAGTTGGTGAAGCCCAGGTCGAAGTTGAGTGCCGTGCCGTCGTAGACCTTGCTGCTCGCCTTGGCGACGATGTCCACCGTCGGCTGCATTGCGAACAGGTAGCGGTTGCCCGTCTCGGCGATCGTGCCGGGCGGGTTCGCGGTATAGCTGCGTCCCCACAGCGCGTAGTTGTCGGACGCCAGCGTTCCGAAGTTGTTGCCGGCCAGGCCGGGCAGGTAGACCAGCCAGCGGCCGTTGGCCGTATTGATCGCGCCGGACACGCCCACATCGATGTTGTTCGCGGCCACGACCACGGCGTCGCCAGCTGCAGCGCTGGTGATCCCGTTCTGCAGGGACACCGTGGCGGCAGCGGTCAGGGTGGCCGTCCCGCTACCGGTATCGAGGACACCGAGGACGTCGATGTTGCCGCCCGCCATGCCGGTGAAGCTGGCCCCGCCGGTGAACTGGCTGGTGGCCACGACCAGGTTGCCCGCGGCCTGCGCCTTGACGCCGCCGCCGGGGCCGTCGGCCGCCGACGCGGAGTCGGTGTTGTCGTAACCGCCGATGCCGCCGTTCGCGGCAAGCGCCACGTTCTGCAGGGTGAGGTTGCCGGCGGTCGCCTTGACGGTCACGCTGCCACCGCCCCCGCCGGCGCCGCCGGCAGCGGGGCTGAGGGTGTCGTAGAACGCATAGCCGCCATTGCCGCCACCGGCGGCCAGCGAGAGGTTGTCGAAGGTCTGGTCGCCGCCCCCCGCCTCTACGGTGATCACGCCGCCGGTGCCCCCGGCGCCCCCGCCTTCGCCGGCCACCTGGCCGTTGCCGCCATTGCCGCCGAAGGCGTAGATGTAGTTACCGGTGACCTGGCCGCCGGCGCGCAGCAGGACGGTGCCGCCCTGGCCGCCGTTGCCACTGCTGCCGTAGTAGTAGGCGTCGCCGCCATTCACCTGCATGGAATAGAAGCTGATGTCCTGGCCGGCCTGCACATCCACCGTGCCGCCGGTGCCGCCGGTGGCGGTCGCGGCCATGCTCGAGCCGCCTTGCGCGTTGATGTCGTACAGGCTGGCCGACCCGGCCGGCGCCAGCACCTGCACGCTGCCGCCGGTGCCGCCCGGAATGCCGTTGCCGCCCACGACGTTGATCGTCTCGCTGACGGCCACGTTGCCGGTCGAAGAAGACAGCAGCACCGTGCCGCCGGTGCCGCCGCCGCCCGAACCCAGGGTGGCATTGACATGGCCGCCGGGCGCGGTCACCCACGCCAGCTGGATCTGCTTGTCGGCCTGCACGGTGATGGTGCCGCCCTTGCCGCCCGTGCCGCCGTCGTAGGTGCCGCCGCCGCTGGCCTCCAGCGTGCCGGCCACCGTGATGTTGCCGCCTAGCGCGCCGGTGCCCGGCGCCCGCAGCAGGATCGTGCCGCCGTCGCCGCCCGACACGCCGCTGCTGGTGTAGCCACCGCTCGCGGACACGCCCTGCAGGGAGAGGTTGCCGGCATCGGCCGTGACGGTCACCGCGCCGCCCTTGCCGCCATAGGAGCCGCTGGCATCCAGGCTGCCGCTCGCGTTGACGTCGCCCCCGGTGGAAAGCACCTGGATCGTGCCGCCGGCGCCGCCGCCGGCCGCCGAATAGGCATAGCCGCCATAGGCCGAGACGGTGTTCAGGAACACCGAGCCGCCGGCCGTCAAGGCTATCGTGCCGCCCTTGCCGGCAGGCAGGGAATCGCTGCCGCTCCCGTTGGCGTAGAGCGTGCCGCCGGCGCTCACGTCGCCCGCTGCGTTCAGCACGATGGTGCCGCCCTCGCCGCCGGGGGTCGAGTAGCCGTAGCGGCCCGTCACGTCGATGTTGTCCACGGAAATGCTGCCGCCGCTTGCCGTCAGGCGGACTTCCCCGCCCTGGCTGCCTTCGGCGGTCGTATAGGCGACGCGGACATTGCCGCCCGTGGAGGACAGCACCGCCTTGCCCCCCAGGCCGCCGGCGCCGGCGTACATCGATCCACCGTCGATGTAGATGTAGTTGACGTCGATGCCGCCAGCCGCATTGATCGTCACCGCATTGCCGGCACCGCCGGTACGCGCATTGCCGGCCGGTCCGTTTTGCGCACCGCCGCCTTGCGCATGCAGGGCATCGGTGACGAGCACCGCGCCGCCTTGCGCCTGCAGCGTGATCGCGCCGCCCAGGCCACCGGCCGCCAGCGAGGTGCCGCTGCCGCCGTTCACCATGGCGCCGCCATACGAGGCGATGCTGCTTCCGCTCATCGTGCCGAAGGCGATGCCGCCGTTGCTGGCCGTGACCTCCAGCGTGCCGCCGTCGCCGCCCTTGGCGGTGGCGGCGGGACCGCCGCTGCCGCCGCTCGCGTCGACCTGCGTCAGCTGCGCGTTGCCGTCGGTCTGCACCTGCACGGCGCCGCCCTTGCCGCCGTCGCCATCGGAGGCGTAGCCGCCCTGCGCGGACATGGTGTTCTGCACGGTCACCGTGCCGCCGGTTCCCAACGCGCGCAGGCTGATCGTGCCGCCGTCGCCGCCGTTGCCGGTCATGGAGGTCGAGCCCCCGCGCACATCCGCGCTGTAGAGCGTGACGCTGCCGTTCGCCGAGCTCACGTCGATGTCGCCGCCACGGCCGCCATTGCCGGGGGTGCCGCCGTAGCTGGTGCTGCCGCCGCTCACGGTCAGGCCGCCGCCCACGCTCACGACTCCGTCGGCCTGGATCGTGATCGTGCCGCCCTGCCCGCCGTCCTGGTAGGAGTAGCCGCCCGAGGCGTCGATGCTGCCGGCCAGGCGGATCTCGCCGCCCGTGCCCAGTGCGCGCAGCATGATCGTGCCGCCGCCGCCGCCGGGGCCGAGCGAGGAATAGTTGCTCGCGCCGCTTGCGTAGACGGAGCCCAGCGAGATGCTGCCCTGGCTGGACTCCACCCACACGTCGCCCCCGGCCGGAGCCAGGGGGTCGTAGGTGTAGCTGGAATTGGCGTAGATCGTGTTGCCGGTGACGTCGCCCTTGGCCACGACCCGCACGGGTCCCGCCGGCAGGCCCGAATACGAACCGTTGGAGTTGATCGTGTTGAAGCTGGCGCTGCCGTTGGTGGCCGTGAGATGGACCCAGCCGTCGGGCGATCCGCCGGAGTAGAAGTAGCCGCCGCCGAGGATGCTGCCGCCGGCGGTGATGTCGATCGGCGAGCGGGCCGTGTAGACCGTGCCGGCGTAGGTTCCGAAGTTCACGTCGGCCCCGGCATTGATGCGCACGCCGCCCGTGCCGCCGCCGGAGCCCTGCAGGTACGAGTAGTTCGCGAGGCCGACGTTCACGCTGCCGGTCGCGTCGAGGAACACGCCCCCCGCTTGCCCGTAGACCGAGGCGCCGTCCACGTTCAGGTCACCCGCCGCAGCCTTCAGCTGCACGGTGCCGCCTTGCACGTAGCTGCTCGCATTGACAGTCAGGTTGCCGCTGGCGGCACCGACCACGATCGCGCCGGCATTGGGGCCGTCGTACACGGTGATCCCGCTGCCGCCGCCCCAATAGGTCGACACGGAGCCGATGGTGAGCGCACCGACATTCTGGAAGCGGAATTCGGCGCCGGGACCGTAGGCGTGGCCCGCGATGGTGCCGATGGCGTTGGAGGCGCCGGGGGTGTCCATCAGGACCCGGCCGCCTTCGCTGCCGATGGTGCTGCCGTAGGCGCCGGTGGCGGCGTAGAGCGTCGCCGCGGTGATCGTGCTGCCGGCGTTCTGCACGATGTCGCCCACCTGGCTGACGAAGTGCAGCTGGCCTGCGGGTGCGTAGATGGCGCCGTCCAGGACGATGCCCTTGTCGGCGTTCAGCGACAGCGAATTGCCGGTGCCCCAGTTCACGGCCGCCGTGTTCATGAGGTGGATCTGTCCACCGAGCGGCCCGTTGCTGCCGTAGGAAGTCGTGACCTGGACGTCGCTGGCTTCCAGCTGCGCGCCCAGCACGCCGGCATCGATCTGCGTCGTGCCGTCGCCGCCATCGAAATAGCCGCCCGACTGCGGCGACGGGTTGGTGAGCGTCGTCCCGGCCGCGACGATCTCCACGTCGTTCGGATCCAGCAGCAGCGTGCCCGCCGTGCCCTGCGGCGCGCGCGTATCGGCGCGCCCGGTGAAGGCGAGGAAATCCTTGCCCGACACTTCGACGAAGCCGCCATCGCCGCCCTGCGCGCCGCCGCGTGCGCTGATCTGCCCGTGCATCCGCGTGGCTTCGTCCGACCACACGATCACGCGGCCGCCATTGCCTTGCTCCGTCGCGTCCGCCTTGATGGTGGCCCGCGCGTCGACATAGGTGCGCTTCGCGTTCTGGACGTCCGGGTTCTGGCCCTGGTAGTCGCCGCCGATGCGCACCTGGCCGCCGCCCTGCGCGCCGCTCGCATCGATCGCCGCGCCGGCCAGCAGGCCCACGCGCTCGCCGAGCACGTCGATGCTGCGGCCCTGCACCGCGCCGCTGACCAGGTTGTCGCCCTGCGCCTTCAGCAGCACCTTGCCGCCTTCGCTGGTCACGGCCGTCGCCTGCACCATGCCGCTGTGCTTCAGCGTGCCGGCAAAGATGCCGACGGCGTCGCCCTTGAGCGTGCCGAGGTTGACCGCCTGGTTCTCCGGCGCCTGCACTTCCAGCCGGATACCTTCCAGCCCGCGGCCCGTGATTTCCACTTTCTGGCCCGCCGCCAGCACCGTGGAACCGTTCGCCTGCACCACGGCATCGGCGCCCGCCTGCACTGTCGGCGCGATCAGCACGACGTCACCGCTGCGGGCGACGATGGAGCCGTCCACCTGCAGCGCGCCGCCATTGCCCGCAAAGCGCAGGCGGCCGGCGATCGCGTCGGCTTCGCTCATGGGAAGCGTGGACGCGGTGAAGCCCGCGGTGTCGACCACCGCGCCCTTGCCCACCGCGATGCCCGCGGGGTTGACCAGCACGAGGCGGCCGTTGGAGCTCAGCGTGCCGAAGATCGAGGAAGGATCCGGACCGAGCACGCGGTTGATCGAAGTGCTGGTGGCCGAAGGCTGGTTGAACTGGGTGACGCTGCCCAGCGGCACCGAGAAGCTTTGCCAGTTGATCGCCGAGTGGTTGCTGCCCGCCGCGTTCTGCGTCGTCACCAGCAGGTTGGCCCCGTTGCGCACGAAGCTGGCCTGGCCCGCGACCGCCTGGCCGCCCACCGGCTGCGCGCGCAGCGGGAACGGGAAGGTGAACGCGGCGGCAACCGCCAGCGCCGCGGCGGCGGGGCGGAAGCCGGCCAGCGCCGGGTGGTACGTCGGCGCGCCGGAACGGGGGGCGCGAGTGGCAAGCCTGGGCATCTCTGAGCTCCTCGGGCCGCGCGCGCCGGAACCGGCAGGCGCTGCAGCCGCGTCGTGGGATCGTTGGTCTTGTTGTTGGGAGAACTGGGCGCTGCCGACTCCCGGCCTTGCGGCACGGCGCGCACTACACACCCCGGCGACGGTAGCACGGGGTTACATCTGTCGCAATAAACCGGACGAGGGAAAACCGGCGCCACCGCCAAATGAGGGAGCCGGCCTGCGGCATATGTCACGGACGCGTCATTGCTACCATGCGGCCAAAGCGGTCCATGCGCATCTTCGTCAGCATCGCCTCCTACTGCGACCCGGTCCTGCCCTTCACGCTGGGGCGCGCGGTGGCGTGCGCCCGCCATCCGGAGCGCCTGCATTTCGGCATCGTCGACCAGGCACTGGCCGGCATGGTCGCCGCCCCGCCTCCGGGCGGTGGCGCGCGCGTGAGCAAGCTGCGCTTCGATGCCCTCCAGGCCCGCGGCCCCTGCTGGGCGCGCGCCGTGGCCATGTCGCTGTACGACGGCGAGGACTGGTTCCTGCAGCTCGACTCGCACATGGACTTCGACCCCGACTGGGACTTGCGGCTGGTGGCGCAGGCGCAAGCCCTGGGCGCCCCGGCGCGCGGGCTGGTCCTGTCGTCCTACCCCAACGCCTTTGCCTTCGAAGGCCATCGCGCGGTGCGGCGCCCCATCACGGCCAGCGGCGTGCTCGCGCACGTGCTGAAGCCGGACGCGCAGTTCGCGCGCGAACATCCCGTGCTGCCGTTCGAGGCGCACCCGGTCGAAAGCACGCAGGCCCTGCCCGCCTTCCACCTCGGCGCGGGCTGCCTGTTCGCGCCGGGGCGCATCGCCTACGAGTTTCCGTACGACCCCTGGTTCTACTTCCACGGCGAAGAGCAGGCGCTGGCGCTGCGGCTCTACACGCACGGCTGGGACCTGTTCCACATGCCGGCGCTGCCGGTGCACCACCTGTACAACGATGCGGCCTCGGGCGCGCCGCCGCGGCCCATGCATTGGGACGCGGCGCACGAGGCGCAGCGCAGCGAAAGCTGGTGGACGCTGGAGCAGCGCTCGCAGCAGCGGCTGGCGGCGCTCGTGGCCGGCGAGCCGCTCGGGGTGTATGGCCTGGGCCGCGTGCGCAGCGTGGCCGACTATGCAGCCTTCAGCGGGATCGATTACGCGGCGCGGACGCTGGCGCCGTCGGCGTTCACGCCGCGCACCGCGCCTGCGTAGGGTGGGTTCGCGCCAGCGACCCCGCCATCAATCGAGCAGCGACCGCGCCAGGCACAGGTCCGCCCACGCATTCGCCTTGTCTGCCTGGTTGCGCAGCAGGTACGCCGGGTGGTAGGTCACCACCACCGGCACCCCGGCGAAGTCGTGCGCCCGTCCGCGCAGCCGACCCGGCGGCTCCCCGCTGCGCAGCAGGCCTTGCACCGCGAAGCGGCCCATCGCCAGGATGACGCGGGGCCGCAGCTGCTCCACCTGCTGCCGCAGCAGTTCGTCCACGCCCTCGAGCCCGGACCGCGGCACGCAGGCCAGGTAGACGCTGCGCTTGCGGCTCACGCCCAGGGCGGCCAGCATGTTGTCCAGGAGCTTGCCGGCATCGCCCAGCACCGGCTGCCCCTGGCGCTCCTCGTCCTCGGTGGCCGGGTCGAGCAGCAGCAGGTAATCGGGTTGCGCGTCGCCGGCGCCGAAGAGACCGGCGCCAGCGGGACCCGGAGTACGCATCGGTGCCGGTGCCGTTGCAGGGACCGGGCGCTGCTGCGCCACCGGCGCCGGGGCCGGCGCGGCGCGCGCCACGGGCGGCGCAACATGTTCGGGTTCCGGTTCGGCTTCAGGCGTTTCGGGCCAATACACCCGGATGCCCATCTCCTCCAGCATCGCGCGCTGGCGCTTGTCGAGATCCAGGCTCACAGCTTGTAGCTCATGACGATGGCGTCTTCTCTTCCACCGTCGGCGGGGTAGTAGTTCTTGCGCTCGCCCACGCGGCGGTAGCCGTAGCGCAGGTAGACCTCCTGCGCGCGCGTGTTGCTGGTGCGCACTTCCAGCCACAGCCACTGGGCGCCCTGGCCGCGGGCCCAGATCGCCAGCGCGTCCAGCATCACCCGGCCCCAGCCCTGGCCCTGGAAGGAGGGCGCCACGGTGATGTTCAGCAGGTGCACCTCGTCCACGCCCTTCATGGCCACGAAGTAGGCCAGCAGGGTTTCGCCGCCGCGCAGCAGCTGCGCCTGGTAGCCGGACTTGAGCGAGTCCGAGAAGTTGCCGCGGGTCCAGGGATGCGCGTAGGCGGCGCGTTCGATCGCCACCACCTCGTCCAGGTTGGCTTCGGTCATGGGCTCGAAGCCCGCTTCCATGGTCTTGAACACTGCGCTCATGGCGGCTGGCCCGCGGCGGGACCGCGGTTCATCTCCTTGCGGGCGCGCTCGGCGGCGCGCTCCTCGGTAGTTTGCGCCACTTTGTCCCGGATGTAGAGCGGAAGTGCCTGGGCGGCATCGGCACCGGGATGCAAGGCCACCGCCGCCGGCGCCAGGCGCAACAGCGCCGCGGCCGTGGGCAAGGCGGCCACGGCGCCGGCCGGCAGGCGGTCGCCGAACAGGGCCAGGGCATTGCCGGCGACGGTCCAGCCGGGGGGCAGGGCAATGGCCTCGGGCTTGCCCAGCTGCGGCGGCTGTTCGGTGTCCCACTGGCCGTCGGCGCGGCGGCGGTAGGCGGCGGCGTAGACCTCGCCCATGCGGGCATCCAGCACGGCCAGCACCTGCGTGGCGCCGCTGCGCGCGTGCGCGTCCTCGGCCACCGCCAGCAAGGTGTCCAGCGCCAGCACCGGCACGCCGGAACCGAAGCCCAGGCCCTGGGCGACGGCGGCCGCCGTGCGCAGGCCGGTGAAGGAGCCCGGGCCGCGGCCGAAGGCGATGGCGTCGAGCTGCGCCAGCTGCAAGCCGGCCCGGGCCAGCAGGCCCTCGATGGCCGGGATCAGCGCGGCCGAAGCCTGCGCGCCGCCCGCGCCGTCGTGCGTCAGCACGGCTCGGCCCGCGCCCGGCAACAGGGCGATAGAGAGCAGCTCGGTGCTGGTGTCGAAGGCAAGCAGTTTCACGCGGTTTCCAGGGCAGCCCGGCATTATCGAAGGAATGCGCGACCCATAATGGCCGCCATGCAACGAGCGACCCTCCGCCTGGCCTGCCTCCTGTTCGCGGGGTTGGTCGACGCCGCCGCCGCGCAAGGCCTGCCGCCCGAATTCGAGCAGGCGCTGGCCGCCGCCCAGCTGCCGCGGGAGGCCGTCACCGTGCTGGTGGCGCCGGTCGAGGGCGGGCCGGCCCGGGTCGCCCATCGCATCGACGTGCCGGTCAACCCGGCGTCCGTGGCCAAGCTGGCCACGACCTTTGCCGGGCTGGAGCTGCTCGGGCCCTCCTACACCTGGAGCACGCCGGTCTACGTGGATGGCCCGGTGCGCGAGGGCGTGCTGCAAGGCAACCTCTACCTGCAGGGCCAGGGCGACCCCAAGCTGGTGGTCGAGCGCCTGTGGCTGCTGCTGCGCCGGGTGCAGGGACTCGGCATCCGCCGCATCACGGGCGACATCGTGCTCGATCGGAGCGCGTTCGCCATCCCCGCGCGCGATCCGGCCGCCTTCGACGGCGAGCCGCTCAAGCCCTACAACGCCTCGCCCGACGCCCTGCTGGTGAACTTCAAGACGGTCGCGGTGACCATCACGCCGCAGGCTGGCCAGGCCCGCATCCGCACCGAACCGGCCCTGGCCGGCGTGCAGTGGCCGCAGGCGGTGCCGCTGGCCAACGGCGACTGCGGCGACTGGCCCACCGCCCTGCGCGCGGACTTCTCCAACCCGATGCAGTTCCGCTTTGCCGGCAGCTTCCCGGCCGCCTGCGGCGAGAAGACCTGGCAGATCGCCTATCCCGATCCGGCCAGCTACGCCGCGCGGGCGGTTGCGGCGCTCTGGCGCGAACTGGGCGGCGAACTCGCCGGCCAGGCGCGCGACGGCCGCGTGCCGGCGGGCCTGAAGCCGGTGCTCGAATGGAGCTCGCCGCCGCTGGCCGAGGTGATCCGCGACATCAACAAGTACAGCAACAACGTGATGGCGCAGCAGCTGTTCCTGACGCTCAGCCTGCGCGAGCGCGGCAGCGGCACCTGGGAGGGCTCGCGCGAGGTGCTGCGCAACTGGTGGCGCGAACGCTTCGGCGGCGAGCCGCCCACCACCGACAACGGCTCCGGCCTGTCGCGCGGCGAAAGCATCACGGCACGCCAGCTCGGCCAGCTGCTGCAGGCGGCCTGGGCCTCGCCGCTGATGCCGGACTTCGTCGCCTCGCTGCCCGCGCTGGGCCTGGACGGAACCCTGCGCCGCGTGCGCCAGAACGTCGGCCTCGCGCACCTGAAGACCGGCAGCCTCAACGACGTGACGGCCTATGCCGGCTACGTGCACGGCGCGCAGGGCCGGCGCTACCTCCTGGTGGCCGTGGCGAACCACGCGCGCTCGTCCGCCGTGCGGCCGGCCGTCCAGGCACTGATCGAATGGACCGCGCGCCAACCCTGAAGCCATGCCCTTGCCCATGCACGAACTGATCGGCTACCTTGCCGCCGCCCTCACGACCTGCAGCTTCCTGCCGCAGGCCTGGCTGACCTTCCGCACGCGCGACGTCCGTGGCGTGTCCCTGGGCATGTACAGCGTGTTCACGCTGGGCGTGGCGCTGTGGCTGGCTTACGGGGTGATGCTGGGAGCGTGGCCGATCGTCCTGGCGAACAGCGTGACGCTGGCGCTGGCGGGGACGATCCTGGGAATGAAGTTGCGTTATCGGCGGGGGTGAGCCGCGGTTCGCTGGCGCTCACCACGGCCTACGCTGCCGTGCGGTCCGTCGTAGGCCGTGGTGAGCGGCGCAGCCCGAACCGCGGCTGCCCCGCTCAACCCATCACCAGCGATCGCGAACGCGATTGGCCGCGTAGTCGCCGAACAGCTGCTGCCCGCGCGGCGTCGGATAGATGCGGTCGGCGAACAGGTAGGTGGTGCGGTCCGAACCCGTCAGCAGCGTGTCGCCGGTGCACAGGTTGGAGTTGACCTGGCCGGTGCCGGTGCCGATGCCCACGCCCGGGTCCACCGAGGTGCAGATCGCGTGCGTCACGTCGGTGATGCCATAGGAAGCGGGGCTCGACGTGCTCAGGTTGAAGTACAGCGCCGAGTCGACGTACAGCACGCTCGCGCCGAGGTCGACCAGCGTCACCAGCATCTTGTCGTTGAAGCGGCCCGACAGCGTCTGCAGCAGGTTGGCCTGGTTGGTCTCGAAGGCCCACACCGAGCGGCCGAGGTTGTAGCTGCCGACCACGACGACGTGGCTGGCGCCGGCGTTCACGATGCGCCGCACCTGGCCGGCCAGGTCGATGCCGGCCTGCTCCACCGCGGCAACCGCGGCGGCCTCGGTCTGGGTGCCATCGATCACGGCCTTGCCCTGCACGATGACGTCGGACACGCCGGCGCTCACCAGGACCAGGTCGCTCGTGGTGAACGCATGGCCGGTGAGGAAGGTGTCGATCTGCTCCTTGACCGTCGGCGTGGCGCCGTTGCCGGCCGCATCGGGCTTGGCGACGACGCGGGCGTTGCCGGTGGCATAGGACAGGCCGCCGAGGCTGGACGCCGTCAGGTTCTGCAGGAAGCTGAGCGAAACCACTTCGGTCCAGTTGCCGGTGGAGCCATCGTTGATGGTGTAGCGCTTGCCGTTCTGGCCGAGGTCGGCCATGCCGTCGCCGAACGCGACGACGCGGGCGGGCTCGAACTGGGACTCGACGGTGCCGCCACCGCAGGCAGCCAGCACGAGGGCCGAGGCGCCGACTGCCAGCAGCAAGGCGCGGCGCAACAACTTGGAAGCCATGGAATCTTCTCTCTTGAGGGGAAACAGGGAGTTTAACGAGCCCGGGTAACCGTCCGGTTAACCCGCGGATGCGCGCCGCAGGCGATCCCGCACGCCTTCCCATTCGGGCGCGTCGGGCGGCGTTTCCACCCAGATGAGCTTGACGCCGGTGGCGTCGAAGTCGCGCAGGACCGCGAACAGCTGGCGCGCCGCTTCGGCCGGATCGTCGGGCATGCGGCGCATCTGGCCGGCGCTGCCGCGCAGGATGCTGCGGGCGTAGACGGCGATCGCCTTGGCATCCGGGCCCAGCAGGTCCAGCGCCGTCTGCAGGCTGCGCGCATCCATCAGGCGCACCTTGGCATCGGGCGCGTAGTGCGACTCCAGCGTGCCGGAAGCGCGGGGCGCGGCGCCGGCCACTTCGTCGGGCAGCCGCACGCGCTCGCCGCAGGCCGCCTCGATTTGTTCGCGCGTGAGGGTGCCGGGGCGCAGCAGCACCGGCAGGCCGCGGGTGCAGTCGACGATGGCCGATTCGATGCCGACCGGCGTGGCGCCGCCATCGAGCACGAACAGGTCGGACGGGAATTCCGAAGCGACGTGCTGCGCGGTCGTGGGGCTGACCCGGCCGAAGCGATTGGCGCTCGGGCCGGCGACGCCATGCACGGGCGGCGACGCTTGCTCACAGGCCAGCAGCAGCGCATGGGCCACCGGATGCGCCGGGCAGCGCAGGCCGATGGTGTCCTGGCCTCCCGCGGCCGCGGCGCCGACCTCGGGCCGGCGCGGCAGGATCAGCGTCAGCGGGCCGGGCCAGAAGGCATTCATCAACTTGCGCGCCACCGGCGGCACGCGCAGGGCGAAATGATCCGCCGCCGCCGCATCCGGCACGTGCACGATCAGCGGATGATCGCTCGGCCGGCCCTTGGCCGCGAAGATGCCGGCCACGGCGCGTTCGTCGGACGCATTGGCGCCCAGGCCGTAGACGGTCTCGGTCGGGAAGGCGACCAGGCCGCCGCCGGCCAGCACCTGGGCGGCTTCCGTGATCGCTGCGGGGTCGCGGCCGTCGCGGATCATGGTCAGAAGGCGGGCAGGCCCAGCAAGGCGGCCGCCTGCGAGGCGGTGGCGCGGGCAGCTTCGACGCTGGCGCCGGTGACAGTCAGGTGGCCCATCTTGCGGCCAGGGCGCGCGCTCGTCTTGCCGTACAGGTGCAGGTGGGCGCCGGGCAGCGCCAGGACCGCGGCCCAGTTGGGCGCGGTTTCCGTGGCGCCGCGGGTGAACCACAGGTCACCGAGCAGGTTGAGCATGAAGGACGCGCTGTGCTGGCGCGGCTGCACCAGCGGCAGGCCGGCCAGGGTGCGCACCTGCAGTTCGAACTGCGAGACGTCCGAACCGTCCAGGCTCCAGTGGCCGCTGTTGTGCGGACGCGGGGCCATCTCGTTGACCACCAGCGAGCCGTCGGCCAGGCCGAAGAACTCGACGCACAGCACGCCCACGTAGCCCAGGCCTTCGGCGATGGCGCGCGTGGCCGCGATGGCCTGCTGCGCCTGCGCGGGTGCGACATTGCCCTCGAACACCTCGGTCACGGCAAGGATGCCGTCGCGATGCAGGTTGCGCTGCACCGGCAGGTTGACCATGGAACCATCGGCGCCGCGCGCCACCACCACCGAGCACTCGAAGGCCAGCGGCAGCATCTTCTCGAGCACGCAGGGCGCGCGCTTGAGGCCGTCCCAGGCGGCGCGCAACTCCGCGCGCGTCTTCACGCGCACCTGGCCCTTGCCGTCGTAGCCCAGGCGCGCGGTCTTCAGGATGCCGGGCAGCAGCGCATCGGGCACCGCGTCCAGTTCGGCCTCGGTGGTGATGGAAGCATTCGGCGCGCAGGGCACGCCGCAGCGGGTGAAGTGCGCCTTCTCCTGCGCGCGATCCTGCGCGATGGCAACGGCGGCCGGGCCGGGCGCGACGAAGCGGTGCTGCGCGAGCTGGGCCAGCGCCGCGGCCGGCACGTTCTCGAATTCGGTGGTGATGGCGTCGCTGTGGCCGCACAGCGTGGCCAGCGCGATTTCGTCGAGGTAGTCGGCCTGGACGTGGTGATGGCTCACGAGGCCGGCGGGGCTGCTGGCATCCGGATCGAGCACGGCCGTGAAGTAGCCCATGGCCTGGGCGGCGTGCACGAACATGCGGCCCAGCTGGCCGCCCCCCATCACGCCCAGGGTCGCGCCCGGCAGTAAAACCGTCATGCGCCCGCCTTGGGAGGCAATTCCATCGCCCGCGCCGCCTCGGTCTGGCGGGCGCGGAAGTCGTCCAGTTTCTGGCGCAGGGCCGGGTCCTCGTTGGCCAGCATGGCCACCGCGAACAGCGCCGCGTTGGCGGCGCCCGCTGCGCCGATGGCGAAGGTGGCCACCGGGATGCCCTTGGGCATCTGGACGATGCTGTGCAGCGAATCCACGCCCTGCAGGTGGCGGCTGGCCACCGGCACGCCCAGCACGGGCACCGTGGTCTTGGCGGCCAGCATGCCCGGCAGGTGGGCGGCGCCGCCCGCGCCGGCGATGATCGCCTTCAGCCCGCGAGCGGCGGCCGCCTCGGCATAGGCGAACATGTCGTCGGGCATGCGGTGGGCGGAAACCACCCTGGCCTCATGCGCGATGCCGAATTCCTGGAGAATCTGCACCGCATGCTGCAGGGTGTCCCAGTCACTGCTGGAACCCATGACGACGCCGATGGACACTGTACTCATCGCCCTATTTTACGAATTGAACAAAGAGCAACCGGAATGATCGACGTCACGCTGGAGAACTTCGAGCAGGAGGTGATTGCCGCCTCCATGAGCCAGCCGGTGCTGGTGGACTTCTGGGCCCCCTGGTGCGGCCCCTGCAAGGCGATCGGCCCGATCCTGGAAAAGCTGGAAACCGCCTATGGCGGCGGCTTCAAGCTGGTGAAGATCAACTCCGACGAGGAGCAGCAGCTGGCGGGCGCCTTCGGCATCAAGAGCATCCCCACCGTGATCCTGCTGAAGAACGGCCAGCCGGTGGACGGCTTCATGGGCGCGCTGCCCGAAGGCAAGGTGCGCGAATTCCTCGACAAGCACGTGCAGGCGCTGGAAGCCGAGCCGGAGGAAGAGGCCGCCGAGGAGGCCGGCCCGCTCGATCCGGCCGCCAGGCTGGAGATGCTGCAGCACGCCGTCGCCACCGACCCCGCCGACGACGACGCCCGCTTCGACTACGTCAAGGCGCTGCTGCTGGCCGGCCGCGAGGACGACGCGCGCCGCGCCTTCGAGCCGGTGGCGGCCAAGGCCGGCGTGTCGCGCAAGATCGATGCCCTGGCGCGCTGGTTGGATGCGCTGGCGGCCAAGCCGGCGGCCGACCTCGACGCCCGGATCGCCGCCAACAAGCGCGACTTCCAGGCGCGCTTCGACAAGGCGCGCGGGTTGTTCGCGAAGCAGCAGTGGACGGCCGCGATGGACGAACTGCTGGAGATCCTGATGCGCGACAAGGCCTGGAGCGAAGACCTCGCGCGCAAGACCTACATCGCGATCCTGGAGCTGATCGAGCCGCCGAAGGTGAAAGTGGCGGACGGGCAGATTCCGCCGGACGACCCGACGGTGGCGACGTACCGGCGCCGCCTGTCGAGCGTCGTCCTCAGTTGATCGCAGAGACGACAACCTTGCCCGCCGGCACGCGCACCCGCAGCTCCACCAGTTCACCCCCGGTGCGCAGTTTCGGATAGGTCACCGCCTCGACGTCGAACACGCCCGCCGCCAGCGAAGGCACCGGCTCCTTCTTCCCTGCGGGCTCGTTGTCGCCATTGGCCAGCGCGTTGTTGCCGTCGCACTTGGACAGCAAAGCCGGCCGCGCCAGCCGCACCTGGCTGACCGCGGAAACGAGCTTCTTGTCGGCGCTGGCGACGACCTGGCCGTGCGCGCCCAGCAACTGCACGCCGCTGAAACGCGGCGCCCATTGCGCGTCGGCCAGGCGGCCGGCGACGATGCATTCGGAAAAGGCGGAAAGCGGCAGCGCGGCCGCGAGGGCCAGCAGGCAGGGAAGGATCTTCATGGCGGCGACTCCTTGGCGTTCGCCCCCATGCTACGCCCGCGCGAAGCTCAGCCGGTCAGGCGATCCAGCGCTTCGCGGTACTTGGCCGCGGTCTTGGCGATCACTTCCTGCGGCAGGTGCGGTGCCGGGGGCGTCTTGTCCCAGGGCTTGCCGTCCACCTTGACCTGCTCCAGCCAGTCGCGCACGAACTGCTTGTCGTAGCTCGGCGGGTTCTGGCCGGCGTCGAAGGCCGCCTGGTAGCCCTCGACGGGCCAGTAGCGCGAGGAGTCGGGCGTCAGCACCTCGTCCATCAGCACCAGTTCGTCGTTGGCGTCCAGGCCGAACTCGAACTTGGTGTCCGCAATGATCAGGCCCTTGGTGAGCGCGAAGTCCGCCGCCTCCTGGTAGATCCGCAGGCTCAGGTCCTGGATCTGCGCGGCCAGGTCGGGGCCGATCATCTCCACCATCCTGGCGTAGGTGATGTTCTCGTCGTGGCCGGTGGCGGCCTTGGCGGCCGGCGTGAAGATGGGCGCGGGCAACTTGCTCGCGTTCTTCAGCCCCGGCGGCAGCGGCACGCCGCAGACCGATTGCGAGGCCTTGTATTCGCTCCAGCCGCTGCCGGCGAGGTAGCCGCGCACCACGGCTTCCACCGGAATGGGCCGCAGGCGCTGCACCAGCATCGAGCGCCCCTGCACCTGCGGCACTTCGGCCGGCGTCACCACGGTTTCCGGCAGCTCGCCGGTCAGGTGGTTGCGGCAGATGTTGCCCAGGCGGCCGAACCAGAACAGCGCCATCTTCGTCAGCAGCTCGCCCTTGCCCGGGATCGGCTCGCCCATGATCACGTCGAAGGCCGACAGGCGATCGCTGGCGACCATCAGGATGCGGTCGGTGCCGACGGCATAGTTGTCGCGGACCTTGCCGCGCGCCAGCAGCGGCAGCGAAGTGATGTTGGAGGTGTGGAGGGCGGAGGACATGGGAAATGGACACTGCGGGGAGCCAGCCCAGATTGTGAACTACACCGCGCCGGCCATGACAGCGGCTGCCGGCCGCCGGCGATCAGGCGAAGCGAAGCCGCGGTTCGATCGTCGCGATTCTCTCGAAGTCCGCATCCGCATGCAGCAGGGGCTCGCCGGCGTCGATGGCACAAGCCGCGATCAGCGCGTCGTTGGGGCTGCGCAAGGTGATCCCCTGCCATCGGCATCGTGCATACAGCCAAGCCGCAAGTTGTGCCAGGGCGCGCGCATCTTGCGGAACGAAAGGTCTCACTTCTTCGAGCTGTTCGCGCAGTCGCACGAAATGCGAGGGATCCTGCGCGCCTTGCAGCACCTCCTGCAGGACGACGTCAGGCAGCAGGATGATTTCGCCGGCGCGCAGGCTGGCTTCCAGGCGCGCTCCGGCGCGGGAGCGCTTGCCACGCAGAAATTCGATCCAGGCCGACGAGTCCGCGATCACCACCGTTTGGGCAAGCGCTTCTTGGCAACCGGCCGTTTGGGTTGAACCGGGGACTCTTCCGCGACGTGCGGCACATCCCGGAACAGGCTCTTGGGGTCGTAATCGTCGGCTATGACGCCGCTGCCCGCCAGTTCCAAAAGGCCGGAATAGTCCGGCTTGCGAACGTAAGCGCGCAGGGCGGCCTCGACGGCCGCTTTCTTGGTCGTCACTCCCGCCCGGGCCATGGCCTCGGCAATCAGGTCATCGTCGAGGACGATGTTGGTCCGCGTTCCCATGGATACACCTCGAATGTGTATGCAGATTATGCGCCGGCCAGAAAAGAAAAAGCCGCCCGCAGGCGGCCTTTTGCTGCGAGGCGCCGGCTCAATTCACCACTTGCGCCAGCTCGCCCTTTTCGTACTTGGTGGCGACCGTCTTCAGGTTCTCGCCCTTGATCTTGCCGGCCTGGCCTTCGCAGCCGAACTCGATGTAGCGCTGCTTGCAGATCTGCTTGGCGGCCTCGCGCGCGGGCTTGAGCCACTCGCGGGCGTCGAACTTCTCGGGGTTCTCGGCCAGGAACTTGCGCACCGCACCGGTCATCGCCAGGCGGATGTCGGTGTCGATGTTGATCTTGCGCACGCCGAACTTGATGGCGTGCTGGATCTCCTCCACCGGCACGCCGTAGGTTTCCTTCATGTTGCCGCCGTACTGGCGGATCTGCGCCAGCAGGTCCTGCGGCACCGACGACGAGCCGTGCATCACCAGGTGGGTGTTGGGAATGCGGCGGTGGATTTCCTTGATGCGGTCGATCGCCAGGATGTCGCCGGTGGGCTTGCGGGTGAACTTGTAGGCGCCGTGGCTGGTGCCGATGGCAATGGCCAGCGCGTCCAGCTGGGTCTTCTTGACGAAGTCGGCGGCCTGCTCCGGGTCGGTCAGCAGCTGCTCGCGCGTCATCGTGGAATCGGTGCCGTGGCCGTCTTCCTTGTCGCCCTTCATGGTCTCGAGCGAGCCCAGGCAGCCGAGTTCGCCTTCGACGGTGACGCCCAGCTTG
The DNA here is from genome assembly GCF_022012305.1 of Ramlibacter paludis. GTDB lineage: Bacteria > Pseudomonadota > Gammaproteobacteria > Burkholderiales > Burkholderiaceae_C > Ramlibacter > Ramlibacter paludis. Next base: position 345,880 of record NZ_JAKLTM010000005.1, on the reverse strand, counting down.
TGCGCCATGTCGACCACCTTGCGGGTGACGTCCACGTTGTAGTCGTAGCTGGCGATGGTCTTGCCGTCGGCTTCCAGCGAGCCGTCCATCATCACCGAGGAGAAGCCCAGGTCGATGGCGCCCTTGCAGACGTCCGGGCTCTGGCCGTGGTCCTGGTGCATCACCAGCGGGATCATCGGGTACTGCTCGATGGCGGCCTGGATCAGGTGCTTGATGAAGGCTTCCCCCGCGTACTTGCGGGCGCCGGCGCTGGCTTGCAGGATGACGGGCGCGCCCGTTTCCTTGGCCGCCTCCATGACGGCCTGGACCTGTTCCAGGTTGTTGACGTTGAAGGCCGGGATGCCATAACCGTTGGTGGCGGCATGGTCCAGCAGTTCGCGCATGGAGACGAGAGGCATGGCAGTTCCTGGAGGTACGACGAGGAATGGCGGTTGGTAACCGCCTGGTAACTCCAATTTTAGCCTTGCCGAAGCCTCAGCTCGCCCGGACGATCTTCAGCATGTTGGTGCCGCCCGGCGCGCCCATCGGTTCGCCGCAGGTGATGGCGTAGATGTCGCCCGAGGACATGATGCCACGCTTCTTCAGGTGCGCCTCCGCTTCGGCCAGCGCGTTGTCGCGGTCGGCGCTCTGGTCCATCAGCAGCGGCCGCACGTTGCGGTACAGCGCCATCTTGCGTTGCGTCACCAGCTTGGGCGTGAGCGCATAGATCGGGATGTGGATGCGGTGGCGGCTCATCCACAGGGCGGTCGACCCGGAGTCGGTCAGCGCCACGATCGCCTTGCACCCCAGGTGGTAGGCCGTGAACAGCGCGCCCATGGCGATGGACTGGTCGATGCGCGAGAAATTCTGGCCGGTGAAGTCGGCGTCGAGCTTCACGTCCTCGGCCATCTCGGCCTCGGCGCAGATGTTGGCCATCTGCTGCACCACTTCCACCGGATAGGCGCCGGTGGCGGTCTCGGCGCTGGTCATCACGGCGTCGGTGCCATCGAGGACCGCGTTGGCGACGTCGCTCACCTCGGCGCGCGTAGGCACCGGCGCGGTGATCATCGACTCCATCATCTGGGTCGCGGTGATCACCACCTTGTCGTGCTCGCGCGCCATGCGGATCATGCGTTTCTGCAGCGCCGGCACGGCCGCATTGCCGACTTCCACCGCGAGATCGCCGCGCGCGACCATGATGCCGTCGCTGGCCTTGAGGATCGCTTCCAGGTTCGGGATCGCTTCGGCGCGCTCGATCTTGGCGATCAGCGCCGGCTTGTGGCGGAACTCCGCGGCCGCGACGTTGCACAGCTGGCGCGCCATTTCCATGTCGGTCGCGTTCTTCGGGAAGCTCACCGCGACGTAGTCGGCCTGGAAGGCCATCGCCGTGCGGATGTCTTCCATGTCCTTGGCGGTCAGCGCCGGCGCGGTGAGGCCGCCGCCCTGCTTGTTGATGCCCTTGTTGTTGGACAGGTAGCCGCCCATCTTGACGGTGGTGCGGATCTGCTCGCCCTTGACGGCGTCCACCGTCAGCACGATCAGGCCGTCGTTCAGCAGCAGCGTGTCGCCGGGCTTCACGTCGCGCGGCAGCTCCTTGTAGTCGAGGCCGACGCCGTTGATGTCGCCCGGCTCGGTGCGCGAGGCATCCAGCACGAACTTCGTGCCGGGCTCCAGCATCGCCTTGCCCTCGGCGAACTTGCCGACGCGGATCTTCGGGCCCTGCAGGTCGGCCATGATGGCGACCTCGCGGCCGGCGGCCTGGCTCACCTCGCGCACCTGGCGCGCGCGATCGATGTGGTCCTGCGCGGTGCCGTGGCTGAAGTTCAGGCGCACCACGTTCACCCCCGCGCGGATCATGCGTTCGAGGACGGCCGGGTCGCTCGACGCCGGGCCGAGGGTGGCAACGATCTTGGTGGCGCGACGAGCCATTCAACAGTCTCCGTGTAATTTAGTTTCGGATTCTCACACGGAAGCGGTTACCAACCGGTTACCAGATGCCCCGCGTGTGCACCGTCAAGTCACCAGCCGATGCCGCACCGCGTAGCGCGTGAGGCCCGCGATGTCGAAGATGCCGAGCCGGTCCATGATGCGCGCGCGGTGTGCGTCCACCGTCTTGGAGCTGAGCCCCAGCTGCGCGCCGATCGAGCGCGAAGACATGCCGCGCGCGATGCAGGTGAGGATCTCCACCTGCCGCAAAGTCAGCTGCGCCTGCGGCGTGTCGGTGGGCGGCAGCAGCAGTTGCGGCGCGAGCGAGGGGCTGACGTAGCGCCGCCCTTCCAGCACCGCGTGGATCGCCGCTTCCAGTTCTACCGTGGCCGCCTGCTTGACGATGTAGCCGCTGGCGCCGGCGGCGAAGGCGGAGCGCGCGGCACCGGGCGAATCGTCCATCGAGAGCACGATGGCGCGGACCTCCGGATGCGCCTGGTGGATGCGCGCGATCGCCTCCAGGCCGTCCATGCCCGGCATGCCGATGTCGCTCATCACGATGTCCACGCCCACCCGCTCCAGCAGGTCGACGAGGCCCGCGCCGTCGCGTGCTTCGCCCACGACCTCCACGCCGGGCACGAGCGACAGCAGCGCCGAGATGCCGGAGCGCACGAGCTCGTGGTCGTCGGCGAGGACGATGCGGACCGCGGGGGCCAGGACGGCTTCAGCCATGGTGCTCCAGTTGTGCGCGCAGCAATGCGACGAGGTCTTCCATCCGTGACGGCTTGGCCAGGCAGGCCCGCGCGCCCGCGGCCAGGCAGCCGGCACGCTCCTGCGCACCCGCGGCGTTCGACAACACCACCACCGGCACGCGCACGCCGGCGGCGTTCAGCGCGTGCAGCACGCCGAGGCCGTCGACGGCCGGCATGTGGTAGTCGAGCAGCAGCAGGCCGGGCCGCTCCTGCGGCGCCAGCGCGCACAGCGCCGCGACCACCGCGTCGCCGCGGTCGAAAGTGGTGACTTCGGGCACGCCGCATTGTGTACGCAGCACGAGTTCCAGCAACTCGCGGTAGCTGTCGTCGTCGTCGACGGCAAAGACGCGTTCAATCTTCACGGTTGGAATCCACGGTGTCCTGGTAGACCTCGGGCAAGCTGACGAAGAAGCTCGCGCCTTCGCCAAGCTCGGCTTCGGCCCGCACGGAACCTCCGTGCCGCTGCACGATCCGCTGCACCGTTGCCAGCCCGATGCCCGTGCCGGGGAAGTCGGACGCATGGTGCAGGCGCTGGAAGGGCGCGAACAGCTTGGAGGCGAGCTTCGGGTCGAAGCCGGCGCCGCGGTCGGAGACCCGCAAGGTGGTGAAGCCCGCCGGCGCGCCCCATTCGAGGCCGACCTCCAGCTGCATCACTTCCTTGCGCGACGAGAACTTCCAGGCGTTGCCGATCAGGTTGCGCAGCACCACCGCCATCAGCGATGCGTCGCAGGTCATGACCATGCCCGGCTCGATGATGATGCGGCAGATGCGGTCGGGCTCCGCCGCGCGCAGCTCCTCCACCAGCGCATGCGCCATGGCGCTGATGTCCACGTTCGTGCGGCGCAGCGGCGCCGAGCGCGCCAGCTGGTGCAGCGACAGCATCGCGTCGATCAGCCCGAACATCGCGGCCACGCCGGCGCGCACGCGCTGCAGGTAGCCGGACTCGCGCTCGTCCATGCGGTCGCGCAGGCGCTCGGCGAGCACGTGCGTGAAACCGTCGATGGCCGCCAGCGGCGCCTTCAGGTCGTGCGACACCGAATAGGAAAAGGCTTCCAGCTCCTTGTTGGCCAGCTCCAGCTGGCGCGTGCGCCGCTGCACCCGGCGCTCCAGGCTGGCGTTGAGCCGCAGCACTTCGTCGCGCGCCTGGCGCAAACCGGTGATGTCGGTGTGCATGACGAGCGCCGCCTGTGCCCCGGCCCAGCCGACCGGCACGACCTGCATGCGGAACCAGCGCCGCTGCTGCGGCGCGTGGCAGGGATAGTCCAGGTTGAACTCGTGCTGCCGGCCCGCCAGCACGCCGCGGATGCCCGCGGCGGCCAGCTGCGCATAGGCTGCTTCCTCGCCGCCGGCCGCGTCGCATACCTTCAGGTAGTTGCCGCCCTCGGCCAGTCCGGGCGACAGGCCGTTGCCCGCCGCGAACGCGCGCCAACCGGTGTTGACCGCCAGCACCGTGCCGTCGGCGCCGACCACGGCCACCTGGCCTGGCAGTTGGGCCAGCAGCGCCAGCGCCGGGGCGGTGGGAAGGTCGCGAGCGTCGGGATCTTGCGTCAAGGGGAGCCGGCTTCAGCCGTTGGCGCGCTTGGCGAGGATCTCGAACGCGGGGAGAGTCTTGCCTTCCAGCACTTCGAGGAAGGCGCCGCCGCCGGTGGAGATGTAGCCCACCTGGTCCTCGATGCCGTACTTGGCGATCGCCGCCAGGGTGTCGCCGCCGCCGGCGATGCTGAAGGCGTCGGAGTCGGCAATGGCGCGGGCAATCGTCTCGGTGCCATGGGCGAAGGCGTCGAATTCGAACACGCCCACCGGGCCGTTCCAGACGATGGTGCCGGCGGCCTTCAGCTGCTGCGCGAGCTTCTGCGCGGTCTGCGGGCCGATGTCGAGGATCAGGTCGTCGGCCGCGACGTCCTGCGCGGCCTTCACGGTGGCGTGCGCGTCGGCGGCAAAAGTCTTGGCCACGACCACGTCGGTGGGGATCGGCACGTCCGCGCCGCGCGCCTTCATGGCCTCGATCACCGCCTTGGCCTGGTCGACCAGGTCGTGCTCGGCGAGCGACTTGCCGATCGGCAGGCCGGCCGCCAGCAGGAAGGTGTTGGCGATACCGCCGCCGACGATCAGGTTGTCCACGTTCTTCGCCAGCGACTGCAGGATGGTGAGCTTGGTCGACACCTTGGAGCCGGCGACGATGGCCACCAGCGGCCGCTTGGGATTGGCCAGCGCCTTGCTGATCGCATCGATCTCGGCGGCCAGCAGCGGGCCGGCGCAGGCGGTCTTGGCGTACTGCGCGATGCCGTAAGTGGAGGCTTCGGCGCGATGCGCGGTGCCGAAGGCGTCGTGCACGAAGATGTCGCACAGCGCGGCCATCTTCTGCGCCAGCGCCGGATCGTTCTTCTTCTCGCCCTTGTTCAGGCGGCAGTTCTCCAGCAGCACCACTTCGCCGGGCTGGACGTCGACGCCGTCGACCCAATCCGCCTTCAGCGGCACCGGGCGGCCCAGCAGTTCGGACAGGCGCTTGGCCACCGGGGCGAGCGAGTCCTCGGGCTTGAACGCGCCTTCGGTCGGGCGGCCCAGGTGCGAGGTGACCATCACGGCCGCGCCGCCGGCCAGCGCCATCTGGATGCAGGGCACCGAGGCACGGATGCGGGTGTCCTCGGTGATGTTGCCCGCATCGTCCTGCGGCACGTTGAGGTCGGCCCGGATGAAGACGCGGTGGCCGCGGGCCAGGCCTTGTTCGCACAGATCGGAGAAGCGCAGGACTTTCATGGGAGCAATCGGTTCGGTGGAGAAAACCCGGCCATTTTAGGAAGCTACCAGCCCAGGCCCAGGTGCAAGGGGAGGTAGACGGCCATTCCGGCCGCCATCGTCAGCAGCACGCTGCGCCGCCAGAAGAAGACGGCGGCCCCGGCCAGGCCGGCGAACAGGCGTGCATCGTGCCAGGTCGTGACGAAGTGGCCGCCGGTCATCACGATCTCGGGCGCCACCACGCCGGCCAGCGCGGCCACCGGCGCGTAATGCAGCGCGCGCCGCGTCCAGTCCGGAAGCGTCCACGGCCGGTCCAGGATGAAGAAGAAGCAGCGCGTCAGCACCGTCACACCGGCCAGGCCGACGATCACCAGCATGGTCCACAGGTCGGTCTCGCCCCTCATGCCGCCTGCTCCCGTTCTGCCTTGGCCGGCAGGCGGCCTTCCAGCCAGAAGCAGGCCAGCACCGCCACCGCGATCGCCGCCACGATGTTGAGCTTGAGCGGCAGGGCATAGGCGATGACCGCGGCGGCACCCGACACCACCGCGGCCAGTACGCGCAGCGGCGTGTTGGCCAGCGAACAGAGGATGCCCACCAGGCACAGCACGCCGGCGAAGCCCAGGCCCCAGGTGCTCGGGATCAGGTTGCCCAGCGCCACGCCCAGCAGGCTGGCGCCGGTCCAGCCGGTCCAGGTGGAGAAGTAGTTCCCCGCGAGGTAGGACTCCTGCGCCGCTCGTCCTTCGGCGTCCGTGGCCGGCGCGGGGAAGCGGCGCGTGAACATCGCGTAGCTCATGTCCGCGGTGAGGAAGCCGTTGACCATGCGACGCCAGCGCGGCATGTGCATCAGGTAGTCGCGCAGGTGCAGGCTGAAGACGACGAAGCGCAGGTTGACGCAGAAGCCGGTGGCCCAGATCACCCAGGCGGGCGCGCCGGCGATGATCAGTGGAATGGCGGCCAGCTGCGAGCTGCCGGCGTAGACCAGCAGCGTCATGGCCAGCGACTCCGGCACGCTCATGCCGGACTTGACCATCGCCACGCCCGTCATCAGGCCCCAGGCCGCGATGCCGGGCACCACGCCGGCCATCGAGCGCATGCCCTCGCGGAATTCGGGATGCCGGTGGACGGAACGCAGGAAAAACATCAGGCGAATTGCTGGCCGGGTTGCAGCGGGAAACCGCGCAGGAAATCGGCCGCGGCCAGGCGCTTGCCGCCGGGACGCTGCAGCTCGGTGACTTCGAGGCTGCCCTCGCCGCAGCCGACGACGATGGCATCCGGCTGCACGGCGACGATGGTTCCCGGCTGGCCGCCACCTTGCGGCCGCGCGCGCGCCGCCCAGATCTTGACCGTCTCGCCCCCCACCTGCGCGCTCGCACCGGGGAAGGGGTCGAAGGCGCGGATGCGTCGCGCGATCGCGTCGGCCGGCTGGCTCCAGGCGATCGCGGCCTCGGACTTCTCGATCTTGTGCGCGTAAGTGATGCCCTGCTCCGGCTGCTTGCGCGGGCGGAAGCCCCCGCAGGCCGCCAGCTCCAGTGCCTCGACGATCATCCGGCCCCCGAGGATCGCCAGCTTGTCGTGCAGGCTCGCGGTGGTGTCGGCCGGCGCGATGGGGATGCGTTCTTCCAGCAGCATGTCGCCGGTGTCGAGCCCCGCGTCCATCTGCATGATGGTCACGCCGGTCTCGGCGTCACCGGCTTCGATGGCGCGGTGGATGGGCGCGGCACCGCGCCAGCGAGGCAGGAGCGAGGCGTGGATGTTCAGGCAACCCAGGCGCGGCGTGTCGAGCACCCATTGCGGCAGGATCAGGCCATAGGCCGCCACCACCATGACGTCGGCCTGCGCTTGCTGCAACGCCTCGCGCGCGGTCGCGGCGTCGTCCGGGTACTTGCCGTCCAGGCGCAGGCTGCGCGGCTGCGCCACCGCGATGCCGTGGGCCTGCGCGAACTGCTTGACCGGCGAAGGCTGCAGCTTCATGCCGCGCCCCGCCGGGCGGTCCGGCTGGGTCAGGACCAGGGGAATGGTGAAGCCCGCGGCCTGCAGCCGTTCGAGCGCGACGCGGGCGAATTCCGGCGTTCCGGCGAAAACCACCCGCATCTATCGGCTTCTGTCGTTCGGCGCGTTGAAGAACTCCATGCCGGGGTGGGCGCGCTGCGCCACGCCCTGCGGATCGAAGTACACCCAGTAGAACATGTCGCTGCGGGCGAGGTCGCGCCAGCGGTAGGTGTAGATGGGGCCGTTCCAACTGGCGACGCCGTCGACCCAGGCCGGCGGCCCGAACTCGCGCTCGACGTCCGCGCGCGTCCACTTGCCCGGCTCGATGCGATGGAAGTTCGCTTCGTTCAGCGCCTGGTAGGACGCGACCACGCGGCCATTGCCATCCACGTCCACCATGAAGGCCTCGTGCCCCAGGGGCTGCATCGAATACTGCATGCGCTGGCCGCCGTTGGGCAGCGGCACCACGCGCGTCGGGCGGCCGGCGTGGGCCAGCACGTCGCCGCCGGGCGTGCCGGGCGGAATGTTCATCGTGCTCCAGGGACCGGCGCAGGCTGCCAGCAGCAGCGGCGCCGCCAGCGCCGAGAATCGCGAGAGTCGCATGGGGGCCTCCTTCAGGCCCGCTCGGTCTCGCGGCGGGCCTTGAGCATCTTGCTCTTGATGCGATTCCGCTTCAACGGTGACAGGTATTCGACGAAGACCTTGCCGCGCAGGTGGTCCATCTCGTGCTGGATGCACACGGCCAGCAGGCCCTCGGCCGCGACCTCGCGTGACTGGCCCTGCTCGTCCAGCGCCTGCACCTTGATCGAGCTGGATCGCTCCACGCCGTCGTAGATGCCCGGCACCGACAGGCAGCCTTCGTCGCCGACCTGCTTTTCCGCGCTGGCCCAGGTGATCTCGGGATTGATCAGCACCATGGGCTGGTTGCGCTCCTCGGAGGTGTCGATCACGATCACGCGCTCGTGCACGTCCACCTGCGTGGCGGCCAGGCCGATGCCGCTGGCGTCGTACATGGTTTCGAGCATGTCGGCGACCAGGGCGCGGATGCGCGCGTCGACGGCTTGCACGGGCTTGGCCACCGTGTGCAGGCGGGGATCGGGATAGACGAGGATCGGAAGAAGGGCCATGGTGTCGCTATTTTCGCCACTTTTGCCGTTGCCGGAACTCCACAAATCCAATAAACATTGCCTAATCAAGGGCTTGAGCCCAGAATCGCCAGTAACTTGTCAAGAGCGGACGAAAACGAGATGGTTCCAACCAAGGCAGCTTTTGGCGTGACAACGGGAGCAGGAGCGGCGTGGGCCGCGGTCGCGGCGGCTTGTGCCCTGGCCCTGTCGGGGCCGGTCCAGGCCCAGAACTATCCCATCACGCCCAACCAGCGCGCCATCGCCGAGATGGTCGAAGTCAGCGGTATTCCGCTGGCCGAGCTGGCCCCCAACGCGCCCGACACCTACACGGTCAAGCGCGGCGACACGCTCTGGGGCATCTCGCGCCTGTACCTCACCAGCCCGTGGCGCTGGCCCGAGCTGTGGGGCATGAACAAGGACCAGGTCCGCAACCCGCACCGCATCTATCCCGGCCAGGTGCTGACCCTGGAAAAACTCAATGGCATGGCGCGCCTGCGCATGGGCCCGGTGCCGGATGGCCCGCCGATCGAGACCGTGCGCGTCTCGCCGCGCGCCCGCATCAACACCCTGCCCGACGCCGGCATCCCGACGTTGCCGCCGCACGTGATCGAGCCCTTCCTGAACGAGGCCATCATCGTCGGCGAAGGCGCGCTGGACCGCAGCCCGCGCATCGTCGCCGGCACCGAAGACCGCGTGCTGATCAGCAGCGGCGACCGCGCCTATGCCCGGGGCCGGGTCGGCACGCCGCTGGTGGAGCGCGATCCGCGCATGATCGACACCTACCGCGTGTTCCGCAACGCGACGCCCCTGCGCGACCCGGTCACCAAGAACGTGCTGGGCTACGAAGCGCAATACCTGGGCACCGCCGAACTGGTGCGCAGCGAGTCCGTGCAGGACGTGCTGGACGAGAAGGGCAACCCGGTCCCGACGATCATCCCGGCGACCGTGGACGTGATCCGCAACAAGGAAGAAATCCGCGTGGGCGACCGGCTGGTGCCGGAGCCGCCGCGCCAGTTGACCAGCTACGTGCCGCGCGCCCCGGGCCAGCCCGTGGACGCATCGATCGTCTCGGTCTACGGCAACGCGGTGAAGCTGGCCGGCCAGAGCCAGGTGGTGGTGATCAGCCAGGGCGCCGCCGAAGGCATCGAGAACGGCCACGTGCTGGCCATCATGAAGGCCGGCGCCCGCGTCGACGACCGCTCGCAGCGCAACGAGCGCGCGCAGCTGAAGTTGCCGGACGAGCGCAACGGCCTGCTGATGGTGTTCCGCACCTTCGAGCACCTGTCGTACGCGCTGGTGCTGGAAATCAACGACGTCGTCCAGGTGGGCGACCGGGTAGCCAACCCCCGCTGACCTGAGCCGCCATGGAGCAAGCGGAGCTCGCGGCCTGGCTGCGGCTGACGCTCGCTCCCGGCCTGGGCAGCCACGCCGCGCGCCAGCTGCTGCGCGCTTTCGGCTCGCCCTCGGCCATCTTCCAGCAGGACGTCGCCGCCCTCACCCAGGTGGTGGAACAGGGCGAGGCCGGCAAGCTGCGGCGCGAACCGCCGGATTTCGACCAGCACATCGCCGCCACCTGGGCGTGGCTGCAGCAGGACCAGGCGCAGCGCGCGCTGGTCACGCTCGGCGACCCGGAATACCCCGAAAGCCTGCTGCAGATCGCGGATCCGCCCTTGCTGCTGTACCGGCTGGGCCGTCCGCTCACCGAGGTGCGCGTCGCGCTCGCCATGGTCGGCAGCCGCAATCCGACCGCGCAAGGCCTGCAGAACGCGCGCGAGTTCGCCCGCGCCCTGGCGGGGCAGGGCCTCACGATCGTCTCGGGCCTGGCGCTGGGCATCGACGGCGCTGCGCACGACGGCGCGCTGGAAGGAGCACAGGCCGATGTGCTGGCCACGATCGCCGTGGTCGGCACCGGCCTCGATCGCGTCTATCCCGCCAGGCATCGCGCGCTCGCGCACCGCATCGCCGAACGCGGCGCCCTCGTCAGTGAATACCCGATCGGCACGCCGCCCCTTCCGCACAACTTCCCGCGCCGCAACCGGCTGATCTCGGGCCTGTCGCAAGGCACGCTGGTGGTGGAAGCCGCCGTGCAATCGGGTTCGCTGATCACGGCGCGCCTGGCCGCGGAGCAGGGCAAGGAAGTGTTCGCGATTCCCGGCTCCATCCATTCGCCGCAGGCGCGCGGCTGCCACGTGCTGCTGCGCGAGGGCGCCAAGCTCGCCGAAAGCGCGCAGGATGTGCTGGAGGAATTGCAGCTGGCGCCGCGGGCGCCACGCGTCGATGCGGACGAAGCGGAGGAAGGCGAGGACGATCCGCTGCTGTCCGCGATGGGCTACGACCCGGTCGGCCTCGATGCGCTGATCGCGCGCACCGGCATCCCGGCGCCGCAGCTGCAGGCGACGCTGCTCGAACTGGAGCTCGCGGGCCACGTCGCGCGCCTCCCCGGCGGCTTGTTCCAGCGCGTGGGCACGGCCTAGCGACGCTGGCGCGCAACACGCTTCACGAAACCGATTGCATTCGGCCCGCCGTTTGCGGCTATATTGGGCTTCATGTTTGAAGTGCTGGTGTTTGTTTACGAAAACTACTGGCGCGGCGATGCATGCCCCGAGCTTCACCAGCTCGAACGCAAGCTCAGCGCCCATGGCTTCGAACCCGACGAGATCCACCAGGCCCTGGTCTGGCTGGACGGCCTCAACGTCGCGGCGCAGACCACCATCTGCCTGCCCGGCGAGGCCGAAGTCGACGCCGAGGAGTGGGAGGCCACGCCCGCCAGCGACGCCAGCCTGCGCGTCTACTCGGTGGCCGAACAGGACCACCTGGGCGCCGAGTGCCTCGGCTTCATCTACTTCCTGGAAAGCTCCGGCGTGCTGCCGCCGGCCCTGCGCGAGATCGTGCTCGATCGCGCCATGGCCGCGCCCGGCGACCCGGTGCCGCTCGACGCGCTGAAGATCATCGTGCTGATGGTGTACTGGCGCTTCGGCCACGAGCCGGATGCGCTGATCCTCGACGAGCTCTGCGACGACACGGACGACCGCGTCGCGCACTAGGTCCGGTCATTCCCGCGGAGGCGGGAACCCAGAGCATTGAAAAAGCGGCCCGCGGGCCGCTTTGCTTCTGGACGCCCTGGATCCCCGCCTCCGCGGGGATGACGGTCGCGGCAATTACTGCAGCAACCTCTCCGGATTCGCATCCAGCTTCGCCAGCGCGTCGCGCGTGGCGCGCACCGTGAGCGCTTCTTCTTCCGTCGGCACCAGCAGGCTCGCCTGCAGGTAGGCCGCCAGGCGCCGCACCGGCATCAGGTAGCAGTGGCCGTCGCTGGCCGCGAACAGATGCAGCTGGCGGCGATCGCTCGCCCACGCGTACTGCACCTGGCGCATCGCGCCGTTGTGGTCCAGCGTGAACCAGGTGCCCAGCTGCAGTTCGTTGGCCCAGCCCATCATCGCGCCGGTGGGCTGCGAGCCGCCGGTGCTGATCACCTCGATCATCGAGGCGTCGATGCCCAGCATCATCTCGATGCTTTCCTGGTCCAGCGGGAGTTCGCCGGCGTCGTCTTCCGAGACGAAATCTTCCAGGTTGGCCAGCCGCCGCGTCATCTCCTCGATGCGCGCATGCGGGATGGCCTCGGTCTTGGACATGAAGGCGTCGGCCAGCGTGTCGCCGATCACCTTGATGTGCGTCTCCTGGTCGCCCGCCTGCACGCCCAGCAGCGTCATGCCGCGGCGCAGGCGCGCCAGCAGGTCGGGCAGTTCCTGGATCACCTTGGCGCGGTCGTTGCGATTGGGCTTGGCCGACGCGGCCCACACAAGGTCGGACGCCGACTTCTTGAGCGCCAGCGTCTCCTCGTTCTGCGGGCCGTTCTTGACGGCGGCCACGGCCAGCACCTCGGCCCAGACCTTGAACAGGAACTCGCGGATCTCCTCGCGCACCGGCACGTCGCTGAGCATCTTGCGCAGCTCGATGGTGTACTGGATCGCCATCGTCTCCTTCTGCTCCACCTGCTGCGCCACGCTCACCAGCTTCTGGGTCGGGCCCTTCTGGGTGAGGAAGCGCGAGAGAAACTTCTGGAATTCGTCGTAGACCAGCTGGAACACGCGCCGGCCGGTCTCGGGGTACTGCTCGATCACCTGCACGATGCGCTTGATCTCGACTTCCATCTCGCTGCCGGAAATGGCGGCGGAATCGAAGCCGAGCACGCAGGAGCCCATGCGGTCGATCAGCTGGCGCGCCGGATGCTCCAGCGAACCGAAGAATTCGGGTTCGGCCAGCGCCACGCGCAGCACCGGCATCTGCAGGCGGGCGAACCAGACGCGGACCGCGGCCGGAATGCGCTCCTCGGCCAGGATGCTCTGGAACATCAGGGCCACGATCTCGATGGTCGCCTTCTCGTTGGAGGTGGCGGCCTTGTGCTTCAGGTCCTGGGTGCGGCTGCGCAGGTCGAGCGCCACCTGCGCGACGGCCGCGTCGTCGAAGATGACGATGTCGCCCGACTGCTGGCCGTCCGCAACGCGGGTCTGCACCTGCGTCTGCACCTGGGTGGCGTGCGCGGTGACCGCTTCCATCAGGCCCGGCGAAGGCTGGCCGCCGCCCTGCTGCGCCTCGAAGCCCGCGACCCGCTCGCTCAGGAGCCGGCGCAGCTGGCCGAGCACGCCGGTCGCCCGGGCCTTGGCCCGCGCCAGCGGCGTGGTGCCGGTCATCATGCGGCTTTCGCCGTCGGCCATGCCGCTGCGTCCGGTGGGCGTGCCGACCGCCGAGGCCGGACCGCCGGAGGTGCTGGCGCCGTTCATGCCGCGGGCACCACCGCCACCGCCGGCTGTGCCCGGGGTGCCTGGCGCTTGGCCGTTGCCGGTGCTGGCGCCGTAGCCGTTGCCACCACCACCGCCGCCGCCGTACCCGCCGCCCCCGCCGGCGCCGCCCTGGCCGGCACCCGACTCGCCTTGCCAGCCGCCGCCGCCACCACCATGGGAGCCTGGGCCGTAGCCGCCGCCGACGTCGGTGTGGCCGCTGGGGCCGCCGGGCGCGCCGAAGTTGGTGTTCCCGCCGCCGTAGCCGCCGCCGAAGCCGGTCGAGGCCGCGCCGCCGGCGCTGGCCTGCGGGCGCGCGGGAGACTGCGGCGGCCGCTTCACGTGGGAGCTCAGGTCGATTTCCGGCATGACGCCGCGATCGACCAGGAATTCATTGGCCAGCTGGTAGGCCTGCACGGCCCGCGGCACGATGCTCGCCTGGATCACGTCCTTCACGGCCGTCCAGGTCTCGCGCCCCAGCTTGCAGCCCATCCACTGCTCCACGAGCAGCTGCGACAAGGCCTCCGGACGCAGCACGTCCTCGGTCGCCAGCTCCTCGCCGCCTTCGAGGTGGGTGACGCGCAGCTTCAGGTCGTTCAGGTCCCACACCGCCTTCTCGGTCACGGCCATGGCCAGGCGCGAGGACAGGATCTTGTTCTCGACGACGTCGTTGCCGATCAGCTCCAGCGAGGCGAGCTGCATGCGCACGCGGCCGGTGGCCGTGGCCGGGATGACCGCGCGGCGCCAGGCGCGCGCCGCCGACTCGGCCCACTTGGCCGCTTCCCGCTCGAAATCCACCAGGGCGTCGCGCCGCTGCTGCATGTCGCGGCTGCTCGGCGCGTTGGACATCTGCTCGCTCAGCGCGTTGCGGATGGCCTCGCACAGCTCGGGCAGCACACCTTCCATGTGCGCGACGAACCGCTCACGCGCCTGCCGCGCCAGGGGCGTCGCGGCGGGGGTGAGGGTGGACGACATCAGGTAGTCCTCAAACGGTCGCGCCCGCGTTGGGGTCGTTCGGGTCGCCTTCGTCGCGCTTGCCGGCCGCCTTGACCAGGTCTTCGCGCTTGATGCCCAGCCACATGGCGATGGCGGCGGCGACGAACACCGAGGAGTAGATGCCGAAGCAGATGCCGATGGTCAGCGCCATGGCGAAGTAGTGCAGCGTGGCGCCGCCGAACAGCAGCATCGACAGCACCATCACCTGGGTGCAGCCGTGCGTGATGATGGTGCGGCTGATGGTCGAAGTGATCGCGTTGTCGATGGTCTGCACCGTCGTCATCTTGCGGTACTTCCGGAAGTTCTCGCGGATCCGGTCGAAGATCACGACCGATTCGTTGACCGAGTAGCCCAGCACCGCCAGCACCGCCGCCAGCACCGCCAGCGAGAATTCCCACTGGAAGAAGGCGAAGAAGCCCAGGATGATGACGACGTCGTGCAGGTTGGCGATGATGGCCGCCACCGCGAACTTCCACTCGAAGCGCAGCGCCAGGTAGACCATGATGCCGGCCACCACCATGGCCAGCGCCTTCAGGCCGTTGGTGACCAGTTCCTCGCCGACCTGCGGGCCGACGAATTCCACGCGCTTCTTGACTACACCAGGCGTGGCCGCTTGCAAAGCCGCCAATGTGCGGTCGCTCTGTTGCGCGGAACTCACGCCCTTTTGCGCCGGCAGGCGGATCAGCACGTCGCGCGCGGTGCCGAAATTCTGGACCTGGACGTCGGTGTAGCCCAGGCCGGAGACGGTCTTGCGGACGGCCTCGATGTCGGCGGGCTGCGAATAGGCCACCTCCATCACGGTACCGCCGGTGAATTCGACCGACAGGTGCAGTCCCCGGGTGAAGAGGAAGAACACTGCGGCCAGGAAGGTAACCAGCGAGACCACGTTGAAAATCAACGCGTTCTCCATGAAGGGAATGTCCCGCCGGATCTTGAAGAACTCCACTGCCTGATTCCTTTGCTCGGAGCGTGGCCGGCGTGCGCCGACCCGCCCCATTTCTGGCGTTTTCCTACTCTGCCTTGGTTATAGCGTTATCCGCGCCGGGCCGCCATACTGTCCCGATGGATACCGCCTTCAGCTTCTTCTGGCGGCCGTACCAGAAATTGACCAGGCCACGCGAGAAGAACACGGCGGAGAACATCGAAGTCAGGATGCCGATGCAGTGCACCACCGCGAACCCGCGTACGGGTCCGGAGCCGAAGGCGAGCAGCGCCACGCCGGCGATCAGGGTGGTGACGTTCGAGTCCAGGATGGTGGCCCAGGCGCGGTCGTAGCCGGCATGGATCGCCGCCTGCGGCGAGGCCCCGTTGCGCAATTCCTCACGCACCCGTTCGTTGATCAGCACGTTGGAGTCGATGGCCATGCCCAGCGCCAGCGCCATGGCGGCCATGCCGGGCAGCGTCAGCGTCGCCTGCAGCATGGACAGGATCGCGATCAGCAGCAGCAGGTTCACCGCCAGCGCCAGGCCGGAGAAGACGCCGAACAGGCCGTAGTAGACGACCATGAAGGCGACGATCGCGGCGAAGCCCCAGGCCACGCTGTGGAAGCCCTTGGCGATGTTCTCGGCGCCCAGGCTGGGGCCGATGGTCATTTCCTCGATGATTTCCATCGGCGCGGCCAGCGAACCGGCGCGCAGCAGCAGCGCGGTGTCGTTGGCTTCCACGGTCGTCATCCGGCCGGAAATCTGCACGCGGCCGCCGCCGATCTCGCCGCGGATCACCGGCGCGGTCGCAACCTCGCCCTTGCCCTTCTCGAAGATCACGATGGCCATGCGCTTGCCGACGTTGTCGCGGGTCACGTCGCGGAAGATCCGCGCGCCCTTGGCGTCCAGCGTCAGGTGCACGGCGGCTTCCTGGGTCTGGTTGTCGAAGCCGGCCTGGGCGTCGGTGAGGTTCTCGCCGGTCAGGATGACCTGCTTCTTCACCACGACCGAGCGGCCTTCGCGGTCCGGGTAGCGCTCGTCGCCGAAGGGAACCGGGCCGCTGCCGACTTCGGCGGCGCGGCCTTCGGTGCTCTCGTCGACCATGCGCACTTCCAGCGTCGCGGTGCGGCCCAGGATGTCCTTGGCCTTGGCGGTGTCCTGCACGCCGGGCAGCTGCACCACGATGCGGTCCAGGCCCTGCTGCTGGATCACCGGCTCGGCCACGCCCAGCTCGTTGATCCGGTTGTGCAGCGTCACCATGTTCTGCTTCAGGGCCTGCTCCTGCACCTTGCGGGCGGCCTCGGGCTTGATGGTGGCGGTGACCTTGGTCGTGTCGCCGTCCACCGCCTCGGCCAGCTGCAGGTCGGGGAACTGGTCGGCCAGCACGCCCTTGGCGGCCGTCAGCGCCGCCGGGTCGCGGAACAGCACTTCGATGGCCTGGCCGTTGCGGGAAATGCCGGCGTGGCGGATGTTCTTCTCGCGCAGCACGGTGCGCAGGTCGCCCGAATAGGACTCGGCCTTCTTGGTGAGCGCCGCCTGCATGTCCACCTGCAGCATGAAGTGGACGCCGCCGCGCAGGTCCAGGCCCAGGTACATGGGCTGGGCGCGCAGCGAGGCCATCCACGACGGCGTGCTGGAAAGCAGGTTCAGGGCGACCACGTAAGGCGGATCGGCCGGGTCCGGCACCAGGGCGCGCTGCAGCGCGTCCTTGGCCTTCAGCTGCAGGTCGCTGCTGTCGAGGCGGACCTTCACCGAGTTCGGGTCGCGGGTGATGGCGCGCGGCTTGATGCCGGCCTGCTGCAGCGCCTGCTCGATGCGCTGCTGCGTGCCGGCGTCGACCTTGACGCTGGCCTTGCCGGCCGAGACCTGCACGGCGGGGTCTTCACCGAAGAAGTTGGGCAGGGTGTAGAGCACCCCGATCAGCAACGCGACCCCGAGGATCACGTACTTCCAGAGAGGATATCTGTTCATCGGACGAAGGACGCGTGGCGCGCGAGCACCCGCGTTTGACCTTATTTGAGGGAGCCTTTGGGCAGGACCTGCGTCACGGCGGTGCGCTGCACCTGCACCTCGACGCCCGGGGCCAGTTCGATGCCCAGGTAGTGGTCGCCCAGCTTGGTGACGCGGCCGATCAGGCCGCCGGCGGTGGCGACCTCGTCGCCCTTGGCCAGGGCCTCAACCATGGCGCGATGCTCCTTCTGCCGCTTCATCTGGGGCCGGATCATCACGAAATACAGGACCACGAACATCAGCACCAGCGGCAGCAGGCTCATGAACGAGGACTGCATGTCGCCGCCGGCGGCGGCCGGCGCCGCTTGGGCGAAGGCGGAAGAAATGAACACGGTGTCTCCAGGGCCGCTACGGCCACCAACGAGGGAAAGACGCCCGCGCCCCAGCCGCCTTGGGCGGGCGGGGGCACGGGGAGAAGCCGGATTGTATCGGGCGCAGGGGGCCGGCCGCGGGGCCGCGGCTAGGCGGCGCGCCGTTCCTGCGCGGCGCCGCCGCGCCACTGCTGCAGCAGCGCCTCCCACTGCGGCCGCACGGCCGCCAGGTTGCGCTCCTTCACGTGGCCATAGCCCTTGATCTGCTCGGGCAGGCGGGCCAGTTCCACGGCCTGGGCGTGGTTGGCGGCGTTCAGGCCGGCCACCAGCTCCTGGACGGTCTGGCCGTACTCGCCGATCAGGGCGCGCTCGGTGCGGCGCTCCTCGGTGCGGCCGAAGACGTCCAGCGCGGTGCCGCGCAGGCCCTTGAACTTCGCCAGCAGGCGGAACAGGTGGATCGTCCCCGGGCCGAACTTGCGCTTGACCAGCTCGCCCTTGTCGTTGTGCTTCGAAGTCAGGGGCGGGGCCAGGTGGTAGTGGATCTTGAAGTCGCCCTCGAACTGCGCCGCCACCTTCTCGCGGAAGCCGGTTTCGGCATGCAGGCGCGCCACCTCGTATTCGTCCTTGTACGCCATCAGCTTGAACAGGCCGCGGGCGACCGCTTCGGTCAGCGCCGTTTTGCCGAGCGGCGCTTCGGCGGCGCGGACGCGCTCGACCAGGTCGCGGTAGCGCTGGGCGTACGCGGCGTTCTGGTAGTCGGTGAGGAATTCGACGCGGCGGGCGACCAGGCTGTAGACCGTCTCGCGCTTCTTGAACTCCACCACCTGCGCCGGCGCCAGCAGGCCTTCCACGCGCGCCAGGTCGTGCGCGGCCTGGCGGCCCCAGGCGAAGGCGGCCTTGTTGTTCTCCACCGCCACGCCATTGAGCTCGATGGCGCGCATCAGCGACTCGAGCCCCAGCGGCACCCAGCCCTTCTGCCAGGCGTAGCCCAGCATCATGGGGTTGGTGTAGATGCTGTCGCCCATCAGCTTCGCGGCCAGGGCGTCGGCATTGAAGGCGCAGAGGTTGGCGGCGCCCACGGCCTTGCCGATTTCGGCGGCGCAGGCGTCCGAGGGGTTGGACCAGCCGGCGTTGCGCACGAAGGCGGCGGTCGGCGTGCCGTGGCCGTTCAGGGCGACCTTCGTCCGGCCTTCGCGCATGCGCAGCACCGTTTCCTTGCCGCCGGTGACGATCGGATCGCAGCCGATGATGAGGTCGGCCGCCGCGGCGCTGACGCGCGTGGTGCGGATCGCATCCTGCGTGTCGGCGACCAGCACGTGGCTCCAGGTGGCGCCGCCCTTTTGCGCCAGGCCCGCCGCGTCCTGCGTGACGATGCCCTTGCCTTCGATGTGGGCCGCCATGCCGAGCAGCTGGCCGATGGTGATCACGCCGGTGCCGCCGACGCCGGCCACGACGATGCCGTAGACCTCGGCGGTGCGCGGCAGCTGCGGCTCGGGCAGTTCACCCAGCGTGAAGGGCGAGGGGGCGGCCTTGTCCTTGGCCTTGCCCTTGAGCTTGCCGCCTTCGACGGTGACGAAACTGGGGCAGAAGCCCTTGAGGCAGCTCGTGTCCTTGTTGCAGGTGCTCTGGTTGATGGTGCGCTTGCGGCCGAACTCGGTTTCCAGCGGTTCCACCGACAGGCAGTTGGACTTGACGCTGCAGTCGCCGCAGCCTTCGCAGACCAGGTCGTTGATCACCACGCGAACGGCCGGATCGACCATCGCGCCGCGCTTGCGGCGGCGCCGCTTCTCGGTGGCGCAGGTCTGGTCGTAGAGCAGGGCCGTCGTGCCCGGGATCTCGCGCAGCTCGCGCTGGATGCGATCGAGCTCGTCGCGGTGGTGCACGGTGACGCCGGCCGGCAGGTCGGCGCCGTCGTACTTCTCCGGCTGGTCGCTCACCACCACCAGCTTCTGCACGCCCTCGGCCTTGAGGCTGTGCAGGATCTGCAGCGGCGTGTGGCCCTCGGGCCGCTCGCCCACCGGCTGGCCGCCGGTCATGGCCACGGCGTCGTTGTACAAGACCTTGTAGGTGATGTTGACGCCCGACGCGATGGCCTGGCGGATGGCCAGCAGGCCGCTGTGGAAGTAGGTGCCGTCGCCGAGGTTGGCGAACATGTGCTGGTCGTTGCTGAAGGGCTGCTGGCCCACCCAGGGCACGCCCTCGCCGCCCATCTGCGTGAAGCCGATGGTGGCGCGGTCCATCCAGGTGGCCATGAAGTGGCAGCCGATGCCGGCCATCGCGCGCGAGCCTTCCGGCACCACGGTGGACGTGTTGTGCGGGCAGCCGGAGCAGAACCAGGGCTGGCGGTCGCCCTTGACCTCCACCACCTGCATGGCGCGTTCCTTGGCCTCCAGGATGGCGAGCTGCGCATCGATGCGGGCGAGCACGTCGGCGTCCAGGCCCTGCTTCTTCAGGCGATGCGCGATCGCGCGGGCGATCAGCGCCGGCGACAGGTCGGCGTTGGCGCGCAGCAGCGTGTTGGCCGTGGGGTTCGGCATCGACCACTCGCCGCCGGAGATGTCGCCCTCGCCCTGGTCGAACTTGCCCAGCACCGTGGGCCGCACGTCGCTGCGCCAGTTGTAGAGCTCTTCCTTGATTTGGTACTCGATGACCTGGCGCTTCTCCTCCACCACCAGGATTTCGCGCAGGCCTTGCGCGAACTCGCGCGTCGTCTGCGCTTCGAGCGGCCAGACCACCGCGACCTTGTGCACGCGGATGCCCAGGCGCCGGCAGGTGTCGTCGTCCAGGCCCAGGTCCAGCAGGGCCTGGCGGGTGTCGTTGTAAGCCTTGCCGCTGGCGATGATGCCGAAGCGGTCGTTCGGGCCTTCGACCACATTGTGGTTCAGGCGGTTGGCGCGGATGTACGCCAGCGCGGCGTACCACTTGTAGTCGAACAGGCGCGCTTCCTGGTCCAGCGCGTGATCCGGCCAGCGGATGTGCACGCCGCCGGGCGGCATGTGGAAGTCGGTCGGCAGCTTGATCTGCACGCGGTCGGGGTCGATGGTGGCGGTGGCGCTCGACTCCACGATCTCCTGGATCGTCTTCATGCCGGCCCAGACGCCGGAGTAGCGGCTGAGGGCCAGCGCATGCAGGCCCAGATCGAGGATTTCCTGCACGTTGGCCGGGAAGAACACCGGCAGGCCGCAGGCCTTGAAGATGTGGTCGCTCTGGTGCGCCGCGGTGGAACTCTTGGCCACGTGGTCGTCGCCGGCCACCGCCAGCACGCCGCCCCAGGGCGTGGTGCCGGCCATGTTGGCGTGCTTGAACACGTCGGAGCAGCGGTCGACGCCCGGGCCCTTGCCGTACCAGATGCCGAACACGCCGTCGTACTTGTTGCTGCCGGCGGGCGCGAAGCCCAGTTGCTGCGTGCCCCACAGCGCGGTGGCGGCCAGTTCCTCGTTCACGCCCGGCTGGAACACGATGTTCTGCGCCTGCAGGTACTTCTTGGCCTTCCACAGCGCCTGGTCGTAACCCCCCAGCGGCGAGCCACGGTAGCCGCTGATGAAGCCGGCGGTGTTCTTGCCCTGCAGCGCATCGCGCTGGCGCTGCAGCATCGGCAGCTTGACCAGAGCCTGCACCCCGCTCATGAAGGCGCGGCCGTAGTCCAGCGAGTACTTGTCGTCCAGGGTGACGGTCTCGAGCGCCTTGCGAATGTGTTCCGGGAGGGGTGCGTTCATGCCGAAAGTGTATGGGCCCATGGCGGATATGTCTTTGCGTTTTGTGCCCGATATCGCCAATGCCGAGAAAGGATCTTTCGCTAAACTAGGAAAAATGGAAACACTCGACCGTTATGACGTGCAGATCCTGGGCGAGCTGCAGGCCAACGCGCGGCTGACCAACGCCGAACTCGCGCAGCGCGTGGGGCTCTCGGCGGCGCCGTGCTGGCGGCGCGTGCGGGCGCTGGAGGAGGCGGGCTTCATCAAGGGCTATCACGCGGAGATCGACCGCCACCGCATCGGCCTGGGCGTACTGGCCTTCGTGCGGCTGGACGCCGACCGCAACACGGGCGAGGGCACGCGGGCGATGGAGGAAGCGATCCGCAAGATTCCCGAAGTGGTGTCCTGCCACTACATCAGCGGCGCCGGGACCTTCGAGCTGCAGGTGGTGTCGCGCGACCTGGATTCGTTCTCGCAGTTCGCCCGCAACGTGCTGATCAACCTGCCGAACGTGAAGGACATGCACACCAGCTTCTCGCTGGGCGAAGTGAAGGCGAGCACGAGCTGGCCGCTGTCGCAGCTGAAGGCGTGACTCAACGCGGCCAGAGCACCCAGAGCGCCAGCGGCTGCTTGAGCCTTCCGGCGATCTCTCCCGCCGCATCGCCCCAGCCGACGAAGTAGTCGGCCCGCACGGCGCCGACGATCGCGCTGCCGGTGTCCTGCGCGAACACCAGGCGGTTCAGGTTCAGCAGCGGTCCCGGCGACGCCAGCCAGACCGGCGTGCCGTACGGAATGCCGCCGTCCTTGTCGACCGCGATCGAACGCCCGGGCGTGAGCGGCACGCCTTGCGCGCCGCGCGGGCCGAAGCCGGCATCGAATTCGGACAGCGGCTCCTCGCGGAAGAAGGTCACCCGCGGATTGGTCCACAGCATCTCCTGCACGCGCTGCGGATTGGCGCGCGCCCAGGCCTTGATGCCGGGCCAGGACGCATCGCGCAGCGCCCCCTGCTGCAGCAGCCAGCTGCCGACGCTGCGATACGGCTGCTCGTTGCTGCCGGCAAAGGCGAGGCGCACCAGGCTGGTCCGGCCATCAGGCTCGAGCACGCGCAGCCGGCCCGAGCCCTGGATCTGCAGCGCCAGCGCATCGAGCGGATCGGCCACGTAGGCGATCTCGCGGCCCCGCAGCGCGGCGCGCGGCTGCGCCAGGGTGTCCATCTCCTGGCGGGTGTACCAGGGCCGGCGGGTGGCGAGGTCGGCCGGCGGCCGGAACAAGGGAACTTGCTGCGAACCGGTCGGCTGCCGCACCGCATCGAGCATGGGCTCGTAGTAGCCGGTGAGCAAGGAATCCGCCGCGGCCAGCGGCTCGACGCGGTAAGGCTGCAGCCGCTGCACCATCCACGCCCGCTGTTCCTCGGGCGAAGCGATCGACAGGCGCCGCACCTCGGGACACAGCGCGGCCAGCGCCGCCGGGGGCCGCTCGCAGCTGCGGATCCAGGCGTTCCATGCTTCGAACAGCGAATCGTCGGCGAAGCCCGGCAGGTCGGACCAGCGCACCGGCTGCCAGCGCGCCTTGCCCTGCACGCGCGCCGGCGGCAAGGTCGCCCCGTCCTCGGGCGCGGAGGGCGGGCGCGCCACCGGCGCATCGACCGGGGGCGTACGCGCCGGTTCCGGCGGCAGGGGCACGCTGCCGCAAGCGGCCAGCATTCCTACAATGGTGGCCAGCCAAAGGACTCGGGACATGTTGCTGATTCTGCTTGAAGCCCTGCTAGCCATGTTGCTGCTGGTGGGCATCGTCTGGTGGACGATGTTCTCCGGCCGCAAGGGCGGCGAGCCCCCGCCCGAGGACAAGGAAGAAGAAAAGAAGAAGCCCTAGCCTCAGATCGAGCGCAGCAGGTTCGCCAGCTCCACCGCCGACTTCACTTCCATCTTGTCGAACACCCGCGCCCGGTGCACTTCCACTGTGCGCACGCTGATCGCGAGCTGGTCGGCGATCAGCTTGTTCGGCATGCCCTTGGCCACCAGTTCCATCACGTCGCGTTCGCGCTCGGTCAGGTCGGCCAGCCGCGCCTGCAGCTGCCCGGTGGCACGCTGCGCAGCCAGCACTTCACCCGACTTGCGCAGGGCTTCCTCGATGCGGTCGACCAGCAGGTTGTCGGAAAAGGGCTTCTCGCAGAAGTCGAATGCGCCGCGCTTGACCATGTCGACGGCCGTCGGCACGTCGGCATGGCCGGTGAGGAAGATCACCGGCATGCACTTCTCGAGGCCGCGCGCCACCAGCTTGTCGAACAGCGCCAGTCCGCTCATGCCCGGCATGCGCACGTCGAGCAACAGGCAGCAGGCCTGCGCCGGGCGGAAATCCGCCCCCAGCATGGCTTCGAATTCCTCCGCGCTGCCGTAGGCCGCGGACAGCAGGCGGCGCGAGCGCAGCAGCCAGGCCAGCGCCTCGCGCACGCCGGCGTCGTCGTCGACGATGAAAACGGTGGCGTCGGTGGCGGGTTGCATCAGGCTCGGGCAGGCAGGGTGAACCGGAAGATCGTACCTTGCGGCTGGTTGGGTTCGAACACGAGGTATCCCCCATGCTGCTCCACCACGGTGCGGCACAGGCTCAGGCCGAGGCCCATGCCTTCGGCCTTGGTGGTGAAGAAAGGCGTGAACAGCTGCTGCTTCACTTCTTCCGGAATGCCGGGGCCGACATCGGCCACCGAGAACTCCAGCCAGCGCTTGCCGATCTCGGAGGCACCGGCCAGCTTCACTTGCAGCAGCAGCGAAGGCTGGGCAACCCGCGCCGCATCCATCGCCTGCATCGCGTTGCGCGCCAGGTTCAGCAGCACCTGTTCGACCATCGTTCGGTCGCACAGCACCAGCGGCAGCGGCTCGGCGATGCGGATGTCCACGCGCACGCCCAGCTTGCGCGCCTGCAGGTTGACCAGCGGCAGCACGGCATCGACCAGGTCGCGCGGCGCGACCGCTTCGCGCGCCTGGTCGCGGCGGCGCACGAAGTCGTGCACGCTCTTGATCACGCGGCCGGCGCGCTCCGCCTGCTCCGCGATCCGGCCCATGGCCAATTGAAGGTCGCTGGCTGCGTGCTCCGGGGCTTCGCGCAGCAGGTTGAGCGAGCCGGTCGCATAGCTCGCGATCGCCGCCAGCGGCTGGTTCAGCTCGTGGCTCAGCAAGGAGGCCATCTCGCCCACCGTCGCCAGGCGCGCGGTGGCCTGCAGGCGTTCCTGGCTGGCGCGCGACAGCTCCTCCACGCGCCGCTGCTCGCTGATGTCCAGCACCGCGCTCATCCAGCCGGTCTGCAGCCCGTGCGCGTTGATCAGCGGCGCCTCGATGATCAGCACGGGAAAGCGCGTGCCGTCCTTGCGCATGAAGACCGATTCGAAGCCTTCGCGCGGCGGCTGGTTGCCCGCCACCAAGCGCACCTGCTGGCGCTTGCGGTATTCCTCGGCGAACTCCGGCGGCCAGTAGGGCGCCGGCGCCTCGTGCCCGAGCAGTTCCTCGGGCGCGAAGCCCACCATCTGGCAGAAAGCGGGATTGACGTAGGTGGTGTAGCCCTGCAGGTCGCGCGCGCGCAGGCCGGTGACCAGCGAGTCCTCCATCGCCTTGCGGAAGGCCAGCGCGTCGGCCAGGTCCTGCTCCACGCGCAGGCGCCTGCGCGTGTCGTGCCCGAGCAGGAACAGCACGGTGACGAGCGCGATCGACATCAGCGTGACCAGCGCGGTCAGCACGTTGGGGAACACGTCCGGCTGCGAGCGCCAGCTGTCCAGGCGCAGCACCATGGTGCTGCCCGGCAGGTCCAGCAGCTGCTGCGCGGTGAACACGCGCGTGCCGCGCCGCGCCAGGCCATGCATCGCCAGCCGCGTGCCGTCGGCTTCGGTGAACGACACCTCCTGGCTGCGTCCGAGCTGCGGGCCGATGCGGCTCGCGAGCAGCTCGCTCAGCGAATAGGTGGCGACGAGATAGCCGGTGAGGCGGCCGGAGCTCACCTGCGGCAGGCACAGCTCCATCAGCTCGAGCCCGGTGCCGTCGGCCTGCGGCACGAAGTGGCTGCGCGCATAGGCATGGCTGGAGATGTGGCGCGCGGTGCTGCAGGCCTGCTGGACCTCGGGCAGCGACTGGTCGCGGCCGTAGCGGGCGAACACCGCGGGCCGGAACGGCGTGTCGGCCTCGGCGAGCAGCTGCAGCTGCGGGCTGCGCCACTCGATGCGGACCCACTCGCGGTTCTCCCGCAGCAGCTTGGCGGCTTCCAGCGTCCACTTCTCGTGGTCGGACTGGCCGGTCTGCAAGGCCTGCAGCGTCTGCACGTTGCGCGTGAGCGCCGAGCGGATGTCGCTCAGTGCGTCGGCCGCGTCACGCTCGACGTTGCTCTGCGCCTGGCTGGCCTCGTAGCGCGCGGCCAGGTAGACCAGCGTGATGAGGAGGCCGACCACCAGCACGCCGAGCGCGACCCAGAGCGACCAGCGCCGCCAGGCGACGCGGCGGGTGCGGCGAAAGGGGCCGGGAACGAACGCAGAGGTCACAGCACCCGGTGTCCCAGCGCCGGCAGCTGCTTGCGCACCTGGGCCAGCCGCTCCGCGCTGATGTCGGCGACGACCAGGCCCGCGCCATCCTCCTCGCGCTGCGCCAGCACCAGGCCCCAGGGATCGACCACCATCGAATGGCCCCAGGTCCGGCGGCCGTTCTCGTGCCGGCCGCCTTGCGCCGGCGCGCAGACGTAAGCCAGGTTCTCCACCGCGCGGGCGCGCAGCAGCAGCTCCCAATGCGCCTGGCCGGTGGTGTACGTGAAGGCACTCGGCGCCAGCAGCAGGTCGGCCGCGAGGGCGCGGTACAACTCGGGAAAGCGCAGGTCGTAGCAGACGGTGAGGCCGACCTTCCAGGCATGGCCGTCGCGCGAATCGAGCACGAAGGACTGCGGCGCGCGGCCCGCTTCGATGACGCGCGACTCGTCGTACTGCTCGCGCCCGTTGTCGAACTTGAAGAGGTGGATCTTGTCGTAGCGCGCGACGCATTCACCTTTCGGCGAGAAGGCGAGGCTGGTGTTGCGCACGTGCGCATCGTCGCCGGCCGCCAGGGGCAGGGTGCCGCCGACGATCCACAGGCCCAGCGCCTTGGCCTGCCGCGCGAGGAAGTCCTGCACTTCGCCGCTGCCGAAGCCTTCGCGCACCGCGAGCTTGTCGGTGTCCTGCTGGCCCATCAGGCAGAAGTACTCGGGCAGCACCGCCAGCTCGGCGCCGGCTGCGGCGGCCTGGGCCAGCAGCGCCGCGGCGCCGTCCAGGTTGGCGGCGACGCGGGTGGCGGACACGGTCTGCAAGGCGGCGATCTTCATGGCGGCTCCTTCAGCGGGCTCCCGGGACGGCCCCGGCTTCGGCGGCCTGCGCCGGCACGCTGGCCGGCTTGCCCACGCGCGTGACGCGCGGGTCGGCCCAGGTGCCGTCGATGTGGAACTCCTGCGTCGCCGCCTTCATGAGCGGCTCGCGCAGGAAGATCTGGGCCAGGAAGGTGCCGAGGCCGAGCGCGGGATTGATCGCGGTGGCCAGCAGCGAGGCGGTGCCTGCGTTGATCTCGGGCACGACCACCACCTTCAGGTCCTGCGTTTCGCGCGCGATGTCGGCCTTGCCTTCCATCAGCGCGGCGGCGTTCACGCCCTTCATCTGCAGGTTGTTGGTGCTGGCGATGCCGGACTCGATGGTGAGGTCGCCGCGCACGAAGTCGAAGGCGAAGCCTTCGCTGAAGACGTCGCGGAAATCGAGCGCGAGCCGCCGCGGCAGCGACTGCAGGCTCAGCACGCCGAGCAGCTTGGCCAGGCCGGGATCGGCTTTCATGAACTGGCCGGCTTCCACGTTGACGTTGAAGCCGCCGCTGAGGGTGGGGTAGTCGAAGGCGAGCGGCGAGCCGATCCAGGCCACGTTGCCTTCCATGCTGCCGCGCCCGCGCCGCACGATGCCCTTCATGCCGAAGCGCGAGAGCAGTTCGCCGGCATCGACGATGTCGAGCCGGAATTTCATCGCGGTGCGCCGCTTCTCCGCGGCCTTCAGCACCATCCGCGGGTTGGCGGGCGGCTGCGGCAGTTGCGCACTGAGCGCCGCCCAGTTGCCCGAAGCCGTGAAGGTCGCATCGGGCGTGGTGAGGGACAGCTTGTTCAAACGCCATTCGCGCACGCCGCTTTCGCGCGCCACCGCCGCCGCGCCGCGGTTGCTGGCGTCGATCTCCAGCCGGCCCAGCTTGCGGCCTTTGAGCTC
Organism: Ramlibacter paludis; assembly: GCF_022012305.1. GTDB lineage: Bacteria > Pseudomonadota > Gammaproteobacteria > Burkholderiales > Burkholderiaceae_C > Ramlibacter > Ramlibacter paludis. The sequence continues at coordinate 318,420 of NZ_JAKLTM010000005.1, read as the reverse complement.
GAAGTCGTCCACCACGATGTCCAGCGCCGGGATGTTGCTCAATTGCTGTTCGAGCAGGGCCTCGACCTGCGTGGTGGCGGCTGCGGGAATCTCCAGGCGGGCCAGCCGCGCGCGCACGCGGCCCGCGCCGCTGCCTTGCGGCGACGTGTATTCCACGTAGCCGTTCAGTTCGTCGGCGGTGGCGTTGATGCGCCAGGTGCGCTCGTCGCGCGAGCCGCCGACCACCACGTTGTGCAACGTGCGGCCTTGCCCCGAGAGCTGGCGAGCCCGCAAGGCGATCAAGGTGGGCAGGTAGCCGCCGGCCACCGGCGCGGTGCCGTCCGCGGCCGCCGCGGGCATCGGCGTTTCGCTGGCCGACACGCGCGCCAGCGCCTGCTGCCAGGCATCGACGTCGAAGGCCGCCAGCGCCACGTTGGCGCTCACGCCTTCGTCCGGCAGCCTGGTGCCTTCGCCCGGACCGAGGCCGACGGCGATCGCGCCGCGCAAGACCCGCGGCTCGCCGTTGCCGACGTCGCGCAGGTAGCTGACGCTGCCCAGGCGCCCGAGCTCCACCGACAGCAGGTCCTGCAGGCGCGCGTTGCCGGCTTGCGACTCGCGCGTCAGGGCCTGCTCGTAGCGCAGGGGTAGCACGGTGTCCCCGGCCTTGGCCAGCGGCGCCGGCAGGTTGAGGGCCATGCCCTGCAGGTTGCTGGTCACCAGCACCTCGGGCTGGCCGCGCCGGAAACCCAGCGCCAGCTGGTAGGCGGCGCTGCCGCTGAAGTCACGCGCCAGCCGCGCCACGAAGCCCAGTTCGCGCGCCTGCCGCAGGCCTTCCGCGGTGACGGTGCCCGCTGCGCGCAGCTGCACCAACGGAGGTTCACCGGCCGCCACCGGCCGCGTGCCGCCTTCCAGCTTCACGTCGCCGCCCAGCGCGCGCGCCTGCACGCCAGCCACCTGGAAACCCTTTTCGGAGAACAGCACCGCGCCGCGCGCGCGGCTCAGCGCGGGCGTGTCCGGCGTGATCTGCACGTCGTTGCCGGCGAGCGTCACCGTGCCTGCCACCTGCGAGCGCGCCAGCTCGCGCACCGGCAGCAGCAGCCGCAGGTCGACGCCGGCGTCGCCACTGCCCGTGCTGCGCGCCAGGGCGTGGTTGATGACGCCGCCGACCGGCGAGTTGTTGACGATGCCCAGCGCCTCCGGCAGCGGTCCCTTGAACTGCCCGTGCACGTCGACCACGTTCTGCTTGTAGTCCGCGATCTCGGCACTGGCCTTCACCGCCAGCCGCGGCGCGCCCGCGAGCCGGCCGGTGGCGCCTTTCACCTGCATGCCGTTGCCTTCGAACAGCAGCTCGCCGGCCAGCTGCGTGAGCGCCGGCCAGGCGACGCCGCCCTGCGGCACGTGCGGCACGTAGGCGAAGTGCACGTCGCGCACCTGCGCCGTCACCTGGAACAGGCCGTCCCTCGGATCGATGAAGGGAAACTTGCGCAGCTCGCCTTTCACCTTGAACTTCGCGCCGGTGGCGGTGCCGCTCAGGACCGAGTCGCGCACGTAGTCGCGCGCCGTCTGCGGCACGCCCAGCGGCAGGTAGCGCCAGACGCGCGCACCGTCCGCCTTGCTGATGCTGGCCTGCAGGTCGAGCGCGCCGGGAAAGCGCGCCGCGCCGGCGGCGGCGGGCGTCGTCTTCCAGCTCACCTGGCCCTCGCCCTGCGCGTCGGCATTGGCGAACTTCAGGTTGGAAACGCTGGCGCTCAGGTCCTGGCCGTTCACCTGCCACTGCAGGTCGCCACTGAGGTTGTCGAAAGGCAGGAGGGGCTGCTCGAAGACGCCGGGAAAGTCCAGCGCGCCCGCGTTGAGCGCCAGCTTCGCCCGGCCGCCGGTTTGCGTGAAATCGAAATCGACGGCCGCGCCGCGCACGCCGGGAATGCCGGCCTTGCCGTCCGGCCGCGGCTGCGCGGCCACTTCGAGCCGGCTGGCGCGGCCGTGCGCTTCGTACTTCGCCAGCGCGCCCAGCGGCCCTTGCCAGCTCGCCTGCAGGCGTTCGACCAGGCCCTGCGGCGCATAGGCCTGCAAGGCCGCATGCGTGGCGGTGCCCAGCGGCAGCCGCGTGGCGATCTGGCTCAGGGCGCCCAGGTCCAACTTGTCGGCTTTCAGTTCACCCTGCGCGAGGCGGGCGCCGTCGGCGCCGGTCCAGGTCAGCGAGAAATTGCCGCCCGGCCAGCGCTGGCCTTCCTGCGTGACGAACTGCAGGTCGCGCGTCTGCAGCTCGAAGCCGCCGTCGAGCCGCTTGCCGCCCAGCCGCCCCGACATCGACTGCAGCGCCAGCGGCGCGAGCTGCGGACCGAGCGTGGCGCTGACATCGGTGAGCACCACGTCGGCGGTGCCGCCCACCACCTGCCCCAGGGCCACGTCGGCCCAGGCCCGCAGCCGGCCGCGGCCCTGGCGGATGTCGAAGCCGAGGTTGGCATGGCGGCGCAGCTGCGAGAGGTCGACCGCGGAAAAATCCGCATGCATCTCGCCGCTCCATTGCTGCCACTTGCCGGCATGCGTGGACAGCAGCGGCTGGCGGAATTCGGCGGCCAGCATGAAGCGCGAGCCCCACTCCGGCGGCGGCGTCGCATCGATGCGGATCGCATGCTGGCGCGCGCCGTTGCGCACCACGAAGCTCACCTGCCGCAGCGCCAGCGTCGGCGCACCGCGCAGATCGTCGGTCCAGGCCAGCGTGCCGTCCTCAATCACGAACTCGCCCTGGCTGAAGAACCAGTCGGCCGCGCGGCCTTCGTTGTCGCTGCTGCGGGAGAAATCCAGGCCGCCGACGAAGAAGCGGCCGTCCGCCGTGCGCCGAATGTCCAAGCGGGGCGCGTGGATATAGAGCTGCTCGAAACCCAGGTTCCACACCGAGTGCGGGGACAAGGACACCACCACCAGCGGCAGCCGCAGGGCCTCGCGCCCCTGCGGGTCCAGCAGCACCACGTCCTGCAGCTCGAAGGAGGGGATCAGCCCTTCGCTGCGCGCGGTGATGGCGCCGATGCGAACGGGTACCCCCAGGGCGCGCGCGGCCTGCATTTCCAGCGCGGGGCGGAATTCACCGATTCGCGGCACAATCCAGCCATGCAACGCCCCCCAGGCCAGCGCCAGCAGCAGCAACGCCGCCAGCAGCAGCCAGAGGGACCACTTCACGGCAGCGGCAAAAAACTTCAGCGACCGTGAGGGGCTGGTCAGCGTGGCGTTCATGTCAACTTGGGACTTGCAGGAATTATGACCGTCGGCGCAGCGCTCGGTTCTGCGACTTCGGGCAGCGGCTCCAGCGCCGCGGCCTTCGCCACCGCTCCTATGCTCTCCTCGCATTCGCGCTTCGCCCAGCGGCTGCGCCGCCGCTATGCCGGCGAACTGGCGCTGCTGGCCCCCGGCGCGCCCACGCGCGAGAGCATGGCCGCCGCCTACGAAGCGTTACGTGCTTCACGCGGGTTTGACGTTCCCTCGGCGCTGCGGGTGCTGCGCCAGCTGGTGCTGGAACGCCTGATCGTCCTGGATTGCGACGAACAGGCGCCGCTGGCCACCGTCACCTGCGCGGTCACCGAACTGGCGGAATTCGCGCTCGACATCGCCTGCACGCAGGCCTTTCATGACCTCGACCTGATGCACGGCGCGCCGCGCACGCCCGAGGGCGAGCGCGCGCAGCTGTGGGTGGTGGGCATGGGCAAGCTCGGCGCCCGCGAATTGAACGTCTCCAGCGACATCGACCTGGTCTACGTCTACGACTGCGACGGCGACACCGATGGCGCCGCCGACGGCCGCGGCCGCATCACCAACCACGAGTACTTCGCCAAGGCGGTCAAGTCCATCTACGCGCTGATCGGCGACGTGACCGAACACGGCTTCGTGTTCCGGGTCGACCTGGCGCTGCGGCCCAACGGCAACTCGGGCCCGCAGGCGGTGTCGGTGGGCGCGCTGGAGGAATATTTCCTCGTGCAGGGCCGCGAATGGGAGCGCTTTGCCTGGATGAAAAGCCGGGTGGTGGCGCCGCGCAGCTGCATCGACGACGGCAGCGCGCAGGCCCTGCGCGGCACGGTGCTGCCCTTCGTGTTCCGGCGCTACCTCGACTACGCGGTGTTCGACGCGCTGCGCGTGCTGCACCGGCAGATCCGCGAGCATGCGGCCCGGCGCGCGGCCGGCCGCCCCGAGCGCGCCAACGACGTCAAGCTGTCGCGCGGCGGCATCCGCGAGATCGAATTCATCGTGCAGCTGCTGCAGGTGGTGCGCGGCGGCCAGTTCCCGGAACTGCGCACGCGGCCGACGCTGCAGGCGCTGCAGCGGCTCGCGCGCGCCGGCCTGATGACCGAGGCCACGGCGCAGGCCCTGGCCGAGGCCTACACCTTCCTGCGCCGGGTCGAGCACCGCATCCAGTACCTGGACGACCAGCAGACCCACGTGCTGATGTCGTGCGACAACGACCTGGGCTGGATCGCGCGCACCATGGGCTACGCCGACTGCTGCCCGTTCCTGCACGAACTCGATGGCCACCGCGAACTGGTGGCCGAGGAATTCGACAAGCTGCTGGGCGGCGCGAGCGAGTGCAAGTCCTGCAGCGGCCCGAAGAACGGCAACGGCAAGACGCCGCCGCCCGACCTGGACACCGTGCTGGACCAGCTGCCGGCGCAGCTGCGCTACCGCGTCGACGCCTGGCGCAAGCACCCGCGCGTGATCGCCCTGCGCGACGACGCCCGCAGCCGCCTCACCCGCCTGGTGGCGCGCACCGCGCAGTGGCTGGAGCAAGGCCGCGTGACGGAAGAAGCCGCGCTGCGCATGGCCGACTGGATCGAGCCGCTGCTGCGCCGCGAAAGCTACCTGGCGCTGCTGGCCGAGCGCCCCGGCGTGCACGAAAGGCTGCTGCGGGTGCTGGGCGCGGCGCGCTGGCCGGCGCGCTACCTGATGCAGCATCCGGGCGTGATCGACGAACTGGCGAGCGACAACCTGCTGTCCGACCGCTTCAGCGCCGCCGATTTCGAGCGCGAGCTGGAACACCGCCGCCAGTCGGTGCAGATCACCGGCGAGGACGACGACGAAACCCTGCTGAACCTGCTGCGCCGCGCGCACCACGCGGAGCTGTTCCGCACGCTGGCGCGCGACGTCGAAGGCGTGCTGACGGTGGAACAGGTCGCCGACGAACTGAGCGCGCTGGCCGACGCCACGCTGCGCGTCACGGCCTCCTGGTGCTGGCAGCGCCTGAAACAGCGCCATCGCGCCGAGCCGCTCTTCGCCATCCTCGGCTACGGCAAGCTCGGTGGCAAGGAGCTCGGATACGGCAGCGACCTCGACATCGTGTTCGTCTACGAGGACGAGGACGAGCGCGCGCCGGACGCCTATGCCGCCTTCGTGCGCAAGCTGATCAACTGGCTGTCCACCAAGACCGCCGAGGGCGACCTGTTCGAGATCGACACCGCGCTGCGCCCCAACGGCAGCTCGGGCCTGTTGATCACCACCTTCCAGGCCTACGGCAACTACCAGCTGGGCCGCGGCAGCAACACCGCGTGGACCTGGGAACACCAGGCCATGACGCGCGCGCGCTTCGTGCTGGGACTCGACAGCCTGCGGCCGCGCTTCGAGGCGGTGCGCGAATCGGTCATCTGCGCACCGCGCGACATCGCCGCGCTCAAGCGCGAGATCGTCGCCATGCGCGACAAGGTGCGCGCGGCGCACCCGGTGCGGCCCGAGCGCTTCGACCTGAAGCACAGCCCGGGCGGCATGGTCGATGCGGAGTTCGCGGTGCAGTTCCTCGTGCTGTCGCAGTCCGGCGAGCATGCGGAACTGCGGCCGAACGTCGGCAACATCGCCCTCCTGCAGCGCGCCGAAAGCGCGGGCCTGCTGCCGCCGGGCGTCGGGCAGGCGGCAGCATCGGCCTATCGCGAACTGCGCCGCTGCCAGCACCACGCGCGCCTGAACGAGGAGCCGACGCAGGTGGCGCAGGAGCTGCTGCGCGCCGAACGGGAAGCGATCCAGGCCCTGGTGGCGCACGTGTTCGGCTGAGCGCCTCCCGGCCGCTAGGAGGCGGCGGTCGCGCAGATCTCGCTGGTGACCTGCAGGAAACGGTCGACGTCCTCGTACGTGTGGCAATGCAGGGGCGCCACGCGCACGGCGCCATCGAGGCCCAGCGAATCGAGCATGCGGCCGGAATAGATGCTGGAGGCGACGCGTTCGTAGACGATGACCCCGCGCTTCTCGTATTCACGCACCGCCTGCGTGTGCTCCAGTCCTTTCAGCGCGATCGCGAGGATCAGGTCGCGGCGGGCCAGGTCGTGGTGGTCCAGCAGGACCGTGACACCCGGGATGTGGCGCAAGCCCGGCGTCGCCGTCGATCCGTCCAGCAGGCGCGCGAGCAGCGCACGCTCGTGCAGGCCGATGCGCTCCATGCCGCGCGCGAAAAGAGCGCGCCGGTCCCCGCGGCCGCCGAACTGCCCGCCGATCCAGCAGACGTATTCGACGATCTCGGTCATGACGGCGAACTGCCACGGCGCCGCGCTGCCCAGGTCCCAGAACTCCGCACTCTTGGCGGCCAGCCGGTGGTGCGGCAGCCGCGCTGCCCGGTCCGACAGCCAGGAGAAGCCCGAGCCCCGGCAGCCGAAGAACTTGTAGGGCGCGATGTTGATGCCGTCGACCGGTGTCTTCTGCAGGTCGATGAGCCCGTGCGGGGCGTGCTGCACCGCGTCCACGATCACGTACAGGTCGGGCTTCACCTCGCGCGCCCGCCGGACGATCTGCTCCAGGTCCAGCTTGGCGCCGGAGATGTTGGAGGCATAGATCACGACCAGCACGCAGGTGCGCGCGTCGATCCGGCTGACGATCTCCTCCACGTCGACGCCGCCGGTTTCGCGGTTGCTGGGCGCCACCCGCAGCTCCTTGCCGAGCTTCTGCGCGTAGTGCGCGGCGGCATCGTACGAGGAAGGGTGCTCCAGCACGGTGGTGACGATGTTGTCGCCCGGCACGTTCTCGGCCACGGCGCGCACCATGTCGAACATGGCGCCTGATGCGGTGAGGGAGGCGTGCACGGTGCCGGCCCTTGCATTGAGCAGCAGCCGCACGTCGTCGGTGCCGCGCACCTGCACCTGCTTGAGCCACGCCGCCACTTCGTGGATGCGTTCGGCGCTGTCCGGAATGGCATCGACCCTGGCGACGGCTTCGAGGGCGGCTTTGAGGCGCAGGGAACCGCCGGCGTTTTCGAAGAACAGTCGCTGGCGGCCCATGAAGTCATGGTCCACGTGCAGGAAGCGTTCCTTGATCTGGCGCGACAGGTCGGGAGGGAAGGCCTCGCCGGGAGCGGGAGCGGCGGCGGCGGGAGTCCGGGGCGATGGGTTCTGCATGGAAGTTTCGGTCAGTGCGAAGTGAGGTCGGCAAGAAAGCGCTGGGCCCGCTCGCTCTGGGGGTTTTCGAAGAAGCCGGAAGGCGTGCCCGTCTCGACAATGCGCCCGTGGTCCATGAACAGCACGCGGTCCGCCACTTCACGGGCGAAGCCCATTTCGTGCGTCACGCAGATCATGGTCATGCCATCGCGCGCCAGCGACTTCATCACCTGCAGCACCTCGCCGACCATCTCGGGGTCGAGGGCGCTGGTCGGCTCGTCGAACAGCATGGCGGGCGGGTCCATGGCCAGGGCGCGGGCGATCGCCACGCGCTGCTGCTGGCCCCCGGACAGCTGCCCGGGATAGGCGTCCACCTTGGCGGCCAGGCCGACGCGCGCCAGCAGCTGCTGGGCGCGCTCGCGCGCCTGGCCCTTGCCGCGCCCCAGCACCAGAGTGGGGGCCAGCATGATGTTGTCGGCCACCGAAAGGTGAGGGAACAGGTTGAAGCTCTGGAAGACGAAACCGACGCGGCTGCGGAACTTGTTGACGTCCAGCGATGGCGCATGCACGTCCTGGCCGTCGAACAGGATGCGGCCCTGCTGGATCTCCTCCAGCCGGTTCACGGTGCGGATGAGGGTCGACTTGCCCGATCCCGAAGGACCGGAGACGACCACCACCTCGCCCTTGGCGACCGTGGCATCGATGCCCTGCAGGGCGTGGTAATCGCCGTACCACTTGTTCACGCCTTCGAACTGGATCATGGTTGTCCTCATTCGGCAATCGCCGCGACAGGGGGCGGCGCCGCCGGTGCATTGCCCGTTCCCGCCACGCCCGCGCGCCGGCGGGCCACCCGCCGCTCGAGGTGGCGCGCGACCTGGGTGAGGGAGAAACAGAGCAGGAAATAGATGACGGCCAGCACCGCGTAGACCGGGAAGGGCTTGGTGAGCAGCGAGCTGTTCACCTGGCTGGCCGAGAAAGTCAGCTCGTTCACGCTGATCACGTAACCCAGGGACGTTTCCTTGATGGTGGAAACGAACTGGCTGAGCATGGCCGGAACCATGTTGTAGATCGCCTGCGGCAGCACGACCCTGCGCATCGCCTGCCAGTAGGTGAGGCCGACGGCGCGCGCCGCCTCCATCTGCCCGCGCGGCAGCGACTCGATGCCCGCGCGCACGATCTCGGCCAGGTAGGCCGCTTCGTAGATCACCAGCGTCGCCAGCATGGTGCTGAAGCCGCTGACCGGCCGCCCCACGAGCACGGGCAGGAAGAAGTACACCCAGAAGATCAGCATCAGCAGCGGCACACCGCGCATCACGTAGACCAGCGCGGTGGCGGGCCAATACAACCAGGGAAAGCGGCTGATGCGCGCGAGCGCCAGGACCACGCCCAGGGGGAAGGCCAGCAGCACGCCCAGCACGGCCAGGATGACGGTCAGGGCCAGGCCGCCGAGCGGCCCGTTGGGATACTGGCCCACCAGCAACAGCAGGCCGTATTCGCGCAGGATGGTGGCGATGTCTCCCATGCCTACCTCCCGGCGAAACGCAGCTTGCGTTCCGCTGCGCTGCCGGCCGCCATGATCAGCAGCGAGATGCCCAGGTACACGACGGTGGCGAACAGGTAGGTCTCCACCGTCTTGAAGCTGCGGCTCTCGATCTCGCGCGTGGCGTACGTCAGCTCCGCCACGCCGATCGTCATCGCCAGCGAGGTGTTCTTGAACAGCAGCACCGTGTGGTTGATCAGGGTCGGAAGGGAAATCCGGAATGCCTGCGGGAAAATGATGTGGCGGAAGGACTGCAGGTAGGTCAGTCCCAGCGCGCGCGCCGCCTCGATCTGCGACGCGGGGATGGCCCGGATTCCGCCGCGCAGGCTTTCCGACATGTAGGCGGAAGTCGCCAGGCCGACGGAGATCGTCGCGAAGGCGAATTCGCCGCCGTTGCGGTTGATCCAGAGCTGGAGGTCCGCCGGCAGCAGCGTGGAGATGCCGAAGTACCAGAGGAAGATCTGCACCAGCATCGGCACGTTCTGGTGGTATTCGACCCAGGCCGCCACCGCCGACTGAGCGAGCCGGCTGCGGCCCATGCGCACCAGCGCCAGCAGCGTCCCCAGCACCATCGCCAGGATCCACGCCAGCACGGTCAGTTCCAGCATCAGGACGATGCCGTGCACCAGCATCTGCGGGGCGTCCTCCCGCAGCAATACAGTGAAGTCGAGTTGGGGCACGGCGCGGGCCTGTGGAGCGTCAGCCCTTGATCGGCTCGATCTTGAAGGTGCGCCGCAGGTTGTACGGCGTGCCGGCGCCCAGGTACTTGTCGAAGATCTTCGCGGCTTCGCCGGACTTCTCCATGCCGGACAGCACTTCGTCGACCTTCCTGATCAGCGCCGTCTCTTCCTTGCGCATGCCGATGCCCCAGGGCTCGACGAACAGCGCGGGCTGCAGGATGTCCAGCGGAACCGGGCTCGCTTCGGCGTCGCTCTTCCACTTCACCAGCGTCAGTTCCGACAGGACCACGGCGTCGACCTTGCCCTGCTGCAGCGCGACGAAGAGCGCTGGCGCGTCCTGGAACGTGACGGTGGTGACGTTCGGGATCAGCTTGCGCGCGCCGGCTTCCGAGGTCGATCCCTTGGGTGCGGCGACGCGCTTGCCGGAGAGGTCCGCCGGCGTCTTGTACTTGTCCGCGCGGCGGGCGGTGACCATCTGGTTGCTCACGAAGTAGCTGTCGCTGTAGGCGATCTGCTGGGCCCGCTCCGGCGTCCAGCCCAGGTTGGCGGCGAGCACGTCGACGCGGCCCTGCATCAGCTCCGGGATGCGCGCCGCCACGGCAATCAGCTTCAGTTCCAGCTTGACGCCCAGGGCCTTGGCCACGGCGCCGCAGAAGTCCACGTCGTAGCCCTGCGTCTCTCGCGTCTGCGGGTTGGGGAAGCTGAAGGGCTCGGCGTTGCCCAGGGTGCCGCAGACCAGGGTGCCTTTCTGCTTGATGTCGGCCAGCTGGTCGGCGCGCGCCGGCGTGCCGAACACGGCCAGCGCGGCGAGGGCCAGGGAAATCAGGGGGAGCTTACGCATGGGAAGGTTCCTCGGTGGGATGGGAAAGGGTCAGCGCCCCGACGGCGGACGCGAGGGCGGCGCAGCCGGCCTCGATCTGCTCGGTGGCGGTGGCGAACGAAAGACGCAGGTGCGCCGGCAGTCCGTAGGAGCTGCCGTCGATGGCGGCGACGCCCGCGGTCTCGGTGAAGTAAATCAGCACATCGACGTCGCTGGCGAGCCTCTTGCCGGCCGGCGTGGTCGCGCCCAGCAGGCCGGCCACCGACGCGAACACGTAGAAGGCCCCATCGGGCGGCGCGCATTGGATGCCGGGAATGCGTCGCAGCAATCGGACCATGAGGTCGCGGCGCTGCTCGAACAGCCGCCGGGCTTCGGCCACACCGTCCTGCGGGCCTTCCAGCGCAGCGATGGCGGCGGCCTGGGTCATCGCCGGCGCGCAGGAAACGCTTTGCGTCAGCAGCAGCGTCATGGCCTGGATCAGGGGCTGCGGGCCCGCGCCGTAGCCGACGCGCCAGCCGGTCATCGCGTAGGCCTTGGACATGCCGTTGACGACCAGCGAGCGGCCGGCCAGCTCCGGCACCAGGGCCACCAGCGATGCGTGGCGCGCGCCGCCGTAGACGAAATGCTCGTAGATCTCGTCGGTCATGAGCCACACGTGCGGATGCCGCAGCAGCACCGCGCCCAGGGCCTTCAGCTCGTCGGCGGAGTACACGGCGCCAGTCGGATTGTTCGGCGAATTCAGGATCAGCCAGCGCGTGCGCGGCGTGATCGCGCGCTCCAGCACCTCCGGCACCAGCTTGAAGCCGGTGCGCTCGTCGCTCGCCACGATCACCGCCTGTCCGCCGTGCAGGGCGACCATGTCGGGGTAGGACACCCAGTAAGGCGCCGGGACGATCACCTCGTCCCCCTCGTTCAGCGTCGCGGCCAGCGCGTTGTAGATCACGTGCTTGGCGCCGATGCCCACCACCACCTGCTCGGGCGTGTACGCCAGGCCGTTCTCGCGCGCCAGCTTGGCGGCGATGGCCCCGCGCAGCGGCGCGATGCCGGCCGAAGCCGTGTAGCGCGTCTGGCCGCCGGCCAGGGCCTGCACGCCCGCGGCGACGATGTGGGGCGGCGTGGCGAAGTCGGGCTCGCCGATGGTGAAGTCGACGATGGTGCGGCCGGCAGCGCGCAGGCGCTCGACCAGCGCCTTGGCCGCCATGCTGGGCGAAGGCTTCACGGAAGCGAGGCGGACGGCGGGGAATTGCACGGGTCGGGTCTCTGGATGCGGATTGTTCGCCGCGCTTCATCTGAAAAAAAGCGATATTTCGGATTGGTTCAACGCGAAAAAAAGAGATAGATTCCGGGTAGACCCCTAGGAGCCGCACCGTGATGACGTTCAAGCAGCTGGAAGCCATCTACTGGGTGGCGCGGATGGGCGGCTTCGCCCAGGCCGCGGCGAAGCTGCACACGACCCAGTCGGCGATCTCCAAGCGCGTGCAGGAACTGGAGTCCCTGTTCGACACGCCGCTGTTCGACCGCACGCTGCGCACCGCGCGCCTGACCGACAAGGGCGAGGAAATGTTCGCCGTCGCGCAGCGGCTGCTCGGGCAGCGGGACGCGGCGGTCGAACAGTTCCAGCGGCCGGAGGTCATCGAGCGCCGCCTCCGGCTGGGCGTGACCGAGCTGACCGCCATGACCTGGCTGCCCCGCCTGGTGCAGCGGATCCAGTCCTTCTACCCGAAGGTCGTGATCGAACCCGACGTGGACACCAGCGTGGCGCTGCGCGACAAGCTGCTGGCCGACGAGCTGGACATCGTCATCGTGCCCGATGCCTTCGAGGACCCGCGCTGCGAGGCCCGGCGCGTCGGCGAGCTGGAGATGATCTGGATGTGCAAGCCCGGCATGGTGGACACCTCCCGTTCGCTGCGGATGCACGAACTCGCCCGGTACCGCCTGCTCACGCAAAGCGGCAAGTCGGGCGTCGGCATCGTGGTCGACCGCTGGCTCGGCGCCCAGGGCATGAAGCTGCCCATCGCCCTGGTCAGCAACAACATGCTGGCGCTGATCTCGATGACCGTTTCCGGCATCGGCGTGACCTACCTGCCCTGGCGCTGTCTCCAGCCGATGATCGACAGCGGCATGCTGGCCACGATCAAGGTGACGCCGGCGCTGCCGATGACGCGCTACGTAGCCCTCTACCGATCCGACCAGCGGAGTTCATTGATCGCGTCGGTCACCATGCTTGCCCAGGAGAGCTGCGATTTCACGCGGATGTTCCAGACCGACGAGGGCCAGGCCGGGTCGACCGCACCGGCGAAGCAGGGGCGTCGTCCGTCCCGGGAAGGTTCCCGGCCCTAGGCCGGTCCCGCGGCAACGCGCAACACGCCGTTGCAGCCAGCGCGTAACCGGGCCAAGCAATGCTAGTCTTGCGGGTTTCGCTGTCCGGAAGGAATCCATGATTCGCGTGCGCCTCGCGGCGGCGCTGGCCGGCGCCCTGTGGCTGGCCGGCTGCGCCCTGCCCCGTCCGCCGGCCGATGTCTCCGCCCCCACGCCGCCGCAGTGGTATGCCTCGCTGCCCCATGGCGGGCGGCTGGCCGACCTGCAGCAGTGGTGGCAGCAGTTCAACGACCCGCTGCTGATCGACCTGATCGCCGCCGCCCAGGCCGCGAGTCCCGATGTGGCCAGTGCCGGCGCGCGCATCGCCGAAGCGCGTGCCACCCGCATCGGCGCCAATGCGGCGCTGCTGCCGACGCTGGATGCCAATCTCGCCGCCAGCCGCGGCAACACGCAGTCGGGCGTCACCGCGCCGGCGACGGTCGTCCAGGGCGGACTGCAGGCCGGCTGGGAGATCGACCTGTTCGGCGGCAACCGCGCCGCGGCCGACGCCGCCACCGCGCGCCTCGATGCCAGCCAGGCCGGCTGGCATGCCGCGCGCGTCGCCGTCGCGGCCGAGACCGGGCTTGCTTACGTCGGCTACCGCACCTGCGAAAAGCAGCTGGCGGTGACCACCAACGACGCCCGCTCGCGCGCGGAGACCGCGCGCCTGACGGACCTGAGCGCCAAGGCCGGCTTCACGGCGCCGGCGGTGGCGGCGCAAGCCCGCGCCAGCGCCGCCGAAGGGGCGGTGCGCATGACGGCGCAGCAAGCCCAGTGCGACCTGGACGTGAAGGCGCTCGTCGCCCTCACCGGCATGCCCGAGCCCGCGCTGCGCCAGCGCCTGCAAGGCCCGTGGACCGATCCGGCCAGCTTCGCGCTCAACGTGCTGCCCGCGATCCCGGCGCAACTGCTGGCGCAGCGCCCCGACGTGTTCCAGGCCGAACGTGCCGTCGCCGCCGCCAGCGCCGATGTCGGCAGCGCCGACGCCGAGCGCTTCCCGCAGCTCACGCTCAACGGCCAGCTCAATGCCGGCGTGATCCACGTCGGCGGCCGCACCAGCAGCGTGCAGACCTGGTCGATCGGCCCGCTGGCCGTGACGCTGCCGATCTTCGATGCGGGACGCCGCGCCGCCAGCGCCGACGCTGCCCGGGCGCGCTACGAGGAAGCGGTGGCGCTGTACACGGCGCGCGTGCGGCAGGCCGTGCGCGAAGTCGAGGAGGCGCTGGTGCGGCTGGAGAGCGCGCGCGACCGCGCCGAGAACGCGCGCATCGCGGTGGAAGGCTACCGCACCTCGTTTGCCGCCACCGAAGCCACCTTCCGCGCCGGCCTCGGCAGCCTGATCGAGATGGAGGACCAGCGCCGCATCGCGCTGGCCGCCGAACTGGCATTGATCGGCCTGCAGCAGGAAAGGCTGGCTGCCTGGATCGCGCTGTACCGCGCGCTCGGCGGCGGCTGGCAGCGGGCCCCACAAGAAGAACCCGGAAAAGGAACGACCACGTGATGATTGCGACGACCTCTGCCGTGCCGCGCGTAGGCGCCGCCGCCCTGCTGGCCCTGCTGCTCGCGGCCTGCGGCGACAAGGAAGCCGATGCGAAGAAGGCCGCCGCGACGGCCAAGCCCTCGCTGACCGTCACCACCACCACGGCCACCCAGTCCATGCTGCCGGTGACGCTCTCGGCCAACGGCAACCTCGCCGCGTGGCAGGAGGCCAGCATCGGTGCCGAGGCCAACGGCCTGCGCATCGCCGAAGTGCTGGTCAACGTCGGCGACCGCGTGCGCAGCGGCCAGGTGCTGGCCCGCTTCGCGTCCGACACCTTGCGCGCCGAGGCGGCCCAGGCCCAGGCATCGGTGGCCGAAGCCGAGGCGACGGCGGCCGATGCCGCCAACAACGCCGCGCGGGCGCGCACGCTGCAGCAGACCGGCGCCATGAGCGCGTCGCAGATCAACCAGTACCTCACCGCCGAAAAGACGGCCCAGGCGCGCGTCGAAGCGGCCAAGGCCGTGCTGCAGACGCAGCGCGTGCGGCTGGACCAGAGCGCGGTGCACGCGCCCGACGACGGCGTGATCTCCGCGCGCATGGCAACGGTGGGCGCCGTGGTCGGCGCGGGCACCGAACTGTTCCGCCTGATCCGCAAGGGCCGGCTCGAATGGCGCGCCGAGGTGACCTCTACCGAGCTGGGTCGCATCACGGTCGGGACCCATGCGCTGGTGACGGCGGCCAGCGGCGCGCGGCTGGAAGGCCGCGTGCGCACCATCGCGCCGACGGTGGATCCGCAGAACCGCATCGCGCTGGTCTACGTCGACGTCACCTCGCTGCCCGGCCCCGCTTCCGGCAGCGCCCGCGCGGGCATGTTCGCGCGCGGCGAGTTCGAGCTGGGCGCCGTGCCCACGCTCACCGTGCCGCAGGCGGCGGTGGTGGTGCGCGAAGGCTTCAGCTACGTGTACCGCGTCAATCCGGACAACCGGGTGACGCAGGTGAAGGTGCAGGTGGGCCGCATTGCCGGCGATCGCCTGCAGATCGTGTCCGGCCTCGCCGCCGACACCCGCATCGTCGCCAGCGGCGGCGGCTTCCTGAACGACGGCGACCTCGTGCGCATCGCGGCCGGCCCCGCCGCCGCGCCGGTGGCCGCGCCCGCGCCCGCTGCCGCGCCGGCCTCGGCCAAGCGCTAGGACCGCCGCCATGATGAACGTCTCGTCCTGGTCGATCCGGAACCCGATTCCGGCGGTGATGCTGTTCGTGCTGCTGACCTTCGGCGGCATCCTGTCCTTCAACATGATGAAGGTACAGAACTTCCCGGACATCGACCTGCCCACGGTGATGGTCACGGCCTCGCTGCCGGGCGCCGCGCCTTCGCAGCTGGAAACCGACGTCGCCCGCAAGATCGAGAACTCGATAGCCACCGTGCAGGGCCTGAAGCACGTCACCACCAAGGTGCAGGACGGCGTGGTCACGCTGACCGCCGAATTCCGGCTCGAGAAGCCGGTGCAGGAAGCGGTGGACGACGTGCGCTCCGCGGTGTCGCGGGTGCGCGCCGACCTGCCGGCCGACCTGCGCGATCCCATCGTCACCAAGCTGGAACTGGCGGGCCAGCCGGTGCTGGCCTTCACCATTGCCTCGAAGCGCATGGACGACGAGGCCCTGTCCTGGTTCGTCGACAACGAGGTCTCGCGCAAGCTGCTGGCCGTGCGCGGCGTGGGCGCGGTCAACCGCGTCGGCGGCGTCAACCGCGAGATCCGCGTCGCCGTCGATCCGCTCAAGCTGCAGGCGCTGGGCGCCACCGCGGCCGACATCTCGCGCCAGCTGCGCCAGGTGCAGACCGAAAGCGCGGGCGGCCGCGCCGACATCGGCGGCGGCGAGCAGCCGGTGCGCACGCTGGCCACCGTCAAGTCGGCGGCCGAAGTGGGCCAGGTCGACATCGCCATTGCCGGCAACCGGCGCATCAAGCTGTCCGACGTCGCCGAGATCAGCGACACCATCGCCGAACAGCACGCGGCAGCCTTGCTGAACGGCAAGCCGGTGGTCGGCTTCGAAGTGGCCCGCAGCCGCGGCGAAAGCGAAGTGGCCGTCGGCAAGGCGGTTCGCGTGGCACTGGACGAACTGAAGGCGCAGCATCCGGACATCGAACTGACCCAGGCCTTCGACTTCGTCACGCCGGTGGAAGAGGAATACGACGGCTCGCTGCACCTGCTGTACGAAGGCGCGGCGCTGGCGGTGCTGGTGGTGTGGCTGTTCCTGCGCGACTGGCGCGCCACCTTCGTCTCGGCGGTCGCGCTGCCGATGTCGGTGATCCCGGCCTTCATCGGGATGTTCCTGCTCGGGTTCTCGATCAACGTGGTGACCCTGCTTGCGCTGTCGCTGGTGATCGGCATCCTGGTGGACGACGCCATCGTGGAAGTCGAGAACATCGTGCGCCACCTGCGCATGGGCAAGACGCCTTACGAAGCGGCGATGGAAGCGGCCGACGAGATCGGCCTGGCGGTGATCGCCACCACCTTCACGCTGATCGCGGTGTTCCTGCCCACCGCCTTCATGAGCGGCATCGCGGGCAAGTTCTTCAAGCAGTTCGGCTGGACGGCGGCGCTGGCGGTGTTCGCCTCGCTGGTGGTGGCGCGGGTGCTGACCCCGATGATGGCGGCGTACATGCTCAAGCCGGTCACGCACGAGCAGAAGGAGCCGGGCTGGCTGCGCATCTACATGCGCTGGGTGAACTGGAGCATGCGCAACCGCTGGAAGACCATGCTGTTCGCGACGCTCTTCTTCATCGCCTCGGTGGCGCTGATCCCGCTGCTGCCCACGGCCTTCATTCCGCCCGACGACAACTCGCAGACCCAGGTCTACCTGGAGCTGCCGCCCGGCTCCACGCTGGCCCAGACCCTGGCCACGGCGGAACAGGCGCGCGGCGCGGTGATGAAGGTGAAGCACGTGAAGAGCGTCTACACCACCATCGGCGGCGGCAGCGCCGGCAGCGACCCGTTCGCCAACATGGGCGCGGCGGAAGCGCGCAAGGCGACGCTCACCATCCTGCTGGCCGACCGCGGCGAGCGGCCGCGCAAGCAGGGCATCGAGAACGACATCCGCAAGGCGCTGGAGCCGCTGCCCGGCGTGCGCACCAAGGTCGGCCTGGGCGGCTCGGGCGAGAAGTACATCCTGGTGCTGACCGGCGAAGACCCGCAGGCGCTGCAGACCGCGGCCTTCGCGGTGGAGAAGGACCTGCGCACGATTCCCGGCCTGGGCCAGATCGCGTCGACCGCCAGCCTGATCCGCCCCGAGATCGTGGTGCGGCCGGACTTCGCCAAGGCCGCCGATCTGGGCGTGACCAGCGCCGCGATCGGCGAGACCCTGCGCATCGCAACCGCCGGCGACTACGACGTGTCGCTGCCCAAGCTGAACCTCTCGCAGCGCCAGGTGCCCATCGTCGTCAAGCTGCGCGAGGACGCGCGGCGCGACCTGTCGGTGCTGGAGCGCCTGTTGGTGCCGGGCACGCGCGGACCGGTGCTGCTCGGGCAGGTCGCGACGCTGGAGCTCACCGGCGGGCCGGCCGTGATCGACCGCTACGACCGCTCGCGCAACATCACCTTCGAGGTGGAGCTCTCCGGGCAGCCGCTCGGCGAGGTGGCCGGCAAGGTGGAGGAACTGCCGGCGATCCGCGGGCTGCCGCCGGGCGTGAAGGTGGTGACGGTGGGCGACGCCGAAGTGATGGGCGAGCTGTTCATGGGCTTCGCGCTGGCGATGCTGACCGGCGTGCTGTGCATCTACATCGTGCTGGTGCTGCTGTTCAAGGACTTCCTGCATCCGCTGACCATCCTCAGCGCGCTGCCGCTGTCGCTGGGCGGCGCCTTCGTCGGCCTGCTGATCGCGCAGAAGTCCTTCTCGATGCCCTCGCTGATCGGCCTGATCATGCTGATGGGGATCGCGACCAAGAACTCGATCCTGCTGGTGGAGTACGCGATCGTGGCGCGGCGCGACATGGGCATGAGCCGCTTCGAGGCCCTGCTCGACGCCTGCCACAAGCGCGCGCGTCCCATCATCATGACCACCATCGCCATGGGCGCGGGCATGCTGCCGATCGCCGTGGGGCTGGGCGCGGCGGACCCGAGCTTCCGCTCGCCGATGGCGATCGCCGTCATCGGCGGACTGTTCACGTCGACGGTGCTGAGCCTCCTGGTGGTGCCGGTGGTGTTCGAGGTGGTCGACGACCTGGAGCACTGGTTGCGCAAACAGGGCGGGCGCCTGCGCCGCAAGCCGCACGTGGCCTAGAACGACCGGCCGGAGGCCTCCAGGCACCGTCTGCACGGAATGCCTGCGGGAATGGCTGAGCCAGCGGGTATACACCCGCCATGCCCAGCCTGCGCCTCCCGGCCTTCGTCCACCTGCCGCTCTACGCTGCGGCCGGCGTGGGCCTGGCCCTGGCCGTGTGGATCGAGCGCTCGTTCGGCGACACCGACCTGGACCAGATCCTCTGGCACCTGCAGTACCTGGAACCGGCGGCCACCCAGCTGGGCAGCATGTTCGTGCCCGACTTCGTCGTCGAGGTCCTGCTGTTCCCGCTGGCCTTCGCTTTGCTGGCCGCCATGCTGCACGGCATGCTGCGCCAGCCGCCGCGTCCCTGGCAGCGCGGCGTGCTACGCGCCGTGCCGTGGCTGGCGGTGCTGGGCGCCCTGTTCGCGCTGCTGGTGCAGTTCTCGGTGTTCTCCTATGCGGCGGCGCAGTTCCAGCCGGACCACTTCGCCGAGAACTACGTGGAGCCCCGCAAGGTTCGCCTGACCGACGGCAAGCCGCGCAACCTGGTCCTGATCTACGTCGAGAGCCTGGAACAGAGCTACGGCAACCCAGCGATCTTCGGGCGCGACCTGCTGGCCGACCTGCGCGGCCTGGGCGGCTTCAGCTTTGCGTCCTACCGCGGCGCCGACGGCGCCAACTGGACGATCGCGGCCATGGTCGCCACCCAGTGCGGCGTGCCGCTGCGCACCTATGCCGAGACCGACGTGCGCCGCGACGGCAAGTCCCGGGCCTTCCTGCCGCGCGCGACCTGCCTGGGCGACCTGCTGCAGGCGCGCGGCTACGACAACGTGTTCATGGGCGGCGTCCCGCTGTCCTTCGCCGGCAAGGGCTCGTTCCTGCGCGACCACGGCTACCCGGAGCGCTGGGGCCGCGAGCAGTGGGAAGCCGCAGGCGTCCCCGCCCAGGAGTTCAACGAGTGGGGGCTGTACGACCACAGCCTGTTCGCCCGCGCCAAGGCGCGGCTGGAGCAGCTGCACGCCGCCGGCCGCCCCTTCAACCTCACGCTGCTTACGCTCGACACCCACAACCCGCAGGGCTTCTACTCGCCCTACTGCCGTGCCCGCGGGGCACGCGACTTCAGCGGCATCGTGGCCTGCGCCGGCCGGCAGCTGGCCGACTTCGCCGGCTTCATGCGGGACCAGGGCTACCTGAAGGACACCACCCTGGTGGTGCTGGGCGACCACCTGGCGATGCCCAACCCCGTCAACCTGCAGCTGCTGCAGGCCGGCAGCGAAAGGCGCATCTTCAACCTGGTGCTGGCCGACCCGCTGCCGCGCCCGGCGCGCGCGGAGGTGCAGCCCTTCGACCTGTACCCGACCCTGGTCGAGATGCTGGGCATCCAGGTCGAAGGCCACCGCCTGGGCCTGGGCTACTCCGCGGTCGCCGAGACGACGATGCCGCCGCTGGAGGAGCTCACCGACGAGAACTCGCTGGCAGCGCTGCGCGGGTCGAGCACGTACGACGCGCTGTGGGAATCCTGGCCCGCCTCCGTGCGGGACCTGAACGTGGCGGACTAGCGGACCAGCGCCTTCCGCGCTACTGGCAGCCGCAAGCCCACCGCAAACCGGTTCCACGCATTGATCACGCCGACCGCGAGGGTCAGCTCCGCGATCTCGCGGTCGCTGAAGTGCGCGCGCAGGGCCTCGAAGTCCTCCTTGGGCGCGCCGGTCTCGGACACCAGGGTCAGGCTCTCTGCCCATTGCAGCGCCGCGCGCTCGCGCTCGGTGTAGAAGCTGCATTCGCGCCAGGTGGCAAGGCTGTTCAGCCGCTGCAGGTCCGGCGTCTCCGCCGCCAGCAGTTCGCGCGCATGCATGTCCAGGCAGAAGGCGCAGCCGTTGATCTGCGAGACGCGGATGTCCACCAGCGCGATCAGCGCGGCGCCCAGGTTCGAGGACTTGAGGATGCCGCTGACGGCGGCCAGGCCCTGGTAGGCCTCGGCGGCGAGGCGTTGCGGTTGGTTCAGGCGTGCGGTTTCCATGACGTTGCTCCGTTGAAGTGAAGGAAGGATTCCCTCACCAGACGCAGCCGCTCACGGTTTTGTGACAGCCGCGGCGCCGGCCAGCTTGTCCGGATTGCGTTGCGAGTGGATCGCGCGGATGCGCTCGCCCTCGAATTCGAAGGACTGCACCGATTCCAGTTGGCCCTCGACGAAGCGCACGAGCCCGGGCTCGCCGTTCACCCGCACCAGCTGGTAGCGCACCGAGGCGCCGGCGCGGCGGAACAACGCGTAATAGAGCAGGGCCAGGCGCTGCGCGCCGCGCAGGATGCGGTCGAAGGAGCGCACCTTGCCGCCGCCGTCGCTCACCAGTTCCGCGTCCTCGGCCAGCAGCGCCTGCATGCCGGCCAGGTCGCCGCGCGTGGCGGCGCCGGCAAACGCCTCCAGCACGCGCCAGTGCGTCTCGCGGCTGACGGCGAAGCGCGGCTGCGCGGACTTCACGCGTTCGCCGGCACGGTGCACCAGCTGGCGGCAGGCGGCTTCGCTCTTGCCCAGCGCCCGCGCCAGGTCCGCATAGTCCATGTCGAAGGCCTGCCGCAGCACGAAGGCCGCGCGCTCCTCGGGCGCCAGCTGCTCCAGCACCTTGAGGAGAGCCATCGAGACCTCGTCGGCGCGCTCCAGCAGGGTCTGCGGGGTGTCGGTGTCGGCGGCTTCCACGACCGGCTCTGGCAGCCAGAAGCCGGGGTAGCGCTCGCGCTCGCCGCGCAGCACGCGCAGCCGGTCGATCGCCAGCCGCGTGACGACGGTCACCAGCCAGGCCTCGGCGCTGCGCAGGCTGTCGGTGTCGGACTCGTTCCAGCGCAGCCAGGCATCCTGCAGCACGTCCTCGGCCTCGGCCCTGGAGCCCAGCATGCGGTAGGCGACGCCCAGCAGGCGGCGGCGGTGCTGCTGGAAGAGTTCGGTGCGGTGGTCCATGGGCGCTAGACGCTGGCGCCGGCCGGTTTGTGACTAGCTTGCGCGGATTTTTTCGACCAGCCGGCTGGTGGAATAGCCGTCCACGAAAGGAATGGCCAGCGCACGGCCGCCATAGCTCTCGACCAGCGCGGTCTCGGCCAGCTTGCGCATGTCGTAGTCGCCGCCCTTCACGTAGACCTGCGGCTTCAGTTCGGCCAGCAAGCCCACGGGGGTGTCCTCGTCGAACCAGGTGACCAGGCTCACCGATTCCAGCGCCGCGATCACCACGGCGCGGTCGATCTCGCCGTTCAGCGGCCGGTCCGGCCCCTTGCCCAGGCGCCGGGCCGAGGCATCGGTGTTGAGGGCGACGACCAGGCTGCCGCCGAGGGCGCGGGCCTGCGCCAGGTAGGTGACGTGGCCGCGGTGCAGCACGTCGAACACGCCGTTGGTGAAGACCACCGGGCCGGGCAGGGCCGCCATGGCGCGCTGCGCCTCGACGCGCGCGACGATCTTGGCGAGGAAGGCCGCTTCGCTCACGCCGCGCCGGGAGCCGGCGTGGTGCCGCCGCCCAGCGTGGCCTGCACTTCCTTGCGGAAGCGATTGAGCTCCTGCACGGTCTTGAAGCTGCGGTCCATCAGCAGGCTCATGTTGTGCAGGATGCGCTCGACGACCTTGGTCTCCCAGACCGCGTCGAACTTGATCTGCGTGTCGAGCCAGTGCTCCAGCCACTCGGGATTGGGCAGGCGCGACTGGATGGTGTCGCGCGGGAACAGGGCCTTGTTCACGTGCAGGTTGGTCGGGTGCAGCGCCTGCGCCGTGCGGCGCGCGCTGGCCATCAGCACGCCCACCTTGGCGAACGCGGCGCGCGCTTCGTTGCCGAAATTGTTGATGGCGCGCTTCATGTAGCGCAGGTAGGCGCCGCCGTGGCGCGCCTCGTCCTGGCTGAGGGTCGTGTAGATGTGCTTGATGACCGGCTCGGTGTGCCACTCCGCGGCGCGCCGGTACCAGTGGTTCAGGCGGATCTCGCCGCAGAAGTGCAGCATCAGCGTCTCCAGCGCGGGCGCCGGCTCGAACTCGAAGCGCACTTCATGCAGCTCCTGCTCGGTGGGCACCAGATCGGGCCGGAAGCGCTTGAGGTATTCGATCAGGACCAGGGAGTGCTTCTGCTCCTCGAAGAACCAGATCGACATGAAGGCGGAGAAGTCGCTGTCGTTGCGGTTGTCACGCAGGAACATCTCGGTGGCCGGCAGCGCCGACCACTCGGTGATGGCGTTCATCTTGATGGTCTGGGCCTGTTCCTCGGACAGCAAGGCCGGGTCGAACTTGTCCCAGGGGATGTCCTTGTCCATGTCCCAGCGGACGGATTCGAGTTGCTTGAACAGTTCCGGATACAGCATGCGCTACCTTTCGACAGCCTGCGATTTTACGGTGGGCCTGAAGACCAAGGGATGACGCAGGGTTGCCCTGGACAAAATGCAGGTTCCGGGCCATTGTCCGTCCAATCATGAAGTCCATGCTCGCTTTTGCCTCCATCCTGCTGGCCGGCCTGCTGGGCGGTCCGGCGCCCGCCGCCGCCGCCGCCCCGGCCGCCTGCCCGGCGCTGCTGCAGCAGACCTTTCCCCGGCTGCAGGACGAGAAGCCGCAGCCCCTGTGCCAGTACGCGGGCAAGGTGCTGCTGGTGGTGAACACGGCCAGCTTCTGCGGCTTCACGCCCCAATATGAGGCGCTGGAGAAGCTGCATGCGAAGTACCGGGACGCCGGGCTGGTGGTGCTGGGCTTCCCGTCCAACGACTTTGCCCAGGAAAGCGGCAGCAACAAGGAAATCGCGGATTTCTGCGAGAACACCTTCGGGGTCAAGTTCCCGATGTTCGCCAAGTCCGCCGTGCGCGGCAGCGATGCCAACCCTCTGTTCCGCCGGCTCGCCGCCGAAACCGGTCGGGCGCCCTTGTGGAACTTCCACAAGTACCTGGTGGCGCGCGACGGCAAGGTCGTGGACAACTACAGCAGCCTGACGCGCCCGGACGATCCGGCGCTGGTGCGCGCGCTGGAGCGGGAACTGGCCCGACGCTGACGGGACCCTGAAGAGGGGTCACAAAAATTTACCACTCGGCCGTGGCTTGAAAGGGAACCCCGCGCCCTGCATGTGGGTCCATCAAGCAAGAGAGGCAGGACTCACCAGCCACCCAGTTTTTGCTGCTGCGAAGCCATCCGCGTGACGGATGCAATCCCGAGGCGACTCTTCTCCTCCTCCCTCCCTCCCTCCTTCGTCAAGGGGCGCTTCGCAGCACTTTTCTCTGCCAGAACGGCGGCCAGCAGGCCGCCGTTTCTCATTGGGGGGCGGTTTCGGTGAAGCTGGGGCGGGCCGACAGCTTCTCGTAGAGCTTGGCGAGGTTGGGATAGCTGCCGCGCCAGTCGATGTGGCCGAAGCGGAAGTCCAGGTAGCCAAGCGCGCAGCCCACCGCGATGTCGGCCAGGCTGAGGTAGATGCCGGCGCAGAACGGCTTCTCTCCCAGGCCCTGGCTCATGGCCTTCAGGCTGGCATGCGTCTTGTCGAGCTGGCGTTCGATCCAGGCCTCGCTGCGCTCGCCCTTCTTGCGGCCGGACCAGTTGGCCTCCAGCCGCGCCAGCACCAGCGCATCCAGCACGCCGTCGGCCAGCGCTTCCCAGGTCTTGACCTCGGCGCGCTCGCGGCCCACGGCCGGGATCAGCTTGCCGACCGGCGACAAGGTGTCGAGGTATTCGACGATCACGCGCGAGTCGAACAGCGCCTCGCCGCCTTCCATCACCAGGCAAGGCACCTTGCCCAGCGGGTTGCTGTGCATGATGGTCGTGTCGGCGGCCCAGACGTCCTCCATGACGAACTGGTAATCGAGCTTCTTCTCGGCCATGACGACGCGCACCTTGCGCACGTACGGGCTGCTCGTGGCTCCGATCAACTTCATGGGCGTTCTCTCTCTCAACCGTTCTTCGAGTTCTTGGGATGGGCGGGGGGTTGATTCATTCTAGGGGAAGCCTTCCGCGTTCATGTCGTGAGGTCGCGACAGGCGCGCCGGGCGACCGCTCGAGGGGCCCGCGCCTACAATTCCGCCATGGCACTTTCCCCAATTTCGGCGCTGTCGCCGCTGGACGGCCGCTACGCCGGCCGCCTCGCCGCGCTGCGTCCCCTGATGAGCGAGCAGGGCTACATGCACCGCCGCGTGCAGGTCGAAGTCTGCTGGTTCATCGCGCTGTCCGACGCCGGCTTCGTCGAGTTCAAGCCCCTGTCGCCCGGAGCGCGCACTTACCTCCTGGGCCTGGTCAAGTCCTTCTCCGAAGCCGACGCCGTCGCCATCAAGGAAATCGAGAAGACCACCAATCACGACGTGAAGGCGGTGGAGTACTGGATCAAGTCGAAGTTCGAGGCCCGGCCCGAACTGCGCGCGGCCAGCGAGTTCGTGCACTTCGCCTGCACCAGCGAGGACATCAACAACACCAGCCACGCGCTGCAGCTCAAGGGCGCGCGCGAACACGTGCTGCTGCCGGCGCTGGACGGCGTGATCGGCAAGCTGCGCGAGATGGCGCACGCGTATGCGGCCGTTCCCATGCTGAGCCGCACGCACGGCCAGACGGCCAGCCCCACCACCGTGGGCAAGGAGATCGCCAACGTGGTGGTGCGCCTCGCCGCGGCGCGCGAGCGGATCGCGAGCGTCAAGCTGCTCGGGAAGATGAACGGCGCGGTCGGCAACTACAACGCCCATCTGGCGGCCTGGCCCGATTTCGACTGGGAGGCTTTCAGCCGCAAGGTGATCGAGTCGCCCGAACCCCTGGGCCTGGGCCTCACCTTCCAGCCTTACAGCATCCAGATCGAGCCGCACGACTACATGGCCGAACTGTTCGACGCCGTGGCGCGCGCGAACACCATCCTGATCGACTGGTCGCGCGATGCCTGGGGCTACATCAGCCTGGGCTACTTCAAGCAGCGCCTGCGGGACGGCGAGATCGGTTCGTCGACGATGCCGCACAAGGTCAACCCGATCGACTTCGAGAACGCGGAAGGCAACTTCGGCCTGGCCAATGCGCTGCTGAAGCACCTGTCGGAGAAGCTGCCGATCTCGCGCTGGCAGCGCGACCTGACCGACTCCACGGTGCTGCGCAACATGGGCGTTGCCCTGGGCTACGCCGCGCTCGGCTACAACGCGCTGGGCGTGGGCCTGGGCAAGCTGGAGCTGAACGAGGAAGCGCTGCAGGCCGACCTGGAAGCGGCCTGGGAAGTGCTCGCCGAGCCGATCCAGACGGTCATGCGCCGCTACCACGTGTCCGGCGCCTACGAGAAGCTGAAGGAAGTGACGCGCGGCAAGACGGTCGCGGCGGCCGACCTGCACGGCCTGATCCGCTCGCTGGAGATTCCGCAGGCGGAGAAGGACCGGCTGCTGGCCATGACGCCCGCCTCGTACATCGGCAAGGCCGCCGAACTCGCGAAGCGCGTCTGACGTGGCGCTCAAGTCCACGATCTTCAAGGCGCAGGTCGCCGTCGCCGACATCGACCACGCCTACTACGCCGACCACCAGCTCACGCTGGCGCGCCATCCCAGCGAGACCGACGAACGCATGATGGTGCGGCTGGCGGCGCTGGCCTTCCACGCGCACGAACTGCAGACCGTGTGCAACGGCGACGGCACGCTGGCCTTCGGCGCCGGCCTGAGCGACCCCGAGGACCCGGACGTGTCGCTGCGCGACTTCACCGGCCAGACGCGCCTGTGGATCGAAGTGGGCCAGCCCGACGAGACCGCCATCACCAAGGCCTGCCGCAAGTCCGACCAGGTCGCGGTCTACGTCTTCCAGAGCGCCGCCGAGGTCTGGTGGAAGGGCATCGAGAACAAGCTGCATCGCCTGTCGAACCTGGCGGTGTGGCGGATTCCGGCCGACGCCTCGCAGGCGCTGGCGCAACTGGCCGAGCGCAGCATGCAGCTGCAGGCGACGATCCAGGAAGGCGTGCTGATGCTCGGAAATGCGAGCCGGCACGTCGACATCGAGCCGATCCGCTGGAAATGAGTCGACGCTTGTCATTGCGGGCTCGACCCGCAATCCATCTCCTGCTGATCGATTGGCCGCGCGAGATGGATCCCGGGTCAAGCCCGGGATGACATGCCTACGTGGGCATCGCCCGCCCGCAATTCCAGCAGGACTCGAAGCCGCCCTCCACCAGCTCCCCGCACACGCACTGCCAGCGCCTTTGCGGCAGGTGCGTGAGCTCGCGCAGCAAGGCGCGCGCCGGTTCGAGCTGTTCGTCGTGCATCACCCAGATCTCCGGCAGGCACTGGTCGGGCGGGATCTCGCCGGCGACGCTCGAGAGGAACTGCCGCTGCACCGTGGCCTCGATTCCGGCTTCCCGCAAGGTATCGGCCCAGAGCGCGGCAATCGCGATGTTGGGCGCTTGCGTGAGCCGGCGCATCAGGGTTTGGGCGTGGACACGGGCGGCGCGACCACCGCTTCCCCGGCGCGCTCGGCGTACTTGTTGAAGCGCCAGGCGCCCGCATCGAGCGTGATGCGGCGCCACACCTGGCGCTTTTCGGCCGGCGACATCTCGGTCCAGCGCTGCACCTCCTCGAAGGTGCGGCCGCAGCCCTTGCAGTCCGGGTCGCCCTGGCTGGTGGAGCAGATCGCGATGCAGGGCGTGTCCGGCTGCGTCTCGTACCACTCCTTCCACGCCGCGTAGGCCTTGGGCGGAAAGCCGCGCTCCTCGGCCTGGTCCTCGTGATGGAAGACCATCAGCGCATACACCTCGGCCAGCGCGCGCAGCTCAGGCGGCAGCGCCACCCCGTCCGGGGAGGGCTTGCGTTCCCGCCAGTAATTGATGGCGGCTTCGATGTCGGTGATGTGGATTCCAGCCATTCCGTCGCTAACTTTGAAAAATTGCCTGAAGGCAATTTTTCAAAGTTGTTCAATCAGTGTGAAGAGGACCGGCAAAGCCGGATCCTCTTCACAAGGGGGATCGCGCTGCATGATATTCCGCGCGATCCTCGAATGTTCGCGTGCTTTCTCCGCGCAGCGGCACGTAGACCGGACGGAGCATCGCGCAGGCCGGTCTCCCTTGTGGAGGAGATCCGGCTTTGCCGGGCTTCTCCACACTGTTCAGGCCACTCAGAAATCCGCCTGGGCGGATTTCTGAGTGAAGTGCCCGGGGGGAGGGGCATGATAAGCGCTCGACGGTCGTGCAGCCGCCGCTGCGCTGTGGAATAATCGCAGGCTGCGAAGGGGAGTAGCTCCCGCGGCGCGGTCCAGGAAGCAACCCAGGCCGCCACCCGCATCGGCCAGCCGTCAATACGAAGCGCAAGCTTCCGGCGCACCGGGCCAGCGTCCATGAGGCGCAGGCCGAGCAAGACCTTCGATCGGACCCGGTGCGGGTTCGGATCGAGGCGTCGTTCGAAACCCTTTCGTCCCCGTCCCCCTCCGTTCGCGCGCTGGCTTGCATCTGCATCCCATCGGAGCTTCGCGCATGGAATTCCTCTCGGCGGACTGGTTCTCGGCCCTCCTGGCCATCATCCTCATCGACCTCGTGCTGGCCGGCGACAACGCCATCGTCATCGCGCTGGCCGCCCGCAACCTGCCGCCCAACCTGCGGCAGAAAGCCATCGTCTGGGGCACCGTCGGCGCCATCGCCGTTCGCTCCGTCATGACCATCGGCGTCGTCTGGCTGCTGAAGATCCCCGGCCTGATGCTGGTCGGCGGCGCCGGCCTGCTGTGGATCGCCTACAAGCTGCTGGCCGACGACGGCGGCGGCGAGGAACACGGGCCGGTGGCCAGCACCTTCTGGGGCGCGATGAAGACCATCGTGGTGGCCGACGCGCTCATGGGCATCGACAACGTGCTGGGCGTGGCCGGCGCGGCGCACGGCGCCTTCGACCTGGTGATCATCGGCCTGCTGGTGAGCGTGCCCATCGTGGTCTTCGGCAGCAAGATCGTGCTGCGCCTGGTGGAGCGCTTCCCCATCATCATCCAGATCGGCGCGGCAGTGCTTGCCTACACGGCGGCGAAGATGATCGTCGGCGAGCAGCTGCTGGACGAAGTCTTCGATCCGCCCCACATGGGCAATGCAATCGCCCGCTGGACCACGTATGCTGTCTGCGTGGCCGGCGTGCTGGGCGCCGGCTGGTGGGCCGCCCGGGGCGCCCGCAACGGCAACAGCGGCGGCAAGGCCGGCTGAACTCATGACAGGAGAGCGCATGCACAAGGTCATCGTGTACCTGGACGATCCCGCCTACGCGCGGCAGCAAATGCCCGCCGCAGCCGGGCCAACGCACTGGGTGCTGGTGGCCTGCGCGCCGCGCATGACCCATCGCATCAGCAAATGGGTGAGCCACTCGGCGCGCGAGAACTGGCGCGCCAAGTGGGCCGACAAGCTCTTCGGGGCGGTGATCCCGCCCCTGCAGGAACGCGGGGACGCCGTCACGCCGGTGCTGGCCAAGGGCCCGTTGCCGGAACTGACGCGCCTGCTGATGGCCGAACACGGCACCGAGCAGGTGCTCGACGTGCGCCGGCCCAAGGCACCGGACGGGCCGCAACCGGGCAACTGGGCCCCCGGCGCACTGATGGGGCTGGGCGCGCTGCTGATTCTCGGGCTGGACTGACGGCCACGGACGCGGGCCCGCGTCCTGTTATCCTCCGGCCCCATGCTGAAGCTGCTTGCCAAATGGCTGCTCAGCGCCTCGGCGCTGCTGTTCGTCGCCTACGTGTACAGCGGAGTCGAAGTCACCAACTACACGAGCGCGCTGATCGCCGTGGTGGTCATCGGCCTCCTCAACGCCGTGGTGCGGCCGGTGCTGGTGGTGCTGACGCTGCCGGTGACGGTGCTGACCCTCGGCCTCTTCCTGTTCGTCATCAACGCCATCGTCTTCTGGGGCGCCGCCGCGGTGCTCGATGGCTTCCAGGTGAACGGCTTCGTCGGCGCCCTGATCGGCTCCCTGCTCTACACCTTGGTCGGCATGGTGATCGAGTCAGCGCTCGAGCGCCTGTTCGCGAAGAAGTAGTTCCACCGCGCGCGTGCGCGAGTCGATGATCGACGCCTCGATGTGGTCGGCGCCGCTGCCGCCCTTGCGCACCAGGTCCTGCGCCGCTTTGAAGCGGTCCAGCGCCGCCGTGTAATCGAGCTGCGCCGCGCGCGCCTCGGCATCGGCGCGCACCGCGCGCACCTGCTGGCCCTGGGCCGCATAAGCCTGCGACAGCATCTGCCATGCACCCGCATCGCGCGGCCGCGTGGAGACCCAGGTCTGCAGGCGGTCGGTGGCCTGCCGGGCCTGCCCCGTCTGCACCTGCGCCTGCGCGGCCAGCAGCACGTCGGGCCGGCGATCCGACTTCGCATCGACCAGGCCCAGCGCGCGCGCCGGGTCACCGGCCGCCAGCGCCACTTCCGCTTCCAGCAATTTGGCCTGCCGCTCGCCGGCCGCGTCGCCGGCCACCGCGGACTGCAGCCGCGTGACGAGGCGAGAGGCCTGCTGCGTATCGCGCAGGCGCGAGGCCGCAAAGGCGGCGGCATAGAGCGCGGCGGCCTGCCGGTACTTCGGCTGCGCAGCGAGGGCCCCTGCATCGGCTTCCGCCACCATGCCCCGCAGGCCGTCGACGCCGGGATTGGTGAGCACGCGCGCGCGCGCCGAGGCAATGGAGTGCTCCACCGTCGGTAGCGCCGGCTTCACATCCGCCAGCTGCTGGCGCGACTGCATTTCCGCGGCGCGCTCGGTGTTCATCGGGTGGGTGCGCAGGTAGGGGAAGGCGCCGTTGTCGTTCAGGCGCGAGGCCTGCTGCAGCTTCTCGAACATGGTGACGAAGCCCTGCGGCGCGAAGCCGGCCTGGGTGGCCACGCCGAAGCCGATGCGATCGGCCTCGCGTTCCATGTCGCGCGAGAAATTCAGCTGCTGCTGCATCGCCATCGCCTGGCTGCCGGCGATCACCGCGCCGGCGCCGTCGGCGCTGCCCGCCTTGCCGGCGGCGATCGCGCCCAGGATCATGGCCGCGACCATGATCGGGAAGTTGCGCGCGTCGCGTTCCATCATGCGCGAGATGTGGCGCTGGGTGACGTGGCTCAGTTCGTGGGCCAGCACCGAGGCCAGTTCGTCCCGGTTGGCCGTCACGCTGATCAAGCCCAGGTGCAGTCCCAGCCAGCCGCCCGGCACAGCAAAGGCGTTGATCGTGCGGTCCTTGCCCAGCAGCACCTGCCAGGCGAACTTCTCGTCGAGCTCGCCGGTCAGCTCGCCGCGGGCACGGGCCGCGGCCAGCAGCGGCTGCCAGATGCTCTGCACGTACTCGACCAGCACCGGGTCGTCGATGTAGTCGGGGTCGCGGTACAGCTCGCGCGCCACCCGGTTGCCGAGCTTGCGCTCGCTGTTGGTGGTGAGGTCGCCGGTGTCGCCCAGCTGCGGCAGCTGGGCGCCCGCGGGCAGTCCCAGCAGCACGAGGCAGAGCGCGGCGGCGGCGCCGACACGGCGGGAGAAGCGCGAGTGAAATCTCAAAACGAGTCCAGGGGCAGGTAGCCCACGATCGCCGCCGTCCTGGCGTCCAGCAGCACGGTCCAGGCTTCGGCCTTGCGCGCGATCAGAGGCAAGTATGCCGTGTCGGCCGCGGTGTGCCCCGCCTGCTTCATGGCAGCGTCGATCTCGGCGGCGCGCTGCGGGAAGCGGGCCTGCAGCTTCGCCACCGGCTTGGCCGCCTTCAGCACGGCGTCGCGCGCCTGCTCGTACGGCTGCCAGAAGTCGGGCCGGGCGCCGATCTGCACCCCTTGCAGCGCCGCCATGGTGGCCTCGAACTTCTCGCGCTCGTCGCGGAAGGGGCGCGCCGCGATCAGCGTCGGCCCGGTCCAGGGCGACACCTCGATGCCGGCCGGCGCCTTGGATTCCAGCTCGGACGGGATGTCGATCAGGTGGACGACGCGGAAGCGGTCGATCTCGAACACCATGTGCACGGGCCGGGCCATGTCGACCGTCCACAGTCCGTAAAGCAGGCCGGCCAGCTGCAGCACGCCCACCACCGTGAGGTCGCGCTTGAGCTCGCGGCGCGGCTTGGCGCGGTCGAACACGGCGAAGGTGATCAGCGGGCCCAGCACCACGTCGACCGCCACGACCAGTACGAACAGGTCGCGCCCGCCGGAGACGACGCGGTAGGGATAGGGATACCAGAGGCCGAACACCAGCAGCGCGGCCAGCGCCGCCACCAGGGCGCTCAGGCCGAGGTGGATGCTGGCGGCGCGCAGGCGGTCGCGCCAGTCGAAGGTGGCCGTATGATGGGACAACAATGAGGACGGTGGTTGCATGAGCGGTTTGACCCATTTCGATGAACAAGGCCAGGCGCACATGGTGGACGTGGCTGCCAAGCCGGCCACGCACCGCGTCGCGATCGCGCAGGGCCGGATCGAAATGCTAGCCGCTACGCTGGCGATCATCCAGAGCGGAACCGTAAAGAAAGGCGATGTGCTGGGGATTGCGCGCATCGCCGGCATCCAGGCCGCCAAGAAAACCAGCGACCTCATCCCGCTGTGCCACCCGCTGGCGCTGACCCGCGTGGCCGTCGACTTCGAGCTGCAGCCGGGGGCCGTGCCCGCGGTGGAATGCACGGCGACGGTGGAAACGGTGGGCCCGACCGGCGTGGAGATGGAAGCGCTGACAGCCGTCAACGTCGCCCTGCTCACGATTTATGACATGTGCAAGGCCGTCGATCGCGGCATGACCATGACCGGCGTGCATCTGGTGGAGAAGCACGGCGGCAAGTCGGGCAGCTACGTCGCGCCCTGAGCGCCCCTAGAGCGCCGGCAAGGGCGCTTTCTGCCCTTCGCGCCATTTCGCATAGTCCTGCGGGAACGCCGCCCGATAGCGCGCGAGGTGCAGCACCGCGTCGTCGTAGCGGCCCGCCATGGTCGCGGCTTCGATCACCTTCTCGATGACGCGCGGCTCGGGCGAGTAGTGCAGCATGGCCTGCGCGGTCTTGTCCATCCAGGCGAGGTTGTCGCGCGAGAGCGTGGACAGCGTCAGCTGCGCGAACCGCGCCTGCCCCGAGAACAGCCACGAGCGGCCCACAACGCTGGCGGTGTCCTCGCGCCAGAAGGACAGGCGCTGCTCCGGCTCCAGGTAGATCTGGCTCACGCGTTCGTAATCCCATGCGGCATACGCCAGCAACGCGACGCCGGCGGCGGCCACCACGGCCCGGGTGCGCGCCGCGATCGCCCGCGCCGCCACGCCGGGCCGCGCCAGCAGGCCCAGCGCCAGCCCCAGCGCGATCTGGAAGGGACCGTACCAGAGCGGGTATTCCAGCAGGCTGTGGATGCCCAGCACCGCGAGCACGCACCAAGCGAGCTGCCGGTGCGGCTCGGTCTCGCGCCAGGGCTGCGCACGCAGCACGCCCCAGGCGATGGCCGCGCACAGCAGCAGCGCGGCCGGCACGCCCAGTTCCACCGCGACGTGCAGCGGCAGGTTGTGGGCGTTGTCCAGGATGTCGCAGAAGCGCGGCGCGTCGCCGTACAGGTGCAGGTAGTGCGCGTAATCGAGCTCGCCCCAGCCCCAGCCGGCGATCGGCCGCTGCGCGATCAGCTGCAGCACGTTGCCCCACAGCACGCGGCGGCTGCTGCAGCCCAGGTCCGACTCGAGGCGCCCGAGCAGGGTGTCCGCGCTCGCACCCGTGAAGTGTTGCAGCAGCAGCGGCAGCAGCGCGGTGGCGATCGCATAGGCGGCAAGGGCTGCCACTCCGACCTGCAGCCGGGGCGCGCGCGCCGTGCCGCGCCACGACGCACACAGTCCGAGCACCACGACCCACTGCAAAAGCCCCGTGCGTGAAGTCGTCGCCGCATTGGCAATCGCCAGCAACGCTGCCGCTGCCGCTGCCAGCCACGGTCCCAGGGGGCCGCGCCGCCTTCCGGCCTGCCATAGCACCGCGGCAAGACCGATCGAGGTGAGCGAAGCCATCTGGTTGCGCTGGCGCAGGTTGGCCAACGCATCGCCGGCCTTGCCGGCGTAGATCCATGGCTGCAGGGAGCCGGCGAAGTCGAAGTACTGCAGCAAGGCCATCAGCGCGGACAGCAACGCTGCCGCCAGCCACGGCAAGGCGACCCATTCAACCGCAGGGTCGCCTCCGCGGGCGGCACGGGAGGCAATGCCAAAAGCCAGCAGCACCAATGCACAGGCGCCCACGAACGCCGCGCGGTCCAGGGTGCCGGTGTGGGATCGCAGCGCCACCACCAAGCACGCAAGGAAGACTGCGGACAACAGCTTGAACCCGGGGCCGACGGGCGCGGAAAGGCACCACGCGAGCAGGACGCAGGCGCAGCTCACGAGCCAGGGCACGACATTGGACGACGGCCCCGGCGCGAACGGCAATATCCACGGAACGCACAGCAAGCCGGCGGCGGCGGCGCGCGTCCAGGAGGCGCCCGAAAACCGCGCCTGCAACGACTTTTTCACGTGGAGGAGCGGCTCGCCTTCATGAAGCATGGGCGGATCGGAGGGACGGCATGGCAGCCTTCATAATTGTCGGACAGGAGGTACGCATGCGTGTCGTGGTCTTGATGTCCACCTATCGCGGAGAGCGCTATGTGCGCGAGCAGATTGTTTCCATTCTGGATCAACTGCCCCCCGAGGGCCGCCTGATTATCCGTGACGACGGATCACCCGATGGAACTCTGGCCATCATCCAGGGCCTGAGCCAGGGCGACGCACGGATCGAAGTGATCCCGGGCAAAAACCTGGGTTTCGTCGCCAGCTTCCTGGCCCTGATTGCACTTGCACCCACGGATGCGGAAATGGTCATGCTTTCCGACCAGGACGACGTCTGGCTTCCGGACAAGGTACAGCGCGCATGGGACTGCATGTCCCGCAGCGGCGCCGCGCCAACGCTGTACTGCTCGCGGCTGCAGCTCGTGGACAAGACGCTTCGACCGATCGGCCTGTCGCCGCTCTGGCCCCGCAAGCCCTCGTTTGCGAATGCGGTGACGGAGAACGTGGTCACCGGCTGCACGGCGGCCTTGAACCCGGCAGCGGTCGCTTTGCTGCGCGAGCACGGCGACCTGCGCAGGATCTACTTCCACGACTGGTGGCTGTACTTGGTGGTCTCCGCTTTCGGCCAGGTGCACTTCGATGCGAAGCCCACCATCCTTTACCGCCAGCACCAAGGGAATGCGATCGGAATGGGTGCGGGCTGGTCGCGCTACTGGACGATCCTGCGCTTCCTGCGGAAGCGCAACTGGGTGCACATCATGTTCAACCAGCTAGCCAATTTCCGGCAGGTCCATGGCAACCGCCTCCCGGCGGCCCATCGCCAGCTGCTGGACTCGACCTTCGACCCGCACGACTGGCGCGCCGTGGGGCGGCTTCTTCTCGTGCCGCGCCGGCTGCGCCAGACCCTCCTGAGCGACGTCCTGTTTCGCGGGATCGTGGCGCTGGAACTGCTCTCGGGCCGGGGCCTGATTCCGCCGGAACAGTCGCCGGCCGCTTGATCAGGCACGCGCTCCGCGCGTCATGCCCGCGGCGCACCTGCGCGGAACAGTGATTTCAGGTCCCGCCACCAACCGGCCAGGAAAATCAGGGGGAGCAAAGCCACCCAGGCCCGCAAGTGCGCCTGCGGCACTTGGCTGAAGCCGGCGATCACGATTCCGACCAGCATCGACGTCCCCAGGAGGTGCCAGAGCCGGCGCGCCATCGGCCGCGGCAAGTCCGCCGCCGCGAAACCGCAGAACACCACCGAATCCACCGCCACCCGCAGCGCCCAGGCGCCCGCCACGCCGAGAACTCCATGGCGGGCGGTGAGATACCAGAGTACCGCCCCGTACACGGGCAGCTCGAGGAGATGGATGCGGGCGATCAGGGCGGTGCGCCCCGCGGCCTGGACCATGGTGTAGAAGACCTGGGCGACGCAGTTGACAAACACCGCGCCCGCAAGCACCTGGAAGGCCGAGGTCGTGATCGAAGGGACAAGGCCCCGCATCCAGACGCCGATCAGTTCGGGCGCGAATGCAGCCGCAACCGCGGATGGAATGCAGCTCGCCAGGGCCATTCCCGCCGCGAGCTGGATGGGCTGCATGGATTGCGCGTCTTCACGCGGCCGGGAGATGCTCGCGGCCAGCAGCGGAAAGTAGACCGGCAGCACGAGCGCCGGAAGCAGCAGGAGCTTGCTCGCCAGTTCATGAGCGGTGACATATTGGGTCACCTGTTCGGCCGACCGGGTCGTGGCCAGGTAGAACCGGTCCATGTAGACCATCAGGGGGCCCACGGTGTTGGACACCGTGAGCCATCCGCCGAAACCAAGCAAAGAGCCAAGGGCCATGCGGGAGAAAACCGGGCGCTCCCTCTCTACCAGCTCCGGACACAGACGCGCGCATTGGGCGACCTGGACGAAGGTGGCGGCGTACCGCACGACCACTAGCAGGTAGCACGCGGTGGCCAGGTCGCCCCACAAGCGCACGGCGAGCACCGGCAGCACGTAATTGAGGACACCTGCCGGCACCCGGGTGACGTTCAGGCGCCCGAATTCGCCGTAAGCCGCGAGCAGGCCCGAGGTCACGGCTCCGAAATAGATCGCCGGTGTCGCCAGCGCCAGCGCCGCCAGGCAAGCCGCGGCTTCGGGAACGAGCTGGCCTTCCTGTGCCAGCGCCGCCGCGGCCAGGGCGGGCGAGTACAGGAACCAGACCCCGCCCACGGCGATCCCGATGGCGAGCGCGGCAACCGCCGCTGTGCGAACGGTGAGGGCGATCTCTTCCTGCGTGGCGGGGCGTGCCAGCAGCGTGGCAATCTTCCAGGTGACCGCGGATCCCAGACCCAGGTCGAGCAGGCTGACGTAGGCGAGGACGGCCAGCACCAGCGCGAAGGCACCGAAGCGCGCAGTGCCGACCAGTGCCACCAGGAAGGGCAGCGCCAGCACGGACGCGACCACGGGCAAGGCCATTCCCGCGGCATTCAGCACCAGGTTGCGATTGAGCCGCAGGCGCGACCGCGTTTCGCCTGCCGGAGGCGGGGGGGCGGGATTCACGTCCTGGTTTCCGGCAGGACTCAGATCGCCCGTTCCCATGGCAGGCCGGACCGTCCCCGGATGTGCGCGCAGTCGATCACCGCCTTGCCCGCGGCCACGTCCGCCACGCTGCCGATCTTCACCGGGTTGAACGCCCGGTAGTACTTGTACATGACGTCGCCAGCGTCGAACACGTAGAGCTTCATCTCGCCATCCAGGTAGGTCCGGACTTCGCCGTCAGGCAGCACCAGCGAATTGTGTTGGCCGGGCGGGAAGAAGCGGGGGCAGGAAGATTCCACCCGGCTGAACACTGCATCGTGGCGACTCGCCACAGCATCGGCTGCATCGGGAACAGGCGTGGGTTTGGAGTACGCCAGGTGGCAGGCCCAGAAGCCGAGCCGACGCGCAAGCGCGGGGTCCGCTTGCGACTCGCGCCGCAAGGCCATCCTGGCGATGCCTTCCGAACGCAGGAAGCGGCAGGCCGCAGGCCCGCCGAAGGACAGCCCGTAGGCCTTGAGCCTGTCGTTCATGATGCGGGCGACATCCTCGTTCGGCAGGCCGTCCGCGGCCATCGACGAAGGCACCACAGGAACGATCAGGAAGAGGCGGTCGGCCTGCGCCCGCGCCAAGAATTCGTCGACGCCACGTTCGACCGGTGTGTTGGCAATGCTCATCCAGCGGGATTGCGCCGGGAATTGCGGGGCGATCAGCGAATAGGAAATGTTCGCCATCGTCACGTACGTGGCGGGCTGCTGCCGCAGGTCCGGCGGCAGTTCCACCTGGAAGTAAGGCGGCTCTGTCCATTGCGCCAGGCCCCAGGTGCCCCACGGGCTGGCCTGCTGCACCGCGAATCCCTGCAGGGCCACCAGCAGGATTGCCGCGGCCAGCCGCGCCGCGCGCGTGATCGGCAGCAGCCACACGAGCGCGATGCAAACCGGGCCCGCCACCAGCAAGCCGGTGATGAAGTAGCGCCCGTTGGCGGAGGTCGCCATCCAGGGGACGAACAACGCGGCCAAGGCGGCGAGCAGGACGAATGCGGGCCGCCTTTGCGGCTGCCCCCAGCCGCGCCGCAGCGGCGCAAAGGCTCCGAGCAGCACCAGCAGCGCGAGGATGAAGACGAATCGCAGGTCCGGCGCCATCACCTCGATGTAGACGCCGGCATCGGGCGCGGCCATCGCGATCGGGCGCAGGAGTGTCTCGCGCCAATCGTCGGGGAGGAAGCGAATCACGGTGTCCAGCCCAGCCGCATCCGCAGAGGAGCGAAGAGTTCGTCGTAGAAAGGGTACACGGGGTTGCCGAAGTGGTGCCAGAGGAGCGCACCCCAATATCCGTAGGCGGCCATGAAGCCCACGGCCGTCGCCCCGCAGCCGACCGCGACGTTGACCAGCCGGCCACGCGCTCCGCGCGCGGAGAACACCCACAAGGCAGGCAGCAGGATGGCCAGCGGCCCGTTGCTCAACTTGCAGGCCACCGACAGGCCGGCGCAGAGCCCGGACAGCATCACCAGGGTCCGCGCATTCGCCGGCGGGGCGGCTGCGCTGGCCGGCTGCAGCGCCAGCGCGAGCGCCCACAGCAACGGGATGCTGGCCATCAGGTCGTTCGAGGTCGTGTCGAAAGCGGCCAGGACCACGACCGAAAGAAAGGCCAGCACCACCGCCAGCAGCCGCATCACCGCGTCGAAAGCCGTCGGGCCGGGCATGCACAGGCGTGCCAGCAGCCAGACGGCGGGGACGGCCGGAACGCACAGCGTCGCCAGCGTCGCACCGGCCCACTGCCCCGACCAGCCGCTGGTGGCCAGCTTGTACACGGGCCAGTACAGATAGGGGAACTGGTAGGACTGCGAGCCGGCGCCCGACAGGTCGTGGCCGAAGCGCGCGTGCTCCGCCGTCCAGCCGAGGTAGACATGGTGATTCAACATGTCCCAGCTGATGCCGATCTCGCCGCGCGTCACCGGAATGGATGCGAACGCCAGCCAGGCGGCGATGCACACCAGCAGCCACTCATGGCGCAGCAGGGAGGACGGCAGCGGTTGGTCCAGCGCCGTCATGGCGTCGGGCCGCGTTGGCGGGGCAGCCAGCAGAAATGCACGGCCCCCGCGAACAGCGCGCCGGCGGCGGCCTGCACGCCCAGGATCATGAGCGTGACAGCCGGAATGACCTGCCGCATCGTCTGCGTGGGGTCCAGTGCGCCGAAGCCAGACGCGCCCCAGTCGAACACCAGGCGGGCGGACCAGAACAGGCCGATACCGGCGCCGACGAAGCCGGCGACCAAGCCGTTCTCCACCCTGAAGAATGCGTCCCAGCGCTGCAGCCAGGGCTGCGGGGGCACGACACCAGACAGGATGCCTATCCACTTGGTGAGCACGGCGAGTTGGATCATCTGGGCGCCGAGGATCGTGGCCGCCGACATGTACAGCAGCGAGTGGATGCGCTCGATGAAGGTGGGACTCGTTGCCGCCACGGCGAAGCCGCCGAGGCCGAAGGCCATCAGGACGAGTCCCGGGTAGAGGAACAGCCAGCGCGGGCAGAACAGGAGCAGGAAGCGCAGGTGTCGCCAGCCGTCGCGCCAGGTGCGCAGGTGCGGCGGCCGGTCGCGGCCGTCAGGCGACAGAGTGGTGGGCACTTCCTCGATGCGCAGGTGCGCGAGCGCCGCCTTGGCGATCATCTCGCTCGCGAACTCCATGCCCGGCGTGACGAGTCCGAGCTTCAGCATCGCGTCGCGCGCGACACCGCGCAGCCCGCAGTGGAAGTCGCGGATGGGGATGCGGAAGAACAGGCGGCCCACGAAACTGAGGACCGGGTTGCCGAGGTAGCGGTGCAGGAAGGGCATGGCGCCGGGCGCGATGCCGCCGGCGAAGCGGTTGCCCATGACCAGGTCGGCGCCGCCGCGCAGGCGCTCGACATAGCCTTCGAGGTGCTCGAAGTCATAGCTGCCGTCGCTGTCGCCCATGATGACGTAGCGGCCGTGGGCGGCCGCGATGCCGGTGTTCAGCGCCGCGCCGTATCCGCGCACGGACACCGGCACGACACGCGCGCCGGCGGCGCGCGCCACCTCCTGGGACCCGTCGGTGGAACCGTTGTCGGCGATCAGCACTTCGCCCTGGATGCCGGTGCGCTCCAGGAAACTGCGCGCCTTCGCGATGCATTCCGGCAAGGTCCGCGCCTCGTTGAGGCACGGCATGAGGATCGTCAATTCCATTGCAGGACCATCTTAGGGGGCCGATCGGCGGGTTCATTAAAAAAACGCCCCGAAGGGCGTTTTCTTGCAGAGGCGCGTTGCGGGCGCGCCCGTCCTCCAGCCATCAGAAGCCGGACAGCGAAGCAACGCTGGTGTCGCGGCAGGAGCCGGGCAGGAACTTGGCTTCCACGGTGCCGGGGCCGCATAGCCAGGCCGAGATGGTCTGGCCGTTGATGGTCGGGGCCAGGATCACGGTGCCGTCGGCGCCGGTGCCGATCGCTTGCGAGGTCACCTGGATGGCGCCGCTGGCGTTCGTCTTGATCGAAGCAACGTACTTGGAGGTGCTGGCGGAAGCCTCGCAGCCCCAGGCGCCGGCGGACGGCAGCGAGCCGGCGTTGTTCGACTGCACGACTTCCGTGACGGAGGTGCGGCAGGCCGACGCGGCCAGGATCACTTCGGACATCTTGGCACGCTTGGTGTAGTCCTGGTAGGCCGGCAGGGCGACGGCGGCCAGGATACCGATGATCGCAACCACGATCATCAGTTCGATCAGGGTGAAACCCTGCTGCAGTTGACGCTTCATGAAAACCTCCGGGTGTGTGTGTGAAGAAGAAGCGAAGGGAAAGACGCAAAGCACGTGCCAGCTAAAAATGTGATTTATTTGGCAGTTAGCGGCACGCCACCTGGCTGCTTTTCGACAACCGCTGTCTTCCGCCTTGACGAATTTGTCGACATTTCCGGGCTGAGTCCATGAAAAAACGCCCCCGAGGGGCGTTCCGAGGAAGCGGCGCCCCGGCGGGGCACGCCTCGTCCAGCGTCAGAAGCCGGACAGCGAAGAAACGCTGGTGTCGCGGCAGGAGCCGGGCAGGAACTTGGCTTCCACGGTGCCGGGACCGCACAGCCAGGCCGAGATGGTCTGGCCGGAGATGGTCGGGGCCAGGATCACGGTGCCGTTGGCGCCGGTGCCGATGTTCTGCGAGGTCACCTGGATGGCGCCGCTGGCGTTGGTCTTGATGGAAGCAACGTACTTGGACGTGCTTGACGAAGCTTCGCAGCCCCAGGCGCCGGCGGCCGGCAGCGAGCCGGCGTTGTTGGACTGCACGACTTCCGTGACGGAGGTGCGGCAGGCCGAGGCGGCCAGGATGACTTCGGACATCTTGGCGCGCTTGGTGTAGTCCTGATAAGCAGGCAGGGCGACGGCGGCCAGGATACCGATGATCGCGACGACGATCATCAGTTCGATGAGGGTGAAACCCTGTTGCAGTTGACGCTTCATGAAGACCTCCGGTATGAAAGAAGCGTCGGCCATGTCGCAAAGCGTGTGCCAGCCAGTAATGTGAACTAATTGGCGGCGGCGGAGAGATCCGGAAGCCGCAGGCCGTCAGCTCATCCGCCCGCATTGACGAATTTGTTCGACACTTCGGTTCGCTCATGAAAAAACGCCCCGAAGGGCGTCTTGGGAAGCAGCGCCTTGCGGCGCGCCTCATGCGGATCAGAAGCCGGTCAGCGAAGCAACGCTGGTGTCACGGCAGGAACCGGGCAGGAACTTGGCTTCGACGGTGCCGGGACCGCACAGCCACTGCGAGATGGACTGGCCGGAGATGGTCGGGGCCAGGATCACGGTGCCGTTGGCGCCGGTGCCGATCGCTTGCGAGGTGACCTGGATGGCGCCGCTGTTGTTGGTCTTGATCGAAGCAACGTACTTGGACGTGCTGGCCGAGGATTCGCAGCCCCAGGAACCGGCGGACGGCAGCGAGCCGGCGTTGTTCGATTGCACGACTTCCGTGACGGAGGTGCGGCAGGCCGAAGCGGCCAGGATCACTTCGGACATCTTGGCACGCTTGGTGTAGTCCTGGTAGGCGGGCAGGGCCACGGCGGCCAGGATGCCGATGATCGCGACCACGATCATCAGTTCGATCAGGGTGAAACCCTGTTGCAGTTGACGCTTCATTGAAAACTCCGGGTGTGTGTTGAGATACCGAGAGTTGGAGCGCAAGCCCCGTGCCCGCGCAGAAAGCGTGCATTAGTTGGCATCAGGACGGGCAGCGCGGCCGTTTATGACCTTCCGCGCCCCCTGGCATGACCAATTTGTAGAACTACTTGATACAAACCGACCGAACTTGCTTCAAATCGGTCAGGCCCATCATGATCTTTTCCATGCCGTCCATCTTCAGCGTGCGCATGCCCGCGGCGACGGAAGCGACGAAAAGATCGGCCACGCGGGCGCGTTCCTGGATCAGTTTCTTGATGTCGTCGTCGGCGATCAGCAGCTCGTGCAGGCCGACGCGGCCCTTGTAGCCGGTCTTGTTGCACTTCTCGCAGCCCACCGCTCGGTAGAACTGCAGGTGCCCGTCGGTGCCGTAGGCCTCGACCCAGCTTTCGTACAGCTTCTGCGCCTCGCCGCCGGCGTCCACCGCCCACGGCCCGGTGTGCTGCAGGTCCAGCGCATATTCCTTGATGAAGGCACGGATTTCCTCGGGCTGCGGCTCGTAGGCCTCCTTGCACACGCACAGGCGCTTGGCCAGGCGCTGCGCCAGGATGCCCAGCAGGGCGTCGGCGAAGTTGAACGGGTCCATGCCCATGTCCAGCAGGCGGGTGATGGACTCCGGCGCGGAGTTGGTGTGCAGCGTGGAGAACACCAGGTGGCCGGTGAGCGAGGCCTCTACGCCCATCGACACCGTTTCCTTGTCGCGCGACTCGCCCACCATGATGATGTCCGGGTCGGCGCGCAGGAAGGCGCGCATCACCAGCGCGAAGTCGATGCCGGCCTTCTTGTTCACCTGTACCTGGCGCAGGCCCTTCTGCGTGATTTCGACCGGGTCCTCGGCGGTCCAGATCTTGGTCTCGGAGTTGTTCAGGAACTTCAGCACCGAGTGCAGCGTGGTCGTCTTGCCGGAGCCGGTCGGCCCGCAGACGTAGAACAGGCCGTAGGGCTTCGTGACCGTGGCTTCCAGGCGTTCGCGGTTGTGCGTGGTGAGGCCCAGCTTGTCCAGCGGGATCGGCTCGCCCGCCGCCAGGATCCGCATCACGACGTCCTCGACGCCGCCGGCGGACGGAATGGTCGCCACGCGCAGCTCGATGTCGAGCGGGCCGTACTTCTTGAACTTGATCTTGCCGTCCTGCGGCTTGCGGCGCTCGGAGATGTCGAGGTCGCACATGATCTTCAGGCGCGTCACCATCGCCTGGCGGTAGTGCGAAGGCACCTCGATGTACGGGATCAGCGTGCCGTCGATGCGGAAGCGGATGCCGGTCTTGGCCTTGCCGGGCAGCGGCTCGACGTGGATGTCCGAGGCCTTCTGGTTGTAGGCGTCGATGATGATCCGGTTGACGAACTTGACCAGCTCGTTGTCCGCGGCCGCGGACTCCAGCGCGTTGTCCTCGCCGCCCTCGTCGTCGCCCAGCGGGGCGTTGAGGTCGGCCAGCATGTCCTCGACCGACACGCCGGCGTCCGGCGCGCCCCACAGCTGCGCCACCGTCTCCTCGAATTCGGTCTGGGTGGTGACGCGGAACGCGAGCTTGCTGGCGCGCGGAAAGATCTGCGGGACGATGCGCGAATTGCGCACTGCCTCGGGGTCGGTGCACATGATCACCAGGCCCTCGGGAGATTCCTCCAGCGGCACCCAGCCCTGCTCCAGGACGAACTCGCGCTTGAGCGCGCCCTGCAGCGCCTCGATCCGGACCCGGCCGGTATTGAGCGGCTCGTAGGGCACGCCGAAGAACTTGGACAGGGACGGGCCGATCTGTGCCGGGCGGATCGAGAAGTCCCGCATCAGCACCTGTTCGACCGGCTCCGACGCCTCGCGCGCCTTGAGCACGGCGCCCTGCAGCTCCTCATAGGTGATCACGCCGTCGGCGATCAGGCCGTCGTACTTGGTGGCCTTGCGCCGGGCGCTGTCCTGCGCCTTCTGCACGCGCTGGCGGATCGCCGTAGCAAGGGTCGCGCACAGCTGCGTCGCACCTTCCGTCTCGAGCTCGCCGAAAGGCTGGTCGCTCTTGTTGTTGATCACCTGCAGCACGCCGTGCAGGTTGTCGCCGTCGAGGATGGGCACCACCAGCATCTGCTTGGTGCGGTAGCCCGAGCGCTTGTCGACTTCCTTCAGGAAGGTCAGGCTGGGATGGATGCGCTTCAACGCGTCGTCGTCGTAGACGTCGGCGATGTTGACCATCTGCTTCGACATGGCCACGTAGCCGGCCACGCTCTGCGGGCTGATCGGCAGCTTGAGGTCGCGGCTGGCGTTCAGGCCGGTCTTGACCTTCGACACGATGGCGCTGTGGTCCTCGTTCACCGCGTAGAGCGTCAGGCGGTCGGCGTTCAGGAGCTTGCAGATGTCCTGGCTCGCCTCGAGCATGATCTCGTCGATGTTCTCGGTGGCGTGGATGCGCGTGGTGACCTGCTGCAGCTGGCGGAAGAACAGCGCCTCGAACGAGATGCCGCGCTTGTCCGGCGGCAGCTGCTGCGAATTCAGGAACTCCTGCTCGCTGTCCTTCGACTTGAGAACCGCGCTCACAGCTCGAACTCCTGCCCCGCGCGCAGCCAGCGGATGTCATGCGCGACGTTCGGCCCGAAGGGCTGCGTCTGGTCGAAGCGTTGGATCTCGGTCATGATCAGCTCGGTCTCCGCCGGCTTGGTATGGGTGATGAAGATGGGAAAGCGCTTGCCCTTGTCGATGCAGTCGAGTTCCTCGGCCAGCGCGTGGGGCGACAGGTGCAGGCTCCGGCGGGCCAGCTCCTGTTCGCGGTTGGAGAATGCCGTCTCGATCACCAGCGCCGCAACCTCCAGCTGGTTGATGCGCCGCCAGAAGGCGGGGTTGCGCTCGGTGTCGCCGGTGAAGATCCAGCAGCCCTGGCCGCC
The DNA here is from genome assembly GCF_022012305.1 of Ramlibacter paludis. Taxonomy (GTDB): domain Bacteria; phylum Pseudomonadota; class Gammaproteobacteria; order Burkholderiales; family Burkholderiaceae_C; genus Ramlibacter; species Ramlibacter paludis. The sequence continues at coordinate 274,053 of NZ_JAKLTM010000005.1, read as the reverse complement.
GCTCACCGCGTAGCCGCAGGCGGGCACGGTGTGCACGGCCGGCAGCACCTCGATGTACTTGCCCCGCAGCTCCAGCACCTGGCCGACCTGGATCTCGTGGAAGGTGATGAAGGGCGATTGCGCCGACGGGATGCGGCTGAAATCGGGCCAGATCACGTTGTTGAAGATGTGGGCCTTGAGCGCCGCGATCGTGCCGGGCAGCGCCGAGATGCGGATCGGCTGGTCCAGCTGCGAGGCGATGGCGTCCACCATCAGCGGCAGCGCCGCGACGTGGTCCAGGTGGGAGTGCGTGAGCAGGACGTCGCGGATGCCGCGCATTTCCTGCAAGGTGAGGTCGCCCACGCCGGTGCCCGCGTCGACCAGGACGTCGCCGTCGATCAGGAAGGACGTGGTCCGGCAATCCTTGGCGATTGCGCCGGAGCAGCCCAGCACCCGCACCTTCATTCAGCGTCCCTCTACTTGGTCTCGAACGTGGTCGCGCCGTCCCAGCCCGGGTCGAAAGGCAGCAACCTCATCGAGGCTACACGCTCGGAGTACAGCTCGTAAAGGTATTTTTGCGCGTTCATACGCTGCAAATTCAGCATATGGAGGTCGCACTGGTCCCAGTCCTGGGCCCGGTAGGACTTGAGGAAAGCGTTCCAGGTCTTCAACTCGTCGGCCGTCGCCTTCGGCAGTTCGGCCACCGGCCCGAGCGGGTAGAAGATGCCCACCGCCTGCTCCTTGCCCTTGACCCGGACCCGGTCCAGCTCCTGCCAGGCGAAGTCGGGCGCCTGCTTGCGGGTGGTCTCGCTCACCACGATGTCGACCCCGTAGACCTTGGACAGGCCTTCCAGCCGGGAGCCCAGGTTCACCGAGTCGCCGATCACCGTGTAGCTGCGGCGGATGTCCGAGCCCATGTCGCCGACGCACATGGTGCCGGTGTTGAGGCCGACCCCGACGCCGATCTCCGGGATCCCCTTGGCGCGGTGTTCGGCGTTGATCTCGTGCACGGCGCGCGACATCGCAATGGCGGACTGCACGGCCAGCGCGGCGTGGTTGGGCGTTTCCACCGGCGCGCCCCAGAAGGCCATGACGCAGTCGCCCATGTACTTGTCGATGGTGCCGCGGTTGGAGCGGATGATGTCCGTGAGCCGGCTGAAGACGTCGTTCAGCAGTTGCTGCAGCTGGGTCGGGTCCATCTTCTCCGACATCTTGGTGAAGCCGCGCATGTCGCAGAACATCACCGTCAGCTCCTTGCTGGCGGCCTTCATGCTGTAGCTGTCCGGGTCCTTCACCATCTCGTCGACCAGCTCCGGCGGCACGTAGGTGCCGAACAGGTTGGCCAGTTCGCGCTTACTGCGGCTTTCGACGAAGTAGCCGTAGCTCATGTTCAAGGCGAAGGCGAGGCCTACCATCACCAAGGCCGAGGCGAGCGGCATGACCAGACCGTACGCCATGAAGAGGTAGTAATTCAGGGCCACCAGCGAGCCGGCGACGCCGACACTGATCAGCACCGCCACCGTCGCCGACAGAACCGGCAGCAGAAGGGCCAGCAGCAGGCCGGCAATCAGCAGCAGCGCCACCTCGTAGCCGGCGGCGTAGTCGGGTTTGACGTAGAGACGCCCCTCAAGCAGGCCGGAGATCAGGTTGGCGTGCATTTCCACGCCGGGATATGTCTCGCCGACCGGCGTCACCCGCATATCCAGCAAGCCCGGGGCCGACGTGCCGACCAGCACGATCTTGTCCTTCAGCTCGCCCTCGCCCAGGCGTTTCTTGATCAGGTCCGAGGCCGGGATGTAGCGGAACGACTTGCCCTGCGGCCCGCCGTCGCCCCGGAAGGGCACCAGCGTTCCGACTTTGTCATCGACCGGGATCGCGAGCTGGCGTGCACCCTGTTTGAGCAGGATGCTTTCCAGGCCGCCGTAGTTGCGGTTGGCGAAGCGATCACGCGGGAATCCCGGGTCGACCGTCGGTTCGCCAGCCATCAGCCGGAACATGGCCAGGGACAGGGCCTCGTAGTAGGCGCCGCCGTGCTCCGCGACGAGCGGCACCGAGCGCACTACCCCGTCGCCGTCGGTCACGGAGTTGAAGAAGCCGGCGACCGGCGCGGCCCGGGCGAGCGGTGCGATGTTGGAGCCGTAGCCGTCGAAGCTGTAGAACGTGATCGGCCTGCCACGCAGGTTGTCGCGGGTCATCACCGGCTTCGGCAGCACGCCGCTCTTGCGCCCATTGCGGTCGCTGGTCAGGTAGTAACCCAGCACCACCGGCCGCTTCTCGATCGCGCGAGCGAACGCGGCGTCGTAGTCCAAGGTAGTCTGGATTTGCGCAAGGCGCTGTTGGAAGCCCGGCGCATCTTTCAGCTCGCCTTCGGCTAGCTCGCGCAGCCGCGACAGGCCCGAACTGTCGTCGGGCTCGGCGAACACGATGTCGAAGCCAACGATCGCTGCCTTCTGGCGATCGAACAGCTCGTCGACCATCGCGGCAAGCTTGTTGCGGCTCCAGGGCCACTGACCCTGTTCGGCCAGGCTCTTTTCGTCGATATCGACGATTACGACGCGCGGGTCCAGCGTCCGCGGCATGGCTGTGCGCAGGCGCGCGTCGTACAGGATCGCATCGAGCCGGCTCAGGAAGCCGATGCGCAGGTCGCCCGTGGCGTGCAGCAGCGCGAACAGCAGCGGCGCCAGCGTGATCGCTATCCGCGGCCAGTGCCTGGCGAGCGTCCCCATGCGGCGGGCGAGCGCTGGCGCGGGCTCAGGTCGCCTGCAGGAACTGCATCTGGGTGCCTGCGAGTTCCAGCATGTCGCCGTTCTTCAGCGTCACCGGCTCGGGGCCGATGGCATTGCCGTTGAGCGTCGGCTTGTTGGAGCCCTCGACATGCGCCACCACGAAGCCATGCGAGCGCTTGGTGATCGCGGCGACCGCGACGCCCGGCTTGCCGATGGTGGTGACCACCTTGACCAGGGGCACCTCGCGCCCGGCGGCGGCGCCGGACAGCACCTTGATGCTGGCGGCCACCGGCTCCGGATGCGCGGGAGCGGCGGCGGGGGCCGCGCCGGCACTGGCGGCGGCTCCGACGGGGGCGGCAGGCGGCTTGGCCACCTGCGGGGGCACCATGCCGGCCTTCATGATCACCGTCTTGTCGAACGTGGCGCCGGGCGCCTCGTTGATGAACTTGATCTTGTACTTGCCGATCTCCACCGTGTCGTTGTTCTGCAACAACTGTTTCTTCACGGCCTTCCCGTTCACGTAGGTGCCGTTGGTGGAATTCAGATCCTCGAGATAGACCTCGTTGCCCGAAAGCTGCAGCACGGCGTGCTCGCCGCTCACCGCAAGGTTGTCGATCACGATGTCGTTGTAGGGCCGGCGTCCCAGTGTCGTCCGGTCCTTGGTCAACTGCACTTCCTTGATGACGACACCGTCGATCGAAACGATCATTTTCGGCATGGTCGACTCCTGTTTATGTATTCAAACCCGTCCCGCGACTATTGTCCCAGCCACCGGGAGATCAGGCCACGCTTTTTGGAGCCGCTGTTGGCTTGCGCCAGCAGCACCGAAATATTGTCCCTTCCCCCGTTTGCGTTCGCAGCGTCGATCAACTGCCCCGCCTTCTGGTCCAGCGGCGCGTCGCTCGCGACGATGCGCGCGATGGCCTCGTCGTCCAGCATATCCGACAGCCCGTCCGAGCACATCAGATAAAGGTCGCCGGGCTCCACGCGGTGTTCGTTCACTTCGAGCAGCACGGCGTCCTCCACGCCCAGCGCGCGCGTGACCAGGTTCTTGTTGGTCGAGGTCGCTGCCTGCTCGGGGGTGATCAGGCCGGCGTCCATCTGCTCCTGCAGCAGCGAGTGGTCCTTGGTGATCTGCTCCAGCGCCGCGCCGCGCAGGCGGTAGCAGCGGGAGTCACCGATGTGCCCCAGCATCAGGCGGCCGTCCTGGAACACGCCGACCACGAGGGTGGTGCCCATGCCGCTGTACTGCGGGTTGGAATTGGCTGCGTTGAAGATCGAGCGGTTCGCGTTGTCGACGCAGATCTCCATGGCCCGGCGCACCTCGCGCCCGTTGGCATGGCGGCCCGCCTGGGCCAGCCAGCGCCCGAGTTCCGACTTGATGAACGTGGTCGCCATCCCGCTGGCGATCTCGCCGGCGTTGTACCCGCCCATGCCGTCCGCCAGGATGCCCAGGCGGGTCGGCTCGTCGAAGGTGACGGAATCCTCGTTGTTTTCGCGCGCAAGACCGGGGTCGGTGCGGAGGCAAAACTCGTAGTTCATAGTTCGCGGGTCAAGGCTCCTGGCCAGTCTTGCCGCCGCCGTCCGGGGTGTTCCCCCCCGGTCGGGTGACCACGGAAGTCTTGTCGAACTGCGGCGCCGCTGTCTCTTTCTGGCCCGCATCATAGCCGGGCAAGGCCGAAGCGGGCACTGTCGCCGCAAATGCGGGTTGCGTTTCCGCGAATGTTCCGGGCTGGAAGCCGCCCGAAGGAGCCGTGGCCGGGATGGGCGGCTGCCCGCCGGGCGCATTGTTGAAAGCCATGACCACGGTCTTGTCCGCGTCGTCCTCGGGCGCGGGCTGGCGGAACGCCAGGGTCCGCTCCGCGGCCGCAGTGGTCACGATTGGCTGCACCGGCGGCATGGGCGTGGCCGCCCGCACCGGCGCCGGGCCGCCGGCCAGGGACGCGGCAACCGCCTTCAGTTCGAGCGCCAGCTGGTCGCCGTCCTGGTAGCGAACTTCCGGCTTCTTCGCCAGCGCCCGCGCCACGATCTGCACCAGCTGCTCGGGCAGGCCGGGTCGGATCACACGCAGGTCGGGCGCTTCCTCGTTGGCGATCTTGTACATCAGCTCCGCCATCGAGTCGCCGCGGAAGGGCAGCACGCCGGTCAGCATCTGGAACAGCATGACGCCCAGCGAATAGAGGTCAGAGCGGCCGTCGATCTTCTTGCCGGCGATCTGCTCGGGCGACATGAAGCTCGGCGTGCCCAGCACCAGGCCGGTCTTGGTCTTGCTGGAGTCGGTGATGCGCGCGATGCCGAAGTCGGTGACCTTGACGGTGTCCGATTCCAGCTCGTACATGATGTTGGCCGGCTTGATGTCGCGGTGGACCACGTTCTGCCGGTGCGCATAGGCCAGCGCCTCGGCCACCCGCGCCACGATGGACAGCACCTTCGGCACGGGCAGCAGCGCGCCGTCCTTGCAGTAGTCGACGAGGTCGCGGCCCTTGAGGAACTCCATGGCGATGTAGGCCAGGTCGTGTTCCTCGCCCGCATCGAAGATGGTGACGATGTTCTGGTGCTGCAGGCGGCCGGCGGTCTCGGCCTCGCGGAAGAAGCGCTCGCGCGCGTCGGCCAGCTCCTCGCCCTCGAACTCCTGCGACAGCGCCATCGTCTTGATCGCCACCACGCGGCCGATCTTCGGGTCCTTGCCCAGGTAGACGACGCCCATCGCACCCTTGCCCAGTTCCTTCTCGACCTGGTAGCGCCCCAGCATCGGCTTCTCGACTGCGCCGCCATCGAGCAGCATGGTGCCGCCCGGGTGGCTGCCGCCGCCGCCGAGGATGACGGTCTCCGACAGGTTCCTGGCCCGATTGAGCTTGGACTCGAGGTCCTTGTACTTGCGGTTGTAGCCGGCCATGTGTTCGTACACGGCCTGCGCCTTGTTGAACTGGCGCTTGCGCTCGAAGTCGAGCGCCAGGTTGTACATGTTGGCCATCACCTCGTCGCCCATCGGCACGCGCTGGAAGCGGTCGAAGGCGGCATCGAGCTGGCCCTGCCCCTGCAGCGCCAGGCCCATCATGCGGTTGGTCTCGGCCGACTCCTCGTCGGACTTCTGCTTGCCGGCTTCGGTGACGAGGAAACGCTTGGTCGTGAGGGCGATGTAGCCGATCAGCAGCAGCGTGGCCGGCATCACCAGCTCGATCCACAGCGAGCCGCCGGCCAGCAGGCCGAACTCGGTGGCCAGCAGCGCGATGAACAGCGCGCCGGTGGCTGCGCCCGCCTTGCCGGCCGACAGGCGCGGCAGCACGGCGATCAGGAAAGCGGCCATCAGCAGGTAGACGCCGACCGAAGCGAGGCGGCCCCAGGCCGGCGCCACCAGGAAGTGCTCGCCCAGGATGCTGGACGTCACGTGGGCGATGTATTCCACCGGCGCCAGGCTCTGGCCGCCGGGCGCCGGAAACTGGGTGCCGACGCCGGCGGCCGTGGCCCCGACCAGCACGATCTTGTCGGCGTACTTGGCGGCCGGGATCTTGCCGGAGAGCACGTCGTAGAAGGAATCGACCTGGAACGCGGGCTTGCCGTCGCGGCCGCGGTAGAACTGGGGCAGCATGCGCGCGTAGTCGTCGGTCCTGACCTTCAGCTTGCCGATCTGCACCGAGTCGCCCACGTTCAGCTTGATGTCGGCCGGCGAAAGATTCAGGCTCTTGGCGGCCGCCAGCAGCGCCATCGAAGGCACGTCCTTGCCGTAGTAGTTGACCAGCATCGGCTCGTAGCGCACGGCGCCATCGACGTCGATGTCCTGGTTCAGGTGGCCGATGCCGGCGGCGGCGTTGGCGATGGCCTCGATCGGCTGCTGCGTGCTGCTGCTGGCCAGCGAGAAACCCTGCTGGTCATCGACCGCGCTCTTGAGGGCGGCCGCGGGCAGCGGCTTGTCGGCCTTGCCTTGCGGTTCGCCGAAGACGAACACCGAAGGCGTGAGGACGTTGCCGGCCTTGGCCATGCTGGCGGCCAGCTTGCCGTCGGTGTCCAGCGCGCCCTCGGCCTGCGTGATGAGCGCCGCGACCGCCTGGTTGCCGGCGGCGTCCGGGCCGAGCGCTTCCTTGATCTTGCGGATGTAGACGAGGCCCGGGTCCGTCTGCGGCTCCAGGAAGAAAGCGGTATGGACGATGGTCTTGGCTTTCGCGGCCGAGAGCTTGTCGATCAGCTGCGCGTGCACGTCGCGCGGCCACGGCCAGCGGCCGATGTTGGACACGCTCTGGTCGTCGATGGCGATGATCGCGATCTTGTCGGACGGCAGGCGCGAGGTGCTGGTGCTGGCGAAGTCGTAATAGCGCCGCTCCAGCGTGCCCACGAAATCGGTCGCCTTGTTCAGGACCAGGACCGCGAGCACCACCAGGACACCCACGAACCAGTCCGTGCGCCAGAACTTCGCGCGCCTTGAAGAAGAGGATGTGCTCACTTGCCGCCCCTTGCCCGGTGGTAACAACCCGGGAAGCCCTTACTGCCGTCGCCAATTCCCGATCCACCGCATTGAAGGGGGCAGGACTCCTATGTTTGACGGTAGCAGAGGCTTTCCGGAGCGACAAGATACTTTCGCATGAATGGCCTACGTTTTGTTGCAAATTCCGCAAGGGAGCGGAAGGCCATGAAAAAAGCCGGCGACCCTCGCAGGCAGCCGGCTTTTCGCGGAAGGGACGAGGCTTAGAGCATCGCCTTCAGCAGCTTGGCCATTTCGGACGGGTTGCGCGTCACCTTGAAGCCGCACTCTTCCATGATGGCGAGCTTGGCGTCGGCGGTGTCGGCGCCGCCGGAGATCAGCGCGCCGGCGTGGCCCATGCGCTTGCCGGGAGGCGCCGTGACGCCGGCGATGAAGCCCACGATCGGCTTCTTCATGTTGTCCTTGCACCAGCGGGCGGCGTCGGCTTCGTCGGGGCCGCCGATCTCGCCGATCATGATCACGGCGTCGGTGTCCGGATCGTCGTTGAAGGCCTTCATCACGTCGATGTGCTTCAGCCCGTTGATCGGGTCGCCGCCGATGCCGACCGCGCTGGACTGGCCCAGGCCGATCTCGGTGAGCTGGGCCACGGCTTCATAGGTCAGCGTGCCGGAGCGCGAGACCACGCCGATGCGGCCCTTGCGGTGGATGTGGCCGGGCATGATGCCGATCTTGATCTCGTCGGGCGTGATCAGGCCGGGGCAGTTGGGGCCCAGCAGCAGCGTCTTCTTGCCGCCCTTGGCTTCCTTCTGCTTCATGCGGTTGCGCACTTCCAGCATGTCCTTGACCGGGATGCCTTCGGTGATGCAGATCGCCAGGTCCAGGTCGGCTTCCACCGCTTCCCAGATCGCGGCCGCGGCGCCCGCGGGCGGCACGTAGATCACGGAGACGGTCGCGCCGGTTTCCTTGGCGGCTTCCTTCACCGACGCGTAGATCGGGATGTTGAAGATCGACTCGCCCGCCTTCTTGGGGTTCACGCCGGCGACGAAGCAGTTCTTGCCGTTCGCGTATTCCTGGCACTTCTCGGTGTGGAACTGGCCGGTCTTGCCCGTGATGCCCTGCGTGATGACGCGCGTGTCCTTGTTGATGTAGATCGACATGTTCGTTCCTTAAGCAGCCTTGACCGCCGCGACAACCTTCTGAGCTGCTTCGGCCATCGTGTCCGCACTGATGATCGGCAGGCCGCTGTCGGCCAGCATCTTCTTGCCCAGTTCCTCGTTGGTGCCCTTCATGCGCACCACCAGCGGCACGCTCAGGTTCACGGCCTTGCAGGCGGTGATGACCCCGGTGGCGATGGTGTCGCACTTCATGATGCCGCCGAAGATGTTGACCAGGATGGCCTTGACCTTCTTGTTCTTCAGCATGATCTTGAAGGCCTCGGTCACCTTCTCGGGGGTGGCGCCGCCGCCCACGTCGAGGAAGTTGGCCGGCTCGGCGCCGAACAGCTTGATGGTGTCCATGGTGGCCATGGCCAGGCCAGCGCCGTTGACCAGGCAGCCGATGTTGCCGTCCAGGCTGATGTAGGCCAGGTCGAACTTGCTGGCTTCGATTTCCGCGGGATCTTCCTCGTCGAGGTCGCGCAGGGCGACGATCTCGGGGTGGCGGAACAGCGCGTTGCTGTCGAAGTTGAACTTCGAGTCGAGGGCGACGACGTTGCCCTTGCTGTCACGGTTCAGCGGGTTGATCTCGACCAGCGAGGCGTCCGTGTCCATGTAGCACTTGTAGAGCTTCTGGCAGATGTCGATGAACTGCTTCTGCGAGTCCGCCGGCATGCCGATGCCGCGCGCGATCTCCTCGCCCTGCGCCTGCGTCAGTCCGGTGAGCGGATCGACGAAGACGGTGATGATCTTCTCGGGCGTGGCGTGCGCCACTTCCTCGATGTCCATGCCGCCTTCGCTGGAGGCGATGAAGGCCACCTTCTGGGTCGCGCGGTCGGTGACCACGGACAGGTAGTACTCCTTCTGGATGTCGGCGCCGTCCTCGATGTAGAGGCGGCGGACCTTCTGGCCCTCGGGGCCGGTCTGGTGCGTCTTCAGCTGCATGCCGAGGATGTCGCCGGCCAGCTTCTTGACGTCGTCGACCGACTTGGCCACCTTGACGCCGCCGCCCTTGCCGCGGCCGCCCGCGTGGATCTGCGCCTTGACCACCCAGACCGGGCCGCCCAGCTTCTGGGCCGCTTCCACGGCCTCCTGCACGGTGAAGGCCGGGATGCCGCGCGGCACGGGCACGCCGAAGTTGCGCAAGATCTCCTTGCCTTGGTACTCGTGGATCTTCATGAGGTTTCTCTCGGGATGTCTGGGGGGAAGCCTGGGCGGCGAGGCGCCGCGACGGTGCGGCCGGGCTACGCGAGGCAGCATTGAACTGTATCATGGTGCAATGCACCAATTCATGGCACTGGCTTAGAGTAACCATAAGCAGTTGCCACAGGAAACAACCCACATGCCCAAGGTCTTCATCGATGGCGAGGCCGGTACCACCGGCCTGCAGATCCGCGAGCGGCTGGCGAAGATGCCGCAGATCGAACTCGTGAGCATCGCGCCCGAGAAGCGCAAGGACCCGGCGGCCAAGCGCGAGCTGATGGCGGGCGTGGACCTGGTGATCTTCTGCCTGCACGACGACGCCGCGCGCGAGTCGGCCGCGATGATCGAGGAGATCGGCAAGGGCGGCGGCAGGAAGCCGCGCATCATCGACGCCTCCACCGCGCACCGCACGGCCGAGGGCTGGGTGTTCGGCTTCCCGGAGCTGTCGGCCGGCCAGCGCGAGGCCATCGCGGGCGCCGACCGCGTGAGCAACCCGGGCTGCTATGCCACCGGCGCGATCGCGCTGCTGCGTCCCCTGGTCGACGCCGGCGTGCTGCCCACCGACTATCCCGTCGTGCTGCCCTCGGTGAGCGGCTACTCGGGCGGCGGCCGCAGCATGATCGAAGCGTACGAAAGCGGCTCCGCGCCCGCGTACGAACTCTATGCCCTGGGCCTGAAGCACAAGCACCTGCCCGAGATCATGAAGTACACCGGCATGGTGCGCCGGCCGATCTTCGTGCCCTCGGTGGGCAACTTCAAGCAGGGCATGCTGGTGCAATTGCCGCTGCACCTGAACACCCTGCCCGGCAAGCCGACGCCGCAGGACCTGGAAGAAGCGCTGCGCCGCCATTACGCGGGCAGCGAATGGGTGACGGTGGAAGCGCCGACCGCCGATGGCAAGCTGGATCCGCTGGCGCTGAACGACACCAACAAGATGGAGCTGCGCGTCTTCCACAACATGGACTACGCGCATGCGGTACTGGTCGCGCGCCTGGACAACCTGGGCAAGGGCGCCAGCGGCGCTGCCGTCCAGAACCTGAAGCTGATGCTGGGGGTGTAGGGCCGGCCGCGCTAGCGCGCCGCCAGCCCGGCGAGTTCGCTGCGCACGCGCTCCAGCACGGGGCCCCATTGCCGGGTGGCGTCCTGCCGGAACAGGCGCGCCGTCGGATACCAGGGCGAATCCTCGCGGTCGCGCAGCCAGCGCCAGTCGGGCACGTGCACGAGCAGGATCCACACCGGCCGCCCCAGCGCGCCGGCCAGGTGCGCCGCGCTGGTATCCACGCTGATCACCAGGTCGAGCGCCGCGACCAGGGCGGCGGTGTCGGCGAAATCGCGGAGCTCGCGGCCGTGGTCGACCAGGCCCGGCCAATCGGCCAGAGCCGCCCGGTCCTCCGCGCGCAGGTCCGGCTTTAGCGTCACGAAACGGCAGCCATCCACGGCAAGGGCGCGGAACGTCGCCAGGGCCATCGAGCGCCTGCGGTCGTTGGCCTGGGTCGGATTGCCCGACCAGGCGATGCCCACATTGAGCTGGCCGCTGCCCAGGCGGTCGCGCCAGGCCTGCACCGCAGCGGGATCGGCGTGCAGGTAAGGCACCGCCGCCGGGATCGTCTCGAGCGTGGTCGCCATCAGGGCCGGCAGGCTCATGAGGGAGCAGTGCACATCGAAGGCCGGCATCAGCTCGCCCGCGCGCAGCAGCCTGCAATTGGGCGCCAGCGCCCCCACCAGCGGCTCGAGCGGCTCCGGCACCTGCAGCAGCACGCTGTGGGCGAGCTTGGCCAGCTCGGGCACGTAGCGGACGAACTGGATGTTGTCGCCGAAGCCCTGCTCGCCGTAGACGAGGATGGTGCGGCCGGCCAGGCGCTCGCCGCGCCAGCGCGGCTCGTCGAACTCCTCGACCGAGGCCTGGACCGCATCGCTGCGAAAGCGCCACTCGTGCTCCGCCCAGCCCTCGCGGAATTCGCCGAGCATCAGGTGCGACAGGCTCACGTTCCAGTGCAGGTTGGCGTCTTCGGGATGCAGGCGCAGCGCATCCTGCGCCGCGGCGCGCGCCTCCGGGATGCGCGCCAGCTCCATCAGCACGGCCACCCGGTTGACGAGTGCGCCGCGATTGTCCGGATCCAGCTGCAGGGCCTGGTCCACCACCGACAAGGCCTCGTCGAGGCGGTCCAGCTTCTCCAGCACGAAGGCAACGTTGGCCAGCGCCCGCGCATCCGGCCCGGTGAGCGCCAGCACCCGCTCGGCCTGCGTCAGCGCCTCGGGCCAGCGCCCGAGGCGGGTGAGCGCCTCGTAATGCAGGAAAACCGCACCGGGGTTGGCAGGCAGCAGGGCGGCCAGTCGCTCCGCATGGGTCGCAGCCTCGGCCGGGCGCCCCAGCTGATTCGCGGCGCGGATGGCGCCTTCCAGCGCTTGCACCGATCCGGGACGGTCCTGGAGGGCCGCTTCGAAGCTGGCCAGCGCCTCGCCGGTGCGGCCCAGGCCCTCCTGCGCGCAACCCAGGACGTACCAGGCATCGTGCGCCAGGCCATCGCCCGGCCGCTGGAGTGAAAGGGATTGGCGCAGGCTTTCGGCCGCATCGGCGAACTTGCCTTGCTGCAAGAGCACGAAGCCCAGGTTCAGGCGCAGCGCGGCGTCGTCCGGCTGCGCCAGCACGCCTTGCGAGTAGCAGCGGCCGGCCTCTTCGAGCTGGCCGGCGCCCAGCGCCGCGTTCCCCAGGGCTTTCCAATCGGTCGGGGGGTTCGTCGCGGACGGCAGCGGCGCCGCAGCCGGCGCCACGCTGGCACCGGCAGCGGACTTTCCGCGGGCGCCGGAGAGCCGGTCGAACAGGCCGCGGAGCATGCTGGCCCTACAGCCGGTAGCTCAGCCACTCGGTGAGTTGCTGCGCGTAGTCCGGCGGGCAGCCGGCATCCTTCAGGGCCCAGAGGAAGGCATTGGCCAGCTTGGAGCGCTTGTAGACGTTCATGCGCTCAGTGGCCGCGAAGTCGCGCACGCGCTGGTCGGCGCGAATGAGGACCTTCTCGGCCTTCGCCGAAAACTTGGTCTCGTTCTTGACCGTGGAAGCTGCCAGCTCGCGCAGCACGAAGGCTGCGAGGTCCTTCCCGAAGGCGACGGACTTGGCGGTGGCGAACCATTGGAGCATGGAGGGGCGGCGATGGCTGAAAGCGCCAACTCTACCTGACCGGCCGAGGAGGCCAGGAGCCTGGGCTCCTAGGCGTCGATCCCGCGCAGCAGCCGGCTCACCACCTCGGCGCCGAAGCCTCGCGCCAGCAGGAAGCGCATCTGTTTGGCTCGCTGCGCGGCGTCGGCCGGCGGCGTGCCGAACTTGCGCAGCCAGACTTCGCGCGCCCGCTCCGCTTCGGTGGCCTGCAGGCCGGCGACCGCGGCCGCCACGGCTTCGGCATCCAGCCCCTTGGCCTGCAGTTCCTGCCGGATGCGGCCGGCGCCCAGGCGCGGGGCGCGGCGATGGACCACGGAATCCACCACCCGCTGTTCGTCGATGAAGCCCTTGGCCTGCAGCTCGTCCAGCGCCTGCTTCAGCTGGCCCGGCTCCGGTTCGTGCTGCGCCAGCTTGCGTTCGAGCTCCTGCCGCGAATACTCGCGGCCGGCCAGCAGGCGCAAGGCCCGGCCCTTGAGGGAGAGCTGGCCGAATGCCAAGGTGCCTTATTCCCCGGCGGCGGCGTCCGTGGGCAGCAGCGGGATGCCGAGCGAGTCGCGCACCTTGTTCTCGATCTCGCGCGCCAGGTCGGGGTTCTCGCGCAGGAACTCGCGGCAGTTGTCGCGGCCCTGGCCGATCTTCTCGCCGTTGTAGGCGTACCAGGCGCCCGACTTCTCCAGCACCTGGGCGGTGACGCCCATGTCGATGATCTCGCCTTCGCGGCTGATGCCCTCGCCGAACAGGATGTCGAATTCCGCCGTCTTGAACGGGGGCGCCACCTTGTTCTTCACGACCTTGACCTTGGTCTCGTTGCCGATCGCCTCTTCGCCCTTCTTGATGGTGCCGGTACGGCGGATGTCCAGGCGGACCGAGGCGTAGAACTTGAGCGCGTTGCCGCCGGTGGTGGTTTCGGGGCTGCCGAACATCACGCCGATCTTCATGCGGATCTGGTTGATGAAGATGACCGTGCAGTTGGTCTTCTTGATCGTGGCGGTCAGCTTGCGCAGCGCCTGCGACATCAGGCGGGCCTGCAGGCCGGGCAGCGAGTCGCCCATCTCGCCTTCGATTTCGGCCTTGGGCACCAGGGCCGCGACCGAGTCGATGACGATCAGGTCGACCGCGCCGGAGCGCACCAGGCTGTCGACGATTTCCAGCGCCTGCTCGCCGGTGTCCGGCTGCGAGATCAGCAGGTCGGACACCGTGACGCCCAGCTTCTGCGCGTACTGGATGTCCAGCGCGTGTTCGGCGTCTACGAAGGCGCAGGTGCCGTTCAGGCGCTGCATCTCGGCGATGACCTGCAGGGTGAGGGTGGTCTTGCCCGACGATTCCGGGCCGTAGATTTCGATGACGCGGCCGCGCGGCAGGCCGCCGACGCCCAGCGCGATGTCGAGGCCGAGGGAGCCGGTGGAGACCACCTGGATGTCCTCGATCACCTCGCCTTCGCCCAGCCGCATGATGGTGCCCTTGCCGAACTGCTTCTCGATCTGGGCCAGCGCGGCCTGCAGGGCCTTGGCCTTCTCGGTGTCGGCGGGGGCGACCTTGCTGCCCTTGACTTGAGCGTCCATCAGTTTCTCCTTGTGAATCAATGGGTTGTGTTCGGGGCATCCACTGTTTCGATCAACAGGCTGGATGCATGCCCAGTAATGTAACGAACGAGGTGCCGCGAGGACAACAGGTTTTTTGGTCAGTTTGCCTTACGATCTGTGACCTATGGCACTTCACGACGACGGCTGGCGCCTCACGCATTTCGGCCGGCTCCTGGGCCACGCCATGCGCCGCTTCGACGCCCGCGTGCTGGACCTCATGGCGCACAACATCGACGTGCCGCTGGCGCTGTCGAACCTGGCCGCCCGCGCGCAGGTGAGCGCGGCCCACGTCCACATCACGCGCCACCTGGAGCTGCAGGGCACGCGATTGACCGACCTCGCCGAGCGTGCCGGCATGAGCAAGCAGGCCATGGGCGACCTGGTCGACCAGTGCGAGGCCTGGGGCCTGGTGACGCGCACGCCGGATCCGCGCGACGCCCGGGCGCGGCTGGTGCAGTTCACGCCCACCGGCCTCGCCTGGCTGCAGGCCTTCAAGGACGCGGTGGCGCAGGCGGAAAGCGAGTTCCGGGCGGAAGTGGGGCAGGACGTGGCAACGGTCGTCGCGATCGGCCTCGAGGCCTACGCCGGCGGCAACGCGTGAATGGTGGAGTCGCTGTCGCGAACCCACCCTACACTCGGGGAAAGTTCGCAGCAGGGGCCAAGGAGACAAGCATGCGCATCCTCATCGCGGAAGACGACCAGGTGCTGGCCGACGGGCTGCTGCGCAGCCTGCGCGCCTCGGGCGCCGCTGCGGACCACGTCGCCAGCGGCAGCGAAGCCGACGCGGCGCTGATGACGAACAACGAGTTCGACCTGCTGATCCTCGACCTCGGCCTGCCGAAGATGCACGGCCTGGAGGTGCTGCGCAAGCTGCGCGGCCGCGGCTCCACCATGCCGGTGCTGATCCTCACCGCCGCCGACGCGATCGAGGAGCGCGTGAAGGGCCTCGACCTGGGCGCCGACGACTACATGGCCAAGCCCTTCGCGCTGTCGGAGCTCGAAGCGCGCGTGCGGGCGCTGACGCGGCGCGGCATGGGTGTCACCAGCAACACGATCAAGCACGGCCCGCTGGTCTACGACCAGGCCGGCCGCGTCGCCACCATCGACGGCAAGATGGTCGAACTGTCGGCGCGCGAGCTGGGCCTGCTCGAGGTGCTGCTGCAGCGTGCCGGCCGCCTGGTGAGCAAGGACCAGCTCGTCGAGCGCCTGTGCGAGTGGGGCGAGGAGGTGAGCAACAACGCCATCGAGGTCTACATCCACCGCCTGCGCAAGAAGATCGAGAAGGGCCCGATCCGCATCGCCACCGTGCGCGGCCTGGGCTACTGCCTGGAAAAGATTCCTTGAAGATCTTCCAGCGTGAGCAACGCTCGCTGTTCGGGGAAATCCTCGACTGGATGCTCACGCCCCTGCTGCTGCTGTGGCCGGTGAGCCTGGCGCTCACCTGGCTGGTGGCGCAGAGCATCGCCGGCAAGCCCTTCGACCGCGCGCTCGAATACAACGTGCAGGCGCTTGCGCAGCTGGTCTCGGTGCAGGCGCAGCGCGCGAGCTTCAACCTGCCGCAGCCGGCGCGCGAGATCCTGCGCGCCGACGATTCCGACCAGGTCTACTACCAGGTGCTGGGCCCGCGCAGCGAACTGCTCTCCGGCGAACGCGACTTCCCGCAGCCGCCCGAGGACGAGCGTCCGGCGCCGGGCGAGACGCGCCTGCGCGACGCCGAGATGCGCGGCCTCGACGTGCGCGTGGCCTACACCTGGGTGCAGGTGCCCAACGCGGCGCCCGTGCTGGTGCAGGTGGCCGAGACGCGCGAGAAGCGCTCCGTGCTGGCCACCGAGATCATCAAGGGCGTGATGCTGCCGCAGCTGGTGATCCTGCCGCTGGCGGTGCTGCTGGTGTGGCTGGCGCTGGTGCGCGGCATCAAGCCGCTGTCGGAGCTGGAGGAGCGCATCCGCGCCCGCAAGCCCGACGACCTGAGCCCGCTCGACGAAAAGGTCGTGCCGCTGGAGGTGGCGCCGCTGGTGTCCTCGGTGAACGACCTGCTGACGCGCCTGAAGGGGTCCATCGCGACGCAGAAGCGCTTCCTCGCCGACGCGGCGCACCAGCTGAAAACGCCGCTCGCGGGCCTGCGCATGCAGGCCGACCTGGCGCAGCGCGAGCAGTTCAACGCCGAGGAGTTGAAGCGCTCGCTCAAGCAGATCGGCCGCTCCAGCGTCCGCGCGACGCACACGGTGAACCAGCTGCTGGCGCTTGCGCGCGCCGAAACCAGCGGCAAGGCGATGGTTCGCCAGCGCTGCGACCTGGCAGCGCTGGCGGTGGAGGCAGTGCGCGACACCGTGCCGCGCGCGATGGAAAAACACGTCGACCTGGGCTACGACGGCGCCCAGCCCGGCAGCCGCGGCGTGCAGCTGGAAGGCAACCCGACGCTGCTGAAGGAAATGATCCGCAACCTGCTCGATAACGCGGTGGCCTACACGCCTTCGAGCGCGCAGCAGCCCGGCGTGATCACGGCGCGCGTGCTGGCCGATCCCTTCGGCAAGGTCCTGGTGCTGCAGGTGGAGGACACCGGGCCGGGCATTCCGGAATCGGAGCGCGAACTGGTGTTCCAGCCCTTTTACCGCAGCATCGACACCAACGTGGACGGTTCGGGGCTCGGCCTGCCCATCGTGCGCGAGATCGCGCACCAGCACCAGGCGGAGATCACGATCGAGGATGCGCGCCCGGGCCACAACCCGCCCGGCACGCGCGTCAGCGTCCGCTTCGCCTCGGCGCTCAGCTAGGCTTGTACAGGTTCAGCTCGAGGCGTTCGCGCTCGATCGCGCGCTGCACGGCCGGCAGCTGCGCCACCTTCTGCACGTGCGCCCACAGCGCCTTGAACTGCGTCGGATCGACGTGCGCGAAGCCGCCCCAGCGCAGCAGCACCAGCGCATAGGCATCGAGCGGGCCGAAGCGCTCGCCGCCCAGGAAGGCCTGGCCCTTGTCGGCGGCGGCCTGCGCCATCGCCTCGATCTCCGCCAGCAGGCCGGGATACACCTTGGCCGCATGGGCCTTGATCGCCGCCTGCCCCTCGGGCGAATCGGTGAACTTGAAGGGCATGAAGAAGTGCGTGAAGGTCGGATGCACGCTGTTGTTCATCCACGCCAGGGTTTCCAGCGTCTTCGCCCGGGCCGCCGGGTCCTTCGGCAGGAACCCTTGCTCCGGATGCTTCGCGTCCAGGTAGGTCACGATCGCGAGGATCTGCGTGATCACCTGGTCGCCGTCGACCAGCACCGGCACCTGGCCGCGCGGGTTGATGGACTTGAAGGGCTCCTGCTGCTGCTCGCCCTTGTGCAGCTTGACCATCACCGGCTCGAAGGGCGCGCCTATCGTTTCCAGCAGCGTGTGCGGAACGAAGGAGCAGGCGCCGGGCGCGAAATACAGCTTCATGGGGGTCTCCTCGGATTTCAGCGGCAGGCCCGCAACGCGCGGGAATTGAGCGGCGCCTTCAGTTCGTCGAGGCGGGGCCGCAGGCTGTCGTCGACGGCGGAGAGCACCAGGCGCTGGCCACGCTGCTCGGGCCGCTCCTGCACGACGCGCGCCGTGTGCACGCCGCGGTCGCCCAGCGCCGCCAGGCCCTGGTTGGCGGCGGCCTCGCTGGTGAAGCCGCCCAGCGACAGGCCCGGTTCCAGCTCCGGATTGGCGGGCGCCTCGAAGGACACCCCCAGCTGCCGCAGCTCGGCCCGCTTGCGCGCCACCTGCTCGACGCCGGCATATTTGCCCATGTAGACGATCCAGCGCGCCGGCTCCACCAGCGGCTCGAAATTCCAGCTGCCGGCCGGCCAGCTATCCAGCACCTGGCGCAGCGCCGTCACGGTCGCATCGTCCAGGGCCGTGCTCGCCAGGCATTCGGGCGGCCGCGGCGCCTGGGCGGCCGCGGTCTCCGCGCGCTTGAGGTCGTCGGCCTTGAGCACGCGGATCGCTTCGGGCTTGATCTGCTGCGACAGGCGCTGGGGCTCGGATTGCTGCACCGGCCCGGCGCCCCAGGCCAGCAGGTAGCCCTGGGACCAGGCGTAGTAGCCACCATTGGCCAGCAGCAGGAGCAGGACGATCAGGCGCAGCATCGGGGTTCAGGAGGAGGCGGGCCGCACGCTCACCTCGGAGCTGCTGATGGCCTGCATGCCGGCCGCAGTATGCACCAGCAGGCTGCCGTCCTCCGTCACCCCGTGGGCCGTGCCCGCGGTGCCGTCGCTCAAGGTCACCGCCCGGTCGCGCAAGGCATCGCGCGCCTGGAAGCGGGCCTGGAAGGGCGCGAAGCCGTGCTGCTCGAAGAGCTGCAGGTTCCGCACCAGCGGCTCGGCGATGCGCAGCAGGGCGGCGCCGGCGTCGAGGCCGGCCTCCAGCTCCTGCAGCGAGATCGCCGGCGTCGACAGGCTTCCCAGCGGCGGCGCGATGTTCACGCCGATGCCGATCACCGCCTGGCGCGCCGGCCCGCCGCCGCCGAAACTGGCGGTTTCGATGAGGATGCCGGCCAGCTTGCGGTCGTCGACCCACAGGTCGTTGGGCCACTTGAGGCGGGTGCGCGGATGCAGGCTCTCGGCCACGCTCACCCCCACCGCCAGCGACAGGCCGGCCCAGTCCGGCGGCGCCAGCGGCAAGCCCAGCGAGAAGGTCAGGGAATCGCCGGGCTCGCCATGCCAGGCCCGGCCCAGGCGGCCGCGGCCGGCGGTCTGGCGTTCGGCCACCAGCAGCACCGGCTCGTTGCGGCCGGCGCGGGCGCGGCGCATCAGCTCGGTGTTGCTGGAGTCGATCTCGGGCAGGACTTCGACCGTAAAGCCTGGCAGCAGGGGCGCCACCGCCTCCCACACCGCCTCCGCCGGCCACCGGATCATGGCCTTCAGCGGCGGCGCTTGGGCGCCAGCAGGGTGCCGCGGCAGTTCTTGCTGCCGCACCAGCAGGGGTACTCGGCCTTGAGCTTCTTCGTATAAGGCTCGTCGATGATCAGGCCGTAGTCGTAGTTGAGTTCCTCGCCGGCCTTGATGTTGCGCAGGCTCTTGATGAAGACCCGGCCCTCTTCCTCGTCGGCCTCGCAGTTCGGGTTGCAGCTGTGGTTGATCCAGCGCGCCGCGTTGCCGCCCACGGCGGCGTCGATCACCCGGCCGTCGTCCACGTGGAAGTAGAAGGTATGGTTCGGGTCTTCCGGGTTCCAGGGATGCCGCCGCTGGGCTTCCTTCCAGGTGATGATTTCGCCGATGTACTCGATCAGGGTCTCGCCCTCGGGGATGTCCTGCAGGGCGAAGACCCCCTTGCCGTGGACGCCGGACTTGCGGACTTGAATTCTGCGGTTGGTCTTGGGAACTGCTGGAGCGGGCATCGGCGAAATTTCTGTTAACTTGGTTTCGTACACGTACGCGCGCGTGCGCGCACGCGAGAAGCGTCGATTGTAAGAACACTTGAGGTTCGTGCCCCGTGAGCAAAACATTAGTCATCGCCGAGAAGCCTTCCGTCGCCCAGGACATCGTCCGGGCGCTGACCCCCGTGGCCGGCAAGTTCGACAAGCACGACGAGTACTTCGAGAGTGAAAAGTACGTCGTCACCAGCGCCGTCGGCCACCTGGTGGAGATCCACGCGCCGGAGGAATTCGACGTCAAGCGCGGCAAGTGGAGCTTCGCCCACCTGCCGGTGATCCCGCCCTTCTTCGACCTGAAGCCGGTCGACAAGACCAAGTCGCGCCTGAACGCGGTGGTCAAGCTGGCCAAGCGCAAGGACATCACTGAGCTGGTGAACGCCTGCGACGCGGGCCGCGAGGGCGAGCTGATCTTCCGCCTGATCGAGCAGTTCGCGGGCGGCGCCAAGGGAGGCCTCGGCAAGCCCGTGCGCCGCCTGTGGCTGCAGTCGATGACGCCGCAGGCCATCCGCGACGGCTTCGACAAGCTGCGCAGCGACAAGCAGATGCAGGGCCTGGCCCACGCCGCCCGCTCGCGGTCCGAGGCCGACTGGCTGGTGGGTATCAACGGCACCCGCGCCATGACCGCCTTCAATTCGCGCGACGGCGGCTTCTTCCTCACCACCGTCGGCCGGGTGCAGACGCCCACGCTCGCGATCGTGGTCGAGCGCGAGGAGCAGATCCGCAAGTTCATCAGCCGCGACTACTGGGAAATCCACGGCAGCTTCCTGGCCGAGGCCGGCGAATACCCCGGCAAGTGGTTCGACCCCAAGTGGAAGAAGGACCCCGAGGACGCCGAGAAAAAGGCCGACCGGGTCTGGAGCGAGAAGGAAGCGCGCGCCATCGCCGATGCCGTTCGTGGCAAGGCGGCGACCGTCACCGAGGAATCCAAGCCGACCACTCAGGCTGCGCCCGGCCTGTTCGACCTGACCTCCTTGCAGCGCGAGGCCAACGGCCGCTTCGGCTATTCGGCCAAGACCACGCTGGCGCTGGCGCAGTCGCTGTACGAGCGGCACAAGGCCCTGACCTACCCGCGAACCGACTCGCGCCACCTGCCGCAGGACTACCTGAAGGTCGTGCACGACACCATGGGCATGCTGGCCGACAGCGGCATGAAGCACCTGGCGCCGTTTGCCGAACAGGCGATCAAGGAGCAGTACGTCAAGCCGACCAAGCGGGTCTTCGACGACACCAAGGTCTCGGACCACTTCGCCATCATCCCCACCCTGCAGGCGCCGAGCGGCCTGTCGGATGCCGAACAGAAGCTGTACGACCTGGTGGTGCGGCGCTTCCTGGCGGTGTTCTTCCCGAGCGCCGAGTACCTGGTCACCACCCGCATCAGCCAGGCCGTCGGCCACCACTTCAAGACCGAGGGCAAGGTGCTGGTCAAGCCGGGCTGGCTGGCCATCTACGGCAAGGAAGCGGCCGACCAGGTGGAGGACGCGAAGGAAGGCGACAAGGGCCAGAACCTGGTGCCCGTGAAGCCGGGCGAGATGGTGCGCACCGAGACCGCGGAGGCCAAGGGCCTCAAAACGCGGCCGCCGGCGCGCTACAGCGAAGCGACGCTGCTGGGCGCGATGGAAGGCGCCGGCAAGTTCGTGGAAGACGACGAACTGCGCGAGGCCATGCAGGAGAAGGGCCTGGGCACGCCAGCCACGCGGGCGGCCACCATCGAAGGCCTGATCAACGAGAAGTACATGCTGCGCGAAGGCCGCGAGCTGATCCCCACCGCCAAGGCGTTCCAGCTGATGACGCTGCTGCGCGGCCTGGGCGTGGAGGAACTGAGCAAGCCCGAACTGACCGGCGAATGGGAATACAAGCTGGCGCAGATGGAGCACGGCAAGCTCTCGCGCGAGCAGTTCATGCACGAGATCGCCGACATGACGAAGCGCATCGTCATGAAGGCCAAGGAGTACGACCGCGACACGGTGCCGGGCGACTATGCGACGCTGAAGGCGCCGTGCCCCAACTGCGGCGGCGTGGTGCAGGAGACCTACCGCCGCTACAACTGCGTGGGCAAGCCGGGCCAGCAGCCCTGCGGCTTCTCCTTCACCAAGATCCCCGCCGGCCGTGCCTTCGAGCTGGCCGAGGTCGAGGAATTCCTGACCAACAAGCGCATCGGCCCGCTGCAGGGCTTCCGCTCCAAGGCCGGCTGGCCCTTCACCGCCGAACTGGCGCTCGCCTACGACGAGGAAGAGAAGAACTGGAAACTGGAGTTCGACTTCGGCGAGGACAAGAACGCCGAGACCGGCGAGATCGTCGACTTCTCGGCGCAGGAGCCGCTGGGCCCCTGTCCGAAGTGCGGCCACAAGGTGTTCGAGTGGGGCAGCAACTACGTCTGCGAGCGCGCCGTGCCCACCCACGACCATCCCACGCCCACCTGCGACTTCCGAAGCGGCAAGATCATCCTGCAGCAGCCGGTGGAGCGCGAGCAGATGGCCAAATTGCTGGCCACGGGCAAGACGGACCTGCTGGACAAGTTCGTGTCCATGCGCACGCGCCGTGCCTTCAAGGCCTTCCTGGCCTGGGATGCCGAAGCGGGCAAGGTGAACTTCGAGTTCGAGCCGCGCAAGTCCAAGTTCCCGCCGCGGCCGGGCGCCGCCGGCAAGACGGCGAAGGAGCCGTCCACGCCCTACAAGGCCACCGCCAAGGCAGCCAAGGCGGCGGTGAAGACGGCCGCCAAGAAGGCGCCGGCCGTGAAGAAGGCCGCGCCGGCCAAGAAAGCCGCGGCGAAGAAGCCGGCCACGCCGCGCAAGACGGGCGCCGGCCTCAAGCCGAGCGCGGCACTGGCCGCCGTGGTGGGCAGCGAGCCGATCGCGCGCACCGAGGTCATCAAGCGCATCTGGGACTACATCAAGGCCAACGGCCTGCAGGATGCCAAGGACAAGCGCTCGATCAACGCCGATGCCAAGCTGGCGCCGGTGTTCGGCAAGCCGCAGGTGACGATGTTCGAGCTGGCGGGCATCGTTGGGAAGCACCTGAGCTCGGAGTAGCCGCACCGGCGCGTTGCGTCGCGCCGAGCCCGGGTGCATCATCGCCTCCCACAACGCCAGGAGGCCCCCATGTTCCGCATCGTGTTCGGCGCCGCACTGCTGGCAGCCGCACTCCCCGCCGCCGCCTTCAAGCTCGAAAGCCCCGACATCAAGGCGGGCGGCGTGATCGACAAGAAATTCGAGGCGAACGTGTTCGGCTGCGGCGGCGAGAACAAGTCGCCCGCGCTCAAGTGGAGCGGCGCGCCCAAGGACACGAAGAGCTTCGCCGTCACGGTCTACGACCCCGATGCGCCCACCGGCTCCGGCTGGTGGCACTGGTCGGTGATCAACATCCCGGCGACGGTGATGGAGCTGAAGCCCGACGCGGGCAACGCCAGCAACGCCAACCTGCCCGCCGGCGCCAGGCAGGTCCGGATCGACTACGGCACGGCGGCCTGGGGCGGCATGTGTCCGCCGCCGGGCGACAAGCCGCACCGCTACGTCTTCACCGTGCATGCGCTCAAGACGGACAAGCTCGACATCCCGGCCGATGCCACGGCCGCGCTGGCCGGATTCATGATCAATGCCAACGCCATCGGCAAGGCGAGCCTGATCGCGAAGTACGGGCGGCCCAAGGCGAAGTAGCGGCCCCCGACTGCGGGGCTGCCGGGCACAATCCGCCCGGTGAAGTCCCCCTTTCCCACCGAGCTTTCCTCCACCACGGCCGCGCTGCTGACCGAGCGGCTGCGCGTGCGCAGCATCCTCGTCTGCGGCCTCGCCCTGCTGGCGATCCTGTGGCTGCACCTGCTGTCGGCCCTGTTCGCCGGGCTGGCCGGCTTCGTCCTCTACCGGGCCGTGCGCAAGTACACCGACCCGGCCGGGGGCTCCTGGAAGACGCGCGCCCTGCGCTGGGCCTTGCTGGCCACCGGCGTCACGGCCTTCGCGCTGGCGGTGCTGGCCGGCTTCGAGCTGCTGTTCAACGTCTCGTCCGGCGGCCTGCCGCGCCTGCTGCAGCTGCTGGCCGACACGCTGGACCAGATCCGGGCCACGGCGCCCGGCTGGATCGTCGCGCGCCTGCCCGAGTCGGCCGACGCCGTGCAGCATGCCGTGAGCGACTGGCTGCGCGCCCACGCCCACGAGGTGCCGCGCTGGAGCGGCGAGGCGCTCAAGGTGCTGGTGCACATCATCATCGGCCTGGCGATCGGCCTGATGGCGGCCACCGCGCCGGCCGGCCGCCGCAACTCGCAGGAGCCGAGCCGGCCGCTGGTGCAGCTGGCGCAGTCGCGGCTGCGGCAACTGGCCACGGCCTTCGCCGACGTGTTCGCGGCCCAGCTGCGCATCTCGGCCATCAATGCCGCGCTGACCGCGCTGTACCTGCTGGTGCTGCTGCCGGCGCTCGGCTACCGGGTGCCGCTGGCGCCCACGCTGGTGGCGCTCACCTTCTTCGGCAGCCTGGTGCCCATCATCGGCAACCTGGTGTCGAACACCGCCATCACGCTGGCCGCGCTGACGGTGTCGGTCTGGCTGGGGATCGCGTCGCTGGGCTTCCTGATCGTGGTCCACAAGCTGGAGTACTTCCTCAACGCGCGCATCGTCGGCGGCCGCACCAACGTGCCGACCTACGCCATGCTGGCATCGATGCTGGTGCTGGAAGCGGCGTTCGGCGTTCCCGGACTGGTGGCCGCGCCGATCTACTGCGCCTGGCTGGTGCGCGAGATGCGCGGCGAGGACTGGGTGTAACTCCTCATTAGGAGGCTGGACGGGCGCCACGCCCGTCCTTAAGCTGGCGCTACCGTCTTCCTGGAGGGGAGGTGTGCCATGACCGCCTTCGAGATCGTCGCGCTCCTCGGCGCCTTTGCCGGCATTTCGATGGTGCTCGGCGGCATCTGGCTGGTGGCCAAGGGCGCGCTCACCATGGCCGCCACGCCCAAGGCCGACGCGATCACCATCGAGTGGAAGAAGCAGTTCCGCATCAACACCCAGGTGCCGGGCATCGCCTTCTTCCTGGTCGGGCTGCTGTTCATCACGCTGTCGCTCGGCTTCCTCAAGCCGCCCGAGCTGGTGCCGATCGAGTTCGAGGGCGAGATCAAGGGCATCGACGAAGCCCCCAACATCGTGGTGCGGCCGGCCAACTGGGAACTGCCGGCCAGCACCGGCGGCCACATCAACGGCCGTGTCTATCCCGACCTGTCGGTGGTGGTGCTGGTGATCAACGCGCCCGGCTACGAGCCTTTCACCAAGTCGATCCGCATCGGCGCCGACGGCCGCCGCATCGCCAGGCTCGGCACGCTGGAACTGCGGCGCAAGGTGAAGGAAAGCGAGCTCGAAAAGCGCATCGCCACCTTGCCCTTCCCGGTGCCGCCGGTGGAAAGTTTCGGGGTCGCGCAATGATCGGTCGGCGCACCCTGCTGGCGGCGCTGGCCGCCGCTGCGTGGCCGGCGGCGCGCGCGCAAGCCCCGCGCGACGCGACGGTGCCGGTGCACGGCCAGCTGCTCTCGCGCAGCAGCGGCCCGGTGCCGGGCTGCACTTCGTACCTGGTGCACGAGCGGCTCGGGCGCAGCACGCCTTCGCGCACCGACAACTACGGCCGCTTCGGCTGGACGGCCATCCCGGTGCGCAGGGAGCCGTACTTCCTGGAGCTGTACTGGGGCAGCAAGCTGATCTACCGCAGCCAGGTGCTGGTGCAAGGGCCGCTGGTGCTGCAGCCTATCGTGCTGTAGCGGATCAAGCCGCGCGCAGGTGCCAGGCCTTCGGCCGCGTGAACGCCTGGATCCCGTACTTCGACAGCGTGAGGCCCACGCCCGAATCGCCGACGCCGCTCCAGGGCAGCCGGGGGCTGACACGGTCGCAGCAGTTCCAGTAGACGCTGCCCGCCCGCACCTGCGACAGGATGCGCTTCGCCCTTTGCTCGTCGCGCGTGTAGACGCCCGCGGTGAGGCCGTAGCGCGTGTCGTTCATCAGCTTCACCGCCTCCTCGTCGCCGCCCACCTTCTGGATGCCGATGACGGGGCCGAAGCTTTCCTCGCGCATCACTTCCATCGTGTGGTCGACGTTGGTCAGCACCGTGGCGTCGAACCAGTTGCCTTCGTCGATGCGGCGCTCGCCGCCCGTGCGCAGCACCGCGCCCTTGGCGATGGCGTCCTCCACCTGCGACTCCAGCACGTCGAGCTGCGGCGCGCGCGTGATGGCGCCGATGTAGGTCTCTTCGTTCATCGGGTCGCCGCGCTTCATGCCTTGCACGGTCTTCACGAAGGCCTCCACGAAGGCGTCGTGGATCTTCTCGTGCACGTAGATGCGCTCCACCGAGCAGCAGCTCTGGCCGGTGTTGTACATCGCGCCGTCGGCCAGCGATTCCGCCGCTGCCTGCGGATCGGCGTCCTCGCAGACGTAGGTCGGATCCTTGCCGCCCAGCTCCAGCTGCAGGCGTACGAAGCGCTGACCCACGGCCTGCGCGATCCGCTGCCCGGTCGCGTGCGAGCCGGTGAAGAACACGCCGTCCACCTTCTGTTCCAGCAGCGCGGCGCCGACCTCGCCGCCGCCCACCAGGCAGACCATCACGTCGCGCGGCACGCCGGCCTCGTGCAGCAGGCGCGCGATCTCCAATCCGGTCAGGGTGCTGAACTCCGACGGCTTGTAGAGCACCGCATTGCCGGTCAGCAGCGCCGGCAGGATGACGTTGCAGCCCACGAACCAGGGATAGTTCCAGGCCGAGATGTTGGCGACGACGCCCAGCGGCGCATGCTCGATCTGCTCGCGCATGCCGCCTTCCTCGTGCACGGTCTCCGCCGCCGTGGCGGCTTCGGTTTCCGCCAGGAAGAAATCGATGCGCGGCAGCAGGCCGTTGAGCTCGTTGCGCGACATCTTGATCGGCTTGCCGGTCTCGCGCGTCATGGTGGAGGCCAGCTGCTCGAGGTCGCGCAGCACGCCCTCGCGGAACTTCCGGATGCAGGCGGCGCGCTGCTTCAGCGGCAGCGCGGCCCAGGCCGGTTGCGCCGCGCGTGCGGCGGCCGCCTTGGCGGCCACGGCCTCGGCATCGTCGGCAGGCAGCGAGATGACCAGTTCGCCCGTCGCCGGGTTGTGGATGGAAAGGGTGCTCATTCTTTGCGGGCGCGGCGCGCCGCCTCCAGGAAGTCGCGCAGCAGCGGCGTGTCGTCCACCACGCCCAGCTCGGGCCGGTGGAACTCGGGATGCCACTGCACGGCGGCGATCCAGTCTTCCTGGTGGCGGATGGCTTCGATCACGCCGTCGACCGGCGACACGGCTTCCACGCGGAAGCCGGGCGCGACGTCCTTGATGCCCTGGTGGTGCACGCTGTTGATCTTGTGGCGGCCGGTGCCGATCAGGCCGGCCAGGCGGCTGTCGGGAAGGATGTCGACCTGGTGGAAGTTGAGGTCGTAGGCCGCGGCATCGCGGTGCACGAGCGCCCCCGGTTTCTGCGTGCTGATGTCCTGGTACAGCGTGCCGCCGTGCGCCACGTTGATCAACTGCAGGCCGCGGCAGATGCCGAACACGGGCTTGCCGGCGGCGACGAAGGCCTTGACCAGCGCGATCTCGTACTCGTCGCGCACGCGGTCGCCGTGCCACTCGGGCCGCAGCGGCTGTTCTCCGTAGCTGCCCGGCCAGACGTCGGCGCCGCCGTGCATCACCAGCCCGTCCAGCCACTGCGCGAAGTCGTCCACCGTGATCTCGCCGCGAAAGGTCTTGCCGCTCAGCGACGGCACCATCACCGGCAGCGCGCCTTCGGACATCACCCAGTGCGCGGTGGACTGCTCGATCCACAGCAGCGTCTTGGAAGGCGCGGCCTTGCGCTCCCCGTCCGGATGGAAGAAGCAGGCCGAGATGCCGATGCGCAGCCGCTCCATCACATCGCCGCCGCGAACAGGCGCTCGAAGTCGGCGGCCGTCACCGGCCGCGGGTTGGTCTGGTGGCAGATGTCCTTGACGGCGATGTCCACCAGCCGCGGGATCTGGTCCTGCTTCACGCCGTGCGAAGACAGGCTGCCGGTGATGCCGATGTCCTGCTTCAGCTGCTTGAGCCAAGGCACGAAGGCGGCGCCGCCGCCCGGCACCTTGCACGCGTGCGCCAGCTCCTCGAACTTCTCCGGCACCGTCTCCTGGTTCCAGGCCAGCACCGTGTCGATCATGAGCGCGTTGGCCAGGCCGTGGTGCAGGTCGCAGACCGCGCCGAGCGCGTGCGCCGCCGAGTGCACCGCGCCCAGGTCCTTCTGGAAGGCGATCGCGCCCATCATGGAACTCATCATCATGTCGCTGCGCGCCGCGAGGTTGCCGGGCTCCTTGACCGCCGTGCGCAGCGAACGCGCCGCGATGCGCGCGCCCTCCAGCGCGATGCCGTCGCACAGCGGATGGTAGGCGGGCGACAGGTAGCTCTCGATGTTGTGCGTGAGCGCGTCCATGCCGGTCGCGGCGGTCACGTGCGGGGGCAGCGCCAGCGTCAGCTCGGGATCGGCGAACACCTTCTTCGCCAGGATCTTCGCGCTGAACACCACGCGCTTGAGGTGCGTGTCGTCCTCGCTCACCACCGAGGAGCGGCCCACCTCCGAGCCGGTGCCGGCGGTGGTCGGCAGCGCGACGAAGTACGGCAGGTCCTTCTCGATGGCGCGCACCTGCGGATGGTCCCAGGCGTATTCGATGATGTCGCCAGGATGCGTGGCCGCGATGCCCACGACCTTGGCGACATCCAGCGCAGCGCCGCCGCCGAAGCCGATCACGCTGTCGGCGCGGTGCGCCTTGTAGGCCTCGGCGCCGGCCATCACCTGGCTCGCGGTCGGGTTGCCGAAGACGCCGCTGAACACCGCGACGTCGAGACCGCCCAGGTGCGACTGGAATTCGGCCAGCACGGGCAAGGCCGCCAGCGCCTTGTCGGTGACGATCAAGGGCCGCTTCAAGCCATGCGCCAGCAGGTGCTTGGCAACCTCCTTGCGGGCGCCGGGGCCGAACTGGATGGCGGTGGGAAAGGAAAAGCTGGAGAGCGTCATGCTTGGGTGAGGTCGAGGACCATGTGGTTCTTGCCGTAGTACTGCGTGCCGACCTTGATGGCGCGCGGCTCGATGCCGAAGGAGCGGAAGCCGCAGCGTTCGTAGAGGCGGCGCGCCGCTTCGTTGTTGTCGGTGACGGTCAGCACCAGCGATTCCAGGCCCTGCGTCCGGCTGTGCGCCACCAGGGCCTGCAGCAACTGCGCGCCGATGCCGTGGCCCGTCGCTTCGGGTGCGACGTACATGCCGACCACCTTGGCCCGGTGCTGCACCTTGGCCCGGCCCTCGCGCTCCAGGCCGATGGCGCCGCACAGCTCGTTGCCGCGGAAAGCGCCCCAGAACCGGTTCTTCTGCGAAGACAGCCGCGTTTCCATCGCCTCGGGCGGCTTCTGCGAATCTTCCTCGTAGCTGGAGGTGAAGGCCTCGGGATGTTCGCGCAGGCCGCGCAGGCGGAACGCGCGATAGCTCGCCGCGTCGGCGGCCACGAGGGGGCGGATCAGCACGTCGGCCATCAGATGATCTCGAAGTAGCGCTTCAATTCCCAGTCGGTCACCGCATCCTGCCACTGCCGCCATTCCCACTCGCGGGTGGCGGCGAAGTGATCGACGAAGGTGTCGCCCAGCCAGTCGCGGGCCACTTCCGACTCGCGGAACTTGCGCGCCGTCTCGATCAGCGTGCGCGGCGCCCGCGGCACGTTCTCGCCGCCCTGGTTGCTGCCGGTGATGGGCGGCGCGGTGAGCTTCAGGCCCTTCTCCACGCCGTGCAAACCCGCCGCGATGACGGCCGCCATCGCGAGATAGGGGTTCACGTCGGCACCGGGGCAGCGCGTTTCGAGGCGCGTCGCCTTGGCCGAACCGGCGATCACGCGGAAGCTCGCCGTGCGGTTGTCGATGCCCCAGGTCGGCTTCACCGGCGCCCAGAAACCGTCGACCAGGCGCTTGTAGCTGTTGATCGTGGGCCACAGCATCGGCCCGAAATCCATCATGCAGGCAACCTGGCCGGCCAGGTAGCTCTCGAACAGCGCGCTCATCTTGCGGGGGCTGGCGCCGTCGTAGAACAGGTTGGACTTGCCGTCCGACAGGCTCTGGTGGATGTGGCCGCTGCAGCCCGGGTACTTCTGGCTCCACTTGGCCATGAAGCTGGGCATGATGCCGAAGCGCTTGCCGATCTCGCGCGCGCCGGTCTTGAACAGGATGGCGCGGTCGGCCTGCTCCAGCGCCGTCGAAAAGCCGATCGCCACTTCGTAGACGCCGGGGCCGGTCTCGGTGTGCAGGCCTTCGATCGGCACGTTGAAGGCCAGCATCTCGTCCATCAGCGCGTTGAAGAACCCGGGGTTGTCGGCCATGCGCAGCAGCGAATAGCCGAACATGCCGGGCGTGATCGGCTCGGGCGGCACGCCGTTCTTGGCGGCCCAGGTGTGCGGCGTCTCGCGGAAGTTGAACCACTCGAATTCCATGCCGCACATCGGCTGGAAGCCCAGCTTCTCGGCGCGCGCCAGCACCTTCTTGAGCGTCTGCCGCGGGCACACGGGATGCGGCGAGCCGTCGGCGTTGACGAATTCGCCCAGGAAAAAAGGCACGTTGTCGTCCCAGGGCACCTTGCGCGCCGTGTCGAGGTCGACCTGCGCCAGCGCGTCCGGATAGCCGTGCTGCCAGCCGGTGACCGAGGTGTTGTCGTAGGTGGAGTCGGTCATGTCCCAGCCGAACACCACGTCGCAGAAGCCGAAGCCGCCGCTGGCCGCGCCCTCGAACTTGTCGATGTGCAGGTACTTGCCGCGCAGCACGCCGTCGATGTCGCTCACGGCCACCTTCACCTTGGTGGCGCCGTTCTTCTTCAATTCGGCGAGCGCCGGATGGGTCTTGCGGTCAGGCATGGGTCTCCCGAGGGTTCGAGGAAATCCTAGCGCGGATGGGCGAAGCGCGGGGCCGTTTGGGCCATGATGGCGGCCCATGGCGCAAACCTTTACCACCCTCCCCGCATGACGCTCACCTGGCCGGTGGTGGCCGCCGTCCTCGTCGGGGCCCTGCTGCACGCAAGCTGGAACGCGATGGTCAAGTCCAGCCACGACAAGGCGCTGGACACCGCGGTGATCCACCTCATCGGCTCGGTGGTCGCGCTGCCGCTCGCTTTCGTGGTCGGACTGCCGCCGGCGGCGTGCTGGCCGTACATCGCGTTCTCGGTCACGATCCACATCGGCTACTACTTCGCGCTGGCCGGGGCCTACAAGCACGGCGAGCTCGGATTGACCTATCCGCTGATGCGGGGCACGGCGCCGCTGCTGGTGGCGCTGGCCTCCACGGTGACGGTGGGCGAGTCGCTCTCGCCGCTGGCCTGGGCCGGCGTGCTGGGGGTGTGCTGCGGCGTGCTCACGCTGGGCCTGTCGCGGCATGCGCTCGATTCGAAGCGGGCCGTGGCCTACGCGCTGGCCAACGCCGTGATCATCGCGATCTACACGGTGGTCGACGCGCTGGGAGCGCGCGCTTCGGGCAATCCGCTGCAATACGTGGTGATGCTGTTCGTGCTGGATGGCTGGCCCTTCGGCCTGATCGTGCTGATGCGGCGCGGCACCGCCGTGGCCTGGCCTTACGCGCGCAAGCGCGCGCCGGTGGCGCTGGTGGGCGCGACCGCTTCGCTCGGCTCGTATGGAATCGCCTTGTGGGCGATGACCAAGGCGCCGGTGGCGACGGTGGCGGCGCTGCGCGAAACCTCGGTGCTGTTCGCCGCGCTGCTGGGCACCTGGTTGCTGAAGGAGCGCTTCAGCGTGCGCCGGGCCGTGGGCACGGCGACCATCCTGGCCGGCGTGTTCGCTTTAAGGCTGGGCTAGGCACAATGGTCGCCATGACGCAGGCGGCGCTTCAACAGATCCAGTCCGGCCTGGCCGGCGCGCAGGCCGCCCTGCTGCAAGGCGAGCTGGAAGCCATGCACGCGCACCTGGCGCGCACGCTCGACGCGCTGGCGGAGGTCACGCGCGCCGGCTTCGTCCCGCAGCAGGACCGCCCGGCCGTCCCCTGGGACGAAGCCCGCGCCACGCAACTGGTGTGGGACCTGTTGTCCCGCCTGAAGGCCGCCGACTGCCACGTCTTTCCTTTCGCCGGCACCCTGCTGGGCCTGGAGCGCGACGGCCGCCTGCTGCCCAACGACAAGGACGCGGACTTCGGCGTCTGGCTGGAGGACTTTTCGCTGGTCGGCAGGCTGTTGCAGCAATGGGGCTTGCGCCGCGCGACCGACACGCCGCCCTTCGCCAACATGGCCACCTTCGTCGATGCGGCCACCGGCTATTCCGTCGACCTGTTCGGCCTGCGGCGCGACCCGTACCACCATCGCACCGAAGGCGGCGTGTGGCTCTACGGCAAGCCCGCTTCGTACCAGCGGGTGCTGCACCTGCCCTGGTTCGAACTCGCGCCGCGCCAGGGCGTGTGGTGGCCGGAGACGCCTGCCTTGCTGCTGCAAGCCCTCTACGGCGACTGGCGCACGCCGCGGTCCGAGTGGGATTCGCTGATCTCCAACCAGTCGGTGCAGGACCTCAACCTGAACTGGCACTGCTGGGCGCTGCGCAGCCTGTGCACGTCGTGGCTGGGCGGGGACTTGGGCAAGACCCGGCGCCTGCTCGACCAGGTGCTGGTCCGCACCGGCGACGTTGCGCCTTACGTCGCCTGGCGCGATGCGCTCGATGCGGGCCTGGGCGCGCCGTGACGAATCCCGCCGACGTCTCCGTGCTGATTCCCGCCGCCGGCGCGGGCGAGCGCCTCGGCCAAGGGCCCAAGGCCTGGCTGCCGCTGGCCGGCCGGCCGCTGGTGGAATGGGTCGCCGCCAAAGGCCGGCAGCTGGGCGTCGAAGTGCTCGTGGCCTGCGCCCCCGGCATGCCCGCGCCCACCGGCACGATCGCCGTCGAAGGCGGGGCCACGCGGCAGGACAGCGTGCTGCGGCTGGCCGCCCGCGCGACCCGCCCCTGGAGCCTGCTGTGGGACGCGGCCAGTCCCTTTGCTTCGCTGGACTTGTGCCGCAGCGTGCTGGCCGCGGCCGTGCCGACGGGCGCGGCCGTCGCCTACCTGCCGGCGCTGGTGACGGGCCTGGACGTGCGCGATGGCCGCGTGATCGCTGCACGTGCAGCCGACGGCAGCGGCAGCACGCAGACCCCCCAAGCCTATGCGAGCGAGCTCCTGCGCAAGCTCACCACGCAAGCCCAGGCCGAAGGCTGGCGCACGCAGTCGACCGCCGAGCTGGTGCTGCGTGCCGGCCTGCCGCTGGCCGCCGTGCCCGGCGAGCGGCTCAACATCAAGCTCACCACGCCCGACGACTGGATCCTGGCCCAGGCCCTGCTCGACCGCCTGCACCGGTGAAACCCCGGGGTGCGGCGCTTGGCGCGCGGCGCGCGGCAGGCGTAGGATGGATTCCCCCTGGAGTTGCTGGAGGGTCACGTGGCTACTCATCGCGACATCGCCGCCCGGCGGACTGTGGCCCTCGTCGGCCCCAGCACGGCGGGCAAGACCAGCCTGGCCGAAGCCTTGCTGTGGAAGGCCGGGGCGGTGGGCGCGCCCGGCAGCGTGGAAAAGGGTTCCACCGTTTCGGACTACGACCCGCTGGAGAAACGCACGCTGCGGTCCTTGAACACCAGCTTGCTGCACTTCGAGCACCGCGGCGTCACCACCCACCTCATCGACACCCCCGGCGCGCCGGACTTCCTGGGGCAATCGCTGCCCGCGCTGGAAGCGGTCGAGACCGCCGCCATCGTCATCAACGCCGCCGCGGGCATCGAGCCCATGGCCGTGCGCATGATGGAGTGGGCGAAGCAGCGTGAACGCGACCGCATCATCGTCGTCAACAAGATCGACGCCCAGGGCGCCAACCTGCAGGGGCTGGTCACCGCCATCCAGGAAGCCTTCGGCAAGGAATGCCTGCCGGTCAACCTGCCGTCGCAGAAGGGCGAGCGCGTGCTCGACTGCTTCTGGAAGATGAAGGACGAGGGCCCGCCGCCGGACTTCTCCTCGGTGGAGGCCGCGCATCGCGCGCTGGTGGAGCAGGTGGTCGAGGTCGACGCCGCCTTCGTCGAGCGCTACCTCAACGACGGCGACGTCGACCCGTCCGAGCTGCACGCGCCGCTCGAGCAGGCGCTGCGCGAAGGGCACCTGGTGCCGATCTGCTTCGTTTCCGCGCGCACCGGCGCGGGCGTGGAGGAGCTGCTGGACGTGATCGAGCGCCTGCTGCCCGATCCGACCGAAAGCAATCCGCCCGCGTTCCTGGAGGGCACGGGCCCGGACGCGAAGCCGATCCAGGCCGTGTCCGATCCGGACAAGCACGTGCTCGCGCATGTGTTCAAGGTGACGCAGGACCCGTATGTCGGCAAGATGGGCGTGCTGCGCGTGCACCAGGGCACGATCACGCGCGACAGCCAGCTCTACGTGGGCGACGGCCGGCGCCCTTTCAAGGTCGGCCACCTCTTCATGCTGCAGGGCAAGGAGCTGACGGAGGTGGCGAGGGCGGTGCCCGGGGACCTGTGCGCCGTGGCCAAGGTGGAAGACCTGCACTTCGACGCCGTGCTGCATGACGCGGCGGAAGACGCGTCCATCCACCTGAAGCCACTTGAGTTTCCCGTGCCCGTGCACGGCCTGGCGATCCAGCCCAAGCGGCGTGGCGACGAGCAGCGGCTGCACGACATCCTGCTGAAGCTGGTGAGCGAAGACCCGTGCCTGCGGGTGGAGCACGCGGCCAGCACCAACGAGACCGTGGTCTACGGCCTGGGCGAGTTGCACCTGCGCACCTTGCTCGATCGCCTGACCGAGGTGCACAACTGCCAGGTCGAAACGCGGCCGCCGCGCATCGCCTACCGCGAGACCATCACCGCGCCGGCGGAAGGCCACCATCGCCACAAGAAGCAGACCGGCGGCGCCGGCCAGTTCGGCGAAGTGTTCCTGCGCATCGAGCCCTTGCCGCGCGGCAGCGGCTTCCAGTTCGTCGACGAGGTGAAGGGCGGCGCCATTCCGCACAACTTCATGCCCGCCGTGGAAAAGGGCGTGCACCTCGCGATGGAGCAGGGCGTGATCGCCGGCTATCCGGTGGTGGACCTGAAGGTGGTCGTGTACGACGGCAAGCACCACACCGTCGACAGCAAGGAAATCGCCTTCATCCAGGCCGGCAAGAAGGCGCTGATGGCGGCGGTGCAGGCGGCACGCCCCTGCGTGCTGGAGCCCATCGTGAACGTCGAGATTTCCGCGCCCGAGAACAACATGGGCGACATCACGGGCGACCTCGCTTCACGGCGCGGGCAGGTGAGCGGCACGCAGGCGAGCTCCGCGGGGGCGCTGACTGTGCTGGCACAGGCGCCGTTATCCGAACTCGCGAGCTACCAGTCGCGCCTGAACTCATTGACCGGCGGCCAGGGCCGCTACACGCTGGCCTTCAGCCACTACGAGGCGGTACCACCGGCGGTGCAGACGCAGCTGGCGTCTCAGTACAAGGTCAAGGACGAGGGCTGATCTCCCGTCATCCCCGCGGAGGCGGGGACCCAGGGCTTCCGACGACTTCATCCCACAGGTCGCGCCATTCCGGATTGCGCTCCTCGATCAGCCGCAGCTTCCAGAGCCGGTTCCATTTCTTCAGCCGCTTCTCGCGAACGATGGCGTGCTCCATGTCGCCATGCAGCTCGTAGTAGACGAGGCGATGCACGCCGTATTGGCGAGTGAAGCCATCGACGACGTGCTCGCGATGCTGCCAGGCCCGTTGGACGAGCTGGCTGGTGACCCCGATGTAGAGCGTGCCGTTGCGGGCGCTGGCAAGGATGTAGACGGCGGGCTGCTTCGCGTCCATGGGTGGACTCTAGGACGCGCGCCGTTGAAAACTTGTGCGGTCCGCACGAATGCGGGAGCGCTGGATTCCCGCCTGCGCGGGAATGACAGCCCATCGTCACCCCCGCGCAGGCGGGGACCCAGGGCTTTGCAGCAAGGCTAGCCCCGCCCCCAGCCGCGCGCCCGTCCCGGACGCTCGTCGTTGTCGTCGCGTTGCTGCGGCTGTCCGCGCCCCTCACGCTGCTGCGCCTCCGGCGGCGCGACCTTCTGGTGCTGCCGCGGCGGTTCGGCGTTCGGCTGGCGGCCGACCAGGGGCTGCGGCTGCTGGCGCTGCACCGCTTCCTGCGCCTGCCGCACCGGGTCCTGCTGCTGGCGCTGGCGCGACGCCTCCCACTGCTGCTGGCGCGCCTGGTGGTCCGCCTCACGCTGCAAGCGCTCCTGCTGGTAACGCTGCAAGGCCTGCTCGCGCACAGCGCGCTCCTGCTCCCACTGCGGCGGCCGCGGCTGCTCCTGCTGGCGGATGAAACGCGGCTCGGCCTGCTGCGGCTGCTGCTGGATCAGGCGCGGCTGCACTTGCTGCACCGGCTGCACCTGGCGCACTTGCGGGGCCTGCTGCACCGGCGCCACCTGTTCGGTGCGCTGCACCTCGCGCTGCTGGCGGCTGCCCCAGAAGCGGCTGGGCAAGGGCAGCTGCGCGCCGGCCGGCGGCTGCGCGCGCAGGCGCTGCAGCGGAGCCGGCAGCTCGCGCACGCGGCGCTCCGGCCGCGGCGGGGCCACGCCGACCTGGGCCTGGCCGATCACGCCCTGTGGCAGCGGCTGCCAGCGATCGCGCACCGGGCGGCCCGGGCGGAAGTCCTCGACCCGCACCGCCGTCACCGCATTGGCGCGATGGCGGTAGACGTGGTTCTCGTAGTTGCGCGGATAGGCGCTCAGGTTGATGTTGAAGTTGGCGTGGTTCACGTAGCGCGTGCTGGTGCGGTAGGCCGGCCACCAGGCTTCGCCCGGGCCCAGCGGATACCAGCCGGTGAAGCGCGTGGAGCCACCACCGCCGAGGAACACCACCAGCGCGGGCGAATAGACCGGACGCGCGACCATGCGGCCCGGCACCCAGGCCCAGCGCGAGCCGATCTGCGCCCAGCGTCCGTAGTGGAAGGGCGCGAAGCCCCAGGGCGCGTCGTCCACCCAGGTCCAGCCCCAGGGCTGCACCCAGGTCCACTGGCCATAGCGATAGGGCGCCCAGTCGGCCACCGTCGTCTGCGGATACCAGACTTCGCCATAGGTCGGGTCCTGGCCCCAGGTGCCATGGGCATCGAGCTGCGAATACCCGACCACGCCGCGTGGCACGTGGCGCGCCGCCGCCGACAGGTCCTCGGCCCGGTTGCGCTCGCCCGCCCACTGGCTGAAGGCGTCACCCTGGAAGGCCGGATCCTGCACCTGCGCCAGGTAGCGGCCGGCGAACGTCGCCTGCTGGCCCGCGCCCAGGTGGATGGCATCGCCGCCCTCGCCGAACACCGTCACCACGCCGCTTTGCACCACCACGCGGGTGCGGCGGCCGTCGTCGCTGACGTCGACGCGGTAGTCCCCCGGCTGCGAAGCGCGCAGCGCCAGGTTGGGCGTGTCGATCTCGAAGTTCTCGCCCTGGGCCAGCTCGCGCACGCGGGCATTCAGCGTGCCTTGCAGCAGGATGAACTGCGCGCCGCGGTCGTCGAGCGCGCTGATGCCGAAGTGGCTTTCCTCGCCGAGGTGCAGCGTCGCCGCGCCCAGTTGCACTTCGGCGCGCGAGGCGCTGTCGGTCCACAGGCGGTCGCCGGTGGTGAGCGGCCGGTTCGCCGGCAGTTCGGTCCACTCTTCGTCACCGGCAGGCGCGAACACGAGGCTGCCCTCGCGCCAGCTGAGCGCGGCGACGCGGCCCGGCGGGTCGGCGTCGGCCTGCGCCTGGGCAAACACGCTGCTGGCCGTCCAGAGCAGCAGGAGCGCAGCCAGCCAGGGGAGGCTGCGCCAAAGACGGCGGGAAGTGGCTGATTGCATGGCTCGCATGTGGCGGGACTTCATTGCCCCTCAACGCGAGAGCCTGAACCTCCGCCGTAAAGCCAGCGTAAATTGGGCAACGACTGCCCCTTCGGGCAAGCTCGTGCGTGACTTTTTAACGCCGGTTGGCCGGCGCTCAGGACTTGAAGATCGCTTCCAGGTCCACTTCGCCGTTGCTGTTTTCCAGCTGCAGGCTGCCTTCGATGTGGTCCAGGTGGGCGAGCATCAGCTTCTCGGCGCGGGCGCGGTCCTTCTTGGCCACGGCGTCGATGATCAGCCCGTGCTCGTCGTGCCGGCAGCTCTGGGCCGTGGGCGCGTCGTACAGGAAGATGGTCAGGCAGGTCAGCATGCACAGCTCGCGCATGCTGCGCGAGAGCGCCGAGTTGCCCGCCAGTTCGGCCGCCAGCGTGTGGAACTCGCCCGAAAGCCGGATCACCGCGCGCTTGTCGTTGCGGCGGCGCGCGTCTTCCTCCAGCTCCGCGTGCTGGCGCAGCCGGTTGATCTTCTCGGTGGTCAGCGTGTCGATCAGCCGCTTCAGCACCGCCGGCTCGATCAGGCGGCGCGCCTCGAACACGTCGCGGGCCTGCTCGGTGGTCGGCTTGGCGACGTAGGCGCCGCGCTGCGGATAGAGCTCCACGATCTGCTCGTGCGCGAGCCGCGCCAGCACCTCGCGCACGCGCGCCCGGCTGACGCCGAAGATGTCGGCCATGCGCTCCTCGCCCAGCTTGGTGCCGGGATGCAGGCGGTGCTCCAGGATGGCGATGTAGATCTTCTCGTAGATCTCGTCGACGCTCTTCTCGCGCTCGGCGCGGGCAGGAGACGTCTTGCGCGCGGTGGCGGGCATGGAATCCGTATGGTCGTGGTCGGCGGCCATTCTATCGGCGGCCCCGCCGCGCTGCGGCCTCAGCTCCATTGGAACAGCTCCCCCCAGCCGGTGATGGCGGCCGGCGATGCACCTGATGCGCGCACCATGCCCCACACCGTGGTGCTGACCGTGTCCAGCAGCGGGATGCCGAGCGTGCTTTCGACTTCCTGCGCGAGCGGCGCGGCGCGCAGGTTGGTGCAGAAGGTGGTGATGGCCTGCGGGCTGGCTTTCGCCACCTCCCCCATCAGCTCGCGCAAGGTCGCGGGCGACACGGCGGCAAAGTCGTGGTTCACGCGGATGCCCAGGTGGCGTTCGGCCACCACCTCGATCCCGAGCTTCGCGTAGTTGGCGACGATGCGGTCCTGCACGTCCTGGGTGTAGGGAGTGACCAGCGCCAGCCGCTTCACGGCCTTGATCGCCAGCAATTCGTTGAGCGCCAGCACCGCGGTGGTGGCGACGATGCCGGTGCGCTCGCGGATGCGTTCGCACAGCGCGCGATCGCGCTCGAAGCCGAGCCAGCCGGACGAGGTGCCGCTCCAGCCGATCACGTCCACCTTGGCGTCGGCCAGCAGTTCGGCGGCGGCCAGGATCTTGCTGTCGTCGAACTGGCCGAGCGCGGCGTCGCTCAGTGCGATCTCGGTCACCGTGAAGCGCGAGAAGTGCGCGCTGGTGCCGGGCAGGGCGGCGGCCAGGGCGCTGGTGAGCGGCTCGAGGGCGGTGTTGGAAGAGGGGGTCAGCACCCCCAGGCGCAAGGGACGGGTCATGGCTGGGCTCCTGGCATGGAACGCAGTATGGGCGATGGGCGGGTTTTCATTCCACGCGTTTTGGTTGAAATTGTCGACATCAGTGTAAACACCAAGCCCGCGTCAGCTTTCCGTCAACCATAGTTCCCAGCACTGACAGCCGCCTTCCAGCGGGCCGATCGTGGCCCGGAAGTTGCTGACGCTGTCCCCTGTCACCATGCTCCAGCCCCGCCCGCTCCCGAAACTGCATCCCCAGAGATTGTCGACACCATTGTCTGCACTCAATTGGATTCCTGGCCGCACTCCGCTGGTGCACCATGCCTGATCTGGACCTGATCATCCGCAACGCCCGGGTCGCGACCGCCAGCGACACCTTCCACTGCGACATCGGCATCCGCGCCGGCCGCATTGCCTTGCTGGGCGAGGGCCTGCCGGCCGGCTTGCGTGAAATCGACGCTGCCGGCCGCACCGTGACGCCCGGCGGCGTCGACGCCCACTGCCACCTCGACCAGCCGATGGAAGGCCCGGCGAAGATGGCCGACGACTTCCTCAGCGGCACCCGCAGTGCGGCCTGCGGCGGCACCACCACGGTCATCCCGTTCGCCGCGCAGGCCAAGGGCGAGTCGCTGGCGGCCGCGGTGCAGGACTACCACGGCCGCGCCGAAGGCAAGGCCAGCGTCGACTACGCCTTCCACCTGATCGTGAGCGACCCCACGCCGGCGGTGCTGACGCAGGAGTTGCCGGCGCTCATCGCCCAGGGCTACACCTCGTTCAAGGTCTACATGACCTACGACGACCTCAAGCTCGATGACGGCCAGATGCTGGACGTGCTCGACGTCGCCCGCCAGCACGGCGCGCTGGCGATGATCCATGCCGAGAACGCCGACTGCATCGAGTGGCTGACCAAGCGGCTGGAAGCAGCCGGCCGCACCGCGCCCCGCTGGCACGCGCATGCGCGCCCGATGCTGGTGGAGCGCGAAGCGACGCACCGCGCGATCTCGCTGTCGCAACTGGTCGACGTACCGATCCTGATCGTCCACGTGTCGGGCCGCGAAGCCATCGAGCAGATCCGCTGGGCCCGCAGCCACGGCCTGTCGGTGTTCGCCGAGACCTGCCCGCAATACCTGTTCCT
Organism: Ramlibacter paludis; assembly: GCF_022012305.1. GTDB lineage: Bacteria > Pseudomonadota > Gammaproteobacteria > Burkholderiales > Burkholderiaceae_C > Ramlibacter > Ramlibacter paludis. The sequence continues at coordinate 233,907 of NZ_JAKLTM010000005.1, read as the reverse complement.
GACCGCCGAAGACCTCGGCATCGACGACAGCTACCACGGCGCCCGCTGCATCTGCAGCCCGCCGCCCAGGGACAAGGCCAACCAGCAGGTGATCTGGGACGGCCTCGCCGACGGCCTGTTCACCGTCTTCTCGTCCGACCACGCGCCTTTCACCTACGAGGGCAGCGACGGCAAGAAGCCGGGCGGCGAGGAAGTCGCCTTCCGCCACATCCCCAACGGCATTCCCGGCCTGGAGACGCGCCTGTCGCTGCTCTATTCCGAAGGGGTGCTGGGCGGCCGCATCACGCTGCAGAAGTTCGTCGAACTCACGTCCACCAATCCGGCCAAGGCCTATGGCCTGCACCCGCGCAAGGGCACCATCGCCGTCGGGGGCGACGCCGACCTGGTGGTCTGGGACGAGCGCGACTTCACCCTGCGCAACGGCCAGCTGCACCACGCGGTGGACTACACGCCTTACGAAGGCATGCGGCTGAAGGCCTGGCCGGCACTCACGCTGCTGCGCGGCGAAACGGTCTGGGATGGCCAGTCCTTCACCGGCAAGGCCGGCCGCGGCAAGTTCCTGCCTTGCGGCACGCCGACCCTGCTGCCGCGGAGAAGCTGATGCGCCTGCTGCTGATCAACCCCAACATCTCCGACAGCGTCAGCGACCTGATCCGCGCGGAGGCGCAGCGCAGTGCGTCGCCGGGCACCGAGATCGAGGTGCTGACCGCGCCCTTCGGCGTCGCCTACATCGAGACCCGCTTCGAGGCGCTGCTCGGCGCCTATGCCGCCGCGCAGCTCGCCGCCGAACACCATGCGCGCTTCGACGCCGTGGTGGTGGCCGCCTTCGGCGACCCCGGCCTCACCGGCCTGCGCGAGGCGCTGCCGGTTCCGGTCACCGGCCTGACCGAAGCGGCGCTGGCCAGCGCGCACCTGCTGGGCAACCGCATCTCCGTCATCGCGATCTCGCAGCGCATCCAGGCCTGGTACCGCGAGGTCATCACGAGCTACGGCTTCGCCGGCCGGCTGGCCAGCATCCGCGCGCTCGACCGCCCGCTCTCGGCCATCGGCGGCGTGCAGGAAGAACATGCGGCGGCGCTGCAGGCGCTGGCCGAACGCGCCGTTGCCGAAGACGGCGCCGAGGTGATCGTGCTCGCGGGCGCGCCGCTGGCCGGCCTGGCCCGCACGCTCAAGGGCCGGCTGCCGGTGCCGGTGGTCGACGGCGTCTCCAGCGCCGTGCGCCACGCCGAGACGCTGGCCGCGCTGCAGCCCGGCCAGGCCTTGCAAGGCAGCTTCTCGCCGCCGCCCGTCAAACCCAATCGCGGACTTTCGCCCGCCCTCCAGGCGTTGCTGGATCGCAATGCCCTTCGATAAGACCCACACCAGGAGACCCGTTCCCATGAAAGCCATCGTCCACGGCGCGGCCAGCACCGACGCCCCCGCCGCCACAGGCACCGCGGCCAGCGCCCCGAGCAAGGTGCGCTGGAAGATCTTCCTGATGATGCTGATGCTCATCTCGATCAACTACATCGACCGCGCCTCGCTGTCGGTCGCCATGCCGCTGATCGCCAAGGAGTTCGACATGAGCCCCGCGGTGCAGGGCCTGCTGCTCTCGTCCTTCTTCTGGACCTACGCCTTCATGCAGATCCCCGGCGGCATGCTGGCCGACAAGTACGGCCCGCGCTCCGTCATCGCCGGCGCCACCCTGGGCTGGGGCTTCTTCCAGGCGATCGCCGCGGCGTGCACCGGCTGGGTGAGCCTGCTGTTCACGCGCCTGGGCCTGGGCGCCACCGAGGCGCCGATCTATCCGGCCGGCGGCAAGCTCAATGCGATCTGGATGACGCAGAACGAGCGCGGCCGCGGCGCGACGCTGCTCGATGGCGGCGCACCGCTCGGCGCGGCGCTGGGCGCGCTGATCATCGCCGGCCTCATCAGCCACTTCGAATCCTGGCGCATGTCCTTCGTGGTCGCCGGCGTCGGCACCATGGTCGCGGGCTTCTTCGCCTGGTGGTACATCCGCAACCACCCGCGCCAGCATCCTTCGGTGAACGAGGCCGAGGCGAGCTACATCGAGGCCGCGCACGCCGCCGACCTGGCGGCCGAGCCGGCCAATGCCAGCGGCAAGGTGCTGGACTTCTTCAAGTACCGCTCCACCTGGGGCATGTTCTTCGGCTGGATGTGCTTCAACGCGTTGTTCTACGGCCTGCTGACCTGGATGCCCACCTACCTGTCCAAGGTGCACGGCCTGGACATCAAGCAGATGGGCGGCGCCGTCTTCATCATGTTCTTCTCCGGCTTCGTCGGCGAGATGGTCGGCGGCTGGATCGCGGACAAGTGGAAGGCGGCCGGCGCCTCGCAGGCCAAGGTGCTGCGCACCCTGTTCGGCGTCGCTTCGGTGATCGCCACCGTCGCCATCTACAACGTGGCGCGCTTCAAGGACCCGGTGACGGTGGTCGTGCTGCTGTCGGTCACCCTGTTCTTCCTGCGCTGGTGCGGCCTGTTCTGGTGCATCCCGTCCATCCTGGGCACGCGCAACCGCGTCGGCTTCCTGGGCGGGACGATGAACCTGGGCGGCAACTGCGCCGGCATCGGCGTGCCGATCCTGGTCGGCGTGATCGTCCAGGCCACCGGTTCCTACGACCTGGCCCTGACGCTGTTCGCCGCCGCCGGCGCCGGCCTGTTCGTCTGTTCCACCCTGCTGATCGACTACAGCAAGAAGCTGCCGGTCTGAACCCGACAAGGAGCCGCGCCATGAAAACCCTGCTGCCCCCCGGACGCACCAGCCGCGCCCTGGCCGCCGCCACCGACACCGCCGCGCTCGCCTGCGGCTGGTGGCTGATCGCCCTCAGCGTCTTCACCTGCATCGAGATGCTGGGGCGCAAGGTGTTCGGCTTCAGCCTGCAGGGCGTCGACGAGATCGGCTCCTATACCTACGCCATCGTCGGCAGCATCGGCTTCGCCCACACGCTGGTGAGCCGCAGCCACACCCGGGTGGACTTCCTGCTGTCGCGGTTCCCGACGCGGATGCGCTCGGTGCTGAACCTGTCGGCCATCCTGTCGCTCACGGCGCTGGCCGCCCTGTGCGGCTGGCGCGCGCTGCACGTGATGCTGGAGAGCATCGACCTGCGCGCCACCGCCTCGACGCCGCTGGCCACGCCGATGTGGATGCCGCAGGCGATCTGGCTGGCGGGCTACGCGCTGTTCGCGGCGGTTTCGCTGTGGGCCGCTTTCTACGCGCTGCGCCTGTTCGTGCGTGGCGACCACGCCAAGGTCAACGACATCTTCGGCCCGCAGACGCTGGACGAGGAGATCGAGGCCGAGACCGAACTGCACCTGCACACCGAAGAAACCCCGGCGGCCCCGCCGGCGGCCGTCGCCATCGAAGAACCCCGCCTGGGAGTGCAAGCATGATCAGCCCGTTCGAAATCCTCATCGGCCTCTTCCTGATGCTGGGGCTGATGTTCTTCGGCATCCACGTGGCCACCACGATGCTGGTCGTCGGCCTGCTGGGCGCCGTCATCCACTTCGGCCTGCCCGCGTTCAACGCGCTGGGCGAGCAGCTGTGGGCCGCGGGCGAGGACTACCTGCTGCTCTCGATCCCGCTCTACATCCTGCTGGGCGAGATCCTGATGCGCGGCGGCGCCACCGACAAGATGTACCAGTCGCTGGCCGACTGGCTCAAGCGCCTGCCGGGCGGCCTGCTGCACACCAACATCGGCGCCTCCGCGCTGTTCTCCGCGGTGTCGGGTTCGTCGGTGGCGACCGCGGCGACCATTTCCACGGTGGCGCTGCCCGCCTTCAAGAACCGCGGCTACGACCAGCGCATGGTGCTGGGCTCCATCGCCGCCGGCGCCAGCCTGGGCAACCTGATCCCGCCGGGCGTGGCCTTCATCGTCTACGGCTCGATGACCAACACCTCGGCTTCGCGCCTGTACATGGCGGGCATCCTGCCGGGCGCGATCATGACGGTGCTGTTCCTGCTGACGATCCTCGCCGTCTGCGTGTGGCGTCCCGACATGGCGGGCAAGGCCGAAAGCAGCGTGAGCTGGAGCCAGCGCCTGAAGCACTCGGTGCACCTGGGCGGCCCGCTGCTGGTGTTCGGCGTCGTGATGGGCGGCATCTACACGGGCTGGGCCACCGTGACCGAGAGCGCCGCGCTGGGCGTGATCGTCTGCCTGCCGATCGCGTGGGCCTACGGCAAGCTGAACGTGAAGATGCTGCACGAGTGCTTCCGCTCGACGCTGCGCCTGACGGCGATGACGGCGCTGATCCTGGTCGCCGCGCTCTACCTGAACTTCGTGCTGTCGATGCTGGGCGTGCCGCAGTCGCTGGCCACCTTGATCAAGTCGCTCGATGTTTCTCCGCTGCTGCTGCTGTGGGTGCTGGCGGTCATGTACGTGGTCCTCGGCGTCGCGCTCGAGACCATGCCGATGATGGTCGGCACGCTGCCGGTGGTGTTCCCCATCATCCAGGCCGCCGGCATCGACCCGGTGTTCTTCGGCGTCTTCATGGTGCTGATGTGCGAGCTGTCGCTGCTCAGCCCGCCGATCGGCATGACGCTCTACGTGATCCAGGGCGTACGCGGCGAAGGCTCGATCAACGAGGTGTTCCAGGGAACGCTGCCCTTCCTCGTCGCCATGATCGCCATGACCGCGATCCTCATCCACTTCCCCGCCATCGCCACCTACCTGCCCAACCTGATGTTCGGACACTGACCGCCATGAAACTCCCGCACCTCCTCTCCATCGCGGCGCTCGCGCTCGGCGCCTGCGCCGTGCAGGCGCAGCCGGTCAAGCTCCGCGTCGCCGGCAACTTCGTCGCCGCCGGCCTGCTGCAGCAGCAGAAGGAACAGCCCTTCTTCGACAACTTCGCCAAGGTGGCGGGCCTGCCGGTGGAGATCGACTACAAGCCGATGGACGTGGTCGGCGTGAAGGACGTCGATGCGCTGCGCGTGATCAAGTCCGGCCTGTTCGACATCGTCGCGCTGCGCCTGGCCCAGGCCTCGCGCGACGACCCCACGCTGCTGGGGCCCGACATCGTCGGCCTCTCGACCGACTACGACACCGCGCGCAAGGTGTGGGACGCCTGGCGCGGCCCGCTCGACCAGCGCCTGCAGGAACGCCACGGCGCCAGGTTGCTGGCTGTGTATCCCTTCGGGCCGCAGATCCTGTTCTGCAAGGGCGCCTTCACCAGCCTGGCCGACATGAAGGGCAAGAAGGTGCGCGTGAGCGACCAGGTGCTGGCCAAGTTCATGGAGAAGATCGGCGCCATCCCGGTGACGCTGGCCTTCGGCGAGACGCAGCAGGCGCTGGAGCGCGGCGTGACCGACTGCGCCATCACCGGCCCCAGCTCCGCCAACAGCGCGGGCTGGCCCGAGGTGACCACGCACGTGATGCCGCTGGGCTTCCAGGTGCACCAGGTCGCCTTCGCGATCAACCTCGCCAAGTGGCAGACGCTGTCGGCCGACCAGCAGGCGAAGGTGGCCGCCGCCTTCCAGAAGTTCGAGGCCGAGGCCTGGGCCTACTCGCGCGAGCTGTGGGAGGACGCCGCGCGCTGCAACGTCGGCCGCGAATGCCGCATCGGCAAGAAGTTCGCGATGAAGGAAGTCGCGCCCACCGCCGCCGACCGCCAGCTCGTCGCCGACGCCGTGCGCACCGTTTCCTATCCGCTCTGGGCCGCGTCCTGCGACAAGGTCTACGACAAGTGTTCCGCCGCCTGGAAGCAGGCCATCGGCCCGATGGTCGGCCTCAAGTAATCCCCCCACGAAAGGACTCCCGCCATGAAACTCGTCAACCTCGCACTGGCTGCCGCACTCGCCTTCGGCGGCGCGGCGGCCCAGGCCGACAACCTGAAGCTGCGCGCCGCCGGCAACCTGGTGGCCACCGGCCTGATCCAGCAGACCAAGGAGCAGCCCTTCTTCGAGAACTTCGCCAAGAACACCGGCACGCCCATCGACGTCGACTACAAGCCGATGGACGTGCTGGGCGTGAAGGACGCCGACGGCCTGCGGGTGCTGAAGTCCGGGCTGTTCGACATCGTCACGCTGCGCCTGGCGCAGGTGTCGCGCGACGAGCCCTTCTTCCTGGGACCCGACATCGTCGGCCTGTCGACCGACTACGACACCGCGCGCAAGGTCGTCGACGCCTACCGCGACGTCTTCGACAAGCGCCTGCAGGAGCGCTACAACGGCAAGCTCCTGGGCATCTACCCGTTCGGCCCGCAGGTGCTGTTCTGCAAGACGGCGATCGGCGGCCTGGCCGACCTGAAGGGCAAGAAGGTGCGCGTGTACGACGCCTCGCTCGCCAAGTTCATCGAGAAGATGGGTGGCATCCCCGTGACCATCTCCTTCGGCGAGACCCAGCAGGCCCTGGAGCGCGGCGTGACCGACTGCGCCATCACCGGCCCCAGCTCCGCCAACTCCGCCGGCTGGCCCGAGGTCACCACGCACTTCATGCCGATCGGCTTCCAGAGCGCGCTGAACGCCTACGCGATCAACCTCGACAAGTGGAACAAGCTGCCGGCCGACCAGAAGGCGAAGATCACCGAGGCTTTCAAGAAGTACGAAGCCGAGGTCTGGGCCTACTCGAAGGACCTGTTCGACGACGCGGTGCGCTGCAACGTGGGCAAGGACCCGTGCAAGACGGTCAAGAAGTTCGCGATGAAGGACGTGGCCGTGAAGCCCGGCGACACCAAGCTGATCCAGGACGCGCTGGTCAACGTCTCGCTGCCCACCTGGAGCGAGCAGTGCGACAAGTCCTATGACAAGTGCTCGGCCACCTGGAAGGCGGTGGTGGGCCCCGTCATCGGCCTGAAGTGAGTTCCCGGTCCTGGCAGCTGCCGGCCACCGAGCTGGCGCGTCGCTACCGCGACGGCAGCCTCACGCCGCTGGCGGTCGCCCATGACTGCCTTGCGCGGCTGGAGGCGGTGAATCCGCGGCTGAACGCGGTGATCGCGCGGCGCGACCCCGCTTTCCTCGCGGAGGCGCAAGCCTCCAGCGAGCGCCATGCGCGCGGCGCGCCGCTGTCGCCCCTGGACGGGATCCCGCTGACGGTGAAGGACAGCCTCTACACGGTGGACCTGCCGACCACCTGGGGCTGCCCGGCGCTGCGTGAGCACCGCACCGGCCAGGACGAACTGGCGGTGGCGCGGGCCCGCGCGGCCGGCGCCTTGATCGTCGGCAAGACCAACGTGCCGGAGTTCGCGCTGGAGGGCTACACGGCCAACCCGATCTTCGGCGTGACGCGCAATCCCTGGAACCTCGCGCTCACGCCGGGCGGTTCCACCGGCGGCGGCGTGGCGGCAGTGGCCGCCGGCATCGGGCCGCTCGCGATCGGGCAGGACGGCGGCGGCTCGATCCGCCGGCCGGCCTCGCACACCGGGCTGGTCGGGCTGAAGCCGTCGCTGTCGGCGGTGCCGCGCGAGCACGTGCTGCCTTCGCTGCTGCTGGACTTCGAAGTGATCGGCCCGCTGGCGCGCACGGTGGCCGACGTGCGGCTGCTGTTCGAGATCATGCGCGGGCCGGCGGACGTGGACCGGTCATCCCTGGCCGCAGCGCACGCGCGCGCAACGCCCGCACGGCGGCCCTTGCGCATCCTCTACGTCGAGCGCTTCGGCGACGCCCCGCTCGATCCGCAGATCGCGGCCAGCGTCGGCGCCGCCGTCGATGCGCTGGCCGCCCTCGGCCACCAGGTCACGCGCGGCCCGCTGCCGCTGGACCTCGACTTCTTCAGCGCCGCCTGGCCGCAGATCGGCCAGGTCGGCCTGGCGCGCCTGTTCGACCACGCGCCGCTGTGGGAGGCATCCGCTTCGCCCAAGTACCGCGAGATGGCGGACCAGGGCAAGCGCGTTCCCGCCAGCCGCCTCTGGGACATCCTCGAGCGCGTGAAGCAGCTGCGCCGCGACGCCACCGCGCTGTTCGAACGCATCGACGTGATCGTGCTGCCTTCCGCCGCGGCCCTGCCGTGGAAAGCGGAGGACGCCTTCCCCGCGCGCATCGACGGCCATGAAGTCGGGCCGCGCGGCCACGCCGTCTACACCGGCTGGGTCAACGCCGCGGGCCTGCCGGGACTGGCGCTGCCCTGCGCGCCCTCGCGCGAAGGGCTGCCGATCGGCATGCAGCTGGTGGGCCGCTACGGCGCCGACGACGTGCTGCTGGACCTGGGGGAAGCCTTCGAGCAGGCGCAGCCCTGGGCCCAGCGCTGGCCGGCGCCCTGACGTGCTGCGCTGCAGCGAGTCCATCCCTTTCAGGCAAAACGGTTTCGACTTGGCATGCTAACGATCGCGGCGTAGGCTGGCGGCGGTTGTATCCAGAACAAGCAAGGAGACGAACGTGAGCAAGATCCTGATCCTGGGGGCCTCCTACGGCTCCCTCCTGGCTTCCAAGCTGCTCTTCGCCGGCCACGAGGTCAAGCTCGTGTGCCTGCCGGCCGAGGCCGATTTGATCAACAGCGAGGGCTTTCGCGTGCGCATGCCGGTGCGCGGGCGCGCCGAGCAGGTGGTGATCGATTCGCGGCAACTGCCCGGCAAGGTGTCGGCCGCCGGCACGAGCGACGTGAACCCGGCCGACTACGACCTGGTCGGCCTGGCGATGCAGGAGCCGCAGTACCGCTCGCCCGGCGTGCGCGAACTGCTCGCCGCGGTGGCCAGGTCGAAGGTGCCGTGCATGTCGATCATGAACATGCCGCCGCTGCCTTACCTGAAGCGCATTCCCGGCCTGGACACCGATGCGCTCAAGCCCGCCTTCACCGACGCCTCCGTGTGGGACGCCTTCGACCACCGGCTGGTCACGCTGTGCAGCCCCGACCCGCAAGCCGTGCGCCCGCCCGACGAGAAGGTCAACGTGCTGCAGGTCACGCTGCCCACCAACTTCAAGGTGGCGCGCTTCGACAACGCGCGGCATACCGAGCTGTTGCGCCAGCTCGAACGCGACGTAGACGCCGTGCGCTTTCCCGCGCCCGAGGGCCCGCTCGAGTTGCCCGTGAAGCTCCGTGTGTCGGACTCCATCTTCGTGCCGCTGGCGAAGTGGTCGATGCTGCTGGCGGGCAACTACCGCTGCATCACGGCCGACGGCATGCGCACGGCGCAGGAAGCCGTGCACACGAACATCGCCGAATCGCGCTCGGTCTACGACTTCGTCTACGACATCTGCCTGCGCCTGGGCGCGCGCGACGAGGACCTGGTGCCGTTCGAGAAATACGCGGCGGCGGCGCAAAGCCTGACGCGACCGGCGTCGGCGGCGCGCGCGCTGCAGAACGGCATGACCCACATCGAGCGCGCCGACAAGCTGGTGCAGCTGGTCGCGCGCCAGCTGGGCCTGCGGCATCCGGTGATCGACGGCATCGTCGACCTGGTCGACACCCGCCTGTACGCCAACCGGCAGAAAGCCGCGACCAAGTAGCATTGCACCTGCACACACAGGAGCAAGAGCATGGAAGGTCCCGAATCGGTCGCCCGCGCGATCGTGCAGGCGCGCGCGCAGCAAAGGCCCGTGGCAGGGGCGCCGCTGGCGCAAGCCCTGGCCACGCCCGAAGACGCCTACTGGGCGCAGGAGCTGGCGGCACGCGAAGGCGGCTGGTCCGAGGACGGCGTGCCGCGCCACTGGAAGTCGGGCGGGCCTTCGCGCGAGGGCGCGCTGACCCACGCGCCGCTGCCCGCGGGCGGCATCTGGATGAGCCCCGCCGATGCGCGCGGTTTCCACTTCAATGCGCGCCTGATCGAGGCCGAGGTGGCCTTGCGTCTGGCGCGCGAGGTGACGCCGGACGCCGCGGAATCCATGGCGCCGGAGCAGGCCCCGGCCTGGGTCGAGTCGATGTGCGTGTCGATCGAAGTGGTGGATTCGCGCTGGGCGGAAGGCGCCCGGGCGGCGCCCGCGCTGCTCAAGCTGGCCGACCTGCAATCGCACGGCGCGCTGGTGCTGGGCGGCTGGGTGCCCTTCCAGCAGCGCGACTGGTCGCAGCAGCAGTGCGTGGTGACCATCGGCAAGGGCCTGCCGCAGACCTTCCGCGGCACCCATTCGCTCGCCGACCCGACCTGGCTGCTGCCCACCTGGCTGCGCCACGTCACGCGCTTCGGCGCCACCGTTCCCGCCGGCACCATCGTGACCACCGGCACCTGGTGCGGCATGCTGGTCGCCGAGGTCGGCGACAAGGTGAAAGCCGTGTTCGAGGGCATCGGCGAGGCGGAAGTGCAGCTCTGACCGCGCCGCGCTCCCCCTGGCTGATGCTGCTGGTGCTGATCACCGGCTTCGCGCTCAGCCAGGCTTTCCGCACCGTGGCGGCGATCATGGCGCCGCCGCTGCAGCAGGCTTTCGCGCTCACGCCGCAACAGCTGGGCCTGTTCGCCGGCGCCTTCCATTTCAGCTTCGGCGCGCTGCAGCTCTTCATGGGCATGGGCATTGACGTCTACGGCCCGCGCCGCACCGTGCTGGCGGTGTTCCCGCTGGCCATCGCGGGCGCGCTCGTCACGGCGAGCGCGCAGAGCTACGCCGGACTGATCGCCGGCCAGGTGCTCACCGGCATCGGCTGCGCGCCGGCCTTCCTGGTCTGCACCGTCTTCATCGCGCGCAGTTTTCCGGCCGAGCGCTTCTCGACCGTCAACGGCGCGGCGCTCGGCATCGGCTCGGTCGGGCTGCTGATGACCGGCACGCCGCTCGCCTGGATCATCGAGCACTCCTCCTGGCGCGCCGGCTTCGTCACGCTCGCGGCCTGCGCCGCGGTGGCGTGGCTGTGCATCCTGCTGCTGGTGCGCGAACGGCCGGCGGCGGACGAGCACCGGCAGGCCAACGTCCTGCAGGCCTTGCGCGGCTACGGCGAGTTGTTCCGGCTGCCGCACACGCGCGGCATCATCGCGCTGGCCGTCTTCACCTACGCGTCCTTCCTCTCGCTGCGCGGCCTGTGGCTGGGCCCGCTGCTGATCGAGCGGCACGGCTTCTCGCTGGTGGGCACGGGCAACGTCGCGCTGGCCGTGTCCCTGGTGGGCATGGCCGGGCCGCCGCTGTTCGGCCGGCTGGACCCGGGCGACCGCGAGCGGCGCGGCTGGATCACCGGGTTCACGCTGCTGTGCGCCCTGGTGTTCGCCGCGATGGCGCTCGATCTCGGCGCCTTCGTCGACATCGCGGGCGCGCTGGCGATCGGCCTGCTGTCCGGCTTCATCGTCTGGCAGTACGCCGACGTGCGCGCGGCCTATCCGGCGCGGATGACCGGACGCGCCATGGCCGTGTTCACCATGGCGATGTTCCTCGGCGTCGCGCTGATGCAGTGGCTCACGGGGCTGGCCGCGTCGGCCGCGGTCACGCTGAAGGTCGAGCCGTACGGCGCGGTGCTGGCGGCGATCTTCGGTTTCCTGGTCATCGCCGCGGTCGCCTTCCAGCGCCTGCCGCAACCGCCCTCCGCCGGCAAGGCCGCGGACGACCCGGCACAATCGGCGGCATGAAGATCACCAAAGACACCGTCGTCACCCTGCAGTACAAGGTCGCCGATGCCAACGGCAAGCTGATCGAGCAGAGCAAGGACCCCATGGTCTACCTGCACGGCGGCTACGACAACACCCTGCCCAAGATCGAGGAAGCGCTGGAAGGCCAGGAGGCCGGCTTCGAAACCACGCTGGCGCTGCAGCCCGCGGACGCCTTCGGCGAGCGCGACGAGGCGCTGGTGCGCGTCATCCCCAAGTCGGAATTCCCGCCGGGCGTGAAGGTCGGCGGCCAGCTCGAAGGCCGCACCGACGACGGCACGCCGCATGTGTTCCACGTCATGAAGATCAAGGGTCCGGAAGTGCACCTCGATGGCAACCACCCGCTCGCCGGCAAAGCCCTGCGCTTCACGATCAAGGTCACCGGCGTGCGCATGGCCAGCGGCGAAGAAATCCAGCACCGCCACGTCCACGGCGAGCACGGCCACCATCATTGATGCCTCCATGCGCTTGTCATTGCGGGCTTGACCCGCAATCCATCTCCAGCGGCTGGCCCGCCCACCGGCGATGGATCCCGGGTCAAGCCCGGGACGACAAGCCGGCGGGTTGAAAGCGCGCGGCCACGGCCGCATCTGGGAAGACATGTCCACTTCGCCCGTCCTCGCCGTCCGGCCGCTCGGCTTCCCCTGGGAAACCGCCGACCCTTTCCTCTTCTGCGCCTACCATGACGACGCCTATCCCAAGGGCAACGGCAAGATGGGGCCTGCGGTGCCGCTGGCCGGGCGCGACATCGGGCAGGACTTCAGCCGCAAGGACGGCTGGAGCATGTACCACGGCGATTCGGTGCCGGGCTTTCCCGCGCACCCGCACCGCGGCTTCGAGACCGTCACCATCGTCCGCAAGGGCTTGATCGACCACAGCGACTCGCTGGGCGCCACCGCGCGCTTCGGCGGCGGCGACGTGCAGTGGGTCACCGCCGGCAAGGGCATCGTGCACTCGGAGATGTTCCCGCTGCTGAAGGAAGACCAGGACAACCCGCTGGAGCTGTTCCAGATCTGGCTGAACCTGCCGAAGCGCAGCAAGATGGCCGAGCCGCACTTCACGATGCTCTGGAACGAGCAGGTGCCGCGCCGCGTGCTCGCCGATGCCGAAGGCCGCAAGACCGAAGTCGCCGTGATCGCCGGGCAGTTCGGCGACGTCGCGCCGCTGGCGCCGCCGCCCGATTCCTGGGCCGCGCAGGACGAAAGCGGCGTCGCCATCTGGACGCTGCGCATGGAAGCGGGCGCCGCCATGCAGCTCCCTGCCGCGCCGCTGGCCGGCACGCAGCGCACGCTCTACTTCTTCAAGGGCGCCGCGGCCAACGTCGGCGGCCAGCCGGTGCAAGGCCCGGTGGCGATCACGCTCGAAGCCGACGTGATCGTGCCCATCGTCGCGGGCGACACGGTGTGCGAGTTCCTGCTGCTGCAGGGCCGCCCGATCGGCGAGCCGGTGGCGCAGTACGGCCCCTTCGTGATGAACACGCAGCAGGAAATCGCGCAGGCCATGCAGGACTACCGCCGCACGCAGTTCGGCGGCTGGAAGTTCGGCGACGCGGCACCGGTGCACGGCACCGAGCCGAAGCGGTTCGCGAAGTATCCGGACGGGCGCGAGGAAGTGCCGGCCTAGCCGGCGGCGCTCAGATCCGTCCGGCCTTCGGGTCGAGCAGCTGCAACAGCTTGGCGTCGCCCTCGTTGCGCGCGTAATCGAGCGCCGTGGTGCCCTGGTAGCGCAGCTTGGCGTAGTCGATCCCCGCGCCCTGCATCAACCGGATGCCATCCAGGTTGCGCGCAAGCACCGGGATCAGCGCCGCGGGCATCTTCTCGGGGCCGACCAGCGCCTGCGGGCTGGCGCCCAGGCGCAGCAGCCGGCGCGCGGTGGCGATCTCGCCGTTGCGCAGCGCGTAGGCCAGCGCGTCGAACTGCTGCTCGTCCTGCATGTCCAGCTTTTCGCCGGCCTGCAGCAGCTGGCGGGCGACCGGCAGCGCCTTGTCGCTCGAAGCCAGCGAATAGAACAGCGTGGGGCTCACCGGCTCGAAGGCCCGCGCCTGCCGCAAGGCATCGGCGCGCCCGGGCTCCTTCCCCTGGCTCCAGGTCACGTACTGCGCCAACGCCTGGACGAGACGCCGCCGTGCTTCGTTGCACCGCGGGGAGGGGGTCTCGCGCATGACCTGCAAGGCGCCGGCCGCATCCGCGCGTTGCAGCGCGAGGAAGCTGGCGTGGTCGACGGCGAAGCAGCCTTCGCCGGCGTAGTCCTGCGACCGCTGCTTGAGGAGCGCTTCGATGCCGTCGAAGTCGCCCTTCTGCTCCAGCAGGCGCAGCAGGTTCCAGTACGCATGGCGCCTGGCGTTGTCGTAGGTGTCGCGCGTCGGGGGACGCGTCACCGCCTCGCGGTATTTCTGGATCGAGGCATCGGTCTTGCCCTGCATCGCCAGCACCTCCCCCCAGTTGGCCCAGAGCCAGAGGTTGGGGCCGTCGACCGCGGCCGATTCCTTGAATACCGCTTCGGACTCCTTGTGGCGGCCCTGGTGCGCATAGACGTAACCCAGCAGGATCTTGGCGTTCCGGCTGTCCGGCCGGATCTGCAGCGCCGACTGCAGCAGCGCCTCGGACTGCCGCAGGCCGGTGGGGTTCCACTGGGTCTTCATGGCGACGCGCGCCAGTTCGACGTAGGCGGCATCGGCCTGCGGCCGGCGATCCACCAGGGTCTGCAGCAGGCTGCGCGCCCTTTGCAGCTGGCCGCCGTTGTTGGTGTCGATCAGGTCGACGGCCTTCTGCACGATCGCATCCTCCTTGCCGGCGGCCAGGGCCTGGTCGACTTCCACCTGCAGCGGGTCGGGCCACTGGATTCGATGGTCCACGGCCACCTTGGCAATCGGCGGCGCCGGTGCCACGTCGAGCTGCCCGAACACCTTCTGGGTGATGTACATCTCGTGCACGTTGGGATTGAAGACCTCCCGCGTGAAGCTGTGGATGCCCGGCTGGGCGCTGCGGCCGCCGACTTGCCAGTCGATCGGCGCTCCGCCCGGGCTCGCGCCGGCGACCACCTGGAAGATGCGCACCATCGCGTTCTTCGGCTCGCCCGTGTAGGCGTAATCCACCGTGGCCATCCAGCGGCCATCGGGCGCCTGCACCACGGAAACCTTGGAGATGCCGTTGGCCGCCGGCAGCGGGCCGGTGGACACGACGACGGGCGTCGTGTTCGGGGCCGGGTAGTAGAGCGCCTCCGCATAAGGCCGGACGGCATATGCGCCGAGCAACAACAACAGGATGGCCATCAGCACGACGGGCCGTTTGGACGACATGGGCTCCCTCTCCTCTTCTTGTGGGCCCGCCGACTTTACCTGCGGGTGCCGCCGCGGCTCGCAGGCTCCAGGCAGCGCGCGCCATTGCCGTCATTCGCGCGCAACAGGTCCACGTATTCCTCCGCCATTTCCCGCGCGCGGCCGTCGTCCGCCGGCTCGGGCGCGCGCAGTTCCGCCGTGGCCTCCAGCCACCGGGCTGCGCACCGCGCATTCGGCGCGCTGGACGCGGCGCACGCGGTGTACGCGGCAAACGCCTTGCGGTAGATGCCGAACTGCGCGCGGTCCATGGGCGCACCGTGGCCCGGGACCAGGGTGACGAAGGGCGTGGCCTCGACTTGCGCCAGCGCGTCGTGCCAGCCTTGCACGCAGGCCGTGTCCAGGAAAGGCACCGGCAAGGTCACGAGGTCGCCGGCCGCGACGATGCGGCTTGCCGGCGCGTAGAGCCACACATCCGTTTCGGTGGCCGCATGCGGCGCGAAGTGCGACGCGAGCTCCACGCCGTCCAGGCGCCGCGTCTCCGTTCGCGTCACCGGAAAGTCCGGCCGCAGCGCTTCCGGCTGCTCGCGCGTCACGATGTCGCCACGCACGTCGGGAACCATCGCTGCCGGAATCCGGCCGGCCGCGATGCTGGCCTCCGAGCGCTCGCGTGCATCCGGCCAGACCTCGCGGATCATGCGTTCCATCGCCAGCCCGGTGTGCACCTGCGCCTGCGGATAGGCCGCGCGGATCGGCGCGTTGCCGCTCACGTGGTCCAGGTGCCAGTGGCTGTTGACGATGTCGGTGATGCGGCGATCGTGCGAACGCGCGAAGTCCAGGATCGCTTGCGCGTGCCAGGCGTGGCGGCCGGTGTCCATCACGACGAGGCCGGTCGCGCCTTCGAAGAGGACGGTGTTGCCATCCGGCAGTCGGCCTTCGGGGAAGGTGCCCGGCAGCAGCCAGGTGCCCGGGGCGAGCAGCTGCGGCCGGGGCGGAGGCGGGTCGGCCGCCAGAACGGAAACGGCGGCCACCAGGGCCGCCGCGAACGTCACGAGCAAGCGCATCGCGCCTGTCCTGGGTCCCCGCCTACGCGGGGATGACGAAGGATCCCTTCGTCACTTCTTGGCCACGACCCGGACCATCTCCAGGCACTTGTTCGAGTAGCCCCACTCGTTGTCGTACCAGCTCACCAGCTTGACGAAGGTGCCGTCCAGCGCGATGCCGGCGTCGGCGTCGAAGATCGAGGTGCGGGTGTCGCCGCGGAAGTCGGTCGCCACGACCTTGTCTTCCGTGTAGCCCAGGATGCCCTTCAGCGCGCCTTCGCTCTGCGACTTCATCTCCGCGCAGATCTCGGCGTAGGTCGCCGGCTTCACCAGTTCGCAGGTCAGGTCGACCACCGACACGTCGGAGGTCGGCACGCGGAAGGACATGCCGGTCAGCTTCTTGTTCAGCTCGGGGATCACCACGCCCACCGCCTTGGCCGCGCCGGTGGAGGAGGGGATGATGTTTTCCAGGATGCCGCGGCCGCCGCGCCAGTCCTTGTTGGACGGGCCGTCGACGGTCTTCTGCGTCGCGGTGGCGGCGTGCACCGTGGTCATCAGGCCGCGCTTGATGCCCCACTTGTCGTTCAGCACCTTGGCCAGCGGGGCCAGGCAGTTGGTGGTGCAGGACGCGTTGGAGATGATCGCCTCGCCCTGGTACTTCTTGTCGTTCACGCCGAACACGAACATGGGCGTGTCGTCCTTCGACGGCGCCGACAGGATGACCTTCTTGGCGCCGGCGTCGATGTGCTTCTGGCCGCCTTCCTTGGTCAGGAAGATGCCGGTGGACTCGATCACGACTTCCGCGCCGATCTCGCCCCACTTCAGGTTGGCGGGATCCTTCTCCTGGGTCAGGCGGATCTTCTTGCCGTTGACGACCAGCGTGCTGCCGTCGACGGCGATCTTGCCCTCGAAGCGGCCGTGCACCGAGTCGTACTGCAGCATGTACGCCAGGTAGTCCGGCTCCAGCAGGTCGTTGATGCCGACGATCTCGATGTCGGAAAAGTTCTGCACGGCGGAACGCAGCACGTTGCGGCCGATGCGGCCGAAGCCGTTGATGCCTACCTTGATGGTCATGGAAACTCCTTGGACGTAATGAATCAGGTCAGGTCGAGAACCGCGCAAGGCACGGAGACGGTGGACACCTCACCGGCCGCAGTTCTCATGAGTTGCTCGGGAAGGTTCAGAGGCAGCTCGCGCAACCACTTGAGAAATGAGGCGCGGCGCGGATCACTCGCGCCGATCTCCCGGACTGCGTTGGGTGCATAGGGCTGCCAGGGCGCGAACTTGATCTTGAAAGGGCAACCCATTTCGTTCAGGTCAAAGCGCACGGACTGCGCCTTGAGGTCGCGCGTGATCTTCAGGACGTCGACCAGGCTCAGCTCCTGCGTCAATCGTCGCATCGGCTCGGATCCAGGGTAGACGAAAAGACGAACCGCCTTGATCGGTTGATCCCCAGGTTTCAGGCAAGGCATCCGGTAATCGTCGACTTCCTTCTTCACGAAGTCACGCAATACGGCGTTCCCCCCGTCGAAGACGATCTGCGCCTCTGGTGCCTTGTCGGCGGCGGCAAAGGTCAGGCGAACGAGCACCCGGCCGGTAGGGAGATTCCGTTCGACACCTCCGGCCAAGCCCCTTCGCGCATCGAGTCCTGGTGCCGGCAGTCCCTGGATCTGCGTCAGACAGGACGGATCCAATGGCCCCTCCGTGTCGTCCGTGAAGGGCAGCAGCGATCCGTCCGACGGTGGCTTCTCCTGGCCCGAGGCAGCCAGGGCCAGGCTCAGGCCCATCAGCAGGATGATCGCGGACTTCTGGAACATCGGGGTCTTGCCAGTTCAGCTTCTCTGCAGCACGGCCCGCACCGTTTCCGCCACGTTCTCCGGCGTGAACCCGAAGCTCTTGAACAGCACGTTGGCCGGCGCCGATTCGCCGTAGTGGTCGATGCCCACCACCGCCGCGCAGCCGTACTTCCACCAGAAATCGGTGACGCCGGCTTCGACGGCGATGCGGGGCAGGCCGTCGGGCAGCACGGTCTGCTTGTAGTCGCGGTCCTGGCGGTCGAAGGTGGTGGTGCTGGGCATGGAGACCACGCGCACCGCAATGCCTTCGGCGGCCAGCAGCTCCTGCGCCTTCAGCGCCAGCTGCACCTCGGAGCCGGTGCCGATGATCACGGCCTGCGTCTTGCGGCGCGCGCCGACTTCGGCCGGCTCGGCCAGCACGTAGCCGCCGCGCGAGATCTCGCCCAGGTCGGACTTGGGCGCGTACGGCAGGTTCTGGCGCGACAGCAGCAGCGCGGTCGGGCGCTTGCTGTTCTCCAGGGCCACGGCCCACGCCACCGTGGTCTCCGCGGTGTCGGCCGGACGCCAGACATCGAGGCCGGGGATCAGGCGCAGGCTGGCGGCATGCTCGATCGACTGGTGCGTCGGGCCGTCTTCGCCCAGGCCGATGGAGTCGTGCGTGAAGACGTGGATCACGCGCCGCTTCATCAGCGCCGCCATGCGGATCGCGTTGCGGCTGTAGTCGCTGAAGGTGAGGAAGGTGCCGCCGTACGGGATGTAGCCGCCGTGCAGGGCAGCGCCGTTCATGACCGCGGCCATGCCGAATTCGCGCACGCCGTAGTTGATGTGGCGGCCGATCTTGCCGTCGGTGGTCACGACGTCGCCGGCCTGGTCGAAGCGCAGCGCCGGCGTGCTCTTGGTGTTGGTGAGGTTGGAGCCGGTCAGGTCGGCCGAGCCGCCCAGCATCTCGGGCATTGCGGCGGTGAAGGCTTCCAGCGCGATCTGCGAGGCCTTGCGCGAAGCCACCGTCTCGGCCTTGGCATGCGCGGCGATGGCGGCATCCACGGCCACCTGGGCGAAATTCTTCGGCAGCTCGCCCTTCATGCGGCGCGCGAATTCGGCGGCCAAGTCGGGATGCGCCTTGGCGTAGGCGTCGAAGCGCCGGTTCCACTCGGCTTCCTGGGTGTCGCCCTTGGCACGCGCATCCCACTCCTCATACACCGCCTTCGGCAGCTCGAAGGGCTGGTGCTTCCAGGCGATGGCGTTGCGGGTCAGCGCGATCTCGTCGTTGCCCAGCGGCTCGCCGTGCGCCTTGGCGGTGTTGGCGCGGTTGGGCGAGCCCTTGCCGATGTGCGTCTTGGCGATGACGATCGTCGGCTTCTCGGCGCTGCGGCGCGCTTCGGCAATGGCCTTGTCGACCGCCTCGACGTCGTGGCCGTCGACCGGGCCGACCACGTTCCAGCCGTAGGCCTTGAAGCGGCCGGCCACGTCGTCGATGTACCAGGGCGTGACCTGGCCGTCGATGGAGATGCCATTGTCGTCGTAGATGGCGACCAGCTTGTTCAGCTTCCAGGCGCCGGCGAGCGCGCAGGCCTCGTGGCTGATGCCTTCCATCAGGCAGCCGTCGCCCATGAAGACGTAGGTGTTGTGGTCGACGATCGCGTGGCCGTCGCGGTTGAATTCCTTGGCCAGCAGCTTTTCCGCCAGCGCCATGCCGACCGCGTTGGCCAGGCCCTGGCCGAGCGGGCCGGTGGTGGTCTCGACGCCGGGGGTCACGTCCACCTCGGGGTGGCCGGGCGTCTTGCTGTGCAGCTGGCGGAAGCCCTTGAGCTCGCCGACGGGCAGCGCGTAGCCGGTCAGGTGCAGCAGCGAATACAGCAGCATCGAGGCATGGCCGTTGGACAGCACGAAGCGGTCGCGATCGGCCCACTGCGGGTTGCCGGGGTTGTGCTTGAGGTTGCGGTGCCAGAGGGCGACAGCGATGTCCGCCATGCCCATGGGAGCGCCGGGGTGCCCCGAGTTCGCTTGTTGCACGGCGTCCATGGCAAGCGCGCGGATCGCGTTCGCCATCAGGGAATCGTTGGCCATCAGGGGCAGCTCCGGGGGGTGGGTCGGGGAAACCCGGGATTTTAAATGACCGGCGCTTCGTGCCTTCCGCACAGGCAGGCGCGCGTCCATGCCCTACATTCGGGGCATGAAGGGCCTGCACCTCACCGCCGACCTGTACCGCTGCCGTTGCGACGCCGCCTGGCTGACCGATCCGCAGAAGCTGGGCGAGTGGTGCGTGGCCGCCGTGCAGGCCGTGGGCCTGGTGCCCGTGAACCAGTTGTTCCACGCCTTTCCTGCCACGCCCAAGGGCCCGGGTGGCGTCACGGCGACGGTGCTGCTGGCCGAATCGCACGTGTGCCTGCACACCTGGCCGGAGGAAAAGGCCGTGACCTGCGACGTCTTCGTCTGCAACTTCAGCGGCGACCATTCGGCCAAGGCGCGCGGCCTGATGTTCGCCCTGGTCAACCGCTTCCAGCCGGAATGGACCGAGCAGCGCTCGCTGGACCGGGGAGAAGAAGAGTCTTGAGCACCGCCCAGGCCATGATCCTGGCGGCGGGCCGGGGTGAACGCATGCGGCCGCTGACCGACAGCCGGCCCAAGCCCCTGCTGGAAGTGCGCGGCAAGCCGCTCATGGGCTACCACCTGGAGGCGCTGGGCGCGGGCGGCTTCGACGAGGTCGTCGTCAACACCGCCTGGCTGGGCGAACAGATCGCGCAGCACTACGGCGACGTTCACCAGGGCGTGCGCATCCGCTACTCGCACGAAGGCCGCGACTTCGGCGGCGCGCTGGAGACGGCCGGCGGCATTGCGCGCGCCCTGCCCCTGCTCGGCGAAGTCTTCTGGATCGTGGCCGGCGACGTCTACATGCCGGAGTTCCGCTTCACCCGCGCCGCCTTCGACCGCTTCGCCGCCGGCGGCAAGCTGGCGCACCTGTTCCTCGTGCCCAACCCCGAACACAACCCCAAGGGCGACTTCGGCCTGGACGGCAACGGCCTCGCCACGCGCGAGGGCGAGCGCCCCTACACCTATTCCACCGTGGCCCTGCTGCGGCGCGAACTCCTGCAAGGCGTCCCCACCGGCAATCCCCAGGGCCAGAAGGTGGCGCTCGCTCCCTTGCTGTTCGCCGCCGTTGGTCAGGGCCTGGTCAGTGCCGAGTGCTACACCGGAGCCTGGACGGACGTGGGGACGCCGCAACGCCTGGATAGCCTCAACCGCGACCCCACCCTATAGTCTTGTTACCGGACGGGGAGCCGGGCGGCGGAGCTTTCCGCCGAAAAGAGGGGACCGACGATGTTGCGATGGAGCGACCTGGGCGCAAGCCTGGTGGCGAGCCCGCGGCTTGCGCTGCGTGGCGACTTGTGGGCGCAGGTGTTGCGCCGGCTGTTTTTCTCGCCCGTATTCCTGGCCTATGCGCTGATCGGCCTGTTGCTGGTGCTGGCCGGCCAGCCCCTGCTGGCCCTGGCCGCGACCACGCTGCTGCTGCCTTACCTGGTCTGGGCGATCACCGCGCCGGTGGCCATGGTGCTGCCCGAATACCTGGCCCTGCCGCCGCCCGAAGTCGACGCCGAGCCGCCCTTCGTGCGCTACCTGCTGTGGAACATGCCCCTGTTCGTGCTGGCGGTGCTGGTCGCGGTGGTTTCGCTGCTGCCCGGCCTGGAGTCGGGCTGGCCCCGCGCCACCCTGGGCTGGGCGACGGCGCTGCTGGCGGCGCCCGCGGCCTTGAAGATGGCCACGCGCGGCACGCTGAGTGCCTATTACGACAACGAAGCCAGCCGCGCCTTCATGGCGGCCACGCGCTGGTCGCGGCCGCTGGTGGCCTGGCCGCTGGTCCTGGGCCTGGTGGCCCTGGTCGTCTTCGGCGCGCCCCGGCTGGGCGCGCAGCCGCTGGCGCAGCAGGCCTGGGCCGCGCTCCCGTGGCAGGCCTGGGCGGCGCTGGCGGCGATTGCCCTGGTGGCCGTGGTGACGCTGGCGGGCATCGCCTTCACCGGCGCCATCCTCGGCGCCTGCGCCCGCATCCCCTCGGACAGTTTCACCAGCAGCCAGGACACTGCCATGGCCACGGCGATCGACGAGCGCATGGGCACGCGCAGCGTGATGGCGACCCGGCCGATGATCCGCACCCTGGCGGCGCCGGATGAACCCGAGCGCAGCCGATGGGCGCCGGTGCTGCGCGCCTGCGGCGGGCTGGTCGTGCTGGCCGGCGTCATCTACCTGGCGCGCCTGCCGCTGATCGATACCTACCTGGATGGCGACGCGAGCTACCGCGCCGCCTCCGTCTTCCTCGACCGCCTTCAGGGCCACGGCGCCAATCGCCTGGGCCCCAGCCTCGACGCCGCGGTGGTGTCCGACCGGCTGCGCGCCGGCTACATCGCGGCCGCCTGCAACGGCGACCTCGAGCAGGCGCGGCTGCTGGCGCAGATGGAAGTGCCGCAGCCGCTCGACCACGCGCGGCTGCTGGCCTGTGCCGCGTGCAGCGGCGAGCGGGCCACCGTCGACTGGCTGCTGGCCGCGCAGCCCGAACTGCGGGCCGACCAGGTGGTGATCGCCACCGACGGCGACGCCCGCCGCCCGCGCACCGCCTTGTCCTGCGCGGCACGCTCCAACGACCTGGGCCTGGCGCGCGCGCTGCTGCTGCGCGGCGGCAAGCCGCGCGACCTCGAAGGTGCCGCGTCTTCCATCGCCGTCGCGGCGAGCCGCCAGCACTGGGACATGGTGCGGCTGCTGCTGCAGCGCGACCGCTCCGCCGCGCCGATCGCCGCCTTTGCCGCCATGGATGGCGCCTTTGCCCGCGACCCCAAGCGGCCGGCCGAAGTGCTGGATCAATTGCTCGCCGCCGGCGTGCCGCCGCTGGTGGTCGACCGCCAGGGCCGCAACCTGTTCCACTGGGCCGGCATGCGGCACGACCTGCGGCTGGCCCAGGCGCTGCTGCAAAGAAGCGGCAGCGCGCCGGCCGACCAGACTTTGGCCCATGCCGACGCCCAGGGCGCGCTGCCCTGGATGTACGTGCTGCGCCGCGCCGAGCTGTCGGGGCAGCCGCTGTCGGAGGAAGCGACCGAGCTGCTGCGCCTGCTGCTGCCGCCGGGCGCCGACGTGAACGTGGCGCTCAGGAAGCCGATGGAAAGCGGATCCGGCGAGGCCTTCCCCGCCGGCTGGACGGCCGCCACGGTGGCGGTCCACCAGCCGGCCGCGCTGGAAGTTCTCGGGCCGGGACTGGACCTCAGCGCACAGCGCTGAGGCTCCTGCAGGGTGGGTTCCCGCTAGCGTCCCACCCTGCGAAAACGCGGACAATCGGCGCATGAATACCAGCGTTCCCACGTCGCTCTACGCCCAGCGCCGCGCGCGCATGGCGGCCCAGCTGGGCGCCAATGGCATCGCCCTGATCCCGACGGCGCCGGAGCGCCAGCGCAACCGCGATGCGGACTTCCTGTTCCGGCACGACAGCTACTTCTACTACCTGACCGGCTTCACCGAACCGAATGCCTGGCTGGTGGTCAGCGGCGACGGCACCAGCACCCTGTTCTGCCAGCCCAAGGACCTCGAACGCGAGATCTGGGACGGCTACCGCCTCGGCCCCGACGCCGCCGTCGGCGCGCTGGCGGTGCAAGCCGCCTTCCCCATCGGCGAGCTCGACGCCCGCATGCCCAGGCTGCTGGAGAACCGCGACACCGTCTGGTTCCCCTTCGCCACCCATGCGGGGCTGGAGGAGCGCATCGCCGGCTGGCTCGGCCAGGTGCGCGGACGCGTGCGCTACGGCGCGCTGTGCCCCGAGCAGCAGCGCGACCTGTGCTCGGTGCTGGACGAGATGCGGCTGTTCAAGGACGACCACGAGCTGGACACCATGCGCCGCGCCGCGGCCATCAGCGCCCAGGCCCACGTGCGGACCATGAAGGCCTGCGCCCGCATGCTGCGCGAAGGCAAGGACGTGCGCGAGTACCACCTCGACGCCGAGCTGCTGCACGACTTCCGCCTGGGCGGCTCGCAATACCCGGCCTACACCTCCATCGTTGCCGCCGGTGCCAACGCCTGCGTGCTGCACTACCGCGCCGACGTGGCGCCGGTGAAGAGCGGCGAGCTGGTGCTGATCGACGCCGGCTGCGAGCTCGATGGCTATGCCAGCGACATCACCCGCACCTTCCCGGCCAACGGCAAGTTCACCGGCCCGCAGCGTGCGCTGTACGACATCGTGCTGGCGTCGCAGGAGGCCGCCGTCGCCGCCACCAAGCCGGGCGCGCGCTTCACCGACCCGCACGACGCGGCGGTGAAAGTGCTGTCGCAAGGCATGCTGGACGTGGGCCTGCTCGATGCGAAGAAGGTGGGCACCCTCGACGACGTGATCGAGAAGCGCGCCTATTTCGCCTACTACATGCATCGCACCGGCCACTGGCTGGGCATGGACGTCCACGACTGCGGCAGCTACGTGGAGCCGGGCGAAGTGGGCGCCGTGAGCGAACGCAAGGACCCGCTGTCCGGCGAGTTGATCAAGAACCGCCCCAGCCGCATCCTGCGTCCGGGCATGGTGCTCACCATCGAGCCGGGCATCTACGTGCGCCCGGGTGAGGGCGTGCCCGAACAGTTCCACAACATCGGCATCCGCATCGAGGACGACGCGGTGGTGACGCCCCAGGGCTGCGAACTCATGACCCGCGGCGTGCCGGTGAAGGCCGACGAGATCGAAGCGCTGATGCGTGCCTAGGTTTGCAAAATGGGCGGCAGCCGGCCGTCCGGCTGCCGCAAATTGTCACTCCGTGCAGCGGTTCCTGTGAACTAGTGCACGGGAACGCAGTGGCACGGGAGTTGCCTCGAGTTACCTGTGAGGTGCAGTCCATGAGAAGCAGGGCAAGAAAACGGCAAAGAGGTTTCACGCTGGTCGAGATGATCGTCACCGTGGCGGTGGTGGCCATCCTTGGCTCGATCGCCATTGCGCAGATGCGGGACTACACACGCCGGGCCAAGATCTCGGAAGTGATGCTGGCGCTGAGCCGCTGCAAGAACACCGTGACGGAGAACTACCTCACGCTGGACAGCGCGCCGGCCGCCGGCAGCTGGGGCTGTGAAGGCGGCGGCGGCAGCCAGTACGCCGGGTCCATCCAGACCTCGTCGGACGGCGTGATCCGCGTGCCCATCGCCGGCCTCGACGGGCTGGTGAACGGCCAGTACATCTACCTCGTGCCGGCCCATGCCAGCGGCGCCGGGATGGTCACGCCCGCCGACCTGGGCAAGGCCGTCGGCTCCTGGATCTGCGGCTCCGACTGGTCGCCCGTGCGCAACGCACTGCCGGTCAACTGCCGCGCGGACACCACGACCTACGCGTCGGGCGACTTCTCCTAGCCATCAGCGCGCGCCGGCCCGCTGGCCGAGCGTGAACGCTTCCTCGAAGATCGAATAGCCCGCCCAGTCGGCGTGCGCGTAGCGCATGCGCTGCGTGTCGGGCGGCGCCGGCAGCGCGGACAGCGCGCCCGGCACCGGGACGCTCATCGCATGCCCGTAGCGGGCCACCTGCACCTGCGTCAGCTTGTGCGGCAGGTCGGGATGCGGCACGGAGAGTTCGGCCAGCGCCCGGTCGCGCCAATGGGTCCAGGGTTTCTGCAGCAGGTCCGCCCGGGCCGCTTCACCCGGCGCGCAGTACCAGCTCAGGACCGTGGGGCCCGGGGCCGGGTTCAGGTCCTGGTGGGTGGCCACCACGTAGCCCAGGCCCTCGCTGCCGTACACCACGTTGTCCCACGCCTTCGGCATCCCCCGCCGGTCGGCCAGCGGCGCGCGGAGGTGCAGGTTGGCCACGATCCACGGCGCGTAGCGCGTGCGCGCGGCCAGCGCGCGCAGCGGCCCCGGCGCGTTCTCGACGACCCGCGCGGCGACAAGAACGGGAAGCGCCACGATGCACTTCTGCGCCAGCCAACGCTCGACGCGCTGCGCCTTCACGTCCAGCGCATCGACTTCGATGCCGTGCGCCTGTTCGGCGATGCGCAGCACCACCTGGCCGCCGCGCATGCGGTCGCCCAGCGGCGCCGCCAGCGCCTGCGCCAGCCAGCCGTTGCCCTGCGGCCAGGTCAGCAGCGCCTCGCGGTCGCCGCCCTCGGCGCCGGGCGGATGGAAGCCGTGGCGCGCGGCGAAGTAGTGCAGGCCGGCCCAGGCGGCGACGGTGGCCGCGCCGGCGCCGAAGTCGTCGCGGCAGCAGTAGTCGAGGTACCAGCGCAGTTGCGGATCGGTGAGGCCGCGCCGGTCCAGCCAGGCGGCGAAGGTTTCGCCGTCCCAGCCAAGCAGCTTGGCGCGCGCCTGCTCGGGGATCTGGAAGCCGCCGCCCTTGCGCGCCTGCTCCACCTCGCCCGCGAACTTGAGGTACTGCGCCAGCGTCGAGGCGCCCACGCCGGAGAGCGGCAACAGGCCTTCCTGCCACGCGCCCTCGAAGAACAGCCGCTCCTGCGGCGCGTGGCACAGGTGGCGCTCGTCGTATTCCCAGCGCCCGGCGACGCGGCGCCGCAGGCCCAGTTCTTCCAGCAGTTCCTGCACCTCGCGCGCGTTGTCGCCGGGCACCGGCAGGTAGTGCGCCCCCAGCGGGCAGGCAATGCCTTGCAGCTCGCTGCCGCGGCTGTTGCCGCCGGCCGTGTCCTCGAGCTCCAGCAGCACGAAATCCTCGACGTCCCGCCGGCGCAGCGCCCGCGCCGCCGCCAGGCCCGCGATGCCGGCGCCCGCGATCACGACGTCCGCGCGGCGCGAGACCGCCGGCGCGGGCGCCGACTGCAGGTCGCGCAGCAGGTGGCCGCGGGCCGCGCTGGCGCCGGCGAAAGCGCCGGGCGCTTCGGGCACTGCCGGCGTGCAGCCGGCCAGCGCCGCAGCGCCGGCGAGCAGCGCACCGCGGCGCGTCAGTTGGTGACCTTGCCCCATTCGCGCTCGTAGGTGGTGACCAGCACCTGGTTGGACAGGCGGTTGACTTCGGCCGGCACCCGCGCCATGTCGCGCGGAAAGTCGAACAGCGGCGGCACGCCGTTGACGCTCAGGAAGCGCAGGCCTTGGGGCAGGGCGGCGGGCGCATGCCAGGGGCGGCGGCTCGCCAGCACGAAGCCCCATTCGCCGAAGCTGGGCACGTTGGCGTGGTAGGGCGCGGTCTGCAGGCCCACCGACTCCAGCGTCGTCACGACGGTCCAGAAACTCTGGCGCGCCACCAGCGGCGAGGTGGTCTGGATCACCGCATAGCCGCTGGCCGCGAGCCGCTGTTCGAGCAGCGCGTAGAAGGCATTGGTGTACAGCTTGCCGATGGAGAAGTTGGTCGGGTCGGGAAAGTCGACCACGATGACGTCGAAGGTCTCCTGCACCTGCTGCAGCCACTGGAAGGCGTCGGTGTGCACGATCTTCAGCTTGGGCGAACGCAGCGACCCGCCGTTGATCCGCACCAGCCTGTCGTCGGTGGAAAACAGGCGCGTCATGTTGGGATCGAGCTCCACCAGCGTGATGCTCTCCACCTGCGGATAACGCAGCAGCTCGCGCACCGCCAGCCCGTCGCCGCCGCCCAGCACCGCGACCTTGCGCGCACCGCCGTGCGCCGCCATGGCCGGATGCACCAGGGCCTCGTGGTAGCGGTACTCGTCGGACTGCGCGAACTGCAGGTTGCCGTTGAGAAAGAGACGCAGGCCGCTGCGGCCCTGCGTGACCACGATGCGCTGCCAGGGCGAGCTCTCGGCCACCACGATCTTGTCCTGGTAGAAATGGTCTTCGGCCAGCGAGGTGATCTGCTGCGAGCCGGCAAAGGCGGCACCCAGCGCGCCCAGCGTGAGCAGGCAGGCCAGCACGTGCGCCGCCAGCAGCCGCAGCTCGTGCCGGAACAGCCACACCGCCCACAGCGCCACCAGTGCGTTCATCAGTCCGAACAGCAGGCCGGTCCGGATCAGCCCGAGCTGCGGGACGAGCAACAGCGGGAAGGCGATGGACACCGCGAGCGCGCCGAGGTAGTCGAAGGTGAGGACCTGCGACACCAGCTCGCGCAGGCCGACGTTGCGCTTGAGGATGCGCATCACCAGCGGGATCTCGAGCCCGACCAGCGTGCCCACCACGAGCACCAGTCCGTACAGCAGCACCCGGAAGGCGCCGGGCTGCCAGGCATGCACCAGGAACAGCAGCGCCGGCAAGCCGCCGCCCACCAGGGCCACCAGCAGCTCGATGCGCAGGAAGTGCGCTGGCAGCTGGCGCTCGAAGAAGCGTGACAGCCAGGAGCCCACCCCCATCGCGAACAGGTAGGTGCCGATGATGGTGGAGAACTGCAGCACCGAGTCGCCCAGGACGTACGAGGCCAGCGCGCCGGCGGCCAGCTCGTAGACCAGGCCGCAGGCGGCGACGACGAAGACCGAGGCGAGCAGCGCCACCTCCAGCGGCCGCGGTGCGGCCGCGCGCGCATCAGCCATGCACGGCTGCCGCCACGATCATCGACACGCCGATCGCCATCGAGCCCACCACGATCGCGAGGGCCAGGTTCTGCTTCTCCACGATCTCCTCCCACAGCTTGTACGGCGTGAGCTTGTCGATCAGGATGAAGCTGCCCCAGAAAACCACGATGCCGATGATTGCGTAGACGATCGAGCCGACGAACGCGGCCGGCCTCAGCCATTCAAAGTCCATGAAGACCTCCTGAAAAATCGATGTTCACTTGTGCGAGCCTCCACCGCCGCCGCCCCAGGTTCCGGTGCTGGAGCGCGGCGACGACGTGCTGTACCCGGAGCCGCTGTTGCGGTCGTCATCCTCGCAGGCCTTGAGCAGGGCCAGCAGGATGAGGATGACGAGGATCACGAGGACGATGGTCGCGCAGCCGCAGCCCGTGCCGCTCGACTTCGGCGTGGTGGGCCCGGAGTCGCCACGCTGCAGCAGGTCCTTCTTCGCCTCCAGGCCGAAGGCCTTGGCGACGGCATCGGCCGCGACCTGGCTGCCGACCGACCAGGTGACTTCGGTCGGCGTCTCCTCCATGGCCAGCAGGCCCTGGCCCTTGGCGTAGTCGCGGTTGAGGCTCGTTTGCCCGCGCACCACCGGCCAGTAGAACTCCCCGGCCACGTAAGTCGTCTGCGCCTTGTAGCTGTACTTCAGGTCGTAGGTCGTGCCGAGATAGGTGGCCTGCTTGCGGCCGGACGAAACCGTCGGTGCGCCGGTGGCCGGCTTGACCAGGCTCCAGCCTTCGGTCGAATCGACCAGGAAGGTGAAACCGCGCTTGGCGTTGTACAGCAGGTACTCGTCCCAGCCGAAGTGCTCGTCGGGGTCGTCGGGCTCCGTGCCCAGGCGGTGCTGGTAGCCCACGACCTGCCACTGCACGCCCTGCAGCTGGCCGACGCTGCCCAGCGGAATCAGCGGCTGCACCGGCTCGTCCTGCAGTGCGTGCGCGAGTTCGCCGCCCACGCCTTGCTGCAGGTCGATCAGCGTGTTGCAGGCGCGGCAGGTGATGCTCTTGCTGTTGCCGAACTGCACTTCGACCGTCGCGCCGCAGTTCGGGCAGGCGAAGCTGCGGCCCTGCAAGGCCTTGCCGCCATCTTCGCGCAGGCCCGTGAGCAGCAGTTCCTCCAGCGCCACGGGCCGCCCGCGCGAGAGCGCCGGCGGCGTGCTGCCGTAGTCGATGGCCAGCACCTCGTTGTCGGCGCTGCGCAGTTCCACCATCGCGAAGGGCTGGTCCAGCGGCGGCAGCTTGGGCAGCTCGCCCTGCGCCGAGACCAGCGCCACCTGTTCGTTGGAGCTGACCTTGTAAGGGTGGCCGTCGATCGCCGTCGTCGCATCGAGGCGCAGCTGCTGCGGCTGCGGCAGCGGGCGCCCGGCGCTTGCGGGCACCGCCATGACGTAGGCGCCGTTGTCCTCGGCCAGCCAGGCGCTGCTGCCATCGGCGAAGAGCGCGTGCCATTCGGTCCAGGCGCCGCTGGCGCCGCGGTACTGCAGCCGGCCCACCAGCGTGAAGTCGCGGCCTTGCCAGCGGCCGCGCGCCATGAGCTGCAGCGGCGAAAAATCCTCGAAGACCTCCGCCATCTTGCCGATGCGCGAGAGCGTCTCGCCGTCGCGCACCACGGTGCTGCGGCAATAGCTGCACACCGCGAACGCCGATTGCGCGCTGCGGAATTCGACGGGGGCCCCGCAACCCGGGCAGGGCGCGACGTAGGTCCGTTGGGGGGTGGTAGCCAAGATTTACAGGGTTGTCATTGCGGGCTCGACCCGCAATCCATCTCCGGTGGCTGACGGCCCCCTGGCGATGGATCCCGGGTCGAGCCCGGGATGACATGTGTTTTCAGACGAGCTTCTTCAGCAGCTCCGCCTTCTTGGCGTCGAACTCTTCCTGCGTGAGGATGCCCTTGGCCTTGAGGTCGCCCAGCTTCTCCAGCGTGGCCATCACGTCCTCGGGCTTGACGGTTGCCGCCGCGGCCGCGGGATGCGCGCCTTGCAGCCCCTGCTGCAGGTTCTGCGCCAGCACCTGGCCCATCGCGATGCCGGCGCCCAGGCCCATCGCGTCGCCGGCAACGCCGCCGCCGCCGCTGCCGGCGGCCTTCGCCATCTCCGGGATCGCCTGGCCGGTCTGGTACTGCATGAACTTGCCCATGTCGTTGCCGACCATGCCCATGCCGATGCGCTGGTCCAGGATCTTCTGCAGCTCCTCGGGCAGCGACAGGTTCTGCACCGTCATGCCCTCCAGCTTGAGGCCGATCGCCTCGAAGGCCGGAGCCAGTTCCTTCTGCAGCGCGTTGGCGAACTCGACCTGGTTGGCGGCGAGGTCGAGGAAAGGCACGCCGCTTTGCGCGATGGCGTCGGAGATGTGCTGCAGGATCACGCCGCGCAGCTGGCCGTCGAGCTCGCCCACCGTGTAGGTGTCGCGCGTGCCGGAGATCTTGGTGTGGAAGGCGCGCGGATCGGCGATGCTGTAGTTGTAGTTGCCGAAGGCCCGCAGGCGCACCGCGCCGAAGTCCTTGTCGCGGATGGTGATGGGCTGCGGCGTGCCCCAGCGCTGGTCGACCTGCTGGCGCGTGCTGAAGAAATACACGTCGCTCTTGAACGGGGACTCGAACAGCTTGTCCCAGTTCTTCAGGTAGGTCAGGACCGGGATGGTCTGGGTGGTCAGCTTGTACATGCCGGGCCCGAACACGTCGGCGATCTTGCCTTCGTTGACGAACACCGCCATCTGCGACTCGCGCACCGTGAGCGAGGCGCCGTACTGGATCTCCATGCCGGCCATCGGGAAGCGCCAGCTCAGCACGCCGTCGCCGTCCTCCGTCCACTGGATGACGTCTATGAACTGCTTCTTGATGAAGTCCATCAGGCCCATGGGGAGTCCCTCCTGCGATCTTTGCGGGACGATGATAGCGGCGCCGGACGGCGCCTTCCATGAACTTTTGGGCGCCGGCAACCCTCGGGCCTCAAACCAGGTTCCGCAGCTCCCGCAAGGCCACCGACAGCATCGCCAGGTCCCCGGCCGGCGTTTCGCGCAGTTCCATCAGCAGCCGCTGCGCCCGTTCCAGTGCCTGCCGGTTCCCCTGCTCCCAGGCATCCAGCACCTGCTTGGCGCCGCCCTGGTGGCGCGCCAGCGCTTCCTGCGCGATCGAGCGGCGCAGGTCGGTGAGGTCGTCCGCCAGGGCCAGCTTGGCCAGGTTCTGCCAGTAGCTTTCGGCCGGCAGCAGGTCGATCTGCTGGCGCATCGCATCCAGCCCCAGTCGATCGGCCACGCCGCCGTGCACCTCGGAGACCAGGTCCAGCGGCTGCTTGGCCGCGTCGGCGATCTCGGCGATGTCCAGCGCGTTGAACCAGTTCTCGGCCGAGTCGACCTGCACCGCGAGTTCCTTCGGAACGCCCGACTCGATCCAGTGCGCGGCGCGCGGGCTGGCGGCGCCGGCCGCCTCGAGCCGCGTGCGCAGCCCTTGCACCGCCGGGGCGAAGCGCGTCACCTGCTGCTCGGTCGGCTCGAACAAGCGGCGCGAACGCAGGAACCAGGTGGTGGCGCGCGTGATCAGGCCGCGCAGCGCCAGCACCATCTCGGCCTGCACTTCATCGGGCACCTTGTTGTCCAGCGCCTCGATCCGCTGCCACAGCGGCACCAGCCCGAACACCTCGCGCGTCGCCAGGTAGGCGCGCACGATCTGCGGCGGCGTGGTGCCGGTGATTTCTCCCAGGCGGTGCACGAAGGTTGGCCCCACCCGGTTGATCATGCTGTTCAGCACATGGGTGGCGATGATCTCGCGCTTGAGCGGATGGCGCGGGATGTAGGCCGCGAACTTCTCCTTCAGCAGCGCGGGGAAGTAGCGTTCCAGCGCGGTGGCGACCCAGGGATCTTCCGGCAGGTCCGACGCGATCAGTTCGTCGTTCAGCCACATCTTGCTGTACGCCAGCAGCACCGCGCGCTCCGGGCTCGTGAGGCCCAGGCCCTTGGCCTTGCGTTCGGCGATGGCCTCGTCGGAGGGGAGGAACTCGATCGCGCGATTGAGCTCACCCTTCTTCTCCAGGAAGCGGATGAAGCGCGCCTGCTCGTCGAGCTGCCTGGTCGCGATGCGCCCCCCGATCGACAGCGCCTGCGTCTGGAAGTAGTTGTCGCGCAGCACGAGCGCCGCGACGTCGTCCGTCATCTGCGGCAGCAGCGCGTTGCGCTGCTTCAACGTGAGTTCGCCGTCGCCCACCGCGATGCCCAGCAGGATCTTGATGTTCACCTCGTGGTCGGAGGTGTCGACGCCGGCGGAGTTGTCGATGGCGTCCGTGTTCAGCTTGACGCCGTTAAGCGCCGCCTCGATCCGCCCGCGTTGCGTGAAGCCCAGGTTGCCGCCCTCGGCCACGACCTTGGCGCGCAGCTCGCTGCCGTTGATGCGCACGCCGTCGTTGGCGCGGTCGCCGACCTCGGCATGCGATTCGCTGGCCGCCTTCACGTAGGTGCCGATGCCGCCGTTGTAGAGAAGGTCCACCGGCGCCTTCAGGATGGCGGTCACCAGTTCGGCCGGCGTCAGTTGTTCGGCGGTGATGCCCAGCGCCTCGCGCGCCTGCGGCGACAGCGGCACCGACTTCTCCGAGCGCGCCCAGATGCCGCCGCCGGCCGAAATCAGCTTGGCCTCGTAGTCGGCCCAGGACGAGCGCGGCAGCTTGAACAGGCGCTCGCGCTCGACGAAGGAGGCCTCGGGATCCGGGGTGGGGTCGATGAAGATGTGGCGGTGGTCGAAGGCCGCCAGCAGCTTGATGTGGCGCGACAGCAGCATGCCGTTGCCGAACACGTCGCCCGACATGTCACCGACGCCGACCACGGTGAAGTCGGTCGTCTGCGTGTCCACGCCCATCTCGCGGAAGTGGCGCTTGACGCTTTCCCAGGCGCCGCGCGCCGTGATGCCCATGACCTTGTGGTCGTAGCCCTGGCTGCCGCCGGAGGCGAAGGCGTCCCCCAGCCAGTGGCCGTACTCCTCGCTGATCTGGTTGGCGTAGTCCGAGAAGGTGGCCGTGCCCTTGTCGGCCGCGACCACCAGGTAAGGATCGTCGCCGTCGATGCGCACCACCATCGGCGGCGGCACGGTCTTGCCGCCCACCAGGTTGTCCGTCAGGTCCAACAGGCCGCGCAGGTAGTCCTGGTAGCAGGCCACGCCTTCCTTCATGAAAGCCTCGCGGTCGCTCGCGGGCGGGGCCTTCTTCAGCACGAAGCCGCCCTTGGAACCCACCGGCACGATCACCGTGTTCTTCACCATCTGCGCCTTCACCAGGCCCAGCACCTCGGTGCGGAAATCGTCGGGCCGGTCCGACCAGCGCAGGCCGCCGCGCGCGACCTTGCCGCCGCGCAGGTGGATGCCTTCGAAGCGCGGCGAGTAGACGAAGATCTCGTACAGCGGCACCGGCGCGGGCAGGCCCGGCACCTGGTGCGAATCGAGCTTGAAGCTCAGGAAGCTGCGGCGCGCGCCGGCCGCGCCGCTGGCGCCGACGCCGGTGCGCCAGAAGTTCGTGCGCAAGGTGGCCTGCAGCAACGCCAGCAACTGGCGCAGCACGCGGTCTTCCGACAGGTTGCTCACCTTGTCGAAAGCCTGGTTGAGCCCGTTGACCTGCGCCGTGGCGCCGGCCTCGTCGCGCTTCTCGGGATCGAAGCGCAGGCGGAACAGGCCGACCAGCATGCGCGCCAGGCGCGGGTGGTTGCCCAGCGTCGCGGAGATGGTGGCCTGCGACTGCGCGAAGCCGATCTGCTTGAGGTACTTCGCGTAGGCGCGCAGCACCACGATCTCTTCGGCCGACAGTCCGGCCGACAGCACCAGGCGGTTGAAGTCGTCGTTCTCCACCTCGCCGCGGAACACGCGCGCGAAGGCGTCTTCGAACAGGCGCGCCAGCGCCTGCTGCTCGATCTCGGCGGCGGGATGCGCCTCGAGCTCGAAGTCGTGCAGGTAGACGGACTGCGCCTCGTCCGCCCCCGCGATGCGGTGGTTGTACTCACCGAGCACGCGCACGCCCATGTGTTCCAGCATCGGCAGGCTGTCCGACAGCACCACCGGCGCGCCGAGGCGGTAGACCTTCAGGCCGAGCCGGCCCTCCCCCGCGCCCAAGGGCCAGTAGAGCGCCAGCTCCAGCGGGTTCTGCGGGGACAGCGCCGCCATCTTGCGGATGTCGTGCACCGCCGCGCGCACCGGCACGCGCTCGCGGTAGGAGCTCGGGAACGCCTGGCTCCAGCGCTTGTCGGCGGCCAGGCCGGCAGCCTCGCCGTCGGCGTCGACCAGCGCGTCGCGCAGGTCGTCTTCCCAGCGGCGGGAGGCCGCGGCCAGCTTGCGTTCCAGCTCGCGCCGGTCGACCGCCGGCATCGGGTTCGGCGCCACCCGCACGTTGAAGTGGATGCGCGCCAGCTTGCCGGAAAGCAGCACTTCGAAATCGAGCTGCGTGCCGTTCAGTTCCTGCATCAGGATGCGCGCGAACTTCATGCGCAGCTCGGTGGAGAAGCTTTCGCGCGGCACGAAGACCAGGCATGACACGAAGCGGTCGAACGGGTCGGCCCACAAGTACAGGCGCAGGCGGTGCCGGTCACCCAGCGCCAGGATGCCCAGCGCCTGGTCGTACAGCTGGTCTTCCGGGATCTGGAACAGGTCGTCGCGCGGATAGGTCTCCAGCGTGTGCTGCAGCGCCTTGGCCAGGTGGCCGCCGGGCGTGAGGCCGGCGCGCTGGGCGATGGCCGTCACCTTCTGCCGCAGCAGCGGGATTTCCTCCACGCGGGCGGCATAGGCCGTGGACGTGAACAGGCCGATGAAACGGTGCTCGCCGATCACCTTGCCCTGCGCGTCGTAGCGCTTGACGCCGACATAGTCGGTGTAGGCGTCGCGGTGCACGGTGGAACGCGTGTTGGCCTTGGTGACGATCGCAATCGGCAGCGGTGCCCGCGCCAGCGCACGGGCGGCAGGCTGCAGGGCGGCGAAGCTCGCCGACACCGGCTCGTCCGGCCGTTCCCGCAGCAGGCCGAGGCCGGTGCCAGGCACGAGGCGCAGCGCCATCTGGCCGCCTTCCTCCACCAGGTCGTGCTGGCGGTATCCCAGCAGCGTGATGTGGTCGTCGGCCAGCCACTGCAGGAAGGCGCGGGTTTCGGCGACCTGTTCGGCGGGCAGGCCGGCCGGCGACTTCTCCAGCGAGGCGATCGCTTCCTGCATGCGCGCCAGCATCGGCTTCCAGTCGGCGACGGCGGCGCGCACGTCGGCCAGCACGCGGGTGATGCCTTCGGCCAGCTTCGCGCGCTGCTCGGCGTCGACCATGCGGTCGACCTCGATGTACATCCACGATTCGCGCGGCAGCTCGGGCGCCTCGCGCCGCGGCCGGATCGCCTTCAGCACGCCTTGGGCATCGCGCTCCACCGCATAGACCGGATGGATGATCAGGTGCGTGCCCAGGCCCTGGCGCGCGATCTCCATCGAGACCGAGTCGACCAGGAAGGGCATGTCGTCGTTGACGACCTGCACCACCGAGTGGCGCGAGCCCCAGCCGTCTTCGCCAGGCGAGGGGCTGAAGACGCGCACCTTGGGGGCGCCGGGCTTGCGCTGCGCGCCGAACTGCCAGTGCGACAGCAGGGCGCCGAGCAGGTCTTCGGCGGTGCGCTCGCTCAGGTCGTCGATGTCGACCTGGCGGAAGTATTCATGGGCAAAGCCGGCGATGGGCTGGCGGTCGGCGGGGGCCTGGCGGTTGGCGGCAAGTGCCAGGACGGCGGCGACGCGTTCTTCGCGCTGGATTTCCGTGGATGCGGGCATGTTGTCGTTCTCCTGTGTCTCCGGGATGCGCCGCAACTGTAGGACCGGGGTCGCGGTTGGGGCAAATGCCGGTTGCGGCCAAATTCATGCACGGCCGGCATGGCCGTGCCGGCCGCCTGTTATTTGGCGTCGTCCTTGCCGAGGACGGTGTGGACGGCCTTCATCAACGCCTCCGGCTCGAAGGGCTTGGTGACGTAGCCGTCGGCCCCGCCGGCCAGGCCCTTGAGCACCGACTCGCGGGTGGCCTTGCCGGTCAGCATGATCACCGGCACCTGCCGGAAGGCGGGGTGCCGGCGCAAGCTGGCCAGCACGTCGAAACCGTTGATGTCCGGCAACACCACGTCCATCAGCACCAGGTCGGGCACCGGCGGCTTGCGGAACTCCTCCAGCACCTGCTGGCGGTTGCCGGCGACCCGGGTGGTGAAGCCTTCGAAGCCCAGCCAGCTGCTGACGAAGCCGGCCAGGTGCGCGTCGTCCTCCACCACCACGGCGGTGCGCGCGGCGCCGGGCGCCGGCGGCACCAGGTGCGGCGGCTTGCGGGCGATGCGCACGAAGTAGCCGCTGCGCTTGAGCGAGCGCACGCCGGCGTCGGCGTCCTCGCCGCTTTGCGCATTGCTGAAGGTGTCCAGTTCGGTCTGCAGCTGGAAGGAGAAGGTGTCGACCACCACCGGGGCGATCAGCCAGTTCGCCTGCAGCACGTCGAGCGCGCGGTCGAAAGCGGCCGGCGGCACGTTGCCCATGCCGGCGCGGATCTGGGCGACCGCGAGCGTGCCGTCGATGCGCACCAGCAGTTCGAGCTCGGTCGGCGACAGGGTGGTGGCCCCGCTCTTCAGCTCGTCCTGGCCCTGGGCGGTCAGTCCGAAGATTGCCTGGTCGTATAGCACGGCCCCAAGCATGCCTCAGATGGACAACGCCCGGGTCACAGATGTGTGAAACCTTCCCGCCCACCGGGCGTTGCGGAGGTGTCCGGGAGAGGTCGGATTGGTAAACTGCCGAGCTGGTCCCGTCCAATTCCAACGATGGCGTGGCGCCCGCCCGGGACCGGCAACAGGGCGCGACGCAGCTGGAGGAAATCAACCATGATCCGCATCCTGCGCCTGTTCGCCCTGGCCGCCGCCCTGATCGCCCTGAACGCCCAGGCGAAGAACGTCGACCCCATCGGCAATTTCGAGAACCAGTCCGCGACCAACGCGTCCGGCCAGCCCGCCACGGTGCAGCAGATCAAGGCCGCCCTGTCCAACGGCGGCGGCCCGCGCGGCTGGACCTTCAAGGAAGTCGGCCCCGGCCAGCTGGTGGGCTCGCTCAACGTGCGCAACAAGCATCAGGTGATGGTCGACATCGCCGTCACGCCCGGCATGTTCTCGATCAAGTACAAGGACAGCGCCAACATGAACTACGACGGCGCCATGATCAACCCCCACTACAACAAGTGGCTCAAGATCCTGGCGGACGACGCCCGCAAGGAACTGGCCAAGCCGTAAGCGCAGCCCCGGTCCATGAGCCCTTCCACCGCCGCCCTCCACGTTCCCGAAACCGCTTTCGGCAAGTGGTTCCTGAAGACCGAGACCTGGCGCGTGCACGTGCTGGAGCGGGCCGTGGCCGACCTGGTGCGGCTGATCCCGGCGCGCAAGGCGAGCTACGGCGTGGTGGTCGACGTGGGCTGCGGCTCCGGCTATTCGCTGCCCAAGCTGGCGCAGCGCTTCTCGCCGCGCGAGCTGGTGGGCGTCGACATCGACCCACAGATGCTGCAGGCCGCCGGCGAGGAGGCGCAGCGCTCCGGAACCGCCGTGCGGCTGGTGGAAGCCTCGAGCTCCCGCCTGCCGCTGCCGGACAACCATGCCGACCTGCTGTTCTGCCACCAGACCTTCCACCACCTGGTGGAGCAGGAGGCCGCGCTGGCGGAATTCATGCGCGTGCTGAAACCGGGCGGCGTGCTGCTGTTTGCCGAATCGACGCGGCGTTACATCCATTCGTGGATCATCCGCGCGCTGTTCCGGCATCCGATGGACGTGCAGCGGACGGCGGAGGAATACCTCGCGATGATCCGCGCCGCGGGCTTCGTGGTGCCGGAAGGCTCCGTGTCCTATCCCTATCTCTGGTGGAGCCGCGGCGACCTGGGGATCCTGGAGCGCTGGTTCGGCATCGCGCCGAAGAAGGACCGGGAAGAGACGCTGTTGAACCTGGTGGCGGTGAAGCCGCTGGGTTGATCGACGCCTTGCCGGGGTTGCCACCCCGGCCTACGGGATACCCACGACGATCCCGTAGGCCGTGGTAAGCGCGAAGCCGAACCGCGGCGATGCGGCGCGGGCAGCCGCGGTTCGCGCGGCTCACCACGGCCTACGGTGTCGGCTTCTTATAGGCCGGGGTGGCAACCCCGGCACGGTCCACAAGCCTCCAGTTGCGCGTCTCCACCGGCGCCGGCGTCCACCACTGAACGGCATCTCGCTGCGCGCACAGAGCCAGCCACCACGCCTCGCTGCGCCAGGTCCGCAGCTCGCCATCCACATCGGGCGTCGCTTCCAGCTGCTGCAGCCGCCTCGGCGCGATCCACTCGCCCCGCCGCTTCAACCAGGCTTCCTTCACGGTCCACAGTTCGTAGAACATCGCTTCGGGGAAGGCCCGCTCCGCCGGCGTGCAGCACAGGTCCATCAGGCCCGCGATGTCGCGCTGTCGCTGCGGTGCCTCGAGGTCGAGGCCGACCGGCGAAGACGACAAGGCACAGGCGGTCCAGCCGCCGCTGTGGCTGATCGACAGGAACAGGTCGGCTCGCGTGGCCACGCGAGGCGGCGCATCGTGCGGCGCTTCCAGCGGCCAGTCAGCCGGCTCACCACCGAGCACCTGCGCCAGCAGCCGCCTCGCCTGCCAGCGTGCCGCCGTGAACTGGTCACGCCGTTTCGCCGATGTGAAGGTCACCAGCCGCGCCTGCTCGCTGGCCGACAACCAGCCTTCCGCCGAGCCCGCCAGCAGCGCATCCACCGCACCGCAGGCGATATGCACCGTCATCGCCAGCGGCGCAGGACGAGCGAGGTGTTGATGCCGCCGAAGGCGAAGTTGTTGCTCATCGCCCATTCGGTCTGGAGTTCGCGCCCGCTGCCACGCACGTAGTCGAGCGGCGCGCAATCCGGGTCCACCGTTTCGAGATTGAGGTTGGGCGAGAACCAGCCCTCGCGCATCATCTCGATCGTCATCCACGCTTCCAGCGCGCCGCAGGCGCCCAGCGTGTGGCCCATGTAGCTCTTGAGCGAGCTGATAGCCACGTGGTCGCCCAGCACCTCCAGCGTCGCCTTGCTCTCGGCGACGTCGCCATGGTCGGTGGCCGTGCCGTGCGCATTGACGTAGCCGATCTCGGACGCCGGCACGCCCGCGCTCTCGAGCGCCAGCCGCATGGCCTGCGCCATGGTCGGCGACTGCGGCTGCGTGACGTGCGTGCCGTCGCTGTTGGTGCCGTAGCCCGCCACTTCGGCCAGGATGTGGGCGCCGCGCGCCTTGGCATGTTCCAGCTCCTCCAGCACCAGCGTGCAGGCGCCTTCGCCGAGCACCAGGCCGTCGCGGTTGGCGTCGAAGGGGCGCGGCGTCAGCGCGGGCTCGCCGTTGCGCACGCTGGTGGCGAACAGGGTGTCGAACACCGCCGCGTCGATCGGGTCGAGCTCCTCCGCGCCGCCGGCCAGCATCGCGACCTGGCGGCCGCTCTGGATCGCCTCGAAGGCGTAGCCTATGCCCTGGCTGCCCGCCGCACAGGCGCTCGACGTCGTGACGATGCGGCCCGTCAGGCCCAGGAACACGCCGATGTTGACCGCCGCCGTGTGCGACATCATCTTGATGTAGGTGTTGGCGTTGATGCCCTCGGTGTTCTTCGAGGTGATCATGCGGCCGAAGTCGGCGATCGCCGGCGGCGAACCGACCGAGGAGCCGTAGGAGATGCCCATCCTGCCGCTGCGCACCAGCGGGTCGCCCAGCAGGCCGGCGTCCTCCAGCGCGATTTCGCTGGCGCGGGTTCCCATCAGGGCGACGCGCCCCATGCTGCGGGTGGCCTTGCGGTTGTAGTGCTCGGGCAGGGTAAAGGGCAGGGCCGGCACGCCCAGGCGCGTGTTGAGGCCCTCGATCTCGTCCCACGCCGCCATGTACTGCACCGCGTTGCGCAGTCCGCGCAGCGCCGCATGCACCGTCGCCCAATCGTGGCCCAGCGGGCTGATGGCGCCCACGCCCGTCACGACGACACGCTTCACACCACC
Organism: Ramlibacter paludis; assembly: GCF_022012305.1. GTDB lineage: Bacteria > Pseudomonadota > Gammaproteobacteria > Burkholderiales > Burkholderiaceae_C > Ramlibacter > Ramlibacter paludis. Next base: position 193,932 of record NZ_JAKLTM010000005.1, on the reverse strand, counting down.
CCCCCGTTCACCGAAATCACCTGGCGCGTGATGTACGCCGCCTCCTCGCCCATGAGGAAGGCGACCAGGCCGGCCACCTCCTGCGCGCGGCCCAGCCGCTTCATGGGAATCATCTTCAGCGCTTCCTCGCGCACTTCCGCGGGCAGCATCTCGGTGTCGATCAGGCCGGGCGCCACGCAGTTCACCGTGATGTTGCGCTTGGCCAGTTCGATCGCCAGCGCCTTGGTGGCGCCCATGATGCCCGCCTTGGCCGCGCTGTAGTTCGCCTGCCCGCGGTTGCCGACCAGGCCCGACACCGAGGCGATGGTGACGATGCGGCCCGGCTTGCGGCGCTGGATCATCGGCATGGTCACCGGATGCAGCACGTTGTAGAAGGCGTCGAGGTTGGTGTGCACCACGCCGTCCCATTCCTCGGCCGTCATGGCGGGGAAGGCGTTGTCGCGCGCGATGCCGGCGTTGCACACCACGCCGTAATAGGCGCCGTGGGCTTCGATGTCCGCCTCCAGCGCGCTGCGGCAGGCGGCGCGGTCGGCCACGTCGAACTGCAGCACGCGTGCAGCGCGCCCGCCTTCACGGATGCGCGCGGCGACGGCATCGGCCTTGGCGCGGCTCGCGCGGCAGTGCACGACGATGTCGTAGCCCGCTTCGGCCAGGCGCAGCGCGACCGCTTCGCCGATGCCGCTGCTTGAGCCCGTGACGAGGACGGTGGCGCTCACGCGGCACCGCCTTGCAGCACGTCCGAGCCGGCCGGCGGATCCAGCACCGAGATGCGTGCGCTGGCCAGTTCCTGGCCGTCCCGCAGGATGCGGCAGTCGAACTGGCCCAAGCCGTTGGAAGCACTGAACTCGCAGCGCGCTTCGACGCGCAGCACGGCACCGCAAGGAAAGCCTTCGCAGTTCGCTTCGTAGCGACGGGTTCCCAGCAGCAGGCCCGCCTGCGGCGCGCCGCCGCTGGCGCGCTTGCGATTGCCGGCCCAGGCCGACACCGCCTGCGCCATGTATTCGATGCCGATCCACGGCGGCACCTGGCCGTCGCGCACGAACAGGCCGTCGAACGGCACGTCGACCTCGGCCACGACGTGCTCGTCGTCGATCTCCACGATGCGGTCGACCAGCCGCATCGCACCGCGGTGCGGGATGTAGCTTTCGATCCGGCTGCTGACTGTCAATGGCTCCATGTCACTCTGCTGCCAGCACCAGGCAGGCATTGCTGCCGCCGAATGCAAAGGAATTGCTCAATACGTGGCGCGGCGCGCGCCCCAGCGTCTCCCCTGGCGCCGCGGTGCGCACCGGCGGCAGCGCCGGGTCGCGCGCGCCGTCCCACCAGTGCGGCGGCAGGCGGCCCGTGGGATTGTCGACCAGCGCATGCCAGCAGGCCGCCGCTTCGACGGCCCCCGCGGCCGCGAGTGTATGGCCGGTGAGCGGCTTGGTGGAACTGACCGGCACTTCGGTGCCCAGCAGTTCGGCCACGGCGCGGCATTCCATCGCGTCGTTCTGCGGCGTCGCGGTGCCGTGGAGATTGACGTACTCGATGTCCCGCGGCCGCAGCCCGGCCCGCGCCAGGGCCTGCCGCATCGCGGCCAGCGCGCCGCGGCCGCCGGGTTCGGGCGCCGACATGTGGTGCGCGTCGCTGCTTTCGCCCCAGCCGGCCAGGCGCACCGGGCCGGCCTCGCAGCCCAGGAGGAACAGGCCCGCGCCTTCGCCGATGTTGATGCCCTGCCGGTTGGCCGACAGCGGATTGCAGCGCGCGGCGCTCACCGACTCCAGCGCGCTGAAGCCGGCGATGGTGAAGCCGCTCAGCGCGTCGACGCCGCCGGCCACCACCGCATCGGCGATGCCGGCCTTCAGCAGGCGCGCGCCGGCCGCCAGCGCCTTGGCGCCGGAGGAGCAGGCGGTGGAGATCGAATAGGCCGGGCCGGAGACGCCGAGCGCGTGCGCCAGGTAGGCGGACGCGTTGCCCATCTCCTGCTGCGCGTAGTCGTAGCCCGCGGGCCAGTTGCCCTGCTCGGCGAACTGGCGCGCCGCGGCCGTGCCTTCCTGCAAGCCCGCCGCACTGACGCCGAGAACGACCGCGATGCGTTCGGGGCCGAAGCGCGCACGCGCCGCTTCGACGGCTTCCCGCAAGTCGGGCAGCAAGGCGGCCAGCAGCGCATTGCTGCGGCTGCGGTACATGAGGGGCTGGTCTTCCAGGGTGGGCAGCGCGTCGGCAACCCGCCCGAGATGCAGCACGCGACCCGGGGTGTACTGCTCGGTCGGCGCGACCCCTTGCGGCGCGCTTGCGAACAGCGCTTCGCGCGCCGGCCGGCCGCGGCCCAGGGCGCTGATCCAGGCCATGTCCTGCAGGTAGATGGCCGTCACCGCGCGCTTCCCGGCCAGGCGTCCAGCCGCAGCTGGTAGCCGCCGGCCAGGTTGTCGAGTTCGGCGGTGCCGGGCGCGGGATAGCGCACGCGCACCAGCGTCGCGTCGTGGAAGCGCACGGTGCGCGCGGCGGCGTCGCCGTCAATGCTGTAGCCCGCGGGCAGCGCGCCGCGGATGGCCGGCAGCGGCCAGTGCACCAGCTGCAGGTCGCTCAGCACGCGCGCGCCGGTGACCGTCGGCGGCCAACCCGGGGCGCGGGTTTCGGTGAGCTCGCGGCCATCCCAATCGAGCCGCGCGACGGTCTGGCCGAAGTCCATCACCGCCATGCGCACGGCCGCGGCATCCACTTCGAGCGCGACATCCATCTGCTGCGAGCGGCCGTGCGCGCTGACCGTCATGCGCTGCTGCAGGGCGAGCTCGCGGCCCAGCGATGCGGGGCTGAGGCGCAAGACCAGCTCCTGCTGCGGCACGGGCGTGGCGCAAGCGGACAGCAGCAGCAACAACGATGCGAACAGCCAGCGCATCACGCTGCGGCCTCCGGTGCGGGACGGCGCAGGCACGGGGAACCGAGCCAGACCACGGCCACGCCGACCATCAGCGTGAGGCCGAAGGCATGCAGCGCCGGCGTGGACGAAAGCGCCAGCAGGCCGAAGGACAACCAGGTGCTCGCCGCGCCCAGCACCACCGCCAGCCAGGCGGCGCCGTCGCCGTCGTGTTCCAGCAGGAAGATGCCGTAGTCGACGCCGATGCCGAGCAGCAGCAAGAGCGCGAGGATGTTCGACAGCTGGAAGGGCTCGCCCAGCCAGCCTTGCACCGCCACCGCCGCCACGCTGGCCACCACCGTCGGCAGCCAGGCGCGCCAGGCCGCGCGGCGGAAGCGCGCCCACAAGGCGGCCAGCACCAGCAGGTGGCCGGCGACCAGCAGCGCGCTCATCGACCAGCGATAGCGCCCGAGCAAAGAAGAGACCTCGCCGGCGCGATCGACCCAGCGCACGCCTTCGAGGCCGTCCGCCGCGCCCTGCAACTGCGGCAGCAGCGCGGCGCCGTTCAGGCCGTGCAGCATCACCACGGTCATGTACTGGCCGTCGGCGGCGCCCAGCCAGAGCGGCTTGGCCGCCGCCGAGGCCGGATGGGCGAGCCAGAGTTCGGGCGTGAGCGGCGCGCCGTTCGCGGCCGGCGGCCGCACCAGGCGCTCGCCCAAGGCACTGTTCAAGCCGGCCAGCACCGCCGTCTCGGCGCGGGCACTCAGGCGCGCATCGGCTTCCTGCCGGCGCAAGGACGGCACCCAGTCGGAGACCGCCGCATAGCCGCTGAGGGTCTTGCGCGCCACCAGGGGATCGAGCCGTTCCTTCAGCGCCTCTTCGCGCTCCAGCACTTCCTGCGGCGTGGCCCCGCGCACCAGATAGAACTGCGCGACGCTGGGCGTGCCGAGCAACTTGCCGGTGAGCACCTGCGCCTGCTGCAGCGCCGCGGGCGACCCTTGCCAGTGGCGCAGGTCGTCGCTCGCATGCAGCCGCGCGAGACCGAGGATGGCCAGCACGCCGGCGAATCCCAGCACGAAGGCAGCCGTGCGCGTCGCCCGCCAGCGCGGCCAGCGCGCGAGGCTGGCGCGGATCGCGGTGGCGAAGCGCGATTCGCGCGGCGCGTGCTTGTCCAGCAGCGGGAACCAGCAGACCGCGGTGAGGAAGGCAGCCGCGAGGCCGGCGGCGGAAAACACCGCCATCTGCCGCAGGCCGGGGAAGGGGGCCAGGCCCAGCGCCAGGTAGGCCAGCACGCTGGTGGCCAGCGCCAGCAGCAGGCCGGGCAGCAGGCTGCGCATCAGGCTGCGCGGACGCGCCCAGGGCTGGCCCTGGCGCGAGGCGAAGTAGTGGATGCCGTAGTCCTCGGCCACGCCGACCAGGCTGGCGCCGAACACCAGCGTCAGCAGGTGCACGTTGCCGTAGATCCAGGCCGTGACCGAGATCGCCGCCGCTACCCCGATCACGAGCGACAGCGCCGTCAGCAGGATCGGCGTCCAGCGCCGGAAGGCGAGCCAGGCCAGCAGCAGCACCGCGGCCAGCGAACCCCAGCCGATGGTGTTGATCTCGCCGCTGGCGCGCACGGCCGCGGCCTCCGCGTGCAAGGGCAGGCCGGCGGCCAGCATGCGCACGCCCGGCACGCCCTGCTGCGCGGCGCGCAGCGCGCCCTCCAGTACCGGCTGGTAGATCGCGTTGCCGTTCATGGCGAAGGGCGCGCCGGTGATCTCGTAGCCGAGGACCACCCAGTCCATGTTCTCGCCGTGCACCCACAGCTCGCCGTCGCGCGGCCGCGCCCGGCTTTGCGCGGCGCGCGCCTGCAGCCACTCGGGTCCCAGGCCCAGCGGGTCGCTGGCGAAGTCGGCCAGGCGGCCGCTGGCACCTGGTTGCATCAAGAGGGCCAGCGCGCGCTGCACCTGTTCCTCGGGCCGCAGGTCGCTCAGTTGCGCGCGCTGCGCCGGCGTCAGCAGGCGATCGCGCCAGGGCGCGTAGAACTGCAGCACGGCATCGACGGCCTGGCCGCTCGCGCGGTCCTGCGCCCGCAACGGTGCGTTGGCCTGCGTCAGCGAACTGCGCCATTGCTCCGCGGCGCGCTTCGCATCGGCCCACGCCGGTGCGCCCAGCATCACCACCACCTGGCGCGACACGCCTTCGGCCAGCAGCTTGCTGGCGCGCGCGGCCTCCGGCGCCTGTTCCGACGCGGGCAGCAGGGCGAGCACGTCGGTGTCGACGCGGCCGGCGCGCCAGAACTGGAACTGGTGGACTGCCACCACCAGCACGCAGACCAGCCAGGCCAGCGCGGCCAGCCGCCACGGCGTGGCCGACAGGGCCGGCAGCTGGGTCAGTTCTTCCGGGGAGCCGAGCAGGCCGGGATCACGCAAGCTGCGCCTCCTCGTCGGCCGACAGCCTGGCCGCAGTGCTGTGGTTCGCCAGCTTGATCTGGGTCTGGTCGCCGCTGCCTTCCTGCAGGCGCACGGCGCGCAGGAAGCGGTCGCCGTCCAGCTCCACGCGCTGTACCCAGCGGGCCAGCGCGGCATCGCGCGGCAGCAGCTGCAGGCGCCAGCCCTCGCGCGCCACCAGTTCGCCCTCGATCTGGAAGCGCTGCGCCAGCGCGCCCAGGTCGGCCGCCATCACGCCGAACAGCGTCTCGCTGATCGCGCGCACGGCCGGTTCCTCGTTCGCGCTCAGCCGGCGCGCCACGCTGCCGTCGGCGCCGCGCGCCAGCACGCGGTCGCGCGTGACGACCAGCGTCGACGCAAACGGCTGCAGCGTGCGCCACAGCACGCCGCGCTGCTGCGCGACCACGAATTCGCCGCTGGACAGCAGCGGGTTGCGGAAGCCCTTGACGGTCTTGCGCTGCTCGAAGGCGCCGCGCACCACCGGCTCGGCGTTCAGGCGCTGGCGCACTTCCTTCAGCAGCGCGGGCGCATCCTCGGCCCGCAAGGCGGGCACCGCGAACGCGGCAGACAGGAGGAACAGCCGGCGCGTGCTCACGGCTTCACCCCCAGCCGTTCCCACAGCACTGGCGGACAGACGAACTGCATCTCGCGCGTGCGCATGTCCACCGCGACCTGGATGGTGGAGGCCTGCGTGAGCTTGCTGCCGCTGGCGGTGTCGCGGATCAGGTATTCGATGCGCAGGCGGTTCTCCCACTCCACGATCTCGGCGCGCACGGTCAGCCGCTGCCCGAGCTCCGCGGGACGCACGTACTTCAGGCGCATGTCGACGATGGGCCAGCCGTAGCCGGAGGCGCGCATGCGCGGATAGTCGTAGCCGAACTTGGCAAGCAAGGCGGTGCGCGCGACCTCGAGGTATTTCACGTAGTGGCCATGCCACACGATCTCCATCGGGTCGATGTCGTAGAAGGCGGGAACCACCTCGACTTCATGGCTGAGGTCCGTGGTCACTTGGGCGGAGTCCAGAACAGGAAGAAATTGAACCAGTCGTACGGCGCGCGCACCAGCAGCGCTTCGAGCCGCTGCGCGAACAGCGCCGTCCATTGCTGCAAGGCCTGCTCGCGATTGGCGCGCGGCAGCGTCAAGGACTGCGCCAGCATCTCGAAGCGCACGACGTGGCCGGGGCCGGCACGCACGCAACCGAGCAGCAGCAGCGGGCAGGCCAGCAGCGAAGCGAGCACGTAGGCGCCGACGGGGAAAGCCGCCGGCGCATCCAGGAAAGGCACGGTGGCGGTGCGGCCGGCGCCGACCGGAACGCGGTCGCCGGCAATGGCGACGAACTCGCCGGCGCGCACGCGCCGCTCCAGTTCCACCGCGGTGGCGGCGCCCACCTCGGTGACCTGCAGGAGTTCGACGCGGCTGGCCGGATCGAGCTTCTTCAGGATCGCGTTGAAGCGCTCGGCATGGCGCGTGTGCACCAGCACCGTCAGGCGCAGCCCGGGCAGGCGCGCGGCCAGGGCCTGGCACAGCTCCAGGCACCCGACGTGCGCCGTCACCAGCAGTGCGCCGCGGCCTTGCGCCAGCAGCGCGTCGACGTGCTCCTGCCCTTCGATGCGGACGTTGGCGAAACGGTAGCGGCCGGAGGTGGCCAGCAGCTTGTCCAGCAGCGTCTCGGCAAAGGACATCAGGTGGCGCAGCCAGTGGCGAAAGCCGGGCGCTGCGCCGATCACGCCGTGCGCAGCCTGCATGCGGCGCAGGTAGTCCAGCGAGGCGCGGCGCGCGCGCGGCTGCGTGAGCGCATAGACGAACACCACCGGCCACAACAGCGCGCGCAGCAGCCGGCGGCCGGCGACGGCGTGCACGCCGTACAGGAACCAGATGCCGGCGGCAAAGGTGGACTCGCCGATGCGCGCCCAGTGGACGGCGTGATTGGCGCTCATGGGGCGGCTACTTTACGCCACAGGAGCAGCGGCGCGCGCACGAGCATTCCCAGGAAGAGCTTGGCATGCATCGCGGAGATGCGCACGTTGTCGCCCAACATGCGGAAGTGCGAGATGCCGTCCTGCGGATAGGTCACGCGCGTGGGCTGGTTGCGCACCGGCACGCCGCGCCAGTGCAGGCGCACGATCACGTCGCTGTCGAAGTCCATGCGGCGGCCGATGCGCACCGCATCCAGCAGCGGCAGCAGGCTGGCCAGCGGATAGAGGCGGAAGCCGCACATGGAGTCGCGGATGTCGAAGCTCAGCGTGTTGATCCAGACCCAGACGTGCGTCGCGTAGCGGCCGTAGAGCCGGCCCTTGGGCACGCTGTCGTCCCAGATCGGGCAGCCCGCCACCACTGCTTGTGGATGGGCGCGGGCTTGGGCGAGGAATTTCGGGATGTCGGCGCAGTCGTGCTGGCCGTCGGCATCCACCTGCAGCACGTGCGTGTGGCCGCGGCGCGCGGCTTCGCGAAAGCCCGCGACCATGGCGGCGCCCTTGCCCTGGTTGACCGGCAGCCGGACCAGCGCGATGTCCTGCGGATGCTGCGCCGCCAGCGCGTCCAGCACCGCGGCGCAGCCGGCATCGCTGCCGTCGTCCACCAGGATGCAGGGCAGGCCGTGCGCGCGCACCTGCGCCGCCACCGCGCCTATCGTGGCCGGATGGTTGTAGACCGGGACGACGACGACCGCATCAAGCATGGTCGGCACCGAAGACCAGGCGGCCGCTGGAATGCTGGCCGCGCTGCGAGCTGAACCTGAAATTCAGCTGGCGGGTCGCGTCGTTCCATTCCAGCGCCAGTTCCAGCTGCAGCGGCGGCAGCACGGGCTGGCTGAATTTCAGCTGCTCCGCGCGCAGGAAGCGCCGCGGCAGCGGGAAGGCCTGGCGGCCGAACTGCAGGGCCCAATCGAGCTGCACCACGCCGGGCAGCACCGGCGCGCCGGGGAAGTGGCCGTCGAAGACGCGCAGCTGCGGCACGATGTCGAGGCTGACCGCCGCCTGCGGGGGGCGCCGCTCGCGCCATTGCGCCGGCGGCAGCTCGGGCTGGAACAGCTCGGACAGCAGCGCCTCGGTGGCCTTGCCCTGCGTGTTGACCGGCAACTCGCGCACGTAGCGGAAGCGCCGCGGCAGCACCACGCGCTCGAAGCTTTGCAGCAAATGCGCCCGCAGCTGGCCGTTGAGCGCCAGCTTGCCGTGCGCCTGCAGCCGCCGCCAGCCTTCCTCGTTGGGAACGCAGACGACCGCCAGGCGCGGGCCATGCTCGCCGGCCACCATCAGCGCCTTCGCTTCGGCGATGGCGCCGCTGGCGAGCAGCGCATCTTCGATCGCCACCAGCGAGACGCGCTTCTCCTCGATCTTGGCAATGCGGTCGGCCCGGCCTTGCAGCACGAAGCGGCCGTCCTCCAGCACCCGGGCACGGTCGGAGGTTTCCCACCACTCGTCGCCATCGAGGTGCGAGGACTGCACCCACAGCGTGTCGTCCTTCAGGCGCCATTGCACGCCGGGCAGCGCGGTCCAGGCATCGCCGTCGCGCGCGCGCTGGCGCCAGGCCACGCCGCCGGTTTCGGAGCTGCCGTACACCTCGGTGGGCGACTCCCCGAGCAGCGCATGCGCCTGCTGCGAGGACTCGGGCGGCAGCGGGCCGCCGGAAGAAAAAATGGCACGGACCTGCGAACGCGCGGCACTCCAGTCCAGCGTTTCCGGCAGCCGGCGCAGGTGCGCGGGGCTGGACACCAGCACCGAAGGCTCGCGGCCGAGACGCTCGGCCATCTGCTCGGGATAGGCGATCTTCTCGACCTCCACCACGCGTCCCGCGGCCAGCGGCCAGGTGGTGACGAACAGCAGGCCGTAGATGTGCTGGTGCGAGACGGTGGCGTGGATCACCGGCGCGCCCTGCGCGTCCAGGCGCGCGCCGAACACCTGCTCCAGGTGCTGGATCTCGGAATCCAGCTGCGCCAGCCGCTTGTGGATGGCGATCGGCTGGCCGCTCGAGCCGGAGGTGTAGATCACCGCGCGGGTCTCGCGCAGGTCCAGCGGCTGCGCGGGCGCGACACCTTGCGCCGCCGGCTGCAAGGCCTGCGGCAGGTCGCCCGCGTAGGCATCGACTTCGGGCAGCAGGCGCGCCAGCGTGGCCGGCTGGGCATCGCCCGGCAGCACCGCCACCTTGCCGGCGTGCCACGCGCCGAACAAGGCACAGGCGAAGTCGTAGGCGTCGTCGAAATAGAGCGCGATGCGCGGACCGCGCACGCCGGCGAAGCTTGCCTGCCAGCGCGCCACGTCGGCCACGAAGCGCTCGTGCGAGAGCAGTTCGCCGCGCCGGCGCGCAACGGCGCGGCCCTGCGGGCCGGGCAGCGCGACCCGCGTCAGCGCGATCCAGTCAGCCATGCTGCCCCGCCGCGGCCACGCGCGCGCGCATGCGCTGGCGCAGCAGCCATTCGCCGGCGAAGAAGGCGCCCATCAGAGCGTACGAGAGCAGGCCGTTGTACAGCAGCCAGGCCTGCTCGCTGCCCCACATGGTGGTGGCCAGCGAGATCGCGCCGTTGACGATGAAGAAGCCGCACCAGGCGACGGTGACCTTGCGCGTGTAGGCCACGCCTTGCGGCGGCAGGTCGGGTTCCGTGATGCGCGCGATGCGCTCGACGATCGTCGGCGGCTTCCACAGGCTGAAGGCGAACACGGCGAGCAGCACCGCGCTGAGCAGCACCGGATAGAGCTTCAGCGGCAGCCAGCCGCCGCCCAGCGTGGTCGCCGCTCCGAGCAGCAAGGCACCGCAGCCCGCCGCCAGCCACACGAGGTCGCGGCTGCTCCAGGCGCGCAGGAACAGCAGCGCGGCCAGCAGCAGCGCGACCCACAGCGGATTCCAGCGGCCGAAGCCGAGGTACACCACCAGCGGGTAGGCCACGGTGGCCAGCGTCACCAGCAGTTTGACGGGAGCTTGCACGGAAAGCGCGGCGCTCAGGCCGGCGTCGGGTTGTTCAGCAGGTCGTACAGGGCGTCGACCACGTCGGCCACGGTGCGCACCGCCTTGAAGGCCTCGGGATCGAGGCGGCGGCCCGCCAGCGGCTTGAGCTGCACGATCAGGTCGACCGCGTCGATGCTGTCGATCTCGAGGTCGTCGTACAGCTTCGCCTCGAGCGTCACCCGCTCCGGGGCGATCTCGAAGGTGTCTTCCATGATGGTGGCGATGCGCTGGAGGATGTCGTCCTTGGTCATGGCGTTCACCTGGTGGTGGCGGGAGCGGCGGCGTCGGTGCGGGCGGCCGCGACGAAGCGGGCCAGCGCGGCAACGCTGCCGAAATGCTTGCGGGTCTCGGCCGCGTCGGCCGACATTGTCACGCCGTAGCGCTTCTGCAGCGCCACGCCGAGTTCGAGCGCGTCGATGGAATCGAGGCCCAGGCCCTCGACGAACAAGGGCGCTTCCGTGGCGATGTCCTGCGGCCGCACGTCTTCCAGCGACAGGGCGGAGATGATCAATTCCTTGATCTCTTGTTCAAGCGCTTGCAAGGTCGTGCTCTTTCGAAAAATAGTCGGTCAGGTGGCTGTTCAGCCGCCGGGCGGCCAGCGCCTCGTTGGGGGCGTCGGCGATGAAGGGCGACACCGCGATGGCCTCGCCGATCGCGATGCGGATGTGCGCGCGCCGCGCCGGCACCTGCCACCACTTCTCGCCCTTGGCCAGCGTGGCCGGCGTGCAGCGGATGCGCACCGGCGTGATGTCCAGCGCGCCATGCACCGCGACGCGGGCGGCGCCGCGCTGCAGCTTCATCGGCTCGGTGCGCGAACTGCGCGTGCCTTCCGGGAAGATGATCAGGTTGTTGCCGGTGCGCACCGAGCGCAGGCAATCGGCCAGCAGTTCCTCGCCGCCGTCGTCGTTGAAGACGAAGCCGGCCGCGCGCACCGGGCCGCGCGTCACCGGGTTGCGGCTCAGGGCGCCCTTGACCACGCAGTCCCCCTGGTCCACCAGCGCCATCAGCAGCACCACGTCGATCAGGGTCGGATGGTTGGCGAGGATCAGGCGGCCGCCGCCTTGCAGGCGCTCCAGCCCTTCGACTTCCACGCTCAGGACGCGGGTGGCGCGCATCATCCAGACGAAGTAGCGGAATGTGGCGCGGATCACACGGCGCGCCAGCAGCGCGCGCCGGCCGGCATCGCGCACGAAGACATTCAGCAGCGGAAACACCACCACGCCCAGCAGCACGCTGCCGGCGCCGAAGGTGGCGAAGCAGGCGCCGGTGGCCAGCACGCGCCAGCCGCGCTCGATGCGGTCAAGCATGGCGGCTCCAGGTCCAGCGCTTGCCGCCGGCGTGCAGTTCGGCTTCCTGCTGCTGCGAGATTGCGAACCGCAGCACTTCCAGCCCGAAGGGCAGTTCCGTAGGCCGGGGTGGCGACCCCGGCTCCGCCGTCGTCCACGTCAACGCGATATGCGGCTGGTCCTCCCGCGCCGCGCTCACGCGCCAGGCAAACGCATAAGGCGCCGCCGGCTCCTGCTCGAACTGCGCATATTCAGCCGGCAGCGGCGCGTCGTAGCAGACCAGCAGCACCGAGGGCGCGCCATCGGCCAGCAGCGCGCAGGCTTCCACCACGCCGGCGGCGGCGCTGGCGACGCCCGCGGCCACGCTGGTGTAGCTGGCCGTGTCGCTGCGGCTGATCGAATACATGGCGCCGATGGCGTTGTGCACGGAAAAAGTGAAGTCGGTCGGGGACGCTGCGGCGGTGGCCGCGAATTCCTTGAGCAGCTGCAGGCAGCGCTGGGAGTCGCCATGGCCCGAAGCGAACACCACGGGCACTTCCACGTCCGGCGCGTGGCAGTCCCAGGCCACCTGCGCCGCGGCGCGGCCCAGCGCGTTCAAGCGGCGCCGCTGCATGGCCGGCATCGCTTCCAGCTTCGCTTCCAGGGCGCCTTGCGGGCGTGCCGGCGCGTCCGCCCAGGCCTGCCAGTCCGAGGGCGCGGGCAGGCCAGGCGCCGAAGCGGCCCAGTCCGTGATCGCGAAGCGCACACCCTTCATGGCCCCTCCCGAGGCTGCTCATCCTTATACGGTCGGATGTTAAATGATGTATCCCACAGCCCCTCCGGGGAGTTGTAAGCGCCTACTGGGCGCAGCGCAAGAATTCCGGTTTTCCCGCCCGCCGCGTCGGGAATCGGATACACCGTCGGCAGGCAAGGCTGCTGTGACTTGGCTACGCATAGTTCCGTACTAGGGTTTGCCCGCAGCAGGTCTACAATCGCAGGCCCTTTCAGGCCAAGAACAAGGCGCCGCGCCGCGCGGAGCCCAGGAGACCGGATTCCATGCCCTCTGATTCCCCGTCGACCCCCGACAAGCGCGCCCAGCTGCGCCAGGCCGCCCTCGAGTACCACGAGTTCCCGACGCCCGGCAAGGTGGCCATCGCCGCCACCAAGCAGCTGCTGAACCAGCACGACCTCGCGCTGGCCTATTCGCCCGGGGTCGCCGCGCCCTGCGAGGAGATCGTCAAGGACCCCAACGCCGCCTTCCGCTACACCGCGCGCGGCAACCTGGTGGCCGTCATCACCAACGGCACCGCGGTGCTGGGCCTGGGCGACATCGGCCCGCTGGCCGCCAAGCCGGTGATGGAAGGCAAGGGCGTGCTGTTCAAGAAGTTCGCCGGCATCGACGTGTTCGACATCGAGATCGCGGAGAAGGAGAACCTCGACAAGCTGGTCGACGTGATCGCGGCGCTGGAGCCCACCTTCGGCGGCATCAACCTCGAGGACATCAAGGCGCCGGACTGCTTCTACGTCGAGCGCAAGCTGCGCGAGCGGATGAAGATCCCGGTCTTCCACGACGACCAGCACGGCACCGCCATCACCGTGGCCGCGGCCATCCTGAACGGCCTGAAGGTGGTCGGCAAGGACATCACCAAGGTCAAGCTCGTGACCTCGGGCGCCGGCGCCGCCGCCCTGGCCTGCCTGGGCCTGCTGCTCAAGCTGGGCATGCCGCGCGAGAACATCTTCGTGACCGACCTGGCCGGCGTGGTCTACAAGGGCCGCAAGGAGCTGATGGACCCGGACAAGGAGGAGTTCGCGCAGGACACCAAGGCGCGCACCCTGACCGAGGTCATCGCCGATGCCGACGTGTTCCTGGGCCTGTCCGCCGGCGGCGTGCTCAAGGCCGACATGGTCAAGAAGATGGGCAAGAGCCCCATCATCCTGGCGCTGGCCAACCCGAATCCCGAGATCAATCCGGAAGACGCCAAGGCGGCGCGCCCCGATTGCATCATCGCCACCGGCCGCACCGACTACCCGAACCAGGTCAACAACGTCCTGTGCTTCCCCTACATCTTCCGCGGCGCGCTCGATAGCGGCGCGACCACGATCACCATGGAAATGGAGATCGCCGCGGTGTACGCCATCGCCGAACTGGCGCAGGCGGAGCAAAGCGAAGTGGTGGCGGCGGCCTATGCCGGCCAGCAGCTTTCGTTCGGTCCCGAGTACCTGATCCCGAAGCCCTTCGACCCGCGCCTGATGATGAAGATCGCGCCGGCCGTGGCCAAGGCGGCGCAGGACAGCGGCGTGGCGCTGCGGCCCATCGCCGACATGGACGCCTACCGCGAGAAGCTGCAAAGCTTCGTCTACGCCTCCGGCACGACGATGAAGCCGATCTTCACCGCGGCCAAGACGGCGGCGAAGAAGCGCGTGGCCTACAGCGAGGGCGAGGAAGAGCGCGTGCTGCGCGCGGCGCAGATCGTCTCCGACGAGGGCGTGGCGCGGCCGACGCTGATCGGGCGGCCGAAGATCATCGCCGAGCGCATCGAGAAGTTCGGCCTGCGCCTGGCCGAAGGGCGCGACTACGACATCGTCAACGTCGAACACGACGACCGCTACCGCGACTTCTGGCAGACCTACCACCGCATGACCGAGCGCAAGGGCGTGACGGTGCAGATGGCCAAGATCGAGATGCGCCGGCGCCTGACGCTGATCGGCGGCATGCTGCTGCAAAAGGATTACGTCGACGGCCTGATCTGCGGCACCTGGGGCATCACCTCGCTGCACCTGCAGTACCTGGACCAGGTGATCGGCAAGCGCCCCGGCGTCTGCACCTATGCCTGCATGAACGGCCTGATGCTGCCGAACCGCCAGGTCTTCCTGGTCGACACGCACGTCAACTACGACCCGACGGCCGCGCAGCTGGCGGAGATCACGGTGATGGCGGCCGAGGAAATGATGCGCTTCGGCATCAAGCCGAAGGCGGCGCTGCTGAGCCATTCCAACTTCGGCAGCAGCAACCAGCCGAGCGCGCTGAAGATGCGCGAGACGCTGGAACTGCTGCGCTCCAGCGCCCCCTGGCTGGAAGTGGATGGCGAGATGCACGGCGACGTCGCGCTCGACGGCCATGCGCGCGACCTGATCATGCCGCACAGCACCTTGTCCGGCGACGCCAACCTGCTGGTGCTGCCGAACATCGACGCTGCCAATATTTCCTACAACCTGCTCAAGACGGCGGCCGGCGGCAACATCGCCATCGGCCCGGTGCTGCTGGGTGCGGCCAAACCGGTGCACATCCTGACGGCCAGCGCCACGGTGCGCCGCATCGTCAACATGACGGCCCTCACTGTCGCGGACGCCAACGCGACGCGATAAGGCCTGTTTAGACAGCCAGCACTAACTTTACAAAGCATTGGTGGCAATGCTTTGACCCTTCCCGGTGCCCAAAAATTGGGCACCGGCTTGCCTTTTGAAGGCACATCGGTCACACTAGCGCGCTTGAAAGTTTCCGGGTTTACCCGGGTATTGAAGAGTTATGGCTCCCTCGGGAGCCCGAGTGGCGATTCCTTGAAGATCTCCCCAGAAGGTCCCATCCTTTCCCGTCGTGCCGTCGTCAAGTGTGCGCTAACCAGCGTACTGCTGGCCCTGGCGCTGGCTGGAACTCCCGCGGCGCAGGCCCGGGGGCCGCAGGACGGGCCGGCCACCGTGAAGGTGGCGGAACTGCCGAAGCAGGGCCAGGAGACCTATGAACGCATCCGCCAGGGCGGTCCGTTCCCGTACGACAAGGACGGCACGGTGTTCGGCAACCGGGAGCGCCAGCTGCCGGCCGAGAGTCGCGGCTACTACCGCGAGTACACCGTGGCGACGCCGCGTTCGCGCGACCGGGGCGCCCGGCGCATCGTGTGCGGGGGTCCAGCCCGGGCTCCGCATGCCTGTTATTACACCGCTGACCACTACGCCAGCTTTCGCAAGATCGTGGAGTGACCCGAAATGAAGCGGGATGAGTTTTTGACTACCGAGAAAGAAACGGAGATGGAAAAACCACTTCGTCCTGAGATTTCCGACACGCCGTTGAAAGGCGTGCGCAGCAACATCGTGCAGTCGATCCGGGCTTTCCGGGTGTCCGACCTGCAGGAGACCGCCACGGCCCTGGGCCACCACTTCCTGTATGCCAACCTGGCCACGGCCCAGAGCAAGCAGGACGTGCTGGACATGATCGCCGCGCAGTTCACCTTCCCCCAGCATTTCGGAAAGAATTTCGACGCGCTGTACGACTGCATGACGGACCCGCTGCACAAATCGGGCCCGCAGCCGGGCTTCATCGTGGTGCTGGAACACATTCCGGCCAACGGGAAGTTCGACAAGGAAGCGCGCGAGCAGCTGCTGGACATCTTCCGCGACACCGCCGATTTCTGGGCGGACAGGAAGGTCCCCTTCCGCTGTTTCTATTCTTTTCGGTAGCCCGTTCCGCGCAAAACAGCCAAGCGGAACGGGCGAACGAGGCTCAGGGCGAACCGGTGCAGCAACCGGTTGCGACCCCGGAAGGCGAGAAGATGCCCACGGACAAGCTGCTCGACGTGTCGCCCCTGGCGCTGCGCATGAGCAGCCCGTTCAATGCGGGTTACTGGCTCGCGGCGGCTTAAGCACCGTCCATCCACGAAAAAGCCCCGCATCGCGGGGCTTTTTTCATTGCAGCGCCGCCGCGGTGGCGACGTACTCCGCCACCGGCACTTCCTCCGCCCGCCGCTGCACGTCGAATTCGCCACTGAATCCCTTCCCCTCCAGCCACTTCCCCAGCGTATTGCGCAGGATCTTGCGGCGCTGGCTGAAGGCGACCTGCACCAGCTCGGACAGCAGCTTCTCGTCCACCGCCGCCGGCTCGGCGTAGGGCACCATGCGCACCACCGCGCTGTCCACGCGGGGCGGCGGGTCGAAGGACTCGGGCGGGACGAACAGCACGTTCTCCATCGCATAGCGCCACTGCAGCATCACCGAAAGCCGTCCGTAGTCCGAGGTCGCGGGCGCGGCCACCATGCGGTCGATGACTTCCTTCTGCAGCATGAAGTGCTGGTCCTCCACCACCGCCACGTGCTGCAGCAGGTGGAACAGGATGGGGCTGGAGATGTTGTACGGCAGGTTGCCGACCACGCGCAGCTTTTCCACGCCGCGCTCCCGCGCCAGCGCGGTGAAGTCGACGTTCAGCACGTCGGCCTCGACCACGTCGAGCTGCGGATGCTTGCGCAGGCGCGCGGCCAGGTCGCGATCGAGCTCGATCACGGCGAGGCGGCCGACCCGCTCCACCAGCGGCTGCGTGAGCGCGGCGAGGCCCGGGCCGATCTCCACCATCGCCTGGCCCGCGCGCGGGTCGATCTCGCGCACGATGGCGTCGATGATCCCGTGGTCGGCCAGGAAATGCTGGCCGAAGCGCTTGCGCGCCTGGTGCTTCATCGCTGCCGCCGGTTAATTGGGTTCTGACCCCAATTACTGGGGCGGCTCGCGGTAGTCGACATACGCCCGGCCGCGCACTTCCTGCGACCAGCTGAGGTAGGCGTCGTCGAGCTTCTTCTCGCGCAGCAGGTTGCGGGCGACTTCGCGCTGCTCGCGCTGGCCCAGGGTGCTCTGGCGGCGCTCCAGCAGCTGGATCAGGTGGACGCCGAAGCGGCTGATCACCGGCTCCGAGATCTGGCCGGGCGCCAGGGCGTTCAGCACGTCCTCGAATTCGGGCACGAACATGCCGGGGCTGGCCCAGCCGAGGTCGCCGCCGTTCTTGCCGCTTGCGTCCTGCGAATTCTCGCGGGCCAGCTGGGCGAAGTCGGCCTGGCCGGCCTGCACGCGGCGCTTGAAGTCCTGCAGCTTCTGCACGGCCTGCGCTTCCGTCATCTGCGGCGTGGCGCGCAGCAGGATGTGGCGGGCATGGCTCTGGGTGACGCTGATGCCGGCGCGGCTGGACTGGCGCTTCTCCAGCACCTTGACGATGTGGAAGCCGGCCGAGGAACGCACCACGTCGCTGACCTGGCCTTCCTTGAGGTCGCGCGTCACCTCGACGAACAAGGGCGGCAGCCGGTCGGCGGTTCGCAGGCCGATCTGGCCGGCGTTGGAGGCCGCACCCGAGGCGTCGGAGAACTCGCGGGCGAGCTTGCCGAAGTCCTCGCCGGCCTTGGCCCGCTGCAGCAGCTGCTGCGCCTTGGCCTGCAGGATGGCGACCTGGCCGGCCGGGGCGTTCTCGGGCACCGCCACCAGGATGTGCGCGAGGTTGATCTCGGTGTTGGCGGCGCTGCCGACCGACTGTTCCTGCTCGCGCAGGAAGTTGTCGATGTCCAGCTCGGTCACCCGGGCCATCGGGGCCAGTTCGCGCTCGCGCAGGCGCTGCAGCAGGATCTGGTTGCGCAGATCCTCGCGGAACTGGGCGACGTTCAGGCCGTCGGCCACCAGCCGGCGGCGCAGTTCGGCCACTTCGACGTTGTTGCTGCGCGCGACGTTCTGCTCGGCCAGGTCGACCATCGAGTCGTCGGCGCGCACGCCGTTTTCCTTGGCCATCTGCAGCTGCGCCTTCTCCGTGATCAGGCGCTCCAGCACTTCGCGCGCGAGCTGCGGCCGCGGCGGCATGGGCGAGCCCTGCTGCGCCAGCTGCTGCTCGTAGCGCAGCATGCGCACGCGCACTTCGTTGTTGGTGATCGGCTCCGAGTTGACCACCGCCACGATGTAGTCGGCGGCCCGCGGGCCGGACTGGGGCGCCGCGCCGGGACGCAGCTGCTGGCTGGGCCGCAGGCCCTGGGCTTGGGCCGGCGCGACCAGGGTGGCGAGCAGCGCAGCGCAGGCCAGCGCGAGGGCCAGGGGTCGGAAGTTCGTCATCGAAGGCATGGAGTCAGTCGTAATTGGTGAACCGGCTGGGCGGCAGGACCTGTTCACGCAGGAACTGGTAGCGGGGGACATTTTCCTTGAGCGTCTGCAGCGCGTTGGAGCCCAGCCGGCTCAAGCCGACGAATTCCAGCTGGAACAGCACGCGCTTGTTGGCGTGGTCGGTGCCTGCCTGCAGGCGCTCGAACACCACCCGGCCCAGCCAGCAGCCGCCATCGTATTCCAAGCCCACCACCGCATCCACCAGGCGCTGGTCCTTGATGCTGTAGTTCAGGCGGCCCACGCTGTACCAGCGGCCGTCGCCCTGGCCCAGGCCCGGGCCGAGGTCGCGCCCCTTGTCGCCCCACAGGTCGTTCAGCGGCCACTGCCAGCCGATGTCGACCGACTCGCTGTAGCCGCGCTGCAGGCGGTAGGCGGCGCTCACCACGTGGTAGTTGCTGGGCGCGTAGCGGAAGCCGACGGTCGACCGGATCGAGCGGTTGTCCTTCGGGTTGTATTGCACCGTGGTGTCGAAATTCCACTGCGGCACCAGGCTGACCGAGGCGCCGAACAGGATGTCCGACCAGCGCTCGCTGACCGGCGCGGCGCCGGGCATCGTGACCTTCTGGTCCTCGAAGCGGATGCGCTGCGCCACGCCGAACTTGGCGGCCTCGGCGCCGGTGGCGGGGTCCAGCAGCCGCGTGGTGAGGCCCAGCGTCAGCAGGTTGTTGTCGGAGATGCGGTCGTTGCCGGCAAAGGCGTTCTCGGTCCAGATCGACGCGAAGTTGAAATCCTGCGGCGCCGAGTCGTAGACCGGCAGCGTGCTCTGGTCGCGGAACGGCGTGTAGACGTAGAAGGCGCGCGGCTCCAGCGTCTGCAGGAAGGCGCGGCCGAAATAGCTGGTGTCGCGCTCGAAGATCAGGCCGCCGTCCAGGCTGCCGGTGGGCACGACGCGGTCGGCCGTGCGGCGATTCGTCGTGGCGAACGGGTCCAGCTCGTAATGGGTGGCGTGGACCTGCGCCTTGGGCGTGAAGAACCAGCCGGGCGCGCCCCACTGGCGGCTCAACTGGGCCAGCGCGTAGGTGCGCTTGCCGTTCGGCTGGCCCGTGACCACGGGGTCGGAAACGAAGCGGGTGAAGTCCGTCTCCACCACCGCCTCCAGCTCGCCGGGCTGGCCCTTGACGTAGCGGGCCTGCAGCTGCGGCGCGCGGTCGTAGGGCGGCGTGATGGGCGAGGTGACGTCCTGCAGCGTCTGCCACTTCTGCTCGCGCGCCATGAAAGTGAAGTCGCGCCAGCCCCAGTTCAGCACGCCTTCGCCATTGAGCAGGCGCTGCGTGAGCGAGGTGCCGCTGCGCGAGAAGTCGCTCCAGTAGTTGTCGTCGCTGACGCGGTTGATGTCGAGGTTGAACGAGCCCGCGCCGAAGCGGCCGCCGGAGCTCAGGGCCTGCGCATGCTGGTAGCTCAGGCCCCAGCGGTCGCGGTCGCGCAGGCGGTCGTTGGGCAGGTAGTCGCCGCGGACGGTGCCGTTGTAGGAGGACTCGAGGTAGCGGAATTCGCCGCCGAGGTCGATGCCCCGCTTGGTCATCAGCGTCGGATAGAACGTCGCGTCGCGGTTGGGCGCGATGTTCCAGTAGTAGGGCAGCATCAGCTCGAGGCCGCTCTTGTTGTCCAGGCCGATGGTGGGCGGCAGCACGCCCGACTTGCGCTTGTCCGACAGCGGGAAGCTCATGGCCGGCACCGGCAGGATGGGCACCGAGTAGAAGCTCAGGACCGCGCCTTCGGCGTAGCCGGTTTCTTCCTCCTCGTCGATGCTGAGCGAAGCCGCCTTCAGGATCCACTCGGGCATCCAGCTCGGTCCGGGCTTGCGCCTGCAGGTCGTGTACGTGCCGTTCTTGACGATCGAGTGCTTGTCGTCGATGAAGTCCACGCGCTCGGCCTCGCCGTAGGCGTCGTTGCGCAGGAAGCGGTAGCGCGGCTCGTTGAAGAAGCCGTGGAAGGCGTCGACCTCGAGCTCGAGCAAGGGCCCTTCGTAGACGTTGCCGGCCTTGTTGATGCGCACGTTGCCGGTGGCGGTCGCCAGGTCGCGCGGCTGGTTGTATTCCAGCTTGTCGGCGCGGATGATGGTGTCGCCCTTGCGCAGCGCCGCCTTGCCTTCGATCGTGGTGTTGACGTCGGTCTGGCCGCTGATGCGGTCGCCTTCCACGAAGGTGGGCAGCTGGTCCCGCACGGCCTGCGGAATGTCTTCGCGCAGCTTCGGGCTGGCCCGCAGCTGCGGCGAGGGCTCGCCGGTCTGCGCCTGGCCGGCCACCGGCTGCAGCAGCGAGGCGACGACCAGGGCCACCGGGCTCAGGGCAAATCGGGCGCGCGACGCCTGGGTTGTCTTGTTGTGCATCGAGGGTGGGATTCCCCGGGCGGCCGGCAGGCCGGCTCGCCAGGGTGGATTTGTAGAATCGATTATCCATGAGCGATTCCGTGTCTTTCCCCGCCCAGCCCCCCGCCGTCAGCTGGGCCGATCCCGGCCGCGAGGCCGCATTCCACGCCTGGCTGGCCGCGATCGCCCCGCGCCACGGCCTTCAGCCGGCCAGCCTGCGCCCCGCGTCGGCCGACGCCAGCTTCCGGCGCTACCTCAGGGTGGACGCCGCGGATGGCTCGAAGATCGTCATGGACGCCCCGCCGGACAAGGAGAACTGCCGGCCCTTCGTGCAGGTGGCCGCCCTCATGCAGGAGGCCGGCCTGCTGGTGCCTCGGGTGCTGGAATGGGATGAAGCCCAGGGCTTCATGCTGCTGGACGACCTGGGCACCCAGACCATGATCGAAGTGGTGGACGCGCAACAGCCGCGCGCCAACCTGCCGCTTTACACACGGGCGATCGACGCCCTGGTCGACTGGCAGAAGGCTTCCCGGCCGGGCGTGCTGCCCGCTTATGACGAGGCCCTGCTGCAGCGCGAACTCGCGCTCTTCCCCGACTGGTACCTGAAACAGCACAGGGGCGCGACGCTCACCCCCGCGCAGCAGGCCACCCTGGACAGCCAGTTCCGCCTGATCGTCGAGCGCAACCTCGCCGCGCCCGCCGTCTACGTGCACCGCGACTTCATGCCGCGCAACCTGATGATCCCGCGCGACCCCGCCGAGCCGCGGCTGGGCGTGCTGGACTTCCAGGACGCGGTCTACGGCCCCATCACCTACGACATCGCCTGCCTGATGCGCGATGCCTTCCTGAGCTGGGACGAGGAGTTCGTGCTGGACGTGACCGTGCGCTACTGGCAGCAGGCGCAAAAGGCCGGCCTGCCGGTCGACACCGACTTCGGCGAGTTCTACCGCGCGGTGGAGTGGATGGGGCTGCAGCGCCACCTGAAGGTGGCCGGCATCTTCGCGCGCCTCACCTTGCGCGACGGCAAGCCGAAGTACCTGGCGGATGCGCCGCGTTTCATCGCTTACATCCGCGCGACGACCCAGCGTTACCGCGAGCTCGCGCCGCTGGCGCGCCTGATCGACGAGATCGAAGGCTCGCAGGCCGTCAGCGGCTACGCCTTCGGCCGGCTCTGACGCGGCGCCAACGGTGCCGCGCTTCCACTGCCCCGATCCGCTGGCCACCGGGCTGGAGCTCGCGCTGCCGCCCGGCCCCGCGCGCCACGTGCAGGTGCTGCGGCTGCAGCCGGGCGACGCACTGACCCTGTTCGACGGCCGCGGCGGCGAATACGCGGCGCGCGTGACGCACATGGGCCGCAGCGAGGTGCGCGTCGCGGTGGAAGCGCACGACCCGGTCGAACGCGAAGCGAGCCTGCAGGTCCACCTGGCGGTCGGCATGCCGGCCAACGAACGCATGGACTGGCTGGTGGAGAAGGCGGCCGAACTCGGCGTCGCTTCGATCCAGCCGCTGCTGGCCGAGCGCAGCGTGCTGCGGCTGGCGGGCGAGCGGGCGCAGAAGAAGCAGGTGCATTGGCAGGGCGTGGCGATCGCCGCCTGCGAGCAATGCGGGCGCAACCGGGTGCCGGAAGTGCGGGCGGTGCAGCCTTTGCAGGCATGGCTGGCGGCGCAGCAGCGCGCCGGCCTGATCCTCTCCTTGCGTGCCGGCACGCAGCCGCTGGCCGCGCGCGCCCAGGGCGAACTCACTTTGCTGAGCGGGCCGGAGGGCGGGCTCACCGCCGCCGAGGAAGATGCCGCCGTGGCGCGGGGCTGGCAGCCGGTGCACCTCGGCAAGCGGGTGCTGCGGGCGGAGACGGCGCCGCTGGCGGCGCTGGCCGTGTTGACGCTGGGGTCGCCGTGAACCGCAACCTGTGGCTGCTCGCGGTCCTGCAGGGCCTCTTCCTCACCAACAACGTCACCTTCATCGCGATCAACGGACTCGTGGGCCTCTCGCTGGCGCCTTATGGCTGGATGGCGACGGTGCCGGTGATGGGCTACGTGGTCGGCGGCGCGCTCTTCACGGGGCCGGTGGCGATGGCGCAGGCGCGCCTGGGCCGGCGCCGCTCCTTCCAGCTCGGCCTGCTGGTGGCGATCGCTTCGGTGCTGCTGTGCGCCTATGCGGCCGCGCAGCGGCACTTCTGGGGCATCTGCGCCGGCACCGTGCTGGCCGGCTTCTACGCGGCGAACGCCAACCTCTATCGCTTCACGTCGGCGGAACTGGCGCCCGCCGGCATGAAGGAAAAGGCCGTGTCGCTGGTGATGGCCGGCGGCCTGATCGGCGCGGTGATCGGACCCAACCTGGCCGCGCGCACGCGCGACATGGCGCAGGCGCCCTTCGTCGGCGCCTATCTCGCGCTGGCCGTCGTGGCCGCGATCGCGCTGCTGCTGCTGTGGGCCATCGACTTCCCGCCGGCGCCGCCGCGCAGCGCCGTGCGCAGTGGCCGCTCGGTGCGCGAGCTGCTGCGCCAGCCCGTGTTCCTGGTGGCCGCGCTGGCCGGCGGCCTCGGCTTCGGCGTGATGAACCTGCTGATGGCGGCAACGCCGCTGGCCATGCAGCAATGCGGCCTGCCGTTCTCCGACGCGGCCCTGGTGCTCGAGTGGCACGTGATCGGCATGTTCGCGCCCGGCTTCTTCACCGGCCACCTGATCAAGCGCTTCGGCACGCTGCCGGTGATGGGCGTGGGCGTCGCGCTGCTGGCAACCTGCATCGCGATCGCGCTCAGCGGCGTGGAGCTGCCGCAGTTCCTGGCGGCGCTGCTGGTGCTGGGCGTGGGCTGGAACTTCGTCTTCACCGGCGCCACCACCTTGTCGCTCACGGCCTATGCGCCGGAGGAGAAGGACCGCGCGCAGGCGGTGCTGAACCTGTTCGTGTTCGCCACGCTGGCCCTGACCTCGCTGGCTTCCGGCGTGCTGGTCACCACGCGCGGCTGGACCTGGCTGAACCTCGGCTCGCTGCTGCCGGTGGCGCTGGTGGCGATGGGACTGGCCTGGCTCGCGCTCAGAAGCGCACGTCCAGCCACTGCTTGAGGCGGCCGTAGACCGTCTCGCGGTCGACCTCGTTGAAGATCTCGTGGTACAGGTTGTCGAAGCACTGCGCGCTCACGGCCTGGGCCGGCGCCGCGGCGGCGAAGCGGCGGCTGCCCTGCGGATCCGCCAGCTTGTCCTGCCCGGCGTACATCAGCAGCGTGGGCACCTGCCATTGCGGCGCGCGTGAGATCACCGCGGCGCCCTCGTCGGCGAGGAAGCGCGCCATGCGGCCGGAGATGCGGTCGTGCACGCGCGGATCGATGCGGTATTCCGCCACCACCGCGTGGTCGTGCGTCAGGTGGGCGGGCTCGATGCCGTTGCCCACGGTGAGGTTGGGTGCGAGCTTGGGCACCACCTTCATCATCAGCTTCTGCACCGGGTTCAGGTGCATGGCCAGCAGCGGCGAGGACAGCACCAGCGCATCCACGGGCTGGCGGCCGCGCGACACGAAGCTGGCAGCGACCAGGCCGCCCATGCTGTGGCCGAACAGGATCAGCGGCACGCCGGGGCCGGCGCGGCGGTAGGAGCTCTCGACCAGGTCGGTCAGGTCGTCGAGCAGGCGGTTGGTGGTGGGCAGGCCGCCGCGCACGCCGTCGGACTCGCCGTGCCCGTACTGGTCGTAGCTGCGCACGGCAAAGCCCCACTGGTTGAGGCGCTTGGCGAGAGGGTCGTAGCGGCCGGCATGTTCGCCCAGGCCATGGACGATGAGCACCATGCCGCGCGGCTGGCCGTCCAGCGGCCACGGCCAATCCTGGACCGCGATGTTCTCGCCGTCACTGGCCGTGAAGGTCGAGAGGGTCGAATCGGACGACTGCTGGCTCATCGGCAGCGATCATCGCTGCCGATGAGCCGCTGTCAATGCACCCTTGGGAGGATTTGGCGGTTTTTTCGCCGTGATTGACGCCGAGGCGTCAATCAGTGCCCGCTCAGGGCATCTCCGCCATCACCTCGGCGACGGCCGCGGTCAGGCGCTTCGCATACGGAACGTGCAGGAACTCGTTCGGGCCGTGCGCGTTGCTGCGCGGGCCCAGCACGCCGCAGACCATCATCTGCGCCTTGGGGAAGCCCTGGCTCAGCATGTTCATCAGCGGGATCGTCCCGCCTTGCCCGATGTAGCCGACCGGCGCACCAAAGTGGGCCAGCGACGCCGCGTTCAGCGCGCGCTCGAACCAGGGCGCGGTGGTCGGGGCGTTCCAGCCGGACGCGCCGCCGTTCGGCTCGAAGGTGACGACGGCCTGGTAAGGCGCGTTGTCTTCCAGCAGCGCCTTCAGGTCCTGCACCGCCTGCGCCGCGTCCACCAGGGGAGGCAGACGCAGCGACAGCTTGAAGGCTGTATAGGGCCGCAGCACGTTGCCCGCGTCCTGCAGCGCCGGGAAGCCCTCGGCGCCGGTGACCGACAGCGTCGGCGTCCAGGTGCGGTTGATCAGCGCCTGCACCGGGTCGGTGGTGGTGGGCAGCGCAAAGGCGGTGGAGCCGCCGCAATCGGCATGCGCCCAGGGGAAGCGCTTGTAGACCTCTTCGCCCAGGATGGCGGCGGTGGCCTGCGCCTGCGCCAGGCGCTCGGCCGGCACTTCGCAGTGGAAGTTGGCGGGCAGCAGGCGGCCGGTCTTGCTGTCTTCGAGCCGATCGAGCACCTGCCGCATGATGCGGAAGCTGGAAGGCACGAGGCCGGAGGCGTCGCCCGAGTGCACGCCCTCGGTCAGGATCTGGACCTTCAGCGTGCCCGAGGCCATGCCGCGCAGCGAGGTGGTGAGCCACAGCTGGTCGTAGTTGCCGGCGCCCGAGTCGAGGCAGATCACCAGGCCGACGTCGCCCAGGCGCGTGCGCAGCGCATCGACGTAAGGCAGCAGGTCGTAGGAGCCCGATTCCTCGCAGGTCTCGATCAGGCCGACGATGCGCGGATGCGGCGTCTTCTGCGCCTTCAGCGCCTGCACGGCGGCGACGCTCGCGTACACCGCGTAGCCGTCGTCGGCGCCGCCGCGGCCATAGAGCTTGCCGTCCTCGTACTTGGGCGTCCACGGGCCGAGGTCGGCGCGCCAGCCGGTGAACTCCGGCTGCTTGTCCAGGTGGCCGTACATCAGGATCGTCTGCTGCGCGCCCGGCTTGGTGGCCGCGACCTCGAAGAAGATCACCGGCGTGCGTCCCGGCAGGCGCACCACTTCCAGCTTGAGGCCCTCGACCTTCTGCGCTTCGACCCAGGCCGCCGCGTTGCGCAGCACCGTGTCGATGTAGCCGTGCTGGGCCCAGTCCTCGTCGAAGCCCGGCGACTTGGCGGGAATCGCGATGTAGTCGGTGATCTGGCGGACGATGTCGCCGTCCCACTGGCGGCTGACCTGGTCGAGGACGGCGGCGCTGTCGAGGAGGGCGGTGGGGATTTCGCGGGGAGCGTTCATGGTGGGCCTTGTGGGCTTGGAAACGGCGGAACCCTGAACTTTACGCGCCCGCGGGAAGCTGGGCTAGGATGGCCTCCCTTTGCCCGGTCGCGACTCGTGGTCAAGTTTCTGGTTCTCGCACTTTTTTACGGCGATCACCCCGAGCTGGCGCAGCGCTGCGGCGCGACGCTGCGCGCGCTGTGGAACACGGGCCGTGTGGACCTGCGCATCGGCTTGAACGAAGTTTCGCCGCGCACGCGGGCCGTGCTCGATCGCCTGCTGCCTGGCGTCGATGCGATTGCCGCCGACCCGCAGATCTACAAGTACCCGATGATGCGCAAGCTCATCGCCACCTACGCCGGCGACGCCACGCACATGATGTGGTTCGACGACGATTCGTGCCTGCTGCCCGGCGTGGACGCCCGCGCGTGGCTTGCCGCGGTCACGCAGCGCACGGCGCAGGTGAAGGGCAGCCTGGGCTCGATCTACAGGCAGCGCGTGACGCCGGCGCAGCGCCAATGGCTGCTGCGCCAGCCGTGGGCCGGCGCCCGCCCGCTGCCGGAGGAAATCGAATTCAACACCGGCGGCTGGAAGGTGGTGCCGCTGGCGTTGATGCGGCGCTTCGACTATCCGCCGCCCGGCATGCTGCATGGCGGCGGCGACCTGACGCTGGGCGCGCTGCTGCAGCAGCAGGGCCTGGCGCCGGAACAGTTCCGCGCCGGGCTGGCGATCAATGCCGACGCGCAGCTGCGCGAGTCGGCCGCGCAACGGCGCGGCGTGACGGAAGCGCCGCATGGCGAGGCCTGGCAACTCTGGGGAGGATCATGAGCGAACGCATCTACGTCGGCGTCGGCGGCTGGACCTACGAGCCCTGGCGCGACAACTTCTATCCCAAGGGACTGCCGCAGGCGCAGGAGCTGCACTACGCGAGCCGGCACCTGACGGCGATCGAAGTGAACGGCACGTTCTACAGCACCTTCAAGCCGCCGACCTTCGCCAAGTGGCGCGACGAGACGCCGGATGGCTTCATGTTCTCGCTGAAGGCGCACCGCTTCGCGACCCACAGGCGCGAGCTCGCGACCGCGGGCGAGAGCATCGAGCGCTTCACGCAAAGCGGCCTGGTCGAACTGGGCGACAAGCTGGGCCCCATCGTCTGGCAGTTCATGCCGACCAAGCAGTTCGATGCCGGCGACGTCGAGGCCTTCCTGAAGCTGCTGCCACGCGAGCTGAAGGGTCGGCCGCTGCGGCACGTGCTCGATGCGCGGCACCCGAGCTTCGCCACCGAGGAATACCTCGACCTGCTCGCGAAGTACGACTGCACCACTGTGTATGCCGATTCGGAGAAGTACCCGGCGATCCCGCATGCGCGCAGTCCGCTCGCCTACCTGCGCCTGATGCGCACCGTGAGCGAGGAGGCGACCGGCTACCAGTCCGAAGCGCTGGAGCGCTGGGCGCAGGGCGCGCGGGAATGGGTGGCGCAGGATGCGAAGAACGAGGCCTTCGTGTTCTTCATCAGCGGTGCGAAGGAGCGCGCTCCGGCGGCGGCGCAGGCTTTCCTGAAGATGGTTTGAGCGTCACGCCCAGAGCAGCGCACCTTGCCCCAGCTCGTTCAAACGCGCGCGCAGCGCCGGCACGGCATCGTCCGCCACCGTGAACACCACGTCGACCACCGCGCCATGCCGCGCCTCCTCCAAGCCCGCCCCGGCCGCGGCTAGCTCCCGCCGCAGCGCGCCCTCCAACGCATAGGGCACGCTGCACGCCAGCCGCACCATCCGGCGCAGCGGCACCTTCTGCGCGCCCAGCAGCGCCTGCGCGACCGCATCGGTGTAGGCCCGCACCAGCCCACCCGCGCCCAGCTTCACGCCGCCAAAGTAGCGCACCACCGTCGCCAGCACGCCCTCCAGGTCCTGGTGCCGCAGCACCTCCAGCATCGGCCGCCCGGCCGTCCCGCCGGGCTCGCCGTCGTCGTTGGCGGCCGACTGTCCGCCGGCCAGCAAGGCCCAGCACACGTGCGCGGCGCCCGGATGCTGCGCCCGCAGGCCGGCCACCACGTCCAGCGCTTCGGCGCGGCCGGCCACGGCCTGCACGCAGCCGAGGAAGCGGCTTTTCTTCACCAGCAGTTCGCTGTGGACGGGATGCGCAACGGTCGAGGCCATCGGACAAGCATGCCATGCACGGCGGTTCGGGAAGGCGTCCGACAGGGCGCCGGGCTCAGCAGTGCTCCACTGCCGTCCATGTTCACCATGCAACTTCCCTGGTGGGAATTCATCCTGCGCGCCAGCGTGGTCTACCTGCTGCTGCTGGCGATGGTCCGACTGAGCGGAAAGCGCACGGTGGGCCAGTTCACGCCTTTCGACCTGGTCGTGGTGATGCTGCTGTCGGAAGCGGTGAGCGGCTCCATCAACGGCCAGGACGAATCGCTGCCCGGCGGCCTGATCGCGGCGGCGACGCTGCTCACGCTCGACGTGCTGATCGCCCTGGTCAGCTCGCGCAGCCGCAAGGTCGACGCGATCGTGCAGGGCTGCCCGGTGCTGATCGGCCGCGACGGCCAGATCTACCAGGAAGTGCTGCGGCGCGAGCGCGTCCCCGAAAGCGACCTGCACAAGGCGCTGCGCGAAGCCGACTGCGAGATCGAGGACATGCGCATGGCCATCCTCGAGGCGGACGGCAACATCAACATCATCAAGCAGCCGACAGCCGCTTGAACCAGCCTAGGCCCTGCGAGGTGCCGCCCGGCTGCGCGCCGCGCGCGGGCCGGTACTCGCAGCCGACCCAGCCCTGCCAGCCACAGGCCGCGGAGACTTCGTCGATCACGCCGAACAGGTAGTCGTAGTTCAGCTCGCCCAGGTCGGGCTCGTGCCGCAGCGGCACGCCGGCAATCTGGAAGTGGCCGACGCGCCCCGTCGGCAGGTACTGGCGGATCTTCATCGCAACGTCGCCCTCGACGATCTGGCAGTGGTACAGATCCATCTGCACCTGCACGTTCACGGCGCCGATCTCGCCCACCAGTTCGTGCGCATGGTCCTGCCGGTTCAGGAAGAAGCGCGGGATGTCGCGCGTGTTGATCGGCTCCAGCAGCAGGTTCACGCCCTGCTTCGCCGCCTCCACCGCCGCCCAGCGCAGGTTGGCGACGTAGTTCGGGCGCAGCTCGGCGCGCTCCTGGCCATCCGGCACCAGCCCCGCCATCACGTGCACGCGCGGGCAGGCCAGCGCCTCGGCGTAGCGCAAGGCATTCACGATGCCGGCGCGGAACTCGTCCTCGCGCCCCGGCAGGCAGGCCATGCCGCGCTCGCCGCCTTCCCAGTTGCCCGGCGGCGCGTTGAACAGCACCTGCTGCAGGCCGTTGGCCTTCAGCCGTGCCGCCAGCTCGCGCGGCTCGTGCTCGTAGGGGAACAGGTACTCCACGGCCTCGAAGCCGTCTTTCGCGGCGGCCTCGAAACGGTCCAGGAAAGGCAGCTCCGGATAGAGCATCGAGAGATTGGCGGCGAAGCGCGGCATGTCACTGTCCCTTCTTCAGGCGCACGGCCTGCGGGTTCTCGGCGATGTACTGGCGCACCACCGCGTCGAAGTCGGCATCGGCCTGCAGGCCGAGTGCGCGGGCGCGGTCCCAGGCGATGTCGCCGGGCCAGCTGCGCACCAGCCGTTCCACGGCCGGGTCCGGATTCCAGTCGAGCAGCCCGGTGGCGCCGGCGCCGCCGGCCCGTTCCAGCGCCGCGGCCATCGCGCCCACCGTGGTCTGCAGCGAAGGCAGGTTGATCGCGGTCAGCGGTCCCCAGTCGGCGTCGCTCGCTTCGGCGGCCCGCACGAAGCCGGCGATGGTGCTGCTCGGCGAGGCCAGCGCCACCACGGTCTCGGGCGGCACCGGCACGCGGGCGCGCTCGCCGGCGAGCGGCTCGCGGATCATGCCGCTGAAGAAGCCGGAGGCGGCGCCGTTGGGGCGGCCCGGCCGCACGCTCACGGTCATGGGCCGCACGCTGCGTCCGGTGACGAAGCCCTTGCGCGCGTAGTCGGCCACCAGCTGCTCGCCGATGAATTTCTGGATGCCGTAGCTGCCTTGCGGCGTGGGCAGGCTGTCGTCGCGCACGCGGCCCATGGGCGGCTGGCCGGGCTGCTGGCCGAACACCGCCAGCGAGCTCGCATAGACGAACACCGGCCGCGTGCCGAGCGCGCGGCAGGCGTCCAGCAGCGAGCGCGTGGTATCGAGGTTGCTGCGCATGCCGAGGTCGAAGTTGGCCTCGCACTCGGCGCTGACCGCGGCCGCCAGGTGGAACACGGCATCGGTGCCGGCGGCGGGAATCGCGCGCTTCTGCACGAGCTCCAGCAGGTCGCCTTGCACGGAATGCACGCGCGGGTCGGCCGCCAGGTCGGCGGGTGCCGGGCCGAGGTCGGCCAAGACGATCGATTCGATCTTGCGCGCGGGCGCGCCGCGCAGCGAGAGCTGGCCCTTGGCCAGCAGGGCGCGCGCCAGGCGGGCGCCCAGGAAGCCGGCGCCGCCGGTGATCAGGATGTTCATGGCTGCAGGATAGCGCGTCGGCGTCCACCCGATGACGGTTGCCCTGCGTGCAAGCGAGGCCTAGCATGGCGCGGCACTCCAGGGAGGCACCATGGCCCGCTCTTCCACCACCGGCCGCCGCAACAGCGCCTGGGAATTCGCGCGCGGCAACGCCCTCACGCTCACCCTCTTCGCGGCCCTGCTGTTCGGCTGCCTGGTGGTGGTGTTCCACGGCAGCACCTACCGCACCGTCGGGGCGTTGCTCTGGAGCCTGGGCTTCTCGGCCGCCGGCGTGCTGCTCGGATTCCTGTTCGCGGTGCCGCGGCCCTCGCGCGTGCCCGTGATGATGCCGGCGCCACCCGTGCCCGCCGCGGTCGCCAACGGCAACGAAGGGCCAATGGCCAACCAGCCCGCGACGGCGTCCGCGCGGGGGCCGACCGCGGCGGCTTCGTCCAGCGCAGCGGCGGCCGTGAACGCAGGCCTGGAGATCAACACCAACCTGATGGAGATCTCCGACTGGCTCACCAAGATCATCGTCGGCGTCGGCCTGGTCGAATTGAAGGAGCTGCCCACGCATGCCGAGAGCCTGGCCCGCTTCATGGCGCCCAGCCTGCACGACACGCTGGGCGTGCCGCTGGCCGGCGCGATCATGCTGTACTTCAGCGTGCTGGGTTTCCTGGGCGGCTATCTCCTCACGCGCATCTACATCAGCCAGTGGTTCCGCTGGGCCGACGAGCAGACGCGCGGCCAGGTGCAGCTGGAAAGCGGCCGCGTGATGGACGTCGACGAGCTCACGCGCCTGCAGCAGCCGGTCATCGAGGACCTGCAGCAGCAAGTGGCGGCGCTGTTCGAGCGGCACGCCATCGAAGGCCAGCCGGCGGCGGCTGCCGCGCCGTCGGAGGCACGCCCCGCGCTGCGCATCCTGTGGGCGGACGACCGGCCGCAGAACAACACGCTGCAGGTGAACATGCTGGAGAAGGACGGCCACCGCGTCGACACGGTGCTGGACACCGCGCAGGCGCTGGCCGCGCTGCAGGCCACGCACTACGACGTGCTGATCACCGACATGCACCGCATCGAAGGCGGCAAGGAGAATCCCGTCGCCGGGCTCGAGTTGCTGCGCACGGCCAAGGAGCGGCAGCCGCAGCTGGCGGCACTGGTGTTCTGCAGCCGCTTCGCCATGCAGCGCCACGGCGAGGACGCGCGCCGGCTCGGCGCCGACCTGGTCACCGACTCCGGCACCGCGCTGCTGGCCATGCTGCGGAGCAAGGCGCAGGGCGCGCGTTAACCCTTCGCATCAGGCGACGCCCGCCAGCCGCAGCAGCATCCCCGCCAGAGCGCAGGCAGCGATCACCGGGATCACGCCGACCTTGAAGCGGAACAATGCCACCGCCGCGGCGGCCGCGATGGCGAGCGCGACGACGTCGACAGGCGTCCCCCACTTCGGCGCGGCCAGCGCGATGTGCTGCAGGAAGAACAGCGCCAGCGTCGCGATCACGCCGACCACCGCCGCCGTGATCGCCGTCAGCGGCGCGGTGAAGCGCATCTGACCATGCGTGGCCTCCACCAGCGGCCCGCCGGCCAGGATGAAGAGGAAGGATGGCAGGAAGGTAAACCAGGTCACCACCGCCGCCGCCAAGGCAGCGCCCGCGAACAAGGCGTCGGGGCCCAGCACCTGGTGGGTCCAGCCGCCGACGAAGCCGACGAAGGCCACCACCATGATCAGCGGCCCCGGCGTGGTTTCGCCCAGCGCCAGCCCGTCGATCATCTGCAGGCCGGTGAGCCAGTGGAACTGCTCGACCGCGCCCTGGTAAACATAGGGCAGCACCGCGTAGGCGCCGCCGAAGGTGAGCAGCGCCGCCTTGGTGAAGAACCAGCCCATCTGCGCCAGCGTGCCCCACCGGTGCGCCGCCACCAGCAGCACCATGGGCAGCAGCCACAGCACCGCAGCCACGGCCAGCACGCGACCCAGCCGTCCCGGCGTGAAGCGCGCGTGCTCGGGCGTCGGCGTGTCGTCGTCGATGACGGCGCGCAGCTTGACCTGCGCGCCGCCCGCCGCGGCATGCGCACCCGCCAGCGCGAACTGCTCCGGCACGTAGCGGCCGCCGGCGACGCCGATCAAGGCGGCGCCCAGCACGACGAGGGGAAAGGGCAGCTTCAACACCGCGATCGCCACGAAGCTCGCCACCGCCACCGCCCACAGCAGCGGCGTGCGGGCCGGATGCTTGAGCGTGCGGCTGCCGATGCGCCACACCGCATGCAGCACGATGGCCGCGACGGCCGGCTTGATCCCGTAGAACAGGCCGTTGACCCAGCCCACGTTGCCGAACACCACGTAGACCCAGCTCAGGCCGATCAGGATCAGCAGCGAGGGCAGCACGAACAGCCCGCCCGCGGCAATCCCGCCCCAGGTGCGGTGCAGGAGCCAGCCGATGTAGGTGGCGAGCTGCTGGGCCTCAGGGCCGGGCAGCAGCATGCAGTAGTTCAGCGCGTGCAGGAAGCGGCGCTCGGAGATCCAGCGCTTCTGCTCCACCAGCTCGCGGTGCATGATCGCGATCTGCCCCGCCGGCCCGCCGAAGCTGATGAAGCCCAGGCGCAGCCAGAAGCGCAGCGCCTCGCCGAAAGGCACGGTGGCGCGCACTTCTTCGGCTGCCGGCATGGGTGCGACCGCGCTCACGACGCCGTCCCGCTCTGCGCGGCCTTGCGCACGCGCGGCGGCGGCGCGGCTTGCCAGGCCGCCACGCTCGCGGCCTCATCGACGCCGGGTTCCGGACCGTCGATGCCGCCTTGCAGCCAGCGCGCCTTCCAGCCGGCCTCGCGCAGCGTGCGCGCCGCTTCCTGGCTGACCTCGTGGCCATGCACGCAATAGACGACGACCTCGGCTGGCGGCCGGCTGCGCGCGAACGCGGCGACATCGGCGGGCGCGCAGTAGACCGCGCCGGGCAGCAGCCATTCGCTTTCGGCGAAGCGCTGCGGCCGCCGCACGTCCAGCAGCAAGGGCGGTGCGGCGCCGCGCAGCAGGGCGGCCAGTTCGGTGGGGGAAAGGGAAGGGGCAGCGGTGTCCACGGTGATGACTCCCGTCAGGGGTTGCCAGCGCTTGGACGGGACACCGTCTTTCCGGAAGGAGCCGGGAGGCTGTGTTCCCGGCTGCGCAAATCCTACCTCAGCCCCGCTCGAACTTGAAGACCGCGGTGCTGGCGGTGAGATTGGGCAGCATGCGCTTCACCTCTCCGTCCTGCAGGCCGAAGGCATCGAGGATGGCCAGGCCGTTGCGGGTGGCGAGCACCTCGAAGTCCTTGAAGGTGCCGACGCGGATGTTGGGCGTGTCGTACCACTGGTAGGGCAGGCGCTTGGTCACCGGCATGCGGCCGCGCAGGATCGACAGCCGGTTGGGCCAGTGCGCGAAGTTGGGGAAGGCGACCACGCCCAGCTTGCCCACGCGCGCCGTCTCGCGCAGCATGGTCTCGGCATTGCGCAGGTGCTGCAGCGTGTCGATCTGCAGCACCACGTCGAAGGAGGCGTCGTCGAACATCGACAGGCCTTCGTCCAGGTTCAGCTGGATCACGTTGACGCCGCGCTTGACGCAGGCGAGCACGTTGTCGTCGGCGATCTCCACGCCGTAGCCGCTGCAGCCGCGCTCGCGCTGCAGGTAGTCCAGCAGCGCGCCGTCGCCGCAGCCGAGGTCCAGCACGCGCGAGCCTTCGGGCACCAGCGCGGCGATGGTCTTCAGGGTGGCCCGGTCGCTCACAGCACCATCCTCTCGAAAAAGGAACGCACCACCGAGAGGTAGCGCGGGTCTTCCAGCAGGAAGGCGTCGTGGCCGTGCGGCGCGTCGATCTCGGCGTAGCTCACGTCGCGGTTGTTGTCGAGAAGCGCCTTGACGATCTCGCGGCTGCGCGCGGGCGAGAAGCGCCAGTCGGTGCTGAAGCTCACGAGCAGGAACTTCGCCGCGGCCGCCGCCAGCGCCTTGGCCAGGTTGCCGTTGAAGCGCTTGGCCGGATCGAAGTAGTCGAGCGCACGCGTGATCAGCAGGTAGGTGTTGGCGTCGAAGTACTCGCTGAACTTGTCGCCCTGGTAGCGCAGGTAGCTCTCGATCTGGAACTCGATGTCCTGGGTGCTGTACTTCAGGTCCAGGCCTTCGCGCAGCTGGCGGCCGAACTTCTCGTTCATCACGTCGTCCGAGAGGTACGTGATGTGGCCGATCATGCGGGCGATGCGCAGGCCGCGCTTGGGCACCACGCCATGCTGGTAGAAGTGGCCGCCGTGGAAGTCGGGGTCGGTGACGATGGCCCGGCGCGCGACTTCGTTGAAGGCGATGTTCTCGGCGTTGAGGTTGGGCGCGCTGGCCACCACCACCGCGTTGCGCACCCGCTGCGGATACTGCAAGGTCCACGACAGCGCCTGCATGCCGCCGAGGCTGCCGCCCATCACCGCGGCCAGCTTCTGCACGCCGAGGCCGTCGAGCAATCGCGCCTGCGCGTTGACCCAGTCTTCCACGGTCACCACCGGGAAGTCCGCGCCGTAGACCCGGCCGGTGTCGGGGTTCACGTGCATCGGGCCGGTGGAGCCGAAGCAGGAGCCCAGGTTGTTGACGCCGATCACGAAGAAGCGGTCGGTGTCCACCGGCTTGCCGGGGCCGATCATGGTGTCCCACCAGCCTTCGGAATTCTCCTGCCCCGCATAGATGCCCGCCACGTGGTGCGAGGCGTTCAGTGCATGGCAGATCAGGACGGCGTTGCTGGCATCGGCATTGAGCGTGCCGTAGGTTTCATAGGCCAGCGAGTAGCCGCGGATGGAGGCGCCGCTTTGCAGCGCAAGCGGCGCGTCGAACTGCATGGACCGTGGAGTCGCGATCAGTGTCATGGGCGGAAACGAAAAACCCGGCGCCGCGAAAGCGGCCCGGGTCGGGCATCTTTAGCGGCATTTATTGAGCGCCCGCAAGCGAGGCAAATCGGCGCTGGGAGAAGTATATCCGGGTGTCATTGCGGGCTCGACAAGGCGGGCAGGAGTGCCAGCACGCCCAGCACCAGGAACACCGCGGCGCCGATCGCATGCACGACGCGGATCGGCACCTTGCGCACGATCCGGTCGCCGAACCAGACCACCGGCGCGTTGGCCAGCATCATGCCCAGCGTCGTGCCCATCACCACCGGCGCCCAGCTGTCGAAGCGCGCGGCCAGCATCACGGTCGCGACCTGGGTCTTGTCGCCCATCTCGGCCAGGAAGAAGGCGATCACCGTCGCGCCGAACACGCCGAAGCGCGGCTTGGCGTCGGCGTCGCCTTCGTCGAGCTTGTCGGGCACCAGCATCCACAGCGCCATGGCGATGAAGGACAGCCCCAGCACCCAGCGCAGCACGTCCGGGCCGAGCGCGGTGGTGACCCAGGCGCCAAGCGCGCCGGCCAGCGCGTGGTTGACGATGGTGGCGACGAAGATTCCGGCCACGATGGGCCAGGGCCGGCGGAAGCGGGCGGCGAGGACGAGCGAGAGCAGCTGCGTCTTGTCGCCCATTTCGGCGAGCGCAACGATACCGGTGGAAACGAGGAAGGCTTGCATGGGATCTCCGGCCGGGGTGGTTCGAGCACGCCTTGACTGCACTGCTTCCCCGGCCTGGAACGGAGGCAATGCAGCCAAAGGTCTCGCCACTTCCGCTTGCGCCATGGACCGCGAGGTCCAAGTCTGTTGACGCAAACCCCTCGCCTTGCGCGAGGGAGGCTACTCCCCAATGACTGCCCGGATTGTACCTGCGCGACCGTTCGCACGGTTCTGGCGCGGTTATTGCTTCATGTTGGTGCCTTCGGCAGGAGACGGCCGAAAACGCACCAAACAAAAGCATTTCATCCAAAGACTACCCATGGAAGCACTAAAACAGGGCTCGGACGTCCTCTTCATCTTGCTAGGAGCCATCCTGGTCCTGGCCATGCACTCCGGCTTCGCCTTCCTGGAGCTGGGCACGGTGCGCAAGAAGAACCAGGTCAATGCGCTGGTGAAGATCCTGGTCGACTTCTCGATCTCGACGGTCGTCTATTTCCTCCTCGGCTACGCCGTGGCCTACGGCACCAGCTTCCTGGTCGGGGCCGACCAGCTGGTGGCCAAGAGCGGCTACGAGCTGGTGAAGTTCTTCTTCCTGCTCACTTTTGCCGCGGCGATCCCGGCGATCATCTCCGGCGGCATCGCCGAGCGCGCCCGCTTCGGCCCGCAGATGGTGGCCACGGCGGTCATCGTCGGCATCGTCTATCCCCTCTTCGAAGGCGTGGCCTGGAACCAGCGCTTTGGCATCCAGGGCTGGATCCAGGGACTGACCGGCGCCGAGTTCCACGACTTCGCCGGCTCCATCGTGGTCCACGCGGTCGGCGGCTGGCTGGCGCTGCCCGCCGTGATCCTGCTGGGCGCGCGCAGCAACCGCTACCGCAAGGACGGCGCGATCTCGGCCCACCCGCCGTCCAACATCCCGTTCCTGGCGCTGGGCGCCTGGATCCTCACGGTGGGCTGGTTCGGCTTCAACGTGATGAGCGCGCAGACCATCGACAAGGTCTCTGGCCTGGTGGCGGTGAATTCGCTGATGGCCATGGTGGGCGGCACGCTGGCGGCGCTGGCCCTCGGCCGCAACGACCCCGGCTTCGTCCACAACGGGCCGCTGGCGGGGCTGGTGGCTGTCTGCGCCGGCAGCGACCTGATGCACCCGCTGGGCGCGCTGGTGGTGGGCGGCTGTGCCGGCGCCATCTTCGTGGTGATGTTCACGCTGACGCAGAACCGCTGGAAGATCGACGACGTGCTGGGCGTCTGGCCGCTGCACGGCCTGTGCGGCCTGTGGGGCGGGCTGGCCGCCGGCATCTTCGGCAGCAAGGCGCTGGGCGGCCTGGGGGGCGTGAGCTTCGGCGCCCAGGCGATCGGCAGCCTGCTCGGCGTGGCGTGGGCGCTGGCCGCGGGTTTCGCCACCTATGGCATCCTGAAGCTCGCCACCGGCCTGCGGCTGTCGCCGGAAGAGGAATATGCCGGCGCCGACCTGGCCATCCACAAGATCGGCTCGACCCCGGAACGCGAGGCGAATTGGTGAGCCAGGGGCTGCAAGTGGCGTGAAGACGCCACATCCAGCCCCGATTGATGACTCAGGGGCCACCCTAATCCCCCCATTTCCGTAAAAGCCCCATAATGCGCACAGTGGACGTATTCACGTACCACAGGTTTGCGGTGTTTAGTCGGTCTAGCGTGGTTGTTGATTGCGTCTTGCGGACTCCATCGCGTTTTGCGTTTTTGACAGGAGTCCCTTGATGGGCAATAAACTTTACGTGGGGAACCTTCCCTACTCCTTCCGTGACAGCGACATGGAACAGGCTTTCGCCCAGTTCGGTACCGTCACGTCCGCCAAGGTCATGATGGAGCGCGACACCGGCCGTTCCAAGGGCTTCGGCTTCGTGGAAATGGGCAGCCCGGCGGAAGCGCAAGCTGCCATCGCCGGCATGAACGGCCAGCAGATCGGTGGCCGTGGCCTCGTGGTCAACGAAGCCCGCCCGATGGAACCCCGTGGCCCCCGTAGCGGTGGCGGCGGTGGTGGCTTCGGCGGCGGTGGCGGCGGCGGCTTCGGCGGCGGTGGCGGCGGCTACGGCGGCGGCGGCGGCGGTGGCCGTCGCGAAGGCGGCGGCGGTGGTGGCTACGGCGGCGGTGGCCGCGACCGCTACTAAGCACCGCGGAATCGTTCCGCAATTTCAAACAAAGGGCCTACGGGCCCTTTGTTTTTTGGCGCTTTCCCGGCGTCCGCCCCCTTGCCAGCTTTCTAATGTTCTGCTCCATAATGGAAAAGCGTGGTCTTCGTTTCCGGGGCTCCATCGCTACTCAGTCGTCCTTGTTTTTCTTCAGGAGTCCCCTTCGATGGGCAACAAACTGTACGTGGGCAATCTGCCGTACCAGGTGCGCGACAGCGATCTCGAACAAGCGTTCAGCCAGTTCGGCCAGGTCACCAGCGCCAAGGTGATGATGGAGCGCGAAACCGGCCGCTCCAAGGGCTTCGGTTTCGTCGAAATGGGCAGCGACGCGGAAGCCCAGGCCGCGATCAGCGGCATGAACGGCCAGTCCATGGGCGGCCGCAGCGTGGTGGTGAATGAAGCCCGCCCGATGGAAAGCCGCCCGCGCAGCGGCGGCTTCGGCGGCGGTGGAGGCGGCGGCGGCTACGGCGGCGGCGGTGGTGGTGGCGGCTACGGCGGTGGGGGCGGCGGTGGCCGTTCCGGCGGTGGCGGCTATGGCGGCGGCGGTGGCGGCGGCGATCGCCGCGGCGGCGGTGGTGGCGGCCAGGACGGCGGCTTTCGCAGCCCGTATGGCGCCGGCCCACGTGGCGGTGGCGGCCGTGGGGGTGGCGGCGGCGGCGGCGGTTATGGCGGCGGCGGCGGCAACAACTACTGAGCGCCCCTGCCCCAGAAGAAAGCGGCCTGCGGGCCGCTTTTGCTTTGGCGTCAGCCCTTGGCGCGATGCTTGCGCGCCCGCCCGCTCAAGGCCCGGTCGAACACCGCGTTCGGCAACAGGCGCAGCAGCTTGGCCACCACGCCCATCTGCCAAGGGATCACGCGGTAGCTCACCCCGCCCTCGATGGCGCGGAAGGCCGCATCGGCGAAGTCGGGCGCCTGCATCAGGAAAGGCATGCCGTAGCGGTTCTGCTGCGTCAGCGGCGTATCCACGTAGCCCGGGGCGATCGTCACCACCTGCACGCCGGTGCCGCGCAGCTCGCCGCGCAGGCTCTCGCAATAGCTCACCACCGCGGCCTTGCTGGCGCAATAAGCGCCGTGTCCGGGCAGGCCGCGGATCGCGGCGACGCTGGCGATGCCCACCAGCCGGCCGCTGCCGCGCGCGCGCATCGCCTTCACGAAAGGATGGAACGTGGCGGCCAGGCCCACGTTGTTGGTGGCGAAGGTACGCGCGATGACGTCGATGTCCTCGCGTTCCGCCGTGTCCACGCCCAGGCTGATGCCGGCGTTGGCGATCACCACGTCGGGCAGGCCCTGCTGCGCGATGCAGGCCTGGCCCGCGGCGACGATGCTGTCGGTGTCGGCAACATCGGCGCCGTAGACCCGCCAGCGTTCGGGCGGAATGCCTTGCGCCTTGGCCCACGCCGCGATCTCGTCGCTGCGCCGCGCCACCAGCGCGAGCCGCCAGCCGGCCTGGTGGTAGCGCCAGGCCAGGGCCTGGCCGATGCCGCTGGACGCGCCGGTGATGAAGGCCAGGCGGTCCATGCTCACTGCACGCCGGGCCTGGGCGTGATCACGCCCTTCACCCGGCCATTGAGCTGCATCACGCGGTTCAGGTTGTCGTAGTCCAGGCTGTCGCCCTCGAACACGTCGTCGCCGCGCTTGAGCGTGACCGGCTTGTTGGTCTTCAACTTCTCGCTGTTGGCGAAGACGTGCAGGAAATCGCTGCGGATCTCCAGCTTCGGCTGCGGCTTGCCCTGCGCGTCGTTGCCCTCGCGCGTGACCACCGCATGGCCGAACAGCTGCACTTCCGAGCCGTCGGCGTTGCTGAGCGCGCGGTCCGCCGTGGCCAGCGTCAAGGCGCCATGCTCGTTGTAGCTGCGCATGCGCGGCTTGGTGATCTCGGTGGTGTCGGTGTCCGGGAAGTGATGCGCTTCGGCGCCGTTCAGCTCGCTCTTCATGCGGCCGGCCGGGTCGAAGGTCTTCACCGAGAAGCCGCGCAGGAAATAGTCGGGCTCGTGCGTCGGCGCCGCCTTGGCCGTCGCCTTGGGCGCCGCCGGCGTGCTGCGCGCCAGCCAGTAGGTGCCCAGCGCCAGCACGCCCATCAGGATGACCGGCAGGTAGATGCTGAGGCGGTCGAAGGCGCGCGCATAAGGGCGGGGCGTCACCGGTATTCCTCCAGCAGCTTCGCGTATTGCCCGCTCGCCACCAGCAGCAGGTCGCAGAACTCGCGCGCGGCGCCTTGGCCGGCAGCCGCCTGCGTGACGTAGCGCGCGATGCCGCGCACTTCGGCATGCGCGTTCGGCGGCGCCACCGGCAGCGCGCAGCGGCGCAGCACGGGCAGGTCGGGCCAGTCGTCGCCCATGGCGGCCGCCTGCGACCAGTCCAGGCCCAGCGAGGCCAGCACTTTCTCGGCGGCGGGGCGCTTGTCTTCGGTGCCGTAGTGGACCTGGCTCACGCCCAGTGCCTCCAGCCGCTTGCGCAGCGGCGCGGAGTCGCGGCCGGTGATCACGGCCGGCGTGATGCCGGCGCGCTGCAGCAGCTTGAGCCCCAGGCCATCGAGGATGTTGAAGCGCTTGATGGTTTCGCCGTGCTCGGTGAACAGCAGGCTGCCATCGGTCATGACGCCGTCGACATCGAAGAAGGCGATCTTGATCCCTTGCGCGGCGAGCAGCAGCTCGGGCGCGAAGCTGAGAACCGGTCCCGGCATCAGATGACCTTGGCCCGCATCAGGTCGTTGCTGTTGATGGCGCCGCAGAGGATGCCGTCGGCGTCGACGACCAGCACGCTGGTGATGCGGTACTGCTCCATCATCTGCGCCGCTTCCGCCGCCAGGGCGTCCTTGCGGATGGTGCGCGGCCCCGGGTGCATCACGTCGCGCGCCTTCATGGCGCGCAGGTCGATGCCCTTTTCGATCAGGCGGCGCAGGTCGCCGTCGGTGAAGATGCCCAGCACGCGGCCGGCGTCGTCGACCACCGCCGAGGCGCCCAGGCCCTTGGCGCTCATCTCGCGCATCAGCGTCGGGAAGCTGGCATCGGGCAACACGCGCGGCACGGCGTCGCCGCTGCGCATGAGGTCGCTCAGGTGCGTCAGCAGC
The DNA here is from genome assembly GCF_022012305.1 of Ramlibacter paludis. Lineage (GTDB taxonomy): Bacteria > Pseudomonadota > Gammaproteobacteria > Burkholderiales > Burkholderiaceae_C > Ramlibacter > Ramlibacter paludis. The sequence goes on along the minus strand of NZ_JAKLTM010000005.1, from coordinate 152,561 downwards.
TTGCGGCCCAGGGCGCCGCCCGGGTGCGAACGGGCGAAGTCCTCGGCCTTGAAGCCGCGCGCGTCGAGCAGTGCGACCGCCAGTGCATCGCCCATGGCCAGTTGCGCCGTGGTGCTGGCCGTCGGCGCCAGGTTGAGCGGACAGGCTTCCTTGGCCACGCCGCAGTCCAGCACGAAGTCGGCGTGCTGCGCGAGGCTGGACTTGAGGTTGCCGGTCATGGCGACGATGGGCGTGCCCAGGCGCTTGAGCACCGGCAGGATGGCGGTGATCTCGTCGCTTTCGCCACCGTTCGAGATGAGCAGCACCAGGTCGACCGGCTTGATCATGCCCAGGTCGCCGTGGCTGGCCTCGGCCGGATGGACGAACATGGCCGGCGTGCCGGTGGAGGCCAGGGTGGCGGCCACCTTGCGGCCCACGTGGCCGCTCTTGCCCATGCCCATCACGACCACGCGCCCGCGCACGTCCAGCATGACCTGCACGGCGCTGGCGAAGCTGTCGCCCACGCGCTGCTTCAGGCCCAGGACGGCCTCGGCCTCGATGTCGAAGGTCTCGCGCGCCAGTTGCAGCGCGCGGACCCGGTCGAAACCGGAAGGGGGGAGGGACGCCTCGAGGGGCATCGGCAGGCTGGCGGAGGGCATCCGGCGATTTTAGGCGGCCCTGCTGATCGGGGCGGATAGGATATGTCGATGTCCTCCCTGGAGCTCGCACTCGTCTACCTGGTGGCCGCCGTGGCCGCGGTGGTGCTGTTCCGCTCGCTCAAGCTGCCGCCGATGCTCGGCTACCTGACGGTGGGGGTGCTGATCGGGCCGAATGCGCTGGCCCTGGCCGAGGACACGGCCAGCGTGCGCCACCTGGGCGAGTTCGGCGTGGTGTTCCTGATGTTCGTGATCGGCCTGGAGTTCAACCTCTCCAAGCTGCGCGCCATGCGCACCCATGTGTTCGGCCTGGGCATGTCGCAGGTGCTGCTGACCATCGCGGTCGGCACCTTCGGCCCGCTGCTGCTGGCGCCCTGGCTGCCGCCGTCCTGGCGCCTGAGCTGGCAGACGGCGCTGGCCTTGTCGGGTGCGCTGGCCATGAGCAGCACGGCCATCGTGGTGAAGATGATGTCCGAGCGGCTGGAGCTGGAGTCCGAGCACGGCAAGCGCGTGATCGGCGTGCTGCTGTTCCAGGACCTGGCCGTGGTGCCCTTGCTGGTGCTGATCCCGGCCCTGGGCAGTCCGCCCGAAGTGCTGTTCCGGGAGATCGGCTTCGCGCTGCTGAAGGCCGCCGCGCTGATCACGCTGCTGCTGGCGGGCGGGCAGCGCCTGATGCGCTGGTGGCTGACGCTGGTGGCCCGGCGCAAGAGCGAAGAGCTGTTCGTGCTGAACCTGCTGCTGGTGACGCTGGGCCTGGCCTGGATGACCGAAGCGGCGGGACTTTCGCTGGCGCTGGGCGCCTTCATCGCCGGCATCCTGATTTCCGAGACCGAATACAAGCATCAGGTGGAAGCCGACATCCGGCCTTTCCACGACGTGCTGCTCGGCCTGTTCTTCATCACGCTGGGCATGCTGCTCGATTGGCGCCCGGTGTTCGAGCGCTGGCAGCTGGTGCTGCTGCTGGTGTCGGCGCCGGTGCTGTTCAAGCTGGTGCTGGTGACGCTGCTGGCGCGCGGCTTCGGCGCCTCCGCCGGCGTGTCGCTGCGCACGGGCCTCTATCTCGCGCAGGCCGGCGAGTTCGGCTTCGTGCTGCTCACGCTGGCGCAGGAGCAGCAGCTGATCCCGCCGCGCCTGCTGAACCCGATCCTGGCCAGCATGGTGCTGTCGATGCTGGCTACGCCCTTCATCATCCAGTGGAGCAACCGGCTGGTGATGAAGCTGGTGGCGAGCGAATGGATGCTGCAGTCGCTGCAGATGACCAACATCGCGCGCAAGTCGATCAACACCAGCAAGCACGTGATCATCTGCGGCTACGGCCGCTGCGGCCAGAACCTGGCGCGCATGCTGGAGCAGGAAAACATTCCTTACATGGCGCTGGACCTGGACCCCGACCGCGTGCGCCAGGCCGCGGCCGCCGGCGACTCGGTGGTGTTCGGCGACGCCGCGCGGCTGCAGGCGCTGATGGCCGCGGGCCTGGCCCGCGCGTCCGCCGTCGTCATCACCTACCTCGACGTGCCAGGAGCGATGAAGGTTTTGGACAAGGCCCGCGCGCATGCGCCGCAGGTGCCGGTGATCGTGCGCACGCAGGACGACTTCGACCTCGAGAAGCTGATGGCCGCCGGCGCCACCGAGGTGGTGCCGGAGACATTGGAAAGCTCCTTGATGCTGGCCAGCCATGCACTGGCGCTGGTGGGCGTGCCGATGCGGCGCGTGATCCGCGTGGTGCAGGACCAGCGCGACGCGCGCTACAACCTGCTGCGCGGCTACTTCCACGGCGCCGACGACAGCACGGCGCAGGAAGTGGAGCAGGAACGGCTATCGACGCTCACCCTCACCGGCGATGCCGGGGGCGTGGGCCGCGTGCTGAGCACCTTCGCGCTGCCACAGCAGGGCGTGCGCGTGGTCAGCCTGCGCCGCGCCAACGGCCACCTGGTCGACACGGCCAGCGACCCGGCGCTGCAGGATGGCGATACGCTCGTGCTCTCCGGCCGGCCGGAAACGCTGGCGATGGCCGAGGAACTGCTGCTGCAAGGATGACGAACCCCATGAAGAACGACGACGACTTCAACGCCCGCGTGGGCGAATTCCTGCGCAGCCGCATCCGCACCGTGCCGGACTGGCCCTCGCCCGGCGTGCAGTTCCGCGACATCACGCCGCTGCTGCAGGACCCGCGCACCTTCCGCGTGCTCATCGACGCCTTCGTTCATCGCTACATGGAGCGCCGGCCCGACGTGGTCGCGGGCCTCGACGCGCGCGGCTTCATCCTCGGCTCCGTGGTCGCGTACGAACTGGGGGTGGGCTTCGTGCCGATCCGCAAGAAGGGCAAGCTGCCCTTCACGACGGTGGAAGAGACCTATGAGCTGGAGTACGGCAGTGCGACGGTGGAACTGCACACCGACGCGGTGCAGGCGGGCCAGCGCGTGCTGCTGGTGGACGACCTGATCGCCACCGGCGGCACCATGATGGCCGGCAAGAAGCTGCTGGAGAAGCTGGGCGCGACGGTGATGGAAGGCGTGGCGATCGTCGACCTGCCGGAGCTGGGGGGATCGCAGCGCTTGCGCGAAGGTGGACTCGACGTCTTCACGTTCGTCCACTTCGGCGGGCACTGAGCCCGCTCAGCGCAACTCGCCGTACTGCGTGCCGCTCAACTGGCTGTCCTGGCCGCCGCTGGCCATCTCGGTGTCCTCGAACCCCGTCAGCAGCGTGTAGCTTTGCTTGCCGGTCGGATTCGCGGTGGCCAACGCCGCCTCGCCGCGCGTGCTGGCGGCCAGGGCGCGCTTGAAGGCAATCACTTCTTCCGGCGCCGGTCCCGTTGCCGCGTGCAACTCCGCCGGCCGTGAGACAGCGGGCCGCTGCGCGCGTGGCTGGGCCTGGGGTGCCTGCGGCGCCGGCGCTGCCGGCTGCTGCACGCGCGGCGCCGGGTCGCCCACCGCCACGTGTTCGTTCGAGCGCCAGTAGACCGCGGTCACCAGGATGTCGTAGCGCTGCTTGGCGCCCTGCGCGACCATCGCCTCGATCTCGGCCAGCCGCGCGGTGTCGCTGTTGGCGCCCTGCGCCAGGTCGACCATCACCATGAACTGGCGGCCGCGCGTGTCGAGCGACAGCACCTTGAACTTGTACGTCGACGACAGCACACCCGCGCGCACCATCGCCTCGCGCACCACCGCATAGAGCAGCTCGCGGCGCGCCATGCGTTCCTGCTTCTTGTTGGCGGGCTGGGCCGTGCCGGCCTGGCGCGGTGCGTTGAAGGGACGCGTGGAGTCCAGGCGCGAAAGTCCGGAGCTGGGCATCACGGAGGCGGCGGGCTCGTGCTTCTTCCTGGGAGCGAACCAGTCAAACAGGGACATCTTGGTCTTTCCGGCGGCGTGGTTCTGGGAGTTGGAGGGCCGCGATTCCAGTGTAGGAAACGCGTTGTACTGCGTGGCGGGCTTTTGTCACGAACGAGGGTCCTGCGAGCCTGCGTGTTGCGTTTGCGCTCAGGTGACCGCGATGCGCTTGGGCTTGTTGCTCAGGCGGCGCGACACCAGCGCGCCGAGGGCCATCGCGATCTCCACCGCCAGCGCGGGCTGCCGGTTGGTGAGCTCGGTGAAGCGGATCGGCGTCAGCGTCCAGATCTTGCACACGCTGGCCGCCTGCACCGTCGCACTGCGCGGGTTGCGGCTGAAGAAAGCGCCTTCACCGACGGCGGAGCCCGCGTCCACCGTCGCGAGCCGCAGGCGGCCCTTGTCGTCTTCGTAGTGCACGGTCAGCTGTCCCGACTCGACGAAGTACACCGTGCGGTCGGTGGCGTTCTGCTGGATCAGCACCTGGCCCTGCTGCAGCGCGAAGGGCTGCAAGTAGGTGCCGAACAGCTCCCACTGCTTGGGGGTGAGCTGCGGGTGGAACGCGTCCATCGACTGGTTGTGCGCGCTGGCGTGCACGAGGCCCTGGACGTCGAAGTGGATGGGGGTGCGAAGCGGGGCGTTCATGCGAGCGAACAGTACGTGCCCGCCCGCAGGGGCACAAGCTTTGTTAGCGACCGATTACACGAGATACCGGCGCGACGCCGGTGTAACCCGCGGCGCGGACAAGCGGTCGCGCCGCGCGGATCAGCGGTCGCCAGCCTTGCTATGCGATCGCGCCCGGCGTGGCTGCGATGGCCCATGGCACGGGCACCAGCGACATCGTCGGCAAGGCGCGTGCGGCATCGGTGCACAGCACGCCGATGTCGAGGATGCCGGCGCCGAAGGGCGTGGGCTGCCAGCCGGGCGGCCGGCGCGCGGTGTCCATCGCCGCTTGCCGGAACGCTTCGACGCGCGCCGAGCCCGGCCCGTACATCGCGGCGATCTGCGGACCCCAGCGCAGCAGCCACAAGGCGGCGGCGCCGGTGGTGATGGCGGTGGCGTACGACGTGCCGTCCCCGCCATCGGCGAAATCCTTGCCGACGCCGTTGCGCTGCGGATTGGCGCGGAAGATGCCCGCCGCGGGCGCGCTGAAGGCGACTTGCGGTCCGAAGGAACTGCCGTTCCAGGGCAGGCTCTGGAAAGTGGTGCCCGCGACGGCGATCGCGGTGTCGAGCGCGGCCGGCACGACGACCTCGTTGACGCCGTTGCCCGCCGCGCAGACCACGATCACGCCCGCACTGCGCGCACGCGCCATCGCATTGCGCACATCGGGCGACGCTTGCGGCGGGAACATGCCGAGGCTGATGTTGATGACGCTCACCTTCGCTTCCGCGACGAGGTAATCGAGCGCCTGGATGAATTCCGCCTGCCGCGTGTTGATGGCCACCGAGTCGGTGATGCGCACCACCACGTGCGGCACCTTGGGCGCGATGCCGCGGTACCGGAAGCCGTCGGGCAAGTCGAAGCAGCCCGAGATGGTGGCGCCTATGCGCGTGCCGTGGCCCTTGGAGACCGCGCCGAAAGGCATGGGGTCGACGCCGGGCGTGGTGATGGGGAAGGGTTCGAAGGTGCGGCAGTCGGCCTGCGCGATCCAGCTCGCGTTGGGAAAGCCGTAGGCGGCGTGGCGCGTGTAGCCGGTGTCGATCTGGCCGACCCGGATGCCGCCCCAGTCGATGGCGTCGGGGCCGCCCACCTGCTGCCAGGCCGCGCGCACGTTGACCGCTTCGAGGTGCCACGCGCGGCCACCGGCGGCGGCGGGCACGGCGACCACTTCGCGCGGCTCCAGGTCTTCGGCGATCCGCTGGCGGTAGAGGACATCGGCCTCGAGGTCGGTGATGGATTCGCAGCGATTGGCGCCGGCCTTGCGCACCAGCAGGTCGTCGACGCTCTTGCCCGGGTTCTGCTGCAGCAGGTAATCCACCACGTGGCCGCGGACGATGCCTTCGCGCACGCCCACCTGCTCCACGCCCACGTCGAGGCTTTCGCCCGCGAGTGCCTTGAGCTTGCCGCGGTACTCGGCAAAGGTTCTGTTGTCGGGCAGGATGACCTTGAATGCGTCCATGGCGACCTCCGAAGCTGGGGTCACAGCATAGGACGGCGGCCGGCGGCCGGAAACCCCTCTATTTGCCGATGCAGAAGCGGCTGAAGATCACGCCCAGCAGGTCATCGGCGCTGAACTCGCCGGTGATTTCGCTGAGCGCGTTCTGCGCGAGGCGCAGCTCTTCCGCGAGCAGGTCCAGCGCCTGGGCCTGGCGCGCCAGCAGGCCCGCGGCTTCCATCAGGTGCGCGCCGACGCGGCGCAGTGCATGCAGGTGGCGCTCGCGGGCGATGAAGACGCCTTCGGGCGCGGCCTGGTAACCGGCGATGTCGAGCAGCTGCTTGCGCAGCTCGTCGAGGCCGGCGCCGGTCTTGGCGGAGAGCTTCAGGAAGCCCTGGGTTCCCGCCTGCGCGGGGATCACGTCGGATTTGTTCCAGACGTCGATCACAGGCACGTCTTCCGGCAGCTTCGCGCGGATCGCATCATCCGCTTCGCGGTACTCGCGCGATTCGGCGCGCGTCAGGTCGTGCAGGAACACCACCGCATCCGCCTTCTCGATCTGCCCCCAGGCGCGCGCTATGCCGATCTGCTCCACCTGGTCCGCGCCCTCGCGCAGGCCGGCCGTGTCCACCACGTGCAGCGGCACGCCTTCGATCTGGATGGTCTGCCGCACGACGTCGCGCGTGGTGCCGGGGATCGGCGTGACGATCGCGAGTTCGGCGCCGGCCAGGGCGTTCAGCAGCGAGCTCTTGCCCGCGTTGGGCTGGCCGGCGATCACCACGTGCAGGCCCTCGCGCAGCAAGGCGCCCTGGCGCGCGCGCTGCATCACTTCGCCCAGCCTGAGTTGCAAACGTTCCAGCTGCCCGACCGCGTCGGCCTTCTGCAGGAAGTCGATCTCTTCTTCGGGGAAATCGAGCGTGGCCTCCACCAGCATGCGCAGGTTGACCAGCGCATCGCGCAGCGTGTGCACCTCGCGCGAGAACTCGCCGGCGAGCGAACGCGTCGCGCTGCGCGCGGCCGCTTCGGTGCTGGCATCGATCAGGTCGGCGATCGCCTCGGCTTGCGCCAGGTCCAGCTTGCCGTTGAGGAAGGCCCGTTGCGTGAACTCGCCGGGTTCGGCCACGCGGGTCGAAATCGCAGCGCCGGCTTCGAGGCAGCGCGCCAGCAGCAGCTGCAGCACCACCGTGCCGCCGTGCGCCTGCAGCTCCAGCACGTCCTCGCCGGTGTACGAATGCGGCGCGGGGAAGTGGATGGCCAGGCCCTGGTCGAGGATGCCGCCGTCGGCCGCGCGAAAAGGCAGGTAGGTCGCCTCGCGTGGCTTCAGTTCACGGCCGCAGACCGCAGCGATGATGGGCCGCACATCGCGCGCCGAGACGCGCACGATCCCCACCGCGCCGCGGCCGGGGGCAGTGGCTATGGCGGCGATGGGCTGGTCGAGGCGGGCGAGCATGGAACGAGTATGTCATTCCCGCGGAGGCGGGAATCCAGGGCGTTCGCCAAAGAGAAAAGGCCGCTTGCGCGGCCTCTCTGGATCCCAGCCTGCGCTGGGATGACCCTCCGATGAGCGCTGCGCGCCCGTGGGAGGGTCATTTGAACTTCGGCAGGTTGAACTCCGGCGGCACGCCCATGCGCACGTTGATCAGCCACTGCTGCGCGATCGACAGCACGTTGTTGGTGATCCAGTACAGCACCAGGCCGGCCGGGAAGAAGAAGAACATCACCGAGAACGCCAGCGGCATGATCCACATCATCTTGGCCTGCATCGGGTCCGGCGGCACCGGGTTCAGCGCGGTCTGCAGCAGCGACGACAGCGTCATCACGGCCGGCAGGATGAAGTAGGGGTCGGGCGTCGACAGGTCGTGGATCCAGCCGATCCAGGGCGCATTGCGCATCTCGATCGAGGACAGCAGCACCCAGTACAGCGCGATGAACACCGGGATCTGGATGAAGATCGGCAGGCAGCCGCCCAGCGGGTTGACCTTCTCCTCCTTGTAGATGCGCATCATCTCCTGCTGCATCTGCTGCGGGTTGTCCTTGTAGCGCTCGCGCATGGCCATGACCTTCGGGTTCACGGCCTTCATCTTGGCCATGCTCTCGTAGCCCTTGGCCTGCAGCCAGTAGAAGGCGATCTTGATCAGCAGCACCAGCGCCATGATCGACCAGCCCCAGTTGCCGATGAAGGAGTGCAGCTGGTTCAGCAGCCAGTACAGGGGCTTGGCCAGGATGGTCAGCCAGCCGTAGTCCTTCACCAGGTCCAGGCCGGGCGCCAGCGCTTCGAGCTTCTTCTCTTCTTCCGGGCCGGAGTACAGCTTGGCATCGACGGCCACGGTGGCGCCGGGCGGCACCGTCACCGGCGCGATCATGCCCACGGCGTACTGGTTCTCGTCGACCTTGCGCACGAAGTTGTCGCGCTTCACGCCCTGGCCCAGGATCCAGGCGCTGACGAAGTAGTGCTGCACCATCGCGACGTAGCCGTTGTCCGAGCTCTTGTCGACTTCGGCCTTGCCCTTCTCGATGTCCTTGAACTCCACCTTGTGGAACTTCTTGGCCTCGGTGTAGACCGCCGGGCCGGTGAAGGTGGAATAGAAGGACGAGGAGCCGGTGGCATCGGTGCCGTCGCGCACCAGTTGCAGGTAGACCTGCGGCGACACCGGCGTCGTGCCCGTGTTCACCACTTCATGCTTCACGCCGATGTCGTAGACGCCGCGATGCAGGGTGTAGGTCTTGACCAGCTTCACGCCGCCTTGCACCGGCGACTCGAACTTGACCACCAGGTCGTTGGCGCCGTCCTTCAGGTTGCGGTCGCCCGGCAGCACGGTCATCACCGTCTTGTGGTTCGGGAAGTCGCCGCCGATCAGGCCGCTTTGCGCCACGTAGATGCGTCCACCGCTCTGGTCCATCAGCGTGAAGGTGGGGGTGTCCTTGTCGCCGCGGATCTTGAGGAATTCGGTCTTCACGACCTGGCCGCCTTCGCTGTCGAAGGTGACGCGCATCAGGTCGGTGGTGACGCTGAAGCGCTCGCGCGGCACGGCCGGCGCGGCGCCCGTGGCGGGCACGGCGCCCGGCACGGTGTTGGCGGCAGGCACGGCGCCCGGCGCGCCGGCGATCGGCGCGGGCACGCTGGCGGCGCCGCTGGGCGTGGTCGCCGTGGCGGTGGCGGCCGGCTTGGCGCTCGGGAAGAAGGTCGCCGGCTTGCCGTTGTAGACCTGCCATTGGTCCCACAGCATCACCATGGAAAAGCCGAAGATCACCCAGAGGATGGTGCGGCGGATGTCGGTCATGGAAGCTTCTTTTCTTGAACGGGCACGTCGGCCCAGCGGCTGAACAGCCGCGGCGGAACGGCGGGCACGGGGTCGAGCCCGCCGGCGCACCAGGGATGGCAGCGCGCGATGCGCGCCACCGTGAGATAGGCGCCGGCGGCGGCGCCATGGCGCTGCAGCGCCTCCAGCGAATACACCGAGCAGGTGGGCGTGAAGCGGCAGGCCGAGCCGAGCCAGGGCGAGAGCACCAGGCGGTAGCCCTTGACGATGGCGATCAGCAGCTGCTTCATGCCTTCACGCGCTCGAACAGCTGCTGCAACTCGGCGCGCACGACGGACTTCAACGCATCGCTCCAGGCGCTGGGGAATTCCTTGCGCGCGAAGTCCGTCCGCAGCCGCACCACGAGGGCGGCGACGGGGAGGCGGGCTTCGAAAGCCGAGCTCACGCTGTAGATCTGCCGCTTGATGCCATTGCGGGTGACGGCCCGCTTGGCCCAGCGCTTGGGCACCACCGCGCCGATCCACGGTTGATCGGCAACGACAAACAGGGCCGTGGGTCCTGCGGACCCGCGGCCCTTGGCCGATACAGGAAGGGACCCTGCGGGTCCGGGCTGCTCCGATGGCGGCCGGGGGGACGCCGAGAGCGCATCGAGGCTGCAACGATGCAGCACGAAGTGCGGCGTCCTGGAGATGGTGCCACCGGCCATGGCCGCCTCGAACTGTGCCCGGGTCTTGAGCCGCTGCACGGAACGCGAGGCAAGCGCAGGCTGCGCTGGCGGGCGCGTGGCGATCAGGCAGCCAGGCGCTTGCGGCCCTTGGCGCGGCGGGCGTTGATGACGGCACGGCCGCCACGGGTCTTCATGCGGACCAGGAAGCCGTGGGTACGCGCGCGGCGCACTTTGGAGGGTTGGTAGGTGCGTTTCATGTTGCTTCTCGGAAAACCCGGCATTATCGGCCAAAAGCCGCTCCCGGGCAAACACGGGTCTATTCGCGGACCTATTGCACGGCACCTGAGGAAGCATGTTCTCATGCCGCAACCGTCTTTGTGGATATGCTGTGCGTCAACTAGAATGCGCCGTTTCGCGCGACAAAACTAATCCACAGGAGCGACGGGGCACATGAGCGAGGGGCAACACAACAGGCTGGCCGCCACGGCGAGCCTGGGCGCGGGCGACAGCCTCTGGCAGGCGTGCGTCGACCAGCTAGCGCAGGAGCTGCCCGACCAGCAATTCAGCACCTGGATCAAGCCCCTGGTGGCCCAGGTGAGCGAGGATTTTTCACGGGTTACGCTGTTCGTCGCCAACCGATTCAAGCTCGATTGGGTGCGCGCGCAGTACGCCGGCAAGATCGCCGCCGTCCTGGAAAAGCTCTATGGGCAACCCGTGCAGCTCGAGTTAGCGATCACTCCACGGGACAACACGGCACGCGTCTACCCGGCGCCGGCCGCCGCGGCCAACGTGCCGCTGTCCGAACCGGCCGAGGTGGAAGAAGATGCCGGCCCGGCCGCCTTCAAGACCCGGTTGAACACGGCACTGACCTTCGACACCCTGGTCGAGGGCACCGCCAACCGCATGGCGCGGGCCGCGGCCATGCATGTGTCGGGCACGCCCGGCCACCTGTACAACCCCTTGTTCATCTACGGTGGCGTCGGCCTGGGGAAAACCCACCTTGTGCATGCCGTCGGAAACAAGCTGCTGGCCGATAAACCGGGCTCCAAGGTCCTGTACATCCATGCCGAACAGTTCGTGTCGGACGTGGTCAAGGCCTACCAGCGCAAGACCTTCGACGAGTTCAAGGAGCGCTACCACTCGCTCGACCTGCTGCTGATCGACGACGTCCAGTTCTTCGCCAACAAGGACCGCACGCAGGAGGAGTTCTTCAACGCCTTCGAGGCGCTGCTGGCCAAGAAGAGCCACATCGTCATGACCTCGGACACCTATCCGAAGGGCCTGGCGGACATCCACGAGCGCCTGGTCTCGCGCTTCGATTCCGGCCTCACGGTCGCCATCGAGCCGCCCGAGCTGGAAATGCGGGTGGCCATCCTGATCAACAAGGCGCGCTCCGAAGGCACCGAGATGCCGGAGGAAGTGGCCTTCTTCGTGGCGAAGAACGTGCGTTCCAACGTGCGCGAGCTCGAAGGCGCGCTGCGCAAGATCCTGGCGTATTCGCGTTTCAACCAGAAAGAGATCTCGATCCAGCTGGCACGCGAAGCGCTGCGCGACCTGCTGTCGATCCAGAACCGGCAGATCAGCGTGGAGAACATCCAGAAGACGGTGGCCGACTACTACAAGATCAAGGTCGCCGACATGTACAGCAAGAAGCGCCCGGCCTCGATCGCCCGCCCGCGCCAGATCGCGATGTACCTGGCCAAGGAACTCACGCAAAAGAGCCTGCCCGAGATCGGCGAACTGTTCGGCGGCCGCGACCACACGACGGTGCTGCACGCGGTGCGCAAGATCTCGGCGGAGCGGCAGAACGTGACCGAATTGAACCAGCAGCTGCACGTGCTCGAACAGACCCTGAAGGGTTGAGCCCGGCCAGGGTAAGTGCTTGAAAAATAAGCGAAAATGGCGGATTGACCGCCTGAATCAAGAGAAGAGGAAGACATGATCGTCCTGAAGGCAACGCAAGAAAAACTGCTCTCGGTCCTGCAGTCGGTGGCAGGCATCGTCGAGAAGCGGCACACGCTGCCGATCCTGGCCAATGTGCTGCTGCGCAAGACGGCCGGCAACATCCAGTTCACCACCAGCGACCTCGAGATCCAGATCCGCACCACCGCCGACATGGACGGGGACGCCGGCAACTTCACCACCACCGTGGGCGCTCGCAAGCTGATCGACATCCTGCGCACGATGCCCAGCGACCAGACGGTGAGCCTGGAATCCAGCCAGAGCAAGTTGATCCTCAAGGGCGGCAAGAGCAAGTTCACGCTGCAGACGCTGCCGGCCGAAGACTTCCCGTTGGTGCAGGAAGCCCCGAGCTTCGGCCCCAAGTTCAACGTGCCGCAGAAGGCGCTGAAGGACCTGCTGAACCAGGTGAGCTTCGCGATGGCCGTGCACGACATCCGCTATTACCTGAACGGCATCCTGTTCGTCGCCGAAGGCAAGCAGCTCTCGCTGGTGGCCACCGACGGCCACCGCCTGGCCTTTGCCAGCGCCATGCTCGACGTGGAAGTGCCGCGCCAGGAAGTGATCCTGCCGCGCAAGACCGTGCTGGAACTGCAGCGCCTGCTGTCCGATGCCGAAGGTGCCATCGAGATGCAGTTCGCCAACAACCAGGCCAAGTTCGCGTTCGGCGGCATGGAGTTCGTCACCAAGCTGGTCGAGGGCAAGTTCCCCGACTACAACCGCGTGATCCCCAAGAACCACAAGAACAGCATCACGCTGGGCCGCGCGCCGCTGCTGGCCAGCCTGCAGCGCACCGCGATCCTGACCAGCGAGAAGTTCAAGGGCGTGCGCCTCAACGTGGAGCCGGGCACCTTGCGCGTCGCGAGCAACAACGCCGAGCAGGAAGAGGCCGTCGACGAGCTCGACATCGACTACGGCGGCGACGCCATCGAGATCGGCTTCAACGTCACGTACCTGATCGACGCCCTGGCCAACATGGACCAGGACATGGTGAAGATGGAACTGGCGGACGCCAACAGCTCCGCCCTGATCACGATTCCCGAGAACGCGAGCTTCAAGTACGTCGTGATGCCGATGCGCATCTGAGGGGGGGCACCCCGCCCCCAGCATGTCATTGCGGGCTTGGCCCGCAATCCATCCCCAGCTGCTGGAACGGCCGCGGGAGATGGATCCCGGGTCAAGCCCGGGATGACAAGGTCAAGTTGAAACAAAGCAGGTTATGGCTCAAGACATCACTCCCCCCGCGCCGCTCGGCGACGGCGAAGCCCCCAAGTTCACGGCCACCGGCGCGCCGGTGCCGAGCGGGGATGCGTACGGGGCGAGCTCCATCCAGATCCTCGAAGGCCTGGAAGCGGTGCGCAAGCGCCCGGGCATGTACATCGGCGACACCAGCGACGGCACCGGCCTGCACCACCTGGTGTTCGAGGTGGTCGACAACTCGATCGACGAGGCGCTGGCCGGCCACTGCGACGACATCGTCGTCACCATCCACACCGACAACTCGATCAGCGTCACCGACAACGGCCGCGGCATCCCCACCGGCATCAAGTGGGACGACAAGCACGAGCCCAAGCGCTCGGCGACCGAGATCGCGCTGACCGAGCTGCACGCCGGCGGCAAGTTCAACCAGAACAGCTACAAGGTCTCGGGCGGCCTGCACGGCGTGGGCGTGAGCTGCGTCAACGCACTCTCCAAGATGCTGCGCGTGGTGGTTCGCCGCGACGGCAAGGTGCACGAGCTGGAATTCAGCCGCGGCTTCGTGGTGAAGAGCGGCGAAGTGCACGAGGAAGCCAACCCGCAGACGGGCGAGAAGGCCCTGATCCGCCCCATGCACATCGTGGGCGACACCGACAAGCGCGGCACCGAGGTGCACTTCCTGCCGGACAACACCGAGATCTTCAAGGAAAACAACGATTTCCACTATGAGATCCTGGCCAAGCGCCTGCGCGAGCTGAGCTTCCTGAACAACGGCGTGCGCATCCGCCTGCTCGACGAGCGCACCGGCAAGGAAGACGACTTCGCCGGCGCCGGCGGCGTGAAGGGCTTCGTCGACTTCGTCAACAAGGGCAAGCAGGTGCTGCACCCCAACGCCTTCAACGCGGTGGGCGAGAAGCTGAGCGACCAGCAGACCATGATCGGCGTCGAAGTCGCGATGCAGTGGAACAGCGGCTACAACGAGCAGGTGCTCTGCTTCACCAACAACATCCCGCAGCGGGACGGCGGCACCCACCTGACCGGCCTGCGTGCCGCGATGACGCGCGTCATCAACAAGTACATCGAAGAGAACGAGCTGGCCAAGAAGGCCAAGGTCGAGATCAGCGGCGACGACATGCGCGAAGGCCTCACCTGCGTGCTGAGCGTGAAGGTGCCCGAGCCCAAGTTCTCCAGCCAGACCAAGGACAAGCTGGTCTCCAGCGAAGTGCGCGGCCCGGTCGAAGACGTGGTGGCCAACAAGCTGAACGACTTCCTGCAGGAGCGTCCCAACGACGCCAAGATCATCGTCGGCAAGATCATCGAAGCCGCCCGCGCCCGTGAAGCCGCGCGCAAGGCCCGCGAGATGACGCGCCGCAAGGGCGTGCTGGACGGCATGGGCCTGCCCGGCAAGCTGGCCGACTGCCAGGAGAAGGATCCCGCCCTGTGCGAGATCTACATCGTCGAGGGCGACTCCGCCGGCGGCAGCGCCAAGCAGGGCCGCGACCGGAAGTTCCAGGCCATCCTGCCGCTGCGCGGCAAGATCCTGAACGTGGAGAAGGCGCGCTACGAGAAGCTGCTGACGTCGAATGAAATCGTCACGCTGATCACCGCGCTGGGCACCGGCATCGGCAAGGCCGCGGTCGAGAGCGGCAAGAGCGGCGTCGACGACTTCGACGTCGCCAAGTTGCGCTACCACCGCATCATCATCATGACCGACGCCGACGTCGACGGCGCGCACATCCGCACGCTGCTGCTGACGTTCTTCTACCGCCAGATGCCCGAGCTGGTGGAGCGCGGGCACATCTACATCGCGCAGCCGCCGCTGTACAAGGTGAAGGCCGGCAAGGAGGAGCTGTACCTGAAGGACGGCTCCGAGCTCGACACCTTCCTGCTGCGCATCGCGCTGACCGGCGCCAAGGTGGAAACGGGCGGCACGGCCAACACCGTGATCGCCGGCGAAACCCTGGCCGAACTGGCGCGCAAGCACCAGGTGGCGGAGAACGTCATCAACCGCCTGGGCGGCTTCATGGACGCCGAGGCGCTGCGCGCGGTGGCCGACGGCGTTTCGCTGAACCTCGACACCGTTGCCGATGCGGAAGCGAGCGCCCTGGCGCTGCAGGCCAAGCTGCACGAGCTCGACAAGCTGACCAACGCCGCGCCGGCTGAAGTTGCCGGGGAATTCGATGCCCGCAGCGACAAGCCGATCCTGCGCATTTCGCGCCGCCATCACGGCAACATCAAGTCGAGCGTGATCACGCAGGACTTCGTGCATGGCGCCGATTACGCCGCGCTGGCCGAGGCGGCCAACACCTTCCGCGGGCTGCTCGGCGAAGGCGCGCGCGTGATGCGCGGCGAGGGCGAGCGCGCGAAGGAAGAAAAGGTCGGCGACTTCCGCCAGGCGATGCAGTGGCTGATCTCCGAAGGGGAGCGCGCCACCTCCCGCCAGCGCTACAAGGGACTGGGCGAGATGAACCCGCAGCAGCTGTGGGAGACGACGATGGACCCGACCGTGCGGCGCCTGCTGCGCGTGCAGATCGACGATGCGATCGAGGCCGACCGCGTCTTCACCATGCTGATGGGCGACGAGGTCGAGCCGCGGCGCGACTTCATCGAGACGAACGCGCTGCGGGCGGCGAACATCGACGTCTGAGATGGGGTGGCGTCACGCCACCCATGCTCCACCTCAAGTCGAGGGATCGAGCGCGCGGTCGGCGCTTGCCGCGCAGGCTTCCAGCGCATCGAGCAGATCGTCGACCGCGTACGGCTTGTTCAACACCTTGGCCGCCCCCAGCGGCTGCGAGCTGTAGCCGGTCGCGACCAGCGCCGGCAGCTTGGGGCAGTGCACGCGGCACCATTCGACCAGGTCCAGGCCGGTCATCGTGCCCGGCATGACGATGTCGGTGAAGAGCACGTCCGCCCCGCAGTCTTGCTGTTCCAGCAGCGCCCGTGCTTCGTCCGCAGTTCGGCACAAGGTGACCTGGTGGCCTTCGTGCTCCAGCGCACCGGGCACCACCGAGGCGACCAGCACGTCGTCTTCCACCATCAGCACGCGCAAGGGGCGCCGCGGCTTGCGTTCGCGCGCGACCGCCGGCGACTCGCCGGCCGTGGCCCGTGCAAGCGACATCGGCAACAGCAGCGTGACGCATGTTCCGTTCCCCAGCGTGCTGGTGATGCGCACGTCGCCACCCGACTGCCTGGCGAAGGCCTGCACCTGCGGCAGCCCGAGCCCGCTGCCGGCGCCGACGGGCTTGGTGGTGAAGTAAGGCTCGAAAACCCGCGCCAGCGTCTCGGCGTCCATGCCGTGGCCGGTGTCCTCCACGTCGATGCGCACCAGCGGCGCGCCGTCGCCGCCGCCGCCGTCGGACGCTCGCGCTTCCTGCGCTGCGCGCAAGGTCACGGTGCCGCCCTGCGGCATCGCGTCCCGCGCATTGAAGACGAGATTCAGCAGCGCCAGTTCCAGCTGCACCGGATCGGCATGCAAGGGAGGCAGCGCGGGGTCGATGTCGATGCGCAGCGCGACGCGTTCGCCCAGCGCCTTGCCGGTCAGCTCGCGCGTGCGCAGCAGCAGGTCGGCCAGGTCCACGGCCTGCGGACGCAGCTGCTGCGTCCGCCCGAAGGCCAGCATCTGGCGGACCTGGTCGGCTGCCTTGCCGCAAGCAGCCATCGCGGCTTCCAGCGAACGCGAATAGCGCCCTGCCGGCACCGACCGGTACACGACCTGCAAGCCCATGCTGATGGTCTGCAGCAGGTTGTTGAAGTCGTGCGCGATGCCGCCGGTGAGGCGGCCGATCGCTTCGTGCTTGCGCGCCTCCAGCAGGCTCGCTTCGGCCTGGCGCGCTTCGTCGACCGCGCGCGCGACTTCCAAGGCGAGCTCCTGCTCCGCGTGGCGTGCGCGCACGCCGGCGCCGTGCAGGACGGCGCCCACCTGGTCCACCTCCGCCACGCCGGTGTGCAAGCGCTCCGGCACGCGCTGCGCGAGCAGCTCGCCCGCCGCATGGTTCAAGGCCCGCACCGGCCGGCTGATGCTGCGCGCGGCCATGGCCGCCAGGCCCAGGCCGAGCGCCAGCAGCAGCGCGGAGACCAGCGACGCGCGCACGGCCAGCCGTTGCGCCGCCTCCTGCAGCTGCGCTTCCGGCAGGGCCACCACCGCCGACCAGCCAAAGCGGCCGGGCGGCGCCAGGTAGGTGAGGCTGGCGACGCCGTCGAGCGTGACCGTGCGCATGAAACCGCTGCCGCGCCGTGCCGCCAGCGCCCGCAGCTCCGCGTTGCTGGGCTGCACACCCATGTAGCGCTCCGCATCGCGGCTGCGGCCCATGACGCGCAGCTGGGCGTCGAGCACCGTGGCCAGGCCGTTCGCGCGGTACGGTTGCTGCGCGATGACTTCCTGCACCCGCGCGGGCAGGAAGGTGACGCCCACGTTGAACTGCGGCGTCGCCACTCCGGCCTCGGGCACCAGCACCGCGATCGCGGGATTGCCGGACACCGGCCCTTTCAGGACGAAGGACACGCCCATGCCGCGCTCGACGAACAGCGAGCCGGGCCGGCGCGCAACGGTCAAGGGCGCAGGCTGCGCGGTGTAGGCGTACTGGCGTTCGCGGTCGACCAGCAGCACCGCGTCGTCCGACCCCTCGACGGCCAGACGGGCCTCGCGCAGGAACGCTTCGAAGTCACGCGCCTTGAGCGAGGGCAGCGCCGCAAGCGCCTTGCCGAGGCTGACGCGCCGATCGAGCTCCGCCTGCATGGCGTAGCTGAGGGCGTTGGCCTGCTGCCGCAGTTCGTCGCGGGCCGCGCTTTCCTCGCGTTCATAGGCAGCCCGCGCCTGCAGGCCCAGGGCGATCACCGCCGGCACCCAGAGCGCCAGCAACAGCAGCACGAGGCGTGAGCGGATGCTGGCGGGCGGGCGAACGAGGGGCATGGCGGCGCAGTCTAGCCGAGCATGCGCTCCAGCGTCATGCCTTCCTGCTGAGCCACGACCGCAAGGGGGCTCTTGAACAGCACGCGGCCCCGTCCTACAAACCAAAGAGGCGTTCGCCTCGTATCCCTTCCACGCCCGCCCGTCGGCCGGCGACAGGAGAGGTCATGTTTTCCACCCCCATCCGCCTTCGCGGTGCCGGCCAGGCACTGCGGACGGCTTCGCTCGTCCTCGGGCTCGCTTCCAGCGCGGCGGTCATGGCCTCCAGCCACCGCGAAGCGCCCTTCGTCGCCGGGCAGCGTCAGGTCGACGCGACGGACCTGTACATGTTCCGCAGCTACGAAACGGGACGGCAGGACTACGTCACCATCATCGCCAACTACATTCCCTTCCAGGATCCGCAAGGCGGGCCGAACTTCTACATGTTCGACCCGAACGCGCTGTACGAGATCCACATCGACAACAACGGCGATGCGCAGGAAGACCTCAGCCTGCAATTCCGCTTCACCAACACGTCCAAGGACGCGGCGCTGACGGTGGGCGGCAAGGCCACCAAGATTCCGCTCATCAACAGCGGCCCCATCAGCGGCGTCAATGCGTCCACGCTGAACGTGCGAGAGACCTACACCGTCGACCTGGTGCGCGGCGGCCGCCGCGCCGGCACGCGTTCCGCGGTCACGCCCACGGGCGGCACGGCCTTCGACAAGCCGGTGGACAACATCGGCGAGAAGAGCTTCCCCGGCGGCTATGCAGCCTACGCCAACCAGCACATCTACACGGTCGCCTTGCCGGGCTGCTCGGCCCCGGGCCGCGTGTTCGTGGGCCAGCGCAAGGAGCCCTTCTACATCGCGGTCGGCAAGATCTTCGACCTGTTCAACATGAACCCGCTGGGCCCGGAGGTCGGCGGCAACAACAACGACCTGGAAGGCAAGAACGTCAGCACCATCGCGGTGGAACTGCCGATCGCCTGCGTGACCACGACCGCCGACCCGGTGATCGGTGCCTTCACCACCGCCAGCGTGCGGCAGGCGCGGCTGATGGACGCCAAGCCCTCCACCGGCCTCGGCAAAGCCAGCAAGGAAGGCGGCCCCTGGGCGCAGGTCTCGCGCCTGGGCATGCCGCTGGTGAACGAGGTGGTGGTCGGCCTGGCCGACAAGGACAAGTTCAACGCCTCCAAGCCCAAGGACGACGCGCAGTTCCTCGACTACGTGACCAATCCTTCGCTGCCGGCCCTGATCGAATCCCTGTTCCCCTCCGCCAAGGCGCCGACCAACTTCCCCCGCACGGACCTGGTGACGGTGTTCCTCAAGGGCCTGGAAGGCTTGAACCAGCCGAAGAACGTGGTGGCCTCCGAGATGCTGCGGCTGAACACCGCGACGCCGCCCACCGCGGCCGCTGCGCAGAACCCGCTGGGCGTGGCCGGCGGCGACAACGCAGGCTTCCCGAACGGCCGGCGTCCCGCCGACGACATCGTCGACGTCGAGGTGCGCGTTGCGATGGGCGCCCTGTGCGTGCTGACCGGTGCGAACGACAGCCTCAAGGTCGGCTGCAAGCCGGCCGACGCGCCTGCGGGTGGCCTGGCCTTCACCGACGGCGTGCGCAAGAGCGCCGCCAACTACGGCACGGCCTTCCCCTACCTGACCGCGCCGCTGCCGGGCAACCTCAATCCTCCCGCGGCCGCCGGGACCACCTATCCTTGATCGCGAGGCGCCCATGAAGAAGACATCCCTTCGATCGGCGCTGGCGGTGCTCGCGGCCAGCGCACTGCTGGCCGCCTGCGGCGGCGGCGGCGGCGGACTCGAATGCTGCATCGCGCCGCCCGGCAACGGCGGCACCGGCAACGGCAGCGACCTTCCTTCCTCGGCGCTGCAAAGCGTCGAGGGCCTGGTCGCCTACGTCAAGGACCTCATCGCCAACGGCACCAACTCGACGGGCGAGCCCGTGGCGCTGGGCAACGTGGTGCTGCCCACCAGCGAGACGAGCGAGCCCATTCCTTGAGCGGGGCGGTGCGCAAGTTGCGCGCCTGGCTGGCCGCTGCGCTTTGCTGCGCGGCGGTCGTGGCGCAAGGGCACGAGTTCTGGATGCTGCCGGACGACTTCCGGCCGCCGCCGGGCGCGCCCTTGCGGCTCGCGCTGGCCGTGGGCGTGGATTTCCAGGGCGATCCGCAGCCCTTCTCGCGCGCGCTCGTCGCGCGTTTTCGCATGCTGACGTCCGGGGCGAACATCGACCTGCTGGCGCGCGTGCCGGCCGATGGCGCCATCGTGGCGCACAGCATCCGCATCGCGCGTCCCGGCGGCTACGTGTTCGCGCTGGACACGCATCCCAGCGCGATCGTGCTGGAGGCCGACAAGTTCAATGCCTACCTGCGCGACGAGGGCCTGCTGTCCGTGCTGGCGGCGCGCGAGCGCACGGGCATGAGCGCGAAGCCCGGGCGCGAGCGCTACCGCCGCAACGTCAAGGCGCTGGTGCGCATCGGCGACGTCGCCGATGCCGCCTTCACCCGGCGCACCGGCCAGCGGCTGGAGATCGTTCCGGTGAATGAGTCGCTGGCCGCAGGCGCCGCGCCCATGGGCTTCCAGGTGCTGTTCGACGGCGCCCCGCTCGCGGGCGCGCTGGTGAAGATCTGGCACCACGAAGCGGCGGCGCTGGCGCGAGAGCAGCAGGTCACCGATGCGCAGGGACGGGTCGCCTTCGCGCTGCCGCATGCGGGAACCTGGATGGCGAGCGTGGTCCACATGATCCCGGCCGAGGGCACGAACGACTTCGATTGGGACAGTTACTGGGGCAACCTGACCTTTTCGGCCGCGGGCGACTGAAGCCCCGGCGCGTCAGGCGCAGGTGCGCAGGTAGAGCAGGGCGCCCGCTTCGCTGTGGACGGCGCCGTGCGCGCTGCCCTTGCGCGCCACGTGGAAGTCGCCGGCACACAGCACCAGGTCCGGCGCGATCGTGAAGCTGCCTTCCAGCACCAGGCATTCCTCTCCCATGGCGTGCAGGTGGGCCGCGACGGAGGCGCCGGGCGCGAGTCGTACCAGCGCGCATTCGGAGTCACCATCGCGCGCCAGCAACTTGCGCTCTACGCCCGGCGACAGCACTTCCCAGCCGCCCTGGCCGGCCCGCACCGTCTCCTTCGGCGCTGCGTGGGTGCGGATCGTCGCGAGCACGCGGGCCCGCACGCGCGCGAGCAGGGCCGCATCGTCGTCGCGCGGCGCGGACTGGAAGCCGGGATGCCTCATGCGGCCGCCCTCGGTTCCACGGCGGCCTTGGCGGCGGGCGCGGAACACGCGATGAAACGCGCGCGCAGCTTCTCCTGGGCACGCTGCATGATGGATTTCACGGTGCCCAGCGGAAGGCCCATGGTGCTGGCAATCTCCTGCTGCGTGCGCTCGCGGAAGTAGGCAAGCCCGACCACCGTGCGCTCGTGCGCGCTGAGCGAAGCGCCGGCCAGCGACAGGTGCACCAGCCGTGCATCCTGCGCGCGTGCAAAGAGTTGCTCGGGGCCGTCGGCCGGATCGGGAATGTCATCGAGGGTGTCGTCGACCGGCGTGATGCGGGCGGCGTTCCGCTTGTCCTGCCGCAGGTGGTCCAGGGCGCGGCTGGTGGCGATGACGCGCAGCCACACCATCACGGGACCGCGGTTCGCATCGAACGCGGCGAGGTTGTGCCAGACCTGCAGGAAGACCTCGGTGAGCACGTCCTCGGCCTGGCCGTCGACCACGAGCCGCCGCACATGCGCGAGCAGCACCCGGGCCGTCTTGTCGTAGAGCTCTTCGAAGGCGCTCGTGCTGCCGGCCCGCGCGGAGGCGATCAGCGTCGCCAGGCAACGGTTCTCCTCTTCCCACTGCGCTGCGCGCACGGGAGAGGCACCTGTCTCCGGGCAATCCTGCATGTCGCTTCCCTCGCCAGACGCCGACTCTAGGTCGCGCCACCACCCCAGCCTGTAAGACGAATGCGCGTTGTTTCGCCTAGATGCATTCGCGGCCATCCGGCGCCGCGCCGCGCAGGAAGATCAGCGCGCCGGCGTCGGTGGTGATGGGCGCATGCAGCACGCCGGCCAGGCCGACGTGGAAGTCGCCTTCCTCGACCACGAGCTGGTCGCCGATGCGCAGCCGGCCGCGCAGCACCAGGCACTCTTCGTCCTGCGAATGGCGGTGCCCCGGCAGCACCGCGCCGGGGGCGAGCTCCAGCAGGTACGAGAGGGTGCCGGCCTGCTCGTATAGCACCTTGCAGCGGATGCCGGGCAGGAACGGCTGCCAGCCTTCGGCGCCGCCGCGCACGGTCAGGTGCTGCGCCACCACGTCATGGGCGACGCGATCCAGCACCCTGCGGCGCACGCGCTGGATCAGGCTGTCGTCGACGGGGTTGCCAGGTTCGTTGCTCATGGTCGGGCTCGGGTCATGATAAACCCGGGCCGATCACCGCATGGCCGCCAGGCGGCGGGCGAGCGCGTCCAGCCAGTCGCAGGCCGCCATGCGCGCGTGATCGAAGCTGGCCGCATGCTGCCAGGCCTGGAGGTAGAGGGAAGCCATGAACTCCTCTGCTTCGCCCTCGCCCACCAGTTGCCGCGCCAGCGCCAGCGACCAAGGCGCCGACCGCAGGTAGAAGTCCTCGAATGCATCCACGTCACCTTGCGCGGCCCGGGCCAGCAACGCCGCCCACGCGCTGGGTTCGCCTTCCATCTCCTGGTTCACTGTCACTCCGTCTTGCCGGTTTCCTGGGAGCAACGGATACGGAGGGGCTCCCCGCGCTGGATGCGGCGAGGCTTGGGCCGGGGCCACGCAAGCCCCAGATCCAGGAATATTTGATGGCTGGGAGAGGGGCGGCCGACCGTAAGTACGACAGCCATAGACCGTTCCCAAGACACGGCAAATTGCGCTTCAGTTGCTGAGTCGATTGGGGATTAGGACGGCATCGAGCTGTTCCTTGGTCAGAATCCCGAGCTCCAGGGCAACTTGATCGATGGATACACCGTTCGCCACAGCGGTCTTGGCAATCAACGCGGCTCGCTCGTAACCGATGAGGGGATTCAGTGCTGTAGCGAAAGTCGCGGATTCGCGCACGCGACGCGCAAGCAGCTCCACGTTGGCCTCGATGCCATCGACGCAGTGGCTCGCCAAGGTCAGGCAGGCGTTCGCTAGATGATCGATGCTCTTGAACAAACTCCAGCCGATGATGGGTTCAAAGGCGTTCAGTTGGAGCTGACCTGCCTCCGAGGCCATCGTCACAGTCAAGTCGTTGCCTATCACCTCGAATGCCACTTGATTCACCACTTCCGGTATGACGGGATTGACCTTGCCAGGCATGATCGACGAGCCTGCCTGTCGAGCAGGCAAACGGATATCGCCAAAGCCCGCCTGCGGTCCGCTCGAAAGCAGCCGCAGGTCGTTGCAGGTCTTGGAAAGCTTTGTCGCAACCCGCTTCAGCACCCCGGAGAGTTGCACGAAGGCACCCGTGTCCTGCGTTGCCTCGACGAGATTCCTGGCCTTCTTCACCGGCACACCGGACTCCTTGGCAATCAGCTCGCAGACCAGGTCCGCGTAACCTGGTGGTGCATTGATGCCAGTGCCGACAGCCGTGGCGCCCATGTTGATTTCCTGGATAAGTGCACGAGCCTCCCGCAGCCTGGCTTCGTCCTCTTCCAGCATCACCGCGTACGCAGAAAACTCCTGGCCCAAGGTCATCGGAACCGCATCTTGAAGTTGGGTACGACCGATCTTCAAGATGCTGTCGAACTCCTCCGCCTTTCGCTCGAAGGCTTGCCGCGCCACCCGCATCGCGTCGAGCAAGCGACCGATGCCCATCCACAGCCCCAGGCGAACTGCAGTCGGGTAGGTGTCGTTCGTGCTTTGGGAGGCATTGACGTGGTCGTTCGGATGCAGCAGGTCATACCGTCCCTTTTCCTGCCAGAGGTGCTCGAGCGCGAGATTGGCGAGCACCTCGTTGACGTTCATGTTGGTCGAGGTGCCTGCGCCTCCCTGGATGACGTCCACGATGAACTGGTCCTGGAACCGCCCAGCGATCAGGAGCTCGCAGGCCGCACAAATTGCCGCACACCGCTCGCGATCCAGGATTCCGAACTCGAAGTTGGCTTGAGCAGCAGCCTTCTTGACGAAGGCAAATCCCCGAATGAGTTCCGGCATCGCGGAGATCGCCGTCCCCGAAATCGGAAAGTTCTCGACGGCGCGGGCTGTATGAATCCCCCAATAGGCGTCGCCCGGAATATGCCTCTCCCCGAGGAAGTCACGTTCAATTCGCATGTGGCTTGTCATAGGACTCTCGCGGGGGAATTCGGGTCAGGTGGCCGCCGCTCCGAATGGCACTTGCTTGTGGCCATAGCGCCGCACACGGATGTTGGCCTGCTCGCCGTGGCCGGTGAAATGCTCGAGCGCGCAAAGGCGGGAACAATATTCGCCGATCATCGACGACGCCGCGTCGGTGAGGACACGTTGGTACGTGCACGTCTTCAGGAACTTGCCGACCCACAGCCCGCCGGTATACCGCGCCGCACCCGAGGTCGGCAGCGTATGGTTCGTCCCGATGACCTTGTCGCCATACGCCACATTGGTCCGCTCCCCGAGAAACAGCGCCCCGTAGTTGCGCATGTTCTGCAGGAAGAAGTCGGGGTTCTTGGTCATGACCTGCACATGCTCCGAGGCAATGCGGTCACCTTCGCGCACCATCTCTTCGTCGGAATTGCAGACGATGATTTCACCGTAGTTTTCCCAGGCGGTGCGGGCGATGGGCGCCGTGTCCAGCTTCCCGAGCAGCACTTCGATCTGGGCCATTGTGTCCCTCGCCAGCTTCTCCGAGGTGGTCACGAGCACGGCAGGTGACGTGGGTCCGTGTTCGGCCTGGCCCAGCAGGTCGGTCGCCACCAGTTCACCGTCGACCGTGTCATCGGCAATGACCAGGGTTTCCGTCGGCCCGGCGACCAGGTCGATGCCGATCCGGCCGAACAGTTGACGCTTGGCCTCGGCCACATAAGCGTTGCCGGGACCCACGATCATGTCCACCTGCGGGAATTCGCCGACTCCCATGGCCATGGCGGCAACAGCCTGGACGCCGCCGATGCAGTAGATCTCGTCGGCGCCCGCCAGGTGGATGGCGGCGATGACCGCCGGACTCGGGCGGCCTTCGTAAGGGGGCGAGACGGCAATCACGCGCGGTACGCCGGCGACCTTGGCGGTGACCACGCCCATGTGCGCCGAGGCCACGAGCGGATACTTGCCGCTCGGGATGTAGCAGCCGACGGATTGCACGGGAATGTTCTTGTGGCCAAGGACGACGCCGGGCAGGGTTTCCACTTCGATGTCGCGGATCGCTTCACGCTGGTGTTGGGCGAAATTGCGCACCTGTGTCTGCGCGAACTTGATGTCCTCGATCTCCCTCGGCGTCAGTTGAGCGAGGCATTCCTGGATCTGGGCGTCGGTCAGGCGGAAGCTGGCCGGATCCCACTTGTCGAACTTCTTCGAATAGTCGCGCACGGCGTCCATGCCGCGCGTCGAGATGTCCTTCAACATGCCTTCGACGGTCTTGCGGACATGGGTGGTGTCGGCCTCGCCGGACGGCTTGGTCGTGGGGGATTTCAGGGAGTAGGCCATGACGTTCCTTCGGCGGGGGTGTTGATCAGTCTTCCAGGGCGGCAGCGAGCACGATCTCGACCGACCACTTCGGATTGCCCATCGTGGCCTGCACCGTGGCGCGAGACGGGGTGTGCCCTTCCGGAATCCATTGCAGCCAGACGGAATTCATCTCTGCGATCTGGGCGATGTCCTTCAGGAAGATCTGGCAGGTCAGGATGCGGCTCTTGTGGCTGCCCGCTTGCGCCAGCAGTCCGTCGATCGTGGCCAGGACTTCGGCGGTCTGCTCCTTGATTCCCAGGTCGACGGTCTCCTTGGGCACCTGTCCGGCGAGATAGGCCACCTTGTTGAAGATGCTGACGTCCGACAAACGGGGGCCGACGTTGATGCGCTTGATGTCGTGATTCATGATTAGATGATTTGGAGGTGAGGAAGCTGACCTGGCCGCGGGGCCAGGAAGATTTTTTCTTGCGGTCGGCGCGCTACTTCGCCGTGATTCCGAACTGGTCCCGGTTGTGCTGCAGGACTGCCAACACGGATGCGCGACTGCGCTCGATGCCTTCCAGCGTTTCGCGAGCGGCCGCTTCACCGTCGCCGTTGAGGAGCGTCTCCATGATGGAGTTGTGCCCGGTTCGCCACGCCTCGGAACGCTGAACTGCGCTGACGCTCAGGTACAGCACCCGCAATGACTCTTCGTGCAGTTGTCCCAGCATGTTGGCAAGCCGGCTGTTGCCGCAAGCCTTGGCGATGCCGACGTGGAAGGCCGAGTTGGCGAGGAGAAATTCGCGCTTGGCCTCTTCGTCGTCCAGGTCGTAGGCACGAACGCACGCACCGTTCAGGGCTTGCAAATAGGATTTCGACACGTGGCCAGCGGCCAGGCGTGCTGTCTCCGGCTCGATCAAGGCACGGGCGTTGTAAATCTCGTCCACGTCCTTGATCGTGAGCGGCGCGACAACGTGCCGCCGGCGCGGCAGGCTCTGGAGCCAGCCCGCTTCCTTCAGCCGCGCCAGTGCGCTGCGCACCGGTGCCTTCGACAGGCCGTAGGTTTCGGCCACCATGGCTTCCGACACGTCGGCGCCGGGTCGCAACTCGCAAGTGATGATCTTGCGCTTCAGGTCGTCGAAGAGGCGCTCCTGCAGGGTGCCGCTTTCGTCCACTGCATTTCCCGGGGAGAGTGACGATTCGAACATGTCCCGCCTACCGTTAGTTAAATCTGTCATGCGAAAAGCGCTTCAATTCTTCCTGGTCTGCGGTGCCCGCGACCACTTGCTGGATCACGCGCCCGGTGTACGCGGCTCCGGAAAGGCCGATGTGCCCGTGCCCGAATGCGCAGATGATCCGGGGCGCGCCCCTTACTGCGCCAAGCACCGGCAGCGAGTCCGGCGTACAGGGGCGGTGCCCCATCCACTCCGAAGCGGCTGTCGTGTCCAGCGCCGGGTAGATCTGGCGACCGAGCTGGCGCAGCAGCTCGAAGCGCCTGGCAGTCGGGGGAGGCTCCACCCCGGCCATTTCGGCCGTGCCCGCGATCCGGATGCCGCCGTCCATGGGCGTGGCCAACGTTTTCATTTCGGACCAGGCGACGTTTCGGGTCGGCCGCACGCCTCCGTAGGGTACCTGGATGTGGTAGCCGCGGTGGCTTTCCAGCGGCACCGAGGCGCCGAAGGGGCGGATCAGGTCGTTGGACCAGATGCCTCCCGCAAGAACCACGTGGTCCGCCCGGTAGCTGCTCGTCGTCCCGCTCACCTTTGCGCCCTGGCCGTCGATCTCGATACCCACGACGCTGTCGCGCTCGAAGCGCGCACCGGCCGCAACGCATGCCTCCACCAGCAGTTGCACCAGCCGCTGCGGATTGGAGCAATGGCCATGCGTGGGCAGCAAGACGCCTCGCTTGAAAATGGGCGCCAGGTCGGGCTCATGCTGCCGCAACGCGTCCGCGTCGAGAATCTCCTGGGCAAAGCCCAGCTCGCGCCTGACGCGGATCGCCCCTTCTTCCTTGGCGAACCCCTCTTCGGTACTGAAGACGTAGATCTGGCCGACCCTGTGGATCAGAGACTTCGCCCTGGCGAACTCGAAGAGCGGTTCGTAGTCCTCGAAAGTCTCCCTCATCATGGCCCGCACGCCTTTCGCGGCCTCCTCCGAGCGTGCAGGGAGGCCTTCGCGCAGGAAGCGTGCGAGCCACGGGGCCGCAGCCGGCAAGTGCTTCCATGACAGCACGAGGGGACCATCGGGGTCCAGCAACCATCCGGGGATCTGCCGGTACATGCCAGGCGTGGCCAGGGGAAAGCTGATGCTTGGACTCAGGCCGCCCGCGTTGCCGAAGGAGCAGGAGTCCCCGGGGCCCACCCGATCGATGATGGTGACCCGTTCTCCAGCCATCACCAGCCGCGCGGCGCACGCCGCGCCCACGATACCGGCGCCAATGACGACGATGTTTCTTGTCATGTTGCTTCCAGTGTCCTCAGGCGAATCGCCGCTTGGTGAGCAGGGCCCGGGCCCCGAAGCTCAGTGCCATCACGGCGAGTACACCGACGAACAGGAGCACCGATACGGCGGCCAGCGAAGGGCTCACCTTCAGCAGCGCGTCATCCCACATCTGTTTCGGCAGGGTGGTGAAGAGGCCACCGCTGACGAAGAGGGACAGCGTCAGGTCGTCGAAGGAGGTGCCGAACGCGAAGATGAACGCCGACACGATACCGGGCATGATGATCGGCAGCGTCACCCGGGTCAGGCGCGCCCCCGTCCGCGCTCCCAGTACGCTTGCCGCCGCGTCGAGCCTCCGGTCATAGGACTTGAGGGTGGCCATGACGGTGATCACCACGAAAGGCAGCGCCAGCGCGGCGTGCCCCACGGCCAGGGCAACGGACGACCCGACCAGGCCAAGCTTGGAGAGGACGTAGAACAGGCCCAGTGCGACGATGATTCGCGGCAGGATGATCGGGGCCAGCACCGCCCCGAGCAGGAGCGATCGTCCGGGAATCCGGTAGTGCGCGAAAGCGAATGCAGCCGGAATGCCGATGGCGCTGGCGAGCACGGCGGCCCCGATGCCGACGCCCAAGGATCGCCAGAGCGCAGATGCCCACACGGGAGACGCGAACAGATCCTCGTACCAGCGCGTCGAGAAGCCCTTCGGCGGCCAGTCGATAAAGGAACTGGTCGTGAACGACTCCGGCACGAGAAGCAACACGGGCAGCGTCATTGCCGCGAGGATCAGGAGCGCTCCCAGGGGCACGCGCCTTTCCTCCGTGTGGTCGCGTTGGGGCAGCTTTCGCAGCGCGGCATCCGTCCATCGACCAAGGGTCCAGGTGACCGACGTCTTGATCTTGCGGATGGCTCCCAGCGATTGACCTTCCGCGGCCCGGCTTCCCTCGCCGGCCAGGCTGGAGAGGCCGACCACCCGGTCATAAGCCCAGTACACGACCAAGGTAGCGAGCAGCGTCACGAGCGCCAATGCTGCAGCGAGTCCCCAGTCCATCATTTCCTGCACCTGCTGGATGATGATCTGCGCCACCATCGTCTGCTTGGGGGACCCCAGCAGCGCAGGCGTGATGAAGAAGCCGAGCGCCGAAACGAAGGTCGTGAGCCAGGCGGCGGTGCAGCCGGCCGCGCACAGCGGGAAGTAGATGACGAAGAAGGACGTGCCCGGTCGCGCTCCCAGGGTCCAGGCCGCCGGCACGAGCCTGCGGTCCATCGCCTCGATGACCGGAACCATGGTCAGGATGGCCAGCGGGAGCAGGACGTGTACCAGTCCGACCACCACCGACATGTTCGTGTAGAGCAGTTCGAGCGGCTGGTCGATGATTCCCGCCTGTTGCAGCGTGCCGTTGACCAGGCCGTTGCGGCCCAGAACGACGATCCACGCGATGGTTCGCACGAGGAAGCTGGTCCAGAAGGGCAGGAGGACGCCAATCCAGAGGAGTTGACGCCAGCCATTGCTCGCGCGCGAGATGCCGACGGCCACCGGGAACGCCGCGAGGACGCTGATGGAAGCGGCCGCTGCGGCCAGATACGCCGTATGGCCCAGGACCTGGGCATACACGGGCACCTTGACCAGTCGCTCGAAGGAGCCATACGAGAATCCTGAAGGTCCGTTCAGCGACGCGGTGAGCAGTAGCGCGACCGGGATGAACACGGTGGCCGCCAAAAACAGCATGGTCGGCGAGATCAGGGCCGCACCCGTCCAGCGCCCGCCCGAGCTTTCCGGCTGGCTCACGATCCATCTCCATACACGAGGGTGTCTTCGATTCGGAACGACATGACCACCTGGCCCGAAGGAGCGTCACCGGTGCGCCTGGTAAGGTCTGTTGCAACGCATGCCTGCCCGTCACGCGTGCGAACGTAGGTCCTGGCGATGGCGCCCGCGATAACGTGCGACAGCACCTCGCCCGCGATCATGTTCTGCCCGGAGGCATCGACACTCGAGCAACTCACGGCTTCGGGTCGGACCATGACCTTGCAACGCGCGCCCTTGCTTCCAGCGCCCATGAGGCGGCCGGTGATCTGGCCGAATGGCGTCCGCACCAGCGCCTGGGCGCCATCGGTCGACACGATCTCGCCGTCGAAACTGTTCGACTCGCCCACGAACCCCGCGGCGAACACCGTGCGCGGCGAGAAGTAGAGCTCTGCCGGCGTGGCGACCTGCTCGATGCGCGCCTCGTTCATGAGGCAGATCCGATCCGACATCGTCATCGCCTCCTCCTGGTCGTGCGTCACATAGAGGACGGTGATTCCGAGCTGCTGCTGCAATTGGCGGATCTCGAGTTGCATGTGCGCGCGCAGCGATTTGTCCAGGGCCGCCAAGGGCTCGTCCATCAGCACCACCGACGGTCGATGCACGATCGATCGCGCCAGGGCCACGCGCTGTTGCTGCCCGCCCGAGAGCTCCGAAGGAAACCGGTTCCGGATGTGCGGCAATTTGATCTGCTCCAGCACGTCCTCTACGGCCGTGCGGATCGCAGCGTCGGATGCGCGTCGCATCTTGAGCGGAAAGGCGATGTTCTCGCCCACCGTCATGTGCGGAAACAGGGCGTAGCTCTGGAACATCATGCCGACGTCGCGCTCGTACGGTTGCTGGCGAGTCGCCTTGCGCCCGTCGATCCAGATTTCACCCGACGTGGGATGCACCAGGCCGGCGATCATCATCAGCAACGTCGTCTTGCCGGACCCGGAAGGGCCAAGCAAGGTAACGAACTCGCCCTGCTCGATGTCCAGGTCGCTGGGCCGCAGCGCGAAGGCGTCTCCATACTTCCTGGAGACACCGTTGATACGGAGCTTGACCGGCCGGCCCTGCGGCAGCGCCGCTGCAGCCTGGTCGGCAGCCACCTCACCGGCGGACCGGGTCGTGCTGTCCCTGAACATCGGGGGGCTCCCTAGGCGAGAAGCCATGTGTTGAACCGTTCGTTGACTGCGTCCTTGTTGGTGGCCCAGTAGCGGCCATCGATCTGGACGGAAGTTGCCAGGTTGGCCGGGAAAGCAGGCAGCGTCCTGGCCCGCGCCGGTTCGATGTGCTGGTACGCGTCGGGATTCGATGGGCCATACGCGAGGTGCTTCGTGTACACGGCCTGCCGCTTCGCGTCGCACGTGAACTTGATGAACTCGCGGCAAATGGCGGCCTTGGGCGTTCCCTTCAGGATGGTGAACCCCTCCGTGCTCCAGAGCCCC
This sequence comes from Ramlibacter paludis, assembly GCF_022012305.1. Lineage (GTDB taxonomy): Bacteria > Pseudomonadota > Gammaproteobacteria > Burkholderiales > Burkholderiaceae_C > Ramlibacter > Ramlibacter paludis. The sequence goes on along the minus strand of NZ_JAKLTM010000005.1, from coordinate 121,278 downwards.
TGGTTCCAGACGATCTTCACGGGCGCGCCCTCGTCGATCACCGTCTGCGCCCGGGCGTTCCAGGTGGGGCACATGTCCACTTCACCGCTCTTGAGCAGTTGCGAAGTCTGGGCCCCGCCGGTCCACCAGACCTGGACGTCCTTCTTCACATGGTTGAGCGTGGCAAAACCCTTTTCCAGGTCGAGCGGGTAGAGCGAGCCAGGCTTCACCCCCGCCGCCAGCAGCGCCTCCTCGAGCGTATCGGCAGGATTGCGCCTAAGTGCGCGGCGGCCCGGGAAGTCCTTCACGTTGAAAAAGTCGGCCCAGGAGTTCGGCATCGGCCGGTCCTTGAAGCGATCGGTCCTGACCGCCAGCACGGTTTGCAGCACCAGCGTAGCGATCATGTACGGCGACCGGAATTTCTCGGGAATCTCGGGCGCCGCGACCTTGACCTCCTCCAGGAACACGCCGGTCTTGGGATCGGTGAGCACGTCCGCCGATTGGCGGTTCAACAGCGCCATATCCCAGGCGTAGTTCTTCGACTCGACCATCGTCTTGATCTGCGCAGTTGGGTCCGCCTGGGCCACCACGGAAACGACCTCGACCCCGGTCGCTGCCTTGAACGGCTTGTAGAAAGCTTCGCTGAATCCTTCGGCGTACGGACCACCCGGGTCACGAACGACGATGCGCTTTTCCTGCGCGCGCGCGGGCGTCCAGATGGCCGGAAACGCCAGGGCCGCCAGTGCAGCCGTGCCGGTTTGAAGGGCGCGCCTGCGGCCCAGGGAGGGATTGCTCATTGACATCTCCAGGGAATTGAGGGGTGACGGATCCACTGCAACTAACATGCCACACTGTTTTTTGACATGTCAGATTGAATTGTGAAAGGTCTGTACCGTCTTCGCCTCAGGGAAAACCCCCGGGGCTACGTCCTGGATCGACAAATGAATGCACCGGTGTGGTGCTCGAAAAGGATCGGGCACGTTTAACGGGGTGCGGCCGCCCTGGAATGGATCAGGAGATCGACCGCAGAACCCGGCAGGGATTCCCGGCAGCGAGAACATCCGCAGGAATGTCCCGCGTCACGACACTGCCAGCCCCGATCACCGCACGGTCGCCGATTGACACACCGGGAAGAATCACGGCGCCTCCGCCGATCCAGACGTCAGCGCCTATGGTCACCGGCCTGCCGTATTCCTGCTTTCTTCGCAGCTCCGCGTTCAAGGGATGCAGCGCCGTGTAGATCTGCACGGCTGGGCCGATCAAGGTGTGCGCACCGATGCGGATGGGGCACACGTCGAGCAATACGCAGTTGAAATTGAAATACACGTTGTCGCCAAGCTCGATCTGCGAACCGTAGTCGCAGAAGAATGGCGGCGTTACGGAGACCGACTCCCCGCCCTTGCCGAACAGCTGGTTCAGTTGCTTTCGGCGCAGCGGGTCATCGTAGGCGAGGGCGTCGAGCTGCTTCGTGGCGAACCGCGCACGTCCACGGGCGGCCACGAGTTCCGGGTCCTGGGCGTCGTAGAGCTCCCCGGCGACCATCTTTTCGCGTTCAGTCGGCATCGCTCCATTCTGGCGCAGGCGCCTCCCCCAGCGCCACCCCATCCTGCTGCGCCACCACCACCAAAGCCCGCTCGAACAACGCCCGCGCCGAGCCCGCCACCGATCGCAGGTACGCATGCACCTGCGCATCCTCGGTGCTGCGGTTCAGGCACTGCAGGCTGTAGTCCTCGAAGCTCGAGAGTTGCCGCACCAGGTCGACGATGTGGCGCGGGCATTCGCACAGCAGGCTGGTCGGGCTGGCGGCCACTTGCGCCAACATCGCGTCGGAGAAGCGCCGCGGCGGGATCAGCGCGCCCAGGCGCAGCGACGCGATTGCAGCGGCCGTATCCACGACCACCTCGGAGCGGATCAGCTCCGCCAGCTCCTCGTCGGGCACCGGTTCGCGCCGCACGATCATGCCGGCGGCGCGCAGCGCGTCGACGGCCGCCGGCGCGCCGAACTGGTACAGCACGATTGCCTGCCGCACACCCAGTTGCGTGATCACGCGCGCCAGCTGCGTGCCGGTGCCCGCGTGCAGCGTGTGCAGCCGCACCAGCAGCAGGTCGGCGCGCTGCTCGTCGGCCGGTGGCTGCGCCTCCACCCCGTCGAGATCGGTGAAGACCTGGCGCAGGTCGAGCGCATTGCCGAGATAGGTGGCGCGCCAGTCGGCGGCATTCAGGCGTGCCGCCAGCGCCGCGCCGACCACCACCACCGACACGCGCGGTGAGGGCGCCGGGGCGCCGGACCCTGCGCGGGCCTGCGCCAGCAAGCCCTGTAGTCGGTCCGCGTCCAGGTGGGCGATGGTGCCGATGCCGTGGCCGGCCTGCGTCAGCTGCCGCAGCAGCCGGGCCTTAATGACGTCCGCCTCGGTATACAGGCGGTGCTGGCCGTCGCTCTTGGCGGGCCGGAAAGCACCGTAGCGGCGCTCCCAGACGCGCAGCGTCGTCACGGGCGTCTGCGCCAGCCGGGACACGCTGCCGATGCGGTGCAGGACGGGCTCGGCGCCCGCTGCCGGCGTCTCATTGCGCAGGTTTTGCATAGGAATCTCCCGTCCGTCCAGCCGTGCTTAGCTGGGGGTACTTTGACACAGGGCAGGGGCTCCGTCAGATTCGCCCCGGCGTCGTGACATCCAGAACCGCATTTGCTGCGTATCGGTCGTACGCCAGCACCGCGAGTTCCATGCCCCAAACCAGCACCGCCACCGCCATCCACTGGGTCGAACGCGGCCTCGTCCCCGACAACGCCGTCCGCTACGGCATCCGCCGCCTGCTGGGCTTGCGCCTGGCTGCGCTGCGCAGCGGCGACGCGACCGCAACCGCCGACGCCACGCAGGCTTTCTTGGAGGAGATCCGCCAGGCGCCGATCGCCTTGCTGCCCGAGAAAGCCAACGAACAGCACTACGAGCTGCCCGCGGAATTCTTCGCCGCCGTGCTCGGGCCGCATCGCAAGTACAGCAGCTGCTGGTGGCCCGAAGGCGTCACGACCTTGGGGCATGCGGAGGACGCAGCGCTGCAAGCCACCTGCGAACGCGCCGGTCTCGCCGACGGCCAGCGCGTGCTGGAGCTGGGTTGCGGCTGGGGCTCGCTGTCCTTGTGGATGGCCGCCCGCTATCCGGCCAACCGCATCACCGCGGTGTCGAACTCGCACACGCAGCGCCGCTGGATCGAGGCACGGGCCGCGGAACGAAAACTGACCAACCTCGAAGTCATCACCTGCGACTTCAACCACTTCGACGCTGGGGCGCGCTTCGACCGCATCGTCTCGGTGGAGATGTTCGAGCACCTGCGCAACTGGCCGCTGGCCTTCGAGCGCGTGGCCGGCTGGCTCGCCCCCGGCGGCCGCTTCTTCCTGCACGTGTTCGCGCACCGCGAGGCGCCTTATGCCTTCGTCGAGCACGACGCGAGCGACTGGATGACGCGCCACTTCTTCGCCGGCGGCACCATGCCCAGCGACGACCTGGCGCTGCATTGCCAGGACCACCTGCGCCTGCTGCGGCGCTGGCGCTGGGACGGCACGCACTACCAGCGCACGGCCGCGGCCTGGCTCGCCAACATGGACGCCCAGCGCGAGTCGCTGATGCCGCTCTTCACCGCCACCTACGGCGACGACGCCGCCGTGTGGTGGACGCGCTGGCGCCTCTTCTTCCTGTCGGTGGAAGAACTCTTCGGGTGGAACAAGGGGCAGCAGTGGTGGGTGAGCCACTACCTGTTCGAAGCCCGCGGAGGCGCCGCCTGATGCTGCACGCACTGGCCTGGGGGCTGCTGCCGCCACTGCTGCTCGCAACCGCGACTTGGGTCGCGAGCCTGCCGCTGCGCGACGCCAGCCTGGCCGACCGCATCTGGTCGCTGATGATCGCGCTGCCGGGCGTGGCTTACGCGCTGCTGCTCGCGCCGCATGCAGGCGCGCAGGATCGCATCACGTGGATGCTGGTGCTGGTCGGCGCGTGGGCACTTCGGCTCGCGGCCTACGTCACCTGGCGCAACCGCGGCCATGGGGAAGACCGGCGCTATGCGGCGATGCGCGCCGAGCACGGTGCGTCGTTCGCGCTGCGCAGCCTATTCACCGTTTTCCTGCTGCAGGCGGTGCTGGCGTGGATCGTCTCGTGGCCGCTGCTGGCCGGTGCCGCATCCACGCGTGAGCTCGGGCTCCTCGACTGGCTGGGCGCGGCCGTCGCCGCCTTCGGCATCGTCTTCGAGGCCGTGGGCGACGCGCAGCTCGCTCGCTTTCGCGCCGACCCGTCGAACCGCGGCCAAGTGATGCAGCACGGCCTGTGGCGCTACTCGCGCCATCCCAATTACTTCGGCGAAGCCTGCATCTGGTGGGGACTGGGCGCGATGGCGCTCGCCGGTGGTGGCCTGACCGCCGCGTGGACGCTGGCCTCGCCGCTGTTGATGACGGTGCTGTTGCTGCGCGTCTCGGGCGTCACGCTGCTGGAGAAGGACATCACCGAGCGCCGGCCGGCCTACCGCGACTACATCCGCCGCACCAGCGCTTTCGTACCGATGCCGCCGCGACGCACAGGAGACGCCGCATGAAGACCAGCAAGCTACTCGCCGCCTACGGCCTCACGGCCCTGGTGTTCCTGGCGCTCGACGCCGCCTGGCTGTCCACGATGGCGGACCGCCTCTACCGCCCCACGATCGGGCACCTGATGGCGCCGCAGTTCGCCATCGCGCCGGCGCTGGTGTTCTACGCGATGTACTTCGCCGGCGTCGTCTTCTTCGCCATCGCACCCGGCGTCGCCGATCGCAGCGCGCGCACGGCCGCCGCCCGCGGCGCGGCCCTGGGCCTCCTGGCCTACGCCACCTACGACCTCACCAACCAGGCCACCCTGCGCGACTGGCCCTGGCTGCTGACGCTGGCCGACCTGGCGTGGGGCACTTTCGCCACCGGCGCCGCCAGCGGTGTGGTCGCCGCCGTGCTGCTGCGTCGTCGCACGCCTTACGTATGACCCTCTACTCCACCTCCCCGCCCGACGGCCTCAACGTCGCCGTGATCGGATCCGGCATCTCCGGCTTGTCCTGCGCCTGGCTGCTGTCACGCAAGCATCGCGTGCGCGTGTTCGAGGCCGACGCGCGCGCGGGCGGCCACAGCCACACCGTCAGCGTGCCCAGCCCGGACGGCAGCATCGCGGTGGACACCGGCTTCATCGTCTACAACGAGCCGGCGTACCCCAACCTCACCGCGCTGTTCCACCACCTGGACGTGCCCACGCGCGAGTCCGACATGTCCTTCGCCGCCAGCCTGGACGGCGGCGCGCTGGAATACGCGGGCACCGACCTGCGCGGCCTGTTCGCGCAACCGGCCAACCTGCTGCGACCACGCTTCTGGCGCATGCTGCGCGACCTGCTGCGCTTCTACCGCGAGGCCGCAAGCGACGGCAAGAACGCCGGCCTGATGCCGCTGGGCGAGTACCTGCGAAGCCGCGGCTACAGCGATGCCTTCCGCGACGAACACCTGCTGCCCATGGCCGCCGCGATCTGGTCCGCAGCGCCGGGCCAGGTGGCGGCGTACCCGACCGAGGCCTTCCTGCGCTTCTGCGAGAACCACCACCTGCTGCAGGTGAGCGGCCGGCCGGCCTGGCGCACCGTCACCGGCGGCAGCCGCGAATACGTGCGGCGCCTGGTGCAGCCTTTCGCGTCGCGCATGAACCTGGACCAGGGCGTGCTCGAAGTGCGGCGCGATGACGAAGGCGTGGCGATCCGCACCACCGTGGGCTGGTGGCCGGAGCGCTTCGACCAGGTGGTGGTGGCCACGCACGCCGACCAGGCGCTGCGCCTGCTGCCCGATGCCAGCGACGACGAGCGCCGGCTGCTGGGCGCCTTTCGCTTCAGCCGCAACCAGGCCGTGCTGCATGGCGACCCGGCGCTCATGCCCAAGCGGCGCGGCGTGTGGGCCAGCTGGAACTACCTGGCCGACCGCAACGATCCCGAGCGCGCGCCTTGCGTGACCTACTGGATGAACCGGCTGCAGGGCCTGCCCGGTGCGCCGCTCTTCGTCACCCTCAACCCGATCACGCCGCCGCGGCCGGAACTCGTGATCCGCACCGAGAGCTACGAGCATCCGCTGTTCGATGCGGACGCCATCCGCGCCCAGCGCTCGTTGTGGAGCCTGCAGGGCCGCCAGCGCACCTGGTTCTGCGGCGCCTGGTTCGGCTCCGGCTTCCACGAAGACGGGCTGCAGGCCGGGCTGGCCGTCGCCGAGGCGCTGGGGCAGGTGCGGCGGCCGTGGAGCGTGGAGAACGAATCGGCGCGCATCCACCTGCATCCCTTGCCGCATCCGGCCATGGCGACGGCATGACGGCATCGGCCCTGTACAGCGGCGAGGTGGTGCACGTGCGGCTGCGGCCGCGGCGGCATCGCCTGCGCTATCGCGTGTTCTCGCTGCTGCTGGACCTGGACGAGCTCGACGCCCTCGATGCGCGGCTGCGGCTGCTGTCGGTGAACCGCCGCAACGTGTTGAGCTTCCACGAAGCCGACCACGGCGACGGCAGCGCGCCGCGCCTGAAGGCGCAGGTGGACGGCTGGCTGCGCAGCGCGGGCTTGCCGACCGGCGGACGCGTGCGCCTGCTCACGATGCCGCGGATCCTGGGCTATGCCTTCAATCCCCTCAGCGTCTATTACTGTGACGCGCCCGGAGGCGGGTTGCAGGCCGTGGTGCACGAGGTGAACAGCACCTTCGGCGAACGGCACTTCTACCTGCTGGCGGTGTCGCCGCAGCAGGCGAGCGACGCGCGCGAGGGCCGCATGCTGGCCTTGCGCTGCGCCAAGAAGATCCACGTGTCGCCCTTCATCGGCATGGCCGCCGACTACGGTTTCCACCTGCGCGCGCCGATGGGCGAAGAGGACGGCGCGCCGCTGCACGTCGGCGTGGACGTGATCGATGTGCAAGGCCCGCTGCTGCGCGCCGCGCTGGTGGCCCGCCGGCAAGCGCTGGGCGACGCCGCCTTGCTGCGGGCGCTGCTGCTGCATCCGCTGCTCACGCTGAAGGTCATCGCCGCCATCCACTGGGAGGCGCTGCGGCTCTTTGCCAAGCGCGTGCCGCTGCAACCGCGCCCGCCCGCCGCATCCGAACAACTCACCATCGTGCCCCACCCATGACGCTGCGCACCGAACCTTCCGTCGAAGTCCTGGCCCCGGCCAGGTCCTTCCCGCCCTTGCGGCTGAACCCGTTGCGCGCCGTGGTGCGCAGCCTGCTGCAGCGCCTGCGTTGCGGCAGCCTGCAGATCGAGCTGCCCGACGGCGAGCGGCTGCTGTCGCGCGGCGCGCTGCCGGGCCCGGACGCCACGCTGCGCCTGCATCGCTGGCGTCCCTTGTGGCGCCTGCTCACGCAGGGCGACCTGGGCCTGGCCACCTCGTACCGCGACGGCGACTGGTCCACCCCGGACCTGGTGGCGCTGCTGCGCGTGGGCGCCGCCAACGACGCCGCCTGGCAGGGCACGCTGCAAGGCTGGGCCCCGTGGCGTGCGGCCGCGCGCCTGCTGCACCGCGCGCACGCCAACACGCGGCGTGGCAGCCGGCAGAACATCGCCTTCCATTACGACCTGGGCAATGCCTTCTATGCGCAGTGGCTGGACGCGGGCATGCAGTATTCGAGCGGCCTGTACGAGACCGACCGGCATGTCATCCCGGCCTCGAGCCGGGATACAGCCCAGTCACTGGAAGAGGCGCAGGCGGCCAAGCTGAACCTGGTGCTGGACCTGCTGGATGTGCAGATCGGCCACCGGGTGCTGGAAATCGGCTGCGGCTGGGGCGGCCTGGCCGCGCTGATTGCACATTGCCGCGCCCACGTCACCGGCCTCACGCTATCGCAGGAGCAGCTGGCACACGCCCAGCAGCGCGCCGCCGCCGAGGGCGTGGCCGACCGTGTGGACCTGCGCCTGCAGGACTACCGCGACGTGCAGGGGCAGTACGACCGCATCGTGTCCATCGAGATGCTGGAGGCGGTGGGCGAGGGCTACTGGCCCGACTACTTCCGCGTGCTGCGCGAGCGCCTGGCGCCGGGCGGGCATGCGGTGCTGCAGGTGATCACGATCGGGGAGGAGTGGTTCGAGACGTACCGCGAGGGAGCGGACTTCATCCAGCGGTTCATTTTTCCGGGGGGGATGTTGCCGACAAGGGGGGCGTTGCGGGAGCAGGCCGAGGCGGCGGGGCTGGTGCTGGAGGAATGCGTGCAGTTCGGAGATAGCTATGCGCGCACGCTGGCGGAATGGCGGCAGCGGTTTCTAGCGAATTGGCGGGCGATCGAGGCACTGGGGTTCGACGCGAAGTTCAAGAGGTTGTGGGAGTACTACCTTTGCTATTGCGAGGCGGGGTTTGGGAGTGGGAGGATTGATGTGGGACTCTATCGGGTGGGTCCGGGACAGCGCTAAGCCGCGCATCTCGGCCGAATTCAAAATTGCACAACGTGCAGCATGATCACGCACCAACGTCGCACACTTCAGACTTTAAGGCCCTGGCCGAAATGGCGCATCGCGAAGGATGCTTCTGTGCTCGATCTACTCTCGAACCAATCGAGTCATGCGACGGCGCGAGAAGTTGACATGCGGCTTACTCAAAGCTCGAAGAAGACCTCGCTGGGGTCGGCACGAATCCAAATTGCCAATCGATCCATTGCCGCCTCAAAGCTCGAGCGAGCGCGGGAACTCCTCAAGGCGCACTCCCATACTATTACCACTCGCCATCCGGCAGTCACTAGAGTCATTGCGGCCAGCTCATCGCGTTCCACGTTTCTAGACAACTTGTCCTCCCAGAACACACGGTTGGTTCTTGGCAATCTTGACCCCGAGCAACCGTGCCAGTGCCAAAAACACCCATGAACAAAAACGGCGACTTTCCAACGCTGCAACACGACGTCCGGGCGTCCAGGCATCCGCTGCGCGGAACTGGACGAAAATCTAAATCCTCTAGCATGCAGTGCTCGACGCACTTGAAGCTCCGGCTGGGTATCGCGCCCTCGGATGCTCGCCATAATTCGGCTGCGAACCTTTGGATCAACGATGTCGCTCATCGCGTCTCCCAGACTTGAACAAAGCAAAGACTTGGCCGCACCCGCCGGCTACCCGGATTAGACGTCGCCCTTCTGCACTGTAATGACCTGATAGACCGGTCCCGAGGCGCGCCTGAGGGCGATCCGGTGGAGGAGCGAATGCTAACCTCGCCGCGACCGAATCGGGTGTCTTATTGGTGTAGCTCAGTGAACGCCACTACTTACTAGTGACCCTTCCATCCAACCCGAAGCAGAGTTGGGCAATTTGCGGATCCTCCTTAGCTTCAACATCGCCATGAAGGAGCAGAAACTTCACATCGAAACGGTCGCAGGGTACCCGAAGATTTCTTGAGATGACACTTCTGATCGAGTCAACACCATCATTGGACGACTGCAGTGCTATCAACTTTTTCTTGTCGACTTGCGAAAAGTGAGGTTTCATTTCGCCGACCCAAATGGCGCGATCTACTACGGCCATAAGGTCAGGAAAAACGGTTCGTCGTCGACCTTCTTCAGTGAAGGTGACGCTAAGTCTCGCTTGTCCACCCGGCGAGACCAATTGAACAACTTCTGCTCCTAGGGCCTGGAGGTACAGGTACGCCGCGTTTGCTAAGCGCGTCTCCGCGCTAAATTTAGCCTGCATTGAACAGTATACGGTCGGAGAAAATAACCAGGTCAGCTAGCTCTGAATAGATTCGAATGGGCTTGGGCTTGGTCTCGCGGCACCCGTGTTTGAGGTGATAAGCGTATTGCAGGACGTTGGCCGGAGTGATTCCAACTTGAAATGGGCACGAAGAATCGTTAAATGCTCTCATAGAGTCTTCGACTTCTGCCGCACTAATAGTTCGACAGTCGGCCACCAAGTTGTATTGCCTCTCACGACTGGATTTTCCGATCCGACAGAACGCCATGTCGTAATAGCCAATCATGCCGACATACGGATCTCCAGCGTGGTCCATAAATCGTGTGGGGGAGAATACGAGACTCTGAGATCTGTCTGAGATGAAGGGCGGTAGTTTTGCGAGTAACTGAGATCCGCGCGCGATCCTGGTTCGCACCTCTTCCAGTACGTCAGCAGTGGGGCGTAGCACCAGATTGGCTGCGGGTCCGCGACCATCGACGACGACGCCACCTCCGGGCCGCTCTACCGTTGGCGGACCCGACGCATATGCTCTGGTTCGGGCCTCCTCCAGGTGTCTTCTTGCTGAAGGTAGTCGCCATAACGCTTCGACATAATCCAAGCTTCCAAAGCTCGCGATGGCGTCAGATACAAAGGCCTTGAGGCTTTGCATCGAGGCAGTTGAAAGTTGGGGGAAGCTGGTAGCACCCTCGCAACACAGGATCCCGTCTTCCTCTGGCCAATCAAACACGAATGCCGGAATTCTGTAAATATCCATCAGACGCACCGCGCCATAGTCCACTGCCTTGCTACGTTGGTACATCCTGGTGCCACCGCTGTTCTCGGCTTTGCGCGGTGCCATCACCAGAACTGAGGGACAGCCGTTTACGACGGAAGCCATCATTCTCGAAAACCGCTGGAGGGCGTGCTGGTACTGGGGTGTACAGGACGCCAGCTCGATGGAAATGATGGGCTTCTCGTGGAATTCATCCGTTCTTGCAGAAAGAATGATGTCCGGTTTGTCGAGGTACAGAATGTCTGCAACATACGCCGGAAGTTTCGCAAAGTCCGTACCCAAGTTGCTGAAAGGCATCCTTCGAAACTCTATTGAATGCTCCGGCCCTAAGAGCTCTTCAAGCCACTGCTTTACTCCGATCCCGCCCTCATAGTACGCAATTAGATCCATTCTTAGGCGGCCTTCCGTCTTCTCGATGAAGCCTCATTCTCCAAGGAATCGAGCGCTGAAGCGGTAATTTGACCGAGGGCAGACGAAAACCGAGGGGGCACTGCATTTCCGATCATGTAGTACTGGGACACGGCGCTACCTTTAAAGCGGAAACTGTCCGGAAAGCTCTGGATCCTCGCGCATTCCCGTGGGGTCAGTAGCCTGTCCGCCTCGGGATGGATAAACCTGCCGCAAGTGATCTTATCGATGCCCGCGACAACCGTTCCGCTGGGCTGGTCCCAAACCATCCTCCCATAGATGTTCTTCACGTGTCCTCCGCTACCATAACCGCCATCCACCATCTTCCGCAGATGTGGCGTGAGCAATCGCCGCGGCACGTCTGGCAGTCCACCTCCAGGCGGCACATACTTCAACCGATTCAACAAAGGCTTCTTGTGGGCCATCGCCTTGTGGTTGTAAACCGCGCGACCGCCATTCACAATAATCTCGTCAGAACCTTCTCCGGCTGATATAGGAGGCAGATCTCCAATTGCCTGCCTGAGCGTGGAACGCTGACGGCGCTCCGACTGCAGCCCCTCAGTTATGAGGCGAAGGACATCCTCGGCACCCGCTAGATCCGCGCGAACCGCGATGAAAAGATAGCGAGTCCTCGTTTGCGGTATTCCGAAGTTCAACATATCAACAAAAACTTCGGCGCAGTGCCATTCTGTTTTTGTTGTTGGGTTTAGCATCCGGTAAATTGCCGCAGGGTACAGCTCGCCAGAACGGTGCCGCATGGAGACGATGCCTCTCACGTTCTCCATGAAAAGCACCTTAGGCCTTACCTGTCGAGCGAGCTCCATAAATATGTCCACTAAGGAACTGCGCTTATCTCCTGGACGGCGAACTCCCAGAGTACTGAAGCCTTGACACGGAGGCCCACCAAGGAGTACGTCGACGTTTCCGCGAAGGCGCTCGGCGACGTGTGCTTGACACTCCGCTGCCGCAAGATCCATCACCACGGCCTCAACGCTTGGAATATTCTGAGAGTAAACATCGATGGCAGCAGCCCAGGAGTCGGCGGCAAGCACCCCTTCGAAGTTGGTCGTCGACGCGAATCCCTGCGAAAACCCTCCACATCCGCAAAAAAGATCAGCGAACTTAAATTTGCGCACGTTGCCGTACCTTTGTGGCACCCAATTGAGCGAAGAACCCTTCCGCGAGCGTCTGCGCTAAAAGAGGAGGCACCGCGTTTCCGACCTGAACATACTGTTCGCGCATGTTTCCAACAAAGCGGAAGGAGTCAGGGAAACTTTGAATGCGCGCCGCCTCCCTCACAGATAGGGTGCGATTCTCCCACGGGTGGATGTACATGTAGCCGTCCATGCCGATGTGCGCCAGGACCGTCCAACTAGGCCGATCGGGGTGGAGGCGCTTCAGTCGATCGTGAAAGATGTCCTCGCGGAACGGCAATATTTTTCGGACTTTGGGAGGAAGATCCATGTACTTCATACCAGGCAACATGTGCCGAAAGACCTGCTTTGCACGGTCATTTGATACTCTGCATACGTTATTTCCCACCATAGCTTGGTTGCCTCGCATCGCTATTTGGTACGGCGACAAGGCACTATCTTTCGAATACGGAAGCAGGTCTAGCCGAGCCCCGTCCTGAATTTTGGGTAAATCTTCGAGCGCATCCTTGACCGTTACCGGTGGCAACTGCGACGCGAGCGAGAGGGACAACTGCTTTACCTCATCCGTTTCTAGCGCATGAGTTGCCGCCGGGAAATGGTAGGCCCGCCTTCCTTTCAACGCAGCAATGAATAGTCTGCGCCTCGCTTGCGGGACACCATAGTGCACGGCATTTAGCTGGCTCCAGCTCACGCTATATCCAAGCATGCTCAATTTGGCCAACACAGCGTCGAAGAGCTTACCGCCGTCCTTAGTACGAAGTTGCGGGACGTTTTCGATAAGAACAGCGCGCGGTGAGAAATACTCAACGTACTCAAGGAACGGGTGAACCAGATACTTTCGTTCATCTTTCTTCACTCGACTTCCGGCCAGCGATTTTATTTTAGGTGCGCCGATGCTGGAGAATGGTTGACAAGGCGGACCCCCTATGATCATGTCGACTTCACCGCGCCGCACGCCCGCCTTCACTGCGAACTCTTTCGGAGTTAGGGTCGTAATGTCCTGCGAGATGGACGTGCAGGATTCAAAGTTCGCCTTGTGCGTAGCTGCAAAGACGGGGATAGATTCGAGCGCAGCGGCAATTCGAAATCCAGCAGCCACGAAACCTGCACTCATTCCTCCTGCACCGGCAAACAGATCGACAACAATCGGAACCGCCGTATTCATAACTTTCCAGTATTGGCCATTAGTTAGCTTGCAGATTTCTTAGGTGGTATTTCAATGATCACCGTATTACTGGATTGCTCCATGCGAACGATTCTGCACTTGCCGATTAGGGCTTTCGCACCGAGTTCTGCAACTTTATCGCGGGGAATGATCCCAACTTTAGTGACGCCGCGGAAAACAACAAAGGTGTCTTGCACTGTTGGAATCTTTTCACGGTATTCGTTCTTGTTGGCAAGTTGCCGGCGGACCTCTGCCAAAGCGCCTGCCCTCATCAACGAATAGACCACGGGCGATATGGCGTCTAGCTTGATTTCCATTGTTCTCTCCACTGCCACCAAGAGTGATAAAAGGAACTCATTTTAGAGGCGCCGCACGCTTCTCGGCAGAGGGGCGATACGGATCGATGCGCCTTCGACTTCGGATGCCGTCGATTTCCCAAACAGGACAGGTGTCCCGTTCGGTGAGCCGTGAGCCGTGAGCCGTGAGCCGTGAGCCGTGAGCCGTGAGCCGTGAGCCGTGAGCCGTGAGCCGTGAGCCGTGAGCCGTGAGCCGTGAGCCGTGAGCCGTGAGCCGTGAGTATGGCACTCGCGGCCACGCTCTCTGAGCGGGGGGTCCCAAGATGGGCGCCCGCAAATCGCGGCCGCCGTCGCTTCCCAACAACTTTCGCGGCCGCGCCGATTGTCCCTCTTTAGACTACGGGCACACCGCTAACACGCTTGGGCTAGCGGTCCCATCGCCGCGCCTCTTGAAAGCGTTGGCAACCCTAAAGTGCCTCAATCGATGGCCGCAAAGTGATGGCTCCAATACTGCCGCCTCAGCATAGACCACGTGCGGCAGGCGGAAGATGCGGCGATTCAATCCTCACTATAGGTCGGAGCAGATTCATGAACAATGGCGTGATGGGCACTGTACGGCGCAAAATCCGTACCATATACATTGCTCTATTTAGAGCACTCCCCAGGATGCGCGAAGGTACGCGGAGGGTTTCAACGAATCCTGGAAGGGATCTTCAATGAGTCAGCGCATAGGTAATTGATGCCCATGGCCACCGACAACGAACTCTTAGCCATTACGGCGTTGTGAGCCTCATGAATCAAGTGTCTGAACTTCGAGGGCAAGTGCCAGCGTTCCTTGCCAAATATGACGCCACTACCATGGACAGTGTGTGGCTAGACCAATCAAGTCGGTTTAGGTCCTTCTGGATTGACCGGATCATGGCTCCCGACACGGAGCCGATCTCCGCCTCTGACTGTGACCAGATCATTAGGATTCTGGATCGGAATGCAAAAGGCAACTCTGCGGGGAGTCAAGCCGTCGCCCGCGCGATGATCCCGCAGGGTGCTTGGAGGCGCATGTTCAACGAACTTCATGCGCACAAGGAACTTGGAGCGGCGGTCGATCGCGTTCTTTCCGAAGACGACACGCAGCGCAAGGCGGCCGCCATTGACGAGCTCTATAGGCTCAATGCCGGACAGAAAAATCATCTTACAGGCCCGAGCGGTAATGCAATCGGTGCGCTGCTTGCAGCGTGGTCTCCCGCGAAGAATCTGTCGATGATCTCTCTTAATGACAGACGCTTAGTCATCGACTACTTGGGCATGGACCTTCCTTTCGATTGGAACGAAGCGTCGATTGGCAATCGCATTGCGAGCACAAACGGCATCATCCTGTGGGCGGCAATGCAACTCGACCTGCCGTCTTCTGCTCGTACAGTAACCGCGTTCTTCTATTCTTCGACCGTTAAAGGATTGTGGCGCAGCGAGCACACGGTTAATCTGCCAGGAGGGAGTGTCAACGTCTCTGTGCCAGCTCCGCCTGATGACGATGCAGAAGTCATGGCGATGGCTATAGGCGATAGTAGCGTCGCTGAGGAGATCCGTGAGTCAATGCAGATCCAAGCCCTTCTGGCGCATATCGGAACTCAGATGGGCTTTTCAATTTGGCTACCTCGCTCCGATCGAAGCCGAGTTTTGAAGGCTTGGACTCCAGGCCCAGGCGAGCTCTTAAACGCGCTTCCGCTCGGCTATGACTCTACTACCACCGCGACTATCGAGCAGATCGACGTTCTCTGGTTGCGGAGGCGATCTATCGTCCGCGCATTCGAAGTGGAGCACACCACTTCCGTCTACTCCGGCCTGCTCCGTATGGCAGATCTGGTAGCCCTACAGCCAAACATCAACGTCAAGCTGCATATCGTTGCTGGAGTCGAGCGGCGTGAAAAAGTCCTTCGCGAGATTCAGCGCCCTGTATTCTCCCTTTTGGAGGGCCGGGCACTGCGCGAGATGTGCACGTACCTTTCCTATGACCGGGTACGTGAGATCGGTGAGCTTAAGTATCTAGAACATCTGTCCGACGCAGTAATTGGTGAATACGAGGAGTGGGCGGACAGTGAGCGAGAACAGTCATAGAACGGGCCAATTCGTAGGAAAGCAGGTGCGCGCTAAAGTCCCCGAGCGGAGTCCTGCCGCAGCTCCGACGGAGACGAAGCCGGCAGAGTCGCAATCATCTGCAGCACCGGCTGACGCCACCCAACCAAAGCACCAGTAGCGGCCACGCCGGCAGACCTCTTGGCGAGAGAGGCATGGAGCGTTCCTGCCACGCTCCCTGCATAGCTTCAGGTTGAAGGTATACGTGCGTGCACGAAGGGCCTACAAATTGCCCCACATGAGCAGGCCCTGCAACTACACCTTCCTCACCTCGATCGAAGTGAATGAGACCTCGGAGTAAATCGTCCGCGCCGGCCGCTCCGCCCGAAGTTGTCCCACTTCGATCTGCAACTGCTCGATCCGCCGCAGGTACCCCGCCAGCAGCCCGATCGTGAACAGGTCAAAGTCGAAATCCTTCCCCTGCCTCCGCGCCTCCCGCAACGACAGCGCCGTCTCCAGATCCCGCTGCTGCGGCTTCAGCAGCCCATACTCCACCAACTCCCGCACCTGCCCCCTCGTCAACCCCGAAGTCCGCTCGAAGTCATCCGCCGGCAGCAGTTCCTGCTCCCCACCCTGAAGATGTTCCACCGCTTCAGTCATGACTTCACCTCCTGCGCGTCCTTGCGGGGCTTGAACCCGCTCTCCTTCGCCAACGCCTCGAACAGCTCCCGCTCGCGTGCCGTCAGCGTCCCCGGCACATCGATGTGCACCACGGCGTACAGATCACCAGCCGCTTGGCCGGACCCGAGCCCGCGCCCGCGCAAGCGCAGCTTCTGCGCCGAATGCGTCCCCGCGGGCACGGTCAGCATCACGTCGCCGTCCAGCGTCGGCACCTGCACCGGGCCGCCCAGCGCGGCTTCCCAGGGGGCCAGCGCCAGGTCGAAGTAGAGGTTGCGGCCTTCGACGCGGTAGCGCGGGTGGGGCTTGAGGCGGATGTGCACGTAGATGTCGCCGTCGGGCCCGCCGTTGCGGCCCGGGGCGCCCTTGCCGCGCAGGCGCAGCTTCTGGCCCTCGGCCACGCCGGACGGCACCGTCACCTCCAGCGTCTGCGGACCCTCGGGGCGCTGCAGGTCGAAGTGCAGCGTGGTGCCGCGGTGCGCGTCCTCCAGGCTGAGGGCGGCCTCCACGTCGTAGTCCTGGCCCGGGCGCGGGCCGCGCGCGCGGGCGCCGGCGCCGCCGTGGCGGCCGCGCAGAGCGTCCAGCAGGTCGGAGAGGTCGATGTCGTCTGAGAAGCCGCCGGCGAAGGCGCCAGGGTCGAACTGCTCGCGCCAGTCGTGCGACGCGGTGAATTCCTCGCCCGGGCGGCGCTGGCCGAGCGCGTCGTAGGCGGCCTTCTTCTCGGCGTCCCGCAGCGTGTCGTAGGCCTCGGAGATTTCCTTGAAGCGCGCCTCGGCTTCGGGCTCCTTGGAAACGTCGGGGTGGAATTTGCGCGCCAGCCGCCGGTACGCCTTCTTGATGGCGTCGGCGTCGGCGTCGCGCGGCACCTCGAGCGCGGCGTAGTAGTCCTTGAATTTCACGCGGGTCTCCCGGGTGGAACGGGCACGGCCCAAAGATACCGCAGGCGGGCGGCGCTGGGGAGCCCGCGCGGCAGGCGAGAATCGCCCTCGCCATGAACATCTCCATCCTCGGCAGCGGCGCCATCGCCCTGGCCAACGCCGCCTGGCTGGCCCACGCCGGCCACGCCGTCACCGTCTGGTCGCCGGGCGGGCAGGGCGCCAGCGCTTTGAAGCACGAACCGCTGCGCTGCGAAGGCCTGCTGGAGGCGGAGCTGGCGGTGTGCGTGGCCGACGATCCGGCAGAGCTCGCGGCCGCGGCGGATGTGCTGCTGCTGGCCCTGCCGCTCAACGGCCACCGCCCCGTGATCGACCGCGTGCTGCCGTACCTGCGCTCGGGGCAGACGGTGATCGTGAGCTCGATGAATTCGCTGTCGGCGCTGTATCTCTTCGAGCAGGCGGCGGCGCGCGGGCTGGACATCACGGTGGCGAGCCTGGGCACCACCGTGCTCACCGCCCGCCGCAGCGGCGAGGCGCAGGTGCGCATCAATGCGAAGCGACAGGAGCTGGGCTTGTCGACGCTGCCGCACGCGCGCAGCGCGGAGGCGATGGCGCTGTGCCGTGCGCTGTTCGGCGACGTGTTCATTGCGCACGCGCATTGCCTGGAAACGGTGCTGACCAACGTCAACCCGGTCGCGCACGGGCCGCTCGCGCTGTTCAACTGGACGCGCATCGAGCGCGCCGAGCACTGGCCGCAGTACCACTACATGACGCCGCAGGTGTCGGCGGTGATTGCGCGGCTCGATGCGGAAAGGCTGGCGTTGGCGACGGCGTTCGGCGTGAAGGTGCGGACGATCGAGGAGCACTTTGCGAAGTCGTTCGGCGCGACGGCGGAGACCCTCGCGGAGATCGCAGCGGAGCTGCATGCGAAGCGGGGCGGGCCGCCGGGGCCGACGGATGTGGGAACGCGGTATCTCAGCGAGGACATTCCGTTCGGGTTGGCGTTCGAGGTGGTGTTGGGGGAGATCGTGGGCGTGGACATGCCCGCTACGCGGACGGTGGTGGAGGCGAGCGGGTTGGTGCTGGGACGCGATTTGGCGGCGGAGAACGATCTCGTCGGCCCGCTGCGTCTGCGAGACGAGACGCCAAGCACCCTATTACGCCGCGTGCGAAGCTGATTGCCCACCAAGGGCGCGGCCGCCTCGCGCGAAGCTCAAGCGGACGAAATTTCCTCTATGAGCTTGCCAGTGTCACACGCCGCAATCGCCAGCTTCTGCATTGCCCTGGTCGCAGCCACGTAAAACAAGCGAGCCTCCTCTTTCTCGTCCTCGCCGGCGCCAGGCATTTGCCCGACGCCGCAAAGCGCCACCACAGGAAACTCCAACCCCTTGCTTCCGTGCATGGTCATCACCTTGATGCTATCGGCCCGCGGGTCATACCCCCCTGACTTGGTCCGCACCTGGTGAGGCAATTTGCGCGCCTTCAGGGCCTGTCCAATTTCCGCCAGCTGCGTCGTCTTCCGGCAGAGCACCGCCATGTCGCCCCAAGGGTGGCCATCCTCGTGGGCACTCGCCAGTACTTCCGCGATCTTGGAAGGTTCGGCTGCGACGCTTGACAGGCGGATGATCAAGGGCTGCTGCCCATCACGACCACAGCTCAGGGGCTTGACGACCGGCACGCCATCGTCGTCCTGCTCTTGCGGACTGAGGAACTTGGCCGCGACAACACTAGCCGTCTGAAGGATCTGGCGAGTATTGCGATAGTTGATCCGAAGGATCGTCGTCCGACCAGCGGCCTGGATTCCGACACTCTTGAAGCTGAACCCGCGGTCTTTGCTCTTCCCATAGATGTCCTGGGCGCTGTCGTACAGGACCAGGACGCTATTGGTCTCCGGGTCGACCATCTGCGTGGCCAGCTTCAGCCACTCGGGATGGAAGTCATGCCCCTCGTCGATAAGGACCGCTTGGTACTGCCCGGATGGGATTTGGGACTTGGCGACGCCGCTGATGACGTTGTCCACAATGGCCTTCATTACCTTGTCACCAAAGCCTTCCGGCACCGGTTGCTTGTGGTCCACCAATTGGTCGCGGCACCACTTGTGAAAATTGCGCACATGGACGCGCTCCGCGAGGCCCTTCGCCGCGAACGTCGCTTCGAGTTTCTGCGAAAGAGGCTTGTTGTAGCAAAGAACGAGGATGGGCTTGGTCGACGGACACTTGGCCAGGTGTTCAGCTCGATAGCCTAGGATCATGGTCTTGCCGGAACCGGCCACGCCATGAATCACACGATGGCCATCTCCAAGGCTGCGAGCAAGCTGCTCCTGCTGGAGGTCCATAACGCGCATCATGTCCGGCAGGTCGTCCTGGCCATCTTCCGTGAACAGCCCGCTTTGCGAGGGGATCCGCACTTCGGGGAACATGATCCAGCGAACGCGTTCAAGCTGCGTGGGCGACATCGCCGAGCCGAAAGAATGCGGAAACATTTGCCATAGGCGCTGCTGGAATTCCTCGACCTCGGCGGACTCGAGCATCTCGTCCTTGCAGATCGCGTAGTGCGGGTCGATGGCCTGGTGCAAGCCCGCGTCAGTGAACTGCTTGCGGGTGATGTTCGTGAAGACGACTCCGTGACCCCAAGGGAATGCCAACTTTCCCTTGTGCGGACCGTCTTGCTGGATCAGTTGCACGTCCTGTTCCAAGGCGCGCACCACCTGGATGGCGCCATGCCGAGCTTGCTCGAGCGGATTCTTGACGACCTTGTGCTGGCCGTCGGGTGCGATGTCCCAGGCCTGTCTGGAAGCTTTGACGATGGTCTCAAGCTTCCAGTCCTTGGTCTCCAGGATCAGGATGCCGCGTTGGGGATGGATGACGACGAAGTCTGGATGCGTGCGCATCGGGCCGACAGGTACGTCGTACCAGATCAAGTAATCGTGATCAAGTTTCTGTTCCAGCCGTTCTGCCAAGCGGCGCTCGCCCGAAGTCATGCGTGCTACGCACGCACCGAGCGCAGGGATTAATACTGCCAACTGCTTTTCCTCCGCCAGCGATGATCAATGAACAGCGGGCTGGAGGCAAGGGGCGTCGCCCAGAAATCGAACTCACCCCCTCTACCTGCAGGGACCGTCACCGTCCGCCCAAGCGCCGGCGCCGTTCCTGCAGTTCAGCAATTTTTTCCTCGAGGGCAGCCATTTCCTCGGCAGACGGGATTTCCACCCCAGCCTGATCCAGATCGTAGGTGGATTGCCACCGAGGCAGAACGGACTGGAGGGAAACGTACTCCGCAGCAGCGCGAGTCGCGATCGCCGCCTGGAGCGCCGTCCGATTTGCATCCGTTCCATGCTGGATGAACACAATCTTTCCAGCCGCGACCGTCTGACCGGCATGGGATCCGAAGAGCCAGTCGACGAGCCCAGTTTGGTCAGCGTGTGCAGAGTAGCCATCCAGTTGCGCGATCCCTGCGCGCACGGCGGCCAGCGCAAATTCAGCGCCGTCCTTCCAGTGAAGGCTTTCAGAAAGTCGACTACGTTCCTGATCAGGCACGGCAGCAAGTGCCAGCAGCCGGCCGCCGATCGTCGTCGGGCTACAGAAGCCAGCCAATGCAACTGTGTGCCGGTCACTTCCAAGCAGCTTCGGCAGCCAGAATGCAGCGGGGCCTCCATCGCAAGTACCCGAGCTGACGACCAGCACCGCGGGCCCAGCGGTCTCCAGCTTTTCGGCAAGGTGTTCTCGGTTGGCAGGGGTTCGCATCACTGACTTCCAGGACCGCGCGAAGGCGTTCCCCTGGTCTCTGGCAACGCCGCCGACATCCTGCTGGTGTCCCAAAGTAATCTTGCAGATATCTATGACTCGTTTCACATGGTCGGCATTTCGATCATCCAGGCCGAACCAGGCGAACATCTGCTTGCCGAGCCAGAGCGGTCGCACTTTTCCCTTGGAACCATTGCACTCGGTGCGCTCGAGCGCTTCCAGGAACACTCGGTTGATCTGTCTTGCTCCAGGCGAGTCCAAGTACAGCGGGATGGCGCCATAGCGTTCCGGCGATGCCGCCGCAAGCCAGTGCAGGTCAAATAGGACGTCCTGAGTGCGGCCGTACGAGAAGGCTGGAATCAGGAGCACGCCCGATCGATCGATCGCGCGATCCAGGAGGGCGCGCAGCCGTTCGCGTCGGGCAGCGGGATCCTGATCGATAGAGGGGCGCACCTTCCCACCATATGTGGACTCCACGACGGCGAAATCGCAGCCGGGAACGCCCATCCGGTGGCGCAGGAACGGAAGGCTCTCGCGATCCTCGGCATTCGGCCCGAGGTCCCCGGAGAACGCGATGCTCCGTTGCTCGCCTCGCCGGGGCGGCCCCCAGTGGACGGCGACCGACAAAGCCCCGACGACGTGACCTGCCCGGAAGAAGCGAAGGAAGAGGTCCTCGGCAACTGGATGGAACTTGCCCAGAAGTTGGCCCGAACCAGGCTCGTGCCATTGGATGAGATCCACGTCGGCTTCTGAGTATTCGACTCCGCCAAGCCTGGCGGCATCCTTGAGCAACAGGGCAGCGATACGCGCGGTCTCCCGTGAGCAGTAGACACTGCCGTGAAAGCCCTTCCTATAGAGCAATGGGAGGAGGCCGCAGTGGTCGATATGCGCGTGCGTGAGAACCACGAACTGGATCGTCCTCGGATCGAATGGAACCTCCAGCTTGTTCCATTGCGCCGCCGTAGGCTCCCCCTGCTGCATACCGCAATCAACGAGGAAATTCCACCCGCGGTCATCGTCCCACAGCCAAGTGCAGGAGCCAGTGACCTTGCCTACCGGACCCAAAAATCGGACCATCATCTGGAAACCTCCAAGTACTTTTTGACGACCTGCCGTCCTTAAAACAACGGAACGACAAGCCGATGGAAGTCTCGCGAAGGGACGGTTCCTAGAATACGTTTTATGGAGAAGACAGAAAACATTACGGTATCACGGGCGGCCTACGACACAGTGCACGAGGCCAAGGATGGCGCAAAGTCCGTCGCAGCAACTTGTGCCGGAAACTCCGCGAGCGGGGCGCCACGGTCTGCATCGTCATTCGGCCATTCCGGGCTGCTCGACATGGTTCAGATGTACACCAACCTTGTGCTCTCGAAGGTGGATGGAGGCTATTGGGTAAGCCTCAAATCCAAAGAGGCTGGCACCCAAGGGGTTCCGAAATCGCAAGCGCAATGAGCCGGTCCCTTTGCCAGTGCGGAATTGATAGGTTATGCAGCCCAGGGATCAATCACCCCCGCGCCGCTGGATCCCGGCTCAAGGCCGGGATGACAACCGTAGGCGGTATGCTCAACGCATGAAGACCCTAGCCACCTTCCTCGCCGCCGCCATCTTCGCCTGCGCAGCCCAGGCCCAGCCCGCCGGCCAGACCATCCACCTGGTCGTGCCCTTTGCCGCCGGCGGCGCGCAGGACGTGCTGGGCCGCTACCTCGCGACCAAGCTCGGCGAGCGCACCAAGGCCTCCGTCATCGTCGACAACAAGGCCGGCGCCAGCGGCGTGGTGGCGGGGGACTTCGTCGCCAAGGCCGCGCCCGACGGCACCACGCTCTTCCTCGCCACCGGCGGCGCCCTCACCATCGCGCCCCACCTGAATCCCAAGCTGCCTTACGACGCGCGCACGAGCTTCGTGCCGGTGGCGCTGATCGGCGACACGCCGATGACGCTGAGCGTGCGCGCGCAGAGCCCCTACCAGTCGATCGCCGACGTGCTGAAGGATGCCAAGGCCAACCCGGGCAAGGTGACCTACGGCTCCAGCGGCAACGGCAGCGTGTCGCACCTGACCGGCGAGCTGCTGGCGCAGGCGGCCGGCGTGCAGTTCACGCACGTAGGCTACCGCGGCGCCAACCCGGCGATGGTCGACCTGCTGGGCGGGCAGATCGCGATGATGGTCACCAGCTCCGCGTCGATCGAGCCGATGGTGGCGGACAAGAAGGCGCGCGTGCTGGCCACCTTCACCCGCGCGCCGCTGCCCAACTTCCCGGGCGTGCCCACGGTGGGCCAGGCGACCGGCATCAAGGGCCTGGAGGTGCCGGTGTGGATCGGCATCATGGCGCCGGCGAAGACGCCCGCGGCCACCGTCGACAAGCTGGCCGCGGAGTTCACCGCGATCTGCCAGTTGCCGGAAACGCAGGAGCGCTTCAAGACGTTGGGCGCGCTGGCGATGTGCGGCGGCGCGGCGGATCTGGAGAAGGTGGTGGCGGAGGATTATCAGCGCTGGGCGCGGGTGATCAAGCAGGGGAACATCAAGGGCGAATGAGTTTGCGCGGGGAGCCGCGGTTCGGCTTCGCGCTCACCACGGCCTACGAGGCTTGGTTTGGTCCCCGTAGGCCGTGGTGAGCCTTGCGAACCGCGGCTCGCCGCCAGGCTAAACCCCCGCCTCCACCGGCTCCCCCAGGTTCTGCATCAACCGATTCGCCCACGCAAAAATCGCGACGGCGTGAATCCAATCCAGGATCTCCAGTGACGTCAGCCCCGCCGCCCGCAGCGGCGCGAGCTGCGCCGCGCCGAAGCCCGCTGCATCCTGCGTGAGCGCGATCGACGCCTGCACGATGGCGCGCTCGCGCGCATTGGTGCCCGCCGTCGCCGGCTCCTCGAACACCTGCGCGATCACGTCGTTGCGCTTGGCCAGCTGTTCGAAGCGCTGCGCATGCACCGAGCCGCAGTACACGCAGCCATTGACGCGCGACACGACCGTGCTGGCCAGCTCACGCTCGGCGCGCGACAGGCCGCCGGGCGCGTACATGATCGCGTTGAAGACGATGGAGCGCTGCTCCAGGATCTCCGGCTGCCAGATCAGCGTCATGTAGTAGTCGGAGCTGGTCGCCTTGGGATGGCTGGTCTTCAGGATCTCCAACTGCCGCGGCGTGGCCTGCTCCAGCGGCAGCGTGGGCAGCCAGGCCTTCCAGCCCAGCGTGGCGCTGGTGAAACCCTGGATGCGCAGCGGCTCGCCGGGCGGCGGCAGGTTGGCCGGATGCACGAAGGGTTCGGCGTCGGCCTGGGGCGGCGCGACGTCGCCCTGGCCCTCGGCGGCCAGCGCCTGCAGGCCCGCGATCACGCGCACCTGGTAGGTCACCAGCGCGATCAATTGGCCCAGCGTGACGACATCGGCCGTGGCGAGACCCGCAGCGGGCAGGCGCAGGATCGCTTCGCGATCGCCTTCGACCGGGCGCGTGGCCAGCGTGGAAGCGAAGGTGAGGATCGCATCCAGGCGCGGACCTTGTTGCGGCGGCTGCGTCGTGGCCAGCTGCCCTCGGTACCAGGCCGCGAGCGCCGCCCCGCCACTGAGTTCGGCGACGGTGGCGGCGGCCAGCAGGCGCTCGCCCAGCGGCATGCCGGGCAGGGCGGGGTCGAACACGGCTCGCAGGCAGGCCTGCGTGGCGGCCACCACCTTGTCGCGCTGGTGGCGCACGGTGTGGGCGGGCTGGCCCGGGCGCAGCGGCACCAGGGCGTCGATCAGGTCGTCGGTGAAGTTCATGGCTTGCCGTCGTAGGCGGGAAAGGTGGCGGGCGTCCACTCGTGCCCCTGCAGTTCGGGCTCGGCGTAACGCTGCATGGTGGCGAAGTGCAGCGGCGCGTCTTCCACCAGCAGCCTGGCCGCGAGGCCGCGCGCCAGGTGTTCGGCGCCGTCGCTGATCTGCGGGATGTCGCCCGAGACCTGGCCGTGCGAAAGCGCGGCGATGAAGTTGAAGCAGTACACGCGCTCGAGGCCGGGGCACATGCCGGGCTGCTTCGGCTGGAACTCGAACATCGGGCCGAGGTCGGGAGATTCGGCGAGCTCGGTGTCTTCCTCGCCGGCGGGCGCACTGTAGCGGTCCTGCCAGAGGCGCACGCAAGGCGCGATGGTGGCGAACTCGGGGCGCAGCGCCCAGTCGAGGCGGAAGCCGGTGCTGAAGATCACGGCGTCGGTTGCCAAGGGACCTTGCGTGGTCTCGAGCTTGAGGGCGCCGTCGCTGCGCACGCTCGCGCCCAGCACGCCGGTGCCGATGTGGAAGTGCGCATGGGCGTGGCGCGACACGCGCAGGGTGCTGCCTTGCGGCGGCGGCACCTGCTGCGCGTTGATGTAATGACGGAAGCGCCATTTCCACTCGTCGGGCAAAGCGCGGAAGCCGTGCGCCATGCCGGGACTGCCGATGCCCTTGCCCTTGTTGACGGTGGGCAGCACCTTGCGGCGGATGAAGAGGTCGACGCGCGCGGCGCCGGCTTCGAGTGCGGTCGCGGCGACGTCCATGGCGGAGGCGCCGCCACCGATCACGGCAACGCGCTGGCCGCGGAAACGTTCGCCGTCCCAGGTCTCGCTGGAGTGGACCCAGCGTTCACGCGGGAGGGCTTCGGCCCACTCGGGGAGCTTGGGGCCGCCGAGGCCGTCGCGGCCGGTGGCCAGCACGACGTGGCGGGCGAGAACGACATACGAACGTGCTGCGTTCGCGTCGTCCTGCAGATGCAGTTCGACCACGCCGTCGGCGCGCGGCCGCACGTCGGTCACGCGCTGCTGGTTGCGCACGTCCAGGCCCCGCACCTGACGGTACCAGCGCAGGTAGTCGGCCCATTGCAGGCGCGGGATCTTGTCGAGCGCGGCCCAGGCTTCCAGGCCGAACTGCGCCTCGAACCAGGCGCGGAAGGTGAGGGCCGGCATGCCGAGCGCCGGGCCGGTCAGTTCCTTCGGCGAGCGCAGCGTTTCCATGCGCGCGGTCGTGGCCCACGGGCCTTCGAAGCCGGCAGGTGCGCGGTCGAACAAGGTGGCGGGAATGCCCAGCTGCGCCAGCGAGGCGCCGAGCGCGAGGCCACCCATGCCGGCGCCGATGATGGCGACTTCGAGTACCGGTTGGCCGTCCTTGGTTTGCGGCGGGACCCAGCGCTTGGCGGGAAGGTTGAGCCAGGTGAGGTCCTGGCGCAGGCGGGCCTCGAGGGCGGCGAGGCCGGCGGGGGGAAGGGGAGTCGGGGAATTCATCGGAAGAAGCAAGGATAACCAGTGGGCGGGGTTCGGCTTTTCCTGAGCGACTTGAAGCTTCACGCTGCTTTTTCCTGCGGCCTTTGCCAGCTACCGTCGTTCTCCTGAATACCTCTCACAGGAGACCCTCATGAAAAAAGCACTTGCCCTGATGGCCATCGTCCTGTCGCTGGGACTGACGGTGGCCATGGATGCCGAAGCCAAGCGCCTGGGTGGCGGCAAGTCGGCCGGCATGCAGCGCTCGAACGTCACCGCGCCCGCAGCCACGCCCGGCTCGCCGGCGACCGCGCCTACGGCCGGTGCTGCTGCGACGGCTCCCGCTGCCGCTGCGGCCGCCGCGCCGGCCAAGCGCAGCTGGATGGGCCCGATCGCCGGCCTCGCCGCCGGCCTCGGCCTGGCCGCGCTGGCTTCGCACCTCGGCTTCGGTGAAGCCTTCGGCAACATGCTGATGATCGGCCTGCTGGTGATGGCGGCGCTGGCCCTGTTTGCCTTCGTGATGCGCAAGCGCGCGATGGCGCAAGGCGGCGGCCTCGCGGGCGCCGGCGGCGTCGGCAACCTGGGCCGGCCGCAACCCGCGCAGGACGTGGCCTTCCGCCAGGCCGGCGGCTCGATGATCGGCTCGGGCCTGCATACGGGCACGCAGGTCGGCAACATCCCCGCCGACTTCGACACCGCGGCTTTCGTGCGCAATGCCAAGGACCAGTTCATGGCCCTGCAATCCGCGAACGATGCGCGTGACCTCGACCGCCTGCGCGACTACCTGACGCCGGAGATGTTCGAAGTGGCGCGGGCCGAGATCAGCGAGCGCGGCGATGCGCAGCAGAAGACCGAGGTGTTCGGCCTCGAAGCGCAAGTGCTCGACGTGGCGCAGGAAAGCGACCGCTACATCGTCAGCGTGCGCTTCACCGGCAGCACCCGCGACCAGCACGGCGCGGTGCCGGAGTCGCTGGACGAGACCTGGCACCTGGTGAAGCCGAAGGCAGGCTTCGGTGGCTGGGTGATCGCCGGGATCCAGCAGAACTGACGCGGCCGCTCACCCCTGCAACAAACGCTGCACCAAGGGGTGCTGGATCTTCCGCTCCGCCGAGATCAGGTGGAAATGCTCCACCACCTCGGGCGTCTCCCCCAGCAGCTTGAGCCCCGGATCCTTCAGCAGCTCCGCGTTCGACCAGCGCGAGGAAGGAAACGCCCCCATGCCGCTGCGGCCGAAGGCCGCGAGCAGCGCGCTGTCCTCGAATTCGCCCGCGATCCGCGGGCGAATTTCCTTCCGCTCGAACCACTGGTCCAGCCGCGGCCGCACCGCGGCATGGCCCGTCGGCAGCAGCACCGGCAAGTCGGCCAGGCAAGCCGGGAAGGGCTTCTTCGTCTTCTTCGCCATCGCCGCCGGCGCGAACCAGGCCATCGGCGCCTCGCCCAGCGCGTGGCTGTAGAGACGCAGGTTCGGATTGGGCGGCGCAGCGCGATCGGAGAGCACCGCATCCAGCCGATGCAGTGCCAGGTCGGCCAGCAGGCGATCGAATTCGTCCTCGTGGCAGAGCAGCCGCACGCGCGGATCCTCCACCGCCGGCTGCAGCAGGTGCCGCACCACCAGCTTGGGCATGCTGTCGGAGATGCCGACCGCCAGCCGCAGGCCCTGGCCGGTCGCGGCGTCGCGCACGGCGGCCGGCAACTGTTCCCCGAGCTGGAAGATCTGGTCGGCGTGCGCCATCGCAGCGACGCCCGCTTCGGTGAGGACGATCCCGCGTCCGGCCGGCTTGAAGAGGGAGTGCCCCAAGGCCTGTTCCAAGAGGCGCACCTGGGCGCTGACCGTCTGCACCGCCATGTCCAGCCGCGCCGCCGCGCGCGCCATGCCGCCTTCCTTGGCGACGACCCAGAAGTAATACAGGTGCCGGTAGTTCAGGGGCGCGGTCATGGCGGCGAGTGTGCCTCGGCGGCCGGACCTTAAGCGAATTGCTTACATCGCCCTAGCGTAATCGAGACTGGCGGGTTCGGTTGCCGATGCCGACACTCTTCACATCCAGTCACAACCTTCCCGCCGCCCATGTTCAACCTCAACCGCCTTCTCCCGAGCCGCCGCAAGCTGGAACACCACTGGTCCGACACCGTCGTCGCGCCGCCCGACACGGTGATCCTGGTCGACGAAGACCGGCTGGCCGCCGCCGAATCGGAATGGGACGAACTCTTCCTGCTGCCGGCCGACAGCCCGTCGCAAAACAACTGAAGGCGTCTGCGCCGCACCACAAATCTGCCTGCGGGCAGATTTTTTTTGGCCTGACAAAGCTGTGGAGCGTTCCGGCACAACCTCTGCCTTATCCACACCACGGCCGGGTAAGCCGAAGTTGTCCCTGCCGGCGGTACAGCAGAAAAGCAGGGCTGCCCACAGTGCTCCACCGCACGCAGGTGCTTGATGGCAAAAGGGAAATTCGCGGTTGTCCACAGCGCGGGTGCTCCCTTATCTACTACTGCTATCTTTAAACAAAGAAAACAAGAGAAGACAGCCGCCAACCAAAACAGCCGGTCGGCCGCAGGCCTCTTGTGCCCTTTGCGCATCGGCGCAGAATCCGCCCCTCAGGTCGACGGAGGGGTTTGCAGATGCTGACGCTGGTGGTGGGACTGGTGCTGTTCCTGGGTGCGCATTCGGTGCGCGTCTTCGCCGAAGGCTGGCGCACGGCAATGCTGGCCAAAGTGGGCGAGCGCACGTGGAAGGGCGGCTACACGGTGGTCTCGTTGCTCGGGTTCGGGCTGGTCCTGTGGGGCTTCCGGCAGGCGCGCCAGGATCCGACGGTGCTGTGGCCGCACGCGCCGACCTGGGTGGCGCACGCGGTGGGGCTGCTGGTGCTGGTGGCCTTCGTGCTGCTCGCCGCGGCCTACGTGCCGGGCAACCAGCTCAAGGCGAAGCTGCACCACCCGATGGTGCTGAGCGTGAAGTTGTGGGCCTTGGCCCACCTGGTGGCGAACAACACGCTGGCCGACCTGGTGCTGTTCGGGAGTTTCCTGCTCTGGGCGGTGCTGGATTTCAGCGCGGCACGCCGGCGCGATCGGCGCGAAGGCACGGTCTATCCGGCGGGGACGGCAGGACGCACGGCGGTGACGGTGGTGATCGGCGTCGTCGCCTGGGCGGTGTTCGCGTTCTGGCTGCACGCCGCCTGGCTGGGGATCGCGCCGATGGGGCGCACGCTGTAGCTACGGGAGCAGCAGCACGTCGGCCGAGGGACAAGGCCGATCGGAATAGGTGACCACGCCGTCCTGCAGGCACTTGAGCACGAAGCGTGGAGCTTCGGGCAGTTGCAGCGACGACAGCGAGGGCAGCCGGGGCGCGGCGATGTGGCGCGTGCGTTCCGGCATTCCGGTGTGCAGCGTGTAGGCGGCGTAGCCCAGGGCGATGGCGGTAAGCAGGCCCCAGGGGCGGACGGTTGCCGCGACCTGGGCGGACAAGGTGCGTGCCATGCAATCACTCTAAGCGCATTGGCGCAGCCGTCGAGGTAACAAGTGTTGGCGGCTGTTCGCATCGCAGCCGCCCGCAAGGGCAGTTGCGCGGCCCTGTACCCGCGCGCAAGCTGTGATGCGAAGAGGATGCAGTACGCGAGCCGCTGTCTGACAGCCACCGCGGCGATCGCTTCCCAGAATGAACCTGTCACTCTTCACAAGGAAGCACCCAATGGAAGATCTCAAGGCCACGCGGCTGCTGGCCGTGGTGACGGGTGCCTCGTCGGGCATCGGCTACAACCTGGCGAAGATCGCCGCGGAGCACGGCTACGACCTCGTGGTGGCGGCGGACACGCCGCTCGCGGAAGCGGTGATGGATTTCGAGGCGCTCGGTGCGCACGTGACGGCGGTGCAGGTCGACCTGGCCACCAGCGACGGCGTGCAGGCGCTCATAGCCGCGATCGGCGAGCGGCAGGTGGATGCGCTGATGGCGAATGCCGGCCATGGGCTCGGCGGCGCCTTCCTCGACCAAGACTTCACCGACATCCTGCATGTGATCAACACCAACATCACCGGCACCTTGCAGCTGGTGCAGCACGTTGCGCGGCGCATGACCGACCGCGCGAAGGGCGTGGGCAACGGCCGCATCCTGATCACGGGATCGATCGCCGGCTTCCAGCCTGGCAGCTTCCAGGCCGTCTACAACGGCACCAAGGCCTTCATCGATTCCTTCGCGCTGGCCTTGCGCAACGAATTGAACAACACGCGGGTGACCATCAGCCTGCTGTTGCCCGGCGTGACGGACACCGACTTTTTCGTCCGTGCCGACATGCTGGACACCAAGGTGAATACCGGCCCCAAGGCCGACCCGCACGAAGTGGCCAAGCTGGGCTTCGAGGCCATGCTCAAGGGCGAGGCCGACGTGGTGGCGGGGTTCCGCAACCGGCTGGAGCTGGCCCTCAGCAAGGTGCTGCCGGCGCAGGCGCTGGCAGAGATGCATAGGCGCCAGGTGGCGCCGGGCACGGGACGCAGCCATCCCGAATGAAGAAGTTTTTCAACCGCGCGCAAAGGAGTACGCACAGATGACGCATCGCTACAAAAGCCAGCAGCAGGACAAGCAGGCCCCGCAGTCGGGCAAGTCGGTGAACGACACCAACAAGCTGGGCAAGGCCCAGGCCACGCAGAAGAACGAAGGCCGGCGCACGCCCAACAGCCGGCATGACCGCGACAACCTGATCGGCAACAACCAGACGCACATGCGCCAGGGCGGGCCGAACCAGGGCGACAAGTCGTCGCCGCGGCGTTAAGTTTCCTAGGCAGTCGCCCGCTGGACGGGCGCTTCCAGGTCTTCGAAGGCAAAGCACTGCGCCAGGCCGAGCTGGCAGCCGCGCGGGCGCCAGCGCCCGTCGGGCTGCTTGATGAAGACCTGGGTGCCGGCCAGCATGCGGCGCAGCACGGGATCGAAGGCATCGACAGCCGCCGCGGTTAGCGATGCGGCCACGACGCTACCCGGCGTGAACGGGTCGGTGACGGTGGTCATGGCCGCCATTCTGCGCCGGGCGCTGACGCAAATCTTGCATTCGTATGACAAATGCGGCGGCGCAGCAACAGTTACACGAATGTTCTCGTTTTGCGACGCTCAGAGCTGGACGCCGACCCGGCGCGGGAACAACTCCCGCTCGAGCGTCGTCAGCATGGAATCCCAGCCCTTGCGGGTGGTTTCTTCCATGCTCCGGGCGTGATTCGAACTGCCCAGGTTGTGGGTCACGGTCAGTTCGCTGGCCAGCGGGCCCAAGGGCGCCACTTCCACGGTAACCCGGGTCGAATCGTCGGAACCGAAGGTCAGGACGCTGAAATCGAACACCAGGCGCTTGGGCCGGTCGATTTCCACGTATTTGCCCATGTGCACCACGTCGAAGACGCTCTCGTCGCCATCGGCGGCGGGGCGGCGATCGGTGACGGTGAAACCGCCGCCGACTTCGGGCGTGATCTCGCACTGCATCACGTTGCCGGTGCGGGTGCGGAACAGGAAGCGGGAAGCCTGCCCCGGCGTCAGCCAAGCGTCGAACACCCGCTCAGCGGAAGCGCTGTAGCGATGGGACACCCGCACGACAACATCGGAGCTCATCTTTGCATTTTTCGCTTGACACGGCATCCCTGTCAAGCTGGCAACAATGACAGGGTGGGAGCCTGGGCGGCAGAGAAACGGGCTCGCGCCGGTGTCTGTGATCGCGTCAGGCTAGGCGCGGCCGACGCCGTGTGGTGAACCACTCAAGGAGGCCGCAACAACGCATGGCGCGATTACAGGCACCGGCCCGAAGGGTTGGGCCTGCAAGGGGGCGTATGCGGCGTTGCGAAATCGGGTCAAGCCGGCCAGGCTTGACCCGATTTCGCGCCTTGCCTCCACCCCCTTGCAGACCCAACGCGAGCCCGTTTCTCTGCCGCCCAGGCTCCTAGCGTGCCACCTCGGGCAGCTCGATCTTGATGTCCAGGACTTCCAGGTTGTCCTGCCGCTCGACGTTCACTTTCAGGTGACTCGGGTCGATCTTCACGTACTTGCTGATCACGGCCACCAGGTCGCGTTGCAGCGCCGGCAGGTAGTCGGGCGCGCCGCCCGGATTGCGGCCGCTGCGCTCGTGCGCCAGGATGATCTGCAGCCGCTCCTTGGCGACGCTGGCGGTCTTCTTCTTCTCGCCCAGCAGGAAGGTCAGCAGGCTCATCACTTCCTCCCGAACAGGCGCTTGAGGAGGCCGGCCTTCTGCGCGTCGACGAAGCGCAAGGGCTTGTCCTCGCCCAGGAAGCGGGCGACGACGTCCTGATAGGCCTCGCTCACGTCGGTGCCTTTCATGTGCACTGCGGGGGTGCCCTGGTTGCTGGCCTGCAACACCGCCTCGCTTTCCGGGATCACGCCGATCAGCGGAATGCGCAGGATGTCCTGGATGTCTTCCAGCGACAGCATGTGGCCGGCGTCGACCCGATTCGGGTTGTAGCGCGTGATCAGCAGGTGTTCCTTGATGGGCTCCTTGCCGTCGATGGCGCGCTTGGTCTTGCTGGCCAGCATGCCGAGGATGCGGTCGGAGTCGCGCACCGAGCTCACCTCGGGGTTGGTCACCACCAGCGCCTCGTCGGCGAAGTGCATGGCCATCAGCGCGCCGGTCTCGATGCCGGCGGGCGAATCGCAGACGATGTATTCGAAGCCCATGGCGGCCAGGTCGTTCAGTACCTTCTCCACGCCGTCCTTCGACAGGGCTTCCTTGTCGCGCGTCTGCGAGGCGGCCAGCACCGAGAGGTGCTCGATGTGCTTGTCCTTGATCAGCGCCTGGTTCAGCGTGGCCTCGCCGTGGATCACGTTGACGAAGTCGTAGACCACGCGGCGCTCGCAGCCCATGATGAGGTCGAGGTTGCGCAGGCCGACGTCGAAGTCGATCACGCAGGTCTTGTGGCCGCGCAAGGCCAGCCCGCTGGCGAAACTGGCGCTGGTGGTGGTCTTGCCGACGCCGCCCTTGCCGGACGTGACGACGATGATCTTTGCCATGGGGTGGGGGTCCTTCAGGGGTTCAGGGGGTCCATCACCAGCTTGTCGTCGACAAGGCGGATCTGGGCTGGCTTGCCGCGCACGGTGGCGGGCAGCTCGGTTTCGGTGGTGCGGTAGACGCCGGCGATGGAGACCAGCTCGGCCTCCAGGCACAGCGAAAGAATGCGCGCCTGCGCGTCGCCGCGCGCGCCGGCGATCGCCTTGCCGCGCAAGGGTGCATAGACATGGATGTGGCCGTCGGCAATCACTTCGGCGCCGGGATTGACCATGGACAACACGACGAGGTCGCGGCCCTTGGCGTAGACCTGTTGTCCCGAGCGCAATGGCCGGTCGATGACCAAGGCGCTGGTGGGGACCTGCTCCTTCTCCCCCTTGGGCACAGGGCTGGGGTGCGGGGCGGCTTCGGGCGCAGCAGCCAGCCCGCTGCGTATCGCCGCTTCCATCTGCCCTTCACTGCCCCCGCGCACCGCGATCGGGTTCACCCGGTACGCCTTGAGCAATTCGAGCAGCCTGGGAAACTCCACGTCCCCTTCGCCCTTCAGCGGCCCGAGGTCGATCACCATCGGATCGCTGTCGAAGAACTCCGGCAGGTCGCCGAACCGCGCGCGCAGTTCTTCTTCCAGCAAGGCGAGGTCGGGGGATTTGAGCAGCAGGGCCACCAGGGGCAGCGTGGCGCTCTTGATTTCGAACGAGGCAGGCGCGCGTCCTGCGAGGGCAACGGTCATCGAGGCAGAGTGGGAGAGCGCGCGGAGTTTATCAGTGCAGGAGCGGGCCCACCGGCCAAATCACAACCAATCGTACCGGCCGCGCAAGACCGCTCCTACCCGCACTGTCACCGCAGCCTTCCTTGCTTTCGCCGGCGCCCGGTCCACACTGGTCGCAGGACAGGAGCCGCCCCATGATGATTTCCCACTTTCGCCACCACCCCACCCACTGGATAGGCGTCGCTCTCGTGATCGCCTTGGCACTGCTGGCCTTCGAGGCCGCGGGCCAGAGCACCAACGCTGCCGCCGCCTTCGAAGGACGCCCCGCGCTGGCCGGCGCGCAAGCCGGCCAGGGCGCCCAAGCGGGTCCGCCGCAAGGCGGCATCGGCCTGCAGGGTTCCGACGGCGCCGCGCTGAGCTTGCGCAAGCCGCGCGTGATCGAGGAGCAGATGGCGCCGCTGCCGCCGGTGGCCTGCGCCGACCTGCCGACCAACTCAACGACGGAAAAGCCGCTGTGCCTGCCGCAGATCCGCGACGAACGCTTCGATCGCCGTCTCGCGATCCTCGGGATCGACGCGCAGCAGCGCGGACGGATGTAAGGTCACCAGGACCTCGCGCCCGTCGGCGCGGGGCAGCCATTGCCCGCGGTTGGCCATGACCGGCACCGCGCGCCCCAGCAGCGAGCGGGCGGCGCTCGCACCCAGCGCCACCAGGGCTGCCGGTTGAACCAGCGCGATCTCGTCCTCCAGCCAGTGTTGGCAAGCGACGATCTCGCGCACCGCGGGGCTCTTGTGGATGCGGCGCTTGCCGCGCAGCTCGAACTTGAAGTGTTTGACGGCGTTGGAGACGAAGACCTGCGCCCGCTGGATGCCGGCGTCTTCCAGGGCACGGGTCAGCAGCTTGCCGGCGGGCCCGACGAAGGGATGACCTTGCAGGTCTTCCTGGTCGCCCGGCTGCTCGCCCACCAGCATGAGCTTGGGCTTGAGCTTGCCTTCGCCGATCACCGATTGCGTCGCGAACTCTCCGATGGGGCATTCGCGGCAGGCCATGGTGCGGGCCTTCAACTGGTCCAGCGACGTCAAGCCGTCGGGACCCCCACGCTGGTCAGGCATCGTCGTGTGGAGCGAAAACGCGCTGGTAGCAGTCCAGCCATTCCTGTTCGGGTGCGCCCAGCGGGGGCGTCTGCGCGGCGGGAATGCCGGGTCCGAACAGCAGCTCGCCATCGACGCAGCGTACGCTGCGAGTCGGCGTGAACAGCGCCCAATGGCTGGCCGGCAGGCGCTTGGCCAACCAGGCCGACACCGTCTCCACCACGTGGTGCGCGGGCTCGTAGCTTCCCAGCTGCCATTCCTGGCCACGCTTGTCGTGGGCCGCACGCAGCCGCAGGTTGGCCTTCATCTTGTGGATGTCGCGCCGCACCGCGTGCGCCATGTGCTGTGCTTGCAGCATGTCGGTATCGACGGGATCGTTGCGCAGCCCCGGCTCGTGCACCAGGCGCCAGAGCAGGCGATAGAGCAGGCCGTAGCGTTCGCTGTCCCGGTGCAGCACCACGAACTCGCACAGGCGCGTGAACGACGCCGGGATGATGGCCGAGGCCGCGCGCGCGACGTTGCGCGGCCGGCTGGCCTGCGGCGATTGCGAATCGGAGAAGCCGTTTTCCGCATCGGCATCGATCACCCAGTGCACGTCTTCCGGCGGCACCTGCTGCGCCAGCAGTTGCACGGCATCGGCGCGGAATCCGGCCAGGTCGGTCGCGCCGTGGAGTCGTGCGTCCATGGGCTGCGCCTCAGGCCGCCGCGGCCTGTTTTCGCGCCTTGACCTCGACCTTGAGGTACATCAGCGCGCCGCACACGAGCGGCAGGAGATAGAACAAGGCACGGAAGGCAAGCAGCGCACCGATCAACTGGTGTTCGGGCACGCGGTGCGAGAGCATCGCGACGAAGACGGCTTCGGTCACGCCCAGCCCCGCGGGGATGTGCAGCATCACGCCGGCGATGGCGGCGATCAGCAACACCGCGAGCACGGTGGGATAGTCGATCTGGCCCTGCAGCAGCGCCCAGGGCACGGCGGCCATGGTCATCCAGTGGATGCAGGAGATGCCGTGCTGCGCCAGCGCCATCCGCAGCGAGGGCACGAAGACCTCGACGCCGCGGATCTTGAAGCTGCGCGTCTTGGCGAAGGCAGCCATCCCGAAGTAGGCGACCGATGCGGCCAGCAGCGCCACGCCGACCAGCCGCAGCTCCTCGCTGTCGATGCCCCAATTCGGGGGCAGCTGCAAGGGGAAGAAGCTGAACACCACGCCGGCCAGCAGGACGTAGCCGATCCAGTTGGTGATCATGCTCATGGTGACGATGCGCGTGATCTGCCCGGGACGCAGCCCGAGCTTCGAATAGAGCCGGTAGCGGAAGCCGATGCCGCCGACCAGCGAGCCGAGGTTCAGGTTGAAGGCGTAGCTGGTGAAGCTGACCTGCATCACCTTGCGCTTGGACAGCTTGTGCCCGGTGTAGTGCCGTCCGACCAGGTCCAGCAGGCTGTAGATCAGGTGGCTGACGATGGCGAACGCCAGCGCCTGCAGCAGCACGCTGCGCGGCAGCTCCAGGATGCTTTCCTTGACCTTTTGCCAGTCGACCGTGCTGGCGTAGCGCACCAGCAGCGCGACGACGACCGCGATGAAGGCGAAGCCGACGATGCGCTTCGCCCAGGGCCACCACGGTTGCGCCATCAGCTTGCGGATCATGGCTTGTCCAGTGCCGGTTGCGAGACGGCCGGCATCAGGCGCGGCACATGCCGCGGCAGCCACGACGCCCAGCGCGGGTAGCGGCGGGTGAAGTGGTAGGCCAGGAAGCTGCGCACCCAGGCCCAGCCCTTGAGCTCGCCGACCTGGGGCAGCTCGATGCGGCTGCAGCTTTCGCACATCAGCTTGTCCAGGCGCGCCGACAGCTCCTGGTTGAAGGCGCGGTCGCGGATGATGACGTTGGCTTCGAGGTTCAGCGACAGGCTCAGCGGGTCGAGGTTGCTCGAGCCGACCGTGGCCCAGTCGTCGTCGACCAGCGCCACCTTGCCGTGCAGCGGCCGGTCGCAGTATTCGTAGATGCGCACGCCGGCCTTGAGCAGGTGGTGGTACAGCATCTCGGCCGCCGTCTTCACGAAGGGCATGTCGGGCTGGCCTTGCAGGATCAGCCGCACGTCCACGCCGCGCCGCGCCGCCTGCCGCAGGTCGCGGATGAAGCGGTAGCCGGGGAAGAAGTAGGCGTTGGCGATGACGATGCGCTTCTGCGCCGCGCGGATGCCCAGGCGGTAGTGGTGCTCGATGCCGTCCTGGTGCGCGCGGTTGTCGCGCACCACGAACATGGCGTCGGCGCCGCCGGCGGCGGGCAGGGCGTCGGGCGTCTTGCGCCATTGCCGGCGCCAGCGCCACCACTGGCGCTGCTGGCGCTGGTGCCGCTGGCCCTCGGCGAGGGCGGTGTGCGTGAAGCGGTGGATCTCGGCCACCAGCGGGCCGCGGATCTCCACCGAGTAGTCCTGCTTGGCCTCGGGTCCGAAGTCGCCCAGGTGGTCGGCCGAATAGTTGATGCCGCCGACAAAGGCCACTTCGCCGTCGATCACCGCGATCTTGCGGTGCATGCGCCGCAGCAGGTGCGGCCGCCAGCCGAAGGGGCGGATGCCGGGGTTGAAGGTGTGCACGCGCACGCCGACCTCGCGCAGGGCGGCGAGGAAGCGGGAAGAGAAATCGGGCGAGCCCCAGTCGTCGACGGTGATGTCCACCTGCGCGCCGCGGCGGGCCGCCGCGATCAGCGCTTCCTGCAGCTGCAGGCCGACCTTGTCCTCGAACAGGATGAAGGTCTCGACGATGACCTCGCGCCGCGCGTTGGCGATGCAGGCAAAGACGCGCGGGAAGAACTCCTCGCCGTTTTCCAGCAAGGTGAACTGGTTGCCCGGGATCCAGCGCTTCTCCATCGCGTCCTCACAGATGGATCTCGGCCGCCAGCGGCGCGTGGTCCGACAGGTGCGACCAGGGACGGCGTGGCAGGACCACGGGGAGGTGCACGGAGCAATTGCGCACGTAGATCCGGTCCAGCGACAGGATGGGGAAGATGGCCGGGAAGGTCTTGGCCGGCTCGCCATAGGCGGTGACGAACACTTCCTTCAGGCCGGCGCCCTTGAGCAGCATGTCGTTGGCGCGGCGGCGCCAGTCGTTGAAGTCGCCCGCCACGATCAGCGGTGCGCCCTCCGGCACTTCGGTGTGGCTGATCTCCACCAGCAGCTCCAGCTGCTGCTGCCGGTGGCTTTCGGCCAGGCCCAGGTGGACGCAGATCACGTGCACCTGCTGGTCGTGCCCCGGCACCTGCAGCTGGCAATGCAGCAGGCCGCGCTTCTCGGGTCCGGCGATCGACACGTCGTGGTTGCGGTACTCCACGATCGGGAACTTGGACATGATCGCGTTGCCGTGGTGCCCCTTGGGGTAGACCATGTTCTTGCCGTAGGCGAACTGCGGCCAGATGCTGTCCGCGAGGAATTCGTAGTGCGGCGCTTCGGGCCACTCCTCGATCTTCTTGCCGTGGTCTTCGTGCGTACCCAGCACTTCCTGCATGAACACGACGTCCGCGCCCACCTTGCGCACGGCGTCGCGCAACTCCGGCAGGATGAACTTGCGGTTGAAGGACGTGAATCCCTTGTGGATGTTGACCGTCATCACGGTCAGCTGCGGGGCTGACGGCACAGTCTCGCTCATGTTCTCTGGCGCCTCGTTATTGGGGGGAGACTTGTTGTAACGGCCCAGTTATGGCGCCACCGTAGGACGGAAGGCCAATTCGCTGTGGCCTGTTACCCGGGCGGCGCGGGCCCGGTGCCCGGGTCCCACGGCCGACCCGGGAGGTCCTACGGCGGCTGTAACGCGTGTCCGATACGGCCGGGATGCGAGCGTCCCTAACTTGGTTGCATGCCACCGGCGCACAGCCGGCCTTCACCAATCAAGACATGGAGTTCCTCATGCGCAAGACCACCCTCTCCGCCCTCATCGCCGCCGGTATCGTTGCCGTCGCGGGCGTTGCCCAGGCCGACACCTTCGACTCGCCGACGCAGGCCGGCGAAGCCAGCACGATGACGAATGGCGCGCCGAACGCCGCCACCACCAACTCGCCCTACCCGGATGGCTACAACGCGACCATGATCATGGGTGCGGGCCCGTCGACCGTGACGACCTACACGTACACCTATCCGTCCGTGATCACCTACGGCTACCCCTCGAGCAGCAGCTACTACCTGGTGCCGGCCTACCCGCTGGACAACAGCTGGAACGGCTACCTGAACAGCGCCACGGAGACCAGCAACGTCCCGCAGCGCGCCGGCGAAGCGAGCACCATGAGCAATGGCGTCCCCAACGCGGCGACCATGAACTAAGGCGCCATGAAAAAAGCCCGGCGGGTGCCGGGCTTGCTTCTCTCACACACAACAAGAGCGGGACGGACCCTTTTTCTTCTTAACCGTGGTGGTGGCGCATGCCACCGCCATGGCCGCCGCGACCGCCGCCACGGTGCTGCAGCATCTGCAGGCTGGCCGCGTCGAAGGTCTTCTTCTGGTCGGCATTCAGCGTCGCGTAGAACGCCTTGGTGGCGTCCATGCGCTTGTCGTTCTCGGCCTGGCGCGCGGTGCGCAGGGCGCGCATGCGGTCGATGCGCTCGGGCGTGGTCAGGCGCTCGAGTTCGGCACGGTCGGGGCGCTGCGGGCGGTTGGCGGCCGGCTTCATGGCGCTGGTCCAGGCGGTCCAGGCGCCTTCCTGCGCCGGCGTGATCTTCAGCTTGAACTTGAAGAACTCCATGCGTTCAGCCATGCGCTGTTCCATGCGGGCGCGGTGCTCCTGCATGCGGGCCGGGTCCATCTGGCGATGGGCAAGTTGCTGGCCGTCGCGGCCGGGCATGGGCGCGGGGGCGGCGGTCTGGGCGAAGGCGGAGGCGGCGAGGCCGGCGAGCAGGCCGGCGGTGAGCAGGTGCTTGTGGAGGCTTTTCATGGAAGAGGTTCCTTGGGTTGGCATGGACGAAGTCTGGGCGCCCTCTGTAACCCAGCCGTTCCGACGACGTTTCCTGCAGGTAAAGACCGGCCATTTCCGGCGGACAGGCTGGGTCGATTCCTTCCTACGCCAAGCTGGCGCGCCGAGTTACAGCCAAGGGGCCGGCCCGACGCCACAGTGCAAGTCAACCAATCGACGAAGGAGTGCACCATGCGGTACCCGGCTTTCGTGCGAGCGGCAGCCCTGGCGCTGCCGGCCGCACTGTTCTTCAGTGGCGCAGTCCAGGCCCAGGCCCAGGCCGCAGCTGCAACCCAGCCCCAACCCACCGTCCTGTCCGACGCTGCCCCGCTGCCCGCGCAGGAGCGCACCAGCTCCGGCGCCGTGATCCTGATGGACGAACCGGTGCTGGCCCAGCGCCAGCAGATGGAAGAAGCCCTGGCCCGCGCGCCCGGTGCGCCGGATACGCGCTCGATGGGCGCCGGCCCCGCGCGGCTCGCGACGCGGCCGCTGACCAAGGAAGAGATCGACGCGATCGAGCGTGGGTCGGGGATGAAGCCCCGCTAACGCACTTCACGTTTCAAGTCTTCGCGAGGTCCTCGAGGATCGGGCAGTCCGGTCGCTCGTCCCCGTGGCAGCAGTGAATGAGGTGCGCGAGCGTCTTGCGCATCTCCTGCATCGCCGCAATCTTCTGCCCCAGGTCGTCGGCGTGCTTCTGCGCGATCTTGCGCACGTTGGCGCTGGCGCGGCGCCGGTTCTGCCACAGCCCCACCAACTCGCCGATCTCCTCCATCGAGAAGCCGAGATCGCGCCCGCGCTTGATGAAACGCAGGGTGTGCACCTCGGCCTCGCTGTACTGGCGATAGCCGCCATCGGTGCGCGTGACGCGCGGCAGCAGCCCGAGGCCTTCGTAGTGCCGCACCATCTTGGCCGACACGCCCGAGCGCTTCGCCGCCTCGCCGATGTTGACCGGCCAGCTCACGTCGCGACCCGGTAGCCTTCTTCCTCGATGGCGCGCGCGATCGCCGCGTGGTCCTGCTGCGACTGCACGTCCACCTTGCCGCTGGCGAGGTCGACCTTCACCTCGGCCTGCGGATCGAGCGACTTGACGGCTTGCGTGACGGCGTTGGCGCAGTGGCCGCAGCTCATGCCTTGTACCTGGAATGTCTGGTTCATGGCGCCATGGTAAGGTCATTTTGCCGGTAGGGGCTTGACCTTGCCATGATGGCAAGGTTCAGGATTCGCCCATGGACACCACGATCACATCCGCCCTCCCTTCCGCCAGCACGCTCGACCTGGGCGTCGGCGGCATGACCTGCGCCAGCTGCGTGAGCCGCGTCGAGCGCGCGCTGAAGAAGGTGCCGGGCGTGCAGGACGCCACCGTGAACCTGGCGACCGAATCGGCGCGCGTGGTGTTCGCGCCGTCGGACGATGCCGAGGCGCGGATCCGGCGCGCGGTGCGCAATGCGGGCTACGAGCCGCGCGCCGTGGAGGCGGCCGCGACCGAGGACCTGTCGCCCTGGGCCGGCTTCGGCCCGGTGGCCGCCGGCGCCGTGCTGTCGCTGCCGCTGCTTCTGCCCATGCTGGGCGGCATGCATGCGGCGCTGCCCGCCTGGCTGCAGTTCCTGCTGGCGACGCCCGTGCAGTTCCTGCTCGGGGCGCGCTTCTACCGCGCCGGCTGGCATGCGCTGAAGGCCGGCAGCGGCAACATGGACCTGCTGGTGGCCATCGGCACCTCGGCGGGCTGGACCTTGTCGATGTGGCTGTGGCTGGCGCGCGG
The DNA here is from genome assembly GCF_022012305.1 of Ramlibacter paludis. GTDB lineage: Bacteria > Pseudomonadota > Gammaproteobacteria > Burkholderiales > Burkholderiaceae_C > Ramlibacter > Ramlibacter paludis. The sequence continues at coordinate 79,793 of NZ_JAKLTM010000005.1, read as the reverse complement.
CCAGCAGCACCTGTACTTCGAGGCTTCGGCGGTGGTCATCACGCTGGTGCTGCTGGGCAAGTGGCTGGAGGCACGCGCCAAGCGGCAGACCACGGCGGCGATCCGCGCGCTGCAGTCGCTGCGGCCCGAGACGGCGCATGTGCTGCAACGCGATGGCAGCGAAGCGGACCTGCCGCTCGCCGAAGTGCTGGCGGGCGACCGACTCGCGGTGCGTGCCGGCGAGCGCGTGCCGGCGGACGGCGTCATCGAACAGGGCGAGACCCAGGTCGACGAATCGATGCTGACCGGCGAGCCCTTGCCGGTGGCCAAGGGCGTGGGTGCCCGCCTGACCGGCGGCAGCATCAACGGCGAAGGCCGCGTCGTGCTGCAGGCGACGGCGGTCGGCAGCGAGAGCGTGCTGGCCCACATCATCCGGCTGGTCGAGGACGCGCAGGCGGCGAAGGCGCCGATCCAGCGCCTGGTGGACCAGGTGGCCGCGGTGTTCGTTCCCGTCGTGCTCGCCATCGCGGCGATCACGCTGGCGGGCTGGCTGCTGACGGGGTCGGGCATCGAGGTGGCGCTGGTGCATGCGGTAGCGGTACTGGTAATCGCCTGTCCTTGTGCGCTGGGACTGGCGACGCCGGCGGCGATCATGGCGGGCACCGGTGTTGCCGCGCGCCAGGGCATCCTGGTGAAGGACGCGCAGGCGCTGGAGTTGGCGCATCGCGTCGACACCGTGGCCTTCGACAAGACCGGCACGCTGACCGTGGGACAGCCGCGCCTGGTCGCCTTTGTTGCCGCGCCCGGCGTCGATGAAGCGACCGCGCTGGCCGCGGCCGCCAGCGTGCAGAGCGGCAGCGAGCATCCGCTGGCGCGGGCCGTGGTCGCGGCGGCACAGGAGCGTGGGCTGTCGGTGGTTGCCGCCGATGCGGTGCGTGCCGTGCCGGGTCGCGGCACCGAAGCCGACGACTACCTGATCGGCAGCCTGCGCTGGATGCAGGAGCTCGGCGTGTCGCTGGAGCCGGTGCGAGACGAAGTCGATCGGCTGCAAGGCGAGGGCGCCACGCTTTCGGCGCTGGTGCAGCGAGTGACCGACGGGTTGGCGCTACGTGCCTTGCTGGCATTTGCCGATGAACCGAAGGCGGGTGCCGCCGAGGCGCTGGCGGCGCTGCGTGCGCGCGGATTGCGGCTGGTGCTGATCTCGGGTGACAACCGGGCCGCGGCGCTGGTCATGGGTCGCCGGCTGGGCCTGGCGCCGGAAGAGATCCAGGCCGAGGTGCTGCCGGGCGACAAGTCCGCACGCGTGGCGGCCTTGCGCGCCGGCGGCCATGTCGTGGCGATGGTGGGCGATGGCGTGAACGACGCGCCCGCCTTGGCCGCCGCCGATGTCGGCATTGCGATGGGCACAGGCACCGACGTCGCGATGCACGCAGCGGGGATCACGCTGATGCGCGGCGACGTGGGGCTGGTGGAAGGCGCGCTCGACATCTCGCGCCGCACCGTGCACAAGATCCGGCAGAACCTGTTCTGGGCCTTCGCGTACAACGTCGCCGGGATTCCCCTGGCGGCGCTGGGCTACCTGAGTCCGGTGGTGGCCGGTGCGGCGATGGCGGCGTCGAGCGTGAGCGTGTTGACGAATGCGCTGTTGTTGAAGCGCTGGTCGCTGCGTCATTCCCCGCCTGCGCGGGGATGACGGTCTACTTCAACGTCGGGTAATCCGTGTAGCCCTTCGCCCCACCGCCATAGAACGTCGCCTTGTCCGGCTCGTTCCACGGCGCACTGGCGCGCAGGCGCTCCACCAGGTCGGGGTTGGCGATGTAGGGCTTGCCGAAGGCGACCAGGTCGGCTTCGTCGGCCACCACCGCATGCTCCGCCATCGGCTTGTCGTAGCCGTTGTTCACCATCCACGCGCCCTTGGCGCCGGCCGCGCGCCAGGCCTTGCGCAGCGCTTCGTAGTCGAAGGGTCGCCCGTCCACTTCGCGCGGGCCGCCGGTGGCGCCTTCGATGATGTGCAGGTAGGCCAGGCCCAGCGGCGCCAGCTCGCGCACCACGTATTCGAACAGCGGCTGCGGATCGGCATCGACGATGTCGTTGGCCGGCGTCACGGGGGACAGCCGCAGCCCGACGCGCGCGCCGCCCACTTCGCTGACCACCGCGCGCATCACTTCCAGCAGCAGGCGTGCGCGGTTCTCGATGGAGCCGCCGTAGTCGTCGCGCCGCTGGTTGGCGCCGGTCTTCAGGAACTGGTCCAGCAGGTAGCCGTTGGCGCCGTGCACCTCCACGCCGTCGAAGCCGGCGGTGGTGATGGCGTTGCGCGCCGCGTGCCGGAAGTCGTGCACGATGCCGGGCAGCTCGCTGGCGTCGAGCGCGCGCGGCTCCGAGGTGGCGACGAAGCTGCCGACGCCGTCCTGGATCAGGTAGGTCTTGGTCTTGGCCGTGATGGCCGAGGGCGCGACCGGCGCCTTGCCTTCGGGCTGCAGCGCGGTGTGCGAGACGCGGCCCACGTGCCACAGCTGCGTGAAGATGCGGCCGTGCCTGGCATGCACCGCGTCGGTCACGCGCTTCCAGGCATCGAGCTGCTCGGTGCCGTAGAGGCCGGGCACGTCGGCGTAGCCCTGGCCTTGGTGGCTGATGGCCGTGGCTTCCGTGATCAGCAGGCCGGCGGAGGCGCGCTGAGCGTAGTACTCCGCCATCAGCGGCGTGGGAATGGCGTTGGGGGCGCGATTGCGCGTGAGCGGCGCCATCACGACGCGATTGGGCAAATGCAGGGCGCCGACCTGCACGGGGTCGAAGAGTGATTTCATGAAGTCTGTGTTGTCATTGCGGGCCTGACCCGCAATCCAGGATTCCGGGACAAAGGGGCATGGATCCCGGGTCAAGCCCGGGATGACATGGCGAAGGAAGGTGCGTTCGCTTAGCTGAGCCCTTCGACCTTCAACGCTTCCTGTACCGCAGGCCGCTGGCTCACGCGCTCCATGAAGGCCGACAGGTTCTTGAAGCCCGAGATGTCGATCTTCATCGGCTGCGTCCAGCGCGTCACGGTGTACAGGTAGCCGTCGGCCACGCTGAAGTGGTCGCCCGTGAGGTACTGCTTGCCGGCCAGTTCCTTGTCGACGAATTCCAGGCGGCTGACGATGCGGTCGCGGTAGATCTTCTTGCCTTCTTCCGGCATGCCGGGATTGAACAGCGGCGAGAAGCTCTTGTGGATCTCGGTGCCGATGAAGGTCAGCCACTCCTGCAGGCGATAGCGCGGCAGCGTGCCGTTGGCGGGTGCCAGGTTCTTGGTGGGCGCCTGGTCGGCGACGTACTGCACGATCGCCGGACCTTCGCGCAGGCGCGTGCCGTCGTCGAGTTCGAGCATGGGCACGTAGCCCAAGGGATTGATGCTGTAGTAGTCCGTGCCGTCCTGCAGCTTGTGCGACTTGGTCGATGCCAGCACGGGCTCGAAGGCGATGCCCGCTTCGCGCAGGGCGATGTGGGGCGACAGGGAGCAGGCGCCCGGCGAGTAATACAGCTTCATTGGAGTTTCCTTGTTGTGAACCGTGAAGAAATCGATGCTAGCGGCAGGCCGGAATTCCTGCTTGGCGTGGCCTGGCTCGAGCGTAGGGACAATAGGGCCATGGGACGACTCCTCAAATGGCTGGCGATCACGCTGGCCGCCTTCGCGCTGCTGCTGGTTGCCGTGGCCATGGCGCTGCAGTACTGGTTGCGCACCGATGACTTCCGCGCGCGGGTGGAGAAGGAGGCGACGGCAGCGCTGGGCGTGCCGCTCAAGCTGGGCCGCCTGTCGATCGACCTGTGGCCCCTGCCGGCGGTGGCGGCGGACCAGGTCCGCCTGCAGACGCAGCCGCCCCTGACGGTCGAGCGGGTCGAGGCGCGTCCGGTCTGGACCGGCCTGCTGGCCGGCCGGCTGGAGATCTCGACGCTGGTGGTGCGCAAGGCCGTGCTGCCGGCGACTTCGATTTCGGCGCTCGGCGCGGCCATGCAGAAGAAGAGCAAGGCGGCGTCGGCCGCGCGCAAGCAGCCCAGCACGCCGGGCGCTCCCATCGTGTGGCCGCGCAGCGTGGTGCTGGACGACATCACCTGGGTCGACGAGAAGGGCCAGCGCATCACCGTCGACGCCAAGGCCGACCTCGGCGGCGACGGCTACCTGGACGATGCTTCCTTCAGGGTGGTGGCGGGCCGGTTTGCCGGCACGCATGGCAAGGTGGAGCGCAAGGGCGACCAGTGGCCGCTGCGCATCGACATCGGCGGCGGCCACATCGCCGGCAAGCTGCAACTGCATCCGGGCAAGGCGGCTGGCGTGCAGGTGCTGTCGGGCCAGCTCAGCACCGAGAACGTCGAGGTGAGCGCCTTGACCGCACCCAGCAAGCCCTTGACCGGCAAGATCCAGGCGCAGACCACGCTGCGCTCCGAATTCCGCGAGCCGGGGCAGGTGGTCGACGCGCTGGTGACGCAGACACGCTTCACGGTGCGCGATGCGATCGTCATGGGCATCGACCTCGCGAAGGCGGTCGAGACCGTGGGCATGAACCGCGGCGGCATCACCCGGCTGGATACGCTGGCCGGCCAGGTCGCGACCCAGGGCAAGGCCGCGCAGCTGACCAACCTGGTGGCGAGCTCGGGCGGCCTGTCGGCCACCGGCAACGTCGCGATGACGGCGAGCCGCGCCTTGAGCGGACGCCTGGTGGTGGACCTGTCGACCACGCGCGGCGCCGTCGGCGTGCCGCTGGCCGTGGGTGGCACGGTGGACGAGCCCAGCGTCACGCTGACGCGCGGTGCGATCGCCGGCGCGGCGCTCGGCACGCTGCTGGCACCGGGCGTCGGCACGGCGGCGGGCGCTGCCGCCGGCGACGGCCTGGGCGAGAAACTGCGCGGCCTCTTCGGGAGGTAGCAGCGTCCTACACCGCGCAAGGGCGGCAGACTATCGCGCCGCCCTGGCGTATCTCTACGATGGGACTTTCCTCTTCTCATCGTCGGAGATCCAGGCATGCACCTGTCGACCGTGGAAACGGTGCTCGAGTACCAGGTCCAATCGCCCACCCATTTCTGCTTCAACATCGAAGCAGCCCATTGGCCCACGCAGAAGATCCTGAGCGAGAAGCTCGCGATCTCCTCGGGCGTGATGCCGCGCAGCTATACCGATCCGCGCAGCGGCAACCGCTTCCTGCGCTTCGATGCGCAGCCGGGACCGCTGCTCGTGAACTACAAGGCCGAGGTGGAAACGCACACGGTCGAACCCGACACCACGCTGGTCGAGCGGCCGGTGGGCCAGGTGCCGGACGACGTGTTCCGCTACCTGCTGGCCACGCGCTATTGCGAGTCGGACCTGCTGTCCAACGAGATCGTGCGGATGTTCGGGCACCTGCCGTCCGGGTATGCGCGCGTGCGCGCGATCACCGAGTGGATCCGCACCGAGATCACCTACAAGCCGGGCAGCACCAACAGCAACAGCACGGCGCAGGAAGTGCTGGCGCAGCGCGCCGGCGTCTGCCGCGACTTCGCGCACCTGGGCATCACCTTCTGCCGCGGGCTCAACATCCCGGCGCGCATCGTGGTGGGCTATGTCTGGTTCGACGAGCCGCCGCAGGACTTCCATGCCGTGTTCGAAGCGTGGCTGGATGGCGAGTGGGTGTTGTTCGATCCCACCGGCATGGCGCCGGTCGATCGCCTGGTGCGCATCGGCACGGGCCGGGACGCGAAGGATGTCGCCTTCAGCACGATGTTCGGCCAGGTGCAGATGACGCGCAAGGAAGTGATGGTGCTGGAACACGACCCGCGGCCGCGCGGGGTGCCGGCGCCCACGCCGGCGCCGGCGCTTTCGCGGATGCAGCTCGCGGCCGCTTGATGCAGTGGTGGGGTCGCTTCGCGAACCCACCCTACACCGGAGCATGCGGTGAATTCGTAGGGTGGGTTCGCGACAGCGACCCCACCACCCAAGCTCACGTCTTGTACGAAGGATCCGTCCGATCCAGCCGCCGCAACAACGCCGGCCACGCGATCCCCGCGCCTTGCCCCGCGGTCACCGTCTTCAGCACCTTCTCCATGCCCTGCATGATCCGCGGATCGACGTAGGTCAGCTCGCCGCCCCCAGCGAGCGCATCGATCTGGATGCGGCAGGTGTTCTCGAAGGTGTACATCGACAGCCACGCTTCGGGGATGCTTGGGCCCACGGTCAGCAGGCCGTGGTTGCGCAGCAGCAGGAAGTTCTTGTCGCCGAGATCCGCCTGCAGCCGCGGCCGCTCCTCGTCGCGCAGCGCCACGCCTTCGTAGTCGTGCACCGCGAGCGAGGACAGCACGAAGGTGCTTTGCTGGCTGATCGGCAGCACGCCCTTCTTCTGCGCGCTCACCGCCACGCCCGCGCGGCTGTGGGTGTGCAGCACGCAGCCGGCATTGGAGCGCGCCTCGTGGATGCAGCTGTGGATGACGAAGCCCGCCGGGTTCACCGGGAAGGGCGAGTCGATGATCTTGTTGCAGGCGTGGTCGACCTTCACCAGCGACGAGGCGGTGATCTCGTCGAACATCAGCCCGTAGGGGTTGATCAGGAAGTGGTGCTCGGGTCCGGGGATGCGGGCGCTGATGTGGGTGAAGACCAGATCGCTCCAGCCGTACATGGCAACGAGGCGGTAAGCGGCGGCGAGCTCGACGCGCAACTGCCACTCCTGCTCGCTGACGACTTCTTTCAGGGACGCGATGTTCATGGGGGGCACCTCCGGATGCGGATGGTAGTCGCCGCCGGCGCCAAAGCCTGTCACCTTTGCGTGCTCAAGGCCGGGTGAGGGTTTCCAGGGAAGTGAGCCAGTGCATCGCATGCGCCTGGCTGCTGCCGCACATCTCGGCCTGCGGCTGCAGGCCGCCGCAGAAGGCGGGCCGCTCCGGCCGGCCGAACAAGCGGCAGCGGTTGGCCTCGTCGAGCTGGACGCAGCGCACGCCCGCCGGCTTGCCCAGCGGCATGCCCGGAATCGGCGAGGTGATCGAGGGCGCAATGCAGCAGGCGCCGCAGCCCGGTCGGCAGTCCATGCGGGGATTGGACCACGGGTGCAGGGATTCATTCCACGAAGTAAAATCTTGCCCTTTCGGCCAGCAGGCCGCCCCGCGCCCGGATCCGGCGTCTCCCCTCATGCTTTATCCAGAACAATTCGACGTCATCGTGGTCGGCGGCGGCCATGCCGGGACGGAAGCTGCCCTGGCTTCCGCCCGCATGGGCTGCAAGACCCTGCTGCTCACCCACAACATCGAGACGCTCGGGCAGATGAGCTGCAACCCGTCGATCGGCGGGATCGGCAAGGGCCACCTGGTGAAAGAGGTCGATGCCCTGGGCGGCGCGATGGGCATCGCTACGGATGAGGGCGGGATCCAGTTCCGCATCCTCAACTCCAGCAAGGGGCCGGCCGTCCGCGCGACGCGGGCGCAGGCCGACCGCATTCTCTACAAGGCGGCGATCCGCCGGCGGTTGGAAAACCAGCCCAACCTCACTCTCTTTCAGCAGGCGGTCGATGACCTGATGGTGGAGGGCGACCGGGTGGTGGGCGCCGTGACCCAGGTCGGGATCCGTTTCCGGGGCAGGGCGGTGGTGCTGACCGCGGGCACTTTCCTGGACGGGAAGATCCACGTCGGGCTCAACAACTATGCGGCTGGCCGCGCGGGCGATCCGCCGGCGGTGTCGCTGTCGGCGCGGCTGAAAGAGCTGAAGCTGCCGCAAGGGCGGCTGAAGACCGGCACCCCGCCGCGCATCGATGGCCGGACGATCGACTTCTCGAAGTGCGAGGAGCAGCCCGGCGACCTGGACCCGGTGCCGGTGTTCAGCTTCATGGGCAGCGCGGCCATGCACCCGAAGCAGGTGCCGTGCTGGATCACGCATACCAACGCGCGCACCCACGACATCATCCGATCGGGGTTCGACCGCAGCCCGATGTTCACCGGGAAGATCGAAGGCGTCGGCCCGCGCTACTGCCCGAGCGTCGAGGACAAGATCAATCGCTTCGCGGACAAGGACAGCCACCAGGTGTTCCTGGAGCCGGAAGGCCTGACCACCAACGAGTTCTATCCGAACGGCATCTCGACCAGCCTGCCTTTCGACATCCAGCTCGGCCTGGTGCGGACACTGCCGGGACTGGAGAACGCGCACATCCTGCGGCCCGGCTACGCGATCGAGTACGACTACTTCGATCCCCGCGGGCTGAAGAACAGCTTCGAGACCCGTGCCATCACCGGCCTGTTCTTTGCCGGCCAGATCAATGGCACGACCGGCTACGAAGAGGCGGCGGCCCAGGGCCTGTTCGCCGGCGTGAACGCGGCGCTGCAGGTGAAAGGCGAGAGCGCCTGGCTGCCGTCGCGCGATCAGGCCTACCTGGGCGTGCTGGTCGACGACCTGATCACCAAGGGCGTGACCGAGCCGTACCGCATGTTCACCAGCCGCGCCGAGTTCCGGCTCCAGCTGCGCGAGGACAACGCCGACCTGCGGCTGACCGAAGCCGGGCGCCGCCTGGGCCTGGTGGACGATGCCCGCTGGGATGCGTTCAGCCGCAAGCGCGACGCTGTTTCACGTGAAACAGAGCGGCTGAAGGCGACTTGGGTGAACCCGAGGATCGTGTCCGCCGCCGAGGCGCAGCGGGTCCTCGGCACGTCGATGGAACATGAATACAACCTGGGCGAGCTGCTGCGCCGCCCCGACGTGGCCTACGAAAGCCTGATGTCGCTCGAGTCCGGGAAGTGGGCTGGCGCGGATGTTTCACGTGAAACCCTGGGTGAGCTCTACGCGCCGGTGGTGGAACAGATCGAGATCGCGGCCAAGTATTCGGGCTACATCGAGCGGCAGAAGGACGAAGTCATGCGCGCCGCCCATTACGAGAACCTGAAGTTGCCGGCGGAGCTGGACTACATGCAGGTGCCCGCGCTGAGCATCGAGGTGCGCCAGAAGCTCAACAAGCACCGCCCGGAGACGCTGGGCTTGGCTTCCCGGATCTCGGGTGTGACGCCCGCGGCCATCTCCCTGCTGCTGGTGCACCTGAAGAAGAACAAGTTCAAGGGCTTCACGGAAGCGGCTAACCAGGCCGGGCAGGCTGCGGCAAACGCATGAGCCGCGAGCAGGAGTTGCGCGCCGGGTTGGCGCAGCTGGCATTGAGCCTGGACGATGCCCAGGTTGCCAAGCTGCTCAGCTACCTCGACCTCATCGCCAAGTGGAACAAGGTCTACAACTTAACCGCGGTCCGCCCGGAAGACATGCTGAGCCAGCATCTCCTGGACAGCCTGGCGGCCGTCGGTCCGCTGCAGCGCCAAGTCGGTGAGCAGCCGGCGCGGCTGCTGGACGTCGGGTCGGGCGCGGGATTGCCGGGCGTCGTGTTCGCGATCTGCTGCCCCGCGCTGAAGGTCGACTGTGTCGACACGGTCGGGAAGAAGGCGGCCTTCATCCAGCAGGCGGCGGCCCAGCTCCAGCTTCTTAACCTGCGCGGTGTGCATGACCGGGTCGAAAACCTGGCCGGTCCGTACGACGTGATCAGCTCGCGCGCGTTTGCTTCGCTGCCGGACTTCGTGAGCTGGTCCGCCGAGGCACTGGCGGAGAACGGCGTCTGGCTCGCCATGAAGGGCAAGCACCCCGAGGCCGAGCTGGCCGAGTTGGCTGGAACCGCTGAGGTGTTTCACGTGGAACAGCTGCAGGTGCCCGGCTTGGACGCCGAGCGCTGCATCGTCTGGATGCGCAAACCGCTGCGTGCGGAAAGCGCCACAGGCCAGCCGGTGGACGGGCTGTAAACTCAGCCTTCATCCCCGGAGGATTCCCCCATGTTTGGCGTTGCTGACTACGGCGCGTTCGTTGCCGCGATCCTGGTTTTTCTCGCCATTCCGGGACCGGGAAACCTGGCGCTGATCACCTCCACCAGCAAGGGCGGCATCCGCGGCGGCCTGGGCGCGACCTTCGGGATCATCGCCGGCGACCAGGTGCTCATGTGGGCGGCAGTGGCTGGCGTGGCCGCTTTGCTGCTTGCCTACCCGGCGGCCTTCCACGCGGTGCAGTGGCTGGGCGCGGCTTACCTGGCCTGGCTCGGCGCCCGGATGCTGCTGGCCAAGCCCGGCGCCAAGCCGGTGCTCAACATCCAGCCGCGCCACTATTTCAGGCAGGCCTTCTTCATCACCTTGCTGAACCCCAAGGCCATCGTGTTCTACATGGCCTTCTTCCCGCTGTTCGTCGATCCGACCCGCCACCAGGGCATGCTGACTTTCGGGGTGATGGCCGCGACCATCGCCGTGCTCACCTTCGGCTACGGCCTCGCCGCCGTGCTGCTCACGCACTTCTTGGCGGAGCGCATGCGCGCCAATCCCCTCATCGGCCGGGTGCTCGAAAAGCTGGCCGGCGTCTTCCTCATCGGCTTCGGCATCAAGCTCGCGGTCAGCAAGTAAACAAACATGGCCAAGATCTTTTGCGTCGCCAACCAGAAGGGCGGGGTCGGCAAGACGACCACCACCGTCAACCTGTCCGCCGGACTGGCCAAGGTGGGCCAGCGCGTGCTGATGATCGACCTCGATCCGCAGGGCAACGCCACCATGGGTTCCGGCGTCGACAAGCGCGCGCTCAAGCTCACGGTCTATGACGTGCTGCTCGAGTCGGCCACCATCGCCGGAGCGCGCGTGCGCAGCGATCGCCTGATCGAAGCCGGCTGCGCGTACGACGTGCTGGGCGCCAACCGCGAACTGGCCGGCGCCGAAGTCGAACTGGTGGAGGTCGACCGGCGCGAGCGGCGGCTGAAGGAGGCGCTGGCCAAGGTTGCCTCCGACTACGACTTCGTGCTGATCGATTGCCCACCCTCGCTGTCGATGCTGACGCTGAACGGCCTGTGCGCGGCGCACGGCGTGATCGTCCCGATGCAGTGCGAGTACTTCGCGCTCGAGGGCTTGTCGGACCTGGTCAACACGATCAAGCAGGTGCACGCCAACCTGAACAAGGACCTGGAGATCATCGGCCTGCTCCGCGTGATGTTCGATCCGCGCATCACGCTGCAGCAGCAGGTGAGCGACCAGCTCAAGGCGCACTTCGCCGAGAAGGTGTTCAACACCGTGATCCCGCGCAACGTGCGGCTGGCCGAAGCCCCCAGCTATGGCTTGCCGGGCGTGGCCTTCGACCCGTCCGCGCGCGGCAGCCAGGCCTTCATCGAGTTCGCCAACGAGATGGTCGACCGAATCGGTGGCATGAAGCGCCAGGCCGCCTGAGGCTTGAATCTGTTGCTCCTGGATTTGTAGCGCATGAAGCCTTCCAACGTCCTGCTCCTGCCTGGCTGGGAGAACAGCGGGCCCAGGCACTGGCAGACCCTGTGGGAGGAGCGCCATGGCTACACGCGCGTGGAGCAGCACGACTGGATGAAGCCCCTGCGTGGCGACTGGATCGCGCGGCTGGAGGAAGTGCTGCTGCAATGCGACGAGCCCGCGGTGCTGGTTGCGCACAGCCTCGGCTGCATCCTCACCGCTGCCTGGGCCGCGCATTCGCAGAACACGCATCGGGTGAAAGCGGCGCTGCTCGTTGCGCCGGGTGACGTCGAACGGCCGGAGATCCGCGACCAGATTCCGAGCTGGTCGCCGATCGCGCTGCAGGCCCTGCCTTTTCCGGCGGTGCTGCTTGGCAGCCGCAACGACCCTTATTGCGAATTCGAGCGGGCCCGCCTGTTCGCGTACGCGTGGAACGCGCAGTTCATGGATTACGGCGAGTGCGGCCACATCAACGCCGACTCCGGACTCGCAAGCTGGCCCGAGGGCCATGTCCTGCTGCAGGACCTGATGAAAGACTAAAGAGATGGTGACGAAGAAACCCAAGGGCCTCGGACGCGGCCTCGAAGCGCTGCTGGGACCCAAGGTGGAAGAGGGCGGCCACGCCGGCGAAGCGCCGGCCGCGAACGCCGGCACGCCGGCTTCGCTGATGCTGGTGGACATGGTGCCCGGCATGTACCAGCCGCGCACGCACATGGACGAGGGCGCGCTCTACGAGCTGGCCGAGTCGATCAAGGCGCAGGGCATCATGCAGCCCATCCTCGTGCGCAGGCTGGGCGAGGGCGAGAACGCCGGCAAGTACGAGATCATCGCGGGCGAGCGCCGCTTCCGCGCCGCCAAGCTGGCCGGGCTGGACAGCGTGCCGGTGCTGGTGCGCGACGTGCCGAACGAAGCGGCCGCCGCGATGGCGCTGATCGAGAACATCCAGCGCGAAGACCTGAATCCGCTGGAAGAAGCGCACGGCCTGCAGCGCCTGGTGAAGGAGTTCGGCCTGACGCACGAACAGGCGGCGCAGGCCGTGGGACGTTCGCGCAGCGCGGCGTCCAACTTGCTGCGCCTCTTGAACCTTGCCGACCCGGTCCAGACCATGCTGATGGCGGGCGACCTCGACATGGGCCACGCGCGCGCGCTGCTGGCGCTGGAGCGCGCGGCGCAGATCACCGCCGCCAACCAGATCGCGCAGAAGAAGCTGTCGGTGCGCGAAGCCGAGAGCCTGGTGAAGAAGATCGGCGCCGAGTTCAGCCTGGTCTCGCCCAAGCCGAAGAAGGAGAAGTCACGCGACCTGCGCCGCATCGAGGAGGAGCTCTCCGACCTGCTGACCGCGCAGGTGGACGTGCGCGTGAAGAAGCGCGTCAAGCGGCACGGGCGGGTCGAGGAGCTCGGCGAACTGGCGATCCAGTTCGGCTCGCTCGACGAACTGAACGGGCTGATCGACAAGCTGAGGGCTTGATCCTCAGGGGCGGGCGAGCGCGGCCAGCGCGCGCAGGTCGGAGGCCTGGCCCAGTCCCCAGCACGCCGCGATCAACTGCTTCGTCTTCGCCGCGCCGAGCACCGGCTCGGCTAGGCTGCTGAACTTCCCCTCCAGCATCGCATCCGTCATCGGCTTCTGCAGCGAGCCGATGGCATGTTCCACGAAGATGTGCACGCGCTCGCCGTTGGTGAGCACCGCGGTCACGTCGGCGCTGGCCTCGTCGATGCTGTTGTCCACCGTGGCCACCACCTTGCGGCGCAGCGCCACCATGTCGGGCCGCGTCACGATGTCGTCGTGGTATTCGTCCTCGCCGGCACGGCCGAAAGTGAGGCCGGCCGCGCAGCCGTGGTACACGCTGAACTTGCCTTGCAGGCCGTCGGCCGGTTCCTTCTTGCCGGTGAGTTCCAGCACCAGCGAATGCACCTTCAGCTCGATGCGCTCGACCTGCTCGGGCCGCACGCCGCGCTCGCGCAGCTGCACGCAGGCGTCGATGCTCGGGTGGATCACGATGCCGCAGGCAAAGGGCTTGTAGCTGTTGAAGGAGATCTCGAAGCGCTCGCCCAGTTCGTCGGTCGCTTCGTTCCACGCGGTCTTGGTCGACACCACCTGCGCCCAGCCGCGCGGCGCTTCCAATGCGCGCGGACTCGCGGTGAAGCCCTTGGCGGCCAGCAGCGCGGACATCAGTCCCGCGCGGGCGGCGCCGCCCGGATGGAAAGGCTTGGTCATCGTTCCGAACTGCTCGCGCAGGCCGATCGGCTGCGAGGCGGCGATGCCCAGCGCCATCTGCGTCTGCTGCGCGTCCAGCTTCAGCAGGCGCGCGCAACCCGCGGCCGCACCCAGCATGCCGGTGGTGCCGGTGATGTGCCAGCCGCGGTCGTAGTGTTCCGGATAGACCAGGTTGCCGAGGCGACAGGCGACGTCGATGCCCAGCACCAGCGCATCGACCACCTCGCGTCCGCCCATGCCCTTGTGTTCCGCCAGCGCGAGCAGCGCGGACGCGACCGGGCCGGCCGGATGGATGATGGTCTTGAGGTGCGTGTCGTCGAAGTCGAAGGTGTGCGACGTGATGCCGTTGACCAGCGCGGCACTGGCCATGTCGACCCGCTCGCTGCGGCCCGCGATGGTCGCCTGCGGTGCCGGCTGCAGTTCGTTGACCGCCGCGATGGCCGCATCGGCTGCTTCATGTTTCGCCGCGCCGACCGCGCAACCCAGCCAGTTGAGGAAGGTGCGGTGCGCTTCGTGATCGACTGCGTCGTTCCAGCCACGCGACGGATGCTTGGCGACGTATTCGGCCAGGATGCGGGTGATCGCCGGCGCGTTGTGGTCGGCGGGGACTTGGGTATTGCGTGCCATGGTCTAGGGTTCGGTGGGGGAAGGGGAGTCGTTGCCGGCGGCCAGGCGCTGGTGCGCGTCCAGCACATGGTCGGCCAGCAGGCGTTCGCAGCGCTCGGCGTCGCCCGCGCGCTGGGCGGCCGCGATGTCGCGGTGCCACTGGATGGAAGTGCGCATGCCGGTGTCCTGCGCCAGCGTGGTCAGGCGGGCCAGGTGCAGCTTCTGCACGATGTTGCGGTAGGTCTCGGTGAGCGCCGCGTTGCCCGCGGCTTCCACCGTCAGCCAATGAAATCGCAGGTTCTCGGCGTAGTAGGCGCTCACGCTGCCCTGGTCCACGGCTTCCTGCATGCGGGCGACCGAGGCGTCCAGGGCGTCGGCCAAGGCGGTGCGCTCGGAGCCGGGGAGGGTGGCGGCGCGCCGGCCGCAGAAGCCATCGAGCAGCGCGCGCAGCTCGTAAAGCCCGCGCACTTCCTCGGCGCCCAGCTTGCGGACGAAGACGCCGGCGTGCTTGCGCGCCTCGACCAGGCCGGAGCTTTCCAGCTCGCGCAGCGCCTCGCGCACCGGGACCCGCGAGACGTTCAGCCGGCCGGCGACGTCGGGCTCGTTGATCCGCTCGCCCGGCTTGATCTCGCCGCGCAGGATCATGCCCAGCACGTCGTCCCGCACCAGCTTGCCCAGCGAGGTGGCGCGGACGGTCGCGGCAAGTGCCGTGTCCGGCTCGGAGGTCGATTCCCAGGGCAACATATCCGAAATATTGTATACGTTAGCCGCCGGTCGGGCGAGCAGCGGTCTGGCAGAGCCACAGTCCGGCGTTCTAGGATGGCCGCACTGCTTGACCGGAGCGATCCGATGAGAGTGCTGTCCCCGCGTTACCTGCTCGTTGCCGTCCTGGCCTTTGGCGCCTCCAGCGCCGGAGCCGAGACCTTCAAGTGCCTGCAAACCGATGGCCGGCTGAGCTTCCAGCAACTGCCTTGCGCCGACGGCCCGCCGGAGCCGCCCGCGCCGGCGGCACCGGCCCCCGTGCATTCCAACGTCGCCAAGCCCGCGACGCCCGACCCGCTGTCGCCCATCCCGACGCGCCGCATGCGCGAGGTGCTGGACATGACCGCCTTGCTGGAACGCTGCCGCGCCGACGAACCCGGCTTCGCCGATCGCGCCGCCCCGCTGTACCAGGCCTGGAAGGTGCGCCATGGGGTGACCTTGACGGCGCACAAGGCGCTGCTGGCCGCGAAGGTGCGCGAATACCGGCGCGGCGCCGGTGGCATGCCGCCGCAGGCCTGCAGCGAGGAGTGGCTGCGCGGCCTGGAGCCGATGGCGCGCATGCCCGATCCGCGTTACGCCAGCGTGGAAAAGACCTGGGCCCGTTTCGTCGAAGCGTTGCGTGCGGCGGATCGCGCTGCTGCCCTCGACTGCCTGCACGGCAACGCCGAACTACGCTGGCGCAAGCGCATCGCCACCGTCAGCGACGAGGACCTGCGCCGCATCGGGCTCGCGATCCGCGACTTCAAGGTGCAGTGGGGCGACGACTACCTGAAGGAGGCGCTGGCTGCGGGCGACGACAACCGTGTCACCGCCGTGGCGTTCCGCAGCGTCAACGAGGAGTGGAAGATCAGCGACCTCTGATGCTTGTCAGCCCTCGATGACAAGGGGCCGTCTACAGCGCGAAGATCTTCCCCGGATTCATGATGTTCTTCGGATCCAGCGCCCGCTTGATCGTGCGCATCATGTCGACCGCGCCCGCGCCCGCTTCGTCCACCAGGAAGCCCATCTTGTGCAGGCCCACGCCGTGCTCGCCGGTGCAAGTGCCTTCCAGCTGCAGCGCGCGGCTCACCAGCTTGTGGTTGAGGCCTTCCGCCACTTCGCGTTCCTTCGGGTCGTTGGGATCGAGCAAATAGCCGAAGTGGAAGTTGCCGTCGCCGACGTGGCCGACCAGGAAGTAAGGGATGCCGCTCGCATCGGCCTCGGCCACCGAATCCAGCAGGCAGTCGGCCAGGCGTGAGATCGGAACGCAGGTGTCGGTGGAGATCACCTTGCAGCCCGGGCGCGACTGCACCGCGGCAAAGTAGGAGTTGTGGCGCGCGGTCCAGAGCCGCGTACGCTCCTCGGGCGTCGCCGCCCACTCGAAGGCGTTGCCGCCGTATTCGCTGGCGATCTCCTGCACCGTCTGCGCCTGTTCCTGCACGCCGGCGGGCGAGCCGTGGAATTCCATCAGCAGCATCGGCTCTTCGCGCAGCCCCAGCTTGCTGTGCGCGTTGACCATGCGCACCGTGTTGTGGTCGATCAGCTCCACCCGTGCGATCGGCACGCCCAGCTGGATCACCTGGATGGTGGTGCGCACCGCGGCCTCGATGCTCGGGAAGGAGCAGATCGCCGCCGAGATCGCTTCGGGAATCGGGTACAGGCGCAAGGTCACTTCGGTGATCACGCCCAGCGTGCCTTCGCTGCCGACGAACAGGCGCGTGAGGTCGTAGCCGGCCGAGGACTTCTTGGCGCGCGTGCCGGTGCGGATCACTTCGCCGCTGGCCGTCACCACTTCCAGCGCCAGCACGTTCTCGCGCATCGTGCCGTAGCGCACGGCGTTGGTTCCGCTGGCACGGGTGGCGCTCATGCCACCCAACGAAGCATCGGCGCCCGGATCGATCGGGAAGAACAGGCCGGTGCTCTTGATCTCTTCGTTCAGCTGCTTGCGCGTCACGCCCGGCTGCACGGTCACCGTCAGGTCTTCCGGGTTGATCGCGAGCACCTTGTTCATGCGCGACACGTCGATGCTGATGCCGCCTTGCACCGCCAGCAGGTGGCCCTCGAGCGAGGAACCGACGCCGAAGGGAATCACCGGCGTCTCGTGTTCGCTGGCCAGCCGCACCGCGTCGGCGACGTCCTGCGTGCTCTCCGCGAAGATCACCGCGGCCGGCGGCGGGACCTGGAAGGACGACTCGTCGCGCCCGTGCTGCTCGCGCACCGCCATGGCGGTGGAGCAGCGCTCGGCGAAACGGGCCTTCAGTGCGGCGATCAGCGCAGCGGGAACGTCACGCTGGTGGACTTCCGGCACCAGGTGGTTGAGGGCGGTGGGTGCGTTCATGTTGTCTCCGAACGCGCCCAGTGTAGTCCGGTCAGCGCAAGGAGTCTTCGTACTCCGAGCGCGAGACGCGGCCGTCGAAATTGCGGTCCATCTCCTGGAAGGACATCATCGAGATGCTCAGGCGGCGGGCTTCGGCTTCGGTGAGTTCGTTGTCGCGGTTGCCGTCGGCCGTGATGAAGGAGCGCGCGATGTCGATGGCGCTGAAGCCGGGGTTGCCGCTGCCCAGGTACTGGGCCGGCCCGCGGGAGCCGCCCGCGCCCATGACGGTGGTGGCGGCGGCCGCGTTGACGGCGTCGCTGCCGGGCATCGAGGAGCCGACGTCGCTGATCGGCGCCGCCGCAGCGATGTTCGGGTCGGTGGCCACGGCTGCGCCGCTGCCGGCGGTGAGGCCGGAGGGCAGCAAGGGCCGCAGCCCCGCCGGGTTGGGCGACGACTGGTTGACGATCGCGCTGGGCGAGGCCTTGGGCGCGGCCGAGGGCGCCACTTGGGCCCTCTGCGCGTAGACGGACGTGGTCGCCAGCAGCGCAAGCGAGAGCGCGGCGGCCAGGCGGGACAGATGAGGCATGGTGACTCCTGGATTCCTACTGCTGGCAGGATGGTCCGCGGCCGGCAAGCTGCCCAGCCGCCGGCGGAGCAAGCTGTTGTAGGAGGCGGCAGACGCGGGCCGACAAGCCTGAGCCACAATGGCAGCGACAAGGAGCAAGCATGGGCAAGCGGCTGACGCAAATCGCAACCCGAACCGGCGACGACGGCACCACCGGCCTGGGAGACAACACGCGGGTCTCCAAGGATCACCTGCGGGTGCACGCCATGGGCGAGGTCGACGAGCTGAATTCGCACATCGGGCTGCTGCAGTGCGAGCAGCTGCCCCCCGGCGTGCCCGAGCTGCTGGTGGAGATCCAGCACCAGCTGTTCAACTTGGGCGGCGAGCTGTCGATCCCGGGCTTCGAGCTGCTCAAGCCCGAGGCCGTGGCCGCCCTGGACGCGGCGCTGGCCGAACACAACGCCACCTTGCCCAAGCTGCAGGAGTTCATCCTGCCGGCCGGCAACCGCGCGGCCTCGCAGGCTCATGTCTGCCGCACCGTTGCGCGCCGCGCCGAGCGCGCCCTGGTGGCGCTCGGGCGCGAAGAAACACTGCGCGAGGCGCCGCGGCAGTACCTGAACCGGCTGTCGGACCTGATGTTCGTGCTGGCGCGGGTGTGCAACCGCATGAACGGCGGCGACGACGTGTACTGGAAGAGCGAGCGCCTGAAGGCGTCGCAGTAGACCCGGCTAGCGCGGCGCCAGCACCGCCATGGTGATGCGCGACACGCAGGTCAATTCGCCCGCGTCATTGCGCAGTTCGATGGCCCACACGTGCGTGCTGCGCCCGATGTGCACCGGCTTGGTGATGCCGGTGACCCAGCCTTGCGTCGCGCCGCGCAGGTGGTTGGCATTGATGTCCAGGCCCACCGTGCGGAAGCCGGGCTCGCAGCAATAGATCGCGCCGCAGGACCCGAGCGTTTCCGCCAGCACCACGCTCACGCCGCCATGCAGCAGGCCATAGGGCTGGCGCGTGCGCTGGTCGACCGGGATGCGGCCGATGATGTAGTCGTCGCCGACCTCGAGGAATTCCATGCCGAGGAACTCGGGCGCGGTCCCCACGTGGATGGTGGTGAGTTCCTCGACGGAGATCGGACGTTTCCAGATGGCCATGCGGCGATGTTAGCGCGCCGTCGTCTCGACCGAAGGCGCGTCAGCGACGCTCACGCCCTGCGACTCATCGCGATTGAGTAGGGCGTACAGGATGATCGCGCCGAAGGTCGCCGTGCCGATGCCGCCCAGCGCGAAGCCGCCGAACTTGAGCGTGAAGTCGCCGGTGCCCAGCACCAGGGTGATGGCGGCCACGATCAGGTTCTTGTTCTTCGAGAAGTCCACGCGGTTGTCGACCCAGATCTTGGCGCCGGCGGTGGCGATCAGGCCGAACACCACGATGCTCACGCCGCCCATCACCGGCAGCGGGATCGCCTGGATGACGGCGCCGAACTTGGGCGAGAAGCCCAGCACGATGGCGAAGGCGGCGGCAAACAGGAAGGCGGCGGTGGAATAGATCTTGGTGGCCGCCATCACGCCGATGTTCTCGGCATAGGTGGTCACGCCCGTGCCGCCGGCCATGCCGCTCACCACGGTGGCAACACCGTCGCCGATGAAGGCGCGGCCCATGTACTGGTCGAGGTTGCGGCCGGTCATGGCGGTCACGGCCTTGATGTGGCCCAGGTTCTCCGCGACCAGGATGATGGCCACCGGCACGATCAGCAGCATCGCGGGGCCGCTGAAGACGGGCGCCGCGAAGCCGGGTGCGCCGAACCACGCGGCGTTGGCGATCCCGCTGAAGTCCATCGGCTTGCCCATGCCCAGGCCGTTGGTGAAGATCGCGTAGACGACGCTGGCCAGGATGAGGCCGATCAGGATCAGCAGCCGCTGGACCATGCCGCGCGTGAACACCGCGACCAGGCCGACGCAGACGAAGGTCACCACCTGCATCCAGCTGTCGAAGTTGCTGGCCGCCATGTTCTTGACCGGGATGCTGGCGAGGTTGAGGCCGATCACGGCCACCACCGCGCCGGTCACCACCGGCGGCATGAAGCGCTCGATCCAGCCGGTGCCCACGGCATGCACGATGAAGCCGATGAGGGCGTAGACGATGCCGCAGGCGATGATGCCGCCCAAGGCCACGCCGATGTTGCCGTTGGGGCCCGTGCCCGCGTAGGCCGTCGCGGCGATCACCACGCCGATGAAGGCGAAGCTGGAACCGAGATAGCTCGGCACCTTGCCGCCGGTCACCAGGAAGAACAGCAGCGTGCCCACGCCGCTCATGAGGATGGCGATGTTGGGGTCGAAGCCCATGAGGATGGGCGCCAGCACCGTGGCGCCGAACATCGCGATCACGTGCTGCACGCCCATCGCCGCCGTCTGCGGCCAGGGCAGCCGCTCGTCCGGCGCGATCACGCCGCCTTGCTGCAACACGGCCGCGGGCCGTTCCGTCCAGTCGAACATCCCCATCGCACTCTCCTCGTTTTGAAGTGCCCGGATGCTAGGAGGATTGGGCGCGGGAGGCAAGGCGATCAAAGGGCAAAGGCAACCACGCGTGCGATCACGCCCGGGTCCTTCAGCATCTTCCGGTGGCCCAGGCCCTCCGTCGCCACCAGCGTCGCCCCGCGGATCGCATGCGCGAACGCCTGGCCGTCGCGGAAGGGATTGACGCTGTCGCCGCGGTCATGCACCACCAGCGCAGGCTGGCGGATCCGCGGGGCGACGCTGTCCGGCTCGAACTGCGGCATCAGGATCGCCTCGCGCTCCTCGAAGCGGCGCTGCATCGCGGCGCGCGTGGTTTCGCTCAGGCCGAACACGTGGGCGAAGTAGCGCGTGTACTCGCGCGGCGAAGCCGGCGGCGCCAGCAAGGCCAGGCGCTGCACCGGCGCGCCGCGGGCGATGGCGAAGGCCGCCGCGTTGGCGCCCAGCGAGTGCGCAGCCAGCAGCCGCACTTCATGCCCTTGCTGGCGCAGCCGCCCCACCGCGTACTCGATGGCGCGCGCGAACTGCGGCAGGTTGCTCACCGTGCCGGCGCTGCGGCCGTGCGCTGGCATCTCCAGCAGCACCGGTCGCAGGCCGTGGCTGGCCAGCGCCTCCGCCATCAGTTTCAGCTGGCCGGCATGCCCGCCCCAGCCGTGCACGAGCAAGGCCACCGGCGCTTGCGGCGCGATGCGCTGGGCGTACACCGTGAGGCTCGCTTCTTCGAAGGGCCACTGTTCGACCTGCCAATCGGCATCCCAAGCCGTGCGCCGGTTCAGCCATTTGGGTGGCAAGGGCGTGGCGAACAGGCGCGCCGCGGCGCGCACGGCGAGCGCAGGCCACACGCGTTGGGAGGTGGTGAGCGCGAGGCGGAACAGGCGGATGCCGGTGCTGGCCTGGTAGTAGCCGGCGGTGGCTTCGACGGGAGTTCGGGGCATGCGGAGTCCTTTAGAAGAAGACCATGTCTTCGTTGCTGCGCGGCAGCTCGCGCAAGGTGGCCAGCGCGGCACGCACGCTGCGCCAGCCGCCGTAGGCGATCAGGAGAAGGAGGAGGGTGGCCATGGGACTTTCCTTTCCTCGCACGCTTGTGCGAAATGAGGGCGAAGCAAAACACGCAGGGACATTCGCGGGCAACTAACGCTGGTAGGTCGAGAGCAGGCGGGCCCAGGTCGACTGGGCCCGGTCGGCGGCGCGGGGATCGCGCAGGAAGCGGGTGTCGTGCACCTGTCCCATCACCAGCGCGTACATCTCGCCCACCAGCTGTTCGGCGTCGGTGTCCGGCTGCAGGTGGCCGGCCTCCACGCACTGCAGGACGGTGCGGCGCAGGGCGGCACGCCAGCGCGTCACTTCTTCCAGCAGCAGGTCACGCAGCGGCCCTTGCCGGTCGTCCAGTTCGAAGGCACCGGCCGTGTAGAGGCAGCCCTGCTGGCTGTCGACGTCGCGGGTGCGCACGATCCAGCGGCGCATGATCTCGTTCAGCCGCGGCAGGCCCTTGGGCTGCTGCATGGCGGGCACGAACACGTCGGCGATGAAGCGGCGACCGAATTCCTCGATCACGGCTTTCTGCAAGGCCTCGCGCGAACCGACCCGCGAGAACACGCCGCTCTTGGAGAGACCGATGCGGTCCGCCACGCCCTGCAGCGAGATCGCCTCCAGGCCCTCGGCCGAGGCGAGATCCAGCGCGGCGCCGACGATCGCGGCGCGCGTCAGTTCGCTCTTCTGGGTCTTGGCGTCCATGCGTGCATCTTAGCACGCATGTGCGAAAAGGCAAGTTGCGTTAGCCTGCCGTGCATGAGCGCAGTACCCAACATTCCGCAGATCCGCCGCTACCAGGACTGGCTGCGCGCCGAGCGCGGGCTGGCCTTCGCCGACTACCAGGCCCTGTGGGAGTGGTCGGTGCGCGACCTGCCGGCCTTCTGGCAAAGCGTCTGGGATTACCTCGGCCTGCAGTCGCCAACGCCGCATCGCTCGGTCGTCGCGGGAAAGATGCCCGATGCGCGCTGGTTCGAAGGCGCCCAGGTGAACTACGCGCGCCAGGTGTTCCGCCACGTCGAGGCGGCGGACGCGGCCGGCCTGCCGGCGCTGATCAGCCGCGACGAGAAAGGGCGGCAGCGCGAACTCACGTGGCCCGAACTGCGGCGCCAGGCGGCCTCGCTGGCGCTGCACCTGAAGGCGCGCGGCCTGCAGCCCGGCGACCGCGTCGCGGCCTACCTGCCCAACATTCCCGAGGCGATGGTTGCCTTCCTGGCGGTCAGCAGCCTGGGCGGCGTCTGGAGCATCTGCGCGCCCGACATGGGCACCAACGCCGTGCTCGATCGCTTCCGCCAGATCGAGCCGGCGGTCCTGATCGCCTGCGATGGCGTGAGCTACGGCGGGCGCGACTTCGATCGCGGCGAAGTGGTCGCGCAGTTGCAGGCCGCCTTGCCTTCGGTGCGCCAGGTGATGGTGGTGCGCAACCTCGGTGGCACCAGCGGCGCCGCGCTGCCGCCGCACGAGGACTACGCGCAGGCGGTCTCGCGCAGCGGGCCGGACGTCGACGCCTTCGAGCCGCTGTGGCTGCCTTTCGAGCATCCGCTCTGGATCGTCTATTCGAGCGGCACCACCGGCCTGCCGAAGCCGATCGTCCACGGGCAGGGCGGCGCCATGCTGGTGATGATGGCGCTGGCGCACCTGCACAACGACGTCGGCTGCAGCTACGACCCCAACAACTTCGGCGAGCGCTTCCACTGGTACAGCTCCACGGGCTGGGTGATGTGGAACGCGCAGATGGCCGGGCTGCTGCTGGGCACCACCTGCTGCATCTACGACGGCAACCCGGGCGGCAGCAAGGAGCGGCCGGACTGGACGGTGCTGTGGCGCTTCGCCGCGGAACTGGGCGTCACCTTCTTCGGCGCCGGCGCCGCCTTCTTCGCCAATTGCATGAAGGCGGGCGTGGACCTCACGCAGCTGCCCGGCCTGCGCACGGTGCGCGCACTGGGCACGACCGGATCGCCGCTGTCCGAGGAAGCGCAGCGCTGGGGGACGCAGCAGTTCGCGGCGCTCGGCGTGCCGGACATCTGGTGGTGCAACATCTCCGGCGGCACCGACTTCGCCGGCGCCTTCATCGGCGGCAACCGCGAACTGCCGCAGGTGCCGGGCGAGATGCAGTGCCGCCTGCTCGGCTGCGCCGTGGAGGCGTGGAACGAACAGGGCGAACCAGTCATCGACGCGGTCGGCGAACTGGTCTGCACGCAGCCCATGCCGTCGATGCCGCTCTACTTCTGGAACGACGAAGGCAAGAAGCGCTATCTCTCCAGCTATTTCGACACCTATCCCGGCGTCTGGCGCCACGGCGACTGGCTGAAGATCACCCCGCGCGGCAGCTGCATCATCTACGGCCGCAGCGACGCCACCATCAACCGCCACGGGTTGCGCATGGGCACCAGCGAGTTGTACAGCGCGGTCGAAGCGCTGCCCGAGGTGACCGATTCGCTGGTCGTGGACCTGGAATACCTGGGGCGCGAGAGCTACATGCCGCTCTTCGTCGTGCTGCGGCCGGGTGTCGCACTCGACGCGGCGATGAAGGCGAAGATCGCGGGTGCCGTGCGCACCGCGCTCAGCCCGCGCTTCGTGCCCGACGAGATCGTGCAGGTGGAGGAAGTTCCGCGCACGCTGTCCGGCAAGAAGCAGGAGCTGCCGGTCAAGAAGCTGCTGCTCGGGCAGCCGCTGGAGAAGGTGGTCAACCGCGACGCGATGGCCAATCCGGGCTGCATGGACTGGTACGTCGCGTTTGCGCGCGCACGCGCTTCATAGCGTCCCGTGCGCCTCGTCCTCGAGGCGCTCCAGGAAGGCCCGCACCCGCGCCGGCACCATCTTCCGGCCCGGCAGCAAGGCATGGATCTTCAGCGGCTCGCACTTCCATTGCGGCAAGAGCGCCACGAGTTTGCCTTCGGCAACGGCCTGCGCGCAGAAGGTCGAAGTGATGCGTGCGACGCCCAGTCCTGCGATCGCGGCCTGCAGCCGCACGCCTGCGTTGCCGCTGCGCAGGCGCGGGTTGCGCATCTCAAGCGACGCCGCAGCACCGGACGCATCGGTGAACGTCCAGGACGCTTCGTCCGCACCCGCCAGCAGCGGCAGCGCTTCCAGCTCTTCGGGCGTTGCCGCAGCCCCATGGCGTGCCAGTAGCGCCGGCGCCGCGAACACGCCGCGCTGCAGCGCATACACGCTGCGCGTGACGACGGTCGCCGGCGCGAAACTGTGCTCCAGCGCGGTGAACACCAGGTCGTAGTTGCGCTCGAACAGCGCGACGCGCGCATGTTCCACGTCGATGTGGACCTTCAGCAGCGGATGGTCCTGCATCACGCGGCAGGCCACCGCGGCGAGATGGTGGGCGCCGAACTCGTAGGGCGCCGCCACGCGCAGCGTGCCTTGCACGGCGGCGCCTTGCGCCAGCGCCTCCTGCGCGCTCTCGCGCAGCTGCGCGAAGGGCCGCGAGATGTCGCGGTAGAGCGTCTCGCCGGCGTCGGTCAGGCGCAGCTGCCGCGTGGTGCGCTCCAGCAGCCGCGTGCCCAGCTCGCCTTCCAGCCGCGCGACCGATGCGCTCAGGCTCGACTTCGGGCGGTCGAGCGCGCGCGCCGCAGCCGTGAAGCCGCCGTGGTCCACCACCTGGCAGAAAGCGTCGAAGTCGTCCCAGTTCATTGTTCAGGATTCGGAACACAGCGGCCACGGCGCGCCATTGCCCGCCCGCGCGGGGCTCCGTACGATTGTCCCATCCACCGGAGCCTCCTCATGTTCCTGAAGAATTGCTGGTACGTGGCCGCCTGGGACCACGAATTGATCGACGGCAGGATGCTGCCGCGCACCATCCTCGAAGAGGAGGTGCTCCTCTACAAGTCGGAGAGCGGCAAGGTCGTCGCGCTGCGCGACCGCTGCTGCCACCGCGGCGTGCCGCTGCACCTGGGCCGCCGCGAGGGCGACTGCGTGCGCTGCATGTACCACGGGCTCAAGTTCGACCCCACGGGCAAGTGCGTGCAGATCCCGGGCCAGGACGTGATCCCGGCCAAGCTGGGCGTGAAGAGCTACCCGGTGGTCGAGAAGGACCACCTGGTCTGGATCTGGATGGGTGACCCGCAGAAGGCCGACCCCGCGCAGATCATCGACTTCCCCTACCTGCGTGACCCGCAGTGGAAGGGCGTGCCCGACTACATGCACTACGAGGCCAACTGGCTGCTGATCGTCGACAACTTGAGCGACTTCGCGCACCTGGCCTTCGTGCACACCAAGACGCTGGGCGGCTCGGAGGAGTACGCGTACGTCACCAAGCCGGTCAACGTGGAGCGGCTGCCGCGCGGCTTCCGCGTCGAGCGCTGGCATATGGACGCGGCGCCGCCGCCGTTCCACCGCAAGGTGCTGCCCGCCGCGGAGAAGGACAGGCACGTCGACCGCCGCAACATCGGCCACATGCACATCCCCGGCATCTTCTTCCTGGAATCGATGTTCTCGCCGGCCGGCAGCGGCTCCGAGAAGGGCAACCGCGAAGGCAGCCGCGAGTACCGCAACTGCCAGTTCATGACGCCGGAGACGCGCCGCACCACGCACTTCTTCTGGACCTACCTGAACAACTACGAAGGCGAGGACCACAACATCTCGCGCTCGCTGCACCAGAGCCTGATCGAAGGCTTCATGGAGGACAAGCACCTGATCGAAGCGCAGCAGAAGGTGCTGGACGCCGACCCGCAGTTCGAGATGGTGGCGGTGGTCGCCGACGCGGCGCTATCCCACTTCCGCCGCGTGTTCTCGCAGCTGGTGGCGCAGGAGCAGGCCGAAGCGGCGACGCAGGCGGTGGACGTCAGGATCCCGGTGCGGCCGCCGCACCAGGCCGGGATGCCGGCCTGAGGCTCTTGCGGTTCACCAGCACGATGCCCACGGCCACGCCCGCCAGCGCCAGCACGAGTTGCAGCGTCAACGCTTCGTGCAGCACCAGCACGCCGAACAGCAGCGCGAACATGGGCGTGAGGAAGGTGAAGGACGACAGCTGCGTGGCCGCGTAGTGCCGCAGCATCCACATCCAGGCGAGGTAGCTGGCGAAGGCGCCGATGGCGGTCTGCAGGGCCAGGGAGCTCCAGGCCTGGCCGGAATAATCCAGTGACCACGCTTCGCCGAGCAGCAGGGAGAGCAGCGGCGCGACCACCGCCGTGACGGCCACCTGGTAGAACAGCGTCTTCTCCGCGCTGGCGGTGGCGAGCGCCGAGCCGCGGATCACCAGGGTCGTCGAGCCCCAGAAGACGCCTGCCGCCAACGCGAGCGCGTCACCGCGCAATTGCTTGGGCGTGCTGTGGCCGGCAAAGCCCTCGCTGAAGGCAAAGGCGACGGCGACGAAGGCGATCACCAGGCCGGTCCATTGCACGGGCCGCAGCTTCTCCGCCGGCACGAAGCGCGGCAGCAACAGCGCCACGACGAAGGGCGAGGTGTAGAGGAAGACCGTCAGCCGCGAGGCCGCGGTGTCGCGCAGCCCCAGGTAGATGCAGGCGAACTCGGTGGCGAACAGCGCACCCGCGAGCAGTCCGGCGCGCAACGTGCCGTCGCGCGCGAACAGGGGCACCTTGCGCCACGCGCACCACAGCCACAGCAGCGCCGTGGCGCCGGCAAAGCGGATCGAGGCTTGCCACAGCGGCGGCACTTCGGCCACGGTGGCCTTGATCAGGATCTGCTGGAAGCCCCAGAACAGGCAGCAGGCGAGGAGCAGGGAGACGGCGAGGGTGTCGAGGTGGGCTTTTCTTTCCTGCATCCAGCCATCGTAGCGAGTTAAGAGGCGATACCCGCCAGCTTCGCCAGCAGCTTCTTCAACGCCGCCTGCTCCGACACCTCCAGCGTGCGCAGCATCTGCGCTTCGTGCGTGCGTGCTTTCTCCAGCAAGGGGCGCACCAGCTTGCGGCCGGCCGCGCCCACGGTCACCAGGGTGCGCCGCTGGTCCATGGGATCGGCCAGCAGGTCCAGCCAGTCCTGGTCGGCCATCCGCTGCACGAGCTTGGTCACCGTCGGTTGCTTGGACAGCACCTCCTGCGCCAGCTGGCTCACCGTCAGCGGCGGGCTGTCGTGCAGCGTCGCCAGCACGCGCCACTCGATCATGCTCAGCCCCGCGGCACGCACCTGGCTGTCGAAGTCCTTGTACAGCGCGTGGTTCGCCTGGCCCAGCAGGTAGCCGAGATAGCCGTCGACGAACCGCGCGCTCACAGCGGCAGCTCCGTGAAATAGCGGCCGCCGTGGAACAGCAGCGGCGTCGCGCCGGCGCGGTGCGCGCAGCGCTCGACTTCGCCGACGAAGATGACGTGGTCGCCTTCCTCGTAGCGGCTGCGGTTGAAGCATTCGAAGGTCGCGGCCGCGCCGTGCAGCAGCGGCGCGCCGCCGGCGCCCATGTCCCAGCCGACGCCGTTCCAGCGGTCCGCACCCTTGAGCGCGAAACGCTCGGCCAGCGGCTTCTGGTCGGCCGCCAGGATGTTGATCGCGTAGTGCGAGCCGGCGCTGAAGATGGCCATCGAGGCCGCCGCGCGCGCCAGGCTCCACAGCACCAGGGGCGGCGCCAGCGACACCGAGTTGAAGGAGTTGGCGGTCAGGCCGACCAGCTGGCCCTCGGCCGAACGGGCGGTCACGATGGTCACGCCGGTGCCGAACATGCCGAGCGCGGCGCGGAACTCCTGGCTCGAGAAGCTGGGCGGGGACGCGCGAAGCGGCGGGTTCATGGGAAGCCGGATTGCATGAAATTTCATGTATTATGAATCAACCCCGGAGCTCGAACGGAATGCTGCAGGAAACCCTGGAACCCGCGTGGCTGGACGCGTTCGAGGCCGTGCTTGGCCGCTGCGGCGTGCAGCGCGGCGATACCGTCGCCATCCTGAGCGAAAGCCAGAGCCGGCCGGTGCTGCCGCAACTGGCGCGGCTGGCCGCGGCCCGGCTCGGCGCCGAGGCCTTCAGCCTCGTCCTGCCCAGCGCATTCAGTCCCGATCTGCCGGTGGCCCGCTCCACCGGCGCCTCGCCCGTGCTGCGCGGGATCGCGCCCGTGGTCGCCGCCCTCGCGGGGAGCACACTGGTGGTGGACTGCACCGTCGAAGGCCTCATGCATGCGCCGGAACTGCCCGCCATCCTGAAGGGCGGCGCGCGCGTCCTCTACGTGAGCAACGAACATCCCGAAGCGCTGGTGCGCCTGCTGCCGGACGACAAGCTGGAGCCGCTGGTAAAGGACCACGTGAAGCGGCTGCGCGGCGCGCGTGAGATGCGCGTGACTTCACCCGCGGGCAGCGACCTCACCGTGTCGCTCCAGAACGCCGTCAGCGGCGGCAATTGGGGCTACACCACCCGCCCCGGAACGGTGACGCACTGGCCCGGTGGCCTGGCCTTGGCCTTTCCGGCCGCGGGCAGCGTCAACGGCACCCTGGTGCTGGCCGAGGGCGACGTCAACCTCACCTTCAAGCGCTACCTGGAGCGGCCCGTCACCTTGCGCGTGGAGAACGACTATGTCACCCGCATCGAAGGCGCGGGCGTCGACGCGGACCTGATGCGCAGCTACATCGCCGCCTGGGGCGACCGCGAAGCCTATGCGGTCAGCCACGTCGGCTACGGCCTCAACGCGCGGGCGCGCTGGGACAGCATGGCCTTGTACGACAAGCGCGACTTCAACGGCACCGAGCTGCGCGCCTTTGCCGGCAACTTCCTGTACAGCACAGGCGCCAACGAAGTCGCCGGCCGCCACACGCCGGGACACTTCGACCTGCCCTTGCGCCATTGCACCGTGCAGCTCGATGGCGCGACGGTCGTCGACCAGGGCAAGGTCGTCGCATGAGCATCGTTCCCGCGTTCACGACGCTGGGCGGCGGCCCCACCGTGCTGATGCTGCACGGCATCGGCGGCGGCCACCTGGCCTTCGCGCCGCAGGTCGAGACGCTGGCCAATGCCGGCTACCGCGCCGTCGCCTGGGACATGCCCGGCTACGGCCACAGCGCGCCGATCGAGCCCTACACCTTCAAGGGCCTGGCACAGAGCTGCATCGCGCTGATCGAAGCCCTGCAATGCGAGGACGTGATCCTGCTGGGCCACAGCATGGGCGGCATGGTGGCGCAGGAAGTCGTCGCGCGGCGCCCGGACCTGGTCAAGCGCCTGGTGCTGTGCGGCACCTCGCCGTCCTTCGGCAAGCCCGATGGCGACTGGCAGCGCGCCTTCATCGCCGAACGGACCGCACCGCTCGATGCGGGGCAGACGATGGCGCAGCTGGCCGAGACGCTGGTGCCGCGCATGATCGGCAGCGGCTCCCTGCCCGAAGGCGTGCGCCTGGCCACGCACTGCATGGGCATGGTGCCGCCGGCTACGTATCGACGCGCGCTCGAATGCCTGGTCACCTTCGATCGCCGTGCCAACCTGGCGAACATCACCGTGCCCACCTTGCTGATCGCCGGCGAGCAGGACCGCAACGCGCCGCCTGCCGTGATGAAGAAGATGGCCGAGGCGATCCCGTACGGCACCTTCCTCGAGATGAAGGGCATCGGCCACCTGCAGAACCTGGAAGCGCCGGACGACTTCGACGGCCTGCTGCTCAATTTCCTGGCGCTGCCGGCGCCGCTGCTGCATTGAGCCATGCGCATGCGTGCGTTGCTGCTGGTTGGCTTCCTGGTCGGCGCCTGCGCGCACGCCGAACCTGACGCGGCCCAGCTCGGCCAAGCGCGCGGCTACCCGCTGGGCGGCGCCACCACCTGGGCGCAGGTTCCTTATCGCGTGGGCTCGTTCTCCGCGCTCGACCAGGTGCCTGGCATCGTCGTGCGCCGCGTCGATGCCTCCACCGCGCCCCAGCCGCTGCCGCGCATGGCGGACGCACCGGCCATTCGCTACCGCTTCCGCAACCTCGACTACACGCTCGACGACTACCTCGAGCGGCAGCGCGCCACCGGCTTGCTGATCCTGAAGGACGGGCAGGTGGTGGCGGAACGCTATCGCTACGGCCGCCAGCCGGACGCGCGCTTCCTCTCTTTCTCGATGGCGAAGAGCGTCACTTCGCTGCTGGTCGGCGTCGCGCAGGCGCAGGGCGCCATCGCGTCGCTGGACGACCCGGCGCAGAAGTACGCGAAGGAACTGCAAGGCACGCCGTATGGCGAGACGCCGATCCGCCACCTGCTGCGCATGTCCTCGGGGCTGACCTTCACCGAGCGCTACGACGGCAACGACGACATCGCCCGCATGACGCTGGCCTTCGCCACCGAGCCCCAGGGCACCTTGCCGGTCTTGCGCGGCGTGCAGGAGAGGCACGACCCCGCCGGCGCCGTGTTCCGCTATGCCAGCGCCGAAACCGACGTGCTGGGCCGGGTGCTGGTGGGTGCCACCGGGCGCAGCATCGCCGCGCTCACCCACGACTGGCTGTGGGAGCCCATGGGCGCGGAGCGCGACGCATTCTGGCGCGTCGGCCGCGACGGCCAGGAAGGCGCGCACGGCTTCTTCAACGCCACGCTGCGCGACTGGGCCCGATTGGGCCTGCTGCTGGCGCGAGACGGGCGCGTCGGCGAGCGCCAGGTCGTGCCGCGCGAATACCTGCTGGAAGCCACCGATGTGGCCAAGCAGCCTTCAGCGTTTCGTCCCGGTGCCACACGCAACGTCGGCTACGGCTACCAGTTCTGGCTGCTGAACTACCGCGAACGCACTTTCGCCATGCAAGGCATCTACGGCCAGGGCCTGTTCGTGCAGCCCGCGAGCGGCATCGTGATGGTGCTGACGTCGGCCTGGCAGCAACCCAGCGCCCAGCAGGATCCCTTGCCCAGCCAGGAACGCGCGGCGCTCTGGCGCGGCGTGCTGCGCTCGCTCGGCGGCGCAATCGATTGAGAGGAAACATCAGATGGATGCCATGCCCGACCTGGGCTTCACGCCGGCCATCGGCGACCACGCGCTGAGCGCGAAGCAGCGCTCGCTGCTGGCGCTGGCCCACCGGCTCGGACGCGACAAGTTCGCGCCGCGCGCAGCGCAATGGGACCGGGAAGCGAGCTTCCCCTTCGCCAACTACGACGACCTGCGCGAGGCCGGCCTGCTGGCGCTGTGCGTGCCGGAGAGCCATGGCGGCCTGGGCGCCGACTACGCCACCTACATGATGGTGGGCGCCGAGA
Organism: Ramlibacter paludis; assembly: GCF_022012305.1. Taxonomy (GTDB): domain Bacteria; phylum Pseudomonadota; class Gammaproteobacteria; order Burkholderiales; family Burkholderiaceae_C; genus Ramlibacter; species Ramlibacter paludis. Next base: position 48,514 of record NZ_JAKLTM010000005.1, on the reverse strand, counting down.
TCGGGCGCTTTTGCGGCGCCACTGCGCTCACCTACAACATGCACATCTGTTCGACGATGTGGACCGGCGTGCTGGCCGACGGCATCCCCATGACCGAGCAGCAGCGCAGCGAGCATGCGCGCCGGCGCGAGCTGCACTTCCGCCGCGTGGTGCGCGACGGCGCCGTTTACGCGCAACCCTTCTCCGAAGGTAGCGCCGCCGCGGCGGGCCGTGCGCCCTTCGGCACCACGGCGCGCAAGGTCGAGGGCGGCTGGCTCGTCAACGGCCGCAAGATCTTCGCTTCGCTCTCGGGCGCCGCCGACTACTACGGCGTGCTCTGCACCGAGGACAAGGGCGACCAGCATCCCGACGCGCGCGACACGCTGTACCTCGCGGTGCCGGCCAGCAGCGAAGGCTTTGCCATCAGCGGCGAATGGGACCCGCTCGGCATGCGCGGCACGGTGAGCCGCAACCTCACGTTCAAGGACGTGTTCGTCAGCGACGACGAGCAGCTCATGCCGCGCGGGGTCTACTTCAAGGGCGCGCAGACCTGGCCGGCGATGTTCTTCACGCTGGCGCCGACCTACCTCGGCATTGCCAACGCGGCCTACGACTTCACGGTGCAGTACCTGCGCGGCGAGGTGCCGGGCGAGCCGCCGGTCAAGCGCCGCATGTACCCGACCAAGCAGATCGCGGTGGCGCAGATGCGCATCCAGCTGGAGCAGATGCGCAGCATCTTCCTGCGGGCGATCCTGGAGGCGCGGCCCGATCCTACGAAGGACGAGAAGATGCGCCTGTACGCTGCCCACTACACGGTGATGGAAGGCGCCAACGACATCGCCCGGCTGGCCATCCGCACCTGCGGCGGCCAGAGCATGATGAAGCACCTGCCGCTGGAGCGGCTGTACCGCGACAGCCGCTGCGGCGCGCTGATGCTGCCCTGGACGGCGGAGCTGGTGCTCGATCGCATGGGCCGCGAGACCTTGTACGAAGCGGGAGAGAAGGACGCGTGAAGAACAAGCTGCTGTGCGCGCTGGCCTTGCTGGGCCTGGGGCTGGGAGCCTCGGCGGAGCCCATGGTCGCGCCGACGGCCTGCGACCGCTTCGTCCACAAGCTGCCCAACATGGGCAAACCGCTGTGCCAGCAAGCCGAACTGGTCGACAGTGGCGCGCGCTCGGTGCAAGGCACGCCGCTCTACATGCGTGACGTCGGCGAGGACAACGCCAGGCTGCGCGTGCTGGTGATCGGCGCGATCCACGGCGACGAACTGTCTTCCGCTTCGGTGGCCATGCACTGGATCCGCCTCGCGGCCGACGAGAAGCTCGACCTGCCGCAGACCGTGCACTGGCGCTTTGTGCCCGTGCTGAACCCCGACGGCCTGCTGGCGCAGCCGCCCAAGCGCACCAATGCGCGCGGCGTCGACCTCAACCGCAACTTCCCCACGCCCAACTGGGAGCGCGACTCGGCCATCTACTGGCAGAAGCGCACCGGCAAGGACCCGCGCCGCTGGCCCGGACCCAAGCCGATCTCCGAGCCGGAGTCGCGCTTCCTGCACGACCAGATGCAGAGCTACAAGCCGCACCTGATCGTGTCGATCCACGCCCCGTACGGCGTGCTCGATTTCGACGGTCCTTCGGTGCCGCCTTCGCGCCTGGGCCGGCTCTACCTGGACCAGGTCGGCATCTTCCCGGGCTCGCTCGGCAACTACGGCGGCGTGCACAAGGGCGTGCCGGTCGTCACCATCGAGCTGCCCAACTCCATGCGCACGCCGCTCGATTCCGAAATGCGGCAGATGTGGATCGACCTCCAGCGCTGGATGTCGGCGCGTCTCTCGAGCGAAGGCGCCGTGGCGCGCTGATTGCCTGCAAGCGGCCGGGAAATCGGCGAGACTGCGCGCCATGACCACCATCGCGCAACGTTTCGGCAGCGGCCAGTCCGTCCAGCGGATCGAGGACGAAGGGCTGCTCAAGGGCACCGGCCAGTACACCGATGATCTCGCTCCCGCGGGCCAGCTACGGCTGGTGTTCGTGCGCTCGCCGTATCCGCATGCGCGCGTCGTCGCCATCGACACGGCCAATGCGGCGTCCATGCCGGGCGTGCACAAGGTGGTGACGGGCGCCGAGCTGGCGGCGGCCGGCGTCAAGCCGATTCCCGGCCTGCCGGCGCTGCCCGACGGCTCGAAGCCGAGGACCCCGCCCCGCCGCGTGCTGGCGCACGAGCGCGTCCGCTACGTGGGCGAGCCGGTGGCCTTCGTCGTGGCCGACACCCTGCAGCAGGCGCGCGATGCCGCCGAGGCAGTTTGGGTCGAGTACGAGGAACTGCCGCAGGTCACCGGCGTGGACGCGGCCAGCGCGGAGGGCGCACCGCTGGTGCACGAGGAAGCCACCGGCAACATCGCCGCGCAGCTGCGCCATGGCGATGCGAAGGCGACCGATGCGGCTTTCGCGCAGGCCGCGCACGTGGTGAAGCTGGACATCACCAACCAGCGCGTAGCCGCGGTTTCCATCGAGCCGCGCTCGGTGCTGGCCTGGACCGCCGACGATGGCCGCCTCACGCTGCGCATGAGCAGCCAGATGCCTTCGGGCGTGCGCAACTCGCTGGCCAACGACATCCTGGGCCTGCCGCCTGCGCAAGTGCGGGTGACGGTGGGCGACGTCGGCGGCGGCTTCGGCATGAAGACCGGCATCTATCCGGAAGACGCCGCGGTCGCCTGGGCGGCCTGGACGCTGAAGGCGCCGGTGAAATGGATCGCCGATCGGAGCGAGGAATTCCTCTCGTCCTTCCATGGCCGCGACCAGCGCGCGCAGGCCGAGCTGGCGCTGGCGCAGGACGGCAAGATCCTCGGCCTGCGGCTGCGCTCGCGCGCCAACGTCGGCGCCTATGCCACCGCCACCGGCATGCTGATCCCCTTATTGATCGGGCCGTGGGTGCAGACCAGCGTGTACCACGTGCCGGTGGTGGACTACCACTTCCAGGCGGTGCTTTCCAACGAAGCTTCGACGGGTGCGTACCGCGGCGCCGGCCGGCCGGAAGCCATCTTCATCATGGAGCGGCTGATGGACGAAGCGGCGCGCCAGACCGGCATCGATCGCGTCGAACTGCGCCGCCGCAACTTCATCCAGCCGGCGCAGATGCCCTACAAGAACCCGATGGGGCAGGTCTACGACGTGGGCGAGTTCGAGAAGATCATGGACCAGGGGCTGGCGCTGGCCGACTGGAGCGGCTTCGCGCAGCGCGCCGCGCAAAGCAAGGCAGCGGGCAAGCTGCGCGGGCTGGGCATCGCCACCTTCCTCGAGTGGACCGGCGGCAACGTGCTGGAAGAGCGCGTCACCGTCGACGTCAAGGCCGACGGCGTGATCGAGGTGTTCTCCGCGGTCAACCAGATGGGGCAGGGCATCGCGACGACGCTGGCGCAGCTGGTGGTCGACGTGTTCGGCGTGCCGCTGGAGCAGGTGCGGGTGGTCCTGGGCGATACGGATCGTGGCGACGGCTTCGGCAGCGCGGGCTCGCGTTCATTGTTCACCGGCGGCTCCTCGCTGCACCTGGGCGCGGAGAAGACGCTGGACTCCGCGCGCCAGCTGGCCGGCCAAGCGCTGGAAGCGTCGCCTGCCGATCTCGACTACGCGGCCGGGCGCTTCTCGGTGAAAGGCACCGACGTCGGCATCTCGCTGTTCGAGGTGGCGGCGCGCCAGCCGGAGCGGCGCATCTTCACCGACCACACGAGCACGGTGGCGGGGCCCAGCTGGCCGAACGGCTGCCACATCAGCGAGGTCGAGCTCGATCCGGCGACGGGCGAGGTGCAGGTGGTGAAGTATTCGAGCGTGAACGACATCGGCCGCGTGGTGAACCCGATGATCGTGCGCGGCCAGCTCGATGGCGGCGCGGTGCAGGGCATCGGCCAGGCGCTGTGCGAGGCGATGGTCTACGACCCGCAAAGCGGCCAGCTGCTCACGGGCAGCCTGATGGATTACGCCGCGCCGCGCGCGGACATCGTGGCCTGCGAGTTCTTGACCGAGATGAACGAGACGGTGCCCTGCAAGAACAATCCGCTCGGCGTGAAGGGCGTGGGCGAGCTCGGCACCATCGGTGCGGCGCCGAGCGTGGTCAACGCGGTGGCCGATGCGCTGGCGCGGGCGGGCAAGCCGCACATCGCGCCGACCTTGCAGATGCCGTTGACGGCGCCGAAGGTGTGGGAGTGGTTGAACGCGGCGTGAAGCCGGAGGCCAGGCGCCTCAGGTGTTCAGCGACAGCTCCGATTCTTCGAAGCCGCGCTCGTTCTTCTCGTAGCCGTAGAAGTTGAACGCCATCCGCGGCAGGCGGCCGCTGATCAGCTCCGCCATCGCCTTGCCCGAACCGGCGCCGTGGGTCCAGCCCAGCGTGCCGTGGCCGGCGTTGACCCACAGGCCTTGCACCTTGGTGCGGCCGATGTACGGGATGTTGGTCGGCGTCGCGGGGCGCAGGCCGGTCCAGAAGTTCGGCTGGCCGCCTTCTTCCGGCATGCGGGTGTCGCACACGCCCGGCAGCACCTTCTCGATGCGCTCGGCCAGCATGCGGCAGCGCGCTTGCGCCAGCGTGGTGTCCAGCGTCGCGTCGTAGCCCGACAGCTCGATGGTGCCGGCCACGCGCAGCTCGTCGCCCAGGCGGCTCATCGCCACCTTCACTTCGTCGTCGATGGTGCTCACGAAAGGCGCGGCGGCCGCGTCCTTCAGCTTGAAGGTCGCGCTGTAGCCCTTGCCCGGGTAGATCGGCAGCGACACGCCCACCTGGCGCAGCAGCGGCGCGGTGTAGGAGCCGCAGGCCACGACGACCTGGTCGGCGGCCAGGCGCTGCATGGCGCCCGATTCGCGGTCGCGGATGCGCACGGCCTCGATCGCGCCGCCGGCGGTTTCCAGCTGGGCGATGTCGTGGCCGTACAGGAACACCACGCCGCGCGCCTTGCACAGCTCTGCCAGCTTCTGCGTGAAGACGCGGGCGTCACCGCTCTCGTCGCTGGCGGTGTAAGTGCCGCCAACGATGCGGTCGAAGTTGCGGAAGGCCGGTTCGATCGCGAACAGCTCGTCGCGGCTGACGACCTTGCGGTCCACGCCGTACTTGCGCATCAGCGCGGCGGCGTCGCCGGCGTCGTCGAAGGCCTTCTGGTCGGTGTAGAAGTGCGCGATGCCCTTTTCCAGGCGGTTGTATTCGATGCCGGTGGCGGCGACGACGTCCTTCAGCGCGGCGTGGCTGTAGTTGCCCAGCGCCACCAGCTGCTGCACGTTGCGCTCGAAGGCGCTGTCGTTGCACTGGGCCAGGAACTGCAGGCCCCAGCGCCATTGCTGCCAGTCCAGCTGCGGGCGGAACAGCAGCGGGGCGTCGTTGCGGAACATCCACTTCAGCAGCTTGGCGGGCGCGTGCTTGTTGGCCCACGGCTCGCAGTAACTCACCGAGATCTGCGCGGCATTGGCAAAACTGGTCTCGAGCGCGGCGCCCGGCTGGCGGTCGACAACGATGACTTCATGGCCGCGTTCGGCGAGGTGCCACGCGGTGCTGATGCCGATGATGCCGGCGCCGAGTACCAAGGTTTTCATGCTTCCCAGTTTGGTCCGGATCGCCGATTTTCAAAAGCCGAATTAAACTGTCTCGGGCTCCATCAGCAATGCTTATATGAGTACCTATGACCAGGCCGCGTTGGAATGCCTCGCCGCCATCGTGGAAGAAGGCGGTTTCGAGCGCGCGGCGCAGCGCCTCAACATCACGCAATCGGCGGTATCGCAGAGGTTGCGCGCCCTGGAAGCGCAGGTGGGCACCGTGCTCATCGTGCGCAGCCGTCCCTTGCGGCCGACCTCGGCCGGCAACCTGCTGCTGAAGCACACCAAGCAGGTCCGGCTGCTGCGCGCCGACCTGGAGCGCGACCTGCGCGAGCTGGCGCCCAGCTCCACCGGCGGCGCGCGCGAAGAGGAACGCATCTCCATTGCCGTCAACGCCGACAGCCTCGCAACCTGGACATTGCCCGCGTTGAACGACCTGGCGAGGCAAGGCCTCCCGCTGGAGATCATCACCGACGACCAGGACTTCACCGACGAGTGGCTGCGCGAAGGGCAAGTGCTGGGCTGCATCACCACGCTGAAGCAGGCCTTGCGCGGCTGCAAGGTCGTGCCGCTGGGCGCGATGGAATACATCGCCATCGCGCAGCCCGGTTACGCGAAGGAGCATTTCCCCGAAGGGCTCACCGCGCACAACTTCCGCGACGCGCCCTTCATCGCCTTCAACCGCAAGGACGACATGCAGTCCGAGTTCGTCGGCAAGGCCTTCGGCCTGCGGCGCGTCGCGCTGAACCAGATCTTCGTGCCCAGCTCGGAAGGCCAGGTGCGCGCGGTCCTGGCGGGTTGGGGCGTGAGCGTGGTGCCGGAACTGCTGGTGCGCGGCTTGATCGCGCAGGGGGAGCTGGTGAACCTGGCGCCGCAGGCGGCGCTACCGATCCAGCTGTATTGGCACTGCTGGAACCTGCAGTCGGAAGTCTTGGACCAGCTGAGCGCGGCGCTCACGGCCGCGGCGTCGCAGGCGCTGGCCTGAAGAAGCTCAGCGCGGGACGGCGGCGCCCTGCGGCGCCTTGAAGTCCGTGCCGTCGGGGCCGGCGAATGCGAACAGCAGGGCGACAGCCACGGCGGCGACCCAGACCAGCGTTTGGATCCACAGCGGTTTCATGGCAGGCGCTCCCGGCATCAGGTGATGAACGCTCCCAGTGTCGGTGAGGTGCGCTGCGCGCGCACATCGGAATCGTAAAGTAGCCGCCGCATTTGTTTGCGGCGGTAAGGATGGCGCAACGCGCCCGTGCGCAATTAACGGATCAGGAGCACCGGCACGCCGCATTGCGCGAGCACCTGCGTGGTGACGGATCCCATCACCAGCCGCGCGAGCGAGCCATGGCCGTGGCTGCCCATGATGATCATGTCGTAGCGGCCTTCCTTGGCGAAGGCGGCGATGGTGTCGCCCACGTTGCCCACCTTCCACTGGCTTTGCGCCTGGATGCCCTGCGCGGCCAGCGTGGCGATCGCCGGCTCCAGCACCTTCCTCGCTTCGTCCGCGTAGTAGTCATTCACCACGTTCGCACCCAGCGCCGAGCGCGCGTGCGGCGGCAAGGGTGCCTGCGCGTTGAACAGCATGAAGGTGTGGCTGGGGTCGAACAGCGGGCGGTTGGTGCACACGTAGTCGAGCATCTTGCGGGTGTACTCGCTGCCGTCGACGGCTAGCAGGATCTTCATGGAGCCTCCTTGGTGGTTGCCGCCGCAGGCTAGCACGCCGCGGTGCGCACCGGCACTTCCACCACGCAGTCCTCGCGGAAATCGGCCTGCTCGCCCTTGGCCGCGTAGCCCAGGGTGTTGGCGACCACGCGGCAGCCTTCGGCCAGGTAATCGTGCTGGCAATGCAGGTGGCCGTGGACCCACAGCTGCGTCTGGGCCAGCAGCGGATCGAGCGAATTGCAGAAGCCGGCGGTGCCGGGCGTGAGGCCGTAGCGCGGGTCGGCGCTGCGCAGGCTGGGCGCGAAATGCGTGATGACTACCGTGCTGCCATCGAACGGCCGCGCCAGTGCGTCCTTCAGCCAGGCCTGGCAGGCGAGCGCCTGTTCGCGCCAGGCTTCGGCCAGCATGGGCTGGCCATGCCGGTGCGCCGCCGCTTTCACCAGGTAGTAGTTGGCGGCGCGGAAAGCCTTGTTGCGCGCCTTGAGCAATTGGCCGAGCGTCGGCTCGGGCTGGCCGGGCGCGAGCGCGAGCGCATCGAAGTCCGACCACAGGGTGGTGCCGAGGAAGCGCACGCCTTGCATGACCAGCTCTTCGCGCTCCAGCCAGGTGATGCCCAGGCGCTCGCAGGTGGCACGCAGCCGCGCGTGGGTGGCGTCGAAGTCGAGGTTGTCGTATTCGTGGTTGCCCGGCACGTAGAGCACCGGCACCGGCCAGCCGTGGCGCGGCGCCACGCGCGCCAAGCCGAACTCCTCATCGTCCAGGCGCGAGCCGCGCTGGTAGGAGCCGATGTCCCCCGCCAGCACCAGCAAGTCGGCGCCGGGCGCGGGGCGGGGTCGGTAATTCGGGTGCGACTCCAGGTGGAGGTCGGACATCAGCTGGAATTTCACCCGCCTATTGTGCGGGTGGCCCCGGGTGCGTCAGAGCCGGACGCCGGCGCCTTTCACCGTGGGCGCCAGTTGCGCGACCTGCTCCTTCACGAAGCCGGCAAAGGCCGGCTGGCTGACCGGGGACGCGCTGATGCCCAGGTCGACCAGCTTCTTCTTGAAGTCGGCCGAAGCCAGGATCTCGTTGGTGGCGGCGTTCAGGCGCGCGACGACGTCCGCCGGCATCTTCGGCGGCCCCGACAGCCCGAAGAAGTTGTCGAGCACCAGCTTGCGATGGCCCGATTCGACGACGCTGGGCACGTCGGGCACCAGCGGCGAGCGGTTGGCCGAGGTCACGGCCAGCGGCACGATCTGCCCCGACTTGAAGTAAGGCACGAAGGCCGTCACCACGTCGATGCCCACGGGTACCACGCCGGCGATCAGGTCGGTCGTCATCGGCGCGCCGCCGCGGTAGGGCACGTGCACCATGTTCACGCCCAGGTTGGTCTTCATCAGCTCGCCGTAGATGTGACCGATGGACGCGGGCCCGCCGGAGCCGAAGTCGAGCCGGCCGTTCTTCTTCGCGAAGGCTTCCAGTTCGGGAATGGTCCGGAACGGCGCCTTCGGGTTGGCCATCACCACGCAGGGCGCCGAACCGATGAGGGCGATGTGGGTGAAGCCTTCCACCGGGTCGTAAGGCTGCTTTTCCAGCGCGAAGGGCCCGATCGAGATCGGCGTGGAGTTCGACAGCATCAGCGTGTAGCCGTCGGCCGCCGCGGTGTGCACGACCAGCCCGCCGACGCTGCCGCCTGCGCCCGGCCGGTTGTCGATCACCACCGCCTGCCCCAGCTTCTGCGCCAGCTGCTCGCCCAGCTGGCGCGCCACGATGTCGCTGGCGCCGCCGGCCGGGAAGGTGACGACGATCTTGATCGGCCGGTCCGGCCAGGCGGCAAAGGCGGGCAGGGACGCGGCAGCGGCGCCGGCGCTCATGGCCTGCAGGAAGCGGCGGCGGGTGGAATGGTGGCGGCTGGCCATGGGAGTTCCTCGCGAAGATGTGCCCCCAGCGTACGCAAGGGCCATGCCCGCGGCAAGCCCGCCGCGCGGCTAGTGGTCGAAGGCCTTCCGGGCGGCGGCGGCCAGCGCGAGGCGCAGCCAGGCATGGTCGCTGCGCTGGCCCTGGCGGCGGTGCCAGAGCGCGTCGACGTGCACCGGCGGCACCTCGAAGGGCAGCTCGCGCAGCGCCAGCTGCTCGGACCGCGCGGTGGCGCCGACGAAGTGCCGCGGCAGCACGGTGAGCAGATCCGAGTTGGCGACCACCCGGCCGGCGGTGAAGAACTGGTTGACCGTCAGCACCACGCGCCGCTTCTTGCCCAGGGACGCCAGCGCTTCGTCCATGAAGCCGAAGGGCCGGCCGGAAAAGCTCACCAGCAGGTGGCGCGCCGAGAGGTAGCGCTTGAGCGTCATGGGGCCTTTGGCCAGCGGGTGGTCGACGCGCATCACGCAGACATATTCGCCGTCGTACAGGCGCTGGTGGTCGAAGGCGGCCATGCCCGCGCCTTCGCCCTGCGCGGACAGGGCCGCCAGCACCGCCGGGAAGAAGCCGACCGCGACGTCGATCTGGCCCTCGTCGAGCAGCCGGCGCGGGTCGCGCGTGGTCAGGGGCACGGTGCGCATCGACACGCCGGGCGCGTCGGCTTCCAGGATCTCGACGAGGCCCGGCATCAGGGCGGCTGCCGTGGCGTCGGCCATCGCCAGGTTGAAGGTGGTGGTGGCCTCGGAGGCGATGAACTGGCCCGGCGTGATCGAGGCTTCCAGCTGGCGCAGCGCGTCGGCGATCGAGGGCCACAGCGCCAGAGCGCGCGGCGTGGGCTCGACGCCATAGCCGCTGCGGGCCACCAGCCGGTCGCCCAGCGCCTCCCGCAGCCGGTTCAAGGCATTGCTCACGGCCGGCTGGGTCATCGACAGGTTGCGGGCGGCGCGGGTCAGGTTGCGTTCGGCCATGACCTGGTCGAACACCCGCAGCAGGTTCAGGTCCAGGGTCCGGAAGTTGGTCGTCATACGTTTAGTGAATGATAGGCATCACTAATCAAAAGTGGCCAAATATCAGGGTAACCCCTATATTTCACTCCACGCACCCGGCAATACCGCCACAAGCGTTGAGAAGGGGTAAGAAAAATGGCACGTTTCGTCAACAGCGAACTCAGCATTCAACACCCGGGCATCACCCGCGTTTCCCGCGGCGTCGAAGCCCTGGGGAATTTCAGCACCACGCACGCCGTCCTGGCCACGCTGGCCTTCATCGGCGCGCCGCTGCGCCGCGCCGCCGCCAAGGTTGGCGCCGTGCTCGAGAAGCAGGCCGACGCCCGCCGCGCCCGCCGTGAAGACGAGCGCCTGTGGAACGTCGCGCTGACCGACGCCCGCGTGATGGCTGACCTCAGCCGCGCGATGAGCCGTGACGCCGCCCGCGACGTCCGCGGTTACTACTGAGCACCGACATGGGCACCCTCGCTCCCAGCTCCCTGGTAGCGGGACTGCTCCAGCTGCTGCCCGGTCCGCTGCTGCGCAGCCTGGACCGCTGGTCGCACCGCCGCGCGGTGTCCCGCCAGCTGCAGCGGCAGGAAGCCTGGCTGGCGCGCAAGGCGCCGGCGACCCCGCCCGCCGTCCCGCTGCTTTCGCAGTACAAGCTCAAGCCCTGGCGCGACTGAGATCGCACCGCAGCAAGGCCACCTCCGGGTGGCCTTTTGCTTTGGCGGGGACAATGCGCGCATGGCCGAAGTCACCATCTTCCACAACCCCGCCTGCGGCACCAGCCGCAACACGCTGGCCTTGATCCGCGCGGCCGGCATCGAGCCGCACGTCGTCGAGTACCTGAAGACGCCGCCGTCGAAAGAAGCGATGCGCAAGATCGTCGCCGAGTCGGGCCAGCCGCTGCGCTCCTTCCTGCGCGAGAAGGAAGCGGTCTACGGCGAGCTGGGCCTCGCCGACACGAAGTGGACGGACGACCAGCTGCTCGACTTCATGCAGCAGCATCCGATCCTGATGAACCGCCCGATCGTGCGCACCGCGCGCGGCACGAAGCTGTGCCGGCCGGCCGAGGAAGTGCTGCCGCTGCTGAAATGAAAAGGCCCGCGGTGGCGGGCCTTGTTTCCATCAGCCGAGGCGCTGCTCGATCTGCGCCTTGGTCCTCTTCAGCTCCGCCGGCAGCCGCGTGGCCAGCTGCTGGAACAGCTCTTCGTGCAGCTGCAGCTCCTTGGCCCAGGCCTCGCGGTCGATGCTGGTGACCTGCTCGAACTGGGTGGCCGTGAAGTCCAGGCCCTTCCAGTTCACTTCGCCGTAGGAGGGGCTGATGCCGAACGCGTGCTGCGTGCCGGGCACCTTGCCTTCGATGCGGTCGATCATCCACTTCAGCACGCGCATGTTCTCGCCGTAGCCGGGCCAGACGAACTTGCCGTCCGGACCCTTGCGGAACCAGTTGGTGGTGAAGATCTTCGGCAGCTTGGCGCCCTTGGCTTCCAGCTTCTTGCCCAGGTCGAGCCAGTGCTGGAAGTAGTCGCTCATGTTGTAGCCGGCGAAAGCCAGCATGGCGAAGGGGTCGCGGCGCACGACGCCGACCTGGCCGACGATCGCGGCCGTCGTTTCGGAGCCCATGGTCGCGGCCATGTACACGCCTTCGGTCCAGTTGCGGCCTTCGCTCACCAGCGGCACGGTGTTGGAGCGGCGACCGCCGAACACGAAGGCGTCGATCGCCACGCCCTTGGGGTCGTCCCAGGCATCGTCGAGCGCCGGGTTGTTGGTGGCGGCGACGGTGAAGCGCGCGTTCGGGTGGGCGGCCTTGGCGCCCGTTTCCTTGGCGATCTGCGGCGTCCAGTCCTTGCCCTGCCAGTCGATGCAGTGGGCGGGGGCGTCGCTCATGCCTTCCCACCACACGTCGCCGTCGTCGGTCAGCGCCACGTTGGTGAAGATGACGTCCTTGTCCAGGCTCGCCATGCAGTTCGGGTTGGTCAGCGTGTTGGTGCCCGGGGCGACGCCGAAGTAGCCGGCTTCCGGGTTGATCGCGTACAGCTTGCCGTCGGCACCGGGCTTGATCCAGGCGATGTCGTCGCCGATGGTGGTGACCTTCCAGCCTTCGAAGCCTTCCGGCGGCACCAGCATCGCGAAGTTGGTCTTGCCGCAGGCGGAGGGGAAGGCGGCAGCCACGTGGTACTTCTTGCCGTCCGGCTTGGTCACGCCCAGGATCAGCATGTGTTCGGCCAGCCAGCCTTCGTCGCGGCCCATGTTGGAGGCGATGCGCAGGGCGAAGCACTTCTTGCCCAGCAGCGCGTTGCCGCCGTAGCCGGAGCCGTACGACCAGATCTCGCGCGTCTCGGGGTAGTGGACGATGTACTTGGTCTTGTTGCAAGGCCAGGAGGTCTGGTCCTTCTCGCCGGCCTTCAGCGGCGCGCCCACGGTGTGCACGCAGGGCACGAACTCGCCGTCGACGCCCAGCACGTCGTACACGGCCTTGCCCATGCGGGTCATGATGCGCATGTTGACGGCCACGTACGGGCTGTCGGAAAGCTCGATGCCGATGTGCGCGATGGGCGAGCCGAGCGGGCCCATCGAGAAGGGCACGACGTACATCGTGCGGCCCTTCATGCAGCCGTCGAACAGGGGCTGCAGCGTGGCGCGCATTTCATCGGGCGCGACCCAGTTGTTGGTCGGGCCGGCATCGTCCTTGTTGCGCGAGCAGATGAAGGTGCGGTCCTCGACGCGGGCCACGTCGGTCGGGTCGGACCAGGCCAGGTAGGAATTGGGGCGCTTGGCCGGGTTCAGCTTCTTGAAGGTGCCGGCGTCGACCAGCAGCTGGCACAGGCGGTCGTATTCCTCCTGGCTGCCGTCGCACCAGTAGACGCGCTCGGGCTTGCACAGGGCGACCATGTCGGCCACCCAGGCAATCAGCTTCGCGTTCTTCACGAAGGCCGGGGCCTGCAGGTTCAGTCCCTGCATCACGGGAGAGTTCATCGAAAAAGCTCCTGAGTTTGAAAACGTGTTTTCAAAAAGGAGCTTGTGGCGGGGAACGCGAGCCGCAGGCGCCCTTTTGGAAACAGGCTTGGCAGTCGGCGGACGCTGGAATGCGGGTCGGCTGGAGCGCTTATTTTAGGAAGAACCCCTGCTGGGCCATGCGAAAGCCATGCAAAAGATGCATGACTTTATGCGGACGGGCTGGACCGGGCCGCTGAAAAACAAAATGCCCCCTGGCCGGTCAGCCAGGGGGCATTCTTGGGAATGTGGAACCGGGGCGCTCAGGCCATGTAGATGGCGATGAAAGCCAGCAGGAACATCAGGGCGCCGCCCACGAGCGGCAGCACCACGGGGATCGCCGGGACGACCGACTCCACCGGGTCATGGGATTCGTAATGGCTGTGCGGTTCGTTCGGGCTGGACATGGCTTTCCTCTAGGACGGTTCCGGGTATTTTACAAGAGGGCGTAGGTCACGCTCGCCCGGCACACGCTCTTGCCGTCCTGCGCCCCGCGGATGTCGATTTCGCCGAAGGCCAGGCTCTTGCCGGCGCGCACGATCTTCGCCTGCACCAGCGCGTCCTGGCCCGACAGCGGTTTCAGGAACGTGGTGTTCATCTGCACCGTGGTGCAGGGCCGGAACTCGCCGAACTGGTTGATCAGCGCCATCACCATCGCCGTATCGGCCGCCGCCATCATGGCCTGGCCGCACAGCATGCCGCCCACGCGCGACAGGCGGTCGCCCTGGGGCAGGCGCAGGGTCGCGCTTTCGGCGTCGACCGCCTCGGCCCGCAACCCGAGCTCCTGCACCCACGGGGCGAAATATTCGGCCAGGGCCGCGTCCAGGGTCCGGGTGTCCGTCATTTCTGCTCCTCCGCCTCGAAGCCGGCGGCACGCAGCGCCTCCAGCACGGACTGGATGTGGTCGCGTCCGCGCGTCTGCAGCACCAGCTCGATCTCCACGTTCTGCGCCGCCAGCAAGGTGAAGTGGCGCTGGTGGTGTACTTCGTCGATGTTGGCGCCGGCCTCGCCCACCACCGCGGTGATCCGCGCCAGCGAGCCGGGCACGTCGCGGGCGCAGACCCGCACCCGCGTCAGCCGGCCGGCGCGCACCAGGCCGCGCTGGATGATGGCCGACAGCAGCATCGGGTCGATGTTGCCGCCCGAAAGCACCAGCCCGACCTTGCGGCCCGCAAAGAGCGCCGGCTCCTTCACCATCGCAGCGAGCGAGGCCGCGCCGGCGCCTTCCACCAGGGTCTTCTCGATCTCCAGCAGCATCACGATGGCCTGCTCGATGTCGCCCTCGTCGACCAGGACGATGTCGTCGACGTAGCGCTCGATCATCTTCTGGGTGATGGCGCCCGGCTTGCCGACGGCAATGCCCTCGGCAATGGTCGAGCCGCCCTGCGGCAGCGCGGTCTTCTTGACCGCGTTGTACATGTTGGGAAAGCGCACCGTCTGCACGCCGATCACCCGGATGCCCGGCTTCAGCGCCTTGGCGGCCGCCGCCACGCCGCTGATCATCCCGCCGCCGCCGATGGCCACCACCAGGGTGTCCAGCTGCGGCACGGCTTCCAGCATCTCGATGCCAACGGTGCCCTGCCCGGCGATGATGGCTTCGTCGTCGTAAGGGTGGACGAAGGTCAGTTTCTCGCGATCGGCCAGTTCCATCGCGTGGGCCCGGGCCTCCTCCAGCGTGTCGCCGTGCAGCACGACTTCCGCGCCGAAGCTGCGGGTGCGCTCGACCTTCACCCCCGGCGTGAAGCGCGGCATGACGATGACCGCGCGCAAGCCGAGGCGTTGCGCGTGATAAGCCACGCCCTGGGCGTGGTTGCCGGCGCTCATGGCCACCACGCCGCGCTTCTTTTCCTCATCGCTGAGCTGGACGAGCTTGTTGCACGCGCCCCGCTCCTTGAAGGAGGCGGTGAACTGCAGGTTCTCGAATTTCAGGAAGACCTGGCAGCCCGCGATCTGCGAGAGGGTGCGCGACTCCACGCAGGGTGTGTCGAGCACCTGCCCCTGCAGGCGGCGGGCGGCTTGGCGGATTTCGGGAAGGCCGATCATCCGGCAATTCTGCACGCCCCGCGAAATGGGGGGTCGGGATGGTCCCCCGCGCCGTGTCTTCCATGTAGCATCAAGCCGCGTTATCGTTCAGGCGCGTTGCTCCACGGAGGTCGATTGGCCAAGCGTTCGCTGGATCTGCAGGTGCTGCCCTCACCGGGTCTCAAGGATGCTCCCGTCCTGGACCTGATGTGCTCGCATTTCGTGCTGACCCTCGCGGCCAAGCAAGGCGCCAAGTTCAACGTGCGCCGCGACCTCAATGGCCTCTTGTCGTTGGCCGGCCGCCACCTGGCCTGGCCGGCGCCGTCGCTGGAGCGCCTGCGCGAGTTCCTGGGCCGCCGCTGCAAGGACAACGAGTTCTGGCGCGGCCACGAGCAGCTGGCCACGCGTGAATTCCTCGACCGGCACGGCGTCTGGCGCGGCCCCTACGAAGAAGGCACGCTGTTCTTCTACCTGGACGAATACGCCAAGGACCAGCCCAAGGACCTGCTGTCGGTGCTCACCGTCACCGGCGAGTGGCTGACGCATGCGCTGAAGAAGCACTCGACCCTGGTCGAAAAGAACATCGACGCCTTGGCCAGCCTGCTGCAATTGAACAAGGCGGAGCGGGCGCTGCTGCTTTACGGAACGCTGGCGCGCTACCAGCGCGACCTGCGCAGCCTGCTGGTCGAATTCAAGGTGAACAACGCGCCCGAGGCCTATGCCGCCATTGCCGAAGTGGCCGGCGTCAACGCCGCCGAAGTCGGCGAGGCCCTGCGCGCCGGCTCGCGGCTGGAACGCATCGGGCTGGTCGAGAACCTGATCTCCGAGCACAACATCACCGACCTGGCGGACCTGATGAAGGTCAGCGAAAAGCTGCCGCCGGTGCTGATGCGCGAGTACCGCGACCAGAGCGAGCTGATGGCGGTGTTCACGCGGCCCTCGGCCAAGAGCACGCTCACGCTCGACGACTTCGGCTTCGTGGCCGACGATGCCAAGGTGCTGCGCGCGCTGCTGCGCAATGCCATCGAGCGCAAGGAGCCGGGCGTCAACGTGCTGCTGTACGGCCCGCCGGGCACCGGCAAGACCGAGCTCGCCAAGGTGGTGGCGCAAGCTGCGGGGCTGGAGTTGTTCGAAGTCGAATACGCCGACCGCGACGGCAACTCGCTGTCGGGACGCGATCGCTACCGCTCGCTGCAGATCGCCCAGGTGTTCCTGAAAGGCAGCGCGCAGGCCGCGCTGCTGTTCGACGAGGTGGAGGACGTCTTCCCGCCGATCTCCAGCGAAGCAGCGCAGATGATGGCGCGCGCCGAGCAGATCGTGGCGCCGCCTTCCGGCAGCGTCAGCGGCAAGGCCTGGGTCAACCAGATCCTGGAATCCAACCCGGTGCCGACGGTGTGGGTCACCAACCGCATCGAACAGATCGACCCGGCGTTCCGCCGCCGCTTCGCCTACCACCTGGAACTGAAGTCGCCGCCGCCCGGCGCGCGCGAAGGAATCGTCCGCAAGACGCTGGAAGGCGTGGCGGTGTCCGACGCCTTCGTCGCCAAGCTCACCTCGCGCAAGGGCCTGACGCCGGCGCAGATCCGCACCGCGGTGCGCTTCGCCGGGCTGGCGCAGGCGGAGGGCGAGCTGGCGATGGAAGGCCTGATCGAGCGCCAGCTGCGCAACGCCGACCAGGCGCTGGGCACGCGCAGCGACGCCGGCGCCCGGCGCAGCGTCACGACCTACGACCTCGGCATGCTGAACGTGGAGTCGCGCTTCGAGGTGCCGCGCATCGTCGAGGCGCTCAAGGCGCGCGGCCACGGCACGCTGTGCTTCTACGGCGCGCCGGGTACCGGCAAGACGGCGCTGGCCGAACACATCGCGCGCAGCCTGGACCGGCCCCTGCTGGTCAAGCAGGCCAGCGACCTCATGAGCAAGTTCGTCGGCGAGACCGAGCAGAACATGGCCGCCATGTTCCGCGAGGCCGAGGCCGAAAAGGCGCTGCTGCTGCTGGACGAGGCCGATTCCTTCCTGCAGGACCGGCGCGGCGCCCAGCGCACCTACGAGGTGACCGAGGTCAACGAGATGCTGCAGGGCATGGAGCGTTTCAACGGCATCTTCGTCTGCACCACCAACCTGATGGACCGCATCGACCAGGCGGCGCTGCGGCGCTTTGCCTTCAAGATCAGGTTCCGGCCGCTGACGGTGGAGCAGCGCGAGCGGATGTTCGCCACCGAGGCGCTGGATGGCGATGCCGCCGCACTCACTCCTTCACTGGCGGAGCGCCTGCACAAGCTCGACCAGCTTTGTCCCGGCGACTTCGCCGCGGTGAAGCGCCAGGTCGACATCCTGGCTGCGAGCTTCACGCCCGAGGAATTCCTCGAGCAGCTGGAAGCGGAGCACCGGATCAAGCCCGAAGTGCGCGAATCGCGCGGCATCGGCTTCCTGCAATAAGGGCCGTTCAGCGGCGCGCGCGCTGCGCCACCATGCGCTGGTGCAGGCGGTCGATGATGCCGCTGCCGGTGCGCACGAAGAGGAAGGGCAGCACCGCATGCACCAGCGCCGCCCCGGCGGCCAGCAGCATGGTGCCCGCGAACGAGAGCGACACACCCATGTGCTCCCAGTAGCTTTCGCCCACGCTGCGCGGATGGGCGGTGAACGGTGCGATCAAGGGCTTCATGGCCGCCAAGTCTAGGCAAGGTCCAGTGGAAATTGCTTGCGAAATCGCGCGCCGCCCGCGCCACCCAAGAGCAATGATTGCTTCGGTTTCATCAATCCGTGGAAAATGCTCGCCATGGACAAGAAAGACCTGCAAATCCTTGCCCTCCTGCAGAAGAACGCGGCCACCCCGCTGGCCGAGCTCGCGCAGGCGGTGAACCTCTCGTCCACGCCCTGCTGGCGCCGCGTGCAGAAGCTGTACGAATCGGGCGTGATCCAGAAGCAGGTGGCGCTGTGCGATCCGCGCAAGCTCAATGTGCCGGTCACCGTCTTCGTTTCGCTGCGCGCGGGCGAGCACAGCGACGCCTGGATGAAGCGCTTCGTGCGCGCGGCCAGGGACATTCCCGAGATCATCGAGATCTATCGCATGAGCGGCGACGTCGACTACCTGCTGAAGGTGGTGGTGCCCGACATCGCGGGCTACGACAAGGTCTACAAGCGCCTGATCGCCGCGGTCGATTTGCAGGACGTGAGCTCCGGCTTCGCGATGGAAGTGCTCAAGGCAACGACCGAGCTGCCGCTCGACTACGCCGACTAAGCCAGGGCCTGCAGCGCGTCGAGCACGCCTGGTCCGTACTTGTCCAGCTTCGCTGCGCCGATGCCGCTGACGCCTTCCAGCTCGCCCAGCGACTTCGGGTCCAGCGCCGCGATGGCCGCCAGCGTCGCGTCGTGGAAGATGACGTACGCCGGCAGGTTGTGCTGCTTCGCCACCCCCGTGCGCCAGGCCTTGAGCGCGGCGAAGCGCTCCTGCCCGTCCGCGGTGAGGCTGGCCGCCGCTGCCGAAGGCGCCGACTTGCCGCTGCCGCGCTCGCGCCGCGCGCGCCCGGCCGGCTGGCTGATCGACTCGCGCAGCTGCACCGGCTGCTCGCCCTTGAGCACCGCGCGCGAGCCCGCCGTGAGGTGCAGCGTGTTGAAGGCCGACGCATCGACCGCCAGCGCGCCCGTCGCGATCAACTGCCGCAGCACGCCGCGCAACTGCTGCTCGGAAAAGTGGGCACCGATGCCGAACGTCGACAGCGACTCGTGGCCGAACTGCTTGACCTTGTCGGTGACCTTGCCGCGCAGGATGTCCATGACGTGCCCGGCGCCGAAGTGCAGGTTGTTGGCCTGCTGCACGCGGTAGATCGTCGACAGCAGCATGCGCGCGGCCTCGGTGCCGTCCCACACCGCCGGCGGCTGCAGGCAGTTGTCGCAGTTGCCGCAGGGCTGCGAAGGCTCGCCGAAGTAGCCGAGCAAACGCACGCGCCGGCAATCGGTGGCCTCGGCCAGCGCCAGCAGCGCGTCGAGCTTGCCGCGCAGCACCTGCTTGAATTCGTCGGGCGCCGGGCTCTCGTCGATCATGCGGCGCTGGTTCACCACGTCCTGCAGGCCGTAGGCCATCCAGGCGTCGGAAGGTAGGCCATCGCGGCCGGCGCGGCCCGTCTCCTGGTAGTAGCCCTCGATGTTCTTCGGCAGGTCGAGGTGGGCCACGAAGCGCACGTCCGGCTTGTCGATGCCCATGCCGAAGGCGATGGTGGCGGTCATCACCACGCCTTCCTCGCGCAGGAAGCGGTCCTGGTGGCGTTGCCGCACTTCGGGGTCCAGCCCCGCGTGATAGGGCAGGGCGTCCATGCCTTCCTTGCACAGCATGGCCGCCACTTCCTCCACGCGCTTGCGCGACTGGCAGTACACGATGCCCGCTTCGCCGGCGTGCTCGCGCTCGATGAAGCGCAGCAGCTGCAGCGAGGCGTCCTTCTTTTCCTCGATGGCGTAGCGGATGTTGGGGCGGTCGAAGCTGCTGACGAACTGGCGCGCCTCCTGCAGCTGGAGGTGCTGCACGATGTCGGCGCGGGTGGTGCCGTCGGCCGTGGCGGTGAGCGCGATGCGCGGCACGCCGGCATAGCGCTCGTGCAGCAAGGCGAGGGCGCGGTATTCCGGGCGGAAGTCGTGGCCCCACTGGCTCACGCAATGCGCCTCGTCGATGGCGAACAGGCTCAGCTGGCCCTTGGCCTGCAGCGTGTCCAGCAGGTCCAGGAAGCGCGGCGTGGTGATGCGCTCCGGTGCGGCGTAGACCATGGTCAGCTCGCCGCGCATCATCTTGCGCTCGACCGCGTTGGCTTCCTCCATGCTCAGCGTGGAGTTCAGGAAGGCGGCTTCCACCCCCAGCTCGTGCAGCGCGCCGACCTGGTCGTGCATCAGCGCGATCAGGGGCGAGACGACGATGGTGATGCCGTGCCCCGCCTGCTGGCGCGCCAGCGCCGGGATCTGGTAGCACAGCGACTTGCCGCCGCCGGTGGGCATGAGAACCAATGCGTCGCCGCCGGCGACGACGTGGTCGACGATGTCCGCCTGCGGGCCGCGGAAGGCGCCGTAGCCGAAGACGTCCTTGAGGATGGAGAGAGCGTTTGCCAAGTCCATGATTGTCCCTGAGCGCAGGTATCCAACGCTTTGTCCCTAGAATTCGAGGACCATGAAACCTGTGATCTATACCCGTGGCCAGGCCCTGCCGGACCTGCTGGCCAAGCGCATCGCGATCCTCGATGGCGCCATGGGCACCATGATCCAGCGCTTCAAGCTGACGGAGGCCGATTACCGCGGCGAACGCTTCAAGGACCATCCCAAGGACCTGAAGAACAACGGCGACCTGCTGGTGCTGACGCGGCCCGACGTGATCCGCGACATCCACGAGGGCTACCTCGCCGCCGGCGCCGACATCATCGAGACCAACACCTTCGGTGCCAATTCGATCGCGCAGGACGACTACGGCCTGGGCCATCTGGCGCGCGAGATGAACGTCGCGGCGGCCAGGCTGGCGCGCCAGGCGGCGGACAAGTTCTCGACGCCCGACCATCCGCGCTTCGTCGCCGGCGCCCTCGGCCCGACGCCGCGCACCGCCAGCATCAGCCCCGACGTCAACGACCCGGGCGCGCGCAACGTCGATTTCGAGCAGCTACGCGCCGCCTACTACGAGCAGGTCGAAGGCCTGGTGGAAGGCGGCGCCGACCTGCTGCTGGTGGAAACCATCTTCGACACGCTCAACGCCAAGGCGGCGCTGTTTGCCATCGAGGAATACTTCGCCGACACGGGCGAGCGCCTGCCGCTGATCGTCAGCGGCACGGTCACCGACGCCTCCGGCCGCATCCTCAGCGGTCAGACGGTCAGCGCCTTCTGGCACAGCGTGCGCCACGCACGGCCGCTGGCCATTGGCCTGAACTGCGCGCTCGGCGCGGCGCTGATGCGGCCCTACATCCAGGAGCTGCACAAGGTGGCGGGCGACACCTTCATCAGCTGCTACCCCAACGCCGGCCTGCCCAATCCCATGAGCGAGACCGGCTTCGACGAGACGCCCGCCGACACCTCGCGGCTGCTGCGTGAGTTCGCGGCCGAGGGCCTGGTCAACCTGATCGGCGGTTGCTGCGGCACCACGCCGGACCACATCGCTGCCATCGGCGACGCCGTGCGGCCGCTCGCCACGCGCTCCCTGCGCAAGGAATTCTTCTACAAGGAAGCGGCCTGACCCGATAACCTTCCGGCATGGACGCCATCGACCGGAAAATCCTCAAGGTCCTGCAAGCCGACGCGCGGGCCAGCCTGCAGCAGGTCGGCCAGGCCGTGGGCCTGAGCGCCTCGCCCTGCTGGGAGCGCATCCGCAAGATGGAAGCGGCCGGCGTGATCGAGGGCTACACGGTGCGCCTGAACGCGCAGGCGCTGGGCCTGAACGACACGGTGCTGGTGCAGCTCACGCTGGACAGCCACACCGACAACACGCTGGAGAAATTTGGCGAGGTGCTGGCCACCATTCCGGAAGTGCTCGAGGCCTATCTCGTCTCCGGTGAATACGACTACCTGCTGCGGGTGGCGGTGAAGGACACGCGCGACTACGAGCGGCTGCTGCGCGAGAAGCTGTACAAGATCAAGGGCATCCGCCACAGCAAGTCCTCGTTCGTGCTGCGGGTGATGAAGAAGGCGGACCTGCCGATCTAGGGAGAGCCGGGGTTGCCACCCCGGCCTACGAGAACGGGCTGCCTGCCGTAGGCCGGGGTGGCAACCCCGGCACCACCCGGAACCCCTCGCGCGCCAGCAAGGCCCCGAACGCTGGACCGGCGAGCACCTCGTATTCCCACAAGCGCGCCGTCCCGGTCGCTCCGGAAACCAACTGCGTGGCCGGATGGCACATGAGCAGGTCGCCGTCGCCTGCCGCACGAAGCCAGGCGGCCAGCAGGGCAAGGTAGCGTTCCGCGTCGCCGCGAAAGTCGTAGACCCCCACCAGATGCCGGTTCTGCCGGAATCCCTTGGTCGTGGCCAGCCGTTCCAGGCCCGCTGCTCCGACGGCCTCGACCACCCGGGCCTTCGCCCCCAGCGCGGCTCCGCGCGGCCGACGCGTGTTGCGCAGCCACGGCCGGTGATCGCGGTAGCGCGCTTCGAGCGCAGCAAGCAACGCATGCCGCACGACGGGCAACTGGTGGACGTGCTCGTGCCCGTCGACGTGCGACGGCGGCCGACCGAACGCCCGTTCGAAAGCATCGAGCTGGGCATCGATCTCGCGCCGCAGGGCAGCGCGCGGCAGCAGGCGCAGGTGGCTGAGCACGATCCATCGCTCCAGGGTCCGGCGCAGGCGCAGGTCGCAGGGGAACGCAGTCAGGTCCAGGTGCAGGCCGACGTCGAGCGAGCCAGGCGCCAGCTCGGAAAGCGCCGGCGCGCCGGTCGGGAAGTGCGCCGCTCCCACCATGCAGCTGGTGGCGCTGATGCGGCCCCGGTGGGCCAGGGCGAGGACTGCCTCGTTGACGCCTTCGCCCAATCCGAAGTCGTCGACACAGACGGCCAGCCGCCGAGGCGCTGCCGTCACGAGGTCCCCACCGGGTTCTGGCTGGGCACGCCCTGGCAGCCGTTGGTCGTGGCAAGGCGCCAGAGCACGGTGTCACCCTGGTTCGCGACGCGCTGCGCAGCGCGCAGCCACGGGTAGCGCGCCGTCAGCTTGGCGTTGCCTACGACCCACGTCGCAGCCGCGCTGCAGGCGCGATCGGGCAGCACCAGCAGGCGCGCGGCCGCTTGCGGATCGAAGCGGCCCGCATCGACCAGTTCCTTGCGCCAGTTGTCGCGCGAGGTGAGAGCGGGGTCGTCCCAGGCATCGACCACCACCGGCGGCAACGGCAGCCGGCCGTAGAAGGCGAGGTCGAAGTACGAGCCCTCCAGCAACAGGACCCGCTCGCCGGGCAAAGCGCGCGCGCGCAAGGCCGCTCCCAGTTCGCGCGCCGAACCCTGCGAGTGCGTTGCGGCGACACCTGCGGCCACGACGCAAGTGGCTGCCGCGCCCAGCGCACAGGCGCGCCACCCGCGGCTCGCGGTGGCCATCGCGCTTGCGGCCAGCAGCGCCAGCGGCAGCGTTGCCGGCAGGACATAGCCCACCAGCTTGGACTGCGGCAGCGAGAAGAACAGCACGATGGCGGCCAGCCAGATCCACAGCAGCAGGTGCAGGGGATCGCGTCCGCGCGCGCGCAGCAGCCACGCCGACCAGGGCAGGGCCAGCACCGCCAGCACCACCGGGAAGAACCAGGCAGGCTGCACGTTGTTGAAGCCGCCCTGCGCGAAGCGCGAGAAGTGCTGCACCACGAAGAAGTAGTGCGCGAATTCGGGAAAGCGCAGCTGCATCAGGATGAACCAGGGCGCGGCGAGGGCGAGGAATAGGGCCACCCCCGGCAGCCACAGCAAGCCCAGCACCGCGCGCGGCCGCCTTTGCGCCAGCAACCATGCCAGAAGCACCAGCCCCGGCAGCACCACCCCGATCAGCCCTTTCGCCAGCACCCCCAGCGCCGCCAGCACATAGCCCGCTGCCAGCGCCGCGCGGGCCGGCTGGCCTTCGGCCTGCAACAAGGCCGCGTGCGCGAACGCGAGGATGGTCGCGCCAATACAGCCGGCGACCAGCATGTCGAGATTGGCGAACTGTGCGCCTAAATAGAACAGCGGCTGCGTCGCCAGTGCGAGCAGCGCGAGCCGCGCCTGCCGCTCGCCCATCCAGCGGCGCGCGAACAGGTACAGCGCGGTGGCGCCGCCCGCGGCGCCGGCCAGGGAAGCGAAGCGCGCGGCCCACTCGTTCGCGCCCAGCACCGAGAGCGCGGTGGCGGTGAGCCAGTAGAACAGCGGCGGCTTGTGGAAGTAGGGCAGCCCGTTCAGGTGCGGCACCAGCCAGTCGCCCCCGGTGAGCATGGACCAGGCGACGCCGACGTAGCGTCCTTCGTCGGGCAGGGTCAGCGGCCGCGCCCAGGAGGTCACCGCCAGCCAGGCGATGGTGAGCGCCAGCGGCGCCCAGGGGGACCGCAGCCAGGCCTTCATCATCCGCGTGCCGCCAGGCCGCGCCCCCACTCGCGCCTGACCAGGTAAACCGGGCGGGCCTTCACCTCCTCGAAGATGCGGGCCACGTATTCGCCGATGATCCCCAGGAAGATCATCTGCATGCCGAAGAACAGCATCATCACGACGACGATGGTGGTCCAGCCCGAGATGGGGTGCCCGTAGAACATGTAGGCCAGCGTGAGCCAGAAGCCGTAGGCAAAGGCGGCCAGCGCCAGGGCGCTGCCGAGCGCGCCGACGATGCGCAGCGGCCAGTTGGCGAAGGCCGTGAGCCCGTCGATCGACAGTCCCACCAGCTTGGCCAGGCTGAACTGGCTGCGGCCGTGGGCGCGCGGCTGCGGCATGTACGGCAGGCCGACGCTCTGGAAGCCGATCCACGCGTACAGGCCCTTCATGAAGCGGTTGCGCTCGGGCAGGGCCAGCAGGGCGTCGACGGCGCGGCGGTCCAGCAGCCGGAAGTCCCCCGCGCCCGCCGGCACCTTCACCTTGTCGAAGCGATTCAGCAGCTGGTAGAAGAGCCGCGTGCCGGCGCGCTTGAACAGCGGCTCGTCGGAACGACCCTGGCGCACCGCATAGACGACGTCGGCGCCACGGCGCCAGTGGGCCAGCATGTCGGCCAGCAGCGCCGGGGGGTGCTGCAGGTCGGCGTCCATCATCACGACGACGTCGCCGGCGGCCGCTTCCAGGCCCGCGGTCAGCGCGGCCTCCTTGCCGAAGTTGCGCGACAGCTGCAGCACGCGGACGCCGGGGAGTTCCGCCCAGTCGCGCATCACCCGCGCCGTGTGGTCGGTGCTGCCGTCGTCCACCAGGATCACCTCCCACGCCGCCGCCAGCCGGGGCAACAGTTCGCACAGCTGCGGCAGCAGCAGGTCGAGGTTGCTGGCTTCGTTGTGGCAGGGGACCACGCACGACAGGCGCACCGGCCCGTCGCGGGCTTCGGCGACAAGGGGACGGGGGATCGGGTCGCGGACGGTGTTCATGGCAAGCGCTCCTGCGTGGAACCGGACGCCAGTGTTGGCGCGCCTGCTTAAGGCTGACTTAACGGCGGGCTGTGGGCAACACGTACAATTGACGCAGCTCAAGGAGCGCTGCAGCGGTACTTGTGGGCCGTGCGGCATGCGCCGCGCGGCGCTCCCACAAGTCCGTCAGGCTTGAGATGGAATCAACCGCGCTCACCCGGACCCCCAACGAGGTGAGTGAATGCAGCAGCCCAACGTCCCGCCCATGAAGCTTTCCGGCCTGGAGCCCGTCTCCATCGGCCCCGGAAGCCTGTTCGTCAACATCGGCGAACGCACCAACGTCACCGGTTCCAAGGCCTTCGCCCGCATGATCCTGGCCGGCCAGTTCGAGCAGGCGCTCGCGGTGGCGCGGCAACAGGTCGAGAACGGCGCCCAGGTGATCGACGTCAACATGGACGAGGCCATGCTGGACAGCAAGGCCGCGATGGTGCGCTTCCTCAACCTGATCGCCAGCGAGCCCGACATCGCCCGCGTGCCCATCATGGTCGACTCCTCCAAGTGGGACGTCATCGAGGCCGGCCTGCGCTGCATCCAGGGCAAGGGCATCGTCAACTCGATCTCCATGAAGGAAGGCGTGGCCGAGTTCAAGCGCCAGGCCACGCTGGTCAAGCGCTATGGCGCCGCCGCCGTGGTGATGGCCTTCGACGAGCAGGGCCAGGCCGACACCTACGAGCGCAAGATCCAGATCTGCGAGCGCGCCTACCGCATCCTGGTCGACGAGGTGGACTTCCCGGCCGAGGACATCATCTTCGACCCGAACATCTTCGCCATCGCCACCGGCATCGAGGAACACAACAACTACGCGGTCGACTTCATCAACGCCACCCGCTGGATCAAGGAGAACCTGCCCGGTGCCAAGGTGAGCGGCGGGGTCTCCAACGTCAGCTTCTCCTTCCGCGGCAACGACCCGGTGCGCGAGGCGATCCACACCGTCTTCCTGTACCACGCCATCCAGGCCGGCATGGACATGGGCATCGTCAACGCCGGCATGGTCGGCGTGTACGACGAGGTGGAGCCGCAGCTGCGCGAGCGCGTCGAGGACGTGGTGCTGAACCGCCGCCCCGACGCCGGCGAGCGGCTGGTGGAGATCGCCGAAAGCGCCAAGGGCGCAGCGAAGGACGAGGGCAGGAAGAACGAGTGGCGCGCGCTGCCCGTGGCGCAGCGGCTGTCGCATGCGCTGGTGCACGGCATCACCGACCACATCGTCGAAGACACCGAGGAGGTCTACCGCGAGCTGCTCGCCAAGGGCGGCCGGCCGCTGCACGTGATCGAAGGGCCGCTGATGGACGGCATGAACATCGTCGGCGACCTGTTCGGCGGGGGCAAAATGTTCCTGCCGCAGGTGGTGAAGTCGGCGCGCGTGATGAAGCAGGCCGTGGCCCACCTCATTCCCTACATCGAGGAAGAGAAGAAACAGCAGGAAGCGGCGGGCGAGGACGTGCGGGCCAAGGGCAAGATCGTGATCGCCACCGTCAAGGGCGACGTGCACGACATCGGCAAGAACATCGTCACCGTCGTCCTCCAGTGCAACAACTTCGAGGTGATCAACATGGGCGTGATGGTCCCGTGCCACGAGATCCTGGCGCGGGCCAAGGTCGAGGGCGCGGACATCGTCGGCCTGTCGGGCCTGATCACGCCTTCGCTGGAGGAGATGCAGTACGTCGCCGGCGAGATGCAGAAGGACGAGCACTTCCGCCTGAAGAAGATCCCGCTGCTGATCGGCGGCGCCACCTGCAGCCGCGTGCACACCGCGGTGAAGATCGCGCCGCACTACGAAGGCCCGGTGGTCTACGTGCCGGACGCCTCGCGCAGCGTGAGCGTGGCCCAGAGCCTGCTGTCCGACCAGGCCGCCCGGTACATCGCCGAAGTCGAGGCCGACTACGACAAGGTGCGGCAGCAGCACGCCAACAAGAAGCAGGTGCCGCTGTGGCCGCTGGCCAAGGCGCGCGCCAACAAGACGCCGGTCGACTGGGCCGGCTACCAGGCGCCGAAGCCGAAGTTCATCGGCCGCCGGGTCTTCAAGAACTACGACCTGGCCGAACTGGCCCGCTACATCGACTGGGGCCCTTTCTTCCAGACCTGGGACCTGGCCGGCGCCTTCCCCGCGATCCTCAAGGACGAGGTCGTGGGCGCCGAAGCGGTGCGCGTGCTCTCGGACGGCCAGCGTATGTTGAAGCGCCTGATCGAAAACCGCTGGCTCACCGCGAACGCGGTGCTGGGCTTCTGGCCCGCCAACACGGTCAACGACGACGACATCCAGCTCTATGCCGACGAAGCGCGCACGCAGCCGGTGCTCACCTGGTACGGCCTGCGCCAGCAGGCGGAGAAGCAGGTGATCGATGGGGTGATGCGCCCGAGCCGCTGCCTGGCCGACTTCGTCGCACCCCAGGGCGTGGCCGCCGATTACGTGGGCGCCTTCGCCGTCACGGCCGGCATCGGCGTCGACAAGAAGGAGGCCTACTTCCTGGCCGACCACGACGACTATTCCGCGATCATGCTCAAGGCGCTGGCGGATCGCCTGGCGGAAGCCCTGGCCGAGGCGCTGCACGAGCGCGTGCGCAAGGACCTGTGGGGCTACGCGCCGGACGAGGCCTTGTCCAACGAAGCCCTGATCGGCGAGAAGTACCGCGGCATCCGCCCCGCCCCCGGCTATCCGGCCTGCCCGGACCACAGCGTCAAGCGCGCCATGTTCGACCTGCTGCAGCCGCAGGAGATCGGCATGGGCCTGACCGAGTCGATGGCGATGTCGCCCGCGGCCAGCGTGAGCGGCTTCTACCTGGCGCATCCGGACAGCACGTACTTCAACGTCGGCAAGATCGGCGAGGACCAGCTGCAGGACCAGGCGGCCCGCCGTGGGGCGGATATCCAACAATTGCAACGCTTGCTTGCACCCAATCTGTGACGGATGCCACGGTTGGAGGGGCAGGGGGCGTAGACGCCTTTCCAGCTCGACCGTTGAATGGAGGTCCCAAGAGGAGAACTCCATGAAGAACGTCGTTGTTTCCGTCCTGCTCGCCACCGCAGCCTTCGCCGCCCTGGCCGACAACCCCCACGGCCTGCCGCCCGGCATCGCCAAGAAGCTGCATGCCTGCGAGGACTGCGGCACGGTGCAGACCGTGGTCAAGGAAAAGCGCAAGGGCGAAGGCGGCGCGGTCGGCATCATCGGCGGCGCCGCGGTCGGCGGCCTGCTCGGCAACCAGGTGGGCAAGGGCAACGGCAAGACGCTCGCCACGGTGGGCGGCGCGGTGGCCGGCGGTTTTGCCGGCAACGAAGTGCAGAAGCACGTCACCAGCAAGGAAGTCTGGGTCACCAAGGTCAAGCTGAAGGACGGCTCGGTCCGCAGCTTCGAGCAGGAAAAGCAGCCGGCCTGGAAGAGCGGCGAAGTCGTCAAGGTGCAGAAGAACACCCTGACCCCGGTCTAAGCATCAGCTTCGTCTGACGGCACGCATGGGGTTCGCGCCCCATGATGCGGGGCATGGCCTGGAAAGACCGTGTCCCGCATTGGCTGCTGCGCGCCGCCGAACCCGTCGCACCCATCCTGCGCGCCGTGCGCCTGTGGAACGGCGCCGGCGGCATGCGCATGAGCGCGGCCATGTCCTTCTACGGCATCCTGAGCCTGGCGCCGCTGCTGCTGGCCATCGTCGCCATCCTCGGCTGGTGGATCGACCGCGAGGTGCTGGAAAAAGGGTTGCTCGGGCAGCTCTCGATGGTCATCGGCGAGCGCGGCGCCGCGGTGCTGGCGCAAACCCTGCACAGCGCCAAGCAGCCGGCCCAGGGCATCACCGCCAGCCTGATCGGCTTCGTGGTGCTGCTGTTCGGCGCCACCGGCGTCTTCAACGAACTGCAGGCGGCCTTCGAGCAGGTGTGGGCCTATCCCAAGCCGCCGCGGCCCAAGGCCGGACTGCGCCATGCGGCGGCGCTGCGCCTGCGCGGCATCGGCTACATCCTGGTGTTGGGCTTCCTGCTGCTGGTGTCGCTGGTCATCTCCACCGTGCTCTCCCTGTTTTCGGGCTGGGCCAGCGGCGGCGTGCCGCTGGAGCTGGCGCTGCGAGTGCTCAATGAAGTGGTCGCCTTCGCTTTCTGCGCCGTGCTGTTCGCGGGCCTGATGCGCCTGTCCAGCGGGCCCAAGCCGCGCGCGCGCTACCTGCTGGCCGGCGCGTGCCTGGGCGCCATCTTCTTCACCCTGGGCCGGCAGGCGCTGGCCGCCTACCTCGCGGGCGCGGCGGTGGTGTCCGCGTACGGCGCCGCCGGCTCGCTGATCGTGCTGCTGATGTGGATCTACTTCTCGTCGGCCGTCCTGCTGTTCGGCGCCGCCTGCGCGCGGGCCTTGAACGAGCAGGCTTCAGCGCGGCAACAGGGCGCGGCGCTGGGCGAAGACGAGGGCGAGGGCGGCGACGATGCCGACGCCCAGCAGGACCAGCAGGCCCCAGCGGTAGCCCGCGTCGCGGGTCCACATCACGCCTAGCAGCACCGGGGCCACCGCGCGCGCCACGGCGGACGGCAAGCCCATCGCGCCATTGAGCGAAGCCACGTGTTCGCGGCTCACGTACTGGGCGATCGCGGTGCCTTTCACGATGGTCAGCATGCCGTTGCCGAGGCCATACAGCAGCACGAACAGCAGGCCGGCCAGCGGATGCGCGGCGCCCGCGATGAGCGCCGCGAGGGCCAGCGGGATCAGGAAGGGAATCAGCCGGTTGGCCAGGTGCAGGTCGAAGCGGTGCTCGAAGAAGAACAGCAGCAGCCGCCCCAGCACCTGGATCACGCCGATGCTGGCGGGAATGGCGATCACCCAGGCTTCGGAAAGCCCGGCTTCGCGCAGCAGGCTCACCAGGTGCGGCGGAATGGCGGCGGTGATGCCCATCATGCCGATCACGAAGAGCAGGATCAGCAGGAAGGGAGCGCTGCGCAGCAACTGCGAAGGCGAGTGCTCGCCGGACGCGGCGGTGGAGGCCGCGCGCGCCGGCGGGGCGCCGCGCAGGCAGATGGCGTGCAGCGGCACGCACACCAGCAGGTGGATCGCCGCCAGCACCAGCAGCGCGTTGCGCCAGCCCAGGTGCGCGATCAGCCAGGCCGACACCGGAATGAACACGCTGCTGGCCAGCCCGCCGAGGAAGGTGAGCGTGATGATGGCGCGCCGGAAGTCCTGCGGGAAGCGGCGTGTCACCACCGCGAAGACCGGCGTGTAGAGCGTGGCCGAGAGGCCCGCGCCCAGCACCAGCCAGGCCAGGTAGAAGCCCGCGGCGCCATCGACGAAGGCGTGCAGCACCAGGCCCGCCGCGATCACCAGCGAACCGCCGGTCATCACGGCGCGTTCGTGGCCGCGGTCGATCCAGCGCCCGACCGGGAAGGCAAACACGCCTTCGGCGAACAAGGCCAGGCTGAAGGCCAGCGAGGACTGCGCGCGGCCGAGTCCCAGCTCCTTTTCCACCGGCGCCAGCAGCAGCGCGAACGTGTAGAAGACGCTGCCCCACGTGATCAGCTGCGCGAGCGACAGCCAGCCGACGAGGCGTCGGTCGTGGCCCGCGCTCATCCCATGGAACGCGCGATGGCGATCAGTTTCGGGCTCAGGCGCAGGCCCTGCCTGGCCGCCGCTTCGAGCGAGACGCCGAAGCGCACCCGGCCTTCGTCGAGGTAGAAGCTCAGCACGCTGCCGCGCGGGTGCGCGCCATCGGAGTCGGCGACGGTCAAGGTTCCTTCGGGCACGGTGGCAATCAGGTCGGTGATCCGGGCCGGCGAGCCGGCCTTGAGGTAGAGGATGTGGAAGCCGGTCAAAGCATCGCCGGCGGCCAGGCGCGTCACCACGACCGGATGGCCGTCGCGGTCGCGGTCACGCGCCAGTTCGCCGAGGTCGCGGTAGACGAGATCATCGCCGAGGATACCGATGCGCAAGGGCGAATCCGGCCTGGCAAAGGCGCCGGGCGGAAATTCGACGAAGCTGGCGAACTTGTGCAGGAAGGCCGCCTTCACCAGCGTATCGCGCGAAGGCGGCGCCGCCTGGGCCCGCAGCACTCCCGGCGCCAGCCACCCAGCCGCCGCGGCCAGCAGCAGGCGGCGGGGCAGGCGAGGGGCGCGGGACTGCGGCATGGTCACAGGCGCCAGACCGCCTTCAGCACGAAGCTGCGCGGAATCTCCGCGCGGTTGCCGGCCGCGCCCCACTCGGGATGGCGCGGATCGGTGAGGTTGCGGCCCGCGAGCGAGAGTTCGAGGTCGGGCCGCACCCGCCAGGCCCAGCGCAGGTCCAGCGCGGTGTAGGCGGGCACGAGGGGATCGGGCAGCGCGCCGACGTGGCGCAGCTGCAGGTCCAGCTCCATGTTGTGCGCCAGGTCCCAGGCCAGACCCAGCTGGCCGCGATTGCGCGGATCGTTCCCCAGTTGCGCGGCGCTGGCCGGCGTGGCGCTGCTGCCTGCTTCCGCGTCCAGCCGCAGCCGCTGCCAGGTGTAGCCGGCGTTCAGGCGCCATTGCGGGGCGAGCCGCCAGTTGCCCCAGGCTTCGATGCCGCTCAGGCGGCCGTGGTAGTTGTTGCCGAACAGCACCGAGGTGGGCAGTTGGTCGACCGAGCGCAGGCGTTGGAAGCGGTGGTGGAACAGCGTGAACGTGTACGACAGCGTGCTGCGCGGCTGGCCGCGCCAGCCCAGCTCGAACACCTGCGCCACCTCGGAGGTGAACGCCGGGTTGGCTTGCAGCCGCCCGGGCACGCTCACGTCGCGATCCACCCGCGCCGGCGTGCGCACCGCGCGCGACGCGGACGCCCACAACAGGTGGTTGGCCAGCGGCTGCCAGGCCAGCCGCAGGTTGGGCAGCCACTCCAGCCCGGTGTACGAGTTGTGTTCGGCCTTCAGGCCGGCAGTGAGGCGCAATGCTGGGGCGAGGTGGATCTCGTCCTGCGCGAACACGTTCCACAGGTGCAGCCAGCGCTCGGTGGGCAGGACCAGCAGGGCCGCCGGCGCGATGTTGGTCAAGCGGTCGTGTTCCAGCCGGTAGCCGGCCCCCCACAGCAGCTCGTGCGCCTCACCGGGCCGGCTGGCCTGCTGCAGCTCCACGTCCCAGGTGTCCAGCGTGTCGTCGATGCTGCCCGGCTGGCGGCGCGACGCGCGATCGAACCAGGCCTGCAGCTGGGTGCGCCGGCCGGCGCCGTGCTCGCGCGACCAGCGTCCCAGCAGGTTGGCGCCGGAGATGCTGCGCGTGCCCGCCGCCTGGTCGAATTCGCCGCGGTAAACGTCGCCCTGCAGCGTGAGCTGGTCGCGCTCGCGCGCCTGGTCGAGGCGGAAACCGGCCTGGATGCGTTCGCCGGCATCGTTGGTGCTGCCGCCGGACTCCAGCGTGGTGGCGCCGGTGGTGTAGCGCTTGGCATAGGCGCGCCACGGCGTGCCGGTGGAGCTGCCGCCTCCGCCGCGCGCGGCCAGCACGCTTTCCTGGTTGCCGCCGCCGGCCTTCAGCAGCCCGCCGGTGGTCTCGGCCGCGTTGCGGGTGATGATGTTGACCACGCCATTGACCGCGTTGGAGCCGTAGAGCGTGCCGCCGGCGCCGCTCAGGACCTCGATGCGTTCGATGTCCTCCAGCACGAGGTCCTGCGCTTCCCAGAACACGCCGGAGAACAGCGGCGAATAGACCGTGCGGCCGTCGACCAGCACCAGGATCTTGTTGGCCAGCACGCTGTTGAAGCCGCGCGCGGTGATGGCGTACTGGTTGGCGTCGGCGCGCGCCACCTGCAGGTTGGGCGCCAGGCGCAGCAGCTCGGGCAGCACGAGCGCGCCCGAGCGGCGGATGTCTTCCTGCGTGATCACGGAGACCGAGCCGGCCACGTCGGCCAGGCGCTGCACCCGCTTGCCCACCGAGGTGACCTGGATGCTGGCGAGCTGCTCGAGGTCGAGGTCGGCCAGGCTGGCCGGCACCGTCTGCGCCTGCGCCTGCGCCGCGCCCGCCGCCAGCAGCCCGGCCAGCCACCAGGCGCGGAATTTCGGTGGGGCCTGCTTCATCGTGGGTGACGGGATGGCGGAGGAAGCGCGATTATTGATGACCCTGCCGCCGGGGTCATGTTGCGCTGCGAGCGCCATGGGACCTTGGTCCCATGTGTTGCTGCCGCACCCCTGACCAAGGTCCAATGTCCCGGTTGAGGTTACAGGCCTATTTTCGTGGCTCCAACGATTTGGACGCAGGAGAACACGAATGCAAACAGGAACCTCGACGAAGGCCGCGAAATCGCTCGCGGCGGCCCTGGTCGCGCTGGCGGCAAGCGCGGCGGGCGCGCAGACCTCGGGCAATGCCCAGGCCCTGCTCGACAACCGCTTCGTCTTCAGTGCCGGCGCCTTCCTGCTGGGCACCGACGTCAACGCCGCCCTGAACGGGTCGTCCACGCGCAACCCGGACGTCGACTTCGACGAGACCTTCGGCAAGGCTTCCGATTCCACCCGTGCGCGCATCGACGCCCTGTGGCGGATCAATCCCAAGCACCATCTGCGCTTCCTGTACTTCAACGACAGGAACACGCGCAGCCGCACGCTGGACCGCACCATCAACTGGGGCGACGCCACCTACAACGTGGGCAGCAACGTCGAGTCCGAGATGAAGATGGAGGTCATCGAGCTGGCCTACGAATACGCCTTCTGGCGCGCGCCCACCTACGAGATCGCCGGCACCGTCGGCATCCACTACACCGACCTGTCGCTGCGCCTGTCCGGCACGGCCACCGTCAACGGTGTGGTGCGTCCCTTCGAGACGCGCACCAGCTCGCTGCCCGCGCCGCTGCCGGTGATCGGCGTGCGCGGCGGCTGGGTGGTCGCGCCCAACTGGTACCTCGACGCGTCGGCGCAGATGTTCAAGATCAGCATCGACGGCTACGACGGCCACTGGACCGACCTGCGCGCGGGCGCCACCTGGATGTTCTCGCGCAACTTCGGTGTCGGGCTGGGCTACAGCCACTTCAACGCCCGGGTCGACGTCGACCGCTCCAACTACAACGGCCGGTTGAAGCTCGGTTACGGCGGCCTGCAGGCTTTCCTGACGGGCACCTTCTAGACGGCCTGCAAGGCGCGGCGGTACTGCGCCGCTTCGGCCACGTGCGACGCCGCCACCGCGTTCGCACCCGCCAGGTCGGCGATGGTGCGGGCCAGCTTCAGCGTGCGGTGCGTGGCGCGCGCGCTCCATCCCAGCCGCGCGGCGGCATTGCGCAGGAAGCTGCCGGCCTCGCCCGCCAGCCGCGCATGCTGGTCGATCTCGCGGCCTTGCAGCGCGTGGTTGTCCTTGCCTTGCCGCGCCAATGCGCGCTCGCGCGCCGCCTGGCAGCGCGCCTGCACCGTGGAGGTGCCTTCACCGGCAGGTGCTTCCAGCAGCTCGGCCGGACTCAGCGCCGGCACTTCCACATGCAGGTCGATGCGGTCCAGCAGCGGCCCGCTCAACTTCCCTTGGTAGCGCGCCACCTGGTCCGGCGTGCAGCGGCAGGGGCGGCCTGATCCCAGCCAGCCGCAAGGGCAGGGGTTCATCGCCGCCACCAGCTGGAAGCGGGCCGGGAATTCCGAGCGGCTCGCGGCGCGGGAGATGGTGATGCGCCCCGTCTCCAGTGGTTCGCGCAGCGCCTCCAGCGCCGCCCGCGGAAATTCCGGCAGCTCGTCGAGGAACAGCACGCCGTGGTGCGCCAGCGAGATCTCGCCCGGCCGAGGCGGCGAGCCGCCGCCGACCAGCGCCACCGCGCTCGACGAGTGGTGCGGCGTGCGCGTCGGCCGCAAGCTCCATTGCGGCAAGGTGAAGCGCCCCGCCAGGCTGGCGACCGCCGCACTCTCCAGGGCTTCGGGAATGCTCATGGGCGGCAGCAGCCCGGCGAAGCGCTGCGCCAGCATCGATTTGCCGGCGCCTGGCGGGCCCACCAACAGAATCGAGTGACCGCCGGCCGCCGCGATCTCCAGCGCCCTGCGCGCGCCGGCCTGCCCCTTCACGTCGGCGAGGTCGGGGTAGTGCGCGCTGGCCACCGGTGCGCTGCAGGCCAGGCGCACCCAGCCCTGCGGGTCGATGTCGCAGGTGTTGGGCTGCGGCTGGAAGCGCGCCACCACGTCCAGCAGGTGCCGCGCGCGGATCACGTGCGACCCCGGCACCAGCGCCGCCTCCTCGGCGCTGGCCGGCGGCAGGACCAGCCGCGCCGGATTGCTCTTGCCATGCAGCGCCAGGCTGGTCGCCAGCGCGCCGCGCACCGGGCGCAATTCGCCCGACAGCGAGAGCTCGCCGGCGAATTCATGCCCGGCCAGCTGCGTGCCGTCGATCTGGCCACTGGCCGCCAGCACGCCCAGCGCGATCGGCAGGTCGAAGCGGCCGCTGTCCTTCGGCAGGTCGGCCGGCGCCAGGTTGACGGTGATGCGGCGGTTGGACGGGAATTCCAGCCCCGAGGTCAGGATGGCCGAGCGGACCCTTTCCCTTGCTTCCTTCACCTCGGTATCGGCCAGCCCGACCAGCAGGAAATTGGGCAAGCCGTTGGACAGGTGCACCTCCACGGTGACCGCCGCCGCTTCCAGCCCCAGCAAGGCGCGGCTCTGCACCAAAGAAAGCCTCACCGGGCATTTCCTCCCTATTCAGGTGCATGGCCGGCGTTTGCCGGGCACGCCCGCGCTCAACGGAAAGCAGGTGCGGCCCGCCGACCTTCCATTGGGTAGGCGGGGCATGGCACGCCTCCTGCTATCAGTTGCGTCGATATCCCACAAACGAACGGAGAAACCTGGAAATGAAACTCAAGCAAGCCGTCCTCGCCGCTGCCTCCCTGCTTGCCTCCGGCGTCGTGCTGGCGCAAGCCGCCGCGACGGCCCCGGAGCCTGACTACACGGCCTCCGTGAACGTCGGTGTCGTGAGCGACTACCGCTACCGCGGCATCTCGCAGTCGCGCCTGAAGCCCGCCCTGCAGGCCGGCGCCGACTTCGCCCACAAGAGCGGCTTCTATATCGGCACCTGGGGCTCCAGCATCAAGTGGATCGAAGATGCGGGTGGCGACGCGAACATGGAAGTCGACCTGTACGGCGGCTACAAGTTCAATGCCGGCCCGGTGGCGGTGGACGTCGGCGCGCTGCGCTACTTCTACCCGTCCTCCAGCCTGCCGGTGAATCCCGACACCACCGAGCTGTACGTCGCCGGCACCTACGGCCCGGCCACGCTGAAGTACTCGCACGCGGTCACCAACCTGTTCGGCTTTGCCGACAGCAAGAACAGCTACTACATCGACCTGAACGCCACGTTCGACACCGGCTTCTGGGGCCTGACCTTCGTGCCGCACATCGGCTACCAGCGCGTGTCGCACAACTCCAGCTTCTCGTACACCGACTGGTCGCTGGGCCTGGGCAAGGACTTCGGCAACGGCCTGTCCGCTTCGCTCGCCTACGTGGACACCAACGCCAACGGCTACCTGTCGCCGAGCGGCAAGGACCTGGGCAAGGCGACCGCGGTGCTGGGCCTGAAGTACACGTATTCGTTCTGAGGCAGTCCGCAAGAGGAGCTAGAGCATGAAACTCGTCACCGCCATCATCAAACCCTTCAAGCTCGACGAAGTGCGCGAGGCCCTCTCGGGCATCGGCGTGCAGGGCATCACCGTCACCGAGGTCAAGGGCTTCGGCCGCCAGAAGGGCCATACCGAGCTGTACCGCGGCGCGGAATACGTCGTCGACTTCCTGCCCAAGGTGAAGATCGAGGCGGCGGTGGCCGACGACCTCGTGGAACGCGTCATCGAAGCGGTGGAAGGCGCCGCCCGCACCGGCAAGATCGGCGACGGAAAGATCTTCGTGTACGACCTGGAGCAAGTCGTGCGCATCCGAACCGGCGAGACCGGCAAGGAAGCCCTCTAAACCATCACACAGAGAGTCTGACATGAGGAAATTTCTCGCTTCCCTGGGCCTGGCCCTGGGCCTCGCGATCGGCGGCACGGCCGCCCTCGCACAGGCGCCCGCGGCACCGGCGTCCGCGCCGGCAGCCACCACCACCGAAGCCGCACCCGCGGCTGCTGCGCCTGCCGCTGCCGCCGCTGCGGCCCCGGCTGCAGCCGCCGCTGCTTCCGCGCCTGCCGCGGCCGCCGCGCCGGCGCCCGTGCCGAACAAGGGCGACACCGCCTGGATGACGGTCGCCACCCTGCTGGTGCTGATGATGATCGTGCCGGGCCTGGCCCTGTTCTACGGCGGCCTGGTGCGCAGCAAGAACATGCTGTCCGTGCTGATGCAGGTGATGGTCGTGGCCTGCATGATCTTCGTGCTGTGGGCCATCTACGGCTACAGCGTGGCGTTCACCGGCGGCAACCCGTTCATCGGTGGCTTCAGCAAGCTGTTCCTGTCCGGCATCACGCCCGACTCGGTGGCCGCGACCTTCAGCAAGGGTGTCGTGATTCCCGAGCTGAGCTTCGTCGCCTTCCAAGGCACGTTCGCCGCCATCACCTGCGCGCTGATCGTCGGCGCCTTCGCCGAGCGCATCAAGTTCGCCGCCGTGCTGCTGTTCTGCGCGCTGTGGTTCACGTTCGCCTACCTGCCGATGGCCCACATGGTCTGGTACTGGGACGGCCCGGACGCGATCACGGACGCCAAGACGCTCGACACCGTCACGGCCGCGGCCGGCTGGCTGTGGGCCAAGGGCGCGCTGGACTTCGCGGGCGGCACCGTGGTGCACATCAACGCCGGTGTCGCCGGCCTGGTGGGCGCCTACCTGGTGGGCAAGCGCATCGGCTACGGCAAGGAATCCCTCACGCCGCACAGCCTGACCCTGACCATGGTCGGCGCCGCGCTGCTGTGGGTGGGCTGGTTCGGCTTCAACGCCGGCTCCAACCTGGAAGCCAACGGCGTCACCGCCCTGGCCTTCGCCAACACGCTGTTCGCCACCGCCGCCGCAACGCTGGCCTGGTGCGCCGGGGAAGCGCTGTCCAAGGGCAAGGCTTCCATGCTGGGCGCCGCGTCCGGCGCCGTCGCCGGCCTGGTGGCCATCACCCCCGCCTGCGGCTTCGTCGGCGTGATGGGCTCCATCGTCATCGGCCTGCTGGCCGGCCTGGTCTGCCTGTGGGGCGTCAACGGCCTCAAGCGCCTGCTGGGCGCCGACGACGCGCTCGACGTGTTCGGCGTGCACGGCGTGGGCGGCATCCTGGGTGCGCTGCTGACCGGCGTGTTCGCTTCACCCTCGCTGGGCGGCACGGGCATCTACGACTACGTGGCCAACAAGGTGAACCCCGAGTACTCGATCGGCGGCCAGGTCTGGATCCAGTTCCAGGGCGTGCTGACCACGCTGGTGTGGTCCGGCGTCGTGGCCTTCATCTGCTACAAGATCGTCGACGTCCTGATCGGCCTGCGCGTCTCCGAAGAGGAAGAGCGCGAGGGCCTGGACATCAGCAGCCACGGCGAAACTGCCTACAACCGCTGAACGAAGCAACGCCTGCCGTGGGGCACGCCACGGCAGGCGCGAGAGCAAGGTCTCCTTTGGATGTTGGGCCCGCTTTGGCGGGCCCCTTTTTCTTTTGGGCGGGCACAATGGCCGCACAAGAAGCCAGGAGACGCCATGATCGAACTGAAGGCGGGACGCTTGCGCTGCGAGCTGGCGCCGGAGCTCGGCGGCAGCATCGCCGGACTGTGGCTCGACACGCTGCCCGTGCTGCGCTCCACGCCGGCCGCGCAGCTCACCGGCGCGCGCCAGTCGGCCTGCTATCCACTGGTGCCCTTCTCCAACCGCATCGGCCAGGCCACGCTGGTCTGGCAAGGCACGCAGCATCCGCTGATCCGCAACAACGGCGACGAGCCGCATGCGATTCACGGCGTGGGCTGGCAGCGGCCCTGGACCGTCCTCGATTCGGACGAAGCCTCCGTGATGCTCGCGTACGAGCACGCAGCCGACGCGTCCTGGCCCTTTGCCTTCGACTGCTCGCACACCTTGCGCCTGCGGCCCGACGCGCTCGAACTGACGCTGGCCCTGACCAACCAGGCGCAGCAGCCCGCCCCCGCGGGCCTCGGCTGGCATCCTTGGTTTCCCAAGCGGCCCGCGAGCCGCATCGCGTTTCGCGCCGGCGGCCGCTGGGAGATGGGCGCCGACCGCCTGCCCACCGTGCGGCGCATCTCCGGCGGCCTCGAGGCCGATTGCGCGGTGCTCGACGTCGACCATTGCTACGACGCCTGGAACGGCCAGGCGCAGCTGCGTGACGAGGAGCTGTCCATCAAGCTCAGCTCCAGCCTCGCGCGGCTGGTCGTCTTCACCCAACCCGCGCGCGACAGCATCGCCATCGAGCCGGTCAGCCACGTCAACAACGCCGTGCATCTCTATGCCACCGGCGCGACCGCCGGCGAACTGGGCCTGCAAGTGCTGCAGCCGGGCGAAAGCACGATGGCGCAGATGACCATCGGCGTGGAGCGCGCCTGATGCAGTGGGACGTGGCGGTCGCAGCGCCCGATGCGCTCGGCGAGTCGCCGTTCTGGCATCCGCAGGAAGAGCGGCTCTACTGGGTGGACATCAGCAGCAGGCGCGTGCGGCGCCTGCATCCCGCCAGCGGCGTGCTGCAAGCGTGGGACCTGCCGCAGGAGCCCGGTTGCATCGCACCGGCGGCCCAGGGTGGCCTGGTGCTGGGGCTGCGTGACGGCATCTACCGCGCGCGCAGCTGGGGCGGCCCGCTCGAGCCGCTGGCGCGCTTCGGCCACGCGGAGCACTCGCGCTTCAACGACGGCAAGGCCGATCCGCTCGGGCGGTTCTGGGCCGGCACGATCTACGAGCCGAAGGATGCGCGCAAGGCCGATCTCTACTGCCTGGATGCGCGCCAAGGTGCGCCGGTGGTGCAGCTGAAGGCGGGCAATGTCACCACCGCCAACGGGCTGGCCTTCTCGCCGGCCCGCGATCGCCTGTACTGGACCGACACGCCCAGCCACGCGATCGGCGTGTGGGACTGGGACGCGGAATCCAACGCGCTGCGCCACCATCGCGTCTTCCACCAGTTTCCGTTCAAGCCGGCTGGCTGGAAGCCCGGCGATCCGGGTTACGGCGGGCGGCCCGACGGTGCGGCCGTCGACGCCGAAGGCCATTACTGGTGCGCGATGTACGAGGGCGGACGGCTGCTGCGGCTGGCGCCCGACGGCCGTATCGCCGCCGAATTCGAGGTGCCTGTTCGCTGTCCCACCATGCCGTGCTTCGGCGGCGCCGATGGCCGCACGCTTTACCTCACCAGCGCCCGCCATGGCCGGCCCGAGGAGGAGCTGCGCCAATTCCCCGCGTCCGGCTGCGTGCTGGCGGCGCGGGTGGATGTGCCAGGGCTGCCCACCAATTTCTTCATCGACTGAACGCAAAAAATATCAGTGCTGTCGTTCCGGCCCGGAACGACAGGCCCGCTTAACATCGCCCGCATGGATCCCGCCCTCGCCCGCCTGGTCGACCGCGTACGTGCCGCCTCTGCGGCAGGCACGCCGCTGGCCATTCGCGGCGGCGGCACCAAGGACTTTTACGGCAAGCCCGCCGGCGGCGAGCCGCTCGCCACCGGCGAACTGCGCGGCATCGTCAGCTACGAGCCCAGCGAGCTGGTGGTGACCGTGCGCGCCGGGACGCCGCTGGCGGAACTCGAGGAGCTGCTGGCCGAACGGGGCCAGTGCCTGCCCTTCGAGCCGCCCCACTTCGGGCCGGGCGCGACGGTCGGCGGCATGGTGGCGTCGGGCCTGTCGGGCCCCGCGCGCGCCAGCGTCGGCTCGGTCCGTGATTACGTTCTGGGCCTGCAGCTGGTGAACGGCCGCGCGGAGCAGCTGGTGTTCGGCGGCCAGGTGATGAAGAACGTCGCCGGCTACGACGTGTCGCGGCTGATGGTCGGCGCGCTGGGCACGCTGGGGCTGATCACCGAGGTGAGCCTCAAGGTGCTGCCCCGGGCGCCGGCCGAAGCGACGCTCCGGTTCGCCATGCCGCAGGACCTGGCCTTGCGCCAGTTGAACGCATGGGGCGGACAGCCCCTGCCGCTCAACGCGAGCCTGTGGCTGCCTGATGGCGGCGGCACGCTGTTCCTGCGCCTGCGCGGCGCCGTGGCGGCAGTGGATGCCGCCTGCCGCAGCCTGGGTGGGGAACGCACGACGGACTTCGACTGGGACGCCTGCCGCGAGCAGCGCCTGCCCTGGTTCGAAGGCGCCCGCGATCTATGGCGGCTGTCGGTGCCGCAGACCGCGCCCGTGCTGGACTTGCCGCAACCGCCGCTGGTCGAATGGCATGGCGCGCAGCGCTGGGTACGCGCCCCGGCCAGTGAAGGTGCCGCCTTGCGCGCCTTGGCCGCGAAGGCCGGTGGCCATGCCACGCTGTTTCGGGCCGCGGATGCGGCCAGCACCGGCCGGCAAGCCCCGCTGGCGCCGGCGCTGCTGGCGATCCAGCGCGAACTGAAACGCCAGTTCGATCCCGCCGGCATCTTCAACCGCGGCCGGCTCTTTCCCGAGGCCTGATGCAGACCCACCTCTCCCCCGAGTTCCAGGGCACCGCCGAAGGGGCCGAAGCCGAGGCCATCCTGCGCAAGTGCGTGCACTGCGGCTTCTGCACCGCCACCTGCCCCACTTACCAGGTGCTGGGCGACGAGCTCGATGGGCCGCGCGGGCGCATCTACCTGATCAAGCAGGTGCTGGAGGGCGAAGAGCCCACGCGCAAGACGCAGCTGCACCTCGATCGCTGCCTGACCTGCCGCAACTGCGAGAGCACCTGCCCGAGCGGCGTTGCCTACGGCAACCTGGTCGACATCGGCCGCGCCATCGTCGAGCGCAAGGTGCCGCGCGGCGCCGGCGCGAAGGCGCTGCGCTGGAGCCTGAAGGAGGGCCTGACGTCGCGCGCCTTCGGACCCGCGATGCAGGTCGGCAAGGCCGTGCGCGGCTTGCTTCCGGCGGCGCTGCGCGAGAAGGTCCCGCCGCGCCAGGACGCGGGCCGCTGGCCGACGCGTACGCATGCACGAAAGGTGCTGCTGCTGGCCGGTTGCGTGCAGCCGGCGATGTTGCCGAACATCAACTCCGCCACCGCGCGCGTGCTCGATGCCGCGGGCATCCAGTCGGTGATCGCGCCGGCGGCGGGGTGCTGCGGCGCGGTCAAGTTCCACCTGAACGACCAGGACGGCGGCCGCGCGCAGATGCGCGCGAACATCGACGCCTGGTGGCCTTACGTGGAAAGCGGCGAGGTCGAGGCGATCGTGATGAACGCGTCGGGCTGCGGCGTGACGGTGCGCGAGTACGGGCACCTGCTGCAGCACGACACCGCCTACGCCGACAAGGCGCGCCGCATCGGTGAGTTGACCCGCGACCTGAGCGAGCTGCTGCCGCAGATCGTTCCCGCGTTGCAGGGCAGGGTGAAGCCGGACGAAGGCCTGTTGGCTTTCCATCCGCCTTGCACGCTGCAGCACGGGCAGAAGCTGCGCGGCGGGGTCGAGCAGTTCATGAACCAGCTGGGCTTCCAGGTGCGCGTGGCACTGAACGAATCGCACCTGTGCTGCGGATCGGCGGGAACCTATTCGGTGCTGCAACCGGAAATCGCGCATGCCTTGCGCGACCGCAAGCTGGGGCACCTGGGGGCGCTCGAGCCGGTGGCGATCATTTCGGCGAACATCGGCTGCATCCAGCATTTGCAGAGCGGGACGGGGACGCCGGTGAAGCATTGGGTCGAGATTCTCGACGCGGCCTTGGCCTGACCCCCTGGGCGGGGCCGCGTAGCCCTCGGGCGCGCGCTCCTAGGCGGCCAGGGCCTTCTCGATGTCCTTGGCGAGCGAAGCGGGCGCGTCCTGCGGTGCGTAGCGCTTGATCACCGCGCCGTCCTTGCCGACCAGGAACTTGGTGAAGTTCCACTTGATGCCCTTGGTGCCCAGCAGCCCGGGGGCCTCGGCGGTCAGCCATTTGTAGAGCGGATGCGCTTCGGCGCCGTTGACGTCGATCTTCGACATCATCGGGAAGGACACGCCGTAGTTCCTGGTGCAGAACGCGCCGATTTCCTCGTTGCTGCCCGGGTCCTGCGCGCCGAACTGGTTGCAGGGAAAGCCCAG
This sequence comes from Ramlibacter paludis, assembly GCF_022012305.1. Classification (GTDB taxonomy): domain Bacteria; phylum Pseudomonadota; class Gammaproteobacteria; order Burkholderiales; family Burkholderiaceae_C; genus Ramlibacter; species Ramlibacter paludis. The sequence goes on along the minus strand of NZ_JAKLTM010000005.1, from coordinate 5,406 downwards.
CACCTGCAGGCCCTGCGCGGCATAGCGCTGGTGCAGTTCCTCCAGCCCGCCGAACTGCGGGGTGAAGCCGCAGGCGCTGGCGGTGTTGACGATCAGCAGGACCTGGCCGCGGTAGTCGGCCAGCGGCGCGCGGCTGCCGTCGATGCGCTGCGCCTCGAAGTCGTAAACGGTGCTCATGGAATCATTGTGCCCCGGCCACCGCCGCCGTGCGCGCCGGCCAGGCCGACCACGCGGCGGCCGCGAGGATCAGCCCGCCGCCCAGCAAGACACGCGGCGTGAGCTCCCCCGCACCCAGCGCCACGGACGACAGGCTGGCAAACACCACTTCCGACAGCATCACCAGCGCCGTCGTGTGGGCCGCGAGCCGCGAGGCCCCGTACTGCAAGGCCAGGTTGCCGACCAGGAAGAACATGGCCAGCCCGAAGGCCAGGGCGACTCCCGCCGGCGGCAAGGACGGCCAGCCGGGCACCGTCCCCTGCGCGACGCCGAAGGCCGCCACGCTCCCTGCCAGCACCGCGCCGCCGCCGAACATCGCCAGCACGCGCGACTCGGCGGGCGTCGCATGCAATCGGCGCAGCAGCACGTTGTTGAGGGCGAAGCAGAAGCCGCCCACCAGCGCCAGCGCATCGGGCAGGCTGCGCGGCCAGGGCAGGCCGGCGCCCGGTTCGTGCATCACGGTGGCGACGCCCGCCAGCGCCAGCGCCAGCCGGGCGAACGCCGCGGGCACGGGCCGCTCGCCCAGCACCAGCCACGCCAGCAGCACCGACCAGGCCGGCATCAGGTAGAACAGCAGCACCACCCGCACCACGTCGCCGACGGTCACGGCCCAATTGAAACCGACGTTGGTCAGTCCCGAGGCGAAGAACAATCCCCACAGCAGCGGCTGGCGCGCGAAGCCGGCCAGCGCCCGCGGACGCGCCGCGGCGGCGCAGGCGAAGGCGACGAGATAGATCGCGCAGGTGGCCCACAGCGGGTGCAGCCCTTGCGCCTGCAGCGCCCGGAAGGGCCACCAGGACACGCCCCAGACGAAGGCGTTGACCAGCAGCGCCAGCACCGGCGCCGCCTTGCCGGCCCGGTCAACCATGCATGTTGTCGTGCCGCGCGATTTCCAGCAGGTGGTCGACTTCGTCCTTGTGCACGATGCAGTTGCGGGCGTGCCATCGCTGGATCAGCCACATCACCCCGGCCACCACGATGCCGAAGGCGGTGATCGCACCGAAGGCCGACAGACCCATGCCCGCCGACAGGCTGTAGAACGCGCCCAGGCCCAGGATGCAGGCCTGCTCGTTGAAGTTCTGCACGGCGATCGAGCGGCCGGCGCCCATCAGGTTGTGGCCGCGGTGCTGCAGCAGTGCGTTCATCGGCACCACCAGGTAGCCGCCCAGCGCCCCCAGCAGGATCAGGAAGGGCGCCGCCACCCAGGCGCTGTGGATGAAGTTCATCGCGATGACCAGCAGGCCCATGGCGATGCCCAGCGGCATGACGCTGGTGGCCTTGTCGAGGCGCATGCGCATCGAGGCGGCGATCGCGCCCACCGCGGTGCCCAGTGCCACCACACCAGAAAGCGACGAGGCCTGCGTGGTGCTGTAACCCAGCGCCGCCGCGCTCCAGGCCAGGATGATGTAGCGCAGGTTGCCGCTCACGCCCCAGAAGAGGGTGGTGGTGGCCAGCGAGATCTGCCCCAGCTTGTCGCGCCACAGGCGGGCGTTGCAGCTCCAGAAATCGGGCACCAGTTCCAGCAGGTTCTTGGGCAGGCGCCGCATCTCGACGCCGGTGTCGGGGATGCGGGTGTTGAACCAGGCGGCGATCGCGTAGATGAAGATCAGGATCGCGATGGCCGCTTCGGGCGCGGTGTCGATGCCGGTGTCGATGATGGGGAAGTCCAGCGACAGCATGCGGCTGGAAATCACGTGGCCCACCAGCTGGCCGCCCAGCAGGATGCCCAGGATGATCGAGGCGATGGTCAGGCCTTCGATCCAGCCGTTGGCCTTGACCAGCTGCGAAGGGGGCAGCAGCTCGGTGAGGATGCCGTACTTGGCCGGCGAATAAGCCGCGGCGCCGAGGCCGACGATGGCGTACGAGAGCAGCGGATGCGATCCGAACAGCATCATCAGGCAGCCTATGACCTTGATGAAGTTGCTGACGAACATGACCTTGCCCTTGGGCATGGCGTCCGCGTAGGCACCCACGAAGGGGGCCAGCACCACATAGAAGAGGGCGAACATCGGCACCAGTGCCGCCGCCTGCCAGGTGGGGGCCCGGGATGACTTCAATAATTCAACGGCGGCGATGAACAGCGCATTGTCGGCAAGCGACGAAAAGAACTGCGCCGCCATGATGGTGTAGAAACCGCGCTTCATCCGGGTGCGTAGGGGCGCAGGATCAGCTTGGCTGATCCCGTCAAATTTCTGCTGTCTCCAAGCGACACGGGGTTATATCACGGTAGGTAATGACAAAATCCTCTTCATGCCCCGCCCCATCCAGGCCACCATCCATGTAGAAGCCCTGCGCCACAACCTGGCGCGCATGCGTTCCGCCACCCCGGACGCCAAGGTCTGGGCCGTGGTCAAGGCCAATGCCTACGGGCACGGCATCGAGCGGGCCTACGACGGCCTGCGGGGCGCCGACGGCTTTGCCCTGCTGGATCTGGGCGAGGCGGAGCGGGTGCGCTCCCTGGGCTGGCGCGGGCCCATCCTGCTGCTGGAAGGCGTTTTCGAGCCGCGCGACCTGGAACTGTGTTCGCGCCTGGGCCTGTGGCACACCATCCACTGCGACGAGCAGATCGAGATGCTGGCGGCGCACAAGACGCAGGTGCCGCACCGGGTTTTCCTGAAGATGAATTCGGGCATGAACCGGCTCGGGTTCGCCCCGGCCCGCTACCGCGCGGCCTGGACCCGGCTCGACGCCTTGCCGCAGGTCGAGGAAATCTCGCTGATGACGCACTTCAGCGATGCCGACGGCGAGCGGGGGATAGACCACCAGCTGTCCGTGTTCCTGGACACGACGCGTGACCTGCCCGGTGAACGCTCGCTGGCCAACAGCGCGGCGTCGCTGCGCCATGCGGCCGACCCGCAGGTGCGCGGCGACTGGATCCGGCCCGGCATCGCGGTTTACGGCAGCGCCCCGGACTATCCGGAGCACGACGTCGGCCACTGGGGCATCCGGCCGGCGATGACCCTGGGCAGCAAGCTGCTGGCGGTGCAGTACCTGCAGCCGGGCGACACCGTGGGCTACGGCTCCAGCTTCACCGCCGGCGAGCCGCTGCGCATCGGCGTGGTGGCCTGCGGGTACGCCGACGGCTATCCGCGCCATTGCAGCACCGGCACGCCGGTGCTGGTGGAAGGCGTGCGCACCCGGCTGGTTGGCCGCGTCAGCATGGACATGCTGGCCGTGGACCTGACGCCGGTGCCGCATGCGGACTTCGGCAGCGAGGTCACCTTGTGGGGCACGGCGTCCAACGGCGCGCTGCTGGCCATCGACGAAGTGGCCAAGAGCGCGGGGACGCTGGGCTACGAGTTGATGTGCGCGCTGGCGCCGCGGGTGCCGGTGGTGGTGGCGTAACGTACAGCCGGGGTTGCCACCCCGGCCTACGAGGACGGCCACTTCCCCGTAGGCCGGGGTGGCAACCCCGGCTTCCCCTGCTGGTATAAACCGCCCCAAACACGAGTAGGGCGGTCCATGACACCCAGGGAGCGGCGCAGCGCGCTGGTCATCTTTGCCTTGTTGCTCCCCAGCCTGCTGGCCTTGTGGTGGGCCACGCAGCTGGCCAGCACCTTGCCCCGGCCGGGCGCCTTGCGCGCCTCCACCGCCGGCGGCCAACCGTTCATCGGTTTCTTCTTCAACGACGCGCTGCACCTGCTGGACGCGAGCGGCAACACCGTCACCCGCCAGCCCCTGGCCGACCTGGCGCTGACCGAGGAGCCGACCGACTTCGACCTCACCACCGACGCCTCCGGCCGCGTGCAGGCCTGGCTGTTCGAGGACACCACGCCGCGCGTCGTCCGCTGCGACGTCCAGGCCCTGCCCTTGCGCCTCGCGGGTTGCGTGCAGGCGATGGCCGGGCCGCAGCTGAAGGTGCAGCGGCTGGCGGGCGCGGTGCACATCGCCGTCGATGCGGCGCGCGACCGCATCTACGTGGCCGACGCCAAGGGCAGCGGCCTGCGGGTGCTGGACCTGCGCGGGCGGCCCGTGAGCAGCACGCCCGAGGGCCTGTTGTACTTCCCGAACCGGTTGCGGCTGGACGGCGAGCGACTGGTCGTGGCCGACAACGACCACCACCGCTTCGTCTGGCTGGACGTGGCCGGGCCGCTGCCCGGCTTCGAGGTCCGGGAGCAGTTGCGCATCCCGCGCAAGGCGGCCGACTTCGCCCTGCGGGAGGACGGCAACGGGCTCTGGGCCCTGGCGGTGGGGCAAGGCCAGAAGCACGGATGGGTGTTGGCCTATGGCAAGGACCAGCGGATCGCCGCCGTGGGCGACCTGGGCGGGCACTCGGATCCACTGGTGATCGAGCGCTTTGTCGGCGCGCTCGTGGTGGCCGATTTCGACGGGCTGGCGCTGTACCGCATAGGCCCCGATGGCCGTCACTTGGGCGCCTTCGGCAGCGGCGGCATCGCGCAGGAGCTGGCGGCGGCGGCTCGCCAGAAGCAGGCGGCGCGGCACTGGAAGACGGGCGCCTGGGCAGGCCTGGTGCTGACCCTGCTGGTGGGCAGCGTGCTGGCGTGGCGTTTCAGCGAGCGGCCGGCGCGGGCGCAGGGCACGCAAGCCGAAGGCAGCGCAGTGACGACCGGGTCGTTCGAACTGCTTCCCGGCAAATGGTTCGTGCGGCGTATCCTGCTGGCGCAGTCCATCGTGCTGCTGTCCCTGTTTGCCACTGTCGCCGTCGGCATCGTCCCCCGGTGGGGCCAGACTCCGATCATGTTCCGCTGGTGTATGGTGGCGCTGTCGCTTCTTGCGCTGGCCGTCAGCCTGGCGGGATCCTGGACCACCTGGCGCTTCGGCCAGCAGAGCGTCCGACTCGCCAGCGGCCGGATTTCCCTTTGGCGGCAGGGCAGGCAGCGCGCGCAGGCCGATGTCGGCACGCTGCTGGCGTCGCCGTGCCTCCTGCTGGTGGGGACGGAGCTGGTGCAGTACCGCAGTGGGGGCTTCGCGCGCAAGCCGGGACGCTGGATCTTCGACGAAGAGGTCTTGTCGCGCGAACTGCTGGCGCATCTGCAGCCTGGCCAGCGCGTGACCCTGGCGGAACTCGGGCGCGAGCGCATGCGCCGCTTGCCGCACTGGCGGTGGGCGGCGCTGGTGCTGCCGATGGTGGCGGCGCTGGCCTATGGCCTGTGGGTGGCGCTGAGGTGAAGCGTCGCAAGCCGGGGTTGCCACCCCGGCCTACGGTGGGGGCCGCGGTTCGGCTTCGCG
>NZ_JAKLTM010000004.1 GCF_022012305.1 Ramlibacter paludis | reverse complement strand
TTCGACACGGACACGGAGCTTGCTTCGCTTTCGTTGGCATTCCTACCTAACGCAAAGAAGGTCAACAGCGGGAGAAATCGAACCGACAAGACCTCTTCATGCATCAGACCGGCTTGGTGATCTTCGTCTCCGAAGCCGAGGCGCGATTTGGAGCCCTGCGCCGCAGATTCGATCCGCAGGCGAGCCTGGGGGTGCCGGCGCATATCACCATCCTGTTTCCGTTCATGGGGCCGGAGCTAGTCGATTCAAGCGTGCGCCGCCGCTTGGGCATCCTGTTCAAGCGGTTCTCGCCGTTCCGGTGCGTTCTCCATCGAGTGGAGCGCTTCCCCGCAACCGCCTATCTGGCGCCCGCCTTCGTGCAACCATTCGAGGAGCTCACCTTGGCGGTTGCCCGCGCATTTCCCGAGTACCCGCCGTACGGGGGGACTCACACGTCGGTCATTCCGCACCTGACCGTGGCGGACGGCGATGCCCTGGCAGCCGAATCCGTGGAGCGCGAGCTTCGCGCCGACATCGAGCGAAACGGGCCCGTCTCGACGCATTGCGGTTACGTGAAATTGCTGGAGAATTCTTCGGGCCGCTGGAAGGAGATGCATGAATTCGCGCTCGTGGGACACCAGGGCTGACACGTTGCGTTAGCCTCCACCCGATATGCGCCGGCTTGCCCTCCTCGCGATTCGCATCTACCAGAAGTACCTCTCTCCCTACAAGGGCTTCGCCTGCGCCTATCGCACGCATACCGGCCGTGCCAGTTGCTCTGCGCTGGGCTACCGCGCTGTGCGGCGTCACGGCGTGCTTGCCGGCCTCGTGCTGATCCGGCAACGCACGCATCTTTGCGGTGTCGTTCACCGGCGCCATGTTTGCCGCTCCCGCCCTCCGATTTCCCAGCGGGGATCGTGCGACGTCGGCTGCGATGCGCCGTGTGACGGCGGATGCGACTTGCCAGGTGGCTGTGACTTGCCTTCCGGCCGATGGATTTCCAGCGCCTGCGACCTGGCCAGCTGCTGTGACTTCGGCGGATGCAACTGGCCCAGCCGCCGGCGGAGCACGAGCGGGGAGAAGTACATTTACATCCCGCCGAATGCGGATCTCGGTCGCTCGAAAAAATCTCGCAAGAAGGACGTCGCCGCAAGCGATGCCTGAGAGGACACCCCATCACGCCATGCAATCACTCCTGACGCTCCTTCCGCTCACCTTGTCAGTCGCGCTGATGACCGCCCTGGTAAAGCTGGCTGCCAGGCTGTATCGCCGAACGAACTTGAGCTGGCTCCGCGCCTTCGGGTACGTCATCCTGCTTCTGGTGGGCTCGGTTGGTGCGACCCTGATCGCTCGCCTCGGCGGCAATTCGACGCCGCTGCCGTTGGCGCTGGCTTTCGGTCTCGCGGCACACCTGCTGCTCGGTGGCTGGTACTTCGGACGATTCGCCTACGCGCAGGACGGAAACCGGATCGGATTCCCGCGCGGCGCAATCCTCGGCATCGTTTTTGCCGCAACCCTGGCAGGGTCCGCGATGGTTCCCGCGCTGGTCCTGCTGGCGGTTCGCTCCTGAGCGCAGCCGTGAACCCACTCCACCTGGACCACTTCCCGCAGCCCGAGTCCAACGACCCGGGCAGCGTGGAGGCCGCGCTCGATGCGCTTTGGCGCGCGAGCGATGAACCGTCCGCGTTCGAGGCGCACGATGCGTTTCTCTGGGCCATGGGCAACAACCATGCGGGTACGTTCTATCCGGTCGTCCTGGGAGTGCTCCCTGAAATAGAGCGGCTGCTGGTGGACGGCAAGCCTTGGGCCCAACGGGCGACCATGGAAGCTCTCATCGATCTCGGCGGCACCTTCTGCCCCGAGGAAGGCCATGAGACCTACCTCGGCGGGTCCGTGCAGGAAACGCTGAGGGCCTTCATCCAGTCGATGCGCAGGCACGTCGCGCCACTGGCCATCGGGGACGATGCCCGGGCCAAGACGGCAATCGACCTCTTGGAGCTGATGGATGATCAGGCAATCTGATGGTCTCCGACGCCTGGCGTCGCATCACAGGAAGATTCGGTGATGAAACTGCTCTCGCCTTTGGCTCTCGTCTTCGCGCTGTGTTTGAGCGGCTGCGACGCATTCGACACGGTGCGAGAAGGCTATGCGCATTCGCAAGCTGTCTCGACCCGCCTCGAGAAGGCGGTCGGCGTCAAGTCGTTCGTGGGTTTCAACTGGAACAATGGCACGCTGACTTCCGTCAGCGTAACTTTCGAACGGGTCCCGGCGGATGTCCAGTTGCCGGCCATCGTGAAGCTGGCCACCGAGGCTGTCGCGGCGGAATTCAAGCAGAAGCCGAAGCAAGTCGTGATCGGGTTCGCAGTGCAGCCATGAGGGAGGCGAAGCTGCAGTCGCACGGGTCGCTCGACGAACAAGGGAAATCATGGGACTCCTGACCTTCAGCATCAACGTCACCCTCGACGGCTGCGTCGACCACCGGGAAGGCGTCGTCGACGACGAGACGCACGCCTTCTTCACGCGCCTCTTGGACGAAAACGGCGCGATGCTGTGGGGCCGCGTCACGTACGAGATGATGGAAAGCTTCTGGCCGGCGGTCGCGCGCGGCGAGGTGGAGGCGCCGCCGGCGATTCGCGAGTGGGCGACCAAGCTGGAAGCCAAGCCGAAGTACGTGGTGTCCTCGACACGCAAGGACCTCCCGTGGACCAACAGCCACCTAATCGCGGGCGATTTGCGCACTGGCATCCAGAAGCTCAAGGACGCGACCCCGGACGGCGTGCTCCTCGGGAGCGGCAAGCTCGCGGCGGCGCTGGACCGGCTGGACCTGATCGACGAGTACAAGCTGCTCGTGCATCCCAGGATCGCCGGCCACGGTCCGACCCTGTACGACAGCGGCCTGCCGGCCACGCGCCGGCTCGTGCTGGTCTCGGCCACGCCGCTCCACAACGGTGTTGTTGCCATGCACTACCGGCGAGCCCCCTGACAGCCTGCCTCACGGAAGTAACGCCTCGTCGCCACCTCTTGCGGCTTTCGCGCACTCGTAACTGGACTGTTTCACCGCGTTCAGGTTCGGTTCATGGACGGGCATGCACCATGCACTCACCTTAACGAGGAGCCTTCCATGAACCGCATCTCCAAGCCCCTTCTTGCCGCCGTCGTCGCGGTCGGCGCGCTGGCCGCGACCACCGCGGCGCAGGCCCGCTCGGACGTGGTCCTGTCCATCGGCGTGAACGCGCCCTACGGCTACGTGCAGCCGCAACCCGTGTACGTGCAGCCGCAGCCGGTGTACATGGAGCCGCAGCCGGTGTACGTCCAGCCGCGCGCCGTCTACGTGCAGCCGCAAACCGTGTACTACGAGCAGCGTGGCTACTACCGCCACCACCGCCACCATGGCGCCTGGCGTGATGCCGACCGCGACGGCGTGCCGAACCGCTACGACCGCGCGCCCAACAACCCGTACCGCTACTGATCACGACGCGGCCCGATCCGGGCCGCGTCTTCATGGGCAGGTCGCCGGTCCTCAGGGCTGCACGACCGGCCCGCTCAGCGCGCCCAGGAAAGCCGCCAGGTCCTGCACGTCGGTGGCCGACAGCCGGATCACCTGCCGGTCGGCGTGCTTCTCTCCCGCCTGTGCAAGCTCGCTGTGCCCGAGCACCGCCTTCGGCGCGCTGGCGTAGTGCTGCACCACTTGCTGCAGGTTCTTGAACTGGCCCGCATGCATGTACGGCGCGCGTTCCGCCACGTTGCGCAGGCTCGGCGTGCGGAAGGCCGCCAACTGCGAAGCGTCCTCGGCCGACAGGAACTGCAGTTCGCCGCACTGCTCCGGCTTCGCATCGCTGTAGCGACCCAGGCAGTTGAATTCGTCCTTGACCAGTTTGCGCAAGCCGTCGGCGCGGCCGCGATCCGGATGCGCGGGATCGATGGGCGGCACCCCCGTGTTGTGGAAGGCGTGGTCGCTCAGCTGCGGCCCGTTGTGGCAGGTCACGCATTGGCCCGCGCCCAGGAAGAGGCGCAGCCCACGCACTTCCTGCGCCGACAAGGCTTCCTGCCCGCGCGCGTCGCCGGCCACGGTGGCTCGCGCATAGCGGTCGAAGCGCGACTCGCCGTAACTCACCCGGGCTTCGTACGCGGCGATGGCCTTGCCCATGTTGGCGAACACGCGGTTCACGGCGTCGCGGCTGCTCTCCGGCAGCGCGGCCCAGGCGGCCCGTTCGGCGGGCGTGCCGTTCGGTGAGGCGTCGCGCGGCAGCGCGCCTAAAGCCGGCAGCGTGCCGAAGACCTGGCGGTAGGCGTCGCGGTAATGCGCTTCCACGAGCTGCACGTAGCGCACGCGGTTGCCGCCGTGTTCGGCGGCATCCTCCAGCGGCCCGAGCGCCTGCGACCAGAGGCTGTCCTTGCGGCCGTCCCAGAAGAGGAAGGGCGAGCGGTCGGCGCCCATCACCGGCATCGTGCGGCGCTTGCCGGTGCCTACGCCCTGGCCGAACTGGCGGCCGTCCTGGAACTGCCGGTCGGCCGCGTGGCAGCTGGCGCAGGCCACCTGGCCGTTGGCGCTCAGGCGCGGGTCGTTGAAGAGGGCGCGGCCGAAGGCGACGGCCTCGGTGCGCTGCTCGTAGGCGTTGGACGGATCGGCCGGACGCGCGCCGGCCTCCTTCAGCTGCATGGCCGTGATGGCGGCGACTTCCTTGGCCGACCAGCTGTCGCGCGGCGGCGTGCGCGCTTCCTGCGCGGCCCAGGCCGACACCAGCAGCGCGGCGAGCAAGGCCGCCGCCGCAGCCAGGCGCGCGGTCACGGCCGCTCCACCACGGTGTTGAAGGTCACCTTGTCGGCGCCCTGCGGCCCCTGGATCGCGAGCTTGAGCTCCCACCAGCCGGTCATGCTGAACTTCATGCCGTCGATCTGGTAGGTGCCGGCTTCCAGCTCGCGCGTGACGCGCGGCTGGGTGGGCAGGCCGTGGCCGTGCTGCGGCATGCCCCCGTCCACCGCGAAGCTGGCGCCGCGCACGGGCGTGCCTTCGGGCGTGGCCAGCTTGACCTTCCAGCTGTGCATCTGGTTGATGGCCGCGGGCTGCGCCGGCGGCACCAGGCCCACCTGGTAGATGCCGGCGGCCGACTTCTTGGCCAGCGACAGGTCCAGGTCGGGCGGCGTGCCGCAGGCGGTGAGCGATGCGGCCAGGGCGACAGCCATCACCCGCTTGAGGTCGGGCGCAACCGGCATCCGGCGCAGGCCGCTGACGTCGGTGCCGCCGGTGTTGCCCTCGGGCACGAGGCCGAAGGCCGTGAAGACGGCCGCGGCCGCCATGCGCCAGAGCTGGCCCAGGGCTTCGCCCGGGCGGCGGTTGCGCACGGCGAAGCGGAACATGCGCCAGTGCACGGCGACGTGCAGCGCGGTGTCGGGCTGGCCGAGGACGTGGGCGCGTTCCAGGTGCAGGAAGGACGTGTAGAACTCGCCGCGCGCCTCGGCGCTGCGGGAGGCGGCGAATTCGGCTTGCACGCTGGGACGGATGCGAAGGGCGTAGGTGCTGGGCATGGCAGTGAGCTGGTTGCGATGAGGAGGAAGGAATTGTTCGCCGCGCGGGGCGGCCCGGGCTTGAACGAAGGGGCTGCGCGCGCAGCCTTTTCGTTCAAGGCAGGCGCGACTTTCAACCTTGCCATGATGGCAAGGTCAAGCTTCCAGCCGACGGACGGTGCTACCCCCGCCTGTCAGCGCTCCGCGATGTAGTGCTGCGTGGTCACGGGCTCGCCCTCGCGGACGAACTCGCGCACGCGGGCATCCAGCTCCTGGTCGGCCAGCGTGGCCCGCGAGCGCTGGTGCAGGTAGTCGGCCCAGGAGGCGACCAGGAAGCGCTCGACGTAGCGCGAGGGATCGCCGAGGTCGCGGTACACGCGCCAGAGCGTGGCCCCGTCGCGGCGCCGCGATGCGCGCAGCTGGCTCACCGCATGCAGGAACTCCTCGGCCTCGCCGGGCCGGATGCGGTAGCCGATCTCCACCGACACCGGGCCGTCGTCGGGCAGCGGCGCCTGCTCGTGGATGAACACGTCGTCCCACAGCGCGACCGGCGTCACCGGCGTGACCTCCTGCGCATCGCCCACGCGCAAGGGCAGCCAGCGCGCCAGCACGATGCCGGCCAGCATCGCGATGGCGGCCACGGTCAGCGCGAAGGGCAGTCCGGCGACGCCCGACACCGCGCCCCAGAACGCCGAGCCGATCGCGAAGGAACCGAGCGCGCTCACGGTGTGCAGCGCCACGGCGCGCGAGCGCACCCAGGGCGGCGCGCTGGTCTGCGTGGCGGTGTTGAAGGTGGCCATCACCGCCATCCAGGCCGCGCCGCCGATCGCCAGCGACACGAACACCACCAGCGGAACGTGGACGAAGGCGGCGACCAGCATCACCAGCGCGAAGACCACGCAGCCGATGGCGACCAGGCGTTCCAGCCCGAGCCGGGCCCGCAGCTTGCCCAGCACCAGCCCGGCGGCGACCGCGCCCGTTCCCAGGCAGCCCATGAGGAAGCCGAAGCCGGCCGCCCCCAGGTGCAATTGCTGCGCGGCGATCGCCGGCAGCAGCGCCCACAAGGCGGAACCCGCGCCGCTGTACGCGATGGTGCGCAGCAGCTGCGCCAGGATCATCGGCGAGTGGCGCGCGTAGCGCAGGCCGGCCAGGGTGCCGCTCCACAGGCGCTCGGCGGGCAGCGGGGACTTGGCATGCGGCGCCGGCGGCCAGCGGCGCACGGCCTGCATCATGACGATCGCGCTGGCGACGGCGAGGCCGAACACCCAGCCGGCGCCCAGCGAAGCAAAGACGAAGCCGGCGATCGACGGGCCCAAGGCCCGCGCGCTGTTCCAGGCGATGGACATGGCCGTGATCGCCTGCGGCATGTCCTCGCGCGGCACGGTGTCGGCCACGCTGGTGTTCCAGGCCGGCGACAGCAAGGCCGTGCAGCAGCCGGCGGCAAAGGTGAAGAGCAGCAGCGTGACCGGCCCGGCCCAGCCGAGCAGGGCCAGCAGCGAGAGCAGGGCGGTCACGCCCACCTGCACGCCGAGGGCGCGCGTGATCAGGCGGCGGCGGTCGGTGGTGTCGGCCAGCACGCCCGCCGGCAGCGCCAGCAGGAACATCGGCAGGAAGACGGCGGTCTGCACCAGGGCGGCCAGGAAGGACGAACCCGTGCGCTCGACCATGAGCCAGGAGGCGGCCATGACCTGCATGGCGTTGCCGGTGAAGTAGATGGCGCTGCCGGCCCAGAGGCCGCGGAAAGCGGGGAGGCGCAGCGGGGAGAAGAGGGAGTTGGACGCAGTGGACATGCCAGCTGCCCACTCTAAGAGAAAACGGCGGCCCGCAGGCCGCCGTTCCTGTCGAAGCCGGCGATTTCAGCTGCGCCGGGCCGAGGCCACTTTCCGTCCCGCGACTTCCACCACCTGCGGCGTGCCGGTGGCGGGTCCATTGGTGAACGCGGCCGTGGCCGTGTCCACCGCGCGGTGGCTCTCGTGTTCCGCGACGACCCAGGCCAGTGCCAGGGCGGCGCAGACACCGACGGCGGCGGCGAAGCGCAGGCCGGCGGAAACTTGCGGTTGCAGGTGGCGGGAAGCGTTGTTCACGGTCATCTCCTGGGTGGTTGGGTCATCGTCGGTGCGTCTTGTGCTGCGGATCCGACGAGGTAACTCTAGGCAATGGCCGGCGAAAGCCATGTGCGCTTGCGCACCTCGCGGCGCAGATGCGGGGCGGCGAACGTGAACAAGTGCGCAACCCCGGCTTCCCGCGCAAAAAAAAGGCGGCCGGGAAACCCCGGCCGCCTTTCAAGGGAGGAGGGAAGGTCCCTCCGCCTGCTCACTGCGCGTTGCGCGGCTGGCCGGCCAGCCTGGTGGGCGGGACGCCGGTCACGCGGGCTTGCGCCAGGTAAGCCGAGCCGCTGTCTTCGGAATTCAGCGCGGCGACTTCGGCGCGCGAGGCGAGGTAGTCGGCCGTGACGTCGGCACGGGTCGTGGCGCTCTTGAAGCTGCGCAGCGGGTTGTACTGCGTCGACCACGGGTTCACGCCAGCCTGCTTGTAGGCGACCAGTTCGGCCTGCACGTCGGCGCGGGTGCGCGCGCCGCTGAAGGTGTCGCGGCCGACGCCGGCGTTGGGGGATTCGGCAAAGGCGCTGCCGGCGAAGGCGGCGGCGAGGACGAGGGCGGTGGTGGTGAGCTTGCGGTTCATGGCGTTTTCCTTTCGAGAAATCAGTGCCTTGGTTGCGTTGTGTTCCGGCCCTTGCTGCACTGCTTGCGTGTCGTGCGCCGGCCGTGGATGCACTGTAGGAAAGCGGCCTTAGGCCGCCCTTAGCGTTCTCTTAGGCGGAAATGAGCGGCCGCTACAAAGCGGTTACATGGGTGCTTTACCATTGCGGGCCTGGCGGCGGCGCGCGATCCGTGCCGCCCTTTCCAACCCCACTCCACGAACCCATGAAGTTCCTTTCCTTCTCCGCCGCCCTCGTGCTGGCCGCCGCCTCCCTCTCCGCCCAAGCGCAATCCGCCGCCGGCAAGATGGTGAGCAAGGACGAATTGCGCACCTGCATGAACACCGAGGCCGACCTGGCCGCGCGCCGCACCGCGTTGAGCGCCCGCAGCGAGGCGAACCGTGCCGAGAACACCGCCATCAAGGCCCAGGCCGAAGAGATGACGGCCGAGGCGAAGGCCGTGGAAGGCAACGAGGCCAAGATGGACCGCTTCAACCGCAAGGTGAAGGAGCACAACGCGCGCGTCGCCGCGCAGCAGGCCTCGGCCACCGCCCTGCGCACCGACCTCGAAGCCCTGAACCAGGGCCTGGTCGCGTACAACGCCAGCTGCGGCGCCATCAGCTACAGCCGCGAAGACAAGGAAGCGATCCTCAAGGAGCGCGAGGCCGCCGCCAAGAAGAACTGAGCGGGCAGGCCATGCCCACGCCGCCTTCCCCCGCGCCGCGGCGCGTCGCCGTCATCGGCGGCGGTCCGGCCGGCCTGATGGCGGCGGAAGTGCTGGCCGCGAGCGGCGTACAGGTCGACCTGTACGACGCCATGCCTTCGGTGGGCCGCAAGTTCCTGCTGGCCGGGCGCGGCGGGTTGAACCTCACGCACTCGGAAGCGCCGGACCCTTTCCTGCAAAGGTACGCGCAGCGCAGCGAGGCCTTGCGGCCCGCGCTGGCGCAGTTCGACGGCGCCGCCGTGCGCGCCTGGGCCGCCGGTCTCGGCATCGAGACTTTCGTCGGCACCTCCGGCCGCGTCTTCCCCCAGGACCTGAAAGCCGCGCCGCTCCTGCGTGCGTGGCTGCATCGCCTGCGCGCCGCCGGCGTGCGCATGCATGCGCGCCATCGGTGGACGGGCTGGAACTCCGAAGGCGCACTCAACTTCGAGACGCCGACCGGCCCCACCGTCGTCCACGCCGATGCGACGGTGCTGGCCCTGGGCGGTGCGAGCTGGGCGCGCCTGGGCTCCGATGGCGCCTGGGTCCCCTGGCTCGCAGCACGCGGCGTGGACATCGCGCCCTTGCAACCGGCCAATTGCGGCTTCGACATCGCGCCCACGGGCGAAGGCCGCAGCGGCTGGAGCGAGCACCTGCGTTCGCGGTTCGCCGGCCAGCCGGTGAAGCCGGTCGCGGCCTTCCTCGACGCCGACGCGCACGACCGCCAGCAGGGCGAGTTCGTCGTCACCGACACCGGCATCGAGGGCAGCCTGGTCTACGCCTTCAGCGCGCGCCTGCGCGACGCGATCGCAGCCCACGGCCAGGCCACCTGGCACCTCGACCTGCTGCCGCAGCACACGCCGGCGCAGGTGCTGGAGCAGGTCTCCCATCCGCGGGGACCGCGCAGCCTGTCCACCCACCTGAAAAGCCGGCTCGGCCTGCAGGGCCTGAAAATGGCGCTGCTGCACGAACTGCTCACGCCCGCGCAACTGCACGATCCGGCGCAGCTGGCTGCCGCCATCAAGGCGCTGCCGATCGTGCTCGCGCGGCCGCGGCCGCTGGACGAAGCGATCAGCACCGCGGGCGGCGTGCCCTTCGAGGCCCTCGATGCGCACTGCATGCTGCGCGCCGTGCCCGGCGTGTTCTGCGCCGGCGAGATGCTGGACTGGGAAGCGCCGACCGGCGGCTACCTGCTCACCGCCTGCATGGCGACGGGGCGCGCGGCGGCGCAGGGTGCCCTGCAGTGGCTGCAGGCTGGGCGGCACTGACGCTTGTCCGACGCCTGCGCGGGTTGCATTCGGACACGTGCGCGGGCGCGCGCGTGGGATCATGGCGCACCCATGAATGACGAACACCGTGAATGAGATGAGAAGCGAGGCGCACCGGGCCGTGCTGCCCGGATTCGATGCGATACCGGGCCTGGAAGGCGCGGTTGCCGCCTTGCGCAAGGCGATGCGGGCCGAAGGGTCCGGCCCCGCCTTCGTGGTCTGCATCGGCAATGCAGAAGGCGACCTGATTGCCGCGGAACACCTGGACAGCTACAACCAGGTCAAGGTCTTCTCGCGCGAGATGGCCAAGCTCGGCTACCAGGCATCGATCACTGCCGCGGCTCGGCAGGGCTGCGACGTGGTCTACCTGCCGCGCACGCAGGCGCGCGACATCTTCGACGACGGCGGGCCGCACAGCATCCTGTCCGGCTCCTAGCCGGATGCGATAGGCTGGGGCCATGCCGGATAGCCCCGACCTGCACGCACGCTTCATCGCCGACATCCAGCGCAACCCGCACGTGCGCGCGATCCTCGCGCGCTGGCAGCGGCTGGACCTGCCCGACGGCTGGCTGGTCGCCGGCTGCCTGTTCCAGACCGTGTGGAACCTGCAGGCGGGCCGCGACCCGGCCGCGGCGATCAAGGACTACGACCTGTTCTACTTCGACGCGGATGATCTCTCGCAAGAAGGCGAGCGCGCGGTGCAGGCACGCGTCGAGCGCGAGCTGGCCGACCTGGGCGTGGAACTGGAAGCGAAGAACCAGGCCCGCGTGCACCTCTGGTACCAGGACCACTTCGGCCATCCTTATCCCCGCCTGCGCGACGCGCGCGATGGCATCGCGCGCTTCCTGGTGCTGGGAACCTGCGTCGCCGTACGGCCGTCGGCCGCCGGCCTCGAGCTCGATGCGCCGTACGGGCTGGAAGACCTGTATGCGGGCCGCCTGGCACCGAATCCGTTGACGGACTACCGCGCCCTCTTCGAAGCGAAAGCGCGCTCGTACCAGGCGCGCTGGCCTTCGCTCCGTCTCTCCTCGTAGGGTGGGTTCGCGCCAGCGACCCCACCATGCCCCTCAAGCCCCCGCCTTCCCCGCCATCTTCCAGAACGCCAGCGCCGCCGGCGACAGCCGCTTTTCGGCTATGCAGGCCAGCGCGATCCGGCGCGTGGTGCGCGGCGCCAGCGGCCGGAACACGAGCCCCTCTTGCTGCTCCGGCAGCGCCAGCGCGGCCAGCACCGACACGCCGTTGCCGCGCGCCACGAACTCCAAAATCGTGATCACCTGCGACAGCTCGTGCGCGACATGGGGCACCACGCCGGCGCGCTCGAACATGCGCATCACCATCTCCTGCGAGCCGGCCTGCGTCAGCACCAGCGGATACTTCGCCAGGTCGCGCACCGCCACGGTCTTCTCCTTCGCCAGCGGGTGGTCGCGCGGCAGCACGGCCAGCAGTTCGTCGGTGGCGAGCGCCTGGGTGTCGAAATTCGGCTGCGGCAGCAGGACCACGCCGATGTCGATGCGGCGCGCCAGCAGGTCCTGTTCCACCTCCGGGTCCGCGCGCTCCGCCACGTGCACCTCGATGCCCGGATAGCGCTTGCGGAACTGCGCCAGCAGCGGCGGCAGCAAGCGCAGCGAGGAACTGGTGCCGATCGAGCCGATGCGCAGCCGCCCGGTCTTCAGTCCCGACGAGGCCGCGGCCAGCGCGCGCACCTGCTGCAGAGAGGCGAACACGTCGCGTGCGGCGGGCAGTGCCTGCTCGCCGGCATGCGTGAGCACGACGCCGGCCGCAAGCCGGTCCACCACCTCGCAGTCCAGCGTGGACTCGAGCGCCCGCAGCGCGTGGCTGGTGGCCGAAGCGCTCATGCCGATGCGGGCGCCGGCCGCCGCGATGCTGGAGGCGCCCGGCAGGGCCAGCAGCAGCTCCAGCTGGCGCAAGGTGGGAAGTCCGGCGTCCTTGTTCATTGAATCCAAACTCAATTGAATGTGAAGTGGCTTGAATCCTAAACTGCATCCCATGAACACGGAAGACCGCTCCATTTCGCTGCGTGCCGGCCAGGCCCTGGAGGTCGACCCGCACGTTCCCGCAACCCTGTACCTGCTCGAAGGCGAGGTGCTGGTGCAGCCGCCGCTCGCGTGGCTGGCCGGCCAGGTCGTCGTCGCCCGGGCGCGCCGCATCGCCGCGCCGGCGGTGCTGCAGGCGCAGGACGTCGCCGCCGCCGTCGCGGTCGGCGCCGCGCGCATCCGCGTGCAGCGCCCCGCCACCTTGCTCGAAAAGTCCAGGCGCGCCTGGGCCGAGCTCGTGTCGCCCGCCCGCGCGCGCACCGCGCTGCGCTGACCCTTGCCTTGACGCACCCCGTCCGCGCCCTTAAGGTCGCGGGCACAAAGGGGGCGCGTCATGCATTGCACAAGTAGATTCATCCTGGCCGCGGCGGCCTTCGCGGTCGCGGCGGCCGCGCACGCACAGCTCAAACCGGTTCGCGAGGTCGAAGGCGTCAGCGAATACGCCTTGCCCAACGGCCTGACGGTGCTGGTGCACGCCGACCAGTCGAAGCCGACCACCACCGTCAACCTGGTGTACCGCGTGGGCAGCAAGCACGAGGGCAACGGCGAGACCGGCGCCGCGCACCTGCTGGAGCACCTCCTCTTCAAGGCGACCGACAGCGTCGCCGACCCGAAGGAGGAGATGACGCGCCGCGGCGCCCGCTGGAACGGCACCACCTCCTGGGAGCGCACCAACTACTTCGCGCAGTTCTCCAGCGACGCCGAAACGCTCGACTGGATGCTGCGCTGGCTGGCCGAGTCCATGACCAAGGCGCGGCTGGAGAAGCGCGACCTGGACAGCGAGATGACGGTGGTGCGCAACGAACTCGAGCGCGCCGAAAACGATCCCTCGCGCATCCTCGGCGCGCGCATGCGGGCCGCGGCCTTCCACTGGCACGGCTATGGCCGCGACGTGCTGGGCGCGCGCAGCGACGTGGAGAACGTGCCCATCGAGAAGCTGCGCGCCTTCTACCGCACCTGGTACCGGCCCGACAACGCGGTGCTGGTCATCGGCGGCCGCTTCGACGAAAAGGCCGCGCTGCAGAAGGTGGAGCAGGTCTTCGGCGCCATCGCGCGGCCGGCCACGCCGCTGCCCGCGGCCTACACGCGCGAGCCGGTGCAGGACGGCGAGCGGCAGGTGGTGCTGCGCCGCGTCGGCGGCACGCCGCAGGTGGCGGTGCTGTACCACGTGATGCCCGGCGCCGATCGCGACTTCGCCGCGGCCCTGGTGCTGGCGCAACTGCTTTCGCGGTCCCGGGGTCCGCTGGACAAGGCCCTGGTCGACACGAAGCTGGCGGCCTCGCGCTGGGCCTGGGCCACGGGCGGCGTCGACCCCGGCTTCCTCATGGCCGGCGCGGTGCTCGGCGATACCGCCACGCCGGAACCCGCGGCGCGCGCGGCGCAGGACGTCCTGCTGAAGACGATCGAGACGCTGGCGCCCGACGCGCGCGAAGTGGCCGAGGCGCGCTCCGAGCTGCTGCAATCCGTGCAGGCGCAGTTGCGCGACCCCGAGCAACTGAGCCTGGCGCTGACGGGATCGGTGGCCGCCGGCGACTGGCGCCTGCTGTTTGCGCACCGCGACTGGATCGAGGCGGTGACGCCGGAAGACGTGAAGCGCGTTGCCGCGGCGTGGATGCTGCCCTCCAACCGCACCGTCGGCTTCTACCTGCCGGACGCGGCCTTGCCCGCGCGCGCGCCGGCTCCCGCGCTGGTCGCCGCTGCCGAAGTGCTGCGTGACTACCGGGGCCGCACGGTGACCGCCGCGGCCGAAGACTTTCCGCTCACGCCCGAAGCGATCGAGCCGCGCATCGTCAAGGCGCGGCTCGAAGTGGGCGGCGCGCCGGGCCTGCACCTGGCGGTGCTGCCGCGCCAGACCAAGGAGTCGCGCGTGACGGGCACCATGCGCCTGCGCTGGGGCACGGCCGACACGGTCAAGGGCAGTTCCGTGCTGGCGACCTTCCTCGGCCCGATGATGCTGCAGGCCAACGACCAGGTGCGCACCGACCTGTTGGCGCTGGACGCCACGCTGCGCATCAACAGCGGCGCGGGCGGCATGACCGCCAACTTCGAGCTGCCGGCGCGCAACGTGCAGCCCTTCTTCCAGCTGCTGGCGCGCGTGCTGCGGCCCCAGGACTTTCCCGAGGCGGCCTTCGAGCGCATCCGTGCGGCGGCGCTGGCCGCCAACAAGGGCAGCCAGTCGGATCCGGGGGCGCTCGCATCGACCAGCCTGCAGCGCGTGTTCTCCACCTATCCGGAAGGCGACCCGCGCGAGGCGCGCACCTTGCAGCGGACCGCGGACCTCCTGCAGGCTGCGACGCCGGCGCAACTGCGTGCCTTCTGGCAGCGCTTCGGCGGCGCCGGCCTGGGCGAGATCGCGGTCGTCGGCCCGGTCGATCCGCAAGCCGTGCGCGCGGCCTTGCAGCAGGCCTTCGGCGACTGGCGTTCGGCCGAGCCGCGCCAGCCCTGGATCTTCGAGTACCCAGCGCAGGTGAAGGACCGCTGGCAGCAAGTGATGGTGCCGGACAAAGCCAATGCCACTTACACCGCGCGCATCCCGCTGGCCATGACCGAGGAGTCGCCCGACTTCCCGGCCCTGTCGGCGGCGGTGCAGCTGCTGGGCGGGCGGCCCGGCGGCACCGCCTTGTGGAAGCGCGTGCGCGAGCAGGAGGGCCTGAGCTACGGCGTGGGTTCCTCGCTGTTCGTGCCGGCCAGCGCGCGCGCCGAGGGCACCGCCGCGGCGATCAACATCAACGCCAGCTTCGCACCGCAAAACCGCGACCGCCTGCGCGAAGTGATCCGCGACGAACTGCAGCAACGGGCAAAGAACGGCTTCAGCGCGCTGGAAGTCTCCTTCGCGCGCCGCGCCATCGTCAGCGCCCGCGCCGACTGGCTCGCGCAGCCCGCCAACCTGGCCGGGCTGCTGGCCAGCAACCTGCGCTGGGACCGGGACATGGCCTGGTACGGCCGCATGACCGAGGCCTACGAGAAGCTGGACACGCAGGCGGTGAATTCGGCGCTGGCCAGGTACCTGGACGTGGAGCGGCTGACCGAGGTGGCGGCGGGCACCTTCCCCTGAGGCGCGGGCAAGGCGCGGGGCTGCGGGCGGGCCCCGCGCAACCCGGCTCCGTCCTACAGACGCTGCCGACCTCGACAGGTAGTTTCGTGGGTCGCGCTGTCCTTGTCATGCGACAGCGGAACCTTCCACCAGAATGCCGCCCACCTCCGGAGAGCCCGCCCCTTACGCCGACATCTTCGTGGGCACCGGGGAGATGGCGCAGCTGATGCGCCGCCACGACTGGGCCGCCACGCCCCTGGGCCCGCCCGAGCGCTGGCCGCAGGCGCTGAAGGTGGCGCTGCGCATCCTGCTCACCTCGAAGTTCGAGATGTGGCTCGGCTGGGGGCCGGAGGTCCACTTCTTCTACAACGACGCGTACCGGCCGACGCTGGGCGCCAAGCATCCGCGTTCGCTGGCCATGCCGACGCGGGAACTCTGGGCGGAGATCTGGGACGACATACGCGGCCGCATCGAAGCCGTGTACGAACGCGGCGAATCCACCTGGGACCGCGCGCTGCCGCTGGTGCTGGAGCGTTCCGGTTACCGCGAAGAGACCTATCACACGTTTTCCTATTCGCCCCTGATCGGCGACACGGGCCAGGTCGAAGGCCTGTTCTGCGCGGTCTCGGAAGAGACCGACCGCGTGATCAGCGAGCGGCGCCTGGGCACCCTGCGTGAACTCGCGCGCGACCTGGCCGCGGCCGACACGCGCGCCGCGGTGCTCGACGCCACGCGCGACGCGCTCGCGCGCTCGACCCGCGACCTCACTTTCTCCGTCGTCTACGCGTTCGACAATGCCGGCCGCGCGCAGCTCGCCACCGCCGCCGGCGTCGCGCCGGGCAGCGCACTGGCGCCGGCGCAGGCCGTGGCCGGCGGCCACTGGCAGCCGGAGCGCGTGATCACCGGCGAGCGGTCCTTCACGGTGGAGCTGCGGGACTCCGCGGATGTCCCGACCGGAAGCTGGGACCGCGCCGCCACGCTGGCGCTGGTCGTGCCGATCTCGCGGCCCGGTTCCGCCGCGCCCGCCGGTTTCCTGGCTTGCGGCGTGAGTCCCTACCGGCGGCTCGACGCGGACTACATCGCTTTCGTGCAGCTGGTGGCGGGCCAGGTCGCGGCCAGCCTCGCGAACGCGGAGCAGGTCGAACGCCGCACCGCCGAGGCCGACCGGCTGCGCGCGATCTTCAACAAGGCGCCCGGCTTCTTCGGCGTGCTGGCCGGGCCGCAGCATCGCTTCCAGCTGGTCAACGAAAGCTACCGGGCGCTGGTGGGACGTCGCGAGCTGGAAGGCAGGACCGTCGCCGAGGCGCTGCCCGAAGTGGCCGGCCAGGGCTTCGTGGACCTGCTCGACCGCGTCTACGAAAGCCGCCAACCCTACGTGGGGCGTTCCGTCGAGGTGCAGCTGCAGCAGACCCCCGGCGGGCCGATGGAAACCCGCTACGTCGACTTCGTCTACCAGCCGATCCTGGATGCGGGCGGCGCCTGCACCGGCATCTTCGTCGAGGGCTCCGACGTCACCGACAAGGTGGAGGCCGAGAAGGAACTGCGTTCGCTGAATGCGAACCTGGAAGCCCGGATCGAGGAGCGCACGCACGACCTGCAGGCGGCCGTGCAGCAGCTGCAGGACGAGACGCGCGAGCGCCAGGCCGCCGAGGAGGCGCTGCGCCAGGCGCAGAAGATGGAAGCGGTGGGCCAGCTCACGGGGGGCATCGCGCACGACTTCAACAACCTGCTGCAGGGCATCATGGGTTCGCTGGACCTGCTGAAGCTGCGCCTGCAGCTGGGCAAGCTGGAGAACATCGACAAGCTGATGGCCGGGGCGATGCACTCCGCCGAGCGCGCGGCCGGCCTCACCCACCGCCTGCTGGCTTTCTCGCGGCGCCAGCCGCTGGACCCCAGGCCGGTGAAGGCCAACCAGCTGGTCGCCACGATGGAGGAGCTGCTGCGCCGCACGCTGGGCGAGACGATCCGCCTGGAGCTGGTGCTGGCCGGCGGACTGTGGACGACGCTGTGCGATCCGCACCAGCTCGAAAGCGCCATCCTCAACCTGTGCATCAACGCCCGCGACGCGATGCCCGATGGCGGCGTGCTCACCATCGAGACTTCCAATGCCTGGCTGGACGACATGTACGTGCAGCAGCAGCGCGACGTGCAGGCCGGGCAATACGTCTGCATCAGCGTCACCGACACGGGCGTGGGCATGGCGCCCGACGTGCTGGCCAAGGCCTTCGATCCCTTCTTCACCACCAAGCCGATCGGCCAGGGGACGGGGCTGGGGCTGTCGATGATCTACGGCTTCGCGCGGCAGTCCGCCGGCCATGCCAGGCTGTACAGCGAACCCGGGCAGGGCACGACGGCCCGCCTGTACCTGCCGCGGCATCGCGGCGAGGCGGAGGCGCCCGAGCCCGTGCCGCAACTGGGCGAGGAACACCAGAGCCTGCATGGCGAAGTGGTGCTGGTGGTGGAAGACGAGGCCGTGGTGCGCGCGCTCGTGATCGACGTGCTCGCTGGCCTGGGTTATCGCACGCTGGAAGCGGCCGATGGCGCCGATGCCCTGCGCATCCTCGAGACCGGGCAGCGCATCGACCTGCTGGTCACCGACGTCGGGCTGCCGGTGATGAACGGCCGCCAGGTCTACGACGCCGCGGTCGCCACGCGTCCCGGCCTCAAGGTGCTGTTCATGACCGGCTACGCCGAGAACGCGACCCTCGGCAAGGGCTTGCTCGCCCCCGGCATGGCCATGATCACCAAGCCTTTCTCGATGGAGAAGCTGGCCAGCCGCATCGTGGGCCTGCTGGGTCACGAAGAGGGCGCAGCCAGCGCCTGACGCCGAGGCGCCGAACAGACGCCGGCGGGCCGTCCGTCCCGCCGCCACGACCGCTCACGCCCTTGCCGTCAACGGTGGTCCCTGCTCGCGCGTAGTGTCCGTGCTGCCATGACGGAGGACTCCATGCACCCGAAACTTCATTCCCGCCGCACGCTCGCGCTGGTGCTGGCCACGCTGGTGGCCGCCGGCTCCGCATTCGCCGGTCCGCCGCCCTGGGCCGGTGGCGGCAAGCACGGCGGGGGCGAGGAGAGCCACAAGGGCAAGGAACACGGCGGCGGCAAGCATGCCGACAAGGGGCCGAAGCAGGGCGCGTTCTTCGACAGCCGCAACCGGGACTCCGTGCATCACTACTACGCGTCGGCCAAGAGCTGCCCGCCGGGCCTGGCGAAGAAGAACAACGGCTGCATGCCGCCCGGCCAGGCGAAGAAGCAGTGGAACGTCGGCCAGCCGCTGCCTTCCACCGTGGTGGTCTACCCGGTTCCCAAGCAGATCATCGTGACGCTGCCGCCGGTGCCGGTGGGCCACAAGTACGTGCAGGTGGCCGGCGACATCCTGCTGGTGGCCGCCGGTTCCATGATGGTGGTCGACGGCATCAACGGGCTGATGCGCTGACCTTTCCCGGGCGGCAGACCCTCAAGCCGTCCTGCGGCTGAGTTGGTTTCCGCGCAAGCCCCCCTGCGCGAGGGGGCGGATCCCGTTCCCTGTGGCTATGGTTCGCAGATCGCGATGCCGCCCCTCACCCAGCCCGATTCCGTGGTCGATGCCCCCTTCCTCCAGGGCGGGGGGCGCGTCGGGGCCCTCATGCGCGCCCACGACTGGTCGCGCTCGCCCCTGGGTGCGCCCGCCGCCTGGCCGCAGGCGCTGCGGACGGTCGTCGACCTGCTGCTGCATTCGCAGTTTCCGATGTTCGTCGCCTGGGGCAGCGAGCTGGGCTTCCTCTACAACGACGCCTATGCCGAGATCCTGGGCGCCAAGCATCCGCGCTCGCTGGGCGCGCGCTTCCACGACATCTGGGCCGAGATCTGGGACGACATCCACCCGCTGATCGAAGCGGCGATGGCCGGCCAGGCCAGCTACCACGAAGACCTGCCGCTCGTGATGAACCGCAAGGGCTACGACGAGCAGACCTGGTTCACCTTTTCCTATTCGCCGGTGCGCGGCGACCGGGGCGGCGTGGAGGGCATGTTCTGCGCGGTCTGGGAGACCACGCCCCGCGTGCTGGCCGAGAACGCACTGCGTGAACTGAACGAAACGCTGGAGCGCCGCGTCGATGCGGCGCTGGCGGAGCGCAGGGTGCTGGCCGACATCGTCGAGGGCACGGACGCCTTCGTGCAGGTGGCCGACCTCGACTATCGCTGGCTCGCCATCAACCAGTCGGCGGCGCGCGAGTTCGAGCGGATCTACGGAGTGCGACCGCGCGTGGGCACGAGCATGCTGGAACTGCTGGCGGACCAGCCGGCCCACCAGGCGGCCGTGCGGTCCGTGTGGTCGCGCGCGCTCGCCGGCGAGGAGTTCGTGGAGATCGCGGAATTCGGCGACCCGGCGCGCGACCGCCGCTTCTACGAGATGCGCTACAACACGCTGCGCGGCCCGGGCGGCGAGCGCATCGGGGCCTACCAGTTCGTCTACGACGTCTCCGAGCGCCACCGTGACCAGGAGCGCCTGCGCCGCGCCGAGGAGGCACTGCGCCATACGCAGAAGATGGAGTCGCTGGGCCAGCTCACCGGCGGCGTGGCCCACGACTTCAACAACCTGCTGGCGGTGTTCGCCAACGGGCTGCAGGTGCTGGAACGCGACGTGTCCCCGGAGCAGCGCCAGCGCGTGTACGCCAGCATGCGCCGCGCCGTCACGCGCGGCAGCGGCTTGACGCACCAGCTGCTCTCCTTCTCGCGCCGGCGGCCGCTGCACCCCGAATCGGTGGACCTCGCCGCCAGCCTCGAAGGCATGCGCGACATGCTGGCGCGGCCGCTGCGCAGCGACATCGAGATCCGCATGGAGATCGCGCCGGATCTGTGGCCGGTGGAGATCGACGCCGGCGAGTTCGAGCTGGCCTTGTTGAACCTGTGCGTGAATGCGCGCGACGCCATGACGGCTGCCGGCACGATCACGATCGCGGCCCGCAACAGCGTGGAAATCGGGGACAACGGCGCGGCGCAGAACTTCGTGCGGCTGTCCGTGTCCGACACCGGCAGCGGCATGCCGCCGGAAGTGCTGGCGCGCATCTTCGAACCCTTCTTCACCACCAAGGACGTCGGCAAGGGCTCCGGCCTCGGGCTGCCGCAGGTCTACGGCTTCGTGCAGCAATCCGGCGGCCGGCTCACGGTGGACAGCCAGGTCGGCGCGGGCACGGTCGTCACGGTGCTGCTGCCGCGTGCCTTGCACGAGCCAGCGGCCGCTTCCAGCGCGCCCGTGGTGGCCGACGTGACGCGCGCCGGCGGCAACGTGCTGCTGGTGGAGGACGACCTCGAGGTCGCCGCCCTCACGCGCGAGATGCTGTCGGAGCTCGGCTTCACCGTCCTGCATGCCGCGAGCCCCGCCGCGGCCCTGGGCGCCCTGGCCAACGGGCGCGCCGTCGACGTCGTGTTCTCCGACATCATGATGCCCGGCCCCATGAACGGCCTGGAGCTCGCCCGCGAGATCCGCCGCCGCCAGCCCGGCCTGCCGGTGGTGCTCACCACCGGCTACTCGGAAGCGACCGCCAGCATGCGCGGCGACGAGTTCAGGGTGCTGCTCAAGCCGTACAGCGTGGAGGCGCTGCGCAAGGCCTTGGGCGACTAAAATAATTGGGGTCAGAACCCAATTACGGCCGCTCGTCGAAGATCGGCCGGAAGCCGCCGAAGATCATCCGCTTGCCGTCGAAGGGCATGTCCATGTCCTTCATGCGCGGGTCGTCCTTCATCTTGCGGTAGACCTCGTCGCGCACCTCCTTCGAGGGGTACTCGATCCACGAGAACACGACGGTCTCGTCCGGCTTGGCCTGCACCGAGCGCTTGAAGTCCGTGAGCTTGCCATCGGGCACGTCGTCGCCCCAGCACTCCACGTGGCGGGTGGCGCCCCACTCCTTGAACAGCACCCAGGCCTTGGCCGCGGAGGCGCGATAGGCCTCCTGTCCGGCGGTAGGGACGGGAACTACGAATCCATCGACGTAAGCCATGAGGTTCTCCTGAATGAACGGACACAACGGATGAGCCGCGCTGCGGCCCTCCTCCCCCACGACGATCGACGCCCGCCGTTTTCGACATGACGCCGGCAAAGCTTTCTGCCCACGGCGGTGGCACGCGCGATGCTGCTACGCTGGCGCACTTCCGCCAGCCAGCCGCATGACCAGCCTGTCCCTCACCCGCACCAAGATCTACCGCACCGTCGCCCGCCAGCTGCACGGCGTCGTCCCTTGCTGGATCTGCGGCCAGCCCGTCGCGCCCGGGGACGCCACGCTGGAACACATCAAGCCCCTGAGCGAAGGCGGCAGCAGCCACATCGAGAACCTGGCGATCAGCCATGGCACGTGCAACCACCGGCGGCATGCGAAGGGCGGGGGCGGCACGCCTGCGTAAGGCAATTCAGCGAAATCCCGAACTCGGCCGGTCGGCCATCGCCTTGCCTATTGCTCCGGCGGCAGCTGCATGCTCTTGAGCAACTGGCGCACGGACTCGCCCACTTCCTCGCTGCTCGGCGCCGGCGTGCGTCCGCTGGCGGTGAAGCGCTCGACGAGAGGCAGCAGCGCTTCCATGCGGAACGGCTTGGGCAGGAAGGCGTCGTAGTCCGGGAAGACGTCGCGCACCACGTCCTCGCTGGTGGCGCTCATGAAGACGAAGGGAATCTGTGCCAGGGCGGAATTGCGCCGCACAGCATGCCCGAACTCGCCGCCGTTCATGGTGGGCATCATGAAGTCCGACAGGATCAGCGCCGGCTTCTCGCCTTCCAGCAGTTCGAGGGCGGCCTTGCCGTTGGAGGCGATCGCGATGCGATAACCGGCCGACTCCAGCAGCAGCTGCAGGATTTCGGCGTTGCCGTATTCGTCCTCGACGACCAGCACCAGTTGCATCGGGACGACCATGTCATGGCCCCGGCGGCCGGCCGCGCGAGTGCGCGAGCTCGACGTCGACCAGGGGCTGGCTGGCCTGGCTCGCGCGCACCTTCGTGATGGCGAGCATGCGGGCGCCGGCGCCGCCGCCTTCCGGTCGGGGCTGCGGGAAGGTGAAGGCGTTGTCGAACCAGCCGACGACGCCATCGGCCAGCGCGGTGCCGGCGGCCACGGACAGGGCTGCGGGGTCGAGCGTGAACAGCGAGCTGACCCCCCGGCGCCGGAGCTCCGCGACGAGGCGGCCCAGGAAGCGGTAGCCGCGTTCCGGGAAGGCCAGGGTGTCGGCCATGCCCGCCAGGCCGTCGACGCTCAAGCGTCGCACCTGGAATTCATCGATCAAGCGCAGGATCTTGTGCCCCATTTCGTCCATGGATTCGTCGTCGAGGCCGAGGCGCTCGATTCGCAGCGCGCCCGTGTCCACCGCTTCCGCGATGGCCAGGCCCAGGTTGGCCCCGACGCGCCGGAGATCGTCGGGGAATTCCGAGCAGGACAGCAGCAGCCCGGGTTCCTGCAAGGTCGCGCGCGCGGCGAAGGCCAGCGCGACGGTCGTCTTGCCTGCGCCACTGTGACCGACCACCACCGAGGCCGTGCCGGACAAGAGCCCGCCTGCCTGTAGGACGCCATCGAGTGCGGGCAGCCCGGTCGACACCGGCGCGGAAGCGGGCGCGGCCTGCCCTTCGTCGAATGGCAGGCTCTCCAGCCGCGGGAAGAACTGCAGGCCCCGGGTCGTGATGCAGAAGGTGTGGCTGCCGCGGATCACCCGGCTGCCGCGGAACTTGCGCACCTGCATGCGGCGCTCGGCGCGCCAGTGGAAGCCGTGGTCCTCGAACGTGAAGATCCCGTCCACCATGGTCTGCTCCGCGCTGAGGGCGTTGCCGTCGCCGCTGGTCAGCACGAGGCAGGTGCAGGACATCACGCTCACCAGGCTCTGCAGTTCGTGCACGAACTGCCGCACCGATTCGTCGGCGGACCGCACGCCGCGGTCCACCACCAGGCCGTCGATCACGAGCAGCGAGGCGCGGTTGCGAACCAGCTCGGCGCGCAGCAGGTCGACCACTCCCTTGAGGCCGCCCTGTTCGAGCTCCCGGTAGCCGCTGATGTAGAACACCCGCGCGTTGACCTGCTGCTGGTCGAAGAAGTCCTGCCCCTCCATGTGCTGCAGCATGCGCGCGTGCGACTCGGACAGCATCGTCACGTACAGCGTGCGGACGTCGCTGCGGGCGAAGGTGTAGGCCACCTGGTTGGCCAGCGTCGTCTTGCCCACGCCCGGCGGGCCCTCCAGGATGTAGACGCCTCCCGCGAACAGGCCGCCGAACAGGATCTCGTCCAGTCCCTGGACGGCGGTTGGCAATCTCTGCATGCTGGTGGGAAGGGGGCTCATTTGGGGGCGGAGTATGGCGGAAGGACAGGGCGCGCGCCATGCGCGCATTCACCGTGGGCACAATGCTGGCGTGACCGATCCCACCGAACAGCGATTCCGCACCCTCTTCGAACAAGCGCCGTTCAGCGTGCAGCTGCTGTCGGTGGATGGCCGCACCGTGATGGTGAACCGGGCCTGGCAGGACTTGTGGGGTGCGCACGAGGGCGATCCGCTGCTGGCCTTCGTGCTGGGCGAATACGACATGCTGGCCGACCCGCAGCTGGAGGCCAAGGGCGTGACGCCGTACCTGCGGCGCGCCTTCGCCGGCGAGGCCATGCGCATCCCGGCCATCCACTACGACCCGGCGGTGCTGGGCAAGCCCGGCCAGGCGCGCTGGGTCGAAGCCACGGCGTGCCCCATCACGGACGGCCAGGGCCGGGTCGCCGAAATCATGCTGATCCACGAGGACGTGACCGACCGCCTGCTGGCCGAGCGGCAGCTGCGGGCGAGCGAATCGCAGTTCCGCACGATCGCCGATGCGCTGCCGCAGATGGTGTGGTCCACGCTGCCGGACGGCTTCCACGACTACTACAACCGCCAGTGGTACGAGTTCACCGGCATGCCGCTGGGGTCCACCGACGGCGAGGCCTGGAACGGCATGTTCCATCCCGAGGACCAGCCGCGCGCCTGGGAGGTCTGGCGCCACAGCCTGCGCACCGGGCAGAGCTACGAGATCGAGTACCGCTTGCGGCACCGCTCGGGCGAATACCGCTGGGTGCTCGGGCGCGCGCTGCCCGTGCGCAACGAGCAGGGCGCCATCGTGCGCTGGATGGGCACCTGCACCGACATCCACGAACAGAAGCGCACGCGCGACGAGCTGCTGGCCGCCAACCGGCGCAAGGACGATTTCCTGGCGATGCTCGCGCACGAGCTGCGCAACCCGCTGGCGCCCGTCAGCACCGCGGCCCACCTGCTGCGGGCGGCCTCCGGCGACCCCGCCAAGGTCGAACGCTGCGCCGACATCATCGAGCGCCAGGTGCGGCACATGACCGAACTGGTCGACGACCTGCTCGATGTCTCGCGGGTCACGCGCGGGCTGGTGGAGCTCGAGCACCGGCCGGTGGAATTGAAGGCGGTGCTGGCGAACGCGATCGAACAGGTGCGGCCCTTGATCGAGGCCCGCGGACACGGCCTGACGACGCGCATGGCGTCCGGCGACGTCTACGTGCTGGGCGACCGCGCGCGCCTGATCCAGGTGGTGTCGAACCTGTTGAACAACGCGGCCAAGTACACGCCCGCGAACGGATCGCTGTCGCTGTCGATGGAGGTCGGCGCGCAGGTGGAGGTCCGGGTCGAGGACAACGGCATGGGCATCGAGCCGCAGCTGCTGCCGCACGTGTTCGAGCTGTTCACGCAGGGCGAACGCACCCCCGACCGGGCGCAGGGCGGGCTGGGCCTCGGGCTGGCCTTGGTGAAGCACCTGGTGGAGCTGCATGGGGGCCGTGTGCTTGCCGCCAGCGCCGGCCGGGGGCTGGGCGCGGCTTTCGCCGTGACGCTGCCGCTGCTGGAAGCGGTGGATCCCTCGCTGTCGGCGGCGCATGCGCCGGCGCATCTGCCTGCGGCCGCGCGCACGCTGCGGGTCCTGGTGGTGGACGACAACCGCGACGCCGCCGCGACGCTGGGCATGCTGCTGGAAACCCTGGGGCACGAGGTGCGCGTGTCCCACGATCCCCTGCAGGGGCTGGAGGCCGCGCGCGACCAGGCCTTCGATGCCTTCATCCTCGACATCGGCTTGCCCGGCATGGACGGCTATGCGCTCGCGGGCCGCCTGCGCGAACTACCCCAGGCGAGGGCCGCGACCTTCATCGCGCTCACGGGCTACGGCAGCGCGAACGACCGGCAGCGCGGCGGCGCGGCGGGTTTCGACCATTACCTCGTGAAGCCTGCCGACCTCGGCGAACTGGCACGCCTGCTCGACCAGGTGCAGGAGCGCGGCACTTGATCGAACGGCTCGCCCGCCGGCTGCCCTTCTTCTACGGCTGGATCGTCGTGGGCGTCGTCTTCCTGACGATGGCGATCTGCGTCAATGCGCGCACGGCGTTCTCGCTGCTCTTTCCGCCCATCCTCGACGAGTTCGGCTGGGAGCGTGGCGTCACCGCGGGGGCGTTCTCCTTCGGCTTCATCGTGTCGGCGGTGCTGAGCCCGCTGCTCGGGCGGCTGATGGACAGGCGCGGCCCGCGCTTCGTCATGGAGATCGGCGTCGTGGCCACCGCCGCGGGGCTGCTGCTCGCGACCTTTTCCACGCAGCCCTGGCACGTCTACCTCACGCTGGGCATGCTGGTGGGCGCGGGCACCACCTTCACCGGCTACACCGGCCAGGCGCTGTTCCTGCCCAACTGGTTCGTGCGGCGCCGCGCGCTCGCCATGAGCGTCGCCTTTGCCGGCGTGGGGTTCGGTTCGATCGTGATGCTGCCGGCGCTGCAGGCTTTCGTGGAACGCAGCGGCTGGCGCGCCGGCTGCACGCTGCTCGGCGTGCTGACGCTGGTCGTGCTGGTGCCGCTGAATTTGCTGCTGCGCAAGCGGCCGCAGGACCTGGGCCTGGCGCCCGACGGCGACGCGGACACGCCGGCCGCCACGCAAGCCCGCCGCGCGAACGTGGTCGACCCCGCCTGGGCCGCCATCGACTGGACGCTGCGCCGCGCGATGGGTACGGCGCGCTTCTGGTGGATCGCGCTGGCCTACTTCGGCGGGCTCTTCTCCTGGTACGCCGTGCAGGTGCACCAGACCAAGTACCTCACGGAGATCGGCTTCGGCCCGGCGCAGGCGGCCTGGGCGCTGGGGGCCGTGAGCCTGGCCGGCGTGCCGGGACAGATCGGGCTCGGCTGGCTGTCCGACCGCATCGGCCGCGAGATCGTCTGGGCGATCGGCAGCCTGGGCTTCGTCATCACCTATGCCGCGCTGCTGGCGCTGCAGGCGCACACTAGCGTCGTCCTGCTGTATGCGATGGTGCTGGCGCAAGGCGTCCTCGGCTACGGCCTGACGTCGGTGGTGGGCGCCATCCCCGCGGAGATCTTCGAGGGCAAGCATTACGGACCGATCTTCGGCACGCTGATGCTCAGCGCCCTGGCCGGCGGTGCCGTGGGCCCGTGGTTCATGGGCTTCGTGCACGACCGCACCGGCAGCTACACGCTGGCCTTCCTGGTCGCCATCGGCTTCTCGCTGCTTTCCGCCTTCGCGATCTGGCGCGCGGCGCCCAGCGGCGTGCGGGTGGTGGCCGGCAAGGTCAGGGCGGCGCAGGCGTGAAGCCGGCGCGGCGTCATCCCGCGAAGTACCTCCAGTTCCCTTCGGAGATGACCTTCGCCTGGCCGTCGACGACCTGGACCGCGGTCTGGTCGTCGATGGCATAGGACGGGTTGCCCAGCGCCGCGGCCCAGCGTTCCGCATACGGCATGGCGTTCTCCGGAAAGGTCGGGAAGTCCAGGTGCGGGAAGAGGGAGAAATCGACGAGGCCCAGCCCCTTGTCGTCGCCGGTGACGGAAGGCTTCATTTCCACGAAGGCATCGCCCATGCGCGGCGTCAGCGCCATGCTGCCGGCGCTGAGGCCCATCCACACCGTGTCGCGCAGCGAGGGCAGCAGGTCCGCCAGGCCGGATTGCCGCAGCCAGTGGGCGAGGAACACGGCATCGCCGCCGTTGACCAGCAGGATGTCGGCGCTGCGCACCCAGGCGGTCCAGCGCTCCCGTGGAATGTGCGGCAAGGCGGTGAGTTCCAGCAGGCCCACGGATTTCCATCCGAGTTCCACCATCGGGCAGCGCGGCTCCAGGCCGCTGACGAAGCGCCAGGAGCCCTCCGGCGTGCCCTGCGGGTGGCCGTAGAGGGAGGTGGGGATGCAAAGCGCATGGCAGTCGGCGATCGGCTTGCCCAGGAGGTCGAGCAGCGCCTGGTGGATGCTTGCGTTCTTGACGCCGGCCGAGGTGAGCAGCAATTTCATGAATCGTCCTTTCAAGGGGGCGCGGCCCGGATGGCCGCTGCCCGCCATCCACGACGAACGAGGGCCGGCGTTTTCGACAAGGGCTCCTGCTAAGCTGCCCCCACCACGAACAAGATCCGCAGGAGACAAGCATGACCCCCACGTCCCGGCGCTGCTTCGCGCTTGCCACGCTGGCCGCGGCCGCCTTCGGCCTGGCCCCCGTGCCGGCCTCCGCCCAGGACCGCTGGCCCTCCCGTCCCATCCGCCTGGTCGTGCCCTTCACGCCCGGCGGCGTGACGGATACCAGCGGCCGCGTGGTCGCCGAGTTCCTCGGCCGGCGCCTCGGCCAGCAGGTGATCGTCGACAACAAGCCGGGCGCGTCGGGCAACATCGGCATGGCACTGGTGAAGGACGCGCCCGCCGACGGCTACACCCTGGCGCTGGCCTTCGACGGCACCATGGTGATCAATCCGCATGTCTTCGCCAAGGTGCCTTTCGATCCGCTGAAGGACTATTCCTCCATCGGCAAGATCGGCAACGCCACGCTGATCCTGGTGGCGAATCCCGCCGCGCCGGTGAAGACCGTTGCCGACCTGGTCCGGGTCTCCAAGGCCACGCCCGGCGGCCTCTCCTTCGGCACCTCGGGCACCGGCGGCACCCCGCACATCGCGGGCGAACTGCTGAAGATGCGCACCGGCGCCAATCTCACGCACGTGCCTTACAAGGGCGGCGGCCAGGCCCTGACGGACGTGGTGGGCGGCAGCATTCCCCTGGTGTACACCGCGGTGGCCGGTGCGCACGGCTTCGTGAAGAGCGGCAAGCTGCACGCCATCGCCGTGTCCAGCGCGAAGCGCTCTTCGTCGCTGCCGGACGTGCCGACCTTTGCCGAGGCCGGCGTGCCGGATTTCGTGGTGGACTCGTGGGTCGGCCTGCTGGCGCCGGCGGGCCTGCCCGCGGCCATCGCCGCGCGGCTCAATGCCGAACTGAACGCGGTGCTGGAGGACCCGGAGGCGCGCGAGAAGCTGCGCACCCTGGGCATCGAGCCCACCCCGGGCAGCGCCGCCGGCTTCCAGGACGAGATGGCGCGCGACCTCGCCCGCTACGGGCAGGTCGTCAAGGCGGCCGGCATCAAGGTCGAATGAGGCTGCAGAAGCCCTGATCGTGTGCGAGGTTTCACGCTCGCGCCTCAGGACTTGCCCTTGACCTACAACCCGGATCCCTGCCGCAGGGCTAGCATGGGTCATGCGCAAAAGCGATCCCGCCCACCGCGTGAGCATCCTCAAGGAGCGCCGGCAGTCGCAGTTCGCCGAGCTGGAGAAGTGGCTCGACGAGCGGCGGGTGACGGAAATCGAATGCCTGGTGCCCGACCTCACGGGCGTGGCCCGGGGCAAGATCCTGCCGCGCGAGAAGTTCACCGAAGACCGCGGCATGCGGCTGCCCGAAGTGGTGGTCGCGATGAGCGTCACCGGCGAATATCCCAGCGACGGCCCCTTCTTCGACGTCATCAGCCGCCACGACTCCGACATGCACCTGGTGGCCGACCCGCGCACCGTGCGCATCGTGCCCTGGGCCACCGATCCCACCGCGCAGGTCATCCACGACTGCTATGACCGCAATGGCGTTCTCGTGCCGTTTGCGCCGCGTTCGGTGCTGCGCCGCGTCTGCGAACTGTTCGACGCCAAGGGCTGGTCGCCGGTCGTCGCGCCGGAGCTCGAGTTCTACCTGGTGGCGCGCAACACCGATCCGGACCTGCCGCTGAAGACGCCCGTGGGCCGCAGCGGCCGGGCCGAGACGTCGCGCCAGGCCTATTCGATCGACGCGGTGAACGAATTCGATCCCCTGTTCGAGGATGTCTACGACTACTGCGAGAAGATGAACCTGAGCGTGGACACGCTGATCCACGAGGTGGGCGCCGGGCAGATGGAGATCAACTTCCTGCATTCGTCGGCGCCGCTGGACATCGCCGACGAGGTGTTCCTGTTCAAGCGCATCGTGCGCGAGGCGGCGCTGCGGCACGACATGTACGCCACCTTCATGGCCAAGCCGATCGCCGGCGAGCCGGGCAGCGCGATGCACGTGCACCAGAGCCTGGTGGACAAGGCGACCGGGCAGAACATGTTCAGCAACGAGGACGGTTCGCCCAGCCGCGAATTCTTCTGGTACATCGGCGGGCTGCAGAAGTACGTGCCCGCGGCGATGGCGTTGTTCGCCCCGTACGTGAACAGCTACCGGCGCCTCGCCCGCTTCACCGCCGCGCCGATCAACACCGAGTGGGGCATCGACAACCGCACCGTGGGCATCCGCTCGCCGGTGTCCACGCCGCAGGCGCGCCGCGTGGAGAACCGGGTGATCGGCGCCGACGCCAATCCCTATCTCGCGCTGGCGGCGACCATGGCCTGCGGCTACCTGGGCATCGAGCAGCGGCTGGAGCCCACGCAGGAGTGCGCGGGCGACGCCTACCAGAGCGCCGAGGCGCTGCCGCGCAGCCTGGCCGAAGCGGTGCCGCTGCTGCGCGGCTGCGCCGACCTGGCCCAGGTGCTCGGGCAGGAGTTCCTGACGGTCTACACCGAGATCAAGGACCTCGAGCACGAGGAATTCATGCGGGTGATCTCGCCCTGGGAGCGCGAGCACCTGCTGCTGCACGTCTGAAGGGCCGGCGTGGAACTCCATCCTTTCGAGCAGCACCCCACCCGCGAGTGGCAGGAGGCCGACGCCGCCCACCTGTTGCATCCTTTCACCGACCACCAAGCGCTGGCGGCCAAGGGCGTGCGCGTCATCACGCGCGGCGAAGGCGTCTACGTGTGGGACAGCGAGGGCAAGCGCATCCTCGATGCGATGTCGGGCCTGTGGTGCGTGAACGTGGGCTACGGCCAGGAGGCGCTGATCGAAGCCGCGACGCGGCAGATGCGCACGCTGCCTTACTACAACGCCTTCTTCCAGACCACGACGCCGCCGGCGACGGCGCTGGCGCAGCGCCTGGCCACCCTCACGCCGCCGCACTTCCGCCATGTGTTCTTCAGCGGGTCCGGCTCGGAAGCCAACGACACCAACATCCGGCTCGCGCGCCGCTACTGGGACCTGATGGGCGAGCCGCAGCGCAAGGTGATCATCTCGCGCGTCAACGCGTACCACGGCTCCACGATGGCTGCGGCGTCGCTGGGCGGCATGGCGGCGATGCATGCGCAGGGCGGCCTGCCGATTCCCGACATCGTGCACATCGGCCAGCCGCATGCCTGGGCGCATCGTGAGGGCGTGGCCAAGGGGCTGTCGCGCGACGCCTTCGGGCTGGTGGCCGCGCGCTGGCTGGAGGAGAAGATCCTGGAAGTGGGCCCCGAGCGCGTGGCGGCCTTCATCGGCGAGCCGGTGCAAGGCGCGGGCGGCGTGATCGTCCCGCCCGCGACCTACTGGCCCGAGATCCAGCGCATCTGCGACCGCTACGGCATCCTCCTGATCAGCGACGAGGTGATCACCGGCTTCGGCCGCACCGGCCGCTGGTGGGGCTGCGAGACCTTCGGCACGCGGCCCGACCTGATGACTTTCGCCAAGGGGATCACCAGCGGCTACGTGCCCCTGGGCGGCACCATGGTGGGCGAACGCGTGGCCAAGGTGCTGATCGAGCGCGGCGGCGAGTTCGAGCATGGCTACACCTATTCCGGGCATCCGGTGGCCTGCGCCGTGGGCTTCGCCAACCTGGAACTGATCGCGCAGCAGGGCCTGGTCGACTGCGTGCGCGAGGACACCGGCCCTTACCTCGCGCAGAAGCTCGAGGCGCTACGTGACCATCCCATCGTGGCCGAGGTCCAGAGCTGCGGCCTGATGGCTGCGGTGCAGCTGTGCCGCCATCCGCCCACGGGCGAGGCCTTCGCGGTGGAACACGGCATCGGCCTCGTCTGCCGCCGGCACTGCTTCGACAACGGCCTGGTGATGCGCGCCGTCGGCGACCGCATGATCGTCGCGCCACCGCTCGTCATCACCCGCGCGCAGATCGACGACATGATGGCCCTGGTGCGGGAGGCGCTGGACCGCACCCTGGCCGAGGCGCGCGCCGCCGGCTGGGCGCCCGCCGCTTAATTGGGGTCAGAACCCAATTTCCGCCGGGCGCGCTAGGCTTGGCGTTTTGCATCGGGAGGAATCGAAAATGAACCAGGTCCCGGCGGGAACGCCATTGACATTGGAGATGCTGAACGAAGCCCTCGACGGCTGCGGCCAGGCGGTCGGATTCGCGTTGGCGGGCGGCCTGGACACCTCCGGCGCGGACCGCGCGCGCATCCTGAGCATCGCGGAAAGTCTGCAGAAGCTGGCCGGCGACGGCCGCTTCCCCGGCACCGCCGGCCAGTGCATGGGCGGCATCGTGGCCGGCATGCAGGCCTTCCTGATCGCCAACGAAAAGGAAGAGGGCGCGCCGCTGCTGTAGTCTCGCGGGCCAGTGCTCGACTCACTCCTCACCGCATCTGCCCGCGCGCTTGCCGCGGGCGACCCGCTGGGCGCGCTCAAGGGCGTGGCGCTGCGCGACGACCCGCCGGCGCTGGCGCTGCGCGGCATCGCGATGGCGCAGCTGGGCGAGCACGGCAAGGCCTGCGACCTGTTGCGGCGGGCAGCGCGCGCGTTCGGCCCGCGCCATGAACTCGCGCGCGCGCGTTGCGTGCTGGCGGAGGCGGAAGTCCGGCTCGCACTGCGCGAACTCGCGGGCACGCCGCGCGAACTGATCGCGGTGGCCAGGACGCTGGAGCAGCATGGCGATGCGGCCAATGCCGCCCACGCGCGCCTCGTGGCCGCCCGGCGGGCGCTGCTGCTCGGGCGGCTCGCCGAAGCCGCGGACACCTTGCGGGAACTGGACGTGCGCCAGCTTTCCCCCGCGAAAGCCGCCGTCGCGGAACTCGCTGCCGCCGAACTCGCCTTAAGCTCACTGCGCTGTGCGCCCGCCAAGGCGGCGCTCGCACGCGCGCACCAGGCCGCCTATCGCTCGGGCATCCCCGCCTTGATCGCGGAAGTGGCGGAGGCGCGCTCGGCACTGGATCGCCCCGCGGCGAGGCGCGTGGCGGGCGATTCGCAGCAGCCCTTGCAGCTGGAGGAGGTCGAGGCCTTGCTGGCCTCGGGTGCGCTGGTGCTCGACGCCTGCAGGCGCGGCGTCGCGGCCGGCGGCTCCTGGGTGCCGCTGGCACGCCGGCCCATCCTGTTCGCGCTGGCGCAGTCGCTCGCGCAAGCCTGGCCGCACGACGCGGATCGCGATGCCTTGATCGCCACGGCTTTCCGCACCCGGCGGCCCGACGAAACCCATCGCGCGCGGCTGCGGGTCGAACTGGGCCGGCTGCGTGCGCTTCTCAAAGGCATCGCGGCCATCGAAGCCACGCCGCGCGGCTTCAGCTTGCGCGCGCCGGCCGAGGTCGTCCTGCTGGCACCTCCGATCGCCGGCGAGCAAGCCTCGTTGCTGGCGCTGCTGTCCGACGGCGCGGCCTGGTCGACCTCCGCGCTGGCGCTGGCGCTGGACGCCAGCCAGCGCACCGTGCAGCGCGCCCTCTCCGAGCTGGAAGCCGCCGGCCAGGTGCGCAGCGTGGGGCGCTCGCGCGCGCAGCGCTGGGTCGCGCCGCCGCTGGTGGATTTCACGACAATCTTGTTACTCCCGGCTTCGCTGGCCGGCGCGTAGAGTCCTTTCCATCGCGCCGCGGAACGGCGCAAGAAGGACCTGCGATGAACACCACAACGGAAAAGCCCGCACCGACCGCCGAGGTCGTGCGCGAGTACGGCCCCTTCGGCGGCAGCAAGGGCGTGGCGGGCGTGAGCTACGACGGCCGCCACGTCTGGGCGGCGACCGGCGAGCAGCTGCTGGCCATCGAGCCGGGCACGGGCGAGGTCGTCCGCACGCTGCCGCACGCTTGCGACGCCGGCACCGCCTTCGACGGCAAGCACCTGTGGCAGATCGCGGGCGGGCGCATCGAGAAGATCGACCCGGCCACCGGCGCGACGCTGGCCTCGATTCCCGCGCCGGCCGCGGACGGCGCCTCGGGCCTCACCTGGGCCGAAGGCAGCCTCTGGGTCGGCAACTACCGGGGTCGCCAGATCCACCAGGTGGATCCGGAAACCGGCGCCATCCAGCGCACCATCGCATCCAACCGCTTCGTCACCGGCGTCACCTGGGTCGACGGCGAGCTCTGGCACGCCACCCGGGAGGGCGACGAGAGCGAGCTGCGCCGCGTGGAGCCGCGCAGCGGCGAAGTGCTGGAGCGCCTGCGGATGCCCGCGGGTGCCTTCGTGAGCGGACTCGAGTCCGACGGCGCCGATCTCCTGTACTGCGGCGGCGGCGGCAGCGGCAAGCTGCGGGCTGTGCGCAAGCCGAAGTCCGCGCGCTAGTCCCATCCTTTTTCGCAACGCATGCGGCCCGGCCCGGGTCGGGCCGCCGCATGCACAACCAGGAGTCACCATGACCACCCAGACCCCGCACCGCATCGCTTCCGACTCGCTCTGGACCGAAGAGCGCCGCAAGCTGCTGGCCCGCGAGAAGGAACTCACGCGCCTGCGCGACCAGGTCGCGAGCGAGCGCCGCGCCTTGCCGTGGCGCCGCGTCGAGAAGGACTACGTCTTCGCGACGCAGGCCGGCCCGCGCACGCTCGCCGAGGTCTTCGAAGGCAAGCGCCAGCTGCTGGTGCAGCACTTCATGTTCGGCCCGGGCTGGGAGCAGGGCTGCCCCAGCTGCTCGTACATGGCAGACCACATGGACGGCATGAACGTGCACCTCGCGCATCGCGACATCCGCTTCGTCGCCGTTTCGCGCGCGCCGCTGGCCGACATCCAGCGCTTTCGCGAGCGCATGGGCTGGCAGTTCGACTGGGTGTCGTCGAACGGCAGCGACTTCAACTTCGACTTCCGCGTGAGCTTCACGCCGGAGGAGCTCGCCGGCGGCGAGGTCGACTACAACTACCGCAAGGGCTATTTCCCGGCGGAGGAAGCACCGGGCATCAGCGTGTTCGCCCGCGACGACGCTGGCGCCGTCTTCCACACCTACAGCACCTTCGGCCGCGGCGTGGAAGCCATGATGGGCGCCTACACGCTGATGGACCTCACGCCGCAAGGGCGCAACGAGCGCGACACCTTCTACAAGATGGAGTGGGTGCGGCATCACGACCGCTACGAGGCGGGACAGACGTACCAGCCCGCGCCCGAGAAGGTGGCGGTGCCGGCCGCGGCCTGCCCGCATTGCGCGGACTGAGGACGTGGCGGCTTCGCAGGCACTGTGGCCCTGGCTCGCCGTCGCGGCGTCCGGGGCGCTGCATGGCCTGAACCCGCTGGCGGGCTGGGGCATCGTGGCGTGGCGTGAACGCAAAGGAGGCACGTGCCTGCTGCGCGCGCTGGTGCCGATCGCCGTCGGCAATGCGTTGTCGGTGCTGGTCGTGGCGGCCGCCGTGCCGCTGGCGCTGGCCTTCGGGCGCGAGTTCAGTCCGCTGGTCGTGCAGGGCGTGGCGGTGGTCTTGCTGCTGGCCGTGGTGGCGGTGCACGTCCACGGCCGCCCGGCCGATCATGTGGGACTCGGCGTGTGGGCCTTCATCGTGGCCATGGCGCACGGCGCCAGCTGGATGCTGGTGCCGGCGCTGCTGCCCTTGTGCGCGAGCGGCATGCCGGGCAAGGAGATCGCCCTGTCAGGCTCCGTGCTGCTGGTGCTGGCCGCGGTGGGCCTTCACCTGGCCGCGATGCTGCTCGTGACCGCCGTTGCCAGCGCTCTCGCAGCGCGCGGACTGCGTGCTGCGATCGGCCCGGATTCTCAGGAGCCCAGGCCCGGGCCGGGTGCGCGGTCGATGGAGTGGATGGCGTGGTCCGCGTGCAGGCGCGCGATCTTGTCGCGCGAGAGGACGATCGGCGTCGGGCTGAAGTAACCCGGCTGGTCCAGCTTGCCGTCGCGCATGTCCTTGTTCGGTCCCGAGGCGCCTGGGTAGAACCAGGTCGCCGCATCGAATTCGACGCCATCCGCCTTGACCTCGCGCACGCGCAGGATGGTGTACAGGTACTTGGACTGCGGCGACTGCATCAGGCCGGCGACGTTCACCACGTACCGGTCGCCCTTGGCCGGCGTGGCCAGGTAGGTCTCGCGGCTCGAGCTGCGGCTGGTGTCGTCGATCACCCCGAACACGGCGGCGATGGCGAGCAGGCCCACCAGGATCATCCAGCTTCCGCGCGTGGCGAAGGGAATCGGCGGCTTGGGCAGCTTGGCCTCGATCGTCTTGGTGTCGAGCCGCTGGCCCCGCTGGCAGACGGCACACACGCTGGCGTACTGCTTGCCGGTGACCCATTTGAAGACGTACCAGAAGTGCCGCGCCGTGTACTGCAGCATCAGGTGGAAGGGACGCTCCTTCTCGCAGGTCGGACACGGGCGGTCGCCCTGGTGTCCCAGATCGGCCACCACCCCTTTGGCTCCCCAGATGAACATGATTTTTCTCCTCTCGTTTGGACGCAGAGGATAGCCGCGCGCGGCGCGAGTCCGGCGGGATTCAGGCGGGGGAGACGTCGATCTGCGGAGGATCCGCAACACTCGGCCGCTGCAGCTAGCACCTAAGTGTCAAGCCTTGCAGCGGCCGGGGCGCGTCAGCGATAGCGCGAGTCGTTCGGGTAGCGGTCGTAGCCGTCCGGGATGCCGTCGCCGTCGCGGTCGTACTGCGGGCCCAAGGCGTACGGGCCGGACACGGGGCCGTAGGGAACCAGCTGGCCGTTCTGTTCGGTGTACAGCGGCTGGTTGTTGGCGCCCAGGTAGACGGTGCGGCCCCATTGGTCGCGATAGCTGCCGTACTGGTCGAGGGGAACCTGCCGGCCCGCGGCGTCGTATCCGAAGCGATGGCCGTAGGCGTCCGTGTAGACGCCGCTGACGATGGGCGCGGAGCCGGCCGGCCTGGCGTCGTAAGGCACGCCGAAGATGCGCGAGATGGTGTTGCCAACGCTGTCGATCACGTCGGCCTGCGCGACGCCGCCGATGGCCAGTGCGCCCACGGCGACGGCCGACAAGATGAACTTCTTCATGAGGTACTCCTATGCGGAAACTTCCCGCTCTGGAGTCATTTGAGCCCTCCGCGCACTCGGGCGGCAGCAGTGCGCAGGCCGAGGGTGTGTGCGTTGATTCCGACGCATGGACGCCGCAAGCGCGGCCGCGGCGAATCAATCGCTGGCGGGCGCGCTCATTTCACGGTTTGCCAGTTCCACTGCCAGCGCAGAGGGAACTTCCGCCGGTTTGGCGAGCGAGGCTGCGGGCAGGGAAGGCTCCTGCCGTTGGTGGCCGACGGACCCGGTCGGAGCAGGCGCGCGCGCTTCCACGTGCAGCACCTGGCGGCCGCCATCTGCCGAGAGCAGCAGAGCCAGCTCTTCATGCACTTCGTGCAAGGTCCACCCTTGGGCCAGGACTGCCCCTGCGCGGACCGCCTGTTCGCGTTGCCCATCGACGGACACCAAGGCCATGCCCTGCCCCGGGTGACCCGCCATCGCGACGACCCCGGTGAGAAGGAATCTCGCTGGTGCCGGGGCGGGCGACGCGTGTTGCGCCACGGCCAGCGGGCGTTGCGTGACGACCGGTGTGGGACTCGCGATCGATACGGCCGCCGGCTCTTGCACCGAGCATGCGGTGGCCAGGGCGGCAGCAATGGTGGCGAGCACCAACGACGATCGAAAGGCTGGATGACGAGGAAGCAGGTTCATGGGTCGGGTGCTGCGCAGGGACTCGTAGCGTGCGCCACCGATTCCAGCCGCAGGTCCGCGTTATCCCTAGTGTGTTTTGAAAGCCGACTGAAAGCGCGGTTTCCGTATCGTCCGCCCGTCCTGCAGGAGCGCGCATCGCACGTGCCACCAGGAACAGCTTTCAACCCGAGGACACCATGACATTGAAAAACTGGATGAGACATCTGGCGGCACTCGCGCTTGTCACCCTGCTTGCCGCCTGCGGTGGCGGCAATTCGGCTCCGCCTCCTCCCGATCCCCTGGCGAATGCGCC
The DNA here is from genome assembly GCF_022012305.1 of Ramlibacter paludis. Lineage (GTDB taxonomy): Bacteria > Pseudomonadota > Gammaproteobacteria > Burkholderiales > Burkholderiaceae_C > Ramlibacter > Ramlibacter paludis. The sequence goes on along the minus strand of NZ_JAKLTM010000004.1, from coordinate 629,316 downwards.
GGAGAACGTGCGCATGACCTGGTTCGGCATCACCAACTGGCACTACCAGATCGGCGACAAGGGGGTGCTCCTCGATGGCGAAGTGGTCAACTCGGGCAGCACGCCGCGCGCGGGCAGCGTCACCACCGCGCTCACCGCGATCAAGAGCGGCCCGGGCGGCACGCCCACCACGGCGCTGTCGATCGACGTGATCCTGCTCGGTCACGTGCACCCCGACCATTCCGTCCAGCTGCCGGAGTGGGCCAAGCAGACGGGGAAGATGGTGTATGCACCGCCCGCCGCCTGCACGACCCTGGTGGCGACCTACGGCATTCCGGCAGCGCAGTGCGTGGGGCTCAAGGGCGGCGAAGTCATCAAGCTCAGCGACTTTGCCGAGGTGAGGGCTGTGCGCTGGGTGCACAGCGTCGAATGCAACGAATTCAGCAACGGCACCGGCACCCCGGAGACCTTCGGCTTCCTGTTCACGGTGCGCACGAAGGACGGGAAGGTCCTCAGCTGGTTCACTTCGGACAGTGGGGCGGGTGGCCCGGACCTGACGACGCCGCGTGTCGTCACGTCGGTCAGCAACGGCGTGACCACGACCGTCACTTACGGCTCGCCACTGCAGAACCTGAATGCGGCGCTCAAGGATGCCAAGCTGACCGGCTTCGAGATCTGGCAGGGCGGCCCCGAGTCGCGGATGGTGTACCAGGCCCGCACGGTGATTCCGGCGTATGGCGTCAAGACGTTCATGCCGCATCACCTGGATGCCCGCGCGGCCAACGGCGTGAACTTCAACCTGCGCTACGGGATGCACTATGCGTACAACCCGGATGACCAGCCGAAGCTGAAGCAGCTGCTCGTGGCGCTTGGCGTGCCCCAGGTCTATCCCACCAACTACTGGGATGCGTGGATCTACGACAGCAAGGGCCTGCGCACGACGCCGAACACGGCCATGAAGGCGGCGTACGGCCTGCCGGCGGAAGGCCCGGGCCCCGGAACGCAGTTCGCCAATCCGCGTGCCGGCGCGCTCGAGTGCACCTACGACTGATGCGGTGGCTGGCGCCTTGAAGGCGCCCAGTCCCCTGTTTCCCGGCCCTGCGAATGCGCGGGGCCGGCCCATCTCCAACCGATCCGAGAATCCATGTCCACTCCCACCCGCCGGCACTTCCTCGCAGGTGCTTCCGCGCTTGCCGCCTCGCTCGGCGCCCCTTCGCTCGCCATGGCCCAGCCCGGCTGGCCGAGCAAGCCGATCCGCTTCGTGGTCCCTTTCGCCCCAGGGGGCAGTTCCGAAATCATCGCTCGCTCGGTCGCGGGCGAGCTGTCGAAGTCGCTCGGGCAGAACGTCTTCGTCGACAACAAGCCCGGCGCCTCGGGCAACATCGCCATGAGCGAGGTCGCTCGCGCCGACGACCAGCACACCGTGATCCTGGGGCACATCGGCACCTTGGCCGTGAACCCCTACATGTACGAGAAGCTGCCTTACGACGCCAACAAGGACTTCAAGCCCGTCAGCCTGCTGGCGAAGGTGCCGAGCCTGTACGTGGTGAATCCCGACGTGCCGGCGCGCAACCTGAAGGAATTCCTGGCCTTGGCCAAGGCCAGGCCGGGCCAGATGAGCTATGGGTCCGCCGGCAATGGAAGCGCGGGGCACCTGGCCTTCGAGTACCTGAAGATGGCCTCGGGGGTCTTCCTCCTGCACGTGCCTTACCGCGGTACCGGACCCCAACTCACCGACCTGCTTGCCGGCCGGCTCGAGGCGGCAGCGGTGGGCGCCTCGGCCATCCTGCCGCAGATCAAGGCCGGCAAGGTGCGCTGCATCGCGACGGGTTCGACGCGCCGCCTGGCCCAGCTTCCCGACCTTCCCACGGTGGCGGAGCAAGGTTTCCCCGGGTTCGAAATGACGCAGTGGTACGGCATGCTGGCGCCGGCGTCGATGCCGCAGGCCAACGTCGAACGGCTCGCCGTCGAAATCGCGAAGGCCATGAAAATTCCCGCCGCGGTGGAACGGCTGCACGGCGACGCCGCCGAACCGATCGGGGGCAGCCCGGCGCAGTTCGCCCAGTTCATCGCCGCGGAGCAGAATCGCTGGAAAACCGTCGTGCAGCGCGCCAGGATCAAACCGGATTGAGACCGGGTGCCGCGGCGTAGCAACGGCGACGCACCAAAAGACCATGCGAGTCCTCCTGGCCGAAGACGAACACACCCTGGGCACCTGGCTCTGCCGGGCGCTCGAGCGCGTGGGCATCGTCGTGGAGTGGGTGGACAACGGGCGGATGGCGGAGCGCGCCTTGGCCAAGGGCGACCATGACGCCCTGGTCCTCGACCTCGGGTTGCCGGACATGGATGGCTACGAGGTGCTGCGCGCCTTGCGCGCCGGGGGAAGCCGGCTGCCCACCTTGATCCTGACGGCCCGCGACTCGCTGGCCGACAAGGTCCGCTCGCTCAACGAAGGCGCGGACGACTTCCTGGCCAAGCCGTTCGAGCTTGCCGAACTGGAGGCCAGGCTGAATGCGCTGGTGCGCAGGGCGCGCGGCGTCGAGAGCTCCCGCTTCGCCTGCGGGCCCCTCGTCTACGACACGACCACCAAGAAATTCTCCCTGCGCTCGGCACCGCTGCAGCTCACGCCGCGGGAATACGCGGTCCTGCGCGTGCTGGTCCAGCGCAGCGGCGAGCCCTTGTCCAAGCAGCAGATCACCGAACGCATCTTCTCCGACGACAAGGACATCCACCCCGAGGCCATCGAAGTGATGGTGCACAGGCTGCGCAAGCGCCTGGAGGGCTCGGGGGTGCAGATCGTCACCTTGCGGGGGCTAGGCTATGCGCTGGAAGCATCTGAAGCGCCTTAGCCTGCGCAGGGGTATCTTCCTGCTCTTGCTGCCGATGCTCGCCATCGTGACCCTGGTCGAACTGAGGATCACCGACGTGGACGCCGTGGCAGCGGCCAACGCAGCTTACGACCGTTCCTTGCTCGGCGCCGTCAAGTCGATCGACTCCAACATTTCCACGCAGTCCGGCGGCCTGTCGGTGGAACTGCCTTACCGCATGTTCGAGTTCTTCGAACTGACGGCCAGCGGGCAGGTGTACTTCCGGGTGGCGACGTCCGATGGCCTGGTGGAACTCGGGAGCGCGGACCTGCCCGAGCCCCCGGACAAGTTGAATCCGGGCACGCCGGTCTTCTATGACGCCACCTATTTTCGGGAGCCGGTTCGCGTCGCGGCTTACCTGAGGGAGCTGGACCGGCCGGTGGCGCAGTCCGCGGCCAAGTACGTGATGATCCAGGTCGCCGAAAGCACGCAATCGCGGCAGGAGTTCACGCGCTCGTTCGTCGTTCGCGCTGCCGCACGCGACGCGGTGATCCTTGCCTTGACCATGCTGTGCGCCACGGCGGCGGTGTCGCTGGCGGTGCGTCCGCTCGCAAGGCTGGGGAAAGAGGTCGCGGCCCGCAAGGGCAGCGACCTGACGCCGCTGGAGGATACCGACCTGCCCGCCGACGTGCGGCCCCTGGTGCAGGCCGTGAACCACCACATGGCGAGGACGCGCGAACTGGTGACGCAACAGCGCTCCTTCCTCGACGACGCGTCCCACCAGTTGCGCACCCACCTGACGACCCTGCAGATGCAGATGGATTACGCCTTGCGGGAGCAGGACCAGCAAGGCGTGCGTTCGGCGGTGGAGGCCGCGCGCGAGGAGCTCGCCCGCGCCACCCGCAGCACGCAGCAGCTGCTGACGCTCGCGCGCAGCGATACCGTGCAGCTGCGCGTGGGCGACCTGGATTTGCGCGAGCTGGTGCAGGAGGTCGCGGTCGACCTGTTGCCCCAGGCACGGGCCCGCCAGATCGACCTGGGCGTGGAAGCTGCCTCCCAGCCGGCCACCGCGGATCGCTCGCTGATGCGGGAAGCGCTCGCCAACCTGGTTGCCAATGCGATCGTCTACGTCCCCGAACGCGGGCGGGTGACCGTGTCCGCTGCAGCCGATCAACTGGGTTGGAGCCTGAACGTGGAAGACAACGGTCCGGGCTTGAGCGAAGAGGAGCGGCAGACCCTGGGCGTGCGCTTCAGGCGTGGCGTCAACAGCACGAAGTCCGGGTCGGGCCTCGGACTGGCGATCGCGCGCTCCATTGCCCAGCGCCACGGAGGCGTCCTTCGCCTGGAACCCCGGGCAGCGGGGCGCGGCCTGTCCGCTTCCATCTGGTGGCCGCGCGGTTTCGCCGCAACCGCGCCGACCTTTGCAGAGGCTCCACGATGAAAGGCCTCGACATCCTGCGAGCGGCCGCCGCTGCGGCGATGCTGCTCGCGTGCGCACCGGCATCTGCCGCCGCCGAGGCAGCGGAGTGTGTCGTCCCCGCCAAGCAAGGCGGAGGGTTCGACATGACCTGCCACCTTGCCAGGGACATGTTGCGGGCTGCACGTGCCGAGCGCGGGGCCGACATGCGGATCACCTACATGCCGGGGGGCATAGGTGCCGTCGCCTTCGACCGAGCGGTCAGCCAGAACATGTCCGATCCCAATGTCCTTGTTGCTTTCTCCAGCGGCTCCCTGTTGAACCTCGTGCAAGGCAAGTTCGGCCCCCACAAGCCCGGCGATGTCCGCTGGCTGGCGGCGATCGGCACGGACTACGGTGTCATTGCCGTGCGCAACGGCTCTCCCATCGTCTCCCTGCAGGATCTGCTGGCGGCGCTGCGCAAGGACGCGGGGCGGGTCGTGTTCGGCGCGGGCGGCACCGTGGGCAGCCAGGACTGGGTCAAGGCCGCCTTGCTCGTGCGAGGCGCGGGCCGCGACCATCGTTCCATGCGCTTCGTCTCTTTCGAGGGCGGGGGCGAGGCGCTGGCCGCATTGCGGGGCGGTCACGTCGACGTGTTCGCAGGCGACGCATCGGAAGTGCGGCAGGTGCTGCTGAAGGAGCCCGGCGCAGTACGCATCATTGCGGTGCTTTCGGAGGGCAGGTTGGCCGCGCCGTTCGCGTCCGCTCCGACCGCACGCGAGCAAGGGCTCGACCTCGTGTGGCCCATCGTCCGCGGTCTCTACCTCGGTCCAGGCGTCCCGGATGCCGACTACAGGGCCTGGGTCGCTGCCATTGACCGCGCCACCGCCAGCCCCGGCTTCGCGCAATTGCGCGAGCAGTCCGGCATGTACCCCTTCACCCTGAGCGGCGCCGCGCTCGACAAGTTCGTCGAACAAAGCGCCGACAAGTACCGCGCGCTGGCCAGGCAGCTCAACCTGCGGGTCGTGCCTCCATGACGCGGCTGCGCAACTACGCGGCCGTCAGAGCCGCGTAGCTCAGGCCTTTGAGCTTCACGCTGGCAATCTCAAGCACGTAGCCGATCCGCGGACCCTCCAACACGAACTGCAGCGACAGCGCACCGGTGATCTCGTCGCACGCGAGCTGCGTGCCCTCCGCCGTGACCACGGCCTTGCGCAGTGCGAAGGCCGGCAGCTCGAAGGCCACGCCGCGGTCGACCGCTGCGGAATAAGGGCGAATCGTGTTGTTGCCTTCCGCGCGGCCGAACAGCTCACCTTGCAGGCCCGGCACGGCGAAGGGTCCGTCGCCCAGCCGCAATTCGCCCTGCAGCGCCGTGCGCGCCAGCAGCCTCAGCGTCTGCTCGCTGAAGCCCAGGCCCGGGCTGCTGCGGCCCTGGTGCAGCAGGGCCTCGGCAAAGGGCTGCAGGTCCAGCTTGCCGCGGTCGGACACCCAAGGGCCCAGCAAGGCGGCGCGCTTCTCGTATTCGACGCCGGGCATGGGCGTCTGCGGAAAGCGGTACAGGTAGCTGCGGCCGTTCGCCGCATCCACGTAGACGCCCTCGGGCGCCGCGCCCATGCGCGAATCCGGCCCCACGTGGGCCACGCTGGCGTCGTCGAAATCGATGCGGCCCTGGCGGATGGGGACGTTCACGTCCGCATCGAAGAACAGCTGCGCGTCGGTGATCCGCGCGCGGATCTCGCCGTTGGCCTCGGCCAGCGGCGCCAGGGACCACGCGGCGGCCTGCAGTTCGCCGACGGCCTGCGGGGTGAGCTGCAAGGGACCGGCCAGCCGGATGCCCGCCAGCTCGGCGCGTTCGACCTTCAGTCCGGGCAGGGCGGCAAGCAGGGTGGAGGCAAGCAGGTCGGTCATGCAGGTGGCGGCGGTTGTGCCCTTTCTAGCAGAATCGCCCGCTCCCATGGTTCGAAGGCCGGAACGCTGCGCGGATGGGACCTTGGTCCAATTCCCGGGGCGGCGCGCGCCGGGAACCATCGTCGCCATGCTGCAGCGACGCATCTTCCTGTCCACGTTGGCGATGCTGGGCACCGTCGGTGCCTGGGCGCAGCGCCCCGCGCACCCCATCGCGCGGCCGATCCGTCCGCTGGCGCCGGGACGCTTCGACTGGCGCGACGGCGTGGCCGGCGGCGCCATGCCCGGCATCTACACCGTGGTGAGCGTCGACAGCGGCGACGAGACGCTGCAGCTGCGCGACCAGGAGGGCCGCACGGGCCTCGTGCACGTCGACGGCGACATCTTCGACTTCGACGAGGTCAAGGCGGGCGACGAGGTCGAGGTCGACTTCAAGGTGCAGGATCCGGGGGTGAAGCGCTTCGAGGCGGGAGGCATCTGGAAGGTGCAGCGCTAAAAGCTGCAAAATCCTTCCCGATGAACCCCCTACCCACCTACGCCGACGTCGTCGCCGCTTCCGAACGCATCCAGGGCCACGCCCACAAGACGCCGGTGCTCACCTCGCGCACCGTCGACGAGCAGTTCGGCGCGCAGGTCTTCTTCAAGTGCGAGAACCTGCAGCGCATGGGCGCCTTCAAGTTCCGCGGCGGCTTCAACGCGCTGGCGAAGTTCACGCCCGAGCAGCGCCGGCTGGGCGTGGTGGCCTTTTCCTCGGGCAACCACGCGCAGGCAATCGCGCTGTCGGCGCGCATCCTGGGCATCCCGGCCACCATCGTGATGCCGAAGGACGCGCCCGCCGCGAAGGTGGCTGCGACCAAGGGCTACGGCGGCACGGTCGTCCTCTACGACCGCTACACCGAGGACCGCGAACAGATCGGCCGCGAGCTGGCCGACAAGCACGGCCTCACGCTGATCCCGCCCTACGACCACGCCGACGTGCTGGCGGGGCAGGGCACGGCGGCCAAGGAGCTGGTCGAGGAAGTCGGTCCGCTCGACGCCTTCTTCGCACCGCTCGGTGGCGGCGGCCTGCTTTCGGGCAGTGCGCTGGCGCTGCGCGCGCTGGCGCCCGACTGCAGCATCTACGGCGTGGAACCGGAAGCCGGCAACGACGGCCAGCAGTCCTTCCGCAAGGGCGCCATCGTCAACATCGAGGTGCCCAAGACGATTGCCGACGGCGCGCAGACCCAGCACCTGGGCGCGATCACCTTTCCCCTCATCCAGCGCGACGTGACGGACATCCTCACCGCCAGCGACGCGGAGCTGGTGGACTGCATGGGCTTCCTGGCTTCGCGCATGAAGCTGGTGGTGGAGCCCACGGGCTGCCTCGGCTTCGCCGCGGCGCGCCGCATGAAGGGCGAGCTGAAGGGCAGGAAGGTCGGCGTGCTGCTCAGTGGCGGCAACGTCGACATGGCCCGCTTCGCGAGCCTGCTGGCCGCGGCCGGCTAGCGGATCACAGCCGGAAGCGGTCCCACTGCGCGCGGGCGCATTCGCCCATGACCTGGAACGAGCGGTCGACCACCTGCGGACCGGTGACGAATGCGTTGCGCCCGCCCGGCCCGGCGGCGCGGTTCGCGCGGCGCTGGGCGCGGAGCGCTCGGCCGGCTGCGGCTGCATAACGGCTTGCCAAAGACGAGCACGATGGCGCATAGTCGTCCGATGGACCGCGCACTCGGCGCCACCGAATACCGCCTGCTCGTCGAGCATGCGCCGGTGATGGTCTGGCGCGCGGGGCTGGACGCCAAGTGCGACTACTTCAACCAGACCTGGCTCGATTACACCGGCCGCACCATGGCGCAGGAGCTGGGTGACGGCTGGGCCGAGGGCGTGCATCCCGAGGACTTCCAGCGCTGCCTGGCCCTCTACCTGGACCACTTCGAGCGGCGCCAGGCCTTCGAGATGGAGTACCGCCTGCGCTGCCGGGACGGCAGCCACCGCTGGATCCTCGACCGCGGCGTGCCCTACACCGACGACAGCGGTGCGTTCGCGGGCTTCATCGGCAGCTGCGTCGACGTGGACCAGCGCCGCAAGGCGCAGGACGCGCAGCAGCAGCACGACCGCGAGCAGCTGGAGCTGGCGCGCGATTTCGAGAAGTGGATCCTCGCCATCGTCGGCCACGACATCCGCGACCCGCTCAACACCATCCAGCTGGCCGCGCACATGCTGGGCCGCGTGCCGGATGCGACGCCGGCCGTGAGGAAGCAGGCGGAGAACGTCACGCGGGCCGTGAGCCGCATCCGCCACATCGTCGGCGACCTGCTGGACCTGTCGCGCGAGCGCGAAGGGCAAGGCATCTCCGTCCACCCCGCCCCCACCGACATGCGCAAGGTCTGCCAGCACATCATCGAGGAGGTGCGGGGCATCGCGACCGACCGCCTGGTCACGTTCGAATGCCAGGTCGACGGCGAGGGTGCGTGGGACGAGCAGCGCATCCTGCAGGCGATTTCCAACCTCGCCTCCAATGCCGTGCAGCACGGCACGCCCGGCTCGCCGGTGAACCTGCGCCTGACCGGCGACGCCGAGCGCGTGTCCGTGGAGGTGCGCAACGAAGGCGCCATTGCGCTCGAGGTGCTGCCGCAGCTCTTCGAGCCGTTCCGTTCGGGCCGCCACCACGGCGGCCGCGGCCAGGGACTGGGCCTGGGGCTCTTCATCGCCAAGGCCATCGCGCAGGCGCACGGCGGCGACCTCGAGGTGGACTCCGCGCAGGGCGCCACCATCTTCCGGCTGGTGCTGCCGCGGCACACGGCCGCCTAGGCGACTAGGCCAGGTCCTGCGCCGTCAGCCACAGGCGCAGGTCGAACTCCAGCTGGTGGTACTCCGGCTCCATGTGCGCGCACAAGGCGTAGAAGGCCTTGTCGTGCTCGCGCTCCTTGAGGTGCGCGAGCTCGTGCACGACGATCATGCGCAGGAAGTCGGCCGGCGCCTCCTTGAACAGCGTGGCGATGCGGATCTCGCGCTTGGCCTTGAGTTTGTTGCCCTGTACGCGCGACACCGTGCTGTGGGTGCCCAGCACGTTCTTCAGGATGTGCAGCTTGGGGTCGTAGGCCACTTTCGCCAGCGGCGGCGCGCTGCGCAGGTAGCGCGTCTTGAAGTCGTTGACGTAGTCGTAGAGCGCCCGCTCGCTGCGGATGTCGTGCGGCTCCGGGTGCCGCTTGGCGACGACTTCGGCCAGGCGGCCTTCGGTGACGAGCTTGCGCACCTGCTCCAGCAGTTCGGGCGGATAGCCCTGCAGGTAGGGCAGGCGGAAGTCGTTCTCGGGCACGCCGGGATTTTCCCATGCGGGGCAAGGCAGAATCGGGCCGTGTGCAGCAACTACGTCGCCGTCAGCTCGCAGGAGCGCCTGCTCCACTTCTTCGGTGTCTTCCGCGAGGACCCGAAGCTGCCGCCCGAGATCTGGCCGACGGGCCTGGCGCCCTTCATCCGCAAGGCCGATCCGGGCTCGGGCCACCAGCGCGTGGTGGAGACCGGGCACTACGGGCTGGTCCCCGGCTTCGCCAAGGAGGTGGCATACGGCCGCCGCACCTACAACGCGCGCAGCGAGACGGTGCACCAGCTCGCGAGCTTCCGTGAAAGCTGGAGGAGGGGTTGGCGCTGCATCGTGCCGGCCGAAGTCCTGTTCGAGCCCTACTACCCGCCCGAAGGCGGGCGGCCGGTGCGCTGGGGCGTGACGCGGCCCGGAATGGTGCCCATGGGCGTTGCCGGCATCTACCGCGAATGGACCGCGCCCGACGGCCGCAAGTCGTGGACCTTCGCGATGCTCACGATGAACTGCGACGCGCATCCCCTGTACTCGCGCTTCCACAAGCCCGGCGAAGAGAAACGCATGCCCATCGTCCTGGACGAGTCGGACTACGACGCCTGGCTCGATTGCGACGTGGCGGCCGCATCCGGCTTCTTCCAGATGTACGAGGGCGCGCTCGATGCCACGCCGGCGCCGCTGCCGCCGCGCACGCCCCCGGCACCGCCGCCGCAGGAGCCCATGCTGTTCTGACGGGGCTCAGGCCCCGATCGAGCGCCCGAACCAGAGCACCGACAGGGTGCCGGCCGCGACGGCCAGCAGCAGCGCAGCCAGCGCGAACAAGCCCGTCACCTCCTGCTCGCGCGTCTGCACCTGCAGCCGCGAGCCGAGGTGCTCGTAGACGCTGCGCAGCTTCTCGGCGCTGCCGGCCTGGTGGTATTCGCCCGCCGTCATGCGCGCCACTTCGCGCAGCGTCGGCTCGTCCAGCTGCATGTAGATCGGCAGGCCTTCGGGCGTGGCGGCCGCGCCATCCACCGTGCCGAGCCCGACGACGTCGATCCGCACGCCGCGATCGGCCGCGAGCTTCGCCGCCGTCAAGGTGTCGACGCCGGTCGTGCGCCGGCCGTCGGTCAGCAGGATGATGGCGGCCGACTTGTACGAACCCGGCGCAACTGGCGTGATCGGCTTGGGCGGCGGCTTGCCGGCGTTGTCGATGCTGCGCGACTGCTTGCGGCTGCCGAAGGTCATGTCGCCGACGTCGAGGCCGTGGTCGGGGAAGAGCTCCGCCAGCGATACCACGATGGCGCTGCCCACGGCGGTGCCGATCTGCATCTGGAAGGCATCGATGGCGGCGACCAGCGGCTCGCGCTCCAGCGTGAGGCGCTGCGCCACCTGGCTGCTGCCCGCGAAGGTGACCAAGCCGACCTCGACACCCTTGGGCAGGTCCTTCAGGAAGGCCTTGGCCGCCTGCTGCGCCGCCTCGAGCCGGGTCGGCTTGACGTCGTTCACGCGCATGCTGAGCGACACGTCGATGGCCAGGATGACCGAACTGCGCGACCAGGGCAGCGTCACGCGCGCCACCGGGCGCGCCGCGGCGAACACCAGCACCGAACAGGCGAGGAAGAGCAGGGCCGGGGGCAGGTGGCGGCGCCAGCTGCGGCCGGCATTGGCGGCACGCGCGATCCCCAGGTTGCTGAAGCGCACGGCCTGCTTGTGGCGCCGGCGCAGGAGCCACACGTACGCCGCTGGCAACAGCAGCAGCGCCGGCATCAGCCAGAAGTAGTGGGGCCACAGGAAGGACATCGCGGTCTCGCGCAGGGCAGCGCTGCCATCGTGCCTGCGAAGCGGCGGCTTGGCAACCGCCGGCGCGCCGCGATCAGTCGACGCGGGTGAAGGTGCTGCGCACGTGCTGGCGGTCACCCATGTCGAAGTGCCACCATTCGTTGTCGATCGCGTTGAAGCCGCTTTGGGTCATCACCCTGCGCAGCAGTTCGCGGTTGCGCACCTGCTGCGCGGTCAGCTGGCCGCTGGCCAGGTGCGCCGCCTCCAGTTTCGGATGCGACAGCTCGGTCATCTCGTCGTAGCCGGTCCCCATGTCGAGCTCGCGGCCCTGCGGATCGATGAGGGTGGCGTCGAGGGCCATGCCGAAGGAATGGATGGAGCCGCGCGCCGGATCGGCCACGTACTGGCGCAGGTCGGTGCCATCGAGGTGGTCCCAGAGCTGGATCTGCACGCGGTGCGGCCGCACGGCATCGAGCACGAGCAGCCGGTGTCCCGGCGCTTCCTGTTCCAGCAGCGCGGCAGCCTGCTCCAGGCCGGTGGCGGCCAGGTGGTGCACCCAGCCGCAATCGAGGGCGCCATAGAGGTTGCGCCCGACGAAGTTGTCCAGGGTCGCGTAGCGCAGGTCGACCGCAATGCGCTCCAGGGTGCACAGCTGGCGGAAGTCGGGATGGGTGGCGATGTCTTCGCAGCGCATCGGTATGGGCAAGATGGGATCGCCTGACTATACTGGCCCCGCAGCGGAGGTGCCGTCCATGCGACTCAGCGTCCAGCAGATGCAGGTGCTCAGCGAGCACGCGCGCGAAGCCGGCAACCGCCGGGTGGCCGCCTATGTGGACGCGCGCTTTCCGCAGGTCTTCGCCGGCCGCGACGACGCCCAGCGCTGCGCCGCCGTCGAACGCATGCGCGAGTCCGCCGCGGCCTTCGGGCTGGAGCGCGACGACCACCTGGGCAGCTACATCGTGCTTCACCTGATGTACGGACCGGGCTTCGAGAAGCAGGAGTGGGCCGCTCCCGTGCTGGCCAACAGCCTGCTGAGTCCGCAGGAAAAGATCCGCACGCTGGAGCGCCGCGTGCGCGCCGCCGGCGGCACGCCCTGAGGCGCCATGTCCAGCCCGCCTCCCAAGAAAACCTGGGCCGAACTCGCGGCCGCTGCGGCGGACAAGCCGCCGTCCAAGCCCGCCGGCAAGAGCTTCGCCCCGCCGGACAAGGCCGGCGCGGGCCAGGCCAAGACGCAGCCGAAACCGGCGGACAAGCCGCTGCCCGCTGCCAGCTCCAAGCCGGTGCAGCCCTGCTTCTCTTCGCTGGACGAGCGCGGCTATCCCCTGGGCTTCGAAAACCGCGACCAGTTCGAGACCTGCATGGAGGAGTTGTGCCAGACGGCGCAGAAGCAGGGCATCGCCTGCAAGACCGTCGGCGTGCGCGGCTCGGCGGCCACCTACACCTCCAGCAACCCGAACAAGAAGGGCCAGCACTTCGACAGCCGCGGCAAGGGCAAGAGCGACATCGATGCCTTCATCGTGAGCGACTCGCGCCTGGAATGCCGGCCCAACAAGACGGGCTTCTTCCATCCCGACAAGGTGGCCGACGCCTATCCCAAGCTGGCCGAATGGGGCGAAGCCTGGAGCGAGGAGCTGGGGCGCGAGATCACGCCCGCCGTCCACAAGTCGACCTCCCCCGCGCTCGACGAGCCCTACATCGCTTACGCTTGCGACTGCTGACCGGAGAAGCCGCCCATGCCCTTGCTCTACCTCTCGACCCCCGACCCGCTGCCGGACGTGGCGCGCCGCGTGTTCGGCGCGCTGGGGGTGGCCGACGGCGAGGAGCGGGACAGCGACAACTACCCGGGCGGCACTTACTTCCGTGGCCGCAATGGTGTCTTCGAGGTGCGCGTGAGCCGCGAGAGCCCGGACGACGCTTTCTACGGCGAGTTCCAGGCGCTGGTGTCGATCCGGCCGCCGGCCAACCTGGCCACCCCGCCGGACGAGGTGGGGCAGCTGGCCGCGGTGGAACTGCTGCGCGCCGGCTTCCGGGTCGCGCAGGAAAGCGGCTCGACGGCGCAGAAGGCGCGCTGGCGCGTGTTCTCCTTCGACGCGGCCGGCAAGCTGCAGGCCACGCTGCTGGAGAAGGACGTGCCCGCCTGAACGATCAGGCGGGGTGGTCTTCCATCAGCTCGCTCTTGCGCGCTTCGAGCTGGTCGGCCAGCGCCATCAGGTCCATGCCCTGCGCCTTGCGCGCCTCGGGGAACATCTTTTCGCGCTCGTCGTTCACGTGGTGCAGGATCGCGTCTTCCAGCTCCAGCATCAGCTTGGCGTTCTTGCGGTCGGCCTGGATCTTCGCGATCATCTCGCGCGCCTCCGCGTGCTCCTTCTGCGCGTCCTTCAGCAGCGCCATGTCGCCGGTCGCCGCCTGGAAGGCCGGGTAGAAGATCTCTTCCTCGATCTGCATGTGCACCAGCAGTTCCTGGCAGATCTGGGAGGCCAGCACTTCCTGGCGGTTGCCATCGTGCGCGGCCTTGTACTGCTCGAACAGGCGCATCACTGCGTTGTGGTCTTCGTCGAGGAGGACGGTTGCGTCTTGTTGGGCCATGGGTGGATTCCTTCGTTGGTTGGAACTACGCTAGCGCGCGCATGCATCCCCGTGCCGCGGCGTGCCGCGACGCTTCCTGTAGTTGCGCGCCTACGTCCGCCGCGGCGGCTGCGCCGTATCCTGAAAGCCCCCAGGAAAGGCACCGCCATGAAAGAGAAACCCACCGATCCCCATCCGCTGAGCGACCTCGCCTACGACTGGATCACGCTGATGCAGAACAAGGCGCAGGCCCTGCTGGCCTACGACCAGTACATCAAGGATGCCGAAGCGGCCAACTCGCCCGAGTGCGCGGCCTTCTTCCGCAAGGTGCACGATGCCGACAAGGCGCAGCTGGAAGAAGCCAAGCGGCACCTGGTCATGGTGATGGAAGGGAAGATGGGCGCGAAATAGCCCGCGCCGGACGCAACTCGTCCGGCCCATCCGTCCTTCATCGGGCCGCGCTTGCGCGCCCGCGCCCGGCTGCCACACTGCCGGGCATGGAAACCCTTTCTCTGCCAGGCTGGCGCAAGACCTTGTGGCCGCGCCTGGGATTCACGCTGCTCGTGGCGCTGGGCTTCGCGCTGGTGTTCGACCGCTCGCGCACGCCCTTCGCGGTGTGGACGATGCGCACGGCCACGGTCGCCCTGGTCGCCTTGCTGGCGTTCTCGGTCTTCGAGCAGTGGCCGCGCAACCCGCCGCGCTGGCTGGCGCGCTGGGTGCTGCAGTTGCTGGGCGTGCTGGTCGCGATCCCGATCGGCGTGCTGATGGCGTTCGGCGTCCACAGCGGCGCCCGCGTCCACGAGATCATGGGCGACCCGGCGCAGCGCGCCGGCTTCTACGGCCTGCTGGGCCCCGGCCTGCTGTTCGGCCCGTGGATCGCCTTCGCCGCGCTGGTGCGGCAGCGCGAGGCGCAGGCGCGGCACCAGGCCCTGGCCTTCCAGCTGGAACGCAGCGAGCTCGAGCGGCAGGCCGTGGACGCGCGCATGCGGCTGCTGCAGGCGCAGGTGCAGCCGCACTTCCTGTTCAACACGCTCGCCAACGTGCGGGCGCTGGTCAAGGCCGGTTCGCCGCGGGCGCCGGCGGTGCTGGACAGCCTGATCGCCTACCTGCGCGCCGCCATGCCGGGGCTCGGCGACGCCGACGGCACGGTGGCGCGCGAAATCGCCCTGGTGCGGGCCTATCTCGACCTGATGCACTTGCGCATGCCGGACCGCCTGCAGTTCTCGGTGCACGCCGACGAGGAAGCGCAGGACCTGCGCTGCCCGCCGATGGCGCTGCTGACGCTGGTGGAAAACGCGGTGCGCCATGGCATCGACCCGGGCGAAGAGGGCGGCCGCATCGACGTCAGCGTGACCGTGCGCGAGGGGCGCTGCATCGCCCGCGTGGTCGACACGGGCGTCGGCCTGGAGCAAGGCGGCAGCGGGACGGGCACCGGCCTCGCCAACCTGCGCGAGCGGCTGCGGCTGTCGTTCGGCGACGCGCAGGTGCGCCTGGCCGCCAATTCGCCGCACGGCGCCGTCGCCGAATTCGAGATTCCCGCGCAAAGGAGCCAGGCATGACGACCGCACGGGCGACCGCATTGATCGCCGACGACGAACCCCTGCTGCGCGAGGAGCTTGCGCAGATGCTTGCGCAGGCCTGGCCGGAACTGGAGATCGTCGCCCAGGCCCGCAACGGCCGCGAGGCCGTCGAACAGGTGGAAGCTTTGCGGCCGGCGATCTGCTTCCTCGACGTGCACATGCCCGGCGTGTCGGGCGTGGATGCGGCACGCCAGATCGGTGGCCGCGCCCACGTCGTCTTCGTCACCGCCTTCGAGCAGTACGCGCTGCAGGCCTTCGAGCAGGGCGCGCTCGACTACCTGGTGAAGCCGGTCGACGCGGCGCGGCTCGCGACCACGGTGGCGCGCTTGCAGGCGCGCCTGCGCGAGGCGCAGCCGCCGTCGCTGACCGAGGACCTGCTGCAGCAGCTGGCCGCGCAACTCAAGGCCGGCAGTGCCCCCGCGCCGCTGCGCTGGCTGCGCGCCAGCACCGCCGGCACCGTGCGCCTGATCCACGTCGACGAGATCGACTTCCTGCGCTCGGACGAGAAGTACACGCTGGTGGCCTGGCGCGGCGAGGACGGCAAGCCGGCCGAAGCCCTGATCAGCGTGCCGCTGAAGACACTGGTGCCGCAGCTGGACCCCGCGCAGTTCGCGCAGGTCCACCGCTCGGTGGTGGTGAACCTGCGCGCGATCAGCCACGTCACGCGCAGCGAGAACGAGACGGCCGGCGTGCACCTGAAGGGGCGGAAAGAGGTGCTGCCGGTGAGCCGGAGCTACCTGCACCTGTTCCGTCAGATGTGAGCCGGGCGCTCAGTCGGCCCTGACGTTGCGCTTCTTCGCCACGGCGCCCCAGCGCGCGACCTCGGAAGCCATCAGCGTGCCGAAATCCTCCGGCGTGCCTTTCGCCGGCACCAGGCCGTCGTCGCCCAGGGTCGTTTCCATCTTGGGATCGAACATCGCTTCCTGGATCGCCTTGTTCAGTTTCAGCTGGATGTCGCGCGGCAGGCCCTTCGGGGCAATGATGCCGTGCCAGTTGGTCACCTGGTAGGCGGGATAGCCGGACTCGGCGACGGTGGGCACGTCGGGCAGCGCGGGCAGGCGCGCGGGCGTGGTCACCGCGATCGCGCGCAGCTTGCCGGCCTTCACGAAGGGCAGCGTCGAGCCGACGGTGCCGAAGATCAGCTGCGTCTGGCCGCCCACGGTGTCGGTGAGGGCGGGCGAGGTGCCCTTGTACGGGATGTGCGTGATCTGCGCGCCGGTCACGTCGAGGAAGTACTCGGTCACCATGTGCACGATGCTGCCGCTGCCGGCGGATGCGTAACTGAGCTTGCCCGGGTTCTTCTTCGCGAACTCGACCAGTTCCTGCACCGTCTTCACCGGCACGTTCGGATTGACGGCCACCACGAAGGGGCCGCGCGCCAGCTGGGCGATCGGCGTCATGTCCTTGATGGCGTCGAAGGGCTGCTTGTACACGCTGGGGTTCACGGTGTAGCTCGCCGCGGCGAGCAGCAGGTTGTAGCCATCGGCCGGCTGCTTCAGCACCGCGTCGGCGCCCAGCATGCCGCCGGCGCCGGGGCGGTTCTCCACGATCACCGGCTGGCCCAGCTTGTCGCCGAGTTTCGATGCGAGCAGGCGCGCGATCAGGTCGGAACCGCCGCCGGGAGCGAAGGCCACGGTGATCTTCACCGGCTTGCTGGGATAAGTGCCTTGCGCGAATGCGGGTGCCGCGCACAGGCCGAAGGCGCCCGCGGCAAGCAGCAGGCGGCGCCGGCTCGAATTCATGGATTGCATTTTCATATCACTTTCGCCATTGATGGACGTGGAAAGGCCGCGAGCGGAGGCCCGCGGAGTGTCTAGGACTTGGGGTGGACCTTGGCCCGGCGCGCGCCTTCGAGGTGGGCGCGCATCAGGCTGGCGGCCTGCAGCACGTCGTGCGCGGCGAGCGCGTCCAGGATCTGCAGGTGCTCCTGCGCCTGGGTCTGGCGCGGCTTGCGCTGCGAGGCCTGGTGGTATTCGACCAGCCGCCGCTGCTGGTTCACGCGGCGCACCGCCTGCTCGATGAAGCGATTGCCGGACCAGTGCGCCAGCGTTTCATGGAAGCGGCTGTTCGCCTCGAACAGCTCGATGGCCGTCATGGTGCGGTAGCCGCCGTCGACGATGCGCTGCTGCTCGCGCCGCAATTCGGCGAGGCCCGGCGGATCGATCCGGAAGGAGGGGCTCATCATCCCGGTGGGCTCGATCGCCTGGCGGAACAGGTAGCTCTCCTCGTACGCGTCGGGCGTGTCGATCATGGCCATGAAGGTCCAGCCCTGCCCGACGTTCTGCTCCACCCAGCCTTCCTCGGAAATCCGGGCCAGCACCTTGCGCAGGGTGCCGCGGACGACGCCGAAGCGCCGCATCAGCTCCGCCTCGCTCACTTCCTGCGGCAGCGCGCCGGTGCGCCTGGCTTCCACGATGGCGAGGTACAGCGGGTCGTCGGGTGTCGAGTCCAGGTCCGCGGACACCGGGCCCCAGTCCTTGGCGTCGCGCACCATGAAGTAGCCGCGGTTGACGTCCTGCTGCACGACCCCGTGCGCGGCCAGGTGGCGCAACGCCACCTGCACCGGCGAGCGCGAGGTGCCGATGCGCTCGGCCAGCTCCACTTCACGCAGGTGGTCTCCCGCCTTGCGGCTTTCGCGCCGCACCAGGGAAACGATCTCGCGCGCGACGCGCTGCTGCAGCGGAGTGAGCTCGGAGGCGGGGGGGGACACACGCATCAACATAGTGTAGGTCGCGGGTCGGCGGGCTTCGGGCAGGCCATGGGTGGGAACGCGAATGGTTTGACTGTTTGTCGTATGTGATCTTAAAATACATTCAAGCCAACCGGCAAGCCCGGTGGAAACCCGAAGGAAAGAAGCGAACTCCCATGACATCCAGGCAGATCGGTGTCCGCGCGACCTACATGCGCGGCGGCACCAGCAAAGGCGTCTTTTTCGAACCGGCCGACCTGCCGGCCGAAGCCCGCGACAACCCCGCCCTGCGCGACGCCTTCCTGCTGCGCGTCGTCGGCAGCCCCGACCGCTACCGGCAGCACATCGACGGCATGGGCGGCGCGACGTCCAGCACCAGCAAGGTGGTGCTGGCCAGCCGCAGCAGCCGCGGCGACAGCGACGTCGATTACCTGTTCGGCGCGGTGTCGGTCGAGAAGCCCGTGATCGACTGGAGCGGCAACTGCGGCAACCTCACGTCGGCGGTCGGCCCCTTCGCCATCGCGCGCGGACTGGTCGACGCGCCGCGCGACGGCGTGGCCACGGTCCGCATCTGGCAGGCCAACATCGGCAAGAAGATCGTTGCCTACGTTCCGATGGCCGGCGGCGAAGTGCAGGAGACCGGCAGCTTCGAGCTCGATGGGGTGACCTTCCCGGCGGCGGAGATCAGGCTGGAATTCCTGGACCCGGGTGCGGAGGACGATGGCGACGGCGGCGCGATGTTCCCGACCGGTCGCAAGGTCGACCAGCTGCAGGTGCCGGACGTGGGCGCCATCGAGGCCACCCTCATCAACGCGGGCAACCCGACGATCTTCGTCGACGCGGCCGCGCTGGGCTTCCGCGGCACCGAACTGCAGGCGGACGTCAACGGCGACGCCACCGTGCTGGCGCGCTGCGAAACCATCCGCGCCCACGCCACCGTCGCCATGGGCCTGGCGAAGACGGCGGAGGAAGCCACCGAGAAGCGCCCGCACACACCCAAGCTGGCTTTCGTCGCCTCGCCGGCGGCCTATGTCGCTGCCAGCGGCAAGCGGGTCGCTGTGGACGACATCGACCTGTGCGCCCGCATCTTCTCGATGGGCAAGCTGCACCACGCGATGACCGGCACCGGCGCGGTGGCGATCGCGGTGGCGGCGGCGATCCCCGGCACCGTGGTGGCGCGCGTCCTGGGCGGCGCCGGCGCGCGGGAAGAGGTGCGCTTCGGCCATCCCTCGGGCGCGCTCACGGTCGGGGCTTCGGCCTCGGAGATCGACGGGGAGTGGCAAGTCGCGAAAGCCACCATGAGCCGCAGCGCGCGCCGCCTGATGGATGGCGTGGTCTTCGTTCCTTCCAACTACGCCAGCTGATCCCGCCCCATGAAGCTTTCACCCCAACTCGCGCGCCTGCCCCTGCCGGGCCGCACCGTCCACTACGTCCCCATCGCCGAAGTTCCCGGCGTCGACCAGCTGCCGTTCTCGCTGCGCATCATGCTGGAGAACCTGCTGCGGCAGGCCACCCGCGGCATCGACACGCAGGCGGAGGTGGATGCGCTGCTGCAGCGCCGCACCGGCCGCGGCCTGAATTTCTATCCGGTGCGCGTCTACGGCCAGGACATCCTGGCGCAGGTGATGCTCGTCGACCTGGCCGGCATCCGCGACGCCGTCGCCGATGCGGGCGGCGACCCGGCCCAGGTGCGGCCGAAGGTTCCGGTCGACGTCATCATCGACCACTCGCTGCAGGTCGACCGCTGGGCCAGCCCGGACGCGCGCCGCATCAACCTGGAAGAAGAGTACGAACGCAACGGCGAACGTTTCGCGTTCCTGCGCTGGTGCAGCAGCAGCTTCGAGGGCGTGCGCATCGTGCCGCCGGGCAAGGGCATCATGCACCAGATCCACCTGGAGCACATCGCGAAGGTGGTGTGGACCGAGCCTGTCGAAGGCGGCGAACTCGCGATCCCCGACACCTGCGTCGGCACCGACAGCCACACGCCCATGGTCAACGGCCTGGGCGTGCTGGGCTGGGGCGTGGGCGGCATCGAGGCCGAGGCCGTGATGGTCGGCAAACCGGTGGCGCTCGCACTGCCGGAGGTGATCGGCTTCGAGGTGCGGGGCCGGCTGCGCGAGGGCGTGCTGCCCACCGACCTGGTGCTGGCCATCACGCGGCAATTGCGCGAACTGGGCGTGGTGGCCAAGTTCGTCGAATTCTTCGGCGCCGGCCTGGAGGCGCTTTCGCTGGGCGACCGCGGCATGATCGCCAACATGGCGCCGGAGTACGGCGCGACGGCGGTCTACTTCCCGATCGACCGCACCACCACCGAGTACCTGCATCGCACCGGCCGCGAGCCGGAGCAGGTCGCCCTGGTCGAGGCCTACGCGCGCGCGCAGAAGCTCTGGCGCGACGCGTCCACGCCGGCGCCGCGATTCGACGCCGTCGTTGCGCTGGACCTCGACACCATCCGTCCCTGCCTCGCCGGGCCGCGCAACCCCGAAGACCACCTGGACCTGGCGCAGGTGGCGCAGGCGTTCCACCAGCACCACCTGGAGATCGCGGGCCGCCCGCTCGATCCGGCGCGCCGCGTCGCCGTCAAGGGCGAGGAGTTCGCGCTGCACGACGGCGCCGTCGCCATTGCCGCGATCACGAGCTGCACCAACACCGCCAATCCGGTCAACATGATGGCCGCCGGCCTGGTGGCGAAGAAGGCCGTGGCCCTCGGCCTGAAGACCAAGCCGTGGGTGAAGACCTCGCTCGTTCCGGGCAGCCAGGTGACGGCGGCCGTGCTGGAGAAGGCCGGGCTGCAGCCCGCGCTGGATGCGCTGGGCTTCCACGTGGCAGGTTTCGGCTGCACCACTTGCAACGGCGGCTCCGGCCCGCTGCCGGACAACATCGTGGAAGCGATCGAGCGCGAGAAGCTCGTGGTGACGGCCGTCCTCTCGGGCAACCGGAACTTCGAAGGGCGCATCCATCCCAATGTGCGCGCGTCGTACCTGGGCTCGCCGGCGCTGGTCGTGGCGTACGCGCTGGCCGGTTCCCTCACGATCGACGTCACCACCGAGCCGATCGCCCACACCGACGACGGCCGCCCGGTCTACCTGCGCGACGTCTGGCCGACCTCCGACGAAATCGCCGCCGCGGTGGCCGGCGCCTATGAGCCGGAACTCTTTCGCCGCAAGTACGCCGACCTGTTCGATGGCGGTCCGGCCTGGGACGGACTGGCGGGCGAGAGCAGCCAGCGCTTCGGCTGGCAGCCCGCCAGCACCTACATCCGCCGCCCGCCTTACTTCGACGGCCTGAAGCGCGCGCCGGATCCCGTGACGGACCTGCGCGGCATGCGGCCGCTGGTGATCCTGGGCGACTCGGTGACCACCGACCACATCTCGCCCTCCGGCGCGATCAGCCTGGGAACGCCGGCCGCGGACTTCCTGCTCGCCAAGGGCGTGCAGAAGCCGGACTTCAACAACTACACGACGCGGCGCGGCAACCACGACGTGGCGGTGCGCGCGACCTTCGCCAACATCCGGCTGCGCAACCGCATGGTGCCGGGCGTGGAAGGCGGCGTCACCCGGCTGCTGCCCGAAGGCACGCAGATGCGCGTGTTCGAAGCGGCCGTGCAGTACCTGCGGCGGGGCGTGCCGCTGGCGGTGATCGCCGGCAAGAACTACGGCTGCGGCTCCTCGCGCGACTGGGCGGCCAAGGGCGTGGCGCTGCTCGGGGTGAAAGTGGTCATCGCGGAGAGTTTCGAGCGCATCCATCGCACCAACCTGGTCGGCATGGGCGTGTTGCCGTTGCAGTTCCGGCCCGGGGTCAACGCCGAAGTGCTGGGACTCGACGGCACGGAGCGCATCGACATTTCCGGGCTCGCCCAGCACGCGCGAGTCGGCGGGGAGGTCGTGGCCCGCTTCACGCGCGCCAGCGGGGAAATGCTGGCCGTGCCCCTGGGCGTGCGGCTGGATACGGAGGAGGACGTCGCCTACTGGCGGCACGGCGGCATCATGCCGCGGGTGTGGCGAGAATACGTGAACGGAACGGTTCCGGCCGCCACCCAGGGCGCGATGCTGGGTTGAAGGAGAGGGCGTGAACGAGGAACTGGAAGCGCTGGCGCGAACGCTGCAGCTCTCGGACCCGTCGCAGGCCCGGCTGCGCCTCGCGTTCGGCTCGGGCTGCGTGCAACGCGTGCGCCACCTGCTGGAAGACGAGCGCGCGATCGCCGCCGTCGACACGCTGCAGGCGTATGTCGAAGGGCGCAGCGACGACGCAGCGCTCGCCGCTGCGCGCGATGCGGCGTCAGCCGTCGCGCGCAGCCACCCGGGCTCGCGTTCGATCGACGGCGCCGCGCATGCCGCGGTGTCGGCCACCAACGCGGTCGCCCATGCGCTGGCCGGACGCGCGCTGGAAGCGGCGAGCTACGCGGCCTATGCGGCCGTCTATGCGTACTCCGGATCCGCCGTGATGGATCCTTCCGCCTTCCAGGGTGAGTTTCGCTGGCAGGTGGCGGAGCTCGCGCGGCTGGCTCAGAGCTGAACCCGCGTTCCCAGCTCGATCACCCCGTTGTACGGAATGCCGAAGTAGTCGACCGCGCGCCCGGCGTTGCGCGACAGGGTCTCGAACAGGTTCTGGCGCCAGCGCGCCATCGCCGCGCGCGGCCGCGGCACGATGGTCTCCCGGCTGAGGAAGAACGAGGTGGCGAACGGATCCAGCGCCAGGCCCTGGGCCGCGCACAGGGCCAGCGCGGCCGGGATGTCCGGCTGCTCGGCGAAGCCGAAGGCCAAGTCCACCTGCCAGAAGCCTTCGCCGATCTCTTCGACCCGGGCGCGTTGCGAGGGCGCCACCGTCGGCTCTTCCTGGAAGCGAACGGTCACCACCACGTTGCGTTGGTGCAGGACCAGGTTGTGCTTCATGTTGTGCAGCAGCGCGAGCGGCACCGGGCCGCGCGCGGCCGAGAGGAAGACCGCCGTGCGGTCCACGCGCACCAGCGCGGCGTCGGCCGCGAGGCCGGCGACGAAGTCGCGCAGCGGCATCTGGTCGGCGCGCAGCGTTTCGCCCAGCAGCTCGCGCCCGCGTTTCCAGGCGGTCATCACCACCAGCAGCGCCGCGGCCAGCGCCAGCGGGAACCAGCCGCCCTCCAGCACCTTGAGCGAACAGGAGACGAACAGCAAGGTGTCGAGCGCCACGAAGAACGCCGTCGCGCCCGCCGCGACCCACCACGGGTAGCCCCAGGCGCGCCGCACCACGAACCAGGTGAGCACGGTGGTGATCAGCATGGTGCCGGTCACCGCGATGCCGTAGGCCGAGGCCATCGCCGACGACGAACCGAATCCGACGCAGGCGAGCGCCACCGCCAGCAGCAACAGCCAGTTGACCGCCGGCACGTAGATCTGGCCGCGCTCGCGCACCGAGGTGTGGATGATGCGCAGCCGCGGCAGGAAGCCGAGCTGGATCGCCTGCTGCGTGAGCGAGAAGGCGCCGGAGATCACGGCCTGCGAGGCGATGATGGTCGCCGCGGTGGCGAGCACGACGGCCGGCAGCAGCAGCGCCGGCGGGAAGCTCAGGTAGAACGGGTTCTGCAGTGCCGCGGGGTCGCGCAGCAGCAGCGCGCCCTGGCCGGCGTAGTTCAAGGCCAGTGCCGGCAGCACGAGGAAGCTCCAGGCGAGCCGGATCGGGCGGCGGCCGAAGTGGCCCATGTCGGCATAGAGCGCTTCCGCGCCCGTGAGCGCGAGCACCACCGCGCCCACGGCCAGGAACACGCCGGCGCCGCGCGCGGCCAGGAAGTGCCAGGCGTGGCGCGGGTCGAGCGCCTGCAGCACCTGCGGCGCCTGCGCGACCTGGAAGACGCCGACCACGCCCAGTGCGAGGAACCAGGCGACGATCACCGGCCCGAACCAGCGGCCGACGGCAGCGGTGCCGCGGCTTTGCGCGACGAACAGGCCCACCAGCACCGCGAGCGAGAGCGGCAGCACCCAGGGCGTCAGCGAAGGCGCCACCAGCTCCAGGCCTTCGACCGCGCTCATCACGGAGATGGCCGGCGTCAGCACGCTGTCGCCGTAGAAGAGGCAGGCGCCGAAGGCGCCCAGCCAGAGCAGCCGCGAGCGAAGGCGCGGCCGGCCGGCCGCGGTCTGCGAGGCCAGCGCCAGCAAGGCCATGATGCCGCCCTCGCCGTGGTTGCCGGCGCGCAGGATCAGCACCACGTACTTGAGGGTCACGACGAGCATCAGTGCCCAGAACACCACCGACACCGCGCCGACGATGGTGGCGGCGTCCAGCGGCACGCCGGTCTCGGGCGCGAAGATCTGCTTGACGGTGTAGAGCGGGCTGGTGCCGATGTCGCCGAACACCACGCCGAGCGCGGCGAGGGTGAGGGCGGCGGTGCGTGGGTGCCGGGGCTGGGCGGCGGCCGGCAGGGCGGTGTCCATGGGAGATCCGGAAGTTGCGATGGCCCGGTTGTGCGCCGTCGCCCATAAAAACCGCATAAATGCGGGGAGCCGCGGTTCGTTCCTCACCATGGCCTACGAAACCCTCTCTTGCTCCCGTAGGCCGTGGTGAGCCCGCAGGCGAACCGCGGCTGCCCCTACTCGTCGGCGAGCCGGTACCCGACGCCGAGCTCCGTCAGCAGGTAGCGCGGCTCGGCCGGATCGTCCTCCAGCTTCCCGCGCAGGTGCCCCATGTAGATCCGCAGGTAGTGCAACTGGTCTTCCTGCCCGGGCCCCCACACGTCGGCCAGCAGCTTCCGGTGCGTGACCACCTTGCCGGGCGACTGCGCGAGCCGCTCGAACAGCGCGAATTCGCGCGGCGTGAGATGCACGTCGGCGCCGCGCAGCCGCAGCGCGCGCGCTTCGCGGTCGAATTCCAGTTCGCCCACCCGGTACGCCGGCGCAGGCTGCGGCGCCAGTGCCGCGCGCCGCATCATGGCGCGCACGCGCGCCAGCAGTTCGCCGACGCCGAAGGGTTTGGTGAGGTAGTCGTCGGCGCCGGCATCCAGCGCCGCGATCTTCTGCTCCTCCTGCGTGCGCGCCGACAGCACCAGGATCGGCAGGCTGCGGCTGCGGCGCCAGTCGGCAATCAGCGCCACGCCGTCCTCGTCCGGCAAGCCGAGGTCGACGATCACGAGGTCGCAGGCCGCAGACGCGATTTCCTGCCGCGCCTGGGCCGCAGTGGCCGCGACGCGAGGCCGCAGGCCAGCGGCGCTCAGGCTGGCCGCCACGAAGCTGGCGATGCCGCTCTCGTCCTCCACCACCAGGACGGCGGGCTTATCCATGCGCTTCTTCCTCCAGCGCCGCCAGCGGCAGGCCGATGCGGAACTCGGTGCCCGGCTCGCAGCGCCGCGCCGCGATCGTGCCGCCGTGCGCCTCCACCACCAGCTTGCAGATCGCCAGGCCGATGCCTGCCGCGCCGCCGTCACCGTCCCCTTGCCGGTAGCGCGTGAACAGCAGCTGCGCATCGGCGTCGCCCAGGCCCGGCCCGTGGTCGCGCACGGCGACGAACAGCCCTTCGCGGCTGCGGCCCGCCGTGACGACGACGGGCTCGCTGCCGCCGGCGTGGCGCAGGGCGTTGTCCAGCAGGTTGGCGATCACCTGCGCGAACAGGCAGGCTTCGGCGCGCACCGGCGGCAGGCCCGGCGCCACGCGCAATTGCAGCCGGGCGCCGTCCCAGCGCCGCCGCATGCGCGCGACCGCGGTGCCCAGGATCTCCTCGAGCGATTCCCATTCGGTGCGCAGCTGCACCTGCGGCTGCGACAGGCGCGCGAGCTGCAGGATGTTGTCGGCCAGCAGGGTCATGTCGCGGGCCTCGTTCTCCAGGTTGGCCAGCAGGGCCTGGCGCTGCGCCGGCGCCAGCGCATCGCCTTGCGTGCGCAGCGCGCTCGCGCTGCCGACGATGCCGGCCAGCGGCGTGCGCAGGTCGTGCGACAGCGAGGCGAGCAAGGTGTTGCGCGCCGCCTCGGCCTGTGCGCTGTCCTGCGCGGCGCGCGCGCTCGCGGTGGCGCGTTCGCGTTCCAGGCACAGGCCCACCTGGCGGGTCAGCGCCAGCCAGTGCTGCTGCACGTCGTGCGGCGGGCGCGGTCGCAAGGGCAGCAGGACCTGGACGGCGCCGGCCGCGCCATGGGGCGCGAAAGGCGCGCACCACAAGGGCAGGTCGGGCCAGTCGTCGCAGCCGCGTCCCAGGGGCCGGCCGTGCTCCAGCGCCCAGGTGACCGAGCCCGCGTGGAAGTCGCCGTCCGCCGGCGCGCCCCAGTGGCGCAGGCCCGCGTCTTCGCGCAGGAACACCGCGCACGCATGACCGAGACTTGCATGCAGCCAGTGCGCCGCGCGTTCGGCCACGGCTTCGTAGCCGCGGCAATCGGCGAGCGCTTCGCCCAGCGCATGCAGTTCGGCCGCGCGCGCTTCGCCCAGTTCGGCCCGGGCGCGGCCCGCTCGCACGGCCGCCAGCAAGGCATTGAGGCCCAGCGACGCGGCGAGCAGCACGGCCAGCGTCCACCAGTACTCCGCGTCGTCGATGGCGAAGCTGTAGCGCGGTGGAACGAAGAAATAGTTGAGGGCGGACACCGCCAGCACCGACACCACCACGGCCGGGCCGCGTGCGAGCAGCGCCGCCGCCAGCATGCAGGCCACCAGGTAGACCAGGGCCAGGCCGGCGACCGACATGCGCGCGTCCAGCCAGGCGCACAGGCCGGTGGCCGCAGCCACGGCGACCGGCGCCGCCAGCCAGTGCAAGGCCTCTCGGGTGTCGCGCCGCATGCCCGCACTGTACCGCGCAGCCGCCGCGATGCCGTTTGACAGGCCGCGATTCCGATATTAGAGTGATATCACTTTTACCGGAGCCGACCATGTCCAACGACGCTGTTTCCCCGCCCCGCCCCGTGCGCACGGAGGTCCGCTACCGCTCGCTGAACGGCTATGGCATCGCCATTCTTTCGCTCGTGCTGCTGGGACTCGGCCTGCTGGTCCTGGTGGGCCGCGCGGGCCCGCCCTTGCTGGGCCTCGCGATGATCGTCCTCGGCGTCGCGGCCATTCCGGGGCTCTACATGCTGCAGCCCAACGAAGGCATCGTGCTCACGCTGTTCGGCCGCTACATGGGCACCGACCGCAGCGAGGGCCTGCGCTGGACCAATCCCTTCCAGTCCGGCAAGAAGATCTCGCTGCGCGCGCGCAACCTGAACACCGCGCGGCTGAAGGTGAACGACAAGCGCGGCAACCCGGTGGAGATCGGTGCCGCCGTCGTCTGGCGCGTGCACGACACCGCGCAGGCCGTCTTCGAGATCGACGACTACACCGCCTTCGTCAGCATCCAGGCCGAAGCGGCCATCCGCCACCTCGCCACGCTCTATGCCTACGACACGGGCGAGGACCTCGCGCCCGACGAGACCACGCTGCGCGCCGGCCTCGACGCCGTCGCCGAAGCGCTGCGCTCCGAGCTGAACCAGCGCTTTGCCAGCGCCGGCGTCGAGGTGCTGGACGCCAAGCTCACGCACCTGGCCTACGCGCCCGAGATCGCGCAGGTGATGCTGCGCCGGCAACAGGCCACGGCCATCGTCAGCGCGCGCCACCAGATCGTGGCCGGCGCGGTCGGCATGGTGGAGGCGGCGCTGAACGGCTTGTCGGAACGCAACCTCGTCACGCTGGACGACGAGCGCAAGGCCGCGATGGTGTCCAACCTGCTCGTGGTGCTGTGCTCGGAGAACGAGACCCAGCCGGTCATCAACACCGGAACGCTCTACACCTGAAGCGCGGGTGGCGAGTCCGATGGCGAGTCCCGGCAAGAAGGCCTTTCCCCTGCGGATCGACCCGGTCCTGTGGGAGGAGGTCGAGCGGCTCGCTGCGCAGGAACTGCGCAGCGTGAATGCGCAGGTGGAGTTCCTGCTGCGCGAGGCGCTGGTCAAGCGCGGGCGCCTGCCGTCCGCGGCGGCGCAAGCGAAGAAGGAGAACCGCAAGTGAAGCATCGTTGCCTGTCCACGGTCCTGGCCTGCGTGCTCGCTGCGTCCCAGGCGCATGCGCAGCTGCGCGAGTCGAGCGCGGAGGAAAAGGCGCTGGACGCCGCAGCGTTCACGGCCGTCGACGCGCAGCTCGCGCAGCGCTTCACCGACGTCGAAAGCGTGGTCGTGCTGCTGCGCGGCCGCGTGGCCTACGAGTACTACCGCGACGGCCAGCGCGAGCGGCTGCGCGACGTGCAGTCGGTGCAGAAGAGTGCCTTGTCGGCGCTGACGGGCGCCGCGCTGGCCGAGGGCCGCATCGCGAGCCTCGACCAGCCGGTGCTGGACCTGGTGCCCGAATGGCGCGCCGCCAATGCCGATCCGCGCGCGGCGGCCGTCACCGTGCGGCATCTCTTGACCATGACGTCCGGCTTCGACCCGCGCACGATGCCGATGCAGCCGCCGCTTGCCTGGGCGCGTCCCTTCGCGGCCGATCCCGGCGCGCAGTTCGCGTACGACAACCCCACCATCCCGGTGCTGGCCGCGGTCATCGAGAAGGCCACCGGCATGCCGATCGCCGACTACGCGCGCCGCAAGCTGGTGCAGCCGCTGGCGATGGCGGAGCCGGGCTACGGCCGGACCTTGATGCTGCGCACCATCGACCTGGCCAAGCTCGGCCAGCTGTTCCTGCGCAACGGCGAGTGGGATGGGCAACAGCTGGTGCCGGCCGACTACGTGGCGGCCGCGACGCGCCCGCAGAACGCCGGCGGCCCGCCCGTCTCCATGCCTTATGGCTACATGTGGTGGGTGCTGCCCACCGAGGCGCCGCGCCGCACCTTCATGGCCAGCGGCTGGGGCGGGCAGCTGTCCTGGGTGTATCCGCCGCTGGACCTCGTCGTGGCCATCACGTCAGCGGCCACCGAAGGCAGCCAGCAGCGCGGCCACGCCATCGCGCTGCTGCGCAACGGCCTGTTTGCCGCCGCGTCCGCGCGTGCCCGAGAATCGGCGACGGCCTCCAACAACCGGACGACACCATGAGCAACGAAGCACGCTACGCCAACTACCGGGCCCTGAGCCTCCGGCGCCACGACCACGGCATCCTCGAGATCGTCATGGGCGCGGCGCAGAGCGCCAACCAGAAGCTGTCCACGGCCGACCATCGCATGCACGCCGAGCTGTCGACGATCTGGGCCGACATCGACAAGGACCCGGAGGTGCGCGTCGCCATCATCCGCGGCGAAGGCAAGGGTTTCTCCGCCGGCGGCGACCTGGGCCTGGTGGAGGAAATGGCGAACGACTTCCACGTGCGCGCCCGCGTCTGGCGCGAGGCGCGCGACCTGGTCTACGGCGTCATCAACTGCAACAAGCCGGTGGTGTCCGCGATGCACGGGCCGGCGGTCGGCGCCGGACTGGTCGCCGGCTTGCTGGCCGACGTCTCGATCGCCGCGAAGACGGCGCGCATCATCGACGGCCACACGCGCCTGGGCGTCGCCGCCGGCGACCACGCCGCCATCGTCTGGCCGCTGCTGTGCGGCATGGCCAAGGCCAAGTACTACCTGCTGCTGTGCGAAGCGGTGTCGGGCGAGGAGGCCGAGCGCATCGGCCTGGTGTCGCTGGCGGTCGACGAGGCCGACCTTTTGCCGCGCGCCTTCGAGGTGGCGGAGAAGCTGGCGAAAGGTTCGCAGACCGCGATCCGCTGGACCAAGTACGCGCTGAACAACTGGCTGCGGATGGCCGGCCCGAGCTTCGACAGCTCGCTGGCGCTGGAGTTCATGGGGTTCGCGGGGCCGGACGTGAAGGAGGGGATTGCCTCGCTGCGCGGCCGGCGGCCGCCGAACTTCGAGACCGATTCCCCGTTCTGAACGGGAAACCTCACGCGACCGACGCCGCGATCTCGTACGACCGCATCCGCGCCGCGTGGTCGTGGATCTGCGACGTGACCATCAATTCGTCCGCGCCGGTCTTCTCCACGAAAGCCTGCAGCCCGCGCCGCACGGTGTCGGGCGAACCGATCGCCGAACACGACAACACGCTCGCCAGCAGCGCGTGCTCCTGCGGCCCCAGTGACTCGAGGTAACCCGGCTTGGGCAGCGGCAGCTTGCCCGGCCGCCCGCTGCGCAGGTTGACGAAGGCCTGCTGTAGCGACGTCGCCAGCAATGCCGCTTCTTCATCGCTGTCCGCGGCGATCACGTTGAAGCCCAGCATCACGTACGGCCTGGCCAGCTGCGCCGAGGGCTTGAAGTTGGCGCGGTAGACCTCGATCGCCTCCAGCATCTGCTGCGGCGCGAAGTGCGAAGCAAAGGCATAAGGCAGGCCCAGCATCGCCGCCAGCTGCGCGCCGAACAGGCTGGAGCCCAGGATCCAGATCGGCACCTTGGCGCCGCGGCCCGGCACGGCGCGCACGGACTGGCGCGGCTCGTCGGACAGGAAGTCCATCAGCTCCACCACGTCGCGCGGGAATTCGTCGGGATCGGTCTGCAGCGTGCGGCGCAAGGCGCGCGCGGTCACCTGGTCGGAACCCGGCGCGCGGCCCAGGCCCAGGTCGATGCGGCCGGGGTACAGGGCCTCGAGCGTGCCGAACTGCTCGGCGATCACCAGCGGCGAGTGGTTCGGCAGCATGATGCCGCCCGCGCCCACGCGAATCGTCTTCGTGCCGCCGGCCACGTGGCCGATCAGCACCGAGGTCGCCGCGCTCGCGATCCCCGGCATGCCGTGGTGTTCGGCCAGCCAGTAACGGCGATAGCCCAGCCGCTCGGCATGCTGGGCGAGTGCAAGGGTGTTGCGAAAGGATTGGGAAGCGTCTTGCCCTTCGGCAATGGGGGCGAGGTCGAGGACGGACAACGGAATCATCGGCCGATTCTGGCCCGATTGCCCTTTTCATGGGCGCCGCGCTTCCTGCGTCACCACGGCCTACGGGGACTTCGCTTTCGTCGCCTCGTCGTCCACCGCCTTCTGCACGGCCTTGTAGAACGCGTCGCGCTTGCGCGCGGCTTCGCTGTCGCGGGCGCCGCCGGCCCAGTTGGCGTTGGTGACGATCACCAGGCGCCGCTTCGGGTCGAGGAAGATGCCCTGGCCGAAGATGCCGATGGCGCGGAAGGTGCCGTCGTCCCAGGTCCACCACTGGTAGCCGTAGCCGCGGCCCGGCTGGTCGATGGAGACGCGCGAGGTCGTCGCCTCGGTGAGCCAGCCGTCGGGGACGATGCTCTGCCCGTTCACCTTGGCGCCATCCAGCACGAACTGGCCGAAGCGGGCGTAATCGCGCGGCGTCGCCTGCAGGCAGCAGCCGCTGATCTCCTTGCCGGTGCGGCTCAGGATCCAGGTGGCCTGCTGCTCCATGCCCGCGGGCACCCAGATCTTTTCCGAGAGGTAGGTGGCCAGCGGCTTCTTCGTGGCCTGCGCGACGAGGATGCCGACCAGGTTGGTTTCGCCGGTGCTGTAGTTCCAGCGGGTGCCCGGTGGCGCGGCGCGGGGCAGCTGGCGCAGGTAACTCACGAGCGCGTCCACGCCGTCTTCGGGCTTGTGGTTGTTGAAGCGCGCCACGTCGGAGGTGGGGTCGCTGTAGTTCTCGATCCAGCGCACGCCGGAGGTCATCGTCAGCAGCTGGCGAACGGTCACGACCTCATACGCAGATCCCTTCATCTCGGGGATGTAGTCGGTGAGCTTGTCGTCCATGCTCCGGATGTAGCCGTCCTTCAACGCGGCACCGACCAGCATCGACGTGACGGACTTGGCCACCGAGAAGCTGGTCCAGCGTCCGCTCGCATCGAAGCCGAGGCCGTAGCGTTCCAGCCGCAACTTGCCGTCGTGCACGACCAGCACGGCGGCGCTGCGCTGGCCGGCCATGAAGGCGTCGACGTCGACCGGCAGCGCCAGCGGCGGGCCGGGCGGCAGCGGCGAGGGCGCGGGGCCGGCCGGCACGACGTGGTTCTTGGCGACCAGGGTCAAGTGGTCGAGCGCGCGGAAGGCGGCGTCGCGCTGGTCCTGATTCCAGAACAGCAGGTCCTTGTTGGTCGGCAGCGTGGCCAGCACCCCGCGCGTCTCCTTGTCCAGGCTGAACCAGCCGGCGGCCGCCGCAACGGCGACGACGGCAACGAACCCCAATGCGATCTTCCTGGCCTGCATGGACTCTCCTCGACCGTGGCGATGGCCGCATTGTGAACCCGCGCGGTAGTCCGTCTCCGACGCCGAGCAAGGGGCCCCGACTACGCGCGTCGCGCAGGCGACCCCAACAATCGGGGCTCCACTCCAGGAGAAGAGTCATGCCGACCGAAAACCAGCGCAGCCAGGAAGCGGAGAACGACCCCAAGTTGCGCGAGGACGAACCGATCCCCGCGGCTTCCGAAGACAAGGTGCTGGAGGAAACGGCGCGGCTGGCGCGCGAGGGCCGCAAGGAACTGGCGGCCGATCCCAAGGAACCGAAGACGCCGAAAGAGTAGGCGCTTATTGATCGGCGTCGTGGTGGGCGGCCATGCCGAGGCCGCCGACCGCCATCCCGCCGCCCAGCCCGGAACTGCCGCCTCCGCCACCTCCGGCGCGTCCACCGCCGCCGTTGCGGCCTTCCGCGCCTGAAGCGCGGACGCCGCCGCGCGCGCCGCCCGCTGCGATGCGCGCAGGGCCCTGCCGCGGCACGGCCAGTCCGGCCACCGGTTCGAGGTCCAGCGCTTCACGGATGAACTCGCGCAAGGCCACCACCAGCTCACCGGTTTCCACGTGGCGCCCGGCGACTAGGTCGTTGGCCGCCGCAACCGCCAGCCGCACCTGGTCCGCGGTGCCCAGCAGGATGATGTCGGAGAGGGCGGCTTCGACCGCGTCGCGGATGCGGCGGCGCCGCTCGGAGCCGGCCGCGGGCGTGGCCAGGTCCTTCAGGTGGCTGGGGTCGACCGACAGGTTGCCGGTGAAGGAGCCGCCGAGCGTCTTGTAGGCGGCGATGAGCGTGCGCAGGCGCTCGTTGATCTGCCGGTTCTCGCGTTCGCGCCGGCGCTGCACCGTCTGCATCACCAGCAGCCGGACGCCGACCATGATCAGCGTCACGACCGCCAGGCCGAGCAGGGTGGTGAGCAGCGAGTGCCAGGAACTGAAATCGAGCGCGGAGCGCATCCGGCCTTTATGCGCCGGTGCGGCCGCGCTGGATGTGGGCCTGGGCGGCGGCGGCGCGTAGGACCGGCGCGGCGCCGGCTTGCTGCGACTCGCCCGAGAAGGCGGCCGCGGCGCTGCGCACGGCCTGGTGGCTGGCGCTCTCCGCAAGCACCCAGGCGCTCGCCAGGAGGGCGGCCACGGTGACGGCGGTGCCGAAACGGGCGATGGCGGACAACTGCGGCTGCAGGGCGGGTTGGCGGGTGGTGGCGGCGGTCGTGGTGGTCATCTTCTCTCTCCTGTTGCGCCGGTCGTGGCGCGATGGGGTGGACTTTAGGGACGGGGCCGCCGGGCCGCGAGCGGAGTGCGACGAACTGCAGGGCGGCGCGACGAACCGTCGAAAATCGCGGGGGAAGCGGGACGCGGCCCTCCTACAAGCGCTGCCGCCGTGGTCGCACCCGGGCGGCCGGCCGGGCCCTTAAGGTCGGTGCATGAAGACGACTTTCCTCGTTCCGGCCTTGCTGGCGGCCGCCCTGGCGGCGCCGTCCTTCGCCGCCACCCCCGAAGCCGCAGCCAAGGCGGACAAGCCCGCCGCGCCTGCCAAGGCCGCCAAGGCCAGCGCCAAGAAGACCTCCGCGAAGAAGCCCCAGCCGGCGGCCAAGGCCGCCGCCAAGCCCCAGAAACCCGGCCCGCTGGCCGACTTCGGCGCCGTCACCCCGTCGGCCGACGTGAAGCACGTGGCCAACTGGGTTTCGTACACGCACAACGCCGGCAACCGGGCCTTCGTGCTCGTCGACAAGAAGTCCGCGCAGGTCTACGTGTTCGACCCCAAGGGCAAGCTGGTCTCGAACAGCACCTCGCCGGTCTTGCTCGGCCTGGCGCCCGGCGATGCCGTCCACCCCGTGGGCAACAAGCCGATCTCCAAGCTGAAGGAAGAAGAGAAGAACACGCCCGCCGGCAAGTTCCTGGCGCAGCCGGGCAAGAACAACCACGGCGCCAACATCATCTGGATCGACTACAAGAATTCCCTGTCCATGCACAGCATGCACAGCGTGTCGGCCGCCGAACGCCGCGGCGACCGCATGGCCACGCCCGATCCCGAGGACAACAAGATCTCCAACGGCTGCATCAACGTGCCGCCCAAGTTCTACAGCAGCGTCGTCTGGCCGACCGTGCGCAAGTACGGCGCCTACGTCTACGTGCTGCCCGAGACGCGCACGCCGCAGCAGCAGTTCGGCTCGTTCGACGTCCCCATCGGCTGACCGCACGCTGTCCTTGACCTGGCGCAAACCGGCGCCGGCGTTTTCCTCCAGACTGCATCGACAGGCTGAGGAGAACGCACATGGACAGCACCCTGGTCGTCTTCTATTCGTACACCGGCGTCACCCGGCGCGCGGCGCGCCTGCTGGCGTCCCAGCACGACTTCGCCCTGGGCGAGGTCACCGATGTGGAGCCCCGCGCCACCTGGCGCTGCGTGTTCGACTCCCTGCTGCGCAGGCATCCGCCCATCCGCTATGAAGGCCCGGATCCGGGCCGGTTCCGCAACGTCGTCCTGATGACGCCCGTCTGGGCGTACCGGCTGGCCGGCCCGATGCGCACCTTTGCCACGCAGTACCGGGAGAAGCTGCCCCGGGCCGGCGTGATCTGCACGATGAATTCGGGCGGCGCCCCCAACGTGTTCCGCGAGCTGTCCCACATCCTCGGGCATGGCCTGATCCGCGCCGGGGCCTTCACGGCGGGCGGGATCGAGGACGGCACGGCGACGGCGGACCTGGTCGACTTCGGCAGCCGGCTGGACGAAAGGCCGGTGCCGCAGCCGACCGTCCATCACTTCCCGTCGGTGCTGCCGATGGATTGAGCTTTCCCTTCCGGAGCAAGACCATGACCGCAAGCTACCAGCAGATCCTCGTGCATCTCGACCCGGGCGTCGCTGCGCCGGCCCGCCTGGCCTTTGCGCGCAAACTTGCCGAGCAGCAGGGCGCGGCACTGGCCGCGCTGTATGCGACCACGCCCGTCTTCGTCGGCTTGCCCTACGCGCCCGAGATGGTGCCTTCGATGGCCGAGGCCCTGGCCGCGATCGAAGACGAACGCCGGGAGCGCACCCACAAGATGTTCGACGAGACCTTGCGCACGCCGGGCGCGCCGGTGGCCTGGAGCGAAGCCATCGAGTTCCCGATCGAGGCGGTGGTCGCGCAGCAGGCCTTGTTCGCCGACCTGCTGGTGCTGGGCCAGCGCCATCCTGGCGACCCGCTGGCGGCCTCGGTGCCGCCCGACTTCGCCGAGGCGGTGATCATCGCCAGCGGCCGCCCGGCGATCGTCGTCCCTTACGTCGGCGGCACCGGCCGCCTGGGCGAGACGGTGGCGATCGCGTGGAAGGAAACACGCGAAGCGGCGCGGGCCGTGGCGGCGGCGCTGCCCCTCCTGCAGCGGGCGAAGAAGGTCCACGTGCTGTGCTGGTCCGAGGAGCCGGCGGCAGCGGTGGAGGGCGCCGGGCTCGACCTGCGCGGCTACCTGCACCGGCACGGCGTGGAGGTCGACTGGCAACACGGCGGACCGGCACCCGCGTCGTTCGGCGAGGCACTGCTTTCGCGCACCTTCGATCTCGGCGCCGACCTGCTGGTCATGGGCTGTTACGGCCACAGCCGCGCGCGGGAGTGGGTGCTGGGCGGCGCCAGCCGCAGCGTGCTGGACGCGATGACCTTGCCGGTGCTGATGGCGCACTAGGCCGCGGCCTTCAGGCGAGCAATTCCTCCACGGCCTCGGCCAGCAGCCCGCGCACGCCGATCGCATTGCTCGGATGCGGCACGGTGTCGCAGCTGACCAGGCGGCGGATGCCGGCCCGGCATAACGCCTCCACGCCCTCCGGCCCGATCAGCGCGTGCGTCGCCACCGCCAGCGGCGCGCGCCAGCCGGACTCGCGCAGCACGGCGGCCGCGGCCACCAGCGTGCCGCCGCTGGAGACGATGTCGTCGAGCAGCACCGGAAGGCGGCCTGCGGGCGACACACCGGACGGCAGCTGGATGCGCACGTCGTGGTCGCCCAGGCGCTCCTTGCGCAGCACGGCGAAGGGCACGCCGGCCCGTGCCGCAACGTCGGCGACCCATTGCTCGCTCTCGGCATCGGGCCCCACCAGGATGCAGCCGGGCGCCTCGCGCGCCAGCCAGCCGGCGATGGCGGGCGCCGCCGGGACCACGCGCGCGGGCACGTCGTAGATGTCTTCCAGGCGCCGCCAGCGGTGCAGGTGCGGGTCGACGGTGACCAGGAAGTCGACGGCCCGCGACAGCAGCTTCGCGTAGCTGCGCGAGGTGATCGCTTCGCCGGCGCAAAAGCGCATGTCCTGCCGCATGTAAGGCAGGTAGGGCACGACCAGGCCCACCTGCACCGCGCCGAGCTCGCGCGCCGCATCGGCGGCGAAGAGCAGGGGCCAGGTCGCGCCGTCCGGTTGTTCCAGCTGCGCCGCGAGCACGACGCGCATGCCTTCGACCGGCACGGGCAGGCGCACGCCGCTCTCGCCGTCGGGGAAGCGGTGGACCTCGATCCCGACCGCGGGACAGCGCAGGCGTTCGGCCAGTGCGGCGCCCAGCGGGGCGGCGCCCGGCAGGCTCAGCACCAGCGGGTTCACGCGTCCTCCATGATGTGCACGGTTTCCATCTGAGCCTGCGCGTAGGCGAGCGTATAGGCGAGTTCGCCGGGCGAGACGGCATGCAGCGTGAACAGCGGCTGGCCGCGTTCGACGAAGTCGCCGTTGCGCACGTGCAGGTCGATGCCGGCGGCCTGCGCCTGCGGCGCGCCCGCGAGCTTGGCGATGCGCGAAAGCCGGCGGTTGTCGATCGCCTGCACGGAGCCGCTGCGCGGCGCGGTCACCACATGCCGGTAGGCCGCGACGGGCAGTTCGCGCATTCCGCCCTGGGCTTCGCAGATGTCCTGGAACTTGCGCCAGGCGCGGCCGTCGGCCAGCACCTGCGCGGCCAGCGCGCCGCCGGCGCCGGCCACGGCGGCGCCGCCGAATTCCAGCAGCTGCCCGGCCAGCAGCAGCGCGCGCTGCGCGAGGTCGTGGGGCGCCCCCGGCTCGCGGCGCAGCACCGCCAGCACGTCGCGTGCCTCCAGCGCCGGGCCGATGCCGCGGCCTATGGGCGCCGAGCCGTCGGTGTGCACCACGTGCAGCTGGAGACCGATCGCGCGCGCGGTTTCCTTCAGCTGGTGGGTGAGCACGTGCGCGGCATGCGGGCTGCGCACCTTGGCCGTGGTGCCCACCGGCATGTCGATGAGGACGTGGGTGGCGCCGGCTGCCGCCTTCTTCGACAGGATCGAGGCGACCAGCTGCCCCTGGCTGTCCAGGTCCAGGGGCCGCTCCACGCGGATCAGGACGTCGTCGGCCGGGCTCAGGCGCACCGAGCCGCCCCAGGCGATGCAGCCGCCGGTGCGCTCCACCGTGCGACGGATGGCGGCCACGTCGAGGTCCACGGGCGCAAGCGTCTCCATGGTGTCGGCCGTGCCGGCCGGTGAAGTGATCGCGCGCGACGAAGTCTTGGGCATGCGCAGCCCGCAGGCCGCGACGATGGGCACCACCACCATGGTCGTGCGGTTGCCGGGCAGGCCGCCCACGCAGTGCTTGTCCATCACCACGCCCGGCTCCCAGGTGATGCGCTCGCCCGCATCGACCATCGCGCGCGTGAGGGAGGCGGTCTCCTCCAGGTCGAGCCGGTCGCCGGCGCAGGCCGTCACGAAGGCGGCAAGCTGCAGTTCCGAATAGCGGCCGGCGGCGACGTCGCCGATCACCGCGCGCAGTGCGCCTTCGGTCAGCTTGCGGCCGTAGACCTTGGCCCGCACGTGGCCCAGCGACTCCAGCGGCGGCGGATGGCGCAGCCGCACGGGCGTGCCTTCCTCGCCGCGCAAGGAGCGCCAGGCGGCTTCGGACACGGCGGCCTCGCCGAGCGCGACGAAGCCGCCGTGGACGACGTTCAGCGTCGCGATGACGCTGCGTTCGCCCAGGCTGATCTCCACCCGCGACTGGGCCTCGAAGCCTTCCGAGCGGCAAACGGGGTCGTCGCGGTGCATGTAGAGCACCGGCTCCTGGTAGGTGTCGATGCCCAGCCGCCGCAGGCGCAGCTGGCTGGAGACGGTCGCGGGCGGTGGGAAATCCATTGCCAGCCCACTCTAGACCCCGCCGCGGTCCGGGTCTTGATGCAGGTCAAGCGGCGGCCCGGCGGCCTGCCTACAGTCGGGTCGATGAACAGCGCCGCGCAGGGATTGACCACGGATGAAGCCCGCGAGCGGCTCGCCCGCTTCGGCCGCAACGAGTCGGCGGAAGCGCGCGACCACAGCCTGCGCCACGTGCTGGCCGCAGTGGCCGGCGAGCCGATGTTCCTGCTGCTGCTGGCAGCCGCGGCGCTCTACCTCGCGATCGGCGACCTCGGCGAGGGCCTGCTGCTCTCCTTCTTCGCGGTCGTCTCGGTCGGCCTGGTGATGCTGCAGCAGTACCGTGGCGAGCGCGCGCTGCAGGCCCTGCGCGAACTGGCCGTGCGGCACGTGCGCGTGCTGCGCGACGGCGCCACGGTGCGCATGCCGGCCACGGAGCTGGTCCCGGGCGACTGGATGCTGGTGGGCGAGGGTGAGCGCATAGGCGCCGATGCGCTGCTGCGCGAAGCCAGCGCCCTGCAGGTCGACGAATCCCTGCTCACCGGCGAGTCGGCGCCGGTGCGCAAGCGCACGGGCCCGGCGGCGGGCGAGCCGGTGCCCGGTGGCGACGATTCCCCGCACGTCTTTGCCGGCACGCTGGTGGTCGGCGGCCATGGCGTGGCGGAAGTCACCGGCACCGGCGCGCGAACGCAGATGGGCCGCATCGGCGGCTCGCTGGCCGGCATCGAGACGCAGGCCACGCCGCTGCAGCGCCAGGTGGGCCGGCTGGTGCGCTGGTTCGGCGTGCTGGCGCTCGCGCTCAGCGCCGCGCTGGTGCTGTGGTACGGCCTGCGCAGCGGCGACTGGCTGCAAGGCGTGCTGGCAGCGCTGGCCTTCGCGATGGCCATGCTGCCGGAAGAGATCCCGATGGTGCTCGCGATCTTCATCGGCCTGGCCGGCTGGCGCATGGCGCGGCTGCAGGTGCTGGCGCGCCGGCCCGCGGTGATCGAGGCCCTGGGCGCAGCCACGGTGCTGTGCGTCGACAAGACCGGCACGCTCACGGAGAACCGGCAGCGCCTGCGGCGGCTGGCGAGCGGCGGCGCCGACTTGGATCTCACCGCGGGGGATGCGTTGCCGCCGTCCGCGCGCAGCCTGCTCGAATACGCAGTGCTCGCATCGCGCCGCGGCAGTGCGGACCCGCTCGACCAGGCGCTCCTGGCCGAAGGCGATGCGCGCCTCGCCGCCCCGCAGCTGCATGCGGACTGGGAGCTGTGCCGCGAGTACGCGCTGACGCCGGAACTGCCGGCCATGTCGCATGCCTGGCGGCGTCCGGAGGGTTCCATCGAACTGGCAGCCAAGGGCGCCGTGGAAGCGATCGCCGACCTCTGCCGCCTGGCGCCCGCGCCGCGGGCGGCGCTGCTGCGCGAGGCCGAAGCACTGGCCGGCCAGGGCCTGCGGGTGCTGGCCGTGGCGCGTGGCAGCGCGGTGGCCGCCGGCCTCGCCGCGCAGCAGCAGGACCTGCCGCTGGACTTGCTGGGGCTGGTTGCCTTCGAGGATCCCTTGCGCGCGGGCGTGCCGGCCGCGGTGGCCGAGGCGCGCGCAGCCGGCATCGCGGTGGTCATGATCACCGGGGACCACGTGGCGACGGCGCTGGCCATCGCCGCGCAGGCCGGCATCCCCGTCGGCGCCGGCGCGCTGACGGGCGCCGAGCTCGCGCGCATGGATGCGCAGGCGCTGCGTGCCGCGGTGCGCGACGTGCGCGTCTTCGCCCGCGTGCTGCCGCAGCAGAAGCTGGCGCTGGTGCAGGCACTGCAGGCCAACGGCGAGACCGTGGTGATGACGGGCGACGGCGTCAACGATGCGCCGGCGCTGAAGGCCGCGCACATCGGCATCGCGATGGGACGGCGCGGCACCGACGTCGCACGCGAAGCCGCCGGGCTGGTGCTGCTGGACGAGGACTTCGCGCGCATCGTGGCCGGCGTGCGCGCGGGTCGGCGCACCTTCGACAACCTGCGCCATGCGATGACCTACATCGTTGCCGTCCATGTCCCGATCGCGGGGCTGGCG
Organism: Ramlibacter paludis; assembly: GCF_022012305.1. Classification (GTDB taxonomy): domain Bacteria; phylum Pseudomonadota; class Gammaproteobacteria; order Burkholderiales; family Burkholderiaceae_C; genus Ramlibacter; species Ramlibacter paludis. Next base: position 589,186 of record NZ_JAKLTM010000004.1, on the reverse strand, counting down.
CTGCTGCCGCTGCTGTTCGGGCTGCCGCCCATCCTGCTGCCGGCGCACGTGGTGCTGACCGAGATGGTGATCGACCCGATGTGCTCCTTCGCCTTCGAGGGGGTCGCCGAACAGGACGGCCTGATGCGGCGGCCGCCGCGGCCGGCGCGCGAGGCCTTGCTCGGAAGGACCATGCTGCGGCAGGGCGTACTGGAAGGCGGCCTGCTGCTGGCCGTGGTGCTGGCCGTCTACGCCGGCGCGCTGCAGGCGCTCGACGCCGAGCAGGCGCGCACGCTGGCGGTGGTGGGGCTGACTGCGGGCAACCTGATGTTGGTATGGGTGAACACCGGCCCGCACGGCCGCCGCCAGCCGGCGCAGCGCGCGCTCTTCTGGATCACAGGCGGGGCGGCGCTCGCCCTCGGCGCCGCGATCGCCTGGCCGCCGCTGCGTTCGCTGCTGCAGTTCGGCGTGCCGCCCGCGCCGGCGGCGGCGGCCGATACTGGAAAGCATCACGAGGATCCCGCAAGGAGCAGGCCATGAAATCCGTCTTCCAGGAAAACGTCGGCAGCCTCGACCAGTGGCTGCGCTTTGCGCTCGGCTTCGTGCTGATCTTCCTGGCCGGCACCGGGGTGATCGGCGCCTGGGGCTACTTGGGCGTGGTGCCGCTGGCGACGGCGATGTTCCGCTACTGCCCGGCCTACCAGGTGCTCGGCATCCACACCTGCAGGCGGGGATGAAACCGCTGCTCATGTCCTGCCTCCTCCTGCTGGCAGGGGCCGCAGTCGCGCAGGAGCCCGACGCCGAGCGCGGACGGCTGCTGTATTCCAACCATTGCATCGAATGCCACACGGAGCAGATGCACTGGCGCACCTTGCACCAGGCGCGCGACTGGGATTCGTTGCGGGCGCAGGTGCGGCGCTGGCAGGGCGAGGCCCGCCTGCCGTGGAGCGCGGAAGACATCGACGCGGTGGCGCGGCACCTCAACGACACCATCTACGGTTTTCCCCGCCCCACCGCGCCGGTGGCCCGTGCGGTGCAACCGTGAGGCCGGCGTGCCCGGTCCTGCCGGTGCCACGGGCGCCGGCCCTCTGTTGCTCACGGGAGATTCCTCGCTGGAGTGGTGGTCGAATGCAGGAGCGCCGATCGCGCCGGTGTTTGACCTGCGTCAGTCGGCGCGTGCCGCGTGCGCCGCAGACTGGCCGCAGGTTTTTTGCAGAGGACGAACCATGAGCGACGCGGCGGCCATCCCCGGCACCACCTTGTTCGACGGCGTGCAGGCCCGCAAGGGCTACGCGCTCAACAAGATGTGCTTCTCCTTCAACAGCGCGGAGAACCGCGAAGCCTTCCGCCGGGACGAGGATGGCTACATGCGCCGCTATGGCCTCGACGAGCCGCAGGCCCGCGCCGTCCGCGAGCGCGACGTGGCCGGCCTGCTGGCGGCCGGCGGCAACGTCTACTATCTGGCGAAGCTCGCGGGCATCTTCGGCCTCGACGTGCAGGACCTCGGCGCGGCCCAGACCGGCATGGCCAAGGAGGAATTCAAGGCGATGCTCGTGCGCCACAACCAGCAGCCCGCGCGGCCGCAAGCCTGAGGAGACGCACATGGCAACGATCGTCGGCGGCTTGACCACCTCCCACGTGCCGGCCCTCGGCGGCGCGATGGCGCGCGGCGTGCAGGGCGAGCCCTACTGGAAGCCCTTCTTCGACGGCTTCGCGCCGGTGCACCGCTGGCTCGATGCGGTGCGGCCGGACGTGGCGGTGGTCTTCTACAACGACCACGGCCTGAACTTCTTCCTGGACAAGATGCCCACCTTCGCCGTGGGCGCGGCCGCCGAGTACCGCAACGCCGACGAGGGCTGGGGCATCCCGACGCTGCCGCCCTTCCGCGGCGAGCCCGGGCTGTCCTGGCACCTCATCGAGCACCTGGTGGAGCGCGAATTCGACATCACCAGCTGCCAGGAGATGCTGGTCGACCATGCCTTCACGTTGCCGCTCAAGCTGTTCTGGCCGCAGGGCTGCCCGGTCGCCACCGTGCCGGTCGCGATCAACACGGTGCAGTTCCCGCTGCCGAGCGCGCGCCGCTGCATCGCGCTCGGCAAGGCGGTGGGCGAGGCGATCGCTTCCTGGGACAGCGACCAGCGGGTGGTCGTGATCGGCACCGGCGGCCTGAGCCACCAGCTCGATGGCGCGCGCGCGGGCTTCATCAACAAGCCGTTCGACCTGCAGTTCATGGACAGCCTGGTGGACGATCCCGAATGGGCCGCGCAGTTCAGCATTCCCGAGCTGGTGGAGAAGGCCGGCACGCAAGGCATCGAACTGCTGATGTGGCTGGCTGCGCGCGCGGCCGTGCCCGGGCCGGTGCGCAAGGTGCACGGCAACTACCACATCCCGATCTCGAACACGGCCGCCGGGATGATGGCGCTGGAGCCCGCGTAAGCGGGCCGCCTCGGGAACCGCGGTCTTTCAGGCGTGAACGAACCGCGCCGCGGCGAACACGTCTTCGGTGTTCACCAGGCGGGCGCTGCAGCCGAGCAATTCGGTGTGGATCTCGATCGCCTCTCCCACCAGGTCCTGCCAGCAGCGCACAGTGTCGGCGAGATCCTGCTGCAGCAGCGCGGCCTGCGCCGCCATCACGTCGAAGCCCGGCGTGGCGCCCTTGCCTGCCTGCGGCGTGGCTGCATGCCGGCGCAGGATCTGCTGGCTGGTTTGGTCCTGGATCTTGCGCATCGCCTCGAAGCCGCGCAGCAGTGCCGCGCTGCTGTCGGTGAAGACGGCCATCTGCTGCTGCCCGAGCTCGGCGAGCCGGTTGACGGGCGTCGGCGTGGCCGTGCCGGCGGGCGTGCGGGTTGCGGTGGCATTCCTGGAGGCCATGGTTCTTTCCCTTCGCGCTTTGTGGAGCTTCGATTCTGGGCAGCCCGCGCGCGGGCGCATTGATCTGCCGCAACCGCCCCGGACTTGCGAGGCCTACGCTCAGGCCATCCCGTCTCCGCGCAGGAACCGCCATGAGCATCCGCAACCTCGACCGCCTCTTCACTCCCCGTTCGGTCGCCGTCGTCGGCGTGTCCGCGCGGCCGGGCAATCTGGGCGCCATCGTGTTGCGCAACCTGCGCGCCGGCGGATTCGCGGGGCCGCTGTGGGCCGTCAACCGGCATCGCGGCGAGGTCGACGGCATGGAGGTGCTGCCCGGCGTGGCGGCGCTGCCGGCCGCCCCCGACCTGGCGGTGATCTGCACGCCCGCGGCCACGGTGCCCGGGCTCATCGCGGAGCTGGGCCGCAAGGGCACGCGGGCCGCCATCGTGCTCAGTGCCGGCATGAAGGAGAAGACCGCCGACGGCGCCACGACGCTGGAGCAGGCGATGCTGGACGCGGCGAAGCCCTTCCTGCTGCGCATCCTGGGTCCCAATTGCATCGGCGCGCTGGTCCCGGGGGTGGGCCTGAACGCCAGCTTCGCGCCGTGCAGCGCCGCCCCTGGCGAGATCGCCTTCGTGACGCAATCCGGCGCGCTCGCCACCGCGATGCTCGACTGGGCGCAGGGCCAGGGCATCGGCTTCTCGCACTTCATCTCGCTGGGCGACAGCGCCGACGTGGACTTCGGCGACGTACTCGACTACCTGGCGAGCGACGCCGGCACGCGCGCCATCCTGATGTACATGGAATCGGCCCGGCACGCGCGCAAGTTCATGTCGGCGGCCCGCGCGGCCGCGCGCAACAAGCCCGTGATCCTGGTCAAGGCGGGCCGGGCGCCCGAGGGGGCGCGCGCCGCGGCCTCGCACACCGGCGCGCTGGCCGGCTCCGACGCGGTCTTCGAGGCCGCGGTGCGGCGCGCCGGCATGCTGCGGGTGGACAGCCTGGATGCGCTCTTCGATGCGGCGCAGACGCTGTCGCATCCGCGGCCCTGGGTGGGCGAGCGGCTGGCGATCCTCACCAACGGCGGCGGTGCCGGCGTGCTGGCTGCCGATGCGCTGGCGCTGCGCCAGGGCACGCTGGCCGAGCTGTCGGACGCGACGCTGCAAGCCCTCGACGCTTGCCTGCCGCCGGGGTGGTCCCATGGCGACCCGGTGGACATCATCGGCGACGCGCCGGTCGCCCGCTATGGCGATGCACTGCGCCTGCTGCTGGCCGCGCCGGAAGTGGACGGCGTGCTGTTCCTGCATGCGCCGACCGCGATCGTTCCGGCAGCCGAGATCGCCGAAGCCTGCCTGCCGCTGCTGCGCGAAGCGCGCAAGCCGGTGCTGGCGTGCTGGCTGGGCGGGCCGGCGGTGCAGGCCGCGCGCGAGGCCTTCGCCCGCGGCGGCCAGCCCTGCTACGCGACGCCGGAGCGAGCGGTCGAGGCCTGGCTGCAGCTGGTGCACTACCACCGCAACCAGGCCGCCTTGCTGCAGCTGCCCGACGCGCATCCCGGCGCCATCCGGCCCGACCGGGCGGCCGTGCGCGACGTGCTGGAGGACGCGCTGGCGGGCGGACAGGAATGGCTGGACGCGCACCAGGCCATGGCGCTGCTGGCGGCCTACGGCATCCCGGTGCTGCGCACGCGCAAGGCCTGCGACCTGGAGGAGGCGCTGGACGCGGCGGCCGACCTCGGCTACCCGGTGGCGCTGAAGATCGTGTCGCCGGACATCGTGCACAAGTCCGACGTCGGCGGCGTTGCGCTGAACCTGGCGTCGGGCGACGCATTGCGCAAGGCGGCGATGCTGATGCGCCAGGCGATTGCCCGCTGCCGCCCGCCCGCGCGCTTCGCGGGCTTCACGGTGCAGCCCATGGCCACGCGCAAGCACGCGCGCGAACTGATCGTGGGCATCGCCAGCGACCCGGTGTTCGGCCCGCTGGTGCTGTTTGGCGCCGGCGGCACCGCGGTGGAAGTGCGCAAGGACACCGCCATGGAACTGCCGCCGCTCAATGCGACGCTCGCGCGCGAGCTGGTGGCGCGCACGCAGGCGGGCCGGCTGCTGGGCGGGTACCGCGGCCAGCCCGGGGCCAACCAGGCGGCGGTGGTGGACACGCTGCTGCGCGTGGCGCAGATGGCCGTCGACCTGCCCTGGATCGCCGAACTGGACATCAACCCCTTGCTCGCGGATGCCGACGGCGTGCTGGCGATCGATGCGCGCATCCGCCTGCGGGATGCCGCCGCCGACGCGCAGGACCGGCTGGCGCTGCGGCCCTATCCCTCCGAGCTGGAGGGGAGCATCGACGCGGGCGGCCGCAAGCTGCCGGTGCGGCCGATCCGGCCCGAGGACGGCGAACGGCTTGCCGCTTTCTATGCCGGCGCCGAGCCCGCCGACCTGCGCCTGCGCTTCTTCCTGTCGCGCCGCTCGGTGCCGTCCAGCGAACTCGCGCGCTATTGCCAGATCGACTACGAACGCGAGATGACCTTCGTGGCGCTGGACGGCGAGCGCATCGCCGGCGAAGTGCGCGCCGTCTGCGACCCCGACAACGTGGTGGCGGAGTTCGCGATCCAGGTCGCTTCGGATTGGCAGCGGCGCGGCCTCGGCCGCGCGCTGCTGCGCAAGCTGCTCGCCTACCTGCGCGCGCGCGGCACCGCCGAGGTGGTGGGGCAATGCCTGCAGGAGAACGCCGGCATGCTGGCGCTGGCCCGCAGCGAGGGCTTCGAGACCTCTCCGGAGACCGAAGGCACGGTGCGGCTGCGCTTGCGCCTGGCCTGAGCGGCTAAGATCGTCGTCCCCGGCGAGCACTCCACGCGCCGCCGGGTGCGTGCATGCAAGCCTCCCCAGACGTCACCCCCTACATCGGCAAGCTCATCCAGTTTCGCCGCGACCTCCACACCCATCCCGAGCTGAAGTTCGAAGAGACCCGCACCGCGGGCCAGGTGGCCGCCTGGCTGCAGGCGCTGGGCCTGCCCGTCCACCGCGGCATGGGCGGCACCGGCGTGGTGGCCACGCTGCGCGGCACCGGTCCCGATGCCGGCGACCCCAAGCGCGCGATCGGCCTGCGGGCCGACATGGACGCACTGCCGGTGCAGGAGCTCAACCAGTTCGGCTACGCCAGCGCCAGCCCGGGCCTGATGCATGCCTGCGGCCACGATGGCCACACCACCATGCTGCTGGGCGGCGCGACGCTGCTCGCGCAGAAGCCCGACTTCAACGGCACGGTGCACTTCATCTTCCAGCCTGGGGAAGAGGGCGGCGCCGGCGCGCGCAAGATGATGGACGACGGCCTCTTCGAACGCTTCCCGGTGCAGGCGGTGTTCGCGCTGCACAACTGGCCGGCGCTGCCGGCCGGCCAGATGGGCGTGCGCATCGGGCCGATCATGGCGTCCGCCATTCGCTTCGAGATCCGCGTGCGCGGCAAGGGCGGCCATGCGGCGCAGCCTCACACCACGGTCGACCCGATCCCGGTGGCCTGCAGCATCGTCGGCCAGCTGCAGACGCTGGTCTCGCGCAGCGTCGATCCGCTCGACAGCGCGGTGCTGACCGTCGGCAAGATCGAATCCGGCACGGTGGAGAACATCATCCCGAACGAAGCCGTGATCTACGGCACCTGCCGCACGCTGGGGCAGGCCACGCTCGACCTGCTGGTCGAGGGCATGGAGCGCATCAGCACGCACGTGGCGCAGGCGCACCGCGCGAGCGCCGAAGTGATCATCAAGCCGGGCTACCCGACCACGGTGAACCATCCCGAGGAAGCGCGCTTCATGAACCGGGTGATGGGCGAGGTCGTGGGCGCAGGCAACGCACACTTCGACGTGCTGCCCGCCATGACCGCGGAGGACTTCGGCTTCATGCTGGAGCAGGTGCCGGGCGCCTACGGCTTCATCGGCAATGGGCCCGACGGCAAGCCGGGCATCAACCTGCACAACGCCGCCTACGATTTCAACGACGACAACCTGGGCCGCGGCGCCACCTTCTGGGACCGGCTGGCGCGCGAGTGGTTCGCGCAAGCGCGCGCATGAGCCTCGACGCCATCAAGCGCCGGTTCCGCGACGGCCGCCAGGCCGAGGCGATCGCCGAACTCGAAGCGCTGGCCACGCGCGAGCCGGGCCGCGCGGATGCGCGCCGCACGCTGGCGATGATGCACGTGATGACGCGCTCGTTCGCGCGCGCGCTCGAACTGCTGCAGGCGCTGCGCGATCCACGGAAGCCGGATGCGGACCTGCTGTTCAACATCGGCATGTGCGAGAAGGAACTGGGCCGCTTCACCGAGGCTGCGACGACATTCGGGGCCTACACCGAATCCTTCGCGGGGGACGCGGGCGGCTGGGCGAGCCTGGCGGAATGCCAGTTCGAGCTGCAGGCCTTCGAGGAAGGCATGGCCTCCGCCCGCCGCGCCATCGCGCTCGATCCGTCGCTGGCGAGCGAACTGGCGCGCCGGCAGGCTGCGCGCGGTGACGCCGCGCAAGGCGCGCAGGGCGCGGTGCACGACCGCGCCGCGCTGGCGCTCGATCCGCGCGACGACGCCACGCTGAAGAAGGCGACCGTGCGCCTGCTGGAGATCGGCCGCGGCCAGGACGCGATCGCGCTGTGCCGCGAAGTGCTGCGGGCCGATCCCGGCAACCTCACGGCGCGCCTGGGCGCCGAATGGGTGCTGTCGCAGCAGGTGCCGCTGTGGCACGTGCCGATGATGAACGAGCAGGAGCGCAACCAGGCCTTCCACGACGGCCTGCGCGCCGCCGTCGTGCCCGGCCAGCTGGTGTTCGAGATCGGAGCGGGCTCCGGCCTGCTGGCGATGATGGCGGCGCGGCTCGGGGCGGAAAAGGTCGTCACTTGCGAAGCCGTTCCCCTGGTCGCCGAGACGGCCGCGAAGATCGTGGCGCGCAACGGCCTGCAGGACCGGGTCACCGTCTTGTCCAAGCCTTCGACCGAGGTACGCGTGGGCGCGGACCTGCCGGCGAAAGCCGACTTGCTGGTGCACGAGATCTTCTCCAGCGAACTGATCGGCGAGTTCGTGCTGCCGGCCATCGAGGACGCCAAGGCGCGCCTCTTGAAGCCCGGCGGGCGCATCCTGCCCTCGGCGGCCAGCATCATGGTGGCGCTGGTGGGCGGCGAGGACCTGGGCAAGCACCTGCACGTCGACCAGTCCTTCGGCTTCGACCTGCGCGAGTTCAATGCGATCCACCCGCGCAAGCGGCCGCTGTACCGCGAAGACCTGTCACCGCTCCTGCTGAGCCAGCCCGTGGAGGCCTTCCGCTTCGACTTCCAGGGCCGCTCCAGCTATCCGGCGGAGCGCAAGCGACTGCAACTGGCGGCGACGCAGGCCGGCGCGTGCTACGGCGTGATCCAGTGGATCCGCATCGAGCTGGGCGAAGGCGTGGTGTTCGAGAACCATCCGGCGCGCCAGCGCCGCGTGTCGAACTGGCAGCACACGGTGTACGGCTTCGGCGACCCGGTGCAGTTGCAGCCGGGCCAGGTGCTTGCGGTCGACGCCTGGCACGACCGTACGCGGCCCTGGTTCGACCTCGCTTCCTCGTAGGGTGGGTTCGCGGAGCGACCCCACCGCGCTTGTCAAGTCCGCCGACTCATTCCTGCGGTCTCTCCGGGTCTCTGCGTGCGTTTTCACTCGGAAACGGCGACACTCGAGGGATGCCCAAGAACCTGACCCCGGCCGCCGACCTCGACACCATCGTGACCCTGATCGAGGACGCCGCTGACCTCACCCCCAAGGAGCTCGAACAGGAGCGCCTGGCCAAGGTGGAAGAACTGAAGAAACTCAGCTGGATGACCCACAGCGCCGAGCAACTCGCCGGCCGCATCCCCGTCTCCGTGTTTGCCATGGGCGACCTCGTCGCTGCCGAATAAGCCGACACGCGCTAGGAAACTCCCTTAGGCGGCGCGCATCCGCGCCCCTACCCAATCCGTTGCATTCCGCGCCGCGACTTGAAGGTCGCGGTGCGTTCCCGCACATGCATGGCGCAAGGCCTTGCCTAGAGTTCATGGCGTCGGATGCGCAGCCGACGATCCAGCAAACGATTCACCTTCCAAGGAATCACCATGAACCGCAACATCGCTTTCGCCTTCGTCCTCGCCACCGCTGCCGCCGCCGGCACTGCCTTCGCCGACGACATCACGCTGGAGCCGACGCAGTTCGTCTCGACGCTCACCCGCGCCGAAGTGCGGGCCGAGATGCAGCAGGCCCGCGCCGCGGGCACCGGCGCCTGGGCGCCGGACTATGACCAGCTCGCCGGCTTCCGCAGCGAACGCAGCCGCGCCGACGTCACGGCCGACTACACCGCCGAGCGCGACCACGTCGCCGCGCTGAACGGCGAAGACAGCGGCTCGGTGTACCTGGCCCGCAGCGACATGCCGCAACCGATCCGCGTGGCCGCCGCCCGCTGAAGCACCCGTTGTCTCCTCGCCCGCACCCGCGGGCGTTTCCCAGGCGCCGCGATTGCGGCGCTTTTTTTTTCGCGATCCGGGGCAGCCGCGGTTCGTTCCTCACCACGGCCTACGAGGGCAGCGCCTGCGGCCGTTGGTAGGCCGTGGTGAGCGCGCAGCCGAACCGCGGCTTGTTGCGCACGCGGCCCGACTCCCTGCGCTTTCCCGTACGAAATCGCACTTCGCCCGCGCGCGTGCCTGCCTAACCTTGCTTCCACTCATTGAAGGAGACCGCCATGCACCGCATCGCTTCCCTGCGCACCGTCCTCGCCGCCGCCCTGCTTGCCTGCTGCGCTGCTGCCCAGGCCCAATGGATCGAGCCGGCGCTGCAAACGGGCGTCGCGCCGACCTCGCGCGAGGCGCAGGACGCGCGCTTCCGCGAAGCGGTGCGGCTGCACAAGTTCGGCCGCTGGTCCGCCGCCTACGGCCGCTTCGCCGAGCTGGCCGACGAAGGCCACGTGCCCGCCGCGCGCGCCGCGCTCGCCATGCTACGCAACGGCCCGCGGGTCTACGGTACGGACTGGGCGGCCACGCCCACGCAGGTCGCCGGCTGGGAGCAGGCCACCGGCACGCGAGGTGCCATCAAGATGGCGGCGCAGGCGGAGTGAGCCGTGTCCGAATCCGGTCATTGGGTCGAGCAGGCAGGCGACGTGATCGCCGCCCGACTGTGGGGCGATGCCTCCGAAGCCCTGTTACGCCAGCTGCAGGAGCAGGTGCTGCAACTCACCGCGCAAGCGCGGCGTCCGCGCGTCCTGCTCGACGTGCTGGCGCTGAATCCGCCGGCCGTGGAACTGGCGGCCCTGCAGCGCAAGCTCGATGAGGACCGGCGCGCCATGGGCCTGCGCCGCGCGATCGTGGTGCCCGACAGCCGCCTGGCCTACTTCGCCCGCCTGGCCTTCGGCGAAGGGAACTACCGCATCTTCTACAACGACCGCGTCGCGGCGCTCAAGTGGCTGGGGCAGGAGCAGCCGGTGCGCAGCACCGAATGCTAGCGCGCCGAGGTGACGCGCTTCGCCACCTGCGCGATCGTCCGGTTGCGCACCGCCTCCGGCGCCTTGGTCTGCGTGAGGAAGGCCGCCACGATGATGGGCGGCCGGTTCGGCGGCCAGAAGATGCCCACGTCGTTGGTCGTGCCGTGCGCGCCGGTGCCGGTCTTGCTGCCCATGGTCCAGCCATCCGGCAGGTCCGCGCGCAGCCGCAGGTGGTTGGTCTCGGACGCGCGCAGCCATTTGGCCAGCTGCTCGCGGCCGGGCGGCGCCAGCGCGTTGCCGATCAGGTGCGCATGCAGCACGCCGGCCATGGCGCGCGGCGTCGTGGTGTCGCGCGGATCGCCGGGCTTCGCTTCGTTCAGCGCCGGCTCCCAGCGGTCCAGGCGCGTGGCGTCGTCGCCGGCCGAGCGCGCATAGCGCGTCAGCGCCTGCGGACCGCCGAAGCTGGCCAGCAGCAGGTTGGCCGCCGTGTTGTCGCTTTCGGTGATGGCCGCGTGGCAGAGGTCTCGCACCGTCATCCCGTCGCCGCCCACGTGCCGCGAGGTGACCGGCGAGTAGGCCTTCAGCTGGTCGCGCGTGAAGCGGATGCGCCGCTCCAGCCGCTCCTGGTTCATCTCCACCCGGTGCAGGACGTACGCGGCGGCCAGCCACTTGAAGGTGCTGCACATGGGAAAGCGCTCTTCCAGGCGGTGGCCTTCGAGGCCGCCGCCGGCGCGCAGCACGGCGACGCCCAGGCGTCCCTTGGCTTCGCGCTCCAGGGCCTCCCAGGCGCTGTCCTCCGCATGGCTGGGCAGGGCGGCAGCGGCGGCGAGGGCGGCGAGCTGGAGGTGGAAGTGGCGGCGGTTGATCACGGCCCCGACGATACTAGACTGTCCCCATGCCCACCAAGACCTTCACCAGCGGCCGCATCCGCAAGGCCGACTACGACCCGGCCTCGCGCCAGCTCGACCTGCATTGGGAGAACAAGTCGGTGCTGGCGTACAAGCACGTGCCGCAGGAAGTGTTCCGCCGCCTGTGCGCCGCGCCCAATCCCGCGACCTACTGGGAAGACCGCATCGCGGAGGAATATCCCAAGGGCCGGCCGATGACGTCGAGCGCCGATCCCGGCGCGGCGAAGAAGCTCGGCGACCTGTTCGGCGGCGGGGACGCAACCGGGGAGTGAGCGAAGGCCGCCCCGGGATCCGAACCCGGTGCTCTCCTACAGCTCAGCAATGGGGAGAGGCATAGGATCGATCCACCATCACGAATCCATCCGCACACGGGCACGACCCCGGGCCCACGGCCAACCACCTCCTCGCGGCCCTGTCGCCTGCTGTCCAAAGCCGCCTGTTTCCCCATCTCGAACTGGCGGAACTGCCCTTGCGGGCCCTGATGTACGAGGGCGGGCGGCCCATGCGGCACGTCTACTTCCCCACCGACTCGATCATCTCCATGCAGTACCTGATGGAGAACGGTGCGTCCACCGCGATCTCGGTGGTCGGCAACGAGGGTTTGCTGGGAATCACGCTCTACATGGGCGGCGAGAGCACGCCGTCCCGCTCCATCGTGCAAAGCGCGGGCCACGCCTACCGACTCCCGCAGGCGCGCGTGCGCGAGGAATTCAACCGCCACGGCGAGTTGCTCCAGCTCATGCTGCGCTACACCCAGGCACTCATCACGCAGGTCGCGCAGACGGCCGTCTGCAACCGCCACCACACCATCGACCAGCAGCTGTGCCGCTGGCTGCTGCTGTCGATGGACCGGCTGTCCGGAAACCGGCTCACCATGACGCAGGAGTTCATCAGCAACATGCTCGGCGTGCGACGCTCCGGCGTGAGCAGTTCCGCTTCCAAGCTCGAGCAGCTGGGCGTGATCTCCTACGACCGCGGCCTGATCACCGTGCTCGACCGCGGGCGGCTCGAAGCCATGAGCTGCGAGTGCTACGCCGTGGTGAAGAAGGAAACCGACCTCCTGCTGCACTACCTGCCGCAAAGGCAGGTGATGAAGTACGTCGAGGACATCCCGACGGTCGTCCTGCCGTGCCGGTGAAATTCACCGGGGGCCCTCCGGCGCTGTAGCCGGCGCGCGCGGGACTGTACGCTACCGGGCAGTCGCGCCGCGAATCCGGCGCTACAGTCGGCGGCCCATGCATTTCCCGCCACCGCGCCCTTGCCGGCTGTTGCACCGCATCCTCGCGATCGTGGCCGCCGGCGTGCTGGCCGCCTGTTCCAGCCTGCCGCCGAACGTCGACCGCGCATCGTCCTTCACGCTGGCCGCGCCGGAGCAGACGGAAATGGGGCAGTTTGTCGCGCAACGGCTGCGACCGGAGCATGCGCGTAGCGATTCGGGCTTCCTGTGGCTGGCCGACGTGGACTCCGCCTACGCCGCGCGCGTCGCGCTGATCCGTGCCGCCCGCCACACGCTGGACCTGCAGTACTACGCGATCCATGCCGACCACAGCACCGAGCTCCTGCTCGAGGAGCTCGGGCGAGCCGCCCGCCGGGGCGTGCGCGTGCGCATCCTGCTCGACGACTTCAACACGGTCGGCAAGGACGCGCAGGTCCTGCGGCTGGCGCTCGAGCCGCGGGTCGAGATCCGGCTGTTCAACCCGATGACGGGCACGCGCGGGTCCATGCTGGGCCATCTCGCCGGCTCCCTGTTCGACGAGGGCAGCATCGGCAAGCGCATGCACAACAAGCTGTTCCTCGCGGACGGCTCCATGGGGATCGCCGGCGGGCGCAACCTGGGCGACGCGTACTTCGGCGCCGATGCCACCAGCAACTTCATCGACCTCGACGTGCTGGCGGCGGGCCGCATCGTGCGCGACATGTCCGCGAGCTTCGACCGCTTCTGGAACGATGAACTCGCCTATCCGATGCAGGCGCTCGTCGGACCGGACGAACTCGACCGGCTGGAGCGCGGGCGGACACGGCAGCCGGGCCTAGCACCCGTCGAAGCGGAGCCAGCCGGCGCGCCGCCCCCCATTGCCGCGCCCATCGGCGCAGGCATGGTTCTCCCCGGCATCGAGCGCGTCGACGTCACGCGGCAAGGACGCCCCGCGTTCGACCTGCCCTCCGTGCGGCTCACGTGGTCGCCCTCCGTCCTGCTGGCGGACGAGCCGGGCAAGATCGCGCCCGACGATGACGAAGCGGACGCCGGCGATACCGTCGTCGACGGCCTGCTGAATCTCGTGGACGGCGCGCGCCGCGAGGTCCTGATCGTGTCGCCCTACTTCGTTCCGGGCGCGCTGATCACCGATCGCTTGCGGAAACTCGCGGCGCGGGGCGTGCGCGTGCGGGTCCTGACGAATTCGCTCGCGTCCAACGACGCGCCCGCTGCGCATGCGGGGTACGCGCGGTATCGCAGGGAACTGCTGGCAGCCGGGGTCGAACTGCACGAATTGCGCGCGGGCGAAGCGGTGCCGGCGACGGGAATCGGCGCGCACGGCGGCATGGGGTCGATAGGCGCCGGCTCGTCGAGCGGCGCCTCGCGCGCCAGCCTGCACTCGAAGGCGGTGATGATCGACGGCCGCATCGCGGTGATCGGGTCGATGAACCTGGACCTGCGCTCGCAGGCGAAGAACAGCGAAGTCGCGCTCGTCATCCGCAGCGCGTCGTTCACCCTGGCCGGCACCGAAACCGTGCAGCGCCTGATGGACCGGACTTCGTACCGCGTGGTCCTGCGCGGCCAGCGGCTCGCCTGGCAGGCGCCCCCGGGGGCGGGCTTCGGCGACGCGGCGGACGAGCCTGGCGCGACGACGCTGCAGAAGATCCTCGCCCGTGTGATCGCGCCGTTCGCGCCGGACGAGATCCTGTAGCGACCGTCCGGGCGGGAAGCCGGGACGACGGCGCAGGACAGGGCGCCTGGACCTACGCGGGCGGGCAGGTGTCCGACACGAAGTCGCACCTCTGTCGCGCCCGCAGGCTTGCGCTTCGCCAGCATGCTCTCGCTCCTCTCATGCACATTCACCGAGGATCGAGGAGCACCATGTTCGGCAAGAAAGACCAGGCGGAAATCAGGACCCTTATCGCGCAGGGCACGCGCATCGACGGCGGGCTGAAGTTCGGGCAAGGCATGCGGGTCGACGGTGAGGTGTACGGACCCATCCAGGCGGATTCCGAAGGCAGCCTGCTGGTCATCTCGGAGGGCGCCGTGGTCGAAGGCGGCATCGTGGCCGATCGCGTGATCATCGCCGGGACGGTCAAGGGGACCGTCGACGCCCGCGAATCGCTGGAATTGCAGCCGCAGGCCCGCATCCAGGGCGACGTCCATTACGCCGCGCTGGAGATGCACCAGGGCGCGACGATTTCGGGCCAGCTGCGGCCTCTCGCGCCGGCCGCCATCCCGGCCTAGCCACGACTTGCCCGACGGCGGCGGCCCGGACCTCGGGGCCGGGATACATCCTGTCGCTCATTCCCCGGCGACCTCGACCATTTGCCATGCACAATCGCGGCCGCCATGCAGCCGCGCCGCCGTCCACTTCCCGCTGATTCCCTCGATTCCCCGGTCCCGCGCTGGAAGGCCGCGCCGCCGCCGGCCGGCCGCACGCGCAAGGGCATGGCGATGGTGCTGCACTTGTCCTGCCTGGCCCTCTTCGGCCTGACCGTGGTGTTGCCGGTGGCTTCCCCGCTGGCCCGAGGCGAGCTCGCGCGCGAATTCAAGCCGGTATTCGAAGCGCTGGCCGCTTCGCCGTGGCTGCGGCAACTCCAGGAACGGTCAGCGAGGCGCCGCCCAGCGCCGTAGACCGGCCGGCCAGCAGAGCGGCTGCTGCTTCCTTGACGCAGTTCCCCTGCTGGAGTTCACCACCGAGAAGCGACAGGTAGCCACGGCCGGGCAGGCGCCGACTTCGGCGCGGATGCGCTCGGCGCTCATGGTGAAAGGAATGCTCGGCGGCAGCCTGCCCGCGATTCGCCACCGGGTCCGCGTGTTGGTCCGCACAAGCCGCTATGTACCCTAGCGTACAGACGGTCCTGCCGCGCCTGGGAATGATGCAGGCAAGTTTCGGAAGGACCAACATGGAAACCGGATCCAAGTACCTCGGCGCACGGTTGGCAGCCTTGCTGCTGGCGGCCACGATCGCGGGCTGCGGCGGCGGAGGTGGGCGTGACCCCATCCTCGGCTTCGACCGTCCCCCGCCGGCACCTCCCACCGTCATTGCGGCGGCTCCCCTGGACGGCGCGACGGGGGTTGCCATCAACAACGCCGTGATCAGCGCCCAGTTCAGCGAGCCCATGGCAGCTCTGGGCGGCACGGCCACCTTCGTGGTGACGTGCGCAGCGCCCTGCGTGAGCCCCGGCGGCTCGGCAAGCCTGGATGCCTCGGGCCGCATCGCCACCTACGTGCTGCCCGCCGGTGCCACGCTGGCTCCGCTGACGACCTACACCGCCACCGTCACCGGCGCGCGCAGCAGCGCCACCGGACTGGCACTCGTCAGCCCTTACGTGTGGCGCTTCACGACCGGCGCCGCCCCCGACACGACCCGGCCGCGCGTGACGCTCACCGCCCCCGCCACCACCGTCCCGGGCCCGACTCCGGGAGTGCCGACGAACACCGCCGTGACCGCCACGTTCTCCGAGGACATGGCGCCCGCCAGCATGAGCGCCGGCACGTTCACGCTGGCTTGTGCCGCCCCCTGCACGGCCCCGGCCGGCAGCGTCACCTACGCCACCGCCAGCCGCACCGCGGCCTTTGTCCCGGCGGCGCCGCTGCAGGCAGGGGCGACCTACACGGCCACCATCACCACGGGGGCCCAGGACCTCGCCGGCAACGCGCTTGCGGGCAACCAGGCGCCGCTGCCCGCGGCGAGCAACTACGTGTGGACGTTCACCACCGCGGCGGCGCTGCCGCCGGCCAACGTGTCCGTCCAGAGCACCAATCCGGCGGCGGGCGCAGCCAACGTCTGCCTGAATGCCGCGATCAACGCCACTTTCGCAGTGCCATCCGGCCTGCGCATGGACCCGTCCACCATCCAGGCCGCGAACTTCACCGTCACCGGCCCGGGCAACGTCAGCGTGGTGCCGGCGTCCGTGGCGCTGGATGCCGCCACCGGGCGAATCGCGACCTTCACGCCGCTGACCCCGCTCGTGGCCGGCCTCCACACCGCGACCCTGCGCGGCGGCAGCACGGGCGTGAAGGACCTGGCGGTGCCCGGCAACACCCTGGTGAACGACTTCGCCTGGACCTTCAACGCCGTGAGCTGCGCGGTGATCCAGCCGTTCCCGCTCGGCGCGGCGGCCCCCTTCGGCGTGTTCGGCGGCTCCGCCGGCATGACCAACCAGGGCATCCTCACCGTCATCAACGGTGACATCGGCACCACGGGCGTGTCCACCACGGCAACCGGCTTCCATGATGCCGGGCCGGGCTGCACGTACACGGAGACGCCGCTGAACATCGGCGCCGTCAACGGGCTGATCTATACCGCGCCGCCGTCGCCGACGCCGAGCTGCCCGAGCGAGGGCACGGCGGCGACGCTGGCGGTCGCCACCCTGGCGCGCGCCGACGCCCTGGTCGCCTACAACCAGCTCACGGCCCTCCCGGGCGGACCCGATCCGGGAGCGGGCAACCTGGCGAACCTGACGCTGGCGCCCGGCGTGTACACCGCCGCGGCGGGCACGTTCCGCATCCAGGGCGGCGACCTGACGCTCGACGCCGGCGGCAATGCGAATGCGACCTGGGTGTTCCAGATGGCCACCTCGCTGACAGTCGGTGGCCCCGGTGCGGCATTCCCGAGCAGCGTGATCCTGACCAACGGCGCGCAGGCCAGGAACGTGTTCTGGCAGGTGGGCTCGGCCGCCACCATCAACGCAGGCGGCGGCGGGACGATGGTCGGCACGATCATTTCCCAGGCGGGGCAGGCCGTCTCGACCGCAGGCGCGCTGGGGGTGACCACGATCAACGGCCGGCTGCTGTCGCTCGGTCCTTCGGTGACGCTCGTGAACACCGTGATCAATGTGCCGGCGCCGTGATGCGCAGCCTTCCATCCATGAAAGAAAAGTCATGACGATCATTTCCAGAAACGTCGTCGCGTTCGGTTGCATGGCCGGCAGCGCATTGCTGGCCACGCCCAGCCTGGCGCAGGGAACGGGCTGGTATGCGGGGGCCGGCATCGGGCAGGCCGCGTCCACCATCGACCGGGACCGCATCATCCAGGGCCTGGCCAATGAAAGCCTGTTGACCAACAACATCGACGAGCGCGATCGCAAGACCGGCTACAAGCTGTTCGGCGGCTACCAGATGAACCGCTACTTCGCGGTCGAGGGCGGCTACTTCGACCTGGGCCGGATGGGTTTCACCGCGTCCACCACGCCGGCCGGGACGCTGGTCGGGGATGTCCGCTTCCAGGGCCTCAACCTCGACCTGGTCGGGACCCTGCCGGTCACCGATCGCTTCTCGCTGCTGGGGCGCGTCGGCGGCGCCTACGTGCGGGCACGCGGAGCGTTCAGTTCCACCGGGGCGGTGGTGATGCCTTATCCGGGCGCCAGCACCAGCGAGCGCAAGTCCGCCTTCGAGTACGGGCTGGGCCTGGCCTGGCGGCTCTCCGAAGCCTGGGAACTGCGGGCCGAAGCCGAGCGCATCCGCGTGCATGACAGCGTCGGCAACCGCGGCGACATCGACCTCATGACGCTGGGGGTGGTCTACCGTTTCGGCGCGGCACCTGCGCCTGCGCCAGCGCCCCGGCCGGCTTACGTCGCGCCACCCAGCCCGCCCCCGCCGCCGCCTCCGCCGCCTGCGCCGACTCCGCCGCCGCCCCCGGTTGCCGCCGCGCGGACACCCGTGGTCACGGTGCACTTCTCCGCCGACGCCCTGTTCGACTTCAATCGCTCGGAACTCCGTGCGCAGGGAACCCGCGAGCTCGACGCGTTCGCGAGTGAAATGCGCGGTGTCGCCTACGACAGCATCCGGGTCATCGGCCATACCGACCGCCTCGGCCCCAGTGCGTACAACGGCGACCTGTCGCGCCGCCGCGCCGCCGCCGTGGCGGCCTACCTGGCGCGCGCCGGCCTGAACGCCGCCAAGATCGTCACCAGCGGCGCCGGCGAGACCCAGCCCCTGCCGTCCACCGCGCACTGCCGCGGCAACCAGCCGACCCCGGCGCTGGTCGCCTGCCTGCAGCCGGATCGGCGCGTCGATGTGCAGGTCGAGGGCTCGCGCTCGCCCTGAGCTACCACCATCATCGTCGGCCACTCGTGGCAGATCCAGCAGCGGTGCCGCTGCTAGACTGCCTCGATGGATTTCCTCCTCCTGCTCGTCTGCGGTTTGTTCGCGGGCACGCTCGGGGGCATTGTCGGCACCGGCTCCTCGCTGGTGATGATGCCCGTCCTGGTCGTGATGTTCGGCCCGCGGCAGGCGATCCCGATCATGGCGATCGCGGCGATCATGGGCAACCTGGGCCGCGTGCTGGCCTGGCGGCGCGAGATCGACTGGCGCGCCTGCGCCGCCTTCTGCGTGACGGCGGTGCCGGGCGCGATGATCGGCGCGCGCCTGCTGCTCACGATTCCGCCGGGGGTCGCCGAGACCGCGCTCGGAACGTTCTTCCTGTCCCTGATCCCGGTGCGGCGCTGGCTGGCGCGGCGCGAGTTCCGGATCTCCGCCACGCACCTCATGCTGCTCGGCGCGCCGCTGGGCGTGCTGACGGGGATCGTCGCTTCGACCGGTCCGCTGACGGTGCCGCTGTTCACGTTCTACGGCCTCGAGCGCGGCGCCTTCCTGGGCACCGAGGCGGCTTCCTCGATCGGCATGTACGCGGCCAAGGTCGCGACCTTCCAGGCTTTCGGCGCGCTGTCGCTGGAGGTCGCGGCGCGCGGGCTCGGCGTGGGCGCCACGCTGATGGCGGGATCCTTCGTCGGCCGGTTCGTCGTGCTGCGCCTTTCCGCGCCTGCTTATCGGCACCTTATCGATGGCTTGATGGCGGTGTCGGGCGTGTCCCTGCTGTGGGCCGCTGTGCGTTGAGGCCTACAGGGTCCTGGGCCATCCGCGCCTGAACCTTGGCTGTCGAGCGTGGGACACTGACGCCATGCCTTTGTTGTACCTGTTGCCCGATCGCGCTTCCGCCGCCGACCCGCCCGCGGGCGCCGGCGACCATCCCTTGTTCTCGGCGCAAAGGCGCAACTTCACCGTGCTGGTGGTGGACGACAACGCGTCCAAGCGCTATGCCATCAGCCGCGGGCTGCAGGCGGCCGGCTTCCTGGTGGTGGAGGCCGCGCATGCGGCCGATGCGCTCGCCACGCCCGCCTGCTCCGCCGCGGTGCTGGACGTGTACCTGCCCGACATGGACGGCTTCGCCTTGTGCGAGCGCATGCGGCGGGCCCACCCGGCGTTGCCGATCGTGCAGGTGTCGTCCGTGCTGGTGGAGGAGCCGTACCGCAAGGCGGGCCGCGCCGCCGGGGCCGACGCCTACCTGACCGAGCCGGACCTGGCCGAACTGGTGGGCACGCTCGACGCGCTGCTGCAGCGTCCGGAGCGCAAGCTGCAGTAGCAGGCGCGCGCTTAAACTGCGCGCCATGAACCTCCTCTTCATCGGCGGCACGCGTTTCGCCGGTCTCGCCATGGCGCGCGAGGCGCTGCGCCGCGGCCACCAGGTCGACCTGTTCCACCGGGGCGGCAAGCCCTTCAGCGGCCTCGAAGGCGCGCGCCACCTGCACGGCGATCGCGCCAAGGACCTGGCGGCGCTGGCGCAAGGCGACTGGGACGCGACCATCGACACCTGCGGCTACCGGCCGGGCGACATCCACGCGGTGGCCGACGCGCTGGGCGGCCGCGGCGGGCATTACTGCTTCGTGTCGACGGGGTCGGTGTATGCCGAGGACATCCCCGCCGGCAGCGACGAGAGCGCGCCACTGGCGCCCACGGACGGCCTGGCCCCGGCGACGCTGGCCACCGTCCCCATCAACGCCGACAACTACGGTCCGCTCAAGGTGCTGTGCGAGCAGGCGGTGCGCGAGCGCTTCGAGCAGCCGCTGATCCTGCGGCCGCCTTACATCATCGGCCCCGACGACTACACGATGCGTTTTCCGGAATGGGTCAAGCGCATCGCGGCCGGCGGCGTGGTGGAAGCGCCGGGGCCGCGCGAGGCGGCGATCCAGTACGTCGATGCGCGCGACCTTGCCAGCTTCACCATCGATGCGGTGGGGCGGCGCCTGGCCGGAACCTACAACGTCTCGGCCGTGCAGCCGCCCTTCGGCTTCGGCGACATGCTGGATGCCATCGTCGCGGGCGTCGCGCCCGCCGGCACGCAGCTGCGCTGGATCGGTGTGGAGGATGCCAAGGCCTCGCAGACGGCCTGGCCGCTGTGGCACCAGGGCCTGGACCTCGGCATCGTGGCCGTCACGTCCGCGGCTGCGCGCGCGCAGGGATTGAAGGGACGGCCGCTGGCCGAAACGGCGCGCGACACGCTGGCCTGGCTGCAGCGCTAGGTCAGCCCAGTTCCAGCAGCACCGGCTGGTGGTCCGACACCTGCGTGTCGCCGTCGATGGCGATGCGCCGCACGCTGTCCTTCAGGCTGTCGCTGACGAACACGAAGTCGCAGGCGACCGGCTCCGGCCCGTAGGTGCGGTCATGCACCATGAAGGTCGGCGGCTGCGGCGCGCCGGCGTGCAGCAGGCGCCAGCCATCCCACAGCCGGCCCGGCGCGCCCGCGGCGGTGAGCTCGGCGTACTCCGGCTCTTGCGCCTGCAGGTTGAAGTCGCCGCAGACGACGGCGTGCGCGGTGTGCACCTTGGACTGGAAAGGCGAGCCGTCGCTGCTGCGTTCCGGCGGCGCCGCGGCCTGCGCCGAATATTCCGCGTGCAGCGCGCGCAAGGCCCGCGCCTGCGCCATGCGCTGCGGCTTCGAATAGAACTCCAGGTGCGTGGTCATGACGCGCACCGGCCCCAGCTGCGGGTCGCGCAGCGTCACCACCGTGGCCATGCGCGGCATGCTGCGCACGCCGGCGTCGGCCGGCCAGGGCAGGGGGTGGTGCTGCACGCGCAGCACCGGCAGCCGCGTGGCAATCAGGTTGCCGAAGCGCTGCCGGCCCGCGCGCTCGTCGCAGTCGTCGACCGCGGCGCCGAAGAAGACCTGGAAACCGGGCAGGAGGGCAGCCAGCGCGGCCGGCTGGTCCTGGCCCGAATTCCCGCGCAGCTGCGGATGGTTGACAGCGATCTCCTGCAGGCACAGCACGTCGAAGTCGGCCAGCGCGCGGGCGCCTTCGGCGATGCGCGCGGGGCTGACCACGCCGTCGATGCCGCAGCACCACTGGGTGTTCCAGGTGACGAGTTTCATGGCAGCCCAGTCTACTTCCGGGCCGTTACGCAAGGCCGAGCTTAAGCGCGGCTAGACTCCGCCCGGTGTCGTCCCCTCCCAGCCTGCCCTTTGCCCCCAGCCGCTCCGAGTGGCCCACCGCCCGCAGTCCCCAGAAGCTGCGACTGCGCAGCCGCGTCCTGGTGGTCGCCGCTGCGCTGGTGCTGGTGCTGGCCTGCCTGGGCGCCGGCCTGCTGGCCGGGCAAGCCCTGCAAGCGGGCGGTTCCCCAGGCCGCTTCTGGTTGATCGCGCTGGTGCTGGCGCTGGTCGTGGTGGCCGCCGCCTGGATCGCCAGCGGCCGCATGGCGCGCCCCATGACCCGCCTCGCGCAGCAGGCCGCCGCGGCCGAGGCTTCCGTCTCGCTGCCGCCGCCCTCGGCGCCGCTGCCGCTGGAAAGCGACGCAGGCGCGGTGGAGCGCGCGCTGCGGCGCCTGGCGCGCAGCGCGCAGGAGAACCAGCAGCAGCTCGCGCGCAACGAGCGCCAGTTCGCCGCGCTGGCCGAGTCGCTGCCGCACGTGATCTGGGTGGCCGATGCGCAAGGGCGGCTCGAATACGTCAACCGCCCGTGGCTGAGCGACGTGCCGCTGAACGTGGCCGACCTCGCGCGCTTTGCCGACCCGACCGACCGCGGCCGCATCACGCAGGCCTGGCAGCAGAGCCTGGAAAGCGGCGAGCCGCTGCGCCTGCGCTGCCGCCTGCTGGCGCCGGGCGCGCACAAGCAGCGCTGGACCGACGTGCAGGCTGCGCCGATCCCGGGCGAGGGCGCGTCGGTCCTGCGCTGGGTGGGCAGCCTGGTCGACGTGGACGAGAGCGTGATGCTGGCGCAGATGCAGGAGCGCGCGCTGGAGGAGGAACGCCGCGCGCGCGCCGATGCGGAGCAGCTGGCGCGCACGCGCGACGACTTCCTGGGCGCGGTGTCGCACGAACTGCGCTCGCCGCTCAGCGCCATCAACGGCTGGGCGGAGATCCTGGCCCGCAAGGGCCACGTCGACCCGATGGTGGCGAAGGCGGGTGAGGTGATCCGGCGCAATGCGCAGATCCAGACCGGCCTCATCGACGACCTGCTGGACCTGACCACCATGACCGCGGGCCGGCTGGAAGTGGCCCACGAGGTGCTGGACCTGGCGCGCGTCGCCCGCGAAGTCGTCACCTCGCACCTGGCCGCGGCCCAGGCGAAAGGCCTGGCGCTGGACTGGCGGCGCTGCGAAGCGGTGTTCGTCGAAGGCGACGAGCGCCGGCTCGCGCAGGTCGTGGCCAACGTGCTGACCAACGCGATCAAGTTCACGCCCGCCGGCGGCCGCGTGGACCTGTCTTCGGCCGTGGAGGACGGGCGGGCGGTGCTGCGCGTGGCGGACAGCGGCCGCGGCATCTCCGCAGCCTTCCTGCCGCACGTGTTCGATCGCCTCCGTCAGGAGGACGGCATGGCCGCGGCCCGCACCGGCGGCCTGGGCCTCGGGCTTGCCATCGCGCGCGGCATCGTCGAACTGCATGGCGGCGCCATCGCCATCGCGAGCGAGGGGCCCGGCAAGGGCACGACCGTCACGATCGCGCTGCCGCTGTCGGCGGCAACCAGCGAAGAGGGCGCCCATCGCGCCAGCATGGCGGCGCTGGATCCCGGCTTCGACCTGCTGGGCGCCAAGGTGCTGCTGGTCGACGACGAAGCCGATGCGCGCGAGGTCGCGAAGGTCGCCCTCACCAGCATGGGCGCGCACGTGCAACTGGCCACCAGCGGCGCCGAGGCGCTGGAGGCGGTGCAGCGGCAGCGCTTCGACTTCCTGGTCTCCGACATCGGCATGCCCGGCATGGACGGCCTGGAATTGATCCGCAAGGTGCGCGGCCTCGGACAGCCGCACGGGCAGGTGCCGGCGGTGGCCTTGAGTGCGTTCGCGCTGGCGGGCGATGTGGCGGCGGGGCTGGAGGCGGGCTTCCATGCCTATGCCGCGAAGCCGATCTCCTTGCGCGGGCTGGCGACGGCCATCGTCACCGCGCAGAAGCGCGTGGGAAGCGCGTGAGCCTCAGCCGCCGGCACGCGGCAGCGTGAAGAAGAAGGTCGCTCCCGCGCCCGGCTTCGCCTCGAACCAGATCTTCCCCCCGTGCAGCGCGACGATCCGCTGCACCATCGCCAGCCCGATGCCCGTGCCCGGAAATTCATCGGCGCCATGCAGCCGGCGGAACGGCTGGAACAACTGGCCAGCCGCCTCGGCATCGAAGCCCGCGCCGTTGTCGCGGACGAAGAAGGTGCGGCCCTCCGCGCCCGCGTCCTCCGCGAGGCAGCCGACCTCGATGCGGGCGTGCG
Organism: Ramlibacter paludis; assembly: GCF_022012305.1. GTDB lineage: Bacteria > Pseudomonadota > Gammaproteobacteria > Burkholderiales > Burkholderiaceae_C > Ramlibacter > Ramlibacter paludis. The sequence goes on along the minus strand of NZ_JAKLTM010000004.1, from coordinate 565,340 downwards.
CCGTGCGGGCGCTGAACTTCCAGGCGTTGCCCACCAGGTTTTCCAACACCTGCAGCAGCAGCGCGCGGTCCGCGCGCGCCTGCATGCCTGGCTCGATGCGGGTCTCCACCACGCGCTGCGGATCGCGCTCGCGCAGCCCGGCCAGCACCTCGTGCGCCAGCGCGCCCACGTCGACGTCGGCCAGCTGCAGCGGCGCATGCGTCAGCTTGCCCAGTTCCAGCAGCTGGCGCGTGAGGTCGGCCATGTGCAGGACGTTGGAGCGGATGCGGCGCAGGTAGTGCTGGTGCTTCTCGTTGCCGCCGGCGGCGAGCGCGGGCTCCAGCGCCTCGGCGAAGCCGTCGATGGCCGCCAGCGGCGCCCGGACGTCGTGGGCGATGGCGAAGGAAAACACTTCGAGGTCGTGCACGGCGCGTTCCAGCTGCCCGGTGCGTTCGCGCACCTGCGCATCCAGGTCCTTGTTCAGTGCCCGCAGTTCGGCCTGCGCATGGATCAGCGATTCCGCGCGCCGGCTGCTCTGGCCGTGCAGGCGCATCAGGGAGAAATAGACGACCACCAGGCCGAAGGTGCACACCGCGCAGAACACGAAGTAGAAGAAGCGCCGCCCGGCGAACGAGGCCAGCGCGTCCTCCCGGGCGGAGGCGATGGACACGCGCATGCCCCAGTCCGGCAGCACGCGGTAGCTCACCAGGACCGCCTGGCCCGCGATGCGCGCGCTGCCGCCGGTGCTGCCGACCAGCTCGCCCAGACCGCCGGTTTGCGCGGGCACGGCCAGCGCGCCGATGCGCGAGTCCCAGCCGGCCAGCACGGTGCCGTCCGGCGCCGACAGGGCCACCGTGGTCGCGTCGTGCAGCCGCACCGAACGCATGATGCCCAGCAGCGTCGGGGCCGAGACCATCGCGACCGCGACGGCGTAGTTGCCGCCGCCGTCGCCGCGCAGGCGCATGGCCAGCGGCACCTGCGGCCCGTGCGCGGTGGCGCGCGGCGCGAACACCGTGATTTCGTCGTCGCGGGGCAGGCGCGCCATCACCCCGTCGCACAGGGCGCGGTCGATGGCGCTCGCGCCATTGGTGGTGGCCGCGAGCGCGCGGCCGTCGGGAAAGCACAGGCCGAGGTCGGCAAAGGCGTCGTTGGCGCGCAGCCGGTCGCGCAGGATGTCGTTCAGGCCGATCTCCGACACGCCGTCGCGCACCTGGCCGTTGAGGAACTGGTGCACCGCGCGCGTGGTGCGCATGACGCGCACCACGTAGTGTTCCACCGCGGTGGCCAGGTTGGCGTCGCGCTGCGCCACCGACGCCAGGGTCTGGCGGTATTCGTAGTTGGCGTTCTCCACGAAGGTCATCCACAGCAGCAGGAGCAGCAGCACGATCAGCGTGCGCAGCATGCGCCGCGTGCGGCGCGCGCCCTGGCGCAGTTGCGCGATCTGCTGCTCGGGTTCGCGCTGGGGGAAGTCCATGCTCAGTCGTCCAGCCGCACGGCGGGACGCTGCGCCTGCAGCACCGGCCAGTCCACCGCGAGGAGCCGCAGGGCGGGGTCGCCCGAGGCGGCGCCGGCGCGCACCGTCACGTCGCCGATGCCGAAGCGCACCAGGTCCTCGGGCGCCAGGTAATAGAACTCGTCGACCGCATGGGGCGGCAGCTTGCCGAACCAGGCCACGTAACCGTCGACGCCGATGGCTCGGTAGAAGTCCGCTTCGCGCCGGGCGAGCAGCCGGGCCTGGGCCAGTTCCGCGTCCGACCAGCTGGCCTGGCCGCTTTGCTGCAGCCACAGCACGTGCGCCATGTTGCCGTGCCAGCCGACCGCATCGGGCCGCCCCAGCAGCTTGCGGCGTCCCGCCGGGAACACGTAGTTGGCGCAGGAGGAGAGGCAGGTGGCCGGCACTTCGACCGCGAGGCCGCGCGCGTGGATGGCCTGCGCCATGTCGAGCGCCGGGGCGACCAGGCCACCGGGCGAGGTGATCACGATGCGCGTCACACCGGGCGCGCCGAGCAGCTGCAGGAAGCGCGCGGCCGAGGCGAGGTCGATGCGGCCGTCGAACACGATCGCGTCGCCCTCGCGCTGCACGGCCGCCGCGGGCTGCGCCGCGCAGGCGGTGGCCAGCAGCAGGGTGGGCAGGAGGGAGGCCAGGGAGCGCAAAGCCACGCTTCGTCCGCTCCCGCCCGCGTCAGGCCAGCGTCCCCGCCGGCGCCCCGGCCAGCGGCAGCGCCACGGTGAAGCGGCTGCCCTGGCCGGCGCCGGCGCTGGTGGCGACCACGGTGCCGCCGTGGTCCTGCACCAGCCGGCGCACGAGGCTCAAGCCGACGCCCAGGCCGCCTTCGGCGCCGCCGGCGCCGCCATGGGCCTGCACGAACAGGCCGAACACGTGCGGCAGCATGTCGGCGGCGATGCCGACCCCGTTGTCCTCGACGTCCACGAAGCCCCAGCCGCCGTCCTGGCGCAGCTGCACGCTGATGGCGCCGTGCGGAGCGGTGTAGCGCGCGGAGTTCTGCACCAGGTTGCACACGACCTGCTTCAGTCGCTTGGGGTCGCCGTCCACCCACAGCGGCCGGGGCAGCGTGTGCAGCGTGAGCTGGTGTTCCTTGGCGGAGACGGCGCCGCCGGAGAGTTCCAGTGCTTCCGCTACCACTTCGTTCAGGTCGATGCGCTGCAGGCGCAGCTCCACCTTGCCCTGGCTGACGTGGGCCGCGTCCATCAGGTCGTCCACCAGCTGGGTGAGCTGGGTGGCCTGGCGCGTCATCACCGCCACGCGGTGGGCCAGCTGCTCGGGTGTCATCGCCGGCATGCGGCGCAGGAAATCCAGCGTCATGGTCAGCGTGTTGAGCGGATTGCGCAGCTCGTGCGCCAGCGTGGTGACGAACTGGTTCTTGAATTCGTCCGCCCGTTCGAGTTCGGCCTGGTTGGCGCGCAGCTCCTGGTGGGTCTTCAGGAGCTCGCGGTTCTGCTGCTCCAGCACGTCGATCGGCGACTGCTGCGTGCCGCGCGAGAGCCGGTCGGCCAGCTGGGCGAGGTCGGCGGAGCTCAGGCGGCGCGCGCTGCGCGGCAGCGCCATCTCCAGCCGCACCACCGTGCCGCCCACGGAAGGCGTTTCGATGCTGAGGTGGTCCACTAGCCTGCGGCTGCCCACGATGCCCATGGGCAGGCGGCCATTGACGGCCGGACCCCCGTTCATGGCGGCGTCGAGGTCGGCGATGCCCGGGCCGTGGTCCGCCACCTGCGCGACCAGCGCCTGGCCGTTGCCGCTTCCGCTGCGGCTCTCGCCGACCAGGAAGGTGAGCGAGCCGCCGCGGCCGTGCTGCACCGCGTTGCGCGCGATCTCGGAGACGGCCGTGGAAAAGCGCGTCTGCTGCATGTGGTCGAGCCCGACCAGCTCGCCCACTTGCCGCGTGTGGGCCCGGATGGCGACCAGGTGCTGGGCAGTGGCTGGGACGGTCAGGATCGGCTGGCGCATGGGCATGGGTCCGGACAGCGTAGCACCAACACGGCCGGGCCGCGCACAGGTACGGCTGTGCTGGCGTAGGATCATGCGCATGCAATACCGTTCGCTGGGCAAGAGCCCCCTGCAAGTCTCCGCCCTCTGCCTGGGCGCCATGATGTTCGGCGACCAGACGCCGCTGGAAGAGGCACGCTCCATCGTCGCGGACGCGCGCGCGCATGGCGTCAACTACCTCGACACGGCCGACGTCTACACCACCGGTGCTTCGGAAGCTATGGTGGGCGAACTGCTGCAGGGCCAGCGCCACGAATGGGTGCTGGCCACCAAGCTGGGCAACAAGATGTCCGGGCGGCCCAACGAGACCGGCTTCTCGCGCAGCTGGATGCTGCGCGAGGCCGAGGCCAGCCTCAAGCGCCTGCGCACCGACCACGTCGACATCCTCTACATGCACCGCGACAACGCGGGCGCGGACCTCGAGGAGCCGCTGCGGGCGATGGACCAGTTGCTCCGCGACGGCAAGATCCGCTACTGGGGCATCTCCAACTTCCGCGGCTGGCGCATTGCCGAGGCCGTGCGCACCGCGCGCGAGATCGGAATGCCGCAGCCGGTGGTCTGCCAGCCTTACTACAACCTGCTCAATCGCATGCCGGAAGTGGAGATCCTGCCGGCCTGCGCGCACTACGGCATCGGCGTCACCTCGTACAGCCCGATCGCGCGCGGCGTGCTCACCGGCAAGTACGCGCCCGGGCAGGCCCCCGGCGCCGACACGCGCGCGGGCCGCGGCGACAAGCGCATCAACGAAACCGAGTTCCGCCAGGAGTCGCTGCAGATCGCGCAGCGCCTGATGATGCATGCGCAAGCGCGCGGCACGACGCTGGCCGCCTTTGCCTGCGCGTGGGTGCTCGCCAACCGCGCGGTGAGCGCCATCATTGCCGGGCCGCGGACCTTGCAGCAGTGGCAGGACTACCTGCCGGCGCTGGAGTTCGCGCTGAACGACGAGGACGAAGCGCTGGTGGACTCGCTGGTGCGGCCGGGCCATCCGTCGACGCCGGGGTATACGGATCCGGCTTATCCCATGGCGCCGCGGCGCTAGTTCGTCATTCGGGGATGACCAAGCTCGGGTCCTCACTCATCCGTAAGCCCCGCTCCTTCGCCTAAACTCGCATTTCGGGCACTACCCCCGCCCGGACGACTGGAAATGCAGGCAAGCTACCGCTGCCGACGTTCCATCCTTGCAACCTGGCGCGACACGATCGCGCGGAGCTTTTGCGAATGAGCCAGCACCAAGCCTTGCGCTTGCACGTGCCGGAGCCCTCTGGGCGGCCCGGCTGCGCGACGGATTTCTCCTATCTCCACGTCTCCGCCGCCGGCGAAATGCGCCGGCCGCCCGTGGACACCCCCCACTTCGACACCCGCGACCTGAGCTACGGCCTGATCCGCGTGCTCGATCATGACGGCCGCGCCGTGGGACCGTGGGCGCCGCAGCTCGACACCCCCGTGCTGCGCAAGGGCCTGCGCACGATGATGAAGACGCGCATCTTCGACGCCCGCATGGTGATCGCGCAGCGGCAGAAGAAGATCTCCTTCTACATGCAGTGCCTGGGCGAGGAGGCGATCGCCATCGCCCACGCGCTGGCGCTGGAGCCGGGCGACATGTGCTTCCCCACCTACCGCCAGCAAGGCCTGCTGCTGGGCCGCGACGACGTGACGATGGTGGAGCTGATGAACCAGCTCATGAGCAATGCGGCCGATGCGATGAAGGGCCGCCAGCTGCCGGTGATGTATTCCTTCAAGCGCGCCGGCTTCTTCTCGATCTCCGGCAACCTCGCCACGCAGTTCATCCAGGCCGTCGGCTGGGCGATGGCTTCGGCGATCAAGGGTGACACGCGCATCGCCTCGGGCTGGATCGGTGACGGCTCCACGGCCGAAGCCGACTTCCACACCGCGCTGACTTTCGCCCACGTGTACCGCGCCCCGGTGGTGCTGAACGTGGTCAACAACCAGTGGGCGATCTCCAGCTTCCAGGCGATCGCCGGCGGCGAGTCGACCACCTTCGCCGCCAAGGGCGTCGGCTGCGGCATCGCCTCGCTGCGTGTCGACGGCAACGACTTCCTCGCGGTCTACGCCGCCTCGCAGTGGGCCGCGGAACGCGCGCGCATGAACCTGGGCCCGACGCTGATCGAGTGGGTCACCTACCGCGCCGGCGCGCATTCGACTTCGGACGACCCGTCGAAGTACCGTCCCGCCGACGACTGGGAACGCTTCCCGCTCGGCGACCCCATCGTGCGGCTGAAGACGCACCTGATCGGCCTGGGCGCCTGGTCCGAGCAGGAGCACGAGCAGGTGCAGAAGGAACTGGAAGCGGAAGTGGCGGCAGCGCAGAAGGAAGCCGAGCGCCACGGCACCATGCTGGACGGCCCGTTCGCCAGCGCCGCCACCATGTTCGACGACGTCTACGAAACCATGCCCGCGCACCTGCGCGCGCAGCGCCAGCAACTGGGAGTGTGAAGAACATGCTGACGAAAACCCAGGACAAGCATCTCGCCGCCGACCAGGCGACCAAGCCCATGACCATGATCCAGGCGCTGCGCAGCGCCATGGACGTGATGATGGAACGCGACCCCAACGTGGTCGTCTTCGGCCAGGACGTGGGCTACTTCGGCGGCGTGTTCCGCGTGACCGAAGGCCTGCAGGCCAAGTACGGCAAGCCGCGCTGCTTCGACACGCCGATCAGCGAAGGCGGCATCGTCGGCGTGGCCGTCGGCATGGCGGCCTACGGCCTGCGGCCGGTAGCGGAAATCCAGTTCGCCGACTACTTCTATCCGGCCTCCGACCAGATCGTGTCGGAGGCGGCGCGCCTGCGCTACCGCTCGGCCGCCGACTTCACCTGCCCGCTGACGCTGCGCATGCCCTGCGGCGGCGGCATCTACGGCGGCCAGACCCACAGCCAGAGCCCGGAGGCGCTGTTCACGCACGTCTGCGGCCTGCGCACCGTGATGCCCAGCAACCCCTACGACGCCAAGGGCCTGCTGATCTCGGCGATCGAGTGCAACGACCCGGTGATCTTCCTGGAGCCCAAGCGCCTGTACAACGGCCCCTTCGACGGCCGCCACGACCGGCCGGTGGTGCCCTGGTCGAAGCATCCCATGGGCAACGTGCCCGAGGGCTACTACACGGTGCCGCTGGAGTCGGCGGCGGTGTTCCGTCCCGGCTCGCAGCTGACCGTGATCGCCTACGGAACGATGACCTGGGTGGCGCAGCAGGCGGCGGAGGAGACCGGCATCGACGCCGAGATCATCGACCTGCGCTCGCTCTGGCCGCTGGACCTGGACACCATCCTCGAGTCGGTGAAGAAGACCGGCCGCTGCGTGATCGTGCACGAGGCCACGCGCACCGGCGGCTTCGGCGGCGAGCTCACTTCGCTGGTGCAGGAGCACTGCTTCTACCACCTCGAAGCGCCGATCGAGCGCGTCACCGGCTGGGACACGCCGTATCCGCACGCCCAGGAATGGGCCTACTTCCCCGGTCCGGACCGGGTTGGCGCCGCGTTCAAGCGCGCGATGGCGGCCTAAGGAACACATATGGGGCACTACACGATCAAGATGCCGGACATCGGCGAGGGCATCGCGGAAGTCGAACTCGTCGAATGGCGCGTGAAGCCCGGCGACACGGTGACCGAGGACCAGGTGCTGGCCGACGTGATGACGGACAAGGCGACGGTGGAGATTCCGTCGCCGCGGGCGGGCACCGTGGTGAGCCTGGGCGGCAAGCCAGGCGAGTTGATGCCGGTCGGCGCGGAGCTGATCCGGCTGGAAGTCGAAGGCGCGGGCAACGTCAAGGAAGCGCCGGTGGCGCCGGTGCGCAGCGAAGCTGCACACCCTGCGAAGACTGAATCGAAACCCGAGCCGAAACCGGAGCCGAAGCCCGAGCCGAAGCCCGAGCCGAAGCCCGAGCCCGTGGTCGTCGCCGCGCCGCGCGCACAACCGCCGGTGGCGACGCCGGCGCCCATGCGCGCGCCGGGCGAGAAGCCGCTGGCATCGCCGGCCGTGCGACAGCGCGCCTGGGAGCTCGGCATCGAACTGCAGTTCGTGCACGGCAGCGGCGCCGCGGGCCGCATCACGCACGCCGACCTCGACGTCTACCTCGCTTCGCGCGGCCAGCCGCGCACGGCCGCGAGCAGCTCCACCTACGTGCAGCGCCAGGGCGAGGAAGCGCTGCCGGTGATCGGCCTGCGCCGCAAGATCGCGCAGAAGATGCAGGAGGCCAAGCGCCGCATCCCGCACTTCAGCTACGTCGAGGAGATCGACGTCACCGAGATCGAGGCACTGCGCAAGACCTTGAACGACCGCTACGGCGCCACGCGCGGCAAGCTCACGCTGCTGCCGCTGCTGGCGCGCGCCGTCGTGCTGGCGGTGGCGGACTTTCCGATGATGAACGCCCGCTTCGACGACGATGCCGGCGTGGTCACGCGGCACGCGCCGGTGCACCTGGGCATCGCCGCGCAGACCGATGGCGGCCTGATGGTGCCGGTACTGCGGCATGCCGAAGCGATGGACCCATGGGCGGCGAGTCGCGAGATCGCGCGCCTGGCCGAGGCCGCGCGCACCGGCAAGGCGACGCGCGAGGAGCTGGCCGGTTCCACCATCACGATCAGCAGCCTGGGCGCGCTCGGCGGCCTGGTCACCACGCCGGTGATCAACCATCCGGAAGTCGCCATCGTCGGCGTCAACCGCATCGTCGAGCGTCCCATGTTCGTCAACGGCAACGTGGCGGCGCGCAAGCTCATGAACCTGTCCTCGTCCTTCGACCACCGCGTGGTCGACGGCATGGACGCGGCGCGTTTCATCCAGGCCGTCAAGGCGCTGCTGGAAACGCCGGCCCTGTTGTTCGTGGAGTAGCCGCATGCAGACGAAACAAACCACCTTGCTGGTGGTCGGCGGCGGCCCCGGTGGCTACGTGGCCGCGATCCGAGCGGCGCAACTGGGCGTGCCGACGATGCTGGTCGAAGGCGAGGCCCTGGGCGGCACCTGCCTCAACGTCGGCTGCATTCCGTCGAAGGCGCTGATCCACGTCGCCGAGCAGTTCGACGCCACGCGCCGTTATGCCGGCAATTCGCCGCTGGGCATCCACGTCGACAAGCCGCGCATCGAGCTCGGGCAGGCGATGGGCTGGAAGAACGGCATCGTCGACCGCCTCACCGGCGGCGTGGGCGCGCTGCTGAAGAAGAACGGTGCGCAGGTCGTGCGCGGCTGGGCCACCATCGTCGACGGCAAGACCGTGGACGTGAAGGCCGCGAGCGGCGAGGACCTGCGCATCCAGTGCGAGCACCTGCTGCTGGCCACGGGTTCCGAGCCGGTCGAACTGAAGGCCGTGCCTTTCGGCGGCAACGTCGTCTCGTCCACCGGCGCGCTGGCCTTCAGCGAAGTGCCCAAGCGCCTGGTGGTGGTGGGCGCGGGCTACATCGGGCTGGAACTCGGCTTCGCCTGGCGCAAGCTGGGCGCCGAAGTCGCCATCGTCGAAGCGACCGACCGCGTGCTGCCCACCTATGACGAGGAACTGAGCCGGCCCGTGCTGGCGGCGCTCAAGCGCCTGGGCGTGACCTTGCACCTGGGCTGCACCGCCGAAGGCCTGGCCGAGGGCGGCAAGGGCCTGCGCGTGCGCAGCCGCCAAGCGGACGAATTCGTGCTGCCGGCCGACCAGGTGCTGGTGGCCGTGGGGCGGCGGCCGAAGACGCGCGGCTTCAACCTCGAGTCGCTGCAACTGGACATGGCGGGCAACGCCGTGAAGGTCGACGACCAGTGCCGCACTTCGATGCGCAACGTCTGGGCCATCGGCGACCTCACCGGCGAGCCGATGCTGGCGCACCGCGCAATGGCGCAGGGCGAAGTGGCCGCCGAATGCATCGCGGGCCACCGCAAGCATTTCGCGCCGCTGGCGATTCCCGCGGTGTGCTTCACCGATCCCGAAGTGGTGGCCGTCGGCCAGACCGGGGAGCAGGCCAGCAAGGCCGGCATCGCCTGCCAGAGCGCGCTGTTCCCGTTCGCGGCGAACGGCCGCGCGATGAGCCTGGAAGGCACCGAGGGCTTCGTGCGCGTGGTGGCCCGCAAGGACAACCACCTGATCCTGGGCTGGCAGGCGGTGGGCACCGGCGTGTCGGAACTGGCCGCGGCCTTCAGCTACGCGATCGAGATGGGCGCGCGGCTGGAAGACGTGGGCGGCATCATCCACGCGCACCCGACGCTGGGCGAGGCCGTGCAGGAGTCGGCGCTGCGCGCGCTGGGGCGTGCGCTGCACATCTGACCCCACCCGGCGGCTTTTGCACTAGATTAGCCGCTGGGCCGGCCCTTCCGCCGGCCACAGGGAGAACACGATCCGCGGCCTGGCACTCGCTCCCCTCGCCACCTTGTGCTGGGCGGGCTTCGCCTACCTGGCGCTGGCGTCGGTGGCCACGTCGCTCTTCGGCACCAATGCCCCGGTGTGGTTCGCCAACGCCTTCGGGGTCACGGTGCTGCTGCGCCATCCCGGCCGGAGCTGGGCGGTGTTCCTGATCGTCTTCTGGCTGGGGGACGCGCTGGCGCTGCGCCTGTTCGGCGACGGTCCGTCGCTGCTGCTGGCCTTGTGCGACACGTTCGAGATGCTGGTGCTGGCGGCGCTGACGCGGCGCTTGTGCGGCCCCAATCCGAGCTTCCTCAACGGCCGGCAGGCCGGCATCATGCTGCTGGCCTTCCTGGCCGTGCCGGCCCTCAGCTCCGGCGCCGGCGCCGCGCTGCTGCACTGGACCGAGGGAGCCGGCTTCCTCGACGCGTGGCGCATCTGGTACTGCGCGTCCGTCCTCGGCCTGCTCGTGGCCACCCCGGTCCTCCTCGGCTGGTCCACGGCCACCACGCGCCGGCGCGCGCTCGACATGCTGACGCCGGCGCGCGCGATCGCGGTCATCGCCGCCATGGCCGGTGCGATGTTCGTGGTGCTGCAGGACGCGCATCCGGCCCTGGTGTTCCTCAGCTTTCCCATCGTGATGGTGACGGCTTCCAGCTTCGGGCTGGTGGGCGTGACGGCGGGCGTGGTGGCAGTGTCGCTCGCCGCCCTGGGCTCGGTGCTTTCCGGCAGCGGCGCGCTGGTGGCCATCGTCGGCAGCGGCAACAGCATGGAGCAGCGCGTGGCGCTGGTGCAGCTGTACCTGGTGACCGTGCTGTTCTCCAGCCTGCCGATCGCGATGCTGCTGGGGCAGCAGCGCCAGCTGGCCGCCGACCTGCGCAGCGCGGGCGAGGCGCGCAGCGACTTCCTGGCGGCGATGAGCCACGAGATCCGCACGCCCATGACCGGCGTGCTGGGCATGATCGACCTGCTGGCGGCGGAGCAGCTGCCGCCCACGCACCGGCGCTGGGTGGAGGCGATGCGCGCATCGGGGCGCCACCTGCTCAGCGTGATCAACGACATCCTCGATTTCTCGCGCATCGAGAGCGGCCGCCTGGAGCTGGAGGCCATCGACTACTCCCTGCCCGACCTGCTGGAGCAGGTGCGCTCGCTGGTGCACCCGCTGGCGGTGGAGCGCGGCTTGGCGCTGGACGTGGAGCTGCAGCCGCACTCGCCGCCGGTGTTGAAGGGCGACCCCACGCGCGTGACGCAGGTGCTGATGAACCTGGTGAGCAATGCCGTGAAGTTCACCCACCACGGCGGCGTGACCATCGCCGTGCGCCAGGTGGAGGACGAGGAAGACGCGGCGCAGCGCCTGCGCTACGAGGTGCGCGACACGGGCGTGGGCATTGCCGGCGCCCAGCTCGACCACCTGTTCGAAGCCTTCACGCAGGAGGACCGTTCGATCTCGCGGCGCTACGGCGGCAGCGGCCTGGGCCTCGCGATCTGCAAGCGGCTGGTGGAGGCCATGGAAGGGCGCATCGGCGTGGAGAGCCGCGTGGGCGTGGGCAGCTGCTTCTGGTTCGAGCTGCCGCTGGTGCCGGGCGACGTGGAGGCGCTTGAGCAGCCGCGCCGCGCCGAGGCGCGCGTCGTGGAGCCGCGCCGCATCCTCATTGCCGAAGACGTCGACATCAACCGGCAGATCCTGGCCGCGCGCCTGGGCAGCCAGGGCCACGAACTGGTGTTCGCCGAGGATGGCGCGCAGGCGCTGGCGCGGGTGCAGCAGCAGCCCTTCGACCTGGTGTTCATGGACGTCCAGATGCCGGTGATGGATGGCGTGGAGGCCACGCGGCGCATCCGGCGCCTGCCGGGGCCGGAGAAGGACATCCCGATCGTGGCGCTCACGGCGAACGTGATGGCGCGCGAGCGCGACCGCTACCTGGGCGCCGGCATGAACGATTGCCTGATGAAGCCGATCGAGTGGGACCAGCTGGATGCGGCGATCGTGCGGTATGGGCAGCGTGGGGCCGCGACTGCCCCGCTGGCGGCCATGGCCGCGCCCACGGCTGCGCCGGCGGAGGTCACGCTGCTCGATGCGGAGACGCTGGAAGGCTTGCGCGCGATGATGGGCGACGAGCAGCTGCGGGCGCTGGTGCGCAGCGGGCTGGCGACCTACCTGGCGAGTTGCGATGCGCTGGCCGGTACGCCATCGGCCACCGAGATCCATGCGCAGATGCACAAGGTGAAGGGCTCGGCGGGCACGCTGGGGCTGGGTGCGGTGATGCGCATGGCGGCCGGCATCGAGGCAGGGTTGGATGAAAGCACCGATGTGCGGCGCGAGCTCGAGGAGCTGCGCGCGTGCATTGCGGCGACGCGCAGGGAGCTGGAGGGGAAGGGGTTGGCGTAATCGGGAAGCCGCGGTTCGGGCTGGCGCCGCTCACCACGGCCTACGTGGAGCGCGTGGCAAGCCGGGGTTTCCACCCCGGCCTACGGGCACGGCTTTCGTAGGCCGGGGTGGCAACCCCGGCTCCCCCGTAGGCCGTAGGCCGTGGTGAGCGGCGAAGCCCGAACCGCGGCTGGCCGCACCCCTACAACTTGGTGAACCCGATCTTCTGCAACATGCTGCCCCACTGCCCGTAGGTGTCCTTGACGATGGCCGCGAACTGCTCCGGGCTCGAGGGCTGCGCCTCGGCGCCGCCTTGCCGGTACTCCTCCTTCAGCTTCGCCGTCTTCAGCACCTGCCCGATCGCCTCGTTCAGGCGCGCCACCGTCTGCGGCGCCATGCCGGCGGGGCCGAAGTAGCCGACCCAGCTGTCGATGTCGACGCCGCTCACGCCCTGCTCGCCCATCGTGGGCAGCTCGGGGAACAGGCTGCTGCGCTTCTGCCCCACCACCGCCAGCATGCGGATCTCGCCGCTCTTGGCCAGCGCCACCGCGGCGGAGGAAGAGGCGAACTGCAGGTGCACGCGGCCGGCGATGAAGTCCTTGGCGACGTCGTTGGCGCCCTTGTACGGCACGTGCACCATGTCGATGCCGGCCTGCTTGCAGAAGATCTCGCCGTACATGTGCGACGAGGTGCCCAGGCCCTGCGACACGTAGTTCAGCTTGCCGGGATGCGCCTTGGCATAGGCCACCAGCTCGCGCACGCTCGTCACGGGGACCGACTTGTGCACGACCAGCACCAGCGGCCCGAGTGCGCCCAGCGAGATCGGCGTGAAGTCCTTGAAGGTGTCGTACTTCACGGCGCCCAGCGTGTGCGGCAGCTGCGCCAGCGTGGACGACGGCGTGTACAGCAGCGTGTGGCCGTCGGGCGCGGCCCGCATCACTTCCATCGCGGCCAGCATGGTGCCGGCGCCCGGCTTGTTGTCGATGACGACCGGCACGTTCAGCAGCTGCCCGAGCTGCTGGCCGACCTGGCGCGCCTGCGTGTCGGTGCCGCCGCCGGCCGGGAAGCCCACGACGATGCGGATCGGCTTGCCCGCGATGGGGAAGTCCTGCGCGGCCACGCGGCCGGCCAGCGGCAGCGCCGCGAAGGCCAGCAGGGCCTTGAGTTTCTGGCGGTGGTTCATGCTCTTGTCTCCTGTCTCTCGTTCAGATGGCGCGCGGCGCGCTGCGCCGCCGCGATGCCGTCGCGCGCGGCGTCGGCCAGCAGCCGGCCCGCGCCGCTGCGGATGTCGCCGGCGGCAAACACGCCGGGCAGGGAAGTGCGGAACTGGTCGTCGGTGCGGATGCGCCCTTCCTCGTCGCGCGCCACCGTGCCGGCGAGGAAGCCGCTGTCGGCGCGCAGGCCGGCGTAGACGAACACGCCTTCGCAAGGAATGCCGCGCTCCTCGCCGTTCACGCGCACGCGCAGCGCGCTGACGTTGGGCGTGCCTTCGATGGCGAGCACTTCGGCGCCGGGCAGCAGGGTGACATGGGGCAGGCCTTGCAAGGCCGCTTGCAGGTAGGCCTGTGCATGCGGCTGCGCCTCGCGAAAGACGAGGGTGACGTGCGCTGCATGCGTGGCCAGCACCGCGGCCTCGCCGAAGGCGGAATCGCCGCCGCCCACCACGCACACCGCCTGGCCGCGGAACAGCGGCCCGTCGCAGGAAGCGCAATGCGAGACGCCGCGCCCTTCCAGCTGCTCTTCGCCCGGTACCTCCAGCTTGCGCCGCGCCGAGCCGGCCGCGACGATCAGCGCGCGCGCCTGCACCGTCTCGCCCTCGCACTGCAGCCGCACGCCGCCGTCCGCCGCCGTGACCGACAGCACCGTGTCCAGCAGGAACTGCGCGCCGGCCTCCTCGGCCTGCTCCTGCAGCAGCGGCCCGAGCTCGAAGCCGGAGATCCCATCGGGCTGGCCCGGCCAGTTGGCGATGTTCTCGACGTTCATCACCTGGCCGCCGGCGCCCATGCGCTCGATCACCAGCACCTGCAGGCCTTGCGCGGCGGCGGCCGCTGCGGCCGAGAGGCCCGCGGCGCCGGCGCCGATGATGGCGATGTCCGTGTTCAGCGCCATGCGTCGACCGACACCGTCGCCTTGTGGCGCGCGCCGTACATCTGCCAGTACCCGTTGGCCTCGCCGCCGGTGACGACGACGTTGATGTCCTCTTCCTCGAAGATGCGCACCGGCGCGTCGTGCGCCACGTTCAGGTACTTCGCCTTGGGTGATTCGCCGAAGGTGGCGCGCGTGTAGACGTAGTTCTGGATCAACTGCAGGTCCCAGTAGCGCGCCGCCGGCATCTCCGCGGTTTCGTGCAGCCAGCGGATCAGCTTGGCCTTCGTGTCGAAGCCGCCGCGGTCGATGAACTGGCGCGCCGTCAGCGGGTCCAGCACGAGCACCGGCGGCGTCAGCGCGTCCGTGCCCAGCAGCATGTCCTTGACGTGCTCGCGCCAGTATTCCTTGCGCAGCCCCAGGCCGAAGGTGGTGGAGCGGCAGCCGTGGAACACCGTGACCGTGCTGTCGGCCGGCTGGAAGCCCTTCTGCACATGCAGCGGCTCCCACGGCGAACGCTCTTCGTTCTCGGCGAAGGTGATGCCGTTGTAGACGTAGTTGTTGCCGATCGAGCCCATGAAGGTCTCGCCCGGCACCGAGCCGCCCTGCAGGTTCTGCGACAGCAGGCTGTAGGCGCGGCCGATGGCGGCGTTGGCGTGGTTGTACGGGCCCATGGCGCCGATGCCGCAGTTCATGCCGATCTCGTTGCGGATCGGGCCGTTCACCACGCTCATCACGGCGGCGGAACTCGAGGTGCTGCCGCGCGCCGAGATGCCGGTGGCGGCCAGCGCCAGGATCACGGGGAAGTATTCCGGCTTCGCCCCGGCCATCACCGCGTTGACGGCGACCTTCTCCACGGTGTATTCCCACAGGCCGCGGTTCTCGGTGGGCTGCATGCGGCCGACCACCTCGTCGGGCTTGCGGCGGGTGCCGCGCAGCATGGCCTGCACGCGCTCCTCGGTCGGCAACACGATGGGCAGGAAGTCGGTCCAGCGGTTTTGCTCGAAGAGGGCGCGCAGGTTGTCTTCGGTGTCGGGCGTGCACAGGCGCGGCGTGTTGCGCTCGTAGGGCTCGTCGCGGGCGGCGGCCAGGCCTTGCGTGAGGCCGGCGACGATCTCCTGCATCACCGGCTTGCCGGTGTACGGGTCGTCGCCCTCGACGTAGGCGCGCAGCTCGGCCTCGCTCTTGCCCATCACCGGCTGCGGCACGAACACCAGCGGCGCCTGCGGCAGCCCGCCCATGCGCGTGACCGACTGCACCACCTTCACGAACTTGTCGGTGTGGATGGCGACCGTGGGTACGCCGTACTGCGTCTCCAGGGTGATCGCGTGGGTCGAGGTCGCCGGCGCGCAGGTGCTGCAGTGGCCCACGCCGATGATGGCGGCGTGGCCTTGCTCGCGGATCTCGGTCCACAGCTGGGGGTCGTCCTTGCCGTAGTAGCTGGCCATCTGCACCAGCTTTGTCTTCACGCCGGGCATCCTGCGCTGGAACCAGGCCTGCACCTGCTTCAGCAGCTCGACGCCGTCGTCGAAGCGGGTGTCGACCAGGTAGACGGTCTTGCCATCCAGCGTGTCGAGCCGCGGGGCGGGCTGCTTGCGGTTGATCTTGGGCGGGTAGCCCACCGGGTTGTGGACGGTCGACAGGGTCATGCGGCGAATGTTCGCAGCGCATCGCCTCCCCATCAATTGAAAAGAATTTCCCCACAGTTAAACTGCGGTTAACACCTGGATTCCCCAATGAACCTGCGGCAGATGGAAGTGTTTCGGGCGGTGATGATGTCCGGCGGCGTGAACACCGCGGCGGAGCTGCTGCACGTGTCGCCGCCCGCCATCAGCAAGGTGCTGGCGCAAGCCGCCAAGGCCAGCGGCCTGGTGCTGTTCGAGCGGGTCAAGGGCCGCCTCATCCCGACGCCGGAAGCGCACCAGCTCTACGCGGAGGTCGACCAGCTGTGGCGCGGCGTGGAGAAGGTGCGCGATGTCTCGCGCGCGCTGTCGCAACCGGCCCGAACCTCGCTGCGCCTGGCCTGCTCGGCCAGCCTGGCGCCCTACCTGATGTCGCGCACGGTGGCGAAGCTCTACGACGCGATCCCACGCCTGCAATGCAGCGTGACGGTCTACCCGCCGGATCGTTTGAACGAAGCCTTGCTCGATCGCAGCGCGCAGCTGGGCGTCGCGCTGCTGCCGCACGAGCACCCGAACCTGGCCAAGGTGAAGTCCTATCCCTGCGGGCTGGCCTGCGTGATGCGCGCCGAGCATCCGCTGGCGCGCCGCAAGCTGATCCGCCCGGCCGACCTGGCGGGCGAGCGCGTGATCTCCTCGCCCGAGAGCACGCCTTTCGGCCAGACGCTGCGCCGGGCCTTCGGGGCCGCCGCCGACAAGATGCACCGGGACTGCGAAACCACCAGCTCCAACTCGGCCTGCTGGTTCGCGCAGGCCGGGGTCGGCATCGCGGTGGTGGACCAGGTCACCATCGCCGGCGGCCTGCTGGCCGGCCTGGAGGTGCGGCCCTTCCAGTCCTCGGAGAAGATGACGGTGAGCATCCTGCGCAACCGCTACCGGCCGATGGGCGTGGCGGAGAAGGCATTCGTGGATGCCTTCGACGCGGTGTGGAAGACGATGGGGTCTTCCTGACCCCACCGTCCACGCATCAGAACGAGTGCCTGACGCCCAGTTCCAGCCCGCTCGAAGCGCCGCCGGGGATGGCCGCCAGGCCGCCGCTGACCGTGTAGCTCGCCTGGCCCTTGTTGCTGATGTGCGCGTAGGTGGTGTAGAGCGCGGTGCGCTTCGACAGGTCGTGCACGTAGCCGATGCCCCACAGGCTGGCGTCGTTGGTCGCGCGCTGGCTGCCGTTGGCGTTCAGCAGGCTGGCGTCGCTGCGGTCGTTCAGGTGCGCGTAGGTCAGGCGGACGCGGCCCACCGGGCCGACCGGCACGTGCGCGCCGACTTCCCACGCATCCTTGTTCACCTCGCCGCCGGTGATGCCGACCCGCACGCGGTTGTACAGCGCGAAGAAGCGGGCGAAGCCGAAGTTGTACGACGCGCCGACGTTGGCGTGGCGCAGTTCGCCGATGGCCGGGCCGGGCACGAAGTCCGACTTGGTGAAGGCGCCGGCCACGTCGAACTTGCCGTTGGTCCAGCCCACGCGCGCGCCGAGGACCTTGCCGTCGTCCGAATTGGCGGCGCCGCTCGGGTTCTCGCCCGTGGCGTACATCGCCATGCCGTAGAAGCCGCCGAGGCCCTTGGGCAGCCAGTAGCTGACGCTGTTGCTGGCGGTAATGCTGGTGGGCAGCGAGCCGGTGCCGGCGGCCGAGAAGGTGAAGTTGCCCGCGCGCGCCACGCCGTTGGCGTTGAACGGGTCGAAGTAGATGCTGTTGTAGTGCGTGGGCACGAAGTCGTGGCCCAGGCGCACCTCGCCCCAGTTGCCGCCGAGGGCGACGTAGGAGTTGCGGTCGAACACGATGCCGGCGCTGCCGGCGTTGGCGATGCCCGCGCCGCTCACCTGGTTGTTGGTGTTGGTGGTGCGGCCGGTGCCGTTGTCGGGGTTCAGGCTGGCTTCCAGCCAGAAGCCGGCATACAGGCCGCCGCCCAGGTCCTCGGTGCCGCGGAAGCCGATGCGGCTGGTCGACAGGCCGCCGTTGCCGACGGCGAAGCCGTGGCGGTCCTTGTCGGCCTTGAACCACTGCAGGTTCACGTCGACGATGCCGAACATCGTGACGCTGGATTGGGCATGGGCGCCGGCGGCGCAGGCGAGCGCGAGCGCGGACAGGGTCAGGTTTCTCTTCAACTTCACTTCTGGGGTCTCCTCTTTCGTTATCGTCTGCAAGGAATCATTCGAACTTGACGTTGTTCTCGCGCACGGTGGTGACGAAGCCGTCGTACTGGCGCTTGAAGAACACGGTGAACTCCGCCGGCGTCATGCCGTAGGCGGAGAAGCCCTGGCCGACCAGCTGGTCGCGCACGTCGGGCCGCGCCAGCGCGGCGCGCAGGCCGGCGCTGAGCTTCTCGGTGACGTCGGCGGGCAGGCCGGGCGGGCCGAAGAAGCCGGCCCAGGGCGTGATGGTGAGGTTCTTCGCGATGCCCAGTTCGGCGGCGGTGGGCACGTCGGGCAGCAGCGGGCTGCGCTTGGGCAGCAGGGTCACCAGCGCCTTGACCTTGCCGTCCTTCACCATGCCGGGCATCAGCGTGCCGGTGGAGAACATCATCTGGATGTTGCCGCTCACCAGGTCGGTCAGCGCCTGCGTGTCGCCCTTGTAGCGCGCGTTCACCACCTTGGCGTT
Source organism: Ramlibacter paludis (assembly GCF_022012305.1). Taxonomy (GTDB): domain Bacteria; phylum Pseudomonadota; class Gammaproteobacteria; order Burkholderiales; family Burkholderiaceae_C; genus Ramlibacter; species Ramlibacter paludis. Next base: position 546,809 of record NZ_JAKLTM010000004.1, on the reverse strand, counting down.
CTTCGTGGCCAGCAGTTGCAGCATGGCGAGCTCGGAGGCGCTGTTGCTGGAACCCGAGCTGTACTTGGCGGGGTTGGCGGCCACGGTGTCGAGGAACTCGTTGAGGGTCTTCGCGGGCACGGTGGGCGACACCGCGAGGAACATCGAGAACTCGCCCGCGGAGGACAAGGGCGTGAACTGCTTGAACGGGTCGTACGGCGCGTTCGGGCGCAGCGCCGGCACGGCCACCATGGCGGTGTTGGTTCCCAGCAGGAAGGTGTAGCCGTCGGCCGGCGCCTTGATCACTTCCTGCGCGGAGATGATGCCGTCGGCGCCGGGCTTGTTGTCGACGATCACCTGCTGCCCGAGTTCGGCGGACAGGCCCTTGGCGATGGTGCGCGCCAGCACGTCGGCGGCGCCGCCGGCGGTGAAGCCGACGACGAGCCGGATCGGCTTGCTGGGATAGGGCTGGGCGTTTGCGGTGCACAGGGCCAGGGTGGCGGCGAGCGCTGCCAGGAAGGACTTCATCGCTTGTCTCCGTTTATTTGCGGGTGATCGTCACGATGCCGTTGTCGGCATCCACCTTGACCCAGTCGCCGGTGCGGATCACCTCCAGCGGGTCCCGGTCGAAGTCGGTCATCGCCGGTGCATGGCTCACCACGGTGCCAAGCGCCACCTTGGTGGTCATCTGGTTGAACAGCCAGGCCGCCGGTGCGGTGCCCATCAGGCGCGCCACGTGGAACTGCGCCGACCAGCCCGACGAGCCCTTGGCGCCCGGGAACACCAGCACCTTGCCGGCGAAGCTCTGGCCGCGCAGTTCGTGCCGCGTCTCGATGACGGTGCCGTTGCGCGGATCGACGCCGCCCCAGCCGGAGATCGGCTGCGTGGTGACCAGCGCCTCGCCCTCGGCGACGCCGGGCACGACGCAGCGGCCGCGGATGACGATGGTGGTTTCGGTGGCGGTGTTCATGCTGCGTTCCATTGGCCGGTGCAGGCGGCGTCTATGCATTGGGCGGTGGTGCCGAACCAGGCCTGCAGGCCCAGGATGGCGGGCAGGTAGTGCGCCTGCTTGGCCGAATCGAGCGCGACGACCTGGGTGCCCGGCGGCACGGCGCGGCTCATCGCGGAGCAGCTGTCGGTCATGATCTTGCCGCCGGCCGCCTCGATGATCGCCGTGTAGCCGTTGCGGGTGGCGATCTCCTTGATCGCGCGCGGCGTGAAGATCCACAGCGCGGAGTTCGCGTGCACCTTGCGGCCTTCCAGCAGTTGCGCCGCTTCCCAGATCTGCTCGATCGTGTAGTGCGGGCAGCCGAGCATCACGTAGTCGACCTTGCGGTCCGTGCCGTTGGCGTTGATGCGCTCCAGCGTGGCCGCGCGTTCGCGCGCGCCGTAGTGCCGCACCTCGCTGGCCTTGTTGCCGCCGAAGGCCTGTTCCAGCGTGTTGGCTTCCGGCGTGACGCCCACCAGGTGGTACATCTCGACGCCGCCCGACGACGAGGCCGCGGCGCCGAAGTGCTTCAGCTTCGGCAGGTTGGGCACCTGCCGCACGCCGGTGACCACGGGCACGCGCTCCTGCACCCAGTCGCCCATCCAGTAGCCGAACAGGCCCCAGTCCTCGACCGACTCCACCGGGATGTCCAGGTGCACGCCCAGGGTGCCGCGCCGGCCCTCGTCGCGGTGGAAGCCCCAGTCGGGGATGCGCTGCGTGAGCATCGCGCAGCTGGTGCTTTCGCGGCCTTCGGTGTTGGTGCGCGCGCCCAGCGCGGAGTTGGCGAACACCACGGCCGACGATTCCATCCACGCCAGGTGCTCGCCGCGCGTGGGCACGTTGCCGACCTGGTAAGGCGTGCAGGTGTTCAGGATCTGCACGCCCATCTTGGCGGCGGCGGCTTCGCTCTTCTTGTAGAACTGCACGATCTCCTCGCTCACGCCCATCTCCACCGGATGGTGCGGATCGAAGCCCAGTTGCAGGTGCGAGCTGAAGGCCTTGACCTTGGGCGTGACGACCACGTCCTGGCTGTCGAGGTTGAATTCGCTGAACACCGCGTCGAGGCCGCCCTTCTGGATCGCGAAGTCGCGCAGGAAGGGCGTGGTCGCGGTGACGGTGCCGCAGACGTTGCGGGTCTCCACCAGTGCCTCGGCGCCGAGCGCCTCGCCGTAGCGGATCAACAGGTCCATCGCCTTGGCGACGGCAGCGCCCTCGGCGCCGTCGCGCATGGCTTTCTCGGCGTCGGTCAGGCGCATGCCTGCTCCTTGGCCGCGGCGGCTACGGCCTCCTTGCGCGGACGCAGGTAGGCGCCTTGCGCCAGCAGCGCCTGCTGCAGTTCGTCGATGTCGACGTTGCGCGCCTCGATGCCGTGCTTGACGGCGATGGCCGCGGCGACGCCCGCCGCCTGGCCGGTCAGCCAGCACTGCGGGATCTCGCGCATGAAGCCGTGCGAGTTGCGGTCGCAGCTGATGTGGCGGCCCACGGCCAGCAGGCCGTCGAGCTTCTCCGGCACCAGCGCGCCGTAGGGAATCGAGATGTTGGGGAACTTGGGCGAGACGGCCGGCGTGACCGCGACTTCGTCCGGCAGCGCCGTGCCTTCGCTCCAGCGGCTGCGCAGCACGGCGTCCACGCCCTTCAGGCGGCGCGCGTGGCGCACGCCGATCTGCGGCGCCGACAGCATCATGTAGGCATTCTCGAAGCCGGGCGCGTGCGCGCGGTAGTACTCGAGGTGGGCGGCCATGGCGCGGTGCGAGCGCACTTCGACCGCGGTGAGGTCGTCGACGTCGAGCGCCGAGTAGCCGGATTGGCGCGGGCCCATGAAGAGGGCGATGTCGTCGCGCCAGGACACGAAGGGCCGCTCGAACAGGCCGCAGGTCTCGCGCCCGCCGGCCATGAAGGCGGTGAACTCCTCCGGCTGGCCGGAGCGGAAGGCGATCCACCTGGCCATGTCGACGCCGCCGAACAGCCAGGCGGTGTTCATGCAGTGGTGCACGTCGGCTTCCTCGATGTCGTTGACGTAGGCGGCGCCGGCGCGTGCGAACAGGTCGCCGTCGCCGGTGGCGTCGATCACCACCTTGGCGCGGATCGCCATGCGGCCTTCCTTGCTCTCGAAGGTGGCGCCGGCGACCTTGCCGTTCTCCATGAGGGGCATCGCGGCCCACGAGTGGTAGACCAGCTTGACGCCGCGCTCGATCAGCAGCTCCTGCGACAGCAGCTTCAGGCGCTCGGGATCGATGGTGGGCGACCAGGTGACGATGCCGTGGTAGGCCGCGGTGCGGAAGGACCAGTGGTGCGCCTTGTCCTTGTCCTGCGAGCCCCAGTCTTCCGGCGCCGGGCCGGCGACGGCGTCGGCCGGCAGGCGGTCGAACAGTTCCTCGGCGAAGCCGCGGATCACCAGCTTGCCTTCCCAGTCGGTCATGCGGTCGATCCAGATCACCAGGCCGCCGGTCGACAGGCCGCCCAGGTGGTTGTAGCGCTCCAGCAGCACGACGTCGGCGCCTTCGCGCGCGGCGGCCGCAGCGGCGGCGCAGCCCGAGGGGCCGCCGCCCACCACCAGCACGTCGCAGTCTCGGTACACGGTGACGTCGCGACCGGGCTCGTGCACGGTGCCCAGGTCCTGGCGCGGCTCCTTGGCGTCGCGCTCGAAGATGTCGGATTGCAGGATGCGTTCGTCGGTGCGCGTGAGGCGCTGCATCGCGGGAAGTTGCTTGTCGGTCATTTCGCGTTCACTTGACGGTTTGGCGGGTGAGGACGGCGCCTTGCGCCAGCGGGCCGACGTTGCGGCGGTAGATCTGCAGCCAGCCGCGGTCGAAGAGTGGCTGGGGCTGCTGCCACTGCGAACGGCGCGCGGCCAGTTCGCTGTCGGGAATCTCGAGGTCGACCCGGCGCGTGTCCAGGTCGACGGTGACGGTGTCGCCGTCGTGCACCAGCGCGAGCGGGCCGCCGAGCGCCGCTTCGGGCGCGACTTCGGCGACGACGAGGCCCTTGCAGACCAGGCCGGAGAGGTGGCCGTCGGTGAGCATCGCGACCTGGTCGCCCATGCCGGCGCCGTCGATGGCGAACACGACGCGCGAGGCGCCGCCGCCCATGGCGGGGCCGCCGCAGGCGCCGGCGCCGCGCATCACGATCACCGAGCCGGGCGCGATGGACCTGGCCTTGAGCGCGGCGACGGCGGCGTCCGACGTGTCGAAGCAGACCGCCGGGCCGGTGAACTTGCGCACCTTGCGCTCGGTGATGCCGACCTTGATCAGGCTGCCTTCGGGCGCGAGGTTGCCGCGCAGCAGGATGATGGCGGGGCGCGGCGCGACGGGTCGCTCGATGGGGCGGATCACTTCGTCGTTGGCGACGACGAAGTCGTGCACATTGGCGGCGACGTCGCGGCCGGTGACGGTGAGGGCCTGCGTGCACAGCAGCGGCAGCAATTGCTTCATCAGCGCGCGGCAGCCGCCGGCGGCTTCGAATTCCTCGATCAGGTGCTCGCCGATGGGGCGCAGGCCGGCCAGCACCGGCGTCTGCGGGCCGAGCTTCTCGAACAGGCCGTAGACGTCGACGCCGTTCTCCGCTTCGGTGGCGACGGCCTGCAGGTGCTTCACCGCGTTGAGCGAGCCGCCGATGGACAGCACGGCCTTCACCGCATTGGAGAAAGCGCCCGGCGTCAGGATGTCGCGCGGCTTGAGGTCGTCCCACACCATCTGCACGATGCGGGCGCCCGCGGCCTTCGCATCGTCGAACATCTTCGGCGACAGCGCGGCCACCGGCGCGCTGCCCGGAAGCGCCATGCCCAGCGCTTCGCAGACCACGTGCATGGTGTTCGCGGTGCCCAGGCCCGAGCAGACGCCGGGCGAGCGGATCGCGCAGCGGCTCATGCCGACCACGTCCTCGGTGGAAGTGCCGCCGCCGATCTGCGCGTGCATCGAGTGGATGAACACTTCCTCGATGTCGACGTGCTGGCCTTTGTATTCGCCGCTGGCCTGGTAGCCGCAGGGGACCAGGATGGTCGGGACATTGAGGCGCGCCGCGGCCATCAGCTGGCCGGGAACGGTCTTGTCGCAGGAGGTGAGGCAGACCATGCCATCGAGCTGCGCGCCTTCGACCGCGACCTCGATGTCGTTGGTGACCAGGTCGCGCGATGCCAGCATGTAGGCGCCGCGGGCGCCGGCGCCGGTGACGAAGTCGCTGGGCGCGGCGGTGCGGATCTCGAAGGGCACGCCGCCGGCGGCGCGGATCGCTTCCTTGACCACCTTGGCCACCTGGTCGAGGTGGCTGTAGCAGGCGGCGAGCTCCGAGCTGCTGTTGACGACCGCGATCTTGGGCTTCTCGCAGTCCTCTTCCGGGATGCCCATGGCCTGCCACTGGGCGTTGCGCACGGCCCAGAGGTAGGAGCCGCGGGGGAAATTGCTGCGCAGCTTGCGCGCGGGGGCGTTCATGGCGTGTGTCTCTCTCAGTGTCAGGACGGCTGGGGCACGTGGCCGCCCAGGTCCTTGGCCAGCGCCTGCGCCATCTGCGCCAGCTGGGGCGCGATCACCTGGCGCAGGTGGTCCTCGGTGTAGATGAAGGCGGCGGTGCCGCAGTTGAGCGACATGATTTCGCCGTTGGGGCCCACCAGCGGCACCGAGACCGAGTTGATCTCGCGGTGGAAGTCGCCGGCGGAGATGCAGTAGCCCAGGCGGTCGGCCTCGCCCAGCGAGCGCTGCAGGCCGCCTTCGAGCGCGGCCCAGTCGCTGCCGCGCGAAAGCCGCAGCGATTCGATCATGGCCTGGCGTTCCTCGCGCGGGAGGGCCCAGAGGTAGGCGCGGCCGAGCGCGGAATTGGCCATGGGCACGCGCGAGCCGACGTCCAGGCGCGGCGCCAGCATGGTGCTGCGCGGGCGGCAGGCCTCGATGAGCACGATGTCCAGGCCGTCGGGCACGCCCAGGTAGACGGAGCCGCCCACCGCTTCGGCCAGGGCCTGCATGTGGGGACGCGCGACGGCACGGACGTCGAGTCCGGCAAGGAAGACGCGGGCGAGCGACACGACGCCGGGGCCCAGCATGTAGCGGTCGCCGTCCGGTTCCTGCTGCAGCAGGCCGAGCGTGACCAGCGTGGAAGCCAGGCGGGTGACGGTCGGCCGCGGCACGCCGGTCAGCTTCGACAGCTCGGTGGAAGTCAGGACGCGACGCGTTTCTGTGAAGCAGCGCAGCACCGCGACGCCGCGCTCCAGCGCACTGACGGTATCGGGCCGTTGGGCGGAATTGCCGTTGTCTTCGGGTGCCTGCATATTGCATATTTTGAACGTCGCGCTCAAAATAAGCAATACTTTCACCTCGAACTAAGCGTTTACCCGCGCAGGAGACAGACAAAATGGCTGATTCACGCATTTCCCGGCGCCAGTTCGGCGCCTTGGCCGCCGGCGCCGCGCTCGCATCGCCGCTTGCGACGCTGGCCCAAGGCACCTATCCGAACCGGCCGATCCGGCTCGTGGTCGGCCTTGCAGCGGGTGGTTCGCTCGATGGCCAGGCGCGATCGGTCGCGCGCCGCCTCACCGAAATCGCGGGCGTGCAGGTGATCGTCGACAACAAGCCGGGCGCCAGCATGATGCTGTCGGCCAGCGAAGTGATGCGCGCGCCGGCCGACGGCTACACGCTGCTGTACGCACCGTCGTCGGTGTTCGCGCAGAACCCTCACACGCTGTCCAGCGTGCCTTACGACCCGTTCAAGGACTTCACGCCCATCACGCTCGCCGCGCGCGGGCCGCTGGTGCTGACCGTGCACCAGTCGCTGCCGGTGCACACCGTCAAGGACCTGGTGGCGTGGGCCAAGGCGAATCCGGGCAAGCTCAACTTTGCGTCCTTCGGCACCGGCACCTCCTCGCATATCTATGCGATGGCCTTCGCGAAGGCAGTGGGCATCGAGATCACGCACGTTCCGTACAAGGGCACCGCCGACGCCGCGCGCGACCTGCTGGAAGGCCGCGTGCAGGCCTACTTCGACGCCGCGCCTACCGCGATCCAGAACGCCGCCGGTGGCCGCATCCGCATGATCGCCGTGGCCGCGCCCAAGCGCATGCTGGCCGCGCCCGAAGTGCCGACCTTCACCGAGCAGGGCGTGCCCGGCATGGACCTCACCAGCTGGATCGCCATCGTCGGCCCGGCCAACATGCCGCGCGACATCCAGATGAAGGCCAACGCGATGCTGGTGCAGGCGCTGAACTCGCCCGATGTGAAGGACTTCATCGCCAAGGGCGCCTACGAAGCCTCGCCGACGTCGCCGGAAGACCTGATGAAGGAGATGCACGTGGCCTACGACCGCTGGGGCCAGATGGTGAAGCAGATCGGCTTCGAGAAGCAGTGAGCACGGCATGAGCTCGAGCATGCTGCAACTGAAACCCCTGCATCCCTTTGCCGCCGAAGCGAGCGGCATCGATCTCACGCAGCCGCTGTCACCCGCGCAGGTGAAGGCGGTGGAAGACGCGATGGACCAGCACGCCGTGCTGGTGTTCCGCGGCCAGCCGCTCACGCAGGACCAGCAGATCGCCTTTGCCAAGTCGCTGGGGCCGCTGGACCTGGGCCTGCGCAAGCTGAAGGGCGGGCCGCACCGCTTCAAGTACGCGGAGCTGGCCGACATCTCCAACGTGAAGGCCGACGGCGAAGTGGCCGACCGCGAGCACGCCAAGATCGTCGGCAACGTGGCCAACCAGCTGTGGCACAGCGACAGCTCGTTCCAGAAGCCGCGCGCCAAGTACTCGATGCTGTCGGCGGTGACGGTGCCGGGCTTCGGCGGCGAGACCGAGTTCGCCGATCTGCGCATGGCCTACGACGCGCTGCCCGAGTGGCGCAAGAAGCAGATCGCCGGCCTGCAGGCGGTGCACTACGCGCTGCACTCGCGCTTCCTGCTGGGCGACACGCAGTACACCGAGGAACAGCGCACCAGCATCCCGCCGGCCACCTGGCCGCTGGTGCAGGTGGACCCGCGCACGGGGCGCAAGATCCTGTTCGTCGGCATCCATGCCTGCGAGATCGAAGGCATGACGGTGGCCGAGGGGCGCATGCTGATCGCTGACTTGCTCGAGCACGCGACGCAGCGCGAGTTCGTGTACCAGCATCACTGGCAGGTGGGCGACCTGGTGATGTGGGACAACACGGCGACGGTGCACCGCGGAAGGTGGTTCGATTTCGCGGAGCGGCGGGAGCTGCGGCGGGCGACGACGGAGGAAGTGGCCGCGTAATCGTCATTCCCGCGAAGGCGGGAATCCAGGGCGCCCGGGGGGTCACCGCGCCAGCTGCTCGAACACGTCCTCGCTTCCCATCTGCCCGCCCTTGAGCATCACCACCAGCCCATCGAGCGCCGGCTCGTCGTGATGCACCCGGCTCAGCGCCACGCCCGGCCCCAGAGCCCCCGCATACGACAAGCCCCACGCCCCCAAACCCTGCACCGCCAGGCTCGAGGTATCCCCACCCGCAATGCCGATGCGCCGCAGCGGATGCTGGCGCAGCACCTGCCGCAGGAAGCGGGCACTCGCCTGTGCGATCTCGGCGCCGCCGGCTGAATCCTTGGCGCTTCCCTCCGGCGGCGCGGTGACGGCCAGCACGTTGCGGCCTTCCCGCAGCGCGCGCGCCAGCGAACTCGCGGCCGCACTGGAACTGGCCTCGTCGAGCAATTGGGCGGGACTGACCTGGAAGCGCTGGAAGGATGTGGCCGCCTGCACCTGGCGCGCCGTCACCGGCGACAGGCTGCCGGCCAGAACCAGTACGGGCCCTTGGGCGGGCGGCAACGCCGGCTGCGCCTGCACCGGCAAGCGCCAGTGCGCGATCAAAGCCTGCGCAACGGAGCTCGCGCCGATCGCGAGCAAGCGCTCGCGTTGCGCCTCGTCCCAGAGCAAGCGGCCGATTTCGGGAAGATCGTCGTCGCTGGCCACGTCCAGCAGCACGGCGCCCGCCGCCGCCTTGACGCCTACCGCATACGAGGGGTAATGCACCGCCGCCACCGGCTCCAGGCCCTGCAAGGCCAGGTGCTGGCGCAGGTCCGCCTCGGCCATCGGCGTGCTCGGATGGTTGCGCATGGTCGGGTGCCGGTCGATGCGCTCCACGGTGCCTCCGCGTCCCGCGGCAGCAAAGAGGTTGCTGAAGACGCAGTAACGTCCCAGGCTGGGCTGGCCGCCGACGATGGGCAGGAAGTCATTCGCCACGTGCTTGCGCAGCACGCGCGCCGCAACGGCGATGTTGCCCACCCCCGGCGCGCTGTCGAAGGTGGAGCAGACCTTGTAATGCAGCACCGGGACGCGCAGCGACGCGAAGTACGCGCCCACCGGCTCCAGTTCGCGTTCCATCGCGGCCGGGTCCATGGAGCGCGCGGCGCCGGCGATGCCGACGGCCGCCAGCGCGCCACCGAGCGCGTGTTCGGCGGCGGCCTGCCGCCCGGTGGAGGGCACGCCCAGGAACAGCATCGCGCGCAGGCCCGCCTGCGTCAGCACCGCCAGCGTATCGGTGGCGCCGGTGAAGTCGTCGCCGTACCAGCCGATCCGCGGGCCCGCGTTCATGCCGCCTTCTTGCCGAAGAAATCGATGGCGTGGCGCAGCTCGGGCGAACGGGCGGCACGGTCGGTGAGGGTCTCGCCCTTCTGCACCGCGTCCCAGGCTTGCTGCAGGCTGGAGACGCCGGCGGCCGCGCCGTCCGGATGCGCCAGGATGCCGCCGCCGGACATGAAGAGCAGGTCGTTGCTGCGCACGCTGTCCCAGGTGGCGCGCACGGTGCCGGCCCATTGGCCGTTGGAGAAGGCGGGCAGCACGCGGTCGTCCAGGCCCTCGGCCAGCGGCTGCAGCGACACCTGCGCGGCCTCGACGACCTCGTCGTCGTCCTGCGCGAACTTGCCCTGCAGGCCGTGCACGTGCATGTGGTCGACGCCGGCAAGCCGCCACAGCGTCTGCCAGGCCGGATAGGAGAAGCCCAGCAAGGGATGGCGCGAGAGCGCGCCGAAGCCGTTGCGGTGGCCGTGGATGGCCAGCGGGGTATGGCGGCGCAGCGACTGGATCGCCGAGTAGCCGCACCAGTTGAGGCTCGCCATCACGCAGCTGCCGCCCTCGGCCTGCACCAGGTCCGCATGGCGGCGCATGGCATCGAGGTCGTCGCTGATGTTGAAGGCCACCATCACGTGCTTGCCGGTGCGGTCCTGGTGGGCGCGCACCCGCTTCATCACCGCCTTCACGCGCTGCACGAGCGGCGCGTGGTCCGGGTTGCCGCTGCACTCGTCGTCCTTGACGAAGTCCACGCCGGCCGCGCACAGCTTGCCGACCAGCTCGCCGGTCTCTTCCGCCGACAGGCCGACGTTGGGCTTGATGATGGTGCCGATCAGCGGGCGGCCTTGCACGCCGGTGGACTTGCGCGTGCCGGCAATGCCTTGCGTGGGGAAGTCGAACTGGCGGCGGTAGTTCGCCGGCAGGTCGACGGACTCCAGCCGCAGGCCGGTGACTTCACCCAGGTCGAACAGGTTGCCCGACACGGTGGCCGCCAGCGTAGGCAGGTTCGCACCGACGTTGGCCACCGGAAAGCTCACCTTCAGGCGCGCGCGCTGCCAGGTCTGCGGCTTGGCGAACATGCCGCGACGCTGCATCCAGCCGTTCGGCAGGCTGGGTTGCGGCGCGACGTCGAGGAGTTCGATCGACTCGACGATGGCCCGCGCACGCTCGCGCAAGGCTTCGGTCTCGCCCTCGACCCGCGCGAAGGTGCCGCAGGACTGCTCGCCCGCCAGCACTTCGGCCACCTGCGCGACGTCCAGCGGTGTTTCGATCAGGTAGGTCGCGGAAAAGCGTTCGCCGGCCATCGCGTCAGAGCCTGGAGAGGTCGGGGAAGGGCCGCACCGGGTCCTTGCCGTCCCAGTTGCGGGCCGCCTCGCGGATCATCGTGAACAGCTTGCCCTTGGGGCCGGCCACTTCGGAGAGCTCCACCACGGTGCCCGGGTGCAGGCCCGGATGCTTCTTGTCCTCGAAGTAGACGAAGCGGCCGTTCTCGCCGACCTCGCCGCCCATGCAGACCTCGAAGCCGGCCTCTTCGGCGCGCTTGAGGTCGGCGTCGAAGTTCTCCGTCCAGTAGGCGAAGTGCTGCGCGCCCTGGTGGCCGGCGCGGATGAAGTCGCGGTACATGGAGGGCACGTCGTTGCGCGTCTGCAGCAGTTCCACCTGCAAGCCACCGGCATTGGCCAGCGCCACCGAGTTGTGCGGCTCGTAGCGCTCGCCGCGGTAGGTGTAGTTCTTGATGGGAACCCGCGGGTTGTAGAACCAGGGGCCGACCCCCAGCACGTTGGCCCAGTAGTCCATCGCGGCCTCGATGTCGGGCACGAGGTAGGCCACCTGGCGGATCTCGCCGAAGAATCTGCTCATTGGAAAAAGCCTTACTTGAGGAAACCGATGGAGATCCACGGAACCGCGGCGACGACCGCCAGGCCCAGCAGCAGGGCGACGATGTAGCCGCCGATGTGCTTGAGGCCCTCGTCCGGGTGGATCTTGCTGATGGCGCAGGCGCCGTAGTAGCCGACGCCGAACGGCGGGCTGAACAGGCCGATGCCCATGGCGAAGATGACGACCATCGCGTAATGCACCTCGTGGATGCCCACCGCCTTGGCGATGGGGAACAGCAGCGGGCCGAACAGCACGATGGCGGGAATGCCTTCCAGCACCGAGCCCAGCACTACGAAGGCGACGATGGAGATCCCCATGAACCCGATCGCGCCGCCCGGCACGGACTGCATCGCCTTGGCCAGGTCTTGCGAGAAGCCCGACTGCGTCAGGCCCCAGGCCATGGCGGTGGCGCAGCCCACGATGAAGATGATGGCGCCCGTGAGGGACGCGGTCTCCACCAGCATGGTCGGGATGCGCTTGAGGTCGAACTGGCGATGGATGAACAGGCCCACCAGCACCGCGTAGGCGATGCCGATGGTCGACACCTCGGTGGCCGTCGCCACGCCTTCGACCACCGCGGCGCGGATCACGAAGGGCAGGGCGATGGCCGGCAGCGCGACCAGCAGGAACTTGCCGATCTCGGCCTTGGCATAGCGGCGCACCTGCGACAGGTCTTCGCGGCGATAGCGCCACCAGACCACCGCGCAGAGAAAGACGCCGACCACTACCGCCGGCAGCAGCCCGCCGGTGAACAGCGCCGCGATCGACACGCCCGTGACCGAGCCGATGGTGATCAGCACGATGGAAGGCGGAATCGTCTCGGTCTGCGCGCCGGTCGCTGCCAGCAGCGACACCAGGTCACCGGGCTTGGCGCCGCGCTGCTTCATCTCGGGGAACAGCACCGGCGCGATTGCGGCCATGTCGGCGATCTTGGAGCCCGAGATGCCGGACACCAGGTACATCGCGCCGATCAGCACGTACGACAGGCCGCCGCGCACGTGGCCCAGCAGGCTGGCCAGGAACTGGATCATCGCCTTGGCCATACCGGTCATCTCGATCAGCGCGCCCAGGAAGATGAAGAGCGGCACCGCCAGCAGGATCAGGTGCGACATGCCTTCGTCCAGGCGCCCCACCAGCACCAGCATCGGCGTGCGCGTGGTGAGCGCGAGGTAGCCGAAGGTGGCCAGCGCGAAGGAGAAAGCGATGGGCACGCCGCCGAACACACAGGCCGCCACCACGATCACGAAGAACAGCACCAGGTTCAGCTTGCCCAGCGGCGCCAGCAGGGGACCGGCCAGCCAGAACAGCAGCGTGACGGCGGCGGTCGCGGCGACGGCCAGCGCGATGCGCTTGGGCGGCTGCTGGCGAAAGAGGCGCAGCAGCGCCATCACCGCCATCAGCGCGATGCCGACCGGAATGGCACTCGCGCGCCAGGCGTTGCTGATCTCCATCGCCGGGCTCACGACCGGCATCTCTTCCTGCGCGTATTCGAAGGCGGGCCACATCACCAGCGCCAGGAAGGCGAGCGGCACGGTCAGCGCCAGCGTTTCCAGCAGCGCCTGCGCGTGCGGGCCGACGCGGTTCACCAGGCCCGTCATGCGCATGTGCTCGCCGCGCCGCAGCGCGACGACGGCGCCCAGCATCGACATCCAGAGGAACAGCACCGACGCGAGCTCGTCCGACCACACCAGCGGCTTGTGGAAGACGTAGCGGGCGATCACGCCCGCCAGCAGCACGAAGATCTCCACCAGCACCAGGCTGCCGGCGGCGGCTTCGACGGCGGCGCCCAGGCCGGACTCCAGCCGCGCGGCCAGCACGCCCAGCGGGTGCCGGCTGGCCGGGAGCGGCTGCGCCAGGTCGTGGGTCAGCGAGGGCGACATCGCGCGCTCAGGCCAGCTTGCCGACCGACTGTTCCAGCAGGCCCCAGGCCTCGTCGCCGAAGCGGCCCTTCCACTCGGCGTAGAAGCCGGCTTCGCGCAGCTTGGCGCGGAAGCTGTCCGGATTGGCCTTGTTGAACACCAGGCCCTTGGCGGCCAGGTCGGCCTGGAGGGTTTCGTTGAGCTTCTTGATGTCCTCGCGCTGCTTCATGCCGGCGTCGTTGATGGCATTCGACACGATGGGCTTCAGGTCGGCCGGCAGGCTGTCCCACATGCGGCCGTTGGCGATGAACCAGAAGCCGTCCCAGATGTGGTTGGACAGCGAGCAGTTCTTCTGCACCTCGAACAGCTTGGCCACCTGGATGATGGGCAGCGGGTTCTCCTGCGCGTCGACGATCTTGGTCTGCAGCGCGGAATAGACCTCGCTGAACTGCAGGCTGGCCGGCGATGCGCCCAGGCCCTTGAACATGCTCACCGACAGCGGGCTCACCGGCACGCGGATCTTCAGGCCGTCCATGTCCTTGGCGCTCGTGATCGGGCCCTTGCTGGACGTCATCTGGCGGAAACCGTTGTCCCACATCTTCTCGAAGGCGTGCAGCTTCATCTTGCCGATGGCGGCGCGCACGTGGGCGCCGACCTTGCCGTCCATGGCGTTCCAGACCTGGCCGTAGTCACCGAAGGCGAAGCCCGTGGCGTTGATGGCGGCCACCGGCACCAGCGTGGCGATCACCAGCGCGGAAGGCGTGAAGAAGTCGATGCCGCCCGAGCGCACCTGCGCCAGCATGTCGGTGTCGCCCCCCAGCTGGTTGTTCGGGAAGATCTTGACCTCGACGCGGCCCTTGCTTTCCTTGGCGATGCGGTCGGCCGCTTCCTGCGCGCGCACGTTCAGCGGGTGCGTCACCGGCAGGTTGTTGCCGTACTTCAGCGAGTACTCGGCGGCGTGCGCGAAGGTGGGCAGCGCGGTGGCGATGCCGGCGGCGGGCAGGGCGCCCAGGCTGCGCAGGACGGAGCGGCGCGTGAAGGAAGCGGTCATCGGGTTTGTCTCCTGTTGCTTGACGGGTTCTGAGGTGTTCTGAGGCGGGTGCGTTGCCCTTGGCCTCGAGTGGCGCTAGAGTAGGTGCCAAGGGCCGGCGCGTCAAACCGGTGAATTGAGGGGTTTTGAGGTGCCGCTGCCACGCATGGAAGAAGTCGCCGAACGCGCCGAGGTTTCGCTCGCGACGGTGGACCGCGTGCTACACGGGCGCAGCGGCGTGCGCGCGGCGACGGTGCAGCGCGTGATGCGCGCGGCCGCCGACCTGGGCTACGTGACGCAGCCCGAAGCGTACAACGCGCTCGCGCCCAAGCCGCTGAAGCTGGCTTTCCTGATCCCCGAAGGCAGCAACCGCTTCCTGCGCATGCTGGGCGACCTGATCGGCTATTCGCAGGACCACTGGGCGCCCTTCAACGTGCGCTGCCAGGCCGAATACATCGAGAGCTTCAACCCCGAGGCGCTGGCGCGCGCGCTGTTGCGCTATGGGAAGAAATGCGACGGCATCGCCTTCATGGCGCTGGAGCATCCGCTGGTGCGCGAAGCCGTGTCGGAGCTGGAGGCGCAAGGCGTGCCGACGGTGACGCTGATCTCGGACCTGTCGAACTCCAAGCGGGCTGCGTACGTCGGGCTCGACAACCGCGCGGCCGGGCGAACCGCGGCCTACCTGATCGCGCGCTTCATGGGGCCGCTGGCGCTGGGGACGACGGCAAAGGTGGCGATGATCGCGGGCTCACTGAGCTACCGCGCGCACGAGGAGCGCGAGGCGGGCTTCCTGCACCTGTTCCAGGAGGACTATCCCGGCGTGCACGTGGTCGGCGCGCGCGAGGGGCAGGACGATGCGGAGAAGAATTACCGGCAGGCGCGGGCGCTGTTCGAACAGCATGGCGACCTGGCCGGCATCTACAACATCGGCGGTGGGGCGGAGGGCATAGGCCGGGCGATCCACGAGGCGAAGCTGGCGCGCAAGCCGGTCTTCATCGGGCATGGCCTGACGCCGGACACACGCGCGCTGTTGATCGATGGAACCCTGGATGCGGTGATCACGCAGAACCCGCAGGGGGCGGTGATGAATTGCGTGCGCATCTTTGCCAACCTGCGCGATGGGCGCGAGCCGCACAGCGGGACGGAGCAGGTGCGCAGCCAGGTGATCTTTCGCGAGAATTTGCCGTAGACGCTTGTCATTCCCGCGAAGGCGGGAATCCAGGGCGCTCTGGGTCCCCGCCTACGCGGGGATGACGGCGGGCGGCGCGTCCTCTTCATCCTCCGCCTCCAGCTGCTGCAACAGATACAGCCGCTGGTACAGCCCGTCCTCGATCCCCATCAGCTCCTCGTGCCTGCCCATCTCCGCCGCCCGTCCATGGTGCAGCACCAGGATGTTGTCCGCGTCGCGCACCGTCGACAGCCGATGCGCGATCGCCACCACCGTCACCTTGCCGTGCAGTGCGTCCAGCGCCTGCTGCACCCGCTGCTCCGTTTCCGAATCGATGTGCGAAGTGGCCTCGTCGAGGAAGAGGATGCGCGGCTGGCCGGCGAGCGCCCGCGCGATCGCGAGCAACTGCTTCTGCCCCACCGACAGCCGCGCGCCGCCTTCGCCCAGCGGCGTGTCGTAGCCCTGTTCCAGCCGCAGGATCAGGTCGTGCGCGTGCGCCGCCTTGGCCGCGGTTTCGATCTGCGCCTGCGTGAGGTTGCGGCCCATCGCGATGTTGTCGCGCGCCGTGCCCGCCAGCAGGAAGGGCTCCTGCGGCACCAGCCCGACGCTGGCGCGCAGGTGATCCTCGCCGATGGCTTCCAGCGGCGCGTTGTCGATGCGGATGCTGCCCGGCGGCGCCACGTAGAAGCGCAGCAGCAGCGACAGCAAGGTGCTCTTGCCGCTGCCGGTGGGCCCGACGATGCCGAGGAAGCTGCCGGGCGCGATCTCCAGGTTCAAACCGTGCAGCACGCGCTGGCCTTCCTGGTAGCCGAAGTCCAAATCGGAGATCGAGATCGCGCCGCGCGTGACGCGCCCGTGTTCCTGCGCCAGCGGCGCCTCGGCTTCCTCCAGCAGCGCGTGCACCCGTGCCGCCCCCACCATCGCCTGCTGCAGCTGCGAGAACTGCATGGTGATCTGCACCAGCGGCTCGACGACCCGCGTGATGTAACTGATGAAGGCGTACAGGATGCCGAGCTCCAGCGCGCCCATCGCGCCGCTGCCGGCTCGCGTGCCGAACACCCACAGCACCACCGCCAGCAGGCCCACGTGCAGGAAGTCCAGCACCGGCCGCAACAGCCAGGCGTTGGCGCGCAGCTCGCGCGTGCGCGAGTGGAAGTGCTCCTCGTTCAATTTGTCGAAGCGGGCGCGGAAGCGCGACGCGGCATTGGCGGCCTGCAGCACCGGCATGCCGGAGATCGACTCGGCGACGTGCGCATTGAGGTCGCTGCGCAGCGCGCGCGTGCGCGTGACCGCCGGCGCCGACAACCGCTGGTACAGCCGCACGATGATGATCACCGCCGGCACCAGCGCGGCGACGATCAGCATCAGCCGCCAATCGAGCCACAGCATCGCCAGCATGGCGCCCGTCAGCACGATCAGGCTGTCCAGGATGACGAACAGGACCTGCACGTAGAGCGTCTTCACCGCTTCGGTGTCGTTGGTCACGCGGCTCACCAGCTGGCCCGTGATGGCGTGGTCGAAGAAGGACATGGGCAGGCGCAGCACGTGCGCATACACGCGCTCGCGGATGCGCTGCACCGAGCGCATCGCCACGCCGGCCAGGCGCGCCAGCTGCAGGTAGCGGATCCAGCTGGCGGCCACGCCGGCCACCAGCGCGCCGACCAGCAGCCCCGCGATGGCCGGGAGGTCGGCGTTGCGCGGCAGCAGGTAGGTGTCGATCAGGAACTTGCCCGCCAGCGGGCCCAGCGCCTCCAGCGCCGCGGCCACCACCAGCCAGCCGATGCCGTGCAGCACGTGCCGGCGCTCGGGGGCGCCGGCGCGCAGCAACAGCTTGCGGGCGTCCGCCGTGTTCACTTCATTCGGTGGCATCGAGGCTCGCTTCGAGTTGCTGGTAGCGCCATTGGCGGGCGTACCAGCCGTCGTGCGCCAGCAGCGCGGCATGGTCGCCTTGTTCGGCGAGATGGCCTTCGCGCAGCACCACGATGTGGTCGGCGTCGGCCACGGCGCTCAGGCGGTGGCCGACGATGATGACGGTGCGGCCCACGCGCGCGTCGCGCAGGTGGGCCAGGATCCGCGCTTCCGTATCCGCGTCGACGGCCGACAGCGCGTCGTCCAGCAGCAGCAGCGGAGCGTCGGCCAGCAGCGCTCGCGCAATGGCCACGCGCTGGCGCTGGCCGCCCGACAGCGTGACGCCCCGCTCGCCCACCGGCGTGTCGTAGCCTTGCGGCAGCCGGCGGATGTCGTCGTGCACGGCGGCGAGGCGCGCGGCGTTCTCGATCTCTTCGCGCGTGGCGTCGGGGCGGGCAAGGGCGATGTTCTCGGCCACCGAGGCGGAGAAGAGGAAGGGCTCCTGCGGCACCCAGGCAATGGCCGAACGCAAGGTGTCCAGCGTGTAGTCGGGCAGGGCGATGCCGCTCCAGCGCAGCGAGCCGCTGTCCGGTGCGTGATGCCGCAGCAGCAGCCGCAGCAGCGTCGACTTGCCGGCGCCGGTCGGGCCGACCAGGCCCAGCGTGCGGCCGGGGCGCAGCGTGAGGCTCACGCCGTCCAGGGCCGCGCGCGCCACCTGGCCCGGGTAGTGGAAGCGCACGTCCTGCATCTCGATGGCGCCCGGCACGACGGCGGCCACGGTGCCGTGGTCGTCCACCGCCAGCGGCGCGTCGAGCACCGGCTGCAGCCGGCCCCAGGCCGCCTTGCCGCGCTCCAATAAGGAGAGCACCCAGCCGGCCGCGAACATCGGCCAGATCAGCTGGCCCAGGTACATGCTGAAGCTGGTGAGCTGGCCCACGGTCAGCTGTGACTGCCAGACCAGCCAGCCGCCGACGCCCAGCACCAGCATCGTGGCCGTCGCGAAGGTGAAGCCCACGGCCGGCTCATAGGCCGCTTCCCATTTCTGCGCCAGGAAGCTGGAGTCGGCCGCGCCGCTGGCCAGCTTCTGGAACTGCTGCTCGCTGTGCGCCAGCAGGCCGAGCGCCCGCACCGTGCGCACGCCGGCCAGCGTCTCCTGCACGTGGTCGTTGAGCGCGGCAAAGCGCTCCAGCGATTCACGGGAGGCTTCGTGCACGTGGTGCGAGATCCACCAGAAGGCCAGTGCCATCAGCGGGAAAGGCAGGATGGCGAAGGCGGCCAGGCGCCAGTCGACGCCCAGCGACATCGTCGCCACCACCAGCACCAGCGTGAGCGTTCCGTCGAAGCCGGCCAGCATCGCCTCGCCCGCGGCCATCTCGACCGCGTCGATGTCGTTGGTGGCCATCGCCATCAGGTTGCCGGTGCGGCGGTGCTGGTAGAAGGCGGCGCCTTGCCGCGACAGCGTGGAATAGAGGCGTTCCCGCAACTCGACACCCAGCCGGTACGCAGCCGCATAGAGCTTCAGGCGCCAGCCGACGCGCAGGAAGTAGACGACCAGCCCGGCCGCAACGAGCCAGGCCAGTTCGACCAGCAGGCTGCGGCCGCGCATCGTGCCCGCGGCGAGGCCGTCGACGATGTGCCCGATCTGCCTGGGGATCCAGACGATGAGCACGGCGATGCCGGCGAGCATCAGCCCCGAGGAGGCATAGGCCGCCCAGTGGCGGCGCAGGAAGCGGCCGATGAGGAGGTAGAGGGACATGGGCGTTGGAGCCGCGTTCGCTCGCCGCTCGTGACGGCTGGAAACACGGAAGCAGCGATTCTAGGGACTCGGCTCCCTCCGATTTGCGCCGCGCGCCTAGCGGGGTTTTTGCTGCAAGTGCACAATGGCCTTTCAGGGAGCAGCCATCATGAAATACACGTCCCAGGGTTCGTTCGCGCTGTGGATCGGTGCGGCCTCGGCCGCCGTGGCCATGGGCATGGTGGCGCCCAGCGAGAGCGGCCTCATGGGCCAGCTGCCCCCGCTGGCCGCCAAGGCGCGCGACCAGCGTTCGCTGGTCCTGCCGCAGGAACTGCCGGCCGAGCGCACGCTCGCGCTGCTGGTGTTCAAGCAGGACCAGAAGGAAGAAGCCCGCAGCTGGATCGAAGGCATGGGCCTGCGCAAGGACCCGAGCATTCCCTGGCTGAAGATGCGCGTGGTGCCGGCCGAGGCCGGGCCGGTGGGCCTGACCATGGAATCGTCGGCGCGCCCGCTGCCGGCGGGGCTGCGCGCCGATCGCCTGCTCTCCGTCTCCACCGACACCGGCCGCCTGGTGCAGGCCATGGGCCTGTTCAACACCGACCACGCGCAGGTGGTCGTGCTGGGCCGTGATGGGCAGGTGCTCGCCAAGGCGCAAGGGTCGTACGACCAGGACAAGGCGAAGGCGTTGATGGAGACGCTGCGGTCGGATTGAGCGCCCCGCGCATGCCATTGCGGGCTTGGCCCGCAATCCAGGCCCGCGAACGGTCGAGCGGCGTTGCTGGATCCCGGGTCAAGCCCGGGATGACACTTCCACCATCTCCTCGCCGTACTGCTTCGCCCGCCGTGCATACCCGGCGGCGGTCTTGTACAGGCGCGCCACGTCTTCCTCGCTCAGCTGCCGCACCAGCTTCGCCGGCGACCCGAGGATCAGCGAGCGGTCCGGAAACACCTTCCCCTCGGTGACCAGCGCGCCCGCGCCGACCAGGCTCTCCTTGCCGATCACCGCGCCGTTCATCACGACCGCCTGGATGCCCACCAGCGAACCCTGGCCCACGGTGCAGCCGTGCAGCATCGCCTGATGCCCGACCGACACGTCGTCGGCCAGCGTCAGCGGAAACCCCGGATCCGCATGCAGCACGGCGCCCTCCTGGACGTTGCAGCGCGCGCCGAGCCGGATCGGCTCGTTGTCGCCGCGGGCGACGGCGCCGAACCACACGCTGGATTGCTCGCCGACGATCACTTCGCCCACGAGCGTGGCTTCCCTGGCCACGAAGGCGCTGGCGTGGACCTGGGGTTGCTTGCTGCCGATGCGGTACTGGGTCATGCGGCGATTGTCACCCGAGGTGCAGCCGCGTCGAGTCCTTCACTTCCTCCATCACCGCATAGGTGCGCGTCTCGCGCACGCCCGGCAACTGCCACAGCACGGTGCCGGCGAAGTTGCGGTAGGCCTCCATGTCGGCGACGCGCGTCTTCAACAGGTAGTCGAAGCCGCCCGCCACCATGTGGCATTCCAGGATCTCCGGGTGCACCAGCACCGCGGCCTTGAACTGGTCGAACACGTTGGGGGTGGTGCGGTCCAGCATCACCTCGACGAACACCAGCAGCCCCGCGCCGAGCAGCGCCGGATTGAGCTTGGCCTCGTAGCCCAGGATGTAGCCCTCGCGCGTGAGCCGCTGCACGCGCGCCAGCACCGCGGTGGGCGACAGGGTGACGGCCTCGGCCAGCTTCAGGTTGGAGATGCGGCCATCCTCCTGCAGCACCTGCAGGATGCGGCGGTCGATGCGGTCCAGGGCGTCGTCGGTGGCCATCGGCTAGCGAATCATTCGGCGAATGACGGGAAAAACAAAGCAATATCCTAGCGGCAACCGGCAATGATGGCGAAATGCCTTTTGCCGACTTCCACCGCCCCAGCCCGTTCCCCACGCCGCTGCGGCAGGCCATCACGGCGGCCACCCGCCCGCCCGAACCCGAAATCGTCCCCGGCCTGCTGGAGCAGGCCCGCCTCTCGCCGGCGCTGGCGCAAATGAGCCAGGCGATCGCGCTGAAGCTCGCGCGCACCCTGCGCGAACGCAAGGCGTCGGCGGGCCGGGCCGGGCTGGTGCAGAACCTGTTGCAGGAATACGCGCTGTCCTCGCAGGAAGGCATCGCGCTCATGTGCCTGGCCGAGGCGCTGCTGCGCATCCCCGACGCCGCCACGCGTGACGCGCTGATCCGCGACAAGATCGCGCAAGGCCAGTGGCAGACCCACCTGGGCAAGAGCCCTTCGCTGTTCGTCAATGCGGCCACCTGGGGCCTCTTGATCACCGGCAAGCTGGTGTCCACCCACAGCGAAAGCGGCCTCTCCGCGGCCATCGGCCGGCTGGTGAGCATGGGCGGCGAGCCGCTGATCCGCAAGGGCGTGGACATGGCGATGCGGATGATGGGCGAGCAGTTCGTCACCGGCGAAACCATCGCCGAGGCGCTGGCCCACGCGGCGCCGCGCGAAGCCGAGGGCTTCCGCTATTCCTTCGACATGCTGGGCGAGGCGGCGCTGACGGCGCGCGATGCCGAGCGCTACCTGCAGTCCTATGAGGAGGCGATCCATGCGATCGGCCAGGCGTCCGCCGGGCGGGGGATCTTCGAAGGGCCCGGCATTTCCATCAAGCTGTCGGCGCTGCATCCGCGCTACAGCCGCTCGCAATACGAACGCGTGATGGGCGAGTTGTATCCGGTGCTGGTGCGCCTGTGCGCGCTGGCGAAGCAGTACGACATCGGCCTGAACATCGACGCGGAAGAGGCCGACCGGCTCGAGCTGTCGCTCGACCTGCTGGAGCGCCTGGCCGCCGAGCCGCAGCTGCAAGGCTGGATGGGCCTGGGCTTCGTGATCCAGGCCTACCAGAAGCGCTGCCCGCAAGTCGTCGACTACCTCATCGATCTCGCGCGGCGCAGCGGCCGGCGGCTGATGGTGCGCCTGGTCAAGGGCGCCTACTGGGATTCCGAGATCAAGCGCGCGCAGCTCGATGGGCAATCCGGCTACCCCGTCTACACGCGCAAGCCGTACACCGACATCGCCTACATCGCCTGCGCGCGCAAGCTGCTGGCGGCGCCGGACGCGGTGTATCCGCAGTTCGCGACGCACAACGCGCAGACCGTGGCCGCCATCTACGAAATCGCCGTGCCGGAGAACTACACGCCGCAGCAGTACGAGTTCCAGTGCCTGCACGGCATGGGCGAGCCGCTGTACGAGCAGGTGGTGGGCGCGGCCGCGGCCGGCAAGCTGGGGCGGCCTTGCCGCATCTACGCGCCGGTGGGCACGCACGAGACGCTGCTGGCCTACCTGGTGCGGCGCTTGCTGGAGAACGGCGCCAACACCTCCTTCGTCAATCGCATCGCCGACCAGACGATTCCATTGGCGGAGCTGGTGCGCGATCCGGTCGAAGAGGTCGAGCGCATGGCCAGGCAGGAAGGGCAGGTGGGGCTGCCGCACAAGCTGATCCCGCTGCCGCGCGCGTTGTATGGAAGCACGCGGATGAATTCGCGGGGCCTGGACCTCGCCGACGAAGCGGCGCTGGCGCAACTCGCGGGCGAGCTGCGATCTTCCGTGGACGCAACGTGGACTGCACCTCCCGGCGCTTCCATGGATGGCGCGATTCCCGTGCGCAATCCTGCCGACCATGCCGACATCGTCGGCCACGTCCGCGAAGCGACGGTCGACGAGGTGGACCGCGCGCTCGCCGCGGCCGAGGAAGCCGCGCCGCATTGGGCGGCGGTCGCGCCGGCCGAACGCGCGCGAATCCTGGAGTCCGCCGCCGACAGCCTCGAGGCCGGCATGCCGCGCCTGATGGGCGTGCTGATCCGCGAAGCCGGCAAGAGTGCGCCCAATGCGATCGCGGAAGTGCGCGAAGCCGTCGACTTCCTGCGTTACTACGCCGGCCGCGTGCGCAAGCATTTCGACAACGCGACACACCTGCCGCTGGGGCCCGTGGTCTGCATCAGTCCCTGGAACTTCCCGCTGGCGATCTTCATCGGCCAGGTGGCCGCGGCGCTCGCCGCCGGCAACGCCGTGCTGGCCAAGCCCGCCGAGCAGACGCCACTGATCGCCGCCGAAGCGGTGCGTGTCCTCTGGGACGCGGGCGTGCCGCGAGCCGCCCTGCAACTGTTGCCGGGCCGCGGCGAGATCGTCGGCGCCCGGCTGGTCGGGGACGCGCGGGTGCAAGGCGTGCTGTTCACCGGCTCTACCGAAGTCGCCCGCATCCTGCAGCGCACGCTGGCCGGACGCGTGGGCGCCAACGGCAAGCCGGTGCCGCTGGTGGCCGAGACCGGCGGCCAGAACGCGATGATCGTCGACTCCTCCGCGTTGGCCGAACAGGCGGTGGCCGACGTGCTGAATTCCGCCTTCGACAGCGCGGGCCAGCGCTGCTCCGCGCTGCGCGTGCTGTGCGTGCAGGAGGATGCGGCCGACCGCGTGCTGGAGATGCTGCTGGGCGCGATGGCCGAATTGCAGGTCGGCAACCCGGACCGGCTCGCGGTCGACGTCGGTCCGGTGATCGATGCCGAGGCGCGCGACAACATCCTGGCGCACCTGGAGAAGATGCGGGCCAAGGGCCGCAAGGTGCACCAAGTGGCCGCGCATGTTGCGCAAGCGGCCGCGCAAGGCACCTTCGTGCCGCCGACGCTGGTCGAACTCGAAAGCATCGCCGAACTGGAACGCGAGGTCTTCGGGCCGGTGCTGCACTTCGTGCGCTACCAGCGCGAGGAGATCGACGGCCTGCTGGGCGCCATCAACGGCACCGGCTACGGCCTCACGCTGGGCCTGCACACGCGCATCGACGAGACCATCGCACGCGTGCTGGCGGCGGCGCATGCCGGCAACGTCTACGTCAACCGCAACATGGTCGGCGCGGTGGTCGGCGTGCAGCCGTTCGGCGGCGAAGGCCTGTCGGGCACGGGCCCCAAGGCCGGCGGACCCTTGTACCTGTACCGCCTGCTGGCGCAGGCCCCGGACGACGTGCTCGCGCGCGTGCTGGATGCGCCCGCCGACGAGACGCCGCCTTCCGCGCTGCGGGCCTTGCAGCGCTGGGCCGAGAAGAGCGACATGCCGCTGCTGGTGGCGAGCCGCCGGTTCGCGGCGCAGTCGCGCAGCGGTGTCGCCGAGACCTTGCCCGGCCCGACCGGCGAGCGCAACGTCTACAGCCTGGTGCCGCGGCAGGCGGTGCTGTGCCTGGCCGAGAGCGATGCCGACCGCCTGCTGCAGCTCGCGGCCGTCCTGGCCGTCGACAGCCGCGCCGTGTGGCCGGCCAGCGCGCAGCTGCTGCTGCACCGGCTGCCCTCGGAGGTGCAGTCGCGCGTCGCGCTGGCCAGCGACTGGAGCGCGCCTAACGTGGCCTTCGATGCGGTGCTGCTGCATGGCGGTGTCGCGGAGCTGGCGGCGGTGCGCCAGAAGCTGGCGCGGCGCGTCGGCCCCATCGTGGGCGCCGAGCGGCTGGACCCGGGCGATACGGCGATCCCGCTGGAGCGGCTGGTGGTGGAGCGTTCGCTGAGCGTGAATACGGCGGCGGCCGGCGGCAACGCTTCGCTCATGACGATCGGCTAGGGGGTCGCCCGCGGCGCGGCTTTACACCGGCGTGTTGATCACGGCTTCAATGCGGTGGCCGTCCGGGTCCACGACGAATGCCGCGTAATAGTGTTTGCCGTAGCCGGGGCGCGGTCCCGGAGGGCCGTTGTCCGAGCCGCCGGCAGCGATTGCGGCTGCATGGAATCGGTCGACCTCGCCCCGCGACGAGGCGGCAAACGCCAGGTGGAAGCCAGCACCCGGCGGCCGGGCGCCCGGTCTCGCCTTCAGGCAGAACTTGTCCTTGCCGTCCTCGAGCCCGTAGCCGATGGCGGTCTCGTCCTGGAACACCCGCCGATAGCCGAGAGCGCCGAGCGCCGCGTCGTAGAAGCTTGCGGATCTGGCGAGGTCCGCGACGCCTACGGAGAGGTGGTGGATCATGATTGGGATGGAGGCAAATCCATCATGGCCTGCTCCTCAAGGCGCGAGCCCATCAAACACCAGCAACGTGGCTTCCCCCTCCACGCGGGATCGATGCCGCACGCCCGCGGGCACTTCGAAAAATTGGCCTGGATTCAGGGTGACCGATTCCGAATCCAGGTCGATCGTGACGGTGCCGGTCAGGACGAAGAAGCACTCGGGACCGGAAGTGTGGACGTGGAAGTCCGCAACCGTGCCTCGCATGACGCGGAACTTGAGGTTCGCGCCTCCGTGCGATGCGAGCGTTTGCGCGAACCAGGGTTCGGGATGGGTGCGCGGCAACTCACGGGTATCGACAGGTGGACGCACGGTGATGGTCTCGGTCTTCATCGCTCACTTGCCCCACCGCCACCGCGGCGACTCCCCCTTCGCGAGGCATACCGCGGTGAGGAGCGCAGTGAGAGCCGCCACATAGCCGGCGAAGAACCAGTGCCCGCGCGACGGCAGGAGGAACACCACGCCACCGGCCACCAGAGCCAGGAAGACCGCCACGACGGCCCATCCCTGCCAGGTGCAAGGCGTCCAGCCCCAACCGTAACGCTTCGCGCGAAACCAATGGCTCGATTCACCGGGCATCGGAACCTCCTTCAAGACGACGCGAACCTTGCCGCGCTTGCATGCCATCTTGCACGAATTCCCGCTGCCGCTCCAACCCGCAGGGAGGGCTCCATTACAGTTCCCGCATGACCGCGACCTTCCCCATCCAGGCCGAATGGGTGCACCTGCAGTACCAGGAGCCCGCCGCCTTCACCGAAACCTATGGGTTCTCCGGCAGCCAGGGCGCGGTGAACCTGGAAGGCATACGCTTCCGGCCGGAAGGCCAGGCCAGCGACACGCTGATGGTCTTCATGCATCCCTCGTCGACGCTGCAACTGCTGCCGGTGCCGCGCGCCATGGCCGCCACCGGCGCGCACGTGCTGTGCGCTGGCAGCCGCTACCAGCGCAACGACACCGCGCTGATCCTCGAGAAGGTCCTGCTCGACCTGGGCGCCTACATCCGCCACGCGAAGGAGGTCTGGGCTTACCGGCACGTGGTGCTGGTCGGCTGGAGCGGCGGCGGCTCGCTCGCGATGTGCTACCAGGCGGAGGCCGAGGATCCGCGCATCACGCACACGCCTGCGGGCGATCCGGTCAACCTGAAAGGCGCGGGCCTCATTCCGGCCGACGCCATCGTCTACCAGGCCGCGCACCTGTCGCGCGCGCACCTGCTGGCCGAGGTCATCGATCCTTCGGTGATCGACGAGGCCGATCCCGACCGGCGCGAGGTCGAGCTCGATCTCTACGACCCGCGCAACCCCAACCAGGCGCCTTACAGCGCCGCGTACATCGGCCGCTACCGGGCCGCGCAGCTGGCGCGCATGCGGCGCATCACCGCCTGGGCGAAGGCGCAGCTGGCCGAATTGATGGCGCGCAACACCGGCGAAGTGGAGCGCGGCTTCATCGTCCATCGCACGCTGGCGGACCCGCGCTTCCTCGACCCCACGCTCGACCCCAATGATCGCAAGCCGCAGTGGTGCTACCTCGGCAATCCCGAGACCGTGAACTCGGGGCCGGTAGGCCTGGCGCGCTTCACGACCTTGCGCTCCTGGCTGTCGCAGTGGTCGCTGGACGACTCCAACGGCGACGGCCTCGCGGCCGCTGCGCGGGTGCGCGCGCCGCTGCTGGTGATCGAGAACAGCGCCGACGACGGCGCGCCGCCCGCGCATCCCAAGATGCTGTTCGCCGCCGCCGTCTCGCCCGACAAGACCTTCCACGCCGTGCAGGGCGCCAACCACTACTACGCCGGCCAGCCCGAGCTGCTGGCGCAGGCGACGCAGCTGGTGCGCGACTGGCTCGCCGCGCGCCACCTTCTCTAGGCGCTGGCTATGATGGGTCCTCCGCGAAAGGACTTCCCATGCGCGCACCGGACCTCCCGTTCCTGTTCCTGAAGAAGCCGCTGGCGGGCATCGCCGCCGCGGTGCTCTGCCTCTCCAGCTTCGCCGCGTCGCAGGCGCCGGTGGCCGCCGAGCACGGCATGGTCGTCACCGCCCAGCACCTGGCGAGCGACGTCGGCGTGAACGTGCTGAAGAAGGGCGGCAATGCGATCGATGCCGCTGTGGCCGTCGGCTACGCATTGGCCGTCGTCTATCCGGCCGCGGGCAACCTGGGCGGCGGTGGCTTCATGACCATCCAGCTGGCCGACGGGCGCAAGAGCTTCATCGACTTCCGCGAGAAGGCGCCGCTGGCGGCCAAGCCCGACATGTACCTGGACAAGGACGGCAACGTCATCAAGGGTGCATCGACCTCGGGCTATCTCGCCGTCGCCGTGCCCGGTTCGGTGGCCGGCATGGAATACGCGCTGTCCAAGTACGGCACGATGAAGCGCGGCGACATCCTCGCGCCCGCCATCGGCCTGGCCGAACGCGGCTTCCAGCTGGACCAGGGCGACATCGACATCTTCGGCACCGCCACCGAGGGCTTCCGCAAGGACGCGCCGTCGGCGGCCATCTTCCTGAAGAAGGGCGAGCCCTATGCGGTGGGCGACCGCCTGGTGCAGAAGGACCTGGCCAGGACCTTGCGCCGCATCGCGCAGCAGGGCGCGGCGGGCTTCTACCAGGGGCCGGTGGCGGCGGCGATCGTGGCATCCAGCCGCGCGGGCGGCGGCATCCTGGCGCAGGCGGATTTCGATCAATACAAGGTGCGCGAGCTGGCGCCGGTGGAGTGCGACTACCGCGGCTTCCACATCGTCTCGGCGCCGCCGCCCAGCTCGGGCGGGGTGGTGATCTGCGAGATCCTCAACATCCTGGAAGGCTATCCCCTGCGCGACCTGGGCTACCGCTCGGCGCAGGCGGTGCACTACCAGATCGAAGCGATGCGGCATGCCTACATGGACCGCAATAGCTACCTGGGCGACCCGGACTTCGTGAAGAACCCGCTGGACCGCCTGCTTTCCAAGACGTACGCCGCGTCGCTGCGCCAGGTGATCGCGCCCGACAAGGCCGGCATCTCTGCCGAGATCAAGCCGGGCGTGCCGCCGCACGAGGGCAGCAACACCACGCACTATTCGATCGTCGACAAGGACGGCAACGCGGTTTCGGTGACCTACACGCTCAACGACTGGTTCGGCGCGAAGATCACGGCCGCCGGCACCGGCGTGCTGCTGAACGACGAGATGGACGACTTCACCGCCAAGGTCGGCGTGCCCAACCTGTACGGGCTGGTGCAGGGCCAGGCGAACTCCATTGCGCCCGGCAAGACGCCCTTGAGTTCGATGTCGCCGACGATCGTGACGCAAAACGGCAAGCCGGTGATGGTGGTCGGCACGCCGGGCGGCAGCCGGATCATCACCGCGGTGCTGCACACCATCCTGAACGTGATCGACTACGACATGGACCTGCAGGAGGCGGTGGACGCGCCGCGCTTCCACCAGCAATGGCTGCCCGAAACGACCAACCTGGAACGCTTCGCGGTGAGCCCCGACACGCGCAAGCTGCTGGAAGGCATGGGCCACAAGTTCGGCAATCCGCAGCCGGCCAACCACATCGCCGCCATCCTGGTCGGCGCGCCTTCGCTCAAGGGCAAGCCGGTCGGCGCCAACCGCTATTACGGCGCCAACGACCCGCGCCGCAATTCCGGCCTGGCGCGCGGTTACTAGCCAGGCAGGCCGGGTTGCGCTCCGCGCACCCCGGCTCTCACGGCGCGGCCAGGTACACCCCCGGCTCGCCGGACAAGCCGCGTTTCACCTGCCGCGTGATCTCGTCGGCCAGCACTTCCTCGGCCCCGGCCTCCAGCGCATCCAGCGCCGCCCGCACGATGTCGTCGGCGTTCGACTTCGGCGCGTCGATGCCGGTGGTGAGGTCGGTATCGACGAAACCCATGTGCAGTCCCAGCACCTGCGTGCCGTGCGGCCGCAGTTCGTTGCGCAGGCCGTTGGTGAGGCTCCAGGCCGCCGTCTTGCTGGCCGCATAGACGGCGAGTTGCGGCCGGCTGATCCAGCTCGCGACCGACAGCACGTTCAGCAGCGCGCCGCCGCCGTTGGCCTGCAGGATGGGCGCGAAGGCTTGTGCGATGCGCAGCGGGCCGAAGAAGTTGGTTTCCATCTGGGCGTGCGCGGACTGCAGGCCGTTGGGCGCGAGAAAACCGCCGAACTGGGCGATGCCCGCGTTGTTGATCACGATCTGCGCATCGCCGGCCTTGCGTGCCGCGGCCGCGACGGAATCGGGATTGTTCACGTCCAGCCGCACCGGGATGACGCCGGCCAGCGTGACGCTGTCCGGGTCGCGCGCGCCGGCGTAGACCTTGCGGGCGCCGCGCTGCAGCGCCGCGCGGGCAAAGGCGAGACCGATGCCGCGGTTGGCGCCGGTGATGAAGACGGTGGAGTTGGCGAGTTGCATGGTGGAAGACTCTTTCATTCGAGGACGCGCGAGCCGGCGCCGGGCGGGGAAGCAGTGGTGGCGCGCAGCGCGAGCAGCGCGAGGGCGAGCACGAAGCCGCCGAAGCCGAGGCCGGTGGCGACCAGGTTGCCGCTGCGCGCGGCGACGATTCCCGCGATCACCGCGGGCAGTCCCATCGCGATGTACGAGACGACGAACACGACCGACAGCACGCCCGCCCGTTGCGCCGGACTGGCGGTGGCGACGACGCTGCGCACGCCGCCCTGGAAGCCGGTGCCGAAGCCGATGCCGGCCAGGATGGCGGCCGCCAGGAAGCCGCCGGGCTGGTGCGAGGACAACGCCCACAGCACGCCGGCCATGCCGGTCGCGAGCGCGGCGGCGCCGATCTGCATCAGCCGCAGCGGTTGCAGGTCCTTCAGCACGAGCACGGCGATGCCTGCGCTGCCGGCCAGCAGGAAGAGGGCGAAGCCGCCGCCGAGCGACGCGTCGAAGCCGAAGACGCGGTGGATCAGGGCCGGGCCGAGCGAGGCGTAGAAGCCGGCGAGCGCCCAGCCGGCCACCAGGATAGGGACGGCCATGCGCAGCGGCGCACGCGCGGCTTCCGGCGTCGCGAGCTGCGGCTTGAGCGAGGCCCAGGCGCCGGCGCGGCGCTGGCCGGGCTCGGGCAGCAGGGCGATGCCCAGGCCTTGCAGCAGGTAGAGCGCCGCCAGCACGGCGTACACCAGGTGCGTGGGCGCGGGCAGGTAGTGCACCAGCAGGCCGGAGACGAAGCCGCCGAGCGCGGTTCCCATGGCGGGCGCCACCGCATTGGCGATCGTGCCCTTGGTGCGATCGAGGTCCAGCATGCCGGCGCCTACGGCGGCAATCGCGGCGCCGGTGGCCAGGCCTTGCAGGATGCGGCCCGCGTACAGCGCGGCCACGCCTTGCGCGCCGGCAAACACCGCCATCGCCACGAGCTGCAGCGCGACCGAAGCGAGGATCACGGGCTTGCGGCCGATGTGGTCGCTCAGGCGCCCGAACACCAGCAGCGCGGCCAGCAGCACCAGCACATAGGAAGAGAAGACGGCGGTGACGGTGGCGGGCGAGAAGCCCCACAGCGCCTGGTAGACCGGGTACAGCGGCGTGGGCGCGCTGGAGCCGGCGAGGAAGGAGATGGTGATCGAGGCCAGCAGGTAAAAGCCGGCGGGTTTGGCGGCGGGTTTGGCGACGGGCTTGGCACGCGGCACGGCGAGCGGCGGCGCGGCCAGGGAGGTGGTGACTGTGGGCGGCAGCGAGGCGGCGGGGCAGGTCGTGGTCATCGGGAACTTTCCTTGAACAGACAGGTCTGTCTATTTGCACTATACAGACCTGTCTGTTAATGTCAAGCCCATGTCCACGAGATCCGCGACCCGAACCGAGAACCCGGCCCCCAACGCCTCCACGGCCGAGCGGCTGCCCGTGCGCGAGCGCCTGCTTGCCGCCGCCGACGAGCTTTTCTACCGGGAGGGCATCAACAGCGTCGGCATCGACCGCGTGCTGGCCCATGCCGGCGTCGCCAAGGCTTCGCTGTACGCCACCTTCGGCAGCAAGGAAGAACTGGTGCGCGCCTACCTGGAGGGCAAGGGCGAGGCCCGGCGCCGGCGCATCGAAGCCAAGATCGCGCAGCACGAGGCACCGCGCGAGCAGCTGCTGGCCGTCTTCGACGCCATGGCGGACACCTTCGCCACGCCGGGTTTTCGCGGCTGTGCCTTCCTGATGGCGAATTCGGAGTTGCCGGGCGGCGAGCGCACGCGCCAGGTCTGCGACGACTACCGTGGCTACATCCGGTCGCTCTTCACGCAACTGGCGAAGGAAGCGGGCGCGCGCAACGTGCCGACGCTGGTGCAGCAGCTGGTGATGCTCTACGACGGCGCGCTGGTGTCGGCGCAGATGGACGGGAACGTCGCCTCGGCGGGGGCGGCGAAGGCGATGGCGACGGCGCTGCTGGATGCGGCGATCGCGGGGCGGGCGCCGGCGAAGGCGCGCTAGCCGCCTTGCAGCTTCCCGCATAGCAGGGTTGCCGGACGGCGGCCACGGGGGCGTGGGGCGCTGCCTATGATGGATCCATGCCCCGCATCACCTTGCCATCCCCCGGCCAGATGGACGCCGCCCAGAAGGCGGTCTACGACAAGATCGTCTCCGGCCCGCGCGGCAAGATCCAGGGGCCGCTGCGCGCGGTGCTGCACAACGCCGAGCTGGCCGACAAGTGGCAGGCGCTGGGCGCCTTGCTGCGCTATGGCACCTCGCTGCCGCCGCGCCTGTCGGAGATCGCCATCCTCGTGACCGGCCGCGCCTGCAACTCGCCCTTCGAGTGGTATGCGCACCGCATCGAGGGCGAGAAGGCAGGCATAGAGCCCGCGATCCTCGATGCGCTGCTGGCGCAGGTCGAGCCGCCCGGCCTCACGGCGGACGACGCGCTGGTCTGGCGCTATGCCGTCGAACTCAATCGCCACAAGTCCGTTTCCGACGCCACCTATGCCGCGGCGCTCGCGCGCTTCGGCGAACGCACCGTGGTGGAACTGACCGCCCTCATCGGCTACTACACGATGGTCGCCATGACCTTGAACTGCCACGAGATCCCGCTGCCCGAGGGCGTTCGGCCGGCCTTCGCACTGCCGCAGCAGGGCGAGCTGGCATGAGCGAAGCCAACGTGTCGGGCGGCTGGGACTGCCACGCCCACCTGTTCGGTCCCTACGAACGCTTCCCGCTGGCGGCCGAGCGCAGCTACACGCCGCCGGAGGCGATGGAGCCGCAGTACATGGCGCTGCTGCGGCGCCTGGGCCTCACCCACGGCGTGCTGGTCCACCCGAGCGCCTACGGCGACGATCATTCGCTGCTGCTGCACGCGCTGGCTGCGCAGGACACGCTGCGCGGCGTGGTGGTGGTGCGGCCCGGCAGCGCGTTGCCCCTGGCGGGCTTGCGCGCGCAAGGCGTGCGCGGTGCGCGCTTCAGCCATCGCAGCGGCGCCGGCGCCAATTTCGCCGGCAGCGCGTCCTTCGAGGACCTGCGCGCGCTCGCCCCGCAGCTCGCCGATGCGGGACTGCATGCCGAGCTCTGGACCGATTGCCGCGCGCTGCCGGCGATCGCGCAGCAGATTCGCTCGCTGCCGGTCCCGGTCGTCATCGACCACATGGGCGGCTTCGACGTGCAGGCGGGCGTGGACGACCCGGGCTTTCGCACCTTGCTGGCGCTGCTCGAGTCTGGCCGGGTGTGGGTGAAGCTGTGCGCCTACCGCAACCTGCTGCAGGAAAGCGACTGGGAAGCGGGTCGCCCGTTCCAGCAGGCACTGGTGGCCGCGAACCCCGAGCGCCTGGTGTGGGGCAGCGACTGGCCGCACCTGCGCGTGGCCCCGGCGCCGGACACGGTGCAACTGCTGGACATGTTCATGGACTGGTCCGGCAGCGATGCCGTCGTGCGGCAGGTGCTGGGTACCAATGCGGAACAGCTGTACCGCTGACCCGCGGCAGCGCTAGCCGTCGACGGGGGCCGTGGCCTGCAGCGAGGGCCGGGTGCTCACGCCCGCGAACCAGGCCGCCAGCCGCGGGGCCTGTGCGCGCCAGCCGAAGGCATCGAAGCGGTAGTCCAGGTAGCCGAGTGCGCAGGCGACGGTGAGCGACCCAATGGTGAACGGCGCTTGCGCCAGCGCTTGCGCTTCCGCATCCAGCTCCTTCAAGGACGCCCGCGCCTTCAGCTCGAACGCGTCCAGCAGCGGCTGCAGCGGCGTGACCCGCTCGCGCTCGTTGCGCCACAGGATCAGCGCATCCAGCAGGCCGTCGCCGAAGGCGTGCCAGCGCAGCGCCTGCCAGCGCGCTTCGCCCTGCGCCGGGAACAGCGGCCCGCCGGCCAGGTCGTTGAGGTACTCGCAGATCACCACCGAGTCGAACAGCGTGCTGCCGTCCTCGCGCACCAGCGTCGGGATCTTCGACAGCGGGTTGACGGCCATGATGGCCGGGTTCGGCTTGAGCATCGCCGCGACCGAGCGGACCAGCTCCAGGCGCGGAATCAGGCCGAGCTCGTGGGCGCAGATCATCACCTTGCGCACGTAAGGCGACTTGGGCGACCAGTGCAGGATCAGCGGGCCGGCCATCAGATCACCTCCGCCTGGCGCAGGGCCTCGATGTCGGCGCCGGCGTAGCCGAGTTCCGCCAGGATGGCGGCGCTGTGCTCGCCCAGCAGCGGCGGGGCCGAGCGGATCGGCAAGGCTTCGCCCTCGAAGCGGATCGGGCTTGCCACCAGCGGCACGTCCACGCCGGCGGGATGGGGCACGTGGCGCAGCATCTCGCGCGCCTTCACCTGCGGCTCCTTGAACACGTCCGCCACGGTGTTGATCGGGCCGCAGGGCACTCCCGCCGTGTCGAGCGCGGCGATCAGCTTCTCGCGCTCCCATTCGGCGAACTCGTCGCGCAGCAGCGCCGACAGCTCGCCGATGTTGCGCACGCGCTGGGCGTTGGTGGCGAAGCGTGGGTCGGTGGCCCACTCCTGCTTGGCGAACACCTGGCACAGGCGCGCGAACTGGCCGTCGTTGCCCACGACGAGGATCACGTCGCCATCGGCGCAGGAATACACGTCCTGCGGCTGGATGTTGGGATGCGCGTTGCCGTTGCGTCGCGGCACCTTGCCCGAGACCAGGTAGTTCATCGCCTGGTTGGCCAGCGTGGCCACCTGCACGTCGAGCATGGCGATGTCGATGTTGCCGCCGACGCCGGTCTCGTTGCGGCGCGCCAGCGCGGCCAGCACCGAGACGGCCGTGTACATGCCCGTCATCAGGTCGACGATGGGCACGCCCACTTTCTGCGGACCGCCGCCCGGCTTGCCGTCCTTCTCGCCGGTCACGCTCATCAGGCCGCCCATGGCCTGGATCAGGAAGTCGTAGGCCGGCTGGTCGCGGCGTGGTCCGGTCTGGCCGAAGCCGGTGACCGAGCAGTAGATGAGGCGCGGATTCACCTTGCGCAGCGCGGCCTCGTCCAGGCCGTAGCGCGCCAGCGTGCCGGCCTTGTAGTTCTCCAGCACGATGTCGGCGCGCGCGGCCAGCTCGCGCACGATCTTCTGGCCCTCGGGCTTTTCCAGGCTCACCGTGATGGAACGCTTGCCGCGGTTCACCGCGAGGTAGTAGCCGGCTTCCTTGGTGTCGCGGCCCTCGGCGTCTTTCAGGAAGGGCGGGCCCCAGGTGCGCGTGTCGTCGCCGGCGCCCGGCCTCTCGACCTTGATGACCTCGGCGCCCAGGTCGGCCAGGATCTGGCCGGCCCAGGGCGCCGCGAGGATGCGGCTCAGGTCGAGGACCTTGACGTGGGACAGCGGGCCGGCGGCGGTGCTCATGGGAATCTCCTGGATGCCCTGCATTCTCGGACTCGCGGCCGCGTCCGCCTAGGCGGGCCGCCTGCATAGCAGCCTTGACGGAACCCGCCTAGGCCGGACGACGCCGCGCTCCTAGATTCGCAGCTCCACTACCCAGGAGACAGCATGACGATGAAGCAGATGGCGCTGGCCGCGGCGGCCCTTCTTGCACTGGCCGCCAGCGGCTGCGGCGGCGCGAGCGCGGGCATCGACCAGCCCGCGTTCGTCGACACCAGCGCGCTCGCGATGAAGACACCGACCACTTCCTGCACGTCGTTGGCCGGGACCGCGCTGCCGGCTTCGGCGATCGCGCTGCCGACCAGCGGCGTTTCGATCGACGCGGCCAGCGTCGTGGCCGCCGCGCCGGAACAGGTGGGTGCCACCAGCGTCACGCGCGCGCTGCCGGAATACTGCCGCATCCTCGGCTCGATCCGGCCGGTGGATCCGGCCGCGCCGCCGATCAAGTTCCAGCTCAATGTGCCCACCCAGTGGAACCAGAAGACCATCCAGGTCGGCGGCGGCGGCCTCGACGGGTCCATCCCGGCCAACCTGGCGGCGGTGGGCACGTCGGGCTCGCCGATCTCCGGCGCCTTTCCGCCGGACGCGCCTTATCCCCTTTCCAGCGGCTATGCGATGTTCGGGGGCGATTCCGGCCACCAGGATCCGGGCAACACCGCGACGTGGGCCCTCAACCAGGAAGCCTGGGTCAACTTCGCGCACGCGGGCCTGAAGAAGACGCACGACGCCGCCTTCGCGATCATCCAGGCGCTCTACGCATCGCGGCCGCGCGTCAGCTACTTCATGGGCCAGTCGCAAGGCGGCCGCGAAGCCATGGAAGTGGCGCAGCGCTATCCGGAGGACTACGACGGCGTGGTCGCGACCTCGCCCTTGATCGGCTACACGGCGCACGTGGTGCACAAGACGCTGCTGGCCACGGTGCAGTCCGGCGCGGGCTGGATCCCACCGGCCAAGCAGGCCGCCATCGGCGCCGAAGTGCTGCGCCAGTGCGACAGCCTGGACGGCCTCACCGACGGCGTCATCGGCAACTACCTGGCTTGCGCCGCGCGCTTCGACCCGCAGAAGGTGGCGCAGCCCTTCGCGGCCATCCGTTGCGCCGGCGGCTCCGACACCGGCAACAGTTGCGTGTCGGACAGCCAGATCGCCACGCTGAACCAGATGCACGCGCCCACCCGCTTCGGCTTCGCGCTGGCCAACGGCTGGACCGAATTCCCGGGCTACGAAGCGGGCCGCGAATCCGAGGGCGGCTGGCTGAACATCTCGCCGCAACCTTCGCAGGCCGCGCAGCCGGCGCTGGGGCAGCCGGGCGCGACCGTGAGCTACGGCATCCTCAAGGACCCGGCCTTCAACCTGGTGAACTTCTCGGTGGCCGCGTTCAAGGACCGCATCGTCGACGCGTCGGCGCTCATCGATTCGACCAACACCGACCTCAGCCGCTTCTTCGCGCGCGGCGGCCGCCTCATCATCAAGGCGCAGGGTTCCGACTATTCGTCGAACCCGCACACGGTCATGCGCTGGTACGACACGCTGGTCGGCCGCTTCGGCCAGAAGGACGTCGACAGCCACGTGCGCTTCTACATGCTGCCCAACGGCGACCACAACGGCGGCGTCCAGAGCCTGCCGGCCCGCACGCCGGAACCGCAGTACGTGGACCTGATCCGGCTGTCGACCGACTGGGTGGAGAAGAACGCCGTGCCCCCGGACGCGCCGGAGGTGAGTGCCAAGCAGGCGCTGCCGCCGTACACCGTGAGCGCGACGCGCCCGATGTGCCGCTACCCGGCCTATCCGCGCTACGTCGCGGGCGACGCGAAGCTGGCGGCGAGCTACCGCTGCACGGTCGACTGAGGGATGCGGGGCCGGCCTTGCGGGCCGGCTCCTCTCACAGCGCCTTGGCCTTGGCCTTTGCCAGCTCCAGCTTGGCGATGGCGTTGCGGTGCACTTCGTCGGGGCCGTCCACCAGCCGCACGGTGCGCTGGTGGGCATAGGCCTCGGCCAGCCAGAAGTCCTGGCTGACCCCGCCGCCGCCGTGGGCCTGGATGGCCCAGTCCACGACCTTGCACGACATGTTGGGCGCGACCACCTTGATCATCGCGATCTCGGCGCGCGCGACCTTGTTGCCCACGGTGTCCATCTTCCACGCCGCGTTCATCGTCAGCAGGCGGGCCTGGTCGATCATGCAGCGCGACTCGGCGATGCGCTCGTGCCAGACCGACTGTTCGGCCAGCGGCTTGCCGAAGGCGATGCGCTTCTGCAGGCGGTCGCACATCAGCTCCAGCGCGCGCTCGGCGGCGCCGATGGAACGCATGCAGTGGTGGATGCGCCCGGGGCCGAGGCGGCCCTGCGCGATCTCGAAGCCGCGGCCTTCGCCCAGCAGGATGTTTTCCACCGGCACGCGCACGTTCTCCAGCGCGACTTCCATGTGGCCGTGCGGCGCGTCGTCGTAGCCGAACACCGACAGGTGCCGCAGTACCGTGACGCCCGGCGTGTCGCGCGGGACCAGCACCATCGACTGCTGCGCGTGGCGCGGCGCATCGGGGTCGGTCTTGCCCATCACGATGAAGATCTTGCAGCGCGGGCTGCCGGCGCCCGAGGAGAACCACTTGCGGCCGTTGATCACGTAGTGGTCGCCGTCGCGGCGGATCGAGCACTGGATGTTGGTGGCGTCGGACGACGCCACCGCGGGCTCCGTCATCAGGAAGGCCGAACGGATCTCGCCGGCCAGCAGGGGCTTGAGCCACTGCTCCTTGTGCGCCTCGGTTCCGTAGCGCTCCAGCGTTTCCATGTTGCCGGTGTCGGGCGCCGAGCAGTTGAAGACCTCGCCCGACCAGGACACGCGGCCCATCACTTCGCACAGCGGCGCGTAGTCGAGGTTGGAGACGCCGCCGTTACCCTGGTACGGGTGCGGCAGGAACATGTTCCACAGGCCGGCCGCGCGTGCTTTCGGCTTCAGTTCCTCGATGACGGGAACCACCTGCCAGGGGTTGCCCTGGCGCCGGAATTCGTCCGTCTCGCGGTGGTAGCGCTCCTCGTTCGGGTAGATGTGCTGGTCGTAGAAGGCGCGCAGGCGCTGCAGCAGCTCCGCGGACTTGGGGGACGGTTCGGCGAACATGGGCTCTCCTGGGGACGACGAAGCCATTGGACCCGCTCCCGCGGGCCTTGTCGATCACCCGAGCGACAGCTCAGCGCCCGGTGAAGACCGGGGCCCGCTTCTCGGCGAAGGCGCGCTGCGCTTCGCGGGCGTCCTCGGTCTTGCCGATCTGCGCCGTCATGTCCTGCTCGTAGCGGTAGCCGTCGCGCAGGCTCATGTCCTCGATGGTGTTGAGCGTGTGCTTGAACATGCGCGTGGCAATGGGGCTCTTGGCGGCGATGGTGCGCGCGATCTCCAGGGCGGTGGGCATCAGTTCCTCCGGCGCGACGCAGGCTTCCACCACGCCCAGGCGGTACAGCTCGGCACCGGGGACGCGCATGCCGGTCAGGGCCATGCGCCGCAGCCGCGAGTGGCTGAACAGGCGCATCGCATGGCGGCCGCCGCCCAGCAAGCCGACGTCCACCTCCGGCATGCCGAGCGATGCCTTCTCGGAGGCGACAAGGATGTCGCTGGACGCCACCATCGCCAGGCCGGAACCGAGCGCGGCACCGTTGATCGCCACCACCACCGGCTTCGCGCATTCGCGGATGGCGTGGAAGCACTCGCGGGTGCGGCGCGAATGGGCCGGCAGGTCGCCCGGGCCCTTGATGACCTCGGCGCGGCCCTTCAGGTCGGCGCCGGCGCAGAACACCTTGCCGGCGCCGGTGAGCACTACCGCGCGCACGTCGTCCATTTCGCTGATGCGGTCCAGCGCCAGCGTCAATTCGTCGTTGAGGGTGCGGGTCAGCGCATTGACGGGCGGCGCGTTCATCGTCAGCGTGGCGACGAAGTCTGCGATGCTCACTTCGAGCTGGGTCAGGTCGTTCATGGCAGGGTCCTCTTCCTGGTCTTCAGTCCAGCTTCGCGCCGGAGACTTCGATCACTTTCTTCCACTTGGCCGCCTCGCTGCGAATCAGGGCGGCCATCTCGGCCTGGCTGCTGCCCTGGGGCAGCACGCCGCCGGCGGCCAGCTGCTCCTTCAGCTCGGGCGACTGCAGCACCGCATTGATCTCGCGGTTCAGGCGGTCGATCACGGCCTGCGGCGTCTTCGCCGGCACCGAGATGTAGTTGACCGGCGCCGCCTCGAATCCCGGGAGCGCCTCCGCGATGGCGGGCACGCTGGGCAGCAGCGGCGAGCGTTTCGCGGTGGCGACCCCGAGCGCGCGCAGCGCGCCGCTGTCGATGTGCGACTTGTACACGGCAATGCTGTCGATGGCCATCTGCACCTGCCCCGACAGCAGGTCGGTCAGCGCCGGGCCGGTGCCGCGGTAGGGGATGTGGACGATGAAGACGCCGGCCGATTGCTTGAACAGCTCGCCGGCCAGGTGGCTGCTCGCGCCCTGGCCGGCGCTGGCGAAATTGACCTTGCCCGGATGCGCCTTGGCGTAGGCGATGAACTCCTTCAGGTTGCGCACCGGCAGGTCCTTGTTCACGACCAGCACGTTGGGCACGATCGCCACCTCGGAGACGGGCACCAGGTCGTGCGCGGGGTCGTAGGGCAGCTTGGCCATCAGGTAGGGATTGGCCATCTGCGGTCCCGGCGTCGTGTACAGCAGCGTGTAGCCGTCGGCCGGCGCCTTGGCGACGAGGTCGGCGCCCAGCGTGGCGCCGCCGCCCGGTTTGTTGTCGACCACCACCGGCTGGCCCAGGCGCTTGGCCAGCGGCGCGGCCACGGCGCGCGCGACGATGTCGGCGCCGCCGCCGGGGGCGAAGGGCACGACCAGCCGCAGCGGCCGGTTCGGATAGTCCTGCGCCGCCGCGCCCAGTGCGCAGGCGGCCAGCAGCAGGGCGGCGGTGTGGCGGAGTTTCTTGTTCAAGCGGGTTCCAGGTTCCTGTAGGTGACGCCGCAGCCCGGCCCTTCGGGCAGCCGCAGTTGTCCATCTTGCACCGGCAGCGGCGTGAAAGGGTCGTCGAGCAGATGCAGGTGTTCCGACAGCTCGCAGGCATGCGGCAGGCGGCGGATCACGCTGGCGCATTGCAGGCTCATTGCCTGCAGCAGGGACGGCCCGAAAGCCGCACCCATGCGGCAGGCCACTTCGCCTGCCTCGCAGAGGCGCACGGCCTGCAGGAAGCGGCGGATGCCGCCCAGGTTGGTGACCTTGAGGTTGATCACATCTGCAGCGCGCTCCGTCACCAGGCGGAACACGTCGCGCACGCTCTGCGCGCTCTCGTCGGCCTCGATCGCCACCGGCAGCGTCCGCGTGAGCAGCGCGAGGCCGGCGAAGTCGGCGGCCGGCACCGGCTGCTCGATCAGGGCGATGCCGTAACGCTCCATGCGGCCGAAGGCGACCATCATCTGCTTGGCGTTGTACGACTGGTTGGGGTCCAGCGTCAGGGCCACGGCGTCGCCCGCGGCGGCGCGCACGGCGGCAACCCGCTGCACGTCGGTGTCCGTGTCGCCCGACAGCTTGAGCTTCAGCTGCCGGTAGCCCTCGCCGGCGAGCCGGGCCGCGATGGCCGCCATCTCGTCGGGCGCCTTGATCGGCAGGATGCGCGACAGCGGCACCGCATCGCGCAGCTTGCCCCCGAGCAGCACGTGCACGCCCACGCCGAGGCGGCGCGCCAGCAGGTCGTGCAGCGCCATGTCGATGGCAGCCTTCACCGTCGGCTGGTAGGCCAGGGTGGCGTCGATCTCCTCCATGGCCGCGGCCACGTCGTCGACCGGGCGGCCCACCAGCCGCGGCGCCAGGAACGCCAGCCCCGCTTCGGCGCCGGCGCCGTGGGTGGAGATGGCCGGGATGGCGTGGCAGTAGCCGAGGCCCTCGTGGCCGTCCTCGTCCCGCAGGCGCAGCGCCCAGCCCTCCAGCCGCGGCACCTGAGCGCGCGCGAACTTCCATTGGGGGTCGGCCAGCGCCTGCGTACAGGACGCCAGCGTGGCGGCGGCGATCTTCATTCGAGCGTGATCTTCGCCTTGCCGATGATGTTCTTCCACTTGTCCGATTCGGCCAGCATCAGCTTCTGGTAGTCGGCCGGGGTGGACGTGACCGGCAGCGCGCCCTGGGCCAGGAACTGCTGCTTCATCTCGGGCGCATTGACGGCGGCGACCGCGGCGTCGCGCAGCCTGGCGGCAATCGCAGGCGGCAGGCTCTTGGGGGCGATCAGGCCGTAGGTCGTTTCCATGATCACGCCGGGCAGTCCCTTTTCCGCGGTGGTCGGTGTGTTCGGCAGCTGCGGGGCGCGGGTGGTGGCGGCGACGGCCAGGACCTTGAGCGTGCCGGCGTTGACGTGCGGCAGCACCGGCAGCAGGTCGACCATCGTCACGTTCACTTCGCCGGCCAGCAGCGCGGTCACGGCCGGCGCCGCGCCCTTGTACGGCACGTGCAGCAGGTGCACCCCGGCCTGGTCCTTGAAGATTTCCATGCCGATGTGCGGCGTGGTGCCCGGGCCGGCCGAGCTGTAGCTCAGCTTGCCGGGTTCGGCCTTGGCCTTCTTCACCAGCGCTTCCAGCGAGTCGATGCCCGACTTGCTGTTCACCACCAGCACGCTGGGGATCTTGGCGACGAGGGTCAGGTACTGGATGTCGTCCAGCCCGTAAGGCGCCTTCATCAGGTTGGGCATGCCGGCCAGCGGGCCGGGCGCGACCAGCGCGAAGGTGTAGCCGTCGCCGGCCGCCTTGACGGTGGCATCGACGCCGATGGTGCCGCCGGCGCCGGCGCGGTTGTCCACCACCACCGGCTGGCCCAGCGTCGCGGCCATCTTCGTCGCGAGCAGGCGGGCGATGGCGTCGGTGGGGCCTCCGGCCGCGTACGGAACGATCAGCTTGATCGGATGGGCGGGCCAAGCCTGGGCATGGGCAGCGGGGGCGAGCAGGGAGCCGCTGGCGCAGAGGGCGAGGGCGGCGGAAAGAAGGCGGCGGGTGCGCAGCATGGTGGGTTTGTCTCCTGGGTTCTGGCCTGCAGTCTAGGAGCCGCGCTGCGCGCCGGCTATGTGCCGTTCGTGCAAGGCTGCTATGCAGGCGCCATGCATAGGCGCGCCACACGCGGAGGGCTAGAGTGGCACCAAACCAGGAGACAGCCATGCCTATTCGGATGCGCCGCCGCGCCCTGCTGGCGCTGGCCGCCACGGTCCCGTTCGCTGCCTGGGCCGCCTTTCCCGACCGGCCCTTGCGCCTGGTGGTGCCCTTTCCGGCGGGCGGCGCGGCCGACCTGATGGCGCGCGGGCTGGCCCAGCACCTGGGCGAGCAGCTGGGACAGCAGGTCGTCATCGACAACCGCGGCGGCGCCGGCGGCACGCTGGCGGCGGAGATCGTGGCGCGCGCGCCGCCCGACGGCTACACCCTGCTGTTCGCGACGATGGGAACGCAGGCGATCAATCCGGCCCTCTATCCGAAGCTGCGCTACGACCCGTTGAAGGACTTCGCGCCCATCGCGCTCACGCACATCACGCCTCGCGTGCTGGTGGTCCCGGCCACGGTGAGGGCCAACAGCGTCGCCGAACTGGTGGCACTGGCCAAGGCCAGGCCGGGCCAGATCAGCTACGGCTCGGCCGGCAACGGCAGTTCCAGCCATCTGTCGGGTGCGCTGTTCGAGAGCCTGGCCGGCGTCGACATGGTGCACGTGCCGTACAAGGGCAGCGCGCCGTTGCTGACCGACCTGCTGGCCGGCCGCATCGATGCCACCTTCGACTCGTTCACGGTGTACGAGGAGCACATCAAGTCCGGGCGGGTGCGGGCGCTGGCCGTCACCTCGCGCACGCGGATGGCGGCCTTGCCGCAAGTGCCCACGCTGGCCGAAGCGGGACTCGCGGGCTATGAGGTCTCCAACTGGCTCGGCGTGCTGGCGCCGGCGGGCACACCCCGCGAAGTCGTCGCCGGCCTGCATGCGGCCGTGGGCCGGGCGATGGCCGACGCCGGCATGAAGCGGCAGCTCGTCGCGCTGGGCATCGAGCCCGCGAGCTCGACGCCGGAGGAATTCGCGGCCCTCATCCGCAGCGAGATTCCCAAGTGGGCGCGCATCGTCAAGGCGTCCGGCGCCAAGGTCGAATGAGCGCAGCCCCGCGCCGCCGCGAGCTTGTGCAGCTCGGCGAGGCCCGCATCGACGTCATCGTCGAGGGCGGCGGTCCCGCGCTCGTGCTGCTGCCTTCGTCGCTGCGCGATTCGGAGGACTTCGACGCGTTGGCCGCACTGCTGGCCGCCGAGGGCTTCCTGGTGCTGCGTCCGCAGCCGCGCGGCATGGGCCACAGCAGTCCGCCCCCGGCCGGGATGACGCTGGAGACGCTGGCCGATGATGTTGCCGCCGTGATCGCCCGGCTCGCGCCCGGCCCCGCCGTCGTGGTCGGGCACGCCTACGGACACTGGGTGGCGCGCGTCACCGACCTGCGCCATCCGCAGCAGGTGCGCGGCGTCGTGGTGCTGGGTGCGGCCGCGCGCGAGTTTCCTGCGGGGATGGCCGAGGCGCTCGCGGTCGCTTCCGATCCGCAGCGGTCCGAGGAAGAGCGCCTTGCTGCATTGCGCGTTTGCATGTTCGCGCCGGGCAACGATGCGCGCAGCTGGCTGCAAGGCTGGTACCCGCAGTGGCGGACGGCCTACCGCGAAGCGAGCCAGCGGCCGCCCAGGGAGAACTGGTACTCGCGCTGCAACGCCCCGCTGCTCGACCTGCAGGGCGCACAGGACCCTTGGCGACCGCCCGCCACGCGCGGCGAACTGGCCGACGCGCTCGGGGCCAAGGTCACGGTGCGCGAGATCGCGAACGCCGGCCATGCGCTGGTGCCGGAACAGCCGCAAGCCATCGCGCGTGCCATCACCGATTGGGTGCGGCGGCTCGATAATCCGGCCTGATGCACAAAGCCAGGGCCACCGAATTCGAACTGCAGATCGCGGCCGACCTGCAGAAGTGGCGCTCGTTCGTCGCCATCGGGGAACTGGGCAGCCTGACGCGGGCGGCGCTGTTCCTCAACACCAACCAGTCCTTCCTGAGCCGGCAGGTCAATGCCCTCGAGCGCGAATGCGGGGCGCGGCTGTTCAACCGCACCGGCCGCGGCGTGGAGTTGTCGGACGCGGGGCAGCGCCTGTTTCCGCGGGTCAAGGATTTGCTGGAACGCGCCCAGGCGCTGGAACGGGAGATCCGCGCGGACCTGCGCGAGCCGGTCGGCACCGTCACGCTGGGCAGCCTGCCTTCGATCGGCACCATCCTTGCCGGCCGCCTGTTTGCCGAAGTCCGCTCGCTGCTGCCCGGGGTCAACCTGAAGGTGCTGGAGGGCTCCAGCGGCCA
The DNA here is from genome assembly GCF_022012305.1 of Ramlibacter paludis. GTDB lineage: Bacteria > Pseudomonadota > Gammaproteobacteria > Burkholderiales > Burkholderiaceae_C > Ramlibacter > Ramlibacter paludis. Next base: position 502,744 of record NZ_JAKLTM010000004.1, on the reverse strand, counting down.
GGTGGAGGAGTGGCTGACCGACGCCCGGGTCGACATCGCCATCCTGTACCGCTACACGCCGAACCTGCCGGAAGGCGAGGAGAGCCTGGCCATCGTGGACAGCTACCTGATCGGTCCGCGGGGCGACGCGGTGACGGGTGGCGGGGAAGTCCCCTTTGCCCGCCTGGACGGCCTGCCTTTCATCCTGCCGGGGGCGCCCAATGGGCTGCGCACGGCCCTCGACGCGGGCGCGCGCCAAGCGCGCATCGCGCTGGCGCCGGTGATCGAGGCCGACTCATTGCCGCTGCAGAAGCAGCTGAGCGCGCAGGAGGGCCTGTACACGGTGCTGCCGCTGCACGCGGTGTGGCAGGAGGTCCAGGAGGGCAAGCTGCAGGCCGCGCGCATCGTCGAACCGCCTTTCCAGCGCACCGTGGCGATGGCCTTCTCCAAGGCAAAAGGGCCGTCGCGCGCCGTGACGGCGGTGGCGGGTCACCTGGTGCGCATCGTCGGCGAGATGGCGCAGCAGGGGATGTGGCGTTCCTGAGCGGGCTTCAGCCCGCCATGTGGTCCCACTTCTCCTCGGGCAGCGCCGCCAGCGCCTTGTGCACCTGCTTCAGCACGCCCTGCGCCGCTGCCCATTCGATGTGCTGGCGCAGGCGGGCGCGCTTCTGCAGCGGCGGCGTCATGGTCCATTCCTGGGCGGTGCCGGGGAAGGGGACCAGCTGCGGCGTCTTGTTCGGAAGATAGTCGTACAGCTTCTTCCAGACCGAGGGCTTGGGGCAGATGCGGTTGTTGCGCCGGATCAGTTCCAGCACGTCGACCAGCGTGACTTCGCCCGGGGGCGCGCGGGACTGCTCCTCCTGCAGGGCGTGGAACAGCCCCCAGGCGGTTTCGGAGTTCTTTTCCAGCACTTCGACACCGGGCGTCGATGTCGGGCCGGGGCGGGGTTTCGCCCTGGGACTGCTCATTGTTCTGCTCCAGCGTCGCTGGCTCCCAGCGCGTGTGCGCGAATGTAACGAGCCCGCCTGCCGCTGGGAAGCGCCGCCGTTCCGCTCGCGCCGCCTTGGTGCCATGCGGTAGCGCGCGGCGGACGAACGGGCGTCCGGCGGTGACGAACGCGGCGACCCGTGGCCTTTTAGCGTAAGTATTTCCCGTTGCCGTCCACCATCGTGATCTCGACGAAGCTGGAGCCATGGCGCTGCTGCGCGCCATAGGCGAGGCGGTAGCCGCCGATGTCCACGTCGTTCATGCGGTCCAGGGCCGCCGTCACCGCCGCCGGCGTGGGCTTCGGCCCGCTGCGTCGCAGGACCTCCACCAGGATGCTCGCATTGAGGTAGCCCCACATGCGGTCATAGGTCGGCTCCAGCCGGGCCGCCGCCATCGCGGCCGCGAAGTTGCGCGTGAGCGGCGTGGTCTGCCGCATGGGGTAGGGCACCACTTGCGTGAAGGCCATGCCGCGCGCCGCTGGTCCCAGGCTCTCCACCAGCGCGGTGGTGCCCGCCAGCGAGAGCGCGTAGACCGGAACTCGCGCGGCGGACGAGCGCGTTTTCATGAAACCCAGCACCGCTGCACCTGCCGCCAGCAGCAGGATGGCCTGCGGCTGCGCCTTCGCGACCTGCATCCACGCGGCGTCGGCGTTGGAGCCGTCCGGCTTCAGCGCCACGGCCGCGGCGATCGTCACCTTCGCCTGGTCGGCCACCGCCTGCACCTGCGGCAGCATGTAGCGCCCCAGCTCGTTGTCCTGGTAGGCCACGGCGAGGTGGCGCGTGTTGATCGTCGCGAGGTTCTGCACCATGGCCGTCACCTCGTCGCGCAGGCTCGCCGTGGTGGTGTACAGGCCCGGCTGGCCGCGCAGGTTGTCGGCGCCGTTGTAGACGCCGATCAGGGGCACGCGGCGCGCATCCGCGAGCGGCAGCGCCTGCGCCAGGCCGGGCACGAAGGCATAGCCGAACAAGGCCGAGAGCGAAGGATCGTCGAGCAGCGTGCGCGTGTGTTCGACCGTCTTGGCCGGCTGCGCGCCGTCGTCGAGCGTGACGAGTTCGATGGGCGCGCCATGGACGCCGCCGCGCGCGTTCACGCCGGCCAGCAAGGCCTTCTGGCCTTCGGCGATCGGTTGCACGACGGCGCCGAGCGGGCCGGTGAGCGGCAGCACCTGGCCGATGCGCACGCCGGTGGCGGCGCGGGCGGCCAGCCACGGCGTCGTGGCGGCCAAGAGCAGGGCGCGCCGCGTGGAGCGAATGTTCGAGAGTCCCAACGATGCCTCCAGGTTGTGGTTCGATGACTCAACCGTAGGATTTGCAGGCTTGGCGCGGCCCCCCCGGAACGAGGGGGATCGGGTTGACCCTGAGGAGCGCGGGCGGCGCCATCGCGCCGCTGGTTTCGGCATACTTCGCGCGGTGCGCGCGCTCGAACACATCGTGGTCCTCTTCGTGGCGGCCGTGCTGCTCGCTGCCGCCGCGCGGCGGGCAGGCGCGCCGTATCCCGTCTTCCTCGCGATCGGCGGCGCGCTGCTGGCGCTGGTGCCGGGCGCCCCCAGTCCCTCCCTGCCGCCGGAACTGGTGCTGGCGCTCTTCGTCGCACCCATCCTGGTCGATGCCGGCTACGACGCTTCGCTGCGCGACCTGCGTGACAACTGGGCGCCGCTGGTCAGCCTGGTGGTCGTTGCGGTGCTGCTCACGACGGCGGCCGTGGCCGTCGTCGCGCACGCACTGGTGCCGGGCCTGCCCTGGGCCGCGGCCATCGCGCTGGGCGCGATCGTCGCGCCGCCCGATGCGGTGGCAGCCACTGCGGTGCTGCGTCCGCTGCGGCCGCCGCAGCGCATCCTGGGCATCCTGGAAGGCGAGAGCCTGCTGAACGACGCCAGCGCGCTCCTGATCTACCGGCTGGCCGTCGGTGCCGTGGCGGCGGGCAGCTTCTCGCTGCAGACGGTGGCGCCGACCTTCCTGCTCGGCGTGCTGGGCAGCCTGGTGGCCGGCCCGGTGCTGGGCATCGTGGTGCAGCGCCTGCTGGAGCGGGTGCAGCACATCCCCACCGCGATCATCATGCAGTTCGTGGCGACCTTCTCGGTCTGGATGGTGGCCGAACACGTGGGGCTCTCGGGCGTGCTCACCACCGTGTGCTTCGCGATGACGCTGGGCCGCACGGCGCCTGCCCGCACGCCGGCGCGCATCCGCGTGCCCACCAACGCGGTGTGGGCCACGGTGATCTTCGCGCTGAACATCTTCGCCTTCATCTTCATCGGCCTGCAGATCCGGCCGATCCTGGTGGAGCTGGCGCCGGCACAGCGCACGCAGTACCTGCTGGTGGCGGCCGCGGTGCTGGCCACGGTGATCCTGGTGCGCATCGTGTGGCACATGACCTTCAACGCCGGCATCCGCTGGCGCGACCGCCGCTTCGGCTTCCATCCGCCGCGGCCCATGCTGCAGGCCAGCGTGGGCAGCGGGCTGGTGATCTCCTGGGCCGGCATGCGGGGGATCGTCACGCTGGCCGCGGCGCTGGCGCTGCCCGCGGGCTTTCCGGCGCGCGACCTGATCGTGCTGACCGCCTTCTCGGTGGTGCTGGGAACGCTCCTGATCCAGGGCCTCACGCTGAAGATGCTGCTGCGCGCGCTGGACCTGCACGACGGCGACCCGGTCGCGCGCGAGGAGCACGCGGCGCGCCGCCGCCTCATGGAGGCCGCATTGGCGCAGCTGCCCGAGGGCCGATCGGCGGCGGCGGACCTGGTCCGCAAGGAGATGAAGCTCTGGCTGGGACAGATCCATCGGGAGGAGGGGGAGGGTCCGCACGCCGCCTTCGGCGCCGACTACTACGCAGCCTACCGGGCGGCCTTGCGCGGCGCGCGCGAGGCGCTGCTGGCCATGCGCGAAAGCGGCGACATCGGCGACGACGCCTTCCACACGCTGGAGAACGACCTGGACTGGATGGAGGCCTCCGATCCGCTGCGGGCGGCGAATGCGGATGCGACGCAGTAGGCGCGCATGACAGCGCAGCACCTCGTCCTGCTCCCCGGCCTGCTGTGCGACGAAGCGGTGTGGACCCGCCAGCGTGCGGGTCTCGCGCCGGTCACCACCTTCGTTCCCTCCTACTCGGACCTGCGAAGCATCAACGCGATGGCCCTGAGCGTCCTCGCACAGGCGACTAGCCCTCGGTTCGCGCTGGCGGGCCACTCCATGGGCGGCCGGGTCGCCCTCGAAATCCTGCGGCTCGCGCCGCAGCGGGTGGAGCGCGTGGCGCTGCTCGATACCGGCATGGATCCCATCGCCCCGGGCGCAGCCGGCGAGCAGGAGCGCGCGGGCCGGCTTGCGCTGCTGGAGAAGGCGCGCCGGTCAGGAATGCGCAGCATGGGCGCCGAATGGGCGCGCGGCATGGTCCACCGGTCCCGTCTGGACTCGCCGCTCTTCGAGGACATCCTGGCGATGATCGAGCGCCAGACGCCCGCGACCTTCGAGGCGCAGATCGAGGCGCTGCTCACCCGGCCCGATGTGCGTCCGGTCCTCGAGGGGCTGCGGTGCCCGGTCCTGCTGGCCTGCGGACGCCAGGATGCCTGGAGTCCCCTCGCGCGGCACGAGCAGATGCAGGCGCTGTGCCCGGGCGCCCGGCTGGTGGTGATCGAGGACAGCGGGCACATGAGCCCCATGGAACAGCCGCAGGCGGTGACGGCGGCCCTGGCCGCCTGGCTTGCGCAAGGCTGAAGGGTCCCAGGAAAAAGGGCCTGCAGTTGCCTGCAGGCCCTTGGTGATCCTGGTGCCGGAGAGAGGAATCGAACCCCCGACCTTCTCATTACGAATGAGCTGCTCTACCGACTGAGCTACTCCGGCGAAGCCTCGCATTATAGCGAACTGGGCGGGGCTATTGCCCGTGGTAGCCCGTCACCCGCTCCACCTCGTTCTTCGACCCGAGGATCACGCTGACCCGCTCGTGCAGCTGCTTCGGCTGGATGTCCAGGATGCGCTGCCTGCCGTTGGTGGCCAGGCCGCCGGCCTGTTCGACCAGCCAGCCCATGGGATTGGCTTCGTACAGCAGGCGCAGCTTGCCCGGCTTGTTCGGCTCGCGCTTGTCCCAGGGATAGAGGAAGACGCCGCCGCGGCTCAGGATGCGGTGCACGTCGGCCACCATCGAGGCGATCCAGCGCATGTTGAAGTCCTTGCCGCGCGGGCCTTCCTTGCCGGCCAGGCACTCGTCGATGTAGCGTTTCACCGGGGCGTCCCAGTGGCGCATGTTCGACATGTTGATCGCGAATTCCTTGGTGTCCTCCGGAATCCTCACGTCTTCCTGCGTCAGGACGAAGGAGCCTTGCTCGGTGTCCAGCGTGAACATCGCGACGCCGTCGCCCACCGTGAGCACCAGCGTGGTCTGCGGGCCGTAGATGCAGTAGCCGGCCGCCACCTGCTTGTGGCCGCACTGCAGGAAGTCCTGCTCGCTCACGCCATGGCCGTGGCCGTTCTCGGTCTTCTTCAGCACGCTGAAGATGGTGCCGATGCTCACGTTGACGTCGATGTTGGAGGAGCCGTCGAGCGGGTCGAACAGCAGCAGGTATTCGCCCTGCGGGTAGCGGTTGGGCACCACGTAGATGCCTTCCATTTCCTCGCTGGCCATGGCCGCCAGGTGGCCGCCCCACTCGTTGGCTTCGATCAGCACCTCGTTGGCGATGATGTCCAGCTTCTTCTGCACCTCGCCCTGCACGTTGTCGGTGCCGGCCGAGCCCAGCACCTCGCCGAGCGCGCCCTTGGTGACGGCGTGGCTGATGCCCTTGCAGGCGCGCGCCACTACTTCGATCAGCAGGCGCAGGTCCGAGGGGATGCGGTTGTGGACGCGTTGTTTCTCGACGAGGTAGCGCGTCAGGGAGATCTTGGAGCTCATTGAAAGGTCAGTGCAGTTCGAAAGCGGGGAGTTTGCGGGCCACGGCCACGTTCTTCAGCGTCGCGAAGACCGGCAGGCCGTCCTTGAATTTCGGGTAGTCCTCGCCCTGGATCAGCGGGCGCAGGTAGCGCTTGCAGGCTTCGGTGATGCCGAAGCCGTCGTCGCTGATGAACTCGCGCGGCATGAACTTCTCGACGTTGGCGACGTCCGCCAGTTTCGCCATGCCGATGCGGTACTTGTAGGGCGTGTCGCTGGTGCGCTCGATGGTGGGCATCACGGCGTTGTGGCCCTCGAGCGCGAGCTTCACGGCGGCGGCGCCGACCTCGTAGGCTTGCTTCGCATCGGTCTTCGACGCGATGTGGCGGGCGGCGCGCTGCAGGTAATCGGCCACCGCCCAATGGAATTTGTACTTCAGCGCGCGGTTCACCATGCCGGCCACCACGGGCGCCGCGCCACCGAGCTGCGCATGGCCGAAGGCGTCCTTGCTGCCTTGCTCGGCGAGGAAGGTGCCGTCCGGATGGTGGCAGCCTTCGGAGACGACCACGGTGCAGAAGCCGTGCTCCTGGACGAGCGCGGCGACACGGTCGGTGAACTTCTTCTCGTCGAAGGGAATCTCGGGGAACAGCACGACGACCGGAATGCCGTGGTCCCCGATCAGCCCGCCGGCCGCGGCGATCCAGCCGGCGTGCCGGCCCATCACCTCCAGCACGAAGACCTTGGTCGAGGTCTTGGCCATGGAGCGCACGTCGAAGGAGGCTTCCAGCGCCGACACCGCCACGTACTTCGCCACCGAGCCGAAGCCCGGGCAGCAGTCGGTGACCGGCAGGTCGTTGTCCACGGTCTTGGGCACGTGGATCGCCTGGATCGGGTAGCCCATGCTCTCCGACAGCTGGCTCACCTTGAAGCAGGTGTCGGCCGAGTCGCCGCCGCCGTTGTAGAAGAAGTAGCCGATGTCGTGCGCGCGGAAGACCTCGATCAGCCGCTCGTACTCGCGCCGGTTCGCCTCCAGCGACTTGAGCTTGTAGCGGCAGGAGCCGAAGGCGCCGGACGGCGTAAAGCGCAGCAGCGCGATGGCGGCGGCGCTTTCCTTGCCGGTGTCGATCAGGTCCTCGGTGAGGGCGCCGATGATGCCGTTGCGGCCCGCGTAGACCTTGCCGATGCGGTCCTTGTTGGCCCGCGCCGTTTCGATCACGCCGGCGGCGCTGGCATTGATGACGGCCGTGACGCCGCCCGACTGGGCGTAGAAGGCGTTCTTCCGTGCCGCCATGGCCGCATCAATCCGCCAGGGCGCGCGTGACGACCTCGCGCACGTCGTTGCTCAGGTCGGGCTTGGCGGCGACGCGGGCAATGGCTTCGCGCGCGGCGCTGCGCTGCGGCTCGGCCAGCTTCTTCCAGCGGTCCAGTGCGCGCGCCAGGCGGGCGGCCACCTGCGGGTTGATCGCGTCGAGCTCGATCACGCGGTCGCTCCAGTACACGTAGCCGGCCGCGTCGGCGCGGTGGAAGCCGCCCGGGTTGGCGCTGCAGTAGCTGAAGATCACGCTGCGCGCGCGGTTCGGATTGCGGATGTTGAAGTCCGCATGCGTCATCAGCTGCTTCACGATCGGCAGGATGTTGCCGCCGCGGTCGGGTGCGCCGGCCTGCAGCGCGAACCACTTGTCCAGCACCAGTGGTTCGTCCTTGAACATGGCGTGGAAGCGCTGCAGCGCCTGCGGCGCCAGGTCGCTACCGGCTGTCACCAGCGCCGCCAGGGCGTTGAAGCGGTCGGTCATGTTCGACGCGTCCTTGAAGCGCTGGTAGGCGCGGCCCGGCCACACCGTGTCGCCGCTCGAACGTGCGGCGATGCACAGGTGCGCCAGCGCTAGGCCGGCCAGGGCGCGGCGGCCGCTGGAGACCGGATCGGGGCTGTAGGCGCCCAGCACCTGGTTGCCTTCGAAGACACGCTCCCAGTCGGCGTGCAGCGCGGTGGCGAGCTGCTCGCGCATCGCTTCGCGCACCGCGTGGATGCGCTGCGGGTCCACCACGTCCAGCTGTTCCGCGATGTAGGTCTCGGCAGGCAGCGTCAGCACCAGTTCCTTGAAGGCGGCATCCAGGTCGGGATGGCGCAGCACGCTGCGCATCGCGTCGAGGTAGGCCTCGTCGAGGCGCCAGCTGTCCTTGCCGCCGTCGCCGCGCACGAAGGCGAGGGCGCGGCTGGTGGCCAGGCGCTGGCCCGCTTCCCAGCGGTTGAACGGGTCGGTGTCGTGGGCCAGCAGCGTCAGCAGCTGGCGGTCGCTGTAGTCGTACTCCAGGATCACCGGCGCGCTGAAGCCGCGCAGCAGCGAAGGCACCGGCTCGCTGGTGTAGCCGGGGAAGGTCAGCGTCTCGCTGGCCTGCGTCAGCACGTGCATGCCGCCGGTGAGCTCGCGGCCTTCCGCGTCCAGCAGGCCCAGGCCCACCGGGATCACGAAGGGCAGCTTGTCCGGCTGGCCCGGCGTGGCCGCGCAGCTCTGGGCCAGCGTCACCTTGTACATGCCGGTGCCGGCGTCGAACTCCGTCGTGACCTTCACGCGCGGCGTGCCGGACTGGCTGTACCAGCGCTTGAACTGGTCGAGCTTCTGCGCGAGCTGCGACTCGGGGTTGGCGTCGGCGATCGCCTGCGCGAAGTCGTCGCAGGTCACGGCCTGGCCGTCGAAGCGCTGGAAGTACAGCGACACGCCCTTGGTAAAGCCTTCACGTCCAACCAGGGTCTGCATCATGCGCACGACCTCGGCACCCTTCTCGTAGATGGTGACCGTGTAGAAGTTGTTGATCTCCAGGTACTGGTCGGGTCGCACCGGGTGCGCCATCGGGCCGGCGTCTTCCGGGAATTGCGCGGTGCGCAGCACGCGCACGTCTTCGATCCGCTTCACGGCGCGGGCCGAGGGCGAACCGGACAGGTCCTGGCTGAACTCCTGGTCGCGGAAGACCGTCAGGCCTTCCTTCAGCGACAGCTGGAACCAGTCGCGGCAGGTGATGCGGTTGCCGGTCCAGTTGTGGAAGTACTCGTGGCCGACCACCGACTCGATGTTGGCGTAGTCGGTGTCGGTGGCCGTCGCCTGGTTCGCCAACACGTACTTGGTGTTGAAGATGTTCAGGCCCTTGTTCTCCATCGCGCCCATGTTGAAGTCGCTGGTGGCGACGATCATGAAACGTTCCAGGTCCAGCGGCAGGTTGAAGCGGGCTTCGTCCCAGGCCACCGAGGCCATCAGCGAGTTCATCGCGTGCTCGGTCTTGTCCAGGTCGCCGGCGCGCACGTAGACCTGCAGCAGGTGTTCCTTGCCGTTGCGGGCCGTGATGCGCTGCTCGCGGCACACCAGCTGGCCGGCCACCAGCGCGAACAGGTAGCTGGGCTTGCGGAAGGGGTCGACCCAGCGGGCGAAGTGGCGGCCGTCGTCCAGCGTGCCTTGCTCCACCAGGTTGCCGTTGGACAGCAGCACCGGGTAGCGCTTGGGGTCGGCGCGCAGGGTCACCGTGTAGCTGGCCATCACGTCGGGACGGTCCAGGAAGTAGGTGATGCGGCGAAAGCCCTCGGCCTCGCACTGCGTGAAGAAGGAATCGTTGCTGACGTACAGGCCCATCAGCTTGGTGTTCTTGGCCGGATAGCAGGTGGTGAAGATCTCCAGCTCGAAGGGCTCGTTGCCCTCCGGCAGGTTCTCCAGCACCAGCTGGTTGTCCTCCATCTTGAAGGACGTGCCCTGGCCGGCGACCAGCACGCGCGACAGGTTCAGTTCCTCGCCGTCCAGGCGCAGCGCCTGCGGCGGCACGTCCGGGTTGCGGCGGATGCGCATGCGGTTCAGCACGCGGGTCTTGGCCGGGTCGAGGTCGAACACCAGTTCGACGGCGTCGATCCAGAACGCCGGCGGCTGGTAGTCGCTGCGGTAGATCACTTTGGATTGGCCTTCACGCATGCAGGTTCTCCAGGAAGTTCGTTTTCGTGAGTTGTTCGAAGTCGCGCACCTGCGCGACGACGTGCGGCCCGGACAGTTGTTCCGGGCTGTGGGTGCTGCAGATGGCGACGGCGCGCATGCCCGCGCGCCTGGCCGCCTCGATGCCGAAAGGTGCGTCCTCGAACACGATGCACTCGGCCGGCGCGATGCCGACGCGGCGCGCCGCTTCGAGGAAGAGGGCGGGCTCGGGCTTGCCGGGCAGGCCTTCGTCGCCGCCGACGATGGCGTCGGGCGCGTGCGCCAGCTTGAGGTGGCGCAGCACGTAGGCGATGTTGTGCTTGTCGCCGGCGGTGGCGACGGTGATCTTCAGTCCTTGCGCGCGGGCCTGCGCGGCGAAGGCACCGAAGCCCTTCACCTCGCGGAACTCGCGGGAGAAGGCTTCGCGGTAGATCTCTTCCTTCTGCGCGATCAGTTCCAGCGCCCGGTCTTCGGGCGTGTCGGCGCCGAACAGCTCGCGGATGCACTCCACGCCGTTGCGCCCGGTGGTGCGGCGAAGGATCTCGGCGACCGGCATGGTGTTGCCGTGCGAGCGCGCGAAGTGCTCCCAGGCACGCGCATGGGCCGGCATGGAGTCGACCATGGTGCCGTCCATGTCGAACACCAGGGCGCGCGTGGCCTTCATACGCCCTGCTTCAGCGAAGCTTCGATGAAGGCATCCAGGTCGCCGTCGAGCACTTTCTGCGTGTTCGAGATTTCGACGTTGGTGCGCAGGTCCTTGATGCGGCTCTGGTCCAGCACGTAGCTGCGGATCTGGTGGCCCCAGCCGACGTCGGTCTTGCTGTCTTCCAGCTTCTGCTGCGCTTCCATCCGCTTGCGCATCTCGAAGTCGTACAGGCGCGAGCGCAGGCGCCGCCACGCCACGTCACGGTTCGAGTGCTGCGAACGGCTGTCCTGGCACTGCACCACGATGCCGGTCGGGATGTGCGTCAGGCGCACCGCCGAATCGGTCTTGTTGATGTGCTGGCCACCCGCGCCGGAAGCGCGGTAGGTGTCGGTCCGCACGTCCGCCGGGTTGATGTCGATCTCGATCGAGTCGTCGATCTCCGGGTAGACGAACACGCTGGCAAAGCTGGTGTGGCGGCCGCCCGAGGAGTCGAAGGGCGACTTGCGCACCAGCCGGTGCACGCCGGTCTCGGTGCGCAGCAGGCCGAAGGCGTACTCGCCCTCGATCTTGAGCGTCGCGCCCTTGATGCCCGCGGTGTCGCCCGGCGTCTCGTCTTCCACGGTCGTCTTGAAGCCCTTGCGCTCGGCGTACTTCAGGTACTGGCGCATCAGCATCGACGCCCAGTCGCACGCTTCCGTGCCGCCGGCGCCGGCCTGCAGGTCGAGGAAGCAGTTGTTCGGGTCGGCCGGCTGGTTGAACATCCGGCGGAACTCCAGCCCCTCGACGATCTTGGCGAGCTTGGCGCCTTCGGCCTCGATGGTCTGGAGGCCGGCTTCGTCGCCGTCCTCCTTGCTCATCTCATAGAGCTCGAGGTTGTCCGACAGCTCGCTGTCGAGGTTCTGCAGGCCGAGGACGATCTCGTCCAGCTGCTTCTTTTCGCGGCCCAGTTCCTGGGCCTTCTTGGGATCGTTCCAGACCGCCGGGTCTTCCAGCGATGCGTTGACCGTTCTCAGCCTCTCCGACTTCTGATCGAAGTCAAAGATACCTCCGGAGGTCCGCGGTGCGGGCCTGCAGGTCGGTCAGGGTGCTGCCGATCAGGTTGATGCGTTCTGCGTCCATTTTGTGCTGCTTCCTTCTGAACTGCGCATTTTCGCATGCCGCCTGATGCCGGGGTCGGACTACGCCGCAGCGGCTCCCGGCAGCGGCAGGTAGAGGATGAACTCCGAGCCCTGTCCCAGCTCGCTCACCACCTCCAGCCGGCCGCGGTGCGCCTCGACGATCTGGCGCGCGATGTAGAGGCCCAGTCCCAGCCCCGGCACGGCGGCCGAGCCTTCGGTGCGTTCGAACTGCCTGAAGATGCGCTCCTGGTCCGCCGGCGCGATGCCCATGCCCTGGTCCTTCACCGAGACCAGCGCACGGCCCTCGCCGGCGCTCACGGTCACGGCCACCGGCTTGCCGTCGCCATAGCGCAGCGCGTTGGTCAGCAGGTTGGTGATCACCTGCTCGATGCGGAACTCGTCGCCTTCGAGCAGGAGTTCGGCGGGCGCCTCCAGCGTCACCGCGATGCCCGCGGGCGCGGCCTGCTCGGAGATCGCTTCGACCACGCGGCGGCCCAGCTCCGCCAGGTCGAAGGGCTTGGGGTCCATCGCCAGGCGGCCGGTGCGCAGGCGCGAGACGTCCAGCATGTCGTCCAGCAGCCGGATCATGCTGCGGATCTGGCGCTCGTCGCGCTCCACCATCCGCAGCATCGTGGCGCGGTCGGGCGGCGTGGGGCCGCTCATCATCTTGCGGCGCAGCTGCGCCTGCAGGTAGACCGAGTTCAGCGGATTGCGCAGTTCGTGCGACACCATCGACATGAAGTCGTCGCGCATGGTCACGGCGCGCTCCAGCTGCGCCTGGATGGTCTGCAGCTCCAGCCGCTGGCGGAACAGGTCGACGAACACGTTGACCTTGCTGCGCACGGCCATCGGGTCGAGCGGCTTGTAGAGGAAGTCGACCGCGCCGGTCTCGTAGCCGCGGAAGGCGTAGTTCAGCTCGCGGCCGGCGGCGCTGACGAAGACGATCGGGATGTTGCGGGTGCGCTCGGTGCCGCGCATCAGTTCGGCCAGCTCGAAGCCGTTCATGGCCGGCATCTGCACGTCGAGGATGGCCAGGGCGAACGGGTGCTCGAGCATCAGCGAGAGCGCTTCGTCCCCGGAACGCGCCTGGAAGATGCGGCGGCCGGGCTGGCGGATCAGCGCCTCCAGGGCGACGAGGTTCTCCTGCAGGTCGTCGACCAGCAGCACGTTGACATCGGAGGAGGGGGCAGGGCTCATCAGCGGACCACAGTTTGCAGCAGGCTGCGCAGGCCCGCCAGGGGAAGCACGAAATCGGGGTCGGCGGCAGCGATCGCCGCCTGCGGCATGGTGGCGTGTTGCGCCTCCTGCGGGTCCTGCACGGCGGTCATGCCGCCCCGTGCCTTGATCGCGGCCAGGCCGCGGGCGCCATCCTCGTTGGCGCCGGTCAGCACCAGGCCGGCCACCTCCCCGCCGTAGGCGTCGGCGCAGGACTCCATCAGCACGTCGATGGAGGGGCGCGAGAACAGCACCGGCGGGTCGCAGCTCAGCGCGAAGGTGCGGTCCGCCTCCACCAGCAGGTGGTAGCCGGGCGGCGCGAAATAGAGCTTGCCGGAGCCGACCGGCGCGCCGGGCTGCGCCTCCTGCACGTCGATGGCCAGCCGCGAGGCGAACACCTCCACCAGCCGGCTCTCGTGGTCTTCCGGCAGGTGCAGCACGATCATCACGCTGCCGCGGAACGGCGCCTGCAGGCCGCCCAGCAGCGTGAAGAGCGCGTCGATGCCGCCGGCGGACGCGCCGATGGCCACCGCCTCCACCGAGGCACTGAAGTTGCGCGGCAGCGTCGTCCTCATGGCTTGCGGCGGTAGATGCGCTCCGGCCGGCTGACGGACTCGAAGCGGTCGGCATAGGCGGAGAAGTCCAGCGTCTCCTTGGAGCCCAGCCCGAGGAAGCCGCGGTGCGACAGCGAATCGTGGAACAGGCCGAGCGCGCGGTCCTGCAGCTTGCGGTTGAAGTAGATCAGCACGTTGCGGCAGGAGACGAGCTGCGTCTCGGAGAACACCGCGTCGGTGGCCAGGCTGTGGTCGGCAAACGTGATGCTGTCGCGCAGCGACTTGTCGAACAGAGCGCCGCCGTAGGCCGCCGTGTAGTAGTCGCTGAAGCTCTTCGTCCCGCCGGCCTTCTGGTAGTTGCGGGTGAAGGCCTGCATGCTGTCCAGGTTGAAGATGCCGGCGCGCGCCTTGTCGAGCGAGGCGTGGTTGATGTCGGTGGCGTAGAGGATGGTGCGTTCCAGCAGGTCCTCTTCGCGCAGCAGGATCGCCAGCGAGTAGGGCTCCTCGCCGGTGCTGCAGCCGGCCACCCAGATCTTGATGGACGGATAGGTGCGCAGCACCGGCACCACGTGGCGGCGCAGCGCCAGGAAGTAGGCCGGGTCGCGGAACATCTCGCTCACCGGGACCGTCAGGTACTGCAGCAGCACGGCAAACTCCGCGGCGTCGTGCAGCACGCGCTCCTGCAGCGCCGAGATCGAGCCCATGCCCATGCGTGTCTGCGCCTGCAGCACGCGCCGCTTCATCGACGCCGGCGCGTAGTCGCGGAAGTCGTGGCCGTAGCGCAGGAACACGGCCTCGATCAGCAGCCGGATCTCGATGTCCGCAAGGGACGTCAATTCAGGCGCTCCATCTTCGGCATCCACACCCGCATCAGCGAGAACAGGCGCTCCAGCTCGATCGGCTTGGCCAGGTAGTCGTTGGCGCCGGCGTCCAGGCAGCGCTGCTGGTCTTCCTTCATCGCCTTGGCGGTGACGGCGATGATGGGCAGCTTCTGCCAGCGCGGGTCCTTGCGGATCTCGCGGGTGGCGGTGTAGCCGTCCATCTCCGGCATCATGATGTCCATCAGCACCAGGTCGACGTCGGCCCCGCCGTTGCGCAGCTTGTCCAGCGCCTCGATGCCGTTGCGCGCCACTTCCACCGCGGCGCCCTTGTGCTCCAGCGCGCTGGTGAGGGCGAAGATGTTGCGCATGTCGTCGTCCACCACCAGGATGCGCCGGCCCTCGAAGGCCTTGTCGCGGCTTCGGGCGGCGCGCAGCATCTTCTGCCGCTCGGCCGACAGCTGCGTCTCCACCCGGTGCAGGAACAGCGTCACTTCGTCCAGCAGCCGCTCCGGCGAACGGGCGCCCTTGATGATGATCGAGCGCGAATAGCGCATCAGCTCCGCTTCCTCGTCGCGCGTCAGGTTGCGGCCGGTGTAGACGATCACCGGCGGGAAGGAGCGGCTTTCGCCCGAAGCCATGCGCCGCAGCAGTTCCTGGCCGGTCATGTCGGGCAGCTTCAGGTCGATGATCATCACGTCGAACACCGAATCGGCGAGCGCCTGCAGGGCCTGCTTGCCCTCGGACACCGGCACGATCTCGACGTCGCCGTCGCCGATCAGCTTCATCACGCTTTCCTGCTGGCGCGCATCGTCCTCCACCAGCAGCACGCGCTTGACCTTCTGGCTCAGTTTCGACTCGAGCCGGGCGAACACTTCCTGCAGCTCCTCTCGCGTCGCCGGCTTGCGCGCGTAGCCCACCGCGCCCAGGTGCATGGCCGCCTCGACCCGGTCCTCCACCGAGATGACGTGCACCGGCACGTGGCGGGTGCGCGGGTCTTCCTTCAGCTGCTGCAGCACCGAGAGGCCGGTGTCGTCGGGCAGGCGCATGTCCAGCAGCACGGCATCGGGCACCTGCTCCAGCGCGAGCTGCACGCCCTCGTCGGCCTGGTGCGCCACCAGGCAGCGGTAGCCGAGTTCGTGCGCCAGGTCGAACAGGATGCGGGCAAAGGGCTCGTCGTCTTCCACCACCAGCACCGTGCGCTCCGCGCCGGTGGGCGTATCGCGGTCGTCGGCGAAGGCGGGCGCCTTGGCCGGTCGCGGAGAGGCGGTGGGGGCCGGCGCCGCGGCTGGCCGCGGACGCGCCGGCGCGGCAGCCTGCACCGGCGCGTCGCGCTGCGACGGCGGCACCATCGCCACCGGCTCCATAGCCTGGCTGGCCTTGTATTCCAGCGGCACGATCACGGTGAAGGTGCTGCCGACGCCGGCCGCGCTGTTCAGGGTGATGTTGCCGCCCAGCAGGCGCGCCAGGTCGCGCGAGATCGACAGGCCCAGGCCCGTGCCGCCGAAGCGGCGGCTGACGGTGCCGTCGGCCTGCTGGAAGGCCTCGAAGATCAGTTCCTGCTGCGACGGGTCGATGCCGATGCCGCTGTCGCGCACTTCGAAGGCGAGCGCATCGGTGCCGCTGCGCGTGACGTGCAGTGCCACGCTGCCCCGCTCGGTGAACTTGACGGCGTTGGCCAGCAGGTTGCGCAGGATCTGCTCCAGCCGCTGGCGGTCGGTGTAGAGCGTGCTCGGCACGTCGGAGGCGACCAGCAGCTCCAGCTGCAGGCCCTTGCGCCGCGCGAGCGGCTCGAACATGCCTTTCAGGCCTTCCGCCACGGACTGCACCGGCACGAGCTCGGCGCGCACGTCCAGCTTGCCGGCCTCGACCTTCGCGATGTCCAGGATGTCGTTGATCAGGTTCAGCAGGTCGTTGCCGGCCGCGTAGATCGAGTCGGCGAACTTGACCTGCTCCTCGCTCAGGTTGCCTTCGGCGTTGTCCGCCAGCAGCTTGGCCAGGATCAGCGAGCTGTTCAGCGGCGTGCGCAGCTCGTGCGACATGTTGGCGAGGAACTCCGACTTGTAGCGGCTCGCGCGCTGCAGTTCGGTGGCGCGTTCCTCCAGCGCCCGCTGCGCCTGCTGCAGCTCGTCGCGCTGGTTGGCGAGGCGCTCGGCTTGCTCGCCCAGCTGCACGTTCGTCTGTTCCAGTTCCGCCTGCTGGCTTTCCAGGTGCGCCTGCGATTCCTTCAGCGCGCGCGACTGCTCCTCGAGTTCCTCGTTGGCGGTGCGCAGTTCCTCCTGCTGCACCTGCAATTCCTCGTTCAGCTGCTGCGTTTCCTCCAGCACGTCCTGCAGGCGCTTGCGGTAGCGCGCCGACTCGATGGAGGCACCCAGCACCGTGCTGGCCGACGCCACCAGCTGGCCGTCGCGTTCGTCCAGCGCCCGCATGAAACCCAGCTCCAGCACGCCGACCAGGCGGCCCTCGTGTTCGATGGGCGACAGCAGCACCGAGCTGGCGGTGGCGCTGCCCAGCGCGGAATTGACCTGCAGGTAGCCGGGCGGCACGTCGGACAGCGTGAGCTGGCGGCGCTGCGTGGCGGCCTCGGCCACCAGCGTGCGACCGGCGGGCAGGCGCTCGCCGTGGGCGGCCGCCTCGGGCGCCCAGCCCCAGGTGGCGGCGCGCACGAAGCCGCCGCCTTCTTCCGCCGTGTAGACGGCGCCGACGGCGATGCCCAGGTATTGCGACAGCGACTCCAGCGCGCCGTGGCCGACGCCGGCCAGTTCCTGTTCACGCGCCAGCCGCTCCGAGAGCTGCGACTGACCTTCGCGCAGCCACGCCTGCGCCGCCAGGATGTCGGCTTGCCGCTTCTGCTCGCCCAGCGCCGACTCGAACGTGTCCGAGAGCTTCAGCAGGTCGACGCGGCCGCGCCAGGCCAGCAGGCCGCCGACGGCGATCATGAACAGCACGAAGGCCGTCATGGTGGTCCAGGTGTTGCGGTTGGCCGTGTCGGTGCGGTCCTGGCGCAGGCGCCGTTCGGAGGCGACGAAGTCGTCGAACTCCTCGCGCACCGCGTCCTTCAGCTGCTTGCCCTGGCCGGCGCGGGAGGCGGCGTTGTAGGTGGGATCGCTGCGCTTGGCGGCCACGCGTTCGTCGGCCACCTTGTTCCACTGCTGCTGCAGCGACTGGATGCGCTCCAGACGCTGCACCTGCGGCGGGTTGTCGGCGATCTGGCCCTTCAGCCGCTCGAGCTCCGAGCGCAGGTCGGTGCGGTTGCGCTCCAGCGTTTCGAGGAAGCGATCGTCGCCCGTGAGCAGGAAGCCGCGCACGGAGGACTCGAGTTCCAGGTCCAGCTTCTGCACCGCGTAGGCCCGGGCCAGCACCTGGTCGGTGTGCTCCACCCAGCGCATGGCGTCCATCAGGTACAGCAGCAGCGTGACGAACAGCGCGGCGCTCGCCAGGCCCAGCACCAGAGGCAGGGCGACGTTGCGGGCGAGGATGCGGCGAAAGCCGGTGGGATCGGAGGGGTTGGCGGCGGATGGGCTCATCGACGGTCGGCCGGTAGGCAAGCCGTCGAGTTTGCCGGAGCGCTCCTAACTCAGGCGTAGGAAAACGCCCCGTCGCGCGGGCCGCCGCCCGCGCAGCGTCAGCGGGTGGAGCCGCTGATCCTGGCCTGGGCCGCGCCCAGCTTGGCCTGCGCCGTGCGGCTGCCGAGCGTGGCGGCACGCTGCAGCCAGCGCACGGCCTGGTTCGGGTCCTGGCTGACCGTGCTGCCTTCGAGGTAGGCGACGCCCAGGAAGTAGCTCATCTCCATGCGACCGAAGCGGATGCCTTCTTCGGTCGACTTGCCCGAGCGCTTGACGATCATGGGCACGTCGCCGGCGCCCTGGGCGAAGCTCTGCATCTGGTCGATGATGCGGCCGAAGAAGCGGTCGCGGGCGCCGGCGGCGGCCTGGCGGTCCGGCATCGTGGCGACCAGTTCGTCGGCCAGGATGGGCAGCACCTCGAAGGGCGTCATGCCGCCTTGCATGCGCGGCGAGTACCAGGCGCGCAGCATGGCCTTGTCCAGCGGCATCAGGCCGTCGACCTTGGTCGGGAAGTACGAGAGAACCGTCTTGCCGCCCGGGTGGCCGCGCACGCCCATGACGTGCATGGACTCGTGGTAGGCGCAGCGCCAGGCGTCGCGGCTGCGCATCTGCATCGCGGCCGAGTCGATCCGGGTCTCGTTCTGGAAATTCAGGTAGGTGACGCAGGGCTGGTTGTCTTCCAGCATGGTGTCGGGAACGATCTCGACACTGATGTTGGCGACCTGCGCCGCGTTGGTCTGGTCGCTCACGTCGATGAGCTTGACACCGGCTTCGCCGGCCACGGCCCTCAAGGCCTGCAGCGTGTGCTGCTTGTGCTGGGCGAGGTTGACGCCGTAGATGCGGACTTTCATGTCCTGTTCCCAGCGCACCAGCCGCGTCGGCGTGCCGCTCTGGTGCCAGAGAACTTCCCACATGGTGCCGAGCCCCTGCTCGAACTCATCCGACTGTGCGAAGGCTGGGCTCAAGGCCGCAGCCGATAGAAGGGCCACCACACCCGACTTCCACATAGCGACTCACCCTCCGATCGAAGATGTCTGACTATGAGGTAGGACGGCTCCTACGACAAGTGGTGTTACCAGCGTGTGGTTTCGTAGCACGACCCCAACTGGGAAAATTCACGCTTTCAGGGAATCGATGACTGGCCCAGGAACTCCTCGATCAGCCGGGCTACCTGCTCCGGCTGGTCGTGATGCAGCATGTGCCCGGCCTCGGTGACCTTGCCCACGCGCACGTTGGCCACCGACTTCAGGCGCTCGTGGTATTCGTCCAGGGTGTAGCGGCCCTTCCACCACTGCGTCAGGCTGTCGTCGCTGGCTTCGACCGCCAGCAAGGGGGCGGTGATCGCGCGGAAGACCTCCAGCACCTCGTCGACGCGGTACAGGCTGGCGTTGACGATCTTGTGGGCCGCATCGCCCAGGATGTGCCAGCGGCCATCGGCCTCCTGCCGCGCCCAGTGCGGCGCCAGCCAGTCGGCCTTGTCCTGCGCCAGCCGCTGGTTGGTTTTCATGAGCCGGGCCGCCACCCCGGCGACGCTGTCATAAGACTTGAGCGCCATCTCGCCGCGGTGGTAGGCCTTGAGTTCGTCCATCCATTTCGCGTACCGGCCCGGCGCCTGGTCCGGGCGGGTGGCGGCCATGCCGAAGCCCTCCAGGTTCACCAGCTTGCGGATGCGCTGCGGCCGCGAGCCGGCATAGATCATCGCGATGTTGCCGCCCATGCTGTGGCCGACGAGGTCGACCGGCTGGTCACGCGCGTAGTGATCGAGCAGGAAGTCCAGGTCGGCCAGGTAGTCCGGATACCAGTAGTTGTCGGTGTGCGGGGTCTCGGTCAGGCCGTAGCCGCGCCAGTCCGGCGCGATCACGTAGTGGTCGCCGGCCAGGGCGTCCACCACGAACTGCCAGGACGCCGCCACGTCCATCCAGCCGTGCACCATGAACAGCGGCGTCTTGCCGGGACCCGGCTCGCCCCAGAGGCGGACGTGGTAGCGCAGGTTGCGGATCGGGACAAACGCGCTGCGGCAGGCTCTTCGGGCTTGGTACATTGGCTCGACTATAGGAGACGAGCCGGATGTCAGTCAGTCAAGGCAGGGACAACTGGGCGGCGCTGCACGGCCGCTTCGGCTGGCAGGTGCCCGCGCAATTCAACATCGCCGAGGCCTGCTGCGGCCGCTGGGCGCGCAAGCCGGATGCGGGCGATCGCGTCGCGATCATCGACCACGGCAGCGGCGAGCATTTCACCTATGCGCAGCTGCAGCGCGAAGCCAACGCGATGAGCAACCTGCTGCGCGCGCTGGGCGTGCAGCGCGGCGACCGCGTGGCTATCGTGATGCCGCAGCGCTTCGAGACCGCCATTGCCTACATGGCCGTGCTGCAGCTGGGCGCGGTGGCCATGCCGCTGTCGATGCTGTTCGGCCCCGAGGCGCTGGAGTACCGGCTGCAGGACAGCGAGGCGGTGCTGGCGATCTGCGACGAGAGTTCGATCGCCAACATCAACGAGGTGCGGGCGGAGTGTCCGCTGCTGCGCGGGGTGATCGGCGTCGGCGTGGATGCGGACCTGCGCTGGGAAGCGCAGCGCCGGGAGCTGGCCGAGGAGTTCACGCCGGTGGCGACCAAGGCCGATGAAGGCGCGGTGCTGATCTACACGAGCGGCACGACCGGGCCGCCGAAGGGCGCGCTGATCCCGCACCGGGCGCTGATCGGCAACCTGAGCGGATTCGTGTGCAGCCAGAACTGGTTCGGCTTCGGCGCCGGCGGCGACAGCGCGGCCATCTTCTGGTCGCCGGCCGACTGGGCCTGGACCGGCGGCCTGATGGACGCCTTGCTGCCCACGCTCTACTTCGGCCGCACCATCATCGGCCACAGGGGCCGCTTCAGCCCCGAGCTGGCCTTCCAGCTGCTGCAGCAGCACGGGGTGACGCACACCTTCCTGTTCCCCACCGCGCTGAAGGCCATGATGAAGGCCTACCCGCGGCCGCGCGAGCAGTTCGCGTTGCAGCTGCAGGCGATCATGAGCGCCGGCGAAGCGGTCGGCGACGCGGTGTTCGCGTATTGCCGCGACCAGCTGGGCGTGGTGGTCAACGAGATGTTCGGCCAGACCGAGATCAACTACGTGGTGGGCAACTGCGCCAACCAGTGGCCGGCGCGGCCCGGCAGCATGGGCCGGCCTTATCCGGGCCACCGCGTCGCGGTGATCGACGACGAGGGCAAGGAATGCACGCCCGGCGTGCCCGGCGACGTCGCGGTGAACCGCTACGACGTGCACGGCGACCCCGACCCGATCTTCTTCCTCGGCTACTGGAAGAACGAGGAGGCCACGCGGCGCAAGTACACCGGCGACTGGTGCCGCACCGGCGACCTGGCCACGCGCGACGAGGACGGCTACCTCTGGTACCAGGGCCGCGCCGACGACGTCTTCAAGGCGGCGGGCTACCGCATCGGCCCGAGCGAGATCGAGAACTGCCTGGTCAAGCATCCCGCGGTGGTGAACGCGGCCGTGGTGCCCAAGCCCGATGCCGAGCGCGGCGCGCTGGTGAAGGCCTACGTGGTGCTGGCGCCGCAGGCCGTGCAGGCACGCGCGGACGGGGGCGACGCCAGCCGCTTCGACGCCGCGTTGGTGGCCGAGCTCCAGCTTCATGTCAAAGGCAAGCTGGCGCCCTACGAGTACCCGAAGGAGATCGAGTTCATCGAGGCGCTGCCCATGACCACCACGGGCAAGGTGCAGCGGCGCGTGCTGCGCCTGCGGGAAGAGGAGCGCGCCCGCGCCGGTATTGGACCTTAGGCGCATTGCGGCCGGGGAGGGCCGGGGGCTAAAACGGCAGGGCTGAAGCTCCACGGACCTGCCCATGAGTGAACTCACACTCGACCCCGACGCTGCCGTCGAACCGCCTCGCGAGGGCGTGCTGAATCCGGTCGACCGCCTCTCCGAATTCCTGTTCGGGCTGCTGATGGCCCTCAGCTTCACCGGCGCCGTTGCCGTGGCCAGCGCCGGCAAGGCGGAAATCCGCGAGCTGTTCATCACCTCCTTCGGCTGCAACCTGGCCTGGGGCCTGGTCGACGCCGTCATGTACATCGTGCGCACGGTCACGGACCGCGGCCGGAACTACACGCTGGCGCGCGGGGTGAAGGCAGCCGCCACCGCGCAGGAAGGCCGTGCCCTGATCGAAGCGTCGCTGTCGAAGACGGTCGCGGGCCTGGTCTCGCCGGCGGAACTGGAGGGCATCCGTGGCCGCATCGTGGCGCTGCCTTCCGTGCCCGAGCGGCCGCGCATCCATGGCGAAGACCTGCTGGCTGCGCTCGCGGTATTCCTGATCGTCGTGGCGTCGACCTTCCCGGTGGTGCTGCCCTTCGGCGTGATGCAGGACGTGGGCCTGGCCAAGGACGTCTCGCGTGGAATCGCGGTGGTGCTGCTGTTCCTGGGCGGTCTCGGCTTCGGCCGCTATGCCGGCTACGGCAGCTGGCGCTCGGGTTTCATCATGGCCGCCGTCGGCACGCTGCTGGTGGGCGCCATCAAGGCGCTGGGCGGCTGAAGACGAACAAGGAGGCAAGCCATGCGCAAGGACAGGAAGCAGGAACCGGCCGTCGCCGAAGTCGCGGACACCGTTGCCGCCGGCGTGTCCGAGGGCAAGTCCAAGGGCAGGCTCTCGGCCAGGGAATACGAGAAGGCGCTGTACGACCTGCACGTGGAGCTGGTCAAGCTGCAGCGCTGGGTGCAGCACTCGGGCGCGCGCATCTGCGTCGTCTTCGAGGGCCGCGACGGCGCCGGCAAGGGCGGAACCATCAAGGCGCTGACCGAGCGCACCAGCCCGCGCGTGTTCCGCGTGATGGCGCTGCCCGCGCCGACCGAGCGCGAGAAGAGCCAGATGTACATGCAGCGCTACCTGCAGCTGATGCCCGCCGCCGGCGAAATCGTGATCTTCGACCGCAGCTGGTACAACCGCGCCGGCGTCGAGCGGGTGATGGGCTTCTGCAGCGAGAAGCAGGCCGCCAACTTCCTCAAGGTCGCCGCGCCACTGGCCGAGCGCGCCGTCGTGGAGTCGGGCGTGATCCTGCTGAAATACTGGCTGGAAGTGAGCGAGGAGGAGCAGACCCGCCGGCTGCAGGCGCGCATCGCCGACGGCCGCAAGACCTGGAAGCTCACGCCCATGGACCTCAAGTCGTACAGCCGCTGGTACGACTATTCGCGCGCCCGCGACGAGATGTTCAAGGCCACCGACACTTCGTACGCGCCGTGGCTGGTGGCCGATTCCAACGACAAGCGCCGCGCCCGCCTGAACATCATCACCGACCTGCTGGGCCGCATCCCCTACAAGGACCCGCCGCGCGAGAAGGTGGTGCTGCCCAAGCGGCAGAAGGCGGGGGACTACCGCGAGTCGGACCATCCCTTCCGCTACATCCAAGCCAAGTACTGAACACCGGAGGCGCACATGGGACGCTTGATGCTGGCCAACCTGGAACCGGGCACCACCGACGACGAGATCCGCGACTTTCTCGTCAAGTACGGCTTTCCGCCCTTCGACACCATCGAGCACGAGCCGGGCGACGGCACCCGGCCGGGTGCGCTGGTCACCTTCAGCGGCGTGGATGCGACCTCGCTGTTCACGCTGCAGCAACGCATCAACGACATGTTCTGGAAAAAACGGAAGTTGAGCGCGCGGATCTTGCAGGACCGGTTCGCCTGAGCGCCGGCGGCGGGGGCGCTACAGCGCGAGCCTGCAGATCCGCACCGACGCATCCCCGGGCACATACGCGACGCTGAAGCCGAGCTTGCGCGCCAGCGCCAGCATCGCCTTGTTTTCCGAGAGTACGTAGCCCTCCATCTCCTTGCAACCACGCTGCCGGGCCTCGTCGATCAGCACCCGCAGCAGCAGCGTGCCCAGGCCGGCGCCGCCGTAGGCCGCGGAGACGCTGGTGGCGAACTCGCAGCTCGCGCCCCCGGCGGCGTAGATCGCCATCGCGCTGCCCACCACGTCCAGCCCGTCGGCCGCGGGCACGGTGGCCACGATGCCGATGCCCGCTTGCGGAAAGGAGGCGAGCAGCGCGCGCAGCCGCTCGCGGTCGGGCTCGCGCACCACGTGCATCAGCCGCATGTAGCGCGCCTCGCTGCTCATGCGCGCAAAGGCCTGCAGCAGTTCTTCCTCGTCGCGGGCCTGCATCGCGCGCAGATGCACGACGCGGCCGTCGCGCAGGGTGGGGTCGAGTTCCTGCATGCCCGCATTGGTTCCGCTCGCGTCCGCGCTCCATAGTGGACCTTGGTCCAATGCGCCGCCTCCTTGCTGCACCGCAGAATGAATCGCGATCGAAGAGGAGTTCCGCAATGAAAACCGGGAGTCGCCTGGCGCGCAGCCAGGAGGTGGGTGACCAGGTCGCCCGGATGCTGGGCAAGCGCCTGGAAGTGGCCAACGACAAGTTCAGCGAGCGGGTCGGGGCGGCCTGCGCCAAGGCGGGCGCGGATTCGCCGGAAGCGCTGACGCATCCCGTCGACCCCATGGCCTGGGCCAACTACGTGGTGGACGCCGCCCAGCGTTCGGTGCTGTTCTGGGACACGCTGCGCCAGCGCGGCGACGACTTCCTGGAGAACACGGCGGCCGGCCTGAAGCCGGTGCTGCACTTCGACTACGAAACGGTGCTGGACGCGCGCGAGTTCGACAAGCCGGTCAACTACGCGCTGCTGCGCATCCTGCCGCCCGAGGGCGTGAAGATCGACGCGCGCAAGCGGCCCTACATCATCATCGACCCGCGCGCCGGCCACGGCCCGGGCATCGGCGGCTTCAAGGACGACTCGCAGGTGGGCGTGGCGCTGCGCGCCGGCCACCCGGTGTACTTCGTCATGTTCTTTCGCGACCCCGAGCCGGGCCAGACGCTGGTGGACGTCTGCGCGGCGGAGCAGAAGTTCGTGCGCAAGGTGCGCGAGCTGCATCCGCACAGCGAGAAGCCGGCGCTGGTGGGCAACTGCCAGGGCGGCTGGGCGGCGATGATGCTGGCCGCCTCGGACCCGCGCGACGCCGGTCCCATCGTGATCAACGGCGCGCCCATGTCCTACTGGGGCGGCGCGCTCAGCGAAGGCGAGGGCGACAACCCGATGCGCTATGCCGGCGGCATGCTGGGGGGGACCTGGCTGTCGTCGCTGATGGCCGACCTGGGCAACGGCAAGTTCGACGGCGCCCACCTGGTGCAGAACTTCGAGAACCTCAACCCGGCCAACAGCCTCTGGGACAAGTACTACCACCTGTTCGACCGGGCCGACACCGAGCCGCCGCGCTTCCTGGAGTTCGAGCGCTGGTGGGGCGGCTACTACCTGATGAACGCCGAGGAGATCGAGTGGATCACGCAGAACCTGTTCGTCGGCAACAAGCTGTGGGACCAGGGCGTGAAGGATGCGAGCGGCCAGGTCTATGACCTGAAGGCGATCCGCCAGCCGATCATCCTGTTCGCCTCCATGGGCGACAACATCACCCCGCCGCAGCAGGCCTTCAACTGGGTGGTCGACGTCTACGGCAGCACCGCGGAGATCAAGAAGCTGGGGCAGGTGATCGTGGGCCTGGTGCACGAGGACATCGGGCACCTGGGCATCTTCGTGTCGGGCCGCGTCGCCAAGAAGGAGCACGCG
This sequence comes from Ramlibacter paludis, assembly GCF_022012305.1. Lineage (GTDB taxonomy): Bacteria > Pseudomonadota > Gammaproteobacteria > Burkholderiales > Burkholderiaceae_C > Ramlibacter > Ramlibacter paludis. Next base: position 477,461 of record NZ_JAKLTM010000004.1, on the reverse strand, counting down.
CAGATCGTCAATGTGCTGGAGACCATCGAGCGGCTGCCGCCCGGCCTGTACGGCATGGAGATCGCCGACACGCACGGCAAGGGCGACAAGCCGCAGTACCAGGTGACTTTCCAGGAATACGCGCTGGAAGACATCGCGCAGCGGCTGAACCGGCTGGGGCGCCAGGACGAGAAGCCCTTCGAGGCGGTCGCGCAGGTGTCGGACTTCCTGCAGCGCGGCTACGAGCTGTTCGCGCGGCCCATGGTGCAGGCGATGGCCACCGAGCAGTCCGCGGCCATGATGCGCGCCTTCCATCCGCTGCGCTTTCAGAACTGGGCGCTGTCGCACTTCAATCCCTTCATGGCGGCGCTGGAGCCGGTGGCGCAGCAGGTGCGCGCCAACCGCAAGCCGGTGGAGGAGGCGCAGCCCCTGCGCAAGCTGGAGCACGCGAACGCGGAGATCTACAGCGCGATGCTGGACCACTACCGCGGCGTGCGCGACGCCTTGACCGAAGCCGGCTTCTTCTCGACCTACGCCAACCTCGTGAAGCCCGGCAAGCCACAGGTGCACGGTGACGGCGGCAGCCTGCCGGCCACGGCGGCCGATGCCCGCGCCCTGCCGATCGTGCGCGACGCGCTGGCTTCCATGGACCACGGCGGCTACGTCGAAGCACTGGCGCGGGTCGCCTTCCTGCTGATGCGCCAGGGCGAGCCGCTGCCGCTGTCGCGCCTGGAGCTGAAGGACGACCTGGTGCCCGACTACGAGGACTACCTGCCCGGCATGTCGCCGCACGACTGGCGGCGCATCCGCGGGGAGCAGGAAATCATCGCCCGCTACGAACCGGAACAGGCGCTGGCCACCTTGCCGCTGCTGCTGGACGAAGGCAGCGACCGCGAGCGGCTGGTGGCGCTGCTGGACAAGCTGCTGGCGGACAAGCGCGTGCAGGCCACGCCGCCGAGCGCGCCGCAGGTGGCGATGCTGGCCCGCATCCGCAAGGTGCTGGCGGTGCCGCGTCCCAAGCCCGCGCGCAAGCGCACCGCCGCCAGGCGGCCCGCCGCGCGGCGCGCCTGAGGAGCACGCCATGCCCGAAAAGCACGAGAAGTACCGCCGCCTGATCGAGGCGTGCAAGCTGCTGCCGCCCACGCCGACGGCGGTGGCGCATCCCTGCGACGCCGCCTCGCTCGAAGGCGCGATGGAGGCGGCCCGCCTCGGCTTGATCGAGCCGCTGCTGGTCGGCCCGCGCGAGCGCATCCTGGCCGTGGCCAAGGCGGCCGGCATCAGCCTGGCGGAGGCGCCCATCATCGACACGCCGCACAGCGTGGCGTCGGCCGAAGCCGCGGTGCGGCTGGTGCGCGAGGGCAAGGCCGAAGCGTTGATGAAAGGCAGCCTGCACACCGACGAACTGATGGCCGCGGTGGTCAGGCGCGACACCGGGCTGCGCACGGCCCGGCGGGTGAGCCACTGCTTCGTGATGGACGTGCCCAACCATCCGGAGCCGCTGATCATCACCGACGCCGCCGTCAACATCGCGCCCACGCTGGAGGAGAAGGCCGACATCCTGCAGAACGCGATCGACCTGGCGCATGCCATGGGCATCGCCGAAGTGCGGGTGGCGATCCTGTCGGCGATGGAGACCGTCAATCCCAAGGTGCCGTCGACCGTCGAGGCCGCGGCGCTGTGCAAGATGGTGGACCGCCACCAGGTGACGGGCGCGCTGGTCGACGGCCCGCTGGCGCTGGACAACGCCATCGACCTCGAGGCCGCGCGGATCAAGAAGATCGACTCGCCGGTGGCCGGGCGCGCCAACGTGCTGATGGTGCCGGACCTCGAGGCCGGCAACATGCTGGCCAAGAGCCTGTCCTTCCTGGCCGGAGCCGATGCCGCCGGCATCGTGCTGGGCGCCAAGGTGCCCATCATCCTCACCAGCCGCGCCGACTCGGTGCTGACCCGGCTGGCCTCGTGCGCGGTGGCGGCCATGGTCGCCAAGGCGCGGCGCGAGTCCGCCAAGGCCGTGGGTTGAGCGCATGGCCCAGGCCATCCTCGTCCTCAACGCCGGCTCCTCCAGCCTGAAGTTCAGCACTTTCGACGCCGGCCGCCCGGGCCTGCCGCTGATGCTGAAGGGACAGGTGGAAGGCCTGTACGGCGCGGCGCGCTTCGCCGCGCGCGATGCCCAGGGCACCAACATCGGGGCGCGGGCCTGGGAGCCGGGCAGCGAGGTCGGGCACGCCGAAGCCATCGCCTACCTGGTCGACTTCCTGCAGGCACGGCGCGGCTCCGACCAGCTGGTGGCGGTCGGCCATCGCGTGGTGCACGGCGGCGTCGCTTATTCCGACGCGGTGCAGGTGACGCCGGAGGTGGTCGCGGCACTTGCCAAGCTCTCGCCGCTGGCGCCCCTGCACCAGCCGCACAACCTGAAGCCGATCGAGACCGTGGCGCGCGTGCGACCGCAGCTGCCGCAGGTGGCCTGCTTCGACACCGCGTTCCACCGCGTGCAGCCCGAGGTCGCGCAGGCCTATGCACTGCCGCCTGCCATCACCGATCTCGGCGTGCGGCGCTACGGCTTCCACGGGCTCTCGTACGAGTACATCGCCAGCGTGCTGCCGAAGATCGATGCCGCAGCCGGCGCGGGCCGCACGGTGGTGGCGCACCTGGGCAACGGCAGCAGCATGTGCGCCATGGTCGGCGGCCGCAGCCGGGCGAGCACCATGGGCTTCACCGCCGTCGACGGGCTGCCCATGGGCACGCGCTGCGGCAGCCTCGACCCGGGCGTGGTGCTCTACCTGCTGGACGAACTGCACATGGCGCCGCGCGCGATCGAGGAACTGGTCTACAAGCGCTCGGGCCTGCTGGGCGTGTCGGGCATCTCCAGCGACATGCGCACGCTGCTGGCCAGCGAGGACAAGCGCGCGCGTTTCGCGATCGCGCTCTACACCTATCGCCTCGCGCGCGAGCTCGGTTCGCTCGCCGCCGCGGCGGGCGGGCTGGACGCTCTGGTGTTCACCGGTGGCATCGGCGAGCACGCGGCGCCCATCCGCGAGGCGCTGTGCCGCGACGCGGCCTGGCTCGGGGTGGAGCTGGACGCCGAGGCCAATCTCGCGGGCGGCCCCCGGATCAGCACGGCGGCCAGCAAGGTTGCCGTCTGGGTCGTCCCCACCGACGAGGAAACGATGATCGCGCGCCACACGGCGCGGGTCGCAGGAGTCGCGCCATGAACCCGAATCCGCTGCTGAAAGGCAAGAAGGTGCTGGTCTGCGGCATCGCCAACGAGCACTCCATCGCCTACGGCTGCGCCAAGGCCTTCCGCGAACTCGGCGCCGATCTCGCCATCACCTACCTGAACGAGAAGTCGCGGACCTACGTGGAGCCGCTGGCGCGCGCGCTGGAGGCGCCGCTGCTGCTGCCGTTGGACGTGGCGCAGCCGGGCCAGCTGGAAGCCGTGTTCGAGCGCATCGCCGCTGAATGGGGCCGGCTCGATTCGCTGGTGCACTCGATCGCCTGGGCACCCAAGGACGACCTGCAAGGCGGCTTGCTGGATTGCTCGGCCGACGGCTTCGCCAAGGCCATGGACGTTTCCTGCCATTCCTTCATCCGCATGGCGCACCTGGCCGCGCCGCTGATGAAGGAGGGCGGCACGCTGTTCGCCATGAGCTACTACGGCGCCAACAAGGTGGTGTCCAACTACAACCTGATGGGGCCGGTGAAGGCGGCGCTGGAGGCGTCGGCACGCTACCTGGCTTTCGAGCTGGGGCCGCGCGGCATCCGCGTGCATCCCATCTCGCCCGGCCCGCTGAAGACGCGCGCGGCCTCGGGGCTCAAGGACTTCGACCTGCTGCTGGCGGAGGCCGCGCAGCGCGCGCCGCTGGGCGAGCTGGTCGACATCATGGACGTGGGCTTCACCTGCGCCTTTCTGGCCACGCCTTACGCGCGGCGGCTGTCGGGGGAAACCATCTACGTCGACGGCGGCGTGCACATCATGGGCTGACCTGTGCGATCCTCGGGCCCATGGCCGAGGTTCGACACATCTTTCCGATCTGGCCCGCCCTGCGCGCGCGGCCCCGCCTGCTCGGCTCGATCGCCTTCGGCGCGGCGGTCTACCTCGCCGGCCGCGTCTTCGGCCTGCCGGCTACCGCCACCAGCGCGCTGGTCGCCTGGAACGCCGGCGCGCTGCTGTACCTGGTGCTGGCCTCGCGTGCGATGTGGGGCACCCATGTGGAGACCATCCGCCAGCGCGCCCCCGCCCAGGACGACGGCAAGTTCGCGATCCTGGCGCTGGTGGTGATCGCGGCCGGCGCCATCCTGCTGGCGGTGGGCACGCAGCTGGCATTGGCGCGCGAGCTGCACGGCGCGCAGCGCGCCTGGCACGTGCTGCTGGCGGTGGTGACGGTGCTGACGTCCTGGCTGTTCACGCAGGTGCTGTTCGCCTTCCACTACGCGCACGATTTCTACCTGGCGCGCCTGGGCGGCGTGCCCGACCCGCTGGAGTTCCCCGGCACCCCGGACCCCACCTACGGCGACTTCTTCCACTTCTCCTGCGTGATCGGCACCTCCGGCCAGACCGCCGACATCTCCTTCATGGGCTCGGCGATGCGGCCGGTGGGCACGGTGCACTGCATCGTCGCCTTCTTCTTCAACGCCAGCCTGATCGCGCTGTCGATCAACGTGGTGGCCGCCTCGCTCCTGTAAAGCAGCCAGCGTAGGACCGAACCGTCCCACGCGTGCTGTTCCGTCCCGCTTGTGGCCGCGTCGCCCGGCCTTAGCCTCGCTGCATGGCACTCAGCACCCGTCAGACCATCGTGTTCGTTGCCGGCCTCGCCATTGGCGTCGCCGCTGCCTGGGCCGTTTTCGGACGCTCCGGCGGCTCAGCCGATGCGGTTGCCGACAGGAAGGCGCCGACGGCCAACGCGAAAAGCGCGGGGGTCGCCCCGGTTTCGGTGGCCGTGGGCGCCTGCGATTTCAAGCCGGTCGTGTCCACGGCCGCCAGCGACGACGGCCGCGTGCAGCTGCAGGCGTCCTTGTCCGGCCGCGGCCCGAAGGAGATCGAGAGCTGGCTGCTGGAAGGCAAGGAAGCGGTCGCCGCCGGCCGCCAGCGCGATGCCGAAGCGGATTTCCTGATGGCCTGCCGGGCCGCCGAGGAGCTGGGCGATTCCGGTGTGTTGCCGCAGGCCGAAGCGATGTACCACCTCGGCCGCCACTACGCAGGCCTGGCCGGGGCCGCCCCCGCGGGCGGCAGCGCCGAGCTGTGGCAGCGCGCACAAGGGCTGTTCGCCGCCAGCCTGAAGGCCTTCGATGCGCGCTACGGGCAGGACAGCGACAAGACGCGCTTCGCGGCCAAGGGGCTCGCGGAAGTGCAGGCGCATGCGGCCGGTGGGGCGCCGGCCGTGGCGGCGGCGCCGGCGAAGAAGGCGGCGGAGGCCAAGGTGCTTGCCAAGGCCACACCCGCGCCGACGCCGGCGAAGGTCGAGGTCGCCAGGACCGAGCCCGCCAAGCCAGAGCCGCCCAAGGTCGAACCCGTCCCGCAGGTCGTCAAGGCCGAGCCCGCCCGGCCGGTCGCCGTAGCGAAGCCCGCCCCCGAACCCAAGCCGGTGGCGGCGCCCAAGCCGGCGCCGGAGCCGAAGGTCGCAGTGGCGACCAAGCCGGTGGCCGAGCCGAAACCCGTGGCCGAAGCGAAGCCGGCGCCGCAGCCGCAGCCGCAAGTCGCCGTCGCCCGGCCGGCGCCGCCCCGGCCCCGCCCGGTCGAGCGCGCAGAGCCGCCCAGGCGCGAGCCGGCCGAAACGATCATCGTCGAGCCGCCCGCCAGTGCGTCCGGCAGCGCGACCAGCACCGCCGAAGGCTCGGCGCAGCAGTAGCCTGCGCCATCGAGGTGACGTGCGTCCTTGACGCGCGCCGCCCGCGGTTCACAATGCCGCCTTCGAGGAGGTGGCTATGCTCGGCATGACCCCCGGTCAGGCGGCCGACCTGCATCGCAGGCAGGCCGAACACATGCGCGACGACGCGGCGCGCTATCTCAGTGAACACTATCCGCGCGAGCTGCTGCCGCCGGAATTCGACTGGGCGCTGCTGGTGACCGCGGCGACGCGCCTGGCCAATCGCAAGGGCCTGCACTCGGAGCTGGCCGTGGTCACGCTGTGCGAGCTCGCGCTGGTGCACGGCTTCGGCTTCCACGGCACGCCCTGGGCCGTCGAACTGCTGGACATCTCGGACGCGAACGAGGCCGAAAAGGTGGCGCAGCTGCGCGAGCACCTGGTCCCTATTCGTACTTCACCTGGCAGCGCTCGCAGTAGAAGCTTCGACGCTGGGTACGTCCCAGGTGCCCCTTGCTGAAGGGGATGTTGCAGCGCGGGCAGGTGCGCTTCGTGTGCGCCAGCCAGTGCTTCTTCAGCACGTACTGCTTCTTCCACTCGTAGAACTCGTAGGCGTAGCGCTGGCACTCCAGCACCAGCTCGCGCAGTTTCGGCGCGGGCAGGGCGCCCATCGTCGACAGCGGATGCACGCGGATGCGGAACAGCACCTCGTTCTTGAAGATGTTGCCGCAGCCGGCAAAGATGTCCTGGTCGAGGATGGCGTCGCAGGCATGCATGTCCGGCGCGGAGCGCAGGCGCTGGCGTGCCAGCAGCGGGTCCCACAGCGGCGACATCACGTCCGCCCACCAGTCGAAGGCCAGGTCGAGCGGGATGTCGATGAAGCGCACCGAGCAGGCGTAGAAGTTCAGCTCGCGCTCGCCGAAGCCGAGCGACAGGCGCGGCTCGGCCCAGCTCTTGCGCTCGTCGATGCGGTAGCTGCCGAACAGCATGAAGTGCACGCGCATGCTGAAGTCGGGCATCTCCAGCAGGAACTGCTTGCCCCAGCTGCGGAAAGCCAGCACCGGCTGGTCCAGCAGCTTCTCCTTCTCGATCGTCGTATTGCCGGCCACGCGCGTGATGGTGCGGCCTTCGAAGGAGGCGGCTTCTTCCTTCAGGATGACGATCGAGGGACCTTCCGGCATGGTTCGTACTATGCTCGACCGATCCCCTCTCCATTCCCCGCTGTAACTCCATGCAAGAAAAGATCCAGCTCGGCCAGAGCGACCTGCGCGTCACGCCCATCTGCCTGGGCACCATGACCTTCGGCGAGCAGGTGAACGAAGCCGACTCGCACGCCATCCTCGACCGCGCCATCGCGCGCGGCATCAACTTCCTGGACACCGCGGAGATGTACTCGGTGCCGGCACGCAAGGAAACCTTCGGCGCCACCGAGACCATCATCGGCAACTGGCTGGCCGCGCGGCCCGGCATGCGGCAGAAGATCGTATTGGCCACGAAAGTCGCCGGTCCCTCGCGCGGCATGCCCTGGGTGCGGCAAGGCGACGGCATGACGGCCGACGACATCATTGCCTCGTGCGAAGGATCATTGCGCCGCCTGAAGACCGACGTGATCGACCTCTACCAGATCCACTGGCCCGAGCGCAACGTGCCGGCCTTCGGCGCGATGTACTACGACCCGAAGCTGGAGCGCACCAAGACCTCGATCCATGAGCAGCTGAAGGCCATGGACAAGCTCGTGACGCAGGGCAAGGTGCGCCACATCGGCCTGTCGAACGAGACGCCTTACGGGGTCCACGAGTTCGTGCGCGTCGCCGAGCAATACGACCTGCCGCGCATCGCCACCGTGCAGAACCCGTATTGCCTGATCAGCCGGGCGCTCGAAAACGGCCTGGACGAAACGATGCACCGGCTCGGCGTGTCGCAGATTCCGTATTCGCCGCTCGGCTTCGGCCTGCTCACCGGAAAGTACGACGCGGGCGGCACCGACGGGCCGGACGCGCCCAAGGGCGCGCGCATCGCGAGCTACGAGACGGTGCGCAAGCAGCGCTGGGGCCGCCCCGAGGCGCTGGCCGCCGCCCGCCGCTACAACGCACTGGCGCGCGCGCACGGCCTCACGCCCACGCGCATGGCGCTGGCCTGGTGCTACACCAACTGGCGCGTGGCCAGCACCATCATCGGCGTGACCTCGGTGGCGCAGCTCGACGAGGACCTGGACGCCTGGGGCACGACGCTGCCGCCGGAGCTGCTGGCGGAGATCGACAAGGTCCGGTGGGAGATGCGCGACCCGGCGGTCTGATTCCTTCCCGCTGGCACAATCCTGCCGCCATGGCACGCAAGGACCACGTCAGCGAAACGCCCGCCACCGCATTCCTCAAGGCGAACGGCGTCGCCTTCACCGAGCATCCATACGAATACCTCGAGCACGGCGGCGCGCAGCACAGCGCGCAGGTGCTCGGCTTCGACCCGTTCACGGTCGTCAAGACGCTGGTGATGGAAGACGAGAAGGCCCGGCCGCTGATCGTGCTGATGCACGGCAACCGCAAGGTGTCGACCAAGAACCTGGCGCGCCAGATCGGCGCCAAGTCGGTCGAGCCGTGCAAGCCGGAAGTGGCCAACCGCCACAGCGGCTACCTGGTGGGCGGCACTTCGCCTTTCGGCACGCGCAAGCCCATGCCGGTGTACGTGGAGGAAAGCATTCTTTCGCTTCCGCGCATCGTGCTCAATGGCGGCCGGCGCGGCTACCTGGTTGGAATCGAGCCGGGTGTTGTCGTGAAGCTGCTGGCTGCGAAGCCGGTGAACTGCGCGCTGGCAGAATAGCCGCCGATGCAAACGATCGCCCCGTTCCTCGCCGTCCTGGCCGCGTACCTGCTCGGCTCGCTGGCCTTTGCCGTCCTCGTGAGCAAGGTCATGGGCCTGTCGGACCCGCGCACCTTCGGCAGCAAGAACCCGGGCGCCACCAACGTGCTGCGTTCCGGCAGCAAGCCGGCGGCGATCATCACGCTGCTGCTCGATGCGTTGAAAGGCTTCGTGCCGGTGCTGCTGGTGCGGCTGTACGGCGAGCCCTATGGACTGGGCGACGCCACCGTGGCGATGGTGGGCCTCGCGGCCTTTCTCGGCCACCTGTACCCGGTGTTCTTCCGCTTCCAGGGCGGCAAGGGCGTGGCGACCTTCATCGGCGTGGTGTTCGGCATCCACTGGATCCTGGGCGTGGCCACCGGCCTCACGTGGCTGATCATCGCCTTCTTCTTCCGCTACTCCTCGCTGGCTTCGCTGGTCGCCGCGATCTTCGCGCCGGTGTACTACCTGCTCGGTGACCGGGTGGCCTGGTACGCGGAGAAGCCGATCGCGTTCGCGCTGTTCGCGATGGCGGCGCTGCTGGCCTGGCGGCACCGGGAGAACATCCAGCGCTTGCTGAAGGGCACCGAGTCGCGGCTGGGCTCGAAGAAGAAGGCCGCTCCGTAGAGCGGCTTGGTGGGGTCGCTGGCGCGAACCCACCCTACAAATCCCCAAAGTCTGTCCTCGTAGGGCGGGTTCGCGACAGCGACCCCGCCAGCACTCGCTTCGCCAAACCAAGGGTTTTCCCTAGTTTTTAGGAGATTTCTCCGCCGCTAAAGTCCGTCCTGTTCCACATATAGATCGTTGTTTCCCATACGAAACAACAAAGGACGAACCGAATGGCCCTCGCCGCCCCCGTTTCCACGCTGCTCGCAGGCCGCCGCATCCTCGTGACCGGCGCCGCGCGCGGCCTGGGGCTGTCCTTCGCGCAGGCGCTCTGCGCGCAAGGCGCGCGCGTGGTGCTGGCGGACCTGCGGGCCGAGCAGCTGAAGGCCAGTGTCGCCGGCCTGGTGGCGCAGGGCTTCGATGCCCACGGCGTGGTTGTGGACGTGGCCGACGCGGCTTCGATCACGGGCTGCGTGAAGCAAGCCGTCGAACACCTGGGCGGCCTCGACGGCCTGGTGAACAACGCCGCCATCACCGATTCCGGCGGCAGGACCGCCGACGAGCTCGAGATCGAGACCTGGGACCGCGTGATGGACGTCAACGTGCGCGGCACCTGGCTCGTCACGCGCGCCTGCCGCCCCGCGCTGCGAGAAAGCGGCCGCGGCGCCATCGTCAACCTCGCTTCCGACACCGCGCTGTGGGGCGCGCCGCGTTTGCTGGCCTACGTGGCGAGCAAGGGCGCCGTGATCGCCATGACGCGCTCGCTGGCGCGCGAGCTCGGCGCCGACAACATCACCGTCAACGCCATCGCCCCCGGCCTGGTCGACGTGGAAGCCACCCAGTACGTGCCCGAAGCGCGGCATCGCCAGTACGTGGAGCAGCGCGCGCTCTCGCGCAACCAGCTGCCTGACGACGTGACCGGCGCCGTGCTCTTCGCCCTGTCCGACCTCGCGCGCTTCGTCACCGGCCAGCTGCTGGCGGTGAACGGCGGCTTCGTCATGCATTGATCCCCAAGGAAGAAACCATGAGCAACGACAACACCAAGCGCAGCTGGGACCAGCCCGAGGGCGCCAGCTTCAAGGACTGGATGGAGAGCCGCGTCGCGCGCTTCTCGACCCGCAAGTACGACTTCGACGCGCTGAAGTTCCAGGCCGACTTCGACCCCAAGTACCGCCGCGGCCAGATGCGCTACATCGGCACCGGCGGCACCGGCGTGGCCAAGGACGTCAACACGATCCCGGCGGAGCACTTCACCTTCTCCACCATGGTCATCCCGGCCGGCCACGAGGGCCCGTCGCACCTGCACACCGACGTCGAGGAAGTGTTCTTCCTGATCCGCGGCAAGATGAAGGTGATCCTGGAGAAGGACGGCGAGCGCTACGAGACCATCCTCACCGACCGCGACGTGGTCTCGGTGCCGCCCGGCGTGTACCGCGAGGAGATCAACATCGGCGACGAGGACGCGCTGATGTGCGTGATGCTGGGCTCGCCGAAGCCGGTCACGCCGACCTACCCGCCCGAGCACCCGCTCGCCAAGATCAAGCGCTGAGCGGAACGGGCATGGACCGGCTGGCCTCCTTCCCCGAACGCGTGCTGGCGCTGCGCGATGGCGCGCAGGTCGCCGTGCGCGAGCGCGGGGCGGCCGGCGCGGGCGCGAGCCTCGTGCTGCTGCACGGCATCAGCTCGGGCGCCGCTTCGTGGGCGCAGGCGCTGCCCGCCACCGGCCATGTGCTCGCCTGGGATGCGCCCGGTTACGGCGCCTCGACGCCGCTGGCGCAGGACGCGCCGCTCGCCGCCGACTACGCCGCCCGCCTGCACGAGACGCTGCTGGCCCTGGGCGTGCAGCGCTGCGTGCTGGTCGGCCACTCGCTGGGAGCGCTGATGGCCTGCGCCTATGCGGCCCGCGCCGACAAGGTGCAGGTCGAGCGGCTCGTCCTGATCAGCCCCGCCCGCGGCTACGGCGACGACGCCGCGGCGGCCGAGCGCGTGCGGCGCGAACGCGGCGAGGCGCTGAAGAACAAGGGCGTGGCCGGCATCGCCGCCGCCATCGACCAGCGCTTGCTGTCGCCGCAGGCCGGTGCGCAGGCGCGTGAACTCGTGCGCGCGAGCGCAGCGCGCCTGAACCCGCAGGGCTACCTGCAGGCCGTGCAGATGCTCGCGGGCAGCACGCTGGCGAAGGTGCCCCAGGACATCCCGGTGGAAGTGCACTGCGGCGAGGCCGACGTCGTCACGCCGCTGGCGCAATGCGAGCAGGTGGCCCGCGCGCTGGGTGCGACGTTCTCCACCATCGCGAATGCGGGGCACGCAAGCCCGGCGGAACGGCCCGAAGCGGTGGCCGCATTGATTGGAAAAGCAAATGGCTGACGGCAACGTGGCGGAAGACAGCAGCGACAAGTACACCGTCCCCGCCCTCGAGCGCGGCCTCAAGCTGCTGGGCGAATTCAACCGCGACACCCGCGTCATCGGCGCGCCCGAGTTCGCGCGCCGGCTCGGCCTGCCGCGCTCCACGGTGTTCCGCCTGCTTTCGACGCTGGAAGCCATGGGCTTCGTCGAGCGCTCGGGCAACGACTACCGCCTGGGCGTCGCCGTGCTGCGCCTGGGCTTCGAATACATCGCCTCGCTGGAGCTGACCGAGCTGGGCCAGCCCGTGCTGCAGCGCCTGTGCGACGAGATCCGCTTCCCGGTCAACATCGTCGTGCGCGACGGCCGCTCGATCGTGTACGTCGCGAAGGTCACGCCGCCCACGCCGTTCGCCAGCGCGGTGCGCGTGGGCACGCGGCTGCCGGCGCACGGCACGGTGCTGGGCCGCATCCTGCTGGAAGACCTGACGCTGCCGGAGCTGCGCGCGCTCTATCCGGAAGAACACCTCGAGGAGTTCTCCACCAACACGCCCAAGACCGTGCTGGAGCTGTTCAACATGGTGGAGATCGACCGCCAGCGCGGCTACGTGCTGGGCGAGGGCTTCTTCGAGTCCAGCATCTCGACGATCGCCGCGCCGGTGCGCGACCACACCGGCCACATCGTCGCCGCGCTTGGCGCGACGATTCCCTCGGCCCACATCGAGCCCGACCGCATCGACGGCCTGGTCGCCCGCGTGCGTGCCGCGGCCGACGAACTCTCCGGCCTGCTCGATTACCAGCCGCGCAAGGGCGCCCAGGTCGTGGCGCTGAAGAAGGCATCATGAACGGCCTCGAACTCCAGGGCGTCACCGCCGTCGTCACCGGCGGCTCCTCCGGCATCGGCCTCGCCACCGCGGAACTGTTCCTGGCGGCGGGCGCCGCGGTCTCCATCTGCGGCCGCGACGCGGATCGCCTGCAAACGGCCGCCGCCGCGCTGCGCAGCCAGTTCCCGCAAGCGCAGCTGCACGCGCAAGCCTGCAACGTGCTGGACCCCGCGCAGGTGCAGGCCTTCGCCGCCGACAGCGAGCGCGCCCTGGGCGCGGCCTCGATCCTGGTGAACAACGCCGGCCAGGGCCGCGTCTCCACCTTCGCCGACACCACCGATGCGGCCTGGACCGAGGAACTGCAGCTGAAGTTCTTCTCGGTGATCCATCCCACGCGCGCCTTCCTGCCGCAGCTGCGCAGCCAGGCCAAGCCCGCCATCGTCTGCGTCAACTCGCTGCTGGCCGCGCAGCCGGAGCCGCACATGGTGGCGACCTCCGCCGCCCGCGCCGGCATCAAGAACCTCGTGCGCTCCATGGCCACCGAGTTCGCGCCCGCCGGCATCCGCGTCAACGGCATCCTGGTCGGCCTGATCGAGTCGGGCCAATGGCGCCGCCGCTTCGAGGCGCGCGAGGACAAGGCGCAGGACTGGGCCGCCTGGACCGGCGAGCTGGCCGCGCGCAAACGCATTCCCCTGCAACGCCTGGGGCTGCCGCAAGAAGCGGCCCGGGCGATCTTCTTCCTCGCCTCGCCGGCGTCCTCGTACACCACCGGCAGCCACATCGACGTTTCCGGAGGCCTCAGCCACCATGCCTGAACAAACCAACACCCTGACCGTCGGCGCCGCCGTCGCCCGCTTCCTGGAGGAATGCGGCGTGCAAGCCGCGTTCGGCGTCATCTCCATCCACAACATGCCGATCCTCGACGCCATGCATGCGCGCGACCGGGTGCGCTGGGTGATGGCGCGCGGCGAAGCCGGCGCCTGCAACATGGCCGACGCCTATGCCCGCACCACCGGCCGCCTGGGCGTGTGCATCACCAGCACCGGCACGGCCGCCGGCAACGCCGCCGGCGCGATGGTGGAAGCGCTCACGGCCGGCACGCCGCTGCTGCACATCACCGGCCAGATCGAGACCGAGTACCTGGACCAGAACCTGGCCTACATCCACGAGGCGCCGGACCAGCTGGCCATGCTGCAGTCCATCTCCAAGGCGGCCTTCCGGGTGCGGAGCGCCGAGACCGCGCTGTCCACGCTGAAGCAGGCCGTGCAGACCGCGCTGACCGCGCCCACCGGACCGGTGAGCGTGGAGATCCCGATCGACATCCAGGAAGCGCTGATCCCGTTGCCCGACCTGACGGCGCTGCCGGTGCCGCGCGCCGAACCCAGCGCCGCCGCGCTCGACGCCCTGGCCGAACGCCTGGCCAAGGCCAAGCGCCCGCTGCTGTGGCTCGGGGGCGGCGCGCGCCATGCCGGCGCCGCCGTGCAGCGCCTGCTGGCGCTGGGCGTTGGCGTGGTCACCAGCACGCAGGGCCGAGGCATCGTGCCGGAAGACGACGCCCGCTCGCTCGGCGCCTACAACCTGCACGCGCCGGTGGAGAAGTTCTACCAGACCTGCGACGCGATGCTGGTGGTGGGCTCGCGCCTGCGCGGCAACGAAACGCTGAAGTACAAGCTGAAGCTGCCCAAGCCGCTGTACCGCATCGATGCCGACGCTTCCGCCGACGGCCGCTGCTACACCACCGACTTCTTCGTGCAGGGCGACTCCGAACTGGCGCTGAACGGCCTGGCCGATCGCCTGCAAGGCCGCATGCAGGTCGACCCGCAGTTCGCGGAAGACCTGCGCGCCGCCCGGGCGCAGGCCGAGGCTTCGCTGATCGACGGCCTCGGCCCTTATGCGGAACTGGTCACGCAACTGCAGAAGGCGGCCGGCCGCAACTTCAACTGGGTGCGCGACGTGACCGTCTCCAACAGCACCTGGGGCAACCGCCAGCTCAAGGTGTTCGACCCGCGCGCCGGCGTGCACGCGCTGGGCGGCGGCATCGGCCAGGGCCTGGCGATGGGCATCGGCGCGGCAGTGGCTGCTGCCGAAACGAAGTCCGGCCGCAAGACGCTGGCGCTCTCCGGCGACGGCGGCTTCATCCTGAACCTGGGCGAGCTCGCCACGGCGGTGCAGGAAAGGGCCGACGTCGTCTACGTGCTGATGAACGACCAGAAGTACGGCGTGATCCGCAACATCCAGGACGCGCACTACGGCGGCCGCCGCTGCTACGTCGACCTGCACACGCCGGACTACGCGCAGCTGAGCGCATCCCTGGGCCTGGGCCACACGCGCGTGAAGAACCTGAAGGAGCTGCCCGCCGCGCTCGACCGCGCGCAAAGCGCGAGCGGACCTTTCATCCTGGAAATCGACATGCTTTCCATCGGCAGCTTCAAGACGGCTTTCGCCGGCCCGCCGACGAAGCTGGCCCAGCCCGCCTGAACCCCGCCATACCGAAGAGGACACGATGCTCAGGATTGCCATGATCGGCTGCGGCGCCATCGGCGCCGGCGTGCTGGAACTGCTGCACGGCGACGCCGACCTGCAGGTTGCCGCCGTGGTGCTGCCGGCCGGCGCGCACAGCGAAGTGCGCGAAGCGGTGGCGAAGTTCGCGCCGCAGGCGCAGGTCGTCTCGCAGATCGACGGCGCGGTGCCGGTCGACGTGGTCGTCGAGTGCGCGGGCCACGCCGCCATCGAGGAGCACGTGCTGCCGGCGCTGGAGCGCGGCATTCCCTGCATGGTTGCTTCGGTCGGCGCGCTGAGCGCCCCGGGCATGGCGCAGCGCATCGAGCAGGCGGCGCGGCGCGGCCGCACCCAGGTGCAGCTGCTGTCGGGCGCCATCGGCGGCATCGACGCGATCGCGGCGGCCCGGGTGGGCGGCCTCGATTCGGTGGTGTATGTCGGCCGCAAGCCGCCGCTCGCCTGGAAAGGCACGCCGGCCGAACGCGACGTCGACCTCGCCGCCCTCGACCAGCCGTACTGCATCTTCGAAGGCAACGCCGAAGATGCGGCGCGGCTCTATCCGAAGAACGCCAACGTGGCGGCCACCTTGTCGCTCGCGGGCCTGGGCCTGCAGCGCACGCAGGTGAAGCTGTATGCGGATCCTTCGGTGACCGAGAACGTGCACTACGTGGAAGCCCGCGGCGCCTTCGGCAGCCTGGAGCTGACCATGCGCGGCAAGCCGCTCGCCGCCAATCCCAAGACTTCCGCGCTGACGGTGTTCAGCGTGGTGCGCGCCCTGGCCAACCGCGGCCGCGCGCTGGCCATCTGAGGAGACCGAGATGCTGGTCACCGATTCGAAGGAACTGCTGCCCCTCTTCATCGCCGGCGAACGGCGCCTGGGCCGCGGCGACGAGGGCGCCACGCTCTATCCCGCCACCGGCGAAGTGGTCGCGCGCCTGCGCGCGCCCAGCCAGGCCGACGTGGAGGAGGCGATCGCCGCCGCCGACCACGCCTTCCGCACCAGCGGCTGGGCGCAGCGCAAGCCGCACGAGCGCGCCGCCGTCCTGCATCGCGTCGCGGCGTTGATCCGCGAACGGGCCGAGCCGCTCGCGCAGCGCCAGCGCCTGGACAACGGCAAGCCGATCCCCGAGACGCGCAACCTGGTCGCCAGCGCCGCCGGCACCTTCCAGTTCTTCGCCGCCGCGCTGGAGACGATGGAAGAAGCGATGACGCCGTCGCGCGGCGATTTCTTCACCATGAGCGTGTTCGAGCCGATGGGCGTGGTCGCGGCGATCACGCCGTGGAACTCGCCCATCGCCAGCGAAGCGCAGAAGCTCGCACCGGCGCTGGCTGCCGGCAACGCCGTGGTGATCAAGCCCGCCGAAGTCACGCCGCTGATGGCGCTGGAACTTGCCGCGCTCTGCGAAGAAGCCGGCGTGCCGCGCGGCATGGTCAGCGTGCTGCCTGGCCGAGGCTCGGTGATCGGCGACGCCATCACCAAGCATCCGCTGGTCAAGCGTGTCTCCTTCACCGGCGGCACATCCACCGGCAAGCACATCGCCCGCATCGCCGCCGACAAGATGATGCCGGTGTCGCTGGAGCTCGGTGGCAAGTCGGCCACCATGGTGCTGGAAGACGCCGACCTCGATCACGCCGTCAACGGCGTGCTGTACGGAATCTTCAGCTCCTCGGGCGAGTCCTGCATCGCCGGCTCGCGCCTGTTCGTGGCGCGCAAGCTGTACGAGGGCTTCCTCGACAAGCTGGCGACCAGGGCCGCGGCGCTGCGCGTGGGCGACCCGGCCGACGAGCGCACGCAGATGGGCCCGCTGATCACGGCCAAGCACCGCGAGACCATCGAGAGCTTCGTGGCGCTGGGCCGCTCCGAGGGTGGCCAGCTGCTCACGGGCGGCAAGCGGCCCGAAGGCGCGCTGTACGACAAGGGCAACTACTACCTGCCCACCATCCTGGCCGGCCTGAAGAACAGCGACCGCATCTGCCAGGAAGAGATCTTCGGCCCGGTGCTGGTGGCCATGCCTTTCGACGACGAAGAGGACCTGCTGCGGCAGGCCAACGACAGCGTGTATGCGCTGGCCGCCGGCATCTGGACGCGCGACTACCAGAAGGCCTGGCGCATCGGCCGCGCGGTGCAGGCCGGCACCGTCTGGATCAACACCTACAAGCAGTTCTCCATTTCCACGCCGTTCGGCGGCTGGCGCGACAGCGGCCTGGGCCGCGAGAAGGGCCGCCTCGGCATCCAGCAGTACATGGAGCAGAAGAGCCTGTACTGGGGCCTCAACACCAACCCGATCGCCTGGGCGAACTGAAAGACAAGCCATGGCCACCCTCGGCATCGACGAAATCACCTACGGCGCGGACGACCTCGCCACCAGCAAGCGCTTCTTCCAGGACTGGGGCCTGAAGCTGGTGGCGGAGGAGGCGGACCGCCTCGTGTTCGAAACCCTGAACGGCGGCCGAGTGATCGTGGCCGCGAGCACCCGCGCCGACCTGCCGCCGGCGATGGAAAGCGGCCCGACCCTGCGCGAAGTGGTGTGGGGCGTGGAGAGCGAGGCCGACCTCGTCACCTACGCACAGCGCATCGCGAAGCAACCGGGCTTTGTGGAGCAGGGCGGCCGCATCGGCTGCACCGACCCCAACGGCCTGGCCGTGCGCTTCCAGGTGACGAAGAAGCACGACGTCGACGTCCAGAGCGCCGACTACAACACCTGGAACCGCAAGGGCCGCGTCAACCAGGCCGCGCCCGCCTACGAGCGCGCGCAGCCGATCGAAGTGGGCCACGTGGTCTTCTTCGTCAAGGACGTGGCCGCCTGCGAGAAGTTCTACACCGGGAACTTCGGTTTCACCGCCTCCGACCGCTACCCGGGCAAGGGCGCCTTCCTGCGCTGTGCGCCCGAGGGCGGCCACCACGACCTGTTCCTGCTGCAGCGCCCGGACAGGCATGCCGGCCTGAACCACGTGGCCTTCACCGTGCGCGACATCCACGAGGTGTTCGGCGGCGGCCTGCACATCTCGCGCTGCGGCTGGGACACCCAGCTCGGCCCGGGCCGGCACCCGATCTCCTCGGCCTACTTCTGGTACTTCAAGAACCCGGCGGGCGCGCTGGTGGAGTACTACGCCGACGAGGACCAGCTCACCGGCGACTGGCAGCCGCGCGAGTTCGAGCCCGGCCCCACCGTGTTCGCCGAGTGGGCCATCGACGGCGGCATCGACGGCAACACCCGCCGCCAGAAATCGGCGGAAGCGCCGACCGGCAAGTTCATCACCGACAAGAAGTGACACCCATGCGCAAATTCCTCCTCCCCTTCACGCTGGCCGCGCTGGCCTGCGTCCCCGCCGTGCAGGCGCAGGACGTGGCCGCCCTCGCGACCAAGCCCTTCACCATCGTCGCGCCATTCCCGCCCGGCGGCCCGGTCGACACGCTGGCGCGCATGCTGGCCGACGGCCTGGCGGCGCAATACAAGCAGACCGCGATCGTGGAGAACAAGCCGGGCGCGGCCGGCAACATCGGCATCGACCAGGTCAAGCGCTCGGTGCCCACCGGCCACACGCTGCTGGTGATCCCGGCCGGCAACCTGACCATCAACCCGACGCTGATGCCGGCCGCGGGCCTCAACATCCTGGGCGACTTCGCGCCGGTGAGCTCGCTGGCGCGCGCCGCCAACGTGGTTGCCGTGAACCCCGCGGTGCCGGCCAAGACCATCGCGGAACTGGTGACGCTGGCCAAGGCCAAGCCGAACAGCGTCGCTTACGCCACGCCCGGCGTCGGCAGCCAGTTGCACCTGGCCGGCGAACTCCTGGGCCAGCAGGCGGGCGCCGACTTCCTGCACGTGGCCTACAAGGGCTCGGGCCCGGGCCTGAACGACGTGCTGGGCGGCACCGTGCCGATGATCATCGGCAACCTGCCGGTGCTGCTGCCGCACATCCAGGCCGGCAAGCTGCGTCCGCTGGCCGTGACCGATGCCACGCGCGACCCGAACATCCCGAACGTGCCCACGCTGGCCGAAGCGGGCGTGCCCGGCATCGCCGTCACCTCGTGGTACGGCGTGCTCGCGCCCAAGGCCACCCCGCCCGCCGTCGTCGAACAGCTGGCCAAGGACATCAACCGCATCCTGACCACGCCCGCCAACCAGGCGCGGCTGGAGCAGCAGGGCCTGCATGCCTGGCTCGTCACCACCGGCGCCTTCGGCGACCTGATCCGCAAGGAGACGGCGACCTGGGCTCCCATCATCCGCACCCGCAAGATCGAGGCGCAATAAGGCGCCGACAAGGAAGGTCCATGAAATCGCATCGCCGTCACCTCCTGGCGCTCGCCGCCGCCCTTTGCCTTGCCCCTGCCGCTTTCGCGCAGGGCAACTGGCCCAGCAAGCCGATCACCATCGTCGTGTCCTATCCCGCGGGCGGCGACACCGATGCGATGGCGCGCCTGTACGCCGAGAAGCTCACGCAGCGCCTCGGCCAGCCGGTCATCGTCGACAACAAGCCGGGCGCGAGCGGCATCATCGGCAGCAGCTTCGTCGCCAAGGCGCCCGCCGACGGCTACACGCTGCTGATGGCGCCCAGCACGCTCTCCATCGCCACACTGGTGGTGAAGACCGGTTCCGGCAACGCCTATGACGTGCTGACCGACTTCACGCCCATCATCCAGACCGCCACCCAGCCGCTGTTCCTGGTCTCGAGCGCCACCGGTCCCAAGGACATGAAGGAATTGCTGTCTACCGCGCGCAGCAAGCCCATGTCATACGCCAGCCCGGGCAGCGGCTCGCCGATGCACATCCTGGGCGAGCTGTTCAACAAGTCGGCGGGCGTCAAGGTGTCCCACGTGCCGTACCGCGGCGTTGCGCCGGCCGTCAACGACGTGCTGGGCGGCCACATTCCGCTGACCTTCATCACCTGGGGCCCGGTGGAGCCCTACGTCGCCGGCGGCAAGGTGCACGTGCTGGCCGTGGCCGACAAGCAGCGTTCGCCGCTCGCGCCCAACGTGCCGACGCTGGCCGAACTGGGCGTGAAGGACGTCGAGGTCGGCGCCTGGCAGGGCCTGCTGGCGCCCAAGGGCCTGCCGCCCGAGATCCAGAAGACGCTCAACACGCACATGAACGAGATCCTGAAGATGCCCGACGTCGTCGCCAAGATGAAGGTGTTCGGCGCGCTGCCCGCGGGCGGCGAACCGGCTCGCCTGGCGAAGACCACCGCGGACGACAACGCCCGCTTCGGCAAGATCATCAAGGACTTCGGCATCTCGGCCGACTGAAGACGCGAGGCGACACACCATGACTCAAGACCGCTACCTGCAGCCCGAGCAAGCCAAGCAGCGCCCGGCCACGCAGTTCGAGGACCTGCTGGGCGACGCCATCGAGCGCGCCTTCGCCGAAGGCATCCACGACCTGCCCGGCCTGGTGGGCTACCTGAACCGCACCGGCCCCTCGGCCGAGAACGGCCAGCCCTGGACCGAATCGTCCTATTGCGCCCTGATGGCGCGCCTGGGCGCCTGAAGGAGAGAAGTACCATGATCCCGATCAAGATTGCCCAGGCCGCCGATCCCGTCGATGCCCTGCTCGAAGTGGGCCTGAAGAACCTCTGGTACCCGATCTGCCCCTCCGGCTTCGTCAAGGAAAAGCCGGTCGCGCTGCGCCGCCTCGGCCGCAAGATCGCCCTCTGGCGCGACGGCGCCGGCAAGCTGCATGCGCTGGAAGACCGCTGCCCCCACCGCGGCGCGCCGCTGTCGCAAGGCGTAGTGCTCGGCGACCGCCTGGCCTGCCCGTACCACGGCGTCGAAGTGCGCTGCGACGGCACGGTGACCAAGGTGCCCGGCAGCCCCGGCTGCAAGCTGGAAGGGTCGCGCCCCACGCTGTCCTTCCACGTGCAGGAACGGCACGGTGCCGTGTTCCTGTTCAACAGCGACGAGAACATCGACACCCCGCCGCCGCTGGAACTGCCCGAGGAGCTGGAAAGCCCCGAGTACTCGCACTTCCTCTGCTACACGGAGTGGAAAGGCGACTACCGCTACGTGATGGACAACGTGATGGACCCGATGCACGGGACCTTCCTGCACAAGCAGTCGCACTCGATGGCCGAGGGCGAGAACACCGCGCAGTTCCAGATCCGTCCCACCGACGCCGGCTTCGTGTTCGAGAAGACCGGGCAGAAAGGCGTCAACTTCGACTGGACCGAATGGGGCAGCACCAACATCCACTGGATGCGGCTTGCGATTCCCTATCCGAAGACCGGCGGCCCGGGCGGCAGCTTCAGCATCGTCGGCAGCTTCACGCCGATCGCGCCCAACATGGCGGCCGTGTTCTTCTGGCGCAGCCGCAAGGTGAGCGGCTGGATGCGCGACACCTGGCGCTTCCTGTACCGCAACCGGCTGGAGGCACGCCACTGGCACGTGCTGGAGCAGGACCGCGTGATGCTGGAGGACATGGAGCCGGACGCCGACCAGTACGAGCACCTGTACCAGCACGACATCGGCCTGGTGCGCCTGCGCCGCGTGCTCAAGCAACTGGCGACCGAGCAGCTCGGGGCCACGGCGGGCTGAAGCCATGACGATGCTGCAAGCCTTCGTCCACACGATGCGGCACGAGGCCGACGGCGTGATGGGGGTCGAGCTGCGCCCCGTGGGCGGCGGCGAGTTCCCCGCCTTCGACGCCGGCGCGCACATCGACCTGCACCTGGCCAATGGCCTGATCCGCAACTACTCGCTGGTCAACCCGGTCGGCGAGCGGCACCGCTACGTGATCGGCGTGCTGCGCGACCGCGCCAGCCGCGGCGGCTCGCGCTACGTGCACGACACGCTGCGGGTCGGCCAGAAGCTGGACATCTCGGCGCCGCGCAACAACTTCCCGCTGCACGAGGACGCGCCTTACACGGTGCTGGTGGCGGGCGGCATCGGCATCACGCCCATCCTGTGCATGGCGCGCCGCCTGAAGGCGCTGGGCCGGCCCTTCGAGCTGATGCTGTTCGCCCGCTCGCGGGCCAGCGCGGCCTTCCTCGACGAAGTGCATGCCCTGGGCGTGCCGCTCACGCTGCACTTCGACGACGAGCAGGGCGGCCCGCCCGACCTGCGCCGGCTGCTGGCGCGCGTGGAGCAGGGCGCGCAGGCGCACTACTACGCCTGCGGCCCGGCGGTGATGCTGGACGGCTTCGTGCAGACCTGCGAGTCGCTCGGTTACGCCAACGCGCACATCGAGCGCTTCGCACCCGTGGAAGTGAAGGCTGCCAGCGATGCGCGCGAGACCTTCAGCGTGGAGCTGAAGCGCAGCGGCAAGGTCATCCAGATCACGCCGGCCAAGAGCATCCTGCAGGCCATCATCGACGAAGGCGTGCACGTGGAGTACAGCTGCATGGAAGGCGTCTGCGGCACCTGCGAGAGCCGCGTGCTGGAAGGCACCCCGGACCACCGCGACTCGGTGCTGAGCCCGGCCGAGCGCGCGAGCAACAAGACCATGATGGTCTGCGTGGGCGGCTGCAAGAGCGAGCGACTCGTACTGGATTTGTAAACCCCCGGAGAAAAACTTGAAGAAGAAACTGATCGCGCTGGCGCTGGCCGGCGCGGCAAGCGGAGCTTTTGCCCAATCGTCCCTCACCCTGTTCGGCGTCGTCGACGTCGGCATCGCGCACCTCACCGGCACCGACACCTCGCGCACCGGCGTGTCCACCGGCGGCGCCAACATCAGCCGGCTCGGCTTTCGCGGCACCGAGGATCTCGGTGGCGGCCTGGCAGCCAGCTTCTGGCTGGAGGCGGGCCTGGATGTCGATACCGGCATCGGCAAGGGCCTGGCCGGCGGCCTGAACTTCAACCGTCGCGCCACGGTGGGCCTGTCCGGCGCCCATTGGGGCGAGCTGCGCCTCGGTCGCGACGACGCTGCGACCTTCCTCAACACGCTGATCTTCGACCCCTTCCTCACCAACGGCGTCGGCGGCAACAACGCCTTCATCATGCAGGGCGCGCCCATCCAGGTGAGCAACGCGATCAGCTACTTCCTGCCGGCGAACCTGGGCGGCTTCTACGGCCAGCTGCAGTACACGCCGAGCGAGCAGCCGTCCGGCGCTCCCAGGCAAGGCAAGTACTGGGGCGTGCGCGGCGGCTGGCGCAGCAAGGTGCTGAACCTGGCGGCGGCCACCGGCGAGCTGAAGGGCGCGACGGCAGCCGACAACGTGAAGATCCACAACGCCGGCATTTCCTACGACTTCGGCATCGCGCGGCCTTCGCTGCTGTGGGCCACCGAGCAGAAGAACGGCGTGAAGATCACGGCGCTGGAACTGGGCGTGGTCGCGCCGGTGGGGCCGGGCGAAGTGCGCGCGCAGGCGAGCCGCTACGACACCAGCAACAGCAACGCCGACTGGACCAAGTTCGCCATCGGCTACGGCTACAACCTGTCGCGCCGCACGCAGCTCTATGCGACCGTGGCGCACGTGAGCAACAGCGACGGCGCGCAGCGCTCGATCGGCGTGCAGGGCCTGGCCGCGCCGGGCACCACGCTGGGGGGCAACTCGAACGGCTACGAGGCGGGGATTCGCCACATCTTCTGACGGCAGCGCGGCTAAGATCGGGTGATGAAAGTCATCCGCCTGGAGCGCTGGTCGGAGTTCGTGGCGCAGACCGATGCGCTGGAGGGCTGGGCCTTCCGCGGCCACGTGTCGCTGGAATGGCCGCTGGTGCCCTCGCTGTCGCGCCGGCTGCAGCAGTTCTCGCCCGATTCCCGGCTCTGGCCGCTGCGCGAGGCGCGGGCCATGCGCATCTTCCGGCGCAAGGCCCACGTCTACCTGCACGACCGCGCGGCGCTCGAGGACGACCTCCGCTGCCTCGCGCTGATGCAGCACCACGGCGCCTCCACGCGCCTGCTGGACTTCACCAAGTCGCCTTTCGTCGCGGCCTTCTTCGCCCTGGAAAGCGCGACCCACGACGTCGCCGTGTTCGCCCTGAATACGCCGGCGCTGTGGCACGGCGCGCCGTCCTTCGACCCCTCGCTCACGCGCACCAAGATCGACCCGCGCGTGCCCGGCAATTTCGACGCGTACTTCGCCGGCAACCGGTTGCCGGTGATCTGGTTCGGCGAGCCCTCGGAGATGGACAGCCGCCTGGTCGCGCAGTCGGGACTGTTCGTGCTGCCCGGCGTGCTGGACAAGCCGCTGGATGCCATCCTCGATTGCTATGGCGGCTCGGAGAACCTGCTCACGCAGTTCGTGCTGTCGGCCGCCATGCGCGAGGAGGCGATGCGCGCGCTGTACCGCATGAACGTCACCTACGCCACGCTGTTCCCGGATCTCGACGGCCTGGCGCGCTCGGTCAGCTACGAGCTGGAGGCGATCTGGGAGCGGCTCGTCGAGGATTACGAGCGCGCCCACAGCGACGATCCGACGCTGCCCGGGGGCGTGGCCGGGTCGTGACCGGCGGCGGCCGTCAGGCGCGCATCAGTTCCTTCAACAAGGCCGCGCACTCGTTGGCCGCTTCGAGCGGCCAGTGCACGGTCACCGTCGTCCCTTCGCGCTGGATCTCGATGCGGATGCTGCGTTCGTTGGCGGGAGCCCTGCGCCGCGACAAACCCGCCAGCAGCCGCTGAAGCCAACCCGGAGCCGCCGGCTGCAGGTTCGGCGCCTCGACGACCACCGCCTCGACCTTCGCCGGCGCGGGCGCGGGTGCCGACGGGGCTTCCACCTTGGGGCCCAGCTCGCGAACGAGGTTCTGGCCGAACTCGTCCCACATCCGGTCGGCCTTCGTCTTCATCACGCTCAGGCCGAAGCTGCCCAGGCGCCCCAGCACGTCGACCTTGACCTTGATCCGCAGCTCGGTCGTGCCGTCCGCGCGCTCGCCGAGGAACATCTCGCTTTGCTGCTTGAGCGAGCTGGCCACCGAAGCGTCCTCGCCCGTGCCTTCGGCGCGCAGGTAGTGCGGCGCGCGCTGCTCCACGATCGTCGTCTTCAGCTTGAACTTCGCGCTGACGAAGGCGATCTTCACCGCCATCAGCGCCTTGTACTCGGTGGGGCTGACCACCTCGATGGACTGCATCCCGGGCACGGTGCGGCCCATCACCTGCGGGTCCAGCAGCAGCTCCCACACCCGCGCGGCCGGCGCGGGAATGTCCAGGGTCTTCTCAATTTCCATGCATCTTCTCCGCCGCGTCCAGCACGGACTCCACGATCTGGCTGTAGCCGGTGCAGCGGCACAGGTTGCCGCCCAGGCCGTGCCGCACTTCTTCCTCGGTCGGCCTCGGGTTGCGCGCGAGCAGGGTGCACGACGCCATCAGGAAGCCGGGCGTGCAGTAGCCGCATTGCAGGCCGCCGCATTGCATGAAGCTTTCCTGCAGCGGATGCAGCCGCTCGCCTTGCGCCAGGCCTTCCACCGTGGTGACGCTGCAGCCGTCGGCCTGCACGGCCAGCGACAGGCAGGACTTCACCACTTCGCCGTCGACCAGCACCGAGCAGGCGCCGCAGGTGCCGGTCTCGCAGCCGCGCTTGGTGCCGGTGAGGTGCAGGTCGTCGCGCAGGAAGTCCGACAGCATGCGCCGCGCCGGGACTTCCGCTTCCTGCCGCTCGCCGTTGACGACGAGGGCGATGCAATGCTTGCTCATGCAGGTTCTCCTTCCACGCCGAACAGGCCGGCGATGGTGCGGCGGGCCACGACGCGCACCATGTCGCGGCGGTAGTCGGCCGAGCCGCGGATGTCGGAAATGGGGGTGATGTCTTCGGCGACGATGGCGGCGGCTTCGGCGGCCACCTCCCGCGTCACCTGCTTGCCGCGCAGGAAGTCCTCGGCGCGCGCCAGCCGATGCGGCACGGCCACCGATGCGCCGACCACCAGCCTGGCCTCGCGGCACAGCGCGCCGTCGCGGCGCGTCACCAGCGACACGCTGGCCAGGGGCCGGTGTTCGGCGGCCGTGCGCAGGAAGCGCGTGTAGTGGCCGCTGCTGTCGGGCACCGGCGCCGGCACGCGGATCTCGGTGACCAGTTCGTCCGGCTCCAGCGCCGTCACGTAGTAGTCGACCAGGAACTCCTCGACGGCCAGCACGCGCTCGCCGCGCGCGCTGCCGAGGACCACCTGCGCGCCATGCGCCATCAGGCAGCCGGGCGGATCGGTCGCCGGGTCGGCGTAGCAGAGGTTGCCGCCGAGCGTGCCCTGGTTGCGCACTTGCGGGTTGGCGACCTGTGCCGCCATCGCCGCGAGCACCGGATAGTGCTTCTGCACGATTTCCGAACGCGCAACGTCGCTGTGCTTGCACAAGGCGCCGATGCGCAGGCCGTGTTTCGGATCGAAGGAGATGCCGCGCAAGGCTTCGAGCTTGGCCACCGACACGATGTGCGTCGGCGTCACCATGCGCTGGCGCATCGCCAGCATCAGGGCCGTGCCGCCCGCCATCACGCGCACCTCGTCGACCAGGTCGGCCAGCATGCGGCTGGCTTCCGCCACCGTCGCGGGCTGCAGGAAGTCGAAATCACGCATGGCCGGCCTCCCGCGCACGCAGCGCCGCCAGCACCTTCTCGGGCGTGATCGGCAGGTCGGTGATGCGCACGCCGACGGCATCGAACACCGCGTTGGCGATCGCCGCGGCGCCGGGCAGGATCGCGCACTCGCTGGCGCCCTTGGCGCCGTAAGGCCCGTTCGGGTCGATGGACTCCACGATCCCGCTGCGCAGCATGGGCAAGGCGTCCGGCGTCGGCATGGTGTAGTCGGCGAAGTTGCCGTTGGCGATGCGGCCGTCTTCCAGCACCAGCTGCTCGTACAGCGTCCAGCCGATCGCCTGCGCCGCGGCGCCGTTGCTCTGGCCGTGCACCGCCAGCGGGTTGAAGGCCTTGCCGCAATCGTCGGAGACGAAGCTGTCGACCAGCGTCACCTGGCCGGTGGCGGTGTCGACTTCCACCTCGACCGCCTGCGCCGCGAAGGAGTAGGCCGGCGAGATGTTGCCCATGATGGTCTGCTTGTCGAACATGGTGGTCTGGGCGTCCCAGCTGCCGGTGACCTGGATGCCTTCGCCGCCGTGCTTCCAGATGTGATTGCGGGCGAGTTCGGCCAGGGTCAGCTTGCGTGCCGGGTCGGCCTTCAGTCGCACCGTGCCGTTCGCGCATTCCAGTTCGGACGCGTCCACCTGCAGCATCAGCGCGGCCTGCGCCACCAGCTTGTCGCGCGCCAGGCGCCCGGCGACGATGGCGGCGTTGCCGGCGACGATGGTGACGCGCGAGGCCAGCGTGCCGATGGCCCAGGGCGAGGAATCCGTGTCGGGCAGGGTGATGTGCACGTGCGCCAGCGGGATGTCGAGCTCGTGCGCGATCACCTGGCACAGCATGGTCTGCGCGCCCTGGCCGACGTCGGCCTCGCTGCAGTGGATGATGGCGCGCCCGTCCTCGTTGATCTTCACCATCACGCTGGAGCCGTCCCAGTTGCCGATGGTGCGGTTGCCGCTCACGTGCATGGCTGCCGCGATGCCGACGCCACGCCGCTTGGCGCCCTGGCGCGCGCCGCGGCCGCGCTTGTCGTTCCAGCCGATCGCGTCGACGCACTGCGACAGGCACTCCTGCAGGCCGGTGCTGCCGATCTTCCAGCCGTGCACCGAGGTCTCGCCGGCCTCGATCGCGTTGATGCGGTGCACCTGCACCGGGTCGAGATCGAGCTTGCGCGCCATCGTGTCGATGTGGCTGTTCAGCGCGAACTGCATCTGGGTGCCGCCGAAGCCGCGGAAGGCGCCGTGCGGCGGCGTGTTGGTGTACGCCAGGGTGGCGTGCGAGCGTACGTTGGCGTTGCGGTGCATGTTGTCGCTGCGCATGGCGCTCACGTGCATCACCTCCGGCGCCAGGCCGCTGTAGGCGCCGCAGTCGGCGACGATGCGCACGTCCTTGGCGACGATGCGGCCGGCGCGGTCCATGCCCAGCTTGAGCGTGATGCGCTCCGGCACGCTGGACGGCGCGGCCAGGAAATCTTCCAGCCGGTTGTTGACCACCCGCACCGGCCGGCGGGTGCGCAGCGCCAGCGCGCCGGCGACCAGGCTGTTGGCGTCCTCGATCATCTTGCCGCCGAAGCCGCCGCCGGTGGTGGCCTGGATCACGCGCACCTGCGTCACCGGCAGTTCCAGCACCGCGGCCAGGCGTGCCCGCACCAGGTGCGCCGAGTGGGTGGAGGTCCACACCTGCAGGCGGCCGTCGGCATCGACCGTCGCCACCGTGGCCATGGGTTCCATGTAGCCCGGGTACTGGGCATGCGTGGTGTAAGTCGCTTCGTGCACCAGGTGCGCCTGGGCGAAGGCCGCATCGACGTCGCCGCGCTCGTAGCGGATGTCGTGCGCGACGTTGTCGCTGCGGCCGGGGTGCACGTGCGGCGCGTCGGCCGCGAGCGCCGCTTCCGGCGTGAGCAAGGGGGGCAGCTCCTCGTACTCGACCTGGATCAGGTCGAGCGCGTCGCGGGCGATCTCCTCGCTCACGGCGGCCACGGCGGCGACTTCCTCGCCGGCAAAGCGCACCATGCCGCGGGCGAAGGTGAGGCGCTCCTTCTTGTGCACGCCCCAGGGCACCTGCGGGCCGTCCTCGCCGGTGATCACCGCCTTCACGCCGGGCAGCGCCAGCGCCTCGGTGGCGTCGATGCGGACGATGCGCGCATGCGGCCAGGGGCTGCGCAGCACCTTGGCATGCAGCATCCCCGGCAGCTGGAGGTCGCCCGTGTACTGGGCGCGGCCCAGCACCTTGGCGCGGGCGTTGACCTGGGGCACCGCGGTGCCGAGCGTGGAGGCAGTCATCGCGGGTCTCAGTTGGAGGCGCTGATGCCCAGTTCCTTCATCAGCTTGCCCATCTGCGCGTATTCCTCGGCATTGGTCCGCTGCAGCACTTCGGGCGCGCCGCCGGCCGGCTCGGCGCCGTAGGTGGCGAGCTTCTCCACGACTTCCGGTTCCTTCAGGATCGCGTTCAGGTGCGTGTTGAGCAGCGTCACGATCTCCTTGGGCGTGCCCTTGGGCGCGAAGAAGCCGTTCCAGGCGCCGACCACCACGTCCTTGTAGCCCGACTCCACCAGCGTGGGCACGTTGGGCGCCAGCTTGCTGCGCCTGGCGTCGCCGATGGCCAGCGGCACCAAGCGGTTGGTGCTCACGTATTGCGAAACCGCGCCGATGGTGACCCAAGCGGTGTTGACGTGGCCCGCGACGACGTCGGTCACCGAGGGGCCGACGCCGCGGTAAGGCACGTGCGAGAGCTTCACGCCGGCGCTGCGATTGAGCCATTCGCCCGCGAAGTGCATCGGCGAACCGGCGCCGGGGCTGGCGTAGCTGAGAGTCTTGCCCGACTTGGCGGCGGCGACCAGTTCCGGCACCGACTTCACGCCCGCACCGGGGTTGGCCACCAGCAGCAGCGGCTGGGTGGCGGTCTTGATGATCGGCTCGAAGCCATTCAGAACGTCGTAGCTGGCGGCGGGTGCGAGGCCCATGACCATCGGCGCCGTCGTGAAGGGGTTGGGCGTGAACAGCAGCGTGTAGCCGTCCGCCGCGGCACGGCCGACGTAGCTGTTGCCGATCGTGCCGCCGGCGCCCGGGCGGTTGTCGACGATCACCGACTGGTGGAGACGCTGCGACAGCTTCTCGGCGAACATGCGCGCGATGGCATCCGTGTCGCCGCCCGGCGGGTAGGAAACCACGATGGAAATCGGCTTGGCCGGGTACGCGGTCTGGGCGGAGGCCGGCGCGAGGGCCAGGCCGCAGGCCAGGGCAAGGGCGCCAAGCGCCAGCTGTCGACGGGATGCGTGCATGGGTGCTCTCCAGTTGTGTTGATTGGTCAACACGCGCATCCTAGGCCTGTGTTGACATGTCAACAAGAGGTATCCTTGCAGCTGCCTGGGACAAATCTCACCTGTGGAACAATCCGCCCCCTCCATGCCCCCGACCGACGACAGCACGCAGCAAGCCAGCCCCTGGGACGACCTGGACGAGGACGGCCGTGGCCTGCTGGTCAACGATTTCCTGACCACGCTGGTCGTGACGACCGGCAATGCGCTGCGGCGCACGGTCACGCTGCAGTACACCGGGGAGTTCGGCCTGACCATGCCCGAGTGGCGCGTGCTCTCGGTGCTGGCGGAGGCGCGCGAGCTCCCTTTTGCCGAACTCACCGTGCGCTCGGCCACCGACAAGGGCCAGTTGAGCCGGACGCTGCGGGCCATGCAGGAGCGCGGCCTGCTGGACATGCGCAGCGAAGCGGCGAAGAAGGTGACCTGCGTGGTGACGAAGGCAGGCCTGGCGCTCTATCGGCAGGTGATGCCGGTGGCGCGCAAGCGGCAGGCGGCTTTCATCCGGCAGTTGTCGCCGGTGGAGCGGCGCGCGCTGTTCGGCGCTTTGCACAAGCTGCGGGACTTGTGCGGGGCGGATGGGGAGGAGGCGAGCGAGTGAGGAATGGCGGGGTCGCTGCGCGAACCCACCTTACTCCTGTTCGATGAGGTAGCGCGTGACCAGGGGCGGCGCGTCCCCGACGTGGAACGACAGCCGCAGGTCCCGCAGCTTCACGTCATCCGCCGTCACCCGGTCGAAGCGGCGCAGGTGCTCCGTCCACGACGCATCGATGATCTGTTCGACGTAGTGCGCGGGGTCGTACAGGTCGTGCAGCAGCTGCCAGTCGAGCGCGCCCTGGCGCAGGCGGGCGCGGCGGCTCTCCTGCATCAGGGCCAGAAATTCTTCCGTGCGCGCCGGATCGATGCGGTACTCCACCCGCAGCTGGATGCGGCCGGGCCGCGGCGGCTCGATCATCTCCGGCACCTTGAGCACGCCGGGCTTGGGCGTCAGGTCTTCCTCGGTGCCGCGGTCCACCACGAAGCGCTGCGCCAGCGCCATCACGACCACGCTGCTCACCGCGGCGATCGCCAGGGCCTCGTGGATGTTGCTGACGGTGGCGACCTGGCCCCAGACGGCGGCGCCGAGCGCCGTGCTGCCCATCAAGGCCATCTGGTAGATCGACATGCCGCGCGCGCGCACCCAGTCGGGCAGCGCCATCTGCGCGGCGACGGTCAGCGAGTTCGCCACCGTGATCCAGCAGACCCCGAAGAACACCATGGCCGGCACCGACAGCCAGATGGTCGGCGAAAAGGCGACCACCAGCATCGCGGCCGACTGCACCATCGTCCCCACGGCCACGCGCTTCTGCAGCGGCAGCCAGGCCCGGATGCGCGGCATCAGGACAGCCGCGATGATGGCGCCCACGCCCATCGACGCCAGCAGCAGGGTGAAAGTGCCGGCCGAGCCGCCGGGCAGGGCGCGCGCCACCAGCGGCAGCAGCGCCATGGCGGCCGTGGAGTGCAGGAAGAAGATCGCGATGCGCACCAGCAGGGCGCGCATGCGGCTCGATTGCCAGACGTACTGCACGCCCACGCGCATGGCGCTGGTGAGCGGCTCGCGCCCGAGCGGGCTTTCGCGGTGCTCGCGCCGCCAGCGCCAGATCACCAGGCCGGCCACGATGGAGAGCGCCGCATTCAGCACGAACACCCAGGCGCTCCCCGCGCTGGCGATCAGCGCGCCGGCGGCCAGCGGCCCGATGATGCGCGAGGCGTTCATCGCGATGCCGTTCAGCGCCAGCGCCTGGGGCAGCTGCGGCCGGCTCACCACCTCGGGAATGATGGCCGCGAACACCGGCCAGCGCATCGCCAGGCCGACGCCGTTGGCGAAGGTCAGCGCCAGCAGCAGCGGCGCCGTGAGGTGGTCGGTGACGATCACGACGCACAGCACCGTGGCCACGATCGCCACCCAGAACTGCGTGAACATGAAGTAGCGCTTGCGGTCCACCGTGTCGGCCAGCGCGCCGCTGGGAATGCCCAGCACGAAGACCGGCAGCGTCGAGGCGCTCTGCACCAGCGCGACCCACAGCGGCGAGGGCCCCAGCGACGTCATCAGCCAGGCCGATGCCACGTCGTTCATCCACATGCAGGTGTTGGCGGCCAGCCAGGTGAACCACAGCATGCGGAACACCCGCGACTGCAGCGGCCCGAACGCGGATTCGGGCTGGACGACGGGACGCCGCGTGTCGGTTTCGTCGAAGCGGGAGTCGGGCAAAGGCGCGGCGCTCAGAAGCGGCGTTCCAGCACCAGCTGGTCGTTGTCGCGGCGCATCTGGAAGCGGCTGAGGTAACTGTTGCCGAGCAGGACGTAAGGCATGCCGCCGGGCGACACGGCCGCTTCCACGTCGAACACTTCCACGTCGCCGATGCGGATGGAATTCAGGCGCACCAGCCAGCCCTGGGCCTGGCCGTTGGCGGTGTTGAGGCGGATCGGCTGGCCCTTCTTGTAGTCGAGGCCGATGCGTTCGGCATCGCTGACGCTCAGGCCCACGCCGGTGGCGCCGGTGTCCACCATGAACTGCACCTGGCGGCCGTTGATGCTGCCCGGCGTGACGAAGTGGCCGCCGCTGCCGGCGGTGAGCACGATCTTGCTGCCGCGCGAGCTGCCGCCGCCGCCGAAGCTGCCGGGCGCGTCGCCCACGCGCAGCGTCTGCCGCTGGCCGTCGAACTCCACCACGGCCTGGTCGCCCTGCGTCGACAGGACCTTCACGCCCTTGTGGGACTCGCCCGGCGCCACCGCCTTGGGCGCGCTGCCGTCGATGATCAGCAGCGCCTTGTTGCCCATCATGCCCTGCAGCGCCACCTGCGCGAAGGCGCAACCCGCCAGCGCCGCCACGAGGGCGGCCACCATGCGCTTCATGCTCAATCCCGGAAGTTGTTGAACGACAGGGGCAGGTCCGCCATTTCCTTGCGCACCAGCGCCATGGCCGCCTGCAGGTCGTCGCGCTTGGCGCCGGTGACGCGCACCGCGTCGCCCTGGATCGCCGCCTGCACCTTCAGCTTGCTGTCCTTGATCAGGCGCTGGATCTTCTTGGCCTGCTCCGACTCGATGCCGCTGCGGATCTTGAGCACCTGCTTGACCTTGTCGCCGCCGATCTTCTGCACCTCGCCCTTGTCCAGGAACCGGGCGTCGACCTCCTGCTTGGTCAGCTTGCCGAGCAGCACGTCCATCACCTGCTGCAGCTGGAAGTCGGCGTCGCCGGTCAGGACGATCTCCTTCTCCTTTTCCTTGAGCTCGATGGCGGCGGCCGTGCCCTTGAAATCGAAGCGGGTGCCGATTTCCTTGGCGGTGTTCTCCACGGCGTTCTTGGCCTTCACCATGTTGGGCTCGCAGACGGTATCGAATGACGGCATTGCGGTTCCTCTCCTACCCCTGTGGCGGGTTCTCTTCGGTCACAATTCTCCCATGATCGTCGAGCAAAACGCGTCTTTGCAGCCGCACAACACCTTTGGCATCGTCGCCAAGGCCCGGACCCTGGTGCGGGTGCGGGGCGAGGAGGACGTCCAGGCCGTCCTGGCTCATCCGGAGCTGGGCCCGGAGCCCAAGTTCGTGCTGGGCGGCGGCAGCAATATCGTGCTGACCGGCGACGTCAAGCCGGTGGTGCTCAAGGTGGAGGTGCCCGGGCGGCGGATCCTGGAGGACGGGCCCAAGGCCACCATCGTGGAATTCGGCGCCGGCGAGAACTGGCACGAGGCCGTCACCTGGACCATCGAGCAGGGGCTGGGCGGGCTGGAGAACCTGGCCCTGATCCCCGGCACGGTGGGCGCCTCGCCGGTGCAGAACATCGGCGCCTACGGCATCGAGCTGCAGGACCGCTTCGAGTCGCTGGACGCCATCGACCTGCAGACCGGCAAGGTCTTCACGCTGGACGCCTCCCAGTGCGCCTTCGGCTACCGCGACTCGGTCTTCAAGCACTCGCCGGCGCGCGACAGCGACTTCGGCCTGGCCGGCCGGGCGCTGATCCTGCGCGTGCGCATGCGCCTGCCCAAGCCCTGGAAGCCGGTGCTCGGCTACCTGGACCTGCAGCGCAAGATGGCCGAAGTGAAGGTCGAGAACCCCACCGCGCGCCAGATCTACGACTGGGTGGTGGCCATCCGCAGCGCCAAGCTGCCCGATCCGCGCGTGATCGGCAATGCCGGCAGCTTCTTCAAGAACCCCACGGTGACGCCCGAGCAGTGCCAGGACATCATCGCCCGCGAGCCGAACATCGTGCACTACCCGATGCCGGACGGCACCATGAAGCTCGCCGCGGGCTGGCTGATCGACGCCTGCGGCTGGAAGGGCAAGTCGGTCGGCCAGGCCGGCGTGTACGAGAAGCAGGCGCTGGTGCTGGTGAACCGCGGCGGCGCCACCGGCGGCGAAGTGGTCACGCTGGCGCGGGCGATCCAGACCAGCGTCTACGAGCGCTTCGGCATCCGGCTCGAACCCGAGCCTGTCGTCGTGTGAGCGGCGGCAGCCTCGCGGCCTGGCAGCAGGGGCTCCTGCGCCACGGGCGGCTGGCGCAAGGCGTGCTGCTATTGAGCGTGCCGGTGATCGTCGCCCTGGGCCTGATGCGGGGCGTTCGCGGCTGGATCCCGGCCGTCGTCGCGGTGGGAATCGCCGCTTTCGCCCTCGGCGGCTGGCTGCGCTGGCGGCGCGAGCGCGTGATCCGCGAAGCGCCGCTGCCGCAGTTCCTCAAGCGCAAGCTGCGCGAAACCTATCCCCAGCTCACGCAGAAGGACGCCGCGCTGGTCGAACGCGGCCTGCGGCAGTTCTTCCTGGCCTGCCACCGCAGCCGGATGCGCTTCGTCGCCATGCCTTCGCGCGTGGTCGACGCGATGTGGCACGAGTTCATCCTGCACACCCAGGCGTATCGCGAGTGGTGCGCGCTGGCGCTGGGGCATTTCCTGCACCACACGCCGTCGGAGGTGCTGGGCGCGAATGCGGCGCACAACGACGGCCTGCGCCGCGCCTGGTACTGGGCCTGCAAGGACGAGGCGATCCACCCGCGCCAGCCGACGCGCCTGCCCTTGCTGTTCGCGCTGGACACCAAGCTGGCCATCGCCAACGGCTTTCACTACGTGCCCGACTGCCGGGCGCTGTTCGGCGCACGCGATGCGGACGGCGCGCCCGTCCATTGCGCCACCAGCTTCGGCGACGGCTCCGCCAGCGGGGACGCCGGCGGGTTCGGTGGTGAGGTGTCGTCCGACGGCGGCAGCGCGGAAGGCGGTGGCGACGGCGGAGGGGGCGGGGACGGCGGTTGCGGCGGGGGTGGTTGCGGGGGCGGTGGGGATTGACCCCACTCAGCGCCCTGGCTCCAGCCTCTCGTCCAGGAACTGCTGCACTGCCCGGAACAACTGCATCCGGTTCTTTTCCATGATGACCGTGTGCGTGCCTTCGCCGATCTGGACGTAGCGCTTGTAAGGCACGTTGGTCAGCTTGTCGAAATAGGCGTAGAGCATGTAGCTCGGAAGGTCGGCGTCCCACTCGGCATGGGCCAGGAAGGTCGGCACGCGGATCAGTCCCGGATCGTAAACCGCCTTGCCGGCGCCCCAGTAGTCGCGGCCGTCCTGCACCACGCCGTTGGGCGCGCGCAGCATCGGCGGGTTCATCTTGCCGCCCACGGGATCCGTGGCGATCGTGGCGGCGGCCCAGGCTTCGAACCAGCCGGGCGGAATCAGGTCGGCTTTCTTGGCTTCGGGGACGCCGGTGAGCCAGCGCGCCTTGGCCGAGTCCATGGAGACCAGCCGGTAGGCGCCGATCTTGCCGCCGCTGTCGGTCAGGGCCGCCGTATTGCGGATCCATTGCGGCGCATACAACACCAGCTTGTTGACCTTGTCGTTGTTCTGCGCGGTGTACCAGCCCATGATGGTGGTGCCCCATGACCAGCCGAGCAGGTTGATCTTGTCGACGCCCCGGCGCTTGCGGATGAAATCGACGGCAGCGGCGACGTCCTTCACCGCGGTGGCACTGCCGGCAAACGGTTCGTTGCGCTCGGCGGGTTGGTCCATCTGCGGCGGACGCGTGGAGCGCCCGTATCCACGCACGTCGACCAGGTAGACGTCGTAGCCGTGGCGGACGATGTAGTCCATCCACGACAAGCCATTGAGCTGCAGGTCGAAGGCCGTTTCGGCCGGGTAGGTGGCGCCGTGCACGAACAGCACGATCTTGTCGCCGCTGTAGTCGCTGCGGCCGGCGGCGTGCTTGTTGCGCACGTAGAGGTCGATGCCGGGCTCGGACGGCACCATGAACTCCTCCATGGCAATCGACGCTGGCGACTGCATGCTGGCGCAGCCGGCCAGGAAGGCAAAGACGAAAGGAAGGAACAGGCGTGCGATTCGCATGGGGTCTCCTCCGTTGTTGGGCGACCCAGCATAGCGATTTCCGTCCTTCCCGCGTAGGCGGGAACCCAGGGCTTGCAACAAGTAAAAAGCGGCCCGCAGGCCGCTTCTCCAATGTCCTGGATCCCCGCCTGCGCGGGGATGACCTGGACTTACTCCAGCGACGGCAGCGGCGTATCCCCGCCCGTGACCAGCAGGCCGGCGCGCGAATACACCGCCAGCTTCTCCCGCGTGTCCGTGATGTCCAGGTTGCGCATGGTCAGCTGGCCGATGCGGTCCTTGGGCGAGAAGGGGGCGTTCTCCACCTTTTCCATCGACAGGCGCTCGGGCGCGTAGGTGAGGTTCGGCGACTCGGTGTTCAGGATCGAGTAGTCGTTGCCGCGGCGCAGTTCGACGGTCACCTCGCCGGTCACCGCGCGCGCCACCCAGCGCTGCGCCGTCTCGCGCAGCATGATGGCCTGCGGGTCGAACCAGCGGCCCTGGTACAGCAGGCGACCCAGGCGGCGGCCGTTGTCGCGGTACTGCTCGATGGTGTCTTCGTTGTGGATGCCGGTCACCAGCCGCTCATACGCCAGGAACAGCAGCGCCAGGCCCGGAGCCTCGTAGATGCCGCGGCTCTTGGCTTCGATGATGCGGTTCTCGATCTGGTCGCTCATGCCCAGGCCATGGCGGCCGCCGATGCGGTTGGCTTCCAGGATCAGTTCGACCGGGTCGGCGAAGGTCTTGCCGTTCAGGGCGACCGGCTGGCCTTCCTCGAAGCGCACGCGCACTTCCTCGGCTTTCACCACGACGTCGTCCTTCCAGAAGGCCACGCCCATGATCGGGTTCACGATGCGGATGCCGGAGTTGAGGTTCTCCAGGTCCTTGGCCTCGTGGGTCGCGCCGAGCATGTTGCTGTCGGTGGAATAGGCCTTCTCGGCGGACATCTTGTAGCCGAAGCCCGCCGCCGTCATGAAGGCCGACATCTCCGCGCGGCCGCCCAGTTCGTCGATGAAGGCCTGGTCCAGCCAGGGCTTGTAGATCTTCAGGTTGGGGTTGGTCAGCAGGCCGTAGCGGTAGAAGCGCTCGATGTCGTTGCCCTTGAAGGTGCTGCCGTCGCCCCAGATGTGCACGTCGTCCTGCTTCATCGCCGCCACCAGCATCGTGCCGGTCACGGCGCGCCCCAGCGGCGTGGTGTTGAAGTAGGTGATGCCGGCGGTGGAGATGTGGAAGGCGCCGCACTGCAGGGTGGCGATGCCTTCGTGCGCGAGCTGCTTGCGGCAGTCGATCAGGCGTGCCTTCTCGGCGCCGTATTCCATCGCCTTGCGCGGGATCGCGTCGTAGTCCGGCTCGTCGGGCTGGCCCAGGTTGGCGGTGTAGGCATAGGGCATCGCGCCCTTCTTCTTCATCCAGTGCAGCGCGGCGCTGGTGTCCAGGCCGCCGGAAAAGGCGATGCCGACCTTCTGGCCCAGGGGCAGGTTCTCGAGGATGGTGCTCATGGTGTTCGCTTCAGCCGAAGTGGCAGATGTAGTGGTAGCCCTCGGCCGTGCGGATCTCGAAGCTCGAGTTGCCCGGCACGGAGAATTTCTCGCCGGCGCCCGACTTCTTCCACTCGGTCGAGCCGGCCAGCTTGTATTCGCAGGAGCCCCCCACGCATTCCATGACTTCCGGGGCGCCGGTCTTGAAGGTCAGCGACGC
The DNA here is from genome assembly GCF_022012305.1 of Ramlibacter paludis. GTDB lineage: Bacteria > Pseudomonadota > Gammaproteobacteria > Burkholderiales > Burkholderiaceae_C > Ramlibacter > Ramlibacter paludis. Next base: position 439,802 of record NZ_JAKLTM010000004.1, on the reverse strand, counting down.
GGGCAGGATCACCCCCACCGACTTCTTCGTGCCGTCGGCCAGCGTGATGCTGTGGCTGACGCACTTGCCGTCGAAATACACGTTGGCCTTGGTCGCGACGGAGGCGACGGCGAGTTGCTCGGTGCTCATGGAATAAGGGTGGGGCTGGGGGAAACCCGTAATTTTAGGCGAGTGGCGGCGGCGCCACTGAATCCGGCCGGCCTGGCCCTGCGTATCTCCTGCATCCAGAATGCTGCCCATGACACCAACCACTTCCGACCAGGACCTGATTGCGCTGATCGACGGCGTCGGCGCCCGCCTGGCGGACCCCGAGCGCCAGCGCCAGAGCGAGCGGGCGCTGCGCGACCTCTACGACCGCACTTCGTCCCGCCTGTTCGGGCTGGCCTTGCGCGTCACCGGCAACCGCGACTTCGCCGAAGACGTGCTCCAGGAGGCCTTCATCACCGTCTGGCGCTCGGCGGGCGACTACCGCGCTTCGCTCAGCCCGCCGCTGGCGTGGCTGGGCATGATCGTGCGCAGCCGCGCGCTGGACTTCCTGCGCCGCCGCACCAGCGAACGGGCCGACGTCCACCAGACGCTGGACGATGCCGTGACGGAGACCGTGGCCGGCGACGCCGCCGATCCCATGGACGCCGCCGAGGCGAGCGAACAGGCCTGGGCGCTGCACGAGTGCCTGCGCAAGATGGAAGGCCGCCAGCGCGAGGTGGTGGCCCTGGCCTACCTGCGCGACCTGAGCCACAGCGAGCTGGCGCAGCAGCTCAAGCTGCCGCTGGGCACCGTCAAGACCTGGATCCGGCGCGGGCTGGACCAGTTGCGTGGCTGCATGGCCAACTTTGCCTGAAGGACGCGCCATGAACATCCTTCAGAATCCCGAACTGGTCGACCGCCTCGCCGCGGCCTACGCCCTGGGCACCTTGCGCGGCGGGGCGCGGCGCCGCTTCGAGGCCATGGCGCGCCAGAGCCCGACGCTGCGCGTCACGGCGCGCGTATGGCAGGAGCGTTTCATGTCCATGACCGAGCTGCAGAAGTCCGAGCAGCCCAGCCCCGAGGTGTGGAAGAAGATCGCCAACGTGCTGGCGGCGGAGCCGCGGGCCGTGCCTGCGGCCGACCCGATGGCCGACCTGCTGCGGCGCGCCCGCAACCTGTGGCGCGGGGCGGCGCTCGTGGCCGGGGTTGCCGCCGTTGCGGCCGTCACCGTCTCGCTCGGCCTGCGGGGCGAGCTCGAAGGCAAGCAAGCCACCGTGGCGCAGCTGCAATCGCAGCTGGCGGCGCAGCCCGACGTGCGCTATGTCGCCGTGCTCACCGACGACAAGGCGGCGCCGGCGATGCTGGCCACCTTCGACCCCCGCCGCAACACGCTGATGCTCAAGCGCGTGGGCGGGTACCAGGAAGGTCCGGACAAGTCGCTGCAGCTGTGGGCGATCCCCGATGGCGGGGCTCCGCGCTCGCTGGGCGTGCTGGGCGAACAGCCCGTGCTGCGCATGACGGCCGCCGAGCAGGTGATGGGCGCATCGAGCGCGCTGGCCATCACCCTGGAGGCCAAGGGCGGGGTGCCCGCCGGCAGCCCGGCGGCGGGGCCGGTGCTGTGGAAGGGCGCGGTGATCCAGACGCCGATCTGAAAGTGAAACGGCCTCCCGAGGGAGGCCGTCTGCACGGATTCGCGGAGGGTGGATTCGCGACCAGCGACCCCACCGGGGCGCGTCAGCGCCAGTGCCGCCCGCCTCCGCGGTACACGTAGCCGAAGCTGAACGAAACCGGCGGGTAGTACGGGCGGTACACCGGGTACACCGGGTACGCCGGGTACGGATACGGGTAGGCGGAATAGACCACCGGCGGCGGCGCCATCATCGGCTGCTGCGCCATCACTTGCGGCTGCATGACTTGCGGCTGCATCACCTGGGGTTGCATCACCTGCGGCTGGCCCTGCATCGCCGGCGCCGTCACGACCTGGCCCTGCGCCAGGTTCGCGCTGCCTTCGGCCATCGCGCCGACCGGGGCGATGTTCAGGTTCACGGTGCGGCCCGGGTCGTTGGCCATCTGCGTCGTGTACTGGCGGCCTGCGTATTCGTAGGTCACGTTGTAGCCGACGGTGCGGTTCTCGTACGTGTTCTCGGTGATGCAGTTCGGCACCATGCGGGTGTTGTTCGAGGCTTCGACGTTGCTGCCGACGACCGCGCCCAGGATGGCGCCCACGCCCATGGCCGCCGCGTGGCCCGCGCCGCCGCCGACCGCGCTGCCCAGCGCCGCGCCGGCGATACCGCCGACCAGGGCGCCGCCGCCCGACTGCGGGTACTGCACGACCTGGTTGTTGCACACCTGGCGCGGCACCGCGACCTGTTGCACGATCGGTTGCGAGGAAACGACGAGGCCGACTTCCTGCGCGCTCGCTCCCAGGGCGGCTGCGCCCAGGGCGGCGAAGAGAATGGTTTGCTTCATGGCGAGAGCCCGTTGTACTGCGATGGCGGAAGTTTAGGCAGAGCCACAAAGGGTCGCCAGGCTTTACGGTAAAGCCCGGGTAAAAAGCGACAGCGCTACGCGGCCTTTCGTGTGCGCCAGTCGTCAGGGTCGAAACCGACCGTCACCGTTCGCGCATCCCATTCGACCACCGGGCGCTTGATCACGCTGGACTGCTCCAGCATCAGGGCGCGCGCGCCGGACGCGTCGGCGGCAGCCGACTGCACGGCGGGATCGAGCTTGCGCCAGGTCGTTCCCTGGCGATTGAGCAGCTTCTGCCAGCCGGCGCTGGCGACCCAGTGATCGAGCCGATCCGGCGGCACGCCTTGCTTCTTGAAATCGTGGAAGGTGTAAGCGATGCCTTCGCTCGCGAGCCAGGCCCGTGCTTTTTTCACGGTGTCGCAATTCGGGATGCCATAAACGGTGATGCTCATGGGTGTGATCTTAGTCACGGACAATAGGGGGCATGAAGACACTGGAAGAGTGGCTGGCGCACTGCGAGCGGCTGCACCCGAAGACCATCGACATGGGCCTGGAGCGCGTGCGGGCCGTGCTCGAACGCATGAACCTGCGCTTCGATTGCCCCGTGATCACCGTGGCCGGCACCAACGGCAAGGGCTCGACCTGCGCGATGACCGAAGCGATCTGCCTGCAGGCGGGCTGGCGCACCGGCGTCTACACCTCGCCGCACCTGGTGCACTTCGAGGAACGCTGCCGCATCGCCGGCGAGATCGTGAAGGAGGCCGACCTGCTGCCGCATTTCGAGCGCGTCGAAGCGGCGCGGCAGGACACCTCGCTGACCTACTTCGAGTTCACCACCCTGGCCATCCTCGGCCTGATGGCGGCCAGCAACCTGGATGTCGCGATCCTCGAGGTGGGGCTGGGCGGCCGGCTCGACGCGGTCAATGCCATCGACACCGACTGCGCCATCATCACCAGCATCGACCTGGACCACACCGAGCTGCTGGGGCCGGATCGCGAGAGCATCGGCCGCGAGAAGGCCGGCATCCTGCGCGCCGGCAAGCCGGCCATCGTCAGCGACCCGATTCCGCCGCACAGCGTGCTGCAGTACGCCGACGCGCTCGGCGCCGACCTCTGGCTGCTGGGGCGCGACTACAACTTCTCGGGCGACAAGCAGCAGTGGGCCTGGGCCGGCCGCGGCCGCCGCTACGCGGGCCTGGCCTATCCGGCCCTGCGCGGCGCCAACCAGTTGATCAACGCCTCGGGCGTGCTGGCCGCGCTGCAGACCCTGCGCCAGCGGATCCCGGTGACGGCGCAGGCCGTGCGCAACGGGCTGGCGATGGTGGAGTTGCCGGGCCGCTTCCAGATCGTCCCCGGGCAGCCGACGCTGGTGCTGGACGTGGCGCACAACCCGCATTCGGTGGCGGCGCTCACGGCCAACCTCGACGCGATGGGCTTCTATCCGACCACGCACGCCGTCTTCGGTGCGATGGCCGACAAGGACCTGGCGCCGATGTTCGCGAAGATCGGCCCCTTGGTCGACCGGTGGTACTTCACCGACCTGCCGACCCCGCGCGCGGCGTCGGCGAAAGACTTGCAGGCGCGCTGGCAGGCGACGCCCGGCCGCCGCGAGGTGCCGTCCAGCACCCATGCCAGCCCCCAGGCCGCCCTGCAGGCTGCGGTCGAGCTGGCGGACCCCGCTGATAGAATCCTGGTCTTCGGATCCTTCTTCACGGTGGGTGGCGTCCTGCAGCAGGGCGTGCCCCGCCTGGCCGCCAAACACCTCGGCTGACAACCCCCAACCCATGGCTTTGTTCAAGAACCGCAAGAAGGTCGACGAACCGGTCGCGGCGGCAACGCCGGCCGAGAGCATCGACGCCATGCGCCGGCGCGCGCGGCACCGCCTGATCGGCGCCGTCGTGCTGGTGCTGGCCGGCGTGGTCGGCTTCCCGCTGCTCTTCGACACGCAGCCGCGTCCGGTGGCCGTGGACATCCCGATCGAGATTCCCGACCGCAACAAGGTCAAGCCGCTGCCCCTGCCGCCGCAGGCGCCCGTCGCCGCCGGCAAGGTGATCACCGAGCCCGCGCCCGTGATCACGGAGTCCAAGGCCGAGGCCAAGGTCGCCGAGGCCAAGCCGGAGGTTGTGACGGCGCCGGCGCCGGTCGAGAAAAAGCCCGAGCCCAAAGCGGAAGCGAAGCCCGAACCCAAGCCCGACGCGAAGGCCGAAGCGAAAGCCGATGAAGCGGCCAAGGCCCGCGCCCTGCTGGACGGCAAGACCGTCGAGGCCGCGGCCAACGGTACCCGCTGGGTGGTGCAGGTGGGCGCCTTTGCCGACGTGACCAAGGCGCGCGAAGCGCGCCAGAAGGTCGAAAAAGCCGGCCTGAAGACCTATACCAACGTCGCCGAGACCAAGGACGGCAAGCGCATCCGCGTGCGCGCCGGTCCGTTTGCTTCGAAGGACGAGGCCACTCGGGCCGCGGAAAAGATCAAGGGGCTGGATTTGCCGGCCGCCATCCTCACCTTGTAAGTGGCAGCGCTCGACTGGGCCGTCATCATCGTGCTCGCGGCCTCCGTGCTGCTGGGGCTGCTGCGCGGGCTGGTCTACGAAGTGCTCTCGGTGCTGAACTGGCTGGTGGCCTTCGTGCTGGCGCAGTGGTTCGCCGCAACGGCCGCGCAGTGGCTGCCGATGGGCGGCGCGGGCCAGGCCCTGCGGTATGCGGCCGGCTTCGTGGTGGTGTTCATCGCTTCGCTCATCCTCGGCGGCCTCGTCGCCTGGCTGGTGAAGAAGCTGGTGGAGGCGGTAGGCTTGCGTCCGGTGGACCGGGCGCTGGGCGGCGTGTTCGGCCTGGTGCGTGGCACGGTGGCCGTGCTGGCGCTGGCGGTGGTGGTGCATCTCACGAGCTGGCGCACGGCCGACTGGTGGACGGAATCTGTTTCGGGCGGCGTCGCAACCGCGGCCCTGCGTGGTTTGAAGCCGGTGGTGCCCGAGAAATTCGGTGCCTACCTGCCGGCGTAAAGGAAGCGAACTTATGTGCGGAATCGTTGGGGTCGTCAGCCAGGGCCCGGTGAACCAGCTGATCTACGACGCGCTGCTGCTGCTGCAGCACCGCGGCCAGGACGCGGCCGGCATCGTCACGCTGCAGGGCCGCAAGGTCTTCATGCACAAGGCCAAGGGCATGGTGCGCGACGTGTTCCGCACCCGCAACATGCGCGCGCTGCCCGGCACCGCGGGCCTGGGCCAGGTGCGCTATCCCACCGCCGGCAACGCCTACAGCGAGGAAGAGGCGCAGCCCTTCTACGTGAACGCGCCGTTCGGCATCACGCTGGCGCACAACGGCAACCTCACCAACGCGCAGGCGCTGAAGGCGGAGCTGTTCTCCACCGACCACCGCCACATCAACACCGAAAGCGACACCGAGGTGCTGGTGAACGTGTTCGCGCACGAGCTCGAGCGCAACACGCGCGGCCTGCCGCTGACACCGCAGGACGTGTTTGCCGCCGTGGGCGCGGTGCACAAGCGCGTGCGCGGCTCCTACGCGGTGGTGGCGCTGGTCGCCGGCCACGGCCTGGTCGCCTTCCGTGACCCGTACGGCATCCGCCCGCTCTCCATCGGCCGCGGCGCCGACGGCACGGTGATGGTGGCCAGCGAATCGGTCACGCTGGAAGGCACGGGCCACAAGTTCGAGCGCACCGTGGCGCCGGGCGAGTGCGTGTTCGTCGACCTGAAGGGCCAGGTGCATGCGCGCCAGTGCGCCGAGAAGCCGCAGCTGTCGCCCTGCATTTTCGAATTCGTCTACCTCGCGCGGCCCGACTCCGTCATGGACGGCATCTCGGTCTACCAGGCCCGCCTGAACCTGGGCGAGACCCTGGCCAAGCGCGTGATCTCCACGGTGCCGCCCAACGAGATCGACGTGGTGATCCCGATCCCCGAATCCAGCCGTCCCAGCGCGATGCAGCTGGCGCAGCTCCTTGGCCTTCCGTACCGCGAGGGCTTCGTCAAGAACCGCTACGTGGGCCGCACCTTCATCATGCCGGGGCAGGGCGTGCGCAAGAAGAGCGTGCGGCAGAAGCTCAACGTGATCGAGAGCGAGTTCAAGGGCCGCAACGTGCTGCTGGTGGACGACTCCATCGTGCGCGGCACCACCAGCCGCGAGATCGTGCAGATGGCGCGCGACGCCGGCGCCCGCAAGGTCTACATGGCCAGCGCCGCGCCGCCGGTGCGCTTCCCCAACGTCTACGGCATCGACATGCCCACGTCGACCGAGCTCGTCGCCCACGGCCGCACTGTCGAAGAGGTGCGCGAGCTGATCGGCGCCGACGCGCTGATCTACCAGGACGTCGACGGCATGAAGAAGGCCATCGGCTCGCTCAACCCCGCGATCGACGGCTTCGACGCGTCCTGCTTCGACGGTGTCTACGTCACCGGCGACATCAACCCCGAGGACATCTCGCGCATCAACGAGGCGCGCATCGGGCAGGAAGACCCGCTGGAAGAAAACACGACGCGCCTGGCCATTCCCAACGCGCAGGAAGCCTGACCCGGGCGCGCTATTGCGGCGCCGGCCCGTCGAAGACCACTTCCACTGGCCGCTGCAGCGCCTTGCCCTGCTGCGCCATCCACTTGCGGGCGAACTCCCGCACGGTCTCCTGCGCGCTCGCGAACTGCGCCTGCCGGTAGGGGAGGCTCTCGCCGCGCAGCGCGAGTTCCGGCCCCAGGTGGCGGATGGCATTTTCGCGGTTGGCCGCCGGCGCCGGCGACAGCACGCTTTGCTCGGACGTGACGATCTCCATGCGATCGGTATCGAAGGCCACCGGTCGTTGCAGTTGCAGCGGCGGCACGGTGAGCCGGTAGTGGTCGCCGGCCGGCAGCAGCCGCCATTCCTCCGCCAGCGGAATGCGGTAGACGTAGTGCGCCGGCACGCGGACGCGCGAAACCGTCTTGGGCAGCATGCTGCAGTCCACCAGCGGACAGTCCCACGCGGTCTGCCAGCCGAATTCCTCCGTCTTGCGCAGTTCGCTCACCTGGAGGAATCCTCCGGGCGTGCGCACCACCTCGATCCGCGCGGGGTCCAGCAACTCCACCTTCTGCTCGCTCGGCGGGCGGCCCGGCCCCAGGCGATACCCCAGGACTGCGGCGAGGCACGCGGCCAGGATCACGGCAAGCGAAAGGAGGGGGCGCTTCATCGGGAGGTTGGGCCCATTGTGGCGCAGCGCCGCGCCGGGCCGGGCGGAGTGAGAGAATCCTCCGGTGAAAGTCAGAACCCGCTTCGCCCCCTCGCCGACCGGCTTCATCCACCTCGGCAACATCCGCTCCGCCCTCTATCCGTGGGCCTTCGCCCGCTCGCAGGGCGGCACCTTCATCCTGCGCATCGAAGACACCGACCTCGAGCGCTCCTCGCAGGAAGCCGTCGACGTCATCCTCGAAGGCATGAAGTGGCTCGGCCTCGATCCCGACGAAGGCCCGTTCTACCAAATGCAGCGCATGGAGCGCTACCGCGCGGTCGTCCAGGAGATGCAGGACAAGGGCCTGGTCTATCCCTGCTACATGAGCGTGGCCGAACTCGACGCGCTGCGCGAGAAGCAGATGGCCGCCAAGCAGAAGCCGCGCTACGACGGCACCTGGCGCCCCGAGCCGGGCAAGACGCTGCCGCCCGTGCCCGAAGGCGTGCAGCCGGTGCTGCGCTTCAAGAACCCGATCGGCGGCGTGGTCGCCTGGGACGACAAGGTCAAGGGCCGCATCGAGATCGCCAACGACGAACTCGACGACCTGGTGATCGCGCGGCCGGACGGCACGCCCACGTACAACTTCTGCGTGGTGGTGGACGACATCGACATGCAGATCACGCACGTGATCCGCGGCGACGACCATGTGAACAACACGCCGCGCCAGATCAACATCTTCCGCGCGCTCGGCTACGAGCCGCCGGTGTTCGCGCACCTGCCCACCGTGCTGAACGAGCAGGGCGAGAAGATGAGCAAGCGCAACGGCGCCAAGCCGGTCACGGGCTACCGCGACGAGGGCTACCTGGCCGACGCCGTGGTGAACTACCTGGCGCGCCTGGGCTGGTCGCACGGCGACGACGAGATCTTCAGCCGCGAGCAGTTCCTGCAGTGGTTCAACCTGGACCACCTGGGCAAGAGCGCGGCGCAGTTCGACGACGCCAAGCTGCGCTGGGTGAACAGCCAGCACATGAAGGCGATGGACGACGCGGCGCTGGCGCAGCTGGTCGAGCCGCTGCTGCGCCAGCGCGGCGTGGAACCCGATGCGCGGCTGCCGGTGATCTGCGGCCTGGTCAAGGACCGTTGCGACACGCTGCTGGTGCTGGCCGACTGGGCGCAGCGCTTCTACGCCGACGTCACGCCCAATGCGGACGAGGCGGCCAAGCACATCACCGATGGCGTGCGCCCGGCGATCAGCATGCTGGCCAAGACGCTGGAAACCAACGAGTGGACGAAAGAGGCGATCGGCGAGGCCATCAAGGACGTGCTGCGCGCCACCGGCCTGAAGATGCCGCAGCTGGCCATGCCGGTGCGCGTGCTGGTGATGGGCACGGCGCAGACGCCGTCGCTGGACGCGGTGCTGGCGGCAAGCCGGCGCGAAGTTGTGGTCGAGCGGCTGCGGAAGGCTTGAAAAACACCATATAATGCGAGGCTCGACACCAGACGGGGGTATAGCTCAGCTGGGAGAGCGCTTGCATGGCATGCAAGAGGTCTGCGGTTCGATCCCGCATACCTCCACCAAAGTGTCGAAGGTAGTCCGCAAGGACGTTCCAAGGTTTTGACCCTATCGTCTAGAGGCCTAGGACATTACCCTTTCACGGTAAGTACCGGGGTTCGAATCCCCGTAGGGTCGCCAAGTTGCTTGGCATTTGGAGTGGTAGTTCAGTTGGTTAGAATACCGGCCTGTCACGCCGGGGGTCGCGGGTTCGAGTCCCGTCCACTCCGCCAGCTAGTAGTCGCGAAAGCACGGGCCCCCCAGGCCCGTGTTTGTTTTCAGAGAGTTTCGGGGGTATAGCTCAGCTGGGAGAGCGCTTGCATGGCATGCAAGAGGTCTGCGGTTCGATCCCGCATACCTCCACCAATAGGTCCGACCCTATCGTCTAGAGGCCTAGGACATCACCCTTTCACGGTGAGTACCGGGGTTCGAATCCCCGTAGGGTCGCCAGTTCTACTGGCAAATTCGAAAATCGCCAGCCTGGCTGGCGAGTGGAGTGGTAGTTCAGTTGGTTAGAATACCGGCCTGTCACGCCGGGGGTCGCGGGTTCGAGTCCCGTCCACTCCGCCAACATTTTCAAAAGGCCCGATGCGTCGGGCCTTTTTTCTTTTCCGGATCGCTTACTGCGCGAGGCGCTCGACCAGCGCCTCGAGTTCGTCCAGGTCGACGGGCTTCCGCAGCGCATGCGCGGTCGGGCCGAGCGAGCGGACGGCTTCCCGCAAGTCATGCCCGGAGCAGACGATCACCGGCAGCCCCGGGTTCTGCCGAAGGGCGTCGCGCGCGACGTCCAGGCCCGAGCCGTCGGGCAGGTTGACGTCGGTCAGCAGCAGGTTCACGGTCTGCGCCTGCAGCGCCGCGCGCGCGGCCGCGCCGTCCGCCACACCCACGATCAGGCGCTCCGGCGTGGCGAGCAGCTCGGCGAAGGACTCGCGGATGTACTCGTTGTCTTCGACGTAGAGGATGACGAAAGGGTTGGCGGTCATGGCTGGCCTGGTGGACCTATTTGGTCTCCGACGACCAGGGGAAGTTGATGTAGTTGTCGCGCGTATCGAAGCAGATATTGCCGTACATCTTCAGGTAGGCCGCGCGCCGCGCCGGATCGGCATATACCGCGCCGGGGTTGGCCGTGTCGCGCTCGTAGTCCGCGATGTTGCTGCTGGTGAGCGCCTTGGGCAGGATGTCCATGGCCTGCGGGATCGACTTTCCCTCCAGCCAATCGGCCGCCTGCTGGCCCATCGCATAGCCGAAGATGGAGGAGGCCAGGCTGATGCTCGCCTTGTAGGGGCTGCCGCCTTTCTTGATTTCGGCGACCGCTTCCTGCTCGCCGTCGATGCCGCCCAGGAACTGGTCCGCCCGCGCCTTGCCCGCTTCGCGCAACGCCGCCAGTGCTCCCAGCACCACCGTGTCCGCGCCGAGCACCACGTCGATGTTCGGTTGCGCGAGCAGGATCGTCTTCATCGTGCGATGTCCGCCCTCCTTGTCGACGGTGGCGGGAGAAATGTCGGCCACGATCGTCACGCCCGGCAGGGTCCGCAGCGTATCGCGCATGGCGGTGAAACGCGGCGCCAGGAATTGCAGGCTGTCGTGCGTCAGCAGCACCACCTTGGCTTTGCCGCCCAGCCGCGTGTTGATGTAACTTGCCGCCGCATCCGCCAGGACCTTGCCGGTCAGGTACTGCGGCGCGTTCAGCACCGTCGTCGCCGGCGGCGGCACGACCGCACCCACATAGGCGCCGGCGCCCAGGACCTTTTTCAGCGCCGGAGCGAGCGACGGTGGATCGATGGGCGCCACCACGATCGCCCCCGTCCGGTCGGTGGCGATGCCGTCCACCTGCTTGATCATCAGCGCGGCATCGTTGTTGGCAAAGGCAACGTCATAGGCGAGGCCGCGCGCCCGCGCCGCCGCTTCGAGCCCGCGTCCCGCGCCCTGCATGAACTCGCGCCGGTTGTCCTGCACGAAGACCAGCTTCTTCTGCAAACCGGTGGGCGCCCGGCAGGAAGCCCGTGCCGCATCGTAGGCAGGCAGCTTGACCGGCACGGTCAGGCCTTCGCCGGCGGCAAGCGAAGCGCCGCTGAGACACACCAGGGAAGCCACCGCACACAGTCGAAGTTTCATCGCAATGCCATCAAGCCGTCGTCAGCACCAGCCGCGCCGCCGTACCCCGGCCGCGGCTAATGTATTCCACCTGGGTCTGCAGCGCCGCCGCCATCGTCTGGATGATCTTGCTGCCCAGCCCCGTGCCCGTATGCTTGGCATTGGGCGCGATCCCGACGCCGTCATCCTCGACCGTGAGCTCGGCTTTGCCCTCCCCCAGCCGCGTCAGCCGCACCCGCACCTCGCCGGGCTGGTCGTCGGGATAGGCATATTTGAAGGCGTTGGTCACCAGTTCCTGCACCGCCACGCCCAGGCTGACGCTGGCGTCCGTGCGCAGCGACACCGGCTCCAGGTAGCACTTCAGGATCGCGGTATGGCCGTCCTTCTTCATAGCCGTTTCCAGATTGCCCAGCATGGCGCCCAGGTAATCGTCCAGGGCCACGTTGCTCACGTCGCCCGAGGTGTAGAGGCTCTTGTGGATCAGCGAGATGGCGTTGATCCGCGCCTGCGTCTGGGCCAGGGCATCCTTGGCGGCCGGATCGGCGACGGAACGCATCTGCATCCGCACCAGCACCGACACCAGCTGCAGGCTGTTGGCCACCCGGTGATTGACCTCGACCAGCAGGACTTCCGCGCGTTCCCGCGCCAGCGCCAGGTCGGCCGTGCGGGTCTTCACGCGTTCCTCCAGCGTCAGGTTGATGGCCCGCACTTCGTCGCGCGCCTGTTTCAGGTCCTGCCCGTTGCGGTAGACGGTGAAAGCCACCACCCACACCACCAGGACGATGACCACCGCGGAGCCCGCCGAGATCCAGCGCAGCAGCGATGCATTGCGTTGCTGTTCCGCGCTGGCGAGCGCTGCGTTCTCGTCGGCGATCAGGATCGCCCCATAGAGGAAGACATTGATCTCATCCATCAGCGTCTTGCCGCGATTGCGCTGGAGCACGGCCATGGCTTCGGCATCGCGACCGGCATTCTTCAGCGCGATGGTGGAGTCCATCTCGGCAATCTTTTCGGCCACTGCTTCCGACAACCTGGGCAGCATGGCCCGGTTGGGGGCATCCGGCGCGATCATCCGGCCCAGGTCGTCGAGCTCCTGCCGTGCCCGCGTCTTGGACGTGTCGTAAGGGGCCAGGTAGATCTGGTTGCCGGTCAGCAGAAATCCGCGCTGGCTCGACTCCGCGGTGCGCAAGTGATCGCGCAGGTCGACCGCGACGATGCGGATCGTGCGCTGCAAGGCCGATTGCTCGAACAGGCTGTTGCCGCGTTCGACCAGCCAGATCGTGGTGCCCACGATCAGGATCAGCGCCAGGAAGCCGATCGCCAGGCCCGCGCCTACGCCTATCGCCAACCGCCTTCGCTGGAACATCAATCGACTTTCAAGGGATTGGGGGGCAGGAAGATCAGGCCACTCCTTCGCTGGGCGCCAGACTGCCTGGCAATCCGTCCCGCATGATACTCATGTGGTGTCCCGGCCGGGGCCGCCCCCCCATGGCGAGGGGCGCGCGGCAAGGCCTTCGCCTTACCATCGGGCATCGTCATCGAAAGGAATGCCATGGCCCAAGCCGAAGTCTTCGTCCTCTCCGCCGCACGCACCGCCATCGGCACCTTCGGCGGCACGCTCAAGGACGTCCCGCTCTCCCAGCTCGCCACGACCGCCGTCAAGGAAGCGCTGAGCCGCAGCGGCGTCGCCGCCGCCGACATCGGCCACGTGGTGCTGGGCAACGTGATCCCGACCGAACCGCGCGACGCCTACCTGTCGCGCGTGGCCGCCATCCAGGCCGGCCTGCCCAAGGAAACGCCGGCCTTCAACGTCAACCGCCTGTGCGGCTCCGGCCTGCAGGCCGTGGTGTCGGCGGCGCAGACGCTGCTGCTGGGCGAGGCGGAGTTCGCGATCGGCGGCGGCGCCGAAAGCATGAGCCGCGGGCCTTACTTCATGAACGGCGCGCGCTGGGGCGCCCGCATGGGCGACGTGCAGGCCATCGACTACATGCTGGCCATCCTGCACGATCCCTTCCACCGCATCCACATGGGCATCACGGCGGAGAACGTGGCCGAAGCCGAAGGCATCAGCCGCGAGATGCAGGACCAGGTGGCGCTGGAAAGCCACCGCCGCGCCACGCAGGCGATCGCCGAAGGCCGCTTCAAGTCGCAGATCGTCCCGGTGGAGATCGCCACCCGCAAGGGCACGGTGCTGTTCGACACCGACGAACACGTGCGCGCGGACGCGTCGCTCGAGCAGCTGGCCAAGATGAAGCCCGCCTTCAAGAAGGACGGCACCGTTACCGCGGGCAATGCCTCCGGCATCAACGACGGCGCCGGCGCCCTGGTGCTGGCGAGCGGCGAGGCGGTGAGGTCACGCGGGCTGAAGCCGATGGCGCGCCTGGTGAGCTACGCCCATGCCGGAGTCGACCCGACGCTGATGGGCCTCGGCCCTGTGCCGGCCACGCAGCTGGCGCTCAAGCGCGCGGGGCTGAAGGCGTCGCAGATGGACGTGATCGAGTCGAACGAAGCCTTCGCGGCGCAGGCCTGCGCGGTCACGCGCAAGCTGGACCTCGATCCGGCCAAGGTGAACCCGAACGGCTCCGGCATTTCGCTGGGCCATCCGGTCGGCGCCACCGGCGCGATCATCGCGACCAAGGCGCTCTACGAGCTGCAGCGCACCGGCGGTCGCTATGCGCTGGTCACGATGTGCATCGGCGGCGGGCAGGGCATCGCGGCGATCTTCGAGCGCGCCTGAGGGTCACAAGCCGTGGTGGCATTCGCCGCTGCTGCGCTTGACCTCGTTCAGCGCGGTCGGCACGCCATCGTCGACACCCAGCGACGTCTGCTCGACCACCGGCGCCACCGGCACGGCCGGCACCTTCTCGACGGCTGCAGCGGGCCGCGGTGACGGCGTGAGCAGCGCCGCGGTGGCGAAGCCCGCCACGAGCACGGCCGCGGCCGCGCCGGCCAGGCGCGGACGCAGGCGATCGGTTCCGGAGGCGGGCTGCGAGCTGCTGTCGCGGCCCGGTCCAGCCTGCAAGGCACGAATCCCGTAGCACATGGCGGACTCCTTGGCTGCTGCGCCGCGTCCAGTATGGTTCGCGGCGGCAAGCATTTCCAGGACTCCCGTGGTCGAGTGGAAGGATTTGCTGCGGATTCCCGGGAATCCCCCGAAAGACGGCTGGTTCTTCCGGCGCTTCGCCCGGATACTTCCGGCATGCCTCCTCCGCACTCCGCCGTCGTCCCTGCCGTCCTCGCTCCGTCCGCCGTCTCCCCGACCCGGCCGGCCGCCGCCGCCGCAACGCGCAACGGCGCGGAGATCCTGCTCGACACGCTGATCGAGAGCGGCGTCACCACGATCTTCGGCTACCCCGGCGGCGCCGCGCTGCCGCTCTACGATGCGCTCTACAGCCGGCCGGCACTGCGCCACGTCCTCGTGCGCCACGAGCAGGCCGCCGTGCACGCAGCCGAAGGCTATGCGCGCAGCACCGGGCGCGTGGGGGTGGTGCTGGTGACCTCCGGCCCCGGCGTCGGCAACACCATCACCGGGCTGCTCGATGCGATGAGCGATTCGATCCCGGTGCTGTGCATCAGCGGCCAGGTCAGCACCGCCGTGATCGGCACCAACGCCTTCCAGGAAAGCGATGCGCTGGGCATGTCGCGGCCGGTGACCAAGTGGAACCACCAGGCGCGCCGGGCCGAAGACGTGGCGGCGGCCGTGCGGCGCGCGCTCGAAGTCGCGGCAACCGGCCGGCCCGGCCCCGTGCTGCTGGACGTGCCCAAGGACGTGCAGCTGGCGCATCCCGCCGGCGGCCCCGCCGCGCCACCCGCGCGCCCCTTGCGCAACACGCCGCGGCTGCCGCCTTCGGGCAGCTTGCAGCGTGCGGCCGATTTGCTGGCAACGGCGCGGCGGCCCGTGCTCTATGGCGGCGGCGGCCTGGTCAACTCGGGCCTCGCGGCTTGCGCGGCCTTCGCCGAGCTCGCGCGCCTGCTCGATGCGCCGGCGACCCTGACCCTGATGGGACTCGGCGCCTTCCCCGCGTCGGACCGCCGCTTCCTCGGCATGCTGGGCATGCACGGCACGCTGGAGGCCAACCTTGCCATGCACAACGCCGACCTGGTGGTCTGCGTGGGCGCGCGCTTCGACGACCGCGTCACCGGCAAGCTGGCCAGCTTCTGTCCGAACGCGCGCAAGGTCCACATCGACATCGACGCCTCCAGCATCGGCAAGGTGGTGAAGGTCGACGCGCCGCTGGTGGGCGATTGCGCGGCGGTGTTGAACGCGCTGCTGGCGCAGCCGCAGCTGCAAGGCCTGGAGCCCGAACGCCTCGCCCCCTGGTGGGACCGCATCGCCGGCTGGCGTGCGCGCGACAGCCTCGCCTTTCCCGATCGCGACGACGTGATCCTGCCGCAGCAGCTGATGGCCTCGCTGCAGCAGCAACTCACCGGCCGCGACGCGATCGTCTCCACCGACGTCGGCCAGCACCAGATGTGGGCCGCGCAGTACCTGCGCTTCGACGCCCCGCGGCGCTGGCTCACCTCCGGCGGCGCCGGCACCATGGGCTACGGCCTGCCCGCCGCGATCGGCGCGCAGGTGGCGCATCCGGAAGCGACCACGGTCTGCGTGACCGGCGACGCCTCGATCCTGATGAACATCCAGGAGCTGGCGACGGCGCGGCAGCACAAGGCGCCGGTGAAGGTCGTGCTCGCCAACAACGGCTACATGGGCATGGTGCGGCAGTGGCAGCAGCTCAATCACGGCAACCGCCTGAGCCACAGCTGGAACGAGGCGCTGCCGGATTTCGTCGCGCTGGCCAAGGCCTTCGGCTGGGGCGCGCGGCGGGTCGAGCGGCGCGAGGAGCTGGAAGAGGCGCTGGCGGAATGCCTGTTGCATGACGGGCCGTTCTTCCTCGATGCCGTCGTCGCGGCGCAGGAGAACTGCTTTCCCATGATTCCCGCCGGCCGCGGGCACCACGAGGTGATGTTGTCGGCGACGGAGTGGTTTGCGGAGCACGCGGCGAATCCGGAGTGATGGTGGGGTCGCATTCGCGAACCCACCCTACGAACTGCCGACCTCCGTGCCGCTCCCGGTAGGGTGGGTTCGCGCCAGCGACCCCACCACAGCGCGCAGCACCCGTAGGCTGGGTTCGCGCCAGCGACCCCCGCGCTCCCGCCCCGCGACACCGACCCGGTTAGCATGAGGCCCATGCCCGAGCTTTCCCCCCCGTCCCCCGGCGCCTTCACCGAAGTCGCCCCCGGCGTGCACTGGATCCGCCTGCCCATGCCTTTCCGCCTGGACCACATCAACGTCTGGGCGATCGCCGACGGCGAGGGCTGGGCGCTGGTCGACACCGGTGTGCGCACCGAAGCCACCGTCTCCGCCTGGGAAAGGCTGTTCGCGCAGGCGCCCTTCGACCGGCCGCTCACGCGCATCTTCGTCACCCACATGCACCCCGACCACATCGGCATGGCGGGCTGGCTCACGCGCAAGTACGGCGTGCAGATGTGGATCTCACGCCTCGAATACCTCGCTTGCCGGGTCGTGGTGTCGGACACCGGCCGTGAAGCGCCCGCCGACGCCCTGCGCTTCTACAAGGAGGCCGGCTGGAGCACGAGCGCCATCGAAGGCTACCGCGCGCGCTTCGGCAACTTCGGCAAGAACATCTACACACTGCCCGACAGCTTCCGCCGCCTGGAAGACGGCCAGGTGATCCGCATCGGCGAGCACGACTGGGAAGTGGTGGGCGGCAACGGCCACTCGCCCGAGCACTCCTGCCTGTATTGCCCCGCGCTCAAGCTGCTGATTTCCGGCGACCAGGTGCTGCCCAAGATCTCGTCCAACGTGTCGGTGCAGCCGATGGAGCCCGAGGCCAACCCGATGGGCGACTGGATGGCGTCCCTCGACAAGGTGCAGGCCCGCGTGCCCGACGACGTGCTGGTGCTGCCCGCGCACAACGACTGCTTCCACGGCCTGCATGCGCGCATAGACAGCTTGCGCAGCGGGCAGGAAGAAGCCTTCGCCAAGCTGCGCGAGCTGCTGCGCGAGCCCAGGCGCGTGGTCGACGTCTTCCCGGCGCTGTTCCGCCGACCCATCGAGGAATCCGACGCCGGCCTGCTGGGCATGGCGACGGGCGAGGCGGTGGCCTGCCTGAACTACGTCGTGCAGCGCGGCGAAGCGGTGAAGACGCTGCGTGACGGCGTCGCCTGGTACCGGGCTGCGTAAGCGCGCCGTGCGACGCCATCCGATCGCGGTGATCGTGCTGGCGCAGCTGTTCGGCGTTTCGCTCTGGTTCAGCCCGAACAGCGCCGCAGCGGACCTCATGCGGGCGTGGGCGATGACGCCGGCGCAGTTCGGCTGGCTCGCCGGCGCCACGCAGCTCGGCTTCATTGCGGGCACGCTGGCTTTCGCGGCCACCGGGCTTGCCGATCGCTTTCCCGCCAGCCGCATCTTCACGGTGGCCGCCGTGCTGGGCGCGGCCTTCAACGCGGCCTTCGCCCTGTTCGCCGGCACGCCGGCGCAAGGCTTCGTGCTGCGTGTCCTGGTGGGCCTGTGCCTGGCCGGCATCTACCCCCTGGGCATGAAGATGGTGATCGTCTGGAGCCGCGGGCAGGCCGGCGGCGCGCTGGGCCTGCTGATCGGCATGCTGACGCTGGGCACGGCCTTGCCGCACGCCGTGCGCGCCGCCGGCGCGGGCTGGCCGTGGCAGGCGGTCGTGCTCACCTCGTCGGCGCTCGCGCTGCTGGCGGCGGCGGCGATTTTCCGGCTCGGCGACGGCGGACCCCAGGCGCCGCGGCCCGTCGGCACCCTGCGCTGGGGCGAAGTGTGGAGCGCCTTCCGCCTGCCCGCTTTCCGCGCTTCGGCCTTCGGCTACTTCGGCCACATGTGGGAGCTGTATGCCTTCTGGACGGTGGTGCCGTTCCTGCTCGCACGCCTCGTCGGCGACGGCGATGCCACGCTCGTCTCGTGGCTGTCGTTCGCGGTGATCGCTTCGGGCGCGGCAGGCTGCATCGCGGCCGGCCGGTTGAGTCGCCGCTTCGGCAGCGCGCGGGTGGCGGCCGTGGCGCTCGCGACGTCCGGCGCGATGTGCCTGCTGTACCCCGTCGCAGGATCCATGGCGCTGCCGCTGGCCCTGTTGCTGCTGCTGGCCTGGGGCGTTGCGGTGGTCGCGGACTCCGGCCAGTTTTCCGCGCTCTCGGCACAGGCGTGCCCGCCGCACCTGGTAGGCAGTGCGCTGGCGCTGCAGAACAGCATTGGCTTCGGCATCACCGTCGCTGCAATCGCACTCGCGACGGCCTGGCTGGAGGAGATCGGCCCGGCGGTCGGATGGCTGCTGCTGCCCGGCCCGATGCTGGGCTTGCTGGCCATGTGGCCGCTGGTGCGCCGCGGGGCCTGAGCTTGGGCTATGGTGTCGCCATGCCATTCCTGCGACGCTTCGCCTTCGTCCTCCTGCTTGTCCTGCCGAGCTTCGCTTTCGCCGCCGGCGCGCTCGGTCCCGCCGGCCTGCGCGCGCGCCACGCCAGCCTGGCGCCGCAGCTGGCGGAAAACGCCTTCGGCGGTCCGCTGGTGCTGCAGTACGAGGAGGCGGGCCGGCGCAGCCAGGGTGACGTCTACGCCGTGCTGGAGCATCCCTTCGCGGCCGTGAGCACCGCGCTCACCGATCCCGGCCAATGGTGCGAGATCCTGATCCTGCACCTGAACACCAAGTACTGCCGCCGCAGCGGCGACACGCTCGACGTGCGCGTGGGCAAGAAGGAAGAACAGAAGGTCGACGCGGCCACGCAGCTGCGCTTTGCCTGGCAGCCTCCCGCGGCGCGGCCGGACTACTTCGTGGCGCAGATGGTCGCGCCCGACGGGCCTTACGACACGCGCGATTACCTGCTGCTGGCCGAAGCCGTTCCGCTGGACGACCACCGCACGTTGCTGCACATGGGCTACGCGCTGAGCTACGGCGGCGCCAGCAGCCTGGCCATGCGGATGTACCTCGCCACCATCGCGCACGACAAGGTGGGCTTCTCCAAGGTGAACGGCGCGTACGTCGGCGGCCAGCGCGGCGTGGTGGAACGCAACACCATGCGCTACTACCTGGCCATCGATGCCTACCTCCGTTCGCTGGCCGTGCCGCCGGCGCAGCAGCTGGAGCGGCGGCTGCAGGCGTGGTTCGACGCCACCGAAAAATATCCGCGCCAGCTGCACGAAGTGGAGCGCGACGACTACCTGCGGATGAAGCGCAAGGAAGTCGCGCGCCAGCTGGCGGCGCGCTGAAAGGAGCGATCCGGGTGGAAGCCAAGCTGGCCCAGCTGGGCCGCGCCAAGCGCAATGCCTCGCTGCTGCTGGCCGGCGCGGCCGCCGTCTTCGTCGCCACCATGCTGCTGCCGGAAAGCCGCTGGCTGCTCGCGCTGCGCGCGGTGGCCGAGGCGGCGATGGTCGGCGGCATGGCCGACTGGTTCGCGGTCACCGCGCTGTTCAAGCGCATCCCCACCGGCATTCCCTTCATCACGGCGCACACCGAGGTCATCCCGCGCAGCAAGGACCGCATCGCGGACAACCTCGCCGCCTTCGTGAAAGAGAAGTTCCTGGCGCCCGAATCGCTGGTGGCGCTGATCCGGCAGAACGACCCCGCGCGCTACGTGGCGCGCTGGCTCACCGACGAAGCGAACACGCGCCAGCTCGGGCAGTACGTGGCGCGCGCCGTGGAGGGCGCGCTGCACATGGTGGAGGACGCGCGCATCGAGCAGCTGCTGCGCGACGGCGTGCGCGAGGTGCTGTCCGGCGTCGACCTCACGCAGTCGCTGGCGGGCGTGCTGGAAACGCTGACCGGCAAGGACAGGCACGAGCGGCTGCTGGAGCAGGGCATCGCCAAGGCGATGGAGTGGCTGGAGCGGCCGGCCACGCGCGAGTGGATCGCCGAGCAGATCGTCGCCTGGCTGAAGGAAGACCATCCGAAGAAGCAGAAGATGCTGCCCACGCACTGGATCGGCGAGAACGCGGCCAGCGTGATTGCGAAAGCGGTGCATGGCCGGCTGGACGCGATCCGCGCGAATCCGCAGCACGAGTACCGGCAGCAGTTCGACCGCGCGGTGCACGACTTCGTCACGCGGCTGCAGCAGGAGCCGGAGCTGCGCGCGCGCGGCGAGCAGGTCAAGGAGTACATCCTGCGCGACGCCGCCTTCGGCACCTACGTGGGCGGCCTCTGGGCCTCCATGAAGCAGTGGCTGGCCGACGACCTGCGGCGGCCCGATTCAGCCTTTCACCGCGGCGTGGCCGGTGCGGGTGCGTGGATCGGGCAGCAGCTGGCGCAGGACAGCGGGCTGCGGCACGCGTTGACCTTGCAGATGGAAGAAGCGGCGCGCGGCCTGGCGCCGGACTTCGCGGAGTTCCTCACCCTGCACATCCGCGACACCATCCGCAACTGGGACGCGCACGACATGGCGCAGCAGATCGAGCTGAACATCGGCAAGGATTTGCAGGCGATCCGGATCAATGGCACGGTGGTGGGGGGCGTCATCGGGTTGTTGCTGCACTTGCTGACGTACGTGCCCGGTATGTTCCATTGATGTCATCCCGGCCTCGAGCCGGGATCCACCTCCCGCGGCCGCGCCAGCAACGGGAGATGGATTGCGGGTCAGGCCCGCAATGACATGCCGATCAGGTGCTTCCGCGCACAACGATCTCGAACCCGAGATCGATGCAATGCTTCTCCACCGCTTCCCCGCGCATCAGCTTCACCAGCATCTGCGCCGCCGCGCTGCCGATCTCCCCGCGCGGCGTGCGCACGGTGGTGAGCGGCGGCAGCATCTGGTCGCTGCCGGTCAGGTCGTTGAAGCCCGCGATCTTCACGCGCCCGGGCACGGCGACGCCCATGCGCAGCGCGGCGAGCAAGGCGCCCTGTGCCAGGTCGTCGTTGCAGAAGAAGATGGCGTCCACCGGCGGCGACTGGCCCAGGATCTGCTCGAACATCCGGCCGCCCAGCTCGATGGATGAGGGCGCGGGATTCAGCCACTCGAGCGTCGGCGAATGCAATCCCGCCTCCTGCAGCGTGCGGCGCCAGCCTTCCAGCCGCTGCATCGTGCGCGGATCCAATTGCGCGGCGGCAAAGGCGATGCGGCGGCAGCCGCGTTCCAGCAGGTGGCGCGTCATCGCGGCGCTGCCTTCGTCCTGCGACAGGCCGACGCTGTAGACCCCGGGCGCCGCAGAGGTTTCCATCAGGTGCACGCAAGGCACGGCGCTGGCCGCAATGAGCGCGCGCGTCGCCTCGCTGCGATCGAAGCCCGTCACCAGCATGCCGGCGGGGCGATGCAGCATGTGGCCGCGCAACAGCTGCTCCTCTTCCGCCGCGTCGTAGTGCGTCACGCCGATCAGCGTCTGGTAGCCGGCCTGTCCCAGCGTGCGTTGCGCCGCTTCCAGCAAATCGACGAACAACGCGTTCGACAACATCGGCACCAGCAGCGCCACGTGCGTGCTGGTGCGCGAGGCGAGCGCGCGCGCGGCGGGGTCGGGCACGTAGCCCAGCCGGTTGGCGGCCGCCTGCACGCGCGCCACCAGCTCCGGATCGACGGCGCGTTCGCCGCGCAGCGCGCGCGAAACGGTGATCGGGCTCACGTCCGCGGCCTGGGCCACGTCGGCCAGGGTGACCCGGCCGGTGGCCCGGGACCGGGCGGTTTTGTCGGTCATGGGGTAAACCCTATAATGTTGGGTTTCGTTCGGCGGCTAGGATAGCGCTATCCGATGGCGTTTGACAAGCGCGGTCGGCTTCCTTCGGCGGCGTAGCCCTGGGGAGCCGCATACCGCAGGGTTGAGCGCCATTTTCTTTGGCTATCTTGGACAGCGCTATCCAGTGGGACCTCGCATCGTCATCATGGGCGTCGCCGGTTGCGGCAAATCCAGCCTGGGGGCCGAACTGGCCCGCGGCGAGCGCCTGCCCCTGATCGAGGGCGACGACTTCCACAGCCCCGAAAGCCGCGCCAAGATGGCTGCAGGCACGGCGCTGACCGATGCCGACCGCGCCGGCTGGCTGGCGACCCTGGGCACGCAGCTCCAGGCGCATCCGGACGGCCTGGTGCTGACCTGTTCCGCGCTCAAGCGCGCCTACCGCGACCAGCTGCGCGCCGCCGCGCCGCAACTGCGCTTCGTCTTCATGGAAATCGCGCGCGAGGCCGCACAGGCCCGCGTTTCCGCGCGCGGCGCCCACTTCTTCAGCGCCAGCCTGGTCGACAGCCAGTTCGCCACCCTCGAGCCGCCCACCGGCGAGCCGGGCGTGCTGACCGTCGATGCCCTGCAACCCATCGCCGTGCTGCGTGGCCAGGCCAGCGCCTGGCTGCATGAAAGGAAAGCCGCATGAACCAGCCGCTTGCCAGCGGGCGCTTCCAGCGCTTCACCAACGCCGCCATGGCCGCCTGCCTGGGCGTGATGGCCGTTGCCGTCTTCATCAACGTGGTGCTGCGCTACGGTTTCGGAAGCGGCATCGCGGCCAGCGAGGAACTCTCGCGCCTGCTGTTCGTGTGGATGGTGTTCCTGGGCGCCACCGCCGCCTATCCGGCCGGCGAGCACATGGCCTTCACCTCGCTGGTGGGCCTGCTGCAGAAGCGGCCCGGCGCGATGCTGGCGATGACCGTGGTGATCCGCCTGCTGGTGATCCTGGCCTGCGGCCTGCTGGCCTGGGGCGCCTGGCAGCAGGTGGTGGTCGGCATGGAGAGCCACTCGGTGGTGCTGGGTTACTCGGCGGCGCTGCTGCCGCTGCCGGCGCTGCTCTGTGCCGCCGCCATCGCGGTGATGGCGCTGATCGAACTCGTGAAGCGCGAGCCGCTGGACCTGGGCCACGGCGCCGAAGTGGAGTGATGCGATGAGCCCCGAAGGACTTGCTTTCGTCGTTTTCTCCGCCGGCATGCTGGTGCTCATGGGCATCGGCATGAACATGGCGCTGGCCCTGGTGCTCACCGGCGCCGGCATGGCCTGGGTGCTGGGCTTCTGGGACACGCAGCTGCTGGCGCAGAACCTGGTGGCCGGCATCGACAGCTTCCCGCTGCTGGCCGTGCCCTTCTTCATCCTGGCCGGCGAGCTGATGAACACGGGCGGCATCAGCCGCCGGATCATCGACATGGCGCAGGCCTGGGTGGGCCACATCCGCGGCGGCCTCGGCTTCGTCGCCATCGGCGCCGCGGTGCTGATGGCCAGCATGAGCGGGTCGGCGCTGGCCGACACCGCGGCGCTGGCCACCATCCTGCTGCCGATGATGAAGCGCCAGGGCTATCCCATGGCCACGTCGGCCGGCCTGCTGGCCTCGGGCGGCATCATCGCCCCGATCATTCCGCCGTCGATGCCTTTCGTGATCTACGGCGTCACCACCAACACCTCGATCTCCGCGCTGTTCGTCTCGGGCATCGTGCCGGGCCTGATCATGGGCGTCGGCCTGGTGATCGCGTGGAAGTGGGTGCTGCGCCGCATCGACCTCCCCGCGGGCGAGCCGCTGCCCATGCGCGAGCGCCTGAAGGCAACGGCCAAGGCCTTCTGGGCCATGCTGATGCCGCTGATCATCATCGGCGGCATGAAGACCGGCGTGTTCACGCCGACCGAAGCCGCCGTCGTCGCCGCCTTCTATGCGCTGGTGATCTCGCTGTTCGTGCATCGCGAAATGAAGATCGCCGAGATCGGCCCGGTGCTGGTGCGCGCGGCCAAGACGACCGCCATCGTGATGTTCCTGTGCGCGGGAGCCCAGGTCGCCAGCTACATGATCACGCTGGCCGACCTGCCGGGCCTGCTGACCGGCTGGCTGGGCCCGCTGGTGCAGAGCCCGCGCCTGCTGATGCTGGTGATGATGATCGTGCTGGTGATCATCGGCACCGCGCTCGACCTCACGCCCACCATCCTGATCTTTGCGCCGGTGATGCTGCCGATCGCGGTGAAGGCCGGCATCGACCCCGTGTACTTCGGCCTGATGTTCGTGCTGAACGGCGCCATCGGCCTCATCACGCCGCCGGTGGGCACCGTGCTGAACGTGGTGGCCGGCGTCGGCCGGCTCTCGCTGCACCAGGTGATCAAGGGCGTGAACCCCTTCCTCGTCACCTACATCTTCATCCTTGCCCTGTTCGTCGCTTTCCCGCAGCTGGTCACCATGCCGGTCGTGTGGATGCGCTGAGCTCCCTTTTCCTTCGTCGTCCCAGGAGACAAAACCATGAACGCCATTCGTCGTACCGTCCTCGCCACCGCGGCTGCCGCCGCGCTGCTGGCGCCCTTCGCCGGCTTCGCCGCCGACATCAAGCCGCGCCTGATCCGCTTCGGCTACGGCCTCAACGAGGACAGCAACCAGGGCCGCGCCGCCAAGTTCTTCGCCCAGCAGGTCGAGAAGAACTCCGGCGGCAAGATGAAGGTGCGCGCCATCGGCGCCGCCGCCCTCGGCCCGGACACGCAGATGCAGCAGGCGCTGATCGGCGGCGCGCAGGAAATGATGGTGGGCTCCACCGCCACCCTGGTGGGCATCACCAAGGAAATGGCGCTGTGGGACACGCCTTTCCTGTTCAACAACGCCAAGGAAGCCGACGCCGTGCTGGACGGCCCGATCGGCACCAAGGTGATGGACAAGCTGCAGGACAAGGGCCTGGTCGGGCTGGCCTACTGGGAAAACGGCTTCCGCAACCTGACCAACAGCAAGCGTCCGGTGCAGAAGATGGAAGACCTGGACGGCATCAAGCTGCGCGTGATGCAGAACAACGTCTACCTCGACAGCTTCAAGACCCTGGGCGCCAACGCCGTGCCGCTGCCTTTCTCGGAGCTGTTCAGCGCGCTGGAGACCAAGACGGTCGACGGCCAGGAGAACCCGTACAACACCATCCTGTCGTCCAAGTTCTACGAAGTGCAGAAGTACCTGAGCGTCACCAACCACGTCTACAGCCCGTGGATCGTGCTGGTGAGCAAGAAGTGGTGGGACGGCCTGAGCAAGGACGAACAGAAGGTGCTGGCCGACGCCGCCAAGGCCAGCCGCGACTTCGAGCGCAAGGACACGCGCGAAGAGGGCGCGAAGGCGCTGGCCGACCTGAAGGCCAAGGGCATGCAGATCAACGAACTGCCCGCTTCCGAAGCCGCGCGCATGCGCGACAAGCTGACCAAGGTGAACGCCTCGATCGGCACGCAGGTCGGCATGGACCTGTGGAACGAGACGCAGGCTTCGCTGGCCAAGCTGCGCGGCGCGAAGAAGTAATCCTTCCTGCGGCGGTCTCCCAGGGGCGTGCAGCTTGCTGCGCGCCCTTTTTGCTTTCCGGGCCTGCTATCGTCTGCGTTTCCCCCAAGAGCGCACACATGGCCAAGAAGCCCACCACCAAAGATAACGCGACCGTCCTCCAGGAGGCGGAGGCCCGGCTCAAGGCCGCCACGGAGCGGCACGACGCCGTGGTCTCCTTCTTGAGCCGCCTGAGCACGACGCCGCAGGACAAGCGGCAGGCGCAGGCCGAGGCGAAGAAGGTCGACCAGGAACTGCGCGAAGCCAAGCGGCTGCTGCAGGAGGCCCAGGCCGCCGCGAAAGCCAAATAGGGAGCAGCTTCCCCCGGCGCGTGTTTCATTTTGAGAAATTCGCGCCGCGCTGCGGGTTTGAACTGAGGAGCCCGCTGGACGTGCGTCGAAGAATGGACTGGCAGTACTGGCCATCCACCCATTCGGAGACACCATGACCCTCGCACACTGCATGCGCGCACTGGCCTTCGCGGCCGTCGCGGCCGCCGCCGGCGCCGGCGCCCAGACCCTCTCGGACCTTCGCAACGACGCCGCCAACCCGCGCAACGTCGTCACCTACGGCATGGGCTGGGGCCAGCAGCGCTACTCGCCGCTGAAACAGGTCACGGCGGCCAACGTCAAGCGCCTGGTGCCGGTGTGGAACCTCAGCCTCAACCACACCGCCAATGCCTCGACGCAGCCGCTGATCATCGACGGCACGATGTACCTGTCGATGCACGACGCGACCATCGCGGTCGACGCGCTGACCGGCCGCCAGAAGTGGCGCGTGCCCGTCAAGCTGCCGGCCGACATCAATGCCTACCTGTGCTGCGGCATCCAGAGCCGCGGCCTCGCGGTGATGGACGGCATGTTGTACCGCACGACGATCGATGCGCAGGTCGTCGCGATGAACATCGCCGACGGCAAGGTGGTGTGGACCAAGCAGGCGGCCGACTACAAGCAGGGCTACAGCATGACGCACGCGCCGCTCATCGCGGGCGGCGTGCTGATCACCGGCATCTCGGGCGGCGAGTACGGCTCGCGCGGCTTCCTCGATGGCTGGGACCTGAAGACCGGCGAGAAGAAGTGGCACCGCTGGACCACCGCAGGGCCTGGCGACAAGGGCGCGGAAACCTGGGCGCCGGGACGCTACGAATACGGCGGCGCCTCGACCTGGCTCACCGGCACCTACGACCCCGAACTCGATCTCGTCTACTGGGGCACCGGCAACGGCGGCCCGTGGAACCCGGCGACGCGCGGCGGCGATTCGCTCTATGTCGGCTCGGTGCTCGCCATCCGGCCGGGAACCGGCGAGGTCGTCTGGCACTACCAGTTCTCGCCCGGTGACCCCTACGACTACGACGGCACCAACGAGCTCGTGCTGGCCGACCTGCCGATGGGCGGCCGCACGACCAAGGCGCTGATCCAGGCCAATCGCAACGGCTTCTTCTACGTCGTCGATCGCACCAACGGCAAGCTGCTCTCGGCCACGCAGTTCGCGAAGAAGGTCAACTGGGCCAGCGGCATCGACATGGCCAGCGGCCGCCCGATCGACACGCCGATGACGGCGATGGTGCGCAAGACCGAGAACATGACGGACTTCATCGAGGTCTGGCCGAGCGCCTTCGGCGGCAAGAACTGGATGCCCATGAGCTACGACCCGGCGCGCCGCATCGCCTACTTCAACACCATCAACCTGGGCATGAAGATCAAGTACGTGCCGCAGGAGCGGCCGGCGCAGCCGACCTGGTACCTGGGCCTGGAACTCGGCGGCTTCGTCGCGCCGGAAGACGGCGTGCGCGGCGCGCTGGTCGCCTGGGACCCGGTCGCCGGCAAGAAGCTGTGGGAAGCCCCGAGCAAGGCGCCCAACTGGTCCGGCGTGGTGTCGACCGCGGGCGGCGTGGTCTTCACCGGCGCGCAGACCGGCGAGTTCATGGCCTTCGATGCAGCCACCGGCCAGAAGCTGTGGCAGTTCCAGACCGGTTCCGGCATCAGCGGCCTGCCCATCGTCTGGGAGCGCAACGGCAAGCAGTACGTCACCGTGACCAGCGGCGCGGCCACCGTGTACGGCGCGCTGTCGGGCGACCCGGAACTGGTGAACGTCGTGCCGGGGTCCTCGCTCTGGACCTTTGCCTTGCAGGAGTGATGCGGATGCGGCAGCGGCTGCTCGGGCTCGTGCTTGCCGTGGCGGCGCTGCCGCTGGCTGCCTTCGCGCAGGAACCTTCCGTGGACCAGGGCCGGCGCCTGTACGGCAGCTACTGCGCCCGCTGCCACGGCCTGAACATGGTGACGCCGGGCGCGGCCTTCTTCGACCTGCGCACCTTGACGCCGGCGGAGCAGGATCGCTTCGAGCGCTCGGTGACGCAAGGCCTGCGCGCCATGCCGGCCTGGGGCGCCATCCTGAAGCCCGCGGACGTGCAGGCGCTGTGGCTGTACGTGATGGCGGGCAAGTGAGGAGCGCCTGTATGCTCGCCGTCCGTGGACATCTCGTTTTCTCCCGCCAGCGCCGGCGACGCCGATGAACTCGCGCGCTTGCGCGAGGAGGCCATGCGCGAGAGCCTGGAGCGGATAGGTCGCTTCGATCCGGCGCGGGCCCGCGCCCGCCTGCTCGATGGCTTCTCGCCGGCGCACACGCGCTGGATCTTGCGGGATGGCGCTCGCGTCGGCTTCCTCGTGCTCAAGCCGCAGGACGATGCCTTGCTGCTCGAGCATCTCTACATCCGGCCCGGCTCGCAGGGAAGTGGCACGGGCGCGGCAGTGTTGCGGGCCGTCTTCGCGGAAGCCGATGCGCGCCGGCAGCCACTGCGGGTCGGGGCCTTGCGCGAGAGCGACTCCAACCGCTTCTATGCGCGGCACGGCTTCCGGCTCGTGCGCCAGGAGGAGTTCGACAACCACTACGTGCGGCAGCCCGCCGATGCCGCCTGAGCTGCCGCAGGCGGGGCCGCGGCCGCCGCTGCAGGTCGAGGCTGCGCGCGAATTCCTCGTCGCCGCCAAGGCGCGGGCGGTGATCCTGGTCGAAGGCTGGAGCGACCAGGCGGCGCTGGAAGCGCTGGCGCGCCGGCGTGGCCGCGACCTGGCGGTGGAAGGGATCGCCGTCCTGCCGATGGGCGGCATCACGAATCTCGGCAAGTTCGCGCGGGCGCTCGGGCCGGACGGCCTGGGCTTGCGTCTCGCGGGACTCTGCGATGCACCGGAGGAAGCCGTCGTCGCACGCGAGCTGCAGCGACTGGGTCTCGGCGATGCGAGCACGCGCGCAGGACGGGAAGCGCTCGGCTTCTTCGTGTGCGAAGCGGACCTCGAGGACGAAATGATCCGCGCGCTGGGCGCCGCGGCGGTGGAAGCGGTGATCGAGGCCGAGGGTGAATTGCCGTCCTTCCGCCGCTTCCAGGAACAGCCGGCGCAAAGGGGACGCCAGGTGGAAGCGCACATGCGCCGGTTCCTCGGCACCCGGGCCCGGCGCAAGATCCGCTATGGCGCGCTGCTGGCGGACGCGCTGTCGCTGGACCGCGTTCCCCGCTCACTCGACAGCGTGCTCGACTTTCAAGGAGGATGGCCATGAACGACGACAAGACTCGCGCCAGGATGGCCGCGGAGCTCGAGTCCCTGCTGCGGGACGAGGGCGCCCACTTCGCCAAGGCCAGGCGCACCAGCTTCGTGTTCAAGGCGGTGGGCATCGCCTGCATCGTCGGCGCCTGGGCCATTGCCGGCATGCCCTGGCACTGGCCCTCGGTGGCCGCGGCCGTGCTGGCGGCGATCGGCGGCGTGCTGGCGGGCGCGAGCATCGCGTTCGACACTTCGGCAAAGTCGTGGCCGGTGCTGCGGCCTTTGCTCCGGGACGATGCGCTGGCGCAGTTGGAGTAGGCGGCCTAGGGAAGGATCGTCATTCCCGCGAAGGCGGGAATCCAGGGCTTCGGCACGGGCCGCGCGCTGCGCGCGTTTTCAACGCCCTGGGTTCCCCGTCTGCCCGGGGATGACGACCGGTCAGATGTGATACGCGCGCCGGTGCTCGTCCGCCACCAGGTCGTGGTACTCCGCATGCTTGCGGATGTAGCCGGCGATGAACTGGCAGGCGGGAATCGCCTTCAGGCCGCGGCTGCGCACGGCGTCCAGCGCGAACTTCGCCAGGCGCGAGCCGTGGCCCGCGCCTTCGAATTCGGGCAGCACCTCGGTGTGCGTGAACAGCAGCGCGTGCGACAGCACGTTGTATTCGGCGTAGGCGGCCACCTTGTCGCCGATCTTCAGCTCGAAGCGGTGGGCGGAAGGGTTGTCGCGGATTTCTGGCTCGGGCATGCAGGAACTCCTGGAGGATGTCGAAGTATGCCGGTTAGTCCCTTGCGTTTAGGACTGGTCCCACGTGCTTGACAGGGGCGGGACTATGGCCACGGCCGGGCTGGGGCGCGATAGTCGATGCATTGAATCCAGGAGTTACGAACATGAAGAAGCAAACCCTTTTCGCCGCCCTCGTTGCCGGTTCCCTGATGACGCTGGGCCTGTCCGCCCAGGCGCAGTACGCGCCGCGCCAGGACCTGGACCGCGACGGCATCCAAAACCGCCATGACGCCGACCGCGACGGCGACGGCATCCGCAATGCGCAGGACCCGAACCCGAACGTGAAGAACGTGATCGTCGCGCGCAACCAGCACCGCCGCGTCGACCGCTTCGGCCCCTACGGCGACCTCGACCGCGACGGCATCCAGAACCGTTACGACAAGGACCGCGACGGCGACGGCGTGCGCAACGCGCGCGATCGCCGGCCGGACGATCGCCGCTACAGCTAAGCGCGTTCTTTCTTCGCCGGTGCCCGCGCGGCGCCGGCGGCCCACCTAAGATAGCGGACACCATTCCGGGAGTCCGCATGAAGACACGCGCCGCCGTCGCCTGGCAGGCCGGCCAGCCGCTCACCATCGAAAAGCTGGACCTCGAGGGGCCGCGCCCCGGCGAGGTCCTCGTCGAGGTCAAGGCCACGGGCATCTGCCACACCGACTACTACACGCTCTCCGGCGCCGACCCCGAGGGGCTGTTTCCCGCGGTGCTGGGACACGAAGGCGCGGGCATTGTCGTCGACGTGGGCGCGGGCGTGACCACGCTTCGGCCCGGCGACCACGTGATCCCGCTCTACACGCCGGAATGCCGGCAGTGCAAGTTCTGCCTGTCGCGCAAGACCAACCTGTGCCAGGCGATCCGCCCGACCCAGGGCAAGGGCCTGATGCCCGATGGCACCTCGCGCTTCTCGCTGGATGGCCAGCCCATCCTGCACTACATGGGCACGTCGACGTTCAGCAACTACATCGTCGCGCCCGAGATCGCGCTGGCGAAGATCCGCAGCGACGCGCCCTTCGACAAGGTCTGCTACATCGGCTGCGGCGTGACCACCGGCGTGGGCGCCGTGCTTTTCACCGCCAAGGTGGAGGCCGGTGCCAACGTGGTGGTGTTCGGCCTCGGGGGCATCGGCCTCAACGTGATCCAGGGGGCGAAGATGGTGGGCGCCGACAAGATCATCGGCATCGACCTGAACCCGCAACGCGAGACGATGGCCCGCAAGTTCGGCATGACGCACTTCCTGAACCCGAAGGACCATCCCAACATCGTCGATGCGATCGTGCAACTCACCGACGGCGGCGCCGACTACAGCTTCGAGTGCATCGGCAACACCACGACCATGCGCCAGGCGCTGGAGTGCTGCCACAAGGGCTGGGGCCAGAGCGTGATCATCGGCGTGGCGGAAGCCGGCGCCGAGATCAGCACGCGCCCCTTCCAGCTGGTGACCGGCCGGCAGTGGAAGGGCTCGGCCTTCGGCGGCGCGCGCGGCCGCACCGACGTGCCGAAGATCGTCGACTGGTACATGGAAGGCAAGCTGAACATCGACGACCTGATCACGCACACGCTGAAGCTGGAAGACATCAACCAGGGCTTCGCGCTGATGAAGTCCGGGGAGTCCATCCGTTCGGTGGTCGTCTACTGATGGCGCTCACGACCCTGGAAGAGCACGCCTCGTTCGGCGGCGTGCAAGGCTTCTACGAACACGCGTCCGACGCCATCGGCCTGCCGATGCGCTTCGGCGTGTACCGGCCGCCGCAAGCCGCGCAAGGGCCGGTGCCGGCGCTCTATTACCTGGCGGGGCTCACCTGCAACGAGCAGACCTTCGCGATCAAGGCCGGCGCGCAGCGCTACGCGGCGGAGCATGGCCTGCTGCTGGTGACGCCGGACACCAGTCCGCGCAACACGGGTGTGGCCGACGCGCAGAAGGACTGGGATTTCGGCGAGGGCGCGGGCTTCTACCTCGATGCGGCGCGGGAGCCCTATGCGAAGCACTGGCGCATGGAGAGCTACGTGACGCAGGAGCTGCCGGCGGTGGTCGCGCAGCACTTTCCGGTGCGGCCCGGCGCGCAAGGCATCTTCGGCCATTCCATGGGCGGCCACGGCGCTTTGACGCTGGCACTGCGCCATCCCGGCGTGTACCGCAGCGTGTCGGCGCTGGCGCCGATCTGCGCGCCGGCGCAAGTGCCCTGGGGCGAGAAGGCGTTCGGCGGCTACCTTGGAAGTGATCGTGCGCAATGGGCGCGGCACGACGCGGTGAAGCTCATCGAAAGCGGCGCGCGCGTGCCGCCGCTGCTGGTGGACCAAGGGCTGGCCGACCAGTTCCTCGCGCGTGAGCTGCGTCCCGAGTTGCTGGAGTCAGCGTGTGCCGCCGTCGGCCAGCCGTTGCAACTGCGCCGGCATGCCGGCTACGACCACGGCTACTTCTTCGTCGCGAGCTTCATGGCGGACCATCTCGCGCATCACGCGTCGGCTCTGAAGTAAAGGTGCGGCGGCTGGCAAGGCCAGGAAACATGCGCCACCAGGCCGCCACCACCAGCAAGGTCGCCACGCCGCCCACCACGACGGACCCGACCGGCCCGAACCACGCCGCCGTTGCGCCCGACTCGAATTCGCCCAGCTGGTTGCTCGCACCTATGAACATCGAGCTGACGGCGCCGACGCGTCCCCGCATGTCGTCGGGCGTGTCCATCTGCACCAGGGTCTGCCGCACCACGACGCTGACCATGTCGAAGCCGCCGGACAGGCCGAGCACCACCAGCGACAAGGCGAAGTGCGTCGACAGGCCGAAGGCCAGCATGCACAGGCCATAGCAGCCCACCGCCAGCAGCAGCCAGCGGCCCACGTGGTTGCGGATCGGATGCCGGGCCAGCACCACCGACATCACCAGCGCGCCGACGGCAGGTGCGGCGCGCAGTGCGCCCAGGCCGGTAGGGCCCACGTGCAGGATGTCCTTGGCGAAGATCGGCAGCAGCGCCGTCGCGCCGCCGAACAAAACCGCCATCAGGTCCAGCGAGATGGCCCCCAGGATGGGCTTGCGCGACCAGACGAAGTGCGCGCCGGCCAGCATGGTCTTCAGGCTGGGCGCGACATGGCTGGCGAGCACGCGCGTGTCGTGCACGCGCAGCATGGCCAAGATGGCCACGGCCAGCAGCACGGTCGCGACGGCGTAGACGACGGTGCCCGTGCCCAGGAACAGCAAGCCGGCCAGGGCCGGCCCGCCGATCACCGCGACCTGGTTGCCGGCGGAACTCATGGCCGTCGCGCGCGCCAGCATGCCCGCCGGCACGAGGCTGGGCACGAGCGACTGCGCGGCGGGGCTCTGGAAGGTGCGCGCGGTGCCGAGCAGCACGGAGACGCCGAACAGCAGTTCGCTCGAGAGGCGGTGCGTGGCGCTGGCGGCCAGCAGCAGCGCCGCGGCGGCAAACTGCAGCAACTGCGTGCAGGCCACGACGCGGCCGCGCGGGTAGCGATCGGCGACGTGCCCGGCAGGCAGCGTGAACAGCAGCACCGGGAGGAACTGGAACAGGCCGACCAGGCCGAGGTCCCAGGCGCTGTTGGTCAGCTCGTACATCTGCCACGCCAGCGACACCATCATCATCTGGGTGGCCATGCCCGCCAGCACCCGGGCGGACAGCAGGCGCAGGAAGGCGGGCGGGGCGGCGAAGGGTTCCATGGGCGAGGGGCATTGTCTCCGAGCGTTCACAATGGCCGGCAGCACATCGAGGAGATTTCGCATGCCCGGACCCCTGCAAGGCCTGAAGGTGATCGAGATGGCGGGCCTCGGCCCCGCGCCGTTCTGCGCCATGCTGCTGGCCGACCAGGGCGCGCAGGTCTTGCGCATCGCGCGGCCGGGTGAGGCCAAGGTGGTCTCCGAGCCGGTCACCGCGCGCGGGCGCCCGACCTTGCCGCTCGACCTGCGGCAGCCCGAAGGGCGCGACACCGTGCTGCGCCTGGTGGAGGAGGCCGACGTGCTGATCGAAGGCTTCCGCCCCGGCGTGATGGAGCGGTTAGGCCTGGGGCCGGACGAATGCCTCGCTCGCCGGCCGGCCCTGGTCTACGGCCGCATGACCGGCTGGGGCCAGCACGGCCCGCTGGCGCAGGCGGCCGGCCACGACATCAACTACGTCGCCTTGAGCGGCGCGCTGCATGCCATCGGCCGCAAGGGCGAGCCGCCGGTGCCGCCGCTGAACCTGGTGGGCGACTTCGGAGGCGGCGCCATGTTCCTCGCATTCGGCGTGATGGCGGCGGTGTTCGAGGCGCGCAATTCGGGCCAGGGGCAGGTGGTGGATGCGGCGATGACGGATGGCGCGGCGCTGCTGTCGGCCATGATGTACGGCTTTCGCGGCCGGCAGATGTGGTCGCTCGGGCGCGAGGAGAACATGCTCGATGGCGGCGCCCACTTCTACGCCTGCTACGAATGCGCCGACGGCAAGAGCGTGGCGGTGGGGGCGATCGAGCCGCAGTTCTATGCGCTGCTGCTGGAGCGTTGCGGCATCACCGATCCCGAACTCGCGCAGATGCAGAACGACCGGCAGCGCTGGCCGGAGTTCAAGCAGAAGCTGGCGGCGCTGTTCCGCACGCGCAGCCGCGATGCCTGGTGCGAATTGCTGGAGGGCAGCGATGCCTGCTTCGCGCCGGTGCTCGACTGGGACGAGGCGCCGCGGCACCCGCACAACGTGGCGCGGCAGACCTTCATCGAGCAGGGTGGCGTGGTGCAGCCGAATGCGGCGCCGCGCTTCAGCCGCACGCCGGGAGCAGCGGGGGGCAGCGTGCAGGCTTCGCCCGAGGACATCTTCCGGGCTTGGGGTGTGTGACCGGCTATGGCACGATGGCGTGCCATGCCCGACGTACCCCGCATCACGCCTGAACTGCTGACCCAGTTGCGCGGCTGGGAAGGCCGCAGCGAAACCCTGGCCGACGAGGTGACCGCGGCGCCGGTGCGCAACCTCTCCGCCACGCTGGACCGCGCCGATCCCGAACCCGCCGCCGGCACCGCACTGCCGCCGCTGTGGCACTGGCTCTACTTCCTGCCGCGCCACCGCCAGAGCGAGCTGGGCGAGGACGGCCACGCGAAGCTGGGCGGCTTCCTGCCGCCGGTGCCGCTGCCGCGCCGCATGTGGGCCGGCGGCCGGCTGCAGTGGCACGCGCCGCTGCGCGTGGGCGACGACATCCAGCGGACCTCGCGCATCGCCTCCGTCAGCCACAAGGCCGGCCGCACCGGCGACCTCGTCTTCGTGCTGGTGCAGCACGAAGTGCGCAACGCGCAAGGCCTGGCCCTGACCGAGGAGCACGACATCGTCTACCGCGCGCCGCCGCAGCCGGGCGACCCGGTCCCGTCGCCCCAGGCGGCGCCCACCCAAGCCGAGTGGTCGCGCGAACTCACGCCCGACGACGTGCTGCTGTTCCGTTATTCGGCGCTCACCTTCAACGGCCACCGCATCCACTACGACCGCAAGTACGTGACCGAGGTCGAAGGCTATCCGGGCCTGGTCGTCCACGGCCCGCTGATCGCCACGCTGCTGGTCGACCTGGTGCGGCGCCAGCGCCCCGGCGCCGCGCTGCAGTCCTTTTCCTTCAAGGCCGTGCGGCCCACCTTCGATGGCCACCCCATGCGCGTATGCGGCAAGCCCTCGGCCGACGGCCGCGGCGTGCAGCTGTGGGCGCAGGACCACGAAGGCTGGTTGACCATGCAGGCCGAAGCCCGCTTCCAATGAAAACCACCATTCCCACCCCCGATGCCCACCAGGAAATGCGCGACGCGCTGCGCGACCTGTGCGGCCGTTTCGACTCGCGCTACTGGCAGGACGTGGACACGGCGCGCGGCTATCCCGAGGCCTTCGTCGACGCGCTGACCGAGGCCGGCTGGATGGCGGCGCTGATCCCGTCCGAGTACGGCGGCTCGGGCCTGGGCCTGACCGAAGCCTCGGTGATCATGGAGGAGATCAACTTCTCCGGCGGCAATGCCGGTGCGCTGCACGGCCAGATGTACAACATGAACACGCTGCTGCACCACGGCTCGGCGGCGCAGAAGCAGAAGTACCTCCCGGGCATCGCCAGCGGCAAGCTGCGGCTGCAATCGATGGCGGTCACCGAGCCGACCACCGGCACGGACACGACGCAGTTGAAGACCACCGCGGTGCGCAAGGGGGATCGCTACGTGGTCAACGGGCAGAAGGTGTGGATCTCGCGCATCCAGCACTCCGACCTGATGATCCTGCTGGCGCGCACCACCCCGCTGGCCGAGGTGAAGAAGAAGAGCGAAGGCATGAGCATCTTCGTGGTCGACCTGCACGAGGCCATCGGCCATGGCATGACGGTGCGGCCGATCCCGAACATGGTGAACCACGAGACCAACGAAGTCTTCTTCGACAACCTCGAGATCCCGGCGGAGAACCTGATCGGCGCGGAAGGGCAGGGCTTCAAGTACATCCTGACCGGACTCAACGCCGAGCGCACGCTGATCGCGGCCGAATGCATAGGCGACGCCTACTGGTTCGTCGACAAGGCGCGCAAGTACGCGAGCGAGCGCGTGGTGTTCAACCGGCCGATCGGGCAGAACCAGGGCGTGCAGTTCCCCATCGCCGATGCCTACATCGAGACCGAAGCCGCCAACCTGATGCGCTTCAAGGCCTGCGCGCTGTTCGACGCCGGAAAGCCCTGCGGCGGCGAAGCCAACATGGCGAAGTACCTCGCGGCCAAGGCATCCTGGGAAGCGGCCAACACCTGCCTGCAGACGCACGGCGGCTTCGGCTTCGCTCACGAATACGACGTGGAGCGCAAGTTCCGCGAAACGCGCCTGTACCAGGTCGCGCCCATCTCCACCAACCTGATCTACTCCTACGTGGCCGAGCACCTGCTGGGCCTGCCGCGCTCGTTCTGAAGGGGCTGTCGATGTCTTCCCATCCTTCGCGTGAACTCGCGGCCTTTGCCGCCGGCCTGCGCTACGAGCAGGTTCCTTCCGAAGTCCTGCGCCGCGCCGAGGACCTGTTCCTCGACTGGGCCGGGTCGGCGCTGGCGGGCAAGGCCGGCGCGCCGGTGCAGGCGATTGCATCCTTCGCCGCCGCCATGGGTCCGGCCGAAGGCCCGTCCGAGATCCTGGTCTCGCGCGCGAGCAGCTCGCCGTACTTCGCCGCGATGGTCAATGCCGCCGCCTCGCACTACATCGAGCAGGACGACCTGCACAACAGCTCGGTGCTGCATCCGGCCACCGTCGTCTTCCCGCCGGCACTCGCGGTGGCGCAGGCGACAGGCGCCAGCGGCAAGGAGCTGCTGGCAGCCAGCGTCGCCGGCTACGAGGTCGGCATCCGCGTCGGCGAATTCCTCGGGCGTTCGCACTACAAGATCTTCCACACGACCGCCACGGTGGGCACGCTGGCGGCGGCGGCCGCGGTGGGCAACCTGCTGAAGCTCGATGCCGACCGCATGCTGCATGCCTTCGGTTCCGCCGGTACGCAGGCGGCGGGGCTGTGGGAGTTCCTGCGCGACGCCGCGCACTCCAAGCAGCTGCACACCGCGCATGCCGCGGGCGCGGGCCTGATGTCGGCCTACCTCGCCCGCGACGGCTTCACCGGCGCGCAGCGCATCCTGGAAGGCGCGCAAGGGATGGCCGCGGGCATGTCGACCGATGCGGATCCGTCGCGCCTGACCGATCGCCTGGGCGCGCGCTGGGCGCTGGCCGAGACCTCGTTCAAGTTCCACGCGTCCTGCCGCCACACGCACCCAGCCGCCGATGCGCTGCTGCACGTGATGCAACGCGAGAAGCTGGCGCCTTCCGACATCGAAAGCGTGGTCACGCACGTGCACCAGGGCGCCATCGACGTGCTGGGCGCGGTGGTCGAGCCGCAGAGCGTGCACCAGGCCAAGTTTTCCATGGGCACGGTGCTGGGGCTGGTCGCCACCGCGGGCCGCGCGGGCGTCGCGGACTTCGAGCAGGTGCTGGGCGACGCGGCCGTGTCCGGCTTCCGTCCCAAGGTGACGATGGCGCTCGATCCGGAAGTGGACGGCGCTTATCCGGCGAAGTGGATCGGCAAGGTCACCGTGCGCACGCGCGACGGCCGCGTGCTGCAGGGGCGGGTCGACGATCCCAAGGGCGACCCGGGCAATACGCTCAGCCGCCGGGAGCTGGAGGACAAGGCCTTGCGCCTGGCGCTGTTCGCCGGCGCCGCCACCGAACAGGAAGTGCGCCACCTGGTCGCAACCTGCTGGTCGCTGGCGGATGCGCCGCGCGTCGGCCGCCTGTTGCCGGGGAGCAAGGCATGACGAGGCCGCTCGACGGCATCACCGTCGTCTCGCTGGAACATGCGATCGCCGCGCCCTTCTGCACGCGGCAGCTGGCCGACCTGGGTGCGCGCGTCATCAAGGTCGAGCGCCCGGGCAGCGGCGACTTCGCCCGCGCCTACGACAGCCGCGCGAAGGGCCTGTCCTCGCACTTCGTCTGGGTGAACCGGTCCAAGGAAAGCCTGGCGCTGGACCTGAAGCAGCCCGCCGCGCTGCAGGTGCTGAAGGACCTGCTGGCGCAGGCCGACGTGCTGGTGCAGAACCTGGCGCCCGGCGCGGCGGCGCGCATGGGCCTGTCGCACGCGCAGCTGGCGCCGGCGAATCCGCGCCTCGTCGTCTGCGACATCTCCGGCTACGGCAACGACGGTCCGTACCGTGACAAGAAAGCCTACGACCTGTTGATCCAGAGCGAGGCGGGCTTCCTTTCCATCACAGGCACGCCGGACGAGATGGTGAAGGCCGGCAACTCCATTGCCGACATCGCCGCGGGCATGTACGCGTACAGCAACATCCTGGCCGCGCTGCTGCAGCGGGGGAAGACGGGCAAGGGTTCGCACATCGACGTGTCCATGCTGGAAGCGCTGGGCGAGTGGATGGGTTTCCCCATGTACTACGCCTACGAAGGCGCCACGCCGCCGCCGCGCAACGGCGCGGCCCACGCGACGATCTATCCCTATGGCCCTTTCCGCGCGGGCGACGGCAAGACCGTGATGCTGGGCCTGCAGAACGAACGCGAGTGGAAATTGTTCTGCGACAAGGTGCTGCTGCAGCCGGCGCTGGCGGCCGATGCGCGCTTCGATGCGAATGCGAAGCGCAACGAGAACCGCGCGGCCCTGCAGGCGCTGATCGAACAGACCTTCGCCGCGCTGACGGCGGAGCAGGTGATCGCGCGGCTGGAAGAAGCGCAGATCGCCAACGCGCACGTCAACAGCGTGGGCGAGCTCTGGGCGCATCCACAGCTGCAGGCGCGCGAGCGTTTCCGCGAAGTCCAATCGCCCTCCGGGCCGTTGCGGGCCCTGCTGCCACCGGGGGTGAACAGCGCTTACGACTACCGCATGGATCCGGTGCCGGCCGTGGGGGCGCACAGCGAGGCGATCCTGCGTGAGCTGGGGCGGGGCGATGCGGAGATCGCGGCGCTGCGGGCGGCGTCCGCGATCTAGGCCCACCGTCATCGCGGCCTGTTATCGTTCACCCCATGGACCTCTCCCGCTTCCCCCGCCGTCGCTACACCTCCTTCGCGACGCCCATTGAATTCCTTCCCAACTTCACCCGCGCGCTCGCGGCTTCCTGTCCCGATGGCGCCGCGCCGCGCATCTGGATCAAGCGCGACGACATGCTGGGCCTGTTCCCCGGCGGCAACAAGACGCGCAAGCTCGAGTTCCTGGTGGCCGACGCGCTGGCACAGGGCGCCGACACGCTGGTGACCTGCGGTGCGCCGCAGTCCAACCACTGCCGCATCACGCTGGCCGCCGCGGTGAAGGAAGGCCTGAAGTGCCGTTTCGTCATCGAAGAACGCGTGCCGAACAGCTACGACCCGAACGCGAGCGGCAACAACTTCATGTTCCGCCTGCTGGGCGTGGAAGCCATCACCGTGGTGCCCGGCGGCAGCAACATGGCCGCCGAGATGCAGAAGGTGGCCGAGCAGGTGCAGGGCGAGGGCCGCAAGGCCTACATCATTCCCGGCGGCGGCTCCAACGCCATCGGCGGCCTGGGCTACGTGGCCTGCGCGCAGGAATTGCAGCAGCAGCTGTTCGATGAAGGCATCGCCATCGACCGCGTGGTGGTCGGCTCCGGCAGCTCGGGCACGCACGGCGGCATGGTGGCCGGCTTCCTCGGCAACAACATCCGCATCCCGATCACCGGCATCGGCGTCAGCCGCGACCCAGCCGACCAGGCGCCGCTGGTGTTGAAGGAAGCGCAGGCGGTGCTCGACCTGCTGGGCGTGAAGCTCCAGGTGAAGCCGGAAGACGTGCAGTGCGTCGGCGGCTTCTGGCAGCCGAAGTACTCTGTGCCCAACGCGCGCATGGTGGAAGCCGTGCAGATGCTGGCGCGCACGGAAGGCATTCCGCTGGACCCGGTCTACACCGGCAAGATCATGGCGGGCCTGATCGGCATGGCCCGCCAGGGCGCGTTCAGGAAGGACGAGAACGTGCTGTTCCTGCACACGGGCGGCCTGCCGTCGCTGCATGCCTACGAGAAGGAAGTGCTGGGCGACGGCAAGGGATTGCCGGCCTGACACCCCCCGGCGGTTATTCCGCCGTGATGTTGTTCGCCTTGATCAAGGCCCCGTACTTCGCCAATTGCCCCCGCGTCGCCGTGCCGAGCTCCTCCGGCGTGGTGCCGCGCGGCGTGAGGCCGTTGGCGAGCAGCTTCTCGCGCACTTCCGGATCGGCCAGCGCCTTCTGCACTTCGGCCGACAGGCGATGCACGATGTCCTTCGGCGTGCCCGCGGGCGCCATGATCGTGAACCACGAGTTGAACTCGAAGCCCGGCATGCCCGACTCCGACACCGTCGGCACGTCGGGGAACTGCGGCATGCGCTTCGGCGTGGTCACGCCGATCAGGCGCAGCTTGCCGGCCTTCACCAGCGGGTTGACCGTGGCGATCCCCTGGAAGGCCGCATCCACCTCCTTGCCGGCCACGCCCATCGCCGCCTGCGTCGCGCCCTTGTATGGCACGTGCTTCATGTTCAGCCCGGCCTGCGACGCGAACAGCGCCATCGCGATGTGCTGCGGGCTGCCGTTGCCGCCCGAGCCGTAATTGAGCTTGCCTGGCTCCTTCTTTGCCGTGGCGATGAGGTCGGCCGCGGTCTTCTCCGGCGCTTCGGCATTCACGACCAGCCCCCACTCCACCGTGGCCACCAGGGACACGGGCTCGAAGTCCTTCAGGATGTCCCAGGGCATCTTCGGCGTCATGTTGGGCACCATGGTCATGATGCTGTCGTTGAAGCCGCCCAGCGTGTAGCCGTCGGGCGCCGCCTTGGCCACGTTGCCCGCGCCGATCAGGCCCGCCGCGCCGGGCTGGTTCTCGATGACGATGGACTGCCCGAGGTTGCGGCCCATCTTCTCGGCGACGATGCGCGCCGCGTTGTCGACGGCGCTGCCGGCCGCCAGCGGCACGATCATGCGGATCGGCTTGGCCGGCCAGGCTTGCGCCTGCGCCAGGCCGGCGGCGCACAGGCCGGCGAGAAGGATCACGAGGCAACGGCGGGACACGGTCATGCGGGGGTCTCCTGGTTCAGGTCTCTTGCAGCAGCGGGATGCCGAGCTCGCGCGCCAGCGCGTCGAGCTGGGCGACCAGCGTGGGCGGCAGTGCCATGCCGTCGCGCAGGTTGGCGACGCGCCTGGCATGGCTCTGCTCGCCCGGCAGCCAGATGCGGTCCACGCCCGGCATGCGCTCGCTGGCGCGCATCTCGCGCACCAGCTTGTCGACGCGCGCCTTGAAGGCGGCGAGGTCGCCGAAGGCATCGGGGTCTATCATGAGGATCGCCTGCCCGGTGTTGGTGACGCTGGACTGGTCCTTGTTGAAGTCGATGGTCTCGCTGCCCATGGCGGCGCCGTTCAGCGTGCCGGCCAGCAGGCCCACGACGAGCGCCAGGCCATAGCCCTTGTAGCCGCCGATCGGCATCAGGAAGCCTTCCTCCGAGCGCTTGGGATCCGTGAGCGGCGCGCCGGTGCGATCGATCATCCAGCCCACCGGCATCTGCTCGCCGCGCTGCGCCTTGGCCTTCACCTTGCCGTAGGCCGCGACGGTGGTGGCCATGTCCAGTACCACCGCCGGTTCTTCGCCCGCCGGCACCGCGACGGCGATCGGGTTGGTCGAGAGCAGCATGTCGAGGCCACCCCAGGGCGGCAGGTGGTTCGCATTGCCGACCGCGAAATACACGCCGATCATGTCGTGCTCCAGCGCCATGCGCGCGTAGAGCGAGGCCGGGCCGGCATGGTTGGAGAGCCGTGCGCCGACCCAGGCGACGCCGCAATTGCGCGCCTTGGCGATCGCGATTTCGGCGGCCTGCTTCATCACCAGGTGGCCCATGCCGTTGTCGCCATCGAGCAAGGCCATGCCGGCCTTTTCCTTCTCGATGCGGATCGCCGGCGTGAGATTGATGCCGCCGGCGCGGATGCGGCGCGCATAGGGCGCGAGGCGGATCGCGCCGTGGCCGTCGGAGCCTTGCAGCTCCGCTTCGGTCATGAACTCGCCGACGGTCGCCGCGTCCGCGGCGGGCAGGCCCAGGCGCTCCAGCGCGCGCGTCATGAAGCGGCGCAGCTGCGCGGCGGGGATGCGCGACTCAGGCATGGCGCAGCGCCTTTTGCAGCGCCAGCACGGCGCAGTCGGGGCTGGTCAGCACGGGGCAGGGCAGCTCCTTCTGCACCAGCGGCTGGGCGGCGGCCATCGAGAACTGCGCCAGCATCACCGCGTCGCAATCGGCCACTGCGCGCGCGGCCGCCGCGATCTTGCGGTGATGCTCATCGGCGCGGCCCTGCGCCAGGTCGTCCATCGCCTCGGGCACGAACACGGTGCGCAGGTCCACGCTGCGGCCGCGCGCGCGGGCCAGCGCTTGCAGCTCCTCGCCCATGGAGCCGAGCGAGGCCTGGAAGGTCGCGACCAGCCCGAGCCGCACCGGGTCCGGCTTCACGGCCAGCGCCTGGTCGAACATCGCTTCGTTGGGCTTCAGCGTCGGCAGGCCGGTGGCGCGCCCGGCCGCTTCGATCGCGGGGCCGAAGGCGGAGCAGCTGAAGAGGATGCCGCGGCAGCCGGTGCCCTGGGCATAACGGGCCAGGTCGACGAAGCGCTGCACCATCGCGGGCGTCAGCTCGCCGGCCGCGGCGCGGTCGACCGACAGGCTGTCGTCCAGCAGGTTCATGCGCTGCGCCTGCGGCCAGTGGCGGTCGAAGGCGGCGAGGATGGGCGGCACCGACAAGGCGGTGGCGTGGATCAGGGCGACCCGCGGGGACGGTTCTTGCATGGCTTCCATCGTAGCCGCGGCTTGCGGCATGCCCGACAATCCTAACCCTGAGACGTATTGGAGCCTTTCGATGGACCTGCCCGCCCACCAGCTGACGATGACCGTGCTGATGACGCCGGACACCGCCAACTTCGCCGGCAACGTGCACGGCGGCCACCTGCTGAAGTGGCTGGACCAGGTCGCCTACGCGTGCGCGAGCCGCTATGCCGCCCGCTACGTGGTCACCGTCTCGGTCGACCAGGTCACCTTCCGCGAGCCGATCTTCGTCGGCGAGCTCGTGACCTTCCTCGCGGCCGTCAACCACACCGGCACCAGCTCGATGGAGATCGGCATCAAGGTGCTGGCGCAGGACATCCGCAGCCAGAAGGTGCGCCACGTCAACAGCTGCTTCTTCACGATGGTCGCGGTCGATGACGAGCGCAAGCCGGTGCCGGTGCCGCCGCTGCGGCCGTTCACGCCCGAGGAGAAGCGCCGGTTCGAGGAGGCGCAGCTGCGCAAGACGCTGCGCAAGGAAACCGAGGCACGCTTCGCCGCCCTGCGCGGCGCGTGAAAATGTTGCGCCCGTAGGCTCAGCCTGCGGGCGCATGGCGCATCGTCCTACAGCGCCACCGTGCGGTAGTTCCTAGCATGAGTGCATGAGCAAACGCCACGGCCCCTCTGCCCGCGCCCATCCGATGGCCGAAGAACGCCGCAGCGGCGGCGGCTCGACGAGCGTCCCCCGCCCGGCCAGCGAGACCCCCGCCACCCCGCGCTACAGCCGGGCCGAGTACGCCAAGGTGCTCGCCCTGCAGGACGAAGTGGCGCGCGCCGACGGCGACTACGAGCGCCTGCGCGCCGCCTACCTGGACCTGGTCGAGCACGAACCCACGCACGAGGTCGCGCTGGCCATGATCGGCGCCGACATGGATCGCGCCCATGCCCGGCTGCAGGCCCTGATCGGCTTGCCGCGCCTGCCATTCACCCATGAGCCGAGCACCGTGATGCGGCGCGAAGCCCTGCGGCTGGCCGGCGAAAAGCGCTGACGGCGCGCAGGACCCGGGCCGACAACGAACGGGCTGGCAGCGGTGCAGCATGGATGGCAAAGGAAGTGCCATGAACCACGCCGACATCGACCCGAGCCTGTGTACCGGCGAGCGGACGCTGGAAAGCCTGGACGACGGGTTTTCGCCGCCCGCCCCGCTCCACCCGGACGAGGAGGCCAAGCCGGCCGCCGCGCCCGAACAGGACATCTCCCTGGGCAGCAAGAGCCCTTTTTGAGGCCGGACCCACCATGAACGCCACCACGCCGCACCACCCGGTCGAACCGGATCCCGAAGGCCACGAGGCCGACGACCCGGCGCCCAACCCGACGCAGTTGCCGATCGAGCCGGAATTCGGTCCGATGCTGCCGCCGGGCGAGCCCGACGAGCCCGGCGTGCAGGCACCGCATCTGTAGAGAAGGAAATCCCATGAGCAGCACCCCGCAAGGCATCACGCCGCCCACGCCCAACCTCGAACGCGAGGAGCCGGACTTCTGGATCGAGGACGACATCCCGTCGGACGACGGCGAGCGCCGGCCGGCCGCGCGCTCCGAGCGCGAAAGCTCGGGCGCGCGCGAAGAGCGTCCGCACAAGCCGG
This sequence comes from Ramlibacter paludis, assembly GCF_022012305.1. Taxonomy (GTDB): domain Bacteria; phylum Pseudomonadota; class Gammaproteobacteria; order Burkholderiales; family Burkholderiaceae_C; genus Ramlibacter; species Ramlibacter paludis. The sequence continues at coordinate 395,215 of NZ_JAKLTM010000004.1, read as the reverse complement.
AACGGGAATGAACTCGCCCGGGAGCGCTCCCAAGCCCGCCAACCCGGAGCCGACGCCGGCCCCGGTGGACCCGGAGAAAGGCCGTCCCAAGACTCCCCAGGAAGAGGGGAAGTCGGAGCATCCGAAGCAATAGGCTAGTTGGCGCCCAGCATCGCCTGCGAATCGCCATCCGCCGTTTCCAGCGGCGTCGCCTTGGCCAGCGCCATCCAGACGCCGAAAGGCAGGGCGCCGCGCGCCGGCCGGAGTGCCGGCCGCGCGACGTTCAGCCGCTCGCCTTCCAGCACCAGCACCCCGCATTCGGGAGGCACTTCGTCCGGCTGCGCGATCGGCTTGCCCTTGGCATCGGTCCCCAGCACGTACCAGCATTCGCCCAGGTCGCGATAGGCCGCGCGCTTGGCATCCTGCCGCAGGTCCGCCAGCAGGTCGGAACGGCGCACCTTGATCTCGTGCACGATGGGCTCGACGTAGGCCTCCACCGAGGTCTGGCGGATCGAGAACACGTCGGGCCGCGCGACGCACCAGCGCAAGGGCTTGGCTTCGTCGCCGGTGGGCACCTGGGCGCGCAGGCTCAGGCCGCGCCAGGCCAGCCGTCCGGCGCGCGCCATTTCCTGCGCCACGCGTTCCACCAGCGCTTCGTGCGCCGACAGCGCGGCGCGATTGCCGGCCAGCGTGCGCGCCAGCCACTGCACGCCGAGATCGGTGACCCGCAGCGTTTCATGCCCGAGCGGCGCACGCACGCGCTCCAGCATTCCCGCCGCCAGCAGGTCGATCTCGAGCGCGTCCTGGCAGGGCCAGCCGGCCGAGCGGTAAATGTCGCGCAGCCGCCGGGCATGGGGCTTGCCCAGGGCGGGAGGCGTGAAGGAGTTCTCGATGGACGGCATCTGCACGCAAAAGTGTACGGCTTGCGGTAGGCACCCTCCCACGTACGGTGAGGTCTTTCGCTTATCGCCCGGCCAAAGTGCATGAACACAATGCACGCATGGTTGAGAAATCGATGGAGCACTCGCGCAGCGGCGCGGCACTTGCAGCACTGGCGGACAGCGCCGAGCCGGCGGTCGTGTACGGCATCACGGCCGTGCGCGTGGAGAACGGCGAGGTGTCCTGGGTGATGATGGGCATGATCGCGCCCAGCCTGGAACACTGGGACCTGCGGCCCGCGCCGACCCGGCTGGTCGAGGTGGTCGACCGCCTGGTGGAGGGCGACACGGTCGTCACGCTGTTCCCGACCGAGCGCGGCACGCTGCAGCTCGGCTCGCAGGTCACCGTCGACCTGCTGCCTGGCGGCATCGAGACCTTGGCGGCTTCGGAAGACCGGCCCGGCCGCCGGATCACCGACCTGCCTCGCTTCTAGATTCCCTAGCGAGGTTGCGGCCGCAGCGACGGCAGCTTCAGCAGCCCGCTCGACAGGGCGGTCCCGCAGACGATCACCAGCCCGCAAGCCACCATCCACGGCGTGACGTGTTCGTCGAGGAACAGCGCGCCATAGATCACGGCAAAGACCGGCACGGCAAACGTGACCGTCAGCGCCTTGGCCGGCCCGGTGTTCTCGATCAGGCGGAAGTACAGGATGTACGCGACGCCGGTGCACATCACGCCCACCACCAGCACCGCCAGCCAGGCCTGGCGGCCCGGCATCGCGTGCGGGGCGAGCCACAGCGCGGGCAGCACCAGCGCGAGCGTCGCACCAAGCTGGCTGCCGGCCGCGTTCACGAGAGGCGGCACGCCGGTGAGGAAACGCTTGGTGGCGCTGGCCGCCACGCCGTAGCTCACCGTCGCCAGCAGGCAGGCGAGCACCGCCCAGATCGGCGCGATGCCGGAAGCGCCCGGTTGCAGCGTCGCCTTGTCCCAGGCCAGCATCGCCACGCCGACGAAACCGATCGCCAGGCCCAGCACCCGCGAAGCCGTCGGCCTGTCCTTCAGCCAGAACCACGCGATCAGCGCGCCGAACAGCGGCACCGTCGCATTGAGGATGGCCGACAGGCCGGTGCTGATCGTCAGCAGCGCGAACGCGAACAGCATGAAGGGCAGGCCGGAGTTGATCACGCCGATCAGGCAGACCGCGCGCCAATGCCGGCGGAACTCGCGCGCGCCGCCCTTCCACAGCATCAGCGGCACGAGGAAGGCCGCGCCGATCGCAACGCGCATGGCGGTCGCCGGCACCACGCCGAAGTCCGTGATGGCGAAGCGCATGAAGAGGAAAGACGAGCCCCAGATGGCAGCCAGCAGGATGAAGTCGATGATCGAGGCGAGGGGCATGGGCTAGTGTCGCGCGAATGCAGGGACCGGCCGCCGCGCACTGATGAAACCTGCGCGGGGGATTGATACTGCGGGCACATCAATGGCGGCCGAGCGCGCCCTCCAGCGTCAGCAGGGCCGTCTTGCGTTCCAGCCCGCCGGCATAGCCGGTGAGCCCGCCCGCCTTCCCCAGCACGCGGTGGCAGGGCACGACGATGCTGACCGGGTTGCGCCCCACGGCGGCGCCGACGGCGCGCGCGGCCTGCGGCCTTCCGAGCTGCCGGCCGAGTTCGGCATAGCTGGTGGTCGCCCCCGGCGGGATCGCCAGCAGCGCCTGCCAGACGCTTTGCTGGAAGGGCGTTCCGTGCGCGAGGTCGAGCGGCAGTTCGAAGGCCGTGCGCGTGCCCTCGAAATACTCCTGCAGCTGGCGCACCGCCTCCTGCAGCACCGGGTGGTCCGGCACGGCGCGCCATGCCACGTCCTGCGGCTCGTGGCGCTGGCCCACGAACCAGACACCGGCCAGGCCGGCATCGGTGGCGGCCAGCAGCATGGCGCCCAAGGGGCTTTCATAGCGCCTGCAAACGAGTTCGGTGTTCATCTTCATGGGGTCCTCCTTCTACAGCGCGCTCCACGCGCGCACCACGGCATAACTGCGCCAGGGCTTCCACTGCTGCGAGGCGGCTTCCGCCTCGCGCGCCGGCTGCTTGCTTTGCTGCACGCCCAGCGCCTTGTGCAAGGCGACGTCGCCCGCCGGAAAGGCGTCGGGCCAGCGCAGCGCCCGCATCGCGATGTAATGCGCCGTCCAGTCGCCGATGCCGGGCAGCTCCTTCAAGGCCGCCATCGTCGCGGGCACGTCGGCGCCCGCATGCAGGTGCACGCGCCGCTCGGCGACCGCCCGCGCGATGGCAACGATGGCCGCCTGCCGCTGGCGCACGATGCCCAGCTGCCCGAGCGCATCGCCTTCCGCGGCGGCCAGCACTTCCGCCGAGGGAAACAGGCGGTCGAGGCCGGCGAAGGGCGTTTCCACCATTTCGCCGAAGCGGTGCACGAGCCGCTGCGCCAGCGTGCGCGCCGCGGCCACGGTGATCTGCTGGCCCAGCACGGCCCGCACGGCCAGCTCGTAGCCGTTGAGCGTGCCCGGCACCCGCAGGCCGTCGCCCTGGGGAAAGCTGCCGTGCAGCCGCGCGTTGATCGCATTCGGGTCGGCGTCGAGGTCGAAGGCCGCGCGCACGCGGCGGATCACCAGCGGCAGCACGCCGCGCAAGGTGTCGCTGGTGCGCAGCAGCAGCTGGCAACGTTCCTCGTCGAATTCCACCTGCAGCCAGCCGGCGTGGCGCTGGCCCGCGACGTCGATGGCGAAGGTGCGCAGCAAACTCTTGTCGTCGACCAGCTCCATGCCGGCGATCGCCCGCGTCTTGAAGAAGCCCAGCATCGCGGCCACGTCGTAGGGCGGCCGATAGCCCAGCCGCACCAGGCTGCCCGTCTCACGCTGGCTGCCTTCGCGCCGCAGCTGCGTCGGGTTCAGGCCGTAGTGCTCGCTGAAGGCCGCGTTGAAGCGGCGCACGCTGGCAAAGCCGCTGGCCAATGCCACTTCGGTGACCGGCAGGTCGGTGTCCGCCAGCAACTGCTTGGCGGTGAGCAGCCGGCGCGTCTGCAGGTACTGCAGCGGCGACACGCCCAGCTGCTGTTCGAAGATGCGGCGCAGGTGCCGGTCGCTCACGCCCAGCCGCGATGCCAGCAGTTCGGCGGACGGCGGCGCGTCGAGCCAGGCTTCCGGCTCGTCGAGCAGGCGCGCTGCCTGCTGCGCCAGAACGCTGCTGGCATCCTGGATGCTCCAGCGCAGCGCCTGGGGTGCCAGCTCGGGCCGGCAGCGCAGGCAGGGCCGGAAGCCCGCGCCTTCCGCCTGCGCCGCGTGGGCGAAGAAGCGGCAGTTCTCGCGCCGCGGCGTCCGCACCTTGCAGACCGGCCGGCAATAGATGCCGGTGCTGGTCACGCCGGTGAAGAAGGCGCCATCGAAGCGTGGATCCCGGGCTTTCAGCGCGAGGTAGCAGGCGTCCGGGTGCAGCGGCGGTTCGACGGGGGGCATGGCTTGCATGATACGCAGCGCGGCCAGCCGGACTGGCCGTTTCCGGACATGTTCCTCGACCCACACACCCTAGAATCGGGCCATGCACCTCAGTCCCAGCATCTTCAAGGCCTACGACATCCGCGGCATCGTGCCGAGCACCCTCGACGAGGACGTGGCCGAGTCGCTCGGCCGGGCTTTCGGCACCGTCGCCCTGCGGGAAGGCGAGAAGACCGTCGCCGTCGGCCGCGACGGCCGGCTGAGCGGTGCTTCGCTCAGCGCAGCGCTCATCCGCGGCCTGCTGGCCGTCGGCATCGACGTCGTCGACGTCGGCATGGTCACCACGCCCATGCTGTACTTCGCGGCCAACACGGTGTGCTCGAGCGGCATCCAGGTCACCGGCAGCCACAACCCGAAGGACTACAACGGCTTCAAGATGGTGATGGCCGGCCGCGCCATCTACGGCGAGGAGATCCAGGCCCTGCGCAAGCTCATGGAGCAGGGCGTCCCCCATGCCGAGCACAACGGCAAGGTCCGCAACGTCAACATCTTCGCGCCCTACCGCGACCGCATCTTCGCCGACATCAAGCTGGCGCGGCCCATGAAGATCGTCGTCGATTCGGGCAACGGCGTGGCCGGCGCCTCGGCCCCGGCCATCCTGCGCGCCATCGGCTGCGAAGTGATCGAGCTGTTCAGCGAGGTCGACGGCAACTTCCCCAACCACCACCCCGACCCGAGCAAGCCCGAGAACCTGCGCGACCTGATCGCCAAGCTGAAGGAAACGGGCGCCGAACTGGGCCTGGCTTTCGACGGCGACGGCGACCGCCTGGGCATCATCACGCGCGGCGGCAACAACATCTATCCGGATCGCCAGATGATGCTGTTCGCGCAGGACGTGCTCTCGCGCGTGCCGGGCGCCCCCATCCTGTTCGACGTCAAGTGCACGCAGCGCCTGGCCCCGGCCATCGAGGCGGCCGGCGGCAAGGCCATGATGTACAAGACCGGCCACTCGCTGATCAAGGCGAAGATGAAGGAAGTCAATTCGCCCCTGGGCGGCGAGATGAGCGGCCACATCTTCTTCAAGGAGCGCTGGTTCGGCTTCGACGACGGCACCTATGCCGGCTGCCGGCTGCTGGAGATCCTCTCGAAGCACGCGGACCCGAGCGCCGTGCTCGACGCGCTGCCCACCAGCTTCTCCACGCCGGAACTGAACGTGAAATGCGAGGAAGGCGAGCCGCACCGCATCGTCGACGAACTGGTGAAGAAGGCCAGCTTCCCGGGCGCGAAGATCTCCACCATCGACGGCCTGCGGGCCGACTGGCCGGACGGCTTCGGCCTGCTGCGCGCTTCGAACACCACGCCGGTGCTGGTGCTGCGTTTCGAGGGCCACACGCAGGAAGCGATGAACCGCATCGAGAAGGACATGCTGGCGCTGTTGCGGCAGGCGAAGCCGGATGCGAAGATCGGCGAGGCTGCGCACTGACGCCCTGCATTGAACATCCTCATCGTCAAGCTTTCGTCCCTCGGTGACGTCGTGCACTCCATGCCGGCCGTGCAGGACATGCTGGCGGCGGTGCCGGGTGCGCGCGTCGATTGGGTGGTGGAGCGCGGCTTCGCGCCGCTGGTGCAGCGCTGCGCCGGCGTGCGGCGCGTGATCCCCTGCGAGCTGCGCAAGTGGCGCAAGTCGCCCTTCGCGCATGAAACGCGCGCCGCGTGGCGGGCCTTCCGCGCCGACCTGAAACAGGAAGCCTACGACGCGGTGATCGACCTGCAGGGGCTCACCAAGTCGGCGCTGGTCGCGCACATGGCGCGCCTGGCGCCCGGCGGCAAGCGTTATGCAATGGCCAACCGCACCGAAGGCTCCAGCTACGAAGCGCCGACGCGCTGGGTGGCGGACGTCGCGGTGCCGGTGCAGCCGCAGTCGCATGCAGTGCGGCGCTCGCGCGACCTCTGCGCGGCGGCCCTGGGCTACGCGGTGCCGGCCGGCACGAACTACGGGCTGGTCACATCCGCAGCGCCCACGAACTGCATCGCTCTGATCCACGGGACTTCGCGCGACGACAAGCTCTGGCCCGAGGCGTCCTGGATCCAGCTGGGCAAGCGCCTGCTGTCGCACGGCTATTCGCTGGCCTTCCCGCACGGCAACGACGAGGAGCGTGAACGCAGCGAACGCCTTGCCGGCGCGCTCGGGCCGCGGGCGCAAGCCTGGCCGCGGCTCGCGCTGGATGCGCTGACGGAGCGCCTGGGCGGCTGCGCCGGCGCGATCGGCGTCGACAGCGGCCTGAGCCACATCGCCGTGGCCCTGGACCTGCCGCACGTGCAGATCTACAACTTCGACACGGCTTGGCGCACCGGGCCGCCCGCGGATGCGGGCCGGCAGCGCAGTGTCTACGCCGAACCGGCGCCTTCGGTCGAGGCGGTCTGGGCCGCCTGGAAGGCCGTCGCCGGCAAGGCATGATGGCGGGATGATCCACCCGCTCTACACGCTGGCGCTCTATGGCGCCCAGCCGCTGCTGCGCCGTAAGCTGCGCCGCCGCGGCGTGGCCGAGCCGGGCTACCTGGAACACGTCGAGGAGCGCTTCGGCCGCTACACCGACAACACCGAGCCGGGCCGCCTGTGGATCCATGCGGTGTCGCTGGGCGAGACGCGCGCCGCGGCCATCCTGGTCGACGCCTTGCGCCGCGCGCAGCCGGACGTGCGCATCCTGCTCACGCACGGCACCGCGACCGGCCGCGCCGAGGGCGTGCGCCTGCTGCGCGAGGGCGATGCGCAGGCCTGGTTTCCCTGGGACACGCCGAAGGCCGTCAAGGGCTTCCTGAACCACTTCCGGCCCAGTGCCGGCGTGCTGATGGAAACCGAGGTCTGGCCGAACGTCACCCTGCTGTGCAAGGAGCAGGGCGTGCCGCTGGCGCTGGCCAATGCGCGCCTGAGCGAGAAGTCGCTCAGGCAGGCGCTGCGGCTGCCGCGCCTGTCGCGGCCGACATATGGGGCGCTCGGCGCCGTGTGGGCGCAGACCGAGGACGATGCGCGGCGGCTGGCGCAAGCAGGGGCCACGGTGCAAGGGGTGTTCGGCAACATCAAGTTCGATGCCACGCCGGGGCCGCAGCTGCTGGAACGCGGCCGCGCCTGGCGCGCCGCGCAGGACCGGCCGGTGGTGCTGTTTGCCGTGTCGCGCGAGGGCGAGGAAGCGGAATTCCTGCGCGCGATCGCGGCCCATCCCGGCGTGCAGTGGCTGCTGGTGCCGCGCCATCCGCAGCGCTTCGACGAGGTGGCGGGACTGGCGGCGCAGGCGGGGTTTGCAGTGTCGCGCCGCAGCGCCTGGGGCGAGTCGCCGGCGGCCGGCGACGTGTGGATCGGCGATTCGCTGGGCGAGATGCCGCTTTACTACGCGATGGCGGACGTGGCGCTGCTCGGTGGCAGCTTCGCGCCGCTGGGCGGCCAGAACCTGATCGAGGCGGCGGCCTGCGGCTGCCCGGTGGTGATGGGGCCGCACACCTTCAACTTCAGCGAGGCTGCGCAGCTGGCGCTGGCGGCCGGCGCGGCGCGCCGCGTCGCGAACATGGAGGAGGGCGTGCGCGAAGCGGTGGCGCTGGCGCGCGATGCGCAGGAGCGCGCGCGAGTCGCGGCGGCCGGCGAGCAGTTCGCGGCGGCGCACCGGGGGGCGGCGGGCAAGACCGCCGCAGCCGTGCTGGCGCTCGTCGCACGGAAGTAGGGCGCGCGCCTCCTATCGCCTGGGCGACGGCGCGTCGCCGCCATGACTGCGGCCGCCAGTCCCCGGTCCTAGATTGGCCGCATGGACACCGACCTTCTGGCCAGCATCCGGGCGATCAATGCCAGCGCCGCCTTCAACCGCTGGTGCGGCATCGAGGTGCTGCGCGCCGAGCCTGGCTTCGCCGAGATCGCCATGCCCTGGCGCGGCGAGGCGGGCCAGTATGCGGGCCTGCTGCACGCGGGGCTGCAAGGCGCGCTGATCGACACGGCTTGCGGCTTCGCGGCTGCAACCCTGGTCGGGCGCGTGCTGGCTTCGCATTACTCGGTGAACTGCCTGCGGCCGGCGGCGGGGGAGCGTTTCGTCGCGCGCGCGCGGGTGGTGAAGCCGGGCAGGACGCAGGTGTTCACGGCTTGCGAGCTGTTTGCCGGGGAGACGCTGGTGGCGACCGGGGAGACCTTGCTGGTGCCGGTGGGACAGCCGGGGTTGCCACCCCGGCCTGCGGGCGGCCTTGACTCGTAGGCCGGGGTGGCAACCCCGGCTGGCGCCAATCAGCGCTGAACCAGCGTATTCAAGCGCACCAGGTCTTCCGGCTGCAGCGTGCCGTTCGCCTGCCGCAGCTTCAGGTGCCCCAGCAGCACGTTGTAGCGCGCCTGCGAGAGGTCGCGCTTGGTCTGGAACAGCTGGGTCTGCGCGTTCAGCACGTCGATGTTGATGCGCACGCCGACCTGGTAGCCCAGGCGGTTGGCGTCCAGGGAGCTCTGGCTGGAGGCTTCGGCGGCTTCCAGCGCGCGGACCTGGCCCAGGCCGGAGACCACGCCGAAGTAGGCGGTGCGCACCTGCTGCGTCACCAGGCGGCGGGCGCCTTCGAGGTCGGTGCGGGCCTTTTCTTCCAGCGCCAGCGTTTCGCGCACGCGGTTCTGCACGGCGAAGCCGTTGAAGAGGGGCACGTTCAAGGCGACGCCGACGGCGCCGGTCTTCGGCCGCTGGTCCAGCGTGGAGGTGGTGCTGCCGCCGATGAAGCGCGTCTCGCCCACGTTGGCCGTCAGGTCCAGGGTGGGCTTGTGGCCGGCGTAGGCCTTCTCGGTTTCCAGCTGCGCGATCTCGACGTTGGTCCTGGCCTGCTGGATCAGCGGGCTGGCCGCTTCCGCGGCGGCCACCCAGGCCTCGGGGTCGGCCGGCTGCGGCTCGGGCACGAAGAGCGGCGTGGCCAGCGGGGTGGGCTGGGTGTTGCTCTTGCCGACCACGGTGTCCAGCGCCAGGCGCTTGATGCGCAGGTCGTTGTCGGCGGCGATTTCCTGCGCCAGCACCAGGTCGTAGCGGGCCTGCGCTTCGCGCGTGTCGGTGATGGTGGAGGTGCCGACCTCGAAGTTGCGCTTGGCCGAGGCCAGCTGCTCCGCGGTGGCGGCCTTGAGCGCGCGTACATAGCCCAGGGTGTCCTGCGCCGCCAGCACGTCGAAGTAGGCCTGGCTGATGCGCACGATCAGGTCCTGGCCCGCCGCGGTCAGCTGGTAATCGGCCAGCTGGGCCTGGCGCTTGCCCTGCCGGTAGGTGGCCAGGTTGGCCGGCCGGTACAGCGGCTGGGAGGCGCTCAAGGTCACCGCCTGCGTCGTGTACTTGCGATCGACGCTACCCAGGTCGAGGTTGAACGCGTTGCGGTTGATCGAACCTGAAAGGCCGGCCTGCGGCAGGATGCCCGCCAGGGACTGGTCCGCCCGCGCCACGTTGGCGTCGTACTGGTTCCTGGCTGCCTGGAACGTGGCGTCGTAGGCGCGGGCTGCTTCGTAAAGTTCGAGCAGTCCTTCCGCGCGCGCCTGGCCCGTGAGGGCCAGGGCGACCGCCGCCGAAAGGGGGAGGAGCCGCATCAGTTTCATGGTCCGTCTTCCTTCTTTGATTCTGCTTTTGTCTCGTTGTCTACCGCAGCGCCCCATTCTCGGGGCGTTGTCAATAGCGTGGCACGCCCGGATCGATCTCCTGCGACCACGCATCGATTCCGCCCGCGATATTCGCCACACGGGTGTAGCCCTGTTGCTCCAGGAACGCCGCCACGCGCTGGCTGCGGCCGCCGTGGTGGCACAGGACGGCCAGCGGCCGATCCTGCGGCAGTTCGGCCAGCCGCGCCGGCACTTCACCCATCGGGATGGCGCGCAGCTCGAAACCGTCGGCGCGCACGCTTGCGGTCTTGAGCTCCCAGTCCTCGCGCACGTCCAGCACCAGCGGGGCGCCGTCCTGGCCTTGCAGCCAGTCTTTCAATCGGGAGGGGCGGACCTGGTCGATCATCGGGGGTACTGCTTTCAGAAATGGAAACGGGTGGGTTCCGGGAAGTGCGCCAGGCGCGGGGCCACGGTGTCCCAGGGCTGCTCGGTCTTCCACGCCGCCTCGCCGGTGCGGCGGATGAAGGTCGCGCGCATCATCGGCTCGCTGCCCACAACCGCGCCCAGGCGGCCGCCGACCTTCAGTTGCGACAGCAGGGCCTGCGGCACTTCGGCCACCGAGCCGGAAAGCACGATCACGTCGAACGGGCCTTCGGCCGCCAGGCCCTTGGCGCCGTCGGCTTCCCGCACTTCCGCGTTGCGCACGCCCGCGCGCTGCAGGTTGTCGCGGGCCATCTTCACCAGTTCGGGCGCGATCTCCAGCGAGATCACGCGCTGCGCCCGGGCGGCCAGCAGGGCGGCCATGTAGCCGGAACCGGCGCCGACTTCCAGCACCTTGTCGGTGGGCTGCACCTGCAGGTCCTGCAGCATGCGGGCTTCCACCTTGGGCTCCAGCATGCACTGGCCGCTGCGCATGCTTTCCTCGGCGCTGGTCCCCAGGGGGATCAGCATGTCCACGAAGGCCAGCGCCTGGTGGGCGGGCGGCACGAAATCCTCGCGGCGCATGCGGCCCAGGAGGTCCAGGATGTCGAGGTCCAGCACGTCCCAGGGCCGGATCTGCTGCTCGATCAGGTTGAAGCGGGCGCGTTCGAGGTCGGCTTGGGGGGTCATGGTCAATTTCGGGCGGGAGTCAGGACAAACCGTCCATTTTAGAAGCGGCGACGGGCAGGGCCCCGGAACCGCCCGAAATCGGCTTGCGCCGGCCTTTGGCCCAGCGGGCCAGGTCGTCGAGATAACAGTACACGACCGGCACCACCACCAGGGTGAGCAGCGACGAGGTGATCACCCCGCCGATCACGGCCTGGCCCATGGGCGCGCGCTGCTCGGAGCCCTCGGTGAGGGCGAAGGCCAGCGGCACCATGCCGAAGATCATGGCCAGCGTCGTCATCAGGATGGGGCGCAGCCGCACCCGCGCCGCCTGCAGCAGCGCCTCGGCGCGCGGCATGCCGTCTTCCTGCAGGCGGATCGCGAAGTCAACCAGTAGGATGGCGTTCTTGGTCACCAGGCCCATCAGCATGACGATGCCGATCACCGAGAAGATCGACAGCGTGGAGTTGAACATCAGCAGCGCCAGCACCACGCCGATCAGCGTGAGCGGCAGCGAGGTCATGAGGGCCAGGGGCTGCAGGAAGCTCTTGAACTGGCTGGCCAGGATCATGTAGATGAACAGGATCGCCATCACCAGGGCCGACACCGCGTAGCCGAAGGACTCCTGCATGTTCTTGGTGGATCCGCCGAACTGGTAGCGGTAGCCGGGAGGCATCTGGACGCCGTCCAGGCGCGCCTTGATGTCCTTGGAGATCTCCCCGGCCGAGCGCTGGTAGGCATTGGCGTTGATGGCCACCTCGCGCGTCAGGTCGCGCCGGTTGATCTGGTTCGGGCCGGTGCTTTCGCTGACGGTCGCCACCTGGTTCAGGCGCACGACGCGGGTGCTGCCGTCGGCGTTGGCGCCCAGGGCGAAGGGGAGGCGTTCGAGGTCCTGCGGTGCGGTGCGCGCTTCGGGCGCCAGACGGACGTTGACGTCGTAGGTCTGGTCGTCGCTGGCGCGCCAGTTGCCCACCGTCTGCCCGGCCACCAGCGTGCGCAGGGCGCCGGCGACCTGGGCCACGCCCAGGCCGAGGTCCGACGCCGCATCCCGCCGGATCGCGATGCTGACCGTGGGCTTGTCCGGCTTCACGCTGCTATCGAGGTCGACCAGCCCGGGGATGTTCCGGATGCGCTCCGTCACCAGCCGCGACAGGCGGTCCAGCTCCTTCAGGTCGGGCCCCTGCAGCGAGAACTCGATCTGCTTGTTGCCGCCCACCGCATCCAGCAGGCCGGCATGCGTGACCGTGATGCCGGGCACCTGCTTCAGCCGCTCGCGCAGCACCGCCGCCATCTGGTCTACGCTGCGGCTGCGCTGCTTGCGGTCGACCAGCCGCACGTACAGCGAGGCGTAGATCTTGCCGGCCGCATTGCCGGTGTTGATGGTGGCCACCGTGTACTTCACTTCCGGGAACTCGCGCGCGATCGCTTCGACCTGGCGCGCCTTGGATTCCGTGAGCTCCAGCGAGGAGCCGACCGGCGTGTAGAAGCTGATGCTGGTCTCGGAGAAGTCCGCCTTGGGGACGAACTCGGTGCCCAGCAGCGGCACCATGAAGATGCTGGTGAGGAAGATCGCCGCCGCCGCCAGCACGGTGGCCAGCTTGTGCGCGAGCGACCAGCGCAGGATGGACTGGTAGCCGTCCGCCAGGCGCTCGGTGGCGGTGTCGAACCAGCCGGTGACGCGGCCGATCGTCCTTTCGTACAAGGTCCGCGGCGCCTGCTTGCGGCCGTGCGCCTCGATCTCGGGGTCGTGCCACACCGAGGACAGCATCGGGTCGAGCGTGAAGCTGACGAACATCGAGATCAGCACCGCCGCCACGATGGTGACGCCGAACTCGTGGAAGAACTTGCCGATGATGCCGCCCATGAAGCCGATCGGCAGGAACACCGCGACGATCGAGAAGGTGGTGGCCAGCACCGCGAGGCCGATCTCCTGGGTGCCGTCCAACGCGGACTGATAGGGCGACTTGCCCATCTGCACGTGCCGCACGATGTTCTCGCGCACCACGATCGCGTCGTCGATCAGCAGGCCCACGCACAGCGACAGCGCCATCAGCGTCACCATGTTGATGGAGAAGCCGAAGGCGTACATGAAGAGGAAGGTGCCGATCAGCGCGATCGGCAGCGTCAGGCCCGTGATCACCGTGGAGCGCCACGAGTTCAGGAACAGGAACACGATCAGCACCGTGAGCAGCGCGCCTTCCAGCAGCGTACGGCGTACGTTCTCCACCGAAACGCGGATCGGCCGCGAGGCGTCGGTGACCGGCTCGAGCTTCACCCCGGGCGGCAGCTGCGCCTGCATTTCCGCCAGCGTGGCGCGCAGGCCGTCGATGACGGCGATGGTGTTCTCGTCCTGCGATTTCTGCACGGTGAGCAGCAGCGTGCGCTGGCCGTTGTAGAGCGCGAGGCTCTCCACTTCCTGGCCGCCGTCGGCAACGCGGGCGACCTGGTCCAGGCGGACCGGCGCTCCATTGCGGCGGGCGACGATGATCCGGCCGAAGTCTTCGGGCCGTTCCATGCGCGCGGCCACCTGCACCACGCGCTCCTGCGCCTGCGAGCGGATCGCGCCCACGGGCAAGTCCTGGTTTTCGGTGCGCACCGCGGCCACGACCTGGTCGGCGGTGATGCCCAGCGCTTCCATCGCCGCCGGGTTCAGGTAGAGGTTCAGTTCGCGCTTGGTGCCGCCCACCAGCGTGACCGAGCCGACGCCGCGCACGTTCTCCAGCCGCCTCTTCAGCACCTGGTCGGCCCAGTTGGTGAGCTCCACCGCGCTCATCGCCTTGCCCTTGGCCGCGTCGGGCAGCACGGCCAGCGACCAGACGGCGCGGCTGGAAGGGTCGAAGCGCAGCACGCGCGGCTCCTTCACCTCGTCGCGCAGGGTGGGCCGCACGGCGGCGATCTTCTCGCGCACGTCCTCCGCCGCCTTGCGGCCGTCCACGTACAGCTGGAACTCCAGGATGACGACGGACTGGCCTTCGTAGCTGCGCGAGGTGAGGGCGTTGATGCCGGCGATGGAATTCACCGCCTCCTCGATCTTCTTGCTGACCTCGGACTCGACGATCTCGGGCGAGGCGCCTGGGTATTCGGCCGTGACCACCACCACCGGGAAGTCGATGTTGGGGAACTGGTCGATGTTCAGGCGCTGGTACGAGAACAACCCCAGCACCACGATGGCGAACATCACCATCGTGGCGAACACGGGGTTCTTCAGGCTGACGCGGGTGAACCACATGGCCTAGGGCGCTCGCGCGGCCGTGAACTTCACCAGCGTGCCCTCGCGCAGCGGGCCCACGTGCCCGCGGATCACCGTCGCGCCCGCCGCGATGCCGTCCACCGCGACCCAGGTTTCCTTGTCGCTGTCGCCGCGCGCGCCCGGCTTCACCGGCTTGTGCGCGACCTTGCCGTTCTCGACGACCTGGACATAAGGCGATGGCTTGTCGGTACGCACGGCAGGCAGCGGCACGGCGAGCGCCGAGGCGCGTCCGGTGGCGACGGTTCCTTGCGCGAACAGGCCCTGGCGCAGGCCCGCCGTGTCGGCCAGCGCCAGGTAGGCCAGCACGCTGCGGCTGCCGGCCTGCGCGCTCGGGCTGATGCGCACCACGCGCGCCGGCAGCGGCCGCGGATTGCCTTCCACCTGCAGCGTCGCCTGCTGGCCCACCTGCAGCTCCAGCGAATCGGCCGGGCTCAGCGCGGCTTCCAGTTCGAGCGAACCCAGGTCGACGATCTCCACCACGCGCGCATCCAGCGCGACGCGCTCGCCCGGCTGCGCGAGCCGCTGCGAGACCACGCCGCTGATCGGCGCGCGCAGCACGGCGTCGTCCAGGCCCTTGCGCAGCACGTCCACCGCGGCCAGCGCCGCCCGATGATTGGCTTGGGCCGCGGCCAGGTTGTCCTGCGCCGTGTCGACGGCGGAGCGCGAGATGAAGCCCTGTTCCACCAGCGACTTGTTGTTGCTGAAGGCGCGCTGGGCGATGTCGATCTGCGCCTTGGCGGCGTCGGCCTGCTGCTGCGCCTGCTTCAGGCGCGCGCCGGCCTCGGTCGGGTCGACCCGGGCAATCACCTGGCCGGCCTTCACCGTGTCGCCCTCACGTACGGTCAGGCCCTGCAATTCGCCCGGCACGCGGGCCTTGACCAGGGCAGAGTTGACGGCCTTGAGCGAGCCCGACACCGGCAGCCCGCGCTGCAGCTCGCGCGGCTGCGCCTGCACCACGTCGGTCTGCGCGAGTTCGACCACGGGCTGCGCCGCGGCCGTCTCGACGGCGGGTTGCTGCGCCTTGCGCGAAGCCAGCGTGCGCAGCACGCCACCCACCAGCAGCAGCACGACGAGGCTCGCCACCAGCCACTTCCAGGGCAGGTTCTTCAGTTTCATTTCTTCTCCGCGCAGAGGCCGCGCAGCAGGTTGTCCGCCTGTGTTTCCACGTAGCGGGCCGGGTCGACCTCGAAGTCGGCCGGCACGCAGGCCCCCACCGAGTGCTTCATCATGGTCAGGTAGACCATGGGCGCCACGATGCTGAACAAGGTGTAGTCGATGTCGAGAGCGCGGAACTCGCCGCGGGCGACGCCGCGTTCGAGGATGCGGCGCACCAGCTGCGTGCCGGGTTCGATCACTTCCTGGTGGTAGAAGGCCGCTATGTCGGGGAAGTTGCGCGCCTCGCTGATGATCAGCTTGGTGATGCCGCTGGCGCGCGTGGCGCCTATGCGCTCCCACCAGACGCGCAGGCAGTACCGCACCATGTCCGGCGTGCTGCCTTCGAAGGCTTCGAACTCGTCGTTCCATTCGGCGAAGCGGCCCGAGATGTTCTCGCGCACCACCGCCTTGAACAGTTCTTCCTTGCTGGGGAAGTAGAGGAACAGCGTGCCCTTGGAAACGCCGGCGCGCGCGGCGACTTCCTCGCTGCGGGTGGCGGCGAAGCCCTTTTCGACGAACAGGTCGAGCGCGGCATCGAGCAGCTCGCCGGGCCGCGCTTCCTTGCGGCGGCCGCGCCGTGCCGGGCCGTCGTCCGGACGCGCGGCCGTCTCTTTTTCCAGGGACATGGGGGGTGCCGATTGATTACTGACTGACTGGTTAGTAATGTAGCGGCGCGAGGCTGGACGCGTCAAGGCAGCCCAACCGTCCGGGTTCAGCCGCCCGCGACCCGCAAGCCCAGCCACTCCCGCAACACCTGCCGCGACAGGCGCAGGCCATCGTCCGACGGCAACCACTCCAGCACCGGGTTGCGCTTCACCTGCGGGTAGCCGGTGGGCGCTGCGACCACCTCGAAGCCGGCCGCGCGAAAGGCCTTTACCGCGCGCGGCATGTGCCAGCTGTCGGTGACGAGCGCCACGCGCCTGACCGCATCGGGCTTCATGGCCTCGGCCATGAAGAGCGCGTTCTCCCGTGTGTCGCGCGAACGGTCCTCCAGCCAGCGCAGCGCCAGACCGTAATCCTCCTGGGCGACGCGCCGCGCGACCTGCGCCTCCGGTTCCTGCTGCGTGCCCACCGCCGCCCAGCCCAGCCCGCCCGCATAGGCCAAGGGCTTGCCGGTGCGCCGCGCCAGCCAGGCGCCGTAGCGCAGGCGGTTCTGCGCGTGCACGTCCAGCTGCGGGCTGCCGTATTCCGGCGTGTCGAGATCGACACCGCCGCCCAGCACGACGATGGCCTGCACCGATTCGAGTTCGGCCGCTTGCACCACCGGAACCTGCGGCAGCAGGTTGCGCGCCAGGAACACGGCCACGCCGTTGGTGCTGGCCAGGAACAGGCCCAGGAGTGCCACGAAGGCCAGTGCGAGCCCGGCCCGACGCCGCCGGCGCGCCAGCAGCAGCCCGGCCAGCGCCAGGAACAAGGGACCGGCGGGCGGCAGCGCCAGGGCGGTGAGGATGGGTTTGAGTTCGCCGGGCAGCATCGGGCGCGATCGTACTGGAGCGACTACAGTGTTCCGGATGGCGAAAGGAAATGACATGGCGGATACGCAAACCCTGGTGCTGGGCGGCGGCTGCTTCTGGTGCACGGAAGCGGTCTTCAAGGAAGTGAAGGGCATCACCGACGTCGAATCGGGCTACAGCAACGGCAGCGCGCAGCGACCGAGCTACGAACAGGTGTGCACCGGCACCACCGGCCACAACGAAGTGGTGAAGCTCACCTACGACCCGGCGCAGATCAGCACGCGCCAGATCCTGGAGATCTTCTTCGTGGTGCACGACCCGACCACGCTCAATCGCCAGGGCAACGACAGCGGCACCCAGTACCGCAGCGGCATCTACTACGCCACGCCGGAGCAGAAGCAGGCGGCCGAGGACATCATCCAGGAGCTGACCCGCGACAACGCCTTCGGCAAGGCGATCGTCACCGAGGTGAAGCCGGTGCAGAACTACTGGCCCGCCGAGGAATACCACCAGGACTTCTTCGAGAAGAACCCGAACCAGGGCTACTGCATGGCCGTGGCGGCGCCGAAGGTGGCGAAGTTCAGGAAGACGTTCGCGGCGCTGCAGAAGTAGCGCTCCTAACGGTGGGCTAAGAATCGCGGCCCTACAGTTCCGCGATGGCCACACTCCACATCAACGGCAAGGACCACGCGGTCGATGCCGATCCTTCCACGCCCGTGCTCTGGGCGCTGCGCGACACGCTGGGCATGACCGGCACCAAGTTCGGCTGCGGCCAGGCGCTGTGCGGCGCCTGCACGGTGCACGTCGACGGCCAGGCCACCCGCAGCTGCATCACGCCGATCTCGGCGGTCGACGGGCGCAAGATCACCACCATCGAAGCGGTGGGCAGCGACCGGGTCGGCAAGGCGGTGCAGGCGGCCTGGGTCAAGCACGACGTGGCGCAATGCGGCTATTGCCAGAGCGGCCAGGTGATGAGCGCCACCGCGCTGCTGCAAGGCAAGAAGAACCCGAGCGATGCCGAGATCGACGCCGCCATGGCCGGCAACATCTGCCGCTGCGGCACCTATGCCCGCATCCGTGCGGCCATCCACGACGCCGCCAGGTCGCTGGCCTGAACGGGAGCCGCACCATGCACTTCGATCCCACGCTCCCGCCGCAGCTCCTGCACCGGCTCGCGCCCCAGGCGGCTGAAGGCCTGCCGCGCCGCACCTTCCTCAAGCTGGCCGGCGCCGCCGCCGGCACCGGCTTCGCGCTCGGCGCCTTTCCGCTCGCCGCCGGCGCGCAGCAGGACGGCCCCGCCGCCCTGAAGCCACACCAGCAACCGTCCGCCTTCGTGCGCATCGCGCCGGACGGCATCGTCACCGTCACCGTGAACCGCCTCGAATTCGGGCAGGGCGTGCTGACCGGCCTGCCGCTGATCCTCGCCGAGGAGCTCGATGCGGACTGGTCCAGGGTGCGCAGCGTGCATGGCGACGCGAATCCGGCCTATGCGGATCCGGCCTTCGGCATGCACCTGACCGGCGGCTCGAACTCGATCAAGAACTCGTACACGCAGTACCGCGAGCTCGGCGCCCGCACGCGCGCGATGCTGCTCGCGGCCGCCGCCGACCAGTGGAAGGTCGATGCGTCCGCCTTGCGTACCGAGAACGGCTTCGTCGTCGGCCCGGGCGGTCGCAAGCTGGCCTACGGCGAGCTCGCCGGGGCGGCGATGAAGCAGCCGGTGCCGCAAGCCGTCACGCTGAAGGACCCGAAGCAGTTCCGCCTGATCGGCAAGCCGACCGGCCGGCTCGACGCGCGCGCCAAGTCCAGCGGCCAGCAGGCCTTCGGCATCGACGTGCGCGTGCCGGGCATGCTGACCGCGGTGGTCGCGCGGCCGCCGGTGTTCGGCGCGAAGCTGCGCGCGGTGGACGACAGCGCGGCGAAGCAGGTGCGCGGCGTGCGCGCCGTCGTGCGGATTCCCGCCGACCGCGGCGGCGAAGCCGTAGCCGTGGTCGCCGACGGCTACTGGCCCGCCAAGCAAGGGCGCGACGCGCTCAAGCTCGATTGGGACACTTCCGGCGTCGCCAAGGCCGACAGCGAACAGCTGCTGGCGCAGTACCGCGAACTCGCGCGCAAGCCGGGCGCGAAGAAATTCGATGCGGACATGGGCCCGCTGGCTTCGGCGCCGCACAAGATCAGCGCCGAATTCACTTTCCCCTACCTGGCGCACGCGCCGATGGAGCCGCTGAATTGCACGGTGGCCTTCGACGGCAGCCGCGCCGAGCTGTGGATGGGAACGCAGATGCCCGGGCTGGACGCGCTGGCAGCGTCGCGCACGCTGGGCGTGCCGCCGACCGCGATCAAGGTCAACACGCAGATGGCCGGCGGCGGCTTCGGCCGGCGCGCCATTCCCAGCAGCGACTACGTCGTCGAGGCCTGCAATGTCGCCAAGGCGGCACGCGGCGCCGGTGTCGACGCCCCGGTGCGCACGCTGTGGAGCCGCGAGGACGACGTCAAGGGCGGCTACTACCGGCCCATGCATGTGCACCGCGCGGAGATCGCCCACGACGCGCAGGGCAACATCCTGGCCTGGGACCACGTGATCGTCGGCCAGTCGATCCTGAAGGGCTCGCCCTTCGAGGCCTTCATGGTCAAGGACGGCATCGACGCGACGATGGTCGAAGGCATGAAGGAGCCGTACGCGCTTCCCATGCGCCTGAGCGTGCACCACCCGGAGGTCAACGTGCCGGTGCTCTGGTGGCGCAGCGTGGGTTCGACCCACACGGCCTACGTGATGGAGACGCTGCTCGACGAAGTGGCGCGCGCGACGCAGCAGGATCCGGTGGCCTACCGGCTGCGGCTGATGGGCGGCAAGCATCCGCGCCACCAGGCGGCGCTGCAGCTCGCGGTGGACCGCAGCGGCTACGGCAAGCGGCAACTGCCGGCGGGCCGGGCCTGGGGCGTGGCCGTGCACGAGTCCTTCGAGTCGGTGGTGGCGTACGTCGTGGAAGCGTCGGTCGAGAACGGCACGCCGAAGCTGCATGCGGTGACGGCCGGCGTGCATTGCAACCTCGCGGTGAATCCGCTGTCGGTCGAAGCGCAGGTGCAGGGCGCCGCGCTGATGGGCCTGGGCATGTGCCTGCCGGGCGCTGCGATCACGCTGAAGGACGGCGTGGTGCAGCAGTCGAACTTCGGCGACTACACGGTGGCGCGCATCACCGACATGCCGAAGATCGCGGTGCACATCGTGCCGAGCGCGGAGCCGCCCACGGGGATGGGTGAGCCGGGCTTGCCGGCGCTGGCGCCGGCGTTCGCGAATGCGATCGCGCGGATCACGGGCAAGACGCCGCGCGCGTTGCCTTTCGTGTCGGTCTAGTTCGTGCTTTTGTCATCCCGGGCTTGACCCGGGATCCATCTCCCGCGGCCGTTCAAGCAGCCGGCGATGGATTGCGGGGCTAGCCCGCAATGACAAGGTCTAGGGAGCGAGCCGCTCCCGGATCCAAGCTCCGTCCCGCAGCGAATACCGCAGCCGGTCATGCAGCCGGCTCTTGCGTCCCTGCCAGAACTGCCAGTTGTCCGGCACCAGCCGGTAGCCGCCCCAGTGCGGCGGCCGCGGCGGGTTCAGCAGGAACTGCGCGCCGTACTTCGCCGCGTTCGCCACCAGCACCGAGCGGCCGGAGATGACCTGGCTTTGCGGGCTGGCCCAGGCGCCGATGCGCGAGTCGAGCGGGCGGCTGGCGAAGTAGGCGTCGCTTTCGTCGGCGCCTACCTTCTCCACCCGGCCCTCGATGCGCACCACGCGCTCGAGTTCGACCCAGTGGAACTGCAGTGCCGCGTAAGGGTTGCCGGCCAGCTCCTGGCCCTTGCGGCTTTCGTAGTTGGTGTACCAGACGATGCCGCGTGCGTCGTAGCCCTTGACCAGCACCACGCGCGTGCTGGGACGCAGGTCGCTGCCGACGGTGGCCAGTGTCATCGCGTTCGGTTCCGGCACCTGCGCGGCGATCGCCTCGGTGAGCCACTGGTCGAACTGCTTCAAGGGATCGGCATGCGAGGCGTCCTCGCCCAGTTCGGCGCGCTCGTAGCTTTTGCGCAGGTCGGCGACCTGGGAGGAAGTGCTGCTGCTCATGCCGCGAATTCTAAGTGTCGCAATCTGCGACGAAGTGTGAGGCGCAAGGGTTAACCCGATGAACTTTCCTCCGCGTAAAGCTAGGCTCCGATGAGCTTAAGGAGGCAGGAAGATGAGCGTCAGTTTCAATCTCAATGGCAAGCAAGTGGCGGCCCAGGCCGAGCCCGACACGCCGCTCTTGTGGGTGATCCGCGATGAACTGGGCCTCACCGGCACCAAGTTCGGCTGCGGCGCGGCGCTGTGCGGCGCCTGCACGGTGCATCTCGATGGCCAGGCCATCCGATCCTGCCAGACGCCGGTTTCCGCGGTGGCCGGCAAGAAGGTTGCCACGGTCGAAAGCCTGTCGCGCAACAACACGCATCCGCTGCAGGTGGCCTGGATCAAGCACGACGTGCCGCAGTGCGGCTACTGCCAGTCCGGCCAGTTGATGAGTGCCGCGGCGCTGCTGGCGAAGAACAGGAATCCGAGCGACGCCGACATCGACGCCGCCATGAGCGGCAACCTGTGCCGCTGCGGCACCTATGGCCGCGTGCGCGCCGCCATCAAGGACGCCGCCTCCACGCTGCGCAAGGCCTGAGGAGAAGCACACCATGGACCCCATCGCTGACACCTCCCGCCGCGGCTTCCTCAAGACCACGGCCCTCGCTTCCGGCGGCCTGCTCCTGGGCGTGTCGATTCCCGGCCTGCGCGACGCGCATGCCGCGGGCACGCTCTACACGCCCAACGCCTGGGTGCACATCGCCGACGACAACACCATCACCCTGATCTCCGCCCGCTCGGAGATGGGGCAGGGCGTCTACACCTCGATGCCGATGCTGATCGCCGAGGAACTGGGCGTCGACCTGGACAAGATCCGCGTCGCCATCGCGCCGCCCGATGCCAAGGCCTACGGTAACGCCTTGCTGGGCGGCCCCCAGCTCACCGGCGGTTCGACCTCGGTGCGCGACGGCTGGGACAAGCTGCGCATAGGCGGCGCCCAGGTGCGCGAAATGCTGATCACCGCGGCGGCCGCGCGCTGGGACGTCGACCGCGACCAGGTGAAGGCCGGCAACGGCATCATCACCGGCCCGCGCGGCCTGAAGGCCACCTTCGGCGAACTCGCGGCCAGCGCCGCCAACATGCCGGTGCCGGAAAAGCCGCCGCTGAAGGACCCGAGCGCCTTCCGCATCGTGGGCAAGCGCACGCGCCGGCTCGACACGCCGTCCAAGGTGAACGGCACCGCGCAGTTCGGCATCGACGTCAAGGTGCCGGGCATGGCTTACGCGGCGCTGGAACAGGCGCCGGTGATCGGCGGCACGGTCAAGAGCTTCGACGCGGCCAAGGCGAAATCGATGCCGGGCGTGATCGACGTGGTGCAGATCCCCGACGGCGTCGCCGTGGTGGCCGACAGCTGGTGGCGCGCCAACAAGGCCCGCAAGGAGCTGCAGATCCAGTGGGACGACGGCCCCAACGCGAAGCTCAATGACAAGGCGATGCTGGAAGGCATACGCGCGGCCTCGGGCACCGGCAAGCCGCTGGTGATCAAGACGCAGGGCGACCCGGACGCCGTCATCGCCGGCTCGCAACGCGTCGTCAAGCGTGAATACGTGAGCCAGCTGCTGTCGCATTCGCCGCTCGAGCCGATGAACTTCACGGCCTCGTGGAAGGACGGCAAGGTGATGCTGATCGGTCCGACCCAGTGGCAGGACGGCGCGCAGGGCGCGGTGGCCAAGGCACTGGGCGTGCAGCCGCAGGACGTCTCGGTGCAGACCACCTTCCTGGGCGGCGGCTTCGGCCGGCGCATCGACCTCGACTTCATCGTGCAGGCCGCGCAGATCTCCAAGGCGGTGAACCGGCCGGTGAAGCTGGTGTGGTCGCGCGAGGACGACATGACGCACGACTTCTACCGGCCGCAGGCGCTGCACCAGCTGGCGGCGGCGCTCGGCCCGGACGGCAAGCCCACGGCCATGACCTTCCGCATGACGTCGCAGTCGATCACCGGGCGCGTGTTCGGCCTGCCGGCGGAAGTGCAGGACCCGCTGATGACCGAAGCCGCGCTGGCGCCCTATGCGATCCCCGCCTTCCGCCACGACGTGGTCAAGCACGACGCCGGCCTGCGCGTGGGCTACTGGCGCTCGGTCAGCCACCTGCTCAATGCCTTTGCCAACGAGAGCTTCATCGACGAACTGGCGAAGGAAGCGGGGCAGGACCCTTATGCCTACCGCATGGCGCTGGTCGCCAGCCAGCCGCGCTTCGCCAACGTGCTGAAGATCGCCGCCGACAAGGCGGGCTGGGGCACGCCGCTGCCGGCCGGCCGCGCGCGCGGCATCGCGCTGATGGAAGGCTACGACACCTACATGGCGCAGGTGGCGGAGGTCAGCCTGAACGCCGACGGTTCCGTGAAGGTGCACAAGGTGACGGTGGCGGCCGACCTCGGGCGCATGGTGAACCCGGACACGGTGGAAGCGCAGATCCAGTCCAGCGTGGTGTTCGGCATGGGGCCGGCGCTGATGCAGGAGATCACCCTGGACAATGGCCGCGTGCAGCAGACCAACTTCCACAACTTCCCGCTGGTGCGCATGAACGAGGCGCCGGTGATCGACATCACGCTCGTGAACAGCACCGAGAAGCCGGGCGGCATCGGCGAGCCGGCGACGGCCGTCGTGGTGCCGGCCATCGCCAACGCGGTGGCGGCGCTCACCGGCAAGCGGGTGCGCAAGCTGCCGATCACGGCGGAGGCGATCCGTTCTGCCTGAGGCGTCGTCGCCCGTGGTGCTGGTGCTCGCCTCGGGACGGGGCGAGCGCTTCAACGCTTCGGGCGGGCGGGGTTCCAAGCTGCGGGCCTTGCTGGCCGGAAGGCCGGTGCTGGAACACACGCTGGCGGCGGTGCGCGCGAGCGGGCTGCCCTATCACGTGGAAGATGCGGGTCACCCCGGCATGGGCGAGTCGATCGCCGCGGCGGTGCGGGCCACGCGCGATGCGCCGGGATGGCTGGTGTTGCCGGGCGACCTGCCCCTCGTCCAGGCGCGTTCACTGCGCGCGGTGGCCGAAGCGCTGGCGACGCACGACGTGGTGATGCCCTTCCATGAAGGCGCGCGCGGGCATCCGGTGGGCTTCTCCGCCCGGCACGGCGCGGCCTTGCAGGCGCTGCAGGGCGCCGAGGGCGCGGCGGCGATCGTGAAGCAAGGCCAGGTCTTGCGCCTGGACCTGGACGACGCAGGCATCGTCACCGACATCGACACGGTGGCCGACCTGGCGCGCGCTGAAAGGATGCTCGCCGGCGCCTGAGCGTTCACAGCGTGGTCAGCGGGCTCCAGTCGCTCGCCCGCACGGAATCCAGCACCGGCGTCGCATCGCGTGCCGCCTTGACGCAAGTGCAGACCGGCTCGACCAGGTCGGGCCAGCCGATCAGGATGGCGCCGCGCAGCACGCCGTTGCGCAGCACCAGCTTGCGATAGCGGTGCTCGCTGATGTCTTCTTCCACCAGGGCTTCGTCGCCCTCGGCCGGATCGTATTGGCCGACCGAAACGAGGTCCGCGCCGACGACCTTCAGCATCGTCGAGAGCACCGGTTCCCGGTAGGCGCGGCTCTCGCCGAGGGCGTTGCAGGCCGCCACCTCGGCCTGTTCCACCGCGACCGGCCAGAGCCCGGGGATGCGGCCGTCGAACTCCGCCACGTCGCCCGCGGCAAAGATCGCCGGGTCGCTGGTGCGCATGCCGCCGTCGACGACCACGCCGCGCCGGGTGGCCAGGCCGGCCGCCTGGGCCAGCGCGATGTTGGGGACGATGCCGGCGGCCACCACGAAGATGTCGGCGGGCACCGTGTTGTCGCCCGACAGGCGGACCATGCGGCGCTGCGATTCGTCGCGCGTGAGCGAGTCGAGCTGGGTGGCGACCAGGATGTCCAGGCCCACGCTGCGCAGGTAGCGCTGCAGGACCTGTCCCCCTTGCCGATCGAGCTGCCGGTGGAGCAGCCAGGCATTGCGTTCCACCACCGACACGTGCAGCCCGAGCTTGTGCAGCGCGTAGGCGGCCTCCAGCCCCAGCAGGCCGCCGCCGGCGACGACCGCGGTACGGGCGTTGGTGTGCTGCGCATAGTGGCGGATCTGCATCGCATCGTTGGCGCTGCGCAGGACGAAGCAGCCGTCGGCGCTCCATTGCGCCATCGGCGGCACGAAGCTGCTGCTGCCGGTCGCGAGGATCAGGCGGTCGTAGGGCAGGCTGCCGCCGTCCGCCAGTTCCACGGCGCGGGCTTCGCGGTCTATGCCGCGGGCGGTCGTATTGAGCAGCACGTCGATGTTGCGTTCGGCGTACCAGCCATCGGGCATGAGGTGCAGGCCCTGCATGGCGGAGCGGCCGTACACCAGGCGCGTGATGCCCATGCGGTTGTACAGGTGGTGGTTTTCCTCGGCCACCAGGCGGATGCTGCATTCCGGATGGCGGCGCCGCAGGTGGTCCGCAGCCGTGACGCCGGCGATGCCGTTGCCGATGATCACGACCTCGCGGATCGAGCGGTCGAAGGCGGCCACCGCCGGCGCGAGCGACACCGGCGCCTTCTCCGGCGTGAGGGTGATGGTGGCGCTGCCCGACTGCAGGCGCGCCGAGCAGGCCATCCGCGTGTTGGGTGCGAAGCCCAGGCGGGCCAGCGTGTTCTGCTCGTCATGGCCGATCGGCGAGAGGTGCTGCGCGCCCGAGCACACCGCGATCGGATCGGCGCCGCACACGCCCATGCGGCAGCCGGCTTCGATCTTGCCTCCGCAGCCTTCGATCAGCTCCAGCAGGGTCTGGCCGGCCTGGGCGGGCACGCGTTTCTGTTCCGGTGCGATCACCAGCTCCACGTCGGCCTGCCGTTCCGCGGCCCGCAGGGCGGCCGCCGCTCCCGCGCCAAGGCGCACCGGCTGGCCGGCGCTGCGCTGCGCCATCTGCTCGCGGAAGACGTTTTCGGTGGCGAAGCTGCGGGCGACCCAGGCGAGCGCCAACGCGCCGAGCGCGGCGCGCGCGCCCCACACGGCCGCCGCCGGCACGTCCCAGCCCGCGATCCGGCCGGCGCTGTGCAGCCAGGTGTCGGCCGCGAACCAGTAGTAGCAGCAGAAGGCCACGGCGCCGAAGGCGATCGGCAGCCGGTTGTTGTGCACCTTCAGGAAGGTGTCGAGCACGTGGAACAGGGCCAGGCTGAGCGCGCAGTACAGGCCGATCAGGGCATACACCGCCGCCGGCGGGCTGCCCGTGGGCACGGTGAACCAGGCGAGGATGAAGCCGGGCAGCAGGGCGGCAAACAGCTTGCGGTAGGCGACGTAGTGGGGATCGGCGTCGTACTGGTCGCTCAGGTAGGCCGCGCGCGGGTTGAAGTCGTAGCAGTTCTTGGTGCAGCCGAGGCAGGGGCGGCAGTGGGCGTTGGCGACCGCCTTGAACGGGGTCTGGCCGTACAGGCGCTGCACCGGCAGCATCGGACAGATGCTGCTGCACCAGCCGCTCTTGCCCTTGAACACCAGCCCGCCAAGCAGGGCGCCGCCCAGGCCGAACAGGATCAGCAGCCCCGTGGCGCTGCCGCTCTCGTCCAGCAGCCACTTGCGGCTGGACACCAGGACCAGGAACAGCGCGATCCCGGCGACATAGCTGTACTCCCGCATCACGGGCGTCTGTTCGCGCCCGCGTGCGAATCCCAGCAGCCGTGGTGCCTGGTTCAAGGCCGCCATCGGGCAGACGTTGCGCCACACGCCGGGGGCCAGCAGGAACACCAGCGGAAGCAACGGGACGATCAGCTGCCAGAACAGCGGCAGGCCGAGCGCGGGCCGCAGGATCAGCAGGGCGGCCAGGCCCAGGGCCGACAACACGCTGAACACGCGCAGCACTTTCCAGGCCGCGATCGGCAGGCCGGTGGGCAGTTCGAGGTAGTTGGGGAAGGGAACGGGCGCGGCCATCTTCACTTCCCCTGCAAGGCGAACTGGGTCATCTCGCGCAGCCGCAGCGACAGGATGCGGCCGAGGTCGAACAGCGCGAGGCGGGTCAGGTCCGGGAAGCGGGCGGACAGCACCTCGAACGCGTCGGGCGTGACGCCGAACAGCGAGCCTTCGCTGAGCGCGCGCACGGTGGCCGAGCGCGGCTGGCCGTCGAAGAAGGCCTGCTCGCCGAAGATCGACATCGGCTCCACGAAGTAGACGTGGCGCTCGCTGCCATTGCGCTGCGGCGCGACGACCTCGAGCCGGCCGCTGGCGACGATGTAGAACTCGCGCGAGGTCTCACCGTGGCTGACGATCACCTCGCCTTGCTCGAAGGCACGCCGCCGCGCCACCGACAGGAAGCGCGTCCAGCCCTCCTGCGCAAGGTTCGCCAGGAACAGCGGCGCGGCCTTTTGCGCATCCTGCTGCCGGCCGGTGCCGTAGTCGAAGAATTCGGCGGGGTCCATGCGGCGCTCCGTCTCCGGTCGAGGAGCCGACAACATGTCCCAGTGCGCCCCGGAAGTCAAGCACCGGGGGGGGTGCAGGAATCAACCTCTTACGATCACCGCACAGGCCAGCCGCGGGCCGGTGTTTCCCATCGGCTGCGCCTTGTGGTCGTCGGGGTCGCGGTGCACGACCAGGCCGCGGCCGACGACGTCCGCTGCGCCCGGCCCCACGCTGATCCCCGTCGATTCGAAACTGAAGCGCGCCACGCCGCTCGCATCGGCCCGCAGCGGCTGCAGGTCGCCGGCGTGGCGCGCGGCCGCGTCGTGGCGTCCGTGCGGCTGCGCCTTCGGGTTGAAGTGGCCACCGGCGCTCATGCCGTCGCCGCTGGAGCAGTCGCCTTTCTCGTGGATGTGGAAGCCGTGTTCGGCATTGGCCTTCAATCCCTGGATCTCGCCCGACACCAGCACGCGGCCGTCGCTCTGCTGGGCAAACCGCACGCTGCCCGCGGTCTTGTTGCCGGTGGTGGACGACAGCGTTGCCGTGGCCACCGGGCCGCCGGGCAGCGTGGTGCACGCGGCCAGCGAGGCCGTGGCTGCCGCGGCCAGCAGCCGGGAAATGCGCTTCATCGGAGTCTCCTCGTACAGGAGGCCGACTGTAATGCCCCGGAGTGCCTCAGGCGTCGCCCGGCTGGATCAGCTTGAGCAGCTTCTCCAGGTTGCGGTCGTGGATGTCGTGCCGGCGCAGCTCTTCCAGCGTGCGGTGCGCGTAGTCGAGCGTCGTGCCGTAGATGCCTTGCGCCTGCGCGAAGATGGCGCGGTACTCCTCGGGGCTGAGCTCGCCCGTGTGGCTGGGGCTCTGGCGCGACAGCGTGAAGGCCAGCGCGCGCACCGGTCCCTGCGGCGTGTGCGCCATGAGCCAGCGCGGGTCGTAGACGGCCGTCTTCATCTCCCGCGACCACAGCCGCGCCAGGGTCGGGGCCCCGTGCTCGCGCGCGATGCGGAACACCACGCCGCGGCAGCAGCCGCCGGTGAGCAGCCCGAACACCAGGCCCGGCCGCTCCGGCGTGCCGCGGTTGATGCGGCTCCACATCTTGAGCGCGCGATGCCAGCCGTGCACGCGCGCCGGGCGCTGCTCGGCGAAGTCGAACTCGGGCCGCCAGATGAGCGAGCCGTAGCCGAAGATCCACAGGTCCTCGGCGCCGCCCCATTCGGCCATGGCGTGCTCCAGCATGGCCTGCGGGTCGCGCTGCGGCTTCAACACCTCCGTCATGAAGCAGGACTGTAGGGCCTTTTGGTAACCGGTTCGTAACCCCAAGGGCCTTGGACGGGGGGTACGATGGAGACGAAACAAAGTTACCGGATTTCCATGAGCCTTCATCCCGTGCTGGCGGCGGTCACCCAGCGGATTCGCGAACGCAGCCAACCCACCCGCTCCGCCTACCTTGCCCGTATCGATGCCGCCGCGGCCCGCGACCGCGGCGCCGACCGCATGGGCTGCGCCAACGTGGCGCATGCCTTTGCCGGCATCCCCTCCAACGACAAGCTCAGGATCGTCGCCGAGCGCGCGCCCAACATCGGCATCGTCAACGCCTACAACGACATGCTGTCGGCGCACGCGCCCTACGCCAGCTATCCGGACATCATCAAGGACGAAGCGCGCCGGCACGGCGCCACCGCGCAGGTGGCGGGCGGCGTGCCGGCCATGTGCGACGGCGTGACGCAGGGCACGCCCGGCATGGAGCTGAGCCTGTTCTCGCGCGACACCATCGCGCTTTCCACCGCGGTCAGCCTGAGCCACGACGTCTTCGACGCCGCGCTGCTGCTGGGCATCTGCGACAAGATCGTGCCGGGCCTCCTGATCGGCGCGCTGCATTTCGGCCACCTGCCGACCGTGTTCGTGCCCGGCGGGCCCATGCCCAGCGGCCTGTCGAACAGCGCGAAGGCGAAGGTGCGCGAGCAGGCGGCGCAGGGCCTGGTGGGCCGCGAGGAATTGCTGGAAGCGGAATCGCAGGCGTATCACACGCAAGGCACCTGCACCTTCTACGGCACCGCCAACAGCAACCAGATGCTGATGGAGGCGATGGGGCTGCACGTGCCGGGCAGTGCCTTCATCCAGCCGCAGGACGGCCTGCGCGAGCAGCTCACGCGCGAGGCCGTGCGCAGCGTGCTCGGCATTGTCAAGGCACGGCGCTTCGCGCCCATCGGCCGCATCGTCGACGAGCGCTGCATCGTCAACGCCATGGCGGCGCTGCTGGCCACCGGCGGCAGCACCAACCACCTGATCCACTGGGTGGCCGTGGCGCGTTCGGCGGGCCTGGTGATCGACTGGGACGACTTCGACAAGCTGTCCGACGTAGTGCCGCTGCTGGCGCGCGTCTATCCCAACGGCACGGCCGACGTGAACCAGTTCCAGGATGCGGGCGGGCCCGGCTACGTGATCCGCGAACTGCTCGACGCGGGCCTGATGCACGAGGACGTGCTGACGGTGCGTGAAGGCGGGCTGCGCGAGTACACGCGGATTCCGGCCAAGCAGGATGGAAAGCTCTCCTGGGCGGACACGGGCACTTCCGGCGACGACACCATCCTCCGGCCCGCCAGCGCTCCTTTCAGCCAGACCGGCGGCCTCAAGCTCCTGACCGGCAACCTGGGGCGCAGCGTGATCAAGGTGTCGGCCGTGCCGGCAGACCGGCACGTCATCGAGGCGCCGGCGCGCATCTTCGACAGCCAGGACGCGCTGCACGCCGCCTTCAAGGCGGGCGAGCTGGAGCGCGACGTGGTCTGCGTGGTGCGCTGGCAGGGCCCGCGCGCCAACGGCATGCCGGAGCTGCACAAGCTGACGCCGCCGCTGGCCGTGCTGCAAGGCAAGGGCTTCAAGGTGGCGCTGGTGACCGACGGCCGCATGAGCGGCGCCTCGGGCAAGGTGCCGGCCGCGATCCACGTGTCACCCGAGGCCGCATCGGGCGGGCCGCTCGCCAAGCTGCGCGACGGCGACATCGTGCGGGTCGACGGCGTGAAGGGCACGCTGCAGGCGCTGGTCGACGCGCAGGAGTGGGCCGCGCGCGAAACCCTCAAGATGCCCGCGGCGCAGGCCGATGCGAACGGGCATGGCATAGGCCGCGAGCTCTTTGCCGGCATGCGCCACAATGCGCTCGCCGCGGAAGAAGGAGCCTGCACATGGCTGTAGACACGGATGGAAAGTGGTCGGCCGGTGGCAAGCCCTCGGCCCTGGAAGTGATGCAGGACGCGCCGGTGATCCCGGTGATCGTCCTGAACGATGTCGCCCATGCGGTGCCGCTGGCGCGCGCACTGGTTGCGGGCGGTATCCGCATGCTGGAGGTCACGCTGCGCACGCCGGTGGCGCTGGCCTGCATCGAGCGGATCGCCAAGGAAGTGCCGGAAGCCGTGGTCGGCGCGGGCACCGTGCGCAGCGCCGCCGATGCGCAGGCCGCGGCGATGGCGGGCGCTCGCTTTGCCGTCAGCCCCGGCTACACCCATGCCATCGGCAAGGCGTGCCACGACCTCGGACTGGCGTTGCTGCCCGGCGTCGCCACCGGCAGCGAGATCCTCGCGGCGCAGGAAGACGGCTATGCGGCGCTCAAGTTCTTCCCCGCCATGCAGGCGGGCGGCCCGGCGATGCTCAAGGCCTGGCACGGCCCGTTCAACGACGTGAAGTTCTGTCCCACCGGCGGCGTGACGCCGGCCAACGCGGGCGAGTTCCTGGCGCTCCTCAACGTGGAATGCGTGGGCGGTTCGTGGCTGACGCCGGGCGATGCGGTGGTGAAGGGCGACTGGGCGCGCATCACCCAGCTGGCCGGGGAAGCCGCGCGCCTGCCGCGCGCATGAGGGCGGCGTTCCTCGCGTTGGCCCTGGCCTCCGCCTTGCTGGGTGGCGGGGCGCAGGCGCAGGCCGACACCGCCGTCCAGCCGGTGCGCGACCTCGCTTACGGCGACGACCCGCTGCAGCGCATCGACGCCTATGTTCCCCTGCATCCCACCGGCCCGGTGCTGGTGATGGTGCATGGCGGCGCCTGGGCCATCGGCGACAAGGCCTCGGCGGCGATGATCCGCCCGAAGGTCGCTTACTGGACGGCCCGCGGCTACGTGGTCGTCTCCGTCAACTACCGGCTGCTGCCGGCGGCCGATCCGCTGGTGCAGGCCCAGGACGTCGCCCGCGCGCTGGCGCTGGTGCAGCAGAAGGCCGCGTCCTGGGGCGCGGACGGCCAGCGCGTCGTGCTGATGGGGCATTCCTCCGGCGGGCACCTGGTCGCGCTGCTGCACGCGGCACCGCAGCTTGCGCAAGCGCAAGGCGCGAAGCCCTGGCGCGCCACCATCAACCTGGACGGAGCGGCGCTCGACGTGCCGGCGCTGATGCGCGCGCGCCATGCGCCCTTGTACGACCGCGCCTTCGGCCGCGACCGGACCTTCTGGGAAAGCGTGTCGCCCGTGCACGCGCTGCAAGGCAAGATGGTCGCCTCGCCCATGTTGCTGGTGTGCTCCAGCCTGCGGTCGCATTCCTGCGCGCAGGCGCAGGCCTTCGCGGACAAGGCCGGGCCGCGCGTGGCCGTCCTGCCCAAGGCCATGAGCCACATGGCCATCGACCATGAGCTCGGGCTGCCCGGGGCTTACTCGGACGTCGTCGCGCGCTGGATCAGCTCGATCTTGTAGCCGTCCGGATCCGTCACGAAGGCGATCACGGTGCTGCCGCCCTTGACCGGGCCGGGCTCGCGCGTGATGTTGCCGCCGGCCGCGCGGATCCTGTCGCAGGCCGCGTAGGCGTCCGGCACGCCCAGCGCGATGTGGCCGTAGGCGTTACCAAGGTCGTACGAACTCACGCCGTGGTTGTAGGTAAGCTCCAGCTCCGCGTGCTCGGGATTGCTGCCGTAGCCGACGAAGGCCAGCGAGTACTTCTGCTCCGGCCGCTCCGTCGTGCGCAGCAGCTTCATGCCCAGCACCTGGGTGTAGAAATCGATGGAGCGCTGCAGGTCGCCGACGCGCAGCATGGTGTGGAGGAGTCTCATGGCGCCGATTATGGCGACCCGCGCGCGCAGCCGCATGAGTCGAATTCGGCCTACGCCGGGCTGGCGCCGCCGCGTCCATAGTTCGGGCTCCATGATTCGCACGCTCCTGGCCGCCCTGGCGCTGGCCGCGCTCTGGCTGCTGGCGCCGGCGGCGTTGGCCCAGGCCGACAAGACCGAACCCGCCTTCGACCTCGTCGTGCGCGCGCCCGACGCGCTGCGCACGCTGCTGGAAAAGCACCTCGAACTGCGCCGCTACCAGCAGGTGAGCGACCTCGACGACGCCGAGCTGGCGCGGCTGGTGGTGCTGGCCGACAAGGACGCCCGCGAGCTGCTGGCGACGCAGGGCTACTTCTCGCCCGAGGTGCGCATCACGCGCGAGCCCGGGCCGCCGCGGCCCAAGCTGGTGGTGGCGGTGGAGCCCGGCGAGACGACCAAGGTCGCCGCCGTCGACATCGCCTTCGAAGGCGACATTGCCACCAGCCCCGACGAGGACGCCGTCAAGCAGCGCGAGGGCATCCGCAAGGACTGGGAGCTGCCGGTGGGCCGCAACTTCACGCAGGCGGGCTGGGACGCCGCCAAGTCGGGGGCCACCCGCCGCCTGCTGGCGCGCCGCTATCCGGCCGGCCGCATCAGCTACAGCCTGGCCGACGTCGACGCCTCCAGCCGGCAGGCGAAGCTGGGCCTGCGCCTGGAGTCGGGGCCGGTGTTCCACCTGGGCGAGCTGAAAGTGACCGGGATCGAACGGTACGACCCGGTGCTGGTGCCGCGCATCGCCCGCCTGCCCGTGGGCGCGGTCTACGACCAGGAGAAGCTGGTGCAGGCGCAGCTGCGGCTGGCCGGCAGCGGTTACTTCGATTCGGCCTTCCTGTTCGTCGACCCGGCCGCGGACCCGGCGGCGGCGCCGGTGCAGGTCACCTTGCGCGAGGCGCCCTTGCAGAAGGCCGTGGTCGGCCTGGGCTTCACCACCGACGGCGGTCCGCGCGCGTCGCTGGAGCACACCCACAACCGGCTGCCGGGCATCGGCTGGCGCGCGATCACCAAGCTGAAGGCGGAAACGCGCAACCCTTACGCGCAGACGGAGTGGACCGCCATTCCCGATCCGGACGGCTGGCGCTGGTCGACGCTGGCGCGCTTCGAGCGGCTGGACGACGATCGCCTCGTCACCTACAGCCAGCGCCTGCGCGGCGGCCGCTTCAAGACCGGCGAGAACATCGAGCGCAACGTCTACCTGCAGTACGAGCACTCCACCGTCGACAACCCGAACAACGTGGTGCTGACGCCGCAGGATACCGGCTCCGGTTCCGCGCTGAGCGCCAACTACATCTGGACCGGGCGCTACTTCGACAACGTCACCCTGCCCACCAGCGGGTATGCCGTCGGCTTCGAGTTGGGCGGCGGCATCACGCTGGCCGGCGACCACAAGCTGTTCCAGCGCACGCTGGTGCGCGGGCTGTGGCTGCGACCGCTGAAGGTCGGCCGCATCCAGCTGCGCGGCGAGATGGGCACGGTGATCGCGCAGCACGACGCGCAGATCCCCGCCACCCAGTTGTTCCGCACGGGCGGCGACACCACGGTGAGGGGCTACAAGTACCTGGACATCGGCGTGCCGCTCCCCGATGGCGTGGTGGGCCCGGGCCGGGTGCTGGCGGTGGGCAGCATCGAGTGGCAGCGGCCGATCTCCTGGAAAGGCAGCCCCACCGCCTTCGAGCACACGCTCTTCGTGGATAGCGGCGCCGTGGCCGACAAGTGGAACGACCTGCGCGCGAGCACCGGCGTCGGCACCGGCGTGAAGTGGCGCAGCCCGGTCGGCCCGATCGACGCCGCGCTGGCGTATGGCCTGCGGCCGCAAAAGCTCCGGCTGCACATCACCGCGGGGTTCGTGTTTTGATCACGCGACATGCCCGGCGCGTGCTGGCCTGGACCTGGCGCGGCCTGCTGGGGGTGCTGCTGCTGCTGGTCGTCAGCGTGGCCGGCCTCTGGTGGTGGGCCGGGCAGGAAGGCTCGCTGGAATGGACGCTGCGCCGCGTGGCCGCGGGCCGGCCGTTGACCAGCGAAGGCGTGCGCGGCTCGCTGCGCGCGGGCTGGCACATCGACCGCATCGTCTGGGAGCAGGACGGCCTGCGGCTCGAAGCGCAGGACATCTCGCTCGAGTGGCAGCCGCTGGCGCTGCTGGGCCGCACCTTGCGCCTGGACCAGGTGCGGGTGGGCAGCGCGCGCGTGACCGACACGCGGGCGGTCAGCAACGAACCCTTGAAGCCGCCGACGGCGCTGGTGCTGCCCTGGCGCGTGACCGTCGACGAGGTGGTCGTCGCGAAACTGGCGTATGTGGGACGGACAAAGGTCGAGGCTTCCGCACTGGCCGGCCGCTACGCCTTCGATGGCATCCAGCACGACCTCGATCTGAAGTCGCTGCAGTTCGCTGGCGGCAACTACCAGGGCAAGGGCACGCTGCAGGCGCGCGGCGCGATGGAGCTCGATGCGAAGCTGGGCGGCACGTATGCGGCGGCCGTGCCGGGCGCGAAGGCGCCGGTGCCGCTGCAGTTCGACGCGCAGCTGAAAGGCCCGCTGGCGCAGCTCGATGCGAACGCGCAGCTGCGGGTGGCGCGCGCGGGCAGCGCGACCGCCGACCTGCCGAGTGCGACCGCCACGGCGCGCATCACCGCCTTCGATCCCATGCCGGTGCCGCAGGGCGCGGCGGATTTCCGGCGCGTGGACCTGGCGCAGTTCTGGCCGGCCGCGCCGCGCACGCTGCTGTCCGGCCATGTGGAGGTCGCCCCGCTCGCTGCCGGCGCGTGGAAGCTGCAAGCCGACGTCCGCAACGGCCTGGCCGGGCCCTGGGATGCGCAGCGCCTGCCGGTCGAAAGTGCCAAGGCCGAGGGCGAATGGCGCGGCGGCACCGCGCTGGTGAAGCAGCTGCGCGCGCAGCTGGCCGGCGGCAGCGTGGCCGGCGAGGGTGCGTGGGAAGGCGATGGCTGGCGCTTCGAAGGCCGGGTCGACGACGTCGATCCCGCGGGCCTGCACACGAGCCTGGCCTCGCTGCCGCTCACCGGTCCGCTGAAACTGGCCGGCCGCGGCTCGGAGGTCGACTTCGATGTCGCCCTGCAGGCGCAAGGCGCGGTGCGCGCGCGCAAGGGCAGCGGCGACCTGCAGCAGGCCCTGGCCGCGCTGGAGTTGCGCGAAGTCGTGGCCAAGGGGCGCTACAGCGGCGAGGCGCTGACGTTGAAGCCCTTGCGCGTGCGCACCAGCGACGCATTGCTGGAGGGCGACCTGGTGCTGCAGCTCGCCAGCCTGGGCGGCGAGGGCAAGCTGCAACTGCGCGCCCCGGGCTTGCAGGCGCAGGCGGGCGGCACGCTGGCCGAGACGCGCGGCAACGGCAGCATCACCCTGGCCGCCAACGACCTCGCGACCGCGCAGCAGTGGCTGCGCCGCTTCCCCATGCTGCGCGAAGCGCTGGCGCACGGCGCGGTGCGTGGCCGTGCGGATGGCAGCCTGGGTTGGCAAGGCGGCTGGCGCGATCCCGCCGTGCAGGCGCGCGTGCAGGCCAAGGGCGTCGAATGGCAGCCGGTGGCAACGGCCGCGGTGCAGGCGCCGCCGCCCTGGGTCGTGCGCGATGGCGACGTGCGCGTCGATGGCCGCCTGCGCGATGCTGCGCTCGATGTGCGCCTGCAGCTCGAACGTGGCCAGCGCAAGGTGGGCCTCGCCGCGGCCGGTCGCGTCGGCGGCGCGCTGGGCACGGCCGGCAGCTGGCACGGGCAGGTCGCGACGCTGGCCTTGCAGGTGCAGGATCCCGGCATCACGCCCGGGCCGTGGCAGTTGCAGCTGCGGCGCGCGGTCGACTGGCGCGCCGGCAACGGCAACTTCGAACTGGCCGCGGGCGAGGCGGTGCTGCGCGCGCCCAACGTGCAAGGTGCGGCACCGGCGGGCGAAGCACTGCTCACATGGGGACCGGTGCGGCGCCAGCAGGGGCAGCTCACGTCCACCGGCAAGCTGGCCGGCCTGCCGCTTTCCTGGATCGAGCTGGTGGGCGGCCCGCAGCTGGCCGGCTCCGCGCTGGCGGGCGACCTCGTGTTCGATGCGCAATGGAATGCGCAGATCGGCGCCAACGTGCGGGTCGACGCATCGCTGGCGCGCGTGCGGGGTGACGTGACCGTGCTGGCCGAAACCGCCGACGGCGCGCAGGCGCGGGTGGCCGCCGGCGTGCGCGACGCGCGGCTCACGCTTTCCAGCCAGGGTGAGCAGCTCACGCTGGACCTGCTGTGGGACAGCGAGCGCGCCGGTCATGCGCAGGGACGGATCCGCACGCGTCTCACGCCGGTGGAAGGCGGCTGGGAATGGGCCGAACAGGCGCCGCTGGCGGGCAACGTGAAGGCGCAGCTGCCGCGCATCGGCGTGTGGTCGCTGCTGGCGCCGCCGGGCTGGCGCTTGCGCGGCTCGCTGCTGGCCGACGTCACGCTGGCGGGCACGCGCGCGCAGCCGCAACTCTCCGGCACCGTGCAGGCGGACGACCTGGCGCTGCGTTCCGTGGTCGACGGCATCGAGCTGCGCAACGGCCGCCTGCGCGCGCAACTTGTGGGCCAGAAGCTGGTGGTGAGCGAGTTCACCCTGCATGGCGCCGCCGAGGGCGGCAGCGACGGCGGCAGCCTCACCGCGCGCGGCGAAGGCGAGTGGACGCCGGAAGGTCCGCTGCTGCAGGGGGAAGCGCAGCTCGTGCAACTGCGCGCCAGCATCCGCAGCGACCGGCAGCTGGTGGTGTCCGGACCCGTGAGCGCGCAGATGGGGAAGGGCGGCACGGTCGTCACGGGCAAGCTCACGGTGGACCGCGCCCGCATCACGATCCCCGACGAATCACCGCCGCGTCTCGGCGATGACGTGGTGGTGCGCGAAGCGCGCGGCGTGGCGGAGACGCGGGACGAGCGCAAGCTGCGTCCCGCGCCCACGGAAGCGGGGCGCACGGTCACGCTGACGCTGGGGCTCGATCTCGGCCAGGACTTCCGCGTCAGCGGGCGCGGTGTCGACACGCGCCTGGCGGGCACGCTGGAAGTGAAAGGGCGGTCGCTCGGCTTGCCGCAGATCACCGGGCTGATCCGCACGGTCGGTGGCACCTACGAGGCTTACGGCCAGCGCATGAACATCGAGCGTGGCGAGCTGCGCTTCACCGGCCCAGCGGACAACCCGGCGCTGGACGTGCTGGCGATCCGTCCCAACCTGACGCAGCGCGTCGGCGTGCTGGTGAGCGGGCGCGCGCAGGCGCCGCACGTGGAGCTGTATTCCGAAGGCGGCTTGTCGGAAGCGGAGACGCTGTCGTGGCTGGTGCTGGGCCGCTCGTCTTCGGGCGATGGCGCCGAAGCGGCGCTGCTGCAGCGGGCCGCTGCCGCCTTGCTGGCCAGCCGCGGCGGCACCGGCAAGGGCATCGCGGGCCGCTTCGGACTGGACGACCTGTCGGTGGGATCGTCCGGCGGCAGCGCGATCGTCAAGGTGGGCAAGCGCTTTGCCGACAACTTCTATGCGGCCTACGAGCGCAGCCTGTCGGGTGCGGTGGGCACGCTGTACATCTTCTACGACGTCTCGCGCCGCCTCACCGTGCGGGCCGAAGCGGGGGAGCGGATGGGGATCGACCTGATCTACACGTATTCGTTCGACCGGATCGGCGGCGGGAAGAAGTGATTCCCGCCTGCGCGGGATGACGACTACTTCGGCAGTTCGAACACGAGGCAGGTCGTCGTGGCATGCGCATACAGCGTGCCGTCCGGCCCCACCAGGCGTGCTTCCGCCGTCGCCAGCTGCCGGCCGCAGTGCAGCACCTTGCCTTCGGCGCGCACGCGCTGCACGTTGCGCCCGATCGCCTTGACCAGGTTCACGCCCAGTTCCGCGGTGGTGTAGCCGCGCCCCGGCGGCATCATGGTGTGCACGGCGCAGCCCAGCGCGGAATCGAGCAGCGTCGCATACCAGCCCCCATGGATGCCGCCCATGGGATTGAGGTGGTCCGGCCCGGGCTGGCCCTGGAACACCGCGCGTCCCGCATCGACTTCCAGCAGCTGGAAGGAGAGTGTCCGCGCGATCGGCGGGTAGGGCAGCTCGCCGCGCAGCATGGCCTGCAGCGTCTCCAGCCCGCTGCGGCAGGCCACCTGTTCGGGCCGCGCGACGCCGCAACCGGCGCCCGCTTCCAGCCGCGACTGGATCTCCTGTTCCTGGGCCAGCCAGGCTTCGAGCTGGTTCATCTGGGTCATCGCGTTCTTCTCCATGGACAGTTGCATCTGCAATAGTTGCAGCTACACTAATCGGCATGGACACCGCTGTCAAGCCGCATGGCTGCACCAACCTCAAGCTGCGCCAGCTGATGCGCCGGGTGGCGCAGCACTACGACGCCGAGGTCGGCAAGACCGGCTTGCGCGGCACCCAGTACTCGTTGCTCTCCTACGTCGCGAAGCTGGGGCCGATCCGGCCGGTGGACCTCGCGGGCGTGATGAAAGTCGACGCTTCGACGCTCACGCGCAATCTGCGACTGCTGATCACGGCCGGCTATGTGACACTCGACGCGGGACCCGATGCGCGCAGCCGGCTGGTGAACTGCACCCAGGCCGGGCGCGACAAGCGGCAGGAGGCGCAGCGGCGCTGGCGCGTCGCGCAGGAGGCGCTCAACGAGCGGCTCGGTGCGCAGCGCGTGGTGGCGCTGCATGCATTGCTGGACGAATGCCAGGACTTGCTGGCCGACGTCCCCGAAGGAGAGACGGATGAATGACGCGTCCGGCCAGCGCAAGCTGGCCTACTGGCTGGTGCTGCTGGCCGCCGGCGGCACCTTTGCGCTCAGCATGGGCTCGCGCCAGAGCATGGGCCTCTTCCTGCCTTCGCTGAACACCAGCACCGGGCTCGGCCTCGGCGCGATCAGCCTCGCCTTCGCCTTCGGCCAGCTGTGGTGGGGGCTCACGCAACCGATCGCCGGCGCCATTGCGGATCGCTGGGGGCCGGGCCGTGTCCTCGTCGCCGGTGCGCTGCTGGCGGCCTTCGGCACCTTCATCACGCCCTATATGACGACGACGCTGGGCCTGATCCTGGCGATCGGCGTGATCGCCGCCGGCGGCTCCGGCCTGGCCGGCCCCGCGGTGCTGGTGGCGGCGACGATGCGCATGATCCCGGCCGAGAAGCGCGGGGTCGCCACCGGCATCGTCAATGCCGCAGGCTCCTTCGGCCAGTTCGCGGTGGCGCCGCTTGCCGCGGCGTGGATCGTCAGCCTGGGCTGGGGCAGCGCGATGCAGGCCGTGGGGCTGATCGTGCTGCTATCGCTGCCGGCGGCGTGGGTGCTGCGCGGCTCCGGTGCGCCGGCCTCGCACGGCGCGACGGCCGCTGACGCGAAGCCGAAAGGCACGAAGGCCGCGGTGGCCGAGGCCTTCCGTGACCGCAACTACCTGTTCCTGCTGGCCGGCTTCTTCGTCTGCGGCTTCCACGTGGCGCTGCTGGCCATCCACCTGCCCGGCATGGTGGCCGCCTGCGGGCTGCCGCCGCAATGGGGCGGCTGGGCGCTGGCGATGCTGGGCCTCTTCAACATCGTCGGCAGCCTCGCGGTCGGTTGGGCGACGCAGCGCTGGCGCATGAAATCGCTGCTGGTCATGCTCTACGCCGCGCGCGCCGTCTTCGTGCTGATGTTCCTGGCCGCGCCGAAGACCGGCCCGATCGTGCTCTTGTTCGCGGCGGTGATGGGCCTGACCTACCTGGCGACGGTGCCGCCGACCGCCGGCCTGGTCGCCAAGTTCTTCGGACCGGCCAACATGGCCACGCTGTTCGGCCTGGTGATGCTCACCCACCAGATCGGCGCCTTCGCCGGCACCTGGCTCGGCGGCAAGGTGTTCGAGTGGACCGGCGCCTACGACTGGGCCTGGTACATCGACATCGTGCTGGCGATCGGCGCCGCGCTGATCCACCTGCCCATCCGCGAGGCGCGCCTCGCGCGCGCGCCGCAGCCTGCGGCCGCCTGACGCGGCTCCTGCCGAGTTGCCGCGCCCCAACGGGGCGCGCCTGTGTCTTTGGGGCTCTTGAAAAGTACGCCGAAAGCGCGCATTTTCTGGCTCAGCGTTGCCCCGCGCCTACACGCCGTGGCGGTCGAAACCGATGCGCAGTGCTGAGGTTGTCGCTCTGGCGCGTCAGTCCGGGTACTACCATACGACTCACATGATAGGTGCAGAGTATTATCATGTCTGCAAATCCCGTTGTTCGCATGGAAGACAAACCGGCCCGCCTCACCATCCTCATCGATGCGGAGAAGAAAAGAGCCTTCGAAGAGCTCTGCGCATCGCAGGACATCACGGCCTCGCAAGTGGTCCGGCAACTGATCCGCGAGTACCTCGTGCAGCACGGCGTGGAATACCAGCCGGCCCTGCGGCCTCGGCCGGAATAGGGAGGCCGCGCGGCCCCGCGGCGGGCGGAAACGGATTACAATCTGATTAACATCAGAAACCGTTCGCCCATGGAGCTCAAGACCGCACGGCTTACCATCCTGATCGACCCCGCGAAGAAACAGGCGTTCGAAGAACTCTGCCGCGCGCAGGACATGACCCCCTCCCAGGTGGTCCGCCGGCTCATCCGCGACTACATGGAGCAGGAAGCGCCCGCTGCGCCTGCCGCCAAGCGGGCTGCGCCGCGCAAGGCCGCGCCGGCCAAGCGCGGTCGTTAAACCGGCACCGTGTAGTTCAGGGTCATCCGGCCGCCGTCGACGACCACGATCTCGCCGGTGACGTAGCTCGCGGCGTCGCTGCAGAGCCAGGCCACCACGTCGGCCACCTCCGAAGGTTCGCCCAGGCGCTTCATCGGCGTGCGCATCATGATGCGCTGCTTGGCCTCCTCGCTGGTCAGCACCGCCTTCGCCGCCAGTTCGGTGGCGATGGTGCCCGGAGCCACCGCGTTCACGCGGATGCCCTTGTCGGCCAGTGACAGCGCCATCACGCGCGTCAGCTGGTTGATGCCGCCCTTGCTCACGTTGTAGCTGGAGATCGTGGGGATGGTGAGCACGGCGTTCACCGAGCTCATGTTCACGATCGCACCGCGCCCGGCCTTGGCCATCTCGCGCGCCACGGCTTGGCCGCACAGGAACGATCCCTTGAGGTTGACGCGCAGCACCGCGTCGAAATCCGATTCGGTGACGTCGAGGAAGTCGGCGGCCTTGAAGATGCCGGCGTTGTTCACGAGCACGTCGATGCGTCCGTGGGTGAGCAGCGTCTTCTGCACCAGCGTGTCGATCTGCGCCTTGTCGCCGACGTCGCAGTGCACGTAGAGGCCCCGCAGTTCCTGCGCCAGCGCCTGGCCGCGGGCGTCGTCGAGGTCGGCCAGCACCACGTGGGCGCCGTCGCGCGCCAGCCGGCGGGCGCACGCTTCGCCTATGCCTTGCGCGGCGCCGGTGACGATGCAGACGCGGCCGCCGAGGCCGAAGGAGACGCTGGAAGAGGGTGCAGGCGCGATCATGCGCGCATGGTACCCGCCCATGCGTCGGCGAAGGCGCGCGCGGACACCGCCACCGCGGCGGCATCCTTGCCCGGGCTGTAGAGCGCGGAGCCGATGCCGAAGCCGTTGGCGCCGGCCGCGCGATAGACCGCCATCGTGACGGGCGTGATGCCGCCCACCGGCAGCAGCAGCACCTCGGGAGGCAGCACGGCGCGCATCGCCTTCACCGCGGCCGGCGGAATCATTTCGGCGGGAAACAGCTTGAGGCCGGAGGCGCCGGCAGCCAGCGCGGCGAAAGCCTCGCTGGGCGTTGCGACACCGGGCAGCGAAGCGATGCGCCGTTCCACGGCGGCCGCGACCACTTCCTCGTCGAAATGCGGCGACACGATCACGCGGCCGCCGGCGTCGTGCACCAGGCGCACTTCGTCGGCGCTGCGCACCGTGCCTGCGCCGATCACGGCATCGGGGAACGCCTTCGCCAGCGCCTCGATGCTGCGCAAGGGCTGCGGCGAATTGAGCGGCACTTCCAGCACGCGGAAGCCGGCCTCGACCAGGGCCGCGCCGATGGCCGGCGCTTCGGCCGGCGTGAGGCCGCGCAGGATGGCCACCAGCGGCAGCGGATCGAGGGCGGCGGGAAGGGTGGTGCTCATGGGGATTCCAGTGTGGAGGCGAGGGCCCGGAGGCCGCGCCAGGTGGCTTCGGAGCCCAGGCTGCGGGTGCCGGTGCCCAGTTCGCCGAGGGCCAGCGTGTAGCGGCGGGTGAGGGCGTCGCTGCCGATCAGCACGACGTGCGGCGGCAGTGCGCCTTGCGCGCGCAGTTCCTCGCCGATCACGAGGCCGGAGAGGTAGCTGGCCTGCGCCGCGGGAG
Source organism: Ramlibacter paludis (assembly GCF_022012305.1). Taxonomy (GTDB): domain Bacteria; phylum Pseudomonadota; class Gammaproteobacteria; order Burkholderiales; family Burkholderiaceae_C; genus Ramlibacter; species Ramlibacter paludis. The sequence goes on along the minus strand of NZ_JAKLTM010000004.1, from coordinate 352,605 downwards.
GCAGCCGGTCGAACAGGGCGAGCGTGCGTGCGCTGAAGGCCGCGGCGAGAAGACTGCCTGCGGCTTGTGCATGCCGCACGCCTTGCAGGAATTCCGCTTCCTGCAGCGGGCCGTCTTCCGGCGGCAAGGTCCGCGCGAGGATCGAATGCTGCCGCAGCAGCGCATAGAACTCGCCGGTCATGCAGGTGCGGAAGGATTGCACCGCGCCATCGCGCACCTCGACCCACTTGCTGTGCGTGCCGGGCAGCACGAAGACGCCGTCGTCGAGGTCCAGCAGCGAGAGCGCACCGAAGACCTGCACCTCCTCGCCGCGCATCACATCGGGCACGCCTTCGTGTTCGCAGCGCAGGCCGGGGACCAGCGCGATGCGGCCCGGTGCTATCCAGGCAAGCGCACGCCCGAGTTCGCCGAAACCCGCGGGGCAGGGGCAGTAAGGCGCTTCGCGCCAGCCTTGCTTGCTGCCGGCCATGCCGCTGACGAGGCACAGCGCGTCGGGGGCGCCGAGCCAGTCGCCGCAGGTTTCGTCGAGGACCGCGGGAAAGCCGCCGGGAGGAACGGTGAGGATGCCGCGCTGGGAGGAGCGCTCCTCGAGCACGCGGCCGTCGAGCGCGATGCGCGCGGCACGCAGGGAGGAGGTGCCCCAGTCGACGGCGATGAGGGAGCGGGTCATGGACGCGATCTTCCGTCATTCCCGCGGAGGCGGGAAACCAGGGGGCCCTGGGTCCCCGCCTGCGCGGGGATGACAAGGTTCAGTGATTGTCGCGCGGCACGAACGCCCCGCGCTTGCCCACCAGGAAGTCCAGGTCCACGCCTTCGTCGGCCTGCAGCACGTGGTCGACGTACAGCTTCCAGTAGCCGGATGCGAGCGGCGGCTTCGGCGCCTGCCAGGCGGCGAGACGGCGCGCCAGTTCCTCGTCGCTGATCTCCAGGTGCAGGCGGCGCTGCGGCACGTCCAGCTCGATGATGTCGCCGTTGCGCACCACCGCCAGCGGACCGCCGGCAGCCGCTTCCGGCGCCGTGTGCAGCACCACGGTGCCGTAGGCCGTGCCGCTCATGCGCGCGTCGCTGATGCGGACCATGTCGGTGATGCCCTTGCGCAGCACCTTGGGCGGCAGCGGCATGTTGCCCACTTCGGCCATGCCGGGATAGCCCTTGGGGCCGCAGTTCTTCAGCACCAGCACGCAATGTTCGTCGACGTCGAGGTTCTCGTCGTCGATGCGCTTGTGGAAGTCCTCGATGTCCTCGAACACCACGGCACGGCCGCGATGGACCATCAGCTCCGGCGTGGCGGCGCTCGGCTTGATCACGGCACCGCGTGGCGCCAGGTTGCCGCGCAGCACGGCGATGCCGGCCTTGTCCTTGAAGGGCGTGGCCAGCGGCTGGATCACTTCCTTGTTCCAGTTCTGCGCATCGGCGATGTTCTCGCCCATGGTCTTGCCGGTGGCGGTGAGCGCGCCCAGGTGCAGTTCGTGCTGGATCTCCTTCATCACCACCGGCAGGCCGCCGGCGTAGCAGAAGTCTTCCATCAGGTGCTTGCCCGATGGCTGCAGGTTGACCAGGCAAGGCAGCTCGCTCGCCAGCTTGTCGAAGTCCTCGATCGAGAGCTCGACGCCGATGCGGCGTGCGATCGCGATCAGGTGGATCACCGCGTTGGTGGAGCCGCCGATGGCGGCCAGCGTCTTGATGGCGTTCTCGAAGGCTTCGCGCGTGAGGATCTTCGACAGGTTGAGGTCGTTGTGAACCATGTCGACGATGCGCCGTCCGGCCATGCGGGCCAGCACGTTGCGGCGGCCGTCGACCGCGGGATAGGCGGCGTTGCCGGTCAGGCCGACGCCCAGCGCCTCCACCATGCTGGCCATCGTCGACGCCGTGCCCATGGTCATGCAGTGGCCGTGGCTGCGGTGCATGCAGCTCTCCGCCTCGAAGAAGTCCTGCAGCTTCAGCGTGCCGGCGCGCACCTGCTCGCTCATGCTCCACATGCCGGTGCCTGAGCCCAGTTCCTGGTCGCGCCACTTGCCATTGAGCATGGGACCGCCGGAGACGCCGATGGTCGGCAGGTCGACGCTCGACGCGCCCATCAACAGCGACGGCGTGGTCTTGTCGCAGCCCATGAGCAGCACGACGCCGTCGACCGGATTGCCCCGGATCGATTCCTCGACGTCCATGGACGCGAGGTTGCGATAAAGCATTGCGGTGGGGCGCAGCAGCGATTCGCCGAGCGACATCACCGGGAACTCCAGCGGGAAGCCGCCCGCTTCGTACACGCCGATCTTCACCTGCTCCGCCAGCGTGCGGAAGTGCGAGTTGCAGGGCGTGAGTTCGCTGAAGGTGTTGCAGATGCCGATGACCGGACGGCCGTCGAACTGGTCGTGCGGCACGCCCTTGCCCTTGACCCAGCTGCGGTACGCGAAGCCGTCGCGGTCCTGCCGGCCGAACCACTGCTGGCTGCGCAACTGGGAGGGCTTTTTCTTCTTGGGCGTGGCGTCGGTCATAGGGTAAGTCCGGAAGGTTTAAACATATTATGTTCATACGATTGTGGCGCAACTCTCCGTACAAACCATGAGCGCTCCTGACCGTCCCGCCGTGCTGACGGTGGCGAACCTGCCGCCCTTCTACCTCGAGCCGCTGCGCCGGCACTTCACCGTGTACGAGCGACTGCACGAGACCGATCCGCAGGCGTTCGCGAAGGTCGCGCCCACCATCCGCGGCATCACCGGCGGCGGCGAGTCGCAGGTGCCGCGCGAGCTGATGGACAAGCTGCCCGCACTCGGCATCGTCTCCATCATGGGCGTGGGCTACGACAAGGTCGACGTGCCCGCGGCCATCGCGCGCAAGGTGCCGGTGACGCACACGCCCGACGTGCTGAACGACGAAGTGGCGGACCTCGCGCTCGGCCTCATGCTGTCGGTGGCGCGCAAGATCCCGCAGGCGGACCGCTACGTGCGCGCGGGGCACTGGGCCGGGAAGGGCAACATGCCGCTCGCACGCAAGATGTCGGGTGCGCGCCTGGGCATCGTGGGCCTGGGACGCATCGGCAAGGCGATCGCCAAACGCGCCGAAGGCTTCGGCATGTCCATCGCCTACACGGGGCGCAGCCAGCAGGCCGGCGTGGGCTATCCCTACCACCCGAGCGCGAAAGCGCTGGCGAGCGAGGTCGACTTCCTGGTGGTGATCACGCCCGGCGGCGAATTCACGCGCCGCATGATCGACCGGGAAGTGCTGCAGGCGCTCGGTCCGCGTGGCTATCTGATCAACGTGGCGCGCGGCACGGTCGTCGACGAAGCCGCGCTCATCGAAGCCTTGCAGCAAGGCACCATCGCCGGCGCCGGCCTCGATGTGTTCGAGGACGAGCCGCGCGTGCCGCAGGCCTTGCGCGACCTCGACAACGTGGTGCTCACTCCGCACATGGCCAGCGCCACCCACGAAACGCGCCAGGCGATGGCCGACCTCGCGCTGGCCAACCTCCTTGCGCACTTTGCCGGCGAGCCCTTGAAAAGCCCGGTTCCAGAGTGCCGCGCGCGCTGAGGGTAAGTCCCGAGACCTGCCCAAGTTTTAATCATCATATGATAAGAATGGAAGGCCTCGCGAGGCTTTGCCGACCCTTTCGCAACCAATGAAAAGCACAGGAGACAAGGCATGAAACTGAGGACCGTACTGGCCGCCACGCTGGCTGCCGCGGGCGTGATGGCCGCCGTGCCGGCGGCCGCCCAGGAAACGCTGACCGTGTGGTGGGTCAAGGGCTTCTACAAGGCCGAGGACGACGCGCTGTTCGCCGCCATCAAGAAGTACGAGGCGAAGCACAAGGGCGTGAAGGTCGAGCTCTCGCAGTACCCGATCCAGGACATGATCCCGAAGACCGTCGCAGCGCTGGACTCCGGCAGCCCGCCCGACGTCGCCTATGCGGACGTCTATGACTTCCAGGTCACCGCCAAGTGGGCCTTCGACGACAAGCTGGAAGACATCTCCAGCGTCATCAGCCCGATGACCGCGCGCTTCGAGCCGGTCGCGCTGTCGACCACCTTCCTCTACGACGACAAGGCGCAGAAGCGCGCCTACTACGCCTTCCCCATCAAGCAGCAGACCATGCACATCCAGTACTGGAAGGACATGCTGGCCGATGCGGGCTTCAAGGAAAGCGACATCCCCAAGGGCTGGAAGGACTACTGGAGCTTCTGGTGCGACAAGGTGCAGCCGGCCTACCGCCAGAAGACCGGCAAGCGCGGTTTCGGCATCGGCCAGCCGCTGGGCGTGGACTCGAGCGATTCGTTCTTCTCGTTCCTGACCTTCATGGACGCGTACAACGTCAAGCTGGTCAACGACTCCGGCAAGCTGCTGGTGGATGACCCCACCGTGCGCACGGGCCTGATCAACGCGCTGACCGACTACACCGCGCCCTACACCAAGGGCTGCGCGCCGCCGTCGGCCACCAGCTGGAAGGACCCGGACAACAACGTCGCCTTCCACAACAAGACGACGGTGCTCACGCACAACGCCACGATCTCGATCGCGGCCAAGTGGCTCGACGACATGAACAACGCTTCGCTCACCGACGCGCAGCGCGCCGAAGCGAAGAAGAACTACACCGAGCTGATCGCCACCGGCGCCTTCCCGGACAAGCCGGACGGCACCAAGATGAAGTACCGCGCGGCGGTCAAGACCGGCGTGATCTTCAAGAACGCCAAGAACATGAAGCGCGCGAAGGAATTCGTGGGCTTCCTGCTGCAGGAAGAGAACCTCACGCCCTACGTCGAAGGCTCGCTCGGCCGCTGGTTCCCGGTGACCAAGGCCGGCCAGCAGAGCGCGTTCTGGAAGAACGACCCGCACCGCCTCACGGTCTACAACCAGTTCATGGCCGGCACGAGCACGTTCGAATTCACCAAGAACTACAAGTTTACGGTGCTGAACAACGAGAACGTGTGGGCGAAAGCGGCGAACCGCGTGCTGAACGAGAAGGTGCCGGTCGACAAGGCCGTGGACGAGATGATCGCGCGCATCAAGACGGTCGCCGGCTCCGGCCAGTAAGCGCAACAGCCTCCCGGCCATGAGCACGATCCTCGCGCACACCGAAGAACTGCCGGCGGCGGCGCCGCCGAAGTCCCGCGCCAGCAGCACCTGGGACAACTGGGGGCGCCTGCTGGTGCTGCCCTACCTGCTGGTGTTCGCGGTGTTCGTGCTCTACCCGGTCTGCTACGGGCTCTGGCTGGCGCGGCATCCCGTCAGCTACGAGCACCTCTTTGCCGACCCGATCTTCTTCCGCACGGCGGTCAACACGCTGGTCTTCCTGGTGGTGGCGATCAACATCAAGATGATGATCGCGCTGCTGCTTTCCGGATTCTTCCTGCACACCCGCTGGTGGATCAAGGTGCTCTCGGTGCTGTTCATCCTGCCCTGGGCGGTGCCTTCGATCCCCACCATTCTTTCGGTCCGCTTCATGCTCAATCCCGAGTGGGGCGTGATCAATTCGCTGATCTTCCGCTTCACCGGCATGGACGGCCCCAACTGGCTCAACGAGCCGGCCCTGGCCCTGTCCTTCTCCATGGTGATGCACGTCTGGAAGTCATTGCCCTTCTGGACGCTGATCCTGCTGGCCGGCCGCATGGCGATCCCGGCCGAGCAGTACGAAGCGGCGGCCGTCGACGGCGCGACCACCTGGCAGAAGTTCAAGTTCATCACCTGGCCGTCGATGCGCACGCTGTACCTGACGTCCACCATCCTGTCGATGATCTGGACGCTGGGCGACTTCAACAGCGTCTACCTGCTCACCGGCGGCGGCCCGGCCGACCTCACGCACGTGCTGGCGACGCTGGGCATCCGCTACCTGCGCCTCGACCAGGTGGACCTCGCCATGGCCTCGATCGTGGTGGCCTTGCCCGCGGTGCTGCCGCTGGTCTACTTCATGATGAAGAGGCTCTCGAAATGAAGCGCATCACCTGGCGCGACGTCACCACCGAGGCCAAGCTGCTGCTGATCGGCATCCCGGTGTTCATCTGGACGATGATCCCGATCTACCACCTGTTCCTGTTCTCGATCTCGAGCAAGGACCAGGCGACCTCGGGCCGCATCTGGCCGCAGAACCCCACGCTGCAGAACTTCCGGGTGGTCTTCAACCAGGAGCACCACTACCTGAACCACTTCTGGATCCAGATGTGGAACTCGGTGCTCATCGCGGTGACCGTGGGTGCCCTGACCCTGTTCGTCGCCACCTGCGCGGCCTTCGCCATCAGCCGGCTGAAGGTGCCGGGCGGCCGCACGGTGATGAACCTGGCGCTGTTCACGTACTTCATTCCCGCGGCCTTCCTTGCCGTGCCGATGTACAAGGCGATGGGCAACTACGGCCTGCTGAACAACCAGTGGGCACTGATCCTGGCGATGGTGACCATCGCGTCGCCCTATTGCATCTGGGTGCTGAAGCAGGCGTCCGACAAGCTGCCCTTCGAGCTCGACGAGGCCGCGCGCATGGACGGCGCCACGCCGATGCAGCTGTTCCGCCTGGTCTACCTGCCGCTGATGGTGCCCTCGCTGGTGGCGGTCGGCACCTACTCGCTGCTGCTCGCCTGGAACGAGTACCTCTACGCCTTCCTGCTGCTGTCCAACGACCGCAGCACCACGCTGGGCGTGGCGCTCGGCAGCTTCCTGTCGGCCGACGACTCGCCCTGGGAACTGCTGATGGCCACCGGCCTCATCTACGCGCTGCCGCCGGCGGCGATCTACTACGCCTTCAAGCGCTACATGGTCGGCGGCCTCACGGCCGGCGCCGTCAAGAGCTGACGTCCAGGGAATCACGCATGGCTTCCGTCTCCTTCCGCGGCATCGAGAAATCGTTCGGCAAGTTCAAGATCATCCACGGCATCAGCTTCGACATCGCCGACGGCGAGTTCGTGGTGCTGGTCGGGCCCTCGGGCTGCGGCAAGTCCACGCTGCTGCGCATGCTGGCCGGCCTGGAGCCGATCAGCGGCGGCCAGATCGACATCGACAACCGCGTGGTCAACGACCTGGACTCCAAGGACCGCGACATCGCGATGGTGTTCCAGAGCTACGCGCTCTATCCGCACATGACGGTGCGCGACAACATGGCCTTCAGCCTGAAGCTGCGCAAGGCGGACATGGGCGTGACCAACCAACGCGTCGACGATGCCGCGCGCATCCTCAACCTCACGCAGCTGCTCGACCGCTTCCCGCGCGAGCTCTCCGGCGGCCAGCGCCAGCGCGTCGCCATGGGACGCGCGATCGTGCGCGATCCCAAGGTCTTCCTGTTCGACGAGCCGCTGTCGAACCTGGACGCCAAGCTGCGCGTGGCGATGCGCGCCGAGATCAAGGCGCTGCACCAGCGGCTGAAGACCACCACCGTCTACGTCACGCACGACCAGATCGAAGCCATGACCATGGCCGACCGCATCGTGGTGATGCACGACGGCATCGTGGAGCAGATCGGCACGCCGCTCGAACTGTTCGACCGGCCGGGCAACCTGTTCGTCGCCCAGTTCATCGGCTCGCCTTCCATGAACGTGCTGCCCGGCACGCTGCGCATGCGGGACGGCCGCAGCTTCGTCGAGGCCGAGGGCCAGATGTGGCCCACGCAGAACCAGGCGCAGGGCAAGGACGGGCAGGCCGTGCAGTACGGCGTGCGTCCGACGGACATCCGCGTGTCGCTGACGGGCGAGGGCATTCCGGCCAAGGTGGTGGTGGTGGAACCCACCGGCGCCGAGACCGAACTGCTGGTGCGCGTCGGCGCGACCGACATGGTGATCGTCATGCATGGCCGCACGACGGCCAAGCCCGACGACACCGTGATGCTGGGCGTGGCGGAGGAAAAGACGCACGTGTTCGACGCCGCCGGCGGCCAGCGCCTCGACACCATCAACGCCACCGTCCAATGACCGCCTTCACCAAGGTCGTCCTCTTCACCGACAGCGACGGCCGCGCCCGCTTCCGGGAAGAGGCCGTGCCCCTGTCCGAAGGCACGCCGCAATCGATGCTGTCGAAGCTGGCGCCCTCGGGCGGCTACCAGCTGCGCGAGAGCCCGGTGGGTTTTCGCAGCCAGTTCCATTGCTCGCCGCATCCGCAGTGGGTGTTCATCCTGCGCGGCACCATGGTGATCGGCCTGCAGGACGGCAGCACGCGCAGCTTCGGCCCCGGCCAGCACTTCCACTCGGCCGACCTGCTGCCCGAAGGCGCGGCCTTCGATCCCAAGGTGCACGGGCACTGGAGCGCGCAGGCCGGCAGCGAGCCGCTGCAGACGCTGTTCGTGCGCGGTTGAACCGCACCCAATGATCAAGAACGTCCACGGCAACACGGTCGACCATCTCGGGGAAGCCATCCTCGCCGGCCGTTATCCGCCGGGCAGTTCGATCCCGCCCGAGCCGATGCTGTGCGAGGAACTGGGCGTGAGCCGCACCGTGGTGCGGGAAGCCGTGAAGTCGCTCATCGCCAAGGGCCTGGTGAGCAGCGGACCCAAGGTCGGCACCCGCGTGCTGCCGGCGGAGCAGTGGAACTGGTTCGACCCCGACGTGATCGTGTGGCAGTCCAAGGCGGGCTTGACCGCGGAGTTCCTGCGCGACCTGCAGGACCTGCGCCGCGTGGTGGAACCCGCCGCGGTGCGCATGGCGGCCGAACGCGCCACGCCGGAAGACATCGCGGAGATCGAAGCCGCCTTCGAGGGCATGCGCAAGGCGGTGGAAGAGGGCGGCGACTACGTGACGAGCGACCTGCGCTTCCACCAGGGCCTGCTGCGGGCCTGCCGCAACCGCATGATCGTGCAGATGAGCAAGGCGCTGGGCGCGCTGCTGCGCACCAGTTTCGAGATCTCCACCAGCCGCAAGGACGGGCCGCGCAACTCGCTGCCGCTGCACCGCGCGGTGCTCGACGCGGTCATCGCGCACGAGCCCGCCCGCGCCGAAAAGGCGGTCCTGGTCCTGATCGACGGCGCGCGCGACGACATCGAGCTGGTGCTGGCCAGCCGCAAGCGCCTGCCCCGGCTGAACGAACCGGTAAGAATGCTCAGGTCTTACTGAATTCGATAGGGCGCCTATAAGGATTTAGGCGGCGCCCCTTAGAACTTCCAAGTTAAAATTCCCTGGAAATCGAACGATCGTTCGCCCCTGAGGGCGGCGCGCGACGTTCACGCGGCGGCGCTCACGATCGGCAGCGCCCGCCATCCGCATTGACCTGGCATCGCACGTGTTGAACTCCCCTGCCTCGCAGCCGGCGGTCGAGGAAGACCTTCCCTCGCTCTGGCTGGGCGCCTCTTCGCTGATCGACCTGGAAGACCCCAAGCTGCGCTTGCGGGTGCGCGCGCTCACGCAGCTTTCCAAGACCGAGCGCGAGAAGGCCCTGGCGGTGTACGGCTTCGTCAAGCGCATGCCCTTGACCAAGCGGGTGAAGCTGCGCCTGCGCACCGCGCGCGAGGTGATCGATTCCGGGCACGGCGATGCCACCGACAAGGCCACGCTGCTGGTGGCGATGCTGCGCGCCGCCGGCATCCCGGCGCGCCTGCGCTACGTGCTGGTGAGCGGCGACATCCTGCGCGGGCTGACGACCCGGGTGCGCAAGGCGGCGCGCCCGCTGGCGGAGATCTGGCTGCACGGCCGCTGGCTGCGCACCGACACCTACATCTTCGACGCCGCCTACATGGCGGCTGCGCGCCAGCGGCTGAAGGAGCGGGGTTGGGATTACGGCTTCGGCGTCCACGTCGGCGGTGCCATGCTGTGGGACGGCTACGAGCACTCCTTCGTCGGCGGCCGCGCCACCCACGAGGACCCGATGGTGCTGGACGACCTGGGCGTGTACCAGGACCCGGGGGAGTTCGTCGATTCGCACGCCTACCGCGCGCTGCGCAGCCGCTTCGCGCGGCTGCTGCACTGGAACGTGCTGGCGCCGGCCATGCAGCGCGGCATCAGCCGCCTGCGCGATTCCCGGCCCAAGGGCGCGCCCGCCCGGGGACCGCGCCGCCTTTCCTGAGCCCAGGCTCCTAGGCGCCGCGCTGCATCACGCCTGAAGACAGCACCAGCCGGCCGCGCGACTGCGGCACGTGCCGCAACAGCGCGCCGGCCACGTCCTGGGCGGCAATGGAACGGTAGTTGGCGGGGATCAGCGGCTTGAGCCACTGGCTCACGCGCAGCGCGAGCTTCTCGCCGCCGCGCACGGGCTGGCCGAGGGATTCGCGGTCGCCGGCCAGGAAGGACGGCCGGGCGATCACCAGGCCTTCGAAGCCCATCGCGCCCAGCGCTTCCTCGAGCTCGCCCTTGACGCGGTTGTAGAAGATGCGGGAGCGGGCGTCGGCGCCCATCGCGCTCACCACGCCCGCATGGCGCGCGCCGGCGGCGCGGGCCGCCCGGGCGACGGCGTAGTTGGCGTCGAAATCGACGGCGCGAAAGGCCGGCTGGCTGCCGGCCACCTTGATGGTGGTGCCGAGGGCGAGGTAGACCTCGTCCAGCGGCGGCAGCGCCTTCAGCGCCGCCGGGTCGGAAAATTCGACTTGGTGGAAATGCAGCTTGGCGTGTTGCAGCTGCGGGGCGCGGCGGCCCAGGACATGGACCGCCGCTATGCCGTCATCGGCCAAAAGTCCTTGGAGGATTGCCCTGCCCACGAGACCCGTAGCCCCCGCCACCGCCACGGTTCGGGCGCCCGCCCCCGCCGCCGCCGCGGCGTCCGTTCTTGGCCATGCTGTCGACACTGGTGCGGAGCGGATCGGGTTGTCCATCGGTGCTTCGTTGAACCGGTTCCCTCACGACGAAGGGGCTGCGGCTATTGTGCGCTCCTTCGCGGGGTTGCTGCTCGTCGTCGCGGCGCGGCTGCGGCGGACGCTGCGAAGCGCCATTGCCGTTGCCGTTGCCATTGCGGTGGCCGTTGCCGCCGGCGCCATTCTGCTGGCGCGGCGGACGCGCCTGGGCGCCTTCGCCTTGCGGCTGCTGGCGGCGGCCATTGCCGCCACCACCATTGCCGCCACCGTTGGCGCCGCGGGCCTGCTGGCCGTCGCCATTGCGCTGGCCCTGGCCATTGCCGCCGCGGCCGCCACGGCCGGAGCCGCCGGACTTTTCCTTGTTCTCGCGGATGCGCTGCATCATCTCGCTGCGCGCGGCCTTCGCCGCGGCATTGAGCACGTCGCGCGAAGGCGGACGGCCCTTGCCGCCCCACAGGACCTGGCGGCCCATGGCGATGGGCTCGGCCTGCTCGCCGGCTTCGGGGCCGAAGCCCGGCACTTCCTGCACGGCGATCTGCTGCTTGGTGAAGCGCTCGATCTCCTGCATGAAGCCTTCCTCGTCCAGGCACACCAGGCTGACGGCGGCGCCGTCGTTGCCCGCGCGGCCGGTGCGGCCGATGCGGTGCACGTAGTCTTCCGGCACGTTGGGGATCTCGTAGTTCACCACGTGCGGCAGTTCGTCGATGTCGATGCCGCGGGCGGCGATGTCGGTCGCCACCAGGGCGCGGATGTCGCCGCTCTTGAAGCCGGCCAGCGCCTGCGTGCGCGCGGTCTGGCTCTTGTTGCCGTGCAGCGCCATCGCGCTGATGCCGTGCTTGGCCAGGTACTCGGCGACGTTGTTGGCGCCGAACTTGGTGCGCGTGAACACCAGCACCTGCGACCAGTTGTGCTCCTTGATCACGTGCGCCAGCAGTTCCTTCTTCTTGCCGCGGCCCACCGGGTGCACCACCTGGGTGATGCGCTGCACGGTGGTGTTGCGCGGCGTGACCTGGATGCTCTGCGGGTTCTTCAGCAGGGTGTGGGCCAGGTCGCGGATCTCGTCGCTGAAGGTGGCCGAGAACAGCAGGCTCTGCTTGTCCCTGGGCACCAGCGCCAGGATCTTCTTCACGTCGGGCAGGAAGCCCATGTCCAGCATGCGGTCGGCTTCGTCGAGCACCAGCATTTCCACGGTGGACAGGTCCAGGTGGCCCTGCTGCTGCAGGTCGAGCAGGCGGCCCGGCGTCGCCACCAGGATGTCGACGCCCTTCTTGATGCGGTCGATCTGCGGGTTCATGCCCACGCCGCCGAAGATCACCGTGGAGGTGAGCGGCAGGTACTTGCCGTAGGTGCGGATGGACTCTTCCACCTGCGCGGCGAGTTCGCGCGTGGGGGTGAGCACCAGGGCGGCAACGCCGTCCTTGCCGAACTTGTTGGTCTTGACCTGGCCCTTGGTGAGCTTGTGCAGCATCGGCAGCGTGAACGCAGCCGTCTTGCCGGTGCCGGTCTGGGCGCCGGCGAGGAGGTCGTGGCCCTCGAGCACGGCGGGAATCGCCTGGGCCTGGATCGGGGTGGGGGTTTCGTAGCCTTGCTCGTGCACGGCCTTCAGGATGGCCGGGGCGAGATTCAGTTCATCAAAAGTCATTAAGTGGATAAGCGCCTTCCCGGGCGCTGGGGCATCGGCCGTTCCGGGCAAAGAGCAGCCGGATCCAGTGGAGGCAGATGAAGGTTTTGGTGGCGGGAGCCAGCGGACGCGCCATTTTCTTGGGTGGCGGACCAGCTTCGTCCCCAGCGGAAACGCTGAGCTTGCGGGCAACTGGAGCGTCGCAAGAGCCCCTATTGTCGCATGGATCGGCCGGACGTGCCGAACCGTGTCAGCGCGCTGCCACAGCGTGCCGCTCGCCCCCGCTACGCGGCCGTACGGCGGCGGAAAATGTTGACACCGCGCGCCCAGTCCCATAATGGGCCGTAACCCATAAGACCCATGGCCACCTCGAAGATGAAGCTCCGGGTGGGCGTCTCCGACGATCCCACCGCCTTGCAGCCGACGCTGAACGACTGCCTGGCCGCCATGCTGCAACAGGCGGAGCCGCTGTTCCTGGGCGTCCTGCAGGGCCTGGAGCAGGGCGCCGTGGCCGCGGGGGCCCGCCGCATCCAGTCCTTCCAGCGCGCCGACATCAAGCAGACCGTGCAGGGCCTCAACGAGAAGTCGGCCGCGGTCAGCGCCAGCTTCGTCAAGGAACTCACCCGCCTCGTCTATGAAGGCGGCGGCAAGGACCAGCAGCCCACCGAGACGCTGCGCTTCCAGGACCTGCAGCTGTTCGAGGACGAGGATCTCGACCAGAGCATCGAAGTGGCGCGGGCCCAGCAGGAGGTGGCGCATTCGGTCGACGATGCCCTGCCGCCGCTGGATGCGCTGGTCAGCACGATGCTGGGCTGGCGCACCATCCAGCCGGGCCTGAATCCGATCCGGCCCGACGTCTTCGTGCGCGCGCTGCAGGCCACCCTGGCCGAACACGTGCCCGACGGGCAGGTCCGCGAAGTGCTGATCGTGCCCGCCGCCGGCCTGCTGGGCGTGAACCTGCGCCGCCTGTACCGCGAACTGGCCGACTGGCTGCGCTCCACCGGGGTCGAGCCCGCCGTGCCGCTGGGTGGCCGCATCAACAAGGCGACCGGCGCCAGTGGCGCGCCCGTGACGGACACCGCCGCCAAGACCCTGCTGACCCTGGACCGCCTGCGCAAGCTGCTCACGGGCGATTTCGACCAGCCGAAGAAGGCCGACTTCATGCACACCGTGCCGGCGTCGATGTCGATGCTGCAGGAACTGAAGAAGGCCGACGAGCTCGTCAAGCGGCTGGAGCAAAGGCCCAAGCCCGCGGCGGCGCCGGCCCAGCCGGTGGACATGCTGGCCGAGATGGCCGCCCCGCCCAAGGAGTCGCCACGCATCGGCCAGCAGCTGGGCGAAGAAGTCGTGCGGCTCATGTTCGACAACCTGGGCGACGACCGCCGCCTGCTGCCGCAGCTGAAGAAGCAGCTCAAGAAGTTCGAGCCGGCCGTGCATCGGCTGACCGAGCAGGATTCGCGCTTCTTCAGCGACCGCAACCATCCGGCGCGGCAGCTGCTCGATCGCATCACGCAGCGCAGCCTGGCCTTCAGCTCCGAGCAGGACCCGGGCTGGGCCCGCTTCGAAGCCACGCTCGACAAGACCAGCCGCTGGCTCACCAGCAAGGTGATCGACGCCGACACCTTCGGCGAAATGCTGGACGAGCTGGAAAACGAATGGTCCGGCCAGGACGTGGGCGCCAAGCAGCGCCGCGAGGAGGCCGCCCGGGCGCTGCTGCACGCCGAGCAGCGCAACCTGCTGGCCCAGAAGCTCGCCGCCGATTTCGCGCAGATGCTGCAGGGCCTCGACGTCGCCGACTTCATCGGCGACTTCCTGAAGAACGCCTGGGCGCAGGTCGTGGCCGAGGCGCAGCTCAGTTGCGCCGACGGCTCGTCCGACCCCTTCGGCTACCGCCAGCTGGTGGAAGACCTGATCTGGAGCGTGCAGAAGAGCGCCGCGCAGAAGGGCCGCGCGCGCCGGCTGGTGCAGATGATCCCGGGCCTGCTGCAGCGCCTGCGCGAGGGCCTGCAGGGCATCGGCTATCCGCCGGAGCTGACGCAGCGCTTCTTCGACCACCTGATCACCCTGCACCGCGCCGCCGTGCAGGACGGCCGCGACGTGCCGGAGGCCAAGGCCGCGCGCGAGGCGGCCGATTCGGTCTGGGCGGAAGAGTCGCAGTTCAGCGACAGCGCGCAGGACGAGATCCAGATGTGGCTGGACGAGAACGAGGCACAGGAGTCCGGTTACGTCGACTCCGGCCCCGACATGGAAACCGAGCGCGTCGCCTCGCCCGAGGCGGTGCAGCAGGAGGCCGAGCAGGCCGCGGCCGAAGAAGCGCGGGCGCGGCAGGCGGCTGCGCACGCTGCCGCGGCGGCCGCAGCGGCTGAAGCCGAGGCTGCAGCGGCCGCGGCCGCCGCCCCGCCCGACGACTTCCCGCAGGGCGACGTGGAGGTGGTGGAACTCTCGGAAGCCGAGCCGCTGCCGGACCTGCCGCGCGACGACCTGCGCATCGGCACCTGGGCCGAGATCGAGATCAAGGGCCAGTGGGTGCGCGCCCAGCTCACCTGGTGCAGCCCGCACTCGACCCTCTTCATGTTCACCTCGATCGGCGGCGCCGCGCACTCGATGTCCCGCCGCACGCTCGACAAGCTGCGCGGCAACGGCCAGCTGAAGGTGGTGGCCGACCGGCCGGTGGTCGACGAGGCGCTCGACCAGGTCGCGCAGGCGGCGCTCAAGAACTCGATCGACAAGAAGCGCTGAGTGCCCGCGGGCGGCCGTGCCGCCCCGAGGTCATTTCGTCATGCGGGATAATCCCCCCATGGCTCAATACGTGTACACAATGAACCGCGTCGGCAAGATCGTGCCGCCGAAGCGGCAGATCCTGAAGGACATCTCGCTGTCCTTCTTCCCCGGCGCCAAGATCGGCGTGCTGGGCCTGAACGGCTCGGGCAAGTCGACGCTCCTGAAGATCATGGCCGGCATCGACACCGAGATCGAAGGGGAAGCGATCCCCATGCCCGGCATCAAGATCGGCTACCTGCCCCAGGAGCCGCAGCTCGACCCCGAGCACACCGTGCGCGAATCCGTCGAAAGCGGCATGGGCGAGGTCAAGCAGGCCAAGGCGCGGCTGGAGGAAATCTACGCCGCCTACGCCGAACCCGACGCCGACTTCGACAAGCTCTCCGAAGAGCAGGGCCGGCTGGAGGCGATCATCGCCGCCGCCGGCGCCGAAGGCGATGGCGAGCACCTGCTGGAGATCGCCGCCGACGCGCTGCGGCTGCCGCCCTGGGAGGCGGTGATCAAGAACCTGTCGGGTGGCGAGAAGCGCCGCGTGGCGCTGTGCCGCCTGCTGCTGTCCAAGCCCGACATGCTGCTGCTCGACGAACCCACCAACCACCTGGACGCCGAATCGGTCGAGTGGCTGGAGCAGTTCCTGGCGCGCTTCCCGGGCACCGTGGTCGGCATCACCCACGACCGCTACTTCCTGGACAACGCCGCCGAATGGATCCTGGAGCTGGACCGCGGCCGCGGCATTCCCTACAAGGGCAACTACTCGACCTGGCTGGAGCAGAAGGAAGCGCGCCTGGAGAGCGAGCAGCGCACCGAGGACGCCCGCACCAAGGCCATGAAGAAGGAACTGGAGTGGGCGCGCTCCAACCCGAAGGGCCGCCAGGCCAAGAGCAAGGCGCGCCTGGCCCGCTTCGAGGAACTGTCGGACTACGAATACCAGAAGCGCAACGAGACCAACGAGATCTTCATCCCGGTGGGCGACCGCCTGGGCCATGAAGTGATCGAGTTCGTGAACGTCAGCAAGTCCTTCGGCGACCGCGTCCTGATCGACAACCTGAGCTTCAAGGTGCCGGCCGGCGCCATCGTCGGCATCATCGGCCCCAACGGCGCCGGCAAGTCGACGCTCTTCAAGATGATCGCCGGCAAGGAAAAGCCGGACGCGGGCGAGGTGAAGATCGGCAAGACCGTGCAGATGGCCTTCGTCGACCAGCACCGCGACGAGCTGGCCAACGACAAGACCGTGTGGGAGGACGTCTCCGGCGGCCTCGACATGATCAACATCGGCAAGTTCACGATGGCCAGCCGCGCCTATTGCGGCCGCTTCAACTTCAACGGCAGCGACCAGCAGAAGAAGGTCGGCATGCTGTCCGGCGGCGAGCGCGGCCGGCTGCACCTGGCCAAGACCCTGCTGCAGGGCGGCAACGTGCTGCTGCTGGACGAGCCGTCCAACGACCTGGACGTGGAAACCCTGCGCGCGCTGGAAGACGCCCTGCTGGAATTCGCGGGCAGCGTGATGGTGATCAGCCACGACCGCTGGTTCCTCGACCGCATCGCCACGCACATCCTGGCGGCCGAAGATGAAGGCAAATGGGTCTTCTACGACGGCAATTACCAGGAATACGAGGCCGACAAGAAGAAGCGCCTGGGCGAGGAAGGTGCAAGACCCCACCGCGTCAGGTATAAAGCGCTGAAGTAAGCCCATCCGCAGGATGGGCGTGCTTCAGCGTCCCCGCGCAGGCGGGGACCCAGCACGGACGACCGTCGAGGAGAGGCAGCCGCCATGAGCGGCACGCAACCCCAGTACCAGGCGCTCTACCGCGCCTGCATCAAGGAGGCGGCCGCCAAAGGTGCGACCCTGATGCAGGCCACGCTGCGGCGTGCGCTTGCCGAGCTGCCGGCGCAGGCCGAAGCCATCAGCGACGTGGTGGAGCGCAACCTGCTGCTGGACGCGCTGGCGGTGGCGCGCGAGCAGCAGCAGGCCCTGGCCGAGGCCTATCCGCAGGCGCTGCTGGCCGAATTCGCGCAGGCCATTGCCGGTGACCGCGCCACCCCCCTGAGTTTCGACAGCCTGCCGCTCCTGGTCGACGAGCAGTTGCAGGAGAACGTGCACGTGATGCGCGCCGGCGAAGCGCTGGCGCAGTCCGTGCAGGCGCAGCTCGCGCCGTTCGAAACCTTGCTGGCCGCGGCCCGGCTGGCGCCCGCCGGCGGCGTCCAGCGCCATCCGCTGCGTCCCGAGATCTACGTGCGCGCCTTGCACCGGCTGGCGCGCCAGAGCCCCGTCTCGGCCATCGTGCGTCGGCGCTGGCTGCGCTACCTGCCGCTGGCGATGGCGCCCGAGCTCGCGCAGGGCTACGAGCAGCTGGCCGCGACACTGGCGGCACAGGGCGTGGTCGCCGCCCCGCCGGCGCCTCCCGGCCCGCCGGCCCCGGGCGAGGACCGCGAGACGCAGATCACCATCCGCGAACTGCAGAAGCTGCTGGCCGGCGACGCGGCGCCGATGCCGGCCATCGAAGCCGGCGAGCCGCCGCCGCCCGACTTCTCGCAGACCGTTCCGGCGGCGCTCACGGCCCTGCAGGACATGCGCAAGGTCGACCAGCTGCTGCTGCAGTTGCGCCAGCGCCAGGCCGCGATGCCGGACAGCGCGGCCGGCAGCCGGGCCGACTTCCGCGCCGCGGTCCATCGCGAAGCACGCACGCCGGCGCAAGCCCTCGGACTCGAGGTCGTGCGCCTGATGGTGGAGAACCTGGCCGACGATCCGCGCCTGCTGCCGCCGGTGCAGGAGGCGGTGCGCGATCTCGAACCTGCGCTGCTGCGGCTGGCCCTGGCGGACCCGCGCTTCTTCAGCGACCGCGAGCATCCGGCCCGCCAGCTGCTCGAGGAGGCCACGCAGCGCAGCCTGGCCTGGAGCGACACGCGCGCGCCGGGGTTTCGCGAGTTCCTCGAGGGCCTGCTGCAGGCGGTGGAGGTGCTGCTGGAAACCCGCGCCGCCGGCGCCGAGCCTTTCGAAGTGGCGCTGGAGGCCCTGCACGAGGCCTGGGACGATGCGCAGCCGCGCGCGCGCCGCGGTGGCCGTGAGAAGGCGGTGCGTGCGCTGGTGCGGGCGGAGCAGCGCAACCTGCTGGCCGACCGCATCGCGCGCCAGTTGCGGCAGCGGCCCGATGCCCTGGACGTGCCCCCAGAGGCGCTGGCCTTCCTCGCCGGCCCCTGGGCGCAGGTGATGGCGCAGGCGCGGCTGCGTGACGACACCGGCGCCGACGATCCCGGCGGCTGGAGCAGCGTCGTGCAAGGCGTGTTGTGGAGCGTGCAGCCGGCGCTCTGCGGCCGCGCCGGCGCGCAGCCCGGCCAGCTCGCCGGCCGCATCGAAGCCGGGCTCGCGAGCATCGACCATCCGGCCGGCGAGACCGCGCGCTGGCAGGCCCTGCTGCGCAAGCTGCGCGTGCAGGCGCAGTTCAAGGCGGCCGGCGCCGAGCCGCACGCGTCGGAACCGGCGCCCTTGCCGCCCGGTGTCGACACCTGGCTGGCGCCGCTGGAGATGCACGACTCGGGCTTCGTGCCGGAGCTGCGCACGCCTTCCGGCTGGGACCGCCCGGAGCCGGAAACGCTGCCGCCGGTGGAACTGCGGCCCGGCACCTGGGTGGACGTGCTGGGCGAAGGCTGGGAGCGCTGGCAGCTCACCTGGGCCAGCCCGCACGGCCTGCTGTTCCTGTTCGCGCAGGGCAACGGCGCGAGCCGTTCGATGACGCGGCGGCGCCTGCAGGAGATGCTGGCCGAAGGCTCGCTCAGGCTGGTGGCGACGCAGGCAGTCGTCGATGGCGCGCTCGATGCGGTCGTGCGCGCCGCCTGGAAGAACAGTCTGTAGTCACGCCTGCCAGACGCCGTAGCCCTTCTCGCGCAGCGCGATCCCCAGCTCCACTTCCATCTCCACCGCCGCCTGGTAGGGCATCGGGTTGTACACCGCATAGAGAGCGGGCAGCAGCCGCACGCCGTGGTCGCGCACGAAGTTGTTGGCCTGGATGCCGGCCTTGTGCTTGTCGAAGCGCACGTCCGGATCGAGGCCCGTCATGCCGACATAGACGAAAGGCATGCCGAGCCGGTAGTCGGGATTGCAGCGGCGAAAGCGCGCGTTGTTCCACACGGCGTCGCCCAGTTCCACCACGTACACGTGGTAGTGCAGGGAGGCGCGCTTGCGGGCCACGTCAGGCGGCGCGCCAGCTTCCGGCGATGCGCACTTCGCTGCGGATCGAATTGGCGATGAAGCAGCGCTCGTGGGCGGCATGGTGCAGGCGGTCCACCGACGCATCGTCGGGCAGGCGTTCCCCGGAGAAGGCGATGTCCGGATGCAGCACGACTTCGGTCATGCCCTGGCGGCCATCGCTCATCGTGCCGAGCGTGCCCTCGGCGGCGTCGAGATAACGATCGACACGGAATCCCTCCTGCGCCGCGAGTGAGAGGAACCACAGCATGTGGCAGCTCGAGACCGCAGCGACGAAGGCTTCTTCCGGATCGACGGCCGCGGGATCGGACCAGGGCAGCTTCACCGAGTGCGGCGAGCTGGACCCCGGCACCACCGCGCCGCCATCGAAGCGCCACGCATGCGCACGGCTGTAGCGCTGGTCGAGGAAGGAGGCGTCGCCGCGCTCCCAGCTCACGGTGCAGGTGTGGCGCGACATCGCGTCTCCTTCTTCAGGCCCTGGCCAGCGCGAGCAGCGCGCTGCGCTCCGTTTCCGCCAGGTGCGTTGCCAGCAGCTTGCACGCGGCGGCGGCATCGCGCCTGCGCACGGCGCGAATCAACGCGTGGTGTTCGTCGTACCAGCCTTGCGTGCGTGTGGTGGGCTTCATCCGCGCGTAGTAGAAGCGGTCGACCTGGTGCCGCAGCCTGCGCACGATGGCCATCGTTTCGGGGCGGTCCGCCGGCGCGTACAGCGCCTCGTGGAATTCGCGGTCGCCGGCGATCCAGTCGGCCACCCGGCCGGCCTTGTCGAGCGCAGCCTGCACCGTGTCGAGCCGGTTGAGGCTCGCCGCATCGTGCAAGGGAACCGCATCGGCCAGCAGGTCGCATTCGAGCAGCCGGCGCAAGCGGAACAGTTCGCGCAGGTTCGCTTCACTCAAGGTGCGCACGTAGACGCCCTTGTTCGGCACCACTTGCACCAATCCTTCGGCCTGCAACTGGAAGAAGGCCTCGCGCACGGGAACGCGGCTCACGCCCAATTCGGCCGCGATGTCCTCTTGCCGCAAGACGGTGCCGGGCGACCAGCGGCCGTGATCGAGCGACTGCCTCAGCAGCTGGATGACGGCGGCGGACGTGGTCTGGGGAATGGCTGAGGCATGCATGCGGAAACGATTTATACACGTATACAAGTTGAGCCACAAGCGCGAGGCGTGAATATTCACGCCTCCGCCATGCATGGTTCCGAGGTGTCCCTGTCGGCACGCTGACGCGCTGCCTCAGCTGCAGGAACCGCCGCAGCCCGCGTGTCGGCTCGCTTTCCCATGGATCAGTCGGCGCAGGCGAAAAGGCGTGTAGGACGGGACCTTGTAACGGCCTGAACTTTCTCCGACACGACCCCTCAAGAGAGTTCGCAGTTACGAACAGTAGGGGACATTGCAAATGAACCAGCGCATCGCAGCGAAAGTGGCCCGCGTGCCGAATTACCTGGTCCTCGCCGGCCTCGTCGGCATCGGGCTCAGCGGTTCGATCGCCGTCGCCCCTTCCACCTCCGATACCCTGGCCCAGCGGCAGCACGCCGGCCACGTCACGGAAACCGCGCAGGCCGCCGTGGCCGCGATCACCGCGGCCGCGCACGACGTCGGCTCCGCGCCCATGATGGTCGCCAACGCTGCCGCCGCCACGCTCAAGTTCAACAGCCGCTACGACGCGCTGCGCGAGAAGGTGCGCTGGCTGCCGGTGCGCTTCGGCGGCACCGAACTCAAGACCCCGGACGCGCAATCGCGCCTGCTGCTCGCGCAGTCGGCCGCCCGCGACGCCAACCTGCAGCAAGTGGGGCTGAGCTACCGCGACGTCTACGGCATCATCAACGCCGAAACCAGCTGGATCCCGCGCCTGGGCGCCAGCAAGGACGGCACGCCCAACCTCGGCATCGCGCAGTTCGAGCCCGCCACCGCCAAGGCGATGGGCATCGTGAATCCTGCCGACCCGGTGGAAGCCGTGCATGCGGCCGCGGAACACATGCGCGACGCCGCCATCTGGAGCGCGCGCCGCATCGCCGGCCTGAAGCTCACGCCGGAGCAACAGGCGCGCAAGCTGCGCGAAGGCGTCTCGATCTACTACAACCTGTCGTCCAAGGGCCGCAGTGTCTGGAACGGCAAGAATACCGCCAAGCTGCCGGTGGAGACCCGCCGCCACATCGCCAACGCCCGCCTGGGCGCGCGCGAAGCCGCGGAGCTGGAGCAGCAGCTGGGCGAGCTCAAGGGCCGCATGAACCAGGGCGGCACGATGACCGCCTCCTACGACTCGCCCAAGGGTCGTTGATCAGGCGGCGGCGCGCCGCCGCACGGCCTCGATGTTGTTGCGCAAGGCGTAGAGCTCGTCGGCATACGACAGCGGCACGCTGACGCGCCCGACGCGCTCGTCGAGCGCGTCCAGTTCCCCCACCAGTTCCTGGCCCGCTGCGGGCTCGGCATGCAGCCGGGCCTCGATGTCGCGCAACTGCGCATACCAGCGGAAGACGCGCGAGCGGATGCGGAACTGGTACAGCGGCGGCACGATGCGCGTGAGCGGCAGCAGCACCGCCAGGATGATGCCCAGCACCAGCCACATGCGTTCCACCAGGTTGGCGATCCAGAAGGGCAGCCAGCGTTGCAGGAAAGGCTTGCCGCTGCGCAGCATGCGTTCGGCTTCGGCCGAGACCGGGTATTCGGTGCGCTCCAGCGTCGGATAGGCACTCGCGCGGTTGAACCAGCCGGCCGGCCCGTGGATGTCGCGCGCGGCCTGCGCGAACAGCTGCAGCAGCGCCGGGTGCGTGCCCTCGCGCGCGAGCAGGGAGGTGGTCGTCGCCACCAGCCGCACGTCCTGCGGCGGCTGGTCCTTCGCCAGGTCGACGATGCCGCGCGGCAGCACCACCGGGGTCAGGAAAGGCAGGCGGCGCGAGTAGGCCTCGCTCTGGCTGAAGTCCATCAGCTTCACCCCCGGCGTCTGCAGCAGCATCTGCACCATCAGCGACTCGGGCGCGGAAGCGAACACGATCACGTCGAGTTCACCGTTCAGGAATCCGACTGTCGCCGTCGTCTCGTCCAGGCGCGAGATCTTCATCCTGGCGGGGTCGAGGCTGTTCTGCTCGAACAGCTTGCGCATCAGCGAGGGGGAGCCGCTGCCGCGAAAGCCGACGTTGATGCGCAGGTCCTGCAGCTGCGTCAGCGAGCTGAGCACCCCGGCCGGCATGCCCTTGGCCGCCTCGGTGCGGTAGAACATCCAGAGCGGCTCCAGGAACAGGCTGCCCAGCGACTGGATGCCACTTTCCTCCCTGACGCTGCGGTCGTTCGTCCCGCCCTGCACGAAGCCCAGGTCTGCCTTGCCGGCACGCAGCAGCCGCAGGTTGGCGGGCGAGCCTTCGCTGGGCACCAGCACCACCTCGATGCCGTAGGCCTTGAGCGCCTTCTGGTAGCGCTTGCCGAACTCCTCGTACGCGCTTTGCGGGCCGCCGGTGGCCAGCACCACGCGCTTGGGCGGGTTGGGGTCGAGCCACCAGTAGGCCAGCACCAGCAGGCCCACGGCCAGCAGCAGCACAGGCCCCGCGGACACCAGCAGGTCGCGGAGGGACAGCAGGGTGTTGTGCAGCGCCTTCACCGGCTTCATGTGCCGCTTCATGCGAGCTCGCCCGTCGCCGGCAGGTGCAGGTCGCCCAGGCGCACGCCGCGCGCGGCACGGATCGCACGCACCGTCGCCAGCGCACAGGCCTCGGCGGCCATGGTGCCGAGGGTCATCATTCCCAACGATTTGCCGCTCGCGCCGGTGGCCAGCGCGAAGAGGGCGTCGCCATCGGAGAGCGTGTGCACCGGGTTGATCGCGCGCGCGAGCCCGTCGTGGCCCATGGTGGCAAGGCGGCCCGCCTGCACCTTGGTGAGCACGGCGTCGGTCGCGATGACGCCGATGGTGGTGTTGCTGCCCGCCAGCATGGGCTTGGGCGTGTCGCCGCGCAGCAGCGCCCGCCGCGTGTCCAGCAGGCGTAGGCCGTCCTCGCTGCGCGCGCCGGCGATCACCGTGCCGGTGTCGGGATCGACCACGTCGCCCAGCGCGTTGCAGGCAATGATCGCGCCCACGGTGACGCCGTCCACGGTGATCGAAGCGGTGCCTATGCCGCCCTTCATCGCGCGGTGGAAGCCGAAGATCTTGCCGACCACCGCGCCGGCGCCGGCGCCGACGCAGCCTTCTTCCGGCGGCGCGCTGCTGGCGGACTGGCACGCGGCGTAGCCCGCGGCGGCATCGGGCCGGATGCGCTGGTCGCCCAGCGGCAGGTCGAACAGCACCGCGCCGGGCACGATCGGAAGGCGTGCGGGCCCGACCGTCATGCCTATGCCTTGCTCGTCCAGCCAGCGCATGACGCCGCCGGCGGCGTCCAGGCCCCAGGCGCTGCCGCCGGACAGCAGCACACCGTGGACCCGCTCGACCACGTTGGAAGGATGCAGCAGGTCGGTTTCGCGCGTGCCGGGGGCCGCGCCGCGGACGTCCACGCCGGCAATGGCGCTGCCCGGTGCAAGCACCACGGTGCAGCCGGTGGGCCGGCGCGTATCGGTGAAGTGGCCGACCAGGATGCCGGCGACGCTGGTGATCGAAGTCCGCATGCGGGGATTATCGGGGGAGGATTTGTCCTACACCCTGAGCGGCGCCTTCTCCGACAGTCGCCAAAGGCTGGGCTTCCTAAAGTGGTGGCTTCCGCCGGCATGTGCCGGCATTCACCGCAACGAAGCCCCGAGAGAGGAACCGCCATGAACGCCGAAACGGCCAGCAACCCCTTCCCCACCAGTGCCGAGCAGGGCCAGAGCAGCAGCGGCGCCAACGGACTGAACGGCGACGTGAACCGCGTGCGCAAGGTCGCCCAGACCCTGCACGAGGCGGTGGACACGCTCGAGCAGAAGCTCGGGACCAGCAGCGACAAGATGATGAGCCTGCAGCAGGAATACGGCGACATGGCCCGCGAACAGGTCCGCGCCAACCCGCTGGCCGCGCTGGGCGTCGCCTTCGCCGCCGGCTTCGTGATCGCCAAGATCCTGCGCTGAAGCGCCCCGGGCCATCGGGCCCGACCCAATCCGGACGGCCGGGCGGAGCGATCCGCCCGGCTTTCCTGTTTCTGCAACCATGGCTTCCATGAAGCGACTTCCGCCCGGCGTGGGCGCTGCCCTGGCCGCCGCGCTGCTGTTCGGCGCCGCGGCGCCGCTCGCCAAGCTGCTGCTGCAGATCGCCAGCCCCTGGCTGCTGGCTGCCTTGCTGTATCTCGGCTCCGGCCTCGGGCTCGCGGTCCTGCGCGCCTTGCGACGAGGCGAGCGCGTGCGCCTGGCCGCGGGGGAATGGCCCTGGTTCGCCGGCGCGATCCTGTGCGGCGGCGTGGCCGGCCCGGTGTTGCTGCTGCTGGGACTGTCGGGACTGCCGGCTTCGCAGGCTTCGCTGCTGCTGAACGCCGAAGCCGTGCTCACGGCCTTGCTGGCCTGGGTGGTGTTCAGGGAGAACGTGGACCGCCACGTGGCCGCGGGCATGGCCTGCATCGTTGCGGGCGGCGTCGTGCTGGCCTGGCCGGACGGCACGCAGGCGAAGGGCGCGTGGCCTTCCATGCTGCTGGTGGTGGCGGCCTGCCTCGCGTGGGCCGTGGACAACAACCTCACGCGCAAGGTCTCGCTGGCGGATGCGTCGTGGCTCGCGATGGTGAAAGGGCTGCTGGCCGGCAGCGTCAACCTGGCCATCGCCCTCGCGCTGGGCGCGCACTGGCCCGCCCCATCGGCGGTGTTCGCCGCGGGCCTGCTCGGACTCGCGAGCTACGGCGTGAGCCTGGTGCTGTTCGTGCTGGCGCTGCGGCGGCTGGGCACGGCCCGCACCGGCGCCTATTTTTCGGTGGCGCCCTTCTTCGGCGCGTTGCTGGCCGTGCTGCTGCTGCGCGAGCCGGTGCACTGGCAACTGGCCGCCGCAGCCCTCCTCATGGCCTCAGGCGTGTGGCTGCACCTGCGCGAGCGGCACGAGCATGCCCACGCGCACGAGGAGCTGGCGCACGAGCACGAGCATGTGCACGACGACGCGCACCACGGCCACGTGCACGTGCCGCCGGTGGCGCCCGGCACGCGCCACAGCCATCCGCACGTGCATGCCCCGGTGGTGCACACGCATCCGCACTACCCGGATGCGCACCACCGCCACGGACACTAGTTCGGAGCGGGGGCCGGCAAGGGCATGCCGCGCTTGCCCATCACCTCGCGCAGGCGGTCCGGGTAGTCGGTGATGATCCCGTCCACGCCCCAGGCGATGAAGCGCTCCATGTCGGCCGGGTTGTTGATGGTCCAGGGGATCACCTGCAGGCCCAGCGCGTGCGCTTCCTTCACCAGCGGCTCGGTCAGGGCCGGCCCGTTGGGCGACCAGGCGGCGCCGCCGGCGGCCTTGACCATGCGCGGCACGCTGCCGTGGTCGTCGAAACGCAGGCCCGCCGTCCAGGCCGGGTCCTTGCTGTTGTCGCTGGTGGCGGTCTGCGAGGTGAGGTAGACCGTGGGAATCGCCGGCGCCAGCTGCTGCACCAGCTTGAGCGTGCGCCAGTCGAAGCTCTGGATGCTCACGCGCGACTGCATGCCCGCTTCCTGGATCACGGCCAGCAGGGCGCGCGTCAGCACCTCGGGCGCCACCGTGTCCTCGGCCCGGTTGGGAAACACCTTGGTCTCGATGTTGAAGCGCACGCCGGAGCGGCGCGCCTTCACCAGCGCGAAAAGCTCGGCCAGGGTGGGCACGCGGGTGCCGTCGCGCGCTTCCTGGGTCGCGAAGCTCGCGGCGTACGTGCTGTCCGGGCGGATGCGGCCCACGTCGTAGGCGCGCAGCTGCGCCAGCGTCAGCGACTTGATCAGCGGCCCGCGCGAGCCTTCCAGCCATTGGCCGTTGGCGTCGCGCGCGATCATCGGATTGAGGTAAGGGTCGTGCGAGACGACGACCACGCCGTCGGCCGTCAGGCCGACATCGAGTTCGAGCGTGTCGACGCCGAGCGCGAGCGCGCGCTCGAAGGCGGGCAGGGTGTTTTCCGGAGAGAGTCCGCGGCCGCCGCGATGGCCTTGCAGGTCGAAGGCGAAGGCGGAGGATGCGAACAGGGCAGCGGCCAGCAGGGCGGCCCGGGCGAGGGTGGAATGGCGCATGCCGGCATTGTGCCGTCTGCTAGATTGCGGCATGAAGAAAGCAGGCATCTCGCTGCTGGCGGCCGCCGTCGTGCTGCTGCTGGCCGTCCTCCTCAACCCCTCGCCGGAGAAGCACCGCCAGCGCATCCAGGAAGCGCTGGGCGAGCGCAACCCGGTGGTGCGCGCGCTCGGAGTCGGCGCGCTGGCGGCCTTTGCCTCCAGCTACCACTCGCTGGGCGTCGCCTCGTACACCACCTTGCGCGGCAAGACGGTGTCCGTCGGCGCCTTCGGGCTCGTCTTCGTGCTCTCCTAGTCCATCTTCGCGCCGGACTTCCTCACCGCGTCGGCCCAGCGCGGCATCTCCGCGGCCAGGTACTTCGCGAAGTCCTCGCTGCCCAGGAAGGCGGGGTCGGCGCCCTGCGCGGTCATGCGGCTGCGGATGTCGGGGCTGGCCAGCACCTGCCGGAAGGCGTCGCTCAGTTTCGCCGTCACGTCCTTCGGCAGGTTGGCCGGCGCCAGGAAGCCGTAGAACCCGACCACCTCGAAGTCCTTCACGCCGCTCTCGATCACGGTCGGCACCTCGGGCAGGGCGGCATTGCGCTCGCGGCTGGTGACCGCCAGCGCCTTCACCTTGCCTTGCTTGTGGTACGCCGCCGCCTGCGGGATCGACTCCGCCATGAACTGCACCTGGCCCCCCATCAGGTCGGTGAACGCGGGCGCGCTGCCGCGGTAGGGGATGTGCACCATGAACAGGCCGGTGGCGTTCTTGAACATCTCCGGCGCCAGGTGGCTGATGCCGCCGTTGCCCGCCGAGCCGTAGTTCACCTGGCCCGGGCGCGAGCGCGCATACGCGATGAATTCGGGCAGCGTGTTGACCGGCAGCTTGGGATTCACCAGCAGCGCCAGCGGCTGCATGGCCGTGCGCGCGATGGGCGTGAAGTCGCGCAGCGTCTGGTAGGGCAGCTTC
Source organism: Ramlibacter paludis (assembly GCF_022012305.1). Classification (GTDB taxonomy): domain Bacteria; phylum Pseudomonadota; class Gammaproteobacteria; order Burkholderiales; family Burkholderiaceae_C; genus Ramlibacter; species Ramlibacter paludis. The sequence continues at coordinate 325,257 of NZ_JAKLTM010000004.1, read as the reverse complement.
GCGTACAGCGCCGGATTGATCACCATCACGCCGGTATTGGCCAGCATCAGGGTATAGCCATCGGCGGGCGCCTTCATCACTTCCTGCGCGCCCACCGTGCCGCCGGCCCCGGCCTTGTAGTCGATGACGAGCGGCTGGCCCAGCACGGCCTGCAGGCGTTCCGACAACAGGCGGGCGTGCTGGTCCAGCGGGCCGCCGGCCGGGAAGCCGATGACCAGCCGGATCGGCTTGTCGGGGTAGGCCGCCAGGGCGGTGAAGGACGTGGCAGCCAGCAGGGCCGCGGCGGCGGCCTTCCAGAATCGCATGGTGTCTCCTTGGTTCGAATGCGCAGCCATGATAGGGTGGGTCGCCCAGGCGACCGGGCTCGGGACCTTTCCCGATGGCGCCGGGGCCGGTGTTCGCTACCCTCCGCTCCATGGACCGTCCGCATCACAAGTTCTGGCCGAAGCGCCTGCCGCACGCCATCACGCTGCCTGCCACTTCCCTCTGGGACAACCTGGCCACCAGCGCCCGCCGCTATCCCGGCAAGGCGGCGCTCGTGTTCTTCGGCCGCGTGCTGACCTACGCGCAGCTGCAGCAGCGGGCCGAGCGGCTCGCCGCGCGCCTGCACGCGCTGGGCGTGCGCAAGGGTGACCGCGTGCTGCTGGACATGCAGAACTGCCCGCAGCTCGTGATCGCGCACTTCGCCATCCTGCGCGCCAACGCGGTGGTTGTGCCGGTCAACCCGATGAACCGCGCCGAGGAGCTGAAGCACTACATCACCGACCCGGACGCGAAGGTCGCCATCACCACCGGCGACCTCGCCGCCGAGATCGCCAAGGCCGACGCCCAGCTGCCCGAGGCGGACCGCCTGCGGCACATGATCGTCACGCAGTTCACCGATGCCTTCGACCCGGAAGCGCCGGAAGCCGGCCCCATGCCCGCGGCCTGGCGCGAATGGCTGCTCACGCGGCACCCGCTGCCGCAGCTCGCCGGCGGCGAAGTGCAGGCGTGGAGCGCGGCGCTGGACAACACGCTGGCCCTCCCCGCCCTGGAGGTGGGGCCAAGCGACCTGGCCGTGCTGCCTTACACCAGTGGCACCACGGGCAACCCCAAGGGCTGCATGCATCCGCACCGCAGCCTGATGCACAACGCGATCGCGAGCGCCGTGTGGGGCAACGCCACCTCCGAGACCGTCACGCTGCTCGTGGTGCCGATGTTCCACATCACCGGCATGGTGAGCGCGCTGCATTCGAACATCTACTCCGCGGCCACCATCGTGCTCATGCCGCGCTGGGACCGCGAGCTGGCCGGCTGGCTGATCTCCAACTGGAAGGTCACGAGCTGGACCAACATCCCGACGATGGTGATCGACCTGCTGGCCAGCCCCAACTTCGCGAGCTACGACCTCTCCAGCCTGGTGCACATCGGCGGCGGCGGCGCCGCGATGCCGCAGGCGGTGGCGCAGCGGCTGCTGGAGCAGTTCAACCTGAAATACATCGAGGGCTACGGCCTCACCGAGACGGCTGCGCCTTCGCACAGCAACCCGATCGATGCACCCAAGCAGCAGTGCCTGGGCGTGCCTTTCATGAGCTGCGATGCGCGCGTGGTGGACCCCGAGACGCTGCGCGAGCTGCCGCCCGGCGAGCAGGGCGAGATCATCATCCACGGCCCGATGGTGTTCGACGGCTACTGGAAGCGGCCCGATGCGACCGCTGCGGCCTTCGTCGAGTTCGAGGGCAAGCGCTTCTTCCGCTCCGGCGACCTCGGGCGCACCGACGAGGACGGCTACTTCTTCCTCACCGACCGCCTCAAGCGAATGATCAACGCGTCAGGCTTCAAGGTCTGGCCGGCGGAAGTCGAGGCCCTGATGTTCCGCCACCCGGCGATCCAGGAAGCCTGCGTGATCGCCGCGCGCGACGCCTACCGCGGCGAAACGGTCAAGGCCGTCGTCGTCCTGCGGCCGTCTTTCAAGGGCCAGGTGAGCGAGCAGGAGATCGTGGACTGGTGCCGCGAGAACATGGCCGTCTACAAGGTGCCGCGCATCGTCCAGTTCGCGGATGCCTTGCCCAAGAGCGGCAGCGGCAAGGTGATGTGGCGAAGCCTCCAGGAGGCCGAAAGCGCCAGCTGAAGCTCGACCAAGGCAGCAACCGAACTGAACTGTCGGAAAGGGCCTACAGCCCCGGTGGTGCGGCCCCGTTACTATGGCCGCGCACCGCATTTCATGCGGCTTTTACCTACCGCATGAAACGGCCACCTCCTCCCCTGAACCTACCCACCCAGGAACGCGCGTCCACCGGCATCCCCGGTCTCGACGACGTGCTGGGGGGCGGCTTTCCCGTCCGGCACCTTTACCTGGTGGAGGGCGATCCCGGCGCGGGCAAGACCACGCTGGGGCTGCAGTTCCTGGCCGAGGGCGCGCGCCACGGCGAGCGCGGCCTGTACGTCACGCTGTCCGAAACCTCGTCCGAGCTGCGCACGGTCGCCGCGTCGCACGGCTGGTCCCTCGAAGGCATCGAATTGTTCGAACTGGTCAGCAGCGAAGGCCTGAGCCCGGAGCTGGAACAGTCGATCCTGCATCCGGCCGAAGTCGAACTCGGCGAAACCGTGCGCGGCGTGATGGCGGCGGTGCAGCGCCTGAAACCGCAGCGCGTGATCTTCGACAGCCTGTCGGAGATGCGCCTGCTGGCGCAGGACCCGCTGCGCTACCGGCGCCAGGTGCTCGCGCTGAAGAAATTCTTTTCCGACCACGACTGCACGGTGCTGATGCTGGACGACCGCTCCAGCCGCCACACCGACCAGCAACTGCACAGCATCGCGCACGGCGTGGTGAACCTGGAGCAGGCGGTCGACCAGTACGGTCCCGAAAGGCGCCGCCTGCGCGTGATCAAGATGCGCGGCATCAAGTTCCGGGGCGGCGAACACGACTTCGTGCTGGACACCGGCGGCCTCGCGGTGTTCCCGCGCCTGGTGGCGGCGGAGCACCGCGTCGAGTCCACGGCCAAGGTGGTGAGCACCGGCATGGCGCGGCTGGACGGCCTGGTGGGCGGTGGATTGTCCCGGGGCACCAACACGCTCCTTTGCGGTCCTTCGGGCATCGGCAAGACGACCACGGCGCTGGCTTGCGTGCTGGCGGCGCTGAAGCGTGGCGAGCGCGCGGTCTACTACCTGTTCGACGAAGGCCTGGCCACGCTGGTGCAGCGCGCCAAGGCGCTCAATCTCGACATCACGCCGTACCTCGACAACGGGCAGCTGAGCCTGGTGCCGCTGGACCCGGCCGAGGTGTCCGCCGGCGAGTTCGCGCACCGGGTGCGGCATGCGGTGGAGGAAGATGGCGCGGGGATGGTGGTCATCGACAGCCTCAACGCCTACTTGCAGGCCATGCCCGGCAGCAAGTACCTGATGCTGCAGATGCACGAGCTGCTCACCTACCTGAGCCACCGCGACGTGGTCACCCTGCTGATCCTCGGGCAGCACGGCATCATCGGCGAGATCCAGTCGGACATCGACATGAGCTACCTCGCCGACGGCATCCTGCTGTTCCGCTTCTTCGAGGCGCGCGGCCAGGTGCTGAAGGCGGTTTCGATGGTGAAGAGCCGGACCAACCAGCACGAGCAGACCATCCGCGAGCTGCGCATGCAGGCCGGCGGCATCGAGATCGGCGAGGCGCTGACCGACTTCATCGGCGTGCTGGCCGGCGTGGCCCACTACCGCGGCGCGATGCCGCTGCTCGGTGACGACGAGCATTCGAGGAAGCACTGATGGAATTGCGGGTCCTGGTCTACGCACCCCGCGGCCGCGATGCCGCGGTGGTGGAGAGCGTGCTGGCCGGACAGAAGATCACGGCCCGGGTCTGTGCCGACCAGGATGACCTGCTGGCCCGCCTGGACGAAGGCGCCGCCGCGGTGATCCTGACCGAGGAAGCGCTGGCCGAACTGCTGCAGGACAACCGCCTCACGCAGTGGCTGCAGAACCAGCCGCCCTGGTCCGACTTCCCCTTCGTGGTGCTCGCGACCAAGCGCGAGGGCCGCCGCGCCGACAAGGACTTCCGCTCCCTGCACAGCCTGGGCAACCTGGTGCTGCTGGAGCGGCCGCTCAACGCCGAGACCCTCGCCAGCGCCGCCGAGTCCGCCGTGCGCGCGCGCCGCCGCCAGTACGCGGCGCGCCAGCACCTGGAGGAACTCGGGCGCACGCGGCAGGAGCTGGAGCGCCTGAACGGCGACCTGGAAAACCGCATCCTCACGCGCACCAGGGAACTCGCCAGCGCCAACGATCGCCTGATGAAGGAGATCAACGAACGCGAGCGGGCGCAGAACGCGCTGACGCAGGTGCAGAAGCTCGAGGCGATCGGCCGTCTCACCGGCGGCATCGCGCACGACTTCAACAACCTGCTGCACGTGGTCAACATGAACCTCGAGCTGGTCTCCCTCTATGCCAAGGAGGAGAAGGTCAAGCCCGTGGTGGACCGCGCCAAGAGCGCGGCGCGGCGCGGCTCGCGCCTGACCAACCAGCTGCTGTCCTTTGCCCGCAGCCAGTCGCTGATGCCCAAGCTCACCAGCGTGAACCAGCTGCTGGGCGGCATGAAGGACCTGCTGGAGATTTCGGTGGGCTCGGGCGTGGAAGTGACCTACGACCTGTGCGAGGAAGACGCGACGGCGGTGCTCGACCCGGGCCAGCTGGAAATGGCGATCCTGAACCTGGCGGTGAACTCCAAGGACGCGATGCCCGAAGGCGGCAAGCTCACGATCACCACCGGCACCCGCTACTTCGACGACGAGCGCGACCTCCCGGCCGGCGACTACGTGCTGGTGTCCGTGAGCGACAGCGGCAGCGGCATCCCGCCCAACCTGCTGCAGAAGGTGTTCGACCCGTTCTTCACCACCAAGCCGGTGGGCAGCGGCACGGGCCTGGGCCTGAGCCAGGTCTACGGCTTCGCGCGCCAGTCCGGCGGCGTGGTGCGCCTGCGCAGCGAGCTGGGCAAGGGCACGACGGTGGAGATGCTGTTCCCGCAGGCCGACGAGGAAGCGGAGCCGCCGGCCGCGCCGGTGCGCGCCGTGGGCCTGCCCCCCAAGGCGAACGCCAGCCACATCCTGGTGGTGGAAGACGACCCGGACGTGCGCCGCGTGATCGTCGAGTGCCTGAGCCTGATCGGCTACCGCGTCTCCGAGGCCGCCAACGGCGGCGAGGCGCTGGCGCAGCTCGGCACGTCCCGGCCCGACCTGCTGGTGGTGGACTACGCCATGCCCGACATGACCGGCGCCGAGGTGATTTCGCGCGCGCGCCAGCTGCTGGGAGCGATCCCGGTCATCCTGGCCACGGGCTATGCCGACATGGCGGCGGTGGAACGCCTGGCCGGCAAGCCCACCATCCTGCGCAAGCCTTTCGACATCGCGCAATTGGGCGATGCGGTGGCGAGCGTGCTGGATGGCGCGAAGGCGGAAGCCACCAGCGCCTGACCCGCGGCGTCAGTCCTTGACGCGTCCCAGCAGGAGGAACTCCATGAGCGCCTTCTGCACGTGCATGCGGTTCTCCGCCTCGTCCCACACCACCGACTGCGGGCCGTCGATCACTTCGGCCTCGACTTCCTCGCCGCGATGCGCGGGCAGGCAGTGCATGAAGAGCGCATCCGGCTTGGCGACCTTCATCATGTCGGCGTCGACGCGCCAGTCGGCGAAGGCGGCGCGGCGCTCTTCGTTCTCGGCCTCGAAGCCCATGCTGGTCCAGACGTCCGTGGTCACCAGGTCGGCGCCGCGGCAGGCTTCCATCGGGTCGCGGAAGACCTTGTAGCTGTCGTTGCTGCGCAAGCCGGCCACGGCCTGGTCGACCTCGTAGCCGGACGGCGTGCTGACGTGCACGGTGAACCCGAGCAGCTCCGCGGCCTGCAGCCAGGTGTTGGCCATGTTGTTGCCGTCGCCGACCCAGGCCACCACCTTGCCGGCGATCGACCCCCGGTGCTCGATGTAGGTGAAGATGTCGGCCAGGATCTGGCAGGGATGGAATTCGTTGGTCAGCCCGTTGATCACCGGCACCCGCGAGTGCGCGGCGAAGCGCTCGATCTTGTCCTGGCCGAAGGTGCGGATCATCACCAGGTCGACCATGCGGCTGATCACCTTGGCGCTGTCCTCGATCGGCTCGGCGCGTCCCAGCTGGCTGTCGCCGGTGGTGAGGTGCACCACCGAGCCGCCCAGCTGGTACATGCCCGCTTCGAAGCTCACGCGCGTGCGCGTCGAGGCCTTCTCGAAGATCATCGCCAGCGTGCGGTCCGCGAGCGGGTGGTACTTCTCGTAGCCCTTGAACTTGCGCTTGATCGCCGCGGCGCGCTCGAAGACCCAGCGATGCTCGTCGGCGGTGAAATCGGTGAACTGCAGGAAATGCCGGATCGCCATGTCGCTCTTGCTCATTCGGCCAGGAACTTCTTCACCAGCGGGGCGAGGATGGCCACGACCTCGTCGGCCTGCGCCTCGGTCATGATCAGCGGCGGCAGCAGGCGGATGACGGTGTCGGCGGTCACGCTGATCAAAAGGCCGGCGTCGGCCGCGCGCTGCGTCAGCACGCCGCAGGAGCGGTCCAGCTCCACGCCGATCATCAGGCCCTGGCCGCGGATCTCCACCACCTGCTTCAGGCCGCCCAGCTCGCGCTCGAGCGCCGCCTTCAGGTGGGCGCCGACCCGGGCGGCGTTCTCGACCAGCTTGTCTTCCTCCATGATGCGCAGCGTCTCGACGCCCGCGCGCATGGCCAGCGGGTTGCCGCCGAAGGTCGTGCCGTGGTTGCCGGGCTGGAAGATGTTGGCGGCCTTGGGGCCGGCCACCACCGCGGCGATCGGCACGCCCGAGCCCAGGCCCTTGGCCAGGGGCATCACGTCCGGCACGATGCCGGCCCACTGGTGCGCGAACCACTTGCCGGTGCGGCCCATGCCGCACTGCACCTCGTCGATCATCAGCAGCCAGTCGTTCTGGTCGCACAGGGCGCGCACCTGCTTCAGGTATTCGATGCGCATGGCGTTGATGCCGCCTTCGCCCTGGATCGTCTCGAAGAACACGGCCACCACGTCTTTGTTGCCCTCGGTGGCCTTCTTCAGGGCGGCGATGTCGTTCAGCGGCACGCGGATGAAGCCCTCGACCAGCGGGCCGAAGCCGGCCTGCACCTTCTCGTTGCCGGTGGCCGAGAGGGTGGCAATGCTGCGGCCGTGGAAGGCCTTCTCGTAGACGACGATCTGCGGCTTCTCGATGCCGCGGTCGTGGCCGTACTTGCGCGCCAGCTTGATCGCCGCCTCGTTGGCCTCCAGCCCGGTCGAGCCGAAGAACACGTTGGTCATGCCGGACAGTTCCACCAGCTTGGCCGCCAGCTTCTCCTGGTTGGGCACGTGGTAGTAGTTGCAGCTGTGGATGATCTTCGCCACCTGGTCCTGCAGGGCAGGCACCAGCTTGGGGTGGTTGTGCCCCAGCGTGTTGACCGCGATGCCGGCCAGGGCATCCAGGTATCGCTTGCCGTTGACGTCCCAGACGTGCACGCCCTGGCCATGCGACAGCGCGATCGGCAGCCGGCCATAGGTGTTCATGGTGTGGGGGGACGACGGCTCGATGTGGGCCATTGCAGCTGTTCCTTTTCGCGTCACAAATGAAAGCGGCTCAACGTGTCTGGTGAGCCGTTGGAACGCGATTGTAGGCACACGGCTTGCGTGCAATGTTTGAGAATTCCGCATCACTCCAATGCACCGCCGGACGAGCCAACTCTTATATAAGATAGAATACTTGTGCGGCGCAGCAAGGCAGACGGGCCACGCGCCGCCGCCCCTCCGACCCATGGTTTCCAGCAACGCCAAAGAAGTGTTCATCCAGGGCATCACCCAGGATGGCCGCACCTTCCGCCCCAGCGACTGGGCCGAGCGGCTGGCCGGGGTGATGAGCTCCTTCCGCCCCGGCGGCGCCCAGCCGGGCAGCCACCTGAGCTATTCGCCCTGGGTCGTGCCCACCGTCATCAACGGCATCAAGTGCGTGATCGTCAACAGCGATCTGCGCGCCCACGAGCCCATGGCCTGGGACTTCTGCCTGAACTTCGCCAAGGACAACGACCTGCAGGTGGGCGAGGCTTGCCTGCTGCCCGAAGACCGGCCGGTGAAATGAAAAAACCGCCCGAAGGCGGTTTTTCACTTTTGCTTGCTGGCAGCGCACCCGGTTCAAACGGCGCGAGCCTTGCGGCCCACGGGCTGACCTGACGGAAGTGTCAGGCGGTGGCGGCGGCGAGGCCCTTGACCTTCGCCGACAGGCGGCTCTTGTCGCGAGCTGCCTTGTTCTTGTGGAAGATTCCCTTGTCGGCAACCGTGTCCACGATGGCTTGGGCCTTGGCGAACAGTTCGGTCGCCTTGGCCTTGTCACCCGCTGCGACCGCCTTTTCGACGTTCTTCACAGCGGTACGGTACTTGGAGCGCAGGGACGTGTTGGCCGAGTTCAGCTTCACGTCCTGGCGGGCGCGCTTGCGGCCGGAGGCCAGGCGCGGGTTCTTTTTCTTGGGTTTGGCAGAGGCCATGGTGAGTCCTTAGGTGTCTGAGGATGATGCCAGCAAAGCCCACCATTATAGCCGCCCGCCATTTCCCCGCCGCCCAAGGGGTAGTCGGCCGTTTCCGGGGGCTACACTCGGGCCAGTGAGCCTTTTCAAAGCCGCCTCCACCGTCTCCCTCCTGACCCTGGCTTCCCGCGTCACCGGGCTCCTGCGCGACGTGCTGATGGTCTCCGTGTTCGGCGTCAGCGCGCTCACCGACGCCTTCTACGTCGCCTTCCGCATCCCCAACCTGTTCCGCCGCGTCTTCGGCGAGGGCGCCTTCAGCCAGGCCTTCGTGCCGGTGCTGGCCGGCAACCGGGCCACCGAAGGCGATGCCGGCGCCAAGGTACTGGTCGACCACGTGTCCACCGTGCTGCTGTGGACCCTGGTGCTGCTCTGCATCCTGGGCGTGGTGGGCGCGCCGCTGCTGGTCTGGGCGCTGGCCAGCGGCCTGCAGCAGACGCCGCATGCCTACGACGCGGCCATCGTCATGACCCGCTGGATGTTCCCCTACATCGGCTTCATGTCGCTGGTGGCGCTGGCGGGCGGCATCCTCAACACCTGGAAGCGCTTTGCCGTGCCGGCGGCTTCGCCGGTGCTGCTGAACCTGACGCTGATCCTGTCGATCGTCGTCGTCGCGCCCTGGTTCCAGCGCCTGGGCATCGAGCCGATCTACTCCCAGTGCGTGGGCGTGATGCTGGGCGGCATCCTGCAGCTGGCCTTCCAGCTGCCCGCGCTGCGCAAGATCGGCATGCTGCCGCGCATCGGCGCCACCTTCGCCGGCCTGCGCGCGGCGCTGAACGACCCGTCCACCCGCACCATCCTGCGCCTTATGCTGCCGGCGCTGCTGGGCGTGAGCGTCGCCCAGATCTCCTTGCTGATCAATACGCAGATCGCCTCGCACCTGGCGCCGGGCAGCGTCAGCTGGCTGAATTCGGCCGACCGGCTGATGGAATTCCCGACCGCGATGCTGGGCGTGGCGCTGGGCGTGGTGCTGATGCCGCAGCTGGCCGCGGCGCGCGCCAGCCAGGACGAGGAGCGCTATTCGGGCATGCTCGATTGGGGCCTGCGCCTCGTGGTGCTGCTCGCGATTCCCTGCTCGGTGGCGCTGCTGGTGTTCGCGCGCCCGCTGGTGGCCACGCTGTTCCACTACGGCGCCTTCAAGGCCAGCGACGTCGACCAGGTGGCGCTGGCGCTGGGCGGCTACGGCAGCGGGCTGCTGGGCCTGGTGGCCATCAAGGTGCTGGCTCCCGGGTACTACGCCAGCCAGGACATGCGCACGCCGATGCGCATCGCGATCGTGGCGCTGCTCATCACGCAATTGCTGAACCTCGCGCTGGTCCCGTGGCTCAGGCACGCGGGCCTGGCCCTGTCGATCGGGCTGGGGGCCCTGGTGAATGCCGGCTTGCTGCTGGCGGGGCTGCTGCGCCGCGGCCGCTACAAGCCGAGCCCGGGCTGGGGCCGCTTCGCCCTGCAGGTGTTCGCGGCGAGCGCCTTGCTGGGGGTATTCCTGACGTGGGCGACCTTCAACCTGCCCTGGATCGCCTGGAACGACCAGAAGCTGCTGCGCATCGGCGTGATGGCGGGGTTGATGGCCGCGTCGGGCGTGCTTTACTTCGGCGCGCTGCGGATCGCGGGACTCAAATTGCGCCAGTTCGTGCGCCACTGAAGCCTGGCGGCAACGGTGGCTTGACGCTCCCCACCCGGTCCATTACAAAGGAACGCATGACCCTGCAATTCGCGTCACCATCGCCTCTGGGGTATTTCCGGATGCTGGTGCAAAGCGACGAGCACTTCCCCCTGCTGGAAGCGGCGGCCAGCCTGGCGCAGGACGAATATCCCGATCTCGACCTCCAGCTGGTGCTGGGCGACGTCGACCAGCTGCTGGCGCGCCTGAAGCGCCGCATTCCCGCCGATGCCGCAGCCCTGCAGCGGCTGCGCACCCTGAACCAGTTCTTCTTCCGCGACCTGAGTTTCGGCGGCAACGTCAACGACTACTGCGACCCGGACAACAGCTACCTGAACGTGGTGCTGCGCACGCGCCGCGGCATCCAGATCTCGCTGGCCGTGCTGTGGATCGAGCTGGCGCAAGGCATCGGCCTGCATGCGCGCGGCGTCTGCTTCCCGGGCCACTTCATGGTGAAGGTCAACCTGCCGAAGGGGCAGGTGGTGATCGATCCGTTCACCGGCCAGTCGCTGTCCCGCGAAGAACTCAGTGAACGGCTGGAGCCTTACAAGCGCCGCAGCGGCCTGGTCGACGAATTCGAGGTGCCGCTGGGCCTGTACCTGCAAGCCGCGCCGCCGCGCGACATCCTGGCGCGCATGCTGCGCAACCTGAAGGAAATCCACCGGGCGCAGGAAGACTGGCAGCGCGTGATCGCGGTGCAGGACCGGCTGCTGATCCTGCTGCCCGATGCCTGGGCCGAGTACCGCGACCGCGGACTGGCGCACGCCGAACAAGGCCACACGGCGCTGGCGGTCGACGACCTGGAGACCTACCTGGTGCATGCGCAGGACGCGCTGGACATCGATGCGATCGCGGACCGCGTCGCGGACCTGCGACGCGAGAAGCACTAGGAACTTGTCATCCCGGCCTGATCGAGCAGCGTAGCTGGATTGCGGGTCCAGCCCGCAATGACGTGGGTTACGCCACCCTTTGCACCGGATTCAAGGGCCTGGCCCCGGCCAGCACCCCCGACATCGGCGTGCGCGTGCGCAACACGTCGCGCGGCGCCGGCTCGCGCGCCACGGGCGCCGGATTCATCACCGGCCGCAGCCAGTCCAAAACGGGTTCCCACTGCGCCAGGTCCGTCGCCACCTGGCTGGGCGGCAGGTCGAACAGGGTCAGGCCTCTTTCCAGGCTGCGCACATAGAGCTGCGTCTCGCGCAGGTGACCCGGCATCTCGAGGTTGCGCTCGGCGGCCCAGTCCTTGAGCACCGCGGCGGCATTGGTGCGGCCGTCGACGCGCATGCCGATCGCCGCCAGCTTGCACTGGCCCTTGGCGGCGCGCGGCAGCGTCATCAGTTCCGCGTGGCAGGCGGCGGCCGATTCGCGGTCGAAGACGGAAGGACACACCGGCAGCACGATGGCGTCGGCGAACATGACGATGCGGGCGAGCTCGAAGCCGTGCAGGCCGCCGGGCGTATCGAGCACCACGTGGGTGATGCCGGTCGGCACGCGCAGCACGTTCTTCTGGTCGACGGTCCAGGGCGCGATGCCCGGGAGGGACGGATCGCGCCGGCGCAGCCAGCCGCGGCTGGATTGCTGGCGGTCGATGTCCCCCAGCATCACGGCATGGCCCTGGCGGGCGCACCAGGCCGCCACGTGGGCGGCAAAGGTGCTCTTGCCGCTCCCACCTTTGCGGTTGACGACGGCGATCACTGGCATGTTCCATCCTCCCCAACGACCTCGGCAGTGTGGGCCAGAACCGGCCGGCCGTCCAGCAGGCGTGGTATCCAGATGCTAGAGATGTTGTAGCGAGGCGTGGCTTCGGTCACGCCGCGGCCGGCCGCCGCCAGGCCAGTGCCGCCAGCGCCAGGGTGCTGAAGCCGGCGCCCGCCAGGAAGGCGGTGGAGGCCCCGAAGCGGTCCCAGAGCCAGCCGGCGATGCCGCTTGCCAGCAACAGCGCGAGGCCGCCGGCCAGGTTGAACACGCCGAAGGCGGTCCCCCGAAGCTGCTCCGGCGCGGTATCGGCGACCATCGTGGCCAGCAGGCCCTGGGTCATGGCCATATGCAGGCCCCACAGCAGGATGCCGCCCCAGAGCGGCCAGCCGTGGTCGGCGCGCGCCAGCAGGACGTCGGCGGCCACCAGCACCACCAGGCCGGCGGCCAGCAGCCCGCGGTGGCTGGCGCGGTCGGCCAGCTTGCCCAGCGGATAGGCACCCAGCGCGTAGACCAGGTTCATCACGATCAGGACCAGCGGCACCCAGGCCAGCGCCAGCCCGCCTTGCTGAGCCCGCAGCACCAGGAAGGCTTCGCTGAAGCGCGCCAGCGTGAAAAGCGCCCCGATCCCCACCACCCACCAGTAGGCCGGCGGCAGCAGGCGCAGGCTGTCGCGCCGGATCGGGTTGATGCGCACGGCGGCGGGGTCGTGCGGCGCCTCGTGCACCCCGAACAGCAACACGGCCACCGCGAGCACGCCGGGAATCACCGCCACCCAGAACACCGCGCGGATGTCGTTGGCCCACAGCAGCATCAAGGCGATGGCCAGCACCGGGCCGAGGAAGGCGCCGATGGTGTCCAGCGATTGGCGCAGGCCGAAGGCGGCGCCGCGCATGCCGGGCGGCGCGAGGTCGGCCACCAGCGCGTCGCGCGGGGCGCCGCGGATGCCCTTGCCGACCCGGTCGATGAGCCGGGCCGCCACCACCAGTCCGGCGGAGCCGGCCAGGGCGAACAGCGGCTTCGATGCCGCACCCAGGCCGTATCCCAGCAGCGCCAGCGGCTTGCGCCGGCCCAGCCAGTCGCTCCAGGCGCCGGAAAACACCTTGACGATCAAGGCCGTCGCCTCCGCCGCGCCTTCCAGCAGGCCCACCGTGACCATGCTGGCGCCCAGCGTGGTGACCATGAAGACCGGCAGCAGGCTGTGGATCAGCTCCGAAGAGACGTCCATCAGCAGGCTCACCAGGCCCAGCGCCCAGATGCCGGGCGGCAGCGTGCTCGGGGGCGTCCTGGCTTCGTTCAAGCGGGGTGGCGATTCATGGCGGCCGGGGCAGTGTAGGGCGAGCGGCGATAATTTAGGGATGAATCCGAAAGCCGCGTCCTCCGCCACCACCCTCAGCTACGAGCAGGCCGGCGTCAACTACGACCTGATCGATCCCCTCAAGGTGGCTGCGCAGCGGTCCGCGGCCGCGACCGCCGGCCACCTGGCGGCCCACGGTTTCAGCGAAGTCAAGGCCTCGCGCGGCGAGTCGGCCTACGTCGTGGACGTCGGCCCGTTCTACCTGGCTTCCATCGTCGAATGCCTCGGCTCCAAGGCGCTGGTGGCCGACGAGATGCGGCAACTGACCGGCAAGAGCTACTACGACGCGATCGCCCAGGACACGATCGCGATGGCGGTCAACGACCTGATCACCGTCGGCGCGACGCCGCTGGTGGTGCAGGCCTACTGGGCCGCCGGCGGCTCCGACTGGTTCGGCGACGCCCAGCGCGCGCAGGCCCTGGTCGAAGGCTGGAAGCGCGCCTGCGACACCTGCGGCGTGGCCTGGGGCGGCGGCGAGACGCCGGCGCTGGCCGGCGTGGTCGAAGCCGGGCGCATCGACCTGGCGGCCTCCTGCACCGGCCTGATCAATCCCAAGGAACGCCTCTCGGTGGGCGACAAGCTGGCCGCCGGCGATGCAATCGTGCTGCTCGCCTCCAGCGGCATCCACGCCAACGGCCTGAGCCTGGCGCGCAAGCTGGTCGAACGCCTGCCCCAGGGCTATCTCACGAAGCTGCCCGACGGCCAGAGCTACGGCGAGGCGCTGCTCGCGCCCACCGTGCTGTATTCGCCCGTGACCGAAGCGCTGTACAAGGCCGGCATCACGCCGCACTACTGCGCCAACGTCACCGGCCACGGCTGGCGCAAGCTGCTGCGGCACCAGGCGAAGCTGACGTACCGCATAGCCGCGCTGCCCGAAGTGCCGGCGGTGCTGCGCTTCATCCAGCAGCAGGCCAACCAGGACGACCGCGAGGCCTACAGCACGCTGAACATGGGCGCGGGCTTCGCGCTGTTCGTCGCCGCGGGCGATGCGCAGCGCACCGTGGAGATCGCGCAGTCGCTGGGCATCGCCGCCACGCTCGCGGGCCGCGTCGAGGCGGGCGACAAGCAGCTGCTGATCGAACCGCTGGGCATCCGCTTCAGCGACGAGGACCTGCAGCTCCGCTGAAAAAGGCGCGCTTTCCCTCGCATGCAATTCACCCCCACGCAGAAGCGGGCCGCAACCTGGCTGGGCATCGCGCTCCTGGCCGTGCTCGTGCTGCGCGCGCTCGGCCCGGTGCTGGCGCCCTTCGTGGTGGCCGCGGTGCTGGCCTATGCGCTGACGCCGCTGGTGGACCGGCTCGACGACATGGGGCGCGGCCGCATGCCGCGCGTGCTGGCGGTGGTGCTGGTGGAATTGATCGTGCTGCTGGCGCTGGTGTCGCTGGTGCTGCTGATCGTGCCGGTGCTGGTGAAGGAGCTGCCGCTGATGCGCGAGCAGCTGCCGGTCCTGTTCGACCGCCTGCATGCGGCGCTGTCGCCGCTGCTGGCGGAGTTCGGCCTGAAGATCTCGCTGGACCTGCAAAGCCTGCGCGCCCAGCTGGTGGACTACCTCAGCACCGGCAGCGGCCTCGGCCTCGGCTCGATCTGGTCGTCGGTCAAGATGGGTGGCAACGTCGCGCTCACCGTCGTCGGCTACCTGGTGCTGATCCCGGTGGCGCTGTTCTACCTGCTGATGGACTGGAAGCAGGTGGTCGCGCGCGTGCTCGAACTGGTGCCGCCGCGTGCGCGTCCCGGCGTCGATGCCTTCACGGCGGAGGCCGACCAGGTGCTGGGCCAGTACCTGCGCGGCCAGCTGCTGGTGATGGTCGTGATGGCGATCTTCTACAGCACGGGCCTGGCACTGTTCGGGCTCGACCTCGCCGTGCCGATCGGCGTGTTCACCGGCCTGGCGATGTTCGTGCCCTACGTCGGCTTCGGCATCGGGCTGGTGCTGGCGCTGATGGCCGGCTTCCTCGAATTCGCTTCGATCAAGGCGCTGGTGATGGTGGGCGTGGTCTACGGCTCCGGCCAGGTGATCGAAGGCTTCTACCTCACGCCGCGCTTCGTCGGCGAGCGCATCGGCCTGCATCCGCTGGCCGTGATCTTCGCGCTGCTCGCCTTCGGCCAGTTGTTCGGCTTCGTCGGCGTGCTGGTCGCCCTGCCGGCCAGCGCGGTGCTGCTGGTGGCCGTGCGGCGCGCGCGCAGCGGCTACCTCGCCAGCCAGCTGTACCACGGGTGAGCGCCATGCCGATGAAGCAACTCGCACTCGACATCGGCCTGGCCCGCGCGCCCAGCCTCGCGAGCTTCCTCGCCGGCCCCAACGAAGCGGCCTGGAGGCACCTGCAGCTCTGGGCCGGCAACCCGACCCGCTCGCCGGTGCCGACCTACCTCTGGGGCCAGCCGGGCAGCGGCAAGACGCACCTGCTGCGCGCGGTGGAGGAGAGCCTGCGGGAGCAGGGCGCCGCCACCGGCTGGCTCGATCCTTCGCTGGCGGAGCCGCCGCCCTTCGACGAACGCTGGGCGGTCGTGCTGCTCGACGACGTGCATCTCTATTCGGCGGTGCAGCAGCAGGCCGCCTTCTCCTGGTTCGTGCAGGCGCAGGCCCTGCAGCGCGGCGTGCTGTCCGCCGGCCTGCATGCACCCGTGCAGCTGCAGCTGCGCGAGGACCTTCGCACGCGCCTGGGCTGGGGCCACGTGTTCCAGCTGCACGTGCTGAGCGAGCCCGAGCGCCGCGCGGTGCTGCGCCAGGCGGCCGACGCGCGCGGCGTGTTCCTCAGCGACGAGGTGATGGACTTCATCCTCTCGCGCTTCTCGCGCGACCTCGCCAGCCTGATGCAGCTGCTGGACCACCTCGATGCCTATGCGCTGCAGACGCAGCGCGCCATCACCATTCCCCTGATCCGATCCATGCTGGAGAGCGAGTGAGCAAACCCCGGATTGCGCTGTTCGACCTCGATCACACGCTGCTGCCGATCGATTCGGACTACACCTGGGGCGAATTCACCCAGGAGATCGGGTGGACCGATCGCGTGGAGTTCAAGCGCCGCAACGACCAGTTCTACGCGCACTACGTCGCCGGCACGCTGGACGTGCACGACTACGTGCGCTTCGCCACCGAAGCCCTGCGCCTGAAGGGCGCAGCGGCTTATGCGGATGCGCATGCCCGCTTCATGCGGCAGCACATCCTGCCGCTGCGTGCCGCGGCCGTCGACCTCGTGCGGTCCCACCAGCAGGCCGGCGACGCGGTGGCCATCGTGACGGCGACCAACGAGCTGGTGACGCGTCCGATCGCCGAGGCTTTCGGCGTGCCGGAGCTGATCGCTGTCGACCTCGTGCGCGACGCCGGCGGCTGGATCACCGGCGAAATCGCCGGCGTGCCTTCGATGCGCGAGGGCAAGGTGGTACGCGTCGCCGACTGGCTGCGCGCGCGCGGCCAGGACTGGCTGGACGTGGAAACGACCTTCTATTCGGACTCCACCAACGACCTGCCGCTGCTGGAGAAGGTCGACCATCCGGTCGCCACCAATCCGGACCCGCGGCTGCGCGCCATCGCCCTGGAGCGCGGCTGGCGTATCCTCGACCTGTTCACCGATACCAATGATTAAAAAGTTCATCGAAAACCTGCTCGGGGGCGGCAAGCCGCCGAAGTTCGGCAAGCGCCAGGAAGTCGGCCCCGAAGAGCACGCGATCGACCCCACGCTGGTCGACGAGCGCGCCCTCAACGTGGTGCACACGCTCAAGGAAGCGGGCTTCGAGGCCTACATCGTCGGCGGCGCCGTGCGCGACCTGCTGCTCGGGCTGCGGCCCAAGGACTTCGACGTGGCCACCAGCGCCACGCCGGAGCAGGTGAAGGGGCTGTTCCGCCGCGCCTTCATCATCGGCCGGCGCTTCCGCATCGTCCACGTGGTCTACGGCCGCGGGCGCGAGCACGAGGTGATCGAGGTCTCGACCTTCCGCGCCTACATGGACAGCGCCGCGGCGGAATCCGTCAGCGGCAACGAGCGCACCAGCAAGAGCCAGCTGGCGGGCATGAAGCACGCCGTCGACTCCGCCGGCCGCGTGCTGCGCGACAACGTCTGGGGCCCGCAGGAAGAGGACGCGGCGCGCCGCGACTTCACGATCAACGCGATGTACTACGACCCCGAGCGGCGCGTGGTGGTCGACTACCACGGCGGCATCAAGGACGCGAAGAAGCTGGTGCTGCGCATGATCGGCGACCCCGCTGCGCGCTACCGCGAGGACCCGGTGCGCATCATCCGCGCGGTGCGCTTCTCCGCCAAGCTGGCGGCGCTGGGCTTCAAGTTCGATCCCAAGACCAAGGCGCCGCTGCTGCCCAGCCTGTCGCTGCTGCAGGAAGTGCCGCAAAGCCGCCTGTTCGACGAAATGCTCAAGCTGCTGCAGACGGGCCACTCGCTGGCCACGATCGAGCAGCTGAAGTTCCTCGGCATGGCACGCGGCATCTATCCGCTGCTGGACCTGGTGGTCGAGCGCGCCGAGCAGCCCTTCGTGCGCGCGGCGCTGCAGGACACCGACCGCCGCGTCTCCGAGAACAAGCCGGTGGCGCCCAGCTTCCTCCTGGCCTGCGTGCTGTGGGCGGACGTGCGCGACGGCTGGGCCGCCCGTCTCGCCCGCCGGCAGCATCCTTTCCCGGCGCTGCAGGAAGCGATCGACGAAGTGTTCGAGTCGCGCATCGGCGACATCTCGGGCCGCGGCAAGCTCGGCGCCGACATGCGCGAGATCTGGATGATGCAGCCGCGCTTCGAGAAGCGCATGGGCAGCACGCCCTTCAGCCTGGTGGAGCAGCCGCGCTTCCGCGCCGCCTTCGACTTCATGCGCCTGCGCGCCGACATCGGCGAAGTGGACGTGGTGCTGGCCGACTGGTGGCAGGAGTTCAGCCAGGCCAGCGACGCCGTGCGCGAGGACCTGGTGATGCAGCTGCGCGACGAGCAGCAGAAGCACCAGCGCGGCGTGCGCAAGCCGCGGCCGCCGGCGCCGCCGCGCGACGAATCCGCGCCCGATTCCGTGGCCCCCGAGGCCGAGGATGCGGAAGCCGGCAGCGCCAGCGCCGACGCCCCGCGCAAGCGCCGGCGGCGCCGCCGCAAGCCCGCGGGGCAGGGCGGCGGCGACGGCCAGGGACAGGACGCTTCGTCCTGAGGCCATGCGCGACCCGGTCACTGCCTACGTGGGGCTGGGCGCGAACCTCGGCGATCCCGCGCGGGCGCTGAACGACGCCCTGGCTTCGCTCGCGCAGCTGCCGGCAACGTCGGTGCTTGCACGTTCGTCCTTCTACCGCTCCGAGCCGATCGATGCGGGCGGGCCTGACTACGTCAACGCAGTCGCGGCGATTTCCACCGCCCTCGACCCCTATGCCTTGCTCGCGCAGCTGCAAACGATCGAGCAGGGCGCCGGGCGCGAGCGGCCTTACCGCAACGCGCCGCGCACGCTGGACCTGGACCTGCTCCTGTACGGCTCGGCGCAGGTTGGCAGCGCGTCGCTCGTCGTGCCGCATCCGCGCATGCGCGAACGCGCCTTCGTGCTGCGTCCGCTCGCCGAGATCGCACCGCACCTCGTCACGGGGGACGAACTGCAAGCCGTCGCCTCCCAGCGCATCACCGCATTACCTCCCGCGTCATCGCCAGCATGACGGCCGGCCGGCACGATACCGGCATGGATTTCGACAACGGAGGTAATCATGACTGACACCGGACTGATCGCGCTGGCCTGCGGGCTCATCATCGGCTTGGGCGCCATCGGCGCCTGCCTGGGCATAGGCGCCATGGGCGGCCGCTTCATCGACGGCGCGGTGCGCCAGCCGGAGATGATGGAACCCCTGCAGACCAAGATGTTCCTGCTGGCCGGCCTGATCGACGCCAACTTCCTGATCGGCGTCGGCGTGGCGATGATGTTCGTGTTCGCGAACCCGTTCGCAAAATAATGTCATCCCCGCGCAGGCGGGGATCCAGGGCCCCTAGAACCAGTCGACCAGCCCCGACTGCTCCGCATTCTGCGGATTCGACCCGGCCTCGCGCACGCGCTGCAGTGCCTCGCCGGTGTCCAGCCCCAGGGCCTTGAGGACGCAGGCGGCGGCGGTGCCGGTGCGGCCCAGCCCGGCGGCGCAGTGCAGCAGCACGGCGTCGCCGGTCTGGAGCGCGGTGACGACGTTGGCGATGTCGCGGCGGAAGGCCGCCGGGTCTTCGGGCACGCCGAAGTTGCGCATCGCCACCTGCTGCCAGCGGAAGTTGACGCGCCCCGCCACCACGGCCGCGTGATAGTCGGGCGAGAGTTCGGCCAGCTCTTGGCGCGGGGTCAGGCACACCACCAGCCGCAGCCGCGTGCGGTCGGCCTGCGCCTCGAAAGCCGACCAGGCTTCGAAGCGGCCCGGCATCGAGCCCAGCCACAACTGGCCGGGCACTTCGGGCGGGAGGTGGACGCGTCGCAAAGCCATGGCGGATTATGGTCGCGCGCTGCTGCGTTGCTGGGTCACTTCCAGCTCCGACACCGGTGCCGCGCGGTTGCCCCAGGACGCGCGTACGAAGGTCAGCACGGCAGCGACGTCCGCATCGCTCAGCTGCATCGCGAAGGGCGGCATGCCGAAGGGCCGCGGGTTGCCGCGCGTGGCCGGCGCGAAGCCGCCGTTCAGCACCACCTGCACCAGGTTGGCGGTCACCGGCAGCGTGATCGCGCGGTTGCCGGCCAGCGCCGGATAGGCATTGGGCACGCCTTGCCCCGCGTCGCCGTGGCAGCCGGCGCAGTGCTGCTCGTAGATCTTGCCGCCGCGTGCCAGGAGCTGCGCGCCGGCTTGCGGCACTTCACGCGGATCGCTGTCGCCGCCCGTGGGCGGCAGGCTTTTGAGGAATACCGCGATCGCGCGGATGTCGACCGGCTCCAGGTATTGCAGGCTGTGCAGCACCACCTCGCCCATGGGCCCTTGCACCATCGCATTGCGCGAGGCGCCGGTGGACAGCAGCTGCTCGATCTCCGCAATCGGCCACTCCGCGACACCGGCCTGGTTGGGCGAGGACAGCGAAGGCGCGTACCAGTTCTGCATCGGGATCAGCCCGCCCGACAGGTCGGCCAGGTCGCGCGAGCCGCCCAGTGCGTTGCGCGCGGTGTGGCAGGCGCCGCAGTGGCCCAGGCCGCGCACGAGGTAGGCGCCGCGGTTCCACTCGGGCGTGTGGGCCGCGTCCTCCTCGAACTTCTCCGGCCGGAAGTACAGCGTGCGCCACACGGCCAGCGCCGCCTGGCTGTCGTAGGGAAAGCGCAGGCGATGCAGCCGGTTGGGACGGTTCACCGGCGGCAGGCTGCGCAGGTAGTCGAAGAGGGCATCCGCATCGGCGCCGGTCACCAGTGTCGTGTGCGTGTAGGGGAAGGCGGGGTACAGCAGGCGGCCGTCGCGGGACCGCCCTTCGTGCAGCGCGCGCCGGAAGTGCGCGGCCGACCAGCTGCCGATGCCGGTGCGCGCATCGGGCGTGAGGTTGCTGGAGAACACCGTGCCGAAAGGCGTGGCGATCGGCCGGCCGCCGGCATAGGGCGGGCCGCCGCGCTCGGTGTGGCACAGCATGCAGTTGCCCACGCGTGCCAGGTAGGCGCCGCGCGCGACCTGCTCGCCGCTGGGCGCCGCCGTCGGCGCCAGGTCCTGGATGCGCGGGCCGCTGCCGAAGTTGATCATCCACACCAGCGCCGCGCCGGCCAGCAGCAGCGCCAGCAACGCCCAGAGCACGCGCTTGATCATGGCCTGGCTCCGGCCGGCGCCTGCGCGGATCCGCAGCGCATCGGCGGTGGGGGTTCGACGGCCGCGGCGGGTGCCCCGCGCCGGCCCTTGTGCCGCACGGGCGCAACCGCCACCGGGGCCGCGGCAGGTTTGGGATTGCGCGGCAACGCTTCGGCCGCAAGGAAGGCGGTGACCGCCGCCAGGTCTTCCGGCTCGAGCCGGCGCGCGATCTCGCCCATGCAGTCGGGCACATGCGCGCGCCGCTGGCCGGTGCGCCACGCGCCCAGCTGCGCATTGAGGTAATCGCGCGACAGGCCCAGCAGGCCCGGCACGGCGGGCTGCACGCCGGTCAAGGCCTTGCCGTGGCAGCTGATGCAGGCGGGCAGCTGGCGCGCGGGGTCGCCGTGCAAGGTGAGCGCGCGGCCCCGCTCCAGCACTTCTGGTGGCGCGCCCGCGGGCTGCGGCGGCGGGTAAGGCACGTCGAGCGAAGCGAAGTGCTGCGCGATCTCGTACAGGTAGGCATCGGACAGCGGATCGAGCAGGGCGCTCATCAAGCCGTAGTGCCGGCGGCCTTCGCGGAAGTTCAACAGCTGGTTGTACAGGTAGCCCTGCGGCTTGCCGGCCAGGCGCGGGTAGTAGCCGTCCGGACCGGCACGGCCTTCGCGGCCGTGGCAGCTGGTGCAAGCCAGCGTGCGTTGCGCGATGGTGTCCTCGAAACGCACCGGCGCGGCGGTGGCGGCGATTGCCGCCACGCCCATCGCCAGGAAAAAAATCATGTCGCGCATCCGCGGGACTATGCCATTGTTGACGCGCGCGTCCCGCCCCGTCGGCAGCCAGCGGACAAGCGCAGGGGGCTCGTCCTACACGGGCCGCGAAAGGCGCTCACTATGGTGAGTCGCATGAATCTCTACCGACGCTCCAGCAAGCCCAGGCAGCAGGCCGAAGACCGTCCGCGCCGGCGGCCGCCGCAGGGTGAAGAGGGCACCAACGCCGTCCAGCACCGTCCGGACCCCAAGGCCGAACCGATTCCCGACGGCGAGCACAAGTACGTGCCGCGCAGCCCGTACCGCACCGGGAATTACTAGTCCCCCAGCACGACGTCGCCTTCGGGAAAGGCGACGCAGGGCAGCACCCAGCCGCCGCTCGCCTTTTCCTCCGGCAACAGTCCCGGCCAGGGGATGCGGTAGCGCACGGCCCCGGAGTGCAAGGGCCGCAGGCAGGCACGGCAGGTGCCGTTGCGGCACGAGCTCGCGAGCGCGAAGCCCGCGTCGGCCGCCGACAGCAGCAGCGGCCGGTCGCCGCGCGCGCTGAAGCGCCGGCCCGAGGGCAGCAGCACCGCCTGGTAGACGGGCGCGTTCGCCCCCTCATCTTTCATGGTCCCATGATAATGGCCGGCCCCCACCCTTCCTTCCTCCATGGCCACCAGCCTGCTTGCCCTGCTCGACGACATCAGCACCCTGCTGGATGACGTCTCCGTCCTCACCAAGGTCGCCGCCAAGAAGACCGCCGGCGTGCTGGGCGACGACCTCGCGCTGAACGCGCAGCAGGTGAGCGGCGTGCGCGCCGAGCGCGAGCTGCCCGTGGTGTGGGCGGTCGCCAAGGGCTCGCTCGTGAACAAGGCGATCCTGGTGCCGGCGGCGCTGGCCATCAGCGCGATCGCGCCCTGGGCCGTCACGCCGCTGCTGATGGTGGGCGGCGCCTACCTCTGCTTCGAAGGCATGGAGAAGGTGGCGCACCGGCTGCTGCACAGCCGGGCCGAGGACGATGCGCACCACCGCGAAATGGTGGAGGCCAATGCCAATCCGCAGGTCGATGTGGTGGCCTTCGAAAAGGCCAAGATCAAGGGCGCGATCCGCACCGACTTCATCCTCTCCGCCGAGATCATCGTGATTTCGCTCGGGGCGGTGGCCGGCCAGGATTTCCTCACGCGGCTGGCGGTGCTGGTGGGCATCGCCCTGGTGATGACGGCCGGCGTCTACGGCCTGGTTGGCGCCATCGTGAAGCTGGACGACTTCGGCGCTTACCTGACGCGGCGCGGCAGCGGAGCCGCGCAGGCCGTCGGCAACGGCATCCTGCGCGCCGCACCCTGGCTGATGAAAGGCCTGTCACTGGCCGGCACCGTCGCCATGTTCCTGGTGGGCGGCAGCATCCTGGCGCACGGCATCCCCCCGCTGCACCACTGGATCGAGGCGACGGCCGCGGCCGCCGGGGCCTGGGAAAAGCCGCTGGCGATGCTGCTGGATGCCGTGGTCGGCATGGTGGCGGGCGGCGTGCTGCTGGCGGGTTACGCGCTGGCGCAACGCCTGCGCGGGAAGAAAGCTTCGGCGCACGCCTAGCGCGCCCACCCTAGGGTTACCGCTCATGCGTAGGGGCCTTCCTACGCTGCCTTGCGCCTTGTGCGGATAGGGCGATTGCACGCGCGCCCCAAGAATGGCTCTTCGATTGAGGGAGAAGTCCATGCCTGACCTGCACCAGCCCGATCCGGCTTCCGCCGGCCTGCCCCCCGCCGTGGCCATGGCCGCCGCCCCGGAGGACGATTTCGACTACGCCCTCGGCTTCGAGTGCGCCGACCCGTCCCTGCACATCGCGTGCTGGTCCACCGAGGCCAGTCCCGCGCCGCGCGAACTTTCCTGAAGCGAAGCGGGAGGGCGCGGACGCCTACAGGCGACGCCGCCTTCCGCCCACCCGGGCTGAGCGGCCCGCTTCCTAAGCTGGCCGCCACCTGCCCACTTCCTCCGCCGTAGCCATGCAATCCGACAAGCCCGAAGAGAACACCGAACGCAACGAGTTCTGGGATGCGCTGCGCAAGGGCGCCCTGGTCGGCATCGCGCTGCTGGTGATCATCATCCCGCCGCTGCGCATGGCGCAGAAGAACAAGGCGGCCGAACATGCGGCCGTGGCGACTGCCCCGGCCACGCAGCAGCCTCCCGCCGCGGCTCCCGCACCCGACAGCGTGAACGGCGTGCAGCTGGCCGACTTCAAGGGCGAGCAGCCCTCCGCCGACGCCCTCAAGGTGGCGAACTGGGCGGTCTTCACCGGCGACGCCAAGAAGCACGCCTTCGTGATCGTCGACAAGAAGGACGCCCGCGTCTACGTGTTCGGCCCGGACGGCAAGCTGAAGGACAGCGCTCCCGCGCTGCTGGGCGCCGCCCGCGGCGACGACACCTTCCCGGGCGTGGGCGACAAGCCGATCGCCCAGGTGCTGCCGGAAGAGAAGACCACGCCGGCCGGCCGCTTCGTCGCCGAGCCGGGCCGCAACGCCAACGGCGAAGACGTCGTCTGGGTGGACTACGCAGCGGCCGTCTCCATGCACCGCATCCGCCCGCTGGTGGCCGCCGAACGCCGCCTGGAGCGCCTGGCCACGCTGACCGTGGACGACAACCGCATTTCCTTCGGCTGCATCAACCTGCCGGTGAGCTTCTACGAAGACGTCCTGAATCCCACCGTGAAGAAATACGGCGCCATCGTCTACGTGCTGCCCGAAACGCGGTCGGCCGAACAGGTCTTCGGCGCCTACGACGTGCTGCAGGCGCAAGCCGGCAACGCGCACGCGCAACAAGTCGCATTCAAGCGCTGAACGTCGGGCCTGGCCCGGCTGTTACCTTTACATCCCTTGCCCACCGCCGAGCGGGCTTGCTAGCATCCGACCCCAGCTGAGCCACCCACCGCTCGGCACGGGGGACTCGGATGTCGATGGCAAGCCGGTGGCTGCGCAAAGCAGCCGTCTGTACGGCGTTTTGCATGCTGGCCGCTGCAGCGGGCGCCGGCCAGCCCTATTTGCTCAAGGCCTTGCCCGAGGCGCAGAGGCTGCTCGCCTGGATCAAGGCCAGCGGCGACACCCAGGGCCGACCCTTTGCGCTGGTCGACAAGCGCCACGCCATGCTTTACGTGTTCGACGCCGACGGCCGACTCGCCGGCAGCAGCGTGGCCCTGCTCGGGTCGGCGCGCGGCGACCACATCGTGCCGGGCGTGGGCGAACGCACCGCGGCCGGCAGCCTGCGCAACGAGGACAAGACCACGCCGGCCGGCCGCTTCGAGGCGCAGCCGGGCCGCAACCTGCAGGGCGAGGACGTGGTCTGGGTCGACTACGAAAGCGCCTTCGCCATCCACCGCGTGCGTCCGGGCAAGGCCTGGAAGGCGCGGGCCGAGCGCCTGGCGACGGCCACGCCCACGGACAACCGGGTGTCCTGGGGCTGCGTCGTGGTGCCGGTGGCGTTCTACGAAGGTGTGGTCGCCAACGTGCTCGGCGCCGGCCGCAGCGTGGTCTACGTGCTGCCGGAATCGCGACCGGCCAAGTCCTTCTTCGCCGCGCTCGAAGCGTCCTGAGGCGCCGTCCGACACAGCCGCAAGCGCGGCACCGACGAAGCCGTTGCGTCATTCTCCTCACGCTGGGCGGGCTGGCATCTGCCGGTTACAACGTACACCATAGCTAGGAGATCTGAACCATGAACACCATCCTGAAGACCCTGGTCGCCGGTCTGGCCACCGCCACCGTCGCCCTTGCCTTTGCCCAGGGCAACCCGCCGAACCCCGCGGTGGCCAACCCCGCGCAGGGCGCGGGCCAGCGCAGCAGCCAGAACACCCCCATGGGCACGACCGGCACGCCGGGCGGCGCCGGCGCCACGGCGCAGGGCAGCATGGGCACGAGCAGCGCCGGCAGCACCGCTGCGACCAGCGCCGCCGCCAACGCCGGCACCACCGCCGGTTCGTCGACCACGATGGCCGGCAATGACATGGGCTCCAAGTCGAGCACCAAGCACACCACCAAGAAGGCCAAGAAGAAGGTCGTCAAGGCCGACCGCGGCTGATCGCGCCTGGCGCCAGGAAAGGGGCCCGCAGTCGCGGGCCTTTTTTCTTGCGGCGCCGGAATTCAGTCGACGCGGGCCGTGCGCAGCCGCAAGGCGTTGGCGATCACGCTCACCGAGGACAGCGCCATCGCGGCCGCCGCGACCACCGGCGACAGCATCAGCCCGAAGAACGGGTAGAGCACGCCTGCCGCGAGCGGGATGCCGGCCACGTTGTAGGCAAAGGACAGGAAGAGGTTCTGGCGGATGTTGCGCATGGTCGCGTGCGACAACTTGCGTGCGCGCACGATGCCCATCAGGTCGCCCTTCAGCAGCGTGATGCCGGCGCTTTCCATCGCCACGTCGGTGCCGGTTCCCATGGCGATGCCGACTTCGGCGGCCGCCAGGGCCGGCGCGTCGTTCACGCCGTCGCCGGCCATGGCCACCATGCGGCCCTGCTGGCGCAGGCGCTGCACGGTGCTGGCCTTGTCCTGCGGCAACACCTCGGCCACCACCTCCTCGATTCCCAGCTCGCGGCCCACGGCCTCGGCGGTGGTCTTGCCGTCGCCCGTGAGCATCACGATGCGCACGCCGGCGGCTCGCAAGGCCTGCAGCGCGGCGGGCGTGGTCGCCTTGATCGGGTCGGCGATGGCGACGAAGCCGGCCAGCCGGCGATCGAAGGCGACGAAGATCACGGTGGCGGCGCGGGCGCGCTGCTGCTCGGCGGCGGCTTGCAGCGAAGACACGTCGACGCCGTGTTGCGCCAGGAAGCGGGGCGCGCCGCTGGCCACGTCGACGCCCTCGACGCGGCCGACCACGCCCTGTCCGACCGGCGAATCGAAGTCGGTCGCGGCGGACAAGGTCAGCCCGCGCTCGAGCGCGGCCGCAACGATCGCCATGGCCAGGGGATGCTCGCTGTTCCTCTCCACGCTGGCCAGCTTTTGCAACAGGTCGTCGGCCTCGATGCCGGCGGCCGGCTCGACGTGGACCACGCGGGGCCGGCCTTCCGTCAGCGTGCCGGTCTTGTCGACGACCAGGGTGTCGATCTTCTCCATCCGCTCCAGGGCCTCGGCGTCGCGCACCAGCACGCCGTGCTGGGCGCCGCGCCCCACGCCCACCATGATGGACATGGGCGTCGCCAGCCCCAGGGCGCAGGGGCAGGCGATGATGAGAACCGCGACCGCGGCGATCAGTGCGTACGAAAAAGCCGGAGCCGGCCCCCAAGCGAGCCATGCTGCGAAGGTGGCGAGCGCCACCGCGAGCACGAGGGGCACGAACCAGGCGGCCACCTGGTCGGCCATGCGTTGGATGGGCGCGCGGCTGCGCTGCGCTGCGGCCACCATGTGCACGATCTGCGCCAGCAGCGTTTCGGCGCCGACCTTCTCGGCGCGCATCACGAAGCCACCGGTCTGGTTCAAGGTGCCCGCCGTGACCTTCGCGCCCGGCGCCTTGGCGACCGGCATCGGCTCGCCGGTGACCATGGACTCGTCCACGGTTCCCTTTCCTTCCACCAGCTCGCCGTCCACCGGCACCTTCTCCCCGGGCCGCACGCGCAGCAGCTCGCCGGCCTGGATGGTGTCGATCGGGACGGTTTCGTCGGCGCCTTCGTGCCCCACGCGCACGGCGGTCTTGGGCGCGAGGTCGAGGAGGGCCTTGATCGCGCCGGACGTCTTCTCGCGCGCCCTCAGTTCCAGCACCTGGCCCAGCAGCACGAGCACGGTGATGACCGCCGCGGCCTCGAAGTACACCGCGATCGAGCCATCGTGGGCGCGCAGCTCCGGCGGGAACAGGCCCGGCGCCAGCGTGCCGGCCATGCTGTACAGCCACGCCGCCCCGGTGCCCAGGGCGATCAGGGTGAACATGTTCAGGCTGCGGTTCCTCACGGACGCCAGTGCGCGAACGAAGAACGGCCAACCGGCCCACAGCACCACCGGCGTGCCCAGGAGCAGCTGCACCCAGTTGGACGCCTGGCCGGGCAGGAGATGCCAGCCGAGGAGGTGCCCGCCCATTTCCAGGATGAACACCGGCGCCGTCAGGGCCAGCCCGATCCAGAACCTGCGGGTCATGTCGCGCAGTTCCGGGCTCTCGGCGTCGCCCGTGGCAAGCACCGGTTCGAGGGCCATGCCGCAGATGGGGCAATGGCCGGGCCCCATCTGGCGAACCTGCGGGTGCATGGGGCACGTGTATTCCACGGCCTTGCCGTCCTGATGGCCGGTCAGCGGAGCGGCCGGGGCGGTGGGGGCGTGGTGGTGGCCGTGCTCCGCGTGAATGGAGGGAACTTGCATGGCAGCGTTTCCTGTTTTCTTTCAGGCCTGCGCCAAGGGTTGCGCAGAGCCTGGTGACCGCCCGGGATCAGCGACGCGGCGTCGCCGCCTCGCGGTCGACCATCATCTGCATCATCTGCTCCATCATGGCCATGCGGCGCTCCATGGCGCCGTGCATGCCCATCATGTCGCCCATGCCGCCCGTAGCACCCATGCCGCCCATGCCGCCCATGCCGCCCATGCCGCCCATGCCCTTGCCGCCCATGCGGGACATCATCTCCATCCCGGACTGCATGAGCTTCATGTGCTCCGCCATCAGCGCCTGCTTTTCGGCCGGCGTCCTGGCGGACTCCATGCGCTGGTGCATGTCCTGCATCGTTCGCATCTGCCGTTCGAACTGCTCCGCGGAAGGCTTTGCAGGCTGTGCCGGCGCGGATGGAGCGGACGCCGCGCCTTCCGGATGGTGAGCGGCGTGGTCTTGCGGATTCCCCTGTGCTGCGGCAAGCGAGCTGGCAAGACCGAGTGCGATCGCGAAGGTCGTGGATTTCATGAAAGTGCTCCCAGGTAATCAGATGCAGCATCCGCCCCTGGCGCTCCCCTGCGCTTGAGGCAGGTCAACTCCCTTCGGACTGCCGCAGCCGCAACCGCAGCCTCCGGAGCGCGCCGGCTGGGCTTCAACGGCGCTCGGCGAATAGCCCGCCTCCCGGATCGCCGATTCGAGTTCCGCGGGGATGGCCGAGTTGCCGGCCACGTGCACGAGGTGACCAGGCAGGTCGAACTCCACGCGCGCGCCTGCGTCTTCGGCAGCGATGGCCTTGGCGATGGTTGCGGCGCAGTGGCCGCAGGTCATGTCGGGGATCTTGAAAGTGACCATGGAGTGCTCCGATGCGATGGTGATGGAGCAATGATCAACCTTCCCATGGTGGCAAGGTCAAGGACTATTTTGCGCGGCGTCGATGGAACTTTTCCGCCCGTGTTAACCTAAGCACTGTGAAGTTGATTCGCGTGTGGCTCCTGGTCCTGCTGGCGTTCGCACTCCCGATGCGGGGTGCGATGGCCGCTGCCATGCTGTGCGCGCCCTCCGGCACGCATGCGCACGTTGCAGCCGCCGGCGGCCACCACGGCCATGAGCACCAGGCAAGCCACGACCAAGCGGCTGCCCAGCCGAATGCCGCACACGATCACGGCGGCGGCCACGACGGCACGGACAAGTGCAGCTCGTGCGCGTCCTGCTGTTCCGTGCCGGCCACGGTTGCATCCAGCATCACGCTTCCCCAGGGGCCGCCCGCAGCGGCTCCGGCTTCCGAGTACCTGGCTCCGGCCGCCGAGTTCTTCTGCGGCGGGCAGGAGCGCCCACCCCGAACCATCTGACCCATTGAGGCCTCCGCACGAGGCCTGATGGCGCTCGCGCGCGCTGCGCACGGGCATCGGCCGACCCCCGTCGGCGATTCGGATTGGCTTTGGAATGAACAAGAACACCTGCAGGCTGCCCGCAGCCTTTCCGTGGTTGCGCCCGTGCGCAATCGCGGCCTCATCCGCGCTCCTGGCCGGCTGCGCCTCCTTCTCCGCCGACGGCGGCTTCGACAAGGTGGCGCAGCTGACCAAGGAGCGCACTGGCCAGCAAGTGGCGATGCAGCGCGCCGACAGCGAGCGCCAGGTGGCCCAGGGACGCGTTGCCGAACTGCTTGCGCAACCACTCACGGCGGACGCCGCCGTCGAAATCGCTTTCCTGAACAACCGCGGGCTGCAGGCCCGGCTGGGTGAACTCGGCATCGCGGAGGCCGACGCCGTGCGTGCCGGGCGGCTGCCGAATCCGGTCTTCCGCTTCGGCCGCCTTTCCGGCGGCGGCAGCGTCGAAATCGAACGCAGCGTGTTGTTCAACGTGCTGGGCTTGCTCACCCTGCCCGTGGCTTCGGAAGTCGGCCAGCGCCGCTTCGAGCAGGCCCAGTACCAGGCCGCCCTGGACGCAGTCGGCGTGGCGAACACCGTGCGGCGCGCCTACTTCGACGCCGTGGCGGCGCAGGAACTGGTCAGGTTCCACCAGCAGGTGAAGGAGGCGGCCGATGCCTCCAATGAACTCGCCAAGCGCATGCTGCAGGCCGGCAACTTCAGCAAGCTCACGCAGATGCGCGAGCAGGCGTTCTACGCGGACGCAAGCGCGCAGCTGGCCCGCGCGCAGCACCAGGCCACTGCCGATCGTGAACGCCTCATCCGGCTGCTCGGACTTTCCGGCGACCCGGCCATCCGGCTCCCCGAGCGGTTGCCGGACCTGCCGAAACAGCCAGCCGACCCGCGCGACGCGGAGCGCACGGCGCTGGAAAAGCGCCTGGACGTCCTCCTGGCCACGCGCGGCACGGAGGCCGCTGCCAGGTCGCTGGGGCTCACGATGGCCACGCGATTCATCAACGTGCTGGAGCTGGGCTACCAGAACAAGAGCGAGACGGGTGTCCCGCGATCCGACGGCTACGAGATCGAGCTGGAACTGCCGCTGTTCGACTTCGGCGCCACCCGCGCGGCGCGCGCCGAAGCGATCTACATGCAATCGGTGAACCGCACGGCGGAAGTGGCCGTCAACGCGCGCTCCGAAGTGCGCGAGTCGTACTCGGCCTATCGCACGGCGTACGACCTGGCGCGGCACTACCGCGACGAAGTCGTGCCGCTGCGCAAGCGCATCTCCGAGGAGAACCTGCTTCGCTACAACGGCATGTTGATCAGCGTGTTCGAGCTGCTGGCCGATGCGCGCGAACAGGTCGCGGGCGTGACCGGCTACGTGCAGGCGCTGCGCGACTTCTGGGTCGCGGATACCAACCTGCAGACGGCGCTCACGGGCGGGTCGCCGGGCGCGTCGGCCCTGGCGCAGCCAAGGACTGCGACCGGTGCGGTTCCGTCGCAGGCGCACTGAGAAAGAACAACCATGTCGAATCGTCGCAACTTCTTCAAGACCGCAGGAGCCGTCGCGCTCGGTGCCAGTGCGGTCAGCCGCGCCGGCGCTGCCTCGCTGCCGGAAGCCGTGGTCCAGTCCTCGGCCGCCACGCAGCCACCGCCAGCCCCGCCCACGGGGCGGCCGTTCAACCCGGTGGTGACGCTCAACGGCTGGTCGCTGCCCTGGCGCATGAACGCCAACGTCAAGGAATTCCACTTGGTCTGCGAGCCGGTGGTACGCGAGTTCGCCCCGGGCATGAAGGTCAACATGTGGGGCTTCAACGGCTCCAGCCCCGGCCCCACCATCGAGGCGGTGGAAGGCGACCGCGTCCGCATCTTCGTCACCAACAAGCTGCCGGAGCCGACCGCGATCCACTGGCACGGGATTCTGCTGCCTTCTGGCATGGACGGCGTGTCAGGGTTGACGCAGCCGCCCATCCCGGTGGGCAAGACCTACGTCTACGAGTTCACGCTGCTGCGGCCGGGGTCGCACTTCTATCACACGCACCTGGACGAACAGCTGCAGCTCGCGCTCGGCATGTACGGCTGCCTCGTGGTGCACCCGAAGGACAGCAGCTTCATGAAGGTCGACCGCGACTTCATGTTCATGCTGGCTTCCTACGACGTCGAGCCGGGCGCGATGACGCCGAAGGTGAGCACCATGACCGACTTCAACATGTGGACGTGGAACAACCGCGTCTTTCCGGGCATCGACCCGCTGGTCGCCCGCACCGGTGAACGCGTCCGCATCCGCATCGGCAACCTGACCATGACGAACCATCCGATCCACATGCACGGTCCGCACTTCGAAGTCACCGGCACCGATGGAGGCTGGATCGCCAAGGCGGCCCGCTGGCCGGAGGTGACGACCGACATCGGGGTCGGGCAATTGCGCGCGATCGAGTTCAACGCCGTGGCCGGGGACTGGGCCATCCACTGCCACAAGTCGCACCACACCATGAACGCCATGGGGCACAACGTGCCCACGATGGTCGGCGTGGACCAGCGGGGCGTAGCGGAACGGATCGCGAAACTCGTGCCCGACTACATGGCCATGGGCGAGAAGGGCATGCACGAGATGGCCGAGATGGAAATGCCCATCCCGGACAACACCCTGCCGATGATGACCGGCCGCGGCCCGTTCGGCCCGGTGGGCATGGGCGGCATGTTCAGCGTGGTGAAGGTGCGCGACGACGTCCGTCCCGGCGACTTCAAGGATCCCGGCGCCTACAAGCACCCGCCCGGCACCGTCGTTTATGAATACACCGGCCAGCTGCGGGAGCCGGCGCGCGCCCAGCCGCCCGCCCCGGGAAAGACGAACCTGTCCGTGCGCCGGCCTTCCGGCCATGCGGGCCATTGAACAAGGAGATGAAGATGAAGTCCCTCACCATTTGCGCCGCCCTTTCGGTGATGCTCGTGTCGACGCAGTCCATGGCGCATGGCGACGAGCACGCCGCTCCACGCCGCTTCGACGCGAGCAAGGTCGAAGCGACTGCCTTCGGGCAGGAGGGCGATCCGGCGAAGGTGTCGCGCACCGTGAAGGTCGGCATGACCGACAGCATGCGGTTCACCCCGTCGTCCATCACGGTCAGGCGCGGCGAGACGGTGAAGTTCGTGGTCCGCAACGAGGGCCAGGTCCTGCACGAGATGGTGCTCGGCACGGCCGAAGCGCTGAAGGAGCATGCCGCGCTGATGAAGAAGTTTCCCGGCATGGAACATGCGGACCCGAACATGGCCCATGTGAAGCCGGGCAGCAGCGGCGAGATCGTGTGGCAGTTCACCCAGCCCGGGAGCTTCGAGTTCGCGTGCCTGCAGCCGGGTCACTTCGAGGCCGGCATGATCGGAAAGGTGGTCGTGCGATGAAGGCAGTGCACACGCTCGTCATCGCCGCCAGCCTGTTGGCATCCGCCGGCGCCTTCGCACAGCAAGCGGCTCCCTCCGCCGATCACGCGGGGCACCACGCCGAACAGGCGGCGGGCAAGCCGCAGTCCGAAGGCGAAGTCCGCAAGATCGACCTGGCGCTGGGCAAGATCACCTTGCGCCATGGACCGCTGGCCAACCTCGACATGCCGGCGATGACGATGGTATTCACCGCCAGCGATCCGAAGCTGCTGGAAGGGCTCAAGGAAGGCGACAAGGTGCGGTTCACCGCCGACAAGAAGGACGGCGCGTACTTCGTCTCCGCCATCGAACGCGCGGAGTAGGGCGAAGCGTTGTGGGCCGGCTCAGACGATGACGTGCACGCCTTCGCGTTCCACCAGCGTGCCGCTGATGCGCCACTGGTGGTCGGTCTGCCGGTTCAGCAGGTAGGTCACCACCCAGTTGAAGCCGTCGCTGTCGGTCAGCCGCACCTTCTGCAAGGCGATGCTGCCGTCGCTCTCGGGCTTGAGGAACAGCACGCTGGCCGGCCGCACCACCATCGGGTACTGCTCGCGCACGGTGGCGTAGAAAGCCTCGGCGCTGCCGAAGCGGGTGCGCAGCGCGGGGTCGGTCAGGGCAAAGGCCTTGCCCGCGTCTTCCGAGGCCAGCGCCTGCAGCTGGCTCTGCACGACTTCGCGCACGCCGGGGTCCACCTCGTGCTGCTTGGGCGCGGCGCTCGCGAACATGGCCGCGGTGCCGAGGATCAGCGCGAAGAGCAGCGCCCAGGCAGCTGCGGCTCCATGCCAGCGGCCGGGCTGGGGTGCGCGCCGAAAAGGTCCGACGAAGTCCTCGTTCATCGCTCGCCCTTGTTCGCGGTGGGCACGGCATGAACCTGCTGCTGCACGATGGGCTCGTCCAGGGCCGCGGCACGGGCCTTCAGCTGCATGCTGGCGGCGGCAAGTGCAATGCCGACCAGCGTGAAGAAGCGCATCATCAGCGGGCTCATCGGAGTTCTCCCTGGTACTTTGGAAACTGCACAGGGAGCTTAGGGCCGGGGGGTGCAATGACCCTGTAGTCCGCCGTCGCGCGGCTGCGTGGGAAGCCCGTGTGTGCGACGCGCCGCGGTAAAAGCCAACCGGTCCACTGGACAATGTTCTCGCTGATCGCTTGCGGAGGCGGAGAGTCCGATACCTGTCGTCGTAGCGCGGAGTCCGGCTGGCTTTCAATGGATTGGAGCGGGCGGGCCGGCGCGAATTCGAAGGCGCACGGCGGCAGCGGCTGTAGTCCCCGCTCGACCGCGGGCGTCAGGTTCCTATTCGCCCAGCAATACCGCGAGGCCGCCGTCCGGCTCGAAGCGCCGGTTCCGGTAATGCAGGCGCGTCGGCCCGGGCAGCAGCTGCTCGGGCGACGAGTGCCAGGGGTCGCCGGGATAGCAGAGCGTGCGCACGCCGTCGACGTCGAAGGGCTGCGGCCGGATGCAAGGCGGCGTGCGGGCGCGCGCCGCTGCAAAGGTGCTTGCCACGCTGGCATGCCGCGCCAGGTGGGCCAGGCCCATGATCTGCGGCGGGGCGAGTTCGATCCCGCCGTCCCAGTACTGCCGCAGCGCGTCCTTCGGCGGCAGCCACAGGCTCT
Organism: Ramlibacter paludis; assembly: GCF_022012305.1. Taxonomy (GTDB): domain Bacteria; phylum Pseudomonadota; class Gammaproteobacteria; order Burkholderiales; family Burkholderiaceae_C; genus Ramlibacter; species Ramlibacter paludis. Next base: position 290,849 of record NZ_JAKLTM010000004.1, on the reverse strand, counting down.
CGGTCGCCTCGTGCGTGTCGTGCGAGGCGACCTGGCCTTCCGGAACGGTGGCCAGGAAGAAGCGGGTGTCGAAGCGCTTGCGGCTGATGCTGGGCAGCGTGGGCGTGACCCAGCGCGACCAGGGCAGCAGGCTGCTCGCGGCCAGGCGCAGGCCGCGGCCTTCCAGCAGTTCGCCGAAGCGTGGCCCGCGGCGCAGCGCTTCCCAGTCGGCGCGCGCCTGTTCCGGGCTGACGTCGGCAAAGAGGATGCCGGCTTCCTCGAAGGCTTCGCGGATCGCCGCTACGAAAAGCGCGGCGGCCGCTTCCGGCTCGAGCTCGGGTTCGGCCAGCGCTGCTTGCAATTCGGCCGGCGTGCGATCGGTGCGCAGCGCCCAGTCGGCGTCTTCCGGGTCGACCTTGCCGCCGGGGAAGACGTAGGCGCCGCCCAGCACGTCGGACAGGCCGTGCCGCTTCTGCAGGAACACCTCGAGGCCCTGCGCGCCGTCGCGCAGCAGCACCACGCTGGCCGACGCCAGCGCCGGCGACTCGACCCGCTCCTTCATCAATTCCATGGGACAAGACTAGCAGAGGGCGTGGCCGGGCCGCTATGCTCCTCCCATGCCGGATTTCACGGAAGCCATCACCTTCGCCCAGGCGCACGAAGTGCCCTGGCCGCGCGACCCGCAGGCGGACCCCGCGCGCTGGGGCGTGCACCATGAGGACCCGCCGCCCTACAACCGCTTGCGCGGGCCGGTGCACGTGCGCGGCGGCGTGTCGGGCGTGATCCGGCGCCATGGCGAAGAGCTGGCGCGCTGGGGCGAGCCCGATCGCGCCGACCAGACCTTCAGCGTCGCCAAGACCTATCTCGCGCTGCTGGCCGGCGTCGCGCAGGCGCGCGGCCTGCTGGATGCGCAGCAGCGCGTGGGCGAGGCCCTGCCCGGCATCGGCTTCGACGACGCGCACAACCGCGAGATCCGCTGGGCCCACCTGCTGGAGCAGACCAGCGAGTGGCAGGGCAGCTGCTTCGGCATGCCCGACCAGGTCGAACACAACCGGCGCGTGAGCCACGACCCCAAGCCGCCGCAGGGGCGCAAGGGCGAGGCGCGCAAGCTGCAGCCGCCCGGCACCTATTGGGAATACAACGACGTGCGCATCAACCAGTTCGCGCTGGCGCTGCTGCACCTGTTCCGCCGTCCCTTGCCCGAAGTGTTCGTGCAGGAGATCCTCGGCCCGCTCGGCGGCGGCGAGGGCTTCCTGTGGGAAGGCTACGACGACGCCTGGGTGGAGATCGACGGCCGGCGCATGCAGTCGGTGACCGGCGGGACGCACTGGGGCGGCGGCGTGAAGATCAGCGCACGCGACCAGGCCCGCATCGGCCAGCTGATGCTGGATGGCGGCGCCCATGGCGGCCGGCAACTGGTGCCCGCGGACTGGATCGCGCGCATGCGCCGGCCTTCGGCCGTCGCACCGTTCTACGGCTGGCTCACCTGGCTGAACCGCGAGGGCCAGATGTTCGCGGACGCCTCGCGCGCCAGCTTCTTCCTGGTGGGCGCAGGCGGCCACTACACCTGGGTCGATCCCGAGAACGCCTTGGTCGCCGTCGTACGCTGGCTCGATCCTGCGCACTCGCCGGGGTTCGTGTCGCGCGTGATGAAGGCGCTGTAACCTACAGCCGCGCCGCCCGCCGCGGCATCCAATCGGGTGCTACATACAAGGGGAGCACCATGTTGACTCGTTGGATCGCATTGCTGGCCGTCGCGTTCGCCCTGGGCGGATGCGCCAATGTGCCGCGCACCGTTGCCGCGGACTCGCATTGGAACGACGGCATCTGGAACAGCATGCTGGGCTACCACGGCCCGGCGAACGCCGTCGTCGCCGGCGGGCCGTCCAGGTAAGCCTGCGACGATCGCCGCGGCGATCGGTCCTTGCGGGGTGACCCGCATGGTGGGCAGTGCGGCCGTGCGCCAGAATGCCCCGATGAGCAGTGCCGACTATTCCAAGGGCGCGGCCTGGCAGGGCGGCCGCTACGTTCCCATCGCCGAGGCCAGCGTCCCGCTGACCGACTGGGGCTTCCTGCGTTCCGACGCCGCCTACGACGTGGTCACGGTCTGGGACGGCGCCTTCTTCCGGCTGGACCTGCACCTCGAACGCTTCCTGCGCAGCTGCCGCAAGTTCCGGCTCGACCCCGGCCGGACGCCGCAGGAGATCGTCGAGATCCTGTCGCAGTGCGTGAAGCTGGCCGGCCTGCGCAGCGCCTACGTGGAGATGCTGGTCACGCGCGGCCAGCCGCCCTGGGGTTCGCGCGACCCGCGCCAGGCGGTCAACCAGTTCCGCGCTTTCGCCGTGCCCTACGTCTGGATCGCCAACGAGGAGCAGCGGCAGCACGGCCTGCACGTGCAGGTGAGCAAGGTGCAGCGGATCCCGCCGGCAAGCGTCGATCCCACCGCCAAGAACTACCACTGGAACGACATGACCATGGGCCTGCTCGATGCGCTCGATGCGGGCGCCGATACGGTGGTGCTGAGCGATGCGCAGGGCAACGTCGTCGAGGGGCCAGGCTTCAACATCTTCGCGGTGCGCGGCGGCCGCCTCGTCACGCCCGCGGAGGGCGTGCTGGAAGGCATCACCCGGCGCACGGTGGTGGAGATCGCGGGGACGCTGGGCGTTCCGGTGGACGTGCGCGCTTTGCCAGCGGAGGAATTGCGCACCGCCGACGAAGCCTTCCTCAGTTCTTCCGGCGGCGGCGTGCTGCCCGTGACCATCGTCGACGGCCGCCGGATCGGCAACGGCGAGCCCGGCGCCATCACGCGCCGGGTGCTGCAGATGTACTGGGACTGGCACTACGAGCCGCGCTACAGCGTGCCCGTGCGCTACTGAGCCCGCCTCAACTCTGCGGCGGCAGGGTGGCGATCGCGTCCACCATCTCCGGGTCCTTGCGGATCGTGTCGCGCACGCGGTGCTCGCGGCGGTCCAGCTTGCCGATGGCGTGGTCGAGCGCGTGCTCGAGCTTCTCGGTGGCCGCGCGGAAGGCGAGGTTCTGGTCGGCGCCGAAGGCAGTGACGGCGAGCGGCGCGCGGCCCGCCATCCGGGCTTCGAGCATGCAGCGCTTGTCGGCGTCGCCGCCCTTGGTGGCATGGTTCTCGTCGGTCAGCTGCGCTTCGATGCTGGTGACGTCCTGCACGAAGCGTGAGAGGCGCTCGTTCAGGAACTCGTTGGCCCAGGTTTCGAGGGCCTCCTTGTTGTGGATGGCATTGCTGGCGTTGACTTGAACTTTCATGCGGTTTCCTTTCTTGGGGTCCACCTTCTACTCTGCGGTCCACGGCAGCGGCGGCAAGTCGGACAAGGGCTATTGGCCTGTGGGACGCCGCTTGCCGGTCGTTGCGCTTGCTATGCTCGCGCGCATCAAGGAGTTCTGTCCATGGCCGCGCTGGAAACCATCGAAGCCGAGTCGGGTCCCCATCCCTCGGCCACCATCATCATCCTCCATGGGCTGGGCGCCGATGGCAATGATTTCGTCCCCATTGCGCAGGAGCTGGACCTGGAGGCCCTGGGGCCGGTGCGCTTCATCTTCCCGCATGCACCCGTGATGCCGGTGACGATCAACGGCGGCTACCGCATGCGGGCCTGGTACGACATCCTCGGCAGCGAGATGCAGGGCCGCGAGCACGAAGCGGGATTGCGCGCTTCCCGGGAATCCGTGGAGGCGCTGCTGGTGCGCGAGGAGGAGCGCGGCATCGCATCCGAGCGCATCGTGTTGGCGGGCTTTTCGCAAGGCTGTGCGATGTCGCTGCTGGCGGGCCTGCGCCATGGCAAACGCCTCGCGGGCATCGCCGGCCTGTCGGGCTACCTGCCGCTGGCTTCCACCACCGCTGCCGAACGGAGCCCGGCCAACCAGGACACGCCGATCTTCCTGGCGCACGGAGACATGGACGACATCGTGCTGCCGCAGCGCGGCGCGGCGTCGCGCGATGCCCTGCAAGCGCTGGGCTACCAGGTCGAGTGGCACAGCTATCCGATGGGCCATTCGGTCTGCATGGAAGAGGTTGCCGACCTCAATGCCTGGCTGGTCCGGGTTCTGGCGAAACCGGCCACCTCCTGAACGGCCCGGCGGCTGACACCGCCAGGACCTTGCCGCCGCTAGTGTCGAAAGCAGTTCAAACAACACAGGAGCTTTCGATGACCAGGAATCCTTTGCTGGGGCAGGTACTGGGCGGCGTCTTCGGCCGGGCGCTCGCCCGGCGCGGTGGCGGCGCCATGGGTGGCATGGGTGGCGGCCTCGGCGGCGCAGTCCTGGGCAGCGTGCTGGGCGGCGCCATGGCGCGCCGGGGCGGCAGCGTCGCCGCCGGCCGTTCGCTCGGCGGCAACCGCTCGGCGCTGCTGATGATGCTGCTGCCCCTGGCGATGCGCTGGGTGCAGAACACCGGCGGCCTGGGCGCGGTGCTCAAGCGCGTGCAGCAGAAGGGCTACGGCCAGCAGGCCCGTTCCTGGCTGGAGCCGGGCGACAACCAGCCGCTGGACGAACAGGCGGTGCAGCAGATCGTCGGCGATGCCGACATCCAGCAGATGGCCGACCGCCTGGGCGTGCCGCGCGAGCAGGTCGCGCAGGCGTTTGCCGAAATCATGCCGGAGATGGTGGACCAGCTGACGCCGCAGGGCGACGTGTCACCGCACGTCGACGAGGTGCTGGACGAGGGCCGGGCGACGCTGGAAAAGGAAATCGAGGACGTGCAGTTCCGGGAGTCGGCGACGCCGCACTGACCTGGACCTCGCTAGACCTCGCCGCCGAAGGTCTTGATCAGGTTGTCGATGTACTTCTCGACGGCCTTCTCGAATTCGGCGGTGACCACCGGCTCGACCACCATCTTCATCAGGCCTGGCAGGGGCACGTCGACGGTGCCGTCGATCTTCAGCACGCATTTGGTCGACTTGCCCTTGTTGTCGGTGATCTTCCAGCTGCCGCCGACGAGGGCGTTGCCGACGCCCTTGACCGGCGTCCACTTCACCGTGCCCTTGGCCGGGTCGCTCACGTACTTGCTGGCGTAGACGGTCTGGATGTTCACCTGCGCGGTGCCCACCTTCTGCATCTCCCACTTGTAGGCGCCGTCGCCCAGGTCGGTAAGCTTCTCCAGCTTGGGGAAGTGCGAGGCCGACTTGGGCACGTCCGACAGCACCGCGAAGACGGTGTCGAACTTCGCCTTGACCTCGAACTCGTAGCCCAGGTCGATCTTCACGCTGACCGTCATTGCCGCCTCCTCGCTGGTTGGGGTGGCCGGATTCTGCGTCAGGCCCGAGCGGCGCGCCAGGCTTCGGCGCGCGCCACGGCGCCCCGGGCCGCCTGCACGAGCGTGCCGACGGCGGTCTCGGCGCCGGCCGTCGAGAGTTCCAGGCCCTTGGCGTAGGCGCCGGCGACGGCCTGGCGGGTGCGGGCGGCGTTGCGCAGCGTTTCCTTCGACAGCTCCTTGCGCGATGCGGCCAGGGCGCTGTCCCAGCGCTCGCGCGCCAGGGCGCCCAGCTGCTCGCCGCCATCGCGCCAGGCGCCGATGGCGCGCTGGGCGCCGTTGTCGAACAGGTGGATCCATTGCTCGGCCACGGGGGCGAAACGTTCGGTGTTCATGGTTCTTGCTCCGGGTTGTTGACGCCCATTCTCCGGATCCGGCCTAGGGCAGGCGACCTAATGGAGGCGCTTCTCGTAGAGCCGCTTCCCTAGCAAATCCGGCTTGAACCCGCCCCAGCAGGTTTTGCGCAAAGGTGTTAACTTCGCCACACTTCAGAAGACAGACGCTACTGGCGCATCCCCGGAACATGAGCAACCTGCAACAGGCCTTGAGCACGCTTGCGCCCGCGCGCCTGCAAGGCATCCGCCGCGGCATCGAGAAGGAAAGCCTGCGCGCCACCCTCACCGGCGCCCTGGCCCTCACGCCGCATCCGGCCGGCCTGGGCTCGGCCCTGACCCATCCCCACATCACCACCGACTACAGCGAGTCGCAGCTCGAGCTGATCACCGGCGTGCATGCCAGCGTGGAGCAGTGCCTGGAAGAGCTGACCCAGGTGCACCAGTACACCTACCGCGCGCTGGGCGACGAGCTGATGTGGGTGGGCAGCATGCCCTGTACGCTGCCGGCCGACGAGAACATCCCGATCGGCCGGTACGGCTCCTCCAACGTGGGCCGCGCCAAGAGCGTCTACCGCATGGGCCTGGCGCACCGCTACGGCCGCCGCATGCAGACCATCTCGGGCATCCACTACAACTGGTCGCTGCCCGGCGTCACGGACGCGCAGTACTTCGGCCTGATCCGCAACTTCCGCCGCCACGCCTTCCTGCTGCTGTACCTGTTCGGCGCCTCGCCGGCCGCCTGTTCCAGCTTCGTGGCGGGCCGCAAGCACGAACTGCAGACGCTGTCGCCCGGCACGGTCTACATGCCGCACGGCACCTCCTTGCGCATGGGCCGCCTCGGGTACCAGAGCGACGCGCAGGCGAGCCTGGCCGTCAGCTACAACAGCCTCGATGGCTACGCGGCTTCGCTGCACGAGGCGCTGACGCGGCCTTACCCGGCTTACGAGGCGATCGGCATCGTCAACCCGGGCGGCGAATACAACCAGCTCGCCACCAGCCTGCTGCAGATCGAGAACGAGTTCTACGGCACGATCCGGCCCAAGCGCGTGATTCGTCCCGGCGAACGGCCGCTGCATGCGCTGCGCGAGCGCGGCGTCGAATACGTCGAGGTGCGCCTGATGGACCTCGACCCCTTCGTGCCCGTCGGCATCAAGGCGCAGACCATCCGCTTCCTCGACGTCTTCCTGCTGCACTGCCTGTTCTCGGACAGCCCCGACGACACGCCGGCCGAAATCGCCGCCCTGGGCCGCAACCAGCATCGCACCGCGGCCTTCGGCCGCCAGCCGGGGCTGGCGCTGGAGCGCGGCGGCCGCGAGGTGACGCTGGCCGACTGGGGCGCCGAGATCGTGGCCGAGTGCGCGCCGCTCGCCGCGCTGCTCGACCAAGTGCACAGCACCACCGACTACGGCGACGCCGTGCGGGCCGCCGAGGCCCTGCTGCAGACCCCCGACATGCTGCCCTCCGCCCGCGTGCTGGCGGCCATGGCGCGCGACCACGAGAACAGCTTCGCGGCGTTCACGCTGGCGCAATCCGAACAGGCGAAGGCCAAGCTTTTGAAGCTGCCTTATGCCGACGCGCTGCACACGAAGCTGGATGCGGTGGCCCGCCAATCGCTCGCGGACCAGGAAGCGGTGGAAGCCGGCGACAGCATGCCCTTCGAGCAGTACCGGCAGCAGTACATCTCGCCGGAGCGCCTGGGCCTCACCAAGGCCGCAGTCGCGCCGGCGCTCGCCGCCGTCTGAGGCCGCAACGCGCGCCCGTCCTACGGGCCGCGTCGCCGGCTGCATCGACAGTCTGGCTATCTCATCCAGGGAGTCGAACATGCGCGCGTCCATTTCTTTCCTTCCGGCCATGCTGGCCGCCGCCGTCCTGGCCGCCGCGCCGGTTTACGCCAAGGACCATGGCGAAGGCCACGGCAAGGGCCATGGCAAGGGCCACGACAAGGCCGAGAAACACGAGAAGCACGAGGAACGGCACATTGCGCCGGGCGCCTACTTCGACGACCACCATCGCGAAGTCGTGCGCACCTATTACGCCGAGCCGCGGCACTGCCCGCCGGGCCTGGCCAAGAAGCACAACGGCTGCATGCCTCCCGGCCAGGCGAAGAAGTGGCACGTGGGCCAGCGCCTGCCGACGACGGTGGTCTACACCCCCGTGCCGCAGCCGGTGCTGGTGCAGCTGCCGCCCGTGCCCACGGGCTACCGCTACGTGAACGTGGCCGGCGACGTGCTGCTGGTGGCCCTCGGCTCCATGATGGTGGTCGACGGCATCAACGGCCTGATGCGCTGAGCGTCACTCCATCCAGTTTCCGGCGCTGAACTTCACCGGCGCGGCGTCGGGATCGAAACTCACGCCGGCCGGGTCCTTGCCGTTGCGCACGGCCTCCAGCTGCTGCTGCAGCAGCCGGCGCAGCATCACGATGCCCTTGTCCGTCGATGCTAGGTGCTCTTCGGAGTGCTTCGCCACCGCGCCCTGGCTGACCATGGCTTCGTAGTCGCCGGGGTACTGCTGGTGCTCGGCCTCGGTGAGTTCCTCCCACAGCTTCTTGCCGTCGGGCCGCGAGCGCATCTTGTGCAGTTCGCCTTTTTCCAGCACGCGTCCCACCACGTAGATGCGAAAGCTGTGGTCGTCGATCGGCAGCACCCAGCCCAATGACTCCACGCGGCCCATGCGGCCCACGCGCGGGCTCGGGATCACGCGCAAGGTGGGCAGCCCCGCCTCGCTGATGCGGCGGAAGTTGCGCCCGTCCGGCAACTTGCGCTGCGACAGCGTGCGCACCGAGATCTCCGTCGTGTCCCACTGCACCTGCGGCATCACCGCCATCTCGGGCACGAACTGCGTGCCGCTGAAAGACGAGTGCAGCACCACCACGTGGAAGGGATCGACCAGGTTCTCGTAGTGCTGCAGCCAGTTGCAGGGGATGACCTGCGGCCCGCCGCCGCCGATGCTGGCGTCGTCGGCTTCCAGGAATTCACCCTCGTCCAGCACTTCGAGGCATTCGTAGCGGGGCAGCACCGGCTTCTTGTCCGGCGGGCCGAGGTAGGCCCACACCAGGCCGTACAACTCCTGCACCGGATACCAGGGCTGGCGCGCCGCCGCGCGGGCACGGCCGCCTTCGGGTTCGCAGGGCTGCTCCATGCAGTGGCCCTGCACGTCGAACAGCCAGCCGTGGTAGCAGCAGCGGATGCCGCGTTCCTCCACCTTGCCGTAGTAGAGCGAAGCGCCGCGGTGGCTGCAATGCGGATAGACCAGCCCGGGCCGGCCCTGGCCGTCGCGGAACAGGATCAGGTCTTCGCCGAGCACGCGCACCTTGCGCGGCGTGGCGTTGGCGTCGCCCGCCAGGCCGATCGGGTGCCAGTAGCGGCGCAGCAGCTCGCCCATGGGCGTGCCGGCGCCGACCTGCGTGAGCTCGCTGCGCGAGGTGGGCGCGGGCCGGCCGTAGGCGGTGCCCGTGTCCGGAACGATGGGGATGACGCGTGCGTTCATGGGCTCACTGGTCCAGCGTTACGCCGGCCGCCTTGATCAGTTCGGCGACGCGCGGATAGTCGGCGCGGTAGCGCTCCATGAACTGCGCCGGCGTGTTGCCCAGCGGCTCGAAGCCGAAGCCGATCAGGCGCGCCTGCACGTCCGGCATGGCCGTCGCTTCGCGCAGAGCGCTCACCCAGCCCTGCACGATGGGTTCGGGCGTCTTCGCCGGCGCATACACGCCGATCCAGCTTTCGACGTCGAAGCCCTGGAAGCCCTGTTCCTTGAAGGTCGGCACGTTGGGCAGGGTCGACACGCGTTGCGTCGCGGCGATCCCCAGCACCTTCATCTTGCCGCCCTGGCTCTGGTTGCGCGCGGTCGAAGGATTGGCCCAGGCGAAGTCCAGCTGCTCGCCGAACAGGTCGTTGTGCGCCGCCGCTTCCGACTTGTAGGCGACGTGCACGAGCTCGGCGCCGGTCTGGCGCTTGAGCAGTTCGCCGAACAGGTGCGCCGTGGAGCCGTTGCCCCAGGTGCCGTAGGTCATGCGGCCCTTCTTCTTCGCGAACTCGACGAACTCCTGCAGGTTGTTGTAGGGCGCGTTGGCGCGCGCCACGATCATCGGCCCGCCGGCGGCCACCATCGACAGCGGCTGGAAGTCCTTCACCGGGTCGTAGGGCAGCTTGGGCTGCAGGATCGCGTTGTTGATGTGCGTGAGCGGCAGCGTCAGCAGCACGGTGTGGCCATCGGGCGCGGCCTTGGCGACGAAGTCGGCGGCGATGATGCCGCTCGCGCCCGGCTTCGCGTCCACCACCACGGGCTGGCCCCAGCGCGCCGACAGCTTGTCGGCGTAGACGCGGGCAATGGTGTCGATGGGGCCGCCGGCGGTGCCGAAAGGCACAATGCGCACGGGCCGGCTGGGGAAGCCGGACTGGGCCCAGGCGGGCAGGCCCGCCGCCGACAGGGTGGCGCCGGCCGTGGCCAGCCAGGCTCTACGCGTGATCGTCATGTTGTCTCCTGATGCTTTTCTGGTTCGTCCATCCTGCCCGTGCCGGCCGCCGGCCGTCCAGTCCAATGTTTGGATATGACATATGAACCGGCGTGATATCCGTGGCCTCGACGTCGGCATGCTGCGCACCTTCGACGCGCTGATGCGCGAGCAGAACGTGTCGCGCGCCGCCGCCCGCCTGTTCCTGAGCCAGCCCGCCGTGAGCGCGTCGCTGAATCGCCTGCGCGAAGTCTTCGACGACCCGCTCTTCACGCGCACCAGCCACGGCGTGCTGCCGACCGAACGCGCGCGGGCGCTGGCGCCGCAGGTGGAAAAGCTGCTGGCGGACCTGGCCGGCCTGCTGGAGGCGGACGCCGGCTTCGATCCGGCGACCAGCAGCCGCATCTTCCGCATCGCCGGCTCGGACCACGCCAGCCGCATGCTGCTGCCGGAACTCTCGCGCACGCTGATCGCGCTGGGCTCGTCCATCCGCCTGGTCTGGGTGCCGCCCGGCACCTGGTCGCTGGCGGAGCACCTGCGCCAGGGCGAGCTGGACCTGGCCGTGGTCGCGCGCATCCGGCGGCCGCAGGACATGGAAACCGAGGTGCTTTACGAAGACCGCTACGTGTACGTGATGCGCAAGGACCATCCGCGCGCCGGCGAACCGGTGACGCTGGACAGCTTCTGCGCGATCCCGCAGGTGTTCCTGGGCTACGGCGCCTCGATGCTGGACGACCTGATCGACGAGACCCTGGCCAGGAGCGGGCGCCAGCGGCTGGCCCAGATTGCCGTCACCAGCTTCGGCCAGATCGTCCACCAGCTGCAACACAGCGACCACGCGGCGGTGCTCGGAGGCCGGGTGGCCCGGGCGTTCGCCGATCGCCTGCACATCCAGGAAGTGCCTTTCGCGCTGCCTGCTTACCAGTCGCTGCTGTGCTGGGATGCCAGGGCCGGGGCCGATCGCGGCATTCAATGGCTGCGCACGGAGTTGGCGCGTGTTGCGGCGCTTTCCACCTGATCCGGCTACAATCGCGGGATATGGCGAAGGAAGAACTGATCGAGATGAACGGCCGGGTGGCCGAGATTTTGCCGGATTCGCGCTATCGCGTGATCCTCGACAACGGCCACGAACTGGTGGCCTACACGGGCGGCAAGATGCGCAAGAACCACATCCGCATCATCGCGGGTGACCTGGTGAGCCTGGAGCTGTCCCCGTACGACCTGACCAAGGGCCGGATCATGTTCCGCCACCTGCCGAACCGCAACCCCGGTTCGCCCCCGCCGCCGCAATACCGCCGGCGTTGAGTCCAAGCGGCCTGCGGGCCGCTTTTGTTTGCCCTCAGCGCACCCGCACCGACTCCAGGTGCTCCCGCAGGCGCGCGATCTCCTGCTCCAGCGCCTGCGCCTCGCCGGCCGCGGCCTGGTGCGAAATGCGCCGGCTTTGCCAGGCGGCCCACTGGAATCCGAACAAGGCCAGGCCGCCCGCCGCCCGGTGGGCCACCGAGCGCAGCTGGGTGCGGTCACCGGCGGCGAGCGCCTGCGCCATGGTTGCCGCCATGGCGCGGCGCGACTCCAGGAAGGCCGGCACTTCCTTCAGCAGTTCCGCATCGACTGGCACTGGCGCATCTGGCGCGGCCGGTGGCTTGTCTTCGGCACGCGCCGGTGCTTCCAGCTGCAGCGGCACCTGGGCCGGTGCCGCCCCCGTGTCCAGCTCGTGCAAGGTCGCCAGCAGCGTCTCCCGCGTGAAAGGCTTGGTCAGGTAGCGGTTGCTGCCGGCGGCGAGGCCGCGGCGGATCGATGCCTGGTCGTCGTTGGACGACATCATCAGCACCACGCAGGGCGGGCGGCCGTCCTGGCGCTCGCGCTCGCGCATCCACGCCACGGCCTCCAGCCCGTTCATCACCGGCATCTCCATGTCGATCAGCACGATGTCCGGCCAATGGCGCACGAAGGCCTCGGTGGCGGCGCGCCCGTTGGCCGCGGTGTCCACGGTGAACGGCGGCGAGGGCAGGTAGCGCAGGAGCAGCAGGCGGTTGTATTCGTCGTCGTCGACCAGCAGCACGCGGCGCGGCGCGAAATCGGCCAGCGCCACCGCGGCCGGCTGCGGCGCGCGGCCCAGCGTACTGGCAAGGTGCGCGCCGGCCACGGGCAGCTGCTCGGCGCCCAGCGCGCGCAGGCTGAGGGTGAGAACGGTGCCGTCGTCGCCGGTGGTCATCTCCAGCTCGCCCTCCTGCACCCGCGCCATCAGGCGGGCCGAGTAGGTGCCGAGGCCGGTGCCGCCGCTCTTGCCCGCGGTCACGTACTTGTCGAAGAAGCGCCCCGCCACCGCCTCGGGCACGCGGCCGGGATTGCGCAGCCGCAGCTGCACCGGGTCGCCGGGGACGATGCCCACGCGCACCATGCCGCCGGCGGGCGTGGCCTCGATCGCGTTCTTCAGCAGGTTGGCCAGGATCGAGTAGCAAAGCAGCTCCTCGGCGCGGGCGTAGACGGGGCGGCTGAAGGCCTGGTCGAGCCGCACGCGCACGCCGGACGACTCCGCCAGGCTGTGCAAGTCGAGCATCACCCGGCTCACCACGTCCACGAGGTTCACCGCCTGCGGCCGGAAGTCGTAGGTGCCCAGCTCCATGCGCGAGAGGTCCAGCGACAGGTTCACCATCTCCAGCATGCGGTAGCCCGCGCGCTCGGTGATCGCCAGCAGCTCGCGGTGCTCCGCCTGCAGGCTGGCGTCTTCCGCCAGCAGCCGCGCGACGCCGATGATGCTGTTCAAGGGCGTCTTCAGGTCGTGGCGCGACATGCGCTCCACGTCCTCGCGCAGGCGCGCGTTCTCGGCGAGCGCCGCGTTCTGCCGCTGCAGGCGCTCGGCCAGCGCGCGGTGCTCCGTGATGTCGAGGACGGAGCAGATGTAGCGCAGCGTGCGGCCGTCGTCGCCGCGGATGCTGATGGCCTCCGCATGCACCCACACCGAGCTGCCGTCCCGGCGCAGCATCCGGTATTCGAGGGGCTCGTGACGCAGCTCGCCGCCCTTCACCGAGCGGTCGCGCAGCTGGTTGCGAAACAGGTCCAGCACGCGGCCGCGGTCGTCCGGATGGAGGTGGCCGAAGAAATCCGGGAAGCCCTCGCCGTCGGTGTCCGTGCCGGCCGGGTAGCCCAGGATCTCCAGCAAGCGCGGAGAATAGCGCCGCAGGTTGCGGGTGTCGTCCCAGTCCAGGATGCCTGCCTGCGTGGTGCGCACCAGCAGGTCGACCTTCTCGCGCTGCTCGGTGCTGCGCAGTTCCTCCGCGGTCAGCGCGCGGGCCAGGCGCCGCAGCAGCACCATGGGCGCGGACAACACGAAGCAGAGCTGGCCGAAGGCCGTGAAGGTCTTGAGCGCGATGCCGGTGTAGAACTGCAGCAGGTTGAACACCAGCACCAGCAGCAGGAAGCCCATGCCGGCCAGCAGCACGCCGGCATCCGTGCGGCCATGGCGGGCCACGCGCAGCAGCGAGACCGTGATGTACAGGCCCATCGCCGCGCCGACCACCTGGCCGAACAGCACCAGTTCGCTGAAGGTGCGCGAGGAGGTCACCGCCACCACCATCGCGCCGAGGCCGCACAGCGCCACGCACAGACGCACGGCTGCGGGATGCAAGGTGCGCGGGAACAGCCGGTCGACCATCACCGGGAACAAGGCCATCGACGCGAACCAGGCCAGGTACTCGGAACGCAGGTAGGCCTCCCACGGCGTCTCGGGGCCCAGCAGCTGCAGCAGCAGGCGTTCGCCCGTCATGTCGGCGTAGACCATCTGCGCCAGGCAGAACAGGCCTGCGAACAGCGGCGCCGCATCCTTGCGCCGGCCCAGCCAGAAGATCACCGGCGACACGCCCAGCATCAGGTAGGCGCCCAGCAGGATGGTGTCCAGCGCCAGGTTCTGGTTGAAGCGCGCCGACAGCGCCTCCAGCGGGCCCAGCACCGGCGCGCGCACCATGCCGCCGGCGCGGTGCTCGTAGTTGGAGACGTGCGCGACGATGCGCAGCGGGCAGGGGAAGCTGTCGGTGAGCACCGCGCGCCTGCCGATGGCCGGGTGCGCCACTGCGGCCGTGTTCCCGGGCTCGCCCTGGCTGGCCGCCAGCCGGCCGTTGACGTACAGGCTCATCGCCGTGCGCTGCGCCGGCACCACCAGCGCCATCTGCTGGCCGGCCGGGCAATTGATCTGTGTGGTGTAGGTTCCGTAGCCGTCGGTGCCGGGCGGCTTGCCGCCGGCCGTGACCGCGTTCCAGTTGGACGGCACGGGCGCGGTGGCGCCGGCACTTGCCGGCTGGTCGGGGTCGAGGAAGCGCCGCCAGGTGAAGCCCCAGTCCCCGCGCAATTCGATCACCTCGCTGGCGGCCGAGCGGGCGTCGAGGTCCAGGGCCCCATCTCGAACCGGCCCCGTGCGCGCGCCGGCGGGGCCGGCGAGCAGCCACAGCGCCAGCCAGGCGGAGAGCAGAAAGGCGAAGCGGCGCGAAGACACGGCCGCGGGAATGCTTGGAAGGCCCGTGCGGCCTAGAGCTGCACCGGGCGCGTCGGCGCGAAGCCGTCGCCGTGCTGCTTCATGTCTTCGTCGCGCAGCGCGAGCAGTCGCTCGAGGTCGGCGCGCACCTCGTCCTGCGTCTGCGGGATCATCACCGGGCCTTCGATGATGTCGCCGGCGCGGGTGGTGGGCCGGTCGTCGCCCGCCTGGGCTTGCGTCGGGGCGGTCCAGGAGCCTGGATGCGGCAGGGGCGGGCAGGCCGACAGGTCCTCCATCGCGAACTGCCAGGAGAACCCCATCAGCCAGTTCGGCGCGGTCGGGTCCAGCGCCAGCAACCGCTTGTAGAACTCCTGCTCGAGCGCCACGCCGTGCTGCATCAGGCGCGGGTCCCAGTGCCGCAGCAGCAGGCGCACGTGGATGCCCTGCTCGCGCCGGGCGCTGTTGGTGCGCAGGAGGTCGGCCGACAGCCAGTTTTCGGGAATGCCGTTGCGGTTGAGCGTCTCGCGCATCACCAGCTTGAGCACTTCCTTGCGCACGGCGTGCACGCTGGTGGCGGGGTCGCGCGAGTTGGCCGCCTGCGACGGCGCGAACTGCGTGCTGTTGACCGGCGATTTGCTGTTGCTGCCGCTGCGGCTGGAGCCGGCGGGCTTGGACGGCTCGCCCTTGCCCATGATTCGCCCGAAAATTCCCATGTCCGACTCCGATGGCGTGCGCCTCCCGCGGGGAGTCGCACTTGTTGTTGTAGCAATGATGAGCAACTGCCGAGCTGGCGTCAATCCGACAGAGGGGGGACGCCGTGCAAAAAGGCCTCAGGCACGATCCTGGGCTACATTCGTCGACGCTTCAATTTCTGTGGAACGACGATGCATTTGGATTTCCAAGGCCGGGTGGCGATTGTGACCGGTGCCGGCGGCGGGCTGGGCCGCCAGCACGCGCTGGCGCTGGCCCGGCGCGGTGCGCGGGTCCTGGTCAACGACCTGGGCGGGACGGTGGATGGCTCAGGCGGTTCGGTGAAGGCGGCGCAGGCGGTGGTGGACGAGATCCGGGCGGCCGGCGGCGAGGCGCTCGCCAATGGCGCGTCGGTGACCGACTTCGCGGCGGTGCAGGCCATGGTGAAGCAGGCGATCGACGCCTGGGGCCGGGTCGACGTGCTCGTGAGCAACGCCGGCATCCTGCGGGACAAGAGCTTCGCCAAGATGGACCTGGCGGACTTCCGCCTGGTGCTCGACGTGCACCTGATGGGTGCGGTGCATTGCTGCAAGGCGCTGTGGCCGCTGATGCAGCAGCAGAAGTACGGGCGGATCGTGCTGACGACGTCCTCGTCGGGCCTGTACGGCAACTTCGGCCAGGCGAACTACGGGGCGGCCAAGCTGGCGCTGGTGGGGCTGATGCAGACCTTGGCCATCGAGGGCGAGAAGCACGGCATCCGCGTGAACTGCCTGGCGCCGACGGCCGTCACGCGCATGACCGAGGAGCTGTTTCCGCCCGACATGCTGGATGCCTTCGGGCCCGAGGCGGTGGTGCCGGCGATGCTGGTGCTGGCCGGCGAAGGCGCGCCGACGCGCACGACCTTGTGCGCGGGCGCCGGCGGCTTCGAAGCCGCGAACATCACGCTGACGCAGGGCGCCTACATCGGCCTGGGAGCGGATGCCCCCGAGCGGCTGCTGGAGCGCCTGGACGCCGTGCGCGACCGCGCCGGGGAGCAGGTCCCCGGCAGCGGCGCCGCCCAGGGCGCCAACGAGATGCGGCTGGCGCGGGGCGGTTCCTGACGGTCAGTGCGCCAGCAGGTTGGCTATCAGGCCGGTAGCGATGGCCGCCAGCACGAAGTCGCCGCCCGTGTCCACCCACTGGTAGCCGTAGGGCGGGGCGTACAGCCCCGGATAGGCCTGCCAGTTGTTCACGTAGTAGTTGCTGGCCAGGTACTGGCGCGGCAGGTAACCGCCGCGGTAGTAGCGCTGCGTATGGCCGTAGTACTGCGGCTGGGAGTAGCCGTAGCTGGGCTGGTTGTAGACGTAGCGCGGCTGGTTGTACTCGTAGCGCGGCTGGTTGTAGACAGCGCGCGGCTGGTTGTACACCTGGGCCGGCTGGCGGTACGCCGTGCCGCCGTTCCAGTTGCGGTCGCCGTCACGCCGCGTGTGGCGCTCCTGGCGATCCTGGCGGTCCTGGCGGTCATGGCGCTGTTCCGTGCGCTGGTCGCCGTCACGGCGGCCGCGCCAGTCCTGGGCCGAGGCCAGGGTGCCGAATCCGAGGGTGCCTGCGAGCACGGCGCAAACGAGGGCTGATTTCTTCATGGGGTACTGCTCCTATTCCGATGCATGCATGGTGCGCCCCGGAAATGTCCAGCCTGCGTCGCGCAGCGTTCGCTTGTGCAAAGCTGCGTCACCAGATGCACGCGGCTCAGCCAGCTACCGGCGCGGGACCGGCTGCCGCGCGCCGCAAATCGCCAACGAAAGCATCAAAAGCGGCCGGCAATTGCTCCGAAGGCATTCGTAGCAGGGCGGAAGGGTGCAGCGTCACCAGAACCTGCAGGCCGTCGCCGCGGGCGTGCCAGGTCCCGCGTTCCTTCAGCACCGGCACGGCACGCCCGAGCAGCGCGCGCGCCGCGGTCGCTCCCAGTGCGACCAGCGCCCGCGGCTGGACCTGCGCGATCTCGTGCTCCAGCCAGTGGCGGCAGGCATCGGCCTCCTGCTGCTGCGGCGTCTTGTGGATGCGCCGCTTGCCGCGCAGTTCGAAGCTGAAGTGCCGCACGGCGTTGGTGACGAAGATTTCCTGCCGCGCGATGCCGGCCTGCGTGAATGCACGATCGAGCAACTGGCCGGCCGGGCCGACGAAGGGGCGCCCGCGCAGGTCCTCCTGGTCGCCGGGCTGCTCGCCGACGAACATCAGCCCGGGCTGCAGCGGACCTTCGCCGGGCACCGCTTGCGTGGCGGTCGCGCCGAGCGGGCAGGCGCGGCAGGCTTGCATCGCCTCGTTCAGCGCGGGCAGGCCAGGCCCGGCCGGCGCTTGCGGAACGGCCGCGAACAGGGGAATCCGCTTCAAGGGAATGGTGGCCGGCGCTTCCAGCATGCGGCCGCTGCGCTCCTGCGCCTGCGCCGCCAGCGGCGCGATCAGCTGCGCCTCCGGCAGGTTGCGCCAGTACTTGCGCGGCATCTCCTGCTGCATCATCCGCAGCTTCAGGCGCGCCGGATTGAAGATGCTCTGGTAGTACGTGAGCCAGAGCTGCTCGCCGGCATCGGGCGGCGGCGCCGCATCGCGGCCGGCGCCGGGAAGGAAGTGCAGCTCGCGCCGGTCCCACGCGACGCAGCGCCGGGGCGTGAGGATCGCCCAGCGCATGTTGGCGAAGCGGCGCTTGAACCACGGAGCATTCGCTTCGACGATGTGGTGCTCGGGCTCGAACCACGCCACGTGCAGCGGCTCGCCCGACGGGTCGTCGTCGGCCACCGTGCGGAAGCGGACGAAGGCGTGCATCTTGTGGATGTCGCGCCGCACCGATTGCGCGAGCTGCCGCGCCTGCAGCATGTCGGCGTCGAGCGGATCGTGGCGCAAACCGGGCTCGCGCGCCAGCCGCCAGAGCAGGCGATAGAGCAGGGCGAAGCGCTGCGGGTCGATGTGCAGCACCACGGTGTTGCACAACTCGAGGAAAGCGGCCGGCACCGACACGGTGACGGCAGCGGCGCGCGGCTCGCCGGCGGGTGCGGGCACGTCCTCGGCAAAGAGGTCGTCCTGCCCGGATTCCGCCGCCCAGACCACCTCCGACGGCGGCACGCCGCGGGCCAGCAAGGCGCGCGCTTCCTGCCGGAAGCCGGCCAGGTCGGTTTCGCTGGCGAGGCGGACCAGCATGGCTTCAGAACAGCGCGCCCTGCAACGCGGGCGCGGGGCGCGCCGCTGCGGCGGTCACGGCGGCCTGCGGGGCGGGCCGGTGGTCCGGCAACAGCACGAAGGGCAGCACCTTGGCCACCGGCACGTGCAGGCGCTTGAGGTCCTCGGAGCGCACGCGCCGCACGCGGCGGGCCAGCAGCAGGCGATCGACCGCCTTCACGCCGAGCCCGGGCACGCGCAGCAGCAGTTCGCGCGGCGCGCGATTGACGTCCACCGGAAACTTCTCGGGATGCGCCAGCGCCCAGGCCAGCTTCGGATCGACCTCCAGCCGCAGCATGCCACCCGAGCGCTCCGACGCGATCTCGCCCGCCTCGAAGCCGTAGAAGCGCATCAGCCAGTCGGCCTGGTAGAGGCGGTGTTCGCGCACCAGCGGCGGCGCCTGCAGAGGCAGCGCGGATGCGGCGTCGGGAATGGGGCTGAAGGCGGAGTAGTAGACGCGCTTGAGGCGATAGGCGCCATAGAGCTGCGCGCTGGTGGAGAGGATGGTCGCGTCGTCGGCGCCGTCCGCGCCCACGATCATCTGCGTGCTCTGGCCGGCGGCGGCGAAAGCCTGCGCCTTCGCGCGCGCCGGCTTCGCGCCGGGCACGGACGCGATGGGAATGCGCGCTGCATCGCGCGCTTCGCCCTTCGCGTCGTCGATGTGCACGCGGAGACGCGCCATCGAGCGCCGGATCGCCGCGCCGTCCTTCTCCGGCGCCAGCGCGCCCAGGCCTTGCTCGGTGGGCAGCTCGATGTTGATCGACAGCCGGTCGGCGTAGCGGCCGGCGCGCTGCAGCAGTTCCGGCGCGGCGTCGGGAATGGTCTTCAGGTGGATGTAGCCGCGGAAGTCATGCTCTTCGCGCAGGCGCCGCGCCACCTCCACCACCTGTTCCATCGTGTAGTCGGGGCTGCGGATGATGCCGCTGGAAAGGAACAGGCCCTCGATGCAGTTGCGGCGGTAGAAGTCGAGCGTGAGCTGCACCACTTCGTCGATGGTGAAACGGGCGCGCGGCACGTTGCTGCTGGCTCGGTTGACGCAGTACAGGCAGTCGTACTGGCAGAAGTTGGTCAGCAGGATCTTCAGCAGCGAGATGCAGCGGCCGTCGGGTGCATAGCTGTGGCAGATGCCCATGCCCTCGTTGGAGCCCAGGCCTCGGCCGTCGAGGGAATTGCGCTTGACGCCGCCACTCGACGCACAGGAGGCGTCGTACTTGGCGGCGTCGGCGAGGATCGCGAGCTTGTCTTTGAGAATCACTGTACAAGCATACAGCTTCCCGGCCTGCCGAGGCAGGCGGCCCCGCGTTGCGAGGGGCCTGGACGTGAATTACTCGGCGGCGTTGCCGGCGGGCTGGCCGGCGAACTGCGTCGTCGCCACCGGCTTGCGGGCCGCCAGGTAAGCGGAGCCGCTGTCTTCCGAGGTGAAGGCGGCGACGGCGTCGCGGCTGGCGATGTACTCGCCCTGGACTTGCGCCCGGGTCTTGGCGCCACGGAAGCTGTTCAGCGGGTTGTACTGGATGGACCAGGGGTTCACGCCGCCTTGCTTGAACTGCGCGAGTTCGGCTTGCACTTCGGCGCGGGTCTTGGCGCCGTTGAACTGCACGGCGTACTGGGAACCGTCGGCTTCATCGGCCATGGCGCCGAAAGCGGCGGTGGCGAGGACGGCGGTGGCGAGGGCGATACGAGAGGTCTTCATGATGCTTTCCTTGAGGAGTCCGGGCTCGGCGACATGTCGGGTCCGCTCGCCGGGCGCTTTCTGGTTGACTGCGTCGGTGGCGATGGATGAACTGTATTCCTTGCAGTCCGATCAAAAAACAGTGTCAGACTCAAGCTTGTATTGCTGATTACGCAATAATCAGGCGTAAGGAAGAGGTGTATGGACAGGCTTCAATCGATGCGGGTGTTCCAGCAGGTGGTGGACGAGGGCGGCTTCGCGGCGGCGGCCCGCAAGCTCGACCTGGCGCCTGCCGTGGTCACGCGGCTGGTGGGCGACCTCGAAAAGCACCTGGGCGTGCGGCTGCTGCAGCGCACGACGCGGCGGCTGGCGCTGACGCCCGCGGGCGAGGTGTACCTGGGGCGGCTGCGCGCGATCCTGGGCGAGATCGACGAGGCCGACGCCATGGTGCACGCGCATTCGCGCGAGATGACGGGCACGGTCCGCGTGCTGGCATCACCGGTGCTGGCCACGCACCTGGTGGGCCCGGCCGTGGCGGAATTCCAGCGGCGCTATCCGGAGATCGTGCTGGACGTGCACGTGGAGGACCTGGCGGACCCGAACGTGGAGGACTACGACGTGGCCGTCGTCAACGACCTGCTCCCGATGCATTCGACGGCCGTCGTGCGGACCATCCACCATGCCGAGACGATCTTCTGCGCGGCGCCGGGCTACCTGCTCGCGCACGGCGAACCGCTGCAGCCCGAGGACCTGATGCGGCACCGCTGCCTGCGCCTGCGCATGCCCGGCATGCGGCTGCGCCCCATGGCGATGATCGACCCCACCGATGGCGACCGCCGGATCGAAGTCGACGTTCCGTCGGTGCTGATGGCCAACCACACCGACACGCTGCTGCGCGCCACGGTCGACGGCGCCGGCATCAGCAGCCAGGCCGTCGACCTGGTGGCGCCGATGCTGCGCAGCGGCCAGTTGCGGCGCGTGCTGGCGCCCTGGATCACCAACCGCATCAGCCTGATGGCCGCGCTGCCGAGCCGCAAGTTCCTGCCGGCGCGCACGCGCGCCTTCGTCGATTACCTGGCGGAGCACGCGCGCCGCAACGTGGCGGGACTGGGCGTGGAAGAAGAGGGGAAGGAAGGCGGGCTCAGACCTGCGCCGGCAGCACCCGCAGGCCCACCCACGCCGCGCCGATGACGGCGTTGACCGGCACGCTCAATGCGCTGGGCACGTAGAAGAGGACGGAGAAGCCCGGGGCATGCAACAGCCATTCGACGATGCCGCCGAGGCCGTAGAGCACGATGCCGCACCACAGCCAGCGCCGCATGTAGGTGGGCAGCCAGCGGGCCTGCTGGCGGTTGTGGCGCCAGGCCGCCGAACGCTCGAACACGTTTCCCCGGTTGACGTCCTTGAACAGCCAGCCGAAGAAGAAGTAGCGGTACAGCAGGGTGCCGAAGGTCATGTGCGTGCTCGCGAATGCCTGCAATGCTGCTTCCTTGTACCTTCAACGCCCGTGCGTGTCCATGCTCATTCCGTGTAGGAACCTATGAGCCGTGCAAGCTTTACTCAAAGTAGCCGGGCCTTCACACCTTTTCCCTTGATCCGGCCGCCGTCCAGCCGCTTGGCCGCTTCGCGGGCAATGCCGCGCTCGACCGCGACATAGGTCGAGAACTGGTTGACGTCGATCTTGCCGACCTGCTCGCGGCTGTAGCCGAGGTCGGCCGTGAGCGCGCCCAGCACGTCGCCCGGCCGGATCTTCTCCTTGCGACCGCCCTGGATGTGGATCGTGGCCATCGCCGGCAGCAGCCGCTCGGAACTCGCGGGTTTCAGTTCCGCCAGCGGATACCACTGCGACGGCGCGCCCTGCAGCTGTTCGATGCGGCCCACCGCGCCCATTTCGTCCAGGCTCGCGAGATTCAGCGCCAGCCCGCTTTCGCCCGCGCGGCCGGTGCGGCCGATGCGGTGCACGTGCACTTCGGCGTCGGGAGTCACGTCGACGTTGATCACAGCGGCCAGGCTCGCGATGTCCAGGCCACGCGCGGCAACGTCGGTCGCCACCAGCACCGATGCGCTGCGGTTGGCGAACTGCACCAGCACCTGGTCGCGCTCGCGCTGCTCCAGGTCGCCGTAGAGGGCGAGGGCGCTGTAGCCCTGCGCCTGCAGCAGCTCCACCAGTTGCTTGCATTGCGCCTTGGTGTTGCAGAAGGCCAGGCTGCTGGCGGGGCGGAAGTGGTCCAGCAGGCGCGAGACGGCCGGCAGGCGCTCGTCCTCGCGCACCTCGTACCAGCGCTGCTCGATCTGCGCGGCGCTGTGCTGCGATTCCACCTTCACGGTGGCGGGCTGGCGCAGGAAGCGCGCCGCCAGTTCCGCGATGCCCTCGGGATAGGTCGCGGAGAACAGCAGCGTCTGGCGGTCCTTCGGGCAGCGCTTGGTGACCTCCACCATGTCGTCGTGGAAGCCCATGTCGAGCATGCGGTCGGCTTCGTCGAGCACCAGCGTGTTCAGCGCATCGAGCTGGAGGGTTTCGCGGCCCAGGTGATCGAGCACGCGGCCCGGCGTGCCGACGACGACGTGCGCGCCGTGGGCCAGCGAGTTGACCTGGTTGCGCAGCGGCACGCCGCCGGCGAGCGTCACCACCTTGATGTTGTCCTCGGCGCGGGCCAGGCGCCGCATCTCGGTGGTCACCTGGTCGGCGAGTTCGCGGGTCGGGCACAGCACCAGCGCCTGCACGTCGAAGCGGCGCGTGTCCAGGCGCTGCAGCAAGGCGAGCGCGAAGGCGGCGGTCTTGCCGCTGCCGGTGCGCGCCTGCGCAATGAGGTCGCGCCCGGCCAGCGCCAGCGGCAGGGCCGCGGCCTGGATGGGCGTCATGGTGGCGTAGCCCAGGCGCTCGAGGTTGGCGAGCACGGGCGCGGCGAGGGGAAGGGAGGAGAAGGCGCGGTCAGCCGCGGCGGGATCGGTCATCCCGCATTTTCTCATTGGTGCCCGTCACACCGCCAAGCCGAGGCAAAGGAGGCCCACGCCCACCAGCGCCAGCCCGCCTTGTTCGGCGCGCGAGAGCTTCTCCTGCATCAGGCGGCGCGAGACGAGATAGCTGAACACCACTTCGACCATGCCGAGCGTGCGCACGTTGGCTGCCGTGGTCAGCGCGAACGCGGTGAACCAGCAGAGCGATGCCAGCGCCCCCGCGCCGCCGGCCACGATCGACACCTTCCACGCGGTCACCAGCGCGCGCAGCGCCTGCGGCGCCTTCAGCAGCAGCCAGCCGCCCAGCAGCGCGCTCTGGAAGGCCTGCGCGAACAGCACGCCCCAGGCGCCGATCAACCACGCCGACACGCCGGGCAACTGCAGCGCGGCCCCGCGATAGCCGACCGCTGAAATCGCGAAGCCCGCGCCCGAGGCCAGCCCGAACCAGGCCGCCCGGCCGGTCCAGGCGCGCGTCTCGCCGCCGCGTCCGGGCGGCAGCGAAAGCAGGATCACGCCCGCGGTCGCCAGGGCCATCGCCAGCAGGGTCACCCAGCCGGGCAGCTCGCGCAGGAACAGCGTGCCGAACAGCGCGACCTGCAATGCGTCGGTCTTGGAATAGGCGACGCCGATGACGAAGTTGCGCTCCTTCATCGCCACCAGCATGAAGGCGGTGGCGGCGATCTGTCCCAGCGCGCCCAGGGCCAACCAGAAGAAATAGCCCGCGTGGAAGTGCGGCACCGGGGCCGCCGTGGCGGGCAGCGCGTGCAGCACCGCGACCGCGAGTGCGGCGAAGGGAATGCCGTAGAGGAAGCGGACCAGCGTGGCGCCGAGGGTGCCGGCCTGGGCGACCAGCGAGCGTTGCGCCGCGTTGCGTGCCGTCTGGGCCAGCGCCCCGAACAGGACGATGGGCACCCAGAGCCAGCTCATGCCGGCTCAGGTACCGCTACAACCGCCGCTGCGCGCGCGCGCGAAACCCTGGCCCTGCGCCAGGGCGAACTGGCCGGTGCCTTGCGTGATGCGCAGCTCGTCGTTCATGGCCTTGAGCACCAGGACCACGTTGCGCTGCGGGTCGGTGATGAGCGTGTCGCCCTTGATCTGCCCGGTGATCTCGCGCACCTTGTTCTTGCGCGACAGGCGCGCCTCGAAGGCCTGGTACTGCTGGTTGATCTGCAGGGTGAACTCGTGCAGCAGGCCGATGCCGCACCAGGTGCCCTCGACCTGCGCCGGCGTGCCGCGGGTGGGGACCATCTTCGCGCCGGCGGCCGTGTCGGCCCGCGCCAGCACGGGGGCCAGCAGCAGGCAGGAAAGCGTCGAAAAGGCGATCAGTCTGGAGAAGGCTGCAAACATCCGCTGAACCTTACCATGCAGTCCCATTCCGCCGCCGCGGTCGGGTTGTTTTGAGGGGAGAGGGAGTCGCGCCGCTGCTGAGGTACAGGCGGTCGGACCAGGTCGCGAGCCACTCGGGGCGGCAGGCCACCAGCGCGCTCGCCACGGCGCACGTCCATCCCGCCTCGCCCATCGAAAGCAGCAAGGCGGCGACATATTGCAGGCCGCCGCCCTGGGCCAGCGGCCCATGGCCGAAAGCCGCCGCGAGCCCGTCGCAGAACAGCAGGGCCACGAGCGGGGCTGCGAATGCACGCCCGGCCAGGTAGCTGGCCGGGTTGGTGCCGAAAATGGCGCGGATGGCGTAGCCGAGAATGAGCATCGCGGTCGCCGGCAACACGCCGGACCAGAGCGTCATCGCCACGGCCTGCGCGAAGCTCGCGCCGGCCACCAGCATCGTGCCCAGGCCGGCCGCCACCAGGGCCAGCACCGCGAGCGGCCAGCCAAGCAGCAGCACCAGCAGCGGCGCTGCCGACCATTGCAAGGCCATCGGCATGCCGGCCAGCGCGGGCCAGGCCCACAGCCAAGGCAGCAGGGCCAGCGCGGCCAGCAAGGGCGTGGCCAGTGCGCCGCCGCGCAGCAGCCGCCACGGACGCACCGCGAGCGATGCGGCCACGGCCAGCAGCAGGATGACGACGGCAGCGGCTTGCGGCATGGGTGCCATCAGTCCTGGCTGACCTTGATCTTGCCTTCTTCGAGATAGCGCTCGTATTCGTCGCGCGTGATCGCGGCCGACACGGCGTTGCCGGCGCCTTCTTCCCAGCCCAGCGTGACGCTGTCGTCGGCGACCTCGATGGAGACCGGGCCGTCAGGAATGGGCATCATCACGCCGTCGCCGGCACGGAAGCAGACTTCTCCCCGGATGATGGCTTGCTGCGACATGGCTGTGGCTCCTGCATGGATGAGGGGTGCCCATTTCAGCAGCGGCGTGCGCAACCCGGCTGTCGGACTACGGCTCGACTGCCTGCCAGCCGTTTGCAGGGAAAATGTCACGATGATGTCTGCCGCGCGCGTGCCGCGGGCCGCCCGGCTGGTGCTGGGCTTCGCCCTGATGACGGGCGCCTTGCTGGCGTCGGTGCTGGTGTTCCAGCACAACGAAGCGGTGCGCATGGGCGAGGACCAGACCGCATCGCTGTCGCAGGTGATCGCCGAGCAGACCACGCGCACGCTGCAGTCGGTGGACGCGCGGCTGCAGCTCGCGTCCACCCGGCTCGACTTGCTGGACCAGGCCGGCACGCTCGACGCCGATTCGGCCCGTGCCATGCTGCGCGCGCAACTCCAGGACCTTCCGTACGTGCGGGCGATCTGGGTGCTGGGGCCGGGCGGCCGCGTCATGTTCGATTCGGACGAGGCCACCCTCGGCCTCGACCTCTCCGATCGCGAGTACTTCCAGGTCTACCAGCGCAGCCCCGCCACCGAGTACTTCATCGGCCCGCTGGTGCGCAGCCGCACCACCGGCTCCTGGCTCCTGAGCGCCTCGCGCCCGCTGCGCCGTGCCGACGGCAGCGTCCGCGGCGTCATCACGGCCGCCGTGGAGCCGGGCTACTTCGAGCAGCCCTGGCGCGGCATCGACCTCGGCGCCAGCGGCGCGGTGGTGCTGTACCACCGCAACGGCCAGATGATGGTGCGCAGCCCGCCGGACGAAGCCGCGATGGGCCGCAACTTCGCGCAGACGCCCTTGTTCCGGCAGTACCTGCCGGCCGCGCCGCGCGGCGTCTTCGTGCGCGCCAGCCCGGTCGATGGCGTGAAGCGCGTGGTGGCCTACCGCGTGCTGGGGCCGTATCCGCAGTTGCTGGTGGCGGTGGGTTCGGGCTACGACGAACTGCTGGCGCCGTGGCGGCGCTTCGCGCTGCTGGCCGGCATCGGCTGGGCCGCGGGGGCGCTGCTGGCGGCGACGCTCACGCGCCAGCTGCTGCGGCAGGCGCGCCGGCGCGAGCAGACCGAAAAGCGCTTTGCCGAACTCGCGCAGGCGATGCCGCAGATCGTCTTCACCGCCGCCGCGCAGGGGGGCGTCACCTTCATCAGCCGCCGCTGGCAGGAAGTGACCGGCCTGCCGCCGGAAGAAGCGATGGGCGTCCGCTGGCGCCAGGTGCTGCACCCGGACGACGCGGAGGAAGTCGTCGAACGCCTGGGCGCGGCCCTGGACATGCGCGAGCAGATGGAGCTCGAGATGCGCCTGCGCTCCCGCGACGGGGCCTGGCGCTGGCACCTGTTGCGCGCGGTGCCGGTCCCCGACAGCGACGACGACCGCCGCTATGCCTGGTACGGCACCGCGACCGACATCGACGACCTCAAGCGCGCGCAGGCCAGCATGCAGGCGCAGGCGAGCCTGCTGAAGATCGCCAGCCGGCTCGCGCGCATGGGCGGCTGGTCGGTCGAACTCGCGAGCGGCCGCGTGCGCTGGTCCGAGGAAGCGGCCGCCATCCTCGACCTGCCGGCCGATGCCGAGCCCACCATGCAGGAAGTGATCGCCATGTTCGCGCCGCGCTCGCTGGAGTCCAGCCTGCAGGCGCTGCAGGCCTGCATGGACGAAGGCAAGCCCTTCGACGTCGAAGTGGAGATGGTCACGGCCACAGGCCGCCACGTGTGGCTGCGCTCCATCGGCCAGCCGCTGCGGGGCGCAGACGGCCAGGTGGTGGCGATCCAGGGCGCGCAGCAGGACATCACCCAGCGCGTGCGCATGCTGGAGGAGATCCGCGAGCTCAATGCCGGCCTGGAAGGCAAGATCGCGCTGCGCACCGGCGAACTGGAGCGGCAGGAGGCCTTGTTCCGCACGCTGGCCGAACAGGCGCCCCTGCCGTTCTGGACGGTCGACCCCCAGGGCGGCGTCACGTTCTTCAGCCGCGCCTGGTACGAGCTGGCCGGCGGCGCCCCGCCGCAGTGGCACGGCTACGACTGGCTGCAGCTGGTGCACCCGGACGACGTGGCCGAAGTGCGCGGCAACTGGGCGCAGGCGCGCGCCACCGGCGGCGTCTATGCCGGCACCCGCAGGCTGCGCGGGCGCGACGGCGCCTGGCACACCACCAGTTACCGCGCGGTGCCGGTGCGCGACGAGCGCGGCGAGATCCTGTTCTGGGTGGGCATCGACGCCGACATCACCGAGATGACCGCCAACGCCGCGGCGCTGCGGCTGGCCAACGAGCAGCTGCAGGCCTTTGCCTATTCCGTCTCGCACGACCTGCAGTCCCCGCTGCAGCGCATCCAGTCGTTCGCCAGGCTGCTGGAGGAGGCCGTCGGTGCCGGCAACGAGCGGGGGCGCCACTACCTCGCGCGCATCCGCGCCAATGCCGACACCATGACCGACCTGATCGAGGGCCTGCTGGACCTGGCGCAGGTGTCCGAGGTCGAGATGATCCGCTCGGCCGTGAACCTGAGCGAAATGGCCACGCACATCCTGCAGCGGCTGCAGGCCGATCACCCGCAGCGGCGCGTGGCCTGGCGGGTGCAGCCGCACATGGCGGCCTCGGGCGACCTGCGCCTGCTGCGTTCGGTGCTGGAGAACCTGGTGGGCAATGCGTGGAAGTTCACGGCGGGCACGTCAGGCGCGCAGATCGAGGTCGGCGGCGTGTCGCAGCGCGGCGAGTTCTTCGTGCGCGACAACGGCGCCGGCTTCGACATGGCCTATGCCGACCGGCTGTTCGGGACCTTCCAGCGGCTGCACGACCACGACGAATTCCCCGGCAAGGGCATCGGTCTCGCGACCGTGGCGCGCGCGGTCACGCGCATGGGCGGACGGGTGTGGGCGGAGGGAGCGCCGGGCGCCGGCGCGACTTTCTGGTTTACCTTGCCGCCCGCGTGAGGGCCTCAGCGGCCCATCGCCACCTTGGTGATGCGGCCGGCGCGGGCGCGGATGAAGCGCAGCATCGAGCGGATCAGGATCGGGCCGGTCACCGGGATCAGCGTCACGAGGCCGGTGCCTTGCGGATAGCCCGGGTTGTTGGCGATGTAGAAGCGGGTGTCCTCGCGGGCGCTGGTCTGCCAGCGCTGGCGGTCGCTTTCGGTTTCCAGCGTCACCCAGTCCACGCGGCGCAGCAGGGGATTCGCGTCGTCGACCTTCTCCAGGCCGAAGCCCTCGGCCAGTTCCTCCATGGCGCCCATCACCGACGGCGGCACTTCTTCCACGCTGGTGTGCGGGAAGATCACCGGCGCGTAGCGGGCCAGGAAGGTGTAGCTGCTCGGATGCGTGAGCGCCGCGAAGATGCACAGGCGCTGCAAGGGGTGCGCCATCCAGATGCGCAGCAGGCGGAAAAGGCCGTAGACCATGGTCAGGTCGCGGCCGCGGGCGCTGGGCAGGGTGCCGGCTTCGAGGCGGATCACCGTGGCCGGCTTGCCCTTCATCTTCAGGCGGAACTCGTGCAGCGCCGTGTAGCCCACCAGCTGGTTCTGCTGGTTGTGGCGGATGTAGATCCAGGTATGCCAGCTGGGCCGCTCCACCACGTATTTCCGGAAGCCCTCGAAATCGAGTCCCGAAAAGATCTGGGCATGCACGCCATAGAGCTGGCGCGCGAGCGCCTCCCGCTCATCGGGGAGCATGGTGTGGAGGTCGATGCAGGTAACGCGGGACAGGGACATAGGGATTTGTTCCCAATGTGTATCAATCCGTTGCAAACCGCAAGGGCTCCTCTTGCGGTTTCCCGCCAATTTGTTCTCAAAACGACACCCTATTCGCCGGCCTTGCCTCGGCAGTACGGCGAGAAGAAGCCTCGAGGCGAACGATAGTTCTCCGCAGGCAAGTTGTAACGGTCCGGCATGTGACTCGAGGCGCGCGTGGGGAGGCAGGCCGCTTGCCGCCACGGCCGCGCCTTCTTGACAGCGCATGGGGCTGCGGGCACCGTGGCCGGACGTGTCCGTCCGGGAGTCCGCCATGCCTGCCTCGTCACGCCTTCGCCTGCTGCTGGTGGCTGCAACGCTTGCCTGCGCCGGGCCGGCGCTGGCCGAACGCAACGTCTACACCGCCGCCGGCGAGGTGCGCACCAGCGCGCCGGTGCAAGGCGACTACACGGCGGCGGGCGGCGACGTCTTCATCACCCATCCGATTTCCGGCGACGCCAACCTGGCCGGCGGCGCGGTGGAGGTGCGCGCACCCATCGGCGACGACCTGCGCATCGCGGGCGGCAAGGTCCGCATCGATGCGACGGTCGGCGGCGAGCTGCTGGTGATGGGCGGCAACATCAGCCTGGAGCCGGGCACGGTGGTCGGCCGTGGGGCCCGGCTGTTCGGCAGCAAGGTGACGATTGCCGGGCGCATCGAGGACGAACTCGACGTGAAGGCCGAGCGGATCGTGATCAACGGCGAGGTCAAGGGCGATGCAGTCCTGACGGCGGACACCATCGAGCTCGGACCGCAGGCGCGCATCGACGGCAACCTGCGCTACGTGTCCGGCCACGAGCCGGTGCGGGCCGACGGGGCGCAGGTGAACGGCAACGTGACGCGCGACGAGCGCGCCGCGCCGCCCGCGCGGGAGCGCCACACGGTGCGCATCAGCCATCGCAGCGGCAGCGGTGGCTGGGTCGGCGGCATCCTTGCTTTCCTCGGCGTGCTGGCGGTCGCCGCGCTGTTCCTGCTGGCCGCGCCCGCATTCGGCGCAGCCGCGGCCCAGCGCGTGCGCTCCACGCCGTGGACGGCGTTCGGCCTGGGCCTGGCCACGCTGCTGGCGCTGCCGATGCTGGCGGTGCTGCTGTTCGTCACCGTGCTGGGCATCCCGGTCGCCTTCGCGATCCTGGCGCTGTATCCGGTGGCGCTGCTCCTGGGCTTCGTGGTGAGCGTGCTCTTCGTCGCGCGCATGCTGCCGCCGGCCTTCCGCCTGCCGGCGCCGCAAGCTTTCGGGCCCACCCTGGGGTGGTTCACCGCGGCGCTGCTGCTCTTGATGGTGGTGGCCCGCATTCCTTTCGCGGGGCCGGTGCTGATGGTCCTGGTGGCGCTGGCCGGCCTGGGCGCGGGCGTGCTGGAGCTGTACGCGCGGCGCAAGCGGCCGTCCGCGCCGAGCGGGGGCCTGCCCGCCGAAGCGCGTCCGCCGGCGCCGGTGTCGCCCGCCGACGACGTCGCGGGCGTCCAGGCGTAACCGCAGGCAACGGCGCGGCCCGGTTGTCCGCCGGCGGGCGCCATGCATCGCCTGTGCCGGGGAAGGCAAGGCGGCGGCCGGTACGATGCCTCCAATGTTGGGAGCAGTCGTCATGAACCAGGGACTTTGGGGCGTCGCCGCCGCCTGCGTGCTCGCGCTGGGCGCGAGCCAGGCCGGTGCCCAGACCGCCTACAAGTGCACCACGCGCAACGGCGTCACCTACAGCCAGGTGCCTTGCCCGGGCGCGCGCGAAGTGGGCGCCCCGCACGCGAAGACCAGCGACCGCAACGCCGTGCCCTCGCAGGACCGGGCGCGGCGCGTGCAGCGCCAGTCGCTGCCGCCGGAGAAGCGCGAGGAGTGCAATGCGCTGGACCAGACCCTGGCGGACGAGAAGGCCGCGCTGGACAAGCTGCCGCAGCCGCCGACCGCGGCCCAGGAAAAGAACTTCCTGAACGCCAAGATCCGCTACGGCAAGCTGCATTGCTGACGATGCGGTATCGTCGCGCCCCATGCGCGACGCGATCCTTTCCATCTCGGGGCTGTCCAAGCGGTACGCCTCCGGCTTCAGTGCGCTGAAGAACGTCGACCTGGAGATCCGCCGCGGCGAGATCTTCGCCCTGCTGGGCCCCAACGGGGCCGGCAAGACCACCCTGATCAGCATCATCTGCGGCATCGTCAATGCCAGCAGCGGCAAGGTCACCGTGGACGGCCACGACATCGTGGCCGACTACCGCGCCGCCCGCTCGCTCATCGGGCTGGTGCCGCAGGAGCTGACCACCGACGCGTTCGAGACGGTGTGGAACGCCACCTCGTTCAGCCGCGGCCTGTTCGGGCGCAAGGCCGACCCGGCGCACATCGAGAAGGTCCTGAAGTCGCTCTCGCTCTGGGACAAGAAGGACAACATGATCCGCACGCTGTCGGGCGGCATGAAGCGGCGCCTGCTGATCGCCAAGGCGCTGTCGCACGAGCCGCAGCTGCTGTTCCTGGACGAGCCCACCGCGGGCGTCGACGTGGAACTGCGGCGCGAGATGTGGAAGCTGGTGCGCCAGCTGCGCGACCTGGGCGTGACCATCGTGCTCACCACGCACTACATCGACGAGGCCGAGGAGATGGCCGACCGCATCGGCGTGATCCGCCAGGGCGAGATCATCCTGGTGGAGGACAAGGCCGAACTGATGCGCAAGCTGGGCAAGAAACAGCTCACGCTGCAACTCGCGCAGCCGCTGGCGGCGATTCCGTCTGCGCTGGCCACCGAAGGGCTGGAGCTCGCCCAGGGCGGCAACGCGCTCACCTACACCTACGACGCCAAGAGCGAACACTCCGGCATCTCCGAGCTGATGCAGGCGCTGGAAGCGCAGGGCATCGCCTTCAAGGACCTGCAGACGGCGCAGAGCTCGCTGGAGGACATCTTCATCAGCCTGGTCCACCGGGAGCCCGCCGCATGAACCTGCAAGCGATCCGCGCCATCTACCGCTTCGAGATGGCGCGCACCTTCCGCACGCTGCTGCAAAGCATCGTCTCGCCGGTGGTGTCCACCGCGCTGTACTTCATCGTGTTCGGCTCGGCGATCGGCTCGCGCATTCCCGAAGTGGGCGGGGTGAGCTACGGCGCCTTCATCGTGCCGGGGCTGGTGATGCTGTCGCTGCTGACGCAGAGCATCTCCAACGCGTCCTTCGGCATCTACTTCCCGAAGTTCACCGGCACCATCTACGAGCTGCTGTCGGCGCCGGTGTCGCCGCTGGAGGCCGTCATCAGCTACGTCGGCGCGGCCGCGACCAAGTCGATCCTGCTGGGCGCGATCATCATGGGCACCGCGGCGCTGTTCGTGCCGATGCGCATCGAGCATCCGGCCTTCATGCTGCTGTTCCTCGTGCTCACCGCGGTGACCTTCAGCCTGCTCGGGTTCATCATCGGCATCTGGGCCGACGGGTTCGAGAAGCTGCAGTTCATCCCGACGCTGATCATCACGCCGCTCACCTTCCTGGGCGGCAGCTTCTATTCGATCGACATGCTGCCGCCGTTCTGGCAGAAGGTGACCTTGTTCAACCCGGTGGTGTACCTGGTGAGCGGGTTCCGCTGGAGCTTCTACGGCCTGTCGGATGTCGGCGTGGGCGTGAGCCTGGCAATGACGCTGCTCTTCATGGCGGCCTGCCTGGCGGGCGTGACCTGGATCTTCAAGACGGGGTACCGGCTGAAGACCTGAGGCGGCAGCTCACACGCGCTGCCAGCTGTGCCACAGCGCCCATGCCGCGGTGGCCACCAGCAGCAACGCCACTCCACGGCCCATCGCCAGCTGCCCACTGGCGGAGTGCACGAGCCGCTGCCGCAATCCCGCCGCGCCGAGCGCCACCCCGCCGTAGACCGTGACTTGCGCAAAGGCGCAGATCGCGCTCATGGCGATCGCCTGCGCGAGCAGCGGACCGTTTTCCGGCCGCATGAACTGCGGGAACACCGCCACCGTGAACACGTAGGCCTTGGGATTGAGCAGGCAGGTCGCCAGCGCGCGCAGGAAGGTCCGGCTCGCCGGGCGCGACGCGCCCGCATCGACCTCGCCCAGCGCCCCGGGCTGCCGCCACAGGTTCCAGCCGATCCACCCTACGTACAGGGCACCCGTGACCAGCAGCGCGTTGAAAGCCGCCGGCCACGCCTGCAGCAGCAGGCCGATGCCGAGCGTTCCCATGGCGACGTGGACGATGCCGCCCGCGACGATGCCTGCCAGCGCCGCGAAGCCGCCTCGGCGGCCGTCGGCCAGCGTGCTCGAAAGCACGAATGCCATGTCCATGCCGGGCAGGGCGACGATTCCGAAAACGAGGAGGGCGAAGAGCCAGAGTGCATCCATGGCGGCAGTGTGCGGCGGAATACCTGACAAGGCGCGGCAGGATTTGGCCGTAGACTGCCGGCCATGCGTGCCAGCCGACTCCTGACCATCCAGATGCTGCTGGAGACGCGCGGCCGCATGGCGGCGCCGCAGCTGGCCGCCGCGCTGGAGGTCTCGGTGCGCACGCTGTACCGCGACATCGACGAACTTACCGCCGCCGGCGTGCCGGTCTACGCCGAGCGCGGACGCGCCGGCGGCTTCCAGCTGCTGCCGGGATGGAAGACGACGCTCACCGGCTTCACGCCGGCCGAAGCCGAGGCGGTGTTCCTCTCGGGGCTGCCGGGGCCCGCGGCCGACCTGGGGCTCGGCGCGCAGGTGCAAAGCGCGCAGCTGAAGCTGCAGGCCGCCTTGCCGGCCGCGATGCGCGGCGCCGCGGGGCGCGTGAGCACGCGCCTGCACCTCGACCCCATCGAGTGGTACCGCGAGCCCGACACGACGGCGCACCTGGCCACGGTCGCCGCCGCCGTCTGGGACGAGCGGCAGCTGGAGATCGCCTACGAGAGCTGGACCCGCGCTGCGAAGCAGGTGGTGCATCCGCTCGGGCTGGTGCTGAAGGCCGGCGCCTGGTACCTGGTGGCGGCACGCGAGCAGAAGCTGCGCACCTTCCGCGTCTCCAACATCGGCGCGGCGCGCGTGCTGGAAGGCCGTTGCGTCCGGCCCCGCGGCTTCGACCTGGCCAGGTACTGGGCGGAGTCGGTCCAGCGCTTCGAGCGGGAGCTGTACGCGGGCGAAGCCGAGGTGGCGGCCAGCGCGCGCGGCCTGGCCGACCTGCGTCGCGTCGGAGCTGCGGTGGCGCGCGCGCTGCGCGACGTGGCCGCGCCGGCCGAAGGCGACCGGGTCCGCGTGAACATCCCGATCGAATCCGAGGCCCAGGCCGCCGGAATGCTGCTTCGCCTGGCGCCCGAGGTGGAAGTGCTGAGACCCGCGGCCTTGCGCCGCGCCGTGACGGCGCGCATCGCCACCGTGGCGGCGAGCTACGGCTTGCGGCTCAAGTCCTGAGTTTGCGGCCCACGTGGCCTTCGACGGCGTCGATCTTGCTGCGCAGGCGCGAGTCGCTGCCTTCGCGGTAGTCCAGCTTCAGGTTCATCGAGATGCGCGGGCAGTCGGCCTGCAACGCGCGGAAGCAGTCCGTGACCACGCCCATCACCTGTTCCCAGTCACCTTCGAGGATGGTCCCCATGGGCGTGAGCTGGTAGGGCACGCCGCTGCGGTCGATCAGGTCGATGATGCGGGCCACGTGCCGGCTCATGCTCTCGCCGTGGCCGACCGGGGACATCGCGAATTCGAGCAGCACCATGGAAACCTCCTCGTTTCCGGAATGCTACTGCGGCAGCGGCACGACGCCAGGCCCTTCGCAGTCCGCGCGTGACGCCGGCGCCACGCTGGTCACGCAAGCCAGCTTGAACAGCGGCCGGCCGGAGGTGCGGCGCACGTCCAGCAGCACGAAGAGGGGACGCGTACCGGCCAGCGAGAACACGTACCAGTCGTTCTGCCGGTCCACCGAGGTCACGTCGATCGGCCGCCCCGCAAGCACGCGCAGCTGGGGCAGCTGCATGACGTAGTCCAGCGCCAGTTCGCCTTCGTTCGGCGCGACGCGCACCGCGTTCTGCACCGACCACGCGAAATAGAGGAACGGCAGGAAGGGCAGCACCGCCAGCCAGCGCGGGCGGCGCCGCGCCAGCCAGCCGGCCAGCACGCCCAGGGCGATGGCGCCGATCACGTAGGGCAGGGCGAAGGCCAGCGCGAAGCCGATCGCCAGCGCGGCGTTCGTCGAGGCCACGTAGGCCGCCCCGGTGCCCGCCAGCAGCAGCGCCAGGAAGGCAAGCAGGCCTTTGGCGCGACCGAAGTACCAGGCCGCACCGGCGGCCAGGGCCAGCGGCAGCAGCAGCAAGGGGATGTTCATGGGGGAGGAAATGTACCGGGTGGAGGGGCTTTGGGGCCGGTGTTAAGCTGGCCCCACTTCCCCAAGCTGACATCCCAGGAGACACCGTGCCCGGACTGCTGCCCAACGTCGACCCCGAAGGCCTGCTCGAATTCTCCGTGGTCTACACGGACCGCGCGCTCAACCACATGTCGCGCAGCTTCCAGGGCGTGATGAAGGACATCTCCGCGATCCTGAAGGAGGTGTACGGCGCGCACTCGGTGGCGCTCGTTCCCGGCAGCGGCACCTTCGGCATGGAGTCGGTGGCACGCCAGTTCGCGAGCGGCCGCGACGTGCTGGTGCTGCGCAACGGCTGGTTCAGCTACCGCTGGACCCAGATCTTCGAGATGGGGAACATCCCCGCCAGGTCCACGGTGCTGAAGGCGCGCAAGACCACCACCGGCGCGACCGCGCCCTGGATCCCGGCGCCGCTGCCCGAAGTGACGAAGGCCATCCGCGAGAACAAGCCTGCCGCGGTGTTCGCGCCGCACGTGGAAACCGCCAGCGGCATGATCCTGCCGGACGACTACCTGAAGGCCGTGGCCGACGCCGTGCATGCCGAAGGCGGCCTGTTCGTGCTGGATTGCATCGCCTCCGGCGCGATGTGGGTCGACATGAAGGCCACCGGCGTCGACGTGCTGATCTCCGCGCCGCAGAAGGGCTGGAGCAGCTCGCCCTGCTGCGCGATGGTGATGCTGTCCGAGCGCGCCCGCAAGGCCATCGACGGCACCACCAGTTCCAGCTTCGCGATGGACCTGAAGAAGTGGCTGCAGATCATGGAAGCCTACGAAGGCGGCGCCCACATGTACCACGCCACCATGCCCACCGACGCGCTCACGCGCCTGCGCGACACCATGAAGGAAACGCGGGCCTACGGCTTCGCCAAGGTGAAGGCGGAGCAGGAGGAGCTGGGACGCAAGGTGCGCGCGCTGTTCGAGGGCCGCGGCCTCGCCAGCGTGGCGGCCGAGGGCTTCAAGGCGCCGGGCGTCGTGGTGAGCTACACCAGCGACCCGGACATCCAGTCGGGCAAGAAATTCCTGGCCGAGGGCCTGCAGACGGCGGCCGGCGTGCCGCTGCAATGCGACGAGGGCAGCGACTTCAAGACCTTCCGCGTCGGCCTGTTCGGCCTGGAGAAGTGGCACCACGTCGACCGCACCGTGGGCCAGCTGGCGGCGGCGCTGGACCGGGTGGGCGTCACCGCGCCCCAGCCCCAGCCCGCCTGACCCCGTAGGCCGGGGTGGCAACCCCGGCTTGCTCGTTACCCGAGCTTCTTCATCTTGCCCTTGGGCATGACGGTCGTGACCGGCGGCATCGGCCGGTCGGATGTGCCGCTGCCTTCCTTGGGCAGCGAAGTGTCCTTCTTGGGCTTCTTCGCCAACTTGTTGCTTTTCTGTTCGCCTTTGGGCATGGTGCGCTCCTTCCGTTGTTGGACGGAAATGTAGCAAAGCGCGCGCCCGGCACCCAGGGGACGCTGTCGTGAATTGGCGACGCGCCTCCCGAACCCTTTGCACGGGCGGGTGGGGACCCTCCAAGCGGCCGGTGGACTTGCCATCTTCCCGCCTCGACAATCTCCTGAGAGATTGTTCCCAGGGGTGCTCGATGTTCCAGGGGTCGCCATGACGGCGCGCAGCCTCGCCTTGCCGGCAGCGCAGCCGGCCTCGGCGCCACGCGAGCGCACCTACCTGAGCGTGCGCGTGCGGCTTGCGTTCGGCGCGCTGCTGCTGCTGCAGGCGGCCGCCACCTGGCTCGCCGCGAGCCGCATCGCCGGCGTGGCCGGTACGGTGGCCATCGCATTGGGACTCGCCAGCCTGGTGCTCACCGCGGCCACGGAAGTCTGGTTGATCCGCCGGCTGGTGAAACCGCTGGGCCCCGCAACGGGCGCGGCGATGCGCCTGAGCGCCGGCGACCTGGGTTCGGCCATCGACGCGGAGGGCAGCGGCGAACTGCGCAAGCTGATGCTGGCGCTGCAACTGGTGCGCGAACGCCTCGCCGCCGTGGTCGGTGATGTGCGCACTGGCACCGCCAACGTGGCGCTGAACGCCGCCCAGATCAGCCGCGAGAACGATGCCCTGTCCGTGCGCACCGACACCCAGGCCGATTCGCTGCAGGAGACCGCCTCCTCCATGGAGCAGCTGACCGCGGCGGTGCGCCATACCGCCGGCACCGCGCAGCGGGCGCGCATCCTCGTCCAGTCCGCCAGCGACCGCGCGCAGCAGGGCGGCGAAGTGATGCGGCAGGTGGTGGAGACCATGGACTCCATCCGGGCCAGCTCGCAGGACATCCGCGAGATCATCGGCGTGATCGACGGCATTGCCTTCCAGACCAACATCCTGGCGCTCAACGCGGCGGTCGAAGCGGCACGCGCGGGCGAACAGGGCCGTGGCTTCGCGGTGGTGGCGGCGGAAGTGCGCTCGCTGGCGCAGCGCAGCGCGGGCGCGGCGCGGGACGTCAAGGAACTGATCAGCGCCTCCGTGCAGGAGGTCGACACGGGCGGAACGCGCGTGGACGAGGCCGGACGCGCCATGGCGGAGATCGTCGCCGCCGTGAAGGAGGTCGCGGAGCTGATCGCGCAGATCGACACCGCCAGCCGCGAGCAGAGCAGCGGCCTGGAGACGATCAACGCCGCGGTCAACCGCATCGACACCACCACGCAGGACAACGCCGGCTTGGTGAAAGGCGCGGCCCGCACGGCAGCGGCGCTGCAGGAACGCGCGGCCTCGCTGATGAACGCCGTGGCCGGCTTCCAGCTGGGAAGCGACGAACACGGCAGCAAGGAGGAAGCGGTGGCCCTGGTGCACGATGCCTGCCAGTTCCTGCGCAGCCACGGCCTGCAGGCGCTGAACGCGGACGTCAACAAGCTCGAACAGGGCCGCTTCATCCACCGCGACCTCTACCTGCTGGTGCTGGGCGTGCACGACGCGGTGTTCACCGGCCACGGCAACAACCCCGGCCGGCTGGGCAAGGGACCGGACGTGCGCGACGTCGACGGCAAGGCGTTCCCGGTCGAGATGGCCAGGGTGGCCCGCGACCGTGGCGAGGGCTGGGTCGACTACAAGTGGGAACATCCGGTGAGCAAGCAGGTGTTCCTGAAGACGGCCTACGTGCGGCGCGAAGGCGACGTGGTCATCGGCTGCGCGGCGTACAAGGCCTGAATCGCGGCCGGCTTGCGCTATGGTTCGGCCAGGAGGATTTGCGATGCGCTTCATTTCCCTGCTGCTGCCGGCCCTGCTGCTCGCCGGCTGCGAGACGACCCTCAAGCCCGGCGAGGCGAAGGTCGTCTACCGTTGCGAGGACGGGCTGGTCCTGCGCGTGCACTACAGCGAACGCACGGCCAAGGTCACCCTGCCCAGCAAGGAAGAACTGGTGCTGCCCTTGCAGCCCACCGGATCGGGCACCGCCTACGCCACGGCGCAGCACCAGCTGCGCGGCAAGGGCGACGAGGCGACGTGGACGACGGGGCGCTCGGCGCCCGTCAAGTGCCGCGTGCTCGACTGACCTAGCGCCGCACCATCTTCATCAGCAGGTAGCCGGCCGCCAGGGCCAGGCCCGCGGCCAGCAGCGGATGCATGCCGACTTCGCGCTTCGCCTGCTGCGCGATGGCCTGCGTCGGCGAGGCCGGTGCTTCGTCTTCGGCGGCGTCGACATCGATGTCGTTCCAGTAGAAATCGTCGCCCACGTCCGGCAGGTGGGTGTCACCGGTGAGCTTGTAGAGGTTTCTGCGATGGGGCATGGCTGCAATCTACGGACTGCGCGGCCTGCGGGGCGTAGGAAGCTAGCGATGATCCTGTCGGACCACGCGCCCGGTGGCGATGCCCGAGGTCCCGGCCAGCAGGTGGAACGCCGTGCCCACCGGCAGCTTGGGCAACGCGACGGCCGGGTGCAATAACTCGAAGGCCAGCGTCTGTTGGCCGGGTCTGCTGAACGCCTGCCGCAGTGGCTCGGCCAGGCGCGCGGTGAAGCCGTGGCGGCCGACCAGGATCGTGCATTGGCGCAGGTCGGGCGCAAGCGCGGCCCAGACATCCGCCGCGACGCTCGCTGCTTCGACTTCGGCTTCCAGCTGCGGCGCGAACGCGGCGCCCGCTTCGAACTCCGTGCGCGGGGGCGGCTTGCGCGGGATCCTGGCGACGAAGAAGGCGATGAGGTTGCCGATCGCAGGCAGCCACAGCACGAGCAGCAACGTGCCGATGTCGCGCAGCACGGAAGGGTCGGGCGCGAATTTGCGGATGACGCCGCCGGAGGCGGCGAGCAGGAGCAGGGCCGCCATGGCCAGGCGGCGGCGGGAAGACGTGACGGTGAAGGCCATAGGGCAGGGACTCGGGCGCTCAGCGCCGCGGATAGGGGCAAATCGTCACTTCGCCCAACTGTCCTTCAACCCCGTCACGCGATTGAACACCGGATGCCCCTCGCGATGATCCTTCCGATCCGCCACGAAGTACCCATGCCTTTCGAACTGGAACTTCTCGTCGCCCTTCGCCGCGCCGAGTGAAGGCTCGACATACGCCGTGACCATCTTCAGGTTGTCCGGGTTCAGTTCCTCGAGGTAGTCCTTCTCGCTGGTATCCGGCTGCGGCACCGAGAACAGGCGGTCGTACAGCCGCACTTCGGCCTTCACGCCGTCGGCCACGCCCACCCAAGTGATGTTGCCCTTCACCTTGATCGCATCGGCGCCCGGCGTGCCGCTCTTGGTGTCGGGGACGACCTTGGCCTGCACTTCCACCAGCGCGCCGGACGCATCGCGGGTGGCGCCGGTGCACTCGATGACGTGCCCGTACTTCAGGCGCACCTTGTTGCCCGGGAACAGGCGGAAGAAGCCCTTGGGCGGCGTGTCCTCGTAGTCGGTCTTCTCGATCCACAGCTCGCGGCCGCACATGAACTTGCGCAGGCCGCGCTCGGGCGCATGCGGATGCACTGGCGCGGAGCAGGGGTCGAGCTTGTCGTCGCCACCCATCACCTCGCCCCAGTTCGTGATCACCAGCTTCACCGGATCCAGCACCGCCATCGCGCGCGCCGCCTTCGGGTCGAGGTCGTCGCGCAGCGCGATCTCGAGCGTCGAATAGTCGATCCAGGAATCGGCCTTGCTCACGCCGATGCGTTCGGCGAAGAGCTGGATGGCTTCGGGCGTGTAGCCGCGCCGGCGCAGGCCGACGATGGTGGGCATGCGCGGGTCGTCCCAGCCGGACACGTGGCCCTGGTCCACCAGCTGCTTCAGCTTGCGCTTGCTGGTGATCACGTAGGTGAGGTTCAGCCGCGCGAA
Source organism: Ramlibacter paludis (assembly GCF_022012305.1). Lineage (GTDB taxonomy): Bacteria > Pseudomonadota > Gammaproteobacteria > Burkholderiales > Burkholderiaceae_C > Ramlibacter > Ramlibacter paludis. The sequence goes on along the minus strand of NZ_JAKLTM010000004.1, from coordinate 250,333 downwards.
TTCGTACTGGCGCGGATGCGGCGTGTTGATGAGACCGCCTTCGGCCAGGCGGTCCAGCAGCCAGTCGTAGAAAGGCCGCTGGTCCTCGAACTCCAGCGTGCACAGGCTGTGGGTGATGTTCTCCAGCGCGTCCTCGATCGGGTGCGCGAAGGTGTACATCGGGTAGATGCACCACTTGTCGCCGGTCGCATGGTGCTCCGCATGCTTGATGCGGTAGATGGTCGGGTCCCGCATGTTGATGTTGGGGCTCGCCATGTCGATCTTGGCGCGCAGCACGGCGGAACCGTCGGCCATCTTGCCGTCGCGCATGTCGCGAAAGCGCTGCAGGTTCTCGTCGATGCTGCGGCTGCGGAAGGGGCTGTCCACGCCGGGCTTGCTGAAGTCGCCGCGGTTGGCGCGCATTTCCTCGGGCGTCTGTTCGTCGACGTAGGCGTGGCCGGCCTCGATCAGGTACTCGGCGGCGCGGTACATGAAGTCGAAGTAGCTGCTGGCCTCGTACAGGTGGCTGGTGCCGTTGGCGTCCCAGCTGAAGCCCAACCAGCGCACCGCATCCAGGATGCCGTCGACGTACTCCTGCTCCTCCTTCTCGGGATTGGTGTCGTCGAAGCGCATGTGGCAGACGCCGCCGTAGTCGCGCGCCAGGCCGAAGTTCAGGCAGATGCTCTTGGCATGGCCCACGTGCAGGTAGCCGTTGGGCTCGGGCGGAAAGCGCGTGCGGATGCGCGCCGGGTCCAGCGCTCCCGCCTGCTGGCTGGCGGCGTCGCCGGGTGCGCCGGCCCAGTGCCGCTGTGCATAGGTGCCGTGCTCCAGGTCGCGTTCGATCACCTGCCGCAGGAAGTTGCTGGGCTTGGCGGGGGTTTCTTTGCTGTCAATCGGGGAAGCCATATCCCGGGGATTTTGTCATGGCTCGTCACGACGCTCCGGAATGGTGCCGGGTTACGTCTCGCAATGGCTTTCACGCCCCCATCCTTGCAGCGGGGAAGCGAGGCGACGTCTAATGGGCGCAGGGCAGGCGCAAGCTGCCCGAGTGACCGCTGTCACCTGAAGGAAACCCGGATCTCCAAGCGAATTGGCCCCAGGCCGGAAGGCTGGGGCCTTCTTTTTGCTATTCCTTGGCCGGGTGGATGTCCTGCTCCGGCACGGGGAAGGGCGTGGGCAGCAGGGCCTTCAGCCGCAGCTGGTCCCGCAGGTGGGGCAGCACGCTTTCGCTGCCGCGGCCGCTGTGGCCCGTGGCGGTGGCCCGCGACACGAAGTCGCGCTGCTTGCGCGGCCCGCCGCCCTTGCGGTCGGAAGCGCGCCGCCGGGGCGTGTCGCGCTCGTTGTTGGGTCGTCCGTCTTGCATGTGCTGTTGTTCCTCTGATGTTTACAGAGTAACTACGGCGAAACGCTTTACATGCCGGTTGTGCCCGACCATACGCGTCGGACGCGAGCGACCTAGCAGTGCCCAAAAAAAGAACCCCCAGGTCAGACCTGGGGGTAACAATGCCAGTCGCGGGACGGAGGGCCGGACCAGCTCACCCCGGAGGAGGAGGGGACTCAGAGGAGTCGGGGTGACCGGGAGACGAAGGTGCTTGATCGGTTTGTGGGAGAGCAAGCACCTTTCGTGCAATTCGATGGCGGTAGTAAACCGCGTCGCGCGCGCTGCGCCCTGTAGGACGCCGCCCACAGGCTCTGCCAGACATTTGCCCCACCTCCCCGGCGGACGCGCCAGCGCGCGCAACGGCCTGCCTTCCGCTATGCTGAGCTTCCATGGACCCCACTCGATGACGGAAAGCCCGGCTCGTCCCCACACCGTGCTGGTGGTGGACGACAACCCCACCGCGCGCTACTCCACGGCCCGCGTGCTGCGCGCCGCCGGGTTCGCCACGCTGGAAACCGCGGGCGGCGCCGAGGCGCTGGAGATGGCCGCCGAGGGCGTCGCCGCGGTGGTGCTCGACGTCCACCTGCCCGACCTGCATGGCTTCGAGGTGTGCCGCCTGCTGCGCAGCCAGCCGCTCACGGCGACGCTGCCGGTGATCCATGTCTCCGCGGTGCACGTCAAGCCCGACGACCAGGCCATGGGCCTGCGCACCGGGGCCGACGCCTACCTGCTGAGCCCCGTGGAGCCGCAAGTGCTGGTGGCGACGCTGGATGCCCTGATCCGCTCGCGCCTGTTCGAAGGCGACGTGCGCCACAGCGAGAAGCGCTTCCGCGGCATCTTCGAAAACGTCGACTGCGCAATCGCCCTGGTCGACAACGACGGCGCTTTCCGCGAAGTCAACGCGGCGTTCTGCGCCTTGCTGGGCCAGCCGCGCGAGCAGGTCGAGGGCCGCCGCGTCAGCACCCTGGCGCCGGCGCGCTGGACGCTGCAGGTGGAGCAGACCGTGGCGGCCTGGCGCAAGCCCTGGCGCGGCGATTTCCCCCTGCGCGCGGCCGACGGCACCCACGTGAACATGGCCTGGCGGGTCACGCCGCACGTGGAGGCGGGGTTCGCGATCGCGGCGGTGGCGGGGCTCTGAGGCCCGCTCACATCGCCTTGAACAGGTGCGCGTAGAGCCGGCTCACGGGCACTTTCTCTTTCCGGCCGCGCAACTGCAGGTGCAGCTTGCCGGCTTCGTCCCGCAGCACGCTCTCGATGGCGGTGGCCCGCACCACGGTGCCGCGGTGCACCTGCCAGAACACCTGCGCATCCAGCTGTGGCAGCAGCTCGCGCAAAGGCGTGCGGATCAGCGATTCGTGCTGCGCATCGACCACGCGCACGTACTTGTCGGCCGCCTCGAAGTACAGCACATCGTCCACCGGCACCATGCGGATGCTGGTCCCCACGCTCGCCTGGATCACCTTGAGCGGCGGCTGCCGGGGCGCTGCCGTGCCACCGAGCAGGCCGCGCAGCTGCGCCAGGGTCGCGTCCAGCGAGCCGTCGCCGCCCTGGCGCCGTGCCAGCAGCTCGCGCAGCTTGTCCACCGTCTTGCGCAGGCGCGCCGGCTGCACAGGCTTCAGCACGTAATCGACGGCCTGCGTCTCGAAGGCCTGCAGCGCGTACTGGTCGTAGGCGGTGACGAAGACCAGCGCCGGGAAGGGCTGGTCGGCCGGCCATTCCTCCGCCAGTTCCGCCGCCGCTTCCAGGCCGCCCTGGCCCGGCATGCGGATGTCGAAGAACAGCACGTCGGGCCGGTGCTGCAGCGCCGCCTTCACGGCCGCCGCGCCGTCGCCGACGGCTTCCAGCACCTGCAGTTCGGGCCAGGCGCGCGCCAGTTCCAGCTGCAGCGCCTGCGCCAGCAACGGCTCGTCTTCGGCAATGAGGGCGGTGGCGTTCATGCGGCCAGGGGAATCTGGATGCGGGTGTGCGCGCCTTCGCCGGGCGCGCTCTCGAAATCGAGCCGGGCGCGGTCGCCGTACAGCGCGGCCAGCCGTTCGCGCACCTGCGCCAGGCCGAAGCCCTTGCCGGTGGACGCCTGGGCCTGGCCCACGCCGGTGTCGTGCACCTCCAGCAGCAGGCGCCCGTCGACGATGCGCGCCGCCACCGCGATGCGGCCGCCTTCCACCTTGGGTTCCAGCCCGTGCTGGATGCTGTTCTCCACCAGCGGCTGCAGCAGCAGGGTCGGCACCGGCACGCCGACGGCGTCGGCCGGCAGGTCGAGTTCGTACGCCAGCCGCTTGCCCATGCGGATGGACATCAGCTCCAGGTAGTCGCGCAGCCGCTCGAACTCCGATTGCAGCGGATGCGTGGTGGCGCGCGAGGCATCCAGGGTCGCGCGCAGGTACGCGATCATGTGGTCCAGCATCTGCTGCGCGCGCCCGGGGTCCACGGCGATCAGCACGCGCAGGTTGGCCAGCGTGTTGAACAGCATGTGCGGCTCCAGCTGCGTCTCCAGCAGCTTCAGGCGCGCCTCGTTGGCGTGGCGCTGCGCCTCGCCCATCTTGCGTTCGAGGTAGCTGCTGCGGCCGACGCTGTAGAAGTAGTAGCTGGCGACGATGCCGGCGAGCAGCGTGGTCAGCATGCCGTTGCGGCGCTCCTGTTCCAGGTTCACCACCGGCATGCCTTCGTAGAGATGCAGCGTCCGGCACAGCAGGTCGCCGATCAGGTTGCCCGCGTAGTAGCCGATGGCGATGGCGGCGGCGACCAGGGCGAGGCCTTGCCAGCCGCGCGGCCAGCCCGTCTCGGCGGAGGAGGGAACGAGGTGGCGGGCCAGGTCGATGATGGCCCAGATGATCAGGCCGATCACCAGCGAATAGGTCACCGCGGGCCCGTAGGGCCGGTCCGGCTGGAACGCGGTCTGCAGGGTCGCGATGGCCAGGCAGAAGGCCATGGCCTGCAGCATGTGCCGCAGCTTGGCGACCGGGTCGATGGTCACTTCATCCGATCCTGCTCGCGCTGCAGGCGCTCGCGTTCGCGTTCCACCAGCCGCTCGCGCAAGCCGCTGCCGCTGCCCAGCACGAACACCGCGATGCCGTGCAGGGCGAGGCCCAGGCCCCATCCCAGCACCGGATAGATCGACCACGGGCGGCCGCGCATGCCGAAATACGACAGGGCAAACATGAAGACGTTGACCAGGACGTACAGGCACGCGTGCACGTACCACCCCATCTTGGCGCCGGCGCGCTTGCGGGCGAGGGTCTCGATCTCCTCGGGGCTCATTGCTTGGGGCATCGCGGGGATTCTAGGGGAGCAGTTGGCGGGCGAAGAAGGCGACGATGCGCGCGTGCGCCGGCGCAACGAGCGTGCGGTCGAACGTGGGCGGGTCGCGCAGCAGGCGGCCCAGCGTGCCGCCGGGGTCCGGCGGCGGCGGGGCCATCAGCGAGCCGTGGCTGGCTTCGGGCAGGTCCACCACCATCTCGCAGCGCTGGCAGGCCTGCACGATGCGGTCGATGTGGAAGCGCGGCGTGAGCCAGATGTCGCGGCCGGAGCGGACGAATCCGAGCGCCACTTTCGGCTGCGCCAGCGAGGCCGGGTCGAAGTCCGCCGCGAAAGGCACGTCGGCGATGACGGCGGCGAGCCGCGGGTCGGTGTGGGTGTACCAGCCGGCGTCGTCCATGCGGTGGCGAATGATGGGCCGCGCAATCGCCATCCGGGCGGCATCGAGCCAGTTGCCCTGGAGCTCCGATGACAGGCCGACGCAGGAGTGGAAGTCGTCGGCCAGGTGCGCTTCGCAATGCTCACGCAGGACCGCGGGCGACCAGCGGCCGCCGGCGAGCGTGAGCGCCGTGTGCCCGCCGGCCGACATGCCGTACATGCCGACGCGATCGAGCTGGAGCAGCGGCGCGAACCGCGCATCGGCCGCGACCGCGTCGATGGCCCGCGAGACTTCGGCGGGACGGCGTTTCCAGCTGGCGGGCCCGACGTCGGCGTGGTCGTGCCAGTTGTCGCCGCGATGCTCGGGCACGGCGACCACGAAGCCGGCTTCCACCAGCCGGCTGGCGAGCTCGCCATAGGTCCAGGGCGCGCCGCCGGAACCGTGCGAAAGCACCACGAGCCGGCCGTTGCCGCGGGCGGGTGCGCCTTGCCAGGCCAGCTGCAGGCGGAAGGGGCCCCGCTGCACCGGCGCGGCTGCGGCCGCGGTCGGATAGAAGAGGGTGACCGGGCCATCGTCGCCCCGCGGCGCCAGTTCCAGCAGGCCGACCGCGGCTTGCGCGGCGCCGAGGCATACGGCCAGCAGGGCGCCGGCCAACAAGCGGGCGGGCTTCACCACGCGTCCTTGCGGGCGGCGAGGACCTGGCGCTCGCGTTCGACCAGCCGCTCGTGCAGGCCGCCGCCGCCGGTCACCAGGAACACCACCACGCCGTGGATGGCGAGGCCGAGGCCCCAGCCCAGCGCGGGGAACACGGCCCAGGAGCGGTCGCCCATGGCGGACAGCAGGGCCAGCAGGGCGTTGACGGCGATGTAGACGCTGGCGTGGATGTACCAGCCCAGCTTGGCGCCGGCGCGGCGGCGGGCGAGGCGTTCGACGGGGTCGGCGATGTCGCGGTGCTTCATGGTGGGTGCTCCGTAGGGGTTGGCGTTCAGGCGGCGGCCAGCGCGGCCGGGGTGCGGAAGGCCAGGCGCCACAGGCGGGCGGCGCGGCCGATGAAGATGCCGGTGAAGGCGCCGTAGAGGCCGGCGACCGTCAGCGCGTATTGCGGGTCGCGAATCAGCTGCGGTGCCATGGCGAGTTCGACGCCGACGAAGTACTTCACGAGGAAGATGCCGGCGATCAGCGCGAGCGGGATCACGCTGCCCGGAAGCGAGTAGGTGCGGGTGGCGGCGTCGTAGCGGGCCTGCACCGGCCGGCGGAACATCAGCGCGAAGAGCGCGGCTGCGACGGCGGACCACACGGCCAGGGCCTGGCCCAGGACCGGCGAATTGCCGAACGCAGCGAGGGTGCCCCAGACGGAGAACACCGTCATGCCGAGCGGCATCAGCGACACCCGCAGCATGCTGGCCTGGCGGTCACGCAGCTGGCTGATGCCCAGCGCCATCAGGGCGGCGAGCAGGCCCCAGACATAGGCAGGCGTCCGGGCGACGATGGTGGCGAGGGCTTCGGGGTGGCTGGTGATCAGCTGGATCAGCATGGCAGGGCTCCTTGGTTGGCTTGGCGTGCCCGCACTGTGGCGGGACGCAAGCGAAGGAGCGAGCCTGCTGAGACGAAGCGGCCGCCCGGAGCCGTGAAACGGCGGCCTGGCGGCGCGAAATGCAGCCCGTGGCTGCGGCGGAAAGCCTGGTCTTAGAGCGACGGCGTCATCTGGCGGCCCCAGATGCGGCGGTATTTCTCCTGCAGCTCCTGCTGCCGGCGGACGATCTTCGGAACGTCCGGGTGCATCGGGCTGATTTCAGACATCGCCCAGCGGTAGAAAGCTTGGGCTACGACCACATGGAGGAGGTGAATGATTTTCATGGGTGCATGGTGGTGGCCGGCGGGCCCGCGGCCTGTAGGCACCCCGCGCGCCAGGGCTCGGGGGATGCCGACACGGCCTGTCGGACAAATTCTGCTGCTGAGGCAGGCCCCGGTCAGGCGCGCCAGCGATAATCCGCCTCTTTTGCAGGAGCGCACGTGGATCTCGTCATGCTGGCCAAGGCCGCGATCATGGGCATCGTCGAGGGCCTCACCGAGTTCCTGCCGATCTCCAGCACCGGCCACCTCATCTTGGCCGGCGCCTTGCTGCACTTCGACGACGAGAAGGCCAAGGTGTTCGACATCGCCATCCAGACGGGCGCCATCCTGGCGGTGATCCTGGTCTACTGGCAGAAGATCCGCAGCACCATCGTCGCGCTGCCAAGCGAGAAGCAGGCCCAGCGCTTCACGCTCAACGTGATCGTGGCCTTCATTCCGGCCGTGGTCCTGGGCCTGCTGCTGGGCAAGGCGATCAAGGAACACCTGTTCACGCCGGTGGTGGTGGCCACGACCTTCATCGTCGGCGGCTTCATCATCCTGTGGGCTGAGCGCCGCCAGCAGGCCGTGGTGCGGGTGCAGGAGGTCGAAGACATGACCTGGCTCGACGCCTTGAAGCTCGGCCTGGTGCAATGCCTGGCGCTGGTGCCGGGCACCAGCCGCAGCGGCGCCACCATCATCGGCGGCATGCTGCTGGGCCTCTCGCGCAAGGCGGCCACCGAGTTCTCGTTCTACCTGGCGATCCCGACGCTGATCGGCGCCGGGGCGTACAGCCTGTACAAGGAACGCCACCTGCTGTCGGCCGCCGATGCGCCGATGTTCCTGGTGGGCCTGTTCTTCTCGTTCGTGGCGGCCTGGCTGTGCGTGCGCTGGCTGCTGCGCTACATCTCCAGCCACAGCTTCACGCCGTTCGCCTGGTACCGCATCGCCTTCGGGATCGTCGTGCTGCTGACCGGCCTTACCGGCTGGGTGCAGTGGCAGGCTTGATTCGCCTGGCCGCGTAGGGGCGCCAGCGGCCCTCGCGCTGCGCGAGGCGATCCGCGACGAGGCGCAGCACTTCCGGGTGCGAGGTCATGCCCAGGTGGCTCGCGCCCACGGCGATGTTCTCCACGTCGGCCGCCGGCGTTTCGAGGCAGCCGCGCCAGCTCACCAGCCCATCGCTTTCGCTGTAGATCGAGGTGGTGGGCACCGGCGGGCGCTGGCGCAGGCGATCCAGCAGTTTCGGCGTGAGGCCGGACGTGTCGCCGCCCAGCATCTTGAAGATCGCGCCGGCGTGGTTGCCGCCGGCCATGGCGGCGAAGGGCGTGGCGAGCGTCACGACCTGACGCACCGCGCGCGGCGCCCGCTTGGCGATTTCCCGGGCGTAGATGCCGCCCAGGCTCCAGCCGACCAGGCTCACGCGCCGGCCGTGCTGCTTGTGCAGGGTCTCGACCCGTGCCGCCAGCGGGTCCAGCCAGGCGTCGAAGTCGCCTTCAGGGCCGGTGTTGACGCCGAGCTCCCAGTCGAGCGCGCTCAGCTTGCATTCGACGAGGTGGCTGCGCAGCTGCGCGGTGGTGAAGGCACTTGCGCCGAGGCCGGGATACACGATCACCGGGTGGCCGTCGCCTGTAACCGGCGCCGGGTGGCCCATGCGGGCGGAACAGTAGTCGAACAGGGCGCGGATCGGCTCGGCGGCAAGCAGCGCGAGCGAAGGGGCCGGGAAGGCGGTGGTCGTGGAAGGCATGCCAACAATCTGCGGCCGACCTTGCGCGGTCTCTGTCGTCCGCGCGGCGACACGGCCGTAGGACGGAACGATCTATGCTGCACCGCAACAGTGCAACAACTGCAACGAAAGGCGTTGCCGCCCGCTCGCCCATGCGCGAACATGCGCGCGTCATGCAAGCAGCGCCCGTCCCCAAGCTGATCGGCAAGTACCGCATCGAAGGCGAGATCGGGCGCGGGGCCAGCAGCGTGGTCTACCTCGCGTACGACCCTTTCCATGGCCGCAACGTGGCGGTGAAGCAGATCCATGGTTACCTGCTGGCCGACGAGAAGCAGGCCGCGCACTACCGCCGCACGCTGCGCAACGAGGCGCTGCTGGCCGGCCACCTGCGCCACCCGCACATCGTGCGCCTGCTCGACGCCGACGACGACGCCAGTCCGCCTTACCTGGTGCTGGAGTACGTCGAGGGCAAGACGCTTGCCGCCTTCACCGCGCGCGACAAGCTGCTGCCGCCGCCGCAGGTGCTGGACATCGCCTACAAGTGCTGCAGCGCGCTGCACCAGGCGCAAAGCTACGGCCTGGTGCACCGCGACCTGAAGCCGGCCAACATCATGCTGCAGGCCGACGGCAACGTGAAGGTCACCGACTTCGGCACGGCGCTGTCGGTGCGGGGCGAGACCACGCAGATGCTGGGGCTCATCGGCTCGCCCTACTACATGTCGCCCGAGCAGGTGCGCGAAGAGTCGCTCACCCACCAGAGCGACATGTTCTCGCTGGGCGTGGTGATGTACGAGCTGCTCACGGGGCACCGGCCTTTCGAGGCGGAGGGGGAATACGCCATCCTCTACAAGATCGGCACCGAGGACCCGACGCCGCCCAGCGTGCTGAGGCCCGAACTGCCGCGCGAACTGGACCAGGTGGTGCTGCGCGCCATGGCCAAGAAGCCGCGGCACCGCTATGCCGAGTGGGCAGACTTCGCCGAGGCGCTGGTGCAGGTGCACCGCACGCTGCCGCTGCGCCGGCCGCAGGACAACGACGCCGAGCGCTTCGTGCAGATGCGCAAGCTGCCCTTCTTCGAGGGCTTCCACGACGCCGCGCTGTGGGAGATCCTGCGCCTGGGCCACGTGCACCCGCACCCGCGCGGCACGACCCTGATGCGCGAGAACACGCCGGGCGACACCTTCCTGGTGATCCTGGAAGGCCGGATCACCGTGAGCCGCAACGGCTGGAAGCTGGTGACGCTGGAGCCGGGCGTGACGCTGGGCGAGATGGCCTACCTGCAGCCGGACAACCCCATGCGCACGGCCACCGCGGTGGCGGAGACGGATGTCGTGGTGCTGGAAGTGGCGAACGCGGCGCTGCGGCAGGCGTCGGACGACCTGCAGAAGCGCTTCGACAAGGTGTTCATCCGGCTGCTGGTGCAGCGGCTGATGGCGACGACGGCGAAGGTGGGGAACTGGGGGATGGATTCGACGCTGGGGCTGGGGCAGGGCACGCCTGCCGCCTGACGCATCACAAAGCCAGCAGCGCCGCCTCGATCGCTGCGGCCGTCGCCACCGGCTTCTCCATCGGAAACAGGTGGCTGCCTTCGATCAGCATCACGCGGCCTTCGGTGATCTTCTGCGTCATGCCCATGCCCACCTGCTTCATCTCCTCCGACTGCAGCCCGCCGATGAACGCGGCCGGGCAGCGCAGCGGATGCTGCTTCAGCAGCCGGTCGAGGTTGTCCGGCAAGGTGTTGTAGATCGCCGTCTCGATGTCGCGGTCGAAGGCCAGCACGCGTTCGCCGTCCTCGTCGTGGGTGCCGTGCGTGATGTAGTCGGCCAGCACCTGCGGGTCCCAGCGGGCGAAGGCCTTCTTGTGGCGGAAGTGCTCCAGCGCCGCCTCGCGCGTGGGCCAGCGGCTCTTGCGCTTGCGGCTCACCGCGCCCGGCGAGATCGAGCCCACCAGCTGCGTGCGCTTGGCGGCGCGCACCGCATGCGACTTCCAGCCGCCGAGGATGGGGGAGTCGAGCAGCAGCACGCCTTTCGCAAGCTGCGGATGGCGCGCGGCGCACATCAGGCTGAGGAAGCCGCCCAGCGAATGGCCCACCAGGAAGGCCGGCTCGCCGGCCTTGTCGACCTCGCGCGCCGCGAAGTCGTGCAACTGCTGCACGAGGCCGGGCCAGTTGTTGCTGGGCGCGTACTGCGGGTCGTGGCCGAACTTGTCGATGGCCTTCACCAGGAAGCCGCGCGAACGCAGGCTCTTGAAGAGGACGCTGTAGGTGGCGCCGGGGAAGCTGTTGCCGTGGGAGAAGATGATGAGGGACATAAGGACTTCGTCATTCCCGCGCAGGCGGGAACCCAGGGCTCGCCGTGCACGGCGAGTGAATGCGGGCGCCCTGGGTCCCCGCCTGCGCGGGGATGACGTTCAGATCAGCTTCTCTTCCGGCCGCGAAATCTTCTTCAGCGGCTTGCTGCGCCCGGTCGCCTCGGCGCGCAGCGGCGTGTCGGTGTGCGCGTCGTCCCAGACCGGGTCGTCCAGGCTGTCGAACACCTCGCGCAGCTTCTGGCCCCAGCTCGAATGCAGCATGCGGTAGTAAGGGTTCTGCGCTTCCACGCACACCACCTTGTCGGTCTCGAAGCGGTTGGCTTCGTACACCACCAGGTCCAGCGGCGGGCCGACCGACAGGTTGGACTTCATCGTGGAGTCCATGGAGACCAGCGCGCACTTGGCCGCTTCGTCCAGCTCGGTGTCGGGCGTCAGCACGCGGTCCAGCACCGGCTTGCCGTACTTGTACTCGCCGATCTGGAAGTACGGGGTCTCGGATGTGGCCTCGATGAAGTTGCCGGCCGAATAGACCTGGAACAGGCGCATGCCTTCGCCGCGGATCTGCCCGCCGAAGACCAGGTTGACGTTGAACTCCACGCCGGCCCGCTTGAGCGAATCGGCATCGCGGTCGTACACGTGGCGCACCGCCTGGCCCAGGATGCGGCAGGCGTCGAACATGCTGGTGCAGTTCCAGATGGTCAGCGGTTCGCTCTCGGGCGTCTCGCGCAGCTGCTCCACCTGCAGGATCTCGCGCACCGATTGCGAGATGCTGAGGTTGCCCGCCGACAGCAGCACCATGAAGCGGTCGCCGGGACGCTCGTAGATGATCATCTTGCGGAAGGTGCTGATGTTGTCCACGCCCGCGTTGGTGCGCGAGTCCGACAGGAACACCAGGCCCGCGTTGAGTTTGATGCCGACGCAGTAGGTCATGGTTGGAGCTTTTTCTTGAGGGAGTAGATGGCGTCCAGGGCTTCGCGCGGGCTCAGCGCGTCGGGGTCCAGCGCGGCCAGCGCCGCCTCCAGCGGGCTGGGCGCCGTTGCCTGCGCGGCCGGAGGGGGTGCGAACAAGTCTACCTGCTCCCGGCTCTCTTCCTGGTGCTTCTCCAGCGCGGCCAATGCGTGACGCGCATGGTTGACCACGCCCGGGGGCATGCCTGCCAGCCGAGCCACCTGGATGCCGTAGCTGCGGCTGGCCGGGCCGGGCTGGATCTCGTGCAGGAATACGATGTCGGAGCCGCTCTCGGTGGCGCCCACGTGCACGTTGATCGCGCAGTGGTGCCTGGCCGGGAACTCGGTCAGCTCGAAGTAGTGGGTGGCGAAGAGCGTGAAGGCCTGCGTCTTGTCGTGCAGGTGCGCCGCGATGCCCGACGCGAGCGCCAGGCCGTCGAAGGTCGAGGTGCCGCGGCCGATCTCGTCCATCAGCACCAGGCTCTGCGCCGTCGCGCCGTGCAGGATCTGCGCGGCCTCGGTCATCTCCACCATGAAGGTCGATTGCGCATTGGCCAGGTCGTCGGCCGCGCCGATGCGGGTGTGGATCGCGTCCATCGGGCCGACCCGGCAGGCCTGCGCGGGCACATAGGAACCCATGGCGGCCAGCAGGCAGATCAGCGCCACCTGGCGCATGTAGGTCGACTTGCCGCCCATGTTGGGGCCGGTGATCACCTGCATGCGCTGCTTGGGACCCAGGCGCGTGTCGTTCGGGATGAACTGGCCGCCGGTCGTTTCCGCGAGCCGCGCTTCCACCACCGGGTGCCGGCCCTGCGTGATCTCGATGCCGGGCTCGCGCATGAACTGCGGGCGGCACCAGTCGAGCGTGAGCGAGCGCTCGGCCAGCGCGCACAGCGCATCCACGCTCGCGATCGCGCGGGCCAGGCGCGTGAGCGCCGGCACGTGCTGCTGCAAGTCGTCGAGCAACTGTTCGTAGAGCCACTTCTCACGTGCCAACGCGCGGTCCTGCGCCGACAGCGCCTTGTCCTCGAAGGCTTTCAGCTCCGGCGTGATGAAGCGCTCGGCGTTCTTCAGCGTCTGGCGGCGGCGGTAGTCGGCCGGCACCTTCTCGAGCTGGCCCTGCGTGACCTCGATGTAGAAACCGTGGACCTTGTTGAACTGCACGCGCAGGTTGGCGATGCCGCTGCGCGCGCGCTCGCGGCCTTCCAGCTCCAGCAGGAAGCCGTCGCAGTTGTCCTGGATGGCGCGCAGCTCGTCGAGCTCGCCGTCGTGGCCGGTGGCGATGACGCCGCCGTCGCGCACCAGCGCCGCGGGTTCGTCCTTGATCGTGCCCGCGAGCCGCTCGGCGCAGCCGGCGGGCGGTTGCAGGTCGGCTGAAGCGTTCGACAACAGCCCCGGCAAGCCTTGCAGGTTGCGGCCGAGCTGCTCCGCTTTCGAGAGCGCCCAGCGCAGGCCGACGAGTTCGCGCGGGCGCACCTGGCGCAGCGCGATGCGTGCGGTGATGCGCTCGACGTCGCTCACGCCCTTGAGTTCGTTGCGCAGGGTCTTCCACAAGCCTTCGCGCAGCCCGTGGATCGCATCCAGCCGCTGCGTGGCCAGGCCGCGGTCGCGCAGCGGCTCCAGCAGCCAGGACTTGAGCGCGCGGCTGCCCATGCCGGTCATGCAGGTGTCCAGCAGCGAGAAGAGGGTGGGCGCGTCTTCGCCGCGCAGCGTCTGCACCAGTTCCAGGTTGCGGCGCGTGGCCGGCGGCAGCTCGATGCGCTCGCCGTCACGCACCACCAGCAGCTGCTGCACGTGCGAGAGCGCGCGGCCCTGCGTGTGTTCGGCGTAAGCAAGCAGGGCGGCGGCGGCCGCGTGGGCGTGCGCAAGTTCTTCGGCGCCCCAGGAGGAGAGGCTCGCGGCCTTGAGCTGCTCCAGCAGCTTGCGCTGGCCCAGGCCGGATTCGAATTGCCACTCGGGGCGTTGCGCCAGCGGCAGGCCGGCCAGCTTGAAGGCCTGCAGGCGTTGCGTGAAGGCCGGCGTGACGTCGGCGCTGTGCAGCATCTCGCTGGGAGCGATGCGGGCGACCCAGTCGCCCAGGTCGTCGGCCGCGCATTCGGCCAGCTGCAGCGCGCCTTGCGTCACCGACAGCCAGGCGAGGCCCACCTGGTTGCGCGGCGCCTGGTGCACGGCCAGCAGCACGGCCTCGGACTTGTCGGCCAGGAGTTCGGTATCGGTCAGCGTGCCGGGCGTGACCACGCGCACCACCTTGCGTTCGACGGGGCCCTTGGTCGCGCCGACTTCGCCCACCTGTTCGCAGATCGCGACCGATTCGCCGCCGCGGATCAGGCGCGCGAGGTAGCCCTCCATCGAGTGGAAGGGCACGCCCGCCATGACGACCGGTTCGCCCGCGGACATGCCGCGGCGGGTGAGCGTGATGTCCAGCAGCCGCGCGGCCTTCTCGGCGTCGTCGTAGAACAGCTCGTAGAAGTCGCCCATGCGGTAGAAAAGCAGAGTCGTGGGGTACTCCGCTTTCAGACCCAGATATTGGGCCATCATGGGCGTGTGCTTGCTGAGGTCGGCGGCGGGGTTCGTCGTCATGCTGGGGCGATTATCCCCGGCGGGGGAGCCGCGGTTCCCTGCGGTCACCACGGCCTACGAGGGCCCGTGATGCATTTGGCCTCCACCCAGGCTGGGGTGCAACCCAGCGCTGTCAGGCTTCCGGCGCCGCAGGGGCGTCGTCTTCCACCTTGGTGCCCGGACGCAGCGCAGGGTCGACCAAGGTGGGCGTGTTCTGGCGCAGTTCGGCCTTCTCGCCGGCGCTCGCGAACTTGCTGTACTTCTTGAGGATGTTCACCAGCTGCCCGTAGATCTTGGGCGTGCCGGCAACGCATTCCTTCTGTTCCAGGAATTCCGATTCGCCGGTGAAGTTGCCCACCAGGCCGCCGGCCTCGGTGACAAGCAGCGAGCCCGCGGCCACGTCCCAGGGCGACAGGCCGGTTTCGAAGAAGCCTTCGGTGAAGCCCGCCGCCACATAGGCGAGGTCGAGCGCCGCGGCGCCCGGGCGGCGCAGGCCGGCGGTGCGCTGCATGACGTCGGCCATCATGCGCAGGTACACGTTGAAGTTGTCGCCCGGGCGGAAGGGGAAGCCGGTGGAGACCAGCGAGTCCTTCAGCTGCGTGCGCTTGCTCACGCGCAGGCGGCGGTCGTTCAGGTAGGCGCCGCGGCCGCGGGTGGCGGTGAAGAGGTCGTTGCGGGTGGGGTCGTACACCACGGCCTGTTCGACGCGGCCGCGCACCAGCAGGGCGATGCTGACGCAGTAGACCGGGAAGCCGTGGATGAAGTTGGTGGTGCCGTCCAGGGGGTCGATCACCCACACGTGATCGGCGCTCGCCTTGCCATGCTCGCGGCCCGATTCCTCGGCCCAGATGCCGTGGTCGGGGTAGGCGGTGAGCAGCGTCTCGATGATGGCCTGCTCGCTGGCGTGGTCGATCTCGGTGACGAAATCGTTCACCTGCTTCTGCGAGATGCGCACCGACTCGACGTCGAGCGCGGCCCGGTTGATGATGGCGCCGGCGGCGCGGGCGGCCTTGACGGCCACGTTGAGCATGGGGTGCTGGTTGGACGACATGAGTTGTAGTAAGAGCTTCGCCCGTGACTGAAGGCGGGAAGCATTCCGGCGATGCGGAAGGCACAAGATAGGTCGATTTTACCGTGGGGGCTGTCGGAGCGTGCCCATAGGGACTTGGCCGCTGCCTTACGTTGAACTGCGTACCGCTCAGGTCTCCTGCTGGCTCAAGGCCGCGCTGGCCCGGCTGACGCGGCTGGCCAGGCCGCGGATCACGTAATGATCCAGCTGCCGCGCCAGGTCCGGCCGCTCCTGCTGCATGCGCTTCCAGTCCGCCAGCGTCAGCATCAGCAGCACCGCCGCGTCCACGGCCACCACGCTGGCCGTGCGCGGCTGGCCGGAATAGAGCGCCATCTCGCCGATCATCGAGCCAGCCACCACCTTGGCGAGCCGGAAGGCGTGGTGGTTGTTCGACGCCTTCACCACCTCCAGCCGGCCCTGCTCGATGAAGTACATCTCGTCGCTCGCCTGGCCTTCTTCGCACAGCGTGGCGCCCTCGGCCAGCTCGACGCGGCTGACGAAGCGCATGAAGTCTTCGCGATCCTCGGGCTTCTCGATCCAGCGCAGAGCCGGGCTGCTACGCGCACCGCCTGCATCGCCGGGCTCCGGCGGCCGCAGGGCCAGCAGGTGTTCCTCGGCCAGTTCCAGCGCGGTGTCGAAGCTGCCGGTGAAATCCGGCAGCGGCACGCCCAGCTTGGGCAGGTTGGCCAGCAGCGCCTGCCGCGTCTCGTCGCCCAGCGCCAGGATCAGCCGCTCGCCGCGCGCGGCCTCGGCGCGGATGATCTTGCCGATCACCGTGGCCGCCGAATGGTCCATGCCGCGTGCGTGCGTGAAGTCCAGCACCAGCACCTTGAACTGTGCCGGGTCGGCCGCGCGGTACCACTCGTAGATCGAGTTCGCCACGCCGAAGAACACGTAGCCCTCGAAGCGGCCGACGCGGCAGGCCGGGCCGGCGGTACCCAGGTACTGCTGGTCGCCCACTTCGCGGATCACGGAACTGCGCACCGTGGCGAGCGTGGTCGCCAGCCGGATGGAAGGCATGCGGCTGTAGGTCACCACGAAGAAGATGCAGGCGGCCAGCAGGCCCACGAAGAAGCCGACCACGTAGCCGAACAGCACCACGCAGACCAGGATGGCGGCGATCTGCAGCCAATCCGCGCGCGACACGCTGCGGCGCAGGTCCCAGAACCACTGGCGCAGCATGCCCACGCCCAGCCACAGCACGATCGCGGCCAGCGCCACCTTGGGGATCCAGGCCACCACCCAGGCCAGGCCGAGCAGCACGCCGAGGCAGATCGCGGCGCTCACCACGCCGCTGACGCGGCCGCCGCCGGTCTGCTTCGCCATCATGCTGCGGCCCACCGAGATGATGCTCATGTAGCCGCCCACCGATGCCGCCGCCAGCGTCAGCAGGCCGTGCGTGCGCAGCGCCGGCTCGAGGTGGAAGTCGCGGTGGTAGGTGTGCTCCAGGCTGCTGAGGGACAGCAGCAGCGTGAGCGTCCCCACGAAGGCCACGGCCAGGAAGGACGGCAGCAGCGCGGCGAACTCCCAGGCCAGCGGCGCGTCCACGTGCAGTTCCCACGGCGCGGTCCAAGGCAGGTGGGCAAAGGGCTGGAAGAACCAGATCGTCGACGCGCACTCCGGTGTGGCGGGACAGAGGCCGCGCGTGACGCCGTTCACCACCAGCGTCACCACCACGACGAACACCGGCACCACCACGGCGGGCCGGTAGCGCCGGTTCAGTCCATCGAGCAGGGCAGCCAGCGCCAGCCCCACCAGCAGCTCGGGCCGCAAGGGCCGCGCGATCCAGGCTTCGAGCCCCGCGCGCGTGAGCGAGACGCCCGCCATGATGTTGAGCGCGCCGCTGGACATCAGCCAGCCGGTGGAAGCGAGGAAGCCCGCCATCACCTGGAAGGGGATGAAGCGCACCAGGCGTGCCAGGCCGAAGCGCTCGATCAGCAAATAGGCGAGGGCGGCGGCTATCGACGCGGCCAACAGCAGCACCAGCGCCCGGTTCAACATGTCGTCGCCGGGAAGCGCCGTGGCGGTGGCGGCGGCCAGCATGCCGGCCAGCACCGACGAGGTGTTGGCTTCCGGGCCGCTGACCAGCGTCGCGTCTTCCGAGAACAGGCCGTACAGCGCGCCGAGGGCGGCCGTGATCAGCGTGACAGTGATGGCATGCGGCACCAGCGGCGCCAGGTCGCCGGGGAACATCAGCGCCGCATAGGAGATGGCGTAGATGACCGCACTGAGCCCCAGGATCAGTCCGGAGGACACCTGCGTTGCCGCGTCCGCCAGCGCCGGGGTGCGAGCCATGCAAAAAGTGTAGCAGTGGGTTCGGGGAGAATCACCCCGTGTCTACCCGCTTCATCCTGATCCAGCCCAGCCACGCCGGCAACGTCGGCGCGGCCGCCCGCGCCATGAAGGTGATGGGCTTCGACGACCTGGTCCTCGTGCAACCGCGCTGGGACGACGTGCTGGAACGCGACGAAACCATCGAGCGCGCGAGCGGCGCCGTCGACGTGCTGCGCAAGGCCCGCGCCGTCGATACCCTGGACGAAGCGCTGGACGGCGTGACGCACCTGTGCGCCACCGTGATGACGGCGCGCGACTTCGGCCCGCCGACGCGCACGCCGCGCGAGCATTTGGAGCCCCTGGGCAGGACGGGTGAGAGCGTCGGCTTCCTGTTCGGCTCCGAGCGTTACGGCATGCGCAACGAGGACGTGTACCGCTGCCACGCGGCGCTGCAGATCCCGACCGACCCCGACTACGGCTCCCTGAACCTGGCCGCGGCCATCCAGGTGATTGCCTACGAGTGGCGCCAGGCGCTGGGCGGCTTCGGCGCCCCGCGGGTCGAGCCGGCGCCTGCCGCCGATGCCCAGGCCGTGGCCGGACTGCTGCAGCACTGGGAGCAGTCGCTGGTGGAGATCGGCTTCCTGGACCCGGCCGCCCCCAAGAAGCTGATGCCGCGGCTGAACCAGCTTTTCAACCGCGCGCAACCGACGCCGGAAGAAGTCCACATCCTGCGTGGTGTCGCCAAGGCCATGGCCGATGCAGCAAAAAGGCCAAGACGATAGACTGGCGCGGCATAAGCAAATACGCCCATGTTCAGCCGCCTGCGATCCGACATCCAATGCATCCTCGACCGCGACCCTGCCGCGCGCAGCAAGTGGGAGGTGCTCACGTGTTATCCGGGCCTGCATGCGTTGCTGTTCCATCGCGTGGCGCATGCGGTGTGGAAGCGCGGATTCCGCTGGCTGGGCCGCTTCATCTCGCAGTTCTCGCGCTGGCTCACCGGCATCGAGATCCATCCGGGCGCGACCATCGGCGACGGCGTCTTCATCGACCACGGCATGGGCATCGTGATCGGCGAGACGGCGGAGATCGGTGACGGCTGCACGATCTACCAGGGCGTCACCCTGGGCGGCACCTCCCTCACCAAGGGCGCCAAGCGGCACCCGACGCTGGGCAAGAACGTGGTGGTGGGGGCGGGTGCCAAGGTGCTGGGCGGCTTCACGGTGGGCGACAACGCCGCCGTCGGCTCCAACGCGGTGGTCACCAAGCCGGTGCCCGCAGGCGCCACGGCCATCGGCATCCCGGCGCGCATCATCCAGGCCGAGGACCACGCGCGGCGCGAGGAAGCCGCGGCCAAGATGGGCTTCTCGGCCTACGGCGTCACGGCCAACGACGACCCGCTGTCGCAAGCGATGCGCGGGCTGATCGACAACGCGTCCTCGCAGGAGCACCAGATCGCGCTGTTGTGGCAGGCGATCGAGAAGCTGCAGACGATGCGGCGCGGCGAGGAATGCGTGCCCAAGGATGCGGCGGTGAAGGAGTCGTTCGATTCCGACAAGCTGACGCAGCTGGTCGGGAAATAAATAGCCCCGTCATTCCCGCGGAGGCGGGAATCCAGGGCTTTCGCATGGGGCTCGTCGCTGCGCGACGAGTTTTCAACGCCCTGGGTCCCCGCCTACGCGGGGATGACGTTCATTGGCGGATCGCCGTCTTCGGCCGGAACGCCTTGCACACCTCGTCGTTCGTCTCGAGGTACGGCCCGCCGATCAAATCGATGCAATACGGCACGGCGGCGAAGATGCCGGCCACCACCTGCTTGCCGTCTTCCTTCAGCCCCTCCAGCGTCTCCTGGATCGCCTTCGGCTGCCCCGGCAGGTTGACGATCAGCGTCTGGCCGCGGATCACCGCCACCTGGCGCGAGAGGATCGCGGTGGGCACGAAGCGCAGCGAGATCTGGCGCATCTGCTCGCCGAAGCCGGGCATCTCGCGGTCGGCCACCGCCAGCGTCGCCTCGGGCGTGACGTCGCGCACCGCCGGCCCGGTGCCGCCGGTGGTCAGCACCAGCGCGCAGCCCGCCGAGGCCAGCTCGATCAGCGTCGCACTGATCCGCTCCTTCTCGTCGGGAATCAGCCGCTCCTCGAAGGTGATGCCGTTCTTCAGCGCCTTGGTGAGCCACTCCTTCAGCGCGGGCAGCCCCTTGTCCTCGTAGACGCCGCTGGAGGCGCGGTCGCTGATGGAGACGATGCCGATGCGGGCCGGATCACTCATCTTCGGAAGCTTCCATCTGTTCGCGCACCAGCTGGAAGATCTCGCGGTAGGCGCGGCCCTTGCGCGGCGCCTCGCCCTTCGAGATCTGGTCCTGCGTCAGCGTGCCGTCCTTGCGGGCCTGGCGCACCAGCGCGCGCAGCTGCTGCGAATCGGTGCCGGGATGCGCGGTGATCCATTCCTGCACCTTGTCGTCGGAGGCGATCAGGTCGTCGCGCCACTTCTCCGCCATGTGCAGCGCCAGCGTCTGCTGCGCCGAGCCGCCCCGCTGTTCTTCGAGCGCGTCGCGGATGGCCTGCTGCGTCTCCGGTTCGAGGTTGCGCATCAGCTTGCCGACGAATTGCATCTGCCGGCGGCGGCCCTCGAAGTTGGTGATCTTCTTCAGGTCGGCCAGCGCGATCACGAGTTTCTCGGGCAGGTCCAGGCGCTCGCGCAGGTCGGTGCGCAGCGTCAGCAGGGCCTCGCCGAGTTTCTGCAGCTCGTCGCTGGCCTTCTTCAGTTCGGTGCGGCTGGGCTCGCCGCCGGTCATTTCGGCCTTCAGTTCGAGGTCGAGCTCGCTGCCTTCGGCAACGAACTGGCCTTTGACGTAGTAGCCTTTTTTGGGTTTGCGGGACATGGAGGGTGGGGAGAGCGAGCCAGCGCGGCCGTGGGAGCCACGGCGCGCAAGTATCATAGCCCGCCATGAACAAGTCCCCTGCGCAAGCCGACCGCGGCTTCAGTTACAGCCGCTCCGAGTTCGAGGAACTGGTCGATTCCGCGCTGGCCCACGCCCGCAAGCTGGGCGCGAGCAACGCCGGGGCCGAGGCCTCGGAAGGCTGCGGCCTGAGCGTTTCCGTGCGCAAGGGCGAGCTCGAGACGGTGGAGCGCAACCGCGACAAGTCGCTGGGCATCACGGTCTACGTCGGCCAGCAGCGCGGCAATGCCAGTACCTCCGACTTCTCGCAGGCGGCGATCGAGCGCACGGTGCAGGCGGCTTACGACATCGCGCGCTTCACGGCGCAGGACCCGGTGGCCGGCCTGCCCGACGCCGACGACGTGGCGCGGCCCGACGCCCAGCCCGACCTGGACCTGTTCCACCCCTGGGACGTGACCGCGGAGCAGGCGGCGGAACTCGCCATTCGCTGCGAACGCGCCGCCGTGACCACCGACAAGCGCATCACCAACAGCGAAGGCGCGGGCGTCTCGGCCCAGCAAAGCCATTTCTTCAGCGCCCACACCCATGGCTTCCGCGGCGGCTATGCCAGCTCGCGCCATTCGATCTCGGTCGCGCCGATCGCCGGCAAGGGCGACGACATGCAGCGCGACGCCTGGTACAGCTCGATGCGCTCCGCCAAGGAACTGGCTTCGCCGGAGGCGGTGGGCCGCTATGCCGCCGAGCGCGCGCTGTCGCGGCTGAAGGCGCGCAAGATCGCCACCACGCAATGCCCGGTGCTGTTCGAGTCGCCGCTGGCCGCCGGCCTGCTGGGCGGCTACGTGCAGGCCACCAGCGGCGGCGCGCTGTACCGCAAGAGCACCTTCCTGCTGGATTCGCTGGGCAAGCAGGTCTTTCCCGAGCACATCGACATCACCGAGGATCCCTTCGTCAAGCGCGGCAAGGGCAGCGCCAGCTTCGACGAAGAGGGCGTGCAGACGCGCGCGCGCAAGGTGGTGGATTCGGGCCGCGTGGAAGGCTACTTCTTGAGCAGCTACTCGGCCCGCAAGCTGGGCATGAAGACCACCGGCAACGCCGGCGGCTCGCACAACCTGACGCTGCACTCGCGCCTGACGCACGAGGGTGACGACCTGGCCGAGATGCTGCGCAAGCTGGGCACCGGCCTGTTCGTCATCGAGCTGATGGGGCAGGGCGTCAACTACGTGACCGGCGACTATTCGCGCGGCGCCAGCGGCTTCTGGGTGGAGAACGGCGAGATCGCCTTCCCGGTGCAGGAGATCACCATTGCCGGCAACCTCAAGGACATGTTGATGGGCATCGAGGCCGTGGGCGCCGATACCTACAACTACGGGGCGAAGACGGTGGGGTCGATCCTGGTGAACCGGATGAAAGTGGCCGGTTCGTAGTCACGCGAAGCGTGGCGGAACCGGCCATCCCCGCGCAGGCGGGGATCCAGACGCTCAACCCGCCAAAGCCGCCTTCACCGCCGCACTGACCTGCCCCATGTCCGCCTTGCCGGCCAGCCTGGCCTTCACGGCGCCCATCACCTTGCCCATGTCGCCCGGGCCCTTGGCGCCCAGCTCCGCGACGATGGACTTCACTTCGGCGGCGACTTCGTCGGCCGACAGGCGCGCCGGCAGGTAGACCTGCAGCACCGCCGTCTCGGCCTGTTCCTTGTCCACCAGGTCCTGCCGGCCAGCCTTCTGGAAGGCCTCGATGCTGTCCTTGCGCTGCTTGAGCATCTTGTCGACGATGGCGACCACGCCGGCGTCGTCCAGCTCCACGCGCTCGTCCACTTCCTTCTGCTTGATGGCGGCCGTCAGCAGGCGGATCGCGCCCAGGCGCTCGCTGTCCTTGGCGCGCATGGCGGCCTTCATGTCGTCGGTGATGCGTTCCTTCAGGCTCATGGGCTTCTTTCTGTGCGGGGTTCGGGAATGAAAAAAGCCCGGCCGAGCGTCCCCGGGCGGGCTTTTCGAAAGGCTTGCGCCCGAGCTCAGTAGAGCTTCTTCGGCAGCTGCATGCTGCGCACGCGCTTGAAGTGGCGCTTCACGGCGGCAGCCTTCTTGCGCTTGCGCTCGGCGGTGGGCTTCTCGTAGAACTCGCGCGCGCGCAGTTCGGTCAGCAGGCCGAGTTTTTCAATGGTGCGCTTGAAGCGGCGCAGGGCCACGTCGAACGGCTCGTTTTCCTTGACACGGATGGTCGTCATGACTGAATTACAGTTTCCGATTTCGGTGCCAGGCGTAGATCGAGGACGCCCGGCGGAGTTTCCCCACCTAATGTTCGATCAGGCCGGTGGGGGTTTGCCAGCAAAGCCCGAGATTATAGCCTCTTGGCGGGAAGCGGCAACCAAGGCCTTTACAACCCGGCTTGGGGCGGGGGCCGGAAATGCGTGAAAATTCGCGCCAGAGGTACCCCATTGCCCGGACGCATCCTGATCGTTGACGACAATTCCGACGCCCGCGAGACGCTGGCCGACCTGCTGCGCATGATGGACTACGAAGTCCGCGAGGCGGGCGACGGCGCCGCCGCCATGGCGCTGCTGGCCGAATACCAGCCCCAGCTGGCCCTGCTGGACATCGGCCTGCCGGGCGAGGATGGCTATGCCCTGGCCGGCCGCATGCGCGCCGATCCCCGGGCCGCCGGCACCAAGCTGGTCGCCCTGAGCGGCTATGGCCGCGACCGGGAGCGCTCCCAAGCCACCGGCGCCCAGTTCGACGACCACCTGATCAAGCCGGTGGGCGCGGACGACCTGCTCAACCTGGTCCAGAAGATGATCGGCTGAGCGCCTGCGCGCAGGCATGCGCGCTCGCCCAGGCCCACTGGAAGTTGTAGCCCCCCAGCCAGCCGGTCACGTCGACCACTTCGCCGATGAAGTAGAGCCCCGGTTGCGTCTTCGCTTCCAGGGTCTGCGACGACAGCGCCTTGGTATCGACCCCGCCTGCGGTCACTTCGGCCTTGCGGTAGCCCTCGCTGCCGGTCGGCACGAGTTCCCACTTCGACAGCTTCTGCGCGAGCTGCAGCAGCGCCTTGTCGGCGGCCTCGTTCACCGGCCGCTGCCAGGCCGGGTCCTGCTGCACCCAGGCATCCGCCAGCCGGGACGGCACCCAGGCCGCGAGCTCGTTGGCGATCAGCTTGCGGGAGCGGGATTTCGCCTGCAGCAGCTGCTGCGCGATGTCGACGCCAGGCGCCAGGTCGACCCGGATGGGCGTGCCTTCCTTCCAGTAGCTGGAAATCTGGAGCACCGCCGGCCCGCTCAGGCCGCGATGGGTGAAGAGCAGGTCCTCGTCGAAGGCCATGCGCGCCTTCTTCTCGCCGGTCTCGATGCGCACGGGCAGCGCCAGTCCGGCCAGGCCGGCAAAGGGCGCCCAGGCGTCGCCGTCGAAGGTCAGGGGCACGAGCGCAGGCCGGGTGGCGACGACGGGCAGGTCGAACTGGCGCGCGATGCGGTAGCCGAAGTCGGTCGCGCCGATCTTGGGAATCGACAGGCCGCCGGTGGCGATCACCAGCGAGGCGGCCCGGGCCTCGCCGCGGCTGGTCTGCAGCACGTACTGGCCGTCGCGGTGGTCCACACGAGCGACCTGGCACGGCTGCCAATGCGTCACGCCGCCTGCCGCGCATTCCGCCAGCAGCATCCGGATGAAGTCGTCCGAGGAATGGTCGCCGAACAGCTGGCCCTTGTGCTTTTCGTGGTGCGCGATGCCGTGCCTGGCGACCAGCGCGATGAAGTCGGTGGGCGTGTAGCGCGCCAGGGCGGAGCGGCAGAAATTGGGGTTGTCGCCCAGGAAGTGCTTCTGCGGCGCGCGCGGGTCCAGGTCGCGGTTGGTGAAGTTGCAGCGGCCGCCGCCCGAGATGCGCACCTTTTCGGCCACCTTCTCCGCGTGGTCGACCAGCAGCACCTTCAGTCCGCGCTGGCCGGCCTGCCCCGCGCAGAACAGGCCGGCGGCGCCGGCGCCCACCACGATGGCGTCGAAGAGGGAGGACTCGGGTGCAGGCATGGATGCGGATTATGCGGACCGCCAGTAGACTGCCCAGCCATGGCACCGACCCTCGCGCGCCGGCAGGCGCTGCTGGCGGCGATCTTCCCGTTCGCCGCGCTGGCCTTGCTGAACGGCTTCTACAAGCTGCCGCTGCACCGCGTGGGCCCGGCGTGGTACTGGGCGGCCGACGCGCTGCAATTCGTGCTGGTGCCCGTGATCTGCGTCTGGTGGCTGTTGCGGCCGGCGGGGGTCGATGCGCAGGCGCTGGGGCTGGGCCTGGGGCTGCGGCGCGGCCGCCATGGCCGGCAGGAAGACTGGGCCTCGCTGCTGTTCGTGGCGGTGGTCATCTTCGCCATCACCTGGCCGATCGTGTTCATGGCCCGGCGGTTCGGTTGGGAGTACGCGGACGTCCTGCCGGACATCCTGCCCACGGCCTGGGGCGCGCGGCTGCTGGTGGCCGTCTACATGGCCGTGACGGCGGCGCTGGTCGAGGAAGTGGCCTTCCGCGCGCTGCCCTGGCTGTACGTGCGCGAGGTGCTGGCCGAGCGCTGGCGCGCGCCGGTCTACCTGGTGGGCAGCACCTTCCTGTTCGCATTGATCCATGCGGAGCAAGGGCCGGCCGGCATGATCAGCTCGGGCTGGTTCGGGTTCGTGGCGGCGGCGTACTACCTGCGGCTGCGCAGCCTGTGGCCGCCGGTGCTGGCGCACTTCGCGGTGGACCTGTGGGCCTTCGGGCCCTGGTGAATCAGGCGGCGCGGAAACGCGCCGGGGTCTCGCTGGCGGCGGCTACGCCTTGCACCACGTCGCCCACCACGATGACCGAGGGGCTCCCGAGTTCTTCCCGGGCGATCGTCGCGGCAAGCTGGTCCAGCCGCGTGACGGCATGGCGCTGCTCCGGCAGCGAGGCACGCTGGATGATCGCGACCGGCGTGTCGCCGGGCAGGCCGGTGAGGAGGTCTTCCTCGATGCGTACAGCGCTGCTCACGCCCATGTAGATCACCAGCGTCAGCCGCGCCTGGCGCGCCGTGGCCGCGAGCGCGCGCCAGTCGGGCGCGTCCGCACCCTTCTGGGCGTGGCCCGTGAGGAAGATCACGCCTTGCGCATGGTCCCGGTGCGTGAGCGGCACGCCCAGCGAGGTCGCAGCGGCCAGGCCGGCGGTGATGCCGTTGATCACTTCCACCTCGACGCCGGCGGCGCGCAGGTGCTCCACCTCCTCGCCGCCGCGGCCGAAGATGAAGGGGTCGCCGCCCTTCAGGCGCACCACGTTCTCGCCCTCGCGGGCGGCCATCAGCATCAGCTTCTCGATGAAGGCCTGCGGCGTGCTCTTGCAGCCGCCGCGCTTGCCCACGTAGACCACGCGTGCCGTCGCCGGCGCGTGCTTCACCACCTCCGGATTCACCAGGTCGTCCACCAGCAGCACGGTGGCTGCCTGGATCGCCTTCAGCGCCTTCAGCGTCAGCAGGTCCGGATCGCCGGGGCCGGCGCCGACCAGGGTGACCTTGCCAATGTGTGCGGTGTTCATGATGCGTCAGCCAGATGCAAGATGTGTTCCACCTGCAGCGCCAGCGAATCGGGAATGGGCTTCCTGCCCGCGAGCACGTCGCGGATGTACGCGGCCGTGGTGTCCACGTCCACTTCGCGGGGCAGGTCGGGCAGGTCGGTGAGCGTGCCTTTGCGGCCTTCTTCCAGCGGCACGCGCACGCCGCGGATGAAGCCGTCCATCTGCGGCAGGCGGCGCGCGTCGGCAACCACCTCGCCCTCGGTGCCGCGCAGCAGCAGCGCGGTGGCGCCGACCAGTTCGAAGACCTGTGCCATCGCGACGGCGTATTCGGGATGGGTGTAGCTGCTCACGATCACTGCCTTGCCCACGGCAGGATTCATCAGCTTCACCAGGCTGTGCGCGCTGTTGCGCAGGCCGACGACCTTGCGCACGTCGAGCAGGCGCTTGAGGCCGGGCGACAGCACCTCGGTGGGCAGGAACACCACTTGGCCGTCGCGCACGGCCGGCACGCTGTCGTGCGCCTGCACGTCGAGGGCATGCAGCACGTCGCGCACGAAGATGCGGCTGGATTCGGTGGCGGCGCCGTGGATCACCACCGGCAGGCCGCGGCGTGCAACCAGCGCCGCCAGCAAGGGCGTCAGCACCGGCAGGCGGCGCGCGCCGTTGTAGCTGGGCAGGACGACGAGCGGCTTGCCGCTCGCCGTAGGGATGCGCTGCAGGCGCTGGTAGGTGGCGTCGAGGAAGCCCGCCATCTCCTCGGGCGTCTCGCCCTTGATGCGCATGGCCAGGCAGAAGGCGCCGATCTCGAGGTCGGTGACCGCGCCATCGAGCACCTGGCCGAAGAGATCGGCGGCGCGCGCGCGGTCGAGCGCCCGCGCGCCCTGCTTGCCGCGGCCGATTTCCTTGAGGTACTGGCTGATGGCCATGAGGGGATTGTCCCAGAGGCTTGATGACGGATGGCTATATGGCGAATGACGGGGGGCGCCGGCGCGACGCCACCGCGACCGATCACGCCACCTGCACCACCGGCATCACCGCGCGCACCATCCGCTTCAACTCCGGCACGCAGGACCCGCAGTTGGTGCCGCAACGCAAGGCCTTCTGCAGCGACGCCAGCCGCGAGTCCGCCGACCCGCCCGAGCCGGCCAGCTGCGCCTCGATGGCGGGCGTTTCCACGCCGAAGCAGCTGCACACCTGCTTGCCCTTCTTCTGCACGGCCACCGGCGCCTTGGCCCCCGGCGCGAGCAGGAGCCGTCCGTAGGCCTGGGCCGGCAGTTCCTGCAGCAGCAGCGCCTTGATCCAGGCCTCGGCGCTGGTGTCGCCCGCGAGCAGCAGCGACTCCAGCCGGATGTCGGCGCCGCTGCGGCTCACGCGGATGCTGCGCCGCTGGCCCTTGCGCTTGTCGGCGTAGCGCAGCGTCTCGGCGCCTTCCAGGCCCAGCAGGCGCTCGAGCTGCTGCACCAGTTCCTCCGGCGGCGCCTCGTAGGCGGCAGCGCGGAACAGGACGCCGCTGCGTTCGCGCGTCGCGGCCTGGTCGAGCGGCGCGTTGTTCGAGAAGGGGACGCACGAGGCGAAAGGAAAGCGCGTCATCAAGGCCTGCAGCTGGCGCCGGACGTCCAGCGCATCGTGGCCCGGCAGCCAGGCGACGCCCAGCAGGGTCCACGGCATCTCCGCCTTGAGGATCTTCACCGCCGCGTGCTTCAGCTCCGGCTGCTTGGAGCCGGGGCAGTAAGCCGAGGTCGTCAGCGCATTCACGCCGGCCAGCGGCTCGCCGGTGCTGGACAGGCCGCTCAGGTACTCGGAGCCCCAGTGCATCGCGATGAAGGCCTGGCTCAGGCCGACTTCGGCGCTCGCCTGCACCGGCAGCACGATGGAGCCGCGCTTCGATGTGACGTGGACCAGGTCGCCCTCCTGCAGGCCGCGCCGCTCCAGGTCCTGCGCGTGCATCTGCACCGCGGGCTCCGGCACGTGGCCGAACAGGCGGCCCAGCGTGCCGGTGCGCGACATGCCGTGCCACTGGTCGCGCAGGCGGCCGGTGGTCAACGAGAAGGGGTAGCGCGACTCGCGCGGCTCCGCCAGCGGCACATAGCGCACGTCGGCAAAGCGCGCCTTGCCGTCGGCGGTGGGGAAGACGCCGTCTTCGTAGAGGCGTGTCTTGCCGGCGGCGGCGCCTTCGGGGAAGGGCCACTGCTGCGGCGCCTGTTCGACCAGCGCGTAGCTCAGGCCGGTGATGTCGAGGTCGCGGCCGCGGGTGGTGGCGCGGTGCTCCAGCCAGATCTGCTCTGGGGTCGTGTAGGGGAACAGGCTGGAACCGCGGGAGAGACGGGACTCCAGGCGCCGCGCGAAGTCGACCGCGATCTCCCAATCGTGCTTCGTGCTCCCTGGCGCCGCCACCGCCGCGCGCACGCGGCTGATGCGGCGTTCGCTGTTGGTGACCGTGCCTTCCTTTTCGCCCCAGGTCGTTGCGGGCAGCAGGATGTCGGCGTAGTCGCAGGTGGCGGTGCCGGCGAAGGCTTCCTGCACGACCACCAGCTCGGCCCGCTCCAGGGCACGCCGCACCGTCTTCTGGTCCGGCATCGACTGCGCGGGATTGGTGCAGGCGATCCACAGCGCCTTCACCTGGCCATCTGCGGCGGCCTGGAACAGTTCCACCGCGGTCAGGCCCGGCTTCTCCGGGACGGAAGGCACGCCCCAGAACGCCGCCACTTCCGCGCGATGCTCCGGGTTGGCCAGGTCACGATGCGCCGACAGCAGGTTGGCCAGGCCGCCCACTTCGCGTCCGCCCATGGCATTGGGCTGCCCCGTCAGCGAGAAGGGCCCCGCGCCGGGCTTGCCGATCTGCCCCGTGGCCAGGTGCAGGTTGATCAGCGCCGCGTTCTTCGCGGTACCGCTCGAGGACTGGTTGAGGCCCTGGCAGTACAGGCTCAGCGTCGCCGGCGAGGTGGCGAACCACTTCGCCGCGGTGAACAGGTCTTCCTTCGCGATTCCGCAGGTCTGCGCCACCAGCTCCGGCGTGTATTCGCGCACCACGGCCTTCAGCGCGTCGAAGCCGCTTGTGTGCGCGGCGATGTAGGCGGCGTCGGTCCAGCCTTCCCACAGCATGATGTGCAGCAGGCCGTGGAACAGCATCACGTCGGTGCCGGGCTGGATCGGCAGGACCAGGTCCGCCAGTTCGGCCGTGTCGGTGCGGCGCGGGTCGCAGAAGATCACCTTCATGCCCGGGCGCTTCGCCTTGGCGTCCTCGATGCGGCGGAACAGGATGGGGTGCGCGAAGGCCGTGTTGCTGCCGACGATGAAGATGCAGTCGGCATGGTTCACGTCGTCGTAGCAGGCCGGCGGCGCGTCGGCCCCCAGCGTCTTCTTGTAGCCGGCCACCGCGCTGCTCATGCAAAGCCGTGAGTTGGTGTCGACGTTGTTGGTGCCCACCAGCCCCTTGGCCAGCTTGTTGAAGACGTAGTAGTCCTCGGTGAGCAGCTGGCCGGAGATGTAAAAGCCGACCGCGTCCGGCCCGTGCTCGCCGATGATCTGGGCGAAGCCGTCGGCGGCGAACTCCAGGGCGTCGTCCCAGGAGACGCGGCCTGGCGCCTGGCCGCGGTGCACGCGCCGCATCGGATGCAGCAGCCGGGCCTGGCGCGTCACGTCCGCGCTCGCGGTCAGGTGCAGCGTCGAGCCCTTGGTGCACAGCCGGCCGAAGTTGGCCGGATGCTCCGGGTCGCCGCGCACGCCGACGATCTGCTCGCCCTGCGATTGCACGATCACGCCGCAGCCGACGCCGCAGTAGGGACAGGTGGAGCGGGTTTCCTTCACCGGCAGGGCCCCGCTTTCGGCGCCTCCAGCTCCAGCGCCTTGGTGGCCAGTTCCACCGGGTCCAGCAGCACGTTGCCGGCTTCGACGCGGCAGGCGAAGGTGGGCGTGCAGCCTTCGTCGGGCGCCTTGGCGCAGCCGTCGTCCAGGCCGATGGTCTGGTTGTGCAGCGGGCAGGCCACGCTGGTGTCGAACACGATGCCTTGCGACAGCGGCCCGCCCTTGTGCGGGCAGCGATCGAGCAGGGCGAAGACCTGGTCCTCGCCGTTGCGGAACACCGCCACGTCCACGCCGCGCGGCCGCGCCACCCGGCGCGCGCCGAGCACGGGAATGTCTTCCACCCGGCAGATCACCGTCCAGTCGTTCATCTTCATGCTGCCTGCCCCGCGGTTTCGAGCTTGGTGAACTGGCGCGTGTCGACCAGCGCCTCGCGCTGCTCGAACCAGGGATCGGGCTCGCCGTCCAGGGCGAACTGCAGCCGCTCCCACAGCGCCTTGCGGCCTTCGTGGTCGTCCAGCACCTTCTTCTTCACGTAGTCCAGGCCCACGCGGTTGATGTAATGCACGGTGCGCTCCAGGTACCAGCCTTCCTCGCGATAGAGCTGCAGGAAGGCGCCGCTGTACTCCAGCACCTCGTCCGAGGTCTTCACCTTGCAGAAGAACTGGCCGGCTTCGGTCTTGATGCCGCCGTTGCCGCCCACGTAGAGCTCCCAGCCGGAGTCGACGCCGATCACGCCCACGTCCTTGATGCCGGACTCGGCGCAGTTGCGCGGGCAGCCGCTCACCGCCAGCTTCACTTTGTGCGGCGCGTACATGCGCCAGAGCGCCCGCTCCAGGTCCTTGCCCATCTGGGTGGAGTCCTGGGTACCGAAGCGGCACCACTCGCTGCCCACGCAGGTCTTCACCGTGCGCAGCGCCTTGGCATAGGCGTGGCCCGAGGGCATGCCGATGTCCTTCCAGACGTCCTGCAGGTCTTCCTTCTTCACGCCCAGCAGGTCGATGCGCTGGCCGCCGGTGACCTTCACCGTCGGGATCTTGTACTTGTCCACCACGTCGGCGATGCGGCGCAGTTCGGCCGCCGTCGTCTCGCCGCCCCACATCCGCGGAATGACGGAATACGTGCCGTCCTTCTGGATGTTGGCGTGGCTGCGCTCGTTGATGTAGCGCGATTGCGGATCGTCCCTGGCCTGCTTGGGCCAGGTGGAGATCAGGTAGTAGTTCAGCGCGGGGCGGCAGGAGGAGCAGCCGTTGGGCGTGCGCCATTCCATGAACTTCATCGTGTCGGCGATGGTGACCAGCTTGTTGGCCTTGATCGCGTCGCGCACTTCCTGATGGCTGTGGTCGGTGCAGCCGCACATCGCCTTCTTCTTCGGCGCCGAGGAGTAGTCGCCGCCGGCGGTGAACATGATGATCTGTTCCACCAGGCCGGTGCAGGAGCCGCAGGAGGCGCTGGCCTTGGTGTGCTTGCGCACGTCGTCCAGCGTGAACAGGCCCTTTTCCTTGATGGCCTTGCAGATGGTGCCCTTGTTCACGCCGTTGCAGCCGCAGACCTCGTCGCCGTCGGCCAGGGCCGCGGCCTTGTTCTGGCCCTGGTGGCCGGCGTCGCCCAGGTTGGACTCGCCGAACATCAGCTTGTCGCGGATGTCGCCGATCTTGCGGCCCTCGCGCAGCAGCTTGAAGTAGTAGCTGCCGTCGACCGTGTCGCCGTACAGGCAGGCGCCGACCAGCTTGTCGTCCTTGATCACCAGCTTCTTGTAGACGCCGCCGAAGGGATCGCTCAGAACGATCACCTCCGTGCCCCCGCCCCCTGGGCGGTCCGATGACTCGCCCATGAAGTCGCCACAGGAGAACAGGTCGATGCCGGTCACCTTCAGCTTGGTGGAGGTGAGCGAGCCGGTGTAGCGGCCGATGCCGAACTGCGCCAGGTGGTTGGCCGCCACCTTGGCCTGCTCGAACAAGGGTGCCACCAGGCCGTAGGCGATGCCGCGGTGCGCCGCGCATTCACCCACCGAGTAGATGCGCGCATCGGTCACGGTCTGCATGGTGTCGTTGACCACGATGCCGCGATTGCAGTGCAGGCGGGCCTTCTCGGCCAGCTCGGTGTTGGGGCGGATGCCGACGGCCATCACGACAAGGTCGGCGTCCACTTCGGTGCCGTCCTTGAACTTGATGGCTTTCACGCGACCGTCGTCGCCGCCGACCAGCTCCTGCGTCTGCGCGCCGATCAGGAACTTCAGGCCGCGCTCTTCCAGCGACTTCTGCAGCAGCTTGCCCGCCACGTCGTCGAGCTGGCGCTCCATCAGCCAGGGCATCACGTGCACCACGCTGACGTCCATGCCGCGCTTCATCAGGCCGTTGGCGGCCTCGAGGCCCAGCAGGCCGCCGCCGATGACGACCGCCTTCTTGTACTTCTTCGCCGCCTCGATCATGGTGTTGGTGTCGGCGATGTCGCGGTAGGCGATCACGCCCTGCAGGTCCTTGCCCGGCACCGGCAGGATGAAGGGGTTCGAGCCGGTGCACAGCAGCAGGCGGTCGTATTCCTCTTCGGTGCCGTCCTCGGCGCGCACCACGCGCTTGATGCGGTCGATCTCCACGACCTTCTTGCCCGCGTGCAGGCGGATGCCGTTCTGTTCGTACCACTCCCAGGAGTTCAGCACGATCTCGTCCAGCGTCTGTTCGCCGGCCAGCACCGGCGACAGCAGGATGCGGTTGTAGTTGGGGTGCGGCTCGGCGCCGAACACGGCCACGTCGTACAGCTCGGGGGCGATCTTCAGCAGCTCTTCGAGCGTGCGGACACCGGCCATGCCGTTGCCGATCATCACGAGTTTCATCTTCTTCATGCCTTGACTCCCGGGAAATGAGGAACGGACGACGAGGGCGCTGCATGCGCATGGGCGTGGGCGCGGCCGCCGCGGCCGACCCAGCTGCGCGTCCAGCTGGCTTGCATCACCCGCAGCAGCGCCAGCACCAGCAGGGCGAGCGCCGCGAAGAACAGGAAACCGAAGGCGTAGCTGCCCAGGTATTGGCGCGCCAGGCCCATGGAGCTGGGCACCAGGCCGCCGCCCAGGGCGCCGATCTCGCCGATCATCGAACCCGCCACCGCGGTGGCCGCGGGCCAGCGCAGGGGCACCAGCTGGAACAGGGCGCCGTTGCCGGCGCCGAGCGCGGCGAAGCACAGCATCATCAGCAGGGTGGTGGCCAGCAGCGATCCGGTGCTGAAGCCCACCAGGACCAGCGAGCCGCAGACCACGCCGAGCACCACGGTCAGCGTGTTGATGCCGCCCCAGCGGTCGGCGATCCAGCCGCCGACCACGCGCAGCGCCGCGCCCATGAAAGCCGCCAGCATGGTCAGCTGGCCCGCCTGCACCTTGCTCACGCCGAACTGCTCGAAGTAGTAGGAAGGCAGGAAGCTGGTGAGACCGATGAAGCCGCCGAAGGTGATGGCGTAGATCACGCTGAACACCCAGCCGTCCTTCTCGAACAGGCAGGCAACGTGGTCGCGCAGCGTGGCGTGCGGATTGACGTCCTGCGGTTCACGCGCGAAGAAGATCATCACCAGCGCGGGCAGGGCGATGAAGATGGCGGCGGCGCCGTACACGGCCTGCCAGCCCAGCCACTGGGCGATCGGTGGCGCCACCAGCACGGCGACGGCGGTGCCGACGTTGCCGGCGCCGACGATGCCCATGGCGAGGCCCTTGTGCCGCGCGGGGAAGGAGCCCGAACCCAGGGACAGCGCGACGCCGAAGCTGGCGCCGGCGATGCCCAGCAGCACGCCCATGGCCAGCAGGTCGTGGAAGCTGTGCACGAAGAAGAGGCCGAACACCATCGCGACCGCGATCAGGCCCATCTCGACCAGTGTGGCGTTCTTGCGGCCGATGTACTGGGCCAGCACGCCGAGCGGGAAGCGCATCAGCGCGCCGGCGACGATGGGGATGGAGAGCATCAGGCCCTGCTGCGCGGCCGTGAGCTGGTAGGCCTCGCGGATGAAGGGGGCCATCGCGCCGTTGAGCACCCAGATCGCGCACGAGCACGCGAAGTAGAGGAAGGCCGCGAACAGCGTGGGCGAGTGGCCGGACTTCAGGAAGTTTTGGAATGCGCGCATGGTGTTGTCTGGAGCCGGGGCGCGGCCGGGACGGCCCACCCCGAAAGTGAGTACAGGAAACACACCACGTCGTGCGACGGCCGGCGGTACGGTGCACGGCCCGGGTGCAGCGTCACACCCGTTGCAGGCCTGGACGCACGATCCGTGCCAGCCGGCGCGGCCCTCGCTTGCACTATGCTTGCGGCCACTTCCCGCTCCTGCCGTGACCACCGTCCTCCTCCTCCAGACCAGCGAGCCCGGCGTGCCCGACCTCGGTGCCGATTTCCAGGCCGCCGGCTTCACCGTGTGCGGCCAGGGCGACTGCGCCCACCTGGTGCGCGAGACGCTGCGCGCCGCGCCCGACGTGCTGGTGTGCTGGGCGGCGCGTCCCGGCGCGGAGCTGCTGCAAGCGATCGCGACCCTGCAGGCCCAGCAGCCGGTGCCGGTGCTGTTCTTCACCCAGGACGCGGGCGTGGAGCCGCTGCAGCGTGCACTGGATGCGGGCGTGCACGCCTGGGTGGTGCAGGGCTACGGGCGTGAACGGCTGCGGCCGCTGGTGCACCTGGCGCAGGGCCGCGCGGCGCACGAGCACCAGCTGCGTGCCAAGCTGGCCGAACTGGGCGAGCGGCTGGAAGAGCGCAAGTGGGTGGACAAGGCCAAGGGCATCCTGATGCGCGCGCGCCAGGTCAGCGAGGACGAAGCCTTCCAGATCCTGCGCACCGCTTCGATGCAGGGCAACCAGCGCGTGGGACAGGTGTCGCGCCAGGTGGTGGACGCCGCGCGCGTGGCCGAGGCCATGAACCGCGCCGGCCAGCAGCGCATGCTGTCGCAGCGCCTGGTGAAGCTCTACGCGCTGGGCTGCAGCCGCACGGAGACCGCGGCCGTCTCGGTGCTGATGCGCGAATCGGTGGCGCGGGTCGAGGACAACCTCAAGGTGCTGGAGAACGGCCTGTCGTCCGCGACCTATGGCGACCTCATCAACGCGGCCCAGGCCGGCTGGCAGTCGGTGCGCCGCGTGCTGGAGGCGGAAGCCAAGGCCGGCGAACTGCCCCGACTGGACACGCTGGCCGAGGCCATGCTGGCGCAGGCAAACGCGCTGGTGCTGGCGCTGGAGTCGTCGGGCCTGGCCACGCAGGCCGGCGTGGTGAACACCGCCGGGCGCCAGCGCATGCTGTCGCAGCGCATGGCGAAGCTGGCGCTGCTGCAGGCGACGGCGACGGACAAGGAAGCGGCCGACCGCGGGCTGGTCGAGAC
Organism: Ramlibacter paludis; assembly: GCF_022012305.1. GTDB lineage: Bacteria > Pseudomonadota > Gammaproteobacteria > Burkholderiales > Burkholderiaceae_C > Ramlibacter > Ramlibacter paludis. The sequence goes on along the minus strand of NZ_JAKLTM010000004.1, from coordinate 215,094 downwards.
CGCGGCGGCGTTCGAGGAAGGCATGGCCCGACTGGGCGCCGCGCCGCTGTCGACCCCGGAGATCCGGGTGCTGCTGGAGCGCGGAGATGCCGCCTGGCAGACGCTGCGCGCCGCCATCCCCAAAGCCTCGACGGCCCCCGGGCGCATCAAGCTGGCGGCAGCGAGCGAGGAGCTGCTGGAGCTGTTCGACAAGCTGACCGAGGCTTACGAGAACAGCATGCAGGTGTTGATGGGGGCCTAGTTGTCATCCCGGCCTCGAGCCGGGATCCAGCCCTGGCGCCAGGACAAGCACCGGGGCTGGATTGCGGGTCAAGCCCGCAATGACATCGGTTTCACCCCCGCCGCTCCATGTCGATGTAGACCACCGCCGGCTGGTGGTTCCAGCGCAAGGTGATCGCATACGGATGCTTGCGCACCCGCGCCTGGATGCCCGAATTCCCATGCAGCCGCACCGGCACCGAGATCTGCAGCGCCGAGCCCAGCGACTTGCGGGCATTGCCGCCCAGCGTGTTGGCGATCTCGCCCACCGCGTCCAGCAGGTTGCCCTGCGACACGTCGGTTTCGCCCTGCAGCAGCAGCAATTCCTTGAGCAGCTGCCCCGGCATCGAGACGATCACGTGGCCGTTGTAGGCGCCCGAGAAGGTGACGATGCCGTTGTACTCGTGGCCCTGCAGGTCGCCGGTGGAGAGGTAGGCCGAGGTGATCTGCGGCTCCTGGCGCGTGAGCACCTTGAAGTAGCCGCGCACCGATTCGACGAACAGCTTGAGTTCCTCGGCATTGAGCGTATCCATCGCCATTCCTATTTCCCTTCCATGACGTCCAGCAACGCGAGCTTGAGCTCGTCGTCGCTGAAGGGCTTGGCCACGAAGCCGCGCGCGCCCAGCCGCAGCGCCTGGATGGCCGTCGATTTGTCGGAGAGGGCGCTCACCACCAGGATGCTGGTCTTGGGCAGCATCTGCAGCAGCCGCGTGATGCACTCGATGCCGTCCATCTCGGGCATCGTCAGGTCCATGGTCACCACGTCGGGCTGGGTGGCGCGCGCGATGCGCAGCGCCTCCGCACCGTTGCGCGCCAGGCCCACCAGGGAGACGTTGGCGAGCCCCCCGGCCTGCACCACGCGGGAGATCCGGGAGCGGATCATGTTGGAGTCGTCGACGATCATCAATCGCATGCTGGTCTCCTAGGCGGGGAACTTGATCTGGAATTCGGTGTATTCACCGGGCGTCGAACCGAGCAGCAGGCGCGCGCCGAGCTTGCGCACGTTCTCCTGCACCACGTCCATGCCGACGCCGCGGCCGGCGTGCTGTCCCACGGCCGCGGCGGTGGAGAAGCCGGGCTTGAAGATGTGCGACACCACCTGCCGGTCGTCGAAGGCGGCGACCTGCTCCTGCGTGTACCAGCCCAGCTCCAGCAGCTTGCGGCGGATGCGCGGGGCGGACAGGCCGGCGCCGTCGTCGCGCACCGAGAGCGTCCACTCGGCGCCGGCGCGCTCCAGCCGCGCGGAGACCTGGCCGGCCTCGGGCTTGCCCGCATCGGTGCGCGTGAGCGGCGCCTCGATGCCGTGCGCCACCGCATTGCGCAGCAGCTGCACCGCGATCTCGCGCGCCAGGTCGGACTGGGCGTCCGGCAATTCGTCCAGCGCCGCCAGCGCCACGCTGGCCTGCACCTTCTTGCCGCCGTCGCGCGCCACGGCCTGGGCCAGTTCCGCGAGCTGGATGTCGAGGGAGCCCGCGGCCGCGGCCGCCTCGGGACGCCGCAGCCCGGTCAGGCTCTTGAGCGAACCGACCTTGTTCAGCAGGTCTTCCAGCGGCATGGGCAGTGCGAGCAGGGCGTTGCCCAGGTCGCCGCTTCCGCCCTGGCGGATGCGGTCCAGCGCGTCCTCGAAGGCGTGCGCCTGCGCGGCCAGGGTCTCGAGCCCCAGCGTGGCGGCATCGCCCTTGATCGCGTGGATGCGGCGGCGCGCTTCGTCGATGCGTTGCAGGACGGCGGCCTCGCCTTGCGCGCCGGAGGTGGCGCGCAGCAGGTCGTTCACTTCCAGCAGGTGCTGCTCGGAGCGGCTGACGAACTGGCGCAGCAGCCGCGGGTCGGCGTCGATCGCCTTCAGCAGCATCTCGAATTCCTTCTGCGAGCGCTGCCGCTCGGCGGCCAGCTTCTGCTGCAGCTCGATGCGGGCCGAGATGTCCTGCACCGTCACCAGCAGGTGGCGCACCCCGCTGCCGTCCTGCACCCGGTTGAAGTGGAAGGACAGGTGGCGCGTCACTTCCTGGCCCAGCCGGTTCTTCACCAGCGCTTCCACCTCCGACAGCGGGTTGATGCCTTGCACCAGCGCTTCCTTCACGTGCGGCGCGAACAGCAGCTGCACGTAGTCGCGGGCGTCCGACAGCGACTTCTCGCTCAGCAGCGGCTGCAGCAGCGTCAGGAAGTCCTGGCCCGGCGCCAGCGTGCGGCCGAAGAGGGCGTGCGCCGACTTCGACAGCTGCGAGCCGAGCTTGAAGTCGGGCGTGATCAGGAACAGGCCTTCGCGCACCGACAGCAGGATTTCGCGGTTCTCCTCGGTCGCCGCTTCGATCGCCGCGTCCGAGGTCTGCAGCCGGCGCAGGAACTTGAACAGGATGAAGGCGAAGTTCAGGAGCGCCAGCACGATGCCGCCGGTCTGCACCTGGCGCAGCGTGCTCGCCCGCGAGGCGCCGATCGCCTGCGTCTCCGTCACGAAGTCGTTGGCGATGGTGAGCAGCGCGCTGTTGTTCGCCTGGCTGTAGGCCAGCGCCGCCGCCAGGTCCTCCGGCGAGAAGCCGTCGCGCAGCAGCGGCTGCAGCTTCTCGTAGTAGGGCTGCCAGAGCGCATCGACCTTCGCTTCCAGCGCCCGGCCCGCATCGGAAGTGACTGCGTCCAGGAACACGGGCTTGCCGTCGCCGCCGGGAATGGTGGCGCCCGACTTGAAGGCGGACTGCGAGATGTCGAAGATCTTCGCGCCGGCCCGCAGTTCGGCCAGGGTCTCGTTGCGGTAGGAGCGGCCGGCGGCGCGCGCCGCATCGAGCTCCAGCAAAGTGCGGGCGATGCGCTGCGAGACGTAGCGCTGGCGCCCGGCGAGGTTGATGGCGACGGTGTCCTGGTCGATCTTGAACGAGGTGTAGAAGTTCAGGACCAGGACGCCCAGGTCGAACAGCAGGAAGAAGGCGACCGCGATGATGATCTCGCGGTACTTGCCGAAGGCGAAGCCGCGGCGCGTGCGCGTCCGCGCAGGCGCGCCGGCGGCGGCTTCCAGGGGCAGCACTGCAGCCATCAGGCAACCGCCTTTTCCTGGCGGCCGAAGGCGGCCGAAAGCGCGATGGGCTCCACCTTGCGCTGCTTCTCGTACAGGAAGCTCAGGATCTCCTGCCGGCAGTGGTTGTAGACCTTGTCCTCCGCCAGCGCGATGCGATTGCGCGGACGCGCCAGCGGCACGTCCATGACCTGGCCGATGGTGGCAGCCGGGCCGTTGGTCATCATCACCACGCGGTCGGACATCAGCACCGCCTCGTCGACGTCGTGCGTGATCATCATCACCGTGTTGCCCAGCTCGCCCTGGATGCGGATCACCTCGTCCTGCAGGTGGGCGCGGGTGAGGGCGTCGAGCGCGCCGAAGGGCTCGTCCAGCAGCAGCACCTTGGGCTCCATCGCCAGCGCGCGGGCGATCCCCACGCGCTGCTTCATGCCGCCGGAGATCTGCGCGGGCAGCAAATGCATTGCATGCGACATGTTGACCATCGCCAGGTTGTGCAGGATCCACTCGCGCCGTTCGGCCTTGGTGCGCGTCTCGCGGAAGATCTTGTCGACCGCCAGTTCCACGTTCTGGTAGACCGTGAGCCAGGGCAGCAGCGAGTGGTTCTGGAACACCACGGCGCGGTCCGGTCCCGGGGCGTTGACTTCGCGCCCGTCGACGATCACGCCGCCGGACGTGGCCTTCAGCAGGCCGGCCACGATGTTCAGCACGGTGGACTTGCCGCAGCCGGAGTGCCCGATCAGCGAGATGTACTCGCCGCGCTGCACCGAGAGGTCGATGCCCTTGAGCACCTGGTTGGCGCCGAAGGCCATGTCGACGCGGGAGACGGTCAGGTAGGCGTTGCTCATGATGCTGCGGTTCCCCGGGTGACCTTGTGGCCGATGAAGGCGACGATGCGGTCGAGCGCGAAGCCGACCATGCCCACGTAGAAGAGGGCCAGGATGATGTCGCTGATGCGCGAGCTGTTCCAGGCGTCCCAGATGAAGAAGCCGATGCCCACGCCGCCGATCAGCATCTCGGCGGCGATGATCGCCAGCCAGGACAGGCCCACGCCGATGCGCAGCCCCGAGAAGATGAATGGCGCCGCCGCCGGCAGCATGATCTTGGCGAAGTACTCGATGCCGTTCAGGCGCACCACCTTGGCGACGTTGCGGTAGTCCTCGGGGATGTTGCGGATGCCGATCGAGGTGTTGATGATGATCGGCCAGATCGAGGTGATGAAGATGACGAAGATCGCCGAGGGGCTGCCGTCGCGGAAGCCGGCCAGCGAGATCGGCAGCCAGGCAAGCGGCGGCACCGTGCGCAGCACCTGGAACAGCGGGTCCAGGCCGCGCAGCGCCCAGGTCGACTGGCCGACCAGCACGCCCAGGCTCACGCCCACCAGCACCGCGAGCGAATAGCCGTAGGCCACGCGCTTCAGGCTGGCCAGCAGCTGCCAGGCGATGCCGACGTCGTTGCCGCCATGGTCGTACCAGGGATGCGCGATCAGCTGCCAGGTGTCCTGCACCACCTTGCTCGGCGCGGGCAAGGAAGCGCCGGGGCGCGAGCCCAGCACCTGCCACACCAGCACCAGCAGGCCGATGATCACCAGTGGCGGCAGCACGTAGGTCATGAAGCCGCGGGCCGCGCCGTCGGCAAGCGCGCGCAGCCGGCCCGGCGCGGCGGCCGGGATGGGTAGGGTTTCGAGCGTGCTCATGCCGAGGCGCCCTTCATGGCCTTGATCGTCAGGCTGTCGAGGTACTTCTTCGGGTTGGCGGGGTCGAACACCTTGCCGTCGAAGAACTTCTCGACGCCGCGCGAGGTGGACGTCGGGATGTCCTTGGCGGCCACGCCGAGTTCCTTGGCGGCGGCGCGCCAGATGTCCTCGCGGTTCACCTTGGCGATCAGCGACTTGGTGTCCAGGTTGGCCGGCAGGTAGCCCCAGCGCTGGTTCTCGGTGAGGAACCACAGGTCGTGGCTCTGGAAGGGATAGGACGCCTGGTCCTTCCAGTAGCGCATCTGGAACTTGCTGTTGCCCTCGACGCGGCCGGTGCCGTAGTCGAAGTCGCCCTTCATGCGGTCGACGATGTCCTCCACCGGGGCGTTGATCCAGCGGCGGCGGGCGCAGATCTCGGCCACCTCGGCGCGGTTCTTCGGGTCCTCGCAGTACATCTGCGCTTCCATCACGGCCTTCAGCAGCGCCTTGGTGGCATTGGGATTGGCCTGCACGTAGTCGGCGCGCATGGCGAAGGCCTTCTCCGGATGGTTCATCCAGAGTTCGCTGGTGGTGAGCGCGGTGTAGCCGATCTTCTGGTGGATCAGCTGCAGGTTCCAGGGCTCGCAGACGCAGAAGGTGTCCATGCTGCCCACCTTCATGTTGGCCACCATCTGCGGGGGCGGCACGGTGATGGTGTTGATGTCGCGGTTGGGGTCCACGCCGCCGGCGGCCATCCAGTAGCGCATCCACATGTCGTGGGTGCCGCCGGGGAAGGTCATGGCGGCGTTGACGGGCTTGCCGGTCTTCAGGCGCTTGGCCAGCAGCGCCTTGCCGAAGTTGCTGTTGTCGAGGCCGACCTTCAGGTCCTTGTACTCGTTGGCCACCGAGATGCACTGGCCGCCCAGGTTGAGGCGGGCCAGGATCACCATCGGCACCTGCACGTTGTTGGCGGTGGTGGCGCCGGTCGTGATCAGGTAAGGCATGGGCGTGAGGATGTGCGCGCCGTCGATGCCGGCGTTCTTCGAGCCCAGCACCAGGTTGTCGCGCGTGGCGCCCCAGGACGATTGCTTGGCGACCTCGACCTCGGTCATGCCGTGCTTCTTGAAGAAGCCCTTCTCGTCGGCCACGAACAGCGGCGCGGCGTCGGTCAGTGCGATGAAGCCCAGCTTCGCGGCCTTGGTTTCGAGTGCGGTGCCTTGCGCCATCACGATGCCGGGGAAGCCAGCGGCGAGGGCGGCGCCCTTGAGGATGGTGCGGCGGGAAACCGTGTTGTGCGAGTCGTGCATCGTGTGCTCCAGGTTGCGAGGAAAAAAAAGAAAACGGCGTCCATCGCACCGCGCGCTTTCGCGCACGGGGATGGACGCCGTTGTCCGGATTCGGGAAACTCGATCGCGCGCCGCCATTGGCGCCCGGTTGCGGGAGAGTTAGCAGGGACCGTGCCAGCGGGCGTGAAAGCCGCGGTTCGGCCTCGCGCTCACCACGGCCTACGGGTGAAGCCGTTGGCCCCGTAGGCCGTGGTGAGCCGCGCGAACCGCGGCTTGGCGCGCTCGCGCGCACCGCATTTGTGCACCGCAACAGTGCATCACCTTCCCCCCGGCAGCACATCCGCCAGCGACAGCACCGCCCCGGCCACGTCCACCAGCCTGCGGTTCTGGTTCATCGCCATCTGGCGCAGCGCCTTGTACGCCTCGTCCTCGCTCATCGCGCGGTGCGCCATCAGCAGGCCCTTGGCGCGCTCGACCACCTTGCGCTCGTTCAAGGTGGAGCGCACCGCATCGAGCTCGTCGCTCATGGCCTGCAGGCGGCGCGACTGCTCCTGCACCATGTCGAGGATCGAGCGTTCCAGCTGCGGGCCATACGGCGCCGTCCCCACCGGCCGGCTGGCGATCTCCTCCAGCAGGGCGCGCTGGTCGCGCAGCTCGGCGCGCGTCTGCGCGATGCGGGTCTCGCACAGGCGCCGCAGGTTGAGGGCCAGCAGGTCCTCGACCTCCTTCATCGCGTCGATGCGGCGCGTGCAGCAGGCGTACCAGGCGTGGCTGGCCTCCTGCTCCAGCGGGCCGCGGGAGGTGCAGCCGATGCGGCGCAGGCGCTCCAGTTCAGCCAGCACCGCGGGGTCGCGGCTGGCCTGGTCGGCGCGCAGCACTTCCGGATCGGAAAAGTCGGCGAAGGCCTGGAAGCAGCCCTGCTGCGCGTCGATCAGGTGGCGCCACTGCTGGACGCCTTCGGGCGCGATCGCGCCGGCGGCAAACGCGCGGGCGCCGAATGCGCGTTCCTGGCCGGCGAACTCCTTGCCCTGCATGAAGTTGAACATCGCCACCAGCGCGCGCGAGACTTCGGGGTCGGTGGCGGCGTCGGCCGCCTCGAACACCACGGCCAGCAGGGCGGCCACGAGCTTGATGTAGGCCGCCGTGGCTTCGGGCGCCTCGCAGGCCTGGGCGGCAATGCGCTCCCGCAGGACGGGCAGGCCCTCCAAGCCGTGCAGCGCCACCGCCACCCGGCTGAAGAGGCGCGAGCCGTTGCGCACGCGGCTGGCATCGGTGTCCAGCTGCTCGAAGTGCACCCGCACCTCCTGCTCCACCACGCGGCAGGCCGCGGCCTGCTGCTCGCGCTGGGCGGCGTAGATGGCGCCCTGCGAGCTGAGGAAGACGCTGGCCAGGCCGCGCTCGCGCTGCAGCGCGTGCACCAGCCGGCCGATCACGCCCACCAGCTCGCAGGTGCGGGCGAGCTGCTCGAGCTCGGCGATCTCGCACTGGCGGGCGGCAAGGAGGAAGCTGGATCCGGACTTCATGTCCCCTCCACACAGCAACAACCATGCCGAGGACTAAACTCCTCTCATGATCGTGTTGGGCATCGAATCGTCATGCGACGAAACCGGCGTGGCGCTCGTCGAAACCAGCCAGGCGCGCGTGCCGGCGCTGCTGGCGCACGCGCTGCATAGCCAGATCGAAATGCACCAGGCCTATGGGGGCGTGGTGCCCGAGCTCGCCAGCCGCGACCACATCCGCCGCGTGCTGCCGCTGGCGCGCCAGGTGCTGGCCGAAGCGGGCCATGCGCTCGCGGACGTCGACGTCGTGGCCTACACCCGCGGCCCCGGCCTGGCCGGCGCGCTGCTGGTCGGCGCGGGCGTGGCCTGTGCGCTGGGCGCGGCGCTGGGCAAGCCGGTGCTGGGCGTGCACCACCTCGAGGGCCACCTGCTGTCGCCTTTCCTGAGCGCCGATCCGCCGGAGTTTCCCTTCATCGCACTGCTGGTGTCGGGCGGGCACACGCAGTTGATGCAGGTCGACCGCGTCGGCTCCTACCAGCTGCTGGGCGAGACCATCGACGACGCGGCGGGCGAGGCCTTCGACAAGTCGGCCAAGCTGCTGGGGCTCGGCTATCCGGGCGGCCCGGCGCTTTCCAGGATGGCGCAGCAGGGCGACCCCGCGGCCTTCAAGCTGCCGCGGCCGCTGCTGCACAGCGGCGACCTCGATTTCTCCTTTGCCGGATTGAAGACGGCGGTGCTGACGCAGACCCACAAGCTCGGCGCCGAACTGGAGGCGCGCAAGGCCGACCTGGCGGCGTCCACCGAGGCGGCGATCGTCGACGTGCTGGTGAAGAAATCGCTGATGGCGCTGGAGCGCAGCGGGCTGCAGCGCATCGTGGTGGCGGGCGGGGTCGGCGCCAACCGGCGCCTGCGCGAACAGCTGGATGCGGCCTGCGCCAAGCGCGGCGTGCGGGTGCACTACCCGGAGCTGGCGCTGTGCACCGACAACGGCGCCATGATCGCGCTGGCCGCGGCCATGCGCCTGCAGGCCGGCGTGCAGGAGGCGACGCCGACCTATGCCTTCGACGTCAAGCCGCGCTGGCCGCTGCAGGAGATCGTCGCGTGAAGAACTTCGACGATCCACGCGGCACCTGGAACAAGCGCTTCTCGGCGGACGGCTACCTGTTCGGCCTGGCGCCGAACAAGTGGCTGCAGGAACACGCGCATTTCTGGCAGCGTGGCGACCGCGTGCTGGCCGTGGCGGACGGCGAGGGCCGCAACAGCGTCTGGCTGGCCCGGCAAGGCCTGCGGGTCGATGCCTTCGACATTTCGGAGGTCGGCGTCGCCAAGGCGCGCAAACTGGCGGCGGAGCAGGGCGCCGAGGTGGACTTCGCGGTGGCCGATGTCGCGGAACTGGCCTGGCCGGAGGCGCTGTACGACGGCGTCGCGGCGATCTTCTCCAGTTCGCGCCGCCGCCGCTGCGCGCGCGGATCTTCGAGGGCATGGTGCGCTGCCTGAAGCCGGGCGGCACGCTGGTGCTGCAGGGGTACACGCCCAGGCAGCTGGAGTACCGCACCGGCGGGCCGCCGGTCGCGTCGCACCTGTACACGCCGCAGCTGTTGCGCAAGGCGTTCAAGGGGCTGGAGATCGTCGAGCTGCGGGAGTACGAGGGTGAGCTGGCCGAGGGGACCGGCCACAAGGGACATTCGGCTTTGATCGGGCTCGTGGCGCGCAAGCGCTGACGCCACTCACTTCGCGAACCACTCGGTCCAGTAATCCAGGCAAGCCTTGATCTTGGGCAGCCGCTGACGCGTCCCGGCCGTCACCGCATAAACCGGCACGGGCTGCAGGTCCACGCAATCCGCCAGCACAGTCACCAGCAGCCCCTGCTTCACCAGCCCATCGCCCACCAGCGTCGCCAGCCGGCCGATGCCCAGGCCTTCGAGCACCATGGCTGCCGCCATCCCCGTGTCGTTGGCGCGCCAATGCCCTTGCGCTGCAAAGCGCTGCGGGCTGCCGTCGACCACGAAGGGCCAGTCGTTCAGCGAAGGCACCGTGTTGTTGCTCACCAGCCGATGCTCCGATAACTCGCCGATCGCCGCGGGCAAACCATGCGCCTTGGCATACGCCGGCGCCGCGTACAGGGCGCGCCCCAGCGTGCCGATCTGCCGCGCAACCACCGTGTCCGGCAGGCTGTTCGACGTGCGGATGGCGATGTCGATGCCGTCGCGCGCCAGGTCCAGCAGGCGGTCGCCCACTTCGAGGTCGATCGCGATGCGCGGATGGCGTTGCGCCAGGCCCGGCAGGCTGGGCACCAGCTGGTACTGCGCGACGATGGTGCTGGCGGCCACGCGCACCACGCCGCTCGGCTCGCCGGCGTGTTCGGCGAACTGGCCTTGCAGTTCCTCCAGCGCGTCGACCGCGCGCCGGCTGTAGGCCAGGAAGGTCCGGCCCTCCTCGGTGAGCGACAGGCCGTGCGTGGAGCGGCGCAGCAGCTTGGCGCCGCAGGCTTGCTCCAGCCGATCGAGGGCGCGTGACACCTGGCTGACCGGCACGTCGCGCTCGCGCGCCACCGCGGACAACGAGCCCAGGTCCGCCACCCGCGCGAACAGGGCCAACTCGTCGAACTGGAGCTTGTGCATGGCCCGCATCCTAGCCTTGCAGGGCGCGCAAAACCGATTTGCCGCCGGTGCCGTTTCCGGCGCGGCGGGTCTTTCCTAGAGTCACTGCACCGACGAAAGGAAGCGCCATGAGCACCAACGAATACACCCGCCTGCGTGACGCCGCGACCCGGCGCGCCCACGTGCTGCGGCAGCAGGCGCTGCATGCCTTCTGGGATGCGGTGCTGCGCCGCTTCCGCCACCTGGCGCACCTGGAGGCCTGAGCCATGCCCACGCTGCAACTGCAATTGACGCCGCCCGTTCCCGCGCCCCGCCTGGCCGGCCTGGCGCGCGAGCTGACGGCCCTGACCAACCGCGTCCTGGGCAAGCGCGAGGAAGTGACGGCGGTGCTGGTGGAGGAGGTCGTGGGCTCGCGCTGGTTCATCGGCGGCAAGACGCCGGCCGGGCCGACCGCGCGCCTCGAGGTCAGCATCACCGCGGGGACCAACACGGCCGAAGCGAAGCAGGAGTTCATCGGGGAGGCGCATCGCCTCCTGCGCCAGCACCTTGGCGGCCTGGAGGAGGCCAGCTACGTGGTCGTGCGCGAGTTGCCGGCGGGGGACTGGGGCTACGGCGGCAAGACCCAGGCCGCGCGACGCCACGCGACTTCCCCCTTGTAGGGTGGGTTCGCGCCGGCGAACCCACCGCAGAGCTACGCAAAAGTCCCGGTAGATGTAACCTCCCGTACACAGGGAGGCATCCCATGGATTCCAGCGAGGGCGCGGCGGCGCAGGCCGCCAGCGAAACCTACCGCGAGCTGATCGAGATCGGCATCGCCTTGTCCGCCGAGCGCGACCCGGCGCGGTTGCGCGAGCGCATCCTGCTGGAGGCCAAGAAGATCACGCGCGCCGACGCCGGCACGCTGTACCTGAAGAACAAGGGCCGCGAACTCACCTTCCAGATCGTGCGCAACGACACGCTGGGCCTGGCGCTGGGCGGGACCAGCGGCGCGGCGATCGACTTGCCGCCGGTGCCATTGAGCCATCCCGACGGCCGCCCCAACCTGAACAACGTCGCCTCCTACTGCGCGAACACCGGCGAGATCGTCAACATCCCCGACGCCTACACGCACACCGACGACCTCGATTTCTCCGGCACCGAGGCCTTCGACCGGCGCCTGGGCTACCGCTCGCAATCCTTCCTGAACGTGCCGCTGAAGAACCACGCGGGTTTCGTCATCGGCGTGCTGCAGTTGATCAACGCCCGCGACGACGCCGGCCGCGTGGTGGCTTTCGACGACGCCTTGCTGCCGGTGGTGAGCGCGCTGGCTTCGCAGGCCGCGGTGTCCATCGACAACCGCAACCTGATCGAGGAGTTGCAGGTGCTGCTCGATGCCTTCGTCGCGCTGATCGCGCAGGCCATCGACACCAAGTCGCCCTACACCGGCGGCCACTGCCAGCGCGTGCCGGTGCTCACCGAGATGCTGGTGCGCGCCGCCTGCCAGGCGGAAGAGGGGCCGTTTGCCGGCTTCGACCTGACCGAGGCCGAGTGGTACGAGCTGCGCGTCGCCAGCTGGCTGCACGACTGCGGCAAGGTGGTGACGCCGGAACACATCGTCGACAAGGCGACCAAGCTGGAGGCGATCTACGACCGCATCCACGAAGTCAGGATGCGGTTCGAGGTGCTCAAGCGCGACGCGGAGATCGCGATGCTCAAGGGCCTGCTGGCCGGCGGCGATGCGCAGGCCTTGAAGCAGGCCTACGAAACGCAGGTTGCCGAACTCGATGAGGAATTCGCCTTCGTCGGCGCCTGCAACGTGGGCGGCGAATTCATGGCGCCGGACAAGGTCGCCCGCCTGCACAAGATCGCGGAGCGCACCTGGACGCGCACATTGTCCAATCGCATCGGCATCTCGTACGCCGAGAGCAAGCGCCGCGAGGCGATTCCGGAGCGGCCGCTGCCGGTGGAGGAGAAGCTGCTGGAGGACCGCTACGACCACGTCAGTTCGCGCGAAGGCCTGCGGCTGTCGGCGCCCGGCAATCCCTGGGGCTTCACGATGAAAGCGCCCGAGCGCGAGTTCAACCTGGGGGAGGTCTACAACCTGTCGATCGGGCGCGGCACGCTGACCGAGGAAGACCGCTACAAGATCAACGAGCACATGGCGCAGACCATCGTGATGCTGGAGTCGCTGCCCTGGCCGCGCCACCTGCGCCGCGTGCCGGAGTACGCGGGCGGCCACCACGAGAAGATGGACGGCACCGGCTATCCGCGCGGGCTGAAGGGCGAGCAGATGTCGGTGCCGGCGCGGGTGATGGCGATCGCCGACATCTTCGAGGCGCTGACCGCCGCCGACCGGCCCTACAAGCGGCCCAAGACCCTGTCCGAATCGATCCGCATCATGCGCATGATGGTCAAGGACAGGCACATCGACGGCGACCTGTTCCGGCTGTTCATCGACTCGGGCGTGTACCTGGACTACGCGCGGCAGTTCCTGACGCCGGAGCAGATCGACGAAGTGGACCTCCTGGGCGTTTGACACTTGTCATCCCGGGCTTGACCCGGGATCCATCACCGCATGCCTGACCGGACGACGGGAGATGGACTGCGGGTCAAGCCCGCAATGACATGGGTTGGCACGAAAAAAGCGGCCCGCAGGCCGCTTTTGTTCTTCCACCCGAAGGCTTACTGCACCGCGATGGTCCGGGACGTGACGACCGGCTTCTTCTTGCCCAGCGTCAGCGTCAGCACGCCGTTTTCCAGCTTGGCGGAAGTCGCATCCGCGTCGATCTCGGCGGGCAGCTCGTAGGCGGCCTTGAAGGGGCGCGGCGCATCGGCTACGGTGGCCAGGCGGACCACGGCGCCGTCGACCTCGATGGTCAGCTGCTCGCGGGCGACGCCGGGGACGTCGAGCGACAGGGTCCAGGCGTCATCGGACTGTTCCACCTTCAGCGCGCCCTGGGCCGGGGCGAAGAAGGCTTCGGAGAGAAAGCGCTCGAAGCTGCGGTCGAAGCCGCGGGCCGGGGCGTAGCTGCGGGTGCGCAGGGCGGGGGCGAAATACATGGCAAAACTCCTGGCGTTGAAAACGGTGGACGCGGCGCGATCGGTGCCTTCGCGTCCCTTAAACTGCGCGGCTCTCAAACGCGATCGCCGCATGCACACAATCTGCGAACCCGGCGGTGGTTTTCAAGGGCTGACCCACGCATGAAAATTCTTCGCCGCCGCATCTTGAAATCGCTGGCCGCGGCTGCATTTCTTCCCGCCTCCGCGTTCACGCAGCCGGCTGCCGCGCCCATCAAGCTGGCCATGATCGAAGGCCTGTCCGGCGGCAATGCCAACGGCGGCGAGGCGGTGTTCCGCAACCTGGTGTGGGCGGTGGAACGCGTCAACCAGCGCGGCGGCGTGAAGACGCGCGACGGCCAGCGGCTGCTGCAGCTCGATCGCTACGACAGCAAGGGCCAGATCGAGGAAGCCATCGCTTCGCTGCGCTCCGCCATCGACGACGGCGCGCGCATCGTGCTGCAGGGCAACTCGTCCGCGGTGGCGGCGGCGCTCTCGGAAGCGGTGGCCAAGCACAACGAACGCGAGCCGCAGCGCCGCGTGGTGTTCCTGAACTACTCCGCGGTCGACCCTTCGCTCACCAACGAGAAGTGCAGCTTCTGGCATTTCCGCTTCGACGCCCATGCCGACATGCGCATGGGCGCGCTGATGTCGGTGCTGCGCGAGGACAAGGCCGTGAAGTCGGCCTACCTGATCGGGCAGGACTACAGCTTCGGCCAGGGCGTGCTGCGCGAGGCGCGGCGCCAGCTCGGGCTGCAGCGGCCCGACGTGCAGATCGTCGGCGACGAACTGCATCCGCTGCTGCGCGTTAAGGACTTCGCGCCTTACGCGGCCAAGATCAAGGCGAGCGGGGCCGACGCCGTCATCACCGGCAATTTCAGCAACGACCTGACCTTGCTGGTGAAGGCGGCGCGCGAGGCGGGCTTCGACGGGCGCTTCTACACCTTCTACGGCAACGCGCTCGGCGCGCCGGCGGCGATCGGCGAGGCCGGTGTCGGCAAGGTGGTGGCGGTGGCCGACTGGCTGCCCAACGTGCCGGCGGGCCCGAGCGAGGCCTTCTACCAGTCGTTCCGCAAGCGCTATCCCAATCCCGCCGACGACTACGTGCACATGCGGCTGCAGTTGATGGTGGAGGCGCTGGCCCAGGCTATCGAGAAGGCGGGCGGCGTCGAGGCGGTGCCGCTGGCGAATGCGCTGGAGCAGGCCGCGGTGAGCTTCTCCGGCTGGGCGGGCCGCATGCGCGCGGCCGACCACCAGTTCCAGCAGCCGCTGGTGGTGGGCGTGATGGACCGCCAGGGCACGCCCGGCGTGAAGTTCGACGTCGAAGGCTCGGGCTACGGCTTCCGCGTGGTGCGGCAGATCACGCCGCCGCAGGCGGAAATGCCCCACGCCTGCAAGATGATCCGTCCCGCCTGATACTCACCGTCCTATGCGCCAGACCGTCCTCGACCTCGAAGAATCCAAGATCCGTGAAGTGGCCAACGCCGGCATGGGGCGCAGCGACGTGCTGGCCTTCTGGTTCGGCGAGAGCGACGAGGTCACGCCCGACTTCATCCGCCAGGCGGCGATCGAATCGCTGCAGGCCGGCGAGACCTTCTACGCGCACAACCTCGGGCTGCCGGAACTGCGCGAAGCCATCGCGGCCTACACAACGAAGCTGCACGGCCCGGTCGGCGCCGAACGGATCGCGGTCACCTCGGGCGGCGTCAACGCGCTGATGCTGGCGGTGCAGGCCGTGGTGGACGCCGGCGACGAAGTCGTGGCCGTCACGCCGGTCTGGCCCAACCTGACCGCGCAGGCGCAGATCATGGGCGCGAAGCTCAAGCGGGTGTCACTGCAGCCGCGGGACGGTGCCTGGAAGCTCGACCTGCAGGCGCTGCTGGCGGCCATCACGCCGGCCACGCGCCTGCTGATCGTCAACGCACCCAACAATCCCACCGGTTGGACACTCTCCCGCGCCGAGCAGCAGGCGATCGTGGCGCATTGCCGTGCCACCGGCACCTGGATCCTTGCCGACGAGGTCTACGAGCGCCTCTACTACGCCCCCAGTTCCAACGGCTGCGCGCCCAGCTTCCTCGACGTGGCGCAGCCGGAAGACCGCCTCATCGTCGTGCACAGCTTCTCCAAGAGCTTCCTGATGACCGGCTGGCGCCTGGGTTGGCTGGTGATGCCGCCCTCGCTGACGCACGCCATGGGCAAGCTGATCGAGTTCAACACCTCCTGCGCCAGCGTCTTCACCCAGCGCGCCGCCATCGCGGCGATCACCCGCACCGACGAAGTGACGCCGCGGGTGGTGCAGCACCTCAAGCTGTGCCGTGACACGCTGGTGCCTCTGCTGCAGAAGCTGCCGGGCGTGCAGGTCGCGCCGGCCGACGGCGGGATGTACGCCTTCTTCAAGCTGGACGGCTACGGCGATTCGCTGGCGCTGGCCAAGCGGCTGGTGGCTGAAGCGGGGATCGGGCTGGCGCCGGGGAATGCTTTTGCGCCGGAGGCGCAGGGATGGCTGCGGTGGTGCTTTGCCTCCAAAGACCTTGCCCGGTTGCGCCAAGGCGTTGATCGGCTGGGGACCTGGCTCGCGGCGAAATAACCCCCTGGATCCCCGCCTTCGCGGGGACTACGGGCGGTTTCCCGCTCTCGGCTATAATCCTCGGGTTCTGCATTCCGCAGAGCGCACGGTGGGCCGCAGATCCGGCAGCCCACCGCAAGTCAAAAATCTTCAAGGACACACCATGACCGCCATCAACAAGGCAGAGGTCGTCGCCGCTAACGCGCGCGGCGCCAACGACACCGGCAGCCCCGAAGTGCAAGTCGCACTGCTGACCGCCCGAATCAACGAGCTCACCCCGCACTTCAAGACGCACGCCAAGGACCACCACGGCCGCCGCGGCCTGCTGCGCATGGTGAACCGCCGCAAGAGCCTGCTCGCGTACCTGAAGAACAAGGACGCCGAGCGCTACACGGCCCTGATCGGCAAGCTGGGCCTGCGCAAGTAAGCAGCCCACGCCGCATGAACGCCTGAGACGGTCTCGCACTGCCTCAGGCGTTTTTTACTTCGGAGCGACCGAGACCGGACAGACGCTGTGTCATTCCTCAGGGGTTAGGGCTAGCCCCTCAGGAATGGCATCGTGTTCGGCCCCAGAAGCCCCGACAACACAGAGAAGAAAAGGACACGCCATGAGCATTTTCAACAAGGTCACCAAGACGTTCCAGTGGGGCCAGCACTCCGTCACGCTGGAAACCGGCGAGATCGCCCGCCAGGCCTCCGGCGCCGTGGTCGTCGACATCGAGGGCACCGTGGTGCTCTGCACCGTCGCCGCCTCCAAGAGCGCCAAGCCGGGCCAGGACTTCTTCCCGCTGACCGTCGACTACATCGAGAAGACCTACGCCGCCGGCAAGATCCCCGGCTCGTTCTTCAAGCGTGAAGCCAAGCCCTCCGAGCTGGAGACCCTCACCAGCCGCCTGATCGACCGCCCGATCCGCCCGCTGTTCCCCGAAGGCTTCCTGAACGAAGTGCACGTCGTCGTGCACACCGTGTCTCTCAACCCCGAAGTCGATCCCGACATCGCCGCCATGATCGGCTGCAGCGCCGCCCTGGCGATCTCCGGCATTCCCTTCGCCGGCCCGATCGGCGCCGCGCGCGTGGGCTACATCAACGGCGAATACGTCCTGAACCCGGGCCAGACCCAGCGCAAGGACTCGCAGCTGGACCTGGTGGTCGCCGGCACCGAAGCCGCCGTGCTGATGGTGGAATCCGAAGCCAAGCAGCTGTCGGAAGAAGTGATGCTGGGCGCCGTGGTGTTCGGCCATGACCAGGCCAAGATCGCCATCAACGTCATCCACGAACTGGTGCGCGAAGCCGGCAAGCCGGTGTGGGACTGGCAGCCGCCGGCCAAGGACGAGGCGTTCATCGCCCGCGTCAACGCCGTCGCCGAAGCCAAGCTGCGCGCCGCCTACCAGATTCGCAGCAAGCAGGCCCGCACGCAGGCCCTGCGCGAAGCCAACGCTTCCATCGTCGAGGCGTTGAAGGCCGAAGGCACCGAGTTCGACGCCGGCAAGCTGGGCGACCTGCTGTTCGCCATCGAAGCGAAGATCGTGCGCGACCAGATCCTGCAGGGCGAGCCCCGCATCGACGGCCGCGACACCCGCACCGTGCGCCCCATCGAGATCCGCCACGGTGTGCTGCCGCGCACCCACGGCTCCGCGCTGTTCACGCGTGGCGAGACCCAGGCGCTGGTGATCACCACGCTGGGCACCGACCGGGACGCGCAGCGCATCGACGCGCTGATGGGCGAGTACGAAGACCGCTTCATGTTCCACTACAACATGCCCCCCTTCGCCACCGGCGAAGTGGGCCGCATGGGCTCCACCAAGCGCCGCGAAGTGGGCCACGGCCGCCTGGCCAAGCGCGCGCTCATCGCCGTGCTGCCGACCAAGGAAGACTTCCCTTACGCAATCCGCGTGGTCTCGGAAATCACCGAGTCCAACGGCTCCTCCTCGATGGCCTCCGTCTGCGGCGGCTGCCTGTCGATGATGGACGCCGGCGTGCCGCTGAAGGCCCACGTGGCCGGCATCGCCATGGGCCTGATCAAGGAAGGCAACCGCTTCGCGGTGCTGACCGACATCCTGGGCGACGAGGACCACCTCGGCGACATGGACTTCAAGGTGGCCGGCACCACCAACGGCATCACCGCGCTGCAGATGGACATCAAGATCCAGGGCATCACCAAGGAGATCATGCAGGTCGCCCTGGCGCAGGCCAAGGAAGCGCGCATGCACATCCTGGGCAAGATGCAGGAGAACATGAGCGAGGCGAACACGGAGATCTCCACCTTCGCGCCCAAGCTGTACACGATGAAGATCAACCCGGAAAAGATCCGGGACGTGATCGGCAAGGGCGGCGCCGTCATCCGCGCGCTGACCGAGGAGACCGGCTGCCAGATCAACATCGAGGAAGACGGCACCATCACCATCGCCGCCACCGACGCCGCCAAGGCCGACGAGGCCAAGAAGCGCATCGAGCAGATCACCGCCGAGGTCGAAATCGGCAAGGTCTACGAAGGCCCGATCACCAAGATCCTGGACTTCGGCGCGCTGGTCAACCTGCTGCCCGGCAAGGACGGCCTGCTGCACATCAGCCAGATCGCCCACGAGCGCGTGGAGAAGGTCACCGACTACCTGTCCGAAGGCCAGGTCGTCAAGGTCAAGGTGCTGGAGACCGACGAGAAGGGCCGCGTCAAGCTGTCCATGAAGGCGCTGACCGAGCGTCCGGAAGGCATGCCCGAGCGCGAGCCGCGCGAACCCCGCGGCGACCGTCCCCCGCGCGGCGAATACCGCGGCGACCGTGGCGATCGCGGCGACCGTGGTGACCGTGGCGACCGTCCCCCGCGCGAGCAGCGCGAGTACCGCGATTCGCGCGAGCAGCGCGAGCCGCGTGAGTCCGCTCCCGTGCAGGACGGCGGCAACGGCGGCAACAACAACGAGCCGCAACAGTAAGCCTGGGGCCGCCGGCATGAAAGCCATCGAGATCGCCCAATACGGCGCGCCGGAAGTCCTGCGCCTGGCCGAACGCCCCGACCCCGTCGCGGGCGCCGGCGAGGTGCTGATCCGCGTCGCGGCCAGCGGCGTGAACCGGCCCGACGTGCTGCAGCGCACCGGCAACTACCCGGTGCCGCCGGGCGCGTCCGACATCCCCGGCCTGGAAGTGGCGGGCACCATCGTGGGCGGCGACGCCCAGGCGATGGCGGCCGCCGGCTTCAAGGCGGGCGACCGGGTCTGCGCGCTGGTGGCCGGCGGCGGTTATGCCGAGCTGTGCGTGGCGCCCGTGGGCCAGTGCCTGCCGGTGCCGCAAGGCCTGAGCGACACCGAGGCGGCTTCGCTGCCGGAAACCTTCTTCACGGTCTGGAGCAACGTCTTCGACCGCGGCCGCCTGCAGCCGGGCGAGAGCTTCCTGGTCCAGGGCGGCACCAGCGGCATCGGCGTCACTGCCATCCAGCTGGCCAAGGCCATGGGTGCCGGGATGGTGATGGCCACGGCCGGCAGCGATGCCAAGTGCATGGCCTGCATCGAGCTGGGCGCCGACCAGGCGTTCAACTACAAGACGCAGGACTTCGCCGAAGAGGTCAAGCAGCACACCGGCGGCAAGGGCGTGGACGTGATCCTCGACATGGTCGCCGGCAGCTACGTCGACCGCGAGGTCAAGTGCGTCGCCGAGGACGGCCGCATCGTGATCATCGCGGTGCAGGGCGGCACCAAGAGCGAGTTCAACGCGGGCCTGGTGCTGCGCCGTCGCATCACCGTGACCGGCTCGACGCTGCGGCCGCGGCCGGTGGCCTTCAAGGCCGCCATCGCCGCCGCGCTGAAGAAGAACGTCTGGCCGCTGATCGAAGCGAAGAAGATCAATCCCGTCATCCACAGCACCTTTGCCGCCGCTGAAGCGAGCAAGGCGCACACGTTGATGGAATCGAACCAGCACGTCGGCAAGATCGTGCTGACCTGGTGAACATGACCTCTCCCAAGAAGAAGCTGATTGCCGGCAACTGGAAGATGAACGGCAGCCTGGAGTCCAACGACGCCCTGGTGCGTTCGCTGGTCGCCGGCGTGAAGGACGTGGACTGCGAGGTGGCGGTCTGCGTGCCTTCGCCTTACCTGGCCCAGGTCCAGATGCTCAAATCCGGTTCGAAGCTCGAGCTCGGCGCGCAGGACGTGTCCTGCCACGCCAGCGGCGCCTACACCGGCGAAGTCTCGGCCGACATGCTGCGCGAGTTCGGCGTGCGCTACGCCATCGTCGGCCACTCGGAGCGCCGCCAGTACCACGGGGAAACCGATGCGCTGGTGGCCGAGAAGGCCAAGGCGGCGCTGGCGCACGGCATCACGCCGATCGTCTGCGTCGGCGAGACGCTGGCCGAGCGCGAAGCCGGGCAGACCGAGGAAGTGGTCAAGCGCCAGATGGCCGCCGTGATCCACGTCAACGGCCACTGCATCAGCGAGATCGTCGTTGCCTACGAGCCCGTCTGGGCGATAGGCACCGGCAAGACCGCGACGCCGGAGCAGGCGCAGGCCGTGCATGCGCTGCTGCGCAAGCAGCTGTCCGCGGCCACCGGCCACGCCGAGCGCGTGCACATCCTCTACGGCGGCAGCATGAGCGCCGCCAACGCGGCCAGCCTGCTGGCGCAACCCGACATCGACGGCGGGCTCGTGGGCGGCGCTTCGCTCAAGATCGCCGATTTCCTGCAGATCATCACCGCCGCCTGCGCCCAGCGCGCCTGAGCGGCCAGAACAAAACTAGGAGTTCTCTCAATGCAAGCCATCACGACCATCGTGCTCGCCGTCCAGATGCTGACGGCCATCGGCATGATCGGCCTCATCCTGCTGCAGCACGGCAAGGGCGCGGACATGGGCGCGGCCTTCGGCAGCGGCGCGTCCGGCAGCCTGTTCGGCGCCACCGGCAGCGCCAACTTCCTGTCGCGCACCACCGCCATCCTGGCCGCGGTGTTCTTCGCCTGCACACTGCTGCTCGCCTACTTCAGCCACAGCGTGGCCCCGGCCGCCGCCACCGGCGGCTCCGTGCTCGAGCGCACCGCGCCCGCGCCGGCCGTGCCCGCATCGGCTGCCGCCAGCGGCGCCGGCCAGATCCCGGCCGGCCCCACCGGCGTGCCGTCCACGTCGGCTCCCGCGGCGCCCGCCGCGGCGGTGCCGGCCGCGCCCGCCGCTTCCGGCGCAGCGCAGATTCCGACCAAATAAGTCATTCACTGAAAAATCCGCCAAGGCGGATTTTTCAGTGTCCTGATCAGTGTGGAGGAGACCGGCAAAGCCGGATCTCCTCCACAAGGGAGACCGGCCTGCGCGATGCTCCGTCCGGTCTGCGTGCCGCTGCGCAGAATGAACACCTGGGACGTTTCGAGGACCGCGCGGAATATCATGCAGCGCGGTCCCACTTGTGAAGAGGATCCGGCTTTGCCGGTCCTCTTCACACTGATCGGGCAACTCTAAAAATTGCCGTAGGCAATTTTTAGAGTTAAAAACCTGACGGCCTTTGCTGCGCGGCAGTAAGGGCTCGGCTTCGGAGTAGAATCCACGGTTGTCCGGAAAGGCGCGCATTCCCCTCTTGCGGGAGTGCAGGTCCTCAAGCGTTTCCGGGCGCGTGCACGATTGCCGTCGTGGTGAAATTGGTAGACACGCTATCTTGAGGGGGTAGTGGCGAAAGCTGTGCGAGTTCGAGTCTCGCCGACGGCACCAGACACAAATAGCCTGCGGGGCACTGCACCGGCAGGCACACAAAGTCCAACGGCGCCCTGATGAACCTCGACCAGTACCTCCCTGTCCTCCTGTTCATCCTCGTCGGCGTCGGCGTCGGCGTCGCCCCCCAGGTCCTGGGCCGCCTGATCTCCATGGGCATCGGCGTGCACAAGCCCGATGCCGCCAAGAACTCCCCCTACGAATGCGGCTTCGAGGCCTTCGAGGACGCGCGGATGAAGTTCGACGTGCGCTACTACCTCGTGGCCATCCTCTTCATCCTGTTCGACCTCGAGATCGCCTTCCTCTTCCCGTGGGCCGTCGCGCTCAAGGAAATCGGCGCGATCGGCTTCTGGGCCATGATGATCTTCCTGGCCATCCTGGTGGTGGGCTTCGTCTACGAATGGAAGAAGGGCGCGCTGGACTGGGAGTGACCCGCGGCGCCTGCACCTTCGCTTCTCTGGAAAGTACCTGATGGCAAACCAAGGCATGCTTGAAAAAGGTGTCGTCACGACGACCGTGGACTCGGTCATCAACTGGGCCAAGACCGGCTCGCTGTGGCCCATGACCTTCGGCCTGGCCTGCTGCGCGGTGGAGATGATGCATGCGGGCGCGGCCCGCTACGACATCGACCGCTTCGGCATGCTGTTCCGCCCGAGCCCGCGCCAGTCCGACCTGATGATCGTGGCCGGCACGCTGTGCAACAAGATGGCGCCGGCGCTGCGCAAGGTGTACGACCAGATGGCCGAGCCGCGCTGGGTGCTCTCCATGGGCACCTGCGCCAACGGCGGCGGCTACTACCACTACAGCTACTCGGTGGTGCGCGGCTGCGACCGCATCGTGCCGGTCGACGTGTACGTGCCGGGCTGCCCGCCGACGGCCGAGGCGCTGCTGTACGGAATCATCCAGCTGCAGCAGAAGATCCGCCGCACCCAGACCATCGCCCGCGCATGACCAACACCGTCGTTTCCACCGCGCCCGAAACCACGCTGGCCGCCGTCGCCGCGGCGCTGGGCGACAAGGCGAAGAACATCTCGCTGGCCCTGGGCGAAGTCACCGTCATCGTCACCGCCGCCAACTACCTGGAAGCCGCGCGCATCCTGAAGGACGCGCCGGGCTGCCAGTTCGAGCAGCTGATGGACGTCTGCGGCGTCGACTATTCCGAATACAAGATGGGCGACTACGACGGCCTGCGCTACGCCGTCACCTCGCACCTGCTGTCGGTCTCGCTGAACCAGCGGGTGCGCCTGCGCGTGTTCGCGCCCGACGACGACCTGCCGGTGGTGGACTCGCTCACGGGCCTGTGGGGCTCGGCCAACTGGTTCGAGCGCGAAGCCTTCGACCTGTACGGCATCGTCTTCGAAGGCCACGCCGACCTGCGCCGCATCCTCACCGACTACGGCTTCATCGGCCACCCTTTCCGCAAGGACTTCCCGGTGTCCGGCCACGTCGAGATGCGCTACGACCCCGAGCGCGGCCGCGTGATCTACCAGCCGGTCTCGATCGAGCCGCGCGAGATCACGCCGCGGATCATCCGCGAAGACAAGTACGGCGGGCTGCAATAAATGGCAGAGATCAAGAACTACACCCTCAACTTCGGCCCGCAGCACCCGGCCGCGCACGGTGTGCTGCGGCTGGTGCTGGAGCTCGACGGCGAAGTGATCCAGCGCGCCGACCCGCACATCGGCCTGCTGCACCGCGCCACCGAGAAGCTGGCCGAGACGCGCACCTACATCCAGTCGCTGCCCTACATGGACCGCCTCGACTACGTGTCGATGATGTCCAACGAGCACGCCTACTGCCTGGCCATCGAGAAGCTGCTGGGCATCGAGGTGCCGATCCGCGCGCAGTACATCCGCGTGATGTTCTCCGAGATCACCCGCCTGCTGAACCACCTGCTGTGGCTGGGCGCGCACGGCCTCGACTGCGGCGCGATGAACATGCTGATCTACTGCTTCCGCGAGCGGGAAGACCTGTTCGACATGTACGAAGCGGTGTCGGGCGCGCGCATGCACGCGGCCTACTTCCGCCCGGGCGGCGTCTACCGCGACCTGCCGGACGCGATGCCGCAGTACAAGGCCAGCAAGGTGCGCAACCAGCGCTCGATCGACCAGCTGAACGAGAACCGCCAGGGCTCGCTGCTGGACTTCATCGACGACTTCACCAAGCGCTTCCCGCACTACGTCGACGAGTACGAGACGCTGCTCACCGACAACCGGATCTGGAAGCAGCGCACCGTCGGCATCGGCGTGGTCACCCCCGAACGCGCCCTCAACATGGGCTTCACCGGCGCCATGCTGCGCGGCTCCGGCGTGCTGTGGGACCTGCGCAAGACGCAGCCCTACGAGGTCTACGACAAGATGGACTTCGACATCCCGATCGGCAAGACCGGCGACTGCTACGACCGCTACCTCGTGCGCGTGGAAGAACTGCGCCAGTCCAACCGCATCATCAAGCAGTGCGTCGACTGGCTGCGCGTGAACCCGGGCCCGGTGATCACCGACAACCATAAGGTCGCCCCGCCCAGCCGCGAGAGCATGAAGAGCAACATGGAGGAGCTGATCCACCACTTCAAGCTCTTCTCCGAAGGCATGCGCGTTCCCGAAGGCGAGAGCTACGCCGCGGTGGAACACCCCAAGGGCGAGTTCGGCATCTACATCGTGAGCGACGGCGCCAACAAGCCGTACCGCCTGAAGATCCGCGCCCCCGGCTTCCCGCACCTGGCCGCCCTCGACGAGATGGGCCGCGGCCACATGATCGCGGACGCCGTCGCCATCATCGGCACGATGGACATCGTGTTTGGAGAGATCGATCGATGATCACTGATTCGACCCGGGCGCGCTTCGCCAAGGAAGTCGCCAAGTACCCCTACGAGATGCGGCAGTCGGCCGTGATGGCCTGCCTGGCGATCGTCCAGCAGGAGCAGGGCTACGTGAGCCGCGAAAGCGAGCAGGAGATCGCCGACTACCTCGGCATGGCGCCCATCGCCGTCCACGAAGTCACGACCTTCTACAACATGTACAACCAGCGTCCCGTTGGCAAGTACAAGCTGAACGTCTGCACCAACCTGCCGTGCCAGCTGCGCGACGGCCAGAAGGCGCTGCAGCACCTGGAGAAGAAGCTGGGCATCGCGATGGGCGAGACCACGCCGGACGGCCTGTTCACGCTGCAGCAAAGCGAATGCCTGGGCGCCTGCGCCGATTCGCCGGTGATGCTGGTGAACGACCGCACCATGTGCAGCTTCATGAGCAACGACAAGCTGGACCAGCTGGTCGACGGCCTGAAAGGCGCGCAATGAACGCCCAACAAGTGCTGGCGCAGTTCCAGGCCACGGGCGTCCAGACCTGCTTCCACGACCGCCACATCGAGCCGCAGATCTACAAGGACCTCGACGGCACCAACTGGCGCCTGAAGGATTACGAGGCGCGCGACGGCTACAAGGCGCTGCGCAAGATCCTGTCCGAAGGCCTGACCCAGGACCAGGTGATCGCCACCGTCAAGGAAAGCGCCCTGCGCGGTCGCGGCGGCGCCGGCTTCCCGACCGGCCTGAAGTGGAGCTTCATGCCCCGCCAGTTCCCGGGCCAGAAGTACCTGGTGTGCAATTCGGACGAGGGCGAGCCGGGCACCTGCAAGGACCGCGACATCCTGCAGTTCAACCCGCACATCGTCATCGAGGGCATGATCATCGCGGCCTACGCGATGGGCATCACCGTCGGCTACAACTACATCCACGGCGAGATCTTCCAGACCTACGAACGCTTCGAGGAAGCGCTGGAAGAGGCGCGCGCCGCGGGCTACCTGGGCGACAAGATCCTGGGTTCGAGCTTCAACTTCCAGCTGCACGCCTTCCACGGCTTCGGCGCCTATATCTGCGGCGAAGAGACGGCGCTGCTGGAGTCGCTCGAAGGCAAGAAGGGCCAGCCGCGCTTCAAGCCGCCGTTCCCTGCCAGCTTCGGCGTGTACGGCAAGCCGACCACCATCAACAACACCGAGACCTTCGCGGCGGTGCCCTGGATCATCCGCAACGGCGGCCAGGCCTACCTCGAGTGCGGCAAGCCGAACAACGGCGGCACCAAGATCTTCTCGGTGTCCGGCGACGTCGAGCGGCCCGGCAACTACGAAGTGCCGATGGGCACGCCCTTCAGCAAGCTGCTGGAACTGTGCGGCGGCGTGCGTGGCGGCAAGAAGCTCAAGGCCGTGATCCCCGGCGGCTCCTCGGCCCCGGTGCTGCCGGCCGACATCATGATGAACTGCACGATGGACTACGACTCCATCGCCAAGGCCGGCTCCATGCTGGGCTCGGGCGCCGTGATCGTGATGGACGAGACGCGCGACATGGTGGAGTCGCTGCTGCGCCTCTCGTACTTCTACATGCACGAGTCCTGCGGCCAGTGCACGCCCTGCCGCGAAGGCACGGGCTGGCTGTGGCGCGTGGTCGACCGCATCCAGAACGGCCACGGCCGCCCGGCCGACATCGACCTGCTGAACTCGGTGGCCGACAACATCCAGGGCCGCACCATCTGCGCGCTGGGCGATGCCGCCGCGATGCCCGTGCGGGCCATGATCAAGCATTTCCGCCACGAATTCGAGGCGAAGATCCAGAGCGCGGAGCGCGTCACACAATGATTGAGATCGATCTCGACGGACAGAAGGTCTCGGTGACCGAAGGCAGCATGATCATGCATGCGGCCGACAAGGCGGGCTCGTACATCCCGCACTTCTGCTACCACAAGAAGCTTTCCATCGCGGCCAACTGCCGCATGTGCCTGGTGGACGTGGAGAAGGCGCCCAAGCCGATGCCGGCCTGCGCCACGCCCGTCACAAACGGCATGATCGTGCGCACCCGCAGCGAGAAGGCCATCAAGGCGCAGCAGTCGGTGATGGAGTTCCTGCTGATCAACCACCCGCTGGACTGCCCGATCTGCGACCAGGGCGGCGAATGCCAGCTGCAGGACCTGGCCGTCGGCTACGGCGCCTCCAACTCGCGCTACGCGGAAGAAAAGCGCGTCGTCCTGCACAAGGACGTCGGCCCGCTGATCTCCATGGAGGAGATGAGCCGCTGCATCCACTGCACCCGCTGCGTGCGCTTCGGCCAGGAAGTGGCCGGCGTGATGGAGCTGGGCATGATCCACCGCGGCGAGCACAGCGAGATCACCACGGTGCTGGGCGACACGGTCGACTCCGAAGTCTCCGGCAACATGATCGACCTGTGCCCGGTCGGCGCGCTCACCAGCAAGCCGTTCCGCTACAGCGCGCGGCCCTGGGAGCTGTCGCGCCGCAAGTCGGTGTCGCCGCACGACTCCACCGGCGCCAACCTGATCGTCCAGGTCAAGAACAACAAGGTGATGCGCGTGCTCCCGCTGGAGAACGACGCCACCAATGAATGCTGGCTGGCCGACCGCGACCGCTTCTCCTACGAAGCGCTCAACACGTCGGAACGCCTGACCGCGCCCATGCTCAAGCAGGGCGGCGAGTGGAAGACGGTCGACTGGCAGACCGCGCTCGAATACGTGGCCAACGGTCTGAAGCAGGTGAAGGACCAGCACGGCGCCAAGGCCATCGGCGCGCTGGTGTCGCCGCACAGCACGGTGGAAGAACTGTTCCTGGCCGGCCAGCTGGTGCGCGGCCTGGGCAGCGAAAACATCGACTACCGCCTGCGCAACGCCGAGTTCGCCACCGGTGAGGGCGTCCGCTGGCTGGGCACCTCCATCGCTTCGCTGTCGACGCTGCAGCGCGCGCTGGTGGTCGGCTCCAACATCCGCAAGGACCATCCGCTGTTCGCCCTGCGCCTGCGGGGCGCTGTCCGATCCGGCGCCAAGGTCTCCGTCATCCACGACCGCGACGACGACTGGGCGATGAACATCGCCTCGCGCGTCACCGTGCCGGCCGGCCACTGGATGCAGGCGCTGGCCGACGTGGCCACCGCCATCGGCAACGACAAGGGTACCAAGGCGCCGCTGAACGGCAACGCCACCGAGAGCGCCAAGGCGATCGCCGCCTCGCTGCAATCGGGCGAGCGCAAGGCGATCCTGCTGGGCAACGCCGCCGCGCACCACCCGAACGCATCGTCGCTGCTGTCGCTGGCCAACTGGATCGCCGAACAGACCGGCGCCTCCGTCGGCTACCTGACCGAAGCGGCCAACACCGTCGGCGCGCAGCTGGTGAAGGCGCTGCCGGGGCAGGGCGGCCTGAACGCCGGCCAGATGCTGGCGGCCGGCGGCCTGAAGGCCGCGCTGCTGCTGAACGTCGAGCCCGAATTCGATTGCGCCGGCGGCGCCCGGGCCGCCGCGGCCCTGGGCCAGGCCGACATGGTCATCACGCTGAGCCCCTTCAAGGCCAACATGGACATCAGCGACGTGCTGCTGCCCATCGCGCCCTGGACCGAGACGCCGGGCACCTTCGTCAACGCCGAAGGCCGCGTGCAGGGCTTCCACGCCGTGGTCAAGCCGCTGGCCGAAACCCGCCCGGGCTGGAAGGTCCTGCGCGTGCTGGGCAACCTGCTGGGCCTGCCGGGCTTCGAATTCGAGTCCGCGCAGGAAGTCCTGGTGGCCGCCCGCGGCGCCGACGACGCGAAGAACGAGATGGTGCAGGGCAACCTGCTGGGCAACAAGAGCACGGCCGCCGCCTGGATAGGCGACACCTCCGCCAGCCCGGTGACCGCGTCGATCTACCAGCTCGATGGCATCGTGCGCCGCGCGCCTTCGCTGCAACTCACGGCCGACGCCCGCGCGGCGCTGGCGGCGACGGGAGCCACGGCATGATCGACACGATTTACGGCTTCGGCAACGGCCTGATCGCCGCGCCTTGGTGGACGCAGGCCGGCTGGCCGGTGGTCTGGACGCTGATCAAGATCATCTGCGTGGTGCTGCCCCTGATGGGCGCGGTGGCCTACCTGACGCTGTGGGAGCGCAAGGCGATCGGCTTCACGCAGATCCGTCCCGGTCCCAACCGCGTGGGCCCCTTCGGCCTGCTGACGCCGATTGCCGACGCGCTCAAGCTGCTCACCAAGGAAATCATCATTCCGACGGTGGCCAACAAGGGCCTGTTCCTGCTCGGCCCGATCATGACGATCATGCCGGCGCTGGCCGCCTGGGCCGTGATTCCCTTCGGTCCCGAGACCGCGCTGGCCAACGTCAACGCCGGCCTGCTGTTCCTGATGGCGATCACCTCGCTGGAGGTCTACGGCGTGATCATCGCCGGCTGGGCCTCCAACTCGAAGTACGCCTTCCTCGGCGCGCTGCGCGCTTCGGCCCAGATGGTCAGCTACGAAATCGCCATGGGTTTCTGCCTGGTGGTGGTGCTGATGGTGGCCGGCTCGCTGAACATGACCGACATCGTGCTGCAGCAGGGCCGCGGCATCTTCGCCGACCGCGGCGTGAGCCTGCTGTCGTGGAACTGGCTGCCGCTGCTGCCGATCTTCGTCGTCTACTTCGTCTCGGGCCTGGCCGAAACCAACCGCCACCCCTTCGACGTGGTGGAGGGCGAGTCGGAGATCGTCGCCGGCCACATGATCGAGTACTCGGGCATGTCCTTCGCCATGTTCTTCCTGGCGGAGTACGCCAACATGTGGCTGGTCTCCATCCTGGCCGTCATCATGTTCCTCGGCGGCTGGCTGCCCCCGTTCGACTTCCTCGCGTTCATCCCGGGGTGGATCTGGCTGGGCCTCAAGACCTTCTTCATGGTCACCATGTTCCTGTGGATCCGCTCCACCTTCCCGCGCTACCGCTATGACCAGATCATGCGCCTGGGCTGGAAGATCTTCATCCCGGTCACCCTGGTGTGGCTGGTGGTGATCGGCGCGTGGATGCAGACCCCGTTCAACATCTTCAAGTAAAGCCAAAGTCATGTTGAATTCCAACACTCTGGCGACGCGGTCCACCGCCTTCTCGCTCAAGGACTTCCTCTCCAGCTTCATGCTGCTGGAGCTGTTCAAGGGCCTGCGCATCACGGGCAAGTACTTCTTCGCCCGCAAGATCACCGTGCAGTTCCCCGAGGAGAAGACGCCGCTGTCGCCGCGCTTCCGCGGCCTGCATGCGCTGCGCCGCTACGAGAACGGCGAAGAGCGCTGCATCGCCTGCAAGCTGTGCGAGGCCGTGTGCCCTGCGCTGGCCATCACCATCGAGAGCGAACAGCGCGACGACGGCACCCGCCGCACCACGCGCTACGACATCGACCTCACCAAGTGCATCTTCTGCGGCTTCTGCGAGGAGAGCTGCCCGGTGGACTCGATCGTCGAGACGCACGTCCTGGAATACCACGGCGAGAAGCGCGGCGACCTGTACTTCACCAAGGACATGCTGCTGGCCGTGGGCGACCGCTACGAGGCGGAGATCGCGGCCAACCGCGCCGCCGACGCCAAGTACCGCTAAGACGGGCGCGAAAGAACAACGACATGGACGTTCGAACCGGTCTCTTCTATCTTTTCTCGGTGGTGCTGCTGTTTGCGGCCTTCCGCGTCATCACCGCCCGCAACCCCGTGTATGCGGCGCTCTACCTGGTGCTCACCTTCTTCCAGGCCGCCGGCATCTGGATGCTGCTGAAGGCGGAGTTCCTGGCCATCTCGCTCGTGCTGGTCTACGTCGGCGCGGTGATGGTCCTGTTCCTGTTCGTGGTGATGATGCTCGACATCGACGTCGAGAAACTGCGCCAGGGCTTCTGGAAGCACTTCCCGCTGGCCGCCACCATCGGCGCGCTGATCGCGCTGGAGATGGCCGCCGTGCTGATGGGCGGCTTCCGCCCGGCCGAGGAGCCGCGCGCGCTGCCCGGCGTGGCGCAGGCCGCGCAGGCCGGCGTGCAGTACTCCAACACCAAGGAGCTGGGCCGCCTGCTGTACACCGAGTACCTGTTCCCGCTGGAAATCGCCGCGGTGCTGCTGCTGGTGGCCATCGTCGCCGCCATCGCGCTGACGCTGCGCCAGCGCAAGGACAGCAAGCACATCGATCCGTCGCTGCAGGTGCGCGTGAAGGCCAGCGACCGGCTGCAGGTCGTCAAGCTGCCGCCCACGCTGCCGGTTCCGCCGGCGCCCACCGCGCCCGCAGGCGTTGTCACGGAGACCAAGGCATGATCATCTCGCTCGGCCACTTCCTGACGCTGGGCGCGATCCTGTTCGCGCTGTCGGTGATCGGCATCTTCCTGAACCGCCGCAACCTCATCGTGCTGCTGATGTGCATCGAGCTGATGCTGCTGGCGGTCAACACGAACTTCGTGGCGTTCTCCTACTACCTGGGCGACATGCACGGCCAGGTGTTCGTGTTCTTCATCCTCACGGTGGCGGCCGCCGAGTCGGCCATCGGGCTGGCGATCCTGGTGCTCCTGTTCCGGAACAAGTCGAACATCAACGTCGAAGAATTGAACGCGCTCAAAGGCTGACCCCTTAGAGGCGCGCAAGAAACATGGCTACAACCCTCAACGCAGCGACGCTGCTTGCCGTTCCCTTGGCCCCGCTGGCCGGGGCCGTGCTGGCCGGCGTGTTCGGCACCACCCTGGGCGGCAACGTCCTGGGCCGGCGCCTGTCGCACACCTTCACCATCCTGGGCGTGTTCATCGCCTTCGTGCTGTCCGCGCTCACGCTCAAGAGCGTGGCCGCCGACGGCGCGCGCTTCAACCAGACCATCTACGAATGGATGGTGATCGGCGGGCTGAAGATGGAGGTCGGCTTCCTGGTCGACGGGCTCACCGCCATGATGATGTGCGTGGTGACCTTCGTCTCGCTGATGGTGCACATCTACACCATCGGCTACATGGAGGAAGACGAGGGCTACAACCGCTTCTTCGGCTACATCTCGCTGTTCACGTTCTCGATGCTCATGCTGGTCATGAGCAACAACTTCCTGCAGCTGTTCTTCGGCTGGGAAGCGGTGGGCCTGGTGTCCTACCTGCTGATCGGCTTCTGGTTCACCAAGCCGACCGCCATCTTCGCCAACCTCAAGGCCTTCCTGGTCAACCGCGTCGGCGACTTCGGCTTCATCCTGGGCATCGGCCTGATCGCCTCGTATGCCAACACGCTGAACTACGGCGAGACCTTCGCCAAGGCGCCCGAGCTGGCCAAGATCGCCTTCAGCTACGGCACCGACTGGATGCTGATCACCGTGATCTGCATCTGCCTGTTCATCGGCGCCATGGGCAAGAGCGCCCAGTTCCCGCTGCACGTCTGGCTGCCCGATTCGATGGAAGGCCCGACGCCCATCTCCGCGCTGATCCACGCCGCCACCATGGTGACGGCCGGCATCTTCATGGTGGCGCGCATGTCGCCTTTGTTCGAGCTGTCCGACACCGCGCTGTCCTTCATCCTGGTGATCGGCGCCATCACGGCCCTGTTCATGGGCTTCCTGGGCATCATCCAGAACGACATCAAGCGCGTGGTGGCGTACTCCACGCTGTCGCAGCTGGGGTACATGACCGTGGCGCTGGGCGCCTCCGCCTACTCGGTGGCCGTGTTCCACCTGATGACGCACGCCTTCTTCAAGGCGCTGCTGTTCCTCGCGGCCGGCTCCGTGATCATCGGCTGCCACCACAACCAGGACATCCGCTGGATGGGCGGCCTGCGCAAGTACATGCCGATCACCTGGATCACCTCGCTGCTCGGCTCGCTGGCGCTGATCGGAACGCCGCTGTTCGCGGGCTTCTATTCCAAGGACTCGATCATCGAGGCGGTGCACCTGTCGAAGCTGCCGGGCGCGGGCTTCGCCTACTTCGCGGTGATGGCCGGCGTGTTCGTCACCGCCTTCTACTCGTTCCGCATGTACTTCCTGGTGTTCCACGGCAAGGAGCGCTTCGACGAGGCGCCGGCGCACGAGCACGATGCGCACGACGAGCCGGACCCGCACCACCACGCCGACGAGCACCACGTGCCGCACGAGTCGCCCTGGGTGGTGACCGCGCCGCTGATCCTGCTGGCGATCCCCTCGGTGGTGATCGGCTTCCTGACCATCGGCCCGATGCTGTACGGTGACTTCTTCAAGGACGCGATCTTCGTCAACCTGGAGAAGCATCCGGCGCTGGAGGAGATGGCCAAGGAATACCACGGCCCGCTCGCCATGGCGCTGCACGGCCTGACTTCGCCGGTGTTCTGGCTGGCGCTGGCCGGCGTGGTGCTGGCCTGGTTCATGTACCTGAAGCGGACGGACATCCCGGGCGCCATCCAGAAGCGCGTCCAGCCGATCTACACGTTGCTCGAGAACAAGTACTACATGGACTGGATCAACGAGAACGTCTTCGCGCCGGCGGCGCGCGGCCTCGGCCGCGGCCTGTGGAAGGGCGGCGACCAGGGCGTGATCGAGCGCATCTTCGTCAACGGCAGCGCGCACCTGGTGGCCCGCTTCGCCGGCGTCGTGCGCTGGGTGCAATCGGGTTACATCTACCACTACGCTTTCGCGATGCTGCTGGGCGTGATCGTGCTGATGACGTACTTCGTCAGCTGGCCGATGGTCCAGGAATGGCTCAGGAAGTAAGGGAACAAGAACAATGAAGATGGGACTCTTGAGCCTGGCCATCTGGACGCCGATCGTCTTCGGCGCCATCCTGCTGGCCCTGGGGCGCGACGACCAGGCGCGCACCGTGCGCTGGATCGCGCTGATCGGCGCCATCGCCAGCCTGCTGGTGACGCTGCCGCTCTACGGCCAGTTCGACACCGCCACCTCCGCGATGCAGTTCGTCGAGAAGACCGACTGGATCTCGCGCTTCAACATCCACTACCACCTGGGCGTGGACGGCATCTCCTTCTGGTTCGTGCTGCTCACCGCCTTCATCACGTTGGTGGTGGTGATCGCTGGCTGGGAAGTGATCACCGAGCGCGTCAACCAGTACTACGGCGCCTTCCTGATCCTGTCGGGCCTGATGATCGGCGTGTTCTGCGCGCTCGACGCCGTGCTGTTCTACACCTTCTTCGAAGCCACGCTGATCCCGATGTACCTGATCATCGGCATCTGGGGCGGCCCGAACAAGATCTACGCGGCCTTCAAGTTCTTCCTCTACACGCTGCTCGGCTCGCTGCTGATGCTGGTCGCACTGGTGTTCCTGTACACCAAGTCCGGCGGCAGCTTCGACATCCTCACCTGGCACAAGCTGCCGCTGTCCTCGCTGGCGCAGACGCTGCTGTTCTTCGGCTTCTTCGCGGCCTTCGCGGTGAAGGTGCCGATGTGGCCGGTGCACACCTGGCTGCCCGACGTGCACGTGGAAGCGCCCACCGGCGGCTCCGCCGTGCTGGCCGCCATCATGCTGAAGCTGGGCGCCTACGGCTTCCTGCGCTTCTCCATGCCGATCGCCCCCGACGCCGCGCGCGAGTGGGCCTGGCTGATCATCGCGCTGTCGCTCATCGCCGTGATCTACGTCGGCCTGGTCGCGATGGTGCAGCAGGACATGAAGAAGCTGGTGGCCTATTCGTCGGTGGCCCACATGGGCTTCGTCACGCTCGGCTTCTTCATCTTCAACGACCTCGGCGTTGCCGGCGGCATCGTGCAGATGATCGCCCACGGCTTCGTCTCGGGCGCCATGTTCCTGTGCATCGGCGTGCTCTACGACCGCGTGCATTCGCGCGAGATCGCCGACTACGGCGGCGTGGCCAACACCATGCCTACATTCACCGCCTTCGCCGTGCTGTTCGCCATGGCCAACTGCGGCCTGCCCGCCACCGCCGGCTTCGTCGGCGAGTGGATGGTGATCCTGGGCGCGGTGAAGTACCACTTCACGCTCGGCCTGCTGGCAGCCACCGCGCTGATCTTCGGCGCCGCCTACACGCTGTGGATGGTCAAGCGCGTGTACTTCGGCCCCATCGCCAACGAGCACGTGAAGACGCTCACGGACATCAACGCCCGCGAGTTCCTGATGCTGGGCCTGCTGGCCGCGGCCGTCCTGTACATGGGCGTGTACCCCAAACCCTTCACCGACGTCATGAACGTGTCGGTGGCCGACTTCCTGAAGCACGTCGCGGCTTCGAAGCTGCAGTAAGCGGGAAGAGAACGAAATGATCGACAAGACGAGCCTGTTCGCGGTCCTGCCCGAAATCCTGCTGCTGCTGGCGGCCTGCGTGATCGCGCTGGTGGACCTGGGCGTGAAGACGCGCCTGCGCACCGTGACCTATGCGCTGACGATGCTGGCGCTGGCCGCCACCGCCTTCATCACCGCGCAGTGGGGCATCGAAGGCGCCACCGTGTACGCCTTCAACAAGATGGTGGTCGTCGACCCCATGGCCAACTGGCTGAAGTGCTTCGCCGCCATCGCCATGATGGTCTGCCTGGTCTACGGCCGGCCGTACGCGGCCGACCGCGACATGCTGCGCGGCGGCGAGATGTTCACGCTGGCGATGTTCTCGCTGCTGGGCATCTTCGTGATGATCTCGGGCAGCAACTTCCTGGTGATCTACCTGGGCCTGGAACTGCTCACGCTCTCCAGCTACGCGCTGGTGGCCCTGCGCCGCGACCACACCGTCGCGACGGAAGCGGCCATGAAGTACTTCATTCTCGGCGCGCTGGCTTCGGGCTTCCTGCTGTACGGCCTGTCGATGATGTACGGCGCCACCGGTTCGCTGGACATCGGCACCGTGTTCAAGGTGATCGGCACCGGCCAGGTCAAGCACACCGTGCTGGTTTTCGGCCTGGTGTTCATCGTCGCCGGCCTGGCCTTCAAGCTGGGTGCCGCGCCCTTCCACATGTGGATCCCGGACGTCTACCAGGGCGCGCCGACCGCAATCACGCTGATGATCGGCTCCGCCCCGGAACTGGCCGCCTTCGCGATCTGCATCCGCCTGCTGGTGGAAGGCCTGCTGCCGCTCGCCATCGACTGGCAGCAGATGCTGGTGGTGCTGGCCGTGGCCTCGCTCTTCATCGGCAACCTGGCGGCCATCGCGCAGACCAACCTCAAGCGCATGCTGGCTTATTCCACGATCGGCCAGATGGGCTTCGTGCTCCTGGGCCTGCTGTCGGGCGTGGTCAACGGCAACTCCGCCGCCGCCGCCAACGCCTACAGCTCGGCGATGTTCTACATCATCACCTACGTGCTGACCACGCTGGCCAGCTTCGGCGTGATCCTGCTGCTGGCGCGCGAGGGCTTCGAAAGCGACGAGATCGCCGACCTGGCCGGCCTCAACCAGCGCAGCCCGCTGTATGCCGGCGTGATGGCGATCTGCCTGTTCTCGCTGGCCGGCGTGCCGCCGCTGGTGGGCTTCTACGCCAAGCTGGCCGTGCTGCAGGCGCTGCTGGTGTCCGGCAGCGCGCTGTTCATCGCGCTGGCGGTGTTCGCCGTGATGATGTCGCTGGTGGCCGCCTTCTATTACATCCGCGTCGTCAAGGTCATGTACTTCGACGCGCCGATCACGGCCACCACCGTGGCCGCGCCCGCCGACGTGCGCGTGGTGCTGACCATCAACGGCGCCCTGGTGCTGATCCTGGGCATCCTGCCCGGCGGCTTGATGACGCTGTGCGCACAGGCGATCATCAAGACGCTCGGCACGTAATTTCACGGTGTCGCAGGCCGCTTCCGTCTGGCTGGTGCTCGTGCTGGCCTTTGCCGCCGCCAACCTGCCTTTCCTGAGCCAGCGCGTGCTGGGCGTGGTGGCGCTGGCGGACGGCAAGAACCTGGCCGTGCGGCTGGCCGAACTGGTGGCGCTGTACTTCATCGTCGGCGGCATCGGCCTCGCGCTGGAAAAGCACGCCGGCCAGATCGCGCCGCAGGGCTGGGAGTTCTACGCCGTCACCGGCGCGCTGTTCCTCACGTTCGCCTTTCCGGGCTTCGTGTGGCGTTACCTGTTCCGGCACGGGAGGCACTGATGGCCCAGGACAAGCATCTCATCGAAGAACGGGTTTCGCGCGAGGAGATCCTCCAGGGCGGCTTCCTGCACATCGTGCGCGACACCGTGCGCCTGCCCGACGCGTCGCTCACCACCCGTGAATTCGTGCTGCATCCCGGCGCCGTGGCCGTGGTGCCGCTGCTGGACGACGGCCGCATCGTGCTGGAGCGCCAGTTCCGCCATGCCGCGGGCGGCGTGATGATCGAGATCCCGGCCGGCAAGCTGGATGCGGGCGAGGGTGGCCTGGCCTGCGGGCAGCGCGAGCTGCTCGAGGAGACCGGCTACATCGCGCGCGAGTGGGCCTATGCCTTCACGATGGCGCCGACCGTGGCGTACTCGGACGAGAAGATCGAGATCTGGTTCGCCCGCGGGCTGGAGCAACGCAAGGCCAACCTGGACCAGGGCGAGTTCCTGGAAGTCTTCACCGCCACGCCGGAAGAATTCCTGCGCTGGTGCGGCGAAGGCAAGGTGGAGGATTCGAAGACGCTGGCGGCCGCCCTGTGGCTGCAGAACGTCCTGTCCGGGGCTTGGAAACTCGACTGGAAGGCCCCACCTTCCCAGCCATGAAGGTCCTGAATCTCCAGTGCGCCCATGGGCACGGCTTCGAGGGCTGGTTCGGCTCGGAAGACGAGTTCCAGGACCAGCTGGGCCGCGGCCTCGTGGAGTGCCCGCTCTGCGGCGACGTGCAGGTGGCGAAGATGCCCAGCGCGCCGCGGCTGAACCTCGGCGCCGCCGAACCCGCGCCTGCCAAGCAGCAAGTGATGAACGCGCCCGACGCGAAGATGCAGGCCGCGTGGCTGCAACTCGTGCAGCACGTGATGGCCAACACCGAGGACGTCGGCGAGAAGTTCGCGGAAGAATCGCGCAAGATCCACTACGGCGAAACGGAAGACCGGAACATCCGCGGGCAGGCTTCGCGGGAGGAGACGGAGTCGCTGCTGGAGGAGGGCATTGCGGTGATGCCCTTGCCGGTGCCGAAGGGGTTGAAGGGGCCGTTGCAGTAAAGAGGGGCTAGAGGCTGGAGGCTAGAGGCTAGGGAATGCAAATTTGGTTGTTCCCCTAGACCCTAGCCTCCAGCCTCTAGCCCCTAGTCCATGAACTGCAGCGCCGCCAGCCGCGCATAAACCCCGCCGGCCTCCACCAGTTCCTCGTGCTTCCCCGATTCGACGATGCGCCCGTGGACCAGCACCACGATGCGGTCGGCCTTCTGCACCGTCGCCAGCCGGTGCGCGATCACCAGCGTCGTGCGCCCTTGCATCGCCGACTCCAGCGCCGCCTGCACCATCCGCTCGCTCTCGGCATCCAGCGCGCTCGTCGCTTCGTCCAGCAGCAGCAGCGGCGGATTCTTCAGCATCGCCCGCGCGATCGCCACGCGCTGCCGCTGCCCCCCCGACAGGCGCACGCCGCGCTCACCCAGGAAGGTGCCGTAGCCCTCGGGCAGCGCGGTGAGGAAGTCGTGCGCGAACGCGCCGCGCGCCGCCGCCATCACCTCCTCGTCGCTCGCCTCCGGCCGCCCGTAGCGGATGTTCTCCAGCGCCGAGGCCGAGAAGATCACCGGCTCCTGCGGCACCAGGCCGATGCGCGCGCGCAGGTCCTGCAGCTTCAGGTCGCGGATCGCGACGCCGTCGACCATCACGTCGCCCTGCTGCGGATCGTAGAAACGCAGCAGCAGCTGGAACACGGTGGTCTTGCCGGCGCCGCTCGGGCCGACCAGCGCCACGGTCTCGCCGGGCCGCACCTGCAGGTCGAAGTCCGCGAGCGCCGGCGTGGCCGGGCGCGACGGGTAGTGGAAGCGCACGCCGCGGAAGTCCACCGTGCTGCCGACACAGGACGGCGGCGCCGGCACCGGCGCCGCGGGCGAGGCCACGGGCGAACGGCTCGCCAGCAACTCCATCAGGCGTTCGGTGGCGCCGGCCGCGCGCAGCAGGTCGCCGTAGACCTCGCCCAGGATCGCGATCGCGCCCGCGAAGATGCCGACGTAGAGCGCGGCCTGCCCGAGCTGCCCGGCGCTCAGGTCGCCGCGCAGCACCGCCTGCGTGCCCTGGAACAGGCCCCACAGCATCAGCGCCGCGTTGGCGATGATGACGAAGGCCACCAGCGCCGCGCGCGCCTTGGTGCGGCGGATGCCGGTGCGGAAGGCGTTCTCGGTGGCGTCGTCGAAGCGTTGCGCCTCGCGCGTTTCCGCCGCGTAGCTTTGCACCACCGGGATGGCGTTCAGCACCTCGGCGGCGATGGCGCTGGAATCCGCCACCCGGTCCTGGCTGGCGCGCGAGAGCTTGCGCACGCGCCGGCCGAACCACATCGCCGGCAGCACCACCAGCAGCACGACCAGCAGCACCTGCGTCATCACATAAGGGTGCGTCACCACCAGCATGCCCAGCGCGCCGACGCCCATCACCAGGTTGCGCAGGCCCAGCGAGAAGGAGGAGCCGATCACCGTCTGCACCAAGGTGGTGTCGGTGGTCAGGCGGGAGAGCACTTCGCCGGTCTGCGTGCTTTCGAAGAACTCCGGGCTTTGCTGCAGCACGTGGGCATAGACGGCGTTGCGCAGGTCGGCGGTGACGCGCTCGCCCAGCCAGCTCACTTGGTAGAAGCGCGCAGCCGACGCCAGGCCCAGCAGCACCGCGACGCCGAACAGTTCCAGGAAGTGGGTGCGCAGGGCCACCAGCCGCTCGCCGGGGTTGGCGGACAGGCCGCCGTCGATCATTCCGCGCAGCGCGATCGGAAACACCAGCATCGCCACGGCCGCCAGCAGCAGGAACAACACGGCCAGCGCGATGCGCCCCCAGTAGGGCCGCAGGAAAGGCAGCAGCCCGGAAAGCGATTGCGGCGACTTCGCGGGGAGGGGGGCGCTGGCGGGTGTAACCATCGGGCGAGTGTAGTCAGGCCCCGAATCCCGACTTATTTCACGAAAGCGTGCGGCCTGTGTGTAAGCACAGCCCGCGCAGGCCCTAGGCTTAGGGAGTTTCCCAGTGCGGCTTACGGTTGCTGACGCCTTGCGGTGTCCGGCCGCGCGGAGCTATTACAGTCAGAACAAATGGCGAACCCCGATCCCAAGAATTCCAAGACGCCGCCGCCAACGCGCAAACCGGACTCCGAGTTCGACCTGCCCTATGCGCTGGGCGACAAGATTCCCGCTGCGGAGGCCATCGAGCGCAGCGGCGAGTCGGTCTGGGCGCTGTGGTCCGAGGTGAACCAGCAGCACGAGAACCGCTTTGCCGACACGGCGCCCGCCACCCGTGACCAGCGCCCGCCGTCGGAAGACCAGGCCTGGGCCAAGACGCAGCCGGCCTCGGCGCTGAAGGCGCCGCCGCGCAAGCGCGTCGCCGAGCCGCAGCTGTTCACCCTCGACGGCGCCATGCTGGTCGCGCGCCGCAACAACCGCGTCTGCCCGCGCGCCGAGCGCTGGCAGGAACTGCACGGCCTGCTGCCTGCGCGCAAGACGCCGCGCGGCGAGCAGAAGCCGCCGGTGCCGCCGCTGGGCGCGGCCTGGAGCAAGACCGCGCCGCTGACCAAGCGCCTGCTGTTCCGCGAGCACATCGAATGGGCCGAGGCCCAGGGCGTGCTGGAGAACGTGATGGCCTTCATGCAGACCATGCCGGAGACGGACTGGCTGCACATGGGCGAGGACTGAGGTCCTGCGGGCCCTGCCAATGAGCGGCGGCGCCGACTTCCAGCTGGCGATGGAGCAGTTCCGCGCGGACTTCGCGCGCCAGTTGCCCGAGCGCGTGCGCGAGGCGCAGGCCCACCTGCAGGCCGCGCTGGCCAACCCCGACGACGAGATCCCGCTGTGCGAGCTGCACCGCGTGGTGCACAAGCTCGCCGGCTCCTGCGGCACCTTCGGGCTGCGCGAGATCGGCGACACCGCGCGCGGCATCGAGGACCAGCTCGATGTGCTGCTGGCGCAGCCGGGGGCGTCGCGCGCGGGCAAGCTGGCACCGGTGGCGGAGCATCTCGTGGTGTTGGCGGCGCTGGTGGCGCAGAACTGAAGCGGCCCCGTCATTCCCGCGAAGGCGGGAACCCAGAGCGCCCGCATGGACTGCGCGCTGCGGCGCGCGGCCCGGATGCCCTGGGTCCCCGCCTGCGCGGGGATGACGTGGGGGCGCGAGGATGACATGGGAGGCGCGGGGATGACACAAACCCATCCCCTGGCGCAAACTCTCGCACCATGGAGACGCCAACCCCCGCCGGCCCCCTGGCCGGCCTCAAGGTCCTGGAAATGGGCCAGCTCATTGCCGGGCCGTTTGCCGCCAAGACGCTCGGCGACTTCGGCGCCGAAGTCATCAAGATCGAGCCGCCCGGCGTGGGCGACCCGCTGCGCAACTGGCGGCTGCTGAAGAACGGCACCTCGGTCTGGTGGCAGGTCCAGTCGCGCAACAAGCGCTCGGTGGCGCTGGACCTGCGCAACGCCGAAGCGCAGGACTTCCTCCGCAAGCTCGCCGCCGAGGCCGACGTGATCGTCGAGAACTTCCGCCCCGGCGCGCTCGAAGGCTGGAACCTCGACCCCGCGCAGCTGCTGGAAGCGAACCCGCGCCTCATCGTCCTGCGCATCAGCGGCTACGGCCAGACCGGTCCCTACCGCGACCGCCCCGGCTTCGGCGTGGTCGGCGAGGCCATGGGCGGCCTCCGGCACCTGACGGCGGAGCCGGGGCGCGTGCCGGTGCGCGTGGGCGTGAGCATCGGCGACACGCTGGCGGCGCTGCACGGCGTGATCGGCATCCTGCTGGCCCTGCACGAGCGCGAGCGCTCCGGCCGCGGCCAGGTGGTGGACGTGGCGCTGTACGAGGCCGTCTTCAACTGCATGGAAAGCCTGCTGCCCGAATACAGCGCCTTCGGTGCGGTGCGCGGCCCGGGCGGCAGCGCGCTGCCCGGCATCGCGCCCAGCAACGCCTACCTGTGCCGCGACGGCTATGCGCTGGTGGCGGGTAACGGCGACAGCATCTACAAGCGCCTGATGGCCACCATAGGCCGCGACGACCTGGGCAATGATCCCGCGCTGGCCGACAACGCCGGCCGCGTGCAGCGCGTCGACGAGATCGACGCCGCCATCGGCGCCTGGACCGCGAGCCGCAGCGTCGACGAAGTGCTGAAGGCGCTGGACGCGGCCAGCGTGCCGGCCGGCCGCATCTACACCATCGCCGACATCGCGGCCGATCCGCACTACGCCGCGCGCGGCATGCTGCAGCAATTGAAGCTGGCCAGCGGCGACGTGTTGACGGTGCCCGGCATCGTGCCCAAGCTCTCGCGCACGCCGGGCGGCCACCGCCGCAACGCGCCCGACCTCGGCCAGGACACCGACGCCGTGATGCGCGAGTTGGGCCTGAGCGAGGAACAGATTGCCGGGCTCAGGAGCCGCGGCGTGATCAAGGGGGAACGGACATGAATATTCGCAGCCTTCGCCGCGCCGCCTGCACCGCGGCGCTCCTCTCGGCCGGCCTCGCCTTGGCGCAAGGCGCCTACCCGAGCAAGCCGATCACGCTGGTGGTGCCGAACCCGCCGGGCGGCCTGGTCGACACCTCGGCCCGCCTCGTGGCCGACCCGCTGCAGAAGGTGCTGAACCAGACCGTGGTGGTCGACAACCGCGGCGGCGGCAGCGGCAACGTGGCCTACGGCATGGTCGCGCGCGCGCCGGCCGACGGCTACACGCTGCTCACGTCCTATTCGGCGTACCACGTGGGCAACCCGTCGCTCACGCCCAAGCTGCCCTGGGCGCAGAAGGACCTGGCGCCGGTGGCGATGGTGACGGTGGCCACCAACGTGATCGCAGCGCATCCTTCGGTGCCCGCGAACACGCTGGCGGAATTCATCGCCTACCTGAAGAAGAACCCGGGCAAGGTGAGCTATGCCTCGCAGGGCAACGGATCGCTGTCGCACATCGGCACCGAGATGTTCAAGTCGCAGACCGGCACCAGCATGGTCCACATCCCTTATCGCGGCTCCGGTCCGGCGATCCAGGACGTGCTGTCGGGGCAGGTGCAGGTCTTCATGACGACGCCGCCCTCGGTGATGCAGCACGTGCAGGCGGGCAAGCTGAAAGGGTTCGCGGTGACGGGCAAGACGCGGCATCCGGGCTTGCCCAACGTGCCGACTACCACGGAGGCCGGCCTGAAGGGTTTCGAGCTGGAAGCCTGGGTCGCGATCTTCGCGCCGGCCGGCACGCCGCCGGACGTGGTCAACAAGCTCAGTGCCGCGATCAAGACCGCGCTGGAGCAGCCCGAGACGAAGACCCGCGCCGACGCAGCCGGGATCGAACTGCGCTACCTGCCGCCGGCGGCGCTGGAGGCCGTGGTGAAGCGCGAGACGGAGTTCTGGGCCAAGACGATCAAGGCGGCCGGCATCACCGCGGATTGACGGCCCTCAGGCCAGCGTGATCCGGAACCGCAGCAACTTGCCGCCGCGAAACGCCTGCGGCTTCTCCTCCGCGCCGAGCAGCGCGCCGCCATTGGCATGGATCACGCGCTGCGACGCCAGGTTGCCGTCATCGGTGGTGAGCTCCACGTGCGGCAGCCCGCGCTCGCGCGCTTCGTCGAGCAGCAGGCTCAGGGCTTCGGTCGCATAGCCCCGGCGCTGCTTCCACGGCACCACCGAGTAGCCGACGTGGCCCAGGCAGTACCAGGGGAGGGTGCTGCCCTCGGGAGACCAGCGCAGGTTGATGCTGCCGCAGAAGGTGCCGTCCCAGATCCACTTGCGGTAGCCGGGCAGACGCGGTACCAGCGTGCCGTCGGGCAGCTGCACCGGGCCGCCGCTGCCCTGGAGGTCGACCAGGCTGGCGATGAAGTTGCTCGGGCTGGCCTCGATGCGGACCAGTTCGTCTTCGGCCGCCGCGCGCCCGCGCTCGTTGTCGGGCGTCCAGCCGCGCTCCA
Organism: Ramlibacter paludis; assembly: GCF_022012305.1. Taxonomy (GTDB): domain Bacteria; phylum Pseudomonadota; class Gammaproteobacteria; order Burkholderiales; family Burkholderiaceae_C; genus Ramlibacter; species Ramlibacter paludis. Next base: position 171,859 of record NZ_JAKLTM010000004.1, on the reverse strand, counting down.
GCGCCGCCACGTACGCGGGCAGGTGGGCAAGCGAGGGCCAGACCAGTTCCATGCCCCCATTCTGGTGCTTTCCTGCGCATTTCGCGCGGCCGGCGTCAGCCGTTCACCACACGCGTGATGGTGGTCGGCGTGGGCGCCGGCCAGCCGGCTTCGCGCGCGACGCGCAGGATCGCCTCGTTCGTGTCCGACCAGACCTGGGGATAGTGCTGCTGGGCCGTGTACGGCCGCACCGCCAGCACCGGGCCCAGTCCGTTCATGTCCAGCACGGCCACCTCCGGCGCGGGGCTGGACACGACGTTGGGGATCGCCGCCAGCGCCGCCCGCAGACGTTGCGAAGCCTCCGCGATGTCGACCCCGCCGGCCAGCTGCGCCGTGCGGTCGACGCGCCGCACCGGCAGCGCCGAATAGTTCTGGATGGTGTCGCCGAAGATCTTGCCGTTGCCGACGATGGTCATCACGTTGTCGAGCGTGATCAGCGTCGTGCCGAACAGGCCGAGCTCGTGCACGGTGCCCGTGACCCCGCCGGCGGTGACCACGTCGCCCACCTGGAAGGGCCGCAGCACCAGCATGAAGGCGCCGGCCGCGAAGTTGCCCAGCAGCCCGCTCCAGGCCGCGCCGATCGCCACGCCCGCGCCGGCCAGCAGCGCCGCGAAGGAGGTCGTCTGCACCCCGAAGTAGCCGAGGATGCCCAGCACCAGGGCGATGTTCAGCAGCACGCCGAGGATCGCGCCCAGGTAGCGCACCAGGGTCGCATCGAGCTTGCCGCGCTCCATGCCCGCGCGCGTCAGCGCGACCACGCGGCGGATGATCCAGCGCCCCACCACCCAGAACGCGATGGCCGCAAGGACCTTGATGGCCAGCGTGAGCAGCGTGGCGGAGACGAAGGCTTGCAGCGAGGTGAAGTCCATGGCGGTCACTCCTGGGCGTTCAGCGCCCGGGGCATCATAGACGCAGAGGTGGCCGGCAGGCAGCCCCGCCCGCGTTGGACCTAGGTCCCATCGTAGCTGTAGCGGACGGTGGCCTTCTCCTCCTGCGCGGAGACCTGTTCCTTGCCGTCCGCGTTCACGGTCATGCGGGTGAACTTGGAGTAGGTGTAGTTGTGGGGAATGAGCGTGGCTCGCTCGGTCACCAGGCGCAGCGACGTGCGCAGGTCCAGGTCCTTCACCTCCGGTTGCCGGACCTGGGCGGTGGCGTCGGACGCGAGAGCTTTCATCCAGTCCTGGATGGCGCGCGCCATGTCCGCGGCATCTGGCACCGTGTTCATTTCCAGCTCCACGCAGTCGCGCGCGACCCCGCCCCGCGTGCAAGGCAGGCTGCGCACGAGGGTGAACCGGGCCACCATCTTGATGGCGGGACCGGAGACGAGCGGCAGCGCGGCGCTGTAGCTGGCGCGGTAGGTCGCGCCGGGTTCGAGCTGGTTGCCGGCCCAGTTGCCGACGATCAGCCCCCAGTCGTTGGCCGCCAGCCCGGTGAGGAGCGGCTCGGACACGAACTGCTCCATGAACCGGTCGAGCGTGGCGTCGCCCTTGGGCGCCAGGGGCAGCATGGCGGCGCGCAGCGTGGCCCGGAACAGCGGCAGGTCGTGGATGGCCAGGAATTCGCCGGCGGGGGAAACCTGCATCGCAGGCAGGCCGGCCTGCGTCATCGTCTCGAACTGCACGCGTTCCGCAGGCGCCATCGAGGCGAGCAAGCTGTCTTCGAAGGCCAGCTTGCCGAAGGTGACGACGAAGCCCTTGTCGTTGCGCGCCGCGGTCATCGGATAGGTCATGGCCACCTGCGTGGTCTGTGCTCCTGGCGTGCCGGGGTCCTTCGTCTTGGACTTCACCTGGTGGACGGTGGCCCGCAAGCCGTCGGGCCAGGCGAACCCGAGCGGAATCTCGTCGGCTGCCCAGGATGCCTGGGTGTTCGCTGCCAGGAGGACGAGGAGGACGGAAAGCTTGTTCATCGTGGTGGGAAGGCTGGGATCACAACAATGGGGGACTGCCGGTGTGCGCGCCGATCGCGTCGAGCGCGGTCCGGCTCTGCGCCTCGACGTCCTTGAGGAGGCCGAGCCGCTCGAGCAGCCACTCCTGCAGTTCGATGTACCACCCCAGCAAGAACTCCCGCTGCTGGTAGCGTCCGCTCAGGAACAGCGGGATGCGCCGGCCGTCGTGCGTGACGGCGGCGATGGCGAACCAATCGATCGTGTCGTGGTAGCGGGGCAGCATGTCGGCGAGGTTGAAGCCGAAGAACATCTCCTCCAGCAGGGCGTAGTCGGCATCGAAGCGATAGGCCAGGCCCTTGATGTCGGAGAACTTGAGCGAGCCGCGTTGCCCGCCCCGCGTGTACGTGAGCACCTGGGCGCGCGGGTTGATGCTGAAAGTGCCGGTGCTGGTGGCGAAGTCGAACAGCACGCCATCGTCGCGCGTCACCTTGAAGCGGCCGACCGGCCGCGCCCGCGCGAGGGCGAACCAGGCCGTGTTGGCCACGAAGGCGGCCAGGGCGGCGAGGGCCCAGCCGGCGAAGCTCACGCGGATGCGCCTTCGGCCGGCTTGCGTGCCAGCAGCACCCAGAGGAAATCCTTGCCGAAGAAGGCGCTGTCCGCCGGCTGCTCCTTCATCTGCCGCACGAGCCGAACGTCGCATGCGGATGCCCAATGGTCGCGCAAATGCTGCTCCGTGTAGCCGAGCCCGCCGCCCAGCGAGTTGCGTTCGTAGACCTCGTCGTCGGTGTAGCCGCTGCCGCCTTCGGGCCGGAAGCAGGTCATGCCGAACCAGCCGCCCGGCTTGAGCGTCCGTGCGGCCAGTGCGATGTATTGCTGGCGGCGGTGCGGCGCGATGTGGTGGAAGCAGCCGGAGTCGTAGACGAAGCCGTAGGCGCCGGGTTCGAGCGCGGCGTCGAACACCGAGGCGCAGCGGAAGTCGACCTCGGCACCGGCCTCGCGCGCGCGTTCCCGGGCCCAGGCCAGGGCGGTCTCCGAGTAGTCGACCCCGTCGACGCGGAAGCCATGGCGGGCGAGGCAGATGGCGTTGCGCCCGTTGCCGCAACCGAGGTCGAGGGCGCGCCCGCCGGCGCCGATCGTGCCGTTCGCCAGCCACTCGGCCAGGTTCTCGTCGGGAAGGCCCGGGAAGAACGGGACCGGCCGCGCGCGGTTGGCATAGAAATCGTCCCAGCGCTTGCTCTCCTGGCCGGCCAGGCGCGCGTCGAGGGCGGCGAGTCCGTCGTGAGTCATGGGCAGGGGATGCGCGTCGATTCGGATTCCACTTTCACCGTGGCGCCGGGCGGTGGAGGCGTTGCCGTGGGCGGCCGCGTGACGAGCAGCAGCCGCTCGCCGTCGACCTGGTATTCATATTCGCGCGTCGAGCCGAGCAGCTGGGTGCTGAAGGTGCTGCCCGTCATGGTCGCCTTGTAGACGTTGGGCCGCACGATCTCGTACTTGTACGTCGACGCCAGCGACTTCGCGGCGCCGCACTGCGACTCGAACTGGTCGTCCTTGAAGTTCAGGGTGCAGCGGCCGGAGCGGTCTTCGGTCTTCGAGCCGTCCTGCAGGTGCAGGACGATGCTGGTGGAGCGCCAGCAGCCGAGAAGGGCGGGGTCGGGGGCGGCTTGGGCGAGGGTGGCCGTGAGGAGGGAGGCGAGGAGGAGGGCGAGTGGGGAGCGGAGCATCGGGAGGACGATGGGACAACTTGATGGCGAGATGTTAGGGCGGAGTGTCAACTTCACCCGCTTTAACGGGTGCCCCAGCCGAGCTCGAACGCAGTTTCCACGGAGTGAAGACCCAGGACATGGCGCAAAGGCGCCCGTGTACCCTGGTCGAACAGGACGCGCACTAGACGACGGCCGCAGAGCTCCGCGCTGCGTGCTCGAGAACAGTGCGAACCTGCTCCAATGAGACGCCGGGGAACCACTGCACAAAGTCCTGGATGGATGCGCCGTCCTCCAGGTTCTCGAAGAGGGCCGCGACAGGTACACGCGTGCTGCGGAATACCCAGGCGCCGCTCACCCGGCTTGGGTCCGACTCCACGGCAGGACAGGTCGACCAGTCGATCATGGGCTTGATGCTAGCACCGACGCCCAGTGATGGCTAACGTTGGAGGTGAACGGCACGCTGGAGCAAGGCGCCGCGAGACGTATGCTCACCTGCGCGGCTCGCGGCGCCTTGCCGAAGCGTGTCCGAGTCAACCGACCTGTGAGGCTTCATGCGAGCATCGTTCCGAGTACGGCTGCGCAGGCACCAGCCAAGAAGGTCACGATACAGAAGCCGGCAAACCGGAACAACGCGCCGATTTTCTGGCCCGGATCACGACTACGCCAGAGATAGTAGGGAACAGCCAAGACGGATATGAGAATGATTGCCGCGCCGAGGGCGCCTGTGCGTTGGTACCGAATCTCCGAAGCGTCCAGGTAGTACCAGATGTATGTAAGCACGAGAGGTACGAGAGTGGCCGCGAGGTCAACGAGCTTCGGAGGGTCTCGGTCATACGCGCTGTAATACCCAATGATGGCGCCATACATAACGGCCACGAAAAAGAGAAGGCTGAGTGAGCGTCTGGACGTCATGACGAAGGCTAAAGTAATGTAGACCGCACTTGCGCTCGCAACAAACCGCGCTCGCCGGATCTATCAATGTCCTGATCCGCCGATCCTCTCATCCGAGCTACATTCCGCGCAATCATCCAGAATATCGAGCAGTCCGACTGTGGTCCAAACACCGCAATCTGGTGACGCTGCAACACTTGCGGGATATCACTGCTGGATCAACCCGTGGCTTCCAACCCGTACGGACAAGTTGGCTGCCCCTCATGATTGACCATTCCTTCATGAGACGGCCCCGCTTGCAGGATAAGGCCGCATGAAAGGCCTCAGCCACCCACACACAATCTCCTTGCGTCCAAAGAGTCCCCCATGCTCGAACTCCGCCCCACCGGCGAACACTGCAACGTCCCCCTCCCGCCCGCATCCCCCGACGCCCGCATCTGCAGCTTCGAATGCACCTTCTGCGCAACTTGCGTCGACACGGTGCTGCACAACGTCTGCCCGAACTGCGGTGGCGGATTCGTGCCGCGGCCCGTGCGGCCGGCGCGGAACTGGGTGCGGGGGAATTCCCTGGAAGGCTACCCGGCGAGCGACAAGGTGAAGCACAAGCCGGTGGATGCCGCGGCCCAGAAGGAGTTGGCGGCCCGCGTGGGGCAGATCGCGCCGCAGGAGCGCTAAGCCGCGATCAGGGAAACCCCTCCCCAACGGCCCGATTTGGTTATGTATCGTAACCATATCGACGCATGAGGAGCTCCCCTTGACCCCGATTCCCCGCCTGGCAACCTTGGCCGCCGCAGCCTTGTTGACTGCCTGTGCCTCCGCCCCCAGCACGCCCACGCCGGCCAAGCCAGGCGTCGCCGTTGCCAGCTGCGAAACCCTCGCCAGCCAGTTCACCCACCTCGGCCTGCGCATCACCGCCACCCAGCGCGTCGCGGCGGGCACACTCAAGCTGCCCGGCATCGATGCGGCCATGCCGGAGCACTGCGTCGTCACCGGCAAGCTGAACGAGCGCAAGAGTCCCGTCGACGGCAAGGACTACGCGATGGGCTTCGAGATGCGGCTGCCCACGCAGTGGAACGGCCGCTTCTTCTACCAGGCCAACGGCGGGCTCGATGGCTTCGTCACGCCGGCCTACGGCAACATCCTCGGCGGCGGGCCCACCACCAACGGCTTGCTCAAGGGCTTTGCCGTCCTCAGCTCCGATGCGGGCCATGCTTTCGAGCGCGACAACCCGGTGATCGGCGCCGCCACCTTCGGCCGCGACCCGCAGGCGCGGCTGGACTACGGCTACAACGCGGTGGCGCAGCTCACGCCGATGGCGCGCGCGCTGATCGCCGGCTACTACGGCCGCCCCGCCGACAAGGCCTACCTGGTCGGGACGTCGAACGGTGGCCGGCACGGCTTCGTCGCCGCCGCGCGCGACACCGGCCGCTACGACGGCATCCTCGCCGTCACGCCGGGCTACAACCTGCCGTTCGCGGCGATCACGCAGGTCTGGCACGCGCAGCAGTTCGCCACCGTGGCGCGCGCCCGCAAGCCCGATGGCGTGCCGGACCTGGAGACCAGCTTCACGCCGGCCGAGATGGACATCGTCTCCAGCGCCATCCTGGCGCGCTGCGATGCGCTCGACGGCCTGCGCGACGGCCTGGTCGGCGACCTGGCCGCCTGCCAGCGCAGCTTCGATCCGCAGCGCGACATCACCACCTGCCAGGGCGATGCGGGCGGCGGCTGCCTGTCCGAGGCGCGCAAGATCGTGCTGGCCAAGGCTTTCGCCGGCCTGCCGATCTACACCGGCATGCCCTGGGACGCCGGCGTGCGCGGACGCAACTGGCGCGAGTGGAAGTTCGTCAACAGCATCGGTCCGCGCGACTCGATCGCGCTGGCTTTCGTGATGACCACGCCGCCGATGTCGCCCGAGGTCGTCAGCGGCCGCGGCACGACGGTGCCGGACTATGCGTTGAACTTCAGCGTCGAGAAGGATGGCGCGAAGGTCTACGCCAAGGACGCGACCTACACCGAGAGCGCGGTGGACTTCATGACGCCGCCCGCCGCCACGGCCATGAACAAGTTCGTCGCGCGCGGCGGCAAGCTGTTGGTGGCGCACGGCAGCGCCGACCCCGTGTTCTCTGCGCTGGACTCCATCCGCTGGTACGAAGGCTTCCGCGCCGTGCACGGCAACGCGACTGCCGATAGCGCCCGCCTGTTCATCGTGCCGGGCATGAATCACTCGTCCGGCGGTCCCGCGGCCGACCAGTTCGACATGGTCGATGCGCTGGTGGCGTGGGTGGAGCAGGGCGTGGCGCCGGCTTCCATCGTGGCCACCGCCCGCGGCGCCGGCTCCAATGTGCCGAACAACGAGGTGCCGGCCGACTGGTCGCCGCGCCGCACCCGCCTGCTGTGCCCGTGGCCGTCGGTGGCGCGCTACGGCGGCAGCGGCGACAGCGAGAGCGCCGCCAGTTTCCGCTGCAGCCCGCCCTGAGCGAGGGTCATGGCGGCAACGCATAATCCCCGATCGCCCCCCCGCATCACTGCAAGAGACCGCCATGACCTACCCCAACACCCAGCTCTTCATCAATGGCCAGTGGCAGGACGCCGCCGACGGCCGTTCGCTCGCCGTGTTCAATCCGGCCACCGGCAAGGAAATCGGCCGCGTCGCCCACGCCGGCAAGGCCGACCTGGACAAGGCCCTGGAAGCCGCCCAGAAGGGCTTCGAGACTTGGCGCGACATGACGGCGGCCGACCGCAGCAAGATCATGCGCAAGGCCGCTGCGCTGATGCGCGAGCGCGCCGGCGAGATCGCGCCGCTGCTGACGCAGGAGCAAGGCAAGCCGCTGGTGGAAGCCAAGGGCGAGGCGATGGCCGCCGCCGACATCATCGAGTGGTTCGCGGAGGAAGGCTTCCGCGTCTACGGCCGCATCGTGCCCTCGCGCTTCAACCTGAACGTGCGCCAGATGGTGCTGAAGGACCCGGTCGGCCCGGTCGCCGCCTTCACGCCCTGGAACTTCCCGATCAACCAGGTGGTGCGCAAGGTCGGCGCCGCGCTGGCCGCCGGCTGCTCGATGCTGGTGAAGGCGCCCGAGGAAACCCCGGCCGGCCCTGCCGCGCTGATCAAGGCCTTTGCCGATGCCGGCATTCCGCCCGGCGTGCTGGGCCTGGTGTACGGCAACCCCGCCGAGATCTCCAGCTACCTGATCCCGCACCCGGTGATCCGCAAGATCACCTTCACCGGCTCCACGCCGGTGGGCAAGCAGCTGGCCGCGATGGCCGGCCAGCACATGAAGCGCGTGACGATGGAGCTGGGCGGCCACGCCCCGGTCATCGTCTGCGAGGACGCCGACATCGCGTTGGCCGTCAAGTCCGCCGGCGCCGCCAAGTTCCGCAACGCCGGCCAAGTCTGCATCTCGCCCACGCGCTTCCTGGTGCATGAGAGCGTCAAGGCCGAATTCGCGCAGGCCATGGCCAAGTACGCCGAAGGCCTGAAGGTCGGCGACGGCCTGGCCGACGGCACGCAGATGGGCCCGCTGGCCAATCCGCGCCGCGTCACGGCGATGGCCGAGTTCCAGGCCGACGCCGAGAAGCACGGTGCGCAGGTGCTCACCGGCGGCAAGCGCATCGGCGAGACGGGCAACTTCTGGCAGCCCACCGTGCTGCTGGACGTGCCGATGGAATCCAAGCTGTTCAACGACGAGCCCTTCGGGCCGGTGGCCGGCATCCGCGGCTTCACCGACCTGAACGAGGCCATCAAGGAAGCCAACCGGCTGAGCTTCGGCCTGGCCGGCTACGCATTCACCAAGTCGCTGAAGAACGCCGACCTGCTGGCGCGCCGCGTCGAGGTGGGCATGCTGTGGATGAACATGCCCGCGCTGCCGAGCGCCGAGATGCCTTTCGGCGGCATCAAGGATTCGGGCTACGGCTCCGAAGGCGGGCCGGAAGCGGTCGACGCGTACCTGAACGCGCGCGCCGTGGCGATCGCCAACGTCTGATCGGAAACATCCCCCTTCGGATCATTGCGATCCTTAGGGGAGAGGCCTAACATCGGCCCTAGAACAGCGCCGGCAGCTCGGCCGTCGCCGCGTTCTGTTTTTCCGCGTCGAACATCCGGAACAGCTCCTGGCCTTGCGGCGTCGCAGACGCCGTGGTCATGGCGGTGGGCACGATGGCGTCGTCCATCTCGGGGCGGTCCAGGTTGCAGCCGGCCACGAGCATGGCGGCGGCGATGGCGAACAGCGTGGAAGGCAGGGTCGAGCGAAGCATGGCGCACTCCTTGGCGGGATCCCGGCGCGAATGGAGCCGGGTGCAGTGATGTTGGGAGCAGCGGCCCCAGTGCGATGTGCGCTATCGCACCGGCCGCCAGCGTTTGCCCTATCGGTGCGTGGCGAAAGTCGCACCGCGTTCCTATCCTGCCCCTGGAGGATTCGTTCCATGGTTGCTGTTCCCCAGATGTCCACCCTCGGCCTGGCCCGGGCTCCGCTGCTGGCGGACCTGTCCCAGGAACGCCTGCATGCCCTCGCGGACCGCTGCACGTGGCGCCGCTTCGAGCCGGGCCAGGCGATCGTCTCGCGCCACGCCGCCAGCGGCGACGTGCACCTGATCGTCGACGGCAAGGTGCGCATCCACGTCTATTCGGCCGACGGCCGCGAGGTGCTGTTCACGCACATCCAGGAAGGCGGCATCGTCGGCGACGTCGCCGCGGTGGACGGCGGGCGGCGCACGACCGATGCGCATGCGAGCGGGCGCGTGCTGAGCGCTTCGCTCACCGCCACCGATTTCCGGCAGCTGCTGCGTGACGAGCCGCGGGTGGAGGAGCGCTACGTGCGCCACCTGCTCGGGCTGGTGCGCTCGCTGACCGACCGCGTGATCGAGCTGAGCACGCTGGGCGTGCAGAACCGCATCCGCGCGGAGATGCTGCGTCTGGCGCGCGCCGCGGCGGACGAAGACGCGGCCTCCGCGCGCCTGCTGCCGGCACCGCGGCACGCGGACCTCGCCGCGCAGCTGGGTACGACGCGCGAGCAGGTGACGCGCGAGCTCTCGGCGCTCACGCGCGACGGCCTGCTGCAAAAGCGCGGCGGCGCGCTGCTGGTCACCGACCTGCAGCGCCTGGAAGAACTCGTGGTCGGCCGGCCGCTGGTGCCCATCCCGGCTTCACAGGCCGGGAAGCCGGGCGCGCACCACTAGCTCGACTTCTTCGCCGCGTTGCGCTTGCGGGTGGCCGCGGCCTTCCTGGCCGAGGCGGAGCGCTCTTCGGCCGAACGCGCAGCCGATGCACGGCCGCCGAGCTTGCCGCCCTTCTTCGATGGGCTGGTGTCCATGGCCTTGCCGCGGCCCGAGCCGCTCTTCTTGCCGCCGCCGGTTTCCTTGTTCACGGTGGCCCAGGCGCGGCTCTCGGCTTCCTGCTTGCCGACGCCGCGCTTTTCGTAGCCTTCCTCGATGTGTTCGGCCTGGCGTTTCTGCTTGTCCGTATAGGACGACTTGTCTCCACGAGGCATGGTGCTCTCCTGTGAAAAAAGCGATGCCTGATGGTGCGACGAGGCCGGGCCCGTGCTGCGTAGGACAAGCACGAATGAAGCGTCGGGCGCCTACACGACGCAAGCGCTGCGTTTGCGAGAGTGGCGAGAGAAAGGAACCCACCATGCAAGGCAATCCCCCGCCCGAACCCCTCCCGCCCCTCACGCCGCAGCCGGAACCGCCGAGCGGCCCGAAGCCCTTCCCGGAGCCTATGTGAGGGCTGCGAGGGTGCGCTCGTCGGGCACGCCCTCGTAGTACTTCTCCAGCGCCTCTGCGAAGGCGTGTTCCTCCGGCGCGGCCTGCGCGAACAGCGTGAGGCAGGAGCGGAACTTCAGGTCGTCCGGCGAGCCCAGGATGTCGTGCGCACTGCGTTTCTCCACGGCCAGCATCAGCGCGACGCACTCGCGCAGCCGAGGGCCCAGCACCGGATGCGCCAGGTACGCCCGCGCCTCCTCGAGCGACGTGATCCCGTAGTGCTGCGCCGTGCTGCTGACGCCCAGCCCGCGCAGTTGCGGAAACACGAACCACATCCAGTGGCTGCGCTTGCGGCCCGCGGCCAGTTCCGCCCGCACGGCCGCGTACACCGGCTCCTGCGCGCGCACGAAGCGCTCGAGCCCGAAAGGATCAGAGCCGCGTGTTGCCTGCTCCACCCTGGTCTCCCGCATCGCCGTCGCGCAGCAACAGCGTCAGCAGCACGGCACTGTCCTTGCGCGCCCGCACGCCGTGCCGCTGCCGGCCGGGCAGCACCACCAGCTCGCCGGCGTCCAGGCGGCGCACGCCGCCGGCCATGGTGATCTCGACCTGGCCTTCCAGGCAATGGACGATGCATTCGTCGTCGACGTGATGCTCGGGCATGTCGCGGTGCGCGGGCAGCACCAGGTGCAGCAGCTGCACGCGGCCGGTCTTGATCAGGCTGGTGCTGACGTTGTCGGTCAGCTGGTCGCCGAGGGGCGCTACGCTGATGACGTCCAGCAGTCGGGCGTGGGGCAGGGCCATGGATCACCTCGTTGTGTTTCCGCCATCTTCGCGCGCGCAGCCCCTGGCCGGTGTAGGACGGCCGGCGTTGTCGCGCTTACAGGGGCAGCTCGAACTGCAGCTCGGCCACGAGCGCCGGCGCATCCGGCACGCGGACGAAGCCCATGCGCTCGTAGAAGCCGACGGCGTTGCGCGCCGAATTGAGTCTGATGTACGGCCGCGTGCGGCGTGCGCGGCACTCGGCGACGGCCCGCTCCATCAGCGCGCGCCCCAGGCCCTGGCCTTGCGCCGCCGGGGCGACGAACAGGTGGCACAGGTTCCAGTGCTGCTTGGCCATCACCACGCCCTGCAGTTCGCCGGCATCGTCGACGCACTTGAGGTGCAGCGCCTCGATGGCGCCTTCGGCCCACTGCTCGACGTTGCGCCGGGTGTGGGCGACGAAGCCTTCCTTCTCGCCGTCGCTGGCGTCGACGGAAATGCGGATCACGCGCTCCATGAAACGCGCCACGGCCAGGGCCTCACCGGGCTCCACCGGCACGATCGTCATGCCGGCCACTCCGCGTTCTGCAGCACGACGCGGTAGCCGTCGGCGTCCTCGAAGGTGCGGCCCTGCCGGTCCCAGTACGGATTGAAGGAGGGCAGCACGCGAAAGCCGGCGGCCAGCATCGCCGCGCAGCGCGCTTCCCATTGCGCGGCGTCCGGCAGGTAGAACACGGCGAGGTCCTCCGCGGTCGGCGCCGGCGCGACGGGATGAGCGCGGCACAGCGTGAACTCGAAGTGGTAGCCCGCGCCGGGCAGGCCCAGCATCACGCCGTCGAAGCCCTGGTGGTCCGTGAAACCGCCCAGCCTTTGCAGGCCCAGGCCGGCGACGTACATGGTCTCGGCCCGCGCCAGGTCACGCACGGGCCGCGCGATGCGCAGCTGCGGCGTCGTCATGGCGCCGGGACGTTGGCGAAGGTTTCGGCCACCACCTTGCGGTCCTCGGCGTCGGCAATGGCCGCCATCGCCTCCTGTGCCCGCCCGTACGAGGCGCGGTGCGCGGAGGCATCGCCCGCCGCATGGGCCGCATGCGCGTGCACCGCATGCGTGAAAGCTTTCTCCCAGTCGGGCGTGTCGTTCTTGGCCAGGAAGTAGAGGCGCATCGGCTCGGCGATTCGCAGCGCCAGCGCGCCGTTGCCCAGCAAGGCGTGCACTTCGGCCAGCAGCATGCTGGCGCGCATGCGGTTCAGCTCGGTGCCGATCTCGCCCCAGTGGAAGGCCGCGGCATGGGCCGCGTCGAGCATCTCGCGGTCCTCGGCGTGCGTGCGCGGTTTCACCGAGAGTTCCCACGCGCGGTTGTTGCAGCGCATGGCGGTCTTGCGCTGCCAGGTGGCGATGTCGTCGGCGGGCGGGGTGTCGGCCATGGTCGGCTCCGGTCAGTACTGCGGCGTGGGAAAGCGGGCGTAGGCGCAGGTGTTGCGCAGCGTGCCGTCGGGCGCGCGCCGCTCGTTGCGCAGCGTGCCTTCGAGCCGGAAGCCGGCCAGGTCGGCGACGCGACGCGAGGCGAGGTTGTCCTCGTCGACGATCAGCTCCACGCGCACCGCGCCGATCTGCATAAAGGCGTAGTTGCACAGTCCCTTGACGGCCTCGGTGACGAATCCCTGGCCGGCGCGGCTGCTGCGGATCCAGTAGCCGACTTCGGTGCGCGGCGTTTCCCACACGGTGCGGTGCAGGCCGCAGGCGCCCAGCAACTGGCCGGAGGCGCGCTCGAAGATCAGGAAGGGCAGGTCCTTGCGGCCGTGGAAGTTGGCCTGCGCGTTGCGGCACCAGCGCTCGGCCGAGTCGGGCGTCTGCTCGCCCGCGACCCAGGGCAGGGAGGCCAGGAAGCGCCGCAGCTGCGGCAGGGCTTCCTCCAGCGCCGGCAGCAGTTGCGCGCCGTCGCCGGTGCGCGGCGTGCGCAGGGTGAGGCGCTCGGTCTCGATGGTGTCGGGCAGGTCGATCAGCAGCGGGTCGATCATTCAGGGCAGCTCGTGGTCGGCTATGCGCGCATTCTGCCAATGGGCGGCGGCAGGGGCCATGGGGGTTTCAGCGTGGCGCCCACGCGCCCAGCAGGCGCTCCGCCTCGTCGTGCGCCATGCGCTCCGCTTCCGCGAGCACCTGCGCCGGCACCCACGCGGGAAAAGGCTCCTCGTGGCTCACGTGCTTGCCGCTTGCCGTGTGCTCCTCGCGCACCCGTTCTATCCGCTCCGGCGCGAAGCGGTCGGCCAGGCGCACCAGCGCCGGCCAAAGGCGGCGATGCACCAGCGTCAACTTGCCCGCGAGCAGGCGGCACACCAGGATGTCCGGCGACGCCTGCACGGCCGACAGCACGCGAAAGATCTCCTTGCCGCGCGGATGGCCCCACCAGCTGCCGCGCACGGGCTCGCCGGCAATCGCGTCGACCAGCTTGGGCGCCGCGCCCTGCGCCGACACCAGCACGACGCCGTGCTGCTCGACGAAGGCGAGCGCCTCGGCCTCAGTCACGGCACCAGCCTTCGCCGCTGCGCAACGCCAGGCAATCCTTCTTGCCGGCCAGCCATTTCATGCCGGTGCCGGCGCCGTCGGTGGCGCGCAGCGTCTCGCGCGTGCCATCGCGTTCGAAGGTGACGGCGGCGCCATCGGCCTTGCCGGCGAACTTGCGCGGTCCGTCCAGGTTGCGGATGGTGACTTCGTAACTGCCCTGGCCTCCGGCCAGTTCGAGGAAGGTGCCTTCGGGCCCTGTCCATCGGCCCAGCCAGGAGCCCGTGGATGCGGAGGCGGGGGGAGGGCTCGGCGAGGCGACCGGTGTCCGGGGCGGTTCGGCGGGCCGTTCGCCGCAGCCCGCAAGCGCCGCGGCCAGCGCGAGCGCATGAATCGCGTGCAACGTCGACCGCAACCGGCGGATCACGCGCCGCATCCCCGCTCCAGGGCGAACGGGCCGAACACCGTCTTGTGTCCGGCGATGCCGCCGGTCTGCACGATGATGCCGCGGCGGCGCTCCGCATCGAGCCGCAGTTCGTGGTTGTAGCCGTCCATGACGGTACCGGTCTTGGAAAGCGGCAACACGCTGCCGGTGAACCGGGGTTCCTCGGCGGCGGGCAATTGCGGAAGTGTGGTGGCCGGACCTGTCGGCGTGACGCAGGACCGGAAGCGCGCGATCAGCGCTTCGTCGGTCGTGGGGATGGGCGTGGAAGGCGCGGACGGCACGCTGGTGCATGCCGCCAGGAGCAGCACGGCCAGCAGCGGGAGCCGGCGGCTCGCTGGGTGGATGATCACCACGTCATCACTCCCGCGGCACCGCGCCGTCGGCCGGCCAGCCGGTGCTGCCCAGCCGCTTCAGGTGCATCTCGAAGATGCGCAGGGGCGGCTGGCCTTCCACGAGGCGCTCGCCGACCTCGTGCCACATGCCGTCCTTGACCGTGGCCACGTAGCGGATGCGCGCCGGGCCGGCCTGGATGGACCAGGCGAAGCCGTCGGGCGAGACTTCCAGCGGGAAGTCACCCTCGCGCCCTTCGGCGTTGGACTTGAAGTGATACCGCTTGGCCGTCGGGTCGTAGGAGAGCACGGCAAAGGCGTTGAAATGCATCTTGCCGTCCGGGCCGTAGCCGCGGCCCTCGATCACGCGCAGCGCGCCATCGAGCATGGGTCCGACGCGCTCGGTCTGGGTGATCGTGGTCCAGCCTTCGGGCCGCAGCACCTGGGCCGGGCCGCGCCAGGTGCCGTCGAAGATGGCAAGCGGCTGCAACGCGGCGCGCTGCGCATCGGTGAGTTCGTTGGCGCGCAAGGCGGGCACGGCGGCCAGCAGGGCGAGGCAAAGGAGGGACAGTCTCATCGTCAAGGCTCCAGGACGCGGATGCGAAAGCCTTCGTCCGCCTGCGGCGGCTCGAAGAAGGAAGTGATGTGCGCGAAGTCCGCTTCGCTGAGTTCGTGCGAACCCTCGGGCCGCTCGCGGTTGCGCACGGCGATGCGCGCCAGGCAGGTGCGGTCGGGGACGTCGGCAAAGTGCAGCAGGTGCGGCGCGCCGGCCGCTTCGAAGAGCGAGCGGAACCAGGCCCGCGCTGCGCGTGTGTTGGCGGGGAGGTCCAGCACCACCGGCCGGCCCGCGCGCAGCAGCTCGATCACCAGCGGCCCGACGACGCTGCGCAGGCGCAGCGCCCGCACCCGGTAGTCGTCGAAGGTCTGCATCTCGTCGCCGTACAGGCGCGCCAGCCATACGTCCTCGACGATCAGCAGGGCGGCTTCTTCTTCGGCCAGCCGGCGCGCGAGCGTGCTCTTGCCGGCGCCGGCCTTGCCGCACAGGAAGTGGAGAGTGCCCGTTTTCATGCGCACAGAGTGTAGGCCGTGGTGAGGAAACGAACCGCGGCTACAGCCGGAGGCGGCTCGCATACCCCGTCATCTCCAGGTACCCCCGCCCCACCACCCGCGCATTGCTGTCGATCAGCTCCGCCAGCCCCTCCCAATAGATCGCGCCGGTCGAGCCACGGCTATCGAGCTCCTGGTTGTCGACCACCGCGCGCACCCGGTAGAAATCCGCCGGCGTCCTGAGAATCCACTCCACCGGGTAAGTCGCATTAGACGCCGGACTCGTCCACTTGCGCTGCGGACTGAACTGCGTCTCGCCCGGGCTGGCGATGTAGAGGTCGCCCTTGGCGCTGCGATAAGACCCGCCGTCCCACAGCGTGCTGCCGTCCTTGCGCCGCAGGCGAAAGGCGGTGAGCGCGCTGCCGTCGTCGAGGTTCATGCCGATCCAGTCCCAGCCCACGGCCTCGGGATGCAGCAGCGCCTCGCTCCATTCGTGGTCCAGCCAGGCTTTGCCCGCGACGTCGAAGTTCGCGCCACGCAGCGTGAGCCGGCCCGCCGTGGCCAGCTGCGGCAGGCTGTAGTAGTAGCTCGCCTGCGCTGCCTCCGGCCCCTTGCGTGACAGGCCTTGCGCGCCTTGCAGCAGCACAGGCTGCGTCGGCGTGCAGCGCAGCTCCAGCGCGAAGTCCGTAGCCGGCAGCCGCGCCACCCAGACCTCGCCTTCGCGCCGCAGCGACCAGTCCTGCAGGACGAGCGCAGCGTCTTGCTCCGATGCCTCGGCCACGCCGAAGCCGGCGCGCGCGATGCGCTGGTCGTGCCAGAGCTTGCGGCCCTGCACGTCGGTGACGGCGGCATGCGCGAACAGCAGCTGCTTGGCGGCAAAGCGCGACCGCATCTGCTGCGTCGCGTCGACACGCGAGCGGAAGAAGGTGACCTGGAAGCCGAACACGCGGCCGCCCGCCGCCACCTGGCCGGTGATGTACCACCACTCGGTGCGCAGCTCGGGATGTGCGCCGTGGTCGCGCGGGAACACCAGCTTGCGCGGCGGCAGGGCGTCATCGGCCCGAGCGGCCGCGGCAAGCCAGGGCAGGGCCAGCAGGAGCGGGCGGCGGCGCATCACCAGTCCTCCTTCACCGCCAGCACGGCGTCGCGCCCGGCAGCGGCGCGTCCCGCCAGCCAGGCCGTGATCGTGCCGGCGGCGATGACCGCGAGGCACAGCAGGCCCAGGCGACCCCAGGGCAGCAGCAGGTCCATCGTCCAGTGGAAGCTCTGCGGATTCACGACGTGCACCAGCACGACGGCCACGGCCAGGCCCAGCGCCAAACCGGCGAGTGCACCGACCAGCGTCCAGGCCGCGCCTTCGCCGGCGACCACGGCCAGGATCTGCCGGCGCGTCAGCCCCAGGTGCGCGAGCAGCCCGAATTCCTTGCGCCGCGCCAGCACCTGCGCGCTGAAGCTCGCCGCCACGCCGAACAGGCCGATCGCGATGGCCACCGCCTGCAGCCAGTAGGTGACGGCAAAGCTGCGGTCGAAGATGCGCAGCGAGACCGCGCGCAGCTCGCCGGCCGACGCCATCTCCACCAGGTCGCCGGCGAGGGTGCGCAGGCGCGCCTGCACGTCCTGCGGCGAAGCGCCCGGCTCCAGCCACAGCTGCACTTCGTTGATGCGGGTGTCGCCGCTGAGGCGCTGGTAGTCGGCCAGGTCCATGACGACCGAGCCGGTCTGCCGCACGTAGTCGCGCCACACGCCGGCCACGAAGTAGGGTCCGCCGCCGAGCGCGGTTTGCAGGACGGGCAGCGTGCCGCCGCGCCGGGCGCCGTAGAGATCGACCATCGCCTCGCTCACATAGACGGCGATGTGCCCCGGCGGCGCGGGCAGCGCCGTGCCTACGAGCGGCAGGTTCTTGCCGAGCGCCTCCACCGGACGCGCCAGCAGCGCCACCGGCGGCAGGTCCGGCGCCAGCGGGAGGTTGCGCGTGCGCTGCGTCGCCACGCGCGCCACGCCGGGCACGCGCGCGAGTCCTTCGACCACGGCGGGCGTGAGATAGGCCGTGTCGCCGGCGGCGGTGGTGATGGCGGTGCGCAGGTAGAGATCGGCGGGCAGCAGCACGTCGAGCCAGGCCGTGACCGAGTGGCGGAAGCTCGCGACCATCACCGTGAGCGCGATCGACAGGCTCAGCGCCGCGACCACGCCACTCACCGCGACGGCGGCGCTTTCGCGCACGCGCCGCGCGCGTTCCACCGCCAGCAGCGGGAGCAGGCGCTGCGCCACCAGCGGCGCAAGGCGGTCGTAGAGCGCGCCGACCGCCGCCGGCAGCACGCTGATGCCGCCGATCAAGAGCAGCCCCACCGAGAAGTAGGCCGCGAGCGGCACGCCGGCGACCGGCGGCAGCAAGGCCAGCACGAGCGCGGCCAGCAGCGCCGCCCAGCCGGGCCAATGGCGCCGCGCCCCGATGCGCGACGAGCCCAGGCCCTTGAGCGTCTGCGCGAGCGGCAGGCGCGCGGCCTGGCGCGCCGGCAGCCAGCCGCCGGCCATCGCGGCCACCACACCCAGTGCGCCGTAGGCGATGGCCGCCGGCGTGCTCCATTGCAGTTGCGGCCGCACGCCGGGGAAGTAGCCGCCGCCCAGGTCGCCGCCCAGCAGCGACAAGGCCGCGGCCGCCAGCGCCGTGCCCAGTGCGATGCCGATGGCGCTGCCGACCACGCCGAGCAAGGCCGATTCGGCCAGCACCAGCCGCAGCCGCTGGCGCGCCGTGAGGCCCAGCACGCCCAGCAGCGCGAACTGTTGCGCGCGGCGCGCGACGCTCAATGCCAGCACCGAGAAGACGAGGAAGGCGCCCGTGAACAAGGCCACCAGTGCCAGCACCGTGAGGTTGACGCGGTAGGCGCGCGACAGGGCATCGACCCGCTGGCCCGCATCGGCCGGTTCCGCGGCCTGTACTTCCGGCGGCAGCTGGAGCTCGCGCAGCCAAGCGGCGGCGGTCACGCCGGGGCGCAGGCGCACGTCGATGCGCGTGAGTTCGCCGCCGCGGCCGAAGAGGTCCTGCGCCGCCGCGATGTCCATCACCAGCAGCGGGCCGCCGCCGGCCGCGGCCGTACCAGCCACGCGCAACTCGCGCCACTGCAGTCCGGCCTGCACGCGCACGGTTTGCGCCGGCAGCGCGGCGCGGGCGGCGGCGTTCAGGAAGACGGTGTCCGGCGCCAGCACGGCCAGCCGGTCCGCGCCTTCGGTCGGCACGGGCTGCAGGCCGGGCGCGACCTGCGCGACCAGCAGGGCGTCGACGCCGAGGATGCGCACCGTGCGCCGCGTGCCGTCACTCGCCTGCGCCAGGGTCTGCAATTCCAGGATGGGACTTGCCGCGGCCACCTGCGGCTGCGTGGCGATGCGCCCATACAGGGCTTCGTCGAGCGCGCCGCGGGCCGCGCGCAGTTCCAGGTCCGGGCGGCCGCCGACGGAGCGTGCGGCGCTCGCGAATTCGGCCAGCGCCGAGGCATTGATCAACTGCACCGAGAACGCCAGCGCCACGCCCAGCGTCACCGCCAACACCGCGGTGGCGGTGCGCCAGGCGTGGTGCCGCAGTTCGGGCCAGGAGTAGGTCGCAAGCAAAGCCGGCATGCGCCATTGTGCAGAATGGCGGCATGCACGACATCGCGGGAATCGAACGCGCCACGCTGGCGGCCATGCCGCCGGAGGATTCGGAGGAGCTGGCCGGCTGGCTGGTGGCCCTGGACCACGGCACCGTGGGCCGCGCGCACAGCGCCGCGCCGCTGGCGCACGCGGCGCCCGAGGCGCGCGCCGTCGCCCTGGTGGAGCAGCGCTATGCGCGCTTCGGCACGCCGGCGGTGTTCCGCTTACCGGAAGTGGCGGCCTTCGACGCCTTGCGTGCCGACCTCGAAGCGCGCGGCTATCGCCCCAGCAAGACGACGCTGGTGCAGGTGGCGCGGGTGCAGGACATGCCGCTGCCCACCGATGCGGTCGTGCGGCTCTCGGCCACGCCGGCGGCCAGTTTCGGCAATGTGTTCCTCGGCGAAGGCTTCGACCCGGTCGATGGCGCCAGCCGGCTTGCGATCCTGGGCCGGGCGCGCGATTCGGCCTTCGCCAGCATCGAGCGTGACGGGGCGACGGTGGCGGTGGGATCGGCGTGTTTCAGCCAGGGCTGGTGCGGCATCCACGGCATGCGCACGCTGCCGGTGCAGCGCAAGCAGGGGAGTGCAGGGCGCATCCTCGCGGCGTTCGCGCAGGAAGCGCGCGCACGGGGGCTGCAGCAGGCCTTCCTGCAGGTGGAGGAAGGCAATGCGGTGGCGCGGTCGCTCTATGCGCGGCTCGGCTTCGCCACCGCCTGGGCGTATCGCTATTGGAAGCAGGCGTAAGCCGGGGTTGCCATCCCGGCCTACGGGGCCATCAGGCCATCTCGCCCATCAGTTCTTCCTTGCGCGCCGCGATCTCGTCGCGCATGGCGACCAGGTCCAGCTTGCGCGAGGCGCGGGCCTTCGGGAAGATCTCGTTGCGTTCTTCCTTGACGTGGTGGTCGATGTACTCGCCCAGCACCGTCACCTTGGCGTCGAACATCTCGTCGGCTTCGCCCATGCCTTCGATCTGCGCGATCAGGTCCTTGGCAGTCTGGTGCTCAACTTCGGCCTCGGCCAGCATGTCGGTGTCCTTCAGCGCGGCGCGCAGCGCCGGGTAGAAGATCTCTTCCTCGACCTGGGCGTGGACGGTCAGCTCCTGGCAGATCTGCTGCGCCAGGTCCAGCTTCTTCTGGGAGGCCGTGCGGCTGCGCGATCCCATCAGTTCCTCGTACTGCTTGAACATCTTCTTGACGTTGCGGTGGTCTGCGTCGAGCAGGTCGCAGGCGTCTTTTTCGCCGCGGGAAGTTGCCATCGTTTTCTCCTGTGTGGGTGGCCATGGTGGCGAGCCGGCCGCCCACACCCTGTAGGAAAACCGCGCTAGCTTCGCTGCGTCGTGGCTGACCCTAGAATCGAGGCGTGAACACCAAACGCCTCTTCCTCCTCTCGTCCGTAGCCGGTGCGCTGGTGCTTGCCGGCTGCAAGGACGCCTCGCAATCCGCCGCCGGCAGTGCCGCTCCCGCCGCCGCTGCATCGACGCCGGTGTCCATCGAGGCCATCACGGCCGAAGCGCAGGGCTTCAACGTCGGCTCGACGATGAGCGCGCGCACCGTCTACGTGTTCTTCGACGCCCAGTGCCCGCATTGCGCGGCGCTGTGGGAATCGGCCAAGCCGCTGAAGTCGCAGGCGCGCTTCGTCTGGATCCCGGTCGGCATCCTCAACGCCAACAGCACGCTGCAAGGCGCGGCCATCCTGGCGGCCGCCGATCCGGTGGCGGCGATGGAGGCGCACGAAGCGGCTATGCGCGACAAGAAGGGCGGCATCCCGCCCGCCGGGGGCGACGCCCAGAAGCAGGCCATCGCGCGCAACACGCAGCTGATGACCAAGTTCGGCTTCGGCAGCATCCCGACCATCGTCGGCAAGAACGCGCAGACGGGCGAGCTGGTGAGCATCGAAGGGTCGCTGCCGACGGCGGCGCTGGCGGCGAAGCTGGGGCTGCAGGCGCCGGGCTGATCCCGGACGGGGATCAACCGATCCCGTCGCTGCGCAGATGCAGCACCCGGTCCGCCAGCCCCGCAGCGGCTTCCGAATGCGTGACCAGCACCAGCGCCGCCCCGGTCGCGCGCGCCTGGTCGCGCAGCACCTGCATCACCCGCGCAGCGGTCGTCGGATCCAGGTTGCCGGTCGGTTCGTCGGCCAGCAGCAGCTGGGGTTGATGCACCAGGGCGCGCGCGATCGCTACGCGCTGCAACTGCCCACCGCTCAACTCCTGCGGCAGCCGCGCACCCAGCCCGGCCAGCCCGACCGCGTCCAGCATCGCCTCGACCCGCGCCGCATCGGGCCGCTGCAGCAACAGCAGCGGCAGGCCGACGTTCTGCGCGACGTCCAGGTGCGGCAGCACGTGGAAGGCCTGGAACACGAAGCCCAACTGCGCGCGCCGCAGCAGCGCGCGGCGCTCGTCGTCCAGCGTGCCCAGGTCGGTGCCGCCCACGCGGATCGTGCCTTCCTGCCAGGTGTCCAGGCCCGCCATGCAATTGAGCAGGGTCGACTTGCCCACGCCCGACTCGCCGACGATGGCGACGAACTCGCCGGCCGCCACGGCCAGCGAGACGTTGCGGAACACGGTGCTTTCGCCATAGCGCTTGGCCAGGCCGTTGACCACCAGCATCATGCGGGGACTCCGGCGGCGGCCAGCACCTGCTGCAGGGCGTCCGGCGCGTCGCAGGCGATCACGCGGCGCTGCTCCATGCCGCGCAGCCAGGTGAGCTGGCGCTTGGCCAGCTGGCGCGTGGCGGCGATGCCGCGCTCGCGCAAAGAGGCCAGCGGCTCGCCGCTGTCCAGCGCCTCCCACGCCTGCCGGTAACCCACGCAGCGGATGCTGGGCAGGCCCGGATGCAGGTCGCCGCGTGCGCGCAAGGCCCGCACCTCGTCGAGAAAGCCGGCCGCCAGCATCGCATCGAAGCGCTGCGCGATGCGTTCGTGCAGCCAGCCGCGGTCGGCCGGCTCGAGCGACAGGAACAGGTCGGGCTTGAACTCCGGCGTGGCGGCTTCGGCCTGCGCATGCCATTGCGACATTGGCATGCCGCTCACCCGGAACACTTCCAGCGCGCGCTGGATGCGCTGGGCGTCGTTGGGCGCGAGCCGCGCCGCCGTGGCTGCGTCGACCTGCGCCAGTTGCGCGTGCATGGCCGGCCAACCCGCGGTGGTGGCCTCGTTCGAAATCGCTTCGCGCACTTCGGCATCGGCCGCGGGCAGCGCGGAGAGCCCTTCGAACAAGGCCTTGAAGTACAGCATGGTGCCGCCCACCAGCAGCACGCGCCGGCCGCGCGCGCGGATCTGCGCGACCAGCCGCTGCGCATCGGTGGCAAACTCCGCGGCGCTATAGGCTTGCGCCGGATCGCGGATGTCCAGCAGGTGGTGCGGCACCAGGGCCTGCTCCTGTGCGCTCGGCTTGGCGGTGCCGATGTCCATGCCGCGGTAGACCAGCGCCGAATCGACGCTGATGATTTCCGCGGCTAGCGCCTGCGCCAGGCGCAGCGCGGCCGCCGTCTTGCCCGAGGCGGTCGGGCCGGCAAGCGCGATGGTCGCGGGCAGGGCGGCAGGCATCGGTCGAGGTTAGCAGAGCCACTGCCGCGCTGGCTGCCGCACAGGCAGTACGCATTTGGTTTCAGCGACCCCCGGTGGATCCGCGCAAGAACGAGAATCGCTTGTCAGGAGTGCATTATTTTGGAGACAGTTGTGGAAATGCGGGTGTTCCTCGTGGAAGACATCCAGCGGATGCGCGGGCTGTTGACGGACCTCTTCGCATCGATGGGCGGCTTTCGCGTGGTGGCCGCGGCCAGCACGGAGGCCGAGGCCAACCTCTGGCTGGAAGAACACAAGGGTGGCTGGGACCTGGCCATCGTCGACCTGGTCCTCGACCAGGGCGCGGGCATGAACGTCATCCGTCGCTGCAAGGGAGACCCCAACGGCGGCGCCATTGCTGTGTTCAGCAGCTATGCCACGCCCGGCGTGCGCCAGCACTGCATCGACCTGGGCGCCGACGAAGTCTTCGACAAGAGCGAAACCGAACGTTTCATCGCCTGGTGCGGCGACCTCTCCGCGCGCGAGAACTCCGGCCCGTGAGGGGGCTGTCGGACCGTTCTTACAGGCGTCTCAAGCCAGCCCTGACAGTAAAAAGCCGGGCCAGCGCCCACTATGTGCATATGAGTGCAATCAGATCTGGCAGCGAACCAGACGACGGACTATCGGGAACCTGGTCATCGGAAACGCTTCCGATGGAGGTCCGAAAGCAGTTGCTGGAACGCGAATTGAACAAGCTTGGTTTCCGCAAGGCGGCGACCGGAAGGCCCATGTCCTCCTCGGACAGCGGGCAGCAGGAGGGCCAATCCTCCCACCCCCAGGCGGACGACCCCAACCAGCACGGCGGGTGAAGGGTCGTGCAGGGCCCGACCCTGCGCGCTAATTCGACTCGGCCAGGCGGAAGAACTGCGCCAGCGCGGCGCGGTACTGCGCCTGCCCGACCGCCATCGTGCTGTGGTGCGAGCCGCCTTCGACCAGCAGGAACTGCTTGCGGCCGCTTGCGGCTTCGTACAGCCGCCGGCCGAGGTCGCTGCGGATCAGGCTGTCCTCCGCACCATGCACCACCAGCAGCGGCGAATGCAGCTGCCCGACCTTGCGCACCGATTCGAAACGCTGCGTGATCAGCGGGCCGACCGGCAACCAACCCCATTTCATCGAACTGGCCACGTCGGCGATCGAGGTGAACGTGCCTTCGACGATCACGCCTTGCTCGTCCTCGACCTTCGAGGCGAGGTCGATCGCGATCGCCCCGCCCAGGGAGTGCCCGAAGACGTAGCGCGGGCGGTCCCGATGCTGCGCGGCCAGCCAGTCCCAGGCGACGCGGGCATCTTCGTAGGCCATGTCTTCCGAAGGCAGGCCGGGGCTGCTCTTGCCGAAGCCGCGGTAGTCGATGGCCAGCACCGAGAAGCCGAGCTGCTGCATGCGCTTGATGCGCGGCGCCGAGCCTTCGACGTTCCAGCGCGCGCCGTGCAGGTACAGCAAGACCGGCGCCTTCGCCACCCCGCGTTCGGCCGGCAGCCACAGGCCGTGCAGCTTGGCCGGCTCGTTCGTCACCTTCGACTGGAAGGGAATCCAGACGTCCAGCATGTCGCGCGCCAGGTCGGCGCTGCCGCCCCAGGCGCGGTCGCTGGGCTGGAAGATCCAGGCACGCTGGCGTTCGTCGAGGGTGGAACAGCCCACGCTAAGGGCGGCAGCCAGCACGGCGGCGGCGGCAAGCAGGTAACGGCGCTTCATGGCTGAGGTTGAGTCGGCGGGCCGGCTACAAGTTCAACGGCCGCGCAGGAAGAGGGCGTCCAGCTCGCGCACCGTGAGCTGGCGCCAGGTGGGGCGGCCGTGGTTGCACTGGTCGGAGCGCTCGGTCTCCTCCATCTGGCGCAGCAGGGCGTTCATCTCCTCCAGCGTGAGCTTGCGGTTGGCGCGCACGGCGCCGTGGCAAGCCATGGTGCCGAGCAGTTCGTTGCGGGCGCGCTCGACGACGCTGCTGGCGTCGTGCTGGGCCAGTTCCGCCAGCACGCTGCGGGCGAGTTCCACCGCGTCGCCATTGGCCAGGGCCGCGGGCACGGCGCGCACGGCCAGGGTCTTGGGCGAGAAGGGCGTGATCGAGAGGCCCAGCGCTTCCAGCGTGGCTTCGCAGGCTTCGGCCGTTGCCACTTCGGCCGGCGTGGCGGCGAAGGTGGCGGGGATCAGCAGCGGCTGGCTGCGGATGGCCTGCGCGTCCATCTGCGTCTTCAGGCGCTCGTAGACGATGCGTTCGTGTGCCGCGTGCATGTCGACCACGACCAGGCCCTGGGCGTTTTCGGCGAGGATGTAGATGCCCTGCAGTTGGGCGATGGCGCGGCCCAGGGGCCAGTCGCCTTCGGGGAGCCGCGGTGCGGCTTCGCGCTCACCACGGCCTACGAACGCGGGTTCCGTAGGGTGGGTTCGCGCAGCGACCCCACCATCCCAGAGCAGCCCCACATCGGACACCACGTTCCCCAAGCCCATCCCCGACTGCCGCCAGCCCTGGAACGCCGGCGCCGCAGGCGCAATCTCCTGCTGCACGGGCGCCGTCGGCACCAGCGCCGCGCGCGGCGCCGACAGCGCCGACTCCACCGCCCGCCGCACCGCCTGGTGCACCTCGCGGCTATCCCGGAAGCGCACTTCGATCTTGGTCGGATGCACGTTCACGTCGACCCGCTCCGGCGCGATCTCGACGTACAGCGCATAGACCGGCTGCCGGTTGCCGTGCAGAAGATCTTCGTAGGCGCTGCGGGCGCCGTGCGTGATGACCTTGTCGCGCACGTAGCGCCCGTTGACATAGGCGAACTGCCAGTCGGCGCGTGACCGCGCCGCATCGGGAATGCCGGCGCGGCCGGTGATGCGCAGCGGCCCGGCCACCACGTCGACCGCGACGCTCTGTTCGATGAACTCGTCGCCCAGCACGTCGGCCAGGCGCTGCTCGCGCGAACCCGCGCGCCACTGCTCCACCAACTTGCCTTCGTGCCAGACGGTGAAGCCGACGTCCGGCCGCGCCAGCGCATGGCGGCGCACGGCCTCCAGGCAATGCGCGAGTTCGGTGGCGTCCGTCTTCAGGAACTTGCGGCGCGCCGGCGTGCTGAAGAACAGCTCCTTCACTTCCACCGTGGTGCCGGTGTTGCGCGCGGCCGGTCGCAGCTCGCCGCTGCCGGCATCGAGCAGGAAGGCGGTGGCCTGTTCCGGCCGGCGCGACAGCAGGCTGAGCTCCGACACGGACGCGATCGCAGCCAGCGCCTCACCGCGGAAACCCATGGTCGCCACCGACTCCAGGTCGGCCAGCGAGCCGATCTTGCTGGTGGCGTGGCGCTTCAGCGCCAGCGGCAGTTCCTCGCGGGCGATGCCGCCGCCGTCGTCTTCCACGCAGATCAGGCGCACGCCGCCGGCCAGCAGCCGCACCGTGACCTGGGAGGCGCCGGCGTCCAGCGCGTTGTCGACCAGCTCGCGCACCACCGAGGCCGGGCGCTCGACCACTTCGCCGGCGGCGATCTGGCTCACCAGCTCGTCGGGCAGTTCGCGGATCGGGCGGCGTTGGGGCGAGGAGAGCACGGCGTTCATCTGGCGCCCATTCTAGAGATCCGGGGCCGTTACAATCCCGCCCCCGCCCATGACCCCACGCAAGCCCGCCACCCCCTTCTGCGCCATCGATTTCGGCACCTCCAACTCCGCCATTGCCGTCTCGCCCGGCGGCGCCCACATGGAGCTCGTCGACGTCGAAATGGGCCAGCGCACCATGCCCACCGCGGTCTTCTACCAGGTGGAAGGGCGCGCTGCGCACCAGGAGCCCTTGCGCCTGTACGGGCGCGAGGCGCTGGCCGCCTACGTCGAAGGCCACGAAGGCCGGCTGATGCGCTCGATGAAGAGCGTGCTCGGCTCGACCTTGGCAGGGCAGCAGACCGAAGTCGGCAGCGGCCACATGGTGGCCTACCTCGACGTGGTGGCCGGCTACCTCGGTCACCTGAAGAAGCTGGCCGAGGCGTCGGCGGGCGCGCCCCTGCAGCGCGCGGTGCTGGGCCGCCCGGTGTTCTTCGTCGATGACGAGCCCGAGCGCGACGCGCAGGCGCAGCAGGCGCTGGAGGAAGCGGCGCGGCGCGTGGGCTTCAGCGAGATCAGCTTCCAGTACGAGCCGATCGCGGCCGCCCTCGACTACGAGAACACGGCGACGAAAGAGGAGCTGGTGCTGGTGGCCGACATCGGCGGCGGCACCTCCGACTTCTCGCTGGTGCGCGTGGGCCCCGAGCGGCGCAAGCGCCTGGACCGCAAGGCCGACATCCTGGCCAACCACGGCGTGCACGTGGCCGGCACCGACTTCGACCGCCAGGTCGAACTGGCCGCCATCCTGCCGGCCTGCGGCTACAAGGGCCTGGGCCCGCAGCGCCCGGGCGGCGCGCCGCCGCGCGAGGTGCCGAGCAAGGTCTACTTCGACCTCGCCACCTGGCACCTGATCAACACGGTGTACAGCGCGCCGCGCGTGCACGAACTGCGGCAGATGAAGTCCTTCTACGGCGACCCGTGGCAGCACCAGCGGCTGATGACGGTGGTGGAGGATCACCTCGGGCATGCGCTGCTGGGGCAGGCCGAGGCGGCCAAGATCGCGGTGGCTTCCGGCGGCGCGACCCGCATCGACCTGGGCCGGCTCGAGTCCGGCCTTGCCTCGAGCCTCGACGAAGCGCAGGCGGTGCAGGCGCTGGACACCGAGCTGCAGCGCATCGTCGATGCGGCCGGCGAGACGCTGCGCGCGGCCGGCGTGCGGCCGCAGCAGGTGGACGTGCTCTATTTCACCGGCGGCTCCACCGGCTTCGAGCCGCTGGTGGAGCGCATTGCCGCGGCAGCCCCCGGCGCCAAGGCGATCCACGGCGACCGCCATGCCAGCGTGGCGGCAGGCCTGGGCGTGCACGCGCAACGTCTGTACGCCGGCGGGCAGGGATAATCGCCGCCCATGGAACACCTGATGCTGCTCGGCGACTTCATCCTGCATGTCGACCGCTACCTCGAGACTTTCGTCGCCAACTACGGCAACTGGGTCTACGCGCTGCTGTTCCTGATCATCTTCGTCGAGACGGGCGTCGTGGTGATGCCCTTCCTGCCGGGCGACTCGCTGCTGTTCGTGGTGGGCGCGATGTGCGGCGTCGGCCTCATGAGCTATCCCGTGGCCGTGGGCCTCCTGATCGCCGCGGCCATCCTGGGCAACCAGAGCAACTACACCATCGGCCACTACTTCGGGCCGCGGGTGTTCCAGTGGGAGAACTCGCGCTTCTTCAACAAGCGCGCCTTCGAGCAGGCCCATGCCTTCTACGAGAAGTACGGCGGCATCACCATCGTGCTGGCGCGCTTCATGCCCTTCCTGCGCACCTTCGCGCCCTTCGTGGCCGGCGTGGCGCGCATGACGCGCAGCAAGTTCACGCTGTACGACGTGACGGGCGGCATCCTCTGGGTCGGCGGCATCGTCACCGCGGGTTACTTCTTCGGCAGCATCCCCTGGGTGAAGGCGAACCTGGAGAAGATCATCTGGGCGATGATCCTGGTGCCCGGGGTGCTGGTGCTGTTCGGTGCGTGGAAGGCCAGGCGCAAGGCGGCCCCGGCGGCGTGATGCCCTGACGGGCAAGAAAATACCTGGCGGTCCGTGTCGATTCGGCCGGACCTGCTTCGTCGTCATGAGGGGCGGGCGGCCGCCCACAACCCTGGAGCAAGCCAATGACGAGCAAGAACACGATCTGCCTCTGGTACAACCGCGACGCACTCGAAGCCGCGCAGTTCTACGCGAAGACCTTTCCCGACAGCTCCGTGGGCGCCGTGCATCGCGCGCCCGGTGACTTTCCCTCCGGCAAGCAAGGCGACGTGCTCACCGTCGAGTTCACCGTCATGGGCATTCCCTGCCTCGGGCTGAACGGCGGGCCGGCCTTCCAGCACACGAGGCCTTCTCGTTCCAGGTGGCGACGGACGACCAGGCGGAAACCGATCGCCTCTGGAAAGCGATCGTGGGCAACGGCGGGCAGGAGAGCGCGTGCGGCTGGTGCAAGGACAAGTGGGGCCTGTCGTGGCAGATCACGCCGCGGGCGCTCACGGCGGCCATCACCGATCCGGACCCGGCCGCGGCGAAGCGCGCCTTCGAAGCCATGATGGAGATGGGAAAGATCGACATCGCGAAGATCGAGGCGGCCCGCAAGGGCTGAAGGCGACTGCCTCCATGAACGAATACCTGCTGCTCTCGCGCGGACAGTGGGACGCCGCCCGGTCTCCTGCGGAAATCCAGGCGGTCATCGACGCGTTCTATGCGTGGCACGCGCGGCTCGTCACGGAAGGCAAGTTCAGGTCGGGGCAGCGGCTGGCGAAGGCAGCGAAGCTCGTCACGCGCTCCGGCATCACCGACGGGCCTTTCACCGAAGCCAAGGAAGTGATCGGCGGCTATTGGTTCGTGCGGGCCGGCAGCCTCGACGAGGCGGCCCGCATCGCCGCGGACAACCCTTGTCTGGCATGCGGCCTGGCCTTCGAGATCCGCCCGATCGAGGCGGAGCAGGCGAGCGCTTTCCGGGACAGCAACGAGACGCCGGCCCCCGACTGGCTCGCGCGCCGGCCGCCTCAGGCCGGCTAGGCCTGTCGATCAGTCCGCCTGCATCTGCGCGGCCTTGGCCACGGGGCCCAGCCTGGCCTTCTCGCTCGCCAGGAACTTGCGGAAGTCCTCGCGGCTGCCGCCCTGCGGATCGATGCCTTGCGGAATCAGCTTCGCGCGCAGTTCCGCCGACTTGAGCGCCTTGTTCACGGCGGCGTTCATCTTCTCCAGGATCTCGTCGGGCGTTCCCTTGGGGGCGAACAAGCCCGACCAGTGACCGATGACCAGGTCAGGGAAGCCCTGCTCCTGCGCCGTGGGCACGTCCTGCAGCGCGGCCACGCGGCGGTTCCAGGTGCTGGCGATCGCGCGCAGCTTGCCGCCCTTGACCTGCGGCAGCACGACCGGGCTGCCTTCGGAGGTCGCTTCCACCTGCTTGCCGATCACCGCCATCACGCCTTCGGAGCCGCTCTTGTAGGGAATGACGTCCAGCTTGGCGCCGCCCTTGTGCTGCAGCATCGCGGCGACGAAGTGCGGCGTGCTGCCGGTGCCGGCGGTCGAGAAGGTCAGGCCCTTGCCCTTCTTCGACTGCGCCACCAGGTCCTTCAGGTCCTTGATGGGCGAGTCGGGCGGCACCACGATCACCGAAGGGCTCACGGCCATGAAGACCACGGGCACCAGGTCGTCCTCCTTGTACGGCATGGACTTCTTGATCATCGCGTTGGTGATCACCCCGGCGGCGGGCGCGAGGAAGGTGTAGCCGTCGGGCGCCGAGCGCGCGACGATCTCCGCGCCGAGCACGGAGCCCGCGCCTGGCTTGTTGTCGACGATGATCGGCTGGCCCAGTTCGCGCGAGGCGGCCTCGGCCACGTAGCGCGCCACCAGGTCGTTGGCGCCGCCCGGGCCGAAGGGCACGACGAAGTGGATCGGCTTGGAGGGCCAGGTGTCGGCGTGGCCGGTCGCGGCCAGGGCAAGCATCGACGCGGCCAGCGTGGCGCGAAGCAGGAATTTCATCGGGATTCTTTCGGGAAAGCGCATTAGCGGGAGGACGACTTCGGCACCAGGCCGGTGTCGCGGATCACGCCGGCGTTCTGCGGCGCGGAGAGGAACTGCAGGAAGCGCTGCGCTTCCTCCTTGTGGGCGCTCTTGGCAACGACGGCGGCGGAGAACTGGGTGACGTACTGCACCTCAGGCGGCAGGTCGCCGACGATGTCGATGCCCTTGACCGGCAGCAACTCGCTGCGCTGCTGGCAGCCGAAGTCGGCCTCGCGCTGGGCGATGATCTCGCCCACCGGCGTGGCCGGAATCTTGCGGCCCTTGGGGCGCACCTGCTCGGCGACGCCGAGCTTGTCGAGCATCTCGCGCTCGATGTATTCACCGCTGGCGCTGTCGGACCAGGCGACCGAACGCGCGGCCAGCAGCGCGGCCTTCAGCCCGGCCACGGTGTCGATGGCGGGGCGCGGGTTGCCTTGCGGAACCGCGCAGGCGATGGTCGAGTCGGCGAGCACGACCTTGCTGCCCGGCACGAGCTGGCCGGACGCCATCAGCTTGTCCAGCGCGTCGCCCACCATGATCACCACGTCGAGCGGCTCGCTGCGCGCGAGCCGTTGCGGAATGGCGTTGGCCGTCTGGCCCATCGACGGGCCCCACACCGAGTTCACCTCGCGGCCGGGCTCGCGCTGCCACTGCTTCACGAGTTCCTTGTAGGCGGCAGCGAAGCCGCCGGAAGAGGCGACGACCAGCGGGTCGGCGAGCGCGAGGCCGGAAGCCAGGAGGGCGGCGGCAGCGACGAAATGCTTGAGCTTGGAACGGGACATGGCGGGAGGGATGGGCGGGATCGGGAAGCGGATCTTCGGCCCGGCGCACTGCTGCATCAAGCGCAAATTTCAATACACTGGTTGCGTGAAACGCATCAATTTCGATCTGCAGCAGCTGCAGGCCTTTGTCGCCGTGGCCGACAAGGGAAGCTTCCGTGCCGCGGCCAAGGACCTGCATCTTTCGTCGCCCGCGCTGGGACGGCGGGTTGCCAAGCTGGAAGAGATCCTCGCCGTGCGCCTCTTCACGCGCAGCACGCGCGACGTGCGCCTGACCCGCGTCGGCGAAGCGTTCCTCGAACGGGCCCGCGCGGCGCTGGACGACCTGGAGTCGGCCGTGCTGGGCATCAACGAGATCTCGGCGCGCCATGCGGGGCGGGTCAGCGTCGCCTGCGTGCCCAGCGTCGCGACTTCCTTCATGCCGCGCGCCATCCAGGCCTTCTGCGAAAAGATGCCCAACGTGCGCATCCGGGTCATCGACGAGGGCATGGCCGATGTCGCGGCCGCAGTCGTGACGGGCGAAGCCGATTTCGCCTTCGGCTTCCACGGCACGGCGGACGCACCGCTGGCCTTCGAGCCGCTCTGGCGCGACCCTTACGTGCTGGTGCTGCGGCGCGACCATCCGCTGGCGCGCAGGCGTGCGGTCAAGGTGGCCGACGTGAGCGACGAATCATGGCTGGCCGTCGCGCGCACCAGCCGCAACCGGCAGGTTCTCGACGAGTACTTCTCGGTGCGCGGCCATCCGCCGCAGCCGTGGCTGGAGGTTGCGCACGTGGCCACGCTGCTGGCGATGGTCGAGGCGGGGCTGGGCGTAGGGATCGTGCCTGCGCTGGCAGTGGCGAAGGACCATCCGACGTTGGTGGCGGTCAAGCTCTCGGACGTCGATGCGACGCGCGAGGTAGGGCTGCTGACGCTCGAAGGCCGGCGGCTGACGCCCGTCGCCCAGCGCTTCTACGACCAGCTGCGGGCGATGTTCAAGCGCGCTCAGCGCAAGTAAGCCTGCACCAGCGACACCCAGTAGCTCGCCGTGGTGGGCAGCAGGTCGTCGTTGAAGTCGTAGCCGGTGTTGTGCACCATGCAGCCCGGCCCTTCGCCCGGCTTGCCGTTGCCGTTGCCGACCACGAGGTAGCAGCCCGGCACCGCATTCAGCATGAAGGCGAAGTCGTCGCTGGCCTGCAGCGGCGCCATGTCGGGGATCAGCGCATCCTCGCCCATCGTCTCCACCGCCACCTTGCGTGCGAACTCCGTGGCTGCGGCATCGTTGATGCAGGGCGGCGACTTCCACTGGTAATCCACCTTGGCCGTCGCGCCATGCACGGCGGCCTGGGCCTGCGCCATCGCGGTGATGCGGTCGCGCAGGAAGGCGCGCACTTCGGGCCGGCGCGCGCGCACCGTGAGCTTCAGTTCGGCGCTGGAGGGAATCACGTTGGGCGCGCGGCCCGCGGTCATTGCGCCCACGGTCACGACCGCCATCTCGTTCGGATCGACCTCGCGCGACACCAGCGTCTGCAGCGCCAGGATCAGGTGCGCGGACACCACGATCGGGTCCACCGTGGTGTGCGGCATGGCGCCGTGGCCGCCTTTGCCCTCGATGGTGATCACCGCGGTGTCGGAGGAGCTGTAGATCGGCCCGGCCAGGAAGCCGAAGCGCTGCGCCGCGAAGCCGGGTTCGTTGTGGAAGGCGTAGACGTTGTCGCAGGGGAAGCGCTCGAACAAGCCCTCGTCCACCATCTTCTTGGCGCCCAGCAGGCCTTCCTCGGCCGGCTGGAAGATCAGGTTCAGCGTGCCGCTGAAGCCGCGCGTCACGGCCAGCAGCTGCGCCGCGGCCAGCAGCGTGGCCGTGTGGCCGTCGTGGCCGCAGGCATGCATGCGGCCCGGCGTGCGGCTCGCCCACGGCAGGCCGGTGGTCTCGGTCATGGGCAGCGCGTCCATGTCGGCGCGCAGGCCCAGGCGCTTGCCGCCGTCGCCCACCCGCAGTTGCCCGACCACGCCGGTGCCCCCGAGGCCGCGGTGCACCGTGTAGCCCCAGCGCGCCAGGCGCTCGGCCACCCGCTCGGAGGTGGCGTGTTCCTCGTAGCCCAGTTCGGGCTCGGCGTGGATCTGGCGGCGCAGGGCGACCATCTCGTCGCGCGTGGCGGCGATGCCCGGGTGGATGGGTAGGTACGGCATGTGCTTTACATTTTCCACTATGCCGATCCGCACCCCGACCCCAGCCGCCATCCCCACCCTCAATCGCCGCCAGGCCGCCAGCCTGGCACTTGCCGTGGCGGGCGGCCTGGGCGCTCCTTCCCTGTGGGCGGCGGGCGGCAAAGGCACGGCGGTGCTGGCGATCGACGCCGACCCGCCCACGCTCAACCTCGGCACCACCAGCGACTTCGCGGCCGGCGACGTCTCCGCCAAGATCCTCGAAGGCCTGGTCTGGCTCGACAAGGACTACAACCCGCAACCCGCGCTGGCCACCGCCTGGACGGTGTCGCCCGACGGCAAGACCTATCGCTTCACCCTGCGCCGCGGCGTCAAGTGGCACGACGGCAAGGAGTTCACCAGTGCCGACGTGCGCTACAGCCTGATGGAGATCGTCGGCAAGCTGCACCCGCGTGCGGCGCCGGTCTTCAAGAGCCAGGGCGTGGAAGTCGACACGCCCGACGCCGGCACGGTGGTGGTGCGGCTGCAGAAGCCGTATGCGCCTTTCCTCTCGCAGATGACGGTGTTCGACGCGCCCATCCTGCCGCGCCACATCTACGAAGGCACGGCCGTGGTGAGCAACCCCGCCAACCAGCGCCCGGTGGGCACCGGCCCCTTCCGCTTCGGCGAATGGAAGCGCGGCACCAGCATCACGCTGGTGCGCAACGAACAGTACTGGGACGCGGGCAAGCCTTATCTCGAATCGATCATCTTCCAGGTGATCCCGCAGGCGGCCAACCGCGTGCCGGCGCTGCAGGCCGGCGAAGTCGACGAGCTGCTGGACTTCTACACCCCCAAGCCCGAGGTGCCGCGCATCCTGGCCGACAAGAAGCTGTACGCGCGCCGCGGCGTGAACATCCCGGCCATCTACTTCATGATGTTCAACACGCGCGCGCCGCTGTTCGCGAACAAGGACGTGCGGCATGCGCTGGCGCTCGCCATCGACCGGCCGCGCCTGGTGAAGCAGGTGATGAACGGCATCGCCCGCCCGGGCTACGGCGCCTTCGGCGACGGCTTCAAGTGGCTGCTGAACGAGGAAGCCAGCTACGCGAAGAAGTATCCCTTCGACCCCGCGAAGGCCAAGGCGCTGCTGGCCAAGGCCGGCATCAAGCCCAACACGGTGACGCTGCGCATGCCCTTCGACGTGGCGCGGGCGCAGATGCGCGGCCAGGCGCAGATCATCCAGGAGAACCTGCGCGCCATCGGGCTGGAGGTGAGCCTGCAGCCGCTGGAGCGCTCGGTTTATTACGACCGCGTGTTCGCCAAGCGCGAGTTCGACATCACGCTGGGCTCTTACTTCTCCGCCGGCGACCCCGCCATCGGCTACACGCGCCTGTACAACACCTACACCGGCACCGCGCCGAACACCAACGCCAGCGGCTACTCCAACGCCAAGGTCGACGAGCTGCTGGCGCAGGCCGCCACGCTGGCCGACCGCGGCGCGCGCGCCAAGGCCTACCGCGAGCTGCAGGCGATCCTGAACGAGGACCTGCCCAGCCTGGTGCTGTTCGACGAGGAGACGGTGGACACCGCCAGCCTGAAACTGCAGAACGTGTTCCCGGCCCTGGACGCGCGCGACCAGTGGGCCGGCGTGAAGATGGGCTGAGCGGGCCTTCATGCTCGCCTTCGTCCTGCGCCGCGTGCTGCACGCGCTGCCGCTGCTGCTGGCGGTGGTGGTGCTCAACTTCCTGCTGATCGCCTTCACGCCCGGCGACCCCATCACCTTGCTGGTGGGCGACTTCCCGGCGCCGCCGGAATACCTGGCGCAGATGCGGCGCGAGTACGGCCTGGACCAACCGGTGTGGGTACAGCTAGGGCACTACCTGCTGAAGGTGCTGCACGGCGACTTCGGCTACTCGTTTGCCGCGCAGCAGCCGGTGGCCGAACTGATCGTGTCGCGCCTGGGCGCGACGCTGGAGCTCACGCTCACCGCGCTGCTGTTCGCGAGCGTGGTGGGCATCGCGCTCGGCGTGCTCGCCGCGATGCGCGCCGGCAAGCCGCTGGATGGCGGCATCCAGGCCGCGAGCTCCATCGGCTACTCGGTGCCCGACTTCTGGCTGGGGCAGCTGCTGATCCTCGGCTTCGCCATCGGCCTGGGCTGGCTGCCATCGCAGGGCAACAACCCGATCCGCGGCGCGGCCCCCGGCTGGGACGGTTTCGTCACCCACCTGCGCTACCTGGTGCTGCCGGCCTTCGCGCTGTCGCTGCGCTACCTGACGCTGATCACGCGCATCACCCGCGCATCGATGCTGGAAGTGCTGCACGCCGACTACGTGCTGGCCTCGCGCGCCCGCGGCGCCGGCGAGTGGACGGTGATCGTCGGCCACGCGCTGCGCAATGCGGCGGCGCCGGTGCTCACGGTGATCGGCTACAACGTGGGCTTCGTTCTGGCCGGCTCGGCGCTCATCGAGACGGTGTTCGCCTGGCCGGGCATCGGCCGGCTGCTGTTCGAGTCGATCTCCAAGCGCGACTACCCGGTGATGCTGGCGATCCTGCTGATGGTGTCGGCCACGGTGGTGGTGGCCAACCTGCTCACCGACGTGCTGCATCGCTGGCTGGACCCGCGGGTGGAGCGCGCATGAGCCGGCTCTTGCGCCATTGGAGCGCGCGGCTCGCGCTCGCCTATCTCGTGCTGCTGGTGCTGTGCGCATTGCTGGCGCCGTGGATCAGCCCGCACGATCCCTTGTCGGGTGGACAGGACGCGCTGCGGCCGCCGCTCACCACCGGCTACCTGCTGGGCACCGACGAACTGGGGCGCGACATCCTCTCGCGCACGCTCGATGGCAGCCGCGTCTCGCTGCTGGTGGGCCTCGCGAGTGCCTTCGTCGCCGTGTGCGTGGGCGTCGCCATCGGCGCGCTGGCCGGCTACTGCGGCGGCTGGGTCGACACGCTGCTGATGCGCGTGGCCGAGTTCTTCCAGACCCTGCCGCGCTTCGTGGTGGCGCTGATCGTGGTGGCGCTGTTCGGCGCGAGCCTGCCGAAGATGATCCTGGTGATCGCGCTGCTGGCCTGGCCGCAGCTCGCGCGCGTGGTGCGGGCCAGCGTGGCGACGCTGCGCTCGGCGCAGTTCGTCGACGCGGCGCGGGTCGGCGGCATGGGCCACGCGGCGCTGCTGGCGCGGCAGATCCTGCCCAACGCGGCGGCGCCCATCATCGTGCTGGCTTCGCTCGACGTCGCCATGGCGATCCTGATGGAAGCGAGCCTCTCGTTCTTCGGCCTCGGCGACCCCAACCGCGTGTCCTGGGGCGCGATGCTCAACGACGCGCAGCAGTACCTGCGCGATGCCTGGTGGATGTCGGCCTTTCCGGGGCTGGCGATCGCGCTCACGGTGCTGTCGTTCAACCTGCTGGGCGACGCGCTGAACGATGCCTTGAACCCGAAGAGGCGCGAGCGATGAACGCATCCGTACAAACGCTGCTGGAACTGCGCAAGCTGTCGGTCGACATCGGCGAGGGCGCGTCCGCCGTGCGCGTGGTGCGTGACGTTTCGCTCACCGTGCAGCGCGGCGAGGCCGTGGCGCTGGTGGGCGAGTCCGGCTCGGGCAAGTCGATGACGGCCTTTGCCGTGATGCGCCTCTTCCCCACGCCGCAGGCGCGCGTGGCCGGCGGCCAGGTGCTGCTGGAAGGCGAGGACCTGACGGCGCTGGACGGCGAGGCGCTGCGCCGGGTGCGCGGTGCGCGCGTCGGCATGGTGTTCCAGGACCCGACCAGCTACCTCGACCCGCTGGTGCCCATCGGCCGGCAGATCGCCGAGCCGCTGCGCGCCCACGGCCGCACCGAGGGCCTGCAGGCGCGCGTGCTCGAACTGCTGGACCTCATGGAGCTGCCGCGCGCCGCGCAGGTGGCGAAGCAGTATCCGCACGAGTTGAGCGGCGGCATGCGCCAGCGCGTGCTGATCGCCGCGGCATTGGCGCTGCAGCCGGCACTGCTGATCGCCGACGAGCCGACGACCGCGCTCGACGTCACGGTGCAGTCCGGCATCCTCAAGCTGTTGGTGCGGCTGCGGCGCGAGTTGCAGCTGGGCATCCTGCTGATCACGCACGACCTGGGCGTGGTGGCCGAAACCTGCCAGCAGGTGAACGTGATGTACGGCGGCGAGATCGTCGAACACCGGCCGGTGCTGCCCTTGTTCGAGCAGCCGGTGCATCCTTACACGCAAGGCCTCCTGGGCAGCATGCTGAGCCCGGCGTCGCGCGCCCATGCGCTGTTCTCGATCCCCGGCGGCGTGCCGGCCGCTGGCCGCTGGCCCACCGGCTGCCGCTTCCATCCGCGCTGCCCGATCGCGCGGCCCGGTCTGTGCGACACGGTGGAGCCGCCGCTGGTGCACCGCCTGGGTGGGGAGGATCGCTGCCACTTCGGCGGCGAGCCGTTTGCCTTGCGGGCCTGGGAGTCGGCCGAGCCTCCCAGCCTTGTCATCCCGGGCTCGACCCGGGATCCATCCCCCGCCGCCCCCTCGGAGCCGTCGCCATGAGCACCGCCCCGCTGCTCGAAGCCGTGAACGTCTCCCGCCTCTTCCCCGTCCGCGGCAGCGGCGGCCTCCTGCGCCGCCGCACCCTGCAAGCCGCAGTCGACGGCGTGAGCGTGCAGCTGAACCCCGGCGAGGTGCTCGCCGTGGTCGGCGAAAGCGGCAGCGGCAAGACAACGCTGGGCCGCATGCTCCTCGGCCTCACGCCGCCCACCACCGGCGAGGTTTGTTACGAAGGCCGCGACCTCCGCTCGCTGCAGGGCGAGGACTGGCGGCGTTACCGGCGCGAAGTGCAGGTGGTGTTCCAGGACACCGGCGGCTCGCTGAACCCGCGCTACACGATCGCCGACAGCGTGGCCGTCCCGCTGCGCTACAACCGCGACCTCTCGGGCCCTGCGGCCGCACCGGAGGCAGACGCGCTGCTGGAGCAGGTGGGCCTGCCCGCGGCGCAGTTCCGCCATCGCCTGCCGCACGAACTCTCGGGCGGGCAGCGGCAGCGCGTGGGCATCGCGCGGGCGCTGGCCTCGCAGCCGCGCGTGATCGTGGCGGACGAACCGGTGTCGGCCCTGGATGTCTCGATCCGCGCGCAGATCCTGCGCCTGCTGGCCGGCCTGCAGCGCGAGCGCGGGCTGGCGCTGGTGTTCATCACGCACGACCTGGGCGTGGTGCGCGCGCTGGCCGACCGCGTGATCGTGATGACCGGCGGACGCGTGGTGGAGTCGGCGACGGCGGATGCGCTGTTCGACGATCCGCAGCACGCGTACACGCGTCAGCTGCTGGCGGCGACGCCCATTCCCGATCCGCGCCGGCAAGTTGCCTGAGAGATCTTTCGATGCCCAATGCCCCTTTCACCGAAGCCACCACGGCGTACTGGCAGGAACTGCTGCCCGCCGACCGCGCGCCATCCCCGGAGCCGCCGTGGCAATACGGCTACCCGGCGCAGCTGCCCGATGGGCGCGTGCTGGTGCTGCCGATTCGCGCGCTGGCGAGCGAGCCCACGCATGCGGTGGCATCGCTGATCCTGAACCAGGCTGCGCTGGACGTGGCCGACGCGCTGGCCGGCATGTTGGCGCGCGCGCTCGCCGACAGGCTGAAGCCGGACGTGCTGGTGGGCTTG
The DNA here is from genome assembly GCF_022012305.1 of Ramlibacter paludis. Lineage (GTDB taxonomy): Bacteria > Pseudomonadota > Gammaproteobacteria > Burkholderiales > Burkholderiaceae_C > Ramlibacter > Ramlibacter paludis. The sequence continues at coordinate 133,282 of NZ_JAKLTM010000004.1, read as the reverse complement.
CCGACGCTGGGCCTGTCGCTGGCCGCGCCGGTGGCGAAGGCGCTGGGGCATGCGCGCTACCTGCCCATGGGGTACTCGCGCAAGTTCTGGTACGACGAGGCGCTTTCGGCGCCGGTGCAGTCCATCACGTCGCCGGTGGCGGGCAAGCGGATCTACCTCGATCCGAACCTGCTGCCGCTGTTGAAGGGGCGGCGGGTGGTGCTGGTGGATGATGCGGTGAGTACCGGGACGACGTTAAGGGCTGCGTGGGATCTGCTGGAGGAGCTGGGGACGGATGTGGTCGGGGCGGGGGTGGCGATGAAGCAGGGGCGGAGGTGGGAGGATGCGTTGGGGGAGGAGAGGAAGGGGAGGGTGGTGGGGGTGTTTGATAGCCCGCTGTTGCAGTTGGGCGACGACGGATGGGTGCTGCGAACTTGAAGGGGGCGACTGGTTCTGGCCGCACGCGAACATGGCGCCCTGGAATGTGGGCATGCTCAGTTGGTCCTTGCGCGAACCAAGGTCGCTAGTAGCTTGTCGTGAACTGGAGCCATGTATGGCAGCATCTGTTGATACATCTCAAACTCAATCCAGAAGCCCGGGGCGAGGGAAATCCACAGAACACAAGTGGCATAAAGCTTCATTGGTGCTTGCGCTTCGTGAGCCGCCCGGCAGCGGATCGGCTTGTAGAACGTCTTCGCGCCGATGGTTTGCTTTAGCTCCCGATCGAAGGGGAAGTACAGGCCCACGGATTCGCCCGGATTTCGCACGTCCCGAGCCCGCAGCTCAATCATTTTCAGGTCCTCGCGTCGCCTTACCTCTACGTCAGATAGGGCGTCGGGGCGGGCCAGCATCTGCTCCCGGTAGTAATCGACCGCCTCATCGCGCGACGCGAAGGCTGGCTCGCGCCGTTCCTTCCATTCCGCGGTTGGCTTGCTCAGGTCGCAGTTCACCTGCCCAAACAAGGTCGGCCCCACTGGCCCTGCAGGTGGCGCTACGCCCAAGAGTGCGGAAGCACTTCCGGTAACCACCCAATAGCGCAAAGGATGGTGCAACGGCGCGAAGTGATCCGCGCGTAACGGCGTTTCACCGGGCAAAACGTAAAGTTGTTCGCCGATCCAAAAGTCAAACTGGCGCACGCGGTGCGAAGAATCGACTACCTCGTTGGGCCAAGGTCGGCCGGAGGCTTCAATCGCCGCAGCCGTCCTGCTGATGCATGCATCCGGGTCCTGTCTCCAATGACTTACCGGCAGATTGGACGGTTTGTCCGAGCAGCCCGCCAGCACGAACAGCGTCATTGCAGCCACATGACGCAAGCACTTCAGCATAGGGGTGCGGCTCAAAATGATCTCGATCACTGCCGGTCTATTTCGGGGTACTTGGACGCTCTAAGTAGTCGATGCCGATCCGTGCGAAGGCTTGCGCTGTCGCAGGCCGCTTATGGGGGCACAATAACCGCGGAACAGGAGCGGGACGCTTGATTCTGAGAACCCAACGGTCCGTGTCAGCCAGCCCCCGGTGGCCCATGCTTCGTTGTAGCTGACTATGACGTTCTTGGTATTCACCTCGACGAATCGCCAAGGCTCATTCTCTTTCTTGCGGCTGTGTGGTTCTAGGCCATCCGCCCTCGCTCAGATTCGGCGGACCGCAGCCCGAACTGCGGGCCGTGCGCGTTCCAGCAGAAGCGGAAAGGCTTGCTGGCCAGCGGCGGCGTCGGAGAAGTGGAAATTGAGGTCGAAGAGCCGGTTTCCCTTCAGTACGAAAACGCCCGACTGCTCGCTCTCCAAGCGGTACGCGTAGGCCCTGTCCCCCATCCCCGGCTCGTCCTGGACTAAAAAACGAAACGCCACGTTGTCCACGCGCTTTACCAGTGCGGCGTCCCGGCGGCTGACTTCGTACTCCTTGCGTGCTTCTGCCGCCGACGGGTATTCCATCAGCGTGACTCGCACCAACTTCCTTGGCGCCGAAAATTGGCAACTGCTGATTGTCGCCCCGTTATACGGCTGTCTCGCGCGGCTGCCGTTGGCTTTTAGCTCCCCACCGGCCAGCGCCGAAAGCGTGGCTTCGTCAAACAAGTCGCAAGCGACGACATCGGAAACAGCTGGCGAAACCAGTGCAAAGGCGGCTGCGCTGACGCCTATGAGCGCCCGCCTTGCGCATTTAAGGAACGCGGGTACCTGCAGGAGATCCAACTTGCAGGTGCGCTCCGGCCCCCTTGCATCATTCAGCATGGATTGGCTCCCTAAGCTCTGAGATCGAAACGAGGAAGTAATCGCCAGAGACTGAACAGCGGCATTAATCTTCCTGACACGAAGTCCGCGGTCCTGGGCTGGACTGCAGTGACGAAGGTGAAGCGATGACCAGACGCATCGCAAAGAAGAAGAAGAGTTGTGCGAAGCCCCACAAGCCGGCGAGGATTGAAGCTGCGCCAAATCGTGAAGTCGTGCCGAAATATAAGAACGCTCCAGCCCGCCCTCCCGACAATGAGATTTCCGTAGGCCCGAAGCGCAAAGTTAGCCATGTCACAACCCACATCAGCATTGTGAGTGCGACCATGACTGCCTTGGCGCCGATCGAATCAAACCGCATATGGCTGCCGCCTCGAACTGCGACGATACTTGAAGCCATGAGCACACAGCTCCAGATGAGGCAAGCAACCACAAACACTTCGATGAACCCGGGGTCGAATGAGGCTGCTGCGGCGCGATTTACTGTTGGCAGATGGCGCACCACACATGTGACCGCGCCGCGCAGCGACGAGCCGCCGTCGGGGACGGCCAGGACGAGGACAGCCACTCCTACCCAGTAGTAGCGCATCACGCGCAGCATGTCTTTCCACCTCAGGCGATCGGATGCTTCGATGGAAACGTACATCAAGCCGTGCATCAACATCGGGGCCCTTCGAGCGGTTTGGCAGGCCGCACAAATCGAGCCTTGTCGCTGTGGAGTTTGGATTGCTCGAAATCTTCACCCGCATCTTCAACGGCCATGCTGTACCTCACTTGCCTTCTCATTGTTCGAGGGCATTTTCGTGTGCTTATGGCGGCTAGGAAAAGAGGATCCGACTTACCTTGCCGTTGTTGAAAACCACCAGGGTCACCACGTAAGGCTTCCGAGTCACATCATCGATAGACATCTCGTAGTAGAACCATTGGTTTTCTGAAGTCCGATCGGGACGCCCAATCAGTTGAACCACCTCCTGCTGGTTCTTGCCCAATACCAACTTTTCGAGAGCGATCCGCTTCACTGGCCGCTTTAGCGCCGGCGCGCTGGAGGTACGCTCAAATTTTCGCGCCTCGGTAGATTGCAGCCGCTCGCAGCCTTCGAGCCAAATTGTCACGAGAACGACGGCCAGTGTGCCGCGCGCTGCCCGGGCGATCTTCTCTCGGCTTGATTTCACCGAAGGCCGCTCTCAACCACATTCATCGCGATTTCCTGTAGCCTGCGCTTCTTGTCCGCGCACAGCACGTGAGGTGGGCGGGCTGAACCGGTGCAAAGTGGGTGGGAGGATAGCTGCACGATCACGGCTCCCGTTGGGCGAACGAGAATGCCCGTGGGCACCGGCACCAAGCCGTGCCCTGCCAGGAACGCCGGAATGTAGTAATAGGTGGAATTCGCGTCGGTGCGCTCGGTTTCGATCTCGAACCGCACGTCCTCGAAGCTGGTTGCCTGTCTTCCACTTGGTTGCGGATGGGCCTTGTTGTGCGAGCGTGCTTCCTCGATCAAGCGGCGCAGACGTGGAGCGCCCTTGGTGCAAATGGCGACTCCGATCGCCCCTTGTTCGGTGCTGTAGGCGTAAATGTTGTACTGACGCGTGCTCTCGCACTGCAAAGTGACGGGTTCGTGCGTCAAGTCGAAAGCCAGGAAGGGGGTGAATTGTTCACCGTTGCCAAGGATGAAGGTGTCGCGCGATTGCGGTACCACCTTGTAGATTGCGGAAGCAATCGAATCCGCCCTGGCGTGACTCCAAGCCAACGCACACACGCAAAAAAGAAAAGATAGAAAAGAACGTGGCATGTCGTAGTTCCAAGACCAGCCACTGCGGCTCGTGTCCGATATCGATGTGTAGCACGAGCGTTCGATCGTTTCATCGGCCAATCAGAGGTACGTTGCCCGAGCGCGACAAACCGGAATCGGAGCCCGCGTAAGCAATTCGAGAAATGGCAGTGGTGATGAGACAAACAACTCAGGCGGACTTGGAACTGCGTCCGGCCTGCACCGAACTTTCGTACTTCGCAAGTTCTGCCAGGGAGCTCTCGCTCCAGCGACCAGTTTCAGCAATCGTCGCGGTGTGGAGCGCAGTGGCATACAACTGAACTTGCGCGAATCCGGTCTTGGTGTCGACTGCCCCTATCTCCGCCTCGGCCAGAAACGCGCACCAGTCTATCCGCGCCTTTGTGACCAGTCGCTCCAATTCCAGTTGCGTAGAGACAAATCGCACATGTCCAGACGTACCTCCGAAGAGCGCATTCGCGGCTAAACAGCTAGCCGCCCCTGCCAGAAACACGTACCCGTATTGACCGAGCTCCTTGAACTGAGGCGCCGCCGTTCCTGCCAGGAGCGGAAGCAAGAGGCCAATGGACCCCAGCAGCCATGCAGCGACACGCGCAAATCCTGAGATCCATGCACGCGTACCCCGCCTCCGGTAGTAGTAGTGAACCTCGGCGTCTGCCAACTGATCAACAGCGTCAAACAATTCCTTCAGTGAGGCGAGCGCGTTCGCCGGGTCCCACTTCAGTGAAACAAGTCTTTGCCGAAACTCTCGAATGCGGCGAGGATCTTCCACCCTCAATCGCGCAAAGAATGCCTGATTCGATCCTGTCATGAACCTCCTCCATCTTCTTGCGAAGGATCTTAGGTGAAGGCCTTGTGGAGGCGCATCCTCAATCGGGACAGCCGCCAGGGCCGCTTGTGCCCGGGAACTGCCGCTCAAGCTCGATGATGAGTGACCGAGATCGGTCTGAAGCGGTCATTTACCGACGCTGCAAGGCCTGGAGGGTTGGGGTGCGAAAAGGCGGCGGGGTGGCCTGATCCGAGGCAAAGGTCAGTCGGCCCGCGCGGACCCGACGCGCATGCCAGGCCTCATCCCGCAGGCAGCCGAATCCCATCCGCCAAGTGCTGGTAGACCGTGGCGATGCGCCGCAAATGCCGCGACTCCGGATGCGCCAGCAGCCACAGCGTCGATTCGCAATCTTCTAGCGGCGCTGACAACGCTTTCAGCCGCGGTTCCGCCTGCAGCATGAACAGCGGCAGCACGCCCACGCCGAGTCCGGCGTGGATCGCGTCGACCACGCCGCCGATGCCGTCCACCAAATGGCGCGGCGCGAGCTTCGGCAAGTGCTTGCGGCGCCAGCGTACCGACGGGTGATCGGGCATGGCTTCGTCGGGCGCGATCCAGTCCAGCGCATCGAGAGGCTTGGCGCGCTGGCCCCGCAGTCCCATCACCGCGAAACGAATCCGGCCCAGCTCGCGCCCCACCAGGTGGTTCGGCGGGCGCGGCGTGGCACGCAGCGCCAGGTCGGCGTCGCGGCGCGAAAGGCTCATCAGCTGGTTGCCCGCGTGCAGCTCCAGCTGCAACAGCGGATGCGCGCGCGCCAGCGCAGGCAGGGCCGGCAGCACCAGCCCGCGCAGCACCGAGTCGGTCGTAGTCAGCCGCACGCGGCCGCTCGCCTGCGCGGTGGTTCCCGTGGCGGCGGCGCGCGCCGCCTCCAGTTCGGCCTCGATGCGTTCGGCATGACGCGCCACCTCGCCGGCGGCTTCGGTCGGCAGGTAGCCCTGGCGGGTGCGCTCGAAGAGGCGCTGGCCGAGCGACTTCTCCAGACGCTGGAGCGCGCGGAACACCGTCGACGGGTCGCTGCCGCTGCGCTGCGCCGCCTCGGACAAGGTGCGGCCCCGCACCAGGGCCAGCACCACGGCCAGGTCGGCGGCGGTCAGGTCGTATTGCGGCCGTGCAATGGACGTTTTCATTGGCGCCTATTTTCGTTGCGTCCTCGCAATCCTACAGTTCGCTTCCCTTCTGTTCATCCCCATTTCACGAGAGGTCCCATGAAGCTCTATTACTCCCCCGCCTACTGCTCGTTGGCCGTGCACATCGCGCTGCGCGAAGCCGGCATCGCCGCCGACTACGTGAAGGTCGACACCGTCGCCGCGCGCACCGAACACGGCGCGGACTTTCGCGCCATCAACCCGCGCGGCTACGTGCCGGTGCTGGAGTTGGACGACGACAGCCGCCATACCGAAGTTGCCGCGCTGCTGCAGTACGTCGCCGACCTGGCGCCCGCGTCCGGCCTGCTCCCGCCCGCGGGCAGCCGCGACCGCTTCCTGGTGCAGCAGTGGCTCACCTTCGTCTCGAGCGAACTGCACAAGTCGTTCAGCCCGTGGCTGTTCCACAAGGAGACGGCCGACTCCACCCGCAAGGCCGTCAAGGAGAAGCTGGCCGCGCGGTTCGCGGACGTGGAGGCGCAGCTGGCCGGCCGCGAGTGGCTGGCCGGCGACGGCTTCACCGTGGCGGACGCCTATGCCTTCACCATCCTGAGCTGGGCGCCCATGGTGGGCATGAGCCTGGCGGCGTTCCCGAACCTCACGGGGTGGATGGAGCGCGTGCGTGCCCGGCCCCAAGTGCAGGCGGCGCTGCGTGCCGAAGGCCTGCTGAAGGCTTGACGTGGCCATGGACCTCACCCTGGTCAGCCACGCGCTCTGCCCCTACGTGCAGCGCGCCGCCATCGTGCTGCACGAAAAGGGCGTCCCCTTCGAGCGCCGCTGGGTCGACCTGGCCGCGAAGCCCGACTGGTTCAACGCCATCTCGCCCCTGGGCAAGACGCCGGTGCTGCTGGCCGGTGGCGAACCGGTGTTCGAATCGGCGGTCATCTGCGAGTACCTCGACGAAACTCTCGCGCCGCGGCTGCATCCGGACGATGCGCTGCTGCGCGCCCGCCACCGCGGATGGATGGAGTTCGGCTCCTCGGTGCTCAACACCATCTGGGCCTACTACACGGCGCCGGATGCCCCGGCCCTGCAGGCGCAACGCGAGCTTCTGGAGGCGCGGTTCGCGCAGCTGGAACAGGCGCTCCACCCGGAGGGCCCGTTCTTCGCCGGCGCGGGCGTCTGCATCGTCGACGCGGTGTTCGCGCCGGTGTTCCGCTACTTCGACACCTTCGAGGCGCTGGGCGAGGCGAGCGTGTTCACGCGCACGCCGCGCGTGCGGGCCTGGCGGGCAGCGCTCGCGCAGCGCCCGTCGGTGCGCGCGGCGGCAGTGGCGGACTACGACGTGCGCCTGCGGGTGTTCCTGCGCGAGCGCGGGAGCGAGTTATCGCGCCGGATGCAGTAGCCAGCGCTACGCCATGCTCAAGCCGCCTCGACCCGCGCCTGGTAATCGGCCATCACGCGCTTCCACGCCGGCCGCGCAAAGCACTTGTCCCGATACGCCTTGACCTGCGCATGCGGCGCGAGCAGGGCGTCGTCCTGGATCCCCGAGAGCACGTGCGCCATCAGGATGTCGGCGACGGTGAAGCTCTCCGTGGCCACCCATTCGCGCCCTTGCAGCCAGCGATCGAGCTGCGGCAGCCGCATCTCGGCCCAATGCCGCACGAAAGCACGGTACTTGGCGCAGCCACCGTCCTGCTCTACCCAGTCGATCATGTTCAGGCTCATGAGCGGCAGTTCGAGCGAGTTCAAGGCGGCGAAGCACCAGCGCGTCACCTGGGCTTCGCCGGTCAGGTCCTTCGGCATCAGCTTGCCAGTCTTCCGTGCGAGGTAGACCAGGATGGCCCCCGACTCCGTCAGCACCACGCCGTCGTCGTCGATCGCGGGGATCTGTTCGAACGGGCTGAGGCGGCGGTAGGCGTCCGAGTTCAGATCCTTCGCCGGATGGTCGAGCCCCACGATCTCGAAGGGCAGCTGCATCTCTTCCAGTGCCCACAGCACGCGCAGGTCGCGCGTCTTGCCGTGCGCGCCCTGGTTGACCTTCGAGAATCCGTAGAGCTTCAGCATCGCGCCTCCTGGGGGTTCGGAGGCGGATTATGGAGCGGCGTCAGCTGCGCGCCGTGACGGACAGTGCGCCCAAAACCGCCGACCGCACCGCGTTCGCATCCGCAACCGTCGCAACCCGCGCATTCGCAGCGGCCTTGCGCGGCACCCGCCACTCCACCACCGTCATCCCGCGCGTGTGCTCGCCGCGGCACTCGGCCACCACATGCGCCGGCGTGAAGCGCACGCTTTCCGGCGCCAGCAGCGCAGCCGCGGCGGTCGGGTCGTACAGCGCCATCGAACTGCGGGCGTCCGCTCCGGCAATGCGCACATAGCCTTCCAGCAGGTCGCCCAGCAGCAGTCCGCGCTCGGTGCCGATCGCGCGCAGCGCATCCGCATCCGCCTTGTCCACGCGCACCTGCCGGCAGGTATCCAGCCCCACCATCGCGAGCGGCAGGCCCGCGGCCAGCACTTCGTTGATGCTCTCCGGATCGACGAAGGCATTGAACTCCGCCGCCGCCGTGTGGTTGCCGGGACCGGCGCTGCCGCCCATCCACATCAGCTCGCCGATGCGTGGCGCCAGTTCGGGATAGCGCCGCAGCAGCAAGGCGATGTTGGTCAGCGGCCCCAGCGCGAGCACCGTCGCAGGTGCGGCAGCGGCCCGCAGCCAGTCGGCGAGGGCAGAAACCGCGTCCTCCGATGTGAGCGTCGAACGCTCGCGCGGCAAGCTGCGCCCCGCCGAACACATCGCGTCGTCGCCCAGCACGGACTGCGCGGTGGCCAGTTCGCCCACCAGCGGCCCGGCCGCGCCGGAATGGATGGGAAAGCGCCAGCCGAAGTACGCGGCGGACCGCAGGGCGTTGTCGATGACGACGGGCAGCGGCGCGTTGCCGGCCACCAGCGACAGGCCGGCCACGGACCAGCCGGGCGTGCCGGCCACGGCCAGCACCGCGGCCAGGTCGTCGAAGCCCATGTCGGTGTCGATCCAGAGAGAGGTCATGGGTGCGCGTCGGGATAGGGAAGGCCAGTGTGCCATCGGCGCGGCGCCGCGCGATACTGGCGGCATGAACGCGCCAGAAACCCTGTCACGCTGGACGACGCCCGGCTCCAGCCGCGTGCCCTTCTGGGCCTACACCGACGCCCAGCTCTACGCCCGCGAGCTGGACAAGATCTTCTACGGCCCGCACTGGTGCTACGTGGGGCTCGAGGTGGAAGTGCCCAACGTCGGCGACTTCAAGCTGACCTTCGTGGGCGAGCGGCAGGTGATCCTGGTGCGTGACCGCGTGGCGCCCAAGGACCGCGGCACCGACACCGGCATCCGCGTCGTCGAGAACCGCTGCGCGCACCGCGGCGTGCGCTTCTGCCAGCAGCCGCAAGGCAACGCGCGCAGCTTCGTCTGCCCCTACCACCAGTGGACGTACAAGCTCAATGGCGATCTCGCGGGCCTGCCGTTCAAGGACGGCGTGAAGGAAGGCGAGTGCGTCAACGGCGGCATGCCGGCGGACTTCGACCTCAAGCAGCACGGCCTGACCAAGCTGCGCGTCGCGGTGCTGCACGGCCTGGTGTTCGCCACTTTCAGCGAAGAGGCCGAGCCCTTTGCCGATTACATCGGCCCGAATGTCATGCCGTGGCTGGACCGCATCTTCGCCGGCCGCCCGTTGAAGCTGCTGGGCTACAACCGCCAGCGCATTCCGGGCAACTGGAAGCTGATGATGGAGAACATCAAGGACCCGTACCACCCGGGCCTGCTGCACACCTGGTTCGTCACCTTCGGCCTGTGGCGCGCCGACCAGAAGAGCCGCATGGTGATGGACGAACACGGCCGGCATGCCGTGATGATCTCGCGCCGCAACGAGGGCGGGGAGAACAAGGCAGTGACCAGCGGCGTCACCAGCTTCAAGTCCGACATGGTGCTGAACGACGATCGCCTGCTGGATGTCGTGCCCGAGGCGTGGTGGAAGGTGGCGGATCCGGCGAACCCGGGCACGGAGATCACGCCCAGCGTCACCATGATCACGCTGTTCCCCAGCCTCATCATCCAGCAGCAGGTGAATTCGCTCTCCACGCGGCACATCGTTCCGCGCGGCGAGGGCGAGTTCGACTTCGTCTGGACGCACTTCGGCTTTGCCGACGACAGCGAGGAGATGCAGCGCCGCCGCCTGCGCCAGGCCAACCTGTTCGGCCCGGCCGGCTCGTCAGCGCCGACGACGGCGAGGTCATCGAGTTCAGCCAGGACGGCTTCCGCCAGTGGGGCGAGGACGGCAGCACGCTGTGCGAGCTGGGCGGCACGGGCACTGGCGGCACCGAGCACATGGTGACCGAGACGCTGATCCGCAGCATGTACGCCTACTGGCGCAAGGTGGTGGGGCAATGAACGAGCGCTTATTGCTGCAGCTGGAAGTGGACCAGCTGAATGCCGCCTATGCGGCGGCGCTGGACGAGAAGCGCTTCGACGCCTGGCCCGCGTTCTTCCTGCCGGATGCGCGCTACACGGTGCAGGCCCGCGAGAACTTCGACCGCGGCCTGCCGCTGGCGCTGATCGACCTGGAAAGCCAGGGGATGATGAAGGACCGCGTGTACGGCATCACGCAGACGATCTTCCATGCGCCGTATTACACGCGGCATGTGCTGAGTCCGGCGCAGGTGCTGGGGGAAGAGGGCGGGCGGGTCCGGGCCCAGGCGCATTACGCCGTGTTCCGCACGAAGCCGGGGGATGCGAGCGAGGTCTACAACGTCGGGCGCTACATCGACGAGATCGTGCGCACGACGGAGGGGTTGAGGTTCGCCAGTCGCCGCTGCGTGTACGACAGCGAGATGGTGCTCAACTCCTTGATCTATCCGATCTGAAATGCATGGTGGGGTCGCTGTCGCGAACCCACCCTACAAGGAATGAACCCGTAGGGTGGGTTCGCGCAAGCGACCCCACCATTGTTTCGAGCGTCAGCCGCTTAGCGCTTCGACACCTGGTTGCCGATCACGCCACCGACGGCAGCGCCGGCGATGGTCGCGCCCGTGCCACCGATGGCGGAGCCGACGAGGCCACCGGCCACGGCGCCACCGACGGTGCCGACGGTCTGGCGGTCCATGGTGGCGCAGCCACCCAGGCCCAGGAGGGAAACAGCCAGAACGGCCGCGGAGATGAACTTGGTCTTCATGATTTACCTTCCAATTCGAATCATTCGCAGCCGCTGGAGGTGCGGCCAACCTGTGCAAATGACTGTAGGGAAGGTGGCGTTGCCGGACTGTAGGACCTGCCAGACGCGCCTTGTCGGCATCGTGCAGTGATGGGTGCAGGGCGATGCAGGCTCTGCAGTCCTTAAAGGGGCCTGCTGCGGGCCAAGGGCGGGTTGCGCGCGAAGTAACGCTGGATGCCCCGCACCACTGCGTCGGCCAGCTGCTCCTGGTACTCGCCACTGCGCAGCTTGGCCTCCTCGTCGGGGTTGCTGATGAAGGCGGTCTCCACCAGCACGCTCGGAATGTCCGGGGCCTTCAGCACCGCGAAGCCGGCCTGTTCGACCTGGCCCTTGTGCAGCTTGCCCACGCTGCCGATCTCGCCCAGCACCGCGCTCGCGAGCTTGATGCTGTCGTTGATCTGCGCGGTGGTGCTCATGTCCAGCAGGGCGCGGGCCACGTGCTGGTCCTGCGTCTTGATGTTGATGCCGCCGATCAGGTCGGCCTTGTTTTCCTTGTCGGCGATCCAGCGCGCCGCGGTGCTGGAGGCGCCGGACTGCGACAGCGCGAACACGCTGGCGCCACGCGCGGTGGGCGTCATGAAGGCGTCGGCATGGATGCTCACGAACAGGTCGGCCTGCACGCGCCGCGCCTTGTCCACGCGCACGTGCAGCGGCACGAAGAAGTCGGCGTCGCGCGTGAGGAAGGCGCGCATCGGGTTGCCGTTGATGGTCAGGCCGTTGATGCGCTCCTTCAGCAGGTGGGCGATCTGCAGCACCACGTCCTTCTCGCGCGTGCCGGCCGGGCCGACGGCGCCGGGGTCTTCGCCGCCGTGGCCGGGGTCCAGCGCCACGATGATCAGGCGGTCGGTCTTGCTCGCCGGCAGCGAGGGCGTGACGCGCAGCGTGTCGCCGCCGATCGGCGAAGGCACGGACGTCGTGCGCGGCGGCCGCTGGATGCGTTCGGCGATCAGCTCGCCGAGCGGATCCACCGCTGCAGCTGGGGCCGGCGCGATGGCGGCGGGCGCTGGGGGCAGGGCGGGGCCGGACTTTTCCTTCATGCGCTCGGCGATCAGCGCCTCCAGCGGGTCGGCGGCCTTGGGCGGATAGAAGTCCACCACCAGCCGGTGCTGGTAGGCCGCCACCGGCGGCAGCTGGAACACCTGCGGGATCGCGACCTGCTTCAGCTCGATGTTCAGCCGCACCGTGTCCGGCCCCGCCTGCGTGACGCGGATGTCGCTCACGTAGGGATCGTTGGCCTTCACCTTGGCGACCAGCTCGCGCAGGGTGGGGTTGAGGGCGATGCCTTCCAGGTCCAACGCCAGCCGCGGCGGGTTGGTCGAGACGATCTGCTTGCTCACCAGCAGGCCGTCGGACTCGATGGTGAGGCGCGTGTAGTCGGGTGCGGGCCAGAGGCGCACCGCCACGATGCCGGCGCCGCGCGCGAGCTGGTGCGCGCCGAGCAGTAGCACCAGGCTGCCGGCGTTGAGGAGTTCGCGCCGCTTCATGCCAGCAGCTCCGCGCCGCGCGCGCCGTGCGGCGTGAGCGTGACTGCGCGCGTGCCGTCGTCGCGCAGCGTGATGTAGAGATCCAGGTCGGCCGGCGGCAGCACCGCCGCGGCCTTGTCCGGCCATTCGGCCAGCTTCAGGCCCGGGCCGGCGAAGATGTCGCGAAAGCCCGCGTCTTCCCATTCGCGCGGGTCGTCGAAGCGGTAGAAGTCGAAGTGCCAGGCCGGATAGGCCGGCAGCTCGTAGGGTTCCACCACCGCATAGGTCGGCGACTTGATGCGGCCTTGCGCGCCCAGCGCGCGCAGCAGGTGGCGCACCAGCGTGGTCTTGCCCGCGCCCAGGTCGCCGTGCAGCGCGATGAAGGCATCGGCCAGCGCGGGGCGGGTGGCCAGGTGTTCGGCGAAGGCGCGCGTGTCGTCCTCGCTCGCCCACAGCAGCTGGCGGGGAGCAGTTCCTACAATCGGCGGGTGACGACGTTCAACAGCGGTCAGGGTGACGGTCCTTTGCTTCTGGCCCGGGTGCGGGACTGGGCCCGCGAGCTGGGATTTTCCCAAATCGGCGTGGCCGGCGTCGATCTTTCGACGGCCGAACCCGGATTGCTCGCATGGTTGGCTAACGGTTTCCACGGCGAGATGGAGTACATGGCGGCCCATGGCGTTCGCCGCGCCCGCCCCGCGGAACTGGTGCCGGGCACGACAAGCGTGATTACCGCACGAATGGACTACCTTCCGGGCAACACGCCGGAAGGCTGGCAGGCCATCGAGTTCGAGCGGCTGGAGCGGCCGCAGGAGGCCATCGTCTCGCTTTACGCACGGGGGCGGGACTACCACAAGGTGCTGCGCAACCGGCTGCAGAAGCTCAGTGAACGCATCGCCGAGGCCATCGGGCCCTTCGGGCACCGCGTCTTCACCGATTCGGCGCCGGTGCTGGAAGTGGAACTGGGCGCGCGCAGCGGGCAGGGCTGGCGCGGGCGGCATACGCTGGTGCTGGATCGCGCGGGCGGCTCGATGTTCTTCCTGGGCGAGATTTACGTGGACTTTGCATTGCCGGCCACCGAGCCGGTGGGCGACCACTGCGGGCGTTGCACCGCCTGCATCGACGTGTGTCCCACGAATGCGATCGTGGCGCCGTACCGGCTGGATGCGCGGCGTTGCATCTCGTATCTCACCATCGAGCATGCGGGCAGCATTCCCGAGGAGCTGCGGCCGCTGATGGGGAACCGCATCTACGGCTGCGACGACTGCCAGCTCGTGTGCCCGTGGAACAAGTTCGCGGGGCGTTCGGCCTTGCCGGATTTCGATGCGCGCGAGGGGCTGGTCGGGCAGTCGCTGGTGGCGCTGTTCGGGTGGAGCGAGGAGGAGTTCCTGCGCTACACGGAGGGCAGCCCGATCCGGCGCATCGGACACGAGCGGTGGCTGCGGAACATCGCGGTGGCGATGGGGAATGCGTTGCGCAAGGGAGAGGATGCGGGGATTCGGGCGGCGTTGCAGGCGCGGGCGGGGCATCCGAGTGCCGTCGTGCGCGAGCATGTGGAGTGGGCCTTGCGGCAGTCCGGGGGAGCCGCGGTTCCTTCGTCACCACGGCCTACGGGGGACGCGCCGAATTCGTAGGCCGTGGTGAGGCACGAACCGCGGCGATGTGCGAAGCGCTAGCGAAGCACCCCCAACGCAAACGGCAAACTCGCGATCCCCAACACCGTCGAGAGCGTCACCAACCCCGCCACCAGCGCGCCGTTGTAGCCCATGCGGGACGCCAGCACATAGCAGCTCGACGCCGTCGGCAACGCTGAAAAAGCCAGCAGCACCGTGCGCTGCGCCGGATCGAGCTTCAGCGCCCAGGCGATGGCCGCCGCCGCCAGCGGCAGCAGCAGGTGGCGGATCGCCAGCACGCTCACGCCCAGCGCCTTCGCCTGCAGCAGGTGCCCGAACTGCATCCCCGCGCCGGCCGCCATCAGGCCCAGCGCCAGGGAGGCAGCGCCGATGCGGTTCAGCGTCGGGTCCAGCCAGCCCGGCACCCTCAGGCCCAGCAGGTTGAAGGCGAGCCCGCAGAAGGTGGCGATGATCAGCGGATTGCGCACCAGCGCCGCCAGGAAGCCGGTCTTCGCATGGCGCGCCATCGGCCACACCGCGCCCACGTTGAAGAGCGGCACGCACACGCCGATCAGTACCGCGATCAACTGCAGCCCCTGCGCGCCCAGCATGCGCTCGGCCACCGACAGCGCGATGAAGGAGTTGAAGCGGAACGCCACCTGCGCCGCGGCGGCATGCTCGCGGCCGTCGATGTGCGAGCGCAGGCCCGGCCACCAGGGCACGCTGTACGCCAGGCCGATGCCCACCACGCCCAGCAGCAGTCCCGCGGCCGCCAGGCCCGAGACCGCGCCCACGTCGAGCGGCGTGCGCGCGATCGACTGGAACAGCAGCACCGGGAACAGGAAGAAGTACACCAGCCCCTCGACCTGCTCCCAGGTGGCGCGATTGAGGGCCGTGAAGCGGCACACCAGGTAGCCGCACAGGATCAGCGAGAAGTCGGGGAGCAGCAGCTGGGCAAAATTCACGTTGGCGAGGATACCCGGGCCCCGGGGCAACCCTTATGGGAAACCCACAGCCGCGCGTCAGCCTGGGTGGACTAGGATGCTCGGTCTTTTGCCTTCCATCCTTCAAGGAGACAACGAATGAACCGCCGTTCCTGGATCGCCGCCACGTCGGGCGTGCTGGCCGTGCTGGCCGCCCCCGCCTTCGCGCAGGGCTATCCGAACAACAAAGTCGTGAAGCTGACCGTGCCCTTCGCCCCGGGCGGCACCACCGACATCATCGCCCGCGTCATGGCCGACCCGCTGGGCAAGGCCCTGGGCACCAGCGTCATCGTCGAGAACAAGGCCGGCGGCGGCGGCTCGGTGGGCGCCACCGACACCGCCCGCGCAGCGCCGGACGGCTACACGCTGGGCATCGCGACGGTCTCGACCACCGCCGCCAACCCCGCGATCAACCCGAAGATCCCGTACAACCCGATCACCGACTTCACGCCCATCAGCAACATCGCCGCCACGCCCAACGTGATCGCGGTGAACCCGGCGTTCCCGGCCAAGGACTACAAGGCCTTCGTCGACGTGCTGAAGAAGAACCCGGGCCGCTACTCGTACTCGTCGTCCGGCACCGGCGGCATCGGCCACCTGCAGATGGAGCTGTTCAAGGCGATGTCGGGCACCTTCGTCACGCACATCCCGTACCGCGGCGCGGGCCCGGCGCTGAACGACACGGTGGCCGGCCAAGTGCCGATGATCTTCGACAACCTGCCGTCCGCGCTGCCCTTCATCAAGGAAAACCGGCTGGTGCCCATCGTGGTGGCCGCGCCGCAGCGCCTGAAGGAACTGCCGAACGTGCCGACCTTCAAGGAAGTCGGCCTCGAGCCGGTGAACCGCCTGGCCTACTACGGCATCGTCGGCCCCAAGGGCCTGCCGAAGGAAGTGGTGGAGAAGGTGCATGCGGCCGTCGTCAAGGCGCTGCAGGACCCGGCCGTGCGCAAGCGCATCGAGGACACCGGCTCCATCGTCATCGGCAACACGCCCGAGCAGTTCGCCCAGCAGATCAAGGCGGAGTTCGACGTGTACAAGGGCGTGGTGGACAAGGCGAAGCTGAAGCTGGACTAAGGATGTCATTCCCGCGCAGGCGGGAACCCAGGGCTTCCGGGGGAGCGCGCCGCGCGCCCTTCAACGCCCTGGATCCCCGCCTGCGCGGGGATGACGGCCCACCGTGACCGACCCCATCGACGCCTTCATCGACGCCCTCTGGCTCGAGGAAGGCCTCGCGCGCAACACGCTGGCGGCCTACCGGCGCGACCTGGAGCTTTACGCGAAGTGGCTGCAGCAGGAGCGCGGGCTGCAGCTGCCGGCCACCGGCGAGGCCGACCTGCACGGCTACTTCGCGGCACGCCACGCCGGCAGCAAGGCCACCTCCGCGAACCGCCGGCTCACCGTCTTCAAGCGCTATTTCCGCTGGGCCCTGCGCGAACGCCTGATCACCGCCGACCCCACGCTGCGGCTCGAATCGGCCAAGCAGCCGCTGCGCGTTCCCAAGACTCTCTCGGAAGCCCAGGTCGAGCGCCTGCTCGACGCACCCGACGTCGACACCCCGCTGGGCCTGCGCGACCGCACCATGCTGGAGCTGATGTACGCGAGCGGCCTGCGGGTGAGCGAGCTCGTCACGCTGCGCACCTTCGAGGTCGGCATGAACGAAGGCGTGCTGCGCGTCACCGGCAAGGGCAGCAAGGAGCGCCTCGTGCCATTCGGCCAGGTGGCGCGCGACTGGCTGCTGCGCTATCTGGCCGAGTCGCGCCCGGCCATCCTCGCCGGCCAGCAGACCGAGGACCTGTTCGTCACCGCGCGCGGCGCCGGCATGACCCGCGCCATGTTCTGGGTGATCGTCAAGAAGCACGCGGCCACGGCCGGCATCACCGCGCCGCTGTCGCCTCACACCTTGCGCCACGCCTTCGCCACGCACCTCCTGAACCACGGCGCCGATTTGCGGGCGGTCCAGATGTTGCTAGGACATGCGGACATCTCCACGACAACGATCTACACCCACGTCGCCCGCGAAAGGCTGAAGCAGCTGCATGCGCAGCACCATCCGCGCGGCTGACCGGGACCAGCGAAAATACCGTCCATGACCACTGAACTCTCCCGCCGCGCCCTGCTGCTGGCCGGCGCCGCCGCCGCGCTGCCTGCCCTGGCGCAGCCGCTCTATGCCACCCGTCCCATCAAGCTGGTGGTGCCTTACCCGCCGGGCGGCACCGCCGATGCCATCGCCCGCGCGCTGGCCGATCGCCTGAAGGAGCAGGTCGGCCAGCCCGTGATCGTGGACAACAAGGCCGGCGCCAGCGGCACCATCGGCATGGATGCCGTTGCCAAGGCCGCGCCCGATGGCTACACGCTCGCCTTCTCCGCGATCAGCCCGCTGGTGCTGAGCCCTTACCTGGGCAAGGTGCCTTACGACCCGGACAACGACCTCACCCCGGTGGTGAGCGTGATGTACTCGCCGGTGCTGCTGCTGGCCACGCCCGCCAGCGGTGCGCGCGACTTCCGCGACCTGATGGGCGGCGCCCGCGACCGGCCCAAGTCGGTGCGTTGGGCCACCTCCGGCAACGGCTCGCTGGGCCACCTGATGTTCGAGCAGCTCGCCCTGCAATCGAAGGTGCAGATGGTGCACGTGCCGTACAAGGGCGGCGGCCAGCAACTGACCGATGCGCTCAGCGGCCAGTTCGAGGTCCTGTCGATCAACGCCGGCCCCACGCTCACCGAACACATCAAGAGCGGCCGCCTGCGTCCGCTGGCGGTGGGCGCGCCCAAGCGGCTCGACTCGCTGCCCACGGTGCCCACGCTGGCCGAACTCGGCTACCCCAAGGCCAACCTGTCCTCGCAGTTCGGCGTGTTCGCGCCGGCCAAGCTGCCCGAGCGCCTGCTCGATCGCATCCACGGCGAGATCGTCACGGCCATGCAGCACCCCGACGTGCGCAACCGCATGATCGCCAGCGACAACGTTCCCACCGGCGGCAGCGTCAAGGAGTTCGCGCGCGAGATCGCCGCGGAGTCCGCGGAAAACTCGCGTCTCATCAAATCCGCAGGCATCAAGGGCGATTGACGCTGTCCTACGACGCGCGCTGCCTTTAGGGGATTCCCCCTCGGGGCGGCGCGCAGTTTGTCACGCCGCCCCCCGCCCACGAGGGGGAAAGCAGCCTTGGCCCCGGGCGAAAATCGGGGCCCTCCAAGCACGGGTCCGATTCGATGAAGGTCTGGCAGAAGATCCTGGTGGCGCCTTTCGTGGCCATCCTGTTCCTGGTCGCGTTCGGCGCCCTCGGCTACAACGTCGTCACCCGGCAGAACACGGCCATCGAGGAGCTCGCCACGCAGCGCCGCTCCGCCGTCGAAGCCGCCACCGATGCGTCGCAGAACGTGAGCATCGCGCACGCGGCCGCCTACCGCCTGTTCGCCGGCCGGGCCGGCATCAACGAGGAGCGCCTGCAGAAGGTGTCCGGCTCCATCCTCGATCGCATCGACGGCGTGTCGGGCTACCTGACCGGCTTCCGCGCGCAGCCCTACCTGGTGGACGAGGAGCGCGCGCGCATCGACGCCGTGCTGCCGCAGCTGGCGGAATACCGCAAGCACGTCGAGGAAGCGATCATGGGCGGTTCCGACGCGGCCGCCGGCGCCGCACTGATGCAGGCTGCGGAGGGCAGCTTCGAAGCGTCCCTCAAGACCTTGCAGGACCTGGTGCTGCTGGAAAAGAAGCTCACCGACGACAGCCTCGAAGCCGCCGCGGCGGAGTTCCGCCACGCCTTGCTGGTGCTGCTGGCGCTGCTGGCCGCGGCCGTGGTCGCGTCGATCGCGGCGGCACTGTTCATGAGCCGCGTCATCGTGCGGCCGCTGTCGCGCGCCAGCGCCGCGGCCGGGCGCATCGCCGGCGGTGACCTGAGCGAGGAGATGGAGACGGCCGGCCGCGACGAGACCGCGCGCCTGCTGCAGGCGCTGGCCGGCATGACGCGCGAGTTGCGCACGCTGGTGGGTGAGGTGGCCGGGGGCGCGCGCCTGGTGGCCGACACCAGCAGCCAGATCGCGCAGGGCAACCTCGATCTCTCGCAGCGCACCGAGGAACAGGCCAGCACGCTGGAAGAGACCGCGGTGTCGCTGGAAGAACTGACCTCGATGGTGGCGCAGAACGCCGAGCATGCGCGCCGCGCCAGCGAGCTCGCGCAAGGTGCGTCCGACGTCGCGCTGCGCGGCGGCGCTGCGGTGGGTGAGGTGGTGCGCACCATGGAAGGCATCGCCGATGCTTCCCGGCGCATCGGCGACATCATCGGCGTGATCGACGGCATCGCTTTCCAGACCAACATCCTCGCCTTGAACGCCGCGGTGGAAGCCGCGCGCGCCGGCGAGCAGGGCCGCGGCTTCGCCGTGGTGGCGGCCGAAGTGCGTTCGCTGGCGCAGCGCAGCGCGCAGGCGGCCAAGGAGATCAAGCAGCTGGTGGGCGACTCGGTCGGCCGCGTGCAGGCCGGCACGGGGCTGGTCGATGCCGCCGGCGCGACGATGCGCGACATCGTCGCTTCGGTGCGCGAGGTGAGCACCTTGATCGCCGACATCGCCGCCGCCGGCCAGGAGCAGAGCGCCGGCATCCTGCAGGTGAACACCGCCATCACGCAGATGGACCAGGTGGTGCAGCAGAACGCCACGCTGGTGGAACAGGCGTCGGCAGCCACCGAAGCGATGCGCGACCAGGCCGCGGCGTTGCTCGCGCAGGTGGCGCGGTTCAAGCTGGGAGCGGAGATGCCGGTGTTGATCGCGTTGGACGTCGAAAAGGCCGGGGCGCGTTGATCGGGCCTGCCGCGGTTCGGCTGCGCGCTCACCACGGCCTACGAACAGGCGTGGCCCCCGTAGGCCGTTGGTGAGCGCGCAGCCGAACCGCGGCTTCCCCCGGGGATCAAGGGCCCGTAGTCTCTTTCCGCAGCCGCTCGATCATGAAATCGGCGGCCTGCTGGATGTGACGGCGCGCAAGCGCTTCCGCGCGCTCGCCGTCGCCGGCGGCCAGCGCCTGCAGCAGTTCCTCGTGCTGGTCCCAGATGTCGCGCGGCTTCTCGTCGCGCATCAGCACTTCGCCCATCACGCGCTGCGTGTTGGTCCAGTGCGTGTCCATCGCCGGGCCGACCAGCGGGTTCTCGGACAGTTCGTAGACGAAATCGTGGAAGGCCATGTCGGCCGCGATCATGTCGGCCACCGAGCCCTTGGCCACCGCCTTGCGGCCGGCGCGGATCAGCGCCGGGCCGCGCGCAGCCGCTTCCTTCGCGTTGCGCTCGGCGGCCTTGCGGAAGGCCAGGCCCTCCAGCACCGCGCGCACGTCGTACATGTCGCGCACGTGCTGCAGGTCCAGCGGCGCCACCTGCAGCCCGCGCCCGGGCGCATCGCGCAGCACGCCCAGGTTGCGCAGCACCACCAGCGCCTGCTGCACCGGCTGGCGCGACACGCCCAGCTCCTGCGCGATCTGCTCCTGGATGATGCGCGCCCCGGGCAGCAGCTTGCCCGACGCGATCTCGGCGAGGATCGCGTCGCGCACCTGTTCCACCAGGCTGGGCGCGGTCTCCAGGGTCTTCATCATGGACGTCGATCGTAACGCCAGGCGCGCTCGGCCTCGTCCCAGGCCGCGAGCGGCTGCAGGTCCGGCACCCAGGCGAGGCCGGACTTGGCATCGGACGATGCCGCTTCGGGCGTGACCACCACGTCGAGGAGGGCAGGGCGATTGGCCAGGGCGCGCCGGATCGCGCCGGGCAGGTCTTCCGCCTTCTCGACGCGCTCCCCGTGCATGCCGAAGGCGCGCGCCATCGCCGCATGGTCGGCATATTGCAGCCGCGTGCCCACCACCTTGCCGTGGGTTTCCTGCTGGTCGCGCACCTCGATGGCCCAGGAGCCGTTGTTGGCCACCACGACCAGCACGGGCGCCTGGTGCCGCACCGCGGTGTCCAACTCCATCGCGTTGAAGCCGAAGGCGCCGTCGCCGGTGGCCACCACCACCGTCTTGCCGGGACAGGCCAGGCTGGCTGCCACGCCGAAGGGCGTGCCCACGCCGATGCAGCCCAGCGAGCCGGGGTCGAGATAGGTGCTGGCGGGCAGGCCGACGCGGGCGAAGCTGAGGAAATCGCCGCCGTCGGCGACCACCACGGCGTCAGCGGGCAAGGCGTCGCGCAGCGCGGCCAGCACGCGGTTGGGATGCATGCGGCCGTCGCTGCCCGCCGGCGCGTTGCGCATGGTCGATGCCAGCTTGTCGGAACGCTCGCAGTGCTTGTCGCGCAGGCCGCGCGCCCAGGCGAGGTCGGTGGCGGGCTCGCGCTTGCCCGCGGCGGCCAGGATCGCTTCGAGCGCCAGCGCGGGCGTGGCCAGCAGTTCGACGGCGCCGCGGCGGTTGTCGCGCAGTTCGGCGGCGCAGTCGGCGATGCGCAGGAACTTCGCCTCGCCGAACACCGCCGGCGAGCCGTAGGCCAGCTGGAAGTCGAGCCGGCGCCCCACCGTCACGACCAGGTCCGCCTGGCCCATCACCGTGCCCCGCATCGCGGCGACCACCGAAGGATGGTCTTCGGGCACCAGGCCGCGGCTCTCGCCGGTGTCGAGGTAAGGCGCCTGCAGGCGCGTGAGCAGGCGCGCCAGCGCGTCGCCCGCGCCCTCGGCCCCGCGGCCCGAGATCACCAGCGGCCGGCGCGCGGAGAAGAGCAGATCGACCGCCGCCTGCACGTCGACCGGATCGGGCGCGCTGCGGCGTGCTGGCTTGGCGGCGAAGTGTTCCGGCAGCTGCACCGCGGCGGGCACTTCGGCGCGCAGCGTGTCCACCGGGAAGTCGAGGTACACCGGGCCAGGCTCGCCGCCCTGGCCCTGCGCGCGCGCCACGGCTTCGTCCAGTTCCTGCAGCACCAGCGCCGGCTCGCGCACCGTGCGCGCGTAACGCGTGATGGAGCGGACCAGGTCGGTATGCACGATGTCCTGCAGCGCGCCCCGGTTCTCCTGCGGCCGCGGCGGCACGCCCGACAGCACCAGCACCGGCGCGCGCGCCACGTGCGCATTGGCGATCCCGGTCATGGCGTTGGTGACCCCCGGTCCCGCGGTGACCAGCGCCACGCCCAGGCCGCCGGTGAGCTGGGCCTCGGCATGTGCCATGTAGACCGCCGCGCGCTCGTCGCGCACGTCGACGATGCGGATGCCCTCGGCGTCCAGCCGCATCCAGATCGGCATCACATGGCCGCCGCACAGGCCGTAGACGCGCTGCACGCCGCGCTGCTTGAGGAACCGGGCGATGACGGCGGCCGCGGACTGGTCGGAAAGGGGCATCAGGGGCATGGGCGCTCCATGGGGCGGGGGTGGCTGGCGATGAACGGCGCTTGCCGGCGCCGGGCTGGTTTGCATAATAGCGCATTCTGAATTCAGAGTTCTGAATTTATTTCAACCCGGAAGCCCGACCATGAACCGACTGCTGACCCTGGCCGACGCCGTCGCCGCCCACGCCCGCCTCACGCCGCGCAAGCTGGGCGCGCGCGATTCCCGGCGGTCCCTCACCTATGCGGAGTGGGACGCGCGGGCCACGCGCCTGGCCGCGGGCCTGCTCGGCCTGGGCCTGGCCCCCGGCGACCGGGTGGCCGTGCTCGCCTACAACTGCCTGGAATGGATGGAGATCTACGTCGGCCTGGCGCGTGCCGGGCTGGTGGCAGTGCCGATCAACTTCCGCCTGACCGCGCCCGAGATCGCCTACATCGCCGGCCACGCGGAAGTCGGCGCGCTGATCGCGGGCCGCGAGTTCTGCGGCACCGTCGACGCCATCCGCGGCGAGCTGGCCATGCCCACGGCCTGCCACATCGTGCTGGGCGAGCCGCCCACCGGCGGCTGGACCGGCTACGAGCAGCTGCTGGCCGGCGCTGACGCCGGACGCGTGTTTCCGCCGGTCGCGCCCGCCGACACCTGTGCACTCATGTACACCTCCGGCACCACCGGGCGGCCCAAGGGCGTGGTCCGCAGCCACGAAGGCAGCAGCCTGATCGCGCTGGCCACCGCGCTGGAGATGGGCTTCAGCCGCGACGACACCGGCCTGCTCGTGATGCCGCTGTGCCATGCGAATTCGCTGTACTTCGGCACGACCTTCATCCACCTCGGCGCCACCATCGTGGTCGACGACAGGCGCAGCTTCGACCCCGAGGCGCTGCTGGCCACGCTGGCGCACGAGAAGGTGACCTTCACGTCGCTGGTGCCCACGCACTACATCATGCTGCTGGCGCTGCCCGAGGAGGTGAAGCGCAAGTACGACGTGGCCAGCGTCGGCAAGCTGATGATCTCCTCGGCGCCCGCGCGCCGCGACACCAAGCTGGGCATCCTGGAGTTCTTCCGCAACGGCAAGCTGTACGAGCTGTACGGCTCCACCGAAGCGGGCTGGGTGACGCTGCTGCGTCCCCACGAGCAGATCGACCGGCTCGGCTCGGTCGGGCGCGAATGGGCCGGCAGCGGCGCGATCCGGCTGCTGGACGAGGACGGCCGCGAGGTGGCCGACGGCGAGGTGGGCGAACTGTTCTCGCGCAGCCCCTATGCCTTCGACGGCTACTGGAAGAACACCGACAAGACCGCCGAGGCCTTCCGCGGCGACTGGTGCTCGGTGGGCGACATGGCGCGGCGCGACGCCGACGGCTACATCTGGCTGGTGGACCGCAAGAGCAACATGATCATCAGCGGCGGCGAGAACATCTATCCGTCGGAGGTCGAAGGCGTGCTGGGCGCCCATCCCAAGGTGAAGGACGTGGCCGTGATCGGCGTGCCGCACGCGAAATGGGGCGAGGCGGTGCAGGCGGTGGTGGTGCTGCACCAGGGCGAACAGGCCGGCGCCGACGAACTGCGCGCCTGGTGCCGCGAGCGCCTGGCCGGCTTCAAGTGCCCGCAGTCGGTGCTGTTCCTCGCCGACGCCGACATGCCGCGCACGGCCACGGGCAAGATCCTGCACCGCGTGCTGCGGCAGCGGTTGCAAGCCTGACTGGCCCGCTACCTCGTCACGCCCGCTCGAAATCGATGTAGCCCTGCTCCGGATCGACCGCCACGAGGCGCACGCCCACCGCATCGCCCACGTCGAGCCCTTCGAACCCGCGCACCACCCGCCCTTCCACCAGCGGCGCGTGGATGCGCACGAAGGTCCCTTTCGCCGCCGCGCCGGTGACGATCGCCTGCCAGCGCTCGCCGATGCGCCCGTGCAGCAGGAAGGCCGCGGCCGCCTTCAGCACCTGCCGCTCCACCTTGTTGGCGTTGTCTTCCTGCAGCGTGCAGTGGCGCGCGATTTCGGCGAGCGCCGCGGCGTCGTAGGGCGGCGCAGCGCCGGCCAGCGCCGCCTTCAGCAGGCGCTGCGTGACCAGGTCCGGAAAGCGCCGGTTCGGCGCGGTCGAATGCGCATAGTCGTTCACCGCCAGGCCGAAGTGACCGGGCAGGGCGGTCGCCTCCGGCGGCGCCGCGCCGTATTCGCCCGCGCCCAGCAGCTTCACCACCGCCAGCGACAGGTCGGCATAGCCGTCGGGATCGGCCGCGCGGCGCGCACGCAGGAAGGCGTCGAGCGCCACCGCGTCGGGCGTCGCCGGCAATTGCGCGCCGTGCGTGGCCGCCAGCGCCACGATGCGCTCCCAGCGCCGCGGCGCCTGCAGGAAGCGGCGCAGCGAGGGGAAGCCATGGTGCGCGAGGAAGCGCGCGGCCGCCGCATTGGTGGCGATCATCAGGTCGGCGATCAGGTCCTTGGCGCGGTTCTTCTCGTCGGCGCGCAGGTCGACGAGCAAGCCGGCCGCGTCGAACACCGGCCGCGGCGACACCGTCTTCAGGTCCAGCGCGCCGCGCTGGAAGCGCCATTGCCGCAGCCGCCCCGCCAACGCATCGTGCAGCCGCAGCTGCTGTTCCAGCTGCGGCACCGACGCGGCTTGCGGCGGCAGCGGCGCCGCGCCATCGAGCCAGGCCG
The DNA here is from genome assembly GCF_022012305.1 of Ramlibacter paludis. GTDB lineage: Bacteria > Pseudomonadota > Gammaproteobacteria > Burkholderiales > Burkholderiaceae_C > Ramlibacter > Ramlibacter paludis. The sequence continues at coordinate 108,166 of NZ_JAKLTM010000004.1, read as the reverse complement.
AGACGCCGTCGTAGGTGAGCTTGGCCCGATTGAGCACCGCCGCGCGGTAGATCTCCGAGGCGCTGACCGTGCCGTCCGCCTGGACCTGCATGTCGACGACGACGGCGAGGCGCTCGCGCCCTTCGTGCAGCGAGGTGAGGTCGGTCGACAGGATCTCCGGCAGCATCGGGAACACGCCCGCGGCCGTGTAGACCGAGGTCGTGTTGGTCGCGGCATGGTCATCGACCGGGCCGCCCGGCCGCACCATCGCATCGACGTCCGCCACGGCGACCATCAAGCGCGCGGCGCCGGCCGGCAGGTCCTCGGCCACGCTCAGCTGGTCGAGGTCCTGCGTGTCGTCGTTGTCGATCGAGAACCAGGGCAGGTGCCGCAGGTCGCGGATCGCCGCGTCGGTGGCGGGACCGGTGCGCGAAGCAGCGGCGGCTTCCTGCAGGGCTTGCGGTGCGAAGGTGGGCAGCAGGCCGCGCGCGCGCATGGCGGCTACGGCAATCTGGTGCAGGTCGTGGGCTTCCATGCCGCGCCACTCTAGCCGCTTCGCGCGCGCCGTGGGCGCGCCCTGCACGCTCGTGCGTAAAGCGGTACAATACACGGGTGCCGCTGCATCAGCTGCACGCACCAAGCAGTCCTGGCCCTCCGCGCGAGGTCCCTGACGCCAGCACTGCACGCCCCGGCCCGTACGCCGGCCAAACCCCCAAAACCCGACCGCGTCGCGCACTCCGCGTGGCAAGCCTTCGTGCTTCCTGGCCGGGTTTCCATTGCAAGGATTCCATGTCCAAGGAAGAACTCATCGAAATGCGCGGCAAGGTGGCGGAAGTGCTGCCCGACTCGCGCTGCCGCGTGATCCTGGAAAACGGCCACGAGCTGATCGCCTATACCGGCGGCAAGATGAAGAAGCACCGCATCCGCATCATTGCCGGCGACGACGTCAGCCTCGAACTGTCGCCCTACGACCTGAACAAGGGCCGGATCATGTTCCGGCACCTGCCTCCCCGCACCGGCGGTGCGCCGCGCCCGGCTTATCGCCCGGCTCGCCGCTGACGCCTCGCTCCCAGAAAGAAAGTCATCCAGAACAAGCATCCCCTGCCCACCACCGTGGGCAAGTACCTCATCTCTCCCCTCGTCAAGGCCCTGGAGAACGGCTGGTACGCCAGCTCCGTCTCCATCCGCTCGGGCTCCGGCTCCGCCACCACCGACCGCGTGGTGCGCCTGACGAAACTGTTCCAGTCCCAGCTGCAGGCCGCCGAATACGCACTGCAGGAAGGCCTGCAGTGGATCGGGGTGAGGACCTCGCCCACGGCGCACTAGCGCTATTGCGCGCTGCCGAAAGCCCGCCTCCCGGCGGGCTTTTTCGTTTCAGCTCCGCTTCAGGTCGAAGCGGTCCAGGTTCATCACCTTGGTCCACGCGGCCACGAAGTCCTCGACGAACTTCTTCCGGCCATCGGCGCTCGCATAGACCTCGGCGATGGCGCGCAGCTGCGCGTTCGAGCCGAACACCAGGTCCACCCGCGTGGCGGTCCAGCGCAGCTCCCCGGTCTGGCGGTCGCGGCCCTCGAAGCGGTCCTGCGCGTCGGAGGTCGCTTTCCATTCCGTGCGCATGTCCAGCAGGTTGACGAAGAAATCGTTGCCGAGCGTGCCGGGCTTGCCGGTGAAGACACCGCTGCGGCTCCCGTCCGCATTCGCACCCAGCACCCGCAACCCGCCGACCAGCACCGTCATCTCCGGCGCGCTCAGCGTCAGCAGCTGGGCGCGGTCGACCAGCAGCGCTTCGGCCGGCACGGCATAGCGGGTCTTCTGGAAATTGCGGAAGCCGTCGGCGACCGGTTCGAGCGGCGCGAAGGACTGCACGTCGGTCTGCGCCTGCGAGGCGTCGGTGCGGCCCGGGGTGAAGGGCACGGCGATCTCGTGTCCCGCGGCTTTGGCGGCCTGCTCCACCGCGGCGCCGCCCGCCAGCACGATCAGGTCGGCCAGCGAGATCTTCCTGCCATCGGCCTGTCGCCCATTGAAGTCCTCGCGCACGCCCTCCAGCACCTGCAGCACCTTTTGCAGTTGCTGCGGCTGGTTGACGGCCCAATCCTTCTGCGGCGCGAGCCGGATGCGCGCGCCGTTCGCGCCGCCGCGCTTGTCGGAGCCCCGGAAGGTGGAGGCCGACGCCCAAGCAACGGACACCAGCTGGCCCACCGTGAGGCCGGAGCCCAGGACCTTCTGCTTCAGCTCCGCGACATCCTGCGCATCGACCAGCGGGTGGTCGACTGCCGGCACCGGGTCCTGCCAGACCAGTTCTTCGGCCGGCACCTCGGGGCCGAGGTAGCGCGCGCGCGGGCCCATGTCGCGGTGCGTGAGCTTGAACCAGGCGCGCGCGAAGGCACCGGCGAACTCGTTGGGGTTGGCCAGGAAGCGGCGCGAGATGCGCTCGTAGGCCGGATCCACGCGCAGCGCGAGGTCGGTGGTCAGCATGGTCGGCGCCAGGCGCCGGGCCGGGTCGTGGGCGTGCGGAATCGTGCCGGCGCCGGCCCCGTTCTTCGCCACCCACTGGTGCGCGCCCGCTGGGCTCTTCGTCAGTTCCCACTCGAAGCCGAACAGGTTCTCGAAGAAGTTGTTGCTCCAGCGCGTGGGCGTGGTGGTCCAGGTCACTTCCAGGCCGCTGGTGATGGTGTCGGCGCCCTTGCCGCTGCCGAAGCGGTTGTGCCAGCCGAAGCCCTGGGCCGCGAGGCCGGCCGCCTCCGGCTCTTCCGCCACGTTGTCGGCGGGGCCCGCGCCATGGGTCTTGCCGAAGGTGTGGCCGCCGGCGATCAGGGCGACGGTCTCTTCGTCGTCCATGGCCATGCGGGCGAAGGTGTCGCGGATGTCGGCGGCCGCTGCGAGCGGGTCGGGCTTGCCGTCCGGGCCTTCCGGGTTGACGTAGATGAGGCCCATCTGCACCGCCGCGAGCGGGTTCTCGAGATCGCGGGTGTGCGGCACCTCGCTGTCGTCGTCCTTGACCAGCACGCCATGGTCTTCGGCGGCGCCCGGCGAGCCGCGCGAGTAGCGCTCGTCGCCGCCGAGCCACTTGGTCTCGCGGCCCCAGTACACGTCCTGGTCGGGCTCCCACACGTCGGGACGGCCACCGGCGAAGCCGAAGGTCTTGAAGCCCATGGTCTCCAGGGCCACGTTGCCGGTGAGAACCATCAGGTCGGCCCAGGAGATCTTCTGGCCGTACTTCTGCTTGATGGGCCACAGCAGGCGGCGGGCCTTGTCGAGGCTCACGTTGTCGGGCCAGCTGTTGAGGGGCGCGAAGCGCTGCTGGCCGCGGCCGGCGCCGCCGCGTCCGTCTCCGATGCGGTAGGTGCCGGCGCTGTGCCAGGCCATGCGGACGAAGAACGGCCCGTAGTGGCCGAAGTCGGCCGGCCACCAGTCCTGCGAATCCGTCATCAGCGCGGCGAGGTCCTTCTTGAGGGCCGCCAGGTCGAGGCTCTCGAAGGCCTCGGCGTAATCGAACGCGCCGCCCAGCGGATCGGACCTGGGGGAGTGCTGGTGCAGCAGGTCCAGGCGCAGCTGGCGCGGCCACCAGTCACGGTTGGTGGTGCCCACGCCGGCGGCGGCGCTGAAAGGGCATTTCGATGGGCTTGTCTTTTCGTCCATGGGCAGATCCTGGGGGTGGGTTCGTGAGCGGGGGGAAGGGAAATTCTGTGGGCAGGTCCGCCGGCGCGCCACTTGGTATTGGCGATGGCGGCGATAGCCATCGCCGTGCCGGCCGCCGCCGGCGCTCCGGCACAATGGGCCGGTCGCGCCATGAACCTCCATCGCCTCGACCTCGTCTCGCTGTCCCTGTTCACGCGGGTCGTGCGCACGGGCAGCATCAGCAAGGGCGCCGAGCTCACCCACATGGCCTTGGGTGCAGCCAGCAAGCGCATGTCCGACCTCGAGGCCGCGGTCGGCGCCCCTTTGCTGGAGCGCCATTCGCGCGGGGTCAAGCTGACCGCCGCGGGCGAGGCCCTGCACCGCCATGCCGTGCGCATCCTGGGCGACATCGACCAGCTGGCGGCCGACTTGTCCGACCATGCCCGGGGCGTCCTGGGCGTGGTGCGCCTGTGGGCGAACACGTCGGCCATCACCCAGTTCCTTCCGGCGGACCTGGCCGCTTTCGCCGCCGTGCAGCCGGGCATCCGCATCGCGCTGAACGAGGCCGACAGCCACGAAGTAGTGCTGGCGGTGCTCGAAGGGCGAGCCGACCTGGGCATCTTCGCGGAACGCACGCCGACGCTGGGCCTACAGACCGTTCCTTTTCGCAGCGACCGCCTGGTGCTGGTGGTGCCGCCCGGGCACGCCCTCGCTTCGCGGCCGCGGGTCGCCTTCGCGGAAGCGATGGACTACGAGTTCGTCAGCCTGTCCGGGCGGACTTCCTTGGCGCAGCGGCTGGCGCTGGAGGGCGGCCACCTGGGCAAGCCGCTGCGCATCCGCATCCAGGTGCGCAGCTTCGACGCCATGTGCCAGATGGTGGCCGCCGGCCTCGGCATCGCCGTGCTGCCGGATGCGGCGGTGCAGCCGCTGGTGCAGGCGCTCGGCCTGCACAAGCTGGAGCTGACCGACCCCTGGGTGGACCGCGAACTGCTGCTGGGGGTGCGCGACCTGGCCGCGCTGGCGCGCCCGGTACGCAGCCTGCTCGATCATTTCGAGGACCGGCGCCAGGCGGCGCGAAGAGGGTAAACCCGCCCCAGCTTTCGTGGTCCGCGAAAGCTGGCTTCCACGCTGCGTCATTCCGCCGGGAGGCGGGGCTTCCTAGACTTGCGTGCAAGCCGCGAGACACCCGCGGCCCCGGCTGTTCACCTGACCTTCCCAAGGAGACAAACCATGCTCGCCACCCGCCGTGCTGCCCTCGTGCTGGCTGCCTGCGCCGCCGCCTGCGGCCTCGCCCAGGCCCAGGACAAGTATCCGAGCCGCCCCGTCACCGTCGTCGTGCCGCAGGCCGCCGGCGGCGCCAACGACGCCATCGCGCGCGTCGTCGCCCAGAAGATCTCGGAGCAGCTGGGCCAGCAGTTCATCGTCGACAACCGGCCCGGCGCCGGCGGCAACGTGGGCACCGCCTACGTCGCCAAGGCCAAGCCCGATGGCTACACGCTGATGCTCACCACCAACAGCACCCAGGTGATCAATCCCTCGCTGTACAAGAACGTGGGCTTCGACCCGGTGAAGGACTTCGAGCCGGTGGCCGGCGTCGCGACCGCGGGCTACGTGCTGGTGGCCAATCCGTCCTTCCCGGCGAAGAACGTCAGCGAGCTGGTGGCGCTGGCGAAGAAGAGCCCCGGCAAGTACATGATCGCCTCCGCCGGCAACGGCACGCTGAACCACCTGATCGGCGAGATGCTGGGCAAGGCCACCGGCATCGAGCTGGTCCACGTGCCCTACAAGGGCGCCTCGGCCGCCGTCACCGACGTGGTGGCCGGCCAGGTGCAGCTCTCGGTGCAGAGCCTGCCGTCTTCGCTGCAGTTCATCCGCAGCGGCAAGCTCAAGGTGCTGGGCGTGGTGAACGAGAAGCGGGTCGGCGCTCTGCCGGATTCGCCCACCATCGGCGAAACGGTCAAGGGCTTCGGCTCCACGCCCTGGTACGCGCTGTTCGCGCCGGCCGGCACGCCCAAGGCCGTCATCGAGCAGCTGCAGGTGGCGGTGAACAAGGCGCTGGACAGCAAGGACGTGCAGGAGAAGCTGGCCGGCGTCGGCACCGAACCCTGGAAGGAAAGTGCCGCGCAGCTGGCGACCGTGGTGCACGACGACCTGCCGCGCTGGGCCAGGATCGTCAAGGAATCCGGCGCGACCGTCGACTGAGGCCGCCATGGACCTTCCGCAACTCGCACCCGGCGCACTGGCCGGACTGAAGGTGGTGGAGATGGGCCAGCTGATCGCCGGTCCCTTCGCCGGCAAGACCCTGGGCGACTTCGGCGCCGACGTGGTGAAGATCGAGCCGCCCGGCGCGGGCGACCCGCTGCGCAACTGGCGCCTGATCCAGGACGGCACCTCGGTGTGGTGGCAGGTCCAGTCGCGCAACAAGCGCTCGCTCGCGCTCGACCTGCGCAGCCCGGAAGGCCAGGCGATCGCGCGCCAGCTGATCGCCGGCGCCGACGTGCTGATCGAGAACTTCCGCCCCGGCACGCTCGAGGGCTGGGGCATGTCGTACGAGGAGCTCGCGCGCGACAACCCCGGCCTGGTGATGCTGCGCATCTCGGGCTACGGCCAGACCGGCCCTTACCGCGACCTCCCGGGCTTCGGCGCGATCGGAGAGGCCATGGGCGGCCTGCGCCACCTGACCGGCGAGCCGGGCCGGGTGCCGGTGCGCTGCGGCATCTCGATCGGCGACACGCTGGCCGCGCTGCACGGCACCATCGGCGTGCTGACGGCGCTGTACCACCGCAAGGTCAACGGCGGGCGCGGCCAGGTGATCGACGTCGCCCTGACCGAGGCCGTGTTCAACGTGATGGAGAGCCTGGTGCCCGAGTACAGCGCCTTCGGCGCGGTGCGCGAGCCGGCCGGCTCGGCGCTGCCGGGCATCGCGCCCTCGAACGCCTACCGCTGCAGCGACGGCGTGGTGCTGATCGCCGGCAACGGCGACAGCATTTTCAAGCGGCTCATGCAGGCGATCGGACGCGAAGACCTCGGCGCCGATCCGGCGCTCGCCGACAACGCGGGCCGGGTGGCACGCGTGGAAGAACTGGACCGCGCGATCGAGGCCTGGACGCAGTCGCGCGGCGTCACGGAGGTGCTGCAGGTGCTGGGCGCGGCCAAGGTGCCGGCCGGCCGCGTCTACACCGCCCGCGACATCGTGGAGGACCCGCACTACCGGGCCCGCGACATGATCCGGAAGCAGAAGACGCGCGACGGCCACGAGCTGGAAGTGCCCGGCATCGTGCCCAAGCTGCTCGGCACGCCGGGCAGCGTGCGCTCCTCGGCGCCCAGGCTGGGCGATGACACCGATGCGGTGCTGCAGGAGCTCGGTTTTGCGGCCGGCGACATCGCGGCCCTGCGCGAAAGGAAGGTGGTGGCATGAGCGCATCCAGCGTCTGGCGCGGCGCCGGCCGCCGCGTCTATCTGCAGGAGGTGGGCACGCGCGACGGCCTGCAGGCCGAGTCCGCCTTCGTGCCGACGCCCGACAAGGTGGCGCTGGTCGACGCGCTGTCCGCAGCCGGCCTGGCGAAGATCGAGGTCACGGCCTTCGTTTCGCCCAAGGCGATCCCCGCGCTGCGCGACGCCGAGCAGGTGCTGCGCGAGATCCGGCGCGCGCCCGAGGTGGTCTACAGCGCGCTGGTGCCCAACGTGCGCGGCGCCGAGCGCGCCATCGAGTCGCGCGCCGACGAACTGAACCTGGTGATGTCGGCCACCGAAAGCCACAACCTGTCCAACCTGCGGATGACGCGCGAGCAGTCCTTCGCCGGACTGGCGGAAGTGGCCGCGGTGGCGCGCGGCGCCGGCGTCGCCGTCAACGTCTCGCTCTCCTGCGCCTTCGGCTGCCCGATGGAGGGCGATGTGGATAGCGCCGGCGTGCTGGACTGGTGCGGCCGCTGCGTCGAGCAGCTGGGCGCGCACGGCGTGACGCTTTGCGACACCACCGGCATGGCCTATCCGACCCAGGTGGCGCAGCTGACCGAGGCCTTCCGCGCCCGCTGGCCCGGCACCGAGCTGACCCTGCATTTCCACAACACGCGCGGCATGGGCCTGGCCAACGTGCTGGCGGCCCTCGATGCCGGCGCCGATCGCTTCGACGCCAGCTTCGGCGGCATCGGTGGCTGCCCTTACGCGCCCGGCGCGTCGGGCAACGTGTGCACCGAGGAAATCGCGCATGCGCTGGCCCTCATGGGCTACGACACCGGCATCGACCTGCCGCGCCTGCTGGCCGCCGCCGCGCGCCTGCCGGCGCTGATCGGCCACGACATCCCGAGCCAGATCGTCAAGGCCGGCCCAAGGCTGGACCTGCATCCGCGGCCGGCCGACTTCGAAGCGATCCGCGAGCGCGCGCTGGCGCGCGATCCCGCCGGCGCCTGAGGCCGCCCGGCAGCGCAAGCAACCCCAACCCCGAGGAGACGACCCATGCCCCGCTACCAGCTCCAGCTCAATGGCCGCACCCAGAAGGTGGAGGCCGAGCCCGATACACCGCTGCTGTACGTGCTGCGCGACCAGCTCGAACTGCACGGCCCCAAGTTCGGCTGCGGCCTGGGGCAGTGCGGCGCCTGCACCGTCCACCTCGACGGCCAGGCGTTCCGCTCCTGCGTGATGCCGGTCTCCGCGGTCGGCGCGCGCCGGGTGACGACCCTGGAGGGCCTGGGTTCGAGCGCTCGTCCCTCAGCCCTGCAGCAGGCCTTCATCGACGAGCAGGCGGCCCAGTGCGGCTACTGCATCAACGGCATGATCATGCAGGCGGCGGACCTGCTGAAGCGCACGCCGCGGCCGACCGAGCAGCAGATCCGCGAGGGCCTCGCGATGAACCTGTGCCGGTGCGGAACCCACCAGCGGATCGTGCGCGCCGTGCAGCGCGCCTCGGGCCAGCCGGTCAGCGCCTGAGGAGCACGCCATGAACATCGTTGCTCCTGCTTCCCGCCGCCAGTTCCTCGCCCGCACCGCCGCCCTCAGCGGCGCCCTGGTCGTCGGCTTCCGGTTCGCGCCCGCGCAAGCCGCCGGCAGCGCGGCGCTGGCACCGCGCAAGGCCGTCGCCAAGAATTTGGTGGAAAGCTTCGTCGCGCTCGGCCCCGACGGCGACGCGACCATCCATGTCGGCAAGGTGGACCTGGGAACCGGCACCCGCACCGCCCTGGCGCAGCTCGCCGCCGAGGAACTCGACCTGCCGTTCGAGCGCATCACCCTCGTGATGGGCGACACCGGCACGACGCCGGACCAGTGGATCACCGGCGCCAACCTCACCATTGCGCAGGGTGGCACCGAGTTGCGCCGCGCCTGCGCCACGGCGCGCGCCATGCTGCTGGAGCGCGCCGCTGCGCGCCTGGGCGTGCCGGCGACGGAACTGCTCACCGCCGACGGCGCCGTCCGCGCCCGCAGTGGCGACGCCCGCCTGACCTACGCCCAGCTGGTCGCCGGCCAGCCGCTCGCGCTGCAGGTCGACGAGAAGGCGGTGCTCAAGAAAGCCGCCGAATGCAAGGTGATCGGCCAGTCGATCCGCCGGGTCGACATCCCCGGCAAGGTCACCGGGGAGTTCACCTACGTGCACGACTTCCGGCTGCCCGGCATGCTGCATGCCCGCGTGCTGCGCCCGGAGGACCTGGGTGCGCCGCTGCTGGCCTTCGACGATGGCGCCGCCCGCAAGGTGCGGGGCTTCGTGCGCACGGTGCGCAAGGGCGACTTCCTGGCCGTCGTGGCGCGCGACGAATGGGCCGCCATCAAGGCCATGCGCGCCATGAAGACGCAATGGGGCCCTGGCACGGGCCTGCCCGACCCGGCCACCGTCTTCGACCACTGGCGCAGCCGGCCGCTGGCCAAGCAGGACGTCACGCAGAAGGTGGGCGACGTCGATGCGGCCCTGGCCGCCGCGCCGCGCAAGCTCAAGGCGCGCTACGACTTCGCGGTGCAGACGCATGCTTCCTCGGGCCCGTCATGCGCGGTGGCGCGGGTGGAGGGCGGCGAACTGACGGTGTGGACGGCCTCGCAGGCCACCCACTCGCTGGTGAGCGAACTCGCCCCCATCGTCGGCCTGCCGCCCGAGAAGATCCGCTGCGTGTACCTGGAAGGCTCGGGCTGCTACGGCCGCAACGGCCACGAGGACGCCGCCGCCGACGCCGCGCTGATCGCCACGCTGACCGGCCAGCCGGTGCGCGTGCAATGGATGCGCGACGACGAGACGGCGCGCGCGCCCAAGAGCCCGCCGCGCTCGATGGATTTCGAGGCGGCCCTGGACGGCGCCGGCAACATCACGGCCTGGAACGGCGACTTCTGGATCGCGCTGAACCACATCGTCGCCTTCAAGCCGCTGGACTTCCCGCTGCTGTCGGCCACCGAAACCGGTTTGCCCAAGCCGGGCAACTGGGTCGGCTTCCTGTTCCAGAACTCCGGCATCGGCTACGCCCTGCCCAACGTGCGGGTCAACACGCGCCACGTGGAGCAGGCCTTCTTCCGCAGCGCGCACCTGCGCAGCCCGGGCCGCATCGAAAACTCCTTCGCCAACGAGAGCTTCATCGACGAACTGGCGTTCGCCGCCCAGGCCGACCCCGCCGAGTTCCGCCTGCGCCACCTGAAGGATGCGCGCGGCGTCGCGGTGCTGCGCAAGGCGCTGGAACGCGCCGGATGGCAGTCGCGCGTCGGGCTCAACCCGGGCGCCGGCGCCGGCGACATTGCCCGCGGACGCGGCGTGGCCTACCTGCGCTACAACAACTCCAGCACTTACGTGGCGGCGGTGGCCGAGGTGGCGGTGAACCGCCGCAGCGGCGAGATCCGCGTCGAACGGGTCAGCGTGGCGCACGACTGCGGCCAGGTGGTCAACCCGGACGGCACGGTCAACCAGGTGGAAGGCGGCGTGATCCAGACCGTCAGCCGCACGCTCATGGAGCAGGTGCGCTGGGACCGCAGCAAGGTGCTGTCGCGCGACTGGGTCAGCTACCCCATCCTGCGGCACGACCAGGTGCCCAAGGTGTTGGTCGACCTGATCGACCGCCCCGGCGAGCCGAGCACGGGCGCCGGCGAGCCCACCGCTTGCGCGATCCCCGGGGCGATCGGCAACGCCGTGTTCGACGCGACTGGTGCACGCCTGCGGGCCGTGCCTTTCACGCCGGAACAGGTGCTGGCGGCCTTGGCGCGCCCGGTCGCTGCCTGAACGCCGCGGCGGCAGGGGTGCCTGCGTCGCGACAGGTCACGGCCGCGGGGCCGTGAGCCATGCCAGTTCTTCTTCGCTGAAGCCGGCGCGCAGCCGGGCTTCTTCGTTGAAGGGCGGATACAGCCGCGGCGCGGCATATCGATCCACCAGCACGCCGTAGTGCGCCACGGGATCGAGCGCCTCGCGCTCGCACAGCCAGCGATACCAGTGATTGCCCACGGCGACGTGGCCCACTTCGTCGCGCAGGATGATGTCCAGGATCTCCACCGCGCGCAGTGCCGCAGGCGTCTTCACCTGGCGCAGCTTGGCCTGGATCTGCGGCGTGGCGTCGAGGCCGCGCGCCTCCAGCGTGCGCGGCACCAGAGCCATGCGCGCGACGACGTCGCCCGCCGTCTTCTCGCACATCATCCACAGGCCGTCGTGCGCGGGGAAGTCGCCGTAGGCATGCCCCAATGAGGCGAGGTGGTCGCGCAGCAGGGTGAAGTGATACGCCTCCTCGGCCGCGACGCGGATCCAGTCGTCGTGGAATTCGCGCGGCATGCCTTCGAAGCGCCAGGCCGCATCGAGCGCGAGGTTGATCGCGTTGAACTCGATGTGCGCAATGGCATGCAGCAGCGCCGCCAGGCCCTCGGGCTTGGCCGGTGAACGGCGCGGCACGCGTGCCGGGTGGATGAGTTCGGGGCGCTGCGGCCGCCCCGGCACCGGCTGGCTCGGCTGCGGTGCGTGCGGCGACAGCGTGGACCGGGCGGCCGAGGTCCCGAGCGCGGTGGCCAGGGCCACCTTCTCGTCCGGGTCGGCGCAACACAAGGCATCGAGCGCCCGTTGGCGAAGCTCCATCCCTACAATTCCAGTTTTGACGACGAATTATCCATGGCGATCTACGAACTCGACGGCAACGCGCCCCAGCTGGCGGCAGGCGCCTGGGTGGCCGACAGTGCCCAGGTGATCGGGCAGGTGGAGCTGGGCGAGAACGCCAGCGTCTGGTACGGCACCGTGATCCGCGGCGACGTCGAGAAGATCCGCATCGGCCGCAACAGCAACGTGCAGGACCTCTCGGTGCTGCATGCCGACTTCGGCGTGCCGCTGGTGATCGGCGACAACGTCACCATCGGCCACCAGGTGATGCTGCACGGCTGCACCATCGGCGACGGCGCGCTGATCGGCATCCAGGCGGTGGTGCTGAACAACGCGAAGATCGGCCGCAACTGCGTGGTCGGCGCCGGCGCGGTGGTCACCGAAGGCAAGGAGTTCCCGGACAACTCGCTGATCGTCGGCGCGCCGGCCAGGGCCATCCGCACGCTCGACGAGCAGGCCATCGCCGGCTTCGCCCAGCTCGCGCCCCATTACGTGGACAACGCCAGGGTGCACGGCACGCGGCTGAAGAAGATCGGCTGATCGATGTCCGAACTGCACAAATTCCTGTTCGACGGCCTCCCGGTGCGCGGGGTGATCGTGCGCCTGACGGACGCCTGGGTCGAGATCCTCAAGCGGCGCCGCGCGGCCGACGCCGGCGAGGTGTGGCCCTGGCCGGTGGCCGAGATGCTCGGCGAGATGGCCGCGGCCGGCGCGCTGATGCAGGCCAACATCAAGTTCAACGGCGCCCTGATCCTGCAGATCTTCGGCGAGGGGCCCGTCAAGGTGGCGGTGGCCGAGGTGCAGCAGGACCTGAGCCTGCGCGTCACGGCCAAGGTGGTGGGCGAGGTCGCGCCCGATGCGCACCTGCAGCAGCTGGTCAACGTCAACGGCCGCGGCCGCTGTGCGATCACGCTGGATCCCAAGGACAAGATGCCGGGCCAGCAGGCCTACCAGGGCGTGGTGCCGCTCAACGCCTCGCATGGCCCGGCGCAGCCGCGGCTGGCCGACGTGATCGAGCACTACATGCGGCAGTCGGAGCAGCTCGATACCAGGCTGGTGCTGGCCGCCGACGAGAACGTCGCCGCGGGCCTCCTGATCCAGCGCCTGCCCGCCGAGGGCGAGGGCAACCTGGGCGGCCAGAAGATGGAGATGGAGGAGCAGCTCGAGCACTTCAACCGCATCTCCACGCTGGCCGCGAGCCTCACGTCCGCGGAGCTGCTGCAGCTGGACGTGGAGACCATCCTGCGCCGCCTCTTCTGGCAGGAGAAGATGCTGCGCCTCGACGTGCAGACCCCGCGCTTCGCCTGCACCTGCAGCCGCGAACGCGTGGCCGGCATGATCCGCGGCCTGGGGCGCGACGAGGCCGAGAGCATCCTGGAAGAGCGCGGCGAGATCGACGTGTCCTGCGACTTCTGCGGGCAGCACTACCGCTTCGACGCGGTGGATTCGGCCCAGATCTTCATGCCGCCGGGCGACAAGCCGCCCGGGCCGACCACGGTGCAATAGGCTTCAGAGCGAAGCCGCCGCCCCCACGACCAGGCGCTGCGCCGGCGCCGCGGCCGTCACCTTGCCGGCCGCGGTGTTGCTCACCAGTTCGAGCGTCATCTGGTACTCGCCCTTCGGCGGCAGCAGCCAGGCTTCGGTCTGGCCGCCGCGGAATTCCATCACCTCGGGCGGCTTGCCCGCGCGCGCCAGGCTCAGGCGGAAGTGCCCCGTGCCGGCCACGGCGGCGTCGGCATGCGCCACGTTGTAGCCGCTCGCATGGAACTGCACCCGCACGGGACCGCTCACGACGGCGTCGGCGGCCGGCGCCAGGATCTGCACGCGCGGCGCGCCGGCGACCTGCGCCGCCGGCACCGGCCGCCGGGCCCGGATGGTCAGCCGCACCGGCTTGCCGTAGACGAAATAAGGGATGTGGCCCTGGTCGGCCAGCAGCAGGTTGAAGGTGTAGCTGCCGGGCGGCAGGTCGACCACGTGCTCCATCTGCCCCTTGCCGAAGTGGATGTACTTCTCCGTGAACGGCAGCGGCTGCTTGAAGTCCAGCGGCAGCGGCTGGTTGACCAGCAGGTGGTGGTGGCCGGCCCGGCCCGCCGTCTGGCCCGCCGGGACCAGGCCCCGCATGCCCAGGCCGAAGCGCAGCACGAAGGGCGCGTCCAGCACGTCGCCGTCCTTCACGTTGGTGAAGTAGGCCTCGGGGGCGCGCTGGGGCGGCGGCACCACCCACGGATGGCCGATGACCTCGGGTTCCACGGCGGCCGCGGGCAGGGCGGTGCAGGAGAGCGCGGCAGCCGCAGCGCAAGCTGCCAGCCAGGGGAAGGGAAAACGCTGCATGGGAACCTCGGTGGAGTGGAACGGGAACAAAATGGCGGCATGGTGCAAACAAGCGGGGAAGTCAACGGAATGCCGATCGCCTCGGTGGAGCAGGCCACCGGCATCGCGCGCGCGACCTTGCGCATCTGGGAGCGGCGCTACGGCTTTCCGCGCCCGGAGCGCGACCTGCGCGACGAGCGCAGCTACGGCCCCGAACAGGTCGAGAAGCTGCGCCTGATCGCCGCCCTGGTGGCGCGCGGCCTGCGGCCCGGCCGCCTGGTGCCCCTGCCCACCGAGCAGCTCGTCGCCCTGGCGGACGCGACGGCCGGCACGCATGCGCCCGGGCCGGCGGTCGACGGGGACGATCCGGTGCTGGATCTGCTGCGGGCGCATGACGCGCAAGGGTTGGCGAAGCATCTTGATGAGTCAGTACGCAGCCTGGGCCTGGCTGGATTCATTACCGGCCGGATGCCCGCCCTGAACGAGCTGGTGGGGGAAGCCTGGGCCCGCGGCGCCTTGCAGGTCTACGAGGAACACCTCTACACCGAGGTGATGGAGCAGCTGCTGCACCACGCGCTGCTGCAGCTGCCGGGGGCCGGCATGCAGGCGCCGCCGAACGTGGTGCTGGCGACCCTTCCCACGGAGTCGCACGGCCTGGGCCTGCTGATGGCGCAGGCGATGCTGGCCTTGCAGGGCTGCCGCTGCATCTCGCTGGGCGTGCGAGTGCCGGTGGCGGAGCTGCTCGCCGCGGCTGCAGCCTTCGACGCCGACATCGTGGGCCTGAGCTTCAGCGCGAGCCACAGCCCGTCACTGGCGATGCGGGGTTTGGAGCAATTGCGCGGGGAGCTGCCGACGCGGGTGGCGCTCTGGGCCGGAGGGAGCTGTCCCGCGATCGGGCGCAGGAAGATCGCCGGGGTGCAGGCGATCCGCGAGATCGGCGCGGTGCCGGCAGCGGTCGCGGCCTGGCGGGCGACTAACCCAAGCCCAGCCGCCTGAACAATCGGTGCTCGCACTCCGGGTCGCTGCACTTCTCGCACGACCACGTCCGGCTGCTCTCGCGCGCCGAGAGCGGCTTGCCGGCACCGAGCGCCGCCAGCGCAGCCTGCAGCCGGTCGGCACCCTGGCCGTACACCACCTGGAACGGAATCGCTGCCTGCCGCAGGATGTCGCGCACCAGCGCGTCGACCTCTTCGCGCGGATGCGCTGCATCGCGCTGCAGGCCGTCCGCCACCCAGGGCAGGTCGAGGCCGGTGACCAGCGTCGCGCCGTAGGCCGCCTGGCGTTCGAGCGCGAAGCGGAAGAGGGGATGGTCTGCGAACAGCAGGCCGCCGTAGATCGCCACCATCAAGGGGCCGGCATCGGAAACGACGAAGGCGCTACTGGCAGCCGCCGCTTCCACCCGCCGCTCGTGCTCCAGGGCGATAGTCAGCAGCTCCTCGGGCCGGGGCGTGCGTCCTTCGCGCGCGCACCACTCGCGCAGCACTTCGGCCACGCAGGCGCCGCCGAAATGATCCGCGAGTTCCCGAGCGAGTTGCGTCTTGCCGGTGCTCTCCGCGCCGACCAGCGACACGGTGCGGGGCTTCACTTGGCGATCTGGACGTAGATCTCGTTGGGCTTGACCATGCCCAACTCGGACCGGGCTTTTTCTTCGACCATGTCGAGGCCTTCCTGCAGGTCGCGCACTTCGGCGCCGAGGCGCTCGTTGGCCTGCTGGGCGGCGGTGTTGCGCGCCTTCTGCTCGTCCAGCTTCTGCTGCATGTGCCGCACCTCGACGACGCTGCCGCGGCCGAACCACAGCTGGCCTTGCACGGCCAGCAGCAGCGCGACAAGCAGGACGGCGACGGTGCGGCTGCTCACGCTCCTAGATCTTGCGCAGGTTGTAGAAGGCTGCGCGGCCCGGGTACTGCGCCACGTCGCCGAGGTCTTCCTCGATGCGCAGCAGCTGGTTGTACTTGGCCATCCGGTCGCTGCGGCTCAGCGAGCCGGTCTTGATCTGGCCGGCGTTGGTGCCGACGGCGATGTCGGAGATGGTGCTGTCTTCCGTCTCGCCCGAGCGGTGCGAGATCACCGCGGTGTAGTTGGCGCGCTTGGCCATCTCGATGGCGGCGAAGGTCTCGGTCAGCGTGCCGATCTGGTTGATCTTGATCAGGATCGAGTTGGCGATGCCCTTCTCGATGCCTTCCTTCAGGATCTTCGTGTTGGTGACGAACAGGTCGTCGCCCACCAGCTGCACCTTGCGGCCCAGGCGTTCGGTCAGGTGCTGCCAGCCGTCCCAGTCGCCTTCGGCCATGCCGTCCTCGATGCTGATGATCGGGTACTTGGAGACCCAGCTTTCCAGCGTCGACGTCCAGTCGGCGGCGGAGAGGCGCTGGCCTTCGGCGCTCAGGTCGTAGATGCCGTCCTTGTAGAACTCGCTGGAGGCGCAGTCCAGGCCCAGGGCGATCTGCTCGCCGGGGATGTAGCCGGCTTTCTCGATGGCCTGCAGGATCATCTGGATCGCCGCTTCGTGGTTCTCCACGTTCGGGGCGAAGCCGCCTTCGTCGCCGACGGCGATGGACATGCCCTTGTCGTGGATGATCTTCTTGAGCGCGTGGAACACCTCGGCGCCGTAGCGCAGCGCTTCGCGGAAGCTGGGCGCGCCCACCGGGATGATCATCAGTTCCTGGAGGTCCAGGTTGTTGTTCGCGTGCGCGCCGCCGTTGACGACGTTCATCATCGGCACCGGCAGCTGGCAGCCGTTCATGCCGCCGAAGTAGCGGTACAGCGGCAGGCCGGACTCTTCGGCCGCGGCGCGGGCCACGGCCATCGACACGGCCAGCGTGGCGTTGGCGCCCAGGCGGCTCTTGTTGTCGGTGCCGTCCAGGTCGATCAGCGTCTTGTCCAGGAAGTTCTGCTCGGAGGCATCCAGGCCCAGCACCGACTCGGAGATCTCGGTGTTGATGTGCTCCACGGCCTTGAGCACGCCCTTGCCCAGGTAGCGCTTCGGATCGCCGTCGCGCAGCTCGATGGCCTCGCGCGAACCGGTGGACGCGCCCGAGGGCACGGCGGCGCGGCCCATGGTGCCGGACTCCAGCAGGACGTCGCACTCCACGGTGGGATTGCCGCGCGAGTCCAGGATCTCGCGGCCGACGATGTCAACGATAGCGCTCATTGCTTTCTTTTCGGAGAGTTTGGAATTCTTCAGACACCTTCGATCAGGACCATGCGCATCACAGCGATGTCCTGGCGGGCCCGGATGGCGGCCTTGTACTCGGTGGAGTCGTAGAAGGCGCGCGCCTTCTCCACCGACGGGAATTTCAGCAGCACGACGCGATCCGGCGTCCAGTCGCCTTCCAGCACCTCGGTCTTGCCGCCGCGCACGCACACCTCGGCGCCGTGCGCCTTCATGGCGATGGTGGACAGCCGCTTGTACTCCTCATACGCGGCCGGGTCCTTCACGTCGACGTTGGCGAGGATGTAGGCGCTAGGCAAAGTCGTTCTCCAGGAAGCCGTTCTTCTTGGTGATGCGGTCGATCTCCACCAGCGTTTCCAGCAGCGCGCGCATGTGCTTCAGCGGCACCGCGTTCGGCCCGTCGGACAGCGCCTTGGCCGGGTCCGGGTGCGTTTCCATGAAGACGCCGGCCACGCCGACCGCGATGGCCGCGCGCGACAGCACCGGCACGTGTTCGCGCTGGCCGCCCGAGCTGGTGCCCTGGCCGCCCGGCAGCTGCACCGAATGAGTGGCGTCGAAGACGACCGGGGCGCCGGTCTCGCGCATGATGGCCAGCGAGCGCATGTCGCTCACCAGGTTGTTGTAGCCGAAGCTGGCGCCGCGTTCGCAGGCCATGAAGCTGTCTTCCGGCAGGCCCTTCTCGCGCGCGGCGTCGCGGGCCTTCTGGATCACGTTCTTCATGTCGCCGGGGGCGAGGAACTGGCCCTTCTTGATGTTCACCGGCTTGCCGCTCTGGGCGACGGCGCGGATGAAGTCGGTCTGGCGGCACAGGAAGGCGGGCGTCTGCAGCACGTCGACCACTTCGGCGACGCGGGGGATCTCGGCTTCGGTGTGCACGTCGGTGAGGATGGGCACCTTCAGTTCGCGCTTCACCTTGGCCAGGATCTCCAGGCCCTTCTCCATGCCGGGACCGCGGAAGCTGCTGCCGGAGGAGCGGTTGGCCTTGTCGTAGCTGCTCTTGAAGATGAAGGGGATGCCCAGCGCCGAGGTGATCTCCTTCAGCTGGCCGGCCACGTCCATCTGCAGCTGCTCGGACTCGACCACGCAGGGGCCGGAGATCAGGAAGAAGGGCCGGTCGAGACCGACGTCGAAGCCACAGAGTTTCATGTCAGGCCACCGCTTTCAGGGACTTGCCGGACTTCTGCGAGCCGCCCGCCTGGTGCGTGACGGCGGCGTGGATGAACGAGTTGAAGAGGGGGTGCCCGTCCCAGGGCGTCGACTTGAACTCGGGGTGGAACTGCACGCCCATGTACCAGGGGTGCACGGTGCGCGGCAGCTCGACGATCTCGGTGAGGTGCTCGCGCTGCGTCAGCGCCGAGATCACCAGGCCGGCCGCGCGCAGCTGGTCGAGGTACTGCACGTTGGCTTCGTAGCGGTGGCGGTGCCGCTCGGTGACGACGTCGCCGTAGATCTCGTGGGCCAGCGTGTTGGGCGCGACGTCGGAGCTCTGCGCGCCCAGGCGCATGGTGCCGCCCAGGTCGGACTGCTCGGTGCGCGTCTTGATGGTGCCGTCGGCGTCCTTCCACTCGGTGATCAGCGCGATCACGGGATGCGGCGTCTGCGGTTCGAACTCGGTGCTGTTCGCGTCCTTCAGGCCGGCGACGTCGCGTGCGTACTCGATGGTCGCGACCTGCATGCCCAGGCAGATGCCCAGGTAAGGCAGCTTGTTCTCGCGGGCGAAACGGGCCGCAGCGATCTTGCCTTCGATGCCGCGCTTGCCGAAGCCGCCGGGCACCAGGATCGCGTCGTACTTGGACAGCTGATTGACCGTGGCCGGCGTGATGGTCTCGGAGTCGACGTAGTCGATCTTCACCCGCACGTGGTTCTTCAGGCCGGCGTGGCGCAGCGCCTCGTTGAGCGACTTGTAGCTGTCCGACAGGTCGACGTACTTGCCGACCATGGCGATGGTGACTTCCCCGCGCGGATGCTCCACCTCGTGCACCAGGTCGTCCCAGCGCTTCAGGTTGGCCGGCGGCGTGTTCAGGCGCAGCTTGTCGCAGATCAGGCCGTCCAGGCCCTGCTCGTGCAGCACGCGCGGCACCTTGTAGATGGTGTCCACGTCCGGCATGGAGATCACGCCCCAGCGCGGCACGTTGGTGAACAGGCTGATCTTCTCTGCCTCGTCCTCGGGGATGTTGCGGTCGGCGCGGCACAGCAGGGCGTCGGGCTGGATGCCGATCTCGCGCATCTTCTGCACGGTGTGCTGCGTGGGCTTGGTCTTCAGCTCGCCGGCGGCGGCGATCCAGGGCACGTAGGTGAGGTGCACGAAGGCCGAATTGTTCTGGCCCTGCTTCAGCGCCATCTGCCGCACGGCTTCCAGGAAGGGCAGGGACTCGATGTCGCCCACGGTGCCGCCGATCTCGACGATCGCCACGTCCACCTCGTTGGGCGTGCCGAGGCCGGCGCCGCGCCGGATGTATTCCTGGATCTCGTTGGTGACGTGGGGAATGACCTGCACGGTCTTGCCCAGGTAGTCGCCGCGGCGTTCCTTCTCCAGCACCGACTTGTAGATCTGGCCGGTGGTGAAGTTGTTGGACTTGCGCATGCGCGTCGTCACGAAGCGCTCGTAGTGGCCCAGGTCGAGGTCGGTCTCGGCGCCGTCGTCGGTGACGTACACCTCGCCGTGCTGGAACGGCGACATCGTGCCCGGATCGACGTTCAGGTACGGATCGAGCTTGATGAGGGTGACTTTGAGGCCCCGCGACTCGAGGATCGCTGCGAGGGAGGCTGAGGCGATTCCCTTGCCCAGGGAGGACACCACACCGCCGGTGACGAAGACGAATTTGGTCATGTCAGGTCGGGAGGGTGGCTCCCGAGGAGGTGGTAAAGCGAGATTATACGGGGGAGGGTGAGCCCCCTTACACTCCCAGCCCATGAACGACCTGGCTGGCAAGCACATCGTCCTGGGGCTCACCGGCGGCATCGCCTGCTACAAGTCGGCGGAACTGACGCGCCTGCTCGTGAAGGAGGGCGCCACCGTGCAGGTGGTGATGACCGAGGCCGCCGAGCAATTCATCACGCCCGTGACCATGCAGGCGTTGTCGAACCGCAGCGTCTACACCTCGCAGTGGGATGCCCGCGAGGCGAACAACATGCCGCACATCAACCTGTCGCGGGAAGCCGACGCCATTCTCATCGCGCCGTGCAGCGCGGACTTCATGGCGCGGCTGGTGCAAGGGCGCTCCGACGAACTCCTGAGCCTGCTGTGCCTGGCGCGGCCCATCGACCGCGTGCCGCTGCTGATCGCGCCGGCCATGAACCGCGAGATGTGGGCCCATCCGGCGACGCAGCGCAACATGGTGCAGCTGGCGGCCGACGGCGCGACCATCCTCGGCGTCGGCAGCGGCTTCCAGGCCTGCGGCGAGACCGGTGACGGCCGCATGCTGGAGCCGGCGCAGATCCTCGAGGACGTGATCAGCTTCTTCCAGCCGAAGTCGCTGGCCGGCAAGCGCGTTGTGGTCACGGCCGGGCCGACCTTCGAGGCGCTGGATCCGATCCGCGGCATCACCAACCATTCCTCCGGCAAGATGGGCTTCGCGATCGCGCGCGCGGCCCACGAAGCGGGCGCCGAAGTCACGCTGATCGCCGGGCCGGTGTCCCTGGCCACGCCGCGCGGCGTGCTGCGGGTGGACGTGAAGTCGGCCCGCGACATGCTGGCCGCGACGCTGGCCGAAGTGCCGGCCGCCGACGTCTTCATCGCCACCGCCGCTGTCGCCGACTGGCGACCCGCAACCTCGGCGGACCAGAAGATCAAGAAGGACGGCACCGGCGCCGCGCCCACCGTCGCCTTCATGGAGAACCCCGACATCCTCGCGACCGTGGCGAAGGACGAGCGCGCCCGGAGCGGCAAGCTGTTCTGCGTGGGCTTCGCGGCCGAGAGCCACGACCTCGCCAACCACGCCAAGGCCAAGCGCGAACGCAAGGGCATTCCGCTGCTGGTGGGCAACATCGGCCCGCTCACCTTCGGCCAGGACGACAACCAGCTGCTGCTGGTGGATGCCCAGGGCGAGCAGGAACTGCCGCGCGCTCCCAAGCTGGAGCTGGCGCGCCGCCTCACCGCCGAGATCGCGCGCCGGCTCCCCAGGTCCAACGCCAAGCGCTGAACGCTGAACGAAGAAATGCAGATCGACGTCAAGATCCTCGACCCCCGCATGGCCGGCCAGCTGCCGGCGTATGCCACCCCCGGCAGTGCCGGCCTCGACCTGCGCGCCTGCATCGAAGCGCCGCTCACGCTGGAACCCAACGCCTGGCAGCTGGTGCCCACCGGCATCGCCATCTGGCTGAAGGACCCGGGCTACGCCGCGCTCATCCTGCCGCGCTCGGGGCTGGGCCACAAGCACGGGATCGTGCTGGGCAACCTGGTCGGGCTGATCGACAGCGACTACCAGGGGCAGCTGATGGTGAGCGCGTGGAACCGCAGCGACGTCGCCTTCACGCTGCAGCCGATGGAAAGGCTCGCGCAGCTGGTGGTGGTGCCGGTCGTGCAAGCCAGCTTCAACGTCGTGCAGGAATTTCCCGCCACCGAGCGGGGAGCCGGCGGCTACGGCTCGACGGGCAAGGGCTGAGTCTGCCTGCGCCTACAAGCCGAACGGGCTGTCGGCCTACGAAAATCCGCGCCAATGCCTTGGTACGAGCGTAGGGCGGTCCAGCTTCAATGGGATTCACACGGCGAGCTCATGGCGAGCGGCCGGAACCCAACGAAGGAAAAGATCATGCGTAATTTCACCCGCGTTCCCGCCCTGGTCATCGGTGCTGTCAGCGTGGCCATGCTGGCCGCCTGCGCCAACCCCACGATGCCTGGCTATTCCAGCTATCCGGCGAGCGGCCCCACGGTCTACACGACCCAGACCGCCGGCGTCGAGTACGGCCGCATCACCAACATCGAATACATGCCGGTCGGCGCGACCAGCCCCACCAACGGCGTCGTGGGCGCCGTGGTCGGCGGCCTGGTGGGCGCGGGTGTCGGCAGCCTGATCGGCGGCGGCACGGGCCGTGCCGCGGCGACGGTGCTGGGTGGCGTGGGTGGCGCCGTGATCGGCAGCCACATCGCCCGCAACCAGGCCGGCGCGACGACCGCTCCCGGCTATCGCATCACGATGACCACCGACAACGGCGGCATGCGCACCTATGAAGTGCCGGCCACCGGCGACCTGCACGTGGGCGACCGCGTGCGCGTCGACAACGGCACGATCTATCGCGCCTAAGCGTCATCCCCGCGCAGGCGGGGACCCAGGCAAAAGCGGCCCTCGGGCCGCTTTTCATTTGGGAGCTCTGGATTCCCGCCTCCGCGGGAATGACGGATCTAGGCGACCTTGAAGAATCCCGCGCCCAGCGTTCCCGCGCCAATTTCATCATCGGTCGCCTCGCGCACGCCTTCCACCTTCAGGTGCAGCCGCAGCGCAATCCCGGCCAGCGGATGGTTGCCATCGAGCACCACGTGTTCCGGGTACACCTCGGTCACCGTGTACAGCACGTCCGCCGGCGCATCCTGGCTGGTGGCGCCCGCCGGCAGGCCTTCGTAGGTCATGCCTTCCTCGACTTCCGCGGGGAACAGCTCGCGCGGCTCCAGGAAGACCAGTTGCTCGTCGTAGTCGCCGAAGGCATCTTCGGGCTCCAGGTGCAGGTCGACCCGGTCGCCGGGCTCGTGGCCTTGCAGGGCCTCCTCGATCTTGGCCAGCAGGTCGCTGCCGCCCACGAGGAACTCCACCGGCTCCTCCAGCTGGTCGAG
Organism: Ramlibacter paludis; assembly: GCF_022012305.1. Classification (GTDB taxonomy): domain Bacteria; phylum Pseudomonadota; class Gammaproteobacteria; order Burkholderiales; family Burkholderiaceae_C; genus Ramlibacter; species Ramlibacter paludis. Next base: position 85,282 of record NZ_JAKLTM010000004.1, on the reverse strand, counting down.
CTCCTCGCCCAGCGTGTCCTTCAAGGTCCACGTGAGCGCGACCACGCATTGCTGTGTAATTTCCATAGCAGAATTGTCTCATTTCACTGCGAAAAGTCGCGATGCGACTTTTCGCAGTGGCTGATCAGTGAGGAGAAGACCGGCAAAGCCGGATCCTCTCCTCAAGGGGGACCGCGCTGCGCGATGCTCCGCGCGATCCTCGAATTGAAAGCCGGACACCCAATACGGAACCGATGGATATCCACGAACCCCTCACGCTGCTCGGCGGCCTCACGCCGGAGCAGTTCATGAAGCGCCACTGGCAAAAGAAGCCGCTGCTGGTGCGCGGCGCCATCCCCGGCTTCCGGCCGCTGGTGGCGCGCAAGGACCTGTTCGCGCTGGCGCAGCGCGACGATGTCGAGTCCCGCCTGGTCGCGCGCCAGGGCCGCGACGGCTGGCGCCTGCAGCGCGGGCCCTTCGGCCGCCGCGCGCTGCCGGCCTTGTCGCAGCCGGACTGGACCCTGCTGGTGCAAGGCGTCGACCTGCACGACGCCGGCATCCACGCGCTGCTGCAGCAGTTCGCCTTCGTGCCGGCCGCGCGCCTGGACGACCTGATGATCAGCTGGGCCAGCGACGGCGGCGGGGTCGGCCCGCACTTCGACAGCTACGACGTGTTCCTGCTGCAGGCGCAAGGCACGCGCCGCTGGCGCATCGGCCGCCAGAAGAACCTGGACCTGCAGGAAGGCGTGCCGCTGAAGATCCTGGCCGACTTCCAGCCGGAGGCCGAATACGACCTGGAGCCGGGCGACATGCTCTACCTGCCGCCGCTCTACGCCCACGACGGCGTGGCGGTCGGCGAGTGCCAGACCTACTCGATCGGCTTTCGCGCACCGGCCCGCGCCGAGCTCGCGCGCGAACTGCTGCAGCGCATCGCCGACGAAGCCGGCGACCTCGACGAGCGCCTGTACCGCGACCCGTCGCAGCCCGCCACGGCGACGCCGGGCGCGATCCCCGAGGCCTTGCGCGGCTTCGCGCAGGAGGCGCTGGCCGCCGCGATGAAGGACCCCACGGCCCTGGACCGGGCGCTCGGCGAATACCTCACCGAGCCCAAGGGCAACGTGTGGTTCGAGGCGCAGGCGGTGCCACGCCGCCTGCAGGGCGTGGTGCTCGATCCGCGCACGCGCATGCTGCACGATGCGAAGCACGTGTTCGTCAACGGCGAGTCCTGGCGCGCCGGCGGCCGCGACGCGGCACTGATGCGCCGGCTGGCCGACACGCGCCGCCTGGTCCGGGCCGACCTCGAAGGCGCCAGCGAGGGCGCGCGCGAACTGCTGCAATCATGGTGCGAGGCCGGCTGGGCCCACGCCGAAGGAGGGCGAGGATGAGCGACAGCGACAAGGTGAACGAAGCCGAACCGGCAGCGCTGCCGTCACGGCGCTTCGAGGGCCGAGAGGACTTCAGGCAGCTGGTGCGCGATGCCTTCGCCACCGCGGCGCGCGAAGGCTGGCGCGAGCTGGTGCTTGCCGATGCCACCTTCGACGACTGGCCGCTCGGCGAGCGCGCCGTGGTCGACTCGCTGCAGTCCTGGGCGAAGAGCGGCCGGCACTGCGTGCTGCTGGCCAAGCGCTACGACGCGGTGGTGCGCAAGCATCCCCGCTTCGTCACCTGGCGCGGCACCTGGTCGCACATCATCACCGCGGTGGCCTGTCCCTCGGCCGACGCACTCGAGCTGCCCAGCGCGATCTGGAGCCCTTCCTGGGTGCTCGAGCGGCGCGACCTCGAGCGCAGCAATGGCTATTGCGGCAGCGAGCCGGACCGCCGCGTGGCGCTGCGCGAAGGGCTCGACGAATGGCTGCGCAAGGCCACGCCGGCGTTCCCCGCGACCACGCTCGGCCTGTAGAGTTCCCATCGCACCGGGTAATCCCCGAGCAGCGCTCGGTAAATGGCTATAATTGTTGGCTGAGCTGGAAAGCGCACGAGCTTTTTCCACTCGGTCACTAGCGGTACAAAAGCCGCCGGGACACTTTCCGGAAACTTGTCTCCCATCCCCTGAAGGAAACCTGAAATGAAGAATTCGCTCGTTCTGGCCACGCTGATCGCCGCCGCTGCCCTCGCCGCTTGCGGCAAGAAGGAAGAGCCGGCTCCCGCTCCCGCCCCGGCCCCCGTCGTCGTGACCCCGGCTCCGGCCCCGGCTCCCGCCCCGGCCGCCGACGCTGCCGCCACCGCGGCTGCCGGCTCGGCTTCCGCCGCTGCCATGTCGGCTTCCGCTGCCGCGGGCTCCGCCTCGGCTGCCGCCAGCGCCACCAAGTAAGCTTCCAAGCTTGGGAAGAAGCCGCCTCCGGGCGGCTTTTTCTTTGGGCGCGCGCAAAAGTTCCTGCGCCGCGCCGGGTGTAGCCCACGTCCGACATGGGGACGCGCCTTTCCTGCCGCCACTCGCGCGTGGCCGAGGCAAACACTGCGTCATCTTGCAAAACGTGTCGTTGGGCAAACAGATGTATCGCAGCCGGCTCTCCCATCCCGTCACCCAGCGCGTGCTTGCAGCCGCCATTGCCGCGTGCTTCGGTAGCGTGGCCACCGCGCAGACCGTCGGCATGACGGCGATCCACGGCACGGCCACCATGCAGCAGGCCGGCCCCAACACCACCATCACGACCACCAACGGCGCGGGCACGCGCCACTCGGCGATCGACTGGCGCAGCTTCTCCGTGCCCGCGGACCGCAGCGTCTACTTCTCGCAGCCCGATGCGGGCAGCACCTCGATCAACCGCGTGCTGGGCGGCGACCCGAGCAGCATCTTCGGCCGGCTCGGCTCCAACGGCGCGCTGGTGCTGGTGAATCCGGCCGGCATCGCCGTCGGTGCCGGGGCGGTGGTCGACACCGCGGGCTTTACCGCGTCGACGTTGCCCATGAGCCGTGCCGATGCGATCGCCGGCAACATGCAGTTCGGCACCGGCGACACCGCGGCCAACATGGCGAAGCTCACGGTCGACGGCCAGGTGCTGGCGAAGAATGGCGATGTGGTGCTGGTCGGCCCCAAGGTCGAAGTCGGCCAGCCTGCGGTGGTGCGCTCGCAGGGCGGCGACGTGATCCTGGCCGCGGGCCGCAAGGTCTATCTCACCGGCCGCGGCCTCGAAGGCATCCGCTTCGAAGTGCGCGCGCCGGACGATCGCGCCTTGAACCTCGGGCGCCTGCAGGGCGACTCGGTCGGCATCTTCGCGAGCCTGCTGCAGCACAGTGGCAGCATTCGCGCAGAAGGCAGCAAGGCCGGTGGCGGCAAGGTGGTGCTGCAGGCCGCGCAGCAGGCCGAAGTGGCCGGCAGCATCCAGGCGAGCGCGCCCACGCAGGGCGGCAGCGTGCAGCTGAGCGCGGAGCGCCTGGTGCTCAAGGCCGCGACCTCCATCGACGTGAGCCACGCCAATGGCGGCGGCGAGATCCTGGTGGGCGGCGGCTGGCAGGGCAAGGATGCGCGCATCGTCAATGCGCTGTCGGTGGAGGTGGAGCAGGGCGTCGTGCTGAAGGCCGATGCGACCCTCTCCGGCAAGGGCGGAACCGTGGTGGTGTGGAGCGACGACAGCACGCGTTTCGGCGGCACGCTCAGCGCGATGGGCGCTGGCCCCGGCAGCGCGGGCGGACGCGCCGAAGTCTCGGGCAAGCGGCAATTGATCTTCCGCGGCAAGGTGGACCTGAGTGGCGGCGCCAACGGCAAGACCGGCCAGCTGCTGCTCGACCCGGACAAGGTCGTCATCCAGGGCGGCGTCGGCGTGGACGTCGACGACGGCATCGACGAGACGGTCTTCGAGAGCGTCCTGGAGGCCTTGAATGCCGACGTGACCATCCAGGCCGCCAAGAGCATCGAAGCCAAGGGCACTTTCAGCGGCAACGAATTGCTGCTGCGGGCCAACCGCAACCTGAAGCTGGAGGTCACGGGCGAGGGCGGCGGCGGCATCGACGTGCGCGGAATGCCGATCCGCACCCGCGGCAGCGGCTCGGTGGAAATGCGCACCGCGGACAACGGCCAGCACATCCAGACCGATCGCATCACCACCAACGGCGGCAGCATCACGCTCGCGGCAGCCAATGCCGACGTGAAGCTCGATGCGGCGCTGGACGCATCGGGCGGCGCGATTTCGCTGAGCGGCAAGAAGGTCGAGTTCGACGGCACGCAGGTCGTCGCCAAGGGCACGACCATTCGTGTCGATGCCGACAAGATCGAGCAGAAGGGCAACCTGCTGCTGGAGGCCGGCGGGACGCTGGCGTCGGGCGGCGCGGATTTCTCGAACAAGAAGGATGCGGTCCTCGGCGGCAGCGGCCACCTGGACCTGGCGGGCGGCACGCTGGTGAACGAGGGCACCGTGCAGCCTGGCGGCGCCGGCATCGTCGGCGACCTGCAGGTCACGGGCGGCTACGAGCAGAAGGGCGGCGAGTCGCGGCTCGAGATCGATGCGGCATCGGCGCGCAGCCACGACCGCCTGCTCGTGAGCGGCGATGCGAAGCTCGATGGCTGGCTGGCCGTGTCGCCGCTGGCGCGTGCGCCGCAGGCCGGCGACAGCTATGCCGTGCTGCAGGCCGCGAACGTCAATGCGCGCTTCAAGAACGTGGACGCACCTGGCTTCGCGGGCTATGCGCCGCTGTATTCGGGCACGCAGGTGCTGTTTGCGCTGGCGTCGGCGCCTGCGCCTGCGCCCACGCCGGCGCCTGCTCCGGCACCGGCACCGGCACCGGCACCGGCACCGGCACCGGCACCGGCACCGGCACCGGCACCGGCACCGGCGCCGGCACCGGCCCCTGCGCCCGCGCCCGCACCGAGTCCTGCGCCCGCTCCGGCACCGGCCCCTGCGCCCGCACCTGCACCGGCGCCTGCGCCTGCGCCGGCCCCGGCCCCGGCCCCGGCCCCGGCCCCGGCTCCGGCTCCGGCTCCGGCTCCCGCCCCGGCACCTGCACCCGCGCCAGCTCCGGCACCCGCGCCTGCGCCTGCGCCGGCTCCGGCCCCTGCACCCGCTCCCGCTCCCGCTCCCGCTCCCGTCAGCTCGGTCATCCCTTCCGCCCCGGCACCTGCCGCCGAAACTCCGAAGGAAGGCGTGAAGCAGGTCGCGGACGAAACGAGCAGCGCATTGCAGGCGCTGGCCAAATTGCCTGCGCCCGATTCGGCCAGCGAGGAAGCGCGCCAGAAGCGCAAGGTGATCGTCACGGCCGTCGACTGCCGGACGGAGTGAGCGTGCCCGCTCAGGCGGTCAGCCAGTCGCTGCCCTTGGCGCCGTCGGCCACGTAGATGTCGTTCGCCGCGCAGGCGAGCGCATCGGCCAGCGCCTGGCGCACCAGCTCCGGCTTGTTGTTTTGTTCGCTCAGGTGCGCCGCCACCACCTGCTTCAGGCCGCTGGCCAGCAGCGCCTGCGCGATGGCCGCCGCGGCGCTGTTGGCCAGGTGGCCATAGGCGCCGCCGACGCGACGCTTCAGGAAGGCCGGATACGAGCCGGCGGCCAGCATCTCTTCGTCGTGGTTGCACTCCAGCAGCACGGTGGCGCAACCGGCCAGGTGCTGCTGCACGTGGGCCGTGGCGTGGCCCAGGTCGGTGAGGATGCCCAGGCGCGTGTCGCCGTCGGTGCAGGTGAGCTGCAGCGGCTCGCGCGCGTCGTGCGGCACCGTGAAGGGGCGCACCCGCAGGCTGCCGATGGTGATGTCTTCGCCGTCGCTGGCGAGCCGCAGCAGCCCGTCGAAATCGGGCTGGCCCACGCCGTCGTACGTTCCGGCGCTCATGTAGACGGGAATGCGTTCGCGCACCGCCAGCCGGTGGGCGCAGCCGATGTGGTCGCCGTGCTCGTGCGTCACGAAGATGGCATCGATCTGCTCGGCCAGCATGCCGGCCGCGCCCAGGCGCTTGTCCAGCTCCTTGATGCCCAGCCCGCAGTCGACCAGCAGGTGGACCAGCTGGGTGCCGCAACGAGCCTGGACGACGGTAGCGTTTCCGGAGCTACCGCTGCCGAGGCTCTTGAACCGAATGGTCACGGACTAAAACAAGGCAGTCGGCTGCGCCGCCTGCCTTGGACTTGGGCGGCTTCGCCGGGCCTCACTTCAAATCATCCGCGATCACTTGGACGATGCGCTGCGCGTTGGTCGACGTCTCCGGCGCGCCGGCGGCGTTCAGCACCGACACCGTGGTGCTCTGGCCTTCGCTCTTGAGCGCGATGCGGTACTTGAGCGGCGCCTCGGTCTTCTCGCGGGTGAACAGGCGGGCGAAGAAGCCCTTTTCTTCCTTGTCCGCATTGGGCGGCACGTAGCGCACGAAGTAGGTGCCCTGGCTGCGGTCGCGGTCTTCCACGGTGAAGCCGGTGCGATCGAGCGCCAGGCCGACGCGGCGCCAGGCGCGGTCGAAGGTGTCGTCCACCACCAGCACGGGCTGGTTGTTGACGCTGGTGATGCGCGAGCCCGGCTTGTCGGCACCCACGGCGGCAGCCGCGGCGCTCTGCGCGGCCGGCACGCCCAGCTTGACCATCAGGCGGCGCAGGAATTCGGCTTCGAGCTCCGGATCGGCCGGGCGGGGCTGCCACACGGTCTGGTCCTTCTGCGCGTTGCTGTACACCTCGATCATGCCGCGGTGGCTGATGTAGATCTCGGTGGAGCCGGTGGCGGAACGCTCCAGGCGCGTGCGGAACTTGTCGCGCTCGGCGGTGGAGTAGACGGAGTCGAGCAGCTTGCCCAGCGTGGCGCGCACCACATCCTGCGGGATCTTGGCGCGGTTCTCGGCCCAGTCGGTTTCCATGATGCCCAGGTTGGGCTGGTCCATGGTCAGCAGGAAGCCGCTTTCCTGCCAGAAGTCGCGCAGCGGGCCCCAGAGCTGGTCGGCCGGGCGGTTGACCACCAGCCAGCGCTGGTTGCCGGCGCGCTCGACGCGCACGTCGCCGATGGCGGTGGCCGCGGTGGGCAGCGTGGGCACGGACTGGCCGACCGCATAGCTGCTGGCCGAAACCGCGCCGCCGGGCACCACGTAGCGCGAGTCGCGCGAGAGCTGCGACAGGTCGGGCGGCACCTCGAGCGAGACGCCCTTGCTGGCGCTCTTGTAATCGACCTTGTCGCCTTGCAGCATGGTGCAGGCGGACAGCGCGCCCACCAGGGCCAGCAGGCCGAACTTCACGGAAAACTTCACTTGGGATCCCCTCTAGGAACGCTATGTGTTCAGGCCAGCAGGCCGCAGGCGCGCAGCGCGCCTTCCACCACGGGCACGTTGGCGGCGCCCAGCGGCGTCATCGGCAGGCGCAGCGCGCCGCCCATGAGGCCCATGCGCGCCATGGCCCACTTGACCGGAATCGGGTTCGCTTCGACGAACAGGTGCTTGTGCAGCGGCATCAGCTTGAACTGGATGTCCATCGCCTTCTTGGTGTCGCCGGCAACGGCGGCCACGCAGAGTTCGTGCATCAGGCGCGGCGCCACGTTGGCCGTCACGCTCACGTTGCCATGGCCGCCGCACAGCATGAGCGCCACGGCGGTCGGGTCGTCGCCCGAATAGATCGAGAAGCCCTTGGGCGCTTCGCGGATCAGCCACTGCGCGCGCTCGATGTTGCCGGTGGCCTCCTTGATGCCGACGATGCCGGGCACTTCGGCCAGGCGCAGCACGGTGTCGTGCAGCATGTCGCCGACGGTGCGGCCGGGCACGTTGTAAAGGATGGTGGGCAGGTCGCCGGTGGCTTCGGCGATCGCCTTGAAGTGCCGGTACAGGCCTTCCTGCGTCGGCTTGTTGTAGTAAGGCACGACCTGCAGCTGGCAGTCGGCGCCGACCTTCTGTGCGTACTTCGCCAGGGCGATCGCTTCCTGCGTGGAATTGGCGCCGCAGCCGGCCATGATGGGCACGCGCCCGCGGGCCTGCTCCACCGAGACGCGGATGATCTCCTGGTGCTCCTCGACGTCGACCGTCGGCGACTCGCCGGTGGTGCCGACCACGCCGATGCAGTCGGTGCCTTCGGCGATGTGCCAGTCCACGAGTTTGCGCAGGGTGGGGTAATCCACGCTGCCATCCTCGTGCATTGGCGTGACGAGGGCCACGATGCTGCCAGTAATCGGTGTCATTCGGGTTTGGTCCAGGGAATAGGCGATTCTAACTAGAGCTGGTAACGCGCCGGCGCAGGGCTTGGTGCACCTCGGACGGCGGCGATCCGCTGGACGAAGCGGGGCGGGTTGTCGAGGAAGCCGTCTTCGTAGGCCACGATGCGAAGACCCTGGCAAGCGGCAAGCAGTTCCCCGGGAGCCAGGAGGAAGTCGGGGCGGCTGGGCTTGCCCACCGTTTCGTTGCCCTGGGCGAAGGTCTCGTAGAGCAGCACGCCGCCGGGCGCCACCGCCGCGGCGATCTGCGGCAGCAGCGCGCGCCAGAGGTAATTCGTGACGACCACGGCGGCGAACTGCCGCTCGGGAAAAGGCCAAGGGCCGTTCTCGATGTCGGCTTCGACGGTGTCGGCGACGCCGTGCAGGGTGGCCAGCGCCTCGGCGTCGCGGTCGACGGCGACGACCGGGTGGCCGCGTTGCGCGAACCAGCGGGCATGCCGGCCGCGGCCGCTGGCCACGTCGAGCACGGCGCCGCCGGCCGGGACCAGGTGGGTCCAGCGGCGGATCCAGGCGGAGGGGTCTTCGCTGCCGTGCATGGTCAATGCGGACGCACGTCCTGCTTCAGGGCCGCCAGCGCCATGTTTTCCACCACGCCGGGCGCCAGCAGCTTCATGAAGCGCCCGAGCTTGCCCTTGGTGGTCATCACGACCTCGCGGTCGCGGCGGTTCATGCCGTCCAGGATCAGGCGTGCGCATTCCTCCACGCTCATCGCATCGTCTTCCTTCAGGCCGCTGGAGCCGGCCGGCTGCCCTTGGGCGTTGTAGCCGCGGTAGCGGATCTGCGTGGCGACGACGCCGGGGTAGGCGGTGGTGACGCTGACGCCCGAAGCCTTGAGCTCGGCGCGCAGCGCTTCGAAGAAGCCGGTCATGGCGAACTTGGTGGCGCTGTAGGCGGTGCGTCCGGGCACGCCCACGAGGCCGGCGAGCGACCCGACCGCGACGATGCGGCCCTTGCTTTGCTTGAGAAAGGGCAGGGCGGCGTGGGTGCACCAGACCGCGCCCCACAGGTTGACCTTCATCAGGTCCTCGTACCAGTGCAGGTCTTCCGCCTTCACGTCCTCGAACAGGGCTTGCGCCGAGATGCCGGCGTTGTTCACCAGGCCGTCGAGGCGGCCGAAGTGCTCGATGGCGGAAGCGACCAGGGCGCGGCATTGGGCTTCCTGCGCGACGTCCATCGCGACGGTCAGCGTCTGGGCACCGCGTTCCTTGCATTGGGCTTCGACGGCGGCGAGCTTTTCCTGGCTGCGCCCGGCCAGGACGAGCGCCGCATTCGCGCCTTGCCTGGCGGCCAGCTGGCGGGCCATTTCAGCCCCTATGCCGTCGGAGGCGCCGGTGATGAGGGTGACGATCATGGGGCGGACTGTAATCCTTGCGCAGCCCTTGTCATCCCGGGCTCGAGCCCGCAATGACATGGATGGGGCCTATTGGAAACAGGCCCAGATCATGTCGCCCAGGGCAACCATCATCTGCGGCCGCGTGTAGAGCGCGAAGACTGCCAGCAGCACCGCGAGGGCGGCGCCGTAGGCCAGCAGCTTCGTCATGCTCACGCCGCCTGCGGCACGGCGCCGCGGCTGATCGGCGCTTCGCGCACCGGCAGGTTGACGATGGCCGCGAAGAGCCCGAGCGCGATCGAGATGTACCAGACGATGTCGTAGCTGCCCGTCTTGTCGTACAGAACGCCGCCCAGCCAGACGCCCAGGAAGGAGCCGATCTGGTGGCTGAAGAAGACGAAGCCGCCCAGCATCGACAGGTGCGCCACGCCGAAGATCTGCGCGATGGTGGCGTTGGTGGGCGGCACCGTCGACAGCCACAGCACGCCCATCACCGCGGCGAAGATGTAGACGGACATCGGCGTCAGCGGCGCCCACAGGAAGAGGGCGATGGCGATCGAGCGGCCCAGGTAGATCGAGGCCAGGATCTTCCGGCGGGCCAGCTTCTGGCCCAGGGTGCCGGCGAGGTAGGTGCCGAACACGTTGAACAGGCCGATCAGCGCCAGCGCGTAGCTCGCCACCTGCGGCGACAGGCCCTTGTCCTTCAGGTAGGACGGCATGTGCACGCCGATGAAGACCACCTGGAAGCCGCAGACGAAGTAGCCCGCCATCAGCAGCTGGAAGCTCGGGTACTTGAAGGCCTCGCCCAGCGCCTGCAGGATGGTCTGGTCGCGCTTGGGCGGGGTGGCGCCGCCGCCGAAGCCCGGCTCGCGCAGGCCGAAGGCCAGCGGCACGATGGCGATTACCACCACCGCCAGCACCAGCAGCGCCTGCTGCCAGCCGATGCCGGAGATCAGGAAGCCCTCCACCGGCACCATCAGGAACTGGCCGAAGGAGCCCGCGGCGGCCGCCACGCCCATCGCCCAGGATCGCTTTTCCGGGGCGATCTGCCGTCCGATCACGCCGTAGACCACGGCGTAGGTCGTGCCCGCCTGGGCCGCGCCGATCAGCACCCCGGTGGTCAGGGTGAAGAGGAAGGTGTTGCTGGAAAGCGCCATGCCCGCCAATCCGAGCGCGTAAAGCACGGTGCCCATCACCAGCACACGGAAGGCGCCGAAGCGGTCGGCCAGCATGCCGGCGAAGATGCCGGTCAGGCCCCAGGCGAGGTTCTGGATGGCGATGGCGAAGGCGAAGGTCTCGCGCGTCCAGCCCTGGGCCTGGGTGATGGGCTGCAGCCACAGGCCGAAGCCGTGCCGGATGCCCATGGAGAGGGTGACGATCATGGCGCCGCAGGCGAGCACCTGCGTCATCGACAACTTGGGGGCGGCGGTTTGCATCGCAGCAATGTAGCGGCGCCTTCGTGGCTTCGCTTGCCGCGCACCTGACAACCCTGTTGAAATGTTTGAGGGGGATTGATGACGGCCAGGCAATAATCGCCGCGTAACTGGATGTTCATCCAGTGTTCCGCAGCCCGACGACTACAATGCCCCCCGCATATGGCGACGAAACCATCCGACTATTCCGAAGGTTCCATCCGGGTGCTGAAGGGCCTCGAGCCCGTCAAGCAGCGGCCCGGCATGTACACGCGCACCGACAACCCGCTGCACGTCATCCAGGAAGTGCTGGACAACGCGGCCGACGAGGCCCTGGCCGGCCACGGCAAGCGCGTGCGGGTGATCCTGCACGCCGACGGATCGACGAGCGTCGAGGACGACGGCCGCGGCATCCCGCACGGCCTGCATCCCGAGGAAAAGGCGCCGGTGATCGAGCTGGTCTACACCCGGCTGCACGCCGGCGGCAAGTTCGACAAGGGCAAGGGCGGCGCCTACAGCTTCTCCGGCGGCCTGCACGGGGTGGGTGTGTCGGTGACCAACGCCCTGGCCAAGCGGCTCGAAGTGGCCAGCTACCGCGATGGCCAGGTGGCGACCATCGCCTTTGCGGGCGGTGATGTCGTCGAACCCCTGAAGGTGCGCAAGGCCGGCCCGGACGACCGCAAGCAGGGCACCACGGTGCGCGTCTGGCCCGATCCCAAGTACTTCGAGGCGATCGCCCTGCCGCTGAACGAGCTGGCCCACCTGCTGCGCAGCAAGGCGGTGCTGATGCCGGGCGTGACGGTCACGCTGACCGACGAGAAGAAGAAGGACACCCAGACCTGGCAGTACAAGGGGGGTCTCCGCGACTACCTGATGCAGACGCTCACCGGCGACCCGGTGATCCCCCTCTTCGAAGGCGAGGGCTTTGCCGACAGCAACGACAACTTCGCCGAAGGCGAGGGCGCGGCCTGGTGCGTGGCCTTCACCGAAGACGGCCAGCCGGTGCGCGAGAGCTACGTCAACCTGATCCCCACCACCGCCGGCGGCACGCACGACAGCGGCCTGCGCGACGGCCTGTTCAACGCGGTCAAGAGCTTCATCGAGCTGCACAACCTGCAGCCCAAGGGCGTGAAGCTGCTGCCGGAAGACGTGTTCGCCCGCGCTTCCTATGTGCTCTCGGCCAAGGTGCTGGACCCGCAGTTCCAGGGCCAGATCAAGGAGCGGCTGAACTCGCGCGACGCCGTGCGGCTCGTGTCCTCCTTCGTGCGGCCCGCGCTGGAGCTGTGGCTGAACCAGCACGTCGACTACGGCAAGAAGCTCGCCGAGCTCGCGATCAAGGCGGCGCAGTCGCGCCAGAAGGCCGGCCAGAAGGTCGAGAAGCGCAAGGGCTCCGGCGTGGCCGTGCTGCCCGGCAAGCTGACCGACTGCGAGAGCAAGGACCTGAACCACAACGAGATCTTCCTGGTGGAAGGCGACTCCGCCGGCGGCAGCGCCAAGATGGGCCGCGACAAGGAGTCGCAGGCCATCCTGCCGCTGCGCGGCAAGGTGCTGAACACCTGGGAAGTGGAGCGCGACCGCCTGTTCGCCAACACCGAAATCCACGACATCTCGGTGGCCATCGGCGTCGACCCGCACGGCCCCAACGACACGCCGGACCTCACGGGGCTGCGCTACGGCAAGATCTGCATCCTGTCGGACGCCGACGTCGACGGCTCGCACATCCAGGTGCTGCTGCTCACGCTGTTCTTCCGCCACTTCCCCAAGCTGATCGACTCGGGCAACGTCTACGTGGCGCGGCCGCCGCTGTTCCGCGTGGATGCGCCGGCGCGCGGCAAGAAGCCCGCCTCCAAGATGTACGCGCTGGACGAGGGCGAGCTCACCGCCATCCTCGACAAGCTGCGCAAGGAAGGCGTGCGCGAAGGCTCCTGGACGATCAGCCGCTTCAAGGGCCTGGGCGAGATGAGCGCCGAGCAGCTGTGGGAAACCACGCTCAACCCCGACACCCGCCGCCTGCTGCCCGTGCACCTGGGCGTGCCCGGCTTCAGCGGCACCGAGAGCCTGATCACCAAGCTGATGGGCAAGGGCGAAGCCGCGGCGCGGCGCGAGCTGATGGAACTGCACGGCGACGCCGTCGAGATCGACATCTGAGCGCCATGAGCACGCGCGTCCGCCTGCGCCCCACCATGCAAAGCGACCTGGACTTCGTCCTGTCGCTGGAGCAGGACCCGGACAACCTGCCTTTCATCACACCCTGGGAGCGCACGCAGCACGAGGCGGCAATCCGCTTCCCGGACTTTCGCCACTTCATCGTGGAGGCCGGTCCCGAGCTGGAGTCGGCCGGCTTCGTCATCCTGATCGGCTGCCGCAGCCAGAACCAGTCGCTGGAACTGAAGCGCATGGTGGTGGGCGCCAAGGGCCAGGGCACGGGCCGCGCGACGCTGCGGGTGGTGAAGAAGGTGGCCTTCGACGACCTGGGCGCGCACCGGCTCTGGCTGGACGTGAAGAAGCGCAACGCGCGCGCGCAGGCCTTGTACGCCGGCGAAGGCTTCGTCGTGGAAGGCGAGCTGCGCGAGGCCGTGCGCGTGGCCGGGGGCTTCGAGACGCTGGTCGTGATGTCGATGCTGCAATCCGAATTCGCGCAGCGCCGCGGCGACTTCCTGGAGCTGCGCGCGTGAAGCGGCTCGCCGCGCTGTCCCTGGCCACCGCGCTCGCGCTCGGTGCCGCTGCTGCGCGCGCCGAGGTCTGGGGCTACGTCGATGAGAAGGGCGTGGCGCACTTCGCCGCCGAGAAGGTCGACGAGCGCTACGAGCTCTTCTTCCGCGGCGGCGAGAGCTTCGACACCGCCGGCGGCGTGCACACGCAGACGCCGCGCGCCGTGGCGGTGCCGACCGCGCCGGCCAAGCTGCTCGCCTTCTTCGACATCTCGCCCGGCTACAAGGTGGTGAAGCACCACCTGCGCGCCGCCTCGGTGGAACAGGGCATCGACATCGAACTGCTGCAGGCGTTGATCGCCACCGAAAGCGGCTTCGATTCCGGCGCCGTCTCGCCCAAGGGCGCGGTCGGCCTGATGCAGGTGATGCCCGCCACGGCGCAACGCTACGGCGTGACCGGCGACCTGAAGCAGCCGGTGGAAAAGAAGCTGGCCGACCCGCGCACCAACGTGCGCGTTGGTGCGCGCTACCTGGCCGACCTCTTGAAGATGTTCCCCGGCCAGCTCGAGCTGGCGCTGGCGGCCTACAACGCGGGCGAGGGCGCCGTGCAGCGCGCCGGCAACCGCATTCCCAATTACCGCGAAACCCAGAACTACGTGAAGACGGTGATGCAGCTGTACACCTTGCTCAAGCCGCCGGCGATGGGCCCCTCGAGCCGCGTGCCGAATCGCGTGCGCATGGAAATGCCCGGGCACCGCGATCCCGGATCGCCGGAGCAGTTTCCCGGCGTGCCCCTGGGTGGCGCGCGCGGCCGCGGCAACCTGCCCGCCGCGACGATGCCGGCCGCAGCCGATCCCATCGCCGCCCAATGACGGACCGCCTGGACCCCGACCAGCTCTGGCTGGGCGCCTGCGTTGGCGCGCAACTGCTCCTGGTGTTGATCTGCGTGATCCAGGCGAACGCCTACCGGGAACGCCCCTTGATCCTGCACGCGGCCGCCACCCTGATGGGGGTGCTGACGGTGGAGACGATGATCGGCAACTACGCCGTGCAGCCGCGCGCGGTCGTCCTGCTGGTACCGGCGCTGGCCGGCCTGCAGTTCCTGGACCTGGTGAGCCATGCCGGCGGGCTGCGCAAGGCGCGGCGCTGGCTGGTGGGCATCAGCGCGGTGGCGATGCCGCTGCTGGCCGGCGCCGCCTTGTGGAGCGCCTGGTTCTCGATCGCCGGCATGGTGCTGTGGGCGCTGATCGTGGTGATGGTGCTGGCGCGCGCATGGCGCCAGAGCCAGCCCTGGATCATCTGGCTGCTGCCGGCGCTGATCGCATTGCTGCTGGCCGCGGCCAGCGTGATCTGGGCCAATGGCGCGCCCAGCCTCGACGATGCCGTGCGGCTCAGCGCGTTGCTCACGGCGTGGAGCGCCTGCATCTACATGGGCACCGTCTGGCGCGGCCGCATCCAGGGCGTGACGCGCGCCCGCGTGAACGCCATGAACACGGTCGATCCCCTCACCGGCCTGGCGACGCCCCTGGTGCTGACGCAGCGCGTGCAGGCCGCCCGCCACCTCACCAAGCGCTACGGGCATCCGAGCGTGCTGATGGTGGTGCACATCGAGAACCTGGGCGCCATCGGCGCCGAGTTCGGTCCGGAGGCTGCCGAGTCCGCGGTGCTGGTGGCCGCGAACCGGGTGCGCGAGGCGCTGCTGCGCGAAGGCGACGTGGCCGCGCGCCTGACGCACGCGCGCATCGGCGTGCTGGCCGAAGGCGCGGCGCCCGGCGAGGCGGCGGCCAGCGTCGCCACCCGCATCCTGGTTGCGGGCCTCAAGGAGCCGCTGCCGGCCGCGCCCGCCGAGTACCTGCGCTTTCGCATCGTGCTGGCCGCCGTGCCGGTGGACGACACTTCACCCAAGCAATTGCTGCATAGACTGAATGCCCGGCTCGACCAGGAAGTGCAGGGCGGCTCCGAGCGCCGCATTGCCACCGTGACGGCCGAAGAACTGCAGATCCGAACCGACTTCAATTCCCTGTAGACCCCATGGAGCAAGACCTCATCACCCTCGCCGGCAACGGCGGCGACGACGGCGCCCTCGACCTCGCCAGCTACGCCCAGCGCGCGTACCTCGAGTACGCGCTGAGCGTGGTCAAGGGCCGGGCGCTGCCCGACGTGGCGGACGGCCAGAAGCCGGTGCAGCGCCGCATCCTGTACTCGATGTACCGCATGGGCCTGGGCTTCGGCGCGGGCAACGCGGGCGCCAAGCCGGTGAAGAGCGCGCGCGTGGTCGGCGACGTGCTGGGCCGCTTCCACCCGCACGGCGACCAGGCGGCCTACGACGCGCTGGTGCGCATGGCGCAGGACTTCGCGCAGCGCTATCCGCTGATCGACGGGCAGGGCAACTTCGGCAGCCGCGACGGCGACGGTGCCGCGGCCATGCGCTACACGGAAGCGCGCCTCGCCAAGATCGCCAACCTGCTGATGGACGAGATCGACGAAGGCACGGTCGAATTCATCCTCAACTACGACGGCAGCACGCAGGAGCCGCTGGTGCTGCCCGCGCGCCTGCCGTTCACGTTGTTGAACGGCGCGAGCGGCATCGCCGTGGGCCTGGCCACCGAGATCCCCTCGCACAACCTGCGCGAAGTGGCCGAGGCCTGCGTCGCGCTGGTGAAGAACCCCAAGCTCTCCGACGAGGACCTCTTCACCCTGGTGCCCGGTCCCGACTATCCGGGCGGCGGCCAGTTGATCAGCACGGCGAGCGACATCGCCGACGCCTACCGCAGCGGCCGCGGCTCGCTGAAGGTGCGCGCGCGCTGGAAGATCGAGGAACTGGCGCGCGGCCAGTGGCAGCTGGTGGTGAACGAGCTGCCGCCGGGCGTGAGCACGCAGAAGGTGCTGGAGGAGATCGAGGAACTCACCAACCCCAAGGTGAAGACCGGCAAGAAGGCGCTGTCGCAGGACCAGGTGCTGATGAAGCAGACCGTGCTGGCGGTGCTGGACGCGGTGCGCGACGAGTCGAGCAAGGACGCGCCGGTGCGGCTGGTGTTCGAGCCGAAGACGAGCCGCATCGACCAGGCGGAACTGACCACCACGCTGCTGGCGCACACCAGCCTGGAAACCTCGGCGCCGATCAACCTGACCATGGTGGGCCTGGACGGCAAGCCGGTGCAGAAGTCGCTGCGCCAGATGCTGGTGGAGTGGATCGAGTTCCGGCAGCGCACCATCGAACGCAGGTCGCGGCACCGCCTGGACAAGGTGCTGGACCGCATCCACATCCTCGAGGGCCGGCAGCTGGTGCTGCTGAACATCGACGAGGTGATCCGGATCATCCGCAACGCCGACGAGCCGAAGCCGGCGCTGATGGAGCGCTTCAAGCTCAGCGAGCGGCAGGCCGAGGACATCCTGGAAATCCGGCTGCGCCAATTGGCGCGGCTGGAAGCGATCAAGATCGAGCAGGAGCTGAAGGAACTGCGCGGCGAACAGGCCAAGCTGGAAGAGATCCTCGGCTCGCCCGCGGCGCTGAAGCGGCTGATGATCAAGGAGATCGAGGCCGACACCAAGACCTTCGGCGATGCGCGGCGCACGCTGATCCAGGCCGAGAAGAAGGCCGTGGCCGAAGTGAAGGTGGTCGACGAGCCGGTGACGGTGGTGGTGTCGCAGAAGGGCTGGGTGCGCGCGCGCCAGGGCCACGGCCACGACGCCTCGACCTTCGCCTTCAAGGCCGGCGACGGCCTGTACGGCACTTTCGAATGCCGCACGGTCGACACCTTGCTGGCCTTCGGCAGCAACGGCCGCGTCTATTCCGTGCCGGTGGCGGTGCTGCCCGGCGCGCGGGGCGACGGCCAGCCGCTCACCACTTTCGTCGAACTGGATTCGGGGACGCAGCTGGTGCACTACTTCGCGGGCGCGGGCAACGTGTTCCTGCTGATGTCGAACTCCGGTGGCTATGGATTCGTGGCGCAGGTGGAGAACATGGTGTCGCGGCAGAAGGGCGGCAAGTCCTTCCTGAACCTGGGCGAGGGCGAGACGGTGTGCCGGCCTTCGCTGGTCGGCGTGCCGCCGGTCGCCGGCGCTCCTGCCGAGGGCGGCGCGGCGTTCGCTACGCATGTGTGCTGTGCGTCCACAGGCAAGCGGATCCTGACCTTCGAAATCAAGGAATTGAAGCCGATGGTCAATGGTGGCCGCGGGCTGATGCTGATGGACCTGGAGCCGAAGGAAGAACTCGCCGGCGCTGCTGCGTACACGCGATCCGTGAGGATCACCGGGTTGGGGCGTGGGGACAAGGAGCGCGAGGAAGTGCTGGAGATCCGGTCGCTGAACAACGCGAAGGGCAGTCGCGGGCGCAAGGGGAAGGTGGCGGACCTGGGGTTCAAGCCGCTGGCGGTCGTGCGTGTCGAATAAGGGGGGATCGTGCGCATGACCTTCTTGTCGGCACGCAGGTACGCGCTGGTCGCAACAGCTGTCGCTGTGCTGGCTGCCTGTGCGTCGAGACAGGACCTGCGCGAAGGTTCCGGCCGAATGGGCGGCTTCACGGATGAATTGATCCAGCCGGGGCTTTATGCCATCCGAGCGGTGGGCAACCTTCCGTTCATCAGTGCGCACACCACCTGGGAGCGCCGCGCGAACCAGCTGTGCGGCAAGGGGCAGCACGTGCCGATCGAGTTGGGCGGCCGCCGGCAGGCCAATGCTCCATTCGTGGCGTACGTTCAGCGCGGCACGGTGCTGTCGTTGCCGACAGCGACGGAGTACGTTGAAGGCTACGTCCTCTGCAAGGCTTCGCCGCTGCAGCCTGCCGAGGCCGTGCGCTACGTCGAAGCGCTGCCCGCCCTGCGCCAGCAGCAGCTCACGGCGCGCCTGGAGTCCGACCTCGAAGCGCTGGGCGGCGGCGACTGCGACACGCCGCCAGCCCGCGATGCTGCGGAGACTTTCTATCGCCGCGGCAAGGTACTGCTGGCCCTGGCGCGTTATGGCCAGGCCCATGGCTGCCTCATGAAGTCCGTCGCCACCGGCCCCTCGGCGGCGACCTACGTCGACGCCTGCGCGGCCCTGGGCGAAATGCATGAACGGGGATGGGGCGTCCCGGCCGACCGGGAGGCGGCCCGGCAGTGGTTCGTGCGCGCCGGTCTGCTATGACTGGACCGCGGCCCGACCGTTGCGGCCCTTTGCCGTCTCGCCTGTTCCTGGGGCGCATCCGGAGGAGCCATGATCGAAGGTAACTGTCATTGCGGGTCCGTGCGCTGGCAATTCCAGGGCATACCGGAGTCAGCCACTGCATGCAACTGCACGGCCTGCCGCCGCTACGGCGCGCTCTGGGCCTACGACCATGAAGGCGAAGGCATTCAAGTGTCCGGCCCTGCAACGGCGTACGTGCGCGGCCAGTCGCTCGGATTCCATTTCTGCCCGCAGTGCGGCTGCGTGGCCTACTGGCGTTCGCTCGAGCCTGGCGCGGACGGCCGGCGCCGGATCGCCGTCAACCTGCGCCTCGCGACGGACCCGCAAGCCATCGCCCACCTTCCCATCGATCACTTCGACGGACTCGACCAGTGGGAAGATCTCCCGCGCGACGGACGATGCATCCGCGACCTCTGGTTCTGAGGCGGCAACTACCCGGATTGGGAGGCAAGTATGAGCGCGGTTCCCCTGCTCTTCGACGCCCTGACCCTGCGCGACCTCGATGCGCTCGAGGCCTTGCTGCGCAACGAAGCCGTGTACGAGCACATCGGCGGCGTCCCGAGCTCCGAGCTGTTCCGCCTGCGCATGACGCGAGCCCTGGCCGGCCCGCCCGCCGCCCGCGGCAATGATCGTTGGCTCAACTTCGCCGTCCGCGATACCGCTTCGGGCGAGTTACTGGGTCGCCTGGAAGCGACGGTGCATGACGGCCTGGCCGAAGTGGCTTTCCTGATCGGGCCCGCACATTGGGGCCGCGGCGTGGCCACGCAAGGCCTCCTCTGGATGCACGGCCAGTTGGCCGGCCTGCCGCTGTGGGGCACGACCGTTCCCGCCAACACTCGCAGCCAGGCCCTGATGCTGCGCTGTGGCTACCGGCCGGTGCCGCCGGAGACGGCGCCCAACTTGTATTCCTACGACCCCGGCGACCTGGTTTTCACGCGCGACGCCGGAAGCTAACATCGCGGCCATGCACCGCCGCCACCTGCTTGCCCTGCTTGCCGCGCTCGCCGGCGCCGACGGCGCCTTGCCCCAGGGCGCCGCGCCCGTGCGCACCCGCGTCACCACCGAGCTGGGCTCTTTCGTCATCGAAGTGCGGCCCGACGTTGCCCCGGTCACGGTGGCGAACTACCTGGCTTACGTCGACGGCGGCCATCTCGATGGCAGCAGCGTCTACCGCCTGGTCAACCTGGGCAACCAGGCGCCGGACACGCCGCACAAGATCGAGGTCGTGCAGTGGGGCATGAACCAGCCGGAGGACAAGCCTTATCCCTTCCCGCCGATCCGACACGAGACCACGCAGGAGACGGGGCTGCGGCACCGCGACGGCACGGTGTCGATGGCGCGCAGCACGCCGGGCTCGGCCGCGGCCGAATTCTTCATCTGCATCGGCGACCAGCCCGAGCTGGACTTCGGTGGCCGCCGCAATCCCGACGGCCAGGGCTTCGCGGCCTTCGGCCAGGTGGTGGAAGGGATGGACGTCGTGCGGGCCTTGCACGCACGGGCGGGGGAGAAGCAGTTCCTGGCGCAGCCCATTCCCGTGCGCACCGTGCGCAGGCTCTGAAAGCCACAGCCCCGGGACTTTTTCGAGCAAGCCGGCCGATGGCTGGCCTGCTCGCATCCGCGCAGTACCCGCGGGGCGCCAGGGTCTGTGAAACTCCCCGGATGAACAAACTCTCCATCGCCGCTCGACGTTCGTTCGCTTTCGCTGCAGCTGCCTTGTTGCTCGCAGCGCTGGCGGCCTGCGGTGGCCAGAGCGATCCCGACAAGTTTCCGGATCCCGGCCGCGTGGTGGTCCAGGCGCGGGACACGAGCGCTCGCCCCGTCGCTGGCGTACTCGCGGAGTTGCGCACGGCGGACCAGAGCCTGGTCTGGCGCAGCGGGACGACCGGCGCGGATGGAAGCGTGGAGATCGGGCTTGCCGACGGCGGGGTGATGCCGTCGGACTATGCGCTGACGCTGAAATTGCCGCCGGGTTACGGACTGGCGCCCGGACAGGCTGCCGTCACGCCAGTGTCGGTTCGTTCCAACCAGCTGACCTCCGTGCAGGTCACGTTGACGGCGCCTTGATGTGCGCGCCGGCCGCAGGCCCTGACCGCGGTTCGCGCTAAACTCCTCCTCGGTCGGCAGTTCACCCAGGCGTCGCCGCGCGGCTTGTCCGCGAGCTGAACCTGCCATGCAGTTCCGAGTTTCCCGGTTGCCATGTCCTCGCGGCAGCAGCCTGGGCCCGGCAAGTCGGCGACCCCCGGCATCGCGCGGCGCGCGGTGCGTCCCAGGCGGCTGTCCAGAGCAGGAGCCTTTGGCATGACCCGAGAAACCACTCCGCTGTTGCTGGCGGACCTGTCCCGATTTGCGCGCAACCTCGGCAAGGCGCTGGCCACGCGCCAGCACGAGCGGCCCGAGCCGCCCGGCCACGTCGAACTGCTGAATCTCGTCGCCCGCGCGGCCGGGTTCCGCAACCTGCAGGCGCTGAAGGCGGCACGGCCCGCGACCGTCCCATCGCATGTGGCCGTGCCGCTGTCGGACGGTGCGCGGCGCGCGCTGGCCCACTTCGATGCGCAGGGGCGGCTGGTGCGCTGGCCCACGAAGTTCAGCGTGCAAGGCATGGCGATGTGGGTGCTGTGGACGCGCTTCGACGCCAAGCGCGTCTACAGCGAGAGCGAAGTCAACACGATCCTCAAGGCGGCCAACGCCTTCGGCGACCACGTGACGCTGCGCCGCGAACTGGTGAAACACCGGCTGCTGGCGCGCAAGCCCGACTGCTCCGCCTACTGGAAGCTGCCCGCGCGGCCCGGCGACGAGGTACGCGCCTTGCTCACGGCCTGGCGGGCCCGCGCTGCAGCCGCTGCGTGATGGTGTTGCCGCCATTGCAGGATCTGCGCTTCGAAGTCGGGCCGGTCGATGACCTGCGCGAACATGCGGCGATCCGCAACGCCTTCGAAACCCGGCGCGTGTGCAAGGTGGCGGCCCAGGGAGGCGTCCTGTCCTTGACCGAGGAAGACCTCCCGCATGCCTTCGCCAAGGACTACGACCGCCTGGAAGATCCGCGGCAATGGCCGCGCTTGTTCGACACCTCGCGCTGGGCCTTGATTTCGGCTTGGCGCGGCGACACGCGCGTCGGCGGCGTCATCGTTGCGCGGGCGACCCCGGGCGTCGACATGCTCGAGGGACGCAGCGACCTCGCGGCGCTGTGGGATCTGCGTGTGCGGGCGGGCGAGCGGCGCCAGGGAGTCGGCAGTCAGCTGTTCCGCCTCGCCGAGGCATGGGCCCGCGAGCAGCGCTGCACCGAGCTGAAAGTGGAAACGCAGGATACCAACCCCGCGGCGTGCGCGTTTTATAGTCGACAGGGATGCAGCCTGGCGCAGGCTCGGCAGGGCGCTTACCCGGAGCTGCCGGAGGAAGTGCAGCTGATCTGGCGCAAGCTGCTGGAAGAGACTCGTTGACGCATACTTTCATGGAGGAAGCCATGACCATCCCCAAGCTCGCACTCGCAGCTCTCGTCGCCATCCTGGCAGGCTGCGCCGCCGCCCCCAAGTCCTACATCGAAGGCGTGCCGCTCACGCAGGCCGACTTCAACCTCTACCCGGTGCGCGTCGTCTCCATCGACGGCGAGTTGTACTTCGATGCGCCGCGGGCCAGCGTGAGCGTGGCGCCCGGCGTGCACTCGATCGCGCTGGCCATCGCGCCCGGCCAGGGCGCGCGGGGTTCGACGCAGAAGACCTTCGCCTTCAAGGTGCTGCCCTGCATGCGCTACAACCTGGCGGGCCGCAGGGAAAATGCCATGAGCGCCGACTGGACGCTGGTCGTCGACCGGATGGAGCCGGTGTCGCCCTGCAACCCGGACGAGGAACTGAAGAACGCCGGCGTGATCGGGAAGTAAGGAGAACCAGACATGGCAACCGTGCGGGATGGCAGCCAGGGCGTGCTGCTGGTGGTGGACGTGCAGGTCGGGGTGGTGGCGCAGGCCTGGGACGCGCAGCGCGTCGTGGGGAATGTGGCGCGTAGCGTGGAGCGCGCCCGCGCGCAAGGCATTCCGGTGCTGTGGGTGCAGCATGGCGACGACGACCTGCCCGAAGGCAGTCCCCAGTGGGCCTGGGTGCCGCAACTGGTTCCGGCCGCGGGCGAGCCGCAGATCCGCAAGAAGTACAACTCCGCCTTCGAGCAGACGCCGCTGGATGACGAGCTGGCGCGGCTGGGCGCGACCCACATCACGCTCGCCGGTGCGGCCAGCAACTGGTGCATCCGCGCCACCGCCTACGGCGCGCTGGAGCGCGGCTACGACCTCACGCTGGTGCGCGATGCGCACACCACCGGCACCATGGAGCTCGAGGGCGGCAAGACCATCCCGGCATCCGCCATCGTCGACGAGCTGAACGTCGCCATGACCTGGCTCAGTTATCCCGGCCGCCGCAACGGCACCGCCCCCGCCGAAACGGTGGACTTCACCCGGCCGGGCGGAGAGTGACGATGGCGTGGCTGCTCCTGCTGGTGGCCGGCCTGATGGAAGTCGGCTGGGCCATCGGCCTCAAGTACACCGAAGGCTTCACGCGCTTCTGGCCCAGTGCGTTGACGCTCGCGGCGATGGTCGCCAGCGTCGTGATGCTGGGCATCGCGATGAAGTCCCTGCCCGTGGGCACCTCGTACGCCGTCTGGGTCGGCGTGGGGGCGGTGGGCACGGCGATCCTCGGCATCGTCCTGTTCAACGAGCCGGCCACGCTGGGACGCATCGCCAGCCTCGCCCTGATCCTGGCCGGCATCGTCGGCCTCAAACTCGCCACACCATGAGCCAAGACCGTTACGAAGGCCGGCCGCTGCTGCGCCTGCTGGATTGCTACATCCTCGACACCATCGGCGAGCTGCCGCCGGCGCAGCGCGAGACCCTGGAGAAGATCGAGCCCCAGCTGCAGGAGGCCTTCGGCAGCACGGGCGGCTGGCGCTCCATCGTGGAGGAGCAGATGGGCCTGCTGCCTTCGGTGGCGCTGGGCATGGAAACGCTCTGGGCCGCCTTCCAGCAGGACGAGGAGCGCCTGGGCAACCAAGCCAAGTCTTCCGACTTCGTGCGCGCGTTCGTCGACCAGAACTTCCCCGGCCTGCTCGACGACGAAGACGCCGATCAGGACAGCCCGGGCGGCGGCAGCACGTAGCTGGCCGGCTGCTGCCGGCGGATCAGCAGGTTCTTCACTTCCCACTGCACCGGCGCCTCCAGCGGCGCCAGGTAGCGGATGTCGCCGCCGCTTTGCACCGCGATCGGCACGCCGGCTTCGTACAGCAGCCGGTTGCCCGGCAGGCGCGGGACCTTGTCGCCCGGCGTGATGATGCCGGCCAGGTTCAGCGGATCGACCGCGGAGATCGCCACGCGCTCGCGGCCTTCGTCCCGCGCCGTGCTGCGCAGCGCCGCCGCGGCTTCCGGCAGCGCGAACTGCTCGCCCGAGAAGCCGCTGACGAAGCGGCCGCCGCGCACCTCGCCGCGTGCCTCCAGCCGGCGCAGCACGTAGTAGAGCTCGCGCCAGGGCGGCAGGCCGTCTTCGCGTTCCAGCAGCTTGCGGAACAGCACGCCGTAGCGGCGCAGCAGCACGCGGGCGATGTGTT
The DNA here is from genome assembly GCF_022012305.1 of Ramlibacter paludis. Lineage (GTDB taxonomy): Bacteria > Pseudomonadota > Gammaproteobacteria > Burkholderiales > Burkholderiaceae_C > Ramlibacter > Ramlibacter paludis. The sequence continues at coordinate 61,073 of NZ_JAKLTM010000004.1, read as the reverse complement.
CGACGTGTGGCGCGGCCAGTGCGCCCGGTGCCTCGGCCGGCGGGCGCGCGCGCCGCGTGAGCGCCCAGCGGCCCGCGTCCTCGATCGGATCGTGGCCGCGGCCCTTGCGCCGCAGCTTGTTGCGCTTGTCCGCGGGCATCACGAGCGTGCGCAGGCCGGCGAAGGTGTCGCAGGTGACCAGGCCATGCGCCACCAGTTCGGCCAGGCCCTGTTCCACCTGCGTGCCCAGCATGCGCCCGTCGTGCTCGAGGTCGGCGAAGAAGCTGGCACCGTGCGCGCGCAGGATTTCGAGCACGCGTTGCGCCGTGCCGGAGAGAACCGATTCATCGACGACGGCGGCGCCGGCGGCTTCCTGCCAATGCACCAGCGACTCGCGCTCGCACAGCAGCAGTGGCGTGCCGCGGATCGGACCCGACTTGCGCCCCGCCGCGTCGCCCGGCTCGGTGGGCCGCCACCACGAGATGCGGCCGACGGCGCAGAGCTTGTCCAGCATCGCCGGCGAGTAGTCGCCCACCCGCGCGGTGAGCAGGTCTTCTTCCCACGCGCCGGCGGGGGCGGCGTGGCCTTCCAGCTGGCGCAGCGCATCGGCCAGGCCCGGTTCGCCTTGCCGGCGGGCATCGTCGCCGTCGCTCGCGAGCTGGTGCCAGCGGAACAGGAAGCGCATGAACTGCGCCGGCGGCACGGGTTGGAACTCGGCCCGGCGCTTGTCGCGCGTGCCGCGGTGGATGCGCGCGAGCAGGCGGCGGTCGCACCATTCGGCCGCGCCGGGGGAAGTGAAGGCGCCGCGCATCACCGCGCCTTCGGCTTCCAGCGCGAAGAGAACGGGGAGGACCTCGTCCGCGCCCATGCCCAGGGGCGCGCCGAGGGCTTCGGGCGTGACGGGGCCGAGCAGGTCGAGGCGGCCGCGGAGGATTTCGCGGAGGGCGAGGTCCGGTTCGGGGTGGTCGGTCGAGGTCGGCGCGATTGGCGGTGAGAGGAGCGCGTCGGGGAAGAGCGCGAGGAATTCGTGCAGGCGTTCGGCAGCCACGTACATGGGTGCGGTGGCGCCCGGCGTGAAGCGCGTCAGGCGCCGATCGTGCGCGAGCGCCAGCGCGAACTCGTGCTGCGGCGCTTCATCCAAAGTGAGAAAGCCATGCACCACCAACGCGTCGTGAAGTTCGTCCGCATCGCGGATGTCCGGCTTCGCGTCCTCGCAGACCTGCGCGATCACCTGCGGGTCGAGCCGGCCCACGTCCTGCGCGGTCTGCAGCTCGGTCCAGGGCCGCATGCTGACGGCCTTGGTGCGGCGTTCTTCGGCGGCGCCGTCGTCGAGGAAGGCATAGGGCCGCGCATTCAGGATGGCGTAGGCCAGTGGCGAGGGCGAGCTCATCTCGCGCACCGTGACGGCCACTTCGCCCGAGGCGATGCGTTCCAGCAAACGGATGAAGCCGTCGGCGTCCATCACCTCGTGCAGGCAGTCGTGCAGGGTCTGGTTGACCAGCGGGTGGTCCGGGATCTCGCGCTCGCCGACCAGGTTCTCGCCGCAGGCCACCTGGTCGGGGAACACCACGGTCAGCAGGTCTTCGGCGTCGGAGCGCTGGAACTGCGGCGGCACCTTGCGCCCGCCGTTCATGCGCCGCACCGCCAGCGAAGCGGTGGCGATCCAGCGCCAGCGCGTGCCGAACATGGGCGCGTCCAGCAGCGCCTGCACCAGCAGGTCGCGCGCGCCTGCGGGCTTGAGGTAATGCTGCACTTCCTCCAGCGGGAAGCTGTGCGTCGGCCCCAGCGACAGCACGATGCTGTCTTCCAGCGCGCTCGCCTGCAGCTCGAAGTTGAACTTGCGGCACATGCGCTTGCGCAGCGCCAGCCCCCAGGCGCGGTTGATGCGCGAGCCGTAGGGCGAGTGGATCACCAGGTGCGTGTCGCCGACCTGGTCGAAGAAGCGCTCGAAGACGATCTGCTGCTGCGTGGGCAGCACGCCCAGCGCCGCCTTCGAGGCAGCCAGGTACAGCGCGAGCTGCTGTGCCGCCGCGGCGGGCAGGTGCAGCTCGTCGCGCAGCCAGCGCTCGCAGGCCGGCACGCCGTCCGCGAGCAGCGCGTCCGCGGTCGCGACGACGCGCGACACCGCATCGCACAGTTCGTCGGTCCGGCCCAGGCTCTCGCCGAGCCAGAACGGCATGGTGGGCGGCAGGCCCTTCGCGTCCTCGACCAGCACCTTGCCGGTCTCCACCTTGGCGATCCGGTAGGACGCGTTGCCCAACTGGAAGATGTCGCCGGGCAGGCTCTCGAAGGCGAAGTCCTCGTTGAGCGTCCCGACGCGATGGCCTTCGGGCTGCAGCACCACCTCGTAATCGAACTGGTCGGGGATCACGCCGGCATTCGTCACGGCGGCGAGCCGCGCGCCGCGTCGGGCGCGGATCACGCGGTTGACGGCGTCGTAGTGCAGGAAGGCGCCGCGCCGGCCGCGGCGGGTGGCGAAGCCGTCGGCCAGCATCTGCACGACCTGCTCGAACTCGCGCAACTCCAGGTCGCGATAGGGCTGCGCGCGCCGCAAGGTGTCGAAGAGGGCATCGAGCGGCCATTCGCGGCAAGCCGTCTCGGCCACGATGTGCTGCGCGAGCGCGTCGATCGGCTTGGCGGGGACGCGGATGCGATCGAGCTCGCCGCGCTGCACCGCGTCCAGCAAGGCAGTGCATTCGAGCAGGTCGTCGAGCGTCAGCGGAAACAGGCGGCCCTTGGGAATGGCGCCGATCGCGTGGCCGGCGCGGCCCACGCGCTGCAGGAAGGCGTTGATCGCGCGCGGCGAGCCGAGCTGGCAGACCAGGTCGATGTCGCCGATGTCGATGCCCAGCTCCAGCGAACTGGTCGCCACCAGGGCCTTCAGTTCGCCTTGCTTCAGCCGCTGCTCGGCCTGCAAGCGATGCTCACGCGCCAGGCTGCCATGGTGCGCGGTGACGTGCTCTTCGCCCAGGCGTTCGGCCAGGTGGCGCGTCACGCGCTCGGCGATGCGGCGCTGGTTGACGAAGATCAGCGTGGTGCGGTGCTCGCAGATCAGCTCGGCGAGCCGGTCGTACATCTCGGCCCACACTTCGGTGGGCATCACCGCGCCCAGCGGGGAGCGCGGCATCTCCAGCGCCAGGTCGCGCTCGCGGATGTGGCCGGCGTCGATGATCGCCACCTCGTCCTGGCGCTGGCCGACCAGGAAGCGGGCCATCTCCTCCAGCGGCTTGACGGTGGCGGACAGGCCGATGCGCACCGGCGGCTGCGCGCACAGCGCCTCCAGCCGCTCCAGCGACAGCATCAGGTGCGCGCCGCGCTTGCCGCCCGCCACCGCATGCAGCTCGTCGACGATCACGCTCTTCACCGACTTCAGCATCGCGCGGCCCGACTCGGAACTGAGCAGGATGTAGAGCGATTCCGGCGTGGTCACCAGGATGTGCGGCGGCTTGCGGCGCATGCGCTCGCGCTCGGCCTGCGGCGTGTCGCCGGTGCGCACGGCGGAGCGCATGCCGATGTCGGGCAAGCCGCGCGCCGCCAGTTCCGCCGCGATGCCTTCCAGCGGTTCCTGCAGGTTCTTGCGGATGTCGTTCGACAGCGCCTTCAGGGGCGACACGTAGAGGACGTGCACTTCGTCGGACAGGCCTTGCGCCAATCCTTCACGCACCAGGTCGTCGATGGCGGCGAGGAAGGCGGCGAGGGTCTTGCCGGAGCCGGTGGGGGCGGCGATCAGCGCGTGGCGGCGCTGCGAGGTGACGGCCCACGCCTGCGCCTGCGCCTCGGTGGGGCCGCCGAAGCGGCCCTGCAGCCAGGCGGCAACGGCGGGGTGGAAGGGGAGCTGGGGCACCCCCGCATTTTCGGCGCTTCGGGGTGTCCTGGCCCGGGACGGGGAATGGCGGGGAAAGCCTCAGCAGCCGCGCGCCGCGACCTCCGCCAGCTCCCGCAGGTCCGGCGTGACGCCGATCCCGGGCTCCTCGCCCAGACTGCAGACGCCGTCCTCCACCACCCGCAGGCGTCCCATCAGCTCCGTGCGCAGCGGGTTCGGGTTGGCGTCGACTTCCAGCACGCCGTCGCCGCCGGCGGCCGCCAGCAGGTGGGCGGAGGCCAGCAGGCCGATCCCGCCGCCGAGGTAGTGCGGGCAATAGCGCAGGCCGTGGCCCAGCGCCAGGCCCGCGACGGGCCAGCAGCCGGACACGCCGCCCCATTTCGCCAGGTCCGGCTGCAGCACGGCCAGCGTGCCCGAGCCGACCGCGGCCTCGAAGCCCTGCTGGCCCATCACGTTTTCGCCGGCCGCCAGCGGCATCGTGGTCGCGCGCGCGAGCCGCTGCCATTCGCTCCACGGCCGGTCGGCGCGCAGCGGTTCCTCCAGCCATTCGAGGCCGAACTCGGCCAGCGGGCCGGCCATGGCGCGCGCCTCTTCCAGCGTCCAGGCCTGGTTGGCGTCCACCATCAGTGGCGTGGCCGGGCCGATCAGGTCGCGCACCGCGCGCAGGTTCGCGACGTCGCGCTCGGCGCCGAAGCCCACCTTCAGCTTGAAGGCGCGATAGCCGTCGGCGCGGCGGGCTGCCACCACGTCCTGCGGCCGGTCCGGATTGATCCCGCTGGCGTACACCGGCACCCGGTCGCGGCGTCCCCCGAGGTAGCGCCACAGCGGCTGGCCGGCGCGGCGCGCGCTCAGGTCCCACAGCGCCTGGTCGATGCCGGCGATCACCTGCGCCATCGGGCCGGGTTCGCCGGACTGGATCGCCAGCACCGCGGTCTGCGCGCTGAGCCACGCGAAGGCCTGTTGCGGGCTGTCGAAGCCGCGGCTGGTGGCCAGCGGCGCCAGCACCGTCTGCAGCAGGCGGGCGCGATGCTCGGCGCCGCAGGACGGGAAGTTGCACCAGATCTCGCCCCAGCCGACGGCGCCGTCGGCGTCCTCGGCGCGCACGAAGACGGCGGGCCGGTCGTGCATGGTGCCGAACGAGGTGCGCACCGGGGTGGCGATGGGGCAGCGGAAGGTGAAGGCTTCGATGCGGGCCGGGCGCAGCGGCGCGGCGGGCAAGGGGGCGAGGGTCACGGTTGGAGGTCCATTTCGAGTCGGATGGCGTCGCCGCGGTAGGTGACGTCGGCCAGGTAGATCACGGTGCCGGCGGCGTCCTTGAAGATGCGGCGCACCTCGGCCACCGGCGCGTTCATCGGCAGCTGCAGCAGGCCGGCAACCTCCATGTCGGCGCTGGCGATGGTCAGCACCTGGTGCGCCGCGGCGATGCGCAGGCCCTTCATGTTCTTCAGCAGCGGGATCACCGTCTTGCTGCGGAAGGCGGCCGGCGACTTGCGGAAGATGCGCTCGTCCAGCCAGATGCTGATGACGCAGTACGGGCGGCCGTCGCGCGAGTGCACGCGGCGCATGAAGGTGTAGCCGGGCGCGGGCGTGCCTTCGCCCGCGGCCAGCGGCGGCGATCCGACCGATTCGTCGATGTTGACGATCTTGGGCTGGGTGTCCTCGTAGACCCGCGCGAGCTCGTCGAGCGTGGTCACCACGTTGATGATGCGGTCGCGGCTGGGCGCGCCGGTGACGAAGGTGCCGCGGCCCTGCTGCGGCGACACCAGGCCTTCGCGCGCGAGCACGTCGATCGCCTGCCGCACGGTGACGCGCGCCACGCCGAACTCGCCCATCAGGACTTCCAGCGAGGGCAGGCGGTGCTCGTGCGGCCAGGTGCCGCGCGCGATGCGCTGGCGCATCAGGTCGGCCAGCTGCACGTAGCGCGGCACCGCGCTTTCGGCGAAGCGGGTGGAGGCGGCGGCCGGCATGGCTAGGGAAAGAACCGAGGGGAGGGCACGGCGCAAATGGTACTATGTATAGAACGTTAGGACAACCGGTTGATGACTCCCGCTGCTTCCGCTCCCGCCCGCACGGCCGCGCCGCCGGCGCCGCCCCGCGCGCGCCGCTTCCTGGGCCAGGTGGCCCTGGTGCTCGCGCCGTGGCTGCTGATCCTGGTGCTCTGGTACGCCGTGCGCGCCAGCGGCCTGATCAATCCGGCGCTGGTGCCGGCCCCGCATGCCGTGTTCGCCAAGTTCCTCGTGCTGGCGCAAGGCCGGCTGCCCGCCGACCTGTGGATGTCGACGCAGCGCGTGTTCCTCGGCGTCACGCTGGGCGTGGTGCTGGCCGTGCCGGTCGGCTTCTGCCTGGGCTGGTACAAGGGCCTGCGCACCTTCATCGACCCGGTCATCAACTTCTTCCGCGCGCTGCCGCCGATCGCCCTGATCCCGCTGGTGATCGTGTACTTCGGCATCGGCGAAGCAGCCAAGACGGTGATCCTGTTCTACGCGTCCTTCTTCGCCGGCGTGATCGTCATGTACGAGGGCATCGCGCAGATCAGCCCGATCTTCATCAAGGTGGCGCGCACCCTGGGCGCGAGCGACTTCGAGATCTTCCGCAAGGTGATCATTCCCCTGACCATCCCGCACATCCTCACCGCGGTGCGGGTTGCGCTGGGCGTGGCCTGGGCGACGCTGGTCGCCTCCGAGCTGATCGCCGCGCAGCAGGGCCTGGGCGCGCTGATCCAGGACGCCTCCGCCTTCTTCCAGCTCGACACCATCTACGTCGGCATCATCTGCATCGGCTTCATCGCGCTGGCGATGGACCTGGTGCTGCGCGCGGCGACCCGCCGCCTGGTCGCATGGCAGGACCGCATCGCATGAATTCCACGCGCATCACCTTCGACCGCGTCTCGGTCGACTTCCCGACCGACCACGGCCCCATGCGCGTGCTGGACGACGTCTCCTTCGAGATCGCCAACGGCGAGTTCGTCTCCATCATCGGCCCCTCGGGCTGCGGCAAGACCACGCTGATGAACATCGTGGGCGGCTTCGTGCAGCCGACCTCGGGCCGCGTGCTGCTCGATGGCAAGCCGGTGCAAGGGCCCGGCCCCGACCGCGGCGTGATCTTCCAGGAGTACGGCGTCTTCCCCTGGCTCACCGTGCGCCAGAACATCGCGTTCGGCCTCAAGCTCTCGGCCAGCAAGGTGCCGGCGGGCGAGCGCGACGCGGTGGTGGCCCGCTACATGAAGCTGATGGGCCTGGCCGACTTCGCCAACCACTTCCCCAAGCACCTCTCCGGCGGCATGCGCCAGCGCCTGGCGATCGCGCGCGCCTACGCGGTGCGCCCCGAATTCCTGCTGATGGACGAGCCCTTCGGCGCGCTCGACGCGCAAACCCGCTCGGCGATGCAGGACCTGCTGCTGGAGGTGCTGCAGACCGAGGGCAAGACGGTGATGCTGATCACGCACTCGGTGGAAGAGGCGATCTACCTCTCGTCGCGCATCGTCGTCGTCACCGCGCGGCCGGCACGCATCCGCACCATCATCGACGTGCCCTTCGGCTACCCGCGCGCCGAGAACGTGCACGAGGACCCGCGCTTCGGCGAGCTGCGCGCGCACATCCGCGACCTGGTGATGCAGGAATACGCGGCGCAGGCACGGCAGGCCGTGCGCCTTTCGGATTGAGCCCACCCACGATTTCACACAAGGAGACAGGCATGGCCCTTCAACGCAGGCAAGTCATTCGCGCGGCCGCCGCCGCATCGCTGGGCGCCGCCGCGCTGCCCGTGTTCGCGCAGGCGCGCACCAAGGTCAAGGTCGGCTACCTGCACACGCCGGCGGTGGACGGCCACATCTTCATCGGCCAGCAGACCGGCGCCTTCGCCAAGCAAGGGCTGGAGCTCGAGCTGGTGAAGTTCACCACCGGCCTGGAGCTGTTCCAGGCCATGATCGGCGGCAGCCTGGACATGCTGGCCACCGGCGCCGTGCTGTCGAACTTTCCGGCGCGCGGCCAGGGCAAGGCCTTCCTGATGAACAACATCGAGTACGCCACGGCGCAGCTGTGGGTGCGCGAGGATTCGGGTATCAAGACCCTGGCCGACCTCAAGGGCAAGCAGGTCTCCACCACCACCGGCACCACCGCGCACGTCTTCCTCGACCGCGCGCTGCGCCAGAACAGGGTCGACCCCAAGGACGTGCAGGTGGTCAACCAGCGCATGACGGAGGCCGTCAGCTCCTTCATCTCCGGCGCCGTGCCGGCGGTGGCGCTGTGGGTGCCCTTCGACTCGGTCATCAAGAAGCAGCTGCCCAACGCGCGCCGCCTGATCGACGCTTCCTCCTTCTTCCCCGAAGCGGCGATCATGGGCGGCTGGGCCGCGCGCAACGACTGGTACGACAAGAACCAGCCGGTGGTGAAGAAGCTGATCGCCGGCTGGGCCGAGGCCAACGCGCTGATCACCGGCAAGCCCGACGAGGCCGCCGAGATGCTGCAGAAGACGCAGTACACCGACGTGCCGCTGGCGGACTTCAAGGAGCAGTTCAAGGCCTCCAAGTACTACACCAACGCCGAATGGCGCCAGCGCTACCAGGACGGCACCGTCGCCAAGTGGCTGCAGCAGGTGACCGACTTCTTCGTCTCCACCGGCGGCATCCAGAACGCGGTGAAGGCCACCGAGTACTTCGACGCCAAGCCCTTCCTGGAGGTCGTGAAGGGATGACGCAAGGAGTCGGCGCCGGTTACGACTACATCATCGTCGGCGCCGGCTCGGCCGGCTGCGTGCTGGCCAATCGCCTGAGCGCCGACCCGGCCTGCCGGGTGCTGGTGCTGGAGGCGGGCGGGGAGGGCGGCAACTTCTGGCTGAAGCTGCCGATCGGCTACTTCCGCACCATCTACGACCCGCGCTTCTCCTGGCAATTCCCGCTGGAGCCGCAGGAGGCCACCGGCAACCGCGCGATCAGCTGGCCGCGCGGCAAGGTGCTGGGCGGCTCCAGCGCCATCAACGGCCTGCTCTACATCCGCGGCCAACATGCCGACTTCGACGACTGGGCCGCCGCCGGCGCCACCGGCTGGAGCTACCGCGAGGTGCTGCCTTTCTTCAAGAAGTCGGAGCGCTACCAGGGCGGCGAAAGCGAGTACCACGGCGCAAGCGGCGAGCTGTGCGTCTCGGACCTGCGCAACGACCATCCTTACTGCGACGCCTGGCTCGCCGCCGGGGTGGAAGCGGGCCATGGCCGCAATCCCGACTTCAACGGCGCGCGCACCGAGGGCCTGGGCGCCTACCAGCTCACGTTGCGCGGCCACTGGCGCTGCGACGCCAACCATGCCTTCCTGGCGCCGGTGCGGCCGCGGCCCAATCTCACCGTGAAGACCGGGGTGCACGTCACGCGCATCGTGGTCGAGAACGGCGTGGCCACCGGCGTCGAATGGCTGGCGGGCGGCCAGGTGCAGCGCGCGCGCGCCGACGCCGAAGTGCTGCTGGCCGCCGGCGCGCTGCAGTCGCCGCAGGTGCTGCAGCTCTCCGGCATCGGCCCCGCCGACCTGCTGCGCGGCCTGGGCCTGCCGGTGCACGCCGATGCGCCCGAGGTCGGCGCCAACCTGCAGGACCACTACCAGGCCCGCGTGATCGTCAAGCTGAAGCACCGCATGTCGCTCAACGACCAGGTGCGCAACCCGTTCGCACTGGCCGGCATGGGCGCGCGCTGGCTGCTGAAGCAAAGCGGCCCGCTGACCGTGGGGGCCGGCCAGGTCGGCGGCATGGTCTGCAGCGAACACGCGCAGGGGGGACGACCCGACGTGCTGTTCAACGTGATGCCGCTGTCGGTGGACAAGCCGGGCGACCCGCTGCATGCCTTCTCCGGCTTCTCGGCTTCGGCCACCCAGTGCCGGCCGCTGTCGCGCGGCACGGTGCAGGTGCGCTCGGCCGACCCGCTGGCGCCGCCGCGCATCGTCTCCAACTACCTCACCGACCCGCACGACGCGAAGGTGCTGGTCAGCGGGCTGAAGATGCTGCGCGAGATCTACCGCCAGCCGTCGTTCCGCGACCTGGTGGTCACCGGCGACGAGTACCTGCCGGGCGACGCCACGGTGAGCAACCATGCGCTGGAGCGTTTCGCCCGCGAGAAGGGCGGCACGGTGTTCCACGCCAGCGGCACCTGCCGCATGGGCGGCGACGCACGTTCCGTGGTGGATGCGCGGCTGAAGGTGCGCGGCGTCGAGCGGCTGCGCGTCATCGACGCGTCGGTGATGCCCGCCATGGTGTCGACCAACACCAATGCGGCGACCGTCATGATCGGCGAGAAGGGCGCGGCGCTGGTGCGGGAGGGCTGATTCCCGCGCCGCATGGGACTTTCGTCCAATTGGGGCGGTGCGGGCAAACCGCCACAGTCCCGGCATGAAGAGTCCGATCGCCCTGTTCGCCGCGCTGTGCCTCGCACCCGCGCTTGCCCTTGCCCAGCCCGCCACCGAGGGGCGGCTGAAGAAGATCCAGGACAGCAAGAGCATCACCGTGGCCTACCGGCCGGACGCGATCCCCTTCTCGTTCGAGGGCCCCGACAAGAAGCCGCTGGGCTATACCGTGGACCTGTGCCGCAGCGTCGTCGCGGTGATGGAGCGGCAGCTCGGCGCGCCGCTGGAAGTGAAGTGGATGCCGGTGACGGCACAGACGCGCTTCAATGCGGTCGCCAGCGGCCACGCCGACATGGAATGCGGCGCCAGCACCGTGACGCTGGGCCGCATGAAGGAAGTCGACTTCTCGTCGCTGGTCTTCCTGGACGGCGCCGGCGTGCTGGTGCGGCGCACGACGCCCGGCTTCTCGCTGGCCTCGCTGGCCGACCAGAAGATCGGCGTGATGCCCGGCACCACCAGTGAAAGGGCGCTGGGCGAGGCCTTGCGCGGCCTGGCCATGAAGGCGACGGTGGTGAGTGTGCCCGATCGCGAGCAGGGCCTGGCGCAGCTGGAGGGCGGCGCGATCGACGCCTTCGTCAGCGACCGCCTGCTGCTCCTGGGCATGGTGAGCCAGTCCAAGGACCCGAAGGCGCTGGCCTTGCTGGCCGACCCGATCTCCTACGAACCCTATGCCATCGTGCTGCCGCGCGGCGACTGGGCGCTGCGGCAGGCGGTGAATGCGGCGCTGGCGCAGGTGTACCGCACCAAGGCCCTGGAGGAGATCTACATGCGCTACTTCTCCGGCCTCGGGCAGCCCGGGCCGTTGCTGGACATGGTGTACGGGCTGGGGCGCTTGCCGGAGTAGCCATTCTGGCAAGGACCGCAAGGGCATTGCCCCGCTCGCGCGCGATTGCGCCTAGACTGGCCGCGTGAACACCTCGTTCCTCTCCTGCAATTGCCAGCCGCGCCTGCGCGGCCAGTGGCCGCGATCGCCCGCACTTCCCTGAGCCCGGCGATTCACCCTTCTCCCTCTTCGCGCAAACCATGAATCGCCGGGCCTGAAGCCCGCGCATTTCCGTGCGTCCGCCCGTTCCGCTGCGGCGCGCGGCTTCGCCTTGCGAAGGAGTTTTCATGGAAGCCCTCACCTCCGTCGAGCGCACGCTCACCCGCCTGGACCACGTCCGCATCCAGCGCCTGCTGGCGCAAGCCACCGGCGCCATCGCCGCCGAATTGCGCGAACTGCTGGACGCCGCTGACCCGGTCGAATCCCAGGCCGTGTCGCCCACCGTGGTGACGATGAACACGCGCGTGCTGCTGGAAGACAGCAGCGGCGGCGATCCCGCCTGCCTCACGCTTTGCTATCCGGCCGACGTCGATCCGGCGCGCGGCCATGTCTCGGTGCTGTCGCCGGTCGGCGCCGCCTTGCTCGGCGTGCGGCTCGGCGAACTGGCGCGCTGGCGCACCCCGGACGGCCGGGAGCAGGCCGCGCGCGTGCTGGGCGTGCTGTTCCAGCCCGAAGCCAGCGGGGACTACACCACATGAGCGCCGAATTCCTGCCCCTGGGTGAAGTGGTGGCCCTGGTCGATGCCGGCGCGGCCGGCGCCAATGCGGCCTGGCGCGCCGCGCTGGTGGCGCGCGACCATCGCACGGCCTTGCGTTTCCTGCACACGCCCACCGATGCGGACGTGGTGGCGGCGCTGGCAGAGGAGATCGCCGCGCGCCTCGCGATCGAAGTTCGCTGCGAGGCGCTGGAGGGCGAGGTGCTGCCGGGCGTGCTGGCCGCGGCGCGCCGCGCCGGGCTGCTGGTGATGGGCGCGCGCCGCGGCAACCCCTTGCGCGACTTCATCTTCGGCACCCAGGCCGAGCGCGTGCTGCGCCTGTGCCGCGTGCCGGTGCTGGTCGTGAAGCGGCGCCCGGCCGCGGGTTACCGGCGCGTGCTGGTGCCGGTGGAGCTGGCGCCTGCCGCGGGTCGCGTGATCGCAGCGGCCGCGGCCTTCTCGCGCGATCCGGCCATGCAGGTGCTGCATGCGCTGCGGCTGGACCACGAAGCCACCATGCGCACCGCCGATGTGCCGGAGCACGTCGTGCGCTCCTTGCGGCGGCGCGCGACGGCACGGGCGCATTCGGTGCTGGAGGAAGCGATCGCGCGCGCCGGCGCCGCATGCAGCGCCTTGCCGGCGGTGTCCTTCGGCGATGCGGCCCGCGTGATCCTGGCGCGCGAGCGGGCCATGCGGGCGGAGCTGGTGGTGCTGGGCAAGCGCGGGCGTGGCTTGCTGGCGGACTTCCTGCTGGGGAGCGTCAGCCGCCGGGTACTGGCGGGGGCGGGCGGCGATGTGTTGCTGATGCCCGCCTCCGCCTGAGGCTCAAACCTCCGCGATCAGCTCGATCTCGACGCAGGCCCCCATCGGGATCTGCGCCACGCCGAAGGCGCTGCGGGCATGCGCGCCGGCGTCGCCGAAGACCTGGCCGAGGAGCTCGCTGGCGCCGTTGGTCACCAGGTGCTGCTCGGTGAAGTCGGGCGTGGAGTTGACCAGGCTCATGACCTTGACGATGCGCTTGACCTTGTTCAGGTCGCCCACGGCGGCCTGCAGCGTGCCCATCAGGTCGATAGCGATCGCGCGCGCCGCCTGCTTGCCTTCCTCGGTCTGCATGGTCTTGCCCAGCTGCCCGACCCAGGCCTTGCCGTCCTTCTTGGCGATGTGGCCGGAGAGGAAGACGAGGTTGCCGGTCTTCACGAATGGCACGTAGGCCGCGGCAGGCGTGGCCACCGCGGGCAGGGTGATGTTGAGTTCCTTCAGCTTGTCGTTGACGTTCATGGGGTCTCCTGGGAATCGGATGATTTTAGGGAGCATCCGACTCGGCCGGCGTGACCGTCACCGCCACCCGCAGCGAATGGTGGGTGCCGCCGTGGATCACGCCGCGGATCGGCGAGACGTCGGAGAAGTCGCGGCCGGTGGCGAGCGTCACGTAGTCCTCGCCGGGCGTGCGGTCGTTGGTCGGGTCGAGGTCGGCCCAGGTGCCTTGGCCGGCTTCGGCGCCCGGCAGCCACACCGACACCCAGGCATGCGAGGCATCGCTGCCCACCAGCCGCGGCATGCCCGGCGGCGGCTCGGTCAGCAGGTAGCCGCTGACGTAGCGCGCGGGCAGGCCCAGGCTGCGCAGGCAACCGAGCATGACGTGGGCCAGGTCCTGGCAGACGCCCTTGCGCAGCGCGAGCGCTTCGAGCGCCGGCGTGTTGACGTCGGTCGCGGTCGTCTCGTATTCGAAGTCGGCGTGGATGCGGCCCATCAGGTCGGTGGCGGCTTCCAGCAGCGGACGCCCGGGCTCGAAACAGGCCTGCGCGTAATCGACGAAGGCCGGATCGCGCGGCACGTAGGGAGAGGCGAAGCCGAATTCGGCGGCCGGGTCGTAGTGGCTGCCGCGGTGGTAGCGCATGCGTTCGCGCACGGCGTCCCAGGCGAGGCTGGTGGTGATCGCCGGCGGCGCGCTGGTGGAGACCAGGCTTTCCGACTGCACGCGCAGGCCGTCGTGCATCACCTGCAGGCTGAAGAAGGCGCGGGTGTTGCCGTAGACGTCGATGGTTTCCATCTGCTGCGCCGGCAGCGGGTCGATGGTCAGGCGGTGGTTCAGGAGCTGCTGGCGCGCATTGTTGGCGGGCTTGAGGTGCGCCATGTGCTGTGCCGTGCGCACCGCGGGCGCGTAGTCGTAAGCGGTCTCGTGCAGTACGTGCAGCAGCATGTCAGGCCCCCACCGAGTAGCGGCCGTCGCCGGCGTGCGCGAAGTAGCGCGCGGTGAGGTCGTCGGACAGGCGATAGGACGCGTCCACGCACTGCTGCAGCACCTCGAGCAGCGCGCCGTAGCTGCCGTCTTCCTCGCGCTGGCACAAAGCCTCCAGCGTCCAGGTCTTGGGATTCGGCACCACCATCGCCATCACCGGCATCACGCCCGAGGGCGTGTTGGCCAGCCGCGCGAGGCGGCTGCGCAGCGTCTGCGCCACCCAGCCCAGCGAGCGTGGGTTGTCGCCGTCCAGCACCAGCAGGTCGAGCAGCGCCGGAATGTCGTGCCGCTGCTGGTACTGCGCATGGAAGGTGATGGTGCTGTCGAAGAGCGCCACCACGGCCTCGTAGCCGCCTTCGTCGAACACCGAGCCGGTCTCGAAGGCGCAGGCCAGGGCCTGGGCGAGGAAGCCCAGGCGCTCCAGGTGGCGGCCGGTCGAAAGCAGGCGCCAGCCGTCGTCGCGCGTCATGCGGTCGGTCTGGGCGCCGGTCATGGCGGCGGTGTGGCCGGACAGCGTCTCCAGCACGCGCAGCGCTTCGACGGTGGCGGAGTCGCGCGCGCCGGGCTCCGCCCAGGCCGCGCAACCGCGCGTGAACTCCTTGTCGGCGTGCACGATCTGGTTCCACTGCTCCTGCGAGAGGCGTTCGCGCACCGCGGCAGCCGCGCTGCGCAGCGCGCACAGGTTGAAGCCGACGCTGGTGCCGGTCTTGGTGTCGCCCAGCGCCGCGACCAGCGAGCGCTCGAACACGCGGCGTGCCTGCGCGGCGGAGGGCACGGCCGGCAGCACCAGGGCGTTGGCCTTGGCCACTTCGCTGATCCAGGCCATGAGCGGCTGCGAGGACTGGTCCTCGCCGTTCAGGCTTTCGATCGCCAGGCGCGCGAGCCGCGCCGTGTTCTCGGTGCGCTCGGTGTAGCGGCCCAGCCAGAAAAGGTTTTCGGCCGCGCGGCTGGTCACCGTGCGGCTTCGATGCGGCGTGTCGACCGAAGGATGTTCGTGGTGCAGCAGGCTGGTGCGGTCGACCTCGCCTTCGGTCATCACCCAGGTGTCGGCGCTGCTGCCGCCGCGCTGCATGGACGCGATCTCGCTGTCGCCTGTGGCGATGCGCGTGAGGCCGCCAGGCAGCACGCGCCAGCCTTGCGCACCATCCGACAGCGCGAAGACGCGCAGGATCAGCGAGCGCGGCGCGATGGCGGGGGCGCCGCCATGCGCGCTGTTCCAGGTCGGCATCTGCGACAGCGGCAGGTAGGCCTGGATGGTGTGCTGCTCGGGGTCGCGCACGATGCGGCCGGCCCATTCGTCGAGTTGCCGCCGCGTGAGCGACTTGCCGAGGACCGCGCCGGCGCCGGCGCCGGCATACGTCGACTTGATTACCTTCTGGCCCACCTGCGGCAGCACGGCCTCCATCGCGGCGCGCTCGCCGCACCACCAGGTGGCCAGCGCCGGCAGCTTCAGTTCTTCGCCCAGGCGGTTGCGGCACAGCGCCGGCAGGAAGCCGAGCAGCGCGGTCGATTCGAGGAAGCCCGAGCCCGGCGCATTGGCGAGCAGCACGTTGCCCGCGCGCACGGCCTGCAGCAGCCCGGGCACGCCCAGGTGCGAGTCGGCGCGCAGCTCCAGGGGGTCGAGAAATTCGTCGTCCAGGCGCTTCAACACGCCATGCACCGGCTCCAGGCCCTTCAACGTCTTCAGGTACAGGCGCTGGTCGCGCACCGTGAGGTCGCTGCCTTCCACCAGGGTCAGGCCCAGGTAGCGCGCCAGGTAGGCGTGTTCGAAGTAGGTCTCGTTGTAGGGGCCGGGCGTGAGCAGCACGATGCGCGGTTCATCGTCGCCGCTGGGGCACAGCGCCGTCATGCTCTCCAGCAGTGCGCGGTAGGCGGCGGCCAGGCGCTGCACCTTGAGTTCGCGAAAGGCCTCGGGGAACAGCCGCGACGTGATCAGCCGGTTCTCCAGCAGGTAGCCCAGCCCCGAAGGCGCCTGCGTGCGTTGCGTGACCACCCACCAGGCCCCGTCGGGGTCGCGCGCCAGGTCGAAGGCGGCGATGTGCAGGCGGCGGCCGCCCGCCACCTTCACGCCGTGCATGGGCCGCAGGTAGCCGGCATGGCCTTGCACCAGCGCGGGCGGCAGCAGGTTGGCTGCCAGCAGCTCCTGCGGCCCGTAGATGTCGTCGAGGATGTGTTCCAGCAACTGCACCCGCTGCAGCACGCCGGCCTCGATCTGCTGCCAGCACGCGGGCGTGAGGATCAGCGGGAACAGGTCCAGCGACCAGGGCCGCTGCGGCCCGCCCGCATCGGCATAGACGTTGTAGGTGATGCCGTTGTCGCGGACCTGCCGCTGCAGGTTGGTGGTGCGCCGGTTCAGGTCGGCGAAGCCTTCGCGGCCCAGGAGCTCGAAGAAGCGTGACCACTCCGGCGTCGGCAGGGCCCCGGCGGGACGCCCCCGCAATTCGTCGTAATGCCCCGCGGCCGCGGGCGCTGCCAGCGCCGCGGCCAGGGCGGCCGGCGTCTCACCGGCCAGGGCGCCGAACAGGGTGTCGTTGGATTGGTCCACGTGGGCGCATTGTTGCACCGCTCAGACCGTGAGCACGAGTCCCGGGTCGAAGCGCGCGTTTTCGTCGACGTCGTTGCGCCGGTAGCCGCGCGGGTTGCAGACGACGCGCGTGCCGTCCACCTCGTAGTCGAAGCTGTCGTGCGTGTGGCCGTGAACCCACAGCGCGACGCGGTCGCGGCCCATCAGGTGCTCGGCCCGCGACACGAAGCAGGCGTTGACCGGCGAGCCCTCGAACCGGGCGTGGATGCTGCGTGGCGACGGCGCGTGGTGCGTGATCACCACCGTCGGCCCGTCGAAAGGCTGGGCCAGCTGCCCTTCCAGCCAGCCGGCGTGGCGCTGGAAGAGGGCGGCCGTGTCGGCGGGCGTCAGCAGCGCGGGACTGTCCTCGCGCACGCGGATGCGCTGGAAGTCGCGCATGAAGCGCGCGGCGGCTGCCTCGGCGTCCTCGCGGCCGGCGCCGCTGCCGAACAGCAGGAAGTCGGTCCACAAGGGCGTGCCCAGGAAGCGCACGCCATCGAGCACCAGCGCGTCGTCATGCAGCAGGTGGACCTGCGTGCCGGCGCACAGCGCGCGCAACTGCGCCACCGTGCCGTCGAGGCTTGCGCCATAGAACTCGTGGTTGCCGGCGACGTAGAGCACCGGCTTGCCGAGACCGCCCGCGAAGGCCACGGCGTCCGCGGGCCGGGCGATGTCGCCGGCCAGGACGACCACGTCAGCGTCGGTGGGCGGCGCCTCGAAGCCCGCCACGCCGAGGTGCAGGTCGGACAGGAGGTGCAGGCGGAGGGCCACGGCGCGAGATCAGGGCCGCCGCAGGTCCAGCGTGAAGGGGAACTCGCGGCTGGCCGGCAGGTTGAACGAGGCGGGCGGCCCCTCCAGCTTGCCGGGCGAGTGGCCCATCCGGAAGAAGCGCGCCATGCGCCGGCTCTCCGCCTCGTACGCGTTCACCGGCAGGGTGACGTAGTTGCGTCCGCCCGGATGCGCGACGTGGTACTGGCAGCCGGCGATCGAGCGCTTCATCCAGGTGTCGACCAGGTCGAAGGTCAGCGGCGCGTGCACGCCGATGGTGGGATGCAGCGCCGACGACGGGTTCCAGGCGCGGTAGCGCACGCCGGCAATGAACTCGCCGGCCACGCCGGTCGATTGCAGCGGCAGCGCGCGGCCGTTGACCGTGACCACGTAGCGGCTCTCGTTCAGGCCACTCAGCTTCACCTCGATGCGTTCCAGCGACGAATCGACGTAGCGCACGGTGCCGCCCGTCGCGCCTTCCTCGCCCATCACGTGCCAGGGTTCCAGCGCGTTGCGCAAGGTCATGTCCATGCCCAGCGCCGCGACTTCGCCGGCCACGGGGAAGCGGAACTCGAAGTGCGGGGCGAACCAGGCGGGATCGATGGCGAAGCCGGCTTGCTTCGTTTCCGCCAGCACGTCCTGCAGGTCCTGCCAGATGAAGTGCGGCAGCAGCCAGCGGTCGTGCAGCTCGGTGCCCCAGCGGGTCACTGGCGCCTGGTAGCTCTCGCGCCAGAAGCGCGCGACCAGCGCGCGCAACAGCAGCTGCTGCACGACGCTCATGCGCGCATGCGGCGGCATCTCGAAGGCGCGCAGCTCCAGCAGGCCGAGCCGGCCGGTGGTGCTGTCCGGCGAGTACATCTTGTCGATGCAGAACTCGCTGCGGTGGGTGTTGCCGGTGACGTCGATCAGGATGTTGCGCAGCGACCGGTCCACCAGCCAGGGCGGCATCGCGTCGCCATGCACCTCGCGCGCCCGACCGATCTCCCGCAGGGCGATCTCCAGCTCGTACAGCTGGTCGTTGCGCGCCTCGTCGACGCGCGGCGCCTGGCTGGTCGGGCCGATGAACATCCCGCTGAAGAGATAACTCAGGCTCGGGTGGTTGTGCCAGTACAGCAGCAGGCTGGCGAGCAGCTCCGGCTTGCGCAGGAAGGGCGAGTCGGCCGGCGTGGCGCCGCCCAGCACGAAGTGGTTGCCGCCGCCGGTGCCGGTGTGGCGGCCGTCGGTCATGAACTTCTCGGCCGAGAGCCGGCACTCGAAGGCCGCCTGGTACAGGAACTCGGTGTGGTCCACCAGTTCGTTCCAGCTGTGCGCCGGGTGGATGTTCACCTCGATCACGCCCGGGTCCGGCGTCACCTGCAGCAGCTTCAGGCGCGGGTCGCGCGGCGGCGGATAGCCTTCCATCACGATCTGCACGCCGAGGTCGGCGGCGGTGGCTTCCACCGCCGCGACGAGCTCCAGGTAGTCTTCCAGCCGCGCCAGCGGCGGCATGAAGACGTAGATCAGGCCGCTCTTTCCGCCATGTTCGCGTTCGGCCTTGGGGCCGTTGGCGCGCTGCGGGTCGCGCACCTCGACGCAGAGCGCGCTGCGGGTGAGCCAGTCCGCGGATTCCTTGCGCTCCGGCATGCGGGTTGTCGTCGCGTCCTGGAAGATGCGCAGCGCCTCGGTGCGCTGCACCGCCGCGGCCTGCATGGGTCGGCCGGTCGCGGCATCGAAGGCCGGCAGCGGCCCGACCGGCGCCATCGGATCGCGCTCCACCAGGTAGGGATAGTCGCCCTTGCTCACCCAGGGCAGGCTGTCCAGCGGCAGGCGGTAGCCCATCGGCGAGTCGCCGGGGATCAGGTACATGCGGTCGTCGCGGAAGAACCAGCGGCCGGTGATCCAGCCCTGGCCTTCCAGCCCCGGGTTGTCCTGCCCCATGGGCTTGAGCGGCAGCATGTAGCCGACGGGCGTGTCCAGCTTCTGCTCGAACACGCGGCGCAGGCGCACGCGCTCGAGTTCGTCGTCCAGCCGCGAATCGAAGGGATCGACGTTCACGGGCAGCTTGCGTTCGCGCCACAGGTAATAGAAGACGTCCTCGTAGCCCGCCTGCACGTACTGGTCGGTCACGCCCAGGCGGCCGGCCAGGCGCTGGATGAAGCGTTGGGCATCTTGCGCGGTGTAGCGCGCCGGATTGCGTTCATCGGCAAAGAGCGCCGGGTTGCGCCAGCATGGCTGGCCATCGGCGCGCCAGCAGATCGACAGGGCCCAGCGCGGCAACTGCTCGCCGGGGTACCACTTGCCCTGGCCGAAGTGCAGGAAGCCGCCCTGGCCGTATTCGTCGCGCAGCTTGTGCACCAGCGCCGTCGCGTAGCCGCGCTTGGTGGGGCCGAGGGCGTCGGTGTTCCATTCGCCGGCATCCCGGTCGGACACCGCGACGAAGGTCGGCTCGCCGCCCATGGTCAGGCGCACGTCGCCGGCCTGCAGTTCGCGGTCGACCTGCGCGCCCAGCGCCAGCACCTCGCTCCACTGCTCCTCGGTGTAGGGCTTGGTGACCCGCGGCGACTCGTGGATGCGCGTCACCTGCATGTGGTGCGCGAACTCGACTTCGGCTTCGTCGACCAGGCCTTCGATGGGCGCGGCGCCCGAAGGCTGCGGCGTGCAGGCCAGCGGGATGTGGCCTTCGCCGGCCAGCAGGCCCGAAGTTGGATCGAGGCCGACCCAGCCGGCGCCGGGCAGGTAGACCTCGCACCAGGCGTGCAGGTCGGTGAAGTCGACCT
The DNA here is from genome assembly GCF_022012305.1 of Ramlibacter paludis. Taxonomy (GTDB): domain Bacteria; phylum Pseudomonadota; class Gammaproteobacteria; order Burkholderiales; family Burkholderiaceae_C; genus Ramlibacter; species Ramlibacter paludis. The sequence continues at coordinate 41,048 of NZ_JAKLTM010000004.1, read as the reverse complement.
CCGTGCCGCTCGGGCCGTCGAGCGCCTTCACGTCGGGCGCGAGCTGGATCAGGTAGCCGGAGACGAAGCGGGCGGCCAGGCCCAGGCGGCGCATCAGCTGCACCAGCAGCCAGCCCGAGTCGCGGCAGGAGCCGCTGGCGAGTTCCAGCGTCTGCTCGGGCGTCTGCACGCCGGGCTCCATGCGGATCAGGTACTTCACGTCGTGCTGCAGCTGCTGGTTCAGGGCGACGAGGAAGTCGATGGTCGCCCGCGGCTTGCGGTCGATCTTCTCCAGGTAGGCCTTCACCAGCGGGGTCAGCGGTTCCGTCGCCAGGTAGGGCGCCAGCTCCTGGGCGACGACGGGCTCGTACTCGAAGGGAAATTTCTCGGCGCTCGGCTCCAGGAAGAAGTCGAAGGGGTTGTAGACCGCCATCTCGACCACCAGGTCGACGGTCACCTTGAATTCGGTGGTCGGCTCGGGGAAGACCAGGCGTGCCTGGAAGTTGGCGAACGGGTCCTGCTGCCAGTTGATGAAGTGCCTGGCCGGTTCGACCCGCAGCGAATACGAGATGACTTTGCTGCGGCAATGGGGCGCGGGGCGCAGCCGCACCACTTGCGGCCCCAGGGTCACCGGCCTGTCGTAACGGTAGTGGGTGACGTGGTTCAGGGCGGCGTGGATGGACATAGCAGGGCATCGTAGCAATAGGTGCGCCAGTGCAGGGGCGCCGCCGGCGGCATCTCGGCGGCGCGGAGCCGGGCGCAACATCCCCACAAGGCGAACCGTTCGTAACGGCGCTGGCGCCATCGGTCCATGGTCGTGTTGCATCGGCGCGTCTCGTCCCTTACGGTCGGGTCCTTCGTGAATTAGTTAGCGCCCCACTACTTGTTACCAAATGCAGCACTGCTGTATGCTGTAACCAAATGCGACAACCTGTCGAAGCCCGTTCCCAAGCAGAAGCGCCCGCCGCGCCGCGGATGGGCGACTTTGCGCCATCCACGATGCTGGGTGGCGGCGTGGACAGCGCCGCCGGCGGCACGTGCGTGGCTACGTTTCTTTACGCCCGGATGCACCAATTCAGTGCGGTGTGCCAGGCGCTGAGCGCCGAAGATGCCGCCGCCTTCGTCACCGAGGTCCGCCGCCTGCTCACCGAGGCCGTGACCAAGCTCGGGGGCGAGGTGGCCCAGCGCCGGCCCGATTCGATCCTGGCGGTGTTCGCCAACAAGCCGGACGACAAGAAACCCAATCACGCCCAGCGCGGCCTGCACGCCGCCATCCTGGCCGTGCACGAAGCGGTGCAGCTGGCGCAAGGCATGGCCGCACGGCCCCAGTTCGCCGGCAACCCCATCCCGACGCTGGCGGTCGGCGTCCACCTGGGCGCGGCCGAAGTGGCCAAGCGCAACGGCGGCGGCACCGGCAGCGGCACCGTCACGGCCATCGGCGAAGCCGTCGAAGTGGCGCGCCTGCTCGAAGTGACGGCCACCGACCTGGGCTGGAGCGTCGCGACTTCCGCCGGCACGCGCCTGGCGTCGGCTGGCCGCGCCGATGGCGGCCGCATCGGCTCCGTGGCCCTGCCGGACAACAGCTTCATCGACGTCGTCGAAGTCACCGGCCTCGTGCCGCGCAAGGGCTCCAGCACGCCGCCGCGCGTGTTCGAGCTGCTGCGCGAATCGCTGGTGACCAACCAGATTTCGCGCAAGCGCATCGCCTCCCCGGCCCCGGCCAGCCCCGCAGCCGCGGCTGCCGCGGGCGGTCATTTCCTGATCGAAGGCTACAAGGTCGTGCGCCAGATCGGCGAGGGCGGCATGGCCACCATCTTCCTCGCCCAGCATGCCGACGGCGGCCCCCCGCAGGTGCTGAAGGTCATGCGCATGGACCGCGCGGTGGAGGCCGACGGCCTGCAGCGCTTCATCCAGGAATACGCGCTGCTGGCGCAGGTGCAGCACCCGAACGTGGCGCGCATCTTCAAGCAGGATTTCTCGATCGCCCATGCCTACATCGCGATGGAGTACTTCCCGCGCGGCGACCTGCGCGCGCGCATGAAGGCCGGCCCCATCGATTCCGCCACCGCGCTGCAATACATCAAGCAGACCGCGGCCGGCCTCGGCGCGATCCACCAGGTGGGCATCGTGCACCGCGACCTCAAGCCCGACAACCTGATGCTGCGCCAGGACGGCACGCTGGCGCTGGCCGACTTCGGCATCGCCAAGCAGGTGTCGATGAAGATCACCGACACCGGCGACGGCGACATCGTCGGCACGCCTTACTACCTGAGCCCGGAGCAGGCGCTCGGCCAGACGGTCGACGCCCGCTGCGACATGTACAGCCTGGGCGTGCTGGCGCACGAACTGCTCACCGGCCGCAAGCCCTATCTCGCGAGCTCCGCGCAGGAACTGCTCAACATGCACATCAACGCACCGGTGCCCTTGCTGCCGCCGGATCTCGCGCACCTGCAGGCGGTGCTGGAAGGACTGATGGCGAAGGACCGCGAACAGCGCTACCCCACGGCGCAGACGCTGCTGGACGACCTCGCGCGGATGGGCCTCTGATGCGCGTCCACGGCTTCTCCCATACCGGCACCGACTGGGCCGCGATCACTGCGGCCGGTGTCGCCGCCGAATCCATCGAGGGCAACGTGCAGCCGGCGATCGGCGGCTATCGCCTCAGCCGCCGCATCGGCGAGGGCCGGCGCTCCGTCGTCTGGCTGGCGCAGGGCCGGCAAGGACCGGTGGCGCTGAAGCTGGTGGACCGCAGCGCGGCGACCGCGCTCGCCCACGAATACGAAACCGCGGCCTTCTTCGCGCACCCCCACATCGTGAAGGTGCTGGACCAGGGCCGCGCGGGCAGCATGGCCTACCTGGCGATGGAATACGCCGCCGGCGGTTCGCTGGCCGGCCACCTGGGTCGCGCACTGGAGCCGCGCAAGGTGCTGGCGCTGGTGCACCAGGCCGCGCTGGGCCTCAAGCGCCTGCACGACGCCAATTGCGTGCACCGCGACCTGAAGCCCGCCAACTTCCTGCTGCGCGCCGACGGCACGCTGCTGCTGGCCGACTTCGATCTCGTGACCGCCGCCGGCGCGCGCGACCCCGCGGCGCGTCCCGGCGCGCTCTTCGGCACGCCGCGCTACGTGGCGCCTGAGCAGCTCGAAGGCGCCCCCGCGCAGCCGGCCGCCGACATCTACAGCCTGGGCGTGCTGATGTACGAACTGCTGGCCGGTCGCCCGCCTTTTCGCGGCGAAACCTTGATGGAGGTGCTGTCGCAGCACCTGGTGGCCGCGGTGCCGCCGCTGCCGCCTTCGTTGGCGGCGCTGCAGCCGCTGGCCGACGCGATGCTGGCCAAGGACGCCACGCGGCGCCTGCCCGATGCAAATGCCGTCCTGGAACGGACGGCAGCCCTGGTGGGAGCCTCCGTCCCGCCCGTGACCCCCGCCGGCCCATCCGGCAAGAGGTGGACCCCGTGAACCTGAATGAACAGTACCTGGTCGACGTGATCGGCTTCAACCCGGTGGAGCGCTCGATGCTGGCCAGCATCTTCGCGCTGGCCTCCCGGCGCGACCCCGGCTTCGTGCAGTACGACCCCGCGACCACTGCCAGTGGCACCGCCGACATCTACCTCGTGGATGCGGACAACACGGAGGCCTTGAACGAATTCCGCATGCTGAGCAAGCGGTCCAACCTTCCTGCCGTGATGGTGGGCGCCGCGCCGGAGGACCTCGGCTTCCCCGTGCTCGCCCGCCCGCTGCAATGGGCCCGCCTGCTGCAGGCGCTGGAGGACACCGTGGCGTCCGCCGCCGGCACCGCCGCGCGCAAGGACGACGAAGGCACGCTGCCCCTGGGCCGCAGCGCCACCACGCCGGGCACGAGCCGCTCGCAGACCAGCGGCGGCAGCACCGCCGCCGGCGGCGCCGAGGATCCCGCGGCCGCGAAGAAGCGCGCCCTGGGCGACACCGTGCTCGTCGTGGACGACAACGCCACGGTGCGCATGTTCATGAAGGCCAAGCTGGCGCCCTTCAACTTCGAGGTCGATTTCGCCGAGACCGGCGAAGAGGCCGTGGGCCTGACCGGCAGCCGCGAGTACACCTGCGTGTTCCTCGACGTGGTGTTGCCCGGCATCGACGGCTACCAGGTCTGCAAGCTGATCAAGGCCAACAAGCAGGCGATCAAGAAGACCGCGGTGGTCATGCTCACCAGCCGCAGCTCGCCCTTCGACAAGCTGCGCGGCTCGCTCGCCGGCTGCGACGAGTACCTGACCAAACCCCTCGACGAGGACCGCCTGCTGGAGGTCATCGCCAAATTCCTACCCAGCAGCCGCAAGCGCGAACGTTCACGGAGCAAGCAATAACATGGGCAAATCTATCCTGGTCGTGGACGACACGCGCTCGATGCGCGCGATGGTCGCCGCCGTGCTGGAGGGCGCGGGCTACGAGGTGGCGCAGGCGGGCGACGGGCTCGAGGCGCTGGAACTGGCGCGCAACCGCGTGTTCGACCTGGTCGTCACCGACCACAACATGCCGCGCATGGACGGCGTGACGCTGGTGCGCGAACTGCGCAGCCTGCCGAACTACGATCCCGTGGCGCTGATCGTGCTGTCCACCGAGGCCGGCACCGAGCTGAAGCAGAAGGGCCGCGAGGCCGGCGCCACCGGCTGGATGGCCAAGCCCTTCGATCCCCAGCGCATGCTGGACATCGTCGGCAAGTTCATCTGACCGCGAGCGCGCCATGTTCCAGCCCACCAACGCATTCGGCGACCCGGGTGCCTTCCGCACCATCTTCTTCGAGGAGGCGCAGGAACACCTGGCCAACGTCGAGGCGATCCTGCTGCGGATGGACATCGACGCGCCGCACCCCGACGACCTGAACGGGATCTTCCGCGCCGTGCACTCCATCAAGGGCAGCGCGGCGATGCTGGGCTACAACGAGATGGCGGCGCTCACCCACCTGCAGGAAAACCTGCTGGACCTGCTGCGCAAGGACGAACGCCCGATCGACGGCGACGACATCGAGGCCATGCTGAAGGCGGGCGACGTGCTGCGTTCGCAGGTGATGCACCACCGCGGCCAGCTGGCCGAGGCGCCCGATGCGTCGGCGGTCGAAGCGCTGCTGCGCGAACGCGTCGCGCAGCCTTCGAGCGATGCGCGCGGCGGCAAGTCGGGACCGGTGCAGCGCAGCTTCCGCGTGGCGCTCGGCCCGCTGGAAGCGGCGATCGACGACGCCGAACTGGAAATGATGCTGGGCGGCCTGTCCGAGATGGGCACCATCACCAGCAGCGAGGTGGACAACCGCGCGGGCGGCTCGGTGCGCTTCGACCTGCTGCTCGAAGGCGCGGCCGCCGACCTGCAAAGCGTGCTGGCGCTGGTGGTCGCGCCCGAGCTCGTGTCCATCGAGACGCTGGCCGCGGCGCAGGAAGCCGCACCGGCGGCCCCGGCCGTGCCGGAAGTGCAGGCTGCGACGCCGTCCGTGGCGGCCGCCATCGAGGACGACGAGTTCTTCGTCGATCCCGCCGAATTCAAGCGCAAGGCGCAGGAAGCGACCGCGGCCGCGATGGCCGCGGCGGAGCAGGAGTCGGTCGACGAGGCCGGCGGCGACGACGGCGTCGACCTGTTCGTGCGCCCGGAAGAATTCAAGAAGGTAGCGGCCGTCAATGCAGCGATTGCCGCCGACGAGGGTGTGGACCTGTTCGTCACCCCGCACGAGTTCCACAAGGCGCGTACGCTGCCGCCGAAAGCAATGACCGCGGTCGCCGGACCTGCCGCGGCCGCGCCGGTTACGGCCACTGCCATCAACGCAGCAGTGGCAGCCACGGCGGCGCCGCACGACACCACCTTCATCCGCGTCGCCACCGAGAAGATCGACCTGCTGGTGAACCTGGTCGGCGAGCTCGTGATCACCGAGGCCATGCTGGCGCGCCAGGGCGCGCTCGCCGAGGCCGAGGGCGGCGACATCCGCTATGCCGGCAGCAACGGCCTGGCCGACCTGTCGCGCCACACGCGCAACCTGCAGGAGGCCGTGCTGGCCATCCGCATGCTGCCCATCTCCAACGTGTTCTCGCGCTTCCCGCGCCTGGTGCACGAGCTGTCGGGCCGCCTGGGCAAGCAGGTCGAACTGAAACTGGTCGGTGAAACGACCGAACTGGATCGGGGCCTGATCGAGAAGATCTCCGACCCCTTGACGCACCTCGTGCGCAACGCCATTGACCATGGGCTGGAGCGACCGGAAGTCCGGATCGCAGCCGGGAAACCGGCCGTGGGCACCGTCACCCTGCGCGCCAGCCAGCGCGGGGGGAACATCGTCATCGAGGTCAGCGACGACGGCCGCGGCCTGGACCGCGAGCGCATCCTGGCGAGCGCCGCGCGGCGCGGCACCGTCCTGCCGCACGATGCGCCCGATGCCGAAGTCTGGGCGCTGATCTTCGAAGCCGGCTTCTCGACCGCGGAAACGGTGACCGAGGTGTCCGGCCGCGGGGTCGGCATGGACGTGGTCAAGCGCAACATCCAGGCGCTGAGCGGCACCATCGACATCACCTCGCAGCCCGGCCAGGGCACGCGGGTCATGGTCAGCGTTCCCCTCACGCTGGCCATCATGGAAGCGATGACCGTGGCCGTGGGCAGCGAGACCTACGTGCTGCCGCTGGCCAGCGTGGTGGAGTCGCTGAGCGTGGTGCCCAAGGACATGCATGCGCTGCCGGGGCAGGGCGACACGCTGCGCGTGCGCGACGAGTACCTCCCGGTCATGCACCTGGGCAAGCTGTTCCCGCCGCAGCGTCCGCGCGAGCAGGCCGGTGGCATCGCCGTGATCGTCGAGACCGACGGCAGCAATGCGGCCCTGATCGTCGACGAGCTGGTCGGCCAGCAGCAGGTGGTGGTCAAGAGCCTGGAGACCAACTTCCGCCGCGTGCCGGGCCTCGCAGGCGCCACGGTGATGGGCGACGGCTCGGTCGCCCTGATCGTCGACGTCGCCCACCTGGTGCGGCTGTCGGGGCGCGACGAAGCCATGCTGCACTGACGCGGGCTCGCACCGGCGCGGCCGGCGCGTGCGCGGGAACTTCCCGTCGCCGCGCCGGCTGTTTCATTTGCGCCGCGTTGCTCGCCGAGACCGTGCCTTCAAATCCGAAATGAGGCCAAAAGGCGCACAACTTCACGGAAAGCCAATCCACACGATTGGTAACGCCTTGATACAAAGGGTTTTGCTGGGCATTCTTGGCCTGTCGGGTAAGCAATTCCCCTAATGCGAGTGGAAACATGAAGAACCTGCGAATCGGCGTGCAACTGGCCATCGGCTTCGGTGCCATGGTCCTCCTGGTGCTCCTGAGTGGCGTGATGATCTGGATGGAGACCCACCAGTCCGAGCGCCGCGCGCAGGCGGCGCGCCAGTCCACGAGCGCCGCGGTCGCCCTGGCCGATGCGCAGAGCGCGCTGTGGCAGTTGCGGTACGGCTTTCCGCAGTTCATGGTGGGCGACGAGGCCGGCCGCCGCAAGATCGTCCAGGACGAGCCGAAGTTCTACGCCGAGATCGCCAAGGCGTTCGAGGCCTACCTGGCCACCAACCCCAGCGCGGCGGAGCGGCAGTCGCTGCAGGCCCTGCAGGACGCCTACGCCAGGTACATCGCGGCCCGCCCCAAGTGGTTCGAGCTCTATGGCGCCGGCAAGCTGGACGAAGCCAAGGAATGGCGCGCCGCCACCACCACGCCGTTCGGTGCGGCCACCGTCAAGGCCTTCGGCGAGCAGATCGACCTGCAGCAGAAGGTGAGCGCGGAGAACCACGCCGCTGCCCTGGCCGAACTGAAGGCGACGCGCGGCTGGATGCTCGTGCTGGCGCTGGGCGCCGTCGGCGTCGGCGTCCTGCTCGCCTGGGCCATCACGCGCTCGGTGACGCGGCCGGTGCACGAAGCCGTCGCGGTCGCGCAGCAGGTGGCTGCGGGCGACCTGGAGGTGCGCATCGACGCACGGGGCAACAACGAGACGGCGCAACTGCTGCGCACGCTGGCGACCATGGCCGAGGGCCTGCGCAAGCTGGTGGGCGACGTCGCCAACGGCGCCCGCACCGTGGCCGACACGAGCACCCAGATCGCGCAGGGCAACCTGGATCTGTCGCAGCGCACCGAGGAACAGGCCTCGACGCTGGAGGAAACCGCCAGCTCGATGGAGGAACTGACGTCCACCGTGACGCAGAACGCGAACAACGCCCGGCAAGCCAGCCAGCTGGCCGTGGGCGCCTCGGAAGTGGCGCGCAAGGGCGGCGAGGTGGTCGGCCAGGTGGTGAGCACCATGACCGGCATCTCGGACTCGTCGAAGAAGATCGCCGACATCATCGGCGTGATCGACGGCATCGCCTTCCAGACCAACATCCTCGCGCTGAACGCCGCGGTGGAAGCCGCGCGTGCCGGCGAACAGGGCCGGGGCTTTGCCGTGGTCGCTGCCGAAGTGCGCAACCTGGCCCAGCGCAGTGCCGCGGCCGCCAAGGAAATCAAGGAGCTGATCGGCGACTCGGTGGGCAAGGTCGATGCGGGCACCAAGCTGGTGGACGCCGCCGGCCACACCATGGAGGAGATCGTCGCCTCGGTGAAGAAGGTGAGCGACCTGATCGCGGAGATCGCCGCGGCGAGCCAGGAGCAGAGCACCGGCATCGAACAGGTCAACAAGGCGGTGGCGCAGATGGACCAGGTGGTGCAGCAGAACGCCTCGCTGGTCGAAGAGGCGTCCGCCGCCACGGAGTCGATGAACGAACAGGCCGGCGTGCTGCTGCAGATGGTGGCGCGCTTCAAGCTCGGTGGCGTGACCCCCGCGCGGCAGGCGCCGCAATGGGCGCAGCCCGCGCCGGCCGTCCCGGTGCCGGCTCCCGCCGCCCCGGCCCCGATTCGCGTGCAGACGGTGGCCAGTCTCCCGCCGGCCTATGCCGACGTGCTCGACCGCGCCAAGGCCGGCTCCGGCAACGGAGCGTGGAAAGAATTCTGAAGTTTCTCCTCGGTGGATTCGGGCGGCCTCGAGCCGCCCGTTTTTTTTGCCTGGCAAGGCGTGGCGTAGGTGCGACAAACGGGGCCGCCGTCCATGGTGCCAGCCGGTCCTTCCATCGGGGCAAGGCGAACTTTTCGACGCAGACCCGCAAAATTTGACAAGAGCCACGTTGTAACAAAGTTTTTCGATTGCAACAGATGTGAGGGCGTGGCATTCTCAGCCGAACAGCAGAACGAATGGAGCGAGCGATGCAGGAACGGGTGCAAACGATGGCCGGGATCGGTGGCAAGGCCAAGGCGGCGGACAGCCACGCCAGCGAGTTCCTGACCTTCCGCCTCGGCGAGGAGAGCTACGGCATCGAGATCCTGAAGGTGCAGGAGATCCGCGGTTACGAAACGCCCACCTCGATCGCCAACGCGCCGGCCTTCATCAAGGGCGTGATCAACCTGCGCGGCGTGATCGTCCCCATCCTCGACCTGCGCATCAAGTTCAAGCTGGGCCAGGTCAGCTACGACGAATTCACCGTCGCCATCATCCTGAACATCGCCGGCCGCGTGGTCGGCGTCGTGGTCGATGCCGTGTCCGACGTGCTGACCCTGTCGTCGGAAGCGATCCGCCCGACGCCGGAGTTCGCCTCCGCGACCTTCGACACCAAGTACATCACCGGCCTGGGCACCGTCGACGAGCAGATGATCATCCTGCTCGACATCGAGAAGCTGATGACGGGCGCCGACATGGCGCTGGTCGACGGCTCGGTGCACTGAGCGTCGGCTCCCGGTTCCCCACGGAGATCCAGGCGATGCCAGGCGAAGCCCAACGCAAGCCCCGGCGCAGCGCGCGCGGGCCGCTGCGCCGCCTCGAGGACCTGCTGCGCCTGGTCACGATCCGCGAGCGCCTGATCATCACCTTCGTGATCCTGCTGCTGCTGACGCTGGCCATCGCCGCCGTCGGCGTGTTCCAGATGCAGGCCATCGAGCAGGCGGGCGGCGCGGCCGGCGGCACGGCCCGCGGCATCCGCATGCTGGCGATCGCCTGCGTGGTCGGCGCCGGCATCCAGTTCTCCTTCTGCTACCTCGTGGTGGCGTCCATCGTGCGGCCCGTGAAGGTCGCCATGAAGAGCGCGCGCCGGGTCGGCAGCGGCGACCTGTCGGTGGAACTGGTGCCGGACGGCCGCGACGAGGTCACGCAGCTGTACCGCGGCCTCAACGAAATGACGCAGAACCTGCGCCTGCTGGTCGGCGAGGTCGTGGGCGGCGCCCGCAGCGTGGCCGACACCAGCGGCCAGATCGCGCAAGGCAACCTCGACCTGTCGCAGCGCACCGAGGAGCAGGCGTCGACGCTGGAGGAAACGGCCAGCTCGATGGAGCAGCTCACCAGCACCGTCACGCAGAACGCCGACGTCGCCCGCCAGGCGAGCCAGCTGGCCGTCACGGCGTCCGAAGTCGCGCGCAAGGGCGGCGAGATGGTGGAGCAGGTCGTCAGCACCATGGACGGCATCTCCGATGCGTCCAAGAAGATCGCCGACATCATCGGCGTGATCGACGGCATCGCCTTCCAGACCAACATCCTCGCCCTGAATGCGGCCGTGGAAGCGGCGCGCGCCGGCGAGCAGGGCCGCGGCTTCGCGGTGGTGGCCGCCGAGGTGCGCAACCTCGCCCAGCGCAGCGCCGCCGCCGCCAAGGAAATCAAGGGCCTGATCCAGGCCTCCGTGCAGCGCGTGGAAGCGGGCGGCCAGCAGGTCGACGCGGCCGGCCACACCATGGTCGACGTCGTGCTGTCGGTCAAGAAGGTCAGCGACCTGATCGAGGAAATCGCCGCCGCCAGCCTGGAGCAGAGCGCCGGCATCGGCCAGGTCAACAGCGCCATCAGCCAGATGGACCGCGTGGTGCAGCAGAACGCCGCACTGGTCGAAGAAGCCACCGCCGCCACCGAATCGATGCGCGAGCAGGCCGACGGCCTGCTGCGCCTGGTGGCGCGTTTCGAACTGGGCGCGCAAGCGGCCAGCCCTTCCGTGCCGCAGCCGAACCGGGTGCGGCCGGTGTCCCCGCCGACGCCGGCCCTGCCGGCGCGGATGCACGGCTCCGACCGCGCACGCCTGCAAGGCGCGTGGACGGAATTCCCAGTCCATTCACCACGTTGAGGAGATCGAGATGAACAAGAGCATGAAATTCGCCGCCGCCATCGTTGCGGGCGCCGCCCTGGTCACGTCGGCGCTCGCCGCCGAAGAAAAGCGCGTGACGCCGAAGGAAGCCGAAGCCATGGTCAAGAAGGGCGTCGCCTACATCAAGGCGAACCCGCGCGACAAGGCGATGGCCGACATCACCAACAAGACCGGCCAGTTCGTCGACCGCGAGCTGTACCTCACGGTCTACAAGCCGGACGGCACCGCGCTGGCGCACGGCGCCAACGAGAAGTTCGTGGGCAAGAACATGATCGACCTGCGCGACGGCGACGGCAAGGAGCACATCCGCGAGCGCATGGAACTGGCGAAGACCAAGTCCACGTTCTGGCAGGACTTCAAGTTCGTCAACCCGGTGAACAAGAAGCTCGAGCCGAAGCAGATGTACTGCGAGAAGGCCGACGAGCTGATCGTCTGCGGCGGCATCTACAAGCCGGCCTGAACGGCCGCGCGGTTTCCTGAATAGAACGAGGCAGGGGGCGCAGCAGTTCGCGCACCCCTTCCCGCACCACCCGTTTGGAGAAAAGTCATGAAAGTCTGGCACAAGATCCTCGTCGCGCCCACGGTGGCCATCGCCTTCCTGCTGGCGCTGGGCGGGGTGTCCTATGGGATGCTGACGCGGCAGAACGCGGCGCTCGAGGAACTGGCGCGCGGGCGCATGTCCGCCTTCCAGGTCGCCGCCGACGCATCGCAGGAGATGAGCGAAGTGCACTCGAACGTGTACCGCCTGATCACCTGGATCGCGAACCTGAAGGAAGACCAGATCAAGACCGTGAACGTCGAACAGCGCAAGAAGCTGGACGCCGTCACGAAGTCCCTGGGTGATCTCGCGGCCGCCAACCACCTGACCGCCGCCGAAGGCAAGATGGTGACGGACGTGCTGCCCAAGATCGCCAAGTACCGCAAGCTGATGGACGACGCCATCGACATCAGCTCGATCGACGTGGGCACCGGCGCCATGTCGATGCAGGCGGCCGACATCCAGTTCCAGGCCGTGGTCAAGGAAATGGAAGCGCTGGTCGCGCTCGAGAAAACCCTGGCCCAGGAAAGCTACGACGTCGCCTCGGCCGCCTTCCGCGCCGCGCTGGTGTGGCTGGGCCTGATCGTCGCCGGCGCCGTCGCCGCCGCCGTGGCCATCGCCCTCTTCATGAGCCGCGCCATCGTGCGTCCGCTGCAGGTGGCCATCGGCGCCGCCGACCGCATCGCCGGCGGCGACCTGACCGGCGACATCCGCGTGACGACCAGCGACGAGACCGGCCAGCTGCTGCAGGCGCTGGCCACCATGCTGCAGAACCTGCGCGAGCTGGTCGGCCAGGTGTCCGGCGGCGCCCACACGGTGGCCGACACCAGCGCGCAGATCGCCCAGGGCAACCTGGACCTGTCGCAGCGCACCGAGGAACAGGCCTCGACGCTGGAGGAAACCGCCAGCTCGATGGAGGAACTGACTTCCACCGTCACGCAGAACGCCGACAACGCGCGCCAGGCCAGCCAGCTCGCCGTGAACGCCTCCGAAGTCGCGCGCAAGGGCGGCCAGGTGGTGGGCCAAGTGGTGAGCACCATGACCGGCATCTCGGATTCGTCGAAGAAGATCGCCGACATCATCGGCGTGATCGATGGCATCGCCTTCCAGACCAACATCCTGGCACTGAACGCCGCCGTCGAAGCGGCCCGCGCCGGTGAACAGGGCCGCGGCTTCGCGGTGGTGGCGGCCGAAGTGCGCAGCCTGGCGCAGCGCAGCGCCGCGGCCGCCAAGGAGATCAAGGAACTGATCGGCGACTCGGTGGGCAAGGTCGACGCCGGTACCAAGCTGGTCGATGCCGCCGGCCGGACCATGCAGGAGATCGTGGGCTCGGTGAAGCAGGTGAGCGACCTGATCGCCGAGATCGCCGCGGCCAGCCAGGAACAGAGCACGGGCATCGGCCAGGTCAACACCGCCATCACGCAGATGGACCAGGTGGTGCAGCAGAACGCGTCTCTGGTGGAGGAGGCCACGGCCGCCACCGAGTCGATGAAGGACCAGGCCCGCACCCTGCTGCAGACGGTAGCCCGCTTCAACCTCGGCAACGCCATGGCCACGCCGGTGCAGGAAGTGACCATCCAGCCGATCGTGACGCGCGCGCCGCTGCCGCCGTCGATCAAGGCCCGTCCCAGCGCCAACCTGCCGGCCTACGACAAGGCCGACCGCAAGCTGGTGGGCAACGGCGAGTGGAAGGAATTCTGAGCGTGCAAGCCCGGGGCGCCTCCGCAGCCTCCGCCCTCCAGTCCGCGCCCATGGGGCTGGACGCAGGCGGCGGCGCGGCGGCCATGCTGAACGACCGCGACTTCGCGACGGTGCGCGACCTGATTTCCGGCTACGCCGGCATCAAGCTCAGCCCGCAGAAGCGCAACATGGTCTACAACCGGCTGCTGCGGCGCCTGCGCGCCTGCGGCACCACGAGCTTCGGCGAATACCTGGAACTGGTGCAGGCCCCGCAATCGAGCGAGCGCGAGGCCTTCGTCAACGCGCTCACCACCAACCTCACGGCCTTCTTCCGCGAACCGCATCACTTCGACCTGCTGGCGGAATACGCCCGCGCCCGGGCCGGCCAGCGCCAGCCCCTGCGCGTGTGGAGCAGCGCCTGCTCCACCGGCGAAGAGGTGTGGTCGATCGCGATGGTGCTGCGCGAGGCGGGCTGCGCCGCCGACATCGTCGGCACCGACATCGACACCGAAGTGATCAAGACGGCCACCGGCGGCGTCTACCGCGCCGACCGCGTCGAGGGCATGGCGCCCGAGCGGCTGCGCAAGCACTTGCTGCGCGGCGCCGGCGCCAACGAGGGCCTGGTGAGCGTGCGGCCCGAACTGCGCGCCGGCGTGCGCTTCGGCCAGCTGAACCTGCAGTCGCCCGCGTGGCCGGCGCAGGAGCGCTACGACGTGATCTTCTGCCGCAACGTCGTCATCTATTTCGACCGCGAGTCCCAGAAGCGCCTGCTGGCGCGGCTGGCCGACCTGATCGTCCCCGGCGGCCTGCTGATGGTGGGCCATTCGGAAAGTTTCCCTGCCGCGCATCCCGGCTTCCGGTCCTGCGGCCGCACTGCCTACGAGCGCCTGGCCGGACCCTGAGCGGCGCGAGCAGCAGTTGAGCGAAGCTTCCACCCCCGTGCGCTACTTCGACCGAGAGTTCCAGGTGGACGCGGTCAAGATCCTGCCCGGCCAGTACCACGCCGCCACCGGCCCCGGGACCATCACCACGGTGCTCGGCTCCTGCGTCTCCACCTGCCTGTGGGACCCGGTGGCCCGCATCGGCGGCATGAACCACTTCATGCTGCCCGGCGACAGTGCCGCGGCCAACGCGACCTGGAGGGCGTCCGCGCGCTTCGGCGTCTACGCGATGGAGGTGCTGATCAACGAGATGACGCACCTGGGCGCCGACCGCCGCCGGCTGGTGGCCAAGGTCTTCGGCGGCGCCCGCGTGCTGGCCGGTTTCGACAAGCTGGACGTGGGCGCCAAGAACGCCGAGTTCGTGCTGGAGTTCCTGAAGGTCGAAGGCATCCCGGTGGCGGCCCAGGACCTGCTGGACGTGTGCCCGCGCAAGGTGCATTTCTTCCCGGCCACCGGCAAGGTGCAGATGAAGCGCCTGCAGGTCGCGCCGAGCGACACGGTGCTGCAGAAGCGCGAGCGCGAGTACCTGTCCGAGCTCAACGTCAAGTCCGGCGGCGGCGACATCGAAATCTTCGCGCCCCGATGATCCGCGTCCTCGTCATCGACGATTCCGCCGTCATGCGCGCCTTCCTGTCGCGCGTGGTGGCGTCCCAGCCGGACATGGAGCTGGTCGGCGCCTCGCCCGACCCGCTGCTGGCCATCGACCGCATCCGCAAGCAGCCGCCCGACGTGATCACGCTCGACGTCGAGATGCCGCGCATGAACGGCCTCGATTTCCTGCGCAACCTCATGTCCATGCGGCCGCTGCCGGTGATCATGATCTCGTCGCTCACGCGCCAGGGCGCCGAGACGACCATGCGCGCGCTGGAACTGGGCGCGGTGGACTTCTTCCCCAAGCCGGCGAGCTTCGACCAGCTGGAAAGCGGCGCCCAGGAAATCGCCGACAAGATCCGCGCCGCGTCCGGCGCGCGCGTGGTGCGCCATCGCCGCGCGCCCGCGCCTCCCAGCGGCTTCGCGCCGCTGCCCCTGGTGCAACGCACCTTGACCGGCCCGGCCGCGCAGCACCGCGTGATCGGCATCGGCGCTTCCACCGGCGGCGTCGAGGCCTTGCGCGACGTGCTGACGGGCCTGCCGGCGACCATGCCGCCGATCCTGATCGCGCAGCACATGCCCACCGGCTTCACCGAGACCTTCGCCCGCCGGCTCGACGCGCTGTGCGAGATGGACGTCAAGCAGGCCGAGGACAGCGAGGTCGTGCGCAATGGCGTGGCCTACATCGCGCCCGGCGGCCGCCACCTGGTGCTGATGCGCCGCGGCATGGGCTACCAGCTGCGGGTGACGGACGATCCGCCGGTGAACCGGCACCGGCCTTCGGTGGACACGCTGTTCCGCTCGATCGCCCGCGCCGCCGGCGCGCAGGCCATCGGCGTGATGCTGACCGGCATGGGCGCCGACGGCGCCGATGCGATGGTGGAATTGCGCCGCACCGGTGCGCGCACCATCGCCCAGGACGAGGCCACCAGCGTGGTCTTCGGCATGCCGCGCCAGGCCATCGCGCTCGGCGGCGCGCAGGAAGTGCTGGGCCTGCCCGACATTGCCGGGCGGCTGGAAGCGCTGGCCGCGGCCTGACGCCCTCCATCTGGAGGAGGAGCCCGGTCCCCGGACCGCGGCTTCCGGGCGTTGAACCCGGGTGAAGCCGGCGTCCTCCCTTGCTCCCGCGCTGCTGGGCCTGGTGCTCGGGCCGGCCCTCCAGTTGCAGCAGCCGCGGTTGTGGTCGCTGCCTTCCTACCAGGCATGCCTCGTCCTGGGCCTGCTCGCTGGCGTGCTAGCCGGGCGCGCGCGGGGAGTGGCGCGCGCCGTCCTGCTGCTGCTTGCCCTGGCCGCCGTGGGCGCGGGCGCCACCGGCTGGCGCGCCCATGCCTACCTGGCCGACGCGCTGGATCCGGCGCTCGAAGGCCGTGACCTGGTGCTGACCGGCATCGTGGCCGCCATGCCGCACCGGGGCGAGGCAGGGCTGCGTTTCCGTTTCGACGTGGAGTCCGCGCGTGCCGGCGACAGCCCGGTCGTGCTGCCGCCGCAGGTGCTGCTTGGCTGGTACGGCAACGAAGGCGGCACCGGCCTGCCGGCAGACCTGAAGCCGGGCGAGCGCTGGCAGCTGGCGGCGCGGCTGAAGGCGCCGCACGGCCAGGTCAACCCGCATGGCTTCGACTACGAGCTGTGGCTGTGGGAGCAGGGCCTGCAGGCCACCGGCTACGTGCGCGCCGGCCCGCGCGATCCGCGGCCGCAGCGCATTGCGGCGACCTGGCGCAAGCCGGTGGAGCAGCTGCGCCACGCGGTGCGCGAAGCGCTCTATGCGCGCGTCGCGGACCCGCGGCTGGCCGGCGTGCTGGCGGCGCTGGTGGTCGGCGACCAAGGCGCGATCGAGCGCGCCGACTGGGACGTGTTCCGCGCCACCGGCGTCGCCCACCTCATGAGCATCTCGGGCCTGCACGTGACGATGTTTGCCTGGGCGGCGGCCTGGCTGATTGGCGCGCTGTGGCGCCGCAGCACCGCGCTCTGCCTGGCCTGGCCGGCGCAACACGCGGCGCTGCTGGGCGGGCTGGTGCTGGCCACGGCCTATGCGGTGTTCAGCGGCTGGGGCGTGCCTTCCCAGCGCACGATCTGGATGCTGGCCTGCGTGGCCTTGCTGCGGCTGGGCGCGCGGGACTGGCCCTGGCCCGTGGTCTGGCTGCTGGCGTGTGCGACGGTGGTGACGGTCGATCCCTGGGCGTTGACGCAGCCCGGCTTCTGGCTCAGTTTCGTGGCGGTGGGCGTGCTGTTCGCCACCGACAGCGGCGTGCGCGCCCAGCCGGTGCAGCCCTCGACGCGGCACCGCCTGCTGGCGGCGCTGCAGGCCATGGCGCGCGAGCAATGGGTGGTGACGCTCGCCCTCACGCCGCTGTCGCTGCTGCTGTTCGGGCAGGTGTCGCTGGTCGGGCTGCTGGCCAACCTCGGTGCGATTCCCTGGGTGACGCTGGTGGTCACGCCCCTGGGGCTGGCGGGCGTGGTCCTGCCCTGGCTCTGGACGCCCGCCGCGTGGGCGGTCGAGGCGCTGGCCACGGTGCTGCAATGGCTGGCCGCCTGGCCGCTGGCGACCTGGTCGGCGCCGGCCGCGCCGCTGTGGGCCGGTGCAGCCGGCGTGCTGGGCGGCATGCTGCTGGTGATGCCGCTGCCGGTGACGGCGCGCGCGCTCGGCCTGCCGCTGCTGCTGCCGGTGCTGCTCTGGCAGGCGCCGCGGCCACCGCCCGGCGAGTTCGAGCTGCTGGCCGCCGACGTCGGCCAGGGCAATGCCGTGGTGGTGCGCACCGCCGGCCACACCCTGGTCTACGACGCCGGCCCAGGCTACAGCCGCGAGACGGACGCCGGGCAGCGCGTGCTGGTGCCGCTGTTGCGAGCCTGGGACGAGCGCGTGGCCTTGCTGGTCCTGAGCCACCGCGACCTCGATCACACCGGCGGCGCCGCGGCCGTGCTGCGCATGCAGCCCGGCGCGGCGCTCCTCAGCTCCCTGGAAGACAGCCACCCCTTGCAGGCGCTGCGCCGCGCGACCCGCTGCGCCGCCGGCCAGTCGTGGACCTGGGACGGCGTGCAGTTCGAGATGCTGCATCCCCAGCCCGCGGACTACGAGCTGGCGCAGCGCCCCAACGCGATGAGCTGCGTGCTGCGCATGGCCAGTGCCGGCGCCAGCGTGCTGCTGGCCGGCGACATCGAAAAGCCGCAGGAGGCCGCGCTGCTGGAAGCGCCGGGCCGGCTGAAGGCCGACGTGCTGCTCGTTCCGCACCACGGCAGCCGCACCTCGTCGAGCGAGGCCTTCCTGGACGCGGTCGCCCCGCGCGCCGCCCTCGTGCAGGCGGGCTACCGCAATCGCTTCGGCCATCCGGCCGCCGACGTCGTCGCGCGCTACCGCGGCCGCGACATCGCCCTGGTCGTCTCCGCGGCCTGCGGCGCGGCCCGCTGGAGCTCGCAGCAGGCCGGCATGGTGCAGTGCGAGCGCGAGCGCGATCCGAAGTACTGGCGCCACCTCGCAAAACCACCCTGACGGCGGCCTGGAACTTGCTATCCTGTGCGCTGGAGAAATGCACCGATGCACAAATTCGACGAGATGTTTGCCGAGATGCCTGGCATCGGGCCCTTCCAGTTTCAGTCGCAGTCCATGGGTGGGATGTCGCAGGCGCAGGCGCAGGGCGTGCGCGACCACTACCGCACCTACGCCCAGTGGCTGGGCCGCCAGCCGCAGGAGATGATGCGGTCGCGGCGCGAGGAAGCGGAAATGATCTTCCGCCGCGTCGGCATCACGTTTGCGGTCTACGGCGCCAAGGACGAGGACGGCGCCGGCACGGAAAGGCTGATCCCGTTCGACCTGATTCCCCGCATCATCCCCGCCGCCGAATGGCGCCTCATGGAAAAGGGGCTGGTGCAGCGCGTCACTGCGCTCAACCGCTTCATCCACGACGTCTACCACGAGCAGGAAATCATCAAGGCCGGCGTCATGCCGGAGCAGCAGATCAAGGGCAACGCCCAGTTCCGCGCCGAGATGATGGGCGTGAACGTCCCCAACAACATCTACTCGCACATCGCCGGCATCGACATCGTGCGCGCCCCCAATGCGCAGGGCGAGGGCGAGTACTACGTGCTGGAGGACAACCTGCGCGTGCCCAGCGGCGTGAGCTACATGCTGGAAGACCGCAAGATGATGATGCGGCTCTTCCCCGAGCTGTTCAGCAGCTACCAGGTGGCGCCGGTCATGCACTACCCCGACCTGCTGCTGGAGACGTTGCGCGCCTCGGCGCCGTCGACCACCGACGATCCGACGGTGGTGGTGCTCACGCCCGGCATGTACAACAGCGCCTACTTCGAGCACGCCTTCCTCGCCCAGCAGATGGGCGTGGAGCTGGTCGAGGGCCAGGACCTGTTCGTGAAGGACAGCTTCGTCTACATGCGCACGACGCGCGGCCCCAAGCGGGTCGACGTGATCTACCGCCGCGTCGACGACGACTTCCTCGACCCGTCGGTGTTCCGCCCCACCTCCACGCTCGGCACCGCCGGCCTCCTGAACGCCTACCGCGCCGGCAACGTTGCCCTGTGCAACGCCATCGGCACCGGCGTGGCGGACGACAAGTCGATCTACCCCTACGTGCCCAAGATGATCGAGTTCTACCTGGGGGAGAAGCCGATCCTGTCGAACGTGCCCACCTACATGTGCCGCGACCCGAAGGAGCTGAGCTACGTGCTGGCCAACCTGAAGGACCTGGTGGTCAAGGAGGTGCACGGCGCCGGCGGCTACGGCATGCTGGTGGGCCCGGCCGCGAGCCAGGCCGAGATCGAGGAGTTCCGCCGCGCCCTGCAGGCCAAGCCCGAGGGCTACATCGCCCAGCCCACGCTGTCGCTCTCCAGCTGCCCGACCTTCGTCGAGAAGGGCATCGCGCCGCGCCACATCGACCTGCGCCCCTTCGTGCTTTCGGGCAAGGAGGTGCAGATGGTGCCGGGCGGCCTGACGCGCGTCGCGCTCAAGGAAGGTTCGCTGGTCGTCAATTCGTCCCAGGGTGGCGGCACCAAGGACACCTGGATCCTGGAAGTCTGACATGCTGTCCCGCACCGCCGACCACCTGTTCTGGATGGCCCGCTACACCGAGCGTGCCGAGAACACCGCCCGCATGCTCGACGTCAACTACCAGACCTCGCTGCTGCCTCAATCGGCGGCCGTGTCGAAGGTCGGCTGGCAGGGCATGCTGTCCATCAGCGAGCTGATGCCCCTGTACAGCAAGAAGCACGGCGGCGAGGTCGACCCGCAGCGCGTGATGCAGTTCATGGTGCGCGACGAGAGCAATCCCTCGTCGATCGTCTCCTGCCTGCGCGCCGCGCGCGAGAACGCGCGGGCCGTGCGCGGCTCGCTCACCACCGAGGCCTGGGAAACGCAGAACCAGACCTGGCTGGAGATCAACCGCATGCTGGCGGGCGGCGAGTTCGAGCGCGACCCCGGCCAGTTCTTCGAATGGGTCAAGTTCCGCTCGCACCTGTCGCGCGGCGTGACCGTCGGCACCATGCTGATGGACGAGGCGCTGCACTTCATGCGCCTGGGCACCTTCCTCGAGCGCGCCGACAACACGGCGCGGCTGGTCGACGTGAAGTTCCACGCGGTGCAGAGCGACTTCTTCGGCGCCGCCAGCGAGAAGGACCAGGAGTACGACTTCTACCACTGGAGCGCCATCCTGCGCTCGGTGTCCGGCTTCGAGATCTACCGCAAGGTCTACCGCGACGTGATCCGGCCGGAACGCGTGGCCGACCTGCTGATCCTGCGGCCGGACATGCCGCGCTCGCTGCATGCGAGCATGAACGAAGTGGTGGCCAACCTGGCGATGGTGGCCAACGACCAGTCGGCCGAAACGCAGCGCCACGCGGGCAAGATCCGGGCGGAACTGCAGTACGGCCATATCGAGGAAATCCTCGCCAACGGCCTGCACGCCTTCCTGACGCAGTTCCTGGACCGGGTCAACGACCTGGGCGCGCGCATCAGCCGTGACTTCCTGATCCCGGCATGACGCCGGCGCAGGGCGCCAGTCTCCTTGCCGCGGGCCGCAACCACGAGGCGGTGGCTGCCTACCTGGGCGCCGTGCAGGCCGAGCCCGGCTCGCTGGCCGCCCGCCTGGGCCTCGCGCGTGCGCACGCGGCCACCGGCGACCTCGCGAGCGCCGCGGCCTGGCTGAGCGACGCCATGCGCCTCGCGCCTTCCGCGGCCGAGCCCGTGCAGGCCCTCGCCGACGTCCTGCTGGCGCAGAAGCAGTACGCGCAGGCCGACCGCCTCTACATGCAACTGGTGCAGGGCCTGGGCCCGCGCAGCGCGGCCAACCTGCTGCACGCCGGTTTTTGCCGCGAGCAACTGGGCGACGTCGATTCGGCCGCGGTGCTGTACCGCGCCGCGCTGGAGAAGGAGCCGGCGCTGCTCGAGGCACACGTGGATCTCGCCGGCGTGCTGTGGCGGCTGGAGGACTTCGAAGGCGCGCTGGCGCATGCGCGGCGCGCCGTCGAGATCGCGCCCAGGCATCCTTATGCGCTGCGCATCCTCGGCACGGCCTTGCTGAACCTGAACCGGCTGGCTGAGGCCGAAGCGCAACTGCGCCTGTCGCTGGAAGTCCTGCCCGGCTTCCTGCTGGCGGAGCTGGACCTGGCGTTCACGCTGCTGCTGGCCGGCCGCCTGGGTGAAGGCTGGCGGCGCTACGAGACGCGCTGGCACGACAGCGCGCGCCTGCAGCGTCCGGGCTTCTGGCGCGCCGACTCGGAATGGCCCGGGCCTTCGGCTTCGCTCGCAGGCAAGGCGATCGCGGTCTATGCGGAGCAGGGGCTCGGCGACGTGATCCAGTTCCTGCGCTACGTGCCGCGGCTGCAGGAGCTGGGCGCCACGGTGCGCTGCGTGGTGCAGCCGGAGCTGGTGCCGCTGGTGGAGTCCAGCTTCCCCGGCGTCGAATGCCTGGTGCCGGGCCGCAACCTGAACGTGCACACGCACGCCGCCCTGCTGGACCTGCCGGGCCGCTTTGGCACGACGCTCGAGACGATTCCGGCGCCCGCGTCCTACCTGCGGCCGCCCGAGCCCGTGCGCACGCGCTGGCAGTCGCGCATGGCGGCCTGGTCCGGCACGCTGAAGGTCGGCATCGCGTGGTCCGGGTCGCTGCACCAGGTGAACAACCGCAACCGGGCCGTCCCGCTCGGGCTGCTCGCGCCGCTGTGGCGGCAGCCGGGCGTCCAGTGCTTCAGCCTGCAGAAGGCCGATGCCGGCCCGTGGACCGACGTGCGGCCGGATCGCGAGGAACTGCCCGACCTGACCGGTGACTGGAACGACTTCACCGACAGCGCCGCCATGATCGAGCAGCTGGACCTGGTGGTCACCGTCGACACGGCGATCGCCCATCTCGCCGGCGCGCTCGGCAAGCCGGTGTGGGTGCTGCTGCCGCCCAACCCCGACTGGCGCTGGCTGCTCGAACGCGAGGATTCGCCCTGGTATCCGAGTGCGCGCCTGTTCCGGCGCAGCGCGGGGGAAGGGCGCGAGCAGCAGGTCGGCAGGCTGCTGGAGGCCTTCGGTGCATGGCGCCACGCGCGCGCCGGCGGGGTGCCGGCGTGATCGCGCTGGACCACACCATCGTTCCATCGCACAGCGCGGTGGAGTCGGCGCGCGTCCTGGCCGAACTGCTGGACGTGCCCTGGTCGCCGGCGGCGCCGCTCGGGCCTTTTTCGCCGGTCTACGTCAATGCCGGCCTCACGCTGGACTTCATCCAGACCGACGAGCCCTTCGAGGTCTACCACTTCTGCTTCCGCGTGAGCGAAGCGGAGTTCGATGCGATCCTGGCACGCCTGCAGGCGGCGGGGATCGCCTACCGCTCGGAGGTGCGCGGAGGCGGCGAAGGACGCATCAACACCGATTACGGCGGGCGGATGGTCTACTGGAACGTGCCGGACGGGCACCAGTGGGAGATGCTGACCGTGAGTTACGCGCGGCAGCCGGCCGGCTGAGACGTCAGGCGGCGAGCGAGGCCGCCAGGTTCGCGCGCGCCCGGGCTTCCAGCGCAGCGTGGAAGGGTTCGGTGCGGTAGATGCGTTCACGCTGCAGGAAGCCGCGCAGCACGTTCGCACGGCCGGTGCGGAATGCGTCGTCGGGGACGTGCGCATACTCCAAGCGGATTTGCCGTTCGTATTCGGCGAAGCGGCCCGGCGCCGCGGCCAGGATCGCCAGGTCGATGTCCAGCAGCAAGGCCGCATCAACGTCGTCGCCGGCCACCGTGTGGGTCCTGGTCGCCAGCACCAGGTCCGCGACACGCTGCGCGACTTCCGGCGCGCACCCGGCCGCCAGCACGCTCGCGCGCGCCCACTCGGCACTGCGCTCCTCGTTGTCCCGGCGCTGCGGGTCGTACTCGGCGTCGTGGAACCACAGGGCCAGTTCCACCTCCGCCGGCCGCCGCGCCAGCATGGATGCGGCTTCGTACTGCGCCAGGCATTCGCGCAGGTGCTGCAGCGTGTGGTAGTGGCGATGCGGCTCGCTGTAGGCGGCCAGCAGCTGGTTCATGAGCCCGCCGTTGGCGACGGTGGCGCCCAGTTCGCCCCACAGGCGCTGCCAGGATGCGAGGGTGAGGTTCACGAGGCTTTCCGCTCCGCGCCGGCCAGCGCCTCTTTCACCTCGCGTCCCAGCTCGATCACCGCCATCGCGTAGTAGCTGGACCAGTTGTAGCGGGTGATCACGTAGAAGTTTTCGGTGCCGGCCACGTAGGTCGGCGTCTCGCCGCCGTTCTGCAGTTCGATCAGCGCCAGCGGCCCCTTGTGTTCCAGCGCCGGCCCTTCGAGGATCGCCCCCTTGGCCTGGAAGCTGGCGACGGTGAAGGTCGGCAGGATGTCGGGCGCGAGCAGGGCGTCGAGGTCCAGCTTGGACGCATCGAAGCGCACCGGGTAGTGGGTGGGCATGCCGGTCTTCCAGCCGTAGCCCTTGAAGTAGTTGGCCACCGAGCCGATCACGTCGTCGGCGCTGTTGGTGAGGTCGATCACCTTGTCGCCGTCGTAGTCCACGCCCCAGCGCGCCAGGCTGCTGGGCATGAACTGCGGCATGCCCAGCGCGCCGGCGTAGCTGCCGCGCGGCTTCAGCGGGTTGCTGCGGTTGGCATGGTGCCAGGCGATGAACTGCTCCAGTTCGCCCCGGAAATAGGCGGTGCGCTCCGCCGCGCGCGGGTGGCTGTCCGGAAAGTCGAAGGCCAGGGTGGCCAGCGCGTCGAGCACGCGGAAACTTCCCATCTGCTGGCCGTAGATCGTCTCGACGCCGACGATGCCCACGATGATTTCCGCCGGCACGCCGAATTCCTGTTCGGCGCGCTCCAGCGTGCGCCGGTTCGCCTGCCAGAAGCGCACGCCCGCATTGATGCGGATCGGGTCGATGAAGCGGCTGCGATACACGCCCCAGTTCTTCGGCTGGCCGGTAGGAGCCGGCTGCATCAGGCGCGAGACGACCGGCAGCTTGCGCGCCTGCGCCACCACCTTGCGTGCCCAGTCGCCTTCGAAGCCGCGCTTGGCCGCGATCTCCTCGGCAAACGCCATCGCTTCCGCGCTGTCCGCATAAGGCGTGCCGGCCTGCTCCGGCGGAGCCTTCTGCTTGCGCGGCTGCGCCTTGGCGACGACGACGGCATCGGTCGGCTGCGCGACCGCCGGGACGGCGAGGGCGCAGGCAAGGAGCAGGAACAGGAATCGGTGCATCGGTTCAGTGGGGCCAGGGCAATTGGTGGAACTCGCGCCGCAGCGCTTGCAGGGTGGCGGCCGGCGCGCGCGCGTACCGCTGCGCTTCCAGCTTCAGGAGCCAATCCGCCAATCCTCGCGCATCCGGGCCGAAACGTGTCGTGACAAGATTCGCGATCTGGCGCGGCGGCGCGGTCGCACTCACCTCCAGGCCGGCGCCGTGCAGCTTCTTGCGCGCCCGCGCCAGCAGGCGCAGCCACGGGTCGTGCTGCATGCGGTCCCACCAGTTCCAGGCGGCGCCGCCCAGGGCCAGCGTGACGATGATCCCGAGCAGCAGGTAGCTCAGGTCTTCCCAGCTCGGCGACTCGAAGCCCAGCTCCTTCAGCAGGTTCAGCTGGCGGCTCTGCGTGTAGTTCAGCACCCACTGGTTCCAGCTGTTGTTCATGGCTTCCCAGGCCGCGCGCAGCGAAGCCGCGAGGTTGGGCGTGACCGTGTCCATCGCCGTCGCCAGCGCGCCGCGGGCAGGGACCAGCCGCCGGAACGTGCCGGTGCGTCCGGGCGCGACCGCCGACGTCGGGTCCACGCGCACCCAGCCGCGGCCCTCGAACCAGACCTCGGTCCAGGCGTGCGCATCGCTCTGGCGCACCACCCAGTAGCCGTCGACGCTGTTCACCTGCCCGCCCTGGTAGCCCGTGACGATGCGCGAAGGGATGCCCATCGCGCGCAGCAGCACGACGAAGGAAGAGGCGATGTGTTCGCAGAAGCCCTCCTTGCGGTCGAACCAGAATTCGTCGGCCGTGTGCTGGCCGTAGATCCCCGGCTCGAGCGTGTAGGTGTAGCCGCCGGTGCGCAGGCGCTGCATCGCGGCGCGCACCAGTGTCGCGGGTTCCGCGCCCGGGTGTTCGCGCTGCAGCGTGGCCGCCAGTTCCAGCGTGCGCGGATTGAAGCCCGGGGGCAACTGGCTGTACTCTGGCAGGACGGCGCCGCGCTGGAGCGGCCCGTGGCGGAAGTCGACATAGCTGCGCGCGCGGTAGCGCAGCAGGTCCACCACCGGGCGCGAAGAGATCCACTGCAGCTCGCTGGTCATCGCCGTTTCCAGGCCCGGGCCCTGCGGCGACTCGGGGGCTGCGTCCAGCGTGAGCAGCCAGGGGCGGTTGTTCGGCTCCAGCGTCACTTCGTAGTTCACGGGCGCGCCGCTCACCGCCAGCCGGGGATTCTCCAGCCGCGGCGGCGGGAAGCGCGCGTTCAGCCGCGGCAGCAGGGGCCGCCATTCGCGCCCGTCGAAATCGACGAACACCGGCCCGCGGAAATACAGGAACTCCTGCGCCGGCGGGTTGCCCTCCCAGCGGACGCGGAAGGCGATGCTGTCGTCCAGCGCCAGCTGCGCGACGTTGCCCACCTCCATCTGCGACGACAGGCCGCTGCGGCCCGTCATCGCGTCGCCGGGAATCCCCCACAGCGGCGCGAAGCGCGGAAACAGCACGAACAGCACGGCCATCACGGGTGCGCCCAGCAGTGCCATCCAGCCGGCGGTGCGTGCCGCCTCCAGCAGCGGCGGCCGGCCGACCGGCAGGTGCGCGTTGACCAGCGCGGTGAGCAGTCCCAGCAACGCCAGCAGCATGGCGAGCGCCACCGGCAGCGATTGCGAGAAGAAGAAGTTGGTGAGCATCGTGAAGAAGCTCAGGAAGAAGATCACGAAGGCGTCGCGGCGCGCGCGCAGTTCCAGCGTCTTCAATGCCAGCAGCACCACGATCAGCGTGACGCCGGCGTCGCGTCCCAGCAGCGTGCGGTGCGTGAGCCAGGTGGCGAGCAACGTCAGGGCCAGCAGGCCGCCCACCCACCACTTGCCGGGCAGCGGCTTCGCCTGCACGGCCAGGGTGCCGCGCCACAGCAGCACGCCGCCGGCCAGCAGCGAGCACCACCAGGGCAGGTGCGGGATGTGCGGCACCAGCACCCACGCGATCACCACCAGCAGGAACAGCGTGTCGCGCGCATCGCGCGGCAGGGCGGCCAGGCGGCTGCGCAAGGTCAGCATAGGGCCAGGGCTTCCAGGCAGCGGCGCTTGTGCGCCTCGCCGGCGCCGGGCTTCACTTCCTGGCCCGGCAGGCGAAGGCCGTAGTCCTGCCCCAGCTTGTCGGCTTGCAGGATCCAGGCCGTCAGGCGCGAAAGCTTCGCTTCCCGGTCCAGGTGGCCGGCCCCCGCGAAATCCAGCCACAGCTCGTAGCGCTGCGCCTGCATGGTGTCGCGGCTCACGAGCTCGTCGGACTTGGCGGCCTTCTTCCACACCACCAGCTTGAGCGGGTCGCCGCGGCGGTAGGCTCGCACGCCCTCGAACTCGCCGCTGTTCTGCGCCCGCGCGACCGCGGCACCGCCCGAGCGCGGCTCGCCGGGGGGCAGCGGGGGCGGATGCAGTTCCGGCGCGGGATAGACCAGCACCTGCGCCGCCGGCCGCCACACGGTCCAGACGCGGAAGGTGCCGAGCGGAAAGCGCGTTTCCGCGGTCAGCGGCGGCACGCGGTGCAAGCCGCGCTGGGCCGGCTGGAAGGCGACCTGCACGGTGCAACTGCCTTGCGCCGGCACGTCGGTCCAGGTCCAGTGGTCCTCGTGGGTGGCGTCGAGCACCGCCAGGCCGATGCTGT
Organism: Ramlibacter paludis; assembly: GCF_022012305.1. Taxonomy (GTDB): domain Bacteria; phylum Pseudomonadota; class Gammaproteobacteria; order Burkholderiales; family Burkholderiaceae_C; genus Ramlibacter; species Ramlibacter paludis. The sequence continues at coordinate 13,923 of NZ_JAKLTM010000004.1, read as the reverse complement.
GGCGGACCTGCTTGCGGTCGTTGCTCAGGACCACGGACAGCGTGGCGCTGGCGCCCGCGAACTGCGGCGCCGGCGGCTGCAGGATGAGGGTCAGCCCGCGCAGGGTCGCGTGGCAGACGTGCATGCCGACCACCGCGCTGCCGGCCAGCAGGAAGGTGAGCAGGTAGCCCAGGTTCAGCTGGTAGTTGATCGAGCCGATCAGCAGCACCAGCAGCGTGAGGCCCAGCATGAAGCCGGGGCGGGTCGGCAGGATGTAGACGTTGCGCTGGGTGAGCGTGTAGGTGTCGACCAGGGGCAGGCGGGCCTGCCACCACGCGCGGAACTTGCCGCGGGCGAAGGCGAAGGGGTTGAGCGCGGCGGTGTTCACGCGATCCTCAAGGCAGCGCCACGTCCTCCAGCATCGCCCGCACCTGCTCGATCGGCCCGCGGCCGGCGTCGCCGACCGGGACCAGCCGGTGGGCCACCGTCTGCGGGAAGATCGACTGCACGTCGTCGGGGGCCACGTAGTCGCGGCCGGAGAGCAGCGCCTGGGCCTTGGCGGCGCGGATCACCGCGATGCCGGCGCGCGGGCTCAGGCCCTGCAGGAACCAGCGGCCGCTGCGCGTGGCCGCCACGAGGTCCTGCACGTAATCGAGCAGCGGCTCCGCGGCGTGGATGGCCATCACCTGCTGCTGCAGCACCTGCAGCTCCGTCGGGGACAGCGTGTTGCCCAGGTGCTCCACCATGTCGCGGCGATCGGCGCCGGTGAAGAGGGCGCGCTCGGCGGCGCGGTCCGGGTAGCCGAGCGAGATGCGCATCAGGAAGCGGTCCAGCTGCGACTCCGGCAGGGCGAAGGTTCCGAGCTGGTCGTGCGGGTTCTGGGTGGCGATCACGAAGAAAGGCGATGGCAGGGCGCGCGTCTCGCCTTCCACCGTTACCTGGTGCTCCTCCATCGCTTCTAGCAAGGCGCTCTGCGTCTTGGGGCTGGCGCGGTTGATCTCGTCGGCCAGCAGCACCTGCGCGAACACCGGGCCCGGATGGAAGATGAAGGTTTCCTTGCCGCGGTCGTAGATGGACACGCCCGACAGGTCGCTGGGCATGAGGTCCGCCGTGAACTGCACGCGCGAGAAGTGCAGGCCGAAGGCGCGCGCCAGCGCATGCGCCAGGGTGGTCTTGCCCACGCCCGGCACGTCCTCGATCAGGAGGTGGCCGCCGGCCAACAGGCAGGCCACGCAGTCCCTCACCTGCGCGGGCTTCCCCACGATCACCGTGTTAAGCTGGTCCAGCAGCGTTTTGAGTTTTTGTCGTGCTTCCATACAGGCGCGACGTTATCCGAAATTGGATCAAGCCGAGGTGAGCGGTGAACAAAACCGGGTATTTCAGCCATCCTGATTGCCGCCTTCATGCCATGGGGCGCGGCCACCCCGAATGCCCCGAGCGCCTGGACGCCATCGAAGACCGGCTGCGCGCCAGCGGTGTCGGCGACCTGGTGGAGCGGCGCGAGGCGCCGCTGGCCTCGCCCAGCGACCTCGAACTCGCCCACGACCGCCGGCACGTCGCCGCGATGCGCGGCTTCGCCGACGAGGTCGCCGAGCACATCGAATTCGGCGGCGGCGAGGCGCTGCTGCAGATCGATCCCGACACCGCGATGAACCAGCACACCTGGAACGCCGTGCTGCGCGGCGCCGGCGCCGTGGTAGCGGCCACCGATGCCGTGATCGCGGGCGAGCTGGAGAACGCGTTCTGCGCCGTGCGGCCGCCCGGCCACCACGCCTGCCGCAACCGCGCCATGGGCTTCTGCATCTTCAACAACGTCGCCGTCGCGGCCCGCTACGCGCTGGAGCGCCATGGCCTCAAGCGCGTGGCCATCGTCGACTTCGACGTGCACCACGGCAACGGCACCGAAGACATCCTGGCCGGCGACGAGCGCGTGCTGATGGTGGGCATCTTCCAGAGTCCGTTCTATCCGGGCAGCGGCTATCCGCCCCTGGGCGACAACATGGTCAACGTGCCGGTGCCGGCCTTCACCAAGGGCCCCGCCATCCGCGACATCGTCGAGAAGCAGTGGCTGCCGCGGCTGGAGGAGTTCAAGCCGGAGATGATCTTCATCAGCGCCGGCTTCGACGCGCACCGCGAGGACGACCTTGGCCAGCTCGGGCTGGTGGAAGCCGACTACGCCTGGATCACGCAGCAGATCAAGGACGTGGCCAGGCGCCACGCCAAGGGCCGCATCGTCTCCAGCCTGGAAGGCGGCTACAACCTCGACGCGCTCGGGCGCAGCGTGGAGACGCACCTGCGCGCACTGGCGGACCTGTAGCGATGGACCCCGTGCTGCTCGAACAGCGGGACGCCCGCGGCGTGGTGACGCTCACGCTGAACCGGCCCGCCAGCTTCAACGCCCTCGGCGAGGAAATGCTGGCGGCACTGCAGGCGGCGCTGGACCGCATCGCGGCCGACGAGTCGGTGCGGGTCGTGGTCCTCGCCGCGCAAGGCAAGGCCTTCTGCGCCGGCCATGACCTCAAGCAGATGATCGCGACGCCGCAGCTGCCCTATTACCAGCGCCTCTTCGCGCAGTGCAGCCGCATGATGCTGGCGCTCCAGAAGCTGCCGGTGCCGGTGATCGCGCGCGTGCAGGGCCTGGCCACCGCCGCCGGCTGCCAGCTGGTGGCGCAGTGCGACCTGGCCGTGGCTGCCGAGGAAGCCACTTTCGCGGTCAGCGGCGTCAACTTCGGCCTGTTCTGCTCCACCCCCAGCGTGCCGCTGCTGCGCAACGTGCCGGCCAAGCAGGCGATGGAGATGCTGCTGACGGGCGACTTCATCTCCGCACGCGAGGCCCAGGCCCGCGGGCTCGTCAATCACGCGGTCACCGCGGACCGGCTCGACGCGGAAATCGAAAGGCTGGTTGGCAGCATCCTCGCCAAGCCCCGCGTCGCCATTGCCATGGGCAAGGAGCTGTTCTACCGCCAGCGCGAGATGGGCAGCGAAGCCGCCTACCAGCTCGCCGGCCAGACCATGGCGGCCAACATGATGGACAGCTGCGCCCAGGAGGGCGTGACCGCATTCACGCAGAAGAGAAAGCCCACTTGGAAATAAACGGAGACATGCCCGGGAGGGGCCTGAGCGAATTCGACCGGCTGGTCCTGGACCTCGACCAGGGGCCGACCGCGGTCGACCTCGGCACGCTGCTGGCTTGCCTGGCCGTGGCCGGCGGCGTCTGCTGGCTGGCGGGCCGCAAGCGTCCGGCCGATTCGGTGTGGTTCGGCCGCGCCATCGTCGATGGCGTCCTGTTCCCGCTGCTGGCCCTGGCGCTGACCTACGTTGCGCGGCTGGTGCTGGGCCAGTTTCACCACGTGCCGCTGATGCGGCTGGCGGTCGCGGTGCTACTGTCGCTGGCGGCCATCCGGTTGCTGGCGCGCGTGTTCACCGTCGTGTTCCCGGCCTCGCGCGCGGCGCGGCTGGTGGAGCGCATCTTCTCCTGGCTGGCCTGGTTCGTCGCGGCGCTGTGGATCCTCGGCCTGCTGCCGGCGGCGCGCGAGGAGATGGAAGCCATCCGCTTCAACTTCGGCGCCAACAGCAGCATCAGCCTGCTGAACATCGTGCAGGGCGTGCTGTCCTCGGGGTTGGTGCTGGTGCTCGCCCTGTGGATCTCGGCCACGCTGGAGCGCAAGGTGCTGCGCGACAACATCAGCGACCTGTCGCTGCGCAAGGCCGCGGCCAATGCGACCCGCGCGGTGCTGCTGGTGGTGGGCCTGCTGGTGGCGCTGTCCGCGGTGGGGGTCGACCTCACGGCGCTGTCGGTGCTGGGCGGCGCGGTCGGCGTGGGCCTGGGCTTCGGCCTGCAGAAGCTGGCCGCCAACTACGTGAGCGGCTTCGTGATCCTGTCGGAGCGCAGCCTGCGCATCGGCGACACGGTGCGGGTCGACGGCTTCGAAGGCGTGGTCGCGGACATCAAGACCCGCTACACGCTGATCCGCGCGGCCAACGGCCGGGCGTCCATCGTCCCGAACGAGAAGCTGATCTCGGAGCGGGTCGAGAACCTGTCGCTGACCGACCCGCGCCTGCTGCTGGTCACCGACATCGCCGTGGGTTACGACAGCGACCCGGTGCAGGTGGCCAGGCTGATGGAAGACGCTGCGCTGCGCACCCAGCGCGTGCTGGCCGATCCGGCGCCGGCCGCCAGGCTGGCGAAGTTCGGCGCCGACGGGCTGGAGTTCCAGCTGCTGTACTGGATCGACGACCCGCAGAACGGCCAGCTGAACGTGCGCTCCGACGTCAACGTGCGCGTGCTGCAGGCGTTGCGCGACGCCGGCATCGACATTCCCTTCCCGCAGCGGGTGGTGCACCTGCGGCGCTCCGCGCCGCCGCCGTCGCCGACTATCGCATTAGGGACGGAAGAAAGAGACTGAGCTGCGGAAAGGCGATCAGCACGCCCAGCATGATCACCATGATGAAGACGAAGGGCCAGCAGCCGCGGAAGATCTGGCCGAGACCCACGCCCGGCAGCAGGGCGTTCAGCACGAACAGGTTCATGCCCACCGGCGGCGAGATCAGGCCGATCTGCACGATCATGACGATCAGCACGCCGAACCAGATCGGGTCGAAGCCGAGCGAGGTCACGATGGGGAAGAATAGCGGGATGGTGAGCAGCACCATCGTGAGCTCCTCCATCACCGTTCCCAGCACCACGTAGATCGCCATCATCGCCACGATGATCATCACCGGCGACAGGCCCAGGTGCGTGATCCAGTCCTTCAGGTCGCCCGGCAGGGTGGTGAAGTTGACGAAGTTGGCGAACAGCGTCGCCGCGATCAGCAGCGTGAACAGCATGGCCGTGGTGCGGGCCGATTCGACCAGCACCTCGAGCAGGCTGGCCCAGGTGAGGCGGCGGCGCAGCAGCGCGAACAAGAAGGCACCGGCCGCGCCGAAGCCCGCGCCTTCGGTGGCCGTGAAGAAGCCGCCGTAGATGCCGCCCAGCACCACCAGCACCAGCACCAGCACGCCCCAGATGCCGCGCAGCGCGCGCCAGCGCTCCGGCCAGGTGAACTTGCGGCCCGGCGGCGCATGTTCGGGATCGCGCGAGGTGACGACCACGATGCCCGCCATCAGCGCCAGCGCGGTCAGCAGGCCGGGGATCACGCCGGCGGCGAACAGCTTGCCGATGTGGGTCTCGGTCACGATGCCGTAGATCACCATGATGGTGGAGGGCGGGATCATGATGCCCAGCGTGCCGCCCGCGGCCATGACGCCGGTGGACAGCGAGTCGCTGTAGCCCAGCTTGCGCATCGAGGGATACGCCACCTTGCTCATGGTCGCGGCGGTGGCGATGGAGGAGCCGCAGATGGCGCCGAAGCCCGCGCAGGCTGCGACCGTGGCGTGCGCGAGGCCGCCGCGCACGTGGCCGATGAAGGCATAGGCGGCCTCGAACAGTTCGTGCGCCAGGCCGGCGCGCGCCACGAAATTGCCCATCAGGATGAACAGCGGGATCACCGACAGCGTGTAGGCGAAGCCGGTTTCGTAGACCACCTGCGAGGCGCTGGCCAGGGCCGGATCCCAGCCGCGGGTGAGGCCGATGCCGGCGAAGCCCACCACGCCCATGGCGAAGGCGAGCGGCACGCGCATCAGCGCGAGCACGAAGATGAGGGCGAATCCGATGAGGGCCGCGGTCACAGGGCGGCTCCTTCGCCTTCGAGGCGTTCCGGCGGCGGCTCGCGCAGCAGCGCCAGGTGCACGAGGCCGGTGACCCCGCACAGCACCGCCATGCCGTAGATGAAGGGCGCCTTCGCCAGGTGCAGCTGCGCGGTGGTCTCGCCATTGACGGCGAACTGCGTGCCGGTGCGCCACATCAGCCAGGCGAGTCCCAGCAGCAGCGCGCCGCAGAACAGGTGCACCAGGACCGCCTGGGCCCGGCGCACCCAGTGCGGCAGGAAGGGATCGAGCGAGTCGAATTCCACGTGCTCGCCGCGGCGCGACACCAGCGGCAGCGCGCCGAAGATCACCACCACCATCAGCAGCTCCGTGAGTTCGAGCGAGCCGGGAATGGAGTTGGAGGCGAACTTGCGCCCCAGCACGTCGAAGAAGGTGAGCGCCATGATGGCGAACAGCGCGATGCCCGAGAGCAGCCCGCACAGGAGGTCCAGGATCTTGTTCAATTCAGTCGTCCGTCAGGGCAGCCCGCGCCCACGATGAAAAGCGGCTTCCCGGCGCCGGGAAGCCGCTCGCGCGCCGCATGGCGCCTTACTTCGAAGCCTTGGCGATCTCGGAGCGGAACTCGGCCAGCACCTTGTCGGCATTGGGCAGGCCCTTGGCTTCGGCATCCTTGACCCACTTGGCTTCCAGCGCCGAAGTCTTGGCCTTGACGTCGGCCACGAACTTGGCGTCGGCCTTGGTGACCTGCACGTTGTTGGCCTGCATGAGCGCGAAGGCGCGGCGGTCGACCTTGTCCCAGTTGCGGCCCATGATGCGGGCGGCGACTTCGCCGGAGGCGGCGTCCACGGCCTTCTTCTCGTCGGGCGAGAGCTTGTCGTACTTGGCCGGGTTCATCATGAAGACGAAGCTCGTGTTGTACAGGCCGCCCGGGAAGGTGGTGGCGTACTTGATGATCTTGTCGATCTTGAAGGACTCGGTCGACTCCGCCGGGAACAGCGTGCCGTCCATCACGCCGCCGGAGAGCAGCTCGTAGGAATCGGGTGCGGGCTTGAGCGTGACGTTCATGCCCAGGGTCTTGGAGATCTCGTTGACCATGCCGCCGCCCACGCGCCACTTCAGGCCCGTCAGGTCTTCCACCTTGGTCACCGGGTGCTTGGTGTTGAAGACGATGCCGGGGCCGTGCGTGAAGTAGGCCAGCACGTGCACGCCCTGGTGCTCCTTGCCGAACTGCGGGTACTTCATGGCGACCTTGTTGAAGGCCACCGACAGCGGCTCGGCGCTGTCGCCCAGGAAGGGGAACTCCGCCATCTGGGTCAGCACGAAGCGGCCCGGCGTGTAGCCGTGCACGGTGAAGGAGACGTCGGCCAGGCCGTTCTTGACGGCGTCGAAGGTGCCGGGCGGGTTGGCCACGGCGCGCGGCAGCAGGTTGCACTTGATCTTGTTGCCGCTGTTCTTCGCCACCAGGTCGCACCATTCGGACTGGGCGATGGTCAGGGAGTGCGTGGGCGGAACCCAGCTGGACAGGGTGAGCACGGTCTGCGCGCCCGCGCTGCCGGCGGTGCACAACGCGGCGGCGGCCGCCAGGGAAAGCAGGGATCTTTTCATCCAACGAACTCCGTTTTGTGAGTGCGAGCAACTGTAAGCGCGGGGGCCGCGCGCACTGGTCCTGACTTACCCGAGGGCCTATAATGCGAAAAAAGCACGATCGTTCTTTTTTGGCGTGACGCCCCTTCTTCGCAGGGGACGCCGAGAATCGGGGTGCGGGCCCCGCATAGAATTCCAGTTTACGTAAACGTCAATTCCTCAATTCCCAACTCTCTCTTTGGAGCGCCGAGCATGAAGGTCCTGGTCCCGGTCAAGCGGGTGGTGGACTACAACGTGAAGGTCCGGGTCAAGTCGGACAACACGGGTGTGGACATCGCCAACGTGAAAATGAGCATGAACCCCTTCGACGAGATCGCCGTCGAGGAGGCCGTGCGGCTGAAGGAGAAGGGCGTGGTCACCGAGGTGATCGCCGTGTCCTGCGGCGTGCAGCAGTGCCAGGAAACCCTGCGCACTGCGATGGCCATCGGCGCCGACCGCGCGATCCTGGTGCAGACCGACGAGGAACTGCAGCCGCTGGCGGTGGCCAAGCTGCTGAAGGCGCTGTTCGACAAGGAGCAGCCCGGCCTGGTGATCCTGGGCAAGCAGGCGATCGACGACGACTGCAACCAGACCGGCCAGATGCTCGCGGCGCTGCTGGACCTGCCGCAGGCCACCTTCGCGTCCAAGGTCGAAGTGGCCGACGGCAAGGCCAAGGTCACGCGTGAAGTCGACGGCGGCCTGGAGACGATCTCCATCTCGCTGCCGGCGGTGATCACCACCGACCTGCGCCTGAACGAGCCGCGCTACGTGACGCTGCCCAACATCATGAAGGCGAAGAAGAAGCAGCTGGACACCGTCAAGCCCGAGGACCTGGGCGTGGACGTCAAGCCGCGGCTGAAGACGCTGAAGGTGACCGAGCCCGCCAAGCGCGGCGCCGGTGTCAAGGTGCCGGACGTGGCGACGCTGGTCGCCAAGCTGAAGAACGAAGCGAAGGTGATCTGAGATGGCTTCCCTGGTAATTGCAGAACACGACAACGCGTCCATCAAGGGCGCGACCCTGAACACCGTGACCGCGGCCGCGAAGTGCGGCGGTGACGTCCACGTGCTGGTCGCCGGCGCCAATGCCGGCGAGGCCGCCAAGGCCGCCGCGCAGATCGCCGGCGTCTCCAAGGTGATCCATGCCGACGGCGCGCAGTTCGAGCACTTCCTGGCCGAGAACATTGCCGCGCAGGTGCTGGCGATCGCCAAGGACTACTCGCACATCCTCTTCCCCGCCACCGCCGCCGGCAAGAACGTGGCCCCGCGCGTGGCCGCCAAGCTGGACGTCGCGCAGATCTCGGACATCACCAAGGTCGACAGCCCCGACACCTTCGAGCGCCCGATCTACGCCGGCAACGCCATCGCGATCGTGCAGAGCGCGGACGCGACCAAGGTGATCACGGTGCGCACGACCGGCTTCGACCCGGCGGCCGCCACCGGTGGCAGCGCCTCCGTGGAGACCGCCAGCAGCGTTGCCGACAGCGGCAAGAGCAGCTTCGTCGGCCAGGAAATCGCCAAGAGCGACCGTCCCGAGCTGACCGCCGCCAAGGTGATCGTCTCCGGCGGCCGCGCGCTCGGCTCCAGCGAGAAGTTCCACGAAGTGCTGGAGCCGCTGGCCGACAAGCTGGGCGCCGCCATCGGCGCCTCGCGCGCCGCGGTCGACGCCGGCTACGCGCCCAACGACTTCCAGGTGGGCCAGACCGGCAAGATCGTCGCCCCGCAGCTGTACATCGCCTGCGGCATCTCCGGCGCCATCCAGCACCTGGCCGGCATGAAGGACTCCAAGGTGATCGTCGCGATCAACAAGGACGAGGAAGCGCCGATCTTCAGCGTGGCCGACTACGGCCTGGTGGCCGACCTGTTCACGGCCGTGCCGGAACTGATCGAGAAGCTCTAGGCGCCTGCCAGGCGCGCACCCTCCCCGCCGCGAGGAGGGTGCTTCCCGGGGAGGCCCGCGAAGATCGCGGCTTCCCCCGCATTCCCCCAGGAGAATTCCATGACCTACCGCGCCCCCCTCAAGGACATGCTGTTCGACATCGAGCACCTCGCCCGCATCGAACAGGTCGCCCAGCTGCCCGGCTTCGAGGAGGCCGGCCTCGAAACCGCCCAGGCCGTGCTCGAGGAGTGCGCCAAGCTGAACGAAGGCGTGGTGGCGCCGCTGAACGTCGATGGCGACCGCAATCCTTCGAGCTGGAAGGACGGCCAGGTCACCACCACGCCGGGCTTCAAGGAAGCCTATCGCCAGTACGTCGAAGGCGGCTGGCAGGCGCTGCAGCATCCCGCGGAGTTCGGCGGCCAGGCGCTGCCCAAGACCATCGCGGCGGCCTGCATCGAGATGCTGAATTCGGCGAACCTGAGTTTCGCCCTGTGCCCGCTGCTGACCGATGGCGCCACCGAGGCGCTGCTGACGGCGGGCTCCGACGACCTCAAGGCGATCTACCTGGAAAAGCTGGTGAGCGGCGAGTGGACCGGCACCATGAACCTCACCGAGCCGCAGGCCGGCAGCGACCTCGCGCTGGTGCGCAGCCGCGCCGAGCCGCAGCCGGACGGCACGTACAAGGTGTTCGGCACCAAGATCTTCATCACCTACGGCGAGCACGACATGGCGGAGAACATCGTGCACCTGGTGCTGGCCCGCGTGGCCGGCGCGCCGGAAGGCGTGAAGGGCATCAGCCTGTTCGTGGTGCCCAAGTTCCTGGTGAACAAGGACGGCTCGCTCGGCGCGCGCAACGACGTGCACTGCGTCAGCATCGAGCACAAGCTGGGCATCAAGGCCTCGCCGACCGCGGTGCTGCAATACGGCGATCATGGCGGCGCCATCGGGTATCTTGTCGGCCAGGAGAACCGCGGCCTCGAGTACATGTTCATCATGATGAACGCCGCCCGCTATGCCGTCGGCGTGCAAGGCATCGCGGTCGCCGAGCGCGCCTACCAGAAGGCGGTGGCCTATGCGAACGACCGCGTGCAGTCGCGCCCGGTCGACGGCTCGGTGGCCGGTTCCGCCACGATCATCCATCACCCCGACGTGCGCCGCATGCTCATGACGATGCGCGCGCTCACCGAAGGCTGCCGCGCGATGGCCAGCGTGGCCGCGGCCGCCTACGACGCCGCGCACCACCATCCGGATGCAGGCGTGCGCCAGCAGAACCAGGCCTTCTACGAATTCCTGGTGCCGCTGGTGAAGGGCTACAGCACCGAGATGAGCCTGGAAGTCACTTCCCTGGGCGTGCAGGTGCACGGCGGCATGGGCTTCATCGAGGAGACCGGCGCGGCACAGTACTACCGCGACGCCAAGATCCTCACCATCTACGAAGGCACGACCGCGATCCAGGCCAACGACCTCGTGGGCCGCAAGACGGCGCGCGATGGCGGCCAGGTCGCGCAAGGCATCGCCGCGCAGGTCGAGAAGACCGAAGGCGAACTCGCCAAGCGTGACAGCGTGGCGGCGCGGGCCATGGCCAAGCGCCTCACTGCGGCGCGCAAGGCTTTCCTCGACGTGGTGGCCTTCGTGGCGAAGGAAAGCAAGGGCTCGCCGAACGCCGTGTTCGCCGGCTCCGTGCCTTACCTGATGCTGGCCGGCAACCTGGTGGCGGGCTGGCAGATGGCGCGCGCGCTGCTGGTGGCCGAAGACCTGTTGCAAAAGGGACAGGACACCGCCTTCATGCAGGCGAAGATCGCCACCGCGCGCTTCTACGGCGACCACATCCTTTCCCGCGTGCCGGGCCTGCGCGATGCGATCGTCGAAGGCGCGGACAGCGTGACCGCGCTGCCGCTGGAAGCGTTCTGAGCCCGCAGCCGGGGTTTCCACCCCGGCCTACCGATCCCTTGTAGGCCGGGGTGGCAACCCCGGCTCCCCCGAACCGGAGCCCCGATGTCCCGCCTGCCGCCCGTCCTGCAAAACCTGCCCCTGCCGGTCATCGCCTCGCCGATGTTCATCGTCAGCACGCCCAAGCTGGTGATCGAACAGTGCAAGGCGGGCGTCGTCGGCTCGATGCCCGCGTTGAATGCGCGGCCCGCGTCGCAGCTGGACGAGTGGCTGCACGAGATCAACGAGGCGCTGGCGGCGCACGACAAGGCGCATCCCGAGCGCAAGGCCGCGCCGTACGCGATCAACCAGATCGTGCACAAGAGCAACGACCGCCTCGAGCACGACATGGAAGTCGTCGTGCGCCACAAGGTGCCGGTGGTCATCACCTCGCTCGGCGCGCGCACCGACGTCAACGACGCGATCCATTCCTATGGCGGCGTCGTGCTGCACGACATCATCAACAACATGTTCGCCCGCAAGGCGATCGAGAAGGGCGCCGACGGCCTGATCGCGGTGGCCGCGGGCGCGGGCGGCCATGCCGGCGTGAAGAGCCCCTTCGCCCTGATCCAGGAAATCCGCCAGTGGTTCGACGGCCCGGTGGCGCTCTCGGGCTCCATCGCGACGGGTGGCGCTGTGCTGGCCGCGCAGGCCATGGGCGCGGACTTCGCGTACATCGGCTCGGCCTTCATCGCGACCCACGAAGCCCGCGCCAGCGAAGACTACAAGCGCGCGATCGTGGAGTGCAGCTCCGACGACATCGTCTACTCGAACCTCTTCACCGGCGTGCACGGCAACTACCTCAAGCCGAGCATCGTTGCGGCGGGGCTGGATCCGGACAAGCTGCCGGAAAGCGATCCCAGCAAGATGAGCTTCGGCGGCGACGCCAAGAAGGCCTGGAAGGACATCTGGGGCTGCGGGCAGGGCATCGGCGCGGTCACCGAGATCGCGCACACCGCCGATTTCGTCGCGCGCCTGAAGCGCGAGTACCAGGAAGCGCGCGGGCGGCTCGGCCTGCCCAACCTGGCCACGGCCTAGGCCTTTTCTTTCACCGCCCTTGGTGCGATACTGTATGCATGAACAGTATCGACCGCTCGACCGCGAACACGGTCGACGAAGTGCGCATCCCGCTGCAGGCCCTCAAGGGCCGCGGCGCCGCCACGCGGCTCGCGCACCGCTTCGAGAAGGACCAGCGCGAAGCCTTCGCTGACGGCTGGGAGGCTTCCGGCGAGGAGGAAGGTCCCGCCGGCCCGCCACCCACGCAGGTGATCTGGGAGACGGCGAAAAGCATCATCGCCAGCAACGACTCGCCGGACATCTACTTCGACCGCTCGATCAATCCGTACCGCGGCTGCGAGCACGGCTGCATCTACTGCTACGCCCGGCCTACGCACAGCTACCTGAACCTGTCGCCCGGCCTCGACTTCGAGACCAAGATCATCGCCAAGCGCAACGCGGTGGACCTGCTGCGGCAGGAGATGGGCCGCCGGGGCTACGTGCCGCAGCTGATCGCCATCGGCACCGCCACCGATTGCTACCAGCCGGTGGAGCGCGACCTGCGCCTCACGCGCGGGCTGATCGAGGTGATGCACGAGACCAACCATCCTTTCGCGCTGGTGAGCAAGTCCAGCGGCGTGGAGCGCGACCTCGACCTGATCGCGCCGATGGCCGCGAAAGGCCTGGCCGCCGTCTACGTGACGATCACGACGCTCGATGCCGACCTGGCGCGCAAGCTCGAGCCGCGCGCAGCCGCGCCGCACCGCCGCCTGCGCACGCTGAAGACGCTGGCCGAGCACGGCATTCCCTGCGGCGTGAGCCTGGCGCCGCAGATCCCCTTCCTCAACGACGACATGGAGCAGGTGCTGGAAGCGGCGTGGGACGCGGGCGCGCGCGAGGCCTTCTACCACGTGATCCGGCTGCCCTGGGAGGTGGCGCCGCTGTTCAAGCAGTGGCTGGAGCTGCACTACCCGCAGCGGGCCGCGCGCGTGATGCATCGCATCCAGGAAATGCGCGGCGGCAAGGACTACGACAGCGACTTCGCGACGCGGATGAAGGGCTCGGGAACCTGGGCCACGCTGATCGGGCAGCGCTTCCAGAAGGCGGTGAACCGCATCGGCTTCAACGCCAAGCGGGAGCGGCCGCGCTTTCCGACCGACCTGTTCCGGCCGCCGTCGGTGGCGGGGCAAGGCCACCTGTTCTGAGGATCAGGGGATGAGGAAGGCGCCCGCGCCGAACAGCGCGGCGCCGAAGATCGCGCCGGACACGTTCGCCTGCAGCTGCTCCGGTCCGCGCAGGCGCCGCAGCGGCAGGTTCCAGACCCAGACGATGGGCACGACGGCCAGCACCAGCATCAGCGTCGGCACCTGCCAGCCCATGAAGCTGGGCCAGGGCGGCAGCAGGGTGCGGGGACGCTGCTGCCAAAGCGTTTCGATGGGGAGTCCTTGCACCCAGAGGCCGCAGGCGATCAGCGCCGCGGCGGCGACCATGAGGGTGATGGCCAGGCGGATGGTGCGCCGCCAGCCGAGCAGGCTGAGGATGGCGCCGCTGCCGCCGCCCAGGAGCAGGGCGGTCGCCAGCACGGACCGCAGGGTCTCGGGGGCGGCCGGCAGCCGCCACAGGCCCGCGTTGCAGGCCAGCGCGATCCACAGGCTGGCGAGCGCCACCAGCCAGCCGGGATGCAGCGACTGGCGCTGCTCGCCGGGCATGAGCAGGGTGGAGTAGCCTGTGGTGCGGAACAGCTTCAGGGCCATGCCCGGATTGTGAACGCGACGGCTGGGCTTGGCACTTCCAGTGTTCCGTGCCCGCCACACATGCCGCGGTTCGCCTGCGGGCTCACCACGGCCTACGCAGCCACCGGTTCCCCGCTCCCC
>NZ_JAKLTM010000003.1 GCF_022012305.1 Ramlibacter paludis | reverse complement strand
CCTACACCCTGGTGGAGGTGACGCGTGCCGGCGCTGAAGTCAGACGCGTCGACCTGCGCAGCCAGGGCGTGACCGACAACGAGGTCGCGGGGCTGGCCTTCGCAGGCGACGGTTCGCTGATGGTCGCATCGACCCACGGCGTGATCTACCGCGTCACGACCGCGTGAGGACGGGCCATGAAACTCTCCGACGCCGTCTTCGTCCCCGAGCCTGCCGCCGGCAAACCCTGGGCGGGCTTGCCGGCCGGTTCGCCACCCGCGGCCGCCTGCGGCCAGTGGCTGGCGCAGTTCGCGGGGGAGCCGCCGCCCCCGGTGCGCTGCCTGGTCCTGCTGCGCACCGACAGCAATGAACTGCGGCTTGCGGCCGCCCATCCGGTGGGCGCCGAGGCGCAGGACCTGCACTCCCTGCTGGCCGCGTCGGCCGCGTCACCGTGCGCCGATGTGGTCCGTACCGGCCACGGCTGGCTGGCCCTGCAGCCGCTGCTGTGGGGGCGGGAAATGCGTGGCCTGGTGGCGGCGGAGTACCTCGACGAAGGGGATGCCCGGCGGGCGCTTGCCCGCCTCGCGTGGGGCGCCGGCTGGCTGCTGGCCGTGGCCACGCAGCCGGGGGCGGACCCCCAGGGCGATGCGCTCGCCGAAGCGCGCGGCCTGTTGCAGTTCATGGCCGCCGTGCTGGCCGAGGCTTCGTTCGAGGGCGCCTGCCTCGCACTGGCCAACCGCCTGGCGGCGCGCTGGCGGGCGGATGCCGTCATCGTGGGCTGGGTGCAGGGGCTCAACACGCAGATCGTGGCGCGCTCCAATGCCTCGCGCACCGACGAGCGCGCCAACGTGATGCAGCAGGCCTGCGCCGCGATGGACGAAGCCCTCGACCTGCGGCAGACAGTGCAGGGCCATGCCGGCAACCATTTCGGCTGCGCTGCTGGCAGCTTGCCGGCGCACGCCGCGTATGCCCATGCCGTGCCCTGCGAGGCCGTCGCCACCGCCATGCTGTTCCACGAAGGCGTGCCGGTGGGAACCGTGCTGCTGCAACGGGGCGCCCCGCTCGGCCCGGAGGAACTCGAGGCGCTGGACACGCAATGCATGATGCTCGCGCCCCTGCTCGCGCAGCGCCGCGAGGCGGACCGCAGCCTGTGGCGGCACGCGGCGGCCAGCGTGCGCTACCTGCTGCACCGCGCCGGGGACGACTCGCTCCTCGCGTGGAAGGCGGCGACGGCGCTGGTGCTGCTTGCCATCGGGATTGCCGCGGTCACGCCGGTGACCTTCCGCGTCACGGCGCCGGCGGTGGTCGAGGGCGAGGTGCAGCGTTCCATCGTCGCCCCGTTCCAGGGCTACGTGCAGCACGCCGACCTGCGCGCCGGCGACACGGTGCGCGCCGGCCAGGTGATCGCCACGCTCGACGACACGGACCTGAAGCTGGACGCCGACAAGTGGCGCGCCGACCTCGACGTGGCCCAGCGCAAGGAACGCGAGGCGGTGGCGGCCGGCAAGCGCGTGGACATGCGGCTGGCAGCCGCGCAGGGCGCGCAGGCGCACGCGCAGCTGCAGCTGGCCGAGGAGAAGCTGCGCCGCGTGCAGCTGGTGGCGCCGTTCGACGGCGTGATCGTGCGCGGCGACCTGTCGCAGCAGCGGGGCACGCCGGTGGAGCAGGGCAAGGTGCTGTTCGAGCTGGCCCCGCTGACGGCATGGCGCGTGATCCTCAAGGTCGACGAGCGCGACATCGCCCACGTGGATGCCGACAGGAAAGGCGAGCTGGCCCTGGCCGGCCTCGCCGGCGTGCGCCATCCCTTCGTCGTCAAGCGGGTGACCTCGATCGCCGCGGCCGAAGGCGGCGTGAACCACTTCCGCGCCGAAGCGGAGATCGGCGAGCCGGGCCTCAGCCTGCGGCCCGGCATGGAAGGCGTCGCCAAGATCGAGGCGGGTACCCGCACGGCCCTGTGGGTCGCCACCCGGCGGCTGGTGGCCTGGGTGCGGCTGGCGTTCTGGGAGTGGACCCCGTGAAGGCAGCGCTGCTCTCCGGCCACTGGTTCCGCATCGCCGGCCTGCGGCCCGCCTTGCGGCCGCAGGTGCGGATCGAGCGCCACGTGTACCGCGGCACGGTCTGGTTCGTCCTGCACGACCTGGGTTCGGGCGAGAACTACCGCTTCAACGCGGCGGCCTACGCCGTGATCCGCGAGCTGGACGGCGTGCGCTCCATGCAGGAAGTCTGGGACGCGCTGGTGGCGCGGCAGCAGGAGAACACGCCGGGCCAGGCGGAGGTGGTGCAGGTGCTGGGGCAGCTCAATGCCGCCGACCTGATCCAGGTGGACAGCTCCCCGGACGTGGCCGAACTGCTGTCGCGCGGCAGCAAGCGGCGCAAGCGGCAGTTGCTCGGGCGCTTCCTCAATCCCATGTCGCTTCGCATTCCGCTGTGGGATCCCGATGCCACGCTGGCGGCCGCCTGCGCCTGGATCAAGCCTCTCCCCGTAGCGGCCTGGGCCGTGCTGTGGCTGGCCTGCGGCGCCTGGGCGCTGGTGATCGCCGGTTCGCACTGGGACGAGCTCACGCGGGACTTCGGCCAGCGGCTGCTGGCTTCCAGCAACCTGTGGCTGCTGGCCATCGTGTTCCCCCTCCTGAAGGCGGTGCATGAACTGGCCCATGGCTTCGCGGTCAAGCGTGGCGGCGGCGAGGTGCACGAGATGGGCCTGATGTTCCTCGTGTTCTATCCCGTGCCCTACGTGGATGCGTCCGCGGCGCATGCCTTCGCGAACAAGTGGCGCCGCGCCTGGGTGGCGGCCGCCGGCATGGCGGCGGAACTCTGGCTGGCGATGCTCGCCTTGCTGGCCTGGGTGCTCCTGGAGCCGGGCGTGCCGCGTGCGGTGGCCTACAACGTGGCCGTGCTCGGAAGCGTGACCACGGTGCTGTTCAACGCCAATCCGCTGTTGCGCTACGACGGCTACTACATGCTGTCCGACCTGCTGGAGATTCCCAACCTGTCGGCCCGCTCCACCCGCTACTGGCAGTACCTCGCCACCCGCTACCTGTTCGGCGTGCGGGACCCGCGGCCGTTCCCGGCAACGCGCGGGGAGCGCCGCTGGTTCTTCTTCTACGCGCCGGCGGCCTTTGCCTACCGGCTCACGGTGACGCTGGCGATCGCCTGGTTCATCGGCCAGCAATACTTCGCCTTCGGTGTCGCCCTCGCGGCCTGGTCGCTGCTGGCGGGCCTGCTGATCCCGGCGGGCAAGGCCCTGGCGGCGCTCTTCACGGATCCGCGCTTCGTGGCGCGGGCCAGCCGGGTGTGGCTGGTGCTGGCAGGCGGCAGCGTCACTGCGGCCGCCCTGCTGCTCGTCCTGCCGGTGCCGCACCACACCCGCGTGGAAGGCGTGGTGTGGCTGCCGGAGCAGGCGCTGGTGCGCGCCGGCGCCGACGGCTTCGTGGAGCGTTTCCAGGCCCCCGGCACGGCGGTCCGCGCCGGTGACGTCGTCGTCGTCACCGGCAATCCGCTGCTGGCCGCGAAGGTCGAGCAGCAAAGGGGCCGGGTCGAGGAGGTGGCGGCGCGGATGGACGCCGTGTGGGGCACGCAGCCGGCGCAGGCCGCGCAGCTGGTGCAGACCCTGCAGCAGGAACGCGCGCAGCTCGCCCGGCTGGAGGACGAGGCCGGCAAGCTGTCGGCCCGCGCCCGGTCCGCCGGCGGCGTCCTGATCGAACGCGCCGACGACCAGGTGGGCCGCTTCGTGCACAAGGGTGATGTGGTGGCGCACGTGATGGGCGAACATCGGCCGGTGGTGAAGCTCCTCGTGTCCCAGGCCGACGTGGCCTTCGTCCAATCGGATGTGCGGGCCGTCGAGGTGCGCCTGGCCAGCGACCTGTCCCAGGCGATGGCGGCGACCCTGGCCCGTTCGGTGCCGAAAGCGGCGCACGAGCTGCCGAGTGCCGCGCTGGGCCAGGCCGGCGGGGGGCGACTGCTGGTCGACCCGCGCGACGAGCACCAGGTCACGGCCCTCGACAACCTGTTCGAGTTCGAGGCGGCCTTGCCGGCCGGCGTGCAGCTGACGCAGCTGGGCATGCGGGCCTACGTGAGCCTGGAACACAGCCCGGAGGCCATCGGCTGGCGCTGGTGGCGCGCCGGCCGGCGGGCCTTCCTGTCCAGGTTGGGAGTCTGAGCATGGCGCAACTCGCCTGGACGCAGCTTTCGGCCAGCCTCTATGCGGAGCGGGCCGCGCCGCCGGAGGAGGGCGTCGACGCCTGGCTGCGCGGGGCGGCTGGTGACGTTCCACAACGGCTCACGCGGGGCATCGGCTGGCATCGCGCGATCGCTCGCCGCGCCGAAGCGCTGGCGCCGGTGGTCGCGGCGCTGGACGACCGCCAGCTGGGCGAGCGCCTGCGCCGCGCCGCCCGCGCCGCGTGGGACCGCGCCGAGGGACGGGACCTGGTGCTGGCCCTCGTGCGCGAGGCCGCCGTGCGCAGCGTCGGGCAGCGTCCCTACGCGGCGCAGCTGATGGGCGCCTCCTGCCTGCTCCAGGGCCAGATGGCGGAAATGCAGACGGGCGAAGGCAAGACCCTCACCGCCGGCCTCGCCGCGGCGGCCGCCGCCTGCGCCGGCCAGCCGGTCCACGTCATCACCGTCAACGACTACCTCACGCAGCGCGACGAAGAGGAACTGCGGCCGCTGTTCGCCTTCCTGGGCATCAGTTCCGGCCACGTGATCGGGGGCATGACGTCCACCGAGCGCCTGCGCCAGTACGCGAGCCAGGTCACGTACTGCACCGGCAAGGAGCTGGCCTTCGACTACCTGAAGGACCGCGCCGCGCATGGGCCGGGGACGCGCCAGGCCGACCTGCGGCTGCGCCGGGTCGCCGGCGAACGGCCGCCGCCCACGCTGTTGCGGGGCCTGTACTTCGGCATCGTGGACGAGGCGGACAGCGTGCTGATCGACGAAGCGCGCACGCCCCTCATCCTGTCGGAGAATGCCGGCGGCATCAACGACGACCGGCTGCTGCGCCAGGCACTGGCGCTGGCCGCCGAGATGCGCCCCGGCGAGCACTACGAGCTGCACGTGGCGCGGCGCGAACTGCACCTGCTGCCGGCGGGCCGGATGTGGCTGACCGAGCGCTGCCTCGCCATGGGCCCCGACTGGGGCATGCGGCAGGTGCGGGAACACTGGGCGGCGCAGGCGCTGCGCGCACGGTTCCTGTTCCACCGCAACGAGCACTACGTCGTCAAGGACGGCAAGGTCCTGATCGTGGACGAGAACACCGGCCGCGCGATGCCCGGGCGCAACTGGGAGCAGGGGCTGCACCAGCTGATCGAGGTGCGGGAGGGCTGCGAACTGTCGGACGAGGCGCGGACCGTGGCGCGCATCACCTACCAGCGCTTCTTCCGCCGCTACCTGCGCCTCTCGGGCATGACGGGCACCGCCAGCGAAGGCCGCCGGGAACTCTGGCGCGACTACCGGCTGTGCACGGTGGTCGTGCCGCCCAACGTGCCTTGCATCCGCAAGACCTGGCCCACGGCCTGCCTCGCGGACGAGGACGGCAAGTGGGAAGCCATCGCCGACAGCGCGAGCGAACTCGTCGCGCAGGGGCGCGCCGTGTTGGTGGGCACGCGCTCGGTCGCGGCCTCCGAGCGGCTGTCCGAAGTGCTGGCCGCGCGCGGGATCGCCCATGAGGTGCTCAACGCGCTGCAGGATGCCCACGAAGCGGAACTGGTGGCAGCCGCCGGCCGCAGCGGCCGCGTGTCGGTGGCGACCAACATGGCGGGGCGGGGCACCGACATCCGGGTGGAGCAGGCCGTGCGCGAGCGCGGCGGGCTGCACGTGATCCTGTCCGAGTTCCACGAATCGCGGCGCGTCGACCGCCAGCTGTTCGGCCGCACCGGACGCCAGGGTGACCCGGGCACGGCGCAGGCGATCGTCAGCGTGGCCGACCGGATCTTCGCGCAGCAGGAGGGCCTTGTGGCCGGGCTGCTGCGCCACGCGCTGGCCCGGTTGCGCGCCGTGGGCCCGCTGGTGCTGGAGGGCATGCGGCGGCGCGCGCAGCGGCGGGCGGAACGTTTGCACGAGCGGACACGAAAGGAAGCGGTGAAGCAGGATGAACGACTCGAAACCAGCCTCTCCTATGCCGGCCGCTGCTGAGCGGCGGCCTCGCGTGCCGGCCGCAGGCCTGCTGCTGCTGCTGGCGTTGGCCGGCGCTCCGGCCTGGGCCGTGGATCCGGTGCAGTGCCTGGTGGAGCCGGCCATGCGGGTCACCATGCGCAGTTCGGTGCCGGCGCAGATCGTGGCGATGCACGTGGACCGAGGCACGCCGGTGCGCAAGGGGCAGCTGCTCGTGACGCTGGACTCCAGCGTGGAGAAGGCCGCACTGGCCACGGCGAAGTACCGCGCCGTCATGCAGGGCCAGCTGCGCGCGGCGGAAAGCAAGTTCCTGAACGCGCAGCACAAGTTCCGCCGGCGCGACGAACTGCAGCAGCAGAAGTTCGTCTCGGCCCAGGACCGCGACGATGCCGAGGCCGAGATGCTGATCGCCCAGGCCGACGTGCTGGAGGCCAAGGACAACCGGGAGCTGTCGCGGCTGGATGCGTCCCGGCTGGAAGCGGAGATCGGCCGCAGGCAGCTGCTCAGCCCCTTCGACGGCGTGGTGATCGAAAGGCTGCAGCAGCCCGGCGAACTGGCGCAGGTGGGCGAAGGCAGCGGCCCCATCCTGAAACTCGCGCAGACCGATCCCGCGCGGGTCGAACTGGTCTTGCCGGCCGCGCGCTCGGGCCGGCTGAAGGTGGGGCAGGTGGTGCAGATCCGCACCGAACCGCCCTTCAACAAAACCTTCCAGGCGGTGGTGCGGGTGGTCGATCCGCTGATCGACGCCGCCAGCGGAACCTTCGGCGTCCGGCTGGAGGCCGCCAATCCGCGGCAGGAAATTCCGCTGGGCGTGAAGTGCTCGGCCGAGCTCAGGACCGATTGACGCGAACAACAGGAGGAATCCACCATGACCCGCTCCCTCTCCCTTTCCCGTGCGGCGCGCCTGCTGCTGCTGCCCGCCTGCGCCGCCTTGCTCCTGGCCTGCGGCGGCGGCGGTGGCGGCGGCGGCGGCCCGGTGAACCAGCCGCCGGTTGCGGCCGCGGTCCTGAAGGGGGAAGCGGTGCTGCAGGCAAGCACCCTCTTCGACACCGCCGGAACGGGCGACGCGGACGGCAGCCTCGCCCTGCGCAGCTGGGACTATGGCGACGGTACTTCAGGCAGTACCGACAGCCACGTCTACACGCGCACCGGAACGTTCACGGCCGTCTACACCGTCACCGACAACCTGGGCGCGACGGCGAGCAAGACCGTGCCCGTGAACGTCGCCAAGTGCAGCGCCGCGGGCACCGAAGCTTCGCGGCTGAGCCCGAACCAGGCCGTGTGCGTGCAGACGAGCCAGGGCGAGATGGTGATCGAGATGTTCGGCACCGAGGCGCCGGTGACGACGGCGAACTTCCTGCGCTACGTCACCGAAGGCTTCTATGCCGGCACCGTGGTGCATCGCGCCACCGGGCTGCTGTTCGAGGCCGGCGGCTTCACTTCCGGACTGCAGCCGAAGCCGGCCACGCACCCAGCGATCGCGCTGGAGAGCAACAACGGGCTCAAGAACTGGCAGTTCACGGTGGCCATGGCGCGCGATGCTGCGCCGGACTCGGCGACCACGCGCTTCTACGTCAACGTGGTCGACAACCACCAGTTCGACTTCAATCCGGCGATCGGCACGCCGAACGGCAATGCCGTGTTCGGCCAGCTGATTTCGGGGACGGGCGTCGCCGACGCCATCGCCACAGTGGCCCCCGGAACCTCGGGCGGCATGACCAACGTGCCGGCGGCGGAGATCACCATCCGGTCCGCCGTCACCATGAAGTGAGGCGACCGATCAGACCACCAGGTCTTCGATCACCAGCTTGCGGTACTTCTGCCCGTAGGAGATCGGGCTGCCCTTGAGCAGCGTCATGATGCGATCCGAATCGTCGGCGGTGGGGGCATGCACCATCAGGCCGTGGTGGCCCTGTTGCGCCAGTTCGATGAAGCGGCGCAGGGTGTCGCCCTCGCTGCCGGCCGAGGGCAGGATGGCGTCGTCGCCGGTCGCGTCGCCGAGTTCGCGGCGGAAGTCGTCGGGCGTGATCAGCGTCACTTCCGCCTCGTCGATCCCATTGTCGCCCAGCAGCTTGCAGGCATCGCGCGCGGCCTGCTCGGTGGGAAACATCAGGACGACATAACCCGTGGGGTAGAACACGCCGCCCATGGTCTTCATGCCGGATTCGAGGTGGAAGGGTTTCATTGCTGCTCCTTGTTCTGGACTGCCCGTCATTCCAGCGCACACGGCCGGGCTTGCCTGTAGTCGCGGGCGGAAGAGGCGGGTAGGAGGCGCGCGTACGACCTCGGCCGTCACGCCGAGTTCCGCGTGCCGTGTGGGCCCATGGGCCAACTGTGCAATGGGCGCCCATCGCCTAGATTGGCCCGGCCCCAGGAGAAAACCCGATGAACTTCAAGACCCTGTGCGTGCTCGTGCTGCTGGCACTGGGCGGCTGCGCTTCCGGCGGTGCCGCTCCCTATGGCGCGTGCGCCGCGCAAACCACCTACCAATGCCAGGTCGACCTGTACATGCGCGTCGGCGGCTGAGGAGCCCGGCGGTCCCGGCACGGTAAAGTCGGGCCGGTGAAGCAAAGAGATCGTTCGTGGCGGATGTCGGTGGCGCCCATGATGGACTGGACGGACCGGCACTGCCGCTATTTCCACCGCCTGCTGAGCCGCCGCACGCGGCTCTACACCGAGATGGTGACCACCGGCGCGCTGCTGCATGGCGACGTGCCGCGCCACCTGGATTTCGACGAGACCGAGCATCCGGTGGCCCTGCAGCTGGGCGGCAGCGAGCCGGCCGACCTGGCACAGAGCGCGAAGCTCGGCGCGCAGTGGGGCTATGACGAGATCAACCTGAACTGCGGCTGCCCGAGCGAGCGGGTGCAGCGCGGCGCTTTCGGCGCCTGCCTGATGGCCGAGCCGAAACTGGTGGCGGATTGCGTCAAGGCGATGGTCGACGTGGTGGACGTGCCGGTGACGGTCAAGCACCGCATCGGCATCGACAAGGTCGAGAGCTACGAGTTCGTGCGCGATTTCGTCGGCACGGTGGCCGAGGCCGGCTGCGAGGTCTTCCTGGTCCACGCGCGCAACGCCTGGCTGAAAGGCCTGTCGCCCAAGGAGAACCGCGAGGTGCCGCCGCTGCGCTACGAGCTGGTGCACCGGCTCAAGCGCGACTTTCCCCAACTGGTGATCGGCGTCAACGGCGGCATCAAGCAGGACGAGGTCGTGCAGGCGCAGCTGCGCGAACTCGATGGCGTGATGGTGGGGCGCGAGGCCTACCACCACCCTTGGTGGCTGGCCCACTGGGACGCGCTGTACTACGGCGAGGCCGCCTTCAGCCTGCGGCGCGAGGAGGTCGAGGAGAGCATGGTGGCCTACATGGAGCGCGAGCACGCCGCGCGCGGCACGCCCTGGCATTCCATCGCCCGCCACATGATTGGCCTGTACAACGGCCTGCCGGGCGCGCGGCGTTGGCGCCAGGTGTGGAGCGACCACCGGTTGAAGACGCAGCCGCCGCGCGAGGTGATGCGCCTCGCGCATGCCGACGTGGCGCTGCGCCTGGAAAAAACCGCCTAGTCTGTCTCTAGGCGGGAGCGCCCGGCCGGCGGGATGGCGCCTGCCGGCCAAATGCTTTAAACTTAAATTATCTAGGCATGGAGCAACCCATGGACATCGTCTGCATCGGCGGCGGCCCGGCCGGCCTGTATTTCGCGTTGCTGATGAAGAAGCAGGACCCGGCGCACCGGGTCCGCGTGATCGAGCGCAACAAGCCCTACGACACTTTCGGCTGGGGCGTCGTCTTCTCCGACCAGACCCTCGGCAACCTGCAGGTGGCCGACCCCGAAAGCGCCGCCGAGATCCTGGCGGCCTTCAACCACTGGGACGACATCGAGGTCAACATCCGCGGCCGCAAGATGCGCTCGGGCGGCCATGGCTTCATCGGCATCGGTCGCAAGCGGCTGCTGAACATCCTGCAGCGCCGCTGCGAGGCGCTCGGGGTGGAGCTGGTGTTCGAGACCGAGGCGCAGGGCGACCAGGACTATCCGGAAGCCGATCTCGTCATCGCGAGCGACGGCCTCAACAGCCGCATCCGCGCCAGGTATGCCGAGACCTTCCAGCCCGACATCGACCTGCGCAAGTGCCGCTTCGTCTGGCTGGGCACGCACAAGAAGTTCGAGGCCTTCACCTTCGCCTTCGAGGAGACGCCGTGGGGCTGGTTCCAGGCGCACGCCTACCAGTTCGACGCCGACACCTCCACCTTCATCGTCGAGACGCCGGAAGAGACCTGGAAGGCGGCCGGCCTGGACAGGATGGAGAAGGAAGAGGCGATCGCCTTCTGCGAGAAGCTGTTCGCCAAATACCTGGACGGCAACCAGCTGATGTCCAACGCCTCGCACCTGCGCGGCTCGGCGCAGTGGATCCGCTTTCCGCGGGTCGTCTGCAAGACCTGGGTTCATGACAACGGCCGCGCGCCGGTGGTGCTGATGGGCGATGCGGCCCACACCGCGCACTTCTCCATCGGCTCGGGCACCAAGCTGGCGCTCGAAGATGCGATCGAGCTCGCGCGCTGCATCGGCCGCAACGCCGGCGACCTGCGCCAGGCGCTGGCCGACTACGAAGCGGTGCGCAGTGTCGAGGTGCTGAAGATCCAGAACGCCGCGCGCAATTCCACCGAGTGGTTCGAGAACGTGGCGCGCTACGTCAACCTGCCGCCCGAGCAGTTCGCCTATTCGCTGCTCACGCGCAGCCAGCGCATCAGCCACGAGAACCTGCGGCTGCGCGACAAGCAGTACGTCGAGCAGTACGAGGACTGGATCGCCGGGCATGCGGGCGCGCAGCGCAAACCTTCGCAGCAGGCGATCCCGCCCATGTTCACGCCGTTCACCGCGCGCGGCACCACCTTGAAGAACCGCGTGGTGGTTTCGCCGATGGCGCAGTACTCCTGCGTGGACGGCCTGCCGGCCGACTACCACCTGGTGCACCTCGGCGCGCGCGCCATGGGCGGCGCCGGCATGGTGGTGGCGGAGATGACCTGTCCTTCGGCCGACGCGCGCATCACGCCCGGCTGCCCCGGCTTGTGGAACGCCCAGCAGCGCGATGGCTGGAAGCGCATCGTCGACTTCGTCCATGCCAACAGCGACGCGAAGATTGCGCTGCAGCTGGGCCACGCCGGCGCCAAGGGCTCGACCCGCGTGCCCTGGGAAGGCGAGGACCAGCCGCTGGAATCCGGCAACTGGCCGCTGATTTCTGCTTCGCCGCAGCAGTTCCTGGACGGCGTCAGCGACTGGTCGCGCGCCATGATCCGTGCCGACATGGACCGGGTGCGCGACGACTTCGTGCGCAGCACGCGTTACGCCGCCGAGGCCGGTTTCGACTGGCTGGAACTGCATTGCGCGCACGGCTACCTGCTGTCGTCCTTCATTTCGCCGCTGACCAACCAGCGCACCGACGACTACGGCGGCTCGCTGGAAAATCGCCTGCGCTATCCGCTGGAAGTCTTCCGGGCCATGCGCGCGGCCTGGCCGCAGGACAAGCCGATGTCGGTGCGGATCTCGGCGCACGACTGGGTCGAGGGCGGCATCACGCCCGACGACGCCGTGGCGATCGCCCGCGCCTTCAAGGCGGCCGGCGCCGATCTGATCGACTGCAGTTCGGGCCAGGTGAGCAAGAAGCAGAAGCCGGTCTACGGCCGCATGTACCAGACGCCGTTTGCCGACCGCATCCGCAACGAGGCCGGCATCGCGACGATCGCCGTGGGCGCCATCTCCGAAGCCGACCACGTCAACAGCATCATCGCCGCCGGCCGCGCCGACCTGTGCGCGATCGCGCGGCCGCACCTGGCGAATCCCGCCTGGGCGCTGCTGGAAGCGGCGAAGATCGGCTACCACGACGTCGCCTGGCCGGTGCAGTACCTGTCCGGCAAGAATCAACTCGAACGCAACCTGGAGCGCGAGAAGGCCCAGGCCCTGGTGCAGGAGAACCCGAATGAACGCTTCAACTGAGCGCGTCGACCCCGCGCTTGCCGCCGGCAACCGCAAGCAGCTGGCCGCCTATCGCGCCACGCATTTCCTTTGGGATGTGAAGGACGGCGTGGCCACCGTCACGCTGAACCGGCCGGAGCGCAAGAACCCGCTGACCTTCGACTCGTACGCAGAGCTGCGCGACCTGTTCGGCGAGCTGAAGTACGCCACCGACGTGCATGCGGTGGTGGTGGCCGGCGCCGGGGACAACTTCTGCTCCGGCGGCGACGTGCACGAGATCATCGGCCCGCTGGTGCGGCTGAAGGCGCCCGAACTGCTGATGTTCACCCGCATGACCGGCGACCTGGTGAAGGCGATGCGCGCCTGCCCGCAGCCCATCGTGGCCGCCATCGACGGCGTCTGCGCCGGGGCCGGCGCGATCATGGCGATGGCCTCCGACCTTCGGCTGGGCACCGCGCGCAGCAAGACCGCCTTCCTGTTCAACCGCGTCGGCCTGGCCGGCTGCGACATGGGCGCCTGCGCCATGCTGCCGCGCATCGTCGGCCAGGGCCGGGCGAGCGAGCTGCTGTACACCGGCCGTTCACTCGGCGGCGAGGAGGGCGAGCGCTGGGGCTTCTTCAACCGCCTGTGCGCGCCGGAAGCGCTGCTGGGGGAAGCGCAGGCCCTGGCGAAGCAGCTGACCGAAGGTCCGACCTTCGCCAACGGCATCACCAAGACCATGTTGCACCAGGAATGGGCCATGACCATCGAGCAGGCGATCGAGGCCGAGGCCCAGGCCCAGGCCCTGTGCATGCTGACGCAGGACTTCACGCGCGCCTACGAGGCCTTCGTCGCGAAGCAGAAGCCGAAGTTCGAGGGGAACTGAGATGCGCGACCAACCGCACCTGGACTGGCCCTTCTTCGACGAAGGCCACGGCGTGTTCGCCGCCGAACTGGATGGCTGGGCGCGGGAGCACGTCGCGCACCTGCACGGGCCCGACGTCGACGCGGCCTGCCGCGAACTGGTGCGCCGGCTGGGCAACGGCGGCTGGCTGCGCCATGCCGTGGGCGGCGCGCACGGCGAGCAGGAGGTGATCGACACGCGCGCGATCTGCCTGGCCCGCGAGACGCTGGCGTATCACAACGGCCTGGCCGACTTCGCCTTTGCGATGCAGGGCCTGGGCTCCGGCGCGATCAGCCTGCAGGGAACGCCGCAGCAGCAGGAGCGCTACCTGGGGCGCGTGGCGCGCGGCGAAGCGATCGCGGCCTTTGCCTTGTCCGAGCCGGAAGCCGGCTCCGACGTCGCGAACCTGCAATGCGCCGCCCACGTCGAGGGCGACCACGCCGTGCTGAACGGCGAGAAGACCTGGATCTCCAACGGCGGCATCGCCGACTTCTACGTGGTGTTCTGCCGCACCGGCGAGGCGCCGGGACCGCGCGGGATCTCGGCCTTCATCGTCGACGCCGACACGCCCGGCTTCGAGATCGCCGAACGCATCGAGGTGATCGCGCCGCATCCGCTCGCGACCCTGCGCTTCCGCAACTGCAAGGTGCCCTTGAGCCAGCGAATCGGCGCCGCCGGCGAGGGTTTCAAGGTCGCGATGCGCACGCTCGACGTCTTCCGCACCTCGGTGGCCGCCGCCGCGCTGGGCTTCGCCCGCCGGGCGCTGGACGAGGCCCTGCAGCGCGCCACCACCCGCCGCATGTTCAACCAGACCTTGGCCGACTTCCAGCTGACGCAGGCCAAGCTGGCGCAGATGGCCACGACCATCGACAGCGCCGCGCTGCTGGTCTACCGCGCGGCCTGGATGCGCGACCAGGGCCGCACCGTGACCAAGGAAGCGGCCATGGCGAAGATGGCCGCGACCGAGGGCGCGCAGCAGGTGATCGACGCGGCCGTGCAGATGTTCGGCGGCCAGGGCGTGAAGAGCGGAGAAATGGTGGAACAGCTGTACCGCGAGATCCGGTCCCTGCGCATCTACGAGGGCGCGACCGAGGTCCAGCAGCTGATCATCGCGCGCCAATTGCTCAAGGAGATGCAGGCATGAACGAAACGAAGCCGCAGGCGGTGCTGCCCGAAGGCTGGCCGCGCCCCAAGGGCTATGCCAACGGGGTGGTCGCGCAAGGGCGCATGCTGTTCATCGCCGGCATGATCGGCTGGGACGGCCAGGGGGTATTCCACACCGACGATTTCGGCGGCCAGGCCCGGCAGGCGCTGCAGAATGTCGCCGACGTGCTGCGCGCGGCGGGCGGGCGGGGCGAGAATATCGTCCGCATGACCTGGTACGTGACGGACAAGCGCGAATACCTGGCCGCTTCCGCGGAAGTGGGCAAGGCTTTCCGCGAGATCATCGGCAGCTACACCATCGCGATGACGGCGGTGGAAGTGAAGGCCCTGATCGAGGACCGCGCCAAGGTCGAGATCGAAGCGACCGCGGTCCTGCCCGCCTGACATACATCGGAGAAATTCCATGGCCAAAGCCAAAGCCGCCTTCCACTGGGAAGATCCCCTGTTGCTGGACCAGCAGCTCACCGACGACGAGCGCGCCGTGCGCGACGCCGCGCATGCCTATTGCCAGGAGAAGCTGGCACCTCGGGTGATCGAGGCTTTCCGCAACGAGAAGACCGATCTCGCCATCTTCCGCGAGATGGGCGAGCTGGGCTTGCTCGGGTCGACGATCCCCGAGCAGTACGGCGGCGCCGGCCTCAACTACGTCTGCTACGGCCTGGTGGCGCGTGAAGTGGAACGCGTGGATTCCGGCTACCGCTCGATGATGAGCGTGCAGTCCTCGCTGGTGATGGTGCCGATCAACGAATTCGGCAACGAAGCGACCAGGCAGAAGTACCTGCCCAAGCTGGCCACCGGCGAGTGGATCGGCTGCTTCGGCCTGACCGAGCCGAACCACGGCTCCGACCCCGGCAGCATGGTCACCCGCGCGCGCAAGGTCGACGGCGGCTACAAGCTGACCGGCAGCAAGATGTGGATCACCAACTCGCCGGTCGCCGACGTGTTCGTGGTCTGGGCCAAGGACGACGAAGGCGCGATCCGCGGCTTCGTGCTGGAAAAGGGCTGGAAGGGCCTGTCGGCGCCCAAGATCAGCGGCAAGGTCGGCCTGCGCGCCTCCATCACCGGCGAGATCGTGATGGAAGACGTGTTCTGCCCCGAGGAAAACGCCTTTCCCGAGGTGCGCGGGCTCAAGGGTCCGTTCACCTGCCTGAACTCGGCGCGCTACGGCATTGCCTGGGGCGCGCTGGGCGCCGCCGAGGACTGCTGGCACCGCGCCCGCCAGTACGTGCTGGATCGCAAGCAGTTCGGCAAGCCGCTGGCGGCCAACCAGTTGATCCAGAAGAAGCTGGCCGACATGCAGACCGAGATCACCCTGGGCCTGCAAGGTTGCCTGCGCCTGGGGCGCATGAAGGACGAGGGCACGGCTTCGGTCGAGATCACGTCGATCATGAAGCGCAACTCCTGCGGCAAGTCCCTGGACATCGCCCGCGTGGCGCGCGACATGATGGGCGGCAACGGCATCAGCGACGAATTCGGCGTGGCCCGCCACCTGGTGAACCTCGAAGTGGTGAACACCTATGAAGGAACGCACGACATCCACGCGCTGATCCTCGGGCGGGCGCAGACGGGGATATCCGCCTTCTAGGCGCCGCTCTACAATGGCCCCGAGGAGGGACCAGGATTGGATGCAGCCAAGGCCCGGCGGCGCAAGGCGGCCGACGCCAAGCCCAGGCCCTATGCCGACCAGTACGTAGGGGGCTTCGTCGAGGCCCACCGGCAGCGCATCTTCGTCGGCCTCTCGATCGCGGGCATCCTGCTGCTGGGGCCCTTCGCGGTCAACAACTTCTTCCAGGACCGGGTGATGGTCGGCATCGCGACCATCACCTTCGTCTTCTGCCTGCTGGCCAATGCGATCTGCATCGCGCGCGGCCGCCGGGCCCTGGTCTCGCCCCTGGTCATCTTCATCGCATCGGCCATCGGGCTGGCCACCGCGATGTACAACAACGGGCTGATCGGCATCCTGTGGGTCTACCCGGGCATCCTGCTGTTCCACTTCGTGCTGCCCCGGCGCACGGCCAACTTCTTCAACGTCTCGCTGGTGCTGCTGGCCGTGCCCATGGCCTGGATGCACCTCGGCCCGGCGCTGATGGCCCGGGTGGCGGTCACGCTCACGCTGCTGATCGTCTTCGCCAACATCTACTCCTACATCGCCGACGTGCAGCAGGACACCGAGGCCGAACAGCGCCGCCGGCTCGACGGCCTGGTGCAGCAGCTGGAAGCGCAGAACACCGCGCTGCTCGACGCGATCCGCCTGCGCGAGGAGGTGGAGCGGATCGCCCGCCACGACCTGAAAACGCCGTTGGCCAGCATTGCGTCGGTGCCGCGCCTGCTGCGGGAGCGGCGCGCGCTCGATCCGCGCGAGAGCGAGCTGGTCGGCATGGTCGAGGGCGCGGCCATGCGGGTGTTGAGCATGGTCAACCTGTCGCTGGACCTGTACCGCATGGAGCAGGGCACCTATCGCCTGCGCGAGCAGGCCGTGGACTTGGCGACGCTGGTGCACACGGTGGCGCGCGAGCTCGAGGCGCACGCGCGGTCCAAGCGGGTGCGCCTGAAACTGGATTTTCCGTCGCGCCGCGTCTACGCGCAGGGCGAGGAACTGCTTTGCTATTCGACGCTGGCCAACGTGGCGAAGAATGCGCTGGAAGCGTCGCCCGAAGGTGGCGAGGTGCGGGTGAAGATCGCGCGCGAGGACGACACGGTGGTGCTTGCCGTACACAACGCTGGCGAGGTGCCGGCGGAAGTGCGCTCGGAGTTCTTCACCAAGTACGCCACCCACGGCAAACCCAATGGCCACGGCCTCGGCGCCTATTCCGCGCGGCTGATGGCGCGGGTGCAGCGCGGCGACCTCACGATGGAGTCGGGACCGGAGGGCACCACGCTCACCCTGCGGCTGCCGCGCTGGCCCGGCGCCGCGCCGTCCCAGGGCGACAACACCGGTTCCATCTCGCGCCCCAGCCCGCTGGTGAGCGGCCCATTGCCCGCGCTGGACGTGTTGCTGGTGGACGACGACGAATACAACATCATCGTGCTGCGGAACCTGCTGCCCAGCCCCCCGCTGAAGGTGCGCACGGCGGTCAACGGCCGCGCGGGGCTGGATTCCGTGCGCGCGGCGCGGCCGGACGTGATCTTCCTCGACGTGGAGATGCCGGTGATGGGCGGCATCGAAGCCATCGCCGCGATCCGCGCGCTGCAGCGGGAGCGCGGTGAGCCGCCCAGCCGCGTCGTTGCCTTCTCCGCGCACGACGACGAAGCCACCCGCCAGCGCTGCCTGGATGCCGGCTTCGACCTCTACCTCGCCAAGCCGGCGTCGCGCGAGGAGGTCTATGCGGTGCTGTGTGGGGAAATGCCGGTCATCGAGATGCGCGACACGCGGGCGTCCGGTGTCGACGTGCTGGTCGACGTCGACCTGATGCCGCTCATGCCGGAGTTCCTGAGCTCGCGGCGCGACCTGGCGCAGCAGCTGGCCCGCGCCGCGGCCGGCGGCGATCGGGAAAAGGTGCGCGCCACCGCGCACAAGCTCGCGGGCAGCCTGGCGATGTACGGTTTCGAGGAGGCCAGCCAGGCAAGCCTGGAGGTGGAGCGCGCGGCGGCAGGGGATCTCGCCGAGCTCAGGCTGAAGTGCGATGCGCTGGTGCGCATGTTGGCGCAGGTGCAGCCGGCGGCGAAGCCCGCCTGACTGTCATTTCCGCCTAAGCGGATCCAAAGCGCTCGCATTCGGTTGCGCGTAAAGGTCCGAGGCGAGTGGGCGTTCGGCATAAATAGCGGTGCAGAGTATGAACAGGTTGGCTCGTTCGCGCGGCGGATCGGCTTCGCCGTGGTCGGGGAGAATTTTGTGAAGTCAATGAAATGTGCGCAATGAATGTTGCTGCCGAGTCCCGCCATGGACGATTCTTGCTTGTGGACGCATTGGAGGACGCAATGAACCTCGAGAGACTCGTGGCATCTAGCGTGGGCCTGCTTCGCGCATGCCTGTTGCTTGGCATTTCACTGGTGCACTTGGGGTGCGCCACTGCCCCAGACCGAAATGCTCGCGCGACCGTTGAAATCTTGTCGCTCATCGACAAGGGATTAGCAACCGCAAGCACAAACCAGGACATCCGCTTGCTGATCGCGGACGAAGTGTCTAGTGCCGGCGCTGGCGCGATCCTGTTGCTTGGTGGTCAAAGGTTCCGGGTCGAGCCCCCGATGCTGATGCGAATTCCCGCGAACACGGGGCTGCTCCATCCTCGATACCGCTTTCTAACTTCGCAATCCTTGGAGTTGCTCGAACGTGAGTGCGTTCGTATCGAACCTAACCCGCCTCGGGCTGACTTCCGGGAGGTTGCGAGCGGACCGGGCAGAAAGACGCTTACGGTAGTCGCGGAGGGCGAGCAGTTTGTCAACGCGGGAATCGAAGTGCGAGACGGCTGCATTTCAGGCATTCATTTCGAACAGGCAACTGCGCAAGAAAGGGCTTGAGGATGTTTTCTCACTCGAGCGGACGATCGGATTTCAGCTGGTGGGCGGAGAACTTCGTTAAGGAGATGTCGTGATGCCGGTCGACCCATGCGGCATGGCCAAGCCGCTGCAGAAGGAGCCAGAGAATGGAGCTACGCCGCGACGCCGATCTGGCCCCCGATGGCGGCGTGTGGCTGTTATCGTGATGGCGGCTTCTGTCCTGATCGTGGGCGGCTGCGCCGCCGTCAACGGCGCCGAAGTGCAGACGCGGGAGCCTCCCGTTCCGTCGGAGTTCCAGGAAGCGGAGCTAATCGGGCGCATTCGCATCTTCGTGGAGGAGGGTTCGTTCTCGCGCGAGAGCGCAGAACGCCTGCTGGGCATGAGGTTCGCCCATGCGGGAGGGGCCCAGTCCGCACCTCAGATATACGCCTTGCAGGGCTCCGATCTTCCGTTCGTCTCGTCTTCCTGCTCCACCGCTGCGCCTAGCCAATATCGCACACGCTTCATCGAATCGGCGAGCGGTGAACCGCAAGAGCTCACCGTCACCTACCGTCGCAGCATCGAACCCGGCGCGCCACTCGCGGGCGGGGTGTTGCGCAGCGTGATGGGCACGCCATGGATCTGCTCCGTCAGCGTCCAGGAACTCGATGTTCACAGCGTCACCCGCATCGCTGCATATCTTTGGCGGAGCTCGGACGCCGTAGTCGAAGTGCGCAAGGAGGCGTCGGGGCAGTGCGCCATGGTGCGCGTCACACGCCTGCACCCTTCGTGGCGGCCGCCGCAGCATTTGAGAAATCTGTCGTGCCGGGACCTGCCCGGCGCCAGTTCTGGCAACGAATGAGAAGCAACAGATTGCCACATTGAGGAGGAGCATTCCAATGACAAGTCAGAGCGACGTCGGGTTCGTCGTGGCCAGCCAGCGCGTCAAGTCAAGCTGCAGGCCTACCCTTTCCAGAAGTACGGCATGCTCGAAGGGGCGGTCGAAGTGGTTAGCGCGGACTCGTCCGCCAACGATCCTCAGAAGGCGGCCGCGCAAGGGCAGAGTCCCCAGAGCTACAAGGCACTGGTTCGGCTCGGCAGCCAGGAGTTCAAAGCACCGGCGGGGGAGGCGCTGAAGCTTTCACCCGGCATGGTGGTGCAGGCCGAGATTCACCAGGGGCACCGCACGGTGCTGGAGTATCTGCTCTCGCCCGTGCAGAAGGTAGCGAAGGAGGCTGCGCGGGAACGCTGAGTCCAGCGGGCGAGCGTATTGTCCAGTGGGACTACAGTCCGCGTACGGGCGCGTTCGACCGAAACGTCCGCGGAATCCCCGCCGCGGCCACGCCGCTGCGCAAGGGCTCGTCCGGCAGCGACTCGTGCAGCAGCCCGCGCGCCGCGATCAGCCGCTGCAGGTCCACGCCGGTCGCGAGGCCCATGCTTTCCAGCATGAACACCAGGTCCTCGGTCACGATGTTGCCGGAGGCGCCGGGCGCGAAGGGGCAGCCGCCCAATCCCCCCAGGCAGGAATCGAATTCGCGGATGCCCAGCTCCAGCCCCGCCAGCGCGTTCGCCAGGCCGAGGCCCATGGTGTCGTGCAGGTGCAATTTGGTCAGCCGCGCGCCGATCGCGTCCTGCACCTCGCGCACCGTGTCGCGCACCAGCGCCGGATGCGCGTAGCCCACCGTGTCGGCCAGCGCGATGCGGTCGACGCCGGTGGCGGCCAGCGCGGTGGCCACCTGGGCCACGCGTTGCCGCGGCACATCGCCTTCCATCGAGCAGCCGAAGGCCGTCGCGGCCGCGACGTCGATGCGCATGGGCCGCGCCTGCGCGCGCACCCAGTCGACGATGCCGCGCACCATCTCCACCTGGTCGTCGGTGCCCTTGTTCACGTTGGCGCGGCTGTGGGTGTCGCTCACCGAGACCGGGATCGCCACGACGTGCGCTCCCGCATCGTGCGCCGCGATCGCGCCCTTCAGGTTGCAGGCCAGCGCGCAGACGGTGAGTCCGTCGATGGCGAGCACGCCGCGCACCACCTCGCCGGTGTCCGCCATCTGCGGGATCATCCGCGGCGACACGAAGCTGCCGACCTCGATCTCGCGCAGCCCGGCGTCCGCCAGCTGGCGGATCCAGCGCAGCTTGACGTCCGTGGCCATGCGGCCCTGTGCCATCTGCAGGCCGTCGCGCGGGCCGACCTCGCAGACGGTGACGGTGTCGCGGGCGGCGCTCATTCGACCTTGATCCCGGCGGTGGTGATGACTTCGCGCGACTTCTGGATGTCGGCGCGGATCAGCGCGGCGAATTCCTCCGGCGTGCCGCCGCCGGCGTCGAAGCCCTGTGCCTGGAACGCGGCTTTCACTTCGGGGCGCTGCAGGATCTTGTTGATGTCGGCGTTGAGGCGCGCGACGATGGGCGCCGGAATGCCGGCCGGACCCATCACGCCGTAGAAGCTGATGGCGTTGAAGTCCTTGTAGCCGAACTCCGCGACGGCCGGCACGTTCGGCAGGCTGGCGTTGCGTTTCGCGGAAGTCACGGCCAGCGCGCGCACCTTGCCGGAATGGATCATGCCGGCGGCCGACGAGATCGAGGAACCGGCGAAGTCCAGGTGGCCGCCCATGAGGTCGGCCAGCGCCGGGCTCGAGCCCTTGTACGGCACGTGCTGCATCTTCACGCCCGCGGTCAGCTGCAGCAGTTCCATGGCGACGTGCACGCCGCCGCCGGTGCCCGAGGTGCCGAAGGTGAGCTTGCCGGGCTGCGCCTTGGCCGCTTTCAGCAGGTCGGGCAGCGTCTTGTATGGCGAGTTTTCGTTGACCAGGATGATCAGCGGCGTGACCGCGCACAGGGCGATCGGCGTCAGGTCCTTGATCGGGTCGTAGGCCACCTTCATCAGCAGCGGGATCAGCGAGACGTTGTCCGACTGCGCGATCACGAGTTCATAGCCGTCCGGTTTGGCGCGCGCGGCTTCGGCCAGCCCGAGCGCGGTGCCGGCGCCGGGCCGGTTGTCCGGCACCACGTTCCAGCCGTTGATCTCGGCCAGCTTGGTGGCGATCTGGCGGCCGGTGAAGTCGGTGCCGCCGCCCGGCGTGGAAGGGATGATCAGGCGGATCGCCTTGCCCGGATATTCCTGCGCGAGGGACGGCAGGCCGTACAGGCTGCCGGCGGCCAGGGCGAGAAGGTTGAAGTCGCGACGGTTCATGGTTTTGTCTCCTGTGTTGTCTCTGTTCAGCCGGCCACCACGCCTTGGCGCACCAGAGCCTCGATGCGCGTTTCGTCCAGGCCCAGGCCGCGCAGGATCTGGCGGCTCTGCGCCCCCACCGGCTGCGGGTCCAGGCGCTTGCCCACCTTCTGCCCATCGAACTCGATCGGCAGCGCCGCGGCCTGCACCTGCTGGCCGTCGGGCATGGTGGTGGGCAGCAGGGCGCCGCCCTGGCGCAGGTGCGGATCATCCAGCAGGTCGTGCGGCTGGCGGATCGGGCCGTAGGACAGGCCGGCTGCTTCCAGCGCGGCGCAGAGTTCGCCGGTCTTCCACGCCTTGAGCACTTCGGCGACGGCCGGGACCAGCCAGGGGCGCGCTGCTTCGCGCTGGATCGCGGTTCTAAGCCGGTCGTCGGCGCCGAAGGAGGGCGGCAGGAAGTCGCGGCAGAAGGTCTGCCAGTTGGCGTCGCTCACCACCGCCACGAAGACGCGGCCGTCCTGCGTGTCGAAGATGTCGTACACGCCCCAGGGCGGCGTGCGCTTGTCGCCCATGGGGATGGGCGCGGTGCCGGTCAGCTGGTACTGGGCGATGAACTGCGCCACCAGCAGCAGGTTGTTCTCGAACAAACCCGCGCGCACGTGGCGGCCGCGGCCGGTGCGGGCGCGGTCGTGCAGCGCGGCCAGCGCGCCCACCACGCCGAAGGTGCCGCCCAGGATGTCGTTGACCGAGGGCGCGACGCGCTGCGGCGCCCCGGTGCCGCCGTTGATGTAGGCCATGCCGCCCATCATCTGCACCACTTCGTCGAGCGCGGTGCGCTGCTTGTAGGGGCCGGACAGGAAGCCCTTGAGCGACACGTAGATGAGGCGGGGATTGGTGGCGCTGAGCGTGGGGTAGTCCAGGCCGTACTGCACGAGGCTGTCGTCGCGGAAGTTCTCCACCAGCATGTCGCAGCCGGCCGCCAGCCGGCGCACCAGCTCCTGGCCCTCTGCGGATTTCAGGTCGACCGCCAGGCTCTGCTTGTTGCGGCTGAAGACGGGAAAGTAGCCGATGCCCGAGCCCTTGAGGCGCCGGGTGCGGTCGCCGTCCAGGGGCTCCACCTTGATCACTTCGGCGCCGAGGTCGGCCAGGACCAGGCCGCCGGCCGGCCCCATGATCATGTGCGAAAGCTCCAGCACCTTGGTGCCGCGCAGCGGCAGGGAATCGTCGGGAAGGTAGGCGGAGGAGTCGGTCATGCGGTCTCGTTGCGGCGCGGAGCGTGCATGTTGCACCCGGCCGGCAGTCCCGCCAAGCGATGCTTGGGAACCGGGGCTTTCTCGTTTGGAGACCCCCCGGGCTCCGCTAGTCGATCGCGACGGAGCTGGCCCGCAGATGGGCCACGAAGGCCTGCGCCGCCAGCGGCAGGGCGTCGAGGTCGCGCACGGCGATGAAGCTGCGCGGCTGCGCCCAGGCGTCCGACAGCGGCACGAAGCGCACGTCCAGCGCGCTTTCCTTGCTGGCTTTCAGGTAGAGCGGTACCACGCCGACGCCCATTCCGCGCCCGACCAGCGTGCAGATCGTCTCGAAGGAACTCACGCGCGCGCGTACCGTCCGCGAGGCCCGGGCCTCGCGCGCGGCCTCGTCGAACACCTGGGTGATGCCGCTGTCGCGGCCCAGCTCCACCAGGTCGTCGTCCAGCAGTTCGGCGTAGGCCACGCTGCGGGCCTGCGCGCGCGGGTGGCCGGACGGGAGCACGGCGGCCAGCGCGTAGCGGCGATAGGGAAAGACCTGCAGGCCTTCGTGGCTGGCGAACTCGGAAGCCACGCCGACGTCCGCCAGGCCTTCGCGCACGCCGCGGTAGATCGCCGGCGTGACCCGTTCCTCCAGGTCCACCTCGATCTGCGGGCGGTCGGCGCGGAAGCGCAGGATGTCCAAAGGCAGTTCGCCGGAGAGCGAAGTCACGCTCGCCAGCACCTTGATCACGCCGCGCACGCCTTCCACGTAGCCGGCCATCTCGCGCTGCATGCGGTCCATGGTTTGCAGCAGGTGGCGTGCATGGTGGGCAAGGGCCAGGCCGGCGGGCGTTGCCTGCGCCCCCTTGGCGCCGCGTTCGAGCAGCGGCACGCGCAGCTGCGACTCGAGCTCGGAGATGCGCTTGCTCACCGCCGAGGGCACGATGTTCTCGCGCGCCGCGGCCTTGGCGATGCTGCCTTCCTCCAGCGTGGCGAGGAAGAGGCGGATCGAAACCGGGTCGAAGTCGCGCACCAAGCTTCCCTTCACATGCCGGCGGCGTAGGGCGCGAAGCCGCGCTGGTTCTCGTCGATCTGCAGCGTCCGGCCCAGGGGCGGGAAAGCGCGCTGCGCGCAGTCGGCGCGGTCGCAGACCTTGCAGCCGGCGCCGATCAGCGTGGCCGCGTCCGGGTCGACCAGGTTCACGCCCTTGGCGTACACCAGCCGTTCGGCATAGCGTGCGTCGCAGCCGAGCGCCACCGCGAAGATGCGGTTGGGCGAGCCGTAGCCGCCGCGCCTGTGCTCCACCGTGCGCGCGATCCACAGGTAGGTGCGGCCGTCCGGCATGCGCGAGAGCTGGGTGAGGATCTTGCCCGGCTGCGAGAAGGCTTCGTAGACGTTCCAGAGCGGGCAGGTGCCGCCGTGGCGCGAGAAGTGGAAGTCGCCGGTGGACTGGCGCTTGGACACGTTGCCGGCGCGGTCGACCCGCACGAAGAAGAAGGGAATGCCGCGGCCCGGCGCATGGTGCATGGTCGACAGGCGATGGCCGATGGTCTCCACGCCCACGCCGAAACGGTCGCTCAGCAGCTCCAGGTCGTAACGCAGCGCCTCGGCCGCATCCTGGAAACGCCGGTTCGGCAGCACCAGCGCGCCGGCGAAATGGTTGGCGAAGCCCAGGCGGGCGAGCTTGCGGGCCTGCGAGGTGGTGAAGGCGTCGGCCGTCGTGAACGAGTCGATCAGCGGGCCGGCTTCCAGGAAGGCCAGCTGCACGCCGAGCTGGAAAGCCTGCTGGCCCGGATCCATGTCGGTGGCCAGCGCGATGGTCTTGGTGGCGGCGTCGTAGCTGCGCAGCGCCTGGTCGAAGGTGCGGTTGGCGGCGCTCTCGCGCACCGCGATGCCGTGCTGCATCTGCAGCCGTTCGCGCAGGCGCGCCAGCAGCTCGGTCACGGGGACGTCGGAGGCGGACGCGATCACCGTCTCGTAGAGCTGCTCGGCGCGCTCGTCGAGCATGGCCATGTAGTGGTGGCGCGCGTAGAAGAACTCGCGCACTTCCTCGAAGGGCTGCAGCGGCAGGCCGGGTTCGCCCTCGGCGCGGTCGCCATCGGAGTCGGCCGCGATGGACGACAGCCTGTCTTCCGCCGCCCGGGCGCGCTTGTGCAGGTGCAGCAGCACCTTGGCCACCGAAGGCAGCTGCGAGGCGACCACCTTCGCTTCGGCTTGCGGCACCGCGTCGGTCTCGCGCGGATCCGCGAACACGGCCTGGATCTCGCTCAGCCGGCGGGCGCTTTCGTCCTC
Organism: Ramlibacter paludis; assembly: GCF_022012305.1. Taxonomy (GTDB): domain Bacteria; phylum Pseudomonadota; class Gammaproteobacteria; order Burkholderiales; family Burkholderiaceae_C; genus Ramlibacter; species Ramlibacter paludis. The sequence goes on along the minus strand of NZ_JAKLTM010000003.1, from coordinate 678,076 downwards.
GGAGAACAGCTGCAGGTCGATGCCGTGCGCCGACTGCAGCCGCAGCAGCACCGGCACCGTCAGCGGCCGCTGGTCGTTCTCGATCTGGTTCAGGTAGCTGGGCGAGATCTTCAGCGAGGCGGCCAGGGCGGCCTGCGTCAGCCGCTGCTGTTCGCGGAAGGTCTTGAGCCGCACGCCCATGAAGGCTTTGGTCATCTTCGCAAGCTTCGCAAATTAACAGAGCCAAATCGGGCTCCAGCTCTAGTTTAGCCGTTGTCTTGCCGGCCGGGTTTTGCGAAGATTGCGATGTTATGAGCGAACCGACCATGAACAAGGCAACGGACCTGGACCTGTGGAACAAGGCGGCGGCGAAGTCCGCGCCCGGCGGCGACCCCGCCGCCCTGAACTGGGTGACGCCCGACGGCATCACGGTGAAGCCGCTGTACACGGCGGCCGACCTGCAAGGGCTGCCGCATGCGGACACGCTGCCCGGTTTCGCGCCCTTCCTGCGCGGCCCGCAAGCCACCATGTACGCGGCGCGGCCCTGGACCATCCGCCAGTACGCCGGCTTCTCGACGGCCGAAGAATCCAACGCCTTCTATCGCAAGGGCCTGGCCGCCGGCGGGCAGGGCGTGAGCGTGGCCTTCGACCTGGCCACGCACCGCGGCTACGACAGCGACCATCCGCGCGTGACGGGCGACGTCGGCAAGGCCGGCGTGGCGATCGATTCGGTGGAGGACATGAAGATCCTGTTCGACGGCATTCCGCTCGACAAGGTCTCGGTCTCCATGACCATGAACGGCGCGGTGCTGCCCGTGCTGGCCGGCTACGTGGTGGCGGCCGAAGAGCAGGGCGTGAAGCAGGACCAGCTGAGCGGAACCATCCAGAACGACATCCTCAAGGAGTTCATGGTCCGCAACACCTACATCTATCCGCCGGAACCCTCCATGCGGATCGTGGGCGACATCATCGAGTACACGGCAAGGAACATGCCGAAGTTCAACTCGATCTCGATCTCCGGCTACCACATGCAGGAAGCCGGCGCCAACCAGGCGCTGGAACTGGCCTTCACGCTGGCCGATGGCAAGGAGTACGTGAAGACGGCGCTGGCCAAGGGCCTGGACGTCGACGAGTTCGCCGGGCGGCTGTCGTTCTTCTGGGCGATCGGGATGAACTTCTATCTCGAGATCGCCAAGATGCGCGCGGCGCGCCTGCTGTGGCACCGCATCATGAGCGGCTTCAACGCCAGGAATCCCAAGAGCCTGATGCTGCGCACGCACTGCCAGACCTCGGGCTGGTCGCTCACGGAGCAGGACCCGTACAACAACGTGGTGCGCACGACCATCGAGGCGATGGCGGCGGTGTTCGGCGGCACGCAATCGCTGCACACCAACAGCTTCGACGAGGCCATCGCGCTGCCGACCGAGTTCTCGGCGCGCATTGCCCGCAACACGCAGCTGATCATCCAGGAAGAGACCCACATCACCAACGTGATCGACCCCTGGGCCGGCAGCTACATGATGGAGAAGCTGACCCAGGACATGGCCGACGCGGCCTGGAAGATCATCGAGGAAGTGGAAGCGCTGGGCGGCATGACCAGGGCCGTCGACTCGGGCTGGGCCAAGCTGAAGATCGAAGCGGCCGCCGCCGAGAAGCAGGCGCGCATCGACAGCGGCCGCGACGTGATCGTCGGCGTCAACAAGTACAAGCTGGCCAAGGAAGACGCGGTCGAGATCCGCGAAGTCGACAACGTGATGGTGCGCGAGCAGCAGATCGCGCGCCTGGCGAAGATCAAGGCCACGCGCGACGGCGCCAAGGTGCATGCCGCGCTGGAGGCCCTGACCACGGCGGCCCGCACGGGCCAGGGCAACCTGCTGGAACTGAGCATCCAGGCGATCCGCTTGCGTGCGACGGTGGGCGAGGTGAGCGATGCGCTCGAGAAAGTGTTCGGGCGCCACCGCGCCGATACGCAAAAGGTGACCGGTGTGTATGCAGCTGCCTATGACTCGGCCGAGGGCTGGGAAAAACTGAAGTCGGAGATCGCGCAATTCGCCGAGGAGCAGGGCCGGCGCCCGCGCGTGATGGTCGCCAAGCTGGGCCAGGACGGCCACGACCGCGGCGCCAAGGTGGTGGCCACCGCCTATGCCGACCTCGGCTTCGACGTCGACATGGGCCCGCTGTTCCAGACCCCGGAAGAATGCGCGCGCCAGGCCATCGAGAACGACGTGCACGCCGTCGGCATCAGCACGCTGGCCGCCGGCCACAAGACCTTGGTCCCGGCGATCATCGCGGAGCTGGAAAAGCAGGGCGCCGACGACATCATCGTGTTCGTCGGCGGCGTCATCCCGCAGCAGGACTACGAGTTCCTCTACAACGCCGGCGTCAAGGGCATCTATGGCCCCGGCACCCCGATCCCGGCCAGTGCGAAGGACGTGCTGGAGCAGATCCGCCGCGCGATCGCCGCTCATTAATTGGGGTCAGAACCCAATTTCATGAATCTTCTCGCGGCCATCACCGGCAGCCAGGGCGCGGCGCAACGCCGCGCCATCGCGAAGGCCATCACGCTGCTGGAGTCGACCCGCGCCGACCACCGCACGCAGGCCGACGCCTTGCTGACGCAGCTGCTGCCCCACACCGGCAAGAGCTTCCGACTCGGCATCTCGGGCGTGCCCGGCGTCGGCAAGAGCACCTTCATCGAGGCGCTGGGACTGCACCTGATCGCGCAAGGCCACCGCGTCGCCGTGCTGGCGATCGACCCGTCGTCCTCGGTCTCCGGGGGTTCCATCCTCGGCGACAAGACGCGGATGGAACACCTGTCCGTGCATCCGCAGGCCTACATCCGGCCCAGCCCCGCGAGCGGGACGCTGGGCGGCGTCGCCGCGAAGACGCGTGAGTCGATGCTGGTGTGCGAAGCCGCCGGCTACGACATCGTGATCGTCGAAACGGTCGGCGTCGGCCAGAGCGAGATCGCGGTGGCCGGCATGACCGACATGTTCGTGCTGCTGCAGCTGCCCAACGCCGGCGACGACCTGCAGGCGATCAAGAAGGGCGTGATGGAGCTGGCGGACCTGGTCGTCATCAACAAGGCCGACCTCGACGGCGATGCCGCGACCCGCGCGCAGGCGCAGATCACCAGCGCCTTGCGCATCCTGGGCCAGCACGGCCATCCCGACCATGCCCACCACGACGACAAGCTGTGGCACCCCGAGGTGCTGCAACTGAGCGCACTGAAGGCGCAGGGCCTCGACAAGTTCTGGTCCACGGTGGAGCGATTCCGCCAGCTGCAGCAGGCCAGCGGCCGGCTGGAGAAGCGCCGCAGCCACCAGGCGCGCGACTGGATGTGGGAGCGCATCGAGAGCGGCCTCAGGCAGGCCTTCCGGCAGGCGCCCGAGGTGAAGGCTCTGCTGCCCCGATTGACCCAGGAAGTGGAACACGGCCGCCTGGCGGCCTCGACGGCGGCCCGCCAACTGCTGGCCGCCATGCAAGTGAACGGAGAAGCCAAGAATGCATGACATCCTCGAGCAACTGGAGCGCAAGCGCGCGGCCGCCCGCCTGGGCGGCGGCGAGAAGCGCATTGCCGCGCAACACAAGAAGGGCAAGCTGACCGCCCGCGAAAGGCTCGAGCTGCTGCTCGACGAAGGCACTTTCGAGGAGTGGGACATGTTCGTGGAGCACCGCTCCACCGACTTCGGCATGGCCGACAACAAGATCCCCGGCGACGGCGTGGTCACCGGCTACGGGATGATCAACGGCCGCCTGGTGTTCGTCTTCAGCCAGGACTTCACCGTCTTCGGCGGCGCGCTGTCGGAGGCGCATGCCGAGAAGATCTGCAAGGTGATGGACCAGGCGATGAAGGTCGGCGCGCCGGTGATCGGGCTGAACGACTCGGGCGGCGCCCGCATCCAGGAAGGCGTGGCCTCGCTGGGCGGCTATGCCGACGTGTTCCAGCGCAACGTGATGGCCTCGGGCGTCGTGCCGCAGATCAGCATGATCATGGGCCCGTGCGCCGGCGGCGCCGTGTATTCGCCGGCCATGACCGACTTCATCTTCATGGTGAAGGACAGCTCGTACATGTTCGTCACCGGCCCCGAGGTGGTGAAGACGGTGACGCACGAGGAGGTGAGCGCCGAGGAGCTGGGCGGCGCCACCACCCACACCACCAAGAGCGGCGTGGCCGACCTGTCCTTCGAGAACGACGTCGAGGCGCTGATCATGCTGCGCCGCCTGTACAACTACCTGCCGCTGAACAACCGCGAGAAGCCGCCGGTGCGCCCGAGCCACGATCCGGCCGACCGCATGGACTTCTCGCTCGACACGCTGGTGCCGGACAACCCGAACAAGCCCTACGACATGAAGGAGCTGATCGCCAAGACGGTGGACGACGGCGACTTCTTCGAACTGCAGCCGGACTACGCCAAGAACATCGTCATCGGCTTCGGCCGCATGGAAGGCCAGACGGTGGGCATCGTCGCCAACAATCCGCTGGTGCTGGCCGGCTGCCTGGACATCAAGAGCAGCATCAAGGCCGCGCGCTTCGTGCGCTTCTGCGACGCCTTCAACATCCCCGTGGTGACCTTCGTCGACGTGCCCGGCTTCATGCCCGGCACCTCCCAGGAGTACGGCGGCATCATCAAGCACGGCGCCAAGCTGCTCTACGCCTATGCCGAGTGCACCGTGCCGAAGATCACCGTCATCACGCGCAAGGCCTATGGTGGCGCCTACGACGTGATGAGCTCCAAGCACCTGCGCGGCGACGTCAATTTCGCCTGGCCCAACGCCGAGATCGCCGTGATGGGCGCCAAGGGCGCGGTGGAGATCATCTTCCGCGAGGACAAGGGCGACCCGGCCAAGCTCGCGGCGCGCGAAGCCGAATACAAGGCGCGCTTCGCCAACCCCTTCGTGGCGGGCGCCCGCGGCTTCATCGACGACGTGATCCTGCCGCACGAAACCCGCAAGCGCATCTGCCGCTCGCTGGTGATGCTGCGCGACAAGAAACTCGAGAACCCGTGGCGCAAGCACGGGAACATCCCGCTATGAAGGTGCGCACTTCGGCGGTGTGGCTATTGGCTCTGCTGACCGTGGCGGATGCCGGCGCGGCCTGTATGGATAGGGTCGGCCGTGACCTGGCGACAGCAGCTCCGTCTGAAGTTGGGCTCTCTTCCGAGGCGTGGGCTGCTGCTGTAGAGGCCCTGGACGCCGGACGCCACGAAGTCCGGGCGCTGCTCGTGGTGCGCGGATGCAAGGTCGTATTCGAGCGGTACAAAGACGGGCTCAACCGCGAACATAACCACTCAGTGTATTCGGTGACGAAGTCAGTGACATCGACTCTCGTGGGCGCACTGCTGTATCAAGGCAAGCTGCGGTCGCTAGACACGCGCGTGTCCGAGGTGGTGGCCAAGCCAGATCGGCTTGCCGAGCAAGGCTGGCAAAACGCACAGCGCCTCACTTTGCGAAATGTGATGCAGATGTCGTCCGGGCTGGCCTACCAGCACGACCCTGTCAACAATCCCATTTATGACACGCGCGAAGACCGTCTTGCCTTTGCCCTGTCGCCGGAGCAACAAGTCGCCCCTGGTACGCGCTTCTTGTATTCGGATGGGGATGTTTCCATTACGGGTGCGGTTGTTGCTGCCGCGGCCGAGACTGACCTCCTCGCCTTTGCGCGAAGGACGCTTTTCGAGCCGATGGGAATGAGCAACGTCGCTTGGTCATTCAAGGATCGCGCTGGCCGCTATCCAGGGGGATGGGGCCTGCGCCTTAGGCCTATGGATATGGCCAAGCTGGGGCAGCTTTACCTCCAGAAGGGTGAATGGAACGGCCATCGGATTTTCGCGTCCGAGTATCTGGATGCCGCCTGGACCGCCGGCCCCAACGCGGCATACGGCTTGCACTGGTGGATCGGGAGTCACGCGAATGCCGGCGGTACACGTTACTTCTTTGCCAATGGGTTCAAGGGACAGCGTATTTACGTCTTCCCGGAACATGATGCCGTCGTGGTGGTCGTGGCGAGTTTGCCGGGGAGGGAAGAGTCGACGGTTATGCCTCTCGTTATCAAGGCGCTTGCCGATTCCGTGGCAAAGGGCGTGGACGCCCCCGATTCGAAGACGGATATACGGCTGGACGCTCTCGCCAAGGCGGGGTTCAGGGGGGTGATCCGGGTGCCCCAGGAAAACCAAGACGATCCGCGCAGATTCTGAAAATAGGACAATCATGTTCACCAAGATCCTGATCGCCAACCGCGGCGAAATCGCCTGCCGCGTCATCGCCACCGCGAAGAAGATGGGCATTGCCACCGTCGCCGTCTACTCGGACGCCGACCGCGAAGCCCGCCACGTCGCGCTGGCCGACGAGGCCGTGCACATCGGCCCTGCGCCTTCGCGCGAAAGCTACCTGCAGGCCGACAAGATCATCGCCGCTGCCAAGCAGACCGGCGCGCAAGCCATCCATCCCGGCTACGGCTTCCTGTCGGAGAACGAAGGCTTCGCCAGGCGGGTGGAAGAAGAGGGCATCACCTTCATCGGCCCCAAGCACTATTCGATCGCGGCGATGGGCGACAAGATCGCCTCGAAGAAGCTCGCGAAAGAGGCGAAGGTCAACACGATCCCGGGCTACAACGACGCCATCGAAACGGCCGAACAGGCGGTGCAGATCGCCAAGGACATCGGCTACCCGGTGATGATCAAGGCCTCCGCCGGCGGCGGCGGCAAGGGCCTGCGCGTCGCCTTCAACGACAAGGAAGCCTTCGAGGGCTTCACCTCCTGCCGCAACGAGGCGCGCAACAGCTTCGGCGACGACCGCGTGTTCATCGAGAAATTCGTCGAGGAGCCGCGCCACATCGAGATCCAGGTGCTCGGTGATTCGCACGGCAACGTGATCTACCTGAACGAACGTGAGTGCTCCATCCAGCGCCGCCACCAGAAGGTGATCGAAGAAGCGCCGTCGCCCTTCATCAGCGACGCCACCCGCAAGGCGATGGGCGAGCAGGCCGTGGCGCTCGCGAGGGCCGTGAAGTACCAGAGCGCGGGCACGGTGGAGTTCGTGGTCGGCAAGGACCAGAGCTTCTACTTCCTGGAGATGAACACGCGCCTGCAGGTGGAGCACCCGGTCACCGAATGCATCACCGGCCTGGACCTGGTGGAGCTGATGATCCGCGTCGCCGCGGGCGAGAAGCTGCCGCTGGCGCAGAAGGACGTGCAGCGCAACGGCTGGGCGATCGAGTGCCGCATCAACGCCGAGGATCCCTTCCGCAGCTTCCTGCCTTCCACCGGTCGGCTGGTGCGCTTCCAGCCGCCGCGCCCGAGCATGTGGGCTTCGGACACGGGGCACCTGCACGGCGTGCGCGTCGACACCGGCGTCACCGAGGGCGGCGAGATCCCGATGTACTACGACTCGATGATCGCCAAGCTGATCGTGCACGGCACCGACCGGCGCGACGCGATCGCCAAGATGCGCGAGGCGCTCAACGCCTTCGTGATCCGCGGCATCTCGAGCAACATCCCTTTCCAGGCGGCGCTGCTGGCGCATCCGAAGTTCGTCGCCGGCGACTTCAACACCGGCTTCATCGCCGAGAACTACGGCGGCGGCTTCAAGGCCGAAGACGTGCCGCACGACGATCCGGACTTCCTGGTGGCGCTGGCGGCCTGGGCCAACCGGCGTGCGCTGCAGCGCTCGGCCGGCATCAGCGGGCAGATGCGCGGCCACGAGTTCAAGGTGGGCGAGGACTACGTGGTGGTCAAGCTCGATGCGCAGGGCAAGCACGGCCAGCAGGCAGCGAAGGTGCTCGATTACGAGACCGAGTCCGGCTCCAGCGTCGTCGAGACCAACGGCAAGCGTTATGCCATCTGCAGCAACTGGCACCTGGGCGGCGCGCGCATCCGCGGCACCGTCGACGGCAAGGCCTTCGCGGCGCAGGTCGAACGCGGCGTGGCGCGCAATCCGCTGGCGATGCGCATCGCCCACAACGGCACCCGGCTCGATGCCATGGTGCTGACGCCGCGCACCGCCGAACTGCACGCGCTGATGCCTTTCAAGGCGCCGCCCGACCTGAGCAAGTTCCTGCTGTCGCCGATGCCGGGGCTGCTGGTCGATGTGGCCGTGCAACCCGGCCAGAAGGTGCAGGCGGGCGAGCGCATCGCGGTGATCGAAGCGATGAAGATGGAAAACGTGCTGTTCGCCGCGGCGGACGGCATCGTCGGCAAGGTGCTGGCGGCCAAGGGCGAGTCACTGGCCGTGGACCAGCCGATCGTGGAGTTCGAGAAATGAGCCAGCGTCCCTTCAAAGTCCTCGGCATCCAGCAGATCGCCATCGGCGGCCCCGACAAGAAGAAGCTGCAGAAGCTCTGGGTCGACCTGTTCGGCCTGGAGGTCACCGGCACCTTCGTCAGCGAGCGCGAGAACGTCGACGAGGACATCTGCGCGCTGGGCACCGGCCCGTTCAAGGTCGAAGTCGACCTGATGCAACCGCTGGACCCCGAGAAGAAACCGGCGGTGCACACCACGCCGCTGAACCACGTCGGCCTCTGGATCGACGACCTGCCCAAGGCGGTGGAGTGGCTGTCGGCGCAGGGCCTGCGCTTTGCGCCCGGCGGGATCCGCAAGGGAGCGGCCGGTTTCGACATCTGCTTCGTCCATCCCAAGGGCAACGAGGAGTTCCCGGTCGGCGGGGAGGGCGTGTTGCTCGAACTGGTCCAGGCGCCCCCCGAGGTCGTGAAAGCCTTCTCGGCTGTGGCCGCGCAGCAACCCTGAGCTACCTCCCGGCGGATACAGGCCGCCGCCGATGCACCGAGGCGGTAATTTGCCCTCGTCCGTAAGGTTGCGGACGGCGACAATTGTGGCCAAGTGTAACCATGGACCTGTCCAGCCCACCGACCCTGCCGGTTGCGCAAGCGCCGGCTGCGCCCGCTTCCAGCCTGCTCATGCGGCCGGTTGCGGCTGCCCTCGGGCGTGCGGGACTGGCCGAGGCGGCGGCCGCCTTCGGCAGCGAGCTGTGCGAGCTGCTGGGCTGTGCGCGCGCCTCGGTCGGGTTGCTGGAAGACGGCGTCCTGCGCCTCGCGGGCAGCTCGCACCCCGCTGAGCTCCAGCCGGGGCAGCCGGGCGCCACGGCCCTGCTGGACGCCATGCAGGAGGCGCTCGACCAGCAGCAGGTGGTCGCCTGGCCGGCCGGCCCCGAACACATCACCCTCGCGCACCGCCAGCTGGCCGCCGCCGGCGCGGCCTGCAGCATCCCCTTGGTGGACGGCACCCGCGTCCTGGGCGCCGTCACGCTGGAACGTGCCGCCCCCGCCTTCACCGCGGCCGAAATGACCGCGCTGGCCGACCTGTCCCGCCTGGCCGGCCCGGTGTTCGACCTCAAGCAGCAACTGGCGCTGCCCTGGCACCGGCGCGTGCGCCACGACCTGCGCGAACGCCTGGCCCGGCCCTCGCGGCGCCGGCTCGCCATCGCCGGCGCCATCGCGCTCGTCGCGGCGGCGCTCGCCATTCCCGTGCCCTGGCGCGTCAGCGCCCCGGCGCGGCTCGAAGGCTCGGTGCAGCGCGCCGTGGTGGCCGCCACCGACGGTTTCCTGCAGCAGGCCAACGTCCGGCCGGGCGACCGCGTGCAGGCCGGCCAGGTGCTGGCCCAACTGAATTCGCAGGACCTGGAGCTGGAGCGGCGCCGCCGCGAGAGCGAACTGCGTCAGCACGAGAACGCCTACCGCGCCGCCCAGTCGCGCGCCGACCGGGCGCAGATGGTGGCCTTCCAGGCCAAGGCCGCCGAGGCGCAGGCGCTGCTGTCGCTGGTGGAAACGCAGCTGCAGCGCGCGCGCATCGAAGCGCCTTTCGACGGCATCGTGATTAAGGGCGACCTGAGCCAGACCCTGGGCGCGCCGGTGCAGCGCGGCGAAGTGCTGATGGTGCTGGCGCCCAACGACAGCTTTCGCCTGATCCTGGAAGTCGACGAAGCCGATGTCGGCGCGATCCGTCCCGGCCAGCGCGGCGAACTGGCGCTGGCGGCGCAGCCCGATCGCACGCTGGCCTTCACCACCCGGCGCATCGTGCCGGTGGCCGCCACCGCCGAAGGCCGCAACTTCTTCGAGGTCGAAGCCGCCCTGCAGGAGGCGCTGCCGCAGCTGCGGCCGGGCCTGAGCGGCGTCGCCAAGGTCGATGCCGGCTGGCGCCCGCTCGGCTGGCTGCTGGCCCATCGCGGCATCGACTGGCTGCGGCTGGCGTGGTGGAAAGTCACGCCGTGGTGAACGAGCCGCTGGTCAGCGCCTCCTGGCACCGGGTCGCCGGCCTGCGTCCCAGCCTGGTGGCCGGCCTGCGCGTGGTGCGGCAACAGGTGCGCGAACAGGTCTGGCACGTGCTGGTGGAGCCGGCTTCGGGCCGCCAGCTGCGCCTGAATCCCGCCGCCTACGGCCTGGTGGCGCGCTTCGACGGCAGCGTGGCGGTGGAGCAGCTCTGGCAGCGCCAGCTGCGCGAGCAGCGCGCCGACGCGCCCACCCAGGACGAAGTGCTGCGGCTGCTGGCCCAGTTGTTCCGCGGCGGGATGTTGCGCTTCGACGCCGCGCCGCACCTGTCGCTGCTGTTCGCGCGCCGCGCCGAGGACGACAAGCAGCGCCGCCGCGGCATGATGAATCCGCTGATGCTGCGGATGCCGCTGGCCAATCCGGCGCGACTGCTGGACCGGCTGGCGCCGCTCGGGCAGGCGCTGTTCCAGCCCGGCGTGCTGCTGGCGTGGACGGTTGCCGTGCTGCTCGCCCTGCTGGCCGCGGGCGCCCATTTCGGCGAACTCGAAGCCGACGCCCGGCGCCTGTTCGCCACCCCTTCGAGCTACTTCATCGCCTGGCTCTGCTACCCGCTGGTCAAGCTGCTGCACGAACTGGGTCACGGCCTGGCGGTGCGCCGCTACGGCGGCCAGGTCCACGAGCTGGGCCTGTCGCTGATGTTCCTGACGCCGGCGCCGTACGTGGATGCAAGCGCGGCCAACGCTTTTCCCGCCCCGCGCCACCGCCTGGTCGTCAGCGCCGCGGGCATCCTGGTGGAAGTGGCGCTGGCCTGCCTGGCCCTGTGGCTGTGGCTGTCGGTGAGCCCGGGCCTGGTGCGCGACATCGCGCTGGTGGTGGCCCTGACCTGTTCGCTGTCCACCGTGCTGTTCAACGCCAATCCGCTGATGCGCTTCGACGGCTACTACGCCTTGACCGACGCCTTGCAGCTGCCCAACCTGGCGCAGCGCAGCCAGGCCTGGTGGGCGCGCCGCTGGCGCACCTGGATCCGTGTTCCGGCGGCCGGCCCGGCGCCTTTGCTGGCGCGCGGTGAAGCCAAGTGGCTGGCCGCCTATGCGCCGGCCGCGGCGGTCTACCGCGTCGTGCTGCTGCTGGCGCTGGTGTTCTGGATCGGCCAGCAGTCCTGGCTGCTGGGATGGGTGGCTGCCATCGCGCTGGCTGCCTGGCTCGGCCGGCAGCTGTGGCGCTGGGCCACGGCCGGTGGCGGCGATGTTTCCGCGCGCCGCCGTTCGCTGCGCGCCGCGGCGGCCGTCGCCTGCGTGGCGCTCGTGCTGCTGGTGCTGGTGCCGGCGCCGCAGCAGGTGGTGGCCCGGGGCGTCGTCTGGCCGCCCGAACAGGCGCAGCTGCGCGCCGGCGCAGCCGGCTTCGTCGAGAAGCTGGCGCTGGGGCAGGGCGAGCGGGCGATCGCCGGCGAGCAGCTGGTGCAACTGCAGGATCCGGTGCTGGTGGCCACGCAGGAGCGCGTCACGGCGGAGCGCGGCGGCCTGCTCGCGCAGCAATACGCCGCCTTGCTGTCGCAACCGGTGCGCGCCGCCGAACTGGCGGAGGACCTGAATCGCAACGCCGCCGAACTCGCACGCGTCGAGGAGCAACTCGGGCAGCTCGAGGTGCGGGCGCACCTGCCGGGCGAAGTGGTGTGGTCGCGCCCGCAAGACCTGCCCGGCAGCTTCGTCAAGCGCGGCGCCATGCTGGGCCACGTGCTGACCGGCGGCCCGGCGCACGTGCGCATCGCGCTGCTGGAAGACGACTACCTGCGCACGCGCGGCCGCGTGCGCGCCCTCGAAGTGCGGCTCGCCGACGCGCCCGCCACCACCTACGCCGGCCGGCTGGCCGAAGCCGCCCCGGGCGCGACGCTGGAGCTGCCGGCGCCCGCGCTGGGCGACCGCTTCGGCGGCAGCATCCCGCTCGATCCGGCCGATCCGGCCGGCATCCGCACGCGCGTCCCCGTGTTCCTGCTCGACGCCGAAGTGCCGGCGCTGCAGGCCAGCACCATCGGCGGGCGGGCCTGGGTCAAGCTGGTGCTGCCGCCGCAGCCGCTCGCGCTGCAGTGGCTGGCGCAATTGCGCCAGCTGTTCCTGAAGCAGTTCAACCCGACGGGGCAGGCATGAGCGCGCACGCCGCGTCGTGGCCGTTCCCGGGACTCGTGTGGGGTCCGTATCCGCAGATGCGGCTGCCGATCGCGGAATTGCAGCGCAAGGCCCGCCTGCGTCCGCGCGGCCTCGACGAAACCGCGCGCGAGCTGCACAACGAACTGCAGGTGCCGCTGGCCATGCCGCCGGCGCTGCATGCCCTGCGCCAGGTGCCGCAGGCGCACCGCGAGGACGCCTGGCTGCGCCAGGCCTTGCGCATCGCCGCCGCCGCGATGGAGCAGACGATGGGCGTGCGGCCCTACCGGCAGCAGCTGATGGCCGCGCGCGCCTTGCTGGACCAGCGCCTGGTGGAGATGGACACCGGCGAGGGCAAGACGGTCGCCATCGCGCTGGCCGCCGCCGTCGGCGGCCTGGCCGGCACGCCGGTCCACGTCGTGACCGCCAACGACTACCTGGCGCAGCGCGATGCCGATGAACTGCGGTCGTTCTATGCGCGCCTGGGCCTGACCGTCGGCGCCGTCGCGCAGGAGCAGCCGATGGCCGAGCGCCGTGCGGCCTACGCCTGCGACGTCACCTACTGCACCGCCAAGGAACTGGCCTTCGACTACCTGCGCGACAGCCTGCTGCAGCCCGGCGACCTGTCGCCGCTGGAGCGGCGGCTGCGCGCTGACAAGGCGCCGGGCGGCCAGGAACCGGTGTTGCGCGGCCTTTGCATGGCCATCCTCGACGAAGCCGACACCACGCTGATCGACGAGGCGCGCGTGCCGCTGGTGCTGTCGCAGGCCGCGCCCGCGCTAGCCGAGAACGCCTTCTTTCGCCGCGCGCTGATGCTGGCCCTGCGCCTGCAGGAAGGGCGCGACTACCAGCGTGAAGCGGGCGCCGTGCGCCTCACGGAAGCCGGCCTCATGCACCTGCAGGCCTGGCCGGCCGACCCGCACCCGCTGCTGGGCCATCCGCAGCATCGCGCCGCCACGCTGGAACTCGCCGTGACGGCCAGCCGCGTGCTGCAGCGCGACCACGACTACGTGGTGCGCGACGGCGAGGTGCAGCTGGTCGACGAGAACACCGGCCGCACCTCGCCCGGCCGCGCTTGGAGCCGTGGCCTGCACCAACTGGTGGAGATCAAGGAAGGGGTGGCGCCGACCCAGCGCAACACCACCGTCACGCAGATCACCTTCCAGCGCTTCTTCGTGCGCTACCTGCGGCTGGCCGGCATCAGCGGCACGCTGCGCGGCTCGGGCTCCGAGTTGCGCACCGTGTATGGCCTGGGCACCGTGCGGGTGCCGCCGCGCACGCCGCGCCAGGTGCGGCACAAAGCGACCCGCGTGTTCGGCCACAGCGCCGCCTTGTGGGATGCGGTGGCCGGGCGCGCCGCGGCCCTGTGCGGCGAAGGCCGTGCGGTGCTGGTCGGGACCGAGAGCGTCAGCCAGTCGGAGGCGCTGGCCGCCGTGCTGCGCGCGCGCGGCCTGCAGCCGGTGGTGCTGAACGCGCGCCAGGACCGCGAGGAGAGCGAGATCATCGCGGCCGCCGGCCAGCCGGGCCGCCTCACCGTGGCCACCAGCATGGCCGGGCGCGGCTCGCACATCACGCTGGCGCCCGGGGTGCTGGCGGCGGGCGGCCTGCACGTCGTGCTGTGCCAGCTGAATGCCTCTCCGCGCATCGACCGGCAGTTCCTGGGCCGCGCCGGCCGCCAGGGCCAGCCGGGCAGCTGCGAGGTGATGGTGGCGCTGGACTTCGCCTTGCCGCAGCGCTGGCTGCCCGCGCCCTGGCGCGCGGCCTTGCAGCGCCTGCAGTTTCCGCGCTTCCTGTCCTGGGCCAGCCTGCGGGCGGCGCAGTGGTGCGAGGCCAATACCCGTTCCAGGCAGCGCGTCGCCTTGTCGCGCCTGGCGGACAACGAAGAACGCGACCTGAATTTCAGTCGCTGGGGGTTGGGATGAACTGGATCCGTAGAACGCTGCTGTCCGCGGCCTGCCTGCTGGCGCCCGCGCTCCATGCCGCGCCGCCGCAGCCCCTGGGCTGCCTGATCGAGCCTTTCAGCGTGTCGGACATCGGCAGCCCGGTGGTGGGCGTGATCGAGACCGTGCACGTCGAACGCGGCGACACCGTGCGCGCCGGGCAGCCGCTGGCCACGCTGCGCGCCGACGTCGAGCGCATGTCGGTCAACGTGGCCGAGGGACGCGCGCAGGGCCTGGGCGAACTCAAGGCCGCCGAAGCCAACGCGGAACTCGCGCGCCAGAAGCTCACGCGCGCGGTCGACCTGGCGCGCCAGGACTTCATCAGCGCGCAGGCGCTGGAACAGGCCCGCGCCGAAGCGATGGTGGCCGAGAACCGGCTGATGCAGGCGCGCGAGCAGCGCGACATCTACGGCCGCGAACACGAACTGGCGCGCGCGCAACTGGGCCTGCGCACCATCCGCAGCCCGGCCAACGGCGTGATCGCCGACCGCTACCTCTCCGTAGGCGAGCGGGTCGAGGACAAGCCGATGTTCCGCGTCGCCGTGGTCGACCCGCTGCGGGTCGAGGTGGTGCTGCCGGCCAGCCTGTACCCGGTGGTGCGCAAGGGCGTGGCGATGCGCATCACGCCGGAGTTTCCCGGCGCGCAGCCGCGCTTTGCGACCGTGGCCCTGGTCGACCGCGTGATCGAGGGCGCGAGCAACACCTTCCGCGCCAGGTTGTCGCTGCCGAACCCTGGCAACACGCTGCCGGCCGGACTGCGCTGCAAGGCGGACCTGTCCGGCGCCGAGGCGCCCGCGGCCGCCAATCCGGTGTCGCGCACCAGCCGCGGCAGCGAGCTGCAGCTGCAGCTGTCGCCCGACCTGCGCGTCAAGCCGCGGATCTGAATCCCGCATGCTCGGCGCCCTGCTGCGACGCTCCCGGCCCGCCCGCAAGGCGCGGGTCGCGCCGCAGGCAGAGTGGCTGGAGCCGCGGCTGCTGTATTCCGCCGACGCGGCCAGCCTGCTGCTGGCGGTGGACGACGGCGCGCTGCAGCAGACCCGGCAGCTCGGCACCGATTTCGAATACAGCGCCGACACCGCCGCCGCGCCCGCGAGCGCGGAGGTTCGCGCCGCCTATGCACTGACGCCGCTGCAGTTCGAGGCCGATGCGGGCCAGCTGGGCGAGGGCGTCGACTTCGCCGCATCGGGCCTCGGCTATTCGCTGCGCCTGGGGGGTGGCGGCCAGGCCGAACTGCTGCTCGATGGCGCGCAGGACCCGGTGCGGCTGGAACTGGTCGGCGCGAACGCGGGAACGCCGGTCGGCGAAGACCTGCTGGCCACGCGCAGCAACTCCCTGGTGGGCGCCGACGCGTCGAAGTGGGTGACCGACATCGCCAACTACGGCAGCGTGCGCTACCAGGGCGTCTGGGACGGCATCGACATCCGTTACTACGGCAACCAGAGCCAGCTCGAATACGACTTCCTGCTGGCGCCGGGCGCCGACGCTGCGCAGCTGCAGCTGCGCTTCCACGGCACGGACGGCGCCACCATCGCCGAAAACGGCGACCTGCTGCTGCAGGTGGCGGGCACCGGGCGCGAGCTGCGCTTCCAGGCGCCCGTGAGCTACCAGCAGGGCGCAGCCGGCCGCGAGAGCGTGGAGAGCCACTACACCCTGCAGGCCGACGGCACGGTGCGCATCGTCGTCGGCGCCTACGACACCCGCCGCGCGCTGGTGGTCGACCCGGTGCTGTCGCACGCCACCTATTTCGGCGAAGCCGGCGCAGAGACGGCGCTGGGCGTCGCGGTCGGCAGCGATGGCGCGGTCTACGTCACCGGCCAGACGACCTCCAACAGCGGCAGCTTCGGCACGCGGCTGGACGCCGGCCCGGACGGCAACGAAGCCTACGTCGCCAAGTTCAACGCCGACCTCACGACGCTGGTCTACGCGACGCGCGTGGGCGGCAGCAACAACGAAGCCGGCAACGCGATCGCCGTCGACGCGAGCGGCCAGGTGGTGGTGGGCGGCTGGACCAAGTCGGCCGACTTCGTCGGCGCGGCCGCGGGCGACCAGGCGGCCAGGAGCGGCAACCAGGATGCCTTCCTGTTCAAGCTGAACGCGGCGGGCAACGCGCTGGTGTTCAGCACCTACTTCGGCGGCGCCGGCGGCAACGACACCGCCACCGCGGTCGCCGTGGACGGCAGCGGCACCATCTACCTCGCCGGCACGGTGACCGGGACCTCGGACAACGCCTTCGTCAACAAGTACAGCGCCGGCGGCACGTCGCTTGCCAAGTGGACCTGGGGCGGCAGCGGCGACGAGGCGGGCATGGGCATGGCGGTGGACGGCGCCGGCAACGTCTACCTCGCCGGCAACACGCTCTCCACCGACAACACGATCGTCGGCGGCGCGCAGTCCAGCGCGGGCGGCGCGGGCGACGGCTTCCTGGTGAAGTACGGGGCCGCGGGAACGGTGCTCTATTCGAGCTACGTCGGCTGGACCAAGTTCGACAACGTCACCGGCCTGGCCGCCGACAACGCCGGCAAGGCCTACGTGATCGGCCAGACCAAGGATCCCAGCAACGGCTTTCCCACCACGACGGGCGCCTTTGCCACCACGCCTTACACGCTGCAGACCGGCTTCCTGCGCATCTACGACACCACGCTGGCCGGCAGCGCCTCGATGGTGTATTCCAGCTTCATCGGCGGCTCGCGCAACGCCAGCGGTTCGCTTTCCGGCGGCTTGACCGACACACCGACCGGCATCGCGGTCAATGGGGGCTACGTGGCGATCGTCGGCAGCACCGACACGTCCGACTTCCCCACCACCGCCGACGCGGTCCAGCGCACCAACACCGCCGGCAAGACCGGCTTCGTCCTCGTGCTGAACCCGGTGGGCGGCGGCAGCAGCGACATGGTGTACGGCAGCTATTACGGCACGGGGCTGGACAGCGGCGGCGTCGCCTGGGGCGCCGGCAACCGGCTGTACCTCGTCGGCTCGACCAGCACCGGCGGCCTCGCGACCACCGACGGCTACAAGACCACGATCGGCAGCGGGGGCGACGGCGTGGTGGCGCAGTTCGGCGGCTTCAACCGCGCCCCGGTCCTCGGCGCCGTGGCCAACCTGCCGGCGCAGCTGGAAGATGCCGCCGCAGGTGGCGGCACGCTGGTGGCCGACCTGGTGGCCGGTGCCATCACCGACCTCGACGCCGGCGCGCTCAAGGGCATCGCCGTGACGGCGGTGGATACGGCCAACGGCAGCTGGCAGTACGCGCTGGACGGCAGCACCTGGGCGGCGCTGGCGAGCCCCGCGAGCGGCAATGCATTGCTGCTCGCCGCCGACACGACCACCCGCGTGCGCTTCGTGCCGAACGCCAATTACGCCGGCAGCGCGGGCATCACTTTCCACGCCTGGGACCGCACGACCGGCGCCGCGGGCGCCGTCGTCGCCGTGCCCAGCCCGGGCGGCAACAGCGCCTTCAGCACGGCGACGGCGGCGTCCACGGTCACGGTCACCGGCGTGAACGATGCGCCGGTGCGCAGCGCCGGCACCGTGGCCAACCTGGGCACCACCGAAGGTTCCATCGTGTCCCTGGGCCTCGCCGGCCTGAACTACGGGCCGGGCGGCGGCACGGACGAAGCCGCGCAGACCTTCACCTATACCGTCACCGGACTGCCGGGCGCCGCCGGCACCATCGAGCTGTCCGACGGGACCGCCGTGACTTCCGGCACCGGCTACACGCTGGCGCAGCTGCAAGGCATGCGCTTGCGCGCCGGCGCCATCGGAACCGGCAGCTTCAGCTTCCGCGTGAACGACAGCGGCGGCACCGCCAATGGCGGCGCGGACAGCCTGGCGCAGTCGCTGGCCGTGACCGTCACCAACGCGGCGCCCGTGCTTTCGGCGCCGCCCAATCCCTTCACCCAGCTCGAAGACGTGCCGGGCAACGGCACGCTGGTGTCTGCCATCCTGGCCGGCGCGGTGACCGACGGCAGCGGCCCCTACGGCATGGCGGTGGTCGGCATGCCGAACGGCAACATCGGCGGCACCTGGGAATACAGCGTCGACGGCGGCGGCACCTGGCTGGCGTTGAGCGGCACCACCAACAACGCGCGCCTGCTAGGCCCCGACGCGCGGGTGCGCTTCGTCGGTGACGCCGGCACCAACGTGAACGGCGCCATCCCCGGCTTCACCTTCCGTGCGTGGGACGGCACGTCCGGCGTGGCAGGCGGCCTCGCGAGCACCAGTGCTCCCGGCGGCGTCTCCGCCTTCAGCGCCACGACGGCGACGGCGGCGCTGACGCTGACGCCGGTGAACGACATCCCGGTGCGCTACAGCGTTGCCCTCGGCACGCTGCTGCCGCCCCCGGCGGCCGTGTCGGTGCGCGAAGCCACGGTCACCTTCACCTCGCTGGGCCTGGGCAGCCTCGACTACATCCCCGGCTACGCGCTCGACGAGTACAACGACCAGAGCGTGAGCTACACGGTCACGGCGGTGCCGTCCGCGGTCGGCACGATCTATCTCGCCGACGGCACCACCGTGGTGAGCGCAGGCACCACTTACACGATCGGCCAGATCCAGGGCATGAAGTTCAAGCCCGGGAACGGCGTGCAGAGCGCAAGCGGCACCTTCAGCTGGATGGTGAAGGACAACGCCGGCACCGCCAACGGGGGCGTCGACACGCTGCTGGATTCGATGACCATCTCGGTCTTCAACCAGGCCCCGACGCTGAGCGGCGCCAACACCATGCCCTCGATCCTGGAAGACGTGCCGGGCAACGGCATGCGGGTCGCGGACCTGGTGGCCGGCAAGATCACCGACCTGAGCAATACCACCGGCATCGCCGTCACTGCGGCCGCCGGCGGCGCGGCCGGCACCTGGCAGTACAACAGTGACGGCGGCAGCAACTGGAATTCGCTCGCCGCGGCGAGCGCGACCAACTCCATCCTGCTGGAAACCGGCGGCCAGTGGCGCGTGCGCTTCGTGCCCACGGCCAACTGGAACGGTACGGCGCCGGGCTTCACCTTCCGTGCCTGGGACCGCAGCGCGGGCACCGGTGGCGGCACCGCCAACACGACGGTCAACGGCGGCGCGACGGCCTTCAGTTCGACGACGGCCACCGCGACCGTCATCGTCACCGCCGTCAACGACGCACCGGCGCGCACCGACGTTGCCGGCGTGGCGCCCGCCCCGCTGATCCTGCTCGATGGCTCGCCGCTCACGTCGCTGGGCCTCGCCGGCTTCACCGTCGGCCCCGGTGGCGGCCCGGACGAAGCCGCGCAGACCCTCCAGAGCTACACCGTCACCGCCTTGCCGTCGGCGCTGGGCACGGTCTGGCTGGCCAACGGCACGACCCAGGTCACGCTCAACACGCAGTACACGCTGGCGCAGGTCCAGGGCATGCAGTTCCTGTCGTCCGGCATCGGCCAGCTCGGGACCGGCAGCTTCTCCTTCGCCGCCCGGGACAGCGGCGGCACGGCGAACACCGGCGTGGACACCGGCACGTTCACCGTCAAGGTGATCGTCAACCGCGCGCCGGTGCTGAACGGCGCCAATTCGCCGGTCGTCGTCTACGAGGACTTCGACTGGAGCGGCAACATCCCGGGCGGCAATCCGCCGCCATGGTCGTCCGCCGGGCAGCGTGCCGGCACGCTGGTGGACGCCCTCATCACCGGGCAGGTCACCGACGCCGTCATCAGCGACCGCGGCATCGCCATCGTCGGCACCAGCGGCAACGGCACCTGGCAGTACACGGTGGACGGCAACAGCTGGATCAGCATCACCGGCGTGAGCAACACCGGTGCGCTGCAGCTGGCGGCCGACGGCGTGACCAAGCTGCGCTTCCTGCCCGGCACCGACTGGAACAGCAGCATGGGCACCGCGGGGCTCACCTTCCGCGCCTGGGACCAGACCACGGGCAGCAACGGCACCCTGGCCGACGCTTCCTACAACGGCGGCGCCTTCGCCTTCAGCGCGGCGACCGCCACCTCGGTCTTCACCGTCACCCCCCGCAACGACGCACCGGTCGCGGTGGGTGCCACCGGCGGGACCGTGGAAGAGGGCGCGGCGCCGGCCTCCATCCTGGCTTCCGGCAGCTATGCACCCGGCCCCGCGACCGCCAGCGACGAAGCGGCGCAGGCGCTGACCTTCCACTTCACTTCCATCCCGGGCAACGTGCAGTTGCTGCTGGCCGACGGCGTGACGCCGGTGAGCGTGGGCACGGCCTACACGCAGGCGCAGTTCCAGGCGATGCTGTTCCGCTCGGCCGCCAACGCCACGCCGGGCGCGGTGGTGGTGGCGTTCAGCGTGCAGGACGACGGCGGCGTCGCCAACGGCGGTGTGGACCTCTCCAACCTGTCCCTCACGCTCACGGTCACCAACCGGGCACCGGTGCTGAACGGCGCCAATGCCATGGCGGCGATCGCGGAAGACACCGTCGGCAACGGCACGCTGGTCTCGGACCTGATCGCCGGCCAGGTAGCCGACCCGACCGGTACGCGCGGCATCGCCGTGACCGCGGTCGACGACAGCCACGGCAGCTGGCAGTACACGCGCGATGGCGGTACGACGTGGACGGCCTTCGGCGCCGCCACGGCGACGAGCGCGCGCCTGCTGCTGGCCGACACGCTGACCCGCGTGCGCTTCGTGCCGGCCAGCGACTGGAGCGGCACCGCCACGCTGACGCTGGCCGCCTGGGACGGCACCGCGGGCGCCGCCGGCGGCGTGGCCGACGCGACGGTCGCCGGTGCGGCCAAGGCCTTCAGCACGGCCACCGCCAGCACGACGATCACCGTCGCTGCCGTCAACGATCGGCCCGTCGGCGGTACGGTGTCCAACCTGGCGGTCGCGGAAGACAGCGGGAGCACCAGCCTCGGCCTGGCCGGCGTGGCTTATGGCCCCGGCGGCGGCGGCTACGAAGCCGGCCAGGTGCTCACCTACACCGTGACCGCCCTGCCGCCGGCGAGCTTCGGCCGCGTGACGCTGGCCGACGGCACGGACGTGGCCGCGGGCGACTACAGCCTGGCCGACCTGCGCGGCATGCGCTTCGTCACGGCCGCCAACGCCTCCGGCACGGCCAGCTTCGGCTTCTCGGTGCGCGACGACGGCGGCGGCGACGACACGCTGGTGCAGACCCTCCTGCTGACGGTCACCCCGGTGAACGACGCCCCGGTCGCGAATGGGGACGTGGTTGCGGCGACCGAGGACGTCCCGCTCACCCTCACGACTGCCTCGCTGCTGGCGAACGACACCGACCCCGAGAACGATGCGCTGGCGATCACGGGCGTCACCGGCGGCAGCGGCGGCACGGTGGTGCTTTCGGGCGGCAACATCGTTTTCACGCCCAGCGCCGACTTCAACGGCGCGGCCAGCTTCAGCTACACGGTGGCGGACGGGCAGGGCGGCGTCGCCACCGGCAGCGTGACGGTCAACGTCGCTGCGGTGAACGACGCGCCCGTGGCCGCCGCAGACAGCCTGGCCGGCACCGAGGAACAGGCGCTGGCGATCGCGGCGGCGGCGCTCACGGCCAACGACACCGACGTCGACAACGACGCGCTGTCCATCGTCTCGGTCACCAATGGCAGCGGCGGCACCGTGGTGCTCTCCGGCGGCAACGTCGTCTTCACGCCGACTGCCAACTTCAACGGCCCCGCCACCTTCAGCTACAAGGTGTCCGACGGCAAGGGCGGCACGGCCAGCGCCACCGTCACGGTCAACCTCGCACCGGTGAACGATGCGCCGGCGGCCAATGCCGACACGGCGGCGGGCACCGAGGACGTCCCGCTGACGATTCCCGCCGCGGCCTTGCTGGCTAACGACAGCGACGTGGACGGCGACCCGCTGGCGGTCATCGGCGTCACGAGCGGCACCGGCGGCACGGCGGTTCTCTCCGGCACCGACATCGTCTTCACCCCGGCGGCCAACTTCAATGGCACCGCCAGCTTCAGCTACACCGTGGCCGACGGCAAGGGCGGCAGCGCGACCCGCGCAGTGACCGTGAACGTCGCACCGGTCAACGACGCGCCGGTGGCTGCCGACGACAGCGTGACCGCCTTGCCCGCGGTGCCGCTGCTGATCCCGGCCGCATCGCTGCTCGGCAACGACACCGACCTGGAAGGCGATGCGCTCACCGTCACCGG
Organism: Ramlibacter paludis; assembly: GCF_022012305.1. Classification (GTDB taxonomy): domain Bacteria; phylum Pseudomonadota; class Gammaproteobacteria; order Burkholderiales; family Burkholderiaceae_C; genus Ramlibacter; species Ramlibacter paludis. The sequence goes on along the minus strand of NZ_JAKLTM010000003.1, from coordinate 655,683 downwards.
CGTCGGCGGCGCGACGCACGGCACCGTGAGCCTGGTCGGCGGCGTGGTCACCTTCGTCGCCGACCTGCTGTACATCGGCCCCGCCAGCTTCACCTACACCGTGAGCGACGGCAACGGCGGAACCGCCACCGGCCTGGTGAACATCTCGGTGATCCTGGGCAACTCGGCGCCGGTCGCCAATGCGGACAGCGTCGCGGCGACCGAGGACACGCCGCTTTCGTTCGCGGCGGCGCTGCTGGCCGCCAACGACACGGACAGCAACGGCGACGCCTTGACCGTGACCGGCGTGACGGCCGTCACCGGCGGCACCGTGAGCCTCGCCGGCGGCGTGATCACCTTCACGCCCACCGCCAACTTCAACGGGCCCGCGCGCTTCAGCTACACGGTGGACGACGGCAACGGCGCGACCTCCACCGGCACGGTGACGGTCAACGTGGCGGCGGTGAACGACGCCCCGGTCGCCGGGGCCGACACGGTGGGCGGCACCGAGGACCAGGTGCTGACCATCATGCCGGGCGCGCTGGCAGGCAACGACACCGACCCCGAGAGTGACGCCTTGACGATCACGGGCGTCACTTCCGGCGCCGGCGGCACGGTAGACCTGGTCGGCGGCAACATCGTCTTCACGCCCACGGCCAACTTCAACGGCGCAGCCGGCTTCACCTACACGCTGGCGGACGGCAACGGTGGCACCGCGACCGGCACGGTCACGGTGAACCTGGCCGCCGTGAACGACGCGCCCGTGGCGGTGGCCGATGCGGTGAACGCGGTGGAAGATGCCCCGCTGACGATCGCGGCCGCCACGCTGGTGGGCAACGACAGCGACGTCGAAGGCAACACGCTCACCATCACCGGCGTGGCCGCCATCGGCGGCGGCACGGTGACGCTTTCCGGCACCGACATCGTCTTCACGCCCGCCGCCAACTTCAACGGCACCGGCAGCTTCAGCTACACCGTGTCCGACGGCAACGGCGGCACGGCGACGGCGCTGGTGACGGTCACCGTGGCGCCGGTCAACGACGCGCCGGTCGCCGCCGCCGATTCGGTGAACGGCACCGAAGACCAGCCGCTGGCCATCACGGCGGCCACGCTGCTGGCGAACGACGCCGACATCGACGGCAACACGCTGTCCGTCGTGGCGGTCGCCAACGGCAGCGGTGGAACCGTGAGCCTGTCCGGCAGCACGATCGTGTTCACGCCCACCGCCAACTTCAACGGCGCCGGCAGCTTCACCTATACGGTCGCCGACGGCAACGGCGGCACCGCGACCGCCACCGTCACGGTGAACCTGGCGGCCATGAACGACGCGCCCATCGCGAATGCGGACACGGTGGCGGCGACTGAAGATACGCCGCTCACGATCGCGGCGGCCGGCCTGGCACTGAACGACACCGACCTCGAAGGCGACGCGCTGACCGTCGTCTCCGTCGCCGGTGCGAGCGGCGGCACCGTGGCGCTCGTCGGCGGCAACATCGTCTTCACGCCCACGGCCGATTTCAACGGGGCGGGCAGCTTCAGCTACACCGTGTCCGACGGCCAAGGCGGCACCGCCTCGGCCTCCGTCACGGTCAACGTGGCACCGGTCAACGACGCCCCGGTCGCCAATGGCGAGACCGTGGCGGGTGTCGAGGACACGCCGCTCACCATCGCCGCGGCCTCGCTGCTGGGCAACGACACCGACCTCGAGAACGACAGCCTGGCCGTCACCGGCGTGGGCAACGCCGTCGGCGGCACCGTCACCCTGTCGGGCGGCGTCATCAGCTTCACGCCCGCGACCAACCGCAACACGCCGGCCAGCTTCACCTACACGGTCTCGGATGGGCAGGGCGGCACGGCGACCGCCACCGTGACCGTCACCCTTGCCGCCGTGAACGATGCGCCGGTGGCGCTGGACGACGTCGTGGCCGGCACGGAGGACGCGCCCCTGGTCATCGATCCGGCAACCCTGCTGGCCAACGACGGCGACGTGGACGGCGACACGCTGGTCGTCACCGGCCTGGCGAACGGCAGCGGCGGCACGGTGGCCTTCTCCGGTCCCAACATCGTCTTCACGCCCACCGCCGACTTCAACGGCCCCGGCGCCTTCAGCTACACGGTGAGCGATGGCAACGGCGGCGTCGTCACGCGCAACGTGCGGGTGGACGTGGCGGCTGTGAACGACGCGCCGCTCGCGCACTCCGACGTCGTGAATGCGGTCGAAGACACGCCGCTGGTCCTGGCGCCGCTGGACGTGCTGGCGAACGACACGGATGTCGAGGGCGACACCCTCGCCATCACGAGCGTGTCCAACGGCACCGGCGGGACGGTGGCCCTCGTCGGCGGCAACGTCGTCTTCACCCCGGATGCGCAGTACGAGGGACCGGCCAGCTTCACCTACGCGATCGCCGACGGCAACGGCGGCACGTCCGCGGCGACGGTGACCGTGAACGTCACGGCCGTGAACGATGCGCCCACGGCGACGGACGACGTCGCCGCGACCAGCGAGGATGTCCCGATCACCTTCGCACCGGCGACGCTGGTGGCCAACGACTCCGACCTCGAAGGCAATGCGCTCGCGATCACCAGCGTGGCCGATGGCACCGGCGGCCAGGTGAACTTCGCCAACGGCAACATCGTCTTCACGCCGGACGCCGACTTCAACGGCGTCGCCAGCTTCTTCTACACGGTCTCGGACGGCAATGGTGGCAGCTCCATCGGCCGGGTGACGGTCAACGTCGCCGCCGTGGACGACGCGCCCCGCGTGGCCGGGGAAGCGTTGGCCGGCACCGAGGACACGCCGCTGGCGCTGACCGCGGCCGACCTGCTGGCCAACGACTACGACGTGGAGGGCAGTGCGCTCACGCTCACCGGGGTGACCGCGGTGGCCGGCGGTAGCGTAAGCCTGGCCGGCGGTGTCGTCACCTTCACGCCCAGCGCGAACTTCAACGGGCCGGCCGCCTTCAGTTACACGGTCACCGATGCCACCGGCAATGCGTCCATCGGCACGGTCACGATCAACCTCGCGCCGGTGGACGATGCGCCCGTCGCCCAGGATGACGCCGTGGCCGGGACCGAAGACCAGGTGCTGGCGATTCCGGTGTCTTCGCTGCTGCTGAACGACGCGGAAGTCGACGGCGACACCCTGGCGATCGCCTCGGTCAGCGCGGTGAGCGGCGGTTCGGTCGCATTGGCCGGCGGCAACATCGTCTTCACGCCGGCACTGAATTTCAACGGACCCGCGAGCTTCACCTACACCGTCAGCGACGGGCAAGGCGGCACTTCGAGCGCGCAGGTCACGGTCAACCTCGCATCCGTCAACGACGCGCCCTCGGCCGGGAGCGACACGGTGAACGCCACGGAAGACCAGGCCCTGACGCTGCTGCCCGCGGACCTGCTGGCCAACGACAGCGACCTCGATGGCGGGACCCTCGCCGTGCTCGCCGTGAGCAACGGCGCCGGAGGGACGGTGGCCCTCGTCGGCGGCAACATCGTGTTCACGCCGGCCGGCAACTTCAACGGTGCGGGCAGCTTCAGCTACCTCGTGAGCGACGGCCAGGGCGGCACGGCGACGGCGACCGTCACGGTGACCGTCGCGGCGGTCGACGACGGGACGCTGGCGGTGGCGGACACGGGCAGCACTGCGGAAGACGGCGTGGCCACCGGCAACGTACTCGCCAACGACAGCGACGTCGACTCGCCGCTGCAGGTGGCCGGTTTCACGGTCGCCGGCACGAGCTACGCAGCCGGCGCCACGGCCGCCATTGCCGGCGTCGGCACCTTCACGCTGGCCGCCGACGGGGCTTATGCCTTCACGCCGCTGGCCGACTGGAACGGCACCGTGCCGGTGGTGAGTTATGCGACCACCACGGGCGCTTCCAGCACCCTGGCTCTGATCGTCACGGCAGTGGACGATGCCACCGTGACTGCGCCGGACAGCGTCACCGTCGCCGAGGACAACGTGGCCGGCGGCAACGTGCTGGCGAACGACCTGGACATCGACGACGCGCTGGCGGTCGCAAGCTTCCAGCTGGCGGGCAGTGCGGCCAGCTACGCCGCCGGCACGACGGTGGCAGTGGCCGGCGGGAGCTTCACGCTGGGCGCGAACGGCGCCTTCGGCTTCACGCCGGCGGCCAACTGGAACGGCAGCCTGCCACAGGTCACCTACACCACGAATACCGGCGCCACCAGCACGCTGGCCGTGACGCTCACCGCGGTGGATGACCCGACGGTGATGAACGCCGAGGCAGTGACGGTTGCCGAGGACGGGGTCGCGACCGGCAATGTCCTGGCCAACGACAGCGATGTCGAAACGGCGCTGCAGGTGACGAGCTTCGCGATCGGCGGCACCAGCTACGCGGCTGGCACGACCGTGGCCCTGGCCGCGATCGGCAGCTTCACGCTGGGCGCCGACGGCACTTTCGGCTTCACGCCCGTGGCGAACTGGAACGGGCTCGTGCCCCAGGTTGCGTACACGACGAACACCGGCGCCGCGAGTACGCTGGACATCACGGTCGCCGCGGTGGCCGATCCGACCTTCATGGTCGCGGACAACTTCAGCATCACCGAGGATTCCGTCGCCAGCGGCAACGTCCTGCTGAACGACAGCAACGTCGATACGGTGTTGCAGGTGACCGGGTTCAGCCTGGGCGGCAACACCTACGCGGCGGGGAGCAGCGTCGCTCTCGCGGGAGTCGGCAGCTTCACGCTCTCTGCCGGCGGCGTCTTCAGCTTCATGCCGCTCGCCAACTGGAACGGCGCGCTGCCGCAGGTCACCTACACGACGAATACCGGCGCGAGCAGCACGCTGGACATCGGCGTCAGTGCCGTCGACGATCCGACCGTGATGGCGCCGGACGCCGCCAGCGTGGCCGAAGAAACGGTGGCCAGCGGCAACGTCCTCGCCAACGACAGCGATGTCGAGACGGCCCTGCAAGTGAGCAGCTTCGTCATCGGCGGCACGAGCTACGCGGCCGGCGCCAGCGTCACGCTTGCCGGCCAGGGCAGTTTCACGCTCGCTGCGAACGGCGACTACACCTTCACGCCCGTCGCCGACTGGAGCGGCACCGTTGCGCAGGTGAGCTACACGACCAACACCGGCGCCGCCAGCACGCTGGACATCACGGTGGCTGCCGTCGACGACGCCTCCGTCGTGAATCCGGACGCCGTGGCCGTCGCCGAGGACAACGTCGCTGCCGGCAACGTGCTGGCCAACGACAGCGACGCCGACGACGTGCTGCAGGTGGCGGCCTTCACGATCGCGGGCACCAGCTACGCGCCCGGCGCCACCGTCGCCATCGCCGGCATGGGGAGCTTCACGCTGGCGGCCGACGGCAGTTATGCCTTCACGCCGATCGCGAACTGGAACGGCGCCGTGCCGCAGGTCGGCTACACGACCCAGACCGGCGCGGACGGCACTCTGGACATCACCGTGAATCCGGTCGACGACGCGACCGTCGTTGCGGCCGATGCGGCCACGGTCGCAGAAGACACGGTCGCCAGCGGCAACGTGCTGGCCAACGACAGCGACGTCGATTCCTCGCTGCAGGTGGCGGGCTTCAGCATCGCCGGCAGCAGCTACGCGGCCGGGGCCACGGTGGCGATCGCGAACGTCGGCAGCTTCACGCTGGACGCCGGCGGCGCCTACATCTTCACGCCGCTGGCCAACTGGAACGGCACCGCGCCGCAGGTGCGCTACACGACCAGCACGGGCGCTTCGAGCACGCTGGATCTCGCGGTCACCGCCGTCGATGACCCGACCGTGATGAACGCCGAGACGGTGGCCGTCGCCGAAGACACGGCCGCGACCGGCAACGTGCTGGCCAACGACAGCGACGTCGAGACGGCACTGCAGGTGGCCAGCTTCGAGGTAGGTGGCACGACCTACGCGGCGGGCGCCACGGTGACCATCGCGAGCGTCGGCAGCTTCACGCTGGCCGCCAACGGGGACTACACCTTCACGCCGCTGGCCCACTGGAACGGTGTGGTGCCCCGGGTGAGCTACAACACCAACACCGGCGCCGCGAGCACGCTGGACATCACGGTGAATGCCGTCGACGACCCCACCGTCGTGAATCCGGATGCGGTGGCTGTCGCCGAAGACAACGTCGCCGCCGGCAATGTGCTGGCCAACGACAGCGACGTCGACGACACCTTGCAGGTTGCCGCTTTCACCCTGGGCGCGACCACTTACGCTGCCGGCAGCACGGTGACCTTGGCAGGCATCGGCAGCTTCAGACTGGGTGCGGATGGTGCCTACACCTTCACGCCCGTAGCCGACTGGAATGGCGCGGCCACTATCGTTGGCTACACCACCAACACGGGGGCCGCGAGTACGCTGGCAATCACCGTGAACGCCGTGGACGACGCGACCTCGGTCGCCGCCGATGCGATCGTGGTCAACGAAGACGGCGCGGCCAGCGGCAACGTGCTGGCGAACGACGGCGACGTCGACGACGCCCTGCAGGTCGCGAGCTTCACGCTGGCCGGCACCGGCTACGCGGCGGGCAGCACGGTCGCGCTTGCCGGCGTCGGCAGCTTCACGCTTGGCGGCAACGGCGACTACGCCTTCACGCCGGTGGCGAACTGGAACGGCGCCGTGCCGGTCGTCAGCTACACGACGAACACCGGCGCTGTGAGCACGCTGGCGATCACGGTCGCCGCCGTGGACGACGCGACCGTCGTCGCGGCCGATGGCGTGACCGTCCCGGAAGACGCGACCGCCATCGGCAACGTGCTGGCCAACGACAGTGACTTCGACGACGTCCTCGCGGTGGCGAGCTTCCAGGTCGCGGGAGACCCGGCCAGCTATGCGGCCGGCAGCACCGCGGTCCTCGCCGGCCGGGGCACGCTGGCCATCGCCGCCGACGGCAGCTTCACGTTCACGCCGGTCGCGAACTGGAACGGCAGCGCGCCGCTGGTGACTTACACGACGGGCACGGGCGCCACCGGCACGCTCGCCATCACCCTGACCGCCGTGGACGATCCGACCGTGGCGGCGGCCGACGCCATCACGGTCGCCGAAGACAGCATCGCCACCGGCAACGTACTGGCGAACGACAACGACGTCGACGACGCCTTGCAGGTCGCGAGCTTCACGCTGGGCGGCAATACCTATGCGGCGGGTAGCTCGGTGGTCGTGGCAGGCGTCGGCAGCTTCACGATGGCGGCCAGCGGGGCTTACGGCTTCACGCCGGTCGCCAACTGGAACGGTGCGCTGCCCCAGGTGGCGTACACGACGAACACCGGAGCATCCAGCACGCTGGACATCGCGCTGAATGCGGTCGACGACGCGACCGTGGTGGCGGCCGACGCCGTGACGGTGAATGAAGACAACATTGCCACCGGAAACGTCCTGGCCAACGACAGCGACGTCGACGACGCATTGCAGGTCGCGAGCTTCACGCTGGCGGGCAACAGCTACGCGGCCGGTAGCACGGTGGCCCTGGCCGGCGTCGGCAGCTTCACGCTGGCGGCGAATGGCGGCTACACCTTCACGCCGGTGGCGAACTGGAACGGCACGCTGCCGGTCGTGGGCTACACCACGAACACCGGCGCCGCAAGCACGCTGGCGATCGCGCTGAACGCCGTGGACGACGCGACGGTGGTCGCGTCCGATGCCGCCACGGCCAGCGAAGACACGGCGGCCATCGGCAACGTGCTGGCGAACGACCGCGACGTCGACGACGCCCTGCAGGTCGCGAGCTTCACGCTGGCGGGCAACACCTACGCGGCCGGCAGCACCGTGGCGCTGGCCGGCGTCGGCAGCTTCACGCTCGCAGCCAGCGGCGCCTACAGCTTCACGCCGGCAGCCAACTGGAACGGCACGCTGCCGCAGGTCGGCTACACGACCGGCACCGGCGCTGCCAGCACCCTGGACATCACGGTGGCCGCGGTCGACGACCCGACCCGGGTCGCGGCCGACGCCGCAGCCGTCAACGAAGACTCGATCGCCACCGGCAACGTCCTCGCCAACGACAGCGACGCCGACGATGCCCTGCAAGTCGCCAGCTTCACCTTGGCCGGCAACAGCTACGCCGCCGGCAGCACCGTCGCCCTGGCCGGCATCGGCAGCTTCACCCTCGGCGCCAACGGCGCATACAGCTTCACCCCGGTTGCGAACTGGAACGGTGCGGTGCCCGCCATCGGCTACACCACGACCACCGGCGCCTCGAGCACGTTGACGCTCACGGTCGCCGCCGTCGACGATGCGACCGTCGTCGCCGCCGATGCGGCCACCGCCGACGAAGACAGCGCGGCCACCGGCAACGTCCTGGCGAACGACAGCGACATCGACAGTGTGCTGCAAGTGACAAGCTTCACGCTGGGGGGCAACAACTACGCAGCGGGCACCACGGTGGCGATCGCCGGGGTCGGCAGCTTCGGTTTGGCGGCCAACGGCGACTACGTCTTCGCGCCCCTGGCCAACTGGAACGGCGCCGTGCCGCAGGTCGGCTACACCACCAGCACCGGGGTGAGCAGCTCACTGGACATCACTTTGAACGCCGTCGACGACGCGACGGTGACGACCCCCGACACGGCCACCGTGCAAGAGGACGGCGCCGCCACCGGCAACGTGCTGGCCAACGACAGCGACGTCGAATCTGCGCTGCAGGTCACGGGCTTCACGATCGGCAGCATCTCGTATGCCGCGGGCGAGACGGCCACCATCGCCGGTGTCGGCAGCTTCACGCTGGCGGCGAACGGCAGTTACCTCTTCACCCCGCTGGCCGACTGGAACGGCGCGGTCCCGGCGGTGCGCTACACCGTCGACACGGGCGCCGGCAGCACGCTCTTCCTCACGGTCACCGCCGTCGACGATGCACCGGTGCGCACGTCTCCGGCGCCGGCCGACCTGGCCGTGGACGAAGGCAGCGGCGCCATGCCGCTCGGCCTGGCCGCGCTGGGGTACGGCCCGGGCGGCGGCAGCGACGAAGCCTCGCAGGCGCTGGCCTTCACCGTCACCGCGCTGCCGGACAAGCTGGGCGCCATCGTGCTGGCCGACGGCACCACCACCGTGGTGGCAGGCGCAACTTACACGCTGGACCAATTGCGCGGCATGCAGTTCCTTGCGGGCAAGGACGTCAGCAGCGGCAGCGGCGCCTTCGCTTTCAGCGTGGCCGACGGCAGCGGCGCGACGCTCGCGGAGCAGTTCACCGTTTCGGTGGTCAACCAGGCGCCGGAGCTGACTGGCGCCAATGTGTTGCCAGCGATGCCCGAGGACGGCATCGATGCCCAGGGCATGTCGGTGGCGGACCTCATCGCCGGCCAGGCCAGCGATCCGCTCGGGCGCCTGGGCATCGCGGTGGTGTCCGCGCAGAGCGCCGGCGGCAGCTGGGAATTCACGCGCGACGGCGGCGCCACCTGGTCCAGCCTTGCATCGGCGGACGCCGCCCATGCCGAACTCCTGGGCGCCGACCGCCTGACCCGCATACGCTTCACGCCCGCCGCCGACTGGAACGGCACGGCCACCGGCCTGGTGTTCCGCGCCTGGGACCAAAGTGGCGACGGCAGCGGCGACACCACCGTCCATGGCGGAACGTCGGCCTTCAGCGCCGGCCTGGCGACCGCCAGCATCACGATCACGCCCGTGAACGACAGCCCGGTGCCGCGCGGGGCCGGCGCGCAGACGCCCAGCGTCGTCGTCGCCGAAGGCACGCCGGCGGCTTCCCTGCAGCTCGCGACCCTGGACTATTCGGCAGGCGGCGGCAGCGACGAAGCCGGCCAGCAGCTGGGCGTAACGATCACGGTGCTGCCCGCCAGCCAGGTCGGCACGGTGCTGCTGGCAGATGGCACGACGCCGGTGCAGCTGGGCGCCACCTACACGCTGGCGCAGCTGCAGGGCCTGCAGTTCATGGCCGCCCGCGGCAGCGCCGGCAGCGTGGCCGAACTGGCCTGGCTGGTGCGCGACGATGGCGGCACCGCCGGCGGCGGTGTCGACGCTGCCGCAGGCGCGGTGCGCATCGTGGTCGACGCCGGAACGGTTGCCGCGCCGGCGCCTGCGCCTGCGCCCGCGCCAGCCCCGACTCCTGCACCCGCACCGGCACCGGTCGCCGCCCCGGCGCCCGCAACGGCCGCTGCTCCCGCGCCCGCGCCGGCAACAGCCCCGGGCCGTGCCGGCGGCACCGTGGAAGCGGCACTCGGCGACGCCTTCGGCAACACCGCAGGTCTGGCGCAAGCACCGCAGCAGGTCATGGGCTTCGCGCCGCAGCAACTGCAGTTGCCCTCGGAATCGGCGCGGCTGATCCCGGTCTCCCTGCAGGAACTGCGCGACCTGCGCGTCGAAGCCTTCGGCGCGCCGGCGGAGTTCAAGGTCATGGGCTTCGAGGGTCTCGACGGCAGCGTCACCCGGCTGAGCGTGCAGCAGCTGCAACAGACCTTGCGCGCCGGCGCCTTCGTCGAGGAAGTGAACCGGCTGCGCAAGCAGCTGCAGGAAGATTTCAACCTGGATCGCAGTACCAGCATCACCGTCGCCGGCCTGTCGCTCGGCGTCTCGGTGGTCTACGTGCTCTGGCTGATCCGCGGTGGCGTGCTGGTCGGCAGCTACCTGTCGGCGCTGCCCGCCTGGCGCCTGCTCGACCCGCTGCCGGTGCTGGCCCGCACCGGCGACGACGAGGAAGAAGACGACGACGAAGCCTTGCCGCCCGCTGCGGACCAGGCCCCCGACCCGCTGCGAGGATTCGCGTGAAGCTGTTCAACACCAAGACCTACATCAGCCTCGGGCTGGCCTCGATCGTCAGCACCGCGCTGCTGGCGGCGTCCTTCCTCGGCCTGGTGCCCGATCGCCAGAGCGCGGTGCGCGAAGGCCGCGTGGCGCTGGCCGAGTCGGTCGCGGCAAGCAGCGCCGCCTTGCTGGGCGGCTCCGATCCCGCGCGGCTGGAAGAAGTGCTGCGCTTCATCCAGAAGCGCAACGACGACCTGCTCTCGATCGGGCTGCGCACCCGCGACGGCCGGCTGGTGCTGGCGGTCGGCGAACACGCGCGCAACTGGGTGCCGGTGGAAAGCGGCCAGGTGCGCGATGCGCAGGTGCAGGTGTCGCTGCATGCGGGCGACCAGCCCTGGGGCCAGCTGGAGATGCGCTTCGCGCCGCTCGCGCCGCCGGGCCTGGCAGGCATCCTGCACATGCCGATCGTCATCCTGCTGATGTTCTGCGGCGCGCTGTGCGTGCTGGCGTTCTACGTCTACCTGAGCCGGGTGCTGCGGCATCTCGATCCGGCGCAGGCGATTCCCTCGCGCGTGCGCTCCGCCTTCGATTCGCTCACGGGCGGCCTGGTGGTCGTGGACCAGAAGCGCAACGTGGTGTTGGCCAACGAGACACTCACGCGCCTGCTGGGCAAGACCAACGAACAGATGATGGGCGAGCCGGTGGCGTCCATTCCGTGGCTCGACGCAGCGGGGCAGCCGCTGCGGCCCGAGGAGTTTCCCTGGGCGGCGGCGCTGGCGGAGGGAACCGTGCACCGCGACCGGCAATTGAAGCTGCGCGACACCGCGGGCCGGCAGCGCAGCTTCCTGGTGAACTGCTCGCCCGTGCTCGATGCGGGCGGCAAGGCCGCCGGCGTGCTGGTGAGCCTGGAGGACGTGACGCAGCTGGAACAAAGCCGCATCGAGCTGCGCAGCGCCAAGGAAGAGGCCGAGGCCGCCAACCAGGCCAAGAGCGAGTTCCTGGCCAACATGAGCCACGAGATCCGCACCCCGATGAACGCGATCCTCGGCTTCACGGAGCTGCTGCGGCGCGGCTTCGGCAAGAGCGAGCGCGAGTCCTCGCACTATCTCGACACCATCCACGCGAGCGGCCGCCACCTGCTGGGGCTGATCAACGACATCCTCGACCTGTCCAAGGTGGAAGCCGGCCAGCTGGTGATGGAGAAGATCGCCTGCGAGCCGCACAAGGTGGTGCAGGGCGCGCTGGCGGAGCTGGGCCTGAAGGCGCAGGAGAAGGGCATCGCGCTCACCGTGCGCCTGCTGGGCAGCGTGCCCGAACGCGTGCAGTCCGATCCGGCGCGGCTGCGCCAGGTGGTGCTGAACCTGGTGAGCAACGCGGTCAAGTTCACCGAGCACGGCAGCGTGGAAGTGGTGCTCTCCTGCACGGGATCGACCTACACCATCGAGGTCACCGACACCGGCATCGGCATGGATCCGTCCCGGGTCGAGGCCATGTTCGATCCCTTCACGCAAGCCGACGCCTCGATCGCGCGGCGCTTCGGCGGCACCGGCCTGGGCCTGGCGATCAGCCGGCGCCTGGCGCGCGCCCTGGGCGGCGACCTGGCAGCCACCAGCCAGCCGGGCGTGGGCACCACCATGCTGTTCACCTTCGATGCCGGCGCGCTCGATGGCGTGCCGCTGCTGGATGCCGCCGAGGTTGCGGCGGCGGCGCAAGGCGAGGAGCCGCCCATGCGCACGCGCTGGAAGATTCCGCCGGCCTGCGTGCTGGTGGTGGACGACGGCGCCGAGAACCGCGAACTGCTCTCGCTGGTGCTGGCGGAGCAGGGCCTGTGGGTCGAGGAGGCCGAGCACGGCCAGGCGGCCCTGGACAAGATGGCGCTGGTGTCGTGCGACCTGGTGCTGATGGACATGCAGATGCCGGTGATGGACGGCTACGAGGCCACGCGCGAGTTGCGCCGGCGCGGCGTCGAGGTGCCCATCGTCGCCCTGACGGCCAATGCGATGAAGGGTTACGAAGAGGAAGTGCTGGCCGCGGGCTGCACGGCCTACCTCACCAAGCCGGTCGACATCGACCTGCTGCTGCAGCGGGTGGCGCAGCTGCTGGGCGGCGTCGCGGCGAGGGAAAGCGCGTTCCAGGGCGTGTCGGTGTTCGGCGACCTGCCGGCGCTGCCGGCCTCCGCGGACGGTCCGGTGCGATCGCGTTTTGCCGGCAATCCCAAGCTCGCGCCCATCGTGCGCAAGTTCGCGGCGCGCCTGCACCAGCAACTGGGCCAGGCTGCCGACGCGCTCGGAAACGGCGACCTGGCGGAAGTGGAAAGGCTGGCGCACTGGCTGGCCGGCGCCGCGGGGACGGTGGGCTACGACGCCTTCACCGAGCCGGCGCGCGAGCTGGAAGCGGCTGCCAAGGGCGGCGATCATCCCGCCGCTGAGGCGGTATTGCAACGGATCGTGCGAATGGGTCTGCTGATGGAAGTGCCCGACGCGGTGCAGGCTAAAGTTTGACGGACAATCTGTATCCAATGGCAACCGATTCCTCCTCCGGCCCGCAGTCCAGCCGAAGCAGCCTCGACACCGAGCCCCTGAGTTTTCCCACCGTCTTCGCGCCCGGCGAGGACAAGCTCTCCGAACAGGAACTGCGCGCGCTGTCGCCGCAGGAGATGATCTGGCGGCACCGCTCGGTTGCCGGCCTGTCGGAGGCGTTGATCATGATGGTCGACGACGAGCAGCTCAATATCGAGATGACGCAGGCCTTCCTGATGGAAGCCGGCTACACGCACTTCGTCCACACCGACGAGCCCGAGGGCGCGATGGCCATGCTGCGCAAGGAGCGCCCCGGCGTGCTGCTGCTGGACCTGAGCATGCCCAAGGTGAGCGGCCTCGACATCCTGGCCGAGATGCGCGACGACCCGATCGCGCGCCACATCCCGGTGATCGTGCTCACCAGCAGCATCGACCCGCAGGTGAAGCTGAAGGCGCTGGCGCTGGGCGCGATGGACTTCCTCTCGAAGCCGGTCGACCCGAGCGAGCTGGGCCTGCGCATCCGCAACACGCTGGCGGCCAGCGCGTACCGCGACTACCTGGGCTACCACGATGCGCTGACCGGCCTGCCGAACAAGCAGCGCTATCGCAAGGAAGCGGCGGCCCTGCTGGGGCTGGCGCGCGCCGAAGGCAGCTCCGGCGCCTTCCTGCACGTGGGCGTGGACGGCCTCGGCCGCGTGAACGATGCGCTCGGCCGCGTGGTGGGCGACCAGTTGCTGCAACGCGTCGCCAAGCGCCTGGCCAGCTGCGTGCAGACCGAGGCCGGCGGCGAGCTGAGCTCGGATATCGCCAACCCGACGCTGTACCGCTTCGACGGCGACGAGTTCGCGGTGCTGATCCCCTACATGGACGGCATCCACAGCGCCGCCGCCTTCATCAACCGCATCCTCGAGGACGCCACGGTCAGCTTCCAGCGGCCCGGCGCGCCCGAGGTCTTCGTGACCTGCAGCGTCGGCGTCTCCGTGTTCCCCACCGACGGCAGCGACGCCGACGTGCTGATGCGCAATGCCGGCCTGGCGCTGCGCCACGCCAAGCAGGCCGGCCCGCACCGCTACGAGTTCTTCTCGCCGCGCTTCACCGAACAGGCGCAGGCGCGTCTCGACCTCGGCGCGGAGCTGCGCCATGCGGTGAGCCGCGACCAGATCGAGCTGCTGTTCAAGCCGCGCGTGGAGCTTTCCACCGGCCGGCTGGTGGCGGCCCAGGCCCTGGTGCGCTGGAACCATCCTTCCGGCCGCGTCATCGAGGGCGACGAGCTGATGGACCTGGCCGGCACGTCCGAGATGGACGTGGCGCTGACCGAGTGGGTGTTCGAGCAGGTGCACAAGCACTCGCGCAACTGGAAGACGGCGAGCCTGCAGGCCGTGCCGGTGGCGGTGAAGGCCTCGCTCGGGCAGATCCAGCTGCGCGACCTGGCTTACCTGGTGAACGCGGCGCTGAGCGGCGGCATGGACCCGCGCCTGCTGGTGCTGGAACTGCAGCAGCTGCCGGCCGACGCCAACGTGGCGCAGCGGGACACCGCGGCGATCGTGGCGCTGCGCAAGAAGGGGATGCGGATCGCGCTGGACCGCTTCGGCGCCACGGCCTCCGTGGCGCAGCTGCGCAAGCTGCAGGTCGACGAGATCAAGGTCGATGCTTCCTTCATGCGCGACCTGGACAAGGACCCCACGGTGGCGGCCATGGTGCTGGGCATCGGCGACCTGGCGCGCCGCCTCAAGCTGAACTGCGTGGCGACGGGCGTCGACAGCGCGCAGCAGGTGGCCTTCCTGAAGAAGAACGGCTGGGACCAGGCGCAAGGCAACTTCTTCGGCGCACCGGTCACCGGCATCAATTTCGCGGCGAAGTGGTTGGCGCGCGTGGGCAAGCCGACGCGCGTGGCGGGCGCCGACGGCGGGCCGCATTCGGGCTGAGCCCAGCGCGGGCGTTTTGTGATCGGGGGAATCCCGTAGCAGCGCACTTCACGCGACCGGCGTAGACTGGCCCGCGGCACAGGAGACAGTGCCGCCAGGAGGCCCATGCAGCCGACGAACATTGCCGACCCCGCGTATTTCCACAAGGTCGTGGATTGCCAGTGGGCCTGCCCCGCGCACACGCCGGTTCCCGAATACATCCGCCTGATCGCCCAGGGCCGCTACGGCGACGCCTACATGGTGAACTGGGTGTCCAACGTCTTCCCCGGCATCCTCGGGCGAACGTGCGACCGGCCTTGCGAGCCGGCCTGCCGCCGCGGCCGCGTCGAGGAGAACAACGCCGGCGATCCGGAACCGGTGGCGATCTGCCGGCTCAAGCGCGTGGCCGCCGACATGAAGGACGACGTGCGGCATCGCATGCCGGCGCGCGTTGCCTCCAACGGCAAGCGCATCGCCTGCGTGGGTGGCGGCCCGGCCTCGCTGACCGTCGCGCGCGACTTGGCGCCGCTGGGCTACGAAGTCACGGTGTTCGAGGGCGAAGCCAAGCCGGGCGGCTTCATGCGCACGCAGGTGCCGCGCTTCCGGCTGCCGGAAGAAGTGATCGACGAGGAGTGCGGCTACATCCTCGACCTCGGCGTGGAGTTCGTCGCCGGCCGCCGCATAGACTCGATGAAGGCGCTGCTGGCCGAGGGCTACGACGCGGTCTTCGTCGGCTGCGGCGCGCCGCGCGGGCGCGACCTCGAGCTGCCCGGAAGGCAGGAGGCTGCCGGGCAGATCCACATCGGCATCGACTGGCTCGCCTCGGTGTCCTTCGGCCACGTCACGCAGATCGGCAAGCGCGTGATCGTGCTCGGGGGCGGCAACACCGCGATGGACTGCTGCCGCTCGGCCCGCCGCCTGGGCGGCACCGACGTCAAGGTGATCGTGCGCAGCGGCTTCGAGGAGATGAAGGCCTCGCCCTGGGAGAAGGAAGATGCGATGCACGAAGGCATCCCCATCCTCAACTACCACGTGCCCAAGGCCTTCCTCCACGAGAACGGACGGCTGGTGGGCATGGCTTTCGAGCTGGTGCGCGCCGAGTACGACGCGCAGGGCAAGCGCCAGCTGGTGCCCACCGGCGAGCCGGATGCGGTCTTCGAATGCGACGAGGTGCTGGTCGCGGTGGGGCAGGAGAACTCCTTCCCCTGGATAGAACGCGACTGCGGCATCGCCTTCGACAAGTGGGGCCTGCCGCAGCTGCAGCCCGGCACCTTCCGTTCCACCGTGCCCAATGTCTTCTTCGGCGGCGACGCCGCGCTGGGGCCCAAGAACATCATCACCGCTGTGGCGCACGGCCACGAGGCGGCGATCTCGATCGACCAGCTGCTGCGCGGCGCCAGTCCCACCGAGCGCCCGCCACCCACCGTGAACCTGATGTCGCAGAAGATGGGCATCCACGAGTGGAGCTACGACAATTCGACCTCGCTCGACGCCCGCTTCAAGGTGCCCTGGGCCAAGGCGGAAATGGCGCTGGCCAGCATCAAGGTGGAGGTGGAACTGGGTTTCGATGCCGCCACCGCTTTCCGCGAAGCGCAGCGCTGCCTGAACTGCGACGTGCAGACGGTGTTCAACGCCGGCACCTGCATCGAGTGCGACGCCTGCGTCGACATCTGCCCGATGGACTGCATCTCCTTCACCGGCAACGCCGAGGAGCCTGAACTGCGCACGCAGCTGAAGGCCCCGGCGCTCAACCTGCTGCAGGCGCTGTACGTGTCGGACGAACTGAAGACGGGGCGCGTGATGGTCAAGGACGAAGACGTCTGCCTGCACTGCGGCCTGTGCGCCGAGCGCTGCCCCACCGGCGCCTGGGACATGCAGAAGTTCCTGTTCCAGTCGGCGGTGGCGGGGATGGCCAAGCGGACGCCGGCCCGGCAGGAGGCAGTCGCATGAACCGGATCGAAGCGGTCAACGATTTCGTCGTCAAGTTCGCCAACGTCAACGGGTCCGGTTCGGCGTCCGCCAATGAACTGTTCGCCAAGGCGATCCTGCGCATGGGCGTGCCGGTCAGCCCGCGCAACATCTTTCCCAGCAACATCCAGGGCCTGCCGACCTGGTACGAGGTGCGCGTGAGCGAGCAGGGCTGGCTGGGGCGGCGCGGCGGCGTCGACATGATGGTGGCGATGAACCCGCAGACCTGGGACGCCGACGTGGCGGAGCTGTCGCCGGGCGGCTACCTCTTCTACGACAACACGCGGCCGCTGCCGCCGGACCGGTTCCGCCCCGACATCCACGTGATCGGCATGCCGCTCACCGAGATCTGCAACGCGGTCTACGCCGATCCCCGCCAGCGCCAGCTGTTCAAGAACATCGTTTACGTGGGCGCGCTGTCGGTGCTGCTCGGGATCGATCCTGCGGTGATCGAGAAGCTGTTCGGCGAGCAGTACAAGGGCAAGGAAAAGCTGCTCGCTTCCAACGTGCAGGCGCTGCAGCTCGGGCGCGAGTTCGCGCAGGAGCACCTGGCGCCCATCGGCCTGCGCGTGCAGCGGGCCGACCGCGTGGGCGACCAGATCTTCGTCGACGGCAACAGCGCCGCGGCGCTGGGTTGCGTCTACGGCGGCGCGACGGTGGCGGCCTGGTACCCGATCACGCCTTCATCCTCCGTGGCGGAAGCCTTCCAGCGCTATTGCGGCCGCTACCGCGTGGACACGGAGAGCGGCCAGAACCGCTATGCCATCGTCCAGGCCGAAGACGAGATCGCCTCCATCGGCATGGTCGTCGGGGCCGGGTGGAACGGCGCGCGCGCCTTCACCGCCACCTCCGGGCCCGGCGTGTCGCTGATGACCGAGTTCATCGGCTTGGCGTACTTCGCCGAGATCCCGATCACCATCATCAACGTGCAGCGCGGCGGCCCGTCCACCGGGATGCCCACGCGCACGCAGCAGGCCGACATCCTCGCCTGCGCCTATGCCTCGCACGGCGACACCAAGCACGTGCTGCTGTTCCCGGAAGATCCGCACGAGTGCTTCGAGCAGGCGGCGCTGGCGCTGGACCTGGCCGACCGCCTGCAGACGCCCGTGTTCCTGATGACCGACCTGGACATCGGGATGAACCAGCGGCTTTGCCGTCCCTTCCAATGGAAGGAAGGCGCCTACGACCGCGGCAAGGTGATGAGCGCCGCGGAGCTGGAGGCCGGACGCGACTTCGGGCGCTACAAGGACGTCGACGGCGACGGCGTGCCCTGGCGCACGCTGCCCGGCACGCATCCCACCAAGGGCTCCTACTTCACCCGCGGCACGACGCGCGACCCGTATGCGCGCTACTCCGAGCGGGGGCCGGACTACGTCTACAACATGGAGCGGCTGCTGCGCAAGTTCGCGACCGCGGCGACCCTGGTGCCGAAGCCGGTGCTGAAACGCGCGGACCGGGAAACGCCGCTCGGCGTGCTGTATTTCGGTTCGACCAGTCCCGCCATGCAGGAAGCGCTGGAGGTGCTGGCCGCCGAAGGCATCGCGCTCGACGCGCTGCGCGTGCGCGCCTTCCCCTTCAACGACGATGTCGTCGACTTCATCGCCCGCCACGAGCACGTGTTCGTCGTCGAGCAGAACCGCGACGCCCAGATGCGCACGCTGCTCATGACCGAACTGGACATCGCGCCGCAGCGGCTGGTGAAGGTGCTGCACTACGACGGCACGCCGATCACCGCGCGCTTCATCACCGGCGCCATCACCGCGCACATGCAGGCACACAGGGAGACCGCGGCATGACCTATATCGCCAAGCCGCCGCTGCGGCATCCGACGCTGGAGCGCAACAAGGTCGGCTACACGCGGCGCGACTACGAAGGCAAGATCTCCACGCTTTGCGCCGGCTGCGGCCACGATTCGATCTCCGCCGCGATCATCCAGGCCTGCTGGGAGCTGGACATCGAGCCGCACCGCGTGGCCAAGTTGAGCGGCATAGGCTGCAGCTCGAAGACGCCGGACTACTTCCTCGGCGCCTCGCACGGCTTCAATACCGTGCACGGCCGCATGCCCTCGGTGCTGACCGGCGCCAACCTCGCCAACCGCGACCTGCTGTACCTGGGCGTCTCGGGCGATGGCGACTCGGCCTCGATCGGACTCGGCCAGTTCGCCCATGCGATGCGCCGGGGCGTGCGAATGGCCTACATCGTGGAGAACAACGGCGTCTATGGCCTCACCAAGGGCCAGTTCTCGGCCACCGCCGACAGCGGCAGCAAGAGCAAGAAGGGCGTGGTCAACAGCGACAGCCCGGTCGACCTCGTGGCGATGGCGCTGCAACTCGGTGCCACTTATGTCGGCCGCAGCTTCTCAGGCAACAAGGCCCAGCTGGTGCCGCTGATCAAGGGCGCGATGGCGCATGGCGGGGCGGCCTTCATCGACGTGATCAGTCCATGCGTCGCCTTCAACAACCACCCCGGCAGCACCAAGAGCTACGACTACGTGCGCGAGCACAACGAGGCCGTCAGCCGCATCGACTTCATCTCCTCGCGCGAGGAGATCACGGCCGAGATGGCGCCGGGCGAAGCGGTCGACGTGCGCCAGCACGACGGCAGCCTGCTGCGCCTGCGCAGCCTGCATGCCGACTACGACGCGACCGACCGTTTCGCCGCCATGGCTTTCATGCAGTCGCACCAGGCGCGCGGCGAGATCGTGACCGGGCTGCTTTACGTCGACCCGCTGGCGACGGACCTGCACACCGCGCTGAACACGACCGCTCGTCCGCTGAATGCCCTGGATGCGAATGAGCTCTGTCCAGGCGCGACCGCTTTGGCGAAAATCAATGCCGCACTCCGGTAGAGCGCGAAGGAGCCATCGATGGCCGAACGCACGGTGTTCCAGTCGCTTTCGCAGAAGCACGTGCTGAGCTGCGGCCCGCATGCCAGCGTCTGGGAAGCCGCATGCGCCATGACCCGCGCCAACTGCGGCAGCATTCTCGTGATGGAGCCGCCCGACAAGCTGCTGGGCATCCTGACGGAGCGCGACCTCATGACCCGCCTGGTGGCGCGCGCGCTCGACCCGAAGAAGACGCCGGCCAGCGAGGTGATGACCACGCACCCGGTCTGCGTGGCGCCCGAGACCAAGGTGTCGGATGCCGTGCTCATCATGCTGGAACGCGGTTTCCGCCACCTGCCGATCGTGAGTCCGGACCGGAAGATCCTGGGCGTGTTCTCCGTGCGCGACGCCTTGCCGCGCGAGATCGGCACGGCCCTGAGCCAAGCCGAATTCAACGAGCAGGTGAACGACGCGCTAGGTTGAGCGCTTCGCCCGCGCGCGCGCCAGTGCCGCTTCGATGACCGAACGCTTGCGGTCCAGGTCCTCGCCCTTCGTCTGGGCTGCCAGGTCGGCGAGCTTCGCCTGCGCCTTGGCCTCGAGCCGCTGCGCGTTCTCGCCCTCGGCGCGGCGGTAGCGGAACAGGTGGAACTCGTAGCGCTGCAGGGCGCGCTCTGCGTCGGCTTCCGACCAGGCGTCCCAGCCGGTGCGCTCGCCGCTGGCGTTGATCAGCGAAATGCAATCCACGGGACACACCGGCACGCACAGTTCGCAACCGGTGCAGTGCTCCTCGATCACCGTGTGCATGCGCTTGTTGCCGCCGAGGATCGCATCCGTGGGGCAGGCGTCGAGGCAGAGCGTGCAGCCGATGCACCAGCCCTCGTCGATCACGGCCAGCGTGCGCGGGCCTTCGACGCCGTTGGCGGGATTCAGGGGCAGGGCGGGGCGGCCCGTCAGCGCGGAGAGGCGCGCGACGCCTTCCTGGCCGCCGGGCGGGCATTGGTTGATCTCCGCGGCGCCCTCGGCCATGGCGGCGGCGTAGCCGGCGCAATCGGGATAGCCGCAGCGCGTGCACTGCGTCTGCGGCAGGGCGGCGTGCAGGCGCGCCGCCAGTGCATTCATTTCGCGGTGGTGCGCGCCGTCTTCGCGGACTTGCGCGCCGCGGCCTGCCTGGCCGGAGCGCGGCTCGCGCCGCGGGCGGCGGGCACCACGTTGAACTGCTGGATGAAGTCGCGCACCTGCGGATAGACCACGTCGCGCCAGCGGCGGCCGCTGAAGATGCCGTAGTGGCCCGCGCCCTTCACCTCCAGGTGCTTCTGGCGCGCCTTCGGCACGTTGTAGCAGAGCGCGTGGGCGGCTTCGGTCTGGCCGCTGCCGGAGATGTCGTCCAGTTCGCCTTCGATGGTGAAGTGCGCCGTGGTCTTGATGTCCTCGGGCCGCACCAGTTCGAGCTCGCCTTCCGGGTTTCGGACTTCCCAGGTGCCGTTGACCAGCTTGAACTCCTGGAACACCGTCTCGATGGTCTCGAGGTAGTAGTCCGCATCCATGTCCAGCACCGCGTTGTACTCGTCGTAGAACTGGCGGTGCGCCTCGGCGCTGGCGTCGTCGCCGGCGATCAGGTGCTTGAAGTAGTCGTAGTGGCTGGAGAGGTGGCGGTCGGGGTTCATCGCCACGAAGCCGGAGTGCTGCAGGAAGCCGGGATACACGCGGCGCCCGGCGCCCGGGAAGTTGGTCGGCACGCGGTAGATGACGTTGTTCTCGAACCAGTCGTGGCTCTTGTTCATCGCCAGGTTGTTGACGGCCGTCGGCGACTTGCGCGCGTCGATCGGGCCACCCATCATGGTCATCGTCAGGGGCGTGGTCTCGCCGCGCGAGGCCATCAGCGACACCGCGGCCAGCACCGGCACGGTGGGCTGGCAGACGCTGATCACGTGGCAGTTGCCGTAGTGGCCCTGCAGGTGGCGGATGAATTCCTGGACATAGTTGACGTAGTCGTCCAGGTGGAAGGCGCCGTCTTCCAGCGGCACCATGCGGGCGTTCTTCCAGTCGGTGATGTAGACCTTGTGGTCGCGCAGCAGCGAGCGCACGGTGTCGCGCAGCAGCGTGGCGTAGTGGCCGGACAAGGGCGCGACGACCAGCACGGCGGGCTGGCCCTTGAGCTTGTCGAGCGTGGCGGAGTCGTCCGTGAAGCGCTTGAAGCGGCGCAGTTCGCAGAAGGGCTTGTCGATCGCGACCGATTCGTAGATGACGACGTCGGTGCCGTCGACGTCGACGGTCTTGATGTCGAAGGACGGCTTCTCGTAGTCTTTGCCCAGGCGATACAGCAGGTCGTAGCCGGCCGAAATGCGCTGGGCGAACGGGTTCTGGCCGAAAGGCGAGAGCGGGTTGCTGTAAAGCTTGGACGCAGCCTGCGCGAAATCGGCAAACGGTTCCATGAGGGACC
The DNA here is from genome assembly GCF_022012305.1 of Ramlibacter paludis. Taxonomy (GTDB): domain Bacteria; phylum Pseudomonadota; class Gammaproteobacteria; order Burkholderiales; family Burkholderiaceae_C; genus Ramlibacter; species Ramlibacter paludis. The sequence goes on along the minus strand of NZ_JAKLTM010000003.1, from coordinate 633,389 downwards.
GCTGCGCTTCGTAGATCTGGTAGAGCATTCTGCGTTGGGTAGGTGTTGTTGCAGTGCAATATACCAGTGGAAGCGCAAGCGTGGTCAGGTGAAACTACGGATGGGTTGGGAACTCTAGAGCTTGGAATGTCTCGGATGGGACAGCACAACGACAAGGCTGACATGAAGAGAAGAAACTGGATCGCCGGGGCCGCAGCCCTGGCGGGTTCGTCGCTGCTGGGCACGCTGCAGGCGGCGACCTCCGCCGCGGAAAAATTGCGCGCCAGCCCGAGGCTGCCGGTGCTGTTCCTGGGCCACGGCAGCCCGATGAACGCGATCACCGAGAACGAGTTCCGCCGCAGCTGGCAGGCGCTGGGCACGGAATTCGGCAAGACCTACCCCAAGCCGCAATTGATCCTGTGCATCTCGGCGCACTGGATCACGCCTGGCTTCCGCCTGACGGCAATGGCCCAGCCGCGCACGATTCACGATTTCGGCGGATTTCCGCAGGAGCTGTTCGACCAGGAGTACCCGGCGCCCGGCGCGCCCGCCGTCGCGCGTGAAATCGCCGGCGGCCTGGGCGCGGGCCTGGACGACCACGAATGGGGCTACGACCACGGGACCTGGTCGGTGCTGAAGCCGATGTTCCCCCAAGCCGACATCCCGGTCGTGCAATTGAGCATCGACTATTCGCAAACCCCGCAGGCGCACTACGCACTGGGCCGGCAGTTGCGGGCGCTGCGCGAGCGCGGCGTGCTGGTGGTGGGCAGCGGCAACATCGTGCACAACCTGCGTGCGAGCAAGCGCGGGGCGAGCGCGATGCAGGCGTATGACTGGGCGTACGAGTTCGATCGGAAGACGGCGGCGTTGATCGAGAAGGGCGCGTTGAAGGAGCTGGCGGAGTTCCAGAAGCTCGGGGCGTTGGCGGAAGCTGCGCATCCCACGTACGACCACTTCCTGCCGCTGCTGACGGCGGCCGGGGCGGCGGAGCCGCGCGACAAGGTGCGCTTCTTCAACGACCGTTATCAGTCCATGTCGATGGCGATGCGGTCGGTGGTCTGGTCTTGAGCTTGTCATCCCGGGCTTGACCCGGGATCCAGCTCCGCACTCGATCGACCGCCGTCGCTGGATTGCGGGTCAGGCCCGCAATGACAAGGCGGCCGGTTGTGCTTACTGCATCACCTTGGCGATGGCGCCGGCAACGTAGTCGATGTTCTTCGTGTTCAGCGCCGCCACGCAGATCCGGCCGCTGTCGATGCCGTACACGCCGAACTCGTCGCGCAGGCGCACCATCTGGTCCTTGCTCAGGCCGGAATAGCTGAACATGCCGACCTGCTGCGCGATGAAGCCCATGTCCTGCTTCACGCCGGCGGCCTTGAGCTTCTCGACCAGCGAGACGCGCATTTCCTTGATGCGCACGCGCATCGCAGCCAGTTCCTTCTCCCACAGCGCGCGCAGTTCGGGCGTGTTGAGGATGGTCGCTGCGATCTGGCCGCCGTGGATCTGCGGGCTGCTGTAGTTGGTGCGGATCACGATCTTCAGCTGCGACAGCACCCGCGCGCATTCTTCCTTGTCCTGGCACAGCACCGAGAGGGCGCCCACGCGCTCGCCGTACAGGCTCAGGCTCTTGGAGAAGGAGGTCGACACGAAGAAGTTCTCGCCGGAGGCGATGAACTTCTGCACCGCCACGCCGTCTTCGGCGATGCCCTGGCCGAAGCCCTGGTACGCCATGTCGAGGAAGGCGACCAGCTTGCGCGCCTTGACCGCGGCGACCACCTGGTCCCACTGGGCGGGCGTCAGGTCGTAGCCGGTGGGGTTGTGGCAGCAGGCGTGCAACACGACGATGGTGCCGGCGGCCGCGGTGTTCAGCGCGGTCAGCATGCCGTCGAAGTTGATGCCGCGCTTGGCCGCGTCGTAGTAGGGATAGGTTTCGACCGGGAAGCCGGCCTGGGTGAACAGGGCGCGGTGGTTCTCCCAGCTCGGGTCGCTGATCAGGACCTTGGCCGCGGGGTTGAGCTTCTTCAGGAAGTCCGCGCCGACCTTCAGCGCGCCGGTGCCGCCCAGGCCTTGCACGGTGGCGACGCGGCCGCTCTTGACCGCCTCGCTTTCGGCCCCAAATACCAGGCTCTTGACGGCCGCGTCGTACGCCGCGATGCCGTCGATGGGCAGGTAGCCGCGCGCCGCATGGGCCGCCATCATCTTCTCTTCCGCCTTCTGCACGCACTCCAGCAACGGCAGCTTGCCGTTGTCGTCGTAATAGACGCCCACGCCCAGGTTCACCTTCTTGGAGTTGGTGTCGGCGACGTATTGCTCGGTCAGGCCCAGGATCGGGTCGCGGGGCGCCATTTCGACGGCGGTGAAGAGAGACATGGGGTTCCTAGTGGACGGTGGCAAGAACGCCCGGCCTGTCGTAAGCTGGCCGGCTGCCCGCAATTTTAATGGCTAGCCCTAGAGACTTACCCGCATGAGTGCAATTCCCAAGGCCGCCGAGGCCAAAAAGGACCAGAAGACGGACGAGAAGGCGGCCGAGAAGGCGGGCGAATTCGTCACCTTTCCGGGCTCCCCCTTCGAGCTCTACATGCCTTATCCGCCGGCGGGCGACCAGCCGCAGGCGATCGACAAGCTGGTGGAAGGCGTGCAGGACGGCGAGGTGTTCCAGACCCTGCTGGGCGTCACCGGCTCCGGCAAGACCTTCACCATGGCCAACGTGATCGCGCGGCTCGGGCGGCCGGCGATCGTGTTCGCGCCCAACAAGACGCTGGCGGCGCAGCTGTATTCGGAGTTCCGCGAGTTCTTCCCGAAGAACGCCGTGGAGTACTTCGTCAGCTACTACGACTACTACCAGCCCGAAGCCTACGTGCCGCAGCGCGACCTGTTCATCGAGAAGGACAGCTCGATCAACGAGCACATCGAGCAGATGCGCCTGTCAGCCACCAAGAGCGTGCTGGAGCGGCGCGACGTGGTGATCGTGGCGACGGTGTCGGCGATCTACGGCATCGGCGCCCCCGAGGACTACACGCAGATGCGCTTCATCGTCCGCGTGGGCGACAAGATCGGCCAGCGCGACGTGATCGGCCAGCTGATTCGCATGCAGTACCAGCGCAACGAGAACGACTTCTCGCGCGGCACGTTCCGCGTGCGCGGCGACACCATCGACATCTTCCCGGCCGAACACTCCGAGCTGGCGATCCGGCTCGAGCTCTTCGACGACGAAGTCGAGTCGCTGCAGCTGTTCGATCCGCTCACCGGCCGCATCCGCCAGAAGGTGCCGCGCTTCACGGTCTACCCGTCCAGCCACTACGTGACGCCGCGCGAGAAGGTGATGTCGGCGGTGGAGTCGATCAAGCTGGAGCTGGCCGATCGGCTGAAGCAGTTCGTCGCCGACGGCAAGCTGGTGGAGGCGCAGCGCCTGGAGCAGCGCACCCGTTTCGACCTGGAAATGCTCGCCGAGCTGGGCCACTGCAAGGGCATCGAGAACTACACGCGCCATCTCTCGGGCGCGCCGCCCGGGGCGCCGCCTTCCACGCTGACGGATTACCTGCCCAAGGACTCGCTGATGTTCCTGGACGAGAGCCACCAGATGATGGGCCAGCTGGGCGGCATGTACAACGGCGACCGCGCGCGCAAGACGGTGCTGGTGGAATACGGCTTCCGCCTGCCTTCGGCGCTGGACAACCGGCCGCTGCGGCTGGAGGAGTTCGAGACCCGCATGCGGCAGGTGATCTTCGTCTCGGCCACGCCGGCCGATTACGAGAAGACCCATGCCGGCGACGCGGTGGTGGAGCAGCTGGTGCGCCCCACCGGCCTGATCGATCCCGAGGTGGAGGTGCGGCCGGCCACCCACCAGGTCGACGACGTGCTGCAGGAGATCCGCATCCGCGTGGAGAAGAACGAGCGCGTGCTGATCACCACCCTGACCAAGCGGATGGCGGAACAGCTGACCGATTACCTGGCCGACAATGGCGTCAAGGTGCGCTACCTGCACAGCGACGTGGACACCGTGGAGCGGGTGGAGATCATCCGCGACCTGCGCCTGGGCCAATTCGACGTGCTGGTGGGCATCAACCTGCTGCGCGAGGGCCTGGACATCCCCGAGGTCTCTCTGGTGGCCATCCTGGACGCCGACAAGGAAGGCTTCCTGCGCGCCGAGCGCTCGCTGATCCAGACCATAGGCCGCGCGGCGCGCAACCTGAACGGCCGCGCCATCCTCTACGCCGACCGCATGACCGACTCGATGAAGAAGGCCATCGGCGAGACCGAGCGCCGGCGCGAGAAGCAGGTCGCCCACAACCTGGCGCACGGCATCACGCCGCGCAGCATCAAGAAGGAAGTGCGCGACCTGATCGACGGCGTCTACAGCGAGAAGGCCAGCAAGGAGCAGGAGAAGCAGGAGCTGCAGCGCGCGATGGTGGAGGACATGTCCGAGAAGGACATCTCCAAGGAAATCAAGCGGCTGGAAAAGCAGATGCTGGAACATGCGCGCAACCTCGAATTCGAGAAGGCGGCGCGGGTGCGCGACCAGCTGGCGCTGCTGAAGGAGCAGGCCTTCGGCGCGGCGCCGCACGACAGCATCGTGGTGCCCGAGGGAGGCAAGAAGAAGGCCTGAGCGCTGCTATGATCCGCGCGCTATGAAGTCCTCAAGCGGCGCGCATTACGCCGCTCTCGATCATGTGCGCGCGGTGGCGGTCTTCATCGTCATCGCCTGGCACTTCTTCCACGGATTCGCGGGCGGGCCGGTCCCCATGCGGGGCGCGCCCAACTTCTTCCCTCTTGCGCTGCTCGACGAAGGGCACACGGGCGTCGCCCTGTTCATGACCCTGAGCGGCTACCTGTTTGCCAAGCTCATAGGCACGCGCCGGATCGACTACGGCGCCTTCCTGCTGAATCGCGCGCTGCGCCTGCTGCCGCTGCTGCTGCTGGTCCTGGCCATCGTGGGCGCGATGTGGGTGCACGCGGGGGCGATCACCGTCGGCGAGTACCTCAAGGCGATGGGGCGCGGAACGTATTGGCCGGTGTTGCCCAACGGGGCCTGGTCGATCACGGTCGAGGCGCATTTCTACCTGATCCTGCCCTTGCTGCTGCTGGCCGCGCGCCGCTCGCCGGCGTGGCTCCTGGGCCTGGTCGCCGCCGCGGTCCTGCTGCGCGCCGTGCTGTGGTGGCGCCTCGGCCAGGTCCAGGGTCCCGCGTACTGGAGCCTGGTGGGGCGGTTCGACCAGTTCGCGCTGGGGATGTTCTTCTTCCATGCGCGCCGCATCTTCACCGGCCGGCACGTGGTCGCCGCGGGCGTCTTCCTCCTGTTCAGCGCGATGTACTGGCTGTTCGACTTGCGCGGCGGGTTCGACAACCTGCCGGTCTATCCCTCGCCGAGCCCCTTCTGGATCGTCCTGCCGACCCTCGAGGGCGCCGCCTACGGCTTGCTCATCGCCTGGTACGAAAGCTCGTTCACGCCGGGAGCAGGGTGGTTCTCGCGCACCCTGGCGCGCTTCGGCGAACTTTCCTACTCGATCTACCTGCTGCACTTCTTCTTCGTGTTCGAGGCGACCAGGTACGTGCACACGCATGTCATGGCGATTTCGAACATCTACCTGGCGCTGGCCTGGACGGTGCTCTTCTACGCTTTCATGTTCGTACCGGCCTGGCTCAGCTACACGTTCGTCGAGTCCCCTTTCCTCCGGCTGCGCCGCCCATACATCAAGGAAGGGCCGGCCGTTGCGCCGTCCGGTGGGCAGGTCCTCACGGGCTGAGCGAAGCCAGACCTGACGGTTGCCTTGCTGCACCGCAGAAAGCCCGGAGTACCCGAGCTCGGAGCTGGGTTTTCGGGTATACTTGACGGAAACAGTCAGGAACCCAAGAAAACGACGAACTGAGCCGGCCGCGAGTGCCGGCAGAGGGCCGGCGGAACAAGCCGGAACATGGGTGGAGACGGCCTCGGCAGCGGGCGTTGCCGGGGTATGGAAGCCAAGCCAGCAAAAGGAGCTGACGATGCGTCTCACTACCAAAGGCCGCTTTGCGGTCACCGCAATGATCGACCTGGCCCTGCGCCAGAACAACGGGCCGGTCACGCTCGCGGCCATCAGCCAGCGCCAGCAGATCTCGCTGTCCTACCTGGAGCAGCTGTTCGGCAAGCTGCGCCGCCATGAACTCGTGGAGTCCACGCGGGGCCCGGGCGGCGGCTACACGCTGGGCCGCAAGGCCACCGAAATCACCGTCGCCGACATCATCGTGTCGGTCGACGAGCCAATCGATGCCACCCAGTGCGGCGGCAAGGAAAACTGCCAGGGCGATGGCGGCCGCTGCATGACGCACGAGCTGTGGGCCGCGCTGAACCAGCGCATGGTGGAATTCCTGGACTCCATCACGCTGCAGAAGCTGGTGGACGACCAGCTCGCCAAGGGCATCCAGATCGAGGACAAGCCGGCCACCAAGCGGGCCATCTCGAGCCAGCCCGTGGTCAAGCCGATCCGCGTGAACGCGCCGAACTCGGTGTTCGCGCTCGGCAATTCCTTCGCCAAGCAGTAAGAGCAACCCGCCAGCCAAGAAGAGCCAGCAAATGGACATGACGCCTCATTTCCCGATCTACATGGACTACGGCGCGACGACGCCGGTCGACCCGCGCGTGGTCGACGCCATGATCCCCTGGCTGCGCGAGCACTTCGGCAACCCGGCTTCGCGCAGCCACGCGTGGGGCTGGGAAGCGGAAGAAGCGGTCGAGAAGGCGCGCGGCTACGTCGCCGACCTGATAGCCGCCGACCCGCGCGAGATCGTCTGGACCTCCGGCGCCACCGAGTCGAACAACCTGGCGATCAAGGGCGCGGCGCACTTCTACCAGTCGCGCGGCAAGCACCTGATCACGGTGAAGACCGAGCACAAGGCGGTGCTGGACACCATGCGCGAGCTGGAGCGCCAGGGCTTCGAGGTGACCTACCTCGAGGTGCAGGAAGACGGCATGCTGGACCTGGAGGCGTTCAAGGCGGCGATCCGCCCGGACACCATCCTGGCCTCGGTCATGTTCGTCAACAACGAGATCGGCGTCATCCAGGACATCATGGCCATCGGCAACATCTGCCGCGAGAAGAACGTGATCTTCCACGTCGACGCCGCCCAGGCCACCGGCAAGGTCGAGATCGACATGAAGAAGCTGCCGGTCGACCTGATGAGCCTGGCCTCGCACAAGACCTACGGCCCCAAGGGCATCGGCGCCCTCTACGTGCGCCGCAAGCCCCGCATCCGCCTGGAAGCGCAGATGCACGGCGGCGGCCACGAGCGCGGCATGCGCTCGGGCACCTTGCCCACGCACCAGATCGTCGGCATGGGCGAGGCCTTCCGCATCGCGAAGGAAGAGATGCACAAGGACGCCGAGCACGCCCGCAAGCTGCAGCAGCGCCTGCTGGACGGCCTGAAGGACATCGAGCAGGTGTTCGTCAACGGCAACCTCGAGCACCGCGTGCCGCAGAACCTGAACATCAGCTTCAACTTCGTCGAAGGCGAGTCGCTGATCATGGGCATCAAGGGCCTGGCCGTGTCGTCGGGCTCGGCCTGCACCTCGGCCTCGCTGGAACCCAGCTACGTGCTGCGCGCCCTGGGCCGCAGCGACGAGCTTGCCCACAGCAGCCTGCGCATGACCATCGGCCGCTTCACCACCGAGGAAGAGATCGACTACGCGATCGCCACCATCAAGCAGAACGTGGCGAAGCTGCGCGAGCTGAGCCCGCTCTGGGAGATGTACCAGGACGGCATCGACATCAGCACCATCCAGTGGACCGCCCACTGAAGAAACGAATCACGGAGTACCACCATGGCCTATTCGCAAAAAGTCGTCGAGCACTATGAAAATCCCCGCAACGTCGGTTCCTTCGAAAAGGGCGACGAGAGCGTGGGCACCGGCATGGTCGGCGCGCCCGCCTGCGGCGACGTGATGAAGCTGCAGATCAAGGTCAACCCGCAGACGGGCGTGATCGAGGACGCGCGCTTCAAGACCTACGGCTGCGGCTCCGCCATCGCCTCCAGCTCGCTCGTGACCGAGTGGGTCAAGGGCAAGACGCTCGACCAGGCGGCCTCGATCAAGAACAGCCAGATCGCCGAGGAGCTCGCGCTGCCGCCGGTGAAGATCCACTGCTCGATCCTGGCCGAGGACGCCATCAAGGCGGCCGTCGAGGACTACAAGAAGAAACACGCGAACTGAGTGCCGTGGCTGTATCCCTGACCGAAGCCGCGGCGCGGCACGTGACGCGTTACCTTGCCAAGCGGGGCAAGGGCGTGGGCGTGCGCCTGGGCGTGAAGACCACCGGCTGCTCCGGCCTGGCCTACAAGCTGGAGTACGTCGACGAAGTGGCGGCGGAAGACATCGTGTTCGAGAACCACGGCGTCAAGCTGCTGATCGACCCGAAGAGCCTGGCGTACATCGACGGCACGGAGCTGGACTTCGTGCGCGAGGGCCTCAATGAAGGCTTCAAGTTCAACAACCCGAACGAGCGGGACCGCTGCGGCTGCGGAGAATCCTTCCGCGTCTAGCCCGGTGAACCTGCAAGCCACCGACTTCGAGCTCTTCGGCCTGCCGCAGCAATTCGCGCAGGACCGGGCCGTCATCGACGCGCACTGGAAGCAGCTGCAGCGCGAAGCCCACCCCGACAAGTTCGCCGCGCAGGGCGCGTCGGCGCAGCGGGTGGCACTGCAATGGTCGGTGCGCATCAACGAGGCCTACCAGCGCCTGAAGGACCCCCTCAAGCGCGCGGCCTACCTTTGCGAGCTGCTCGGGGCGCCGATCGACGCCCACCACAACACCGCCATGCCGGCCGAGTTCCTGCACCAGCAGATGGAGCTGCGGGAATCGCTGGAAGAGGCGCAAGGCGAGGAAGAGCTCGAGGCGCTGGCGGACGAACTGGCCAGCGGCCGCCAGGGCGTGCTGGATTGCATCGCGCAGCTGCTGGACGTCGACCACGATGCCGCCGCGGCGGCCCAGCAGGTCAGAGCCCTCATGTTCCTTGAGCGCTTTGGCGCGGACGTGGAGAACCGGCTCGCGCAACTGGGACAATAGCGGGCTGACCATGTCCCTGCTCCAGATCTCCGAACCGGGCGCCTCGCCCGACCCGCACCAGCGCCGCATCGCCGTCGGCATCGACCTCGGCACCACGCATTCGCTGGTCGCTTCCGTGCGCAACGGCGTCGCCGAATGCCTGCCCGACGACCAGGGCCGCGTGCTCCTGCCTTCCGTGGTGCGCTACCTGCCCGAGGATCGCCGCCAGATCGGCGACGCCGCGCAGGCCGCGCAGGCCGAGGACCCCGAAAACACCATCGCTTCGGTCAAGCGCTTCATGGGCCGCGGCCTGGCGGACATCGCCAACCGCGAGAAGCTGCCGTACCGCTTCATCGACGAGCCCGGCATGGTGATGCTGGAGACGCGCGCGGGCCGCAAGTCGCCGGTGGAAGTCAGCGCCGAGATCCTCGCCACGCTGCGCTTCCGGGCGGAAGACACCTTCAACGACGACCTGTACGGCGCGGTGATCACCGTGCCGGCCTACTTCGACGAAGCGCAGCGCCAGGCGACCAAGGACGCCGCGCGGCTGGCCGGCCTGAACGTGCTGCGGCTGATCAACGAACCCACGGCGGCGGCGATCGCCTACGGGCTGGACAACGGCAGTGAAGGGCTCTACGCCGTCTACGACCTGGGCGGCGGCACCTTCGACATCTCCGTGCTGCGCCTCACGGCCGGCGTGTTCGAGGTGGTGTCCACCGGCGGCGACTCCGCGCTGGGCGGCGACGATTACGACCGCGCGCTGGCGGACGTGCTGCTGGCGCGCTCGGGCCTGCAGGCGAGCAGCGCTTCCGCCAAGGCCGCCATCAAGATGCTGGCGCGCTCGGTCAAGGAGCGGCTGTCCGATGTGGCCACCGTCACCGTGCCGGTGGCGCTCGAGGGCCGCAGCGTGGATGTCACCGTCACGCGCGCCGAATTCGATGCGGCGACGAAGGAGCTGACCGCGAAGACGCTGGTCGCCGTGCGCAAGGCCCTGCGCGACGCGAAACTGCAGCGGCACGAAGTGCAAGGCGTGGTGCTGGTGGGGGGCTCGACCCGCATGCCGCAGGTGCGCGTGGCCGTCGCCGAGTTCTTCGGCCGCGAACCGCTGACCAACCTGAATCCCGACGAGGTGGTGGCGCTGGGCGCCGCCATCCAGGCCAACCAGCTCGCGGGCAACAACCCGCAGGGCGACCTGCTGCTGCTGGACGTCATCCCGCTCTCGCTGGGCATAGAAACCATGGGCGGGCTGGTGGAGCGCATCGTGCCGCGCAACGAGACCATCCCCACCGCCAAGGCGCAGGACTTCACCACCTTCAAGGACGGCCAGACCGCGATGGCCATCCACGTGGTGCAGGGCGAGCGCGACCTGGTCGCCGACTGCCGCAGCCTGGCGCGCTTCGAGCTGCGCGGCATCCCGCCGATGGCCGCCGGCGCCGCGCGCATCCGCGTGACCTTCACCGTCGACGCCGACGGCCTGCTGAACGTGTCGGCGCGGGAGCAGGGCAGCGGCGTCGAGGCGCAGATCGCCGTCAAGCCCTCCTACGGGCTCTCGGACGACCAGATCGCCACCATGCTGCGCGAGAGCTTCACCACCGCCGAAGCGGACATGAAGGCGCGCGCGCTGACCACCGCGCGGGTGGATGCCGAGCGCATGCTGCTGGCGACGCAAAGCGCGCTGGATGCCGACGCCGACCTGCTGCGGCCGGACGAGCGCGAGGCCATCGAAACGCTGGTCGTCGCGCTGCGGCAGGTGGCGCAAACGAGCACCGATCCCGCGGCGGTCGAAGCCGCGGTGCAGGCGCTGGCGAAAGGCACCGAAGCCTTCGCGGCGCAACGGATGAACGAGGGCATCCGCAAGGCTCTTGCCGGCAAGAACGTAGAGGCCATCTGAATGCCCGTCATCAAGATCCTTCCCCATCCCGAGTACTGCCCCAACGGCGCGCAGATCGATGCGCCCGGCGGCACTTCCATTTGCGAGGCGCTGCTGGACAACGGCATCGAGATCGAGCACGCCTGCGACATGAGCTGCGCCTGCACCACTTGCCACGTGATCGTGCGCGAGGGCTTCAGCTCGCTCAACGAGATGGACGAGAGCGAGGAAGACCTGCTCGATCGCGCCTGGGGCCTGGAGCCGGACTCGCGCCTGTCGTGCCAGGCGATCGTGGCGCAGAAGGACCTGGTGGTCGAGATTCCGAAGTACTCGATCAACCACGCCAAAGAGAAGCATTGAACGAATGTCATCCCGGGTCAAGCCCGCAATGACAAGGGCTGGGGCTCACTCGTAGCGTTTCCCCGCCGCCAATAAGCCCGGCGTTCCGATCACTTCGTTCAGCCCGTCGAAGTCCAGCATCTCCCCGCGCATCGCCGCGGTGGTGCCATCCTTCTTCAGCGTTCCGTAGTACCGCTGCAGCGTATGCGCCACCGCCCGCGCCGTGCCGCCGGGGAAGATCACGATCCGGAAGCCGATCCGCCCCAGTTCGGCGGCGCTCAGGATCGGCGTCTTCCCGCCTTCCACCATGTTCGCCAGCAGGGGCACACGGGACGCGAACCGGGCGCAGGCCGCCTGCATCTGTTCCGGCGAGCGCAAGGCCTCGATGAACAGCGCGTCCACCCCGCATTCCAGGTAGCGCTCGGCCCGCTCCAGCGCCGCGTCCAGCCCTTCGATCGCCAGCGCATCGGTGCGCGCCAGCACCAGCGTGCTGGCGCTGCGGCGCGCATCCAGCGCCGCCTTCAGCTTGCCGACCATCTCGCCGGTGGCGACCACCGTCTTGCCATCGAGGTGCCCGCAGCGCTTGGGAAAGCCCTGGTCCTCCAGCTGGATCATGGCGGCGCCCGCGCGTTCGAAGTCGCGCACCGTCCGCTGCACGTTCAGGGCATTGCCGAAGCCCGTGTCGGCGTCGACGATCACCGGAAGCGACACGCGGTCCGTGATGTTGGCCAGCGTGTTCGCCACTTCGCTGGCCGTGGTGAGCCCGACGTCCGACCGTCCCAGCCGCGTGTAGGCGATGGACGCACCGGACAGGTAAAGCGCCTCGAAGCCGGCCTGCTGCGCGGCGAGCGCGCTGAGCGCGTCGTAGACGCCGGGGGCCAGCAGCGGCTGGGGCCGTTGCAGCAGTTCCTTCATGAAGCCTCCGTGAGGGTGTGGGCGGCGATCCAGCCGCCGGCGACGGCGCTCAGCAGGCCGTTGCCGGAAAGATAGCCCCAGACCGCATTGCCGCTGACGCCGCGGGCGGCGCCGCCGGCGGCGAGCAGGTTGGGGAAGACGGTGCCGTCGGCTCGCCGCACCCGGCAGAGTTCGTCGATGGCGAGTCCGCCCTGGGTGTGGAACAGCGCGCCGGTTACGCGCACCGCATGGAAAGGCGGGCCGAAGCGGGCAATCTCGGGGGCGAGCGCGTCTTGCGCGCAGCCGATGATGCGTGCCAGCGCAGTCCGGTCCTGCGCGGTCCGCAGCGCACCGGCACTTTCCGCCGCGACGAAATCCGGGAACTCGCGTGCCAGCGCCAGCTGCCGGTCGCCGAACACGTTCCAGGCGATGCCGCCCGGCTGCGCCAGCACCTGCACCGCCGCTTCGGAGTAGCCCGCCGTCTCGTCGTGAAAACGCTCGCCGCGCGCATTGAGCTGCACGCCGCCTTCCATCATCACCGCCCACGTCATCAGCGCGCCTTGCGGCACGACCCACGAGCCGTGGCCCTGGTAGCCGCCGAGGTCGGCGGTCGCCGCGCCCAGTGCCTGGCCCCAGACGATGGCGCTGCCGTCGTTGCCGGCATGGCCGGCGAAGGTCGCATCGCGCATTTCCGGCAACAGCTCGCGCACCAGCGTCGCATTGCCGCCGAAGCCGTTGCAGGCGAGCAGCAGGGCGTCGCAGGCGACGCGTTCAATGGCGCCGTCCGGGCGCTCGAACGCGAGGCCCAGGACGCGGTCGCCGGCGTCCACGTGCAGTTCCACCGCGCGCGCGGAGGTGAGGAGATCGGCGCCGGCCCGCTGCGCGGCGTCCAGCAAGGCGGCCACCAGTGCGGCCCCGGTGCGCTGCGGCAGCGTGTGCATGCGGTGCACCGTGTGGCCGGGATAGAGGAAGTTGTCGAGGACCTGGAAGCGCAGGCCGTGCGTGGCGAGCCGGTCGATCGCCGCCGCGGCGGCATTGGCGTAAGCCTGCACGAGGTGCGGCGCGGCCGTGCCACGCGCCTTGTGCTGGATGTCCGCTGCAAAGGCTTCCGGGCTGTCCGCGATGCCTTGCGCAGCCTGCGCATGCGTGCCGGCAGCGGGGATGAAGCCGGAGGAGAGCGCCGTCGACCCGGTGGGCGCCGTGTCGCGTTCCAGCAGCAGGCAGTCGACGCCCGCATCGCGCAAGGCGATCGCCGCCACGAGGCCGCAGGCGCCGGCGCCGACGATGGCGACGGGCACCCGGACCGGCGCCTCGAAGTGCCCGGTGCGCACGATGCGCGGCGACGATGCCATCAGGCCATCAAGCGGTCGGCCGGAACAGGTACTGCCCGCGCGGCTGGCCGAGCACGCCGCGGTCCTGCGCATAGACCTGGGTGCCGCGCAGGTAGGTCGCTTCCACCCGCGCCGACAGCTCCAGCCCCTCGAAAGGCGTGTAGCCCTGCGTGGAGGGCGATTCGCTGGCGTGGATGGTCCAGGTCTTCGCCGGATCGACCAGCGCCAGGTCGGCGTCGTAGCCTTCGGCGATGTCGCCCTTGCGGTTCAGGCCGAAGCGCTGCGCCGGCGCCCAGCTGGTCACCTTCGCCATGTGGTTGTAACCCATGCCGCGCCGCGTGCCTTCGCTCACCAGCGCCGGCAGCAGGTACTCGGTGCCGCCGAAGCCGCTCTTGGCCATCCAGATGTTGCCGAAGTAGCTCTTGGCGATCTTGGTTTCGTGGCGGCAGCAGGCGTGGTCGGAGACCACCCAGTCCAGTTCCCCGGCCAGCAGCGCCTCCCAGAGATATTCGACGTCGGCGCGGGGCCGGATCGGCGGGTTCACCTTGGCCAGTTCGGCGGCGGGCGAATCGATGTCCAGCATCAGGTGGCCGATGGTCACTTCGCGCCGGAAGTCGATGTGGGGGAAGGTTTCGGCCATCATCAGCGCGGCCTGCACCGCCTTGCGCGAGCTCAGGTGCAGCAGGTTGATGGTGGGCAGCGCCGTCTCGTTGGCGAGGTAGGAAGCGATGAAGACCGCGAGGCCCTCGGAATGCTGCGGCCGCGACGCGCTGTAGGCCGCCAGGCCCGACAGCGACTTGTCCTTCTCCACGATCTTCGTGTAGGCCGTCATGATCTCCGCCGTCTCGCAGTGCAACGACAGCGAGAGCTGGTCGGCCTTCTCGGGGAAGCGCTCGCGGGCGGCCTGGATGCCGCGCATGATGAATTCGAAGTGGGCGAAATCGTAGCGCTGGTCGTCGCCGATCATGAGGAAGCTGCGCTGCGCGTCGCTGGCGCCGTGCAGGCCATGCGAGCCGTAGAACATGAAGATCTTGAAGCTGGCCACGCCGTACTTCTCCACCAGCATCGGGATCTCCTCGATGTGGGTGCTGTCCATGGGTGCCAGGTGGAAGCCGTAGTCGACGTGGAAGCGGCCCTTGCTGGTCTCCAGCACCTCGGGATAGAAGTCCGCATACGGTCCGCCCTTGTTCAGGTAGTACTGGCCGGTGCGGAAGTAGTTGAGGCTGGAGGTCACGCCGCCCATGGCCGCGGCCTTGGACTCGGTCACCGCGTCCTCGGCCAGCGGCGAATAGATGCCGCTGTGCATGTGGGCGTCGACCACGCCGGGGAAGGCCAGCAGCCCGCGGCCGTCGTGCACTTCCTTGGCCAGCGTCGCATCGATGGCGGGCGCCACGCGCGCGAACTTGCCGTCCTGGATGGCGATGTCGCCTTCGTGCACCACGTTGCCGTGGGGGCGCACCACGCGCACGTTCTTGATCAGGAGGTCGTAGGGCGGAGCGGTCACGGTGAAGTCCTCGTTGCGAATCGGCTTTTCAACTGGGGCAGCAGCCCGCCGGCTTGCACCATGGCGAGCAGGAAAGGTGGAATGGGATCGGCCTGCAGCACTTCGCCATTGGCGCGGGTGACGCGTCCCGTGGCGGCGTCCAGCGTGATGGACTCGCCTTCGGCGATGCGTTCGCAGCCCGGACAGGTGAGCAGCAGCAGGCCGAGGTTGAAGGCATTGCGGAAGAACAGGCCGGCGAAGGAGGGCGCGATCACGGCGGCCACGCCAAGGTGGCGCAAGGCGGCGGCGGCCTGCTCGCGCGAGGAGCCGATGCCGAAGTCCGCGCCGGCCACCACCACGTCGCCCGGCTGCACGCCCGCAGCGAAATCGGGCCGCAGCGACTCCAGGCAGTGCTGCGCGATGACGTCGATGCCGTGCTGCATCCAGCTGCCCGGCGCCAGCGCGTCGGTGTCCACCTGCGCCGGCAGTTTCCAGACGCGATGCGGCCCGCTCATGCGAGCACCTCGCGCGGATCGGCAATGCGTCCCGCCAGCGCCGATGCGGCGACCGTATAGGGCGAGGCCAAGTAGACCTGCGTGCTGGCCGGGCCCATGCGGCCCTTGAAGTTGCGCGCGGTGCTGGAGATGACGGTTTCACCGGCTCCGAAGCTGTCGCCATAGCCGGCGCAGACGCCGCAGGCGCTGGGGAGCAGCTGTGCGCCGGCGTCCGTCAGGGCCTGCAGGGTTCCTTCGGCCAGCGCGGTGTCGCGGTCGGCGTGGCTGGCCGGCGCCACCAGCAGGCGCACCCCGGCGGCGACATGGCGCCCGCGCAGCACCTGCGCCGCGAAGCGCAGGTCTTCCAGTTTGGCGCCGGTGCAGGCGCCGATGTAGGCCGCCTGGATGGCCGTGCCCGCGTGGTCCTGCACCGGGCCGGCGTTGGCGGGGCTGAAGGGCGCCGCGACCTGCGGGGCCAGCGCGCCGGCATCGAAGGCATGCTCCTCGTCCCAGCTGTCCGGGTCCGAATGCCAGGGCGCGATGTCCACGCCGGGGGCGCCGTGCTCGGCGAGCCAGGCACGCGTCACTTCGTCCGGCGCCACCAGGCCCACCTGCGCGCCGAGCTCCGCGCTCATGTTGGCCAGCGTCATGCGTTCGTGCATGGGCAGCGCGCGCACGGCCTCGCCCGCGAACTCCACCGCCTGCCAGGCGCCGCCGTTCATGCCGAAGCGGGCGATCATGGCCAGCATCATGTCCTTGGCCGCCACGCCGGCGGCCAGCCGGCCGTCCCAGCGCATGCGGATCGTCCGCGGCACCTGCACCCAGATCTCGCCGGTGGTCACCACGCCCAGCATTTCGGTGCTGCCCACGCCGAACATGTAGGCGCCGAAGGCGCCGCCGGTGGGCGAATGCGAATCGCCGCCTACGCAGAACAGGCCGGGCCGGATGTGGCCGTGCTGCGGCACCACCACGTGGCAGATGCCGACCGAGTCGTACACGTGCGGCAGCTGCTGGTCGCGCGCCCAGTCGCGCGCGATGCGCACGATGCGGCGGGCGTCGTCGCTGCGTTCCGGCACGTAGTGGTCCATCACCAGCACGATGCGTGACTTGTCCCAGAGCCCGGCGCCCAGCTGCTCCAGCATCGGCTGCAGGCGGCGGGGCCCGGACGAATCGTGGAACATGGCAAGGTCGACCTTGCACGTCACGATCTCGCCCACGCGCACGCTGTCCCGCCCCGCGGCGCGGGCCACCAGCTTCTGCGCGAGGGACTGCGTCATTCCGGCTTCGCTCCCGAGTACTTCACCACCTTCGCCCAGCGCACGATCTCCTCGTGCACGAAGCGCGCGAACTCGTCGGGCGTGTTGCCGACCGGCGTGGCGCCCTCGAATTCGATGCGCTTGCGCACCTCGGGCGAGCCGACCGCCTGCCGCGCGGCGTCGCTCAGGCGCTTGGTCAGCTCCGGCGGCAGCTTGGCCGGCCCGAACAGGCCGAACCAGGCCGTGGACTGGTAGCCGGGCAGCACTTCGCCGATCGCCGGCACGTCCGGAAAGGCGGGCAGGCGCTGCGGGCTGGTCACGCCCAGCGCCTTGAGCTTGCCGGCCTTCACATGCGCCTGCGCGTTGCCGACGTTGGCGAACATCAGCTCCACCTGGCCGGCCAGCACGTCCTGGATCGCCGGCGCGGTGCCCTTGTACGGGATGTTGACGATGTAGCTGCCCGACATCATCTTGAAGGCTTCGCCTGCCATGTGCACCGAGGAGCCGACGCCGCCGATGGCGAAGTTCAGCTTGCCGGGCCGCGCCTTCGCCAGGGCGATCAGCTCGCGCAGGTTGTTGGCGGGCACCGCGGGATTGGCCACCAGCAGCGCGGGCGAGGTCGACACCATGGTGAGCGGCGTGAAGTCCTTCTCCGGGTCGAAGGGCAGGCTCGGGTAGAGGCTCGCGTTGATCGCATGGCTCGTGAAGCTCATGAGGAGCGTCGTGCCGTCCGGCGCCGACTTGGCCACGGCGTCCGCGGCGATGTTGCCGCCGGCGCCCGGCTTGTTCTCGACCAGCACGGTGCGGCCCAGGGCGCGGCCCATTTCGACGGCGACGGCGCGCGCCATGGTGTCGGTCGTGCCGCCCGGTGGCGCGCCGACGAGGATGCGCACCGGCGGCTGCGTGCCTTGCGCGCGGGCGAGGGGCGCGGCGGCTGCGGCCAGCAGCAGGGCGCGGCGGGAAAGGCGGTTCACATCTTGTCTCCTTTTCATGCGCCCAGGTAGGCCTGGCGCAGGCGGTCGGTGGCGAGCAGCTCCTCGCTGCCGCCGGAAAACTGCACGGCCCCGTTCTCGAGCACGTAGGCGCGCTGGGCGATCTCGAGCGACTGCGCGACGTTCTGTTCCACCAGCAGGATGGCGAGGCCGTCGGCGTGCAGGCGCCCGATCAGCCCGAACAGTTCCTCCACCAGCAGCGGCGACAGGCCGAGCGAGGGCTCGTCCAGGATCAGCAGGCGCGGCTCGCCCATCAGGCCGCGGCCTATGGCCAGCATCTGCTGCTCGCCGCCGCTCATGGTGCCGGCGGCCTGGCGCGTGCGCTCCTTGAGCCGCGGGAAGATCGCGAATACGCGTTCCAGGTTGCGCGCGCGGTTGGCGCGGGCGCGGGCGAAGGCGCCGAGCTCCAGGTTCTCGAGCACCGAGAGGTTGGGGAAGATGCGCCGGCCCTCGGGCACGTGGATCAGGCCGAGTTCCACCACCGCGCGGTAGTGCGCATGGGTGATGTCGCGGCCGTCGAAGCGGATGCTGCCGGCCCGGGCCGCCACCAATCCGCTCACGGTCTGGTTGAAGGTGGTCTTGCCGGCGCCGTTGCTCCCGAGCAGCGCCACGATCTCGCCGGGCCGCACCTCCAGCGTAACGCCGCGCAGCACCTCCACGGCGCCGTAGCCGCTGCGCAGGCCCTGCACGGAAAGCAGCGCTTCGCTCATGCCGCCTCCTGCGGCATGAAGCGCGCCAGCCGTCGTGCCGTGCCGGGGCCCAGGTAGGCTTCGATCACGCGCTCGTCGCGGGTGACTTCGCCGGGCGTTCCGCTTGCGATCAGCTGGCCCTGCGCCAGCACCCAGACGTGGGCCGCCAGGTTCATCACCGCCTGCATCACGTGCTCGATCATCAGCACCGTGACGCCGCCGTCGGCGATGGCGCGCACCACCGGCACCATCTCGGCCACTTCCTGCGGGTTGAGCCCCGCCAGCACTTCGTCCAGCAGCAGCAGTTTCGGTTGCGTGGCCAGCGCCCGGGCGAGCTCCAGCCGCTTGCGGCCGGCCACCGTCAACTCGCCGGCCGGCTGGTCGAGTGCCGCGCGCAGGCCGACCCGCTGCGCCACGGCCTCGGCGCGCGCCAGCGCCTCGCGCCGATCGGCGCAATGCAGGTGGGCGCCGACGGCGATGTTCTCGCGCACCGTCTGCGCGGCGAAAGGCTGCACGATCTGGAAGGTGCGGGTCATGCCGCGGCGCGCGTTCAGGTGCGGCGGGGTGCCGGTGATGTCGTGGCCGTCGAACACCACGCGGCCCGCGTCGGGCCGGAGGAAGCCGGACATCAGCGCGAACAGGGTGGTCTTGCCGGCGCCGTTCGGCCCGATCAGCGCGGAGAGCGTGCCGGCCGGCAGCGCCAGCGAAACGTCGCGCACCGCGGCGAGGCCGCCGAAGGACTTCGACACGCCCGCGAGCTGCAGCAGGGCGTCAGCCACGGGCGTCCTCCGGAGCTGCCGCGGCGCCCGGGGCGGGCCCCGTGGCGCGCCGCCACAGGTGCCGCACCGACTGGCCCACGCCCAGCAGGCCGCGCGGCGCGAACATGACGATCACCACCAGCACCACGCCGTAGATCACCATGTTGATGCCGGGCAGGGCGCCGAACAGGTTGCGCGTGAGGTCGCCCAGGATGTGCAGGGCAACCGCCCCGAGCACCGGCCCCCACAGCGTGCCCAGCCCGCCGACGATGGCGGCGACCAGCGCTTCCACCGAGGTGTGCGCGCCGTAGGCGATGCCGGGGTCGAGGTACTGGAACACCTGCACGTAGAAAGCGCCGCCCGCGCCCATGAGCCCGCCCGACAGCACGATGGCGCCCAGTTTCACGCGGAAGGGATCGACGCCGATCGCCCGGGCCGCATCCTCGTTGTCGCGCACCGCCTGCAGCCGCGCGCCGAAGCGCGAATGCCGCAGCCACACCGTGAGCAGTTGCGCCAGCGCGAGCAGCGCCAACGCCAGCCAGGCGAAGCCGCGCTTGTCGGCGAACTGCATGTTGGCGGCGCCGGCCTGCAGCGGCACCATCAGGCCGACGCCGGCGCCGGTGAAAGGCACGGACAGCGCCAGGATCCGGAAGACCTCGGCAAACGCCAGCGTGACCAGCGCGAAGTAGGAGCCGCGCAGGCCGTAGCGGAACGACAGCGCGCCCACGCCCAGGCCCACCGCCGCCGCCGCCGCGACGGCCAGCAGCAGCGCCAGCCAGGGATTGAGGTGGCCCTGCACCTGCGCGATCGCCTGCACGTAGGCGCCGGTGCCGAAGAAGAGGGCATGGCCGAAGGAGAACTGCCCGCCATAGCCGCCCAGCAGGTTCCAGGCCTGCGCCATCAGCGCGCCGTAGAGCGCCATCATCACCAGGTTCAGCAGGGCGCCCGACTGCGCGAACAGCGTGAGCAGCGCCGCTGCCACCACGAAGACCGCCAGCTGCAGCAGGTCGCGCCTCATGCCTTCGCTCCGAACAGCCCCTGCGGCCGGAACAGCAGCACGGCGATGAACAGCAGGAAGATGCCGACCTGGCCCAGCGACTCGCCGAGCCAGAGGCCGCCCAGCGACTCCACCACGCCCACCAGCAGCCCGCCCACCAGCGCACCGGCGAAGCTGCCCATGCCGCCCAGCACGACGATGGTGAAGGCCACCAGCACGAAGCCGTTGCCCACCGTGGGATTGACGTAATAGGCGGGCAGCAGGAAGCAGGCCGCCGCGCCCAGGCAGGCGAAGCCGATGCCGAAGCTCATGGCGTAGACGTGGTCCACGTCGATGCCGACCAGCCGCGCCCCGTGCTTCTCGCGCGCCACCGCGCGGATGGCGCGGCCGAGGTCGGTGCGCTTCACGATCCACAGCAGCACCGCCGACACCACCAGCGCGCCGAAGAAGGCGACGATCTTGGGCAGCGCGATCATCGCCGGCCCGATCGGCACCGTGGTCAACGTGTAGGCCGTGTCGATGGTGCGCGTGTCGGAGCGGAAGGCCAGCAGCGCCAGGTTCTCCAGCACGATGGAGATCCCCAGTGTGACCAGCAGGATGTTCTCGTCCTTACCGTGGCTCGCGCGGTTGACCACCAGCCGCTGCAGGCCGTAGCCGGCGGCGAACATCAGCGCCACCATCGGCAAGAGCGCGAGGTAAGGGTCCAGGCCCAGCGCCTGCTTGAGGAAGTACACGCCGTACAGCGCCATCATCAGCGCCGCGCCGTGGGCGAAGTTGATGATGTGCAGCACGCCGTAGATCAGCGTGAGCCCCAGCGCCACCAGCGCGTACACCGCGCCGGTGGTCAGGCCGTTCAACACCGCGGGAAACAGGATGCCGAAGTCGAACATGGGCGTCCCGCGGTGCGCGCGTTCAGGCCTTCAGCGGGAAGACCGGGTCGGCCTGGCGGTAGTCGCGCGGCACGATCACCTTGATGTCCTTGTCCAGCACCTGCGTCATGAGCGGCTGCGCGCCGGTGTTCTGGCCATTGACGAACTTGGTCGGGCCGTAGGGCAGGAAGTGGTCGCTGAAGGTGCTGGTCTCCAGCGCGTTGATGATCGCCGCGCGGTCGGCGGACTTCGCCCGCTCCAGCGTGTCGGCCAGCAGGCGCATCGCCGTATAGGTGAGGAACACCTCGTAGCTGTAGAAGATGTTCTTGGCCTCGGTGCGCTTCTTCAGCTCCGCGCTGCGCTTGTCCTTGGGGTTGAACCAGTGGTTGCAGTCGATGATGCCTTCGGCCGCGTCCGGGAACTCCTTGACGAACTTGTAGCTGGAAGCCGCGCCGCCCAGCACCGAGTAGATCGCCTTGGGCCGCACCTTCTGCTGCTGCATGGTGCGCACCAGCAGCGCGTATTCGTTGTAGTAGTTGGCGGGGATGACGATGTCGGGGTTGAGCGCCTTCATCCGCAGCACGATGTTGTTGAAGTCGCGCGTGGGGTTGGCGTGCTTGACGACCTCCTTCACCTCGTAGCCGTAGCCGGGCAGCTCGCGCGCCAGCAGGTTGGCGGTGCCGGTGCCGAACAGCGACTCCTCGTGGATGATCATCACGCTCCTGGCCGGCTTGCCGGCGGCGGTATTCAGCACGTGCAGGTTGGCCAGCGCGACCTGCGCGCACTTGGTGTAGCCTGGGGCGAAGCGGAAGGTGTTCTTCAGCCCGCGCTCGACGATCTGGTCGGCCACGCCGACGTCGACGATGTGCGGCAGGTTGTACTTGGCCGCGGCCTGCGTCGTCGCCAGGCAGATTGCCGAGGCGTAGGCGCCCACGATGCAGCTCACGCCGGCATCGTTCATCTTCTCGACTTCCGCCGTGCCCGCCGCGGGCGTCGATTGCGCGTCGCCCAGCAGCGGCTCGATCTTGGCCCCGCCCATGGACTTGATGCCGCCGGCCTTGTTGATGTCCTCGATGGCCATCAGCGCGCCTTCGCGGCATTGCTGGCCCGAGTAGGCCAGGGCGCCCGTCACCGGATGCAGCACGCCGACGCGCACGGACTTGGGCTGCGCGCCGCCCACCAGCGGGAAGGCAAGGGCGGCGCCGGCCGCGCCGGCCTGCACCACGAAGCGGCGGCGGCTGTTCTGGATCTGGCTCATCGTTCGTTCTCCTGGAAGTTTCTTCAATGGAACTGCGCGGACAACTCGCGGCTGACCCACACCTTGGCGTCGATGTCGCCGATGCGGGACAGCTGCATCTGGTATTCGTAGCGATCCGGGCGGTACAGGCCGTGCAGCCACTGCACCGGCTTGCCCTGTTCGTCGTGGATCAGGCGGCGCACCGCCATCAGCGCCGAGCCGACGGCGATGCCCAGGTGGGACGCGACCTGCGCGTCGGCCAGTCGTGCGGAAATGGTCTGGTGGGCGCCGCCCACCCGCACGCCGGCCTCTTCCAGCAGCAGCAGGATCGCCTTCTTCTGCAGTTCGCGCTTGCCGAAGCTGCGTGCGAGTTCCGCCGGCACCCAGGTGGTGATGTGCGACAGCGGCCCGGCGCGCGTGGAGCGCACCCGCACCGCCTTCTGCACCGGGTCGCCGGGCAGCAGGCGCAGCGCCTGCGCGACTTCGACGGTGGCGGCAACCTGCGTCACCTCCAGCACCTTGACCGAGGTGTGCAGGCTGGTCGCCACGATGTTTTCCAGCAGCCCGGTGAGCCGCGTGCGCTTGATGCCGGGGTCGGACGCGCGGGTGGCGATGGGCACGATGCTGCCGGCCACGGGATGGGTGCCGCGGCCGCGCTCGCGCGCGATCAGGCCTTCGCCGGCCAGCTCCTGCAGCGCCCGGCGCACGGTGACGCGCGCCACGCCGAACTGCCGCATCAAGGCCAGTTCGCCGGGCAGGCCCTGGGCGAAGCGGCCCTCGTGCAACTGCTCGCGCAGCACCAGGTAGATCTGGTGGTACTTGGGCAGGGGGAGGGTGTCCGCCATGGCTGCGCATGGTCGATCGGTTGCAATGTCCTGTCAATGGGACATTGCATGGGACATTCGCACGGAAGCGCCGTCCGGGTGGCCGGCGCCCGGGGGTGGCTCCCTATAATCGCGCCGATGCGCCAGATCGTCCTCGACACCGAAACCACCGGCCTGTCCGCCGAGACCGGCGACCGCATCATCGAGATCGGCTGCGTGGAGCTGGTGGCCCGCAAGCTCACCGGCAACAACAAGCATTTCTACCTGAACCCGGAGCGCGACTCGCACGAGGACGCGCTCAAGGTGCACGGCATCAGCAACGAGTTCCTGCGCGACAAGCCGAAGTTCGCGGCCGTCGTCGACGAGTTCATGGAGTACGTCGCCGGCGCCGAGATCATCATCCACAACGCGCCCTTCGACATCGGCTTCCTGAACAAGGAGCTGGAACTGCTGGGCCGGCCTGCGTTCACCGGGCACGTGGCCAAGGTGACCGACTCCCTGGCCATGGCCAAGGAGATGTATCCCGGCAAGCGCAACAGCCTGGATGCGCTGTGCGACCGGCTGGAAGTCGACAACTCCGGCCGCACGCTGCACGGCGCGTTGCTGGACGCCGAATTGCTGGCCGACGTCTACATCAACCTCACGCGCGGCCAGGACGCCCTGCTGATCGACGAGGGCGACGCCAGCGCCGTCAGCGGCATCGTCACCCGCATCGACCTGCGCCAGTTCACGCTGCCTGTGCTGCTGGCCAGCGACCAGGAAGCGGCGGCCCACGAGGACGTGCTCAAGCAACTGGACAAGGCCAGCGGCGGCAAGACAGTCTGGCGTCAGCTGAGCATTTCGACTGTGGCATAATCATGGGCTTCCCGCACAGGGAAATGGGTGATTAGCTCAGCGGTAGAGCACTGCCTTCACACGGCAGGGGTCGCAGGTTCAAACCCTGCATCACCCACCAGAATTCTTCGAAACGCCACCTCCGGGTGGCGTTTTCCTTTCCGCCGGGGACAATTTCACGGGCTGCGAGCCCATCCGGCCGGAACCATCCGTGTAGGACCAGTCATACAAGGTCCTCGCCTCGTGACCTACATGAAGAAGACCTCCAGCCTCAGCCGTTGCCTTGCCGTTTTCGCCGTTTTCCTGATGGGAGCCGGCGCCGCGTCCGCCTCCGCGTCGCTGGATTCCCAGCTGCGCTGGGTGCCCGCGAACCTCGGCGGCGGCACGGTCACGCTGGATCCGAACTCGCGGCTGCTGCTGGCGCGCTCCGCCGCCGACCGCGCGGGCCTGAAGGACGTCGGCCTGGATTTCCGCGACGTCTACGGCGTGATCAACGCCGAGACCAGCTGGGTGCCGCGCGCCGGCCTCGGCCGCAACGGCGTGGTGAGCCAGGGCCTCGGCCAGTTCGAACCGGCGACGGCCAAGGCGGTGGGCCTGCGCAACCCGAACGATGCGGTGGAAGCCGTGCATGCCGCAGCGCGCCTGCTGCGCGAAGCCGCCGTCTGGAGCGCGCAGCGCATCGCCCGCCTCGGCCTGTCGCCGGAGCAGCGCGCCGCCAAGCTGCGCGAAGGCATCTCGATCTACTACAACCTCTCGACGCGCGCCCGCAGCACCTGGAGCGGGCTCAACACCGAGCAGCTGCCGGTCGAAACGCTGCGCCACATCCGCAACGTGCGGGCGGGGGCGCTGCAGGCCGACAAGCTGAATGCCAGCCTGGGCGGTCCCGCGATGCCGGCCTTGCCGCAAGTGGCGCTGCCGGCCGTTGCTGCCGCCGGCGCCGAACGTCCCGCCGCGGTCCGCACGGCCGCGGCCACGCCGCGCACCATCGGCACCATCGAGTGGTCCGGCAAGGGCGAGTCCGGCCGCCGCAGCTACGTCGTGCTGTCCAATGGCGTGGTCAAGCCGCAGTCCGGCGGCGACCTGCCGCCCGGCGCCATCCAGTGGACGCGCCGCGCCAACGGCTGATGCGCCCGGGTGCGCATCCGGCGCCCTTAAGATAGCCCGGTCCCTCCGGCTACCCGGGGCCCCAGCGGCCCGCCTCCCATCCTGCCTCCGCCCAGTCCCCTGCCGCTGATCGTCCTGCTGGCGGTCAGCCATGCCGGCTTCGCCGGCGCGCGCCTGGCCGTGTCGCTGCACGCCTTGAGCCTGCAGGCGTCCGCGCTCACGGTGGGCCTGCTCATGAGCCTGATGATGGTGGTGGCGACCTTCATTTCCGTGCCGGTGGGCCGCTGGGTCGACCGCATCGGCTACCGCAAGCCCGCCGCGCTGGGCCTGGCCGGCATCGTGGCTGGCGCCTGGAGTGCCGCGCTCTTGCCTTCGCTGGCGGGTCTTGCCGCCTGCTGCGTGCTGGTCGGAACCAGCTTCACCGTGGTCCACGTGGCCGTGAACAATGCCATCGGCCACATCGCCGGTGCGCACCGCACGCGCGCCTTCGGCTTGATGGGCGTGGGCTTCTCCCTGTCGGCGCTGGTGGGCCCGATGACGGCCGGCCTCGCCATCGACCACCTCGGCTACCGCTGGGCGTTCGCGCTGCTGTCGCTGTCGCCCTTGCTTGCCTTCGCCCTCCTGCAGCTGGCCGCGCCGTTGCTGCAGCCGCAGGGGCCGGGCGGCGCGAAGACCGGCAGCGTGATCGACCTGCTGCGGCTGCCCGCCTTGCGTTCGGTGCTGGTGGTCAGCGCCCTGGTGTCCTCCGGGTGGGACCTGTTCACCTTTCTCGTGCCGCTGCACGGCGCGCGCAACGGCTTGTCGGCCACGGCGATCGGCGTCGTGGCTGGTGGCTTCGGCGTGGGCAGCGCGCTGGTGCGGCTGGCGCTGCCCTGGATCGCGGCGCGCGTGCCGCAGTGGCGCTTGCTGGGCGGCACGCTGGTGCTGGCGGCGCTGGGCTACTTCCTCATGCCTTTCTGCACCCTCGTGGCCACCATGCTGCCCCTTGCAGTGGCACTCGGCATGGTGCTGGGTTGCGGGCAGCCGGTGGTGATGAGCCTGCTGCACGACAGCGCGCCGGCCGACCGCACCGGCGAGGCGGTGGGCCTGCGCTCCGCCATCATCAGCCTCAACCAGATGGCGCTGCCGCTGACCTTCGGCGCCTTCGGCGCGGCCCTGGGCATGCTTCCGCTGTTCTGGGCGGCCGCGGCGCTGCTCGGCGGCGGTGGCGCTTATGCCGTGCTCCGTCAACGGGGGTAAACCCGCGTCGCAGCGCTTCTTCCGCTCGTCGGCTGTTTGAAGCGTGTAAGCGGTTGTTGGAGTACTGTGTAGGGTGTTTCCGACACGCCGGAAACGCAACAATAAAAACTGCGCCTCGTCGTTGGGAAAGCGACTGCTGACCCTGGAGGCAACCGTGCCAGATCTCGATGCCGAGCGGCTGGGACATCCGTCCCAGCGCAATTCCCTTTTCGGTTCCACCGCCAAGGACGCCCCTGCACGCCGCAAGGTTCCGTTCCGCCGGTCCATGGTGTTCGAGGCACTGGAGCCGCGGCTGCTGCTGTCGGCCGACCTGTTGCCGATGCCCGATGCCGCGGACGACCAGCCCGCGGTGGCGCCGCTGGTGCAAGTGTTTGCCGGTCCGCGCGTCGACTTCCGCCTGACCGAGGCACGCACCGCACCGCGCTCGATCATCGTGGTCGACCCGGCGGTCGACCGCTGGCAGGACCTGCTGCCGCAACTGCCGCAGGACAGCACGCTGGTGATGCTCGACGACCGCCAGGACGGAGTCTCCGCCATCGCGGACGCACTGGCCGGCAGCAGCGGCATCGATTCGCTGCACATCCTCGGTCATGGCAGCGCCGGCCAGTTGCAGCTGGGCGCAACCACGCTCGACGCCGCCGGGCTTGCGCAGTTCGGCGACCAGCTGGCGCGCTGGGGCGATGCGCTCAGCGCCGACGCCGACATCCTGTTCTACGGCTGCGACGTGGCCGCCGGCGAGCCCGGCGCGGCGCTGCTGTCCGGCCTGGCCGCGCTCACGGGCGCGGACATCGCCGCATCGACGGACCGCACCGGCGAAGCCGCCCTCGGCGGCAACTGGGAGCTCGAGGCGCGCACCGGCACCATCGAGTCCGGCCTGCTGGCCCTGGACATGCCCGGCCTGCTGGCCGACATCACCGGCGACGCCGGCAACACCCCCACCCGCGACCGGCTGCTCTCGCTGCCGAACCAGAACGACACGCTCACCGGCCGCAAGCTGGACGACGTCTACGTGTTCTCGGGCGTGTTCGGCGACGACAAGGTGGTGGAGGTCGCCAACGAGGGCACCGACACCATCGACATGAGCGGCGTGGCCGCGGACATCACGCTGCGCTTCGCGGCCGACGGCTCGCTCGCCGAGATCACCAGTGGCACCAATTCCATCCGCGGCGCGCTCAACAGCGACATCGACAACGTCGAGATCGTCAAGGGCGGCACCCAGGACACCACGCTGAACCTGAGCGCGGTGACCGGCAACCTCACGGTCACCATCAAGAGCGCCGGCGCCACCAACCAGGTGGTGATCACGCGCACCGGGCAGGCGACGCCGCTGCTCACGGTCAACAAGGTCACGCACATCATCGGCGGCCTGGGCAACGACACCTTCGTCCTGCAGCCCGGCGGCTCGCTGGCCGGCACGCTGGACGGCGGCGGCGGCAACAACACGCTGGACTACTCCGCCTACACGGCCCGCGGCATCGTCAACTTCGAAACCGTGCTCGTCGGCGGCGGCGGCTTCAAGCAGGCGGTGGGCTTCACGGGCGGCGTGAAGAACATCCGCGACGTGGTGGCCGGCAAGAACATCTCGGAGATCCGCGGCGATGCGGCGGCCAACCGTCTCACCGGCAGCGCCGGGGGCAACACCCTGGTGGGCAACGCCGAGGCGGACGTCCTGCTCGGGAATGCGGGCGACGACAGCCTGTCGGGCGGCGGTGGAGTCGACGACCTGCAGGGCGGCGCCGGCGCCGATTCGCTGGATGGCGGCTCGGGCAACGAGACGCTGGTGGGCGGGGCGGGCGACGACACCTATGTTTTCGGCCCGGCCTGGGGCGTGGACGTGGCGAGCGAAGCCGACGGCGGCGGCACCGACACGATGTCCTTCGCGACGGTCAACGCCAACCTGGCTATTACGCTGGGCTCATCGGCCAACGCCGGCGCCGAGTTCTTCCAGGTCACCGAGGGCGCCAACCGCGCCACCGCCAACACGCACATCGAGGAGCTGGTGGGCGGCGCGCGCGTCAACACCTACACGGTGCTGGCAGGCTTCGCGACCAATTACGACCGCGACGGCCTGAGCAACACGCTAACCATCCGCAATCCGCTGTCGGCCGCGCAGGACATTCCCGCGGCGGTGCTGGACCTGAGCGCCATCGCCGTCACGCTCAAGGTCAGCGTCGAAATGCACAGCGAGACGGTCGACGACGTCGTCTATCGCGGCAACAAGGTGACGATCACCTTCCCGGCCACCTCGGTGATCGGCGGGCTGATCGACCGCAAGCTGGTGGTCTACAACGTGGCCACGCTGCGCACCGGCACGGCGGCCGACGAAGTGACGCTGAAGGACGGCGCCGTGCTGCGCGGGAACCTGGAAACGGGCGCGGGCGACGACAAGATCACGCTGGGCGACCGTGCGGCCATCGGCGGCAACCTCGATGGCGGTGCCAACACCAACACGCTGACCTACCAGGGCGTGAGCGAAGCGGCCTGGAACATCGGCGATTTCGACGCCGCCGAACTCAACCTGCAGCATGGCCAGTTCGCCGACGGCTTCACGCCGGCGCTGCCGCCCTTCGCGGGCGTGATCACCGAAGTCGGCCCCCTGGCCGGCGACTGGGGCCGCGTCACCGGCACCGTGGCGAACATCCAGAAGGTGGTGGGCACCGGCTCGGCCGACGCCTTCCTGGGCAACGACGGCGCCGTCGACAACATCACCGGCGGGGTGGGCAACGACCAGATCTACGCACGCGGCGGCAACGACGTGGTCGATGGCGGCAAGGGCAACGACATCCTGAGCGGCGGCGTGGGCAACGACACGATCGTCGGCGGCGACGGCAACGACACGATTGCCGGTGGCGACGGCAACGACTCGCTCGACGGCGGCGACAACGCCGACCGCTACGTGTTCCGCGACGGCTGGGGCCAGGACACCGTGGTCGAGCGCCTGACGGAAAGCCGCAACGACATCATCGACTTCTCGCCGACGAACCAGAACCTGACCTGGAGCTTCGCCGACAACATGCTGAAGGTGGGTGAGGGCGTCTTCACCCGCGAGAACGCGCTGGCGGGCAACGACTCGAAGCTGCCGGGCTTCTCCAAGGCCAGCGGCACCTTTGCCGCGGCGGCCAACCAGGTCACCGTGCAGGCCACGGGGCCGCTGGGCAAGTTCGGCAACAACGTGACCGAGGTCGTCACCGGCAAGGGCAACCAGACGCTGCTGTTCGGCAACGGCTGGAGCGACACCATCGTGCGGGCCGGCGCCACGCACGACGCGGGCCACAAGCTCACGCTGGACTTCAGCGGCGCCAGCATTCCCCTGCGCTTCACCTTCGACGTGATCGACAACGTGACGGTGCTGTATATCGAGAAGCTGACCGGCGCCACCGACCTGTCGCTCAACACGGTCAAGGACATCGCCGGCAAGGCCGAACGCATCACGGTGTACGGCATCGACGCCAACACCGACGTCATCACGGGCCGCAACAGCAACAGCCTGCGCGTCAAGCACGATGCGGTCTTCGGCGGCACGCTGACCCTGTTGAATGGCGCCAAGTTCTCCAACGTGCCCGGCTTCACCGAGCGCGCGCTGCCCAGCGGCCTGCAGATCGACAACGACGTCGACTTTACGTCCAAGCTCGGCGACGACCTGGGCAACATCTTCAGCACGACCTACGTCAACCTCGCCGACGGCAGCGTGCGGCGCGGGCCGATCACCTCGGGCCAGGGGCTGCTGAACCTCGGCAACAACTTCGGCAGCTTCCTCACCGGCCTGGCGCATCCCTTCAGCAACCTCTCGACCATCTACGAGGGCAACCTGACGAGCATGCCGGGGATCTCGAACATCATCCTCGAGCCGGCCGGCACGCTGCAGCTGCCGGCGAAGATCTCCGACATCAACTACGGCACCGGCTTCAACCTGCTGCGCGGCGACCAGGGCAACAACGTCTTCAACCACAAGGCCCTGCGCCCGGGCGTCGACCTGCTGTCCGGCCTGTCCGGGGCAGATACCTACAAGTTCAACAACCTCTGGGGCGTAGGCGCGGTCTTCGAGATGCCGGACCTGAGCATCTCCGGCGTGCCGATCCCGGAGTTCCTCGACACGCTGGACTTCTCCGGCATGTTCGGCGACGTGACGGTGGATGTCTACGACTTCTCGGCCGTCAAGAACACCGTCGGCCTGATCCCGGGCGCGGACTTCAGCGGCTGGGTGGACGTCGAGACCAACTTCCTGCTGGTGAAGGCCGGCACGTTCGGCAGCAGCTTCGTCAGCGTGCTGGAGCAGCTCGGCCTGAACCCGTCCGACTGGGGGGACTACTTCGCCAATGCGCCCACCAGCTTCCTGGTGGCCACCGACATCGAGTCGATCGTCGGCCCCAAGCTCGGGAACCTGCGGATCAACATGCACAACCATGCGGAGCTGCGCGGCACCGTCAATGGCGGCATGCTGGGCACGGTCACGCTGGACTACTCCGACTACGACGATCCGGTCTCCGTCACGGCAGGCAACTCCGTGCTGCAGACGGTGGGCCTCGGCGGCAACGGCAAGGCGGGCGGCATCGACTTCTCGGCGCTGGTGGAAGCCGGGATCTCCACCGGCAACATCCTGGGCGGCATCGGCCTGGGCAACCTGTCGCTGCCCAACCTCCCGGTCACCGCCACCGCTTCGGCGACCGGCATCCGCGGCCACCGGCTGGCCGGCCTGACCACGCTGGCCGACATCGGCGGCGAGGACAACGTCATCAGCAACACCTTCGCGCAGTTCGCCGTCAGCGGCCTGGCGACGGTGATCGGCTCGCCGCAGCACGACACCTTCCGCCAGGTGAACGGCGCGGCCATCGACATCCAGGCCAACGCCGACGACGACTACAGTTTCCCCGGCGGCCTGAACCTGCCGGGCACCAAGCGCAGCGGCGACTTCACCGTCGACCTCGGCGCCCACACGGTCCTGCTCGACGGCCAGCCTTACCTGTCCAACATCAGCAGCACCAAGGTGATCTCGGGCGTCGGCGACGACACCATCCGCGGCAGTTCCGCCGCCGAGACTTTCGAGTTCCATGCCACGCGCGGCGTCACCTCGACCACCGACTTCGGCAATGACGTCGTCGCCTCCCAGGCCACGGGCACCGGTGCGACGGACACGCTCGACTTCTCGTTCCTGCCCCGCGCCTGGGAAGGCCACACCCGCAACGTCAACATCGGCGGCGTCGACTACACCCAGATCTACTTCACCGACGGTGGCGACGAGATCTCGGACAACACCGTGCGCATCGAGCGCGGCGAGTTCAAGGTGGTCGGCAAGTTCGCCGCCGACGCCTTCGGCACCCGCAACGGCGTGACGCTTACCAAGGACAGCGTGGTGCTGGCCGATCCGCCGGCCGGCCTGGCCATCACGGCGGTGCCGCAGGCCGTGCTCGACGCGGCCGTCCTCGCCTTCGACGGCGTGAAGATCCGCGCGCCGCGCACCGACGGCACGGGCTTCGACGACTTCGAGCTCGAAGCCCGCAGCGTCACCGACTCCGACGGCGTCACCCGGGTGGTGCTGCGCTCTTCCGTCGGCACCGACATCCTCGACAGCCGCGGGCTGGGCATCGTCGTCACCGACCTGCCGGGCAAGCAGGTGAGCTCGCGGTTCGCCACCGGCGAGATCCTGATCGACGCCACCGCCGCCGACAACGGCTGGCACACGAGCACGACCACCGCACCGACCGGCGGCAAGGTCGACCTGCTGTCCGTGGTCATCCACGAGATCGGCGCGCGCCTGCACCTGGACGCGGACCACGTCACGATGGGCAACACGCTGGCGGTCGACACCGCGCACCGCACCGTGTCCGGCACCATCGAGCAGGATTCCATCGCCTGGTACGAGGCGCCGCTCGAAGCGGCGACGCTCCCCGCCGGCGCGCTCACCGCGGCCACCGCCGACACCAACGCCATCCTTGCCGCCGCCAAGACGCGCTGGGGCGCCGTCACCGTCAACGTGGCAGGCAACAGCACGGCGGCCGTCGACGTCGCCGCCAAGCTGGCCGGCGTCACCCTGCAGTTCCAGGACCTGGGCGGGCGGGAGATCGCCCGCACCCTGGCCAACGGCACCATCCTGATCGACCCCACGGCCGGCGGCCGCGGCTGGTTCGTCGACACCACCCTGGCCACGGCCGACGACATTCCGGCCGGCAAGATGGACCTGCTGTCGGTGGTGCTGCACGAAATGGGCCACGTGCTCGGCCTCGACCACGACCTGGTGCCCACCGCCGTCGACGTGATGGACCCCACCATCGCCCCCGGCACGCGCATTGCCTTGCCCACGACGGCGATCTCCGCCGTGACGCTGGCGTCGTCGGACCAGAGCAAGCTGCAAGCCGGCCTGGAAGCGTTCGGCGGCTGGGTCGGCGCGCTGGGCGAGCGGGTCGACGACATCTTCGCGCAGTCGGTCACCATCCCCTTCCTGGGCGACCTGAGCCTCGCCGGCGTGTTCGGCCTGGACGGCGATGCCGCCAGCAAGCTCACCGGCGCGCTGAAGGACGACATCGTCGATACCGTCGCGGCGCTGTTCGCGGGCGACGGCGAGGTCACCAACGACGACATCGCCGCGCTCGACTTCATCGACTTCGCCCAGGGCAACGGCAACAAGGCCTACAAGGCACGCGTCGCGCTGCCGGGCCTGGCGGCCACCCAGGACATCGACCTGGACGCGAGCAACCTGGACCTGGGCTTCGACCCGGGCATCCTGGGCATCGAGCTGAACTCGGACGTGGTGCTGCACCTGCGGGCCGGCTTCTACCTCGAATTCGAGTTCGGCATCGACAGCACCGGCGCCTTCTACGTCGACGATCCGGGCATCGTCGCCGACCTGTCCGTCGACAGCGGCGACCAGCCCTTCGACGCCGGCATCAGCATCGGGCCGGTCGGCCTCGGCATCGAGGACGGCGTCATCGACATCGGCGCGACCATGCGCATGGGCACGAACGCGCGGCTGGACTACCAGACGCTCGCCGCCAACAAGTTCGACAAGTCCATGTTCTCGCCGACGCTGGATGGCGGCGCGCACTGGAACATCGACCTGCCGCTGGAACTGACCGGCGCGCTCGGCGGCCTGGGCCTGGGCGAGATGCACATCGCCTCCAACGGCAGCTTCCAGGGCGGCCCGGCCGACCTGCGCAGCCTGCTGTCGGCGATCGACCTGCAGACGCCCAACATGGACGAGATCTTCAACCTGCGCTCGCTGAGCGCCGGCCAGATCCTCGACATGGTGATCGCCGGCCTCGATGCGCTGGTGCAACCGGACAGCGTCCTCTACCAGCCGTTGCCGCTGGTGAACCAGAGCCTGGCGGAACTGCTGGGTGGCGGCACGGACCTGCTGTCGCAATTGAAGGACGCGCTGGAGGAAGTGCGCGACTTCAGCCTCGACGGCCTGGCCGACGCATTGAACCAGCGCGTCAACGACCTGCTGGGCGCCACCCTCGACCCGTTCTCGCTCACCTACGAAGACGGAACGCTCAAGCTCGACTTCGACCTGGACTACCAGCTGGTGGGCCAGGCCTTCGGCTTCGACATCGATCTCGAGTCCTATGCGCAGCAACTCGGCATCGGCAGCCTTGCCGGCCTGGGCCTGGAGGTCAACGTCGACGACGTCAACCTCGAACTGCTGGCGTCCCTGGGCATCGACTTCGGCATCTCCTTCGACCTCAGCGACCTCTCCGCACCCGTCGCCTCCATCGACGACGACGCGGGGGTGACCCTGTCCGCGCACCTGGGCACGACCGACCCGATCGACATCTCGGTGCTGCTGGACCTGTTCGGCTTCGGCAAGGTCGGCTTCCTGATCGACGACGCGACGGCCAGCGTGGACCTCGCCGCCCGCTTCGGCCTGGCGCATACCGGCACCGGCAGCTATGCCATCACGTCCAGCGGCATCCCCGGCCTGTCGCTGGAGGCGACGGTGACGGGCTCGGCGGCCATCGACCTGCCGCTGTACTTCCCGTCGGCCAGCTTCCCGATCGGCGGCTCGGCCGAGGACAACGACGGCGACGGCATCGGCGACAACGTGCTGCACCTGGGCGCCCAGATGGAAAACGGCGCCTTCACCTGGGAGACCGTCGCGCCGCAACTGGGCGACCTGTTCAACGTCTCCGCGCTGCTGAACGATCCGTCGCAGGTGCTGCACGGCCTGGAGGCGATGTTCGACGGCATCCGCAACACGATCCGCAACAACATCGAGAGCCTGAAGCTGCCGCTGATCGGCGACAAGCTGGCCGGCGCCGCCGGCTTCGTCGACGACCTCAAGCACTCGCTGCTCGGCCAGGCCAACGCCGAGGGCAAGTACTACAACGGGGCGAACGAAGCCTCGGGCTACCTGGACACCCTGGGCGGCTTCCTGCAGGAAGCGATCGACACCGGCAGCGGCACCTTCGAGTTCATCGTCGACCGCGTGCGCCAGGAGCTTTTCGACAAGCTCGGCGCCTACCTGCAGGTGCCGCTCACCGACGACAGCGGCACCATCCTGTACGACGCGCGGGGCCGCGTGCAGTACCGCAACGTGGAGAGCGCCGACGACATCCAGGTGGACTTCACCGGCACCGGCATCAGCTTCAACCTGCTGCTGGCCGGCACCGTGTTCGACCTCGACGTGCCGCTGGACTTCGGCGCGGCCTTCCCCGGCTTCGAGCTGCGCAGCGACACCACCATCCAGTTCGAGCTGGGCTACCAGCTGGGACTGGGCTTCGGCTTCGATGCCAACGACGGCTTCTACGTCGACACCTCCGGCGCCACCGCGTCCGGCGAAGAACTGATCCTGTACCTGGACGTCACCATTCCGGACAACAGCGGCCTGTCGGCCGAACTGTTCTTCCTGACGGCGCAGCTCACGAGCACGGCCGACGAGGACGGCGAGAGCGGGCTGTTCGGCCAGTTCACGGTGGACCTCAAGGACTCCAACAACGACGGCCGCTGGCGCCTGTTCAACCCGCGCGGCGCCACCGGCGAGAAGGGCCTGGAGGGCCTGACGGTCGAAGCCCGCTTCAAGGCCGAGGCCAACGTCGACCTGAATGCCCGCGTCGCGATCTCCGCCGGCGACATCTCGCTGCCCGAGATCACCACCAAGATCCACTACGACCAGGTCTTCGCCGACATCCGCATCGGCCAGGGCTTCAGCGCCGACTTCTCCGGCAGCGCCGTGATCCAGTTCGAGGACGTGACCCTCGACCTGGGCAAGGCCATCAGCGGCTTCGTCGCGCCCATCGTCGAGACGGTGGGCGACATCATCGCGCCGGTGAAGCCGGTGGTGGACCTGCTGCTGACGCCGATCGACCTGGGCATCACCCAGTTCCGCCTGCTGGACCTGGCGCGCCTGAAGCTGTCGGCCACCCAGTTCGCCACCGTCGAAAAGGCGGTGTATGCGATCCAGGACGCGATCGACTTCATCGACATGGTCAACAGCGTCGGCAACGACAGCATCCTGATCAACTTCGGCAGTTTCACGCTGGGCGGAGCGCAGCTGGCGGCCAAGAGCGCCGCATCGGTGCCCACCACCACCGCCGCCACGCCCAACCTGGGCAACCTGGGCGGCGCGGCCGCCGGCAGCAGCGCGGCGCAGGTGACCAAGAAGTTCGGCACGACCAAGGGCGCGTTCCGCTTCCCGATCCTGCAGGACCCGAAGAGCGTCTTCGGCCTGCTCATGGGCAAGGACGTCGACCTCTTCATCTTCGACATGCCCAACCTGGACCTGGGCTTCACCTACACCAAGTCCTACCCCGTGTTCCCGGGCCTGAACGCCCGGCTGACCGGCGAGATCTCGGCCAAGACCAACTTCAGCTTCGGCTTCGACACTTCGGGCATCCGGGCCTGGGCCGAGGAAGAGGACTTCGCGCTCAGCGAGATCGACCGCATCTTCGAAGGCTTCTTCGTCGACGACCACGGCATCGAGGGCAGCGCCACCGACAAGCCGGAAATCTCGCTCTATGCCGCGATCAAGGCCGGCGCCTCGCTGGGCATTGGCGGCCTCGTGGAGGCCGGCGTCGAGGGCGGCATCGAAGCCCGCATCGACTTCGACCTGGCCGACGTGCCGAACAAGGGCACCGGCCCGGGCACGGTCAACCCGACGGCGAAGTACGACGGCAAGCTGCGCATCGACGAGATCATCGCGCGCATCGACCAGGACCCGCTGTGCCTGTTCAACATGCACGGCGAGCTGCGCGCCTTCCTGGAGGCCTTCATCTGGGTCGGCATCGACGCCGGCTTCTTCGAGATCACCCTGTTCGAGGCGCGCGAACGCTTCGTCGACGTGGTCATCGCCAGCTTCGAACACAGCTGCCCGCCGCCCGACGTGCCGGTGGTGGCGCGCCTGGAAGGCAGCACGCTGGTGCTGGTCAACGAGGTGGACGGCTCCGCCGTCGACGAGGCGCACACGCACCGCGTCGAGCGCGGCGACTACGTCTGGAACGACGCCAGCCAGGCGCTGGAGTGGGTCGGCAGCGAGACCGGCAACCACATCCGGGCCCGCATGGGCAGCTTCGCGCGCGACTTCATGGTCAGCCAGGTCACGCGCATCGAAGGCCACGGCAGCTCCGAGGCCGACCGCTACTTCATCGATGCCGGACTGGACGGCATGGACATCCTGCTGGAAGGCGGCGGCGGGAACGACAAGTTCACGGTGACCAGCGGCCGCAACGTCACGGTACGCGGCGGCAACGACGACGACATCGTGGAAATCACGGCAGCCGTGCTGGGCGCCATCGACGTCGACGGCGGCAGCGGCCGCGACGACATCAAGATCGCCGTGCCCGAGGACGAAACGCAGGTCCGCTACACGGCCGCCACGCTGCGCGGCGGCTCCGGCGACGACAAGATCGCGGGCGGCAGCCTGGTCGACACGATCTACGGCGGCGCGGGCCGCGACCTGATCGTCGGCCTGGCCGGCAACGACATCATCTACGGCAACGATACGCGCGACGGTGGCGACTCGGAAGACCGCGACCAGATCGACGGCGGCGAAGGCAACGACAGCATCTATGGCGGCGCCGGCATCGACAAGATCAAGGGCGGCCTGGGCGACGACATGCTGGTCGGCGGCTCCGGCGACGACTACATCGAAGGCAACGAAGGCGTAGACACGATCTTCGGCGAAGGCGGCGACGACCAGCTGGTGGGCGGCCTCGCGGCCGACGTGATCAACGCCGGCGACGGCGGCGACTTCATCCGCTGGACGCATGGCGACGGCAATGACACCGTCGATGGCGGCACCGGCAGCGACAAGGTGCTGGTGCAGGCGCAGACCGGCGCGGTGACCGACACCTTCGACGTGCGGCGCGGCAGCACCACGGATTCCACCGTCACCTACACCGACTTCGGCGGCCTGGTGGCGCTGGTCTCGATGAACAGCGTCGAACTGCTGCGGCTGGAAGCGGGCGAGGGCGCCGACATCATCAACGTGGCCGACCTGCGCGGCGCGGCGCTGGGCCGCGTCGAAGTGGACGCCGGCCGCGGCGAGATCTTCGAGCAGCAGCGCATCCTCCAGGGCGCGACCGTCTCCGAAAGCACGGTGGTCGCCACCACCGGCGGCAACCGCACCGTGTACCTGGCCGGCAGCCAGCGCGCGGTGTACCTGCGCGACCACGACCTCGATCCGCTGGGCGAGGGCCAGGAAGTGGACGACACCTTCGTCCGCCACGCGCTCACCAGCGGCAACTACCTGTTCAACGACGACGGCACGCCGACGATCCTGAACGAGCTGATCAACGGCACCAACTACCGCGTGCAGCAGCACCTGGGCGTGGTCGACACCACCCAGGGCCTGATCCAGGTCGAGACGCGCAACCTGGTGCTCGCCACCGAGGGCGGCAAGATCGTGACGCCGGTCTTCGTGCAGACCACCAAGCCGATCACGGAGGACAGCTTCGTCTTCCGGCGCTATGCCCTGCAGGATGGCGGCCAGTACCTGTTCGACGCCAGCGGCGCGCCCTTGTACCAGTCGACCGCCGACGTGACGGTGGTGTCCGGCACCGAGGTGCGGGCGGCGCTGGTCGGCCCCATCGTCGCCGGCGGCACCTGGAGCGTCAGCATCCGCGGCTCGGACAACACCAACATCGATTACCAGGTGAACGCCGCCAGCGGCGACTCCGTCGCCACCCTGGCCACGCGCATCGCGGCGGCGCTGCCCTCCGGCTCGACCTACACGGCCACCGCCAACAATGGCGTGCTGACCTTCCGCAACACGGGCAACATCACCTTCGAATTCTCCCTGGCCGGTCCCGGCGATGCCGACCCGATCCAGCGCCATGTGGGCAACCTGCTGCTGCTGAACGGCCAGCCGGTGCTGGAGACGGTGGAATCGCGCCGGCTCGTGAGCGAAAGCGCGCTGCCGGTCTCGATCGGCGACACCACCGGCGACGGCGTCGCGGAAACGGTCAGCAGCTTCTACCGCTATCGCCTGGCTTCCGGCAGCCACCTGTTCGATTCACAGGGCGTGCCCTTGCTGGACAAGCAGGACATCGGCGGGCGCGACTTCTGGGTGCAGCGCACGAGCGCCAACGCCGTGCTCTTCACCGCCGCCGGCGGCGCCCATGTGCTGGAGGAAGTGGAGACGCGCGCGACGAGCACCTCGGTGGTCATGGATACCGAGCAGGTGTTCCAGCGCAGCAACCAGAAGGTCGTGCTGCACACCGATCCGCTCGCGACGGGCGAAACGGTCCTGCAGACCTTCTCGCGCTGGCAGCTGCGCACCGGCGGCACCTATCTCTACAACGAGGACGGCTCGCCCAAGCTGCAGCAGGAAACCATCCGCGGCGTGCTGACCAACGTGCAGGCCTACACCGGCCCGCGCCTGCTGGTCGCCGGCAAGCCGGTGCTGGAGCAGGTGGAGACACGCATCCGCAGCCTGGGCGGCGATGCCCAGAACAACGCCTACGTGGCGATCGTGGGAGCGACCCCGCAGACCGGCGACTTCACGCCGCGCGACTCGTTCTACCGCTTCAAGCTGGCCGGCAACGGCAGCTACCTGTACGACATGGACGGCACGCCCAAGCTGCTGGACGTGACGATAGGCGGCACGGTCTACCGGGTGCAGGACGCCACGGGCGACAAGCTCAAGACGGCGACCGGCGCCTTCGTGCTGGAACAGGCCGAAACGCGCCTGCACAACACCTCGCAGAGCATCAAGACGCCGGTGGCGGCCGTCGATGCCAACGGCGCGCCGATCATGGAATCGGTGGCACAGGTGACCAAGCCGCAGGTCGGCGTGGCCGGCAAGGTGACCTTCATCGGCCCGGTGAACCCCGGCAGCGTCTGGAGCTACAGCATCGGCGACTGGAAGGCTTCCTACACCGCCAACACCACCGACGGACTGGACGTCGACGTCATCGCCGCCAAGCTGGCCGCGATCACCGGTGTCCCTGCGGGTTACCTGGTGACGGTCGTCAACGACGGCAACAACGCCGACGAGCGCGCCACGATCCAGGTCACGCGCGTGAGCGGCGAGCTGTTCTCGCTGACCGCCGAGCCGCTCAAGGGCGTGCCGGTGTACCAGCGCGACGAGAACAACAACATCGTCTACGACCGCTTCGTCACGCCGGTGTTCGGCCTCGACTCCCAGGCCGACACCATCACCGTGTTCGGCACGGGCGGCGCCGACAGCTTCACGGCGCGCACCCTGTTCGACAACAACACCAGCGCCAACGTCATGCAGGTCGCCCTGCAGGGCGGCGTGCTGGTGCAGGTGGAGAACAGCAACAAGGCCAGCGACGAGGTGTTCGTGCGCAGCTACGCGCAGGGCGCCGATCTCTCGGCCGCCAACGCGGCGGACCGCGACACGCTGGATGCGCGCGGCATCACGGTCGAACTGGTGAAGATCCTGCACCTGCACAGCGGCGTGGGCGACGACACCGTGATCGGCTCGATGTTCGTCGACGAGATCCAGTCCGGCCTGGGCAACGACCTCGTCACCGGCGGCGCCGGCGTGGACGTGTTCCTCGATGCCGGCGGCAGCGACACCCTGACCGAGACGCGCAACCTCGACCTGGCCCTGTACGGCAACTACTACCTGGCGGGTCACATCCAGCGCGGCACCTACGACCAGTGGCTGGCGGGGGTGGAGGTCGAGAGCCTGCTGCAGGCCGGCCAGCCGATCTTCGAGTTCGTGCGCCTGACCGGCGGCGAGAACGACAACCTGCTGGTGGTCAACGACAACAACGGCGTGGTGAACGCGGCTGCCAACGGCATGCTGTCGGTCACGGTGGTGAGCGCCGCCGTCACCCTGGACAACGTGTCCAACTTCGGCAGCTCCGCGGCCGAGAACTACGTCATCTACACCACCGACGGCGCCGGCTCCAACATCACCATCGCCGACAGCGGCGGCACCACCGGTCTCGACTACCTGCTGGTGTTCGGGCGCGACGTGGCCGACCTGCTGCGGATGGAAGTGCTGAACCCGAACACGCCGCAGCAGGACGCGCGCATCGTGGTCGGCGCGGATTCGCCCGACGTCATCCACTACGACGCCCGCATCGAGAAGATCGTCATCGACACCGGCGAAGGCGCCGATTCCGTGCGCCTGGACGACAACCGCGCCGACACCGAGATCTACCTCGGCGCCGGCAAGGACACGGTGGCCATCGGCACCGTGGTGCTCAAGCCCTCCAGCAACAACGACGGCATCCCGGTGGTGGACCTGTCGCTGACCACGGCCGGCGTCAGTGCCCGCACGCAGATCTTCGGCGGCAGCGGCAACGACGAATTCGAGATCAACTACAACAAGGCCGAGATCTGGCTGTACGGCGAGAGCGGGGACGACCTCTTCATCATCAACACCTTCCTGGTGGAGAAGACCAGCCTCAACAACGACAACCGGCCGAAGGCACGCTCGCTGGTGGGCGGGCAGGGCACCAACACCTACGACGTGCGCACCGGCGACCAGCGGCGTGCCGACCAGGCCGCCCTGTACGACTACCTGCAGAGCGCCAACGTCAACATCGACGGCGGTCCGGGCGTCGACACCATCGTGATCAACGGCACGCCGATCGGCGACGTGTTCGTGGTGGCCAAGAACTTCGTGGCCGGCGCCGGCCGCTTCATCAACTTCGAAGGCATCGAACGCCTGGAGCTGAACACCGCGGACGGCGACGACGAGATCTACGTGCTGTCGACCTCCGACCAGCTGGAAACGGTGATCCGCGGCGGCTCCGGCGACGACACCATCCACATGGGCGGCGAGCAGACCCCCGTGCTGCGCGACCCGCCCGAGTACCTGTTCACGCCCGATCCCATCCTGCGCCAGGAAGACGACAAGATCTGGCAGATGCTGCAGAACGGCGGCTGGAACGGCAACCTCGATTACTACTCGTGGGTGGCGGCCAACCTGTTCAAGATCGACAGCCAGGGCGCCTGGTACTACTACTATCCGCCGTCCTGGGGCAGCACGCAGGACCTGGCGCGGCTCACCGCGCAGTTCCAGCTCTGGTGGCAGGGCTACGGCGGCGGCGGCACCCCGTGGTGGTTCTTCTTCGCGCCTTCGCTGTACGACATCCAGGGCACGGTCAACGTGCCGGGCTACGGCGGCTTCACCTACGACAACGGCGTCGGCCCGGCCGACGACCTGCGCAACTTCATCAACGCCTCGGTCTACCTCACGTCCAAGACCGACGCGTTCGTCAAGTGGGACGACCGCGCCTGGAACCAGCACCAGCAGCTGCAGGTGCGCACGCAGGCCGGCTACACCGTCCCGGGCTTCTCGTACTACAACCTCGCGGACTGGATGTTCCAGACGTACTACGCGACGTCGCCGCCGAAGCTGTGGGTCGACCCCAAGGCCTACTACATCGCCGAGGCGCGCGTCGACAACCTGAACCAGTTCGCCGGCAAGCTGCGGGTGGACGGCGGCGCGGACGAAGACCGCTTCGTGGTGCACGACGAGAACGGCACGGTGCACGAGGGCACGCTGGAACTCCTGTACAAGGTGCAGGAGCGCGATGCCCAGGGCCGGCTGCTCTACACCGCCGGCGACAACGAATTCCTGGACGAGCGCGACGGCCACAACCTGACGCTGCGCGGCGCGTCCGTCGCCGGCGACATCTGGAGCCTGCGCGCCGGGACATCCACGTACAGCGTCACCGCCAACAGCGGCGAGAGCCTGCGCTCGGTCGCCGCCCGGCTGGCCACGGCGGTCAACGGCGGCAGCGGCTACACGGCGGAGTTGCAGCCGCCGCTCACCACCGTCACCGGTCCCGTCAACGGCGTCGGCGCGGTGGCGATCAGCCAGGTCGTGTCCAACACCGTCTACACCGTCACGGTGGAGAACCGCACCCTCAGCTACAAGTCGGTGGCGGGCGACACGGCGCAGACCATCGCCTCCAAGCTGGCGACCACGCTGGGGCAGGCCATCACCAGCGGCTACACCTTCAACGCGGCCAGTGGCGTGATCACGGTCACGCGCGGCGCCGGCGGCACCTACACGCTGGCCGGCAACGACCCGGTTCTGTTCGTCAAGCAGACCGGCAACGCGCCGGGCCGCATCGCCGGACTGGCCGTGCTGTCGACCAACGGCACCGGCCGCGACGCGGCGACGCGCTCCGTGCGCGCCAGCGGACTGGCGCAAGGCGACACCGTGTTGGAGGCCGTCAACGTGCTGACCGGCTTCGGCCAGGTCACCACGGGCCTGAGCAACTACTTCGGCGTCGAATTCGAGCGCTTCGAGGAAACCCAGCTGCGCCTGACGGGCGTGGCGGACACGCTCACCGTCAACATGGACGTGACGCCGGTCGGCTCGCACGTCGCCGGCGACATCGAAGTGGCGCTGGGCGGCGGCGACGACAGCGTCAGCGTGCTGGCCACCGCCGGCAACGTCACCATCCTGGGCGGCGCGGGCAGCGACACGGTGACGGTCGGCGACGCCACCCACGACCTCGGCGACGTCCACGGCGTGCTCGACTTCCAGGGCGACGCGCACCGCTACGAAACCTCCACCGCCACGTCCGAGTTCATCCCGGTCGCGACGATCACGGCACAAGGCAAGGTGGCCGAGAACCTGGTCGACATCACATCGGCCTACCTGAACGCCAACTTCACGGCCTATCGCCGCGAGGACGGCGGCGTCTTCGCCAACAGCCAGTACATCTTCACCGATGCCGCCGTGTTCGACGGCGCCGAGCTGTTCGAGACCGATCCGCAGACCGGCCAGCTGCGCAAGAGCCTCGGCAAGCTGGTGTACCTCGACCCCGAACTCGAGCGCATCGATCCCAACGGCGACTGGATGCAGACGGCGGCGCAGCACGGCCGCCAGAAGTTCACCGACGGCACGCTGGTCACCTACGACATCCGCAACGGCCTGCGCGTCATCGCGAAGAACGGGGATCGCACGCCGGCGACCCAGACCCTCACGGCGAAGATCCCGGTCACGGTGGTCACCCAGAAGCCGCGGATGCAGGTGCAGGAGTTCTACAGCGCCACCTTCGGCACGGGTGGCACCGACCGGCTCGTGATCGCCAACCAGGCCGACGACAGCGGCTTCGGCGGCCGCCTGTCCGCCACCAACATCGGCGTCGGCACCGTGGAGGCGGGCTACACCGAGCACGTGGCGTACAGCCGCGTCGAAGCGCTGGACATCACCCTCGGCGACGGCGCGGACGTCTTCCGCATCACCGGCACCGGCGCGCCGGTCACGCTCAGCACCGGCATCGGCCGCGACGAGGTGACGGTGCAAGGCATCCAGCATGCCGTCACGGTCAACACCGGGGCCGACGACGACACCATCAATGTCTACGGCGCGGCCGCGACCCTGGTGGACATCGACGCCACGCTGACGATCATGGGCGGCACGGGCGCCGATACCGTCAACATCCTCAACAGCTTCGACGGCACCGGCGTGGCGGGCACGATCCGGTCCACCGAGGTGACCGGCTTCGGCATGGGCGGCAAGATCGTCTACGGCGAGGCCGAGACGCTCAACTTCGCGGGCGGCTACGCGGCCGACAACATCACGGTCGAAAGCACCCTCGCGGGCGTGACCACCAACGTGTTCAGCGACACCGGCAACGACGTGGTCAACGTGCGCAGCACCGGCGGCGCCACCAACATCGTCACCGGCGCGGGCAACGACACCGTCAACGTCGGGGTCACCACCGACCTGCAGGGCATCCGGGGCGAACTGTTCGTCGGCGGCAAGGAGGTTGCGACCGAAGGCGGCACGGACACGGTGAACATCCAGGACGGCACCGCCGTCGGCAAGTCGGGCGCGGCCAAGGGCACGCTGGCGGCGCAGAGCCTCAACGGCCTGGGCATGAGCGCGGTGATCCGCTACGCGGACTTCAACGTCCTGAACCTTGTGCTCGGTTCGGCCAGCGACGAACTGGTGATCGCCGCCACCATGGCCGGCTTCACGCGCGTCGACGGCCGCGGCGGCAACGACAAGATCCGCATCGATACCCTGGCGGGCAACCTGGAGGTCCTGGGCGGCCTCGACAACGACGAACTGACGCTGTTCGACGGCGTCGGCGACGCCGCCGCCGAGGGCGCGTCGCTCAAGCTGGACGGCAACACCGGCGACGACCTGATCACGCTCAACATCGGCTCGCTGGTCGGCCTGCCGGTCACGGTGACCGACAGCGACGTGGTGAACGGCTTCGACGAGCTGGTGATCAACGGCACTGCCGGCGCCGACCAGTTCTGGCTGGGCGCCAACGACAACGGCACCGCCTTCCCGGTCGGCCTGCTGGTCGCCGGCCAGCGCGAGGTGCAGAAGACCGACAGCCAGGGGCGGCCGCTGTTCCATGTGCAGCAGACCGATGCCCAGGGCCGGCC
The DNA here is from genome assembly GCF_022012305.1 of Ramlibacter paludis. Classification (GTDB taxonomy): domain Bacteria; phylum Pseudomonadota; class Gammaproteobacteria; order Burkholderiales; family Burkholderiaceae_C; genus Ramlibacter; species Ramlibacter paludis. The sequence continues at coordinate 588,413 of NZ_JAKLTM010000003.1, read as the reverse complement.
GCTGTACGACATCTTCGGCGACCCGCTGCTGGTGACGGCCGGCGGCGCACCGGTCGAGACCCTCACCAACACGGGCATCGCGGCCAAGGTCGTCAACCCGGCACGCAACGACGTCGCCTTCGACCGCATCGACAAGTTCACCATCCGCAGCCTCGGCGGCAATGACACCTTCCTGGTGGACGACAACGCCATGGAGACGCTGATCGAGATGGGGACGGGCGACGACCGCATCGACATCGCCTCGGTCAAGACCTACATCGACGAATTCGGCGTCGAGGTCGTGAACCTGCAGCAGACCACGCCCGGCACCTCCGCGAAGATGACCGTGCGCGGCGGCGACGGCAACGACGAATTCAACGTCTTCCACAACGAGGCCGAGCTGTTCCTGCACGGCGACGCCGGCGACGACGTGTTCGCCGTGTTCACCTTCCTCGTCAAGGTGGAAGCCGGCCGGGAGAAGGCCGTCAACCTGACCTCGCTGGACGGCGGCAGCGGCAGCAACTCCTACGAGTACCTGCAGAACGCGCCGGTGGAGATCATCGGCGGCTCGGGCAACGACACGCTGACCATCACGGGCACCGGCATCAAGGACGTGTTCGTGGTCACGGACAAGTTCGTGGCCGGCGGCGGCCGCATCACGTATTTCTCGGAGATCGAGACCATCAACGTGCAGACGGCGGGTGGCGACGACGAGATCTACGTCCTCACCACCAACCCCAACCTGGTCACAAACGTGCGCGGCGGCTCGGGCAAGGACACGGTGCACATCGGTGGCGACCATCCGGTGCTGGTGTTCGACCCGCCGCCGGAAATCGTGCAGCCGGCGCCGACCACCAAGGTCACCTATGAAACCGAGACCCGGATCGTCAGCAACGACCCGGCGCCGTTCACCCGCGTGGTGGCGCTGACGGACCTGAACCCGGACTTCACCATCAGCGACTCGCTGGCGCAGCGCTTCGGGGTGCAGAACACCTTCAACCAGATCCACGTAGCGTCGATCAACCAGCAGACCTACACCTTCTCGTTCTGGTTCTTCGGCTGGGGCGGCACCTTCAGCTTCAGCCTGCCGGTCAGCGCCACCATCGTGGTCGACCAGCCGGCCACCTTCACCACCGAGACCATCCAGGTCAAGAAGACGACGACGATCACGCCGCCGCCGGTGGTGGTGGACGCGCCGCCGTTTGCCTTCAAGCTGCCGGCCGTCAACACGCTGGGCGGCATCCGCGGCAAGGTCAACATCGAAGGCGGCGAGGGCGAGGACAGCATCGTCGTCCATGACGAGGGCGGCGCGGGCGACCCGCTGGTGCTCGATGCGCGGACCGTCTCGGGCCGCGAATGGGGCTCCCTCAACGGCGCGGGCCTGGGCGCCGAAGTGCTGTACGACGACGTCGAATCGCTGGACGCCCGGCTGGGCAGCCACGACGACGAAGTCACGATCGAACACACGCATGCGGACAGCACGCGGCTGGTGCTGGGCGGCGGCGACGACTACGTCCGCGTCAAGAGCATCGCCGGCAACACGTCCATCCTGGGCGGCGCCGGCAACGACGTGGTCGAGGTCTGGAGCGACGCGGTCAACCTCGACGCGATCGATGCCAACCTGAGTTTCGACGGCGACAAGCATGTGACCGAAGTCGCGCCCAACTGGGTGGACGGCATCGATCCGGCCACCGGCCAGCACACGCCGGTACCGGTGACGCCGCTGGTGACCAACGCGGCCGGCCAGCAGTACGCCACCAAGAATGCCAACGGGAGCATCACGCTGCGCAGCGGCCCGGCTTATGCGACCGCCGTCGACCTCGACGCCGCCGGCCAGGTGATCCGCGACCCGGTCACAAAGATCCCCAGCACGCACCTGGTGCTGCTGCCGTTCCCGCTGAAGACGGTGACCGAGACCTACGAGGCCGGGGCCGACCGGTTGTTCGTCCGCACCGAAGGCACCTCGACCCCGCTGACCGGCACGCTGGACGGCGGCACGCTGTCTGGGCTGAACATGCAGGATGGCGCGGGGACCGCGACCTTCGTGCAGGCGGCACGCATCGAGGACCTCGAGATCCGCCTGGGCGCCGGGGCCGACACCTTCTTCGTGCTGGCGACCGAGCCCTCGACCCGGCTGCGCACCGGCGGCGGCAACGACCGCATCACCGTCGGACGCGACGGCTCGCTCGACGGCATCCTGGGCGCGCTCGACATCGACGCGCAGGGCGGCAACGGGAACGTGCTGGTCATCGACGACTCGAACGACCCGGATGGCGACACCAACGTGCGCATCACGGCCACCACGGTGACCGGCCTGGCGCCGGCCGCCATCACCTACAACGCCACCACCGGCTTCTTCGGCAGCAGCTTCGATGCGGCCACGGGCAGCTTCAGCGCCGGCGTCACGGTGCTGGCCGGCACCGGCCGCGACACCATCACCGTCGAGTCCGCGCGCAACGCGGGCGCGGCGATGGTCGAAGTGACGCGGGTCGACGCGGGCGGCGGCAACGACGACGTGCGGATCACCGAAAACGACCCGCGCTACCTCGAGGTGCACGGCGGCGCCGGCGATGACCTGGTGCGGCTGCTGCAGACCGGCGCCAGCGCCACCCTGGGCGGCCTGGCCGTCTTCGGCGACGGCGGTGCCGACACGATCATTGGCGGGCTGCAGGCCGACGTGCTGGTGGGCGGCCTGGGCGACGACTTCATCGACGGCCGCGAGAACGACGACCTGCTGGTCGGCGACAACGCGCGCATCGTGCGCGACGCCGCCTACCGCGTCCTGCGCGTGGCGACGGAAGACGACATCGAGGGCGGCACCGACACCCTGACTTCCAGCCAGGGCAACGACGTGATGCTGGGTGGCGCCGGCGACGACGTGCTGTCGGCGCTGGGCGGCGGCAGCATCGCGATCGGCGACGCCGGCGTGGTGGTCATCGGCGGCGACGTGTACTCGACCTCGTCCGCGGCGGGCGGCAACGACACCTTGACCGGCGGCCAGCTGGCCAATGTCCTGATCGGCGGCGCGGGCAACGACAAGATCACCGGCGGCAGCGGCAACGACATCATCGTCGGCGACGCGGCCTACGTGACTCGGGCCGGCGGCCTGGCCGTGCGCATCGAGACCATCGACCTCGAAGGCACCATCGTGCTGCTTGGCGGCGTGGACACCATCGACGGCGGCGACGGCAGCGACATCATCCTGGGCGGCGTCGAAGCCGGCGTCGGCCCGGTGGCCGGCGACCGCATCACGGCGGGCCTCGGCGGCGACATCATCCTCGGCGACGGCGGCGTGGTCGTGGTCGGCGGCCGGGTGGAGACCACCACGGCGGGCCAGGGCGGCGACGACTTCATCCTCGGCGTGGGCAGCACCAGCGGCGGGCTCGGCAGCGTGCTGATCGGCGGCGCCGGCGGCGACCGCATCGATGGCACCGGCGGCGACGACGTCATTGCCGGCGACGGCGCGAAGGTGCTGCGTTCCGGCAGCACGGTGCTGAGCGTGGAGACGGTCGACGACGCCACCGGCGGGGTCGACCACATCACCGGCGGCGACGGCAGCGACGTCATCCTGGGCGGCGCGATGGGCGACGAGATCATCGCCAGCCTGGGCGGCGACATCATCCTGGGCGACGCCGGCTTCGCGGACCTGGCGGGCGACGTGTACTCCACCGCCCCCGGCGTCGGCGGCGACGACACCATCACCGGCGGCTCCGGCGCGGGCGCGGCCAACCGCAGCATCATCCTGGGCGGCGCGGGCGACGACATCCTGGCCGGCGGCGACGGCGACAACATCCTGCTGGGCGACAGCGGCTACGTCGAGCGCGTGGCCGGCGTCGTGCGGCAGGTCCGCAGCATCGCCCCCGGCACGGGCGGCATCGACCACATCACCAGTGGCGCGGGCGGCGACCTGATCGTCGGCGGCGCGGGCGGCGACGACATCGTGGCCGGCCTCGGCAGCGACATCGTGCTGGGCGACAACGGCGAGATCTTCCTGAACCACACCGGCGCGGGCGAGAGCAACGACGTGCGCTCCACCGACCTGCTGGTGGGCGGCGACGACACCATCACCGGCGGTGCCGGCACCAGCATCCTGGTGGGCGGCTTCGGCGCCGACCACATCACCACCGGCAGCGGCCGCGCGGTGATCGTGGGCGACAACGCCGAGGTGAGCCGCGACGAGCACGAGACCTGGCGGCGGGTGCGCTCCATCGACGGCGGCGACGCCAGCGCGGGCGGCGACGTGATCAGCAGCGATGCGGGCGAGAACGTCATCATCGCGGGGCTCGGCGCCGACCACGTGCTGCTGGGCGGCGGCGTCAACATCGTGCTGGGCGACAACGGCACGGTGGCGCTGAACAATGCGAGCGCCAACGACATCGCCACCGACGACACCGGCCTGGGTGGTGACGACACCATCGATGCCGGCGCGGGCGTCAACAAGATCCTCGGCGGCTTCGGCGCCGACACCATCACCCTGGGCGGCGGCGACAACGTGGTGCTGGGCGACAACGGCGTGGTGCTGCGCGACGGCAGTGGCGTCGTGACCCTGGTCGCGACGAGCGACACGGAGAGCGCCACCGGCGGCGACGACACCATCACCAGCGAGGGCGGGGCCAACGTCATCTTCGGCGGCGTCGGGGCCGACACCATCGAGGCGCCGCAGGGCGACAACATCATCCTCGGCGACAACGGCGTGGCCGGCTTCCTCCCCGGAGCGGAAGACGTCTACACGGTCGACGCGGCCCTGGGTGGCGACGACACCATCGTCGGCGGCGCGCTGGGCAACATCCTGATCGGCGGCGCCGGCAACGACGAGCTCACCGGAGGCGTGGCCAACGACGTGATTGCCGGCGACGGCGCGCGCGTGCACCGCAGCGGCGGCAGCGTGCTGACGGTTGCAACGATCGACGACGCCATCGGCGGCGTGGACACGATTGCGGGCGGCGAGGGCGCCGACGTCATCCTCGGCGGCGCGGCCGGCGACGAGATCGTCGCCAGCCTGGGCGGCGACATCATCCTGGGCGACGGCGGCTTCGCCGACCTCACGGGCGATGTCTACAGCACCAGCCCCACCATCGGCGGCAACGACAGCATCACGGGCGGCGCCGGCGCGGGGGCGGCCAACCGCAGCATCATCCTGGGCGGCGCCGGCGACGACACGCTGGCCGGCGGCGACGGCGACAACATCCTGCTGGGCGACGGCGGCTATGTCGTGCGCGAAGCGGGCGTCGCCAAGAACGTCTACAGCATCGATGCGGGCATCGGCGGCGTCGACCACATCACCAGCGGCGCGGGCAACGACCTGATCGTCGGCGGCGCGGCCGGCGACCACATCGAGGCCGGCCTCGGCAGCGACATCGTGCTGGGCGACAGCGGCGAGATCTTCCTCAACCACGGCGCGGCGGGCGACAGCAACGACGTGCGTTCCACGGCCCTGGACAAGGGCGGCGACGACACGATCACCGGCGGCGCCGGCACCAGCATCCTGATCGGCGGCTTCGGGGCCGACCACATCGCCACCGGCAGCGGCCGGGCGGTGGTCGCCGGCGACAACGCCGAAGTGCTGCGCGATGCTTCCGAAGCCTGGCGGCTGGTGCGGTCCATCGACAGCGGCGACGCCACCGCGGGCGCGGACACGATCACCAGCGCCGTGGGCGACAACGTGATCCTGGCCGGCCTCGGCGCCGACACCGTCACCCTGGACGGCGGGACCAACATCGTGCTGGGCGACAACGGCAGCGTCACGCTGAACGACGCGGCCGCCAACGACATCACCACCAGCGACATCGCCCTCGGCGGCGCGGACACGATCACCGTCGGCGACGGCGTGAACACCATCCTCGGCGGCTTCGGCGGCGACGCGATCACGCTGGCGGGCGGCACCAACGTGGTGGTCGGCGACAACGGCCTCGTGGGACGCAACGGCGCGGGCGCCATCGTCCTCGTGGCGGCCACCGATGCGACGGACGCCACCGGCGGCGCCGACACCATCACCAGTGACGGCGGCAGCAACGTGATTTTCGGCGGCGTCGGCGGCGACACCATCGGCGCGCCGGCCGGCGTGAACATCATCCTGGGCGACAACGGCACGGCGTCGTTCGCGGGTGCCAACCGCGACGTGACCAGCACCCACTTCGGCCTCGGCGGCGACGACACGATCACCGGCGGCAGCGGCAACAACATCATCCTGGGCGGCGCGGGCCAGGACACGATCACCGGAGGCGCCGGCGACGACGTCATCCTCGGCGACAGTGGCGTCGTCCATCGCGATGCTGCCTTCGGCCTGCTGCAGGTGGCGACGCAGGCGCCCGCCATCGGCGGCGCCGACACCATCGACGGCGGCGCGGGCGCGGACGTGATCCTCGGCGGCGCGCTCGGCGACACCATCAGCGCCCTGATCGGCGGCAAGACCATCCTCGGCGACAACGGGGTGGTGGACTTCGGCGGTGACGTCTACACCACCGAGGCCGACACCGGCGGCGCGGATCGGATCACCAGCGGCGCCGACACGGTGGGCAACATCATCCTGGGCGGCGCCGAGGGCGACACCATCTCCGGCGGCCTCGGCAACGACATCGTGCTGGGCGACGGCGGACGGGTCTTCCGGCTGGCCGACCGCACGATCACGCGCATTGCCTCCACCGACACCGGCATCGGCGGCAACGACACCATCGACGGCGGCGCGGGCAGCGACCTGCTGGTGGGCGGCGCGGGCGGCGACACCATCACCGCGCTGCTGGGCGGCAAGATCGTCCTGGGCGACAGCGGCCAGGTGAACCTGCAAGGCGCCGACCGCGACGTCGAGACGCTGGATGCAGCCATCGGCGGCATCGACCTGGTCACTGCCGGCACGGACGCCGTGGGCAACATCATCCTCGGCGGCGCGGCGGGCGACACGCTCAGTGGCGGCAGCGGCGATGACGTCATCCTCGGCGACAGCGGCGTGGTGCGGCGTTCCGCCAGCGGCGCCGTCCTGCGCGTGGCCAGCACCGACCACGGCGTGGGTGGCGACGACCACATCAGCGGCGGCAGCGGCCGCGACATCCTGCTGGGCGGCGCAGGGGCCGACACCATCACCGCACCCGAGGGCGGCAAGATCATCCTGGGCGACAGCGGCGAGGTGAACCTCTCCGGCGGCGACCGCGACGTCTTCACCGCGGAGTCGGCGATCGGCGGCAGCGACACCATCGTCGGCGGCGCCGATGCGCTGGGCAACATCATCCTCGGCGGTGCGGAAGGTGACGGCATCTTCGGCGGCAGCGGCGACGACGTGATCCTCGGCGACAGCGGCCGCGTCTACCGCGACGCGAGCGGCAACGTCCTTCGCGTGGCCAGCGTCGACGAAGGCATCGGCGGGTCCGACACCATCGAAGGTGGCGCCGGCACGGACATCATCCTCGGCGGCGCCGGGGGCGACACCATCACGGCGCTGCTGGGCGGCAAGATCATCCTGGGCGACAGCGGCCAGGTGAACCTGTCCGGCGCCGACCGCGATGTCTTCAGCACCGCCACCGGCATCGGCGGCTCCGACACCATCACCGCGGGCGCGGACGCCGGCGGCAACATCGTGCTGGGCGGCATGGCCGGCGACACCCTCACGGGCGGTTCCGGCAACGACGTGCTGGTGGGCGACAGCGGCCGCGTGTACCGCAATGCGTCCGGCGGCCTGCTGCGCGTCGCAACCCTGGCGCCCACGATAGGCGGCGCCGACACGATCTACGGCGGCGCGGGCTTCGACGTGCTGGTCGGCGGCGCGGCCGGCGACACGATCTCCACCGGCGACGGCAACAAGGTGGTGCTGGGCGACAACGGCGTGGTGGACTACGCCCTCGAGGTGCTGCCGGTCCTGTCCACCCTGGACCTGGCGGCCAGCACCCCGGAAGCCGCCGATGCGGCCGACACCATCACCACCGGCGCCGGCAACGACGTCATCGTGGGCGGCGGCGGCGGCGACGTCATCGACGCGGGCAACGGTGCCAACCTGGTGCTGGGCGACTACGGCCGCATCGAATGGATTGCCGGACTGCTGGATTACGTCACCACCACCGATCCCACCGACGGCGGCGACGACCACGTGGTCTCCGGCAGCGGCGCGGACATCCTGGTGGGCGGCGCCGGCAACGACACCATGGACGCCGGCGCGGGCGCCGACATCCTGCTGGGCGACCAGGGCGTGATCGACTACGTGGCCGGCGTGCCCGTGTTCATCAGCGACCCGGCCACCGCGGGCGACGACGTCCTCATTGGCGGCGCGGGCGACGACATCGTCATCGCCGGTCTCGGCAACGACTGGATCAGCGGCGACGCCGGGCGCGACCTGCTGTTCGGCGACGAGGCGCAGCTGACCTACGTCAACGGCGTCCTGCGGCAGGCCGCCACCCCCGGCACCAACGCGCCGGGCGGCAGCGATACCATCCTGGGCGGCGACGGGGACGACATCATCGTCACCGGCGCCGGCGCCGGCGCCGACAGCGCCAGCGACCCGGCGGGCAACAACCTGATGGTGGCCGGCAATGCCGTGATCACCTGGACCGCGACGGGGGCCCTCGAAAAGGTCACCGCGCTCGACGCGGCGGCCAGCGGCGTGCATACGCTGTCCGGCGGCTCGGGCCGGGACGTCCTGGTCGGCTCGGCCGGCGCGGACGTGCTGTCCGGCAACGGCGGCGACGACGTGATCCTCGGCGACGGCGCGGTGCTGACCTATGCCAACGGCCAGCTGAGCGACATCGCACCCAGCGCCACGATCGCGCTGGGCGGCGCCGACACCATCTGGGGCGGCGAGGGCAACGACAGCATCGTCGGCGGCGCGGCCGCGGATGAAATCCACGGTGGCGGCGGCGAGGACGTCATCTTCGGCGACCACGGCTGGTTCAACCCGAACGGCGCCCGCAACGCGAACTACCTGTCCGTCTCCACGCAGGTCGCCGACAACGGTGGCGCCGACACGATCTACGGCGACGCCGGCGACGACCGCATCCTGGGTGGCCAGGGCGGCGACACGATCTTCGGCGGCGACGGCCAGGACGACATCACCGGCGGCCACAACGTGCTGGCCGGCAGCGACGGCGGCGACTGGATCGACGCGGGCGACCAGCAGGACGTCGTGCTGGGCGACAACGGACGCATCGTCCGCCGCCTGGACGCCGGCGGCCAGTGGGTGCGCTACGCCGCTCCCTTCGGTGACGTCATCCGCGACGTCACCCGCTTCGACGACGTCGACCTGGTGGCCGGCAACGACACCATCCTCGGCTCGGGCGGCGCCGACATCCTGCACGGGCAGCGCGGCAACGACGTGCTGGCCGGCGGCGAGGGCGACGACGAGGTGTTCGGCGAACTCGGCAACGACCAGCTCACGGGCGGCGGCGGGCGCGACTTCCTGCTCGGCGACGTGGGGGTCGTCACGCGCACCTTCAATGCCGACGGCAGCCCGCGCATCGATGCCAATGGCTCCTGGCACCGCGACGTGCTGCTGCTGGACATGGCGTACCTCTCCGGCAGCGTCGCGCTGAATACGTCCTCGTGGTGGTCCACCACCCCGGCGGCCTCGCGCGCCACCGTCGATGCCCTGCTGGGCGCCGACGTGGTGCTGCTGGCGGGCCGCCAGGACGGGGCCGGCGCCAACGTGCTGCTCACGCCTTACGGCGCCTGGGACAGCCGTGCGCTGCTGCTGGAACTGCTCGCCGACGGCAACGACACGTTGGGCGGTGGCGATGGCGCCGACGTGCTGTTCGGCCAGCGCGGCGACGACGTGCTGGCGGGAGACGCCGGGGACGACCTGCTGTCGGGCGGCACCGGCAACGATGCGCTGGACGGCGGAGCGGGCGACGACACCGTGGTCGGCGACAACCTGCTGGTGGACAGCGACACCGGCAGCGCGCCCAACGTGATGCAGGGCCAGTGGGTGATCCACACGGCGGCGTCCGCGGAGGCGGCGCTCGGCGTCGCGCTCGGCCAGTTCGGCACGACGATCGTCCCGATGGTGGACGTCACCCCGGGCGCCAACATGGCGCCCGAGACGGCGGTGCTGCCCTTCGTGTTCGGCAATTCCACGCTGCTTCCGGCGGACAACGCGCTGCGCCTGGCCGACGGCGGCCGGATGGTGGCCTACGCCTCCGTCACGCCGGAGGTTGGCAGCCACCTGCGGCAGATCCGCGGCAACGACAGCGTCGCCGGCGGCGACGGCAAGGACACGCTGGTGGGCGACGACCAGGTGGTGTTCGCGCGTACGCTCACCTTCACCGACGCCACCATGGCGAAGGCGAAGGACCTGGCGGTCCGCTTCTACGACCTGTCGGACGACTTCTCCGACCTCGTCAACCGCAACTTCGAACTGCTGGGCGACCGCTACTACGGCGAGCACATCGACGCCTGGGTGGTCGATGCCAGCTACAACCTGGGTGCCGACGTGCTGCAGGGGCAGGGCGGCAACGACGTGCTGGTGGGCGACGACAGCGTGGTGGTGCAACCCACGTTCAACCTGCCGGTGCACCTGGCGGGCGATTTCGAGCGCTTCATCGAAGGCATCTCGGACGCCGGCCACGAGATCGCGCGCGGCGTGTTCGACCTGGTCGACCTGGAATACGCGCTGCGCGACGAGCTCGGCACGCAGGTGATCAACAGGAAGACCTACAACACGATCCGCCACCATGCGGACCTGGTCCTGTGGGGCAACGACGCCATCTACGGCGGCGACGGCAGCGACCTGGCGATCGGGGACGCGATGATCGTCCGCACGCCGGTGGTCAACGTCACGGCCTCCGCCACGCCGGTCTACAAGTACGGCGACGACCTCTGGCAGAACCCGGACTGGCGCGACGAGGGCGACCACTGGTACGGCAACGATGCCTGGCGCAAGCAGTACCACAAGCACTACGACTTCCAGCTGGCCTCGCTGGCCATGGGCCGCGACTCGATCGACGGCGGCGCCGGCGACGACATCGCCTACGGCGACAGCCTGGCGGTGCTGGACTTCGCGGTCAACCGCGCCGCCAACATCAGCAGCCGCGACTGGGGCTATGCGGCCGACAGCGTGCAGGACGGGGCCGAACGCATCGCCATCCTGACCGACAGCGCCGACTACTGGGGCCGCCTGAACGGCCGCGGGGATGAGGATTACCCGGATGACTGGAGCCACGACTGGCCGTACCGTGCAGGCATCCGGTTCGACCACGGCGACGAATTGCGCGGCGGCGAAGGCGACGACATCCTGTTCGGGCAGGCCGGCGACGACAAGCTGTACGGCGACAACGGCGACGACTGGCTGGTCGGTGGCGACGGGCACGACACCCTGAGCACCGGCAACGGCCGCCGCAACGACTACGAGGGTTCCAACAACTCGTCGATGCTGCGCTACCTGGTGGGGTCGCGGCTGGTGAACTGGGACGGGACGTATGGCGAGTTCGGCCTGGGCTACGTGCCTTTCGGCCAGACGAGCGTGATGAAGAAGGGCGTGTCGTCGCACCTGGACGACTTCTCCTTCCTGACGCCGCAGTGAGGGCCGCGGCGGGTTCGGTTGTTCAACGAAGGAAGTTCATTTCATGGCTGAAAACAAGGAAGCCCCGCAGCAAGCGGCGGCGCCCCGCATCAAGTGGGACGACTCGCGCATGTCGAGCGCGTATGCCAACGTCTGCAACGTCAGCAGCACCCGCGAGGAGGTCGTGCTGCTGTTCGGCGTCAACCAGGCGTGGAACCGCGGCCAGCAGGAAGTCACCATCCAGCTGACCGACCGCATCATCATCAGCCCCTATGCCGCCAAGCGCCTGAGCATGGTGCTGTCCGGCGTGGTCAAGGAGTACGAAAGCCGCTTCGGGCAGCTCGACGTCGAGGGCGGCGGCATCACCCAGATGTCGCCCGCCCCCCGCAACGACAAGTAAGCCGGGCTGCCGCGCCCCAGCGGCGCGGCCTGAGGAGTGGACATCGACAGCAGCATGCAGGAAGGACGCCTGGTGCGTTCCGTCGCGCCGGGCGCGGGCCAGCGCGCGGCCGCGGCCGACGAGGCCTGGCGGCGCTTTGCCCGTGCCGAATCGCTGCAGGAATTCGCGCAGGCCTGGCTGGCCCTGCAGTGCGCCCAGATCGGCGAGGTCGGCGACGGCGTGGTGCTGCTGCGGCAGCCCGGCGCCGAGCTGCTGGCCCCCGCCGCCTTCCATCCCCGCCATCCGCCCGACCGCGCGCTGTTCGCGCAGGTGATCGAACGCGCCCTGGCCGAGGGCCGCGGCGTAGTGCTCCCGCGGCTGGCGCGGCCCGGGACGGCGGCGCCGGGCACGGAGGACGAGCCGGTGGCCTACCAGCTCGCCTTGCCGCTGCTGGTCGATACGCAGGTGCTCGGCGCCGTGGGCCTGGAGATCGCCCAGCGCAGCGACCCCGAGGTCCGCGCCGCGATGCGCTCGCTGCAATGGGGCTCGGGCTGGCTGGAAGCGTGGCTGCGGCGACAGATGGTTGCCGGCGCCGCGGTCTCGCCGGCCGAAGGCGGGGGTGAACGGCAGCAGCTCGCACTCGACCTGGTCGCCACGCTGCTGGAGCACCAGCGCCTGGCCGAAGGCGGACCGGCCTTCGTCACCGAGCTCGCATCGCGCCTGCACTGCGACCGCGTGGCGCTGGGATTGCGCCAGGGGCCCCGCACGCGCCTGAAGGCCATGTCGCATTCGAGCCAGGTGGCGGCGCAGGGCAACCTCACGCGCGCCATCGAGGACGCGATGGACGAGGCGCTGGACCAGCATGCGACGGTCGGCTTTCCCGCGGCCGAAGACGACTCGGCGCCGCTGGTGCGGTTTGCCCACCAGCAGCTCGCGCAAGCCTCGGGCGCCGGCGCGGTGCTGACGCTGCCGCTGCGGCGCGGCGAGCAGCAGGTCGGCGCGCTCACGCTGGAGCGCGCCACCGGGCAGGGCTTCGATCCGGCGACCCTCGAACTGTGCGCCGCCGTCGCCGCGGTGGCCGGCCCCCTCGTGGCCTTGCAGGAAGCCGGCGAGCGCGGGCTGTTGGCGCATGCGGGCGCCGATGCCGTGCGCCTGCGCGACGGCGTGCTGGGGCCGCGCCATGCCGGCTGGAAGCTGGCCGGGGCGGCCGCGCTGCTGGTCGTGCTGTTCTTCGTCTTCGCCACCGGCGACTGGCGCGTCACCGCCGACTCCACCGTCGAGGGCGAGATCCTTCGCTCGGCCAGCGCGCCCATCAACGGTTTCATCAAGGACGCGCCGCATCGCGCCGGCGACGCCGTGCGCAAGGGCACCGTGATCGCGCGCCTGGACGATCGCGACCTGCGGGTCGAACGCGCCAAGCTCCTGAGCCAGGTGGAACAGTACGGTGGCCAGTACCGCGAGGCGACGGCGGGGCGCGAGCGGGCGCAGGCGCTGATGGCCAGCTCGCAGCTGGAGCAGGCGCGCGCGCAGTTGGCACTGGTGGAGGAGCAGATCGCCCGCACCGTGCTGGTGGCGCCGTTCGACGCGGTGATCGTGACGGGTGACCTGTCGCAGAAGCTGGGTGCGCCGGTGGAGCGGGGCCAGTCGCTGTTCGAGCTGGCGCCGCTCAGCAGCTTCCGGGTGGCGCTGATGGTCGACGAGCACGACTTCGCCGCGGTGCAGCCGGGCCAGCGCGGCAAGTTGACGGTCAACTCGATGCCCGGGGCGAGCTTCCCCTTCGAGGTCACCAAGGTCACCGCCGTCAACGAGGCGCGCGACGGCAAGAACACCTTCCGGGTCGAAGCGAAGATGGTGGGCGACTACGGCCGCCTGCGCCCCGGCATGAAGGGCGTCGGCAAGATCGAGATCGGCGAGCGCAACCTGGCCTGGATCTGGACCCATTCGCTGGTCGACCGGATCCGCCTCTGGTTCTGGCTCTGGCTGCCCTGAGCGGCAGCGATCCGCATGGCCGCCGACAGCCTCTTCAGCCCGTCCTGGTACCGCGTGGCGGAGCTGCGGCCGCGCCTGCGCGGGCACCTGCGCGTGCATCGCCACGAATACCGCGGCCAGCGCTGGTACGTCCTGGAGGACCTGCTGTCGCGGCGCATGCACCGCTTCAACCCCGCTGCGCACCACATCCTCGGCCTGATGGATGGCCGCCGCACGGTGCAGGAGCTGTGGGACCTGGCAGCTACCGCCTTCGGCGACGACGCCCCCACGCAGGATGAACTGATCCGCCTGCTGGCGCAGCTGCATGCGGCCGACGTCCTGCAGTCCGAGGTGTCGCCCGACGTGGCGGAGCTGCTGCGGCGCACGCAGAAGCACCGCCGCCAGCAGCTGGTGCAGCGCTGGCTGTCGCCGCTGGCGGTGCGCATCCCGCTGTTCGACCCCGACCGCCTGCTGCAGCGGCTGCTGCCCTGGTACCGGCCGCTGTTCACGCGCGCCGGCTTCTTCGTCTGGCTGGCCATCGTGCTGGCCGCGGGCCTGCTCGCGGCCGGGCACTGGCGCGAACTGGCCGAGGACGTCACCGATCGCGTGCTGGCGCCGCAGAACCTGCTGCTGATCGCGCTCACCTTCCCGGTGGTCAAGCTGCTGCACGAGTTCGGCCACGCGTGCGCCGTCAAGGCCTGGGGCGGCGAGGTGCACGACATGGGCGTGATGCTGCTGGTGCTGATGCCGGTGCCCTACGTCGACGCCAGCGCCTCCAGCGCCTTCCGCGAAACCCGCCGGCGGGCGGTGGTCGGTGCGGCCGGCGTGATGGCGGAACTGCTGCTGGCCTCGCTGGCGCTGCTGCTTTGGCTGGAACTGCAGCCCGGCATGGCGCGCGCGGTGATGTACGACGTGATGCTGATCGCCGGCGTCTCCACGGTGCTGTTCAACGGCAATCCGCTGCTGCGCTTCGACGGCTACTACGTGCTCTCGGACCTGCTGCAGATCCCCAACATGCGCAGCCGCGGCCAGCAGCTGCTGGTGCAGGTGGTCGAGTCGCGCCTGTTCGGCGTCGACGCGCCGCCGGTGGAGCAGCATCCGCGCGAGCGGGCCTGGCTGCTGGCCTTCACGGTCGCGTCCTTCTTCTACCGCATCGCGGTGATGCTCGCGATCGCCCTGTTCATCGCGCGCGAGTACTTCTTCGTCGGCGTGCTGCTGGCCCTGTGGTCGGTCGCCGCGACGCTGGTCTGGCCGCTGGTGAAGGGCGTGGCCTACCTCGCGCGGCACAACCGGCTGCGGCGCCGGCGCCTGCGCGCGGTGGCCGTGTCCACCGGCATCGCGGTGTTCCTGTTGCTGCTGCTGTTCGCGCTGCCCATGCCCTTGTGGACCCGGGCCGAAGGCGTGACCTGGACCGCGCAGGAGGCCGTGATCGCCGCCGGCACCGACGGCTTCGTGCAGAAGGTGCTGGCGCCGGCCGGCGGCCAGGTCGAACGCGGCACCGTGCTGGTGACCACCGAGGACCCCGCGCTCGCGCCGCGCATCCGCATCCTGCAGGCGCAGCTGGACCTGCTGGAGGCGCGGGCGCGTGCCGAGCGCGACGTCGACCGCGTGCGCTGGCAAAGCACGCAGGAAGAGATCAAGTCGACCAGCGCGGAGCTGGCAGTGGCGCGCGAACGGTACGAGGAGCTCGTCATCCGCAGCCCGCTGGCGGGCGTGCTGTTCCTGCCGGGCGCCGACGACCTGCCGGACCGCTTCCTGCGCAAGGGCCAGCAGGTGGCCTTCGTGCTGCCGCCCGGGCCCGCCACGGTGCGCGTGCTGGTCTCGCAGGACGAGGTGGACCTGGTGCGCAGCCGCACGCGCTCCATCGAGATCAAGCGCGCCGGCGCGCTGGCCGTGACCGAGCCGGCGCGGCTGCTGCGCGAAGTGCCGGCGGCGAGCCGGCGCGTCCCCAACCCGGCGCTCACCGCGCAAGGCGGCGGCCTGGTCGCCACCGACCCGCGGCCGGGCGAGCCGCAGGCCGTGGCGATGGACAGCTGGTTCGAGTTCGAGCTGCAGCTGCCGCAGTCCACCGGCCGCAGCATCGGCGAGCGGGTGCACGTGCGCTTCCTGCACGACCCGGAACCCTTGGCGCATCGGCTGTACCGGTCCGTGCGCCAGGTCTTCCTGAGCCGGCTGACCGTATGACGGCGGCAGCGACGGCACTCGCCTGGAGCGGCTACCCCGAGCGGGTCGAGGAACGCAGCGACGCCTTGCGCAAGGTTCTGGGCGCGGTGACCTACGTCGCGGGCCGCGGCCGCACCGGTCGCGAGCGGCTGCGGCGCATCGTGGCGCAGGTGCATGCCTGCGAGGCGGCGCTGCCGCCCGTCGATGCGGAACTGCTGCGGGCCCGCGCCGCGGAGCTGCGGCCACGCCTGCGCCGTTCCGGCTGGACCGAACCGCTGGCCGCCGAAGCCTTCGCGCTGGTGCGCGCCGCCGCCGGATTGACCTTGGGCCTGCGCCACCACGACGTGCAGCTGGTCGGCGGCTGGGCGATGCTGCAAGGCATGCTGGCCGAGATGGAGACCGGCGAAGGCAAGACCCTCACCGCGACGCTGGTCGCGGCGACGGCGGCGCTGGCCGGCCAGGCTGTGCACGTGGTGACGGTCAACGACTACCTGGCGCAGCGCGACGCGCAGGCGCTGCGGCCGCTGTACGAGGCGCTCGGCCTCACCCTGGGCTGCATCGTGCACGGCATGGAGCCGGCCCAGCGCCGCCAGGCCTACGGCTGCGACGTCTGCTACTGCAGCAACAAGGAACTCACCTTCGACTACCTGCGCGATCGCCTCACGCTGGGCGGCCGGCCGCGGCCGATCGCCGCGCAACTGGGACGATTGGCGCCCGGGCGCGAGCAGGAGCCGCCGCTGCTGCGCGGCCTGCAGTTCGCCATCGTCGACGAAGCCGACAGCGTGCTGATCGACGAGGCACGCACGCCGCTGGTGCTGGCGACGCAGCAGGACAGCGGGCGCGAGGAGGCGACCTACCGGCAGGCGCTGGCCCTGGCGCACGCGCTGGGCGAGGCCGATTACCGCATCGAAGGCGACCACCTGGAACTCACATCCTCCGGCCACGAGCGCCTGGTGCAGCTCGCCGCCGGCCTGGGCGGACTGTGGACAGGGCCGCGGCGGCGCGAACGCCTGGTGCTGCAGGCGCTGACGGCGCTTGAGCTGTTCCACCGCGACAAGCACTACCTGGTGCAGGACGGCAAGGTCCTGATCATCGACGAGAACACCGGCCGCCTGATGCCGGACCGCGCCTGGGAGCAGGGCCTGCACCAGCTGATCGAGCTGAAGGAAGGCTGCGCGCTGAGCGCGCAGCGCACCACGCTCGCGCGCATCAGCTACCAGATCTTCTTTCGCCGCTACCTGCACCTGTGCGGCATGACCGGCACGGCCTCCGAGGTCGCCGGCGAGCTGTGGGCGGTGTACCGGCTGCGGGTGGCGCGCATCGAGACCGACAAGCCGGTGCGGCGCCTGCTGCGACCCGAGCGCGTGTTCGCGCGGGCCGAGGACAAGTGGCAGGCCGTGCTGGCGGCGATCCGCGCCAGCCAGTCGGCGGGCCGGCCGGTGCTGGTCGGCACCCGGTCGGTGGGGGCGTCCGAGGAATTGGCGGCGCTGCTGGAGCGCTCGGAGATCGCGTTCCGCCTGCTCAATGCCCGCCAGGACGCGGCCGAAGCGGAGATCGTGTCCGAGGCCGGCCAGCCCGGGCGCGTGACGGTCGCCACCAACATGGCGGGCCGCGGCACCGACATCAAGCTGGCCGCTGGCGTGGCGCAGGAGGGCGGGCTGCTGGTGGTCTGCACGGAAAGGCACGACTCGGGCCGCATCGACCGCCAGCTTTACGGGCGCTGCGGGCGCCAGGGCGACCCGGGCGAGTGCCTCACCTTCCTCAGCCTCGAGGACGAACTGTGCGAAACCTACCTGCCGGCGACGGCGCGGCTGGCGGCGCGGCTGGGCAACCGCCGCGGCGAGGTGCCGGCCTGGGCAGGACGGCCGCTGCTGGTGCTGGCGCAGGCGCTGGCCGAGCGGACCCACTCGCGCACGCGGCGCGAACTGCTGAAGGCGGGGCAGTCGCAGGAAGACCTGCTGGCCTTCTCCGGCCGCGGCGAATAGGGGCTAGAAGCGGACCCGGCAGCGGATGCCGGGCGGCACCCTGCCGTTGCGATTGGGCAGTTCCAGGCGCACGCCGAAGGTGCCGCTTGCCGCGTCGATGACGCGGTCCACCACCTTGACCACGCTGGCATGCTGGCCGTGCACCGGCGCTTCGGGAAGCACCGTGGCCTGCTGGCCGCGCCGGATGCTGCCGAACAGCTTGGACGGCAGCACCACCTCGACGTAGAGCGGGTCGATCTCGGCCAGCTTCATCACCGGGTTCTTCACGGTGGCCGTCGCCGCCAGTTCGCCCGGCTTGAGCAGCACCTCCACCACGACGCCGTTGAAGGGCGAGCGGATGGTGCGCAGTTCCACCGCCGTCGATGCCCGCGCCGCTTCGGCCTGCGCGAGGCGCTGGTTCTCCCGGGTGCGGCGCAGGTCCTCGGACGCGAGACGGAATTCCGCCACGGCTTCGTCGCGCGCGCTGTCCGAGACGAACTGCTGCCGGTGCAGTTCCTGGGCGCGCTCCATCTTCTTGGAAGACAGGTCGAGCCGGGCTTCGGCGACCTTGATCTCGCCCTGCATTTCGGCACGGGTGCGGGCGACGTCGAGGGCAGCGCGCTCCTGGCTGGACTCCACGATGGCCAGCACCTGGCCGCGGGCGACGATGTCGCCGCGCTGCACCAGGACGCGGTCGATCAGGCCCTCCGCGGGGCTGCGGATCTCGATGTTCTGGCGCGCCTCGATCATGCAGTCGAATTCCTGCGCCGGCCCGTCGGCGCGGGCGGCCAGGGCGAGCGCGATGCCGCCCGCAAGCATCCAGCCTGTTCTTGCCATGCGCACTCCACTGCTCCTTCGTCCCGAGTCCTGCGCATCCTACGGGGCCGGCGCGCCTTTGTCACCGGGACCTTTCCCGCCCTTGCGGCGCTGCGCCGCCCGTGCGAGAGTGCCCGCACCCGCCAAGACCCAGGAGCCAGGCCGTGCACTTGTTTCCCACCACCATCGTCGGCAGCTATCCCCAGCCCGAATGGCTGATCGACCGGGCGAAGCTGGCGGGCCGGTTCCCCCCGCGGGTGCGGGCCCGTGAGCTCTGGCGCCTGCAGGAGCCGTACCTGGCGCAGGCGCAGGACGATGCGACCCTGCTGGCGATCCGCGCGCAGGAGGACGCGGGCCTGGACATCGTGTCCGACGGCGAGATCCGCCGTGAAAGCTATTCCAATCGCTTCGCCACCGCGCTGGACGGCGTCGACCTCGACAACCCCGGCACCGCGCTGGACCGCTCCGGCCATCCGAACCCGGTGCCGCGCATCGTGGGCCGGATCCGGCGCCGCCACGCGGTCGAAGTGGAGGACCTGCTTTTCCTCAAGCGCCACACCAGGCGCATGACCAAGATCACCGTGCCCGGCCCGTTCACGATGCTGCAGCAGGCGCAGAACGACTTCTATGCCAGCGAGGAAGAGGCGGCGATGGACTACGCGGAGGCGGTGAACGCCGAGATCCGCGACCTGTTCGCGGCCGGCGCGGACGTGGTGCAGATCGACGAGCCCTACATGCAGGCGCGGCCCGAGAAGGCGCGCCAGTACGGCCTGCGGGCCCTGAACCGCGCGCTGGAGGGCGTGGAGGGCACGACCTGCGTGCACATCTGCTTCGGCTACGCGGCCGTGATCCACCAGCGGCCCAGCGGCTACTCCTTCCTGCCGGAACTCGCCGGCTGCCGCTGCCGGCAGGTGTCGATCGAGACGGCGCAGTCCAGCCTGGACACGCGCGTGCTGCGCGAGCTCGATGGCAAGCAGGTGCTGGTCGGCTGCCTCGACCTCTCCGACATGAACGTCGAGACGCCGGAAGTGGTCGCCGCGCGCATCCGCCGCGCGCTCGAGCACATCGCGCCCGAGCAGGTGATCCTGGCGCCCGACTGCGGCATGAAGTACCTGCCGCGCGACGTGGCGCAAGGCAAGCTGGCCGCGATGGTCCAGGCGGCCGCGCTGCTGCGCCAGGAGGCCTGAGACAATGGCGGGATGTCCTCGCTGATCCGATTCCTGCCGGGCAGCGCCCCGCTGGTGCTCGACTCGCCGCACAGCGGCGTTGCCTACCCCGCCGACTTCGGCCACGACTGCGAACTGGCCGTGCTTCGCCAGGCCGAGGACACCCACGTCGAGAAGCTGTACGACTTCGCGCCGGCGCTGGGCGTGGCCTGGATCGAGGCGCTCTTTCCGCGCAGCTACATCGACGTCAACCGCAACACCACCGAGATCGACGTCACGCTGATGGAGGACGACTGGTCCGATGCGGTCGAGACCGATCCCGCCGCGCTCGCCAAGGTCCGCCTGGGCAAGGGCCTGATCTGGCGCATGACCGATGAAGGCACGCCGATCTACCGACGCAAGCTCACCGCGGCGGAGGTGCGCAGCCGCATAGACCAGTGCTGGCGCCCCTACCACCAGGCCGTCCAGCAGGCGATCGCCGACGCGCATGCGCGCCACGGCTACAGCATCCACCTGAATTGCCATTCCATGCCCGCGATCGCCTCGGCCTATTCGACCGACTTCCCGGGCCTGGCGCATGCCGACTTCGTGATCGGCGACAGGGACGGCACGACCGCGCATCCCGCGCTCAGCCAGGCGCTGTGCGACCTGCTGCGCGGCTTCGGCTACGACGTGGCTTACAACCACCCGTACAAGGGCGTGGAACTGGTGCGCCGCTATGGTGAACCCGCGCAGCAGCGCCATTCGATCCAGGTGGAAGTGAACCGCAAGCTCTACATGGACGAGACGACCTTGGAGCCCAACGCCCATTTCGCCACCTTGCGCGGCCACCTGCGCCAGATGGTGGACCAGCTGCTGGCCATCGACCCGCGCAGCTACCGCTGATGGACCGCGTCGAAGCATTGGTGATAGGCGCCGGCGTCGTCGGCCTCGCGGTCGGACGCGCGCTGGCGCAGGCCGGGCACGAAGTCATCGTCGCCGAGGCGCTGGACGGCATAGGGCAGGGCGTGAGCTCGCGCAACAGCGAGGTGATCCACGCCGGGCTCTACTACGCACCCGGTTCGCTCAAGGCGAAGCTGTGCGTGCGCGGCAAGGAAATGCTCTATGCGCTCTGCGCGAGCCATGGCGTGGAGCACAGGCGCTGCGGCAAGCTGACCGTGGCCAACAGCGATGCCGAAGTCGCCGCCTTGCGCGGGCTGCAGGATCGGGCGGCGGCCAACGGGGTGCCGGTGGAGTTCCTGGAGGCGCGCGACGCACTGGCGCTCGAGCCGGCGCTGCGCTGCATCGCGGCGCTGCATTCGCCCAGCACCGGCATCGTCGACAGCCACGGCTTCATGCTGGCCTTGCAAGGGGACCTCGAACGGGCGGGTGGCATGGTCGCCTTCGGCGCGCGCGTGGAGTCGCTGCGCACGGGGCAGCCCCATGTGGTGCGCTTTGCCGACGGCAGCGAACTGGAAGCGGCCATCGTCGTCAATTCGGCCGCGCTGCACGCGCCGGCCCTGGCGCGCCGCTTCGCAGGCCTGGATCCGCGCTTCGTGCCGCGCGAATGGTTTGCCAAGGGCAACTACTACGCGCTGGCCGGCCGCTCGCCCTTCACGCACCTGATCTATCCCGCGCCCGCCGATGCGCACCTGGGCACGCACCTCACGCTGGACCTGGGCGGCCAGGCCAAGTTCGGGCCCGACATCGAGTGGCTGGACGTGCAGTCCCCGGAGCAGATCGACTACCGGGTCGATCCGGCGCGTTCGGAGGGCTTCTATGCCGAGGTGCGGCGCTACTGGCCGGGCCTGCCCGATGGAGCCCTCAGCCCCAGCTACAGCGGCGTGCGGCCCAAGATCCACGGGCCGCACGAGAAGGCGCCGGACTTCCGGATCGACGGACCCGCGCTGCACGGCGTGCCCGGGCTGGTGAACCTGTTCGGCATCGAGTCGCCGGGCCTGACCAGCGCGATGGCGATCGCCGAGGCCGTTACAGCGTGCGTTGCCGCTTGAAGGCCCGCGCGATGTCGTCCACCAGCTTCGGTCCCTTGTAGATCAGGCCCGTGTAGATCTGCACCACGTCGGCGCCGGCCCGCAGCTTGGACAGCGCATCGTCCGCGCTCAGGATGCCGCCCACGCCGATGATGGGATAGCCCGCGCCGAGCGCAGCGCGCAGCTGCGCGATCACGCGGTTGCTGGCCTGCAGCACCGGCGCGCCGCTCAGGCCGCCCGCTTCCTCCGCATGCGGCAAGCCCTTCACCGCGTCGCGCGAGGTCGTCGTGTTGGTGGCGATCACGCCGTCCATGCCGTGGCGGCGCAGCGTGGCTGCGATCACCTGCACCTGCGCCTCGTCGAGGTCGGGTGCGATCTTGACGAAGACCGGCACGCGATGGCCGTGCCGCGTGGCGAGTTGCTCGCGCTTCTGCGCCACCGCCGACAGCAGCGCGTCCAGCGCTTCGTCGCTTTGCAGCGCGCGCAGGTTCTTGGTGTTGGGGCTGGAGATGTTGACCGTCACGTAGTCGGCATGGGGATAGACGCCTTCCAGCGCCGCCAGGTAGTCGCCCGTGGCTTCCTCGATCGGCGTGATCGCGTTCTTGCCGATGTTGAGGCCCAGCAGCCGGCCCTTGCGGCGGAAGCTCGCGCGCTTGACGTTGGCGACGAAGGCGTCGAGCCCGTCGTTGTTGAAGCCGAGCCGGTTGATCAATGCATTGGCCTCGGGCAGCCGGAACATGCGCGGCTTGGGGTTGCCCGGCTGCGGCCGCGGCGTGACCGTGCCCACTTCGACAAAGCCGAAGCCCATCGCGCCCAGGCCGTCGATGCAGCGGGCGTTCTTGTCCAGGCCCGCGGCGAGGCCCACGCGATTGGGGAAGCGCAGGCCGGCCAGCTCGATAGCGTCCGGCACGAAGGTGTTGCTGTAGGCCAGCTGCAGCGGCGTACCCTGCGCGCGCGCGAGCGAGCCCAGGGTCAGTTCATGGGCCGTTTCGGGATCCAGCCCGAACAGGAAGGGACGGGCGAGGCCGTAGGGAACGAAGGACATCCGATAATCCGGTTTTCAAGGCACGAACCGGGGATTGTCGCGTGACGCAGGACGAACTCAAGACTCTCGTGGGCCGCGCGGCCCTGCATTACGTGGCGCTCGGCGAAATCGTCGGCGTCGGCACCGGCTCCACGGTCAACAAGTTCATCGAGGCGCTGGCCGACATCAAGGGTCAGATCAAGGGCGCCGTGTCCAGTTCCACGGCTTCCACCGAGCGCCTGCGCGCCCTGGGCATCCCGGTGTTCGACGCCAACGAGGTGGGCGAGCTGGCGGTCTACATCGACGGCGCCGACGAGATCGACGGGCGCGGCTACATGATCAAGGGCGGCGGCGCGGCGCTCACGCGCGAGAAGATCGTGGCGGCGCAGTCGCGGCGCTTCATCTGCATCGCCGACGAATCGAAGAAGGTCGCGCGCCTGGGCGGCTTCCCGCTGCCGGTGGAAGTGATCCCGATGGCGACGCAGCGCATCGTGCGCCAGTTCCAGGCCCTGGGCGGCACCGCCAAGGTGCGGCTGAAGGACGGGCGGCCCCTGGTCACCGACAACGGCCAGCACATCCTGGACGTGACGGGCCTGCAGATCGGCGAGCCGCTGGCCTTCGAGACCGAGGTGAACCAGTGGCCGGGCGTGGTGACCGTGGGCGTGTTCGCCCATCAAAAAGCCGCCGTGTGCCTCCTCGGCACCGCCGGCGGCGTTCAAACCATCAATTACTAGAACCGGATCCCGGGCGCCGTCGGCTCGAGCGAGGGCTGCTGCACCGGCGCCTGCTGCGCTGCCGCGGGCGCGGCAGCGCCCGGCGCCTGCGGCTTGGCCTGCTGCTGGGCGACGATGGGCGCGGGCGGCGGGTTGCGGTAGCTGGGAGGCAGCTGCGATGTCTTGGGATAGCCTGCCGCGTCGAGGTACTGCGTCCACTCGGTTTCCGAGTAGCCGCGCAGCTGCTGCGACCCGATGGTCAGGAAAGGCACGCGCAGGTCGCCCGACAGCTTGCGCAAGGCCGCGGCGTCCTCGTTGCTGTTGACGGTGCGCTCGGTGTAGGGAATGCCGCGGCTGGCGAGGAAGTCGCGCGCGGGCGTGCAGGGACCGCAGCCTTCGCCGGTGTAGAGCGTCACCGGATACTTGCCGGCGGCGGTGCGCAGCTCGAAGGGCAGGCCGCCGCCCGCGGCCGGCGCACCGGCACCGGGCATGGCCACGCTGGGGGCGATGGTCGGCCTGGCCTGGTTGTCGGCCGGCGGCTTGTCGGAAAAGGTGACCTTGCCATCCGGGCCGAC
This sequence comes from Ramlibacter paludis, assembly GCF_022012305.1. GTDB lineage: Bacteria > Pseudomonadota > Gammaproteobacteria > Burkholderiales > Burkholderiaceae_C > Ramlibacter > Ramlibacter paludis. Next base: position 564,223 of record NZ_JAKLTM010000003.1, on the reverse strand, counting down.
GATCCGATAGACCTGGGCAGCGGCGCCCAGGCTGGCAAGCATGCCGGCTGCGGCAAGAAAGGCGAATCCGAAACTCCGGACGCGGAACATGGCCATCACTCCTCCAACGGTTTTCTTCGATTCTGTCAGGCCATGCCCTGGTGCCGCAACAGGGCGTCGAGGGTCGGCTCGCGGCCGCGGAAGGCCTTGAAGGACTCCATGGCGGGCCGGCTGCCGCCCGCTTCCAGGATGGCCTGGCGGTATTTTCGGCCCGTTTGCACGCTGGGCAAGCCGTCCTTACCCGCCGTTTCCTCGAAAGCCGCATAGGCGTCGGCGCTGAGGACCTCGGCCCACTTGTAGCTGTAATAGCCCGCCGCGTAGCCGCCGGCGAAGATGTGGCTGAATGTGTGCGCCATGCGGTTGAATGCGGGCGGATGCAGCAGCGCCACCTCGTCGCGCACCTGCTGCAGCAGGGGCATGATGTCGGCCTGCGGATCGTGGTCCGAATGCAACAGCATGTCGAACAGGGCGAACTCGATCTGCCGCAGCGTGCCCAGCGCGCTCTGGAAGTTCTTGGCCGCCAGCATCTTGTCGAACAGCTCGCGCGGCAGCGGCTCGCCCGTGTCGACGTGCGCCGTCATGTGCTTCAGCACGCCCCATTCCCAGCAGAAGTTCTCCATGAACTGGCTGGGGAGCTCCACCGCGTCCCACTCCACGCCGCTGATGCCCGAGACGTCGCGCTCGTTCACCTGCGTCAGCATGTGGTGCAGGCCGTGGCCCGATTCGTGGAACAGCGTGATCACGTCGTCGTGCGTGAGCAGCGGCGGCTTGCCGTCCACGCCCTCGGCGAAGTTGCACACCAGGTGCGCCACCGGCGTCTGCAGCTTGCCGCCGTCGGGCCGCAGCCAGCGCGCGCGCACGTCGTCCATCCAGGCGCCGCCGCGCTTGCCGGTGCGGGCCGCGGGGTCCAGGTAGAACTGGCCCACGAGCTTGCCGTCGCGTTCGATGCGGTAGAACTCGACGCCCGGGTTCCAGGTCGGCGCGTAGTCGCGACGGATCGCCACTTCGAACAGCGTCTCGATGATCTTGAACAGGCCGGCCAGCACCTTGGGCGCGGTGAAGTACTGCTTGACCTCCTGCTCGCTGAAGGAATAGCGCTCCTCCTTCAGCTTCTCGGCGATGAAGGACCAGTCCCAGGCCTGCGGATCGGCGAGGCCGAGCTTTTCCGCGGCGAAGGTGCGCATGTCGGCGACGTCCTTCTCCGCGAAGGGGCGGGCGCGGCGCGCGAGGTCGCGCAGGAACTGGATCACCTGCGTCGGCGACTCCGCCATCTTGGGCACCAGCGAGACCTCGGCGAAGTTCTTGTAGCCCAGGAGCTGCGACTCCTCCCGGCGCAGGGACAGGATCTCCTTCACCAGCGGCGTGTTGTCGAACCTGGGATCGCCCTGGTCGCTGGCGCGCGTGACGTAGGCGCGGTAGAGGCGCTCGCGCAGCGTGCGGTTGGTGCCGAACTGCATCACCGGCAGGTAGCTGGGCATCTTGAGCGTCAGCTTGTGGCCCGCCTTGCCTTCGGCTTCGGCGGCGGCGCGCGCCCCCTGCACCACGTCGGGCGGCACGCCATCGAGCTCGCTCGCGTCGGCGTAGTAGGCGAAGGCGTCGGTGGCATCGAGGGCGTTTTCGCTGAACTTCTGGCTCACCTCGGCAGCCCGCTCCTGGATGCGGGAGAAGCGCTCCTTGGCGGCGCCGGTCAGCTCCGCGCCGGACAGCACGAAGTTGCGCAGCGCGTTCTTGCGCGCCTGGCGCTGTTCCTCGGTGAGCCTGGCGGGGTCGATCGCCTTGTACTTCGCGTACAGCTTCTCGTCGGCGCCCAGGCGGGTCCAGAACTCGGTGACCTTGGGCAGCGCCTCGTTGTAGGCGGCGCGCAGCTCGGGCGTGTCGGCAACCGCGTTCAGGTGGCCGATCACGCCCCAGGCGCGGCCCAGGCGTTCGGTGGCCACGTCCAGCGTGCCGGCGATCGCGTTCCAGTCCGCCGCGAAGCCGGGCGCCGTGACCTGGGCCAGGGCCTGGTCGGCCTGGCCCAGCAGTTCGGTCATCGCGGGGCCCACGTGCTCGGGCCGGATGGCGTCGAACAGCGGGAGGTCGGTGAAGTCGAGGAGGGGGTTGCTCATGCCGCCTATTTTGCGGCAGGCGCGGCCCTCTTCAATGGGCGGCGCGTTCCGCCGCCGTGATGGTGTTCACCAGCAGCATGGCCCGGGTCATGGGGCCGACGCCGCCCGGTACCGGCGTGATCCAGCCGGCGACGTCCTTGACGCCGTCGAAGTCCACGTCGCCGCAGAGCTTGCCTTCGTCGTTGCGGTTCATGCCGACGTCGATCACGACCGCGCCGGGCTTGACCATGTCGGCGGTCAGCACGTTGCGCTTGCCGACCGCGGCAACCACCACGTCGGCCTGCCGGGTGAGCGCCTTCAGGTCCGCGGTACGGCTGTGCGCGATGGTCACGGTCGCGTCGCGGCCCAGCAGCATCATGGCCATCGGCTTGCCGACGATGTTGCTGCGGCCGATCACGACGGCGTACTTGCCCTTGAGGTCGTAGCCGATGGAGTCGAGCATCTTCAGGCAGCCGTAGGGCGTGCAGGGCCAGAAGCCCGGCTGGCCGACCATCAGGGCGCCGGCGCTCGCCACGTGGAAGCCATCGACGTCCTTGGCGGGCGAGATGGTCTCGATCACGCGGTGGCTGTCCATGTGCTTGGGCAGCGGCAGCTGCACCAGGATGCCGTGCACGCCGGGGTTGTCGTTCAGGGCGCGGATGCGCGCCAGCAGGTCGGCCTCGGTGGTGTCGGCGGGCAGCCGCTGCAGCGTGGCCTGCAGGCCGGTCTGCTCGCTGTCGGCGACCTTGTGCTTCACGTAGACCTGGCTGGCCGGGTCCTCGCCCACCAGCACGATGGCGAGGTGCGGCTGCACCCCCTTGGCTTTCAGGGCCGCGGTGCGGCCGGCGACTTCGCTGCGGATCTGCTTGGCAAGTGCGTTGCCGTCGATGATTTGGGCGGGCATCAGGCTTTCGGAGGCTGCTGGCCGAGCGCGATCTTCAGCAGGTCGGCGACGGTGTTGGCGTTCAGCTTTTCCATGATGTTGGCGCGGTGCGCTTCCACCGTCTTGATGCTGATGCCCAGGTCGTCGGCGATCTGCTTGTTCAGGCGGCCGGCGACGATGCGTTCGAGCACCTGCGCCTCGCGCGAGGTCAGCTTGGAGAGCAGGGCGTCGCGGCTGGCGGCGCTCTGGAATTCGGCGAAGGTGTCCTTGGCGCGCTCCAGCATGCGCTCGACCAGGCTCACCAGTTCGTCTTCCTTGAAGGGCTTCTGGATGAAATCCATCGCGCCCTTCTTCATGGTGTTCACCGCCATCGGCACGTCGCCGTGGCCGGTGATGAAGACCACGGGCAAGGGGGACTTGCGTTCGACCAGGCGATCCTGCAGCTCCAGGCCCGTCATGCCGCCCATGCGGATGTCGACGATCAGGCAGGCCACTTCGCGCGGGTCGTAGCGGGCGAGGAAGGACTCCGCGGAGTCGAAGCAGCGCACGCGGTAGTCCTTGCCTTCCAGCAGCCACTGCAGCGAATCACGGACCGCCTCGTCGTCGTCGACCACATAGACGGTTCCCTTCTTGGGAATCAAGCTCATAGGATTGTCACCCCCGCGTCCTTGCCCACTATCGGATTTGTAGCGCCGGAGAGCGGTATCCAGAAGGAGAAACGGCAGCCGGCGACTTCACTGCCATTGTAGATGTTCTCCGCCTGCATCCTGCCGTGGTGCGACTCCACGATGGTGCGGCACAGGTTCAGGCCGATGCCCATGCCTTCGGCCTTGGTGGAAAAGAAGGCTTCGTACAGGCGCTCCATCACTTCCGGCGCGAGACCCTGGCCCGAGTCGAGCACCGAGAATTCCACCACCGGCTGGTCATCGACCTGCTTGGGAATCACGCGCAGTTCCACGCTGCGCCGCCCGGGCGGACGGCCCGCCTGCTCGATCGCCTCGGCGGCGTTGCGCAGCAGGTTCACCAGCACCTGTTCGATCAGGATCGGGTCCACCATCAGCCGCGGCAGGCGCGCCGCGACATAGTGCGACATGCGCACGTTGCGCCGGCGCAGCTCGATCTCGGCGAGCTCCAGCGCTTCGCTCACCATCACGCTCACGTCGGACAGCGTGCGGTTCGGTTCGCTGCGCTTCACGAAGCTGCGGATGCGCTGGATGATCTGGCCGGCCCGCTGCGCCTGGCGCGCGGTCTTGTCCAGCGCCGCCAGCATGTCCTCGTCGCTGATCTGCTTGGACTTGATGCGCGACACGAGGCCGTTGCAGTAGTTGCTGATGGCCGTCAACGGCTGGTTCAGTTCGTGCGCCACGCTGGAAGCCATCTCGCCCATCGTGATCAGGCGGCTGGCGGACTGCGCGCGCTCGGCCTGCGCCGCGGCAAGCTCCTGCGCCACGCGGCGCGAGGTGATGTCGGTGGCGATCACCATCTGCGCGAGGCGGCCGTCCACCCAGTTCAGGTAGCGCGAACGCACTTCCAGCCACTTGCCCAGTTCGGGCACGAAGATCTCGGCGTTCTCCGAGACGGCGGTCGCGAGGCCATCGGTCGGCAGGCCGACGAAGGAATCGACTTCGTCCAGCGATTCGTCGCCCGTGCGCGGCTGGTCGGTCATGCCGGCCTGCGCCACCATGCCGAGGTGGCCGACGGCCTGGCCGCCGAACCACAGGCGGTACAGCTTGTTGGCGAACAGCAGTTCCTCGCTGCCCAGGGGCGCGACCGACACGGACGCATCGAGCGCTTCCAGCACCGTGGTGAAGCGCTCGTGCGAGGCCTGCAGCTGCTCGCGGATGCGCGTCGGCTCGGTGATGTCGGTCATCGACGTCATCCAGCCGGTCTGGTGGCCCTTTGGATCGACCAGCGGCGAGACGTACAGGCGGGCGTCGAACAGGCTGCCGTTCTTGCGCTTCACGCGCACCTGGAAGCCGCCCTGCACGGTGCGGCCCTGCAGTTCGTCCTCGAGGCGCGCGGCGAGCAGTTCGAGGTCTTCCTCGGGCCAGTAGGGGAAGGGCGGGGTGCGGCCCACGAGTTCGGCTTCGCTCCAGCCCGTCATCTGGCAGAACGCGGCATTCACGTAGGTGATGCGGCCGTGCATGTCGAGCGCCCGCATGCCGGTCAGCATCGAGTTCTCCATCGCGCGCCGGAAGTTGGTCTCGGCCATCAGCGCCTGCTGCGCCTGCATGCGGCGCCGCGTGTGCCGCCAGTTGGCGATCAGCATCCAGCCCGTCATCGCCGCCAGCGCGCCGACCAGCCAGAACAGGCCGCTGCCGATCACGCCCAGCGAGGTGCGATACGCCTGCGCCCGCACGACCAGGCCGTTGCCTACCGGCGAAACGGGCACTTCGTATTCGTTCGGCTGCGCGGCCCAGGGCAGGAACTGCGTGGCCGGATTGCGCGGCGGCACCGAGACGCCCGCGAGCATCTTGCCCTTGCCATCGAGCAGGCCCACCGCGTACTTGGCGGAGATCTCCGCCGGCACGCCGTAGCGCAGGAGGCCGTCGATGGAGTATTCGCCGAGGATCACGCCGCCGAACTTGCCCTGGTCGGCCAGCGGGACGTGCAGTTGCAGCAGGCCGGAGTTGTCGGGGCCGGCGACCGGCTGCGAATACACGGGCTGCTGCAGGTCGCGCGCCAGGCCGTACATGCTCTCGGTTTCGCCGGGCCGCAGGATCTCGCCCGGCACGCGGGCCTGGGCATTGCTGATGCTGGGCGCCGCGTAGGCGGCCTTGATGCGCCGGCGCTCGTCGATCCAGGTGAGCATCAGGAGCTCGGGGTACTGGGCGATCATCGACTCGGCCCGCACCACGAATTCCTCGGCGTCGACTTCCTTGTTGGAGATGTCGCGCGCCACGCGCATCAACTGCTCCTGCCGCTCCAGCAGGCGCAGGCGCATGCGCTGCTGCGCGTACTCGACGTCGCGCTTGACCGCTTCCTGTTCGCGGTCCATTTCTTCCAGCCGCAGGTACCAGAAGGCCGAAATGATGGCGGCCAGGAACAGCAGCACGGCGGCCAGCGGCGCCAGCATGGCGTAGCGGTCCTGCCGGGTGGGGGTCTGGCGCCGCCACCAATGGCGCCACCAGTTGGGGATCGGGCCTTCGGGTAACAGCTCCGAAGCGGGTGAGTCTTGCATGAAGAGCAGTAGTTTAGTGGGACAGGCCTGTCCTGGCTTCCTGCTCATCTTGGAGGAATTCGCATTATGAAACGAATGCGCACCATTTGAAATTGAGAAAAACTTATGCGACACTCCGCGCCACGGTACGAAGACACGTACTAAATTCATCGAACCAACAAGGAGACAAACAATGTCCGCCCAGCCTGACAACCTGTACGGCGCCGCCGCCAATGACGCCGATGCGCAGGAGACGCGGGAGTGGCTCGACGCCTTCTCCGCCGTCATCGCTTCGGAGGGCCGGGAGCGCGGACATTTCCTGATCGAACAGCTGCTGGAACAGGCGCGCCAGGAAGGCATCGACATGCCTTTCTCCGCCACCACCGGCTACGTCAACACCATCGAACCGCAGGACGAAGAGCGCTGCCCGGGCCAGCTCGATGTCGAAGAGCGCCTGCGCGCGTACATGCGCTGGAACGCGATGGCGATGGTGGTCAAGGCCAACCGGCTGCATCCGGAAGACGGCGGCGACCTCGGCGGCCACATCAGCTCCTTCGCCTCGCTGGCCACCATGTTCGGCGCGGGCTTCAACCACTTCTGGCACGGCGAGAGCGAGAACCACGGCGGCGACTGCCTCTACATCCAGGGCCACAGCGCGCCCGGCGTCTACGCCCGCGCCTTCCTCGAAGGCCGCATCTCCGAAGAGCAGCTGCTGAACTTCCGCCAGGAAGTCGACGGCAAGGGCCTCTCCAGCTATCCGCACCCCAAGCTGATGCCCGAGTTCTGGCAGTTCCCCACGGTGTCGATGGGCCTCGGCCCGCTGATGGCGATCTACCAGGCGCGCTTCCTGAAGTACCTGCACGCGCGCGGCATCGCCAACACCGAGAACCGCAAGGTCTGGGCCTTCCTCGGTGACGGCGAGATGGACGAAGTGGAATCGCTCGGTGCCATCGGCGTGGCCGCGCGCGAGAAGCTCGACAACCTGATCTTCGTCGTCAACTGCAACCTGCAGCGCCTCGACGGCCCGGTGCGCGGCAACGGCAAGATCATCCAGGAGCTCGAAGGCGAGTTCCGCGGCGCCGGCTGGAACGTGATCAAGCTGGTCTGGGGCAGCTACTGGGACCCGCTGCTGGCGCGCGACAAGGACGGCAGCCTGCGCAAGATCATGATGGACACGCTGGACGGCGACTACCAGGCCATGAAGGCCAACGACGGCGCCTTCGTCCGCAAGAACTTCTTCGGCCGCAACCCGAAGACGCTGGAGATGGTCGCCAAGATGAGCGACGAGGACATCTGGCGCCTGAACCGCGGCGGCCACGATCCGCAGAAGGTCTACGCGGCCTACCATCGCGCCGTGAACCACAAGGGCCAGCCGACGGTGCTCCTGATCAAGACGGTCAAGGGCTTCGGCATGGGCAAGGCCGGCGAGGGCAAGAACATCGCCCACCAGGCCAAGAAGCTGGGCGACGACGACATCCGCGCCTTCCGCGACCGCTTCAGCATCCCGATTCCCGACGAGAAGCTGGCCGAGATCCCGTTCTACAAGCCGGAAGAGAACACGCCGGAGATGCAGTACCTGCACGCCCGCCGCAAGGCGCTGGGCGGCTACCTGCCCAAGCGCCGTGCCAAGGCCGAAGAGCAGCTCAAAGTGCCGGCGCTGGACGCCTTCAAGTCGGTGACCGACCCCACGGCTGAGGGCCGCGAGATCTCGACGACGCAAGCCTACGTGCGCTTCCTCACCGCGCTGCTGCGCGACAAGGAACTCGGCCCGCGCGTGGTGCCGATCCTGGTCGACGAGGCGCGCACCTTCGGCATGGAAGGCCTGTTCCGCCAGATCGGCATCTACAACCCGGCCGGCCAGCTGTACACGCCGCAGGACCGCGACCAGGTCTCCTATTACAAGGAGGACGTGAGCGGGCAGATCCTGCAGGAAGGCATCAACGAAGCGGGCGGCATGTCCAGCTGGATCGCCGCGGCCACCAGCTACAGCACCAGCAACCGCATCATGGTGCCGTTCTACATCTACTACTCGATGTTCGGACTGCAGCGCGTGGGCGACCTGTGCTGGGCCGCCGGCGACATGCAGGCACGCGGCTTCCTGCTGGGCGGCACTTCGGGCCGCACCACGCTGAACGGCGAAGGCCTGCAGCACGAGGACGGCCACAGCCACATCCTGGCCGGCACCATCCCCAACTGCGTCAGCTACGACCCGACCTTCGCGCACGAAGTCGCGGTGATCATGCAGGACGGCCTCAAGCGCATGGTGGAGAAGCAGGAGAACGTCTTCTACTACATCACCCTGCTGAACGAGAACTACCCGATGCCCGGCCTGCAGCCCGGCACCGAGGAGCAGATCGTCAAGGGCATGTACCTGTGCAAGCCCGGCGCGGAAGGAAAGAAGCGCGTGCAGCTGCTGGGAAGCGGCACCATCCTGCGCGAATCGATCGCGGCGCAGGAGCTGCTGGCCAAGGAATGGGACGTGCAGGCCGACGTCTGGAGCTGCCCGAGCTTCAACGAACTGGGCCGCGACGGCCTGGACTGCGAGCGCCAGAACCTGCTGCATCCCGATGCGGCGCCCAAGGTTCCGTTCGTGACGAAGCAGCTGGAAAAGAGCACCGGCCCGGTGGTCGCGTCCACCGACTACATCAAGCAGTACGTGGACCAGATCCGCGCCTTCATCCCCAAGGGCCGCACCTACAAGGTGCTGGGCACCGACGGCTTCGGCCGCAGCGACTTCCGCAGCAAGCTGCGCGAGCACTTCGAGGTGAACCGCCACTACATCGTGGTGGCCGCGCTGAAGGCGCTGGCGGAAGAGGGCACCGTGCCCGCCGGCAAGGTGGCCGAGGCGATCAGGAAGTACAACATCAAGGCCGACAAGATCAACCCGCTGTACGCATAACAAGAAAGACAAGAAACATGGCACTCGTCGAAGTGAAGGTCCCCGACATCGGGGACTTCAAGGAAGTCGCCGTCATCGAATTGCTGGCCAAGCCGGGCGACACCATCAAGGTCGAGCAATCGCTGCTGACGGTGGAGTCGGACAAGGCGTCGATGGAAATTCCGTCCAGCCACGCCGGCGTGCTCAAGGAGCTGAAGGTCAAGATCGGCGACAACGTTGCAGAGGGAACCGTGATCGCGGTGATCGATGCCGCGGGCAGCGCCGCCGCGGCTGCGCCGGCGCCTGCCCAGGCGGCCGCGCCCGCACCGGCTCCTGCGGCGGCAGCGCCCGCGCCGGCTGCGGCCCCGGCCGCTGCCGCCGGCCCGATCGAAGTCAAGGTGCCGGACATCGGTGACTTCAAGGACGTCGCCGTCATCGAGTTGCTCGTCAAGCCGGGCGACACGATCAAGCAGGAACAGTCGCTGATCACGGTGGAGTCGGACAAGGCATCGATGGAGATTCCGTCGTCGGCCGCCGGTACGCTCAAGGAGCTGAAGGTCAAGATCGGCGACAAGGTCAACATCGGAGATCTCATCGCCATCGTGCAAGGCACCGGCGGTGGCGCCGCGGCACCGGCCAGTGCTGCGCCTGCGCCGGCGCCCGCGCCGGCCGCTGCTTCGGCCGCTGCCGCGCCGGCTTCCGCCGAGCGCACGCCCCCGACCGCCGCGCTGCCGCCGCACGAACCGGCCACGCCCTCCGGCACGCTGCCCCATGCCTCGCCCTCCGTGCGCAAGTACGCGCGCGAGCTCGGCGTGCCGCTGGAGGAAGTGAAGGGCACCGGTCCCAAGTGCCGCATCACGCAGGAAGACGTCCAGTCCTTCACCAAGGCCGTGATGGCGGGCGCGGCGCAGACCAAGGCCGCGGCCGGCAAGGCGCCGGCGGGCGGTGGCGGCGAGGCCCTGGGCCTGCTGCCCTGGCCCAAGGTCGACTTCGCGAAGTTCGGCGCGATCGAGCGCAAGCCGCTGTCGCGCATCAAGAAGATCAGCGGCGCCAACCTGCACCGCAACTGGGTGATGATCCCGCACGTCACCAACCACGACGACGCCGACATCACCGAGCTGGAAGCCTTCCGCGTGGCGACCAACAAGGAAAACGAGAAGTCGGGCATCAAGGTGACCATGCTCGGCTTCCTCATCAAGGCCTGCGTGGCCGCGCTGAAGAAATTCCCCGACTTCAACAGCTCGCTCGACGGTGACGACCTGGTCTTGAAGAGCTACTACCACATCGGTTTTGCGGCCGATACGCCGAATGGCCTGGTCGTGCCGGTCATCAAGGACGCCGACAAGAAAGGCGTGCTGCAGATCAGCCAGGAAATGGCAGAGCTCGCCAAGAAGGCGCGTGACGGCAAGCTCAGCCCTGCTGACATGTCCGGCGCAACTTTCACAATTTCTTCGCTCGGCGGTATCGGCGGCAGGTACTTCACCCCGATCATCAATGCGCCGGAAGTCGCTATCCTTGGTGTTTGCAAGAGCCAGACCGAGCCGGTCTGGGACGGCAAGCAGTTCCAGCCGCGGCTGAAGCTGCCGCTGTCGCTGTCGTGGGATCACCGGGTCATCGACGGCGCATCGGCGGCACGCTTCAACGCTTACCTGGGGCAGATCCTGGCGGACTTCCGCCGCGTACTCCTCTAACAACAAGCATCAATGACAACAGTAGTGGTGGTGAAGAAAGCCGGGCAGATCGCGATTGCAGCAGACACCCTGGTGACCTTCGGAGACACCCGCCTCGCGCACCGTTTCGAAGACAACACCAAGATCTTCCGGGTCGAGACCGACGACGGACCCAGCTACATCGGCATGGCCGGCACCGTGGCGCACTTCCCGGTGCTGCGCAAGGCGATGGGCTCGATGCCGAAGGAGATCCTGCGCCTGGGCAGCAAGGACGACGTGTTCGACACGTTCACCAAGCTGCATCCCTACCTGAAGGACAACTTCTTCCTGCAGACGAAGGAAGAGGACAGCGACCCCTACGAGTCGAGCCAGTTCAGCGTGGTGATCGCCAACGCGAGCGGCATCTACGGCCTCTACAGCTACCGCGAAGTCTTCGAATTCAAGGAGTTCTGGGGCATCGGCTCGGGCCGCAGCTTCGCGCTGGGCGCCATGCATGCGGCCTATGCCAAGGCCAAGACGGCCAAGGAAATCGCGGAAGCCGGCATCGCCGCCGGCTGCGAGTTCGACCGCAACTCCGCGATGCCCTGTGACCTGTTCACAGTCAAAGCGAAAGAAAAACAATGAGCACCCTGACGGAAGTGAAGGTCCCCGACATCGGGGACTTCAAGGAAGTGGCCGTGATCGAATTGCTGGTGAAGCCCGGCGACACGGTGAAGGTGGAGCAGTCGCTGGTCACCGTCGAGAGCGACAAGGCTTCGATGGAAATTCCTTCCACGCACGCGGGCGTGGTGAAGGAAGTGCTGGTCAAGGTGGGCGACAAGGTTTCCGAAGGCAGCGTGCTGCTGAAGGTGGAAGCTGCCGCGGGTGCGGCTGCTGCCGCACCTGCCAAGGCTCCAGCGCCGGCCGCTGCGGCGCCGGCTCCCGCTTCCGCTCCGGCGCCTGCGCCTGCGCCCGCTCCGGCCGGCTCCTATTCCGGCGCCGTCGACTTCGAGTGCGACATGCTCGTCCTGGGCGCCGGCCCCGGCGGCTATTCGGCCGCTTTCCGCGCCGCCGACCTCGGCATGAAGACGGTGCTGGTCGAGCGCTACGCCACCCTGGGCGGCGTCTGCCTCAACGTCGGCTGCATTCCTTCGAAGGCGCTGCTGCACGTGGCGGCCGTGATCGACGAAGCCAGCCACATGGATACGCTGGGCATCAGCTTCGGCAAGCCGCAGATCGACCGCGCCAAGCTCAAGGCGCACAAGGACAAGGTGGTGGGCAAGCTCACCGGCGGCCTCGCGGCGATGGCCAAGATGCGCAAGGTCACGACCGTGCGCGGCATCGGCAACTTCATCGACCCGTACCACCTCGAGGTGCAGGAAACGACGGGCACCGCCGACGAGATGACCGGCAAGCGCCAGATGATCCGCTTCAAGCACGCGATCATCGCCGCCGGCTCGCAGGCCGTGCACCTGCCTTTCATGCCGGACGACAAGCGCGTGGTCGATTCGACCGGCGCGCTGGAACTGGCCACCGACCCCAAGCGCATGCTGATCCTGGGCGGCGGCATCATCGGCCTGGAGATGGGCACCGTCTATTCCACCCTGGGCGCGCGCCTGGACGTGGTGGAGATGCTCGACGGCCTGATGCAGGGCGCGGACCGCGACCTGGTGCGCGTGTGGCAGAAGATGAATGCGCCGCGCTTCGACAACATCATGCTGAAGACCAAGACCGTGGGCGCGGAAGCCACCAAGGACGGCATCCTGGTGAAGTTCGAAGGCGAGCAGGCGCCCAAGGAACCGCAGCTGTACGACCTGGTGCTGCAGGCCGTGGGCCGCAGTCCCAACGGCAAGAAGATCGGCGCCGAGCGCGCCGGCGTCACGGTGACGGACCGCGGCTTCATCCCGGTCGACATCCAGATGCGCACCAACGTGCCGCACATCTTCGCGATCGGCGACATCGTGGGCCAGCCGATGCTGGCGCACAAGGCGGTGCACGAGGCACACGTGGCCGCCGAAGCCGCCGCCGGCGAGAAGAGCGTCTTCAACGCCCGCGTGATCCCGAGCGTGGCCTACACCGACCCCGAGGTCGCGTGGGTCGGCCTCACCGAGGACGAGGCCAAGGCCAAGGGCATCGCGGTCAAGAAGGGCCACTTCCCCTGGACGGCTTCGGGCCGCGCCATCGCCAACACGCGCGACGAGGGCTTCACCAAGCTGCTCTTCGACGCGCAGACGCACCGCATCCTGGGCGGCGGCATCGTCGGCACGCATGCCGGCGACATGATCGGCGAAGTGGCATTGGCCATCGAGATGGGCGCCGACGAGATCGACATCGGCAAGACGATCCATCCGCACCCCACGCTGGGCGAAAGCATCGGCATGGCGGCGGAGATCGCCCACGGCACCTGCACCGACGTCCCGCCCCAGCGGAAGTAGGGTGGGTTCGCGTTGCGCCGCCGGCGCAACAGCGACCCCACCATCAACGGCACTTCGCCGGCAGGAACTTCAACGGCAGGTCCGTCCGGTTCTGCCCCAGCGCGATCATCTTGTCCGGCGGCGCGGTGTTGCCGCACAGCCAGGTCAGCGGCACGATGCGCGCGTCCTCCACGCCGGCGGGCCGCACGGTCAGCACCTTGCCCGCCAGCTCCTTGTGGGCGCGGCCGCCGAACAGGATGTGGATCGCGCCCTGGGCCACCGTTACCGAGACCACGCGCTGGTTGACGATCTTGTCGGCCGCGGGCAGGCCGGCCGCTGCGTTGTCGGCCGGCAGCGGCTGGCTCGCGCGCCAGGCCAGCTCGATGGGCGCCTTGGCGATGTCGGCCAGCGGCAGCGCCTCGGCCACCTGCTCGCGCACCGCCTTGTCGGTGAGGTTGGGCAGGGTGACCAGCATCAGCAGCACCGCGATGCTCACCACCACCATCAGCTCGATCAGCGTGAATCCCCGTGGACTTTTCATGGCGCGATCTTACGGGCGCACCGCCGGCGTCTCCAACGGCATGCCCATCGCGCGGGCGGCCAGGTGCAGCTCCAGTTCCGCCATCTCCAACGATCCGGCCGCGAAGGGCTCGGCGCGCACGCCGGTCATGCAATTGCGCAGGCGCCGTTCCAGCGAACCCAGCGCCTGCCATTCGAGGCGGTAGATCGGGTAGCCGGTGGCGTGGCCTTGCGGGATGAGCGCCGCGCCCAGCTTGCCGCCCGCCCGTTCGTCGTGGCATTGCGCGCAGGACAGGTCCAGCTGCCCCATGCGCTGGCGGAAGAGGGCCGCGCCACGTTCGCGAAAGGCCGCCAGGCGCGCGTCGCCAGCCGGCGTGATCGGCAGTCCGCGCGACTGCATTCCCACCAGGCTTTCCAGCGCGAGCAGCGCATCGTCTTCGCGCTGCCACGGCCGCTCGCCCTGGTGCCGCTCGCGGCACAGGTTGATGCGGCCGCCCAGGTTGACCGGACGCGCCAGCTTCTCGTCCCACGCCGGATAGCGGGCGGCGACGCCGCGCAGCGCCTGCGGCTCGCCGTGGCAGCTCGCGCAGGAGCGCGCGCCCGCGCGCCACAGCTGCTCGCCTTCGCGCACCCACAGCAGGGCGGGATTCATCGCGTCGTCGCGCTGCATGGCCTGCGTGGACGCGCCCATGTCGGCGAAGCCCGAGCGCCGCGCATCCTGCACGGGTGCCGCGGCGCAGCCCAGGAGCAAGGCGGCCACGAGGGAAACGAGCAGCCGCCTCACGTCACCTGCAGCGTGCGCCGCTCCACCTGCGCGAAGCCGTTGTCGCCGGTCCATTCGAATTCCAGCGTGCCGCTCTCCGTGGCCAGCGTGTGGAAGGCCAGGTAGGGATTCGCCGCAATGGCGGGATAGAACTCCGCCGTGAACACGGTCTCGCCGTTGTAGCGGCAAGCGAACCTGCGCAGGATGTCGCGCGGCAGCACCCGGCCGTCGGCGCCGGGCCGGTAGCCGGTCTCCATCGGGTGCGCGATCAGCACGCGCAGCTCGATCGCCTGGCCGCGGGTGGCGGTGGACGGGACCTGGATCAGCGTGCGCGCCATGCTCGCCGCCTCATTCGATGCAGGCGGCCAGCACCACGATCACGTCGACCGTGTGCGACCAGACGCTGCCGTCGTTCATGCGCGCCAGGGCCACCAGCTGCTGGCTGGTGGCAAGCCGTATGCGGGTGGCAACCTCCGCCTTGCCGCTGCGGGGGCCGAGGGTGTAGCGCGCCACTTCGCGCTGCGGATTCTTCTCGTTGAAGACGGCGATCTCCTGCACGTGGTCGGCGGCCGTCATCGGGCTCGCGACGGCGACGCGCATGGGCACCACGTTGCCGTTGTCCACCAGCGCGGCGATCTCGAGCTGCACGCGGCCCGCCTGCACCGGCCGGCCGCCGGCAAAGCGCGCGACGGCCGCGGCCAGCTCGCCGGTGTCCTGCGCCGCCGCGGGGCGCACGACCACCTGCGCCGCCAGGGCCGCGCCGGCTTGCAGGAGATGTCGCCGCGTGGATGCCATGCCCGCAGCCTAGCGCAAGCTGGCCAGCCAGGCGACCACGTCCTCGACCTGCTGCGCCGAGAAGATGGGCTGGCCCGTCCAGGCAGCGCCAACGCGCGCGGCGGAGGGCAGGGCATGGAAGGGCGGCATCAGCGATTGCGGATTCAGCCGCCGCGCGTCGACGACGCGCAGCCGCAGCTGGCCGGCGCTGTAGCGCGCACCGGCGCCCGCGAGGTCGGGCGCCAGGTTGCCCTGGAAGCGTTCCTCGGGCAGTGGCGCCGTGTGGCACAGGAGGCAGAGGCCGGGGCGGCTGGCCGCCAGCGCGCGGCCGCGGGTCGGGTCGCCGCGCAGGCCCGCGAGCGGCTGCGCGATCGCATCGCCCTCGACGACATAGGGCACCACGGGCTCCGCCCGCGCCGTCACGCAGCCGGCCCACAGCACCAGCACCGCCCAGCGCATGCCGCGTTCAGGCGCGTTTGAGGCTGTGGTGCCGCAGCGGCAGGTCGCGGATGCGCTTGCCGGTTGCCGCGAACACCGCGTTCAGCACCGCCGGCGCCGCCACCGCAATGGTCGGCTCGCCCACCCCGCCCCAGAAGCCGCCGCTGGGCACCAGCACCGTCTCCACCTTGGGCATGTGCCGCATCTGCACCACCGGGTAGGTGCTGAAGTTGTCCTGCTCGATGCGGCCGTCCTTCAGCGTGCATTCGCCGAACAGCGCCGCCGACAGGCCATAGGCGAAGGAGCCTTCCACCTGCGCCTCGATCTGCTGCGGGTTCACCGCGTAGCCGGGGTCGGTGGCGGCGACGATGCGGTGCACCTTCAGCTCGCCCTCCCGGTCCACCGACACCTCGGCGCAGGCTGCGACGTAGCTGCCGAAGCCCATGGTCTGCGCCAGGCCGCGGTAGACCTTCTGCCCGCCGACGTCCGGAACCGGCTTGCCCCAGCCCGCGCGCTCGGCCACGGCATTCAGCACGGCGAGGTGCTTCGGATGGTTCGCCATCAGCTTGCGGCGCAGCGCGAGCGGATCCTGGTTCAGCGCATGGGCCACCTCGTCGATGAAGCACTCCAGGTAGATCGTGTTCTGGTTCAGGTTCACGCCGCGCCAGAAGCCCGGCGGCACCGGCGGGTTGCGCATCGCATGGTCCACCAGCAGGTTGGCGAAGCCGTAGCCGATCGAGGCCTCGGGCCCGGGCGGATTGAGGCCCTGGAACACCACCGGGTCCTTGCCGTTCTGGATGCTTTGCGGCGAGACGCCGGCCAGGATCGACTGCCCCGAGATGCGCATGTGCAGGGCGGTCACGTTGCCCTGCGCATCGATGCCGGCGCGCAGCTTGCACTGCGTGATGGGGTGGTAGCGGCCGTGCAGCATGTCCTCTTCGCGCGTCCACAGCAGCTTCACCGGCGTGCCGGGCATCGCCTTGGCGATCTCCACGGCCTGCCGCACCCAGTCGTGCACCGCGCCGCGTCGGCCGAAGCCGCCCCCGAGGTGCAACTTGTAGACCTCGCACTGCGCCGGCGGCAGGCCCGCCGCTTCGGATGCCGCGGCGAGGGCGGCCTCGCCGTTCTGCGTGGGCGTCCAGACCTCGCAGCGCTGCGGCGTCCAGCGCGCCGTCGCGTTCATGGGCTCCATGGTCGCGTGGTTCTGGTGCGGATAGGCGTAGACCGCTTCGATCACGCGCGCTGCCGAGGCGAGGGCGGCCCTGGCGTCGCCGTTGGAGTTGCCGACGGCGGCCTCGGGCGCATCGAGACCCGCCTTCAGCATGGCCGCGACGGTCGCACTCGACTCCTTGGCGTTGGGCCCCAGGTCCCATTCGATGGGCAGTGCATCCAGCGCCGTCTTGGCGCGCCACCAGGTGTCGGCCACGACGGCAACGGCGCTGTCGCCGACCGGCACGACCTTCTTCACCCCGGGGCGCGATGCGATGGCCGCGGCGTTAAAGCTCTTGACCTTGCCGCCGAAGACCGGGCAGTCCTTGATGGCGGCATTCAGCAGGCCGGGCATCTTCAGGTCGGCGCCGTAGACCTGCTTGCCCGTCACCTTGTCGACGGTGTCCAGGCGCGCGACGCGCTTGCCGACCAGCTTCCAGTCCTTGGGGTCCTTCAGCGTGACCTGCGCCGGCGGCTCCAGCTTCGCGGCCGCGGCGGCGAGGTGGCCATACCCGAGCGTGCGACCGCTGGGCGTGTGCGTCACCACGCTGTTGGCCACGCGGCATTCGGCCACCGGCACCTTCCATTCGTTGGCGGCCGCCTGCACCAGCATCATGCGGGCCGTGGCGCCGCCCTTGCGCACGTAGTCGTGCGACTCGCGGATGCCGCGGCTGCCGCCGGTGGAGAAGTTGCCCCAGACGCGCTTGCGCGCGAGGTTCTCGCCGGGCGTCGGGTACTCGGTGGTGACCTTGGCCCAGTTGCACTCCAGTTCCTCGGCCACCAGCTGCGCCAGGCCGGTCAGGCTGCCTTGCCCCATCTCGGAACGGGCGATGCGGATCACGACGGTGTCGTCGGGCTTGACGACAACCCAGGCGTTGATTTCGGGCGAAACGGCCTGCGCCGCGGCAAACGGAATGTGGAACCCGACCACCAGCCCGCCGGCAGCGGAAACCTTCAGGAAGCCGCGTCTGTCGAGGACTGCGCTCATGTCGTGCTCCCGTCGGTGTGCTGGATGGCCAGGCCCGCGCTCTTGAGGTCGCCGCTGGCGGCCGCCTTGATGGCGGCCCGCACCCGGTTGTAGGTGCCGCAGCGGCAGATGTTGCTCATCGCATCGTCGATGTCCGCGTCGGTGGGACGCGGCTTGGCGGCCAGCAGCGCGGCGGCGGCCATCACCATGCCGCACTGGCAGTAGCCGCACTGCGGCACGTCCAGCTGCACCCAGGCGCGCTGGATTGGATGCGAACCATTGGGGGACAGGCCCTCGATGGTGACGATCTTCTCGGTGGGGCCTACGGTGGACACGGGCCGCACGCAGCTGCGCGTGGGAACGCCGTCGATGTGCACGGTGCAGGCGCCGCAGGCCGCGATGCCACAGCCGTACTTGGTGCCGGTCAGGCCCAGTTGCTCGCGCAGGACCCACAGCAGGGGCGTGTCACCCTCCGCATCGTGGTCGCGCACTGCGCCGTTGACATGGAGTTTCGCCATCCCTTGCTCTCCTTCGTTGGTAAGCCGGCGGGATGGTAAGGCGGGCGCGGATTTCCCGCACCGCGCGTATTCACGGATGTACCAAAGGGAACTTGTGAAGCGCGGGTGCGCTCAGGGCTGGGTCGGCTGCTGCGCGGGCTGCGCGCCATCAAGCACGCGCCGCGCGCCGTCGAAGCGCGTCTTCCAGTAGGCGACGCCCATGTCCTCGACGCGCACCTGGGCGCCGGGCTTGGGCGAGTGGATGAACTTGTTGTCGCCGACGTAGATGCCCACGTGGCTGAAGGCCTTGCGCATGGTGTTGAAGAACACCAGGTCGCCGGGCTGCAGGTCCTGCCGTTCGATCTTCTGCGTGGCCGCGGCCTGTTCGTTGGCGCGCCGCGGCAGCATCAGGCCCACGGTCTGCTCGTACATCGCGCGCACGAAGCCGCTGCAGTCGAAGCCGTCGGCATTGCTGCCGCCGCGCCGGTAAGGCACGCCGAGGAAACCCATGGCGTTGACCACGAGTTCGGACGTCTTGAGGGCCACGGTGTTGGCGCCGGCGCTGACCTTCTCGCCGACGGTCACGCGCACCTGGTCGATGCGCTCGACCAGCTTCTTTTCCGCCATGAAGCGGCCGATGTCGTCCTCGGCCGAGGTCGGCGGCGCCGCGTGGGCGCCTGCCGCTGCCAGCAGGATCAAGCTCAGCCAAGTCTTCATGAAGGCTGAGGTTAGCCGCTGGCCAAGCCAGAAGTCAAGCGAAGAAAGCATTCCAAGTTCTTGATTTGTATCGGATTTCCAACGGGCCCCCAAGGAGGCCAGTCACGGGAACAATGGCGTGTCGCCAACATTCCCGGGATCTCCGACATGTCGCAGCACCGAATCTTTCGCCGGCTGGCCGCGCTCTGGTCCACCGGCATTCTCGCAGCTTTTGCCGTCCAGCCGGTGGCCGCCCAGTCGGTCCGCGCCGAGACGGTCGCCGACGGCCTGGACCATCCCTGGGCCCTGGCCTTCCTGCCCGAGGGCCGCTACCTGGTCACCGAACGCCCGGGACGCATGCGCGTGGTGGAGTCCGACGGCAAGCTCGGGGCGGCGCTGGCCGGCGTGCCCGAGGTCGTGGCGCGCGGGCAGGCCGGCCTGCTGGACGTCGTGCTGGATTCGGGCTTCGCGCAGAACCGCACGCTCTTCTTCTGCTTTTCCGAGCCGGGCGAGGGCGGCAACAGCACCGCGCTGGCGCGGGCCCGGCTGGCGGGCGACAACCGCCGGCTGGAAGAAGTGAAGGTGATCTTCCGGCAGCAGCCCAAGGTGGCCAGCAATGCGCACTTCGGCTGCCGCATCGTCGAGGCCAAGGATGGCAACCTGTTCATGACGCTGGGCGAGCGCTTCTCGCGCAAGGAGGATGCGCAGCGCCTGGACAACCACCACGGCAAGGTCGTGCGCGTGGCCAAGGACGGCAGCGTGCCGCGCGACAACCCCTTCGTCGGCCGCACCGGGGCGCTGCCCGAGATCTGGAGCTACGGCCACCGCAACGGCCAGGGCGCGACGCTGGCGCCGGACGGCAGCCTGTGGATGCACGAGCATGGGCCGCAGGGCGGCGACGAGATCAACCAGCCGCGCGCCGGCCGCAACTACGGCTGGCCCGTCATCACCTATGGCGAGAACTATGGCGGCGGCCCCATAGGCGCGGGCATCACCGCGAAGGAAGGCATGGAGCAGCCGCTGCACTACTGGGTGCCTTCGATCGCGCCTTCGGGCATGGCCTTCCTGTCCAGCGACCGCTATGGCGCCGCGTGGCAGGGCAGCCTGTTCGTGGGTTCGCTGAAGTTCGGCTACCTGGACCGCATCGAGCTGGCCGACGGGAAGGTGCGCCGGGAGCAGCGCCTGCTGGAAGGGGTGGGGCGGGTGCGGGATGTGCGGCAGGGGCCGGACGGGCTGCTGTACATCCTCACCGACGAAGCGAACGGCAAGCTGGTTCGCGTGCGGCCCTAGGCCTTCACCAGCCCCTTGCGCACGGCATAGCGCGTGAGGCTGGCGATGTCGTTCAGGCGCAGCCGCTCCATGATCCGCGCCCGGTGCACGTCCACCGTCTTCGGGCTCAGGCCGAGCTCGAAGGCGATTTCCTTGGCCGACTTGCCTTGCGCGATCAGCGTCAGGATCTCGACCTGCCGCACCGTGAGTTCGTCGTCCACCGTCGGCTCGGAGGGCTGCAGCAGGCGCTGCGCCACCGCGGCGCTGAAGTAGCTGCCGGTGGCCATCACGCTGCGCAGGGCTTGTTCGAGCTCGAAGGGCGGCGCGTCCTTCATCAGGTAGCCGCAGGCGCCGTTGGCCACCGCGCGCTTGACGAAATCGACGGTGTCGTACATCGACAGCACCACCACCCGCACCTCGGGATAGCGGCTGTGGATTTCGGCGATGGCGGTGATGCCGTCCATGCCGGGCATGGAGATGTCGGTCATCACCACGTCGGGCTTCACCGTCTCCAGCAGCTGCAGCAGCTCGTTGCCGTTGCGCGCCTCGGCGATGACCTGGACGCCTTCCACCGTCGACAGCAAGGCCTTGATGCCCGATCGCACCAGGTCGTGGTCGTCCGCCAGCACCACCTGGATGCGGCCCCCCGTATTCGTGTTCTGCGCCATTTCGAGTTGTTCCTCCCCGTCTTCAGACCAGTGCCCGCACCGCGACGCCGCGGCCCGGCGCGGTGCGGATGTGCAGCCGGCCGCCGGCGAGTTCCGTTCTTTCGATCATGCCGTACAAGCCAATGTTCCTCTCGCTCTGCACGCCGTTGAGCACCTCGGCCTTGTCGAAGCCGGTTCCGTCGTCCAGCATCAGCACGCTGATCCGCTTGTCCGGCAGGAACCGCAGGCGCACGCGCACCCGCGAGGCGTCGGCATGCCGCACGGTGTTGGTCAGGGCTTCCTGCACCAGCCGCACGGCCACCGCCGCATTCTCCTCCAGTGTCTTCGGCTCCTCCCCGCGTGTGGTTACCTCCCAGTCCAGGCCGGCCGGTTCGGCGATGCGCTGCATCGCGGATTGCACCGCCGGCACCAGGCCCAGCAGGTCGAGCTGCGCGGGCCGCAGCGAGAACGAAAGCGTCTTCAATTGCTGCAGCGCGCCGTTCACCAGTTCCGCGGCGGTGTCGCTGTGGCGGGTGGCGGCTTCGGGCTCGGGGGCGCGCTGCGCCGCGTGCAGGTGGATCACCACCGCCGTCAGCGTCTGCCCGAGCTGGTCGTGCAGCTCGCGCGAGATCAGGGACCGCTCGCGCTCCTGGGCCAGCACGAAGCGCGCCGACAGCTCCTTCAGCCGCGCGTAGGCCGCCTGCAGTTCGGCGTCGACGCGCTCCTTCTCCTCGGCCCGGCGCCTTTCCTCCAGCACCCGGCCGATGATCTGGGGCAGGGTGCCCAGCTTGTCCTTGGTGAGGTAGTCCTTGGCGCCGCAGCGCAGCACGTGCACCGCGGCTTCCTCGCCGATGGCGCGCGTCAGGACGATCAGCGGAATGCCGCTGCGGCGGGTCACCAGGATCTGCAGCGCCGCATAGGGCGAGAAGCGCGGCAGGTTGAAGTCGCACAGGATGACGTCGTAGCTGCCCTGCAGGGCCTCGACGAAGCTGGCGGCGTTGTCGACGCGGTGCAGCTCGTAGCGCCGCGACGGGTCGGCCCGCTCGAGCGCGATGCTCATCAGCTCGACATCGTCGGGGTTGTCCTCGACGCAGAGCAGCCGGATGGGACGAAGGTCGGTGGCGGCGGCGCGGCTGGACATGGTGATGCGCTGTCGAGTGTAGCGGTGCAGGCGGCCGCGGCGTCAAGCCTGTTGCCTAAGTTGCGCTGGAATAATCGGGGCAAAGGAAAAAGCATGCTTCTCGACGTCGAAGAATCCCAGCTGGTGCTCGTTGACTACCAGCAACGCCTGATGCCCGCCATCCATGAGGGCGAAGCCGTGCTCGCCAATGCCGTGCGGCTGGCACGCATTGCGAAGCTGCTGCAAGTGCCGATCTGGGGCACCGAGGAGAACCCGGACGGCCTGGGCGACACGGTCGAGGCGCTGCAGCCGCACGTCGCCGGCCGGGTGATCGCCAAGATGGCCTTCGATGGCACCGAGGACCTGCTGCCCCGCCTGAAACCCGCGCCCAAGGCCCAGGGCGGCAACGCCCGCAGCCTGCCGAAGCACCTGCAGAAGGCCGCGCCGCAGGCGGCGCCCGGCCGCGAAAGCCTGGTGCTCGCCGGCTGCGAAGCCCACGTCTGCCTGCTGCAGACCGCACTGGGCCTGCTGGAGCAGGAACTGGAAGTCTGGGTGGTGACCGATGCCTGCGGCTCGCGCAGCGAGCGCAACCGCGATGCCGCCTTCGACCGCCTGGCCGGCGCGGGCGCCGAACTCGTGACGACCGAGATGGTGGCTTTCGAGTGGTTGCGCGATGCGGAACATCCCCGTTTCAAGGAAGTCTTGACCTTGCTCAAATAGGCGGGCGCGCGGCGTCAGGCTGCGGCAAGGCGCGTGGCCACAATGGCCCGCAGATGCGAGGAGACATTGCCATGCGCTACGCAGAGTTCCACCGCCGTTCGCTCGAGGAGCGCGACGCCTTCTGGGCCGAGCAGGCGAAACTGATCGACTGGAAGACGCCGCCGCAGCGCATCTGCGACCAGAGCGAGCCGCCCTTCGTGCGCTGGTTCGCCGGCGGCACCACCAACCTGTGCCACAACGCGGTGGACCGGCACCTGCGCGAGCGGCCCGACCAGCCGGCGCTGATCTACGTCTCCAGCGAAACGAGCCAGGAGAAAACCTACACCTTCCGCGAACTGCACCGGGAGGTGCAGAAGATGGCGGCGGTGCTGCAGTCGCTGGGCGCCACGCGCGGCAGCCGCGTGCTGATCTACATGCCGATGATCGCGGAAGCCGTGTTCGCCATGCTGGCCTGCGCGCGCCTGGGCGCCATCCACTCGGTGGTGTTCGGCGGCTTCGCCTCGGTGTCGCTCGCCTCCCGTATCGACGACTTCGCCCCCGGCATCGTCGTCAGCGCCGATGCCGGCTCCCGCGGCGGCAAGGTGGTGGCGTACAAGCCGCTGCTGGACGAAGCGATCCGCCTGGCCGGGCACAAGCCGCAGGCCGTGCTGCTCGTGGACCGCAACCTCGCGCCCATGGACCTGGTGGCCGGCCGCGACCACGACTGGGCGACGCTGGCCGACCGGCATGCGGACGCCGAAGTGCCTTGCGCCTGGCTGGACGCCACCGACACCAGCTACACGATCTACACCAGCGGCACCACCGGGCGGCCGAAAGGGGTGCAGCGCGACGTCGGCGGCTACGCGGTGGCGCTGGCCGCCAGCATGAAGCACATCTTCCTGGGCGAGCCGGGCGAGACCTACTTCTCCACCAGCGACATCGGCTGGGTCGTGGGCCACAGCTACATCGTGTACGGGCCGCTGATCGCGGGCATGGCGACCATCCTCTACGAGGGCCTGCCGATCCGGCCCGACGCCGGCATCTGGTGGAGCCTGGTCGAGAAGTACAAGGTGACCTCCATGTTCAGCGCGCCGACGGCGGTGCGCGTGCTGAAGAAGCAGGACCCGGCGTTCCTGAAGAAGTACAACCTGTCCAGCCTGAAGGCGCTGTTCCTCGCCGGCGAGCCGCTCGACGAGCCGACGGCGCGCTGGATCAGCGAGGGCCTGGGCGTGCCCATCATCGACAACTACTGGCAGACCGAGAGCGGCTGGCCGATCCTGACCATCGCCAATGGCGTGGAGCGGCAGGCCAGCAAGTTCGGCAGCCCCGGCGTGCCCATGTACGGCTTCGACGTCAAGATCGTGCACGAGACCACGGGCGAGGAACTCACTGAGCCCAACCAGAAAGGCGTGGTGGTGATCGCCGGGCCCACGCCGCCCGGCTTCATGCAGACCGTGTGGGGCGACGACCAGCGCTACGTGCAGACCTACTGGTCCAGCATTCCGGGCCGGCAGGTGTACAGCACCTTCGACTGGGGCATCCGCGACGAGGACGGCTACTTCTACATCCTGGGCCGCACCGACGACGTGATCAACGTGGCCGGCCACCGGCTGGGGACGCGCGAGATCGAGGAGAGCATTTCCAGCCACCCGAAGGTGGCGGAGGTCGCCGTGGTGGGCGTGGCCGATCCGCTGAAGGGCCAGGTGGCGATGGCGTTCTGCGTCGTGAAGGACGCGGCCAGCATCGCCGACGAGCCCGCGCGCCTGAAACTGGAGGGCGACATCATGAAGCTGGTCGACCAGCAGCTGGGCGCCGTCGCCCGGCCCGCCCGCGTGCGGTTCGTCACGCTGCTGCCCAAGACCCGCAGCGGCAAATTGCTGCGGCGGGCGATCCAGGCGGTGTGCGAAGGGCGCGATGCGGGTGACCTCACCACCATCGAGGACCCGACGGCGCTGCAGCAGATCAAGGACACCCTGCGCGGGTAAGCAGCCCATCCTTGGTGGTAACCCTGATTCGGTGGCACAATCGCCACCGCAACCCGGGACCTTCCCCCACAGTCGCATCCGCCAACCGGTCCAGCCGTGTCGCGGAAGGTAACTTAACCAGCTAAAAGTCTCCTCCAGGGAGACGGAAAGTAGCGGACAGGATGAGTGAGCAAAGCACCGTCTACACGGCGTACAACAGCAATTCGTACCTCTTCGGCGGCAACGCGCCGTATGTCGAGGAGATGTACGAGAACTACCTGGCCAACCCAGGCAGCGTTCCCGACAACTGGCGCGAATACTTCGACGCGCTGCAGAACGTTCCCGCCGTCGACGGCAGCAATGCCAAGGACGTCCCCCACCTTCCCGTCGTCAACGCCTTCGCCGAGCGCGCGAAGCAGGGCGGCACCAAGGTCGTGGTCGCGGCCGGCGGCGACACCGAACTGGCCCGCAAGGGCACGGCCGTCCAGCAGCTGATCGCCGCCTACCGCAACGTCGGCGCCCGCTGGGCCGACCTGGACCCGCTCAAGCGCGACGTCCGCGAGAACATCCCCGAGCTGGAGCCTTCCTTCTACGGCTTCAGCGACGCCGACCAGGAAACGGTGTTCAACACGAGCAACACCTTCTTCGGCAAGCAGAGCATGTCGCTGCGCGACCTGCTGAACGCCCTGCGCGAGACGTACTGCGGCACCATCGGCGCCGAGTTCATGTACATCAGCGACCAGAACCGCAAGCGCTGGTGGCAGCAGAAGCTGGAAGCGATCCGCTCCAAGCCGACCTTCGGCGCGGAGAAGAAGAAGCACATCCTCGACCGCCTGACCGCGGCCGAAGGCCTCGAGCGCTTCCTGCACACCAAGTACGTCGGCCAGAAGCGCTTCTCGCTCGAAGGCGGCGAGAGCTTCATTGCCTCGATGGACGAACTGATCCAGCAGGCCGGCGCCAAGGGCGTGCAGGAAATCGTGATCGGCATGGCCCACCGCGGCCGCCTGAACGTGCTGGTGAACACCCTGGGCAAGATGCCCAAGGACCTGTTCGCCGAGTTCGACCACAGCGCGCCGGAAGACCTGCCGGCCGGCGACGTGAAGTACCACCAGGGCTTCAGCTCGGACGTCAGCACCCCCGGCGGCCCGGTCCACCTGTCGCTGGCCTTCAACCCGTCGCACCTGGAAATCGTGAACCCGGTGGTCGAGGGCTCGGTGCGCGCCCGGATGGACCGCCGCGCCGACGAACTGGGCAAGCAGGTGCTGCCCGTGCTGGTGCACGGCGACGCCGCCATCGCCGGCCAGGGCGTGGTGCAGGAGACGCTGGCGCTGGCCGAAACCCGTGGCTACTACACGGGCGGCACGGTGCACATCGTCATCAACAACCAGATCGGCTTCACCACCTCCGACCCGCGCGACGCCCGCTCCACGCTGTACTGCACCGACATCGTCAAGATGATCGAGGCGCCGGTGCTGCACGTGAACGGCGACGACCCGGAAGCCGTGGTGCTCGCGACGCAGCTCGCGATCGAATACCGCATGGAGTTCAAGAAGGATGTCGTGGTCGACATCGTCTGCTTCCGCAAGCTGGGCCACAACGAGCAGGACACGCCCGCGCTGACCCAGCCGCTGATGTACAAGAAGATCGCCCAGCACCCGGGCACGCGCAAGCTGTACGCCGACAAGCTGGCCGCGCAGGGCATGGGCGACACGCTGGGCGACGACATGGTCAAGGGCTACCGCGCCGCCATGGACGCCGGCAAGCACACCGTGGACCCGGTGCTGTCCAACTTCAAGAGCAAGTACGCCGTCGACTGGGCGCCCTACCTGAACAGGAAGTGGACCGACGCCGCCGACACCGCCATCCCGCTGGCCGAGTGGAAGCGCCTGGCCGAGCGCATCACCACCGTGCCGGAGAACTTCACCGTGCACCCGCTGGTGAAGAAGGTGCTGGAAGACCGCGCCGCCATGGGCCGCGGCGAAGCCAACGTCGACTGGGGCATGGGCGAGCACATGGCCTACGCCTCGCTGGTCGCGTCGGGCTACCCGGTGCGCCTGTCGGGCGAGGACGTGGGCCGCGGCACCTTCGTGCACCGCCACGCCGTGCTGCACGACCAGAACCGCGAGAAGTGGGACGTCGGCACCTACGTGCCGCTGGAGAACGTGGCCGAGAACCAGGCCCCGTTCACCTGCATCGACTCCATCCTGTCGGAAGAGGCGGTGCTGGGCTTCGAATACGGCTACGCCTCCAACGACCCGCACACGCTGGTGATCTGGGAAGGCCAGTTCGGCGACTTCGTCAACGGCGCGCAGGTCGTCATCGACCAGTTCATCGCCTCCGGCGAAGTGAAGTGGGGCCGCGTCAACGGCATCACGCTGATGCTGCCGCACGGCTACGAAGGCCAGGGCCCCGAGCACAGCTCGGCGCGCCTGGAGCGCTTCATGCAGCTGTCGGCCGACACCAACATGCAGGTGGTGCAGCCGACGACCGCCAGCCAGATCTTCCACCTGCTGCGCCGCCAGATGATCCGCAACCTGCGCAAGCCGCTGGTCATCATGACGCCCAAGTCGCTGCTGCGGAACAAGGACGCGACCTCGCCGCTGTCGGAGTTCACCCGCGGCGCCTTCCAGACCGTGATCCCGGAAGACAAGGAACTGAAGGCCGACAAGGTCAAGCGCCTGATCGTGTGCTCGGGCAAGGTCTACTACGACCTGGCCAAGAAGCGCGAGGAGAAGGGCGCCGACGACGTGGCGATCATCCGCGTCGAACAGCTGTACCCCTTCCCGCACAAGGCCTTCGCCGCGGAGCTGAAGAAGTACCCGAACGCCGCCGACATAGTGTGGTGCCAGGACGAGCCGCAGAACCAGGGCGCCTGGTTCTTCATCCAGCACAACATCCACGAGAACATGCAGGAAGGGCAGAAGCTCGGTTATGCCGGCCGCGCCGCGTCCGCCTCGCCGGCGGTGGGCTATTCGCACCTGCACGTCGAGCAGCAGAAGGCGCTGGTCGATGCGGCCTTTGCCAAGCTCAAGGGCTTCGTTCTCACCAAATAGGTTGCTTCGTCCTTCCCGCGGAGGCGGGAATCCAGGGCGCCCTGGATCCCCGCCTTCGCGGGGATGACGACTGTTCCAGAACACTGAAAGAATTCAAATGGCTATCGTTGACGTGAAGGTCCCGCAACTGTCCGAGTCGGTTGCAGAAGCGACCCTGCTGCAGTGGAAGAAGAAGCCCGGCGAAGCCGTGGCGATCGATGAGATCCTGGTCGAGATCGAGACCGACAAGGTGGTCCTCGAAGTGCCGGCGCCCAGCGCGGGCGTGCTGGCCGAGATCGTGCAGGCCGACGGTGCCACCGTCACCGCCGACCAGGTGATCGCCAAGATCGACAGCGAAGGCAAGGCCGCGGCCGGTGCGCCCGCTGCCGCCGCTGCCCCGGCCCCCGCCGCCGCGGCTCCCGCCCAGGCCGCGCCTGCTGCCGGCGGCTCCAAGTCCGGCGTCGCCATGCCGGCCGCCGCCAAGCTGATGGCCGACAACAACCTGGCTGCCGGTTCCGTGCCGGGCACCGGCCGCGACGGCCGCGTGACCAAGGGTGACGTGCTGGGCGCCGTCGCCGGTGGCGGCGCCGCCAAGGTGGCCGCGCCCGTGCCGGTGGCGGCCGCTCCCAAGGCCAACCTGCCGCAAGTGGCCGCGCCGGTCAGCGCGCCCGACCTGGGCGACCGTCCCGAGCAGCGCGTGCCGATGTCGCGCCTGCGCGCGCGCGTCGCCGAGCGCCTGCTGCAGTCGCAGTCGACCAACGCCATCCTGACCACGTTCAACGAAGTGAACATGGCGCCGGTGATGGAGATGCGCAAGCGCTTCCAGGAGAAGTTCGAGAAGGAACACGGCGTCAAGATCGGCTTCATGTCCTTCTTCGTGAAGGCCGCCGTGCACGCGCTGAAGAAGTACCCGGTGCTGAACGCCTCGGTCGACGGCAACGACATCGTCTACCACGGCTACTTCGACATCGGCATCGCCGTCGGTTCGCCGCGCGGCCTGGTGGTGCCCATCCTGCGCAACGCCGACCAGATGTCGTTCGCCGACATCGAGAAGAAGATCGCCGAATACGGCCAGAAGGCGCGCGACGGCAAGCTGGGCATCGAGGAGATGACGGGCGGCACCTTCTCCATCTCCAACGGCGGCGTGTTCGGCTCGATGCTGTCCACCCCCATCATCAACCCGCCGCAGTCGGCCATCCTGGGCGTGCACGCCACCAAGGACCGCGCGGTGGTGGAGAACGGCCAGATCGTGGTCCGCCCGATGAACTACCTGGCGATGTCCTACGACCACCGCATCATCGACGGCCGCGAAGCCGTGCTGGGCCTGGTGGCGATGAAGGAAGCGCTGGAAGATCCGGCCCGCCTGCTGTTCGATATCTGACAAACCATGTCATTGCGGGCTTGACCCGCAATCCAGCTCCCGTGGTTGATCGATCGCCGGGGCTGGATCCCGGGTCAAGCCCGGGATGACAACCAGAAGGCAAGATCCATGAGCAAACAATTCGACGTGATCGTCATCGGCGGCGGTCCCGGCGGCTACATCGCCGCCATCCGCGCGGCGCAGCTGGGTTTCAACACCGCCTGCATCGACGAGTGGAAGAACGACAAGGGCGGACCGGCCCCGGGCGGCACCTGCACCAACGTGGGCTGCATCCCGTCCAAGGCGCTGCTGCAGTCCTCGGAACACTACGAGCACGCCGGCAAGCACTTCGCCGACCACGGCATCGAGGTCAAGGGCCTGGGCCTGGACGTCGCGAAGATGCTGGGCCGCAAGGACGCCGTCGTGAAGCAGAACAACGACGGCATCCTCTACCTGTTCAAGAAGAACAAGATCGCCTTCTTCCACGGCCGCGGCTCCTTCGCCAAGGCGGGCGGCGAAGGCTACGAGATCCAGGTCGGCGAAGAGACCCTGGTGGGCAAGCACGTGATCGTGGCGACGGGCTCCAACGCCCGCGCACTGCCCGGCGTGCCTTTCGACGAGCAGAACGTGCTGTCGAACGACGGCGCGCTGCGCATCCAGTCCGTGCCGAAGAAGCTGGTACTGATCGGCTCCGGCGTGATCGGCCTGGAAATGGGCTCCGTGTGGCGCCGCCTCGGTGCCGAAGTGACGGTGCTGGAAGCGCTGCCCACCTTCCTGGGCGCGGTCGACGAGCAGATCGCCAAGGAAGCCAAGAAGGCCTTCGACAAGCAGGGCCTGAAGATCGAGCTGGGCGTGAAGGTGGGCGAAGTGGTGAACGGCAAGGCCGGCGTCACCGTCAACTACAGCAACGCCAAGGGCGAGGCGCAGAAGATCGAAGCCGACAAGCTGATCGTCTCGATCGGCCGCGTGCCCAACACCATCGGCCTGAATCCGGAAGCCGTCGGCCTCAAGCTGGACGAGCGCGGTGCGATCGTGGTCGACGAGCTGTGCAAGACCAACCTGCCCAACGTGTGGGCGGTGGGCGACGTCGTGCGCGGCCCGATGCTGGCGCACAAGGCGGAAGAAGAGGGCGTGGCGGTGGCCGAGCGCATCGCCGGCCAGCATGGCCACGTCAACTTCAACACCATCCCCTGGGTGATCTACACGAGCCCCGAGATCGCGTGGGTGGGCCAGACCGAGCAGCAGCTCAAGGCGGCCGGCGTGCAGTACAAGGCCGGCACCTTCCCCTTCCTGGCCAACGGCCGCGCGCGGGCACTGGGCGACACCACCGGCATGGTCAAGTTCCTGGCCGACGCCAAGACCGACGAGATCCTCGGCGTGCACATCGTCGGCCCGATGGCCAGCGAGCTGATCTCCGAAGCCGTGGTCGCGATGGAGTTCAAGGCCTCCGCGGAAGACATCGCGCGCATCTGCCATGCGCACCCGTCTCTGTCCGAAGCGACCAAGGAAGCGGCACTCGCGGTCGACAAGCGCACGCTGAACTTCTAAAGTGCCCAGCGTCCGCGAAGTCTACGAAGCGGAACTCGCGGCGCGGGGCTACCAGAGCGACCCCGCGCAGCTGCGCGGCGTCGAGGCGCTGGAGCGCTGCGCCGCCGAATGGGCGGAGTACAAGGAGCAGCGCTCCAACTTCTTCAAGAAGCTGGTGAACCGCCCCGACATCCCGCGCGGCGTCTACATGTACGGCGGGGTGGGGCGCGGCAAGAGCTTCCTGATGGACTGCTTCTACCAGGCGGTTCCCATCGTGCGCAAGACGCGCCTGCACTTCCACGAGTTCATGCGCGAGGTGCACCGCGAACTCGCCGAGCTGCAGGGCACCGTCAACCCCTTGGACGAACTGGGCGAGCGCATGGCCAGGCGCTACCGCCTGATCTGCTTCGACGAGTTCCACGTCGCCGACATCACCGACGCGATGATCCTGCACCGCCTGCTGGACGCGCTGTTCGACAACGGCGTGGGCTTCGTCACCACCTCCAACTTCCGGCCCGA
This sequence comes from Ramlibacter paludis, assembly GCF_022012305.1. Lineage (GTDB taxonomy): Bacteria > Pseudomonadota > Gammaproteobacteria > Burkholderiales > Burkholderiaceae_C > Ramlibacter > Ramlibacter paludis. Next base: position 533,113 of record NZ_JAKLTM010000003.1, on the reverse strand, counting down.
CGACCTCTATCCCAACGGCCTGCACCGCGACCGCATCCTGCCGGCCATCGCGCTGCTGAACGAGAAGCTGGAAGTGATCAGCGTCGACAACGGCACCGATTACCGCCGGCGCACGATGGAGCAGGTGCGCCTGTACCACTCGCCGCTCGGTCCGCAGGCCGACGCCGAGATGAACGAGGCCTTCAGCCGGCTGGCCGAGACGCACGACGACGAAGACCCGGTGCTGCACATCGAGCAGCGCGAGATCCGGGCGCGGCGCAAGGCCGGGGGCGTGGTCTGGTTCGACTTCCGCACCCTGTGCGGCGGCCCGCGCTCGCAGAACGACTACCTGGAGATCGCCACGCAGTTCCACACCGTGCTGCTGAGCGACGTGCCGAAAATGTCCGCCCGGCTGGCCTCGGAAGCACGCAGGTTTACCTGGCTGGTGGACGTCCTTTACGATCGCCGGGTCAAATTGATCCTGTCGGCGGAGGTGCCGCCGGAGGCGTTGTATACCGAAGGCCCGCTGGCCCACGAATTCCCGCGCACTGTGTCCCGCCTCACCGAAATGCAGTCCGCCGAATTCCTGGCCCTGGAACACCGTACCGTCGACACCCGCATCACATGAAGTCCTTCCTTGCCTGCGCGCTGCTGCTTGCCGCGACCGTGCCTGCCTTTGCGCAGGTCTCGGACGAGGAGGCGCACGAGTTGAAGGAGCGCGACCGCATCAAGCGCGAGAAGGCGATCATCGAGGAGCGCTTCCGCGTCGAGGAGCACGCCTGCCGCCAGAAGTTCGCGGTCAACGACTGCGTCAACAGTGCCAAGCGCAGCCGCAGCGCCGACCTGGGGGAGCTGCGCAAGCAGGAACTCGCGATCAACGATGCCGAGCGCAAGCGCCGCGCCGAGCAGCGCCGCCGCGAACTGGAAGAGCGCCAGTCGGCCGAGCGCCAGCAGGAGGCCGCCGAGCGGCGCGCGCGGGCGCTGAAGGAAGCCGAGGAGCGGCAGCAGCGCTTCGACGAGAAGGCGGCCAAACGCGCCGCCGAACAGGGCGAGAAGGCGGCGCATCCCGCGCCGGCGCCGAAGGCGGCCAAGTCCGGCACCGTGGAGCCACAAGGCAAGCCGCGCGCCTCGCGCGCCTTCAATGCGCCGCAACCGGGCGCCGGCAAGGCGGCGGAGAACCGGGCGCGGTTCGAGGCCAACCAGAAGGAAGCGGCGGCGCACAAGGCCGCCGTGGCCGAACGCGCCGCGAAGCGCACCAAGCCGCCGGCTTCGGCCTTGCCCGTTCCGGCGAATTGAGCTTGGCGGGGGCCGCCCCCGCTCAGCTCCCCAGCGGCTCCAGCTTGACGATCACCAGCGACAGGTTGTCGCCGCCACCATGCGCGCGCGAGCGCGCCTTCTCGATCAGGAACTCGGTCGCCTCGCGCGGGGAGAGGGACGACAGCACCGATCCGAGCTCCTCCGGATTGAAGTAGTGCCACACGCCGTCGCTGCAGGCCATCAGCGTGTCGCCGGGCCGCAGTTCCGCGATGTGGTGGATGTCGGCCGGCGGGTCTTCCTCCGCGCCCAGGCAGCCCATGAGGATGTTGGACTGCGGATGCACGTTGGCTTCTTCCTCGGTCAGCTCGCCGCGGTCCACCAGCGTCTGCACGTAGGAGTGGTCCATGGTGCGCTTCACCAGGCGGTTGCTGTGGAAGTGGTAGATGCGCGAGTCGCCGGCATGCACCCAGAAGCACTCGCCATTGGGGTTGATGATGAAGGCGGCGATCGTGCTGTGCGGCTCCTGCTCCGAGGAGATCGCCGTGAGCTTGATGACGAGGTGCGACTCCTGCACCATCTGCTTCAGCACGGCCGGCGCGTCGTCGTGGTCCGGCGAATAGCGCTCGAACAGCTGCTTGCACGTCATCATGACCTGGTCGCTCGCCTTGCGGCCGCCGCTGCGCCCGCCCATGCCGTCGGCCACCACGCCGAGGAGGCAGCCGTTCAGGCGCGGATGCGAGATCAGCGCGATCTGGTCCTGCTGGTATTCGCGGTCACCCTTGTGGATGCCGGTGGAGGCGGTGAGACGGTAGCCTTTGCTGGTCATGGGCGGAGTGTAGGGGCTTCCGCACTGGCGTCCGCTCGAAAAATGCCTGCGAAAGACGTATTATCGAACGATCCCGCCGCGGCGCACGCCTGTTACCTTGGACTCCAACCTGCATTCCCCCGAGCGGCGCCTGATCGAGCTGCGCATGGAGCATGCCGACCTCGACGCCCTGATCGACCGCACCAGCGAGCAAAGCCCCACCGACGAACTGATGATGCGTCGCCTGAAGAAGCGCCGGCTGGCGCTGCGTGACGAAATCGCGCGGCTGGAACTCGCGCTCGATCCCAAAGAACCCGCCTGATGACCGAGTCCGCAGTGGCGTGGCCCGGAAGCGACGCCGACCCGGGCGTGCCCGAGCCGTTGGTCCCCGGACGCCTCGTCGACCTCGCGCGCGAAGCCTTCGTGCCGGGGGGCGTGCTCTCGCGCGCCGCCGAAGCCTTCCGCCCCCGCCACGGCCAGACCGAGATGGCGCTGGCCGTCGCGCGCACCATCGAAGAGGGCGGGGCGCTGGTGGTCGAAGCGGGCACCGGTGTCGGCAAGACTTTCTCCTATCTCGTGCCCGCCCTCCTGAGCGGCGAGCGCGTGCTGCTCTCCACCGCCACCAAGACCCTGCAGGACCAGCTGTTCGGCCGCGACCTGCCGCGCCTCGCGCAGGCGCTGGGGCTGCCGGTGAAGATGGCGCTGTTGAAGGGCCGTGGCAGCTACCTCTGCCCGCATCGCCTGGACCTGGCGCGCCAGGACACCTCGCTGCCCGATCGCACCGCGCTGCGCACCCTGGCCAAGGTGGAAGACTGGGCGCGCACCACGCGCACCGGCGACCTCGCGGAGATGCCGGGGCTGGACGAGCGTTCGCCCTTGATCCCGCTGATCACCTCCACGCGCGACAACTGCCTGGGCTCCGAGTGCCCCAAGTTCCACGCCTGCCACGTCAATGCGGCGCGCCGCAATGCGCTGGCGGCCGACGTGGTCGTGATCAACCACCACCTGTTCTTCGCCGACCTCGCGGTGCGCGAGTCCGGCATGGCGGAACTGCTGCCCACGGTACGCGTCGTGGTGTTCGACGAGGCGCACCAGCTCAATGAAACCGGCGTGCAGTTCCTCGGCAAGCAGGTCGGCACGCACCAGGTGCTGGACTTCGCGCGCGACCTGCTGGGCGCCGGCTTGCAGCTGGCCCGCGGCCTGGTCGACTGGCAGATGCTCGCGGGCAACGTCGAACGTGCCGCGCGCGACCTGCGGCTGGTGGTGGGCCGTGCGCCTCCGGGCAGCCGGCTGCGCTGGACGGAGATCGCGCCGGAAGGCGTGCTCGAAGGCCATTGGACCGATGCCCTGGAGCAGCTCGAGGGCGCCCTCGACAAGGCGGCCGAAGGGCTCGCCACGGTCAGTGAAATCGCGCCGGACTTCGTGCGCCTGCACGAGCGCGCGCTGAAGCTCGCATCGGCGCTGCATTCCTTCGGCGCCGAAGCGGCCCTGGGTTGCGTGCGCTGGGTCGATGTGGGCAACGCGCTGCGCCTGGTGGAGTCGCCGCTGGACATCGCCGAAGCGGTGCAGCAGAAGCTGCTCAAGTCCGGCAGCGAGGACGAAGCCGCCCATCGCCGCAGCTGGATCTTCACCTCGGCGACGCTGGGCGACGACAGCCGCCTGAGCTGGTTCACCGAGCCCTGCGGCCTCGGCAGCGCGGACATCCTCAAGGTCGCGAGCCCATTCGACTATCCGGCGCAGGCTGCGCTCTACGTGCCGCGCCGCATGCCCAAGCCGAACGACCCGGGGCACAGCGCCGCCGTCGCATTGCTGGCGCAGCAGGCCGCGCGGCGCCTGGGCGGCCGCACCATGGTGCTGACGACGACGCTGCGCGCGCTGCGCGCCATCGGCGAGCAGCTGCAGGCGCGCTTTGCCGGCGGCATGGAGCTCGAAGTGCTGGTGCAGGGCCAGTGGCCGAAGCGGCGGCTGATCGAGCGCTTCCGCGAGGGCGCGGCAGATGGACGTCCAGGCTGCGTGCTGGTGGCGTCGGCTTCGTTCTGGGAAGGCATCGACGTGCCGGGCGACGCGCTGGAGCTGGTGATCATCGACAAGCTGCCGTTTCCGCCACCGGGCGACCCGCTGGTGGAAGCGCGCAGCCAGCGGCTGGAGCTGCAGGGGCGCAGCCCTTTCAACGACTATTCGGTGCCGGAGGCCGCGGTGGCCTTGAAGCAGGGCGCCGGCCGCCTCATTCGCCGCGAGACGGACCGCGGCCTGCTGGTGGTGTGCGACACGCGGCTCGCGACCATGGCCTATGGCCGGCGGCTGCTGGCCGCGCTGCCGCCGATGCGGCGGCTGGAGAGCGAAGAAGACTTCGAGGAAGCGCTGAAGTCGTTCGAGCGCTGAGGGCCGCCGACCGTCATCCCCGCGCAGGCGGGGATCCAGCGCTTCCAAAAACAAAGTGCCCGCGGCGCGGGCACTCTTCAAGGCTCTGGATTCCCGCCTGCGCGGGAATGACGGGGAGCTACCAGATCTTCCACCACGGGTCGCTCGCCGTGCGGCGGCCCTTGGTGACGTACTCGCCGGCCGGATAGTTCTTCTCCAGCACCCGCTTGGCGTCGTCGCGCAGCTGCGTCATGCCCAGCGCGTCGTAGGACTTCATCAGGATGAACAGCGCCTCTTCCAGCGCCGGCACGTCGCGGTAGTCGGCCAGGGCCGCCTGGGCGCGGTTGATCGCGGCCACGTAGGCGCCGCGGCCGTAGTAGTAGCGCGCCACGTGCACTTCGTACTGCGCCAGCGAGTTGACGATGTACTGCATGCGCGAGCGCGCATCGGGCGTGTAGCGCGACTCGGGGAAGCGCGTCACCAGTTCCTTGAAGGCCTCGAAGGACTCCTTGGCCGCCTTCTGGTCCCGCTCCGACAGGTCCTGGCGCGCCACGAAGTTCAGCGTGCCGAGGTTGTCGTTGAAGTTGGTGATGCCCTTGAGGTACAGCGCGTAGTCGTACGCGGGGCTGGCCGGGTGCAGCTTCATGAAGCGGTCCAGCGTGGCCTGGGCCTGGGCGGCGTCGTTGGCCTTGTACTGCGCGTAGGCGCGTTCCAGCTGGGCCTGCTGCGCCAGCGGCGTGCCGGCGGCGCGGCCTTCCAGCTTCTCGTACAGCGGGATCGCCTTGTCGTAGGCGCCCGCGTTCATTTCGTCCTTGGCCTCGGCGTAGAGCTTGTTGGCGCTCCAGTTCTCGGTCCGGTCGGCTTCCTTGCTGGCGCAGCCGGCCAGCACGGCAAGCGCGAGGAGGGCGGGGACCATCGATAATTTGGCTGGAACAAGCACGCGCAACTCTCTTCTGATAGGGCCGAACCATTATATCGACCGACCCCCAGGATCCCGCCCACGACGAACTCGATGCCGAGCCCGGCGCCGAGGCGGAAACCCGTCCGTTCACCGTTCCCCCCGGCCTGCACGGGCAGCGGCTGGACCGCGCGCTCGCCTTGCTGGTGCCGGAATTTTCCCGCAGCTACCTGGTGCAGCTGCTCGACGCGGGCGCGGTCAGGCTCGAAGGCGCCACGGCCACCAAAGCCTCGCACAAGGTGCGGGCGGGCGACGCCGGCAGCATCGAGCTGCGCCCCACGCCGCAGAGCCAGGCCTTCCTGCCGGAGGACATCCCGTTGCAGGTGGTGCACGAGGACGAGCACCTGCTGGTGATCGCCAAGCCCGCGGGCCTGGTCGTGCATCCGGCGCCCGGCAACTGGAGCGGCACGCTGCTCAACGCGCTGCTGGGGCGCGACGTCGCGGCCCGCTCGCTGCCGCGCGCCGGCATCGTGCACCGCCTCGACAAGGACACCAGCGGCCTGATGCTGGTGGCGCGCACCCGCACCGCGATGGACCGGCTGGTGGCGATGATCGCGGCGCGCGAGGTCACGCGCCAGTACCTCGCGCTGGCGCACCGGCCCTGGGAAGGCGCGGCGCGCCGCCGCATCGACGCGCACATCGGCCGCGACCCGCGCAACCGGCTGCGCATGGCCGTCGTCGACTCCCACCATCCGGGCAAGCCGGCGGCGACCGTCGCCGAATTGCTGGAGAACTGCGCCCAGGGCTGCGCGGTCCGCTGTACGCTGGAGACGGGCCGCACCCACCAGATCCGCGTGCACCTCGCGCACATCGGCCATCCGCTGGTGGCCGACCCGACCTACGGCGGGGCGCCGGCCGCCGGACTGCAGCGGCAGGCGCTGCATGCCTTCCAACTGGCGCTGGCCCACCCCGTGACCGGCGCGCCGCTGGCCTTCCACGCCCCGCTGCCCGAGGACTTGCGGCAGGCGTGGTCCGCCTGGGGGCTGCGTTACAATGAAGCGGCCTGGCTTCCTGGCCAGCCCGCAGCGGCGCCCTGATCGGCGCGCCCAGCCCCGACCCAAGCAGCGCCACCAAGGCGCCTCCAACACAAGACCATGAATACGGCGGATGCCCGGCGCGTCCTCGAAACCGCGCTGATCTGCACGCAGCAGCCCTTGCAAGTGCGCGAGCTGCGGGTGCTCTTCAACGACGAACTCGGCACGGACACCATCAAGGACCTGCTGGGCCAGCTCCAGGACGAGTGGTCCCAGCGCGGGGTGGAACTGGTGTGCGTGGCGAGCGGCTGGCGCTTCCAGAGCCGGCCCGAGATGCGCGAATACCTCGACCGCCTGCATCCCGAGAAGCCGCCGCGCTACAGCCGCGCCGCGCTCGAGACGCTGGCCATCATCGCGTATCGCCAGCCGGTGACGCGCGGCGACATGGAAGACATCCGCGGCGTCACCATCAACACGCAGATCCTCAAGCAGCTCGAGGACCGCGGCTGGGTCGAGGTGATCGGCCACCGCGAGGCCGTGGGCCGCCCCGGGCTGTACGCCACCACGCGCCAGTTCCTGGACGACCTGGGCATCGCCTCGCTCGACCAGCTGCCCGAACTGACCAATCCGGCCCAGCAGGCCGAAGTGTTCAGCGCGCTCGAAGAAAGCATGGCCGCCCAGCCGGCGCTGCCCATGGCCGGCGGCGGCGACACCACCGGCGAGCTCCCGCTGGAGGCGCCGGCGGAAGAGCCTGTGGCCGCAGAGGCCGCACCCGAAGAGCCTGCACCCGAAGATCACGGCCCGGCCGCCAACGATGAAGCCCAGCCCCAGCCGTCCAACGCTTCCGCTCCGGATGGCGGCGACGACGAAGATGCGGCGCAAGCCGTCGAGACCTGAAGCATGAACGACTCCACCGACGGCGCGCGCCGCCCTCCCGAAGAACCCGCCGGGGACGAACAGGACCCGCGCGCGCAGCAGCTGCCGGACGCCGACGAGGACCTGGGCGACGATGATGCGGACGAGGGCGACGACGAGCCCTCCGGCGCGCCCGGACGCGGCCCCCGCCGCGAGCGCGTCGCGGCCCCGCCGCCGGCCCCGCCCGTGCGCTTCGAGGACGTCGTCAGCGGCCAGTTCGACGCCGCCGAAGAGGCGCCCGAGGCCGGCCTCGCCAAGCGCGTGCTGTCGCCGCAGGCCGATTCGCCCAAGCTGCACAAGGTGCTGGCCCAGGCCGGCCTCGGTTCGCGGCTCGAGATGGAGCAGCTGATCATGGAAGGGCGGATCTCGGTCAACAACGAGCCCGCCCACATCGGCCAGCGGATCCAGTTCGGCGATTCGATCAAGGTCAACGGCAAGCCGATCCGCGTGCGCATCGCGCCGCCGCCGGCGCGCGTCATCGCGTACCACAAGCCCGTGGGCGAGGTCGTCACGCACGACGACCCGCAGAACCGGCCCACGGTGTTCCGCAAGCTGCCCAAGCTGCCGCAGGGCAAGTGGCAGTCGGTCGGGCGCCTCGACCTGAACACCGAAGGCCTGCTGCTGTTCACCAACTCCGGCGAACTGGCCAACCGGCTCATGCATCCGCGCTTCGGCCTGGAGCGTGAATATGCCGTGCGCGTGCTGGGCGCGCTGAACGCCGAAGAGCGCCAGAAGCTGCTCGATGGGGTCCAGCTGGACGACGGCCAGGGCCAGTTCGGATCGATCGAAGAGGGCGGCGGCGAGGGCTCCAACGTCTGGTACCGCGTCACCATCAACGAAGGCCGGCACCGCGAGGTGCGCCGGCTGTTCGAGGCGGTGGGCCATGCGGTCAGCCGCCTCATCCGCATCCGCTACGGCGCCATGGTGCTGCCGCGCGGCCTCAAGCGCGGCGCCTTCATGGAACTGGACGAGCGCGACATCGGCGCGCTGACCCATGCGGTGGGCGCGCCCGGGCTGGCGCGGCCGCAGCAGCCGCGCGGCGAGGGCGAGCCAGGGCGCGGCGGCGGACGCAACAAGCGCCGCGGCAACACGCGGGGCGACGGCCCGCGTCCGCAGGGCGGGCCGGCGCCGCGCGACCGCGGCGGTTTTCCCAACCAGGGCCAGGGGCAAGGGCAGGGCCAGGGCCGCCGCAACAAGGGCGGTGGCGGTGGCGGCGGAGGTGGCGGCGATCGCGCCCCGGGCGGCAACCAGCCCGATCCCATGAAGACATCGCTGGGCTACATCGGCCACGACAGCTTCAATCGCCAGCGCCGCGGCCCCGGGCCCAGCGGTGGCGGCGGGGGTGGCGGCGGCGGTGGTGGCCGCGGCGGCCCGCGCGGCGGCGGCAGGGGCGGCGGCGGTCGCGGCCGCTAGTACCCACAGCACGGCGCCGCCGTGCTTGCCCGGTTAGAATTGCGGGCTTTGCCGAACTTTCTGCTTCCGGCAAAACCCTAAAACATCAAGCTCAGGAAACGACATGGCTATCGAACGCACCCTCTCCATCATCAAGCCCGACGCCGTGGCGAAGAACGTGATCGGCCAGATCTATGCGCGCTTCGAAGCCGCCGGCCTGAAGGTCATCGCCGCCCGCATGGCGCACCTGTCGCGCGGTGAAGCCGAGCAGTTCTATGCCGTCCACAAGGAGCGTCCCTTCTTCAAGGACCTGGTCGAGTTCATGATCTCCGGCCCCGTGATGATCCAGGTGCTGGAAGGCGAAGGCGCGATCCTGAAGAACCGCGACCTGATGGGCGCCACCGACCCCAAGAAGGCCGCTCCCGGCACCATCCGCGCCGACTTTGCCGACAGCATCGACGCCAACGCCGTGCACGGCTCCGACGCCGCCGAGACCGCGAAGAACGAAGTCGCCTTCTTCTTCCCGGCGATGAACATCTACTCGCGCTGAAGATGAGATGACGGCCAACCTTCTGGATTTCGACCTCGAGGGTCTGGCCGCCTATTGCGCCTCGCTGGGTGAAAAGCGCTTCCGCGCCACCCAGCTGTTCCGCTGGATCCACCAGAAGGGCGCCCGCGATTTCAGCCAGATGACCGACCTGGCCAAGTCGCTGCGGGACAAGCTCCAGGGGGCCGCCCACATCACGGGGCTGCCCGTCCTCACCCAGCACGAATCCGCCGACGGCACCATCAAGTGGCTGTTCGACGTCGGCAACGGCGACGCCGTCGAGGCCGTGTTCATCCCCGAGGACGACCGCGGCACGCTGTGCATCTCCTCGCAGGCCGGCTGCGCCGTCGGCTGCCGCTTCTGCTCCACCGGGCACCAGGGCTTCTCGCGCAACCTCACCACCGGCGAGATCCTCGCCCAGCTCTGGTTTGCCGAGCATTTCCTGCGCGCGCACCTGAAGACCAACGGCGAACGCGTCATCTCCAACGTGGTGATGATGGGCATGGGCGAGCCGCTGCAGAACTATTCGGCGTTGGTGCCGGCGTTGCGCGTGATGCTGGACGACCACGGCTACGGGCTGTCCCGCCGGCGCGTCACGGTCTCCACCTCCGGCGTCGTGCCGATGATGGACCGCCTCGGCGAGGACGTGCCGGTGGCGCTGGCCGTCTCGCTGCACGCGCCCAACGACGAATTGCGCGACAAGCTGGTGCCCCTGAACAAGAAGTACCCGCTGGCCGAACTGCTGGACGCGTGCAACCGCTACCTGGCGCACGCGCCGCGCGACTTCATCACCTTCGAGTACTGCATGCTCGATGGCGTGAACGACCAGCCGGAGCACGCGCGCCAGCTGGTGGAGCTGGTGCGCCACCACGGCGGGCAGGGCGTGTCCTGCAAGCTGAACCTGATTCCCTTCAACCCGTTCCCCGCCTCCGGGCTGGTGCGTTCGCCGCAACAGCAGGTCCAGGCTTTCGCGAAAATCCTGAGTGATGCTGGTATCGTCACGACCGTGCGCAAGACGCGCGGCGACGACATCGATGCGGCCTGCGGCCAGCTGGCCGGCGACGTGAAGGACCGCACCCGCGTCGGCACGCGCATCGCGCAACAACGCACGGTGATGCTGAAGCCGCTCCCGGTGGAGGCCGCGCCCAAGGAGGCAAGGGGAACATGAGAACAGGCATGGCGGGGTTGGGGCGCCTGCGCGCGGGTGGCCTTCTGGCCGCCGCGGCGGCGTCGGTGCTGCTGGGGCTGGCGGGCTGCGCCACGCAGCAGTCGGAACGGGGCGGCGCGAGCGAAATGGTGACGCCCGCCGACGACAGCGAGGCCCGCAAGCGCGCGCGCATCCGGCTCGAACTGGCTTCCGGCTACTTCGAGGAGGGCAAGGTGGAGATCGCGCTGGACGAGCTCAAGCAGGTCATCGCCATCGATCCCAGCTTCTCCGACGCGTACAACATGCGCGGCCTGATCTACATGCGCCTGGGCGACAACCGCCAGGCCGAAGACAGCTTCCGCCGCGCGCTGGCCCTGAACCCGCGCGACCCCGATGCGCTGCACAACTACGGCTGGCTGCAATGCCAGCAGGCGCGCTACCCCGAATCGTTCCGCTCCTTCGAGGCGGCGCTCGCCAACCCGATCTACGCCGGCCGCTCCAAGAGCATGATGCTGCTGGGCCTGTGCCAGGCCCGCGCCGGCCTCAAGCCCGAAGCCGAAGCCACGCTGGCGCGCGCCTACGAGCTCGACGCCGGCAACCCCATCATCGGCTACAACCTCGCGCAGCTGCTGTACCAGCGCGGCGACTACAACCGCGCGCAGTTCTACATCCGCCGCCTGAACAACAGCGACCTGGCCAATGCCGAAACGCTGTGGCTGGGCGTCAAGGTCGAACAGCGCATGAACGACAAGGTGGCGATGGACCAGCTGGGCGACCAGCTGCGCAAGCGCTTCCCGCAATCGAAGGAACGCCAGTCGTTCGACCGGGGGGCCTTCAATGAGTGAGGGCGGGGAGGCCGTGGAAGGAAGCGCAGCGTCGGCCGGAACGCTGCTGCGCGAGGCCCGCGAAGCCGCCGGCCTGCATGTCGCGACGCTTGCCGCCAACCTCAAGGTGCCGGTGCGCAAGCTCGAGGCGCTGGAAGAGGACCGCTACGACCAGCTCGGGGATGCCGTGTTCATCCGCGCGCTGGCCTCGAGCGTGTGCCGCACGCTCAAGATCGACCCGCAGCCGGTGCTGGAGCGCCTGCCGCAGACCGCCCGCCCGCGCCTGATCCAGGACGACGACGGCATCAACGCGCCTTTCCGCGCGCCTGGCGACGGTCCCGCGCCGGGGCTGCCGCAGCAAGTGTCACGCCCCGTGGCGCTGATCGTGGTGGCGTTGCTGCTGGCCGCCGTGGTGCTGATCTTCCTGCCGAAGCGCGACGACGAAGCCGCCAGCGCAGGCCCCGCCAAGACGGGCGAGCCGGCCTTCCCGCCGGGCGCGCCGGTCGAGATCCATCCACCCGCGGAAACGGCACCGGCCGCCGCCGCGCCCGCATCGGCGCCTGCCGCCGTGGCCAGTGCGCCCGCCGCGGTCGCCGCCGCTCCGGCGGCGCCAGCCTCCCTGGCCCTGCGCCCGGCGTCCGCCGTGCCGTCGCTGGCGGCGCCTGCCGCTCCGGCGGTGCCCGCACCCGCCGCTGCCGCATCCGCCATCGCCGCGGCGGCGACGCCTGCCGCCTCCGCCGCCAGTGCGGCCGCCAGCGCCGCGGCCATCGCGGCCAAGGGCGTCGTCACCTTCCGCACCCGCGGCAATTCCTGGATCCAGGTGACCGACGCCGCCGGCACGACGGTGTTCCGCAAGCTGATGGGCCCCGGCGACGTCGCCGGCGCGAGCGGCACGCTGCCGCTGGCCGTCACCATCGGCAGCGTGGAGCAGACCGAGGTGCAGGTGCGCGGCAAGCCGTTCAACCTGGGACCCGTGTCGCGCGACAACGTGGCCCGCTTCGAAGTCAAGTGAGTTCGTGATGACCGCCCCCTGCCTGCCCGTCGAACCCGCCGCGCCCGCGGCCCGCCGCTCCGTCCAGGCCCGCGTGGCCTGGGGGTCGCGCGTGGTCACGGTCGGCGGCGACGCGCCGGTGCGGGTGCAGTCCATGACCAACACCGACACCGTCGATGCCATCGGCACGGCGATCCAGGTGAAGGAGCTCGCGCTGGCCGGTTCCGAGCTGGTGCGCATCACGGTCAACACGCCCGAGGCGGCGCAGCAGGTCCCGTACATCCGCGAGCAGCTCGATCGCATGGGCATCGACGTCCCGCTGATCGGCGACTTCCACTACAACGGCCACCGCCTGCTGACCGATTACCCTGACTGCGCGCAGGCGCTGTCCAAGTACCGCATCAACCCCGGCAACGTGGGCAAGGGCGACAAGAAGGACCGCCAGTTCGCGCAGATGATCGAAGCGGCCCTCAAGTGGGACAAGCCGGTGCGCATCGGCGTCAACTGGGGCAGCCTCGACCAGGAACTGCTCGCGCAGCTGATGGACGAGAACGCGCTGCGCGCCACGCCCTGGGACGCGAAGTCCGTGATGTACGAGGCGCTGATCACCTCCGCCATCACGTCGGCCCGGCTCGCCGAGGAACTGGGCATGCGCCACGAGCAGGTGCTCCTCTCGTGCAAGGTGAGCGGCGTGCAGGACCTGATCTCCGTCTACCGCGAACTGGCGCGCCGCTGCGACTACCCGCTGCACCTGGGCCTGACCGAGGCCGGCATGGGCACCAAGGGCACGGTCGCCTCGTCGGTCGCCATGGGCATCCTGCTGCAGGAAGGCATAGGCGACACGATCCGCGTCTCGCTCACGCCGCAGCCGGGCGAATCGCGCACGCAGGAAGTCGTGATCGCCTCCGAGATCCTGCAGGCCCTGGGCCTGCGCAGCTTCGTGCCGAGCGTCACCGCCTGCCCGGGCTGCGGCCGCACCACCAGCACCACCTTCCAGGAGCTGGCCAAGCAGATCGACGACTACCTGCGCGCGCAGATGCCGGTGTGGCGCGCCAAGTACCCCGGGGTGGAGAAGATGAAGGTGGCCGTGATGGGCTGCATCGTCAACGGCCCCGGCGAGAGCAAGCACGCCGACATCGGCATCAGCCTGCCCGGGACGGGCGAGGCGCCGGCCGCGCCGGTCTTCATCGACGGCCAGAAGGCCCTCACCTTGCGCGGCGAGAACATCGCCACCGAGTTCCACCAGATCGTCGAGAACTACATCGAGAAGCGCTTCGGTCAAGTCACCGAACACGCCTAAAGGCGACAGAAAAATGGCCGAGAAATTGAATGCCGTCAAAGGCATGAACGACATCCTGCCCGCGAGCGTCGATCGCAAGGAGGTGCTCCCGCGCTCGGCGACCTGGCAGTGGTTCGACGACGTCGTGCGGCGCGTGATGGCGCGCTACGGCTACCAGTACATCGTGACGCCGGTGGTCGAGCCGACGGCGCTGTTCGTGCGCGGCCTGGGCGAGGTCACCGACATCGTCGAGAAGGAGATGTACTCCTTCACCGATTCCATGAACGGCGACAAGCTCACGCTGCGGCCCGAAGCCACGGCGGGCATCGTGCGCGCCGTGGTCGAACACAACGCGCTCTACAACGGGCCCTTGCGCATCTGGACCGCCGGGCCGATGTTCCGGCACGAGCGGCCGCAGAAGGGCCGCTACCGCCAGTTCCACCAGCTGGACGTCGAGGCGCTCGGCTACGGCGGCCCCGATGTCGATGCCGAGCTGATCCTGATGGGCCGCGCGCTCTGGCGCGAGCTGGGGCTCCTCGAAGGGCAGCACTACCGGCTGGAAATCAACACGCTGGGCGAGGCCGAGGAGCGCCGCGCCCACCGCGCCGCGCTGGTGGCCCACTTCGAGGCCAACCTCGACGTGCTGGACAGCGAGGCCAGGCAGCGCATGCACAGCAACCCGCTGCGCATCCTCGACACCAAGAACCCGGCGATGCAGGCAATGGTGGAAGCCGCGCCCAAGCTGCTCGATTTCCTGGGCGACGCATCGCGCGCCCACTTCGATGCGCTGCGCGCGCTGCTGGATGCGGCGGGCCAGCCCTACCGCATCAACCCGCGCCTGGTGCGCGGGATGGACTACTACAACCGCACCGTGTTCGAGTGGACCACCGACCACCTGGGCTCGCAGGGCACGATCTGCGGCGGCGGCCGCTACGACGGCCTGATCGCGCAGATGGGCGGCAAGGCGGCCCCGGCCATCGGCTTCGGCCTGGGCATCGAGCGCCTGCTGCTGCTGGTGCAGGAGCTGGGCCTGCAGCCGCCGCGCGACGCGCTGGCCGCCTACTGCATCGTGCCTTCGGAGTCAGCCGTGACGCCCGCCCTGTCGCTCGTCGAAGCGCTGCGCGCCACGGGCCTGCAGGTGACGATGCACGCCGGCGGCGGTTCGTTCAAGAACCAGATGAAGAAGGCCGACGCCAGCGGGGCGCGCTTCGCGTTGATCCTCGGCGAGGACGAACTGGCGCACGGCCAGGTCATGGTGAAGAACCTGACCGACGGGCAGCAGGCGCTCCAGCCGCTGGCCAATCCGCAGTCCTGGGCCCCGTCCCTCAAAGCCTAACTACAATCGCCCGCAAACTGGGCAACACAATGGCACGACATCTCGATCTCGAAGAACAGGAACAGCTTGACGAGCTCAAGCACTTCTGGAACCAGTGGGGCAACCTGATCACCTGGCTCCTGATCGCCGTCCTGGGCTCCTTCGCCGCCTGGAACGGCTGGCAGTACTGGCAGCGCACCCAGGCCGCCAAGGCCTCGCAGCTGTACGACGAGGTGGACCGCGCCGCCGCCGGCGGCGACACGGCGCGCCTGCAGCAGGCCGTGAAGGACATCCAGGACAAGTTCGGCGGCACCACCTATGCGCCCCAGGCCGCCCTGCTGGCCGCGAAGGTGCTGGCCGACAAGGGCCAGCTCGATGCCGCCAAGGCCGACCTGCAGTGGGTGGCCAACGAGGCGAAGGATGAGGGCTACCAGGCCGTCGCGCGCCTGCGCCTGGCGGGCCTGCAGGCCGAAGCCAAGGCCTACGACGAGGCGCTCAAGACGCTGTCGGCCTCCATGCCCAAGGATTTCGAGCCGCTGGCGGCCGACCGCCGCGGTGACATCTACAACCTGCAGGGCAAGCGCGACCAGGCGCGGGCCGAGTACACCAAGGCCTGGCAGGGCATGAGCACCGCCGCCGACTACCGCGGCCTGGTGGAAGTGAAGCTCACCTCGCTGGGCGTCGACGTGAAGACGCTGCAGCCGGCCGCGGAAAGCACCAAGTCATGATGGGCCGCCGCCTCACCCGCGCGTTGCTGGCTGTCGCCGCCGCCTCCCTGCTGGGCGGCTGCGCGGTCTGGAATTCGATCCCCTACATCGGCGGCAGCTCCGACAAGCCGAAGCCCGCCGAACTGGAAGCCAACCCGAACCTGCTGGCGATCCGCCAGGCGTGGACCACGTCCATCGGCAAGGTCGACTTCCCGCTGTCGGTCGCCGTCACGGGCACCACCGCGACGCTCGCTGCCAGCGACGGCACGGTGATGGCCCTCGACGCCGCCACCGGCCGCGAACAGTGGCGCGTGAGCGCCGGCGCCCCGCTGGCTGCCGGCGTGGGCACCGATGGCGCCACCACCGCGGTGGTGACCCGCAACAACGACCTCGTCGTCTTCGCCAACGGCAAGGAAGCCTGGCGCCAGAAGCTGACCGTGCTGTCGTACACCGCGCCCTTCGTGGCCGGCGCCCGCGTGTTCGTGCTGGGCGCGGACCGTTCCGTCGCCGGTTTCGACGGCGCCACCGGCCGCCGCCTCTGGACCCAGTCGCGCGCCGGCGAGCCGCTGGTGCTGCGCCAGTCCGGCGTGATGCTGGCCGTGGCCGACACGCTGGTGGTGGGGCAGGGCGGCCGCCTGGCCGGCCTCAATCCGCTGAACGGCAGCGTGCGCTGGGAAGCGCCCGTGGCCATCGCCCGCGGCATCAACGACGTGGAGCGCCTGGTCGACCTGGTCGGCCGCGTCAGCCGGGTCGGCGACAGCGTCTGCGTGCGCGCCTTCCAGGCGGCGGTGGGCTGCGTCGATGCCGCCCGCGGCCAGGTCGCCTGGACCCAGAAGGCCAACGGCTCCGAAGGCGTGGGCGGGGACGGCGCCAGCGTCTTCGGCACCGAAGCCGACGGCAAGGTGATCGCGTGGAAGCGCGAGTCCGGCCAGCGTGCCTGGACCAACGAGAAGATGCTGCACCGCGGCCTCGGCACGCCGCTGGCCCTGGGCCGCTCGGTGGTGGTGGGCGACGCCTTCGGCTTCGTGCACATGCTGTCGCGCGAGGACGGCACGCTGCTCAATCGCCTCGCCACCGACGGCTCGGCGATCGCCGCCGCGCCCGTGGTGGCCGGAAACACTCTCGTCGTCGTGACGAAAAACGGCGGCGTCTACGGCTTCGTGCCGCAGTAAAAGGACAAGATGAAGCCGGTCATGGCCCTGGTGGGCCGCCCCAACGTCGGCAAGTCGACGCTGTTCAACCGGCTGACCAAGTCGCGTGACGCCATCGTGGCGGACTACGCCGGACTCACCCGCGACCGCCACTACGGCAACGCCAAGCACGGTCGCTACGAGTTCATCGTCATCGACACCGGCGGCTTCGAGCCGGATGCCGAGACGGGCATCTACAAGGAGATGGCCAAGCAGACGCAGCAGGCGGTGGCCGAGGCCGACGTCGTGATCTTCGTCGTCGACGCCCGCGAGGGCCTCTCGGCGCAGGACCACGACATCGCCAAGTACCTGCGCAAGCTGGGCAAGCCCACCGTGCTGGCGGCCAACAAGGCCGAAGGCATGACCGCGGGCGCGCAGCTGTCGGAGTTCTACGAACTGGGCCTGGGCGACGTCCACGGCATTTCGGCGGCGCACGGGCAGGGCATCCGCGACCTGGTGGACCTGGCCTTCGAGCCGCTGCACCTGCCGGAAGAGGACGACGAAGCCGCCGATCCGCAGCAGTCGGGCATCGTCAAGCTGGCGGTCGCCGGACGGCCCAACGTCGGCAAGTCGACGCTGATCAACGCCTGGCTGGGCGAGGAGCGCCTGGTGGCCTTCGACCTGCCCGGCACCACCCGCGACGCCATCTCGGTGCCCTTCGAGCGCAACGGCCAGAAGTTCGAGCTGATCGATACGGCCGGGCTGCGCCGCAAGGGCAAGGTGTTCGAAGCGATCGAGAAGTTCTCGGTGGTCAAGACGCTGCAGGCCATCGAATCGGCCAACGTCGTGCTGCTGCTGCTCGACGCCACCCAGGGCGTGACCGACCAGGACGCCCACATCGCGGGCTACATCCTGGAGTCGGGCCGTGCGGTCGTGCTGGCCGTGAACAAGTGGGACGCCGTAGACGACTATGCGCGCGAGAACGTGCGCCGGCAGATCGAGACCCGGCTGCCCTTCCTGAAGTTCGCCGAACTGCATTTCATCTCGGCCAAGAAGCGCCAGGGCATGGGGCCGCTCTGGGGCTCGATCGCGCAGGCGCACAAGGCGGCCATGTGCAAGATGACCACGCCGGTGCTCACCCGGCTGCTGCTGGAGGCCGTGCAGTTCCAGCAGCCCAAGCGCGCCGGCATGTTCCGGCCCAAGATGCGCTATGCCCACCAGGGCGGCATGAACCCGCCGGTGATCGTGGTCCACGGCAATTCGCTGGAACATGTCACCGATGCGTACAAACGCTTCCTGGAAGGGCGCTTCCGCAAGGAATTCAACCTCGTTGGCACGCCGCTGCGCATCGAGATGAAGACGTCCAAGAACCCTTACGCCGACAAAGAATAGTCCGTCGGTCTTGAATTCCGCCCGAACGGCGGCAGTTGGGTTGCTCAAGCGCGCCGCACGGCAGCCGTTGCTGTGGTAATGTGCAAGTTCCAACAACGCTTGAACACGGAGAATATCGTGAGCAACAAAGGGCAGCTACTACAAGACCCCTTCCTCAATACCCTGCGTCGCGAACATGTTCCGGTGTCGATTTACCTCGTCAACGGCATCAAGCTGCAGGGGCAGATTGAGTCTTTCGACCAGTACGTTGTGCTCTTGCGCAACACTGTGACCCAGATGGTCTACAAGCACGCCATCTCCACCATCGTCCCCGGCCGCGCCGTGAACTTCACGGCGGCCGAAGCGAGCGAAAGCAGCCCGACCTGACCGGCCCGCTTTCTTCCGCTTTCCGCTGCCGGCGGGCGCTCCCTGTTTTCACGAGAATCTGGTAGCCCCTTGACAGCCACGTCCGAGCGCCCGGCCGCCGCCACCATCCTGGTGGGGGTGGACCTGGGCCTTCCCCATTTCGATTCCGAGCTCGAGGAACTGGGCCAGCTGGCCCAGACCGCCGGGCTCGACCCCGTCGCCCGCATCACCTGCAAGCGCCGCGCGCCCGACGCCGCCCTGTTCGTGGGCAGCGGCAAGGCCGACGAGATCAAGGCCCTGGCCGAGGAGCTCGGCGCCAGCGAGATCCTGTTCGACCAGGCCCTCAGCCCGGCGCAGCAGCGCAACCTGGAAAAGCACACCGGCCTGCCGGTCAACGACCGCACCCTGCTGATCCTGGAGATCTTCGCCCAGCGCGCCCGCAGCCACGAGGGCAAGCTGCAGGTGGAGCTCGCCCGCCTGCAGTACCTGAGCACGCGCCTGGTGCGGCGCTGGTCGCACCTGGAGCGCCAGACCGGCGGCGCCGGCGTGCGCGGCGGCCCGGGCGAGAAGCAGATCGAGCTGGACCGCCGGATGATCGACGAGTCCATCAAGCGCACGCGCGAGCGGCTGGTCAAGGTGAAGAAGCAGCGCGCCACCCAGCGCCGGCAGCGCGAACGCCGCGACACCTTCAACATCTCGATCGTCGGCTACACCAACGCCGGCAAGTCGACGCTGTTCAATGCGCTGGTGAAGGCCCGCGCCTATGCGGCCAACCAGCTGTTCGCCACGCTCGACACCACCACGCGGCAGCTCTACCTGGGCGAAGCGGGGCGTTCGGTGTCGCTGTCGGACACGGTCGGCTTCATCCGCGACCTGCCGCACGGCCTGATCGCCGCCTTCCAGGCGACGCTGCAGGAATCGATCGACGCCGACCTGCTGCTGCACGTGGTGGATGCGTCCAACCCGCATTACCCCGAGCAGATCGAGGAAGTGCAGAACGTGCTGCGCGAGATCGGCGCGGCTGAGGTGCCGCAGCTGCTCGTCTTCAACAAGACCGATGCGGTCGCCGCGGAGCGGCAGCCGCTGCAGCTGGTCGACAGCTTCGAGATCGAAGGCCGGCAGGTGCCGCGCGTCTTCGTGAGCGCCCAGACCGGCGCCGGCCTGCCCGTGCTGCGCCAGGAGCTGGCGCGCATCCTGGCCGAGCGCCATCCCCTTCCCGAGCCCGCCCCGGCCGAAACCTCAGCCTGAACGGGCACAATGCGGCTGCCGACAACAAGAGTACCGAGCGAATGAACCTTCCTTTGCGCAGCCTGACCTTTGCCGGGCTGAGAGACCGCCTGCGGGGCATGTTCAACCTGAACGATCCCCGCTGGGGCCGCGGCGAAGACAACAAGAACGCCGACAACAACCGCGGCGACGGCAAGGGCCCCAACCAGGGCCCGCCGGACCTGGACGAGCTGTGGCGCGACTTCAACCGCAAGCTCGGGGGGCTGTTCGGCCGCAAGGGCGGCGGGGGCGGCTTCGGCGGCGGCGGCAACGGCAACTTCCAGCCCGACATGAAGAGCGCGGGCGTGGGCGCCGGCCTGATCGCCGTGGTGGTGGTCGCGATCTGGATGTTCACCGGCATCTTCATCGTGCAGGAAGGCCAGCAGGCCGTCATCACGCGCTTCGGCCGCTACAACTCCACCGTCGGCGCCGGCTTCAACTGGCGGCTGCCGTACCCGATCGAGCGCCACGAGGTGGTCTACGTCACGCAGATCCGCTCGGTCGACGTGGGCCGAGACACCGTGATCCGCGCGACCGGCCTGAAGGAATCGGCGATGCTGACCGAGGACGAGAACATCGTCGAGATCAAGTTCGCCGTGCAGTACCGCCTCTCCGACGCGCGCGCCTGGCTGTTCGAGAGCAAGAACCCGCAGGACGCCGTGGTGCAGGCCGCCGAGACGGCCGTGCGCGAGGTGGTCGGCAAGATGAAGATGGACTCGGCGCTGGCCGAGGAACGCGACCAGATCGGCCCGCGCGTGCGCGCGCTGATGCAGAAGCTGCTGGACCAGTACAAGATCGGCGTCGAAGTGGTCGGCATCAACCAGCAGCAAAGCGGCGTGCGGCCGCCCGAGCAGGTGCAGGCCGCCTTCGACGACGTGCTGCGCGCCGGCCAGGAACGCGAGCGCTCCAAGAACGAGGCCCAGGCCTATGCCAACGACGTGGTCCCGCGTGCCAGCGGCGCCGCCGCGCGCCTGGCGCAGGAGGCCGAGGGCTACAAGGCCCGCATAGTGGCCCAGGCCCAGGGTGACAGCCAGCGCTTCAAGTCGCTGCTGGCCGAGTACCAGAAGGCGCCGCAGGTCACGCGCGACCGGCTCTACCTGGACAGCATGCAGCAGATCTACGGCAACGTGACCAAGATCCTGGTCGATTCGCGCCAGGGCTCCAACATGCTGTTCCTGCCGCTCGACAAGATCATGCAGCAGGTGGCCCAGGGCGGTTCCGCCGCCACGCCGGCAGCCACGCCCGATGCGGCGCCGGCCGCCGCGCCCGCCGCTCCCTCCACGCCCGCCGCCGCCGCCGATGCGCGCAGCCGCGACGCCGGCCGCGGCCGCGAGCGCGAGTCGCGCTAGAGAGCAGGGAACAGATACACCATGAACAGAATCGGCTTCATCGTTTCCACGCTGCTGGTGGCGCTCGCGCTGCTCAGCTCCATGCTGTTCGTCGTCGACCAGCGCCAGTTCGGCGTGGTCTACGCCTTCGGCCAGATCAAGGACGTGATCGTCCAGCCCGGCCTCAACTTCAAGCTGCCGCCGCCGTTCCAGAACGTGAGCTACCTTGACAAGCGCCTGCTCACGCTGGACAGCGTGGACACCGAGCCGATGCTGACGGCCGAGAAGCAGCGCGTGGTGATCGACTGGTACGTGCGCTGGCGCATTTCCGACCCGTTGCAGTACATCCGCAACGTCGGCCTCGATGAGACCGCGGGCGCCAACCAGCTCAATCGCGTGGTGCGCAACGCCTTCCAGGAAGAGATCAACCGCCGCACCGTGCGCGAGCTGCTGTCGGTCAAGCGCGAGCAGGTCGTCGCCGACGTCAAGCGCGAGGTGCTGGAAGTGGTGAAGGGCGCCAAGCCCTGGGGCGTGGACGTGGTGGACGTGCGCATCACGCGCGCCGACTATGTCGAGGCCATCACCGAATCCGTGTACCGGCGGATGGAAGCCGAGCGCAAGCGCGTGGCCAACGAGCTGCGCTCCACCGGCGCCGCCGAGGGCGAGAAGATCCGCGCCGACGCCGATCGCCAGCGCGAAGTGGTGGTGGCCAACGCTTACCGCGACGCCCAGAAGATCAAGGGCGAGGGCGATGCCCTGGCGGCAGCCACCTACGCCGAGGCCTTCGGCCGCGACCCCAGCTTCGCCCAGTTCTACCGCAGCCTCGAGGCCTACAAGAACAGCTTCAACAAGAAGAGCGACGTGGTCGTGCTCGACCCGTCCGGCAGCGAGTTCTTCCGCACCTTCCGCAACGGCGGCTCGGGTGGCGGCGGCGCGCCGGCGGCCGCTCCCGGCCCGCGCCGGTAGCCCCGTTGGACTGGAACCTCGTCTGGGCCGCGCTGGCCCTGATGCTGGTGTTCGAGGGGCTGTTCCCCTTGCTCTCGCCCGGCGGCTGGCGCCGCACCTTCGAGCAGCTGTTGAAGCTGCGCGACGGGCAGGTGCGGTTCTTCGGGCTGGTGAGCATCGTGCTGGGGCTCGTTTCGCTCTGGCTGGTGCTCTGACGGCTCCCCCGCAGGCCGGGGCGGAGATTCCCGGCCCGGCGCTTCGGTAGAATCACGTTTTTAACAGCGTCCCCTTTTCATGTCCGCCTGGGTCCTGCCGGATCACATCGCCGATGTGTTGCCTTCCGAGGCCCGGCACATCGAAGAACTGCGGCGCGAGCTGCTCGACACCGCCCGCGGCTACGGCTACGAGCTGGTGATGCCGCCGATGCTGGAGCACCTGGAGTCGCTCCTCACCGGCACCGGCGAAGCCCTCGACCTGCAGACCTTCAAGCTGGTCGACCAGCTGTCCGGCCGCATGCTAGGCCTGCGCGCCGACACGACGCCCCAGGTCGCCCGCATCGACGCCCACCTGCTCAATCGCCGCGGCGTCACGCGCCTGTGCTACTGCGGCCCGGTGCTGCACACCCGCCCGGACCGCCCGCACGCCACCCGCGAACCGCTGCAGTTCGGCGCCGAGATATACGGCCACGCCGGCCTCGAAGCCGACCTGGAAGCGCTGTCGCTGGCGCTGGATTGCCTCAAAGCCACCAAGGTCGGCCCGCTGACCGTGGACATGGCCGACGCCCGCATCGTGAGCGCGCTGCTGGTCGGCCTGGGCCTCGACGCCGCCCGCCTGGCCCGCATCCACGCCGCGCTGGCGACCAAGGACGCCTCCGAGCTGGCCGACCTCACCCGTGAACTGCCCGCCGCCACCCGCGGCGGCCTGCAGGCCTTGATCTCCCTCTATGGCGACGGCAGGGTGCTGGCCGAGGCGCGCAAGGCGCTGCCGGACGCGCCGGCCATCGCCGATGCGCTGAAGCACCTGGAATGGCTCGCCGGCCACGTCGAGGGCGCCGCCATCCGCTTCGACCTGGCCGACCTGCGCGGCTACGCCTACTACAGCGGCGTGCGCTTCGGCATCTACACGCCGGGCGCCAGCGACGCGCTGGTGCGCGGCGGCCGCTACGACGAGGTCGGCGCCGTGTTCGGCCGCAACCGTCCCGCCGTCGGCTTCAGCCTGGACGTGAAGGAGCTGGTGGGCGTGGCCTCGAAGCGCGCGCTGAAGGCCGCCATCCGCGCCCCCTGGCTCGACAGCGGCCCGGACGCAAGCGACCTGCGGGCGGCCATCGCCGCCTTGCGCGGGCAGGGCGAAACCGTGGTCTGCGTGCTGCCGGGCCACGAAAGCGAAGTGGACGAGTTCCACTGCGACCGCGAGCTGGCGCGCGATGCCGCCGGCCGCTGGGCCGTGCGCGGCCTCTGATACCGAATCCAAACTTCTCGAGAGCGATTTGTCATGACGAAGACGAAGGGCCGCAACGTGGTCGTGGTCGGCACCCAGTGGGGCGACGAAGGCAAGGGCAAGCTGGTCGACTGGCTGACCGAGATGGCGCAGGGCGTGGTGCGCTTCCAGGGCGGCCACAACGCCGGCCACACGCTGGTGATCAACGGCGTGAAGACGGCGCTGCACCTGATCCCCAGCGGCATCATGCGCCCGGGCGTCAAGTGCTACATCGGCAACGGCGTGGTGCTGTCGGCGGCCAAGCTGCTGGAGGAGATCGAAGGCCTGGAGAAGGCCGGCGTCGAAGTGCGTTCGCGCCTGCGCATCTCGGAAGCCTGCCCGCTGATCCTGCCTTTCCACGCGGCGCTGGACATCGCGCGCGAGACCTTCCGCGAAAAGGGCGGCACCGAGAAGATCGGCACCACCGGCCGCGGCATCGGCCCGGCGTATGAAGACAAGATCGCGCGCCGCGCGCTGCGCGTGCAGGACCTGAAGCATCCCCAGCGCTTCGCCGAGAAGTTGAAGGAGCTGATGGAGCTGCACAACTTCATGCTGACCCAGTACCTGCACGCCCCGGCGCTGGACTTCCAGACGGTGTTCGACGAGGCGATGCGCCACGCCGAGATCCTGCGGCCCATGATGGCCGACGTTTCGCGCGAGCTGAACGAGGCGCACATCCACGGCGACAACCTGCTGTTCGAAGGCGCGCAGGGCACGCTGCTGGACGTGGACCACGGCACCTATCCCTACGTCACCTCGTCGAACTGCGTGGCCGGCAATGCGGCCGCAGGCGCCGGCGTCGGCCCGGGCATGCTGCACTACATCCTGGGCATCACCAAGGCCTACTGCACGCGCGTGGGCGGCGGCCCGTTCCCGACCGAACTCGATTGGCAGAAGCCCGGCACCGTGGGCTACCACCTGTCCACCGTGGGCGCCGAGAAGGGCGTCACCACCGGCCGTTCGCGCCGCTGCGGCTGGTTCGACGCCGCGCTGCTCAAGCGCAGCGCGCAGGTCAACGGCCTCACGGGCCTGTGCATCACCAAGCTCGACGTGCTGGACGGCATCAAGGAGCTGCAGCTGTGCACCGGCTACGAGCTCGATGGCGAGCACACCGACATCCTCCCGCTGGGCGCCGACGAGATCGCGCGCTGCAAGCCGGTGTACGAGACCATGCAGGGCTGGACCGAATCGACGGTGGGCGTCACGCAGTACGACCAGCTGCCGGTGAACGCCCGCCTGTACCTGCAGCGCATCGAGCAGGTCACCGGCGTGCCGGTCGATATCATCTCGACCAGCCCCGATCGCGACCACACGATCATGATGCGCCACCCCTACCTCGCATAAAGGAAGCACCGCCATGTTGACCGAAGACGGCAAGCACCTGTACGTCAGCTACGACGAGTACCACAACCTCATCGAGAAGCTGGCGATCAAGATCCACCAGAGCGGCTGGCAGTTCGACACCATCCTGTGCCTGGCGCGCGGCGGCATGCGGCCGGGCGACATCCTCTCGCGCGTGTTCGACAAGCCGCTGGCGATCATGTCCACCAGCTCCTACCGCGCGGAAGCCGGCACCGTGCAGGGCCACCTGGACATCGCCCACTACATCACCACGCCCAAGGGCGAGATCGCGGGCAAGGTGCTGCTGGTCGACGACCTGGCCGACTCCGGCCACACCTTGCACAAGGTCGTGGACATGCTGCGCAACAACTACAAGCCGATCACCGAGCTGCGCAGCGCGGTGATCTGGACCAAGGGCCTGTCGACCTTCACGCCGGACTACCAGGTGGAATTCCTGCCGACGAACCCGTGGATCCACCAGCCCTTCGAAACCTACGACAGCACGCGGCCGGAGAAGCTGCTGGAGAAGTGGAAGGTCTGAGGCGTTAGGATGCCGGCATGAGCAAGCCGGTCACCGACCTCATCCACCACCCGTACCAGCCGCCCGCCGGCTTCGTCGCGCCGCAGCCGGGCGTCTACAAGGCTTCCACCGTCATCTTCCCCAACGTCGCCGCCATGCGGGCGCGCGACTGGAAGAACAAGAACGGCTACACCTACGGCCTGCACGGCACCCCGACCACCTTCCTGCTGGAGGAGCGGCTCGCCGCGCTCGAAGGCGGCAAGCAGTGCGTGCTGGTGCCCAGCGGCCTGGCCGCCATCGCCAACGTCAACCTCGCGCTGCTGCATGCGGGCGACGAGGTGCTGCTGCCGGACAACGTCTACGGCCCGAGCAAGGCCCTGGCCGAAGGCGAGCTGAAGAACTGGGGCATCACCTTCCAGCTGTACGACGCGATGGACCCGGCCGACCTGCAGCGGCGCATCGGCCCCAGGACCCGCCTCGTGTGGCTGGAGGCGCCCGGATCGGTGTCGATGGAATTCCCGCCGCTGCGGCAGCTGTCGGACGTGTGCAGACAGCGCGGCGTGCTCACGGCCCTGGACAACACCTGGGGCGCGGGGCTCGCCTTCCCGGGCTTCGATTACGCCGACATCGTGGCGCACGCCTTGACCAAGTACCCCAGCGGCGGCGGCGACGTCCTCATGGGCAGCGTCGTCACGCGCGACCAGGCGCTGCACGAACGGGTCAAGCTGGCGCACATGCGGCTGGGCTTCGGCGTCGGGGCCAACGATGCCGAAGCCATCCTCCGCGCGCTGCCTTCGATCGAGGTGCGCTACCGCGCGCACGATCGCAGCGCGCGCGAGCTCGCCGGCTGGCTGCGTGGCCGCCAGGAAATCGCACACCTGCTGCATCCCGCCTTCGAAGGCGCGCCGGGGCACGGGAACTGGCGCGAGGTGTGCGGCAACGACGGCCTGGCGGCCGGCCTTTTCTCGGTGGTGTTCGACGAGAAGTACACCAGCGCGCAGGTCGACGCCTTCTGCGACCGCCTGCGCCTGTTCAAGCTCGGTTATTCCTGGGGCGGGCCGATGAGCCTGGTCGTTCCTTACGACATGCCGGCCATGCGCAAGGCGGGCAGCTGGTCGAAGGGGATCCTGGTGCGGTTTTCGATCGGGCTGGAGGCGGCCGAGGATCTGAAGGCCGACCTCGAACAGGCGCTCGCCGCCCTGTGACTGGTGGGGTCGCTGCGCGAACCCACCCTAAGAAATCAAACCACGAGTTCCTGCGCGAGGCGCGCCATCGCCTCGGGCGTCCGGTCGCCGGGCGCGATCACCGGCGCATCCGCGAAGGCGCCGAAATTGCGGAGGGTCGACGTGGCATAGCCCGGGTCGTAGTGCTTCACCAGCAGCTCGCGCACCACGGATTCGACGTCGCCGGCGCGCACCTGCTCCTGCCAGGCGTCGACCTGCGCCCGCCCGCGCAGTTCCGCCAGCGCTTCCAGGCGCTTGCAGAAGAAGTCCTTGTCGTCGGCGAAGAAGGCGTAGTCCTCCAGCAGCAGCTGCACGCGCTCGTCGTCCGACAGCTCCAGCCGCAGGCAGGGGCTGGCGCGCATGGCGGCCATCAGCGCATCGGGCACGGCCAGGTTGCCGACCTTCTTGCTTTCGCTTTCGACGAACACCGGCCGCGCCGCATCGAAGCTGCGCAGCTTCTCCCACACCAGCGTGTCGAAGCGCTTCTGCGTCGGCTGCGGCTGGCCGGGAATCAGGCCCAGCACCGAGCTGCGGTGGCTCGCCAGGTCCTCCAGGTCCAGCACCTGCGCGCCGGCGGCCTGCAGCGCCTGCAGCAGGCGCGTCTTGCCCGAGCCCGTGGGACCGCAGATCACGCGGTATTGCAGCCCTTGCGCCAACGCGGGCAGGGCGGCCAGCACGGCCTGGCGGAACGCCTTGTAGCCGCCTTCCAGCAGGTTCACCCGGAAGCCGATCTGCCCCAGCACCAGCGCCAGCGAGTTGCTGCGCTGGCCGCCGCGCCAGCAGTACACCAGCGGCTGCCAGTCGCGGGGCTTGTCGCCGATGTCGCGCATGACGTGCCGCGCGATGTTGGCCGCGGTGTAGCCGGCGCCGAGCTTGCGCGCCTCGAAGGGGTTCACCTGCTTGTAGACGGTGCCGACTTCGTGCCGCTCGGCGTCGTTCAGCGACGGCCAGTTGATCGCCCCGGGCAGGCGGTCCTCGGCGTATTCCGATTCGCTGCGGGCGTCGATCACCGCATCGAACTTCCCGAGTTTCTCCAGCGCCATCGCCGCCGGCAGGACCATCACGCTCATTTCAGTTGCTTCTTCAATTCGGGCCAGACGTTGTCCAGGATCGCCGGATGCGCCTCGGCCTTCGGGTGGATGCGATCCGCCTGGAACAGCTTCAGCGGCTCGGGCGCGTCGGCCACGCCGTGCAGCAGGAAGGGCACCAGCCCGGCCTGGTTCTCCTTGGCGACCTTGCCGAACAGCGCGCCGAAGCGGTTGGTGTAGTCCGTGCCGTAGTTGGGCGGCACCTGCATCCCGAGCAGCAGCACCTTGGCGCCGGCCTGTTTCGCCGACTGGGTCATGCGAGCCAGGTTGTCTTCGGTCATGGACAGGGGCAGCCCGCGCAGGGCATCGTTCGCCCCCAGCTCGATCAGCACGTGGGTCGGCTTGTGCTGCGCCAGCAGCGGCCCCAGGCGCGAGCGGCCGCCGGCCGTGGTGTCGCCGCTGATGCTGGCGTTGACCACCCGGGCGGGAATCTTCTCCCGGGCCAGCTTCTGTTCCAGCAAGGCCACCCAGCCGCTGCCCCGCTTCAGGCCATACTCCGCACTCAGCGAGTCGCCCACCACCAGGATCACCGGGGCCGCGGCCGCCGGCGCCAGGGCCGCATAAGACGCGGCTAAGCCGGCCGCGATAAAGTCACGCCGCCTCCACCCACCTGCTTGCATGTCCGAACCCATCATCTCCGTCCAACACGTCCACAAATCGGTGACCGACTCCACCGGGACGCTTGCCATTCTCCGCGATATCGATTTCTCCCTGGCGCCGCGGGAGACTGCGGCCATCGTCGGGGCCTCGGGCTCCGGCAAGAGCACGCTGCTGTCGATCATCGCGGGCCTGGACACCCCGACCGAGGGCACGGTGATGCTGGCCGGCCAGGACCTGTTCGCGCTCGACGAGGACGAACGCGCCGCCCTGCGCGCGCGCCAGGTGGGTTTCGTGTTCCAGAGCTTCCAGCTGATGGGCAACCTGAGCGCGCTGGAAAACGTGATGTTGCCGCTGGAACTGGCCGGCCGCCGCGACGCCCGCAAGGCGGCCACCGAGATGCTGGGACGCGTGGGCCTGGGCGAGCGCCTCGGGCACTACCCCAAGGTGCTGTCGGGCGGCGAGCAGCAGCGCGTGGCGCTGGCGCGCGCCTTCGTCGTCCAGCCGGCCGTGCTGCTGGCCGACGAGCCCACCGGCAGCCTTGATTTCGCCACCGGCGAGACCGTGATGGAACTGATGTTCGACCTGAACCGGGAGCAGGGCACGACGCTGGTGCTGGTGACCCACGACCGCGCCATCGCGGCTCGCTGCGAGCGGCGCATCACGATCGAGGCCGGCGCCATCGCCGCCTGAGGGATTCCCACATGGGTGGCATGCACACACGCCCCTAAGATGGGGCGCATGCAGACCCGCCGCCTCACCCTCGCTGCCCTGGCAGCCGCCTTCGTGCTCGCTCCCGCCGCCTTCGCGCAGGGCGCCTTCCCCAACAAGCCGGTCAAGCTGATCGTGCCGCAGACCCCAGGCGGCGCGTCCGATGCGCTGGCCCGCATCGTGGGCCAGAAGCTGTCGGAGAAGTGGGGCCAGCCCGTCGTCGTCGAGAACAAGCCGGGCGCGGGCGGCAACGTCGGCACCGAGTTCGTCGCCAAGGCGCCGGCCGACGGCTACACGCTGCTCATGAGCTACGTGGGCACCCAGGCCATCAACGGCAGCCTCTACAAGAGCCTCGGTTACGAGCCTTACAAGGATTTCGCCACCGTGGCGACGGTGGCTACCGTGCCCTTCGCGCTGGTCGTGAACAACGCCTTCCCGCCCAAGACCATGGGCGAGCTGGTCGCCTATGCCAAGGCGCACCCGGGCCAGGTGAATTTCGGCTCCGCCGGCAACGGCTCGCTGAACCAGCTGCTGGGCGAGATGGTCAACATGAACCAGGGCATCAAGCTGGTCCACGTGCCGTACAAGGGCGCCGCCGGGGCCCTGACCGACACCATCGGCGGCCAGATCCAGATGACCTTCAGCAGCCTGCCCTCGGTGGCGGGCCACATCCGCGGCGACAAGCTGCGGGCGCTGGCGGTGACGGGCGCCCATCGTTCGGCGACCTTCCCCAACGTGCCGACGCTGGGCGAAGCCGGCCTGGCGGGCTTCGAGCTGAGCCCCTGGTTCGGCATCCTGGCGCCGGCCGGCACGCCCGAGGCGGTGGTGCGCAAGATCAACGCCGACGTCGGCGAGCTGCTGAAGGACAAGGACCTGCTGGAGAAGTTCAGCGGCGTGGGCGCGGACCCCTATCCCACGACGCCCGAGCAGTTCGGCCGCATCCTGCAGGACGACATCCGCAAATGGGCGCAAGTGGTGAAGGCCTCGGGCGCCAAGCTCGACTAGCCGGCTCTGCCGGGCGGGGATAATCCCGCCAATGTCGTCTGCCCCGAAAGTCCTGTTCGGCTTCCATGCCGTGGGGGTGCGCCTGCGCACCGCACCTCGCTCCATCCTGGAGCTGTATTACGAATCCACGCGGCGGGATGCGCGCATGCGCCAGTTCCTGCAGCGCGCCCAGGAGGCCGGCCTGCGGCCGATCGAGGCCGATGCCCTGCGCCTGTCGCGGCTGGCGGGCAGCGCCGGCCACCAGGGCGTGGTGGCGCGGGTCGAAACCCTGCCCACGGTCACCTCGCTGGACGACCTGCTCGATGGCGTGCAGGGCCCGCCGCTGCTGCTGGTGCTCGATGGCGTGACCGACCCGCACAACCTGGGCGCCTGCCTGCGGGTGGCCGACGGTGCCGGCGCGCACGCCGTGATCGCGCCCAAGGACCATGCGGTGGGCATCAATGCCACCGTGGCCAAGGTGGCCAGCGGCGCGGCGGAAACGGTGCCTTACTTCATGGTCACCAACCTGGCGCGCACGCTGGGCGAACTGAAGGAGCGCAACATCTGGTGCCTGGGCCTGAGCGACGAGGCCGACCAGACGCTGTACCAGGCCGACCTGAAGGCGCCCACGGCCCTCGTGATGGGCGCCGAGGGCACGGGCCTGCGCCAGCTGACGCGCAAGACCTGCGATGCGCTGGTGTCCATCCCGATGCTGGGCGCGGTGGAGAGCCTGAACGTCTCGGTGGCCAGCGGGATCTGCCTGTACGAAGCGGTGCGGCAGCGAAAGGCGGCATGAGTTTCGACCTGGTCGTGGTCGGCGCGAGCTTTGCCGGGCTGGCGGCGGCCCGGGCCGCGGCCTTGGCCGGCCTGCGCGTGCTGGTGCTGGAAAAGAAGCAGTCCGCCGGCGCGCGCCTGCACACGACCGGCGTGATCGTGAAGGACGCCATCGAGGAGATCGCCTGGCTGCAGGAAGTGCCGCCCGCGCTGGTGCGCCGGATCGACGGCGTGCGCCTGTACGCGCCCAACCTGCGCCACCTGGACCTGTACGCGCCCGGCTACTACTTCTGGGCCACCGACGCGCCGGCCCTGCTGGACTGGATGGTCGGTTCGGTGCGCGCGTCCGGCGCGGAGGTGCGGCTGGAAACGCTGTTCACCGAAGCACGGCCCGTGTCGGGCGCCGAGGGCTGGGAGATCCCGCTGGCCTCCGGCGAAGCCGTCCGCACGCGCTACCTGATAGGCGCGGACGGCCCGTTCTCGCGCGTCGCGAAGTCGCTGGGCCTGTCGCAGAACCGCGAGTTCCTGTTCGGCGTGGAGCACGAGTATCCGGACGCGGAGATGGACCGCAACTTCCTGCACTGCTTCGTCGACCGCGAACTGGCGCCGGGCTACATCGGCTGGGCCGTCGCGGGCGTGGCGGCCGCGCAGGTGGGACTGGCGCGCCGCGTGTTGCCGGGCGCCGGCCACGGACGCCTGCGCCTCGACGGCCTGCTGGAAAAGACCTCGCACCTGGTGCAGCCGCTGGGGCCGGCGCGCTCGGTGCGCGCGGGCATGATTCCCTGCGGCGGCCTGCTGGAACGGGTGGCGCGGCCCGGCGCGCTGCTGGTCGGCGATGCCGCCGGCATGGTCTCGCCGGCGACCGCGGGCGGCATCCACACGGCGCTGCGCCACGGCCAGGAGGCGGGCGAAGCGGTGGCGGCATTCCTGCAAGGCCGCAAGGACGACCCAGCCGCATGGCTGCCGCGCCGCTATCCCACCTTCCGCGCCAAGCGTGCGGTGCGCTGGCTGTACGAGAAACTGCAGAACGACTGGGTCTTCAACCAGCTGCTGGGCACCGCCGCCATGCGGCGCCTGGCCGAAGAGGTGTATTTCCACCGCAAGGGCAGCAAGGGACGCGCGACGCACGCGGCGCGGCGTTGAGCCCGCAAGAAGTCCGCGACTGGGTCCGGGCTGCGCGCCGCATCGTCCTCCTGAGCGGCGCCGGCATGAGCGCGGAGTCCGGCGTGCCGACCTTCCGCGATGCGCAGACCGGCTTGTGGGCGAAGTTCCGGCCCGAGGACCTGGCCACGGAGGACGCCTTCCGGCGCAATCCTTCGATGGTGTGGGACTGGTATGCGATGCGGCGCGAAGCCCTGCGCCAGGTGGAACCGAACGCGGGCCACCGCGCGGTCGCCGCGTTCCAGCAGCGGCACCCCGGCCGCCTGGCGGTGGTCACGCAGAACGTCGACGGCCTGCACCAGCGCGCCGGCTCCCCGGGCGTGCTGGCCCTGCATGGCAACCTGGCCGCGGACCGATGGCTCGATGCGCCCCGCGCTTGCTGCGACGTCGCGGTCCTGCGTACGGGCAGCCCGCCGTCCTGCCCTGTGTGCGGCAACCTGCGCCGGCCCGCGGTGGTGTGGTTCGGCGAGCTGCTGCCCGCCGCCGAACTGGCGGCGGCCGAAGACGCAGCCGCGGCCTGTGACCTGATGCTGGTGGTGGGAACCTCCGGGATGGTCTATCCTGCGGCCGGCCTGGCGCGTGCCACGCCGGGCCGGGTCGTCGTGCTGAATCCGCACGCAAGCGACCTGGACGATGCCGCCGACGCGGTGCTGCGCGGTACCGCGGCCGCCTTGCTGCCGCTCTTGCTGGAGGAACAGGGATGAACCGGATCGCCATCGCCGCCGTGCTGCTGGCACTGGGCGGCTGCACGCAGGAGCAGCAGAACAAGCTGGGGCGCGACATCCAGAACTGGACCGGCACCAACGGCGTGCTGGAGATCTACTCCGGCGACAAGGTCGTGCGGCGCTTCCTCAAGGTCGACAAGCTCAGTACCGGCCTCGGCACCGACGACGGCTCGCCGCGCAACTACCGCTACGGCTATGGCGTCCTCGACGAGAACCTGAACTTCGCGGTCGATCCGGGCGAGAAGAAGGTGTACTTCGAGGTCGGTGGCTTCGGGACTTACGTGTTCTTCGAGAACCCGCGCTAGACCCAACCCAGGGCGCCGATCACCGCGCCCGCTCCCAGCAGCCACAACAGGTGCAGGCGGGTGCGCCAGACCACCAGCGTGGTGACGATGGTCACCGCCCAGGTCGGCCAGTTGCGGATCGCATAGCCGTTGGCGGTCGCCAGGATCCAACCGGTGGCCACCAGCAGCGCGATCACCAGCGGCGCCAGGCCTTGCTTGAAGGCACGCACGGCGCGCAGGTCGCGGTTGCGATGGCTCCACTGCGCCGTCGCATAGGCCAGCACCGAGCTCGGAAGCATGATGCCGCCCAGGCACACCAGCATGCCGAGCAGGGCGGTCGGCAGGCCTCCGGCGTTCAGGCCCACGTTCCAGCCCATGAGCCCGGTGAACAGGACGTTCGGGCCCGGCGCCGCCTGCGCGATGGCGATCGAGGCGCTGAACTGCGGGTCGGTCAGCCAGCCTTTTTCCTGCACCAGGAAGCGGTGCATGTCGGGCGCGGTGGTGATCGCGCCGCCCACGCACAGCAGCGACAGCGCCATGTAGTGCCCGAGCAGCGAGAGCCAGTCGGGCAGGCCCAGCACGATGGTGTTCATGCGCGCAGCCTCCGGTAGGCGAGCGACCAGCCCAGGCCGCCCAGCGCCAGCAGCACCCACAGGAGCGGCAGCTTGAGCCAGGCGATGGCGACGAAAGCCAGGATGCCCAGCGCGATGCACAGGGGCAGCCCCAGGATGTTCTTCTGCAGCGCCACCATCAGCTTGAGGCCGGTGGCGGTGATCAGGCCGGCGGCCACCGCGCCCATGCCGCGCAGCGCGCCTGCCACCTGCGGGCTGGTGGAGAACTGCGCATAGACCAGGGCCAGCGAGAGCACCACCAGCAAGGGGCAGGTGAGCATGCCCAGCACGGCTACGACGGCGCCGCGCCAGCCGAAGTAGCGCGCGCCCAGGGTGATCGACAGGTTGATGACGTTGGGCCCCGGCATGATCTGCGCCACCGCCCATTCCTCGACGAATTCCTCCTTCGTCATCCAGCCCTTCTTCTCCACCAACTCGCGCTGCACCACGGCCAGCACGCCGCCGAAGCCCTGCAGGGCCAGCACGGTGAAGGAGACGAAGAGGTCGGTGAGGTCGGCCGGCCGCGGCCGGGACTGCGCAGCCGCGTCGGCGGCGGCGGGCGGGGAAGCGGTCATGCCTGCATTATCCCGGGCGGACCTGTCGATTCACCAACGCGCGCGGCGGCCGGGTCGCGAGCCAGAGGCCCGCGGCGATCAAGGCCAGCGCCGCGAGCAGGTGGACGCCGAGCGGTTCCGCGAGCAACAGCGACCCGAGCAGGGCGGCCGTCACCGGGTTCAGCGCCAGGAACACGGTGACCCGCGTCGGCGATTCGTTCTTCAGCGCGAACAGCCACCAGAAGTAGCCGACGGCGCTCGACACGCCGATGAAGGCCACGACCAGCCATGCCGTCACGCTGATGGCGGCGACGCGCGCCGGCCAGTGTTCGCCGAGCGCCGCCAGCGCCAGGAACACCACCGAGGCCAGCATCGCGAAGGCCGACACCGGCACCGTCGGATAGCGCTGCAGGTAAGGGCGGTACAGCACGCTGCACAGGGCGCCGATCGCCGCGGACGCCAGCACGGCGAGTTCGCCCCACCAGCCGCCGCCGTGCGCGGCCTGCAGCTTGGGCCAGAGCGACAGCGCGACGCCGGCGATCGACAGCAGCACGCCCAGCAGCAGC
This sequence comes from Ramlibacter paludis, assembly GCF_022012305.1. Lineage (GTDB taxonomy): Bacteria > Pseudomonadota > Gammaproteobacteria > Burkholderiales > Burkholderiaceae_C > Ramlibacter > Ramlibacter paludis. The sequence continues at coordinate 498,641 of NZ_JAKLTM010000003.1, read as the reverse complement.
CGGCCGCCGACCTGCTCGCGCCCGAGCGCCGCGCCGAGCAGCAGCGTGAGCAGGGGGAACAGGCTGAAGATCAGGGCCGCCTGGCCCGCGCCCACGCGCTGCAGGCCGAAGTTGAGGAGGGCGATCAGCACGGCGAACTGGCCGACGCCGAGTGCCGTCAAGGCCAGGAGGTCGCGCCGCCGCAGCACCCGCAGGGCATCGCCCAGCGTGGGCAGCGCGAAGGGCAGCAGGCAGGCGAAGCCGATCGTGTAGCGCAGCATGGCCAGCGTCAGCGGCGGCACCTCCGCCACGACGAAGCGCGAGGCGACGATGCCCGCGCCGACCAGCACGCTGGCGCCCGCGGCGGCAAGCAGGGCGCGGTTCAGAGCCTCAGCTCCCAGGTTTCGCTTTCCAGGTCATGCCCGAAGGCGTGGTTGGATTCGGTGGCCACGCACTGGAAGCCGCGCGACTTGTAGATGGCGCGCGCCGCCTCCAGGTGGCTTTGCGTCCACAGCACCATCTTGCGGTAGCCCTTGGCCCGGGCGAAGTCCAGGCAGGCGTCCGTGAGCTGCCCGCCCAGGCCCAGGCCGCGCGCCTGCGGCAGCAGGATCAGCAGGCGCAGCTTGGCGACGGTGCGCGACTTGCGCACGACGAAGACCGAACCGACGCGCTCGCCATCGAGTTCGGCGATCCAGCCTTTCTCCCATTGCGGATCGAACTTGCGCAGGTAGTGTGCGGCGATCTCCGCGACCAGCGCCTCGAATTCGCTCGTATAGCCGAACTCGCGCGCATAGAGCTCACCATGCGCCTGCACGACCCAGCCCAGGTCGCCGGGCCGGGGGTCGCGCAACACGATGCGGCGCTCGGCGCCGGTCGGGTCGAGCAACTGGTGCACCGTGCCCAGCGCCGCGATCAGGCGGGCGCGCGCCGGCGCCGGCACGGCGGCGAGCAGTTCGGCGGTTTCGTCGCGCGACTTCTGCTGCAGCGGGGCGAAGGTGGCGTAGCCCGCCTCGGTCAGTTGCAGCAGGCTCTGGCGGCCGTCGTGCGGCGCCGTGGTGCGGGCGAGCCAGCCTTGCGCCTCGAAGCGCCGCAGGATGCGGCTCAGGTAACCCGGGTCGAGTTCGAGGCCGTGCGCGAGGTCGCTGGCGGTGAGCGCCGGGGAGTGCGCGAGCTCGTACAGCACGCGCACCTCGGTCAGCGTGAAGTCGGTGTCGAGATAGCGCTTGAGGACGCCGATGCGCTGCGTGTAGAAGCGGTTGAAGGCGCGCACGGCCTTGACGTCCGCCGGGGAAACGGGCTCCATGGCGGCAGTCTCGGCCTGTTACTTGCCGGAGTCAACCAATTTTTTTGCCGCTATGCTCGCAGGCTTTTGCCGAGGAGATCGCGTTTGAAGAAGTCGTTCCTGCGCCTGACCGTCGCCGCCGCCGCGCTGGCCTGCGCTCCCGTGTTCGCCCAGCTCGATGGCGCCGTGCAGCGCGCCGCCGCCGCCCAGAAGCAGCCCTTGCTCGACACCCTGAAGGAACTCGTGTCCATCGAGACCGGCAGCAAGGACATCGAGGGCATCAACCGCGCCACCGAGGTCGTGGCCGGCAAGCTGCGCGCCCTGGGCGCCCAGGTGGAGTTCATCCAGCCCACCGATGCCACCACCTACCGCATGGCCGACACGCCGCCGCAGCCGGGCCGCATGTTGAGCGGCACCTTCAAGGGCACGGGCAGCAAGCGCATCCTGCTGATCGCGCACATCGACACCGTCTACCTCAAGGGCATGCTGGAGAAGCAGCCTTTCCGCGTCGAGGGCGACAAGGCCTGGGGCCTGGGCATCGCCGACGACAAGCAGGGCGTGGCCATGGTGGTGCACCTGGCGGCGCTGCTCAAGTCGCTGAACTTCAACGAGTTCGGCACGCTGACCGTGCTGGTGAATTCCGACGAGGAGATCAGCTCGCCCGGCGCGCGCAACTTCATCACGCAGGCGGGCGCCGAGCACGACGCCGTGCTGTCCTTCGAAGCCACGCGGGTCGGCAACGACAAGCTGTCGCTGGCCACCAGCGGCATCGGCGCGGTGGAGATCCAGGTGGAAGGCAAGGCCTCGCATGCAGGCAGCGCGCCCGAGCGCGGCGTCAACGCGCTGTACGAGCTGTCGCATCAGGTGCTGCAGATGCGCGACCTGTCGGAGCCGCAGGTGGGCCTGAAGCTGAACTGGACGATCGCGTCGGCGGGCACCAACCGCAACGTGATTCCGGCGGTCGCCAAGGCGGAAGCCGACGTGCGCGTGCTGCGCGTTTCGGACTACGACCGCATCGAGGCGGCCGTGCGCGAGCGCGCGAAGAAGCAGCTGGTGCCGGAAGCCAAGGTCACGGTGAAGTTCGAGCGCCGCCGCCCGCCGCTGGAAGCGACCGACGCCAGCCGCAAGCTGGCCGCGCATGCGCAGGCGATCTACGCCGAAATCGGCCAGAAGCTGGTGGTGGACGACCAGCCGGAAGGCGGCGGCACCGATGCGGCGTTTGCCGCGCTCAAGACCAAGGCGCCGGTGATCGAGCGCTTCGGCCTGCCGGGCTTCGGCGCGCATTCGAACGATTCGGAGTACATCCTGGTCGACGCGATCGAGCCGCGGCTGTACCTGGCGGCGCGGGTGATCATGGATTTCGCGCGCGGCAAAGGGCAATGAGTGTCATCCCCGCGGAGGCGGGGATCCAGGGCGCCCTGGATTCCCGCCTGCGCGGGAATGACGGTCAATACTTCGGCTCGAACTTCCGGATCGCGTCCTTCACCTGCGGCGCGACCACGAACCCCGGCCCGTACTTCGCCGCCAGCACTTCCGCGCGGTGCAGGAACTTGTCGACTCCCGTGCCGTAGATGAACTGCATCGCCCCGCCGGTCCAGCCCGGAAAGCCGATGCCGAACATCGACCCGATGTTGGCGTCGTGCACGCTGGTCAGCACGCCTTCGGCCAGGCAGCGCGCCGTTTCCACCGCCTGGCGATAGAGCAGGCGGTCCTTCAGGTCCTGCATGTCCCAGGCGACGCCCTCGCGCCCGAACAGCGCGGACAGCTCGGGCCAGAGGAGTTTCTTGCCGCCCTTCGGGTACTCGTAGAAGCCGCCGCCGGCCGCGCGGCCGTTGCGGTCGAACTCCTTGACCATGCGCTCGACCAGCAGCTCGCCCGGCGTTGCGATGTAGGTGTCGCCCTGGGCGCGGTAGTCGGCGCGCGTCTGGTCCAGCACGTGCACGGACAGCGACAACGCCGTTTCGTCCAGCACCGCCAGCGGCCCCACCGGCATGCCGGCCTGCAGGCCCGCCTGCTCGATCACCGGCGCGGGAATGCCTTCGCCCAGCATGGCCGCGCCTTCCATCACGAAGGTGCCGAACACGCGGCTGGTGAAGAAGCCGCGCGCGTCGTTCACGACGATCGGGATCTTGCCCAGCGCCTGCACGTAGTCGAACGCGCGCGCCACGGTCTCGTCGTCCGTCTCCTTGCCGCGGATGATCTCCACCAGCTTCATCTTGTCGACGGGGCTGAAGAAATGGATGCCGACGAACTTCTGCGGCCGCGCGCTCGCCTGCGCCAGCCCGCTGATCGGCAAGGTGGAGGTGTTGCTGGCGAAGAAACCGCCGGGCGCGAGCTGCGGCTCGGCATCCTTCGTCACGCGGGCCTTCAGCTCGCGGTTCTCGAACACGGCCTCGATGATCAGGTCGCAGCCCTGCAGGTCCTGCACGGACTCGGTGGGCGTTATGCGCGCCAGCAGCGCCGCCTGGTCGTGCGGGCTGAGCCGGCCCTTGTCGACGCGCGGCTGCGTGAGCTTGGCGCTGTAGGCCTTGCCGGCCTCGGCCTTGTCCTGCGAGACGTCCTTCAGCACCGTGGCGATGCCGCGGCTCGCCTGCGCGTAGGCGATGCCGCCGCCCATCATGCCGGCGCCGAGGATGCCGACTTTCGCGGGCTTGAACTTGCCGTCCCACTTCGGCCGCGACTGCCCGCTCTTGATGGCGTTCAGGTTGAAGAAGAAGGTGTTGATCATGTTCTTCGCCACCGGCGACACGATCAGCTTCGCCAGGTGGCGGCTCTCGATGCGCAAGGCGGTGTCGAAGTCGACCTGCGCGCCTTCCACCATGGCGGCCAGCGCCGCTTCCGGCGCCGGATACAGGCCGCGCGTCTTCTGCTTCAGCATCGCCGGCGCGACCGCGAGCGCGCCCGCGATCTTCGGGTTGGACGGCGTGCCGCCCGGGATCTTGTAGTCCTTGGCGTCCCAGGGCTGCAGCGCTTTCGGGTTGGCGGCTATCCAGGCGAGGGCGGCAGGACGCAGGGCGGCCGCGTCGGGCACCAGTTCCTGCACGAGTCCCAGCTCCAAAGCCTCGCGCGGCGCGAACAGCTTGCTTTCCAGGATGTAGGGCTGCGCGCCCATCAGTCCCAGCAGGCGCGTCATCTTGGTGACGCCGGAAGCACCGGGGATCAGGCCCAGCGTCACCTCCGGCAGGCCGAACTGGATCTTGGCGTTGTCGACGGCGACCCGGTGGTGCGCGATCAAGGCGACTTCCCAGCCGCCGCCGAGCGCGCTGCCGTTCAGGCAGGCCACCACGGGCTTGCCCAGCGTCTCCAGCGTGCGGAAGTTCTTCTTGCACTGCTCCACTTCGCGGAACACGCGCGGCGCATCTTCGGGCTGCAGGCGCATCGTGCCCTTGAGGTCGGCGCCGGCGAAGAAGGTGGACTTGGCCGAGGCCAGCACGATCCCGCGGATGCGCTCCTGGTCCTGCAGCACCTGCTGCACGGCCGCGGTCAGGTCTTCCTGCCACTGCAGGCACATGGTGTTGACGGGCGAGCCCGGCTCGTCGAAGGTGAGCGTGGCGATGCCGTCGGCGAGTTCGTAGCGGATGGTCTTCATGGGGCGCCTCAGATCCGCTCGACGATGGTGGCAATGCCCATGCCGCCACCCACGCACAGCGTGGCCAGCCCGTAGCGCAGCTTGCGCCGGTGCAGTTCGTCGATGAGCGTGTTGAGGATCATGGCGCCGGTGGCGCCCAGCGGATGGCCCATGGCGATGGCGCCGCCGTTCACGTTGACCCGTTCGTGGTCCACGCCTAGCTCCTTCATGAACTTCATGGGCACCGCGGCAAAGGCCTCGTTCACCTCGAACAGGTCGATCTGGTCGAGGGTGAGGCCGGCCTTGGCCAGCGCCTTGCGCGCGGCCGGCATCGGGCCGGTGAGCATGATCGTCGGGTCCGCGCCCGACAGCGCCGCGGCGAGGATGCGCGCGCGCGGCTTCAGGCCATGCACCTTGCCCGCGGCTTCGCTGCCGACCAGGATGGCGGCCGCCCCGTCGACGATGCCCGAGGAGTTGCCGGCGTGGTGCACGTGGGCGATGCGCTCCACCTGCGGATAGCGCGAGATGGCCACCTGGTCGAAGCCCATCGCGCCCAGCTGCTCGAAGGCCGGCTTGAGCGCGCCCAGGCCCTCCAGCGTGGTGTGCGGCTTGATGAACTCGTCCTGGTCCAGGATCACCTGGTCGAGGAAGTCCTTCACCGGCACCACCGAGCCGGCGAAGTAGCCGCCTTCGCGCGCACGCGCGGCGCGCTTCTGCGATTCGAGCGCGAAGGCATCGACGTCGTCGCGGCTGAAGCCTTCCAGCGTGGCGATGAGGTCGGCGCCTATGCCCTGCGGCACGAAGGCGGTGGCGGAGTTGGTCTCCGGGTCCTGCGCCCAGGCGCCCCCGTCGGAGCCGATGGGCACGCGGCTCATGCTCTCGACGCCGCCGGCCACCACCAGGTCTTCCCAGCCCGAGCGCACCTTCTGCGCCGCCATGTTCACCGCCTCCAGCCCGGAGGCGCAGAAACGGTTGAGCTGCACGCCGGAACAGCGCCAGTCCCAGCCCGCCTTCAGCGCCGCCACCTTGGCGATCACCGAGCCCTGTTCGCCGATCGGCGAGACCACGCCCATCACGACGTCGTCGACCTGGCCGGTGTCGAAGTCGTTGCGCCTCTGCAGTTCGGCCAGCACGCCGGCCAGCAGGTTGACGGGCTTCACTTCGTGCAGGCTGCCGTCCTTCTTGCCCTTGCCGCGCGGGGTGCGGATGGCGTCGTAGACGAATGCTTCGGTCATGGCGTGCTCCAGTCGGGTTGCGCCAGTATAGGCAGGCTGCACCGGCGCTCCGGCGTGTAAAGCACTGTCACGCAGGCGACCCGCTGCGGGTTTTTCCAACCCCGCTGGGCTTGTGCCCGCCGTAGATTGCCTGCCAGCCCGCCGGTGGCGAGCGGGTCCATCAAGGAGACAACCGTGGCATCCCCATCCAGAAGAAGACCGGGGCGCGCGCCCTGGTGGTTCGGCGCCGTGGCGCTGGCATCCATGGTCCTGGCCGCCTGTGGCGGCGGGGGCGGCAGCGACCTGCCGCCACTGCAGCTGCAAACGCTTTCCACGCGCGCGGACCTGGTGAGCGACGGCAACGTGCTGATGGAAGTCATCCCGCCGGCCGGCTCCAGCGCCAGCGCGCTGAAGGTCACGGTCAACGGCACCGACCAGAGCAGCGCCTTCGTGCGCGGCAGCGACGGGCGCATCACCGGCGTGGTGACGGGCCTGGCGGTCGGTGAGAACGTGATCCTGGCCAACTCCGGCGACGCCTTCGGCGCCCGCCTGGTGGTCACCAATGCGCCGCGCTCGGGGCCGGTCATCTCCGGCGCGCAGCCCACGCCTTTCTATTGCGCCACGCCCACGGCGCAGCCGGCTTCGGGCAACGCGCCCGCCACCAACGCCAGCGGCCTCTCGGGCCAGCCGGATGCCAACTGCAACATCGCCACCGAGTACAAGCTGTACTACCGCACGACGGCGGCGGGCTGTTCGACGGCGCTGCCCGACACGTCGACGGCGGCCAACCTGTGCTTCAAGCCCTACGACCCCGCTGCCGCGGCGCCGGCCGACCTCGCCAGCACGACCACCAGCGACGGCGTGACCGTGCCCTTCGTGGTGCGGGTGGAGCGCGGCACCATGAACCGCGGCATCTACGACATCGCCGTGCTGTTCGACCCGAGCAAGCCCTGGACCGCCAACGCGCCGCAGGCGCAGTGGAACCGGAAGATCTGGTATTCCTTCGGATCGAGCACCGGCCAGCCGCGGCGCCAGTCGCGCACCACCGTCAACTGGAGCACGCTCACCGAGCAGCTCAAGCGCGGCTACCTGGTCGTTCAGAACAGCATGACGGACTCCTCGCGCAATTCCAACCGCGTGCTGATGGCGGAAGTCACGATGATGATGAAGGAACACATCATCGACACCTACGGCCGCGTGAAGTACACGCTGGGCACGGGATGCTCGGGCGGTTCGATCAACTCGAACATGAACCTGTCCATCATGCCGGGCACGCTGGACGGCGTGATCACGACCTGCACCTATCCCGACTCGGAAACGACGTCGATGGAGGTGGGGGACTGCACCTTGCTGGCCGAGGCTTATCGCAAGAACGAGGTGCTGGGACTGTGGACCACCATGGGCCTGACGCAGGACCAGATCAACGCCCGCAAGGCGGCGATCAATGGCCACGTGGACCAGACCGCCTGCCATGCCTGGATGAACCTGTTCGGCAGCAACGGCAAGGCCGGCCTGTACCAGATGCGCACCGTGACCGACAACGTCACGGGCGCCATCACGCAGTCCACGACCTTCACCAACAACTGTGAACTGCCGAACAGCGCCGTCTACGACCCGGCCAACCCGGTGGCCACGGCCAGCCTGCCGCGCTGCAATGCCTGGTCCTGGGCCGAGTCGATCTGGGGCAAGGTGGCTGGCAGCCCCGCCGCGCGCGACACGCGCGATAACGTGGGCGTGCAGTACGGGCTGAAGGCGCTGCTGGCCGGCAAGATCACGCCGGAGGAATTCGTCACCCTGAACGAGGCCGTCGGCGGCATCGACCGCGACTCCACGCCGCGGGCGGCACGCAGCACCGCCGACGCCGAGGCGCTGGACATCGCCTACCGCTCCGGCATCGTGGCCTCGGGCCGCAACCTGGCGAAGGCCGCCATCATCGACATGCGCGGCTGGGACGATTCGCTGCTGGCCGCCAACCTGCCGCCCGGCACGCCGGTGTCGACCGGCATCCACCACCAGTGGTACAGCTTCGCCATCCGCGACCGCATCGCGCGCGACGCCGGCGACGCCAACAACCAGGCCCTGTGGCGCTTCGCCCGCGGCAACTTCTCGATCCCGCCCGGGACCATGCTCACCGACGGCATCACGGCGATGGACGAATGGCTCAATGCCCTGGTGACCAGCAGCAGCACCGCGACCCTGGAAGCCAAGGTGCGCGCCACCCGGCCGGCCAGCACGGCGGACTTCTGCTACCTGCCGGACGACGCGACCCAGTCGGTGAAGGTGACCGGCGCGGCCTGCGACAACCCGGCGACCGCGGCGAAGTACCTGATCCCGTCGCTGTCGCCGCGGCAGGTGGCCGGCGGCCCGCGTTCGGAAGACGTGCTGAAGTGCCAGCTGAAGCCGCTGGCGGCGTCCGACTACACCGGCGTCACCTTCAGCGCCAGCCAGCTGGCCCGCCTGAACTCCGTGTTCGGCACCGGCGTCTGTGACTGGTCCAAGCCGGGCGTCGGCCAGCAGGCCGCCGTGTCGCCGCTGACCTTCAAGGCCGGTCCTGGCGGCGTGCCGCTGGGCGCCGACCCGGTGTCGACGAAGCAGTAAAGTCGCGCCAGGGCCCGCCGCTTGCACAGGCAGCGGCGGGCTTTTTCTTTTGGGGGACCGCAATGATCGAACGCACGCTCTTTTCCGCCGACCACGAAGCCTTCCGCGACGCCTTCCGGCGCTTCGTCGAGCAGGAGATCGCGCCCTTCCACGCCGAATGGGAAGAGCAGGGCTACGTGGACCGCGAGGTCTGGCGCAAGGCCGGCGCCAACGGCTACCTGTGCCCCTCGATGCCCGAGGAGTACGGCGGCGCCGGCGCCGACAAGCTGTACTCGGTGGTGCAGATGGAGGAACTCGCGCGCGGCGGCTACAGCGGCATCGGCTACTCCTTGCACAGCGAGATCGTGGCGCCGTACATCCTGCATTACGGCACCGAGGAACAGAAGCGGCGCTACCTGCCGAAACTTGCCAGCGGGGAGATGGTCGGCGCGATCGCGATGAGCGAGCCCTCGGCGGGCAGCGACCTGCAGGGCGTGCGCAGCACCGCGCTGAAGCAGGCCGACGGCAGCTACCTGCTGAACGGCAGCAAGACCTTCATCACCAACGGCTGGCATGCCGAACTGGTGATCGTGGTGGCCAAGACCGATCCGGCCGCCGGCGCCAAGGGCACCAGCCTGCTGCTGGTGGAGCGCGGCATGGCGGGCTTCGAGAAGGGCAAGCGCCTGAAGAAGCTGGGCCTGAAGGCGCAGGACACCTCGGAGCTGTTCTTCGACAACGTGCGCGTGCCGGCGGAGAACCTGCTGGGGGGCCCGGCATTCGAGAACCGCGGCTTCATCTGCCTGATGGAACAGCTGCCTTGGGAGCGCACGCAGATCGCCGTGACGGCCGTGGCCGCCGCGCAGACGGCGATCGACCAGACCGTGGAGTACGTGAAGGACCGGCGGGTCTTCGGCCAGCCGGTCGCCGCCTTCCAGAACACGCGCTACAAGCTGGCCGAACTGCAGACGCAGGTGCAGGTCGCGCGCGTCTTCGTCGACAAGTGCCTGGAGCTGATCGTGCAGGACAAGCTCGACACCGCGACCGCCAGCATGGCCAAGTACTGGACCACCGACCTGCAGTGCCAGGTGATGGACGAATGCGTGCAGCTGCACGGCGGCTACGGCTACATGTGGGAAGTGCCGATCACGCGTGCCTATGCCGACGCGCGCGTGCAGCGCATCTATGGCGGCACCAACGAGATCATGAAGGAGGTGATCACGCGGGCGATGGGCCTCGGCGGCCGCTAGGAGCCTGGACGCCGCGCTTGACAAGCCGGGACGACGGTCTAAATTCACCGCTTCGCGAAGACTCCGAGGAGCTGCCATGGACCCCGTCGTTCACTTCGAGTTTCCCTACCACGACCGCGAGCGCATCGCGAAGTTCTACCAGTCGGCCTTCGGCTGGAAGACCGAGATGCTCGGCCCCGAGATGGGCAACTACGTGCTGGCCACCACCGCCACCGAGGACAGCCGGGCCGACGGCGCGGTGCGCGGCGCGATCAATGGCGGCTTCTTCGCGCACGATCCCAAGATGCCGGGCCAGGTGCCGTCGGTGGTGATCGGCGTGCAGGACATCGCGCGTTCGATGGCCGCGGTGAAGAATGCCGGGGGCGAGGTGCTGGGCGAGCCGATGGACATCCCCGGCGTCGGCCGCTACGTGGCGTTCTACGACACCGAACGCAACCGCATCAGCATGCTGCAGCCGAACCCCCGGGGCTGAGCGCATGGACAACGCCGATGTGATGGCGACGGCGGCCGTCCGCGACCTCGGGCGGGCACGTGCGTTCTATGAAGGCAAGCTGGGTCTGGAGCCGCAGGCCACCGAAGAAAACATGGCCAGCTACCGCTGTGGCGCGGGCACCCTGTTGATCTACGAATCCGGGTTTGCCGGCACCAACCAGGCCACCGCGGCCACCTTCGGGTTCCGCTCGGGGCTGGTCGAGGCCGTGCGCGCGCTGGAAGGCAAGGGCGTGCGCTTCGAGCACTACGACCTGCCGGAAACCGTGCGCGAGGGTGCGATCCACCGCGGCCATGGCCGCAGCGTGGCCTGGTGCAAGGACCCCGACGGCAACATCCTCTGCTTCGCCGAAGGGTGAAAAATGAAAGGCCGCCCCACGGCGGCCTTTCGTTGCAGGACTGCTTAGCTGCGGCCCGGGTCGTTGGGGTAGTTGTCCCAGCGGTTCGGCACGCCGTCGCCATCGCGGTCGCGGTCGTCGCGGTTCAGGATGCCGTCGCGGTCGCGGTCGCCATAGGCGCCGTAGCGGTCGCTGCGGTAGCGGCGGTCGTCATAGGACGAGTAGTTGTCCGAACGCACCCACTGGCCGCCCGCCAGGAACCAGGAGCCGTCAGGGCGCTGCTGCCAGCGCGATTCCTGCCAGGCCCAGCCCGGGCGCGTTTCCAGCCACTGGCCGGTGGTCCATTCGTAGCGGTTGCCGCGCCACTCGTAGTGGCCGGGCGCCCAGACGTAGCCGGCGCGCGGCGACGGGACTGCCTCGTACATGGGCGACGGAGGCGCCGGTTGCACGTAAACGCTCGGGCCATAGCCCGTGCCTGCCACGACGGCCGGGGTGGCTTGGGCGGCGGTGCCCAGGCCCATCAGTGCGCCGGCGGCCAGCGAGGCCGCGATCAAGGTCTTGCGGTTCATGTTGGTCTCTCCTTTGAGGAATACCTCGAAGGTGAAGCCTCGCTCGACCGATTGCGATAGTCCGGGGACGGGTCTGCCCGTCAGTGTGGTCTGGCGAGCGGCTGCGGCGGCTGGCTCAGCGGCTGGCGACGCAGCGCGCCTGGGCGGCAGGCGCGGACAGCTTGCAAGGCTCTGCCTTGACGCTGGGCCGCGCAGGCATCGCGGTGAGGTAGATCGCCGTGAGCAGCGTACCCAGGACGAACAGGAAGGTGCCGCCCAGCAGGTACCAGGCCCAGTGGGTCGCGGGATGCAGGAAGGCCCACAGCGTGGCCGGCACCGGGGGCGCGGCAGGCACGGGCGCGCGGCTGGTGTGCTCGGCGCGGCGGATCCAGAGGTCGTGTTCCGCGCGGCGGTGGCCGTCGGACAGCACTTCGTAGGCGGCGTTGATGGCGGCCATGGCCCGCACGGCATTGGCGTTGCCGGGCATCTTGTCCGGGTGGTACTTTTGCGCCAGCCGGCGGTAGGCGCCGCGCACGCGCTCCGGCGAGGCGTCGCGCTCGACCTGGAGCACGTCGTAGTAGGTGGGCAGGGTCTCGGTCGCCATCGCTATGAATGTTATAGCTGCGGCCGGAGACGTCCAGTGGAAGCTGCGTTTTGCATGCGCGCGTGTGGGCGGGGCGCTACAAAAATGGGTGCAGCGGGCCTCAGGCGAGCCGGTGCCGGAAGAAGGCGGTGGCGAACAGGCGCGGGATCGGGGCCTCGCCGCGCTGGCGGCGCTGGGCCAGCTTGCGGGCCGGCGGCGGCAGCAGCGCGGTCTCCGCGCGAGCCGTCAGCGCCGCGGCGCCGAGCGCGCCTTCGATGGTGTGGTGGTGTTCGCCGGCGAAGAGCTTGAAGGCGCAGTCCGCGTCCCAATAGCTGTCGGGCTCGGTCCAGCACACCTTCGCGTAGCTGCAAAATCGCTCGCCGCTCTCACCCACCGGTGCCGCATAGGCCGCCACGTAGAAGCCGTTGAGCGGCCCCCAGATCTTTTCCATCGCGCAACTCCCGTACTGCTCTCGGCCGGGAGTGTGCGATGCCTGGAAGCGCTTGTGGGGGCAGGGTTACACGCTCGCGGCGCGGTCCTACAAACTTGGAGGTACGGCTCAGAAGCCGGTCACGAAACCGACCACGCAAAGGCACGCCAGCAGCACGGCCGTGGCGAGCGCACGGCTGCGCGCGTCGTCGCGCGCCGGTGGCACGCGGCGCGGCAGCAACTTGTCGCCGTCGAGCATCGCCCGCACGAGCTTGCGCCGGCGTACGACGCGATAGAACACGATGGCCAGCACGTGCAGCAGCACCAGGGCGAACAGCAGCCATTGGCCGACTTGCTTGTGCAGCGCCGTCGCGGCGAAGCCGGTCGCGCTGGACACGAGTTCGTTCCAGGGGCCGGTGAAGCCGCCGCCGTCGTCGCCGAGCAGCCCGGTGACGGCCTGACCCAGCAGCACCGCCATCATCGCGAGGATGGAAAGTGCGCCCAGCGGACTGTGGCCGGCGTCCTGCTCCGGCGTTGCGGGGCCGCGCAGGTAGCGCTTGAGCGCACCCGGCGTCGGCACGAAGTTCACGAAGCGCGACCAGCGTCCGCCGATGAATCCCCACACCACGCGGAACAACAGCAAGGCCAGCAGCAAGCTGCCGATGCGCGCGTGCCAGGCCATCCACGCTCCTCCGGCATAGCCGGTGGCCGTGAGGCCCACCAGCGAGGCGGCGAGCGACCAGTGGAAGACGCGCGTGGGCAGGTCCCAGATGCGCACGCGCACGCCGGCCTCGACGACGGCGGCGCGCTGCACGCGCGCTGGCGCCAGCGTGCTGAAACTTGCCTCAGTGACTGCGGTAGGCATCGTGGCACTCCTTGCAGGTGTTGGCGGCGGCGCCCCAGGCGGCCTTGATCTGGTCCAGGTCATGCAGGCGCGTCGCGGCCTGCAGCCGGCCGGTCTCGGCGACCAGGCGCTCGCCCAGTTCGCGGAAGCGCGCCGGCTCGGCCCAGATCTCGGCGCGCGCATGGTCGGCCGCGGTGTCGGTGCCGGGACCGAAGGCCGCCGCGGGCAGCCGCGCCAGCAGCGCGACGACGTCGGCGTCCTGCTGCGCGAGCCGTGGCTCGAACGGCAGCCGGCCGCGCACCATGTGGCCGACGCGCGTGAAGTGCTGGTTGAGCACGTTCCAGGCGCCTTGCCGGTACTTCACGGCTTCGTCGGGCCGCGCGAACTGGGCCTGGGCGGGCAAAGCGGCGCCGGCGCAAGCCAGCGTGACAAGGAGGGGGGCGAGACTGCTGCGCATCGCTGCCTCACTCGCCGGTGTAGTCGAGCAACGCCAGGTACTCGCGGCGCTCCGCCTTCTGCCATTGCTTCACGCCGATGTCGGCCAGCAGCGCCGGCTGCCCGTTCATGGCCAGCAGCGTTTCGGTCAGGCGCGCGGCGAGTTCCGGCGGCGCCTTGGGCGAGGCCAGCACCGACCAGTTGACGACGCCCTGCGTCTCGCCGATCACCGTGCCGCCGGCTTCCTTCCAGCGGCGCGCGATGGTGGGGTTCACCACGCCGGCGTCGGCCAGGCCCATGGAGACCTGTGCCGCCACGCTGTCCTGGTACTTCGTGTGCGAGATGTAGGGCTCGCGCACGCCGCGCACCCGCAGTTCGGCCTTGGCCACCGCGGTGGTGGCCGCGGACTCGTCGGGCATCAGCAGCTTGCGCCCGCCCAGGTGGCCGAGGTCGGAGATGGTGGAACCCTTGGGCACGATGAAGGCCGCGCGGTACGGGTCGGCGCGGCTCACCAGCGGCTGGTAGCCGTGGTCGCGCACCAGCTTCGCGAGCTGGTTGACGGACTTGCCGAACAGGACCATCGGCTTGTCGTCGGCCACTGCCTGCTGGAAGAAGCGGCGGATGTCGATGATCGGGTCGACCGTCACCTGCTTGATCTTCAGCTGCGGCGCGAGGTAGTCGGCCCAGGCCCGGTAGCGCACGGCCAGCATGGCGATGCTGAGGTCCGCGGTCACCGCTTCGTTGATCAGGAGCCGGCTGCTCGGGGTCGATTGCGCCCAGCCCACGGGCACCGTGCAGAGGGCGGCGGCACCGGCGGCGCGCAGGAGTTGGCGGCGTTTCATTGCGAGACCTCCTTGCGCTGGCCAGTGGCCACGGGTTGCCAGGGTGCGGGCAGGCGCGATTCCGCGCGGGTGGCCTGCGCCTCCCAGGCGCGCGCGGCCTGCACCGTGCCGCGGAAGGTCTCGGCGCTTTCCAGCAGCCACTTCTTGTCCTCGGGCGAGAGGGCGTAGCTGTTGCGGTATTCGTCCATGGGCATGCGGTCCTCCTTCACCGACTTGATCAGCCGGTCGATCTCGCCGGCCGCGTGCGCGGGCGTCGACAGCAACACGAGGCGGCTCATCTTGTCCGGGTTGTTGGGCACGTGGCAGCTGGTGCACTGCGACTCGCGCATCTGCAGCGCCAGGTCGCGGTACTGGCGATCGAGGTCGCGCAGGTAGGGGTTCTCGGCGCGGTAGAGGCCATCGAACAGGGTCACCGCCGGCTGCGTGCGGCCGGCCGCGTCGGTCCACAGCCACTTGCCGTCGAACTTGGCCTGCTGCACCGGCGTCACGGCTTGCAGCAGCGCGTTCTGCGCCCGGTCGGTGAGCTGCGCCACCTGCACCTTCAGCGTGGCCGGATGCACCCACAGCAGGAAGCCGTTGGCGTTCTGGTAGGTGCCCCACTTGGAGTCGTCGTGCCAGAAGGGATAGGGGAACTGGCCGGGGGCAAGGCGGTTGCGGAAGGCCGCCTCCAGCCGCACCGCGAACTGCTTCTCCGCCGGCACCCATTCCACCTGGTAGCGGCCGTTGAACATGAACAGCGGCGCGTACAGCGCGATCCAGACGTCGGGCGCGAACTGCGTCAGGTTGGTCTGGCGCAGCGTCGCCTGCGGGTTGGCGCTCTGGCGGCCCCACAGCAGCACGGGCGGCAAATGCGCGCGCAAGGTGCTGTCGCCGTAGAGCATGGCGCGGCAGCTGTCGAAGGCGGCGGCGTCGTTGGCGTCGGCCAGCGGGCAGTGCTGCGCGAGCTCGCCCGCGATCTTCGCGGCGAGGGCCTCGACCGCGGGCGGCACCGGCTGGGAGGGCTGCGGCCTGGCGAGCCCGCCCGCGAGCAGGGCGGCGGCGGCCAGCAGGCCGGACACGGTGCGGCGTGAGATTCGCATCTTCATCCTTACTCCTTCGTGTAATCGAGCAGTGCCAGGTAGTCGGCGCGTTCGGCCGCCGCCCATTGCTTGATGCCCAGCGAGGCCAGCACCGCCGGCGCGCCGCCATTCATGGCAAGCAGGCCGGCGCGCAGCTGCGCGACTTCGGCTTCGGCCACGTCGGGCGAGGCCAGCACCGACCAGTTGACGACCGGCTGGGTCTCGGCGACCACGCGCCCGCCGTCTTCGGTCCACTTGCGGGCGATCGTGGGATTGACGACGCCGACCTGCGCGAAGCCGTTGGAGATCTGCTGCGCCACGGCTTCCTGGTAGCGCGTGTGCACGATCTGCACGTCGCCCGCGTTCTGGCGCCGCAGTTCCGCGCGCGCCACCGCGGTGGTGGCGGCGAGTTCGTCGGGCATGATGATCTTGGCCCGCGCGGGCGCGACGTCCTTCAGCGCGCGGATCGGCGAATCGCGCGCCACGATGAAGGCGGCCTTGTACGGGTCGGCGCGGCGCACCAGCGGCTGGTAGCCGTCGTCGCGCACCAGCTTGGCCAGCTGGTTGACCGACTTGCCGAACACCAGTTGCGGCTTGCTGCCCGCCTTGGCGAGCGTCATGAAGCGCCGCACGTCCACCACCGGCTCGATCGCGATGCCGGGGCGGCTGCGCACCGTGCCCGTCACGTACTCCGCGAAAGGCTGGTAGCGCGCCGTCAGGATGAACAGGTTGGATTCACCGGTGAAGGCTTCGTTGATCAACAGCCGCCACGACCGGGGCGGACTCGCGCCCAGTGCATTGGCTGCGAGCAGCAGCGCCCCGGACGTGCCCGCGGCGAGCAGGCGCCGGCGCGTGCGGCCGTCGACTTCGTGGTTCATTGCCACTCCCTTCCCTTCTTCGCTTGTTGGGGCGGAATGTAGGAAGGAAAGCGTGAAAGCGGCAAGCGCGCGGCCGCGGCCAGGGCCCCGAGTTGTCACGAGCGATTGCGCACTGCTGACATCTGCTCACCGCCGATACCGCTGGAGCGGGGCCAACGGTCGATTCGCGCGAACGAGCGGTGGCTTGCGCGGGCCGAAGAAGGAAAGGGCTAGGGGGCCTAGGTATTTTCCTTCCGCGCCCCCTTGCGATGCGCTCGCGCGTCAGTCCGAGAGTGCGCGCATCTGCCGGATCAGGTCGCTCTTGCCTTCGAAGCCGATGCCGGGCAGGTCCGGCATGGTCACGTAGCTGTTCTCCACCTTCACGCCGTCGGGGAAGCCGCCGTAAGGCTGGAACAGGTCCGGATAGGACTCGTTGCCGCCCAGGCCGAGGCCGGCGGCGATGTTCAGCGACATCTGGTGACCGCCATGCGGCACGCAGCGGCTGGCCGACCAGCCGTGCTGCTTCAGCATCTCCAGCGTGCGCAGGTATTCCACCAGCCCGTACGAGAGGGCGCAGTCGAACTGCAGCCAGTCGCGGTCCGGCCGCATGCCGCCGTAGCGAACGAGGTTGCGCGCGTCCTGCATGGAGAACAGGTTCTCGCCGGTCGCCATCGGGTTCTTGTAGTAGTTGCGCAGGGCGGCCTGCAGCTCGAAGTCCAGCGGGTCGCCGGCTTCCTCGTACCAGAACAGGTTGTACTGGGAGAGGGCCTTGGCATAGGCAATGGCGGTGTCGAGGTCGAAGCGGCCGTTGGCGTCCACGCACAGGCGCTGGCCGTCCTGCAGGATGGACAGCACCGAGTCGATGCGGCGCAGGTCGTCGTCCAGCGAGGCGCCGCCGATCTTCATCTTGACCACCGAGTAGCCGCGATCGAGGTAGCTGCGCATCTCGTCCTTCAGCTGCCTGTCGTCCTTGCCGGGGTAGTAGTAGCCGCCGGCGGCATAGACGAAGACCTTGCGGTTGACGGTGCCGTTGCCGTAACGGTCGGCCAGCAGCTGGAACAGCGGCTTGTTCTCGATCTTGGCCACCGCGTCCCACACCGCCATGTCGATGGTGCCGATCGCGACCGAGCGCTCGCCGTGGCCGCCGGGCTTCTCGTTCTTGAACATGGTGTCCCAGACCTTGTGCGGATCCAGGATGCCGCGCGCGTCGAGCAGGGAGTCGGGCGCCGCTTCGGCGATGCGCGGCAGGAAGCGTTCGCGCATCAGCATGCCCTGGCCGTAGCGGCCGTTGGAGTTGAAGCCGTAGCCCACCACCGGCTTGCCGTCGCGGACCACGTCGGTGATCACGGCGACGAGGCTCAGCGTCATCTTGCTAAAGTCGATGTAGGCATTGCGGATCGGGGAACTGATGGGAACGGTCTTTTCGCGGATCTCGACGATCTTCATGGTCACTCCTGGTGGGCAGGGCGCGATCTTCGCGCGCCCGCCGCTTTCCGGCCAATGCCTGTTTTCTTGACTTCGATGCCGCCACGGCACTGCCCATGAACCTCTCCTGGCTGGAGGACTTCCTCGCCCTTGCCGGCAGCGGCAACTTCTCGCGCGCCGCCGAGGAGCGCCACATGACGCAGCCGGCCTTCAGCCGCCGCATCCGCGCGCTGGAGGAATGGCTGGGCGCGGACCTGTTCGACCGCAGCTCGCAGCCGGCGCGCCTGACGGCGGCCGGCGAATGGCTGCGGCCGCAGGCCGAGCAGCTGCTGGGTCGCGTGGCGCGCCTGCCATCCGAGGTGCGGGCCGTGGCGCAAGCCAGCGCGGGGACCTTGCGCATCGCGGCCACGCACGCTTTGTCCTTCAGCTTCGTGCCCGGCTGGCTGCAGACCTTGCAGGCCTACACGCAGGGCGGCCCGATCCGGCTGGAGTCCGACGTGCTGCAGCGTTGCGAGGCGTTGCTGGCCCAGCGCCAGGTGCAGTTCGTGGTGGCGCATGCGGCGGGTGGCGCGCTCGAAGAGGCCGGAACGCCGTCGGTGGTCGTCGGGCGCGACGAGCTGCTGCCGGTGGCTGCGCCGGGCGCGCCGGAGAAGGCCTTGCTGGCGTTCAGCGAAGAGTCGGGGCTGGGGCGGATCGTGCGCGGCGCGCTGGGGCCGGAGCTGGCCGGCTGGCAGACGGTGTTTACCGCGCACCTGGCGTCGGTGCTGAAGGGGATGGCGCTGGAAGGGCGGGGGCTGGCGTGGCTGCCCGAGACGCTGGTGCGCGAAGAGATCGCAGCCGGCCGCTTGCAGCTGCGAGGGCCGGGACAGTGGCGGATTCCGCTGGAGGTGCGGCTGTATCGCGATCCGGCGCCGCTGGGCGTGTACGCGGAGGAGTTCTGGGGCGCGGTGGGGTCGCTGGCGCGAACCCACCCTACAAAGCCCGCGTAGGGTGGGTTCGCGCAGCGACCCCACCATGCAAGGTCAAAAGATATCCGGCTCGCCGGCGCCTTCGCCGAACTGCGTCTGCAGGAAATCCATGTCGCACCCCTGGTCCGCCTGCAGGATGTGCTGCGTGAACATCCAGCCGTAGCCGCGGGCGAAACGCGCCGGCGGCGGCGTCCAGGCCGCGCGGCGGCGCGCCAGTTCCTCGTCGGACACTTCCATGTGGATGCTGCGGTTGGGGATGTCGACCGAGATGGTGTCGCCGGTCTGCACCAGCGCCAGGTTGCCGCCGACGAAGGCTTCGGGCGCCACGTGCAGCACGCAGGCGCCATAGCTGGTGCCGCTCATGCGGCAGTCGCTGATGCGCAGCATGTCGCGCACGCCTTCGTCGATCAGCTTCTGCGGCACCGGGATCATCCCCCACTCGGGCATGCCGGGCCCGCCCTTGGGGCCCGCGTTGCGCAGCACGATCACGTGGTCGGCGGTGACGTCGGCCCGCGGATCGTCGAGCATCTTCTTCAGGCTCGGGTAGTCGTCGAACACCAGCGCCGGCCCGCTGTGGCGCAGGTATTTCTCGCTCATGGCCGAAGGCTTGATCACGCAGCCGTCCGGCGCCAGGTTGCCGCGCAGCACCGCCAGCGAGCCTTCGGCGTACACCGGATTCGCCAGCGGCCGGATCACGTCGTCGTTGAAGCATTCGGCTCCGGCGATGTTCTCGCCCACGGTCTTGCCCGTGACCGTGAGGGCATCGAGCCGCAGGTAGGGCTGCAGGCGCTGCATCAGCGCCGGCAGGCCCCCGGCGTAGTAGAAGTCCTCCATCAGGTACTGGCTGGTGCCGTTGGGACGGATGTTCGCCAGCACCGGCACTTCGCGGCTGATGCGGTCGAAGTCGGCCAGCGAGATGTCCTGGCCCGCGCGGCGCGCCTGCGCGATGACGTGGATGATGGCGTTGGTGGAGCAGCCGAGCGCCATCGCCACCGTGATGCCGTTGAGGAAGGCGTCGCGCGTCTGGATCCGCGCCGGCCGCAGGTCCTCGTGCACCATCTCCACGATGCGGCGGCCCGCCTGCGCCGCCATGCGCTGGTGGTTGGCATCGACCGCCGGGATCGCCGCGGCGCCGGGCAAGGTCATGCCGATCGCTTCGGCAATCGAGGTCATGGTGCTTGCCGTGCCCATGGTCATGCAGGTGCCCGAGCTGCGCGCGATGCCGCCGATAATGGACTGCCACTGCGGCTCGGTGATGGTGCCGGCGCGGCGCTCGTCCCAGTACTTGAAGGCGTCCGAGCCCGAGCCCAGGGTCTGGCCGCGCGACATGCCGCGCAGCATCGGGCCGGCAGGCAGGAAGATGGCCGGCAGGCCGGCGCTGGTCGCGCCCAGCAGCATGGCGGGCGTCGTCTTGTCGCAGCCGCCCATCAGCACGACGCCGTCGACGGGATAGGCGCGGATCATCTCCTCCACCTCCATCGCCAGCATGTTGCGATAGAGCAGGGCGGAAGGCTTGATCAGGTTTTCGCCGAGCGACACGGTCGGCAGCTCCAGCGGAAAGCCGCCCGCCTGCAGCACCCCGCGCTTGACGTCGTCCACCCGCTGCTTGAAATGCTGGTGGCAGGGGTTGTAGTCGTTCCAGTTGTTGAAGATGGCGACGACGGGCTTGCCTTCCCAGTCCTTCGGGTCATAACCCATCTGCATCACGCGCGAGCGATGGTTGAAGCTGCGGAAGTCGTTGCGGTCCAGCCAGCGCTGGCTGCGGAATTTTTCAAGCTTGGCCATGCGCACCATCATGGCATCGCTTCGCAGCGACAATAAAAAATCCCCCTGTGCATTGAAGCCCCAGGGGGATAAATAGCCGGGAAAGAAACTTGAAAAAGAACCCGGCTGGTCGGTTGGATTGCATAAGCCGTGCCGGGTTCCCGATCCCCTGTTCACCCAGCGGGTTGGTGCGAAATGGCAACGGCCCCTTTCGTGAATTTGTCACGACGCCCAGCCTGCACCGGTAACCGCGGTTTTTTGAACTCGCCTGCCGGGAACCCTTTCTGTAGGATGACTCTGACAAGAGGGCCCTTTCAGCCGTGGGCCGCTCTGACAATTTTCGGCAGCTTGCGCCCGCTGGGGGGCAAGGGCCATGACAACGGGAACACCATGTCCGATCTGTCCGCCAACGAAGACGCAGCCGAATCCGGCGGCGGCTCCGCGGCCACCCCGAGCCCCTGGCTCGCCATCAAGAAAATCGCCACCCGCCTGCAGGACTGGTTCGGCATCCAGTCGACCGCCGTCAAGATGCTGGTCGTCGCCGTCGCCATCCTGATCCCGGTGACCGGCTCCTATTCCTTCGTGCTCTGGCAGCGCCAGGCCGCGGTCGCCGAACAGGTCAAGGCCATGGCCGGCGCCTCGGGCAGCGACGCCATGTGGACGCTCAACGAAAGCCTGCCCGTCGTCTTCGGCACCGGTTCGGTGCTCGGCTTCCTGGAAAGCCGCCCGGTCGACCGCATCACGGTGATCTACAAGCCGCTGATGTGGAACATCTCCGAGCGCATCCTGCTGATCGAGTCGCAGGGCAAGCAGTACGCCTACTACCCGAGCGACATGGAGACCAAGATCTTCGCGGACAAGGCGGTCAGCGCCCCCTGGGGCGCCAAGCTGGTGTTCATCCCGCGCGGCGAACTCACCGCGAGCAGCGCCGACATGCTGGAGAAGCTGGACGAGCGCTTTGCCGGCGCCCGCCCGCAGTCCGAGAAGGACGGCTGGAAGGCCGGCGTGAGCGGCGTGCTGTCGGCCGCGCTGACGCTCGGCCTGCTCGGCTTCCTGGCCTTCCACCTCAAGGGCCAGTTCAAGTCGCTGCGCTTCATCGAACCCAACCAGGTGCACGGCTCCATCGACGACCTGGTCGGCATGGACGACATCAAGAGCGAAGTCCGCCAGATCAAGGACCAGTACGAGCGCCGCGCCGCGTACGCCGAGTACGGCATCAACAAGCCGTTCAACGTGATGTTCAGCGGCCCGGCCGGCACCGGCAAGACCAAGCTCGCCAGCTACCTGGCCAAGGAGCTGAACCTGCCGATCCTGTTCCACTCGGCGGCCAACCTCGAGACCGGCTACGTGGCCGGCGGCTCGAACACGCTGGCGCGCATCTCCACGATGGCCAAGCGCCGCAAGCGCTGCATCGTGTTCCTGGACGAGGCGCAGGACCTGTTCATGAAGCGCGGCGGCCACCGCAAGTTCGACGACGACACGCAGAACATGCTGCTGGCCATCCTGGATGGCGTGCGCACCAAGGCCGACGCCGAGATCATCTGGATCGTCGCCTCGAACTTCAACCACGAATCCATGCCGATGGACGAGGCGATGCTGCGCCGCTTCCAGATGAAGGTGGACTTCCGCCTGCCGAACAAGGAAGAGCGCCGCGCCATCATCGGCCACTATCTCGACCAGCGCGCCGACAAGGTGGCGCACGAGATGGACCTGCGCCACTTCGTCGAGATCACCGAGGGCCGCAGCCCGGCCGACCTCGAGACCATCGTCAACCAGGCCGGCATCAGCGCCGTGCAGGCCGGCGAGATGATCGATGCCGACACGCTGATGCAGGCCGCCGAGCGCGTGCTGGTCGGCAACGTCAACGCCAACACCACGAAGGAGCGCGAGCGGGACCGCCGCATCATCGCCATCCACGAGTGGGGCCACTTCCTGGTCGACTTCGACCTGGAGCGCAAGCGCGCCGGCGGCGACTGGGAAAAGCTGCAAAGCGAGATGAAGACCATCAAGATCTCGCTGAAGGCCAACCCGCGCAACAACGCGCTGGGCTTCGTCTTCCACAAGCAGGGCTCCAACCTGCTGAAGACCAAGGCCGACATCGAGCACGACGTGCGCGTGCTGCTGGGCGGCATGGCGAACGAGGAACTGTTCTTCGGCGAGGAGGGCACCACCAACGGCGCCCACAACGACATCACGCGCGTCACCAAGCTGCTGCACCACGCGGTGGCCGAGATGGGCATGTACCGCAAGACGCGCCTGAACTTCGGCGCGCTGAACGACAACGGCTCGCGCACGGTCGACGAGGAAACGCGCTCCATCATGGAGCTGCAGAGCGAGCGCCTCTACGGCGAGACCAAGGCCCTGCTGGCGCGCCAGAAGCCGCTGACCGAGCACCTGGCCGGCAAGCTGATGGACGCGGGCGAGATGAGCCTGAAGGAAGCGCTGTTCGAGATCCGCTCCTTCGAGGCGGCCTGTTTCAGCTTCGATTCGCGCGTCGGCCTGAACGGCACCGCGAACGCGCCGGCGCCGGACGCGGCGGCCTAGACGAATTCATAGAGCGGGGCGGAACGGGGGCGGCCTGCGGGCCGTCCCCTTTTTTTTACTTCTTGGGCGCGGGCCTGGCGGCGGGAGCGGCCGGAGCGACGGGCGCCGCGGCGCCCGGGGCCGAGGCGCCCCCGTTGCCGCCCAGGGCAGCCTGCACACCCAGGCGCTTGGCGATGGCCGCATCCAGGGCGCGCAGCTTGGGCTCCATCTGCGGCTTGAGTTCCGGCACCAGCTTGTTCACCAGCGCGCGCTGCATGTCGCCGCCGAGGCCCTGGAACTTCAGGTACACGGGCGCTTCGAGCATGACGGCGACCTGCTTCAGTTCGTCTTCGGTGAACTTCTCTTCCAGCAAGGCGCCCACGGTCGTCGGGGCGAGCTTCAGGGCGCGTTCGCGCACCAGCGGGTAGGCGTCGGCCAGGTACTTGTCGCCGTCTTCCTGCAGGCCCTTGGCCATGGCCTCGCGCTTGTCCGCGGGCACCTGGGTCTGGACGAATTCGATGGCGCTGCCCAGGAGCTCGTTGGCCGGCTGCTTGGCGAGGTCGCGCGCCAGCTGCTCGATGCCGGCCTGCTGCACCTTGAGGATGCGTTCGACGAGGGCCTTCTTGGCCGGGGTGGATTGCGCTTGGGCCAGCGTGCACGCGGCGACCAGCGAAAGGAGGAGCAGGGGTTTCTTCAACATCGGCGCATCTTAGCGGCTGCAGGTAACCCTTTCGTTACGTGGCCATGGGCGCTTTGCCCATAACCCGGCCGCTACGGGTCCTACACCCGGCAAACACGTGGTCGCACGGCGCGCAGGTGCCTTGTCTTGCCGCGCTTCCGAGTCCGCCCGCCTACTCTGGAAGCATAGGCAAAAGGAGGCAAGCACCATGTCCGAAGACGCCAACAAGTCCGCCAATGAGCAACTGCTGATCCACCTGGAACCCCGGTGGGAACGGCAGAACTGGTGCAACTGGCTCAGCTGCAGCGAAGCCGAGCTGGAACACGCCGTCACCTACGTGGGGCACGACCCCGACAATGTCCGGCGCTTCCTGCGCCAGGCCCGCTGCTGATGCGCTAGCCGCCGCTTCGGAGCCGGCTGCGCCTGCCGGTGCGAAGATGGATGGGCCAGCTGCGGCGCGTGACGATGCGCACGCGCCCGCTGGCGGCCCTAGACTCTTCGCTACAGCATGGAAGACAGCACGCTCCGCCTCGACGAAGCCAGCGCCCGGCGCCTGGTGCTGGCCCGCGCCATCGACGACGTCGATGTCCAGGGCAAGCTGCTGAGCGAAGTCGAGCGCGAGCAGCTCGAGCGCGAGGCGCTGGAGGCCAGCCGTCGGGTGTCGCCCGCCGCCGATCTCGACCTCTCGCAATACCTGCAGCAGCGCGCACGCAAGCTGCTCGCGGTGGTCGAGAACCGCAACCCCCAACTGGCCGCCTTGCAGGATCCCGAGCCATGGCGGCGCTGGCTCCTCTGGGTCCTGCCGCTGCTGGCCGTCATCGGTGGCGCGGTGCTGGACCGCATCGACAACCCGCAGATGGTGAACATGCTCTCGCCGCCGATGCTCGGCGTGCTGGCCTGGAACCTCTGCATGTACCTGCTGCTGGTGCTGGCCGCGGTCCTGCCGGGCAAATGGCAGGGCAAGGGCCTGGTCGCCATGCTGCAGCGCTGGATGGCGGGCCTGCCGGTGCATGGCCAGCGCACGGGCCGCCTGCGTGTCGACGTCTCCACGCGTTTCCACCAGCAATGGCTGCAGGCCACTTCGCGGCAGCAGCTGTTGTGGTTCAAGCAATTGCTGCACCTCACCGCCGGCGGATGGGCGGTGGGGCTTGCCATCTCGATCATCCTGGGCGGGCTGGTGCGCCAATACCGCGTCGGTTGGGAAAGCACGCTGCTGGACCTGGGCCAGGTGCATGCCTTCCTCAGTGCCTTGTTCGCGCCGGTCGTGGCGCTGCTGCCGTTCCACGAGTTCAGCCAGGCCGACCTGCAGCGCATGGCTTTCGCGTCCAACGCCACCATCGGCGTCGAGGAAGCGCGGCGCTGGGTCTGGATGTACCTGGCACTGCTGGCCCTGGTGGTGCTGGTGCCCCGGACCTTGCTCGCTGCCTGGGCCGCCTGGCGCCGCAGCCGCCTCGGGCGCGCGGTCGGCATCGACCTGCGCGACCCCTATTACGTGGAGGTGCTTGCCCGGGTGAGCCCGGCGCGCGTGACGCTGGGCCTGCTGGCCCCGGCGGGCCGCGCGCGCGACCTCGTGCTGCGGCTGCTGCGCGAGGCCGCAGGCGACCGCGCGCCGCGCGGCGGCCTGGCGCGCACGGTGCTGACGACGGCCAAGGGCGACGCGCTGCGCGTGTTCGACATCCCGCCGGACTACCGGCCCCCCGCGCCCGCGGGCGACAAAGGCGGCCCCGGCGCGGCGCAAGCCTGGCTGCAGGACCTGCTGGGACGCTTCCGCGCGCCACCCGCGGCTGGAGACGCCGGCGATGAACTGCAAACGGCGCTGGCCGACTGCGACCTGGTGCTGCTGCTGCCCGAGGACAGCGGGGCCATCGCGCACGCAACGCGCCTGCTGCACTGGGTGGCGCAGCCCGCGCTGGTGCTGGCCGATGCGGCCGGCGACGCCGAGCGCCTGCAGGTCTACCGGCTCGCGGTGCAGCGCCAGGGCCTGGCCGCCGACGTGTTCGACCTCGAAGCGGTCGCGGGCCACTGGCTGCGCGAGCCGCAGCTGCGGGAGGCCATCGCGGCGCGGCTCGCCACCGGCAAGCGCGCGGGATTCGCGCGCCTGGCGGATGCCTGGAGCGAGCAGCACGAAGCGCGGCTCGCGCAATCCATGCGCGTGCTGGCCGCCTTGTTCATCCGCGCCGCCCGCGAGCGGGAAGAGATCGTGGGCGCGCAGGCGGGCCTGCGGCACCTGGTGGATGCGAACGAGCGCGAGGCCAGCCAGCGCGCGCGCGAGGCGGCGGCGCAGGCGCTGCTGCAGCGCCTGCAGGGCGAAGAAGCCGCCGCCCTGGCCGACCTGGTGCGCCTGCACGGCATGGAGACGCCGGCCGGACCGGTCGCCGGCGTGCGGGCCGAGGAGGGCTTCGACATGCACCAGGCGGTGGACGGCCCGCAGGCCGGCATGGCCGGCGCGGCGACCGGCGCCGCGATGGGCGCCGGCATCGACCTGCTCACCGGCGGCCTGACCCTGGGCGCCGCCGCCGCGCTCGGCGCCGTGATCGGCGGCGGCGCCGCCTACGTGGCCGCGGCGCTGCGCAATCGCGCCACCCCGGGCGGCCAGTCGCAGGTGCAGTTGAACGAGGAGATGCTGGTGGCGCTTTGCGAGCGCATGCTGGCCGCCTATCTGTCCGTCGCGCACCGGCTCGCGCCCTCCGACGGCAGCCTGCCGGCCGCCTGGCGCAGCGAGATCGTCGCCGCCGTCGCCGGCCGGCGCGAGACGCTGGCCGCCTTGCGCGAGCAGGCGCGCAGCGGCGGCGACCTCGAGCGGGTGGAGGCGGACCTCGCGGGGGAATTCGACGCGCTGGCGCGCGGACTGCTGCAGCGCTTCTGAGGCCGTGACCGCTAGCCGTGCTTGGCGAGCGCCGCCGAGCGCAGCAGTTCCTCGACGGCGGCGAGCTCCGCGGGCTTGGTCAGGTGGCGGTCGAAGCCCGCGTCGCTGGTGCGCTTGCGGTCTTCCTGCGTGCCCCAGCCCGTGAGCGCGACCAGCAGCGCGTTCTCGCCGGCCGGCATGTTGCGCAGCTGGCGCGCGACGTCGTAGCCGCTCAGGTCGGGCAGGCCGATGTCGAGGAACACCACGTCGGGCGCGAAGTCGGGCGCGGCAGCCAGCGCATCGCGGCCGGTGTGGGTGATGTGGGCCGCATGGCCTTCCATTTCCAGCAGCACGCCCAGGCTCTCGGCGGCGTCGGTGTTGTCGTCGACCACCAGCACGCGCAGCTGGCCGGCCTTGCGGGAATCCGACGCCGGCGCGCTGGTGGCGCCCGGCTGCACCTCCTTGACCAGCGGCAGCCGCACCGTGAAGGTGCTTCCCTGGCCCCGGCCCGGGCTGGTGGCGGTGACGCTCCCGCCATGCAGTGCGACCAGGCTCTGCACCAGCGACAGGCCGATGCCCAGCCCGCCTTGCGGCCGCCCTTCGGCGGTGGAGACCTGCGCGAACATCTCGAACACCTTGCCCAGCGCCTCGGGGCCTATGCCCACGCCGGTGTCGGTCACGCTCAGCACGGCCTCGTCGCCCTCGCGCGTGACGCGCAGCGCGATGCGGCCACCCGGCGGCGTGTACTTGGCGGCGTTGTTCAACAGGTTGCTCACCACCTGCGCGATGCGCGTCGGGTCCGCGTTCATGGGCAGCGGCTCGGCCGGCGTCTCCACCTGGAAGCCGTGGCGGGACGACTCGATCAGCGAATGGCTCGTTTCCACCGCGGTGGCCACCACGTCCTTCAGGTCCATGGGCCGGCGCCGCAATTCGACCTTGCCGGTGCTGATGCGGGCGACGTCCAGCAGGTCGTCGACGAGGTGAACCATGTGCTGCACCTGGCGCTCCATCATCTGGCGCGTCTTCTCCAGCATCTCCGGCTTGTTGCCGGCCAGCCGCATCAGGTGCAGGCCGTTGGACAGGGGCGCGAGCGGGTTGCGCAACTCGTGCGCGAGGGTGGCGAGGAATTCGGTCTTGCGCTTGTTGGCTTCGGCGAGCTGGTCGGCCAGGCGGCGCAGGTCCTGCTCGGCGACCAGGCGCTCGGTGATGTCGGAGAAGAGCACCGCCACGAGGTCGCTGCCCGGACCGCCGAGGCGGTTGGCATAGACGTCGAACCAGCGGTGCATGGCCTTCGACTCCTCGACGAAGCGGGTCGCTTCGCCGGTGCGGGCGACGCGGTCGTAGAGCTCG
Source organism: Ramlibacter paludis (assembly GCF_022012305.1). Lineage (GTDB taxonomy): Bacteria > Pseudomonadota > Gammaproteobacteria > Burkholderiales > Burkholderiaceae_C > Ramlibacter > Ramlibacter paludis. The sequence continues at coordinate 470,797 of NZ_JAKLTM010000003.1, read as the reverse complement.
AACCAGCGGGTTTCGATGCCCGGCGCCAGCTCGTTGATGGTGCGGCCCACGGCATCGCGCAGGCCGGTGTGCATGCTGAAGGCCTCGTTGGCTTCCTCGAACGAGTAGTCGCGCACCGTGCCGTCGGCTTCACGCAGCAGCCGGATCACGCAGAAGCCTTCGTCGATCGATTCGAACAGGGTGCGGTAGCGTTCTTCCTTGGCCTCCAACCGCTGCTCGTAGTCGCGGCGCTCGCGCGCGCGCAGTTCTTCCTTGCTGCGATAGAGCTCGACGAACACCGACACCTTGGCCATCAGCACTTCGGCGCGCAGCGGCTTCGAGAGGAAGTCGACCGCGCCGAGTTCGTAGGCGGACATCTTCGCTTCTTCGGGGTCGTCGCCCGCCGTCACGAACAGGATGGGCGTGAAGCGCGTGCGCGGCCGCTTGCGGATCTCGCGCGCCACCTCGAAGCCGTCCATGCCCGGCATGCGCACGTCCAGCAGGATCGCGGCGAAGTCCTGTTTCTCCAGCGCGGCCAGCGCTTCGAGGCCCGATTGCGCCCGCACCATGTCCACGCCCAGCGGCCCCAGCGCGGCTTCCAGGGCCAACAGGTTGGCCGCCTGGTCGTCGACCAGCAGCACGTGGGTAGCGATGGATTGGAAGGGCACGGTAACGATTGGTTCGGACAGCGTCCGGGCAGCCGGAGTCTAAGTCGCTTTGCAAGCGCATGGGCCGGTGCCGGCGGAGTTGGCGCCTTGTCCGGCGCGCTTGTGGGACGCGTTCGCGCGGGCCGCAGGCAGTGGTCCTACGGCTGCGCCACGCGCTGCAATGCATAGTTGCTCCGGCGGCGAGCAGCCGCCATGCCTTGGAATCTTTGAGCCCGGCCGCGTGCCGGGCATTTTTTGGCCTCTCACTTTCCAACCATGCGCCTCAGAGCCCGCAACCGGATCGAACTGCATTGCGAAGAGGACTGCCCGCTGGCCGCGATGCTGCGACCGCGCAGCAATGCAGACCAGTGGATAGTGGCGGAGCGCTACGAGATCGCGCCCTGGGTGCCGGCCACCGAATACGTCGACGGCTTCGGCAACCTGGTGCAGCGCTTCACGCTGCCCGCCGGCAACAGCGTCGTCACCGTGGAAAGCGAAGTCGAGGTGGCCGAGCAGATCGCGGTGGACCGCAAGGCGCCGCAGGTCCCGCCCGCGCAGCTGCCCGATGAAACCCTGGTCTACCTGCTGCAAAGCCGCTACTGCCCGAGCGACAAGATGGAAGAGCGTGCGCGCGACATCGTGCAGGGCTGCGCGCCGGGCTATCCGCAGGCCGAGCGCATCCAGGAATGGATCCGCGACAACATCGAATACCGCTACGGCGTGAGCGAGGAGAGCACCTGCGCGCTCGACACGCTGCAGCACGCCGCGGGCGTCTGCCGCGACTTCGCGCACGTGGGCGTCGCGCTGTGCCGCAGCCTCACCTTGCCGGCGCGCGTGGTCGTGGGTTACCTGCACGAGCTGGACCCGATGGACATGCACGCCTGGTACGAGGTCTTCCTCGGCGGCCACTGGTACGCCTTCGACGCCACGCAGCAGCAGCCCAAGGGCGGCCGCATCGTGGTCGCGCATGGCCGCGACATCGCCGACGTCGCCTTCCTGTCGAATTACGGCCCGCTGGAAATCACGCAGATGGACGTGACCGTGCGCGAAGCGTAGGGTGGGTTGCGCTGGCAAGCCCCCCGTGCCGGCGGCGCCATGAGAAAGGGCCGGCAAAGCCGGCCCTCCTGACAAGGCTGAGGCGCTTCTTACTTCTTCTGGGCGACCTTGGAGCCGTCCTTCTGGGCGGCGACTTCGCTGGCCGGCGTGACGTCGATCTTGGGCACCGTGATGGTGGCTTCCTTGCTCTCGACCTTCACTTCCGGAACCTTCACTTCCTTTTCCGTCGTGGACACGTCGACCTTCGGCGCGGTCACGTCGTACTTCGGCAGCGTGACGTCGCCTTCCTTGGTCTTCGACACTTCGTACTTCGGCACTTCGACGTTGCCTTCCTGCGTCTTGCGCACGTCGCAGCCCACGAGGGCGAGGGACGCGGTGGCGGCGATGCAGGCGAGGACGATAGAGGTTTTACGCATGACAGGGACTCCCTTTGGTTTGGTGCTGCGAATTGTGGGAGGCGCCGCAAAGCACGGCTGTAAGAGAGGGACGGCATCGGCCGTCCGAAGGATGCCTACCGTTGTGCTTGCGGGCCCTTACGAGGCGACCGCCTGGCCCAGCACTTCGGTGAGCTTGGCGTGCACTGCCGCCGGGTCGGCCGGCTTCACCAGGTGGGCCGAAAACCCGGCTTCGGCCGAGCGGCGCAGGTCCTGCTCGGCGCCGTAGCCCGACAGGGCCAGCACGGGCAGGTCCTTCGACAGCGCACGGCCGATGTCGATGCCGCTGCCGTCGGGCAGGCCGAGGTCGGTCAGCACGGCGTCGAAGGTGCGCGCGCGCGCAACGCGCAGCGCATCCGCGCAGGTCGCCACGTGTTCGACCACGTAGCCGTACTCCTCGAGGCACATGGCCAGCGCCACGGCGGCGTCCTCGTTGTCTTCCACCAGCAGCACCCGCTTGCGGTCGCTGGCGCCCGGCGTTTCGGGCGCCGCGACTTCCGGCGGGGCGAGGGTGGCCTCCGCGCTGGGCATCGCGATGCGGAAGGTGGCGCCGCTGCCGCGGCCGGCGCTCAGGGCGGTGATCTCGCCGCCGTGCTGCGCCATCAGCCCGTAGGCGATCGCCAGGCCCAGGCCCAGGCCGCCGTAGCTGCGCGACACCTCGGCGTCGGCCTGCTCGAAGGGCCGGAAGATGCGGGGCAGCGCGTCGGGCGCGATGCCGATGCCGGAGTCGCTGCACTCCAGCGTGAACAGGCCGTCGCGGTTGGCGGTGCGCAGCGCGATGCGGCCGCCTTGCGGCGTGAACTTGATGGCGTTGCGGATGATGTTCCACAGCACCTGCTGCATGCGGGCCTGGTCGGCATCGACCCAGGGATCGGTGGCGTCGAGGTCGAGCGCCAGCTGGATGCGCTTGTCCTGCAGCGCGTCGGCCACCATGGCCACCACGGCGCGGGCCAGCTGGTGCATGTCGACACGCGCGCGCTGCAGGCTCACCTTGCCCGAGCTGATGGCGGTGAGGTCCAGCAGGTCGTCGATCAGGCGCGCTTCGAGCGCGACGTTGCGGCGGATCATGGGCAGCAGGTCGCGATGCCGCGGGTCCACCTGCACCGCCTTCTCCAGCAAGTGGACCGCGGTGGTGATCGGCGCCAGCGGCGTGCGCAGTTCGTGCGAGAGGACCGCCAGGAAGCGGTCCTTGGCCCGATTGGCGCGATCGGCTTCTTCCTTGGCGGCGCGGAGCGCTTCGGCGGCCATGTAGCCTTCCGTCGCGTCGTGCACCAGCTTGCAGTAGCCCGGCAGCCCGTCGTCCGCCTCGAGCACCGTCAGCACGCCCTCGGCCCAGAGCCGGCGTCCATCCTTGGCGATCAGCCAGCAGTTGTCGCTGGCCTTGCCCTTTTCGCGGGCCACCCGCATCTCGCGCACCAGCGCCTCGTCCGGCTGCGACTCGGGCGGGAACAGGATGGCGGCCGAACGGCCCACCACTTCCTCGGACGCGTAGCCGAACACCGTTTCGGCGGCGCGGTTCCAGAATTCGATGCGGCCCTCGCCATCGAGCAGCAGCACGGCGTAGTCGTGCAGGCCGTCGACCACGCGGGCAAAGGTCATGTCGGCATGGCGCAGCTGGCGCTCGGCGAGGTCGCGCGCGCGCCGGTCGTCCACTTCGCGCAGCGCGCGGCGCAGCACGGGGGCCAGCCGCGCCAGGCGCGACTTGCTCACGTAGTCGGTGGCGCCGCGCTTGAGCAGCTCCACCGCGTTGTCCTCGCCGATCACGCCGGAGACGAAGACGAAGGGCGTGTCGGGCGCGATGCGGTTGCGGTGCTCCAGCAGGTCGGAGCCGGTGAAGCCGGCGAGCTCGTAGTCGGACAGCACCACGTCCCAGCCGCCCGCATGCAGGGCGGTGACGAAGTCGGCTTCGTTGCGCAGCACCTGCAGCTGCGCGTTGGGGTAGGCCTTCTCCAGCTGCACGCGCAGGAGCTCCTCGTCGAGGCGCGAGTCCTCAATCAACAGCGCCCGCAGCAGCCGGCCGTCGGCCTCGCCCGCCTCAGTCATGCCGGCGCCTCGCGCTGCGCAGCGATCCCGGGGGCGGCTCGTTCAGCACCGCCCAGAAGATGCCGAGGTCGGCGATGGCTTCCACGAACTGCTTGAATTCGACCGGCTTCACCACGTAGGCGTTCACGCCCAGCTGGTAGCTGCGCAGCACGTCGGTCTCCTCGTGCGAGGAGGTCAGCATCACCACCGGGATGCTGCGCAGCCCCTCGGTGGAGCGCACCGTCTGCAGCACTTCCAGGCCGTTCACCTTGGGCAGCTTCAGGTCCAGCAGCACCACCGCCGGGTTGCCTTCGGCGCGGTTGGCGTATTCGCCGCTGCGCCCCAGGTAGTCGAGCGCGGCTTCGCCGTCTCGCACGATGATGACTTCGTTGGCCAGCTGGCTGCGTTCCAGGGCCACCAGCGTGAGCTCGAGGTCGCGGGGGTCGTCTTCGACCAGGAGGATGGGCTTGAGCATCAGACGGACTCCTCAAGGGTTTTCTTGCCGTTGTTGTTGTCTTCGGGACGGAAGGGAAGCACGAAGCCGAAACTGGCGCCGCGGTCGGGCTCGCCGCGCGCCCACACCGAGCCGCCGTGGCGTTCGATGATCCGCTTGACGTTGGCCAGGCCGATGCCGGTACCGTCGAAGTCCTCGCTGCGGTGCAGCCGCTGGAACACGCCGAACAGCTTGGCGACGTACTTCATGGGAAAACCGACCCCGTTGTCGGTGATCTCCAGGCCGGCGGCCTGGGGCGCCGCCGACGGTTCGATGCGGATGCGCGCCGGGTCGCGGCCGCGGCTGTACTTGACCGCGTTGCCGAGCAGGTTGCGCAGCGCCACCTGCAGCAGGAGCGGGTCGGCCCACAGGCGCGGCAGGGGCCCGGCGATGTCCCACTCGATGCGGCGGTTGCGTTCCTGCTGCCGCAGCTCCTCCACCAGGTCCTCCACCAGGGCGGTGGTGTCGACCAGCGAGGGCTTGATGGCCGAGCGGCCCATGCGCGAGAAATCGAGCAGGGCGTCGACCAGCTGGCCGGCATAGGCGGCGGCTTCCTTCACGTGGCGCAGGTAGCGGCGCGCGCGGTCGTCGAGGCGGTCCGCGTTGTCCTCCATCACCAGGTCGACGTAGCCCGCGATGTGGCGCATGGGCGCGCGCAGGTCGTGCGACACGGTGTAGCTGAAGGCTTCCAGCTCCTTGTTGACGCGGCCCAGCTCGATGGCGTGGCCGGCCATTTCCTCGGCCCGCCGCAGCACCAGCGCGATTAGCGCCTGGCGCAGTTCGACCACGGCCGCCTGCTGCGCGCCCAGCCAGGGCGCCGAGCGGCCCCGCACGCGCTCCTGCCAGCTGTCGAAACTCAGGCGCGGGTGGATGCGGCCGGCCGAAGGCAGGGTCTTGCGCGGGTCGCCGGCCCACTGGATGGTCTGCACCAGCTCGGGCCGGAACCAGAGCACGACGTGGCGGTGGACCTGCGAGATAGACAGCGCCAGCACGCCGGCGCAGCCGGGCAGCAGCTCCTCGCCCTCGGGGTAGACCTCGGACAGGCGGTCGGTGCAGAAGGACTGCTCCCCGCGGCCGGCGATCCAGTGCGCGAGCTTGCGGATCTGCTCCTGCTGCGGCACGCGGCCGATGGTCCAGCAGCTGTCGTTCAGCACCACGGCGGCGCCGGTGGCATCGGCCAGTTCCGGCAGGCCCAGTTCGGGCGCGACCAGCCGCTGCAGCGTGCCGTCGGTCTCGGCCATCATCGCCACCAGCGTCAGCACGCGCTGGTGCAGCGCCAGGCGTTGCGCCACTTCGGCGTTGTCCTCCTGCGCCTGCACCTGCAGCGACAGCAGCCGGCCGAGGTGTTCGCAGGCCACGCGCGTCTGGAAAGGCAGGTGGAGCGCTTCGTGGTTGTGGCAGGAGACCAGGCCCCAGAGCTGTCCGCGCACGACGATGGACACCGACATGGAGGCGAAGGTCCCCATGTTGCGCATGTATTCCAGGTGCACCGGCGACACGCTGCGCAGCGCGGCGAAGCTCAGGTCCAGCGCAGCGGGATCGGACGCGCCGGGAGCCGCAACGAGCGGCACGGGCTCGTAGTTCGCGTCGGGGATCAGCCGGATGTGGTTGACGCGGTAAAGCTCGCGCGCCTGGGCCGGGACGTCGCTGGCGGGAAAACGGTGGCCGGCGTAGGAGGCATACCCCTCGTCGATGCGTTCGGCCAGCACCTCGCCGTGGCCGTCGGCATCGAAGCGATAGACCAGGCAGCGGCCGAAGCCGGTGAGGCGCTTCATGTCGCGCGCCACGCGCTGGCACAGCTGGTCCACCGAGACGGCCTGCTGCAGCTGCGGCAGCAGCTCGCGCGCGACCTGGTAGATTGGCGCCTGCATGCCGGCGGCGGCCGTACTCGGCTCGTATTCCACGACCAGCTGCGCGCCCTGGCGATGCGCCGTCACGTCCCAGGCGCGGCTTTGCCATTGCAGGCTGCCGACCCAGCTGGGGCCGGCACCATCGACCAGGACGTTGGCGTCGATCGGCAGGGCGGCGGCCGCTTCCCTGGCTTCGTCCGCGCCGGCCCAGTTGGCGCTGAATGCGAGCAGGGCGCCATCGCCCGCGGAGAGCACGACCATCCGGCCGTGGGGCTGGATGGCGCCCGGCACGCGGATCGGTTCGCTGGCGCATTGCGCCAGGTCAGGCAAAGGTAACGCGCTCATCGAGGGTCTGTTCCAGGTGCGCGGTCAGCGCGTCGAAGGTGGCGCAGGCGGCGGCGCACGCAGTCTCCACGCAGGCCGGTGCGGCCAGCTCGGAGCGCAGCTCGCTGCGGAAGTCGCGCCACATGCCGGGCGTGTCGTCGCCCCAGCCGTGGAAATAGGAACTGCCCATGCCCGGGGCCAGGCCCGCGCCGGCCAGGGCGCGGCTGATCACCTGGCCGCCCAGCGCCGAGCCCTCGATCACGTAAAGAGAGCCCCAGGCCGCCGCATTGCCTTGCAGGCGCGGCACGGCCGGCTTGGCGGCCAGCGGAGGCAGGGCGAGCGCGGCCAGGTCCTCCTGCAGGAAGTGCCGGCGCGAGCGGCCGTGCAGCCAGGCATGGCGATGCGCCGGCAGCGCGTTGGCCACGCTCTGCTCCCAGGGCGCGAGGAAGGCATGGAAGGCTTGCAGGATGCGGCCGTAGCGGGCCCGGTCGCCCATGCGGCGCAGGTCCATCAGGGTGTCGATGCGCGCATGCCGCTCGCGCGTGGCCTGCCGGAGCGCCAGCAGGGCGGTGTCATCGGAAAGGGCCGGGCGCTCGGTGGCTGCGGTGGGGGACTTCAAAGGTTGGCCAGGGGGCGGGAAATTCGGACTGCCGGCATCCTGTCATCGTTCAGCCTGCCCGTGTGTAGGACAACGCCGATGGTCGCGCTGAGGTACGCACATCGAATGCTAACCAGGTTGGCATGCCGACGTGGAGCGCGGGTCGCGCTGCTCAGGCCTTGGGGTCTTCCGCGTGCGGATCGACCGGGCGCAACGGCAGCCGGCGCCGGTTCTCCAGCGTCTGCAGGGTTTCCAGCGCGCTCGCCGCACCCTCGCCGCTATGGCGATCCAGCGGCGGCGAGACCGGCTTGGCTTCCTGCTTGGGCGACGGCTTGGGGCCGCCGCGCTGGTTTCGTTTGGGCACAGCACTCCTTGATGCCGACCCAGTGTGAGCGCCGCGCCTGGCTCGACTGTCAGCGCGCCAGCGTGTGCGGAGTAGGACAATGCCTCATCCACCCAGATTTCCGGGAGCCGCCATGCACGCCGACCACGACATCCAAGCCCAGGCCCTGTTCCGCACCCCGGCGCTGGCCAGCCTGCGCGCCGACCTCGCCCTGGCCCTGCGCGCGGCCGCGCACCATGGGCTGGGCGAGGGAGTCTGCAACCATTTCAGCGTCGCGGTGCCGCAACGCGCCGACTGGTTCCTGCTCAATCCGCGCGGCCTGCACTGGAGCGAGGTGCAGGCGCACGACATCGTGCTGGTCGACGCGAGCGGCCGCGTGCTGGCCGGCAGCCATCCGGTCGAACCGACGGCGATGTTCATCCACGCCGCGGTGCACCGCATCGCGGGCAAGGCCTGCGTCATGCACACGCACATGCCTCATGCGACGGCCCTGACGCTGACCGACCTGCGCGCGCTGGACACCACGCTGTCGCAGAACGCGATGCGTTTCCACGGGCGCGTCGCGGTGGATGCCGACTACAACGGCCTGGCGCTGGACATGGGCGAGGGCGAACGCATCGCCCGCGCGATGCAGGGCGCGGACGTGGTCTTCCTCGGCAACCACGGCGTGATCGTCTGCGGCGAGCGCGTGGACCACGCCTTCGACGACCTTTACTACCTGGAGCGCGCCTGCCAGGCCCAGGTGCTGGCACTCTCGACCGGCCGGCCCTTGCAGCCGGTCGCGCCGGAACTGGCGGCCCGCGTCGCGGCGCAGACGCTGGGCGAGCGGCTGCAGTCGGAGCTGTTCTTCCGCAGCCTGCGGCGGCAGCTGCGCTGATTCAGGCCGCGAGCGCGCGCTGCATGCCGTGCGCCATCGCGCCGTGGGGCACGCAGCTCAGGGCGAAGCTGGCAGGCTCCAGCGCGTAGAGCAGGGCACGCTTGTGCTCCGGCGTGCTGAAACTTTCCCCGGCCTCCAGCACGATGTCGCGGGCATCGTGGTCCAGCGTGATCCACAGGCTGCCCGAGGTGCAGCGTATGTGCACCGAGGCGGCGTCGGGAATGTCGAACAGGCGGCGGGCGGCGAGCTGGAAGGCTTCCACGTTCTCTCTCCTTGCATGCGTCATGCGAATCAATATACTGGCCGGACTCCCAATGGTGAAACGGTGAATCCGCATGATTCGCATGCAAGACAGGAATGCGAAAAGCGAGCCGGCGGCGGACCTCACGCGCTCGCGGCAGCTGCGGCTCGACTTGTTGCACAGCTTCGAGGCAGCGGCGCGCCACCTGAGCTTCACGCGCGCCGGGGCCGAACTGTTCCTCTCGCAGTCGGCGATCAGCCGCCAGATCCAGCAGCTGGAAGAGAGCGTCGGCGTGCCGCTGTTCGAGCGCCGGCATCGCGCGCTGGCTTTGACCGAAGCCGGCCGCATCATGCAGCGGGCGGTGCAGGACAGCCTGGAGCGCCTGCGCGACGCCGCCGCGCGCGTGCGGGCCAGCACCGCCGTCGGCCATCACGTCGCCGTCACCTGCACGCCCGGCTTCGCGTCCTTCTGGCTGATCCCGCGCCTCGCGCGCTTCACCGCCGCGCATCCGGAAGTCGACGTCCGCATCTCCGCGACCCTGGACCTCGTCGACCTGGACCGCAGCAGCATCGACCTCGCGGTGCGTTTCGTGCCGGTCGCCCAGGGCAGCGGGCCCGTGCTGTTCGAGGAGCAGGTGCAGCCCATGTGCTCGCCGCTGCTGCTGCGCGACCCGGGGCGGCCCTTGCGCGCACCGGCCGACCTGGCGCAGCACACCCTGCTGACGGTGGAGATGAAGGACGAGCCCATGGCGGACTGGGAGCCGTGGCTGCAGCTGATGGGCGTGCGCGAGGTGCACATGGCGCACACGATGCGGTTCACGCAATACAGCGAAGCGGTGGCCGCCGCGGTGGCGGGGCATGGCATCGTCATCGGCCGCCTGCCGCTGCTGGCCGACCTGGTCCGGCAGAAGAAGCTGGTCGCGCCCTTCCGCAGTCCCGCGGCTTCGCGCCGCGGCTACTTCGTCACTTTGGCCGCGCATGCGGCCCACAACCCCGACGCCCATGCTTTTGCCGGCTGGCTGCTGGCCGAGGCGGAACAGGCGACAAGGAGAACTTGATGGCGACCATCCAGCACGAATTCGAGGTTCCCGCCGCGGCCGAGGAAGTCTGGGCCGCCTTGCGCGATTTCGGCGCCTTGCATGACAAGCTCGCGACCGGCTTCGTCACCGCCTGCACGCTGGAGGAGGAGGGGGCGGTGCGCCTCATCACCTTCGCCAACGGCATGCAGGTGCGCGAGCGGCTGGTGACGCTGGACGACGCGGCGATGCGCATCGTGTACAGCGCCACCGGCGGCCGAACCACGCATCACAACGCGTCGGCGCAAGTGATTCCGCTGGGGCCGCGGCGCTGCCGCTTCGTCTGGACCACGGACCTGCTGCCGGACGCCATGGCGCCGGCGATCGGCCAGATGATGGCTACCGGGGCGAAGGCGATGCAGGCGCGGCTGACGCCAGCGCGCTAGACGACGCGTGCGTCCAGCCCTGGCCCGGCACGTAGCGCGTGCTCTGGGTCCGGCTGGCGTCGAAGCCGCTGGTCCACTCGGCCACGGCCTGGCCTTGCGCGTCCATCTGCAGGCGCGGCGCGGCGTTCTTGGCCGTGCGCGGCTGCGGCAGGGCGCCGGGCATCACGTCGGGCACGCTCCAGCCGCTGGAGTCGAAGCGGCTGTAGCGCAGGCTTTCGATGCTGCCGACGGTGTGGCGCCAGATGGCCATCGCCGTGCCCTGCGAATCGCTCGCGAGCTGCGGGTCGCTGTCCTCGCCGTAGATTTCTTCCAGCGGTTGCGCGGCCGTCCAGCCGGTGGCCTTGGCATAGCTCGCGGCGACGACGCGCCCATCCTGCACCCAGGCGGCCAGCGCCGTGTCGGCGCCGGTGCGGGCGATCTTTGCCTGCGTCCCGGCCGGGACGCCAGGCGGTTGCGCGATGCCATCCGCCTGCGAGGGCGAAGGGCCGGCGTTGCCCAGGACGGAAGTGGGGCTGCGTTCGCTCGCGGCGGGCGGCTTGGCGTCGCGGCAGGCGCCCAGCAAGGCCGTGCCCACAATGAGCAGGATGGTTCCTGCGGCTTTCAACTTCATGCTGGCTCTCTCCGGAATCAGGCGCTCTTGCGGCGTGGGCTCGCCTTGGTCGTGGCGCGCGCGGTGGTGGCCGACTTGCGCGCCGCGGCTTTCTTCACCGGGGCGGCCTCGTCGTTGGCGGCCGCCTTGCGGGCCGGCGCATTGCCCTTCAGGCTGCGTTTGAGCAGCTCGGTCAGGTCGATGATCTCCGCGCCCGCGGCCACGTCCTCGCCGGGCAGCGGCGCCACGTGGCGCTTGCCGCCTTCGCGCGATTTCTGTTCCACCAGCTCCATCAGCTTCTCGCGGAACTCGTCGTGGAACAGGTCGGGTTGCCAGTCGCCGGCCATGGCCTCGACCAGCTGTTCGGCCATCTTCAGTTCGGCGGCGCTGACCTTGGTGTCCTCGTCGGGCCAGGCCAGGCCGGCGGTGTCGCGCACCTCGTCCTCCCAGCGCAGCAGGTTCAGCACCAGGCCGTTGCCGCGCGGGAACACGGCCGCGAGGTGCTGCTTGGTGGAGATCACGACGCGGGCGATGCCGACCTTGCCGGTGCGCTCCAGGGTCTCGCGCAGCAGCGCGAAGGGCTTCTGGCCGCCCTTGCCGGCGGGGCTCACGTAGTAGGGCCGATGAAAGAAGACGGTGGGGATCTGGTTGGCGTCGACGAAAGACTCGATGGCGATGGTCTGCGTGGACTTGGGCAGGGCCGCCTTGATTTCCTCGGGGGTGAGCACGACGTACTGGTCCTTCTCGACCTCGAAGCCCTTGACGACTTCCTCGCGCGCCATGGCTTCGCCGGTGGCCTTGTTCACCTGCTGGTTGCCGACGGGGGTCATGCTCTGCTTGTCCAGCAGGTTGAACTTCATCCGGTTCTCGGCGGTCGCGGAATGCAGCGACACGGGAATGTGCACCAGCCCGAAGCTGATGGCGCCCTTCCAGAGGGTGCGGGAACTGGTGGGAGCGGGCATGGCAGGCAGAAGGTCCTTGGTCAGGCCTTCCACCCTAGGGAAGCGGGGCCGCACCCGCTGTAGGACTGTGCAGGCTCGCGGTGCAGGGCACCGCGGCTTCTGCCGATCAGCCGCCCTTGTGCGGACGCTTGCCCGGGTTCTTCTTGCTGCGGGTGGCGGTGCCGCGCTCGAGGCTGACCTTCTGGCCGCGTCCGTCCTTGCGGACGCCCAGGCCTTCTGCAAGCTTGGGGGCCGGGGTGCGCTTGCGATCAGCTTCGGTGACGATCTTGTTACCCATGATTTCCTCTGGTTCCTTCGAATCGGATGGTTTGTTTCGGACTACGGACAATACACCACTCCGCCGGCCTGGCTGCACAGGCCGTTCGGGCCCGCCAGATTGGGCCCCACCTGGCGCAGGTGGGTGCCGTCGTCAGCCCAGCAGCCGCCGATGTCGCAGTGGGTCGGCGTGGGCGGGCGCTGGATCGCCACCGGCGGCGGGATGGGAGTCGGCGGCGCCATCGGCAAGGCCACGCTCGGCGGCGTGATCACGGGCGCGGGAATGGCGATGGGCGCCTGCAGCACGCGGGCCGGACGGCCCGGCGTTCCGCTTCCGCCCAGGCAGGTCCGCGCCGCGCTGGCACGCAGGGGCTGCGTTGCGGCATCGTCCCCGCCGCGCGCCGCCTGCAGTGCGGCCAGGGCATCGCCGCAGGCGGCCGACTTCAGCGGGTCGCCGTCCTGGGCGTGTAGCAGCGCGGGGCCCAGGGCCAGCACCAGCAAGGGAAGGGTTCTCATGGCGGCGTTCGCGTCCTTGTCCGACAGCAAGGCCGCGGCGGCCTGGCTTACCTTCTGTGCATGACCTCGCGATCGTCCACAAGTTCCAGCCGTGCCGTGCGCGGCGAGCGGCCCACCTCGTCGGTTCCGGCGAGGCCCGACGCCGGCGAGAACTCGTCCAGCACGCTGATCGAAGCGCCGCTGAAGCCGCGCAAGGGCAAGCTCGACCCGCACGACTTTGCCGATGGCGGCGGCAGCGGCGGCGCCGAGGCCTATAGTCGCCGCAAGACCGGGAAATAGAACGGACCACCCGAACGACGGCCGCCTCGCGTGAAGATCGCGACCTTCAACGTCAACGGCATCAAGTCCCGGCTGCCGCACCTGCTGGAATGGCTGGAGCGCGCGCAGCCGGACGTCGCCTGCCTGCAGGAACTCAAGGCGCTGGACGAGGGCTTTCCGGCCGACGCGATCCGCGCCGCCGGCTACCAGCCGCTGTGGAAGGGCCAGCGCTCCTGGAACGGGGTGGCGATCCTGGCGCGGGGCGAGCAGCCGCCGATCGAAATCCGGCGCGAGCTCCCCGGCGACCCGGGCGACGACCACAGCCGCTACCTCGAAGCCGCCGTCGACGGCGTGCTGGTCGGCTGCCTCTACCTGCCCAACGGCAATCCGCAGCCGGGCCCCAAGTTCGACTACAAGCTGCGCTGGTTCGAGCGCCTCATCGCGCACGCGAAGACCCTCGTGGACAGCGAGCATCCGGTGGTGCTGGCCGGCGACTACAACGTGGTGCCGACCGACTTCGACATCTACAACCCGCGCTCCTGGCTGAAGGACGCGCTCTTGCAGCCGGAAAGCCGCGCGTGCTACCAGCGGCTGCTGGACCAGGGCTGGACCGACTCCGTCCGCGAGCTGCATCCCGACGAGGCGATCTTCACGTTCTGGGACTACTTCCGGCAACACTGGCAGCGCAATTCCGGGCTGCGGATCGACCACCTGCTGTTGAACCGCACCCTGGCGCCTTCCCTGAGGAAGGCGGGCGTCGACACCTGGGTCCGGGGCCGGGAGAAGGCGAGCGACCATGCGCCGACCTGGATCGAGCTCGACCTCGGCCGGGCGCCGGCGAAGAAGAAGGCGGCTCCCAGGAAGAAGACCCGTCCCGCAGGCTCCACTTAAGCGAATTACCTAGCTCCTGGGGCGCATTCCCTTACCGTGAAGGCCCGCCAGGCGTGGTTTCATTCGGTTACGCGCGATACATGGAGCCACCGCATGGAAGAGATCATCGACGAGCCGCTGCTGCTGGAAGCCCTGTCCGACAAGGTCCTCCATCAACTGGCGCCTTCCGTCTGGAAGAACCTCTTCCTTGGCGAAGGCCGCAGCGGCATCGTCTTCGAGCAGCGCCAGCTGACGCTGGTGCACGTCGACGCCGAACTGCAGCCCGGTGCCACCGGCGAGGCCTGGGAACACTTCTGCTTGCAGCTGCAACAGCTCGCCGCGCGCCATCGCGGGCGGCTCGATCCGTACGTCGCCGCGACCGCCCTGGTGACCTTCGAGGAACCCGGCGCCGCCGTGCGCATGGCCATGAGCCTGCAGCGCGCCGCCGCGGGCCTGGACCTGCGCATCGGCATCGTGAGCGGTCCTTGCGTGCTGGCCTTCATCCGCGCCCAGGGCCGGCTCTGGTGCACGCCGCTGGGCGCGCAGCCCGAGCGGGCAGCGCAGGTCGCCGCGGGTGCGAACGCCGGCGGCATCGTGATCTCGCCCGAGGCGCACGCGCCCGGCGCGACGCTGCTGGCCAAGGCCACGGGCCCGGCTTCCGAGTTCCAGGATTCGGAGATCACCCTGTCGGGCCTCACCGAACACGTCGCTGAACCGGCAGCCAAGCCGGCCACCGCCGCCAGGCACTAACCGCCGAAACCGCCTTCGGCGAGGAAGCGCTCTTCATCTGCCGTGCTCGCGCGGCCCAGCACCGCGTTGCGATGCGGGAAGCGATTGAAACGGGTGACGATGTCGCGGTGGTGCCGCGCGAAGCGCAGCGACTCGCCGCCGATGGGCTCCATGCAGGCCACGCAACGATCGAGGTCGCGCACGTCTTCCGAATGCATCAGGGGCATGTAGAAGAAGGGGCGCAGCGGGGCGTCCACCTGCCGGTCGAGGCCCGCGCCTATGGCTGCATCCGCGGCTGCGCGAGCCTGCGCATCGGTGGCATACATGCGCGGCGTGTCGCGAAACGCGTTGCGCGGGAATTGATCGAGCAGGAGCACGAGGGCCAGCGCGCCTTCGGCGGACTGCGCCCATTCGCGCAGCTGCCCGGCGGCGGCCGCTTCGTGCGTGGCCAGGAAGCGTTCGCGGAATTCGTGGTCGAACGCGGGGTCCTTGCGGAACCACTTCTGCGGCCCGGCGCCGCGCCAGAAGCCGACCACGTCCGCGCTGGAGGCAAGTTGCTGCGTCATGCCGCCATTGTGGCGAGGGCATGAAAAAGCGGGGCCGGGCCCCGCTCGTGCTTGCTGGAGAAGCTCAACGCTTCTGGTTGCTGCCGCCGCTGCTGCTGTCACTCGAGCCACTGGAGCCGCTGGTACCACTGGTACCGCTGCTGCCGCCCTGTTGGCTGCCACCCTGCTGCTGGCGCTGCTGGTCCTGCTGGCGTTGCTGCTCCTGCTGGCGCTGCTGGTCCTGCTGGCTGCCACTCTGCTGGTTCTGCTGATTTTGCTGGTCCTGCTGGCGACCGGAGCCGCCCTGCGAGTCCTGCGAGCTGCCGGTGTTGCCGCTGCCCTGCTGGCCGCCCTGGCGGTTCTGCTGGTCCTGCTGGCCCTTCTGGTCCTGCTGCTTCTGCATGCCTTGCTGGTTCTGCTGGTTGTCTTGTCCCTGTGCCATGGTCATTCCTTTGCGGTGGTCGGGGCCCGGATGCGGGCCTCCCGACCACTGTAGGGACGCGGGGCGCGCACGACTGTGGGACGCGAGCCCGCAGTTTGTAGGAACCGGCTTGCGCTGGGGCAGGGCCTTCTCTGGCTCAGCGGGCGTAGTGCCTTTCCTACACGCAGCCGCTGGGCCAGCTTGCAGGCGAGGCGTGCGGCACGGCCTACATTGCCGGCATGAGCACCAACACCAGCATCGGCCCGGGCCCCGCGCGCGGCGGCAACGAAGACCACGGCAACGCCGATGGCTGCGGCAACAAGACACTGGGCGAGCACGCCGTGCCGCAGGAGCCGGAGGCCGGCGCCGCGGACGCCAGGCAGCCGCCCCAAGGGCCCGCGACGCCGTCCACCCAGGAGCGCTGACATGGCGCTGGCTTCCTGGCGCGCCACCGGCGCGGCGCTGACGCTTTCCCTCCTGGCCGCCATGTCGGGCTGCGCGCCCATGCAGCGCGATGCGCCCGTCGTGGAGCAGATCCAGCACTACCAGGCCACGCTGGCCGGCGCGCAGGAAGTGCCGCCGGTGGCGAGCGCGGCCACGGGCAGCGCGGAGGTCGACTACCACCCCCGCAGCAACATGCTGCACTGGCGCGTGACGGCCAACGGCTTGAGCGGCAAGGCCACCGCCGCGCACATCCACGGGCCGGCGGGACCGGGACAGAACGCGCCCGCGATCGTGCCGCTGGACGTGCGTCCGGCCACCATCAACGGCCAGCTGCGGATCACGCCGGAGCAGGCGACGCAGCTCGAATCGGGCCAGTGGTACGTCAACATCCATACCGCGGCCCATCCCGATGGCGAGATCCGCGGGCAGCTGCGTTCGCGCCCGGACTGACGGCTGGTTATAGTCCGCGCGCAACCAACGGAGCGCGCGTGTCCCCATCGCAATGCCTGCCGGCGCACGTGCCGGTGCTGATCGCCGGCGGCGGGCCGGTGGGCCTGGCGCTGGCCGCGCTGCTGGCGCGCCAGGGCATCGACAGCCTCGTTGTCGAAGCCGACGACGGCTACTGCACGGGCAGCCGCGCGATCTGCATTTCGCGCCGCTCGCAGGAGATCCTCGGCTGGGCCGGCGCGGGGGCGGCGCTCGCCGCCAAGGCACTGCCCTGGACCGGTGGGCGCAGCTATTACCGTGGCGCCGAGGTGCTGTACTTCCGCATGCCCAGCGACCCGACCGAGCGCTTCGCGCCCATGGTCAACATCCAGCAGTTCTACGTCGAGCAGTTCGTCGCGGAAGCGCTGGCGACCGGTCCGGCGCGCGTGGCGTGGGCGTCGCGCGTCGGTGCGGTGGCGCCGAAGGAGGAGGGCGTAGAGGTCGAAGTCGAGACTGCGGGCGGGCGCCAGCGGGTGCATGCCGATTGGGTGGTGGCCTGCGACGGCGGCCGCAGCACGGTGCGCGAACAGCTCGGGCTGCAGCTCGAAGGCACGCAGTACGAGGGACGCTACGTCATCGTCGACATCGTGCAGGCCACGCAAAGGCCGGTCGAGCGGCTCGCATGGTTCGATCCGCCTTCCAATCCCGGCTCGACGCTGCTGATGCACCGCCAGCCGGACGACGTCTGGCGCATCGACTACCAGTTGCGCGACGACGAGGACGCCGCCGAGGCGCTGCAGCCCGGGAACATCCTGCCGCGCGTGCAAAGCCATCTCACGATGATCGGCGAGCATGCGCCGTGGAAGATGCTGTGGGCGTCGATGTACAACGCCAAGTGCCTGACCTTGCCCGCCTACCGGCACGGCCGCGTGCTGTTCGCGGGCGATGCGGCGCACCTGGTGCCGATCTTCGGCGTGCGCGGCCTCAACTCCGGACTGGACGATGCCGCGAACCTGGCGTGGAAGCTCGCGCGCGTGCTGCAAGGCCGCGCCGGTCCCGGATTGCTGGACACCTATTCGACGGAGCGCGTCCAGGCCGCCCGCGAAAACATCGCCTACGGCGCGAAGAGCACGGAGTTCATGGCGCCGCCGGACTTCGCCTTCCGCCTGCTGCGCGAAGCGACGCTGCGCCTCGCGCTGGACGACGCTGCCGTGCGCTCGCTGATCAATCCGCGCCAATCGGCGCCGGTCGCGTACCGCGACTCGGCCTTGAACGGTCCCAGCGTGGGCGAGTGGCGAGGCGAGGGCGCAGCGCCGGGAATGCCCGCCCCGGAGGCGCAGCTGGCAGGACGGCCGGTCCGCCACCTGAGCGAAATGTTCGGCCGCGACTTCACCTGCCTGGTCTTCGGTGAAGCTGCGCCCACCATCGAACGCCCAGGCCTCGCGGTGGTGACCGACCTGCAAGGCCAGGCGCGCGAACGCTACGGGCTCCCGGAACCCCATGCCACCGGCCTCGTGCTGGTGCGTCCCGACGGCTACGTGCTGGGACGCTGGCGTGGCCTCGACCCGGCGCCGCTGCTCGCCTGCCTGCAGCAGAAGGGACTCGCATGAACGAAGCCGATCTCGACCGCGCTTACACCGCGCTCGCGCATGCGCTGGCCGACGTGGGCGAGGAACGCAGCGAACTGATGCTCGCCATGCTGGCGCTGGCCCTCATCGCGCGCGCCGGCGACGCCGACACCGTGCTGCCGCTGATCGCGCAGGCGCGCGACAAGGCGCGCACTCCATAATCGGCCGCAGGAGGTCCCCATGAACCTGCGTCCCCTGGGCCGGTCGGCCCTGCGCGTGTCGCCGCTGTGCTTCGGCGGCAACGTCTTCGGCTGGACGGCCGACGAGCGCACTTCGTTCTCGCTGCTCGACGCCTGGCTCGATGCCGGCTTCAATTTCATCGACACCGCCGATGTGTACTCCCGCTGGGTGCCCGGCCATGCCGGTGGCGAATCCGAAACCATCATCGGCAAATGGCTCAAGGCCGGCGGCCGGCGCAGCCAGGTCGTGATCGCGACCAAGGTGGGCATGGACATGGGCGAGGGCCGCATCGGCCTGGCGCCGCAAAGGATCCGGCAGGCCGTGGAGGATTCGCTGCGGCGCCTGCAGGTCGACTGCATCGACCTGTACCAGGCGCACAAGGACGACGAAGCGACGCCGCTGGAAGCCACGCTGGAAGCCTTCGCGCAATTGATCGAGCAGGGCAAGGTGCGGACCATCGGCGCGTCCAACTACAGCGCGCCGCGGCTCGCGCAGGCTCTGGACACCAGCAAGCGGCTGGGCCTGCCGCGCTACGAAAGCCTGCAGCCGCTGTACAACCTGAACGACCGCGCCGGCTTCGAGGCCGAACTCGCGCCCTTGTGCCAGAAGGAATCCATAGCGGTCATCAACTTCTACGCGCTGGCCGCGGGCTTCCTCACCGGCAAGTACCGCACGCCCGAGGATGCGGGCAAGAGCGCGCGCGGCAAGGGCACGGTGCAGAAGTACCTCAACCCGCGCGGGCTGCGCATCCTGGCTGCGCTCGATGCGGTGGCGAAGCGCCAGTCCTGCAAGCCGGGGCAGGTCGCCATCGCCTGGCTGCTGGCGCAACCGGCCGTGACTTCGCCGATCGCGAGTGCGACCTCGCTGCAGCAACTCGAGGAACTCGTGCGTGCGGTGCGCCTTGCGCTGACGCCGGAAGACCTGGCGGAACTGGACCGCGCGAGCCGGGAAGCCTAGCCCGGGCCGCTCAGGCCCGGACCGCTTCGTGCGACCAGGTCACCGCGTCCAGCGGTGTCAGGTCGGAGATCTCGCCGGCTTCATCTTCCCGGTCTTCGGCCCTGTCCTCGTGTTCGTCCAGCCGGAAGCGGCTGGTGGCGGCCACGAGTTCGCCGGCCTGTGCCAGCAGCGACTCGATCGTCGTGTTGATTTCCTGCACCAGCGCCGCGTTGCTCTGCGTGGCGGCATCCATCTGGCCGATGGTGGTGTTGACCTGTTCGATGCCCGCGCGCTGCTCGCCGCTGGCGCGCGCGATTTCGGCCACCAGCTGCGCGACGTCGTGCGCGACCCGCACCACCTTGGCCATCGATTCGCCCGCGCGCACCGCGGCCTGGCTGCCTTGCTGGGCCTGGCCGACGGCCTGGGACACCAGCTGCTTGATGTCGCGCGACGCCTCGCCGCTGCGTTGCGCCAGCATGCGCACTTCGGCCGCCACCACGGCGAAGCCGCGGCCATGTTCGCCGGCGCGCGCTGCTTCCACGGCGGCGTTGAGGGCCAGCAGGTTGGTCTTGAAGGCGATCTCGTCGATCACGCCCACGATGTCCGACACCTTGCGCGACGACTGGTGGATGCCTTCCATCGTCTGCACCACGCCTTGCACGGCCTGGCCGCTGTCGGTTGCCAGCGTGGACGCTTCGCGCGCCAGCTGGCTGGCCTTGCCGGCGCCGTCGCTGTTCTGCTTGACGATGGCCGTCAGCTCCTCGACGCTGGCCGCGGTTTCTTCCAGCGAAGCGGCCTGTTCCTCGGTGCGTGCCGCCAGTTCGGTGTTGCCGACCGAGATGCGCTGGGAGGCCCCGCTCACGGCCGAAGCGCTGTCGCGGATGGCGCGCACCAGCGCGTTCAGGCGTGCCTGCATGCTGCCCAGGGACGCGACCACTCGCCCGGTCTCGTCCCGGTAGGACTTCTTGACGGTCAGCCGCAGGTCGCCGTCGGCCACGCGTTCGGCCGTCTTCGCCGCGAAGTGCAGGGGCCGGACGATGCCGCGGGTGATCACCCAGGTGGCGGCCACGCCGAGGGCGATGCCGAACAGGGTGACGAACATGAAGCGCCACTCGGTCTGCGTCGCCTGCTTGCGGCCCGCCTCGGCGCGCTCGTGCGCCAGGCCGGTGGTGAGGTCGACCAGCGATTGCAGGTCGGCCCCGAGCGCGGCCTGCAGCGGACGCAGGTCGTTGTAGACGATGGCCTGCGCCGGCGCGTACTCGGCCTGGTCGGACAGCTCCATGGCGTCGTGCAGCTTGGCGGCGATCGGCTTGTTCGCGTCCTTCAGCTTGGCCACCAGCGCGCGCACGCGGCTGTCGGCCTGCTCACCGCCGCCCAGCCGCTCGAGCGCGGCGGCCGCGTCCAGGTAGGCCTTTTCGGAGGCCTTCAGGGCTTCGTGGGCGGCCCGCTGGCGATCGACGTCGGTCTGGCCGACGAAGTCGCGGATGGCCACCGCTTCGGTGAGCTGGGCCGCCCGCATCGCGGAGGCCGCATTGAGCAGGGCGACGTTGTCGCGGGCCAGCACGCTGGCGTGCTCCTCGACCGCGCGCAGGCCGTGGAAGGCCACGCCCATGGCCACCAGGGAGATGGCCAGCAGCACGCCGAAGGCCAGCCCCAGCCGTACGACGACCTTCAGATTCCGCATGTCATGCCTTCCCTGAGGATGAGCTGGCAGGATGCCAGTGGCGCCTAGTTGTTGCAAGTTGTATGTGGTGTCCGGTGCACAACGGCGTGCTAGCTCATCCGAAAGTAATAACCATGCGCCGGTCCGGAGACGGCCGTGCACCTAAAATGCGCGGTTCCCCCCGAAGAGACCGAATGAACGCCCCCGTCGACGTTTCCTTTTTCGCGCGCGCCGCGAAGCCGATCACCAGCTACCGCAAGTACTGGGCGCATCGCTTCGGCCCCGCGCCGTTCCTGCCGATGAACCGGCAGGAAATGGAAGCGCTCGGCTGGGACAGCTGCGACGTCGTGCTCGTCACGGGCGATGCCTACGTCGACCACCCGAGCTTCGGCATGGCCGTGATCGGCCGCACGCTGGAAGCGCAGGGCTTCCGCGTGGGCATCATCGCGCAGCCGGACTGGCACAGCGCCGAGCCCTTCAAGGCGCTCGGCAAGCCCAACCTGTTCTGGGGCGTGACCGCGGGCAACATGGATTCGATGATCAACCGGTACACCGCCGACCGGAAGATCCGCAGCGACGACGCCTACACGCCCGGCGACGTGGGCGGCAAGCGCCCCGACCGCGCCGCCATCGTCTACAGCCAGCGCTGCCGCGAAGCCTTCAAGGACGTGCCCATCGTGCTGGGCGGCATCGAAGGCTCGCTGCGCCGCATCGCGCACTTCGACTACTGGTCGGAGAAGGTGCGCCACAGCATCGTGCTCGACGCCAAGTGCGACCTGCTGCTGTACGGCAACGCCGAACGCGCGATCGTCGAGATTGCGCACCGCCTCGCCGGCGGCGAGCCCGTGGCCCAGATCACCGACGTGCGCGGCACTGCCTTCGTGCGCCGCGAAACGCCGGACGGCTGGCTACAGATCGATTCGACCAGCGTCGACGCGCCGGGCCGCGTCGAGGACCACGTCAATCCCTACCTCACCATCGCCGACCAGGCCAAGGCCCAGGGCCAGTCCTGCGCGAAGGAAGAGGGCGGCGAGCCGCCCAAGACGGTGCAGTTCGTCGCCAATCCGCGCGTGAAGCTCAATCGCGACCGCACGGTCATCCGCCTGCCTTCGTACGAGGCGGTGAAGTCGGACCCGGTGCTCTATGCGCACGCCAATCGCGTGCTGCACCTGGAGACCAATCCGGGCAACGCGCGCGCGCTCGTGCAGGCGCACGGCGAGCGCGATGTCTGGCTGACGCCGCCGCCGATCCCGCTGACCACGGCGGAGATGGACCACGTGTTCGGCCTGCCGTACGCGCGCGCCCCGCACCCGGCCTACGGCCAGGAAAAGATCCCCGCCTGGGAGATGATCCGCTTCAGCGTGAACATCATGCGCGGCTGCTTCGGCGGCTGCACCTTCTGCTCCATCACCGAGCACGAAGGCCGCATCATCCAGAGCCGCAGCGAGGAATCGATCATCCAGGAGGTCGAGGACATCCGCGACAAGGTGGCGGGCTTCACCGGCGTGATCTCCGATCTGGGCGGCCCCACGGCCAACATGTACCGCCTGGGCTGCCGCAGCCCGGAGATCGAGGCCGCCTGCCGCAAGCCCAGCTGCGTCTACCCCGGCATCTGCCAGAACCTCACCACCGACCACGGCCCGCTGATCAAGATCTACCAGCGCGCGCGTTCGCTCAAGGGCATCAAGAAGGTGCTGATCGGCTCCGGCCTGCGCTACGACCTGGCGGTGCAGTCGCCCGAGTACGTGAAGGAACTGGTGCAGCACCACGTGGGCGGCTACCTGAAGATTGCGCCCGAGCACACCGAGGCCGGCCCGCTGTCGAAGATGATGAAGCCGGGCATCGGCAGCTACGACAAGTTCAAGCAGCTCTTCGAGAAGTTTTCGGCCGAGGCGGGCAAGGAGCAGTACCTGATCCCGTACTTCATCGCGGCGCACCCCGGCACCAGCGACGAGGACATGCTGAACCTCGCGCTCTGGCTCAAGCGCAACGGCTTCCGCGCCGACCAGGTGCAGGCCTTCTACCCGAGCCCGATGGCCACGGCCACGGCGATGTACCACTCGGGCAAGAACACGCTGCGCAAGGTGACGCGCGACAGCGAAGGCGTGGACATCGTGCGCGGCGAGCGGCGCCGCCGCCTGCACAAGGGCTTCCTGCGCTACCACGACCCGAACAACTGGCCGATGCTGCGCGACGCGCTCAAGGCCATGGGCCGCGCCGACCTGATCGGCAATGGCAAGCACCACCTGGTGCCGACCTACCAGCCGCTCACGGACGGCAGCTACGCCAGCCCGCGGCGCAAGAACTCCACCGCGGCACCCGCCAAGCCCGCGCGCGGCCGCATCCTCACGCAGCACACCGGCCTGCCGCCGCGCGTGACGGGCGCCGCCAAGCCTCCGCGCAAATCCCGTTAGGTCCCGGCTCCCGCGCTGCCTAGAATCGGGCCTGCGCGGCGGACGTCCGCGAGAGGGGACCATTCGATGTTGCCGTGGCTGCGGGTGCCCGCCCGGCCGGTGATCGCGCTCGCGCTGCTGGCCTGGCTGCTGGTCGCCGCCGTGGCAACGGCGGCGGTCTGGCACGAGCGAACCACCGCCATCGCGCGCGCGCGCCTGGCCGCCGCCGCCACCACCGCCTTGATGGAAGCGCAGACCGCCAGCACCTTGCAGGTGGTGGACCTGGTGCTGCAGGAGGTGGCGGGCCACCTGGCTGCCGAGCCGCTGCCGCGCCACGACGCCGAGCTGCGCGCACTGATGCAGGCGCGGCTGAAGGACATGCCGTATGTGCGGGCGCTGTTCGTGATCGGACCCGACGGCTTCATCCTGCACGACACCGACTACCCGAAGACGCCGAACGTCTCGCTGGCAGACCGCGGGTATTTCGTAGCCCACCGGGCCGATCTCGCGCGCGTGCGCGATCTCTCGGCGCCGCTGCAAAGCCGCTCGGGCACCGGGTGGTTCGTGGCCGCCACGCGCCGCCTGGGCGACGGCCAGCGCTTCGAGGGCATCGTCGTTGCCGCCCTCCAGCTGCGCTATTTCGCCGACCTCTACCAGCGCGTGGGCCTGGGCCCGGGCCACCAGATCGCGCTGTTCCACCGCGACGGCCGGCTGGTGACGCAGTTCCCCGCCGAGTCCGGCGTCATCGGCCGCAGCTACGCCGACTTCCCGCTGTTCCGCACGCACCTCACGCGCGCCGCGCGCGGCGTCTACATCACCAGCGGCGGACCGGTCGGCTACCAGCGCATCCTGAGTTACGACGCCCTGGAGCAGCAGCCGCTGGTGGTGACGCTGTCGCAGGACCTCGATGTCGTGCTGGCGGGCTGGCGGCACCTGGCCGCAGCGGCAGCCGGGGGACTGGTGGTGCTGGCCCTGCTGCTCGCGGCCGGCGTGGCGCAGTACCTGCGCGCGGAGGAGCACCGCCAGCGCGTGCGCGAGCGGCTGGCGCAGGGCGAGAAGATGGAAGCCCTGGGCCAGCTGACCGGCAGCATCGCGCACGACTTCGCCAACGTGCTGGCCATCGTTGCCACCAACCTCGAGCTGCTGCAGCGCGGCTCGGGCCCGCCGCCCGCGCGCGTGCTGGAACGTGCGCAGCGCGCCGTGGCGACCGGCACGGAGATGACGCGCCAGCTGATGGCGTTTGCCCGCAAGCGCGAGATGGTGGTGGTGGAGGCGGACCTCAACGACGCCGTGACTTCGGTACTGCCGCTGCTGGAGCAGGCCGCCGGGCAGGGCATGGTGCTGGTGCCGGAACTGCAGCCGCGGCCGGCGCGCTGCCGGCTCGACCGCAGCCAGCTCGAGGTGGCGCTGATCAACCTCACGGCCAATGCCCGCGATGCGGCCGGCGGGCGCGGCCGCATCGTCTTGCGAACCGGCGAACGCGCCGGCCGGCCCGACCTCGTGCGCCTGAGCGTGCAGGACGACGGACCGGGCATGGAGGAGGCCGTGCGGCGCCGCGCCCTCGAGCCCTTCTTCACCACCAAGGGCGAGGGCGGCACCGGCCTGGGCCTCGCGCAGGTCTACGGGATGATGCAGCAGTTGGGCGGCGACCTGACCATCGTCAGCGCGCCCGGGCAGGGCACGACCGTGCACCTGGACTTCCCCGCCGCGCCTTAGATGCGGGTGCTAGTGGTAGGCCCCGATGCGGTGGAAGGCCGCGGCCCCTAGGCTGTGCCCCGCATTACAGGAGACACGCATGCAGTTCAAGCCAACCATCATCGCGCTGCTGGGCATCGCCACCGCAGCGGTCGCCCAGGCGCAGGGCGCCTGGCCCACCAAGCCCATCACCCTGGTCGTGCCCTTCGCGGCCGGCGGCCCCACCGACGTCGTGGCCCGCACGCTGGGCGCTGCCATGACCAAGTCGCTCGGCCAGACCATCGTGGTCGAGAACAAGCTCGGGGCGGGTGGCACCGTGGCGGCGAACTACGTCGCCAAGGCGGCGCCGGACGGCTACACCTTCTTCATCCACCACAACGGCATGGCCACCGCGCCGGCGCTGTACCGCAAGCTGGCCTTCGATCCGCTGAAGGACTTCGAATTCGTCAGCCAGGCCGTCGAAGTGCCGATGACGATGCTGGCCCGCAAGGACTTCCCGGCCAACAACCTGCAGGAGATGGTGGCCTACATCAAGGCCAACCAGAGCAAGATCAACCTCGCCAATGCCGGCCTGGGCGCCGTGTCGCAGCTGTGCGGCATGATGTTTCAGCGCGCCATCGGCGTGCAGGTGACCGAGGTGCCGTTCCAGGGCACCGCCCCCGCGATGAACGCGCTGCTGGGCGGGCAGGTCGACGTGCTGTGCGACCAGACCACGCAGACCGTGCCGCAGATCAAGGCCGGCAACGTCAAGCTCTATGGCGTGACGACCAAGAGCCGGGTGAAGGTGCTGCCCAATGCGCCCACGCTGGCGGAACAGGGCCTGAAGGACTTCGAGGTCGTCGTCTGGCACGGCATCTACGCGCCCAAGGGCACGCCCAAGCCCGTCCTCGACAAGATGAATGCGGCCGTGCGCACCGCGCTCAAGGATCCGGACGTCATCAAGCGCATGGACGAACTTGGCGCCGAGATCGTGCCGGATGCCGGCAATACGCCGGAGGCCCTGCACGCGTGGCTGAAGGCGGAGATCGACAAGTGGGGGCCCGTGATCAAGGCCGGCGGCAAGTTCGCGGACTGATTCGTCAGAGCGGCAGCCCGACGTAGTTCTCCGCCAGCGCCGTCGACGCCGCCCGCGAGTTCACCAGGTACTCCAGCTCCGCCTCCTGCACCCGCTGGCCGAAGCCTTCGGTGTCCGGGAAGCGGTGCATCAGCGTGGTGAGCCACCAGGAGAAGCGCTCCGCCTTCCACACGCGCTTGAGGCATCGCTGCGAGTAGGTGTCGATGCCGGCGTCGCTCCTCTCGCGGAAGTGCTCGATCAGCGCACCCGACAGGTACTTCACGTCGGTGGCGGCGAGGTTCAGGCCCTTGGCGCCGGTGGGCGGCACGATGTGCGCCGCGTCGCCGGCGAGGAACAGGCGGCCGAAGCGCATCGGCTCGGCCACGAAGCTGCGCAGGGGCGCGATGCTCTTCTCGATGCTGGGACCGGTGACGATCTTCGCGGCCAGTTCGGGGTCGAGGCGTCGCCGCAGCTCGTCCCAGAAGCGCTGGTCGCTCCAGTCCTCCACCTTGTCGTCCAGCGGGCACTGCACGTAGTAGCGGCTGCGCGTCATGCTGCGCATGGAGCAAAGCGAAAAGCCCCGCTCGCTGTTGCCGTAGACGATCGCATGCGGCGAGACCGGCGGCGTGTCTGAGAGCACGCCCAGCCAACCGAAGGGATAGACCTTTTCGAATTCCCGCACGGAGTCCTTGACGGTCTGGCGGCAGACGCCGTGGAAGCCGTCGCAGCCGGCGATGAAGTCGCACTCGATCTCGTGCGTGGCGCCGTCCTTCTGGTAGCGCACCGTCGGGCGCGTGCCGTCGATTCCGTGAATGGACACGTTGGCCGCCTCGTAGACCGTCGGCAGTCCTTGCGCGGTGCGCGCATCCATCAGGTCGTGCGTGAGCTCGGTCTGGCCATAGGCCGTCACCACCTTGCCGCCGGTCAGGCCGTGCACGTCGATGGGATGGCGCACGCCGCCGAAGACGAGCTCGATGCTGTGGTGGACGATGCCCTCGCGGTCGACGCGCCGGCCGACGCCCGCTTCGCGCAGCAGGTCGACCGTCACCTGTTCCAGGATGCCGGCGCGGATGCGGCCCAGCACGTATTCGCCGCTCTGGCGCTCCACGATGATGTTGGCGATGCCGGCCTTGTGCAGCAGCTGGCCGAGCAGCAGGCCCGAGGGGCCGGCGCCGATGATGGCAACCTGGGTTCGCATGGGTGTGTCTCCTGCCCCCGAGCTTAGGAGCGGCGCCTTCGCGAAGCCAGGGGCGGGCGCGCCGGTTGTGCGATCATTGCCCCGCTTGCGCGATCATCGCGCAACGGACCCCGACATGACGATCGCCAAGGCGGATTACATCGAAGGCATGGCCAAGGGCCTGGCCGTGCTGGAGAGCTTCGACACCGAGCGGCAGCGGCTGAACGCCACGCTGGCGGCGCAGCGCGCCGGCCTCACGCGCGCCGCGGCCCGGCGGCACCTGCTCACGCTCGCACACCTGGGCTACCTGGAAACCGACGGCAGCTATTTCTGGCTGGCGCCCAAGGTGCTGCGCTTTTCCGGCAGCTACCTGGCTTCCGCGCGCCTGCCGCGCGTGATCCAGCCGACCCTGAACCGCCTGGCCGCGCTGACCGGCGAGTCCTTCTCCGCCGTGGTGCTGGACGGCGACCAGGTCGTCATCATCGCCCGCAGCGGCTCGCGCAGCATGCTCGCCTATGGCCTGCACCTGGGCGCACGCCTGCCGGCCCATGCCACGTCGACCGGCCGCGTCCTGCTGGCGGCCAAGACCCGCACCGAATTCAATGCCTGGCTCAAGGGCAGGGAACTGCCGCGCCTGACCACGCACACCACCGTCGATGCGCGCAAGTTCCGGGCGCTGGTCGAGGAGGTGCGCGCGCAGGACTGGGCCATGGCCAGCGAGGAGCACGAGCTGGGCGTCCACGCGCTGGCGGTGCCCCTGCGGAACATGGAAGGGCGGACGGTCGCGGCGCTCAACGTGGTCGCGCCACCGCAGAGGCTGGAGCCGAAAGTGATGCAAAAAGACCTGCTGCCGCTGCTGTTCGAGGCGGCGCGGGAGCTTCGACCCCTGCTCTGACATATAAACATACAACGATATATTCGTTGGGGTTTGATAGGACCGCCCCCAAACTCCTTGTCCCACCCGACAAGAGGTTGATGATGGCTACCCTGCGCCTCGGCGACACCGCCCCCGATTTCACCCAGGACTCCACCGAAGGTCCCATCCGCTTCCACGAATGGGCCGGCAATTCCTGGGTCGTGCTGTTCTCGCACCCGGCCGATTTCACCCCCGTCTGCACGACCGAGCTGGGCCGGACGGCGGCGCTGTCGGGCGAGTTCGCCAAGCGCGGCGTCAAGCCCATCGCCGTCAGCGTCGACCCGGTCGACCAGCACCGCAACTGGATCAAGGACATCAACGAGACGCAGGACACGACGGTCAACTTCCCCATCCTCGCCGATGCGGACAAGAAGGTCGCCACCCTGTACGACATGATCCACCCGAACTCGCTGGCCAACGCCACGGTGCGCAGCGTGTTCATCATCGACCCGAAGAAGGTCATCCGCACCACGCTGACCTATCCGGCCTCCACCGGCCGCAACTTCGACGAGATCCTGCGCGTCATCGACTCGCTGCAGCTGACCGACAGCCACAAGGTCGCGACGCCGGCCAACTGGAAGCAGGGCGACGATGTCGTCATCGTGCCGTCGCTCCAGGACCCGAAGGAACTGGCCGAGCGCTTCCCGAAGGGCTTCAAGGCCGTCCGCCCCTATCTCCGCATCACCCCGCAACCGAATAAGTAAGCAATGAAGTTCAAGTCGTTCCTCGCCGCCGCGGCGCTCGCCGCCAGCGGCATCGCCTCCGCCCAGAGCCAGACCCTGCTGAACGTCTCGTACGACGTCGCCCGCGAGTTCTACAAGGACATCAACGCGGCCTTCGTGCCTTACTACAAGAAGACCACCGGCAAGGACGTGAAGATCGAGCAGTCGCATGCCGGCTCGAGCGCGCAGGCGCGCGCCGTCGCCGACGGCCTCGACGCCGACGTGGTGACCATGAACACCACCACCGACGTCGAATTCCTGGCCGACAAGGGCATCGTGGCCAAGGACTGGGCCAAGCGCTTCCCGGACAATGCGGCGCCGACCACGTCGACCATGCTGTTCCTCACCCGCAACGGCAACCCCAAGGGCATCAAGGATTGGGACGACCTGGTCAAGCCCGGCGTGCAGGTCGTGGTGGTGAACCCCAAGACCGGCGGCAACGGCCGCTATGCCTACCTGGCCGCCTGGGGCTACGTCAAGAAGAAGGGCGGCACCGACGCGCAGGCTGCCGACTTCGTGAGCAAGCTGTACAAGAACGTGCCGGTGCTGGCCCGCGGCGGCCGCGACGCCACCACGGCCTTCCTGCAGCGCAATACCGGCGACGTGCTGATCACCTTCGAATCCGAAGTCGAGTCCGTCAACAAGGAATTCGGCAACGACAAGGTCGACGTGGTCTATCCCTCGGTCAGCATCGTCGCCGAGAACCCCGTGGCAGTCGTCGAGCGCACCGTGGCGAAAAAGGGCACCGGCGAGCTGGCCAAGGCCTACCTGAACTTCCTGTACTCGGAAGAAGGCCAGGAGATCGCCGCCAAGCACAGCATCCGCCCGCGCAACGCCGCGGTGCTGAAGAAATACGCCGCCACCTTCAAGCCGGTGAAGCTGTTCACGGTGCAGGAGCTGTACGGCTCGCTGTCGGAGGCGCAGAAGGTGCACTTCAACGACGGCGGCCAGTTCGACAAGATCTACACCGTCAGGTAAGCCGACCATGAGCGGGGCCCTTGCGGCGCCGCTGCCGGGCGGACCGGCAGCGGCGCCATCCACTTCACGCGCCGGCAGCAGTAAAGTGCTGCCCGGGTTCAACCTGACCCTGGGCTACACGCTTGCGTACCTGTGCCTGATCGTCCTGATCCCGCTGTCGGCGCTGGTCCTCAAGACCTTCACGCTCAACTGGGACCAGTTCTGGGCCGCCGTCAGCTCGCCGCGGGTCGTGGCCTCCTACCGCCTGACCTTCGGCGCCTCCTTCCTCGCCGCGCTGGTCAACGTCGTCTTCGGCCTGCTGGTGGCCTGGGTGCTGGTGCGCTACAAGTTTCCCGGCAAGCGCATCGTCGACGCGCTGGTGGACCTGCCGTTCGCGCTGCCGACCGCCGTCGCCGGCATTTCGCTCACCGCGCTGCTGGCCGGCAACGGCTGGATCGGCCAGTACCTGGAGCCGCTGGGCATCAAGCTGGCCTTCAATCCCAACGGCGTGGTGATCGCGCTGATCTTCATCGGCCTGCCTTTCGTGGTGCGCACGGTCCAGCCGGTGCTGGAAGAGTCGGAGCGCGAGCTGGAAGAAGCCGCGATGTGCCTGGGCGCGACGCGCCTGCAGACCTTCCTGCGCGTGATCCTGCCATCCATCCTGCCCGCGCTCCTCACGGGTTTCGCGATGGCTTTCGCCCGCGCGATCGGCGAATACGGCTCGGTGATCTTCATTGCCGGCAACATGCCCATGGTCTCGGAGATCACGCCGCTGATCATCATCAGCAAGCTCGAACAGTACGACTACGCCGGCGCCACCGCGGTGGCCGTGGTGATGCTGCTGTTCTCCTTCGTCCTGCTGCTGGTGATCAACGCCCTGCAGGCCTGGCAGCGCAAGCGCAGCGGAGCCCACTGACATGGCCACCGACCTGACCCGCAAGCGCGTCACCACCACCGAAGCTCCCTGGGTGCAGTGGACGCTGATCGGCATCGCGCTCGTCTTCCTGCTGCTGTTCCTGGTGCTGCCGCTGGCCGCCGTCGCCACCGAGGCGCTGCGCAAGGGCCTGGGCGCCTACCTGGAAGCGCTGAAGGAGCCCGACGCCTGGGCGGCGATTCGCCTCACCCTGGTCACGGCCGCCATCGCGGTACCGCTGAACCTGGTGTTCGGCGTGGCCGCCGCCTGGTGCATCGCCAAGTACGAATTCCGCGGCAAGGCCTTCCTGACCACCCTGGTCGACCTGCCGTTCTCGGTGTCGCCGGTGGTGGCGGGCCTGATCTACGTGCTGGTGTTCGGCGCGCAAGGCTGGTTCGGCCCCTGGTTGCAGGCGCACGACATCAAGATCGTGTTTGCCGTGCCGGGCATCGTGCTGGCCACCGTGTTCGTGACCTTTCCCTTCATCGCCCGCGAACTGATCCCGCTGATGCAGGCGCAGGGCAACGACGAGGAGCAGGCCGCGATCGTGCTCGGCGCGACCGGCTGGCAGACCTTCCGCCACGTCACGCTGCCCAACATCAAGTGGGGCCTGATCTACGGCGTGATCCTGTGCAACGCCCGCGCCATGGGCGAGTTCGGCGCGGTGTCGGTGGTGTCCGGCCACATCCGCGGCCAGACCAACACCATGCCGCTGCACGTCGAGATCCTCTACAACGAATACCAGTCGGTGGCGGCCTTTGCCGTCGCCTCCCTGCTGGCGCTGCTGGCCCTGGTCACGCTGGTGATCAAGTCGGTGGCGGAATGGCGGCAGGAGCGCGAGCTGCAGGCGGCGGAGGAGTCCGCCCCCGAGTTCGTGCCCGCCGCGGTGAAAGGCACCCCATGAGCATCGAAATCCGCAACGTCAGCAAGAACTTCGGCGACTTCAAGGCCCTGCGCGACGTCTCGCTGAACATCGCTTCCGGCGAGCTGGTCGCGCTGCTGGGCCCGTCGGGCTGCGGCAAGACCACGCTGCTGCGCATCATCGCCGGCCTGGAGACGGCCGACCGCGGCAGCATCCTGTTCTCGGGCGAGGACACCACCGACGTGCACGTGCGCGAGCGCCAGGTCGGCTTCGTGTTCCAGCACTACGCGTTGTTCCGCCACATGACCGTGTTCGAGAACGTGGCCTTCGGCCTGCGGGTCAAGCCGCGCGGCCAGCGCCCGAGCGAGGAGCAGATCAAGAAGAAGGTGCACGACCTGCTGAACCTGGTGCAGCTCGACTGGCTGGCCGACCGCTTTCCTTCCCAGCTCTCCGGCGGCCAGCGCCAGCGCATCGCCCTGGCGCGCGCGCTGGCGGTGGAGCCCAAGGTGCTGCTGCTGGACGAGCCTTTCGGCGCGCTGGACGCCAAGGTGCGCAAGGAACTGCGGCGCTGGCTGCGCCGGCTGCACGACGAACTGCACGTCACCAGCATCTTCGTCACGCACGACCAGGAGGAGGCACTCGAAGTGGCCGACCGGGTGGTGCTGATGAACGCCGGCAACATCGAGCAGGTCGGCTCGCCGCAGGAGGTCTGGGACCATCCGGCCAGCCCCTTCGTCTACGGCTTCCTGGGCGACGTCAACCTGTTCCACGGCCGCGCCCACGAGGGCGAGGTGCACCTGGAAGGCCTGCAGCTGTCCTCCCCCGAGCATGCCGGCGCCCAGAACCAGAAAGCCTTTGCCTACGTGCGGCCGCACGACCTGGACGTGGAGCGCTACACCGCCGGTGCCGGCGTGGACGCCGCCGGTCGGCCGCGCGGCATCGTGGCGCAACTCTCGCGCGCCATCGTGGTCGGACCCATCGCCCGGCTGGAACTGATTCCGGTCGAAACGGTGGAAAATGCGGCACCGGAGTCCGTGATCGAGGCGCAGATCCCTGCGCAGCAATTCAACGAAATGGGCTTCCGGGAGGGCGAGACGCTGGTGGTGACGCCGCGGCGCGCCCGTGTCTTTGTGGAGAGCTGAAGGCCGGATCCGCCGGCCTGCAGGCTGGATGGGGAACGACGGATGGTCTTGAACTGGTTCGATACGGCGCCGCGGCGCATCCTGGGTGCGATCGCGCTGGCCTGCGTGGCCATGCTGGCCTTCGGCCTGTACCTGCAGCACGTGGTGGGGCTCGAGCCTTGCCCGATGTGCGTCGTGCAGCGCTACGCGCTGGTGCTGGTGGCGCTGGTGGCGGGCATCGCGGCTTCTTTCCGCGGGCGCGGCGTTCACGTAGCCGGCGCGGCCCTCATGACGCTGCTGGCCGGCGGCGGCGCCTTCGTGGCGGCGCGCCAGAGCTGGCTGCAGTGGTATCCGTCCGAGGTCGCGTCCTGCGGCCGCGACATCTACGGGATGATCGAGACCTTCCCCCTCAAGCGCGCGATCCCGATGATCTTCCGCGGCAGCGGGGACTGCACCAAGATCGACTGGACCTTCCTGGGGCTGTCGATCGCGAACTGGTCGTTCCTGTGCTTCGTGGCGATCGCGGTGGTGGGGCTGGTGTTGATCGCGCGGCAGCTGCGCACCAATTCCTCGCGCCGCGCTTTCGCCTGAGCCCTGCCGCGGTTCGCCTGCGGGCGCACCACGGCGTCCCCGCTCACAACCCGGACGGATACGTCTCCGCCACTTCCCCGGCATGCCATTCCGGCTCCGGGGCCAGCGGTTGCAAGGCCCGCGTCGCGTCGATGTGGATCATGGCGTCGAACTGGTCCGGCAGGCGGGTGTGGAAGTAGTGGCTCATGCGCTCGGTCTGCGGCTGGTAGATGACGCCGATCGCGCGCTGCAAGCGGCGCTCGGACAGCAGGTCTCGCAGTGATGCCTCGCCGCGCAGGTCGAGCCAGAAGCGCTCCTCGTCGGCCTGGTGGAAGAGGTCCTCGAAGCTGCCCGGCAGGCCCGGCCGCACCAGCTTGCGTTCACCGGCGCCGTCCCATTCCGAAGCGGCCGTCACGCTGCCATGGTGCGTGCTGAAGCCCACCAGGCAGGCTTGCGCGCCCCACCGGTCGCGCGCCAGCTGACCGACGTTCCACTCGCCCTGGTCGCCCATCTCGGTGGCGCTGGCATCGCCCAGGTGCGAGTTGTGCGCCCAGACGACCATCTTCGAGGCGGCCCCGCGTTGGCCGAGATGCTTTTCCAGCGCCTGCAAGGTCTCCACCATGTGGCTGTCGCGCAAATTCCAGGACGAGACGCGGCCGCGGAACATGGTGCGGTAGTACTCCTCGGCATTGCGCACCAGGCGCGCGTTCTGCTGCGCGAAGAAGGCGTCGTCGCGCTCTTCGCCGGAGCCCGCCGGCGCGTCGGCCATCCTGCGATTGAGTTCCCGCAGCTGCTGCACCACTTCGTCCTCGCAACTGGCCTGCAGGCCGAAGCTGGCCGCGTAGCCGTAGGCCTGGCTGTCCTCGCCGTAGTGGTCGAAGCAGGCGTAGCGCGCCCGCGCCCGCCGCGCCGCTTCCGGATCGGTGCGGTCCAGGTAGGCCAGCACGCCTGCCATCGAACGGTACAGGCTGTACAGGTCCATGCCGTAGAAGCCGCAACGCTGCGACGCCGGCAAGGCGCGGTTGTGCTCGCGCAGCCATTCGACGAAGTCGCGCACCACGGTGTTGCGCCACATCCAGGTCGGGAAGCGTTCGAAGCCGGAAAGCGCCGCCGCCGCATCGGCGTCATCGGACGCGCCGCGCACGTAGCGGTTCACGCGCCAGGCATCGGGCCAGTCGGCTTCGACCACCACGGCGCCGAAGCCATGGTGCGTGATGAGGCGCCTGGTGAGCTCCGCGCGCTCGGCATAGAACTCGTGGGTGCCGTGGCTCGCTTCGCCGAGCAGCACGAGCCGGGCGGCCGCGATGCGGTCGACGAGCGCGTTGTCGTCGGCCGCGTAGCCGGGCAGGGGACGCAAGTGGCCGCGCAGGCCCTCCAGCAGGGCGGCATCCTTGTTGGGAGCGAGGAACTTCATGCTTCAACTTCCATGCGGCATGGCCGCGGCCGGCAGGGCCTGCCGCGCATCGGCCAGCAGCCGGCGGACTTCCTCGTCGCCGGTCTGCGGGAAAGCGCGGTACCAGAGCCCGACCGCGCGGAAGGGAATGGGTTGCGCGGGGCACACGACTTCGTCGGCCTCCGCGCGCAGGCTTTCGCAGGTTTCCGGCGCACCCACGGGCACGGCGATGCAGGTCCATGCCGGCTCCTGCTGCCGCACGGCGCGCGCGGCCGCGCGCATCGTGGAGCCGGTGGCCAGGCCATCGTCGACCAGGATCACCACCCGGCCCGACAGGACGAGCGGCCCGGCGTCGCCGCGGTAGTGCAGCTCGCGCCTTTCCAGTTCGGCCTGCTCGCGCCGCGCGATGCGCTCCACCTCGGCCGGCTTGACGTAGCGCTCGGCTTCAGGATTCATGACCCGGATGCCGCCGCTGGCAATGGCGCCCATCGCATATTCCTCGTGGTTGGGGTGGCCCAGCTTGCGCACGATCAGCACGTCCAGCGGCGCTCCCAGTTCGCGCGCGACCTCGTACCCGACCGGCACGCCGCCGCGCGGCAGGGCCAGCACCAGCAGACCCGCGCGTCCGCGCAGGTGCTGCAGCGCTTGCGCCAGCACCCGGCCGCCCTCCTGGCGGTCGGTGTAGGGCAGGCGCGGCGCCGCGCTCATGCCAGCTGCTCCGTGCGCAGCAGGTGCCGGCTGAACCAGGCGGCGGCCAGCGTCGCGGCCTGTTCCAGCGTGCCCGGCTCCTCGAACAGGTGGGTGGCGCCGGGGACGATGGCGATGCGCTTCTCGCATTGCAGGTGCGCCAGCGCCTGCTCGTTGAGCGCGAGCACTTCGCGGTCCAGGCTGCCGACGACCAGCAAGGTCGGCGCGGTGACCGCGGCCAGCGCGGCGCTGCCCGCCAGGTCGGGCCGGCCACCGCGCGACACGACGGCGGCCACCCGCTGGCCCAGTTGCGCGGCAGCGATCAAGGCGGCCGCGCTGCCGGTGCTGGCGCCGAAGTAGCCGATCGGCAGGCCTTGCACCGCAGGCTGTGCCGCCGCCCAGAGCGTGGCTTCTTCCATGCGCCGCGTGAGCAGCGCGATGTCGAAGCGGTGCTGGCGGGTGTGCGCATCGACCTCTTCTTCCTGCACGGTCAGCAGGTCGAAGAGCAGGGTGGCGATGCCCGCCTGCTGCAGGCGCTGCGCCACCAGGCGGTTGCGCGCGCTGTGGCGGCCGCTGCCGCTGCCGTGCGCGAACAGGACGAGCCCGATGAACTCCGCCGGCAGCCCGAGGTCGCCGTACAGCCAGGCTTCGCCCGCCGGGATGCGGACCTCCTGCAAGGGCGTGGTGTGCATGGTCAAGACGGAGGACGGCATGGCGGTCTCCTTTGCAAGCTAGGGCAGGCCACGGCGGCTTGCTGTAGTCGGGCAGCGCGGGCGATGTAGGACGCCCCAAGGGCAACGATACGCCGCGGCGCCCCTGTCGGCCAGCCCTGCCGGCAGGGTCACGGCGGTGCAGCCGGCCCCTGCCAGGTGCTCAGGACAGCTTCTTGACGAACACCATGCTGCGCCGGTCCCAGTTGTACTTGCGCTTGCGCGCTTCGGGCAGCCAGTCGGGATCGACCTGCACGAAGCCGCGCTTGAGGAACCAGTGCATGGTGCGCGTCGTGAGCACGAAGATGCTTTCCAGGCCCATGGCGCGGGCGCGCTGCTCCACGCGGCGCAGCACCTTGTCGCCGTCGCCCTGGCCCTGGCTTTGCGGCGACACCGTCAGCGCCGCCATCTCGCCGGTCTTCGCTTCCGGGTAAGGGTAGAGCGCCGCGCAGGCGAAGATCACGCCGTCGTGCTCGATGATGGTGTAGTTGGCGATGTCCCGTTCGATCTCGGTGCGGTCGCGCTTCACCAGCGTGCCGTCCTTCTCGAAGGGTTCGATCAGCTGCAGGATGCCGCCCACGTCGTCGGCCGTGGCTTCGCGCAGTTCCTCCAGCTTCTCGTCGATCACCATCGTGCCGATGCCGTCGTGCACGTAGACCTCGAGCAGCAGCGAGCCGTCGGTGGCGAAGGGAATGATGTGGCTGCGCTCGACGCCCGCCTTGCAGGCCTTCACGCAGTGCTGCAGGTAGAAGGCGGTGTCGCTCGGGTTCTGGGCCGCGGGCAGGCTGGCCAGCAGCTGCTCCGCCGCCGCCAACGGCAGCTCGGTGTCGATCGGGTTGTCCTCGCCCTCGGCCTCCAGCGGCTTGACGCGGATGCCCGGGATCTCGGTCAGGAACACCAGCTTGTCGGCCTGCAGGGCGATGGCCACGCTGGTCGCCACTTCTTCCATGGTCAGGTTGAAGGCCTCGCCGGTCGGCGAGAAGCCGAAGGGCGACAGCAGCACCATCGCGCCGAAGTCCAGCGTGCGGGTGATGCCGGCCACGTCGACCTTGCGCACCAGACCGGAATGCTTGAAGTCGACGCCGTCGACGATGCCGACCGGGCGCGCGGTGATGAAGTTGCCCGAGATCACGCGCACCGTGGAGCCGGCCATGGGCGTGTTGGGCAGGCCCTGGCTGAAGGCGGCCTCGATCTCGTAGCGCAGCTGGCCGGCGGCTTCCTGTGCCGAGTCGAGCGCCACTTCGTCGGTGATGCGCATGCCGTGCGAGTAGCGGGCGGCATGGCCCTTGGCCTTGAGCTGCTCGTTCACCTGCGGCCGGAAGCCGTGCACCAGCACCACCTTGACGCCCATGCTCTGGATCAGGGCCAGGTCCTGCGCGATGTGCTGCAGCTTGCCGGAAGCCACCGCCTCGCCCGCCATCCCGATCACGAAGGTCTTGCCCCGGTGCATGTGGATGTAGGGCGCCACCGAGCGGAACCACGGCACGAAGGTGAAATTGAAGATGGCGGACATCGGTCGACGGAAAAGCGAACGCGTCAGTGTAAGGGAGTGCTCGGCGGTATTTGTTATCGTGTGGGGATGGACGCACTGGCCGCGGGCTTCTGGGGCGCATTCTTCGGCACCGCGGTGCTGATGCTGGCCCTATCCCTGGTCGCCTTCGTGCGCTCGCACCGGCAGGTGGCGCTGACGGCGGGGCTGTCGGCCGTGGTCTCCGCCGCCTTCGTCATCGCCTACCTGGGCTTCCTGCCCTTCGAGCCGGCCACCGAGGCGCGCCTGCTGGCCCACGTGGCCATGGCCGCCGCCGTCTCGCTGGCCCTCATGCTGCTGGCGATGCTGGGCCTGTTGCGCCAGCGCACCAGCGCCCGGCGCATCGTGGCCGCGCTCGTCGGCCTGGGGCTGCTGGTGATCGCCGCGGGCTGGACCTTGCGGCCCGGGCAGGCGCTGGGCCTGAGTTCCCTGGTTGCCGTGGGCGTCGGCCTGCTGATGCTGGTCGTTTCCTTTCGCAGCGCGGTGCGCGGCGACCGCCTGGCCTGGACCAGCGTGCTGGGCGTGGCCTTCATGCTGGTGGCGCTGGCCGGCCTGAGCTGGATCGCCTTCAGCCGCAGCACCTGGTGGCCGGTGCATGCAGTCAGCGCCGTGGCCGGCATGGCCTACCTGAGCGTGATGGCTTCGGCCCTGTGGCGCCGCTATTCCTACCTGCTGGAACTGGCCGAAGTGATGGCCCATGGCCCCAGCTACGACCCGGTGACGCGCATGCGTTCGCACAGCGAAACCGGGCAGATGGTGGGCGACCTGTTCTTCCGGCGCGAGGACGGGCCCAGCCGCTCGATCGGCGTGATCGCGGTCAGCATCGCCAATCTCTACGCGCTGGAAAACCTGCATGGCCGCGCCGCCTTCAACCACGCGCTGTTCGTCTGCGCCGGGCGGCTGCGCCGCTGCGTGCCGCAATACGTGGAGATGGGGCGGCTCGGCGAAGACGGCTTCCTGCTGCTGCTGTCCAACCCGCAAAGCATGGAGCACATCGTGCAACTGGCCCGCCAGGTGCGCAGGCGGCTGTCGCGGCCGCTGGCCCTGAGCACCAGCCGCGACCCCGCGGGCCTGGAGGCGTCGGCGACGAACTGGGTCGCCGAGCTCGGGATCGGCGTGTTGAACACCAACACGCAGGTGCGGCCTTCGCAGGCGGTGGCGACGGCGCGGGCGATGGCGCGCACCGCCTGGAGCTATTCGAGCCGGCTGGCCTTCTACGACCAGACGCAGGGGCAGATCGCCGAACTGCCGCCCGAAGACCTGGCGACCGCACCCGGTCCGCTGCCCGTGCCGAGCGTCATCTAGCGCCATACATGGACCGGGTTGCGGCGGCGTTCTGGGGAGCCTTCTTCTGCACGGCATCGCTGATGCTGGTGCTGTCGCTCGCCGCCTTCGCGCGTTCGCACCGCCGCGTGGCCCTGATGGCGGGCCTCACCTCCGTCGTCTCCGCCGCCTTCGTGGTGGCCTACCTGGGCTGGCTGCCCATCGAAGGCGCGGTCGAAGCCCGCGTGCTCGCGCACGTCGCCGTGGCCGCTGCCGTGAGCCTGGCATGGATGCTCATGTCCACCTTCGGCATGCTGCGGCAACATGCCGTCGGCCGGCGCGCGCGCGTCCTGCTGCTGGCCTCCGGCGCCGCGGTGCTGGCGGCGGGCTGGCTGGTGGACGCCGGCGAGGCCCTGGCCATGAGCTCGGTGCTCGCATTGGCAGTGGGCGCCGCGATGCTCGTGATCGCCATGCGGGGCGCCGCCCGGGGCGACCGCGCCGGGTGGTCGGCGGTGGCCGGCCTGGTCTTCATGCTGGTGGCGATCGCGGGCCTGAGCTGGATCGCGCTCAGCCGCACCACCCGCTGGCCCGTGCACGCGATCAGCGCGGTCTCGGGCATCGCCTACCTGTGCGTGATCGCCGCGGTGCTCTGGCAACGCTATTCCTACCTGATCGAGCTGGCCGAGGTGATGGCCCACGGCCCGAGCTACGACCCGGTGACGCGCATGCGCTCCCACAGCGAGACCGGGCAGATGGTCGGCGAGATGTTCTTTCGCCGCGAAGGCGGCGCGAGCCGCCCGATCGGCGTGATCGCGGTCTGCATCGCCAACCTCTACGCGCTGGAAAACCTGCATGGCCGCGCGGCCTTCA
This sequence comes from Ramlibacter paludis, assembly GCF_022012305.1. GTDB lineage: Bacteria > Pseudomonadota > Gammaproteobacteria > Burkholderiales > Burkholderiaceae_C > Ramlibacter > Ramlibacter paludis. The sequence continues at coordinate 431,219 of NZ_JAKLTM010000003.1, read as the reverse complement.
ACCATGCGCTCTTCGTTTGCGCCGGGCGGCTGCGCCGCTGCGTGCCGCAGTACGTGGAGATGGGCCGGCTCGGCGAGGACGGCTTCCTCCTCATCGTGCGCAACGCCGAGGACGCGCGGCGGCTGTCCCAGCTGGCGCGCGTGGTGCGCGAGCGCCTGGCGCGCCCGCTGGCCCTGAGCACCGGCCGCGACGCCCCGCGGCTGGAAGCCGGCGCAACGCATTGGGTGGCCGAGATCGGCATCGGCGTGCTGTCCACCAGCACGCAGGTGCGGCCGGCGCAGGCGGTGGCGACGGCACGCGCCATGGCCCAGACGGCCTGGAGCTATGCCAGCCGCCTGGCCTTCTTCGACCCGCGGCTCCAGCAGATCGCGGAGCTGCCGCCGCAGGAGCCCCAGGCCCGATAATCCCAGGCTTTGGTCCGCCGTTCCGCCTTGCCTGCCTCGCTGAAAATCACCTTCCCGGAAGCGCTTCCGGTTTCCGCCAAGCGCGAAGAGATCATGGAAGCCATGGCCGCCCACCAGGTGGTCATCGTCTGCGGCGAGACCGGCTCGGGCAAGACCACCCAGCTGCCCAAGATCGCGCTCGCCATGGGCCGCGGCAAGCTCAATGCGCCGGACGGCAAGGGCCGCCTGATCGGCCACACGCAGCCGCGCCGCATCGCCGCCTCCAGCGTCGCCAAGCGCATCGCGCAGGAGCTGGAAACGCCGCTGGGCGAAGTGGTCGGCTTCAAGGTGCGTTTCCAGGACCGGCTGGCCAAGGACGCGTCGGTGAAGCTGATGACCGACGGCATCCTGCTGGCCGAGACGCAGTCGGACCCGCTGCTCAAGGCCTACGACACCATCATCATCGACGAGGCGCACGAGCGCAGCCTCAACATCGACTTCCTGCTCGGCTACCTGCGGCAGCTGCTGCCGCGCCGGCCGGACCTGAAGATCGTGGTGACCTCGGCCACCATCGACGCCGAACGCTTCGCGCAGCACTTCGCGTCCGCCAAGGGGCCGGCGCCCGTCATCTACGTTTCCGGCCGCATGTTCCCGGTGGAGCAGCGCTGGCAGCCGTTCGAGGAGACGCGGGAGTTCGACCTGAACGACGCGATCGCCGATGCGGTCGACGAGCTCTGGCGCGGCAACGCGCCCGGCGACATCCTGGTGTTCCTGCCGGGCGAGCGCGAAATCCGGGAGGCGGCCGACCACCTGCGCAAGCACCTCGCGCACGACGCGCTGACGCGCAACGCCGAAGTGCTGCCGCTGTTCGCGCGGCTGTCGCAGGCCGAGCAGGACCGCGTGTTCGACACGCATGGCGGCCGCCGCATCGTGCTGGCCACCAACGTGGCGGAAACCTCGCTGACGGTGCCGGGCATCCGCTACGTGATCGACACCGGCACCGCCCGCGTCAAGCGCTACAGCTTCCGCAGCAAGGTGGAACAGCTGCTGGTGGAGCCGGTCAGCCAGGCCGCGGCGAACCAGCGGGCGGGCCGCTGCGGCCGCGTCGCCAACGGCATCTGCATCCGCCTCTACGACGAGAAGGACTTCACCGCGCGGCCGCGCTTCACCGACCCGGAGATCCTGCGCTCGTCGCTGGCGGGCGTGATCCTGCGCATGAAGTCGCTGCACCTGGGCGCGGTGGAGGACTTTCCCTTCATCGACCGGCCTTCGGGCCGCGCGATTTCCGACGGCTACCAGCTGCTGAACGAGCTGGGGGCGGTGGACGACGACAACGCGCTCACGCCCATGGGCGCGGAGCTGGCCCGCCTGCCGCTGGACCCGCGAGTGGGCCGCATGATCCTGGAGGCGCGCCAGCGCGGCGCCTTGGCCGACGTGCTGGTGATCGCATCGGCGCTGTCGCTGCAGGACGTGCGCGACCGCCCCATGGAGCTGCAGGCGCAGGCCGACCAGCAGCACGCCAAGTTCGACGACGAGAAGAGCGAGTTCTCGGGCTACCTGCGCCTGTGGCAGTGGCTCGAGCAGGCCCGCGGCGGCCACGGCACGGACCATCGCCTGTCCAACCGCCAGTACGAGCAGCTGCTGCGCCAGAACTTCGTCAACGTGCGGCGCGTGCGCGAATGGCGCGACGTCCACAGCCAGCTGCTGACGGTGGTGACCGAGCACAAGTGGAAGCTGAACGACCAGCCCGCCAGCTACGAGCAGCTCCACAAGTCGATGCTGGCTGGTTTGCTGGGCAACATCGGCTTCAAGCTGGAAGACGACGAGGCCTACCTGGGCGCGCGCGGCATCAAGTTCTACCGCCATCCGGGCGCGCACCTGAAGAAGCGTCCGGGGCGCTGGGTGGTGGTGGCGGAGCTGGTCGAAACGACGCGGCTCTTCGGCCGCGGCATCGCCAACATCGAGCCGCAGTGGGTGGAGGAAGTCGCCGGCCACCTGCTGAAGAAACAGCTGCTCGATCCGCACTGGGAGAAGAAGCAGGCCGAAGTGATGGCGCTGGAACGGGCCACGCTGTACGGCCTGGTGATCTACAGCGGCCGACGCGTGCCCTTTGCCCGCGCCGACCTGCACGGCGCGCGCGACATCTTCCTGCGCGAAGGCCTGGTCGCCGGCGAATGGGAGACGCGCCTGCCTTTCCTGGCCGCCAACCAGAAGCTGGTGCGGCAGGTCGAGGAGCTGGAGCACAAGTCGCGCCGGCAGGACGTGCTGGTGGACGAGGAGCTGATCTACGCCTTCTACGACCAGCAGGTGCCCAAGGACGTCTACAGCGGCGCCACCTTCGAAGGCTGGTACCGGCAGGCGAGCCGCGCCAACCCGGACCTGCTGAAGCTCTCGCGCGAGGAGCTGATGCGGCACGAGGCGGCCGGCATCACCAGCAACGCCTTCCCGAAGACGGTGCGCCTGGGCGGCATCGACTGCGCGGCGACCTACCTGCACGAGCCGGGCGACGCGCGCGACGGCATCACGGTGACGGTGCCGCTCTACGTGCTGAACCAGGTGAACGAGGAGCGTGCCGAGTGGCTGGTGCCCGGCATGCTGAAGGACAAGATCCAGGCGCTGCTGAAAAGCCTGCCGCAGCGGCCGCGCTCCCGCTTCGTGCCGCTGCCGGAGTCGGCCACGCGCATCGCCGCGCTGCTGTCCACGCCGGAACGCTGGGCGCTCGGCGGCCTGACCGATGCGCTGCTGAAACTCGCGCGCGACGAAACCAGCCTGGACGTGAAGCGCACCGACTTCAAGCTGGACATGGTGCCGGCGCACCTGTTCATGAATTTCCGCATCGTCGACGAGCACGGGCGCCAACTGGGCATGGGGCGCAACCTGGCGGCGCTGAAGTCCGAGCTGGGGGCGCAGGCACGCGGCGCCTTCCAGGCGCTGGCGGGCTTGAAGGTCGCGAAGCAGGTGGAGGCGGCGCCCGCAACGCCAGCCAGGTCCGCCGCCGTCGCGAGCCCACCGCCCAGCCTTGCGACGGCAGGGGGAGGGTCCACGGCCGAGAGGCACACGGCCTGGACCTTCGGCGAGCTGCCCGAGCTGATGGAAGTGCGCAAGGGCGGCACTTCGCTGGTCGGCTTCCCGGCGCTGATCGATGGCCGCGATGCGGTGACGATCGAAGTGTTCGACGAGCCGGAGGTGGCCGCCGCGAAGCATCGCGCGGGCCTGCGCCGCCTGTTCGCGCTGCAGCTGAAGGACGCGCTCAAGTACCTGGAAAAGAACATCCCGGACCTGCAGAAGATGGCCGTGGCCTACCTGCCGCTGGGAACGCTGGAAGAACTGCGCGAGCAGATCGTCGAGGTGGCGCTGGACCGCGCCTTCCTGCTCGATCCGCTGCCCGCCAACGCGGCCGACTTCAAGAAGCGGCTGGACGAAGGCCGCGGCCGCCTGACGCTGATCGCCAACGAAGTGGCGCGCCTGGCCGCCAGCATCCTGGCCGACTACGCCGCCGCCGCCCGCAAGATCAAGGACACGAAGATCCAGCCGGATGCCACCGCCGATGCCTTGCAACAGCTGCAACGGCTGGTGCCCAAGCGCTTCCTGGCCGCGACGCCCTGGGCGCGCCTGCAGCACCTGCCGCGTTACCTGAAGGCCATCGTGCTGCGCCTGGACAAGCTGCGCGCCGATCCGGCGCGCGACGGCACGCGCCTGGCCGAACTGCGGCCCCAGGAGCAGAAATACTGGCGGCTGGTGGCCGAGCGCAAGGGCGTGGCCGACGAGCGCATGCAGGACTTCCGCTGGCTGCTGGAAGAGCTGCGGGTGAGTCTGTTCGCCCAGGAGCTGAAGACGCCGCAGCCGGTGAGCAGCAAGCGGCTCGAGAAGGTCTGGGCCCAGCTGAATAGTTGAAGCTTTCGGCTTCTGCGTTTCTCCCCCTGTTCGCCGCCGGCCGGCGGGAGTACAAAGCAACGATGGACCGACGCAGTTTCATGGAGACCTGCTCGGCGGGTGCGGCCGGGATGTCGCTGGCCGCCGCCCTGCCGGCCTGGGCGGCCGATGCGAAACCCAAGGCCTATGCGCCGGCCTTGCTGGTCAACGAGCGCGGCGACCCGCTCAAGGCCTCGGAACTCAAGGTCCAGGCCAACTACGTCTTCCACTATCCCTTCGAAGCGACGCCGGTGTTCCTGCTGGACCTGGGCAAGCCGGCGCAGCCGAATGCGCTGAGCACCCACGACCGCAGCGCCTACAGCTGGCCGGGCGGCGTGGGCAGCAAGCGCAGCATCGTGGCGTTTTCCGCCATCTGCGCGCACCAGCTGGTCTACCCGACCCGCGACGTCAGCTTCATCAGCTTCCGCAAGACGCGGGCGCAGCGCGGCGTGCAGGATGGCCTGATCCACTGCTGCGCGGAACACAGCCAATACGATCCCGCCCGCGGCGCCGAAGTGCTGTCAGGCCCGGCGCGGCAGCCGCTGTGCGCCGTGCTGCTCTCCTACGATCCCCGCGTGGACAGCCTCACCGCTTATGCCACGCTCGGGGGCGAGCTGTTCGACGAGTTCTTCCAGAAGTACCAGGCGAAACTGAGCCTGGAGGTGGGCAGCAAGGCGCGCAATGCGGTGAGCGGGCAGGTGGTGGTGCGGGAGCTGGAGCGGTTCTGCCGCAATTCGATCCAGTGTTGAGGCCGCACTCTGAAATCGCTACGCGATTCCAGAGTGGACTAGTCAGTGTGAAGAGGCCCGGCAGAGCCGGATCCTCTCCACAAGTGGGACCGCGCTGCATGATATTCCGCGCGATCCTCGCATTGTCCCGGGTGTTCTCTCCGCGCAGCGGCACGTAGACCGGACGGAGCATCGCGCAGACCGGTCTCCCTTGTGGAGGAGATCCGGCTTTGCCGGGCTCCTCCACACCGTTTAGACCACTGAGAAATCCGCCTTGGCGGATTTCTCAGTGAACGACCTAGAGCTTCGCCAGCCGCTCCAGCGCCGTCTGCAGCGTCTCGTCCTTCTTCGCGAAGCAGAAGCGCACCACCCGCTGGTCGAAGCCATTGCCGTAGAACGCCGACAGCGGAATCGCCGCCACGCCGATCTCGCTGGTGACCCATTTGCAGAAGTCCGCCTCGCCCAGGTCGCTGACGGCGGAGATGTCCACGCACTGGAAGTACGAACCCTGGCTGGGCAGCAGCTTCAGGCGCGTGCGGCCCAGGCCTTCGCGGAACAGGTCGCGCTTGCGCTGGTAGAAAGCCGGCAGCTGCAGGTAGGGCTCCGGCGAGGCCATGTACGCGGCCAGGCCGTATTGCATCGGCGTGTTGACCGTGAAGACGTTGAACTGGTGGACCTTCCGGAATTCGGCGGTCAGGGCGGCGGGCGCGGCCACGTAGCCGATCTTCCAGCCGGTCACGTGGTAGGTCTTGCCGAAGCTCGAGACGATCAGCGAGCGCGCCGCCAGGCCGGGGAAGCGCGCGGCGCTCTGGTGCAGCTGGCCGTCGAAGACCATGTGCTCGTAGACCTCGTCGCTGATCACGAAGACGTCGGTTGGCGCCAGCAGGTCCTGCAGCTGCAGCATCTCCTCGCGCGTCCACACCGTGGCGCTCGGGTTGTGCGGCGAGTTCACCAGGATGGCGCGGGTGCGCGGCGACAGCGCCGCGGCGATCTTGCCGAAGTCCGGCCGGAAGGTTCCGGGCGTCAGCGGCACCCGCACGACCTTGCCGCCGGCGAGCTCGATGTTGGGCACGTAGCTGTCGTAGCAGGGCTCCAGCACGATCACTTCGTCGCCCGGCTTCACGATCGCGAGGATGGCCGTGATGATCGCCTGCGTCGCGCCGGCGGTGATGGTGATCTCGCTGGCCGGGTCGTACTTGCGGCCGTACAGCGCCTCGATCTTGGCGGCCACCGCCTCGCGCAGCACCGGCACGCCGGTCATGGGCGGGTACTGGTTCAGGCCCATCGTCATGGCCTGGCTCACGGCGTCGACCAGCCTGGGGTCGCATTCGAAATCGGGGAAGCCTTGGCCGAGGTTGACGGCGTTCTTCTCGGCGGCCAGGGCCGACATCACCGTGAAGATGGTGGTCCCCATGGTGGGGAACTTGGTGGCGATGGGGGGCGTGCGTTCGGTGCTCATGGTGCGGGAGTCACAGTTCGTAGTCGTTGCCGTGGCCGCTCATGGCCTTGGCGATGAGGTTGCGGTCGAGGCGGTCGGACAGCAGTTCGGCGAAGCGGAACACGAAGTTGCGCAGGTAGGCGCCGCGCTTGAAGGCCACGCGCGCGAGGTTGTGGCCGAACAGGGTGCCCAGGGGCCGCACGGCCAGGTCGCCGTTGCTGCCGTCGTCGCGCACGGCCATCTCGGCGACGATGCCGATGCCCAGGCCGAGGCGCACGTAGGTCTTGATCACGTCGGAGTCGATCGCTTCCAGCGCGATGTGCGGGGTCAGCTTGCGCTGCGCGAAGGCGGAGTCGATGCGCGTGCGGCCGGTGAAGGACGGGTGGTAGGTCACCAGCGGCTCGGCGGCGATGTCCTCCAGCGTGACGCGCTCCTTCTTCGCCAGCGGATGCTCCTTGGGCAGCACCAGCACGTGCTGCCACTCGTAGCAGGGCATGGTGACCAGGTCCGGGTAGTCCGAGAGCGACTCGGTGGCGATGCCGATCTCGGCGATCTCGTCCAGCACCATCCGCGCCACCTGGTCGGGCGAGCCCTGGTGCAGGCTGACCGACACCTTGGGGTATTGCTCGCGCAGCTTGGCCACCGGGATCGGCAGCACGTAGCGTGCCTGGGTGTGGGTGGTGGCGATGGAGAGGGTGCCGCTGTCCTGGGCGCTGAACTGTTCGCCGATGCGCTTGAGGTTGCCCACCTCGCGCATGATCAGTTCTATGCTTTTCAGCACGTGCTGGCCGGGCTCCGTGACGCGCTTCAGGCGCTTGCCGTGCCGGGCGAAGATCTCGACGCCGAGTTCTTCCTCGAGTTCGATGATGGCCTTGGAGACCCCCGGCTGGGAGGTGTGCAGCGCCTTGGCTGCTTCCGTCAGGTTCAAGTTGCGCCGCACCGCTTCCTGGACGAAGCGAAACTGATGCAGATTCATATTGAATTTCTTCTAAGAGAGAAATTCATTATGCCTCGCTGTCTTATTCCATCGCAATCTTTGCCAGCAGGTCCACGACCCTTGCGTCCTCGCCGACGGGCGCCTGCAACACGAAGCGGACGGTGGGGCAAACCACCTGCAACTGGCGTACCAGGGCCGGCAGGTCCTCGCGCGCATGGCGTCCGGTGCCCAGGAACATGGGAACGATGGTGACCTCGGTGGCGCCCGCCGCCACCAGCTCGCCGGCGGCCGTGCCCAGGTCGGGCGTGTCCAGTTCCAGGTAGGCGCAGCGCACCGGCACGCCGGGCTGCAGCGTCCGCAGGCGGGTCGCCACGGTTTCCATGGGCAGCCGCCACAGCGGATCGCGCGAGCCGTGGCCGAACAGGACGATGGCCTTGCTCATCGCCGCAGCACCAGGAAGCCGAAGGCGCCCAGGGAGAGCATGGTGTAGATCAGGCCCGGCGTCCCCGCCGCCAGCCAGGGCTTCCAGTTCTGCAGGTTGCCGATGTAGCCGAAGACGTTGTTCAGCAGGAAGAAGCTGATGCCGATCAGCACGCCGCCGAACACGTAGCTGGTGATGCCGCCCGTGCGGAAGTGCAGGTAGGCGAAGGGCAGGGCCAGCACCACCATCACCAGGCAGGACAGCGGATAGAACACCTTGCGCCAGAACTCGATCTCGTAGCGCTGCGAGGTCTGCGAATTGGCCTCGAGGTGGCGGATGTACTGGAAGAGGGCGATGGTGCTCATGCGATCGGGCTTGAGCAGCGCCACCGAGACCATTTCCTGCGTGATCTCGGTGGGCCAGCGCAGCGACGGCACCTTGATGCGCTCCACGTGCGCGCGCTCCAGCTCGCCCAGCGCGAACTCGCTGCGCTCGGCGTTCTCCAGCACCCAGGCGCCGTCCTCGAAACGCGCCTTGGGGGCCTGGGTGATGGACACCAGGAAGCCGCGCGGATCCGCTTCGAAGATGCGCACGTTCTGCATGCTGTTGTCCGTGAGCGCCCGGACGTTCACGTTGTACGAGAGGTAGCGCTGCCGCTCCTTCAGCCAGGCGCCGGTGCCGCCCACCGAGACGCCGCCGTCGATCACCTGGCCCTTGAACAGCTGGCCCACGCGGTCGCTGGCGGGCGCCAGGTAGTCGCCCACGGCGAAGGTGAGGGCGGTGAAGCCCACCCCCAGCAGCAGCAGCGTGCGCAGCGCCCGCACCGGGCCCAGGCCGCTGGTGCGCAGGATGGTGTATTCCGAGCTCTGGGCGAAGCGCGCCATCACGAAGATGGTGCCGATCAGCACCGCGATGGGGAGCAGTTCGTAGAGGTGGGCCGGCACGCGCAGGCTGACGAACAGCATGGCCTGCGACAGCTTGTAGGTTCCCACGCCCTTGCCGATCAGCGGCAGTTCGTCGATCAGGTCGAAGATGAAGAAGAGGGCCAGGAAGCCCAGCGTGACGTACAGGACGGCGTAGAGGATCTCGACGTAGATCAGGCGGCGGATGGTCTTCATGCCTGCGCCCCGCGGGCTTCGCGCGCTTCCCGCGCTTCCCGCCACCTGCGCAGCAGCGGCACCAGCGACCAGTTGTTGTGCTGCTTGCCCAGCCAGAAGGCGGCCAGCACGAAGGCGCCGCCATGCAGCAGCAGCAGGAAGGGCACCAGGCCCACGCGGCCGCGCGCGATCCAGCTCTGGCCCATGTTCAGGAGGTTGACGTAGACGACGAACGCGAACAGCGCGAACACCAGGTTGCCGCTGCGCCCGACACGCGGGTTCACGCTCGACACCGTGATGGCCAGCAGCACGAAGTTGCAGGCGGCCAGGGCCAGCCCAAGGCGCCAGGCCAGCTCGCCGCGGTTCACCGGCGTGCGTTCGCGCAGCAGGGTGAGGGTGGAGCGGGCGCGCGCCGGGCTTTCGTCCAGGCCGGTCAGCGTGGTGCCGGCCACGCGGCTGCCGTGCTCCTCGAATTCGCTGATGCGCATGCCTTCGCCCTTGAGCGAGTTCTCCAGCCGCTGGCCGTTCTGCAGCAGCAGGAACTGGCTGTCGCCGATGGTCTCCACGTGGCCGCTGCGCGCCGAGGTCACCGTCTCGCGGTCGCGCTCTATGCTGCTGATGAAGATGTTGCGGCCCGACTTGTTGTCCGGCGTGTCCTTGTCCAGGAAGAACACGCGGCGGCCGCTGGCCGACTCCTGGAACTGGCCGGGCGCGACGCGCTCGAGGTCGCCGCGCTTGCCGTAGCGGTCCTTCAGCACCTGCGTCTGCTGGTTCGCCCAGGGCCAGATCACCAGCGACAGCAGGGCGACGACCAGCAGGATCGGCCAGGCAAAGCCGAACAGGGGCTTGACCAGCGACGACAGGCCGCGGCCCGCGGAAAACCAGATGACCATCTCGCTGTCGCGGTACATGCGCGAGAGCGTTCCGACGATCGCGATGAACAGCGACAGGGTCAGGATGGTCGGCAGGTAGCCGAGCACCGTGTAGCCCATGACCATCATCACTTCCTCGGGGTTGACGCTGCCGCGGCTGGCCAGGCTCAGCGTGCGGATCAGCGTCATGGTCATCACGATGGTGACCAGGACCACCAGGGAGGCACCGAAACTGCGGGCCAGTTCCTTGCGTACGGTTGAATGGAATAACATCGGCGGCCAGCGCGGCATGCGCGGATACAACAACGGGACAAAACGGGAATTATGGACTTCGAACTCAAGACCCTGGATGCGGCCGGAGCAGCCGCCGAGAAATCGGACGTGCTGCTGGTGCTGGTGACCGAAGGTTTCAAGGCCGGCAAGGATGCCGTGTCGAAACTGGTGACCTCGGCGTTGGCCGCGCGCGACCTCGAGCCCAAGGCGGGCAAGCTGCTGCAGGCCTACCGCTGCGAGGGCATCGCCGCGCCGCGCGTGCTGCTGGCAGGCGCCGGCGACGGTTCGGGCAAGAAGATCCAGGCCGCCGTGGCGGCTGCCGCCGGCGTGCTGCGCGCCTCCGCGGCCAAGAAGCTGACCATCCTGCTGCCCGCGGGCAGCGGCGACGAAGCCGTGCGCGCCGCGGTCTGCGCCACCGCCGAGAGCAGCTACGTCTACGTCACCACCAAGTCCAAGCCGGAAGGCCGCGAGCTGAAGAAGGTCGTGGTCGGCGTGGCCGACGCGGGCGCCGGGCGCCAGGCCTTCGGCCGCGCCAAGGCGGCCGCCACCGGCATCGAATTCGCCCGCGAACTGGGCAACCTGCCGCCCAACTACGCCACGCCCACCCGCCTGGGCGAGGAAGCGAAGAAGCTGGCCAAGAACCACGGCTTCAAGGTCGAAGTGATGGGCCCGAAGGAAGTCGAGAAGCTGGGCATGGGCTCCTTCATGGGCGTGGCCAAGGGCTCGTCCGAGCCGCTGCGCTTCATCGTGCTGCGCCACGAAGGCGGCGCCAAGGGCGACGCGCCGGTGGTGCTGGTGGGCAAGGGCATCACGTTCGACAGCGGCGGCGTCTCCATCAAGCCGTCGGCCGACATGGACGAAATGAAGTTCGACATGGGCGGCGCGGCCAGCGTGCTGGGCACCTTCCGCGCGCTGGGCGAGCTCAAGCCCAAGGTCAACGTGGTCGGCATCATCCCCAGCTGCGAGAACATGCTCGATGGCAGCTCCTACAAGCCGGGCGACATCCTCACCAGCATGAGCGGCCAGACCATCGAGGTGCTGAACACCGACGCCGAAGGCCGCCTGATCCTGTGCGACGCGCTGACCTATGCGGAGCGCTTCAAGCCCAAGGCCGTGGTCGACATCGCCACGCTCACCGGCGCCTGCGTGATCGCGCTGGGCGGCGTGCGCAGCGGCCTGTTCGCCAGCGACGACGCCCTGGCCGGCCAGCTGCAGGCCGCCGGCGACGCGGCGCTCGACCCCGTGTGGCGCATGCCGCTGGACGACGAGTATTCCGAGGGCCTGAAGACCAACTTCGCCGACGTCGCCAACGTGGCCGGCCGCGCCGCCGGCGCCGTGGTGGCGGCCAAGTTCCTGCAACGCTTCACGCCCAACTATCCCTGGGCCCACCTGGACATCGCCGGCACCGCCTGGAAGAGCGGCGCGGGCAAGGGATCCACCGGCCGCCCGGTCGGCCTGCTGCTGGAATTCCTGCTCGCGCAGGAAGGCGGCGCGGTCACCAAGGGCCAGGGCAAGGCGGCGCGCAGCAAGGCCGCGGCCTGAATGACCGAGGTCACCTTCCACTTCAACGTGCCGGATTCCGTGGGCTATGCCTGCCGCCTGGTGCGGCGGGCCGTGGGCGCGGGCTCGCGGGTCGTCGTCACCGGCGACCCCGACACGCTGCGGACCCTGGACGCTGACCTCTGGACCTTCTCGCAGGTGGACTTCATCCCGCATTGCCAGGCCGAAGGTGCCGACCCGCGGGTGCTGGCGGCGTCCCCGGTGGTGCTGACCGCGGCGCCGCGGGGCGCGCCGCACCAGGAAGTCCTCGTCAACCTGGGCGGCCCGGTGCCCGAAGGCTTCGAGCGCTTCCAGCGCCTGAACGAACTGGTGTCGCAGGACGAGGCCGACCGGCTGCGCGCGCGCGACCGCTGGAAGCACTATGCGACGCGCGGGTATGCGATCAAGCGGCACGACGTCGCGAGCAAGGAAGCACGCTGATGGCCACGCAACGCACGCCGCCCCGTTTCGTGCCCACGCTCACCGAGGTCGTGCAGACCGGACCGGCGCCGCTCGCGCCGGCCTCCGGCCCCGCCCCCTCGGCCGACCAGATCGCGCAGCGCGTGCTGCAGCGCGTCGACCTGTCGCTGGACCGCAAGCTGCGCGAGGCGATGGCCACCGTGATCCTGGAGCACAGCGAAGACCTCGCGGCGCTGCTGCGCGAACGGCTCGAAGGCGTTGTGCGCCAGGTCGTGGCCGACGCTGTCGCCGAAGAGATGCAGGCGCGTCAACGCCAGTGAGCGCCGCGCGTTGTGTGCGGGTCGCGGTGCAACGCGGTCCGAGGGTCAATCCCTAGAACCTTTCCCTATGGTTCGGGCCCGGAAATTGCGATATGTTCCAGCCCCGTTGAGCACATAAAACGATCTCAACTTTTCCCAACCCTGGAGGATTTATGAAATTCAACCTGAGACTGACGGCCGTTGCTGCCATTGCCGCCGCCTGTGGCGTGGCCATGGCGCAGGAAACGGTGGTCAAGATCGGTCACGTCGCCCCGCTGTCGGGCGCGCAGGCGCACTATGGCAAGGACAACGAAAACGGCGTCCGCATGGCCATCGAGGACCTGAACGCCCAGGGTGTCACCATCGGCGGCAAGAAGGTCAAGTTCGAGATCCAGGCCGAAGACGACGCCGCCGACCCGAAGCAGGGCACGGCCGCCGCCCAGAAGCTGTGCGACGCCAAGGTCGCCGGCGTGGTCGGCCACCTGAACTCCGGCACGACGATTCCCGCTTCCAAGGTCTACAACGACTGCGGCATCCCCCACGTCACCGGCGCGGCCACCAACCCGGCCCTGACCAAGCCCGGCTACAAGACGACGTACCGCATCATCGCCAACGACAACGCCCTGGGCGCTGCGCTGGCCCTGTACGCCGCCGACAAGCTGAAGCTGAAGAAGGTCGCCATCATCGACGACCGCACCGCCTACGGCCAGGGCGTCGCCGAAGTGTTCAAGAAGACCGCCGTGTCCAAGGGCATGACCGTCGTCGACGAGCAGTTCACCAACGACAAGGCCACCGACTTCATGGCGATCCTGACCGCCATCAAGGCCAAGAACCCCGATGCCGTGTTCTACGGCGGCATGGACCCGCAAGCCGGCCCGATGCTGCGCCAGATGGAGCAGCTGGGCATGGACAAGGTCAAGTACTTCGGCGGCGACGGCATCTGCACCAGCGAGATCATCAAGCTGGCTGCCGGCGCCAAGACGCTGGGCAACGTGATCTGCGCCGAAGGCGGAGCGTCGCTGGCCAAGATGCCCGGCGGCACCGCCTGGAAGGCCAAGTACGACAAGAAGTACCCGAACCAGTTCCAGGTCTACAGCCCGTACACCTACGACGCCACCTTCGTGCTGGTCGACGCCATGAAGCGTGCCGGTTCGTGGGATCCGAAGGTCTACACCAAGGAACTGGCCAAGACCAACTACAAGGGCGTCACCGCCAACATCGCCTTCGAGCCGAACGGCGAGATGAAGAACGCCGCGACGACGCTGTACACGTACGCGTCCGGCAAGAAGGAACCGATGTAAGCTGGTTCAGGGTAAGCACCTGTATCGGGAAAGCCGCCTGCGGGCGGCTTTTTTTCGTCGGTGCGCCCCCCGCGCGCGCGCGTTGCGGCGGTGCCGCGACCCTGTAGGCTTGCGCGTCCTTTTCATGTAGTCGAGCTCCTACAGCCCGCGCCAGTGCTGGCTCTGCGGCCCATTCGCGGGCGCCGTCGTGTTGTCGCGCTAAGCGTTGTCCGCTACCCTCCCTCCTCTCTGTTGGTCTGCCAACAGTTGCTTACATCGGGGGTAGTGACATGGAAGTTCTGGCCAAGGTGCCTGCGGCGGACCACCGCGACGGTGGCGACCTCAAGTTGATCCTGAAAGCGCTGAGCGCTTTCCGCAGAGGCGAGCAGGGCGTCACCTTGCCGACCGAATGGGATGGCCTGTTCGGCAAGATCGCCGCGGAGTTCAACGACCTGTCGGCCCAGACCTCGCGCACCAACACCCGCCTGAAGACGGTGGCCGCGGGCCCGCACAGCGGCTCGCGTGCGGGCAAGCGCATCGCCGACGAGAAGCTCACCGGCTTCTGGCAGGAGAACGTCGCGAGCGTCAACAACCTGCTGGACGAGGTGGAGCTGGCCGGCGACCGCACCCGCACGCTGCTGGCCAGCCTGACCGAGGTGAAGAAGGGCAACGTCCACGCCGAACTGCCGCACGACTGGACCGGCCTCTTCGGCAAGGTGGCGGACGCCTTCAACGATGTCGTGGCCGAGAACGTGCGCATGTCGCAGGAGCTGGCCCGCCTCTCGCGCGTCGTCGGCAAGGAAGGCAAGCTGAAGGAACGCGCGGCGATGCCGGCGGCCGGCGGCTTCTGGCGCGACTCCGCCGAATCGATCAACTCGCTGATCTCCGACCTGGTGCACCCGACGTCCGAAGTGGCGCGCGTGATCGGTGCGGTGGCGCAGGGCGACCTGTCCAAGTCGATGGCCCTGGAGGCCGACGGCCGCGCGCTGGAAGGGGAATTCCTGCGCACCGCCATGACCATCAACAAGATGGTGCAGCAGCTGGGCACCTTCTCCGCCGAAGTGACGCGGGTGGCGCGCGAGGTGGGTACCGAGGGCAAGCTGGGCGGCCAGGCGGAAGTGCAGGGCGTGGCCGGCACGTGGAAGGACCTGACCGACTCCGTGAACTCGATGGCCGGCAACCTGACGGCGCAGGTGCGGAACATCGCCGAAGTGACCAAGGCCGTGGCGGCGGGTGACCTGTCCAAGAAGATCACCGTGGACGTGAAGGGTGAAATTCTCGAACTGAAGAACACCATCAACACGATGGTGGACCAGCTGCGCTCGTTCGCCTCGGAAGTGACGCGGGTGGCGCGGGAAGTGGGTACCGAAGGCAAGCTGGGCGGTCAGGCCGACGTGCAGGGCGTGGCCGGCACCTGGAAGGACCTGACCGAGTCGGTGAACTTCATGGCCGGCAACCTCACCTCGCAGGTGCGGAACATCGCGGACGTCACGAAGGCCGTGGCGGCCGGTGACCTCTCCAAGAAGATCACCGTGGACGTGAAGGGTGAGATTCTCGAGCTGAAGAACACCATCAACACGATGGTGGACCAGCTGCGGTCCTTCGCGTCGGAAGTGACGCGGGTGGCGCGGGAAGTGGGTACCGAAGGCAAGCTGGGCGGCCAGGCCGACGTGCAGGGCGTGGCCGGCACCTGGAAGGACTTGACCGACTCGGTGAACTCCATGGCCGGCAACCTGACGGCGCAGGTGCGGAACATCGCGGACGTGACCAAGGCGGTGGCGGCCGGTGACCTCTCCAAGAAGATCACCGTGGACGTGAAGGGTGAGATTCTCGAACTGAAGAACACCATCAACACCATGGTGGACCAGCTGCGGTCCTTCGCTTCGGAAGTGACGCGGGTGGCGCGCGAAGTGGGTACCGAAGGCAAGCTGGGCGGCCAGGCCGACGTGCAAGGCGTCGCGGGTACCTGGAAGGACCTGACCGACTCGGTGAACTCCATGGCCGGTAACCTGACCGCCCAGGTGCGGAACATCGCGGAAGTGACGACGGCCGTGGCCGCCGGTGACCTGTCCAAGAAGATCACGGTGGACGTGAAGGGCGAAATCCTGGAGCTGAAGAACACCATCAACACCATGGTGGACCAGCTCTCCTCGTTCGCCTCCGAAGTGACCCGCGTGGCAAGGGAAGTGGGTACCGAAGGCAAGCTGGGCGGCCAGGCCGACGTGCAGGGCGTGGCCGGCACGTGGAAGGACCTGACCGAGTCGGTGAACTTCATGGCCGGCAACCTCACCTCGCAGGTGCGGAACATCGCCGACGTGACGAAGGCGGTGGCGGCCGGCGACCTGTCCAAGAAGATCACCGTGGACGTGAAGGGCGAGATCTCCGAGCTGAAGATCACGATCAACACCATGGTGGACCAGCTTTCCTCGTTTGCCTCGGAAGTGACGCGGGTGGCGCGGGAAGTGGGTAACGAAGGCAAGCTGGGGGGCCAGGCCGACGTGCAAGGCGTGGCCGGCACCTGGAAGGACCTGACCGATTCCGTGAACTCGATGGCCGGCAACCTCACGGCCCAGGTGCGGAACATCGCCGACGTGACGAAGGCCGTGGCCGCCGGGGACCTGACCAAGAAGATCACCGTGGACGTGAAGGGTGAGATTCTCGAACTGAAGAACACCATCAACACGATGGTGGACCAGCTGCGAAGCTTCGCCTCGGAAGTGACCCGGGTGGCGCGCGAAGTGGGTACCGAAGGCAAGCTGGGCGGCCAGGCCGACGTGCAGGGCGTGGCCGGCACCTGGAAGGACCTGACCGACAACGTGAACTTCATGGCCGGCAACCTGACCTCGCAGGTGCGGAACATCGCGGACGTGACGAAGGCCGTGGCGGCCGGTGACCTCTCCAAGAAGATCACCGTGGACGTGAAGGGTGAGATTCTCGAACTGAAGAACACCATCAACACCATGGTGGACCAGCTGCGGTCCTTCGCTTCGGAAGTGACGCGGGTGGCACGCGAAGTGGGTACCGAAGGCAAGCTGGGCGGCCAGGCCGACGTGCAGGGCGTGGCCGGCACGTGGAAGGACTTGACCGACTCGGTGAACTCCATGGCCGGCAACCTGACGGCCCAGGTCCGGAACATCGCGGAGGTGACCACCGCGGTGGCCGCTGGTGACCTGTCCAAGAAGATCACGGTGGACGTGAAGGGCGAAATCCTGGAGCTGAAGAACACCATCAACACCATGGTGGACCAGCTGCGAAGCTTCGCCTCCGAAGTGACGCGGGTGGCGCGCGAAGTGGGTACCGAAGGAAAACTGGGCGGCCAGGCCTACGTGCAGGGCGTGGCCGGCACCTGGAAGGACCTGACCGACAACGTGAACTTCATGGCCGGCAACCTCACTTCCCAGGTGCGGAACATCGCCGACGTGACCAAGGCGGTGGCCGCCGGCGACCTGTCCAAGAAGATCACGGTGGACGTGAAGGGCGAAATCCTGGAGCTGAAGAACACCATCAACACCATGGTGGACCAGCTTTCTTCCTTCGCCTCGGAAGTGACGCGAGTGGCGCGCGAAGTGGGCACAGAAGGCAAGCTGGGCGGCCAGGCCTACGTGCAGGGCGTGGCCGGCACCTGGAAGGACCTGACCGACAACGTGAACTTCATGGCCGGCAACCTGACCTCGCAGGTGCGCGGTATCGCCAAGGTGGTGACCGCGGTGGCCAACGGCGACCTGGAGCAGAAGCTGACCGTGGAAGCCAAGGGCGAGATCGCCTCGCTCGCCGACACCATCAACTCCATGACCGACACGCTCGCGACCTTCGCCGACCAGGTGACGACGGTGGCGCGCGAAGTGGGCGTGGAAGGCAAGCTGGGCGGCCAGGCCAAGGTGCCGGGCGCCTCGGGCACCTGGAAGGGCCTGACGGAAAACGTGAACCAGCTGGCGGCCAACCTCACGACGCAGGTGCGGGCGATTGCCGAAGTGGCGACCGCCGTGACGCAGGGTGACTTGACGCGGTCCATTACCGTGGAAGCGCAGGGCGAAGTGGCGGCGCTGAAGGACACCATCAACGAGATGATCCGCAACCTGCGCGACACCACGCAGGTGAACACCGAGCAGGACTGGCTGAAGACCAACCTGGCCAAGTTCTCCCGGATGCTGCAGGGCCAGCGCGACCTGGTCGCGGTGGGCCACCTGATCCTGTCCGAACTGGCGCCCGTGGTCGGCGCGCAGCAGGCCGAGTTCTACGTGCTGCGCTACACCCAGGAACAGCCCAAGCTGCGCCTGATGGCCTCCTATGCCTCGGACGGCCACGGCGCCTACGGCAAGGAGATCGACCTGGGCCAGGGCCTCGTCGGCCAGGCCGCCTTCGACAAGAAGAAGATCATGCTGACCTCCAGCTTCCCGGAGGCCTTGCGCATCGCGTCGGGCCTGACGGAAGTGGCGCCGCTGAACGTGCTGGTGCTGCCCATCATCTTCGAGGGCCAGGTGCGCGGTGTGATCGAACTCGCAAGCGTGGAGCGCTTCAACCCGACCCACCAGGCCTTCCTCGACCAGCTGACGGAATCGATCGGTATCGTGATCAACACGATCGAAGCCAACATGCGGACGGAAGACCTGCTGTCGCAGTCGCAGTCGCTGGCCCAGGAACTCCAGTCGCGGCAGGAGGAACTGCAGCAGACCAACGAGGAACTGCAGGAAAAGGCCCGCCTGCTGGCCCACCAGAACCAGGAGGTGGAGCGCAAGAACGCGGAAGTGGAACAGGCCCGGCAGGCGCTGGAAGAGAAGGCCAAGCAGCTGGCCCTGACCTCCAAGTACAAGTCGGAGTTCCTGGCCAACATGTCGCACGAGCTGCGCACGCCGCTGAACTCGCTGCTGATCCTGTCCGACCAGCTGTGCAAGAACCCCGAGGGCAACCTCACGCCCAAGCAGGTGGAGTTCGCCAAGACCATCCACTCCTCGGGCAACGACCTGCTGATGCTGATCAACGACATCCTGGACCTGTCCAAGATCGAGTCCGGCACGGTGGTGGTCGACGTCAACGAGCTGCGCCTGTCGGACCTGCAGCTGTACGTGGAGCGCACCTTCCGCCACGTGGCCGAAGCCAAGAACGTGGACTTCACCGTCCGCACCGGCCTCAACCTGCCGGCGTCGATGGTCACGGACGCCAAGCGCCTGCAGCAGATCCTGAAGAACCTGCTGTCCAACGCCTTCAAGTTCACCCACCAGGGCCACGTGACCCTGACGGTGGAAGAAGTGTTCGCGGGCTGGAACACCGAGAACGAGGACCTGAACCGGGCCCAGCAGGTGCTGGCCTTCTCGGTCAGCGACACCGGCATCGGCATCTCGCCGGACAAGCAGCAGATCATCTTCGAGGCCTTCCAGCAGGCCGACGGTTCCACCAGCCGCAAGTACGGCGGCACCGGCCTGGGCCTGGCGATCTCGCGCGAACTGTCCAAGCTGCTGGGCGGCGAGATCCGCCTGATCTCGGCGCCGGGGCAGGGCTCCACCTTCACGCTCTACCTGCCGCTGGTCTACATGGCCACGCGCACGGCGCGCCGCGTCACGACCGACTACCGCACCGAAGCGCAGACGGTCGCGCCGGTGCCCAAGCGCCTGCCGCCGCCGCAGCTGCCGGCCAACGACGCCGACGTCGACATCGCCGTCGACGGCGAGCCGGATCCGGAAGACGTGCTGGCCGCCGACAACCTGGCCAACGACGACCGTGACAACATCGGCTCGGGCGACCAGGTGCTGCTGATCGTCGAGAACGACCTGGCCTTCGCCCGCTTCCTGCTGGATGCGGCGCGCAGCAAGGGCTTCAAGGGCCTGGTCACCACGGTGGGCGCCGGCGCGCTGACGCTCGCCAACCAGCACAAGCCCTCGGCCGTGACCCTGGACATGCACCTGCCCGACATGGCCGGCTGGCGCGTGCTGGACCGCGTGAAGCACGACTTGTCGCTGCGCCACGTGCCGGTGGTGGTGATCTCGACCGACGACTCCAAGGACCGCGCCTTCAAGTCGGGCGCGCTGGCCTTCCTGGAAAAGCCGATCCGCTCGAAGGAAGTGCTGGACGGCATGCTCGACAAGCTGCATGCCTACGTGTCGCGCAACGAAAAGAGCCTGCTGGTCGCGATCGACGACCGGGAGGTGCGCAACGAACTGCTGGCCCAGATCGAGGGCGAGCAGATCGACGTGACCGTGGTCGCCAACGCCCAGCAGCTGCTGCAGGCGCTGGACGAGGGCCGCTTCGACGCTGTGGTGCTGGAAGACGGATTCGCCGGCGCCGACCCGCGGGACTTCCGCCGCGCCATCGGCGCGCAGGCCGGCATCGGGCCCATGCCGCTGATCCTCTACCGCGGCGCGGCCAGCCCGCAGAACGGCTGGCACTCGGACGATTCGGTCACGGTGCAGGAAGTGCAGGGCGCGCCCAAGCTGTTCGACGCCGCCCTGATCGCGCTGCACCGCAGCCTGGCGCGGCTGCCGGAGGTGAAGCGCAACGTGATCGACAACGTCTACGAATCCGCCAAGCCGCTGGCCGGCAAGCGGGTGCTGATCGTCGA
Source organism: Ramlibacter paludis (assembly GCF_022012305.1). Classification (GTDB taxonomy): domain Bacteria; phylum Pseudomonadota; class Gammaproteobacteria; order Burkholderiales; family Burkholderiaceae_C; genus Ramlibacter; species Ramlibacter paludis. The sequence continues at coordinate 411,067 of NZ_JAKLTM010000003.1, read as the reverse complement.
CGACGACATGCGCAACATCTTCGCGCTGGCCACGGTGCTGGAAGAGCACGGCATGGACATCGTCTGGGCCGACAACGGCCGCGAGGCGATCAACCGGGTGGCCAACGACCCGGGCATCCAGGTGGTGCTGATGGACATCATGATGCCGGAGATGGACGGCATGGCCACCATGAAGGAGATCCGCAAGCTGCCGCAGGGCCGGAACCTGCCTATGATCGCGGTGACGGCCAAGGCGATGAAGGGCGACCGCGAGAAGTGCATCGAGGCGGGCGCCTGGGATTACCTGGCCAAGCCGGTGAACACGCCGGACCTGCTGGCGGTGCTGCGCGCCTGGCTGCAACAGAACTAGGGAGAACCGGTGACGAGTGCTGCGCCCGCGGCGGAGGCCCCCGAAAAGGTCAACATCCTGGTGGTGGACGACCTGCCGGAGAAGCATGTCGTCTTCACCACCATCCTGGAGGAGCTGGGCCAGAACATCGTCAGCGCGCGGTCCGGCCAGGAGGCGCTGAAGTACATCCTGGAGATGGAGTTCGCCGTCATCCTGCTGGACGTCAACATGCCCGACATCGACGGGCTGGAGACGGCCAGCCTGATCCGGCAGTACAAGAAGTCCGCCCAGACGCCGATCGTCTTCATCACGGCCTACGTCGACGAATTGCAGGCGCGCCGCGGTTATGCGCTGGGCGCGGTCGACTACATCCCGTCGCCCGTGGTGCCGGAGGTGCTCCGCTCCAAGGTGCGGGTCTTCGTCGAGCTGTTCCGCATGAACCGCCAGCTGCAGAAGCAGGCGCAGCAGCGCGAGGAACTGGCGCGCTCGGAAGCGGCACGCACGGCGGCGGAAGACGCGATCCAGCGCGCGGACTACCTGGCGCAGGCGAGCCAGGTCCTGTCGCGCTCCCTGAATCTCGACGACACCATCGCGGCCATCCTGGACCAGTGCGTCCCGGTGCTGGCCGAACGCGCGATCCTGGGTATTCCCGATGCGGAGGGCGGCGTGCGCCGCCTGGAAATGCATCCGCCGCCGCGCGCCGACGACGCCGAGGTGTTCACGCTGGACCTGCGGCAGGCGGCCGACGAGGTGATCCGCAACAAGCAGTTCCGCCTGCTGCGGCGCGAAGACCGGCGCGCGGCTGCCATCTGCCCGCTGCTGGCCGGCGACGAGATCCGCGGGGCGCTCGCGCTGCTGGGCGACGAGAGCTTCTTCGACTCCACCCGCATCGCGCTGATCCGCGAGTTCGCCAGCCGCGCCTCGATCGCCATCGAGAACGCCCGCCTGTACTCCGCGGTGCAGGACGCCGACCGGCGCAAGAACGAATTCCTGGCCATGCTGGCCCACGAGCTGCGCAACCCGCTCGCGCCCATCCGCAATGCCGTCCACATCCTGACCGCGGCCGAGGAACTGCCGCCCAAGCTGGCCTGGGCGCGCGACGTCATCGGCCGCCAGGCCGACCAGATGGGACGGCTGATCGACGACCTGCTGGATGTCTCGCGCATCGTGCAGGGCAAGGTCACGGTGAAGCCGGAGCGGCTGAGCCTGGCCACCCTGGTCGAACTGTCGGTGGAATCGAGCGCGCCGCGCCTGGGCGCGCGCGAGCAGGTGCTGGACGTGGTGCTGCCCAAGGAGGAGATCGAGCTCGACGGCGACCAGCTGCGCCTGTCGCAGGTTCTGTCCAACCTGATCAACAACGCCTGCAAGTTCTCGCCCGAGCGCAGCCGCATCACGCTGGAGGCGAAGTTCAACGACGGGGAACTGCAGGTGTCGGTCAAGGACCAGGGCGCCGGCATCGCGCCCGAATTCCTGCCCCACATGTTCGACCTGTTCGCGCAGGCCGACCAGTCGCTGGACCGCTCCCAGGGCGGCCTGGGCATCGGCCTGACGCTGGTGAAGCACCTGATCGAGCTGCACGGCGGCCATGTCTTTGCCACGAGCGAAGGGCTGGGCAAGGGCGCGGAGGTGACGGTTTGCCTGCCCGCGCGCATCGGCGTCCCGGGCAGGGCGGTGCCGGCTCCGGCGGCCCCCGCCCGCGTCGCGCCGCAGAAGCATGCGGCCTCGCGCATCCTGGTGGTCGACGACCTGGCCGCTTCCGCCGAGACGCTGATGACGCTGCTGGAAATGGAAGGCTTCGAGGTGAAGATCGCCCACGAAGGCCAGGCGGCCCTGGCCATGGCGCGCGAGTTCCGGCCCGACGTGGTGCTGCTCGACATCGGGTTGCCGGGCATGAACGGCTTCGAAGTCGCGCACGGCCTGCGCAACCAGGACGAGTCGCGTGACGCGCTTTTGATCGCGCTGACCGGCTACGGCGAGGCCGAAAGCCGCAACCGCTCGGCCCAGGCGGGCTTCGACTTCCACATGACCAAGCCGGCCGACGTGAACCTGCTGCTGTCCATGCTGGCCGATCCGGCCGAGGCAAGACGCCAGGCCGTGACGGCCTGAGCGGAAGGCGCTTGCGGCGCTGCTACAATGGCGGGCTTGCTGGAGAGGTGGATGAGCGGTTTAAGTCGCACGCCTGGAAAGCGTGTGAGGGTTAATAGCCCTCCGCGGGTTCGAATCCCGCCCTCTCCGCCAGCAGATGCAGGGAACCCGCCACAGGCGGGTTTTTTGCTTTTTGGCGCGAGAATGTCAGCTCCTGACAGGGGGATCGCATGAACACCCGAGCACTCGCGGCAGCCGCAGCCATCGTCATGACTTTTGCGCTGGCGGCCTGCGGCGGCGGTGGCGCCGACCCGTCCTCCTCCTCGGGCACCGCACCCGTCGACGCGCCGAGTCCCGCCCCGGCGCTGCAGACGCTCTTCACGCTGGCCACCGCGCAAACGGCTGCCTCGCCCCGGGGCGCGGCGATGGCCTCCGGCGATCCGCAGCCCGCGGCCGGCAGCACCACCTTGATCGCCGGACTGCTCGATGAAAACTCCCAGTCCGGCATCTACGACTTCTCCTACGACGCCTACGTGGTCACCGCCCTGCGTTCCGAGTCGGTCACCGTGACGTCCACCGTCTTGACGGGCAAGTACCTCCGAGGCTACGGCTTTCCCATCAGCATCGGAGTGATCGAAGCGGGAGCCGACCTCCGCGCCTGGGGGAACTTCTATGTGCAGGACGCCCTCCAGGACGGCATTGCGGTGACGAAGTACCCCGTCGAGAAGGACAGGCAGTACATCCTGGTCTACAAGACCTTCTCCAACTTCATGCCGCAAGGCTACACGCTGGAGGTGGGGGACGCCCTGCGCGTGGAGGGCCTGATCGACAAGCAGGGGGAAGTGACCGACCTGCCGGCGGACCCCGGCGGTCCCATTTCGGTGGCCAATCCCCGGCCGCGCGCCCTGTCGCGGCTGATCGGGCAGATCGCGCCGGTTCTTCGCTAGACCTCGCGCCGGGCGAAGCCGCCCGCGCCCCAAGACCCTCGTTGCCGGCGCCCGATCAGCTCCTGGTGCCCGAGAGCAGGGCGGCGTCGCTCCGGCTGCCGTTCGGCGCCGCCAGGAAGAAGCGGCCGTCCGCGCCGCGCAGCACGGCCAGCCCGCGCACCGACTGGCCGGCCAGCGGGCAGGGCGCCGCGCCGAACACGATGGCGGCGTCGAAGACGTTGCCGTCGGCGCGCGGCAGCAGCTGGCCCGTGGCCGTGCAGCCGGAGGTGGAGAGGCTGAACTGGCCGGAGGTGTCCACTGTCCAGGCGGCGGCCAACTTGCCGCTGGCGCTGCCCAGCAGGCCGGTGTAGCGCCCGACGATCGTGGCCAAACGCGCCGGCTGCGCGAAACCGGCATCGTAGGTCGAGCTGAAGGTCACGGGAGGGATCCCGGTCGACAGGATGGTCCCGGCGAAGGTTTCGCGCGGAACGATGGTTCCGGTGACCGACGCGGCCAGCACACCCAATCCCTCCAGGTTCAGGTGCAGGGCGCCCGCGGAAGCAAGCGCGCCGCCGCTGGCCGTGCCGCTGCCGAGGACGGCGCCGCCCAGGACCGTGGGATAGCCGGGGGAGGAGTAGAAGACCGCATAGGAGCCGTCGGCCAGGACGAGGCCCGCGATGGAGCGATTCGAACCGGTGCTGCCGGCCCAGGAGCCGCGCGCTTCCGCTGCCGGATCGGCGGCCTCGCCATCGGCACCACCTCCGCAGCCCACCAGGACCGCGGCCGCCAGCAAGGCGCTCCAACGACTTCGCATGTGCTCGTTCTTCTTGGCCCAACAGCAGGCCGCCTTCGCCGAGCATAACCCTAGCTCGGCTTGGACAATTAGTTAGACAGTGTCCAATTTGGTAGGACAGGCATTAGACAGTAGCTTGGACAGTGAAGAGGCTTGATTTTGCAGGAACTCTTGTTGCTGCGTTGACACACTGCTCAGGTAGCTCTTGACGGTCTAGATAGACAGTCATACAGTGCGCCTACACAGTCCAATACAGAGGCCCTCTTGCTCACCAGCAAAGAGATCATCGAGAGAACCGGCATCTCACGTGCCACTCTCAACAACTACATCGCCAGCGGCCTCGTGCCGCGGCCGCAGGTCCTTCCCCCAGGCCCGCAGGATGGAGCTGCGCCTCGCATTGGCTACTTCCCCGACGACACGATCGCGCGCGTCGAATCGATCCAGCGGCTGAAGCAGCAGGGTTGGAGCATCACCCGCATCGCCGAACATTTCGCCGCGCATCCGCCGGTGGCGGCACCTTCCGTGGCCGCCGCGCCCGTGCCGGCCCCGGCGCAGCAGGCAGAGATTCCCGCCGCAGCCGCACGCGTGGCTGCGCCGGCTCCGGCGCCCGGGGTGGAGGCGGACCCCACGCTGCGCATGTGGCTGGCCAACGCCCGCCATCCCGCCTACCTGGTCAACGACGCATTCCGCCTGGTGTGGCGCAACGAGGCCGCCCGCAACGACCCGGCGACGGCGAATGCCACCCTGGCCACGAGTATTTTCGCGACGCTGCTGCAATTGGATGCCGCTGCCGGCCGCGACGCGCTGCTGCGCCTGCACCTGGCGATCGCCCGCGCCCGTTCCGCGGCCCCCGCGGACCTGTTCCGCGGCCTGGACGCGCAGCAGGCCGCACGCCTGGAAGCCCTTTACCGGAACGTCGGGCAAGCCGACGACGCGCTGGTCGCGCAGGTGCAACTGCCCGCCGCCGGCGGCCAGCCGGCCCGCCTGGCCTATGCGGTGCAGTTCCGCGAAGGCGTGCTGTTCGCCTATGCCCCCGCCGACGCCGGAACGGCCCGCACCGAAGCGCAGGCACCGGCCGCGCCGGTGCTGACGCCGGTGGCCATCGTGGTGACCTCGCTGCAGGACGCCGCCGGCCTGTGGGTCAAGCTGACCGCGCAGGAGTACTTCGAGCTGCTCAATGAAGTGGGCGTCGAGCTCGATCGCATCTTCCGCCAGAACCATGGCCAGCCGGGCAGGGCGGCAGGCGAGGTGCTGGTCTGCTATTTCCTGCCGCAGGGCGACGGCGGCAGCTATTTCTGGAACGCCCTGGCGGCGGCACAGCAGACCCGCGCGGCCATGCGCCAGGTCAGCCGCCGCTGGCAGGCGCGCAAGAGCTGGGACGTCGAGCTGTGCATGAACATCGGCATCGACGAGGGGCAAGAGTGGATGGGGACGTTGGGGAGCCAGGGAGCTGGCGAGCTGCGGGTGCTGGGGGATGCTGCCGAAAGGGCTGCGCAGATGTCGCGCGCCAGCCGGATGGGCGCCGTCCTCCTCACCCGCAGCCTCGTTGGCAAGCTCGCCGTGGCCGACCGCCAGCGCCTCACCTACGGCGTGCGCCGCCTCGACGGCAGCGACTCCCCCTTGCTTTTCACTTTCGCGCGGCTGGCCGACCTGGCCGCGCCCACGACCGTGCCGGCCCCGGTGGCCGACCTCGCCGTGGCGGAGCTCCTGGACCTGAATTTTCCGAATACCAACACCGGCCCCGGCAGTGCGGGCTGATAGAGAAGAAGGGACAAGTCATGCGTTGGCTCAAACCCAAGCTCACGAGCAGCTTCTACGCGATCTTCAGCGTCAGCCACAGCGCTTCGCAGCCGCCCGCCGTGGCGGTGACCGGGGTGGGCATGGAGGACATCCGGGAAGCGATGCTGGCGCTGGCCGCGATGGACAATGACGAGCGGGCGCTGGCGGTCACGCGCCGCATCCGCTACGCCGCCGACCTGGAGGCCCTGTGGTACATCCGCGGCGAGCTGATGGGGCTGCTGGCGCGCACCCATGGCGAGGCCGTGGCGCGCGAGATGCTGGAAGACCTGAGCGTGCTGTTCACCGACCTGCTGCCGCGGGGCCTGCGCTCGCGGCCCAGCCCGCTCAGCGGCGGCTACCGGGCCAGCCGGCCGGGGTCCGACGAGTGAAGTCCGTCCGCGGCCGCCGAACGCGTGCCGGCGATCATCTTCATGGCCGAGGCGATCAGCCCCGAGACCTCGCTCATGTTGGCCGGGATGACCAGCGTGGTGTTGGAGTCCTCGGCCACCTTGCCGAACGCGTCCACCGCGCGCTCGGCCACCTTCAGTTGAACGGCCTGTTCGCCGCCGGGCTGGCGGATCGCTTCGGCCACCTTGCGGATGGCATCGGCGGTCGCTTCCGCCACGGCAATGATGGCCGCGGCTTCGCCCTGGGCCTTGTTGATCTCGGCCTGCTTCGCGCCTTCGGAGCGGGCGATGAAGGCCTCGCGCTCGCCGGTCGCGATGTTGATCTGTTCCTGGCGCCGGCCTTCCGAGGCGGCAATTAAGGCCCGCTTCTCGCGCTCCGCCGTGATCTGCGCCTGCATCGCATGCAGGATCTCCTTGGGCGGCGTCAGGTCCTTGATCTCGTAGCGCAGCACCTTCACCCCCCAGTTCAGCGCGGCCTCGTCGATGGCCTGCACCACCTGCGCGTTGATGATGTCGCGCTCCTCGAAGGTCTTGTCCAGCTCCAGCTTGCCGATCACGCTGCGCAGCGAGGTCTGGGCCAGCTGGGTGACCGCCACGATGTAATTGGAAGACCCGTAGCTGGCCCGCGTGGGATCGGTCACCTGGAAATAGAGGATGCCGTCCACCTGCAGCTGGGTGTTGTCCCGGGTGATGCAGACCTGGCTGGGCACGTCCAGCGGAATCTCCTTCAGGCTGTGCCGGTAGGCGACCTTGTCGACGAAAGGCACCAGGAAGTTCAGGCCCGGGGTGAGGGTGGCGTGGTACTTGCCGAGCCTTTCCACGACCCAGGCGTTCTGCTGCGGCACCACCTTGACGGCACGCACGACGAAGATGACGGCGATGACGAACAGGACCAGGGCGACTTCCATGGGCTTTCCTCCTTCTTGGTTCTAGATCTTTTCGACGACGAGGCGGGTGCCATCGACCTCGCGCACCCGGTGCAGCCCCGGCCCCTGCGGCGCGCCGCCGGCCGGCACGGCCTTCCACAAGGCGCCGCGGTAACGCACGCTGGCGGTGTTGTCGGCGCCCCAGGCGTCGATCACCACCTGTTCGCCGGCATCGAGATCCATGTTGGTGCTGGCGCCCGGCGTGCCGCCGAAGCGGCGCTTGCGCAGCACGTGCCAGGCCGCAACCGCGCCGCCGCCGATCACGGCCGCCGCGACCAGTTGGGTGGAGATGCCGGCGCCGGCATGGGCAGCCAGTGCCCCGGCGGCCATGCCGATGCCCAGCATCAGCAGGTAGAAGGTGCCCGTCAGCAGTTCGACAGCCACGGCCGCGCCGGCCAGCAGCCACCAGGTGGTTGAGTCCGCCATATGTCCCCTTTGGGCGCATTGTGGGCGAAATCCTCACCCGCGCAACGTCGAGGGCTCCCGGATTTCATACACTTCGCCCCTTCATCGCCTTTTTGCCCTGGACCCCCGCCCATGAAGTTTCGCTTCCCCATCGTCATCATCGACGAAGACTACCGCTCGGAGAACACCTCCGGGTTGGGCATCCGCGCGCTGGCGCAGGCGATCGAGGCCGAGGGCTTCGAGGTGCTGGGGGTGACCAGCTACGGCGACCTGTCGCAGTTCGCGCAGCAGCAAAGCCGCGCGAGCGCCTTCATCCTGTCGATCGACGACGAGGAGTTCACGCCCGGGCCGGACCTCGACCCCGCCGTCGTCAACCTGCGGCAGTTCATCGAGCAGGTGCGGCGCAAGAACCTGGAAGTGCCGATCTACGTGTACGGCGAGACCAAGACCTCGCGCCACATCCCGAACGACATCCTGCGCGAGCTGCACGGCTTCATCCACATGTACGAGGACACGCCGGAGTTCATGGCGCGCCACATCATCCGGGAGGCCAAGAGCTACCTGGAGGGGATCCAGCCGCCGTTCTTCAAGGCGCTGCTCGATTACGCCGAGGACGGCTCCTATTCCTGGCACTGCCCGGGCCACTCGGGCGGCGTCGCCTTCCTGAAGTCGCCGGTGGGCCAGATGTTCCACCAGTTCTTCGGCGAGAACATGCTGCGGGCCGACGTCTGCAACGCCGTCGACGAGCTGGGGCAACTGCTGGATCACACCGGCCCGGTGGCCGCCAGCGAGCGCAACGCCGCGCGGATCTTCAACGCCGACCACTGCTTCTTCGTCACCAACGGCACCAGCACCTCCAACAAGATGGTCTGGCACCACACGGTGGCCCCGGGCGACGTGGTGGTGGTGGACCGCAACTGCCACAAGTCGATCCTGCACTCGATCATCATGACCGGGGCCATTCCCGTCTTCATGAAGCCGACGCGCAACCACTTCGGCATCATCGGCCCGATCCCGCAGAGCGAGTTCGAGCCGGCCAACATCAAGGCCAAGATCAAGGCCAACCCGCTGCTGGCCCACGTCAACGCCGACAAGGTGAAGCCGCGGGTCATGACCCTGACCCAGTCGACCTACGACGGCGTCATCTACAACACCGAGACCATCAAGAAGATGCTCGACGGCTACGTCGACACCTTGCATTTCGACGAAGCCTGGCTGCCGCACGCCGCCTTCCACCCCTTCTACGGCGTCTACCACGCCATGGGCCGCAGCCGCACCCGGCCCAAGGAGTCGCTGACCTTCGCGACCCAATCCACCCACAAGCTGTTGGCGGGCATCAGCCAGGCGAGCCACGTGCTGGTGCAGGACTCGCAGAACCGCAAGCTGGACCGGCACCTGTTCAACGAGGCGTACCTGATGCACACCTCGACCAGCCCGCAGTACTCGATCATCGCCAGCTGCGACGTGGCCGCGGCCATGATGGAGCCGCCCGGCGGCACCGCGCTGGTGGAGGAAAGCCTGCTGGAGGCGCTGGACTTCCGTCGCGCCATGCGCAAGGTGGAAGCCGAGTACGGCAAGGCCGACTGGTGGTTCAAGGTCTGGGGCCCGGACAAGCTGGTCGACGAAGGCATCGGCCGCGCCGACGACTGGATCATCAAGGGCGAGGCCCGCACCGCCAAGTGGCACGGCTTCGGCAACCTGGCCGAAGGCTTCAACATGCTGGACCCGATCAAGTCCACCATCGTCACGCCTGGCCTGGACCTGAACGGCAAGTTCGCCAAGACCGGCATCCCGGCCTCGATCGTCACCAAGTTCCTGGCGGAGCACGGGATCATCGTGGAGAAGACCGGCCTCTACAGCTTCTTCATCCTGTTCACCATCGGCATCACCAAGGGCCGCTGGAACACGCTGCTGTCGGCGCTGCAGCAGTTCAAGGACGACTACGCCAAGAACCAGCCGATGTGGCGGATCCTGCCGGAGTTCTGCCAGCGCTTCCCGCGCTACGAGCGCATGGGCCTGGCGGACCTGTGCCAGTACGTGCACGAGCTCTATGCCAAGTACGACATCGCCCGCCTGTCGACGGACATCTACCTGAGCGACCTGCAGCCGGCCATGAAGCCCAGCGACGCTTTTGCCTACATCGCCCACCGCAAGACGGAGCGGGTCGAGATCGACCACCTGGAAGGCCGCATCACCACCAGCCTGGTGACGCCGTACCCGCCGGGCATCCCGCTGCTGATCCCGGGCGAGGTGTTCAACAAGAAGATCGTCGACTACCTGAAGTTCTCGCGCGAGTTCAACTCCGAGTGCCCCGGCTTCGAGACCGACATCCACGGCCTCGTGTCCGAAGCCGGCCCGGACGGCAAGCTGCGCTACTTCGCCGACTGCGTGCAGCAGGAAGCCGCCGGCAAATAAAGACGAGGCCATGCCCGCCCTGCGTATCTACGCCGGTCCCGCGGCCAGGCGGCACCTGGAGAAGCAGGGCCTGCAGCCGGCGGACGTCGGCGTGGTGCCGGCCGCCGCCGGCGGCCCCAAGGGCCTGGTGCTGGGGCCGCTGGACCGCTTCCTGTTCGGCCAGTGGCTGCCGCAGACCGACCATCCGGTGCACCTGGTCGGCGCCTCGATCGGCGCCTGGCGCATGGCCACCGCGTGCCTGCGCGAGCCGGTGGCCGCCTTCGAGCGGCTGGAGCGCGACTACATTGCGCAGCACTACGAGCCCGCGCCGGGGCGCAAGACCCCCAGCGCCACGCAGGTCAGCGACGCTTTCGCGCAAAGCCTGGAGTCCTTCTACGGCGGCCGCATCCGCGAGGTGTTGACGCACCCGCGGTTCCGGCTGCACATCGTCACCTCGCGCGGCCGCCACGTGCTGCGCCGCCAGCATCGCGTCGCCACGCCGCTCGGCTACCTGGGCGCCTTCGTCAGCAACTCGCTGCACCGCAAGGCCATGGGCGCCTGGCTGGAACGGGTGGTGTTCTCCACGCCGGAAGAGGGTGGGGCCTGCACCCTGCCGTTCGGCACCGGCGACTATCCGACGCGCCAGGTCCTGCTGACCGAAGCCAACTTCCAGCCGGCGCTGCAGGCCAGTTGCTCCATTCCCTTCGTGCTGAACGCGGTGCACGACATCCCCGGCGCGCCGCCGGGGGCCTACTGGGACGGCGGCATCACCGATTACCACCTCCACCTGAAATACGACTGCGGCGCCGGGCCCAACCTGGTGCTCTATCCGCATTTCCAGAAGGCGGTCGTGCCCGGCTGGCTGGACAAGGGGCTGAAGTGGCGGCATCGCGCCACGGCGTTCCTCGACTCGATGGTGGTGCTGGCCCCCGATCCCGAGTGGGTGAAGAGCCTGCCCAATGGCAAGCTGCCGGACCGCACCGACTTCACCCGCTACGGCAGCGACCTGCAGGCGCGGGTGCGGGACTGGACGGCGGCGGTGCGGGCCAGCACGCAGCTGGCGGAGGAATTCGCGGCCTGGCTGGCGAAGCCGGACCCGGCGCGGGTCGAGGCGCTGTGAACCAGCCGGCCGCACGCATCCTCGGCTGGGACCTGCTGCGCGGCGTCGGCGCCCTGATGGTGGCCTTCTACCACCTGAGCTACTGGCTGGGACTGGCGGAGCTGCCCGCGCTGGGCACCTACGGCGTCTACCTGTTCTTCGTGCTATCCGGGGCCAGCCTGGCCTACGTCTATCCCGCCGAGCGCGTGCGGGACGGCAACGACATCCTGCGTTTCCTGGCCACGCGCTGGCTGCGGCTCGCCCCGCTGTACCTGCTGCTGTGCGTCGTCTTCATCGTGATGCTGTCCGTGCACAACGGCCAGCTGGTGAACCGCCTGCCGCTGCGGCTCGCGCTCAACGCCACCTTTGCCTTCGGTTTCTGGGATCCTGCCGTGTGGGCCCTCCTGATCGGCGGCTGGACGCTGGGCATCGAGTTCGTCTATTACCTGTTCTTTCCCTTGATGGCGCGGGTGCTGCGTTCTCCGGCGGCGAGCCTGGCCGTGCTGGCGGCGCTGGTCGCCTTCCAGTGGTGGTGGATCTACCGCACGGTCGGGGCGATGGGGTGGACCGGTGGCGTGATCTCCTATCACCACGTCCCGGCCTTTGCCGCCTACTTCTTCGGCGGCTGCATGCTGGGCTACCGGCAGCGCAGCGAAGTGCCGGCGCAGCCGGAGTGGCTGGGCTGGCTCACCGCCTTTGCCTGGGTGTCGCTGCTGCTCCTGCTGATGCCCTCGGCGCCCGGCAATGAACTGCTGGGGCTGCGAGGCGCCGTGCTGTTCTCGTCGGTGTTCGTGGCCGTGTTCTTCAGCGGCCGGGTCCGGCTGGAAGGCAGGACGGCGGTTCTGGCCGAGTGGTTCGGCGACGTGACCTTCGGGCTCTACCTGCTGCATCCGATCCTGGTGTTCGGCGTGCTGTGGTTCGTGGCGCCCGACGCGCCTACGTGGTCCGTGCCGGCGCGCTGCCTGCTGCTGCTCGGATTGCTGTCCGTGGCGGCGACGCTCGCCGTGTTGAGCGAGCGGCGGCTGGAGCGGCCGCTGCGGCGCTGGAGCCAGCGGCGGCTGAAGCGCGCCGGCTGATCCCGATCACATCGAGGAGGCCAGCAACTCCTCGTATTCCTCGGCCGTTGCCACCTTCGGATTCGTCTTGTGGCAGTGGTCGGCGAGGGCGCCGGTCACGATCCGCCCGAACCAGTCGCGCTCCACGCCCATCGCCGCCAGGCCTGCCGGCAGGCCCAGGCGCGCGTTCATGTCGCGGATCGCCTCCGGAATGTCGCCGGCCGACTGCAGGCCCATCGCATGGGCCATCTTCTCCAGCCGGCGGTCGCGCCGCACCGACTCGGCCTGCGCATTGAAGCGCACCACCGCCGGCAGGAACATGGCGTTCAAGGTGCCGTGGTGCATCCGCGGATTCACGCCGCCCAGGCTGTGGCTCAGGGAGTGCACGGCGCCCAGTCCCTTCTGGAAGGCCATCGCGCCCTGCATCGAGGCGCTCATCAGATTGAAGCGGGCGTCGCGGTCGGCGCCGTTGCGGGTGGCCCGCTCGATGTGGGCCCAGCCGCGCTCCAGGCCGTCCAATGCGATGCCGTCCGCCGGCGGGTTGATGGCGGCCGACATGAAGGTTTCCATGCAATGGGCAATCGCGTCCATGCCGGTCGCCGCGGTCAGCATGGGCGGCAGGCCCAGGGTCAGCTCGGGATCGCAGATGGCCGCCTTGGGCACCAGGTTCCAGGAGTGGAAGCCCAGCTTGCGGTGGTCGTCGACGATGAGGATGGCGCCGCGCGCCACCTCGCTGCCGGTGCCGCTGGTGGTAGGCACCGCGATCAGCGGCGCGGCCTGGTCAGTGATGCGCGGCGAGCCGCCTTCGATGGTGGCGTAGCGGGTCAGCGGTCCTTCGTGGGTGGCGGCGATGGCGACGCCCTTGGCGCAGTCGATCGCCGAGCCGCCGCCCACGGCGATCAGGCCGTCGCAGCCTTGTTCCTTGTAGATCGCGGTGGCCGCGCGCACGGCCGCCTCGGTCGGGTTCGACGGCGTCTGGTCGAACACGGCATACGACATGCCGGGCAGGGCGTCCAGCGCCTTCTGCAGCACGCCCGCCGCCTTGACGCCGGGATCGGTGACGATGAGGGGCTTGGTGATCCCGACCCGTTCGCATTCCTGCTTCAGCAGCTGGATGGCGCCGAAGTCGAACTGGATCTGGGTGACGTAGTTGATGAAGGCCATGGCAACCGGTCCCTTACGATGGAGGGCTCCATGGTAGCTTTCCTTCCGCAGTTTCCCGAACTGACGCCCGCCATGCGATCCGTGCTCGAGCGCATGGCCCGCAGCAAGCATGTTCCGCTCTACACGCTGAGCCCGTTCGAAGCCCGGACCGCCTACGAGGCCAGCGCCGATGTGCTGGAGGTGCCCAAGCCGGAACTGGCGCGCGTGCAGGACTTGCAGGTGCCGGCCCGGGACGGGACGCGCATCCGCACGCGGATCTACGCGCCCACCGCCGGTCCGCTGCCAGTGCTGGTCTATTTCCATGGCGGCGGATTCACCATCGGCAGCATCGCGACCCATGACATCCTGTGCCGGACGCTGGCGAAGCTGGCCGGCTGCGCGGTGGTGTCCGTCGGCTACCGCCTCGCGCCCGAACACCGCTTTCCGACCGCGCTCCACGACGCCTGGGATGCCCTCGAATCCATCGCCCGCTCCGGCGCCGTGCTGGGGCTGGACACGCGCCGGCTGGCGGTGGGCGGGGACAGCGCCGGCGGGACGCTGGCCACCGTGTGCGCCACGCTGGCCCGCGACGCCGGCATTCCCATCGCGCTGCAGCTGCTGTTCTACCCAGGCTGCGCCGCCTGGCCGCGTGCGCCATCGCATGCCCGCTACCACCAGGGCCTGGTGCTGGAACAGGCCCACATCGAATACTTCTTCCGCCAGTACGTGGACGACCATCAGCGCGAGGACTGGCGCTTCGCGCCGCTGGAGACGCCGGACGTGGAAGGGGTCGCGCCCGCGTGGTTCGGCCTGGCCGAGTGCGATCCCCTCGTGGACGACGCGCTGGCCTACGCGGATAAACTCCGGGCAGCCGGCGTGCCCGTGGACCTGGAGATCTACCGCGGCGTCACGCACGAATTCATCAAGATGGGCCGCGCCCTGCCGGAAGCCCGGCAGGCCCATGCCGACGCCGCGCTGTCCCTGAAGAAAGCCCTGTTCGCGCCATGAGAAGAGAAGAGTTCCGGTTTTTCCACCGCCTGCGGGTGCGCTGGGCCGAAGTGGACATGCAGAAGATCGTCTTCAATGCCCACTACCTGATGTACTTCGACACGGCCGTCGCCGACTATTGGCGCTCGCTGGCCATGCCTTACGAGGAAGCCATGCACCTGCTGCAGGGCGACCTGTACGTGAAGAAGGCGACGGTGGAGTTCCACGCTTCGGCCCGCATGGACGACCGGCTCGACGTGGGCATGAAGTGCAGCCGCATCGGCAATTCGTCGATGACTTTCCTGGGCGCGATCTTCCGCGGCGAGCAGCTGCTGATCACCTGCGAGCTGGTCTACGTGTTTGCCGATCCGGCCACCCAGACTTCCAAGCCGGTGCCGCCGCCGCTGCGCGACATCCTCACCGGCTACGAAGCCGGCGAGACCATGGTGCAGGTCCGCACGGGCAGCTGGCAGGAGCTGGGGCGGGACGCCGGCCGCATCCGCACCGAGGTGTTCGTGCAGGAGCAGCGCATCCCGGCCGACCTGGAATGGGACGAAGCCGATGCGACGTCGCTGCATGCAGTGGCCTACAACCGCCTGGGCCAGGCCGTGGCGACTGGCCGCCTGCTGCCGGCCCACGCGGGCGAAGCCAAGGTCGGGCGCATGGCCGTGCACCAGGTGCTGCGCGGCTGCCGGGTCGGCGAACAGGTGCTGCGGACGCTCGCCGATGCGGCCGCCAGTCGCGGCGACCGCGTGCTCAAGCTGCACGCGCAGCGCAGCGCCAAGGACTTCTATGCCCGCCTCGGCTTCACGCCCGAGGGCGAGCCCTTCGAGGAGGCCGGCATCCCGCACCTCACGATGACCCGCGCGCTCCCGCTCGCGCACTGAACGCCATGGCCCGCAAACGCCGTCCTGCGCAGGACATTCCGCGCGCGCCCGTCGCGCCGCCGGCCGCCGCCGCCCTGCCGCCCGAAGCGGCCCACGGCGGCTGGACCGCCTTCCTGCTCGCGCTGATGATGTTCGTGGCGCCGGCCATCGGCTCGCCCACCGAGCTGATGCTGCAGGACACGCTGAAGTCGATCGTGGTGTCCACCATGACGCTGGTCGCGGCGCTGCTGCTGTTCCTGCAACTGCGCGGACGCAGCGAGCCGCTGCGCTGGCACGCAGTGCTGTGGCTGCCGCTAATGCTGTGCGCCTATGCGCTGGGCAGCATGGTTTGGTCGCACCGCTACCTGGGCGGCGTCGAGGCGGTGCGCTGGTTCGTGTTTGCGGTGATCGTCTGGCTGGGGCTGAACACGCTCACCCGGCCGCGCCTGTCCTGGCTGGCTTGGGGGGTGCACGGGGGCGCGCTGGTCGCCGCGATCTGGGCGGCGGCGCAGTTCTGGGGCGGCTTCAGCCTGTTCCCGCAAGGGCCGAACCCCGGCTCGACCTTCATCAACCGCAACTTCTTCGCCGAGTTCGTCGTCTGCACCCTGCCGTTCGGCATGTTGCTGCTGGCCCGTGCCCGCGTGAGCTCGCAGGTGCTGCTGCTGGCCGCGAGCAATGGCTTCATCGTCACGACGATCCTCATGACCGGCACCCGCGCCGCGCTGATGGCGCTGTGGCTGCAGTTGCTGCTGGTGTGGCCGCTGGTCGCCTGGCGCTGCCGTGGCCAGCTGGCCTGGCCGCAGTGGAGCCGCCTGCTGCGCATGAGCGCCGTCACCGTCATGCTCGGCACGGTGGTGCTGCTGGGCATGCTCCCGAGCAGCAATCCCAAGATCCTGGAAGAAGAGCGCGGGGTCAACGCGCTGCAGCGGGGGGCAAGCCGCACGCAGTCGATCGGCCCCAAGGATTATTCGCTGGGCGTGCGCATGGTGATGTGGCGCGCGACCCTGAATGCCATCAAGGCGAGGCCGATCAACGGCCTCGGCGCCGGCGCCTGGGAAAGCGAGATCCCGCTGTACCAGGCCGAGGGCTCGCAGCTCGAGACCGATTACTACGTCCACAACGAATTCCTGCAGATGGTGGCGGAGTACGGCCTGGTGGGCTGGGCCTTCCTGCTGTCGCTGCTCGCCTACCTGGCGCACGCGGCCTGGCGCAGCTGGCGGCAGGACAGCCGCGAGGCGCGCGAAGATCAGCCCTGGCGCGCGGTGCTGCTCACCAGCCTGCTGGCCTTGCTGGTGGTCAGCAACATCGGATTCCCCTGGCGCATGGCGGCGACCGGGGCGCTGTTCGCGTTGTGCCTGGGCGGCCTCGCGGCATCGGACGCGCGGCTGGGGTGGCGCGTGGCGCTGGGCGTCCGGCCGCTGCGCTGGAGTCCGCGCATTGCCAATGCCTGCGTCGCCGCGACCTTGGCCTGCCTCGCGCTGGCGCTCTATATTTCGCAGCAGGCCGCCGAAGCCGAGCGCAAGCTGGTGCAGGCCGCCAAGCTGGCCCTGACGCTGACCGCTTCCGGCCGCGGCAATGCGCCGGAGATGGAGGGGACCCGGCGCGAGATCCTGAAGCTGGTGCGCGAAGGCATCGCCATCAATCCGCACTACCGCAAGATCACGCCGATGGTGGCCGACGAACTGGCGCGCTGGGGCGACTGGCGCGACGCCACCTGGATCTGGGAAAGCGTGCTTGGCTCGCGTCCCTACGTGGTGGCCATCATCGCCAACGCTGCCCGCGGCCATGCGAGCCTGGGCGAGATGGACAAGGCGCTGGCCGAACTGGAACGCGCCAAGAAGATCCAGCCGCGCGCGCCGGCCGTGCGCTCGCTGGAAGTGATCATGCTGGCGCGCTCCGGCCAGGAGGCCAAGGCCTATGCGCTGGCCAAGGAGGCGCTGGCGGCCGGCCTCTACGACTACGACCTGGTCAACGCGCTGTTCGTGCTGGCGATGCGCGCCAAGGAATTCCCGGTGGCGGAAAAGGCGCTGAAGCTGCGGATGAACGACTGGCCGGAAAACAAGGCGCGCGGCCTGTTCCAGCTGGGCATGCTTTATGCCGTCGACATGAAGAAGCCGGCCGAGGCGGTGGAGACGCTGCGCCAGGCCGTGGCGCTGGCCAACGAAGCCGAGCGCGCCGAGATGCTGGCGCAGATGCCGCCGGAGATCCGGGCGCAGGTGGCGGGCAGCGCGCCCGCCGCGCCTCAGACGTCGGCCAGGAGCAAGTAGGGCAGGGGCAGCAGCTGCAGCGGCACGCCATCGGCGCTGCCCGCGTGCAGGTCACCGGCCTCGGCCGCCGCCAGTTGCAGCGAGACGATCGCGTCCCAGCCGCCGGTGGGCGAGGGTGCCGACTCGGCCACGATGCCTGCGGGCTGCTCGGGGTCGGCGGCCTGGAACACTTCCTGGCCGGCGCGCAGTTCGGCATCGGCATGGGCGATGAAGGCGCGGCGCTTCAAGGTGCCGCGGAACTGGCTTCGCGCCACGACCTCCTGGCCCGGATAGCAGCCCTTCTTGAAGTTGACGCCGCCCACCGATTCGTAATTGAGCATCTGCGGCACGAAGGCCTCGACGATGGGCGTGGTGATGGTGGCGATGCCGCTGCGGACTTCGCCCCATTGCCACACGGACGGGTCCAGTGCCGGGCCCTCCGGCTTCTGGCCGACGGGGGCTATCCAGAGCGCGCGCGGCTGGCCGTCGGCCGGATAGAGCTGCACCAGTTGCGCTTCGCCCGCCGTCGATAGCGTCCAGGGCGGCTGCTTCTGCAGGCTGCCGCCCGCGATGCCATAGAGCGCGAAATCGGCCGTCGCGTCGCTCAGCTTCACCTTGGACCGCAGCACGAACATGCTCAGGCGCTTCAAGGTGGCCGGCAGCAGGTCGCGGCTGCAGACCAGGAGGATTTCCTCCGGACCGCGCTTGAAGCCGATGAAGCTTGCCTGCATCCGGCCCTTGGCCGTGCAGAACGCGGCCAGGCGCGCCTCGTTGGCGCCCAGCAGCGCGAAATCGTTGGTCAGCTGGCCTTGCAGGAAGCTGGTGGCCTCCGGGCCCAGGGCGCGGATCACGCCCAGGTGTGACAGGGGGGCAACGCCGTTCAGGAACTCAGTCATCGCTGAATTATCATGGGCCGCACAAACCATGCGGTTTCTAAGAAATTTGTTTTTGCTGGGCGTCGTCCTGGCGCTCATCGGCGCCGGGGCCGGCTGGTGGTGGCTGCACCAGCCCATGCGCCTGGCGCAGAGCCCGCTGGACCTGAGCATCGAGCCGGGCACCTTGCCGCGCTCGGTGGCGGTCGTGGTGCGCGACGCCGGCGTCGACGTCAATCCCGACCTGCTCTACGCCTGGTTCCGGCTCTCGGGGCAGGGCCGGCAGATCAAGGCGGGCAGCTACGAACTGGAAAAAGGCATCACGCCGCTGCGCCTGCTGGACAAGCTTGCCCGCGGCGAGGAATCGCTGCGCGCGGTGACGCTGGTGGAAGGCTGGAACATCCGCCAGGTGCGCGCCGCGCTGGCCAAGGCCGACCAGCTGAAGGGCGATACGCAGGCCCTCTCCGAAGAAGACCTGATGAAGCTGCTGGGACGGCCCGGCGTGCATCCCGAAGGGCGCTTCTTTCCCGACACCTACACCTATTCCAAGGGCTCCAGCGACGTGCGGGTCCTCAAGCGCGCCATGCGGGCGATGGACAAGCATCTCGCGCAGGCCTGGACGCAGCGCTCGCCGCAGGTGGTGGTGAAGACGCCGGACGAGGCGCTGATCCTGGCCAGCATCGTGGAAAAGGAAACCGGCCGGGCCGCGGACCGCACCTTGATTTCCGCGGTATTCCAGAACCGCCTGCGCGTGGGCATGCCGCTGCAGACCGATCCGACCGTCATCTACGGCATGGGCGAAGCCTTCAACGGCAACCTGCGCAAGGTGGACCTGCTGGCCGACACGCCCTGGAACACCTATACGCGCCCGGGCCTGCCGCCGACGCCCATCGCCATGCCGGGCAAGGCTTCGCTGCTGGCGGCGGTGCAGCCGGCGCCGGGCAAGTTCCTGTACTTCGTGGCCAAGGGCGACGGCACCAGCCAGTTCAGCGAGAACCTGGGCGACCACAACAAGGCCGTCAACAAGTACCAGCGCGGCCAATGAGCGGACTGTTCCTGACCTTCGAGGGCATCGACGGCGCCGGCAAGTCGACCCACATCGAGGCGCTGGCCGCGGCTTTCCGCGCCGCCGGCCGCACCGTCACGCTCACGCGCGAGCCGGGCGGCACGCCGCTGGCGGAAAAGCTGCGCACGCTGGCCCTGAACGATCCCATGGACGCCTTGACCGAGGCGCTCGTGATGTTCGCGGCGCGGCGCGACCACCTGCTGCAGGTGATCGAGCCGGCCCTGGCGCGCGGTGACGCCGTGCTGTGCGACCGCTTCACCGACGCCACCTTCGCCTACCAGGGCGGCGGGCGCGGTTTCGACCTCGCGGTGCTCTCGCAGCTGGAACGCTGGGTGCAATCCGTACCGGCCTTGCCCGCCCCGGGCCTGCGCCAGCCGGACTTGACCGTGTGGTTCGACCTCGATCCCTCGGTGGCGGCGCAGCGCCTGGCCGGCGCGCGTGTTCCGGACAAGTTCGAGTCGCAACCGCAGGAGTTCTTCGCGCGCGTGTCGGGCGGCTATGCGGCCCGCATGCAGGCAGACCCGAAGCGCTTCCTGCGCGTGGACGCCGAACAGTCCCGCCAGCAGGTCTGGCACGACGTGCAGGCCGGCGTGCGGGCCCGGGGCCTGCTGCCGTGACCGCGCCCTGGATAGGCGCGCAGCTGCGGCAGTTGCTGTCCCAGCGCGGCCACGCCTGGCTGCTGCACGGGCCGTCGGGCCTGGGCCAGTACGCGCTGGGCCTCGGCCTCGCGCAGGCCTGGCTGTGCGACCAGCCCACCGCCGACGGCGCCTGCGGCCGCTGCGAAAGCTGCCACCAGGTGGAGGTGCGCGCCCATACCGATCTCGCGGTGCTGATGCCGGAGACGGTGATGCTGGAACTGGGCTGGCCCTTGTCCGAGAAGGCGCAGGCCGACATCGACGACAAGAAGCGCAAGCCCAGCAAGGAAATCCGCGTCGATGCGATGCGCGACGCCCTCGAATTCGCGCAGCGCACCAGCGGCCGCGGCCGCGGCAAGGTGATGCTGGTGTATCCCGCCGAGCGCATGAACCAGGTGACGGCCAACGCGCTGCTGAAGACGCTGGAGGAGCCGCCGGGCGACATGCGTTTCGTGCTGGCCACCGAGGCGGCGCACCAGCTGCTGCCCACGATCCGCAGCCGCTGCCAGGGGCACACGCTCACCTGGCCCACCGCGGCCGAAGCGCAGGCCTGGCTGCAGGAGCAGGGCGTTCCCGCCCCGGCAGCCGAAGGCCTGCTGCGCGCCGCCGGCGGCCGGCCGGAGGATGCCTTGCGGCTGCACCAGGCCGGCCTCGACGCGCAGGCCTGGGCACGCTGGCCCAAGGCCCTCGCGCGTGGCGACGGCTCGGCCCTGGCCGACTGGAGTCCGGCGCGCATCGTCGAATCGCTGCAGAAACTGTGTCACGACCTGCAAGCGGTGCAAGCTGGTGCGGAACCGCGCTTTTTCGCCGCGGCCGACCTGCCACCGGTGGCCGACCCCGCGGCGCTCGGCGCCTGGTGGCGTGACCTGGGTGCGACATCCCGCACGGTCGAACACCCATTTAACGCCGGACTGTTGCTGGAGGACCTTGTGACGCGGGCCCGGACGGCCCTAAACTCAAGACTCCAGACCCGATGAGCACACCCGCCTCCAACGCCCCCCGTCCCAGCGTCATCCAGCTCGCCATCAAGGAGAAGGCCGCGCTGTATGCCGCCTACATTCCGCTGTTCTCCGACGGCGGCGTGTTCATTCCCACGACGCGGGACTACAAGCTGGGCGACGACGTCTACGTGCTGCTGTCGCTGCCGGACGATCCGCAGCGCTATCCGGTGGCTGGCAAGGTCGCCTGGGTCACCCCGGCGCGGGCTGCGGCCAATCGCACCCAGGGCGTCGGCGTGCGTTTCCCCGCGGACGACAAGTCCAAGCTGCTCAAGGTGAAGATCGAGGAACTCCTCGGCGGTCACCTCGCTTCCGAGCGGCCGACGCAGACGATCTGAGCCGCCTAGAATCACCGACAGCCGCCTCCCGGGCGGCTGTTCTGCTTTCAGCCTTCCCAATGTTCGTCGATTCCCACTGCCACCTCAGCTTCCCCGAGCTTGCCGCCCAACTGCCCCAGATCCGCGAGGCCATGGCGCAAGCCAAGGTCGACCGGGCGCTCTGCATCTGCACGACGCTGGAGGAATTCGAGGACGTGCACGCGCTCGCCCTGCGTTACGACAACTTCTGGGCCTCGGCGGGTGTGCATCCCGACAACGAAGGCATCACCGAGCCGAGCGTGGCCAAGCTGCTGGAACTGGCCGCGCGGCCGAAGGTGGTCGCCATCGGCGAGACCGGCCTGGACTACTACCAGATGGAAGAACGCAAGGGCGGGCGCAGCGTGGCCGACCTCGAGTGGCAGCGCGATCGCTTCCGCACGCACATCCGCGCCGCCCGCCAGTGCGGCAAGCCGCTGATCATCCACACGCGGTCCGCGTCCGATGACACCGTGGCCATCCTGAAGGAAGAGGGCGAAGACGGCTCCGCGGGCAGCGCCGGCGGCGTCTTCCACTGCTTCACGGAAACCGCCGAAGTCGCCCGCGCGGCCCTCGACCTCGGGTTCATGATCTCGTTCTCGGGCATCCTCACCTTCAAGAGCGCGGCCGACCTGCGCGAGGTGGCGAAGTTCGTGCCGGACGACCGGCTGCTGATCGAAACCGACAGCCCTTACCTGGCGCCCGTGCCGTATCGCGGCAAGACCAACAACCCTTCGTACGTGCCTTACGTGGCGGCGCAGCTGGCCGAACTGCGCCAGACGCCGGTGGAGCAGGTCGCCGCCCTCACCAGCGCCAATTTCGAGCGCCTGTTTCCCGGGGTCCTGGCATGAGAAATTACCTGAAGTTCCTGGCGTATCTCGTTCTGGCAGCTTGGTTTTCCTTGGCCCAGGCCGGTTCCTACGAAGACTTCTTCACCGCCATCAAGCAGGACGATGCCCGCACCATCGACACCTTGCTGAAGCGCGGGTTCGACCCGAACACCGTCGATGCGGCCGGCAACGTGGGCCTGTTCATCGCGCTGAGTGACGGTGCGCTCAAGGCCGCCGACGCGCTGGTGGCGTCGCCCAAGACCAGGGTCGAATGGCGCAGCGCCAAGGACGAAAGCCCGCTGATGATCGCGGCGCTGCGCGGTCACCTGGAGCTGGCGAAAAAGCTGATCGCGCGCGATGCGGACGTCAACAAGACCGGCTGGACGCCCTTGCACTACGCCGCGACGGGCGGGCACCTGGAGATGATCCAGCTGCTGCTGGACGAAAGCGCGTACATCGACGCCGAGTCGCCGAACAAGACGACGCCGCTCATGATGGCGGCGCAGTACGGGTCGACGGCGGCGGTGAAATTGCTGCTGGAGTCCGGCGCGGATCCGACCTTGCGCAACGAGCTCAAGCTGTCGGCGACGGATTTCGCGCTGCGGTCCAACCGCAAGGACGCGGCCGAACTGATCGCCGGAGCCATCCGCCGCTCGAACACGAAAGGCAAGTGGTGACAACCACTTGCCGCGGCTACTTCAAGTAGATTTACTTGGCCACGCAGGCCTGCACCAGCTCCACGCCGGCGGACATCGTGCCGGTGTCGGCACGGCAGCGGGCCATGTCGGCGTAGTGGCCGTGGACGATGACGCCCGGCGGGTTGTAGCGCAGCGTGGCCTGGGCGCCGAGGCCCGCGGCCGGTTCGGCCTGGCAGCGCGCGCCGCGGCCGGCGGCGGATTCCACGCGGCGGCAGAAGGCGTCGTCCGGATAATCGAACTGGCGGATCGCGTTGCCGGAAGAATCCCGGTACACCAGGTGCTTGCCCGGCGGGCCGGCCGGCGGGCTGGAGGCGCAGCCGGCCAGGACGGCGGCGGTGGCCGCCAGAAGGAACAATCTTGTCATCGTGAACATCGTGGAAGTCTCCCAATCAGACGCCGCCTCGGCTGGCGGCACGCTCAGCTTTTTACAGGTGTTTGCAGTGCTTGGGGGCTCGGCGTAACTGAAAGCAGGACTTGGCTGGACTGCATAGTCAACTTGATACGATGTGTATTATGTAAAATCATGGAGCCGTTAAGATCGAGGCCATGCGGATCGAAGACTTGAGGCAGCGCCTCCGCGCCGCCGGCGCCGGCCCTGCCCACGAGCGGCGGGTGCTGCGGCTTTGGACGCAGGCCTTGCCGCAGGACAGCGGCAAGCGGCGGCCGGCCGATTTCCTGCCGGCATCCTTGCTGGCTGCCTTGCCGCAGATCGAATCCGAACTCCAGGGCCTCGTCCGGTTGCAATCGGCACATCCCGGCGCCGACGGTTCCGAGCGCCTGCTGGTCGCACTGGCCGACGGCCAGACCGTCGAAAGCGTGCTGCTGCCGCGCGATGGCTTGTGCGTTTCGAGCCAGGTCGGCTGCGCGGTCGGCTGCCAGTTCTGCATGACGGGCCGCGACGGCCTGATCCGGCAAGTCGGAAGCGCCGAGATCGTGGCCCAGGTCGCCCTCGCACGCACGCGCCGGCCGGTCAAGAAGGTCGTCTTCATGGGCATGGGCGAGCCGGCCCACAACCTGGACAACGTGCTGGAAGCGATCGAGCTGCTCGGCACCGCCGGCAACATCGGCCACAAGAACCTGGTGTTTTCGACGGTCGGCGATCCGCGCGTCTTCGAGCGCCTGCCGCAAGGCGCGGTCAAGCCGGCGCTGGCCCTGTCGCTGCACACGACCAAGCCGGACCTGCGCCAGCAGCTCTTGCCGCGCGCGCCGCGCATGACGCCGGAAGAAATCGTGGCGGCCGGCGAACGCTATGCGCGGGCCACCGGCTACCCGATCCAGTACCAGTGGACCTTGCTCGAAGGCATCAACGACGGCGACGACGAACTCGAAGGCATCGCCCGGCTGCTGGCGGGCAAGTACGGCGTGCTGAACATGATTCCGTACAACGCCGTCGATGGCCTGGATTTCCGCCGGCCGACGTGGGAGCGTGCCGCGGAGATCGCGCGGACCCTGCATAGACGCGGCGTGCTGACCAAGCTGCGGCAGTCCGCCGGCCAGGACGTCGAAGGCGGCTGCGGCCAGCTGCGCGCACGCGCTGCGCGCGCGCCTTCCATCGAACAGCCCATCGCGTTCCGATAAGCCACTTGCACTTGTACATCTTCGGGTGTACAACAAAAAGTGCGGAGTGCGTGCCGCGAAATCGCGCACAGGGAGGTCACCATGGACACTCTCCTCGAATCGCGTGGCTGGCACTGGCGTGCGACCGACTGGACCGCTGCGGCGGTCTCCGGGTTCGCGGCCGGCGCGGTGCTGATGGTGCTCGACCTCGTCTGGTCGGCGCTGTTCAATGCGCACGGTCCCTGGCGAACATCGCACATGATCGCGCCCATCTTCCTGGGCGCCGACAGCCTGGTGACTTCCGGCTACCGCTTCAGCCTCGGCGTGGTCGCGATCGCCCTCGTCGCGCACTACCTCCTGGGCATCGCCTTCGGCCTGGTGATGGCGGCCATCATGGCGCAGCTGCACCTGGAAACGCCGGCGCGCGCCCTCGTCACCGGAGCGGTGCTCGGCACCCTCCTCTACCTGGTCAACTTCAACGTGCTGGTCGCCTTCTTCCCCTGGCTGGGCGACCTGCGGGGGCTGGACACGCTGGCGGCGCACGTCGTCTTCGGCGGCGTCACGGCCCTGCTGTACTGGAGGCTGAAGAGAGTCCCGACGGAACCCTGAGCCATGGCGCTCGCCATCGTCCTCATCGTCCTGGCCCTCGGGTCGGTGCTGTTCCATTTCCTGAGTCCCTGGTACTTCACGCCGCTGGCGTCCAACTGGGGGACCATCGACCAGACGATCAGCATCACCTTCTGGGTGACGGGAACGGTGTTCGTCGCGGTGTCGGGCTTCGTCGCGCTGGCGATCTGGCGCTATCGCCACAATCCCGAGTCGCGCGCGGCCTACGAGCCGGAAAACAAGAAGCTCGAATGGCGCCTGCTGATCGTCACCACGCTCGGCGTCGCCGCCATGCTCGCGCCGGGCCTGTTCGTGTGGGCCAAGTTCGTCGACGTGCCGGCCGACGCCGCGGTGGTGGAAGTGGTCGCGCAGCAATGGAACTGGATGTACCGCATGCCCGGCAAGGACGGCCGCCTCGGGCGCGTGGACGCGCGCTTCGTCACGCCGGAGAACCCCTTCGGCATGAGCCCGGACGATCCGAACGGCCGCGACGACGTGCTGGTGACCAGCCCCGAGCTCCACCTGCCGATGAACGCGCCGGTCAAGCTGCTGCTGCGGTCCAAGGACGTGCTGCACAACTTCTCGGTGGCCCAGATCCGCGTGAAGATGGACCTGGTGCCCGGCCTGGTGACCTACGTGTGGTTCACGCCGACGCGCGCCGGGAACTTCGACCTGCTGTGCGAGGAGCTGTGCGGCGTCGGCCACTTCGCCATGCGCGGGCGCATCGTCGTCGAGGACCCCGCGCCGTTCCAGGCCTGGCTGGATCACCAGCCCACGTTCGCCCAGGTGAGCGCCCGCGCGAAGGGTGATGCGGTCGCCGGCAAGGCCAGCTTCGCCGTCTGCGCCGGCTGCCATGGCATGCAGGGCGAGGGCAACTTCGCCTTGCGCGCGCCGCGCCTGGCCGGCCAGGGCGCCTGGTACCTCGAACGCCAGCTGCACCAGTTCAAGCAGGGCACGCGCGGTGCCGACGAGCGCGATGCCGCCGGCCGGCAGATGGCGCCCATGGCGGCCACGCTGCCCGACGACGCGGCCATCGCCAACGTCGCGGCCTACATCGCCACGCTGCCCGACACGCCGGTGGCGCCGACGATCCGCGGCGACGTCGACCGCGGCCGCGCGCGCTATGCGACCTGCGCCGCCTGCCACGGCGCCGACGGCCGCGGGCTCGCGTCCACCAACGCGCCGCGGCTGCAGGGCATGAGCGACTGGTACCTGGGCACGCAGCTGCAGAACTTCCGCGACGGCGTGCGCGGCGCGCATGCCCAGGACATGCACGGCGCGCAGATGGCGCTGATGGCGAAGATGCTGTCGGACGACGGCGCCATCGGCGACATCCTCGCCTACATCAACACCCGCTGACTCGCCGAGGAAACCCCATGGCCGCCTTTGTTGCGCACGACGAGTCGGAATTCGCGCCCCCCGCGGAAACGGGCGAGGCGGAGCTCTACCACCCGAAGACCTTCATCGGCAAGTACGTCTGGAGCCAGGACGCGAAGGTGATCGCGATCCAGTACGCGGCCACCGCGATGGCGATCGGCCTCGTCGCTCTCGTGCTGTCGTGGCTGATGCGCCTGCAGCTCGGTTTCCCCAACCGCTTCCACTTCATCGACCCGGCCAGCTACCTGCAGTTCGTCAGCATGCACGGGATGATCATGGTGATCTACCTGCTGACCGCCCTCTTCCTCGGCGGCTTCGGCAACTACCTGATCCCGCTCATGGTCGGCGCGCGCGACATGGTGTTCCCCTACGTCAACATGCTCAGTTACTGGGTCTACCTGGCCGCAGTGCTGTTGCTGGTGGCGAGCTTCTTCGTACCCGGCGGACCCACGGGCGCGGGATGGACGCTGTATCCGCCGCAGGCGATCCTCGAGGGCACGCCGGGCGCGCACTGGGGCATCATCCTGATGCTGCTGTCGCTGGCCGTGTTCATCGTCGGCTTCACCATGGGCGGCCTCAACTACGTGGTGACGGTGCTGCAGGCGCGGGCCCGCGGCATGACCATGATGCGGCTGCCGCTCACGGTGTGGGGCATCTTCATGGCCACCATCCTGGCGCTGCTCGCCTTCCCTGCCCTGTTCGTCAGCGCCATCATGATGCTGCTGGACCTGACGCTGGGCACCAGCTTCTTCATGCCGGCCCTCATCTCCAAGGGCAAGCAGCTCGAATACTCGGGCGGCAACCCGCTGCTGTTCCAGCACCTGTTCTGGTTCTTCGGCCACCCGGAGGTCTACATCGTGGCGCTGCCCGCCTTCGGCATCGTCTCGGACCTGATCTCCACCCACGCGCGCAAGAACATCTTCGGCTACCGCATGATGGTCTGGGCGATCCTGATCATCGGCGGTCTCAGCTTCGTCGTCTGGGCCCACCACATGTACGTGAGCGGAATGAACCCGTACTTCGGCTTCTTCTTCGCCACCACGACGCTGATCATCGCGATCCCGACCGCCATCAAGGTCTACAACTGGGTGCTGACGCTCTGGCGCGGCAACATCCACATGACCCTGCCGATGCTGTTCGCCATCGCCTTCATCTTCACCTTCGTCAACGGCGGCCTCACCGGCCTGTTCCTCGGCAACGTGGTGGTGGACCTGCCGCTGTCCGACACGATGTTCGTGGTGGCGCATTTCCACATGGTGATGGGCATCGCGCCGGTGCTGGTGGTCTTCGGCGCCATCTACCACTGGTATCCCAAGATCACCGGCCGCATACTCGACGAAACTCTGGGCAAGATCCATTTCTGGGTGACCTTCGTCGGCACCTACGCGATCTTCTACCCCATGCACTACCTGGGCTTCATGGGGATTCCGCGCCGCTACTACGCTTTCGGCGGCACCAACTTCATCCCCGATTCGGCGCAGACCCTGAGTGCCGCGATGTCGATCGCGGCCTTCGTCGTCGGCGCGGCGCAGCTGCTGTTCCTCTACAACCTGGCCGTCAGCTGGTTCCGCGGCAAGCCCTCGGGCGGCAACCCGTGGCATGCGACCACGCTGGAGTGGCAGACGCCTGACACGCCGCCGAAGCACGGCAACTTCGGCAAGGAGCTGCCGGCGGTCTACCGCTGGCCCTACGACTACGGCGTGCCGGGGCTCAAGACCGACTACATCCCGCAGAACGTGCCGCCCTCGCAAGTGGCAGCCGAAGCCTGGGTCGGCAAGGAAGGCGCGACGCCATGACCATCGGCCTGGTCGTCCTCTCGCTGCTGATGGCCGTGATCGTCGGCTGGCTGATGCGCCAGACCTTGAACGTCCAGCCCTGGCAGGCGCAAGCCGCATTGCCGGTAGCGGCCGAGCCCATCGCGGCCCGGCCCGCGACCAAGACCGCGCTGTGGGTCTTCCTCGCGGTCGCCACGTCGTTGTTCGCCCTGTTCGTCAGCGCGTATGCGATGCGCCTGAGCTTCGGCGACTGGGCACCGCTGCCGCGGCCGCCGCTGCTGATGGTCAATACCGTGGTGCTGGCCGCCGCCAGCGTGGCGATGCAATGGACCGTGCTGGCCGCGCGGCGCGGCAACCAGCGCCGCGTGCTGCAGGGCCTGCTGGCGAGCGGCGCGCTCACCCTGGCCTTCCTCGCCGGCCAGCTGGTGGTGTGGCGGCAACTGCACGGCGCCGGCTATGTCGTCGCCTCCAGCGCCGCCACCGGCTTCTTCTACCTGCTGACGGCCGTCCATGGCGCCCACGTGCTCGGCGGCCTGGTGGCCTGGGCGCGGGCCGCCCTGCGCGTGCCGCGCAGCACCCTCGCCATCGAGCTGTGCGCCACCTACTGGCACTTCCTGTTCGTCATCTGGATCGTCCTCTACCTGCTGATTGCCTCCAACGACTTCGGGCTGGCGATCTGCACCACGCCATGAACACGCACATCGAATCCAAGGGCTGGGACAGCATCGTCGCCGACGTCTCCTCGGACCAGCGCGCCTTCAAGGACGTGCCCTGGGGCAAGCCGATGATGTGGATCTTCCTGCTGTCCGACACCTTCATCTTCGGCAGCTTCCTGATCTCGTACATGACGGTGCGCGCCTCCACCACGGTGCCGTGGCCGAACCCGAGCGAGGTGTTCTCGCTGACGCTTTTCGGGGTGAGCGTGCCGCTGCTGCTGATCGCGATCATGACCTTCGTGCTGATCTCCAGCAGCGGGACGATGGCGCTGGCGGTGAACTACGGCTACCGCCGCGACCGTGCGATGACCTTCAAGCTGCTGCTGGCCACCGCGGCGCTCGGCGCCACCTTCGTCGGCATGCAGGCCTTCGAATGGAGCAAGCTGATCGGCGAAGGCGTGCGGCCCTGGGGCAACCCCTGGGGCGCGGCGCAGTTCGGATCGGCCTTCTTCATGATCACCGGCTTCCACGGCACGCACGTCACCATCGGCGTGATCTTCCTGGTCATCGTGGCGACGAAGGTCAGGCGCGGCGACCTGGAAAACGCGCGGCCCGGTTTCCTGACCGGACGCCGCGGCAACTACGAGATCGTCGAGATCATGGGCCTGTACTGGCACTTCGTCGACCTCGTGTGGGTCTTCATCTTCGCGTTCTTCTACCTCTGGTAGCGAGGGAGCGTTCCATGGAACATGCGCAACCCGAAGCGGACGCCGGCCACGGCCAGCAGCATCCCCTGGGGATCTACTTCAAGATCTGGGGCCTGCTGTTCGTGCTCAGCGCGGCCTCCTACCTGGTCGACTACTTCCACTTCCACGGCCTGCTGCGCTGGTCGCTGATCATCGTCTTCATGCTGCTGAAGGCAGGCCTGATCGTCGCCGTCTTCATGCACATGGTGTGGGAGCGCCTGGCGCTGGTCTACGCGATCGTCGTCCCGCCGCTGCTGCTGATGGTCCTGCTGGGCATAGGCGCGCTGGAAGCGGAGCACACCTTCGACACCCGCGGCACGTATTTCGCGCCAGGCACGGCACCGGCGCAGCCGGCGCCGCACAAGTAGTTTTTCAACGGGAGGTACCCCATGCGCAGACGAATCTACTGGATGTTGCCCGACGTCGAGAGCGCGCGGGCCACGATGGACGACCTGCTCCTGGCCCGCATCGACGAGGGCCACATGTTCTTCGTGGGGCGGGAGGATGCCGACATGCGCGGCCTGCACGCGGCCAACGTCTGGCAGACCTCCGACGTGATCCGCTCGGCGGAGATCGGCCTGATCCTGGGCGCGTCGCTGGGCGCGATCCTCGGCGCGATCATCGCGGTCGGCTATCCCGTCTTCGGTGACAAGCCCGAATGGGGCTGGATCGCGGCACTGGCCCTGGCCGGCGCACTGTTCGGCGTCTGGACCTCCACCATGATCGGCGTGTCCACCCCGAGCAAGCGGCTGCGCCGCTTCGCCGAACAGATCGAGCAGGGCCGCATCCTGCTGATGGTGGACGTGCTGATGTGGCGCGTGGAGGAAATCGAGGCCCGGCTCGAGGCGCTCCATCCCGAAGCGCACCTCGAAGGCGTCGAGCCCGATATTCCGGCGTTTCCCTAGGCCTGGCTGGCGGCGGCCTTCTTCGCCGCCTTGGCCGCCGGCTTCGTGGCCGGTTCCGCGGCGGCGGGCGCCGGATGGGACTCGTCGTGCAGCTTGACCAGGCGCTCGGTCTGGGCCAGCGACATCAGGTGCGCGTACACGGCCGGCAGGTAGCGCTTGGCGCGGAACTCCAGGAACTTCTCGTCGGAGAGGTTGTTCAGCCGTTCCTCGTTGACGACGTAGCAGCCGGAGATGTTCTTCACGCGGTTGGCTTCGCGCACCCGCATGTTCAGCGGGGTGAACATGTTGCTGGCCTGCAGGTACTTGCAGAACTCGCGCGTCAGCCCCTCCATCTGCTGCAGCTCGCCCAGGTAGCGCTTGACGTTCTCGATCACCTTCGTGGGTTCGCCCTTCTCGTCGAACAGCGCCGCGCCTTCGGTGTCGGACACCAGGCTGGATGCCTCGTCGATGCACACCGCGTACTGGCCGTCGGTGCCGCTCGGGGCCAGGGCGAAGGGATAGCGGCGGATGATGGCCGGCACGTACGAGGCCTGCCACTTGCCGTCCTTGCCCACGAAGAGGTTCTCGCCGGCGCTGAGGCCCAGCAGGGCGACCGGCCGGAATTCGTCCTTCTCCTTGTCTTCCAGGAAGACGATCGGGAAGATCGATGCGGCCCGCGCGAATTCGTGCATCGTGACGTAGGCCAGGTGGAATCCGGCGGCGAAGTCGAAGCCCTTGACCTCCTTGACCTTCTTGCCGGCATGGCGCCCCTTGTTGACGGGAACGACTTTCTGGAACATGGACTGAGCCCTCCGTTGTTTCTGGGTGCAGACTACATCGGCCCGCGGCCGGCGCACAAGGCCCGATGGGACGATCGAGGGTAACTACTCTCGCAACGAGGCGATGCGCGGCGCTTGCGTGCGGGCGCCAGTCGCGGGAACATAGTGAACCGGCGCCCGCTTCTCCGCCTTCCAGCCACTTCCATGAGCCCTCCCGAACCGGACCTCCTGGCCCGCCTGCGCGGCCTGCTGGCCCTGCGCCAGCAGGAGTTGCGCGCCCTGCTCCAGGATGCCGCGGAAGCCAGGGCGAGCGACCATGGCACCGAAGTGCAGGACTTCAAGGACGTGGCCGCCGAGGAAAGCCGGGCGGCCATCGACGACGTCGCCCTGTCCCATGCGACCACCGAACTGGCCCAGGTGAGCGCGGCGCTGCGGCGCATGGACGAAGGCAGCTACGGGGCGTGCCAGGAATGCGGAGAGCAGATCGACGAGCGCCGCCTGCTCGCCTTGCCGGCGACGCCTTTCTGCACGGCCTGCCAGGCCGACCACGAACGGCCGGGACGGGGGCGGCGGTTATGATTTGTCCCATCCGCCATGCCCACCGCCCAGCGCACTCCCGCCGTACCCGCCGCCAGCGTCACCGAATCGGATGAGGTGTTCGAGCTCGCCGCGGAAGTCTTCCGCGTCATGTCGGCGCCCATGCGGCTGAAGATCATCAGCGCCCTGTGCGACGGCGAGCGCAACGTCAGCGAACTGCTGGAGCGCATCCCGACCACGCAGCCCAACATGTCGCAGCACCTGAACACGCTGCACAAGGCCGGCGTCATCGGCCGCCGGCGCGAAGGCGTGCAGGTCTACTACCGCCTCGTCAACGATCGCGTGGTGACCCTGTGCCGCGCCGTCTGCACCCAGATCGCGATCGAGTCCGACCTGCCTTGATTCAGTGACCGCTTATGGATAGGGTAATCCATAGGTAGAAATTCCGTCCTTTATATCGCCTGTGGCTTATATTTATAAGCCTCAACGAACGAGGAGACCCATGGGGGAAGCGACGCGGCAGGGCCGGCTGCGCAAGGCGCCGGAACATTTCCTGGACGCCGCCGGCATCGCGCGGGTGCAGGAGGAGGCACGCGGCGGCCGGCGCGATTTCCTGCGCGGCGCCTTCGCTGCAGCCGCGGCAGTCACCGCCGCCGGTGCGGCGCGGGCGCAGGGGGACGGCGATCCCAACATCCTGCAGCTCCCCGAGCACTCGCGCGGCCTCGGCCAGGGCGTCGCCACCGACGGCTACGGCAAGCCTTCGAAATACGAGGCCAACGTGCAGCGCCGGCCCAGCCCGGGACTCACGCAGACCCGCCAGGCCTCCGTTTCCTTCGCGCCCTTGCAGTCGCTGTTCGGCATCGTCACGCCCAGCGGCCTGCACTTCGAGCGGCACCACCAGGGCTGGTGGGACATCGATCCCACCAGGCACCGGCTGATGGTCAACGGCCTGGTGAAGACGCCGAAGGTGTTCACCCTCGACGAGATCATGCGGCTGCCCTCGGTGTCGCGCTTCCACTTCATCGAGTGCGGCGCGAACACCGGCATGGAATGGGGCAACGTCGCGGTGCCCAGCGTGCAGTACACGCACGGCATGCTCTCGTGCAGCGAATTCACCGGCGTGCCGCTCGTCACGCTGCTGGAGATGGCCGGCGCGGACCTGAAAAAGGGCCGCTTCCTGCTGGCCGAAGGCGCCGACGGCTCCTCGATGACCCGCACCATCCCCATGGAGCTGATCACCTCCGGCCAGGTGCTGGTGGCCTACGGCCAGAACGGCGAGATGCTGCGACCTGAAAACGGCTACCCGCTACGACTGGTCGTCCCCGGCGTGCAAGGCGTGAGCTGGGTCAAGTACCTGCGGCGGCTGGAAGTCGGCGACCAGCCCTGGGCGACCAAGGACGAAACGGTGCACTACGTCGACCTGATGCCGGACGGCACGCATCGCCAGTACACCAGCATCCAGGAATGCAAGAGCGTGATCACCACGCCTTCGGGCGGCCAGCAGCTGCTGGATCGCGGCTTCTACAGCATCAGCGGCCTCGCGTGGTCGGGCCGCGGCACGGTGAAACAGGTGGACGTTTCCGTCGACGGCGGCCGCAACTGGCGCCGGGCCTTGCTGCAGGGCCCGGTGATGGACAAGTGCCTCACCCGCTTCAGCCTCGACTGGGTGTGGGACGGCCGGCCCGCGCTGCTGCAAAGCCGCGCGGTCGACAGCACCGGCTACGTGCAGCCCAACTACCGGCAGCTGCGCGAAGTGCGCGGCACGCGCTCGATCTATCACAACAACGCCATCCAGACCTGGAAGGTGGAGGCCAACGGCGAGGTGCGCAATGTCCAGGTGTCGTGAACTCGCGCTGGCCGTCTTGCTGCTGGCCGGCGCGACGGCTCAGGCGCAGGAAGCGCGCTTCCCCGGCATTGGCCGAGCCGCAACGCCCAAGGAAGTGGCTGCCTGGGACATCGACGTGCGGCCCGATTTCCAGGGCTTGCCCGCGGGATCCGGCAGCGTCGCGCGTGGCCAGGAAGTGTGGGACGCCAAGTGCGCGTCCTGCCACGGCGTGTTCGGCGAATCGAACTCGGTGTTCAACCCGCTGGTGGGCGGCACGACCCGCGACGACGTCGCCACCGGCCGCGTCGCGCGCCTGAACGACCGCGCCTACCCGGGCCGCACGACGATGATGAAGCTCTCGCAGCTCTCCACGCTGTGGGACTACATCAACCGCGCGATGCCTTGGAACTCGCCCAAGTCCCTCTCGGCCGACGAGGTCTACGCCGTCACCGCCTACATGCTGAACCTGGCGGAAGTGGTCGACGACAAGTTCGTGCTGTCCAACGCCAACATGCAGCAGGTGCAGGACCGGCTGCCGAACCGCAAGGGCATGACAACGGCGCACGCGCTGTGGCCGGGAGCGGAGTTGGCGGCACGCGCGCCCGACGTGAAGGCGCCGCTGTGCATGAAGGACTGCGTGGCGCAGGTCCAGGTCACCTCGCAGCTGCCGGACTACGCCCGCGACGCGCACGGCAACCTTGCGGACCAGAACCGCCTCGTCGGCGCCCAGCGCGGCGTGGCCACGCGGCCGGCCACGCTGGCCGCGGGAGCCCCGCCGGCGCCGGCGGTGGCTGCGGCGCCCGCCGGCGCGACCACGCTCGTGCAGAAGAACAACTGCTTTGCCTGCCACGCGCCCGATGCCAAGCTGGTCGGCCCGAGCTGGCAGGACATCGCGAAACGCCATGCCGGCAAGGCGGATTACCTCGCCGGTAAGATCCAGTCAGGCGGCAGCGGCACCTGGGGCCAGATTCCCATGCCGCCGCAGCAGATCGCCGAGCCCGAAGCGCGCGCCATTGCCAACTGGTTGGCAGCGGGCGCGCCACGGTGAAGGGTTTCCCCGGGACGGCGCACGCCGCGCGGTCCCTAGCATTTGTTTTCCAAAGGAGAGATTCCATGCAGACACGCCGTGATGCGCTGAAGCAGGGCCTGGCCGCGGCCGGGGTCCTGGGCGCGGGCGCCGCGTTCACCACGCCGGCCCATGCGTTCAACAAGAACGCCTTCGAGGCCAAGTCGGTCCAGGAGGCGCTCAAGGCCCTGGGCGGCAACGGCGCCCTGGGCGAGAGCAAGGACGTGACGATCACCGGCCCGGACATCGCCGAGAACGGCGCCGTGGTGCCGATCGGCGCCGGCACCACCCTCCCCGGCATCAAGATGCTGGCCCTGATGGTGGAGAAGAACCCGAACACGCTGGTGGCGGTCTTCAACGTCAACGAGAACATCGAACCCAATTTCCTGACGCGCGCCAAGATGGGCCAGTCGTCCGACGTCTACGCGGTCGCCATCGCCAACGACGGCAAGGCGTACTACGCGAAGAAGGAAATCAAGGTCACCCTCGGCGGCTGCGGCGGCTGAACCGGAACAAGGAGCAGAACATGGCAGATCCGATGCGCATCCGCGCGCAGGTGCAGGGCAACGGCGCGGTCGTCCGCGTCCTCATGAGCCACGAGATGGAAACCGGGCAGCGCAAGGACGCGGCCGGCAAGACCATCCCGGCCTGGCACATCACCGACGTCACCGCGACGCTGAACGGCAAGCCGGTGCTGACCGCGGAATGGGGCCCGGCCGTGGCCAAGAACCCCTTCCTGCAGTTCACGATCAAGGGCGCCAAGGCCGGCGACAAGGTTGGCATCAGCTGGAAGGACAACCGGGGCGAGACCCGCACCGACGAAGCCACCGTCGCCTGAAGGCGGCCGGGAAGTACAAAGAGGAGACGAGACGATGCGCATTCCCTTCCTGCTGGCGGCGCTTGCGCTGTCCAGCCTGTCGTTCGGCGCGGCGGCGCAGAAAAGCGCCTCGCAGGCGATCGATGAATACCGCGCCATGCTGGCCGACGGCAATCCGGCGGAGCTGTTCGAGGCCAAGGGCGAAGCGCTCTGGAAGCAGAAGCGCGGCCCGAAGAACGCCTCGCTGGAAGCCTGCGACCTGGGCAAGGGCCCGGGCGTGGTGAAAGGCGCCTTCGTCGAACTGCCTCGCTACTTTGCCGATACCGCCAAGGTGCAGGACCTGGAGACGCGCCTCGTGACCTGCATGGAGAAGCTGCAGGGATTCAACGCCGCCGACATCGCGAAGACGCCTTTCGGCAGCGGCGAGATGGCCAACGTGACCGCGCTCGCGACCTGGGTCGCTTCCGAATCGCGCGGCCTGGCCTTCAAGTTGCCGCAAAGCCACCCGATGGAGCGCGAGTACTACCAGGTCGGCAAGCGCCTGTTCTTCATGCGCGGCGGCACGCACGACTTCGCCTGCGCGTCCTGCCATGGCGAGGACGGCAAGCGCATCCGCCTGCAGGACCTGCCGAACCTGACCAAGAACCCCGGCGACGGCGTCGGCTTCGCCGCCTGGCCCGCCTACCGCGTGTCCAACGGCCAGATGTGGAGCATGCAGCTGCGGCTGAACGACTGCTACCGCCAGCAGCGCTTCCCCGAGCCCGAGTTCGGCGCCGAGGCGCTGACCGCGCTGTCCACCTATCTCGGCGTCAACGCCACGGGCGCCAAGTCGATCGCGCCGTCCCTCAAGCGCTGACGCGGGAGCTGCACTCATGAAAAAGATCCACATCGCCTGGACCGCGCTGGCCGTTGCCGCCGCGGTGGTCGGCTGCGCCTCCACGCCGTCCGGCGCCGATCTCGACAAGATGGCGCAGGACATGGTGAAGAGCGGTTTCCACACCAAGGGCATCGCCAACATCGAGCGCGTCACCGCGATCGACGAGACGCTGAAGCTTTGCAACGAGGCCGACGTCAGCGGCAAGCCGCTCGATACCGCCACGGCCAAGCGCATCGAGGAAGCCAACCTGAAGACGGTCAAGTGGCCCGCGGGCGGCAAGTTCCTGGGCGACTGGAAGCAGGGCGAAGCGATCGCGCAAAGCGGCCGCGGCCTCACCTGGACCGACACCGCCGGTGGCGCCAACGGCGGCAACTGCTACAACTGCCACCAGATCACGAAGGAGGAAATCTCCTTCGGCACCATCGGGCCCAGCCTCTACAACTACGGCAAGATCCGCGGCGTGAGCGACCCCAGCAGCGCCGCCTCCAAGCCGATCGTGGAATACACCTGGGGCAAGATCTGGAACGCCAAGGCCTACAACGCCTGTTCCAACATGCCGCGCGCCGGCCACATGGGCAACCTCACCGAAGCCCAGATCCAGCACGTGATGGCCCTGCTGCTGGACCCTGCCTCGCCGGTCAACAAGTGAACCTGTCGAAGCGGGACTTCCTCCAGGTGCTGGGGGCGGGCGCGGTCGCCGGCATGGGCCTGGGCCGCTGGGCCGACGCGAATGCCGCGACGGCCGGCGAAGCGATGTACGAGCTGCCGCGCTTCGGCAACGTGTCGCTGCTGCACATGACGGACTGCCACGCGCAGCTGCTGCCGGTGCACTTCCGCGAGCCGAGCGTGAACCTCGGCATCGGCCCCATGAAGGGGCAGCTGCCGCACCTGGTGGGCGAGCACCTGTTGCGCGTGGCCAAGGTGCCGGCCGGCACGCCGGCAGCGCACGCCCTCACCTATCTCGACTTCGATGC
Organism: Ramlibacter paludis; assembly: GCF_022012305.1. Classification (GTDB taxonomy): domain Bacteria; phylum Pseudomonadota; class Gammaproteobacteria; order Burkholderiales; family Burkholderiaceae_C; genus Ramlibacter; species Ramlibacter paludis. The sequence goes on along the minus strand of NZ_JAKLTM010000003.1, from coordinate 373,700 downwards.
CGCGGCGCGCCGCTACGGCAAGGTCGGCGGCTTCGCGCACCTGGCCACGCTGGTGAAGCGCCTGAAGGCGAGCCGGCCGGGCGCGCTGCTGCTCGATGGGGGCGACACCTGGCAAGGGTCGGCCACGGCGCTGTGGACGCGCGGCCAGGACATGGTGGAGGCCGCGAAGCTGCTGGGCGTGGACATCATGACCGGCCACTGGGAATTCACGCTGGGCATGGACCGCGTGAAGGAGATCGTCGACAGGGAACTGGCCGGCAGGATCCAGTTCCTGGCGCAGAACGTCAAGACCGCCGACTTCGGCGACCCGGTGTTCGAGCCCTACACGCTGCGCGAGATCAACGGGACCCGGGTGGCCATCATCGGCCAGGCTTTCCCGTACACGCCGATCGCCAACCCGCGCTACTTCGTCGCCGACTGGACCTTCGGCATCCAGGACGAGGCGATGCAGAAGGTGGTGGACGAGGTGCGCGGCAAGGGTGCGCAGGTCGTCGTGCTCCTGAGCCACAACGGCATGGACGTCGACCTGAAGCTGGCATCGCGCGTGACCGGCATCGACGCCATCCTCGGCGGCCACACGCACGACGGCATGCCCGTGGCGAGCATCGTCGGCAACAAGTCCGGCAAGACCATCGTCACCAACGCCGGCAGCAACGGCAAGTTCCTGGCGGTGCTGGACCTGGACGTGAAGGGCGGCAAGCTGGCGGACTTCCGCTACACGCTGCTGCCCGTGTTCGCCAACCTGCTGCCGGCCGATCCGGCGATGCAGGCGCTGATCACCAAGGTGCGCGCGCCCTACGAGGCGAAGCTCGGCGAGGTGCTGGCCGTGACCGAAGGCACGCTGTACCGCCGCGGCAACTTCAACGGCACCGGCGACCAGCTGCTGCTGGATGCGCTGCTGGACGTGCAAGGCGCGCAGATCGCCTTCTCGCCCGGCTTCCGCTGGGGCACGTCCCTGCTCGCCGGCCAGGCCATCACTCGCGAGTGGCTGATGGACATGACCGCCACCACCTATTCGTACAGCACCGTCAGCGAGATGAGCGGGGAGATGCTCAAGACGGTGCTGGAAGACGTGGCCGACAACCTCTTCAACCCCGACCCGTACTACCAGCAAGGCGGCGACATGGTGCGCGTGGGCGGGCTGCAGTACGCGATCGATCCTTCCGCCGCCATGGGCAGTCGCATCACCGACATGCGCCTGGGCGGCCAGCCCATCGCCGCCGACCGCAAGTACAAGGTGGCGGGCTGGGCGCCGGTCAGCGAGGAAGCCAGGACGGCCAACACGCCGCCGGTCTGGGACCTGGTGGAACAGTGGCTCCAGGCCAAGGGCGGGCGCGTGGCCGCGCGGCAGGCCAGCCTGCCGACGCTGGTGGGCGCCCTGCCCAACCCCGGCTACGCCGGCTGAGCCTCAGGCATGAGGCTCGTGCCAGGGGGCGGGTCCGTCCCGCTCCAGGTGCACCGAATGGATGTACTGGGCCTGCGAGGCCTGCAGCACGCGCAGCTGGTGTTCGAGCTGCGCGATGCGCTGCAGGTGGCGCAGCAGCAGGTCCGCGATCTCGTCCTGCGTCAGGCCGCCCAGCTGCCGCGCGACGTCCTCCCGCGTGGCCACCGCCTGCATGTCGAGTGCTTTCGTGTCCATCCCGCGAGCTTACGCCGCTGCCGGGCTAGTTGTAACTAAAATGTATTCAGTTGCACGTCAAGCGAGAAAACACCTGACGTTGTTTTGCCAAGCCCTTGATTCAAATATCCTTTGCCCCGTCAACTAGTGCACGCCGCCGACGTTGCCTTGGCGGCCGCTTGGGGATAATTTGACTCCCCGTCCCATCCCTTTTGTCGTTGCCGACAATCCACAGATATGCGTTGGTTCAAAGGCAGCATCCGCAGCAGCATTTACGGTCTCCTCGGCAATCCGTCCGGGCCGACCGATTCGACGCTGGACACGGGGACGGAAGACATCCGCGAGGCCATGCTCACCCTGCTGGGCGACACCGGCATCAAGCAGTTCCCCAACGTCACGCGCCGCATCCGCTACGCCAACGACGTGCAGGCGCTCTGGTATCTCCGCGGTGACCTGATGGCCGCGCTGGCGGCCACGCAAGGCGAAGCGGCCGCCCGCGAGAAAGTGGCGCACATCACCGAGATGTTCCATGGGCTGCTGCCTGGCAGCCTGAACTCGCGCCCCAGCCCGCTCATGGGCTGACGCCGCCGGCGTCAGTGCATGTGGCCCCAGAGCAGGAACGCATCCCGCTCCTCCGCCGCCAGCGTCACTTCCGCCCCCACGGGCAGGCAAACCTTCGTCGCGACGTGGCCGAACGGCAGCCCGGTCAGCACCGGCGCCTTGACCTGCGTGCGCAGCCAGTCCACCACCGTCTTCATCTTGAAGCCCTTGTCGTGCGGCACCGGCAGCCAGTTGGTGAACTGGCCGAACACGATCGCCTTCTGCTGCTGCAGCACGCCCGCATAAAGCAGCTGCGTGAGCATGCGCTCGACGCGGTAGGGATGCTCGCTCACGTCCTCCAGGAACAGGATCCCGCCCTTCACCTTGGGCATCCACGGCGTGCCCGCCAGCGCGGCGAGCATGGCCAGGTTACTGCCCCAGAGCGTGCCTTTCACCTGCAGCGGCTTGGCCAGCGCTTCGGACTTCGGCAACTGCCAGCCGCTGCCTTCGCCCTGCCCTTCGACGAGGTCCTCGAAGCAGGCCTGCATGATGTCGTCGGGCTCGGGCTCCACGCCGAAGTCCTCACCTACCGCGGGCCCCGCCCAGGTGATGCGGCCGGTCTCGGCCAGGACGGCGCTCTGGAAAGCGGTGAAGTCGCTCAAGCCGACGAACTTCGTGCCCTTGTCGATGGCCTTGGCCACCAGCTTGTAGGGAATGCGGGGCAACAGGCGCGTGAGCCCGTAGCCGCCGCGCGTGATGATGGCCACGTCCGCGCCGCTGCGCGCCGCGCGTTCGATGGCGGCCAGGCGGATCTCGTCGTCGCCGGCAAAGCGCATGTGCGTGGCGAAGATGGCCGGATCGAGTTCGACCTCGTGCCCCATCGCCTTCAGGCGCGCGATGCCCCGCCGCACGGCCGCCTTGTTGCGAACCGCGCTGGAGGGGGAATAGATGTAGATGCGTTGCTTCACGGGCGGAAGTATCCCACTGCTTCCCGTGCGGCTTGCGCGCTGGCCGGCCCGTTCGCGCGCAGCAGCGGCAGCGTCGGCGCGTGGTCATCGGCCTGCGGCGTCATCGCCGCGAAGGCGCGCACGCCGGCGCGGTGCCCGGCATCGGGGAAAGGCGCATCGCCTTCATCGTGCCCGGGCTGCACGACAAACAAGCCGCGATACAGCTGCGGCTGCACCGCGGCCAGCGCGCGCGCGAGCGGCTCGGCGGCCTGCTGCGCGACCAGCACGACGCCGCGCAGGTCCAGGCGCTCCACCAGTTCGCGCAACACCTGGACATGCCAGGCGAGGCCGTGTGCGCTTTCGCGCTTGGGCTTGTCGCTCTTGCCGAAGCCGACGAGGTCGGGCGCCACCACGCGCCCGCCGGCGGCCAGTAATTCGGGGATCATGTCGCGGAAGGCATGGCTCCATCCGGGCGAGCCGTGCAGGCACAGCCACGTGAGCGGCGCTTCGCCCGGGCCTTCGTCCAGGTAGTGCAGGCGCAGCCCGGCCAGCGCCGGCAGGTCGTCGACGTAGTTCGGCGCCCACGGATAGCCGGTGATCCCGGCAAAGCGCTGCTCCGGCGTGCGCAGCGCATCCTCGCGCAGCGGCTGCGCCGTGCTGCGCGTTTCCTGGCGCCGCCGGCGGAAGAAGTCCGAGAGCAGCGCACCGCAGTCCTCGGCGAGCACGCCGCCTTGCACCGCGGTCTGGTGGTTCAGGCGCGGTTCGGCAAACAGGTCCACCACCGAACCGGCGGCACCGGTCTTGGGATCCGCGGCGCCGTAGACCACGCGGGCCAGCCGCGCATGCAGCATCGCCCCGCTGCACATCGCGCAAGGCTCCAGCGTGACGAAGAGTTCGCAGCCGTCGAGGCGGTAGTTGCCCAGCGCATCCGCCGCGCCGCGCAGGGCCTGGATTTCCGCGTGCGCGGTCGGGTCGTGCCCCGCCACCGGCCGGTTGTGGCCGCGCGCGATGACCACGCCGTCGCGCACCACGACGGCGCCCACGGGCACCTCGCCGGCCGCCGCCGCCTCGCGCGCGAGGTCGAGCGCCTCGCGCATGAAGCCCGCGTCGCCGGCGGCCGTGCTCACTTGGTGTCGTCGGGCGTGGTGCGCGGCGCCTGCTGCATGGCGCCCTGCACGGCCTGTTCGAACTGCTTGACCTGCTGCTGCGGCGTGCCCGCGGGCACGGTCACGCCCTGCGTGGTGACGGGCGGCGCGACGCCGGCGCTCAACTGCTTCTTCGCCAGCACGCCGATGATGGCCACCACGACCAACAGGCCCACCACGCTGAATATCGCTTTCATCGTTCCCCTCCCAAACCGAGCCGGTCCATCCAGCCCGCCAATTCGCGTTCGTCGTCGTTGCCCGCCGCGTAGATCGCCTTCATCCTGGCGTGGGACTCGGGCCGGTGCTGGTTCAACTTCAGCTTGCAGGACCAGCGCTCCACCGCGAGCTCGAAGGCCACGATGCCCGCCAGCATCTTGTGCTGGAACTCCGTGCCCAGGTCACGCCACTGCTGCGCGTACGGCGGCTCGTGGTCGCCGATGAGTTTCTTCAGCAAGGCGTCCTTGCCAGCGGGATCCTCGACCAGCGTGGCCCGCACCTCGCAGTGCACCGCCAGGTAGACCCAGCTGGGCACGCGGGCCAGGTCCGGATAGATCTTCGGCGACTGGTAGGCATGCGGCCCGTGGAAGGTGACCAGCGCGCGCGGACGCGCCTGCAGGTAGCGCCAGTGTGGATTGGGTTTGGCGCAGTGCCCGAGCAGCACGAAGCGGCCTTCGCGCTCCTCCAGGTGCAGCGGCAGGTGCGTGGCGAAGGGAAAGCCGTCGTCGTCGTTCGAGATCAGGCTGGCGAACGGGTGGGCGCGCATCAGCTCCGCGGCGATCGCAGGATCGGCGGACTTGAATTGGGGCGGCTCGTACATGGCCCCATTGTGCCGCGCGCGTCAGCCCCTGGCGGCCAGCCGCACGACCGTTCCGCCGCCCAGATGGACCACTACGCCATCCAGGGCGCCGGCAACCACGAACTGCACGGGCAGGCCGGTGGTCAGGCTGACCAATCCGCCGGCCGGCGCGGCGGCGACGGTGCGCAGGAACATGCGCCGCACCAGCGGATCGGCGATGCCGCGCGCCACGTCCTCGGCGCCTTCGGTCTGCAAACCCTTCCAGCGCTGCCCCGTCTCGCCGTTGCACGCCTGCGCCTGCACGCGGCCCGAGGCCAGCACTTCGGCGCAATGTTCCAGCTCGTTGCTCAGGCGATCGCCGATCAGCTTCCACACCTGCGCCTTGTCGCCCAGGCGGCAGCCTTCCCAGCGCAGCGGCGCGCCCTCGGCGCGGGCGGTCAGGCAACGGCCTTCGAGGTGGATGCGGCCGTAGCCCGAGAAACCCTGGATCGGCGACTGCCGGTTCCACGCGGCCAGCACCGCGTCGTCGCCGCTCGCCTGCAGCAGCAGGCCGCCGGGCGCGGCGATGTAGCCCACCGCGGCGAGCGCGTTGCCGGCGGCCACCAGGGCGGCCAGGCACGCAAGCCGCGGCCAGGAAAGAGTGGAAGGAGGAGGCAAGGCGCTGGTCAGGAGGGCCCGATGCGGGCCGCAGCCGCACTGTAGGAGGCGGGGTGGCGCGTTCCTATACTCGGCTCGGAGTATCCAGGGCAGGCGTTGCGGGCAGCGGCAGCCGCAGCGTGACCGTGGTGCCGTACGCATCGCTGGCCACGTCGAGCGTTCCCCCGAGCTGGCGAGCGCGGGTGTGCATGCCGGCGATGCCGCGCTGCGCACTGGGCGGTACCGCCTGGCCCGCAGGCGGCGCGATTCCGCGACCGTTGTCGGCCACCTGCAGCAGCAGCGAGTTGCCTTCGGCGAGCAGGCTCACGCGCAGTCGCGTGGCCGCGGCATGCTTGACCGCGTTGCCCACCGCTTCCTGCACGATGCGCAGCACCTGCAGGCCCGCGCCTGCCGCGGGCAGGCTCAGGTCGTCCTGCACTTCCCAGTCCAGGGCTATGCCGGCGGCGCGCAGCCGCGGCTCCAGGCGATAGCGCAGGTTGCCCAGCGCGAGCTGCAAGGAATGCTCGGACGGATCGAGCGAGTCGATCAGCAGGCGCAAGTCGTCGAGGCAGCCGCGCAGCAGCCCGGGAATGTCGCGGGGCTCGCCGCGCTCCACCGCCTCCAGCGTCGTGATCAGCTGCGAACCCATGCCGTCATGCATGTCGCCCATCAGGCGCTCGCGTTCGGCGGCCAGGGTGGCAACGCGTTCCAGTGCGCGGAGGCGCTCGTGCGTGCGTTCCAGCTCGCGCGTGCGTTCGTGCACGCGCCGTTCCAGGTCGGCGGTGTGCTGGCGCGCCTGGTCGTAGGTGCGGAAGTAGTTTTCGGCCAGCGCGAAGACCAGCGCGCACAGCAGCAAGGGAGCGCCGTAGGCCATGCGCGCGGCCGGCCCGAAGGGAAGCAGCTGCGCGGAAACCGCCAGGTCCGTCAGCCCCAGGAGCAAGGTCGCAAACAAGGCGCCCAGCACGACCCACGACCCGGCCCCCTGCGCCGCCGCTCCGCGCAGCGATTTGAGGAACAGCGCGATCGTCCAGATCCCCAGCCCGGCACAGGCGACGTACCAGGGCAGGCGCACAGCGGCGGCCAGCGCAGGCGGCGTCAGAGCGAACAGCGGGAAGGCGAGCACCGCGGCAAGCAGCAGCAGCCGCTCGCGGCGCCGCGGCGCGAGGCCGGTGTAGCTGCGCATGAAGATCCAGTTCAGCACCACCACCAGCCCCAGGCTCCCCAGCACGAATGCTTCCCACAGCGCGGATGGCATCCAGGCCAGCGAGACGAAGTAGTGGAAGTTGCGCAGCGACCAGACCAGGGCGAGCGCGGCGAACACGCCATAGATGCGTTCCTCGCGCCGCCGCAGCCACAGCAGCAGCACGAGCAGGCCGACGAAGAACAGCGCCAGGTTCAGCGCCCGCGGCAAGGCCACGCGCATGAATTGCGCCTGCTCGTAGCGCGGCTGCAGCGTCGTGAGGGGTCCCAGCGTCACCGGGCCGAGGCCGCCACGCAGGTTCGGCGCCACGCGCAGGCGCACCAGCAGTTCGTTGCGGCCCTTCAGCAGCAGCTGCGGCGCAATGGGTTCCAGGATCGGCCGGCCGAGCGTGCGCCGCATGGGCCCGCTCATGTCGGCCCCGCCGATGTCCACGCCGTTCAGGAAAACGTGGTGCATGGTGGCAACCGTCGGCAGGTAGGCTGCCCAGGTTTCGACCGGCGCTTCTTCCAGCGTGAAGCTGCCGCGGTACCAGCCGTAGCCGGACTGGCCGGGATTGGTCTTGTGCCAGTTGTCCGGCAGCGCCCTTAGCACCCAGGGCGCGCCCTCCCCCGGCGGCGCCGGATCGTCGGACTTGATGAAGCGCAGCTGCGTCAGCTCGATCACCGGCCCTTCGGCCGCATCGCGCATGAAGTGGTAAAGCACGGCGTTGAGCGCGAAGCCCAGCACCAGCGCCAGCGCCAGCCGCAGCGCGAGCCGCTTCACAGCTTCAGCAGGCCGCGCTGCTGCGCGAGGAACACCGCGTGCTGGCGCGAGGTGGCTTCCAGCTTGCGGTAGATGTTCTGCACATGCGTCTTCACCGTGAGCGGCGAGATGTTCAGCGCGGCGCCGATCTCGGCCAGGCTGCGGCCGCGGGCGATCGCCTCCAGGATGGAGGTCTCGCGCGCCGAGAGCGGCGACGCCGTGTCGGGGGCGGCCGCGGGCGCGACCGGAGCGGCGGTCGGCACCCGCACCACCGGCGCCATGCCCGGGCGCATGCGTTCCAGCAGCAGGCGCGCCAGGGAAGGACTGATCGGCGACTCGCCCGCGCTCAGCGCATGGATGCTGGCGTTGAAGTCGTCGGGCAGGCTGTCCTTCAGCAGGTAGCCGGTGGCGCCGGCTTCGATCGCTTCCAGCAGGTTGCGCTCGCCGCCGAACACCGACACCACCATCACGGCGGTCTGGGGCGACACCTGGCGGATGTGCCGGATCACGTCGAAGCCGCTGCCATCGGGCAGGCCCAGGTCGACCAGCGCGACGTCGGGCTTGAGCGCGCCGATCGCGGCCATGATGTCGCGCGCCGTGGCGAACTCCCCGCGCAGCACCAGGCTGGTGTCGCGCGCGAGGTTTTCGCGGTAACGCTGCAGGTGCAGCGGGTTGTCGTCGACCATGACGACGGAGACGCGCACAGCGCTCACGGCCTCACTCCCATTCGATCGTCGCCGGCGGCTTGCTGCTCACGTCGTAGGTGACGCGGTTGATGCCGCGGACTTCGTTGATGATACGGCTCGACACCTTCTTCAGCAGCGCATAGGGCAGCTCGGCCCAGTCTGCGGTCATGAAGTCGCTGGTCTGCACCGCCCGCAGCGCCACCACGTAGTCGTAGGTGCGGCCGTCGCCCATCACGCCCACGCTCTTGACCGGCAGGAAAACCGTGAACGCCTGCGACGTGAGGTCGTACCAGGTCTTGCCCGTGGCCTCGTCGCGGAAGTTGCGCAGTTCCTGGATGAAGACGTCGTCCGCGCGGCGCAGCAGCTCCGCGTATTCCTTCTTGACCTCGCCGAGGATGCGCACGCCCAGGCCGGGGCCGGGGAACGGGTGCCGGTAGACCATCTCCGGCGGCAGGCCCAGCGCCACGCCCAGCTCGCGCACTTCGTCCTTGAACAGGTCGCGCAGCGGCTCCAGCAGCTTCAGGCCCAGCTGCTCCGGCAGGCCGCCCACGTTGTGGTGGCTCTTGATGGTGACGGCTTTCTTGCTCTTGGCCCCGCCCGACTCGATGACGTCCGGGTAGATCGTGCCCTGGGCCAGCCAGGCCACCGTGCGCGCATGCGTCTGCTTGATCTTCGCGGCTTCGGCCTTGAACACGTCGACGAACAGGCCGCCGATGATCTTGCGCTTCTGCTCCGGATCGCTGACCCCGGCCAGCTTGCCGAGGAACAGGTCGGCGGCATCGACGCGCACCACCTTGGCGTGCAGCCGGCCCGCGAACATGTCCATCACCATGTCGCCTTCGTGCAGGCGCAGCAGGCCGTGGTCGACGAACACGCAGGTCAGCTGGTTGCCGATGGCGCGATGGATCAGCGCCGCGGCCACCGAAGAATCGACGCCGCCGGACAGGCCGAGGATCACCTCCTCGTCGCCCACCTGCTTGCGGATCGCCTCCACCGCTTCGGCGATGTGGTCGCGCATCACCCAGTCGGGGCTGGCCTGGCAGATGCCCAGCACGAAGCGCTCGAGGATCGCGCGGCCCTGCACGGTGTGCGTGACCTCGGGGTGGAACTGCACCGCGTAGAACTTTCGCGCTTCGTCGGCCATGCCGGCGATGGGGCAGCTTTCGGTGGAGGCCATCAGCTTGAAGCCGGGCGGCAGCTCGGTGACCTTGTCGCCGTGCGACATCCACACGTTCAGCATGCCGTGGCCCGCGGGCGTGGTGTAGTCGGCGATGTCGCGCAGCAGCTCGGTGTGGCCGCGCGCGCGGACGGAGGCGAAGCCGAACTCGCGCTTGTGGCCGCCCTCCACCTTGCCCCCGAGCTGGTGGGCCATGGTCTGCATGCCGTAGCAGATGCCCAGCACCGGGACGCCCAGCTCGAACACGGCTTGCGGCGCCTTGTCCGTGGTCTCCTCGTACACGCTGGCGTGGCTGCCCGAAAGGATCACGCCCTTGAGCTTGCCGTCCGCCGCGTACTCGCGCACCCACTCGTCGCTGACGTCGCAGGGATGCACTTCGGAATAGACATGGGCTTCGCGCACGCGGCGGGCGATCAGCTGCGTGACCTGGGAGCCGAAGTCGAGGATGAGGATCTTGTCGTGTTGCATGAGGGTCAGGCCAGGTCGGTGATCAGGGGATGTTCGAGCTTGAGGCAGGCGCGCTGCAAGGCGCGGTCCATGGTGACCAGCGGCGCCTTCAGGTCCACCGCCACCTTGAGGTAGGCCGCGTCGTAGGGCGTGAGCTCCAGCGATTGCGACCAGTTCCAGAATTCCAGCGGCGACACGCGCAGCGGCGCCAGCGCCACCGGCAGGCGGCTGAGGAGGCGCAGCACGTGCTGGTGCGCGCTCGGCGTGAAGCGCCCGCGGGCCAGCGCGCGGCCGGCGGCATGGAGCGCCTCCAGCGGGAAGATGGCGGCGCTGGTGGCGCTCTCTTCTTCGGTCATCACGCGGATCAGCGCCTGCGACACCTTGTCGCCGGCCTCGTCGGGAAAAGCCCAGCTGGCGAAGGCGGAGGCATCAACGACCAGCACGCGGCACCTTGGGTTCGTCGGTCCAGGCATCGCCGCGGGCGTCGCGCTCGCGCTTGTGCTCTTCCCAGAGTTCCTGGAAGGCCGGCTCGCCGCGTCCGACCTTGCCGCGCAGGGCTTCGAGCTCCGCCAGGATCGCCTGGCGCCGGCCTTCGAGGCTGGGCTGCTCGGTCTCCGGCTCCTTGATCAGGCGGATGACCCGCTTGCCATGGCGCGTGAGCACGACCTCCTCGCCCTGCTCCACGGCGCGAATGAGTTCCGAGAGCTGGCTCTTGGCCTGGTGGATGGGGACAGTCTGCAATTTATGGTCCGACCGGAGGATGAACTGGCCATATTTTAGCGCGAAAAAGAAAAAGGGCCAGAAAATTCTGGCCCTTTTCGGTTGAGTCGGCTTCTTTCAGTCGGCGCGGTAGTTGGGCGCTTCCTTGGTGATCTGCACGTCGTGCACGTGGCTTTCGCGCATGCCGGCCGACGTGATCTGCACGAATTCCGCCTTGGAGCGCATTTCCTCGATGGTGGCGCAGCCGCAGTAGCCCATGGCCGCGCGGACGCCGCCTGCCATCTGGAAGATGATCGAGACCATCGAGCCCTTGTACGGAACGCGGCCTTCGATGCCTTCCGGCACCAGCTTGTCCGCGTTCGGGTTGCCGGTGCTCGACTCCTGGAAGTAGCGGTCGGCGCTGCCTTGCTGCATGGCGCCGATGGAGCCCATGCCGCGGTAGCTCTTGTAGCTGCGGCCCTGGTACAGCACGATCTCGCCCGGCGCTTCCTCGGTGCCGGCGAACATGCCGCCCATCATCACGGTGCTGGCGCCGGCGGCGATGGCCTTGGCGATGTCGCCCGAATAGCGGATGCCGCCGTCTCCGATCAGCGGGACGCCGCTGCCCGCGAGCGCGGTGGCGACGTTGTCGATGGCGGTGATCTGCGGCACGCCGACGCCGGCGACGATGCGCGTGGTGCAGATGGAGCCGGGGCCGATGCCGACCTTCACACCGTCCGCGCCGGCTTCGACCAGCGCCTTGGCGGCGGCGCCGGTGGCGATGTTGCCGCCGATCACTTCCACCTGCGGATAGTTCTGCTTGACCCAGCGCACGCGCTCGATCACGCCTTTGCTGTGGCCGTGCGCGGTGTCGACCACGATGGCATCGACGCCGGCCTTCACCAGCGCTTCGACCCGTTCCTCGGTGCCCTCGCCCACGCCGACCGCGGCGCCCACGCGCAGGCGGCCGGATGCGTCGCGCGCGGCGTTGGGGAAGTTGGTCTGCTTGGTGATGTCCTTGACGGTGATCAGGCCCTTGAGCTCGGAAGCGTCGTTCAGCACCAGCAGGCGTTCGAGCTTGTACTTGTTCAGCAGCGCGCGCGCCTCGGCGGTGGTGGTGCCTTCCTTGACCGTGACCAGCTTGTCGCGCGGCGTCATGATCTGGCTCACCGGCACGTCGTAGCGCGTCTCGAAGCGCAGGTCGCGGCCGGTGACGATGCCGACCACCTTGCCGCCATCGAGCACCGGGAAGCCGGAGATCCCCAGCTGCTCCTGCATCGCCAGCACCTGGCGCACGGTGTGCTGCGGCGTGATGACCACGGGGTCGCGCAGCACGCCGGACTCGTAGCGCTTGACGCGCGCCACTTCGGCGGCCTGCTGCTGCGCGGTGAGGTTCTTGTGGACGATGCCGATGCCGCCCTCCTGCGCGATGGCGATGGCCAGGCGCGCTTCGGTCACCGTGTCCATGGCCGCCGAAACGAGCGGCAGGTTCAGGGTGATGTTGCGGGAGAAACGGGTGGCGAGGGAAGTGTCCTTGGGAAGGACCTGGGAGAACGCCGGCACCAGCAACACATCGTCGAAGGTGAGCGCATTTCCAAGCAAGCGCATTGTCAGGGCTCCAAAAGAGGGATTGTACCCGCGTGCAATTTCGCACGCTCCAGCTGGGGCTATCGCGCCACGGGCGGGAAATGGCTGCATGCGCCTGCTGGACAGGGCGCTAAACTTCGCGCATGAAAGCGCTACGCCTTGCCGTCCTGGCCCTCGCCTGCACCGTGCCCCTGCTTGCCTCGGCCCAGTGGATCTATCTCGACAAGTCCGGCCGCAAGGTGTTCAGCGACCAGGTGCCGCCGCCGGATGTCACGCCGGACCGCATCCTGCGCCAGCCGGGGATGAGGCCCGCCGCTGCTCCCGCGGCCCCGGCCGAAGCCCAGGCCGCCGCCGCCCCGGTCGCGGCCGGCTCCGCCGCCAAGGGTGCGGGCACCGACAAGGCCCTCGAAGCGAAGAAGAAGCAGGCCGAAGCGGCGGAAGCCGCCAAGAAGAAGGAACAGGACGAGAAGTTCGCGCAGGCCCGCACCGAGAACTGCACCCGTGCGCGCAACTCCAAGGCGGCCTTCGACTCCGGCGTGCGCGTGGTGCGCACCAACGAGAAGGGCGAGCAGGAAGTGCTGGACGACAAGCAGCGCGAAGCCGAAACCCGCCGCCTGGAAGCATTGATCGCCCGCGATTGCGGACCGCGATAAAGCCCCTGCGCTCCTAGTACCCGGCCTTCTTGCCGGGCCGTTTCCCCGCGAACAGGCCCGTCGCCCGCGCACCCTGCTTGCGAAAGCGCTCCCGCCGCGCGACCTTCGGGTCGACGCGCAGCGGCCGGTACACCTCCACCCGGTCGTTCTCGCGCAAGGGCTGCTGCGCCTCGCAGCGCCGGCCCCACACCCCCAGTTCGCAGTGCTCCAGGTCCAGGTCGGGACAGGCGGCCCGCAGGGCATCGCGGACGGTTGCACCCTCGGGCAGCTGCAAGGCGCGCTCCCGCACTTCGCGCGGTCCCGGCGACCACGCCACCGTGACGGCGATCATCCGCCGTACACCTGCTCGGCGCGCTTGACGAAGGCGTCCACCAGGTTGCCGGCGATCTTGTCGAACACCGGGCCCACCACGGTGGCCAGCGCCGTGCTCTTGAAGGCGTAGTGCAGCTCCAGCGTGACCTTGCAGGCGCGCTGGCCGCCCTGCCCGATCGGCAGGAACTTCCAGACGCCATCGAGGTTGGAGAACGGCCCGTCGACCAGCTTCATGCGCACCTCGCGCCCGGCCACGTGCGTGTTGCGCGTGGTGAAGGTCTGGTGGATGCCCGCGAACGCGATGCCGACTTCCGCCTTCATGCCGTCCGGCTCCAGGGCCAGCACCGAGGCGTGGTCGCACCAGGGCAGGAACTCGGGATACTTCGCCACGTCCGTCACCAGCGCGAACATCTCCTCCGGGCTGTACCAGATGAGGACGGACTTGTGGACGTTTTTCATAGGAGAATGCGAGACCCGGCGGCATTGTAGAGAGAGCGGCCCGGCCCCACCTGTCAGCCCATGTCGCAAAAGAACAAAGAAACCCCGAGCCGGATCGCCGACAACAAGAAGGCCGCCTACAACTACTTCTTCGAGGAGCGGTACGAGGCCGGCCTGGTGCTGGAAGGCTGGGAGGTCAAGGCCCTGCGCGAGGGGAAGGTCCAGCTCACCGACGGCTACGTCGTCATCCGCGACGGCGAACTGTTCCTGATCGGCTGCCGCATCGACGCCCTGAAGACGGCGTCCACCCACGTGCGGCCCGACTCCATCCGCACCAAGAAGCTGCTGATGAAGAAGGACGAGATCAAGCGTCTCGTCGGCAAGGTGGAGCAGAAGGGCTACACCCTGGTCGCCATCCAGCTCTATTGGAAGGGCGGCCGCGTGAAGGCGGAGATCGCGCTGGCCAAGGGCAAGGCCGAGCACGACAAGCGTTCCACCATCAAGGACCGCGAAGGCAAGCGCGAGGTGGAACGTGCCATGAAGGAGCGGCACAAATAAATCCGCGAGCGGGGGAATAAACCGTCCCCCGCCGGCGTTCATGCAGGTAGCGGACGCTTTTGCCGCACCACCTGGAGAACGCGATGAAGAAACTGGCTCCCCTCGCCCTCGCCCTGGCCCTGCTGCTGAGCGCCTGCGGCCACATGATGATGCAGAAAGCGCCGGCCACCGTCGCCGACGGCGTGTACGTCGGCCCGAACGGGATGACGCTCTACACCTTCGACCGCGACGCCATGGGCTCGGGCAAGTCGGTCTGCAACGGTCCTTGCGCCACCAACTGGCCGCCGCTCATGGCGAGCGCGAGCGACGCCGCCTCGGGCGAATGGACCATCGTCACGCGCGACGACGGCACCCGCCAGTGGGCCTTCCGGGGCAAGCCGGTGTACTACTGGTCCAAGGACGCCAAGGCGGGCGACCGCACCGGCGACGGCTTCAACAACGCCTGGCGCCTCGCGCGTCCCTGAGATCGGCTAGCCTGCGCGGATGGCCAAGCACGCCTCCAGCCACCTGGTCGGGCACATCCCCGACCTGCGGCGCTATGCGCGTGCATTGACCGGCGACGCCTGGGCGGCCGACGACCTGGTGCAGGACACGCTGGAGCGCGCTTGCGCGCGCTGGCAGCTCTGGGCCGCGGGAAGCGACCTGCGGGCCTGGCTGTTCACGCTGATGCACAACCTGTTCGTCGACGGCGCGCGCCGCGCGGGACGGCAGGCGGGCCAGCGGGTGGACGTCGAGGAGGCGGCCGGCGAACTCGTGGCGCCGGCCAGCGGCATCGAGAACGCCCTGGACCTGCAACGCTGCCTGCTGCGCTTGCCGGACGACCAGCGCGAGGTGCTGCTGCTGGTGAGCCTGCAGGACCTGGGCTACGAGGACGTGGCGCGCATCACCGGCGTGCCGGTGGGCACCGTCATGTCGCGCCTGTCGCGCGCGCGCAGCCGCCTGCGCGAGCTGATGGAAGGACCGCGCGGCGCCACGCCGGGCGCCGTGCCGCTGCGCCGATTGAAATGACACGGGAAGGGCCATGAGAGAAGACGCGGATCCGCTGCAGGACGAAGCCACGCTGCACGCGTACGTCGACGGGCGCCTCGCCCCGGCCGCGCGCGCGGTGCTGCAGTCGCGGCTGGATTCCGATCCGGAAGCCGCGCGCACGGTGCGGGCCTGGCAGGAGCAGATCGCCGGCATGAAGGCGCTGCACCGCGAGCTGCTGGACGAGCCGGTGCCGCCGTCGCTGCTGCAGGCCGCGCAACGGCTGCACCATCGCAGCAACCGCTTCGGCCAGTGGCAACGCTGGGGCGGCATGGCCGCTGCGCTGCTGCTGGCCTTCGGCCTCGGCTGGGGCGGCAGCCTGCAATGGCGTGCCTGGGAGGAAAGCGGCTTCGGCGTCGCGCGCTCGCGCGGCGTCCTGGACTTCGCGCGCCAGGCCCAGGTGGCGTACACGGTGTTCAGTCCCGAAGTGCGGCATCCGGTCGAAGTGGAGGCGGCGCAGCAGCAGCACCTGGTGCAGTGGCTGTCCAAGCGCCTGAACCGGCCGCTGAAGGTGCCCAACCTCACCGAGCAAGGCTACGAACTGGTCGGCGGCCGCCTGCTGCCCGGCGGCGACGGGCCGCGCGCGCAGTTCATGTTCCAGAGCGGCGCCGGCGAGCGGATCACGCTCTACGTCGGCGCGGTCGATGCGAAAGCGCAGGCCTCGGAGACCGCGTTCCGCTACACCAACGAAGGCAACGTGGCGAGCTTCTACTGGGTCGACCAGGGCTTCGGCTACGCGCTGACCGGCAAGTCGCAGCGGGCCCGGTTGCTGGTGCTGGCCGAGGCGGTGTTCAAGCAGCTCTGAGGCTCATTGCAGGCCGCGCAAGGGGTGCGCATGCGCCGGCCACGGACTGGCGAAGAAGGCCTGCACCAGCTCCGGCGTGACCTCCTCGATGCGCGCCGGATTCCACATCGGCGCGTGGTCCTTGTCGACGGCCAGCGCGCGGATGCCTTCGAAAGTCTCGCCGGCGGCGCCGGGCCGCAGGTGGAAGCAATGCCGCACCATGTCGCGCTCCATGCGCAGGTCGTTGGCCAGCGTCATGTGGCGCGCGCGGCGGACATGCTCCAGCGTCACGTGCAGCATCAGCGGCGAACGCTTGCGCAGCAGCTCCGCCGTCTGCGTCGCCCACGGCGTGCCATCGGCTTCGAGGCCGGCCACGATCGCGGCGACCGTGGGCGCGCCGAACAGGCGGTCGATGTCGGGACGCCGCGCCGCCAGTTCGCTGACGGCAGGCGATGCCGCTGCCGCGTGCAGCCGCTCGCGCATGCGGTCGAAGGTCTCCCCGTCCGTCAGGCTGTCCCACAGGGCGGGCAGCTCGCTCGCGGTCACCATCGCGTCGGCCAGGCCCGCGGACAACGCGTCGGCGCCGTTGATCAGGTTGCCCGTGAGCGCAAGGTACTCGCCGATGCGGCCCGGGCAGCGGGCCAGGAACCAGCCGCCCCCCACATCCGGGAACAGGCCGATGTTCGTCTCCGGCATCGCCATCTTCGTGCGCTCGGTTACCAGCCGCAGGCTGCGGTCGCCGCCGTGGGCCGAGATGCCCATGCCGCCCCCCATCACGATGCCGTCGAGGAAGACCACGTAGGGCTTGGGATAGGCGTGGATCAGGTGGTTGAGCGTGTATTCCTCGGTGAAGAAGTCTTCCAGCCGCGGATCGCCGGCCAGCACGGCCTGGTGGAAGAAGCGGATGTCGCCGCCTGCGCAGAAGGCGCCGAACGGGCCTTCTCGGCCCGTGCCCCGCACCGCGACGCGCTCGACGCGCGGGTCGTCGCGCCACTGCAGCAGCGCCGCCGTGAGCGCGCGGATCATGTCCAGCGACAGCGCGTTCAGCGCCTTCGGCCGGTTCAGCGTGACCAGCCCCGCGCTGCCGCGCACCTCACAGACGACTTCACTCATGTCCGCTGCTTCCATCCCACCAGTTCGTTGATCACCAGCGCGCCGATGACGAGCGCGCCGCCCGCCAGCACGGTCTGGCTCGGAATTTCGTCGGCGCCCAGCCAGGCCAGGACGATGCCGAAGATGATCTCCAGCAAGGCCAGCAGCGCGATCTCCGGCGCCTTCAGCACGCGCGCGCAGACCACGGCCAGCGCGCAAGGAATCGCCAGCTGCACCAGGCCCAGCAAGGCCAGCAGCCCGATGTCGTGCGCGGACGCGCGCAAGGGCATGGCCAGCGGCAGCGTCAGCAGCGAGG
Organism: Ramlibacter paludis; assembly: GCF_022012305.1. Lineage (GTDB taxonomy): Bacteria > Pseudomonadota > Gammaproteobacteria > Burkholderiales > Burkholderiaceae_C > Ramlibacter > Ramlibacter paludis. Next base: position 356,301 of record NZ_JAKLTM010000003.1, on the reverse strand, counting down.
AGATCACCGCGCCGACCAGCACCGCCGGCACGAGGTCGACGTCCTGGCCCTGCGCATGGGCGCGCTGGGTGACGGTCCAATTGATCGCGCCGGCCAGCGGCACGCACAGCGCCACCAGCGTGCCGGCGAAGCTGCCGCCCTCGATCTGCTCGCCGTACATCCAGGCGATGCCGGCGCCGGCCAGCGCGATGGCGACCCAGGTGCGCAGCGGAATGCGGTGGCCGATGAACAAGCGCGCGATCAGCGCGGTGAGGAAGGGGCCGAGCGCCATCGTCACCAGCACGTTGGCCACGCTCGTCATCGTGAGCGCCACCATGAAGGCGGTGAACATGACGCTCCAGCACAGTCCCGAGAGCCACAGCGCGGCGCCGCCGTGGCGGATCTTGCCGAACACCGCCCTGCCCTGGAAGAACGGCAGGATGACCAGCAGCGAGAGCACGGTGAAGAAGCTGCGCCAGAACGTGACCTCGAAGCTGCGCGCGTGTTCGAGGTGGCGCGTGATGACGCCCGCGATGGACCACATGAGGGTCACCGCGATCATCAGGAACACCGCCTTGGTGTGGGTCAGCTTCATTCTTGTTCTGGGCAAAAAAAAGGCGGGCACCAGGCCCGCCTCGCAGTTTAAGCTGCTTCGCGCAGCGCCCGCTTGCGCTCGTGTTCCTTCAGGTAACGCTTGCGCAGCCGGATCGACTTGGGCGTGATCTCGACCAGCTCGTCGTCCTCGATGAACTCCACGCCGTATTCCAGCGTGAGGTCGATCGGGGGCGTGACCTTGATCGCGTCTTCCTTGCCGGAGACGCGGAAGTTGGTCAGCTGCTTGGTGCGCGTCGCGTTGACGACCAGGTCGTTGTCGCGGTTGTGCACGCCGACGATCATGCCTTCGTACACCGGGTCGTTCGCCTTCACGAACATGCGGCCGCGGTCGTCCAGCTTGCCCAGCGCGTAGGTGAAGATCTCGCCGTCGTCCATCGAGATCAGCACGCCGTTCTTGCGGCTGGCGATCTCGCCCTTGTACGGCTCGTAGCCGTCGAAGATGTTGGAGATCAGGCCGGAACCGCGCGTGAGGTTCAGGAACTCGTTGGTGAAACCGATCAGGCCGCGGGCCGGGATGCGGTACTCGAGGCGCACGCGGCCGCGGCCGTCCGGCTCCATGTTCACCAGCTCGCCCTTGCGCTCGCCCAGCGCCTGCATCACGCCGCCCTGGTGCTGGTCCTCGATGTCGGCCGTCACCAGCTCGATCGGCTCGTGGCGCTCGCCATTGACGGTCTTGAAGACGACGCGCGGCTTCGACACCGCGAGTTCGTAGCCTTCGCGGCGCATGTTCTCCACCAGGATGGTCAGGTGCAGTTCGCCGCGGCCCATCACCTCGAACACGCCTTCTTCGTCGGTCTCGGCGACGCGCAGGGCGACGTTCGACTGCAGTTCCTTCTGCAGGCGGTCCCAGATCTGGCGGCTGGTGACGAACTTGCCTTCGCGGCCGGCCAGCGGGCTGGTGTTGACGCAGAAGTTCATGGTCAGCGTGGGCTCGTCGACCTTCAGCATCGGCAACGGCGCCGGGTTGGCCGGGTCGGTCACGGTCACGCCGATGCCGATTTCCTCGATGCCGTTGATCAGCACGATGTCGCCGGGGCCGGCTTCCTTGACCTGCACGCGGGTCAGGCCTTCGAAGGTCAGCACCTGGTTGACCTTGCCCTTGACCGTCTTGCCGTCCGGGCCTTCCATGACCAGCACGTCCATCATCGGGCGGATCGTGCCCTGGTTGACGCGGCCCACGCCGATGCGGCCGACGAAGCTGGAGTAGTCCAGCGCGGAAATCTGCAGCTGCAGCGGGGCGGCCGGGTCGCCTTCGTGCTGGGGCACGTGCGCCAGGATGGTGTCGAACAGGGCCGACATGTCCGGGCCCCACTGCTCGCCGGGCGCGCCTTCGGTCATCGAGGACCAGCCGTTGATGCCCGAGGCGTAGACCACCGGGAAGTCCAGCTGTTCGTCGGTGGCGCCGAGCTTGTCGAACAGGTCGAAGGCGGCGTTGATCACCTTGTCGGGGTTGGCGCCCGGCTTGTCGACCTTGTTCACCACCAGGATCGGACGCAGGCCGAGGGCCAGCGCCTTCTTGGTGACGAAGCGCGTCTGCGGCATCGGGCCTTCCTGGGCGTCGATCAGCAGCACCACGCCGTCGACCATCGACAGCGCGCGCTCGACTTCGCCGCCGAAGTCCGCGTGGCCGGGGGTGTCGACGATGTTGATGTGCGTGCCCTTCCAGGACACGGCGCAGTTCTTGGCCAGGATGGTGATGCCGCGCTCGCGCTCGATGGCGTTGTTGTCCATCACCGTGTCGACCACCTTCTCGTGGTCGGCGAAGGTGCCGGACTGGCGCAGCAGCTGGTCCACCATGGTGGTCTTGCCGTGGTCGACGTGGGCGATGATGGCGATGTTTCGGATTTGCGTCATACGTTCTCTGGCTCGGTCGCGCCGAGGATTTGCTGGATTTCTAGGGGGCTCAGGAGCCGGGAAGGGATGAGCTCCCCGGCCTTGACGTGGGCGGTGCCCAGGAGCGCCGGCGGCGCCTCCCCGAACACTGCGGCTTGTTCGGCATCCGCCCAGGCGCCGCGCCTGCGCAGCCCGCTCAGGAAGCGGCCTGCATCTTCCGTGCCCAGCGTGACACGGGTGTGTCCGGGCAACAGGGATTCCACCGGCAACAGCCGGGCCATACGGTCTGACTCCGCCAGGGCCTCGAGTTCCCCCAGCGTGACGCATTCCGTCACGCCGAAGGGCCCGGTGGCAATTCTTCGCAGCGAAACCAGGTGCGCGCCGCAACCGAGCGCCGCACCGATGTCTTCGCCCAGGGTCCGGATGTAGGTCCCCTTGCTGACCTTGGCGACGATGCGCAGCAGCGCCGGGCCCACCAGGGCCAGCTGCAGCGAGAAGATCGTGACGTTGCGCGCGGCCCGTTCCACCTCGATGCCGGCCCGCGCGTATTCGTACAAGGCCTTGCCGTCCTTCTTCAGGGCGCTGGTCATCGGGGGCACTTGCGAGATCGGACCGGTGAATTGCGCCTGCACTTCGGCCAGGCGCTCCGGCGTGATCGTGGGCACGTCGCGCCGCGCTATCACTTCGCCTTCGGAATCCCCGCTCGCGGTGCGCACGCCGAGTTGCGCCACCGCTTCATAGGTCTTGTCGGCGTCCAGGTGCAGCTGGCTGAACTTGGTCGCCGCGCCGAAGCACAGCGGCAGCACGCCGGTGGCCATCGGGTCGAGGGTGCCGGTGTGGCCGGCCTTTTCCGCCCGCAGCAGCCACTTGGCCTTCTGCAGTGCGTCGTTGCTGGAAAGACCCAGCGGCTTGTCGAGCAGCAACACCCCATGCACAGGGCGCCGCTGCACCCTGGTGCGTGGCGCGTTCACGGGCTACTCCTCCTTGGAACGGGAGGAGACCGCCTTGGCGATCAGGGCGTTCATGTCGGCCGCACGCTCGGTGGTGCGGTCGAACTGGAAATGGAGCGTCGGCACGGTGTGGATGTGCAGGCGCTTGAAGAGGTGGTTGCGCAGGAAGCCGGCCGCCTGGTTCAAGGCGGCCGTCGTTTCCTCCGGGTCGCCCACCAGCAGGCTGAAGAACACCTTGGCGTGCGCGTAATCCGGCGTCACTTCCACGGCGTTGATCGTCACCATCCCCACCCGCGGGTCCTTCAGTTCGCGCGCGATGATCTCCGCCAGATCGCGCTGGATCTGGTCGGCGACCTTGAAGCCGCGGTTGGGGGTGGCTGCCTTGCGTTTCACGGGATTACAGCGTCCGGGCGATTTCCTTGACTTCGAAGAATTCGAGCTGGTCGCCTTCCTTGATGTCGTTGTAGTTCTTCAGCTTGATGCCGCACTCGAAGCCTTCCTTGACTTCGCGCACGTCGTCCTTCACGCGCTTCAGGGACTCCAGCTCGCCGGTGTAGATCACGACGTTGTCGCGCAGCAGGCGGAAATGCGCGCTGCGGGTGACGACGCCGGAGGTGACCATGCAACCCGCGACCGTGCCGATCTTGGACGCCACGAACACGGTGCGGATCTCGGCCGAGCCGATGACCTCTTCGCGCTTTTCCGGGGCCAGCATGCCCGACATCGCCGCCTTCAGTTCATCCACGGCGTCGTAGATGATGTTGTAGTAGCGGATGTCGATGCCGTTGCCTTCGGCCAGCTTGCGCGCGCCCGAATCGGCCCGCACGTTGAAGCCGATGATCAGCGCCTTGGAGGCGATGGCCAGGTTGACGTCGGACTCGCTGATGCCGCCCACGCCCGCATAGACCATCTGCACCCGGACCTCTTCGGTCGAGAGCTTCAGCAGCGACTGCGCCAGCGCTTCCTGCGAACCCTGCACGTCGGCCTTGATGATGATCGGCACCGTCTTGACCGCGCCCGCCGTCATGTCGGAGAACATGTTCTCCAGCTTGGCGGCCTGCTGCTTGGCCAGCTTGGTGTTGCGGAACTTGCCCGCGCGGTAGGTCGCGATTTCGCGCGCGCGGCGCTCGTCGGTCATCACCATGAACTCGTCGCCCGCCTGCGGCACTTCGGTCAGGCCCTGGATCTCCACCGGGATGGAGGGACCCGCGGACTTGATGGTCTTGCCGTTCTCGTCCAGCATGGCGCGCACGCGGCCGAAGGTCTGGCCGGCCAGCACCACGTCGCCGGTCTTCAGCGTGCCGGATTGCACCAGCACGGTGGCGACCGGGCCGCGGCCCTTGTCCAGCTGCGCTTCGATCACGAGGCCCTTGGCCATCGATTCGACCGGCGCCTTCAGTTCCAGCACTTCGGCCTGCAGCAGCACCTGCTCCAGCAGGTCGTCCACGCCCTGGCCCGTCTTGGCGGACACCGGCACGAACGGCGACTCGCCGCCGTACTCTTCGGGCACGACTTCCTCGGCCACCAGTTCCTGCTTGACGCGGTCGGTGTTGGCATCGGGCTTGTCGATCTTGTTGATCGCCACGACGATGGGAACGCCCGCCGCCTTCGCGTGCTTGATGGCTTCCTTCGTCTGCGGCATCACGCCGTCGTCGGCCGCCACCACCAGGATGACGATGTCGGTCGCCTGGGCGCCGCGCGCACGCATGGCGGTGAACGCCTCGTGGCCCGGGGTGTCCAGGAAGGAGATCATGCCGCGCGGCGTTTCGACGTGGTAGGCGCCGATGTGCTGCGTGATGCCGCCCGCTTCGCCCGCCGCCACCTTGGCGCGGCGGATGTAGTCCAGCAGCGAGGTCTTGCCGTGGTCGACGTGGCCCATGACGGTCACGACCGGCGCGCGCGGCAGCGATTCGGCCGTCTGCTGGCCGACATCTTCCTCGGTGAAGGCTTCCGGATCGTCCAGGGCCGCGGTCACGGCCTTGTGGCCCATTTCCTCGACCACGATCATGGCCGTGTCCTGGTCCAGCGACTGGTTGATGGTGACCAGCTGGCCCATCTTCATCAGCGACTTGATGACCTCGGACGCCTTGATCGCCATCTTGTGGGCGAGCTCGGCCACCGTGATGGTTTCCGGCACGTGCACTTCGAGCACGCGCGCTTCGACCGGTGCGGCCTGCGAATGGTCGTCGCGGTCGCCGCGGTGGTCCTTGCGGCCGCCACGCGGGCCGCCGCGCCAGTTGTTGCGGCCGACCCCGCCGGACGCATCGCCGCGGGTCTTGATTTCCTTCTTCTTCGCCGGATCGTTGGCCCAGCTGGAGGACAGCTTGGCCGACTTCACTTCCTTGCCGGCGCCGGGGCCGGCGGGAGCGGCGGCGGGCGCGGCACCGGGGCGCGGCGCTTGCGCCGGCGGCTTGTGCAGCGTGCCCTTGACGCCCGGCTTGCCGGGTTCCGGTGCCTTCGCGACCGGCTTCTCGGGAGCCTTGGCGACGAGCACCTTCTTGGGGGTGCTCATCATCGAACGGATGGCGGCGGCTTCGGCCTCGGCCTTGCGGCGGCGCTCGCCCAGGTCGCGGGCGCGGGCGGCCTCTTCGTCGGCGCGGGCCTTCGATTCGGCGGCGGCCTTCTCGCGGGCCTCGGTGGCGGCCTTGTCGCGTGCTTCGGCCTGCGCCTTGGCGACGGCCTGGGCGGCTTCGGCTTCGGCGGCCTTGGCGGCGCTGGCACCGGCCTGCGCGTTTTCCTTGGCTTCGGCGTAGGCACGGGCGCGCTCTTCCGCGGCACGCTCGGCCTCGGCGATGCGCTCGCGTGCTTCCTGCTCTTCGCGTTCCTTGCGCTTGGCGGCCAGCTCTTCTTCCTGGCGGCGGATCAGCTCGGCCTGGCGGCGTGCTTCTTCCTCGCGCTTGGCCAGTTCGGCCTGGTCGGCGGCGGGCGGCGCCGGCGGCTCGGCGGGGCCTTCGGACTCGACGACGGCCGTGTCCGAGCCTTCGTCACGCTTGACGAAGGTGCGCTTCTTGCGCACTTCCACCTGGATCGTGCGGGCCTTGCCGGTGGCATCGGCCTGCTTGATCTCGCTGGTGGACTTCTTCACCAGGGTGATCTTCTTGCGCTCGGGCGTGGCGGTGCCGTGGCTGGCCTGGAGGTAACCCAGCAGCTTCTGCTTGTCCGCGTCGGAGAGGGCATCGGTCGGGGCGGACTTGGCCACGCCGGCGCTCTTCAGCTGCTCGAGCAGCGTCTCCGGGGATTTCTTGAGTTCGCTTGCGAACTCGGCGACGGTGGTACTGGACATGTGTTCTCGGTTCCTCCCATCACTCATGCGCGGCCGTTGCCGCGGCGCCGGTGAACCAATGTTCGCGCGCCTTCATGATCAGGGTCTTGGCCTCGTCCGCGGACTGGCCCGTGATATCCGTAAGTTCGTCGACGGCCAGGTCGGCCAGCTCGTCGCGGGTGTGCACGTTGGCATCGGCCAGCTTGGCGATCAGCTGGGGCGTCAGGCCTTCCAGGTCGCGCAGGTCCTGCGAGACCTCCTCGACGCTTTCCTCGCGGGCGATTTCCATCGTCAGCAGGGCGTCCTTGGCACGCGTGCGCAGCTCGTTGACCGTGTCCTCGTCGAAGGACTCGATCTCCAGCATCTCCGAGATGGGGACGTAAGCCACTTCTTCCAGGCTGGTGAAGCCCTCGACGATCAGGATGTCGGCGATTTCCTCGTCGACGTCCAGCTTTTCCATGAACAGCGAGCGGATCGTGGACTGCTCTTCGGCCTGCTTCTGCGCCGACTCGTTGGCATCCATGATGTTGATCTTCCAGCCGGTCAGCTCGGACGCCAGGCGCACGTTCTGGCCGCCGCGGCCGATGGCGATGGCGAGGTTTTCCTCGTCGACCACCACGTCCATGGCGTGCTTCTCTTCGTCCACCACGATCGAGGACACGTTGGCCGGGGCCAGCGCGCCGATCACGAACTGCGCCGGGTCTTCCGACCACAGCACGATGTCGACGCGCTCGCCGGCCAGTTCGTTGGTGACCGCGTTGACGCGCGAGCCGCGCACGCCGACGCAGGTGCCGATCGGGTCGACGCGCTTGTCGTGCGAGACCACGGCGATCTTGGCGCGCGAACCCGGGTCGCGGGCGCAGCTCTTGATCTCCAGCAGGCCCTGCTCGATCTCGGGCACTTCCTGGCGGAACAGCTCGATCATGAACTCGGGCGCCGCGCGCGACAGGATGATGGGCGCGCCGCGCAGCGTCAGGTCCACTTCCATGATCATGGCGCGGACGCGGTCGCCGTTGCGCAGGTTTTCCTTGGGGATCATCTCGCCGCGGCGCAGGCGCCCCTCGACGCGGCCGCTCTCGACGATGATGTCGCCCTTGTCCATGCGCTTGACGGTGCCCACGAAGATCTTGTCGCCGCGCGACATGAAGTCGTTCAGCAGCATCTCGCGCTCGGCGTCGCGGATCTTCTGCAGGATCACCTGCTTGGCGGCCATGGCGCCGATGCGGCCGATCGGCACCGACTCGATGCCTTCCTCGATGTACTCGCCCTCTTCCACGTCGGCGACGCGTTCCTTGGCGTCCATCAGCAGCTCTTCGGCGTCGGGGTTCTGCAGGCCCGCGGTGTCGGGCACCACCAGCCAGCGGCGGAAGGTCTCGTAGTTGCCGCTGTCGCGGTCGACCGCGACGCGGATGTCCACCTCGCCCTGGTACAGCTTCTTGGTGGCCTGGGCCAGGGCAGCCTCGACGGCGCCGAACACCACGTCACGCTCGACGTTCTTCTCGCGCGAGATGGCATCCACCAGCATCAACAGTTCGCGATTCATTTCCCTTGCTCCTGAACCCCGGCGCGCTTGCGCCCCTTGAAATCCACAATCGGTGCCAGCCGTGCTTCCTTGAGCTCGTCCAGCGTGAAACCCAGGACCTGCAGCGTGGCAGGCTCCTTCTTCTTTTTCGAGACCCGCGCGCCGGGCGCGGGTTCCGGCTCGTCGCTCCAGGTGAGCTGCCAGCCGGTGTCGGCGCGTTCCAGCGTGCCGCGGAACTTGCGGCGGTTGGCGGCCACCTGGCCCTGCGCCGCCGCGCCCATCGGCGCCTTCAGCGTGAGGTCGACCACCTCGCCGACGTAGCGCTCGAAGTCGCGCTCATTGCGTAACGGCCGGTCGATGCCCGGCGATGACACTTCCAGGCGCTTGTATTCGACCTCTTCCACTTCCAGCGTGTACTGCAGCTGGCGGGTGACGCGCTCGCAATCCTCGACGTTCACGAAGCGCTCCACACCGCCCTCGCTCGCGGGCTCCCAGGGGAAATCGATCGTCACGCGCAAAGTGCCCCCGGCGGAACGTTCGAGTTCCACCAGTTCGTAGCCGAGGCCGGCCACGGTGGTCGTGACGATGTCGATCAGTGCCAATTAGTTGCGTTTCGCTTCTGGAAGCCAAAAAAAACGGGCGGTGATTACCCGCCCGTTTGGTCGTGAAGACAGTATTGTAAGGGTTTACGCCTTGACTCGCAAGCGATCAGGGGCAATTGCCGGCAGGGTCACAGCACCTTGGAACGCAGCGTCTTCACTTGGGAGCGCAGGCTCTTGCTTTCAAGACGCCGCTGCCGGGAAGCCTTGGTCGGCCCTGTCGGCCGCCGCACCCTGGGCGGCTGAGCCACGCTGTCGACCAGCTCCTGCAGCCGGCCCAGCGCCTCGGCCCGGTTCATGTCCTGGCTGCGGTGCGTCTGGGCCTTGATCACCAGCACGCCGTCGCGCGTGATGCGCTGGTCGGCCAGTGCCAGCAGGCGCTCCTTGTGGTCCTCGGGCAAGGAGGATTTCCGGATGTCGAAGCGCAGGTGGATGGCGCTGGAGACCTTGTTGACGTTCTGGCCGCCCGCGCCCTGGGCGCGCATGGCCGTCAGTTCCACTTCCTGCTCGGGAATGACGGTCGCCATGCGGATCAGGCGGCAGCAGCCACCAGGGTCTGGGTGTAGGCGTTGCGCGGGCGTTCCAGCACTTCCTCGACGGAGCCGGATTCCAGCACCTGGCCGTCCTTCATCACCAGCACGTCGTGCGCCATGGCGCGGATCACGTCCACGTCGTGGGTGATCAGCAGGTAGCTCAGCCCTTTTTCGCGCTGCAGCTTCTGCAGCAGCTTCAGCACCTGCTGCTGGATGGTGACGTCCAGCGCACTGGTCGGTTCGTCCAGGATCAGCACCGAAGGCTCGACGATCAGCGCGCGCGCGATCGCCAGGCGCTGCCGCTGGCCGCCGGAGAACTCGTGCGGATAGCGCTGCAGCAGGCCGGGGAACTGCCGCTCGGTCAGGCCGACGTCGTGCAGGGTCTGGACGACCCGCTCACGCCGCTGGGCGACGCTGAGCTCGGGGTGGTGCACCAGCAGGCCCTCGCCCACGATCTCCTCCACCGTCATGCGGGGCGAGAGCGAGGAGAACGGGTCCTGGAACACCACCTGCACCAGGCGGCGGATCGCCTTGTTGCCGGCGGCGTCCGGGCCCCAGCGGCGATCGACGACGTCCAGGTCGCCTTTGTGCGGGATCAGGCCCAGGGCGGCCATGGCCAAGGTGGACTTGCCCGAGCCGGACTCGCCGACCACTCCCAGGGTGCGCCCGGGACGCATCGTGAAGTCCGCGCCCTTGACAGCGCGGAACTCGCCCTTGCGGAACCAGCCGCGGAAGCCCGGCAGCTTGGTCGCGTAGCCGACCTGCAGGTCCTTGGCCTGCATCACGGGCGCTGCATCGGCGCCGGCGCCTTCGACCACGTCGCGCTCGGGCCGGCTGTGGATCAGCTTGCGGGTGTACGGATGCTGCGGGTTGGCGAAGATCTCTTCGACCGCGCCCTGCTCCACCAGGTGGCCGTTCTCCATCACCGCCACGCGGTCGGCGAACTTGCGCACCAGGTTCAGGTCGTGCGTGATCAGCAGCATGGCCATGCCGTTGCGCTGCTGGATGTCGTGCAGCAGCTCGAGGATCTGCCCGCGCAGCGTCACGTCGAGCGCCGTCGTCGGTTCGTCGGCCAGCAGCAGGCGCGGCCGCGCGGCGAGCGCCATGGCGATCATGGCGCGCTGGCGCTGGCCGCCGGAGAGCTGGTGCGGGAAGGCCTGCGCCCGCCGCTCCGGCTCGGGGATGCCGGTGTCGCGCAGGGCCGCGATGGCGCCATCCCAGGCTTCGCGCGTGGTCAGGCCGTCCTTCAGCTGCAGCACCTCGGCAATCTGGTCGCCCACCGTGTACAGCGGGTTCAAGGCCGTCATCGGCTCCTGGAAGATCATCGCGATGTCGCGCCCGCGGATCGCGCGCAGCTCGCGCTCGGGCAGCTTGAGCAGGTCGCGCCGGCCGCCGTGCTCGGCACCGGCGTCGAACATCGCGCTACCGGTCACCGTGCCGTTCTGCACCAGGCCCAGCAGGCTGAGCGCGCTGACGGTCTTGCCCGAGCCCGACTCGCCCACCAGGGCCAGCTTCTCGCCGGGCGCCAGGTGGAAGCCGATGCCGCGCACGACTTCCTTGCCGCCGAAGGCGACCCGCAGGTCCTTCACCTCGAGGAGATTGCTCACTGGTCGGCCTTTCGCGGGTCGAGGGCGTCGCGCAAGGCGTCGCCCATGAAGGTCAGCAGCAGCAGCGTCATCACCAGCACCAGGAAAGCGAAGATCGCGATCCACCAGGTGTCCAGGTTCTGCTTGCCCTGGCTCAGGAGTTCGCCCAGCGAGGGCGTTCCGGGCGGGACGCCGAGGCCGAGGAAGTCCAGCGAGGTCAGCGCCAGGATGGCCGCGCTCATGCGGAACGGCAGGAAGGTCACCACCGGCGTCATCGAGTTCGGCAGGATGTGGCGCCACATGATGCGGCCGTTGCCCACGCCGAGCGCCCGGGCCGACTTCACGTATTCCATCTGCCGGTTGCGCAGGAACTCGGCGCGCACGTACTGCGAGAGGCCGGTCCAGCCGAACAGGCTCAGCAGGATCAGCAGCAGCCCCACGCTGGGCGTGAAGATGGCGCTGAAGATGATCAGCAGGTACAGCTCCGGCATCGACTCCCAGATCTCGATGAAGCGCTGGAAGGCCAGGTCGGTGCGGCCGCCGAAGAAGCCCTGGATCGCGCCCGAGATCACGCCCAGCACGACGCCGATGGCCATCAGCGACACCCCGAACAGCACGTTGAGGCGGAAGCCGTAAAGCAGCTGCGCGAGCAGGTCGCGCCCGCGCTCGTCGGTGCCCAGCCAGTTCATCGCCGAGGGCGGCGCCGGGAACGGGTCCGGGTTGTAGTACGAGATGGTTCTGGAGCCGTAGCGATTGAGCGTGTAGAGCGCGAAGTTGTCGCCCGAGGTGATGCGCCGGTTGAGGTCCGGGTTCAGGTAGTCGGCGGGCGACGGGAAGTCGCCGCCGAAAGTGGTCTCCGGATACTCCTTCACCATCGGGAAGTAGTAGTGGCCGTCGTAGCGCACCACGATCGGCTTGTCGTTGGAGAGCAGTTCCGCGAACAGGCTCATGGCCACCAGCACGCAGAAGATCACCAGGCTGGTGAAGCCCAGGCGGTTGCGGCGGAAGCGGCGCCAGGCGCGCGCCGCCGGGCTCTGCGACACGCTGACGACGACGGGGGGTTCGGTCTGGCCGACCGGGATGGCTTCAATCGAACTTGACACGGGGGTCGACCCAGACATAACTCAGATCCGAAATCAGCTTGGTGACGAGGCCGATCAGCGTGAAGACGAACAGCGAGCCGAGCACGACGGGATAGTCGCGGCGGATGATGCTCTCGTAGCTGAGGAGGCCCAGGCCGTCGAGCGAGAACAGCGTCTCGATCAGCAGCGCGCCGGTGAAGAAGGCGCCGATGAAGGCGGCGGGAAAGCCCGTGAGGATGGGGATCAGGGCGTTGCGGAACACGTGCTTCCACAGCACGCGCCGCTCGCTCAGTCCCTTGGCGCGGGCCGTCAGCACGTACTGCTTGCGGATCTCCTCGAGGAAGGAGTTCTTGGTCAGCATGCTGGTGACGGCAAAGCTGCCCAGCACCATCGCCGTGACCGGCATGGTGATGTGCCACAGGTAGTCGGTGATCTTGCCGGCCCAGCTCAGTTCGTCCCAGTTCACGGAAGTCAGGCCGCGCAGGGGGAACCAGTTCAGCTGGCCGCCGAACACCACCAGCAGCACGACGCCGAGCACGAAGCCCGGGATCGCGTAGCCGATCAGCACGAGGACGGTGGTGACGAAGTCGAAGCGCGAACCCGCCCGCACCGCCTTCGCCACCCCCAGGGGCACGGCGATCAGGTAGCTGATGAAGAAGGTCCACAGGCCCAGGCTGATCGACACCGGCAGCTTTTCCAGGATCAGTTGCGCCACCGGCTTGTTCTGGAAGAAGCTCTTGCCCAGGTCGAAGCGCGCGTACTGGCCCAGCATCTTGAAGAAGCGCTCGGTGGGCGGCTTGTCGAAGCCGTACAGCGCCTTGATCTGCTCGATGCGTTTCGGGTCCACGCCCAGCCCGCCGCGGTAGGCGGAGGTGTCGCCGCCGCCTTGCACGCGGCGCGCTTCGGCCATGTACTGCTCCACCGGCCCGCCCGGCACGAACTGCGTGACGACGAAGGTGATGAGCAGCACGCCCAGCAGGGTCGGAAGCATCAGGAGGATGCGCTTGAAGATGTAGGCGGCCATGTCTTACTTGCTCGTCTTCGGCGGCATGCGGGCCCACCAGGTCGTCATGAACCAGTCCATGTAGGGCACGCCTTCCGGCGGATAGGCCGGCACCACGGCAGGGCGTTGCAGCTTCCAGTCGCTGTAGGCGATGCGGCGGCTCGCGGAAGTCCAGGCCGGCAGCAGGTAGTGGCCGTGCGCGATCACGCGGTCCAGCGCGCGGCAGGTGGCCTGGAAGTCTTCCCGGTTGTCCACCTGAGACAGGCGCGCCACCAGGCCGTCGATCGCGGGACTCTTGATGCCGCCGTAGTTGCCCGAGCCGGGCACGTCGGCGGCCTTGCTGCCGAACAGGTCGGCGTAGTCGGAGCCGGGAAAGTGGGTGCCCGGGAAGGAGATGCTGAGCATCTCGAAGTTGTTCGACTCCAGGCGCTGCTGCCAGAGCGCGAAGTCCACCTCGCGCAGCTTGAAGTCGATGCCCAGTTGTTCGAGGGCGCGCCGCCAGGCGGCGGTGGTGGTGGCGCCACGGGCCTCGGTGCTGTCCAGGAATTCGATGGTGAAGGCTTCGCCCTGGGCGTTGCGCAGGGCGCCGTCCTTGTAGACCCAGCCGGCCTGTGCCAGCAGCTCGCGCGCCTTCAGCAGGTTGGCGCGCAGCGAATTGGGCGGATCGGTGCGCGGAGGCACCGCCATGGTGCCGAAGGCCTCGGGCGGCAGGCTGGAGCGATAGGGCTCCAGCAGCGCGAGTTCCTTGGGCGACGGCATGCCGTTGGCTTCGCACTCGGTGTTGCCGAACACGCCTTTCACGCGCTTGTAGGCACCGCGGAACAGGTGGACGTTCATCCACTCGTAATCCATCGCCAGCTCCAGCGCCATGCGCACCCTGCGGTCGGCGAACTTCGGCAGCCGCACGTTCAGCACGTAGCTGTAGAAGCCGTCCGGCAGCTTGTGCTGGAAGTTCATCTTGACCAGCTCGCCGCTCTCGATCCGCTTGCCGGTGAGGCGCCGGCTCCAGTCGCCGGCGGAGAAGAACTGCATCAGGTCGAACTCGCCCGCCTTCAGCGCTTCCAGCTGCGCCGTGTTGTCGCGGTAGATCTTGATCGTGATCTTGTCGAAGTTGTTCATGCCCCGCCGCGCCGGCAGGTTGCGGCCCCAGTAGTTGGGGTCGCGCACGAAGGTCACGTCCTTGCCGAAGCGCACCGGGCCGATCTTGTAGGGGCCGGTGGCGATGGGCGTTTCCATCACGATCTGGTCGAACTGCTTGGTCTTGCCGTTCTCCATGCCCCACTTCGGGGAGAAGACCGGCAGGCCGCCAACCGTGAGCGGCAGCTGGCGGTCCGGCTTCTTGAAGCGGAAGCGGATCGTGCGTTCATCGACCACGTCGGCGCCGGCGACGTCGGCCAGCAGGGTCGCATACGAGGGCGTGGCGTACTTGGAGATCAGCGTCTCGTAGCTGTACTTCACGTCGGACGCCTTGACCGGGTCGCCGTTGTGGAAGCGCGCCTCGGGCCGCAGGCGGAAGGTGGCCGACAGCAGGTCGGGGGGCACCGTCACGTCCTCGGCCAGCAGGCCGTAGCCGGCGCCGACCTCGTCCATCGCGCCCGTGAGCAGGCTTTCGAACAGCAGGTCGGCGACGAAGGACGGCGCGTTGCCCCGCAGCGTGTACGGGTTGTACTTGTCGAAGGTGGAGATGCGCGAGCCGGCCACCATCTTCAGCTCGCCGCCCTTGGGGGCGTCGGGGTTGACGTACGCAAAGGCCTTGAAATCGGGCGGGTACTTCAGGTCCCCCCATACGCCGTAGCCGTGGGCTCCCCACGCGGCGGGCCCGGCAAGCAGCAGGGCCCCTAGGAACAGGAATCGCATGGACGGCGATTGTGCCGAGTTTTTGCGGCTTTTCAGTCGCGGGCCCGTCGGGCTTTCCCGCAATCAGCTCGAACGGAACAAATGCGCGAAGCTGCGGCTGACCTCCAGCACCTCGGGGAAGTCGCGCAGGTGCACCCGCTGGCGGCCGTCGTCGTCGCGCGTCACCGCCTCCACCGCCGCGAGATTCACGACCGCGGAGCGATGCACCTGGCAGAACTGGTTGGGGTCCAGCTGCGGCAGCAGCTCGCGGATCGGCGTGCGGATGAAGCCTTCCTGGGTGCGGGTCTGCACGCGGGTGTACTTCTCGTCCGAGCGGAAGAACAGGATGTCGTTGATGTCGAACATCCGCGTGGTCGAGCCGGCCGTGCAGCGCACCCAGCGCAGCGGCTGCACCGACGCCGGCGTGTCGATGCCGCGCTGCAGCTTCGCCAGCCTCTCCAGCAGCGCGTCCAGCGCCGGCTCGCTCGCCGGGGCCGGCGGCGCCGCCAGCCGCGCCTTCACGCGCTGCACGGTCTGCGCCAGCCGCTGCGCCTCGGCGGGTTTCAGCAGGTAGTCGATGGCGCCCTGCTCGAACGCCTCCACCGCGTATTCGTCGTAAGCCGTCACGAAGACGATCTCGCCCTGCCAGTCCGGCAGCGCGAGGATCTCGCTGGCAGCCTCGATGCCGGTCATGCCCGGCATGCGGATGTCCAGGAAGATCACGTCGGGACGCAGCTCCTCGGCGAGCGCAAGCGCCTCGCGGCCGTCGCGCGCCTCGCCGACGATCTCCAGCTCCGGCCAGACCTGGCCCAGGCGCGAGCGCAGCTGCTCGCGCAGCAGGCGCTCGTCGTCGGCGATCACCGCCCGCGGTGCCGTCACGCCGCCTGCTCCCGCGGCTCGGCCTTGCCGGCTTCCTCGGCGGCGGCGCCCGGCTTGTAGGGCACGCCGATGGTGACGGCGGTGCTCTCGCCCTCGTCGCTCACCAGCGTCAGGCGGCCCTTGCCCGGATACAGCATCGCCAGGCGCTCGCGGATGTTCTGCAGGCCGATGCCGGTGCCCGGCCGCGGTTCGACCAGCTGCTCGTGGTCGATCAGGCCCACGCCGGTGTCGCGCACTTCCACCCACAGCATGCCGCGCTGCTGGCGGGCGCTGATCGTGATCCTGCCGCCCTCCGGTTTGGGCTCGATGCCGTGCTTGACGGCGTTTTCCACCAGCGACTGCAGCATCATGGGCGGGAAGTCGGCGGCCTCCAGTTCGGACGGCACCTCCACCGCGATCTCCAGCCGCTCCTCGATGCGCATCTTGATCAGGTCCAGGTAGGAGCGCACCAGCCGCAGCTCGCGGCCCAGCGTGGACGACTCCTGCCGCATCTGCGGCAACGCGCCGCGCAGGTAGGTGATCAGCTTCTTCTGCATCTGGCTGGCGCGCGGCGGATCGGTCTCGATCAGGTAGTCCACGGCAGCCAGCGTGTTGAACAGGAAATGCGGCTCCACCTGCGCCTGCAGCACCTGCAGGCGGGCCTGCACCAGCTGGCGCTCCATGGCCTCGCGGCTGGCGACGTCCTGCGCCGACCGCACCTTGGCGTCGGCCTGCGCGACCCGCCGCACCACGATCTTCGCGGCGGCGAGATAGGCGAACAGCACGATCATCGCGGTGGTGCCGAGGTCGCCGAGGAAACCGCGGAAGGTGTAGATCTTGCGGGCGACGATGTCGGTGTCCTCGTCGTCGTCCGCATTGGGATTCGGATTCGGATTCGGATTCGGGTTCGGGTTGGGATTCGGCCCGGTGTCCTCGTTGTCCGCTTCGGGCTTGCCGTCGGCGCCGATCTTCGGCCCGGGCGCCGTGTCCGTCCGGCGGTGGCCGCGCTGGGTGACCGTGATGCCGTTCGGGCCGCCGATGGTGACGACCACCGGTTCCTTGTTGCTGGCCGAACGCACGATGCGGTCGTGCTTGAGGTTGAGCGTCTCGACGACCAGGTTGCCGGCAATGATGACCAGCAGGAACAGCAGGGAGAGGCGCCACCAGGACAGCGAAGCCGCCCACTCGGCCACCTGGGCGTTGGCCTGGCGCAACCAGCTCAGCAGGGAGGTGCCACGGATTTTCGCTTGCGGTTCCGTCATTGGTGCAGGTTAGCAGCCGGCGAACCGGCGGCACAGTCGGTGCGGCTGGCCGAAGCCAGCGCGGTGGTCACGGGCAGGAAGCCGTCGGCGCGGGCGACGACCAGCACCGGCGGCAGCGTGAAGCTGTTCGCCAGGGTGCGCTCGGCGGCTTCGGCCGCTTCGGCGGCGCGCAGCTTGCCCGTCTTGTCCAGGGGCTCGCCGGTCAGCCAGCAGGCCAGGACCAGCGTGGTGGCCGCGACCAGCACGGCACCTTGCAGTCCGCCATCCAGCCAGGTGGGCAGCAGCGGGGTGTCGAACTTGTTCATCGTTCCTTCTCCAGCGGGCCACCGCGGCCCGTGGAGAGGAATGTAGGCAGCGCCCGCCGCCAGCGCAGCCGGGATGCGACAGGCTGCATTCCGGCGCGACGAAGCGCTGGAAAGCGGGGTTGGCCGGCCGCCCCTGGTGCGCGAAAACCACGGTTTTCTACGCGGCGACGGGCGCCCGGCGGCTTTCCAGGCCGTGCGGGATGGCTGCCAGCAGCTGCAGCGTGTACGGATGCTGCGGCTTTTCGTAGATGGCCTGGGCGCTGCCCTGCTCCACGATCTCGCCCTGGTTCATGACCAGGATGTCGTCGGCCATGTACTTCACCACCGCCAGGTCGTGCGAGATGAACAGGTAGGTCAGGCCGAATTCGTCCTGCAGGTCCAGCAGCAGGTTGAGCACCGTGGCCTGGACGCTCACGTCCAGCGCGCTGACGCTCTCGTCGCAGATGATCACCTCGGGCCGCAGCGTCAGGCAGCGGGCGATGGCGATGCGCTGGCGCTGGCCCCCGGAGAACTCGTGCGGGTACTTGCCGAAGGCCGTGGCCGGCAGGCCTACCTTCTGCAGCCAGCCCAGGGCCAGCCGGGCGCGCTCGTCGTCGTCCTTGCCGATGCCATGGATGCGCATCGGCTCCATCAGGATCTGGCCGACCGTGAAGCGCGGGTTCAGGCTGGCGTACGGGTTCTGGAAGATGATCTGGATCTTCCGGCGCCAGTCGCGCATCGCCTTGGCATCCAGCTTGGCGAGGTCCGTGCCCTCGAAGTGGATGCTGCCGGCGGTGGGATCGGTCAGGCGCGTGAGCAGCATGCCGATGGTGGTCTTGCCGGAGCCCGACTCGCCCACCACGCCCAGCGTGCGGCCCTTGTAGAGCGCGAAGTCGGCCTGCTTCACCGCATGCACCGTCTTGCGCTTGAACAGGCCTTCCTTGAGCGAATAGGCCTTCTGCAGGCCCGCCACCGCGATCAGCGGCGCGCTGCCGGCGGGCGCCGCGACGCGGTCGCCCCCCTGCGGCACGCGGCCGTTCACCATGTCGTCGATCACCGGCAGGCGGCGCGGCCTGGCATCCAGGCGCGGGCGGCAGGCCATCAAGGCCTTGGTGTAGGCGTCCTGCGGCGCGCGGAACACCTGCTCGGTGGTGCCGCGCTCACGCACCTCGCCGTGGCGCATCACCACCACCTGGTCGGCGAACTCGCCCACCAGGCCCAGGTCGTGGCTGATGAACAGCACGCTCATCTTCTTGCGCTCCTGCAGGCGGGCCAGCAGGTCGACGATCTGGCGCTGCACGGTGACGTCGAGCGCGGTGGTCGGCTCGTCGGCGATCAGCAGCTTGGGCTCGCAGGCGATCGCCATGGCGATCATCACGCGCTGCTGCTGGCCACCCGAGAGCTCGTGCGGATAAGCGTTCAGGCGGGCGCGCGGCTCGGGGATGCCCACTTCGTTGAGCAGTTCCAGGGCGCGTTCGCGCGCCTGGCGCGCGCTCATGCCCATGTGGATGCGCAGGGTCTCGGCGATCTGCTCGCCCACGGTGAACACCGGGTTGAGCGAGCTCATGGGCTCCTGGAACACCACCGAGATGTCCTTGCCGCGCAGGCGCCGCATCTCTTCCTCGGGCACGTGCAGCAGGTCGCGGCCTTCGTACACGATCTGGCTTTGCGGCGCGACTTCGGCATTGGCCGGCAGGAGGCGCACGATGCTCATGGCGCTCACGCTCTTGCCGCTGCCGGACTCGCCGACCAGGGCCACGGTGCTGTTGGCGGGAACCGCGAAGCTGACGCCGCGCACGGCTTCGGTGCGCTCGTTCTTGCCGACGCGGAAGGCGACCCGCAGGTCGCGAACTTCGATCAAAGGAGTCATGGGATTCGGCTCAGCGCAGTTTCGGGTCCATCGCGTCGCGCAGCGCATCGGTGAGCAGCGCGAAGGCGGTGACGAAGGTGGCCATGAAGGCCGTCGCGGCGACGAGCTGCCACCACTTGCCGAGCACCAGCTCGGACTGCGCCTCGGCCAGCATGGTGCCCCAGCTGACCATGTCGATCGGCACGCCCAGCCCCAGGAAGGAGAGGATGACCTCGGCCTTGATGAAGGAAACGACGTGCAGGCTCAATTGCACCAGCACCACGTGGCTGACGTTCGGCAGGATGTGGCCGAACATGCGCGCGCGGTGGCCGGCGCCGATCGCCTCGGCCGCCCGCACGTATTCGCGCGAGCGGTGCTTCATGTACTCGGCGCGCACGAGGCGGTAGATGCCGGTCCAGCCGACCACGCCGAGGATCAGCACCACCGGCACGATGCCGCTGGAGAAGTGCTTGGCCAATGGCCCCGACTTGAACAACGCGGCCAGCGCGAAGATCAGCAGGATGTAGGGCACCGAGGTGAAGACGTTGTAGACCCACTCGAGGAAGTCGTCGAAGCGGCCGCCGAAGTAGCCGGCAAAGGCCCCCAGCACCGTGCCGATCAAGGTGGCGACGAAGGCCGCGAAGATGCCCACCAGGATGGAGATCTGCGCGCCCTTGATGGCCTTGGCGAGCACGTCGCGGCCGATGCGGTCGGCGCCGAAGGCGAGCGTCGTCGCCTTCACGCTGCTGTCCGTCTTGACCTTGCCGGCCCGCTCGTTCCATTCGGCGTAGCGCGGGGCCAGCGGGTCGATGTCGCTGATGTCGACGTTGGGCGGCCGCGGCGCGTTGACCGCGGCCACCTGCTGCGGGTCGGCGCCCACGAAGGACGGCGGCGCGAACGGCACGGCCATCTCGCGGTTCCAGTTGGCGCCCAGCAGGCCGACCTGCGCGAGCAGCACCATCACCAGGAAGGCCAGCACGACCCACAGCGACGCCATGCCGACGCGGTCGGCGCGCAGGCGCCGCCAGGCCTGGGTCCAGACGCTGGGCGAATGCGGCAGCGCTTCGGGCAGCGCGGGCGCGGCCACTTCGACTTCGGAAAGGACCGCGCTCATTTCAGCACCACCCGGGGGTCGACCCACTTGTACATCACGTCGGTCAGGAGGTTGATCACCATGGTCAGCGCCGCCAGGTAGATGGTGACGGCCTGGATCACCGGGTAGTCACCGCGGCTGACCGCGCCGTAGACCTCGCGGCCCAGGCCCGGGATGGAGAAGAACACCTCGATCAGGAAGGAGCCGATGAAGACACCGGGCAGCTGCGTCGCCACGTTGGTCAGGATCGGGATCATGGCGTTGCGCAGCACGTGCTTGAACAGGA
Source organism: Ramlibacter paludis (assembly GCF_022012305.1). Taxonomy (GTDB): domain Bacteria; phylum Pseudomonadota; class Gammaproteobacteria; order Burkholderiales; family Burkholderiaceae_C; genus Ramlibacter; species Ramlibacter paludis. The sequence goes on along the minus strand of NZ_JAKLTM010000003.1, from coordinate 335,869 downwards.
TCGCGTTCTCGCTCACGCCCTTGGCGCGCGCGGTGCGCACGTAGTCGTGGCCGATCTCGTCGAGGAAGAAGCTGCGGTACAGGCGCGTCTGCGGCGCCAGGCTGACCAGCACCGCCAGCAGCACCGGCAGCGGCGCGTAGACCGCCAGGTTGGTCCACACGCTGTTGCTCCAGCCCTGCACCGGGAACCAGCCGAGGCGGAAGGCGAACAGGTACTGGCCGACGATCACGTAGACCAGGAAGCTGATGGAGAGCGCCACGGTGGTGATCATCATCACGGCGCGGTCGGTCAGGCTGCCGCGCACGTAGGCGACGGCGAGCCCGCAGACGATGGCCAGCCCCACCTCGAGCACCAGGATCGGGATCATGATGGTCAGTGTGGCCGGCAGGCGGGTGGCGAAGATGTTGGAGATGGTCTCCTTGGTCGCCCAGCTGCTGCCCCAGTCGAAGGTCAGCACTTTAGAGACGAACATCCAAAGCTGCGTCCAGACCGGCAGGTCCAGCCCGAGCTGCTTGCGGATGGAGGCGATCTGCTCCGGCGTGGCCTGGAGGCCGCCGAGGATCTCGGCCGGATCGTCCCCGAAGTAATGGAAGAGGAAGAACACCAGCAGGATCACGCCCGCCAGCGTGGGGATCATCTGCAGGATCCGCCGCAAGAGATACGACAACATAGGGGTCCGGAAAGTGCCTGTGAACGCGCTTTTGGCACGCTTCTAGGGAAAACCGCTCATGGCGGCACGCAAGGCGCGGATTATGCTTGCGGGTTTACCGTTCCAGTATTGGTGTTTCCAAGCATGAATCCCAAAACCTGGGCGTGGGTCACGAGCCTGTGCCTGGCGTTGGCAGCTGTCACAACCCCGTCAGACGCCCAGCCTTCCTCCCCCGCCCCGCAGTCCGAGAAGATCTTCCGCTATTCGTTCCCCGTCGCCGAGACCGGGTTCGATCCGGCGCAGATCAGCGACCTCTATTCCGCCATCCTGCTGGCGAACCTGCTGGATGCGCCCTACGAGTACGACTACCTGGCGCGCCCGGCCAAGGTGAAGCCCAACCTGGCGGAGGCGATGCCGGAGGTGTCGTCGGATTTCCGCACCTTCACCTTCCGGCTGAAGAAGGGCATCTACTTCACCGACGACCCTGCCTTCAACGGCAAGAAGCGCGAAGCCACGGCGGCCGATTTCGTCTACAGCTACAAGCGCTACTACGATCCCAAGAACAAGAGCCCGCGCTATTCCAGCCTGGCCGAGGAAGGCATCCTGGGCCTGGAGGAACTGCGCAAGAAGGCGGAGGCCACGGGCAAGTTCGACTACGACACCGAGGTCGAAGGCCTGAAGGCGCTGGACCGCTACACGGTGCAGGTCAAGCTGAAGGAAACCCGTCCGCGCTTCGTGCTCACCCTGGCCGACCCCGGCGTGCTGGGCCTGGTGGCGCGCGAAGTCGTCGAGAAGTACGGCGAACACATCATGGAGCACCCGGTCGGCACCGGCCCCTTCATCCTGCAGGAATGGAAGCGCTCCTCCAAGATCACGCTGGTGCGCAACCCGAGCTACCGCGAGAAGCTCTATGAGGCGGAGCCGCCCGCCGACGACGCCGAGGCGCAGAAGATCTACGCGCAGATGAAGGGCCGCAAGCTGCCGATGGTCGACAAGGTGGTGGTGACCATCATCGACCAGCAGCAGCCGCGCTGGCTCTCCTTCCTGAACAACGAGCAGGACTTCATGGAGCGGCTGCAGGAGAACTTCGCCCTGCAGGCGGTGCCGAACAACAAGCTCGCGCCCAACCTCGCCAAGCGGGGCATCCAGGTCGCGCAGACGCCGCTGTCGGACATCACGATGTTCTACTTCAACATGAACCACCCGGTGGTCGGCGGCTACACGCCCGAGAAGGTGGCGTTGCGCCGCGCCCTCGCCCTGGCGGTCAACAGCGACGAGGAAGTGCGGCTGGCGCGCCGCAACCAGGCGATGGTGGCCAACAGCTTCGTGATGCCCAACACCATGAGCTTCGACCCGAAGTTCCGCTCCGAGATGGGCACCTTCGACCGCGCCCGCGCCATCGCCCTGCTGGACATGTACGGCTACGTCGACCGCGACGGCGACGGCTGGCGCGACCTGCCCGACGGCAAGCCGCTGGTGCTGGAGTACGACACGCTGGGCACCGAGGACTACCGCGAGCGCGACGAGCTGATGAAGAAGAACTTCGACGCGATCGGCGTGAAGATCAGCTACCGCATCGGCAAGTGGCCCGAGCAGCTGCGGGCCTCGCGCTCCGGCAAGCTGATGATGTGGGGCTACGGCCTGTCCGCCGGCTCGCCGAACAGCGGCTCCGTGCTGGAACTCGCCTACGGCCCGTCGGCCGGCCAGCAGAACCACTCGCGCTTCAAGAATGCGAAGTTCGACGCGCTGTACGAGAAGCAGGCCATCATGCCGGACGGCCCCGAGCGCGACGCGGTGATCCGCGACGCGGTGCGCATCCTGGTGGCCTACATGCCGATCAAGCTGCGCGTGCACCGCATCGGCACCGACCTGATGCAGCCCTGGCTGGTCGGCTACAAGCGCCATCCCTTCGCCCGCGAATTCTGGTCCTACGTGGACATCGACACCGCGCGCCTGCCCCATTGATTCCAGAGGAAGAGAGAGGAAAACGATGAAACTGAACACCATCGCCCGCATGGGCTTGCTGGCGGCCCTGGTCGCCCTCGCCTACCCCGCGGCTGCCGCCGTCGTCCCCGCCGGCACGCAGCTGCATGCCACCCAGACCCTGATCCGCAACAACGGCTCCGAGCCGGAGTCGCTCGATCCGGCCATCGCCGAATCGGTGGGCGCGAACAACATCACGCGCGACCTGTTCGAGGGCCTGACTGCCAACGACGCCGACGGCAAGATCGTCCCGGGCGTGGCCGAGAGCTGGAAGCAGATCAACCCCACCACCTGGGTCTTCAAGCTGCGTCCCAACGCCAAGTGGTCCAACGGCGAGCAGGTGACGGCGCAGGACTTCGTCTACGGCATCCGCCGCTTCCTGGACCCGAAGACGGCCTCCAACTACGCCTCCACCTACGGCGTGTTCCTGCTCAATGGCGCCGAAGCCGCCGCCGGCAAGAAGCCGACCTCCGAAGTCGGCGTGAAGGCGCTCGACAAGCTCACGCTGGAAGTGAAGACCTCGCAGCCCGTGACCTTCCTGCCCGGCCTGATGTCCAACAACAACCTGGGCGCGCTGCACCAGGCGAGCGTCGAGAAGTTCGGCAAGGACTGGACCAAGCCCGGCAACCTGGTGAGCAACGGCGCCTACGTGCTCAAGGAGTGGCAGGTCAACTCCAAGGTGGTGATCGAGAAGAATCCGCAGTACTGGGACGCGGCCAACGTGCAGCTCACGCGCGTGACCTACCTGCCGGTGGAAGACGGCAACGCCGACGTCAAGCTGTTCGAAAGCGGCCAGAACGAATGGGTCTACCAGCTGCCGCCCGGCACCTACGAATCGGCGAAGAAGCAGTTCCCCAAGGACGTGCGCAACGCCCCGATGCTGGGCCTGCGCTACTACTCCTTCCAGACCCAGAGCCCCGCCTTCAAGGACATCCGCGTGCGCAAGGCGCTGTCGATGGTGATCGACCGCGACATCCTGTCGCAGAAGGTCACGGCCGACGGCCAGAGCCCCGCCTATGGCCTGATCGTCAAGGGCATGGAAGGCGCCGACAACAGCGACTACGACTGGGCCAGGTGGCCGATGGCGCAGAAGGTCGCCGAGGCGAAGAAGCTGCTGGAAGCCGCCGGCGTCAAGCCCGGCACCAAGTACACCTTCTCGTACAACACGAGCGAGTACCACAAGAAGATGGCCATCTTCGCCCAGTCCGAGTGGAAGTCCAAGCTGGGCATCAACATCGAACTGGAGGCGATGGAGTTCAAGGTGCTGCTGAAGAAGCGCCATGACGGCGCCTTCGAGATCGCCCGCAACGGCTTCATCGCCGACTACAACGATGCCACCAACTTCCTGGCCCTGGTGCGCTGCGACTCGGACCAGAACAACAACTTCAACTGCAACCGCCAGGCCGAGAAGCTGATCATCGAGGGCACGTCGCAGACCGACGCCGCCAAGCGCAAGCAGCTCCTGACCCAGGCCACCAAGATGATCATGGAAGACTACCCGATCATCCCGCTGGTGCAGTACAGCCTGCCGCGGCTGGTAAAATCGTACGTCGGCGGGTACTCGCTGGAAAACGCGCAAGACCGTTTCCGCAGCAAGGACCTGTACATCATCAAGCACTGACCGTCCCACCGGACAGAGTCATCGGCAGCCCCGCGGCGACCCCGCGGGGCTGTTTTGCGAAAGAGGCCCCCACCCATGTGGTCCTATGTCCTGCGTCGCCTGCTGGCGACCATTCCCACCCTGCTGGCGGTCATCACCGCCAGCTACCTGCTGCTGCACGCGGCCCCGGGCGGCCCCTTCGATTCGGAAAAGCAGGTCTCGGCGGCCGTGCTCGCCAACCTGCAGGCCAAGTACCACCTCGACCTGCCCCTGTGGAAGCAGTACCTGCTGTACCTGAACAACCTGCTGCACGGTGACCTGGGCGCGTCGTTCCGCTACGCCGACTGGTCGGTCAACGAGCTGGTAGCCAAGGCGCTGCCGGTGTCGCTGGCGATCGGCGGCATTGCCATGCTGGTGTCGCTGCTGGTGGGCATCACGCTGGGCATCGTCGCGGCGCTGCGCCAGAACAGCTTTGCCGACTTCATCGTCATGCTGCTGGCCAACATCGGCAGCGTGATCCCGTCCTTCGTGATCGGCCCGGTGATGGTGCTGGTGTTCGCGCTCTGGCTGCGCTGGCTGCCCGCCGGCGGCTGGGAGAACTTCGACTGGCGCTACATGGCCATGCCGATCGCCCTGCTGACGCTGATCAACGTGGCCACCATCGGCCGCGTGATGCGCGGCAGCCTGATCGAGGTGATGAAGAGCAACTTCATCCGCACCGCCCGCGCCAAGGGCCTGCCCACGCGCACCGTGGTGCTGCGCCACGCGCTCAAGCCCGCGCTGCTGCCGGTGGTGTCGGTGCTGAGCCCGCTGGCGATCTCCTCCATCACCGCCGCCCTGGTGACCGAGACGGTGTTCTCGCTGCCCGGCATCGGCAAGCTGATCGTCAACGGCGCCGGCAACCGCGACTACACGCTGGTGCTGGGCCTCGTCGTGCTGATCACGGTGATCGCGGTCACGCTCAACTTGCTGGTGGACCTCGCGTACGCCGCGCTCGACCCGAAGATCCGCTACTGAACATGCTCTTTTCCTTCCGCCGCGACGCCCTCGTCGAAGAACTTGCCGCGCTGCCGGTCGGGCCGGGCCGGCGCAGCCCCTGGGCCGACGCGCGCCGCCGCTTCCTGCACAACAAGGCCGCGGTCGCCAGCCTGGCGGTGCTGCTGCTGATCACGCTGCTCTGCGCCGTCGGGCCGACGATCCTGCCGAACGCCTTCGACAGCACCGACTGGGACGCCATGAAACTGCCGCCCACGCTGCACAACATGCACTGGTGGGGCACCGACGAATCGGGCCGCGACCTGCTGGTGCGCTGCCTGGTCGGCGGCCGCATCTCGCTGATGGTGGGCTTGCTCGCCACCCTCGCCTCGGTGGCCGTGGGCATTGCCTGGGGCGCGACGGCCGGCTTCATCGGCGGGCGCACGGACGCTTTCATGATGCGCTTCGTCGACATGATGTACGCCATCCCCTACCTGCTGATCGCCATCCTGCTGGTGACGGTGCTGGGCCGCGAGTTCTACCTGGTGGTGATCGCGATCACGGCCTTCTCCTGGATGGACATGGCGCGTGTCGTGCGCGGCCAGACGCTCTCGCTGCGCTCCATGGAGTTCGTCCAGGCGGCGCGCGCCATCGGCGTCAGCACGCCGCGCATCATCTTCGGCCACGTGGTGCCCAACCTGCTGGGCGTGGTGGTGATCTACACCACCGTCACCGTGCCCGGCGTGATCCTGACCGAGTCGGTGCTGTCCTTCCTGGGCCTGGGCATCCAGGAGCCCATGACCAGCTGGGGCGTGCTGATCCACGACGGGACGAACGTGATGGAAGAGGTGCCCTGGATGCTGCTGTTCCCCGGCGCCATGCTGTCGATCACGCTCTACTGCTTCAACTTCATCGGCGACGGTCTGCGCGACGCCTTCGACCCCAAGGAACGCTGATGGCAGCCGCTCCCAACACCCCCCTGCTGCGGGTGGACGACCTGAGCGTCCGCTTCCAGGTGCCCGAGGGCGAAGTCAACGCCGTCAACGGCATCAGCTTCACCCTGGAGAAGGGCCAGACCTTCGGCATCGTCGGCGAAAGCGGTTCCGGCAAGAGCCAGACCATGCTGGCGCTCATGGGCCTGCTCTCGGGCAACGGCCGCGCGGGCGGCCACGCCTGGTACCAGGGCGAGGACCTCCTCGCGCTCACGCCGCAGAAGCTGAACAAGATCCGCGGCAACCGCATCGCGATGATCTTCCAGGACCCGATGACGGCGCTGAACCCCTACCTGACGGTGGAACGCCAGATGACCGAGGTGCTGGAGCTGCACAAGGGCCTGACGCGCCGCAGCGCCCGCACGCTGGCGATCCAGACGCTCGAGTCCGTGAGCATCCCCGACGCGGCGCGCCGCATCACGATGTACCCGCACGAGTTCTCCGGCGGCATGCGCCAGCGGATCATGATCGCGATGGCGCTGCTGTGCCAGCCCGACCTGCTGATCGCCGACGAGCCGACCACCGCGCTCGACGTGACGGTGCAGGCCCAGACCATGCAGCTGATGCGCGACCTGCAGCGCGAATACGGCACCGCGATCATCCTCATCACGCACGACCTCGGCGTGGTCGCCGGCCTGTGCGACCAGGTGATGGTGATGTACGGCGGCCGCATCATGGAAGAAGGCAGCGCCGACAACATCTTCTACCACCCGACGCATCCTTACACGCGCGGGCTGCTGGAAGCGGTGCCGCGCCTGGACCAGGGCGGCGCGCCGTTGGTGGCCATTCCCGGCCAGCCGCCCAACATGCTGCACCTGCCCAAGGGCTGCCCGTTCACCGAACGCTGCGAATGGGTGCTGCCGCAGTGCGCATCGCAGATGCCGCCGCTGGTGCCGTCCGGCGCCGTGCTGCGCGCCTGCCACCGCGATCCGGCCGATGTCATTGCGTTCCGCCCGCAGGTGAAGGAGGCCGCATGAGCGCCGTGCCTTTGCTGTCCGTGCGTGACCTGCACGTGGACTTCAAGGTCAAGGCGACCAGCGCCCTGCCCTGGAGCAAGCCCTCGGCCCTGCGCGCCGTCAACGGCGTGGGCTTCGACCTGTTCCCGGGCGAGACGCTCGGGCTGGTCGGCGAGTCCGGCTGCGGCAAGTCGACCCTGGCACGCGCGGTGCTGAACCTGGTGCCGGCCACCAGCGGCAGCGTGAAGTGGTTCGGCACCGAAATGGTGGGCGCGGACCACGACGCCTGGCAGAAAGTGCGCAAGCAGGTGCAGGTGGTGTTCCAGGACCCGCTGGCTTCGCTGAACCCGCGCATGAACATCGCGCAGATCGTCGGCGAGCCGCTGCGCACCCACGAGCCGGAGCTGCCGGCCGCCGAGGTGCTGGCGCGCGTCAAGGCGATGCTGCACCGCGTGGGCCTGAACGACACGCACCTGTATCGCTATCCGCACGAGTTTTCCGGCGGCCAGTGCCAGCGCATCGGCATCGCCCGCGCGCTGATCCTGCGCCCGCGCGTGCTGGTGTGCGACGAACCCCTGTCGGCGCTCGACGTGTCGATCCAGGCCCAGATCGTCAACCTGCTGCAGGACCTGCAGCGCGAGATGGGCCTGGCGCTGCTCTTCATCGCGCACGACCTGGCGGTGGTCAAGCACGTCAGCCAGCGCGTGCTGGTGATGTACCTGGGGCGGACGATGGAGCTGGGCGAAAAGGCCGCGCTCTACGCCGACCCCAAGCATCCTTACACGCAGGCACTGCAGGCCGCGGTGCCGGTGCCCGATCCGCGCCTGGAGCGCCACAAGCAGGTCCAGCTGCTCAAGGGCGACATCCCCTCGCCCATCGCGCCGCCGAGCGGCTGCGTGTTCCGCACGCGCTGCCCGCATGCCTTCGACCGCTGCGCGGTGGAGGTCCCGCCCCTGAAGACCGTGGCCGCCGGCGACGAAGCGGCCTGCTGGCTGTATTGATGGACAGCGACGCGCAGGCCCGCTCCTGGCTCGCCGAGCGCGCCGCGCGCCTCGCGCTGCCCAGCACCGACCTCCTGCGCGACGCGGTCTACCGGCGCCTCTGGCTGTCGATCCTGATCAGCTCCTTCGGGGCGCAGGTGACCATGCTGGCGATCCCGCTGACGGCGGCGGTGCTGCTGCACGCCACGCCTTCGCAGATGGGCTACCTCACGGCGATGGAGCTGCTGCCCTTCGCGCTGTTCTCGCTGCCGGCCGGCGTCTGGCTCGATCGCGTGCGCAAGCTGCCGGTGTACATCAGCGGCGAACTGCTCGTGGCCGGCACGCTGGCCACGGTGCCGCTCGCCTGGATGCTGGGCTGGCTGGGCCTGCCCTACATGTACTTCGTGGCCTTCGTGATCGGCTGCGTGGTCGTCTGCGCCGGCACGGCCGCGCAGATCGTGCTCACGCAGATCGTGCCGCGCAGCCGCCTGGTGGAGGCGCACGCCCGCAACGCGCTGGCGAGTTCCGCGGCCGACGTCGCCGGCCCCGGCCTGGCGGGTGCGCTGATCCGCCTGGTGGGCGCGCCGGCGGCCTTGCTGGCCGATGCCTTCATGCTGCTGGCCAGCGTCACCATCCTGCGCAAGCTGCCGGTGGTGGAGCCGCCCCTGGAAGGTGCGCCTGCGCCCTTTGGCGGGGCGCTGAAGGCCGGCCTGCGCTTCGTGCGGCACACCCACCTGCTGGTCGTGATGGCGCTGCTGGTGGGCGCCTGGCAGCTTTGCCACCATGCCGCGATGGTGGTGCAGATCCTCTTCGCGACGCGCGAGCTCGGCTTGAACGAGCGCCAGGTCGGCCTGTGCTACATCGGCGTCGGGCTGGGCACGGTGGCCGGCAGCGCCTTCGGCAACCGGATCTCGCGCCGCCTGGGCGTCGGGCCCACGTTGCTGCTGGGTTTTGCGATCTGCGGCGCCGGCTGGCTGCAGCTGGCTTTCGCGCCCGCCAATGCGTGGGGCGTCGCTTCCTTCGTGGGGATGCTCACCTGCTTCGGCTTCGGGGCGGTGCTGATGTTCATCAACTTCCTGGCCCTGCGCCAGGCCGTCACGCCCGTGCCCTTGCTGGGGCGCATGACCAGCACCATGCGCTGGCTGATCCTGCTGCCGGCCCTGCCCGGCGCGCTGCTGGGGGGCACGCTGGGCGAGCACCTGGGCCTGCGCTGGTCGCTGGCCGCCGCGGGCGCCGGCGCGCTTCTGTTGGCCTTGGTAGGGCTGCGCTGGACCATGCTGCGCGGCTTGCGCGTGCTGCCCGAGCCCGCGCCGCACTGAGCATCTTGTCATTGCGGGCTTGACCCGCAATCCAGCCCCGCGGCCGATCAACTGCCTTCCCTGGATCCCGGCTCGAGGCCGGGATGACCAACGACCCGCCCAAAAAAAAATCCACCGCCGAAGCGGTGGATTTCCTTGGTGTGCAAGAAGCCCGGCTCGCGCCGGGCCGCTCAAGTCCCGATCAGAACTTGTGCTTCATGCCCACGCGCCAGAAGCGGCCGATGGCGCCCGAGTAGTCGAGCGGGTTGTAGCCGATCGCGCCGTAGGTCTCGTAGTCAGACGGCGGCTTGGAGTCGAACACGTTCTGGACGGAACCGAAGATCTCGGTGTTCTTGCCCAGGCGGTACAGCACGGACAGGTCCAGGGTGGTGAAGGACTTCACCTTGCAGCCGTCCGGGGCATCGTTGCCGTTCAGGAAGGTCTGCGCGCAGGCGGTGTCGGACTTCTCCAGCTTGTTGGACATCGAGCCGCGATAGTTCACGATCGCGCCCAGGCGCCACTGGTTCCAGTCCCAGCTGCCGACGAACTGGATGCGGTCCTTCGGCGTGCCCATGCAGTTGGTGATGTTGCAGTCGCCGTGCGTGCCCGCGTAGTCGTGGGCGACGCCGGTGCTGTCCACCACGCGCTGCGTGAACAGGTGCGTCCAGGTCAGGGTGCCGTTCAGGCGGCCCATGCCGTCGCCGAGGTCCCAGCGGTGCTTCAGTTCGACGTCGAGGCCGTTCGTCTTGCTGGAAGCCGAGTTCTCGAACGACACGAAGCCGGTCAGGATCGCCCCCGGGTCCGTCGGGGTGACGGCGGTGGCCGGATCACGCGTGTACTGGCCGTTGTCCACGGCTTGCTGCGGGTCCTGGATCACCGGCAGGCCGGTGCGGCGGATTTCCCACAGGTCGGCCGTCAGGCTGGTCTTGGGGGTGATGTCCCACACCGCGCCCAGCGTGAAGCTCTTCGACTTTTCCGGCTCCAGGTCCGGGTTGCCGCGCTGCACGAACGTCGGGGCGACGTTCAGGCACTGCGAGTTCGGCACGCCGGCGGCGCAACGCACGTTGTCGTTGACCACGGCGCCACCGAAGGCGGCGATGGAGGACGTGCTGTTCTCCGCGAAGCCGGGGGCCCGGAAGCCTTCGGCGTACGTGCCGCGCAGGGCCAGGTTGTCGATCGGGCGCCACTTCGCGCCGACCTTCGGCGTGAACGCGCTGCCGGCGTCGGAGTAGTGGTCGGCACGCAGGGCGGCGCTCAGCTCCAGGCGCTTGGTGACCGGGAACAGGGCTTCCGTGAACAGCGCGTAGATGTTGCGGTCGCCGCTGTACTTGGTGAGGGAAACGCCGATGTAGTCGCCCAGGCCCGAGTAGAACGGCAGGTTGTTGGCTTCGTGGCGGACTTCGCCGCCGATCGCCAGGCCGATGGCGCCGCCATCGAGCTTGCCGAGTTCGGTCGAAGCCTTGAAGTCGATGCCGTACTGCTTCGAGAAGCCCGAACGGGACTGGTCGGCCAGCAGCGCGTTGTACATCGCCGGCGAGTTCATCCAGGCGTTCTCGCCGATGCGCCAGAAGGTGCCGGCCGGCAGCGCGGCGTAGGCGGCGCTGTTGGCGGTGGCGGCAGCGACGTTGGCCGCGGTCGGGTTCAGCAGGGCGTTGGAAACGCGCCAGTTGATCCGCTTCTCGGACGTGTCCGTCTGCTTGACTTCGGAGTAGCTCAGGGCGGTGTCGTAGTCCCAGTTCGAAACGGAACCCTTCACGCCGGCAACGACGCGCACGGTGTGGCTGTCGGAGCTGTTGATGTTGGGGCCGATCTCGAAGCCGGGGTTGTACGACAGGCGCGCGGCGGTGCCGAAGTACGGGTTGTCCGGGTGCGCAGCGCCCAGCTGGGTGGCCGCGGTGTTGGAGATCACGTCACCGGCGGGGGTGAAGATCGTGCCGCTCGGGACCAGGGGCGTGTTCTGGATGCGCGAGTGCATCTGGTAGTAGCCCAGCTCGACGAAGCCTTCGGTCTGCGCGTTGATCGCCTTGGTGAAGCGGCCGAAGAAGCTGCCCGAGTTCATGTCCGGCTGGACCTGGCCGAACTGCTGCCACATGTCGTTGATGCAGGCGCCGTTCGGGTTGTTCTGCGGGATGTTCGCGTGCGAAGCGCAGAAGGCGGCCGCGTTCGGCATGGTGCGGGTGAAGCCCACGCCTGCCGGATCCTGGCGGCTGTAGTAGTCCAGCGTCACCGGGTTGCGCACGTTGCCGATCAGGGACTGGCTCGCGCTGTTGTTCTGGCGCACGCCGCCGACCGACGGGATCCAGCCGTTGCCGCCGTAGCGGTTGATGTTGTTGCCGGGGCCGCCGTTCGGGTCGAAGCCCTGGGTGCCGATGGCGGACACGCCGACGGAATTGCGGCCGGTGCGGTCCTTGTAGTAGATCGCGTTCTTCTTCGAGATTTCGGCGTTCAGGATCAGGTTCCAGCCGTCCTTCTCGATGTCGCCCATGCCGTGGGTCAGCGACAGGCGGCCTTCGGAGCCGTCGCCCTCTTCGGCGATGCCGCCGGTGGCCTTGACGACCGTACCGACGTAGTTCTTCTTCAGGATGATGTTGACCACGCCGGCGACGGCGTCGGAGCCGTAGATGGCGGAGGCGCCGTCCTTCAGGACTTCGACGCGCTCGACGGCTTCCATCGGGATCTGGTTCAGGTCGACGAACGCGCGCTGGGCGTCATCGGCGAGCACCGACGAAGCGACACGGCGGCCGTTGATCAGGACCAGGGTCGCGTTCGCGCCCAGGCCACGCAGCGAGATGCCCGACGCGGTGGCGCCGGCGAAGCCGCGGCCATACGTGAACGGCACCGAACCCTGGCTGTCGGCGGTGAGCGTCTGCAGGTATTCGCCGACCGTAGCCTTGCCGGACTGGTCGATTTCATCCTTGCTGATCACCTGGACCGGCGAAGCGGTCTCGGCGTCGGAGCGGCGGATGCTGGAACCCGTCACCTCCACGCGTTGCAGCGTTTGCTGGGCAAACACCACCTGGGGCGCCACCATGGCCGCGGATCCGCAGATCGCGACGAGGGCCGCGTGGGCGACCACGGTCCTTCTGAAGTTTCTATTGTCGGAATTCATGAACTCTCCTGCTGACGTTTTCAAGCCGCCCTGCGCTTCTGGCACGGGACGCCCTCGGGGTTGGCACGGCACGACCCTTTATCCGAGTCATGCCGGCTGGGGACACACTCTGGCACAGGCTTCACAGCGGGTCACTTGGTAATTGACCCTGTATGACCGTTTTGTGGCGTCGAAACATCGGCGTACCAAAGGCACCAAAAGCAAGCGGACCCGCGCGATGCCGCCTGGCTGTGCGCCATGCGTCATCACGGGGTCCGTCGTGCCCTGGATTTGGGCGGACTAGAACTTGAAGTTGAACTCTTGGATCGCGATGCCGTCGCCTTGCGACTGGCACTTGTATTGCATGATGGTTTCACGCACGACGCTGTGGAACACGCGCGGCCCGGACAGGATGGTCACGTCCGTGATCGCGCCGTCCTTCAGCGTGATCTGCGCCTTCACCAGGCCCTCGATCTTGTCGCGCGTCGCCGCGCGCGGCATCTCGGGCGGATTGATGTTGGAGCACGCGATGGCCACGTCGATACGCTTCGGGCCCACCGGCGCCGGCGGGGCCGGCGGCGGCGGCGGAGCGATCACCGGCGGGGCCGGCGGCGGCGTCTGCACCGACTGGATCACCGGCGCGTTCGTCTGGGCTGGAGGCGTCACCTCCGGCGGCGGCACGAAGGGCGGCGGCGGCGCTTTCTCCACCCGCGGTTCGACCTTCTCGATCTTCTTCGGGGGCGGCGGCGGCGGAGGCGGAGGCGGCGGGATGATCACTTCCTGGATCACCACCGCTTCCAGCGGCTTCTTGATCAATTCCAGGCCCTTGCGGGCGGTGCCCGTGACCAGGGCCCAGAGGATGATCGCGTGCAGCACGATGACGGCCAGCCAGCCGATCGCGCGGCGGCGGGGGTTGCCCCCGCCGTAGGAGCGTCGATGGGAGATGTGGTCGGTCATTTGACGAACTGCTCGCTGCCGATCACGGCCATCTTGGTGAGGCCCTTGCGCTTGGACGAGGACAGCACGTTCGCGAACACCGCGTACTGGCAGTCCTTGTTGGGGCGCAGGTGGATTTCCGGCTGGCTCGGAAGCTGGCCGACCTCGGACATTTTCTGGTCGAGTTCAGCGGCGGTCACCGGCAGGCCCTGCCAGTAGACGACGCTCTTCTCGTCGATGTCGATCTGCACCTTCTCGGGCTTGATCGCGTTTTCCGGCGGCGTGCCGACCGGCATCTCCAGGTTCACCGCGTGAAGCTGGATGGGGATGGTGATGATCAGCATCACGAGGAGCACCAGCATGACGTCGATCAGCGGCGTCGTGTTGATGTCCATCATGACCTCAGGATCGGTCCCCCTGCGGGATTTGAGTCCCATGTTGAATTCTCCGGGGAACGTCAGCCGCCCAGGGGCGGCGGCTCGGTGATGAATGCGACCTTGGTGATGCCGGCGCGCTGGCACGCGTAGAGGATCTTCCCCACGCCTTCGTAGCGGCCGTTGCTGTCGCCGCGGATCTGCACCTCGGGCTGCGGCTTCATGGCCGACACCTTCTTCAGCTTGACGACCAGCGACTCGACGTCGCCGACTTTCGCGTCGTACCAGAAGATGTTGCCCGCCTTGTCGACCGAGATCACGATGTTCTCGGGCTTGGTCTCACGCACTTCCACGCGTTCCTTGGGCAGCTGCACCGGGATCGACGTGGTGACCACGGGAATCGTGATCAGGAAGATGATGAGCAGCACCAGCATCACGTCCACGAGGGGCGTGGTGTTGATGGCGGAAATGACGGAATCGTCGTCGGATGAACCGACTGCCATCGCCATGGGATTGCTCCGGCTGCGGCGGCAGGTTTAGGCGGCGCGGCCGGCGGAGCCGACCATCACTGCGTTGAGCTCTTCGCTGAACTCGCGCACTTCGTCCATGATCGCCTTGTTGCGGCGGGCCAGCCAGTTGTAGGCGAGCACGGCGGGAATGGCGACGGCCAGGCCGATGGCGGTCATGATCAGCGCTTCACCCACGGGGCCGGCGACCTTGTCGATCGAGGCCTGGCCGGAGATGCCGATGGCGGTCAGCGCGTGGTAGATGCCCCACACCGTGCCGAACAGGCCGACGAAGGGGGAGGTGGAACCGACGGTGGCCAGGAAGGCCAGGCCCTTCTGGGTGGACGCCTGCACGCGGTCGACGGCGGCCGTGATGCTCATCGGGATCCACTCGTTCATCGGGATGTGCGTCTTCAGGCCGCCGTGGTCGGTGGTCGCATTGGCGCCGGCTTCGGCGATGAAGCGGTAGGCGCTGTTCTTCTCCAGCGAGTTGGCGGCTTCGCGCACCGACTTGGCGTCCCAGAATTTCTTTTCGACCGTGCGGGCCTGGCGGGTCATCTTGGTCTGCTCCAGCAGCTTGACCACCAGGATGTACCAGGAGCCGACGCTCATGATGGCCAGCAGGACCAGCACGGAGCGGGCGATCAGGTCGGAACCCTTCCACAGGGCTTCGATGCCGTAGGGGTTGTCGAGGGCTTCGCCATTCTTCGGGGCGGCGGCGGAGGCGACCGGGGCGGCGGGGGCGACGGCGGCCGGGGCAGCGGCGGGAGCGGCTGCGGCGGGCGCGGAGGCGGCCGGGGCGGGGGTCTGGGCTTGGGCGAGGGGGGAACCGGCGACGCTCAGGGCGACAAGCGCTGCGCCCAGGACGGCGCGAAGATGGCTGATCAGAAACATAGGTCCTTCTATCCGTGGTGCTGGAGCGAGATCGGTCGCTCGACAAAGAAAGGCCGGCGTCCTTGGTGGTGAACGCCGGCCCGGGCGGCAGTATAGGCGGCTCGAGGGGGGGGTTTCCCGGGTAATCCTAAGGAGTAACCCCAACTCCCGTCGAGCAATTCACGTCAATGTCGCCTGAGCCCCCCGTGGACGACCACGTGCGAAAATCGTGCCTATCCTGACAAAGAGAAAACCATGAGCTTCCTGAAGGGCAAGAAACTGCTGATCACCGGCGTGCTGTCGAACCGGTCCATCGCCTATGGCATCGCCAAGGCCTGCCACGCGCAAGGCGCCGAGCTGGCCTTCAGCTACGTCGGCGAGCGCTTCAAGGACCGCATCACCGAATTCGCGGCCGATTTCGACTCGAAGCTGGTGTTCGACTGCGACGTCGGCGACGACGCCCAGATCGAGAAGCTGTTCGCCGACCTGTCGGCCACCTGGCCGAAATTCGACGGCTTCGTGCATGCCATCGGCTTCGCCCCGCGCGAGGCGATCGCCGGCGACTTCCTGGACGGCCTGTCGCGCGAGGGCTTCAAGATCGCGCACGACATCAGTGCCTACAGCTTCCCGGCGATGGCCAAGGCGGCCCTGCCCTACCTCAATCCGCAGTCGGCGCTGCTCACCCTGACCTACCTGGGCGCGATCCGCACCGTGCCGAACTACAACACCATGGGCCTGGCCAAGGCCTCGCTGGAAGCCTCGGTGCGCTACCTGGCGGACTCGCTGGGCCCCAAGGGCATCCGCGTCAACGGCATCAGCGCCGGCCCCATCAAGACGCTGGCGGCCAGCGGCATCAAGGGCTTCGGCAAGATCCTGTCGGTGGTGGCCGAGACCTCGCCGATCCGCCGCAACGTGACGATCGAGGACGTGGGCAACGTGGCGGCCTTCCTGCTGTCCGACCTGGCCGGCGGCGTGACGGCGGAGATCACGTACGTCGACGGTGGCTTCAGCCACGTGGTCGGCGGCATCGCCGAATAAGGATCAGGCCAGGGCGATCGCCACGGCGCCCGCCAGCGCCGCCACGTACACCAGCGGCCAGACCAGCGCCTGCAGCCAGGCGCCGCCCGGCGGCTGGCCCGCTTCGGTCGCCTCCAGCAGCCCCTGGATGGCCTCGCGCGAATCGAACTCGCGCGCCGGCAGCCAGCTGGCTTGGGAAACCGCCGGCGCGTCGCTGCGCACCGTCGCCGAGAGGATGGTGGCTTCCCCGACGCCGCCGGTGGTCGCCAGCGGCTGCACGGGCGCCGGTGGCACCACGCCGGTGCGGCATGCCTCGAGGTCGCGCGCCATCTCCCGCGCGTCCTGGTAGCGCGCGGCGGGGTTCTTCTGCATCGCGCGGGCCAGCACCAGGTCCAGCAAGGGCGGCAAGGCAGGATTCAGCCGCGTGGCCGGCGTCGCCGTGGTGTGGAGGATGTCGTACAGCAGGTTGGCCAGCTCCGCGCCGCCGAAGGCTGGCTGGCCCGTGACCATCTCGTAGAGCATCGAGCCGAGCGAGAAGATGTCGCTGCGCGGGTCCACCGCGTGGCCCGCCACCTGCTCCGGCGACATGTACTTGGGCGAGCCGAGCATCACGCCGCTGCGCGTGCGCACCTCCGAGGCCTGCACGCGTGCGACGCCGAAGTCCATGATCTTCGCGTGCCGCCCGTCCAGCACCATGATGTTGGACGGCTTGATGTCCCGGTGGACCACGCCGCGCGCATGGGCCGCAGCCAGGCCCTCGGCCACCTGCGCCGCGATGTCGAGCGCAAGCGGCGGAGGCAGCAGGCCGGCGGACATCAGCGTGCGCAGTTCGGTGCCGCGCAGCACCTCCATGGCGATGTACAGCCAGTCGCCTTCGCGGCCGAGGTCGTAGATCGTGATGACGTTGGGATGGCTCAGGCCGCCGGCGGCCTTGGCTTCCTGGCGGAAGCGGCCTTCGTGCTCCGCGCGGTCGGCGGAGTCGGCCGGCAGCAGCATCGCCTTGACGGCCACCTGCCGCTGCAGCGATTCGTCCTCCGCCAGGTACACGATGCCCATGGCACCGCGCCCCAGCTCCTCGAGCAGGCGGTAGCGGCCGAAATGGGTAAACGGAGGCGGGTTCATTTGAGCTTGTCCAGCCAGGACTTCACCTTGTCGATCGCCTTGGCCTGCGCGGTCTGCGGCGGCGGGGGCGAGGTGCGGCGCGGCGCGGGCGGCGCCACCGGGGCGACGAAGGTGTGCTTCAGCTCCAGTTCCTCGCCGGGCAGCAGGTTGACGTCCATGGTGACCGGCTTCAGGCGGCCGCTGCGCAGCTCGATCGAGTGCGGGCCCGCGGGAATCGACAGGCGTGCCAGCGGCGGCGCCGTTCCCTTGAGCTCGCCGTCGACGTACACCTCGCCGACCGGCTTGATCTCGATGGTGATGATGGCGGGCCGTGCCGCCGCTTCCATTTCCAGGCGCAGCGTGCGGCCCACGTAGCCCGCGCCCAGCACCAGTGCGACGCCGGCGATGCCGAACAAGGAGCGCCACACGGCACGCCGCCGCGCGGCCGCCGGATCGAAGGCATAGAGCCGCTGCGAACGCATGCGTTCGTCGACGAAGTCCCCCGCGGACCGCAAGGCTCGCGCGCGCCGCGGCGAACCGGCCGCCAGCGCTTCGCGGAACGGGAACGACGCCAGCAAAGGATGTTCGTTGGCGAAAGCGGCCACTTCCGCCGCGGTCTGCAGGCCTTCGCCGGCCAGCCGCGCGCCGCCGACCGCGTCGGCCTCGGCCTTCACCGGCCCGTAATGCAGGCCGATCGCCACGTCCTCGTCGCGGCAGGCCTCGGCAGCCTGCTGCGCGGCCTGCAGGGCCAGTGCCGGGTCGCCCCGGCCCACGATGGCCAGGCCGTCGGGTGCCTCGAGCACCACGCGCTGGTCGTCGCGCCAGGGCGCGAGCGCCTGCCGCGCGGCGGCCTGCAGGGCCTCGCGCCGGCGTGCCTGCTCGGCCACCGGCTGCTCGTGGAAAGCGCGCAGCCGCAGGAACAGCACGCTTGCCGGCACCGGGATGGCCATGGCGTTTATTTTCGCAGCCCTTGCAGCTTGGCGAATGCGCCCTGCATCGCGCCGTTGATCTGCGGATTGGCCGGCGCGCGCTGGCCGCGGGCCGCGCCCTCGAAGCGGTTGTCGCGCGGGCCGCCCGGTCCCCTTCCACGTTCGGTCGGCGTGCCCAGCTTCATGGTCAGGCTGATGCGCTTGCGGGCGGCGTCCACCTCGAGCACCTTCACCTTGACGATGTCGCCGGTCTTCACCACCTCGCGCGCGTCGGTGACGAACTTGTGCGAGAGCTGGCTCACGTGCACCAGGCCGTCCTGGTGCACGCCCAGGTCGACGAAGGCGCCGAAGGCCGCCACGTTGCTGACCGTGCCTTCCAGCTCCATGCCGGGCTGCAGGTCCTTGATGTCGTCGACGCCGTCGTTGAAGCGCGCCACCTTGAAGTCGGGGCGCGGATCGCGGCCCGGCTTCTCCAGCTCGCCCAGGATGTCCTTGACCGTGATGACGCCGAACTTCTCGTTGGCGAACAGCTCGGGCTTGAGCGTCTTGAGCATGTCGGCGCGGCCTATGACTTCCTGCACCGGCTTCTTCACGGTCTCGAGGATCTTCTCGACCACCGGATAGGTCTCGGGGTGCACGCCGGTCATGTCCAGCGGGTTCTCGCCGCCGCGGATGCGCAGGAAGCCCGCGCTCTGCTCGAAGGTCTTGGGGCCCAGGCCCGTCACCTGCAGCAGCTGCTGGCGGCTCCTGAAAGCGCCGTTCGATTCGCGCCATTGCACGACCGACTTGGCCACCGTCGTCGACAGGCCCGACACGCGCGAGAGCAGCGGTGCGCTGGCGGTGTTCAGGTCGACGCCGACCTTGTTCACGCAATCCTCGACCACCGCGTCCAGCATGCGGGCCAGTTCGCTCTGGTTCACGTCGTGCTGGTACTGGCCGACGCCGATCGCCTTGGGCTCGATCTTCACCAGCTCGGCCAGCGGGTCCTGCAGGCGGCGCGCGATGCTGGCGGCGCCGCGCAGGCTCACGTCCACCGTGGGCATTTCCTGCGAGGCGTATTCGCTCGCGGAGTAGACCGAGGCGCCGGCCTCGCTCACCACCACGCGCTGGATGTCGCCCTCGAGGCGCTTGGTGAGATCCGCCGCCAGCTTGTCGGTCTCGCGGCTGGCGGTGCCGTTGCCGATGGCGATCAGGTTCACGCCGTGCTTGCGGGCCAGTTGGCCCAGCGTGTGCAGCGAGCCCTCCCAGTCCTTGCGCGGCTCGTGCGGGTACACGGTCGCCGTGTCGACCAGCTTGCCGGTCGCATCGACCACCGCCACCTTGACGCCGGTGCGGATGCCCGGGTCCAGGCCCATCACGACACGCGGGCCGGCCGGCGCGGCCAGCAGCAGGTCGCGCAGGTTCTCGGCGAAGACCTTGATCGCGACCTTCTCGGCTTCCTCGCGCAGGCGGGCGAACAAGTCGCGCTCGGTCGAGAGCGACAGCTTCACGCGCCACGTCCAGGCGACGCACTTGCGCAGCAGGTCGTCGGCCTTGCGCGCCGCGTGGCTCCAGCCCAGGTGCAGAGCGATCTTGCCTTCGGCGATCGAAGGCTTGCCCGGCTCGGGCTCGACCGGCAAGGCCAGCTTGGCTTCGAGGACCTCGAGCGCGCGGCCGCGGAACACGGCCAGCGCGCGGTGCGACGGCACGCGGCCGACCGGCTCGTCGTAGTCGAAGTAGTCGCGGAACTTGGCGACGTCGGGATTGTTTTCGTCCTTGCCGGCGGCCAGCTTGGACTTGAGCAGGCCTTCGCTCCACAGCCATTCGCGCAGCGACTGCACCAGCACCGCGTCCTCGGCCCAGCGCTCGGACAGGATGTCGCGCACGCCGTCGAGCACCGCCGGCACGGTGGTGAAGTCTTCGCCGCCCTCGCCTTTTTCCTTCTTGACGAAAGCGCTGGCCTCGGCGGCCGGGTCCCGCGTGGGATCGGCCCACAGCAGGTCGGCCAGGGGCTCGATGCCGGCCTCGCGGGCGATCTGGCCCTTGGTGCGGCGGCGCGGCTTGTAGGGCAGGTAGAGGTCTTCCAGCTCCTGCTTGGTGGGCGCCGCTTCGATGGCGGCGCGCAGTTCGGGGGTGAGCTTGCCCTGCTCGTCGATGCTCTTGAGCACCGCCTCGCGCCGCTCCTCGAGCTCGCGCAGGTAGGCCAGCCGGGCCTCGAGTTCGCGCAGGTGGTTGTCGTCGAGGCCGCCGGTGGCCTCCTTCCGGTAGCGGGCAATGAACGGCACGCTGGCGCCCCCGTCGAGCAACTCGACGGCCGCGCGCACCTGCCCCTCCTGCACCCGGAGTTCAGCGGCAATCTGCCGCAGGATCTTTTGCATTCTGTAACTGCTGGGGAACAACGGGAATGCGCGCGAGTTTGCCACACGCTCCGTACAGCCAGACGGGCGTCCGGCTGACAGTAGCGGCCCTGCAACTGCAGAGAATGACTTAAGCCCTCAAAGGAGACTTTTCATGCGTACCCGTGGCATTCTTTTCGTCGTGGCCATCCTGCTGGTGGCCGCATTCGCGGCGCTGAACTGGAGCGAGATCGCGCGGTCCGTTCCCCTGTCCTTCGGTTTCTTCGTGATGAACGCGCCGCTGGGCGCCATCCTGCTGGCCTTGCTGGCCGCGGCCGCGGTGGCCTTCGCCCTGTCCAGTGCGGCGATCCGCACGCAGGCGCTGGTCGACTCGCGCACCCACCACAAGACCCTGGAAGCGCAGCGCACCCTGGCCGACAAGGCCGAAGCCTCGCGTTTCACCGACCTGCGCACCCACCTGGACAACCAGCTGCGCGAACTGCGCGAGCGCGACGCCATCGCCGCGACCGAATTCCAGAAGGCCATGGTCAACAGCCAGCGCGAGCTGCGCACGCAGCTGGAACAGATGAACCGCACGCTGGCCGCGCGCCTGAACGAGATGGATCACCGCCTGGGCGGCAGCGCGCCGGTGGTCGACACCGCGCCGCTGGCGCGCGCCGACGATCGCATGGAGCAGCTGCGCCAGGCCGAGGCCCGCGACGCGCGCCTGCGCGAGGCGCAACTGCGCCAGGAGCAGGACCTCGAGCTGCGGCGCGAGGAGAAGGTCGTGTCCACCGAGCGTCCGCCGGAGTCCGGCTGGCGCAAGTGGTTCTGAGCCCGGTCCCTAGTCGAACAATCCGGGCTCGCCGCCCAGGCGCGCCTTCTCGATCTCCAGCATCTTTAGCTTGGTGATCGCCCCGCCCTCGGCGGAAAATCCACCCGACCTTCCGCCGGCGGCCAGCACCCGGTGGCAGGGCACCACCGGCGCGAAGGGGTTCGCACCGAGTGCCTGCCCCACCGCCCGTGCCGCACCCGGGTCCCCCAGAATCTTCGCGACTTCGCCATAGGTCAGCACTTCGCCCGGCGGGATCGCGCGCGCCACTTCGTAGACGCGCCGGTGGAAATCCGGCACGGCCTCCAGCTGCAGCGGCAGGTCGCACAGGTCGTCTTTCTCGCCTTCCAGCAGCTTCCGTACGCGCGTGATCGCGGCTTGCACGAACGCGGGCGGATCGGCCTCTGGGACCGCTTCGCCGAAGCGGCGCCGCATCCTGGCCAGGCTGCCCGCGCGCGTCGTCTCAGGCAACTGCACGGCCGCCAGCGCGTCCTCGGTCCAGGCAATGCCGCACGCACCGATGGCCGTGTCGAACAGGCAGCAGCCGAGCGCGCGCGGCGCTTCCATGGCGCTCAGGCGGCGCGCAGCACGTAGCCGATGCGCGGGAAGTGCACGTGCACCGCACCGGCGCGCGCATCCTCGCGGCGCAGGCTGTAGTGCGTGCGCGTGGCGGCGATCAGTTCGCCTTCCGTGGGCTCCACGCCGAAGGTCTCCGGCGTGATCGTCACGCGGCTGCCCAGGGGAATGCCGTGGTCGTCCTGGAAGGCGCTGTCGATCAGCAGGTTGGAGCCGGGCGGCGCGGGTTCGGCCGCCTTGGCCAGCGCCACGGCGTCGTCGGAAGCCAGGTGCGTCGAGGCGCCATGGCCGATCGCGGCCACGCGCTGCGCCCATTCGATCACCGAAGGCGTGGCGTTCAGGATGTCCGCCAGCGGCGGCACCTGCTGCCGCGTGTACCAGATGCCGTGGTAGGCCGCGAAGTCGGCCACGCAGGGCTCCATGCCGAACAGGAAGTCGTGCTCGTCGGCCATGTTGGCGATGCGGCGCAGGTAGGAGCGGTAGGCCGAGGTAGCGTCCCCGGGACGCAGGCGCACCAGGTTCGCGCTCATCGCCTTGCGGTCTTCCCCGAAGGCCTTCGCAGCTTCGGGCGGCGCACCGGCGAAGACGTGCGCGGCGCCCTTGGGCTGCAGGTTGTAGCCCATCGCCGCCCAGAACAGGGTCGAGTCGGCCCACTGCGCGAAGATGCGGCACACGCCCTTCAGGTGGTGCGGGTACAGCGTGGGCTCGGGCCGCACGTGTTCCAGCACGTCGCAGATCAGCGCGGTGTCGCAGTAGATGTCGGCGCCGACCTGCAGCACCGGCGTGCGGCGGTAGCCGCCGGTCAGCGCGACGAGGTCCGGCTTGGGCATGATGGCCGGGATCAGCACCGACTTCCAGGGCAGCTTCTTGTAGCCGAGGACCAGGCGCAGCTTCTCCGAAAACGGCGAGCGGTGGTAGTGGTGCAGGATCAGGTCGTTCATGGCGGGTTCAACGGGGCTGCGCTCGCCGCAGGATAGCGTCGAAATCGGTTGCTGCGGAAAGCGTGCCGAAGGCCTGGCCCCAGTTGCCCGCCAGCCGTGAATCGCAGAATGCCGCGAACACCGGCGTGGGCGCCGCCTGGAACAGCAGCGCCGCCTGCACCGCCAGCGCGACATCCTGGGCCAGGCGCCGCGCCTCGATCTCGGTGGCCATTTCCTCGACGCGCGTGGGCAGGCTCGCCGCCAGCTTGTCGAGGGCCGGGTGCGCGCCCGTGGCCGGCGCGAGTTCCTGCGCCAGGGCAGCGGCCGCGTCGGCCTTGCGCAGAGCGCGCAGCAGGTCCAGCGCCATGATGTTGCCGGCGCCTTCCCAGATCGAATTGAGCGGCATCTCGCGGTAGATGCGGGCCATGATGCCCTGCCCGCCCTCTTCCACGTAGCCGTTGCCGCCCAGGCACTCCATCGCTTCCTGCGCGAAGTGGCTCCCGCGCTTGCAGATCCAGAACTTGGCGATCGGCGTCAGCAGGCGCGCCATGGCCGCTTCGTGCGCGTCGTTGCGCTTGTCGAAGGCGCGCGCGAGGCGCATGGCCAGCTGCGTCGCGGCCTCGCTTTCCAGCGCGAGGTCGGCCAGCACGTTGCGCATCAGCGGCTGTTCGACCAGCTTCTTGCCGAAGGCCGCGCGCTGCGCCGTGTGGTTCAGCGCGATGGACAAGGCCTGCCGCATCAGCCCGCTGGTGCCCAGCGCGCAATCGAGGCGCGTCATGGTGCCCATCTCCAGGATCTGCGGTACGCCGCGTCCTTCGTCGCCGACCAGCCAGGCCGTCGCGCCCTGGAATTCCACCTCCGAGCTGGCGTTGGCCTTATTGCCCAGCTTGTCCTTCAGGCGCTGGATGCGGATGGCGTTGCGGCTGCCGTCCGGCAGCACGCGCGGCAGGAACAGGCAGGACAGGCCGGACGCCGTCTGCGCGAGCACCAGGAAGGCGTCGCACATCGGCGCCGAGAAGAACCACTTGTGGCCGGTGACGCGGTAACGCGCCCCCCAGTCGTCGGTGCCATCGGGCTCGGCGCGGGTCGTGTTGGCGCGCACGTCCGAGCCGCCCTGCTTCTCCGTCATGCCCATGCCCATGGTCACGCCGAACTTGTTGGCGGCGGGCTTGAGCGCGGGGTCGTAACTGCGGCTGGTGAGCTTGGGCCCCCACTCGGCGTAGATCGCCGCATTGCTGCGCAGCGCCGGCGTGACCGCGTAGGTCATCGAGACCGGGCACAGGATGGAAGGCTCCAGCTCGGTGAAGAGCATGAAGCCGGCCGCGCGCAGCACGTGCGGGCTCGCGCCCTCGCCCGCCCAGGGCGTGCCGTGCAGGCCGGCCTGCACCGCGGCCGTCATCAGCGCGTGGTAGCTGGGGTGGAACTCGACTTCGTCGACGCGGCGGCCGAAGCGGTCGTGCGTGTGCAGCTCGGGCGTGCGCGTGTTGGCGAGGCGCGCATGCTCCTGCATCTCCGCGCTGCCGGCCAGCTGGCCCAGTTGCGCGAGCGGCGCCACGTCCAGTTGCGGCGCGTTGAAGCGCAGCGCGTCGCGCAAGGCCTGGTTGCCTTCGAACAGGTTGTAGCCCACCAGCGGCTCGGGCTGGTTGAAGACTTCGTGCGTGGCGTAGTCGCTCATGTCCGGATCCCGGCCCGCGAACCGCGCATCAGACCAGCTTGACCAGCTGCTTGCCGAAGTTCTTGCCCTTGAGCATGCCGAGGAAGGCGTCCGGGGCCGCTTCCAGCCCTTGCGCCACCGACTCGCGCGGCTTCAGCTTGCCGCTGCCGACCAGCATGCCCAGTTCCTTCAGCGCCTCGGGCCACACTTCCATGTGCTCGCTGACGATGAAGCCCTGGATCAGCAGGCGGTTGGTCAGCAGCAGTTGCGGATAGGCCATCGGGATCGGCTGGCCGTCGTAGCCGGCGATCATCCCGCACAGCGCGATGCGGCCGTGCGCGTTCATGCGCAGCAGCACCGCGTCCATCACCATGCCGCCGACGTTCTCGAAGTAGCCGTCGATGCCGTTGGGGCAGGCTTCCTTGATCGCCTTCGACAGCGAGCCGGCGTCCTTGTGCTGCTTGTAGTCGATGCAGGCGTCGAAGCCGAGTTCTTCCGTCACGTAGCGGCACTTGTCGGGGCCGCCGGCAATGCCGACGGCGCGGCAGCCGCGTGCCTTCGCCAGCGCGCCCAGTGCGCTGCCCACCGCGCCGCTTGCCGCGCTGACCACGATGGTCTGGCCCTGCTTGGCTTCGATGATCTTCACCAGCCCGTACCAGGCCGTCACGCCCGGCATGCCCACCGCGCCCAGGTAGTGCGACAGCGGCACGTGGGTGGTGTCCACCTTGCGCAGCGCACCGGGCTGGTCCGCGGCCACGACGCTGTACTGCTGCCAGCCGCCGAAGCCCACCACCTTGTCGCCCACGGCGTACTTGGCGTTGCGGCTCTCGACCACCTCGCCGACCGTGCCGCCTTGCATCACCTGGCCCAGCGGCTGCGGCTGGGCGTAGCTCTTGGCGTCGTTCATGCGGCCGCGCATGTAAGGGTCGAGGCTCAGGAAGTGGTGCTTGACCAGCACCTCGCCGTCCTTCAGCGCCGGCGTGTCGGCGGTCACCAGCTTGAAGTTGCTGGCCTTGGCTTCGCCCTCGGGGCGGTTGTCCAGCAGGAGCTGCTTGTTGGCGGGCATGGAAGCCTCCTCTCGTTCAGTCGGTGGAAATCGCGGCCTGCTTGCGCGGCACGTACTTGAAGGTGCCGGTGGCATGCGCGCAGGCAATGTCGTCGGCGTCGTAGATCGTTGCTTCGGTGAAGGCCATGGAGCGCGTCCTGTGCATCAGCCTTCCCTTGCCGGTGAGCACGCCCACGCAAGGCCGCATGAAGCTCGTCTTCATCTCGATGGTGACGACGCCGATCTCCAGGTCGACGCTGCGCGCCGCCGTGGCCATGGTCACGTCCAGCAAGGTCATGACGGCGCCGCCGTGCGTGACCTGGAAGGAGTTCAGGTGCTCCGGTTTCGGCGCGAACTTCAGCTCCGACGCGCCGCCTTCCATCCTCACCAGCTCGAAGCCGAGGTGGTGGACGAAGGGAATCTCGACGCCGAACAGCTTGGGCGAAGCCACGTGCTCAGCCCCCCGTCACCACGCTGACGCCGCCGTCCACCGCCAGCCACTGGCCGGTGATGTGCTTGCCGGCGTCGGACGCGAACAGCAGCGCCGTGCCCTTCAGGTCCTCGTCGTCGCCCAGGCGGCGCAGCGGCGCGTTCTCGGCCAGCTTGTCGACGCCGATGCGCTCCAGCGTGCCCTTGGTCATCTTGCTCGGGAAGAAGCCCGGGCAGATGGCGTTGACGTTGATGCCGTACTTGCCCCACTCGCAAGCCAGCGCCTGGGTGAAGGTGATGACCGCGCCCTTGGACGTGTTGTAGGCCAGCGTGTTCATGTCGGCGGGGTTGCCGCCCAGGCCGGCGATGGAGGCGACGTTGATGATGCGCCCCGACTTGCGCGGGATCATGCCCCGCTTCGCGACCTGCTGGGCCAGCAGGAAATAGCCGCGGACGTTGAGGTTCATGACCTTGTCCCAGGCTTCCACGGGATGGTCCTCGGCCGGCGCGCCCCAGGCGGCGCCGGCGTTGTTCACCAGGATGTCGACGTTGCCCATGCGTTCGAAGGTCTGGTCGGAGAGCTTGCGGATCTCCTCTTCCTTCGCGCAGTCGGCGGCGACCCAGCGCGCGTCGATGCCGGCGGCCTGCAGGTCGGCCACGGCTTCCTCCAGTTCGCCTTCCTTGCGGGCGCTGAGCATGATGCGCGCGCCGGCCTCGCCCAGCGCATGCGCGAGCTGCAGGCCCAGGCCGCGCGAGCCGCCGGTGACGAGGGCGACCTTGCCCTCCAGGTCGAACAATTGCTGGATGGTGCGGGTCATCGTGGGCTGTCTCCGGTTCGGGATGGGGTCGATTGTGCGCCGGGCTCGGCATCCTCGCGCAGGCGCGAGCGCACGACGATCAGGACGAAGCCGGCCAGCGCGGCAACGGAGCCCAGCACCGACAGGCTCCAGCCGCCGATCGCGGTTTCGTCGTGGGAGGCGATGCCCAGCACCAGCACCAGCAGGCCGCCGAAGATCAGCGACCAGATCAGGGTGTCGAGGCGGGCAAGGGTTCGCGGCGTGGCCATCGTCAGAAAGCTTCCTCGGGCATGGTGGAACAGGTGGAGTCCCGAGTTTCCACCACGCGCAGCCAGCCGGGGATCTTGGGCAGCTCGTAATGGAAGAAATAACGGGCGGCGCGGCGCCGGCCTTCGTGCTCGGGCCGCGTGCTGTCGGCGGGCACGGCCAGCAGCACGTCGAGCCAGGTCCAGGCGACCACCAGGTGGCCGAAGGCCTGCATGTAGGGCACCGCGTTGGCGAGCGCATCGGAAGGATTGCCGGTGGCCCAGGCGGCCTTGGTGGCGGCGCCGACCTTCTGCAGGGCCTGCCCCAGCGTATTGGCGTGCTCGGCCAGCGCGGGTTGCTGGATCGCCCGCTCGATCGTCGCGTTGATGCGGCCTGCGAGCAGCATGAGGCCCTTGCCGCCTTCCATCACCACCTTGCGCCCCAGCAGGTCGGCGGCCTGGATGCCGTGCGTGCCTTCGTGGATCATGTTCAGGCGGTTGTCGCGCCAGTACTGCTCCACCGGGAAGTCGCGCGTGTAGCCGTAGCCGCCGTGGACCTGGATCGCCAGCGAATTCGCTTCCAGGCAGAACTCGCTGGGCCAGCTCTTGGCCACCGGCGTCAGCACCTCCAGCAGCAGGCGCGCTTCTTCCGCGGCCTCCGGCGTGCCGGTGTGCTGCTCGTCGACCAGGCGGGCGCAATACAGCAGCAGGGCCAGCGCGCCCTCGCCGTAGGACTTCTGCGCGAGCAGCATGCGCTTGACGTCGGCGTGTTCGATGATGCGGACCTGCGGCTGCGCGGCGTCCTTGCCCGCTGGGCCGACAGGGCGGCCTTGGGGACGGTTCTTCGCGTATTCCAGCGAAGCGTAGTAGCCGGCCAGGCCCAGTGCCGTGGCCGCCAGGCCGATGCCGATGCGCGCCTCGTTCATCATGTGGAACATGCAGCGCAGGCCTTCGCCCGGCTTGCCCACGAGATAGCCGATGGCACCCGCGCCACCGCGCACGGGATATTTGCCTTCGCCGAAATTTAGCAGCGTGTTCGTCGTGCCGCGCCACCCCAGCTTGTGGTTGAGGCCCGCGAGCGCGACGTCGTTGCGCTCACCGGTCAACCGCCCTTCGGTGTCGACCAGCTTCTTGGGCAGGATGAACAGCGAGATGCCGCGCGTGCCCGGCACCAGCTTGCCGTCGGGTCCCGGGATCTTGGCCAGCACGAGGTGGATGATGTTCTCGGCCAGCTCGTGTTCGCCGGCCGAGATCCACATCTTGTTGCCCTTGAGGCGGTAGCGCGGGCCGAGCGGATCGCTTTCGAAATCCGCGCCGTCGGACGTGGCGCGCGTGGCGACGTCGGACAGCGAGGAGCCGGCCTGCGGCTCCGACAGGCACATGGTGCCGGTGAAGCGGCCGCCGAACTCGTTGCGCGCGAACACGGCCTTCTGCGCCTCGGTGCCGTGCACCAGCAACAGGTTGGCGTTGCCCTTGGTGAGCAGGCTGGAGCCCATGCTGACCGAAGCCAGCGCGAAGAAGGTGTTGGCCGCGGCCTCGATCGTGTAGGGCAGCTGCATGCCGCCCTCCTCGTAGTCCTGGGCGGCGCTGACCATGCCGGACGCCACGTAGGCGCGGTGCGCCTCGTGCGTCGCCTGCGGCAGGATCACCTTTTCGCCGTCGAAGCGCGGCTCCTCGGTGTCGACCAGGCGGTTGAACGGCGCGTACTTCTCGCGCGCGATGCGCTCGCAGGTGTCGAACACCGCGTCGAAGGTCTCGCGCGAATGGTCGGCGAAGCGCTCGCGCTCGCCCAGCCGCCCGGCGTGCAGCCAGTCGTAGAGGAGGAAGTCGAGGGTGGGACGCAGGGAAGACATGCCTTCCCCGCTCTTACAGCACTTCGAAGACGCCCGCAGCCCCCATGCCGCCGCCGATGCACATCGTGACGACCACGCGCTTCGCCCCGCGCCGCTTGCCTTCGATCAGCGCATGGCCGGTCAGGCGCTGGCCCGACACACCGTACGGGTGGCCGACGGCGATGGCGCCGCCGTTGACGTTCAGGCGGTCCGCCGGGATGCCCAGCTTGTCGCGGCAGTACAGCACCTGCACCGCAAAAGCTTCGTTCAGCTCCCACAGGTCGATGTCCTGCACCGTCAGGCCCAGCTTCTTGAGCACCTTCGGCACGGCGAACACGGGGCCGATGCCCATCTCGTCCGGCTCGCAGCCCGCGACCGCGAAGCCGAGGAAGCGACCCATGGGCTTGAGGTTGTTGCGCGCGGCGTACTCCTCGCTCACCACCACGCAGGCGCCGGCGCCGTCGGAGAACTGGCTGGCATTGCCGGCGGTGATCACGCCGCCCGGCAGTGCCGGCTTGATGCCGCTGATGCCTTCCTTGGTCGTGCCTTCGCGCAGGCCCTCGTCCTTGCTGACCGTCACTTCCTTGGTGATCAGGCCCATGACCGCATCGGCCACGCCGGCCTTCACCGTGATGGGCGCGATCTCGTCGTTGAACTTGCCGGCCGCCTGCGCGGCGCAGGCCTTCTGCTGCGAGGCGGCGCCGTATTCGTCCATGCGGTCGCGGCCGATGTCGTAGCGCTTGGCGACCTGCTCCGCGGTCTGCAGCATCGTCCAGTAGATCTCGGGCTTCTTCTTGTCCAGCGCCAGGTCGCGCAGCATGTGCGTGTTCATTTCCTGCTGCACGCAGGAGATGCTTTCCACGCCGCCGGCGACGTAGACGTCGCCTTCGCCCGCGATGATGCGCTGCGAAGCCATGGCGATGGTCTGCAGGCCCGAGGAGCAGAAGCGGTTCACGGTGGCACCGGACACCGTCACCGGCAGGTCGGCCATCAGCGCGATCTGGCGCGCGATGTTGGCGCCGGTGGCGCCTTCGGGATTGGCGCAGCCCATGAGGACGTCCTCGATGGCGCCGGGGTCGATGCCGGCGCGCTGCACGGCATGCTTCACCGCATGGCCGCCCAGGGTGGCGCCGTGCGTCATGTTGAACGCGCCCTTCCAGCTCTTGGTGAGCGGGGTGCGGGCGGTGGAGACGATGACGGCCTTGGTCATGGTGTGTTGCCTTTCAGGGGAGTCGTGTCAGGGGGCCGGCGCGTTCAGGTTGCGCAGGAGTTGATGGTAGAAGCGCACCAGCTCGCCCAGGTTGGCGACGGCGATGCGCTCGTTGGTGCCGTGCAGCCGGGCGACGTCTTCCGGCTTCACGCGCACGGGCGAGAAGCGGTAGATGCTGTCGGCCAGGTCCACGAAATGGTGCGAATCGGAGCCGGCGACGTAGAGCGCCGGCGCCACCAGCGTGCCGGGGAACACGGCGCGCAGCGTGCGCTGCAGCTGGTAGTAGGAAGGCGCGGCGGTGGAACTCACCGGCGTGGGTTCCGTGCTGCCGCCCAGGGACTTGACCTCGACGCCCTCGCCGACCTTGGAGCGCACGTGCGCGAGAACCTTCTCGGTGCTGTCGCCCGGCAGGATGCGGTAGTCCAGCGTGGCGTCGGCCTGGCCGGGGATCACGTTCGACTTGTTGCCGGCATTCACGATGGTCAGCGCCGTGGTCGTGCGCAGCATCGCATTGGTGCTGGCGCCTTTCGCGAGCTGCTTCTCGAGCAGCGGGCCGAACAGCCACAGGTTGGAAAGCGCCACGCGCTGGATGCCGCCCATCTCGGGGGCCAGCGTCTGGAACAGCTCGCGCGCCACGCCCTGCAGCTTGGGCGGGAACTGCTCCTCGTCCAGCCGCTTGAGCGCATCGCCGACCTTGGCGATCGCCGTCGTGCCGGGCGGGGGCGGCATCGACGCATGCCCTGGGGGCGCGTTCGCGGTGATCTGCACCGTGATGTAGCCCTTCTCCGCCATGCCCACCAGCGCCGCCGGCGCCTTCACGCCGGGCAGGATGCCTTCGGTGAGCACCAGGCCTTCGTCGATCACGAAGTCCAGCCGCACCTTGCGCTCGCGCAGCATCTTGGCGATGGCGACCGCGCCACGTGGGCCGCCCACTTCCTCGTCGGCGCCGGCAATGAGGTAGATCGTCTGGCGCGGCTGGAAGCCGGCCGCCAGCAGCATCTCCACCGCCTCCAGCTGCGCGATGAGGTTGCCCTTGTCGTCCCAGGCGCCTCGGCCCCACACGTAACCGTCCTTCACCTCGCCGGAGAAGGGCGCCACCTGCCACTTGCTTTCGGTGCCCGGGGCAATGGGGACGACGTCCTGGTGCGCGATGAAGGCGACCGGCTTCGCGTTCGGGTCCGTGCCCTTCCACGTGTAGAGCAGGCTCAGGTCGTTGACCAGATCGCGCTGCAACGTGGCATGCACGCGCGGGAAGCGCTCCTGCAGCAGCGCGTGCAGCTTGCGGAATTCGGCCGCGTTGGCGGTGGGATCCTCGAGGCTGGACACCGTCTGCAGGCGGATGGCTGCACCCAGCTTGTCCGCCAGCGCCTTCTCGTCGAGGGCCAGCGGCGGCGCCGGGGGCACATCGAGCTGGCGCGAGCCCTGGCGCAGCGTGTTGACGGCCAGGACCGCCACCAGCAGCAGCAACAAGGCGGCAAGCACCAGCAGGATGCGTTTCACCATGGGCGCGTTCAGGAGAAGGTCTTGCCTTCGGCGGCCAGCTTCGCCAGCAGCGGCGCGGGCTCCCAGAACTTCGCGTCGTCGCGCGGGTTCTTCTGGAAGCGCTTCATCGCCTGCACCACGTTGAACAGGCCGACCTGGTCGGCGTAGTTCATGGGGCCGCCGCGATGGATCGGGAAGCCGTAGCCGGTGATGTAGACCATGTCGACGTCGCTGGCGCGGGCGGCGATGCCCTCTTCCACGATGCGCGCGCCTTCGTTGACCAGCGCGAACACCAGGCGCTGCACGATCTCCTCGTCGGAGATCTTGCGCGGCGTGATGCCCAGTTCCTTGCGGTGGTCCTCGATCATCTTCTCGACCAACTTGGACGGGATCGCGTCGCGCTTGCCCGCTTCGTAGTCGTACCAGCCGGCGCCCGTCTTCTGGCCGAAGCGGCCCAGCTCGCACAGCTTGTCGGCGGTGCGGCTGTAGAGCATGTTCGGCCGCTCCTGCGCGCGGCGCTTGCGAATGGCCCAGCCGATGTCGTTGCCGGCCAGGTCGCCCATGCGGAACGGTCCCATCGCGAAGCCGAACTTCTCGACGGCCTTGTCCACCTGCGCGGGCGTGGCGCCTTCGTCCAGCAGGAAGCCGGCCTGGCGGCTGTACTGCTCGATCATGCGGTTGCCGATGAAGCCGTCGGTCACGCCCGACACCACCGCCGTCTTCTTGATCTTCTTCGCGAGGGCCATGGTCGTGGCCATCACGTCCTTGCCGGTCTTGGCGCCGCGCACCACTTCCAGCAGCTTCATCACGTTGGCCGGGCTGAAGAAGTGCAGGCCGACGACGTCTTCGGGCCGCTTGGTGAAGGCCGCGATCTTGTCGACGTCCAGCGTGGAAGTGTTGGACGCGAGGATGGCGCCCTTCTTCATGGTCTTGTCCAGCTGCTCGAAGACCTTCTGCTTGACGCCCATCTCCTCGAACACGGCCTCGATCACGAGGTCGGCGTCGCCGATGTCGTCGTAGGAAAGCGTGGGCTTCAGCAGCGCCATGCGCTGCTCGTACTTGTCCTGCTTCAGCTTGCCCTTCTTGACCTGGCCCTCGTAGTTCTTGCGGATGGTGGCCAGGCCGCGGTCGATGGCTTCCTGCTTCATCTCGAGGATGGTCACCGGGACGCCGGCGTTCAGGAAGTTCATGGCGATGCCGCCGCCCATGGTGCCGGCGCCGATAACGGCGACCTTCTCGATGGCGCGCTTGGGCGTGTCTTCCGGCACGTCGGCGATCTTGCTGGCCGCGCGCTCCGCCATGAACAGGTGGCGCAGGGCCCTGGACTCGGGCGTGAACATCAGCGCGGTGAAGATCTCGCGCTCGTAGGCCATGCCTTCGTCGAACTTCTTCTTGGTGGAGGCTTCGACCGCGTCGACGCACTTGGCCGGCGCGGGGAAGTTCTTCGCCATGCCCTTGACCATGTTGCGCGCGAACTGGAAGTAGGCGTCGCCCATGGGATGCCTGGACGGCAGGTTGCGCACCAGCGGCAGCGGCCGCGTGTCGGCGACGGAACGGGCGAAGGCCAGCGCTTCTTCCAGCAGCGACTCGGGCGAGGCGGCCATCTTGTCGAACAGCTTCTGGCCGGGCAGCTGCGCCAGCATTTCGGCCTTGACCGGCTCGCCACTGACGATCATGTTCAGCGCGGGTTCGACGCCCAGCACGCGCGGCAGGCGCTGCGTGCCGCCGGCGCCGGGAATCAGGCCCAGCTTCACTTCCGGCAGGGCGATGCTGGTGCCGGGTGCGGCGATGCGGTAGTGGCAGCCGAGCGCGAGCTCGAGGCCGCCGCCCATGGCGACCGAGTGCATGGCGGCGACGGTGGGCTTGGCGGAATTCTCCAGCGCCAGGATGACGGACAGCAGGTTCGGGTCCTGCGTCGCCTTCATCGAGCCGAATTCCTTGATGTCGGCGCCGCCGGAGAAGGCCTTGCCGGCGCCGGTGACGACGATGGCCTTGACGGCGGGATCCGCGTTGGCCTGGTCGAGGCCCTGCGTGATCGCGACACGGGTGGCATGGCCCAGCCCGTTGACGGGCGGATTGTTCATCGTGACCACGGCGACGTCGCCGTGGACCTTGTATTCAGCCGTCATGCTGCTTCCTTGGTTGGAGGAGAACTAGATAAAAGAACGGTCGTTCTTTTTTTGGATTGTAGTGGGGCGATGTTGCGCTGCAACCTGCTCGTGTCCGATGAGGGACACGGGGCTTGCGGGAGGTTATACCTCCAGCCACTCCTTGCGGATATAGGCGTCCGCGCGCAGCGTGTCCGGGGTGCCCTGGAACACGATGCTGCCGTGGCCCATCACCAGCGCCCGATCGGAAATCGCCATGGCGATGGTCAGCTTCTGCTCGATGAGCAGCACCGACACGCCGCGGGATTTCAGGGTCTTCAGGTACTCGCCGACCAGCTCGACAATCTTGGGGGCCAGGCCCTCGGTCGGCTCGTCGATGATGATCAGTTCCGGGTCGCCCATCAGGGTGCGGCACAGCGTCAGCATCTGCTGCTCGCCGCCGGACAACACGCCGGCTTCGGTGTGCTGCCGTTCCTTCAGGCGCGGGAACATGCCGTACATGTCGTCGAAGCTCCAGCGGCCGGCCTGTTTCGCCGATTTCTGCCCGAGCATCAGGTTCTGGTGCACCGTGAGCTTGGGGAAGATGTCGCGGTTCTCGGGCACGTAGCCCAGGCCCAGGTGCGCGATCTCGTAGGGCTTGCGGCCCTGGATGGCCTGGCCCTTGAACACGACGTCCCCGTGCGCTTCCACCATGCCCATGATGGCCTTGGCGGTGGTGGACCGGCCCGAGCCGTTGCGTCCCAGCAGGGCGACGATCTCGCCCTCGCCCACGTCGAACTCCACGCCATGCAGGACGTGGCTCTTGCCGTAGAAGGCATGCAGGTTGGCGACCTTGAGCATCAGTGCGCTCCCGCCTGCTGGTCGGCCACGGAAGACCCGAGGTAGGCCTCCTGCACCTTCTGGTTGGCGCGCACGGCCTCCGGCGTGTCGAAGGCGATGATCTCGCCGTAGACCACCACCGCGATCTTGTCGGCCAGGCCGAACACCACGCCCATGTCGTGCTCCACCGTCAACAGGGTCTTGCCCACCGTCACTTCCTTGATCAGCGCGATGAAGCGGCGCGTCTCCTCGCGGCTCATGCCCGCCGTCGGTTCGTCCAGCAGGATCACGTTGGCGCCGCCGGCAATGGTGATGCCGACTTCCAGCGCGCGCTGCTCCGCATAGGTGAGGTTCACGGCCAGCACGTCGCGCTTCTTGTGCAGCCGGATGCGCTCCATCAGCTCCTCGGCGCGCTCGTTGGCGTCGTCCAGGTCGGCCAGGAACTTGAGGAAGGTGTAGCGGTAGCCCAGGCTCCAGAGCACGCCGCAGCGCAGGTTCTCGAACACCGACAGCTTGGGGAAGATGTTCGTGATCTGGAAGCTGCGCGACAGGCCCAGCCGGTTGATCTCGAAGGGCTTCTTGCCGTCGATGCGGGTGCCGTTCAGCAGCACCTCGCCGCCGGAAGGGGCGAAGCGGCCGCTGATCAGGTTGAACAGCGTCGACTTGCCGGCGCCGTTGGGGCCGATCACGGCGACGCGTTCGCCCGGCTGCACCTGCAGGCTGCAGCCGCGGATGATCTCGGTCTTGCCGAAACTCTTGCGCAGGTCGCGCAACTCCAATGCCGGGGCGGTCAAAGCGTCTCCCTCCGCTTCACTTCTTTTTCGATGAATTCCTGGATCTCGCCCCACTGGCGGCTGTACTGGCGGCGCGCGACCTCGAACAGGCCGATGCCGGTGAGCATCACGAAGGCGGCGCCGAACCAGCTGTCCGCGCCCTTGGCGTTCAACGAGGCGCCCATGAAGTTCAGCTTCGGGCCGAGCGCCGCATTCAGCTGCAGGTGGTAGACCATCTCGATCATCACGCCGGCGCCCAGCAGCGCGATCAGCGCCGTCACCGCGAGCGCCAGGTAGCTGACCCACAGGTCCTTCAGGCGCCCGAAGGACGCCACCCGCAGGTTCATCATGATCAGGCTGGCGATGCCACCGGGCGCGTACATCACCATGAACAGGAAGACCAGCCCGAGGTACAGCAGCCAGGCCTTGGTGAACTCCGACAGCAGCACGAAGGCCAGCACCATCAGCACGCCGCCGATGATGGGGCCGAAGAAGAAGGTCGCGCCGCCGAGGAAGGTGAAGAGCAGGTAGGCGCCCGAGCGGTAGCCGCTCACCACTTCCGACGTCACGATCTCGAAGTTGAGTGCCGCCAGGCCGCCGGAGATGCCGGCAAAGAAGGCCGCGATGATGAAGACGATGTAGCGCACCTTCTGCGTGTCGTAGCCGACGAACTCCACCCGCTCGGGGTTGTCGCGCACCGCGTTGATCATGCGACCGAGCGGCGTGCGCGTGAAGGCGAACATCAGCCCGGTGCAGACGAAGGTGTAGACCGCGATCAGGTAGTACAGCTGGATCTGCGGGCCGAAGGTGATGCCCAGCGGCCTGGGACCGGCGACGCGGTTGCTGGAGATGCCGCCTTCGCCCCCGAAGAACTCGGGGAACATCAGCGACGAGGCCCAGACCAGCTCGCCGATGCCCAGCGTGATCATCGCGAAGGGCGTCGCCGCCTTCTTGGTGGTCACGTACCCGAACAGCACGGCGAACACCGCCGAGGCGAGGCCGCCGACGATGGGCACCAGGCTCACCGGGATGGGCCACTGGCCCTTGCCCACCAGGTTCAGCGTGTGGATGGCGAGGAAGGAGCCCAGGCCCGAATACACCGCGTGGCCGAAACTGAGCATGCCGCCCTGTCCCAGCAGCATGTTGTACGAGAGGCAGACGATGATCGCGATACCCATCTGCGACAGCATCGTGTGGGCCAGGCTGCTGGTAAACAGCATGGGCGCCGCCGCCAGGATCAGGGCGTAGCCGCCCCACACCAGCCAGCGGCCGACGTTGTAGGGCTTGAATTCGTAGAAGTCCTTGGCCACGTCTTCAGCCCTCCCGCGTGCCGAGGAGGCCCTTGGGCCGGAAGATCAGGATCAGCACCAGGAACATGTAGGGCAGGATGGGCGCGATCTGCGAGATCTTCAGCTTCCACACGGCGTAGCCGAAGGTCGCCGGCGTGACGTTCAGGCCCAGTGTGTGCGCGGCGCCCATCAGCGAAGCGTCGATGCCCACCGCGTAGGTCTGGATGATGCCGATCAGCAGCGAGGCGACGAAGGCGCCGGCCAGCGAGCCCATGCCGCCGACCACCACCACGACGAAGATCACCGAGCCCACCGTGGCCGCCATGCCGGGCTCGGTGACGAAGGCGTTGCCGCCGATCACGCCCGCCAGCGCCGCCAGCGCGCAGCCGCCGCCGAACACCAGCATGAAGACGCGCGGCACGTTGTGGCCCAGCGCCTCCACCGTCTCGGGATGCGTCAGCGCCGCCTGGATCACCAGGCCGATGCGGGTGCGGGTGAGCAGCAGCCAGATCGCCACCAGCATCAGCAGCGCCACCAGCATCATGAAGCCGCGGTACAGCGGGAACTGCGTGCCGTACAGCGTGAACAGGGGGCCCGCCAGCAGCGGCGGCACGCGGTAGTCGACCGAGCTCGTGCCCCACACCAGCTGCACCATCTCGAGGATGATGAAGGACAGCCCGAAGGTGATGAGCAGCTCCGCCACGTGGCCGTACTTGTGGACGCGGCGCAGCGCGTACTTCTCGAACAGCGCGCCTATGCCCGCCACCAGCAGCGGCGCGATCACCAGCGCCGGCCAGAACCCGAGCAGCTGCGTGGTGCTGTATGCGAAATAGGCGCCCAGCATGTAGAAGCTGGCGTGCGCGAAATTCAGGACGCCCATCATGCTGAAGATCAGCGTGAGGCCGGAACTGAGCATGAACAGCAGCAGCCCGTAGCTGATGCCGTTCAGGAGCGAGATCGTGAAGAACTCCATCCGCTTTCGTTTCTTTTCTTCGTTAGGGGCCCGCCTGCATTGTGCAGGTTGCGCTGCACAAAAAAAAGCCGGGACGTCCGGGTCCCGGCTGTTTTCGTCGCTTGCGCGTCAGCCCGCGGGACGCTTCATCTGGCAGCTGGTGGGCGTGCTGGACACGTACGGGTCCATCTGCTTGATCGGCACGAAGGTGTAGCCGGTCTTCTCGACGCTGTACTCGCCCTTCTTCGCTTTCTGCCACTTGGTGATGTACATCGCCTGCTGCAGCTGGTGGTCGGACGCGCGCATGGTGACGTCGCCGCCGAAGCTCTTGACCGTCAGGCCTTCCATCGCCTTGGCCACCGCCACCGGGTTGGTGCTCTTGGCCTTCGCCATGGCCGCGCCCAGCAGGTTGATGCCGTTGTAGGTGGCGTAGGTGTAGTAGTCGTCGTCGAACTTCTTGTTGAACTCGGCGCCGATCTGGCCCAGCTCGCCGCCGTGGTTGGCGTGGCCGTAGGCCACGACGTAGACCTCGCTGTCGCCGCCGGCGGCCAGCGCCGTGGGCGTGCCGGTCACGCCGGCGTAGTAGGTGTACATCGGGATCTTCAGGCCGGCGTCGTTCATCGCCTTGACCAGCAGCGTGAGGTCCTGGCCCCAGTTGCCGGTCAGCACGCTGTCGGCGCCCGACTGCTTGATCTTGGCGACGTAGGGCGCGAAGTCCTTGACCTGGCCGATCGGGTGCAGGTCCTCGCCGACGATCTGCACGTCGGGGCGCTTGCGGCCGATGGCGTCCTTGAAGTACTTGGCGACCTGCTGGCCGTGCGAGTAGTTCTGGCCGATGACGTAGACCTTCTTGACCTTGGGCTGGTCCTTCATGAAGGTGGTCAGCGCCTCCATCTTCATCGAGGTGTCGGCGTCCAGGCGGAAGTGCCAGTAGTCGCACTTCTCGTTGGTCATGGAGGGGTCGACCGCGGCGTAATTCAGGTAGATGACTTCCTTGCCGGGGTTGCGCTCGTTGTACTTGGAAACCGCGTCCTCCAGCGCCAGGCCGGCGCCCGAGCCGTTGCCCTGGGTGATGTAGCGGAAGCCCTGGTCGATGGCGGCCTTCAGCGTGTTCAGGCTCTCCTGCGGCGAGCCCTTGTTGTCGAAGCCGGTGACTTCGAACTTCACGCCCGCCGGATTCTTGCCCGAGAGCTTCTCGGCGGCGAACTGCCAGCTCTTCAGCTGGTTCTGGCCGACGTTGGCGAAGGGGCCGGACAGCGGGTCCATGAAGGCGATCTTGACGGTCTCGCCTTTCTGCGCGAACGCAGTGCCGGCCAGCGCCATGGCGGCGGCGGCGGCGACGATCTTCAGCTGGTACTTCATGGGGCCTGTCTCCTGTGGTCTGTGACAGGCCGCAGAGTACTAGGGAAGTTGCAGCGCTGCGGTCAGGGATTGCCCGTAAGCAGGGGCCGCAGCTATCGCGAACGCGACATGCTGCTCACGCCGTCGGCAGGCGATAGTCCTTCAACTGCTCGCGCAGCCGCGTCTTGAGCATCTTGCCCGTCGCGCCCAACGGGATCGCTTCGACGAACACCACGTCGTCGGGCACCTGCCACTTGGCGATCTTGCCTTCGTAGAACTTCAGCAGCTCCTCGCGGCTGACGTCCATGCCCGGCTTCTTCACCACGGCGACGATGGGCCGCTCGTCCCACTTGGGGTGCCGCATGCCGATGCAGGCGGCCATCTGCACCGCCGGGTGCGCCATCGCGATGTTCTCCACGTCGATCGAGCTGATCCACTCGCCGCCGGACTTGATCACGTCCTTGCTGCGGTCGGTGATCTGCATGTAGCCGTCGGGGTCGATGGTGGCGACGTCGCCGGTGGGGAACCAGCCGTCCACCAGCGGGTTGCCGCCCTCGCCCTTGAAGTACTCGCGCACCACCCAGGGGCCTTTCACGTAGAGGTCGCCGAAGGCCTTGCCGTCCCAGCCCAGTTCCTCGCCGTTGTCGTCCACGATCTTCATGTCGACGCCGTAGATCGCGCGGCCCTGCTTCAGGCGGATCTTCATCTGGTCCGCCGGCGGCTGCGTGAGGTGCTTGTTCTTCAAGGTGCACAGCGTGCCCAGCGGGCTCATCTCGGTCATGCCCCAGGCATGCAGCACCTCCACGCCGTAGTCCTCGCGGAAGGCGTCGATCATCGCGGGCGGGCAGGCGGAGCCGCCGATCACGGTGCGCTTCAGGGTGCTGAACTTCAGGCCGTTGGGTTTCATGTGCGACAGCAGCATCTGCCACACGGTCGGCACGCCGGCCGCGTATGTGACCTTTTCGGCCTCCATCAGCTCGTACACCGACTTGCCGTCCAGCGCCGGGCCGGGGAACACCAGCTTGCAGCCGGTGAGCGCCGCCGAATACGGGATGCCCCAGGCGTTGACGTGGAACATCGGCACCACCGGCAGCACCGAGTCGCGCGCCGACAGGCTCATGACGTCCGGCAGCGCTGCGGCGTAGGCATGCAGGATGGTCGAGCGATGGCTGTAGAGCGCCGCCTTCGGGTTGCCCGTGGTGCCGCTCGTGTAGCACATGCTGGAGGCCGAGTTCTCGTCGAAGGTCGGCCAGTCGTAGCTGGTGGGCTGGGCGCCGATCCAGTCCTCGTAGGCGACCAGGTTGGGCACGCCGCTGTCCCTGGGCAGCTTGTCGGCCTCGCACAGCGCCACGTACTGGCGGATGCCGGGGCACTTGGCGTGGATGGCCTGCACCAGCGGCAGGAAGGTCATGTCGAAGCACAGGACCTGGTCTTCGGCGTGGTTGGCGATCCAGGCGATCTGCTCCGGATGCAGGCGCGGGTTGAGCGTGTGCAGCACGCGGCCCGAGCCGCTGACGCCGAAGTACAGCTCCAGGTGGCGGTAGCCGTTCCAGGCCAGCGTGGCCACGCGGTCGGAGAACAGCAGCTGCATGCCGTCCAGCGCATGCGCCACCTGCTTCGCCCGGCGGGCGACGTCGCGCCACTGGTAGCGGTGGATGTCGCCCTCGACCCGGCGCGACACGATCTCGGCGTCGCCGTGGTGGCGTTCCGCATGCGTGATCAGCGACGAAATCAGCAGCGGTTGGCTTTGCATCAGGCCCAGCATTCCAGTCTCCATGCGATGTCTTGTGGAGCGGATGCTAACCCGGCCGCGCGGCCTTGCTAAGGCGCCCTTTCGTCCACCGGCCGGAAATACAGCGTCACGGCCGTCCCCTGCCCCAGCTCCGACTGCACGTCGATCGACCCGCTGATGGCCTGCATCACGCGGTTGCAGAACATGAGGCCCATGCCGTTGCCGCCGCTCTCGCCGCGCGTGGTGACCGGCTCGCGCGTCAGCTTGGCCAGCACCGCCGGCGGGATGCCCGGGCCGTTGTCCTTGAACTGGATCCAGGCGCGCCGGCCGTGGAGGCCTTGCGGGTCGCAGTTCACCTCCAGCCGCAGCTGCGGGGCGGACTGCCCGCGCAGGGCCAGCAGCGCGTTCTTGGTCAGCGTGCACAGCACCAGGTACAGCAAGTCGCGCCGTCCCGGCAGCGAGAAATCGCGCTGCACGTCGCTGGTGACGATCGCACGCTCGTTGCCTTCGAAGGGAAATTCGTCGAGCAGCGCGCCCACCAGGCTGCTGGCCGTGATCGACTGCGGCAGCGCGCCCGGATAGGCGTCGCGCGCCGACTGCACGAAGGTGGACACCAGCGACTGCGCGTACAGCGCGCGCCGCTCGGCCCGTTCCAGCGCCGCCACGATCTCGCCCGGATGGTCCTCGGTGAACTGCGCCAGGCCCGGCGGCGAGTCGGCCGTGGGCGGGACGTGCCGCGCCGCCACCGTGCTGACGTAGCCCCGCACCGTGGCCAGGGGGGTGTTCAGTTCGTGCGCCAGGAAGCCGATGGCCTCGCGCAGCGCCGCCACGCGGCCCTCGTTCAGCATGCGTTCCAGCGCCTGGCTGCGGAACATGGCGATGGCTTCGCGCAGCGCCTCGCGCGTCGCGGCGCCATCGAGCGGCTTCTCCAGGATGCGCAGCACCTTGCCCTGGTTGACCGCGGCGATCGCCACGTCCTTCTCGGCATAGGCGGTGGCGAGCAGGCGCACGACGTGGCGGTAGTCGCGCTGCACCGCCCGCAGCAGCTTCATGCCATCGCGCTGGGGCATGCGGTAGTCGGTGACCAGCACGCCGAACTCGTGGCTGCGCTCGCCCAGGATGGCCAGCGCCTCGTCGACGCCGCCCGCGGTGGCGACCTTGAATTCATCCCCGAATTCGCGGGCAAACCACTTGCGCGAGGTCGGTTCGTCGTCGACGAACAGGATGGACGGGGCTTCGCCCGCCAGGTCGTGGGCCTGCATGCCTGGATTATCAGGCGGCGGGCTTGTGCGACTCGGCGGCGCAGTAGGCTTTGAGCGCGTGTTCCGTCTGGACGGCCAGGTCCTGCATCTGCGGCATCCAGCCCGGCGCCGCCGGCCACTCGCCATGCTCCAGCAGCGGAACGTACACGCGCCGCACCTGCTGGTAGAGCGCCTGGGCGCCCGCCTCGCCGCTCATGCCCAGCAGCGAATGCAGCGCGTCCAGGCTGGCCACCTGGTCGCCGGCGTCCGACGCTTCGCGCAGCACGCCGATCAGCCGGGCCATTTCCGGCAGGTAATCGGTCAGCAGCTCTTCCAGCATGCCCAGGCGCTGGTAGCTCTCCAGGCGCTGCACGTTCAGCAGGCCGTCGGCCGCTGCCGGAGCGGGCGGCGTCGGCGCGACCAGCGTGGGCGCCGGCCCGGAGGCCGCGGCGCGGCCCGTGCCGGCCACCAGCCGCACCAGGGTTTCGTAGAGCAGGCCGGCGTCGACCGGCTTGACCAGGAAGCCGTCCATGCCGGCGGCACGCGCGGCGGCCACGGCCGGCTCGTCGGAGTGCGCCGTCAGCGCGACCACCGGTACCGCGGACCAAGGCTCGGCGGCGGCGCGGATCTCCTGGGCCGTCTCAAGGCCATCCTTGCCGGGCATGTGCAGGTCGACGATCACCGCGTCGAAGCCTTCCTCGTGCGAACGCAGCTGGTCCAGCACCGCCTGGCCGTGGTCGACTTCGATCACGCTGGCGGCGGCATTGCGCAAATAGGCGGCGACGGCCTTGCGGTTGAAGGCGTTGTCGTCGGCCAGCAGGATGCGGCGTCCGGCCAGCCGGCCCGGCGCGCTGAGGGCGCCGCCCCGCGGGGCCTGCACCATCTGGGTCAGCGCCGCCAGCAGCGGCAGCTGGGCGCAGGGCTTGCTGACGAAGCCGTCCATGCCGCCCTTGAGTGCCTTGGCGCGCGCGAAGTGCGCCGGCTCGCTGGTGTAGGCAATGATGCGCACGTCCTGGTTGGGGCCGGGCTCGCGCCGGATCTTGTCGGCCACCGCGTAGCCGTCCAGGCCGGGCATCTGCAGGTCGAGCAGCACGATGTCGTAGCTGTGGCGGGCCAGCAGGCCCAGGGCCACGTGGCCGTCGGCGGCCTCGTCGAGTTCGGCTGTCAGGGCCAGCGGGCCCAGCTTGTGGCGCGTGGCCATGCGCTGGACGGGATCGTCTTCCACGATCAGCAGGCGCTTGCCGGCCAGCAGCGTGCGCGCCTGGGCCACCTCGGCCAGCCGGTGCTGCTCGCGCTCCTCCTCGCTGATCGCGGGGAAGCGCATGGTGAATTCGGTGAACTGGCCGGGCACCGAATGGCAGCGGATGGTGCCGCCGAAGGCCTGCATCACGCGCTTGCAATAGGCGAGCCCCAGGCCGGTGCCGCCGGACTTGCCGACCGAGCGGAACGGTTCGAACAGGCCTTTCAGGACGTCGGGGGCGATGCCCGGCCCGTTGTCGCGCACCACCACTTCCTGGTCGCCCACGGTGATGGTCACGCAGGTGTCGGGATACGGCGTCAGGTAGTACAGCGCGTTCTTGATCAGGTTGAACAGCACGAACAGGTAGGCCGTCTCGTCACCCTTGAAGGTGAAGTCGGCCGCCACCGTGACGCTGACCTTGCAGCGCGCGGTATCGCTGTCGTAGCTGTATTCCTCGATCGCCTGCTGCACCACTTCGGCGGCCGACAGGTAGCGGAAGGTGCTCGCGTCCAGCGGCCGCGCGCTCACCTCGTCGAGCGTCATCGAAATGACCTGCAGCCCGCGCTGCACGGCCTGCTCGCCGCGCGCGAGGTGGCGGTACAGCGACTGCACCTGCAGTGCGTCGAGCTTGGCGGTCTGGCGCGTCGCCCCCGGCGCCGGCAGCACTTCCTGCATGCCTTCCAGGCTGTGCTTCAGCTGCGCCAGCGGATGCCGCATCTCGTGCGCGATCGAGCCCGCGAGCGCCTGCGTCGCGCGCAGCTTGCGTTCCGCGTCGATCTTGTCGGTGTTCGACTTGAACAGGTTGCCGCCGATCACCACCATCGCGAAGGCAGGAAGCTGCGCCACCAGGTCCATCGGCACGCGCGGGTTGTCCGACGTCAGCACGTAGATGCCGGAGGCCAGGGCCGTGCCGGTCAGCAGCATCACCATGGTGTTGCGCCAGTCGGTCAGCAGCACCAGGAAACACATCATGATGAATGTGTTGGAGATCGACGCGACCCCGCCGCCGCGCTGCAGGCCGATCAGCACGTTGAAGAACGGCAGGCAGTAAAGCAGGACGAAATACGAATAGCGGATGTAGAGAGGCTTGAGCCTCTCCGGCCACTGGTCGCGCAGCGCCATCAGGACGAACAGGAACACCGCGAACAGGCGGTAGGGCACGTCCTCCAGCAGCAGCGGGTCGTTCGGCCGCGTGAAGCGCAGCAGGTAGAAGGCCGCGTAGGCGGCGGCCCCCAGGATGCCCATCACCTTCAGCCGCGGTGGGCCGTAGGCGTGGTAGTCCTCGTAGAGGCGGTACAGGTTGCGCAGGTATTTCGTCATTGCAGCATCCCGACGGACTCGCGTTCGAGCAGGATCTCTTCGGCCAGCTCGCGTTCGGCGTCGTTGCCGGCCAGCGCGCGCAGCACGTCGGGGACGGTGCCGTGGATCAGGGAGTAGGAGCCGTCGGCATCGTGGCTGGCTTCCTTCACCAGCACCTTGAAGCCGAAGCGGCGGTACAGGCGCCCCAGCACCGGCGAGCAGGATGCGTACAGGTTGTCCAGCTCGTAGTTCTCCAGCGTGT
The DNA here is from genome assembly GCF_022012305.1 of Ramlibacter paludis. Classification (GTDB taxonomy): domain Bacteria; phylum Pseudomonadota; class Gammaproteobacteria; order Burkholderiales; family Burkholderiaceae_C; genus Ramlibacter; species Ramlibacter paludis. Next base: position 291,219 of record NZ_JAKLTM010000003.1, on the reverse strand, counting down.
GCACCATGGTCAGGAACAGGCAGCGGCGCAGCAGCTCCGGGCCGGCGCGGAACCGCGGATCCAGCACCAGGCGGCCGACTTCCCAGCTGCGTTCCAGCCTCTCGTCAATCAGACCGTGTTGTTCGACCAGCTTGTCGCAGGGCGCCAGCCCCTGCCTCATTGGCAGCACGCGGAGCGTGCCGATGTATTCGCCGTAGCGCAGGAAGGCACCGACGATGCCGTTCTGGTCTCTTTTTTTTCGCGGGTGGCAAAGCTGCCGTCCGAGCGGGCGGCCGCTGGCAGGCGGATTTCTTCGCGCAGGTGCAGGATGCGGCCGATCTCGTGGCCGCGCAGCTGCCGGAACGTGACTTCGTGCGGCTGGACGTCGGTGGAAGCGGGCAGCTCCAGCACCGGCGGGGCGTCCAGCAGCGGCATCATGTCCACCGGCATGGCGGGCATCAAGGCGAAGGACTGTTCCTGCGGCGAGAAATCACTCATTTCTTTACTACCCTTGCTTAGCGGATGGAGCCCAGACCGCGAGCTCTGCTGCGGGCAATTATGCGTAACAAACGGGAAGCCCGACCAGTAAGCGAATCCCCTAAGCCAACCCGGCTGCGTCCCGCAAGGGACAATGGGGCATGGAATCAGCTGTCGAATCGCCGCCCGCCGTGGAACTGGGCCGCCGCTGGGAGACCGGATTTGCGGCGCTGGGCGCCGCGTTCTACACGGAGCTCGCCCCCACGCCGCTGGCGGCGCCCTACCCCGTGTCGCTCAATACACCCTTGGTCACAGCCTTGGGCCTCGACGCGGCGCAGCTCGCCGGGGATGCCGGGGTGCAGGCGCTCGCGGGCAGCCTTCCCTTTGCCGGCAGCCGACCGGTGGCCACCGTCTACAGCGGCCACCAGTTCGGCGTCTGGGCCGGTCAGCTGGGCGACGGCCGCGCGATCCTGCTCGGCGAACTGGAGACGCCCCTGGGACCGCAGGAACTGCAGCTCAAGGGCGCCGGGCGCACGCCCTACTCGCGCATGGGCGACGGCCGCGCCGTGCTGCGTTCGAGCATCCGCGAGTACCTGGGCTCCGAGGCGATGCAGGGGCTGGGCATCCCCACGACCCGCGCCCTGTCCGTCGTCGGTTCGCCGCAGCCGGTGCGGCGCGAGGAGATCGAGACGGCCGCCGTCGTCCTGCGCACGGCGCCGAGCTTCATCCGCTTCGGCCACTTCGAGCACTTCGCCGCGCGCGAGCAGCTGGGCGAATTGCGCGAGCTGGCCGATTACGTCATCACCCGCTTCTACCCGGAATGCCTGGCCACGGAGCGCCTGGCCGGCAACCGCTACGCCGCTTTCCTGGAACAGGTCAGCGAACGCACCGCCGCCATGGTGGCGCAGTGGCAGGCCGTGGGCTTCTGCCACGGCGTGATGAATACCGACAACATGAGCATCCTGGGGCTCACCATTGACTACGGGCCCTTCCAGTTCCTGGACGCCTTCGTGCCCGGCCACATCTGCAACCACAGCGACGAATCCGGCCGCTACGCCTTCAACCGCCAGCCGAACGTGGCGTACTGGAACCTCTATTGCCTGGGACAGGCCCTGTTGCCGCTGATCGGCGACCAGGAGCTGGCCCTGGCCGCGCTGGAGTCGTACAAGACGGTCTTCCCGCGCGAGCTCGAAGGCCGCATGCGCGACAAGCTGGGCGTCGTGGGCGAACGCGAAGGCGACCGTGAGCTGGTCGAGGGCATCCTGCAGCAGCTGGCGGCCGGCCGGGTCGACTACCCGATCTTCTGGCGGCGGCTGTCCCGGTTCGTGGCGGGCGCGTCGGTGGAGCCGGTGCGCGACCTCTTCCCCGACCGTGAAGGATTTGACGGCTGGCTCCGACAGTACGAAGAGCGCCTGCCGGACGACCGCCCCACTGCCGGCCGGGCGATGCTGCGGACCAACCCGAAATACGTGCTGCGCAACCACTTGTGCGAACTGGCCATCCGCCAGGCGAAACTAATGGACATGTCCGAGGTCGAAGCCCTGCTGCGCCTGGTGCAGTCCCCGTTCGACGAACATCCGGCGCACGAGGACAAGGCCGGCTTCCCGCCCGACTGGGCGGCCCACATCGAGATCAGCTGCTCTTCATGAACAACGACTACCCGATCCAGAAAACCGACGCCGAATGGAAGGCCCTGCTGGCCGGGAAGGGCGCGGAGCCCGGCGCCTACCAGGTGACCCGCCAGGCCGCCACCGAGCGGCCCTTCACCGGCAAGTACGAGCGCGTGTGGGCCGACGGCAGCTACCACTGCATCTGCTGCGGCAACAAGCTGTTCGACTCCACGACCAAGTTCGACGCCGGCTGCGGCTGGCCGAGCTTCTCGCAGGCCGTGCCCGGCGCGATCAAGGAGATCCGCGACACCAGCCACGGCATGGTCCGCACCGAAACGGTCTGCGCGCAATGCGGCTGCCACCTGGGCCACGTCTTTCCGGACGGCCCCACCGACACCGGCCTGCGCTACTGCATGAACTCCGCCTCGCTCGATTTCAAGAAAGCCTGAATTGAAGCTGCTGCTCGACTTCTTCCCGATCGTCCTGTTCTTCGTGGCGTTCAAGCTCTGGGGCATCTATGTCGCCACCGGGGTCGCCATCGCCGCCACCGTCGCCCAGATCGCCTGGCTGCGCTACTCCACCGGCAAGGTGGAACCGATGCAGTGGCTGAGCCTGGGCATCATCGTGGTGTTCGGCGGCGCGACCATCCTCGCGCACGACGAGACCTTCATCAAATGGAAGCCCACGGTGCTGTACTGGCTGATGGGCGGCGCGCTGGCCATCGGCCTGCTCGGGTTCCGGAAGAACCTGCTCAAGTCGGTGATGGGCGCGCAACTGGAACTGCCCGAAACCGCCTGGCGCGCCATGACCTGGAGCTGGGTGCTGTTCTTCGCGGTGATGGGGGTGCTGAACCTGTGGGTCGCCTTCCACTTCGACACCGCCACGTGGGTGAACTTCAAGCTGTTCGGCGGCCTCGGCCTGATGGCCGTCTTCGTGATCGGCCAGGCGCTGTACCTGGGCCGCTACGTGAAGGACGGCAAGGAAGTCCCGGTCGAAAAGCCGTGAGCACGGGAATCACCGCCGAAGCCCTGCGGGCCCGGCTCGAAGAAAAGCTGGCGCCGACGCAGCTCGAAGTGCTGGACGAAAGCGCCGCGCACCTGGGCCACGCGGGCCAGGACGGCACCGGCGCCGGCACGCATTTCCGCGTGCGGATCGCTTCACCTTTCTTCACCGGCCGGCCCAAAGTGGCAGCCCATCGGCTTGTGTATGATGCCCTGCGCGATTTTCTCGACGGCGGACTGCACGCCCTGGCGATCGAGACGCTTTAATCTGACCCCTTCCGAACGGACCTCTCCCATGAAACAAGTGCTCCTGACCGCGGTCGCCGCGGCCATCATCGGCATCGCCCTGCCCGCCGCGGCGCAGAACGTCGCCATCGTCAACGGCAAGCCGGTTCCGATGTCGCGCGTGGACATGCTGCAGCAGCAGCTGGCCAAGGCCGGCCGCCCGGTGTCGCCCGAGATGGCCGGCCAGCTGAAGGACGAAGTCATCGCCCGCGAGATCTTCCTGCAGGAAGCGCAGAAGCGCGGCCTCGACGCCAGCGAAGACTACAAGGCGCAGATCGAGCTGGCCCGCCAGACCATCCTGATCCGCGAGCTGTTCGCCGACTGGCAGAAGAACAACCCGGTGACCGACGCCGAGGTCAAGGCCGAATACGACAAGTTCGCCGCGGCCAACGGCGGCAAGGAATACAAGGCGCGCCACATCCTGGTCGAAAAGGAAGAGGACGCCAAGAAGATCATCGCCGACCTGAAGAAGGGCGGGAAGTTCGAGGACATCGCCAAGAAGCAGTCCAAGGACCCGGGATCCGGCGCCAACGGCGGCGACCTCGACTGGGCCAGCCCCAACAGCTACGTGCCCGAGTTCGCCGGCGCGCTGCAGAAGCTGAACAAGGGCCAGACCACCGACGTCCCGGTGAAGTCGCAGTTCGGCTGGCACGTGATCCGCGTCGACGACATCCGCAACGCACAGCTGCCCAAGCTGGAAGACGTGCGCCCGCAGATCGCGCAGCAGCTGCAGCAGCAGAAGCTGCAGGCCTACCAGGAAGGCCTGCGCAACAGCGCCAAGATCGAATGACGAAGCGCTGCCTGGCAGCGCCTGTCATTCGATCCCCGCGCAGGCGGGGATCCAGCAAAACGGCCCGCGAGGGCCGTTTTTTCATGGGGCTCAGACCCGCGGCGGATCGGTCTCCCGCGCGAAGTCGCGCGGGCTGCCCAGCGCCTCGATGAATGCGCCGACGCGGCTCGCGTCGCCGAGCAGCAGCGCCTTGTCCTCGCTGCCGTCCGGCAGCGTCATCGGCACGCCGGCCTTCGCCAGCAAGGCCTTGGCCCCGCCCAGCAGCAGCATCGGCTTGCAGTGCCGATAGTGGTCCTTCAGGAACTCCATCATGTGGCCGTCCTGCGCCAGCTGGCTGGCCGTGCCTTCGCCATCGGTCACCACCAGCGCGTCGTAGAGGAAGCCGGGCTCGTTCTCGAGCGAGACGTCGGCGTCCAGCTTGCCCCCGCGGGCCGCGACCGGGCCGATGCGCGGTGCGACGATGCGCCCCACCGCCCCTTGCTCCATTAGCGCGGATTGGATCGCGGCGACAGCCGCGGCATCGACCCCCGCGGCGACCACGATCGCCACCTTGCGGCCACGGACGCCGCCCTCGCCCGGCCGCGCCATGAGCGACAGCGCGGGGGAGTTCGTCACTTCCGGCTTCGCTGGCTTGGGCAGCGCTAGCGGCAGCGGCGCCGGCAGCTCCATGCCCAGTCCCTCGGCCACCTTCTTCGCCAGGTCTTCCGAGGCGTTGCGCAGCGAGGCCACCATGCGCTCGCGGATCGCCGGCACCGTGAGCTTGGACAACTCGAAGCGGAAGGCCGCCGCGATATGGGCCTGCTCGGGAGGCGTCTGGCTTTCGTAGAAGAGCCGCGCCTGCGTGTAGTGGTCCGCGAATTTCTCCGGCTTCGCGCGCACCTTGCCCTGTTCCTCCTTGGCCTGGATGCGGGCCGGCACCGAGACGAAGCCCTGCGCCGCGCCGGCCTGGAACGGGCAGCCGCCACCCAGCGAGTTCGGTTCGTAGGAAACGCGGCCGCGATGGATCGCCTGGCGGTGCATGCCGTCGCGCTGGTTGTTGTGCACCGGCGCGATCGGCGCGTTGATCGGGATCTCGTGGAAGTTTGGCCCGCCCAGGCGCGAGATCTGGGTGTCGACGTACGAGTGGATGCGGCCGGCCAGCAGCGGGTCGTTGCTGAAGTCGATGCCGGGAATGACGTGGGCGACGCAGAAGGCCACCTGCTCGGTCTCGGCGAAGAAGTTGTCCGGGTTGCGGTTCAGCACCATGCGGCCGACGATGCGCACCGGCACCAGCTCCTCGGGCACGATCTTGGTGGCATCGAGGATGTCGAAGCTGAACTGGTCGGCCTGCTCCTCGGTGAACACCTGCAGCCCCAGTTCCCATTCCGGGAAGGCGCCGCCCTCGATGCGCTCCCACAGGTCGCGCCGGTGGAAGTCGGGATCGGCGCCGGAGATCTTCACCGCCTCGTCCCAGACCAGCGAATGGGTGCCGTACTTCGGCTTCCAGTGGAACTTGACGAACACCGACTCACCGGCCTCGTTCACCATGCGGTAGGTGTGGACGCCGAAGCCTTCCATGGTGGCGTAGCTGCGCGGGATGGCGCGGTCCGACATCGCCCACATCAGCATGTGGGTCGACTCGGGCATCAGCGAGACGAAGTCCCAGAAGGTATCGTGGGCGCTGGCCGCCTGCGGCATCGCATGGTGCGGCTCCGGCTTGACGGCGTGCACGAGGTCCGGGAACTTCATCGCGTCCTGGATGAAGAACACCGGCATGTTGTTGCCCACCAGGTCCCAGTTGCCTTCGTCGGTGTAGAACTTGACGGCGAAACCGCGCACGTCGCGCGCCGTGTCCTTGGAGCCGCGTTCGCCGGCCACGGTGGAGAAGCGCACGAACACCGGCGTCACCTTGCCGGCCTCCTGGAAAGGCGCGGCACGCGTGATGTCGGTGGCCGGGTCCAGGCACTCGAAGAAGCCGTGCGCGCCGGAGCCGCGCGCGTGCACGATGCGCTCGGGAATGCGCTCGTGGTCGAAGTGCGTGATCTTCTCGCGCAGGATGAAGTCTTCCAGCAGCGCGGGACCGCGCACGCCGTACTTCAGCGAGTTCTGGTTGTCGGCGATGGGCACGCCCTGGTTGGTCGTGAGCACGCGGCCGCCGGAGTCCACCCGCACGCGGTCGAGCGGCTCGATGGTGGCGTTCAGGCCTTCGACGGCGGTGCTGCCGGTCTTCTCCGAGCCATTCTCCTCCGACAAGGTGCTGCCGGTGGGCAGGCGCGAGGGAGCTTCCACCGTGGCGCCCACCGGCGGCTGCAAGCCGTTGGCGAAGCCGTGTTCGGCCGCCTTGTTGGGGTTGGCGGGCATCGCGGCCGCCAGTGCCTGGGTCTCGGCGGCCCTGCGCGCCGGCAGGTCGTCCGGGGCGACGGGCGCCACGCGGCCGGGCGCGCTGTCGGTGTTGCGGGCGGCTGATTTGGCGGCGACCTTCTGGGCGGGTCCGCCGGCTTTGGTGTTCTTGGGCATGGGAGCTCGGGCTGGATGTCACGGCAAAGTGGCCGAAGGCCCACGGTAGGCGCGCGCGAGCCTGCGCCCTGTAGTCCGATGCCGACAGCGGCCCGGGGGACGGCTATCGCACCAATAGCAATGCGCCGAAGAGCAAGGGCTGGTGCAGCATGTACCAGCTGAGGCTCCAGCGGCCGAGCCAGGCCAGCGGAGCTGCGATGCGCGGCAGGGCCCCTTGCACCCATTGCGGCCGCGCTTGCAGCAGCCAGCCACCCGCCGCCATGCCCCACCACATCACGCCCAGCCAGGGCAGCAGCGGCACGTAGTCTTCGGTCGCCGGCTTGCGCGTGATCCAGCCGAGCCAGTTCAACGCGCGCGCATCGAACACGTCCCAGGGCGGCGGCGGTGCCAGGAGCGGCAGCGCGATGGCCACCGCTCCCGCGAGCCACAGCATGCGACCCCAGCCGGCGGTGAGGCGCACGATGACCAGCATCAGCGCGATGCCGTGCAGCACGCCGAAGTGGATGAAGCGGTCCTTGAACACCAGCCAGGAACCGATGCTCACCAGCACCGCGCAGCCGGCCACCTGCGCCCAGCGCCGCCAGAAGCGCGGCCAGCCTTGCCCCTGCACGTGCGCCACCGCCTGCCCGAGGCCCGCGCAGAACAGGAACAGGCTCACGATGCACGTGCGCTGCCAGGTCCAGAACGGGTCGCGGTAGAAGTCCTGCCGGAGCCAGCCGAAGTAGCTGAGGTCGAAGCAGAAATGGAAGGCCGTCATCCAGACGATGGCGACGCCACGCAAGGCGTCGATGCGGTCGTAGCGGTTGCGGGGCATTGGGGCGCAAGTGTAGTGGGCTGGGTTACCCCGTTGACGCGGGCCGGCGCGGCCGCTCCAATCCGCCGATGACCAAACTTCACCCCCTCTGATGCTGGCCCGCCGACACTTCTGCGCCGCGGCTGCCGCGGCACTGCTGGCGGCTTGCGCCGCCACGCCTTCCTCTCCTCCCGCCGCCGCCGTGGCGGAACTCGGGGCCACCGGCAAGCTGCGCGCCGCGATCAACTACGGCAATCCCATCCTCGCCAACCGCGGGCCGGACGGCCAGCCGCGCGGGCTCTCGGTGGACCTCGCGCGTGAAGCCGGGCGCCGCCTGGGCCTGCCGGTCGAACTCGTCACCTTCACTTCGGCCGGCAACACGGTGGAGGCCATGAAGGCGGGCAAGGTCGACCTGGCCTTCGTCGCCATCGACCCGGTGCGCGCCGCCGACATGGACTACACCGCGCCCTACGTCATCATCGAAGGCGCCTATGCGGTGCGCAGCGCCTCGCCGCTGCAGCGCAACGAGGAGGTGGACCGCGCCGGCACCCGCATCGCGGTAGGCCGCGGCAGCGCCTACGACCTGTTCCTCACGCGCGAGATCAAGGCGGCGACGCTGGTGCGCACGCCGACCTCGCCGGAAGTCGTGGACGCCTTCCTGGCGCAGAACCTGGAAGTCGCGGCCGGCGTGAAGCAGCAGCTGGAGATGGATGCGAAACGGGTGGGCGGCGTGCGCCTGCTGCCGGGCCGCTTCATGGTGATCGAGCAGGCCATGGGCGTGCCCAAGGGCCGTAAGGCGGCGCAGGCCTGGCTCAGCAGCTACATCGAGGAACAGAAGGCTTCCGGCTTCGTGGCGGAAGCCCTCAAGCGGCACGGGATCGAAGGCGCGGCGGTGGCGCCGCCGGGAGCGGCTCGGTAAAATCGGGGGCTCCCTCCGGCCCCCTTCCCATGTCCCTCCTGTACCACCAGCTGGAGCTGCTCGCTCCCGCCCGTGATGCCGACATCGGCATCGAAGCGATCAACCACGGCGCCGACGCCGTCTACATCGGCGGCCCGGATTTCGGCGCGCGCGTCTCGGCCAGCAACTCGGTGCAGGACATCGAACGCCTGGCCAGGCACGCGCATCGCTTCGGCAGCCGCATCTTCGTCACGCACAACACCATCCTGCGCGACGACGAGCTGGAAGCCGCGCGCAGGATGGCCTGGGATGTGTACCACGCCGGCGCCGACGTGCTGATCATCCAGGACATGGGCCTGCTGGAACTGGACCTGCCGCCGATCCAGCTGCACGCCAGCACGCAGACCGACATCCGCACCGTGGAGAAGGCGAAGTTCCTGCAGGACGTGGGCTTCTCGCAGATGGTGCTCGCGCGCGAGCTGACGCTGGAGCAGATCCGCGAGATCCATGAAGCCCTGGATCCGGAGCGCTGCAAGGTGGAGTTCTTCATCCACGGCGCGCTCTGCGTCGCCTACAGCGGCCAGTGCTTCATCAGCCACGCCCACACCGGCCGCAGCGCCAACCGCGGCGACTGTTCCCAGGCCTGCCGCCTGCCCTACCAGGTGGTGGACGGCCAGGGCCGCTTCGTGGCCCACGACAAGCACGTGCTGTCCATGAAGGACAACAACCAGAGCGCCAACCTGGCCGCGCTGGTCGACGCCGGCGTGCGCAGCTTCAAGATCGAGGGCCGCTACAAGGACATGGGCTACGTGAAGAACATCACGGCCCACTACCGCAAGCTGTTCGACGAACTGATCGAGGACCGCGAGGCTTCGGGCTTCCCGGTGGCGCGCGCCTCCAGCGGCCGCACCACGTTCACCTTCACGCCCGATCCCAACCAGAACTTCAACCGCGAGTTCACCGACTACTTCGTCAACGGGCGGCAGGACGACATCGCCGCGCTCGACTCGCCGAAGAATCCCGGCCAGGCGATCGGCTGGGTGACGAAGGTCAACGCCGACTCCATCGAACTGGAACTGCAGGACGCGAGCAAGCTGCTGCACAACGGCGACGGCCTCTGCTACTTCGACCTGCAGAAGGAACTGGTCGGCGTGGCGATCAACCGCGCGGAGCCGCTGCAGAAGCTGGGCGCGTGGCGGGTGTTCCCGAAGGATCCGATCGCCGGCATGAAGGACCTGCGCAAGGGAACGCAGCTCAATCGCAACCGCGACATGGACTGGGTGCGCGTGCTGGAGAAGAAGTCGAGCGACCGCCGCATCGGCGTGTGGGCGACCTTCGGCGAAACGGCGGACGGCTTCGCGCTGCGCCTGACCGACGAGGATGGTTACCTGGGTGAAGCCAGCGCGCCATTCGGCAAGCAGCCGGCGCGCGATGCGGCGCATGCGGACGCCGCCCTGCGTGAACACCTGGGCCGCTTCGGCAACACGATCTTCTCGGCGCTGGACATCCAGCTGGAGCTATCCGGCTCGTGGTTCGTGCCGCCCTCGCTGGTCAACACGCTGCGCCGCGATGCGATCGCTGCACTGGAAGCGGCGCGCGCGGCCGGCTACGAGCGGCCGCAGCGGGGCCAACCGGTCGAGCCGCCGGCGATCTATCCCGAAGACACGCTGACCTACCTGGCCAACGTGTTCAACCACAAGGCGCGCGACTTCTATGCGAAGCACGGCGTCAAGGTGATCGCCGCGGCCTACGAGAGCCACGAGGAGGAAGGCGAAGTCAGCCTGATGATCACCAAGCACTGCGTGCGCTGGACCATGAGCCTGTGTCCCAAGCAGGCCAAGGGCGTGGTGGGCGTGAAGGGCACCATCAAGGCCGAACCGCTGCAATTGATCAACGGCAGCGAGAAGCTCACGCTGCGCTTCGACTGCAAGCCGTGCGAGATGCACGTGGTGGGGAAGATGAAGAAGGCGGTGCTGAACCAGGTGCAGGCGGCGCCGCTGAAGTTCTACAAGACGCGGCCGGCGGCCTGATTGAGCGCGCATGTCATTGCGGGCTTGACCCGCAATCCATCTCCGGTCGCCGGATCAGCCGCAGGAGATGGATCCCGGGTCGAGCCCGGGATGACAACGCCGGGGTCGTCAACCCACCCACTTCCTGGCATTGCGCCAGATCTGCATCCACGGACTGTGGGCCGACGGATCGCCGCTGGTCCAGGACATCTGGACATTGCGGAACACCCGCTCCGGGTGCGGCATCAGCGCGGTGAAGCGCCCGTCCGCCGTCGTCACCGCCGTCAATCCGCCCGCCCCGCCGTTGGGGTTGAAGGGGTAGCGCTCGGTCGGCTGCCCATGGTTGTCGACGAAGCGCATCGCCGCGATCGCCTTGCTCGCATCGCCGCGGTGCGCGAAATTCGGATAGCCCTCGCCATGCGCCACCGCGATCGGCAGGCGCGCGCCGGCCATGCCCTGGAAGAACAGGCTGGGCGAGTCCAGCACCTCCACCATCGCCAGCCGCGCCTCGAAGCGCTCGCTGCGGTTGGTGGTGAAGCGCGGCCAGGCCTCGGCGCCCGGGATGATTTCGGCCAGTTCGGCGAACATCTGGCAGCCGTTGCAGACGCCCAGGCCGAAGGTGTCGGGACGCCCGAAGAAGGCCTGGAACTGCTGCGCCAGCACCGGGTTAAAGGTGATGCTGCGCGCCCAGCCGATGCCGGCGCCCAGCGTGTCGCCGTAGCTGAAGCCGCCGCAGGCGACCACGCCCCGGAAGTCCTTCAGCGCATGGCGGCCGGACTGCAGGTCGGTCATGTGCACGTCGACGGCTTCGAAGCCGGCCTCGGTGAAGGCATAGGCCATCTCGACGTGCGAGTTGACGCCCTGCTCGCGCAGGATGGCCACGCGGGGCCGCGACGTGTGAACGGCGGGCGCCGCGCCAAAGCCCTGCGGCAGGAAGACATGCAGGCCCGGATCCGCCGGGTCGCCAGCCGCCGCATGCTCGCTGTCCGCGCAGGCCGGGTTGTCGCGCTGCTGGCAGATCTTCCAGCTCACGCTGTCCCACACCTGGTGCAGATCGGCCAGCCTGGCGCTGAAGACGCTCTTGGTGTCACGCCAGACCTGCACCTCGCCCACGCCGACGGCGATTTCCGAGCCGGCCGGCCGCGTCTTGCCGACGAAGTGGCTGTGCCTGGACAGGCCGTGCGCGCGCAGTACCTGCATCACCTCGTTGCGCTGCGCGGTGGGCACCTGCAGCAGCACGCCCAGTTCCTCGTTGAACAGCGCCTTGAGCGTCAGCTCCTCGCGCCGCGCACTCACTTGGCCCGCCCAGTTCTTCGCGTCGCCGTATTCGGCCCGGCTGTCGGTGATGCCGTCGCCCTCGGTGACCAGCAGGTCGACGTTGAGCGCCACGCCCACGTGGCCGGCAAAAGCCATCTCGCATGCCGCGGCAAAGAGGCCGCCATCGCTGCGGTCGTGGTAGGCCAGGATGCGGCCCTGCGCGCGCAGTTCGTTGACGGCGGCGACCAGGGCCACCAGGTCCTGGGGATCGTCCAGGTCCGGCACCGCGCCGCCCGGCTGCTCCAGCGCCTGCGCCAGGATGCTGCCGCCCATGCGGTTGCGCCCCCGGCCCAGGTCGACGAGCACCAGCGTGGTGTCTTCGGTGGCCTGCAGCTGCGGCGTGAGCGTGCCGCGCACGTCGGCCAGGCTGGCGAAGGCGGTGACGACCAGGCTGACCGGCGAGGTCACCTTCTTCGTCGCGCCGTCCGCGCTCCACTGCGTGCGCATCGACAGGCTGTCCTTGCCGACGGGGATCGACACGCCCAGCTGCGGGCACAGCTCCATGCCGACCGCGCGCACGGTTTCGTACAGCGCGGCGTCTTCGCCCGGCTCCCCGCAGGCGGCCATCCAGTTGGCCGACAGCTTCACGCGCGGCAGCTCGATCGGCGCGGCCAGCAGGTTGGTGATGGCCTCGGCCACCGCCATCCGGCCGGAAGCCGGCGCATCGACCGCGGCCAGCGGCGAACGCTCGCCCATGCTCATCGCCTCGCCGGCGAAGCCGCGGTAATCGGCCAGCGTGACGGCGACGTCCGCCACCGGCACCTGCCACGGCCCGACCATCTGGTCGCGGTGCGTGAGGCCGCCCACGGTGCGGTCGCCGATGGTGACCAGGAAGCGCTTGGAGGCGACGGTCGGATGGCTCAGGACCTGGATCGCGGCATCCTGCAGCGCGACGCCGGTCAGGTCCAGCGGCGCGACTTCACGCGCGACGCTGCGCGCATCGCGGTGCATCTTGGGCGGCTTGCCGAGCAGCACTTCCATCGGCATGTCGACCGGCGTGTCCGCGCCCTCGTCGGCCACGACCAGCTTGCGGTCCTCGGTGGCCACGCCGACGACGGCGAACGGGCAGCGCTCGCGCTCGCAGAAGCCGCGGAACAGCTCCAGCGATTCCGGTGCGATGGCCAGCACGTAGCGCTCCTGGCTCTCGTTGCACCAGATTTCCTTGGGCGCCAGGCCCGACTCTTCCACCGGCACCCGGCGCAGGTCGAAGCGCGCGCCACGGCCGGCGTCGTTGCTCAGCTCCGGGAAGGCGTTCGACAGGCCGCCCGCGCCGACGTCGTGGATGGCGAGCACCGGGTTCTTGTCCCCGAGCTGCCAGCAGCGGTTGATGACTTCCTGCGCGCGCCGCTCGATCTCCGGGTTGCCGCGCTGCACCGAGTCGAAATCGAGTTCGGCCGTGTTGGTGCCGGTGGCCATCGACGAGGCCGCGCCACCGCCCATGCCGATGCGCATGCCGGGCCCGCCCACCTGCACCAGCAAGGTGCCGGCCGGGAAGGGAATCTTGTGCGTGAGGCCGGCATCGATGAAGCCCAGGCCGCCGGCGATCATGATCGGCTTGTGGTAGCCGCGGGCCACGCCCGCCACTTCCTGCTCGTACTCGCGGAAATAGCCCAGCAGGTTGGGCCGGCCGAATTCGTTGTTGAAGGCGGCGCCGCCCAGCGGGCCCTCGGTCATGATCTGCAGCGGGCTGGCGATGTGCTCGGGCTTGCCGAACTTGCCGTCCCACAGCTTCGAGACCGTGAAGCCGGTCAGGCCCGCCTTGGGCCGCGAACCGCGGCCGGTGGCGCCCTCGTCGCGGATCTCGCCGCCGGCGCCGGTGGATGCGCCCGGGAATGGCGAGATCGCCGTCGGGTGGTTGTGCGTCTCCACCTTCATCAGCACGTGGTGGGTCGCCGCCGTCTTGCCGTAGACGCCGCCGTCCGCGGGCACGAAGCGCTCCACCGCATGGCCTTCCATGATGGCGGCGTTGTCCGAATAGGCGACCACCGTGTGCTGCGGATTCAGCTGGTGGGTGTTGCGGATCATGCCGAACAGGCTCTTGTCCTGCGCCACGCCGTCGATGGCGAAGCTGGCATTGAAGATCTTGTGGCGGCAGTGCTCGCTGTTCGCCTGCGCGAACATCATCAGCTCCACGTCGGTCGGGTCACGGCCGAGGCGCTGGAAAGCGGTCACCAGGTAGTCGATCTCGTCGTCGGCCAGGGCCAGGCCGAAGCGGGTGTTGGCCCCTTCCAGGGCGGCGCGGCCGCCGGCCAGCACCGGCACGTGCTCCATCGGCTGGGCATCGAGCTCGGTGAACAGGCGGCGCGCTTCCCCGCGCTCGGCCACCACGCTCTCGGTCATCCGGTCGTGCAGCAGCGCGGCGACGGCGCCCAGCTGCCGGCCATCGAGCTTGCCCTGGCCCAGCCAGCCGCGCTCCATCTGCAGCCGGTACTCGACGACGCGCTCGATGCGGCGGATGGCCAGCCCGCAGTTGTGGGCGATGTCGGTAGCCTTGGACGCCCAGGGCGATACGGTGCCCAGGCGCGGCGTGACGATCACCAGCGCGCCTTCCGATGCACCGGCATGGGGCTCGCCGTAGGTCAGCAGGGCCGCGAGCCGCTCGCTTTCCGCGGGGGTGAAAGGATGGTCGCTGGCCACCAGGTGCACGTAGCGCGCGGCGACGCCGGCGATCTTGGGGTGCACCGCTTGCAGGCGCGGCAGGAGTTGCTGGATCCGGAAGTCGCTGAGGGCTTGGCCGCCCTCGTACTCGGTGATGTGCAGGGACACTGTGTGGAGCCTGGTAGGGGAATGCCGCGGGAGGGGAACCCGGGATTTTACCGGCTCTGGGATAATCGCTCCCCATGGGCATCACGTACAAAGACCAAGCAGGCATCGAAGGCATGCGCACCGCCGGCCGGCTGGCCGCCGAGGTGCTGGACCACCTCACGCCCCACATCAAGCCCGGCATCACCACCAAGGACATCGACCGGCTGGCCGCCGAGCACATGAAGAAGCAGGGCAGCATCTCCGCCACCCTGGGCTACCAGCCTTCCGGCTACCCGCCCTACCCGGCCTCGCTGTGCACCTCGGTCAACCACGTCGTCTGCCACGGCATCCCGAACGACAAGCCGCTGAAGAAGGGCGACATCGTCAACGTCGACGTCACCGTCATCAAGGACGGCTGGTACGGCGACACCAGCCGCATGTTCATCGTCGGCGAAGCGTCCATCGCGGCCAAGCGGCTCGTGGCCGTCACCTACGACGCGATGTGGCACGGCATCATGCTGGTGAAGCCGGGCGCGCGCCTGGGCGACATCGGCTTCGCGATCCAGAAGTTCGCCGAGTCGCAGGGCTTCAGCGTGGTGCGCGAATTCTGCGGCCACGGCATCGGCCGCAACTTCCACGAAGAGCCGCAGGTGCTGCACTACGGCAAGCCCGGCACGCTGGAGGAACTGCAGCCCGGCATGACCTTCACGATCGAGCCGATGATCAACGCCGGCCGCCGCGACGTGAAGGAACTCGGCAACGACGGCTGGACCATCGTCACCAAGGACCATTCGCTGTCGGCGCAATGGGAACACACCGTGCTGGTCACCGAGACGGGCTATGAAGTCATGACCCTTTCGGAAGGCAGCCCGCCGCCGCCCGCTTTCGTCAAGGGATGAACCTTCCAGCCGCGTCGCCCGCCGTCGCGGGAGCAGAAGTCGCTGCCATCCGCGAGGCCTACAAGGCCGGCAAGGCCGGCCTGCTGGCGACGCTGCAGTCCGAAGCCGGCTCGACGCGCGCCATCAAGGGCCTGCTGCAGGCCTTCACCGCGCTGGCCGACGAAGCACTTAAGAAGCTCTGGGCCCGCGCGGGCCTGCCCGCCGGCGTTGCGCTGGTGGCCGTCGGCGGCTTCGGCCGCGGCGAACTCTTTCCGCATTCCGACGTCGACGTCCTGCTGCTGATGCCCGACGGCATCTCGCCCGAGCACGACCCGGTGCTCAAGCGCCGCGTCGAGGAGTTCATCGGCAGCTGCTGGGACGCGGGGCTGGAGATCGGCTCCAGCGTACGCACGCTGGAGGAATGCGTCGCCGTGGCGGCCGCGGACGTCACGGTGCAGACCAGCCTGCTGGAGTCGCGCCTGATCACCGGCTCGCGCAAGCTCTTCGCCGCCTTCCAGGAGCGCTTTCGCGCCGGGCTCGACCCGCGCGCCTTCTTCGTCGCCAAGACGCTGGAGATGCGCCAGCGGCACAACAAGTTCGAGAACACGCCTTATTCGCTGGAGCCGAACTGCAAGGAGTCGCCCGGCGGCCTGCGCGACCTGCAGGTCATCCTGTGGGTGGCCAATGCCGCGGGCTTCGGCCGCAGCTGGGACGAGCTGGCGCGCAACGGCCTGGCGACCGGCTTCGAGGCGCGGCAGATCAAGCGCAACGAGGCGCTGCTGAGCCTGATCCGTGCGCGCCTGCACCTTGTGGCGAACCGGCGCGAGGACCGGCTGGTGTTCGACCTGCAGAACGCGGTGGCCGAAGCCTTCGGCTACAAGACCGTGATGCGGCCCGACGGCCGCCCCCTCGAGCGCGCCAGCGAGCGGCTGATGAAGCGCTTCTACTGGGCCGCCAAGGCGGTGGCGCAGCTGAACCAGATCCTGCTGCTGAACATCGAGGAGCGGCTCAACCCCGCCGGCGCGCAGGCGCGTCCGATCAACGAGCGCTTCCTGGAAAAGGCCGGCCTCATCGAAGTGGCGAGCGACGACCTCTACCTGCGCCACCCGCACGCGATCCTCGAGACCTTCCTGCTGTACCAGACGACGCCCGGCGTCAAGGGCCTGTCGGCGCGCACCCTGCGGGCGCTGTACAACGCGCGCAAGGTGATGGATTCGGACTTCCGCAACGACCCGGCCAACCACGCCACCTTCCGCGCCATCCTGATGCAGCCGCAGGGCATCACGCATGCGATGCGGCTGATGAACCAGACCTCGGTGCTGGGGCGCTACCTGTGGGTGTTCCGCCGCATCGTCGGCCAGATGCAGCACGACCTGTTCCACGTCTACACCGTGGACCAGCACATCCTGATGGTGCTGCGCAACGTGCGCCGCTTCTTCATGGCGGAGCACGCGCACGAATATCCGTTCTGCTCGCAGCTGGCGGCCGGCTGGGACAAGCCCTGGATCCTCTACACCGCCGCGCTGTTCCACGACATCGCCAAGGGCCGCGGCGGCGACCATTCCGAGCTGGGCGCGCGCGAAGTGCGACGTTTCTGCAAGCAGCACGCAATTCCGGTCGAAGACTGCAAGCTGGTCGAGTTCCTCGTCGCGAACCACCTGGCGATGAGCCGCGTCGCGCAGAAGGAAGACCTGGGCGACCCGGACGTGATCGCCGCTTTCGCGCAGCGCGTGGGCAACGAGCGCTACCTGACCGCGCTGTACCTGCTGACGGTGGCCGACATCCGCGGCACCAGCCCCAAGGTGTGGAACGCCTGGAAGGGCAAGCTGCTGGAGGACCTGTACCGCTACACGCTGCGCGTGCTGGGCGGCCGCGCCCCCGATCCGCAGGCGGAGGTGGAAGCGCGCAAGCGCGAGGCGCTGGTGCAGCTGCAGCTGCACGCCCTGCCCTTCGAGGCGCACAAGAAGCTGTGGGACACGCTGGACGTGGGCTACTTCATGCGCCACGAGGCCGGCGACATCGCCTGGCACACCCGGCACCTCTCGCGCCACGTGGGCAGCACCAAGGCCATCGTGCGCGCGCGGCTGTCGCCGGTGGGCGAAGGCCTGCAGATCCTGGTCTACACGCCGGACCAGCCCGACCTCTTCGCGCGCATCTGCGGCTACTTCGACCAGGCCGGCTTCAGCATCCTGGACGCCAAGATCCACACCGCCAGCAACGGCTATGCGCTCGACACCTTCCAGGTGGTGACTTCGATGATGCCCGACCACTACCGCGAGCTGTGCTCGATGGCCGAGGTCGAACTGGCCAGCGTCATCGCCGAGGCCGGCCCGCTGCCGGCGCCCAGCCGCGGCCGCGTGTCGCGCCGCGTGCGCAGCTTCCCGGTCAAGCCGCGCATCGACCTGCGGCCGGACGAGAAGGCGCAGCACTGGCTGCTGTCGATCTCGGCCAGCGACCGCGTCGGCCTGCTCTATTCCATCGCGCGGGTGCTGGCGCGGCACAAGATCAACCTGCAGCTCGCCAAGGTGAGCACGCTGGGCGAACGCGTGGAAGACACCTTCCTGATCGACGGCCCCGAGCTGCAGCAGAACAAGCGGCAGATCGAGATCGAGACGGAGCTGCTGGAGGCGATCTCCGCCTGATGGCTGCCTGACGGCCGCGGGGCGCTTACGGAATATTCCTAAAGCCCCGGCCGGCGACCCTTTTCTCCCGCGCTACCATCGGCGGTTCGGCCCGTTCTAGGGCCGCTTGCTTCTCAAGGACCGATGATGTTGAAGACTTCCGCCCGCCGCGGCTTCGTGCTGCTGGCCCTCGTCGCCGCCGCCGGCGCCTCGTTCGCCCAGTCGAAGGCCACCGCCGCCAACTGGCCCACCAAGCCCGTGCACATCGTCGTCGGCTTCCCCGGCGGCTCCACCCCCGACCTGGTGGCGCGCACGATCGCCGAGCCGCTGTCGAAGGCGCTGGGCCAGCCGGTCATCGTCGACAACAAGGTCGGCGCGGGCGGCAACATCGCCGCCGACTTCATCGCCAAGGCGAACGACGACCACACCATCGGCGTGATGATCAACGGCAACATGACCATCGCCAAGATGCTGAACCCGGCGGTGCCCTACGATCCTCTGAAGGCCTTCCAGCCGATCAGCCTGATCGGCACCGCGCCGCTGCTGCTGACCGCGCCCGCCACCGCCAACTTCAAGGACGCGCAGGAGTTCTTCCTGGCGGCGCGCAACGGCGGCACCAAGTGGAGCTACGGCTCGCCCGGGGTCGGCACCGTGGGCCACATCGGCATGGAACTGCTGAAGACCAAGACCAACATCGACCCCGTGCACGTGCCCTACCCGGGCAACCCGCAGGTGATCAACGCCATGATCAGCGGGCAGATCCAGCTGGCCCTGCTGCCGCCCGCGCTGGCCGATGCCCAGATCAAGGCCGGCAAGCTGAAGGCCGTGGGCGTGACCTCCACCAGCCGCAGCCCGCTGGTGCCCCAGTACCCCAGCCTGAACGAGCAGGGCATCCGCGGCTTCCAGCTGGAGATCTGGACGGCCGCCGCCGCGCCCCAGTCCATGCCCAAGCCGATCGTCGCCAAGCTCTCGCAGCTGATCGCCGACATCGCGCGCTCGCCGGAAGTGCGCTCCAAGCTGTTCCAGCAAGGCTGGCAGGTGGCGGGCACCAACGCCGAAGGCCTGGCCAACCGCATCAAGGCCGACACCGCCCTGCTCGGCGGCGTGATCATCATGCGCGGCATCAAGGCGGAATAAGCGCAGCGTGTGATTGCGGGCTTGACCCGCAATCCATCTCCCGCGGCCGATGGAGCCACGGGAGGTGGATCCCGGCTCGAGGCCGGGATGACCATGTTTCAGGCCACCGCGAGGTTCACCCGCCCGCGGTTGTTGCCGTAGTAGTTCCAGGCATCGTTGGCATAGGCGTAGAAGTAGCCTGACTTCTGCGGCGTGTAGTCGCAGCCCTTGCCGATCGCGAAGCTCTCGTGCGGCGCCAGGTGCTGGCGCTCGTCGACCCCGCCGCCGTTGGCGATCGCGCCCACCAGGCAGAACCAGGGCATGTTCTCGTGCCTACGCGTGAACTTGAAGTCGGCGGCGCGGTTGCCCGTCGCCTTCTTCCACGCTTCCTCCGCCAGCCCCAGCGCCGTGCCGCCCAGCTGCGCCAGCTTGCCCAGCTGGAAATGGCCGTCGCCGCTGCCGTCCGGCCCGCACTTGATGGACGCATCCATCCACTCGCCGTCCGCCCGGAACCGGTAGCGCCGGCCGGCCTCGAGCCAGAGGCCCGTTGCGTTCCAGGGCTGCGCGGCGAACACCTTCACGTCAGCCGGCACCAGATGCGCGATCGTGCGGTCTTCGCGGTACGGACACTGGTGGATGGGCGGCGACTTCTGCCGCGCGATCACCGACGGATGCAAGGGCGCGTCGGATGCGGACAGCAGCGGAGCACAGCGCGGCTGCGTGGGCAGCAGCAGGAACGGGCCGTCGCAGGAATCGTGCAGCACGTCCAGGTGCGAGGGCCGGATCTGTTCCACCATGCGATCGTCGAAGGCCAGGCCCGTGCGGCGCGCCTCTCCGATCATCCACGCCAGCGCGCCGTCGGAGAGGCCGGTCTCGCGGTAACCGCCGCCGACGTCGCTGTGCACGCCCGGGAACCAGACCTGCTTCGCGTCCTGCCCCGCCCGCACCGACCACAGCGTCGGCTGGAAGGTGGCGCGCATCTCGTCGAGCGCCACCGCATGGCGCGCCACCTGGATGTGCGTGCCCAGCATGGTGTCGTGGAAGGTGTGGTCGTCCAGGTTGTCCAGCAGGTTCAGCAAGGCCATGTCGTCGGGAATGCCCAGCGCGCCGACGGTGTCCCATACGCCCAGGAAGCGGATGGGCACGGCCGCGCCGCCTTCGTGGAAGGCGAGGTTCTTCCAGGACTGCTGGTCGCGCGACTCGACGCGGCGGCGATAGCCTTGCTGGAAGAGGCGTTCGATGTCCTGCCAGATCGCCGATTCGGCCCGGCCGCGCGTGGCGAGCAGGCCGCAGCGGCCGATGAAGCCGGCCAGGCTGCGCACGGTGTAGGCGCCGCGGCTGAAGCCGAACAGGTAGATGGCGTCGCCGGGCTGGTAGCGGTCGCACAGCTCGCGGTAGGCGCTCATGATGTTGCGGTCCAGGCCCGCGCCCGTGCTGCCGCCGGCGATGCGGTCGAACCAGCTGCCATTGGTGCCCACGCCGGGGTGGTAGTAGCGCTGTTGCTCCGCGCCGCGCCCATCGCGCTGCGCCACGGCGTTGAAGATGCGCACGACGTTGGTCGGCACGGGCACGCCGCGGTCGCGTTCGTCGGGCGTGTTCCAGGTGCCGTCGCAGCAGATCACGAGGTTGGCCATGGCAGGGCTCCTTTCGGGGGACGCCGCCATTGTTCACCCGGACGGCGGCCGCGGCCAGCCCCCCGGCCGCGAGGCCTACCTGGGAAAGACGAAGCTGTAGCGGTAAGCGCCGTCCACCACGCGCGCAGCCAGCGCCGAAGCCTCTTCACGCGAACCGCCGAGCTTGGCTGCGTAGTAGGCCGCCAGGGCGTCCTGCGCGGGCAGGAGCTGCTGCCGGATGCGCTGGTGCAGCTGGCCATAGCTGCGGCCGCTCCGGGCCCAGGCCGCCAGCGCGGCATCCACCTGCTCGCGGGTGTTGTAAGGCTCGGCCACGACCCATGGCCGCATGGCCGCATTGGCCCAGAGGTGCTCCATCTCGACCCGCAACCTGGCCGTCGGCTGCAGCGTCCCTTCGTTGTTGCCCGGGCCCAGCGCCGCGTCGAGCAGCGCCGCAAGACGACGCACGGGGGCGGGCAGGAGCTGCGTGGCTGCGCGCACCGGAGGGCGGAACTCGATCTCGCACTCCTGCTGCACCCCGCCCGGGGTGACGGTCCACACGCGCCAGGGCGCCAGGAAGGCGTAGGGCTCGCCCGGATGCAGCAGCCACAGCGACGCGCCGGCGCCGTGGCGGAACAGCAGAGGCGGCCGCCAGGTGCCGGCGACGACGGCGGGATACGACGGGCTCCCGGTGCGCGTGCCGGTGGCCGCCAGAAAGGCTTCGGGCGCGACCGCGGCCGGCAAGGCGTAGAGGGAATACTGGTCGCCGCGCCAGCCGAAGGAGGACTCCTGCAGGACCAGGCGGGGCGCATTGCCCGGCGTGCGCTGCCAGTAGACGCTGCGGCCCGCTTCGTCACCGACCTGGGCCAGCTTGTTGAACAGCTCCGCATCGTGGACGATGGCATCCCCGCCGGAGATGTCGATGTCCGTGATCCCCAGGATCGGGGTGCTGCCGAATCCGGACGGCAGGGCCGGCGGGGCATACAGATGGAAGATCGGGGAACGGAACTGCGCCGTGGCAAGCTGCATCGCCTGCTCGCAGGCGGGGCCGCCGCGTCCGCGCTGGCGCGGCCAGTCCGCGGCCTGCGCCGCGGCGGCGGCCAGCAGCACGCACAGAACCGTCACCGCGCGTGCCTTGCGAGCCGGCTCCATTCAGTCGTCCTGTTCGGCGTCCAGCCCCGGGAACAGCACTTCGGTGAAGCCGAACTTCGTGAAGTCGCGCACCCGCATCGGGTAGAGCTTGCCGACGAGGTGGTCGCACTCGTGCTGGACCACGCGAGCATGAAAGCCTTCCGCCACGCGGTCGATCGGTTGGCCCTTCTCGTCGAAGCCGGTGTAGCGGATGCGCGTGTAGCGCGGCACCATCGCGCGCAGGCCGGGCACCGACAGGCAGCCTTCCCAGCCCTCTTCTTCCTCGCCGCCCAGTGGCGTGATCACCGGATTGAGCAGCACGGTGCGTGGCACGGGCGGTGCGTCGGGGTAGCGCGGGTTGACGGTGTCGGTGCCGAAGATCACCAGCTGCAGGTCGACGCCGATCTGCGGCGCGGCCAGGCCGGCGCCGTTGGCGGCCTTCATCGTGTCTTCCATGTCGGCGATCAGCGCGCGCAGCTCGGGCGTGCCGAACTTCTGCACCGGCGGGGCGACGCGCAGCAGGCGCTCGTCGCCCATCTTCAGGATTTCTCGGACGGTCATGGAGGGAGCATAGCGGCTGCGGCCAGCGACGCCGAGCTCCGGCGCAGGCCGGTGAATATCGCGTCCGATACGCGCTGCGGAAATCCAGCGGGCAGCCGGGCGCCGACAGCGTCGATTGCAGTCTCCAGGCGGGCCAGCAAGGGCTCGAGGATGGAAGCTGCGTCGCGCCCATGGCCGCATTGAAACGCAGTGGTATCGAAGTGGCGGCGCACGACGTTCTTGAAGTGATAGTGCTTGTTCTGGCCGAGCAGCGCCATCGCCATCCTGGCCTTGTGCCATGACCACTGGTTGTCGGCTGCACCTA
Source organism: Ramlibacter paludis (assembly GCF_022012305.1). Lineage (GTDB taxonomy): Bacteria > Pseudomonadota > Gammaproteobacteria > Burkholderiales > Burkholderiaceae_C > Ramlibacter > Ramlibacter paludis. The sequence continues at coordinate 268,598 of NZ_JAKLTM010000003.1, read as the reverse complement.
CGACCGGCCAGATGGAGACGACGTCATACAGCGGGCAGAGGCGATAGCGGCCGCCCGGCAACAAGCGCAGGCTGAAGTTCTTGGCGTGTCCGTCCGGGGCGGCCAGCATCCAGTAGAAGGCGTGGGCCGCCAGCAACGTGGAAGTGTCTTCGCGCGAGTTCTCGGACTGCGCGAGGACACGCGCCAGGTCGCGCAAGCCAGGGCCACCGTCGGCTTCATACTTGCGTTCAGGAGGCAAGCCGAGTGCCTGGCAGAAGTCTTCCTGCGGCAGGCGCAGCCACCAGCGCCCGGAGGAATGCAACGCGCGATCGAAACGCTCCACCGCCAGCACGCGGTGGTCGCCGAATCGGAGAATGGCGCAGTTCGGCACCGGCAAACCCAGTTCGCGCATCAGGTTGAGGCACAGCCACTCGTTTTCGACCGATGTCGACAGGTCGACTTTCCGGTTGCCGACCAGGCCGAGGGGCAGCTTGAAGATGTGCGTCGTCGGCGTCGCACCGTGCGGCCGCAGCCACTTCCCTTGGTGCCAGAGCAATGCGGTCTTCTCCTGGGCCCCGGCCAGCGACAGGCGGAAATCGTCCTCGCCGGCCTCCAGGCCAGCCAGACCGGGCGGCTCGGTCACGCGTTCCAGGTAGCGCGCAACGTCCTCCTCCGAAAGCTCCGTGCCTTCGATGCGATCCACGCCCGAGGGAACGGAACCTTCCGGAAGCAGTTGCACGGCGCCGACACAATCGCGGCCGATCGCCTGCAACAGGTCGAAGGCTTGATCGGAAGCCGCCTTGGTTTGCCGGACCAGCCGCCTGCGAATCTCTGCGCTGTCCGGCAACAGGTTCTCGAAGTAGCTGGTGACGCGCCGTCCCCGCAAAGGGGCGTCGTCGATGGCAAACGGCAGGGACAGCGAAAGCGGGCGGCCGGCGGGGGAAGCCCGCCAGGCCGGGTCGTAGTGCAATTCAGCGTCGTCCCGTCCAGGCAATCGCCAGGTTCCCACCCGCTCCCCGTTGGACCAGATGGATAGGGCGCGTGCGTGGGAGCGGCGGCCCGCCATGCCTACCACTCGCTGCCGGTTGCGAGGGGACCGTCAGGCTTGGGAGCCACACTGAGGTCGAGCCGAAGCGCGCCGCAAATCCGCAATAGTTGGTCCACGGTCAAGCTGGCGGGGTCTTGCTCCAGCTTGGAGAGCCGCGATTGCCCCAGGCCGATGCGCAGAGCGAGCTCCGCCTGCGACAGGCCCGCCGCTTTGCGGGCCGACTGCAAATAGTGGCCGACTTGGGAAGCCGTCAAGAGGACGTGTTGCACGCTATTCCTTTCGGGAATAGTTTGAGTTTATTCTCTATGGGAATTTCAGTCAAATATTCCCAACAGGACTTTGGACTCCGGGTCAGCGGCGGGATCCGGCGCCACCGGCGCTATCGCGAAACCAAGAATCGCGCCGTTCGCCGCCAGGAAGCTCATGACCTTTTCCGTGCAGTCCGCCCGGAACCACTCCGTCGCGCCGCTTGCCCCGACACCAAGCCTTGCAGCTTCATAAGCCGTCAATCGCCAGGGACGGAATGCGCGGTGCAGAACGCTCTCGAGGTTGTAAGCCGCGGCCTCCGAATCCACCAGCAACTGGCGCCCTCGCAGCACGTCGGCGCCTTCGAGTAGGTCGGCGCGCAGCAGGACATCATTCGCCTTGCCGATTTTCAAGACGGGCAGCACTTTATGGGGTAGCACGTATACCGCGGATCCGCTGCCATCCCCCAATCCCCTGGACGGCACCCACTCCTCCAGAGCCTTCAAGTGGAAGGCAAAACCAAGCGCTTCGAGCACGCGCTCGAGTTGAGCGGCAGTGATGGAACCTGGGCGAAGTTCCATTGCCGACACCCGCTTCTGCGAAAGACCGATCGCCTTCGCCAGCGATGCCTGGCTGAGTCCACGATGCTTGCGCAAGGCACGAAGATCCAGCAAGGTCATGAGTTCCTCCGCCGTTTTCGCCCAGTTTGCACTCCATCGAAGGCCGGACGCAACTGTGGCCCGGCGCGGCCCCTGATCCCGGACCGACCCCACGACTGCCCAGCTCGGCCGGACGCATTCCACATTTCCGCCTTTCCTTATGGGCATGTGCGATTGCGCACCACGCGTACCCGGGGCTGCTGCTATCTTGCTTCCATGGCCAACGAACCCTCTGCCAACACCCGCACGCTCAGCGGCCCCGCGCGCTGGCTGCTGCTGGCGCTGGCCGGGGTCTGCATCCTGCTCGGAGTCATCGGCATCGTGCTGCCGGTGATGCCCACGGTGCCTTTCCTGCTGGTGGCGGCCTGGGCGGCTTCCCGCAGCTCGCCGCGGCTGCACCGCTGGCTGCACACGCATCCGCGCTTCGGCCACCTGCTGCTGGACTGGGAAGAGTTCGGCGTGGTGCCGCGTTCGGGCAAGTGGATCGCCACCGTGATGATGTCCGCCAGCGCCGCGACGCTGCTGATGGTGGCGCCGCAGAAGTGGATGCTGGCGGCCATCGGGCTGGTGGCCGCGATGGCGGCGCTGCTGTACTGGCTGTGGCGGCGGCCCGAACACCGGCCGCCGACGATCTAGCTGCTCAGGCCGCCCCGGCCAGCAGCTTCCGCAGTCCCTCTTCGTCCAGCACCGCCACCCCGAGCGCCTGCGCCTTCTCCAGCTTGCTGCCTGCTTCCGCGCCCGCGACCACGTAATCGGTCTTCTTGCTGACCGACCCGGCCACCTTGGCGCCGGCGGCTTCCAGCATTTCCTTGGCCTCGTCGCGCGACAGCGTGGGCAAGGTCCCGGTGAGGACCACCGTCTTGCCCGTGAGGGGCTTGGGCGCCTGGGCCACCGGCTCGCTTTCTTCCCAATGCACGCCGCAGGCGCGCAGCTGCTCGATCACTTCGACGTTGTGCGGCTGCTGGAAGAAGGCATGCACGCTTTCCGCCACGATGGGGCCTACGTCGGGCACCTCGAGCAGGCGCTCCACCCCGGCTTCCATGATCGCGTCGAGCTTGCCGAAATGCCGCGCCAGGTCGCGCGCGGTCGATTCGCCGACGTGGCGGATGCCCAGCCCGTAGAGGAAGCGCGGCAGCGTCGTGCTCTTCGACTGCTCCAGGCCCGCCAGCAGGTTTTGCGCGGACTTCTCGCCCATGCGCTCCAGGGCCACGAGGTTGGCCAGCCCCAGCCGGTACAGGTCCGGCAAGGTGCGGATGACGCCGGCCTCCACCATCTGGTCGACCAGCTTCTCGCCCAGGCCTTCGACATCCAGCGCGCGGCGCTGCGCGAAATGCAGGATCGCCTGTTTGCGCTGCGCGCCGCAGAAAAGCCCCCCCGTGCAGCGGTAGTCGGCCTCGCCCTCTTCGCGCACGGCTGCGGAGCCGCAGACCGGGCACGTATGCGGCATGGTGAACTGCGCCGCGCCCGGCACGCGCTTCTCGGCAACGACGGAAACCACTTCGGGAATGACGTCGCCCGCGCGCCGCACGATCACCGTGTCGCCGACGCGCACGTCCTTGCGCCGCGCCTCGTCTTCGTTGTGCAGCGTGGCGTTGGTCACCGTGACGCCGCCGACGAACACCGGCTGCAGCCGCGCGACCGGTGTGAGCTTGCCGGTGCGGCCGACGTAGATGTCGATCGCTTCCACGGTCGTCAGCTGCTCCTGCGCCGGGAACTTGTGGGCGACCGCCCAGCGCGGCTCGCGCGTGACGAAGCCCAATTGCTTCTGCAAGGCCAGCGAATTCACCTTGTAGACCACGCCGTCGATGTCGAAGGGCAGGCCGTCGCGGTCGCGTCCCACCGCCTGGTGGTAGGCGATGAGGTCGTCGGCACCGTTCGCGAGCACGGTACGCTCCGAGACCGGCAGGCCCCAGGCCTTGAGCGCCTGCAGCAGTTCGTAATGGGTCTCGAAGGTCGGCCCGCCTTCGATCTGGCCCCAGCCGTAGGCGTAGAAGCTCAAGGGCCGCTGGCGCGCGATGGCCGGATCGAGCTGCCGCACCGCCCCGGCCGCGGCATTGCGCGGATTGACGAAGGTCTTCTCGTTCTTCGCGCCCCTGGCGATCTTCTCGCGCTGCAGCTCGTTGAGCTTCTCGAAGTCGTCGCGGCGCATGTAGACCTCGCCGCGAACCTCGAGAACGGGCGGGATGTCCTTGCCGTGCAGCTTCAGCGGAACCTGGCCAACCGTGCGGATGTTCTGCGTGACGTCTTCGCCGATCTCGCCGTCGCCGCGCGTCGCCGCCTGCACCAGCCGGCCGTCCTCGTAGCGGAGGTTCATCGCCAGGCCATCGAACTTCAGCTCGGCGACGTATTCGACCGGCGGGTCGCCTTCCTTCAAGCCCAGTTCGCGCCGCACCCGCAGGTCGAAGTTCTGCGCGCCGCTGGCCTCGATGTCGGTCTCGGTGCGGATGGACAGCATGGCCACCTGGTGTCGCACCTTGGCGAAGCCCTCGAGGATGGCGCCGCCGACGCGCTGGGTCGGCGAGTCGGGCGTCAGCAGCTCGGGGTACTTCTCCTCCAGCGCCTGCAGCTCGCGGAACAGCTTGTCGTATTCGGCGTCCGGAATCGACGGCGCGTCGAGCACGTAGTACTGGTGGGCGTGGTGGTGCAGCAGCTCGCGCAAGGCGTCGGCGCGCTCCTGGTCTCCGGCCGGAATCGCCATGGTCAGGAAAAGAGGCGCCGCGCCTGCGGCGAACCTGCGGAGAGATCCCGCGCATCCAGCGTGTCGTACAGCTGCTCGAGGTCGTTGCCGATCACGTCGAGCGCCTCGGCCGGGATCACGCGGCCGTCGTCGTCGGTGATGAGTCCGTCCATCGCGGCGGCCAGGGCGATCGCCGCATCGCGCATCCGCACGAAAGGCTGCTCGCTGCGCGGCACCTGCGGCACGTCCAGGCTCAGGGTCAGTTCGCGGATCGCGGACTGCGCGGGGTCGTCCGCCAGCGCGGCCGCCGTCGAGAACGACAGCCCCAGCACCGCCGGCCCGCCCGGCGCGCTGGCGGGCAGCACCATGCGGCCCGGAATCACGCCGGCGACGAAGCCCTGGCGTGCGGCATGCTGGTTGACGTAGCCCGGGCTCCAGGCGGCATTGCGCGCCCGCAGCGTGAAACTGAGCTGGGCATCGTGCGAGCTGGCGAACTGGTCCAGCTCGCGCGCCCGCGCCACCTCGTCGCGCATCTCCGGGAATTCGGGCGAGCCGTTGATCGCATCGGCAAAGGCCTGCGCCTTCATCACGAACTCGGAGTACTCGATGTCGTTCAGCGCGCCGTTGCGGTTGGCCATCTGCACGCCGGCCTGGAAGGCGGTGTAGCGCTCGCCGGCGCGCGGCGTTTCCCATTCCTGGGTCACTTCGTTGCGGCCTTCGATGGCAAAGGGCTTGCTGCCGGCGCGGCGCGTGGGCGGCAGCGCGGCCAGCGCGGCTTCGCCGGCCACGGCCGCGTCGACGGCAATGCCGGCCAGCACGTCGATCAGGTTGTCGAGCCCCGGCTTCTTCTCCGGCAGGGGCAGCGCGCCGAGCGGGCCTTCTTCCTCTTCCGCGTCCAGGGTCGGCTCGATCGGGCCGTCGGGCCGGTCCATGGGCATCGTCGCCTGGATGGTGGTCGGCAGGTCCGGCTGGCGCGGCGTGTTGCGCCGCGTGACCCAGGCGTTCCAGGCCACCAGCGCGGCGAGCACCAGCCCGCCGATGATGGCGAGGCCGACGGTGAATCCGCTCATGCTGCTTCGACCATCGACACGGCGGACTCCATGTCCACCGCCACGATGCGCGAGACGCCCTGCTCCTGCATGGTCACGCCGATCAGCTGTTCGGCCATTTCCATCGCGATCTTGTTGTGGCTGATGAACAGGAACTGGGTGCCCTTGCTCATCGCGCTCACCAGCTTGGCGTAGCGCTCGGTGTTGGCATCGTCCAGCGGCGCATCCACCTCGTCCAGCAGGCAGAAAGGCGCGGGGTTCAGCTGGAAGATGGCGAACACCAGCGCGATGGCCGTCAGCGCCTTCTCGCCGCCCGAGAGCAGGTGGATGGTCTGGTTCTTCTTGCCGGGCGGCTGCGCCATCACCTGCACGCCGGAGTCGAGGATCTCCTCGCCCGTCATCACCAGCCTCGCGTTGCCGCCGCCGAACAGCTCGGGGAACATGCGGCCGAAGTGCTCGTTGACGGTCTGGAAGGTGCTGCCCAGGAGTTCACGGGTCTCGCCGTCGATCTTCTTGATGGCGTCTTCCAGCGTGACCATCGCTTCGTTCAGGTCGGCCGACTGGGCGTCCAGGAACTGCTTGCGCTCGCGCGCGGTCGAAAGCTCTTCCAGCGCCGCGAGGTTCACCGCGCCCAGCGCCGCCACTTCGCGGTGCAGGCGGTCGATCTCGGACTGCAGGCCCGAGAGGCGCACGTTCTTTTCCTCGATCGACTTGCCCACGGCCTCGAGGTCGGCCTGCGCGTCGGTCAGCAGCGTCGTGTACTGCTCCAGGCCCAGGCGCGCCGCCTGTTCCTTCAGCTGCATGTCGACGATGCGCTGGCGCAGCGGGTCGAGCTCGCGCTCCAGCTGCAGGCGGCGCTCGTCGCTCGCGCGCAGCTTCAGGGTGAGGTCGTCGTATTCGCTGCGCTTGGCGCCCAGCGCCTGCTCGCGCTCCATCTTGACCTGCAGGGCGCCTTGCAGTCCCGCCTGCGCCGCGGCATCGGTGAGGCGCGACAGCTCGCTTTGCGCCCGCTCCTGCTCGCCGGCAATCGCGGCCGCCTGCTGCGTGGCCGTCTCGATCGCCCGCTGCAGCTCGCCCTTGCGCGCTTCCAGCGCGCGTTGCGAGAAGGTCGCTTCCTGCGCCTGCCGCTCCAGGCTGCGGTGCTGCTCGCGCGCTTCCGCGAGCTTGCGCTCGGCCTCGATCACGCGCTCGTCGAGCTGGGCATGGCGCTCCTGGCTGTCGGCCAGCTGCATGTCCAGTTCCTCGAAGCGGCCTTCGGCGGACACGCGGCGCTCCTGCAGTTCCTCCAGCAGCGCATCGACTTCCGCCAGGTCGCCGGCGATCTGTTCACTGCGGGCGCGGGTCTGCTCGGCCAGTTGCGTGAGGCGCAGCGTCTCGACCTGCAGCTCGTGCGCGCGGCCCTGGGTTTCGGTGGCTTCGCGCCGCGCCGTCAGCAGGCGCTGGGAGGCGTCGCTGTAGGCGGCCTCGGCCCGCACCAGGGCGGAACGCGACTCCTCGGCGATCAGCACCTGCGCGCGCAGCTGCTTCTCGAGGTTCTCGATCTCCTGCTGGCGCGCCAGCAGGCCGGCCTGCTCGGAGTCCTGCGCGTAGAAGCTCACGCTGTGCGCCGTGACCGCGTGGCCCGACTTCACGTAGATGGATTCGCCGGGCTGCAGCTTGTCGCGCGCGGCCAGCGCGTCTTCCAGCGTCGCGGCGGTATAGCAGCCATGCAGCCAGTCGGACAGCAGCGCCTTCTGGCCCGCGTCGTTCAGGCGCAGCAGGTCGGCCAGGCGCGGCAGCGCGCTGGCGCCCTCGGGGGCGGCGGCGGCCGGCGCGTGATAGAAGGCCAGCTTGGCGGGCGGCGCATCGTTGGCGAAGGCGCGCACCATGTCCAGGCGCGAGACCTCCAGCGAGTTCATGCGCTCGCGCAGCGCTGCTTCGAGCGCGTTTTCCCAGCCCTGCTCGATGTGGATCTTCGTCCACAGCCCTTGCAGGCCGTTCAGGCCATGCTTGGCCAGCCAAGGCTGCAGCTTGCCGTCGGTACGGACCTTTTCCTGCAGCGCCTTGAGCGCTTCCATGCGCGCCGACAGATCGGACTGGCGCGCACCCTGGGTGTTCACGTCCTGCTGGCGGCCACGCCGGTCTTCATCCAGCTGCGGCACCTGCTCCTGCAATTCGTGCAGGCGGGCGGCCGCGGTCTCGGATGCTTCCTGCGCCGCGCCCAGCTGCTGCTGCAGGTTGACCAGGCGCTGCTCGTCGGGCGCGGCCAGCGCGTTGCGGTCGGTCACCAGCCGTTCGCGCCGCTGGTTCAGCTGGCGCGACTGCTCCTCGATGTTGCGCTGGTCGGCGGCCAGCACCTGGATCTGCTGCTGCACCTGGGTGACGGCGCCGCGCTGCTCCAGCGAGCGGGCCTGGGCCTGGCGCAGCGCCTCTTCCAGGTCGGGCAGCTGCATGCCCTGCTCTTCCACCTGCGCGGCGAGCGTGGTCGCCATCTCCTCGCCCTGCATGGCCAGCGCGGCCAGGTTCTCGGTCTCGGCTTCGGCTTCTTCCTTGCGGGCGGCCCACTGGGCGGTCTGTTCCTTCAACTGCACCAGGCGCTGTTCGGCGCGCTGGCGGCCTTCCACCACGAAGCGGATCTCGGCTTCCAGGCGGCCGACTTCGGCGCTGGCTTCGTAGAGCTGGCCCTGCGCCTGGTTCACCTGGTCGCCGGCGGCGTAGTGCGCCTGGCGCACGGTCTCGAGCTCGCTCTCGATGCGGCGCAGGTCGGCCACGCGCGACTCGAGGTCGTTGATGGCCTTGTCGGCGTCGGCCTTGATCTTGGCCTGGTCGGCCTCGGCCTCGGCGCGCTTCAGGTACCACAGCTGGTGCTGCTTCAGCGTGACGTCCGCCTGCAGCTGGTTGTACCGCGCGGCCACCTCGGCCTGCTTCTCCAGCTTGTCCAGGTTGGCGTTCAGTTCCCGCAGGATGTCCTGCACGCGGGTGAGGTTCTCGCGCGTGTCGTGCAGCCGGTTCTCGGTCTCGCGGCGGCGCTCCTTGTACTTCGACACGCCCGCGGCCTCTTCCAGGAAGAGGCGCAGTTCTTCCGGCTTGGACTCGATGATCCGGCTGATCGTGCCCTGGCCGATGATGGCGTAGGCGCGCGGGCCCAGGCCGGTGCCCAGGAACACGTCCTGCACGTCGCGCCGGCGCACCGGCTGGTTGTTGATGTAGTAGCTGCTGGTGCCGTCGCGCGTCAGCACGCGCTTGACGGCGATCTCGGCGAACTGCGACCACTGGCCGCCGGCGCGGTGGTCGGCGTTGTCGAACACCAGCTCGACCGACGAACGCGAGGCCGGCTTGCGGTGCGTGGTGCCGTTGAAGATGACGTCCTGCATCGACTCGCCGCGCAGTTCGCTCGCCTTGGACTCGCCCAGCACCCAGCGCACGGCGTCCATGATGTTGGACTTGCCGCAGCCGTTGGGGCCCACCACGCCGACCAGCTGGCCGGGCAACATGAAATTCGTGGGTTCGGCAAAGGACTTGAACCCGGAAAGCTTGATCGATGTGAGACGCACGAACCCTCTGCCCGCTGACTTCCGATGGAAGCGGGGATGATACCGTGCGCCCCGGCCCCGCCCCCGTCGCCGGTAGTAACGAAGTCCTCCTGCCTGTTCAGGCAGTATCCTCGTGCAGGCACAGGTAATTTCCCTCGGTGTCGCGGAACCAGGCGGCCTTTTCGGAGCCGAGCACGCAGACGTGCTCCACGGTCTTCAGGCCGGGCAGGTCGTAGTCCTCGAACACCACGCCCGCCTGCTCCAGCGTGCGGATGCCGTCGCGGATGTCGCGCACCTGGAAGCTCAGGGCCGTGTGTTCGGCCTTGGTGCCGCCCTCGCGGGGGATCAGCGCGATGGTGGCGCCGTCGGCCAGCACGTACTGGTACCGGCCGTCCACCCTGGGCCCGCCGTCCGGGCGGAACCCGAGCTTGCCCTCGTAGAAGGCCCGTGCCCGGTCCATGTCCTTGACCGGCAGCATGGTGGTGACCCTGGCTTGCGACAGCTGCATGACGTTCTCCTTGGTCGATCGGACCAGGAAGAATAGCCACTGCGGCCGCGGCTTCAAGCCTCCCTAGAATGAATCCCATGCCCTCTCGCCGTCGCTTGCTCGCCGCCGCTCCCCTCTGCCTGCTGGCCGGCTGCGCCACCCGCTTCTACGCCGACGACCTGCCCGACACCAGGCCGCGGCTGCAGGTGCAGCACCCGGGACTGAATCCTTCCAACGGCGGGGTGGCGGTCGATGCGCAGCTGCTGCAGCCGGGCGACATCCTGCTGTCCTCGGCCAACGCCTTCACCTCGGTGGGCATCCGCCTGCTGACGCTGTCGCCGGTGAGCCATGCTTCGCTCTATGTCGGCGATGGCCAGGTCGCCGAGGCCGTGGGCGAAGGCATCCGCAGGCGCGCCCTGCCCGCGCTGCTGGCCGAGGAATCGACCGTCGTGGCCTTCCGCCACCCCGGCGTGCGCCCCGAGCACGTCGAGAGGATGCATGCCTTCGTCCAGGAAACCGTGGGAACGCACTACAACCTGGTGGGCGTGATGCTGCAGGCGCCCTTCTCGATCGAGCGGCGCCTGTGCGAACTGCCCCTGACGCCCGCGCTTGTGCGCGAGTACTGCATGCAGGGCGTGGGCGCCGTGCAATTGGGGCTGGGGCGCAGCGACCGCTTCTTCTGCTCGCAGTTCGTGCTGGAAGCCTACCGGCGGGCCGGCCTGCCGCTGACGGAGACCGACCCGCGCTTCCTCAGCCCCGCCGACCTGCTGCACATGCGCGAGGGCGACGTGCCCTCGGTGCGCAGCCTGCAGGCGCTGGTCTACGTCGGGCACCTCAAGTTCGAGGCGCCGCCGGTTTAGCCTCCGCCCACGTGCATGGTGAACACCGCGCCGTTGTTCAGGCGGCAGTTGCCGGTGCCCAGCGACGGCGTGTTCATCGTGTAGCGGCAGTTGATGTAGCCCCCGCGGTTGCCGCTGCCGTTCGCCACCCCGTCCTTCTGCGATCCCGCGGCGCGGGTGGCCTCGCCGGCGAAGGCTTCGCCGCCGATGTTGGTGCTGAAGTAGCCGCGGCCGTTCAGGTCGTTGTTGACCACCGCCGTCACCATGCCGTACTGCGCGGCCTGGTCGTTGGCGGGGTAGAGGCGCGCCGCGAAGGTGATGGGCGCCGGTGGCGCCATCGGCACCACCGCCGTGGGCCCGGGAACCGACGTGGCCGGCGCCATGGGAACCACGTAGCAGCCTGCCAGCGCGGCGCCGGCCAGCAGGGCGGCGGGAAGAAGGAGCTTCATGGGAATCCAGGTGACCCAGGCACATGCCTGTGCCGCGAATGTGCCGTCGCGGGCCGGCCCGCGTAGCGCAATTGCGCAGCGGAAGCGCCGGTGGCTACGAAGAGTATCGTGATGCGATACCGGAACCCGGCCCGGGGATAATCGCCCCATGAACCCCTTGTTGTCCCGCCTGCAGCCCTACCCCTTCGAGCGGCTGCGGCAGCTGTTTGCCGGCGTCACGCCCAATCCCGCCTACCGGCCCATCAGCCTGGGGATCGGCGAGCCCAAGCACCCCACGCCGCGCTTCATCAAGGATGCCCTGGCGAAGGCCATGGACACGCCCGGCCACGACCTGTCCGGCTACCCGCCCACGGCCGGCACGCCGGAACTGCGCCAGGCTTGCGCGGGCTGGCTGCAGCGGCGCTACGGCCTGCAGGTCGATCCGGCAAGGCAGGTCCTGCCGGTGAACGGCTCGCGCGAGGCCCTGTTCGCCTTTGCCCAGACCGTGATCGACCCGACCCGGCCTGCGGTGGTCGTTTGCCCCAACCCGTTCTATCAAATCTACGAAGGCGCGGCCCTGCTGGCAGGCGCCGAGCCGTACTACGCGCCGAGCGACCCCAAGCGCAACTTCGCCGTCGACTGGGACAGCGTGCCCGCGTCCACCTGGGAGAAGACGCAACTGATCTTCGTCTGCTCGCCCGGCAACCCCACCGGCGCGGTGATGCCGCTGGAGGAATGGAAAAAACTGTTCGCGCTGCAGGACCGGTACGGCTTCACGATCGCGTCGGACGAGTGCTACAGCGAGATCTATTTCCGCGAGGAGCCGCCGCTCGGTGGGCTGGAAGCGGCGGCGCAGCTGGGTCGCACGGATTTCCGCAAGCTGGTGGCCTTCACCAGCCTGTCCAAGCGCAGCAACGTGCCCGGCATGCGCAGCGGCTTCGTGGCCGGCGATGCAGCGATCATCCAGGCCTTCCTGCTCTATCGCACCTACCATGGCAGCGCGATGAGCCCGATCGTGCAATCCGCCAGCGTGGCGGCCTGGAACGACGAGGCCCACGTCGTCGACAACCGCGAGCAGTACCGCCGCAAGTTCGCCGAGGTGGAACCGGTGCTGGCCAAGGTGCTGGACGTGAAGCTGCCCGATGCCAGCTTCTACCTGTGGGCCGGGGTGCGTGGAAGCGACACCGATTTCGCCCGCGACCTGCTGGCTCAATACAATGTGACCGTGCTGCCGGGCAGCTACCTGGCGCGCGAAGCCGGCGGGGTGAACCCCGGCGCCGGGCGGGTGCGGATGGCCCTGGTGGCCGACACCGCCGAATGCCTGGAAGCCGCGCAGCGCATCGTGCAATTCGTCCAAAGCAAGCGTTAAGAAGACTCCAATGACCCAGCAGCTCCAGCAGATCATCGACTCCGCGTGGGAAAACCGCGCCACCCTCTCGGCCGGCTCCGCCTCCAAGGAAATCAGCGAAGCCGTGGAACACGTGATCGCTGACCTCAACATCGGCAAACTGCGCGTGGCCACCCGCGAAGGCGTGGGCCAATGGACGGTGCACCAGTGGATCAAGAAGGCGGTGCTGCTGTCCTTCCGCCTGAACGACAACGTGATCATGAAGGCCGGCGAACTGGCCTTCTTCGACAAGGTGCCGACCAAGTTCTCGCACCTGTCGCCCGAGGAAATGGCGGCCACCGGCGTCCGCGTGGTGCCGCCCGCCGTGGCCCGCCGCGGCAGCTTCATCGCCAAGGGCGCGATCCTGATGCCCAGCTACGTCAACATCGGCGCCTACGTGGACGAAGGAACCATGGTCGACACCTGGGCCACCGTGGGTTCCTGCGCGCAGGTCGGCAAGAACGTGCACCTGTCCGGTGGCGTGGGCCTGGGCGGGGTGCTGGAGCCGCTGCAGGCGAACCCGACCATCATCGAGGACAACTGCTTCGTCGGCGCCCGCTCGGAGGTCGTCGAAGGCGTGATCGTCGAAGAGAACTCGGTGATCGGCATGGGCGTGTACATCGGCAAGAGCACGCCCATCTTCAACCGCGAAACCGGCGAAATGATCTACGGCCGCGTGCCCAGCGGCAGCGTGGTGATCAGCGGCAGCATGCCCAAGAAGACGGCCGACGGCACCGCCTACAACACCTACGCGGCGATCATCGTCAAGACGGTGGATGCCAAGACGCGCGCCTCCACCAGCCTGAACGACCTGCTGCGCGACTAACTACCAGGGAGGAAGTGCCATGGCCATGGGAACGATGGAGCGGATCCTGCGCTTGATGTCCGAGAAGAAGGCGTCCGACGTCTACCTCTCGGCCAACGCGCCGGCGATGATCAAGATCAACGGCCAGGCGCTGCCGATCAACAACCAGCTGCTGCCGCCGGACGCCACCCGTTCGCTGCTGGCCGAGGTGCTGCCGGCCCACCGCATGGAGGAACTGGACCAGACCGGCGAGCTGAACATGGCCTACGCCGTGGAAGGCGCCGGCAACTTCCGCTTCTCCGCCATGCGCCAGCGCGGCTCGATCGCCGCGGTGATCCGCTACATCGCCACCGAGATCCCGCCGCTGGCGTCGCTCTCGGTGCCGATGATCCTGGGCGACCTGATCATGGAAAAGCGCGGCCTGCTGCTGATGGTGGGCTCCACCGGCGCCGGCAAGAGCACTACCCTGGCGGCGATGATGGACCACCGCAATGCCAGCGTCACCGGCCACATCCTCACCATCGAGGACCCGGTCGAATTCATCTTCCAGAACAAGAAGTCGGTGGTGAACCAGCGCGAGGTGGGCAGCGACACGCAGTCGCTGCAGACCGCGCTGAAGAACGCGCTGCGGCAGGCGCCCGACGTCATCCTGATCGGCGAGATCCGCGACCGCGAGACCATGTCGGCCGCGATTGCCTACGCGCAGTCGGGCCACCTGTGCCTGGCGACCATGCACGCCAACAACAGCTACCAGGCGCTGAACCGGATCCTGTCCTTCTACCCGGTGGAAGTGCGCCCGACCATGCTCGGCGACCTGGCGGCGGCCCTGAAGGCCATCGTCTCGCAGCGCCTGCTGCGCACCGTGAGCGGCGGCCGCGCGCCGGCGGTGGAAGTGATGCTGAACAGCAAGCTGGTGTCCGAGCTGATCGAGAAGGGCGACTTCTCCGGCGTGAAGGAAGCCATGGAAAAGTCCATGGCCGAGGGCTCGCAGACCTTCGAGATGGACATCGCCCGCCTGATCATGGACGGCAGCGTCGACAAGAAGGAAGGCCTGGCCTACGCCGACTCGCCGACCAACCTGCAATGGCGGCTGCAGAACACCTCGGCCGGCGCGGAAAACACCGGCAACGACGGCGACAGCGAAGCGGACCTGGACGACGAACCGTCGTTCACGGAGATCACGCTCGACGTGAAGCACTGAGGGCGCGCAGGGCCGCCCGTACACTTGCGGGATGTCCAAGACGCTCCACCTGGCCGAGCAGCTCATCGCGCAGCGCTCCGTCACGCCCGAGGACGGGCAGTGCCAACCCATCCTCGCTGCCCGCCTGAAGCCGCTGGGCTTCCACTGCGAGACCATCACCAGCGGCCCGGCCGACTTCCGCGTCACCAATCTCTGGGCGAAGCGGCCCGGCCGCAGCGGCCGCACCCTGGTCTTTGCCGGCCACACCGACGTCGTGCCCACCGGCCCGCTGGAGCAATGGACCAGCGATCCCTTCGTGCCCAGCCACCGCAACGGCTTCCTCTATGGCCGCGGCGCCGCCGACATGAAGACCTCGATTGCGGCCTTCACCGTGGCGGTGGAGGAATTCCTGGCGCGCAACCCCGATCCGGACATCGGCATTGCCTTCCTGGTCACGAGTGACGAAGAAGGTCCGAGCGTCGACGGCACCGTGGTCGTCTGCGAACAGCTGGAAAAGCGCGGCGAGAAGCTGGACTTCTGCATCGTCGGCGAGCCCACCTCGGTCGAGAAGCTGGGCGACATGATCAAGAACGGCCGCCGCGGCAGCCTGAGCGGCAAGCTCACGGTCAAGGGCATCCAGGCCCACATCGCCTATCCGCAACTGGGCCTGAACCCGATCCACAAGGCCATGCCGGCGCTCGATGAACTGGCCCGCACCGAATGGGACCGCGGCAACGACTTCTTCCCGCCCACCAGCTTCCAGGTCAGCAACATCCATGGCGGCACCGGCGCGACCAACATCATCCCCAACTCGGTGGTGATCGACTTCAACTTCCGCTTCGCCAGCGTCAGCAAGGCGGAAGACCTGCAGCGGCGCGTGCATGCCGTCCTCGACAAGCACGGCCTGGATTACGAGCTGAAGTGGGTGGTCGGCGGCCAGCCCTTCCTCACCACGCCCGGCGAACTGGTGGGCGCCGTGCAGCAGGCGATCCGCGCCGAGACCGGGCTGGAGACGGAGCTCTCCACCACCGGCGGCACCAGCGACGGCCGCTTCATCTCGCGCATCTGCCCGCAGGTGATCGAGTTCGGTCCCATCAACGCCAGCATCCACAAGATCGACGAGCACGTGCGTGTGGCGGACCTCGAGCCGCTGACGGCCATCTACCGGCGCGTCATCGAGAACCTGGACCGCGCATGAAGCTCATCACGCTGGTCGAACAGCTGGCGGGCGAGCTCGACGCCGCCGGCGTGAGCTTCGGCCACGGCACCACCAATGCCTTCGACGAAGCGGTCTGGCTGGTGCTGTGGCACCTGGGCCTGCCGCTCGACGAACTCGACACGCATGCCGAGCGCGTGCTGCTGCCGCACGAAGAGGCGGCGGCGCGCGACCTGCTGCGCCAGCGCATCGCGACGCGCAAGCCCGCCGCCTACCTGACGCGCGAGGCCTGGCTGCAAGGCGTGCCCTTCTACGTCGACGAGCGCGCCATCGTGCCGCGCAGCTTCATCGCGGAGCTGCTGGCCGAAGGCATCCTCGACCCCTGGCTCAGCGACCGCACCGAGCGCGTGCTGGACCTGTGCACCGGCAACGGCAGCCTGGCGGTGCTGGCGGCCATGTGCTATCCCGACGTGGAGGTGGACGGCGCGGACATCTCCGAGGACGCGCTGGCCGTGGCCGGCATCAATGTCGAAAAGCATGGCCTGCAGGCGCGCGTGAAGCTGCTGCAGTCGGACGGCTTGAGCGCCCTGCCCGGGCCCTACGACCTGATCCTGTGCAACCCGCCTTACGTCAATGCGCAGAGCATGGCGGCACTGCCGGCGGAGTACCGCGCCGAGCCCGAGCTCGCGCTGCATGGCGGCGCCGACGGCATGGACTTCATCCGCACGCTGCTGCAGCAGGCCGCCAGCCGCCTGAGCGAGCACGGGGTGCTGGTGCTGGAGATCGGCAACGAGCGGGCGAATTTCGAGCAGGCTTTTCCCAGGCTGGAAGCGGTCTGGCTGGAGACGAGCGCCGGCGAGGACCAGGTGCTGCTGCTCACGAAAGAAGCCCTGGCCTGACCCCTTCATTGCTGCGGTGCGAAAATACGGGTCTATGACCCGCGACCTCTCCACCCGCATCCTCCACGCCGACCGCGCCGCCGGCATCGAGCACGGTGCCACCCACAAGCCCCTGCACGTCGCCACCGGCTACGGCTACGAGCGCACGGCCGACCTGGTGTCGGTGTTCCAGGGCGAAAAGAGCGGCTACGTCTACGGCCGCCAGGGCAACCCCACCACCGCCGCCCTGGAAGCCAAGGTCACGCTGATGGAAGAAGCCGTCGGCACGGTGAGCTTCGCCACCGGCATGGCCGCGATCGTCTCCACCATGATGGCGCTGCTGAAGGCCGGCGACCACGTGGTGGCCAGCCGCTTCCTGTTCGGCAACACCGCGAGCTGGTTCAACACGCTGCAGCAAATGGGCTGCGAAGCGACGCTGGTCGATGCCACCGACGCGAAGAACGTGGAACAGGCGCTGCGCCCCAACACGCGCATGGTGTTCACCGAAACCATCGCCAACCCGCGCACCCAGGTCGCCGACCTGGAAGGCATCGGCAAGCTCTGCACGCCGCGCGGCATCGTCTACATCGTCGACAACACGCTGACCACGCCGCACCTGTTCCGCCCCAAGGCGGTCGGCGCCTCGCTGGTGATCCATTCGCTCTCCAAGGGCATCTGCGGCCACGGCAACGCGCTGGGCGGCTCAGTGTCCGACACCGGCCTGTTCGACTGGGACAAGTACCCCAACCTGCTGCCGGTGTACCGCAAGGGCCCGCCCACTGCCTGGGGCCTGCTGCAGATCCGCAAGAAGGGCCTGCGCGACCTGGGCGGCACGCTGTCGGCGGAGCATGGGCACCGGATCGCCACCGGCGCCGAGACCCTGACGCTGCGCATGGACCGCACCTGCGCCAATGCGCTGGCGGTGGCGCAATGCCTGGAGAAGCAGCCGCTGGTTTCCAAGGTGCACTATCCAGGCCTCGCAAGCCATGCGCAGCATGAGCGTGCCGGCAAGCTGTTCGGCGGCTTCGGCGGCCTGCTCAGTTTCGAGACGGTCGACGGCTGCGATCCCAACGACGTGCTCGACGCCCTGCAGCTGGTGATCAAGTCCAGCCACCTCGGCGACAACCGCACGCTGGCCCTGCCCGCGGCGCGCACCATCTTCTGGGAGATGGGACAGGAGATGCGGCAAAGCATGGACATCGCGGAGTCGCTGATCCGCGTTTCGCTGGGCATCGAGGCGACCGCCGACCTCGTGGCCGACTTCGAGCAGGCTTTTGCGAAGTTGACCAAGAAGTGATCACCCTCCGCAACGTCGTCCTGCGCCGCGGCGCCAAGGTCCTGCTCGATCGCGTCAGCGTCACCATCAATCCCGGCGAGAAAGTGGGCCTGGTGGGCCGCAACGGTGCCGGCAAGTCGACCCTCTTCGCCCTGCTCAATGGCAGCCTGCACGAGGACGGCGGCGACTTCTTCGTGCCGCCGCAATGGCAGCTGGCGCAGGTGGCGCAGAACATGCCCGAGACCGACGAGCCCGCCACCGACTTCGTGCTGGGCGGCGACGTCCGCCTGATGGCGCTGCGCGAGGCGCTCGCGCGCGCCGAGGCCAGCGAAGACGGCATGGCGATCGCCCACGCGCACTCGGACATGGCGGATGCCGGCGAGCACGATGCCGTGCCACGCGCGCAGGCGCTGATTCTCGGCCTGGGCTTCCGCGTCGACGAACTGGATCGGCCCGTGAACAGCTTCTCCGGCGGCTGGCGCATGCGCCTGCAGCTGGCGCGCGCGCTGATGTGCCCCTCCGACCTGCTGCTGCTGGACGAGCCGACCAACCACCTGGACCTGGACGCCCTGGTCTGGCTGGAAGGCTGGCTGCAGCGCTATGCGGGCACGCTGGTGGTGATCAGCCACGACCGCGAATTCCTCGATGCGGTGACCAACGTCACGCTGCACATCGAGAACCAGCAGCTCACGCGCTACGGCAGCAACTACAGCGGCTTCGAGACGCTGCGCGCGCAGCAGCTCGAACAGCAGCAGGCCGCCTTCTCCAAGCAGAAGGAAAAGATCGCCCACCTGCAGAAGTTCATCGACCGCTTCAAGGCGAAAGCCAGCAAGGCCAAGCAGGCGCAAAGCCGCGTCAAGGCGCTGGAGCGCATGGAGAAGATCGCGCCGGTGCTGGCGGACGCGGAGTTCACCTTCGAGTTCAAGGAACCGGCCAACCTGCCGAACCCGATGCTGGCGATCACGGATGCGTCCTTCGGCTACGCCGGTGAAGAAGGCGCGCCGCCCAAGGTCATCCTGCGCAACGTCAGCCGCTCCGTCATGGCCGGCCAGCGCATCGGCATCCTGGGCGCCAACGGCCAGGGCAAGTCGACACTGGTGAAGACCATCGCGCGCACCATGCCGCCGCTGGCCGGCAAGATCACCGAGGGCAAGGGCCTGGCGATCGGCTACTTCGCGCAGCAGGAGCTGGACGTGCTGCGCCCGCAGGACACGCCGCTGGAGCACATGACGCGGCTGGCGCGCGAGCTCGGCCCCGGGCTGGGCCTGTCGGACCGCGAGCAGGACCTGCGCAACTTCCTCGGCCAGTTCCTGTTCAACGGCGACATGGTCAAGCAGACCGTCGGCTCCATGAGCGGCGGCGAGAAGGCGCGGCTGGTGCTGTGCATGATCGTGTGGCAGCGGCCCAACCTGCTGCTGCTGGACGAGCCGACCAACCACCTGGACCTGGCGACGCGCGAGGCACTGGCGATGGCGCTGAATGAGTTCGAAGGCACCGTGATGCTGGTGAGCCACGACCGCGCGCTGCTGCGCTCGGTGTGCGACGAGTTCTGGCTGGTCGGCCGCGGCGGCATCGCGCCTTTCGACGGCGACCTGGACGATTACCAGAAGTACCTGCTGGACGAAGCCAAGCGCATCCGCGACGAAGCCAGGGCCAAGCCGGCGGCTTCGGCACCGGCGCCTGCGCCGGTGGTGGCCGCCCCCGTGCCGGCGCCCGCGCCGGCCGTGCGCGCGAATTCGCAGGAACAGCGGCAGCAGTCGGCGCAGCAGCGGCAGCAGCTCGCCGCGCGCCTCAAGCCGCTGAAGAAGGACCTGGAAGCCGCCGAACGCAGCATGGTCAGCCTGGAGCAGGAGAAGGCCGGCATCGAAGCGCGGATGGCGACGCCCTTGTCGCCGGCTCAGATCGCCGAAGCGGGCAAGCGGCTGAAAGCCATCACCGACGAACTGGCGGCGCTGGAAGAGCGCTGGCTGGCGGTGAGCGGGCAGATCGAGGCGGCCGAGGCGGGGGGCTGATTTCGGGCGGCGAAGCCGCGGTTCGGGCTTCGCCGCTCACCACGGCCTACGGGCGCAACGGGGCAGCCGGGGTTGCCACCCCGGCCTACGCCCGACGGGGACCGTCGTTGGCGCGACCGCGCGATCCGTCGTTTCGTAGGCCGGGGTGGCAACCCCGGCTCTCCGCGCGCGCTCCGTAGGCCGTGGTGACCCGCAGGCGAACCGCGGCTGCCTGCTACTCGTCCCGCTCGCGCGCCTGCTCGATCCGATCGGCGGCGAGCTGTGCCGTGTACCCCAGCGTGCGCAGGTCCTGGTGGTTCACCCGCCCGTTCACGTGGTGACTGAAGCAGCACAGCGTGCCGTAGATCTCGCCGCTGCTCAGCACGATGGGCACGCTCAGGTGCGTGCCGACCGGAAAGGGCGTGGCCGGCGCCTGGCCCTCGGCCTGGTACTTCGCGCCATCTTCGATGTACTGGGGCAGGCGCCCGTCGACGACGCGCTGGCACCAGGACGCTTCCAGTTCATCGGACGCACCCACGGTGATCAGCTGGCCGGCCTGCTCCACCTCGACGTCCATCTGCAGGTTGCTGCGCAGGAGCTTCAGCACGTCCTGCACGGGCGCATCGAGGTCTTCATCGGCCCCGTCGGCGGTGGCCACGAGCAGGTCGGCAATGCGGACTTCGAGGTCCGCGGGATCGAACTCTTTCATGCAAGGCTTTTAGGGTTTTGTACTTAACCCGAATGTTGCCATGCCGCTCGCCGTTACAAGTGACGAGCATTTCACGAAATCGCGAGAGGCGCGTCAGGCCAGCAATCCGCCCGCGCGCTCCATCCGCCGCGTGACGGCCTCTTCCAGCACCGCCGCATCGCCGGCCTGCGCCAGCGTGAAGCGCTGCTTCGCCCGCGTGATGCCGGTGTAGACCAGCTCCCGCGTCAGCACGCGGCTCATGCGATCGGGCAGCACGAGCGCCGCATGCGCGAACTCGGAACCCTGCGACTTGTGCACCGTCATCGCAAACACCGTCTCCACGGCCTGCAGGCGGCTCGGGAGCACCCAGCGGATGCCGGCGCTGCCGTCACTGGCCGCGAAGGCCACGCGCAGCTTCCAGTCCACCACGCCGTCCACTTCCTGCGGCAAGGCCAGCGTGATGCCGACATCGCCGTTCATGAGGCCGAGGGCGTAGTCGTTGCGCGTCACCATCACGGGGCGGCCCAGCGTCCAGCCGCCGGCGGCGCGCAGCAGACCCGCGTGGTGCAGCATCGCCGCGACGCGCTGGTTGAGGCGCTCTACGCCCTGCGGCCCCTTGCGCACGGCGCACAGCAGCTGGAACGCGCCATAGGCGGCCAGCACCTGCGCGGCCCACGCGTCGAAAGCCGGCCGCTGCGCGTTCAAGGGCGGCTGCTGCGCGCCCATGACCTCCAGGTAGTGGCGGTAGCTTTGCGGACCCTCCAGCACGAGCCGGCGCAAGGCGGCATCGTCGCTGCCCAGCGTGGCGAAGGCGATGTCGGCGGGCGGGTCGCGTTCGAGCTTGCGCACGCCGGCGATGTCCCCCGCATTGACCGCATCGGCCAGCCGTCCGATGCCGCTCGCCGTGGTGAAGCGATGGCTCTTGCGCAGCTTGGTGACCGCCTGGTCCAGCGGAGCGCCGTCCGCGTCCAGCAGGGCGTCGGGGATGCGTTCGCCCGTCGCCGCCAGCACCCAGTCGCGCGTCACCTGCGTGTAGTGGCCGGCATCGGCGCGGCGGCAAAGCGCGCCCAGCACCGCCCCGGCTTCGACGGAGGCGAGCTGGTCCTTGTCGCCCAACAGCACCAGCCGCGCCTGCGCCGGCAAGGCCAGCAGCACGGCCGCCATCATCTCCAGGTCCACCATCGAGGCTTCGTCCAGCACCAGCACGTCGACCGGCAGCGGGTTGCGCGCGTCGTGGCGGAAGTGGCGCGTATCGGGGCGGCTGCCGAGGAGACGGTGGACCGTCGTCACCTCGGTGGGAATGGCGGCGCGCAGGGTCTCCGCGTCCGGCAGGCCGGCGAGGGGCAGGCCCTGCACCGTCCCTGCGATCGAGGCATTGAGGCGCGCGGCCGCCTTGCCCGTGGGCGCGGCCAGCCGGATGCGCAGGCGGCCACCGCCCTCGCCCAGCGCCAGGTGTTGCAGCACGGCCAGGAGCTTCACCACCGTGGTCGTCTTGCCGGTGCCCGGACCGCCGGTGACGATGCTGAACCCTTGCCGCGCAGCGAGCGCGCAGGCGACCTTCTGCCAGTCGGTCTCGCCGTTCGCCACGGGCCGGAACAAGGCGTCCAGTGCGGCGCGCAGCGCGCGGCCGTCCGGTGCCGCCTTCTGCACCTGGGACAAACGCAGCGCGATCGCCTCCTGCACGGTGCGCTCGTGCTGCCAGTAGCGGCGCAGGTAGAAGCGCGTGCCTTCCAGCACCAGCGGCGTGTTGCCCGCGCCGGCGCCGACGAGGCGCGGATGCGCAAGCGCCTGCTGCCATTTCTTGAGCGAGACCTTGGCCAGCAGGTCGGCCGGGGTCGGCTCGATCGACTCGCTGTCCTCCGGCGGCAAGGCAAGCGTGGCAGCCGCATCGGCCAGCGTCGCCGCCAGTTCCAGGCAGGCATGGCCGCGCCCCAATTGGTGGCTCGCGAGCGCCGCGGCCAGCAGCAGCAAGGGATCGGCATCGGGCGCTTCGCGCGCCAGGAAAGCGGCAAAGGCCTGGTCGAGGTCGCGCAGCCAGCCGGCCTCGACCCAGCGCGCGAGTTGTTCCAGCATCGCCTTCATGCGGCCATCTCCGCGCCGCTGAACAGGCGGTCCAGCGCTTCCATCAGCGCAAGCGGCGGCTTCTCCAGATGCAGGCCGCCACCCGGGGCCGCGTGCCCGCGCAGGAACAGGTACACCGCCCCGCCGACATCGCGTTCGTAGTCGTAGTCCGGCAGGCGTGCGCGCAGCAGCCGGTGCAGCGCGAACAGGTAGAGCGTGTACTGCAGTTCATAGCGGTGCTTCAGCACCTCGGCGCGCATCGCGGCCGGCGTGTAGTCGCCATCCGCCGGACCGAGCCGGTTCGACTTGTAGTCGGCCACGTAGTAGCGGCCCTCGTGCTCGAACACCAGGTCGATGAAGCCCTTGAGCATGCCGTTCAACTGCTGCGGCAGGAGCGCGGGGCGCGCGGCGCCACCCAGCGTGTGCCTGCGCACCAGGCCATCCAGCGCCCGGGCGTCGACGTGGCTGGCGGCAAACCAGAACTCCATCTCCACCTGCTGAACGTGCAGCTGCGCGGGGCTGACCGGCCGGCCGCCGAGTGCCGTGAGGTCCAGCGGCGCGACCAGCCATTGCTGCAGCCACTGCGACAAGGGCTGCGCCCACTCGCCCCAGTCGCGCGCCTGGCAGCGCCGGGCAATGAAGGCGGCGAGTTCACGCGGCGCGGCCGCGGCAGTGGCAAACCCCTGGCGGCCGGCCCATTCGAGCAGCGCGTGCAGGAAGCTGCCGGGGCTGGGTCCGCGTGGAAAGTCGTGCAGGCCGCCGCTCGCGGGCGGGGCCTCCTCTTCGCCGGTGTCGGCCCGGCTTTCCAGGTAGGTTGCCTCGATCGCCGATTCGGGCGCAGCGAGCGCCGCCACTTCCGCTTCGACCAGCGAGTCGGCCACGATCTCTTCGCCCACGCGCAAGCCGGAGTAGCTGGCGATCCACCAGTGCTCGCGCGCGGCGCGCGGCGGCACGCGTTCGGCGGCCAGCACCACGTCGCGGCCCGGCGGCCGGTAGCGCGCGTCGGTGGGTTCGGGCGCCGCCACGACGGCGACCGCGGGACCGTTCCCCAGCCGCGCCTGCAGGGTGTCCGCCAGCGGCGCGCCGCCTTGCAGCAGGTAGCCCACCGCGGTGCGCTCGAACTCCTTCACCGGCGCCACGCCGATCCAGGTCGCGTAGCGGGCGCGGGTCAGGGCCACGTAGAGCTTGCGCAGGTCCTCGCCCAAACGCTCTTCGTCCGCGCGCGCCAGCGCCTGGTCGTCCGCGGTCAGGGAAAGCCGCAGCGCGCCTTCCGCGTCATGCCACTTCAAGGGCAGGTCTTCGGCACGCGCCGGCCGGGCCGCGCAGGCGAACGGCAGGAACACCAGCGGGTACTCCAGGCCCTTGGACTTGTGCACCGTGACGACCTTCAGCAGGTCGGCATCGCTTTCCAGCCGCACCAGCCGGCTTTCATTGCCCACCGTGATGTCGCGGCGCTGCTCGGCCAGGTGGCGCACCAGGGCATGTTCGCCCTCCAGCAGCGCGCTGGCCTCCTGCAGCAGTTCGGCCAGGTGCAGCACGTCGGTCAGGCCGCGTTCGTCGCCCGCGGCCAGCAGCCGCTGCGGCACCGCGAAGTCGTGCAGCAGGCGGCGCAGCATGGGCAGCACGCCCTGGCTGCGCCACTGGTCGCGGTAGCGGCGGAACTGCAGCACACGCATTTCCCAGCGCTCGTCGTCCTGGTTCAGGTCGTCCAGTTCGGCCCACGGCAGGCCCAGCAGGGCGGTGGCCAGCGCGGCGCGCAGCACGTGGTCGTCATCGGGCTCGGCGCAAGCTTGCAGCAGGCGCTGCAGGTCGCCGGCCACCGGGCTGGCGAACACGGAGTCCTGGTCCGAGAGGTAGACGCTGCGCACGCCGCGTTCGTCGAGCGCCACGCGCATGGCCCGCGCCTCGCGGCCGGTATTGACGAGGATCGCGATGTCGCCGGGCTTCAGTGGCTGCAAGGGCTGGCCCGGCTCGGCGAAGCCCGCGCAGCCCTGCTGCCCCAGTTGCAGCAGCCGCACCACTTCGCCGGCGCAGGACGCCGCCATGGCCTGCGTGTAGTTCCCGCCCTCGCCGCGCCACCAGCAGGTCAGCGCCGGCGCGGGCGCACCGTCCACCAGCCACTGCTGCTCGCGCCCATGCGCACCCACGGCGATGAAGGGCAAGGGGTTGTCGTCGCCACCGCGGAAGAGGAAGGCGCCGCGTCCCTGCGCACGCTCCTCGGCCTGCAGGAAGAAGCGGTTCACGCCTTCGACCAGTTCGCGCGTCGAACGGAAGTTGGTGCCCAGCGTGGCGTGCCGGCCCTCGGTGGCGCGTCTTGCGGCAAGGTAGGTGTAGATGTCGGCGCCGCGGAAGGCGTAGATCGCCTGCTTCGGGTCGCCGATCAGCACCACCGCGCTGTCCTGCGCGTTGCGCGCGATGCCGTAGACGGCGTCGAAGATGCGGTACTGCAGCGGGTCGGTGTCCTGGAATTCGTCGATCAGGGCGACCGGGAACTGCTCGCGGATCAGGGCCGCCAGCCGCGCGCCGTTGGGTCCCTGCAAGGCCGCGTCCAGGCGCGTGAGCAGGTCGTCGAAGCCCATTTCGGCGCGGCGCTCCTGCTCCAGCGCGAGGCGGCCGGCGATCCAGTGCGTGGCGTGCGCGAGGATGCCGGCATGCGCCGTCGGCAGGCACTGCAGGCGTTCGCGCAAGGTGTGCATCGCTTCCAGTGCGTCGTGCTGCAGGGGCGGCGGGATCTTCCAGATCTCGGCGATGCCTTCGGTCGTGAGTCGGGTCCACGCCGTGCTCTTGGGTTCCAGCGGCCAGGTCGCCTCGCCGGCAGCCCATTCGCGCAGCTGCCGCAGCCAGGGCTGGTAGTAGCGCGCCTGCAGCTTGCGGCGGTCGACCCGCTGGCCGGCCACGGCGGCATCGAGGTGCTGCTCGAGTTCGTCCACCCAGCGCGCCCACGGCGCCTTCAGTTCGGCCAGTTCGCGCGCGCAATGCTCGCGCGCGTGCGCCAGCGCGCCGGCCGGCTCCTGGCCCGGCTCCAGGGCGTCGCGATGCTCCAGCAGCTTGCGCACGGCCTCGGCGAGCGCGGCGGGCGCGGGCCACCAGTCCGCCACCGTGGCGACGTCCGGCGCCGGCAGCGGATAGAAGAAGGTGCGCCAGTAGTCGCGCACCGCCTCGGCCAGCAGTTCGTCCTGGTCGGTTTCCAGCGTCTGCGTGAACAGGCTGCCGCTGTCGAAGGCATGCTCGCGCAGCATGCGGTGGCACCAGCCGTGGATGGTGGAGACCGCCGCCTCGTCCATCCATTCGGCAGCCAGGCGCAGGGCCTGCGCGCATTGGGGCCACTGGTCGGGGTCATAGCTGCCGCGCAGCGCGTGCAGCAGGTCGTCCTCGCGCACCGGGTCCTCGCGGAAATACGCTTCGGCCTCGGTCAGGCGGGCGCGGATGCGGTCGCGCAGTTCCTTGGTCGCCGCTTCGGTGAAGGTCACCACCAGGATCTGCGGCGGCACCAGCGGGCGCGCAAAGGCCGCGTCGCCGCCGTGGCCCAGCACCAGCCGCAGGTACAGCGCCGCGATGGTGAAGGTCTTGCCGGTGCCGGCGCTGGCCTCGATGAGCGCGCTGCCACGCAGCG
The DNA here is from genome assembly GCF_022012305.1 of Ramlibacter paludis. Taxonomy (GTDB): domain Bacteria; phylum Pseudomonadota; class Gammaproteobacteria; order Burkholderiales; family Burkholderiaceae_C; genus Ramlibacter; species Ramlibacter paludis. Next base: position 242,639 of record NZ_JAKLTM010000003.1, on the reverse strand, counting down.
GAAAGGCCAGGGGATCGAGCAGGCGGGGCGTCGTCATGCTTCGCCCTCGCTGCGGGGCGGCGCGCCCAGCGCATCGACCAGCGGCCGCAGCAAGGCCTCGGCCCAGTGTTCCAGGCCGTCGTCGGCCAGCATCGCGTCGAAACGCGGAAAGGCGCGGGCCAGGTAGGCATTGCGCTCGCGCTGTTCCTCGTGGGCTTGCTGCGCCGCCTCGCGTTCGCCCTTGCGCAGCCAGGCGGAAGCCGGCTGCACCGAGAAAGGCAGCGGCTGCCGCATGCCCTGCTCCCAGGCTTCGAGCAGCCGGTCCCAGTAGTCACGCGCGGCTTGGACCGTCAAGGGCGCGAGCCGCGCCGTGCCCGCCTTGCTGACGACGACCGTGGCCAGCGGCTCGCCCTGCAGGTGGCCGGCGACGTGCGCCACCCAGTGCGGCAGCAGCCGGTCGTGCCGCCACCGGTTCAGCGCGATGAGGCTGCTGGACTCCAGCACCAGGCGCGCACGGGCGCCGGCGCCGTCGCCGCGCAGGCCACCGAGCCAGTCCTCCAGCCGTTGCGCGGCTTCGGCGCCCGGCGGCAGGTAGTCGAGCGGCGCGTCGGGCAGCGCCTGCGGCCACGCGCGCAAGGCATCGCCGTACTCGCGGAACAGCTTGTCCATCGGCTCGACCAGCGCCAGCCGCGCGCTCTCGGCGAAATCGCCCAGCGGCAGTTCGCCTTGCGCGGCGAGGCGCGTGAGCTGCGCCTGCAGCGCCGGCTCGCGCTCCGCGCCCGCATCCACCGCCGCCTTCTGCGCCTGGATCAGCGCGTCCTGCAGCTGCCAGTTCTCCAGGCCGTCGAAGATGAAGGGCTCCTGGTCCTTGCTGACCGGGTCGTCCTCGTCGAAGCGCACGGCCAAGCGTTGCTGGAAGAAGGCGCGGATCGGGTCTTTCAGGAATTGCGACAGCAGCTTCAGGGTGAGCGAGGTGTTGCGCTGCAGGGGCGGCAGCGGCACCTGCGCGCCGACTTCGAGGCCGCGCGCTCCCTCCTCCGGTGCCACGACGGTGGAGCGCCACTCGTTGGCGTAGCTGAAGTGGCGCGGCGAGGCGCCGTCGAAATAGGAAGGATGGAAAGGCTGCAGCCGGTGTTGCACGGTCAGCGCTTTCAGCAAGTCGCCGTCGTCGGCCGCGCGCCAGCCCGCCGCGACGTGGTCGCGCAACTGCGCCACCAGCACCGAAGACGGCCGCTCCTCGTTGTCGCGGATGCTGCGGCCGACCCAGCTGATGTGCAGGTGCTCGCGCGCCGACAGCAGCGCCTCGAGGAACAGGTAGCGGTCGTCCTCGCGCCGCGAGCGGTCGCCCGGGCGGTAGTCCTGTCCCATCAGGTCGAAATCCATGGTCACGCGGCTGCGCGGATAGTCGCCGTCGTTCATCCCCAGCAGCGCGATCCAGCGGAAGGGAATGGCGCGCATCGGCATCAGCGAGGCGAAGGTGACGCCGCCTCCGAAGAAAGGCTGGTTCAGGCCGCCCTGCTCCATGCGCGCCAGCCAGTGCTCGCGCACGACGGCCAGCGGCAGCGGCTCGGCCAGCGCGGCGTCGGCGCAGGCCTCCTGCCACTCCTGCAAGGCCTGCTCCAGGCGCAGCAGCGTGAAGCCCTCGTCGCTGCCGTCTTCGCCCTCGAAGAAATCGTGCAGCACGCCACGCAGGCGCTGGCCCCATTCGGCCGGCGCAGCGGCGCTGGCCAGCAGGCGCCAGTGCGCCTCGAGCGCGTCCAGCAGCCGCACCAGCGGGCCGAGCAGCGCGGCGTCGAGGCCGCCGATCTCGTCCATCGGCGCGATGCCTTCCCACAGGTCGCCCGCGCCGACCGCATAACCCAGCAACATGCGGCGCAGGCCGAAGGCCCAGGAGTTCTGTTCCAGGCCGTCGGGCAGGTCCAGGCTGTGCCGGTGCTGCGCATGCAGGCCCCAGCGGATGCGCGCGGCGGCGATCCAGCGGTGCAGCAGCGGCAGCTGGCTTTCGGCAATGCCGAAGCGTCGGCGCAAGGCCGGCACTTCCAGCAGGTCCAGCACGTCGCTCACGGCGAGGCGCGACTGCGGCAGGCCCAGCAGCTTCTCCAGGGCACCCAGCAGCGGATCGTGCTGGCGCTGGCCGCGGTCGGCCAGGGTGAAGGGAATGTGGCGCGGGTCGTTGCGCTCCACCAGGCCGAACACCGCCTGCACGTGCGCCGCATAGGTTGCGATGTCCGGCACCATCACGATGACATCGCGCGGGCGCAGGCTGGGATCGGCGGCAAAGGCGGCCAGCAACTGGTCGTGCAGGACTTCCACTTCGCGCTGGGGGCCGTGGGCCACGTGGAAGGCGAGCGAGCGATCGCGCTGCGGGTCGACCTCCGGCCAGGTCTCGCGGGTCTCGGCGAGCGGCCGCAGGTCGCGGATGTCGTCCTGCAGCTGGCGCAGCAGCGAGTCGCCGCCGTTGCGCTCGAACACGTCGATGCGGCGGCCGATGGCAGCGAAGCGCGGCGCGTAGCTCTCGCGGTCGTCGTGCGCATCCAGCAGCCGGATGAAGTCGCGGCCCTGCTTGCCCCAGGCCGCCAGCAAGGGCTGCGCGTGCAGGTGCAGCGCTTCTTCCGCGACTTCTCCGCGCGTGCCGGGCCGGCGCTGCTGGCGCACGCGGGTGCTGCGCAGCAGGTCCTGGTCGGCGACGATGTGCGACCAGTCGTGCTCGCAGGGGTTGTGCACGCACAGCAGGACCTGCGTCCAGTTGGCCAGGGCGGCCAGCACCTCCAGGCCTTGCTGCGGCAGCGAGGACACGCCGAAGACGCTCACGCGCCGCGGCAGGCCCGCCGGCCGCTCGCCGCCCTTGGCCGCCACGGACAGGAAGCGGCGGTGCACCTCGGCGCGGCTCGTGGCGGCGCCCTCGGCCCCCACGTCCTTCAACAGGGCGCGCCACAGCTGCGGCTGCCAGACCTGTTCGGCCGGCACGAGAATGCGGCCCTTGCGGCTGGTATCGATGAAGTCGTAGCCGGCCGCCCATTCGGCCAGCCAGTCGGCCCGGTAGACCTGGTACTGGTCGAACAGGTCGGCGATGCGCTCGGCCAGCTGGTACAGCTTGCGGGCATCGGTGTCGCGCTCGAGGAAGCGCCGCAGCGGCGCGAAGTCGCGCCGGTCCAGCAGCGAAGGCAGCAGGCGCATGAGGCGCCACACCAGCTGCGCCTTGTCGAACGGCGACGCAGCCGGGAGTTCGTTCCCCAGCACCGCGCGATACGCCTGCCACGTGAACTGCGAAGGCAGCTGCGTCTGCAAGGCGGCGGCGATGCCGATGCCGCCTTCGTCGCGATTCGCCGCCAGCGACAGCTTGAGCCATTGCGCGACGCCGTTGCTCTGCACCAGCACCACCTCGTTTTCCAGCGGCGCGAGCGGGTGCCGGTCCATCCAGGCCACCATCAGGTCGCGCAGCGCCTCGGGGTGGTTGCCGTGGACCACCATGAAGCCGGGAGGGAGGGTACTGCTTGGAATCATGCAGCTGTCATTATCGACAGGCTGGCGGGTCTGCCCCGCTCCGGATGACGCGTACGGAATGCGCAAGCCCTGGGTCCCCGCCTCCGCGGGGATGACGGAAACAAAAAAGGACCGGCCATTTCTGACCGGTCCTTCGAACCTTGGTAGGACGTGCAGGATTCGAACCTGCGACCAACGGATTAAAAGTCCGCTGCTCTACCAACTGAGCTAACGTCCCACGCCTTCACCGCTGTTTTCGCAGCAGCAAAGCCCACGATTATAGCGGGAGTTTTGCGGGTTTCCGGCCGGTCGCGATGCGATCGAGCACCCAGCCCGCGGCGCACTGGCCGAACGTGGCGGTCACGCTCACCACCGAGCCGTAGCCATGGCAGTTGAGCGAACCGTCGCCCTCGATGGCGCAGGACGGATCGGGCGGCGCCACCGGCTCGCGGCTGAACACGCAGGCCACGCCGATTTTCTTGCCTTCCTTCGGCGCGCGGTGGAATTTGCGCAACCGGTAGCGCAGCTGCGCCAGCAGCGGATCGTGCGTGGTGGCCGCCAGGTCGTCGATGTCCACCTGGTGCGCCAGGCGCTTGCCGCCCGCCGCGCCGCAGGCAATGAACAAGGCCTTGGTGTCGCGCGCCCAGGCCGCCATGGCCGCCTTGGCCTGGACCTGGTCGCAGGCGTCGATGACGGCGTCGACACCGGCCGGCAGCAGCTGCGGCCAGTTGAGCGGCTCGACGAATTCCTCGACCTCGTGCACGGTGCAGCGCGGGTTGATCTGCGCGATGCGCTCGCGCATGGCCTGCACCTTGGCCTGGCCGATGGTGCTGGCCAGCGCATGGATCTGGCGGTTGATGTTGGATTCGGCCACGTGGTCGAGGTCGACGAGCGTCAGCGCGCCGACGCCGCTGCGCGCCAGCGCCTCCGCCGCCCAGGAGCCGACGCCGCCGATGCCGATGACCGCCACGTGCGCGCGGCGGATGGCGGCGGCGCCATCCATGCCGTACAGCCGCTCCAGCCCGCCGAAGCGGCGCTGCAGGTCGGCTTCCTCGTCGAGATGCGTCATGCCGTGCGCTCGATGCGCCAGATCTGGTAGCGGAAGGCCGCGAGCGCCCCGAGCACGATGCCGGCCACGGCCACGAAGCTGGTGGCGCTCAGCGTCGAGATGCCGCTCAGGCCCTGGCCGATGGTGCAGCCCATGGCGGTGACGCCGCCCACGCCCATGAGCAGTCCACCGGCGAGGTGGTTGGCGACGTCTTCGGTGCCGCCGAAGCCTTCCCAGCGGAAGTCGCGGCCCACCAGCGCCATCACGAACGAGCCGGCGACCACGCCGGCCACCGACACGATGCCGACCGTGAGCAGCTTGCTCTTGTCGCTGAAGAACATCAGCCAGTCGAGCGTGTAGGCGATCGGCGAGACGAAGCTCAGGGCTTCGGCGCGGCCCGAGTTCGTGGCCAGGAAGGCTTCTTCCAGCGTCTGGGGATGCTCGGCGACGTGGCCCAGGTGCGCCGAGACCCACCAGGCGCCGACGATCACGGCGCCGATGCCAAGGCCAGCCAGCAGGTTGTCGAAGGTCCGGAAGCCGCGGCCCAGCAGGGCCCACAAGGCGAGTCCGCCGCCGAAGACCAGCGCCGCGACCAGGCTGGCGGTCGGCAGCGACAGGCCGGCCACGCTCGCCAGGCCGACCGGCAGCAAGGCGGGTGCCGCGAAATCGACGGCGACGCGGTCGACCGTGTTCACGCGCAGCACCGCCGTGATGCCCTTGAGCGTCGCGAAGGCCGAGATGCCCAGCACGAGGAACACCACCAGCGCCTTGAGGTTGCCGCTGCCCAGGCGGATCAGGTTCTTGCTGCCGCAGCCCGACGCCAGCACCATGCCGAAGCCGAACAGCGCGCCGCCGACGACGGCCGACAGCCAGATCCAGCGGTTGCCGCTGTACAAGGTCTTCGCCGGGTCGATCTGGCCGGCCGCAGCGAGCGCCCAGAAGCCGAGGATGGCGATGCCCGCGGCCAGCGCCCATTGCCGCAGCCGCATGGTGTCACCCATGTTGTAGGCGTCGCTGAGCGCGCCCATGGTGCAGAAGTGGGTGCGCTGGGCGATCGCGCCGAAGACGAAGGACAGGAAAAAGGCCGCGAGGAGAACCTTCGCGGCCAGGGCATTCAGCTCGGGCATGGGGGAATTCTAGGGGCTAGGTGCTGGAGGCTAGGTTCTAGGGACGGGCTTTGCTGCCTTCCCCTAGCCTCCAGCCTCTAAAACCCAGCCCCTGCGAGCTAGGCGAAGCCTAGCGTAGCCTAGCCAGCCGCTCGCGCGCGGCGCTCGCCGCTTCGCTCTGCGGATACGCCTTCACCAGGTCGTCGAGCGTGCGGCGCGCGCTGGCGCTGTCCTTCAGCTCGATCTGGCAGTTGGCGATCGACAGCACGGCCTCGGGCGCACGCGGATGGTCGGGCGACTGCTGCAGCAGCGCGCGGAAGTTCGCGATGGCGCCGCGGTAGTCGCGGTTCGCGTACTGGGCGTTGCCCAGCCAGAACAGCGCCGTCGGCTTGTAGCCGCTGCCGGGGTACTTCTTCAGGAACTCGGTGAACGCCGCCTGCGCCGCCGGGAACTCGCCCTTGCGGAAGGCCGCGAGCGCGCCCTCGAAGTCACGCTGCTCCGCCGGGTCGGCCGCGAACTCACGCCCGTCCACCGTCACCTGCACCGGCTCGAACTTGCGCAGGCGCTCGTCCACGCCCTGCGCGATGTCCTTCTGCCGCCGCTGCAGGTCCGCCACGTCGCGCGCGAGCGATTCGTCGTTGCCGCGCAGCCGGGCCAGCTCGGCGCGCAGGCCTTCGATCTGGTTCTGCAGCTCCAGCAGGCTGCGCCGCAGCGAGGCGTTCTCGTCGTTGGAGCGGCGCAGTTCGTCGGACAGCGTCAGGCGCTGCTGCTCGACGCGCTGGCGCAGCTCGAGGATGGCGCGGCGGGCCTCGTCGTCCTCGAACAGCGCGGCTTGCGCGCCGCCGGTGAATAGCGAGGCGGCAGCCAGCGCGGCGGCCAGTGCAGTGCGTTTCATCGTGCTGCTCATTTAGCGGTAGGCGATTTCGGCGCGGCGGTTCTGCTGCCAGGCCGATTCGTCGTGGCCTTCGATGGCCGGTTTCTCCTTGCCCATGCTCACGGCTTCGACCTGCGCGTCGCCCACGCCCAGCAGGCCCAGCGCGCGGCGCACGGCTTCGGCGCGGCGCTGGCCGAGGGCCAGGTTGTATTCGCTGCCGCCGCGCTCGTCGGTGTGGCCTTCGATCACGACGTGGCGCGCGCCGCTCGCCTTCAGGTAGCGCGCATGCGCCTCGATCAGCTGCTGGAACTGCGGCTTGATCTCGTTGCTGTCGTAGTCGAAGTAGATGATGCGGGCCACGTTCTGCGGGCCCGCGCGGTCACCCGCCAGCGGGTCGACGCGCACCTGCTCCACGCCCCGCTGGCTGCCCGGGCCGGTGGCGCCTTCGGGCGCAACCACGCCGGCCTTGTTGCGGTCCTCGACCGGCACGTCGTCCAGCTTCACGCCGCTGGAGCACGCCGTCAGCAGCGCGGCCATCGCGGCCGCCAGCAACACACGCTTGTTCATTCCAAAAACCTCCTGCACAGAATTCGTCATCAACGTTGGAAGGGGCCCCAGTCCGGCTCGCGGATGTCTCCGCTGCGCCCGGGAAGGCTGGCCTTGATCTTGCCGTCGAGGGTGGTGGTCATCAGGGCTTCGCGGCCGTTCTGGCGCGTGGCATAGATGATCTGCCGGCCGTTCGGGGCGAAGCTCGGGCTTTCGTCGGAGACGGTGTCCGTCACCGATTGCACGTTGCCGCTCGCAAGCTCCATCACCTGCAGCTTGAATGCGCCGCCGACGCGGGAAATGTAGGCCAGCCACTTTCCGTCCGGGCTCAACGCGGGCGAAATGTTGTAATTCCCTGTAAAGGTGACGCGCTGCGGCTCGCCGCCATTGGCGGGCATGCGGTAGATCTGCGGCGCGCCGCCGCGGTCGCTCACGAAGTAGAGGGTGCGGCCGTCGGCCGAATACAGCGGCTCGGTGTCGATGCTGCTCGATTGCGTGAGCCGCTTGGGCTCGCCGCCCGCCGCCGGGATCGTGTAAAGCTGCGAGCCCCCGTCGCGCGTGAGCGTCACGGCGAGCGTGCGGCCATCGGGCGACCAGGCCGGCGCGCTGTTGGAGCCGCGGAAATTGGCGATGAGGCGCCGGCGGCCGGTGGGCACGTCGTGCACGTAGACCACGGGCTTGCGCGACTCGAACGACACATAGGCGAGCTGCTGGCCGTTGGCCGACCAGGCCGGCGAGATGATCGGCTCGGGACTGGCCAGCGCGGACTGCGCGTTCTCGCCGTCGGAATCGGCCACCCACAGGTTGAAGCGGTTGCCGGCCTTGGTGACGTAGGCGATGCGCGTGGAGAACACGCCTTTCTCGCCGGTGAGCTTCTCGTAGATCATGTCGGCGATGCGGTGCGCGGCCAGGCGCAGGTCCGCCGTCACCACCATCACGCCGTCGGCGGCGACGCTCTGCGCGCGCACCGTGTCCCAGAGCCGGAAGCGCACGTCGTAGCGGCCGTCGGCCAGGCGCGCGGTGCTGCCGACCACCAGCGAATCGGCGCCCTTCTGCCGCCACGGACTCACGTCCGGCCGGCTGGTTTCATCCAGCGCCGCGCCGCTGCCGTCGATGGCGCGGAACTGTCCGCTGCGCTCGAGGTCGGCCTGCACGATGGCGGCGATCTTCTGCGGCGCGTCGGCGTCGCCGCGGAAAGGCGCGATCGCGATCGGCAACTGCGTCAGGCCGACGCCGGTCACTTCCACCCGGAACTGGGCCAGCGCCGGCCCGGCGGCCAGCCCCGCGGTGGCGGCGGCAAGAAGGCCGCCCAGGTCGCGGCGGCGCCATTGCTTGGTCAGGTTCATGCTGCTTGGTTCGTTCTTCATCGGTTCAGTTCAGTGACGATGGTGTCCGGCTGGTGAAGTGCTTCGGCCAGCCCGCGCTCCGCCCGGATGATGCCGCTTTCCGTGCGCGCCGTGACGCGCGCCCGGTTGCCGCCCTCGTCCGCCCGGCTCTGCTCCCGGTGCCACAGGTGCCAGACCTCGGTGCCCAGGAAGCCGTTCTTGCGCCGCAGGCCGGCGTTGTGCAGCCGCAGGACCAGGTCGGCGTCCTCGTGTCCCCAGCCTGCGAAGGTCTCGTCGAATCCATTCACCCTTTGGTAATCGCCCCAGGCCACGCCGAAGTTGCAGCTGCGGATGCCCTTCCACCTGAAACGCGGCTGGACGCGAAACGGGGCTCCGGGCCACTGCAGAAGATGCGTCAATTTGTTAACGTCGCCCGCCATGCGCAGGCGCAGCCAGGCGGCAGTATCGCATTGGGACAAATCGATTTCGCCGGCGACCACCTTTTGCGTGAGCGCGGGGCTCAGCAGCACGCGGCTGCCGTTGACGAAGTGGCCGGCCTCGGCCAGCCGCGCGTGGTGCAGCACGAAGCGCGGATTGGGCACGCAGTCGCCATCCAGGAACACCAGGTAGTCGGCGCCGGCAGCAGCGGCGGTGGCCGCGCCCAGGTTGCGGGCGCGCGAAGCGGTGAAGCCGACGTCGGGATGCCAGACGTGCTGCACGCTGCAGGCGAACCGCGGCAGGCCGTCGCGCAGCGCCTGCACGTTCTCGGCGCGCGACCCGTCGTCGGCGACCACCACGCGGTGCTCCGGCGTGCACTGCGGCGCCAGCGCACGCAACACGGCCAGGGCCGCGTCGGCGCGGTTGTAGGTGAGGACGACGAAGGCCGTCCTCATCCGGTCACCTGCCCGCCTCCTGGCTTTGCAGCAGCCAGAGCTTGAGGTAGCGGTAGTAGGTGCCTTCGGCGTTGGACACCGCCAGCATGAAGCCCCAGCGGCCGTCGAGGAAGCCCAGCTGCAGGAAGTAGGTGCGGATGAAGGCCCAGAGGCCGCTGGCGACCGCGCGCGACATCGAGCCGCTGCGGCCGGCCGTGACCATGTCGCGCGCATTGGCGCTGGAATAGCGATTGAGCTTCTCCAGCACAGCCTCGAGGTCGCGGAAGCTGTAGTGGATGATCGGGTTCTTTAGCGTGCCCAGCTCGCCCTGCACCTGCAGGTTCGCATGCAGGTAGTGCTCGGTAAAGCGCCCCAGGCCGCGCCTGGCCAGCCGGCGCGTGTAGTCGGGCGTCCAGCCGGAATGCTTGATGAAGCGGCCCACGTACATGGAGCTGCGCGGCACGCGGAAGCCGTTGCATCTCGTGTCGGCGATGGCGGCGCGGATCTCCGCGGCCAGCGCCTCGCTGATGCGCTCGTCGGCATCGAGCGAGAAGAACCAGTCGCCGGTGGCGAGGTCGATGCCGCGGTTGTTCTGCGGGCCGTAGCCGGGCCAGTCGGGCGTGACCAGGACCCGGGCGCCCTCGGCGCGCGCCAGGTCCGGCGTGCCGTCGGTGCTGCCCGAATCGACGACGATGACTTCGTCGGCGAAGCGGCAGGAGCGAACGCAATCCACGATGTTGGCCGCCTCGTTCTTGGCGACGATGACCACCGAAAGGCGCGTCATCGTTTGCGGGATAATTCGCACATGGCTTCCAATTATGCCCGCGCCCTCCGCCGTGCCTGAGACCGTCCTGGCGCAGCCCGCGCCCGCGGCTCCCGCCGCTCCCGAAGCCAGCCTCATCCAGCGCATCCGCCGCGTCTTTCCCTACATCGCGCACGTGCGCCGGCTCTGGCTGGTCGTGCTCGTGGCCACCATCGTCGGTGCCGCCACCGAGCCCGCCATGCCGGCGCTGATGAAGCCGCTGCTGGATCACGGCTTCAACCGCAACACCTTCAACCCGTGGATGGTGCCCGCCGCGCTGCTGGGCCTGTTCGCCATCCGGGGCGCGGCCGGCTTCATCGCCGACATTGCCCTGGCCAAGATCGCCAACGAAGGCATGTTCTCGCTGCGCCGCGCCCTGTTCGCGCGGCTGCTCGATGCGCGCATGGACCTGTTCAAGAGCGAATCGGCGAGTTCGCTCTCGAACGCCATCGTGGCGGAAGTGCAGAACGGCTTCAGCCTGCTGGTGAACGCGCTGACCGGCCTGGTCAAGGACAGCCTCGCGCTGGTCGCCCTGCTCGGCTACCTGCTGTACCTGAACTGGCAGCTGACCCTGATCGTCGGCATCATGGGCCCGGCGGTGGCCTGGGTGATGCGCACCGCATCCAAGCGCCTCTACCGCCTGGCCAAGGGCAGCCAGGCCGCCACCATCGAGCTCACCTACGCGGTGGAGGAGAACGTGCTGGCCAACCGCGTGGTGCGCCTGCACGACGCGCAGCCCGCGCAGGCGCAGCGCTTCCAGGCCCTGAGCAATTCGCTGCGGCGCCTGGCCATGAAGTCCGCCGTCGCCAATGCGGCCATCACGCCGACCATGCACATGCTGGCGGCCGCGGCGCTCTCGGGCGTGATCTGCATCGCCCTGTGGCAGACCGGCGAGAACATGACGGTCGGCGGCTTCGCGGCCTTCGTCGCCGCGATGATGATGCTGATCTCGCCGGTGAAGCGCCTGTCGGAGGCGGCCAGCCCCATCATGCGGGCGCTGGCGGCGCTGGAGCGCTCCTTCGACCTGGTGGAGCACACCGAGCCGGAAAGCGGCGGCACCTACGCGCCCGAGCGGGCGCAAGGCCACCTGGAGCTGCGCGGCGTGACGGTGCGCTACCGCGATGCCAGCCGCGCCGCATTGCAGGACGTGTGGCTGGAAATCTCGCCCGGTGAAGTGATCGCGCTGGTCGGCCCTTCGGGCTCCGGCAAGACCACGCTCGCCAACCTGCTGCCCCGCTTCGTCGACATCGGCAGCGGCGCCATGCTGCTCGATGGCCACGACCTGCGCGACTGGGACCTGCGCGCGCTGCGCGGCCAGTTCGCGATGGTCAGCCAGGACGTGGTGATGTTCAACGACACGCTGGCGGCCAACGTGGCGCTGGGCCAGGCCGTGGATCGCGAGCGCGTGCAGCACGCGCTGGAATCGGCCAACCTCGGCGAACTGCTGTCGCAGCTGCCCCAGGGCATGGACACGCAGGTGGGCCACAACGCCACTTCGCTGTCGGGCGGGCAGCGCCAGCGCCTGGCCATCGCCCGCGCCCTGTACAAGGACGCGCCCATCCTGATCCTCGACGAAGCCACCTCGGCGCTGGACAACGAGTCCGAGCGCATGGTGCAGGACGCGCTGCGCCGCCTGATGGCCGGTCGCACCACGCTGATCATCGCCCACCGCCTGTCCACCATCGAACACGCCGACCGCGTGGCGGTGCTGGACCAGGGCCGCGTGGCCGAACTGGGCACGCATGCCGAACTCATCGCCCGCGGCGGCCTCTACGCCCGGCTGCATGCGCTGCACCAGTCCGACGGAGCCCTGCCTTGAGGCTGGCCGGCGTCGCGGGCGGAATCGACCTGTCGCCGGCCAGGGGCGAGCGCCTCTACCAGGCGGCCCTCTCGGCGGCGCTGGCCTGCCTGGGCTTCTTCGTGCTGTTCTCCACGGCCGGCATCAACATCGCGCTGGGCGTGCTGCTGCTGCTGTGCCTGCTGCGGCCGCGCCGCGTGCTGGAGCGCGCGGCCTGGCGCGAGCCGGTCGGCGTGATCGGACTGGTGCTGCTGGCGTGGGTGGCCGTGCGCACGCTGGCCGACAGCGGCCTGTCCAGCGAGACCTTCGACGCCGTCAACCGCTATCGCGAGCTGCTGCTGCTGCCGCTGCTGTGGGCCATCCTGCGCTCGGTGCGGCGGCCCAATGCGCTGGTCAACGGCCTGATGCTCGGTGCGGTGGTGCTGGCCGCGGCGCATTGGCTCGCGCCCCTGTCGCCGGAGCTGGAAACCTTCCTGCACTACCGCCGCATCTCCGGCGGCTTCGGCCTGGCGGTGTGCGCCTTCCTGCTGTTCGAGCATGCGCGCCTGGGCCGGCTGCCGCCGCGCGCGGGCTACGGCCTGGCCGGCTTCATCGCGCTGACCCTGCTCTTCGCCACCAACGGCCGCACCGGCCACGTGGTGCTGCTGGTGCTGGCGCTGTGCGCCGCCTTCCGCGCGGCGCCGCCGCGGCTGCGACTGGCGGTGCTCGCCGCCACGCTGGCGGCCGGATTGATGGTGGGCTTCAGCTCCGGTTCCATCCGCTCGCGGATGGGCGAGACCTGGTCGGAGATGAAGGCCGGCGGCAGCGGCGCGCAGGCTGCGCCGGAGTCGCGCACGGAGCTGCTGCGCACCGGCCTGGAGGTGGTGCGCGAGCACTGGGTGCTGGGCACCGGCTGGGCGCGCTACCCGCGCGTGTTCAGCGAGACCTCGGTCGAGCGCCACGAAGCGCAGGGCCAGCCGGGCGTGGGCGGGGGCGCGGTGAATCCGCACAACGAATACGTGCTGCAACTCGGCGCCGGCGGCATCGTCGGCCTCATCCTGTTCGGGCTGTGGCTGGCCTGGCCGATGTGGCGCGCCATCCGCGAGCGCGGCAGCGAAGGCCCGTGGGCCGGCGCGGTGGGCTGCGTGTCGCTGGCCTTCGCCGTCAGCGCGCTCTTCAACTCGGTCCTGCGTGATTTCACGGAGGCCCATTTCTATGTGGCAGTCATGGCCTGGCTGCTGGTGCGGCGGGTCTACCGAGACGACCGGGCCGCACGCACCGACTACGAGCTCGAAGGAGCACAGCCTTGACTGCAGTAATGGACAAGCTTTCCTTGCCCCAGGAGGCTTGGAACCAACGCGCCTCGCGGGGGCTGATGACTTTCAGCCTCGCCAGCCTGGGATTCTTCGCGCTATTCGCCACGGCCGGGGTCTACATCTCGATGTTCCTGGTCTTGCTGGCGTGCTGCCTGGCTCCTCGCCGGATCGTGGAAGCACTGCCTTGGCGCGAGCCGTTCGTGGGCTGGGGCTTGCTCTTTCTCGCCTATGTCACCCTACGTTCCTTTATCGGCGACGGATCGCCCGCTAGCGGAGGTCGGGCGTTCAATGCGTACCACGAGCTACTGGTATTTCCAGTCGCATGGGCGGTGTTTCGCGTCGCCCGCAGGCCTCACGTCTTCATCATCGCACTCCTGGCGGGGGCAGTCGTGGCCTCACTGGGCATCTGGATCTCATCGTTGCAGCTACTGCCGAAGTCGCCGCCTTTCTTCGCCTGGCTGCAATTGCGCCTGGACCACTCGATCGACATCCGCCGCATCTCACTCGGCTTCGGCCTGTCAATCTGCGCATACCTCTTGGTAGAGCATGCGCGCATGGGGCGCATTCCAGCGCGAGCCGGTTATGCACTGGCAAGCTACTTGGCCTTGACGGTGCTGTTCGCTAGCGAGGGGCGTACCGGCCAGCTAACCTTGCTGGTGCTGGCCTGCTGCGCGGCCTATCGGGCCGCGCCGTCGCGGTGGCGCTATCCAGCGACGGTAGGGATGCTGGTGGCAGCCCTGCTGGTGGCCGCCTGCTCGACCGGCGTGCGCACTCGCGTCGTCGAGACGGTATCGGTATTGAGCGGGAACCCCGTTGCTAGCCGTAACGTCGTTTCCACGCAGATCCGGATTGAAATGTTCCAAAACGCCGTCGGGGTGGCGCACGACCACTGGCTTCTTGGCACCGGCTGGGCCAGCTACACGGAGGCTTTCCGCAAGTCGGCGTTAGAACGACGGCCCAACGAACCCGACGCGCTCGGATCCCACTCCGATAATCCACACAACGAGTACCTACTACAACTCGGCGCGGGCGGACTCCCCGCCCTGGTGTTGTTTCTCGGATGGGTGGCTTGGCCGCTGTGGCTAGGCAAGCGCGCGTCGCGCACCGAACAACCTTGGACGGGCGCCGCAGCCTGCGTCGCTCTGGCCTTCGCTGTTGGCGCCGCCTTCAACTCCATGCTGTACGATTTCATAGAAGCCCACCTCTACGTAACGCTTCTGGCGTGGCTGCTCGTGCGCCGCATCGATCGCGCCTGATCCGATGCGCAGCGTGCTGGTGGTCGTCACGCGCCAGATCGGCGACGTGCTGCTGACCACGCCCTTGATCCACGAAGTGCGGCGGCGCTGGCCGCAGGCACGCGTCGACGTGCTGGGCTTCTCGGGGACGCTCGGCATGCTGCGGGGCAATCCGGACGTCAGCGACCTGATCGAAGTGCCGGCCCGGCCCGGGCTGCGCGGCACGCTGGCCCTGGCGCGGCGGCTCTGGCGCCGTTACGACCTGGCCCTGGTCGCCGACCCCGGCGACCGCGCGCACCTGATCGGCTGGGTGGCGGCGCGCGAGCGCGTGGGCGTGCTGCCCGAACGCAGCGGCAGCAACTGGTGGAAGGAAAAGCTGCTGCAGCGCGTGGTCCACAGCCCCGGCGACCTCGGAAACGTGCACGTGGTCACCGAAAAGATGGCCTTGCTGGGCGAAGGCGGGGCGCCGCAGCTGGTCGGCCCGGCAAGCCGGCCGCTGCCCGAGCCGCTGCAGCGGCAGTTGCTCGAGGGCTACGTGGTCGTGCATGCGCCTTCGATGTGGCCCTACAAGCAGTGGCCGATCGAACACTTCCGCAAGTTGATCGGCCTGCTGGAACGCGCGGGCCGCCAGGTTGTGCTGACCGGCGGACCCGGCGCCGGCGACCGGGCCGCGGTGGCGTCGCTCGCGGGCTCCGCCATCGATGCGGGCCTGCTCGATTTCAACCAGGTGGCGGGCTTGCTGCGCGGCGCGGCGCTCTACATCGGTCCCGACACCTCGGTGTCGCACCTCGCCGCCGCCTGCGGCGTGCCGGTGCTGGCGATCTTCGGCCCCACCAATCCGCAGCGCTGGGCGCCCTGGCCGGCGACGGAGCAGCCCGTGGTGTTCCAGCGGCAGGCGCTCGCGCAGACCGTGGGCCAGGTGACGCTGCTGCAGTCGGACCTGCACTGCGTGCCGTGCGGCAAGGCGGGCTGCGAGGACCATCGGCAAAGCCGGGCGGATTGCCTGCCGGCAATTTCGCCGGAGCGCGTCGCGGCACAGGCGTTGGCGTTGTTGTCCGCCTAGCCGGGGTTGCCACCCCGGCCTACAGCAGCACGATGTCGTACTGCTCCTGCCCCATCGCGCTTTCGCTCTGCAGCGATATCGGCTTGCCGATGAAATCCGACAGCCCCGCCAGGTGCTGGCTCTCCTCGTCGAGGAACAGCTCGATCACCTTGGGCGCTGCGATCACGCGGTACTCGCGCGGGTTGAACTGGCGCGCCTCGCGCAGGATCTCGCGCAGGATGTCGTAGGCCACCGTCCGCGGCGTGCGGACCGTGCCCTTGCCCATGCACGAGGGACACGGCTCGCAGAGCATGTGCGCCAGCGACTCACGGGTGCGCTTGCGCGTCATTTCCACCAGCCCCAGCTGCGAGAAGCCGCCGGACATGGTCTTCACGCGATCCCGCGCGAGCTGCTTGCGGAATTCCGCCAGCACCGCCTCGCGATGGTCCTCGCGCTGCATGTCGATGAAGTCGACGATGATGATGCCGCCCAGGTTGCGCAGCCGCAGCTGCCGCGCGATGGCATGGGCCGCTTCGAGGTTGGTCTTGAAGATCGTGTCGTCGAAGTTGCGCGAGCCGACATAGCCACCCGTGTTGACGTCGATGGTGGTGAGCGCCTCGGTCTGGTCGACGATCAGGTAGCCGCCCGACTTCAGGTCCACCCGCCGGCCCAGCGCCTTGGCGATTTCCTCGTCGACGTTGTACAGGTCGAAGATCGGCCGCTCGCCCTTGTAAAGCTGCAGCTTGGACACGGCCGCCGGCATGAACTCCTGGCCGAAGGCATGCAGCAGGCCGAACTGCTCCTTCGAGTCGATGCGGATCGTCTGCGTCTCCTCGCTCACCAGGTCGCGCAGCACGCGCTGCAGCAGGTTCAGGTCCTGGTGCAGCAGCGAAGGCGGCGGCAGCCGCGTGGCCGACTCCTTGATGCGCGCCCAGGTCTTGCGCAGGTAGGCGATGTCTTCCGCCAGTTCCGCATCGCTGGCGTCTTCGCCGTTGGTGCGCAGGATGAAGCCGCCGCCGGCGTCGCCCACCAGCTTGCCCAGGCGGCGCCGCAGGCTGTCCCGCTGGTCGGAGGGGATCTTCTGCGATACGCCGACATGGTCGTCCTGCGGCAGGAACACCAGCAGGCGTCCGGCGATGCTGATCTGGGTGGACAGGCGCGCGCCCTTGGTGCCGATCGGGTCCTTGATCACCTGCACCATCAGGGCCTGGCCCTCGAACACCTGCTTCTCGATGGGCACCTGCGGCTGGCTGCCGCGCGCCACCTGAGGCGGCTCGCCATCGGGCTGGCGCTGCCAGACGTCGGCCACGTGCAGGAACGCCGCGCGCTCCAGCCCCATGTCGATGAAGGCGGACTGCATGCCGGGCAGCACGCGCGCCACCTTGCCCAGGTAGACGTTGCCGACCAGGCCCCGCTCCAGCGTGCGCTCCACGTGCAGCTCCTGCACGGCCCCGCTCTCCACGATGGCCACGCGCGTTTCCTGCGGCGACCAGTTGACCAGGATGTCCTGCTGCATGTTCTTGTGTTTCCCTCGCGACGGGACGTCCGGCACAGGATAACCCAGGAATCATTACACTTTGCCCTGCACTCCCCCTCCCCCGACCTCTCCCAAACCTTGTCCTCCACTCCCAGCTTCCTCGAAGGCGGCGGCGCCATGGGCGAACGCATCCGCCGCTTCGACTGGGCGAACCACCCGCTCGGCGCGCCCGAAGGCTGGCCCGCGGCGCTGCGCATGGCCATGAGCCTGTGCCTCAATTCCAGCTTCCCCACCGCCATCTACTGGGGGCCGGACATGTTCTGCCTGTACAACGATGCGTGGTCGGAGATCCCCGCCGACAAGCATCCCTGGATCCTCGGCAAGCCGGCGCGCGAAGGCTGGTCCGACATCTGGCACATCGTCGGCCCGCAGTTCGAGCAGGTGCTGGCCACGGGCGAGGGCCAGGCCTTCTACGACCAGATGCTGCCCATGGTGCGCGGCGGGGCGCCGCGCGAAACCTGGTGGAACTACAGCCTCACGGCGATCCGCCATGCCGACCACAGCGTCGGCGGCATCTTCAACCAGGGCAACGAGGTCACCGAGATGGTGCTCGCGCGGCGGGAACGCCAGGCGGAGCTGCAGCGCTGGCGCGAAATGTTCCACCAGGCTCCGGCGCCCGTGGCCATGCTGCGCGGGCCGCAGCACGTGTTCGAATTCGCGAACGAGGCCTACCAGCAGCTGGTGGGCGGGCGCGATGTCGCCGGCAAGACCGTGCAGGAGGCGCTGCCGGAGATCGTGCAGCAGGGGTTCATGGAACTGCTGGATGGCGTCTTCCATCGCGGCGAGCCCTACCTGGGAGCCGGCGTAGCCGTGAAGCTGCAGCGCCGCCCCGGCGAGCCGGCGGAGGACTGCGTGCTGGACTTCATCTACCAGCCGGTGCGCAACGCGTCGGGCGAGGTCGACGGCATCTTCGTGCTGGTGACCGACGTGACCCAGCGCGCGCGCGCCGAGTCGCAGCTGCGCATCACGAACTGGCAGCTGGGCGAGGAGCGCGCGCGGCTCGCGGCAATGATCGAGGCGGAGCAGCGCGCGCAGGGCGCCTTGCGCCGCTTCAACGAAACGCTGGAAGCGCACGTGAAGGCGCGCACGACCGAGCTCACGCGCGCGCTGCAGGCGCAGGTGGCGGCGGCCGACCGCCTGCGCGCCACTTTCGCCACCGAGTTGATGTTCCAGGGCTTCCTGGACACCGCGGGCACCTTGCTGGACGCCAACCCGGTTTCGCTGGCGGCGATCCGCAGTCCGCTGGAAGCGGTGGTCGGCAAGCCGTTCTGGGAGACGCCGTGGTTCACGGCGACGCCCGGCGCGGCGAACCTGATGCGGTCTGCCGTGGAGACCGCCCGCGGCGGACAAACCGTCACGCACCCGATCACCATCAACCTGCCCGGCGGCCCGCGCAGCTTCCATTTTTCGCTGCGGCCGGTGTTCAACGCGAAGGACGAAGTGGTGGGCCTGGTGCCCGAAGGCGTGGAGATTCCCGGCGCGCCGCAGCGGCGCGCTGCGTGATTCACCAGCGGACGCCGGCTTCCTTCAGCAGCAGCGCCGTCTCGTGCAGCGGCAGTCCCATGATCCCGGTGTACGACCCGCTGATGCGCGCGATGTACGCCGCCGCGCGGCCCTGCACTGCGTACGCCCCGGCCTTGCCCATGGGCTCGCCGCTGGCGACGTAGGCGCGGATGTCCTGCGCGCTCATCGCATCGAAGGTGACGCGCGATTCGCTCACCACTTCGCGCCGCTTGCGCCCTGATTGCAGGGCCACTGCGGTCAACACGCGGTGGGTGTGGCCCGCGAGTTCGCGCAGCATGCGGGCCGCATCGGCCGCGTCGGCTGGCTTGCCGTAGAGGACGCGGCCGCGCGCCACGGTGGTGTCCGAACACAGCACCGGCGCCGGCGGCAGGCCGCGGCGCGCGAGGCGCGCCACCGCGGCGTCGAGCTTCAGGCCGGTGACGCGGTGGACGTAGGCGGCCGGCGCTTCACCGGGCAGCACCTCCTCCAGCGCTTCGCTGTCCTCGCCGGCATCGGGCAGCAGCAGCTCGTGCCGCACACCCAGTTGTTCCAGCAACTGGCGGCGGCGCGGGCTTTGGGAGGCGAGGTAGATGAAGTCACTCATTCGTTCTTGTCATTCCCGCGCAGAGTCACTCACGGTGGTAAGGGTGGCCTGTGTTGATGGTCCACGCGCGATACAGCTGCTCCGCCAGCAGCACCCGCACCATCGCATGCGGCAAGGTCAGGTCCGACAAGCGGATGCGTTCGTGCGCCGCCTGGCGGAAGGCGGGGTCCAGGCCGTCCGGCCCGCCGATCACCAGCGCCACCACGTCGTTCTCCAGCGGCCAGGCCTTGAGCTTCTGCGCCAGGGCCACGGTGGTGAGCGGCGTGCCGCGTTCGTCCAGGGCCACGACGCGCGCGCCCTTGGGCATGGCCGCCTCGATGCGCTCGCGCTCGGCGGCCAGCAAGGTGGCGAGCGTCTTGGAGCCCCGCGCCTCGGTCTTGACCGCCTTGATCTCCAGCTTCGCTTCGGGCGGGAAGCGCTTGGCGTAGTCGTCCCAGGCGGCCTGCGCCCAGTCGGGCACGCGCTGGCCGACCGCGACCACCAGCAGCCGCATGGATCAGCCCTTCTTGGCGGGAGCCTTCTTCGCCGGCGCCTTCTTGGCCGGCGCCGACTTCTTGGCGGCCGCCGACTTGGCCGGTGCCGACTTGGCCGGTGCCGAGCGGGAAGGCGCCGCCTTGCCCGCCGCCGACTTGCCCGCAGCCTTTTTCGCCGGGGCGGCCGCTGCCTTCTTGGCCGCCTTCTTCGCGGCCGACGCCTCGCGTTCCATGGTCTTCATGGTCGTGGAGCGCCTGAGCGACACGTTGGCACCCGCCGGCAGCTTCTTCGCCGGCGTGGCCTTCACGGCCGGCTGCGCCGGCTTGGGCGCGCCCAGGCGCATGCGGATCGGCTTCTCGCCCCAGATCTCCTCCAGGTGGTAGTACTGGCGGATCGCGGGCTGCATGATGTGGGCGACGGCGGCGCCGCAGTCCACGATGATCCATTCGCCGTTTTCCTCGCCCTCGATGCGCGGCTTGGGAAAGCCGGCTTCGCGCACGGCGTCGACCACGCTGGCGGCCAGCGCCTTGGTCTGGCGGTTGGAGGTACCCGAGGCCACGATCACGCGCTCGAACAGCGGCGAGAGGTGCTCGGTGTTGAAGACCTGGATGTCCTGCGCCTTGACGTCCTCGAGGCCATCGATGACGGCCCTCTGGAGTTTCTGGGTGTCTTTCTTCGCGGAGGCTTCTTCGGTCATCAGGTCGGTGAGTAGAGTTTGTGTCGGGCAATATAACTGGCAACCCGCGGGTCAACCAGCTGGTTAATCTCCTGCCCGGCTGTCAGCCGGGCGCGGATATCGGTGGCGCTCTCGGGCATGGGCGGCAGCGCCAGGGGCTGCACGCGCACGCCCGGCAGGGCCTGCAGGCTCGCCACGCCGGTGCCGGAGCCGCGTTGGGCCACGGCCAGGGTGGCCAGCTGGGCTATGTCGCTCCAGGCGCGCCAGCCCGTGAATCCGGCCGCCTGGTCCTCGCCCATCAGGAGGAAGAGCGCGGCGCCCGGGTGTTCGGCCTGCAGTTCCCGCAAGGTGTCGATGCTGTAGGTGGGGCCGGCGCGCTTCAGCTCACGGTCGTCCACCAAGGCGCCCGGCACGGCGTCGAAGGCCAGCCGCGCCATGGCCAGGCGATGCTCGGCGGGCGTCAGCGTGCGGGCCTTGTGCCAGGCGTCACCGGTCGGTAGCACGTAGAGGCTGTCCAGGCCCAGCTGGCGCACTGCCGCCTGGGCCAGGGCCACGTGGGCACGGTGCGGCGGGTCGAAGGCGCCGCCGAACATGCCGACGCGCTGCGGGAATGCGCTCAAACCCAGTCCTTGCGCACGACGAAGCTGCGCAGCAGTTCGGCTTCGGGCGTGCCCGGCGCCGGAGCGGCCTGGTAGGCCCAGGAGGCCAAAGGCGGCATCGACATCAGGATCGATTCGGTGCGGCCACCGGATTGCAGGCCGAAGTGCGTGCCGCGGTCCCAGACCAGGTTGAACTCGACGTAGCGGCCGCGGCGCAGCAGTTGCCAGTTGCGCTCGCGCTCGCCGTAAGGGGTGTCCTTGCGCCTGCGCAGGATGGGCAGGTAGGCCGGCACGAAGGCTTCGCCGACGGAGCGCAGCATGCCGAAGCTCTGCGCGAAGCCGCCTTCGAAGTGGTCGTCGAAGAAGACGCCGCCGACGCCGCGCGGCTCGTTGCGGTGCTTCAGGAAGAAGTAGTCGTCGCACCAGGCCTTGAAGCGCGGGTATTTGTCCGCACCGAAGGGCGCGAGCGCATCGCGGCAGGTCGCATGGAAGTGCTTTGCGTCCTCTTCGAAACCGTAGTAAGGCGTGAGGTCCATGCCGCCGCCGAACCAGTAGACCGGCTCGGCGTCCTTCGGCAAGGCGGCCAGCATGCGCACGTTCATGTGCACCGTCGGCGCATACGGGTTGCGCGGATGGAACACCAGCGACACGCCCATCGCCTCGAAGGCCGCGCCGACCAGCTCGGGCCGGTGCTGCGTGGCCGAGGGCGGCAGCTTGGGGCCGGTGACGTGCGAGAAGCCGCAGCCGGCGCGCTCGAACACCTGGCCTCCTTCGAGGATCATGGTGACGCCGTCGCCTTGCAGCGGCTCGCCGGGCTCCTTGCGCCACGTGTCGGCCGCGAAGGCCTGGCCGTCGACCTCGGACATGGCCCGGGTGATCGACTGCTGCAGCCCCTGCAGCCAGGCCCGCACCTCGGGGACGCGCGATTGCACCGCCTCAGCCCTTGACGGCGCGGTGGCCGATGTCGCGGCGGTACTGGGCGCCGTCGAACTTGATCTGGTCCAGCACCTCGTAGGCATGCATCTGCGCCGCCTTCACGGTGGAGGCCAGCGTGGTGACGCACAGCACGCGGCCGCCGTTGGTAAAGGTCTGGCCATTGCGCGGTGTGGTGCCGGCGTGGAACACCATCGCTTCCGGCGTCTCCTTGGGCAGGCCCGTGATCAGGTCGCCCTTGCGCGGGTCCATCGGGTAGCCGGCCGCGGCCATCACCACGCCCAGCGCGGTGCGGCGGTCCCATTCGAGCTCCACCTGGTCGAGGCCGCCCGAGGTGGCGGCGATCATCACGTCGAACAGGTCCGACTTCAGCCGCATCATGATCGGCTGGGTCTCGGGGTCGCCCATGCGGCAGTTGAACTCCAGCGTCTTCACCTGGCCCTGCTTGGCTATCATCAGGCCCGCATAGAGGAAGCCGGTGAACGGGATGCCGTCCTTTTCCATGCCGCGGATGGTCGGCAGGATGATCTCGCGCATCGCGCGGGCGTGCACTTCCGGCGTCACCACCGGCGCCGGGGAGTACGCGCCCATGCCGCCGGTGTTGGGACCGGTGTCGCCGTCGCCCAGGCGCTTGTGGTCCTGGCTGGTGGCCAGCGCGGTGACGTTCTTGCCGTCGCACATCACGATGAAGCTGGCTTCCTCGCCCTGCAGGAATTCCTCGATCACCACGCGGGCGCCGCCTTCGTTGTGCGCCACGCCCAGCTTGTCGTCCAGCAGCATGAAGTCGATGGCCTCGTGCGCCTCGGCCACGGTGCTGGCGACCACCACGCCCTTGCCGGCGGCCAGGCCGTCGGCCTTGACCACGATGGGGGCGCCCTTCTTGTCCACATAGGCGTGGGCCAGCTTGGCGTCGGTGAAGCTCTCGTATTCCGCCGTCGGGATCTGGTGGCGGACCATGAAGGCCTTGGAGAAGGCCTTGGAGCTTTCCAGCTGCGCGGCGGCCTGCGTGGGGCCGAAGATGCGCAGGCCGTGCGCCCGGAAGTCGTCGACCACGCCGGCGGCCAGCGGGCCCTCGGGGCCCACCACCGTCAAGGCGATCTTCTGCTCCAGCGCCCAGTCGCGCAGCTGGCGCAGGTCGGTGATGGGCACGTTCTCCAGCCGCGGGTCGAGCGCGGTGCCGCCGTTGCCGGGCGCCACGTAGACGGCCTGCACCTTGGGCGACTGCGCCAGTTTCCAGGCCAGGGCGTGCTCGCGGCCGCCTCCGCCAATGACAAGTACTTTCATGCAGCGATCTCGGCGTTGTGGAACACGCCTTGCGTGTCGTCCAGGTCTTCGAGCACGTCGAGCAGCTTCTGCATCCGGGCGGCGTCCTCGCCCGTGAGGGAAATGGTGTTTTCGGGACGGAAGGTGACTTCCGCGATTTCCGGCTTCAGGCCGGCGGCCTCCAGCGCGTTCTTCACCGCCTCGAAGTCGGGCGGCGCGGTCAGCACCTCGATGGCACCGTCTTCGCCGGTGAGCACGTCTTCGGCGCCGGCTTCCAGCGCCACTTCCATCACCTTGTCCTCGCTGGTGCCGGGAGCCAGGATCAACTGGCCGACGTGCTTGAACTGGAAGGCCACCGAGCCGGCGGTGCCCATGCTGCCGCCGTACTTGCTGAAGGCGTGCCGCACCTCGGCCACCGTGCGCACCTTGTTGTCGGTCATGGTGTCGATGATGATCGCGGCGCCGCCGATGCCGTAGCCTTCGTAACGGATTTCCTCGTAGTTCACGCCTTCGAGGTTGCCGGTGGCCTTGTCGATGTTGCGCTTGATGGTGTCGGCGGGCATGTTGGCCGCCTTGGCCTTGTCCACCGCCAGCCGCAGGCGCGGGTTGGCCGACAGGTCGCCGCCGCCCTGCCGCGCCGCCACCATGATTTCACGGATGACGCGGGTCCAGATCTTGCCCCGCTTCTCGTCCTGGCGGCCCTTGCGGTGCTGGATGTTCGCCCATTTGCTGTGTCCGGCCACGGAATGTTTCCTCGAGCGCGCTTGCGCATTGCTATATTGGTTGCCCCGATTCTACTTTTCGCACCATGGCCGAACCGCTGTTGATCGCCCAGAGTGGCAAGACCGAGGCTTTCCTGCTCCCGGGAATGGCCAACCGCCACGGGCTCGTCACCGGCGCCACCGGCACCGGCAAGACCGTCACCCTGCAGAAACTGGCCGAAAGCTTCAGCGCCATCGGGGTGCCGGTGTTCCTGGCCGACATCAAGGGCGACCTGACCGGCATCAGCCAGCCGGGCCGCCTCGAGGGCAAATTGGCCGACGCCATCAAGGAGCGCGGCCTGCCCATGCCCGAGCCGCTGGCCTGCCCGACCACCCTGTGGGACGTCTTCGGCGAGCAGGGGCATCCCGTGCGCGCCACCGTCTCGGACATGGGGCCGCTGCTGCTGGCCCGCATGCTGAACCTGAACGAGACGCAGGCGGGCGTGCTGCAGATCGTCTTCAAGATCGCCGACGCCAACGGCCTGCTGCTGCTGGACATGAAGGACCTGCGCGCGATGCTGCAGCACGTGGGCGAGAACGCGGGCAAGTTCACCACCGAGTACGGCAACATCAGCGCCGCCAGCGTCGGCGCCATCCAGCGCGGCCTGCTGCAGATCGAGGCGCAGGGCGGCGACAAGTTCTTCGGCGAGCCGATGCTCAACATCGCCGACTTCCTGCAGACCGACGGCGGCAAGGGCGTGGTCAACATCCTGGCCGCCGACAAGCTGCTGAACTCGCCGCGCCTGTACGCGACCTTCCTGCTGTGGCTGCTGTCGGAACTGTTCGAGACTCTGCCCGAGGTGGGCGACCTGGAACAGCCCAAGCTGGTGTTCTTCTTCGACGAGGCGCACCTGCTGTTCGACGAGGCGCCCAAGGTGCTGGTGGAGCGCATCGAGCTGGTGGTGCGGCTGGTCCGGTCCAAGGGCGTCGGCGTCTATTTCGTGACACAGAACCCGCTGGACATTCCGGACAGCGTGCTCGCGCAGCTGGGCAACCGGGTGCAGCACGCGCTTCGCGCCTTCACGCCGCGCGACCAGAAGGCGGTGAAGGCCACCGCCGAGACGATGCGCCCCAAGCCCGGCCTGGACATTGCCGCGGCGATCACCGAGCTGGCCGTGGGCGAGGCGCTGGTGAGCTTCCTCGACGCCAAGGGGCGGCCCAGCATCACCGAACGGCTCTACGTCATCCCGCCGGGCAGCCAGATCGGCCCCATCACGCCGGAGCAGCGCAAGGCCCTGCTGGCGAATTCGATGGTCGCGGGCGTCTACGAGAAGACGGTGGACCGCGAGTCCGCCTACGAGAAGCTCAAGGGCCGCGCGGTCGAAGCGGCCGATGCGGGCGCAGCGGGCAGCACAGGGGGGACGGCCGGGGCGAAGGATGCCGGTGGCGGCGCGCTGGGCGGCTTGTCGGACATCCTGTTCGGCTCAACGGGGCCGCGCGGTGGGCGGCATGAAGGCCTGGCGGAGAGTTTCGCCAAGTCGGCGATCCGGACGATCGGGAGCTCGGTGGGGCGGGAGATTGCGCGGGGGGTGTTGGGGAGCATTTTGGGCGGGAAGAAACGGTAAGTGTCGCGAAGCCGGGGTTTCCACCCCGGCCTACCTCCACAAATTGAACGACGCCGCTCCGGCCGCACGCGCGTTGCATCTGAATGCGACGCTACATCCGCGCCAACACTGCCGGGGCCACCTACTTCTTCACCCTGACCTTGCAGGACCGCGGCTCGCGCACACTCGTTGATCACGTCGCGGACCTGCGGGCGGCGTTCGCAAAGGTGAAGCAACGCCACCCCTTCCAAATCGATGCGATCGTCGTTCTGCCGGAACACCTGCACACCATCTGGACGCTGCCCGCCGACGATTCGGATTTCAGCAATCGCTGGATGCTGGTCAAGCGTTCCTTCACGCATCGGCTCAGTGACGCCGGGGTGGAATTCGGCCGCCGCGAGCGTCGCGGCGAACGCTTGCTTTGGCAACAACGTTTCTGGGAGCACCAGATCCGGGATGACGACGATTACGCGCGGCACGTCGAGTACATCCATTTCAATCCGGTAAAACACGGCTGGGTGTTGCGTGCAGGAGACTGGCCCTACTCCAGCTTGCATCGGTTCGTGCGGGAGGGAAAGGTGATGAAGGATTGGGGCATCAGCGCGGCGATCGAAGGACAGTTCGGAGAGTGAGCGCAGCAGCCGGGGTTGCCACCCCGGCCTACGGGGACCTGCATTCGTAGGCCGGGGTGGCAACCCCGGCTTTCACAACCCATCCCCATTTCGAACTTGGCACGCTCTTTGATAGAGTGTCTTTTTTGAGGGCCCCGCCATGCCAACCGAAGTCTCGGCACCGCGCCACATCCGCCTGACCTCGCACGCCAGCCTGCACGGCTCGCTGCCGGTGCACTGGGGCGCGGCGACGCCCGTGGAGCGCGGGCCCATCGTCGGCACCACCACCAACCGCAGCCACCGCAACGTGATCGGCACGCACAGCGGCTCCTACAGCGTCTACCGCGCGCTGGCCGTGGCCGCCGGGGCGCTCAAGCGCGAGCACAAGGCCGACCTCACCAACACGGCGCCCACCGACCGGATCGGCCCTTATCCGCAATGGACCGACCCCGGCAAGATCGTCAGCCTCGACCCCTGGGGCGCGACGGTCGCCGAGGTGTTCGCGACCGAACTCGCGGCCGGCTACGACATCCGCCCGACCATCGCCGTCACCAAGGCGCACGTGATCCTGCCGGAAGTGATCGAGGCGCTGCAGAAGGGCCGCCTCAAGCCGGACGGCAAGTTCCTCACCGAAGGCGGCGCCGCCATGGTGACCAAGGCCGCCATCGAACCGGTGTGGTACTTGCCCGGCGTGGCGCAGCGCTTCGGCTGCACCGAAGCCGACCTGCGCCGCGTGCTGTTCGAGGAAACCGGCGGCATGTACCCCGAGCTCGTCACCCGCAGCGACCTCGAAATCTTCCTGCCCCCCATCGGCGGACAGACCATCTACATCTTCGGCGAGCCGCGCGACCTGGCCAATCCCGAAGTGGAGCTCACCGCCCGCGTGCACGACGAGTGCAACGGCTCCGACGTGTTCGGCTCCGACATCTGCACCTGCCGCCCTTACCTCACGCACGCCATCGAGGAATGCATCCAGGGGGCGCAGCGCGGCGGCGTCGGCCTGGTGGCCTATTCGCGCAAGGAAGGCCGCGCGCTCGGCGAGGTGACCAAGTTCCTGGTCTACAACGCCCGCAAGCGCCAGGTGGGCGGCGACACCGCCGACCAGTACTTCGCCCGCACCGAATGCGTGGCCGGCGTGCAGGACATGCGCTTCCAGGAACTGATGCCCGACGTGCTGCACTGGCTGGGCGTGAAGAAGATCCACCGCCTGGTCTCCATGAGCAACATGAAATACGACGCCATCACCAAGAGCGGCATCGAGGTGGGCGTGCGCGTCAACATCCCCGACGAACTGATCCCCGCCGACGCGCAGGTGGAAATGGACGCGAAGAAGGCCGCCGGCTACTTTACGCCGGGCGTGGTGCCCGACGCCGACGAACTGAAGAAGTCCAAGGGCCGCAAGCTGTGAACCCATTGGCGGAAGATCCGGCGGTCCACGCCGCAGCCAGCCTGCTGCGCAGCACCGCCACGGTGCGTGAGCGCTGCGCGCAGCTGCTGCAGCGTGCACGCGCCGGCGAATCGCCCTGGTTCGTCGTCGACGACGGCTTCCTGGAAACCGCGGCGCACGAGGTGGCCACCGTCACGCGCGAGCGCTACCCCAAGCTCCACATCCCGTACCACAGCCGCTGGCGCCACTTCGAGGCGGGCGGCGTGGATCGCAAGGGCGAACTGGAGCGGCTGCTTGCCGGCAGCTCGCGCCAGGCCAAGGCGCACGCGATGATCGACCTCACGGTGATCAGCGTGCTGCTGGATGCGGGCGCCGGCGCCGGCTGGAGCTACGTCGAACCGGCCAGCGGCCGGAGCTTCACGCGCTCCGAAGGCCTGGGCGTGGCCAGCTTCCACGCCTTCACCAGCGGGCTCTTCTCCAGCGACAAGGACCATCCGCTGCAGGTCGACGCCAACGGCCTGCGCGGCCTGGCCACCGAGCACCTCGCCTCCGCCTTCCAGGTGCGCGAGAGCAACCCGCTGGTGGGCATCGAAAGCCGCGCCGCGTTGCTGCGCCGCCTGGGCGAGGTCATGCTGGAGCAGCCCGAGGTGTTCGGCGACGACGGGCGCCCGGCCGGCATCTTCGACGTCCTGGTCACCCCGCAAGGCACCGCGGTGCCGCCCACCGCCGAAGTCGCGGCGCACGACATCCTCTCGCAGCTGCTGATCAGCCTGTCGGGCATCTGGCCGGCCGGCAACGCCATCCACGGCATGCCGCTGGGCGACTGCTGGCGGCACGAAGCCGTGCGGGGCCCGGGCCTGAGCGACGGCTGGGTGCCTTTCCACAAGCTCTCGCAGTGGCTCACCTATTCGCTGCTGGAGCCCTTCGAATGGGCCGGCGTCAGGACGCACGGCCTCGAAGCGCTGACCGGCCTGCCCGAGTACCGCAACGGCGGCCTGCTCCTGGACAGCGGCCTGCTGCGCCTGCGCGACCCCGCCGTGGCGCGCGAGCTCTGGCAGCCCGGCGACGCCCTCATCGTCGAATGGCGCGCCCTCACCGTCGCCCTGATGGACGACGTGGCGCGCTCGGTGCGCAAGCTGCTGCACCTGGACGAGCAGCGCCTGCCGCTCGCCTGCGTGCTTGAAGGCGGCACCTGGGCCGCCGGCCGCGCGCTGGCGCAGCGTCATCGCAACGGCTTGCCGCCCCTGCAGGTGGCGAGCGACGGAACCGTCTTCTGAGAAAGAAAACCATCATGGCCAACAGCAACGTCCACGTCATCGACCACCCGCTGGTGCAGCACAAGCTCTCGCTGATGCGCAACAAGGAGGCCAGCACCAACAGCTTCCGGCGCCTGCTCAACGAGCTGTCGATGCTGCTGGCCTACGAGGTCACGCGCGACATGCCGATGCAGGAAGTCGAGATCGAGACGCCCCTGGAGAAGACCAAGGTCAAGGTCATCGACGGCAAGAAGCTGGTGTTCGTCTCCATCCTGCGCGCCGGCAACGGCATCCTGGACGGCATGCTCAGCGTGGTGCCCGGCGCGCGCGTCGGCCACATCGGCCTGTACCGCGACCCGAAGACGCTGACGGCGGTGGAGTACTACTTCAAGCTGCCGCAGAACGTGGAGGAGCGCGACCTGATCGTGGTCGACCCGATGCTGGCCACCGGCAACTCCGCGATCGCCGCGGTCGAGCGCCTGAAGGAGCTGCGTCCGCGCTCGATCAAGTTCGTCTGCCTGCTCACCTGCCCCGAGGGCGTGGCGGCGCTGCAGAAGGCGCACCCGGACGTGCCGATCTACACCGCGGCCATCGACCGCCAGCTGAACGACCACGGCTACATCCTGCCGGGCCTGGGCGATGCGGGCGACCGCATGTTCGGCACCAAGTAAGCGCGCTCTCCATGGGGAAGATGCAAGCGGCGGCGCTGCTGCTGGGACTGCTCGCGTGCGCGGCGCAGGCGGCGCCCTTCACGCCGGCCAGCGACGCCGAGGTGGTGGAAAAGCTGCCGGCCAGCGCCGACCCGACGCTGCGCACCGTCGAATCGATGCGCCGCCAGCTGGCCTCGCGCCCGGACGACGCGGCGCTGCGGCTGGAGATCGCGCAGCGCTACTTCGACCTCGCGATGGCGCAGGGCGACCCGCGCTTCGTCGGTTACGCCAGTGCCACCATCGCACCGCTCGAGAAAGCCGCCGGCGGCGAGTCGCGCTACTGGCTGCTGCGCGGGCTGCTGCAGCAATACAGCCACGACTTCGACAACGCACTGCAAAGCCTGCGGCGGGCGAGCGAGGTCGACCCGCAGGCCGTTGCCCCCGTAGCCTGGCGCGCAGCGATCCGGATGGTGCAGACGAACTACCCGGAGGCGGCCGCCGAGTGCCAGCGGCTGGCGGCCATCGCGCAGCCCTTGCAGGCGCAAGGCTGCCGGGCCTACGTTCAAGCCAGTACCGGCAGGCTGCGCGAAGCGTACGACGGCCTGGCGCAGGCACTGGCGCGGGAAGCGGCGCCCGATCCCGGCATCGCCTTGTGGCTGCACACACGGCTGGCCGAAATGGCGCTGCGGCTGCAGCGGCCGGAAGAAGCCGAGCGGCATTTCCGCGCGGCGCTGGACCAGCGCATCACCGACCAGTTCCTGCTCGGCGCGTATGCCGACTTCCTCCTCGCCCGTGGCCGGCCTGCGGAGGCGCTGAAGCTGCTGGCGGGCTGGGAACGCTCCGACATCCTGCTGCTGCGTCTCGCGCTGGCCGGCCAGGCCACGAAGGACCCGCGTGCCGCCGACTGGATCCGGCAATTGCGCGAACGCTTTGCCGCGGCGGCGCAGCGCGGCGATCGCCTGCACGAACAGGAGGCCGCGCGCTGGGAACTCGAAATCGAACACGATCCGGCCAAGGCGCTCGCCTATGCGAAGAGCAACTACGTGCGCCAGCGCGAAGCGCGCGATGCCGAGGTGCTGCTGCGCGCGGCGGTGGCGGCGAAGCAGCCGCAGGCGGCACAGCCGGCACTGGCGTGGCTGCGGGCGAGCGGCTATGAGGATCCGGAATTGCAGAAGCTGGCCGGGGCCTTGAAGTGATCCGCGTCCTCGCCGCCTTCCTGCTGCTCCTCGCCCTGCCGGCGTGGGCGCACAAGCCTTCCGACAGCTATCTCACCCTGCGCGGCGACGAGAATGCCGTCTCGGTGCGCTGGGACATCGCCCTGCGCGACCTCGACTACGTGCTGCAACTGGACCGCGACGGCAACGGCGAGCTGAGCTGGGGCGAGGTGCGGCAGCGTGCAGCCGACATCGAGAAGCTGGCGACGTCGCGGCTGGTGCTGTCCTCGCAAGGCGAAAGCTGCCCGCTCGCCAACGCCGGTCCCTTGCAGCTGGAGCACCACAGCGACGGCACCTATGCGGTGCTCTCCTTGAAGGCAACGTGTCCCAGGCTGCAGCAGGCGCTGCAGGTCGAGTACTCGCTGCTCTTCGACGTCGACCCCACCCACCGCGGCCTGGTGCAGTGGATGCCCGTCGCCGGGGCGCCGGCGAGCGCCTTCGTCTTCTCCACCGACTCCGCCCGCCAGCAGCTGCCCCTGCAGGCGACGAGCGCCTGGGAAACCTTGCGCCAGTACGTGGTGGAAGGCATCTGGCACATCTGGATCGGCTTCGACCACATCCTGTTCCTGGTGGCCCTGCTGCTGCCGGCGGTGCTGGTGCGGCAGCCGGGCGGCTGGACGCCCAGCCCCAGCCTGAAACGCTCGGTGCTCGAGGTCCTGAAGGTGGTGACGGCCTTCACCCTGGCCCATTCGATCACCCTGAGCCTGGCGGTGCTGGGCGTGGTCACCCTGCCCTCGCGTTTCGTCGAGTCGGTGATCGCCGCTTCGGTGATCGTCGCCGCCTTGAACAACCTGCGCGGCACGGTGGACCGGCGCCGCTGGGTGATGGCTTTCGTCTTCGGGCTGGTGCACGGCTTCGGCTTCGCCTCGGTGCTGGCCGACCTCGGCCTGCCGCAGGGCGCGCTCGCGCTGGCGCTGGTGGGCTTCAACCTGGGCGTGGAAATCGGCCAGCTGGCCATCGTGGCCGCCTTCCTGCCGGCCGCCTACCTGCTGCGCGGCACGGCTTTCTACCGGATCGGGGTGCTGCGGGTCGGTTCGCTGGCGGTGGCGGTGCTGGCGAGCTGGTGGCTGATCGAGCGGATGTTCAACCTGGCGCCGTCCTGAAACGGCGGGTCAAGCCCGGGATGACAACCTTGACGAGCGGGCCGGCTGGCACGACGCTTGCAGCTCCCGCCAAACCAAAAACCCAAGGAGAAGAGTCATGCGTTCCACCCGCCGCCACGTCCTGGCCCTCGCCGCCGCGCTTGCCGCCGCCAGCCCCGGCCTGGCGCTGGCCCAGGCCAAGCTGAAGGTCGCCGCCATCTACACCGTCCCCTTCGAGCAGCAGTGGGTGAGCCGCATCCACAAGGCGCTGAAGGCCGCCGAAGCCCGTGGCGAGATCGAATACAAGGCCAGCGAGAACGTCGCCAACGCCGACTACGAGCGCGTGATGCGCGAGTACGCCACCGGCGGCAACCAGCTGATCGTTGGCGAGTCCTTCGCCGTCGAAGCGGCGGCGCGCAAGGTGGCCAAGGACTTCCCGAAGGTCAGCTTCCTGATGGGCAGTTCCGGCAAGCCGCAGGCGCCCAACTTCGGCGTGTTCGACAACTACATCCAGGAGCCGGCCTACCTCACCGGCATGATCGCCGGCGGCATGACCAAGACCAACAAGATCGGCATGGTCGGCGGCTTCCCGATCCCCGAAGTGAATCGCCTGATGCACGCCTTCATGGCGGGCGCCAAGGAAACCAACCCGAAGGTGGAGTTCACCGTCTCCTTCATCAACAGCTGGTTCGACCCGCCCAAGGCCAAGGAAGCCGCCTTCGCCATGATCGACAAGGGCGCCGACGTGCTTTACGCCGAGCGCTTCGGCGTGTCCGACGCCGCCAAGGAGCGCGGCAAGCTGGCCGTGGGCAACGTGATCAACACCCAGGACAAGTACCCCGACACGGTGTTCGCCTCGGCCCTGTGGAACATGGAGCCGACCATCGACCTCGCCATCAAGCGGGTCAAGGAAGGCAAGTTCACCGCCGAGGACTACGGCTCCTACTCGATGATGAAGCACAAGGGCTCCGAGCTCGCGCCGCTGGGCACCTTCGAGAAGAAGGTGCCGGCCGACGTGGTCGCCAAGGTCAAGGCCAAGGAGAAGGACATCCTGGCCGGCAAGTTCACCGTCAAGGTGGACGACAGCCAGCCCAAGTCGAGCGCGAAGTAAGCGATGCTGCGCCGCTTCCTCCTGCTGGCCGCGGCGCTGCTGCTGGCCGGCTGCGCCGCCACGCCGCCCGCCGCCGACGCGGTGCGGCTCGACGCCACCCCGCGCATCGCCGTGATCTCGGCCTTCCAGCCGGAGCTCACGCTGCTGCTCTCGAAAGTGGAGCAGCCGCGCAAGTTCACGGTGAACGGCGTGGACTTCACCACCGGCACGCTGCGCGGCAAGCCGGTGGTGCTGTTCCTGAGCGGCGTCAGCATGACCAATGCGGCCATGACGACGCAGCTGGCGCTGGACCGCTTTGCCGTCTCGCACGTCGTGGTGAGCGGCATCGCCGGCGGCGTCAACCCCGCGCTGCACGTCGGCGACGTGACGGTCGCGCAGCGCTGGGGCCAGTACCTCGAGCTGCTCGTGGCGCGCGAAGTGGCGCCCGGCCGCTACCAGGCGCCTGCCTGGATGAAGGACGCCACGCTGCCCAACTTCGGCATCTTCTTCCCGCGCCCGGTGGGGGTCCGCTCGGACGGCCGCACCGGGACGGAGCAGAAGTTCTGGTTCGAGTCCGATCCTGCCCTGCTGGCGCTGGCCGAGAAGGTGCGCGCCCTGCCCCTGGAGAGCTGCGACGCCCAGCGCAATTGCCTGAGCAAGCCGCCGCGGGTGGTGATCGGCGGCAACGGCGTCTCCGGCGCGGCCTTCGTGGACAACGCCGGCTTTCGCCAGTACACCTACACCACCTTCGAGGCCAACGTGCTCGACATGGAGACGGCCGCCATGGCGCACGTGGCCTATGCCAACCGCGTGCCCTTCATCGCCTTCCGTTCGCTCAGCGACCTGGCCGGCGGCGGCGAAGGCGAGAACGAAATGGGCACCTTCTTCAAGATCGCCGCCGACAACTCGGCCAAGGTGCTGCTGGCCTTCCTGGACGCATGGAAGTAGCCGCCCCGGTGCTGCGCATGGAGCGCATCACCAAGCGCTTCGGCGCGCTGCTGGCGAACGACGCGGTCTCGCTGCAGCTCGCGGCCGGCGAGGTGCTGGGCTTGCTGGGCGAGAACGGCGCCGGCAAGTCGACGCTGGTCTCCATCCTGTTCGGGCATTACGTGCCGGACGAGGGCCGCATCGAAGTGGCAGGCCACACCCTGCCGCCGGGCCAGCCGCGCGCCGCGCTGGCGGCGGGCATCGGCATGGTGCACCAGCACTTCACGCTGGCGGACAACCTGTCGGTGCTGGAGAACGTGGTGCTCGGCACGGAGCCGTTCTGGCGGCCGTTCACCCAACGCAAGGCGGCGCGGGCGCGCTTGCTGGAAGTGGCGCAACGCTTCGGGCTGGCGGTGGCGCCGGACGCGCTGGTGGGAACACTCTCGGTCGGCGAGCGCCAGCGCGTGGAGATCCTGAAGGCGCTCTACCGCGGCGCGCGCATCCTGATCCTGGACGAACCGACCGCGGTGCTGACGCCGCAGGAAAGCGAGGCGCTCTTCGCCACGCTGGGCGACATGGTGCGGCAGGGGCTGGCCATCATCTTCATCAGCCACAAGCTGGCCGAGGTGCAGCGGGTTGCGCAGCGCGTCGTGGTGCTGCGCGGCGGCCGCGTGGTGGCCGAGGCGGCGACGTCCACCACGACAGCGGCGCAGCTGGCGAACTGGATGGTGGGGCAGGACGTGGCCCTGCCGCAGGCGCGGCCTTCGGCGGTAGCCGACCGCCCCATCGTCTGCTCGCTGCAGGACGTGAGCAGCGGCGACGGCCGCGAACGGCTGGCGGGCGTGTCGCTCGAATTGCGGGCCGGCGAGATCACCGCCATCGCCGGCGTGTCGGGCAACGGGCAACTGGCGCTGGCGGAACTGCTGTGCGGCATGCGGCGCGCTCGCTCCGGGCAAATGAAGCTGCCCGCCAGCGGCATCGCGCGCGTTCCCGAAGACCGGCACGGCACCGGCGTGGTGGGCGACCTGCCGGTCTGGGAGAACGCCGTCTCCGAGCGCCTGCGCAGCCCGGCGTTCCGGCGCGGGCCGCTGGTGCGGCGGCAGGCCGCCCGGGCCCACGCACGCGCCATCGTGCAGGCCTTCGACGTGCGCGGCGCCGGCCTCGACGTGCCGGCGCGTTCGCTCTCGGGCGGCAACATGCAGAAGCTGATCCTGGGGCGGGCCCTGCTCGCACCCGATGGCGGGACGCCGCGCCTGATCGTCGCGCACCAGCCCACCTGGGGCCTCGACGTCGGCGCGGTCGCTTACGTGCAGCAGCAACTGCTGGCGGCACGCGATGCCGGCGCGGCCGTCCTGCTGATCTCGGACGACCTCGACGAAGTGCTGGCGCTGGGCGACCGCATCGCCGTGATGCATGGCGGACACCTGACCGACGCGCGGCCGGCGCCGGAGTGGACGCGCGAACGGATCGGCCTGGCCATGGCGGGGGCGCCGGCATGAGGCTGGAAAAGCGGCAGGCGGTGTCGCCGATTGCGCTGGTTGCCGCGCCGGTCGGCGCGATTGCCTTCACCCTCCTCGTCAGCACCCTGCTCGTGCTCTGGGCCGGGGCGCCGGTGGCCCGCACCTGGGGGGCGCTGGTGCAAGGCGGCTTCGGTTCGGTGTTCGCCTGGACCGAGACGCTGACCCGCGCCACGCCCTTGATCCTCACGGGCCTGTCCGCCACGGTCGCCTTCCGCGCGCGCCTCTTCAACATCGGCGCCGAGGGCCAGCTCTATGCCGGCGCGCTGGCGGCGGTCGCCGTCGGCGGATTGCATGGCGGCACCGGCTTCGCGGCGTCGCCCGCACTGCTGGTGCCGCTGATGTTCCTCGCGGCCGCAGTTGCCGGCGCCTTGCTGCTGCTCGGTCCCGCGTTGCTCAAGGCCCGGCTGGGCGTCGACGAGGTGGTCACCACGCTGCTGCTCAACTTCATCGTGCTGCTGGCCGTGTCGGCCCTGCTCGATGGGCCGATGAAGGATCCGACCGCCATGGGCTGGCCGCAGAGCGTGGCGCTGCAGGACGGCCTGGAGCTGGGCAAGCTGGTGCCGGGCACGCGCGTGCACAGCGGCCTGCTGGGCGCCGCGGCGCTGGCGCTGCTGCTCTGGGCCGTGTTCAAGTACACCGTGTTCGGCTTCGACGTACGTGCCATCGGCGCCAATCCGCGCGCCGCCGCCTTCGCCGGCGTGCCGCCGCTGCGCACCATCGTCTGCGTGGCCCTGCTTTCCGGCGCCCTGGCCGGGCTGGCCGGGGCGATCGAGGTGGCGGGCCGCACCGGCTACGTCACGCTCGACATGTCGCCGGGCTACGGCTACAGCGGCATCGTGATCGCCATGCTGGCCGGTTTGCATCCCCTGGCGCTGCTGGCCGCGGCCGTGTTCGTGGCCGGCGTGCTGGTCGGCGCGGACAGCATGAGCCGCGTCGTCGGCGTGCCGACCTACATCGCCGACGTGATCGTCGCGGCGTCCCTGATCTCCGTGCTGGTGGCGACGCTGCTGGCGCAGTACCGGGTGCGCTGGCGATGAGCGAACTGCTGGACCTGCTGGCCAACCAGGCGTTCTGGATCGCGGTCCTGCGCATCGCCACCCCGCTCGTCTTCGGCACGCTGGGCGTGCTGCTGTGCGAGCGCGCCGGCGTGCTGAACCTGGGCATCGAAGGGATCATGGTGGCCGGCGCCTTCACCGGCTGGCTGGCCGTGTATTCGGGCCTGCCGCTGTGGGCCGGCGTCGCCGTCGCGGCCGCCACCGGCGCCGTGCTCGGCGCGCTGCACGCCTTCCTCACCGTGGTGCTCGCGCTGTCGCAGCACGTCTCGGGGCTCGGCATCACGCTGCTGGCCACGGCGCTCAGCTCCTATGCCTACCGCGTGAGCTTCCCGAAGGTGAGCACGCCGCCCACGGTGAGGCCCTTCGCGCCCATGGAAGGACTCGGCATTCCCATCCTCTCGGCGCAGACGCCGCTCACCTTGCTGGCGCTGCTGCTGGTGCCTGCCATCGCGTGGCTCTTGTACCGAACGCCGGCGGGGCTGGCCCTGCGCATGGTGGGCGAAAACCCGCAAGCGGCCGAGAGCCAGGGCGTTTCGGTGCTGGCCGCGCGCAGCAGCGCCGTGATCGCGGGCTCGGCGCTGATGGGCGTGGGGGGCGCCTACCTGACCTTGTCGGCCTTCGATTCGTTCTACTTCAACATGGTCAACGGCCGCGGCTGGATCTGCGTGGCGCTGGTGGTCTTCGCGTCCTGGCGGCCCGGCAAGGCGCTGCTGGGCGCACTGCTGTTTGCGTTCTTCGATGCGCTGCAGCTGCGGCTGCAACAATCGGGCACGGCGCTGCTGCCCTACCAGGTCTACCTGATGCTGCCCTATGCCTTGTCGATCCTGGCGCTGGTCCTCGTGGCCCGGCGCGCGACCTATCCGCAAGCCCTGATGAAGCCCTACCGCAAAGGCGAACGCTGATGCTCGACCTCCTGATCACCAACGCCACGCTGCCGGACGGCCGCAGCGCCATGTCCATCGCCGTGCAAGGCGGCAAGATCACCGAGATCAAGCCCGGCCTGCAGGCGCAGGCGCACGAGACGGTCGATGCCGGCGGCTGCCTGCTCGCGCCGCACTTCTGCGATCCGCACTTCCACATGGACGCCACGCTCAGCTACGGCCTGCCGCGCGTCAACGAGAGCGGCACCCTGCTGGAAGGCATCGCGCTGTGGGGCGAGCTCAAGCCGATGCTGAAGGCGGAAGACATGATCTCCCGCGCGCTGGCGTACTGCGACTGGGCGGTCGCGCGCGGGCTGCTGGCGATCCGCAGCCACGTCGACACCAGCGACCCGAGCATGCTGCCGGTGGAGGCGATGCTGGAAGTGAAGAAGCGCGTCGCCGGCTACCTCGACCTGCAGCTGGTCGCCTTTCCGCAGGACGGCGTGCTGCGCACCCAGGGCGGCTTGGACAACCTGAAGCGGGCGCTGGACCTGGGCGTGGACGTCGTCGGCGGCATCCCGCACTTCGAGCGCACCATGGCGCAAGGCGCGGAAAGCGTGAAGCTGCTGTGCGAGCTCGCCGCCGAGCGCGGCAAGCTGGTCGACATGCACTGCGACGAAACCGACGACCCGCTGTCGCGCCACATCGAGACGCTCGCCTTCGAGGCGCAGCGCCTGGGCCTGCAGGGACGCGTGAACGGCAGCCACTGCACCTCCATGCACAGCATGGACAACTACTACGTGAGCAAGCTGATCCCGCTGATCGCCGAAAGCGGCGTCAGCGTGGTGGCCAACCCCCTGATCAACATCACGCTGCAGGGACGGCACGACACCTATCCCAAGCGCCGCGGCATGACGCGCGTGCCGGAGCTGATGGCCGCGGGCGTCAACGTGGCCTTCGGGCACGACTGCGTGATGGATCCCTGGTACGGCATGGGCTCCGGCGACATGCTGGAAGTGGCGCACATGGGCTTGCACGTGGGCCAGATGACGAGCCAGAAAGGCATACGCGCCTGCTTCGAAGCGGTGACGACCCATGCTTCGAAGGTCATGCACCTGCCCGGCTACGGACTCGAAGCCGGCAAGGATGCGAGCTTCGTGCTGCTGCAGGCGACTGATGCCATCGAAGCGATCCGCCTGCGGGCCCATCGCCTGAAGGTCTGGCGCCAGGGACGGCTGCTGGCCCAGGCGCCGCGCGCCGAGTCCGCGCTCTCGCTGCCCGGCCGAGCTACGAGCGTCGACTTCACGCGCCGCGCGGCCCCCGGCTGAACGAAGCGCCTGGCGGCCCGGCAGTGCCGGCACCGACCATCCCTCATGCGAGTTGACACGGCGCCGACAAGAGCCTAAACATCGTTTTTGGCTTTCTTGAGGAGCGACGCCATGCTGCAACGCGCTTTGCCCGGCCTCCTGCTGCTCGCAGCCGCCACGGCTGCCGGCCCCCTGTTCGCCCACGACGACGACGGCAAGGGGGTCCTGGGCAAGGTCACCTTCGCCAACTCGTGCAGCAAGGCGGTGCAGGCCGACCTGCAGCGCGGCGTCGCCATGCTGCACTCGTTCTGGTACAGCGAGGGCATGCAGACCTTCCGGTCCATTCAGCAACGCGACCCGCAGTGCGTTCCGGCCGCCTGGGGCATCGCCTCGCTGCAGATGGACAACCCGCTGGCCGGCGTCGGCGCCTCGCCCAAGGGCGCCGAGGAGGCACAGGCGGCCATCGCGCAGGGCCGGCTCGCCACGCGCACGACGCAGCGCGAACTCGACTACCTGGAGGCCGTGGCGGCCTACTACCAGGACTTCGGCGAGCGCTCCGAAGCGGCGCGGCAACGCAGCCGCTCGGATGCCTATGCGGCGCTCGCCCAGCGCTATCCCCGCGATGACGAAGCGCAGATCTTCAGCGCCCTCTACCTCGCCGGCACGCAGTCGCAGGGCGACCAGAGCTACGCCGCCTACCTCAAGGCGGCGGCGATGCTGGAGACGCAGTTCAAGCGGCACCCGGAGCATCCGGGGGTGGCGCACTACCTGATCCACAGCTACGACGCGCCGCCGATCGCGGCGCAGGGCCTCGATGCGGCGAAGCGCTATGCGGGCATCGCGCCCGCCGCGCCGCACGCGCTGCACATGCCCTCGCACATCTTCACGCGGGTGGGCCTGTGGTCGGACTCCGTGGCGACCAACCAGCGGTCCTTCAACGCGGCGGTGGCCGACAAGGACGGCGACAGCGCCTTCCATGCCGCCGACTACATGGTCTACGCCTACCTGCAGGAGGGCCGGGATGCGCAGGCGCAGGCGGCCATCGACGCCGCCATGCAGGTGCGGTCCACCGCGACCGCGGCGCGCCAGACGGCGTTCTATGCCGCCGCGGCCATGCCCGCCCGCATGTCGCTGGAGCGCGGCGACTGGAAGTCGGCCGCTGCACTGAAGCCGGAGAAGACGCGCTTCCCCTACGTCGACGCCATGACGCATTTCTCGCGCGCCCTCGGCGCCGCGCGTTCCGGCGAGCCGGCCCTGGCCGAACAGGAAGCGGAGCAGCTGGGCGCCCTGCACAAGGCCCTGCTCGATGCGAAGAACGCCTACTGGGCGCGCGAGGTCGAGGTGCAGCGCCTCGCGGCCTCGGCGTGGATCGCGCACGCCCGGGGCAACGGCGACGAGGCGCTGAAGCTCATGCGGGCCGCGGCCGACCTGGAAGACGGCAACGAGAAGCACATCGTCACGCCCGGGCGGGTGCTGCCGGCGCGCGAGCTGCTGGGCGACATGCTGATGGAAATGAAGATGCCCGCCGAGGCGCTGCAGGCCTACGAGGCCTCGCAGCAGCGCGAGCCGAACCGCTTCCGTGGCTACAGCGGCGCAGCGCGCGCCGCCGCCGCGGCCGGTGACCGCCAGAAGGCAGCCGGCTACTACGCGAAGCTGGTCGCGCTGGCCGGCGCTGCCACCAACCGGCCCGAACTGGCCGAGGCGCGGCAATTCACGGCGCTGAAGTGAGGTTGCGCCGCATCGTCCTCGTGGTGCTGCTCGCCGCGGCGGGGCCCTGGGCCCAGGCCGTGGACACCGACCCGTCGGAGCGGGTCGCCGCCGATCCGGACGTCATCGCGGCGCGC
This sequence comes from Ramlibacter paludis, assembly GCF_022012305.1. Classification (GTDB taxonomy): domain Bacteria; phylum Pseudomonadota; class Gammaproteobacteria; order Burkholderiales; family Burkholderiaceae_C; genus Ramlibacter; species Ramlibacter paludis. The sequence continues at coordinate 202,537 of NZ_JAKLTM010000003.1, read as the reverse complement.
GCGGCGCGCGAACGCGGCGATTGGAAGGAAGCGGTGCTGCGGCTGCAGCGCGCCGAGCGCCGCTATCCCGGCGATGCCGACGTCCAGAACTCGCTGGGCCATGCCTTGCGGCAGACCAGGGACTTCGATGGCGCGTTCCGCCACTACGGCAAGGCACTCCAGATCGACCCGCGCCACCGGGGCGCGCACGAATACATCGGCGAGGCCTACCTGCAGGTCGACGACCTCGCCTCGGCGGAGCGCCACCTGGCGGCGCTGCGCGGCATCTGCATGCTGCCTTGCGAAGAGATGCAGGACCTCGACAAGGCGATTGCAGACTACCGGGCCAAGAAGCGGTAACGGCGCCCGTGGGCCGGCAGACCGCGGGTTCAAAATAGGCCGCATGGACTTCCCCGCAATTCAAGCCGCGATCCAAGCGGCCATCGACGGCCAGCAACTGCCCGGCGTTTCCTACACCGTGTTCAGGCGCGACGAAGTCCTCGCCACCCAGTGCCTCGGGTGGGCGGACGTCGAAGCCCGCGTCCCGCTGCGCGATGACCACCTGTTCCGCGCCTTCTCCAACACCAAGCTCGTCACCAGCATCGCGGCGCTGCAGCTGTTCGAGCAAGGCCGGTTCGGCCTCGACGACCCGGTCGGCGAATACATCCCGGCCCTGCGGGACCTGCGGGTGCTGCGCGCCGGGGCGACAAGCATCGACGACACCGAGCCGGCGCGGGAGCCGGTCCGCATCCGCCACTTGCTGACGCACACGGCCGGCTTCACCTACGGCTTCACGCAGCCCGAAGCGCCCATCGCCAAGGCCTACCGCGAGGCGCGCATCCTCGATCCGCAGCGCGACCTGGCGCAGATGGTGGAGGCGCTGGGCCGCCTGCCGCTGCTGTTCCAGCCGGGCAGCGCCTGGAACTACTCGGTGGCGACGGATGTCGTGGCGCGGCTGGTGGAGGTCGTGTCGGGCAAGAAGCTGGACGCCTGTTTCCGCGAGCACATCTTTGCGCCGCTGGGCATGCAGGACACTTTCTTCTCGGTGCCTGCGGAGAAGCAGGATCGGCTGGCCACCATGTACATCGGCAGCATCAAGGAGCCCCTGCGGCCGGGACTGCGCCGCGCGGACAACCTGCCTTACGAGAACGCGTACCGCGCGCCGGTGCCCTTCCTCGGCGGCGGGGGCGGTCTCGTCACCTCGCTGGCCGACTACGCCGCCCTGGTGCGCGCCCTGCTGCGGGGCGGCGCCCCCTTGCTGCGGCCCGGGACGATGGAACGCGTGACCCGCAACCAGCTGCCCGCCGGCATGTGGATCGAATTTCCCGGCCAGCCGGTGCAGGTTGGCCGCGGCCACAGCCTGGCCGCCGCCGTCGTGGTGCAGGACACGCCCGGCGTGGCCCTCGCCGAAGGCCAGGTGTACTGGGGCGGCCTGGCCGGCACCAAGTGGTTCTTCTCGCCCCAGGAAGACCTGGCCGCGGTGCTGATGACGCAGCGCTACATGGGCAGCGACCTGCCTTACTGGCCGGATTTCCTGCGTGCCTTGCGGCAGGACCTGCGCTCCGCCGGTCTTTAGTCGAACTCGGCCGACACGGCTGGGCCACGCGGCGCCGTATGCTGGGCAGCCATGGCCCTGGACCTTTCGCGCATCCGCGCCCTCTGCTTCGACGTCGACGGCACGCTGGCCGACACCGACGACCACCTGGTCGCGCAGCTGGCCGCGCTGATCGACGCCGTGCCCGGCCTGGGCGGACGCCGCAGTGAACGGCTGGCGCGGCAAACCGTCATGGCCCTGGAAACGCCGGTCCATGGCGCCTATGCGCTGCTGGATCGCATCGGCCTCGACGTGCCGGTCGCGCGCCTGCGCACGAGGCTGAAGGCGATGAAGAAGCGCCAGGCCGACCCGGCGCACACGCGCAATCCCGAAGCGATCGACGAAGTGCCCAACGAAATGGTGGCGGGCGTGAAGGAGATGCTGGAGAAGCTGGCGGGCCACTTCCCGATGTGCACCATCTCGACCGGCACCGCGGAACGCGTGGACCGCTTCCTGCGGGAGTACGGCGTGCGCGAGCTGTTCACCGAAGTGATAGGCGCGCAGACCACGCGCCGCATGAAGCCGCATCCCGAGCCGCTGCTGTTCGCGGCCAAGGCCATGCAGGTCGACCCCGCCGAGTGCCTGATGATCGGCGACACCACCATCGACATCCGCACCGGCGTCAGTGCGGGCGCCCAGACGGTGGGCGTGCTGTGCGGGTTCGGAACCGAAGCGGAATTGCGGCGCACGGGCGCGGGGCTGATCCTGCGCACCACCTCCGACCTGCTGGCCGTGCTGGTGCCGCACGAAGATGCGCTGGGCAAGACCGCCAGCCCCGAACCCAAGGACCAGCCGGTCTCCTAGCGCACCCGGCCGAAGCCGCCCTCGGCCCAGGCGCTGGCGCTGGCCCGGGTGAGCCTGAAAGACGGCGCCACCCTGGCTTCGGCCATCACCTCGCCCGCCGCATCGAGTGCGCGCAGCAGCGCCGACGGGTTGTCCTCGTCCGGCTGGATGTCGAGCGTGACACTGATCCGGTCGCCACCGTGGGCAATGGAGATCTCCTGGTGCAGCTGCGCATGCAACTGCTGCTCGTGGCGCCGCACGAACTCGGAGGCCGTCTTCACCAGGGTGTGGAAGGCCGGCGTGTCCAGCGGCTTGGGATTCTTCTTGTCGCGGCCCATGGTCCAGGGGCCGACCAGCGCCGGCTCGGACTGGCCGTCGGGCGTCATCGCCACGGCCCAGCCATCGTCGTCTTCGTTCTTGATGACGCGCGCGGTCCAGCCGTTGTCGCGCCACAGGCGGGGTTCATGGATTTTTTCGGGCTCGGTCATGGTCGGAAAGGCGTTGCGGGCCCGGGAGTTTACGATTGCGCTGTTGCATCAAGGAATCCAGACATGGGCGCGCAGTGGAAAGCAAAGGGCAAGGCGCAGGCCGCCGACGCCAGGGGCAAGTTGTTCGGCCGCCTGGCCAAGGACATCATGGTGGCCGCGCGCAGCGGGGCCGATCCCGCCACCAACTCGCGGCTGCGGCTGGTGGTGGAGCAGGCCCGCAAGGTGTCGATGCCCAAGGACACGCTGGAACGTGCCATCAAGAAGGGCGCGGGCCTCACCGGCGAGAGCGTCAACTTCGAGCATGTGATCTACGAAGGCTTCGCGCCGCACCGCGTGCCGCTGATGGTGGAGTGCCTCACCGACAACGTGAACCGCACCGCGCCGGAGATGCGCGTGCTGTTCCGCAAGGGCCAGCTGGGCACCTCGGGCTCGGTGTCCTGGGACTTCGACCACGTCGGCATGATCGAGGCGGAGCCGGCGCAAGCCGGCGCCGATCCGGAACTGGCCGCGATCGAAGCGGGCGCGCAGGATTTCGAGCCGGGCGAGGAGGAAGGCCAGACGCTGTTCCTGACCGACGCCGCCGACCTGGATCTCGTGAGCCGCGCGCTGCCGGCGCAAGGCTTCACCGTGCTGTCCGCGAAGCTGGGCTACAAGGCGAAGAACCCGGTCGATCCGGCCAGCCTGTCGGCCGAGGCACTGGCGGAGGTGGAGGCCTTCCTGGCCGCCATCGATGCGCACGACGACGTGCAGAACGTGTTCGTGGGATTGGCCGGGTAGGCCCCGGTCACGATTTGCCCTCGAGCAACTTCACCAGGGCCCACACCGCATTGTTCGCCGGCGTGGCGATGCCCAGCGCTTCGCCGCGCCGCACGATCAGGCCGTTGAGGTAGTCGATCTCCGTCAGCTTGTGGCGCGCCAGGTCCTGCGCCGTCGATGAGTACTGGCCCGGCATCGCCTCGATCAGCTTGCGGCAGGCCGCGCCCATGTCGCCGGGCACGGGCACCCCTTCGGCCTGCGCGACGGCCAGGCACTCGGCGACCAGGTCCGCCATCAGCTTCGGCACGCCCGGCCCTTGCACGAACTTGCCGTAAGGCAGCTGCACGATCGCCGAGATGGCGTTGAAGGCGCAGTTGAGGACCAGCTTGGACCAGAGCGCGCCGCGCACGTTGTCGGAGATCTCCGTGGGCACGCCGGCCGCCATCAAGGCCTGCGCGAAGGCCGCGCTGCCCGGTGCAGGCTCGATGACGAGGTCGCCGCGTCCCTTGTGCAGCAGGTGCCCGGGCCCCGCCATCTCGGTGGCGACGTAGACGACGGCAGCCGCGACCTGGGCGCCCGGCAGCACGGTGCGCAGGCGCTCGGCGTTGTCGACGCCGTTCTGCAGGGTCAGCACCAGCGCACCGGGCTTCAGGTGCGGCGCGATCTGCGCACCCGCGGCCTCGGTGTCGGTGGACTTGACGCTGAACAGCACCACGTCGGCGCCGGCCACCGCGGCCGGATCGCTGCTTGCCGCCAGCCGCACGCGCTCGTCGAAGGACACGGTTTCCATCCGCAGGCCGTCGCGCTCGATCGCGTTGACGTGCTGCGGCCGCGCCACCAGGGTGACGGCATGGCCGGCGCGCGCCAGCATGCCGCCGAAGTAGCAGCCGACCGCGCCGGCGCCCATCACGGTGATCTTCAGGGGATTGGACATAGGCCGCCATCATCGCTGCGGCCGAGGAAACGCGCTGTCAGTCGCGCACCGACAACGCCGGTCGGTGCGCGACTACCTCGAGCCTCGCGGCTGAACTTCAAAGTGGACTTCCCGAGCGATGACCGCTCGCAACCACAAGGAGCCAACGACCATGACCAACAAGAACCCCACCAATGCCGACCCCATCACCGGCGCACCCGGTGCCCATCCGGCCGGAACCGGTGCGGGCGCTGCGGCCGGCGCCGTCGCCGGCGCTACCGTCGGCTCCGTGGCCGGTCCGGTCGGCACCGTGATCGGCGGCGCCATCGGCGCGGTCGCCGGCGGCCTGGGCGGCAAGGCCGCGGCCGAAGCCGTGAACCCCACCACCGAGGACAGCTACTGGCGCGACAACTACAACAAGTCGCCCAGCTACAAGCCCGGCTACACCTACGACGACTACGCGCCGGCCTACCGCACCGGCTACACCGGCTGGGAACGCGCCCGCGCTTCCGGCGAATCCTGGGACACGTACGAGCCCAAGCTGCGCAGCGAATACGAGCGTTCGCGCGGCTCCTCGCGCCTGAACTGGGAAGAAGCCAAGTCGTCGGCCCGTGACGCCTGGCACCGTGTCGAGCGCGCCATTCCCGGCGACGCCGACAAGGACGGCCGCTAAGCGCCCAGGAAGGGCCCCGCACCCGGGGCCTTTCCTTTCGGCCGGCCGCAGTTCGTCGCAGCCAGCCGCAGCCTGTCGCAATGCCGTCGCATGCGGTAGGCAGCATTCCTAGCATGCCTGTCATGCACCCTGCCCCCACCCTCATCGCCCAGCACGAACCCCGTGCCGCTGCCGCATTGGAAGCCTGTGTTTCCGGCTCCGCGCGCCTGCGGCTCGCGGCCTGCTGCAGCGATGGTCCCAGCGCGCTGCGGCACATCGAGGAGGACGCGCCGGAGCTGGTGTGCCTGGACGTGCGGCTGCCGGGACTGCAGGGCCTGCTCGACTCCCTGTGCCGCGACCATCCCCACACGGCGGTGCTGCTGACCGCCTCCGAACAGGATCCGGCCTGGTCGATGCTGGAGCTGCACGCGGTCGACCCGCTGCCGCTGCCGGTGACGCGGCCGCGCTTCCAGGACTGCGTGGAAGAGGCGCTGCGCCTGCGCGACCCCAGCTTGTGCACGCGTGCCCTGCGGCAGCTGGCCCGCGCGCGTGCCCCGCGCGAAATCCTGGTGCAGGACCGCGGCGCCATCCTGCAACTGGCGGTCGACGCCATCGAGTCGCTGCAGTCCGAGCACGGCTCGACGCTGGTCGCCAGCGCCGGCAGCCGCTACCTGGTGAAACTGTCGCTGGCGGGTTTCGAGCGGGTGCTGGACCAGCAGCAGTTCTTCCGGCTGCACCGGCGCTGCCTCGTCAATCGCGAGCACATTGCCCACATCGACGGCACCGATCCCGACCGGATCGCGGTGCGGATGCGCAGCGGGGAATGGCTGGTGGCCGACCCCGAGGCGGCCGCCCGGATGCGGGCCCGGGCCCATTAGCAGGACCCTAGGGGATTCCCGCAGGGCGCGCCTCCTAAAATGCGCCCGATGCAAGCCACCAATCCCCTGCTCCGTCCCTGGACGGCCCCGTACGGTCTGCCGCCTTTTGCCGAGGTGCAGCCCGCCCACTTCGAGCCGGCGCTGACCCAGGCCATGCGGCAGCAGCGCGAGGAACTCGACGCCATCGCGGCCAACCCCGAAGCGCCGAGCTTCGACAACACGATCGCCGCCTTCGACCGCAGCGGCCGCAGCTTCGGCAGCATCCAGATGCTGTTCCAGAACCTGTGCGCTTCGGAAACCTCGCCGGCGCTGCAGGAAGTGCAACGCCAGATGGCGCCGGCGCTGGCCGCGCACGAAAGCGCCATCTACATGCACGCGGGCCTGTTCCGGCGCGTCGCCGCGCTGCATGAAAAGCGCGCGGCCCTGGGCCTGGCGACCGAGCAGCTGCGGCTGCTGGAACGCGTGCACCTGAACTTCGTGCGGGCCGGTGCCCTGCTCGCGCCCGCCGCGCAGAAGCGCTACGCCGAAATCATGCAGCAGCTGGCGGCGCTGAACACCGCCTTTGCGCAGAACGTGCTGCATGACGAATCCTCGTGGGCCCTGGAGCTCAAGGGCGAGGCCGACCTGGCCGGCCTGCCCGAGTCGGTGCGCACCGTCGCGAAGATGGCAGCGGCGCAGCGCGGCCTGGGCGACAGCCATGCGATCACGCTGGGCCGCGCCTCGATCCTGCCTTTCCTCACCTTCTCCGAGCGGCGCGACCTGCGCGAGCAGGCCTGGCGCGCCTGGACCTCGCGCGGAGAGCACGCGGGCGAGCACGACAACCGTCCCCTGATCGGCCAGATCCTGGTGTTGCGCCAGGAACAGGCGCGCCTGCACGGCTACGCGACCTATGCCGATTACGCGCTGGTGGATCGCATGGCACGCACGCCGCAAGCCGTCGACAAGCTGCTCGACGACGTGTGGGAGCGCGCCAAGCCGGTGGTGGAACGCGAACGCGCGGCCCTGCAGCAGGCGCAGCGCGCCGAGGGCAACACCGACACCATCGAATCCTGGGACTGGCGCTACTGGGCCGAGAAGGTGCGCCAGCGCGACTACGCGGTGGACGACGCCGAGGTCAAGCCCTACTTCTCGCTCGACGCGATGGTGCCTGCCGCCTTCGATTGCGCGAGCCGCCTGTTCGGCCTGAAGTTCACGCCGCGGCCCGACATCGCGCTGTACCACCCGGATGCGCGCGCCTACGAGGTGCACGACGCGCAGCAGCGCCCGGTGGGCCTGTTCATCCAGGACAACTTCGCGCGGCCCAGCAAGCGCAGTGGCGCCTGGATGAGCAGCCTGGCCGTGCAGCACCGCAATGGCCGCACCGTGCTGCCGGTGATCCTGAACAACAACAACAACGCCAAGGGCAGCCCCACCCTGCTGTCCTTCGACGACGTGCGCACGCTGTTCCACGAGTTCGGCCACGGCCTGCACGGCCTGCTGTCGAACGTCACCTACCAGGAGCTGTCGGGCACCAACGTGCTGCGCGACTACGTGGAACTGCCCTCGCAGCTGTTCGAGCACTGGATGTCCGAGCCCGAGGTGCTGCGCAAGCACGCTCGCCACGTCGAGACCGGCCAGCCCATCCCGGATGCGCTGATCGCCAAGCTGCAGGCCGCCCGCAAGTTCGGCCAGGGCTACGACACGGTGCGCTACACGGCCAGCGCGCTGGCCGACATGGCGGTGCACCGCCATCCGGACCCGGCCTCGGTCCAGGACTGGTCCGCCTTCGAAGCGGACTTCCTGCGCGCGCGCGGCCTGCCGGCGGCTACCGGCCAGATGCACCGCCTGGTCCATTTCCAGCACCTGTTCAACGGCGACGGCTACGCGGCCGGCTATTACGTCTACCTGTGGGCCGAAGTGCTGGACGCCGACGCCTACGACGCCTTCCGCGAAGCCGGCAGCCCGTTCGCGCCCGAAGTTGCGGCGCGGCTGCTGAAGTGCATCTATTCCGCCGGCAACAGCGTCGAGCCGGCCGAGGCCTTCCGCGCCTTCCGCGGCCGCGACCCGGTGATCGCGCCGCTGCTGCAGAAGAAGGGGCTGGTGGCGGCATGACCGCGGCGAAGCCGGCGCAGCAGTTCTGGCTGATGAAGTCCGAGCCGGACGAAGTCTCGGTCGACGACGCGCTGGCCGCGCCGAAGTCCACGGTGCCGTGGACGGGCGTGCGCGGCTACCAGGCGCGCAACTTCATGCGCGACCAGATGCGCGTCGGCGACGGCGTCCTGTTCTACCACTCGAGCTGCGCCGAGCCGGGCATCGTCGGCATTGCCGAAGTCGCTTCGGCGCCGTACCCGGACCCGACGCAGTTCGACAGGAAGTCGCCCTACTACGACGCGGCCTCGAAGCAGGAGGAGCCACGCTGGACGCTGGTGGACGTGAAGGTGCTGCGCAAGACGCGCAACCTCACGCTGCCGGAACTGCGGGCCGATCCCGAGCTGGCCGACCTCGCCGTGCTGCGCCGGGGCAACCGGCTGTCCATCACGCCGGTGGACCCGAAGCACTGGCGCCACATCCTGAAGCGGCTGGACCAGCCGGCCGCATGACGGCCTGGCAGATCGCCGGCTTCCTCGCCTGCGTGGCGGTGGCCAGCGCGGCGCAGGGACTGACCGGCTTCGCGCTGGCGCTGATCCTGCTCGGGCTGGCGGGCCTGTTCGAGCTCGCGCCGCTGCCGGACGTGGCCAATGTCGCCACCGTGCTGTCGCTGGCGAGCGCCGCGGTGGCGCTGCGCGGACCGCGCAAGGCCGTCGACTGGGCAGCGCTGCGGTCCACGGCGCTGGGGACGGTCGTCGGCGTGCCCGCCGGCGTTGCGCTGCTGGCCTGGCTGGATGCGAACGTCGTGATGGCGCTGCGCCTCCTGCTCGGCATCGTGGTCATCGCCTGCGCCCTCGTCGTGCTGCGCCGCGCGGCACCGCTCGTGCAGCGTTCGTCCAAGGCTTCCTTCGCGGGCATCGGCGTGCTGGCGGGGCTGCTGGGCGGCCTCTTTTCCGCCTCCGGCCCGCCGCTCGTGTGGCAGTTCTACCGCCAGCCGATCGCGCTCGACGCCGTGCGCGACACGCTGGTCGCCACGCTTGCCGCGGGCGCGCTGCTGCGCCTGGCGATGGTGGTGGCCAGCGGAAGATTCACGGCGCGCTCGCTGCTGCTCGGCGCGCTGGCGGTGCCGCTGTCGATGGCCATCACCTGGTGGATGCGCAGCCATCCGCCCGCGTGGCCGCGCGCCGCCGTTCTCAAGCTGGTCTGCGCCCTGCTGGTGGTGACCGGCCTCGGGCTGGTGCTGCCGGCCGCGCATGCATTGTTGAATTCCTAGGAGTCCCCGATGTTCATCCCGAACCCCCTGGCCAGCCGCAACGGGCGCCTCGCTGCCTTCTTCTGCCTGTACATCACGGAAGGCATCCCGCTCGGCTTCGCCGCCACCGCCATCGCCACGCAGCTGCGGCGGCATGGTGTCGGTCCGGCGGAGATCGGTGCCTTCGTCGCCTCGTTCTACCTGCCGTGGGCCTTCAAGTGGGCGGTCGGCCCCTTCGTCGACGTCTACCGCTCGCGGCGCTGGGGCCACCGGCGCGGCTGGATCCTGTTCACGCAGATCGTGATGGTGCTGACCATCCTGGCGCTGATCCCCGTGCCGCTGCCTTCCGGCCTGGGCCTCTTCACCGCGATCCTGCTGGTGCACAACACCTTCGGCGCGATCCAGGACGTGGCGATCGACTCGCTGGCGGTCAACACGCTGTCGGAGCAGGAACGCGGCCTCGCCAACGGCCTGATGTTCGCGGGCGCGTCCATCGGGCAGGCCATCGGCGGCAGCGGCGTGCTGTTTGCCATGGGCTACATCGGCTTCGACCTGAGCTTCGTGGTGGTCGCGGCTTCGCTCGCGATGGTGACCGCCTTCGTCGTGCTGCCGATGCGCGAGCCGCCCGCCCCGCACGTGGAGCCGCCGGTCGAGGGCCGCCTGCGCAAGGCGATCGCGGAGATGCGCGGCTTCGCGCTGGAGTCCTTCCGCTCCTTCCTGGGCACGCGCGGCGCCTTCCGCGGCGTGTTCTTCGCGCTGCTGCCGGCCGGCGCGATGTCGCTGGGTCTCGCGCTGCAGTCGAACCTGGGCGTGGAGTTCGGCATGAACGACGACCAGGTCGCCATGCTGAACCTGTGGTCGTCGATCGTCTCCGCGCTGGCCATGGTGCTGGGCGGCTGGCTGTCGGACCGCTGGGGCCGGCGAAGCACCCTGGCCGTCTACCTGGCGCTGATGAGCCTGCCGGTGCTGTACCTGATGTGGGAATTGAACCGGCACGGCTACGTGATGCCGCGCCCGCCCGGCGGCGCGCCCATGCCGGAGCTGATTCGCATCCTCTGGATCGCGACCATGGCGTACGCGGTGTTCCAGGGCCTGATGTACGGCACGCGTTCGGCCATCATGATGGACGTGACCAACCCCGCCGTGGCGGCCACGCAGTTCACGGCCTACATGGCGATGATGAACCTGGCGATCTCGATCGCGGCCAACTGGCAAGGGGTGGCGGTGGAAGCCTGGGGCTATCCGGTCACCTTGCTGGTCGACGCGATCACGGGCGTCCTGTGCATCTTCCTGCTGCCGGCGATGAAGCGCGAGCTGCACTTCGACGACGGGCATGCAGCGGCGCGGGCGCGCAAGTTCGCCGTGGTGCTCGGCGTCTGCTGCCTGTCATACGTGCTGTACCGGCCGAACGCGGCGCTGTTCGGCAGCGGGCAGTCGATGATGGGCACCTTCTACACGCTGGTCTTCATCGGCTCGGCGCTGTTCCTGCTGGCCGGGCGCGAGGCGCTAGGGGAAGCCGCCGGGCATTGGCGCGGCTTGATCCTGTGGGCGGCGCCGCTGCTGCTGGCGATGCACCTGCGCTACCCGGTGGACAAGATGGCGCCGGGCGGCCTGCGCAGTGTCGCCGAGGTGGCGCTGTATCTGGTGCCGTTGTTCGCGGGCGTGGTGCTGCTGGCGGTTTCGCGGCGGGATTGGCGGGTGCCGGAGGAGGCGGAGGTCGTGGCCGTGGCGAGCTGACTGCCAAGCCGCGGTTCCTGCGTCACCACGGCCTACGGGACCCGAGGGGCCCGCCGGGGTTGCCACCCGATTCCGCGCCCCCTGTAGGCCGTGGTGACGCAGGAACCGCGGCTCCCCGTAGGCCGGGCCGGCGCGCGCGCCGGCGCGGTGAGCGCAGCGAACCCCGGCTCTCACTGCCCCAAAGAAAAAGCCGCCCGAGGGCGGCTTTTTCGAGGAGCGGTGCGGCTCAGGGATTGTCGGTCGAAATCTCTTCCGGCTCCGGCTTCGCCTTGCCTTCCTTCTTCGGCAGCGGCTGGATGTCCAGCTGCACGTCGTGGGTCTCGACACCCTTTTCGTCCGTCTTGGTCTCGATGTCCACCGTCAGGCGGCCACCTTCGGTCAGGCGGCCGAACAGCAGTTCGTCGGCCAGCGCACGCCGGATCGTGTCCTGGATCAGGCGCTGCATCGGCCGCGCGCCCATCAGCGGATCGAAGCCCTTCTTCGCCAGGTGCTTGCGCAGCGCGTCGGTGAAGGTGACTTCCACCTTCTTCTCGGCGAGCTGCTGCTCCAGTTGCAGCAGGAACTTGTCGACCACCCGCAGGATGATCTGCTCGTCCAGCGGCTTGAAGCTGACCACGGCGTCCAGGCGGTTGCGGAACTCGGGGGTGAACAGCCGCTTGATGTCGGCCATCTCGTCGCCCGGGCTGCGCTCGGTGGTGAAACCGATCACCGCCTTGTTCATGGTCTCGGCGCCCGCGTTGGTGGTCATGATGATGATCACGTTGCGGAAGTCGGCCTTGCGCCCGTTGTTGTCGGTCAGCGTGCCATGGTCCATCACCTGCAGCAGCACGTTGAAGATGTCCGGGTGCGCCTTCTCGATCTCGTCGAGCAGCAGCACCGCGTGCGGCTTCTTCGTGATGGCTTCGGTGAGCAGGCCGCCCTGGTCGAAGCCGACGTAGCCGGGAGGCGCGCCGATCAGGCGCGACACCGCGTGCCGCTCCATGTACTCGGACATGTCGAAGCGGATCAGGTCGATGCCCATGATGTAGGCAAGCTGCTTGGCCGCTTCCGTCTTGCCGACGCCCGTGGGGCCGGAGAACAGGAAGGAGCCGATCGGCTTGTCGCCGCGGCCGAGGCCGCTGCGCGCCATCTTCACGGCCGCCGCCAGCACGTCGAGCGCCTTGTCCTGGCCGAACACCACGCTCTTCAGGTCGCGTTCCAGCGTCTGCAGCTTGCTGCGGTCGTCGTTGGACACCGACGCGGGCGGGATGCGCGCGATCTTCGCCACGATCTCCTCGACTTCCGCCTTGGAGATGGTCTTCTTGCGCTTGCCCACCGGCAGGATGCGCTGGGCCGCGCCCGCCTCGTCGATCACGTCGATGGCCTTGTCCGGCAGGTGGCGGTCGTTGATGTACTTCGCCGACAGCTCCGCCGCCGCCTGCAGCGCGGTGGCCGCGTACTTGACGCTGTGGTGCTCCTCGAAGCGCGACTTCAGGCCCTTGAGGATCTCGATGGTCTGTTCCACCGTCGGCTCGACCACGTCGACCTTCTGGAAGCGCCGCGACAGGGCCGCGTCCTTCTCGAAGATGCCGCGGTATTCGGTGAAGGTGGTCGCGCCGATGCACTTCAGCTGGCCGCTGGAGAGCGCCGGCTTCAGCAGGTTCGATGCGTCCAGCGTCCCGCCCGAGGCCGCGCCGGCGCCGATCAGGGTGTGGATCTCGTCGATGAAGAGGATCGCGTTGGGCTTGTCCTTCAGCGAGCGCAGCACGCCCTTGAGGCGCTGCTCGAAATCGCCGCGGTACTTGGTGCCCGCCAGCAGCGCGCCCATGTCGAGGGAGTACACGGTGGATTCCGCGAGGATCTCCGGCACTTCCTTCTGCGTGATGCGCCAGGCCAGGCCTTCGGCGATCGCGGTCTTGCCCACGCCGGCCTCACCCACCAGCAGCGGGTTGTTCTTGCGGCGGCGGCACAGGATCTGGATCACGCGCTCGACCTCGTACTCGCGGCCGATCAGCGGATCGATCTTGCCGTCCTTGGCCGACTGGTTCAGGTTGAGCGTGAACTGCTCGAGGGGCGAAGCCTTCTCGTTCTTCTCGCCGCCCTCGCCCTCTTCCGAGTTGGCGTTCTCGCCGCTCTTGGCGGGCTCCGGCGGGTCGCTCTTCTTGATGCCGTGGGCGATGTAGTTCACCACGTCCAGGCGCGTCACGCCCTGCTGGTGCAGGTAGTACACGGCGTGCGAGTCCTTCTCGCCGAAGATGGCGACCAGCACGTTGGCGCCGGTGACTTCCTTCTTGCCGTTGCCGGTGGACTGCACGTGCATGATGGCGCGCTGGATCACGCGCTGGAAACCGAGCGTCGGCTGCGTGTCGACGTCGTCGGTCCCCGCCACCTGGGGCGTGTTGTCCTTGATGAAGTTGGCCAGCGACTTGCGCAGGTCGTCGATGTTGGCGCTGCATGCGCGCAGCACTTCGGCCGCGCTGGGATTGTCCAGCAGGGCCAGCAAGAGGTGCTCCACGGTGATGAACTCGTGGCGCTGCTGACGCGCTTCCACGAAGGCCATGTGGAGGCTGACTTCCAATTCCTGGGCAATCATGACTTTTCCTTCTGCCTTGCTACGTTCAAAACTATCCGTTCGTTCGAGTCCCGGTCATTCCACCGGTTCGCTCAGACACTGCAGGGGGTGCCCCGCCTGGCGGGCCGCCTCCTGCACCTGCTGGACCTTGGTGTTCGCGACGTCGCGGGAATAGACGCCGCAAATGCCTTTTCCGTCCAGGTGGATCTTCAGCATGATCTGGGTAGCCGTCTCTCGGTCCTTGTTGAAAAATTCCTGGATGACCACGACCACGAACTCCATGGGCGTGTAGTCGTCGTTCAGCATGACGACCTGGTACATCTGCGGGGGCTTGGTCTTCTGGGTCTTCCGCTCTGCGACCACCGAATCGCCACCGTCGTCCGACGGCCGGATGACGGGACCGGTCGGGGGCGGAGTGGGTGTCTGACTGGCCATGAAATTCATTCTATCGACGCGCAATCGCACCCGCCGACCCTAGGTGAATTGGTGGCGGTTGCGTCACATTCAAGCGACACGACGGTCGTGCCCCCAGATTTTCACTCGCGCGTGCGCGCGCATGCCCGAAATCGTTGCGCGACGCGTACTTAGGAGCGACTAAGTGAAAATATTGACAGCTGAGTCCATGTGAAGGAAACTGTCAGACCGCATTGAGGGATGAGAACGGGGCGTGCAGCATGGCGACCGGTACAGTGAAATGGTTCAACGACGCCAAGGGCTTCGGCTTCATCGAGCCGGACGGCGGCGGATCCGACGTCTTCGCGCACTTCTCCGCGATCACGATGGAGGGCTTCAAGACCCTGAAACAGGGGTCGCGCGTGAGCTTCGAGATCCAGCAGGGTCCGAAGGGCCAGCTCGCGCAGAACATCCAGGCGCAGCCCGGACCGATCCAGACGCAGCCCAGCGCGCCTGGTGACCGGCCCCCGCGCCAGCCCAAGGTGCGCGCGCCGCAGTTCCACGCCACCGGCGGGCACGGCGGCGATCACGCGACCAAATAAGCGCCCTGGATCCCCGCCTGCGCGGGGATGACGAAACTCAGGCCGCCACCCACACCCCGTCGGGACGCCGGCACGCGGTGCCGTTGCTGCGTTCCACGCGGCCGCCCATGCGCATTTCCATCGTGTACGGCCTGCAGTAGCCACCCTGCTTGGTGACCACCTTGCCGGGCACCACCACGTAGTTCGTCGGTCCTTCGACCCACTGCACGCGGTGGTTCACCGGCGCGACTTCGAGCACCTGGCCCACGCAGCCCTGGTCCATGCGCTTGCCGATCTCGCCACCGACCAGCACGCCGGCGACCGCGCCACCGATCGTGGCCACGGTGCGGCCGTTGCCCTTGCCGATCTGGTTGCCCAGCGTGCCGCCGACCACCCCGCCCAACACCTGTCCGACGGTCTGGTTGTTGCAGTAGTTCACGCCGCTCACCACGCGCTGCGGCGGCTGGTACTGCGGCACGTAGACCACCTCGTTGCGCTCGCGGTGCATCCAGGGCGGGTACACGTAGACCACCTGCGGCTGCGGGGGCTGCTGCACGACGACGACGCGCTCCGGCGCCTTGCACTTGCGCTTCTCCTCCCACTCGCCATGCTTCCACTTGCGCTCCACCTCGCAGTTGCCGTCCCAGTACTTTTCCTTGTGTTTGTGGTGGCCATGGCCATGGCCATGGCCGTGGTCGTCGTCGTCGGCGCGCGCAGCGAGCGGCAGCACCAGGGTGGCCGCCAGCGCGGCCAGGTAGACGGGATTGCGGATCATTCGGACCACCTCTTGCAGTTGACCCCTCCTGTGTACCCGGCGCTTGTGAACGCCAAGCAAAAAGCCGCCCGAAGGCGGCTTTTGGCGGATTGGCGGCGGCGATCCTGTTGGAGATCGCCACCGGTTACAAACCGCTCAGGCCTGCTCCAGCGCCTTGTTGAACGTGGCGCTCGGGCGCATCACGGCGCTGACCTTCTTGCGGTCCGGGAAGTAGTAGCCGCCGATGTCGGCCGGCTGGCCCTGCACCGCATTGAGCTCGTCGACGATCTTCTTCTCGTTCTCGGCCAGCGCCTTCGCCAGCGGCGCGAAGCGCTTGGCCAGGTCGGCGTCCTGCTTCTGCTCGGCGAGCGCCTGGGCCCAGTACAGCGTCAGGTAGAACTGGCTGCCGCGGTTGTCCAGCTGGCCGGTCTTGGGCGAGGGGCTCTTGTTGTTGTCCAGGAGCTTGCCCGTCGCGGCATCCAGCGCGTCGGCCAGCACCTTGGCCTTGGTGTTGCCGGTCTTGATGCCTTCGTCCTCGAGGCTGACCGCCAGCGCCAGGAACTCGCCCAGCGAATCCCAGCGCAGGTGGTTCTCTTCCACCAGCTGCTGCACGTGCTTGGGGGCCGAGCCGCCCGCGCCCGTCTCGTACATGCCGCCGCCGGCCATCAGCGGCACGATCGACAGCATCTTGGCGCTGGTACCCAGCTCCATGATCGGGAACAGGTCGGTCAGGTAGTCGCGCAGGATGTTGCCGGTGACGCTGATCGTGTCGAGGCCGCGGCTCACGCGCTCCAGCGTGAAGCGCATGGCGCGCGTCTGGCTCATGACCTGGATGTCCAGCCCGCTGGTGTCGTGGTCCTTCAGGTACAGGGCGACCTTCTTGCGGATCTCCGCCTCGTGCGGGCGGTAGTTGTCCAGCCAGAACACCGCCGGCATGCCGGAGTTGCGGGCGCGCGTGACGGCCAGCTTGACCCAGTCGCGGATCGCGGCGTCCTTGGTCTGGCACATGCGCCAGATGTCGCCCTGCTCCACGTTTTGCGTCAGCAGCACTTCGCCGGTGGCGATGTCGGTGATGTTGGCGACGCCGTCCTCCGGGATCTCGAAGGTCTTGTCGTGCGAGCCGTACTCCTCGGCCTGCTGCGCCATCAGGCCCACGTTGGGCACCGTGCCCATCGTCTTCGGGTCGAAGTTGCCGTGCCACTTGCAGAAGTTGATGATCTCCTGGTAGATGCGGGCAAAGGTCGACTCGGGGATGACCGCCTTCACTTCCTTCAGGCGGCCGTCGGCGCCGTACATCTTGCCGCCCGCGCGGATCATGGCCGGCATCGAGGCGTCGACGATCACGTCGTTGGGCGAGTGGAAGTTGGTGATGCCCTTGGCCGAATCGACCATGGCCAGGGCCGGACGGTTTTCCAGGCAGGCATGCAGGTCGCGCTTGATCTCGTCCTGCTGCGACTGCGGCAGCGCGGAGATCTTGTCGTACAGGTTGGCCATGCCGTTGTTCACGTTCACGCCCAGCTCGTCGAACAGCTTGCCGTGCTTGGCGAAGGCTTCCTTGTAGAAGGTGCGCACGCAGTGGCCGAACACGATGGGGTGCGAGACCTTCATCATGGTCGCCTTCACGTGCAGCGAGAACATGATGCCGGTTTCCTTGGCGTCGTCGATCTGCTTCTGGTAGAAGGCCAGCAGCGCCTTCTTGCTCATGAACATCGAGTCGATGATCTCGCCTTGCAGCAGCGCCACCTTCGGCTTCAGCACCACGGTCTTGCCGCTCTTGGTGATCAGCTCCATCTTGACGTCGCGCGCCTTGTCCAGCGTCATCGACTTCTCGCTCGCGTAGAAGTCGCCGCCGACCATGTGCGACACGTGCGTGCGCGAGGCGGGGCTCCATTCGGCCATGCTGTGCGGGTTCTTGCGGGCGAATTCCTTGACCGCCTTGGGGGCGCGGCGGTCGGAATTGCCTTCGCGCAGCACCGGGTTCACGGCGGAGCCGAGCACCTTGGAGTAGCGCTGGCGGATCGCCTTTTCCTCGTCGGTCTTCGGGTTCTCCGGGTACTCGGGAACCATGTAGCCGCGGGCGCGCAGTTCGCGGATCGCGCCCACCAGCTGGTTCTGCGAGGCGCTGATGTTCGGCAGCTTGATGATGTTGGCATCGGGCTGCAGCGTCTTCTTGCCCAGTTCGGCCAGGGTGTTGTCCACCTTCTGCTGGTCGCCCAGGAACTCCGGGAACTCGCCGAGGATGCGGTTGGCCACGGAGATGTCGCTCTCCACCACGTCGATGCCGGCCGCCGCAGCGAAGGTGCGGACGATGGGCAGGAACGAATGGGTCGCCAGGTACGGCGCTTCGTCGGTCAGCGTGTAGATGATCTTGGAACGGTCGGCAGCCAAGGTGGTCTCTCTCGGGAAAGTTGATTGGGGACGGCGGGCGCCACGATGCGAGCGGCTATTTTACGCTGTGAGAAGCGGGCAAGAAAAAGCCGCCTCGCGGGCGGCTTCGTTGCGGTGTTCGGGGCCTCACATGTTGTCGATCATCACCTGCCCGAAGCCGGAGCACGACACCTGCGTCGCGCCGTCCATCAGGCGCGCGAAGTCGTAGGTGACCTTCTTGGACAGGATCGATTTCTCCAGCGAGCTGATGATCAGGTCGGCCGCCTGCGTCCAGCCCATGTGGCGCAGCATCATCTCGGCCGACAGGATCTCGGAGCCGGGATTGACGTAGTCCTTGCCCGCGTACTTCGGCGCCGTGCCGTGCGTGGCCTCGAACATGGCCACCGAGTCGCTCATGTTGGCGCCCGGCGCGATGCCGATGCCGCCGACCTGCGCCGCCAGCGCGTCGGAGATGTAGTCGCCGTTCAGGTTCAGGGTGGCCACCACGCTGTATTCGGCCGGCCGCAGCAGGATCTGCTGCAGGAAGGCGTCGGCGATGGCGTCCTTGACCGTGATGTCGCGGCCGGTGCGCGGATTCCTGAACTTCATCCAGGGGCCGCCGTCGATCTCCTGCGCCCCGAATTCCTTCTTCGCCAGGTCGTAGCCCCAGTCGCGGAAGCCGCCTTCCGTGAACTTCATGATGTTGCCCTTGTGGACCAGCGTCACCGAGGGCTTGTCGTTGTCGATGGCGTACTGCAGCGCCTTGCGCACCAGGCGCTCGGTGCCCTCGATCGACACCGGCTTGATGCCGATCGCCGAGGTCTCCGGGAAGCGGATCTTGCGCACGCCCATTTCCCGGGTCAGGAAGTCGATGACCTTCTTCGCCTTGTCCGAGCCGGCTTCGTATTCGATGCCGGCGTAGATGTCCTCCGAGTTCTCCCGGAAGATCACCATGTTGGTCTTCTCCGGCTCCTTCAGCGGCGACGGCACGCCCTTGAAGTACTGGATCGGACGCAGGCAGACGTAAAGATCCAGTTCCTGGCGCAGGGCCACGTTCAGGGAACGGATCCCGCCGCCGACCGGGGTGGTCAGCGGGCCCTTGATGGACACCACGTACTCGCGGGCGGCGGCCAGGGTTTCGTCGGGCAGCCAGACGTCCGGGCCGTAGACCTTGGTGGCCTTCTCGCCCGCGTACATCTCCATCCACTGGATCTTCTTCTTGCCCTTGTAGGCGGTGGCGACCGCCGCGTCGACCACCTTCAGCATGACCGGGGTGATGTCCAGGCCGGTGCCGTCGCCCTCGATGTACGGGATGATCGGCTGGTCGGGCACGTTCAAGGACATGTCGCCGTTGACGGTGATCTTCTCGCCCTGGGCGGGGACCTTGATGTGCTGGTAGGAGGGCATAGGGGGAAATTCTAAGCTCGCTCAACCATGTCAACCATTGTCGAGCATGCAGCGTTTCCGGGAGGTCTGCCGAAACCGCGGCGGGCGTTTTTCAAAACAGATGCATCTGAAAGTAGATTCCAAATGACCAAGCTCCTCGCCGCCCTGGTTGCCGGCCTGTTCTCCGCCGCCGTCTTCGCCCAAGCCACCCCGGCCACGCCCGCCACCCCGGCTGTCCCGGCGAAGGCTGCCGCCTCCGCCACCGCCGCCAAGGCCGAAGCCAAGGCTGAAAAGGCCGAAAAGACCGCCGTGAAGGCCGAGAAGACCGCCGCCAAGGCCGAAGCGAAGGCCGAGAAGGCCGAGAAGACCGCCGAGAAGGCCGAAGCCAAGGCCGACGCCAAGGTCGCCAAGGCCGACAAGAAGGCCCCCAAGAAGGCCGCCAAGAAGGCCGAAGCGAAGAAGGAAGAAGCCAAGAAGGAAGAGAAGAAGTCGTAATTCGATTTCCTCGAACCGGAAGAGCCCGCCCCGTGCGGGCTTTTTCTTTTGGGGCGTCCATGTCAACCGGCATGCTCGACATCCCGTTACGGATGGGCCTTCCGGTTGACCGGAGGAGCAAATCCACAATCCGGACAACTGAAAGGTGTTTTTCATGAACAAGCTGCTCGCCGCCCTGATCGCCTCCCTGTTCGCCGTGTCCTCCTTCGCCGCCTCGCACGCCGGCGCCGCCATGCCCGCCGCTTCCGGCGCCAAGGCCGAAGCCAAGGCGGAAGCCAAGGCTGAAAAGAAGGCCGCCAAGAAGAAGTCGACCAAGAAGGCTTCCACCAAGAAGGCCGCCGCCTCCGAGAAGAAGTCCTGATCCAGGCCTTCTGGAGCTGAAGATGCCCGCCGCGCGCGGGCATTTTTCGTGGTCCCTTGCCACAATACGACCGATGAAAAAGCTGTTCGCCCTCGTAGCCGCCCTGGCCGCCGCCGCGGCCCTGGCCCAGGATCCCCAGACCGACCTGCCCCGCGTGAAGCTGGGCGCCGGCATGCACCAGATCGACGCGCAGGTTGCCGCCAGCAACGACCAGCGCATGACGGGCCTCATGTACCGCAAGGAAATGCCCCAGCAGGAGGGCATGCTGTTCGTCTTCGAATACCCGAGCCAGCAGTGCTTCTGGATGAAGAACACGCTGCTGCCCCTGTCGGCGGCCTTCATCGCCGACGACGGCACCATCGTCAACATCGAGGACATGGCGCCGCAGACGCTGGAGTCGCACTGCTCCGCGAAGCCGGTGCGCTACGTGCTGGAGATGAACAAGGGGTGGTTTGCCAGGAAGGGCATCAAGGCCGGCGCGAAGCTGACCGGCACGCCCTTCCAGCGCTAGCCCCCATGGAAAAAGCCCCGCAGCGCGGGGCTTTTTTTCCGTTGGCCTGGGTCCCCGCCTGCGCGGGGATGACGCATCAGCCGAAGTTCTTCGCCGCGAAGTCCCAGTTCACCAGCTTGTCGAGGAAGGTCTCGACGAACTTGGGACGGGCGTTGCGGTAGTCGATGTAGTACGCGTGTTCCCACACGTCCACCGTCAGCAGCGCGCGGTCGGCGGTGGTGAGCGGCGTGCCGGCGGCGCCGGTGTTCACGATGTCGACGCTGCCGTCCGGCTTCTTCACCAGCCAGGTCCAGCCGGAGCCGAAGTTGCCGACGGCGGACTTGACGAAGGCTTCCTTGAAGGCCGCGTAGCTGCCCCACTTGCTGGTGATCGCCTGGGCCAGCGCGCCGGTGGGCTCGCCGCCGCCTTGCGGCTTCATGCAGTTCCAGAAGAAGGTGTGGTTCCAGATCTGGGCGGAGTTGTTGTAGATGGCGCCCGAGGACTTGCGGATGATGTCCTCCAGCGGCATGTTCTCGAACTCGGTGCCGACCTGCAGCTTGTTCAGGTTGTCGACATAGGCCTTGTGGTGCTTGCCGTGGTGGTACTCGAGGGTCTCTTCGGAGTAGGCCGGCGCAAGGGCGGTCTTCGGGTAGGGCAGCGGGGGCAGGACGTGTTCCATGGCTCTTCTCTTTCTCTTGGGGTTGCTGTGCGAACCGGCTGATTCTATGTAGCTTGCGGACCGCTGGGCGAAACGGTGAGATCAACCTCGCCGTCCGCAAGGGCGGCGCGCAGCGCCTGGCCGGCGCGCACCTGCGTGGCCGAGGTGACGGGCCGGCCGTCGCTTGCGTCGGTGAGCAGCGCATAGCCGCGCTGCAGCACGAGGCGCGGATCCAGCAGCTGCAGCCGCAGTGCCAGCCGCTCGTGGCGCTGCTCCGCGCGCTGGAGGCGTTCGCCCGCGCTGCCGACGAAGCGGTTCCCCGCGTTCGCCAGCAGGTCGCGCCCGCGCTGCAGCCGCGTCGCCAGCGCATAGCGCAGGCGCTGCGCGCCGCGCTCGATGCGCAAGTGCTGCTGCGCGGTGCGCGCCGACGGCCGCCCGAGGTGGGCCGCCGCCTGGTCGAGGCGCTGGCTGGCGCGATCGAGGCGGCGCCAGGCCGCATCCTGCAGGCGCGAGGCCATCAGGTCGAGCGCGCCGAGCCAGGTCTCCTGCGGCTGGGCCGCCAGTTCGGCCGCGGCCGTGGGCGTGGGGGCGCGCAGGTCGGCGCAGAAGTCGGCGATGGTGAAGTCGGTTTCGTGGCCGACGCCGCTCACCAGCGGCACGGGGCTGGCGACGATGGTGCGGGCCAGCTGCTCGTCGTTGAAGGCCCAGAGGTCCTCCATCGAACCGCCGCCGCGCACCAGCAGGATCAGGTCCAGCTGGCCGGCTTCGGCCATCCGGTAGAGGGCCTGCAGCGCCGCCACCAGGTCGCCCGGCGCCTGGGCGCCTTGCACCGCGGCCGGCGCCAGCACCACCGGCACGTGCGGGGCGCGCCGCCGCAGGCAGGTCACCACGTCATGGAGCGCCGCGGCCTGCAGCGAAGTGACGATGCCGATGCCGCGCGGCAGCAGGGGCAGCGGCCGCTTGCGGGCGCTGTCGAAGAGGCCCTCGCCTTCCAGCTTCGCCTTGAGGCGCAGGAACTGCTCGAACAGCGCGCCCTGCCCGGCCCGGCGCAGGGTTTCGACGATCAGCTGCAGGTCGCCGCGCGGTTCGTAGACGCCCAGGCGGCCTTGCACCTCGACCAGCTCGCCGTCGCGCGGCATGAACTCCATCAGGCTGGCCGCGCGGCGGAACATGGCGCAGCGCACCTGTCCCTGCGCGTCCTTCAGGCTGAAGTAACAGTGGCCGCTGGCCGCACGCGAGAAGCCGGTGATCTCGCCCCGCACGGTCACCGGATTGAAGCGGGCCTCGAGGGCGTCGGCCACGGCGCGGCAGAGCGCCCCGACCGCCCAGACGCGCGGCGCCACTGCGGGAAATGACGCTGTGCCGGTTACCAAGAGCCACACCTCTCAGGGTTTACCCGATGGTATTTCATCCACAGCGTGCAGGTGAGAGGCAGGCGGTGGGCGGGGGCTGCGCCAAACGCTGATTTTTCGGAGCAAGTCATTGATTCAAAAGGGATTTTTCCTGCTCAAATCGTCATCGTTCTGTCACGGGCAAGCATTGGCGCGGTTCCGGGCGGGGGGGAGGGGTTGTTCTCAACAAAGTTATCCACAACTTTTGTGAGTGTCGTCCTACGACCACGGGCTTGCGTCCTACAGTGGGCAAGTCCGCGATAATCCGCTGCATCGAAGTGCCGCAAGGGCGCTTCCAGTCAGTACAAACGGTGCGGAGGATCCCCTTTTGCTTTCGATCATACAAGCCGCGGGCTGGCCCATCTGGCCCCTGGTCGCCTGTTCCATCCTTGCGCTCGCGCTCATCTTCGAACGCTTCCTGAGCCTCAAGAAGGCCAAGATCGCCCCGCCGCGCCTGCTGGACGAGGCACTGGCCGTGTCGCGCGTTTCCGTCCCGTCGCCCGACGTCGTCACCCAGCTGGAGCAGAACTCGGCCCTGGGCGAGGTGCTGGCCAGCGGCTTCCGCGCCCTGAATTCGGATCCGCGCTGCACCGAGGCCGACTTGCGCTCGAGCATGGAGCACACCGGCCGCGCCGTCGCGCACCGCCTCGAACGCTACCTGAACGCGCTGGCCACCATCGCCTCCGTCGCGCCGCTGCTCGGCCTCATGGGCACCGTGATCGGCATGATCGAGATCTTCGGCTCGCAGGCGCCCGGCGGCGCCACCGGCGGCAACCCGGCGCAGCTGGCGCACGGCATCTCGGTCGCCCTGTACAACACCGCCTTCGGCCTGATCATCGCGATCCCGGCGCTGATCTTCTGGCGCTACTTCCGCGGCCGCGTCGACGACTACCTGCTGACGCTGGAGCTCGCCGCCGAACGCTTCGCCCGCCACCTCGTCGCCCTGCGCCGCGGCTGATCACGCGATGAACTTCCGCCCGCATCCCAAGGATGAACCGGAGATCAACCTGATCCCGTTCATCGACGTGCTGCTGGTGATCCTCATCTTCCTGATGCTGACCACCACCTACAGCAAGTTCACCGAGATGCAGCTGAAGCTGCCGGTGGCGGACACCGAGGCCCAGCGCGACTACCCGAAGGAAGTCGTGGTGGCCGTCTCGGCCGACGGCCGCTACATGGTGAACAAGCAGCCGGTCAGCGGCCGCAGCATCGATGCCGTGTCCGCCGCCCTGGGCGAGGCCGCCAAGGCCGGCAAGGACTCGGTCATCATCATCAGCGCCGACGCCACCGCCACCCACCAGTCCGTGATCACGGTGATGGAAGCGGCGCGCCGCATCGGGCTGACCCAGATCACCTTCGCCACGCAGTCTTCGGCGCAGGCCGGAGCGAAGTAAACCGATGCGGGCGCTGCAACGCGCCTGGCTGCGCCGTGGGCCCATGGCCTGCGTGCTGTGGCCCTTGTCGCTGCTGTATCGCCTCGTCGCCGGCGCCAACCGCCTGGCCTTCGCCAGCGGACTGCGCCATGTCACGCGGCTGCCGGTCCCGGTGGTCGTGGTGGGCAACGTGATCGCCGGCGGCGCCGGCAAGACGCCGGTGGTGATCGCTCTCGTGCGCCACCTCACCCGCCAGGGACTGCAGGTCGGCATCGTGTCGCGCGGCTACGGCCGGCGGCAGGCCGGCTGCTTCGAGGTCGGCCCGCACGACGAGGCGCGCCGCGTCGGCGACGAGCCGCTGCTCGTGCAGCGCGAGACCGGCGTGCCGGTGTTCGTGGCGGCGCGCCGCGTCGAGGCGGCGCAGGCGCTGCTGCTTGCGTATCCGGGGACGCAGGTCATCGTCAGCGACGATGGCCTGCAGCACCATGCGCTGGCGCGCGACATCGAGATCTGCGTTTTCGACGCGCGCGGCACCGGCAACGGATGGCTGCTCCCCGCGGGGCCGCTGCGCGAGCCCTGGCCGCGCAAGGTCGACCTCGTGCTGCGTCCGGAAGACGCACATGGCATCGCCGGCCACACGGTGTGGCGCACGCTGGCCAGCCACGCCGTGCGGGCGGACGGCACCCGCGCGCCCCTGGGCAGCCTCGGCGGCCACAAGCTCCATGCGCTGGCCGGCATCGCCAATCCGCAGCCCTTCTTCGACATGCTGCGTGGCGCCGGCCTGCACCTGGAGCGCACCTTCGCCCTGCCGGACCACCATGCCTTCGAGGACGGCAGCAAGCTCGACCCCGGCGCGACGCTGCTGTGCACCGAGAAGGACGCGGTCAAGCTGTGGCGGCTGCGGCCCGACGCCTGGGCCGTGCCGCTGCAGCTGGAAATCGAGCCCGCCTTCTGGGAGGAACTCGATCGCAGGCTCGATCGAAAGCTATCATCCGCGCATGGATCACCGACTCCTTGAGCTGCTGGTGTGCCCCGTCACCAAGGGGCCGCTGGACTACGACCGCGAGCGGCAGGAACTGCTGTCGCGCAGCGCGCGCCTCGCCTATCCGATCCGCGACGGCATCCCGGTGATGCTGGAAGAGGAAGCCCGCACCCTCAGCGACGAGGAACTGGAGCGCCTGCCTCCGCGCACCCCGCTGGTCTGAGCGCGCCATGAGCTTCACGGTGCTGATCCCGGCGCGGCTGGCCTCCACCCGCCTGCCCGACAAGCCGCTGGCCGACATCGCCGGCCTGCCCATGGTGGTGCGCGTCGCGCAGCGCGCGCGCCTGAGCGGCGCAAGCCGCGTGGTCGTGGCCGCGGACAGCGAGCGCATCGTGGCGGCCTGCAAGACCCATGGCGTCGAGGTCGTGGCCACGCGCGCCGACCACCCTTCCGGCAGCGACCGCCTCGCCGAGGCCTGCACGCTGCTGGGCCTGCAGGGCGACGACGTGGTGGTCAACGTCCAGGGCGACGAGCCCCTGATCGACCCGGCCCTGATCGACGCGGTGGCGACGCTGCTGCGCGAGCGCCCGCAGGCGAGCATGAGCACCGCGGCGCACCCGATCGCCAGCGTCGAGGAATTCACCAACCCGAACGTCGTCAAGGTGGTGCTGCAGGCCGACGGCGTCGCGCTGTATTTCAGCCGCGCGCCGCTGCCCTGGTGGCGCGACGGCAATGCGCAGGGCATCACCGCCCTGCCCGATCCCGCGCCGCTGCGCCACATCGGCATCTACGGCTACCGCGCCGGCTTCCTGCGCCAGTTCCCCGCCTTGCCGCAGGCGCCGGTGGAAAGCTGCGAAGCGCTGGAGCAGCTGCGCGCGCTCTGGCACGGGCACCGGATCGCGGTGCACGTGACCCCGGCCGACCCCGGCGCCGGCGTCGACACGCCGCAGGACCTGGAGCGGGTGCGGCGGCTGTTTTCCACTGGGAAACCGGCGCCGTAACGTCAGTTACACGTGGGGGTCGCGTGCTATCCTTCCGCCAACAGGCGTGACGGCCGGCGGCAGGCCGCGGCCCGCAGTGCCGGCAGCTTCCAAACCATCCGAGGATTCCATGAGACTGATCTTGTTGGGCGCGCCTGGCGCCGGCAAAGGCACGCAGGCCGCATTTCTCTGCCAGAAGTACGGCATTCCGCAGATCTCTACCGGCGACATGCTCCGCGCCGCCGTGAAGGCCGGCACCCCGCTGGGCCTGGCCGCCAAGAAGGTGATGGACTCGGGCGCCCTGGTCAGCGACGACATCATCATCGGCCTGGTGAAGGAACGCATCGCGCAGCCGGACTGCGCCAAGGGCTTCCTGTTCGACGGCTTCCCGCGCACCATTCCGCAGGCCGACGCGATGAAGAACGCCGGCGTGAAGCTCGATTGCGTGCTGGAGATCGACGTGCCCTTCGCCGCGATCGTCGAGCGCATGAGCGGCCGCCGCTCGCACCCGGCCTCGGGCCGCACCTACCACGTCAAGTTCAACCCGCCCAAGGCGGAAGGCAAGGACGACGTCACCGGCGAGCCGCTGGTGCAGCGCGACGACGACAAGGAAGAGACCGTGCAGAAGCGGCTCGACGTCTATGCCGCGCAGACGCGGCCGCTGGTGGAGTACTACGCCAACTGGTCCAAGGCCGATCCCGCCGCGCCCAAGTACCGCCGCATCGACGGCATGGGCACGGTGGACGAGATCACGGCGCGGGCGCTGGCGGCGCTGGCCGACTGCGGGAAGTAACCCGCCCCCTCAATGCATCAACGCGAGGATCAACGCGATCCTCGCCTTCACCGGCGACAGCGGCACCGCCTGCAGCTTGTCCTGCGCGGTCTCGATGACCACGCCCTGCGCGCAGCGCGTCGTCCGCCGTACCGCCACCCCCGCCTCCTGCGCCCGCAGCAGCGCGTCCTCCAGCGCATGGTGCAGCGTCCCGTTGCCCGTGCCGGCGACCACCAGGCCGCGCACGCCGTCGGCCACCGATGCCCGGACCATGCTGCCGCCGGCGCCGGCATGGTTCAGCACGATCTCGACGCGCGGCCAATCGGCCGGCGGGCGCAGGCTGTCCACCGTGCGCAGCGCCTCGCCCGCGGACCACTCGCGCAGCTGGCGCAGCCGCCCCTCCTCGACGTGCGCCAGCGGCCCCGCGTCGCCTGAGGTGAACGCATCGAGGCGGTAGTTGTGCGCCTTGGCAACGTCCCGCGGCCCGTGGACGGTGCCGGCGAACACGACGCAGACGCCCCGGGCGCCGGGGGCCGCGGCCACGGCCAGGGCATCGGCCAGGTTCTGCGGTCCATCGGGCGCGGCGGAGGTCGATGGGCGCATCGCCCCCGTCAGCACCACCGGCTTGGAAGGCGCCAGCACCGATTGCAGGAAGAAGGCCGTTTCCTCCATGGTGTCGGTGCCGTGCGTGATGACGATGCCGCCCACGTCCTCCTGCGCGAGCCAGTGCGCGCAGCGCTGCGCCAGCGCCACCCACACGGCGAAGTCCATGTCCTTGCTGTCGATCTGCGCGACCTGTTCCGCCTGCAGCTGCCAGCCCGCGAGGGCCGGCACGCCTTGCAGCAGGTGCTGCACGCCGACCTGCGCCGCCTGGTAGCCGACGTTGTCGGAAGCCGAAGCCGCGGTGCCCGCGATCGTGCCGCCGGTGCCCAGGACCAAGATTTTTCGCATTGCCACTTGCCAATCCGTTCGAACTGTTGAAAAATACAGGTACTGGATATCGAAACAGTCATCCCGCACCATCCGCTCCAGGAGCCGCCATGACCGACGAAGCGCCGAAGCTCACTGCCCGCCAGCAACAGATTCTGGACCTGATCCAGAGCGCCGTCGCTCGCACCGGCGCTCCGCCCACCCGCGCGGAGATCGCCGCCGAACTGGGCTTCAAGTCCGCCAACGCGGCGGAGGAGCACCTGCAGGCCCTGGCACGCAAGGGCGTCATCGAGCTCGTGAGCGGCACCTCGCGCGGCATCCGCCTGCGCAGCGACACGCTGCGCTCCATCCACGAGTCGCGCGCCAAGCAGTTCTCGCTGCCGCTGCAGACGCTGGCGCAGCTCGCGCTGCCGCTGGTGGGCCGCGTGGCCGCCGGCTCGCCCATCCTGGCGCAGGAACACGTCGACCAGACCTACTACGTGGAGAGCGCCCTCTTCCAGCGCCGGCCCGACTACCTGCTGAAGGTGCGCGGCATGTCCATGCGCGACGCCGGCATCATGGACGGCGACCTGCTGGCCGTGCAGTCCACCCGCGACGCCAAGAACGGCCAGATCGTGGTGGCGCGCCTGGGCGACGAGGTCACCGTCAAGCGCTTCCGCCGCAACAAGCACCTGATCGAGCTGCATGCCGAAAACCCGGACTACCCGACCATCATCGTCGAGCCGGGCGAGCCCTTCGAGGTGGAAGGCATCGCGGTCGGCCTGATCCGCAACACCATGCTCATGTGACACCGGCTGGCGCCGCAGGTGGCAGGCGTATGGCGCGAGGGCGCCATCACCCTGCGGCGACAGCCCCGCATCGAATCCTGCCTGTGTGTCAACCTCACCAGGAGCTTCCACATGGCAATCGCAACCTTCTTCTCCCTGCCGCAAATCTTGGCCCCGCTGCAGGCTTTCGTTCACTGGCTCGCGGGCGGCGCGCCGGCCCAGGCCGCCGCCGCGGCCCCCGTGCGGGTGGCGTATCCCGTGCAGGCCGCCGTGCAGGCGGCGCCGGCCAAGCCGCTGCGCGTGGTGCGCGTGCTGGAACCGAGCGCCTCGCGCACCGTCGCCGGCCGCATGGTCATCTCGGGCCGGCTGGCGGATGTATGCGCCGAGCTCGACCGGCTGGCCGCGCTGGAAGCCCGCTGAAAGATGTTGATGGTGGGGTCGCCGTGCGAACCCACCCTACGAATCCCAATTCGCAGTTGCCTCGTAGGGCGGGGTCGTCCCGGCGGCCCCACCGGTCACATCACTGCTGGCTGCCCACCAGGTAGTCCCGCTTGCCCAGTTCCACTCCGTTGTGGCGCAGGATGTCGTAGGCGGTCACGGTGTGGAAGTAGAAGTTGGGCATGACCCAGGTGAACAGGTAAGCCTGCCCCTTCATCGTGCGGCTGTTGGGCCCCACCGGGAAGGTGATCTCCTTGTCCTCGGCGCCGTCGAGCGACGCGGCCGGCACGGTGGCCAGGTAGTCCAGGGTCTTCTGGATGCGGGCCTTGAGCTCGTCGAAGGTCGCTTCCTTGTCCTCGAACTTGGGCGCTTCCACGCCGGAGATGCGCGCGATGCCGTTCTTGGCGGCGTCGCAGGCGATCAGCACCTGGCGCGTCAAGGGCAGCATGTCCGGGAAGAGGCGGAAAGTCGTCAGCGCGGCCGGATCGACCTTCTTCGCCTCGGCGTGCGCCGCCCCCTTGTCGAGGATGTGCACCAGGTTCTTCAGCATGTGCTGGAACACCGGAACGCTGGCCGTGTACATGGAAGTCGTTGCCATGGAGAGTCTCCTGCTGTTGTATGGAAGCGCGCATCCTAGTCCAGCTGTTGCGTCCTTGCTGCGAAGGGTGAATCGCCCAAGGCACAATCGGCGCATGAACATCGTGATCCTCGACGATTACCAGGACGCCGTGCGCAAGCTGCAATGCGCCGCCAAGCTGGAACCCTATCCGGCCAAGGTCTTCACCAACACGGTCAAGGGCATCGGCCAGCTGTCGGTGCGGCTGCGCGACGCCGACGTCATCGTCCTGATCCGCGAGCGCACCCAGATCACCCGCCAGCTGGTGGAAAAGCTGCCGCGCCTGAAGCTGATCTCGCAGACCGGCCGCGTCGGCTCGCACATCGACATCGAGGCCTGCACCGAACGCGGCATCGGCGTCGCCGAAGGCGTGGGGTCGCCGATTGCACCGGCCGAACTGACCTGGGCCTTGATCATGACGGCCATGCGCCGGCTGCCGCAGTACATCGCCAGCCTGAAGCACGGCGCCTGGCAGCAGTCCGGCATGAAGTCGGCCTCGATGCCGCCCAACTTCGGCGTCGGCATGGTCCTGCGCGGCAAGACGCTGGGCATCTGGGGCTACGGCAAGATCGGCCAGCTGGTGGCCGGCTACGGCAAGGCCTTCGGCATGCGCGTGCTGATCTGGGCCAGCCCGGAGTCGCGCGCCAAGGCGGAAGCCGACGGCTACCAGACGGCCGCCACGCGCGAGGAGCTGTTCGCCGAGAGCGACGTGCTCTCGCTGCACCTGCGCCTGAACGAGGAGACCTTCGGCATCGTCCGCCTGGACGACCTGAGCCGCATGAAGACCACCGCCATGCTGGTGAACACCTCGCGCGCCGAACTGCTGGAGCCCGAGGCGCTGATCGCCGGCCTGAACCGCGGCCGCCCCGGCTTTGCCGCCATCGACGTCTTCGAGAGCGAACCCATCCTGCAAGGCCATGCGCTGCTGCGGCTGGAGAACTGCATCTGCACGCCGCACA
This sequence comes from Ramlibacter paludis, assembly GCF_022012305.1. Lineage (GTDB taxonomy): Bacteria > Pseudomonadota > Gammaproteobacteria > Burkholderiales > Burkholderiaceae_C > Ramlibacter > Ramlibacter paludis. The sequence continues at coordinate 172,194 of NZ_JAKLTM010000003.1, read as the reverse complement.
TCGGCTACGTGGAGCAGGAGGCCTACGAGCTCTACTTCGGCGCGGCCTTCGACAACGTGGTCAACTTCATCAAGGGCACCCCGACCAACATCGTGAACCCGGGCGCATTGCAAGTGCGCCGCTGAGCGTTGTCCTCCACCGCCACCGCCGACCCAGCCGCCGCACCCGACCGCCTGCCGGCCGTGCTGTGGCCGCTGCTGTTCGGCAACTTCGTGATCGGCAGCGGCGTGATGGTGGTGCCCGGCACGCTGAACGAGATCAGCAGCGGCCTCGAGGTCTCGGTCGCCACCGCCGGCCAGCTGATCTCCGCCGGCGCGCTCCTGATGTGCATCGGCGCCCCCGCCTTCGCTGCGGTCGTGGCCGGCTGGGACCGCCGCCGGCTGCTTGCGGTGGCGATGGTCTGGTTCGCACTGCTGCACCTCGCCTGCGCCTTCGCTCCCAGCTTCGGCTGGCTGATTGCCTTGCGCGTCCTTGCACTGGTGTCGCCGGCCGTCTTCACGCCGCAGGCCGCGGCCTGTGTCGGCCTGCTGGTGCCGCCGGCGCAGCGCGGACGCGCCATCACCTTCATTTTCCTCGGCTGGTCGGTCGCTTCGGTGCTGGGCATGCCGCTCGGCGCCTGGCTGGGCGGCACCTTCGGCTGGCGCTCCGCCTTCGGCGCGGTGGCTGCCATGAGCCTCGTCAGCGCCGCTTGGGTGTGGCGCGCCATGCCCGACGGCATCCAGCCGCCGGCCCTGTCGATGCAGGCCTGGCGCGAAACCTTCCGCTCCAAGGCCTTGATGACGGCGGTGCTGGTCACCGTGCTCTATGCCGCCGGCCAGTTCGTGCAGTTCTCGTACTTCGCGCCCTGGTTCAAGCAGGCGCTGGGCGCGACGCCCGGCCAGCTGAGCCTGTACTTCATGTGGTTCGGCGCCTGGGGCTTGCTGGGCAACGTGCTGATGACGCGCTACATCGACCGTCTCGGCGCCGGGCGCTCGGTGATGATCGGCATCGCGCTGATGGCGCTGGGGCTGGCGTGCTTCGGTCTCGGCGCGAGCGGCTTTGCCCTGGCCGCGGTGGTCGTCATCCCGTGGGCGCTCGGCTGCTTCTCGTCGAACTCGGCGCAACAGGCGCGGCTGGTGGGCATCGCGCCCGCCCTCGCCTCGGCCTCGGTGGCGCTCAATTCATCGGCACTGTATGCCGGCCAGGCGATAGGCGCGGCCAGCGGCGGCTGGCTGATCTCGCACGGCGGCATGGACTGGCTGCATTGGGCCGGGCTCGCCGGCTTGCTGGCGGCGGCGGTGGCCAGCGCGCTGGCGACGCGGTTCGCGCGCCAGGGGCGTTAGGAACGCCAGCCCGCTGGCTAGCGCTTGTTCGCCGGGTCTTCGGTGTCGCCGTCGAAGGCGCTGGTGTCGAAGTCCAGCGGTTCCAGTTCCAGCGACCCCGATTCGGACTTGGGCGCATCGAGGTCGATGTCCAGGCCGATGCGCGGCGACGACGGCGGAATCATCAGCGGGCTGAGATCCTCCGGCGACAGGGTGGACACGTGTTCGCCCTCGGATTCGTCGCGGCCCATCACCACCGTTGCCTCGTGGCTGGGGGCGGGCGTCGGCGTCGGGGAAAGCGCAGGCGCCACGGTGACCGGACCGCGCCGCGAAGGCAGGTCCAGCACGTTCAAGGGCTGCAGCGACGTCGACGGGAAGTCGGTCGGCTTGTATTCCAGCGGCGCCGACAGGCTGTCCTCCGCCGGGGCGACGTCCTTGGCGATGTGGTACAGCAGCACCAGCTCGCGATAGGCCTCGAGGCTGAAGGGTTCGGCACCGGGCAGGCCCGGCTTGCGGAAGATCGATTCCTCGATCACGGTCAGCACGCGTTGCGACGGCCAGAGCGCCACGATGCGGCTCAGCGCCCGGCCGTAGTTCTCCAGCGAGCTGGTCGGCTGGTCAAAGTGGTCGAAGTCGGGGACCTGCACCGAGAACCGCTGGCGGAATTCCGCGCGCAGCCGGTCGTAGTCGTTGCGCTTGCCGAGCCGGTGGTACATCTCCAGCAGGTCCATCCAGGCCAGCGCGCTGGTCTCCACCTGGTCGTGGACGTGCGCCTCCAGGACGGCGATGGCCTGGTCGTGCTGGCCAAGGGCGAGGAAGAAATCGGCCTTGTCGTGGACGTCGATCAGCTCCTGCACGCCGACCATGCGGCTGGTGCCGCCCGAGCTGGGCTGGAATTCGGCCTGCGGCAAGGTGCCCCAGCCCGAAGGCGAGGCTTGCGCGATGGCCGAGGCCGCCGCATGGCCCAGCCCGCCGGGCTGCGTGACGGCATCGTCGGCATGGACGGCCGCCGCCGGCGCCACGGGCGCTTCCGGCACGAACTTCGCCAGGGCCGGCTCGCGCGGCTCCTCGAACCAGCGGTTGACTCGCTCCAGCCGGCGGGCGCGTTGCCATTGCCACAGCAGCCAGCCGGCCAATGCAGCCAGTGCCGCCACCAGCACGGCGGCCAGCACGGAAGCCTGGTTGCGGTTGTTGCGTGCCTCCGTGACCTGGGCGCGCATCTGGGCGACCGCCGCGGCGTTCTGCTGCGTCTGCGCCCGCAGGCTGCCGACGTCGCGCTCCAGCGACTGCATGCGCTGGGCGTCGCGCAGGATGTCGTCGGGCGTGCGCTGCAGCGCCGCCCACAGGGCGGCCGCGTTCAAGCGCGCCTGCGGATCGGTGGTCGGCTGCAGGTTCAGCTCGGAGCTCAGGCGCAGGGTGGGATCGCGTTCGGCCGCCAAGTCCAGCAAGTCGACCCGCAACTGGGAACGCGCGTCAGAAGCCGGCCTTGACGCCAGGGGGCCCACCGCCGCGGCGGCACCGGCAATGCGGGGTGAGGACGGCGCAGCGGCGCGCGGCCGGCGGACGACCGAGGGCGGCGGGGCCGTGGCCTCGGACGGGGCAGCGGCGCTACCGCGGGGCGCGGCCTGCGCCACGACTGGCGCGCGCGCGCCGGGAGCCGACTGCATGGCAGGCGCGACCGGAACCTGGCGCGTGGCGGGGGCGGCCGGAGAAGCGATGGTCTCGTTGTCCGGCGGCAGTTCCGACAGCATCACGTAGCGGCGGGTGACGCTCTGGCCGCAGCCGATGCGCAGATAGACCGTCACCATGGGCTCGTCGACGGGCTGCGACGACAGGATGCGCAAGGTGCCCTGCCGGTTCGGGCCCTGCTCGAAACGCACGGTGGGCGGACGGGCCAGCTTCTGCTCGCCCACGAAAACGTCGGCGTCGGCGCAGGTGAGTTCGCCGTCGGTGTCCAGGCTGACCGGGACCGAGAGATCGAGGGGGCGGCCTACCAGCACCGGCCCCCGGATGCGGCCCAGGGCCAGCGCAGAGGCGTCGCAGGCTAGCAGCCATCCGCACGCTGCGAAAACCAGGGCACGGAAAGTAACTGGGTGCAACATCAAGGGGGCCATTCTAGGCATACCTGCGTTGTCTGGCGAGAGGAACTGTGTTGGTTCTGCGCAGCCGATAATTCACCGCGATGGAAATCGAATACCAAACCGTAGGCGTCGCCGGCGCCGGCGCCATGGGGCGCGGCATCGCGCAGATCGCTGCCCAGGCGGGCAGCACCGTGGTCCTGTACGACACCCAGCCCGAGGCGGTCCAGCGCGCACTGCAGGACCTCGGTGCGCAGTGGGACAAGCTGCAGGAAAAGGGCCGCATGGACGCTGCGGCCGTGCAAGGCTGCAAGGGTCGGCTGCGGCCGGCCACCACCCTGCGCGACCTGGCCGGCTGCAACCTCGTGATCGAGGCGGTCGTCGAGCGCCTGGACGTCAAGCAGGCCCTGTTCTCCGAGCTCGAAGGCATCGTCGCGCCCGGCACGACGCTCGCGACCAATACCTCTTCGCTCTCCGTGACGGCCATCGGCAGCGCGCTGCAGCGGCCGCAGGATTTCGCGGGCTACCACTTCTTCAACCCCGTCGCGCTGATGAAGGTGGTGGAGGTGATCGCCGGCCTGAAGACCGAGCCCGCCGTCTGCACCCGGCTGGCCGCGTACGCGCGCCGGATGGGGCACACGCCCGTGCAGGCGCAGGACACGCCCGGCTTCATCGTCAACCACGCGGGCCGCGGCTACAACACGGAGGCACTGCGCATCGTCAGCGAGGGCGTGGCGGACTTCGCCACCATCGACCGCATCCTGCGCGACCAGGTCGGCTTCAAGCTCGGCCCCTTCGAGCTGATGGACCTGACCGGCCTGGACGTGTCGCATCCGGTGATGGAGTCGGTATACCGGCAGTATTACGACGAGGCGCGCTACCGCCCCAGCGTCATCACCGCGCAGCGCCAGGCCGGCAAGGTGCTGGGACGCAAGACCAGCGAAGGCTTCTACCGCTACGTGGAAGGCAAGGCACAGGTGCCGCCCGAGCCGCCCGTGCCCCAGGTCGCGGCCATGCCGCCCGTGTGGGTCTCGACGCGCGCGGCCCGCCGCGCGGAGCTGTACCAGCTGCTGAAGGACCTCGGCGCCCAGGTCGAGACCGGCCAGTCGCCTTCGGCGAATGCGCTGACGCTCGTCGCGCCGCTCGGCTTCGACGTGACCACCGTGGCGGTGGTGGAGCGGCTGGACCCGGCGCGCACGATCGGCATCGACATGCTGGTCGAGGACGCGGCCACCAAGCGCCGCGTGCTGGCCACCAATCCGGCCACGCGCAGCGACATGCGCGATGCGGCCCATGCCCTGTTCGCGCGCGACGGCAAGGCCGTCAGCGTGATCCGCGACTCCGGCGGCTTCGTCACGCAGCGCGTGGTGGCCACCATCGTGAACATCGCGTCCGACATCTGCCAGCAGCGCATCTGCTCGCCGCAGGACCTGGAGACCGCGGTCACGCTGGGCCTGGGTTATCCGCTGGGGCCGCTGGCCATGGGCAACCGCTGGGGCCCCACCAACATCCTCGAGGTGCTGTTCAACATGCAGACCGTGTACGGCGACCAGCGCTATCGCCCCAGCCCGTGGCTGCGCCGGCGCGGCGCCATCGGCCTGTCGCTGCTCCACGAGGAAAGCTGAACCCATGCCCGCCCAACTCAAGAGCGCCAGCCAGGGCCGGACGCTGGTGCTGACCATCAGCAACCCGGACCACCGCAATGCGCTGGGGCCGGAGATCTACGCGGCCGGCGTCGAGGCCCTCAATGCGGCCGACAGCAACAACGACGTGCGCAGCGTCGTGATCACCGGCGCCGGCAGCACCTTCTGCGCCGGCGGCAACCTGCAGCGGCTGCTGGACAACCGCGGCAAGCCGCGCGAGGTGCAGGCGCAATCCATCGACGGACTGCACGGCTGGATCGAAGCGATCCGCAGCTTTCCCAAGCCGGTGATCGCGGCGGTGGAAGGCGCGGCCGCGGGTGCCGGCTTCTCGCTCGCACTCGCCTGCGACTTCATCGTCGCCGCCAACAACGCCCTCTTCGTCATGGCCTACAGCAGCGTCGCGCTGTCGCCCGACGGGGGCGGCACCTGGAGCCTGGCGCGCGCGCTGCCGCGCCAACTGGCGAACGAACTGCTGATGTGCGGCGAACGCCTGGGCGCTCCGCGCCTGCAGGCGCTGGGCCTGGTGAACCAGGTGACCGCACCCGGCGCGGCCCTCGACGCCGCGCTGGCGCTGGCCGAGCGCCTGAACGAGCGCGCACCGAACGCGCTGGCCAGCATCAAGGAGCTGATGAACGACGCCGACGGGGCGACGCTGCAGGCGCAGCTGGCCAACGAGCGGGACCATTTCGTCCGGAACCTGCACCATGTCAATGGCGGGATTGGCATCTCGGCCTTCCTGGACAAGAAGAAGCCCGACTACTCCTGAGCCGCGCCCGCTGCCGCGCAGGTGACAACCCTGAGCAGCGTCCACGGTCCCCGGCGCGACAATGGGTCTCCCATGGACGACCCCATCCTCACCATCGAAGAGCGCGCGGCCATCAACAACGGCCGCTGGTTCTCCACCCTGTCCCCGTCCCTGCGGCACGACATCCTGCGCTGCGCCTTTGCCAAGCGCTACAAGGACGGCGACCTCATCTGCGCGCGCGGCGATCCGGCCGAAGCCTGGAGCGCGGTCGCCAAGGGCTCGGTGCGCGTCAGCTCGACCTCGATCACCGGCAAGCAGGTCACGCTGCAATATGTCGAGCCCGGGATCTGGTTCGGGGACGTCGCCATCTTCGACGGCGAGCGCCGGACGCACGATGCCTACGCCCACGGCGACACGACGATGCTCTCGGTTTCGCGCGCCGACCTGCAGAAGATCCTGACCCAGCACGTCGAGCTGTACGAGGCCCTGCTGCGCCTGCATGCCCGGCGCATCCGCCAGCTGTTCGGCCTGGTGGAAGACCTCAACACCCTGCCCTTGCGCGCGCGCCTGGCCAAGCAGCTGGCCCACCTGGTGCGCAGCTACGGCGTGCCATCGCTGGCCGACGGCCGCGAGGTGCGCATCGGCCTGCACCTGGCGCAGGAAGAACTGGCGCAGCTGCTGGGCGCCTCCCGCCAGCGCGTCAACCAGGAGCTGAAATCGATGGAGCGCGAGGAAGTGATCCGCATCGAGCCCGGCGGACTGGTGGTGCGCAACCGCGAGGCGCTGATGCGCATCGTCGAAGCCGATCACGAAGGACACGGAAAGCCATGAGCGACGCGAACTACGATCACTTCGTCGGCACCAAGCCGGTGTCCGACAAGCATGCCTTCGACACCGCCGCCCTCTCGGCGTGGCTGGAAAAGAACCTCGAAGGCTTCCGCGGCCCGCTGACGGTGGAGATGTTCAAGGGCGGCCAGTCCAACCCAACCTACAAGCTATCCACGCCGGGCCGCAGCTACGTGATGCGTTCCAAGCCGGGACCGGTGGCGAAGCTGCTGCCCTCGGCCCATGCCGTGGAGCGCGAGTTTGCCGTGATGCGCGGGCTCGCCGGCACCGACGTGCCGGTGCCGAAGATGTACTGCCTGTGCGAGGACGAGTCCGTGATCGGGCGCGCCTTCTACGTGATGGAGTTCATGCAGGGCCGCGTGCTGTGGGACCAGGCCCTGCCCGGCATGAGCAACGCGCAGCGCGGCGAGATCTACGACGAGATGAACCGCGTGATCGCGGCGCTGCACACGGTGAAGTTCGCCGACCGCGGCCTGGCCGGCTACGGCAAGCCGGGCAACTACTTCGAACGGCAGATCGGCCGCTGGACCAAGCAGTACAAGGCCTCGACGGATGGCGCCGGGCCCATGAGCCAGCCGATCCCGCAGATGGAGAAGCTGGTCGAGTGGCTGCCCGCCCACATTCCCGCGGCGGCGCGCGACGAGGGCAAGGTTTCCATCGTGCACGGTGACTACCGGCTGGACAACCTGATGTTCCATCCCACCGAGCCGCGCGTGATCGCGGTGCTCGATTGGGAACTGTCGACGCTGGGGCATCCGCTCGCGGACTTCAGCTACCACTGCATGGCCTGGCACATCCCGCACCAGATGTCGCGCGGCATCGGCGGCATCGACCTGGCCTCGCTCGGCATCCCCACCGAGGACGCGTACATGCGCCGCTACTGCGACCGCACCGGCCTGGCCACCGTCGCCGAGCTGAAGGCGGACTGGAACTTCTACCTCGCCTACAACATGTTCCGCATCGCCGCCATCCTGCAAGGCATCGCCAAGCGGGTCGAGGCCGGCACCGCTTCCAGCGCGCAGGCCGTCGCCTCCGGCGCGGGTGCGCGGCCGATGGCGGAACTGGCCTGGACTTTCGCGCAGCGCGCCTGATCGCTTCAAGGGGACAGCATGGACTTCGACTTTTCCGACAAGACCAAGGGCCTGCAGGCGCGCGTGCGCAAGTTCATGGACGACCACGTCTATCCGAACGAGAAGACCTACGCGCAGCAACTGCAGGCCAACACGGAGGCCGGCAAGCGCTGGACGCCGCTGCCCGTCATCGAGGAGTTGAAGAAGAAGGCCCGCGCGGCCGGCCTGTGGAACCTGTTCCTGCCGGTCGACACGGCCCAGGCCTCGGGCTACGAAGGCGCGGGCCTCACCAACCAGGAATACGCGCCGCTCGCCGAGATCATGGGCGCGGTGCCCTGGGCCAGCGAAGTCTTCAACTGCTCGGCGCCCGACACCGGCAACATGGAGACCATCGCCCGCTACGGCTCCGACGACATCAAGGCGCGCTGGCTCAAGCCGCTGCTCGAAGGCGAGATCCGCTCCGCCTTCGCGATGACGGAGCCGGAAGTGGCCTCGTCGGACGCGACCAACATCGCCACCCGCATCGAGCGCCAGGGCGACAACTACGTGGTCAACGGCCGCAAGTGGTGGATCTCCGGCGCGGCCGATCCGCGCTGCAAGGTGTTCATCACCATGGGCAAGACCGATCCGGAGGCGCCGCGCCATTCGCAGCAAAGCATGATCGTGGTGCCGGCCGACACGCCCGGCATCCGGATCGTGCGGCCGCTCAACGTGTTCGGCTACGACGACGCGCCGCACGGGCACGTCGAGATGTTCTTCGAGAACGTGAAGGTGCCGGCGGGCAACATCCTGCTGGGCGAAGGCCGCGGCTTCGAGATCGCCCAGGGCCGCCTCGGCCCGGGCCGCATCCACCATTGCATGCGGCTGATCGGCCTGGCCGAGCGCGCGCTGGAGCTGATGTGCCGCCGCGCGCTGTCACGCACCGCCTTCGGCAAGAGCGTGGCGCAGCAGACCGTGACGCAGGAGCGCATCGCCGAGGCCCGCTGCAAGATCGACATGGCGCGCCTGCTGACGCTGAAAGCGGCGTGGATGATGGACGTGGCCGGCAACAAGGTGGCCCGCACCGAGATCGCGATGATCAAGGTGGTGGCGCCGAACATGGCCTGCCAGGTGATCGACTGGGCGATGCAGGTGCACGGCGGCGGCGGCGTGTCCGACGATTTCCCGCTGGCCTATGCCTATGCCGGCGCGCGCACGCTGCGCTTCGCGGACGGGCCCGACGAGGTGCACCGCAATGCGATCGCCAAGTGGGAGCTGGGGAAGTACGGGAGTTATGGCCGCGATGCGGCGGTGCCGGTGACGCGCGGCTCCTGACGTCTCAACGCGCTGGGTCCCCGCCTGCGCGGGGATGACGGCGTGGGTTATTTCTTGAAAGCGCCCAGCGCGCTCTCGCAGGCACTCGTGAACACGGTGGCCGCATGCTCCAGCGTATGCGTCTCCGGCGGCATGAACTGCATGCGCAGGTAGCACTTGCCGCGCAGCAGCACGATCAGGAAGGGCACCTGCGGCCCCGGCGCGGGCTGCGGCCAATTCAGCAGCATGTCGACCAGCGGGCCGTCCACCCACGCCATGGCGTGCTCGCGCGAATCGGCCAGCACGGCGAAGCGCTGCCAGAACTGGTCGGACACGCCTTCCCAGCCGATCTCGTCGTACATGGCCAGCCAGCGCATCTCCTCCGGCAGGTTGGGCGAGGCGGTGGTCTGCAGCGTGTCGGTGATCATGCTGTAGGCCCGGCGCTCCAGCGCGTCCTTCAGCGGGCGGTTGATGATCATCGCGGCGACTTCGTCGGAGGCGCCCAGGTCGGCGCGCGCGCGCAGTTCCTCGCCGGTGATGTAGTCGCGCGAGGGCTTGCCCAGTTCCATGCGCCAGGGCCGGCCGCCGACCTTGCCCTGCATGGCGACGTCGCGGCTGAGCGGCCCGCTGGAGAAGCTCATGCCGCGGGACGCCGCCCACTCGGAGACCGGCCCGTGTCCCAGTTGCGAGACCGGGGGGTCGGTGCGCTCCTTCGCATCGCGTGAAAATGCCTTCTTGATGCGTTCGAACATGCGTCCAGGCAATAGCCTAAAGTGGGCATTATCAAATGAAACAGGAGGTTTCACCAGTGCAGCAGATCGAGGTTTACTCATGGCCGACGCCGAATGGCCACAAGGTGCACATCCTGTTGGAAGAATGCGAACTTCCGTACCGTGCCATTCCGGTGGACATAGGCGCCGGCGACCAGTTCAAGCCGGACTTCCTGGCGATCAGCCCGAACAACAAGATCCCGGCGCTGGTCGATCCGCATGGCCCGGACGGCAAGCCGATTTCCGTCTTCGAGTCCGGCGCCATCCTGGTGTATCTCGCCGCCAAGACGGGCCGCTTCCTGCCAAAGGGCGACCGCGAGAAGTTCGAGGTGCTGCAGTGGCTGATGTTCCAGATGGGCGGCGTCGGCCCCATGCTGGGACAGGCGCACCACTTCCGCGGCTACGCGCCCGAGAAGATCGAGTACGCCATCGCGCGTTACACCAACGAAGCGAAGCGCCTGTACGGCGTGATCGACCGGCGCCTCGCGCAAAACCCTTGGCTGGGGGGCAAGGAGTACTCCATTGCCGACATCGCCACGTTCCCCTGGCTGCGCAGCTGGGAGCGGCAAGGGATCGTGCTCGAGGAGTATCCGCACCTGAAGAAGTGGTTCGACAGGATCGCGGCGCGACCGGCGGTGCAACGCGGGGTGGAGGTGCTGGCGGACCGGCGCAAGCCGATCACGGACGACAAGGCGCGCGAAATCCTGTTCGGCAGCACGCAGTACCAGCGGCGCTGATCACGCGCGCACGCGCAGCAGGCTGAACACCGCCGACCCGGCGGCCAGCGCCGCCGCCAGCCCGAACGCGATCTCCAGCCCGCCGCCATGCACGCCGGCCACGCTGAAGATCACGCCCAGGATCACCGCGCCCAGGGACTGCCCCGTGAGCCGCGCGGTGCCCAGCATGCCGCTGGCGGCGCCGGCACGTGCAAGCGGCGCGCTGGTGACGATGGTGTGGTTGTTGGGCGACTGGAACAGGCCGAAGCCGATGCCGCAAAGCGCGAGCCGCCAGGCCAGGTCCAGCGCCGTCGGGTGCTGCGGCAACAGGGCCAGCAAGGCGAGCCCCGTGGCCATGGTGGCCAGGCCGATGCCCCCGAGCAGGCCGCCGGGCACGCGCGCGATCAAGCGCCCCGCGACCGGCGCTGTGAGCACGATCGCCGCCGGCCAGGCCGTGATCAGCAAGCCGGCCTCCAGGTGGCCGCGCCCCTGCCCTTCGAGCAGCAGGAAAGGCAGGCAGACGAAGGCCAGCGTCTGCGCGGCAAAGGCGGTGATGGATGTGCACATCGACAGCGCGAACACGGGGATGCGCAGCAGGTCCACGGGAAACAAGGGCGTCGCCTCGCGCTTCTGCCGGCGCAGGTAGAACCAGCCCACCGCCACTGCGCCCACCAGCAAGCCGGCCGCCAGCAGGAGCTTGCCGGCATCCGCGGCGCCGCCGCTGCGCGCACCCAGCGTGTCGGCCCCCAGGAACAGCAGCACGAACATCGCCATGTTCAGTGCCACGTCCAGCGGCGACAGCGGCGCGCCGCCGGTCGACACGCTCGCCGGGAGCGATCGCCGACCGAGCAGCCACACCAGCAGCCCGAAGGGCAGCTGCACCACGAACAGCCAGGGCCACGACGCGACCGACAGCACCAGCGCCGCGAAGGTGGGTCCGGCCACCGAGGCCGCCGCCACCACGACCGAGTTCAGCGCGATGGCGCGGCCCAGCATGCGGCTGGGGAAGGTCAGGCGCACCAGCGCGGAATTGACCGACATCATTCCCGCCGCGCCCAGGCCTTGCAGCGCACGCGCAGCGGCCAGCATGGGCAGCGAGCTCGCAACGGCGCACAGCAGCGAGGCGCACGTGAAAACGAGCAGTCCCGTGAGATACACACGCTTGTAGCCGAAACGGTCGCCCAGGTGCGCGCAGGGCAGCAGCAGGCCCAGCGTCGCGAGCTGGTAGGCGTTGACGACCCAGACCGCGGCTGAGGCGGACGCGCCGAAGTCGCGCGTGATGTCCGGCAGCGCCAGGTTGACGATGGTGGCGTCGAGCACCGACAGCGAGATGCCCAGGATGATGGCTGCCATCGCCCAGGTGCGCTGCGGCGCCGGCAGCCCGTCCGGCAAGGGGGACGGGGCTGCGGTGTCGTTCTTCTGCACTGGGAAAGTCTAACCTTGGGCGGCCACTAGAATGGGCTGCTTCCGCAAGTAGTCCCCCTGTCCGAGCCTGCATGTTCAAGAGCGCCTGTTTCTTCCGCATCTCCCCCGATTTCGTTCTTCCGCCCCTCGAAGCGCTCCAGCCCGTCCTGCACAAGGCCCGCTTCGTGCCCGCCGGTCCCACGCAGCCCGAGTCCACCGGCTGGGTGCCGCCGCGCGGCAACAAGAGCAAGGCGCTGGCCGAAATGGTCGGCGGCCACCTCATGATGAAGCTGTGCACCGAGAAGCGCGCCGTGCCCTCCTCCGCGGTGAAGTCGGCCGTCGACGAGCGCATCGAGAAGTACAAGCAGGAGACCGGCAACGAGCGCGTGCCGGCGAAGGTGAAGAAGGAATTCAAGGAGGAAGTGCTGCTGGACCTGCTGCCGCGCGCCTTCAGCAAGCGCAGCACCACGCTGATCTGGCTCGATCCGGCCAACCGCATGCTCGTCGTCGATGCCGGCAGCCTGGCCGCGGCCGACCGCGTGGTGTCGTCGCTGCTCGCCGCGCTGCTGGAGATCCCGGGCGGCGGACCGGCGCTCGACCTGGAGCTCGTGCAGACGCAGGAGTCGCCCTCGGCGGCCATGGCGCACTGGCTGTCCACGCGCGAAGCACCCTGGCGCTTCACGGTCGACCGCGACTGTGAACTCAAGGCTCCCGACGAACAGAAGGCCACCGTCCGCTATTCGCGCCACACCCTCGAGATCGACGAGGTCGCCCAGCACATCACGGCGGGCAAGGTGCCGACGCAGCTGGCGCTGACCTGGAACGATCGCGTGTCCTTCGTGCTGACCGAAGCCGGCCAGGTGCGCAAGCTCAAGCTCCTCGACGTCGTCATGGAAGGCGTCGACAAGCCGGGCAAGGGCGAAGACGGCTTCGATGCGGACGCGGCCATCCTCACCGGTGAGCTGTCGGCGCTGATCCCGGACCTGCTCGAGGCGCTGGGCGGCGAAATGGTCGCGGGCGAATCGGCTACGGCCTAGGGGCACTTGCGCCCGGGGCGCAACAGGCGTAAACCAGCTGTCCTCGCGAAAGGACAGCCCATGCGCCACTTCACCGCCTTCCTGCTCGCACTCACCCTGGCCGCCCCGCTTGCGGCGGCCACGCGGCCCGACCTGGAAGCCCTCATGGGCCGCGAGGGATTGCAGCCGATCCAGCTGAAGAACATCGACCTCGCCTACGCGCGCCCGGGCGCCTCGCTGGCCACTTACCGCCGCATCCAGCTCGATCCGGTGCTCGTCGAATTCAGCAAGCGCTGGGACCCGGAACGCACCGGCAGCCGCCTGAAGATCAGCACCGAGGAGCGCGAGGCCCTGCGCGCCGCCGTGGCGCGTTCGGTGCGCGAGGAGTTCGCGCGCGAGCTGCAGGCCACCGGGCATTACGAGTTGGTCACCGAAGCGGGTCCCGACGTCCTGCGCGTGACGCCACGCATCTACAACCTCTACCTCAACGCCGCGGACGCCGGCACCGTGCCGCGCACGCGCACCTACTACTCGTCGGCGGGCGAAATGACGCTGCTGGCGGAACTGCAGGACTCGACCAGCAGGCAGACGGTGATGCGCCTGGCCGATCGCCGCGAGGCCGACAACGTCCGGGTGGAACGCGCCAACGGCATGGTCAACGACGTCGAGATCCGCACCGTGGCGGGCGCCTGGGCGCGCGTGATCCGCAAGGCGCTGGATGAGGCGCATGGCATCGCGCCTTGATGTAAAGCGGCGGGTTCCTCCCCGAGCATTGGACCAAAGGCCCATTTTGCCGCTCTCCTGATCTCGCCACTATCCGTCTACCACAAGGAGACGGGATATGCGACGACTCACGATGGTCGCGGCCGCGGTGCTGCTTGCATGCGGCAGCGTCCACGCCCAGACCAACCAGGAACTCGCCAACGCATTGCAGCAGGCAATGCGCACGATCCAGGATCTGCAGGCACGCGTGAAGGCGCTGGAGGAGCAGAAGGCCGCGCAACCCGCCGCCGCTGCCGCAACTCCCGCTGCCGGACCCGTGGTCGTCGCCCCAGGTGTCGCCGCCGAAGAAGGCGCCAAGGACGCGGGACAGGCGCGCGTCGAGGTCTACGGCCAGGCGATGCTGGATGCCATCTTCGACTTCAAGCGGATGGACCCGACCTGGGCCGCCACCTTGCGGCCCTCGCAGATCCCGGTGTTCTGTCCCGGCAGCCCCGGCTGCGGCAACGACGGCGCCTTCACCTTCAGCGTCCGCCAGTCCAGCCTGGGCGTGCGCGGCTTCATCCCCACCAGCCTCGGGATGCTGAAGACCGACCTCGCGTTCGACCTGTTCGGCAGCGACGGCGGCACCAACATCCACTGGCTGCGCGCCTGGGCGGAACTCGGCCGCTTCGGCGTCGGCCAGACCGATTCCAACTTCATGGACATGGGCGTGTTCCCCAACACCATCGACTACTGGGGCCCGCCCGGGATGGTGTTCGTGCGCAACCCGCAGCTGCGCTTCACGGCGCTGGACCAGAACAACATGAAGGTGGTGGTGAGCCTGGAAGCGCCCAACTCCATCATCGACACCGGCAAAATCACCGACATCGACCCGTCGCTCGGCTCGGGCATCACCAGCCGCAATCGCCTGCCCGACCTGGTCGGCTCCTTCCGCTACGGCGGCGACTGGGGCCACGTGAAGGCGGCGGCACTGCTGCGCCAGGTGGGCTTCCACAACATCAACAGCGCCGACGGCGAACCTTCCAACAACCTCACCGGCTACGGCCTGAACCTGAGCGGCACCGTGAAGGTGACGAAGCAGGGCCAGGTCAACTGGCAGCTGGTCGGCGGCAAGGCCATCGCCAGCTACATGAACGACGGCGGCATCGACCTCGCCCCCGATGCGAGCCTGCGCGCCGAGACGGTGCGCACGCTGGCCTACCTGCTTTACTACAACCACGCCTGGAACGACAAGTGGACCAGCGCGTTCGGCTACAGCCAGCACAAGCAGGACAACACGGCCGGCCAGTCGGCCAGCGCCTTCAAGCGCGGCAGCTACGCGTCGGCCAACGTGCTCTACACGTTCGCCAAGAACGTGACCACCGGCGTCGAATACATCTGGGGCAAGCACGAAACCAAGGACGGTTCGAGCGCCAACGACTCGCGCCTGCAGTGGTCGACGCGGGTCTCGTTCTAGCACCCGCCACCAGGGGACAGTCATGCAGTTCAAAGGCAAGTTTCCCATCCTCATCGCGCACCGCGACGTCGCCGCCCAATCGGTGGCGGGCGTGCGGCTGCGGCAGATCCAGCAGGAGCTGGAGCGCAACGGCTGGAGCACCATCGTGGTGGACACCCGCGAGGATGCCGGCATCATCGGCGGCGCGCACAAGGGCCTGGCGGCCATCGTGTTCGGCAGCGAGGCCGCACGCGGCGACGCGGCCGCCTTCGAGAAGGCCGTCGCGCAGCTGAAGAAGGTGCACGAGCGCGCGCCGGCACTGCCGATCCTGGCGCTGGGCGAAAGCGGCACGGTGCGCGACCCGCAGCTCGGGGTGACCGAAGCCCTGCGCAACATCACCGCCGTCCTGTACCTGTACGAGGACACCGCGGAGTTCCTCGCGCGCCAGATCATGCGCGCCGCGGACGATTACCTGGCCAACCTGCTGCCACCCTTCTTCAAGGCCCTGGTGCGCCACGCCGAGCGTTCGGCCTACTCCTGGCACACGCCCGGCCACGCGGGCGGCGTGGGCTTCCTCAAGTCGCCCGCCGGCCATGCGTTGCACGCCTTCTTCGGCGAGAACACGCTGCGCTCGGACCTGTCGATCTCGGTGCCGGAACTGGGCTCGCTGCTGGACCACACCGGGCCGATCAAGGCCGCGGAGAGCTACGCGGCCCAGGTGTTCGGCGCCGACCACACCTACTTCGTCACCAACGGCACGTCCACCGCCAACAAGGTCATCTGGCACGCGATGGCGGGACGCGACGACCTGGTGATCGTGGACCGCAACTGCCACAAGTCGCTGCTGCACTCGCTGATCATGACCGGCGCCACGCCGATCTACTTCACGCCGGCGCGCAACGACTACGGGATCATCGGGCCGATCGGCCTGGACCAGTTCTCGCCGGCGGCCATCCGCGACAAGGTGGCGGCCAGCCCGATCGCGCGCAACTGCAAGGGCAACGCGCGCATCGCGGTGGTGACCAACTCCACCTACGACGGCCTTTGCTACAACGCCGAGAAGATCAAGGCGGAGGTGGCCGACCAGGTCGACGCCCTGCACTTCGACGAAGCTTGGTACGCCTACGCGGCCTTCCACGAGTTCTACCAGGGCCGCCACGCCATGGGCGTGCCGCGCGGGCATCCGCGCGCCGACCACACGCTGGTGTTCGCCACCCACTCCACCCACAAGCTGCTGGCCGCGTTCTCGCAGGCCTCGATGATCCACATCCAGGAGTCCGAGCAGCGCAAGATCGACACCACGCGCTTCAACGACGCCTTCATGATGCACGGCTCGACGTCGCCACACTACGGCATCATCGCCTCGCTCGACGTCAGCACGGCGATGATGGAAGGCACCGCCGGCCGTTCCATCGTGCAGGAAACGCACGACGAGGCCATGAACTTCCGCCAGGCGCTGGCTTCGATCGGCAAGGGCTTCAAGGGCGCCGACTGGTGGTTCAAGGTCTGGCAGCCCGAGGGCCTGGCGCTGGACAAGGCGCCGAAGACGGAAGACTGGGTGCTGGACCCGAAGGCGCAGTGGCACGGCTTCGGCGCCCTGGCCAGCGACTACATCATGCTGGACCCGATCAAGGTCACGCTGCTGACCCCGGGCCTGGAGAAGGGCGCGAAGCTCGCGCCGACCGGCATCCCCGCCGCCGTGGTCACCAAGTACCTGTGGGAGCGCGGACTCGTCGTCGAGAAGACCGGGCTCTACAGCTTCCTGATCCTGTTCTCGCTGGGCATCACGCGCGGCAAGTGGTCCACCATGGTCGACGCGCTGGCCGACTTCAAGACCGACTACGACCGCAACGCGCCGCTTGCCCGCACCCTGCCCAGCGTGGCCGGCCACGCCGCCTATGCGGGCTGGGGCCTGCGCGACCTGTGCGAGGCGCTGCACACCTGCTACCGCGAGAACAACACGGCGGCCGCGATGAACGCCATGTACACCGAACTGCCGCCTCCTGCGATGAAGCCCGCGGATGCCTACGACCGACTGGTGCACGGCGCGGTCGAACCGGTGCCCATCAACGAGCTCAAGTCACGCGTCACCGCCGTGATGCTGGTGCCTTACCCGCCGGGAATCCCGCTGATCATGCCGGGCGAGCGCTTCACCACCGACTCGATCGTCGAATACCTCAAGTTCGCGCGCGACACCGACGACCACTTCCCGGGCTTCGAGGCCGACATCCACGGCCTGCGTTTCGAGTACGACCAGGCGGGCCGCAAGAAGTGGCTGGTCGATTGCGTGAAGGAGTAGCGCCATGTCAGTCAGCGTCGTCAAGCCGCCCACGGTCCCGATCTCTTTCCAGGGCAAGCTGAAGGTCGTCGCAATCGTCGATGCGGCGAATCCGCAGATCCGGGAAATCCTGGACCAGATCCGCGCCGACAACTACGAGGTCGAGGTCACCGACAGCTTCGAGCGCGACGTCTCCGAGGATTCCGACGTCGGGGCGTACATCGCGCTGATCGACGGCGACCGCCTCGCCCCCGCGCGCAAGCTGGGCGAAACCGTGCGCGCCATCGGCTTTCGCACGCCGATGTGGGGCCTGGCGAACGCGCACCGCATCGCCGACCTCGCGGTCGAGGGCGTGAACGAGGTCGACGGCTACATCTACCTCGGCCAGCAGAGCCCCGCCTACTATGCCAAGCAGGTGGTCGCGAGCCTCATCAAGTACGGCATGGGCCTGCTGCCGCCCTTCTTCGCGGGCCTGATGGCCTACGACGGCGAGGCCATGGTCGCCTTTGACTGCCCCGGGCACCAGGGCGGCCAGTTCTACAAGAAGTCGCCCGCCGGGCAGATGTTCTTCAAGTACTTCGGCGAGAACGTCTTCCGCAGCGACCTGTGCAACGCCGACGTCGCGCTGGGCGACCTGCTGATCCACGAGGGTCCGGCCGTCGAAGCGCAGAAGCATGCGGCGCAGGTGTTCGGCGCGGATCGCACCTACTTCGTGCTGAACGGCACCAGCACCTCCAACAAGGTGGTGACCGGCGCGGTGCTGCGCCAGGGCGACCTGGTGCTGTTCGACCGCAACAACCACAAGTCGATCCACCAGGGCGCGCTGGTGCAGGCGGGCGCCATCCCGATCTACCTGCCGACCGCGCGCAACTCCTTCGGCATGATCGGCGCCGTCGACTGGGCGGCGCTGGACGAGGACTACCTGCGCGAGCAGATCCGTCAGAACCCGCTGGTGAAGGACAAGCAGCTGTACAAGGCGGACCGTCCCTTCCGGCTCGCCTGCGTGCAGCTGGCCACCTACGACGGCACCGTCTACAACGTGCGCAAGGTGCTGGACCGCATCGGCCACCTGTGCGAGTACTTCCTGTGGGACGAGGCCTGGATCGGCTACAACGCCTTCCATCCGCTGTTCGAGGACCACAGCCCGATGCGGCTGACGGACCTGCAGCCCGACATGCCCGGCCTGTTCTCCACGCAGTCGGTGCACAAGCAGGGCGCGGGCTTCTCGCAGGCCTCGCAGGTGCACAAGCGCGACGAGCACATCCGCGGCCAGAAGCGCTACATCGAGCACAAGCGCTTCAACGAATCCTTCCTGATCAACGCGTCGACCTCGCCCTTCTATCCGCTGTTCGCCTCGCTCGACGTCAATGCCAAGGTGCACGAGGGCAAGGCCGGCGAGATGCTGTGGGACCGCTGCATCGAGATCGGCATCGAGACGCGCAAGAAGCTGCGCGAGTTCGGCAGGCACTTCCAGCAGGCCGGCGCGACCGAGCGCGAGAAGTGGTTCTTCGATCCCTTCGTGCCGGACGTGGTGAACATCCGCGGCTCGCGCTTCACCGCCGATGCCTACGAGGTGCCGTGGGAAGACCTGCCCACCGAGGTGATCAAGCGCGAGCAGCAGTGCTGGAACTTCCACCCGGAAAGCAAGTGGCACGGCTACGCCGGCTACGCGCAGGGCCAGGCGATGGTCGACCCGAACAAGCTCGCCCTGCTCACGCCCGGCATCAACCGCCAGACCGGCGAATACCTCGACTTCGGCGTGCCGGCCACCGTCGTGGCGAACTTCCTGCGCGAGCAGCGCATCGTGCCGGAGAAGTGCGACCTGAACAGCATCCTGTTCCTCATGACCCCGGCCGAGGACGAGGGCAAGATGAACACGCTGCTGGCCAAGCTGGTGAAGTTCAAGGCGCTGTGGGACCGCGACGCGCCGCTCGCCGAAGTGCTGCCCACGGTCTGCGCCAACAACCCGGGCCGCTACGCGGGCTACACGCTGCGCCAGGTCTGCGGCGAGATGCACGACTTCTACCGCAAGGCCAACGTCAAGGAACTGCAGCGCCTGTCCTTCCGCGCCTCCAGCTTCCCGCAGCCGGCCATGACGCCGCAGGACGCGTACCGCGCCCTGGTCGGCAACGACGTCGACTACGTGCCGCTGGACCAGGCGAAAGGCCGGGTTTCGGCGACGCTGGCCCTGATCTATCCG
Source organism: Ramlibacter paludis (assembly GCF_022012305.1). Lineage (GTDB taxonomy): Bacteria > Pseudomonadota > Gammaproteobacteria > Burkholderiales > Burkholderiaceae_C > Ramlibacter > Ramlibacter paludis. The sequence goes on along the minus strand of NZ_JAKLTM010000003.1, from coordinate 152,676 downwards.
CCGGGCATCGGCGTGGTGGTTCCCGGCGAGCGCTGGGACGAGCGCGCGCGGCCGATGCTGGATTACTTCCTCGCCTTCGAGGAATCGTTCAACCGCTTCCCCGGCTTCAACTACGAAGTACAGGGCGTGTACCAGGAACAGGTGGATGGGCGCATCCGCTTCCACACCTACGTCGTGCGTGAATGACAGGAGAACCGACATGAGTACTGCCATCCTCGAAACCGGAGAGGGCGCCGCCGTCGTCGCCACGCCGCAGAAGAAGATGAACGTCATGCAGCTGACGTTCATCGTCACCGTCAACATGATGGGCTCCGGCATCATCATGCTGCCCGCCAACATGGCGCAGGTGGGCGCGATCTCGCTCCTGTCCTGGCTGGTCACCGCGATCGGCTCGCTCGCCATCGCCTACGGCTTTGCCCAGGCCGGCATCTTCAACCAGCGCACCGGCGGCCTCGCCGCCTACGCGGAGGACGCCTACGGCAAGGACGGCTACTTCCAGGTCTTCTTCCTCTACTTCATCTCGCTGGCCATCGCCAACGTGGCGGTCGCGAGCTCCGCGCTCGGCTACCTGGCGGCCTTCTTCCCCGGCCTGACGGCCACGCCGGTCGCCACCTGCATCGGCGTGATCGCGCTGCTGTGGATCACCACGGCCGCCAACTTCGGCGGACCGAGCCTGACCGGCAAGATCGGCTCGGTGACGGTGTGGGGCGTGATCCTGCCGGTGGGCTTCATCGCCACCATCGGCTGGTTCTGGTTCAGCGCCGACACCTTCGCCGCGGCCTGGAACCCCAAGGGCATCAGCATCGCCGAGGGCATGGGCTCCAGCATCTCGCTGACGCTGTGGGCCTTCCTGGGCATGGAGTCGGCTTCCCAGAACGCGTCGGCGGTCGAGAACCCGAAGCGCGACGTCCCCTTGGCCTGCCTGTTCGGCACGCTCGGAGCGGCGGTCGTCTACATCCTGTCGACCACGGCCATCCAGGGCATCGTGCCCAATGCCGAACTCGCCGAATCCACCGGCCCGTTCGGCCTGGCCTACGCCAAGATGTTCAGCCCGATGGTCGGGCAGATCGTGATGGCGCTGGCCGCCATGGCCTGCGTCGGTTCGCTGCTCGGCTGGCAGTTCACCCTGGCCTCCACCGCCAAGGACGCCGCCGACACGCGCATGTTCCCCCCCATCTTCGGCAAGGCCAGCGCCGCCGGCGCGCCGATCGCGGGCATGGTGATCATGGGCATCGTGCAGTCGGTGCTGGCGCTGTCGACCGTGTCGCCCGACCTGAGCAAGCAGTTCGCCGCGCTGGTGAACCTGGCCGTGGTGACCAACGTGGTGCCCTACATCATCTCGCTGTCGGCGCTGTTCGTGATGATGCGCAACGCGAAGGTCGACCCGGGCATCTTCAAGCGCAACGCCTTCGTCGCGGTGGTCGCCCTCCTCTACTCCGTGTACGCGCTGTTCGCCTCCGGCAAGGACGCCGTGATGGGCGGCATGCTCGTCATGGGCATCGGCTACATCGTCTACGGCCTGATCGCCCCGCGCTTCGTCGCGCCGGTGGTCGAGCCGCGGGCTGCCTGAGTCCCGAAAGGAAAGATCATGGCCATCCGCCTGTCCCTCCTGGCCGCCGCGCTTGCCCTGGGCGCATCGTTCGCGGCTGCCGGCACCCTCGACAAAGCCAAGGAAGCCGGCAAGATCACGCTGGGCTATGCCAGCGACAACCGGCCCTACGCCTTCGACGCCGGCAGCAAGCCGGCCGGCTACGCGATCGACCTGTGCGGCCGGGTGGCCGAGGCGCTCAAGAGCGAACTCAAGCTGCCCGCCCTGACGGTCGACTACGTGGCGGTGACGCGCGAAGAGGCCTTCAACGCCGTGCAGCAGGGCCGCATCGACCTGCTGTGCGCCGCCGTTCCCACGCTGGAGCGGCGGGCACTGGTGGACTTCTCGATTCCGATCATGCTCAGCGGCACCGGCGTGGCCTTGCGGGCCGACGCCCCCACGCGGGTGTTGCAGGCCATCTCCGGCGCGCCCGGCACCGGGCCGGCGTGGCGCGCTTCGCTCGACCAGGCGCCGCAACGCGCGCTGGTGGCCGTCGTCGGCGGAACGCCGATCGAGAAGGCTGCGCTCAGTGCGATGAAGCAACGTCACCTGGTCGTGGACCTGGTGCAGGTGTCGGACACGGCGGGCGGCCTGGAACTGCTGGCCACGCGCAAGGCCGACGCCTTCTTCCAGGACCGCGCGCTGCTGCTGGACGCGGTGACGCGGCGCGGCGGCACCGACCTCGTGGTCGCCGGCCGCATGTTCCGCCGCGACGTGGTGTCCATGGCCGTGCGGCGCGACGACGACGACTTCCGCCTGTTCGTCGACCGCGCGCTCAGCCGCCAGTACCGCTCGGGCGACCAGGCCGGCCTCTACACGCGCCACTTCGGTTCGCCCACGCAGGAGGCCGCCGACTTCTTCAAGCTCGTGGCCCTTCCCGACTGACGAATCCACCTGGAGACAAGCATGGAAAAGCTAGGAGTCCATAGCGAAGTCGGCAAGCTGCGGACCGTGATGGTCTGCCGCCCCGGCCTGGCCCACCAGCGGCTCACGCCGGCGAACGCGGAAGACCTGCTGTTCGACGACATGCTCTGGGTGCCGGAGGCCCAGCGCGACCACCACGATTTCGTGCTGAAGATGCGCGAGCGCGGCACCGAGGTGCTGGAGCTGCACGAGCTGCTGACCGAAACGCTGGAGGACGCGGCGGCACGCTCCTGGGTGCTGGACCGCCGGCTGACGGTCAACGACCTCGGCTTCGGCGTCGGCGAGATGCGCGCGTGGATGGAGGAGATGCCGACGCGCTTCCTGGCCGAACACCTGATCGGCGGCATCGCGGTGATGGACGTTCCCAAAAGCGAGTGGTCGAGCCAGCTGGAGGAAGCCTACGGCGGCACCGACTTCCTGATTCCCCCGGTGCCGAACACGCTGTTCCAGCGCGATCCGTCCTGCTGGATCTATGGCGGCGTCACGGCCAACCCGATGTACTGGGAAGCCCGCAAGCCCGAGACCCTGCTGCAGCGCGCGATCTACAAGTTCCACCCCCGCTTCAAGACGGCGGGCGTGCGCTTCTGGTGGGGCGACTCCGACGAGAACTTCGGCGCGTCTTCGCTGGAAGGCGGCGACGTCATGCCGGTCGGCAAGGGCGTGGTGCTGATCGGGATGGGCGAGCGCACCACGCGCCAGGCCGTCTACCAGGTGGCGCTCAAGCTGTTCGAGGCCAACGCGGCGCAGCGCGTGATTGCCTGCCTCATGCCCAAGAGCCGCGCCGCCATGCACCTGGACACGGTCTTCAGCTTCTGCAACGTCGACCTCGTCACCTCCTTCCGCGAGGTGGCCGACCAGGTGCGCTGCTACAGCTGCCGCCCCGACGGCAGGGGCGGGCTGGAGGTGCATGCCGACAAAGGCCACCTGTTCGAGGTGGTAGCCGAGGCCCTGGGATTGAAGGAGCTGCGCGTGGTCGAGACAGGCGGCAACGCCTGGCAGGCGCAGCGCGAACAGTGGGACGACGGCAACAACGTCGTCGCGCTGGAGCCCGGCGTGGTGGTCGCCTACGACCGCAACACCTACACCAACACCCTGCTGCGGAAGGCGGGTGTCGAGGTCATCACCGTGCGCGGCTCCGAGCTGGGCCGCGGGCGCGGCGGCGGCCACTGCATGACCTGCCCCATCGTCCGCGACCCCGTGTTCTGAATTCCCAAGGAGTTTGCCGTGAGCTTCAACCTTCGCAACCGTTCGCTGCTGTCCGTGCAGGACTTCACCCAGCGCGAGTTCCAGTACCTGCTGGACCTCGCCCGCGACCTCAAGCGCGCCAAGTACGCCGGCACCGAGCAGCACCAGCTGAAGGGCAAGGAAATCTGCCTGATCTTCGAGAAGACCTCGACCCGCACGCGCTGCGCCTTCGAGGTCGCCTGCCACGACCAGGGCGCCAACGTCACCTACCTCGATCCGGCCGGCTCGCAGATCGGGCACAAGGAGTCGTTCAAGGACACGGCCCGGGTGCTGGGCCGCATGTTCGACGCACTCGAATACCGCGGCGCCAGCCAGAGCGGCGTGGAAACGCTCGCCAAGTACGCCGGCGTGCCGGTCTTCAACGGCCTGACCGACGAATACCACCCGACCCAGATGCTGGCCGACGTGATGACCATGCGCGAGCACAGCGACAAGCCGGTCAGCCAGATCAAGTACGCCTTCCTCGGCGACACCCGCAACAACATGGGCCACTCGCTGATGATCGTCGGCTGCCTGATGGGCATGGACGTGCGCATCTGCGGCCCGCGCAAGCTCTGGCCGGCCGAGGAGTTCGTGGCGATCGCGCGCGAGCTCGAAGCGAAGCACGGGGCCACGCTGACCATCACCGAGGATCCGCAGCAGGCGGTGGACGGCGCCGACTTCATCCACACCGACGTCTGGGTCTCCATGGGCGAGCCCAAGGAGGTGTGGAAGGAGCGCATCGGCCTGCTGATGAAGTACCAGGTGAACGCCGTCCTGATGAAGGCCAGCGGCAACCCGAAGGTGAAGTTCATGCACTGCCTGCCGGCCTTCCACGACACCGAGACCACGCTCGGCAAGCAGATCGCCGAGACCTACGGCATCAGCGACGGGCTGGAAGTGAGCAACGAGGTCTTCGAGTCCGAATACAACATCGCCTTCGAGCAGGCCGAGAACCGCCTGCACACCATCAAGGCGATCATGGTTGCCACCCTGGGGGCCTGACATGCTGATCGTCACCGCCCTGGGCGGCAACGCGCTGCTGCGCCGCGGGCAGCCGATGACCGCCGACAACCAGCGCGAGAACGTACGCATCGCGGCGGCCGCGCTGGCGCCCGTGGCCCGCGTGCACGACCTGGTCGTGGGCCACGGCAACGGGCCGCAGGTGGGGCTGCTGGCCCTGCAGGGCGCGGCCTACCGCGAAGTGGAAACCTATCCGCTCGACGTGCTCGGCGCGCAGACCGAGGGCATGATCGGCTACATGATCGAGCAGGAGCTCGGCAACCTGCTGCCCTTCGAGCGGCCCTTCGCCACGCTGCTCACCATGGTGGAGGTCGATGCCAACGACCCCGCCTTCCACAACCCCACCAAGTTCATCGGCCCCGTCTACGACAAGGCCGAGGCCGACCGCCTGGCCGAGGCCAAGGGCTGGGTGGTGAAGGCCGACGGCGACAAGTGGCGGCGCGTGGTCGCCTCGCCGGAGCCCAAGCGCATCTTCGAGCTGCGGCCGATCAAGTGGCTGCTGGAGAAGCACACCATCGTGATCGCCGCCGGCGGGGGTGGCATCCCCGCCGCCTATTCGCCGCACGCCGAGCGCAAGCTCGAAGGCATCGAGTGCGTGATCGACAAGGACCTGGCCACCGAGCTGCTGGCGCGCGAGCTCGGCGCGGACCTGTACGTCATGCTGACCGATGCCGATGCGGTCTACGTCGACTGGGGCAAGCCGACGCAGCGGGCGATCCGCCGCGCCTCGGTCGACTCCCTCAAGGGCATGCCTTTCGCCGCGGGGTCCATGGGCCCCAAGGTGCAGGCCGCCTGCCGCTTCGCCGCCGCCACCGGCAAGGCCGCCGCGATCGGCGCGCTGGCCGACCTGGCGAAAGTGATCGAAGGCACCGCAGGCACGACCATCGTGGCCGGTTCGGGCGACATCGTGTATGGCTAAGCACCTGGCAACCCTCATCGCCGCGTCCGCGCTGCTGGCCGGCTGCTACTACGCGCCCTACCCTTACGGCACCTACCCGGTGACGGTGCCAGGGGGCCAGACCAAGACGATCTCGCCACCCAGCTTCGACAAGTCCTGGGACGCGGCCATCGGCGCCGCGGCCGATGCCGGCGTCCAGGTGACCAATGCCGACCGCGGCAACGGCCGCATCACCGGGAACAAGGGCGGCGCGGCCGTCACCATCGACCTGAAGCCGCAGGCCGACAACACGCTACAGGTGATCTTCAACGCGCCGGATTCGACGGAGAACAATCCGACGCTGAACCAGCGCTGGCTGGCCGCATATCAGAGACGGATGGGACGGTGATTTCCATGCAGGCTGGGCTGCCGAAGGCACCCCAGCGCTGGGGTCGCCGCGCGACCCAAGATAGGCGTCATGGATCTCAAAAATCGAACTTCGCTTCGTGCGACGCAACCCTTACCCCGCTCCCGACCTTGTACGCAGCCAGCGCATCCCGCAAGACTTCGATGATCTCGCCGCGCGTGCTCTCGCGATGCGCAGGAATCATCAGCTTCTGGAGTCGCCAGGTCGTCTGAACGTGCGACGAAAAGTGGCCCACGGAATCTCGCAGCAGCTTGGCGTATACGACGTTTCCGTCCAGCCAGAGGGCGAAGTGCTCTGCGTTCTGCTCGTCCTCCCGCCCTCCGAGCGTCCAGATCAGGAAGGCATTGCGGCTTCTATCGATCGTCCAATGGCTGGGATCGATCGGTTCCCTATACAAAGGGGGACGTTTGATGACGTCGAAGTCGAAATTCTTCCTGTCGTCCCCGGAGATGCGTTCGTTCACGAATGCCACGTTTCCAATCCTTCAAGCGAATCAAGGTCGGACCTTCAAGCTCCGCCCTTAACAGAAGTTGGCTTGGGCTCGGTTGCACGCAGGGCGTCGCGTCGCATCTGTTCGCGTCGCTGCCAGATCCGCGGATCGGATTCGACCTGGAACTGCCGGATCGCGGTGCGTTCGGCCTCCGCAAATTCGGCCCACCGCCGTAGGTGCTCTTGCGGGACGCCCACTGCAATCTGGACGCTCATCTCGCCGCTGAAGGGTTCGCGATAGGGCGCAGTCATGGCGCATTGCCTGAAACGGCGAGCTGGGTCGCTACCCATGCGGTACGTGCTGCAGGTAATAAGGTACCGGGTGTCCGCCTTGGGTTCATAGGCCTCCCGACGAGGCAAAGAAGACTGACCCGCGTCATGACGCACGGCGATCCGGAACTCCGGATCGGTGTCAGGCAGCAGCACCCATCCGCCAGCCTGCAAAAGCTTCCGCAAAGGCGCTCCGGGCTTCGGCGTGCCTTGATAGTCGAGATGGACGTTGTACGTAGCTGGCTTCAGGTGGGCATCCAACTGATACCCCGGCAACTCGGATTCCAGTTGCAAGCTCTGTCTTGGCACGCGAGACCGCGGGATCCGAACTACAAAGCTTGTCAAATTCTGCGCGCGCTCGTTCGGCGCTACCCAATCCTCCTCCACCACAAATGCCGTATCGGGAAAGTCGATCCGGAACATTCGCGTTTCGAAGCATGCAGGTAGCCCCAGCACGACCACGATCGCAACCAATGCAAGCCACCTTGGCGGACGCAAGCGATCTCGTGCCGAGGCAGGTAGCTGGCTTCGCAAATCTGGAGACACGCGTGAGAGGGTTCCGGCTTCCTGGAAGGTGATTTGGCCTGCCCGGAGGGAATCGAACCCCCGACAACCTGCTTAGAAGGCAGGTGCTCTATCCAACTGAGCTACGGGCAGGCAGGCCGCCATGGTACCTTGGACCGGCCCGGGAGGGCCGTCCCGGGGCCTGCCGCGCTCACTTGATCGGCGTGCCCCGCACCGGCGTCACGCTGGCGGCGGTTCCACGCAGGCCCGGAAAGTCCACGCGGCAGCGGATGCCCGCCGGCACCCTGGCGCCGCCATTGGGCATTTCCAGGCGGACGCCGAAGGTCCCGCTGGCCGTGTCGAACACGCTGTCGATCACCTTCACGGTCGCCGCGTGGCTGCCGCCCAGGGCCTCCGGCAGGACCGTCGCCGCCTGTCCCGGCTTCAGCTTGCCCCAGGCCGCCAGCGGCAACACCACCTCCACGCGCAGCGGCTCCACTTGCACGAGCTTCAGGATGGGCTTGCGGCCCGTGCCCGACTCCGCGAGGTCGCCGGGGTTCAGCATGCGATCGAGCACGATGCCGTCGAAGGGGCTGCGCAGCACGCGGCGGTTCAGGACGTCCTGCGCGTGGCGCGCGTCCAGGAGGGCCTGCTCCTTGTCCTCGCGCGCGGCGCGCAGCTCCGACTCCAGGATGCGCTTCTCCGCCTCGGCCTCGTCGCGCGCCTGCACCGAGACGAACTTCTGCTGTTCGAGCTGCGACTGCCGCTCCAGCTTCTTGTGCGCGTACTCCAGCCGGTTCTCCGCGGACTGCAGCCGGCCCTGCGCTTCGGCACGCGTGCGCGCGAGCTGCACGGCCGATGCCTCCGCCGCGGACTCCAGCTGCACCAGCACCTGGCCGGCGCGCACGCGGTCGCCGCGCTGCACGAGGACCTTCTCGATGATGCCTTCGACCGAGCTGCGCACTTCCACCGTCTGGTTCGGCTCGATGAGGCACTCGTAGGGGTTGGCAGCCGCGCCGGCGGCCCAGAGGGCCGCGAGGGCGGCAGGGGCGATGGATCGCACGGAGGTCATTCGCTTCTCCCGGTGAAGGCCAGCGTGCGCTGCAGCCGGCGGTCCTGCTTCAGGTTGTTCATGCGGATGGCGTACTGTTGCCGCTCCGCGGCCTGCTGCGCCACCTTGCGCAGCGCGGCGTACATGCGCTCGGGCACGGGCATGCCGGCTGCCGCGCTGCGGTGCAGGGCGCCGGCCAGCGCCGGCGCGCAGACCTCGAAGATCTCGTCTTCCAGCGAGACGATGGCTTCGCAGCTGCCCGGGTCGCCCTGGCGCGCGCACCGGCCCACCAGCTGGCGGTCCACGCGGCGCGAATCGTGGTACTCGGTGAGGATCACGTGCAGCCCGCCGCACTCCGGCACGCCCGGGCCCAGCTCGATGTCGGTGCCGCGGCCGGCCATGTTGGTCGCCACGGTGATGCGGCCGGCATGTCCCGCCTGGGCGACCACGTCGGCCTCGTCCTTGTCCTGCTTGGCGTTGAGCAGCGCATGCGGCAGGCCGCGCGCGCGCAGCACCGCGCTGACCTGCTCGGACGCTTCGACGGAGCGGGTGCCGATCAGCACCGGCCGGCCCTGGCGGCAGGCCAGCTGCTCGGCGGAATCCGCAACGCGCTCCCACTTCTCGCGCAGCGTGGCGCAGCAGGTGAAGCCCCGGTCGGCGCGCTGCGACGGCTTGCGCAGGGGAACGCGCGCGGTGGCCAGCCCGTACACCAGCTGGATCTCGCGGGCGACCTCGGCCGCCGTGCCCGTCATGCCGGAGAGGTGCACGTAGCGGCGGAACAGCCGCTGGTACGTGAGCCGCGCGAGCGTGTCGCGCCGCGCCGTCGGCTCGACGCCCTCCTTCAGCTCGATCAGCTGGTGCAGCCCGCGTTCCCACGAACGGTCCGGCATCACGCGCCCGGTGGACTCGTCGACGATCTGCACCTTGCCGTCCACCACCACGTACTTCTGGTCGCGGCGGAACAGGTACAGGGCGCTGAGGGCCTGGCGCACAAGCTCCTCGCGGCCGCGCACCGAGGTCCAGGGGCCATCGCGCTGTTCGGCGAAGGCGTCGAGCTTGTCGCGCCCTTCGTCCGTCAGCGCCACGGAATGCTCGAACACGTCGAGGACGAAATCGCCCGGCTCCACCAGCGCGCCTGCGAACGCCAGGGCCTCCCGGCCCATCTCCACCTCGGCGCTCGCATCGCCGGTCGCGGACAGGATCAGCGGCGTGCGGGCTTCGTCCACGAAGACGCTGTCGGCCTCGTCGACGATCGCGTAGTACAGGCCGCGCAGCACGGTGTCCTCGTCGGCCGCGGCATGGCCGGCCAGCCGGCGCACCGACTGGTGCAGGCGCGTGCCCTTGCCCTGCAGCGCCACGCGGTCGCGCAGGTAGTCGAAGGCGAGCTCCTTGTTGGTGACGTAGGTGACGGACTGCGCGTACGCCTCGCGCCGCTCGGAGCGCTTCATGCCCTGCACGACGAGACCCACGCCGAGGCCGAGGAATTCGTACAGCGGCTTCATCTTCCCGGCGTCGCGGCTCGCCAGGTAATCGTTGACGGTGATGACGTGCACCGGATAGCCGGAGAGCGCCACCGCGCAGGCCGGGAGCGTCGCGCAGAAGGTCTTGCCCTCCCCCGTCGCCATCTCCACGAGGCGGCCGCGCAGCAGCTCGTAGCCGCCGCGCAGCTGGGTCGCGAAGTGGCGCTGGCCCACGGTGCGTTCCGCCGCCTCGCGCACCAGCGCGAAGGTTTCCGCGGCGAGGGCGGGCGTGAACCCGGCGCGGCGCAACCGGGGCCGCAGGGCCGCGGCGCGCGCGCGCAGCGCGTCGTCGTCCAGCTTCTTCATGGCCGGGGCCCAGCCGTCCACGGCGGCGACGAAGCGCTCGCCGCCGCCCGCCAGCCCATGCAAGGCGCGGCGCACGGGAGCGATGGCCGCCGCATTGATCGCCTGTGCCAGCCGGTCGAGCCAGAACTCCCGGTCCTCCGCGCGTTCGGCATAGGGCCGCCCGCCCGCCAGGAGCGCCTGCTGGAACGGGAGGGCGCGGCTAGACATGGAAGTGCGACAGGAAGGCGCGCCGGACGTTGCGCAGCCATTGCTGCCCGATCGGCTCGGCCGGGTGCTCGAAGCGCACGTGCACGCGCTCGCCGAAGTAGAGGGGTACCGGGCCCGCCGACGGGTCGACCGCGATGTCGAACTGGAAGGTGCGCTCCAGCGTGCGCGCACCGCGCGTGTCGCGCTGGTCGGTGGCCATCTGGCCGCCGCCCTCGGCCGCGAGCGCCCGGCTGGGCAGGTATTCCTCGCCGGCGGGCACTTCCCGCTCGACGCGTCCCGGCAGCACGCTGGAAGGCGCATGGGCCATGCGCACCTCCACGCGCGTGGCGGCGGACCGCACCACGTCGGCGGCGTCCTGCGGCGCCACGACGCGGGCGACGGGCCGCGGCCGGTCGAGCACGTAGCCGATCACCTCACCCTGGCGGTGGAAGCGGCCCGGCAGGTCCTCGCCGCGCGCCAGCATGAAGACACCGGCGGCCCCGGCCCGCACGTTCAGCAGCGCCAGCTTTTCCTCCGCCGCCCGCAGCGCGGAGCGCTCCGCCTGCAGCTGTTCCAGCGCGATCGCCGCCCGCGCGCGGTCGATGTTCATGTTGGCGAGGTGCACCGCCTGCAATTCCACGACCTTCGCCGCGGCGAGCCGCGCCTGCGCCTCCAGGGCCGGATTGCGCACCTGCACCAGCAGGTCGCCCTGCAGCACGGCGCTGCCGGGGGCGGCGACGACGCGCTCCACGAATCCGTCCTGCCCCGCGCGCACCAGGGCCGACGACGGGAGCCACGCCACGCCCTCCAGCACCGTGCGGAACGGCGCCGGCACCACGAACAGCAGCAGCACGACCGCCGCGACGAATCCCCCGGTCACCGCCCACACGCGCCGCCGCCGCAGGCGCAGGCGCGGGCTGGCCAGGTGCTGCGCCGCCTTGTACAGCGGCACCACCGCCATCATGACGACGGCCCACAGGGCCAGGACCACGCCGATGAAGAAGAACTGCTGCGCGATGAACATCGCGATCGCGATCGTCACGAAGATGCGGTAGATGGTGGACAGGAGGCCGTAGCCCACCAGCCACGCAATTTCACGCCGGCCTCCGGTTTCCCGCGATTCCGCGTCATCGAGGCCGAAACCGTAGCGGTCCAGCAGGTAGCCCCAGTACCGAGTCGCCCGCGTCGCGAGGTTGGGCATCTCGATCAGGTCCGACAGGATGTAGTACGCGTCGTAGCGCAGCAGCGGGTTGCCGTTGAACAGCAGCGTCGACACGCCCGCGACGACCATCACGTTGAACAGCACGGCGCGCAGCACGCCCGGCTCCACCAGCAGCCAGAAGTAGAAGGCGATGGCGGCCAGGAACAGCTCCACGCCCATGCCGGAGGCACCGACCACGGCGCGGTGCCACTTCGAGCGGAACACGGTGGACGCCGAGGCTTCGACGTAGGGCACCGGCACCAGCACCAGGAACACCACGCCGACGTCGTGGACCTCGGCGCCCCAGCGCTTGCACGCCGCGGCGTGGCCGAACTCGTGCAGCGCCTTGATCACCGGAAAGACCAGCCACAGCAGCACGAGGTTCTGCGTGGCGAGCACGCGGTCGGAGAAGCCGCCGGTGAGCTCGCTCCAGTGCAGCGGCACCAGCGTGGCGGCCGGCAGCACCACCAGCAGCCACAGCAGCGCGCCCCAACGGCCCCACAGCACGTCGATGACCCCTCGCATGGCGTTCAGGAGGCGGTCGGGGTCGAACAGGTGGATGCGCCAGGCCATGGGGTTCATCCAGCTGCGCCGGCGGGTCGCCTTCTCCTGGCGCTGCCCGCGCTCGAAAACTTCGGTGACATCGGGCGCCACGTCGCTTTGCAGCAGGTCGGCGCCGTGCAGCTGGCCCAGGAGCTGGATCACCTCGTCCTGCGTCGGCGCGTCCTCGCCGAGCTGCCGGTTGGCGAGCTCCCACAGCTGCTGCACCGTGCGCTCGCCGTCCATGGCCGCCAGCAGGAAACGGGCAGACGGGGCGAAGCGGTGCACCCGCGCATTGACCGGATCCTGCAGCAGGTACCACAACTCGCCGCGATAGCGCATGCGGTGCAGGCGCGCGTGCGCGCGCAGCCGGGGCTGCAGCGCGGCCACGCGGTACCACGTGGTGGACAGCATCTGCTCGGGCATCGCGGTGCTCCGGTCAGGACAGCCAGCGCCAGAGCGCGAGCTGCACCCACTCGGTGAAGGTGTGGGTCCAGATCCACAGCAGCTTGCGCTCGCCGGCCTCGACCTTGCCCACCCCTTCCATGCCGGGGCGCAGGCGGGCGTCGGCGGAATCCAGCTGCGCCTCCACCCGGAAGAAGTTGCGGCCTTCCTGCGCGGTGGACACGGGCGTGATGTTGCGCACCGTGAAGGGCAGGCGCTCGTAAGGCATGCCGGACAGGGTGAGTTCGCCGCGCTGGCCGCGCGCCACGTCCGCGATGTCGCGCTCGTCGACGTTCAGGATGACCCGGAAGGCGTCCAGCGGCGCCACCTCGAACAGCACCTTGCCCTGCTCCACGGGCGAGCCGAGCATCTGGCTCAGGTCGCCGGTGACCACGAGGCCGTCGAAGGGCGCGACCAGGGTGGCGCGCGAAAGCCGCTCTTCCACCAGCGCCAGCTGCGCCCGCGCCTGGTCCTCCTGCGCTGCGGCGATGCTCATCCCGGCGCGCTCCTGCGCCGCGGCGGACTGGCGGTAGCGACGCGCCATCTGTTCCGCCTCGGAGCTCCAGCGCGCGCGTTCGAGCAGCAGGTCGCGGTCTTCCAGCCGCGCCAGCATCTGGCCGCGCCGCACGGCCTCGCCGGCGCGCACGTGGCTTTCGGCGACGTAGCCCTGGTAAGGCGCCACCACGGCGCGCTGGACGGCGCCTTCGATGAGCACCTTGGCGGAGACCCGGTAGGAAACCGTGGCGACCGCGAGCACGGCCGCCGCGACCACGACCACCAGCGTGGCGAGCTTGAGCCCGGGGTGCTGCGGCCCGAACAGCATCGTGCCGCCGCGCCGCATGGCCAGTCCGGTGCGCTGCACCAGGCCCAGCGCCTCCTGCTGCTTCATCGCGAAGATGGGCCCGAGCAGCTGGCCCAGCGTCTCGCAGAGTTCCAGCTCTTCGGCGCTGAACGGCTGGTCGCGCCGGCGTTCGAGGGTGAGCACGCCAAGGGTGTCGTTGTCGTTGGCCAGCGGCACCGAGAGCACGGCGCCATCGTCGCGCGCCGCGGAGAGCGCGGCGTGGGCCAGCCCGCCGACCGCGTCGGGTCCGAGCGGGGGATGCACGAAGGATTGCGCGAGGTCCGGCACCTCGTCCATCGCCTCCGCCAGCAGGCGGACAAAGTCGGAGCGGCGGTCGAAGGTGGCGGTGTGCGAGATCGCCTCGACCTCGACGCGGTCGTGGCGCACGAAGCCGAGCGCCACGCGTTCGCAGGCCAGCCGCCCGGCCAGGTCGTTCGCGACCGCCAGCGCCGCGGCCCGCAGCGCGGACTCCTGCAGCGCGGTGGCCACGAGTTGCTGCGCCACCTCCAGCCGGTCCGCACGCTTCTGGTGACCCGCGAGCGCCTGCTGCCGGAACTCGGCGACCAGCCACGCGATACCCCAGTGCACCAGGCGCAGGACGCGCTGGACCTCGGGGTCGGGCCGCGCACGGATTTCCATCACGACGGCGCCGCGCAGCAGGCCGTCGACCTCCACCGGATAGCCGATGAAGGTGACGGCGGCGGCACCCGTCACCGCCTGGGGGGCGTCGACGACGCCCCGCCGCTGCTGCAGGGTCTTCTCCGCCACCGGGCCGAGGTGCCGCAGGTCGTGCGAGGCGTCCGGCCAGGTGGCGACCGGCGCGAACTGGTTGTCCTCGCCCGAGCCGAGCAGCACCAGCGCGCCCGACACCCGCTCCACCTGCCCGCACAGGATCGCCAGCCATGCCGAGCAGAACTCCGCCATGGTGTCCGGCGCGGAGAACCGGGCCCAGGCGGCGGACTCCTGCTTCGCATGCACGTCCGCCAGCGAATAGATCGATGCTCCGCTCATCCTGCTTTACGGGCGCCGCGGCGCCCGTTCCTCGCTAGAGCCCGTCCTGCAGGGGCTCGTCCTGCATCAGTGCGTCGCGGCTGCCGCGTCGCGCTCCTCGGCCGCCGGTGCCGTGTCGGCGGGGGCCTGCTCCGGCAACGTCACCACCAGCTTGTCCTTCACGGAGACGAAATTGCGCAGCGACTGCAGGTGCAGGTACACCAGTTCCAGTTCGTCGGTGCCGGCGAGCTGCGCCAGCGTCTCCGCCGGCAGCGCCTTCAGGCGCTTGCGGTCCACCGCGTGGAAGCCGGTCAGCGACATCTTCTGGCCGCTCGCGAGCGTGAACTGGGCCTGCATCGGCTCCAGCAGCTTCAGTTCCGCCAGCTTCTTGCAGAAGGCCTGGGTGCGGGCGAACTGCGCGGTGTATTCCTTCAGGAAGCGCAGCACGTTGTCGACGTAGGCGGTCTGCTTGCCTTCGGCGTCGAACAGCGGCACGCCGCGGCCCATGAAGTTCAGGCCCTGGAAGGCCTCGTCCACGCAGAGCGTGAAGCTCTGGCCGTCTTCCTTGGCGGCAAAGACGAACGGATAACGCCGCACGAAGGCCGGGATGTACTTCGCGTTCCAGGTGTCGTCGTCCTTCACGTACAGGTTCTCGCCGGCGCGGGCGCCGAGGATGACGACCGGCACCACTTCTTCGCCGCTCTGCGCGAACACGATGGCGTATTCGGCGGCGGCCAGCGGGAACTCCACGGCCGTGAGCGGGACGGAATTGATCTTGCGCGCGAAACCGTAGCCCTTGCCGGCTTCGATCGAGGCCTTGCCGTGGCGCCCACTCGAGACTGGAACGGCGGTTTCGTAGATGAGCAGCTGGGTGGTCATGACGGATGGACTCCTCTCAGTTGAATGGGCCATTCAAGGGCGGCCCGGTGGGGAAAAGGGGAAGGCACGCGCGCCATGGTCGGTGTGCCTAGTGGATCCGGAACGACGCCCCCGGCACGGCGCCGGGAAGCTCGGGCTCGGGCTCGGACTCTGCGACCCGCGCGACCGGCAGCCGGTGGCGCATGGCCTCGAAGTTGCGCAGGGACTGCAGGTGCAGGTAGACCAGCTCGAGTTCGTCCCCCGCCATCAGTTCCGTGAGCCGCTCGCCGGAGAGCGCCTTGAGCCGGTTGCGGTCGACGACGGAGAAGCCGCCGAGCGAGACCTCCGCGCCCGCGGCGCCGACGCGCGCCCGCATGGGAACGAACAGCTCCAGTTGCGCCAGGCGCGCGCACAAGGCGCGCGTGCGCACGAACTGGGCACGGTAGTCCTGCAGGAAACGCAGCACGCGCTCGACGTACGGGGACGGCTGACCCTCGGGCGTGAACAGCGCCTTGCCCCGCCCTGCCCGGTTGAAGCCGTGGAAGGCCTCGTCCACGCACAGCACGAAGTGGCGGTCCTCCGTGCCCTGCGAGAAGACGAAGGGGTAGCGGCGCACGAAGGCCGGGACGTAGCGTCCCTGCCAGTCGCCGTCGTCGGACACGTACAGGTTCTCCTGCGCGCGCAGCCCCAGGACCACGGCGGGCTGGAAGCTCTGCGCATCGGCCACGAACACGATCGGGTATTCGCCGGCCGCCGAGCGGAACTCCACCGCGGTGAGCGGCACGGAATTCACCCGACGGCAGAACGTGTAGTCCCGCACCTCCACCGCGCAGTCGGCATGGCGGCCCGCGCTGAGCGGAACGGCTTGCTCGTAGAACAGCATCTGCACGGTCAAGACGCGCCTCCCTTCCCGGGGAAGGCACCCAGTTGCGGCTTGAGGTTGGCGGCGGGCTTCATGGCGACGGGCGGGATGCTGATGCGCAGCGATGCGTTGGGGTTGCGTTGTTCCTCCGTCTTGCCCAGGTGGTTGAGGAAATCATCCATCCACGCAGGCGAGGTCGAAGGCACAGCGTGCACCACTGGCGCCGTTGCAGCCATCGGGTTTTCCCACACGAAGATGGGCGCAACCCCCATCGGCGCAGCCGACCCCGTCTCCCCGGCGAGCCGCGTGCCCTTTTCCGGTGCGAGCGAGGGTGCCGTGGTCGGTGCCAGGAGGGTGCGCGTGCCGGCGGCCAGCGCATCGTCCATGACGCCCGCATCCGCGTGCCCGAAGCCGGCGGCGTGCCCCAGTTCGTGCGCGATCACGCTCAGCAGGTCCATCTGGCCGGTCGCGGGGCCGGTGCCGGGCACCAGGAACTCGCGGTCGTCCTGCGGCGTGCTGTCGATGAACCAGCCGTGGCCGGCGGCGTCGATGTCGATGTACACGACGCCGTCCTCGTACAGGCCCAGCGCATCGCCGGCGAGGTCTGCCACGCGCAGGTCGACGGAGCGCATCGCCGCCAGGGCGCCCGCGTCCGCGGTGGCCGACCAGCGGCGCAGGGCCTCCTCGAACAGCGGCTCGATCGCCGCCACCGACGCCGTGACGTCGGCACCGCTCGCATCCGGCGTGCCGGCGGCCAGCAAGGCCGCACCGGTGGCGAAGGCCGGATCGTTGGTGCGGATCGAGACGTCGTCGAAAGTGCTCGCAGCGCGGGAGAAGACGCCGAAGCAGCCGTCCACCGGCACGCCGTTGAACGAGTAGCTGCCCACCACCGAGCCGTTGACGCTGATCGTCGCCACGCTGTAGCGGATGGACATCGCCAGCGTGTAGTTCGTGCCGGCCACGATGTCGCGCGCGAACGCGGCATCGATCGCCCAGCCGTCACGCGCGGTGCGGTGGCCGACCAGCACCTGGTCGGTCACGGCGTCGATCGCCACGAACTTGAAGTCCTGCGGGCCGTAGTAGTCGAACACCAAGCCGGCGCGGCCCTGCGTGTTCACCACCGCGGACAGGTCCAGCGTCGAGCCGGGCTGCAGCTGGTTGACGGCGAGCCGCGCGAGGCTGATCGCCGGGTCCACCCCGCCCGCCGGTGCACCGGCATAGCGGCCACCCGTGGCCGACCAGCTGCCCGTGGCGTCGGCGCCGAACAGCGGGCCGGTGCCGGCGGCGAAGGCTTCGGTGGCCTGGAAGGTCACGGTCGCCGGCAGCATGCGCAGCGAGACGTTGTCGAAAGTGCCCTTGGCCTGCTGCGAGCCCACGCCCAGGAAGCCCTTGTTGAGGCCGTAGCCCACGCCGTCGATCACGCGCGCCGCAAAGGTGAATGTGAAATACGACTTCGCATCGACCGTCACCGTCACGTTCGTCCCGTTCACCGCGACCAGCACCTCGTAGGCCTGGTTCGGCTTGATCTGCACGGGGGCCGTGGACTGCGCGTCGACGATCCAGCCCGCCGCGGTGCGGTGGCCCATTTCGATCTTGTTGTTCGAGACGTTGATGCCCGCGAACTTGAAATCGGTCGGCGACTGGTAGTCGAAGATGATGTAGGCGTTGGCCTTGGCGCCGCCCGTGGGCTTGTCCGTCTGGATGGACGCGACGATCTCGTAGTAGGTCGGCAGGTATTCCTCGGTGTACCAGACCGCGACCGCATCGCCCGTGCTGGCGGACGAAGTGACGGACAGTGCGCCGTTGCTGACGGCGAACGTGCCGCTGTCCGGCGCCATGCCCGCGAGGGTGCCGGCGTTGAAGTCCGCCGTGCGCTTCACGTCGCGCGGCCCACCGGGGATGTTGCCCGGCTGCGGATCGGTCGGGCCGCCGGTCTGGTCCTGCCAGTAGCCGTGGTCCTGCTGCGTGATGAGGCCGATCTCGCTGTGGATGCCGCCCATCAGCTGGTTGACGTTGCTGTACTTCACCTTGGCGTTCTGGTCGCCGGTGTCGGCGGTGCGCGTCGGGTCGGAACCGTCGCTCCAGGCCTGCGCGTACAGGAAGTCGAACAGCTGCGGGTTGACCTGCCGGCTAACCGTCGCCATGCCGAAAGGCGCGAACGGCACGAGATAGCTGTTGAACTCGCCCGCCCAGTCGATCAGCCGGTCGCCACCGGTGTTGCCGATCAGGATGTCGAGCCCTGCCCCGCCGAACACGCGGTCCTCGTAGGACGCGTGCGTGTCCGGCGCGTTGTTCAGCGCGCCGGTGCCGTCGTAGGTCCCCGCCATCGCACCCAGCGTGTCGTCGGCGTTCAGCAGGTCGTTGCCCCAGCCGCCGTACATGTGGTCGCGCCCGGTGCCGCCCACGATCCAGTCGTTGCCCAGGCCGCCGAAGATGGCGTCCTCGCCGTCGCTCTGGCGGTACTGGAAGGACGTGGTGATCGGCGTCCCGTTGTTGTTGAACTGCGTGTAGCCGCCGATCTTCATGCCTTCGGTGTCGGCGAAGTTCAGGAAGTACTGCTTCAGGTCCAGCAGCGTCTTGCCCGCCGGGATCGGCGTGTCGTCGTCCCACACGGCCCCGGTGTTGTCCACGAACAGGATGGTGCGGCGCGGGTCGTACTCGTCGTACAGGAAGAACTCACCCAGGCGCGGCTGCACCGGCTTCGGCGCGTTCCACGGGTCGGTGTCCGGGCCGAAGTACAGCAGGTTGCCCGGGTTGTACGGCCGCGAGAAGTCGGTGCGGACCAGGCCGGCGACCTGGCCCGACAGGTCGAAGCGCACGTCGTAGGACTCGGGCAGGGCCTCGCCGCCCAGCATCGCGTCGTCGCCGGCGCCGCCGTGCAGGAAGTCGTCGCCCAGGCCGCCGAAGACCACGTCGTCGGCGAACACCGGCCGGAACAGCGGGTTCTCGCCGAGCGCCAGCGCCAGCGGCGTCAGGCCGTAAGGCGTGAGGTCCACCGTCTTCTTGAGTTCGCCGGCGACGTTGATCGTCTCCGTCTGCATCTGGCCGGGGGTGTAGATGAACTCGTTGAGGACGTTGCCCTGGCTCGTGCGCGTGTCGGGGTCGCTCGCGAGCAGCGCGGCGATCCCGAAGATGCTCTCGGCCTTGGTGGCGTCCGCCGTGTTGCGGCTCGTGAAGATGCGGCCGTCGTCGCCGATCACGCCGTCCTGGCCCGTGCCGCCCGAGATCCAGTCGTTGCCCCAGCCGCCGATGATGTCGTCGTCCTGGCCGTCGCCGAACGCGATGTCCGCGCCCGCGCCCAGGTAGATCGTGTCGTCGCCGCCCTCGCCGTGCACCTCGTCGGCGCCGCCGA
Source organism: Ramlibacter paludis (assembly GCF_022012305.1). Classification (GTDB taxonomy): domain Bacteria; phylum Pseudomonadota; class Gammaproteobacteria; order Burkholderiales; family Burkholderiaceae_C; genus Ramlibacter; species Ramlibacter paludis. The sequence goes on along the minus strand of NZ_JAKLTM010000003.1, from coordinate 133,199 downwards.
TGTCGATGCGCGACTTCAGGCCGTCCACGGTGAAGTAGCCGTCGGCGTCGTGGTCGTTCGGGTTGGTGTACGAGCCGAACAGGTCGGGACGGAAGTCCGGGCCGCCCGCGGTGTAGTCGAGCTGGCGCACGCCGCGCACGATGATCTTCTGGTCGCCGTAGCCGTTGCCGGCGAAGGTGACCGGGTCGTCGTACTTGAACGAGACGTACAGCTGCCCCGCCAGCACGCCCTGCCCGTCGACGTGGTTCAGGCCCACGATGCGGATGATGTCGCCGTTGTCGCCGACGATGGTGTCCGCATCCAGCGAGTGGCCGTTCACCACGTTCGTGACCACGTCCTTGTTGGCGTTGGTCCCCGCGGCGTCGGTGAGCGTGGCATCGCCCAGGTCGTTGCGCGCGATGTTGGTCGCCGCGCCGCCGAACAGGATGTCGCTGCCGTCCGGACGCTCGTTCTTCAGCGGGTTGGCGTTGATCGCGAGGCCGAAGTGGCTGGAGCTGCCGCCCACGATGTCGTCCTGGCCGAGACCGCCGAAGACCACGTCGTTGCCGCCGCCGCCCTCGATGTAGTCCTCGCCGTCGGTCGCCGCCTCGTACGAGGCGACCACGCTCAGCGGCCCGATCGGGTCGTTGATGCCGCCCGGGGTGCGGGTGGCACCCACGTGCTTCGTCGCCGCGAACGCATCGTCGATGCCGCCGTCGCCCTGCACCACGTCGTTGCCCAGCTGTCCGAAGACGAGGTCGTGCTTCTGGCCGCCGGCCAGGTAGTCGTTGCCGAAGCTGCCGGCGCCGACGATTCCGCGGTCCATGTCGACCGTGTGCAGTGCCTTGTAGTCGATCGTGTACTCGGCCCACCACGGCGCGCCGTCCGGGTCGCGGTAGTTGCGCGCCACGCCATCCACCAGCAGCTCGCCGCTGTTGTAGGCATTGGTGCCGGTGCCGATATCGCTGCGGCTGTACAGGAGCGTGCCCGCCAGCGTCTCGAAGCGCGTGCTGGTGATGTCGCCGGGGCGCCGCGTGAGCGCGGTGACGCTGTCGCCGAACACCAGGTCGTCGGCTTCGTCGCCATCGGCCATGTCGTTGCCCGCGCCGCCGATCACGATGTCGCGGCCCAGGCCGCCGAAGATCACGTCGTCGGTGCCGTTCTGCAGTTCCTTCGAATGGATGCTGACCAGCGTGGTGATCGCCGTCGTCTGGATCTTCTGCGGCCGCCCGTCCGGCAGGTTGGGATCCACCACGCTCTGCACGATGGAGCCGTGGTCGCCGAAGATGATGTCGTCGTACGCGGATTCGGGACCGCCCGCCACCGTGCCGGGACCGTCGCCGTACAGCGTGTCGCGGCCCGCCACGAGACCGTCGCGCACCGGCGACTTGACCGGCTTGAAGGTCGAGTCGGTCGCCTCCAGGGCGGGATTGACGCTCGGCGCGGGGCTGGCGTCCACCGTCGGAATCGTCAGCGCGCGCGTGAGGATGTCCACGTTGACGCCGGAGTCGCCGTAGATGTGGTCCACGCCGCGCTGGCCGAAGATCGTGTCGTTACCGGAACCGCCGGCGAGGTGGTCACCCGCCTGGCTGCCGTAGATGACGTCGTTGCCGGCGCCGCCGTAGGCGGTGAAGCCCACGGACGGCAGGCTGGCCGCGCTGGTGCCCGCGAACAGCGCTCGCGCGTCTATCACGTCGTTGCCCGCGTAGCTGTACGGGTTGGCGACCGGGAACACCCACTCGTTGTCCTCGTTCTCGTCGTCCGGCAGGTTGGGGAACGGGTCAAAGGGCTTTTCGCCGAACTCGAGGCCGAGACGGTCGTAGCTGTGGCCCGAGTACCAGACGCCGTCCTGGCTGGTATCGCCATAGACGACCAGCGGGCTGTCGGGACCGGCACCGCCGCTGACGGTGATGGTGTCGCCGCCCATGCGCCGCCCGCCGTCGACACGCACGTCGTAGCCGTACACGCGGATGGTGGGATTGGCCGCGCTGGAGCCGACCGACGCCGGGAGCGCCGCGCCCTGCAGCACCATGTCGCCGCCCGTGAGCTGGGCGACGGTGAAGCCGCCGGCCACGCCCTCGACGTACACGACCTGGCCCACGTAGAAGCCGGCCGCGGTCCAGTTGCCGCCGGTCCAGGACAGCTTGTCCACCGTGACGGTGAGCGGCACGTCGACCGCGACTTCGCGCGGCTCGGCCACGTGCACGTTGAAGTTGTTCACGGTCGCCGTCGTGAAGACCGGCCCGGACAGCCGCATCGCGGAGCCCGTGCCCCAGCTCGCGAAGGAGCCAGCCGGCTTGAGCGATGCATCGGCGTTGACGAAGCCGAGGATCTGGCGCGTCTGCGCTTCGCCGGCGAGCTGCACGTACTGGCCGACTTCGTAGCCGTCCGCCGTCCAGCTGCGGCCGTCCAGGCGGGTGAAGACGTTGTTGCCCGAGGTCGTGCGCTTGTCGAACGAACCTTCGGTCTCTACGTACATGTTGCCGCCGCCATGCGCCACGGTGAGCGAGCCGTGCGGGCCCTGCACCCAGACCTGCCGGGTGACGTTCGCCTGGGTGGAAAGCGGCACGCCCTGCAGTTCCATCGTGTCGCCGTTGATGCCGAGCACGCGGTACTGCACGGCGCTGCCGGGGGCACCCAGGGACACGAGGTGACCCTTCAGGAAGCCGTCGTTCGTCCACAGCCCGCCATCGAGGCGCTTCAGCGTCCCGCCGGTGTCGGTGTGGGTGATGGCCATGGCCACCGTGGTGTTCACCAGCTTGTCGACCGCGAGGATCTTGCGGTTCGCCGTGCCGGTGAGCGGCAGCGGCGCGCCCGACAACACCAGGATGGAGTTGTCGTTGGGATCCTGCACATTGACGAAGCCGCCGGAGCCATTTGGCACCTGCTTGATCGCGTCGCGCACCTCCACGACCGTCCAGCTTCCGGACAGGCCGGCAATCGTGACGTTCTGGCCAGGCAGGAAGCCCTGCGCCTTCCAGTCGAACTTGTCGCGCGAGATCTCGCCGCCCGTGGCGGTGGACTTGAACTGGAACACGTTCTCCGCGGACACGAAGGGCGCGGGATGCAGCGTGTCGGTGATGTTCAGCCGGTCGTTGCCTTCGCCCAGCATCAGGTTCAGGACCTCGACGGTGCTCTCGTTGCCGTCGGTACCGAAGCCGCCGGCGCCGAAGTTGACCTTGCCGAAGCTGATGCCGCCCGGGAAGACGCTGCCTTCCCCGAAGGTCGGGCCCGTGAGGGCGCCGAAGTCCAGGTCCTCCGCCATGCCGAAGCCGCGCAGGGTGGTGTCGTCCATCGTGCCGATGGTGTCGGCCTGGCTGCTGTCGTTGAAGATGTTCAGGACGTCGATCTGCTGGCTCTCGGGCGGCTGGGCGCCGATCGCGATCAGGTAGGTGTCGGTCTCGCCGGGCAGCTTGACGCCGTTGGTGAGCGAGCGGTCGGCGCCCGTGGGGCCGCCTTCCACCGCCAGCGGGCCGCGCAGCTTGGACAGCGTGTGCGTGGAGACCGGGAAGATCTTCACGCCCTCGCGCATCGGCGGCACGAAGTAGGAGGTGTCCGCCTCCAGCTCCACGTTCTGCAGCTGGTACCAGTTGGCCGTGGTGAAGCCCGCGGCTGCCGCGATGCGGACCACCCGGACGTCCACCGGACCGGCCTTCAGCCAGGCCGGCAGCGCCGTCTCGCTGGTGAACTGCAGCTTGGTGTCCTTGGTCTTGTTGTCGCCGCGGATCAGCTGGATCTTCAGCTCGATCTCCTGCGCCGGGTTCGCCTGGTTGATCACGCGGACCCACATGCCCTCGAGGAAGCCCTCGCCGAGCCAGCCCTGCTGGTTGAAGGCGAGGCTGCGCATCAGGTACTCGCCCGGGAACTGGTCGGTCACCGGCGACACGCCGTAGCTGACGACGCCGCGGAACACCTCCTCGCTGGCCAGGTCGCTGAGGGCGACCGCACCGGCGGACGCGCCCAGCGGGCCGCCCAGAGCGGTGGTGAGCGTGATCGTCTTGTCCGTGACCGACAGCACCGTCACGTCGCCGTTGTTGCCGGCGGCGGCGCCGCCGATGCGGATCAGCTGGCCGGCATGGAAGCCTTCGTCGATGAAGCTGCCCAGGTCGGAGCCCGCGCCGCGCGTCACCGTGGCATGCGTGCCGTCGGTGCCGAACACGACGAAGCCGGCGAACACCTGGGTCGGCCGGAAGCCGCCGACCTCGACGTAGTCGTTCGGCGTCACGGTGACGCCGTCGACGGACACCACGTCCGCCAGGCCGTCGGTGAGCACCGCGACCTGCACCGCCGCCGTCGGCTGGCGCGTGAGGCGGATGTCGTAGTCGTCATTGACGCCGGAGCCGGCCGGCAGGTCGGGCACCAGCACCGTGCTGCCACCGCTTTCCAGCACCACGGCACCGGCCGTCTCGTTGTCGACCACTTCCACGTCCAGCAGCTGCAGGCCGGAACGCAGGTTCGGGAAGACGTAGTTCGCATCGGTCGTGGCGGCATTGCGCTCGAAGCGGAGCACCGCCGTCTGCATGTCTTCGCGGACGAAATCGTCGCGCGCCTCGATGCCCACGCGCAGCGGGTCGTTCCAGCCCGCCTGCGTGGTGTCGAAGGTCGCCGTGCCGAGCACCCAGCCCTTGTAGCCGGCGTTCCACACCGGGGTGGCGAACAGGTTCAGGCGCGTGTCGCCCGGCACCTTGCGGAACAGGCTCACGGCCTGGTCGGCGAGCTCGTTCACCACGAGGTCGACGACGACCTTGCTGCCCGCCGCCGGATCCTTGGCCAGCTGCAGCCGGATCTCGTCGGTGAGGCCGGTCGTGCCCTCGCCTTCGATCACCAGCGTGCGGCCGTCCTCGACGCCGCCCGCATCCACCTCGGTGATGTAGACGCCGGGGGTGTCGTTGTCGCGCACCTCGACTTCGACGTTGCGCACGTCGGCGCCGTCGTAATCGGCCGAGGTCGGCGAAATCACCGAGTGCTGGATGACCACCACGCGGTCGCCCTCGGCGCGCGTGTCGTCCGGCGCGTAGAGGTAGACCGTCTGCTCGTCGTCCCAGTTCAGGTGGGTGAAGGTCAGGACGACGGAGCGGTTATTGACCTGCTTCGCCACGCCGTTGACCGTGATCGTGCGCTGGAACTCGGCGTCCGTCGGCGCATTGAGGTTCGCCGGCGCCACCGTGGACAGCCAGATGGAGTCGCCCTTGCCGCCGGGCAGCGGCGCGGGATTGGCGAAGGTGTTCTCTTCCTCTTCCTGCGGGCTGCGCGCCGCGGAGACGGTGACGTACACCACCTCGCCGACCTGCAGCTCGCGGGCGAGCCGCACCGTGTAGCTGTCGGCCTGGCGCGGGCCGCCTTCGCGCACCGCCGTGAAGCCGTCGGCCCCCTCGTTGATGACGACGATGCCCTCGCTCGGGTTGGCCACGTTGTAGTCGAAGCCGTCCACCACCAGGCCGTCGTACAGCGCGTCGCCGGAGCGCACCAGGTGGTTCACCGCACCCGAGGCGCCTTCCAGCTCGCGGGTGATGATGTCCTCGACCACGTCGCCGGCCACGTTGATCGTGTCGGAACCGAGCCCGCCGATCACGCGGTAGGCGACGCCGAAGGCCGTGGACTGCACGAAGAACTCATCGTCGCCTTCCAGGCCATCGACTTCCACGACCTCGACCTGGTCGTAGCGGACGTTGAGGCCCGCACCGAAGATGCCCTTTTCGGTGATGGCGATGTCGTCGGCGAACTCGGTGCCCAGGATCACCAGCTTGTCGAAGCCGGCACCGCCGTCGACGGAGACCGGCGCATTCACGTTGTAGCGCACCTCGTCCTGGCCGCCGCCGGCGCGGATGTCCGGCGCCTGTGCCACGGAGAAGCCCAGGCCGATCTGCGGCGTGGCGACTCCTTCGGCGTCCAGCACGATCGTGTCGTCGGACGTGGAGGCCGTCAGCATGAGGTCCAGGAAGTTGATGCCGCCGTCGCGGTTGACATCGAAGGCGCTGTGCGTGCCGGCCGGCGGCAGCGCCGCCAGCTTGGCGGCGAGCTGCGTGCGGTAGGTCGGCGACGCCGTGCCGATCATGCTTGCCGGCAGCGCGTTGACCACCTGCGCGAGCGTGAAGCCCGGGTTGGCCAGGCGGATCTCGTCCAGCTTCTTGAGCACGGCCACGCCGGCGTCGAGGTCGGCCTTGTTCTGCACGCCGTCGTTATTCCAGTCGAAATCGACCGTCGCGGCGAGCGCGAAGGCGCGCACGATGAACAAATCGTTGTCGTCGTCGCCTTCCAGCCGGAGTTCGGCCTGGTTGGAGTACACGCGGAATTCGTCGTTGCCGGTGCCGCCCTGGACCAGCATGGGCGCGTTGGAGCCGGCGCTGAGCCAGCCGCGCGTGGTGGCCACGAGGTCCGGGAAGACGTCCTGCGCGAGCAGGTGGCCGTCCGCGACGTTGCGCTGCTGCCCGAAGATCTGGCCGACCTGGAACTGGTCGTTGCCGGCGCCGCCATCCAGCGTGGTGATGACGGTGGTGTCGTCGGCGAAGAAGGCGTCGTTCCCGGAGCGGCCCTGCACGTTGAGCCGTCCGTTCAGGCCCGTGTCGTAGTTGATGCGCTGGACTTCGCGGCTGCTCTCGTTGTTCGCGACGACGTCCTGGTACTCGGCGAGATTGCCGTGCAGGATGGCGACGAAGCCCGGCGAATCGGCGGCTTCGTTCGGCAGGTAGGAAGCGGCCCGCAGCAGGAAGATGTCGTCCGATCCGTAGGGCTGGCCCGTTCCCGGGTCGATGCCGTTGGAGTAGCTGTCGATGAACGCTTCGTCGCCGCCGTCGTTGGACTGGCCGCTGTCGAGGATGTTGATGACGTAGTTGCGCGCGTTGCCACGGCTGCCGAGCGAGTGGATCTCGTAGGTGTCGCTGTCGGCCTGCCCGTCCAGCGTCAGGGTGTGCTGCGGATCCAGCGTCGGGACGCCGGCCACCAGGGACACCGTCACGAGCGTGTTCGTCACCGGGTCGAGGTACTGCGTCGCCGGCGAAGTGATGCTGGCCGTGTCCTGCAGGAAGTACACCGCGAACCGGTCCTCGCCGTCGTTGCCGGGCGCCGCGGGCGTGCCGATCGTGGCAGCCGTCTGGCCGCCGTGGACGCGCGTCTTCGCGCCGAGGTAGATGTAGCCGTCGATGCCCCAGGTTGTCGTGCCGGTGGCGCCGCTGGCGTCGCCGAACTGGAACAGGTCGGCATCGCCGTTGCCCCAGATGGAGGTCTGGTACACCGGGCCGGTCTGCACTTCGGCCTGGGCCACGCCGATCGGGTCGCCGGACAGCGTCTGGCTGCCGGCGGTGACCAAGTGTGCGTTGGCGATCAGGCGTCCGCGCAGGACCATGTCGGTCCCGAAGCCCGCGTCGAGGTCGGCAAGCTGGTTGACCCCGTCACGGAAGTTGGCGTCGCCGTAGATGGCGATGCCGCGGTCCGCCACCACCTGGCTGTTCGCGTGCAAGTCGATGTCGTCGCCGACGAGCAAGGTCACTGCACCGGCTTCCGCAAACACCTGGCCGTGCGCGATGGTGCGCGACGCGTCCGGGTTGCTGCCGCCGGCGGTCGCATTGCTTTCGGCAAAGCGAGCCGTTCCGGAGCCGAGCAGCACCAGGTCGTCGTTCTCGTCCAGCAGGCCGTTGGCGGAATCCCGCACCGTGAGGCGGATGTCGCCCGTGTAGGTGTGGGCCAGCACCAGGCGCAAGGTGTCGTCGGTCTCGGCCACGTACAGGCTGCGCGCGGCTTCCAGGCTCACCGTGCCGGTCTGGTAAACGGAGGAATCGATCTCGAGGTCGTTGCCGCTCGTGCCGATGTCCGCGTTGGAGCCGTTCGCATCGATCGCGATGGTGTTGCCGATCACGTCGGCGGCGGCGTCCTTGTCGGAGGCGATGCCGCCCGGGCGGCCCTCCAGGATGGAGCCGTTGACGGTGCGCAGCGAGACATCCGCCTTGGTGTGCACGATGTCCACCCGCATGTTCCCGAGCAGGTCGCTCAGGAACACGCCGGCCGTGGACATTCCCGCGGTGTCCGTCACCGTCAGCACGCCGGTCGCATTGTTGCGGTCGACGTTGATCTCCAGGAAGTCCGTGGCCAGGCCGACGCCACCGGCGTTGCCGGGGGAGCCGGCCGTCATGGTGATGTCGTCGCCGGTGACGTCGATGCCCGGCTGGCCGTCGGCGTCCAGGATCCGCTGCGGCGAAGTCAGCGTCACGTCTCCGCCCGTGGAATGGATGTGGCCGACCAGCATGTCGCCGACCAGTTCGGTGGCGGTGATGTTGCCGTTGGTGGTCAGCCAGATCTGCTCGGTCTCGCTGTCGGGCTGCTTGCCGGCCCAGTCGACATCGAGGGAGATGACGAAGTTGACCGTCGTCGAGGACGCCGCCGGCGTCACCGTGATCGGCGTGGTCTTGTCGGGATTGATCGCGCCATAGCTGAGGTCCGTGGTGCGGTAGGTGCGCGCTTCGCCGAACGGCGCCGTCGTGGTGACGTGGCCGATGTCGATGTCGTCACCCGCGCGGACTTGGTTGAAGACGTAGGTCGAGTCCACCTCCGTTGCCGTGGTGTTCAGCGAGCGGGCGATGAAGTCGTAGTAGGCCGCTCCGCCGTCCTCGTCCGGGCTCCAGTAGCGGAAGAAGCTGCCCGTGCGGGCCTTGGTGGTCGAGAGATCCGGCGGGTCGAAGGTCTGCACCGACACGCCCGTGAGCGTCGACGGCGTGTTGCCCGCCTTGCTGTCGTTGATCACCACGTCGACGTCGTCGCCGGCGGTGATCTTGTCGATCACCACCGTCAGCGGGCCGCTGGCCGTCGTGCGGTCGTGCAGCGTGATGTCGAGCACCGCGTCGCCGCCCGCCTCGGCCTGGAACGACACCTCCTTCAGGGAGACCGTGTCGGTCGCCAGGACGGCATGCTGGATGCGCAGCAGTTCGACTTCCAGAGCCTTGCGCGAGCCGCCCGCGTTCTGGTTGCCGATGTCGCCGCTGGCCTTCACCACGATCGTGTTGGTGCGGATCAATGCTTCGTCGAAGATCGGGCTCTTCACGACCGACGGGCTGTTCGGGTCCGTCACCCGCAGCTCGGGCTGGTCGGCCCGGACGTTGCCGCGCTCGTTGACGATGGTGGTGTGGCCGAAGGTGTTCTCGATCCCGCCCAGCAGGATGATGTCGCTGTCGGCCTTGTTCAGCGGGGTTGCGCCGAAGGCCGGCGCTCCGTAGGGATCGTTAGGCAGCACGAGCGCGTGATCCATGTTCAGGATCCGGACCTCGGTCTGCGGATAGAACAGGTTCAGCGCGAACTCGAACGTGTTGCCGAAGCTGCCGGCCGTGTTCGAAGTGTTGTTGCTGGAGTTGTCGCCGTCGTAGGGGATGGTGTCCACCTGCACCTTGACCACCGCGCCGCCGTCGATGGCATCGATGTGGTTGACCACGAGATCCCACTCGGACTCGTTGATGAGGGTGACGTAGTCCCAGCTGCGCTGGCTCTCGATCAGCCCCTCGTTGCCCCAGATGCGGCCGCTCGAGCCGTAGGTGGAGTCGTGGCTGGCGTAGAACGTCACGTCGCCGGCATGGTCGAAGACGATGTTGTCCAGCACGACCTGCTTGTCATTGACGTTGACGTACGCGAGCGTATCGCCGATGCCCTTGCCGGCGTTGACGCCGAGGAAGCCGATGTTCGACATCGACTGGATGACGCCGTTCTTGTCGATGTGCAGGTACGGGTTCGGCTCGCCCAGCAGGATGACGTGCGCTTCCCAGAAGATGTCGCGCGTCAGGTTGGTTGCTACGTTGCCGCCTTCGTGCTCGGGACCGATATAGGCGCCGCCGGCATCGCGGCTGCGGCTGTTCCCGACACTGGTGTCGATGGCGTTCACGTCCAGGTCGGCCGTGCGCAGGATGGATTCCCAGTGGCCTTCGACCTTGACGTCGTTGGTGACTTCGTCCGTGCTGTCCGAGGTGGTGGATCCGCCGATCGCGTACAGGCGCGCCTTCGACTTCGCGAAGTCGTCGGTCGACGAGTTCCTGGCCTGGATCACGATGGACTCGTTGCCCGTGATCTCCGAGCCGCCGTCCAGGATCACGCGGTTCTCGGAGACGACCCGGGAGTTGGCCCGCGACACCGCGGAGCCGCCCGCGGCTCCCGCCGTCGTGTTGGTGTCGGTGTTGGCGCGGTTGCGCGTCACCTCCGAATTCACGGTGACCGTCTTGGCCAGCAGGTCGGCGCTGCTCTGGATCGTGATCTCGGCGCCTGCGAACTCGGCGTGGGCAGCATCGAGCTGCGACGCCTTGCGCACTTCGGCGGTGGCGTTGACGTCGGTGCTGACCCCGAACACGCCGCCACCGTAAGCCTCCGCCTTCGCCACGGCGTTGTTGTCCACGTTGTTGCGGATCGTCAGGGCGTTGCCGGCAGTAATGTCGCCGTTGATCTTCTGGTCGACGCCGTAGTAGATCCGGGAGTCGGCACTGCCGTCGGCGCCCGCGCCCAGGAAGCTGCCGCTGGTCGTCTGGCCCTCCGAAGAGCTGTAGGACTTCAGGATGCCGTCGATCAGGACGTCATGGAGCGCGCTGATCACGGCGTTCTGGCCGATGTTGATCAGGCTCGTGTTGACCACGCTGGAATGGGCCGCCGCGTTGCCGATGGACACGGCACCGCCGCCACCACCGTCGGCGTTCGCCACGGCGGCCGCGTCGCCGTCCGTCCGGATGACGACGTTCTGCCCCAGCAGGTGGGCGTTCGCGGCCACCGTGAAGTTGGTGCTGAGCGACTGCGACGCATACGTGGCGCCCGACTGGTTGCTGAACCCGAGGCTGCCACCGGTGCCGCCGGCCGACGAATTCACGACGCCGTCGGCGGACTGCGGAATGGCAAAGCCGGCCGCCCCGCCCACCCCGCCGAAGACGCCGCTGATGTTGTTCGCCGTGATGTCGAACACCAGCGTCTGCCCGCTGCCCGGGCCCTGGGACTTGAGGTCGACGCTTTCCTTGACGAGCGTGTGCGTGCCGGAGAAGCTGTTGCCGCTGAGGTAGAGGTTGACGATGTTCAGCCCCGCCGCATCGGTGGCCAGCTTGTAGCCTGCCGCGTCCTTGCCGACCACATAGTAGGCCTGCCCCGGATTGAGGTCACCGATCGGGAGCTCGCCCTTGCCGATCAGCGAGTGGCCTCTCAGGGCATTCGCGTTGCCGTCGTCCAGGTACGGCAGGTTGATGACCACCGGTGCCTGGTAGGTGAAGACATCCGGATCCGGATCGGTGTCCCGCCCGATGGCGTTGTCGGGGGACGTGGCGAGGCGGATGAAGTTGGAGTTGAAGGCATACGCTGCTCCGAGCGTTCCATCCCCCAGGTAGCTGCCGCCGTTGATCACGTAATAGGTGCCGCCGCTGCTCAACCCCGGGATCGTGTAGCCGTCGAGCGCGGTGTAGACCACCGCCTGCCCGTTGAAGAAGCCGTGGTTGGGCACGTAGATGCGGCCGACGTTCGAACCGTCCGCACTCGTATCGAACTCGTTGGCGGCGGTGTTCGGGTCGTCGAGCGTGATGTTGGCGTCGACGAAGGTCGAGACGAAAGTGCGCGCCCCGGCCGGACGGTAGGTGACCACGTCCCCATTGCCGAAGGGCGTGGATGCGTCGAGGATCTTGTCGGCCACCGCGTCGATCGTCCCGCGGTTGAAGGTATCCGACACCTCGGTGAAGCCGACGGTCTGCAGCTTGATGGTGTTCTCGTCGATCACCTTCACCTGGTAGGTCTGCCCGTTGTTCAGGCCGTCGATCCAGGAGCCGGCGTTGTTCGAGTTGTAGATCACCTGGTCGCCATTCGCAAAGGCGTGGTTCGCGACGGTGATCGTGTCGTAGTTGACGTTGACCTGGCCCGCCGCGAAACGCGTGCCCAGCTGGATCTGGTCGTCGTCCACCACGACGACCGTATAGTCCTTGGCCTGCGACACCCCGCCCTGGGTGGTGCCGGTGAAGGTGATCGTCGCGCCGTCGGTGAGCTTGTGCAGCTTGCCGAAGTTGATGGTGTTGGCGCCTGCGTTCGAATTCAGGACGGTGCCGTCGGAAATGTCGCTGCCTTCGCCACCCTGTTCCGCGATGAGCTCGATCTGCTTGCCCGCCTCGACATGCTGGGTGTCGCCCACCGTGAAATTGACGGTTCCGGTGGCGGACGCGCTGGTGCCGACGGACTTGGAGGATGCGAAGCCACCGAAGCCCGAGGCGTAGCCCGTCGAATCCGCGTCGGCCAGCAGGTACGCCTTGCCGCCGATGTCGTCGTCCACCTTGATCGTGCTGCCGGCGCCGCCGAACGTCAGGTTGACGGTGTGATTCGTCACCGAGTTGGCATTCCCGCCGGCGAAGTCGCCAAACAGCGACCCGGTGCCCGAGGCCATGCTGGAAGTGGTTGCCGCCAGCGCCACCGCGTCGACCCGGAGGTTCTTCGCGCCCGAGGTCACGCCATCGCCCACGTTGCCGAGGAACGACAGGTTGGTCGTGCTGCTGGTGTTGATGTTCGCGGTGATGTTGGACACGCTGGCCAGGCCGCCGAAGCCGCCGGTCGAACCGGCGCCGAAAGCCTCCGCGGAGTGCCGGGCCGCGACGTTCACGTCCTGCCCGGCCGTCAGCGACATGTCCTCGCCGACCGTCACGTTGACATCCGAGTTGTTGTTGACGGTGATGACGGTGTTGGTGACGGCGGCCAGCAGCGCCGCCGTCGTGCCCTCGGCCGACCCCAGCGCGCCGTAGCCGCTGGAGGTGCGAAGGAAGTTCGTCCCGTCGTGGTTCAGCAGGCCGAGGATCGTCACGTCCTGGGCGGCATGGATCGAGCCGCCGGTACCCGTCGTGACCTTCACCGTCGGATTGAACTCGGACACCGTGTTGGAGTTGCTCAGGGCGACGCCGGGCGACAAGGTGATCGACGTTGCCGAGGACTCCGACTTGCCGAGCAGCTTGGCCTGGAGGTTGAATTCGGTCGCCGCATCGGCCTGCACACCGGCGCCGATGCGCCCCGTCACCGTCGCATTGTTCTTCGCGCTGGTGCTGGTGCTGGTGGCGGCGGCGAGGCCCGCAATGGCGGTCGCCTTCGTCAGCGCGGTGACGTTGGACGTCAGCGCCGCGTCGAGGTCGATCGCGCCGACCGAGGTGGTGATCGTCGTCGTCGTACCCTGGTCGAGGTCGTCCTCGCTGGCACCGATGCGGACTTCGGCGTCGCCGTTGTCCACGACCTGGACGTCGAGCAGGCTCACCGAGGCCAGGCCTGCGGCGCCCGTGCTCAGCGCCGCCGCCGAGGCGGTGTGGGTGCCATTGGCCAGCAACGTGATGCTGTCCGCGGATGTCGTTCCGCTCTTGCCGATGTAGGCGCGCGTATCGCTATCCAGCTCGGTCTTGACGGTCGCGCTGGCGAGGCTCACGCCGCCGGAAACGCCGGTGTTCTTGGACTGCGGTGCGGCCGTCGTCGTGCCATTGGCGGTCATGCTCAGCGCGCCGCCGAGGGTCACGGTGCTGCCATCGCCGATGAAGGCCTCCGTGTCGTGCGCCGCCTTCGCCGTGATGTCCGTGAAGGAGAGCGCTGCCAGGCCCCCCACCGTCGTGCTGTTGACGTCCGCCGTAACCGTGGTATTCGCCGTGGCGTTCAGCGTGACGTCGTCGGTCGCGGACAGCGTGGTGCCCGCTCCGATGTACGCACGCGTACGCGACGACTGGCCCGCACCATCGCCGATCGTGGCGACGATCTTCATCTTGTCGACCTTCACCAGGCCCGCCGCCGATGCGGAATCGATCGTGGCGTTGGCCATCGAGGCGCCGGTGTTCGTCGTCGCGTTGGCCGTGAGGTCCGCGCCTCCGAGGTTGACCGTCGAGTGGTCGCCGACGAAGGCTTCCGTGATGCGGCTCGCGGTCGCCCGCGACTCCAGGTTGTCGACGCCGACCAGGCCACTGAGGCCGGTGCTCTTCACCGTGGAGTTCGCCTCCGCAGTCGCCTCCGAAGCCGTGAGGTTCACGGCGCCCGCCGTCAGGTCGGTGTAGCTGCCGACGTACGCGCGCGTCTTGCCCTGCATGTCCGCCACCGCGGTGGTGATCGACACACCCACCAGCCCTGCGATGTTGAAGCCTTCGCTCGCCGCGCGGGCTTCGGTACGGCCCGTGGCCACGGCGTCGACAGTGCCCCGGGTGCTGCCGTCCTGGCTCAGGATGTCGATCTGGGCCAGCGACGGTCCCGCCGCCTCGGCGTTGCGCCCGACATACGCCTCGACGTTGTTGCTGGTGAGAGCCGTGGGCTGCAGACCTGCGACCGACACGCCACCGGCGACGGTCACGTTGAACAGCTTGGCGTCGGCAAGTGCATCGCCGTCGGCCGTCAGGTTCAGGTCGGTCACGCGAAGATCCGCGCCGTTGCCGGCATACGCCCGCGTCGTGCCGCCGGCGATCGCGGTCGGCTTGTAGAGGCTGATCCCGAAGAACCCGGCTCCCGCGCCACCCTGGGTACGCGCCACGGCATCGATGTCGCCGCGTGCGGACACGTCCACCGCGTCCGTTCCGCCGGTCACCTTGACCACGGAGCCCGCCTTGCCCCCGGCATTGACGCCCTCGGGCGCGCCGATGAAGGCCTCGACCACCCCCGTGGTCTTCGCTTCCGCCACGAGATCCGCGGCGGCGCCGAAGAAGGAAACCGCGATCGTCTTGGCTTCGGCCTCGGCCTTGTTGACCACCCGGTCGCTCCCCGCGAGCTTGCCCGCGCTCACGTCGAGGGTGCCGGCCAGCAGGTTCACGCCATCGCGCACGAAGGCGGAGGTGGCGCCCGAAACGGTCGCCGTCGGCTTGTAGATGCCCACCGCGATCACCCCGCCGGCATCCACGCCGAGCAGGTTGGCGACGGCGTGCATGTTGCTGTCGGCCACGACCGTGATCGCGCCTGCGCCGACGTTCACGTCGGTGGTCACGTTCGATGCGACTTGGCTGCTGCCGGCGCCGATGAAGGCCTCGACCTTGCCGCTGACGTAGGCCTGCGAGGTGACGTCGCTGCCGCCGACGAGGCCGCCGATGGAGATGCTCGCGCCCTGCACGTTGGCCTTCATCACGGGTGCATCGGCCAGGATGGCCAGTCCGCTCGCATCGAGGTCCACCCCCTGCCCTACGTAGGCGCGCACGGTGCCCTCGACCTTCGCGAACTGGTCGATCTTCGACAGCGTGATGAGGGACAGGCCGGCATTCACGACGGTCGGCGTCGCCAGCATGTGGCCGATGGCCGTGATGTTCACCTGGCCGTCGATGTCGACCGTGCCGATGTTGGACGACGGCGTTACGCCCGAGGCGGAACCCACATGCGCGTCGACGCTGCCGCTCACGTTCGCATGGGCCGTGATGTCCGAGATGCTGGCGAAGCCCGAGACGGCAAAGCCGCGCGTGTCCGACTTCGAGTCGTAGTCGCCGTCGGCGTAGACATCGAGCGTCGCTGCATCCAGCGTGCCCCCCTGCCCCACGAAGGCGCGGGTCTTGCCGGCGACGTCGGTCAGCGTGTCGAAGACGTTGACCGCCACGAAACCACCCGCGGTCAGGGCGAAGCCGTCCTCGCCGAAGCCGGCGGTGGCGTTCATGTCCGACCAGGCGTTGATGGTCACCGCGCCGGTGATGTCGGTCACGCCGGAGCCGCCGGTGGCCGGCCCGCTGAACGGGGCGCCCACATACGCTTCGACGGTTCCGTCGACCAGCGCATTGGCCCGCAGGACGGAGACCGAGGCCAGGCCGCCCAGGGTCATCATGACGGTGGTGGTGGTCGCGTTGTACTGCACGCGGTCGCCGGAATTCCCCGCTTCGACCGTGAGCGAATCCGCCGTGAGGGCGACACCATCGCGCACGTAGGCGCGGGTCTTGCCGCTCACCTCCGACTTCGGTTCGGCGGCGCTGACGGACAGGCCGAAGCTCGCGGTGAGCAGGCGCGCTTCCGCGGTTGCGTTCATGGTCGCGTCGGCATCGACGACGACGGCACCGTCGCCGGCATCGCTGCCGCCGATGGTCAGGATGGGCTTCGCGGACGCGGTGGCGCCACGGTCGTTCTGCGCGCCGATGAAGGCCTCGACCTCGCCCGTCACCTTGGCCAGGGACGTCAGGAGGTTCCCCGCGAGGAAGCCGGAGACGGCGCCCGAGGTCACCGTCGTCGTGGCGTTCATGGTGTCGCCGTAGGCCTTGACGTCGAGCCGGTCGGCCACGACGGTGGAGTTTTCGCCGGCGTAGGCGAGCACCGCGCCCGACACGTCGGCGGTTGGCTTGAGCGCGTTGACCGTGATGCCGAACGAGGCTCCCAGGCCCTTCGCCGAGGCGTGCGCCGTCTGGTTGCCGTGGGTCTCGATCTTCAGGCGACCGTCCGTGCCGGCCCCGTCGGTCAGGGTGATCGAAGCGCGCGAACCGCCGGTCGGCGCCATGCCGGCCCGGGTTCCGGTGAAGGCTTCGGTGCGGCTGTCGATCGTGGCGTCGGCGATGGTGACGTTCAACGCCGCCGCGCCGCCGATGGCGGCAAACTCGTTGACCGAGTACGCCTGGTCGTGCGAGGTGGACAGGACATCCAGCCCGCCGGCGCTGACGGTCGTACCCTCGCCCACGTAGGCCAGCGTGTCGCCGACGACGCTCGCCTTCGACTTCGTGACGGTCGCCCCGGCCAGCAGGCCGAAGCCGCCGGCAAAGCTGTCGACGCGGGCCTCGTAGGTGGACTCGGCATCGACGCTGAGCTTGTGGTTGCCGATATTGACGGTCGTCGTGGTCAGCGGCGCCGGATTCACCAGTGCCGACGGGTAGAACACCACGTTCGGGTGGCCCGTGCGAGTCAGCTGGTGGTTGCTGCCGGTGCCCGAGGACGTCAGGTCGATGGCGACGCGGCCGTTCAGGTCGTCCTGCTCCGCAAGCGCCAGGATGACATCGAAAAGACCACGCTTGATCTTGGCGAGCTGGATGCTTCCGTCCTCGCCCGCGATGACGTAGTACTGCTGGCCGCTGGTCAGGCCGCCGATCGACGCACCACCGCCCGACGAGTAGGTGACGATCTCGCCGGTCACGAAGGGCGCGGCCTGGGCGGGCAGGTGCAGCTCGTTGAGCCGGGTGTCCGCCAGTTGCGACGTATCGGCGTGCCGCCCGACATACGCTTCCGTCACGCGGTTGACCTGCGCGTCCATGATCGCGAGCGCACCACCGATGCCCACACCGCCGACGGCGATCGATTCACCCGTGGGCTTGGCGTGCGCGAGGCTGTCGGCCGTGATGGCCGTGTCGCCGTTGGCGGTCACCGTGGTGCTGCCATCGATGTAAGCGCGCGTGGCGCCGTCGATCCTGCCGATCGATTCGATCGCCGAGACGGCGAGGCCGACGATGGAAGCCGAGAAGCCGACCACCTTGGGCGTCGCAGTGTGGTCGCTGTCCGCGTCCACCTTCACGCCACCGCTGGCGCGCAACTGCGCGTTGCTCGCAAACGCCTCGACGACCGAGTCGATGATTTCCTCCGCACGCGCTCCTGCGGCGGCACCATCGATGGCGGCGTTGATGGCCGACGCGTCGGCCGTGGTCTTGGTCACGCCCGAACCGGCGTCGAGAGAGTTCAGCTTGCTGTCGGCGATGATCTGCAGGTCGCCGGCGCCCGACTGCGCCGTGCTGTCCTCGACGGCCGCAAGGGTCACCGAAGCAATCTTGTTCTTGGCAAGGGCGACGCTCGCGGACACGCCCGTCAGCCCGACGCTCAGGCTTGCGGCGTTGACATCCGCCGTGGCATGGAGGCGGTCGTGGGCCTCGACGGTCATCGCCCCGGCCAGGGCGCGGGCATCGGAGCTGTTGCGCACGCGCGCCTGCGTGCTGCGCGTGACGATGTTCGTACCACTCGCGCCTGCACCGGCGCCGGCGGCGCCGATCCCGATCGCCGCGGCCACGGCGTAGGCATCGGGCGTCGCGAACAGCTCGCTCTCCGAGTTGGCCGATACGGTGAGCACCCCGGTGTTCGCGCGCACCCGGCTGTTGTCGATCACCGCACTGGTCGTGCCGGCCAGGGAGTTGGAGGCCTGCGCAGCGGAAATCGCGATCGACCCGGTGACGAAGCCACCGGAGATGGAGATGGACGCCGCAGTCGCATCGGCGGTGCTCGAGATCGAGTCCGTCGCGGCCAGCTGCACGGTGCCACCGGCCGTCACGCCCTGGGCCTCGTCCGCATTGGACGCGAGGATGTCCGCCTGCACCGTCTGGGTAATGGTGTTGTTGACGATCGCGCCGGCGCCTGCACCCGAGAGCGAGAAGCCCACGGCGGCCGACATCGACACCGCAACACCGGTGCCGTTCGACGAGACCGTGCTGTCGGCCCGGGCCGTCTCGCGGACGTCCACGGCGGCGTCGACGTCGCTGTCGCTGATGCGCGTGCGCACCGTGCCGTCGAGCAGCACGCTGGCCTGGGCGTAAGCCACCGACATCGACATCGCCGCGCCGAACGCGACGGAAGCGCTGACGGAAACGCTTTCCACGTCGTTGGTGAACGCCGTCTGGTCGGTGGCGGTGAGCAGCACCGAGCCCAGCGTCGCGTCCACGTCCGAGTCGTCGGCGATCAGCGCCTCGACCAGGTTGGTGGACGTGAGCGACGCCAGCGCGCCGGCGGCCGCCACCGAACCGGCGAACCCGCCCGCGCCGCCGAACGAAACGCCGACCGCGACGGCGCTCGAGTCGACCGTTCCATTGGACAGGGCAGTGAGCGTGACGTCCCCAGTATCGGCCGTCACGTCGGAGCCGGAGATCACTGCACGCGTGCTGGTGCCGAAGTTCACTTCGGCCACGGACAGGGCCAGCGTCAGGTTCAAGGCCCCGGCGCCCGCACCGCCCACGCTGACCGACACGGCGGTCAGTTGCGAGTCGATGGTGGAACTGTCGGTCGCCAAGACCGAGACGCCGCCGCCGGCGTCGACATCGGAGCCATTGACGATGCCGGCCTCCACGTCGTTGGTCAGCGTGTTGCCGGCCAGCACCGCGGCGACGGCCACGTTGATCGCCACCCCGCCCGCGCCGCCGACCGCCACGCCCACGGCCTGGCCGAAGGATTCGATCGAGGCAGCGGCCGTCGCGTCGACGGTCACGTCGCCGCCGGTGCTGTCGACCCGCGAGTCGTCGATCACGGCCAGCAGGCTGCCGCCCAGCGTGTTCTCGGCGTAGGTGACCGACACCGAGACGTTGACCGAGGCCGCCCCGGCACCGCCCGCGGACACGCTGACCGCGCCCAGTTCGGACAGGATGTGGGCGCCGTTGTCGGCCTGGACCGTGACGTCGCCGCCGGCAACCACGTCGCGGCTGCCGACGATGCTCGCCTCGATGGCGTTGTGGATCTCGTTGAAGGCAATGACGCCCGCCCCGGCGACGTTGATCGAGACGCCGCCCGCGCCGCCGGCGGCAATGCCGACCGCGATGCCGAAGGACTCGATCTCCATGCGATCAGGGCCGTCCACCGTGGACGCCGCCACGTCGACCGTTCCCGCCACGTGCACCTGCGAGTCGGCGATGGTCGCCTTCAGGGCGTTGCCCACTTGCACGTCGTTGGACGTGCTGGACGTGAGCAGCAGGTCGCGGTAGTCGATGTTGCCGTCGCCGTTGATGTCGAAGCTGCCGCTCACCAGCGGCTTCAGCGCCAGGAGATGGGTGGCGCCCGGGTGCCGTGCGATGTAGGCATCGATGGCCGCGCTCGTCGACAGGTTGTCGTCGGCCGTCGAGGTGTCGTCGACCGTGTCCATGGTGCCGTCGGCGCCGGCTTCCGCCATGTCGTCGAAGATACGGTCGGCGCCCGCCATCAGCTCGTTCAGTTCCGTCAGCACGGCCACGCCGGCATGCAGGTCCTGGAAGTCGATGGTGCCGTCGCCGTTCCAGTCGAAGTCGAGGCTGGCCCCCATGGCGTTGCTGGCGTACACCAGCGCGCCGGCCACGTTGACCGACACGGCACCGGCGCCGCCGGCCGCCGCCGACACCGAAATCAGCACGGCCTCGATGCCGGAGACGTCGGTCGCCCGGACGGTCACTTCGCCGTCGGCCCCAGGATCGCCGTCCGTATCGGCTGCGCTCATGGCGTGCACGTTGCTGCCGTTGCGGATGCTGGCCTCGACCGTGTTGCCGCTGATGTTGGTCGCGGCCACGGCGCTCAGCGCCACGTTGATCGACACGCCACCGGCGCCGCCGGCGGCCACGCCCACCGCCTGGCCCAGGGCCAGGATGGAGTTGTCGGCATAAGCCTCGACCGTCACGGCACCGCCGGTGCTCGTCACCGTCGAATCGTCGATGGTCGATGTGAGGCTGCCGGCCATCGTGTTCTCGGCATAGGTGGCCGAGACCGCCACGTTCACCGACACCGCGCCGGCGCCGCCCGCCGCCACGGTGATCGCACCGAGCTCGGACAGGATGTGGGCGCCGTCCTCGGCGCGCACGGTGACGTCATCACCGGCGTTGGCCGCGCTGCCGACGATGCTCGCCTCGATCGAGTTCTCGATCTGGTTGAAGGCGAGCACGCCCGCGCCCGTCACGTTGACCGAGACCCCGCCCGCGCCACCGGCGGACACGCCGACGGCGATGCCGAAGGATTCGATCTCCATCCGGTCGCTGCCGTCGACGGTCGCGGCGGTCACGGTCACTTCGCCGGCTGTGTCGACGGTCGAGCCGTCAATGGTTGCCTCCAGCGAGCCACCGATGCCGTTGCTGGCATAGACGCCGGCGATGGAGACGTTCACCGACGCCGCGCCGGCCCCGCCTGCCGACACGGCGGCCGAGACGAGGATCGCGAGGATGTCCGACACGTCCGTCGCTTCGACGGTGACCGCACCGTCCGACGCATCCATGGCGTCGACATCGCTGCCGTTGCGGATGCTGGCCTCGACCGAGTTGGTCGTCGTGTTGGTCGCGACCACACCCGCCATCGCGACATTGATGGACGCCCCGCCGGCGCCGCCGGCAGCGATGCCCACGGCGACGCCGATGGCCTTGATCTGGTTGTCCGCCGCCGCATCCACGGTGACTTCGCCGCCCGAGGCGACCGTGGAATGGTCGATGGTCGCCAGCACATTGCCGCCCATCGTGTTCTCGGCATAGGTGAGCGAGGCAGCCACGTTGACCGACACCGCGCCGGCACCGCCGGCGGACAGCGAGATCGCCAGCAGGATGGCATCGATCTCCGCCCTGTCCTCGGCCAGGACGCCCACGTCGTCGCCGGCGATGACACCGCTGTCGACGATGCTGGCTTCGATGTCCCCGTTCACTTCGTTGAACGCGATGACGCCGGCGCCCGACACGTTGACCGAGACCCCGCCGGCACCGCCGGCCGCGATGCCCAGTGCAATGCCGATGGCCGTGATGCTCGAGCTGTCGTCCGTGGCGGCGTCGTAGTTCGAAGCCGCGACGGTCACCGCGCCGGCGGTGTGGACCGTAGCCGCGTCTATGGTCGCCAGCACCGAGCTGCCCACGCCTGCGTCGTCCGCTGTGGTGGCAGTCAGCAGCAAGTCACGATGGTCGATGCTGCCATCGCCGTTGATGTCGAAGTTCGACCCGACCTTCGGCTTCAGCGCCGCGAGGTAACCCGTTCCGGGGTTCTGCGCGATGTAGGCATCGATCGCCGCGTCGGTCGACAAGTCGTCGTCGCCCGTGGTGGGATCGCCCTCCAGGTCGCCGAGGATGCCGTTCGGCCCGGCCTGCAGTTCGTTCAGCCGGTTGAGGATGGCGACACCGTCGTGCAGGTCCTTCGCGTCCTTGACGCCGTCGCCGTTCCAGTCGAAGTCGGTGCTCGCCGAAAGCGCGTTGCTGGCGTACACGAAGGCCGCAGCCACGTTCACCGACACCGCGCCGGCGCCGCCGGCCGCCACCGAAGCCGAGGCAAGCACGGCAAAGATGTCGGACAGGTCCGTCGCCTCCACCGTCACCTCGCCATTGGCGGCATGGTTGGCGGTGACCACGCTGCCGTCGCGGATGCTGGCCTCGACCGCATTGCCGATCAGGTTGGTCGCCGCCACGGCGCTGAGCGCCACGTTGATGGACACGCCGCCGGAACCGCCGGCAGAAACGCCCACCGCAAGGCCCAGCGCGAAGATGTCATCGTCCGCGAACGCGGCTACGTCGACTGCGCCGCCGCTGCTGACCACGACGGCGTCGTCTATGGTGGCCGTCACGCTGCCGCCGATGATGTTCTCGGCATACGTCGCCGCCAGGCTGACGTTGATGGAGGCCGAGCCGGATCCGCCCGCGGCCACGGACACCGCGCCCAGCACCGCCAGGATGTTGGACTCCTCCCGTGCCAGCACATCCACGTCGCCCGTCGCGTGGACGGCGGTGGCGTAGCCGGCAGGCCCGGTGTCCTCGATGCTGGCCTCGACCGAGCCGGTCGTGGTGTTGAAGGCGACCACGCCCGCCGCTGCCACCTGCACCGACACGGCGCCCGCGCCGCCGGCGGAAATGGCCGCGGCGATGCCGAAGGCCTGGATGCCCACCTCGGACGTCGCCTGGACGGTCACGTCGCCGGCCGTGGTGTCGACGGTCGAATCCTGGATCGTCGCCAGCGTGTCGCTGTCGATGAGGTTCTCGGCCTCGGCGACCGACATGGCCACGCCCACCGCGGCGGAGCCGCTGGCGGAAACCGATACGGCGGCCGAGAACAACATGGACCGGATGGCCGAGCTGTCCTGGGCCACGACGGCGACGTCGCCCCCCGCGTCGACGTCGCTCCGGATGACGGACGCCTCGAAACCGCCTTCGATGGTGTTGTGCGCCACGGCGCCCGCGGCGGCCACGCCCACGGAAACGCTGCCGCTGACGGCCACCGCCACGGCGGCCGAGATGGCCAGCGAATCGATGATGCGCGAGTCGCTCAGCTGGATGGTGTCGGCATCGATCACCGTGACGCGGTAGCGCCCGCCGTCGACGAGGCCGCTGGTGTCGCTTCCCAGGCCACTGTGGTACTGGACGATGTCGCCGTCCTGGAACTGGTGCGCCGTGCCGAAGCTGATGGTGTCGTTCAGGACGCTGGTCGTGGCGCCGTCCAGAACCTTGTAGTCCTTCAGCTTGACGCTGAATTCGTCCACCACGACGACTTGATACTTCGCGCCGTTGACCAGCCCGCTGCCGTCGCCCGGCAGGCTGCTGTTGTAGGTGACGATGGCCCCGTCGGTGAACGCATGGCCTGTCTGCAGCTTGATCGTGAATTCGTCCACCACCACCACGCGATAGCGCTGGCCGTCCACGAGACCGTTGCCCGCCAGGTCGCTGTGGTAGGTGACGAGGTCGCCGTCGGCGAACCCGTGCTCGGCGCCGAAGGTCACCGTATCGGCGCCGGCGGCGAGGCTCACCGTGCCATCCAGCGCCAGTGCGACGCCGGTGCGCGGCGTGAGCGAACTGGCGCTGCTGGCGGCCCAGAAGTTGGCCGCGCCCGAAAGGTTGGCCACCGAACCGAAGGTGATCGTGTCGGCATTCGGATCCACGGCCACGTTGGCATTCAGCGCCACCGTGCCGCCACCGCTGATCGCCAGCGAGTTGGTGCCGCTCGCCCAGATGGGCACCTGCGGCTTCAGCTTGATGTTGAACTCGTCGACCACCTGCACGGTGTACTTCGCACCGTCGACCAGGCCGCTGGTGTCGCCGGGCAAGGTGGTGTCGTAGGTGACGAGCTGGTCGTCGGTGAAGGTATGGCCAGCCTGCAGGCGGATGGTCGTCGCATTCACCACGACGACGCGGTACTTCGTCCCGGACGCGAGGCCGCTCGCATCGGTCTGCAGGTCGCTCTGGTATGTCGCCAGGTCGCCCGTCGAGAATCCGTGGGCGGTCGTGAAGGCCAGCGTGTCGGCGCCGGAGTTCACCGTGACGGTGGCATCGGTACCGGTCACCAGTTCGAGCTTGGTGCCCTTGTTGTTGGTGAGCGAGCTCTTGCCGGAGGACCAGTTGGCCGAAGCGGAGAGATCGACCGTGGCGCCGCCGATGGAAATCGCGTCCGTGGTGGTGTCCACCCGGACGCTGCCATCGAGGGTCACGCCGCCGAGCGTCGTCGTGCCGCTGCTCCAGGGGTTCGCCGCCTTCAGGTCCACCGGTTGGTCGGACGCCTTCAGGTCGGCGTAGCGCCGGTCGCCGTCGACGACCAGCGCGCTGCCGCCGCTGGTCCACGGATTCAGGCTCAGCGCGAGGATGCCGCCATCGTTGGCGAGCACGCTGACGGCGCCGCCCGCGGTGACATCGGAGTCGGTGATCGTCGCCTTCGTGGTGCCGGCGATCTGGTTCTCCGCCAGTGCGAGCGACAGGCCCACGCCCACGGCGCCCGTGCTGCCGACCGCGACGGACGTGCTGATCGACACCAGCACGGCGCTGATCGACGAGCTGTCCACCGCCAGGACGTCCAGTGCGCCATCGGCGTCCACCACGCTGTTCAGGATCGAGGCCTCGACCTCGTTCGTCATGACGTTCTTCGCCCACGCGCCCGCGCCGGCAATCGACACGCCGACGCTGGTGCTGGCCGCCACGCTGATGCCGGCGGCCGCCGCGACGGCGTCGATGCGGTTGTCGGCCAGGGCCCGGACGCTCACGTCACCACCACTCGATGTGACCGTCGAGTCGTCGATCGACGCCCGACTTGCGCCGGATATGGTGTTCTGGGCCAGCGACACGGCCAGCGCCAGCGATCCGGAGACCGAGCCGCTGGAGGCGGACACCGCCACCGCGGCCGCGATCACGTTCGAGGTGATCTCCGCCGAGTCGTTGACGCGGACGGCTATGTTGCCCACCGCGTCCAGCGTGCTGCCGTCCGCCACCAGGGCCTGCGTGGAGCCGCCGACGGTGTTGGTGGCCGAAGCCGCGGCAAAGCCGCCGGCCAGGGTGACCGTGCCACTGCCGGCCGCCACGCTCGCCGCGACGGCGATCGTGTTGGCATGGATCTCGCTGCCGGCATTGGCGATGATGGAGACGGCCCCGCCGCTGTCGACGTCGGAGGGGTCGATGCTGGCCAGCGTCGCGGTGGTGATGGTGTTCGTGGTGACCGACACAGCGCCGGACAGCGCCAGGTTGACCGTGCCCGAACCGATGGACACCGAGGCCGCCAGCGTTGCCAGTGTGGCGTCAATGGTGCTGTCGTTGTCGGCCAGCAAGGCGATGGAGCCGCCGGCACTGACGTCGGCGTCGCCGATCACTGCCTCGACCGTGCCGCCGATGGTGTTCGTCGCGATCACCGCGCCGAAAGCGCCGCTGATGGAGACCGTGCCGCTGCCGGCAGTCACCGCCACGCTCGCGGCCAGGCCCAGGGCGTCGATGTCCTTGTCGGAGCTTGCCGTGATGTCGAGAGCCCCGCCCGCGTCCAGCGACGAATCCAGCACGTGCGCCTGGACATCGTTGTCTATCGTGTTGCTCGCCACGGACACCGCGGCGGCCAGGCTCAGGGAGACCGTCGAACTGCCCGCGGTCACGCTCACCGATGCGGTTGCGACGTTGGCGTCTATGCTGGCCGAGTCGGTGGCGCTGATGACGGCATCGCCGTCCGCGTCGACCGCCGAGCCGCCGATCACGCCGGCCTCGATCGTGTTCGTGATGGCATTGGTCGCGTTGGAGCCCGCCCCGGTGCCGCTCAACGAGACCTGGCCACCGCCGACGCCGACGCCGACCGAGGCGGCGACGGCCGTCGCCGTGATCGAACCGTCCGACGAGGCGTTCAGGCCCAGGTTGCCGCCGGTGGAAGTGACCGACGAGCCGCCCTCGATCACCGCGCGGGTGGTATTGGTGACGTCGTTGTCGGCGTCGCTCACCGCGACGGTGAGCGTGCCGGAAGCGCCGCTGCCGCTGACGCCGACGGACGCCGCCACCGCAACGAGCGTCGCGCTGATCGCGGTGGAGTCCACCGCGTCCAGCGTCACGTCGCCGGCCGCCTGGACATCGGCGGCACGGATCACGGCCAGGACCGAGTTCTCGGTCTCGTTGTACGACCGCGTGCCGGCGCCGCTCAGGCCGACGGACGCGCCGCTGCCGCTGGCAGCGCTGACCGAGACCGAAGCCGCCACGACGACGGCGCTGATGGCCTTGTCGGAGCTGGCATCCATGTCCACCACGCCCGTCAGCGTGGCGTCGACGTCGTCGACGAGGGCTTCCGTCTTCGCCTTGATGACGTTGTCGGAAGCCGATACGTTGACCGTGCCGGCGACGGAGACGTTGCTGCCGCTGGAGGACGACACCGTGAGCGCCGCCGAGACGGCGTTGGCCGTGATGTTGCCGCTGTCGGTCGCGCTCACGACCAGGTTCCTCGCGGCGACGATCTCGTCCTGGTCGCCCACGCTGTCGCTGTCCGTGAGGAGTGCGCGGGTGGTCAGGTCGATATCGTTGAGCGTGATCGCGACGTTCGCGCTCACGCCGACGGCGGCACCGCTTTCCGAGGACGACACCGTCAGGCCGACGCCGAAGGCCGTCGCTTCGATCGAGGCCGTGTTGGATGCCGTGATCTCGACGTCCTGCCCCGTCGCCGTGATCGTCGTGTCGTCGACCTTGGCGATGGCGGATGCGTTGACCTTGTTGATCGTGACCGCCGCGCCCAGCGCCACGCCGACCTTCGATCCGCTGCCGCTGCCGGCATTGATGGCGACCGCCACCGACCCGGTGGTGGCGTCGATGGTCGAGGCGTCCGATGCGTTGACCGTCACGGGGCCCGTCGCCGTGATCGTGCTCCTGGAGACGGTGGCGCCGACGTTCGACGTGATCTCGTTGCCCGAGCCCGAGCCGGCTCCCGCGAGCGCCAGCGTGCCGCTGCCCGAGGAGACCGAGCCGGAAAGGCCGAAGGTGAAGGCGTCGATGTCCGAGGTGGACTCGGCCTCGACCGTGAAGGCCGCGGACTGGACGTCGGCCTGGTCGACGGTGGCCGTCGTGGCCTTGGTGATGTGGTTGACCGCGACCGAGGCGCCGATGGCCACCGCGCCGAGGTTGCTGCTGTTGCCGCCGCTGGCCGTCGTGACGGCGACCGCGCCCGAGCCGGCATCGGCGTTGACGCGGCTGTCGTCCAGCGCGTTCACCGAGACGGCGCCACCGGCAGCGTTCACTACCTGGACGCCCGAGGGGTTGGTGATGCCGGCTTGCGTCGTGGCATCGATGTAGTTGCCCGACCCGGCGCCGGCGCCGGCCAGCGCCTGGGAGCTGTTCGAGAACGAGCCCGAGCCGGCGATCGTCAGCGTGTCGATCGAGGACTTGTTGCTGGCGTCGATGTCGACGGCGGCTGCCGTGATCGGCGTGTCGGTGACCGTCGCGCGGATGGTCTGCGTGATGTCGTTCACCGCCACGGAGGCGCCCACCGACCCGGAGGTCGTGCCGCCTTGCGACTGGCCGGTCGAAACCGCGAACGCGAGGCCGCCCGAATCGGCCACGATGTCGGAGTTGTCCTCGGCGTTCACCACGAGCGCACCGGAGGTGCCGATTGCGCTGCCTGCGGCGACCTGCGCGAGCACCTCGGAATCGACGATGTCGACGATGACCGCGCCGGCGCCGGCGAACTTGACGCTGCTCGAGTTGTTGTTGTTCTTGGACGAACTGGACGAGCCGGTGTCGACCACGCCCGCCACCGCGATCGCGATGGCGTCGATGTCGTTCTTGCCGCTGGCGTCGAAAGTGACGCCGCCGGCGCGCGAATTCAGCGTGTTGCCGCCCAGCGCCCGCGCCCAGGTCGTGCTCTCCACGTCGTTGACCGCGACCGAGCCGGTCACGCCGGCGTCGCCGTTCAGGGCGAAGCTCAGGCCGCCCGCGACGTTCGTGATGTCCGTCTCGTCAGTGGCACGCACCAGGATGCCCTGGTCGCCGTGCGCGCCGGTGTTGTCGACGTTGACATCCACGTCGTTGCCGAGCACCGCCTTCGTCTGGCCGTGGATGACGCCCACCGTCACCGCGCCCGCTATGCCGACCTTGGTGCCACCCGAGCCGTCGCCTTGCGTGCTGCCACCGCCGCCTTGCTGGCCGGTCTGGCCCTGGTTGTCCTGGCCCAGCGACGCCGAGGCTGCGATCGCCAGCATGAAGATGTCGTCGTGGCTCGTGGCCGTGACCGCGAGGCCGCGTGCCGCCGTGTCGACGGACGCGCCATCGCCGTCGAAATCGCCCGAGGCCACGTCGATCGCGGTGCCCTGCCCCAGCGCGGCCACGTCGGTGCCGTCGCCGACCAGCGCCAGGGTGTCGTCGAGGTCGACCACCACGCCCACCGAGATTCCCACCGCGGACTCGCTCAGCGACCCGCCGAGGGAACCCGCGTAGCTGCCGATGTCGGTCTTCGACACGGCGGCCACTTCGGTGCTGCCGGTGGCCGTGATCGCCGCCTGGCCCGAGGTCGCGTCGTTCAGGTCGTCATTCACCAGCGCCCGCGTGTGGGTGATGTTCACCAGCACGTTGAGGGAGCCCGCGCCCGAAGTGCTCGCACCCGCGCCCGCGTTGACGGCGAGCTGGAAGAAGTCGTCGGAGGCATCCGCCTCGACGGTCACGTTGCCGCCGGCGTTCACCGTCGTGGCGGTGCTCGAACCGCCCTCGATCACGGCTTCGGTGGTCGCCATGTGCACGCCGACATTGAGCCCGATGCCGACGCCGCTGCCGCTCTCCTTGCCCGTCCCGATGGTGACGCCGAGGGATCCCGCGACATCGACCATCTCGACGTCGCTGGCCGCCAGGACCGAAACATTCCCGTCGGCGTCGATGTCGGCGCCCGAGCCGATGCTTGCGCGCGTCGTCGGGCTGATGATGTTGATGGTGGCCGAACCCGCGCCGGCATCGCCGCCGGAGCCGATGGCCGCGCCGATCGCCAGCGAGGTGACGTCGAGGCCGGTTTCGACGTCGACGATCGGGGCGACGATCTCGAGCGGCTTGAGCGAGCTCGAGGCGCTGACGTCCACGTTGCCCGCGGCGTCGACGTGGGCCCCGCTGCCGATCCGGGCCAGGGTGTCGAAGTCCGCCACGCCGATGACCAGGGCCGCACCGACCGAAGTGTCGGAGCTGCTGCCGCCCCCACCACCGCCGCCACCGCCGCCACCACCGCCGCCACCGCCACTACCGCTGGAGGAAATCGTGAGCGCCGCGCCGCCGGCGACGTTCTGCATGCCGACGTCCTGCCGCGCGATCACCGAGACGTCGCCTGAACTGGCCGTCACCGTGGCCCCGTCGGCGATCGAGGCGCTGACCCGGTTCGGATCGTCGGTGGCCGGAGAGCCGTAGATGGTGAAGGCGACGGCCCCGGCGATGCCGAGGCTGGAACTGTCGCCACCCGTGCCGGCGCCGCTGCCGGTCCCGCCGCCGGTACCGCCCCCGGTACCGCCACCGCCGGTGCCGCCGGTCCCCTGGGCGTCGGTGCCGCCCGAGGTATTGCCGCCCTTGCTGCTCTGCTTCGAGCCCGCGCCCGACACGGCCATGGCCTTGAACTCGTTCATCTGGCCGGCGGTGGTGCCCGCCTCGACGGTCACCGAGCCGGCGCCGGTCGTGCCGTTGCCCAGCGAGGCCGCGGCATCCAGCAGGCCGACGTTGAACGCCACGGCGGCGCTCACGTTGTCCGATTCGGATTCGCTCTGCGTGAAGGCGATGCTGACCGCCTCGGTCTTGGCGTCGACGTCGCTGATCGCCTTGACGGACAGGTTTCCGCTCGCGTCGATCGTGAGACCGTTGGTGATCTCTGCCGACACGTCCGAGACGACCACCGAGCCGCCGATCGAAGCGGCGATGCGCAGCACGCCGCCGGAGGTCTGGGTGGAGCCCTGGGTGGCGTTTTCGTTGCCCTGCCCGCCCGGATCGCTGGTCTGGCTCTGCGCGTCGTTGTTGGCCTTCGCCACCTGGGTCTGCGGCGCCGGCTTGGCCAGGTCCTTGCCACTGCGGTCCTTGGCGAAGTCCGTCTGCGAACCCGTCTTCTCCTCGGCGGTCTTGCCGCCTTCTTCGGCGTTCTTCTCGCCCATTGCGCTGGCGGAAGCGGCCGTCGTGACGCTGACCGTCGCCTTGGCTTCGACCGTCACGTCGTTCGCGGTGGCCGCGCCGGTCGCCACATCGCGGGCGAGCCGGGCGGTGACGTCGTCGTCGACCCAGCCGAGTGCGATGGCGACCCCCACGCCGGTGGCGCCGCCCTCGGTGTCGGCATCGCCCTTGGTGATCTGGGTGTTGCCGCTCAAGCCGTGGATGACGAGGTTGCCATCCGCATCGAGCTCGGACCCCGTCCCGACGATGGCCATGCTGTCGTTGTCGGAAACGGATAGCGCGATCGAGCCGCCGACGGCCTTGCCTTCCTTGGGCGCGCCCGCACCTGCCTTGGCCTCGGTGTCCATCGTGTGGACGCCGTCGGCCGTCACGCTCACATCCTTGGCGCCGCTCAGCGTCGCCGTGTCGGCGAGGATCGCATTGGCATCGTGCAGGCCGATGTCGATCGCGAAGGAAAGGCCCACGCCCACGCTCTTGCCGGCCGTCGTGCGCTTGGGATCGGCCTTGGCCAGGTTGTTGCTGCTCGAGTCCGCGTTCAGCACGGCATCGGGCTTGTCCGTGCCGGCGTCGACGCCGTCGACCAGGGTGATGGTCGAACCGCTGCCCACGGTCGCCGCGGTCGTCCCCGCCGAGTAGTTGATGGCGACCGATCCGGCCACGCCGATCTTGCCACCGCTGGCCCCCGAGGTCGCGAATGCGGCGGAGCTGTGCGTGGACTCGCTGAACTTGTGCCCGTCGCCGGTGCCCTTGCCGGTGAGCGTGATCTTCTTGCCCGCGATGGCATCGGCGTACGTCGCGGCCACTTTCAGCTTGCCGTTGTCTTCGACGATCGCGAAGTAGCTCTGGCCATCCACAAGGCCGCCGATCGCGGTGTTGCCGGCAGCGCCCTTGTTGTAGGTGACCACGTCGCCGGTATTCAGGCCGGTGGCGTCACCGAGTTCCATCTCGTAGTGGTTGCCCGTCGCGTCGAACGTGATGAGCGGGTTGCCCACCTTCATCAGCAGGTCGATCGGGTTGAGATCGATGAGCTTCCCGAGGTCGCTGAAGGTGATCCGGCTGAGCGTGTGGCCGGTCCCCGAGCCCTGGGAGGTGAGGTCGATCGCGGTGCCGGCCTCCGCATTGGCCTTGGAGGTCGCCAGCTTGATCTTGCCCTCGCCGACGACGATCAGGTAATAGGTGGTGCCGTCGCTCAGCCCGCCGATGCTGTGGTCGTTGAGGAGGTCGCCGTCGAAATAGACGACCTCGTCGCCGGTGGAAAGTCCCTTGACCTCGTCGTCGTCGATGAAGATCGTGTTCTTGTCCACGTCCACGATGGGCGACTGGGTGGGCTTGACCTTGACCTCGCGGGCGAGCATGGCCGCTTCGACGGTGAGCCCGTCGGCGGTGATCGTGGTCGACGCGCCGACGGTCGCGGTGTTCGTCGTGTTGGTCACGCTCAGCGCCACGGCGGCACCGATGGCCTTGCCGTCGGCCAGGGTGGTGGCGCTGCCGTCGGCGTCCGACACGCCGTCGTGGTTGGCCGCGCTGCGCACCGTGACGGCGCCGCCCGCGTTCAGCGTCACGCCGTCCCCGACCGTGGCGGTCGCGGAGGCGGTGCTGATGTTCAGCGCGATGGCGGCAGCGACGCTGATCTTGCCGTCCGACGTGGAGGCATCCGGCGTGGTCGTCTTCGCGTCGTTGCTGCCGGTCCGGTCGTTCTTCTGGTCGGTCGCGAAATCCGCCTGCTTCTGGGTCTGCTTGTTGACCTTGTCGTCGTCCTGCGTCGCCTCGGGGGCGGTGTCTTCTTCCTTGGCTCCCGCGGCGCCGGCCTTGGCGTTGCTGCGCGAGCGCATGCTGCCGTGCGACTGGACGGCGATGGCGCCGGTCGCCGTGACGTCGCGCATCAGCGCGGCGGCCGCCGCTCCATCGGCGATCGTGAGCCCGAGCGACGCACCGACCGCCGTCTTCGTGCCTTCGGCTTCGCCCTCGGCCTCGGTCCTGATGTCGCCGCCCTGCGTGGCCTCGGCCTTCAGCGCACCGGTCAGCGTCAACAGGTCGCCGGCACGGATCTCTGCCGCGGTGTCGTCGAACACCAGGGCGACGGCGACCACCGGGGTCACCGAGGTCCCGCCCTCCGAGCCACCCTTGGCGGTGGTCGCTACGTCGTTCTTCGAGCTGGCCGCCAGGCTCAGGTCCTTCGCCCCGGTGACGATCGCGCCCTCGCCCAGCAGGGCCAGGGTGTCCATGTCGATGATGTTCAGTGCCACCGACGCGCCCACGCCGGTCTTGCCGCCGCCTTCCTGCTTGCCCGTGGACTTGATCGCGCTCGAAATCTCGTTCTTCGCGCTGATGCTCACGTCGCCGGAGACGTGCACCGTGGCGCCGTCGGCGATCTTCGCCTCGACGCGGCTGGTCACGACGTTGACGGCCAGGGCGCCGGCCACGCCGGTGTCGCCGCCGCTGGCGCCCGAGGTTGCCTCGGCCACGAAGGTATCGGCGCCCTTCAGGTCCGCCTTCAGCGTGACCGAAGTGGCGCTCACGGCGCCGGTTCCACCGATGGACGCTTCCGTGGTGAGCACGCCGACGCTCACGCCCACGGCGATGCCGAGGTTGGTATCGTCCGCGCTCTCGATCTTCGAACTGCCGTCGGCCTTGGCGCTGACCGCGGCCACCGAATCCGAAGTGATCGTCAGGGCGCCCACGGTCGTGATGTCCCCGGTGGACGCCAGGAACGCGCGCGTGCCGCTTTCGAGGCCGGCACCCGCCAGCGCGGCGGCGTACTTGACCTCGCCGTCGCTCGTCTTGGCGGCGTCCTTGGTGTCGCCGTCCTGGTTCGGGTCGGCCAGCGCGCTCTCGGTCTTGGTGGACTTGGTCAGGGTGTGGGCCGTGCCCGTGCCCGCCGCCGTGAGGTCGCGCAGGCCGGCGGTGCCGCCGTCCGGGTCGAGCGCGTGTTCCTTGGTGTCGAAGAACTTGGCCTCGTTGCCCGACATGCGGACGAAATAGGCCTTGCCGTCCTGCAGGCCGCCGACGTCGGTGCCGCCGTCGCCGTGGTTGTAGGTGACCCGGTCGCCGGTCTTCAGGCCGTGGTCGGCACCGACATCGATGGAGTCGGCGCCGGTGTCGACGACGCCGGCCGTCGTAGCGTTGAACTTGATCGGGGCGGCGTTCTGCTTCTGGACGGTGTGGGCCTTGCCCGTGCCGACGGCGGTGAGGTCGACCAGGCCGTCGGTGCCGCCCGCATCCGCATGTTCCTTGGTGTCGTAGAACTTGGCCTTGCTGTCCGTCATGCTGACGAAATAAGCCTTGCCGTCCTGGAGGCCGCCGACGTCGGTGCCGTCCTTGCCGTGGCTGTAGACGACCCGGTCGCCGGTCGCGAGCCCGTGGCCGGCGCCGAGGTCGATGGTGTCGGCGGCCACGTCGACCTTGGCCGCATCGCTGCCGTCGAACTTGACGGGCGCGCTCACGCCGTCTTCCGTGGCCTTGGACATGACTTCGAGCACGAAGTCCGCGTTGGCGGCCAGCGTGGTGGCGCCGTCGACTGCCGCCGTGGCGTCACCGGCGATCGACGCCTCGGTGTCCGCGAGGACCAGGCCGAAGCCGAGGCTCGCCCCGGCGCCGCCGGCCGAGCCGTCGGCGATCGCCTTGAGGTCGGCGGAGTTGCCGGCGGTGATGATCAGTTCCCCGGCCGAGTCCAGGGTGACGGAGTCGTGCACCCGGGCATACGCCTTGGTGAAGATCGTGGTGCTGGCCACCGCCGCGTCGGTGTCCGCATCGCCGCCCGGGTTGGCCGCCAGCACGTTGTGCGCCAGGATGGCCGAACTCGCGCCGATGTTGATGCCGCCCGTCGTCGTGGTGATCGAAGTGGTGCCGCCCACGTCGATCCGCGCGTTGGAGATCGAGTTCAGCACGCCGACCTGGAAGCCGCCGAGCTCGAAGCCCGCCACGTCCAGGATCTGCGTGGACACCGCCGTGAGGAAGAACTCCCCGGCGGTGATCGATCCGCTCACGACGTCGATGTTCGCGCCGGAGTTGGCCCACACGAGGTCGACCAGGGACGAATACTGCGCGCGGTCCGTGGCCCGCACGTCGATGGACATGTCCTGGGCAACGATGATGTTGCCGCTGCCCTCGACCCGCACCGATTCCGTGCTGTCGATGTCGAGCGCGCTGAGGGTGTAAGGGGTGGCGTCGTCGGACCGCAGGATCAGCAGGTCGCTCACCGAGGTCAGGTCGTTCGGCAGGATCTCGTCGGCGCCGTTGAACGTGATGTGCAGCGCCGGGCGCTGGGCATGGTCCGGCGTTCCGTTGAAGGCGAGGTCCACCGTGAGGATGTCCTCGCCCTGGCCGCCGATCTCGACGCCGAGCAGCGAGTAGGGCTTGATGTCGACCGCAAGCACCGTGTCGGTGCCGATGTCGTACTCGGCAAGCACGGCGCCGCCGTCGTCGTTGTCGATGAGCTGGAGCCAGTCGGCGCCACCGGGCGTCTTCTCGATGAAGCGCAGCGTCAGGTTCGACCCGAACAAGGGCAGTTCGTGCTCGATGTCGGCGGTGGGCGTGAACTCCTGGAAGCGCGTCACGTGCGATGCGCGCTGCGTCTTCGCGATGGGGACGGTGTTGGGATCGGGCGAGGTCGGGTCGCCCAGGTCGGGGAAGCTCAGGGCGCCGTTGCGCCAGTCGGTGAACAGGGCCCGGAAGCCATCGCGCAGCAGCGCGCTTTCCCACAGCGGGTTGTTCCCCGGGCTCGTGGGGTAGGCCAGGTCGGTCCAGGCACCGGAACCGGTCTCGCTGTAGCCGCTGCCAGGAAGCGGCGCGAGCGTGCTCGGGTCGCGGTCGTTCTGGATGCGGAAGGCGGATCCCGGGCTGGCCACGGGCACCACGAGGATCGGGCCGGCGATGAGGTTGTCGAACGCGCCCACGGCGTTGCGGAGCTCGATGCGCAGCGTGCCGCTGGTGATGTCGAAGGTACCGAGTTCGGCGAAGCCCAGGCCGTCGTGCTCGAAGTCGTTGGCGAAGACGCGCTGGTCCTTGACCACCGCCGAGCCTTCGGGAGCTGCCCCGTCGAACACCTGGTACTGAGCCTCCTTGGCCGGCAGCATCTTGTTGTTCGGAAAGCCCGGGTTCTCCTGGTCGGGCACGTCCTGCGTGACGTTCGCCGCCCAGGTGGCGTAGACCTTGTACTGGCCGGCCGCCAGCCCCGTCTTCTCGAAGACGGCCGGTTGGGCCTGGTCGTTCTTGATGTTGACGCGGAACAGCGCCGTCGTGGCGGTCTGGCTGTCGGCCCGCCAGACGTTGTCGGCGTCGATCGAGTCCATCCACGGCCTGTCCCCCGCAACGCCCGGCAGCGTGGTGGTGAGGATGTTGCCGCCGTGGGCACCATGCATGTTGAGCTTGGTGAAGTTGTACGTCGTGCCGCTGAGGGCGGAGTAGAGCGCGCTAAGCTGGCCGGCACTGGTGGTTTCGCCGTCCGGCGGCGTCTCCATCAGGTACATCAGCTTCGTGACGATCACCGCGTTCTTGTAGGCCGCGAATTCGTCCTTCACGAAGGCCGCGTCGTCGCTGAGCTGGCCGTCCGGGTTCGTGCCGTCTTCCGGGCCGGCGTAGAACTGGATGCTGATGCCGAGGCCCGGATCGAGGTACTGCGTGCCGCCCGGCGCGGGCTCGTGGTGCGGGTCGTCCAGCCCGAGGTACGCATCGAGCCGCGCGTGGTCGCCCGGCTTGAACAGCGGAATGACGACTTCGTCCGGCAGGCCGGCGCCGACCGTGAGCGACGCCATGTCCATCTTCGTGTTCAGCCCCCGCAGGAAGTCGAAGATCTCGAAATCGACGCCCGTGTATTGCTTGAACTGGTCTTTCAGGAAGTCGTTGACGAACTCCTGGATTTCGGCGATGCCGGCCTTGATGGGCAGGATCGCCTCCTTGATCGGGTCGAGGATGGGCGCCAGGAACTCGTCGATCGCCTCGCCCACGTCGGCGAGCGCCTCGCGGACGTCGCCCGTGAAATCGGGCAGGCCCACCATCGGCAGCAGGTACCGGTCGATGTAGCCGTCATTGGTGTCGTCGTCGTTGTTGGGGTCGTCGAGTTCCTTGACGAAGACGTCGAGCACGCCGACGCTGGCTTCCGAGTCGCGGCGCAGGATGTAGTTGCCGCTGCTGGGATCCCCGCCAAGGACGGAGTCGGTGATGCTCGGGTTGTCCTCGTCCGCCACCGAGTTCTGCAGGTCGCGCTTGCTCTGCGGATCCCACATCGCCTTGGTGAAGGCCAGGCCGACCTCGGCCCAGTTCTCGATGCCCGCGTCGATGTCCTCGATCCAGTTGTAGAGGTAGGCGCCCGCCAGCTGGTCGGTCGTCGGCTTGGTGACGAGCGGGTCGCCCGCCGTCGCCGCGGCCCATTGCAGCAGCAGCAGCCCGAAGTCCTGGCGCGGGCCGCTGTCGATCGCCTTCTTCTCGAGAAAGTCGCGGAGCTTGTAGATGGCGTCGACCACCGCGCCGCGGCTGCCCAGCACGACGAGCGTCTCGTCGCCGTTGCCGACCTCGTAGCCGCTGTTGAGGTTCTGCAGGACCGTCAATGTCTTGCCGTCTTCGGAAACCGACTTGACCAGGTAGTAGCCCTGGTAGTTGTGCAATCCGTAGACGGTGAAGCGCTGGCCTTCGACGAAGCCGTCGGACTTGAAGCTGCCGGTGGCGCGGGTGAAGGTGTTGTCGGCGTCGTTGACCGTGATGGTCGTCGCCTCGGTGTGCGGCACGAACACACGGACTTTCTCGTCGCCGCTCGCCTGTTCGTCCACCAGCGTGGTGGTATCCAGCGTCAGCACGCTGTCCGTCACGGCCTTCACGATGAAGGTGCCGTTGTTCGCCGCATTGGAGAAACCGCTGACCGTGATCTTCTGGCCGACCTTGAACCCGTCGCCCTTGGCGAAAAGCTCCGCTGGCTCGCCCCACTTCGCATCGGTGTCGCTGCGGACCAGCTGGTTGCCGTTCTTGATCTCCAGCGTCCCCTTCTCCCACTTCATCTCGGCGATGGCGGTCGGGTCGGCCGCGAACGGGCGCAGCAGGGCTTCGTAGATGAAGCGGGTCGGCGCGGCGAACTCGATGCCGGGCGTGCTGACGCTGCTGTAGTCGCCGCTCACGGTGTAGTTGTCGCCAGGGGGCGCCACGACCTGCGTGATGTCGTCGTTCGTGTCGACGCCCTCCATCGCGTCGGCGATGTAAGCCTCCGTCATGAAGTGGCGCAGCATGTTGCCGAGGTCGCGCTGGTCGGTGGTGATCGACTCGCCGGCCAGGACGAAGCCGGGCGCCACGCCTTCGGCGAATTCGTTCACCAGCGTGTGCGCGAAATGGTCGCCCGCGGAGTGCGTGAGCAGGCCGTACGACCACGCCAGGATCTGGCCCTTCTCCTGGTCCGTGTACCAGGGGTCGTCCTGCGCCGCCCAGGCCATGTCGAGCACGCGCGTGAGCCAGGTGGCGTGCTCGATGGGGTGGATGCCGAACTGCCCCATCACCACGTCGGGGAAGCCGTCGCCGCCGACCGCACCTGCGTTGTAGTAAGGCATCCAGTTCTGGAATGCCGCGACCAGCTTGGGATGGACGACGAATTCCTGGTCGACCCCGCCGATGTTGATGGTGACCTTGCCGTCGGCGATCGCGTCCGCGACCGCATCCTTGCCGATCTCGACGTGGACCTTCGGGTCGAAGGCGACCGCCGCCAGCGGTCCGCGGCCGGCCTGCACCTGGTGCTGTCCGCCCAGCAGGTGCCCGGCCTCGTGGGACACCACGTCGACGAGCAGGTCCAGGTAGTTGTCGGCGCCCGCGAAGGTGTCGGTGAACACGAACGCGGTGTCGCGCGCATCGAGGTTGCCAACGTCGACCTTCTCGGCCACGCCGAAGTAGTCACCCCACGCAGACGCCCAGGAGCCGTCGCCGCCCAGGTAGATCGTCGAGTACGCGCCGTCGTCCGGGCGGTCCGTCGTGAACAGCGCCCCCCACTCGGCGAACATGTCGTCGAGGGTGTCGACCAAGCGGGTGAGGATGGCGCTTTCCTGGCCTGCGAGGGACGTCGGCGCGGCGTACGCGGCGACATCGATGTCCTCGACCTGCACCGGCCCGTGGTAGTCGACGTCGTCGGCGCCGTCGACGTCCAGGAAGAACAGCTGCGGACGCGGGGCATTGGTGTCCTGTGCGCCGGCGGCATTGGCACTGATCACGACGCTGGGCGTCGTGAGGACGGACCCCGCATCGGACGTGTCCGTGGCGTCGGAGATCGACCCGGGTTCGCCGAGGCTTGCCTGCATGCCGGAGGCCGGATCGACGTAGGTGATGTCCGCCGACAGCAGCAGCCGCGGCTCCATCGGCTCGAGGCCGAAGGCCTGGCGCCGGTGCATCGGCCGCCGCGAGCGCCGGAACTGCACCTGGGCGCGCTGGCGATGCGCGTCCTGCTTGTGTTCCCTCGCCCGGCGCGCTTCCTCGCGCCTGGAAGGCAGGACAGGTGCTTCGGAGCCGAAGACCTTGCGGATCTGCGTAGCGATCCACGAACGCGCGAACACGTCGCGCAGCGAGCGAACGTTTGACATGCGGCAGCCCCTCGGACAGGCATGGCGCCTGCCCAGACTCATTCGTCGGGTCGAATCTCCCCCGGTCTTGAGTACTTTTGGAGTACCGGCTATTCGATGTTTCGCCGTTAACAGCCTCGGCGTCAGCCGTTATAGGGCAACGGCCTAGGCCGGCCTAGCGGCTTTTCAAATGCACACAGTGTGTAACGACGGTGTCGCACTCGCCATGGCATGCATGCGGTGCGGTGTCCCATTGCGGGACCGAAGTGGCGTGTGGAAGATGGTCGGAGCGATAGGATTCGAACCTACGACCCTCTGGTCCCAAACCAGATGCGCTACCAGACTGCGCTACGCTCCGACAAGGCTCCATTCTAGCGGGCAGCCCGCTCGCAGCGCCGAACTCATCCATCCCGTGAAGAAGTTGGTGGCGCGCCCGCCGCAAAGCGGGCGCCGCGAATTGCCCCGCGCACCGGCCGCGTGCTAACTTCAAAGGCTTTGCCCGCGCCACGCCCTCCCTGATGAAGTTCCAACTGACCATTGCCCGCAAACTGATCGGGCTCAGCATCGTTGCCGTCGCCTGCCTGGCAGCCTCCGGGTTCGCCGGCCTCGTGGCCCGCCACTACCTCACGGTGGGCGCCGACCGCGTGCTGCTGGCGCAGGAAGCCCTGCGGGCCCAGGCCGCGGCGGACCAGGCGCATGACGCGCTGCGGGGCGACGTGCTGTCCGCGATGCTCAGCGCCAAGGAGATCGACCCGAATGAGGTGAAGGCGGTGCGCAAGTCCGTGCAGGCGGATGCCGCCGAACTCACGCAATCCATGCGCAAGCTGGAAACCCTGGACATCGGCCCCGCCGCCCGCGCCGCTGTGGCGAAGGTCCGCCCCACGCTGGAAGCCTACGTGGCGCAGGCGAACGCGCTGGCCGGCCTGGCCTACACCGACCGGCTGGCGGCCCAGGGGCAGCTGCCCGCCTTCGGCGCCAGCTTCGAACAGCTGGCGCAGGAGATGGCCGCCCTTGGCGACCTGATCGCCGCCAACGCGCGCGAGGCGGAAGCGCAGAGCCGCGCGACTTCGGAACTGACCGGCCTGGTGGTCGGCATCGGCACGGTGCTCGCCGCCCTCGTGCTCCTGCTCGTGAGCTGGACGATCAGCCGCTCCATCGTGCGCCGCATCGGCGAAGCCGTGCGCGTGGCGCAGACGGTGGCCCAGGGCGACCTCACCTCGCACATCGTGGTGGAAGGCAACGACGAAACCGCGCAGCTGCTGGCAGCCCTCGCGCGCATGAACGACAACCTGGTCCGCCTGGTGGGCACGGTGCGCCAGAGCAGCGAAGGCATCGCCAGCGGCAGCGTGCAGATCGCGAACGGCAACCAGGACCTGAGCCAGCGCACCGAGGAACAGGCCAGCAACCTGCAGCAGACGGCCGCCTCGATGGAGCAGATCAGCGCTACCGTGCGCGCCAACGCGGACACCACCCGCACCGCCAGCGACATGGCCGCGGCGACCAGCCAGGCCGCGCGCGTCAGCGGCGCCGCCGTCGCCGACCTGGTGGCGACGATGGAAGACATAACGGCCGCCAGCCGCCGCATCAGCGAGATCACCGGCGTGATCGACGGCATCGCCTTCCAGACCAACATCCTCGCGCTGAACGCCGCCGTCGAGGCGGCGCGTGCGGGCGACCAGGGCCGGGGCTTTGCCGTGGTGGCGGCGGAAGTGCGCACCCTGGCGCAGCGCAGCGCCGCGGCGGCCAAGGAGATCAAGGGCCTGATCGGCGCCAGCGTGGAGAAGGTCGGCGCGGGCGAGCGCCAGGCGGCCCATGCCGGCAGCAGCATGGGCGCGGTGGTGCGCCAGGCCGAGGAAATGACGGCGCTGCTGGCCGAGATCAGCAGCGCGACACAGGAGCAGAACAAGGGCGTGGCCGAGGTGAGCCACGCGGTGACGCAGATGGACCACGTCACCCAGAGCAATGCTTCCCTCGTCGAGGAAGCGGCCGCCGCCGCCGAGAGCCTCAGCCGCCAGGCCGAGATGCTGGTGCGCGCGGTGTCGGCCTTCCGGGTCGAGGCGAACCTGCCGTTCGCCCCGGCGCCTCAGAGCTTGACGTATTCGTAGTCGACGGCGTTGGCGTTGATGCCGCGGTCGGGCGGCGCGATCCAGCCGGCCATCTTGCCCGGCTCGGTCACGCGCTGCATCAGGCTCTTGACGAAGGCGATGTCCTCCGGCGTCGGCAGCCAGTCGTTCTTCTTGGCGTCGAACTCGGCCTGCGTGATCGGCTGGCCTTCGGGCGTGGTGGGCACGCCGGCCCAGACGCCGACGTTGCGGCGGAAGCGCGTGGACGGCAGCTTCAGCTCGAACGGCACGCCGGCGCGCTTGATCGCCATGTTCCAGCGCGTCACGCCGACATTGCAGTCCTTCACGTACTCCAGGCGCGTCACCTCGTTGATGCCGTTGCGCACGCTGATGGACTCGTCCTTCAGGCCGCCCTGGCCGTCCGGCACCTTGATGGTCATGGAGGTGTCGACTTCGCGGTGGTCGGCGAACTTGGCTTCGTCCGGCCGGCCCTTGATGCCGTTGGCGAAGTAGTTCGCGGCGTTCGACGAGGCTTCGGAGCCGAACAGGTCGAGCGAGCTGGTGAACCAGAAGTTCATGAACTTCTGGATAGTGGGCAGGTCGATGGCGCCGGCCTCGCGCACCTTCTTCCAGTCGTCGGTGTCCAGCTCCTTCATCACTTCCAGGCTGCGCTTGATGACGCGGCCGACCCCGGTCTCGCCCACGAACATGTGGTGCGCTTCCTCGGTCAGCATGAACTTGGTCGTTCGGGCCAGCGGGTCGAACGCGCTCTCGGCAAAGGACTTGAGCTGGAACTTGCCGTCGCGGTCGGTGAAGTAGGTGAACATGAAGAAGGACAGCCAGTTGTCCATGGGCTCGTTGAAGGTGCCCAGGATGCGCGGCTTGTCGGCGTCGCCGCTGTGACGCATCAGCAGTTCTTCCGCCTCTTCGCGGCCATCGCGGCCGAAGTGCGCGTGCAGCAGGTAGACCATGGCCCACAGGTGGCGGCCCTCTTCCACGTTCACCTGGAACAGGTTGCGCAGGTCGTACAGCGAAGGCGCGGTGTGGCCCAGCAGGCGCTGCTGTTCCACCGAGGCCGGCTCGGTGTCGCCCTGCGTCACGATCAGGCGGCGGAAGGTGGAGCGGTATTCGCCGGGCACGTCCTGCCAGACCTCCTCGCCCATGTGGTCGCCGAAGCCGATCTTGCGGTCCGCCTCCTTGTCCGCCAGGAAGATGCCCCAGCGGTAGTCGGGCATGGGCGTGTAGCCGTACTGGGCCCAGCCCTGGGCGTCGACGCCCACGGCGGTGCGCAGGTACACCTCCTTGGCCTTGAAGTCGCTCGGCCCCATCTCGTCCCACCAGTTGAGGAAGGCGGGCTGCCAGTGCTCCAGGGCGCGTTGCAGCTGGCGGTTGTCGCCCAGCGCAACGTTGTTGGGGATCTTGGCTTGCAGGTCGATCGTGCTCATGGTTAAACCCTTTTCCAGTCGAACTTGGCTTTCTTGCCCGTTCCGAACAATTTCAGTGCACCTTCTTCACCGACCGCGTTGGGCCGGATGAAGATCCAGTTCTGCCAGGCGCTCAGCCGCCCGAACACCCGCGTCTCCATCGTCTCCTTGCCCGGGAAGCGCAGCGAGGCTTCCATGCCGGTCAGCGCATCGGGCGAGAGCGAGGCACGCTCCTCCAGCATCAGCCGGATCTCGTCGTCCCAGTCGATGTCGTCCGGCGTCAGCGTGACCAGACCGAGGCCGAGCGCCTGGTCGGCGCGCAGGGCGCTGTCCTGCAGGCCATGCAACTGTTCCACCGTCGCCTGGTCTTCGTTGAAGCGGGTCTGCAGGCGCGTGAGGCCGTTCACGACGGGGTAGCGGCCGAAGTTGGCTTCGTTCAGGCGCAGCGCCGGCGCGGCGTCGGGCGCATCGGGCAGGTCCAGCATGTAGATGCGGTCGCAGGCCAGCGCCAGTTCGTAGAAGGTGCCGGCAAAGCAGGAGCCCTCGTCCACCAGTGCGATCAGCGAGCGGCTCGTGACGTCCAGGCGGGCCAGCGTGCGGCGCAGCGCGCCGATGGTCTCGCGCACCAGCCAGTGGT
This sequence comes from Ramlibacter paludis, assembly GCF_022012305.1. Classification (GTDB taxonomy): domain Bacteria; phylum Pseudomonadota; class Gammaproteobacteria; order Burkholderiales; family Burkholderiaceae_C; genus Ramlibacter; species Ramlibacter paludis. Next base: position 90,677 of record NZ_JAKLTM010000003.1, on the reverse strand, counting down.
CCTGTTGCTGCTCCAGCACCGAGTCGGCCTGCATCACCAGGTTGGCGTCGCCGCGGGTCTTGAGCACCCAGGTGCCGATCTCGAGCTCGTTGGTGCGCAGGTTCAGGATCGCGTCGTCCAGTTCACGGGCGAACTGCAGCGGCCACCAGTTCACGCCGGCGGCGACGATGGCGTCGGGCGTGCCCTCGATCGCCTTGGCCGGGGCCTGGACGGTGAAGGTGGCGATGCGGGTGGCGCGGTCGACCTGCACGTCTACCACGCCGTAGTGGTAGCCCTGCTCGTCGATCTTCCGCTGCACCGGCGTCAGCGCGATGCCCTGCGGGGGCCCACTGCGCTTCGACTGCGCGCGCAGCGCCGCGACCTCGTGGTCGACCAGCGCGCCGAAAGCCTGCGGCTTGGCATGGCCGTCGATCAGCTTCCAGTCCTTGGCGCGGTCGGCGCGCACGCCTTCACTGGTGGTGCAGAAGATGTCGGCCAGGTCGCGCCGCACCTTGCGCTTGTCGGTCACGCGCGTCAGGCCGCCGGTGCCGGGCAGCACGCCCAGCAGCGGCACTTCGGGCAGGCTGACGGTGGACGAGTGGTCGTCCACCATCACGATGCGGTCGCAGGCCAGGGCCAGTTCGTAGCCGCCGCCCGCGCAGGCGCCGGTCACGGCGGCCACCGCCTTCAGGCCTTCATTGCGCGACGAGTCTTCCAGGCCGTTGCGCGTCTCGTTGGTGAACTTGCAGAAGTTCACCTTCCAGGCGTGGGTGGACAGGCCCAGCATGTAGATGTTGGCGCCGGAGCACCAGATGCGGTCCTTGCCGCTTTCGAACACCACCACCTTGACGGCCGGGTGCTCGAAGCGGATGCGGTTGAGGGCGTCGTGCAGTTCGATGTCGACGCCCAAGTCGTAGCTATTCAGCTTGAGCTTGTAGCCGGGCTTGATGCCGCCGTCCTCGTCGATGTCCAGCTTCAGGCGGGCGACCTCGCCGTCGACGGCCAGGGTCCAGTGGCGGTAGCGCGAAGGATCGGTGGCAAAGCTCACCAGCTCGCGCTCCTCGCCGGCCAGGGTCTGCTTGAACAGCAGCGGTTCGGTCATGGCATTCATTCGTCTGTCTCCAGGGCTCTCAGGCGACAGCGGGCACGGCCCGCTGCAGGTCTTTCAGGGATTGCTTCACGCTGCGGGCCGCCGTGTCAACCACGGCGTCGGCGCGGGCATAGAGGGCTTCACGGCTGGCCAGGATGCGCCGGATGTCGTCCAGCGCCTCGCCCATCGCGTGGCTGTCGTCGCTGCCGCTGGCATTGAAAGGGCGCAGGTCGCCCTGCGCCACCACGCGGCTCATGTGCTCTTCGGGGCTGGCCTTGACCCAGACGCAATAGAAATGGCTTTGCAGCAGCTCGAAGGTCTCGCGCTCGCTGACGATGCTGCCGCCGGTGGTCATCACCACGCCTTGCGCATGCTCCTCGGCGATGCGCAGCAGCGCGCGCCTTTCGTAGCGGCGGTAGCCGGCCTGGCCGTGCAGCAGGAGGATCTCGTTCATGCTGGTGCCGGCCTCGCGCTCGATCTCGCGATCGAGTTCGATGAAGGGAACGCCGCGGTCGGCCGCAAGCTGCGCGCCCAGCGTGGACTTGCCGGCACCGCGCAGGCCGACCAGCGCGATGCGCTGCTCGCGGCCCTGCGCATCGGCCAGGCCGAAGCTCGCGGCCAGCAGCGTGTACGCCTGCTCCAGCTGCGTGTCGTCCAGGCGGCCGAGCAGTCCCGTCGCGCGGGCCAGCACCGGCCGCGGCGCGTCCTGCAGCAGGTCGAGGATGGTGATGTTGAGCGCGCGGGCCGCGGCTTCCAGCGAGTTGATCGAGACGTTGCCCTTGCCGCCCTCGACGTCGGCGAGGAAGCGCTCGGAAAGACCGGAGTCGGCGGCCAGCTGCTTGCGCGTCATGCCGCGGCGCGCGCGCCAGGCCCGCACGCGCGCGCCAAGCTCCGCCAGCGTGGCGCGGTTGTCAAGGGCTTCGGGGGTGCTGGTTTGCATGGACTTGCGCTAGATCAAGATTGCAGTATACTTCCTTCAACTCGAATGTCAAGCAGTTTACTGCATGTGAGGCCCGCATGAAGCTCAAGATCCTCGTCGGCACCATGACCAGCACCGCCGATTACGTGGCGCAGGCCATCCAGATGGATTGCGCCGACCTGGTCGAGGCCATCGAAGTGACGCTGATGGACAACCTGGACATCACGGCCTTCGACGATCCGGATGCGCTATATCTCATTTGTTCCAGCACCTACGGCTCCGGCGACGTTCCCGACAACGCCCGCGCGCTCTACGACTCGCTGGACCTGCAACCCAAGTTCCTCGGCCACGTCCGCTACGGCGTGATCGCCCTGGGCGACCGCACCTATTCGCAGACCTTCTGCTTCGGCGGCAAGAAGTTCGACGAGCGCCTGCAAGGCCTGGGCGCCCAGCGCATCGGCGAAGTCTGGTGCCACGATGCGAGCGCGGGCACGCTGCCCGAAGAACTCGGCACGGTGTGGTGCCGCGAATGGCTGGAGAAGGAAGCGATTCCGGCGATGACGAAGGACAAGCAGCCTGCATAAACGCACGTCATCCCGGGCCTGACCCGGGATCCAGCCCCGGTGCGCGGACGACCCCGGGAGCTGGATTGCGAGTCGAGCCCGCAATGACAAACCATCCGGCGCCCCGAGGAGACAACATGCACCTGAGCCACGCCGACCACAGCACCAGTCCGCCCCGCATCGAGATCCCCCGCGACTACAACGCCGCGCACGACCTGCTGCAGCGCAATGCCGCCCGCTACGACAAGGTCGCCTTTGTCGACGCCGCCAGCGGGGAGCAGCTCACCTACGGCCAGCTCGCGGAGCAATCCCACCGCTTCGCCAACGCGCTGCGCACGCGCGGCTTCACGCCGGAAACCCGCGTGATGATCGCCATGCTCGACACGCTCGAGTGGCCGGTCGTGTTCCTCGGCTGCATCCTGGCGGGCGTGGTTCCCATCGCGGCCAACACGCTGCTCACCGCGAAGGACTTCGACTTCATGCTGCGCGATTCGCGCGCGCAGGCCCTCTTCGTCTCCAGGCCGCTGCTACCCACCTTCGAGCCGCTGGTGGGCAAGATCTCCTCGCTGCAGCACATGTTCGTCGCGGGCGACCAGGGCGAACATTCGGTGGCGCATCTCGTCGCGTCGGGCAGCGCCGGCCAGGAAGTGGCCGGCACCTGCAGCGACGACGCCTGCTTCTGGCTGTATTCCAGCGGCTCCACCGGCACGCCCAAGGGCACGGTGCACCTGCACAGCCACCTGGTGCAGACCGCCGAACTCTATGGCCGCGCGGTGCTGGGCATCCGCGAGAGCGACGTCGTGTATTCCGCGGCCAAGCTGTTCTTCGCCTACGGCCTGGGCAACGCCCTCACCTTCCCCATGAGCGTGGGCGCCACCGCGGTGCTGCTGCCCGCGCGGCCGACGCCGGACGCGGTGTTCGGCCTGCTGAAGAAATTCCAGCCGACCCTCTTCTATGGCGTGCCCACGCTCTATGCCGCGCTGCTGGCCGACGCCGGCCGGCCGCAGAAGAAGGAACTGAAGCTGCGCGTCTGCGCCAGCGCCGGCGAGGCCCTGCCCGCGGAAATCGGCAGGCGCTGGACCGAGGAATACGGCTGCGAGATCCTCGACGGCATCGGCTCCACCGAGATGCTGCACATCTTCCTGTCCAACCGTCCCGGCAAGGTGCGCTACGGCACGACCGGGCAGGCGGTGCCGGGCTACCAGCTGCGCATCGTCGGCGACGATGGCCGCGAGTGCGGCGACGGCGAGATCGGCGAGCTGCAGATCGGCGGCCCGAGCGCCGCGATCATGTACTGGAACAACCGCGCCAAGACCAAGCACACCTTCGCCGGCGAGTGGACGCGCAGCGGCGACAAGTACACGCGCGACGCCGACGGCTACTACACCTATGGCGGCCGCAGCGACGACATGCTGAAGGTCGGCGGCATCTACGTCTCCCCGTTCGAGGTGGAAGCGTGCCTGATGACGCATGCAGCCATCCTGGAAGCCGCGGTCATCGGCGTGGCCGACAGCGATGGCCTGGTGAAGCCCAAGGCTTACGTGGTGCTGAAGGCGGGCCAGCAGGCCAGCGCCGAGGACCTGCAGGCGCACGTGAAGTCGCTGCTCGCGCCCTACAAGTACCCGCGCTGGATCGCCTTCGTGCCGGAGCTGCCGAAGACGGCCACCGGCAAGATCCAGCGCTTCAAGCTGCGTGCCGCGAACTGATGTCATCCCCGCGAAGGCGGGGAGCCAGGAAGCGCGCGGCGCGCGCTGCTTCAACGCTCTGGATTCCCGCCTTCGCGGGAATGACGAAATTGCGGGAAACCCATGTGGCACGATTCGCGCACATCGGGTAGAAATGCTTTAGGCCTAAACTAATTGAAAAGTAAGGAGCATCCATGACCTCTCGCCGCCTCGTCCTCTCGCGTGGTGCCGCCATCGTCGGCGCCGCGTCGACCGGCCTGCTGCTGCCCCAGATCGCCCGCGCGCAGTCGAACAAGATCCGCGTCGGCCTGATGCTCCCGTACACGGGCACCTTCGCGCAGCTGGGCGTGGCCATCGAGAACGGCGTGCGCATGGCGATCAACGAAAAGGGCGGCAAGCTGGGCGGCCGCGAGATCGAGTGGTTCAAGGTCGACGACGAATCCGAGCCGTCCAAGGGCGTCGAGAATGCCAACCGCCTCGTGCAGCGCGACAAGGTCGACGTCCTGATCGGCACCGTGCATTCGGGCGTGCAGATGGGCATCCAGCGCGTGGCGCGCGAGTCCGGCGTGCTGAACCTGATCCCCAACGCCGGCGTGCATGCCGCCACCCGCGCGCTGTGCGCCCCCAACGTCTTCCGCACCTCCTTCACCAACAGCCAGCCTACGCTGGCGCTGGGCAAGCCCATGATGGACAAGGGCCTGAAGAAGACGGTTTGGATCACCTGGAAGTACGCGGCCGGCGACGAGGCCTTCGAAGGCTTCAAGGAAAGCTACACCAAGGCCGGCGGCACGATCGTCAAGGAACTGGGCCTGCCCTTCCCCAACGTGGAATTCCAGGCGCTGCTGACCGAGATCGCCTCGCTGCGTCCCGACGCCGTGGCCTGCTTCTTCGCCGGCGGTGGCGCCGCCAAGTTCATCCGCGACTACGCCGCCGCGGGCCTGAAGGACAAGATCCCGCTGTGGGGCTCGGGCTTCCTGACCGAAGGCGTGCTGGACGCCGCCGGCCCGGCCGCCGACGGCATCATGACCACCATGCACTACGCCGATTCGCTGGACACGCCGCGCAACAACCAGTTCCGCACGGCCTACGCCACGCAGTTCAAGATGCAGCCGGATGTGTATGCCGTGCAGGGCTACGACACCGGCCTGCTGCTCGCGCAGGGCCTGGCCGCCGTCAAGGGCGACATCGGCAACAAGGCTGCGCTGTACAAGGCGCTGGAGACCCAGACCATCGACAGCCCGCGCGGCAAGTGGACGATGAGCAAGTCGCACAACCCGATCCAGGACATCTACCTGCGCCGTGTGGAGAACAAGGACAACAAGGTGATCGGCATCGCGGCCAAGGCGCTGGCGGATTCGGGCGCCGGCTGCAAGATGGGCTGAGGGAAAAAGAATGTCATGCCGGGCTGGACCCGGCATCAGCGCCGGCTGCCATCCAGCCACGGGAGCTGGATCCCGGGGTGAGCCCGGGATGACAAGCCCCTGCGGGCACGCCACGTGCTTCCCGGATCGCGATGACTCTTTCCTCCTACTTCCTCTACCTCGCCGCCGTCGCCCTCCTGGTCGTCACGCCGGGCCCGACCATGTTGATGTGCGTGACGAACGCCATCAACCAGGGGCCGGCGAAAGCGCTGGCTTCGGCCGGCGGTGCGCTCGCAGCCAGCCTGGGCGTCATGCTGCTGTCGGCGCTGGGCCTGGGCGCCTTGCTCTCGGCTTCGGAGACGGCCTTCACGGCGCTGAAGCTCGCCGGCGCCGCCTACCTGGTCTGGCTGGGCATCCGCACCTTCCGCAAGGCGGGCGAGCCCCTGGTCGCGGCGCAAGCCCCGGCCGCGCGTTCCTTCTTCCTGCAAGGCCTGCTGGTCGGCGCCAGCAACCCGAAGGCGCTGATCTTCTTCGCCGCCTTCTTCCCGCAGTTCATCCAGCCGCAGGCGCCGCTCGCGCCGCAGTTCGCGCTGCTGGCGCTGACCTTCGTCGCTTGCGATGGCTTGATGCTGGCTGCCTGTGCCATCGGCGTCGGGCGGCTCGCGCCCTGGCTGCGCCGGGCTGACATCGTGCGCGCCGTCAACCGCACCTGCGGCGGCCTGTTCGCGCTGCTGGGCGGACTGCTGCTCTTCGCCCGCCGCCAAGCCTGATGGATTTCGCCAACTTCCTGATCCAGCTCCTGAACAGCGTGCAGTACGGCCTGCTGCTGTTCATGCTGGCCGCCGGCCTGACGCTGATCTTCGGCATCATGGGCGTGGTCAACCTCGCGCACGGCAGCTTCTACATGCTGGGCGCCTACCTCGCCTGGTCGCTCGCGGCCAGGACCGGCAGCCTGGCGCTGGCGATCGTGCTGGGCACGGCGCTGTCGGTTCTCTTCGGCCTCGCGCTGGAGCGGCTGTTGTTCCGCCACTTCTACCACCGCGACCACCTCGACCAGGTGCTGCTCACCTTCGGCCTGATCTACATCTTCGAGGAGATGCGCTCCATCCTCTGGGGCGACGACGTGCACGGCGTGCCCGTGCCAGCGCTGCTCGGCGCCTCGATCCAGCTGACCGACAACCTGTCCTACCCGGTCTATCGCCTGTTCATGTCGGGCGTGTGCGTGTTGCTGGCGCTGGGGCTCTACTACCTGATCGCGAAGACGCGCCTGGGCATGAAGATCCGCGCCGGCGCCTTCAACCACGCGATGACGGAGGCCCTGGGCATCAACATCAAGCTGATCCACGCAGTGGTGTTCGCGCTGGGCGTGGGCTTGGCCACCATTGCCGGCATGATCGCCGCGCCCATCTCCAGCGTGTATCCCAACATGGGCTCGCAGGTCCTGATCATGTGCTTCGTGGTGGTGGTGATCGGCGGCATCGGCTCGGTGCGCGGCGCACTCATCGCGGCGCTCCTGGTCGGGCTGGTCGACACCTTCGGCAAGGTGCTGCTGCCGCACGTGGCCGGGATGCTGGTCTACATGCTGATGGCAGCGGTGCTGCTGTGGAAGCCGGAAGGGCTGTTCAAGCAATGAGCCTCGCCTCCTCGCGCCTCGAGCAGCTGCCGCGCAGCCTGCAGCTCGTGCTGGCCCTGTGCCTGGTGGCCCTGGTCGCCTTTCCCTTCGTCGCCACCGACTTCTACGCCGCCATGGTGGCGCGCATGATGATCCTTGGCATCTTCGCGATGAGCCTCGACCTGCTGCAAGGCGTGACGGGCCTGGTGTCGCTGGGGCATGCCGCCTACTTCGGGCTGGCCGGCTACGCACTGGCTTTCCTCACGCCCGAGGGCAGCGCGGTCAGCCTGTGGTGGACGCTGCCGGCGGCCGTCGCCGCCTCCGGCCTCGCCGCCCTGGTGATCGGCTTCTTCGTGGTCCGCACCCACGGCATCTACTTCATCATGGTCACCATGGCCTTCGCGCAGATGGTGTTCTACCTGTTCTTCGACAACAAGGTGCTGGGCGGCTCAGACGGCATCTACATCAACTTCAAGCCGAACGCGCTGCTGTTCGACCTGGAGAACAAGAAGGCCTTCTACTACTTCACGCTGGCGATGCTGGTGCTGGTGTACCTGTTCCTGCGCCGCCTCCTCTTCAGCCCCTTTGGCCGGGCGCTGGCGGGCATCCGCGTCAACGAGCACCGCATGCGCGCGATGGGCTTCGGCACCTTCGGCTACAAGCTCGCGGCCTTCACGCTCTCGGGCGCGCTGGCCGGCCTGGCGGGCTACCTGTGGGGCGCGCAGACCGGCTTCGTCAATCCCGAGCTGATGGGTTTCCACATGAGCGCGCACGCGATCATGATGGTGATCCTGGGCGGCATGGGCAACTTCGCCGGCGCCATCGTCGGCGCCTTCGCCTTCGAGTACCTGCTGCACGTGGCCAAGGACCTGCCGCAGGTCGGCAGCTTCAATGCGGGCAAGCATTGGCAGCTGTGGACCGGCCTCTTCATCGTGCTGGTCGTCACCTTCGCCCCGCGCGGCCTGCTGGGCGTGCTGGAACGCGTGCTGCGCAGGAAGGACGCGCCATGAGCGAAATCCTGCTCGCCGCGCGGGGCCTCACCAAGCGCTTCGGCGGCCTCGCCGCGGTGAACGGCGTGACCCTGGACCTCGCGCGCGACCGCATCCACGCCGTAATCGGCCCCAATGGCGCCGGCAAGTCGACACTGACCAACCTGCTCTCCGGCGACCTCGCGCCCACCGAAGGCAGGATCACGCTGGGCGCCCACGACGTCACCGGCTGGAGCCCGGAGCGCATCTCGCGCGCCGGCCTGGGCCGCAGCTACCAGAAGACCAACATCTTCCTGCCCTTCACGGTGTGGGAGAACATCCGCCTCTCCGCGCAGTCACGCACGCCGCATGCGGCGCGCTGGCTGCAGCGCGCTGCCAGCGTCGCGGCCGCCAACGAACGCGCAGAGCGCGCGCTCGAACTGGCGGGCCTGCAGGCACGCCGCGATTTCCTCGCCGGCGCCATCAGCCACGGCGAGCAACGCCAGCTCGAAATCGCGATGACGCTCGCCACCGAGCCGCAGGTGCTGCTGCTCGACGAGCCGCTGGCCGGCATGGGCACCGCCGAAGCCGAACGCATGGTCGCCCTGCTCCTCAAGCTGAAACCGGGCCACGCGATGATGCTGGTGGAACACGACATGGACGCCGTGTTCGCCCTGGCCGATCGGCTCACCGTGATGGTCAACGGCCAGGTGATCGCCAGCGGCACGCCCGCCGAAGTGCGCGCCGACGCGAACGTGCAGTCCGCCTATCTCGGAGAAGAGGAAGCGCATGGCTGAACGCCTGATCGAAGCGCGCGACTTGCAGACTTATTACGGCGCGAGCCACATCCTGCGCGGCGTGGACTTCCACGTGGACCGCGGCGAGACCATCGGCCTCATGGGCCGCAACGGCATGGGCAAGAGCACGCTGCTGAAATCGCTGATGGGGCTGGTGCGGCCGCGCGGCGGCAGCGTCGCGGTGAAGGGCCGCGAGATGGTAGGCCGTCCTTCTTACGAAGTCGCGCAGCTCGGCGTTGCCTACGTCCCCGAAGGCCGCGGCATCTTCGGCAACCTCAGTGTCCGCGAAAACCTCGTGATGGCTGCGCGCGCCGGCACGCAGGGCCAACGCGACTGGACCTACGAGCGCGTGCTGGAAACCTTCCCGCGGCTGCAGGAAAGGCTGGGCCACGGCGGCCAGCAGCTTTCCGGCGGCGAGCAGCAGATGCTCACCATCGGCCGCGCGCTGATGACCAACCCGGATCTCCTCATCCTCGACGAGGCCACGGAGGGCCTTGCGCCGCTGATCGCCCGCGAGATCTGGCGCATCTGCGACCTGATCCGCACGAGCGGCATCTCGAGCATCATCGTCGACAAGAACTGGAAGCAGGTGACGCAGGTGACCGACCGCAACGTCATCCTCGTCAAGGGCGAAGTGGTGTACCACGGCAGCTCCGCCGACCTGCGGGCCCAACCGCAATTGCTCGACCAATACCTCGGGGTCTGAGGCTCAACTCTGCGTAGTCACGGCAGGCGCGACAGCTGACCGCTGCCTTCCGTACCGGCTGTAGGTTCAAGCCTACGCAGCTTGATCGGCGCATCCTTCAATGGTTGCGCTTGCGCCTGTCCAGAATGGCTCGCACAACGAAGCCAGGACATGAATCCGCAACTGTCCGAGACGGACCCCCAGCGCACCGGCAGGCAGGCCATCGAGCCGCACCGGCCCGGTGCGCGCCATGCCAGCCACCATCATCGCCAGTTCGAGGTGATGGGTGCGCACGCCAATGAGCGCGGCACCACCTTCACCGTGTGGGCGCCCAACGCGAGCGCGGTGGGCGTCATCGGCGCCTTCAACAGCTGGCATTGCGAACTGCTGCAGCGGCTGGACGACGGCAGTGGCCGCTGGAGCGGCTTCATCGAAGGCGCGCGCCCCGGCCAGCACTACAAGTACCGGCTGCAGAACGCCGAGGGGCACTGGGTCGACAAGGCCGACCCCTATGCCTTCCGCATGGAGCATCCGCCCGGCACCGCCTCGCAGATCTGGGACCTGGGCCACGAATGGGGCGACCAGGAATGGATGCGCACGCGCTGGCAGCGCCAGTCGCACGCCAGCCCGATGTCCATCTACGAGGTGCACCTGGGCTCGTGGCAGCGCGAGGAGGACGGCCGCTACCTGAACTATCGCGACATCGCGCTGCGCCTGGCGGCGCACTGCGAGAACCTGGGCTTCACGCACGTCGAGCTGATGCCGGTGGCGGAGCATCCGTTCTACGGCTCCTGGGGCTACCAGATCACCGGCTACTTCGCGCCGACCGCGCGCTACGGCACGCCGCAGGACCTGATGGTGTTCGTCGACACGCTGCACCAGCGCGGCATCGGCGTGATCCTCGACTGGGTGCCGTCGCACTTCCCGGCCGACCCGCATGCGCTGGCGCGCTTCGACGGCACCGCGCTGTACGAGCACGACGACCCGCGCCTGGGCTTCCACCCGCAGTGGAACAGCCTGATCTTCAACTACGGCCGCTACGAGGTCCGCGACTTCCTGATCTCCAACGCGGTCTTCTGGCTGGAGAAGTACCACTTCGACGGCCTGCGCGTCGATGCGGTGGCGTCCATGCTGTACCTGGACTTCGCCCGCAATCCCGGCGAGTGGATCCCCAACCAGCAGGGCGGCAACCAGAACCACGATGCGGTGCGTTTCCTGCAGGACCTCAATGCCTCGGTGTACGGCCACTTCCCCGACGTGCACGTGATCGCCGAGGAATCCACCGCGTGGCCCGCCGTGTCGCGCCCCGTGCACCACGGCGGCCTGGGCTTCGGCATGAAGTGGAACATGGGCTGGATGAACGACACGCTGCGCTACTACTCGCGGCCGCACTTCTACCGCCACTGGCATGCCGACGACATCCGCTTCTCCGCGGTCTACGCCTTCGACGAGAACTTCGTGCTGCCGCTGTCGCACGACGAAGTGGTCTACGGCAAGGGCAGCCTGCTGGGCCGCCAGCCCGGCGACGAGTGGCAGCGCTTCGCGGGCCTGCGCAACCTGTACGGCTACATGTGGGCGCACCCCGGCAAGAAGCTGCTGTTCATGGGCGGCGAGTTCGGCCAGCAGGAAGAGTGGCACCACGAACGCACGCTCGACTGGCACCTGTGGGCCCGGCCCTTCCACGCCGGCGTGGCCCGCTGGCTGGCCGACCTGAACGCGCTGTACCGCCGCCTGCCGGCCCTGCACGTGCACGACTTCGAGGGCGAGGGCTTCAGCTGGCTGCCCACCGAGCGGCCCGAAAGCACCATCCTCACCTTCCTGCGCCGCGGCGGCCCGGGCGATGCATTCGCTGTCGTGGTCTGCAACCTCACGGCCGAACCGCGGCCCGCGCTGCGCATCGCGCTGCCCGCAGCGGGCGACTGGCACGAGCTCCTGAACAGCGACGCCGCCGTCTACGGCGGCAGCGGCGTCGGCAACCTCGGCTGCGTGCGCGGCCAGGACGAGCCCCTGCACGGCTGGCCTGCCAGCGCCACCGTCACCGTACCGCCGCTGGGCGTCGTGATCCTCTCGAACCGGCCCGCCCCTTGAACCGAATCCAACAGGGAGATTTACATGCCCGCCAATAGAAACGTCCTCGCCTTCGTCATGGCCGGTGGGGAAGGCGCGCGCCTGCACCCGTTGACGGCCAACCGCTGCAAGCCGGCGGTGCCCTTCAACGGCAAGCACCGCATCGTCGACTTCGTGCTCTCGAACCTGGTCAACTCCGAGATCTATTCGACCTACCTGCTGGTGCAGTACAAGTCGCAGTCGCTGATCGAGCACGTGCGGCAGACGTGGACCATGGCGCGCTTCATGCCGCAGCAGTTCATCACCGTGGTGCCGCCGCAGATGCGCACCGGCCCGGCCTGGTTCCAGGGCACGGCCGACGCGGTGTACCAGAACATCCACCTGATCGAGAGCATGCAGCCGGACATCGTGGCGGTGTTCGGCGCCGATCACATCTACCGCATGGACATCCGGCAGATGATCGACTTCCACATCAGGAACAATGCGCAGGCGAGCGTGGCGACGATCCCGGTGTCGCTGCAGGAATGCGACCAGTTCGGCATCGTCGAGACCGACGACAACCACCGCATCGTCGACTTCAAGGAGAAGCCGCGCTCGGCCCGCCCCATGCCCGGCAGCCACACCCAGGCGCTGGCCTCCATGGGCAACTACATCTTCAACGCCGACGTGCTGCTTGCCCAGCTCAAGCGCATGCACGAGAACGGCGAGACCGATTTCGGCAAGCACATCTTGCCGTCGATGGTGAAGAGCCACAAACTGGTGGCCTATGACTTCGCCACCAACGTCATTCCCGGCACGCAGCCCTTCGAGGAGCACGCCTACTGGCGCGACGTCGGCACGATCGATGCCTATTACCAGGCGCATTTCGACACCCTGGGCGCGCAGCCGCGTTTCCGCATGACCAACCGCCACTGGCCGATCTACGCCAGCCCCGACCAGGCCGAGTCGGCCCAGATCGAGAACGGCATCATCAACCGCTCGGTGGTGGGCTCGGGCAGCATCGTCGACGGCGCCTCCCTCGACCACGCCATGCTGCGCCGCTCGGTGCTGGTGGAAAGGCACGCCCGCCTCGAACACTGCATCGTGATGGAGCGCTCCCGCATCGGCCGCGGCGCCGCCGTGCGCAACGCCATCATCGACCAGGACAACGACGTGCCGCCGGAAGAGAAGATCGGCTTCGACCTGGCGCGCGACCGCCAGCGCTTCCCGGTCACGCCCAACGGCGTGGTGGTGGTGCCGGCCGGCTACTTCCCGGCCCGCAAGTCCACCTCGACCTACCTGGCGCAGCTCGAAGAGGCCGCCAGCTTCACCGAGGCGCCCGCGCGGCTGGAGGCGGTCGCATGACGGCGCAAGCCGTCGACGCATCCAGCACCCCGCGCGCCAGCAGTCCACAGTCGGAGGCCGGGCAGCCCTGGCCGCTCGGCGCGACCTTGCGCGAGGGCGGCGTCAACTTCGCCGTCTATGCGAGCTCCGCCGAGAAGGTCGAGATCTGCATCTTCGACGCCGAAGGCAGGCAGGAGCAGCGGCGCATCGCCCTGCCCGGCCACACCGACGACGTCTGGCACGGTTTCGTGCCCGGCCTCGGTCCCGGCACGCGCTACGGCCTGCGGGTGCATGGACCTTACGAGCCGCTCCACGGCTGGCGCTGCAATCCCAACAAGCTGCTGCTCGACCCCTACGCGCGCGCCATCGACCGGCCCATGCGCGGCGCCGCGCACCAGTACGCCTACACGCTGGGCAGCGAGGAACGCGACCTGGTCCCGGACCCGACGGACAACGGCGCGCAGGCGGCGAAGTGCCTGGTGGTCGATCCCGCCTTCGACTGGGGCGACGACAGGCATCCCGCCACCCCGATGGCCGACAGCGTGTTCTACGAAGTGCATGTGCGCGGCTTCACCAAGCTGATGGAGGACGTGCCGGAAAACCTGCGCGGCACCTACGCCGGCCTGGGCACGGAGCCGGCCATCGCGCACTTGAAGAAGCTGGGCGTGACTGCGGTGGAACTGCTGCCGGTGCACGCCTTCAACGACGAGCGCCGCCTCATCGAGCTGGGCCTGGCCAACTACTGGGGCTACAACAGCATCGGCTTCTTCGCGCCGGAGCCGCGCTACTTCGCGCGGGCCGGCGACATCGCCGAATTCAAGCGCATGGTGAAGGCGCTGCACGCCGCGGGCATCGAGGTGATCCTGGACGTGGTCTACAACCACAGCTGCGAGGGCAACCACCTGGGCCCCACGCTGTGCTTCAAGGGCATCGACAACCGCAGCTACTACCGCCTGACCGAGGACCACCGGCACTACCTGGACTTCACCGGCACCGGCAACACGCTGAATGCCAGCCATCCGGCCATGCTGCGCCTGGTGATGGACAGCCTGCGCTACTGGGTGGAAGAGATGCACGTCGACGGCTTCCGCTTCGACCTGCTGCCGGCGATTGCCCGCAACGGCACCGGCGGTTTCGAGCACCGTTCGCCCTTCCTGTCCGCCGTGGCGCAGGACCCGGTCCTCAAGCGCGTGAAGCTGATCGCCGAGCCCTGGGACCTGGGCGACCACGGCTACCAGGTGGGCGGCTTCCCGCTCGGCTGGTGCGAGTGGAACGGCCAGTACCGCGACCGCGTGCGCGACTACTGGCGCGGCACCGAGGGCAGCCTGCCGGATTTCGCCGCGGCGCTCTGCGGCTCGGCGGACATCTACGGCCCCTCGCGCCGGGGACCTCGGGCCAGCGTCAACATCATCACGGTGCACGACGGCTTCACGCTCAACGACCTGGTGAGCTACAACGACAAGCACAACGAAGCCAACGCCGAGGACAACCGCGACGGCGAGAGCCACAACCGCAGCTGGAACTGCGGCGCCGAAGGCGAGACCGAGGACCCCGAGATCCTGGCCTTCCGCGAACGGCAGAAGCGCAACTTCCTCACCACCTTGTTCGCCTCGCGCGGCGTCCCGCTGCTGCTGGGCGGCGACGAGATGAGCCGCAGCCAGGGCGGCAACAACAACGCCTATTGCCAGGACAACGCGATCAGCTGGTTCGACTGGAGCGAGAAACGGCGCAACGACCCGCTGATCGCCTTCACCAGCGCCATGCTGCGGCTGCGGCGCGAACTGCCGGTGCTGCGCCGCGACGCCTGGCTCACCGGCCAGCCCGACGAGCACGGCCGCCGCGACATCGGCTGGTACAGCGTCTGGGGCCTGGAGATGACCGAGGAGGAATGGACCAACCCGGCGGTGCGCTGCGTGGCGGCGGTGCTCGATTCGCGCTATGCCCATCCGCAGGAGGAGTCCGACCGGTCGGTGCTGCTGGTCTTCAACGCCACCGGCGAGGACGCCACCTTCACCCTGCCCGAAGTGCCCGGCCACGGAGACGAATGGCTCTTGCGCATCTACACCGGCGAAGGACACTTCGAGGAAGCCGATGCGCGGCGCTACGCGCCCGGCGCCAAGCTGGAGCTGCTGTCCCATTCGATGGCCCTGCTGACCCAGAAGCCGCAGGAGTGAACCTTTGCGCTGCCAACACGACATGCCTTTCGGCGTCCGCCTGCATGCGGAGGGCGCCACCTTCCGCCTGTGGGCGCCGGCGGCGACGAACGCCGAGCTCTCCTTTGCCCCCAGCGCCTCCGGCCGCGCGACCCTGCATCCGGCCGAGGCCGATGCCGAGGGCTGGTGGGAATGCGAGGTCGCCGAGGCCGTCGCCGGCAGCTCCTACCAGTGGCGCATCGACGGCAAGCTGCTGGTGCCGGACCCGGCTTCGCGGCAGAACCCCGACGGTCCGCACCAGCCGAGCGCGGTGGTCGACCCGCGCCAGTTCGAGTGGGACGGTGACTGGAAGGGCCGGCCCTGGCACGAAACGGTGCTGTACGAGCTGCATGTCGGCACCTTCACGGAGGAAGGCACGTTTCGCGCCGCGGAAGCGCGGCTGGCCGAACTGGCCGAGCTGGGCATCACCGCGATCGAGCTGATGCCGGTGGCGGACTTTCCCGGCCGCTTCGGCTGGGGCTACGACGGCGTGCTGCCGTTCGCGCCGCACCACGCCTATGGCCAGCCCGACGACCTCAAGCACCTGGTGCAGGCCGCGCACCGCCTCCACATGATGGTGTTCCTGGACGTGGTCTACAACCACTTCGGGCCCGACGCCAACTACCTCGGCGCCTATGCGCCCGGCTTCTTCTCCAAGACCCACGGCAGTCCCTGGGGCGCGGCGATCAACTTCGACGGCCCGGACAGCCAGCCGGTGCGCGAGTTCTTCATCCACAACGCGCTGTACTGGCTGCAGGAGTACCGCTTCGACGGCCTGCGGCTGGACGCCGTGCACGCGATCAGCGACGGCAGCCGGCCACACATCCTGGAGGAACTCTCCAGCCGCGTGCACGTCGCCATCACGGGCCGCCATGTGCACCTGGTGCTGGAGAACGAGCACAACGGCTACGGCCACCTGGCCACGCCCCCCACCGCGGGCCGCTTCGAAGCCCAGTGGAACGACGATTTCCACCACGCGCTGCACGTGGCGCTGACCGGCGAGACCCACACCTACTACCACGACTACGGCGCCGAACCGCTGGACCTGCTGGCGCGCGGCCTGACGCACGGCATGATCTTCGAGGGCTCGGAGCGCAAGCCGGGCGGCGCGCGCAAGGTAATCGAGGCGGCGCCCGCGCAGCCCCTGGGCACGCTGGTGAACTTCGCGCACAACCACGACCAGGTCGGCAACCGCGCCCGCGGCGAGCGCCTGTCGCAGCTGGTGCCCAAGCAAGCGGCTTCGCTGCCGACGCTGCTCGCCCTGCTCACACCCGCGATCCCGATGCTGTTCCAGGGCGAGGACTGGGGCGCGCCCGAGCCCTTCCTCTATTTCGCCGACTGGGAGGGGGAACTGCGCGACGCCGTGCGCGCGGGCCGCAAGCGCGAGTTCGGCCACGCCGGCGGCGACCTGCCCGATCCCTGCAGCGAGGACACCGCCGCCGCCAGCCGGCCCGATCCGGCTCGCGCCAACACCGAAGCGGGCCGCGCCTGGCGCGCCGAGGTGCGGGCGGCCTTGCACGCGCGCCGGGCCCACATCACGCCGCGCCAGGCCCAGCTGCAGACCGGCAAGCACACGGCACAGCGCATCGGTGAACGCGGCCTGGCCGTGCAGTGGCGCTACGCCGATGGCCAGGTGCTGGGCCTGGAAGTGAACCTGGGCGACCAGCCGCTGGCCGTGCCCGCGCAACATCTCGGCCCCGTCGAGGCCAAGTGCATCTTCAGCCACCGCTGGCCCGCCGATGCGCCAGCCGGCACCTGGCCGGCCTGGGGCGCGCGCTGGCTGCTGGGGACGGAGATCACGCAGTGAACGCACCCGGCGAGATCGAACCCTGGGCGCTGGCGGAAGAAGCGCGCCGCCTGGGCATCGCGGAGAGCTACCACGGCTTCTGGGGCAAGGAGGAACGCGTGCCCGACGCGGTGCTGCGACGCGCCGTGCAAGCGATGCGCGGCGACGGCACCGAAGCGCCGCCACAGTACTTCGGGCTTCCGCCGGTGCATGTCGCGCGGGAACAGGCGGCTTTCGAAGTGCGCTGGCCCGCTCCCGGCGATGGCGCCGCGCACTGGCAACTCTCCGCGGAAAGCGGCGGCCCGGTCCTTCTCACCGGCGAACTGCAGCGCGACCACGGCGAGGCGCGCATCGCGCTGCCGGGCGACCTGGCCCTGGGCTACTACAAGCTGGCCCTCGAAGGCGCCCCGGCCGGCGAATACTGCCGTCTCGTGATCGCGCCCCGCCAGTGCCACGTGGCGCCGGGGCTGCAGGACGGCGAGCGCTGGTGGGGCTGCACCATCCAGCTCTATGCCCTGCGCTCCACGCGCAACTGGGGCATCGGCGATTTCGGCGACCTGCGCCGGCTCGCCGACACGGCGGCCCACCAGGGCGCGAGCTTCATCGGTTTGAGCCCGCTGCACGCGCTGTTCCCGCACAACCCCGGCGTCGCCAGCCCCTACAGCCCTTCGAGCCGCAAGGCGCTGAACCCGATCTACCTGGACGTGCAGACGCTGGTGGACCTGGGCGGCTGCGAGGAGGCGGTGCAGAAGGTGCAGTCGGACGCCTTCCAGGACCGCCTGCGCGCGCTGCGCGAAGCCGAGATGGTCGACTATCCCGGCGTCGCCGCCGCCAAGGACGAAGTGCTGCGCCTGCTGTGGCGCCACTTCGAGCAGCACGAACTGCACGCCGGCCACTCGCGCGGCGCGCATTTCCTGCGCTACATGCGCGAGCGCGAGTTCACCATCGGCAAGCACGCCTTGTTCGAGGCGCTGCAGGAGCACCTGCACGCGCGCGACGCCAACGTCTGGGGCTGGCCCGCCTGGCCCGAGGAATACCGCGACCCCGACGGCGCCGCGGCGCAGGCCTTTGCGCAGGAGCATGCGTCGGCCGTGCGCTTCCGCTTCTGGCTGCAATGGCTGGCCGAGGTGCAACTGGAGTCCTGCCAGCGCTATGCGCGCACCCGCGGCATGGGACTGGGCCTGTATTGCGATCTCGCGGTCGGCGTCAACGGCGGCGGCGCCGAGACCTGGGTGGAGCACGGGATGTACGCGCTGGGCATGCATGCCGGCGCGCCGCCGGATCCGCTCGCGCCCGGCGGCCAGGACTGGGGCCTGCCGCCCTGGAACCCGGAGCGCCTGCGCGCGGCCCGCTACCAGCCTTTCATCGATACGCTGCGCGCCAACATGCGGCATTGCGGTGCGCTACGGCTGGACCACGTGATGGCGCTGATGCGCCTGTTCTGGAACAGCCCCGACGGCGGCACCTACGTCACCTATCCGCTGGACGACCTGCTGGGCGTGCTGGCCCTGGAAAGCCGGCGCCACGAGTGCATGGTGATCGGCGAGGACCTGGGCAACGTCGCGCCGCAGATGCGCGAAGCCATGCGCGAGGGCAGCCTGCTGTCGTACCGGCCGCTGCTGTTCGAACGCGAGGACGACGGCGGCTTCCGTCCGCCGGCGCAGTGGCAGGGCAAGGCGCTGGCGGTCGTCAGCACGCACGACCTGCCCACGCTGCGCGGCTTCTGGCTCGGCGAGGACATCGAGCTGTCTTCCAGGCTGGAGCTCTATCCGGACCAGGAAGCGCGCGAGCAGATGGTGCTGTCGCGCGCCCAGGACCGCGCGCGGCTGCTGATGGCGCTGGAGCGAGAAGGCCTGCTGCCCGAAGGCAGCACCGTGCAGCCGACCTCGGTGCCCGACGCGACGCCCGCCTTCGTCGACGCCGTCTACGCCTACCTGGCCCGCACGCCGTGCTGGCTGGTCGGGGTGCAGCTGGAAGACGTCACCGGCCAGCTGCTGCAGGTCAACGTGCCCGGCACCAGCGAGGACCGTTTCCCGAACTGGCGCCGCAAGCTGCCGGTGACCGTCGACGCGCTGGGCAGCGACCCGCGCTGGTCCTCGCTGGCCACGGTACTGCGCGACGAGCGCAACGGCCCGCGCAGCGGCACGCAGTCGCCCGGCGAACTGCCGCCGCTGGACTCGGCGCAGATTCCCGGCGGCACCTACCGCGTGCAGTTCCACAAGGACAACACCTTTGCCCAGGTGACCGAAGCCGTGCCCTACCTGAAGGCGCTGGGCATCAGCCACCTGTACAGCTCGCCCTACCTGCGCGCGCGGCCAGGCAGCACGCACGGCTACGACATCGTGGACCACGGCGAGCTGAACCCCGAGGTGGGCGACGAGCAGGCCCATGCGCGCCTGTGCCGCGCGCTGCGCCGCAGCGGCATGGGCCAGGTGCTGGACATCGTGCCCAACCACATGGGCGTGCTGGAGGCCGACAACGCCTGGTGGCTCGACGTGCTGGAACACGGCCGCGCCTCCAGCCATGCGGACACCTTCGACATCGAATGGAAGCCGGCGCAGCCCGAGATGGTCGGGCGGCTGCTGCTGCCCGTGCTGGGCGACCACTACGGCAAGGTGCTGGAAGCCGGCGAGATCCAGCTGCACTTCGAGGCCGAGGCGGGGCAGTTCATCCTGCATTACTGGGACCATCGCTTCCCGCTCGACCCGGCCAGCTATCCGAAGATCCTGGAAACGCTGCCGGCCCCACCCGCGCGCGACGACAGCGAAGGCGACAGCCATGCGGTGGTGGCCGCCCTGCTCGACTCGCTGGGCCGCCTGCCTTCGCGCGACACGCCGGACCCGCAACTGCGGCGCGCGCGCGTTCGCGACAGCATCGTCTACAAGCGCCAGCTCGCGCGCCTGGTGGCCTGCCACGAGTGGCTGGCACGCTGGATCGCCGCCTGCGTGCAGCACCTGAACGGCCAGCCCGGCGACCCGGCCAGCTTCGACGCCCTCGATGCGTTGATCTCCACGCAGGCCTACCGCCTGGCCGACTGGCGCGTGGCCAGCGACGACGTGAACTACCGGCGCTTCTTCGACGTCAACACGCTGGCGGCGCTGCGCCAGGAACGGCCCGAGGTGTTCGAGGCCACGCATCGCAAGGTGCTGCACTGGCTGCAGGAAGGGCTGCTCACGGGCCTGAGGATCGACCACCCGGACGGCCTGAGCGACCCGCGCAGCTACTTCGAGCAGTTGCAGGCGCGCTACGCGGCGCAGGCGGAGGTGAACGGCCATCCGCCGCGGGCGCTCTACCTGGTGGCCGAGAAGATCCAGGCCGAACACGAGCCCCTGCCGGACGAATGGCCGGTGCATGGCGACACCGGCTACCGCTTCGGCACCCTGGTCAACGGCCTGTTCGTCGAGGGCCGCAACGAGAACGCGCTGCTGGCGGCGTACCACGCCTTCACCGGCGAGGTGGAGGACTTCGACGAAGTTCTCTATGCGTGCAAGAAGCTGATCATCGAGACCTCGCTGTATTCGGAACTGAACTGGCTGACGCACGTGCTGTACGGCCTCACGCGCGGCAGCCGCCGGCGCTGCGACTTCACGCGCAACCGCCTGCGCTGGGCGCTGGCCGAGGTGGCCGCCGCCTTTCCGGTCTACCGAACCTACCTGCGCAGCGGCGAACCGGCCAGCGCGATGGACAGGCGCCACATCGACTGGGCGATCGCAGGTGCGCAGCGCCGCCTGGGCGGCTCCGAGACGACGGTGCTGGAGCACCTGCGCGAAGTGCTGCTGGGCGAAGGCGAAGCCGCCGGCCTGCGCGAGGACGAGCGCCAGCGCTTCCTGGCGCGCTGGCAGCAGTTCACCGCGCCGGTGATGGCCAAGGCGATGGAGGACACCGCCTTCTACCGCTACGTGCCGCTGCTGTCGCTGAACGAGGTGGGCGGCGATCCGCGCAGCTTCGGCGTGTCGGTGGCGGCCTTCCACTTCGCCAACCTCACGCGCCAGCGGCATCGGCCGAATTGCATGCTGGGCACCTCCACGCACGACAGCAAGCGCGGCGAAGACCTGCGCGCGCGCCTGGACGTGCTGTCGGAGCTGCCCGCCGCCTGGGAGGACACGCTGCTGCGCATGTCCGGCTGGGCGCAGCTGTACATGACGCGCACGCACAAGGACACCTGGCCGAGCGGCAACGACGTCTGGCTCCTGTTCCAGACGCTGGTGGGCCTGTGGCCGGCGCAGCCGCCGGGCGAAGCCGAGCGCGACACCCTGCGCGATCGCGTGCAGGCCTACATGCGCAAGGCCGTGCGCGAGGCCAAGCGCAACACGAGCTGGGTCTGCCCGGAAAGCGCCTACGAGGAAGCGCTGGAAAAGTACGTCGACGGCGTGCTGCGTTCCGGCCAGCCCAGTCCCTTCGCCGACGAACTGCAGAAGTTCACGGCCAAGGTCGCGCCCTTCGGCTTCCGCAACAGCCTCGCGCAGCTGGCGCTCAAGATGACGTCGCCCGGCGTGCCGGACCTGTACCAGGGCTGCGAGCAGTGGAACTTCAGCCTGGTCGACCCGGACAACCGCCGGCCCGTCGACTTCACGCAGCTCGCGCGCGACCTTGCGCAGGCGCAAGCGCTGTACCGCGATGGCTATCCCGGCGCCGAAGACTGGCGCCGGCTGAACACCAACGCGGCCGACGGCCGCATCAAGCAGCTGGTCACGTGGCGCCTGCTGCAGCTGCGGCGCGAGCAGGCGCTGCTGTTCCGGGAAGGCGGCTACCTGCAGGTGCCGGTGGAAGGCAATGCCGCCGAACACGCCGTGGCCTATGTCCGCGTCCAGGACGGCATGGCGGTGCTGGTGGTGGCGGCGCGACTGACCTGTACCTTGTGCCGGGGCGAGGACAGCCGCTGGTCGCCCGCGCTCTGGCAAGGCACGCAGCTCACGCTGGCCCTGGAAAGCGGCAACCTGCGGCGCTTCCGCCACTGGCGCAACTGGCTGACGGGCGCCGAAGCGACGCCGGGGGCCGATGCGACGCTGGACCTGCAGGCGCTCTTCGAAGGCGCCGGCGGCCTTCCTTTCCTGGTGCTGGTGGCACAAGCCGAGACTGCATGAAGATCCTGTTTGCGACGCCCGAGTGCGCGCCCTACGTCAAGACCGGGGGCCTCGGCGATGTCAGCGCCGCGCTGCCCGCCACGCTCGCCAGGCTGGGCCACGACGTCCACCTGCTGCTGCCCGCGTACCGCGGCATGAAGGTCAGCGGCGAGATCGGCGATGGCGTCGAACTGCCCGCCTATGGCCCTTGGCCCGCCGCGCAGCTGGTGCCGGTGAAAGCGCCCAATGGCGTCACGCTGCTGCTGCTGGCATGCCCCGCGCTCTACCAGCGCGCCGGCGGCCCTTACGTCGACGCGGGCGGCAACGACTATGGGGACAACGCGCTGCGCTTCGGCCTGCTCTCGCGCGTGGCCGCGCAACTGGGCACGGTGCAGTCGCCGTTGCCGGGGTGGACCGCGGACGTCGTGCACTGCAACGACTGGCCTTGCGGCCTCGCGCCGCTCTACCTGGCGCTCGCGCGCTCGCTGCCGCTGCAGCAGCGAACCGCGGCGTCGGTGATGACGATCCACAACCTCGCCTTCCAGGGCGTGTTTCCCATGGAGAGCGCCGACCTGCTGGGCGTGCCGCACCACTGGCGCGGCCTGGACGGCGTGGAGTTCTGGGGCCAGCTGTCGATGCTGAAGGCGGGGCTGCAGTTCGCCGACGCGATCACCGCGGTCAGCCCCACTTATGCGCGCGAGATCCAGACCGAGGCGCACGGCGTCGGCCTCGACGGCGTCCTGCGCGCGCGCTCGGCGCGCTTGCGCGGCATCCTGAACGGCATCGACACGCAAGCCTGGGACCCCGCGAGCGACGCGCTCCTGCCGCATCGCTTCGGGCGCGACGGCCTGCAAGGGAAATCCTTGAACAAGAAGGCGCTGCAGGTGCGCAGCGGGCTGACGGCGGAGCCGCGTGCCCCCTTGTTTGCCGTCGTGAGCCGGCTCACCGAGCAGAAGGGCATCGACCTGGTGCTGGCTGCCCTGCCCAGGCTGCTGGCGGCCGGCGCGCAACTGGTGGTGCTGGGCCAGGGCCAGCCGGAGCTGCAGGCGGCCTTGCGCAAGGCGGCGGAACAGAATCCGCGGCAGGTGGCGGTGACGCTGGGTTTCGACGAAGGCCTTGCGCACCTGATCGAAGCCGGCGCCGACGCCTTCCTCATGCCTTCGCGCTTCGAGCCCTGCGGCCTGAACCAGATGTACAGCCAGGCTTACGGGACGCCGCCGATCGTGGCACCGGTCGGCGGGCTGCGCGATTCGGTCACCGATGCCACGAAAGACCCGGCGAACGGCACCGGCTTCGTCATGAAGTCCGCCGACGCCGCCGGCCTCGACGATGCATTGCAGCGCGCATTGCGGACCTGGAAGGAACCGCCGCTGTGGCGCAAGCTGCAGTTGAACGGCATGTCGCGCAACTTCGGGTGGGAAGACAGCGCGGAAGAGTACCTGTCGGTGTACGAACAGGCGATCGCCGCCATGTGATCCTCACGTCGGGCAGATGCTCTCGCCCCGGATGCTCTCCCCCATGAAATCGAGCAGTCGCCGGATCGCCGGCACCATCCCGCGGCGCGAAGGGAAAACCGCCAGCACCTGCGCCATCGGCGGGGCCCATCCCGGCAGCACCGGCACCAGCTCGCCCTTGCGCAACTCCTCGGCGCACATGTAGTCCGGCAGGACGCACATGCCCGTCCCCTGCAGCACCGCGAACTTCAGGGTCAGCAGGTCGTCGGCCGTGTAGCTCGGGAAGTGCTGAACGTCGTGCTCTTCGCCCTTGGGGCCGACCAGCCGCCAGCTCGCGCGGCCGTCCGCGGCCGACATCGCCACCGTCGGCAGGTTGCGGAGTTCCTCCGGGGCGGCCGGCTGGCCGAAGCGCTGCAGCAGCTGCGGGCTCGCCACCAGCGCGCCGCCCGTGGGCCCCAGGTTCTTCACCACCAGCGTGCCGCTGTCGTCGAGCGTGGTGCGCACGCGCAGCGCGATGTCCACGCCTTCCTGCACCAGGTCGATCACGCGGTTGGTGACCAGCATGTCCACGCGCACCTGCGGGTGCGCCGCCAGGAAGCGCGGCAGGATCGGGCCGATGGTGGTCTGCGCCAGCGTGACCGGGCAGGTCATGCGCACCGTGCCGCGCGGCTCGGTCTGCACGCGCGCCACCGCCTCGTCGGCGGCCTCGGCCTGCTCGCGCATGGCGACGCAGTGCCGGTGGTAGATCTCGCCGGCCTGCGTCAGCGAAAGCTTGCGCGTGGTCCGCTGCAGCAGGCGCACGCCCAGCCGCGCTTCGAGGTCGGCGACGCGGCGCGAGAGCCGCGACTTGGGCAGGCCGAGCGCGCGCCCCGCAGCGGCAAAACCGCCGCGGTCCACCACCTCGGCAAAGAAGAGCATGTCGTTGAGGTCCTGCATGGATCGTCCTATCGGTAGAACAATCTAACCCGATTTCGCTGACTTATCAATCCATCGTTGCAGCCGCACAATTCTTCCCATGGCGCCGATCCGGCACCACCCTTCAGGAGAAGACCTTGAAACTGCTGCACATCGATTCCAGCCCGCTCGCCGCCAACTCGGTTTCCCGCGAACTCACGCGCCGCGTGGTCGCCCAGTGGCAAGCCAGCCATCCCGGCACCGTCGTCGAGCACCTCGACCTCGCGCTGGAGGCGCCCACCCACCTGAACCAGGATTCGCTGGGCTTCCGCATGGGCCCCAACGCCGCCGGCCTGAGCGAAGTGCAGCAGCGCGAGAACGCCATCTCCGAGAAGCTGGTGAGCCAGTTCCTGGCCGCCGACGTGATCGTGGTGGGGGCGCCCATGTACAACTTCTCGGTGCCCAGCCAGCTCAAGGCCTGGATCGACCGCGTGGCGCAAGCCGGCCGCACCTTCACGTACACCGAGAAGGGCCCGCAAGGCCTGGCCGGCGGCAAGACCATCATCGTCGCGTCGACGCGCGGCGGCGTGTACTCGACCAACCCGGCGCTGTCCGGCCTGGACCACCAGGAAAGCTACCTGAAGACCGTCTTCGGCTTCTTCGGCGTGACCGACGTGCGCTTCGTGCGTGCCGAAGGCGTGGCGATGGGCGAGGAAGCGAAGGCCAAGGCGCTGGCCGCGGCCGATGTCGAGATCGGCGTGCATGCGGGCGTGGCGGCGAACGAAGGCGCTACGGCGATCCGCGCCTGACCCCGTCATCCCCGCGCAGGCGGGGACCCAGAGCGTTCGAAGAAAGCGGCCCGCGGGCCGCTTTTCTCTTCTGGAAGCCCTGGATTCCCGCCCCCGCGGGAATGACGCGGGTTCAGCGGTTTGCCACCTTGTCCGAGTGGTACTTCACCCACTCCGCATACTTCTCCAGGAATTTCTGCAGGAACTGCTTCGTGTCGTCGGCGGCAATGCTGCCGTCGGCGGCGAAGAAGCCGGTCTTGTGCTGCAGGAACATCTCCGGCTGTCCCAGCGTCGGCATGTCGAGATAGGCCAGCACATTGCGCAGGTGCTGCTGCGCCAGCGCCGTGCCGATCGCACCGACGGAAATCCCGATCACGCCGGCCGGCTTGCCTGCCCACGCGCTCTGGCCGTAGGGCCGCGAAGCGTGGTCGATCGCGTTCTTCAGCACGCCCGGAATCGAGCGGTTGTATTCCGGCGTCACGAACAGCACACCCTGCGCCGCGGTGATCTCGCCCTTCAGCCGCATCACCGACGGCGCCTGCGCCTTGTCGTCGTCCTGGTTGTACAGCGGCAGGTCGTCGATGCGCGAGGTCGCGAATTCGAAGCCCTGCGGCGCCAGCTTGGCCAGCGCCTGCGCGAGCTGCTGGTTGAACGATTCGCGGCGCAGGCTGCCGACGACGACGGCGATCTTGTAGCTCATGGAGTTCTCCGGTGGGAAAAGCACATTCTTCTCCCTTTTGCCGTGCGCGGGTCTGGATCCCCGCCTGCGCGGGGATGACCATGCACGCCCGCCTCGGGCGAGCTCTTCATGGTCACTTCCGCGAATAGACCTGGTCGAAACTGCCGCCGTCGGCGAAGTGTTCCTTGTCGGCCTTCGCCCAGCCGCCGAAAGCCTGGTCGATGGTGAAGAGGTTCAACTTGGGGAATTGCTTCGCGTACTTGGCCTGCGCCTTCTGCGAAGCGGCCGGCCGGTAGAAGTTCTTGCCGATGATGTCCTGGCCTTCCTCGCTGTACAGGTACTTGAGGTATTCCTCGGCAATCGCGCGCGTGCCCTTGCGATCGACCACCTTGTCGACGACGGCCACCGCGGGCTCGGCCAGAATGCTGATCGAGGGCACGACCACGTCGAACTTCGCGCCGAACTCCTTCTCCAGCAGGAAGGCCTCGTTCTCCCAGGCGATCAGCACGTCGCCCTGCGCGCGCTGCGCGAAGGTGATGGTCGAGCCGCGCGCGCCCGTGTCGAGCACCGGCACGTTGTTGTAGACCTTGGCGACGAATTCCTTCGCCTTGGCGTCGCCACCGTACTTGCGCTTGGCGAATTCCCAGGCGGCCAGGTAGTTCCAGCGCGCGCCGCCCGAGGTCTTGGGATTCGGCGTGATCACGCTGACGCCGGGGCGCGCCAGGTCGTCCCAGTCCTTGATGTTCTTCGGATTGCCCGCACGCACCACCAGCACGATGGTCGAGTTGTAGGGCGAGGCGTTGTGCGGCAGCTTCTTCTGCCAGTCCGGCGTGAGCAGGTTGCCATGCTTGACCAGCGCGTCGGTGTCGCCGGCCAGGGCCAAAGTGGCGACGTCGGCCTCCAGCCCGTCGATGATGGATCGGGCCTGCTTGCCCGAGCCGCCGTGCGACTGGCGCACGCTCACGTCCTGCCCGGTCTTGCCCTTCCAGTACTTGGCGAAAGCCTGGTTGAACTCCGCGTAGAGCTCGCGCGTCGGGTCGTAGGACACGTTGAGCAGCTGCAGCGGCTGCGCGATGGAGGGCAGGCCGGCCAGGGACATGGCCCCGGCGACGGCGATGGCGAGGGGAATCTTGATAAAGTCGCGGCGTTGGCTCATGAGGCGTCCTGTTGGTGTGGGCGCATTCTGGAAGCCCGGAGCCGCAACGGGAACGACAGAGTTCTCAGTTGCATATCCGCATAAGCTCATCCCATTTCGACCGCTTTCTGGAGCCCGCCATGGCGCGCACTGTCAACTGCATCAAGCTCGGCCGCGAAGCCGAAGGCCTCGATTTCCCTCCGTACCCCGGCGAGCTGGGCAAGCGCCTTTACGAAAACGTCAGCAAGGAAGCCTGGGCCGCCTGGCTCAAGCAGCAGACCATGCTGGTGAACGAAAACCGCCTGAACCTGGCGGACCAGCGGGCCCGCGAGTACCTGAAGCGGCAGATGGAGAACCACTTCTTCGGCAGCGGCGCGGACACCGCGGCCGGCTACGTGCCGCCCAGCGCGTAAACAGCCATGCGCGCCGTGGTGATCGGCGCGGGGCTGGCGGGCGCCGCCGTGGCGGCAAGCCTGGCGCGGCGCGGCTGGCGGGTGGAGGTGCTGGATGCCGCCGACGCTCCGGCCGCGGGCGCGTCGGCCCTGCCCGCCGGACTGCTGGCACCGCACCAATCCCTGGACGACAACCTGCTCTCCCGCCTGACCCGGGCCGGCGTGGGCATCACGCTGCGCGAATGCCAGGCACTGCTGGAACCTGGTGAGTGGGCGCCTTGCGGCGTGCTCGAGCACCGCCGCGGCAACGACAAGCCGCCGCCCGCCCAGGCGGGTCTCGCGCCGTGGACGCGCGCGGCCACCCCGGAACAACTCGCGCACGCGCAGCTCGGTCCCGGCGACACGGCCTGGTGGCACGAGAACGCGGCCTGGGTGCGCCCCGCGGCGCTGGTGCGGGCCTGGCTTGCGCAGAAAGGCGTGCGCTTCCGGGGCGGCTGCGCGGTCGACGCCATCGAGCGTGCGGGCGAAGCCTGGGAGTTGCGGACCGCGGACGGGACTCTGCTGGCGCAGGCGCCCTTGGTCGTCGTCGCTGCCGCGCACGCGAGCGGGCCCTTGCTGGCCCGCCGCATCACCACGCACCCAGTGCGCGGACAGGTTTCGTGGTCCTTGCATGACCCGGCCACCAGCGAAGCCGTGCCGCCTTTCGCCATCAATGGCCACGGCCACTTCATCCCGCGCTTGCCGACGCCGGAGGGCCTGGCCTGGTGCAGCGGCTCGACCTATGGCCGGGGCGATGCGGATGCGACGCCGCGCGCGGAAGATCGCGAGGCGAACCTGGTGCGGCTGCGCGAACTGCTGCCTGGGCTGGGTCAGGCCCTCGCGCCGCAATTCGAGCGCGGCGCGGTGCGCGACTGGGCCGGTGTGCGCTGCACTTCGCAGGATCGCCGGCCGCTGGTGGGCGAACTGGAGCCCGGGCTGTGGGTGAGCACCGCCATGGGCTCACGCGGCTTGACCTTCGCGGCGCTTTGCGGAGAGTTGATTGCGGCGCGGGTGCAAGGGGAGCCCTTGCCCCTGGACGAAAAACTGGCCGCTGCGCTCGATGTGCGGCGGGTGGTGGGGTCGCGATAGCGCCCCACCGAACCACGGTCAGATTCGCCGCAGCCAGGCGTTCAGCCGCTGCGGATGCGGCGGACTGTCCAGCAAGGCCCCCGCCCCACCCATCCAGGCCCGCACGTGCTCGGCAAACGAGCGCTGCGACTTGGTCAATGCGACGTGCGCGATCGGCTTCTTGCCTTGCTTCAACTGGCGCAGCAGGTCCCAGCCCGTCATGTCCGGCAGCTGGAAATCGACCACCGAAAAATCGTACTGCTTGCCGCGCGCGAGGTTCGCCGCCTCCTGGCCGGTCTCGGCTTCGTCGGCCTGCGTGAGGCC
The DNA here is from genome assembly GCF_022012305.1 of Ramlibacter paludis. Classification (GTDB taxonomy): domain Bacteria; phylum Pseudomonadota; class Gammaproteobacteria; order Burkholderiales; family Burkholderiaceae_C; genus Ramlibacter; species Ramlibacter paludis. The sequence continues at coordinate 61,814 of NZ_JAKLTM010000003.1, read as the reverse complement.
CGCGAGCGCCAGCCGGGCGCGGATGTACAGGCGCTCGTCGCGGCTGGGGCTGACGATCAGCGCCAGCTTGGGCGGGCGGTGCGGCCGGGTGTCTTCTTCCGGCGGGGGCAGGTCCAGGTCCAGGTCCACCGACGCCGGCTGGAACACCGTGTCCATGGCTTCGATCACCTCCGGCCAGGCAAAGGGACGCGGCAGGCTGCGCCACACCTGCGGCGGCGCGTCGCTGCCGACCCACAGCATCCGGATGTTGCCGTTCAGGGGCGACTCGGCCTCCAGGCGCGCCTCGTAGCTGTCGCCATCGAGCAAGGCCATGCCGGCGGGAGCCCGGGCCGTCGGTGACCACAGCTGGTACATCACCAGGCACTGCTCCGAGAGGCGGAACAAGGTGTTGAGCGCATGGCGCTCCTCGTCGGAAAAACCGACGACCTTGATGTAGATCCGCTGCGCCATGCCTTCCTGTTCTTGCTGGTGACTGCCTGCCCATTATGCAAGCGCCCTGCCGAGCTGCGAAAGGGGCTTATCCGCGACGGCGGCGAAACGTGGCGGAAAGGCGCGCCAATCCTCGCGCATAAGCTTATCCAGATAAGGCGTGAAGAAAAAAATCGTTTGGATTCATAAGGGTCCCCCCTAGAGTCTCCCCCTCGAGGGAAAACCCGCGACCACATTCACGCCGCCATGTACCAATACACAGAATTCGACCGCCAGTTCGTCCAGGCCCGGGCCGCGCAGTTCCGCGACCAGCTGGAACGCTGGCAGGCCGGCACCCTGAGCGACGACGAGCTGCGCCCCCTGCGCCTGCAGAACGGCTGGTACATCCAGCGCTATGCGCCCATGGCCCGCATCTCGGTGCCTTATGGCGAACTTTCCGCCGCGCAGCTGCGCGTGCTGGGCAAGATCGCCCGCGAGTACGACCAGCCCACGCCCGAACTGCTGGCCGAAGCCCAGCAAAAGCAGCTGGCCCTGGGCCCCGTCCCGGTGCCCGGCACCGATCGCCAGGTGGTGACCAAGCTGAATTACGGCTACGGCCACTTCACCACGCGCACCAACGTGCAGTTCAACTGGATTCCGATCACCAAGGCGGCCGACGTGATGGAGCTGCTCGCCGGCGTCGGCATGCACGGCATCCAGACCAGCGGCAACGCCATCCGCAACATCACCACCGACCACCTCGCGGGCATCGCCGCCGACGAGATCGCCGATCCCCGCCCCTTCGCCGAGATCCTGCGCCAGTGGGCCGCGCTGCACCCGGAATTCGCCTTCCTGCCGCGCAAGTTCAAGATCGCCATCAACGGCGCGCAGGAAGACCGGGCGGCGCAAGGCTGGTACGACATCAGCCTGCAGTTGCTGAAGAACGAAGCCGGCGAGCTGGGCTTCCGCGTGATGGTGGGCGGCGGCATGGGCCGCACGCCGATCATCGGCACCGTGGTGCGCCAGTTCCTGCCCTGGCAGCACCTCCTGAGCTATCTCGAAGCCTGCATCCGCGTCTACAACCAGTACGGCCGCCGCGACAACGTCTGGAAGGCGCGCATCAAGATCCTGGTGAAGGCCGAGGGCCAGAAGTACATCGACAAGGTGGAAGAGGAATTCCGCCAGATCGTCGAGATCGACGGCGCGCCGCACACGATCACGCAAGCCGAAGTCGATCGCGTCTCCGCCTATTTCGTCGACCCGCAGGTGCCGCGCCCGCAGCGCGACCCGGCGGCCCGCCGCGTGCACGAGATCATCCGCGCCGACGCCGAAGCCGACCCGCAGTACGACCGCTGGCTGCAGCGCAACGTGCTGCCGCACCGCAACCCCGAACTGCGCGCGGTGGTGCTGTCCTTCAAGCGCCTGGGCCAGGCGCCCGGCGACTGCACGGCCGACCAGTTCGACGCCATCGCCGAACTGGCCGAGCGCTTCTCCAGCGGCGAAGCGCGCGTGACGCACGAGCAGAACCTGGTACTGCCCTGGGTCCACCAGGACGAATTGCCCGAGTTGTGGGCCGCAGCCCGCAAGCTGGGCCTGGCGCGCGCCAACATCGGCCTGCTGACCGACATGATCGCCTGCCCCGGCGGCGACTTCTGCTCGCTGGCCAACGCGCGCTCGCTGCCGATCGCCGAAGCCATCACCGAGCGCTTCCAGGACCTCGACGAGGAATGGGACATCGGCGAGATCGACATCAACTTCTCGGGCTGCATCAACTCCTGCGGCCACCACCACGCCGGCCACATCGGCATCCTCGGCGTCGACAAGGACGGCAAGGAGTGGTACCAGATCACGCTGGGCGGCGGCGACGGCTCGCATGCCGGCGGCACCGCGGCGCCCGGCAAGATCGTCGGCCCGTCCTTCGCCAAGGAAGAAGTGGCCGGCGTGATCGAGGCCCTGATCAACACCTACCGCCAGCTGCGCCAGCCGGCCGCCGGCGGCAAGCTGGAAAACTTCATCGCCACGCTCAAGCGCGTGGGCCACGAGCCCTTCAAGGCCGCGGCCAACGGCGCCCGCTTCGTGGAAAGGGAAATCGCGTGACCGTTCGCACCATCCAGATCCTGCATGCGGCCGATGTGCCGGCCGACCAGCTGAACGTGCTGGTGATCGCGAACGACGCCGACGTGCTGGAAGCGCAGCTCGAAGGCGTGGACCGCGTCGAGCTGAATTTCCCCAAGTTCACCGACGGCCGCGCGTTCAGCCAGGCTTACCTGCTGCGCCGCCGCCGCAAGTTCGCCGGCGACATCCGCGCCACCGGCGACGTGCTGATCGACCAGCTGGTGCAGATGCAGCGCACCGGCTTCTCCAGCGCCGTGCTGAAGGAAGGCAAGGACGCGGCCGAGGCCGAGCGCCAGTTCGCGCGCTTTGCCGAGTACTACCAGGCCGACGTGCAAGCACAGCGGCCGCACTTCGCCCGGGCCTGAGCGATGGGTGCGATCGACCTGCACGCGCGTCCTTCGAAGGACTTCGACGCGAAGCTGGCGCAGACGCAGCAGCTGCTGCGCCGCGCCGCGGGCGAGTTCGCGCCGGTCAAGCAGGCCTCGAGCCTGGGCGCCGAGGACGTCGTCATCACGCACCTGATCAACAGCCTGGGGCTGGACATCCCGGTGTTCGTGCTCGAGACCGGCATGCTCCACGACGAGACGCTGGCGCTGCTGGAACGCACGCAGGCCGCGTCGCGCGCGCCGGTGGAGGTCTACCGCCCGGTGAACGAGAGCGTGATCCAGTTCGTCGCCCGCGAAGGCAAGGAAGCGATGTACCGCTCCATCGAACTGCGCAAGGCCTGCTGCGGCATCCGCAAGATGGAGCCGCTGGAGCGCGCGCTGTCTGGCCAGAAGGCCTGGATCACCGGCCTGCGCCGCGAGCAGTCGAACGCCCGCGCCGACGTGCCGCAGGTCGACACCAGCGACGTGAAGCGCGTGAAGCTCAACCCGCTGGCCGACTGGACCTGGGGCGACGTCTGGCACTACATCGGCGCCCACGGCGTCGACTACAACCCGCTGCACGACCAGTTCTATCCCAGCATCGGCTGCGCGGCCTGCACGCGCGCCATCAGCCTCGGCGAGGACTTCCGCGCCGGCCGCTGGTGGTGGGAGGACGAGGCCGCGAAGGAATGCGGCCTGCACGTGAAACACGAAGAGAAAGCCGCCGCATGAACGCGCGTACCGAACCCCAGCTGCTGGGGCGCATCAGCAACCGCCACCTGGATTCGCTGGAGGAGGAAGCCATCTTCGTGCTGCGCGAAGTGGCCGGCGCCTTCGAGCGCCCCACCCTGCTGTTCTCCGGCGGCAAGGACTCGCTGGTGCTCTTGAAGTGCGCCGAGAAGGCCTTCGGCCAGGGCCGCATCCCGTATCCGCTGCTGATGATCGACACCGGCCACAACTTCCCCGAGGTCACGGACTTCCGCGACTTCCGGGCGAAGGAACTCGGCGCCGAGCTGATCGTGCGCAGCGTGGAAGACTCGATGAAGCGCGGCACGGTGCGCCTGGCGCGTCCCGACGAAAGCCGCAACGTGCACCAGTCGGTGACGCTGCTGGAAGCCATCGAGGAATTCCGCTTCGACGCGCTGATCGGCGGCGCGCGCCGCGACGAGGAAAAGGCCCGCGCCAAGGAGCGCATCTTCTCCCACCGCGACAGCTTCGGCCAATGGCAGCCCAAGGCGCAGCGCCCCGAGCTGTGGACGCTGTTCAACACGCGCCTGCAGCCGGGCGAGCACTTCCGCGTCTTCCCCATCTCCAACTGGACCGAGCTGGACGTGTGGCAGTACATCGAGCGGGAACGGATCGCGCTGCCGTCCATCTATTACGCCCATGAACGGCAGGTGGTGGAGCGCCGCGGCCTGCTGGTGCCGGTGACCGACATCACGCCGCCCAAGCCCGGCGAGACGGTGGAAACGCGCACGGTGCGCTTCCGCACGGTGGGCGACATCACCTGCACCTGCCCGGTGGCCAGCGACGCCGCCGATGCGAGCGACGTGGTGGCCGAGACGCTGACCGTCGACGTCAGCGAGCGCGGCGCCACGCGCATGGACGACAAGACCTCGGAAGCCTCGATGGAAAAGCGCAAGAAGGACGGGTATTTCTGATGACCGCATCCAAGGATCACGACGCCGCGCTCCGGTTCATCACGTGCGGCTCCGTCGATGACGGCAAGAGCACGCTGATCGGCCGCCTGCTGGTGGACAGCCGCGCCGTGCTGCAGGACCAGCTGGCTTCGGTGTCGAAGTCCGGCCAGGCCGACCTGGCGCTGTTCACCGACGGCCTTTCCGCCGAACGCGAGCAAGGCATCACCATCGACGTGGCCTACCGCTACTTCGCCACGGCGGCGCGCAAGTTCATCATCGGCGACGCGCCCGGCCACGAGCAGTACACCCGCAACATGGTGACGGCCGCCTCCAGCGCCGACGCCGCCGTGGTGCTGGTCGATGCGACCAAGCTGAAGTGGCAGGACCCGGCCCTGGAACTGCTGCCACAGACGCGCCGCCACACGCTGCTGGCCAACCTGCTGCGCGTGCCCGCCATCATCTTCGCCGTCAACAAGCTCGATGCGGTGGAAGACCCCACCGTGGCCTTTACCAACATCCGTGCCGCGCTGGAGACCTTCACCGAAGCCGCCGGCGTCGATGCCCGCGCCATCGTGCCGATCTCCGCGCTCCAGGGCCACAACGTGGTCGAGGCCCAGCCGGGCTGGTGCGCCTACAACGGCCCCTCGCTGCTGCAGGTGCTGGAACAACTCGACGTGACCCCGGCCGAGACCGACGAAGCCTTTGCCTTCCCGGTGCAGTGGGTCGAGAAGTTCTCGTCGTCCGCCGACACCTCGCAAGGCCGCCGCGTGTTCTGGGGCCGCGTCGCCACAGGTGAAGCGCGGGTCGGCATGCCGGTCACGGTGCTGCCCAGCGGCCAGGCCGCCACCGTGGCGCAGGTCCTCGATCACGCGCGCCAGCCGGGCGAGATCGGCGCCCGCCACAGCGCCGGCATCGTCCTGGACCGCGAAGTCGACGTCTCGCGCGGCGACTGGCTGCTGGCGCCCGGCGCGATCACGCCGTCGCGGGAACTTTCCGCCACCATCGCCTGGCTCGACGACGAGCCCCTGGTGGCCGGCCGCGTCTACTGGGCGCTGCATGGCCACCGCTGGGTCAAGGCCAAGGTCAAGCGCATCGTGCACAAGCTGGACGTGAATACCCTGGCCGAAGAGGACGCCGACCACCTGGAGCCCAACGGCATCGGCCACGTCGAACTGGCGCTGCAGGAGCCCTTGGCGACCCTTCCCTATGCCCGTTCGCGCACGCTGGGGGCCCTGGTGCTCGTGGACACGGCGACCCATAAAACCTCCGGGGCGGTGCTGGTTCGCTGAACTCTCCGGGCGCTGGGCGCAAAAGCAAATAAAATCAAGGGTTTCCCCGACCCTCACGTAGAACAATGACTCACGTCGTCACCGAATCCTGCATCCGCTGCAAATACACCGATTGCGTGGATGTCTGCCCCGTGGACTGTTTCCGCGAGGGTCCGAACATGCTGGTGATCGACCCGGACGAGTGCATCGACTGCGCGGTCTGCATCCCGGAGTGCCCTGTCAACGCGATCTACGCGGAAGAAGACGTGCCGGCGGACCAGGTCGCCTTCATCAAGATCAACGTGGAGCTCGCGCAGGCGCCGGGCTGGAAGAGCATCACCAAGCGCAAGCCGGCCCTGCCGGACGCCGAAGAATGGAAGGACAAGCCGGGCAAACTGTCCGAGCTGGTCAAGTAAAGTCTTATGGAACTCAAACTCAACGAAGAAGTGATCAAGACCGCCGCCGCGCATGACGGCCCGATCGAGACCGACGCCGTCATCGTGGGCGCCGGTCCCGTCGGCCTGTTCCAGGTGTTCGAGCTCGGCCTGCTGGAGATCAAGGCGCACGTCATCGACTCGCTCGCCTATCCGGGCGGCCAGCCGATCGAGCTGTATCCGGACAAGCCGATCTACGACATCCCGGCCATTCCGGTGTGCACCGGCAAGGAACTGACCGACGCGCTGCTCAAGCAGATCGAGCCTTTCGGCGCGACCTTCCACCTCGGACAGACCGTGTCCGTGGTGCAGAAGCAGGACGACGGCCGCTTCTTCGTCGAGACCTCCAAGGGCACGCAGTTCCTCACCAAGACCATCTTCATCGCCGCCGGCGTCGGCGCGTTCGAGCCCAAGCAGCTCAAGGTGGAAGGCCTGGACAAGTACAACGGCACGCAGCTGGCGTACCGCGTGAAGAACCCGGCGGACTTCGCGGGCAAGAACCTGCTGATCGTGGGCGGCGGCGACTCCGCGCTCGACTGGGCGCTGAACTTCTGCGCCGGCAACGACGACGGCAACCCGAACAAGGCGGAGAGCGTGATCCTGGTGCACCGCCGCGACGGCTTCCGCGCCGCGCCCGCTTCGGTCGCCAAGATGCACGAGCTGTGCGACGCGATGGAGATGCAGTTCATCGTCGGCCAGGTCACGGGCATCGAGGAGAAGGACGGCGTGCTCACGGGTGCGAAGGTCACCGGTGGCGACGGCGTCACGCGCGTGGTGCCGGCCGACCAGCTGCTGGTGTTCTTCGGCCTCTCGCCCAAGCTCGGGCCCATCGCCGACTGGGGCCTGGACATCGAGCGCAAGCAGCTGAAGGTGGACACCGAGAAGTTCCAGACCAACGTGCCTGGCATCTTCGCGGTGGGCGACATCAACACCTATCCGGGCAAGAAGAAGCTGATCCTCTCGGGCTTCCACGAATGCGCGCTGGCTGCCTTCGCCGCCGCGCCCTTCATCTTCCCGGACAAGAAGATCCACCTGCAGTACACGACCACCAGCCCCAAGCTGCACAAGGTGCTGGGCGTGGAGACGCCGGTCTTCGACTGAACGACGGCAGAGCTCGCCAGGAACCCGCCGAATTCAGCATATAATCTAAGGCTTGTTCCCCGATAGCTCAGTCGGTAGAGCGCCGGACTGTTAATCCGTAGGTCCCTGGTTCGAGCCCAGGTCGGGGAGCCAAAACAACAAGGCCTCGCACGCAATGTGCGGGGCCTTTTCATCGCCGACACCCATTCCCCGATAGCTCAGTCGGTAGAGCGCCGGACTGTTAATCCGTAGGTCCCTGGTTCGAGCCCAGGTCGGGGAGCCAAATCCTTCCGCCTCGCGCGATCGATCAGAACTCGCGCATGAAGCGCAGGCTCTCGATCGCTTCCTTCGCGATGTGCATCGCCCCGATGGCCTTGCGCTTGTTCGGCGCGCGGTGCGAGCCGTGCGCGCTCAAGGTGTCGCGACCGCTCGCCAGCTCGAGCTCCCCGAGGTAGATGCGGTAGCCACCCCAGTCGTCGGCGCGGATGCGGTAGGTGAGGCTGCGACCGGTGGTTCGCGTGTATTCGGCGGAGATCATGCGCTCAGGATGCGCGCGTCGGCGCGGCCGCGCTGTAGGGAAACGACGCCAGCCGCGGGTCCGCAAGCCGCGTCCGGCGATTTCTTTCGCCGCCATTTGCCAAAAGATACCAAGTCGCGCAGCGCCGCAATTGCCGTGCGTCGCCCTCGCATGGCAAAGTGGATCGCCATGGCCTTCGACGTCTCGGTCACGCAGAAGCAGTTCTACACCCGCGTCGCCATCAAGGGCACGCCCGGCATCGACGAGCTCGTCGCCCTGATCCACGTGCTGGGCGTCGACAGCAGCAACTGGAAGCACGACGCGCTGCTGGTGGACCTGCGCCAGGTGAGCACGCCTTTCTCGGAGGCGGAGCAGCGCACACTGGGACTCGAGACGGCCGCCAGCCTGGCGCACCTGCGCAAGATCGCCTCCGTCGTGCCGCGCGAACGCGTCACCCGCATCAGCGAAAAGGCGGCGCGACGCGACGGCACCCAGGTGACGGTGTTCGACGACGAGAAGGAAGCCCTGGCCTGGCTTCAGGCCGCGGATTGAGCGTTCAGTGCCCGCGGCGCAGCATGCGCAGCGTGTGCTCCATGTGCGGGAACACCGGATTGCGGATGAAATCGCCCTCTTCGTCGGGCGAGCGGGTGAAGGGCTTCACCAGCAGCGAAACGTAGAGATAGGGAACGATGCTGCTGGCGCCACGGCCCCAGCGCCGGCCTTCGGGCAGGAGCGTGTTGCGGTCGTCGTTGGGGGCAGGCATGGTCACCTCAAGTGTGGCACAGACCGCCGCCCCAGGCCAGCGCCGTGAGCCCTGCCCCCACGCTTTTCAGGCGCTGGTCAGCAGCAGCGCCAGGCCCGTCCACACCAGCAAGGTCGCGCCGCCCATGAGCCACCAGCTGAGGCTCTCGAAAGCACCGCCCGCGTCCACGGCGGCGGCGCGCGCCCAGCCTGGGGACCGGAAGGAATCGGTGTCGTGCGGCATGGCAAGCTCCCTTGGAGAGACAGCGCATCGTGCGATGGCCGGCGGGCCGGCGCTTGTCGGAAAACGCCTGACCGCGCCGTAGTCGCAGAGGCATGATTTGCCTCGGCCACGCGGCAGCGTCCGACGACGTGGCGGGCCGGCGGCCTACAGGATGCCGGCACGGCTGGGCCAACAGTCCTGTGCATGACGGCCCTCACCGCTGTGACGATCCCCGTGCTGCTGCAGGTGCGCGAGCGCCGCAGCGAGGACCGTTTCGTGGCCGCCATGCCGGTGCGCGTGAACGGCAGCGGCGCGACCACGGAGGACCTCAGCCACAGCGGCCTGTCCTTCATTGCCGACCATCCTTACCCGATCGGCGCCCACGTGGAGGTCGTGATCGAGTACCTGCTGGACGGCCACAACTATCCGCTCGCCTGCGAGGCGGAGGTCGTGAGCGTGCAGGACCTGCCCGAAGGCTGGCGCATCGGTGCCAGGCTGGCCCCGCAGTCGCCAGTCGCCGCGATGACGCCGGCGGGCGACTAAGGGCCTACGCGAAAAAAGGCGTCAGCAGCCGCGCGGCCACGCCGACGCGGCCATCCTCGCGGATCACCCGCAGCACCTGGCCCTCGCACTGCAGCTGCCGCTTGCGGCCCTGCGCCTGGTATTCCACCAGCACGTTCACCAGCTGCCCGGGCGACTGCGGCGCTTCGGTCTCGAAATAGATCCCCGTATTGCTGATGTTGTGCGCCACGCCGCGGGCGCCGTCGATGCGGATCGGCAGGTGCGTGTCGAAACGCACCGCCGTCCGTTGCTCGCTCCCTCTCGGTTCGGATGAAATCATCATGGAAGGTCCGGATTGGGTCAGTTGAATGCAAGCTAGGCCTGCGTGGGGGCGGACTTTGTAGTGAGGTGGCGACGCGCGCTGTCGGACAGGGCGCACGCGGCGCGACGCGGTGCGGAACGCCGCTGCACAATTAAGGCGCGATGCACCTGCCCTGGCTGAACCCCGGCGATCCCTTCCCCGACCCCTCCCGCGCCTGGGACCACAAGCAGCCGGCGCCCGGCCTGCTGGCCGCGGGCGGCGCCCTCGACGTGGAGACGCTGGCTCGCGCCTACGGCTCAGGCATCTTCCCGTGGTTCAGCGAGGGCCAGCCCATCCTGTGGTGGAGCACCGATCCCCGCATGGTGCTGTTCACCGGTGAATTCAAGCTGCACCGGTCGCTGCGCAAGACCCTCGCGAAATTCCGCGCCGACCCGCGCTGCGAAATCCGCTTCGACGGCGCCTTCGACGAGGTCATCAGCCACTGCGCGGGCAGCCAGCGGCCCGGGCAATCGGGCACCTGGATCGTTCCGGCGATGGTGGCCGCCTATCGGGACTTCCATCGCGCGGGCTATGCGCACAGCGTGGAGACCTGGATCGACGGCGAACTGGCCGGCGGCCTGTATTGCGTGCGTATCGGCCGCGCGGTCTTCGGCGAGTCGATGTTCACGCGCGTGCCCGACGCCTCCAAGATCGCCCTCGCCGCCCTGGTGGCCTGGGCCAGGCAGGCGCAGGTGCCCATGATCGACTGCCAGCAGAACACGCGCCATCTCGCCTCGCTGGGCGCGCGCGAAATCGCCCGCCGCGACTTTGTGGGGGAGGTGGGCCGGCAGGCGGCACTGCCGGCGGCCGACTGGCGGTTCGAGCCCGTATACTGGAACGAACTCCTGCCCATCGCACCAGCGTGACGCACCTCAAGGACCTACCGCTCCAGACGCTGCAGTTCTATGCGACGGCGCCGTACCCTTGCAGCTATCTTCCGGGGCGGCAGGCGCGCTCGCAGGTGGCCACGCCCAGCCACCTGATCCACAACGACGCTTACTCCGACCTGGTGACGGGCGGCTTCCGCCGCAGCGGCATGTTCACCTATCGCCCTTACTGCGACGGCTGCCGCGCCTGCGTGCCGCTGCGCGTCAAGGCGGACCAGTTCACCCCCAGCCGCAGCCAGCGCCGGGCCTGGGCGCGCCACGAGAACCTGCAGGCGCGCGTGCTCAAGCTGTGCTTCGTGCCCGAGCACTACCACCTGTACCTGCGCTACCAGACCGGCCGCCACGCGGGCGGCGGCATGGACCACGACAGCATCGACCAGTACACGCAGTTCCTGCTGCAAAGCCGCGTGAACTCGCGGCTGGTGGAGTTCCGCGAGAAGCGCGCGGACGGCCAGCCCGGCGCGCTGCGCATGGTGTCCATCCTCGACGTGCTGAACGACGGCATCTCCGCCGTCTACACTTTCTACGAGCCCGAGCCGGCCGCCAGCTACGGCACCTACAGCGTGCTGTGGCAGATCGACCAGGCGAAGAAGCTCAAGCTGCCGCACGTCTACCTGGGCTACTGGATCGCCGAGAGCGGCAAGATGAACTACAAGGCGCGCTTCCACCCGCACGAGGTACTGGTGGACGGCAACTGGACCCCCGGCGCTCCCGGCTGAGCTCTCCAAATTGCCCTTGGGCGGGGCTGCTTGGATTTCACCAAGTAAAATGACTCCGCCATGCGAAAAACCGATAACCAGGCTGCGGCCACTCCCACCATCCAGGTGATCGAGCGCATGTTCGCGCTGATCGACGTGCTGGCTTCGCGCGAGGATGCCGTCTCGCTCAAGGAGATCAGCGAGAAGACGGGGCTGCATCCTTCCACCACGCACCGGATCCTGAACGACCTGGCCACCGGCCGCTTCGTCGACCGGCCCGAGGCGGGCAGCTACCGCCTGGGCATGCGCCTGCTGGAACTGGGCAACCTGGTGAAGGCCCGCCTGAACGTGCGCGACGCCGCGCTGGCGCCCATGCGCGAGCTGCACAAGCAGATCCAGCAGCCGGTCAACCTGAGCGTGCGCCAGGGCGACGAGATCGTCTACGTGGAGCGCGCCTACAGCGAGCGCTCGGGCATGCAGGTGGTGCGCGCCATCGGCGGCCGCGCGCCGCTGCACCTCACCTCCACCGGCAAGCTGTTCCTGGCTGCCGACGATCCGCAGCGCGTGCGCGCCTACGCCACCCGCACCGGGCTGGCCGGCCACACCAAGAACAGCATCACGCAGCTGCCGCTGCTGGAGCGCGAGCTCGCCAAGGCGCGCCAGTACGGCATCGCGCGCGACAACGAGGAACTCGAACTGGGTGTGCGCTGCATGGCAGCGGGAATCTACGACGACCAGGCGCGGCTGGTGGCCGGTTTGTCGATCTCGGCGCCGGCGGACCGGCTGGACGAGAACTGGCTGGCGAAGCTGCAGACGACCGCCAACGAGATCTCGGGGGCGCTGGGGCACAAGGCGGCGGTGCGGCTGGTGGCCTGACCCACCCATGAAAAAGCCGGCTGCAAGCCGGCTTTCTTTATGTGGGGTGCAGGGATCAGCTGCTGACCTGCCGCACGACGATGTTGCCGCCGTTCTGCGGATTCGCCTCGATCCACTTGCGCACGCGCTCGGCGTCGGCAATGCGGCTCAGCTTGCCGGCGGAGTCCAGGAACACCATCACCAGCTTGCGGCCGGCGACCTTCGCCTGCATCACCAGGCACTGGCCCGCTTCGTTGATGAAGCCGGTTTTCTGCACCACGATGTCCCAGGCCGGGTTCTTGACCAGGCGGTTGGTGTTGCTGAATTGCAGGGTGCGCTTGCCGACGGCGACCTGCGCGCCGGGCGAGGTGGAGAACTCGCGCACCATCGGGTCGGTGGCGGCGGTGCCCACCAGGCGCGCCAGGTCCTGCGCGCTCGACTGGTTGCGGCTGGACAGGCCCGTCGGCTCGACGTAGCGGGTGTCCTTCATGCCGAGCAGCTGCGCCTTGGCGTTCATGGCCTCGACGAAGGCGCTCAGGCCACCGGGATAGGTGCGGCCCAGGGCATGCGCGGCGCGGTTCTCGCTCGACATCAGCGCCAGGTGCATCAGTTCGCCGCGGCTCAGCGTCGTGCCCACCCGCAGGCGCGAGCTCGAATGTTTTTCGGTGTCGACGTCGTCGTCGGTGATGGTGATCTGCTCGTCCATCGGCAGCTTGGCTTCGCTGATGATCAGGCCGGTCATCATCTTGGTGAGCGAGGCGATCGGCAGCACGGCCGAATCGTTCTTGCTCAGGAGGATCTCGTTGGTGTCCTGGTCCATCACCAGCGCCACGCTGGAACGCAGGTCCAGTTCGTCGGTGGTGGCGTGCAGGCCGGCCAGCTGGCCGAAGGAAGGCTTGGGCGGGGCCAGGCGCACCACGGAGCGGCGGCTGGCCTTCATGACGCTGGTGCGGCCGCCCTGGAAGGTCTTGCTGACGCGCGCCTGCTTGGCGACGGCGCCGTGCGGCTTCTTGGCGATGGCCTGGTCGGCGGCCTGCGTGAGCGGCGCCAGGGCCAGGGCCAGCAGGCTGACGGCGACGGTACGGACGACTCGGTTCACGGGTACGGCACTCCTAAACGACTTGCGTCGTACGTTTCGGACTTCTCAACGCACGGACAGGCTGCGCAGTGTACTTCGGGAGGCAAAACTTACACAAATCAAGTACTTAGGAATATGTCCTAATCAAGCACCTATGATCTAGGTAGTTACCCTTGGTTACCTCAACCCTGAGCTGCCACGCGGTCGGATTTGCTCTGGAGCTTGCTCAACGCGCTGAGGTAAGCCTTGGCCGACGCCACGACGATATCCGGGTCCGCGCCCACGCCGTTGACCACCCGTCCGGAGTTCTGCAGGCGGACGGTGACCTCGCCCTGGCTTTCGGTCGAGCCGCTGATGGCGTTGACGGAATACAACACCATCTCCGCCCCGCTCTGCACCAGGCTTTCGATCGCCTTGAGCGAAGCGTCCACCGGGCCGTTGCCGTCGGACTGGCCGCGCACTTCCTTGCCGGCGGCGGTGAAGACCACCTCGGCATGCGGCCGCTCGCCGGTCTCGCTGTGCTGGCGCAGTGAAACCAGGCGATAGCTGTCCTGTTCGTGGGCGACCGATTCGTCGCTGACCAGCGCCAGGATGTCCTCGTCGAAGATCTCGCTCTTGCGGTCGGCCAGTTCCTTGAAGCGGGCGAAGGCCGCGTTGATGTCGGCCTCGCTTTCCAGCTGCACGCCCAGGTCCTGCAGGCGCTGCTTGAAGGCGTTGCGGCCCGACAGCTTGCCCAGCACGATCTTGTTGGCGGACCAGCCGACGTCCTCGGCGCGCATGATCTCGTAGGTGTCGCGCGCCTTGAGCACGCCGTCCTGGTGGATGCCGCTGGCGTGGGCGAAGGCGTTGGCGCCGACCACCGCCTTGTTCGGCTGCACGACGAAGCCGGTGGTCTGGCTCACCATGCGGCTGGCCGGCACGATGTGGCGGGCGTCGATGTTGACGTCGAGGCCGAAGTAGTCCCTGCGGGTCTTCACGGCCATCACGATTTCTTCCAGCGAGCAGTTGCCCGCGCGCTCGCCCAGGCCGTTGATGGTGCATTCCACCTGGCGCGCGCCGCCGATCTTCACCCCGGCCAGCGAATTGGCCACCGCCATGCCGAGGTCGTTGTGGCAATGCACCGACCAGACGGCCTTGTCCGAGTTGGGAACGCGCTCGCGCAGGGTCTTGATGAAGTTGCCGTACAGCTCCGGCACCGCGTAGCCCACGGTGTCGGGCACATTGATCGTGGTCGCGCCTTCGGCGATCACGGTTTCCAGCACGCGGCAGAGGAAATCGACGTCGCTGCGGTAGCCGTCTTCCGGCGAGAATTCGATGTCGCCGCACAGGTTGCGGGCAAAGCGCACCGACAGCTTCGCCTGCTCGTGCACCTGCTCCGGCGTCATGCGCAGCTTCTTCTCCATGTGCAGCGCCGAGGTCGCGATGAAGGTGTGGATGCGCGAGCGCGCCGCCGGCTTCAGCGCCTCGGCGGCGCGGGCGATGTCGCGGTCGTTGGCGCGCGACAGGCCGCAGACGACCGAGTCCCTGATGGCGCCGGCGATCGCCAGCACCGACTCGAAGTCGCCATTGGAGCTGGCCGGGAAGCCGGCCTCGATCACGTCGACCTTCAGCCGCTCGAGCTGGCGCGCGATGCGCAGCTTCTCGTCCTTCGTCATGGACGCGCCTGGCGACTGCTCGCCGTCGCGCAGCGTGGTGTCGAAGATGATCAGTTGGTCTGCCATGCGGATTCCCGGTTGTCGGTCGCGAGTCCGGCGCGCTGCAGGCCCGAGACGATGGCCTTGAGCGAGGCGGACACGATGTTCGCGTCGCTGCCCACGCCGAACAGCGTGCGGTCGCCCACGCGCAGCTCGAGGTAGGCGACGGCGCGCGCATCGGCGCCGGCGGCGACCGCGTGCTCATGGTAGTCCAGCACGCGGATGGTTTGGCCCGTGGCCTCGCCCAGTCCTTCGACGAAAGCGTTGATGGGGCCGTTGCCTTCGCCGCGCACGGCGATCGTTTCCTGGCCGGCCTTGACCTCGGCGGTCAGGCTCACCCCGTCGCCGCTTTCCTGGACGTGGTGCGTCACCTCGGCCTGGCCGACGCAGTACTCCTTCTGGAACAGGTTCCAGAGGTCCTGCGCGCTCAGCTCCTTGCCGTCCTGGTCCATCACGCCCTGCACCACCTGGCTGAACTCGATCTGCAGGCGGCGCGGCAGCTCCAGGCCGTACTCGGCCTCCAGCAGGTAGGCGATGCCACCCTTGCCGGACTGGCTGTTGACCCGGATCACCGCCTCGTAGCTGCGGCCCAGGTCCTTGGGGTCGAGCGGCAGGTAAGGCATGTCCCAGAGGTCCGAGTCCTTGCGCGCGGCAAAGGCCTTCTTGATCGCGTCCTGGTGCGAGCCCGAGAACGAGGTGTAGACCAGGTCGCCGACATAAGGATGGCGCGGGTGCACCGGCAGCTGGTTGCAGTGCTCCACCGTGCGGCGGATCTCGTCGATGTCCGAGAAGTCGAGGCCCGGGTGCACGCCTTGCGTGTACAGGTTGAGCGCGACGTTGACCAGGTCGAGGTTGCCGGTGCGCTCGCCGTTGCCGAACAGGCAGCCTTCGAGGCGGTCGGCACCGGCCATGACGGACAGCTCCGCGGTGGCGGTACCGGTGCCGCGGTCGTTGTGCGGGTGCACCGAGAGCACCACCGAATCGCGGCGCTCGATGTTCCGGTGCATCCACTCGATCATGTCGGCGAAGATGTTCGGCGTGGACAGTTCCACCGTCGTCGGCAGGTTGATGATGCACTTGCGCTGCGGCGTCGGCTGCCAGACGGCGGTGACCGCGTCGACCACGCGCTTGGCGAAGGGCAGCTCGGTGCCCGAGAACATCTCCGGCGAGTACTGGAAGATCCAGTCGGTCTGCGGCTGCTTCGCGGCGAGCTCGGAGAACATCCGCGCGTGGGAAGTGGCGAGCTCGACGATGCCGTCCTCGTCCAGCCCCAGCACCACCTTGCGCATCACCGGCGCGGTGGCGTTGTACAGGTGGACGATGACACGGCGGGCGCCTTGCAGCGATTCGAAGGTGCGGCGGATCAGGGGCTCGCGCGCCTGGGTCAGCACCTGGATCGTCACGTCCTCGGGAATCAGGTCTTCGTCGATGAGCTTGCGCAGGAAGTCGAACTCGACCTGCGACGACGAGGGAAAGCCGACCTCGATCTCCTTGAAGCCGATCTCCACCAGCTTCTGGAACATGCGCAGCTTGCGCGGGATGTCCATGGGCTCGATCAGCGCCTGGTTGCCGTCGCGCAGGTCGACGCTGCACCACACGGGGGGCTTGGTGAGCACCGCGTCCGGCCAGGTGCGGTCCTTCAGGCCGATCGGCGCAAAGGGGCGGTACTTGCTGGCGGGGTTCTTCGACATCGGCATGGAAATCTCTCGCTCGGTTGGGAAGGTGAACCAGCAGCCCCAAAAGCAAACGGCCCGCTGCTGGTGCAAACGGGCCGTCTACGGGAATTTAAAGCGCGCGCGCTACCGTCTCCGCCCGTGGGGGGATAGCAGTAGGGCCAGCGCAATGCGGTTCATGGAAGCCAATGTATCACAGTTCACTCTGAAATCCGCTTTAGCGGATTTCAGAGTGGTCTGAATGGTGTGAACCGGCCCGGCAAAGCCGGATCCGGTTCACAAGGGGGACCGGACTGCGCGATGCTCCGCTCGGTCCACGTGCCGCTGCGCGGGAGCCTTTTCGAGGACCGCGCGGAATAACATGCAGCGCGGTCCCACTTGTGAAGAGGATCCGGCTTTGCCGGGCCTCTTCACACTGACCAGCCACTCCAAAAAGTCGCATAGCGACTTTTTGGAGTGATTGCCTATCGGTGCAAACCACTTTCTTCGGGTTCGTCGGTCGAGGTACTGATCATGCTGGTGCGGATGCCCTTGTACTTGCGCCAGCCGTAGACGACGTAGCCCGAGAGGCCGTAGATCACGAAGACCCCGAACAGCACCACCGGCGGGTGGATGGCGATGAAGGCGAAGCCCAGGGCGATGAGCACGATCACCACGAAGGGCACCGTCTTCTTCATCTGGATGTCCTTGAAGCTGTAGAAGGGCACGTTGGTCACCATGGTCAGGCCGGCGAACAGCGCCACCGCGAACATGATCCACACCACGTCGTAGGGCTTGACCTGGTAGTCGTCCATCAGCCAGATGAAGCCGACGACCAGCGCCGCGGCGGCCGGCGAAGGCAGGCCCTGGAAGTAGCGCTTGTCGACCACGCCGGTGTTGACGTTGAAGCGTGCCAGCCGCAACGCGGCGCAGGAGCAGTAGACGAAGGCGGCGATCCAGCCCCAGCGGCCCAGGCCCTTCAAGGCCCATTCGTAGGCGATCAGGCCGGGAGCGGCGCCAAAGGACACCATGTCGGAAAGCGAATCCATCTGCTCGCCGAAAGCGCTCTGCGTGTTGGTCATCCGCGCCACGCGGCCGTCCAGGCTATCCAGCACCATGGCGCTCAGGACCCCGAATCCCGCCAGGTCGAAGCGCCCGTTCATGGCCATCACCACCGAGTAGAAGCCCCCGAACAGCGCCGCCAGCGTGAACAGGTTGGGCAGGATGTAGATGCCCTTGCGGCGCTTGCGCACCACCACTCCCTCGGCGGGAAATTCGTCCTCGTGTCCGTCGTGCATGGGCGCAAGTGTAAGGCCCGCAGAGCGGGCCTTACACAGGGGCTAGGTGCTGGGGGCTTGGGACTAGGTAGCACCTAGCCCCTCGAGGGAAGCGCAACGATCAGTTGCGCGACTGATCCACCAGCTTGTTCTTCTTGATCCAGGGCATCATGGCGCGCAGCTGCTCGCCGACCACCTCGATCGAGTGCTCGCCGTTCAGGCGGCGGCGCGACTGCAGCGTGGGGGCGCCGGCGCGGTTCTCGATGATGAAGCTCTTGGCGTACTCGCCGGTCTGGATGTCCTTCAGCACCTGCTTCATCACCTTCTTGGTCTCCTCGGTGATGATGCGCGGGCCGGTCACGTACTCGCCGTACTCGGCGTTGTTCGAGATCGAGTAGTTCATGTTCGCGATGCCGCCTTCGTAGATCAGGTCCACGATCAGCTTCAGCTCGTGCAGGCACTCGAAGTAGGCCATCTCGGGCGCGTAGCCGGCTTCCACCAGCGTCTCGTAGCCGGCCTTGATCAGCTCCACGGTGCCGCCGCACAGCACGGCCTGCTCGCCGAACAGGTCGGTCTCGGTCTCTTCGCGGAAGTTGGTCTCGATGATGCCGGCCTTGCCGCCACCGTTGGCCATCGCGTACGACAGCGCCAGGTCCCGGGCCTTGCCGCTCTTGTCGGCATGCACGGCCACCAGGTGGGGCACGCCGCCGCCCTGGGTGTAGGTGTTGCGCACGGTGTGGCCCGGGGCCTTGGGCGCGACCATCCAGACGTCGAGGTCGGCGCGCGGCACGACCTGGCCGTAGTGCACGTTGAAGCCGTGGGCGAACGCGAGGGACGCGCCCTGCTTGATGTTCGGCTCGACGTCGTTCTTGTAGACGGTGGCGATCTGCTCGTCGGGCAGCAGGATCATGACGACGTCGGCGGCCTTCACGGCGTCGGCGACTTCGGCGACCTTCAGGCCGGCCTTTTCGACCTTGGGCCAGCTGGCGCCGCCCTTGCGCAGGCCGACGACGACCTTGACGCCGCTGTCGTTCAGGTTCTGCGCGTGCGCATGGCCCTGCGAGCCGTAGCCGATGATGGCGACCGTCTTGCCCTTGATCAGGCTGAGGTCACAGTCCTTGTCGTAAAAAACCTTCATGAGTCTCTCCGGGGTGAAATGGGTTGGGTGAAAGGGGTTCAGGCGCGCAGGATGCGCTCGCCGCGGCCGATGCCGCTGGCGCCCGTGCGCACCGTCTCGAGGATCGCGGTGCGGTCGATGGCGACCAGGAAGGCGTCGTTCTTGCTCTGGTCGCCGGTGAGCTCGATGGTGTAGCTCTTCTCGGTGACGTCGATGATGCGGCCGCGGAAGATGTCGGCCATGCGCTTCATCTCCTCGCGCTCCTTGCCCACCGCGCGCACCTTCACCATCATGAGCTCGCGCTCGGTGTAGGCGCCTTCGGTGAGGTCGACCACCTTGACCACCTCGATGAGGCGGTTCAGGTGCTTGGTGATCTGCTCGATCACGTCGTCGGAGCCCGTGGTCTGGATCGTCATGCGCGACAGCGACGGGTCTTCCGTCGGCGCCACGGTGAGCGATTCGATGTTGTAGCCGCGGGCCGAGAACAGGCCCACCACGCGGGACAGGGCGCCGGGCTCGTTCTCGAGCAGCACGGCAATGATGTGCTTCATGTCAAACCGGCGCCTCTTTTCGGTGCCCTCCCCCGCTGCCGGTAAGCAGCGGGCTCGGCAACCAATAGATTTGCCGTCCGTTAAGGGTTAGAGATCCTCGGAACCGAGCAGCATCTCGGTGATGCCCTGGCCCGCCTTCACCATCGGCCAGACGTTCTCGGTGGGGTCGGTGCGGAAGTCCATGAACACGGTGCGGTCCTTCAGCTTGCGGGCCTCGCGCAGCGCCGGTTCGATGTCCTGCGGCTTCTCGATCAGCATGCCGACGTGGCCATAGGCCTCGGCGAGCTTCACGAAGTTGGGCAGCGCGTCCATGTAGCTGTGGCTGTAGCGGCCCTCGTAATCGAGCTGCTGCCACTGGCGCACCATGCCCAGGTAGCGGTTGTTCAGCGAGACGATCTTGATCGGCGTGTTGTACTGCAGGCAGGTCGAGAGCTCCTGGATGCACATCTGCACCGATCCCTCGCCGGTCACGCAGAACACTTCCGCGTCGGGCTTCGCGAGCTTGATGCCCATGGCATAGGGAATGCCCACGCCCATGGTGCCCAGGCCGCCGGAGTTGATCCAGCGGCGCGGCTCCTGGAACTTGTAGAACTGCGCGGCCCACATCTGGTGCTGGCCGACGTCGGACGTGATGTACGTCTCGGTGTCCTTGGTCATGTTCCAGAGCGTCTCGATCACGCGCTGCGGCTTGATCACGTCCTTGTTGCCGTGGTCGTACTTCAGGCAGTCGCGCTTGCGCCAGCCGTCGATCTGCTCCCACCAAGCGCCCAGCGCGCCGGCGTCCGGCCGGGCGCCGGCCTCCCGGATGCTGGCGATCAGGTCCGCCAGCACGTCCTTCACGTCGCCCACGATCGGGATGTCGACCTTCACCCGCTTGGAGATGCTGGACGGGTCGACGTCGATGTGGATGATCTTGCGGTCGCTGGAGGCGAAGTGCTTGGGGTTGCCGATCACGCGGTCGTCGAAGCGCGCGCCCACGGCCAGCAGCACGTCGCAGTTCTGCATTGCGTTGTTGGCTTCGATGGTTCCGTGCATGCCCAGCATGCCCAGGAACTTGGGATCGGTGCCGGAGATGGCGCCCAGGCCCATCAGCGTGTTGGTGACCGGATACCCGAGCAGGTTGGCCAGCGTGCGCAGTTCGTCGGTGGCGTTGCCCAGGATGACGCCGCCGCCGGTGTAGATGTACGGCCGCTTGGCGTTCATCAGCAGCTGCACCGCCTTGCGGATCTGGCCGCCGTGGCCCTTGTGCACCGGCTTGTACGAACGCATCTCGACGCTGGCCGGGTAGCCCGCATACGGCGTCTTGTTGAAGGAGACGTCCTTGGGGATGTCCACCACCACCGGGCCGGGACGGCCGCTGCGGGCGATGTGGAAGGCCTTCTTCAGCACCTCGGCGAGGTTGCGCACGTCCTTCACCAGGAAGTTGTGCTTCACCACGGGGCGCGTGATGCCCACGGTGTCGCATTCCTGGAAGGCGTCGAGGCCGATCGCGGCCGTCGGCACCTGCCCGGTGATGATCACCATCGGGATGGAGTCCATGTACGCGGTGGCGATGCCCGTGACCGCGTTGGTGACGCCGGGGCCGGAGGTGACCAGGGCCACGCCGACGTCGCCGGTGGCGCGCGCATAGCCGTCGGCCGCATGGACCGCCGCCTGTTCGTGGCGCACCAGCACGTGCTGGATGGTGTCCTGCTTGTAGAAAGCGTCGTAGATGTGCAGCACCGCGCCGCCCGGGTAGCCCCAGACGTACTTCACGCCCTCGGCCTGGAGGGCCTTGACGAGGATTTCAGCGCCGCGGAGATCCTGGCTTTGGCCGCCGGAAGCGGCGGCCGCGGAGCTGAGCTCCGTGCGGGAGATTTCCATGATGAACCTTTCGGATTTCGGGAACGAAAAACCTTGGGTGCTCCTTCACACGCCCTCGTGAGGCAGTGTCGGAACTTAGAACCTCGGGCCATGGGCGGGCTGGTTGCGCCGCCGGATCCGGGCTCGTTTGCCTTTTGACTTGCAGGCGCATTATCGCACTGCAACAGAACTTGCCCAAGAGGGCAGGTCGTCAATGCCATAATTTCCGGCTTTCCTCCCCGCCCGACGGACTCTTTGGCAACCGACCGCGAACTTTCCGATTTCCTGCAGAGCGTCGAGAAGCGGGCTTTCAAGCGGACCGTCTACCACGTCCGCGAGGAGGAGTCGGCGCTGGACATCGTGCAGGACAGCATGATGAAGCTGGCCGAACACTATGCGGACAAGCCGGCCAACGAGCTGCCGATGCTGTTCCAGCGCATCCTGTCCAACTGCACGCTGGACTGGTTCCGCCGGCAGAAGACCCGCAACGCCCTGTTTTCGAACATGAGCGACTTCGAATCCTCTTCGGAGGACGGAGATTTCGACCTGCTGGAAACTTATTCCTCGGCGGACAAGTCTCAGCAGGTCGAGAGTGCGGAGGATTCCACAAGGCGGGCTCAGATCTTGCGAGAGATCGAAACCGAGATCCTGGAACTGCCCGCCCGTCAACGCGAAGCGTTTTTGATGCGTTACTGGGAGGACATGGACGTAGCCGAGACGGCGGCGGCCATGGGCTGCTCCGAGGGCAGTGTCAAGACGCACTGTTCGCGGGCGGTCGCCGCCCTCAGCAAAGCACTGAAGGCAAAGGGAATACAACTATGACCACCACCAACGACCTCCTGCTCCCGCCCCCGGCGGACCGGTTCGGCCGTGCGGTGGCCGCACGCCTTTCCGCGGGCACGGACGAGCTGAGCTACGAAGTACGGGAACGCCTGCGCGCCGCGCGCGTGCGCGCCCTGGAAGCGCGCAAGCAGGCCGAAGTGCACGCGCCGGTCCTAGTGGGCCGTGGCGGCGCCGCCACACTGGGCGAAGGCTTGAGCCTCTGGAACCGCGTTGCCTCCGTCCTGCCCCTGGTCGCCCTCGTCGGCGGCCTGGTGTTCATCCACGTCATCCAGGCCGACCGCCGGGCGAGCGAAATCGCCGAAGTCGATGCGGCCCTGCTGACCGATGACCTGCCGCCGGCGGCCTATGCCGACCCCGGGTTCGTCCAGTTCCTCAAGTCCGGCCGCGAATAGCCGCGTCGCCCGGACCATGACGCCGCCCAGCCACCCGAACGCCCTCCTCGCCGCCGCCTTGCTTGGCGCGGCGTGCCTGGGCAGCCTGGCGTGGGCGGCCGATCCCCTGCCGGCCCCGTCGCCTTCCGCCTCCCAGGCTGCCACTGCCAAGCCCCCGGTTGCCGCGCGGGCCGTCCCGGCGCGCCCGTCCTCCGCCCCCAAGGCCGAATCGTCCCCCACCTGGGCCGAGCTGAGCGCCCGCCAGAAGCAGGCCCTGGAGCCGCTGGCCGCCAGCTGGAGCCGCCTGGGCGAAGCGCACAAGCGCAAGTGGCTGGCCGTGTCGTCCAATTTCCCCACCATGCCGCCGGGCGAACAGGCCCGCCTGCACAGCCGCATGGCGGAGTGGGCGGCCCTGTCGCCGCAGCAGCGCACCCAGGCCCGGCTGAACTTCGCCGAGGCGCAGACCCTGCCCTCGGACGACAAGCGCGCCAAGTGGGAGGCCTACCAGGCCCTGCCGCCCGAGGAAAAGAAGAAGCTCGCCGCCGGCGCCGGCAAGCCGGTGCCGCCCACGGCCGCCGCCGTCCAGCCGGTGCAGCCGCAGAAGCTGGCCGCCACGCCCAAGGGCAAGAAGGCGGAGAACAGGAACGCGCGCATCGCCGTCGCGCCCGGCCAGATCGACCACAACACGCTGCTGCCCCAACCGGGCACGCTGACGACTCCCAGCCCTTGACCGATTCCCTTTCGCTGGCCGCGCCCAGCCTGCGCCGCCGCATGGCATCGCTCTTCTACGAAGGCTTCCTGGCGTTCGCGATCGCCCTGGCCACCGCCTTCGTGTTCTCCGTCGTCATCCAGATGCGCCACGCCCTGCATGGCCGGCTCGCGCTGATCGCCGTGATCTGGCTGGTGCTGGGCCTGTACTTCACCTGGAGCTGGGGCAAGGGCCGCACCTTGCCGATGCAGACCTGGCGCATCCGGATCGTCGATGCGCATGGCCGTCCGGTCACCCGGGCGCGCGCCTGGCTGCGCTATGCCACCTGCTCCCTCTGGGTGATCCCGCCGGTGGCGTTCTTCGCCCAGCAACGCGTCAGCGACTGGAAGCCCGTGTTCTATGCGCTGGTGGCCTGGGTGCTGTTCTGGGCGTTGTTGTCCCGTTTCCACCCCCAGCGGCAGTTCTGGCACGACGTGCTGGCGGGCACGCGGCTGGTCGATGCGCCGTCGGTGACAATCGCGCGATGACGACCACCCATGACGCCATGAACGACGTGGTGAATCCCCAGAAACTGCGTTCGGGCCTCAGTCGCGTCTGGCATGCCGCCGGCTACTCGCTGGCCGGCCTGCGCGCCGGCTGGGACGAGACCGCCTTTCGCCAGGAGGCGCTGGCCGCCATCGTGCTCGTGCCCGCGGCCTTCTGGCTCGGACGCAGCTGGGTCGAGGTGGCGCTGCTGGCCGGCTCGGTGCTGATGCTGATGGCGATCGAACTGCTGAACACCGCCGTCGAAGCCGCCATCGACCGCATCGGGCTGGAACGGCACCCGCTGTCCAAGCGCGCCAAGGACATGGGCAGCGCCGCGGTCCTGCTGGCGCTGCTGGTGTGCGGCGGCATCTGGATCGCCGCCCTGGTGCAGCGCTTCTCCGCATGACGCCGGCTTTCTCGCTCTGCGTCTATTGCGGCTCGCGCCCCGGCGCGGATGCGCGCTACGCGCAGGTCGCCGCCGAGGTCGGCACCTGGATCGGCCGCCATGGCGGCCAGCTGGTCTACGGCGGCGGCAACAACGGCCTGATGGGCGTGCTGGCCGATGCGGCACTGGCCGCCGGCGCGCGCGTCGTCGGCGTCATTCCGCACTCGATGGTGGTGCGCGAATGGGCCAAGCGCGATTGCACGGAGCTGCACGTGGTGGACACCATGCACCAGCGCAAGAGCATGATGGCCGAGCGCGCAGACGCCTTCCTGGCCTTGCCGGGCGGCATCGGCACCTTCGAGGAATTCTTCGAGGTGTGGACGTGGCGGCACATCGGCGTCCACGGCAAGCCGATCGGGCTGCTGGATACCGGCGGCTACTACCAGTCGCTGCTCGCCTTCCTGCGGCAAGGCGTGGAGCACGGGTTCATGAACGACGGGCAGATGGAGATGCTGACGGTGGGGGCGGAGCCGGCACCGCTGCTGCAGGAGCTGGTGGAAGCGGCGGGTCGCAGTCCCAGGAAGATGGACCTGTCGCAGATCTAGGGATGGTGGGGTCGCTGCGCGAACCCACCCTACGCAGGCATCAGCGCCGCCTCAAACCGCCGATTCGTCCAGCTCGCCCGTGCGGATGCGCACGATGCGCTCCACGTTGGTGATGAAGATCTTGCCGTCGCCGATCTTGCCCGTGCGGGCGGCCTTGATGATGGCCTCGATGCAGCGCTCGACGTCGTCGTCCTTCACCACCACTTCGACCTTCACCTTCGGCAGGAAGTCCACCACGTATTCGGCGCCGCGATAGAGCTCGGTGTGGCCCTTCTGGCGGCCGAAGCCCTTGACCTCGGTCACGGTCAACCCGGTCACGCCGCATTCGGCCAGCCCCTCGCGGACTTCCTCCAGCTTGAAGGGTTTGACGATGGCGGTGATCTGTTTCATGGGGCGCTCGCTCTCCGGATTCGTTGTGGTCAGGCCAGGAATTTACCGGTAATAGGATAGCGCCAATCCTTGCCGAAACTCCGGTGCGTCACGCGGATGCCCACCGGGGCCTGCCGCCGCTTGTATTCGTTGATGCGGATCAGGCGCGCCACGCGTGCCACCGTGGCGCGGTCGAAGCCTTCGGCCACGATCTCCTCGATGCCCATGTCGTTTTCCATGTAGCGCGTGAGGATGCCGTCGAGGATTTCGTAAGGGGGCAGGCTGTCCTGGTCCGTCTGGTCCGGCCGCAGTTCGGCACTGGGCGGCCGGGTGATGATCCGCTCGGGAATCGGATTGGCGCCGGTGCCGAAGGGATCGTTGGCGTTGCGCCAGCGCGCGAGGCGGAACACCGCCGTCTTCAGCACGTCCTTGATCACGGCGAAGCCGCCGGCCATGTCGCCGTACAGCGTGCAGTAGCCGGTGGCCATCTCGCTCTTGTTGCCGGTGGTCAACACGATGGAGCCGAACTTGTTGGACAGCGCCATCAGCAGCACGCCGCGGATGCGCGCCTGGATGTTTTCTTCCGTGGTGTCCTCCGGCAGCCCGGCGAACTCCTGCGCCAGCGATGCCTTGAAGGCCTCGAACTCCGGCTTGATCGAGATCTCGTCGTAACGCACGCCCAGGCGCTTCGCCATCTCGCGCGCATCGATCCACGAGATGTCCGCGGTGTAGGGCGACGGCATCATCACTGCCCGCACCCTGTCGGCGCCGAGCGCGTCGACGGCGATGGCCAGCACCAGCGCGGAGTCGATGCCGCCGGACAGGCCCAGCAGCACGCCCGGGAAACCGTTCTTGCCTATGTAGTCGCGCACGCCCAGCACCAGCGCGTGCCAGAGCTCGCCGTCCGCATCGGGCTGCGGCGCCAGCTGGCCCGAGAGGCGCACCGGGCCCGCGTCGGGGGCGATCTCCGCCTGCACGAAGAACAGGTCTTCCTCGAAGCTTTTCGCCAGCGCGGCGAGCTTGCCGTCGGCGTTGACGGCAAACGAAGCGCCGTCGAAGACCACCTCGTCCTGGCCGCCCACGCAGTGCGCGTAGATCAGCGGCAGTTCCACGGCGCGGGCGCGCTCCCCCATCCGGGCGAAACGCTCGTCGTCCTTGTTGGCGTGGTAGGGCGAGGCATTGGGCACGACCAGCAGCTGCGCGCCCGAGGACATCGCCAGCTGCGCCGGTTCCTCGAACCAGGCGTCCTCGCAGATCAGCACGCCGACGTTGATGCCTTCGACCTGGAACACGCAGGTGCCCTGGCCGCGGATGAAATAGCGGTACTCGTCGAAGACCTGGTAGTTCGGCAGTTCGCGCTTGGCATAGGTTTCCAGCACCTTGCCTTCGCACAGCACGCTGGCGGCGTTGTAGCGGTGCTGCACCTGCACCGACTTGCCTCGGCTCGCGGTGCCATGCGGGTGGCCCACCAGCACGTGCAGGCCCTTCAACCCCGCCAGCTCGCGGGCCACCGTTTTCACGGCATCATCGCAGGCGGCCATGAAGGCGGGACGCAGCAGCAGGTCTTCGGCGGGATAGCCGCAGATCGACAGCTCCGGGGTGAGCACCAGGCGCGCGCCCTGCTCGTAGGCCGAACGCGCCGCGGCGATGATTTTTTGCGCGTTGCCCGCCGTGTCGCCGACGATGACGTTCAACTGGGCCGTACAGATTGTGAGTGCCATGAAAGCCTTGCCTGACAGGGCAAAAGATTATGTCACCCGGGTGCTGCGCGCGCCGGGCGACGTCGACGCCCGCGCCTGGAACGAGCTGCTGGCCCGCTCCGGCGGCTCGCCCTTCATGCGCCACGAGTACCTCGCGGCGCTGCACGAAAGCGGCAGCGCGACCGCCGACACCGGCTGGGATGCGCACTTCCTGACCTTGTGGCACGGCGACGAGCTGCAGGCCGCCTGCGCGCTGTACTTCAAGGACCATTCCTACGGCGAGTACGTGTTCGACTGGGCCTGGGCCAACGCCTACGAGCAGCACGGGGTGCGCTACTACCCCAAGGGCCTGACCGCGGTGCCGTTCACGCCGGTGCCGGGGCCGCGCCTGCTGGCCCGCGATGGCGCGGCGCGCGCCGCGCTGGTCGCCGAAGTGCTGACGCTGTGCCGGCGCAACAAGCTCTCGTCCTTCCACCTGCTGTTCGGCAACGAGGACGACATCGCGGCGTGCGCCGCCCACGGCCTCATGCTGCGCCACACCGTCCAATTCCACTGGACCAACGCCGGCTGGACGGACTTCGACGCCTTCCTCGCCAGCCTGGCGCAGGAGAAGCGCAAGAAGATCCGCCAGGAGCGGCGCAAGGTCGCCGAGGCCGGCGTCACCTTCCGGGCTCTCGAAGGCAAGGCGATCGCCACCACCGACTGGGACTTCTTCTACCGCTGCTACGAGCGCACCTACCTCGAACACGGCAACGCGCCCTACCTCACGCGCGACTTCTTCCGCCGCATGGCCGCGACCATGCCGGAGAACTGGCTGCTGTTCGTCGCCGAGCGCAACGGCAAGCGCATCGCGAGCAGCCTGATCGGCATCGCCGACGGCGTGGCTTATGGCCGTTATTGGGGGGCGCTGGAGCGGGTCGACTCGCTGCACTTCGAGGCCTGCTACTACCAGCCGCTGGCCTGGTGCATCGCCAACGGCTATCGCAGCTTCGAGGGCGGCGCGCAGGGCGAGCACAAGATGGCGCGGGCGCTGCTGCCCGTGAAGACCAGCAGCGCCCACTGGCTTGCGCATCCGGCGTTCGCGGATGCGGTGGAGAAGTTCCTGGCGCGGGAGGGCAAGGGCGTGG
Source organism: Ramlibacter paludis (assembly GCF_022012305.1). Classification (GTDB taxonomy): domain Bacteria; phylum Pseudomonadota; class Gammaproteobacteria; order Burkholderiales; family Burkholderiaceae_C; genus Ramlibacter; species Ramlibacter paludis. The sequence continues at coordinate 33,876 of NZ_JAKLTM010000003.1, read as the reverse complement.
AGAGCTACCTGCAGCACTTGCAGGAGCGCACGCCCTTCCGCCGCGAGGACTAGGCCTTCTTCATGCCCGGTTTCAGCACGACCTTCGTCCAGCCCTTCTCCCGCTTGTCGAACTTCTCGTAGGCCTGCGGCGCCTGCTCCAGCGGGATCTCGTGCGACACGATCCAGGAAGGCTTGACCTTGTCCTTCTCGATCAAGCGGCTCAGGAAGCGGTTGTAGGCCTTGACGTTGGCCTGGCCGGTCGCCATGCGCTGGCCCTTGAACCAGAAGGCGCCGAAGTCGAAGGCCATCTGGCCGCGCTTCTCCAGCCTGTCCTCGGCGTTCGGGTCTTCCGGCACGAACACGCCGACCACGCCGATGGAGCCCGCCGCCTTGACGGTCTTCACCAGGTTGTTCATCGTGAGGTTCGGCACCTCCTCGCGGTGCATGTTGCAGCACTGGTAGCCCACGCATTCGCAGCCGCGGTCCGCGCCCTTGCCCCCGGTGAGCTCCATGATGCGCTCCACGCCGGCGGCCCCGGTGTCGTCGATGGCGATGGCTCCAATCTTCTCCGCCAGCGCCAGGCGGTCCTTGTGCGTGTCGACCACCATCACCATGGCCGCGCCCTTGATCATTGCGGAATACGCCGCCATCAGGCCGACGGGGCCGGCTCCGTAGATCACCACGTTGTCCCCGGGCTGCACGCCGGCGAGCTCGGTGGCGTGGTAGCCGGTCGGGAAGATGTCCGCCAGCATCACGTAGTCGCTTTCCTTTTCCTCGGAGCCGCGCGGCAGGATCAGGCAGTTGTAGTCGCCGTAGGGCACGCGCAGGTATTCGGCCTGGCCACCGCTGTACGGGCCCATGCCCGCGAAGCCGTAGGCCGCGCCGGCCATTCCCGGGTTGCAGGTGAGGCAAAAGCCCGACAGGCCCTTCTCGCAGTTCTCGCAGAAGCCGCAGCCGATGTTGAACGGCAGGCAGACGCGGTCGCCGACCTTGACCCGGTCGACGGCGGTGCCGATCTCGATCACTTCGCCGAGGTTCTCGTGGCCCAGGATGCGGCCCGGCTCCATGTTGGTCCGACCCTCGTACATGTGCAGGTCCGAGCCGCAGATGTTGGTGCTGGTGATCTTCACCAGGACGTCGGTGGGCCGTTCGATCTTCGCGTCGGGCACTTCCTTGACCTTGACGTCCCGCGGACCGTTGTAGACGAGCGCCTTCATGCGGCCGCCTTCGCGGGCATCGCCGCCTTCTTCTGCAGCTGTTCCTTGCGCTTGGCGAGCGCAGGCACCATGCCCCGCAGGTCCAGGTCCGCCTGGCGCGCCTTCAGGAAGATCTCCCCGCGCTCTTCCTGAACGTGGTGGTCGATGTCGATGCCCAGTTCCTTGACGGTGTCGTCGAAGGCTTCGTCCTCCGCATCCATCTCCTGGATCCGGGCGATCATCTCCTTGGCTTCCGCGTGCTCCAGGATGGCTTCGTCCATCAGCGCGTCGTCGCCGATGGCCTGGCGCACCGCCGGGTAGAACAGTTCTTCTTCCAGCTGGGCGTGCACGGTCAGCGCCTGGCAGATCTTCAGGGCCACAGCCTGCCGGTCGGCCGCCGGGGCCTGGTCGTCGGAGAGCCCGTTGAATTCGATGAACAGGGATTTGACGGCCTTGTGGTCTGCATCCAGCAGGTCCACGGCGTCCTCGAAGGCAATTTTGTCGCTCATGCGGTCCTCGTAGATGGTTGAAACGGAACGGCCCGCGCTTGGCGGGCCGGTCATGACCAATCTACGGGGCGGGCGCGTACAACCCTGTGGGATGGGCACCCCCAGCAGGCGTAGGCGGCGATGAAGCCGAGCCACGCCCGCGCCGCGCGGCCTCAGCCGTTCGGGTGCGCCTTCTTGTACGCCTCGATGCCGTCGAGGACTTCCTTCTTCGCGCTTTCCGGGCCTTCCCAGCCCAGCACCTTCACCCACTTGCCCGGCTCGAGGTCCTTGTAGTGCTCGAAGAAGTGCGAGATGGTCTTCAGGCGCATCGGGTTCAGGTCTTCCGGCTTCTGCCACTGCGTGTAGATCGAGAGGATCTTGTCGGTGGGCACGGCCAGCACCTTGCCGTCCTCGCCGGCCTCGTCCTGCATCTTCAGGATGCCGATCGGGCGGCAGGGCACCACCACGCCGGGGATCAGCGGCACCGGCGTGATCACCAGCACGTCGACCGGATCGCCGTCGCCGCTGATGGTCTTGGGCACGTAGCCGTAGTTGGTGGGGTAGTGCATGGCCGTGGACATGAAGCGGTCCACGAAGATGGCGCCGGTCTCCTTGTCGACCTCGTACTTGATCGGGTCGGCATTCATCGGGATCTCGATGATGACGTTGAAGGCTTCGGGGACGTTCTTGCCGGGGGTGACGAGGTCGAGGGACATGGTTCTGGCGTTAAGGGAAAGGACTAGCGTTGGCTCGGGAGAAACCCTGATTTTAGTGGGGCGGACGCCGCATTCCCGCCGGCGCCGTAGGACTGTCATCGCTTTGCCTATATATTCCGCCCGTTGGCCAATCGTCTCCTATCGCTGGAGCCACGAGGAAGCAACGCAGCGGGGGCTCCGCGGCGTTGGCGCCCTCACGAAGACTCAAGCGAAACGACAGGAGAAACTTCATGACTGGCAACTCGGCGCTGATCCTGGCGCTTGTCTGCGGCCTTGCGGCCGTGGTTTACGGTTTCTGGGCACGTGGCTGGATCTTGAGCCAGGACGCTGGCAATGCCCGGATGCAGGAAATCTCGGCCGCCATCCAGACCGGCGCGGCCGCCTACCTGGCGCGGCAATACAAGACCATCGGCATCGTCGGCGTCGTGCTGGCGATCCTGATCGGCATCTTCCTCGACGCCACCACGGCCATCGGCTTCGTCATCGGCGCGGTGCTTTCGGGCGCCTGCGGCTTCATCGGCATGAACGTCTCGGTGCGCGCCAACGTGCGCACCGCGCAGGCGGCCACGCGCGGCATCGGGCCGGCGCTGGACGTCGCCTTCCGCGGCGGCGCCATCACCGGCATGCTGGTGGTGGGCCTCGGCCTGCTGGGCGTGACCGGCTTCTACTGGTTCCTGGCCGGCAACGGCAACCTGACGCCGGACCGGAACCTGGCGACGATGCTCAACCCGCTGATCGGCTTTGCCTTCGGCTCCTCGCTGATCTCGATCTTCGCCCGTCTGGGCGGCGGCATCTTCACCAAGGGCGCCGACGTCGGCGCCGACCTGGTGGGCAAGGTGGAAGCCGGCATCCCCGAGGACGACCCGCGCAACCCCGCGGTGATCGCCGACAACGTGGGCGACAACGTCGGCGACTGCGCCGGCATGGCCGCCGACCTGTTCGAGACCTATGCGGTGACGCTGATCGCCACCATGGTGCTGGGCGCGCTGATGGTCGCCGGCGCGCGCGTCAACGCGGTGCTCTACCCGCTGGCGCTGGGCGGCGTGTCCATCATCGCCTCGATCATCGGCTGCTTCTTCGTCAAGGCCTCGCCCGGCATGAAGAACGTGATGCCGGCCCTGTACAAGGGCCTGGCCATTGCCGGCGTGCTGTCGCTGATCGCCTTCTTCTTCGTCACCAGGTGGCTGATGCCGGACAACGCGATCACCGCCACCGGCAGCCAGATGAAGCTGTTCGGCGCCTGCGTGGTCGGCCTGGTGCTGACCGGCGCGCTGGTGTGGATCACCGAGTTCTACACCGGCACCCAGTACTCGCCGGTGAAGCACATCGCGCAAGCCTCCACCACCGGCCACGGCACCAACATCATCGCCGGTCTCGGCGTGTCGATGCGTTCCACCGCCTGGCCGGTGCTGTTCGTCTGCGCCGCCATCATCGCCTCCTACACGCTGGCCGGCCTGTACGGCATCGCCGTCGCCGCGACCTCCATGCTGTCGATGGCCGGCATCGTGGTGGCGCTCGACGCCTATGGCCCCATCACCGACAACGCCGGCGGCATCGCCGAGATGGCCGACCTGCCCTCCAGCGTGCGCGACATCACCGACCCGCTGGACGCCGTGGGCAACACCACCAAGGCAGTGACCAAGGGCTACGCGATCGGCTCCGCCGGCCTGGCCGCGCTGGTGCTGTTTGCCGACTACACGCACAAGCTGGAGAGCTACGGCCGCCAGATCACCTTCGACCTGAGCGACCCGATGGTGATCATCGGCCTGTTCATCGGCGGCCTGATTCCCTACCTGTTCGGCGCGATGGCGATGGAGGCCGTCGGCCGCGCCGCCGGCTCGGTGGTGGTGGAAGTGCGCCGCCAGTTCCGCGAGATCGCCGGCATCATGGAAGGCACGGCCAAGCCGCAGTACGACGTAGCGGTGGACATGCTGACCAAGGCGGCGATCAAGGAAATGATGATCCCCTCGCTGCTGCCGGTGGTGGTGCCTATCCTGGTGGGCCTGATCCTCGGCCCCAAGGCGCTGGGCGGCCTGCTCATGGGAACCATCGTGACGGGCCTGTTCGTCGCCATCTCCATGTGCACGGGCGGCGGCGCCTGGGACAACGCCAAGAAGTACATCGAAGACGGCCACCACGGCGGCAAGGGCTCCGAAGCGCACAAGGCCGCCGTCACCGGCGACACCGTGGGCGACCCCTACAAGGACACGGCCGGCCCGGCGGTCAACCCGCTGATCAAGATCATCAACATCGTGGCGCTGCTGATCGTGCCGCTGGTGGTGAAGTTCCACTCCTGAGCCCGTCATTCCCGCTCAGGCGGGAATCCAGAGCTTCCAAGAGCGGCCTGCGGGTCGCTCTTTTCTTCAGCGGTGCGCCACCGCCTTCACCAGCGCCACCGCCGCCCCGGTGATCTGCGGCAGCTCCGACACCTTGCCGTCCTCGATCGCCTGCAGCACCAGCTCGTGGATGCCGCCCACCACCGCCATCGCCAGCTCCGGCGGCATCGCCACGCGCGCGCGGATGAAGTCGGCGATCTCCTGATTCAGCCGGCGGCGCGCGGCCAGGCCCTCGTCACCGACGTGCAGGATCTCGATGAACAGCGTGCGCATCAGCACCGGATTGGCCGCCATCGCGCCGAGGTAAGCCGCAGTGGCGTGTTCGACCTGCGCCTCCCAGTCGCGCGCCGGGTCGATCGCGTCGCGCAGCACCTTCAGCGCATTGCGGCTGGCCGCCTCGTACAGCGCCACCAGGCACTCCGCCTTGGTGGAGAAGTGCTCGTAGAAGGTCCGGCGCGACACGCTCGCCTCGCGCACGATGTCGGCGATGGTCGTCTCGCCATAGCCCTTGGCGGCGACGGCGTGCGCCATGCCTTCCAGCAGGCGGCTGCGATGCTGGGAGGCACCGGGAGCGAGTTCGAGAACGGCGAATTCGGACATGGAATGCGGTGGTACTTGACAGTACCGACAACGGATGAGAGCATCCCGATCATGACCGATCTCGTCGTCCGCCGCCTGCTCGTCGACATGGAAAAGCCGATCCCCCGCCACTGGTGCGGCGGCGACGCCTTCCGCACGGCGCTGTTCAACGCGCTGTCGATGAGCTTTCCGGTGGGCGAGCAGTTCTTCATCGACTCGGTGCGCGACGGCTTCAAGGCCCTGCCGCCGGAAAAGCAGGAGAAGTACCGGGCCGAGGTCCAGGGCTTCATCGGCCAGGAAGCCACGCACCGCCGCCTGCACAGCCTCTACAACGAGCACCTGGACAAGCTCGGCCTGCAGAACACCTGGGGACCGCGTGCCAAGGAGCGCATGAAGATGCTGGACGGCGTGGACGTACGCCACTGGCTGGCCGCCACCGCCGCCAACGAGCATTTCACTGCGATCCTGGCCGATTTCATGCTGACGAACCCGGACTTCCTGGGCACCGAAGACGAGCGTCTGCGCACGCTGTGGCTGTGGCACTCGGCGGAAGAGTCCGAGCACAAGTGCGTGGCCTTCGACCTGTACCAGGCGCTGGGCGGGGACCATCACTGGCGCATCAAGTGGATGCGCCGCGTGACCCTGGTGTTCCTGGTCGACACGCTGCGGCAGACGGTCAACAACCTGCGCCGCGACGGCACGCTGTGGAAGTGGAGCACCTGGAAGAGCGCGGCCAGCTACCTGTTCGGCCAGCGCGGCCTGGTGCGCCACACCTACGCGCCCTGGCGCGAGTATTTCCGCACCGACTTCCACCCGCTGCAGCTGCATTCCGAGGCCTCGCAGCAATGGCTGGCCGCGAACGCCGGGCAATACAAGGTCGTCTCGGCTTGATCCGGGCTGCTGGCGCAAAATAAGCGCCATGCAGCACCACTACATCGCCAACGCCCCGGTGCGCTCTTCGTCCGAGCGCACCCTGCCCGTCATCGATCCGTCGGATGGCCAGCAGTACGACACCATCCAGCGCGGCACCGCCGACGACGTGGACCAGGCCGTGCAGGCCGCACGCCACTGCTTCGAAGGCGTCTGGAGCAAGCTGAGCGCCGCCGAGCGCGGTCGCCTGATGATGCGCCTGTCGCTCAAGGTGGCCGAGCACGCCGAGGAGCTGGCGGCCATCGAGCAGCGCGATTGCGGCAAGCCGACCAAGCAGGCCCGCGCCGATGCGGTGGCCCTCGCGCGCTACTTCGAGTTCTACGCCGGCGCCTGCGACAAGCTGCACGGCGAGACCCTGCCTTACCAGGACGGCTACACGGTGTTCACCTGGCGCGAGCCGCACGGCGTGACCGGCCACGTGATTCCCTGGAACTACCCGATGCAGATCTTCGGCCGCAGCGTCGGCGGCGCGCTCGCCGCCGGCAACGTCTGCGTGGTCAAGCCCTCGGAAGATGCCTGCCTGTCGCTGATCCGCGTGGCGCAGCTGGCGGCGGAAGTGGGCTTCCCGGCCGGCGCGATCAACATCGTCACCGGCTACGGACATGAAGTCGGCGACGCGCTCGCGCGCCATCCCGGCATCGACCACATCAGCTTCACCGGCAGCCCCAGCGTGGGCACCATCATCCAGCAGGTGGCGGCCGAACGCCATTGCCCGGTGACGCTGGAGCTCGGAGGCAAGAGCCCGCAGATCGTCTTTGCCGATGCCGACATCGAGCAGGTGCTGCCCGTCGTCATCAACGCCATCGTGCAGAACGCCGGCCAGACCTGCAGCGCCGGCTCGCGCCTGCTGGTCGAACAGTCGCTGTACGAGCCCCTCCTGGAGCGGCTCGGCACGGCCTTCTCCAACCTGCGCGTGGGCCCCGCCCCCATGGACCTGGACGTCGGCCCGCTGATCCGCCAGAGCCAGCAGCAGCGCGTGTGGGATTTCCTCTCCGACGCGCAGCACGCCGGCATTTCGATGGTGGCCCAGGGCCGCGTGGTGGACGAAGCGCCCGAGACCGGCTTCTACCAGGCGCCGACGCTGCTGCGCGACGTGCCGGTGACGCACCGCCTGGCGCAGGAAGAAGTGTTCGGCCCGGTGCTGGCGGCCATGTCCTTCCGCAACGAGGACCACGCGGTGGAGCTCGCCAACGCGACGCAGTTTGGCCTGGTGGCCGGCGTCTGGACGCGCGACGGCGCGCGCCAGCTGCGCATGGCCCGCAAGGTGAAGAGCGGGCAGGTGTTCATCAACAACTACGGCGCCGGCGGCGGCGTGGAACTGCCCTTCGGCGGCGTGAAGTCATCCGGCTACGGACGCGAGAAGGGCTTCGAGGCCTTGTACGGATTCACGACGCTGAAGACCGTCGCGATCAAGCACGGGTGAGTTGCCACACCAGCTTGTCATCCCGGGCTTGACCCGGGATCCATCTCCTGCGCCTGGATAAGCAACGGGAGATGGATTGCGGGTCGAGCCCGCAATGACATGGGATTTGCCTAGCCCTTCACCCGCGCCGTCTTCACCACCGTCTCCGCCATCGGCAGCAGGCGGGTGAAGAACGCCATCTTCGGCGCCATGAAGGTGGCGGCGTAGAGCTCTTCGCCTTCCACCGGGTTGTTGCGCACGCCTACCCAGCCCACGCCCTGCAGGGTCAGGTCGTCCACGCGGCGCTCCAGGGTGAACTCGAAGCGCACCCCCGGCTGGCCGGCGAAGCTGCCGCGGTCCATCTTCGTGACCGTCACGGCGCCTTCGTTGGCGTAAAGCTCCTCGAACAGGCTCACCAGCTTCTCGGCCGGCAGGCCGGCCTTGAAGGTGGGCACGCGCGGCTCGCGGCTGTCGGCGCCGCGCGAATAGAACTGCGGCTTGTTCATCAGCGCCTGGCCCGGCTTGACCGCGCCCCAGATGCGCAGCTGGTCCAGCGGCAGGCCCTCCTGCGTCCAGGTGTCGTAGCTCTCGCCTTCCCACGGGTCGTTGATGCGGTTCCAGGCATCGCTCACGTGCACCACCAGCTTCTCGTTGACGACTTCGTCGCCTTCGATCCGGGTCATGATGCTGCAGGCGGCCAGCGACAAGGCCAGCAACAGGGTTGCAAGGGTCTTCATGGCTTCAGGTCCGTGAGGTAGCCGCGCACCAGGCCGGCGTCGGCGGCGTTGGGCGCCTTGATCAGGTATTGCTCGAAGTTCGCGACCGCGTTGACGGTGTCGCGGCGCTGCTGGTGCATGAGGCCCAGCGAGCGGAAGGTCTCCGCCGGCGGCGCCTTGAACTGCGCGGCCAGCTGCAGGTCGGCCAGCGCGCGATTGCCGTCGCCGCCCTCGTCGCGCAGGCGATAGACCTCGCCGCGGGCATAGAGCGCGTCCACGTCCTGTGCGTCGCGCGCCACCATGCGATCGAGCAGCACCAGGCTTTCCTCGTACTGGCCGCGCTTGATCTCGTCCTGCAGCCAGCCGAAGCGCAGCGGCGCGATCGCCTGGCGCAGGCGGTCGGCGCCCAGGTCGCCGCCGCCGTTGCCGGCCATCTGCCGCAGTTCGTCGCGCCGGCCCGCGGTGGTCGGGTGGGTGGCGAAGATGTCCTGGCGCGAACCGGCTTCCTCGCCGCCCGTGACCTTGAGTTCCGCCAGCAGGTTTTCCCAGACGGCGGGCGCCTGCCGGCCGTCGTAGCCGGCGCGCTTCATCAGGCGCATGCCCAGGCGGTCGGCGCGCGACTCGTGTTCGCGGGAGAAGGCAAACATGCTCGCCAGCACCCCGATCTGGCCGGCCACGCCGCCCAGGCCGCCCACCAGGCCGACCAGCTGCGCCACCAGCGCGTGGTTGCGCGCCAGGCGCAGCTGCTCCACCGAATGGCGTTCCAGGTAGTGGCCCAGCTCGTGGCCGATCACGGCGGCCAGCTGCGCCTCGTTCTCGGCGCGCAGCAGCAGGCCGCTCCACATGAGCATCATGCCGTTGGGCGCCATCATGGCGTTGAAGAGCGGCATGCGCACCGTGTGCGGGCGGATGTCCAGGCCATGGGCCGGCGCGAGGCGCTTGACCAGGTCCTGCAGGTAGGTCGTGAGCGCCGCGTCCTTGACCGTGAGCGGGCTGCGGCGCACGCGGGCTTCCTCGCGGTCCATGATCGCCCACAGGCCGCCTTCGTCGCTTTCCGGCGCGGGCCGCGCGAATCGCGGCGGAACGACGTTGTCGTCGCCGTCGGCGGCCAGGGCCGGCAGGCCGGTGGACAAGGCGCCGAGCGCCAGGCAGTGGCGGCAGGCGGAGCGCAGGAAGCCGCGCCGGCCGTTGGGGTTCATGCGGGGATCGATGATCACTGCTGCCCCGGGAAGCCCTTGAGCAGGGCGTCGACCGTCTCCATTGCCTTGCCGCCGTCGCGCAGGTCGCCCCACGAGCGGTCCAGGCCGCTGAACCAGACCACGCGGCCGGTGTTCAGGTCCACCAGCGAGGCATAGCCGCGCTGCTCGCCCCCGGGCATGTAGGCGCCGATCAGCGCCATGCCCAGCATCGCCATCTTGCGTTCGTTGCTGGCGTAGGTGTCGCGCAGGTAGCTGAAAAGCGCGTAGTCGGCGCCGGTCTTCGCCTTGAGTTCCGCCACCGATTCCGCGCCCAGCGACCAGTCGAGCCGCTCGCTCTTCGTCGGCAGCTTGAGGTTGCCGAAGTGGTGGATGGAGATCGCGCCGGCCACCGCGCGATGCAGGGCCGCGACCTCGCTGAAGTCCTCCATCTGCGCGGGCGTCAGGCGCGAGATGTTGCTGCCCAGGCGGCCGATGTCGCGCAGCAGGGCCGCGGCGAGGTTCTTCTGCGCCTGCTCGGTCCAGTCGGCGCGCGGTTCGACCACGCCGCCGGCGCTGATCGAATACAGCTCCATGTCGGCGGGGATGATGACCAGCCGGGAAGCGACGGGCCGCGTGCTGAAGCCCGGGGCGAGCTTGGCCGTGTCGGGCAGGACCTGGGCCTGGACGGCGCCGGCGGCCAGCAACAGGGCCAGCACGGCCGGGCGGCTGCGTGCGAAAAGTGCGGGCATGTGGAACTCCTGCCTCTGTGAACGGAAAGGCCGAAACCGGCGCGGAGGCCCGCGCCGGAATCAGCAACAATGCGACTGTATGCGGCGCTGCCGGCTCGTCCAGTACGTGTAACGGCCCGCACCCAAATCAGCGCGCCAGCGGCCAGGTTTCACGCTGGCGTGCGCTTTAACCAACAAAGGAGTTCGACATGCGGGTGAAGGACAAATCGATCATCGTCACGGGTTCCGGCGGCGGCATCGGCGAAGGCATCGCGCATCGCCTGGCCGCCGAGGGCGCCCGAGTGATCGTCAACGACATCGACAGCGCGCGTGGCGAAAAGGTCGCCGCGGCCATCAACGCCCAGGGCGGCCGGGCCAGCTTCTTCGCCGCCGACGTCACGAAATCCGACGAAGTGAAGGCGCTGGTCGCCGCCGCCGTGCAACGCCACGGCAAGCTGGACGTGATGGTGAACAACGCCGGCTGGACCCACCGCAACCGCCCGGCGCTGGAGGTGAGCGAGGAGGAATTCGACAAGGTCTATGCCATCAACATGAAGAGCATCTACCTGGCGACCATCCACGCGGTGCCGGCCTTCCGCGCCAACAAGGGCGGCAGCTTCATCAACATCGCCTCCACCGCCGGCGTGCGGCCGCGCCCCGGCCTCACCTGGTACAACGGCTCCAAGGGCGCGGTCATCACCACCAGCAAGTCCCTGGCGGCCGAATTCGGGCCCGACAACATCCGCGTGAACTGCGTCAACCCGGTGTTCAACCCCGACACCGGCCTGTCCGCCGAATTCGCCGGCGGCCCGGTGGACGATGCCCGCCGCGCCAAATTCCTGGCCACCATCCCGCTGGGACGCTTTTCCACCAGCATGGACGTGGCGAACGCCTGCCTTTACCTCGCCAGCGACGAGGCGGCCTTCATTTCGGGCGTGTGCATCGAGGTGGATGGGGCGCGCTGCGTCTGAGTCCCCGCGTTTTGCGGGTTAAGCCGCGGGCGCGACAATAGGGCATGGCTGAACGCGTGATTCCCCTGGTCGACCAGCGCCTCGCGGCGCTCGGCGCGACCCTGCCCGCGCAGCCCATCGCGGCGACCGGCCTGCTGGCGGACACCCTGGGGCGGCCGCTGCGCGACCTGCGCATCAGCGTCACCGACCGCTGCAACTTCCGCTGCAGCTACTGCATGCCCAAGGAAGTCTTCGACAAGGACTACCAGTACCTGCCGCATGCCTCGCTGCTGAGCTTCGAGGAAATCACCCGCACCGCCCGCCAGTTCCTCGCCCACGGCGTGCACAAGATCCGCCTGACCGGCGGCGAGCCGCTGCTGCGCAAGAACCTCGAGATCCTGGTCGGGCAGCTGGCCGCGCTGCGCACGGTGGACGGCACGCCGCCGGAACTCACGCTCACCACCAACGGCTCGCTGCTGGCCCGCAAGGCGCGCGTGCTGAAGGAAGCCGGGCTGCAGCGGGTGACCGTCAGCCTCGATGGCCTGGACGACGAGATCTTCCGCCGCATGAACGACGTGGACTTCCCGGTGGCCGAGGTGCTGGACGGGATTGCCGCGGCGCGGGCCGCCGGGCTGGGCCCGATCAAGGTCAACATGGTGGTCAAGCGCGGCACCAACGAAGACCAGATCCTGCCGATGGCGCGCCACTTCCGCGGCACGGGCGTCGTGCTGCGCTTCATCGAGTACATGGACGTGGGCGCGACCAACGGCTGGCGCATGGACGAAGTCCTGCCGTCGGCGGCGGTGCGCGACATCATCCACGCCGAATTCCCGCTGGTGCAGCTCGCGCCCTCGGCGCCCGGCGAGACGGCCGAACGCTGGGGCTACGCCGATGGCCAAGGCGAGATCGGCCTGATCAGCAGCGTGACGCAGGCCTTCTGCGGCGACTGCAACCGCGCCCGTTTGTCCACCGAAGGCAAGCTCTACCTCTGCCTCTTCGCCAGCAACGGCTACGACCTGCGCGCGCTGCTGCGCGGTGGCGCGAGCGACGCGGAACTCGCCTCGGCGATCGGCCACATCTGGCAAGGCCGCGGCGACCGCTACTCCGAGCTGCGCAGCACGCTGGCCGCCGACACCGGCACCGGTGGCCGCCGCGTCGAGATGAGCTACATCGGCGGCTGAGGTCCCCGCGCCGGCGGGTTAAAGTCCGCGCATGATCGCCAAGGAAGACATCACGGGCATCGTCCTCGCCGGCGGCCGCGGCTCCCGCATGGGCGGCGCCGACAAGGGCCTGCAAAATTTCCGCGGGATGCCGCTGGCCCTGCACACGCTGCTGCGCCTCGGGCCGCAGGTCGGCGAAGCAATGGTGAACGCCAACCGCAACCTGGCGGCCTACGAGTCCTTCGGCGTGCCGGTGTGGCCCGATGCCCCGGCCGACTACGCCGGCCCGCTGGCGGGCTTCCTCGTGGGCCTGGAGCGCTGCGAAACGGCCTACCTCGTCACCGTGCCCTGCGACACCCCCCTCTTCCCGACCGACCTGGTCGCCCGCCTGGCCGAGGCGCTGGAACGCGAGGACGCGGACATCGCGATGGCGACGGCGCGCGAGGAAGATGGGCAATTGCGTTCCCAGCCGGTGTTCTCCCTCCTGCGGCACGAGCTGATGGAAAGCCTGGTGCGCTTCACCACCGGCGGCGGCCGCAAGATCGACGCCTGGTCCGCGCAGCACAAGACGGTGCTGGTTCCCTTCGACCGGGAGGGCGACGACCCGGCCGCTTTCTTCAACGCCAACACGCTGGCGGAGCTGCACCAGCTGGAACAACCGCGATGAGCGCCACGATCGCCGAGATTGCGGCGCAGCTGCAAGGCTACGACCCGCAGGCGCTCAGCGCCGAAGGCGTGGGCGCGTTCCTGGCGAAGCTCGTGGCGCCCGTAGCGGAGACGGAGACGGTCGGCGTGCTCGATGCGCTGGACCGCGTGCTGGCCGCCGACCTCGTTTCGCCGCTCAGCGTGCCGCCGCACGACAACTCCGCGATGGACGGCTATGCGTTCGACGGCGCGCAGCTGGCCGGCGGGTCCGCCCTGGAACTCGAAGTGGTGGGCACCGCGCTCGCGGGCCAGGCCTGGCGCGGCACCGCCGCCGCGGGCCAGTGCGTGAAGATCATGACCGGGGCGATCATGCCGGCCGGGCTGGACACGGTGGTTCCGCAGGAGTTCACCAAGGCCGGCGCCGATGGCCGCATCGTGATCCCGGCCGGATTGCTGGCCGCGGGCGACAACCGTCGCCTGAAGGGCGAGGACCTGATGCAGGGCCAGCCCGCGCTGCGCGCCGGCGAACGGCTGGCTCCCGCGGCGCTGGGGCTGATCGCCAGCCTCGGGATCGCCGAAGTGGAAGTGCAGCGCCGCCTGCGCGTGGCTTACTTCTCCACCGGCGACGAGATCCTGAGCCTGGGCGAGGCGCCGCGCGAAGGCGCGGTGTACGACAGCAACCGCTACACGGTGCACGGGCTGCTGCGGCGCCTGGGCTGCGAGGTGATCGACCTCGGCGTGATCCGCGACCAGCCGGCGCTGCTCGAAGCCGCCTTCACCGATGCGGCTGCGCGTGCCGACGCCATCATCACCAGCGGCGGCGTGAGCGTCGGCGAGGCCGACTTCACCAAGGCCATGATGAAGAAGCTGGGCGACGTGGCCTTCTGGAAGATCGCGATGCGGCCGGGCCGGCCGATGGCCGTCGGCCGCATCGGCCGTTCGGTCCTGTTCGGGCTGCCGGGCAATCCGGTGGCCGTGATGGTGACCTTCCTCGCCTTCGTGCGCCCTGCCCTGCTGCGCATGATGGGCGCGCGGGCGACGGAAACGGTGCTGCTGAAGGCGCACAGCGCGGAGGCGTTGCGCAAGAAGCCGGGGCGCACCGAGTACCAGCGCGGGACGGTCACGCGGGCCGCGGACGGGTCGCTGCAGGTGCGCACGACGGGCAACCAGGGGTCCGGCGTGTTGAGCTCCATGGTGCAGGCGAACGGCTTGATCGTGCTGCACCACGCGCAGGGCAACGTCGCGGCGGGGGAGGAAGTCGACGTGATGATGTTCGACGGGGCGATCTAGCCGCGGTTCGCCTGCGGGCTCACCACGGCCTACAAAAGCATCGAGAAGCGTAGGCCGGGGTGGAAACCCCGGCTCCTCCGCCGCAAGCCGGGGTTTCCACCCCGGCCTACGAGAGCCGGTCCCCGTAGGCCGTGGTGAGCCCGCAAGCGAACCGCGGCTACACGAACCGCACCTGCGCAATGGGCGGCAGATCGCGCGACACGCAGTGCCACAGCGCGCCATCGTCTTCGCTGATCCAGAGTCCACCCGTCGTCGACCCCATCGCCAGCGTGCCGCCATCGTCGCTGACCGCCAAGCCGTGCCGGTAGATCAGGTGGTACGCATCATGCGGCGGCAGGCCGTAGCCCAGGCTCTCGAAGCGCACGCCACCGTCGCGCGTCTCGTTGACCACCACCTTGCCGTCCACCGGCACCCGCCGCGCATCCGAATGCGCGGGCACGAACCAGGCGCGCTGCGGGTCGCGCGGATGCGCGGCCACCACGAAGCCGAAATCGCTGGGCATGGGCCGCGGCAGGCGCTGCCATTGCAGGCCGCCGTCGGTGGACCGGTACATGCCGCCATGGTGCTGCGCCCAGACGACGTCCGGCGCCGCGGGGCAGGCCGCGATGCGGTGCACGTCCTGGATGTTGCCGTCGTAGCGGCGCTCGGGCGGCATGTAGTCGCCGGCGTCCATGCCCTGCGAGGTGTTGGCCCAGGTGGCGCCGCCGTCGCGCGTCTGCCAGACGCCCGCGCAGGAGATGGCGATGGTGACGTGCTTCGCGTCGCGCGGATCGACCACGATCGAATGGATGCCGGCATGGTCGTAGCCACCGCCGAACCAGTCCTTGCGGCCCGGCTCGTGCCACAGGCTTTCCACGAGCTGCCAGCTGTCGCCGTGGTCGTCCGAGGAGAACAGGCCCGCCGGCAGGCCGCCGGCCCAGAGGCGGCCGCCGCCGGCCTCCAGGCTCCACACCATGTCCAGCGTCCAGGGCGTCGCATCGGCGGCCCACGGACCTTCCGTGGGCTTGGGCGGAAAGGCCGGCGTGGCGATCTCCTGCCAGCTCGCCCCGCGGTCGCGGCTGCGGCGCATCTTCACGCCGAAGTGGCCCAGGCGCAGCGCCGCGTACCAGGCGCCGTCGGACGGGTCCACCGTTACCTGCGTCACCGGTTCGCCGGCGAAGTGCGGCGCGCCGGGATGCCACGCGGTCTTGCCCCGCTCGACCAGGAACAGGCCCTTGCGGGTCGCGACTAGCACTGGCTGCATCTCATCCTCCTGACAGGGCCTGGATGACCATGACGCTGTCCTGCGGCTGCAGGGCGCGCGTGAGGTCGGAGCGGCTGGGAATCATCTGCCCGTTGACGAACACCGCCACGTGCTTGCGCACGGCGCCCTGCTCGTCCAGCACGTAGCCGCGCAGCGCGGGCGCGGCGCGAAAGGCGGCATCGAGCGCCGCGGCGAGCGTGGCCGCGCCGACTTCCTGCCGGGGGCAGGCCACGTGGCGCGTGAGGGCGGGAGCGAATTCGACGGTGGGCACGCGCGGATTGCACACCGCCCGGCGGCGGCGGTCAATCCCGCTTCAAGCGGGCAGGACGTGCGCCGCCTCTTCCTTGGCCTCGGCCTTGTTGGCCCCCGGCACTTCCTTGCGCGCGAACAGCGTGTACATGGTGGGCACCACGAACACCGTCAGCAGCGTGCCCAGCGACATGCCGCCCACGATCACCCAGCCGATCTGGGTGCGGCTCTCGGCGCCGGCGCCGGTGGCCATGGCCAGCGGCACGGCGCCCAGCACCATGGCGCCGGTCGTCATCAGGATCGGGCGCAGGCGCTGCGACGCCGCCTTCACCAGCGCGTCGACCATGTCGAGGCCCTGCTCGCGCAGCTGGTTGGCGAATTCGACGATCAGGATACCGTGCTTGGTGATCAGGCCCACCAGCGTGATCAGGCCGATCTGCGAATACACGTTCAGCGAGCCGCCGCTCCACTTCAAGGCGAGCAGCGCGCCCACCATCGACAGCGGCACCGACAGCATGATCACCAGCGGATCGACGAAGCTCTCGAACTGCGCCGCCAGCACCAGGAAGATGAACAGCAGCGCCAGCACGAACACGATGGCCAGCGCGCCCTGCGAGTTGCGGAACTCGCGCGAGGTGCCGTTGAGGTCGGTGGTGTAGCCGGGCTTGAGCACCTTGGCCGAGGTCTCGTTCATGAACTCCAGCGCCTGGCCCAGCGAGTAGTCCGCCGCCAGGTTGGCCGTGATCGCCACGGCGCGCCGCTGGCCGAAGTGGTTCAGCTCGCGCGGGCTGACGCTCTCGCGCGTCTTCACCAGCGCCGACAGCGGGACCATGGTGTCGCCGCGGCCGCGCACGTTGATCGCGTCGATGGCTTCGGGCGTGCTGCGGCCGCTGGGCAGCGTCTGCACGATCACGTCGTACTGCTCGGCGTCGCGCTTGTAGCGCGTCACCTGCCGGCCGCCCAGCATGGTTTCCAGGGCGCGCGCAACGACGTCGACACCCACGCCCAGGTCGGCCGCCTTCTCGCGGTCGATGTCGATGCGCAGTTCCGGCTTGTTCAGGCGCAGGTCCACGTCTACGCTCTGGATGCCGGGGTTCTTCGCGATCTCGTCCAGCATCTGCCGCGTCACGCGGTTGAGGTTCTCGTAGCTGTCCGAGGTCTGGATCACGAAGTTCAGCGGCCGCTCCCGGAAGCCTTGCCCCAGCGACGGCGGGGTGATCGGGAAGGCGTTGACGCCCGGCAGCGCGTTGAACTTGGGCGCCATCTCGCGCGCGATGTCCAGCGTCGAGCGCTTGCGTTCGTCCCAATCCACGGCACGGTAGACCACGCTGCCCTGCGAGACCGTGGGGTTGCCGAGGTTGGCGAAGATCCGGTCGAATTCCTTGTACTGGCTGCCGATGCGCTCCAGCGCCTTGGCATAGCGGTCCGTGTACTCCAGCGTGGCGCCGTCGGGCGCGTTGATGTTGGCGAGGATGGTGCCCCGGTCTTCCAGCGGCGACAGCTCCGACTTCATGGTCGGCCACACCAGGCCGATCACGCCCGCGCACAGCACCATGACGCCGATCACCAGCCAGCGCGCCTGCAGCAGCCGGCCGCGCGCGCCGCCGGAGGCCTGGCCCCAGCGCGCGGTGACCACCCAGCGCAGCGCCCGCTCGTAGGCGCCGGTGAGCGCCGTCAGCCAGCGCTCCATGTGGGCGTCGAACCAGGTGTGCTTCTCGGTGTGGCGCAGCAGCTTGGAGCACATCATCGGCGTCAGCGTGAGCGCGATGAAGCCCGACACCATCACGGCGCCGGCCAGCGCCAGCGCGAACTCGACGAACAGCCGGCCGGTGCGGCCCGGCGTGAAGGCCAGCGGCGCGTACACGGCCACCAGCGTGAAGGTCATGGTGATGACGGCGAAGCCGATCTCTCGCGCGCCCTTGATCGAGGCCGAGAACGGATCCAGCCCCTCCTCGATGTGCCGGAAGATGTTCTCCAGCATCACGATGGCGTCGTCCACCACCAGGCCGATGGCGAGCACCAGCGCCAGCAGGGTCAGCGTGTTGATGGTGAAGCCGAACATCGCCATCAGCGCGAAGCAGCCGATCAGGCTGACCGGGATGGTGACGATGGGGATGATCGACGCCCGGACGGTGCGCAGGAACACGAAGATCACCAGCGCCACCAGCACGATCGCCTCGCCGATCGTGTGGTACACGTTCTTCACCGAGCGGTCGATGAAGACCGAGTTGTCGTTGGCGACGTCGATCGTCACGTCGGCCGGCAGGTCCTGCTTCAGCTTGGGGATCATGTCCCGCACGCCTTGCGACAGGGTCAGCGGGTTGGCGGTGGCCTGGCGGATCACCCCGGCGGAGATGGCATAGCGGCCGTTCAGGCGGGCGGCGCTGCGCTCGTCGGCCGCGCCCTCCTGCACCCGGGCGATGTCGCGGATCTTGACCGGGAAGCCGTTCACGTTCTTGACGACGATCTCGCCGAACTGCGCCGGCTTCACCAGGTCGGTCTGCGAGGTCACGCTGAACTCGCGCTGCTGCGACTCGATGCGCCCGGCCGGCACCTCGAGGTTGCTGCGGCGGATCGCGTCCTCCACGTCCTGCGTGGTCAGGCGGTAGCCGGCCAGCTTCTCGGCGTCGAGCCAGACGCGCATGGCGTACTTGCGCTCGCCGAAGATGCGCACGTCGGCCACGCCGGTCACCGTCTGCAGCCGCGGCTTGACGATGCGGTTGACCAGGTCGTTGATCTGCAGCGGGTTGAGCGTGTCGCTGGTGAAGGCCAGCCAGATCACCGGGAAGGCGTCGGCTTCCACCTTGGCGATCACCGGTTCGTCGATCGCCTGCGGCAGCCGGTTGCGCACGCGCGAGGTGCGGTCGCGGACTTCGGCGGCGGCGGTGTCGGCGTCCTTCTCCAGGCGGAAGCGCACCGAGATCTGCGCCTGCTCGGGCCGGCTGATCGAGGTGATCACGTCGACGGCGTCGATGCCGGCAATGGAGTCTTCCAGCGGCTTGGTCACCTGCGACTCGATCACTTCGGCGGAGGCGCCGGCGTACTTGACGCTCACCGTGACGACCGGCTCGTCGATCTTGGGGTACTCGCGCACCGACAGGCGCGTGAAGCTGACCACGCCGACCAGCAGCACCAGCAGCGAGAGCACCGTCGCGAAGACGGGGCGACGGATCGCGATTTCGGGAAGTTGCATCGCGGCCCCCGCTCAGCCGGCGCGCTGGGCGGCCGGCTTGCGCGGAGCCCGCGCGGGAGCGGCGGCGGCAATGGCGCAGGGGTTGCCCGCGCTGGAGGCGATGACCTCCGTCGAGGCCGCGGCGGCGCGAAGGGCCGCCCCGGGCGCGCCCATGCCGCCGGCGGCGACGGCGCCGGGCGCGTTGCCCTTGCCGTTCAGGTCCAGCACGCGCACCGGCGTGCCGTCCTTCTGGATGCGCTGCTGGCCCGCGGTGACGACGAGGTCGCCAGGCTGCAGGCCCGACACGATCTCCACCTTGCCGGGCTGGCGGATGCCGACCTGCACCTCGACCCGCTGCGCGATGCGCGTGTCCTGGTCGGGGCCGTCGACGAGCTTGTAGACGTACTGGCGGCCGCCCTGCGGCACGATCGCTTCTTCGGGGATCACGCGAGCGTCCTCGCGCACGCTGAACACCGGCGTGATGCGCGCGAACATGCCGGGGCGCAGCATCAGCTGGCGGTTGTCGATGCAGCCACGCACGCCCACCGAGCGGCCGTTGGCGTCCACCAGCGGGTCGATGGCCTGCACCACGGCGTTGAAGCGCTTGCCGGGCAAGGCATCGACTTCGACCAGCGCGGTCTGGCCGGGGCGCACGCGCGTCTGGTAGCGCTCGGGCAGCCGGAAGTCGACGTAGACGGCGTCCAGGTCCTCGATGTTGACGATGTCGGCGCCGTCCTTGAGGTAGTCGCCGATGTTGATGCCGCGGATGCCGGCGATGCCGTCGAAGGGCGCCACGATCTTCAGGCGCGCCATCGTGGCCTGCGCCAGCGCCAGCTTGGCCTCGGCCACCTGCAGGTTGGCCGCGCTCTCGTCCACGGCGCGCTGCGCGATGAACTTCTGCTCCACCAGTTCCTGGTTGCGCTTGTGGTTGGCACGCGCGATGGAGAGTTCGGCTTCGGCCTGCTTCACCTGCGCGGCGGGCAGCTGGTCGTCCAGCTGCACCAGCAGCTGGCCGCGGCGCACGCGGTCGGCGTCGCGGAAGTTGATCCTCGTGACCCGGCCGCTCACCTCGGGGCGCAGCATCACGCTCTGGCGCGACTTCAGGCTGCCCACGGCCTGCGCATCGTCGGTCAGGCGCACCAGTTCGACCTTCGCCACTTCCACCGCCGGCGCACGCGCGGGGCCGCTGGCGGAGCCGGCGCTGCTGCGCGCCGCGCCGGGAGCGGCCGCAGCCGTCTCCCCCGCATCGCTGCGCGACGCGGGCCTGTGTTGCATCCACCAGGCGGCGCCGGATGCGGCGACTATGCCGACGACGGCAATGGCGGTGTAGAGAGCCTTGGCTGCCATGGAAACAGGTCCGTCTTGTCTCGTTTGTTCAAGCTGGCGCGCGCCTGGGCGCGAGGCCAATCGCCCAATGTAACAGGTGGTTGCTCCGGCGGCATCCGCGATGGCCGCAGGAACCCGGCCGCAGGGCCCCGCGCCGTGGTTTTTTACCCGCGCTTTACATTTAGCATGCCAACACCGGCGGCGGCCTCACTTGCCCGCCAGGGCCTGGGTCACGCCCAGGTTCGCCAGCGCATCGGCCCGCTCGTTGCCGGGGTCGCCATTGTGGCCGCGCACCCAGCGCCAGTCGACTTCGTGCCCGCCACCCTGGAGCAGAGCGTCCAGCCGCTGCCAGAGTTCCTGGTTCTTCACGGGCTGCTTGCTGGCGGTCTTCCAGCCCTTGGCCTTCCAGCCCGGCATCCACTCGGTGATGCCCTTCAGCACGTACTGGCTGTCCAGGTAGAGCGTGACGTTGCAGGGCCGCTTGAGCGCCTCCAGCGCCTGGATCACGGCCATCAGCTCCATGCGGTTGTTGGTGGTGCTGCGCTCGCCGCCGTACAGCTCCTTGACGGTCGGGCCGGAGCGCAGCAGCACGCCCCAGCCGCCGGGGCCGGGATTGCCCTTGCAGGCCCCGTCGGTGTAGATCTCGATTGCGTTCATTCGGTGGGTGTGAGGTCGCGGTGCCGCCGGTGGCTGCGGTTCGCGATGGGGACCGGCGCGGAGGCCAGCCCCTTGGTCTTCTTCCAGTTGGCGCCGATCAGGCGGGCGCCGCGCACCCGCTTGACCGCCACGATGAAATACGCGGCGCCGAAGATCGGCCAGGAACGCGCGCCGACCGTGTCCATCCAGCTGAAGCGGTCCAGCCACTGGTCGCTGGCGAGCGCGGGGCGGTAGCAGCCGAAGCTGCTGCTCTCCACTTCGAAGCCGAGGAGCCGCAGCCAGTCGCGCAAGCGCCGGTAGCCGATGAACTCGCCCGCGTCGGGCAGGAAGAGTTCACCGAAGCCGAGGCGGCGGTACAGGTGCGCGCGGCGCTGGCGCAGGCCCCAGAGGCTGGCCGGGTTCAGGCAGCAGACCACCACCTTGCCTTCGGGCACCAGCACGCGCTCCACCTCGCGCAGCGTCGTGTGCGGATCCAGGTTCAGTTCCAGCGAGTGCGGCAGCACCACCAGGTCGATGCTGTTCTCCTCGAACGGGAGCGCGGCGAAGTCGGTCAGCAGGGCGGGCCGCTGCGGGCCCTGCGCCTCGTGCGGCGAGCCGAGCGCCAGCCACTTGTGCGGCATGCGGTTCGCCGCCAGCGCATCGAGTTCGGGCACCCCGAGCTGCAGCGCGTGGTAGCCGAAGATGTCGGCGACCGCGCGGTCGAACTCCGCCCGTTCCCAGGCCAGGAGGTACCGGCCGGGCGGGGTCTCGAACCACTGCTGCATTCCTATAATCTGCTCGCTCATGAACTTGATCCCGCTGCCCGCCTTCCAGGACAACTACCTGTGGCTGCTGCACGACGGACAGCGGGCCCTGGTCGTCGACCCCGGTGACGCGGCGCCGGTGCGGGAATATCTCACGCGCAACGGGCTGCAACTCGCAGCGATTCTAGTCACCCACCACCACCCCGATCACATCGGCGGCGTCGCCGAACTGCACGCAGCCACCGGCGCCCCGGTCTGGGGCCCGGCGCGCGAACGCATTCCCGAGCCCTTCACGAAGCTGGCCGAAGGCGACGCGGTGGAGGTCCTGGGCCTGCGTTTCACGGTGATCGACGTTCCGGGCCACACCGCCGGCCACATCGCGTACTACACGCCGGACCTGGACGGCCGTCCCCTGCTCTTTTGCGGCGACACGTTGTTTTCCGGCGGCTGCGGCCGCCTGTTCGAGGGCACGCCGGCGCAGATGCTGGACTCCCTGGACAAGCTGGCGGCGCTGCCGGACACGACCCGTGTCTGCTGTACACACGAATACACCCTCGGAAACCTGAAATTTGCCACGGTGGTGGAGCCCGGAAACACGCAGCTGATCCATTACCGGCAACAATGCGAGTCGCAGCGCGCCCACGGCGAGCCGACCCTGCCCTCCTCGATCGCGACGGAGAAGGCGATCAACCCCTTCCTGCGCACGCGCGTGCCGGAAGTGGCGCAGGCGGCGAAGGACCATGGCGGCGCGGACGTGAAGGACACCGTTTCGGTGTTCGCGACCTTGCGCCAATGGAAGAACGAATTCAGATGAAGCAGTACCACCTCCTCGTCCTGGTCACCGCGCTGGCCCTGGCCGGTTGCGCTACGACGCAGGGCCCCGAGGCCGTGCCCGCCGCCGGCGCGGAAGCCGGCAAGCCCGCCGTCCAGGCGCAGGCGCCGCTGCCCGCCGTCATCCCCACCGGGCCGCTCAGCGACATCCAGCCGACCGACCTGTCCGCCTCGCGCGGCGTCGCCGGCCTGGAGGCGCCGCCGGACCTGTGGAACCGCATCCGCCGCGGCTTCGCCATGCCCGACCTCGCGGGCGACCTCGTGCGCCAGAACGAGCAGTGGTACGCCACGCGCCCGGACTACATCCAGCGCATGACCGACCGCTCGCGCAAGTACCTGTTCCACGTCGTCGAGGAACTCGAGCGCCGCAACATGCCGACCGAGCTGGCGCTGCTGCCCTTCATCGAGTCCGCCTTCAACCCGCAGGCCACCTCCACCGCGCGCGCCGCCGGCATGTGGCAGTTCATGCCCGCCACCGGCAAGGACTACGACCTGAAGCAGAACGTGTTCCGCGACGACCGCCGCAACGTGCTGGCGTCGACCAAGGCGGCGCTCGACTACCTGCAGCGCCTGTACGGCATGTTCGGCGACTGGCACCTCGCGCTGGCCGCGTACAACTGGGGCGAAGGCAACGTCACGCGCGCCATCCAGCGCAACCAGCGCGCCGGCCTGGGCACGGGCTACCTCGACCTGAACATGCCCAACGAGACGCGCAACTACGTGCCCAAGCTGCAGGCGGTGAAGAACATCGTCGCCACGCCCGAGAGCTTCCGCGCCGACCTGCCGCTGATCGAGAACCATCCTTACTTCCAGAGCGTCACGCTGGAGCGCGACATGGACGTGTCGCTGGCGGCGCGCCTGGCCGACGTCGAGATCGAGGACTTCAAGGCGCTCAACCCGCAGTTGAACCGGCCGGTGATCCTGGCCGCGGGCACGCCGCAGATCCTGCTGCCGTGGGACAACGCCACCGTCTTCAAGCGCAACTTCGCCGAGTACAGCGAAGGCAAGTACGCGAGCTGGACGGCCTGGGCCGCGCCCGCGACCATGAGCGTGGGCGAGGCCGCGCGCCGCGTGGGCATGCCGGAAAACGACCTGCGCAACGTCAACGCCATTCCGCCGCGCATGCTGATCAAGGCCGGCTCGGTGCTGATCGTGCCGCGCAAGAGCGCCAAGGAGGCCGACGTGGCCGGCCACGTGGCCGACAACGCGCAGCTGAGCCTGGCGCCCGAAGTGACGCTGCGCCGCACCGTGGTGAAGGCGGGCCGCAAGGACAGCATCGCCGCGATCGCGCGCCGCTACAAGGTGACGCCGGCGCAGGTGGCCGACTGGAACAACATCGGCGCGACCAGCGCGCTGAAGGCCGGCCAGCAGATCGTGCTGCACCTGCCGGTGCGCGCCGCCGCGAAGGCGCCGGTCAAGGCCAGCGCCCACGGTGCCGCCCCGCACAAGGCACCCGCGAAAGCCGCCGGGCACAAGCCCGCGATCCAGAAGCAGAAGCGCCGCTGAGCTTCGTTGCGTGAAGCTGGCCCCGCTCCCGTGAAGGCGCGGCGTCCAGTTGTAACCACCATCAGTTGAAGCAGGACAACTCCCACGGATGCTCCCGCCGTGGCCCGACGCGGCACCCGGCCGGGCTGGGCCAAAGTGGCTCCATTGCATCCGGAAGGAGTTATCCATGCGAAACAAGATCTCCCTGGCCGTCCTCACGGCTTCCCTCCTGGGTCTCGGCGCCGCCGCCCATGCCCAGTACACCGCCATCGTGTCGGTCGCACCGCCGGCGCCGCGCGTCGAAGTCGCGCCGGCCCCGCGCCACGGCTATGTCTGGGCGCCCGGCCACTACGAGTGGCGCGGCGGCCAGTACGCCTGGGTCGACGGCCATTGGCTGAGCGCCCGCAGCGGCTACGAGTACCGTGAACCGCGCTGGGTCCAGCGTGGCAACGGCGAGTGGATGATGGTGGGCGGCAATTGGGAACGCGGTCCCAACGGCGACCGCGACCATGACGGCATCCCGAACCGCTACGACGCCGACAACCGCCGCTTCGGCCCCAACGGCGACCTAGACCGCGACGGCATCCCGAATGCCCGCGACCGCGACCGCGACGGTGACGGCGTGCGCAACCGCGACGACCGCTTCCCGGACGACCGCCGCCGCAGCTAAGAGAGCGAGCGACATGAACAAGGGGCCCTCGGGCCCCTTTTCTACGCCTTGAATTTCTCCTTCGCCCGCCGCGCGAAATCGTTCGTGTACGTGCGTCCCAGGGAGATGCGGTCCGCCACCACCGCCGGCTCGAAGCTCGCCAGCGCCTTCAGCGCGGTCTTCGCGCCCTCTTCCGGCAGCATGCCGTCGAGTGCGATCGCCTCGCGCACCTTGTTGAACGAGGCGAGGTACAGCGCGCGATCCCCCAGCAGGTAGCCCTCGGGCACCGTCTTGATGATGTCGCTGGGCCCCGCCGTCTGCAGCCACTTCAGGCTGTGCACCACCGCGTTGGCCAGCGCCTGGCAGGTATTGGGATGACGGTCGACGAATTCCACCGGCGCGTACAGGCAGCACGCCGGCATCGGGCCGCCGAACACCTCCTGCGTGCCTTTGAGCGTGCGCGTGTCGCTGATGATCTTGACCTCGCCCTTCTGCTCCAGCATGGTCATCACCGGTTCGGTGTTGCTCATCGCGTCGACCTGGCCCGCGCGCAGCGCCGTGATGGCGCTGGTCGACATGCCCACGCCGACGAAGCTGACGTCGGCCGGCTTCAGGCCGCCGCGCGCCAGCACCAGGTTGGCGACCATGTTGGTCGACGAGCCCGGCGTCGACACGCCGATGCGCTTGCCGCGCAGGTCGGCGATCGTGCGGTAGCCGGGGATGGCGCGCGGGGAGACGCCCATCGCGATCTGCGGCGCGCGTCCCAGCAACACGAAGCTGCGGTAATGCTGGTTGCGCGCCTGCAGGTTGATGGTGTGCTCGTAGGCGCCGCTCACGATGTCGGCGCTGCCGCCCATCACGGCCTGCTGCGCGCGGGCGCCGCCGGCGAAGTCGGCCAGTTCGACATCGACGCCCTCGGCCTTGAAGTAGCCGAGCTGGTCGGCCACCGTCAGCGGCAGCGAATAGAACGAAGCCTTGCCGGCGACCGCGATCACGACGCGCGGCTTCTCCACCTTGCCCTGCGCACGCAGCGCCGGGGCTGCCACCACGGCCGCGGCCAGCAGGCCAAAGCGCCGTCGGTCCAGCAAAGGCGGGGGCATCGCGGTGGTCCTCTCTTCTTTTCTTGTCGGAATGAATAGAGGTTAGACGCAGCTTCGCTGCACTGCATCAGGACCATCCCCTGCGGGTAATCACTTAACTCTGAAAAATCGCCATGCGATTTTTCAGAGTTGCCCGATCAGTGTCGAGAGGACCGGCAAAGCCGGATCCTCTCGACAGGAGGGACCGCGCTGCATGTTATTCCGCGCGGTCCTCGCATTTTCCCGGGTGTGCTCTCCGCGCAGCGGCACTTGGACCGGACGGAGCATCAGTGCTCCCTTTAGTGCCAGCCGCTTAAGAAAATTGCCAGGTTCACGAGGAAGGCAAGCCCCCAGATGGCGGAGCGCGTCGTCGGCAGGCCGGCCACGTACATCACGATGTAGATGATGCGCAGTGTGATGAAGACGACCGCCAGGATGTCCAGACGCGTCTGCGGCGCGCCGAGTTGGTGGGCGATGATGATCGCGCCGATGAAGAAGGGCAGCGCCTCGAAGCTGTTGGCCTGCGCGGCGTTGGCACGCGCCTTCCAGCCTTCCTGGCGCGCGAGCCAGCCGCGCGGGTCGGCGTTGTCGTAACCGCCTTCGCGCCGCGGCTTGCCCATGCCGCCGCGCTTGGCGAGGATCGCGCAGGCGTACGGGAGCAGCACCGCGAGCAGCACGCACCAGTACGCCACGGTGAAGCGCATGTAGTTCATTATTTTGTCCTCCTGTCCACCAGCGCATGCGCGATGGTCCCCAGATCCACGTATTCCAGTTCACTTCCGGCCGGCACCCCCCGTGCCAGCCGCGTGACCCGCAGTCCGCGCTGCTTGAGCGCCTCGGCGATCACGTGCGCCGTCGCTTCACCCTCCGCGGTGAAGTTGGTCGCCAGGATCACCTCCTGCACCTCGCCGTTGGTCGCGCGCGTGAAGAGCTTCTGCAGCCCGATGTCCTTCGGCCCGATCCCGTCCAGCGGGCTCAGCTTGCCTCCCAGCACGAAGTAGAGGCCCGAGAAGGCCTGCGTGCGCTCCACCGCGGCCTGGTCGGCCGGCGTCTCCACCACGCACAGCTTGCTGCGGTCGCGCTGCGGGCTGCGGCAGGTGGCGCAGACCTCGTCCTCGGTGAAGGTGTTGCACTCGCTGCAGTGCCGGATGTGCGACGCGGCCTGCTCCAGCGCCCGCGACAGCACGTGCGCGCCCTCGCGGTCGTGCTGCAGCAGGTGGAAGGCCATGCGCGACGCCGACTTCACGCCGACGCCGGGCAGGCGGCGCAATGCCTCGATCAGCGCCTGGAGGCTGGGTTCGGCCAACTCAGAAAGGCAGCTTCATGCCGGGCGGCAGGCCCGCGGTCAGCTTGCCCATCTTCTCGTTGCTGGTTTCCTCGGCCTTGCGCACCGCGGCGTTGAAGGCGGCGGCCACCAGGTCTTCCAGCATGTCCTTGTCCTCGCCCAGCAGGCTGGGGTCGATCGTGACGCGCTTGACGTCGTGCTTGCAGGTCATGACCACCTTCACCAGGCCGGCGCCGGCTTCGCCGCTGACCTCGATCAGCGCGAGCTCTTCCTGCGCCTTCTTCAGGTTGTCCTGCATCTGCTGGGCCTGCTTCATCAGGCCGGCCAGCTGTCCTTTGTTGAACATGGGTTCCTACTCTCTGGTTTTCGCTACGGGTTTGATGCTGCCAGGCACGATTTTCGCGCCAAAGTCACGCTGCATCTGCTGCACGAACGGGTCGTTCAGGATGATCTGCTCGGCGGCCTGCTGGCGCAGCCAGGCGGCATGGGCGTTGCGGCGCGCCGGGCTGTCGCTCACGGCGCCCACTTCCACCGAAATCTCGACGGCATGGCCGGCGGCCTGCAGCGCATTCTTCAGGCGCTCGCGGCTGGCCGGCTGGTTGAGGGACTCGCGCTCCACGCGCAGCATCCAGTGGCCTTCGTCGCGGCCCACCAGCTGCGCCTGCAGGGCCAGCTCGCGCACCAGCGCGGTGATGGCTTCGCGGTCGACGAGCTGCTGCACCGTCGCCTGCCAGAAGTCGCCTTCGGGCGTGGGCGTGACGGCGGGCACGCCCGTGGCGGTGTCGCGCAGCGGTTCGGGTTGCAAGCGCACCGGCACGCCGACGACGTCGTTGCCCTGGCCCGCGGGGGCGGCGGCGCGCGGCGCGGGTTGGCGCGGTTCGACGACCGGGAGGACGCGGCCGGGGGGAGCGGTGGGGCGCGGGGGCGCCGCGGGGGCATCGCCGCGGTTCGCCTGCGGGCTCACCGACGGCCTGCCGTCCGGATTTTCCGTAGGCCGTGGTGACGCAGGAACCGCGGCTTGCGGCGCCGGCCTAGTCAGCAGAGTTTTTTTTTCCTGCGAAGCCGAAGGCTTGAACGCCAGCAGCCGCAGCAGCACCATCGTCAACGCCGCATATTCGTCCGGCGCCAGCCCCAGTTCGGTGCGGCCATGCAGGCAGATCGAATAGAGCAACTGCGTTTCATCGGCCGGCAGCATCTGCGCGAGCCGCGCGATCGTGGCCGCTTCCTCGTCACCGCCCTCGGAAGCCGAAGGCACGGCCTGCAGCACCGCCATGCGCTGCAGCACCATGCTCATCTCCTCCAGCGCCGCGGCGGCAGAAAGCCCGTGCAGGCGCAGCGCCTCGGACGTTTCGACGACGGTCTTGCCGTCTCCCGCGGCCAGCGCCTCGATCAGCCGGAACACGTGGCTGCGGTCTACGCTTCCCAGCATCTGCCGCACCGCCGCTTCCTGCAGCTGGCCGGCGCCGAAAGCGATGGCCTGGTCGGTCAGCGACAGCGCGTCGCGCATCGAGCCACGCGCGGCTCGCGACAGCAGGCGCAGCGCGCCCGGCTCCGCTTCCACCTTCTCGTCGGCCAGCACGTGCGCGAGGTGCTCCTGCACCGTCTCCGGCGCCATCGGCCGCAGGTTGAACTGCAGGCAGCGTGACAGCACCGTCACCGGCACCTTCTGGGGATCGGTGGTGGCCAGCACGAATTTCAGGTACTCGGGCGGCTCCTCCAGCGTCTTCAGCATCGCGTTGAAGGCGTGGCCGGTGAGCATGTGCACTTCGTCGATCATGAAGACCTTGAAGCGCCCCTGCACCGGCTTGTAGACGGCCTGTTCCAGCAGCTGCTGCACCTCGTCGACGCCGCGGTTGGAGGCGGCGTCGAGTTCGGTGTAGTCGACGAAGCGGCCCGAATCGATGTCGGTGCAGGCCTGGCAGACGCCGCAGGGCGCGGCGGTGATGCCGCCGTTGCCGTCGGCGCCCTGGCAGTTCAGCGACTTGGCCAGGATGCGCGACACGGTGGTCTTGCCGACGCCGCGCGTCCCCGTGAAGAGGTAGGCATGGTGCAGCCTCTGCTGCTCCAGCGCGTTCGACAGTGCCTGCACCACGTGCTCCTGTCCGACCATCTCGCTGAAGGTCCGGGGCCGGTATTTGCGGGCAAGCACTATGTACGACATCGACGCCGATTCTAAGTGCGCGGCCCGTGCGGGTTTCCGCCCTCCCTCTTCGCCTACAATGCACCCTGACGGGCCTCCCCGCATGGTGAAGCGGCCAACCGGGTCAGGTGGGGAACCAAGCAGCCCTAACTGTGGAGCCAGTGCCGGGGGTAAGGCTCGTCAACTTTCCGCGCCATCCGGCTTTTCGCCGGCAACTTGCGCGGGATCAACCCTCCCTTTCGTCCCATTCGCCTTTCGGGCGCGATGGCGCTATCCTGCAGTTGTCCGTTGCGTGCCCGGTGGCATGCCGGGTTCCGGCTGACAGGATCCGGGTGGAAGCTCCCACAAACTCCTGCCGACCGCCCACCTAAAGTGACTCGCATCACTGGGAGGTGAACATCATGGAGAAGCTGGTCGCTGTCAAAGAGGTGCGTTCGATGGGCCGTTGCGCCGCGATCGCGTTGGGTGTCCTGGCCGTCTGCCCGCTGGGCTGGGCGCAGGAAGTCGCAGTCGCGTCGTCCATGCAGGACCGCGCGATGGCCGTGGAGATGCGCTCCGAACAAGGGGTGCGGCTCGAGGTCAACAGCAGCACCCTGCCGCGCCTGGACGCGCAGGACGGCGGCTTCCAGGCCCCGCGCGTGGACCTGGCCCTGTCGCCGCAGAACCGCGGCCTCGGCGTCGTCATGGGCATGGGCAACATGGGCCTGCGCAACGCCACCCAGCCGAACAGCTTTGCCGGCCAGCCGAGCCTGGACCTCGGCCTGCGCTGGAGGCAGACGGTGTACAGCAACCAGGTGGACGTGACGGCCTGGCGCCGCATGAGCACCGACCAGGACGCCTACAGCCTGATCCAGCAGCGCACGCCCATGTACGGCGCGCGCGTGGAAATGCGGCTCGACAACGGCAAGTCCCCGCTCCTGAACATGACCGGCGGTTTCCTCGGCTTCCAGCTGGAAAGCGGCGCCAAGATCTCGGTCAAGCGCAAGGACGGCCGGCCGATGGTGTACTACCGCACCAGCTTCTGACCGTAGGGCCGGCGCGACGCGCCGGACTTTCGGCCCAGGGAAGGTCCCGCGCAGCCGCCCGGCTGCGCGACAATCGGGCCCGATGACCGCAGATACCCCATCGCAGCCAGCGGCCCTTGTCGTCGAGGACGACGAACACATCGGCCATCTCCTGAAATTCATGCTCGACCGTGCCGGCTACGCGGTCACGCTCTGCCCCGACGGCCGCGCGGCCCAGGCGCACATCCAGTCGCAGCCGGCGCCCGCCGTGGCCTTGTTCGACGTGATGCTCCCCTTCATGGACGGTTTCCAGCTCGTCGGCCTGGTGCGCAAGCAGCCGGGCTGGGAAAAAGTGCCGGTCATCATGCTCACCGCGAAGGCGCAGGAGCGCGACATCGTCCGCGCGCTCGATGCCGGCGCCAACGACTACATCGTCAAGCCTTTCCAGCCGGAAGAACTGCTGGCGCGCCTGCGCCGCTTCGTCCGGCCGCAGGCATGAGGCCGGCCGCCGCGCTGCTGCTGGCGCTTCCGGTCCTGGCCGCGGCCCAGGACAGCGGGCCGGTCAGCCACGTCGGCGTGCTCACCGAAGCCAGCCACCTGAGCAACGGCACCCCCGACTGGACCAGCGTGACCCTGCAGGTGGGCCGCCAATGGGACAAGCGCACCGGCGTCAACGCCGAACTGACCGAAACGCGCCGCTTCGGCGAGCGCGACACCGAAATGGCGGTCGAGGGCTTTGCACCGCTCTCCCCCACCCTCACGCTCTCGGGCCGCCTGGCGGCCAGCCCCACGCACCGGGTGCTGGCGCGCGACAGCGCCGGCGCCAACCTGCAATGGGAATTCCGCAAGGCCTGGCTGCTGCACACCGGCCTGCGCCACACGCGCTATCCGTCGGTGGACATCACCGAGGGCAGCGTGATGGTGGAACACTATTTCGGCGACTTCGGCGCGCTGGCCGGCGTGCGCTCGGTGCGCGGCTTCGGCACCACCGAGTACGTGGGCGAGCTGCGCGCCGCCTGGTACTACTCGGACACTTCGTCCGTGAGCCTGATCGCCAGCGACGGCAACGAGGCCTCGCAGGCCGGCCCCGGCAGCGTGGTGCTGACGCACGTGAGCGCGCTGGCGCTGGTGGGCAAGCACACGCTGGGGGCCGGGCCCTGGCTGCTGCGCTACGGGCTGCACTACGTGCGCCAGGGCAGCCTCTACAACCGCAGCGGCGCCACGCTCGGTGTCCAGCGCGATTTCTGACCCCTACCTGCGCGTTGCGCTTGCCGTCGGCCTCGTGGCCGTCGCGCTGACGCTCGCGCTCACGCTGACCATCATCGTCCTGCGGCTGCGCCTGCGTTCGCGCGAGCGGCGCTGGCAGCGCTTCGTCGCCACCTGGCGCCCGGCCTTGCTGGCGCGCATCATCGATCCCGCACCGGCGAACGACCTGCCACCCTTGCAGCGGCGCGAGCACGTGCTGTTCCTGCGCCTGTGGGCCTACCTGCAGGAGTCGGTGCGCGGCGACGCCCGCCAGCAATTGAACGAAACGGCGCGCGCCTTGGGCCTGGACGCCACGGCGCGGCGCCTGCTGCGTCGCGGTGCCCGCGCCGAGAAGCTGCAGGCCACGCTGGCCGCAGGCTACCTGCGCGATGTCGAAGCCTGGGACGCCCTGGTGGACCTGGCGCGCAGCAGCGACCCGCTGCTGGCCGTCAATGCGGCCCGCGCGCTGGTGCAGATCAACCCGCTGCGCGCCGCCAACGGCCTGATGCCCTTGCTGGTCGTGCGCACCGACTGGGACCTGAGCCGCATCGCCGGCTTCCTGGCCGATGCGCGCCAGGCCTTCTGGCTGCTGATGGCCAAGTCGATCCCGTTGCTGCGTCCGCACGAGCTCCCGCGCACCCTGCTGCTGGCGGAAGCGCTGCGGCTGCAGCTCCCGGACGCCACGCTGGCCCGCCTGCTGCAGCCCGGCCAGCCGACGGAGGTCGTGCAGGCCGCGCTGCGCCTGACCGAGAGCCTCGCGCTGGCCGATGAAGTGCGCCGCTGCCTGGGCCATGCCGAAGCCGGCGTGCGCGAACAGGCCGCCGTGCAGATGGCGCAACTGGCGCGGCGCGAGGACGTGCCGGCGCTGGCCGCGCTGCTGGGCGACCCGCAATGGGGCGTGCGGATGGCCGCGGCGCGTGCGCTGGGCCGCCTGCCTTTCCTGGGCAGCGGCGAGCTGCAAGCCCTGGGCGCGGACCATCCCGCGGCGGCGGCGCAGCTGCGCCAGGTGCTGGCAGAACGGGGGCTGGGATGACGCAGCGGCTCGTGATCGACCTGGTCACCTGGTTCATCCTGCTGTACTTCGCGCTGCTCAATGGCGGCTACCTGCTGCTGAACCTGCTGTCGCTGCTGAGCCTGCACCGGGGATTGCAGGAGCGCGTGCTGGAGGAACTGCCGCAGGTCTTCACCGGACTGGAGCCGCCGATCAGCATCCTGGTGCCGGCCTTCAACGAGGAAGCCTCGATCGCGGCATCGGTCGGCTCGATGCTGCAGCTGGCCTATCCCGAGTTCGAGGTGATCGTGATCAACGACGGCTCGAAGGACACCACGCTGGAAGTGCTGCAGCGCGAGTTCCAGCTCGAGCTGTTCCCGCAGGCCGTCCACGAGCGGCTGGCAACCAAGCCGCTGCGCGGCATCTGGCGCTCGCGCACGCATGCCAACCTGCGCGTGATCGACAAGGAGAATGGCGGCAAGGCCGATTCGCTCAATGCGGGCATCAACCTCGCGCGCCATCCCCTCTTCTGCGGCGTCGACGCGGACTCGATCCTGGCGCGCGACAGCCTGCACCGCGTGGTGAAGCCTTTCCTGCGCGACCCGCGCGTGGTGGCCAGCGGCGGCACGGTGCGCGTGGCCAACGGCTGCGCGATCGAGGGCGGCTTCCTCACGCGCGTGGGCCTGCCTTCCAACATCTGGGCGCTGTTCCAGGTGGTGGAGTACCTGCGCGCCTTCCTGTTCGGCCGCCTCGGCTGGTCGCAGGTGAACGCGATGCTGATCATCTCGGGCGCCTTCGGCCTGTTCAAGACGGAAGTCGTGGTGGCGGCCGGCGGCTACCGGCCCAAGACCATCGGCGAGGACATGGAGCTGGTGGTGCGCATGCATCGCATGCTGCGCGCGCAAGGCGTCGACTACCGCATCGAGTTCGTGCCCGACCCGGTGTGCTGGACGGAAGCGCCGGAGGACTTCCAGACGCTGCGCAACCAGCGCATCCGCTGGCAGCGCGGCCTGTCGGAAAGCCTGGCGCCGCATTGGGGGCTGATCTTCAGCCGCCGCGGCGGCCCGCCCGGCTGGCTCGCCTTTCCCTTCATGGTGGCTTTCGAGTGGTTGGGGCCGGTGGTCGAACTCGGGGGCTACCTCTTCATGGCCTTTGCCTATGCGTTCGGGCTGGTGTCGTGGGATGCGTTCGCGATCTTCCTGTTCCTGGCGATCGGGCTGGGCATCCTTCTTTCTGCTTCCGGCCTGCTGCTGGAGGAACTCGCCTTCCACATCTACCCCAAGCCCTCGCAGCTGGGACTGCTGGCGCTGGTGGTGGTGGCCGAGAACTTCGGCTACCGGCAGTTGAACAGCTGGTGGCGGCTGGTGGGGCTGTACCGCTGGGCCACCAATCGCCAGTCGCAATGGGGAGCGATGAAGCGCAAGGGCTTGTAGGGAGAGGCGGGGTTGCCACCCCGACCTACCGGGGAGCCGCGGTTCGTAC
>NZ_JAKLTM010000021.1 GCF_022012305.1 Ramlibacter paludis | reverse complement strand
GACCGGCGAAGTGCTGCAGACGATCACGCTGACCAACGACTTCGGCACGCCCTACAGCTTCAACTACACGGGGCTGCAGTTCGTGGGCGCCGACATGACGCTGGGCACGACGGCGGTACCTGCGGGCAGCCTGCTGCTGTTCAACGGCTATCCCAACCCGGATCGCGTGGTGGCGGTCAATCCGGGCACGGGCGCGGTGCTGGGCGGGGTGAGCCTGGACGGCAACTACGACCTGATCGCG
>NZ_JAKLTM010000020.1 GCF_022012305.1 Ramlibacter paludis | reverse complement strand
CACCGGCGAGGTGCTGCAGACGATCACGCTGACCAACGACTTCGGCACGCCCTACAGCTTCAACTACACGGGACTGCAGTTCGTCGCGGCGGACATGACGCTGGGCACGACGGCGGTGCCTGCGGGCAGCCTGCTGCTGTTCAACGGCTATCCCAACCCGGACCGGGTGGTGGCGGTCAATCCGGGCACGGGCGCGGTGCTGGGCGGCCTGAGCCTGGATGGCAACTACGACCTGATCGCGGGCGTGTACGACGCCACGACAGGCCAT
>NZ_JAKLTM010000002.1 GCF_022012305.1 Ramlibacter paludis | reverse complement strand
AAGGCCGAGGTCCCGGAGGCGCCCGTAGGCCGTGGTGAGCACAGCGAACCGCGGCTCCCCGTAGGCTGGGCCGGCGCGTGCGCCGGCGCAGGTGAGCGCAGCGCACCCCAGCTCGTCGCCCCGGCGTTAGCATCCGCCCAAACCAACACAAGGGCCACGCCGGATGTTCCGCTCCTTCTTCCTCTCCCGCCACTGGTTCGCGTGGTCGGTGCTCGGCACGGTCCTGATCCTGGCCGGCACCTGGTACCGCGTGCAGCTCGACGTGCAGATCAACGCCTGGTACGGCAGCTTCTACGACCTGGTGCAGAAGGCGCTGGAAAAGCCGAACTCCATCGACCTCGGGCAGTACTGGCAGCAGCTGCGGCTGTTCCTCGGCATCGCCATGATCTACATCACCGTGGCGGTGCTGCTGGACTTCTTCATCAAGCACTACGTGTTCCGCTGGCGCCATGCCATGAACGACTACTACATGGCGCACTGGCAGCGCCTGCGCACCATCGAGGGCGCGGCGCAGCGGGTGCAGGAGGACACGATGCGCTTCGCCCGCATCGTCGAAGGCCTGGGCGTGGAGATGGTGCGCAGCGTGATGCAGCTCATTGCCTTCCTCCCCATCCTGTGGGGCCTGTCGGAGCAGGTGAAGAACGTGCCGTACCTGGGCGCCATCCCGCACTCGCTGGTGTGGATCGCGCTGGGCTGGTCGATCTTCGGCACCGTGGTGCTGGCGCTGACGGGCGTGCTGCTGCCGGGCCTGGAGTTCCAGAACCAGCGGCGCGAGGCCGCCTACCGCAAGGAGCTGGTGTACGGCGAGGACGACGCCGCGCGCGCTTCCGCGCCGGTGGCCGTCGACCTGTTCCACCACCTGCGCCGCAACTACTTCAAGCTGTTCTTCCACTACCTGTACTTCGACGTGGTCAAGTACTCCTACCTGCAGGTAAGCGTGCTGGTGCCGTTGGTGGCGCTGGGCCCGACGGTGGTGGCCGGCATCATCACGCTGGGCGTGATGCAGCAGATCTCCAACACCTTCGACAAGGTGAGCGAATCCTTCCAGTACCTGGTGCTGTCGTGGAGCACCATCATCGAGCTGATCTCGGTGTACAAGCGGCTGCGGGCTTTCGAGGCGCAACTGGATGCGCCGGCGCCGCTGCCGGCGTGATCACGAGGCGGCGAGCGCGCGCAGGGCCTGGGACGTGCCCTCGTCCGCTGGAAAGAAGGTCTCCAGCGCCAGCTCCTGCAAGGTCACGTCCACCGGCGTGCCGAACACGGTGGTGGTGCTGATGAAACTCAGCACCGCTCCGTTCGCCGCGCGAAAGCGCAAGGGCATTGCCACGCCGAGCAGCTCGCCCTCCAGCCGCGTGTCGTCGGCATCGTCCGGCACCGGATAGGCCTGCAACTCCTCCTGCAAGGCCACCAGCGCCGCATCGCCGGTCGCCTGGACCTGCTGCCGCAGCCGCTCGAACAGGTGGTGCCGCCACTGCCCGAGGTTGACGATGTGCGGCGCGAGGCCGCGCGGATGCAGGCTCAGGCGCAGGACGTTCACCGTGCCTTGCAGCAGGTCCGCGTCGGCGCGCGCCATCAGGTGCGGCACCATGGCGTTGTGCGCCAGCAGGTTCCAGTGGCGGTCCACCGCCAGCGCGGGATAGGGCTCGTGGCTTTTCAGGATCAGCTGGACCGCATCGCGCGCCACCTGCAGCGCCGGGTCGCTGAAAGGCCGCTCGCGGTACATGGGCGCGTAGCCGGCCGCCACCAGCAGCGCATTGCGTTCGCGCAGCGGCACGTCCAGCCGCTCGGCCAGGCGCAACACCATCTCGCGGCTGGGCGCGGAGCGGCCGGTCTCGACGAAGCTCAGGTGGCGGGTGGAGATCTCGGCTTCGCCGGCCAGGTCCAGCTGGCTCATGCGGCGGTGCTGGCGCCAGAAGCGCAGGTGTTCGCCGAAGGGTTTGCGTTGGGCGGAGGGGTTCTGCAGGGTCTGCATGGCCGGCATGGTAGGGCAGGGCGGGCAGGCGTTCCATGACCTGCCAGTTCATGGACCCGCCGCGCGCCATCATCCAAAGTGGCGGCACGTCAACCAAGGAGCCAACCATGACCGTCCTCGCTTCCCCCCGCTTCCTGCGCGCCGTC
Source organism: Ramlibacter paludis (assembly GCF_022012305.1). Classification (GTDB taxonomy): domain Bacteria; phylum Pseudomonadota; class Gammaproteobacteria; order Burkholderiales; family Burkholderiaceae_C; genus Ramlibacter; species Ramlibacter paludis. The sequence continues at coordinate 859,536 of NZ_JAKLTM010000002.1, read as the reverse complement.
CTCTGGGCCGACGCCGCCTCCTGCGCCGGCACTGCCTTGCTGCAGCTGGCCGGCACCGCCGTCCTCGCGCCCCTGCTGGGACTGCCCGCAGGCTTGCTGCAAGGCAGCGCCGCGCTGCTGTGCGTCGTCGCCCCCTTTGCCGCCTGGCTGGCCCGGCGCGATCCGCCCTGGTGCGCGGGTGTGCTGTTCCTGGCCGCGGGCAACGCCTTGTGGGTGCTCGTTTGCCTCGCGCTGCTCTTCACGGGCGCGGCCGGCACGGCGGCGGGCCAGGCCTGGCTCGTCATCCAGGCGGTAGCCGTAGGCGTGCTGGCGGAATTGGAGTTCATGGCGGTGCGCCGCCGCGCATCCGGTATGCTGGTTAACCCGTAGCGCCTGCGGCGCGAACCCGTCCAGCATCAGGAGAACCAGCCCCCATGACCCGCGTCTTCAACTTCAGCCCCGGCCCCGCCACCCTGCCCGAGCCGGTGCTGCGCCAGGCGGCCGCTGAAATGCTGGATTGGCACGGGTCCGGCATGTCGGTGATGGAGATGAGCCACCGGGGCAAGGAGTTCATCGGCATCTACGAAGAGGCCATCGCGCTGCTGCGCGAGCTGATGCAGGTGCCGGCCAACTACAAGGTGCTGTTCATGCAGGGCGGCGCCATCGGCGAGAACGCCATCGTGCCGATGAACCTGATCGGCCGCACCGGCCGCGCCGACTACATCGTCACCGGCGAATGGTCCACCCGCTCCTGCAAGGAAGCCGCCAAGTTCGGCACGGTCAACGTGGCCGCCACCGGCGAAGGCAACGGCTTCACGGCGATCCCCAAGCGCGCGGAGTGGAAGCTCGACCCGAAGGCCGCGTACGTCCACATCTGCTCCAACGAGACCATCGGCGGGGTGCAGTACCACTGGACGCCCGACACCGGCAGCGTGCCGCTGGTGGCCGACATGTCCTCGGACATCCTGTCGCGCCCGATCGACGTCAGCAAGTACGGCCTGATCTATGCCGGCGCCCAGAAGAACATGGGCCCCTCGGGCCTGACGGTGGTGGTGGTGCGCGACGACCTGCTGGGGCATGCCCTGCCGGTGACGCCGTCGGCCTTCAACTACCAGCTGCAGTCCGAGAACGACTCGATGTACAACACGCCGCCCACCTATGCGATCTACATCATGGGCCTGGTGTTGAAGCACTTCCAGTCGCTGGGCGGCATCGCCGCCATCGAAGCGCACAACAAGGCCAAGGCCAAGGTGCTGTACGACTTCCTGGACGCGAGCAAGTTCTACCGCAGCCCGGTGGCGCGCGAGGACCGTTCGCTGATGAACGTGCCTTTCAAGCTGAAGGACGACGCGCTCGACGCGGAATTCCTGAAGGACGCGCAGGCGCGCGGGATGATCCAGCTGAAGGGCCACCGCCTCGTGGGCGGCATGCGCGCCTCGCTCTACAACGCGATGTCGATCGAGGGCGTGCAGGCTCTCGTGAAGTACATGAAGGAATTCGAGGACACCCATGCCTGACAGACCTTTCGGGATCCTGGTTCTGAATCAGATGTCCCGAAGCGGTCTCGACCGGCTGCCCGCGGGCAGCTACACGGTCGGCAAGGACATCGCCGCGCCGGACGCGATCCTCGTGCGTTCGGCGGACATGCACCACCTCGACATCGCGCCTTCGGTGCTGGCCGTCGCCCGCGCCGGCGCCGGCACCAACAACATCCCGGTCGCGGCCCTCAGCGCGCGCGGCATCCCCGTCTTCAACGCCCCCGGCGGCAACGCCAACGCGGTAAAGGAGCTGGTGCTGGCCGGCATGCTGATGGCGGCACGCAACCTCGCGCCCGCGCAGCGTTTCGTCGCCGGCCTCGACGCGCAGCAGCCGCACCTGGACCAGGCCGTCGAAGAGGGCAAGAAGGCCTTTGCCGGCTTCGAACTGTGCGGCCAGACGCTGGGCGTGATCGGCCTCGGCAAGGTCGGTTGCCTCGTCGCCGATGCAGCAATCAAGCTGGGCATGCAGGTCATGGGCTACGACCCGCACATCACCGTCGACGCGGCCTGGAGCCTGCCGGCGCAGGTGAAGAAGGCTGCCAGCGTCAACGACGTGCTCAAGCACTCGCACTTCGTCAGCGTGCACGTGCCGCTGCTGGAATCGACCCGGCACATGGTCAACGTGGACAACCTCAAGCTGCTGCGGCCCGAAGGCATCCTGCTGAACTTCTCGCGCGAAGGCGTGGTCGACGACGACGCCGTCGTGCGGGCGCTGGATGCGCGCCAGCTCGGCTGGTACGTCTGCGACTTCCCGCATGCGGGCATCCTGGCGAGCCCGCGCGTGATCGCGCTGCCGCACCTGGGCGCCTCCACGCGCGAGGCCGAAGACAACTGCGCGGCGATGGTGGCCGAGCAGCTGCGCGACTTCCTGGAGCAGGGCAACATCCGCAACGCGGTGAACTTCCCGCAGGTGGAGATGGCGCGCGAGTCCCGCTGGCGTGTCGGCATCGCCAACGCCAACGTGCCCAACATGCTCGGCCAGATCTCCACGGCGATGGCGCAGGCGGGCCTGAACATCCACAACATGGTGAACAAGTCGCGCGGCGACATGGCCTACACGCTGGTGGACGTGGACAGCGCGGTGAAGCCGCAGCTGCTGGAGTCGCTGCGGGCGATCGAGGGCGTGCTGGCCGTGCGCTACCTGCCGGCCGCTTGAGCCGTGGGGTCGCTTCGCGCCGGCGACCCCGCCGCGCACGCTTTGGGCACAATGGACCGCAAAGCAACAACACGCCAAAGGCCCCGAATGAAGCACGCCTTCGCCCACACCCTCAAGACCTTCAAGGCCGGCGCCGGCCGCACCGGCAAGCTCTTCTCCCTGCCGGCCCTGGCTGAAGAGTTCCCCAAGATCAAGCGGCTGCCGGTCTCCATGCGCATCGTGCTGGAGTCCGTGCTGCGCAACTGTGACGGCCAGAAGGTCACGGCCGAGCATGTCCGCCAGGTCGCCAACTGGTTCCCCAACGCCGACCGCAACACCGAAATCCCGTTCACCGTCGCCCGCGTGGTGTTGCAGGACTTCACCGGCGTGCCCCTGCTGGCCGACCTGGCGGCCATGCGCAGCGCCGCCCAGCGGCTGGGCAAGGACGTCAACCGGATCGAGCCGCTGGTGCCGGTCGACCTGGTGGTGGACCACTCCGTCATGGTCGACTACTACGGCACCAAGGACGCCATCGACCTCAACATGAAGCTGGAGTTCCAGCGCAACCGTGAGCGCTACCAGTTCATGAAGTGGGGCATGCAGGCCTTCGACACCTTCGGCGTCGTGCCGCCGGGCTTCGGCATCGTCCACCAGGTCAACCTGGAATACCTGGCGCGCGGCATCCACGAAGGCGCCGACGGCGTGAGCTACTTCGACTCCCTGGTCGGCACCGACAGCCACACGACGATGATCAACGGCATCGGCGTGGTGGGCTGGGGCGTGGGCGGCATCGAAGGCGAGGCCGCCATGCTGGGCCAGCCGGTCTACTTCCTCACGCCCGACGTGGTGGGCTTCGAGCTCACCGGCAAGCTGCGCGAAGGCTGCACCGCCACCGACCTGGTGCTCACCGTCACCGAGATCCTGCGCAAGCACAAGGTGGTGGGCAAGTTCGTCGAGTTCTTCGGCGAGGGCACGCGCAGCCTCGCGGTGCCGGATCGCGCCACCATCGCCAACATGGCGCCCGAGTACGGCGCCACCATGGGCTTCTTCCCGGTCGACGAGCGCACCATCACCTACTTCGAGGGCACGGGCCGCAGCAAGGAGGAGATCAAGGCCTTCGAAGGCTACTTCCGCGCGCAAGGCATGTTCGGCGTGCCCGCCGCCGGCGAGATCGACTACACCTCGGTGGTGAAGCTGGACCTGGGCACCGTCACGCCCAGCCTGTCGGGCCCGAAGCGGCCGCAGGACCGCATCGAGATCGGCAAGGTGGCCAGCACCTTCCGTTCGCTGTTCTCCAAGCCGGTGACCGAGAACGGCTTCAACCAGGCGCCCGAGCTGCTGCTCACGCGCCACCTGGTGCAGAAGCCCGACCAGGAAACGGAGCAGCGCATCCCCGACAACCCGCCCGTCCCGCTGGGTGCGGCGCGTTTCGCGGGCGAGATGGAGGCCAACAAGCCGACGCTGCAGGCTGCGCACGCGATGTCGATCCCGCACACCGAAGTGGGCAGCGTCACCATCGGCAACGGCGACGTGCTGATCGCCGCCATCACCAGCTGCACCAACACGTCCAATCCCGGCGTGCTGCTGGCGGCCGGCCTGCTGGCGAAGAAGGCGGTGGAGAAGGGCCTGCGGGTCCAGCCGCACATCAAGACCTCGCTGGCGCCGGGTTCGCGCATCGTCACCGAGTACCTCACGCAGGCGGGCCTGATGCCTTACCTGGAGCAGCTGGGCTTCGCGCTGGCGGGCTACGGCTGCACCACCTGCATCGGCAACGCCGGCGACCTGACGCCCGAGATCAACGAAGCCATCACCAAGAGCGACCTGGTCTGCGCCGCGGTGCTTTCCGGCAACCGCAACTTCGAGGCGCGCATCCATCCGAACCTGAAGGCCAACTTCCTGGCCAGCCCGCCGCTGGTGGTGGCCTACGCCATTGCCGGCACGGTGCTGAAGGACCTGATGAGCGAGCCGGTCGGCAAGGGCAGCGATGGCAAGGACGTCTGGCTGGGCGACATCTGGCCCTCCAGCGACGAGATCCATGCGCTGATGAAGTACGCCATGAACGGCAAGGCCTACGGCGCCAACTACGCCAAGGTCAAGAGCGAGCCCGGCGAGCTGTGGTCCGAGATCCAGGGCGTGACCGGCGAGACGTACAACTGGCCGACCAGCACCTACATCGCCGAGCCGCCTTTCTTCGAGGGCTTCACGCTGGAGCCGCCGCCCAGCGGCCGCGCCGCGCCGGCGCTGGCGATTCGCGAGGCGCGCATCATGGCGATGTTCGGCGACTCCATCACCACCGACCACATCTCGCCGGCGGGCTCCATCAAGGACACCTCGCCGGCCGGCAAGTGGCTGCAGGCGCATGGCGTGCACAAGCCCGACTTCAACAGCTACGGCGCGCGCCGCGGCAACCACGAGGTGATGATGCGCGGCACCTTCGCCAACGTCCGCATCAAGAACCTGATGATCCCGGAAGGGCCCGACGGTTCGCGCGAGGAAGGCGGCGTCACGCTGTACCGCGACGCGCAGGGCAGGGCCGAGAAGATGTTCATCTACGACGCGGCGATGAAGTACATCGCCGAGGGCCGTCCCACGGTGATCTTCGCCGGCGAGGAGTACGGCACCGGCTCTTCGCGCGACTGGGCGGCCAAGGGCACGCAGCTGCTGGGCATCAAGGCCGTGGTCGCGCGCAGCTTCGAGCGCATCCACCGCAGCAACCTGGTGGGCATGGGCGTCCTGCCGCTGCAGTTCCAGGGCAGCGCCACCTGGCAGTCCCTGCGCCTTACGGGTGACGAACTGATCGAGATCGTGCCGGACCCGGAGCTCACGCCGCAAAGCGACGCGAAGCTGATCGTCACGCGCGCCGACGGCAGCAAGGAGGAGGTCAAGCTCACGCTGCGCATCGACACGCCGATCGAGGTCGACTACTACCGCCACGGCGGCATCCTGCCCTTCGTGCTGCGGCAGTTGCTGGGGCAGTGAGCCAGGAACTGCTGGTTGCCGGAGGCGGCATCGGCGGGCTGGCCGCTGCGCTGGCCGCGCGGCGCGCGGGCTGGGAGGCGCGCGTGTTCGAGCAGGCCGCGGAGTTCTCCGAGGTGGGCGCCGGCATCCAGCTGGGGCCCAATGTCACGCGCATCCTGCGCGAGTGGCAGTTGCTCGACGCGGCGCTGGAGCAGGTGGCGTCGCGGCCCTCGCGCCTGTGTGTGCGCGACGGCGTCGACGGCCAGGAGCTTGCGCGCCTCGCGCTGGACGACTTCGAGCAGCGCTACGGCGCGCCCTACCTGACCCTCCATCGCGCCGACCTCCATGCCGCGCTGCTGGCGGCCGCCCGGGCGCAAGGCGTGCGGCTGCATGCCGGGCGCAAGGTGGTGGGCGTTGCCGATTCGGAAGTGGCCGTGCGCGTGCGGCCCGATGCCGGGCCCGAGGTGGAAGCCGATGCGCTGGTGGGCGCCGACGGGCTCTGGAGCACGGTGCGGTCGCAGGTCTGCGGCGATGCGGCGCCGCAGGCGACCGGTCACCTGGCGTACCGCGGCCTCGTGCCTGACGCGGACCTGCCGGCCGCGCAACGCGCGCGCGACGTCACCGTCTGGCTCGCGCCACGCATGCATCTCGTCGCCTATCCGGTGCGCGGTGGCGCGTTCCTGAACGTGGTGTGCGTCGTGGAAGGCCGCGTCGCGGGTGATCCGCGCAGCTGGGACGAGTCGGCGGTGGCGGCCGAACTCGAAACGGCGGTCGGCCACATTGCCGGCGAGGCGCGCGAGCTGTTGCGTGCGGTGCCTGCGTGGCGGCTGTGGTCGCTGCACGACCGCGAGCCGGTGACGCGGGCCGAGGAACTGGCCCGGGGCCGCATCGCGCTGCTGGGCGATGCCGCGCATCCGCTGCGGCCTTACCTGGCGCAGGGCGCGGGCATGGCGATCGAGGACGCGCGCGAGCTGGAGCGGGTGCTGGCGGTGGCCGATGGGCGCGTGCTCGACGTGCCGACGGCGCTGCGCCGCTATGCGCTCAGCCGCTGGCAGCGCGTCGCCGAAGTGCAGCGGCGCTCGCGCCGCAATGGCGCGATCTTCCACGCGGCGGGGCCGGTGCGGTGGGGGCGCAATCTCGCCTTGCGGGCGCGGGGGGCGGCGTTGTTGGACCAGCCGTGGTTGTACGGGGGGTAGCCGCGGTTCGGGCTTCGCCGCTCACCACGGCCTACGGGTGGTGCGGGGAGCGCGCATGGCGAGGTCGGCATTCGAACGCACGCATGAACGGGGTCCCGTAGGCCGGGGTGGCAACCCCGGCTCGCCGAACCGCGGCACCCGCGCGCGCATCAAAGCGCCGTCCGCAGCGTCCAGATCTCCGGAAACAAGACCACATCGAGCATCTTGCGCAGGTAACTCACCCCGCCCGTGCCCCCCGTGCCGCGCTTGAATCCGATCACCCGCTCCACCGTCGTCACGTGGCGAAACCGCCAGAGCCGGAACGCGTCTTCCAGGTCCGTGAGCTCTTCGCCCAGCTGGTACAGGTCCCACTGCTTCTGCGGCTCACGATAAACCTGCAGCCAGGCCTCTTCGACTTCCTTGCTGGCTTCATACGGCTGCGTCCAATCCCGCTGCACATGTGAGGCCGGGACCGGCAAGCCGCGCCGAGCCAGCAGGCGCAGTGCCTCGTCGTAGAGCGAGGGGAGGGCGTAGGCCTGCTGCACGATCGCCAGCCGCTCGGCGTGGTGCTCGTGCGGCTTCAACATCGCGGCATTCTTGTTGCCGAGGCGAAACTCGATGCAGCGGTATTGGAAGCTCTGGAAGCCGCTCGAGTTGGCGAGGTAGGGCCGGATGGCGCTGTACTCGGGCGGCGTCATGGTGGCCAGCACGTCCCAGGCGTGCACCAGCTGCTCCATGATGCGCGACACGCGGGCCAGCATCTTGAAGGCGGGCGGCAGTTCGTCCTGCGCGATGCTCGCGATGGCGGCCGAGAGTTCGTGCAGCATCAGCTTCATCCAGAGCTCGCTGGTCTGGTGCTGGATGATGAACAGCATCTCGTCGTGGTGCGGCGACAGCGGCTTCTGCGCGGTGAGGATGGCGTCGAGCGACAGGTAGTCGCCGTAGCTCATGTCGCGGCTGAAATCCAGCTGCGCCTTCTCGGTCTTGACGATGTCTTCGGGTTTCATTCAGGTCACCGCGTGCTGGCGATTGAATTCGGGGCGGCGCCATTCCTGCGCCTCCAGCACCTGGCGCAGGTGTTCCACCGCGTTCCACACATCCTCGAAGCCCAGGTACAGCGGCGTGAAGCCGAAGCGCAGGATGTCGGGCTGGCCCTTGCGGTAGTCGCCGATGACGCCGCGCGCGATCAGCGCCTGCACGATGGCGTAGGCGCCTTCGTCGCGCGTCAGGCAGACCTGCGAGCCGCGCTCGGCATGGGCGCGCGGCGTGGCCAGGCCCAGGCCGTGGCCGCCGCAGCGTTCTTCCACCAGCGCGATGAAGAGGTCGGTGAGCGCGAGCGACTTGCGCCGCAGGGCTGCCATGCCGCCATGCGGCTGCGCCGCCAGCAGCGTGTCGAGGCCGCATTCGAGCGCGGTCATGCTCAGGATGGGCTGCGTGCCGCACAGGTAGCGCGCGATGCCTTTCGCCGGCTGGTAGTCGGGCGTGAAGGCGAAGGGCGCGGCGTGGCCCCACCAGCCGGCCAGCGGCTGCCAGAAGCGATCGGCATGGCGCGGATGCACCCAGGCAAAGGCGGGGGCGCCGGGGCCGCCGTTCAGGTACTTGTAGCCGCAGCCGACGGCGAAGTCGGCCCCGGCGCCGCGCAGGTCCACTTCGACCGCGCCGGCGCTGTGTGCCAGGTCCCAGATCATCAGGGCGCCGGCTTCGTGGGCGCGCCGCGTGACGGTGGCCATGTCGTGCATCGCGCCGGTGCGGTAGTTGACGTGCGTGAGCATCAGCACCGCGGTGTCGGCGCCGAGCGCGCCCGCGATCTCGTGCGGCTCGACCAGCTGCAGCTTGCACCCGCGCTCGCGGCACAGCGACTCGGCGATGTAGAGGTCGGTCGGGAAGTTGCTGCGCTCGCTGATCACCACCCGGCGCTCGGGCGCATCGGCCGCCACCATGGAGAGCGCCGCGCTCAGCACCTTGAACAGGTTGATCGACGTACTGTCAGTCGCGACGACCTCGCCCGCGCCGGCGCCGACCAGCATCGCGATCTTGTCGCCCAGGCGCTGCGGCAATTCGAACCAGCCGGCTTCGTTCCACGAGCGGATCAGGCCCTGGCCCCATTCCTCCTGCACCGCCCGGGCGATGCGGTCCGGCGCCGACTTCGGCAGCGGGCCCAGCGAATTGCCATCGAGGTAGATCACGCCTTGCGGCAGCGTGAAGAGATCGCGCAATGCGCGCAGCGGGTCCTGCGCGTCGCGCGCGCGGCAGTCTTGCAAGGTGGTCATCGGTCGGAAAGGGAACGCAGCACCGCGCGCACCGGCGAGGCGTCGGCGGTCATCAGTTTCAGGGGCAGGGCGATCAGCTCGTAGTCGCCTTCGGGGACTTCGTCGAGCACCAGGTTCTCCAGCACACGCAGGCCGCGGCGGCGGATCACCTGGTGGCTGTCCAGCGTCTTGCTGTCGGCCGGGTCGATGCTGGCGGTGTCTATGCCCACCAGCCGCACGCCGGCGTCGGCGAGGCGTTCTATGGTTTCCGGCGCATAGGCGGCGAGCGCGCCGTCCCAGCGGTCGACCGGCATGCGCGCATAGGTGCGCACCAGCACGCGCGGCGGCAGCTCGGCGACGGCATGCGCGATGTGCTCCCACAGCACCAGCGGCCCGCGCGCGATCGCATGGATCACGCGGCAGCGGCCAAGGTAAGGCGCGAGGTCGACGGCACCGATGGACTGGCCCTCAGCGTCGTAGTGCAGTGGCGCGTCGGCGTGGGCACCGACGTGCGGCGACAGGGTCAGCGTGCTGACGTTGACGGGGCAGCCGGGGCCGAGCGTGGCGGCCCATTGCTGCTGGTACGGCGTGTCGCCCGGGAACACCGGCGAGCCCGGCGCAACCGGCGGGGAAATGTCCCAGAGGGTCTGCATGCGGCGGAGTTTGCGCCGCGGGAAAAAACCGTGGTGTCGGTTAATCCCAACAGGAATGAAATTTAGTTGAGGCTTAAAGCATCGAGCCTTCGAGCGGTCCCAGGCCGTGGCGTTGGCGCGCCCGCAGGCAGCCGTCGCTGCCGGGCTCCAGCTCGCGGCAAGGGTTGGGCCGCCACTCGTAGATGCCGCAGGACGCGCGCTCGCCGACCTTGCCGACCAGCGCGGCGCAGCGCACCGGGTGCCAGTCGGTGCCGCGCATGCGGCAGGTGTTGCCGGTCACCTCGACCGCGAGTCCATCGGGAACCGTCCCGCCCTCGGACTCCAGCTCGTACACCGCGAAGTCCACGCGGTAGGCCGCGCAGCAGGCGCCGCAGGCGAGGCAAGGATGTTCCTTGGTCTCAGCCACGCGCGTCAACCCGAGGCGCGGCCGGCGCGTTGCGGGAGGGCTGTACGCAAATACAGTACTTCACTTTGTCAGGTCAGGAGGAAATATGGAACTGCAGATCGCACGCCAGATTATCGACACCCTGGCGCAGGGCATCCATCCCGTCACCGGGGAGGCCATGCCGGAAGACAGCCCTTACAACGCCCCGCCGGTCATCCGGGCGCTGCACGCCGTGGCGCGCGCGCTCGAGGGCGGCGAGTTGCCCGAGCGGACGCGGCGCACGCAGCCGCCGAACGCGGGCAAGGCGTGGACGGGCCAGGAGGACGCGGCGCTGGAAACGGCGTTCGACGCGGGCATCGCGCTCAAGCAGGTGGCGCAGGAGCTCGGCCGCACGCAGTTCGCGGTGGAGCAGCGGCTGGTGAAGCTGGGCAAGGTGGCCGCGCCGGCGGGTGGCGGCCGCTACGGCAACGGCGCGGCGCACGGCTAGCCACCTCGGCGGCGGCCATGCATCGCTTCAGCGCCGGCGCATCAGCAGGCTGCCGGCGGCCAGGCCCAGCGCGAAGAAAACGTAGACCTCGGCCAGTTCCGGCTTGCCGAGGCGGTGTTCGAAGCCGGGCGTCAGGCGCCGCGGCGTGAGCTGGTAGTCGACGAAACAGGCGACGCCCGCCGCCGCGGCCGCTCCCGCGAGCGCGGGCAACGGCTCCTTGTGCGCCGGTTCGGCGCCCCAGGCCCTGGCGTGCAAGGTGCCCCAGAAGATGGACGCGGCATGGTGCGTCAGGTAGCCGGTGAGCGTGTAGCGCAGGCTGGCCTCGTCGCTCGCCAGCGCTGCGTTGCCGAACAGCCAGTGGCTCACCGCGTTCAGCGGCGCCGCCGGCATGCCGCGCTGCCGGCCGGCCCAGGCCAGGTAGCCGGCGGAGCACATGGCAGCCAGGCTGCCCGAGACGATGCCCTCGCGCAGGGCCTGCTTCCAGGTGGTCGTCATGGCCGCAAGTCTAGGCACGACACGCGCTTCGCGTGGCCCGGCCTTGCAAAGCGTAACGGCCGGCCCCGCTCGGCGGCGATGCTGGCTAGACTGCGACGAGCCCTGATGACCCACAACGAACAAGTTCTCGACTGCCTCCTCATCGGCGGCGGCGCCGCCGGCCTCACCGCCGCCGTGTACCTGGGCCGCTATCGCCGGCGGGCGCTGGTGCTCGATGCGGGCGCCAGCCGCCTCGGCTGGATCCCGCGCACCCGCAACGTGCCGGGCTTTCCGGACGGCATCGAGGGCAAGGAGCTCTGGCAGCGGATGCAGCAGCATGCGGCGAAGTACGGCGTCCCCACGCAGGCCGCCGAAGTCACCGCCCTGGAGCGTGACGCCGAGGGCATCTTCACCGCCCGCAGCCGCGAAGGCAGCTGGCGCGCCCGCTTCGTGATCCTCGCCACAGGGGCGCGCGACGTCGAGCCCGAAATCGACGGCCTGCAGGACGCCTTGCGCTGCGGCCAGGTCCGCTTCTGCCCGGTGTGCGACGGCTTCGAAACACAAGGCAAGCGCGTCGCGGTGCTGGGCAAGTCCGGCCACGGCCTGCGCGAGTCGCTCTTCGTCGCCAACTTCGGCAACGAAGTGACCTGGCTGGCGATGGCCACCGACGGCGAGGTTGCGCACGATCAGCTGGAGGAACTGCGCGGCGCCGGCGTGCGCATCGCTGCCGCCGCTCCGCGCGCCATCGTGTGCGAGGAGGGCGGATCGGTCCGCGTCGAGCTGCATGGCGGCGACGTGCTGGAGTTCGACACGCTCTACCCCGCGCTGGGCCTGAAGCACCGCTGCGAGCTGGCCACCGCCCTGGGCGCGCGCGCGGTGCCCGACGGCCAGCTCGAAGTCGACGCGCACCAGCAGACCACGGTGGACGGGCTCTATGCCGCCGGCGACGTGTCGGTCGACCTGAACCAGATCAGCGTCGCCGCCGGCCACGCCGCCATCGCCGCGACGGCCATCCACAACCGCCTACCATCGCGCTGATGGAACCCAGCCCCGCCGACACGCCGCTGCGCGATGCGGCCTCCGACCTCGGCCGCCCGCCGGCCGGCTGGCGCCGCCGCATGTTCGAGGTGATCTTCGAATCGGACACGCCGGCGGGCCGGCTGTTCGACAAGGTGATCATCGTCGCGATCCTGGTCAGCGTCGCCGTGGTCATTGCCGACAGCGTGCCGGCGGTCAACCAGCGGCACCGCGCGCTGTTCTCCGCCGTCGAGTGGTTCTTCACGCTGCTGTTTTCGCTGGAGTACCTGGCGCGCATCGTCAGCGTGCAGCATCCGCTGCGCTACATGCGCAGCTTCTTCGGCGTCGTCGACCTGCTGTCGGTGCTGCCCACCTACCTGGCGGTGCTGTTCCCGGAGCTGCACGCGCTGATCGACGTGCGGATCCTGCGCCTGCTGCGCATCTTCCGGATCTTCAAGCTGACCGACTACGTCGCCGAATACCAGATGCTCGGCGAGGCGCTGGCCGCCAGCCGCCGCAAGATCCTGGTGTTCCTGTCGGCGGTGCTGATGGTGGTGCTGATCCTGGGCACGCTGCTGTACGTGGTGGAAGGGCCGGAGCACGGCTTCACCGACATCCCCACCTCGGTCTACTGGGCGATCACGACCATCACCACGGTGGGCTTCGGCGACATCACGCCCAAGACCGACATCGGCCGCTTCATCGCCTCGGTGATGATGCTGATCGGCTGGGGCACGCTGGCCGTGCCCACCGGCATCGTCACGGCCGAGATGACGGCGCGGCGGCACGTGCGGCCCTTCCTGCTGCCGCGCACCTGCACGGGCTGCGGCGCGGGCGGCTACGGCCCGGAGGCGCGCTTCTGCCAGATGTGCGGCCAGGCGCTGCCGCCGACGGCGGGCGAAACGCTGGACACCCCCGCCGCGCCCCCGCGCTGACGGGCGGCCCCGCCGCCCTCAAACCACCTTCGCGCCGCGCTCCGCCAGCAACTCGCGCAACACCGACCGGTGGCAGCGCGCCTCGTCCTGGCAATAGCAGCCCACCGCAAAGTTGGACTGCTGCGACATCGCCGCCAGCAGGTCCAGCAGGTGGTTGGCATCCGGCTGCTTCATTTCCGCCTTGTACTTGCGCACGAAGACGTTCCACTCCTTCTCGCTGACGGCATCGAGACCGAGCGAAACGAGGTCGGCGCTGGGCGCCAGGTTGGGCAGCCAGACGTCGTAGAAATCGCGTTTGGCGAAATCCGCCTTGGGCACGCCGCGCGGCGGCCGCCGCACGGTGCCCAGGCGCAGGCCTTCGCCGGGGGAGCGCGGGCTTCCGAGTTGCACGATGTGGACGGGCATGCGCGCAAGCGTAGCAGGTGGCGTTCAGGAACGCTCTTCGATGTCGGCCACCACCCGCGCATAGCGCTGCGCGCTCCAGTACGCCGACGCCCAGTCGAACAGCACCACCAGCCGATTCCGAAAGCCGATCAGGAAGTAGATGTGGGCGAACAGCCAGAACAGCCAGGCGAAGAGGCCGCTGAAGCGCACGGGGCCCACCGGTGAGGTGAGGTCCACGACCGCCGAATTGCGGCCTATGGTGGCCAGGTTGCCGTAGTCCCGGTAGCGGAAAGCCTGCGTGCTCTCGCCGCGCAGGCGCCGCAGGATGTTGGCGGCAGCCAGGCGGCCCATCTGCTTGGCAGCGGGCGAGACACCCGGCACCGGCTTGGGTTCGCGCCCCGGTGCGTGGCTTTGCGCGGTGGCCAGGTCGCCGACCACGCTGATCTCGGGATGGCCGGCAAGGCTCAGGTCGGCCTGCACCTGCACGCGGCCCGCGCGATCGACCACCGCGCCGGTCGCTTCCGCCAGCTGCCGCCCCAGCGGTGACGCCGCCACCCCGGCGGCCCAGACGATGCATTTCGCCGGAATCCGGTAAGCCGCGGCGCCGCCGGCCGGCTGCACTTCGAGCCCTTCGGCGTCGATCGCCACCACGCGCGCATCGAGCTGCACTTCCACGCCCAGGCCTTCGAGCTGCTTGCGCGCGCTGGCGCTCAGCGACTCGGGCATCGCCTGCAGCACGCGCGGCCCGCCCTCGACGAGCACGATGCGCGCCCGCGAAGGATCGATGCGCCGGAACTCGCCGGGCAAGGTCTTGCGCGCGATCTCCGCCATCGTCCCGGCCATCTCCACGCCGGTCGGCCCGCCGCCGATCACGACGAAGGTGAGCCAGGCGTCGCGCCGTGCGGCGTCGGTTTCCTTCTCCGCTTCCTCGAAGGCCAGCAGCAGCCGGCGGCGGATCTCGAAGGCGTCGTCCAGCGTCTTCAGCCCGGGCGCATGCACGGCCCATTCGTCATGCCCGAAGTAGCTGTGCGTGGCGCCGGCCGCGACGATCAGGTGGTCGTAGGGCAGGCTGCCGCCATCGCGCAGCAGCGCCCCGCGCTGCGCCGCGTCGATCGCCACGACCTCGCCCAGCAGGCTGGTCACGTTGGCCTGCTTGCGAAAGAGGAAGCGCACCGGCGCCGCGATGGCGGGTGCCGACAGCCCCGCGGTGGCTACCTGGTACAGCAGCGGCTGGAACAGGTGGTGGTTGGCGCGGTCCACCACCGTGATGTCCACCGGCGCGGCGTGCAGGGCGCGGGCGGCTTCCAGGCCGCCGAAACCGCAGCCGACGATCAAGACCCGCGCGCGCGGTCCGGGATTCACGGGTTCTGGCATGCGGGAATTATGGCGGGCCCACAATGGGCGCATGACAACGCCCTTGCGACTTTCGGTGCTCGATCAATCGGTGGCCCGCGTCGGCGTGCCGCAGGACCAGTCCATCCGCGACACCCTCGCGCTCGCGCAGCATTGCGAAGGGCTGGGGTACCAGCGTTTCTGGCTCAGCGAACACCACAGCCTGCCCACCATCGTCGGCACCGCGCCCGAAGTGCTGATGGCGGCCATCGCCGCGCGCACCTCGCGCATCCGCATCGGCAGCGCGGGCGTGATGCTGCCGCATTACTCGCCGTACAAGGTCGCCGAGCAGTTCCGCGTGCTCGACGCGCTGGCGCCGGGCCGCATCGACCTCGGCGTGGGCCGCGCACCCGGCAGCGACCATCGCACGGCCATGCTGCTCAATCCCGATCCCCGCGCCGCGCAGCACTTTCCGCAGCAGGTGACAGAGCTGCAGGCCTGGGTCACCGGCGGCGAGCTGCCGGAAGGCCATCCCGGCCGCGGCATCCAGGCCTTGCCGCAGGGCGCTACCGCGCCGCAGGTGTGGATGCTGGGAAGCTCCGCCTATGGCGCGCAATTGGCGGCGCACTTCGGGCTGCCGTATGCCTTCGCGCATTTCATCACCGACGGCGAAGGCTGCGCCGAGGCGCTGCAGCTGTACCGGCATGCCTTCCAGCCCGGCGTGATCGCGAGCCCGCAGGCGGTGGTCTGCGTGTGGGCACTGGCGGCCGACACCGAAGAAGAAGCCTGGCGCCTCTTCGCGAGCCGCGAGCGCACGCGCATCGACCGGCAACTGGGGCGCTTCGGCCCGCTGCTGCCGCCGGAGCAGGCGCCGCGCGACTACACGCAGGCCGAAGAAGCCTATCGCGCCGAACTGCGGCGCAAGGCCATGGTGGGCAGCGGGCCGCAGGTGGCGGCGCGCCTGCGCGCTTTGGCGGCGGAACTGCAGGTCGAGGAAATGGCGGTGATCACCTGGACCTGGGATGCGCAGGCGCAGCGGCGCTCCTACGAGCTGCTGGCGCGCGAATTCGCGCAGACCTAATCGTCGTCCAGGCCGAGCGCCCAGCTGATGACGCCCCGCAGCTCCTCGGTGCTGGCGCTCTTGGACACGGCGGGATAGTCGCCGAACACGGCATCGAGCTCGCCGGCTTCCTCGGGCGAGACCAGCGCGGTGAGGTAGATGAAGGGGATCTGCGCCGTGGCCGGATCCTGCGACAGCGCGAAGGCGACCTCGTCGCCCTGCATGCGCGGCATGTTGATGTCGCACAGGATCACGCCGGGATGTTGCTCGCGCGCCAGCGGCAGCGCCTGCTCCGGGTCGCTGGTGCCCACCACGCGGAAGTCGCGCCCCAGCCGGCCCGCGATGGCGCGCGCCACCGCCTCGTCGTCGTCGACGACGAGCACGCAGGGCTTGGCCTGTTCGGGGTCGGGTAGCGTGCGCAGCATGGGAGTCAACGGGAATGATACGGCTGGCTGCCTCGCAGCACATCCGCCATGATGGGGACTTCACTCTAGCGAGCAGTCCCCGAGGAGACCCGATGTTCCGCACTTCGATTGCCGGCAGCCTGCCCAAGCCCGGCTGGCTGGCCGAAACCCACAAGCTCTGGCCGCAGTGGCGCGCCGAGGGCGACGCGCTGCGCGAGGCCAAGGCCGACGCCACGCTGCTCTGGATCAAGGCGCAGGAGGACGCCGGCCTCGACATCGTCACCGACGGCGAACAGTCGCGCCAGCACTTCGTCCACGGTTTCCTCGAGCAGGTCGAGGGCATCGACTTCCAGCACAAGGTGGAGATGGGCATCCGCAACGACCGCTACAAGGCCATGGTGCCGCAGGTGGTCGCGCCGCTGAAACTCAAGGGCCGCGTGCATGCCTTCGAGGCGCAACTGGCCCGCGCCCACACGACGCGCAAGCTCAAGTTCACGCTGCCCGGCCCGATGACCATCGTCGACACGGTCGCCGACCGCCATTACGGCGACCGCAGGAAGCTGGCGCTGGCCTTTGCCGAACTCCTGAACCAGGAGGCGCTGGCGCTGCAGGCCGACGGCGTGGACATCATCCAGTTCGACGAACCCGCCTTCAACGTGTACATGAAGGACGCAGCCGAGTGGGGCGTGCAGATGCTGGAGCGTGCCGCGCGCGGCCTGAACTGCACCACCGCCGTCCACATCTGCTACGGCTACGGCATCCAGGCCAACAACGACTGGAAGAGGACCCTGGGCGAGGAGTGGCGCCAGTACGAGCAGGTGTTTCCCGCGCTCGCGGCCAGCACGATCGACCAGGTCAGCCTGGAGTGCTACCACTCGCACGTGCCGCCCGACCTCATGGCCTTGCTGAAAGGCAAGGACGTGATGGTCGGCGTGATCGACGTCGCCAGCGACGTGGTCGAGACGCCCGAGCAGGTGGCCGACACCATCGGCCGCGCGCTGCAGTTCGTGGCGAAGGAGCGGCTGTTTCCTTGCACCAACTGCGGCCTCGCGCCCATGGACCGCGAGGTGGCACGCCGGAAGCTCGAGGCCCTGGCGCAGGGCGCCGAACTGGCGCGCCGGCGTTTCGCCTAGGAGGTCGTCCGGCTCTTCAGGTACAGGTGCAGCGCCCGCAGGTCCGTGTCGCTCATGTTGCGCAGGGACTCGAAGGGCATCACCTGGATCCTGCTGCCATCGGACCGCTGCCCCGACTTGAACATGCGGATGAAGGCTTCCGGGTCGGCGTAGCGCACCTTCATCACCTCGGCGGAAGGCGTGAGGTCGGCCGCGGCCGGCCAGTCCGGCGGGCCGCCCGGGATCTTGCCGCCCGCCAGCTGCGGGCCGTGGCAGCCCAGGCACATGTTGGCGACGTACGCACCGTGCTGCACGTTCACGCCTTCGGCCACGGCCTGCGCCGGCGGCAGGTTGTGATCGATCTTCGCCGCGGCATCCTGGATGGCGCCGAAGCCGTACAGCACGCGCGCCGGCAGCGGCAGCTTCACTTCGGCGCCGGTGCCCGCCGCCGGCGGCAGCGACTGCACGTAGGCGACCAGCGCGGAGAGGTCGGCGTCGGTGAAGCGGTTGTAGTCCTCGCTGGGCATCACCATCAGCGGCCGCCCGTCCGGCGCCACGCCGTGGCGGATGGCGCGCACCCAGTCTTCGCCGCGATACGCCACCGTCACGCCGCCGCTGCCGCGCGTGATGTTCGGTCCCTTGATGCGCAGGTCGTCGCCCTTTTCGACGAACACCCGGCCCGCGCCGTTGGCTCCGTGGCAATCGACGCAGCCGCGCGACGTGAACAGGTAGCGGCCGCGCTCCAGTGCGCTTGCATCGGCGGCAACCGGCAGCGCTTGCACCTGCACGGCGACCCGGCGCGCCTGCTTGCGTTCCGACAGCTGCAGGCCGGCGAACACGCCTACCACCGCCAGCAGCACCAAGCCGGCCACGATGCCGCCTGCAATCTTCCACCCCTTCCGCATGGTCTTCTCCTTTCGGCCTAAAATGAAGAGTGTGTCAAAAAATGGATTTGATGTCAAAAAATGGATGACCCCTCCAGAAATGCGGGGCTGCCGCCGCTGCCGGCGCCCCTGGCCGCCGCTTTCGTGGCCGCCGCGGGCGGCGGGGGCAAGCGCGAGCGAACCCAGGCGGCGCTGGTGCTGGCGGCGGTGAACGTCTTCTGCGCGCGCGGTGTGGCGGGGGCGACGGTGCAGGAGGTGGCGCAGGTCGCGGGCATGACGCCGGCGACCGTCTACAACCACTTCGCTTCGAAGGAGGCGCTGATCGAGCGGGTGGCGCTGGCGCTGGCCGAGGGCTTGAGCCGCGCCATCGGCAGCAGCCACGCCGGTGTCGAGGACGGCGCCGAACGGATGGCGATCGGCCAGCGCCGCTTTCTCTGGCTGGCGGCGGAGGCTCCGGCCTGGGCGCTGTTGTTGCTGGACGTGGGCCGCGCCAATCCGACGCTGGGTGGACTGCTGCAGGTCTACCCACTGGCCGACCTGCGGCTGGGCCTGAAGCAGAAGCGCTTCAAGGTGCCGAACGAAGCGGCAGCGATGGATGCGATTTCCGGCATCTGCATGACCGGCATGCAGACGGTTGCGCTGGGCCTGGCGCCGCCGAAGCACGACATCGCCATCGCCACGGTCGTGTTGCGCGCGCTGGGCATGGAGGCGGCGGAAGCCGCGGAAGTGGCCAAGCGCCCCTTGCCGCCGTTGCTTACGGCCGAGCCGGAACCCGGCGCCGCCGCTGCAAAGCGCGGGCGCGCGCCCGCCCGCCGCAGCTAATCGTGCGCTCCGGTTTGTCGGACTCGTCCGACACGCCGCAGGCCGATTCCTCCGACAGGCCTTCCCTTGGGACTACACGCCGCTGGCTCAGGCGTTCGGTAGAACACAGCCGTTTCCCAAGGAGCAACGCATGAGACAGAGCCGCCGGTTTCCCCGGTCCAGCAGCACGGTCGCGCTGGCCGCCTTGCTGGGCGTGTTGGCCGCGGCGCCCGCCGCGGCGAGCGACTTGCGCAACGTCACCACCGGCGGACCGCTGCGCCCCGGCATCTACGGCCGCATCGAAGTGCGCGGCACGACGCCGCCGCCGGTGATCTACAGCCAGCCCGTGCTGGCCGGCCGCGGCTTCATCCCGGCCACGGCCAGGCCGGTCTACCTCTACGTGCCGCCGGGCCAGGTGCGCAAGTGGAAGGACAACTGCGCGCGCTGGTCGGCCTGCGACCAGCCGGTGCTCTTCATCCGCGTGCAGGACAGTCCCAGCCGCTGGGGCGAATGGCGGCAGTTCCGCGACCAGCTGGCGCTGCACGACTGAAGCCCTGCGGTACCCCGAAATGCCTCGCTGTGCTGTAATGAATTCGGCACGCAGGCCACCAGGAGATGCATGTCCTTGAACCCGTCACCCGCCGCGGCTGCCGCCGGGCGTGAAGCCCTCGCGGCCCGGCACGCGGCGGTGCGCGCGCGCAGCCTCGCGCTGGCCGCGCCGCTCTCGGCCGAAGACCAGTGCGTGCAGTCGATGCCGGACGCCAGCCCGACCAAGTGGCACCTGGCGCACACCAGCTGGTTCTTCGAAGCGGTGGTGCTGGCGCCGCACGCGGCCGGCTACCGGCCCTTCGACGCGCGGTACTTCCACCTGTTCAATTCCTACTACGAGTCGCTGGGTTCGCGCCATCCCCGGCCGCAGCGCGGCCTGCTCACGCGGCCTTCGCTCGCCGAGGTGCATCGCTATCGCGCGCACGTCGACGCCGCGGTCGAGCAGCTGATCGCACAAGCCGATGCCGCCCAATGGCGTGCCGTGGAGCCGCTGCTCGCGCTGGGCCTGCAGCACGAAGAGCAGCACCAGGAACTGCTGCTCACCGACATCCTGCATGCGCTGTCGTGCAATCCGCTGCTGCCCGCCTACCAGCCGGCCGACGCGCCACCGCTTCGCCTCGCAGCCGCCGCGCCGCCGCTCGCCTGGCTGCAAGGCCCGTCCGGCGCGGTGGAAATCGGCCATGACGGCGACGGCTTCGCCTTCGACAACGAGACGCCGCGCCACAAGGTCTGGCTGCAGCCCTACCGCATTGCCGACCGGCTGGTGAGCTGCGGCGACTTCGCCGACTTCATCGCCGACGGCGGCTACCGCACGCCTGCGCTGTGGCTCTCCGACGGCTGGGCACTGGCGCAGGCACAAGGCTGGCAGGCGCCCGCGTACTGGCTCGCGCCGGAAGATCCGCGCGCGCCTTCGCCGCACTGGCAGGTCTTCGGGCTCGATGGCGTGCGGCCGCTGGACGCGCTGGCGCCGGTTGCCCAGCTGAGCTTCTACGAAGCGGCGGCCTATGCGCAGTGGGCGGGCGCGCGTTTGCCCACCGAGGCCGAATGGGAAGCGGCGTACGCGCTGCCGGGCATCCGGCAGATGACGGGCCACGTCTGGCAGTGGACGCGCTCCTCCTACGATCCGTATCCGGGCTTCCAGCCCTGGAGCGGCGCCATCGCCGAATACAACGGCAAGTTCATGGTGGGGCAGATCGTGCTGCGCGGCGGCAGCAGCGCGACGCCGCGCGGCCACGCGCGCCCCAGCTACCGCAATTTCTTTCCGCCGGCCGCGCGCTGGCAATTCACCGGGCTGCGACTGGCCAAGGACGACGCATGCTGATTTCCTCCTTTGCGCAAGCCGGCGCCCAGCCTCTTGCGCAACCCGCGCCGCCACCGGCGCGCAGCGCCGACCACGGCGTCTTCGCGCGCGACCTGCTGGCGGCACTGGCCGTGCGTCCGCATGCCATCTCGCCCAAGTACTTCTATGACGCCGAAGGCTCGCTGCTGTTCGACCGCATCTGCGAGCTGCCGGAGTACTACCCGACGCGCACCGAACTTTCCATCCTGCAGCGCTGCGCCGGAGAGGTCGCGCGACTGGCCGGGCCCGAGGCGGAGATCGTCGAATTCGGCGCCGGCTCGCTGCGCAAGGTGCGGCTGCTGCTGCAGGCCTTCGAGCGGCCCGCGCGCTACCTGCCGATCGACATCTCGGGCGACCACCTGGCCACCGCGGCCACGCTGCTGCGCGCCGAATTCCCGCAGCTGGACGTGCAGCCGGTCGTGGCCGACTACACGCAGGGCCTGGGCCTGCCGCGCGCATCCGGCCCGGGCCGGCGCGTCGGCTTCTTCCCCGGTTCCACCATCGGCAACTTCACGCCCGAGGAGGCGCTGGCCTTCCTGGAGCGCGCCGCCGACACGCTGCACGGGGGCGCGCTCCTGCTCGGCGCCGACCTGGTGAAGGACCCGCAGGTGCTGCATGCCGCGTACAACGATGCGCAGGGCGTGACGGCCGACTTCAACCTCAACCTGCTGGCGCGCGCCAACCGCGAGCTGGGCACGCGCTTCGTGCTCGAGCAGTTCGCGCATTACGCCTGCTACAACGCACCGCTGCAGCGCATAGAGATGCACCTGGTGAGCCGCTGCAAGCAGTCGGTGACCGTAGCCGGCCAGCGCTTCGAGCTCGACGAAGGCGAGAGCATCCATACCGAGAACTCGTACAAGTTCACGGTGGACGGCCTGCGCGCGCTGGCGCGCCGCGCGGGCTTCAAGCCCGGGCCGGTCTGGACCGACCCGCAGCGGCTGTTCAGCGTCCACTGGCTGCAAGCCCCCTGAAGGAGACCGGCATGAAGGCCATCTGGAAAGACAAGGTCATCGCCGAGAGCGACGACACCGTCGTGGTCGAGGGCAACCACTACTTCCCCGCAAGCAGCCTCAAGCGCGAATACACCACCTTCAGCAACCACCACACCAGCTGTCCCTGGAAGGGCGAGGCGAGCTACTACTCGCTGATGGTCGATGGCGAGCTGAACCCGGAAGCCGTCTGGTACTACGCCGACCCGAAGCCGGAAGCGGAGATGGTGAAGGACCGCGTCGCCTTCTGGAAGGGCGTGCGCGTCGAGCCCTGAAGGGGTCATCTTGGACGTCCTCCACGCCGATGCGGCTGTGATAGGCGCCGGCCAGGCCGGCCCTTTCCTCGCCATGGCCCTGGCCGCGCGCGGCGAGCGGGTGGTCCTGGTGGAGGCGAAGCAGCTGGGCGGCACCTGCGTCAACAACGGCTGCACGCCGACCAAGACCTTGCGCAAGAGCGCGCGCGTCGCCCACATGGCGCGGCGCGCCGCGGAGTTCGGCGTGCAGGTCGGCGCGGTGGAGGTCGACTTCGCCGCGGCGATGGGGCGCATGCAGCAGCGCGTGGACGCCGCCCGCGCCGGGCTCGAGAAGTGGATCGCCGGCGAGCCGCGCGTCACGCTGCTGCGCGGCTGGGGCCGGCTGACCGGCCGCTCGGCGCAGGGATTCGACCTGCTGGGCGGCGAACAGCCGGTGCACGCGGCCCGCGTGTTCCTCAACACCGGCACACGCGCTTTCCAGCCACCGATCCCGGGCCTGGATTCCGCGGGCGCGCTCGACAACGTGTCGCTGCTGCAGCTGCGCGAGCGGCCGCAGCACCTCGTGATCCTGGGCGGCAGCTACATCGGGCTGGAGATGGGCCAGATCTTCCGGCGCCTGGGCAGCGCGGTCACCATCCTCGAAGCCGGGCCGCGCATCACCGCGCGCGAGGAGCCGGAAGTCTCGCAGTGCATCGCGGAGTTCCTGCAGGCCGAAGGCGTGCGCATCCTCACCGGGCGCGCCATCGACCAGGTGGAGCGCGAAGGCGAGGGTGTCGCGGTGCTGGTGGGCGGCGAGCGTGTCCACGGCTCCCACCTGCTGGCAGCGACCGGACGGCTGCCCAACACCGAGAAGCTGGGGCTGGACACCGTGGGCGTGCACACCGACGAACGCGGCTGGGTGCCCACCAACGGGCGGCTCGAAACCAACGTGCCGGGCATCTGGGCGCTGGGCGACATCAACAAGCGCGGCGCCTTCACGCACACCAGCTACCACGACCAGGAGATCGTGCTGGCCAACCTCGCCGGCGGCCAGCGCAGCGCCGACGACAGGACGATGGCCTATGCGATGTTCACCGATCCGCCGCTGGGCCGCGTGGGCATGGGCGTCGCGGAGGCGCGCGCCAGCGGCAAGCGCGTGCTGGTGGCCGACTACGCGATGAAGGACGTGAGCCGCGCCAAGGAAGAGAGCGAGACCACCGGCCTCGTCAAGCTGCTGGTGGACGCGGACAGCGAGCGTTTCCTCGGCGCCGCGATGGTGGGCATCAACGCCGACGAGATCATCCAGGTGCTCAGCAACTTCATGGCCACCGGCGCCAGCTACCGCGTGCTGCAGGACGCCTTGCCGATCCATCCCACGGTGGCCGAGTTCCTGCCCACGATCCTCAAGAGGTTGAAGCCCCTGGATTAAAGTCGGGGCATGTTCCTCAGCCCCGCGTACACCTATCCCGACCAGGTCGTCACCTTCCTGCGCCAGCAAGGCTATGCGGTGCTGTCGCCGTCAGGCGTGGCCGAATGGAGCGGCTGCGCGCTGGCCGACCTGCTGCAGCTCGGGGCATCCTGGGACCAGCTGCCGCCCGACGAATACCTGAAGGACGGCGGCCGCTATCGCAAGCGCCGCCACTCCTGCTTCGTGCAGCATGGCGAGCGGCTCACGCAGTCGCCGCATCGCGCGCACTGGCAGCCGCTGGAATACAACGCGCTGCACGGCGGCATGCAGCGCTGGTTCGAGCCGATGGACACGGCGACGGTGCAGGCGCCGGCGTGGAAGTGCCTGTTGCGCGCCCTCGCCACCACGGCCAGCGCGCTGCGCGGGCCGCAGCCCTGGTACCTGGAGGCGCACCAGTTCCGCATCGACACCGAAGGCGGCATCGGCCGGCCGACGCCGGAAGGCGCGCACCGCGACGGCGTCGACCTGGTGGCCGTGTTCCTGGTCGCGCGCGAGAGCATCAAGGGCGGCGAGACCCGCGTGTTCCAGTCCGACGGGCCGGCCGGCCAGCGCTTCACGCTGACGGAGCCCTGGAGCCTGCTGCTGCTGGACGACGCGCGGGTGGTCCACGAGACCACGCCGATCCAGCCGGTGGGAGCGGAGGGGCATCGCGACACGCTGGTGTTGACCGCCCGTGCGGGTGGGTTCCAGGGAGACTAGGCGCGGTTCCTTCGTCACCAAGGGCTACGCCGATAGTGACGCGCAGGCCGTGGTGAGCGCGCAGCCGAACCGCGGCTAATCCCGCACGTCGGCGACCGGATTGCTCCCGAAATCCGCCCGCGCCAGGAAAGCCAGCACCTTCGCCGCCGCATCCTGCGGCGCCATCAGCA
Source organism: Ramlibacter paludis (assembly GCF_022012305.1). Classification (GTDB taxonomy): domain Bacteria; phylum Pseudomonadota; class Gammaproteobacteria; order Burkholderiales; family Burkholderiaceae_C; genus Ramlibacter; species Ramlibacter paludis. The sequence goes on along the minus strand of NZ_JAKLTM010000002.1, from coordinate 835,127 downwards.
TCCCCTTGTCCTTCATCCCCGTGAAGTTGCCGAGGTCCGGGAAGCGCGCCGGATCGGCGCCGCGCAGCTGCACCTGCATGTCAGTGTCGATCACGCCGGGCGCCAGCGAGCAGACCTTCGCGCCCTCGGCCTGCTGCGCTTCCTCCAGCGCCACGCAGCGGGTGAAGTGGTCCATGCCCGCTTTCGCCGCGCAGTAGGCGGCCTGCGAGGCCATCGCGCGCCGGCCCAGGCCCGAGGAGATGTTCAGGACCTTGCGCTTCGCCGGCCAGCCGGCCGTGGCGCGCAGGAAGGCGCCGGTGAGCAGCATCGGCGCCTCGAGCCCGACCCGCAGCGCGTCGGCCAGGTCGGCGGCCGGGATTTCGCCCAGCGGCGCGATGCGCGGGATCATCCCGGCGTTGTTGATCAGCGTGACCGACGCGTAGTTCTCGCCAGCCTGGCCCTGCAGCCAGGTGGCGAGGCGCGCGGCGACGGCGTCGGGCCGCGCCAGGTCCTGCGCCCATTGTTCGCAGCGGCGGCCCGCGGCCGCGGCCTGCGCCGCCAGGGCTTCGCCGGGCTTGCGCGCGATGCACAGCAGGTCGTGGCCGGCGGCCAGCAGCTGCTGCGCCATGGCGAGACCCATGCCGCGCGAGGCGCCGGTGAGGATGGTGAGGTGTTTGTCGCTCATGGCGTGATCCTAAGGAGTTTTCAGAAGGGAGCGGGGCTTTCGAAGGCCAGCGCTTCGCCGGTGGCGGGATGGGCCAGGCGCAGCGCGCAGGCGTGCAGCAAGAGCCGTGGCGCCAGCGCCTGCACATCCGGCGGTGCATAGAGCGCGTCGCCGAGGATCGGATGCCCGATCGCCTGCAGGTGCACGCGCAGCTGGTGGGTGCGGCCCGTCACCGGCTCCAGCGCCAGCCGCGTGCGGTCGGCCAGCGTTTGCAGCACCCGCCAGCGCGTCACGCTGGGGCGGCCGTGCTCCGCATCGACCTTCTGCAGCGGACGGTTGGGCCAGTCGGCCATCAAGGGCAGGGCGATCTCGCCTTCCGTTCCGGCGACGACGCCGTGAACGACCGCCTCGTAGCGCTTCTCCACCGCGCGCTCCTCGAAGGCGCGGCTCAGGGCGCGCTGCATCGCGAGGCCGCGCGCCATGACGAACAGCCCCGAGGTCGCCATGTCGAGGCGGTGCACCACGCGCGCGTCCGGCCACAGGTGCTGCGCTCGCAGCGACAGGCAGTCCTGCTTGTCCTCGCCGCGGCCCGGCACGGCCAGCAGGCCCGCGGGCTTGTCCAGCACCAGCAGGTGCTCGTCGACGTAGAGCAGCCCCTCGGTTCCAGATAATGCCGGCATGAGCGCAATCACCTCCTCGATTCCCTACTGGATGCAGGCCGTCCTGCTGCTGGTCGGCTCCAACCTGTTCATGACCATGGCCTGGTACGGCCACCTGAAGAGCCTGGCCGCGAGCCCCTGGTACATCGCCGCGCTCATAAGCTGGGGCATCGCGCTGGCCGAGTACCTGCTGCAGGTGCCCGCCAACCGCATCGGCTTCCAGGAAGCCGGGCTGAGCGTCGGCCAGCTCAAGATCATGCAGGAAGTCATCACGCTCACCGTGTTCCTGCCGTTTTCGGTGTTCTACCTGAAGGAGCCGCCGCGCCTGGACTACCTGTGGGCGGCGCTGTGCATGGTGGGCGCCGTCTATTTCATATTCCGCAACGCCTGACGGACTCGCCCGGGGACGCGGCAGTTACACTCCTGCCGGTTCCCGACACAACTACTCCTCCCCTGGGGCGTCCATGCTCTTCAAGAAACTGCTCCCGCGCGAAGGCAACTTCTTCGAAATGTTCAACCAGCATGCCGAGCGCATCGTCGAAGCGGCGCATGCCTTCTCGAAGCTGGTGGCCAACTACGGCGACGCCAACCTGCGCGAGCAGTACGCGCGCGAGGTCGACCACGCCGAGCGTTCGGCCGACAAGGTGACGCACGACGTCAACCGGCTGATCCACTCGACCTTCATCACGCCGATCGACCGCGAGCAGATCCACACGCTGATCAACACGATGGACGACGTCGCCGACCTGATCCAGGACTCGGCCGAGACCATGGCGCTGTACGACGTGCGGCACATGACGGAGGAGATCACCCGCCTGACCGACCTGAGCGTGCGCTGCTGCGAGCGGGTGAAGGAAGCCGTCGGCCTGCTGGCCAAGCTGTCCGACCACAACACCGCCGTCGCCGCGCTCAAGACCTGCGAGGAAATCGACAAGCTCGAATCCGACGCCGACCGCGTGATGCGCTCCGCGATGAGCAAGCTGTTCCGCGAAGAGCCGGACGTGCGCGAAGTCATCAAGCTAAAGGCCATCTACGAACTGCTCGAGACCATCACCGACAAGTGCGAAGACGTCGCCAACGTCGTCGAAGGCATCGTGCTCGAGAACTCCTGAGGCCCGCATGGAAGTCACCCAAGCGGCCCTCTGGGTCGTGATCCTGCTGGTCGTGATCGCGCTGCTGTTCGACTTCATGAACGGCTTCCACGACGCCGCCAACTCGATCGCCACCGTGGTCTCCACCGGCGTGCTCAAGCCCACGCAGGCGGTCGTCTTCGCTGCCTTCTTCAACCTGATCGCCATCGCGATCTTCCACCTGAGCGTGGCCGCCACCGTGGGCAAGGGGATCGTCGAGCCGGGCGTGGTGAACACGCACGTGGTGTTCGGCGCGCTGGTCGGCGCCATCACCTGGAACGTGATCACCTGGTGGTACGGCATTCCCAGCAGCTCCTCGCATGCGCTGATCGGCGGCATCGTCGGCGCGGTCATCGCCAAGAGCGGCGCCGGTGCGCTGATCCCCGCGGGCATCTGGAAGACCGTGATCTTCATCTTCGTCTCGCCGCTGCTGGGGTTCATCCTCGGCTCGCTGATGATGGTGATCGTCTCCAACATCTTCCGCTCGACCCGCCCGAACAAGGTGGACAAGTGGTTCCGGCGGCTGCAGCTGATTTCCGCCGGCGCCTACAGCCTGGGCCACGGCGGCAACGACGCGCAGAAGACCATCGGCATCATCTGGATGCTGCTGATCGCCACCGGCTACGTCGCCGCCGGCGACAAGTCGCCGCCCAACTGGGTGGTGATCTGCTGCTACTTCGCCATCGCCATGGGCACCATGTTCGGCGGCTGGCGCATCGTGAAGACCATGGGCCAGAAGATCACCAAGCTCAAGCCGGTGGGCGGCTTCTGCGCCGAGACCGGTGGGGCGCTGACGCTGTTCATCGCGACCGCGCTGGGCATTCCAGTGTCGACCACGCACACCATCACCGGCGCGATCGTCGGCGTGGGCTCCACGCACCGCATGAGCGCGGTGCGCTGGGGCGTGGCCGGCAACATCGTCTGGGCGTGGATCTTCACGATCCCGGCGAGCGCGTTCGTGGCGGCGATCGCTTACTGGATCAGCCTGCAGCTGTTCTGAGGCGTGTCATCCCGGCCTCGCGACGGGATCCATCTCCCGCGGCGGGTCGCGCACGGGAGATGGATTGCGGGTCAGGCCCGCAATGACAACTCCGGAGGATTCGGATGCAGCCGCGCCATCGCGACCGCATCGACGAAGCGCCCGTTCTTCAGCGCGTAGTTGCGCATCCGGCCTTCCTCGACGAAGCCCATGTTGCGGTACAGCGCCTGGGCGCGGTCGTTGTCGGCGTGCACCATCAGCTCCACGCGCAGCACGCCGGCCCAGTTGTCGGCCCAATCGAGCAGGCGCGCGATCAGCTGGCGGCCGACCCCGCGGCCCTGCCACTCGGCGGCGATGCCGATGCCCAGCGAGCGCGTGTGGGCGCGCCGCATGCTCGTGCCGTTGGCATGCAGGCCGGCGCAGCCGACGATGCGGCCTTCCGCGACCGCCACCAGGTTGCAGGCGCCCGGTTCGACCTTGCTCAGGAACTCCAGCCGCGAGGCGACCGGCATGTCCGGCAGCTGCAGCGTCCCTTCGAAGGTGCCGGGGCTGCCCATGAGGGCGGACATGCCGGCGGCGTCCTCGGGTTCGCGGGCGCGGATGGTCAGGCTGGGGGCGTCGGCTTCGTGGGCGGCGCGGTCCATTTCAGTGCTCCTTGGTCAGGGGTTGAACGGACGACCCAATCTACCGGAAGAGCTTCGCTGGCGCTCATGCCGCTTCGGCATGAGTTCATTCGCTGATCTTGCGGCCTTCCTCGACCTGCGATTCGAAGTAATGCTGGAAGCTGATGGCGATGCTGGCCAGCAGCGTGCCCGCGCCCACCATCAGCGAGAACACGATCGCCCAGATCGTCGCCCAGCGCGTCTGCCCTTGCGGCGCATCGGGATGGCCGGGATTGAAGCGCGCGTTCCACTCCTCCGGCTTCGTCAGCCCGTAGACGATCGCGGTGAGGCAGCAGCCGGCAAAGGTGAAACCCAGGACCGGGATCAGGAGCCAGCTGAGGCCGTCGTTCTGTCCCAGCGTGGCCATGCGCAGCACCCCGTAGGCGCCGATGGCGGTGGGCAGCGGCAGCAGCCAGCCCAGCTTGTCGCCCAGGCCGTGGAGGTAGAAGCGGTGCAGCCCGATGGGGCCGCCCAGGAAGGCCAGCCAGGCCGCGAGCGTCTTGCTCTTCATGCGGCGGCCGGAGCGGTGCGGTCGGCCTCGCCGATGGACTTTTCCATGATCACGATGTCCAGCCAGCGGCCGAACTTCCAGCCGCAGGACTGGATCACGCCCGCCTGCGTGAAGCCCAGCGCCTTGTGCACGCCGATTGAACCCTGGTTGCCCGAGTCGCCGATCACGGCGATCAGCTTGCGGATGCCGGCGGCCTCGGCTTCGCGCTCCAGGGCCGTCAGCAGCTCCTTGCCCCAGCCCTTGCCGGCGGCGTCGGGATGCAGGTAGATCGAGTCTTCCGCCGAAAAGCGATAGGCGGGCCGCGGCTTGAACCACTGGCAGTAGGCGAAGCCGACCACCCGGCCGCCTTCCTCGGCGACCAGGTAGGGCAGGGCCTTGGCCAGCACGTCGGCGCGCCGGCCGGCCATGTCGCTTTCGCTGGGCGGCGTGGTCTCGAAAGTGCCGGTGCCGTGCAGCACGTGGTGGCCATAAATGGCGGTGATGGCAGGGACGTCCTGGTCCGAGCTGGGGCGGATGGTGGGCATAAAGTGGGAACGCGTTATAATCGTGGGCTTTTCGGCGTGTCGCTGGCCGGGTGGCCAGTCGCGTGTCTCAACGCCGGAAAATCAATTGGTGGCCTGCAAGGCAGGCACCTCATCCACCCGAAGGATAAATCATGGTCGTCATTCGACTCTCCCGTGGCGGTGCCAAGGCCCGTCCGTTCTTCAACATCGTCGTCGCCGACAAGCGCGTGCGCCGTGACGGCCGCTTCATCGAGCGCCTGGGTTTCTACAACCCGCTGGCCAAGGACGGCGAGGAAAAGCTGCGCGTGGCGCAGGACCGCCTGAACTACTGGAAGGGCGTCGGCGCGCAGGCGTCCCCCACCGTGGAGCGCCTGCTGAAGGACGCCCCGGTCGCCGCCCCCGCCGCTGCCGCGGCTTAAACCGTAGATGGCCGCGCCCGGCCGTCCGGCAGCCCCCGCGCTGCCCGCTGGCATCGATGCCGTGGATCTGCCCGCGGACGCCATCGAAGTCGGGCGCATCGCCGATGCCTGGGGCGTCAAGGGCTGGTTCAAGGTCCTGCCCCACAGCGCCGACCCGCAGGCGCTGTTCTCCTCCAAGCGCTGGTACCTGCAGCCGTCCGAAAGAGGCGCCAAGACCTTTTCCGGCACGGTGCTGCTGCGCGTGCGCGAAGCCAAGGAACACTCCGACACCGTGGTGGCCCGGGCCGACGAGGTCGACGACCGCGCCGCCGCCGAGGCGCTGCGCGGCGCCCGCGTGTTCGTTCCGCGTTCTTCCTTCCCCACCGCCGACAAGGACGAGTACTACTGGGTCGACCTGCTCGGCCTGGACGTCGTCAACCGCGAAGGCGTGGCGCTGGGCAAGGTCAAGGACCTGATGTCCACCGGCCCGCAGACGGTGCTGGTGCTGGAATACGAGGCCGAAGGCAAGCCGCAGGAGCGCATGCTGCCTTTCGTCTCCGCCTACGTCGACGGCGTGGACCTGCCGGGCCGCCGGATCACGGTCGACTGGCAACCCGACTACTGAGCGCGCGCGATGCGCTTCGACGTCGTCACCCTGTTTCCCGAGCTGTTCGCGCCCTTCCTGGCCGCGGGCGTGACGCGCCGCGCCTACGAGACCAAGCAGGTCGACGTGCGCCTGTGGAACCTGCGCGACTTCGCCGAGGGCAACTACCGGCGCGTGGACGACCGGCCCTTCGGCGGCGGCCCCGGCATGGTGATGCTGGCCGAGCCGCTGGCGCGCTGCCTGGCGGCGGTGAAGGCGGAGCGCGCCGACGCCGCGCCCGTCGTGCTTTTTTCCCCGGTCGGCCGGAAACTGGACCACGCCGGTGTCGAGGCCTGGTCGGCCGGTGCCGGCGCCATCCTGGTCTGCGGCCGCTACGAGGGCATCGATCAGCGCTTCATCGACACCCACGTCGACGTCCAGCTGAGCCTGGGCGACTTCGTCCTTTCCGGCGGCGAGATCGCGGCCCTGGCTTTGCTGGACGCGGTGGCGCGCCTGCAGCCCGGCGTGCTGAACGACGCCGGCAGCCACCAGGAGGACAGCTTCAACCCCGCGCTCGACGGCCTCCTGGACTGCCCCCACTACACCCGCCCCGAGGAGTGGAACGGCCAGAAGGTGCCCGAGGCGCTCCTGTCGGGCCACCACGCCCGCATCGAGGCCTGGCGGCGCCAGCAGCGGCTGGCGCTCACCGCAAGACTGCGGCCGGAACTGGTCGAAGCCGCCCGCAAAGCCGGCCGGTTGACCCCGTTGGACGAGGATTTCCTCTCCAAGCTATAATCATCGGCTTCCCGATCCTCTGCCCGGCCGTCCGAGCCACTGCCACCCCGTGTGGCGCCCAGTGAAGCCAGGACCTTTTGCGTAGCGCGAGCAAGATCGATAGAGACTGCAATGAACCTGATCGAAACCCTCGAAAAAGAGGAAATCGCCCGCCTGGGCAAGAACGTTCCCGAGTTCGCCCCCGGCGACACCGTGATCGTCTCCGTGAGCGTCGTCGAAGGCACCCGCAAGCGCGTGCAGGCCTACGAAGGCGTCGTGATCGCCAAGCGCAACCGCGGCCTGAACAGCGCCTTCACCGTGCGCAAGATCTCCAGCGGCGAAGGCGTCGAGCGGACCTTCCAGACCTACAGCCCGCTGATCGCCGGCATCGAAGTCAAGCGCCGCGGCGACGTGCGCCGCGCCAAGCTGTACTACCTGCGCGAGCGTTCGGGCAAGTCGGCCCGCATCAAGGAAAAGCTGGCCCACCGCGAGAAGGCCCCGGCCGCCGAATAAGCGGAGCCCCGCCTTCCGAAACGACCGCCGCCGGCCCCGTGCTCGCGGCGGTTTTTCTTTCCCTCCATGAAGCCCGACGCCTCGTCCCTGCCGCCCGAAACCGCGCTGTCGAAGATCCCGAACTTCGACCCGCGCAGCGCGCCCGTGGTCGGCATCGACGGCCACCTGGCGCCGGTGCCCGCCGATCGGCTGGCGCCGGACGCCTTGCGCGCGCGCCTGCTGGCGCCGCCCGCCTGGGAGCCCGAGATCCTGGCCGAGCGCCGCTTCACGGACCGCAAGAAGGCGCCGGCCGCGGTGCTCGTTCCCATCGTCACGCGCGAGCGGCCGATGGTGCTGCTCACCGAACGGGCGACGCACCTGAGCACGCACTCGGGGCAGGTCGCCTTTCCGGGCGGAAAGTGCGACGACACGGACATCGACGTCGTCGACACGGCGCTGCGCGAGGCGCACGAGGAAATCGGGCTGGAGCGCGGACTGGTCGAAGTGATCGGCCAGATGCCCACCTACCTCACCGGCACCATGTTCCTGGTGACGCCGGTGATCGCGCTGGTGCGGCCCGACTACCGGCTGACGCTGAATCCTTCCGAAGTGGCCGACGCCTTCGAGGTGCCGCTGGACTTCCTGATGACGCCCGCCCATCACCACCGCCACGCCATCGACATCGGCGGCGTGCGGCGCGAGTGGTTCTCCATGCCCTACATGGACGGCAGCACCGATCGCTTCATCTGGGGCGCGACGGCGGCCATGCTGCGCAATTTGTACCGCCTGCTGGCGGCCTGAGCGGCGCGGGCGTGCCGCCCGCTATCATTCCGCTCCATGAGCTTTTTCGCCATCCTGTTCGCGTTGCTGCTCGAACAGGTGCGGCCGCTCGGCGAGCACAACCCCATCCACGCCGGCTTGCGCGTGTGGGCGCGCTGGGTCAGCCGCAATTTCGACGCCGGCAAGCCCCAGCACGGCTGGGTGGCCTGGTCGCTCGCCGTGATCGGGCCGGCGCTGCTGGCGCTCGCCATCCACTGGGCGCTGATGCTGCTGGTGGGCTGGCCGCTGGCGATGCTGTGGAACGTGGCGGTGCTTTACGCGACGCTCGGCTTCCGCCAGTTCAGCCACCACTTCACCGAGATCCGCGACGCCCTGGAAGCCGGCGACGAGCAGTTGGCGCGCCAGCTGCTGGCGCGCTGGCAGCGCGTGGACGTGGGCGAACTCCCGCGCAGCGAAATCGTGCGCCACGTGATCGAGTATTCCGTGCTGGCCGCGCACCGCCACGTGTTCGGCGTGCTGGCCTGGTACTCGGTGCTCGCCGCCTTCGGCTTCGGTCCGGCGGGCGCGGTGCTCTATCGCATGGCCGAATTCGTCGCGCGCTACTGGAAGTACCGCAACCGCATCCAGGTGCAGCCCGCGAGCGAGGCGCTGCAGTCGTCGGCCGCGGGCGCGTGGGCAGCGATCGACTGGATTCCCGCCCGCGCCACGGCCATCGCGTTCGCCGTGGTCGGCAGCTTCGAGGAAGCGATCGACAGCTGGCGCAACTACGCGCAGCGCTTTCCGAACGACAACGACGGCGTGGTGCTGGCCGCCACCTCCGGGGCGATCAACGTGCGCTTGGGCGGGGAGGCCTTGAAGCCGGTCTTCGCGCCGAACAGCAGCCAGTCGTTCGCGGCGAGTGGAATGGGCGGCGAGCCGCCGCTGGATACCGCCACCACGCCGGGCCGTGAAGCCGAGACGCAGCACCTGCGCAGCATCGTGGGGCTGGTGTGGCGCTCGGTGGTGCTGTGGATGGTGTTGCTGGCTTTGCTGACGCTGGCGCGCTTGCTGGGGTAGCAACCCCGGCGCGGTTCAAGCCGGCGTGGTGATGCGCGCCAACTGCGCCTGGGTCCACCGCACGATGTCCGCCGCGCCCATCGCGCCGGCCTGCCGCGCAACTTCCTTGCCGCCGGCAAACAACGCCAGGGTCGGAATGCTGCGGATGTTCAGTCGCGCGCCCAGTCCCTGTGCCTCATCGGTATTGACCTTCACCAGCTGCACCCGGGGCTCGAGCTGCGCGGCCGCCTGCTCGAAGGCCGGCGCCATCATGCGGCAGGGGCCGCACCAGGGCGCCCAGAAGTCCACCAGCACGGGCAGGTCGCCGCGCGTGATGTGACGTTCGAAATCGGTGGCGTTCAGGTTCTGCGGATGGCCGTCGAACAGCGCGCGGTGGCAGCTGCCGCAGTCGGGCGCCTTGGCGAGGTCCGTGGATTGCACCCGGTTGGTGGTGTGGCAATGCGGGCAGACGACGTGCAGCTGGCTCATCCCCCTTAGATGCGGGCGGCCCCCGGAGTTCTCAATACTTAGTCCGCGACAGTTCCTCGAAAAGGGTACGGTAGATGCGGTAACGGCTGGGCTCGATCTTGCCGGGCTGGCGCGGTTCGTCCGGGCGCGCCACCGCGGCCTGCACGTCGCAGCCGGGTTCGTGCAGGTGCGTGCAGTTGTAGAAGCGGCATTCGCTCGCATGCGGCTTCAGGTCGGGCATCAGGCCGGGCAGCTGCATGGGCGCGATGTGGTGCAGGCCGAACTCCTGGAAGCCGGGCGAATCGATCAGCGCGGTGCCCGAAGCCTGGTCGACCCAGTACCAGGTCGTGGCCGTGGTGGTGTGCTTGCCGGAGTTGAGCGCCTGCGAGATCTCGCCGGTGAGCACCTGCGCCTGCGGCACCAGCAGGTTGATCAGCGTGCTCTTGCCGGCGCCGGAAGGGCCCAGCACCAGCGTCGTCTTGCCGTGCAGGTGCTTTTGCAGCGCCTCGCGGTCGGCGTCCTTCGAAAGGCGCAGCGACAGCGGCAGCACGCCATATCCCATCGCGTGGTACGGCACCAGGCGCGCCCAGGCGCGCTCGAAGGGTTCGACCAGGTCGCTCTTGTTGAGCGCGATCAAGGGCGTGATCTGCTCGGCGCCGGCGGCGATGAGCGCGCGCGCCAGCTGCATCTCGGAGAACTCGGGTTCGGCCGCGATCAGCACCAGCACCTGGTCGAGGTTGGCGGCGAAGGACTTGGTGCGGATCTCGTCCTGCCGGTAGAACAGGTTGCGCCGCTTGTCCACGGACACGATCACGCCTTCGTCGCCGGTGCTGCTCCACTGCACGCGGTCGCCGACGACCGGTGCGTTCTTCTTGCCGCGCGCATGGCAGATGCGGCGGGTGCCGTCCGGCGTCTCCACCAGGCAGTGGCGGCCGTGGCTGGCCACCACCAGGCCCGGTTGCGGCGCGCCCACGTCAGACAAGGTGCGCGGCTTTCATGCGAGCAGGGCGTCGGCCTGGGCCGCACCGCGGAAGTCCGCTTCGGAGATCCCCTGCACGTCGTGCGAGCGATAGCGGACGACGCAGCGCTTGTAGTGCACCGAGAGGTCGGGATGGTGGTCGGTCTTGTGCGCGATGAAGGCCAGCGCGTTCACGAAGGCCATCACCTCGTGGTAATTGGCGAACTCGAAGGCCTTCTCGATGGCGACCTCGTCGCCGTCGCCGCTGAGCCGCCAGCCCGGGAATTCGGCCAGCCGGGTGACGATTTCGGTGGGCGTGAGCGCGCGCCGCTTCACGCCGCCGCTCCCAGCCGCGCCAGGCGCTCGGAAGCGGGCGGATGCGAGTAATAGAACTTCACGAACACCGGATCGGGCGTGAGCGTGGAGGCGTTGTCCTCGTACAGCTTCAGCAGCGCGCTGCCCAGGTCCTGGCCGCTGGTCTGCGTCGCCGCGAAGGCATCCGCCTGGAACTCGTGGCGGCGCGAGAACTGCGCCATCAGCGGCGAGATGAAATAGGTGAACACGGGCACGGCGAGCATGAACAGCAGCAACGCGAGCGCGTCGTTGGGGCCCTCGATGTTGGGCCGCACGCCCAGGCCGGTGTAGAACCAGGCCTTGGTCGCCAGCCAGCCCAGCAGGGCGAAGCCGACGAGGCTCATCGTGAACAGCGCCACGATGCGCTGGATGATGTGCTTGTGGCGGAAGTGGCCCAGCTCGTGCGCGAGCACCGCATCGACTTCGCCGGGCGAGAGCTTGGCCAGCAGCGTGTCGTAGAAGACCACGCGCTTGGCGGCGCCGAAGCCGGTGAAATAGGCATTGGCGTGGGCGCTGCGCTTGCTGCCGTCCATGACGAACAGGCCCTTGGCGGCGAAGCCGCAGCGCTGCATGAGCGCCGTGACGCGCGCCTTGAGGGTCTCGTCTTCCAGCGGCTGGAACTTGTTGAACAGCGGCGCGATGAAGGTGGGATAGACGACCAGCAGCAGGAGGTTGAAGCCCATCCACACGGCCCAGGCCCACAGCCACCACAGTTCGCCGGCCGCGCCCATCAGCCACAGGATCAGTGCCGCGATCGGCAGGCCGATGGCCGCGCCCAGCAGCACGCCCTTGGCGGCATCGGCCAGCCAGAGCTTCCAGGTCATCTTGTTGAAGCCGAAGCGCTGTTCCACCACGAAGGTCTGGTACAGCGTGAACGGCAGTTCGAGCAGGCCGCCGATGGCGGCGAAGCAGGCCAGCAAGGCCAACTGCTGCCACATGCCGGGGCCGAGCCACGCCAGCAGCGCGCCGTTCAGCACGTCGAGGCCGCCAAGCAAGGTCCAGCCGAGCAGCACGGCGCTGCCGAAGGCGGTTTCGACCAGGCCGATGCGCGACTTGGCCACCGTGTAGTCGGCGGCTTTCTGGTGCGCGGCCAGCGACACGGTGCTGGCAAACGGGGCGGGAACGCTGGCGCGATGCCGGGCGACGAAGCGCACCTGGCGCGTCGACAGCCAGAACTTCACCGCGAGGCCGGCCAGCAGGAAGGCGGCAAAGGCCAGGGTGAGCGAGTAGGACGCAGTCATCTCTCGGATCTTAGGCCATCGGCGACAATCTCCAGATGGCAGAAGAAACTCCCGTCACGCTGGGCAAGAGCGACCAGAACCTCGTCTGGCTCGACTGTGAAATGACCGGCCTCGACCCCGAGCGCGACCGCATCATCGAGATCGCCGTCGTCGTGACCGGCCCCAACCTGGAGCCGCGGATCGAAGGCCCGGCCATCGCCATCCACCAGAGCGACGCCCAGCTGGACCTGATGGATGCCTGGAACAAGGGCACCCACGGCAAGAGCGGCCTCACCGACAAGGTGCGCGCCTCGACCGTGGACGAAGCGCAGGCCGAGCAGCAGGTGCTGGATTTCGTCACCAAGTACGTGCCCAAGCTGGGCAGCCCCATGTGCGGCAACAGCATCGGGCAGGACCGGCGCTTCCTGGTGAAGTACATGCCGAAGCTGGAAGCCTGGTTCCACTACCGCAACCTGGACGTCAGCACGCTCAAGGAGCTGTCCAAGCGCTGGCGGCCGGAGGTGTATGCCTCCTTCAAGAAGCGCCAGCTGCACACCGCCCTGGCCGACGTGCACGAGTCGATCGACGAGCTCGCCCACTACCGGGAACACTTCCTGAAGCTGACGCCCTGAGGACCGCGCCCTAAACGGGCGCGTGCAGGAAAACCCGAAGTCTGCGATAATCGAAGGCTTGCTGCTTCTGGGCAGCAATTTATCGCGCATCGCCTTCTCGCACCGGACCCACGAAGGGTCCACACCGGCCGCAAAGCCCGTGTAGTCGTTGGAATGGTTGATGTCTTTCAATCATTGCAATGACGGCGCCGCCCGCCCTGGGCAGCGCTGTGTGGAATCAATTCATGACGACGGAAAACACCACCCCCCTGGCGGCCACTCCTGTGGACGCGACCCCTGCCGTGCCGAACGGCTTCGCCACCCTGGGCCTCGCCCCCGAACTGCTCGCGGCCGTGGCCGACCTGGGCTTCACCCAGCCCACCACCGTGCAGGACGCCTGCATCGGCAAGGCCATGGGCACGGCCGGCGCCGACGGCCAGTCCGGCTACATCGACCTGATGGTCTCCAGCCAGACCGGCAGCGGCAAGACCGCGGCCTTCCTGCTGCCCGTGCTGAACACCCTGCTGCGCCAGCAGGCCGATGCCGAAGCCGCCGAGAAGAAGGCCTACGAAGAAGCCATCGCCCGCGGTGAAACGCCGGCCAAGAAGAAGCGCCTGAACCCGCTGAGCCCGCGCAGCTTCAAGGCCGCCGTGCCCGGCGCGCTGATCCTGTGCCCGACGCGCGAACTCGCGCAGCAGGTGGCGCACGACGCCATCGACCTGGTGCGCCATTGCCGCGGCCTGCGCATCGCCAGCGTGGTGGGCGGCATGCCTTACCAGATGCAGATCGCCCGCCTGCAGAACGCCGACCTCGTGGTCGCCACGCCCGGCCGCCTGCTGGACCTGCAGCGCTCCAGCCAGATCAAGCTGGACCAGGTGCAGTTCCTGGTGGTCGACGAAGCCGACCGCATGCTGGACCTGGGCTTCGCGGAAGACCTGGCCGAAGTGCACCAGCTGACGGCCAACCGCCGCCAGACCATGATGTTCAGCGCCACCTTCGCACCGCGCATCCAGGCGCTCGCCTCGCGCGTCATGCGCCAGCCGCAGCGCATCGAGATGGCCTCGCAGGGCGAGAAGCACGCCAACATCGAGCAGAAGCTGTTCTGGGCCGACAACGCCCACCACAAGCGCCAGCTGCTGGACCACTGGCTGCGCGATACCAACATCGACCAGGCCATCGTGTTCGCCTCGACCAAGATCGAGTGCGACGGGCTGGCCGAAGACCTGCAGCAGGCCGGCTTTGCCGCCGTGTCGCTGCACGGCGACCTGTCGCAGGGCCTGCGCAACCGCCGCCTGATGGCGCTGCGCCAGGGCCAGGTGCAGTTCCTGGTGGCGACCGACGTGGCCGCGCGCGGCATCGACGTGCCGACCATCACGCACGTCTTCAACTACGGCCTGCCGATGAAGAGCGAGGACTACACCCACCGCATCGGCCGCACCGGCCGCGCGGGCCGCGACGGCCTGGCCGTCACCTTCGCCGAAGTGCGCGACCGCCGCAAGATCGGCGACATCGAGCATTACAGCAAGCAGCGCTTCACCGCCGAGACCATCCCCGGCCTCGAGCCCAAGGCGCGCTTCGACCAGCGTCCCCCGCGCGCCGGCTTCGGCGCCAAGCCGGGCCGTCCGGGCGAGCGCCGTCATGGCGCCGGCGGCGGCAACGGCGGCGGCGGCAACTTCGGCAAGCAGCCGGGCTGGGGCGCCAAGTCCTTCGGCGGCGGCCAGCGTGACGGCGGCCGGCGTGAAGGCGGCTTCGGCGGCGCGCCGCGGGACGGCGGCTTCGGCGGCGGTCGCGATGGCGGCTTCGGCGGCCGTGGTCGTCCGGCGCGCTAAGAACTCCGTCATTCCCGCGCAGGCGGGAACCCAGAGCGTTAGAGAAAACGGCCCAATGGGCTGTTTTTTTTTGGCTTTGGGGATATGGGGTGTCTTCCGGGGGCGTCGCAGCTGGCAGTGCGCGGTGCAGGCCCGCTGGGGCGTCGGTCGGCGGCTTCGCGCGCCGACTCCCCTGAAAGGCCGGTCCCGCCGGCGTCGCGAGGCACAACTCGTTGAGTTTTTGCCCGCTGCGCGGCCAAAAACTCCACTCAAGCAGGTGCCTCGTCAGCATGAAACATACGCGCGGCTCGATGCGCGCTGGCGCGCTCTCGTAGCCGCGCTCCGCCGGCGGGACCGGCCTTTCAGGCGACTGCCCCTCGATGCGGGCCTGCACCGCGCACTGCCCGCTGCGACGTCGAGCAGTCGGTCGCATCCCCGCATCGGTCGCAGCCGCTCTCAGGAGGGACGTCTTCCCGTCTGCGGCCAGCGCTTGCGCAGGAACACCCACGCCACCAGCCCCACGCTCATCATCAGCAGCGACGCAAGCGCCAGCGAGCGGGTCGAATGCATCACCAGCGGCGCGATCACGCCGGCCACCACGCCGTTGGCCGCCGCGCCCACGCAGGCCTGCAGCGACGACGCCATGCCGCGCCGCTCGGGATACAGGTCCAGCACCAGCAGCGTCACCACCGGCACCATCAGCGCCCAGCCGAAAGCGAAGATCGCGATCGGGAACAGCGCCCAGGCCGCGTGCGCGGGGAACAGCAGGTTGAGGCTCACGTTCACCAGCGACACCACCACCATGATCGTGAAGCCGTAGCGGATCTGCTGGCGCGGCTCCACCTTGCCGGCCAGCCGCCCGCTGGCGAAGGAGCCGCCCATGATGCCGGAGATGGTGAGCAGGAAGAACCAGAAGAACTCGGTGGGCGCCAGCTGCAGCAGGTCGCCCAGGAAGGCCGGCGCCGACATCACGTACAGGAACATGCCGTTGAAGGGCACGCCGCTCGCCAGCGCCAGCAGGAAGAAGCGCGGGTTGGACACCAGCTGCCAGTACCCGCGCAGCAGGTTGCGCGCATTGAAGGGCTGGCGTTGCGTGACGTGCAGCGTCTCCGGCAGCAGCTTGTAGTTGGCCGTCCAGAGCGCGATGCCCACCGCCACCAGGAACCAGAAGATCGAGTGCCAGCCCAGGTGCACCAGCAGCCAGCCGCCGATGATGGGCGCGATGGCCGGGGCGACGCCGAAGTAGATGGTCACCTGGCTCATGACCTTCTGCGCCTGGTCCGGCGGGAACATGTCGCGGATCACGGCGCGCGACACCACCATCCCGCCGCCGGAGGACATGCCTTGCAGCAGGCGGAAGAACACCAGCAGGCCGACGTTGTGCGACAGCGCGCAGCCGGCCGAAGACAGGGTGAAGACTACGATGCTCCACAGCACCACCGGCCGGCGGCCGAAGCTGTCCGCCAGCGCGCCATGGAACAGGTTCATGAAGGCGAACCCGAACAGGTAGGCCGACAGCGTCTGCTGCATCTCCACCGGCGTTGCGCCGAGCGCCTTCGCGATGCCGGAGAAGGCCGGGATGTAGGTGTCGATGGAGAACGGCCCCAGCATGCCGAGCACGGCAAGCAGGAGGGCCAGCGCCCAGCGCGGCGCGGTCCAGAGTTGGTGGGCTTGCGGATTCATTCGTGCCCGATTGGAGCACGAAGGACGGGGCTCACAGCTTCGCCAGCATTTCCTTGGTGACCAGCACCACGCCCTTGTCGGTGCGGTAGAAGCGCTTGGCGTCGAACTGGGGGTCCTCGCCGATCACGGTGCCTTCGGGAATGTTGCAGCCGCGGTCGATCACCACGCAGGTCAGGCGGCAGCCGCGGCCGACGTTGGTGTCCGGCATGATCACCGCATCGGTGATCGTGCACTGCGACGCCACCCGCACGTTGGAAAACAGCACCGCGCGCCGGATGTGCGATCCGGCCACCACGCAGCCGCCCGAGATCAGCACGTTGGCCGTCACGCCGTGGTTGCCGCGGTCGTCCGGCACGAACTTCGCCGGCGGCAGCTGCTCCTGGTAGGTCCACACCGGCCAGTCGTGGTCGTAGATGTTCAGCTCCGGCATGTCGGAGGCGAGGTCGAGGTTGGCCGCCCAGAACGCATCGACCGTGCCGACGTCGCGCCAGTAGGGATTGCTGCGCGTGCTGCGCGGCACGCTGGAGAGGTTGAGAGGATGCGCCAGCGCGCGCCCTTCGGCCACCACGCGCGGGATGATGTTCTTGCCGAAGTCGTGGTCGGAGTCGCTGCTCAGGTCTTCTTCCAGCAACTTGTACAGGTATTCGGCGTTGAACACGTAGATGCCCATGCTGCCGAGCGCCCGGTCCGGCTTGCCCGGCATCGCCGGCGGATCCGCGGGTTTTTCGAGGAAGGCCGTGATGCGGCGCTTTTCGTCGATGTGCATCACGCCCAGCGCTGTGGCTTCCATGCGCGGCACCTCGATGCAGCCGACGGTGCAGCGCGCGCCGCTCTCGACGTGATCGAGCAGCATCACCGAGTAGTCCTGCTTGTAGATGTGGTCGCCCGCGAGCACCAGGATGTATTCGGGCCCGTAGGCGCGCAGGATGTCGATGTTCTGCGTGATGGCGTCGGCCGTGCCGCGGTACCAGAAGGCCTCGTTCACGCGCTGCTGCGCCGGCAGCAGGTCGATGAACTCGTTGGCTTCGCCGCGCAGGAAATTCCAGCCGCGCTGCAGGTGGCGCAGCAGCGAGTGCGACTTGTACTGGGTGAGCACGCCGATGCGGCGGATGCCCGAGTTGATGCAGTTGGACAGCGCGAAGTCGATGATGCGGAACTTGCCGCCGAAATACACCGCCGGCTTGGCGCGGCGGTCGGTCAGGTCCATCAGGCGCGAGCCGCGGCCGCCGGCCAGCACCAGCGCGATGGTGCGCTTGGGCAGCTGCCGCGCAAGGGCCATGCGTTCGCTGGCCGCGTCGTCCAGGCCGGCGACGGCCTCGAGCACGGTGTCGTTCTCCTTCATCGGTTGCCCCCACAGTAGAACCAGCACTGTGGTCCCGTGGCGGGAAACGGGTTGTAGGACGCCTTCGATTCCGGCGCGCTACGATAGCGGCCCTTCCAGGAATACTTTCGATGGCCACCCAGCTGCAGTTCTACCAAAATGCCGTGCCCCTCGCGGCCTCCCGCCACGCCGACTGGTCCGTCGAGCCGCGCGACTTCTCCTTCTCCCGCACCAGCAGCTCCGTGCCGCTGATGGCGGTCGAGTTCCCGGTGGCGGCGGAGGAGTACGCCATCGTCTTCGTCGGCCAGCCCGGCGAGGTGGTGCCCGTCGCCATCACGGGCGTGCGCCCGAACGAGAACCTGTTCGTCGACGCGGCCGGCGGCTGGGACGCGAAGTACATCCCCGGCTTCGTGCGGCGCTATCCCTTCGTGTTCACCACCCCCGACGGCGGCGACACGCTCACGCTGTGCATCGACGAGGCCTATCCCGGCATCAACCAGGAAGGCCGCGGCCAGCGCCTGTTCGACGAGGAGCGCAAGCCCAGCCAGTTCACCGGGCAGGTGATGGAGTTCCTGCGCGACTACCAGGTCGAGTTCGGCCGCACCCAGACCTTCTGCCGCAAGCTGGAGGAAATGAAGCTGCTGGAGCCGATGCAGGTCGAGGTGGGCACCCCTGGCGCCTCCTCGTCCCTCGGCGGCTTCCTCGGCGTGGACCGCGAGAAGATGCGCGCCCTGTCCGGCAAGCGCCTGGCCGAGCTGGCCAAGGACGACAGCCTGGAGATGATCTACGTGCACCTGCAGTCGATGCGCAACTTCGGCCGCATGCGCGGCCGGCTGGAAGCGCGGCAGGGTGCCGCGAAGGCCTAACGCACCGTCAGCGGCGCGCCCTGGCCGCCGGCCGCGGCGCTGCCGATCACCGCGGCGTCGCCGAAGCCATGGCGGCGGAACACGGCCAGCACCTGGTCGACCGCCGCCGGCGTGCACGACACCAGCAGGCCGCCGCTGGTCTGCGGATCGGTCAGCAGCGCGCGCTCGACGTCGGCAAAGCCGTCCGCCAGCGCGATGTCGCTGCCGTAGCCGGCCCAGTTGCGTCCGGACGCGCCGGTGACGTGGCCGGCCGCGGCCAGCTCGCGCACGCCGGGCAGCACCGGCACCGCTTTCCAGTCGATCGTGATGCCCAGCCTGGCGCCGCGCGCGAGTTCCAGCGCATGGCCGGCCAGGCCGAAGCCCGTGACGTCGGTGAGCGCATGCACGCCGTCCAGCGCGGCCAGTTCGGGGCCGGGGGTGTTCAGGCGCGTGGTGGTCGCGATCATCCGCTCGTAGCCGGCGGCGTCGAGCTTTTCCTTCTTCAGCGCAGCCGACAGAACGCCCACGCCCAGCGGTTTGCCCAGCACCAGCACGTCGCCTGGACGCGCATCGGCATTGCGCTTGACGCGGTCCGGGTGCACCAGGCCGAGGGCGACCAGGCCATAGATCGGCTCGACCGAGTCGATGGTGTGGCCGCCGGCGATCGGGATGCCGGCCGCCTTGCAGACCGATTCCCCGCCTTCCAGGATCTTGCCGATGGTGGCCGTGGACAGCACGCTGATGGGCATGCCGACCAGCGCCAGCGCCATGATCGGCTGGCCCCCCATGGCGTAGACGTCGGAGATGGCGTTGGTGGCGGCGATGCGGCCGAAGTCGTACGGGTCGTCGACGATCGGCATGAAGAAATCGGTGGTGGCGATCAGCGCCTGCTGGTCGTTGAGCTTGTAGACCGCGGCGTCGTCGGCGGTTTCTATGCCCACCAGCAGCTCGGGCGGCATGGGCATGCGGGCCGTGCCCTTGAGGATTTCCGACAGCACGCCCGGCGCGATCTTGCAGCCGCAGCCGCCGCCGTGGGAGAGGGAAGTCAGACGGGGTTCGTTCATGGTCGTTCGGGCGGCGCCCGGAGTTCGTTGACAAGTGCCAGCAGGGCCGCGCGTTCGCGTTGCGGGGCGAACAGCGGCGTGCGCAGGCTGCATTGTGCTTGCAGGCGCGCGAGCAGGCCGGCTGCGGGGTCTTGGGCGCCCTGGCCGGCGCGGCAGGCGCGCAGCAGCGCGGCCAGCCCGGCGGCGTCGCCCGCCTCGAAGTAGCCTGCGTAGTCGGCGCCCAGCATGCCGACGTTGCCCGGCACGCGCGAGGCCAGCACCGGCGTGCCCTGGCAGGCCGCTTCCAGGATCACGTGGGCACCGCCTTCCAGCAGGCTGGGGTGCAGCAGCACGTGGGCGCGGCGGATGCGCTCCAGCGCCTGTTCGTGGGGCAGCGCGCCCGCCCAGGTGTAGTGCGGGCAGTCGCGCGCCGTGGCAGCCGCCGCGGCGCCAAGGGTCGGTTCCGCGTCGGCGTTGCCGATGTGGGTGATGGTGATGCCTTCGTCCGGCCGCAGCAGGCGCGCCGCGGCGAAGACCGTCTCGGGCGCCTTCACCTGGCGCAGGTGGCCGACGACGACGGCGTCGATGCGGTCGTCGGGCTTGCCGGCGGCGGGTTGCGCGGGCGTCGACTGGTAGATCACCTGCGCCTTGGCGCGATGAGGCGCGGGCAGGTCCTGCACGCCGCATTCCTGCAGCACCACCAGGCGCTGCGCGAGCTCCAGCGAACGCTGGGCCGCCGCGTCCACGGCCAGGTCCTGGTACAGGTCGGTGCCGGTCAGCACCACGGCCAGGCCGCGGGCGGGATGCGCTTGCGCCCAGGCGGCGATGGCGGTGGCGGAGCGGCGGGCGTGCAACGCGATCATCACTCCGTCGCCGGCGGCCACCGCGTCGGGCCACGCCTGCAGGATGCGCACC
Organism: Ramlibacter paludis; assembly: GCF_022012305.1. Taxonomy (GTDB): domain Bacteria; phylum Pseudomonadota; class Gammaproteobacteria; order Burkholderiales; family Burkholderiaceae_C; genus Ramlibacter; species Ramlibacter paludis. The sequence continues at coordinate 814,752 of NZ_JAKLTM010000002.1, read as the reverse complement.
TGGTAGTCGTCCGCCAGGAATTGCTGCCAGCGCCGGGCCGTACGCCAGTTGCCGTTGTTGGCGTCGGCGAGCGCGGGGCTTACGATGACGACCGATGGACGCGACATGCGCTGTTTATAACTTGCGCCGGGGAACGGCGGTGGATGTGCGACGGGCGCTGCTCGATGTGCGCGCGCGTACGCTGGCCCTGGCCGCCGACTACCAGGCTGCGTTGGGCCCCAGCCTGGCCATCCCGTATGCCGAAGGACTGAACCCGCCGCGCTGGGAATGGGGTCACGTCGCCTGGTTCCAGGAGTGGTGGATCGCGCGCAACCGCCAGCGCGCATTGGGCATCCGCTGCGAGCCCGATCACGCGCGGCCGCCTTCGCTGCTGCCCGGCGCCGATGCGCTCTACGACTCCAGCCGCGTCGCGCATCGCACGCGCTGGGAGCTGCCGCTGCCCGATGCCGACGGCACGCGCGACTACCTGGCACGGACGCTGGAACAGACGCTGGCGCTGCTGGCGGACGTGCCGCCCGACGCCGGCGACGATGCGCTGTACTTCTATCGCCTGGTGGCCTTGCACGAGGCGATGCATGCCGAAGCGGCCACCTACATGGCGCGCAAGCTGGGCATCGCCGTGCGTGCGCCAGTGGCCGCGCCCATCACCGCGACCGGTGAACTCGCGCTGCCCGCACAGCGCTTCCGCCTGGGCAGCAGCGCCGAGGGTTTCGCCTTCGACAACGAGCTGCAGGCGCAGGACGTGGAGATCGCCGGCTGCCGCATCGACGCCGCGCCGGTGACCTGGGCGCGCTGGCTGCCTTTCGCGCAGGCAAGCGGCCGGCCGCTGCCGCGCGCGCCGCTGCACGAGGCCGTGGTGCACGTCAGCGCGGAAGAGGCCGAAGCCTGGTGCCGCTGGGCCGGCCGCCGGCTGCCGACCGAAGCGGAATGGGAATGCGCGGCCCTCACCTTGCCGGGTTTCCAGTGGGGCCAGGTATGGGAGTGGACCGCGAGCCCGTTCGTACCCTATGCGGGGTTCACGCCGCACCCTTACCGCGATTACTCCGCGCCCTGGTTCGGAACGCGGCGTGTGCTGCGCGGCGCCTGTGCGGCGACTTCGCCATGGCTGGCCGACGCGCGCTATCGCAATTTCTTCGAACCGCAGCGCAGCGATGTGTTCAGCGGCTTTCGGAGCTGCGTGGACTAAACAAGCCCACGTCCGCCGGGATGTACTGGTTGCAGGGGCACGCCGCAGGCGTTGCCGCAGTCGTCAACCAGCTACAGGAACGCCGGTATGGTGCAGATCGTCAGCGGCAACGGGCCGGGGTTGAACCTCAGTTCACGCGAGGTGCTGGGCGGCCTCAGTCTTCCGGGGTATGTGGCCGGCGGCAACGCGGCGGCGGGGCGCAGCGGGCAGGGCGTGTACCTGAATGCGTCCAATGGCCAACTGATCGTCCAGGCCACCGACGACCGCCTGGTGGCGCCCGGGCAAGACATGGCTGCCCTGCGCACCTACAACAGCGCCGGGCTGGTCGTCGACGACAACGGGGACCACTGGAGCACCGACGTGCTCGCGCTGCGCCTCACGGGGACGATCAACACCGTGGGCAGCACGATTGCCCGCGTAGACCGCGACGGCAGCACGGCGATCTACGACCTCGTCGCTCCAAACGTGTACCGCAGCACCGCTGGGGCCGGTGCCTACGACACGCTCACTTACGTGGCCGCGGACAACCAGTTCGAGTGGTGCGATGGCTCCACCGGCGCCACCCAGCGGTTCGAAGCCAGCGGCAACTACCGCATCCTCTCCAGCCGCGACCCCAGCGGCAACACGCTGGCGTATGCGTATCGCACGGGCAACCTGCTCGCTTCCATCACGGCCGGAAACGGGGATGCCACGATCTACGACTACGCCGGCAGCAACCTGACGCAGATCCTGACGCAATCCGGCGGCGTCCTCACCACGCGTGTGCGCTACAGCTACGACGGCACCAATCGCTTGACGGGCGTGACGGTGGACCTGACGCCATCGGACAACAGCGTGGCCGACGGCAATGTCTACCGCACGACCTATGCCTACGACGACACCAAGAGCAGGTGCGTCAACCGCATCACGCAGTCGGACGGGACCAGCCTGGCTTTCAACTATGAGCTGGTGAACGGCAGTTATCGGGTCACTTCGGTGCAGGACGGCCTGGGCCGGACCACGTGGTTCGGCTACGGCGCGGGATACACCACGGTCACGGACGCGCAGAACCTGGTGACGCGCTATGACTTCGATCCTTCCGGACAGCTGAAAAGTGTCACCGCGCCAAGCTTCGTGGCCAGTTGCCAGTTCGAATACAACGGCAAGGGTGACGTCGTCTCCGCCACCGACGGAGAAGGCCGCAAGACGATCTTCACTTACGACGCCAACGGCAACCAGCTGGAGCAGCGCGACGCAGCGGGAAACACGGTCAGCCGCCTCTTCGATGCCGGCAACCAACTGGTCGCGGAAACGGTCTACGTGCAGGCGTCCGCACCGGCCACCAGCCGCCAGGTGTATGGCGACGATAAAAAGAATCGCCTGCTGTTCACCGTCAGCGCCGAAGGGCGCGTCACGGAATATCGCTACGACGGCTTGGGGCAGCAGAAGACCTCGCTGGTCTACTGCGCAGGCCTCTATCCGGTGGCGGGCCTGGGTGCTTCGGCAACCCTCACCGAATCGAACCTGAAGACCTGGGTGGCGACCCAGAATCCCGCCACGGTCCAACGCGTGGATACAGCCTACGATGGCCGCGGGCAGGTCCAGTCGCGCACCAGCTATGCCAAGGTCGACGCCGCCGGCGCGGGCGTGCTCGATGGTTCGCAGTCCGTGGAGCGTTTCGTCTACGACCGCGCCGGCCTGCTGCTGCAGACGACTTCCGCCCGCGACGGCACCACCAGCTACGTCTACGACGGGCTCGGCCGCGTCCTGAGCACGGTCGACGCGCTCGGGCAGGCCACGGTCAACCAGTACTCCGACGGCGCGGGGAAGACGGCCGTCACGCTGGCCAACGGCCTGGTGACGACCAGCTGTTACGACGCCGCGGGCCGGCTGTTTTCCGTCCTGCGCTCGACGCTCACCGGCGCCTCGCTGGGCGAGACCCGCTATTTCTACGACGCGAGCGACCGCCTGCGCATGACGAAGGACCCCACCGGGGTCTGCAACTGGTTCTTCTATGACACCGCGGGGCGCAAGACGGCGGAGGTCGATGGGAACGGCACGCTGACGGAGTATCTCTACGACCGGCGCGGCTTGCAGACGCGCGTGTTCACTTGGGGCCTGGCCGTCGACGTCGCGCGCCTCACTTCGGCGGGACTGCCCGACCTGTCGGTGACCCCCGAAATGCTGCGCCCGCTGGTTGGCGGAGGGGACACCGCCACCTGGCGGCAGTTCGACGATGCGGGGCGCCTCGTCCTCGAAGCCTCGAGTTCCGGCACAGCCCCCGTCGCCGCCGTCACCCAGTACGTCTATGACGGCGCATCGCGGCTGCTGCAAACCATCCGCTACGCGAATACGATCCTGGCGGACTCGTCGCCGGGCAGCGTGGTGCCGGGTTGGGTGCCCTTGCCCGTCGCGTCTGCCTACGACCGCGTGCTGCGCAACTTCTACGACGCGGACGGGCGGCTCGCCGGCACGCTGGACGCAGAAGGCTACCTCACCACCTTCCAATACACCCCCGCCGGCCAGCTATTCGAACGCCGCGCCTATGCCACGTTGACCCGAGCCGACCAGCGGGCGAACGGCACCCTGGCCCAGTTGCTGCCGGCGCCGTCGACCGACGACCAGCGCAGCGTGACCTTCTACGACGGCAAGGGACAGGCCGTCGCCGCGGTGGATGCGGAGGGCTACCTGAGCGAAACCGTCTACGACGGCAACGGCAACGCCACGACGAGCGTGCGCTACGCAAACAAGGTCACCGCAACGGTGACGCCCGCCAGCAGCGTGCTTGCGCTGCGCCCGACGGCCAGCGCCCTGGATCGCAGCACCAGCCGAACCTACGACAAGCTGGACCGCCTCATCTCGGAGACCAGCCCGGAAGGCGTGCGCACGGACTACGGGTATGCCGCGACCGGCAACCTGGTCTCCACGGTCCGTGCCGCCAACAGCACGGATTGGAGATCGCTGCTGCTCCAGGTGGATCTCCTCGGCCGGGTGACCGCCGAACTTTCCGCGGAAGGCGCGACGCTGCTGACGGGCGGCCAGACGCAGGCGCAGGTGGACGCCATCTGGGCGCAATACGCCATCCGGCACACCTACGACGCCGCCGGCCGCCGCACATTGACCACGGATGCCCTGGGGCACCGCAGTGTCTTCTTCTACAACGCCGACGGCGCGCTCACGCACAGCGTCAACGCCCTCGGGGAAGTGCAGCAGACGCGGTACGACGCGCGTGGGCGAATCCTGGAGCGCATCACGTGCGCCAACCGCATCAACCCCCAAGGTCTGGCCGGTGGCGTGCTGGCGGAGGGGTCAGCGGCTGCGGGTACGCTGGCATCGGCGTCGTCGGCTGCACTGGACAGTCGCACCACCTTCACCTACACGCGTGACAACCTCGTCGCGTCCACGACCGATGCGGCGGGAACCGTCACTTACGCCAGCTACGACGTGTTCGGCGACCTCCTCGGCACGTGGACGTCGGGGGCGGGGGTCGGCGTCACCCAGTCGCATGGCTACGACCGGCGTGGCCTGCACACGATGACCATCGACGATGCGGGCGGCCTGAACGTGACCCGCTGGAACGTTTACGACGCCTTCGGCCGCCTGGTGCGATTCGACGACGGCAGGGGCAACGTGACGCAGCAGTCCTTCGACCGCCTCGGCCGCAAGGTGAGCGTCCGCGATCCGCTGGGTGGCACTCGCGCGACCAGCTACGACGCCTTCGACCGCACGCTGACCGAAACGGATGCCGTGGGCAACGTGACGCGCTATGCGTACGACGCCGCGAAGCGGACGATGGAGGTGACCACGCCCGAGGGGCTGCGGACCACCACCGCCTACACGCGGCACGGCCAGGTCCTGAGCCTCACCGACGGCAAGGGGCAGGTCACCAGCTACAGCTACGACCGCAACGGCAAGCTGCTTTCGACCGCGGCTGCCCAGGCTTCGACGTCCAGCGTCTACGACGCCGCCAGCCGGCTCGTCGAGACCACCGACGGCGCCGGCAACAAGGTTGCCTACGAATACGACGCCGTCGACCGCATCCTGAAGCGCCGGGTGGATCCCAACGGGCTCAACCTCGTGACGTCCTTCGAATACGACGCCAAGGGCCAGCAGGTTCGGGTGACCGACCCGAACGGCATCGTCACGGTCCGGGAGTTCGACAGGAAGGGGCGGGTGCTGCGGGAGACGGTGGACCCGGGCTGGCTGAAGCTGCAGACGGTCTACAGCTACGACGCGCGCGACAACATCCTGAGCGTGACCTCCGCCGGCGGGACGCTCACGCAGTACGGCTACGACGCGCTGGGGCGGCGGATATCCGAACGGGTCGACCCGGCCGGACTGAACCTCACCCGCACCTGGACCTACGACGGCAGCGGCAACGCGGTCACCAGCACCGACGCCTGCGGCAACGTCACCCGCCATGCCTACGACGCGGGCAACCGGCTGGTCTTCACGATCGATCCCGCAGGCGGCGTACGCGAATTCGGTTACGACGCGGCCGGGCGCGTGGTCAAGGACACGACCTACGCTGTGCCGATCACCGTCGCCGGTACGCCTGCCGTGGAGCAGATCCGTCCGCTGCTGGCGGCAAGCCTGCTGCAGGACCGCGTGGAACATCGCGTCTACGACCGCGACAACCGTCTTGCCGCGACGGTGGACGGCAGTGGCGGCGTGACGAAATACGTCTACGACGCCAACGGGAACGTCATCGTGCGCACCGCCTATGCGCGGCGCATCGATCTGGCGACGTGGACGCCGGGTACCGTCCCGCTGCCAGTCGCCGACCCGGCGTCCGACGCCACGCTGCGCACCGCCTACGACAGCCTGAACCGCGCCATCTACACGGTGGACGGCATCGGCGCCGTTGTCGCGCAAAGCTACGACGGCAACGGAAATCTCCTGCAACGCACGGCGTATGCCCGGGTCATTCCCGCAGGCACGGCGATGGCCGATGTGCCCGCCGCCGCGGCTGCGGTGGCGGATCCCTTGCGCGATGCGACCGTTCGCAACACCTACGACCGGGCAGGGCGCCTCGCCTGGAGCGCGGACGGCACCGGCGCCGTCACCCAGCGCGTGTACGACGCGGCCGGAAACGTGGTGAAGCTGGTGGCGTATGCCACGCCGGTCGCGTCCACGGCGCCCCCTTCCTCGGCGATGGCGTCGGCGGCCGACCGCGTGACCGTCTCCGCGTACGACGCCGCGAACCGGCTGATGCTGCAGGTCGACGCGCAAAAAGCCGTGACCGAGTTCTTCTACGACGGCGACGGGCACGTCGTGCAACAGCTGCAGTACGCGACGCCGGTCGGCTGGGTTCCCGAGGCGGGCAGGCCCGACACCGCGTCGACCCTGCGCACACTCATCTGGATCGATGCGGCGAACGACCGCTCCACCCGCTTCGGCTACGACGGCGCGGGTCGCCGGGTCCTGGCGATGGATGCGGCCGGCGCCGTGACGCAGACGGACTACGACGCCGGTGGGAACGCCATCGCGGTGACCGGCTACGCCAAGGCTGTCGACCCTGCTGCCGTGCCCCAGGGCGCGACGCTGGCTGCGATGACGGCTCTGATCGTCGCCACGCCGGGCGCGGACCGTGTCGAGCGCAGTGCCTACGACAGCGCTGGACGAAGGGTTTACAGCGTCGATCCGTTGGGCGCCGTCACCGCCAGCCGCTACGACGCACTCGGACAGCTCACGGGCACCACCCGCTACGCCAGGCCGATTGCGGCGACGCCCAGCGTCGCTGCATCCATCGCTGCGGCCGTGGTGGCCGACGCGTCCGCCGACGTCGTCGAGTCCTTCGGCTACAACGCCGCCGGCCAGCGAGTGAGCGTCACGGACGCATTCGGCAACACGGAGTGGTACGGCTACGACGCCCTCGGCCGCAAGTACGGTTTCCTCAACAAGCGCGGATTCCAGTGGACCTACACCTATGACGCCGCCGGGCGGATGCTGACCGAGACCACGCCGGAGATCGAGGTGACGCGGGTAACGCCGGACCTGTTGGGCAACCTCGAAGAGATCGCGACCCCCAGAGCCAGGATCGTGACGCGCCTGGGCTACGACGCCCTGGGCAACCTCACCGAGCGAACCGAGGCGCTGGGCCGAGGGGAGGAGCGCACAACGCGCTACGAATACGACGCCGTCGGCCGTCAGGTGCGGGCGATACATCCGCAAGTCGAAGTCTATGACGCAGCCACGGATCGTGCCGTCGGCAAGTCCCTGGAAACGCAGACCGTCTACGACACGCTGGGCAATGCCATCATCGGCCGAGACATAGGCGGCGCGACCAGCCAGAAGGTTTACGACGTCATGGGCCGGGTCGCCTATGAAATCGACGCGCTCGGCTTCGTCACCGGCTATACCCGCAATGCGTACGGCGACGTGCTGGTCTTGGTGCGTTACGCGGTGGCGCCGTCCTTGCCGGGAAACATCACCAGGACCACGGTGGAAGCTGCGCTCAACGCGCCGGGCGTCGACCACTCGAGGGACAGGACGCTCACGCGCGGGTACGACCGCGCTGGCCGCGTCACGGAGATCGCGGAGCCGGCCGTCTATGTGTACGACGCCGGCGCGCCGGCCGGAAAGCAGGACGCGATCACCGCCAAGACCACGCGTTACGCCTACGACTCTTTCGGGCAGCGGGTGCAGGAGTCGACTCTCCGCAACAGCCTGACCCAGGAGTGGCTGACCACGCAGCACAAATTCGACCGGGCCGGCCGCGAGACCGAAACCGTCGATGCCATGGGCTACCTGACGCAGCGTGCCTTCGATGCCCGCGGCAACCTGACGGCGGAAACGCAGTACGCGAATCCCAACCCGACGGCTGCAAGCGCCGACGACCGTTCGTACAGCTACGGCTACGACCGGCTGGACCGGAAAGTGACCGCCGTCGAAACCAGCAAGTCCCTCGATGGGGCGACCCTTACAGCCACTACCACGTACGGCTACGACGCCGTAGGCAACCAGGTGCGGGTCACCGATGCCGAGGGCGGGGCGACCTACACCTACTACGATGCCCTGGGCCGTATCAGCGCCGTGGCCTCGCCCAGCCGCAACAGCACGGTGACGGGCGCTGCCATCATTCCGCTCTCCAGCTTCCGCCGCGACGCTTACGGCAATGTGCTGGTGAAAGTCGACTGGGCCAAAGGCGCCTCCCAGCCCTGGGAAGGCGGCTACAGCGTGGCCGCCCCCGACAGCGTCAACGATCGGTTGACGCTGGCTACCTATGACAAGTTCGGCCGCAGCATCCAGTCGCAGGATGCCACCCACCTCAACGGTGGCAGCGTCGTCACCATGTACGACGCCTACGGGCACGTTGCCAAGCAGTGGCGGAACGTCACCGACAACGAGGGCGTCACGCGTACCGCCTTCGAAGTCAACCTCTACGACAAGCTGGGCCAGCTGGTCGAGACGCGCACGCCCGCCCCGGCAACCCTGGGCGGAGACCCCGGCGGTTTCGTCGCCAGCAGCGTGGAGTACAACGCCTTCGGCGAGGTGGTCCGCAAGGGAACCAAGGGCACGCCGGAAGAGTTCTTCGAGTACGACAATGCCGGCCGCCTCTGGCGCACCAACAGCGGCACCGGCGTCGCCCGCATCCGGCTGTTCGACGCCGTCGGCAACGTCACCGCGGAGATCAGCAGCTCCGGCTATGGCATCGACAACGGCGATGTCACCCAGTTCGCCAACGCGCAGGCGGCGGCGGCCAACCCTTACACGCGCCGCGTGGATACCCGATACGACGCGCTCGGACATGTGAGCTCCAAGGTCGAAGCCGTACGCCCCGAATCCCAGGGAGGAGTGTCGGTGCTGCGGCAATACACCATGGCAACAGTGAACGCGAGCGCCAAGGATGCTTACGCGGTCGGGTTGGGCGCCAACGTGGTGGCGCTGACGTGGAACAGCCTGGCGGCACTGGGGAGCGGCGACGTCAAGGTCAGCATCGAGTACCGCACACCACTGCTCAAGATCCCGCAGGACCGCGAGGGCGAGCCGGTGCTCGCCTACGCCGGCCAGACGACCCGTACTTACACGTCCGGCATTTTCCAGGGCGACGCCGCCGCCCAGGGTGTCCAGTTGGTCTGGCAAGAGGAGCTGACGGAAGAATACGCGGACGTCGGCATCGACGCCATCACGAGGATGGTGGTTTGGAAGAAGGACACTTACGGCAACTGGCAGGTGGTGATCGACCAGACTCCCGGCTATGGCGCCAGCGAGATCACCGTTGCGGCGCCGCCGGACATCAGGACGGCAATCGCGCTGCAGATGCGCGTCGCCGGCACCACGGGCGATGCCGGTTGGTGGACGGCCGGCCTCGTCCCTTTCGGCAGCGGCTACCGGTTCGACGCGCGCGGCCTCGGCGTGGGCAGTTACGAATATCGTGTCACAGCGTCGCCCGTGGGCGACGCGCCGCGGGTGATCGCCACCGGCAATGTCGCGATCACGGCGCCTCCACTCAGTCCGATCACGGCGCCGATCGGGTATGGCGCCATGGGCGCCGGTGTCCTCGCCTGGGCCAAGCCTGCCGCGGGTTACACCCAGACGTTTTACTACCGCGCCAGCGGGAGCACAGGCGCGTGGACCCCGCTCACAATTGCGCCTCGCGGCAATGGCAGCTACGACGGTGTCGACACGGCCAACCTCGCCGGCGGGACCTACCAGTTCGAGCTGCTGTGGACACCTGGGGGCCAGTCGACACCGACCGCGCACGCCATCGGCACGTTCACGGTCGTGCCGCCCGCCCCGCCTGCCTGGGTGCCCGATCAGTACCTGCCCGTCATTTCGGGGCCGTGGATCGAGACTTTCGGCGGCACGGTCGCACCGCTGCTCGTCTGGGGTGCCGCCAATGCCCATGTAGCGCACTACCGCGCCCTGGGCGGCGCCTGGGTCGACCTGCCGATTGACAACGTCGGGCAGTCCCTGGGTCCTTCCGGTTTCACGGGGACGCAAAGGGCGCCCCTCGGCTCGATTCCGGCCGGCACCTACGAGGTCGAAATCCTCGCCGGCGTGCCGCCTTCGGCCCGGGCCACTGCCACCCTGACCGTTTTCGCCCAGGGCCCAAGCACCCCCACCACCGTCTACGTGGATGTTGCGGTCTACACCCCGGTGATCGACCACTACGAACCCAAGTACGCGATCGCGGACGGCACGCGCCTGGTGCCGACCCAGGTGTGGGTCGAAGACACACCGACTTCCAAGTTCCTGGATGGCGAGTGGATCATGATCGCCTCCGGCCACTGGGAAACGCAGATGCTTCCCGAGACCTACACCTACCTTCAATTGGTAGGTCAGACGCCGGTGTACGCGCGGACCGATCAGGGCCAGATCGTCTACGACGTCAGCTACGTCAATCAGGCGAAGCAGGTCTGGCAGGCGGGCACCGCACCCACGCCGCGCCTCGACGTCACCTATCTGCCTTTCGTGCCTGCCCACCTGACACCCTGGGGAACGGCGCAATTCAGCGCCAGCGTCACGACCGCCGGTGCGTCTGCCGCGCTCACTGCCGGCACCAGCGGCCAGATCTCGCAGGCAGCCGGCATCAACGGCGACCAGCGTTGGCGGCGGCCGACGGTGTGGCAGAAGACCGACCGTTGGGGCAACGTCACCGAAATCAGCGACCCGCGTACGGCCTCCTGGAAAACAACGTACAGGTACAACGCGCACAACCAGCTCACGCAGCAGGTACAGCCCAATGCCGAGGGCAAGCCGGGCGCGGTGACGACGATCACCTACGACCTCCTGGGGCGGCAGGTGGCGGTCAAGGATGCTCGGGGCTTCGTCAATCGGCAAGTCTTCGATGCCGGCGGCAACTTGGTTCAGGAGATCCACGCGGACACGGGCGTGGTCCGTCATTCCTACAACGCGTTCGGCGAGCGGGTGGCGACCACCGACGCGATGGGAAATTCGGCGAGCTTCAGCTACGACAAGCTGGGTCGCCTGCTGGCCACGACCAAGGCCGATGCGGCTGTCTATCGCGCCAACGCCTGGGGTGCCGAATGGATCGTCACGAAGAACATCGTTGATCAGTGGACGTACGACCAGCTGGGACGCAAGCTGACGCAGACCAACGGCAACGGCGAGCGCATTGCCTATGCCTACGACCTGCGCGGCAACCTCGTGCAGACGAAGCAGCCCATGGGCCAGGCGGTGCGCGCGGCCTATGACGCACAGGGGCGCAAGATTGCCGAAGTCGATGCGAATGGGCGCTCGTCCACCTGGGCTTACGACTACTTCGGCCTGCTCAAGGACCATACCGACCTGGGCGGCGTGCGCTTCCAGTATGTGTACGACAACGCGCGCAACCTGGTCTGGCAGGGCAGCGGGCGCACCCAGTCCATCAGCTACTACTACGACGCGGCGGGCCAGGTCACGTCGATCCGCGACTGGACACTCGACAAGACCACGACCTACGCCTACGACCTGAGCGGCCGGCGCATCCAGGAAAGGGTCGTGCAGGCGGGTGTGACCTACCAGGACAACCACATGGCGTACGACGCCACGGGGAACCTGCGCGATGTGGCGGACGGACGCGCGCACGTCACGATGGACTACGACGCGGTAGGCAACCGCACGCACATCACCACCAACGTCGATTACCAAGGCGTCAACAGCGAAGTGTGGAATGCCACCGACCGCTACTTCGTCTTCGACGAGATGAACCGGCAGAAGGTCGTCGATGCGCTCGATGCCGCAGGGACCACTCTGGGCACGCAAGGCCATCGCATCAAGTACGACTACAACGGCAATCGCACCAGCGACACCTATTGGGGCAACAAGGTCCTGACCTCGGGCGGAGGCTCACCGCTGGCGGGCTACAACGAGGACGGCTCGGCGATCTACCTCAACACGTCCCTGATCTACACCCAGACGACGGGAGAAACCACCGAGGAATACCGCTACGACAAATTGAACCGTTTGCAGAGCGTGGTGAAGGACGGCTTCCAGATCGACCTGCGCTTCTACGACGCCGCCGACCGCGTCGTGCAGTCGGGGCCTGGCGGCCGGCTGCCCTCGCAGGTCGCCGATCTGCTCAACGCGGGGCTCGCGCCCGGCGAGATGAACGGAAAGGAAACGCGGGTCAACAGCTATGACACCAATGGGCGGATGCTGCACCAGCGCATCTTCAAGAGCGACAGCAACACGGCGAAGGCGGACATCAGCTGGGACACGAGGGAGCCGTACACGGACGGAACCACCACCCTCGCTGCGGATGGCTACGATCCCGCAGGCAACGTGCGCAGTTATGTCGTCAAGAGCCACGAAGGCGGGGGCGTCACTGAGTACACATCCACGCCCGACTTCTTCGAAGGCTACCAGGGCAAGACGACCAGGGCGGTGTCCACGAAGAACGGCAACGGGACCACCACGCAGGAATACGACGCCAACGGCTTCCTGTTCCGCATCACGGACTCGCGCGAGAGCCTCAACGACCGCAGCTTCGTCAACGACGCCAACGGCCGCGCGCTCTTCGTCAACCAGGGCGGGAAGGTCCAGCGGCAATTCATCGTGAACGGCGAGGTGCTCGGAATCTACGGCGCCGGCGTCGACCAGGTTGCGCCGACGTGGGGAACCACGACCATCCCCAAGTTCGCCGACGTGGCGGACTTCGACTTCGGCTACGCACGAATCAGCGCCAGCTATCCAGCGCCGAGTCCAGGCGCCTACACGGTGCGCGATGGCGACTCCTTGCAGGCCATCGCCCGGGGCGCCTATGGCGACAGTTCCCTCTGGTACCGCATCGCCGAGGCCAATGGCCTGGCCTCGAGCAGCGACCTGAAGGTCGGCCAGACGCTGAACATTCCGAATCGCGTCTCGACCATCAGCAACAACGCCACGACCTTCAAGCCCTACGACCCGTCGCGGATCGAGGGCGACAAGTCGCCGGCACTGCCGATGCCGGCGGGGCCGCAGGGGGCGTGTGGGGGGATGGGTCAGGTTCTGATGCTGTTCATCGCCATTGTGGTCACGATCATGTCGCAGGGCGCCACCGCGAAGTGGTTGGGGACCGCTCTTGCTGCCGTAGGGGAGGGCGCGGCCGCGGGTGGTGCGGTAGCAGCCGGAGGCGGCGCTGCCGCCGGGGCGGGAGCAGCTGCTACGGCAGGGGCAGGGGCTGTCAGTTGCACTGCTGCTGCAGCCAGCGCAGCGTCGTTCACGCAGACGCTCATCACGGTTGCGTCCGGCGCCATCGGTGCGGCGGCCGGTAGCCTGGCGAGCCAGGCTTTCGGGGTCGTGATCGGCCAGCAGCAAAGCATCAGCTGGAAAAGCGTCGCTGGATCTGCAATCAGCGGAGGGGTGTCCGCCGGACTTGCGCCGAGCATGTTCTCCGGATTCGGCGTAGGGGCACCGGTAGCTCGCGCGGTGGTTGCGAACGCCCTGTCGCAGGGCATCTCCGTGGCGGTCGGCTTGCAACAGAGGTTCGACTGGAGGGGAGTTGCTGCGAGTGCGGTTGGCACGGCGACGGGCCGGGCGATGGAGAGCGCTCTGGAGATGGACTCCCCTGCCTTCAAGGATGCGGAACTTGGTAACCAGCTCGGAAAACGCTTGCTCGCGGGGCTTGTTGCGGGCGGGGCGGCTGCGGCTGCTCGCGGGGGGAGGGTGACGGTGCAGCAGGTTGCGGTGGATGCGTTTGGCAATGCGTTGGGGGAGAGCATTACTGAAGCGATGAGGGACAGTGCTACGCGAGTGGCAGGATCGGAGAAAAATGGCGTCTCCAGCAGGCCACCTTCGTTAATCGATTTGGAGGAGCTTTCGCTCGTTGCGGGTCCGATGCAGAGCCGGCCGAGTCCGACGACTCGCTTTACTGCGGCTTGGTCAGGCATCCTGACTGCTACGCAGACGGGTGCACCGGAATACGCAACGCCCATCCAGCAGCAACAGGCCGCCGAGGTCTATCAGGAAAGCTTGGGTACGTTCAAGGAAGTGGTGGAGTACACCGCTCAGAACCCAAAGTTGCGTGATGCTCTGATTTCGCGTTACGAGGCGTGGGCAAATGAGGGCGGCTGGCTCAAGCCGCCGATGGTCCAGAACGCAGGGGTTGCGCTTGGAACACTTCTGAGCAATCCGACGCCCGAAAGTGCTGTGGCGCTCTCTATGGCGATGAGTAGCTCCCACGGCATTCGTACAAGCCCGGAAGCGATGGGTGGTTTGCTGGGGATGCTTGCCTTGGCGAATGACTCTGATCGAATCACGGCGAATCTGGATTCGATGGCGCGCTCCTCTGTTGAATACGACGGCAAGTCATACAACAGTTTCCAGTTCGGCGGCGTGAAATCCAATGCGATGGACGTTGCAAGTGTGATCGCGTTCCCCGTTGGTGCGGGCGCGACTAGGGCGGTCACGTTGGCCGGGCGAGTTGCTCTGGCGGCGGGTACAGCGCTGGTCAACGGGGTCAACTTCCTTGCGCAGGCCACGTTGGGAACTAGTTCGGGTCGAGCCGCCATCATGTCGGTGGCGCTTCGCACGGCCGAGGTTGGGGGATTGCCGGCACCTGTTCCAGGCGTAGGAATCTACTCCACGTTGCGGCGAGCCGCAGCCAATGGACTCACAGTCGAACCGGTCAGTCCGTCGCCTTCCAACGCAACCCGCATGGGCGTAATTCGAAGGAACGATGCAGACATGCGGCAGCTCCGCGATTTATGGGACGATCTGGGCTACGGCGAGATTCTGAGTACGACCAATCGACAATTCATCGCGAAGGGTCTGCGGCCCAAGGTGGACGAGGCGTGGATCAAGGTGTTTCCTGAGGATGCAGGCTTGGTTGGTGAGCGCATTACTCCGCATCACATCGCTGGTTTGCCCGTGACAATTCCTCTGCCTAAAACTCGTCATATGGATGCTCACATGCCAGGCGGGTTCCGCTACAACCCAGGCGGCCCCGGCGCAGCTGTTCCCTTGTATCCTGCCAAGCCACAAGGCGTAACCAACCCATGACACCTGACCTTATTCGTTCCTTGCCGAGAGAGACGCTGCTCTTCTACGTCGCCCAGCCCATCACGCCTGAGATTCGAGAGGAGGTTAGAGCCTTCGTGGCGGGCTTGCAAGGCCGCCGGGGATGGATGCTAGGTGCGCCTAGACTCGTTGAGGTTACCGAAGACTTAGCAACACGAGTTGACGACGAACCCGTTGAGACGCTGGGTGCACAACTGGAAGTTTGCTCCGCAAGAATCCCCGGAGGCCTGCCTAGGGATGTGGATGCTGCTTTCTACGATGAAGTAAGTGGACTTGTGGAGGAGGTGCGCCAATTTTCAGAGAGGACGGCTATCGCCTTCGACTTCATGTACGGAGATACCTTCGTAGGTGAAATCGAAGATGGCAAAGTAGATCGGACCTTGCAAGTGGGCTTGCTAGATGAGTGGCGCAAGCTTCTGGGGCAATGAGTGGATTCGGATTGCAGGGAGAACAATGTGACGGCCGCGAAGATCATGATCAAACTGCGACCTAGGTGTGCGTCCCTACCAGTATGGACCTCGCCGCTACGAGGGCCATCGACTCGATCTGCATAGCGGGATCTCTGGTGTGCTTTGTGTATGGGGTATCGGTATTGCCAACCTGGCGCGGTGGAATGGTCTTCCTGCACCTGCTCGCAGCGAGTTGCTTCCAGTCGAATTGATTCAGTAGGGGACCGATCGGCCATCCCTTGCCGCGATCATCAGGTGAGGAGCGGCCCACTCGTCTCATCAGGCTTTCTGCAAACCAGTTCACCCACCTCTCTGCCCCCCAGCCTCCCCTCGCTCCACCCGCTCCTCCCCCCCCTCCTGATTAAACAACTGCGCCAACGTCTCCGCATTCAAACTCGGCACCTCGAACTGCACCTGCTCCGGGTCGAACACCACGCCGCGGCCGTCGCTGTAGTAGTCCACCGGCGCATGCAGCCGCAATGCGAGGCTGCTGCCCACCTCGCGGTGCGCCAGGTTCCAGTCCTTGCGCCAGAGCGTGAAGGTGGTGACGAAGGCGTTGGCTTCCACCAGCGCGAACCCGTTCACGTCGAAGGCCAGCCGCGGCCGCAGCGAGGCGTCGAGCGCTGCGTGCACGTGCAGCCCGGTCGCGGCGCGCCAGTCCAGGTTGACGTGCGGCGTCACCTGCGCGGCCAGGCCCGCCTCGGCGCTCACGTTGATGCCGGCCGAGGCGTTGATCACCGCCGCGCCCAGCGTCAGGCCGGCGTCGATGGAGGCGCCTATGCCGGCCGCCGCGGGCAGGTTGAACTCCGCATCGCCGGTGACGTGCAGCGAGTCCGGCTGCGCCGGGTTGAAGTCTTCCACCCGCAGTTCGGTCTGGTTCAGCTGCCCCGGCCCCACGTGGGCGTGGCCGGTCACGCGGCCGTTGATGGTCAGGGCCACGCCCACCACCGTGCTGCCCACCGAGATGCCCACCAGCGGCACCGACACCGTCGGCATGGAGAACAGCGTGCGGCGGGCGCGGTCGGGCGGCGGATACTGGTCGAAGATCGTGACGGGCGCCGCCAGCCCGATGCTGCCGCTGATCAACAAGTCGCCGCTGGGGCGCACGCGAATGCCCACGCCGCCCTGCAAGGCGTCGGTGAGCCGCAGGGTCACCGTGCCGTTGCCGAAGGGCCGCAGCTCGCCGCCGGCCGCGGCCGCCGTGCTGCCCGTCAGCAGGTGGCCCTGGTCGTCGACGCTGCCGTTGGTGAGGCCTACGCGCACGGTGCCGTTGACGCGCTCGCCGATGCGGAAGGGCGCCTCGGCCGAGAACATGAACAGGCCGTCGTCGTAGCTCGCGTCCAGCCGCGCGCTGATGCCGGCGAAGGTCGCGTCGGCGCCGCCGCGTGCCGCGAGCCGCCAGCCTTCGGGGGTTTCCGACAGCGATGCGTCGATGGTGCCGTTGCGCATGCCGGGCCGGTCGCGAAAGCGCGCGCTGCCGGTGATCACGGTGCCTTCGGTGGGCGTGAACTGCACGCCCAGCGTGGCCGACTCCACGCCGGGGATGTCGAGGTCGGCGGTGCCCGTCAGCGAGCGGTTCTCGCCGTCGAAGGCCGCCTGCACGGTGGCGCGCCGGATGCCGCGCACCTTGCCGGGGCCGATGGTCACGGTGCCGCTGCCCGAGAGCTTGCCGTTGGGCGCATCGCCGCCGCGGCGGTAGGCCAGCTGGATGTTGGCATCGGCGTCGAAGAGGCGCCGGTCGAAGTCGAAGCGGCCGTCGATGGCGAAGGAATCGCTGCGGCCCGCGCCGCGCAGCGTGCCCTGGCCCAGCTTGTCGATGCTGAAGGCCACGCCGCCGCCCACCTGCAGGCCGTCGCGCGTCGACAGGCCCACGGTGAGGTCGCTGCCGTCGATGCGGAAGGGGCCACCCAGGTTCAAGTCGCCGCCGTAGAAAGTCTTCGACACGATGAGCTCGGTGCCGCGCACCTGGAAGTCCAGGCTGGCGCCGTGCAGCATCTCGATGTCGGGCTCCACGCGGCCGCTGATGAAGAGGCCCACGCCGGGCAGCACGTCGACCTCGTCCACGACCACCGGGCTCAGGCCGGTGACGCCGCCGTCGCGCAGCAGCGAGCGGAAGCGCTGCACCGTGGTCTCGGTGTTCAGCACGCCGGCGTTGGCCAGCCCGCGCCGGCGCGCGATCGGTATGTCCACCGGGATGCGGGCGTCGGCGCCCAGCTGTTCGTGCGTCAGCGCGCCGCGCACGCGGCCGATGGGGCCCGTGCCCGCCGTGGAGAGATCGAGCGTGAGTTCGTCGGTGGCGATGCCGGGCAGCAGGCCGCGGATCGCGCCTTCCGGATCGGTGGGCCGGCCATCGGTCAGCGGCACCTGGCGCGGCTCGCCGCCGCGCGCGCTGGCGTAGATCACCAGCAGGCTGGGCGAGCCGGTGTAGCGCGATGCGTCCACGCCCGCCGGCCAGGGATGCAGGATGGCGCCGGGGTCGGTGGGTGCGGCGCCCGTGAGGTTGCTCGGGTCGTAGATGCGCAGGCCCTCCGCCGGGTCGCCCGCCTGCACTTCGGCGAGCGTCCAGCGCTTGCCCGCCGCCGGCGCGCCTTGCGCCACGAAGCCGCCGAAGCGCACGCGGTACTGGCGCTTGAGCACGTCGGCGTTGCGGTCCGCCTCCGGCAGCGCCGCGGCCTGCGAAGAAGCGGCGTAGGCGTTGAAGGCTTCGTCCATGAAGGCGTCGATCGCACGGCCCGAGGCGCCGTTGGCCTGGCGCTCCAGCAGTTCGAGGTTGGCGAGGATGTCGTAGGAAGCGCCGCCGATCTGCAGTTCGACGATGTGGTCGATCTCCAGCGGCGCCTCGTCGGCCTCGCCCTGACGGTCCCAGCGCGGCTGGCGCAGCGCCAGCGCGAGTTCATTGGGCGTGCCGACCACCACGTAGTTGCCGGCGCTGGCCAGCTGGCGGCCGCGCGGCAGGGCGATGTAGATGCGCTCGGCGTCCAGCCCCGGCACCTTGGTCGAGAGCGCGTTGCGCATGGTCGCGGCCGGAGTCGCCTGCGTCCACAGCTGCCTCTGGCGCGAGTCCACGTCGGCGCGGCGGTAGCCCGCGGGGCGTTCCAGGTTGGCGACCAAGGCCGCATCGTAGGCAGCCTTGCGATGGCTGCTCAGGAGGTCGGTGCCGTACTTCAGCGTCGGCAGCTTCAGCGAGGGCAGGGTGATCGGGCCGCGGCCGCCCGCGGCCGGAGTGGCGCCGGTGGCCGTCGCCGGGGTCGCGCCCGTCACCGAGGGCGGCGCCGTCGTGCCCGTGGTCTGTCGCCGCACCGCGCGCGCCGCGCCCTGCAACTGCTGCACCACGTGCGCGAGTTCGTGCGCCAGCAGGTCGCGGCCCTCGTTGGTGTCGGGCCGGTACTCGTTGGCGGCAAAGGCGATGTGCTGGCCGATGGTGAAGGCCTTGGCACCCAGCGCATCGGCTTCCCGCTGTGCACCGATGCCGGTGTGCAGCCGCACTTCCGCCAGGTTCACCTTCAGGCGCTGCTCGAAGAAGCCGCGCGTCGCCTCGTCCAGCGGCATGCCTTCGCCGAGCCGCGCCACGATGCCTTCGTCCACCGAAGGCACATGCGGCGCGCCGGGCTCGTGCTGCGGCATCACCGACTGGTTGGGCATCACCGACTGGTTCGGCTGCAGGCTCAGGGCGCCGGGCTGCGCCGGCGCCAGGCACTGGGCCTGGGTGGGCGTCACTTCCTTGCCGGTGTCGTCGGTGGTTTGCACCTTCGGCGGCGCGGCGTCGCCCTTGAGCATGGCGATGAAGGCGTCGACGTCCAGCTTGGGCGTTTCCACCGAGATCGAGTTCTGCGGGTCGCTCCGCAGCTTGCCGGTCTTTGTGTTGTAGCCCACCTTGCCCTGGCCCTTGATCGCCAGCGGCAGGTTGAAGTTGGCCGTGCCTATCGTGAAGTCCTGGCTCCACACCGTGACGGTGGTCACCAGCAGGTTCAGCTTGGCCGACACCTCGCCTTCCAGCGCGAACTTGATCGTCGGCTGCACGTTCAGCTTGATGCCGCCTTCGATGTCCAGTCCGTCCTGCGCGCTGTACGTGAAGTCCACCGTGGCCTGCACGATCTTCTTGTTCTCCTCGGGAATGCCGATGTCGGCGCTGACGCCGATGGCGCCATCGAGCTCGGCGACCACCGCGCTCAGGTTCAGGTGCGCCTTGGCGTCCACCTTCACGCCGGCGTCGGCCTCCACGTCGAACTTGGCGCCGCCGCTGATCTTGAGCGTGTCGAAGCTGACCGTCTTCGGGTCGAACTCCTCGATGTCGACGTGGATGCCGCTCATCTTGCCGGGGCCGATGGCCGCGCGCAGCGCGATGCCGCCCGTCGCATACACGGTGAGCCCGACGCTGACGCCGCCCACGGAGAAGCCCAGGCCCGGAATCGGCAGCTTGGGCGTCTTGATCTCCGGGTGCGCGAACACCGCGTCCTTGGGGATCTGCGGGAACACCGTGAAGTCGCCGACCTTCAGCCCGCCGCCCACGCGCACGCTGCCATCGGGCAGCAGCCGCAGCTTGAGCTTGCCGAACAGCTTGTCCTTGATGAAGACCGCGTCGATGTCGGCGGCGCCGAAGACGCGGAAGGTGCCGCCCTGGCCGCCTTCCTTGCGGTTGCCCTTCTCGTCGACTTCGGCGTTGGTGACGCCGGCCATCACGGTGCCGGAGAGCGGTCCCTTGGCGATGTCGAACTTGCCTTCCACCAGCACCTGTCCGTCGTCGTAGCTGAATTTCAGCATCGCGCCCGACAGGCCCGGCAGCTTCGGCTTGACGTCGCCGCTGGCGGCCACCTTCCAGCGGTCCTTGTCCTGTTTCACTTCCACCGTGATGTCGGCCGACTCCACGCCCGGCACCTTCTCGTCGATGCCCAGCTTGCCGGTGATCACCAGCGTGTCCTTGCCGTAGGTGACGCCCAGCGATGCGCTCTTCAGCCCCGGGATGGAGGGCTCGACGTCGCCGATGGCGGTGAAGATGCCTTCGGCGTAGCCCGCGGTGAGCTTGGCCGACTTGATGCCCTTGATCTTGTCCGGATTGTTGATGCCCAGGATGCCCTTGCCGCTGAAGCCCTTCTCGCTGCTGTAGCCCAGCTCCAGCGTCGCCTGGTCGAACAGCTTGCGGTCGGCGGTGAAGACGCCCTTGGCCGCCAGGCTGGGACCTTTCGCGCCGGCCTGCACGGTGACCGAGAGAAGGCCCGAGCCGAGGCCGGCCACGGTGAAAGCCAGGTTGCCGTCGGCGCCCAGGCCCTTGGTGCCGAAGAACACGGTGACGCTGGCGTCGTCGATGGTGAGCCCCGGCACCGGCAGCTTCAGGTCCTTAGCCGCGAAGGTGTATTCGAAGGCGAAGTCATCGCCGCGCCAGCGCACCGGGATCTGCACGCCGCTGAAGAGCGGATGCGTCGCGGCCAGCATGCCTTCGGCCGAGACCTTGCCGCGCACGAAGCTCAGTTCGCCGAAGGTCACCGGGCTCAGGGTCTCGGCCTCGGCCTTCGGTGGAGTCAGGCTGGCGATGGCGCCGGCGTAGGGCTTGCCCGCCACCGCATTGAGCGGGCTCTCGAAGGTGGCGCCCTCGTTCACCTTGATGTGCTTGGGCAGCACCCAGCTGCCCTTGATGCTGCCCACGGCGGCGCCGGCGCCGGCCTTGTCGAAGCCGGCGTTCAGCGTGATGGCGTTGCCCGCCAGCTTGATCCCGCCCAGGCGGCCGCTGTCGTTCACCGTCACCTTGTCCTTCTTCAGCGGGAAGGCGTCGATGAAGCCCTGGCCGCTGTACGAATAGAGCGCGAAGCGGTCCTTGTGCGTGCCGTCGTCCTTCTTGGGGCGCTCTTCGTCCTTCAGCCACTTCAGGTGCTTGCCGCCCACGATCTCCTGGCGGGCCCAGAACTGCGCGGTCTTCTCCAGGTTCTTGCCTTCGCCGCCGGCTTCCACCTTCTTGAACTCGACGTCGAACTTCTCCAGGTAGTCCTTCACCAGCGCATCGCCGGTGTTCTTGCCGGTGGCGGCCAGGTAGCCCTTGACGCCGGCATAGATGGAAGCGCGCAGCAGCGAGCCGACGTTGACGTTGTGGGCGCCCGTGAGCAGCTCGTAGTTCTCGAAGGCGTCGTCGCCACTCACCTGCAGCTCGATGATGTGGTCGACCTGCAGCTTGCTGTCCTTGAGCGTGCCGTCGGGCGTCCAGCGCGGGATCTGCAGCGCCTCGACGACGTCGGCCTCGGCCGGGCCGCCGAACTTCTTCTGCGGCGCGCCGTAGAAGGTCAGCCCGTGCGGCGGTGAACCCGGCGTGTAGCCCACGCTCGCGTAGAAGGTGGAGAGGTCCACCTTCTCCTTCCACTTCTTCACCTGGTCCGGTTGGAAGGCCGGCTTCTTGCGGTCGTAGCCGGCCGGACGCTTGAGCGACTTCCCGGCCCGCTTCTTGTACTCGGCGGCATGCCGGCCCTTGATGGCCGGCAGCTTCAGGGTTTCCATCTCCGGCCGCGCCTTCGTGTCCTTGGCGGGGTCGAAGGCGTCCTTGTCCTTGATGTCGTTCGGGTCCGTGTAGCGCGGGTTGTCCGGCTTCTTGCGCGCCACCACGTGGCTGAGGCCCGCCGTCTTGTTCTGCAGCACGTGCGCGAGTTCGTGCGCCAGCAGGGTCTTGCCGCGCTGGGTGGAGGGCTGGAACTCGCCGCTGGCGAAGGCGATGTGGTTGCCGAAGGTGAAGGCGCGGGCCTGGAGCGCGCGCGCCGCTTCGGCGGCGTGGTCGTCGGCGTGGATGCGCACGTCGCTCAGGTCCTGGCCCATGCGCTGTTCGAAGAAGGAACGCGTGTCGGCGTCGAGCGCCTCGCCCGCGCCCAGCGAACGCAGCAGCTCGGTGGAGGTCGAAGGTGCGTTGCCGGTTGCCGCTTCGGGCGGGGAGGACTGCGCCGATGGCGACGGTGCGGCCTGGCGCTGCACCTTGCCGCCGGCAGCCCCGCCGGCGGCGGCCGCGGCTTTCGCCGGCGCCGGGGTCGGTGCGGGCGCCGCACCTTTCGCCGCCCCGGCGGCGGGCGCCGGCGCGCGCATCACCTTGTCCGCGATGGCATCGGCCTCGCGTTCCACCGCATCGCCCGGTTCGCTGACGGCCAGCTTGGCGCGCACCGCCATGCGGTCGAAGCGTTGCTGGCCGCCCGCCGCGCCGCCGCCCTTTGCCTGCTGCGCGGACGCGGGGGCCGGCGCCTTCTTCTCGGGCGGCGCGGCCGCCTTGGCCGGCGGCGGGGTCGCCGGCTTCTTGCTGTCCGTGGCCGGGGGCGCGGCGGGCATCGCCGGAACCTTCAACCGATGGTGACGTAGCGCACCAGCGTCAGGACGACGGCGCCGGCGCCCAGGTCGGTGGCCGGCACGGTGACGGAACCGAGGTCCGGGATGTTGGTGTCCAGCACCTTCAGCACGTCGACGTGCTGCTGCGGCGCGTTGACGCCCACCGGGATGGTGGCGGCGTCGAGGCGGAATCCTTCGGCCGGCAGGCCGCCCGGGAACACCGAGTTGCGCATGCTTTCGTCGGCCGCCATCAGCTCGTTCACCTCTTCGGCGGACAGCGTGCCGTCGATGAAGGAAAGGTCGGCGACGACGGCTTCCTTCGTGGAAGTCAGCAGCCGCTGCAGCAGGTCCCAGCCCTTCGCGGCGTCGCCCTTGAACGTTTCGACGACCCTGCTGAACATGCTGTCCATCAGCATCACCACGCGGTGGCCCACGGCCACGGCCTGCTGCGGCATGGTCACCACCAGCATGCCACCGTCGTAGGCGCCGTCGCCGAGGATGCCGGGCGGCGGCGCGATCGTGCCCACCGCGCCGCTGCCGCGCGCCGGCGGCTGCGTGAGCGTGCGGATCTGCTCCAGCATGTGGCGCAGGCGCATGTGGTTCTGCCAGCCTTGCCCGGCTTCCGGCGCGATTTCCCAGCTGCGTGCCAGGGCCACCTGCGCGGCCGGCGCCTGCAGCTGCCACAGGGCCAGCACGCGCTCGGCCGGTTCTTCGGAGAAAGCGCTCTCGTCGCGATAGCGCAGCAGGCCGACGCGCTTGAACGGCAGCCGGGACAGCACCGCCGCGTCGCCTTGTTCCAGCGCCCGGGCGATGGCTTCCAGCCGCTCGCTGTTCGGCAGCTTCAGGTGCCAGACCTGGAAGGTTTCGGTCGCGGCCGCCGGCGCCGGCGCGCAGGCAGGCGGGCAGCACACGTGCGTGCGGGCGCGGCGGAACATCACCCAGTCGCGCCTGGCCACCACGCGCTGCGTGCGCGGCTCCTGCAGCTGCGGGAACAGGCGGCGGCGCGCGCGCACCAGGAAGGCCGCGTCGTCGCCGGCGTCGGCAATCGCTGCCAGTGCGTTCATCGCCTCGATGGCGATCGCCGAATCGGCCGGCGGCATGGCGGGCAGGCCGGTCATGTCCAGGAGTTCGTTGCGGGTGCGCTGGCTGACGTTGGCGACAAACGTGTTGTAGCTCGTTACCTCCTCGGTGAACAGCACGGCCCGCCGGGGCGAGTCGTCCCAGTCGAAGTGCAGGGGCGGGCTCTTCGGGTCCTGCTGCTCGTCGTCGACGACCAGGGATCCCGTGCGCTCGTCGCCGTCGTGCCGCAGCAGGATGCGCAGCGAGAACGATTGCGCGCCGTCGATGATGCCCAGCGATCCGAGCGAGGTGAGCCCCAGGTCCATTTGGACGAGTCTCTCCTGGCTGCCGTCGGAACGCGTGCGCTTGGCCAGCACCGTCAGCTTGCCGTCGACGCTCGATCCGCCGCCGCGCCCCGCCAGCACCATGCGCATCTCGACCGGCATGCGCACCATGTCGCCGATCTGCAGGCCGAACACGCCCTTGTCGATGTCGCCGGCCAGGTAGATGGCCATGCGCAGCGCCTGTTCCAGGTTGCCGTCCACCGCCTTCATGCGCAGGGTTTCGGCGATGACCTGGTTGTTGGCGTCCTGCAGCAGGTCGTTGGCCAGCACCATGGCAAAGCCGGAGCTGCCGTCGGCGTGGTTCTCCGTGCGGGCGAGCCCGTCGAACGTGCCGAAGGCCAGCGGCAGGCGGCTGGTGCCGAGGCCGGCACCGGTCTGCATGCTGGCGCGCAGGGGCGCGGGCGCCGGCGCGCCCTGCGGTGGCGCGCTGGCGCGACTGCGGGTCGTCGTCTTGCGCGCGGCCATCTGCGGCGCACCGAATGGCAGCCCACCGGTCGCGTTGCCGACCGCGTTGCCGATCTCCTTGCCCACCTCGGTGGCGCCGTCGACCACCTTTGCCCCGGTGTCGGTCACGACTTCGGTGACCTTGTCGCCGGCTTCCGCGGCGCCGTCTGCGACGGTGGTCTTGACGTCCTCGCCGGTGGTCGTCACCTTGTCGAGCACCGTGGTGAAAACGTCGCCGATGGTCTTGAAGATCGGCGGCGGTGTCGCTGCCGGAGGCGCCGTTGCCGGCGGCGGCGTCGGCACCGGCGTGCCGGTCGGCTTCGGCGTGGCCGTGGGTGCCGGCGTCTTCGTGGGGAACAGCCCGCCGAGCGTCGCCATGGAGGTCAAGGCGAGATGCGCCCGCCACCAGGTGCCTTCGGCCGGGGCCGGCGTGCACAGCGTCTGCGCATCGGGCACGAAGATCTCCACCGGTTCCAGCTGCGCCGGGTCGTCGAGCCCGCGCGTGAGCGAGATGCGCTTCATGTGCTGCGCTTCTTCCACCAGGTGGGCGATCTCGTCGGCCGCCACGCCGTGGAAGTGCAGTTGCACGCCTTCGCCGAACATGCGCTCCACCTGCTCCTGCACGTCCGCGTTGAGCGACACCGGCAGGTAGCCCGCCGGCGGCAGCTCGAAGAAGCCGGCGTTGAGCAGCATGCGCTTGCGCGGCAGCGCACCCTGGCCCGGCACGTAGCCGGCGAGCTGCGTCGACAGCACGTCGAGATCGGCGAACCAGCCCTTGATGTCGGTGCTGACGTTCTGGAACTGGCTGATCGTCGGCCGGCCGTCGACCTGCTTCATGATCTTCTGCGTGCTGGCGCCGTAGCGTTTCACCAGGTCTTCGATGTTGCGGCGAGCCTTGCCCAGCAGGTCGCGCAGGCCTTCGCAGTCGTCGTCCGGCAGGATGACGGGCTTGTCGGGGTCGAACAGTCCAGCCAGCTGGCACTGGAACTGCAGGATCTGCGCGAGGAACACGTTCCAGGGCCGCATCGCCATGCGGCCCTGCCAGTAGCCGCGCGCCTGCGTATCCATGCGCTCGCGCCGCCCGCTCCAGGCATCGATCACGCGCACGGTGGCGCCTTCGCGCGCCAGCAGGCCGATCACCACTTCGTCGCGTCCATACAGTTCGCAAGGGCGGCACCAGGTGTCGCTGGCGAGGCCGGCGGCCGAGAGCAGGCTTTGCGTGAGCCAGGGCTCCGCGGCGAAATAGGCCGAGGCCACGCGGTTGCGCAGGTGCACGTTGGCGTGCGCGACGGCGCTGCTGGTGGGCAGCGCCAGCGTCACCGGCCGCAGCCGCAGCACCAGGCCTTCGCGCCAGTACGGGTGGCGCGAATCGGTGGCGCACGCGCTGTCGCACAGCTTGCCGTACACCGGCTCGTTGCCGCACAGGCCCTCGATCGGGCCGACGGTGATCTCGTACAGCGCGATGCCGCTGCCCAGCGCCACCGCCTGGCCCTTGGGCTGCAGGCAGTCCGCGAAATTCTTCGCGCCCGCCGGCGGGGGCGGCGTGGCCACCTGCAGCAGTTCCGCCAGCTTCGCTTGCACCGCTTGCGGCGCCAGCACGAAGCTGCCCGCGGGCGTGACCGCCAGTCCATCGCCCACCACCAGCTGGTCGGCCTCCAGCGAGATGCCCAGGCCATGCACCACGCCCCAGCCGCCTGCGAGGTTGCCCAGGCGCACCGCCTGGCGGTGGTAGTCCTGTTCGAGCGTGAGGGCGCTCGCGCGCAGGAACTGGCCGTCGAAGTAATGCAGGCGCGTGAGCGGGCTGCTGGTTCCCACGAAGGGCACGCCGTCGGTGGATGGCAGTTCCACGGTGCCAGGGTCGAGGTTGGCGAGGGCCATGGTCAGCTCCTGAATGGGGGTGTGGCAAGCAGCTGCTGGAGCAGCGCGGTGGGCAGCAGCGTGTCGCGCACGCCCATTTCCAGCGAGCCCAGCGTGAGCTTCCAGCCATCGGGCTCGAGCTTCAGCCGCAGCGCACGCAGCCGCGCCAGCGTGAGGCACAGGTCGTTCTCATCGGGTTCGTCAGGCGGCGGCGCCAAGGGCTGTTCGGCGCCGGCGCGCGCGACCACCTCGCGGACCAGCACCGGCCGTTCGATCTCCTGCTGCGCGGCCGGCAATGCAGCCAGCGCCGTGCGGCGGTCGATCAGCCACTGGTCGGACGCGAGCACGACGCCCAGGTGATCGCGGCGCGGCTGTGCCAGGCCCAGCCACAGCCGCAGCAGGTGGAAGGGTTGCGGCGCGGGCACCGCGGGCGCGGCCGGCGTGCGCACCAGCCGGAGTTGCACGGTCTCGCAGACGCGCGAGTAAGCGATGTCGGAGGCGTTGCCGGCGCACGGGTCGGCGATGGCCGGCACCGGGTTGCCCAGGCAGCAGGAATAGCAGGCGATGACGTCCAGGTCCAGCGTGGCGTCGTCGGGGGTCGCGATGTCGGCGAAGTCCTCGTCCTCGCGGTGCGCGATCCACCACATCGGCAGGCTCACGCACTGCGGCACCTCCAGCACCAGGTCGCGCCCCAGCACGTCGACCGCGAGGCCGTTGCCCACGCGCAGCTCCTGGTCGGCCGGCTGGTAGCTCACGTCGTAGCCCGCCACGACGCCGCTGCCATGCAGCAGGCGCTGGTGCCGCCGCAGCCGCCCGACATGGAAGCCCTGCTCGGCGCGGAAGTCGTCCACCCCGAGCAGCATGCCGAAGTGGTAGTTGGGCGCGCATTGCGGGCTGTCCGGCAGGTCGGCGTCGCAGCGTTCCAGCTCCGGCAGGCCGCAGCAGTCGTTGGGTTTCATGGCAGGGTGTCCTAGAACAGCGCCGCGCTGTGCGCATAGGCGTTGGCGCGGCTGCCGACCGTTTCCTGTTCCGCCTCGCGCATGGTGGAAGCGCGGTCCAGCGCCAGCGCCGCGCCTATGACCTTGCGCGTGGCGAGGCGGTCGGCGCCCAGCGCGGCGGCGAACGCGGTCTCGGCGGCGGTGAGTTCGGCCAGCACGGTGGCGGGCGACCCGCTGCCCGAAAGCGCGGTGAGGCGCGAGACGGCGAGATCCAGCTTTTCCAGCGCGTCCCACAGCGGCTGCGGCACGCTCGCGAACCAGCTCTTGACGACATCGAGTTCGGCCACCGTGATGGCGGCATGTGCCGTCGCCACCGCGGTGATCTTCGCGTCGAGCGCCGCGCGCTCGGTGGCGACCGCGCCGGCATCGAGCTGCGCCTGCGTCTTGTCCGGGTCTGCCTTCATCGCCGCGTGCAGCGCGATGTCGTAGGCCTGCTGCGCCGGCCGCACCGCGGCCACGGCCGCATCGATGGCGGCCACCTTGGCCAGCGCGGTCTCGCGCGCCGCCTTCTTGGTGGAGTCGTGCAGCCGGTCGCGCTGCCAGGCGGTGAGGATCGGAAACGTGGTGGCCGTGGGGGCGGGCAGGCCCGCCAGCCGGGCCAGCACGCTGGCGTCGGCATCCACGCGCGGCGCGGCGTCGGCGGCGGCGCGCAGCGCCAGAGTGGCGCGCTGGAAGCGGCGGCTGGCCAGCGCCAGCGCGCTGTTGGCGGCGGTGAGGGCCGCCGTCTCGACGTCGGTGGCGGCCCTGGCGGACTCGCGCACCATCTCGCGCCGGTCGCGCACGCGCTTGATGAAGCTCTTGGCGTTGGTGGCGTTGGTGGGGAATTCACCCTCGACGCGGGAACGCGCGGTGGCCTCGAAGGTGGCCAGCGTCGCCGCGGCGTCGGCCGCGAGCGTGGCGAGGTTGCCGGTCAGCAATGCGCTGGCCAGCCCTTGGCGCGCCGTGCTTTCGTCGAGCTCGCGCAGGCTCTCGCTTTCCGCTTCCTCCAGCGCCGCCTCGGTGGCGGCAAGCTGCGCCTCCTTGCGCGCGAGGTCCGCCGCCTGGGTCTGCACCGCCATGCCGGTCGAGGCCAGCGTGGCCTGCGCTTCGGCCAGGCCGATCAGGGCGGTTTCCATCGCGAGCAGCAGCGGATTGCCGTCGGCCGGCATCGGGATGCCCGCCAGCGCCAGGCGCGCGGTCTCGAGCGCGAGGGCCTGCGTACGCACGGCGTCGCTGGCCGTCTGCTGCACGGCCTTGGTGCCGGTGAGCGCGGCGCGCGCGGCGGTGACGACGGGCTGCTGCAGCGCGCGCAGCGCCGTGAGCCGGTTGACCTCGTCGGTCCAGTACTGCAGTAGCGGGGTGGCCATGGTGGGGTCCTCCAGTTCAGCGGGCGATCGTTTGCGGCGGCGGGGCTTGGTCCGCCGGCCAGGGCTGGTGCGCGGGGAAGCCCGGATGGGCCCGCCCCGCCTTGTCGTATTCGCGCTCGACCGCCAGCAGGAAGTGGCGCTGGTGGATCGCGCTGGCACCGGCCGCGGCGAGGAAGGCGGCGGCCAGGGCGGCATTGCGGATCTGCGCGCCCGAGATCGGATACCAGGCGGCGAGCTCCGCGAGATCGACGTCGGCGGCGAGTGGCGCGGAGGCGGGCAGGTGCACGCGCCACAGCGATTCGCGCACCGCCGCATCGGGTTCCGGGAACTCCACGATGAACTCGAAGCGGCGCGCGAAGGCGCTGTCGAGGTTGGCGCGCAGGTTGGTGGTGAGCACGCTCACGCCTTCGTAGCGCTCCAGCCTTTGCAGCAGGTAGGCGGTTTCCAGGTTGGCGTAGCGGTCGTGCGCGTCGTTGGCCTCGGTGCGGCGGGCGAACAGGGCGTCGGCCTCGTCGAACAGCAGCAATGCGCGCGAGCGCTCGGCCAGCTCGAACACCGCGGCCAGGTTCTTCTCGGTCTCGCCGATCCACTTGGAGACCAGGCTGGCCAGGTCCACCGAGAGCAGGTCGACGCCGAGCGCGCGCGCGATCACTTCGGCCGCCAGGGTCTTGCCGGTGCCGGGCGGGCCGAACAGCAGCAGGCGCACGCCGCGCCGCTCGCCGCGTCCTTGCGCGAAGCCCCAGTCGTCGAGCACGGTGATCTGCTGCAGCACGCGGCGCACGGCGGCTTCCAGTTGATGCAAGGACGGCTCCGGCAGCAGCAGCGACGACCAGCCGGCCCGCGGTGCGATGCGCTGCACCCCCGGCCGCGCGCTCCAGGGCGTGCGCGCGCGTATGCATTCGGCCACCTGTTCCAGCGCCAGCGGCGCGGCGTCGATCGCCTGGCGCAGCGCGAGGTCGCGCACGACATCGCGCGCGTCGTCGGGCTCGATCGGATAACGCGCGGCCAGCATGCCGGCTTCTTCGCCCAGCTGCGGCAGAAGCGACTGCCAGAGGCTGCGCCGCGCCGGCGCGGCGAGGGCTTCCACTTCCAGCCGCAGCAGCGGCAGGCCCAGCACCGGCAGCTGGCTTTCGTTGCGCGCGCTGGCCAGCACGGTCAAGGGCCAGTCGGCTTGCGGCCACGCGGACGCGATCGGGGCTGCGTCCTCCGGTGCTTCCAGCCAGAGTGCCGCCTGGTGCATGAAGGCGGCGGTGCAAGCCGTGGCGCACTGGGTGCGGTCCCCGCTTGCGGTGCGCACTGCAGTCGCGTGCGCCGCGCCCAGCAGCGCGCGCACGCGCGTCGTGCGCATGGCGGCGTCGCCGCCGAGCAGCAGCAGCTGGCAAGGCAGGTTCTGGCGCAGCGCGGCGATCGCGCGGCGTGCGGTGGCTTGCGCCATCCAGTCCTGCAGGCCCGGCACCTCGGCGTAGCCGGCGACCAGTTCCGCGCCATCGAGTTGCGGCGCGCGTGCCATGAGCGCGTCCCACACGGCGGGGCCGGGCACCAGGGACTGCCCGTGCCAAGGGCCGTCGCCCTGGAGTTGCACGATGCGCAGCGCGGCCACCGGGCCTTCGCAGAGGAGCGCTTCGAGCTGGTCGCGCAGCGCGAACGGACGCTCCGGAGTCTCGGCTTCCAGCCAGCGCAAAGCCAGCGCCGCGGTCGCTTGCGGCTGCCCGTCCGGATGCAGCAGCCGGCACAGCGTGGCGAGGCCTTCGTGCGCCTGCGGCAGGCAGGCCAGCAGCAGCACGTCCTGCAGGAGCTTGGCTTGCACCGGGGACGGCAGCAGGGCCTCGATGCGCGCGAGCGGATGCGCGCCGGGGCGCGGCTGCGGCACCGGGCCGGTGTCGGCCGCGAAGCGTTCGGCAAAGGCCAGGGCCGCGGCCAGCGGGTCCTTGCCGCTCGTGCCATCGCGCAGCGCCCGCGCGACGCGCAAGGCCACTTGCGCCAGCGCCTGGCGCGTATGCAGCCGCACCTGCTCGATCAGCGCCTGCAGCGGCGTGGCGCCGTGGTCGTCATCAGGCCGTTTCATAGATGATCCTCACGACGCAACCGAGCCAGGCCAGCCAGCCGGGGTCGAGGTCCAGGCCCAGTCGGCGCACCGGCGTGGCGACGGCGGACAAGGGCAGGTGCAATTCGATCCAGCCCGGCTCCATGCGCAGGCGGCCTTCGCGCCGGCACACGGTTTGCAGGCGCGGCGGCGGCAGGTCGGGCGCGGCGACCGCCAGCCACTGTTCCCAGGCGGCCGCCTGGCGCTGCGCCATGGCGGTGGTCGCGGGCTGCGCATCGCCGCGCGGCGCCGTGCCTCCGCAGAAGGCTTGCAGCATCGGGTCTTCGGGCAGCACGTCGAGTGCGAAGGCGAGTTCCCGCAGGTAGAGCGGCAGGGCATCGTCTTGCAGTTCGCGCAGGACGTCGTCGACCGGAATGCGGGCCAGCCAGAAGAGGGCGCCGGCGTTGCGGGTGGGCAGCCAGTCCTCGGGTTGTGGCAGTTCCGGCAGCGCAGTCGGTGTCGACCCCGGCGGTGCAGGTGCGAGTGGGGCTGTCGCTTGCGGCGCGCTGGACGATGAGACCAGCGCCGTCGCCGTGCTCGTCGCCGAAGCTGCAGCCGCCGCCGAATGAACCGGCGCTTCAGGCGCGGGGGGCGTGATCGGCATCCGCGCCCCAAGGGCATCGCGCGCGGCGCGCAGCTGCGCCAGGACCTGGCCTTCCCCCAGCTCTTGTGCCGGCCGCTGAAGCGCGGCCAGCAGCACGGCGATCACGTCGCGGTGCTTCTGCACGAACCATCCGCGCGCCGCCGCCCATTGCAGCAAAGCTTGCGCCGGAGCGTCCCATGCCGTCGCGACTTCGCTCGGCGTGCTGCCGACGGGCGCCCGCTGCACCTGCGGCAGCGCTTGCGCATACCCCGCGCTGCGCGGACACGCCAGCAGCAGGCCTTGCCAGCTCGCATGCGACAGTGCGCGCAGCGCCGCGGTGAAAGAGGCGGTGCCGTCCTCGCCGGCCAGCAGCCGCATCAGCACCGGCCACACCAGTTGCGGCGTGCGCGCCAGTTCCGCCGCTGCGTGGCGCAACACTTCCTCGCTGCGCAGCGCCGCGCGCGGGATCAGGTCCATGCGCTGCCAGGCCCAGTGCCGCGTGCTGTCGCCCAGGGCGGCGCGGTAGAACAGGTCGGCGAGCGCCGCGCGCCGGTCCGGGTAGCGCACGCAGTTGCCGTCGTCGCGCTGCAGCGCGCGCGCGATGGCCTGCTCCAGCGCTTCGCCCCAGGCGCGGCCGATGTCGGCATCGACCGGATCTTCACGCCAGCGCAGGTGCACCGGCAGGCGGCGGATCATCAGCCATTCGTCCGGACCGGACCAGCGCGCGGCGATGCGCTCGCCGTCCTGGCGCCGCAGTTCGTCCTGCCACGCTTCCAGGCGCTGCGGCGCGACCGCTGCCGCGGTGCGCAGGCGCGTGTGCATGCGGTGGATGGTCAGGCTCATGGCGCGCCATCCTCTTCGTCCGAGTCGCGCAGCGCCGGGCGTCCCAGCAGGAAGCCCGCACCGAGCGCGGCGTCGCCGGCGATCGCCGGCTGGAAGCCGGCCGTGCGGCCGATCACGGAGGAGATGCCGATGTGCGAGCCCACGCCCGCGCGCACGCCCGTCTCGGCGGTGCACAGCGTGAAGGCCGTGTGCGCCGGCTTGTGCTGTTCGACCAGGCGGCGCGCGCAGGTGAGCTGCTCGTCGCTCAGCGCGGCGACGATGGTGACGGTGAAGCGATGCGCGAAATCGTCGAAGTCCGGCGGCGGCGCGTCTTCGATGGTGCCGGTCGACGGCTCGCCGATGCGTCCGCCGACGCGGTAGCCGCCGCCCAGCACGGCCTGCGACACCACCGATGCCGGATTGCCGACCACGCCGCCGCCGCGCAAGCGGAACTGCTCGATGATCACCACCTCGGCCCCGGTCAGCAGCTCCAGCATGCGCTGCAGGCTGGCGAGGGTGCCGCGTGTGCGGAACAAGGGTGCGGCCTGCGGGATCAGGCGCCGCTGCACCTCGGGCGGCCAACAGGGGTCGAGCACCAGGCCGACGAATTGCGCGAGCCAGGGCAGCGCAGCGCCGGGCGCGATGCGCGGATCGAGCAGGCGCTGGCGGCCGGCCGCCACCGACTCCCATTCGTCGAGCATGGCGGCAATCGGCGCCAGCAGCCGGTACAGGAATTCGCGCGCGGCCGGTTCGCGCCACAGCGTACGTGGCAGAAGTTGCAGCAGGGCATGGCCCGGATAGGCGACGCGGGCGCCGCGCAGGCGCGGGCTCTTGCTGCGCGTGCCTTCCAGCTGGAACACCAGGAACAGGTAGCGTCCGGGCGGCGCGATGACGGGGGCGTCGTAGAGCGCAAAGCCTTCGGCCGGCGCCACGGTCATCGGACGCAGCGAAGGATCGCGATACAGCGCCTGCGGTTCGCGCTCGTCGAGCGTCCAGCTGGCTTGCGACAACACCGGCAGCACGCCCGCCGGCGTGGGCCCGCCGACCGGTTCGTTGAAAAAATCGAGTTCGTCGCGCGTGAAGGCCCAGAAGCGCAGCGTGGTTCCTTCGGGCAGGCAGGC
Organism: Ramlibacter paludis; assembly: GCF_022012305.1. Classification (GTDB taxonomy): domain Bacteria; phylum Pseudomonadota; class Gammaproteobacteria; order Burkholderiales; family Burkholderiaceae_C; genus Ramlibacter; species Ramlibacter paludis. The sequence continues at coordinate 781,250 of NZ_JAKLTM010000002.1, read as the reverse complement.
TTCGACCAGCAGCCGGCCCCAGCGCGATTGGTCGTGCTCGGCGTCGAGCGCCGTCGCGAACAGCAGGCCGGTTTGCTGGTAGCGCCCGCGCGCGGGTGCCGCATGCCGCAGGCCCTGGGCGGTCCAGTAGGCGACGCGGCCGTCGGGCGCCAGTTCGATGCCGCGGCCGTCGTAGTTGGGCGCGACCAAGCCGGCCAGCGGTTCGTCGGTGGGCAGGATCTGTAGGCGCCGCAGCTCCTCGCCCGGGCGCTGCGCGAGGATCAGCACTTGCGAATCCGCCGGCGTAGCGCTCGGCTCGATCAGCAGGTCGGTGCAGAACGCGGCCGGCAGCGTGCGCGGCGCATGCAGCGCGTGCAACTGCGCACTCGGCTGCCCCGCGGCGCTGAGCACCCAGGCGCTGTGGCGGCCCTTGACCTTGGGACCGACCGCGAGCCGCTGCGCGCCGGCGACCAGCGGCCAGTCCATGCGCTGCGGGTCGTCGCACGGCGCCAGTTGCCAGATGCTGCCGTCGGCCAGCAACACGAACACGGCGTCGCCACTGGTGGCGAGGTCGAGCGGCGCCGCCGCGAAAGGCAGGCGGCGCGCGATCTCCTGCTGCCAGGTGTCGACCAGCCAGACCGCCTGGTCTTGCGGATCGGCGACGTACAGGAAGTCGGAAGCATCGCAGGCGAGTGCCAGCGGCACTTGCGGCAGGGCGCCACCGGCCACGTGGTCGCTGCCGGTGACGTCGAAAGGATGGGCCGCCCTTTCATGCACGCCGACCGCGTCGACCCGTCCCCACAGCACGAACTCGATCACGCGTTCCTCGGGCCGCGCGTGGAACAGGCGGCAGTGGCTGTCGAAGGCGAGGCCGGCAAAGCCGCCGGTGAAGGGCGGGCCGCTGTCGGCCGGCGGCGAGATCGGGTCGCTGCTATCGAGCATGACGAGTTCGCCGACGCACGCCGTCTGCTGGTGCACGCACAGCCGCCACTGCGCGCTGCCTTGCAGCACGCGCTGGCCGGTGTCGGGGACGATGCGCATCAGCACACCTCCTTCATCACCGGCACGGCCACCGGCGGCCGCGTGGGTGGTGGCGCGAGGCCGGTGCCGGGGGCCGGCAATTCGGTCTGGTCGTCGACGACGGTGACGGCGGCCAGGGCCGGCACTTCCCAGTCGGCGAGCTTGAGCACGTCGATCGCCGACCAGGTTTCGCCTTTGCCATCCGCGGTGGGCGTCGCGAAGTCCAGGCGCAGGGACTGGATGTATTCCACGCCTTCGACCTGCATGGCCGCGCCTTCGAGCTCGCGCGCCAGCACACGCCGGCCCAGCGGCCAGCCGCGGCCGTCGGGTCCATGCGGTGGCAGGGGCGCGAGGTACTGGCGCAGCAGCATCTCGACCCAATCGCGTACCGCGTCGAGGCCGAAGCCTTCGCGCACCTTCACCGACACCGCTACGGCGATGCGACGATAGGTGGGCGGGATCACATAGAGCTCGGTGGTGACCAGCCGCCAGCGATCGAGCCAGCCGCAAACCTGCGCGAGCTCCCAGGCATCCGGCAGCGGCGCATCGGGATGCTGCGGATCGCGCGCCGGCCACACCACCACGCTGACGCAGCCCGGCTTGCGTTCCCGGCTGGGCGCATGGAACAGCGGCAGGCACTCGGCGCGTGCCAGTTCGAGGCCGGGCGTCTCCAGCGCGAGGCTGGCGAAGTCGTCCTGGCAGACGGCGCGCCAGTTGCGCCGCAGCTCGGTGGGGATGCGGCGCAGCGCGGCATCCAGGCTTTCGTTGTCGACGCCGCCATAGGCGCGCAGCGGGTTCGACAGCTTCACGCCGGGCGGCGCATCGGGGCGGCGCAGCGGCGCGAGCGGCACCGGCGAGGACAAGGTCGCGCCGATCTTGTCGATGGCCTGCGGCGGCACGTTGCCCGCCGCGCCGCGGCTCGTGTGGTAGCGGTTGACGCGGATGCGCTCGCCCAGTTGCGGCGCGCGCGCGCCGAAGCGCACCGTGCCGGCTTCGGCATCGACGCTGAAGTGCGCGTCGCCGGCACCGGAGGCATCGAAGTTCTCCACGCGCAGCCAGTCGGTCCAGGTTCCTTGCTCCTCCACCTGCACTTCGACTGGATAGCGCGCATCGAGCACCACGGGCGCGTCGGCCAGGCGGTAGACCTGGTCCGGCTGGCCCGTGCCGGTGCCGAGCAGTTGCGCGGCCGCCGCGGCCACCTGCACGCAAGGCGCCGCATTGAGCGTGAGCAGCTGCACCTCGCCGATGCGGCTGCCGTCGCTGCGCCAGGCGCGCAGCCAGAACCACAGGCGCTGCGCGCGGTCGTCGTCCAGCTCGGGCGGGAAGGTGCCCGTGCCCGCCAGCCCCGCGGGCGCGGCCGGCGCGCCCAGGACGGCGAGGTCGACCGGCAGTTCCAGCCGCACCGTGCCTTCGCTGGTGAAGCCTTGCGTGGTGTCGCCCGCCACCCGCACGCTGCGGTAGGCCACGCTCCCGTCGGCCTTGGCTTGCGCCAGCGAGGCCTGCCATTGCAGCGTGGGGGCCGGCTGCCCGCAGGCCGGCGCTTCGTCCAGCGTGGGGAACCAGGCCTTGGGCGAGAAGCCGATGGAAAGCGGCAGCGGCTGGCCCGCGACCCGCTTGAGCCCTTGCACCGGGTCGGCCAGCATGGCCGGCGCGATGGGCGGGTCCTTGGGCGCCAGCACCGCGATCCACACGCACTGGTCCACGGTGTTGGAGAAATCGATGGCCGGATCCTTGCCGTCGGAGCCCATGGTCACCGTCTCGTAGGGCGCGACCGTTTCGCCTTCGCCCTGCGCGAGCTGGATGGCGTCGACGCTCGCCTGCACCGTGGTGCGCACGCCGGGGTCGAGATGCGCGATGTACTCGGCCACCTTGCCGGGCTGCGCCAGTTCCTCCTCGCTCAACAGGCTGCGCCGCGCCACGGCCACGCAATCCAGCGGCCACACCGTGAGTTCCTGCTCCAGCGTGAACAGCACCTTGCCGGCCTTGGCCTGGTCGCCCGCATAGAGGCGCACGCCGGCGGCCTGCTTGCTTTCGAAGCGAAGCAGGGCGCGGGCCGCGCGGGCCGGCCGCAGCGGCACGTCCAGCAGCTTGAGGAAGGCGAGGTGCGTCGCCTCGGGAATCTGGTTGAAGCGGAACTGCAGGCCCTCGCCGAGATAGGCAAACAGCTGCAGCAGCGTGATGCCGACGTCGCTGTCGTGGTGGTCGGTCCACTCGGGGGTGTAGACCGGAATGCGGTTGCGCAGTTCGAGGAACAGGTCTTCGAAGCTGCGGTCGTCCAGGACGGGGGCGATCAGCGGCATGGTCGGCTCACCGGTCGCGTTCCAGGTAGAACGGGTACACCAGCACGTCCTGCCGCGCATCGAGCACGTGGGCGTAGTGGATCTCGATCAGCACGCGCGCCGGGTCCTCGGTGCCCGTGACGGCGGTCTGCAGCAGGCGCACCCGCGGCTCCCAGCGGCGCAGGGCCTGCGCGATCTCGCGCTCGATGGCCGCCCGCGTCGTCGGGTTGTTGGGTTGCATCAGGTAGCGGCGCAGGCCGCAGCCGAAGTCTGGCCGCATCACGCGCTCGCCCGGGTCGGTGTCCAGCAGCGTGAAGATCGCCTGCCGCACCTTCTCCGGCCCCGACACCAGCGGCAGCCGGCCGGCCAGCGGCGCCGCGGGCTGGCCCATCCCCTGGCCGAGGCGCTGGTAGCGATCGAGCAGGGCGCTCATGCGACGCTCCCTTTCGTGGGCCAGACGGGCGTGACGCTGTCTTCGTAGACCAGCGGTTCGCCGGATGCGGGCGTGGCGGTCAGCGCCTTGTTGTCGCCGTAGGACTGCGCCAGGCCGGCCAGCGCCGTGTTGGACATTCCGCCCAGGTTGGGCGTCTCCGGCGCCTCGCCGTCGAGGTTCTTGCCGGCGTCCTCCAGCATCAGGTCTTCCAGCGTCGGCTCGCCGCCCTTGCCGTCGGCCAGCAAGGCCTGCAGTTGCGCGGCCGTCTTTGCGACGCCTTCGACCGAGACGGCGAAGTCGGCTTCGAAGTCCACGCCCGGCGGCGTCACGGCCAGGGCCGCATCGACCTTCAGCGACACCGAGACCTGCGGCAGGATGCAGAAGCGCAGCAGCAGCAGGAACCACAGCTGGAACAGGAACACCACGATCGGCAGGAAGATGTTCAGCAGGAACAGCGCCACGATCGTGATGAGCGGGATCGAGAAACTGCAGATCGACGGCGGGCCGATGCCGCCGGGCGACAGGTGCTGCGGCTGGTCGAAGTGCACCGGCGACAGCTTGCCGCGCGGGCGCAGCGCGGTCTGCGCCGCCAGGTCGCGCAGGTCCGGCATGCGGATGGTCACGGGCCGGTTGGCGCTGCCCAGCACGTCGAAGGCAGCGGCGAGGCGGAAGGCCTCGGTCGGCAAGCTCCAGACCAGGCGGCCGTTGCAATCGGGCTGCCGGCCGGCCTTGGGCGGACAGGCGTGGTGCACGCGCACGAAGCACCAGGCTTCGTAGGTGGTGCGGTCGTCGAAGTGCGGCTTGCCCTCGGGGTCGTGCTGCAGGTCCTGCGTGGGCACCACGCCGTAGTAGAAGGTGCGGTTGGCGGCGTCGTGCGTTGCCTCGCGCGGGTCAGGCACCAGCGGCAGCAGCGGGTACACCTGCTCGCCGGAGACGATGTCGGCCACGCGTGCGTCGCCTTCGAGCGGGCGCCATTCGCCGCGCGGTCCCGTGAGGGAACTGCCCGGTGTCGGGAACCAGCCGTCGATGGCCACGGAGACGCCTTGTTCCTGCTGCCACTGCGTGAAGGCCAGGCGCTTGTCGGCCAGCGTGCCGCGCAGGCGGGCCAACAGCGCCGCGCCGGACGGCAGCCACTGCGCCTCGGCCAGGTCCTCCAGCCGCTTCTGCGCGTTGGCGCGCAGCGTGGCGTCGGCCTGCGTGTCGGCGGCCACGCCGGCCAGCGTCTCCAGCTCGAACAAGTCGGCCTCGGCGGCGCGCACTTTCTTCGCCTGCGCCTCCAGCGCCTGCGGCGTGACCGCTTCCGGCAACACGCTGCGGCGGCGACGCACCACGAAGCCGGCCTGGCAGACCTGCTTGCGGTTCACGCGCGGGAAACCCGGCTCATCGCAGTGCAGCTCGCAGCTGACGACGTAGTGGCGGTCGTGCGTCGGCTGGTAGAGCTTGCGCAGCGTGCCCGGCGCCAGCCGTGCGCGGTAGGGATCGGCGGCGGAGCCCTTGGGCAGCGGGTCGCCCTTGGCGTCCAGTGCAAAGAAGGTGGTGAGCTTGCCCAGCTTGCTGCGGGCGCTGACCAGGTCGTGCTCCTGCACCACGTCGACTACCGGGTCGAACTTCAGCGTGTGCTGCGGCTGCTTCATGAACTGCACGATGAAATCGTTGCCGGCCAGCTTCTGCAGCGCCGCCGGCGCGGCGCGGCCGTCGTCGGGCAGGCCCGGCCGCGGCCAGCGGTACCAGGGCCCGACCAGGCGCCAGCGGGCGCCATCGGCATGGATGGCGGCGGTGGCGTTCACCACACGTTCCCCGCGCCCGGCGTGTAGCTGGGCGAGACCACGCCGGACGAAGCGATCAGCGTGGTGCATTGCACGACGCCGTCGCACATCACGGTGCCGGAATGGATGTTGACGGCGGAGGCGGTGATCTCCACCGTGGCATTCGCGGTGACGTTGACCTGGCCCGCGATGTTGATGTTGATCTTGCTGCCGTTGCTGTGCTCGAAGGTGATCTCCTGCGCGCTGTCGTCGAGCACCAGCTGGTGGCCGCTCTTCATCGACAGCGTCACCTTGGCCGCGCCCTCGGTGTCGTCGAACTGCAGCACGCTGCCCGAACGCGTCTTCCAGGTGCGCTTGTTGTTGGCCGACTCGGCCGATTCCGGCAGCGAACGGCTGCCGTTCCAGCAGCACCCCACGATGTAAGGACGCGTCGGGTCGCCGGCTTCGAAGCCCACCACCACCTGCGACTCCACCTCCGGCAGCACCTCGAAGCCCTGGTCCTTGTCGGCGTAAGGCGAGAGCAGGGTGGCCCAGGCCGAAACGCTTTCGCCGGCGGCGCCGAACATCGGGAAGGTGACCTTGATGCGGCCCTTGCCGTCGGGGTCGACCAGGTCGCTCACGATGGCCGGATACAAGCCGAACCAGCGCGGGCCGCCGCCGTCGCGAGGGTTGCGGTCATCAGTCATTGAGAATCCTCCCCCAGGATTGACCGCAGCGCGGTCTGCTCCTCCCCCCTCCGCAAGCGGAGGGGGCGAGCGCCTTCGGGCGGCCGTGCGGCGCTCATGAGAGGTCTCCCAGCCAGGGCCGCTCGGCCTCGAAGTGCGTGCGGTAGCCGGTCTCGAGGTCGAACTGGTGCTTCACGCGCGTGACGTAGAAGCCTTCGCCCTCGAACATGGGGCTGACCCGCTCCAGCTTCAGCAGCGTGCCGACGCGGATGCCGGTGTTGCCGTCGGCGATGCCGGTCACGCCGACGAAGCGGCGCGCGCGCGCCAGCAGGGCGGCCTTGGCGAGCGCGGTGGCCTGCGCATCCTGCACCGGCACCTCGCGCACCCGGTAGCTCACGCGCTCGCCGAAGGCGCGCTCCAGCACCTGTGGGCCATGCGTGTGGCCCTGCGCTTCGCCGGCCACGATGCTCGCGGCGGCCTCTTCGTCGATCGCATCCTGGTCCTGGTCGTCGAAGCCGCCGACCACTACCTTGCTGCGCTGGTGCGCGAGATCCGCCCGCAGCCGCGCCTGCACCAGCGTGCCGCCCTGGATCAACGTCACCTTGTTGCCGTTGCGCTTGTCGCGCGTGGCGACGTGCAGCGCCCCATCGGCCACCCAGACCTCCGCGGCGAGCCGGCGCGCGCGTTCGCGCAGGAAGGCGAGGTCGCTCTGGTTCCACTGCTGCACCAGCGGCCAGCTGGGGCCGTCCAGGTCGGCGCTGGGCGAGAGGCCGTGCTCGGAGGCGATCTGCGACACCAGGTCCGAGTCGCTGACGTTCTCGTAGGTCTTGAAGCGGCGCGTCATGCGCAGGTTCATCAAGGCGTCTTCGGCAAACACCATCACCTCGGCCGCGCGGCCCTGGTCCATCGCCAGCTCCAGGGCGCTCAGCTTGCCTTCGAAGACGGTTTCGCGCGCGTCGCTGGCGCCCATCGCGATGGCCACCGTCTTGCCGAAGTCCAGCACCGCGCCGTCCAGCCAGTTGAGCTTCTCGTCGCGCTCACCCTCGCGTGGGCCGATGGCGACGAAGCTGGCCTGCAGGCGTTTGAGGCCATGCACGTCTTCTTCCACCTGCAGCAACTGCAGGTCGCGCTGCAGCCCGGCCTGCACCTGGCCGTCGACCTTGATCTCGGGCAGGGTCGAGGCTTGCAGCGGGGCGTCGTTGGGGGGCATGCGGTGCTGCCTTCAGTCCTCGAAGCCCCAGGCCGAGGTGCGCAGAGCCAGTTCCGCATCGCGCCTCGCCATCTGCTGCCAGCGGGGCAGCGCATCCGGCTTCGGTTCGCTGCGCGGCGGCTCCGTCGCCTGCTCGGAGGTCTGGATGTCGACCTGGGTGTCGACTTCGTCGATGTGGATGGGCATGGTGGGCTTCCTTCCGGTTTCAGTGCTTGCCCTGGCAGGCGGAGCATCCGCAGCCGCCGCGATGCCGCGTGCCCACGCGCGGCGGCCGGGGCGTTGGCGGACGCGCGACGGCTTGCATCCTGGTGGCGGCGCCGGTGAATTTGGGGCGCAGCGGAACGCCGCTGCCCCAGGGCCGATCCGCCGCATCGGCGGTGGCCGCTCCGGCGTGGCCGAAGGCGCCCAGGCTGGCCGCTGCGCCTTGCTGGTGGGCGCTGCCTTTCACCTGCGCGATGGCGCCCTGCAGGCCGCCGCTCTGCGTCACGGCCTGGCCTTGCCGCACGGGGTCGGCGCTGGCCGACGCGGGCCGTGCTGCCTGCGGGCTGGCGGCGCCGTTGGCCGGGGCCTGTTGCGGCGCCACCAGCGGCAAGGCGGCGGTCGTGCGCGCCGGGTCGCTGCCTTGCGTGGCGCTGCCGGTCGCGCTGCCGCGGCCGCCGCCGGGTGGCAGCGGCACTTCCTGTCCGAGTTCCAGCTTGAGCGGGTTGGAGAGGCCGCTCGCGAGCGCGCGCCAGGCAGCGGGATCGAATCCGGCGCGGGCCGCGAGTTGCGCCAGGCTCTCGCCGGGCAGGGCCTGGACGATGCGGTCCGGCGCGAGGCCGTTGCCTTGCGTGCCCGGCGCGCCCGGCGGCAGGCCCGTGCTGCTGCCGGGAGGCGCGCCACCGGCGGCGGGCGGTGCGGCCGGCGCAGCGGGCGCCGGCGTGTAGGTCCAGCGCGGGTCCTGGCCCTTGATGCTGACCGCCACCTTGGCCCGCAGCGGCACGCCTTCGGCGTCGAAGAGGTCGAGGTCGATGTTGGCGCTTTCCATCGTGCCTTGCACCAGGAAGCCGCCCCACACGAACACGACGCGCGGCGGGGCTTCCTGGCCGGCACCCGCGCCCTTCGGCCGCACGAAACGTTCCACCGATTTGGTCTTTTCCAGCACGCTGACGCCGTGGCCGGTCGTGCCCTCGTCGGCGGTGTCGAACACCAGGTCGAAGCTGACCTGCATCTCGCCGGTGCCGGGCCGCTGCCGCGCCTGCGCGCCGGCCTGCTGGCCGCCGGCCGTGCGATTCGAGATCTGCACGCGCAGCGAGGTCGGGTTGAACTGCACCTCCACCTTGGTGCCGCCCACTTCCTGCGGGTTGTTGCCCGAGCCGATCTCGGCCAGGTAGGCCTTGGTCAATCCGGTCATGCCGCGGCTCCCGGGGGCGGCAGCAGCCGCAGGCCTTCGTGCGCGATGGTGAGTTCCTCGATCGCGATCTCCCCGGTCTTGGCATTGAGTTCGGGGCCGCGGATCTTGGCCGGCAGGCCGCGGTCGAACATCCAGCTGGCACGCACCTGGTTGTCCTGGCCCATCACGTGCACCACGCCGTCGTAGCGCGCCACGGGCCGTACGCCTTCGAGGATGCGCTGCAGCCAGAGCCACAGTTCGGCGTCGACCTGGGCTTCGCCTTCCTTGCGGTAGAAGAGGCCGCGTCTGAGCAGCAGCGGCTGGTACTTGGCGCGGCCGACGCGGCGCACCGTGCCGCTGTTGCGCCCGCCTTCGGTGTACTCCTGCACGTCCATCTCGATCTCGAGGCCGGTGCATTCCTGGAAGGCGCCGCTGCCCAGCCGGGCGCTGCCGCTGGGCTCCGCATAGCCGTCCTGGGCGCCGGGCGGCAACTGGCGCCCGGCCACGATGTCGGGTGCGCGCAGCAGCTGCACTTCGAAGCGGAACGCCGTGAGCAAGGAGGTGTCGGGCATGCGCTCACTCCTCCAGGTTCAGGGTGCCGTCGGCATCGCGCCGCAGCCGCACAAGGATGAACTCGAGCGGCTCGGCCGGCGCGACGCCGATCTCCACCACCAGCTCGCCGCGATCGAGCAGCACGCGTTCGGTGAGCACCCGCACGAAGAAGGATTCGCCCTCCGTGCGGCCGGCGAAGGCGCCGGCGCGGAACAGTCCGCGCAGCAGGCTCTCGATGGCATGGCGCACGTCGCGCCAGAGCGCCGGCCCGTTCGGCTCGAACACCACCCACTGCATGTCGGCCAGCAGCGCGCGGCGCAGCATGAGCAGCAGCCGGCGCACCGAGAGCTGGCGCCACTGCGCATCGCGCGCGAGCGTGCGCGCCGCCACCAGCGCGATGCCGCGCGGCTCGCGCACGTAGCAGTTGATGCCCAGCGGATGCAGAGCGTCGGCGCGGCCTTCCGGCTGCGGCTCGGCGACGTGCACGACTTCGCGGGCGACCTCGTTGGCCGGGCCCCACTGGATGCCGTGCTCCAGCTCGCGCCGCGCGATGATGCCGGCCGCGGCGGCCGAGGGTGTGAGGCGGCGCTCGTAGACCTGGCTGGCTTCGACATCGTCGTTCTTGCGGCGCGCGGGGATCAGCCACGGGTGGTAGGCCGCGACCCAGCTGCTGTCGAACGAGGCGCGCCAGTGTTCGATGCGGCCTTGCGACAGGCCGGGCGGCACGTCCAGGAGTGCGATCCGCAGGTCGTCCTCGCAATACGCCACCACGCGTTGCTGCAGGGCGATGATGGCGTCCAGCCCGGACTGCGTGCGCGGATCGAGCATCAGGCCGGTGAGTGCCGCCGGCGGCACGCTGGACTGCTGCGGGATCGCCTCGGTGACGACGCAGGCGCTGAATTCGGCGCCGGCCGTGCCACGCGGAACCTCGGCGATGAATTCGGGGCCGGCCCATTGCGCCGGCAGGTAGAGGTCGGGCACGCAGACCTGGGTCAGCGGTGCGATGGCGGCCAGCGCGGTGATGCCGCTGCCCGGGATCTCGTCCGCGGCCGACCACAGCGGGTCGAAGAAGTCGTCGGGCACCAGCTCGCCCCAGGCATCCTTGCCATCGTGGAAGCCGCCGGTGCGTGCGAGCAACTGCTCGCATTGCTTGCGCGCCGGCCACAGGTCGCTGCCGGCCCAGCCGGGATGCGGCCACAGGAGCGCCGAGTTCTCGCACAGCACGTTGGCCAGGCCCAGGGGATGGTCGGCCGCGAGCGCCAGGTGCTCGAAGCGTTCGCGCCGGCCGTCGCCGTCGTCGATCTCCAGCACCGCCTCGACCAGTTCGGCACGCACGGGCGGATAAGGCGGGACCGTGTCGAGCTCCACCAGCTTGCGCTCACGCGCGCGTAGCGGGTCGCGCAGGCGCGTGAGCCCGCTGACGCGGGCGAAGCTCAGGTGGCCGTCGGCGTCGGTCAGGCGCAGCGTGTCGCCCGCTTGCAGCGGCGTGCGTGCATCGGCTTCGATGCGGCCGCCGGCGCCGAAGGTCAAGGCAAGTCCCGTGACGCTGAAGGAGACGCTTGCGGACAGGCGATTGCCCCATTCGCCCTCGCTGCGGGCAATGAGGTCAATGGGGCTGGTGAAGCCGCCGGACAGCGTGCCGCTTGCGCAGCGGTCGTCGAAGCGGGCGCTGCGCACCTGCACGATGCGCAGCACCCAGGCACGCCGTCCCCCCTGCTCGAAGAAGCTGGCCACGGCCTGCGGCAGCAGGCCCGGGCCCTCGAAGCCGCCGAAGTGGCGGCGGTAGTCGTCGAAGCTGCGCACCGCCACCGGCACGCTGCGCTGCACCGGCCCCGCGTCGACCACGCGCCGCCAGCCCGTGGATTCGCCGTTGCTGCCCAGCGGCACGCGGGCCGGTCCGCGCGGCGCCACGCCGACGAAGGCGCAGGCGTCCATCCGCTGCGGGTGCAGCAGCGGCTCGGCCACCTCCGGCAGCGCGAACACGCCGGGAGCGCCAAGGGGAACGCGGGTGGTGGCGAGCATGCGGGCTACTCGTAGAGCACGCCTTCGTGCGCGATGTGCAGTTCTTCCATGGCCACTTCGCCGCCGCCCTTGGCCGCGAGCGTCGGGCCGACCCACTTCTTCGGCTGCGCGTTGGCGAGGCGGAAGGCGGCGACCGGCTTGCGGGCCTCGTCGAGCACGGTGATGGTGACGGTGCGGCGGCGGTCGGCGCCTTCGCGCACGTCCTTGACCCACTGGAACAGGTCGGTCGAGCCGATCAGGCCGCGCTTGAGCGTCACGTCCTCCTGCTTGAAGGTGTTGGCCACCTTGCGCACCGTGTTGACCAGGTCGTTGCCGTTGCGGTACTCGGAGTAGTTGATCTCGGTGCCGAGACCGGAGACATCCGAGAAGCCGGCGATGACGCTGGCCTCGTCGCCGTCGCCCAGCGACACGAGGAAGTTGAAGGCGCCGTAGGGGTTGTTGCGTTGCGTGGCCATGGTTCAAGCCTCCTCACACCTTGGAGTCGGCCGTCCACTGGCCGACGCGGAAGATCACGTATTCGGCCGGCCGGCTGGGCGCCAGGCCCACCAGGCAGATCATCCGGCCGTTGTCCAGGTCGTTCTGCGTCATGGTCGTGCGGTCGCAGCGCACGAAGTAGGCTTCCTCGGGCTTCTGGCCGATGAGGGCGCCGTCGCGCCACAGCACGAACATGAAGTCCTCCACCATGCGCCGGATGTTGGCCCACAGGCGGTCGTTGTTCGGCTCGAACACGGCCCACTGCGTGGCCTTGTCGATCGAGTGCTCGATGTAGATGAAAAGGCGCCGGACGTTGACGTACTTCCACTCGGGGTCCGAGCTCATGGTGCGGGCGCCCCAGACGCGGCTGCCGCGGCCCTCGAAGAAGCGCAGGCAGTTCACGCCCTCGGGATTCAGCACGTCCTGGCGCGCGCGGTTGATGTTCAGCTCGAACTTGGTGAGGCCGCGCACCACCTCGTTGGCCGGCGCCTTGTGCACGCCGCGCTCGATGTCGCTGCGGGCATAGATGCCGCAGACGAAGCCCGAGGGCGGCAGCAGCAGCTTGCGCGGCGGCACGCCCGGCACCACCGGGAACAGCGGGTCGAGGATCTCGATCCACGGGTGGTAGAGCGCGCCGTACTTGGTGTCGAACTTGCCGCGGAATTCGCGGATCTCCGAGATCGAGCTGCCATAGGGCGCGTCGACCACCGCGATGCGGTAGCGCTCCTTCTCGGCATGCGCGATCAGGTGGTCGGCCGCGGCCTGGCTCAGTTCCTTGTCGCCGGCGAGGTCGCCGGCGTCGGGCAGGGCGACGATGGCGATGTCCTCGATCTCGCCCAGCGCCTCCAGGCCGGTGGCGCGCAGCAGCACGTTGTCGGGATCGGCTTCCTTGCCGCGCAAGTCGTCGGGCGACGGCAGGTCGCCGTCGTTGCCGCCGAATAGGCGCTTGTCGGCGGATTGCAGGCCCATCATCAGCGAGGCGGCCGCAAAGCGGCTGGCACCCGGCGCCCAGTCCAGCCAGACCAGCGAGTTCTCGTCTTCGGGATCGTCGCGCTCGAGCACCTTGCCGATGAAGCGGCGCTGCGCCGGATGCGCCGCCAGGTACTCATAGTTGTCCGCGCGTTCCGAGCCCTGGTAGACCACGACCCGCAGTTCCACCAAGCTCACCGCCACGCCCGGCACGTCCGGCAGCAGCGCCGGGTTGCCGGTGCTGTCGATGAAGAACTGGTGGCCGTCGCTGTCGGTCTCCACCACGAACAGGTTCGCGCCGGCCAAAGGCGCATTGGCGATCGGCGCCGGTCCCGGCGGCAGCGTCAGTTCGACCACGGCGCCGGCCTTCGCCGTGCGCACCTGCACGCCCCACAGGTGCTTCTGCAGGATGTCGTTGGGGTCGTTGGGCCACTTGAAGGCCAGGTTCTTGCTGCGCACCGTGCGCGTGTCGACCAGCACGTTGCCGTCGTCGCCCGGCCAGCGCGCCACCCATGCCGCGCTGCCCAGCGTCGTCACCACCGGCATCCGGGCGCAGCTGTCGGCGGGCAGCTTGCCCGGCGCCGGCGCGAACACGCGCGAGATGTAGACGCGGCGGCCGCCGTTGTTGAAGAAGGCGCGCACCGCATGGGCCATGTAGTTCACGCGTTCGCCGCTCGCGAGCTGCACGGGCTGCAAGCTGCCATACACGCGCTCGTACTCGGTGAACGAGGTGATCAGCCGCGGCTTGGTGGTGGTGGGCCCGCCGGTGTACTGCACGGGACCCGAGCGCGCCACGCCGGCGAAGCCGGTCGTGCTGGTGGGCACGCCCTCGATCGACTTGGCGCGGAAGCTCACTTCCTCGACGTAGACGCCTGGTGCTAGGTACTCGGGCATGGTGGATCCCTCTGGTTAGCGTGGGTGGACGATCATGGAAACAGGAGGTCGGCGTCGGCGATGGCGACCACCTGGCCGAGCGGCAGCGTGACCGCGATGGGCCCGTGCCGCACATAGCCGGCCGGCGTCGCGGTGCCGCGCAGCACGTCGTTGAGCACCGCCGTGCCGGCCACTTCCAGCGGCAGGCTGGCCAGCGGGTCGGCGGCATCGAAGGCCGGCGCGGCCGGCGGGACGAAGATCCAGGCGTTCAGCGCGATGCTGGCCGGCAGTGCGGCGCCGCCGGTGACCGCGTTCGGACCCAGCACGCCGAGGAACTCGCCGCGGTCGTCGCCGTGCGCGTGGCCCAGGCGCGTTTCGGTGTTGAAGTTGGCGGGCGCGGGGCCGGGCCGCGTGAAGACCACGCGCGTCCAGGCGACCGGTCGCGCGACGGCCAGTGAAGCACCGCGGCGCACGCAGCCGCGCACCGCGCTCGCCTTGGTGGGCAGCGGATAGGCTGCGCCGGGCCAGACCCAGGCCTGCCGCACGTTGACCGCGCCGGCGCTGGGCAGGCCGCCCGCCTGCACCGGCGTGAGCGAGAGGCGGCGCGGCACGTAGTGGCGCGGATCGTTGCCGGTGGCGTACTGCGTGGCGCGCAGGTCGGCCAGGCCGTAGGCACGGGTCACGAGGTTGGTCGGGTCCTGCTCGGGCCCCGCCGGCGGCACGGCCAGCTTGTCCGCGGCGCCGCGCGCGAGCAGGCTGGCAAGGCGGCCCGCATGGCGCAACGCATGGCGGCCGCGCGGATGGAACTGGAAGGCTTGGAGCAGCGGCCGGACGCCCACCGCGCGCAGTTCCGTGGCCCAGTCCTTGCCGACCGCGCTGGCGGCCAGCGCATCGAACCACTCGATGCCGAGCGCGAGGCGGTGCCGCACGTGCGCGACGGCCACGGTGTTGGCGACGGACAGCGGGCTCATGCGGGCACCCTCAGCTCGATGTCCGCATCGGTCACCGGCGGCGGCAGGTCATCAGGCAAGGTGTCGATGCGCACCACGCGCGCCACGTAGGGAATCGAAAGGCGGTAGTCGCCCGGCAGCGAGTCGAAGGTGCGCATCAGCGCCTCGGTCGACACGTCCTCCAGCATCAGCTGCACGTTGTCGGTGGCGGTGGCGGTGGGCTCGTCGACGTACAGCGCCACCGGCGGCAGCGGCGGCTCGTACAGCAGCGGGCCGGACAGCATGCCGCGCCGCTCCAGTGCCTGCAGCGCGCGGCCGATGATCATGTGCTGGTGCTCGGCGTTGTCGGCCCAGGGCGTCAGCAGGTAGTGCAGGTCCAGCGGCAGGTGGCCGCGTCCGTCGGCGTGGCCCACGGCGGACCAGGCGGCACGCATCATCTTGTTGAAGTCGACGCGGTACAGCAGGATCGACAGGCCGTAGTCGCCGAGGATCGGCTTGATCAGGTTGCCGGCCAGGTCTTCCGTGCGGACCAGCGCCGCCTTGGTGGTCTTGCCGGGCACCGGCGGCCGCTCGGCGAAGGCCTGGGCCAGCAGGCGCTCGAGGCTCTTGCCGACGGCGGCGATCGCGGTGAAGCCGGCCATGCGCGCTGCCTAGTGGAGGACGCCGCGGCCCGCGTCGGGCGGCGGCGGCTGCAAGGAACGGGGATCGTCTTCGAGCGCCTGCAGGCGTTCGTCGAGGCCGGGGCCGAGGACGCGCCGATAGCGCGTGCGACCGTCGGCCGCGCGGGCGGATGCGACGACGCCGCAGCCTTCCATCCAGGCCAGCGCGGCTTCGACCAGCAGGGTCGGCGTGTCGTCGGCGAGCCACCAGCGCACGATGCCTTCGCTGGTGTCGCACACGTTGGGGTGCAGCCGCAGGTGGCGGGCAAGGCGCTGCACGGTGGACGGGACGTCGGGCTCCATGACCCACCGCTCTTTGCAACTTCCTTGCCACGTGGCGTTCCCCGGGAGAAACACGCGTGTCCGCCCTGCAAGTGGGACAAATCCGTCCTGCTCCATCGAAGGGAAGAACACGCGCAAGTCCGCGCCGCCATTGGCAACGGCGGCCAGGACAAATTCAGCCTAGGCCTGTTCGCGGAAGTCGCCGGACTCGATGCTGTACTTGCGCATCAGCTCGAAGAAGGCGCGGCGGTTCTTGCCGGCCGCCTGCGCGGCGCGCGTGACGTTGCCGCCGCTGCAGGCGAGCAGCTGCAGGATGAAGCCACGCTCGAAAGTCTCCACCACGCGTGCCTTGGCGCTGCGGAAGGATTCGGGACCGGCGTCGGCCACCGTGATCTCCGGCATGCCGTCGAGGTCGATGTCGGCGGGCCCCAGCACGCCGCCGGGGCACATCAGCACGCCGCGCTCCACCACGTTCTTCAGCTCGCGCACGTTGCCGGGCCAGTCGTGCGCGAGCAGCTTCTGCAACGCGGCGGCGGACAACGCGGGCACCGGCTTCTGCCATTGCGCCGCGGCGCTGCGCAGGAAGTGCAGGGCCAGCTGCGCGATGTCCGTGCGGCGCTCGCGCAGCGAAGGCATGTGCAGCGTCAGCACGTTCAGGCGGTACAGCAGGTCCTGGCGGAAGGTGCTGGTGGCGCGCAGCTGCTCGAGCCGGCGGCTGCTGGCGGCGATGATGCGCACGTCGGCCTGCTCCAGCGCGCTGGAGCCGACGGCGCGGTACGCCTTGTCCTGCAGGAAGCGCAGCAGCTTGCCTTGCGATTCGTAGGGCAGCGAGTCGATCTCGTCGAGGAACAGCGTGCCGCCTTCCGCTTCGCGCACCAGCCCCGCGCGGCCGGCGTGGGCGTGCGTGTAGGCGCCCTTGACGTGGCCGAAGAGCTCGGACTCGAGCAGCTCCGTGGGAATGGCGGCGCAGTTCACGGCGACCCAAGGCCCCTCCGCGCGCGCGGACAGGTAGTGGATGGCCTGCGCGCACAGTTCTTTGCCGGTGCCGGTGTCGCCGAGGATCATCACGCTGGCGTCGTATTTCGCGAACACCGGCAGCCGCGCCACCTGCTGCTGGAACGCAGGGCTTTCGCCGACGAGGGCGCGCAACGCGGGATGCGGGGGCGACGGCGCGCACGCAGGCAGCGCCAGCGGGACAGTGCAGCCGTCGACCGCATCGCGCCGAGCGGCGAGTTGCGCGAGGGCGGCGGCGAGGTCGGGCGCGCTGGCGAGCAGCACGACGAGTTCGTCGCCGGACACGTCGGCATCGAGGTCCGCGCATTCCGCGGCCTGGCCTTCCAGCCGCAGGAAAGAGGCGATCGTTTCGGCCAGCGCGGCCTGGGCCGGCGCTGCGCACACCACGACCCGGGGGGCCGGACCCGGGCGGGGAACAGCAGGTTTCGTTCTGGGCATGAACGGCTCCGTCTTCTTCTGCTGCCGGGAAGCACGTCACCATGATCCGGCAAAGGAATGCGGAGGACACCTTCCCGATTGGGGTAGGGCGGCGGGGTTTTGGTTACCGACTGCTAATGCCGGTGTGCAAGTACGCGCTCAGGACTGGACCTGCATCCATACCGGCGCGTGGTCGCTGGCCTTCTCGCGGCCGCGATGCTCAGCGTCCACGCCGGTGGCGACGAGTCGCTCGCGCAGCGCGGGGCTGACCAGCAGGAAGTCCATGCGAAAGCCCGCGTTGCGCTGGAAGGCCGCGTCGTTGACCCAGAACGTGTAGATGCGCTCCTTGGGATGCAGGTGGCGCGTGACGTCGGTCCAGCCTTGCGCGAGCAGGGACTCGTAGGCTGCGCGGGTCTGCGGCTGCATCACCGCGTCCCAGCGCCAGGCCCAGGCGTTGTAGATGTCGAAGTCGGTGGGCACCACGTTGAAGTCGCCGGCCAGCACCGCGGGTTCGCCGCTGGCGAGCAAGGCCTGCGCGTGCCGGTTGAAGCGGTCGAACCAGGCCAGCTTGTAGTCGAACTTCGGGCCGGGCTGCGGATTGCCGTTGGGCAGGTAGGCCGACGCGACCCGCACGCCGTTCACGCGCGCTTCGAGATAGCGCGCCTGGCCGTCGGCGTCGTCGTAGGGGAGGCCGCGCCGGAGCTCTTCCGGCTGCGTGCCGCGTGCGAGGATGGCGACGCCGTGGTGCCGGGGCTGGCCGTGCCAGACGGCCTCGTAGCCGGCCTCGCGGATCGCATCGATCGGAAAGCGCGGATCGCTGGTCTTGATCTCCTGCAGGCAGGCGACGTCGGGCGCGGTTTCGCGCAGCCAGTCCAGCAGGCGCGGCAGGCGGCCGTTGACGCCGTTGACGTTGTAGGTCGCGATCTTCACGGCGCGACTCTACCCGTGGGGGCGAGGAGACGAGGGGGGGATGGAGTGGTGGGTCCTGTAGGATTCGAACCTACGACCTACGGATTAAGAGTCCGCTGCTCTACCAACTGAGCTAAGAACCCACTGCCGAAAGCGACGTGGCAGGGAGGAGAAAAACCTCGCTCGCTGCCAGGAGCGTGATCATACCAGAGGTTGAGATGGGGCTGCCAGCGGGGGCCGCGGCGACTCTCCAGCAGAATGGCGGCCATGCTCGCCCCGATCTCCCCCATCCGCTCGCGCCTCGAGAGCCTGCGCGCCGCCATGCGTGCGGCAAACGTGCACGCCGTCCTGGTGCCGTCTTCCGATCCTCACGTTTCCGAATACCTGCCCGAGCGCTGGCAGGGTCGTGCCTTTTTCAGCGGCTTCACCGGTTCCACGGCCACGCTCGTCGTCACGCTCGACCAGGCGGCGCTGTTTGCCGACAGCCGTTACTGGAGCCAGGCCGAGAAGGAACTGGCCGGCACCGGCGTGTCGCTGGTGAAGGTGCCCCAGGCCGCGATCAAGCCGGCGCTCGACTGGGTCGCCGCCGAACTGAAGCCCGGCAACACCTTGTCGTTCGACGGACAGGTGCTCAGCCTGGCGGCCGCGCAGCAGGTGCGCGGCGCGATGGAAGCGGCGGGCATCGCCGTGAAGAGCGATGCAGACGTGCTCGACGCAGCCTGGGCCGGCCGTCCGGGCCTGCCCGACGCGAAGGTGTACGAACACGCCGCGCCGGAAGCGACCGTGACGCGCCAGGCGAAGCTTGCCGGGATCCGCGAAGCGATGCAAAAGGCGGGCGCGACCCACCACTTCATCTCGTCGCTCGACGACGTCGCGTGGCTCCTGAACCTGCGCGGCGCCGATGTCAGCTACAACCCGGTCTTCGTGGCGCACGTGCTGCTCGACGCGCAGTCGGCAACCCTGTTCATCGCCGACGGCAAGGTCGACGCCGCCCTCGCAGCGCGGCTCGCGGCCGACGGCGTGAAGCTCGCGCCGTACGCCGAAGCCCCGCGCGCGCTCGGTGCGCTGCCCGCGGATGCGGTGCTGCTCGTCGATCCGCGCCGCATCACGCTCGGCTTGCGCGAAGCCGTGCCCGCGACGGTGCGCGTCGTCGAAGCCGTGAATCCGAGCACGTTCGCCAAGAGCCGCAAGAATGCCCAGGAGGCGGAGTTCGTGCGCCGCGCGATGGCCGAAGACGGCGCCGCGATGTGCGAGTTCTATGCGCGCTTCGAAGGCGCACTCGCGCGCGGCGAGCGTGTTTCCGAACTCACCGTCGACGAATGGATCACGGAAGCCCGCGCGCGCCGTCCCGGTTTCGTGGGACGCTCCTTCAGCACGATCGCCGGCTTCAACGCCAATGGCGCGTTGCCGCACTACCGGGCGACGGAAGACTCGTACTCCTGGATCGAAGGCGACGGGCTGCTGCTCATCGACTCCGGCGCGCAGTATCTGGGTGGCACCACCGACATCACGCGCGTCTGGCCCATCGGCCGGATCACGGCCGCGCACAAGCGCGACTTCACCCTGGTGCTGCGGGGCATGATCAACCTGTCGCTCGCCGTGTTCCCGCGCGGCACGCCGGGGCCGATGCTCGATGCGATCGCACGGCTGCCGCTCTGGCAGGCGGGCTGCGATTTCGGCCACGGCACCGGCCACGGCGTGGGCTACTTCATGAACGTGCACGAAGGCCCGCAGACCATCTCGCGCGCCGTCGTCGAGCCGCACATGGCCATGGAGCCGGGCATGATCACGTCGAACGAGCCCGGGCTCTACCGGGCCGGCCAATGGGGCGTGCGCATCGAGAACCTCGTGCTGAACGTGGCGGTGGACACGCCGGAGCAGGGAAAGTTCGGCGACATGCTGGCTTTCGAGACGCTCACGCTGTGCCCGATCGACACGCGCTGCATCGACAAGTCGCTGATGCGCGCCGACGAGATCGCCTGGCTGAACGAGTACCACGCGACAGTGCGCAAGCGCCTGGCGCCGCTGGTGACGGGGGTTGCGCTCGACTGGCTGGTCGCGCGGACCGAGCCGCTCTGAGCCAAGAAAAAAGGCCTCGAAGATCGAGGCCTTTGGAAAGATTGTGGTGGAGAGGAGGAGGATCGAACTCCCGACCTTCGCATTGCGAACGCGACGCTCTCCCAGCTGAGCTACCCCCCCACAACGATTCGTATTCTAGCAAAAGCCGAGCGGCCTTTCCGGCGCTCAGGCGACTTTCAGTTGCGGCGGCGCGAACAGGGCCTCCATCTCGCGCCGGATCCGGTAGGCGTGCGTGCCTGAGTCCATGGCCACGTCGCTCCAGCTCAGGCTCTGTCCCTTCTTCACCGGCCGCACGACCTTGACGTCGTGCGCCAGGCCGAGCGGCAGGCCGCCAAGCCGCACCGAGGCTTCCGCCGGCAGCAGCTTGCCCCAGACCGTGTAGCCGCCTTCGCCGTCGAGGATTTCGCCGGGCGCGAGATCGCGCTTGGCCGTCGCCACCACGTCGGCGTTCCAGCAGGTGGCCACGCCGGTCGCCTCGCCGCGCAGGGCCACGCTTGCCACCGACATCCCGACTTCCAGGCCGATCAGGTGCCAGCGCTTGTAGAGCGTGAAGTAGCGCCCGCTCGGGTCGGTGTGCGCGTTGTATTCCTCGAAGCAGTTCTTCACGTACTCGGTCTCGGCTTCGACCGTGACCCACACGCCCATGCGGATGTCGTAGGGGATCTTGCGGCCGTCCGCCTCCAGCGAGGAGATCACCTCGACCATGCCCTTGCGTTCCAGCACGCCGCCTTCGCTTTGCGGGCGCGTGACGAAGGGGATGTCTTCCACGCTGGCGGGCGGATAGAGCAGGCCGTTGCTGGGCACCGTCAGGCCCGTGGCATTGGCGACGGCGGTGCTTTCGATCGAGGGCTTGGAGCCGTCGAGGAAACTGTTGAACATCTTGGGGTTGAGGCCGCCGCGCTTCGCCTGTTCCGGCGTCAGGCCGTAGTTGCCCCACACCGTCTCGGGCGTCGACTCGCTGAAGTGCGGCAGCCACTTGTGGCCGCGCCCGGCCGCCACCACCGGGAAGCCGCAGGTGCGCGCCCAGTCCACCAGGTCGCAGATCAGCGCCGGCTGGTCGCCGAAGGCCAGCGAATAGATCACGCCGGCCTGCGCCGCCTTGCGCGCCAGCAGCGGGCCGCAGAAGGCGTCGGCTTCCACCGTGACGTTCACCACGTGCTTGCCGTGGGCGAAGGCCTCCAGGCAGTGGTCGACCGCGGCGATCGGATGGCCCGTGCATTCGACGACGACGTCGATGGCCGGGTGGCGCACCAGCGCCTGCCAGTCGGCGCCGATGTGCGTGGCGCCGGTCTTGAGCGCTTCCTCGATCGAGCTGGCCTGCGTGCGTTCCGCCTTCCAGCCCACGCGCGCCAGGTTGGCGCGGGCCGCGTCCGGTGACAGGTCGGCGATGGCGGCGAGGTGCACGCCGGGCGTGCGCGGCACCTGCGCCAGGTACATCGAGCCGAACTTGCCGGCCCCGATCAGGCCGACGCGGATCGGCTTGCCTTCGGCGGCGCGCTTCTGCAGTTGTGCGTGCAGCGACATGTCAGGCGGCCCTCTTCATGTCGGCGAACGGCTCGGAAGACGTGGCCAGGGCGCTGGCGGGCATGCCGGTCTTCCACGGCAAGTCCACCGGGTAGTCCTTCAGCAGGCAGTCGTCCGGCAGCATTTCGATCGGCGCGAAGTCCCGATGCGCGATGTACTCCGGCCGTTTGAAGCGGCGGATGTGGTTGGAGATTGCGCACAGCGACAGGTAGACGCTGACGCGGTTCCAGGGCGACAGGTTGCTGGTCGACGCATGCACCAGGCAGCTGTGGAACAGGATCATCGAGCCGGCCGGGCCCTTGGGCGAGACGATGCCGCCGTTCTTGCCGCCGGCGCGTTCGACCAGCTGCGCGATCAGGGCGTTGTCGACGGTCCACAGCGGGTAGCTGGTGGTGGTGAGGTCGTGCTTCGCATCGACCACGCCCTTCTTGTGGCTGCCGGGGATGAACATCAGCGGGCCGTTGTACTCGTTGACGTCGTCCAGGAAGATCGCGACGTTCATCGCGCGCTCGGTCGGCATCTGGTCGTCGTTGAGCCAGGTGCCGTAGTCCTGGTGCCACTGCCAGACGTCGCCCTCGAAGGCCATCTTGCCGTTGATCTTGAACTGGTGCATGTAGACCTCTTCGTCGAAGAGCTCCATCACCGGCTGCACCATGCGCGGATGGCGCGCCAGGCGCGCAAAGGGTTCGCTGACCATGTGCGCGGCGAAGTTCGTGCGCACCGCGTCGCTGCCCTTTTCGCGCACGTTGAAGGCCTCGCGCCGCGCGTACAGCGCGGGGACGGCGGCGGTCAGCGTGCGCGTTTCCTCCGGCGTGAACTGGCCGGGGAAGAACAGGTAGCCCTCGCGGTCGAACT
This sequence comes from Ramlibacter paludis, assembly GCF_022012305.1. Taxonomy (GTDB): domain Bacteria; phylum Pseudomonadota; class Gammaproteobacteria; order Burkholderiales; family Burkholderiaceae_C; genus Ramlibacter; species Ramlibacter paludis. Next base: position 758,947 of record NZ_JAKLTM010000002.1, on the reverse strand, counting down.
GTTCGCGCTGTTCCTTCGTCAAGTGCATGGCGGTGTCTCCAGGAGTCTGTCGTTGGCGGATTTCAGGACGGCTGCGCGTCCCGGCTCTTGAGCACGAAGTCCAGCCGCTCGCCCAGGTTGTCGCTGGCGTGGCGGCTGTGTTCCTCGATCAGGCGGGCGGCGGCGTCGCCATCGCCCGCGGCCATCGCCTGCGCGATCGCCTCGTGTTCGTCCCAGACCGCTTCGCGCTGGCCGCTTTGCTGCAGCACCGCGCCCATCACGCGGCGCAGGTGGCGCCAGTGCAGTTGCGCGCTCTGCTCGATCAGCGGGTTGCCGGCGGCGGCGTAGATGGCGGCGTGGAAGGCGAGGTCGGCGTCGATCATGGCCATCACGTCGTCGCCGCGCGCCGCCTTGCGGCCTTGCTGCAGCAGGGCGGCGGGCAGGCGGAAGCGGCGTTCGGCGGCCAGCCGTGCCGCCAGCGCGTCGAGCGCGCCGCGCACCTGGTAGACCTTGCGGATCCAGTCCGGGTCCAGCTGCGCGACCTGCAGGCCGCGGCCCGGCGCATCCTGGACGAAACCATCCTTTTTCAGCAGGCGCAAGGCCTGGAGGACGGGTTGACGCGACACCGCGAGTTGCTGCGCAATGTCTTCCTGCGTGATGCGCTGGCCGGGCGCGAGCGAGCCGTCGCTGATGGCGTCGATCAGGGTGCGGTAGACGCGGTCGACGAGGTCGGGGGCGGCCTCCAGCTGGAGCAGTTGCGCAGGCATGGCTGTATTCTGTATACGGAGTACAGATGGCGTCAACAGCCTAAGAAGTTGCAGAATATGACTACTTGTGTCAAAGTGTTGCAAACGGAAGAGTAGCGAGAGGCAGTAATGGATTCGCACGACGGCGGCTGGCACGACCGCATGTACAACAACCGGGAGCTGGTGCCGGACCACGGGGAGTTCCTGGCGCGCTGGGCCGAATCGTCATCCCGCGCGCGTGCCGCCAACCCTTGCCACCTGGACCTGCGCTACGGCGACCAGCCTGGCGAAACGCTCGACGTGTTCCCGGCGCCGCAGCCGAACGCGCCGGTGCTGGTCTTCATCCACGGCGGCTACTGGCGCGCGCTGGACAAGGCCGACCACTCCTTCATCGCGCCGTCGTTCACCCGGGACGGCGCCTGCGTGGTGATCCCCAACTACGCACTGGCGCCGGCCGTCACGGTGCCGCAGATCACGCTGCAGATGGTGCGGGCCGTCGCCTGGACTTTCCACAACATCGCGCGCTTCGGCGGCGACCCGCGCCGCATCAAGGTGGCGGGGCATTCCGCGGGCGGCCAGCTGGCGGCCATGCTGCTGACCTGCCAGTGGGCGCAGCACGACGCCGCCTTGCCGCGTGACCTCGTGCGCGAGGCGCTGGCGATCTCCGCGCTGCACGACCTGGAACCGATCATGCGCGCGCCCTTCCTGCAGCAGACGCTGGCGCTGACGCCACAGCAGGTGGCGCAGGCCAGCCCGGCGCGGCTGCCGGCGCCGCGGCAGGGGACGCTGTATTCGGTGGTGGGCGGTGCGGAGAGCGAGGAGTACCTGCGCCAGAACCGCCTGATCCACGAGGCCTGGGGCCCGCGCCGCGTGCCGGTGTGCGAGGCGCTGCCGGGGCGGCACCACTTCAGCGTGCTGGATGCGCTGGTGGAGCCGAGCCATCGGCTGCACCAGCTGGCGCTGGACCTGCTGCGGGTCTGAAGAAAAGCCGCGCGCTGCGCGGCCCCTGGATGGATCCCTGCCTGCGCAGGGATGACGCGGCTACGCCCCGCGTGCGGGGCCGCGCGCGTCACATGAGCAGGTGTTCGCCTGCGTTGTCCCCGCCCAGGATCACGTAGTTCACCTTGCGCACGTCCGCCAGCTTCGTCCCGCCCGCATAGCTGATCGACGACTGCAGGTCCTCCTGCATCTCCTTCAGCGTGTCGGCCAGCTTGCCCTTCACCGGCTCGAGGATGCGCTTGCCTTCCACGTGCTTGTACTCGCCCTTGTTGAAGTCCGAGGCGCTGCCGTAGTACTCCTTGAACAGGCGGCCGTCGACTTCCACCGTCTGGCCGGGCGATTCCTCGTGGCCGGCCAGCATGGAGCCGACCATCACCATCGTCGCGCCGAAGCGGATGCTCTTGGCGATGTCGCCGTTCTCGCGGATGCCGCCGTCGGCAATGATCGGCTTGGTCGCGACGCGGGCGCACCACTTCAGCGCCGACAACTGCCAGCCGCCGGTGCCGAAGCCGGTCTTCATGCGCGTGATGCAGACCTTGCCCGGCCCGATGCCGACCTTGGTGGCGTCGGCGCCCCAGTTCTCGAGGTCGATCACCGCTTCCGGCGTGCCGACGTTGCCGGCGATCACGAAAGTCGAAGGCAGCTTCTTCTTCAAGTGGAAGATCATGTTCTTCACCGTGTCGGCGTGGCCGTGCGCGATGTCGATCGTGACGTATTCCGGCGCCAGGCCGGCGGCGGCCAGCTGGTCCACCACCTCGTAGTCGGCCGGCTTCACGCCCACCGAGATCGAGGCGAAGGCCCCCGCTTCCTTCATCTGCCGGGTGAAGGCGACGTTGTCCAGGTCGAAGCGGTGCATGACGTAGAAGTAGCCGTTCTTCGCCAGCCACAGGCAGATCTTCTCGTCCACCACCGTCTTCATGTTGGCCGGCACGACCGGCAATTTGAATTTGCGCCCGCCGAGCTCCATCGAGGGGTCGCATTCCGAACGGCTTTCCACGCGGCACTTGCGCGGCAGCAGCAGGACCTTGTCGTAGTCGAAGATTTCCATTTGATTCCAGGCTCCGGATGACTGTTGAAAAACAGGTTGAGCGCTTGGATCGTGCCCGGCTTGCGCGGTGGAGGGCCCACCAACGAAAAACCGGGCCACAAATGCTTGGGCCCGGTGACTGATTCTACTGCGCTGCCTTCACGGGGAACATTCGGTTTGCGTGATAGCCCTTATCGCGCCGTGCCCATCGGCCAGCACCGCCACCAGCCGCAGGCGGTCGGTACGGCTGCCTTCGTGGATCTGCATCGCGCGGTCCTCGGCCACCAGGTCGCGCGGGCGGGACATCACCTTGTCCCACTCGGGCCGGAACACGTTGCGCACCAGGTTGCGCGGCACCGGGCTGCCCTCCAGCCCGGCCGGCAATTTTTCCACCAGCAGCAGCCAGGCGCGCCAGCGTTCGCGGCCCGGCTGCTTCAGGGTCATCGAGGTGCCGATGTAGTCGTTGAAGGCCTCGCCCTGCGCCAGGCGCAACTGCGCGGCCGGGCCTCCGCGCGCCAGCGTCACGCTGGCCGTGCGTTCGGGCGAGGGCAGCTTGAGTTCGTAGAGCCGGTCCAGCGCTTCGTCCAGCGCCACCGAGGCCAGCGGCGCGTCCTCGCCCTTGCGGCCTGGCAGCACCCAGTCGAGCGCGAGCGTGCCCGGCGCCGCCTTCGGCGTGGCGGGGTCCTGCCAGCAATCGGCGCAATCGGCGTTGACGAAGCGCTCGAGCACGGCCCGGGGCTGCGGCACGTTGTCGCTGGTGCAAAGGGCATGGGCGACCGGCGCCAGGGCCAGCAAGCCCAGCAGGACGCAGCAGGAAGGAAGCAGGCGGAGCATTTGGGGACGGCAGGCTTTCTACAATGCCCTATGTTCCCAGAAGTTGCCGCCGAATCCCCGCTGCTCGCCAATCTCAATCCTGAACAGCGCGCGGCGGTCACTCTGCCGTCCGAGCACGCGCTGATCCTGGCGGGCGCCGGGTCGGGCAAGACCCGCGTCCTCACCACCCGCATCGCCTGGCTGCTGGCCACGGGCCAGATCGGGCCCGCGAACGTGCTGGCTGTCACCTTCACCAACAAGGCCGCCAAGGAAATGATGACGCGGCTGCAGGCCATGCTGCCCGTCAACGTGCGCGGAATGTGGATCGGAACCTTCCACGGCCTGTGCAACCGCTTCCTGCGCGCGCACTACAAGCTGGCCGGGCTGCCGCAGGGCTTCCAGATCCTGGACACGCAGGACCAGCTCTCGGCCATCAAGCGCCTGATGAAGCAGCACAACGTCGACGACGAGCGCTTCCCGGCCAAGGAGACCCAGTGGTCCATCGCCGGCTGGAAGGAAGAGGGTCTGCGGCCCAACATGGTCGAAGTGCGCACCGAGGAGGATCGGCGGAAGGTCGAGATCTACCAGCTGTACGAGGAGCAGTGCCAGCGCGAAGGCGTCGTGGACTTCGCCGAACTCATGCTGCGCAGCTACGAGCTGCTGCGCGACAACGACCCGATCCGCGAGCACTACCAGCGCCGCTTCCACCACATCCTGGTCGACGAGTTCCAGGACACCAACAAGCTGCAGTACGCGTGGCTCAAGATGTTCGCCGGCCCGTCGAACTCGGTGTTTGCCGTCGGCGACGACGACCAGAGCATCTACGCCTTCCGCGGCGCGCGCGTGGGCAACATGGCCGACTTCGTGCGCGAGTTCACGGTGGCGCACCAGATCAAGCTGGAGCAGAACTACCGCAGCTTCAGCAACATCCTCGACTCCGCCAATGCGCTGATTTCGCACAACAAGACCCGCCTGGGCAAGAACCTGCGCACCGACCAGGGTCCCGGCGAGCCGGTGCGCGTGTACGAGTCGCCTACCGACATGGCCGAGGCGCAGTGGATGGTCGAAGAGATCCGCCACCTGGTGCGCGAGGATTTCCCGCGCCACGAGATCGCCGTGCTCTATCGCAGCAACGCGCAGAGCCGGGTGATCGAGACGGCGCTGTTCAATGCGGCCGTGCCGTACCGCGTCTACGGCGGCCTGCGCTTCTTCGAGCGCGCCGAGATCAAGCACGCGTTGAGCTACCTGCGGCTGCTGGAGAATCCGCAGGACGACACCAGCTTCCTGCGCGTGGTGAATTTCCCGGCGCGCGGCATAGGCGCGCGCACCATCGAGCAGCTGCAGGACGCGGCGCGCGTGGCCGGCACTTCGCTGCACGACGCGGTGACGGGCACCACCGGCAAGGCCGGCGCGAACCTGGCGGCGTTCGTGCAGAAGATCGACGCGATGCGCGTGGAGACCGAGGGCCTGACCTTGCGCGAGATCATCGAGGTGATGCTCCAGCGCAGCGGGCTGGTCGACCACTACAAGGCCGAGCGCGACGGCGGCGACCGCATCGAGAACCTGGAAGAACTGGTGAACGCGGCGGAGAGCTTCGTCACCCAGGAAGGCTTCGGCCGTGATGCGGTGGCGCTGCCGGTCGACGAGCTCGGTGGCACCGTGCTGCGCCAGTCGCCCGCCAGCCAGGGCCTGGACCCGAGCTTGCCGGAAATCAACGAGCCGGCGCCCGACTACGTGCCGCCCGATGCCGAGACCGGCGAGACCTTGTCGCCGCTGGCGGCCTTCCTCACGCACGCCGCGCTGGAGTCGGGCGACAACCAGGCGCAGGCCGGCCAGGACGCCGTGCAGCTGATGACGGTGCATGCGGCCAAGGGCCTCGAGTTCGACGCCGTCTTCGTGACCGGCCTGGAAGAGGGCCTGTTCCCCAGCGAACGCTCGCTATCCGACTACGAGGGCCTGGAAGAAGAGCGGCGCCTGATGTACGTGGCGATCACGCGCGCGCGCAAGCGCCTCTACCTCAGTTATTCGCAGACGCGACTGCTGCACGGCCAGACCCGCTACAACGTCAAGAGCCGCTTCTTCGAGGAGCTGCCGGAGTCGGCGCTGAAGTGGCTGACGCCCAAGAACCAGAACTTCGGCGGTTCGTCCTTCGGCTACGGCATGGGCTATCCGAGCACGCGCTACGCCGGTGGGGGTTCAGGCTATGGGCGTGGTGGCAGCAGCAGCGGCAGCGGCAGCGGCAGCGGCAGCGAGACCTTCGCCAGCCCGCCGGTGCCGCCGCAGAAGGCGGAGCCGGCCCACGGCCTGAAGCCGGGACTGAAGGTCTTCCACGCCAAGTTCGGCGAGGGGACGGTGCTGACCCTGGAAGGTTCGGGGCAGGACGCGCGGGCGCAGATCAATTTCCCGCGGCACGGGGCCAAGTGGCTGGCCCTGTCGGTGGCGAAGCTGACGCCGGTGCCTTGAACGCCGGAGCCGGCGCTCAGTCGGCGTACAGCCAGTCGCTCTTCGGCAGTCCCGCGAGGAACTCGCAGGCCTCGGCCACGCAGCCGTTCTGCACGGCCCACTCCGCCTGCTCGCGGAAGCACATGCGCTTGGCCGACGGCGGCGTCGCGGCCCAGGCGGACCCGGTGAGCGGCGGCGAGGGCAACGGCTGCCGGCCGGCGTGATCCTGCAACAGCCGGAAGAACTCCAGCCAGCGCGTGGGCTGGGGGCAGACCCGGTTGTCCTTGCGCAGTTCGGCCATCAGCTCGTACTCTCCGGCTTCCACGGGTGCGAGGCTCAGCTCGGTGCGGGGCGGGGTGGGGCGGGCGCTGAGCGGCATCGGTTCGGTCGGCGCGTCGAAGTCGCCGCCGGGCGGCAGGGTCATCGGCATCGTCGACGCCGGCTCCGTGTCCGCGAACTGTGAAGGCTTCCTGCCCCAGAGCGGCTTGTTCATGCTTCCTCCCTCAGGAAGTGATTGGGTCGAAGCATTGTAACAATGGCTTACAGAATTGCAACAGAGTCAACATTAAGTTCTCTCTTCACCAGGAGCGAAGCATGAAGGAATCCCTGTTGCTGGCAGCTTTGCTGGCTGCCGCCGGTCCGGCCTCGGCCGTCGACACCGTGGAGCCCGCGCCTGCCCGGCGCGCCACGCCGGCCCGCCAGGTCGACCGCCTGGCAACGGCCCGCAGCGCCATCGCGCTGAAGGACTGGGACGGTGCCATGCGCGAATTGACGGTGGCGGTGCGCGAGCAGCCGCAGAACGCCGACGTGCACAACCTCCTGGGCTACACCTACCGCAAGCGGGCCAGCCCGGACATGGCGAAGGCGTACGAGCACTACGGCATGGCGCTGAAGATCAACCCGCAGCACAAGGGCGCGCACGAATACATCGGCGAGGCCTACCTGATCGACAGGAAGCCGCAGCAGGCCGAGCAGCACCTGGCCGAACTCGAGCGCATCTGCGGCGGCCGCGACTGCGAGGAGTACCAGGACCTCGCGAAGTCCATCGCCGAGTACAAGTCGAAGCTGCAGTGACGGGCAGCTTCGTCCCCGCGCAGGCGGGGACCCAGTTCCCAATCAGCGCGGCGTCAGCGGATGCTGCTGGCCCGGGTCCATGTAGCCCGAGCCGTCCTTCACGCCCTTGCGGCCGGCGGCCTGCCAGGCCGTCTGCTGGCCCACCAGGCCGGCGAGGAATTCCAGTTCCTCGTCGGTGTGGTTGATCGCCAGCGCCGGGGTCAGCATGCGGCCCGCGCGCGGCTGCGCCTCGCCCCAGAAGGACTGGTGGTACATCGATTGCGACACGAAGCGCTCGCCGGCGGCCGACATGTCGACGGTGCCGTAGCAGTTGCAGAAGTAGCTGCGGTAGCCCTGGTCGGCAAACACCTCGGTGTAGACGCCGGTGCCGCGGATGCCCGCGGTCAGCGTCGGCGTGACGATCTGGCGGTTGCTGCCGCGGCCCCACACGCTGACCACGGCGCCCGTCAGCATGCGCAGCACGCTGATGGTGTTGAGCGTCTGGCCCCGTTCCACGGTGATGCGCGAGTTCTCGCGCACGTGCAGCGCCGCGTTGCCGATCACGAAGGAGAGGTTGGAGCCCGGCCCGGTCTCGATGCGGTCGCCGGTCTGGATCGACTGCTGGCGCCGCAGCGGCTGGCCATTGAGCAGCGCGTCGCCCTGCATCTCGACGACGTTGCTGCGCTGCTGCGCGTGCGCGGCCGCGAAGCCGCCCCCGGCCGTCCAGGCCAGCGCGCCCTGCAGCACGCTGCGGCGGCGAAACCAGAGCACTTCGTCTTCGGTGCGTCCTTGCAGGATGTGGCTGCTCATCGCGGTTCTCCTCGTTGGTTATCGGATTCTTCGGCGTCCGCGACGAAGCTGTCGCGGAACGAGAAATACATCGACGTGAACAGCATCGCCAGGAAGACGATGCTGAAGGGCGCCAGGAACTGCAGCATCACCACCCGGTTGCCGCCCGACACCAGCAGCAGCAGGATCAGCAGCAGCGACAGCAGCAGGAACCAGGTGGCGGCGTAGGTGACGAAGGCGCGGATGTTGCGCCAGAAGGCGATGGCGCTGAAGAACAGGCTCTTGCCGGGCGTGATGCCGTGCCAGTAGACCAGCGCCGGCGCGAAGGCAAAGAGCACCAGCAGCGGCAGTTGCAGCACGAAGGCCACGAGGATCACGGGCGACAGCTGCACCTTGGCCGGCGCCGACGCCGTGGCCTCGGTGGCCTGGATCGCGGGGCCGGGGAAGAAGAGGGCCAGCGCGCCCAGCAGCACCACGAGGATGGTGACGTGCATCAGCCCCAGCACCAGCATCGCGCGGCTGCAGGCGGGATTGGCGCGGAAGCCCGCGATGAACACGGAGGGCATCGGGAAGATGCCGTTGGTGACGCGGTCGGCGGCGACGAACATGCCCAGCGTCGCGGCCGGCGTCAGCACTGCCAGGGCCACGACGCCGACGAAGGGAATCGCCGCCAGCAAGGCATACGCCGCCCCGTACATGAAGACGAGGCCCGTGAGGCCGAGGGGCTGGCGGAAGAAGGTCTGGATGCCGAGCTTGACCCATTGGATGCCGGTGCGTGCGGGGACGATGTTGAGTTTCACGAACGGATACGCGGCAGGTGCGGGTTTCGATGCAGGTTTGTGCAGACTATCCGCCGGAGCGGGGCAAGTGCGTGAAAAAGTTGACGCAAGTCGCCACGGCGGGCGTCAGAGCGTGCTCGCCGCAACAGGATGGGCGACGCGCTGGCGCAGGACCCGCTCGAAATGGGTCGGGTCGTGCGCCTTGAGCATCGAGGCCTCGCGCGGCAGGTGGAAGTCCCACAGGCGCGAGATCCAGAAGCGCAGCGCCCCGGCGCGCAGCATCGCCGGCAGCAGTTGCCGCTCCGCCGCGGCCAGCGGCCGCACCGCGGCATAGGCCCGGACGAAGGCGCTCGCGCGTTCGGGATCGTGGGTGCCGGTCGGCAGGTCGATCGCCCAGTCGTTCAGGCACACGGCCAGGTCGAACAGCCAGGCATCGACGCCGGCGAAATAGAAGTCGAAGAAGCCGGTGAGCTGGCCGTCCTCGAACATCGTGTTGTCGCGGAACAGGTCCGCATGCACGGGCCCGCGCGGCAGGGCGCGGTAGGCCGAGCTGGAGGCGACGTGGTTCTGGAAGGCCAGCTCGCTGCGCAGGAGGGCCGCCTGCGGCTCGGTGACGAAGGGCAGCACCACCGGCACCGTTTCGTTCCACCAGGGCAGGCCGCGCAGGTTGGGCTGGTGCCGGTTGTAGTCGCGGCCGGCCAGGTGCATGCGGGCCAGCATGGTGCCCACCTGCGCGCAGTGGTCGGCGCTGGGCGCCAGCTCGTGCCGGCCCTCCAGCTTGTTGACCAGCGCCGCCGGCTTGCCCGCCACGGTGTGCAGGATGTCGCCGCTGGCGTCGGCGGCCGGGTCCGGAACCGGGATGCCGTGCTGCGCCAGGTGCTTCATCAGGTGCAGGTAGAAGGGCAGCTGCTCGAAGGTGAGGCGCTCGAACAGCGTCAGCACGAACTCGCGCTCGCCCAGCACGTCGCGCGCCGTGACGAAGTAGTTGGTGTTCTCGATGCCGCTCTGGATGCCGCGCAGCGAGGCCAGCTCGCCCAGCTTCAGCGCGCGCAGCAGCGCGCCGGCCTCGTCTTCCGAGACTTCCGTGAAAACCGCCATCTCAGAATCCGAAGACGTTCCAGACGCGCTGGCTGCGGCCGGCCAGGCCTTCGCGGCTGTCGGCCGGGCGCGTGCGCGCCATGTCGCTCGGCTGGATCTCGTAGCCCGGCACGGCGGCCTTGGGCTGCACCTTCACCGACTTGGTCTGGCCGCCCACGCGCAGTTCGTCGATGGTGGCGTGGTCGTCCTCGGCATGCAGCCGCTCGATCTTCTGGTTGTGGCGCGGCTCGCCGTCGGGCTCGCGGGTGAGGGGAGCCTGGGCCTGCGCGAGCGCGGCCACGGGGAATGCCAGTGCCAACAGGAACGGGATCGAACGCATGCGGCCATTGTAGGCCGTGGTGAGGAACGAACCGCGGCACGTGCCGCAGGCACAATCCCCCTCCTATGAGCGAGACGGACGAAGTTCCCACCCCCGAACCCAAGACCCTGCTGCTGGTCGACGGCTCCAGCTACCTGTACCGGGCCTTCCATGCCATGCCGGACCTGCGTGCCGTGCCGGGCGACCCCGCGAGCCCGGCCACCGGCGCCATCCGCGGCATGATCAACATGATGACGAAGCTGCGGCGCGACGTGCGCGCCGACTACGCCGTCTGCGTGTTCGACGCGCCGGGCAAGACTTTCCGCGACGACCTCTATCCCGACTACAAGGCGACGCGCTCGCCGATGCCGCCGGACCTGCGCGCGCAGATCGACCCGATCCACGAGGTGGTGCGCCTGCTTGGCTGGAAGGTGCTGAACGTCCCCGGCGTCGAAGCCGACGACGTGATCGGCACGCTGGCCTGCGTGGGGACGACCCACGGACTGCAGACGGTGATTTCCAGCGGCGACAAGGACCTGTCGCAGCTGGTGAACGAGAACGTGGTGGTGATCGACACCATGAACGACCGCAAGCGCGACATGGCCGGCGTGGAGGCCGAGTTCGGCGTGCCGCCGCGGCTGATGGTGGACTACCAGACGCTGGTCGGCGACTCGGTCGACAACGTGCCGGGCGTCGACAAGGTCGGCCCGAAAACCGCGGTGAAGCTGCTGACCGAATACGGCTCGCTCGACAACCTGGTCGCGCGCGCCGCCGAAGTGAAAGGCGCCGTCGGCGAGAACCTGCGCAAGGCGCTGGACTGGATCCCCAAGGGCCGCGCGCTGGTGACCATCCGCACCGACTGCGACCTGAAGGACCACATTGCCGGCTTCCCGGCGCTGGAAGACATCGTCATCGGCGGCCAGGACGTCGAGGGCCTGAAGGGCTTCTACGAGCGCTACGGCTTCAAGGGCCTGGTCAAGCAGCTGGAGTCGCACGACGTGCCGCCGGAACTGCTGGAGGAGCACAAGAGCCGCAGGAAGGTCGGCCCGGGCAGCACCGGCGGCCTGTTCGAGGAGCCGGACCTGAGCGGCCTGTCGCAGGCCACCAACCTGCACTACGACACCGTCTTCACCTGGGAAGAGTTCAATCCCTGGCTGGAACGCATCGAAGCCGCGCAGCTGGTGGCGCTGGATACCGAGACCAACTCGCTGGACGAGATGAAGGCCGAGATCGTCGGCCTGTCCTTCAGCACCGAGCCGGGCCTTGCCTGCTACATCCCGCTGGCGCACGACTATCCCGGCGCGCCCGACCAGCTGCCGCGCGACGAGGTGCTGGCGAAGCTGAAGCCATGGCTGGAAAACCCCGAGAAGCACAAGCTGGGGCAGCACGTGAAGTACGACCGCCACGTGTTCGCCAACCACGGCATCGAGGTGCGCGGCTACGTGCACGACACCATGCTGCAAAGCTACGTGCTCGAAGTGCACAAGCCGCACGGGCTCGCGAGCCTCGCCGAGCGCCACCTGGGCCGCAGCGGCATCGACTACGAAACCATCGCCGGCAAGGGCGCGCACCAGATCACCTTCAACCAGGTCTCGATCGACAAGGCCTCCGAGTATTCCTGCGAGGACTCGGACCAGACCCTCGACGTGCACCTGGCGCTGTGGCCCAAGCTGGAGCGCGACGCCAAGCTGAAATTCATCTACGACCTGGAGATGGAGTCCAGCGAGGCGCTGTACCGCGTGGAGCGCAATGGCGTCCTGATCGATGCGACCGCGCTCGCCCAGCAAAGCAACGAGCTGGGCAGCCGCATGATGCAGCTGGAGCGCGAGGCGCACGACCTGGCCGGGCAGCCCTTCAACCTGGGCAGCCCCAAGCAGATCGGCGAAGTGCTGTTCGTGAAACTGGGCTTGCCGGTGAAGCGCAAGACCGCGAGCGGCGCGCCGAGCACGGACGAAGAGGTGCTGCAGGAACTGGCCGAGGACTACCCGCTGCCGGCCAAGCTGCTGGAGCACCGCAGCCTGTCGAAGCTGAAAGGCACTTACACCGACAAGCTGGCGCAGCTGGCGCATCCGCGCACGGGCCGCGTGCACACGCACTACGCGCAGGCGGTGGCGGTGACGGGGCGCCTGTCGTCCAACGACCCCAATCTGCAGAACATCCCGGTGCGCACCGTCGAAGGCCGGCGCGTGCGCGAGGCCTTCATCGCGCCGCCGGGGCACCGCATCGCGAGCGCCGACTACAGCCAGATCGAGCTGCGCATCATGGCGCACATCAGCGAGGACGAGGCGCTGCAGCGCGCCTTCCGCGAGAACCTGGACGTGCACCGCGCCACCGCGGCCGAAGTGTTCGGCGTGGCGCTGGAGGAAGTGTCGAGCGAGCAGCGCCGCTACGCCAAGGTGATCAACTTCGGCCTGATCTACGGCATGAGCAGCTTCGGGCTGGCGCGCAACCTCGGCATCGAGACGGCGGCGGCCAAGAACTACATCGAGCGCTATTTCATGCGCTATCCGGGCGTGAAGCAGTACATGGACGAGACGCGGCTGTCGGCCAAGAGCCGCGGCTACGTGGAAACCGTGTTCGGCCGGCGCCTGTACCTGCCCGAGATCAACTCACCCAACGGCCCGCGCCGCGGCAGCGCCGAGCGCCAGGCCATCAACGCGCCGATGCAGGGCACGGCGGCCGACCTGATCAAGCTGGCGATGTGCAAGGTGCAGGACGTGCTGGACCGCGAGCAGCGCCGCACGAAGATGATCATGCAGGTGCACGACGAACTGGTGTTCGAAGTGCCCGAGGACGAGGTCGACTGGGTGAAGGCCGAGATCCCCCGCCTGATGGCCGGCGTCGCGGAACTGCGCGTGCCGCTGCTGGCCGAGATCGGGGTGGGGGCGAACTGGGAAGAGGCGCACTGACGCCGCTATTTCTTCTCCGACCACAGCTCCCCACCCGTCGCCCAATCCGTCTTCTTGATGTCGAAGAGGATCACGTCGACGCTCTCGGCCTTGCTGCCCAGGGTTTCGACGCAGGCTTGCGTGAGCGCCTGGACGAGGTTCTTCTTCTGTTCCGGCGTGCGGCCTTCGAACATCTCGACGCGGATGGTGGGCATGGGGTTCTCCTTCGTTTGCCTGCCGCGGATTGTGCCTAGACTTGCGCCGCATGAACCGCTCCATGAACCGCCGCACCGCACTGAAGGCCGCCCTCGGCGTGGGCTACGCCGCCGCCGCCGCTCCCCTGGTCGCCCAGACCGCCATCCGCACGTCCTCCGAAGGCCTCGTCACCGGCGAGATCACGTACGAGGTGGACGGCTTCCGGGTGCCGGCCTTCCGCGCCGCGCCGGCCGGCCGCAGCAAGCTGCCGGTGGTGCTGGTGGTGCACGAAGTCTTCGGCGTGCACGAATACATCGCCGACACGGCCCGGCGCTTCGCCCGCGCCGGCTACCTCGCCATCGCGCCGGAGCTGTTCGCGCGCCAGGGCGACCCGGGCAGCTATGGCGAGCTCGCGAAGCTGATGGCCGAAGTCGTGTCGCAGGCGCCCGATGCGCAGGTGCTGGCCGACCTCGATGGGGCGCTGCGCTGGGCGGGCGCGAACGGCGGCGACGTGCAGCGCGCGGCGATCACGGGCTTCTGCTGGGGCGGGCGCATCACCTGGCTGTATGCGGCGCAAGGCCCCGTGAAAGCCGGCGTGGCCTGGTACGGACGCCTGGTCGGCACGCCCAACGCCTTGCAGCCACGCAACCCGGTCGACATCGCGGCGCAGCTGCGCGCGCCGGTGCTCGGGCTCTATGGCGGGGCCGACACCGGCATCCCGCTTGACACGGTTGATAAGATGAAGGCTGTCCTCGCGACCGGCACGCCGGCCGCGCGGGCCTCGCAGTTCGTCGTCTATCCCGACACGCCGCACGCCTTCCACGCCGACTACCGCCCCAGCTTCCGCCCGGGGCCGGCCGAGGACGGCTTCCAGCGCGCGCTGGCCTGGATGCAGGCGAACGGCGCGGCCTGATCCCCATTCACTAGCCGCCGCAGCCGCCTGGAAGAGGCGGCTTTCCATGACCACTGCCTTCACCATCGTGTTAGCCACCTTCGCCGCCGGCATCGGCAGCGTGTGGCTCGCCGCCGGCCTCATGCGCCTGGGCTGGGGACCGGAGCCGCGCGTGCGCGGCTTGAAGGAGCAGCACCTCCTGAGCCTCGCCGCGGGCGCGCTGCTGGCCACCTCGTTCATGCACCTGCTGCCCGAGGCGCTGGAGAGCAGGGCCGGTCCCAAGCCGCTGTTCGCGGTGCTGCTGGTGGGCCTGGTGTTCTTCTTCCTCCTGGACAAGGCGGAGCTCTGGCACCACGGGCACGAGCACCATCACGACGCCGGCGAGGGCGAGCATGACCATCACGGTCACGATCACCATTCGCATCCGCCCGCGCGCAGCGGCGGCTGGGCCGTGCTCACCGGCGACAGCGTGCATTGCTTCGGCGACGGCATCCTCATCGCGTCGGCCTTCATCGCCAACCGCCATCTCGGGCTGGTGGCCGCGCTGGCGGTGCTCGCGCACGAGGTGCCGCACCATATCGGCGACCTCGCGGTGCTGCGCCAGACCAGCCGCAACCGGCGCGCCGCGCTGGTGAAGGTCACGCTCGCCGGCGCGGTCACGCCCCTGGGCGGACTGGTGGGCTGGTGGCTCGTCGACCAGCTGGTGGGTTACCTGCCGTACTTCCTGGTCGTGGCCAGCAGCAGCTTCATCTACGTGGCGCTGGCCGACCTGATCCCGCAACTGCAGAGGCGGTTGGGCGCGCGCGAAACGCTCGCGCAGATCGCCTGGTTGCTCGGCGGCATCGCGCTCGTCACCATCGTGAGTACTTTCGCCCACGCGCACTGAACACGGCGCAAAAGCAGTCCTACGGCCAAGCGGAACTTGTCCGACAAGCTCGTTCCCTGCAGCGTCCTAAGGTTGTGGATCGAAGGAGGCAACACCTCCCTCACAACGACCCACTTCCTGAAGGAGATCAGATGGCTTCGCGTGATTACGACGACCGCGACCGGCAAGGCCGCTGGGGCAGCGACCAGCAGCAGCAGGACCGCGGCCAGGGCTACGGCGGCAACAACCAGCAGCAGGGCGGCGGCTACGGCTCGCAGGGTTCGCAGGTATCGCAGGGCTACGGCCAGCGGTCCGGATCGGAGTTCGGCGGCCAGCAGTCGTCGGGCTATGGCGGCTACGGCGGCGAGAACCACGGCTACGGCCGCGGCAGTTCCGGCGGCGAGTACGGCGGCGGCCATCAGGGCAGCTGGGGCCGGGGTGAGGCGGGCCGCGAGTTCGGCGGCGACCGCGGCGGCATGCAGCAGTCCGGCTACGGCAGCAGCTACGGCGGCAGCACCTACGGGCAAGGCAGCGGCTACGGCGGCGGCAGCCAGGGCTTCGGCGACAACCAGGGCTACGGCGGCGGCAGCCAGGGCTATGGCCAGTCGGGCCAGCGTTATGGCCAGGGTGGCGGCGGCAGCTGGGGCGGCCAGGCCAGCCAGGGCGACTGGGGCCGTTATGGCGGCCAGCAATCCAGCTGGAGCGGCGGCGTCGGCCAGCAAGGCGGATACGGCCAGGGCGGCGGCTACAGCAGCGGCGGCCAGGGCTACGGCCAGATGGGCGGTGGCGGCGGCCAGGGCTACACCGGCGGCAGCTACGGCGGCGGCAGCCAGGGCTATGGCGGCGGCGGCCAGCACAGTAGCGCCAATTACGGCGGCCAGGGCGACACCTACTACCAGGGCAGCTACGGCAGCCGTGGCGGCTCCATGGGCGGCCAGGGCCAGGGCTACGGTGGCGGCAGCCAGGGCTACGTGTCGGGCGTGCAGCAGGGCTACGGTGGCGGTTACGGCAGCGGCCAGCGCCAGCACGACCCCGAGTACCACCAGTGGCGCGAGGAGCAGATCCGCAACCTCGACAACGACTACCAGTCGTGGCGCGAGGAGCGCTACAAGAAGTTCAGCGACGACTTCAGCAGCTGGCGCAGCAGCCGCAGCGGCGGCCAGGGCCAGAACCAGGGCGGCGGCATGAGCGGCGGCGGCGCGAGCGGCAGCTCGGGCTCCGGCAGCTACGGCTCCACCGGCCAGAGCGGCTCCAGCAGCCTGTCGGGTAGCGCGGGCAGCAGCGGCAGCTCGGGAACGTCCTCGTCGTCCAAGACCAAGTGATGCGCAGGCGCGCATGACCACCGCGGCGCCGTCACCGGCGCCGCTTTCATTTCGGGAGAACGAAGAATGAACAAGATCGCTTACGTCGCCGCCGCAGCGCTGGCCCTCGCGCTGGGCGCGGCCCAGGCCCAATCCGCGGCGCCCGGCGCCGGCAGTTCCATGACGGGCGGCCAAGCCGCCCCCGCGGCGCAGCCCGGCACGGGCACGCGCAACATGCCGGACGCGAAGAACAAGCTGGCGCGCGCCGACCGCAAGTTCATCGAGAACGCGGCCGAGGGCGGCATGTTCGAGGCGCAAGCCGGGCAGCTGGGCGCATCCAAGGCCAGCGACGCGCAGGTGAAGAGCTTCGCCAGCATGCTGGTCGACCAGCACACGGCGGCCAATAACGAGCTGGTGAAGCTGGCCAACGCGAAGGGCGTGGAACTGCCGGCGGTACCCGGCCACGGCATGCGGCGCGACATCGACAAGCTCGGCAAGCGCAACGGCGCCGACTTCGACGAGCACTTCGTGCGCGAGGTCGGCATCAAGGCGCACGAGAAGACCATCAAGATGTTCGAGAAGGCCGGCAAGGACGTGAAGGATGCGGAGCTCAAGGCTTTCATCGACAAGACGCTGCCGAGCTTGCGCGACCACCTCGCCATGGCGCAGAAGCTGCCGCAGGCCGGCAAGAAGGGCGCTTGAGCCCTATCATCGGCGCGTGAACACGCTTCGTCTTTCCCGCGCGCCCTTCATCGCTGTCGCGCTGCTGCTGGCGGCCTCGCTGCCGCCCGCCGCGCTGGCCCAGCTCTCGCCCCAGTACTCGCGCGACGCGAGGCCGCTGCCGCCCGCGCAGCGGCAGGAGCGCTACTTCCTGCAGCAGTCGTCGGCCCACGTCCGGCTGCAGGCCGAGGCGTCGCAGCTCGCGCTGGCGCGCAGCAACAATCCGGCGGTGAAGGAGCTGGCCAAGCTGGTGCTCGCGCGGCACCGCACGGCGCAGCCCGAGGTGCTGCGCATGCTGCAGTCGCGCGGCATGGCCATGCCCCTCAGCACCAACGAGGCGAACAAGCTGATCAAGCAGCTGTCCAAGCTCAAGGGCGCGCAGTTCGATCGGCTCTATGTCGAGGAGGCGGTGCTGCGCACCTACCAGATGGACGTGGTGAACTACGAGAAGATGGCGACGCAGGCCGAGGACTCGGTGCTCAAGGCCTGGGTCGAGCGGCAGCTGCCGGTGCTGCGCACCCACGTGGAGCAGGCTTCGCGGGCCTTGCCGGGCGCGTCCCTGCGCGGGCAGCGCGCCGTCTGATCCTCACTTCACCGGCTTGGGGTTGTAGCCCGTCACGCGCCAGCGGCCGTCGCTCTCGCGCACCGTGGTCACGATCTCGTGGACGTTCTCGTTCTTGTACTGGCTGGCGAACAGCACGGTGACGTACTGGCCGTCGGGCCGGCCCGGCAGGCTGGTCTTGTAGATCGCTTCCACGGCCTGGCGTTCGACCAGCGCGCCATAGGGCTGGCGCACCTTGGGAATCGCATCCATCCACGAGCCGAGCGGCACAGTCTGGCGGAACACGGCGCTCGAGGCGTCCCAGGCCGTGCCCCAGTCCTGGCGATCCAGCAGCAGCAGCCAGCCCTGGGCGGCGTTCTTGCCCGCGGTTTCCAGTTCGGCGTTGGCGCTGGCGGCAGCCTGCGGCGCCGCGGCGGGGGCCTGAGCCTGCACGGCGGCGGTGGCGGAAAGGGCCAGGGTGAGCGAGGCGAGGAAGAAAATCGGCTTCATCCGGGGAAGTCTAGCGGCTGCCAACCGGCCTTCCGGCGCGGTACAAGGTTTTACCGGTCGTTTACGGCCAGCAGTTTTCGCATCATGCGCGCGCCGGCCTGGCCCTGGTCTTCGTGGTTGGTGTTGAAGACCACGTGCACCTTGCCGGCCTGCGTGCCCAGGTGGCGGACCTCGGGCACCATCGCCGCCAGTTCGTCCTGGCTGTAGCTGTAGTCGAAGCGGCTGGACGAGGCCGCCAGGCCCTTGCGGTTCCAGGCTTCCTGGTTGCGCCCGTGCAGGCGCACCAGCGCAAGCTGCGGGTTCGTCACTTCCCAGATGCAGGGCACGCAGTTGGCAAAGCCCTGCGGCGAGTCGACCACCGTGTGGACCAGGCCGAGGCTGCGTTCCCAGTCCAGCGTGGCGTCCACGTGGTCGTCCGCGAACCAGCTCTGGTGCCGGAACTCCGCCGCCACGAGATGCCCTGCCATCTGCTCCGCGCAGTGTTCGACGTGCGCGATGCCGACGCGGTTGCGCATCACCCAGGGCGCGAACTGGAGGTGCACGGCGCCGAGCTTGCCCGCGTCGCGCAAGGGCGCGAGTGCTTCGTGGAAGCGGCGCCAGAGTTCCTCGCGGATGTCCTGCGGCAGGTCGGCGTAATACAGCGTGCGTGCAAACGCCGGCCCCAGCGCCTGCTGGATGTCCTTGTGCAGCACCTTCGGGTCGGTCTGGTGGCCGGTGAAGAGGCGGAAGGCCTTGATGTTGAAGGTGAAGCCGTCCGGCGTGCGCTCGGCCCACAGCTGCGTGTTCTGCGGCGTCGGCATGCCGTAGTAGCTGGAGTCCACTTCCACCAGCGGGAACTGCTGCGCGTAGAAGCGCAGGCGCTGCTCGGCGGAGTTGCAGCCGGGTGGGTAGAAGCGGCCGCAGGCGATGAGGGTGGGGTCGGTCCAGGATGCGGACCCCGTCAGGATGGTACCGGTCACTGTACTAATATACAGTTCCAGGAAGCCCCATGCAGTACCCAGACCCCCTCGCCACCCTCAACCCGCAACAGCGCGAAGCCGCCACCCACGGCACGGGCGACAGCGCCGGCGACACGCGCCCGCTGCTGGTGATCGCGGGTGCCGGCTCGGGCAAGACCAACACGCTGGCGCATCGCGTCGCCAACCTGATTCGCCATGGCGCCGACCCGCAGCGGATGATGCTGCTCACCTTCAGCCGGCGCGCCGCGCAGGAGATGGAGCGCCGCGTCGGCGGCGTGCTGCAGCAGGCGCTGGGCCTGCAGAACACGGCCGCCTTGCCCAACCTGCCGTGGAGCGGCACCTTCCACGGCCTGGGCGCGCGGCTGCTGCGCGAGTACGCGCCGCGCATCGGGCTGGAGGACAGCTTCACCATCCACGACCGCGGCGACTCCGAGGACCTGATGGGCCTGGTGCGCCACGAGATCGGCTTCTCCGAAACGAAGAAGCGCTTCCCGCTCAAGGGAACCTGCATGGGCATCTACTCGCGCGTCCTCAACACGCGCGACCCGCTGCCGCTGGTGCTGCAGTCGGTCTACCCGTGGTGCACGCAGTGGGAGGACGAGCTGAAGAAGCTGTTCGGCGCCTACGTCGAGGCCAAGCAGCAGCAGAACGTGCTGGACTACGACGACCTGCTCGGCTTCTGGGCCGACATGATGGCCGAACCCACGCTGGCCGCGGAAAGCGGCGGGCGCTTCGACCACCTGCTGGTCGACGAGTACCAGGACACCAACAGGCTGCAGTCGGAGATCATCCTCGGCATGAAGCCGACGGGGCAGGGCGTGACCGTGGTGGGCGACGACGCGCAGAGCATCTACTCCTTCCGCGGCGCCACGGTGCGCAACATCCTCGACTTCCCGCGCCAGTTCACGCAGGAGGCGCGCATCGTCACGCTGGAGCGCAACTACCGCAGCACCGCGCCCATCCTCGATGCGAGCAACGCAGTGATCGCGGCAGCGCGCGAGCGGCATGCGAAGAACCTGTTCACCGACAAGGCCTCGAGCCAGCGCGCGCAGCTGGTGCTGGTGCCCGACGAAGCGCAGCAGGCGCGCTGGGTCGCCGACCAGGTGCTGCGCCAGCGCGAGGCGGGCAGCACGCTCAAGTCGCAGGCGGTGCTGTTCCGCACCAGCCACCACAGCGCGGCGCTGGAACTGGAGCTCGCCCGCCGCAACATCCCCTTCGTCAAGTTCGGCGGCCTGAAATTCCTGGAGGCGGCGCACGTGAAGGACGTGATGGCGCTGCTGCGTTTCGCCCAGAATCCGCGCGGGCGCATGGCCGGCTTCCGCGTCGCCCAGCTGGTGCCCGGCATAGGCGCCGCCACCGCGACGCGCCTGCTCGAAGCGATGGGCGAAGCCAGCGACCCGCAGCAGGCCCTGCAAGCCTTCGAGCCGCCGGCGCAGGCCAAGGAGGAATGGGCGCAGCTGGCGGCGCTGTTCGCCAAGCTGGATGATCCCGAGCTCGCCTGGCCCGCCGACATGGAACTGGCCAAGAGCTGGTACCTGCCGCAGCTCGAACGCATGCACGACGACGCGCAGGTGCGCAAGCTGGACGTCGAGCAGCTCGCCCGCCTGGCCGCCGGCTACGGCAGCCGCGAGCGCTTCCTCACCGAACTCACGCTCGATCCGCCTGACGCCACCAGCGACCAGAGCGGCCCGCCGCATCGCGACGAGGACTACCTGATCCTCTCCACCATCCACAGCGCCAAGGGCCAGGAATGGAAGGCCGTGCACGTGCTGAACTGCGTCGACGGCTGCATCCCCAGCGACATGGCCACGGGCACCACCGAGGAACTGGAAGAGGAGCGGCGGCTGCTGTACGTGGCGATGACGCGCGCCAGGGAGCACCTGCACCTGCTGGTGCCGCAGCGCTTCTACGTCACCCAGCAAAGCGGAGGCGGCGACCGGCACATGTATGCGGGCCGCACCCGCTTCATCGCGCCCGGCATGGTGCAGCACTTCGAGGAAGTCACCTGGCCCGAGGCGGTGCCGCAGGCCGCGCTGGAAGTGAAGCCCCAGGCGCCGCTGCTGCAAGTCCGGGCCCGGGCCCGTGCTGCATGGAAATAGCGGGCGGGCGAAAATAGCGGGATGCGGCTGACCAGCTCCACCAATTTCCGACCCATCCACTCCCTGCGTCCGGTCCTCTACCGCTCCGACCACCTCGGGGCCCTGAACGACGACGACGCCCGCCAGATCCAGGCCCTGGGCATCACCCGCGTGCTCGACTTCCGCGGCGTCGACGAGCGCACGGCCTTCGCCTGCACGCTGCCCGGCGTCACCGTGCACTCGCTGCCGATCGAGCCCACGATCGTGCAGCAGCTGCAGGCCCTGCTCGCCAGCGGCCGCGACGTGACCGAGGCCGACGTGGTGGCCCACATGCAGGACACCTACCGGGGTTTCGTTCGCCACAACACTGCGCGCTTCGCCGAGTTCTTCGGCCACCTGCTGGAATCGGCCGAACCGACGGTGTTCCACTGCACCGCCGGCAAGGACCGCACCGGCTTCGCCGCGGCCTTGCTGCTGCACGCGGTCGGCGCCAGCCCGCGGCAGGTGATGGAGGACTACCTCCTGACCAACGAGCGGCTCGCCTTTCCCGCCGAAGGCAAGCTGGCCTTCCCGCGGCCGGTGATGCAGGTCCTGTGGCGCGTGCAGCCGGAGTTCCTGCAGGCGGCGCTGGCCGAGGCCGATGCGCTGCACGGCTCGCTCGATGGCTACCTGCGCGAAGGCCTGGGCATCGGTCCGGCGCAGCGCGAACGCCTGCGCGCGCTGTACCTGGCCGCCTGAAGCGGGCTGCTTCCTTCCGCGCCGGCCGCTTGTTGGCTGATTGCCCGCCGCGCTTGATTCCTACGTGATCCCCCTGTAGGAGCCGACAGGTCGTCCATTGGGCGTGGCGAACACTGCGTGTCATGGGAGGTCGAAAGGCCGCCAAGACACAAAAGGAGTCGCAATGCCCAACCAGGAAAACTCCCGCGAAGGGAAGGACACCCGCAAGGCCGAGGACAAGTCCTCGCCCGACTACCGCGGAGACGGCCCGGGCAAGATCGGACTGAACAGCGATGCGCAGCCCGACCTCGTGGCGCCCTCCGGCGTCAACGAGCGCGACCACGGCGCCGCCGACGACAAGCCCATGGGCGGCGGCTCGCTGAACTTCGAGGACGGCGACATGGCCCGTCCCTACGGCAACACCACCCGCACCGGCGGCACCTGGAACGAGAAGAAGCCCAGCGACGCGGGCGAACTCGGCACCCCCGACGTGGGCATGTCCGACCACAACGGCCCGAGCGATCCAGATGCGAAGCGCAGCCGCTAAGGCGATGTCCGGAGGCAACATGGTCTACGCAATCTTTTCCGCTTCGGTGGTCCTGGCGATCGGCGCGATCTACGCCGGCGCCGTCGGCTACCTCTGGTTCCGCCAGGAACGCCTGCTGTTCGAACCCGATCCGTTGGCCCACGACGACCCGATCTGCAGCGACTGCGACACGCGCGAGTACTTCATCGACGTGCCCAATGCGCGGCTGTCCGTGGCGCACCTGCAGTGCCCCAATCCGCGCGGCGTGTTCTTCTTCCTGCACGGCAATTCGGGCAACCTGAAGAAGTGGTTCGTCGAGCTCGACGCCTTCCGCCAGGCCAATTTCGACGTGGTCATGTTCGACTACCGCGGCTTCGGCAAGAGCAGCGGCACCATCGAAAGCGAAGACCAGCTGCGCGCCGACGTCCGGGCGGTGTGGGACCACGTGGCGCCCCAATACGCCGGCAAGCGCGTGGTGATCTCCGGCCAGTCGCTGGGCACGGGCCTCGCCGCCGGCCTGTCCGCCGCACTGGGCGCCGAGGGCAAGGCCCCCGACCTGACGATGCTCGTGTCGCCTTACAGCAGCATGCGTGCCCTGGCCGCCGAGCTGTATCCGTGGGTGCCGACCCAGGTGCTGCGCTACCCGCTCCACACGCTGGAGCACGCCGCGAAGATGCTGGGCCCCGTGATGCTGATCCATGGCGACCGCGACGAGCTGATCCCGATCAAGCACAGCGAGACCCTGGCCAAGGCCATGCGCAACAAGGTCCGCCTGCTGCGGGTGCGTGGCGCCGGCCACAGCGACGTGCACCAGTTCCCCACGGTGCGCAAGGCGCTGAAGTCGGCCCTCGGCCGGCTGTAGGAACCGCCTTTCCTCGCACGCGATCCCTGCCTCGGCGGGGATCGCGCGCTTCTGTTTGCGGCATTTCCCCACACGCCGCGCCGGCCGCTGGCCCAACAATCCGCATGCATGGAATTCGCGATCTGGGCCGTCATCGTCGGCCTGCTGCTGGTGCTGATGGCGCTCGGCTCCACGGTATTGCAGCGCCTGCCGCTGTCGACCGCCATGCTCTACGTGCTGGTGGGACTCGGGGTGAGCCCGTTGTGGCTCGGCATGCTGCCGCTGGAGCCGCGCGCGCACTCGCACATCCTGGAGCGCATGGCCGAGGTCGTCGTGCTGCTGTCCCTCTTCAACGCCGGCCTGAAGCTCAGCCCCGGCCTGCTGGACAGGCGCTGGCGGCTGCCGGTGCGCCTGGCCCTGAACTCGATGGTGATCACGGTGGCGCTGGTGGCGCTCGTGGCGTGGGTCTTCCTCGGCTGGCCGCTGGGCGCCTGCGTCCTCCTGGGAGCAATCCTGGCGCCCACCGATCCCGTGCTGGCCTCGGAAGTGCAGTTGCAGGAAGCCGGTGACCGCGACAAATTGCGCTTTGCCCTGACGGGCGAGGGCGGGCTGAACGACGGCACGGCCTTCCCCTTCGTCATGCTGGGACTCGGCCTGCTGGGCCTGCACGACCTGGGCGAGGGTGGATGGCGCTGGCTGGCCGTCGACGTGCTGTGGAGCACCGCAGCCGGCCTGGGCGTGGGCTGGGTCCTGGGCATCGCCGTGGGCCGCCTGGTGCTGTTCCTGCGCCGCGAGCACAAGGAAGCCGTGGGCCTGGACGACTTCCTCGCGCTCGGCCTGATCGCGCTTTCCTACGGCAGCGCGCTGCTGCTGCATGGTTCCGGCTTCCTGGCGGTGTTCGCGGCGGGAGTTGCCCTGCGCCGGCTGGAGCAGCGCCAGAGCCCGGGCAAGGCCAGCAGCCAGCAGGTGGAGAAAGCCATGGCGCACCCGGACCGCAGCATGGCCGACAACCTGGCGGTCGATCCGCAGCACGCGCCCACCTTCATGGCGCAGGCGGTGCTGCTGTTCAACGAGCAGGCCGAGCGCATCGGCGAGGTGGCGATCGTGATCGCGATCGGCGCCTTGCTCTGGGCCGTGCCCTGGTACGACGCGGCCTGGTGGTTCGTGCCGCTGTTGCTGCTGGTGATCCGCCCGGTGTCGGTGGCCCTGGGCATCCGCGGCGCCGGCGCGTCGCGCAGCCAGCGCTGGCTGATCGGCTGGTTCGGCATCCGCGGCGTGGGCTCGCTGTACTACCTGATGTATGCCTTGAACCATGGCTTGTCCGGCACGCTGGCCGACCAGCTGGTGGGGCTCACAATGGCCGTGATGGTGGCCTCGATCGTGGTCCACGGCGTTTCCGTCACGCCCTTGATGGCCGCCTACGAGAAGCGGTCGCCACGCGCCACCTGACCGCGCAAAGCTGTGCTCCTACATCAAGCCCGATTCCGTGCTGACAGCGCGGCAGGCGCGACAACCTAGAGTGCAGGCAAGACCTGAAAGCATTTGCAAGCACCATGAAAAAACAAGCGCCCGACGCCATCGACCTGCTCGACGCGGACCACCTGGCCGTGCATGCGCTGTTCCAGTCCTACCGCGAGCTGGTGCGCGATCAGGCCAGTGCACTCAAGCGCCGCGCGCTGGCCGAGGAGATCTGCCTCGAGCTGGCGATCCATGCGAAGCTCGAAGAGGAACTGTTCTATCCGGCCGTGCGCGCGTCGCTGCGCGACGACGACCTGCTGGACGAAGTGGAAGACCAGCATGGCAGCCAGCGCGAATTCATCGCGCAGATCCTGGCCACGCGCCCGGAGGACGAGCTGTACGACGCCAAGGTGGCGGTGCTCGGCGAATACGTTGCGCGCCACGTTGCAAAGGAACGTGAGGAAGTGTTCAACCGCGTGCTCGCTTCGCGGCTGGACCTGCAGTCGCTCGGACGCGCCATCACGGTGCGCCAGGCGGAACTGCGCGCCGTGGCGGACGCCTTGCGCGAAGAGGCCCTCGCATCGGCGCTCGCCTGAGGCTTGTCCTACAGGCATCGACCGTTCAGGACGACATGGCGGGAGCCTCCGCCACCCAAAATGATTCGCAACAGCAAATCTGCTGTCCCCCCCGTTAGACCCCCGATTCAGTGAATCGAACAAATCCTGGAGTTTTCCCCATGCAAGAAAAAACCGTTGCCCGTTGCGCTGCCCTGGCCCTGATGGCCGCCCTGAGCCTGTCCATGGCCGCCTGCGGCAAGAAAGAAGTGACCGACACGTCGACGACTTCGTCCACCACGACCACGGTGCCCGCCACTTCGTCGACCGACACCGCCGCCAGCACCACCACGCCGAGCACCGACCCGGCCGCCAGCACCACCGGCAGCGGCACGTCGATGGGCGCTTCGGGCTCGCCGAGCACCAGCACCGACATGAGCGGCACCGCCTCGCCCAGCACCCCGGCGGCGACGACCACCACGCAGTGATGACGAAGAGGTCATCCTGGGGCCTCGCCGGCGTCCTGCTGGCGGCCCTCGCCCTGGGCGGCTGCAACAAGCCCCAGGGCGGCAACACGCCCCAGGCCGAGGCCGGCACGACCGGCGCCGCGACTGCCGGCGCCGCGCCGCAGCCGGGCAGCGGCCTGAACGGCGGACTGGGCACCGGCATGACCGGCAGCTTCCCGTCCACGTCCACGTCCACCGGAGTGACGACCGGCACGCTGGGCAACAACGAAGGCAGCACCAACGCCACCCCCGGCAGCGCAGTCGGCACGCGCCCCTGATCCAGCTGCCCTAACGCTCCCACCGCCGCGCGCGGATGTGGGTACCACGCAGGCAAAACGCAGCGCCGGCGCATTAGCATGGTGCGATGTCCGCGCCGTCGCCCCTGGAACAGTTCCTGCACGCGATTCCCAAGGCGGAATTGCATTGCCACTTGCTGGGCACGGTTCGTCGCGCCACCTTCACCGAGCTCGCGCAGCGCGAGAACGCACCGCTCACTCCCGAAGAAATCCAGGCCTTCTACACCCGTGGCGAGAAGCCCGTCGGCGTGCTGCGCGTGCTGCGCGCCCTTGATGCCTGGCTGATCAAGCAGCCGGCCGACCTGCATCGCCTGGCCTACGAGTACCTGCAGGACGCGGCGGCCCACAACGTGCGCTACGCCGAGTTCTTCTGGAACCCCACCGGAACCGCGCGCGAATCGGGTATCGCCTATCCGCGCGCGCAGTCCGCCATCCTGGCCGCCATCGACGATGCGCAGCGCGACTTCGGCATCATCGGCCGGCTGGTGCCCTCCATCGACCGCGAAGCGGCGCCGGCCGACGCGCTGGAAATGGTGCAGTGGGTCATCGCCAACCGCGACCCGCGCGTGCCCGGCATCGGCATCGATTACCGAGAGAACGACCGGCCGCCGGAACTGTTTGCCGAGGCCTATGCAGCCGCGCGCCGCGCCGGCCTGCGCACCACGGCGCACGCCGGTGAATTCGGCATGCCCTGGACCAACGTGCGCACGGCCGTCGAGGACCTGCAGGTCGATCGCATCGACCACGGCTACACGGTGGTCGACAACCCGGAGTTCGCCGCGCGCTGCGCCGAGCGCGGCATCGTCTTCACCGTGGTGCCCACCAACTCGTACTACCTGCGCACGCTGCCGCCCGAGCGCTGGGCCCTGGACCATCCGATCCGACGCATGCCGGGGCTCGGCCTGCGCATCCATCCCAACACCGACGACCCGACGCTGCACCACGTCGACCCCACGCGGGCCTGGCTCATGATGTCCCGCGACTTCGGCTTCGGGCTGGACGACTTGCGCGGCTTCCTCGTCAACGGCATCGATGCGGCCTGGATGGATGCGAGCGACAAGGCCCGCCTGCGCGCCGCCTGGAGCGCCGAGTTCGACACGCTGCGCGCCGCCCTGAATCCCCAAGGAAACGCATGATCTCCCGCCGCACCCTCCTCGCCCTTTCGGTGGCCGCCAGCTTCGCCGGCGCGGCCGTGGCCCAGCCCCAGTGGCCGGCCGCCAAGCCCATCACCATCATCGTGCCCTTCAGCGCCGGCGGCAGCGTCGACGCCAGCGCGCGCCTGCTGGCCACCAAGCTGGCCGAGCGGCTGAAGCAATCGGTGGTGGTGGAGAACGTCGCCGGCGCCGGCGGCGCGATCGGTGTCGCCAAGGCGGTGTCTTCCGCGCCCGACGGCTACACGCTGGTGATGGGCGCGGACAGCCCCATCGCGATCGCGCGCCTGGTCAACCCGGCGGCGGTGAAATACGACGCCATGAAGGACCTGGCGCCGGTCGGCCTGGTGAACACGGCGCCGATGGTGCTGGTGGCGCGTCCGGGCCTGCCGGCCAACACGCTCGCCGAAGTGATCCAGCTGGCCAAGTCCAAGCCGGGGCAGCTGAGCTACGCGACGTCGGGCATCGGGACCGTGCTGCACCTGGCGATGGAGCTGATCAAGGACCAGTCGAAGACCTTCATCACGCACGTTCCTTATCGCGGCGGTGCGCAGATCGTGACGGACGTCGTCGGCAACCAGGTCGACCTGGCGCTGCTGGTCAGCGTGACGGCCACCCCGCAGGTGCAGGCGAAGAAGATGAAGGCCATCGCGGTCACCGACGACAAGCGGCTGCCGACGCTGCCCGACGTGCCGACGGTGTCGGAAACGCCGGGTTTCAAGGACTACGACGTCGTCTCCTGGACCGGCCTGTTCGCGCCCGCGCACACGCCGGCGGCGATCGTCGACCGGCTGAACCACGAGCTGAACGAAGTGCTGCGCGCCGAGGACGTGAAGGCCAAGATGGCGGAGCAGGGCGCCATCGGCGGCAGCGGCACGCCCGCCGATTTCTCCCGCTTCGTGGCGCGCGAGCAGGAACGCTATGCGCGGATCGTGAAGGCGGCGAACATCAAGGAGTGATCTCGGGGATCAACCCTTCTCCACCGGCAGCTTCGGATTGCGCGACCACTCGCTCCAGCTGCCCGCATACAGCGCCGTCGGCGCGTAACCCGCCAGTTCCATCCCGATCACGTTGGGCACCGCGCTGACGCCGCTGCCGCAGTGGTGCACCACCGTGGCCGGATCGCGGCCGGCGAGCAGCTGCTCGAACTCCGCGCGCAGTTGCGCCGCCGGCTTGAACTTGCCGTCGGCGCCCAGGTTGCTGCCGAAGGGCCGGTTCAGCGCGCCCGGGATGTGCCCGGCCACCGGATCCAGCGGCTCGACCTCGCCCTTGAAGCGCGGCGTCGCGCGCGCGTCGATCAGCGTCTGGCCCTTGCCGAGGCGGTCGACCACGTCCTGCGTGGTGGCCAGCGTGCGCAGCGGCTCGCCCAGCTCGAAATTGGTCTGGAAGTGCGAAGGCTCGTCGCCCGCGCGCACTTCGCCGCCCGCGGCCTGCCAGGCCTGCAGCCCGCCGTCGAGGATGGCGACCGCGTCGTGGCCGGCCCACTTGAGCATCCACCACAGGCGGCCGCAGTAGTTGGCGCCGTTGCGGTCGTAGACCACGGCCTGCATGTCGTTGGCGAAGCCGACGGAAGACAGCCACATCGCGAACTTCTCGCGCCGCGGCAGCGGATGCCGGCCGCCGGAAGCGGCGCCGGCATGCGGCATCACCTGGCCGTCGGGACCGAGGGAGCCCTTGTCGCTCAGGGCATCGTCGAGGTGCGCATAGACCGCGCCCGGAATGTGCGACTGCTGGTAGGCATGCTCGCCCGCCGCCGGGTTCATCAGCTCGAAGCTGCAGTCGAAGATCATGAGCCGGGCCTTGGCGGATTGCAGGGCCTTCAGTTGTTCAACGGAGATGAGCTTGGTGTACATGGCAGGGGCTAGAGGCTGGAGGCTAGGTGTTAGGGCGAGTCTAGAGCCTCTGGGCGCCCTAGTCTCTAGCCTCCAGTCCCCAGTCCCTCGTCAGTGCTCTTCGCCCGGCGCATCCGGCGCCGCCTTCGCGCGCAGGACGGTCGCGGCCACGCCGCTCGCCAGGATCAGCGCCATGCCCACCCAGCCCAGGAGCGGGATCCGGTCGCCGAACAGCAGCAGGCTGTACAGCGCGCCGAACACGATGCCCGCGTACTGCAGGTTGGCCACCACCAGCGTGGCGCCGTGGCTGTACGCACGCGTCATGAAGAGCTGGCCGAGCGAAGCCAGCAGGCCCACTGGAAGCAGCCACAGCGCATGCAGCCAGTCCCAGTCCGACACGCCCGTGAAAGCCATTCCGGCCGCGCCGGCCACCGCCGATCCGACCGCGAAATAGAACACCGTCCGCGATTCCGGCTCACCGATCTTGCCGAGCGCCATGACCTGCATGTAGGCAAAGGCAGCCAGCAAGCCCGACAGCAAGCCGACCAGGCCGGCGAACATCTGGTGCTGCTCCACGGTCGGCCGCAGCATCAGCAGCACGCCGCCGAAGCCGCCCAGGACGGTCAGCGCCAATGCGCCCTGGCGCGCGGGCAAGGGCGCGCCGCTGCGCGGGTTCCAGGCCACCAGCGCGCCGCCGACCAGGAAGGCCGCGACCCAGACGCTGCTCATGTAGTTGAGCGTCATCGCGGTGGCAAGCGGCAGCAGGGCCAGCGCATGGAACCAGGCGCCCAGCGAGGCGACGCCGACCATGCTGCGCCAGGCATGCATGCCCGGGTAGCGCGTGGCCAGGGTCTCGCCGCGCGAGCGGGCCCACAGCCACATCGTCACCATGCCGATGAGGCCGCGCCAGAAGACGAGTTCGGCGGAGGTGAACCAGGCGGAGGCGAACTTGACGCACACCGCCATGGTGGCGAACGCAAGCGACGCCACCAGCATCCAGAGCGCGGCCAAGCGCTACTTCTTCAGCAGGTGCTGCGCGCCGATCGCGCCGCGGTACCACTCGTGGAAGTGCTGCATGCCGTCTTCCATCGGGCTCTGGTAGGGGCCGACCTCGTTGTCGCCGCGCTCCATCAGGGCCTTGCGGCCCGCGTCCATGCGCAGCGCGATCTCGTCGTCCTCCTCGCAGGTCTCCATGTAGGCGGCCTGCTGGGCTTCGACGAACTCGCGTTCGAAGGCGGTGATTTCCTCGGGGTAGAAGAACTCCACCACGTTCAGCGTCTTCTGCGGCCCGCGCGGATGCAGCGTGGAGACCACCAGCACGTTGGGGTACCACTCCACCATCACGTTCGGGTAGAGCGTGAGCCAGATGGCGCCGTACTTGGGCGGGCGGCCCTCGCCGAAGCGCAGCACCTCGTCGTGCCACTTGCGGTACACGTCCGAGCCGGCCTTGCCCAGCTTGCCGGCCACGCCGACGGTCTGCACCGAGTATTCGCGGCCGAACTCCCAGCGCAGGTCCTCGCAGGTGACGAAGTTGCCCAGCCCCGGGTGGAACGGGCCCACGTGGTAGTCCTCGAGGTAGACCTCGATGAAGGTCTTCCAGTTGTAGTCCACCTCGTGCGTGATCACCTTGTCCAGCACGTAGCCGGAAAAATCGAGGTCCGCCTTCGGGCCCAGCTTGGCCAGCGCCCGCGGCACGTCGTAGCCGTTGGACTCGAACAGCAGGCCGTTCCAGTTCTGGAGCCGGTAATTTTTCAGGTTCAGGCAGGGATCGGTGGCGAAGTGCGGCGCGCCCAGCAGCTCACCGGCGGGCGCGGGGCCGCCGGCGCTGTAGGTCCAGCGGTGGAGCGGGCACACGATGTTGCCTCCCGCCGCCGGGTCGTGGCGCACCGAGCCGCGCCCGCGCAGCATCACCGCCTGCCGGTGGCGGCACACGTTGGAGATGAGTTCCACGCCCTGCGGCGTGCGCACGAGCGCGCGGCCCTCCCCTTCGTGCGGGAGCGCGTGGTAGTCGCCGATCTCGGGAACGGCCAGTTCGTGCCCCACATAACGGGGCCCTTGCTGGAAGATGTGGTCCATCTCGCGCTGGAAGAGCGCCTGGTCGAAATAGCTGGAAACGGAGAGTTGGCTTGCGGCCTGCTGTAACTGAAGACTTAAATCAGACATGTCCTGACCTAAAGATCTCCCCCTATGAAGGGGACAGGGCCGCGCTTGGGAGCGCGACGGAGGGGAGGGCGATTGTAGCCCGCCCATCCATGTGGGGGCCGTCAGCCTAAAATCCAGGGTTGACCAAAGCCAATTCATGACCAAGGCCCCTTTCAAGACCCCCGCCAGCTATGAGTCCGCAATGGAAGAGCTCGAGCAGCTCACCGGCCTGATCGAATCGGGCCAGCTGCCGCTCGAACAACTGCTTGCCGGCTACGAACGCGGCGCGGAGCTGCTGAAGTTCTGCCGCGACAAGCTGCAGGCCGTGGAGGAACAGATCAAGGTCCTCGACGCGGGCGTGCTCAAGCCCTGGGCCGGCGAGTGAGTTTCGTCCTGAAGGCCTGGTCGGCCGAACGACTCGGACAGGTGGAACGCGCGCTCTCCGCCTGGGTTCCGCACAAGGCGCCGGCGCAGCTCGGTGAAGCGATGCGCTACGCCGTGCTCGATGGCGGCAAGCGGCTGCGCCCGCTGCTGGTGCTGGCGGCCTGCGAGGCGGTGGGCGGCCACCTCGAAGCGGCGCTGCGCGCGGCCTGCGCCGTCGAACTGATCCACGCCTATTCGCTGGTGCACGACGACATGCCGTGCATGGACAACGACGTCCTGCGCCGCGGCAAGCCCACGGTGCACGTACAGTTCGGCGAGGCCACCGCGCTGCTCGCGGGCGATGCCCTGCAGGCGCTGGCCTTCGAACTGCTCGCGCCCGCGAACGGCGACATCCCGGACGCCGTGCAGGCGCGCCTGTGCCGCCTGTTGGCGCAGGCCGCAGGCCATGCCGGCATGGCCGGGGGCCAGGCCATCGATCTCGCCGCGGTGGGCCAGTCGCTCACCGAAGACCAGCTGCGCGAAATGCACAGCCTGAAGACCGGCGCGCTGCTGCAGGCCAGCGTCATGATGGGCGCGGCCACCGGCGAGATCGGCGCGGCCGCCCGCCAGGGACTGGCCGACTACGGCCGCGCGCTGGGCCTGGCCTTCCAGGTGGTGGACGACATCCTCGACGTCACCGCCGATTCGGCGACACTGGGCAAGACCGCGGGCAAGGACGCCGCGCAGGACAAGCCGACCTACGTCTCGCTGCTGGGCCTGGAGCGCGCCGGCGCCTATTCGCTGGAGCTGCTGCAGCATGCGCGGGCGGCGCTGGCGACCACGCGGCTGGCCGATACGCGGGCGCTGCTGGCGCTGGCCGAGATGGTGGTCATCCGCGAACACTGAGAAGACAAGATGTCCAAGCTTCTGGAAACGATCAACGACCCGGCCGACCTGCGCCGCCTGCCGCGCGCCCAGCTCGCCGGCCTGGCCGAAGAACTGCGTGCGTACGTGCTCGACTCGGTGTCCAAGACCGGCGGGCACCTGAGCTCCAACCTGGGCACGGTGGAACTGACCATCGCGCTGCACTACGTCTTCAACACGCCGGAAGACCGCATCGTCTGGGACGTGGGCCACCAGACCTATCCGCACAAGATCCTGACCGGCCGGCGCGAGCGCATGGCCTCGCTGCGCCAGCTGGGCGGCCTGGCCGGCTTCCCCCAGCGCAGCGAAAGCGCCTACGACCCCTTCGGCACGGCGCACTCCTCGACCAGCATCTCCGCGGCGCTGGGCATGGCGATGGCGGCGAAGCAGAAGGGCGAACAGCGCCACGCGGTGGCCGTGATCGGCGACGGCGCCATGAGCGCGGGCATGGCCTTCGAGGCGCTGAACAACGCCGGCGTGTGCGACTGCAACCTGCTGGTGATCCTGAACGACAACGACATGTCGATCAGCCCGCCGGTGGGCGCGCTCAACCGCTACCTGGCGCAGCTGATGTCGGGCCGCTTCTACGCGGCCACCAAGGAACTGGGCAAGAAGGTGCTGCACGTGGCGCCGCCGCTGTTCGAACTGGCCAAGCGCTTCGAGGAGCAGGCCAAGGGCCTGGTGGTGCCGGCCACGCTGTTCGAGAAGTTCGGCTTCAACTACATCGGCCCCATCGACGGCCACGACCTCGAGTCGCTGATCCCGACGCTGGAGAACATCCGCCAGCTGAAGGGCCCGCAGTTCCTGCACGTGGTGACCCGCAAGGGCCAGGGCTACAAGCTGGCCGAGGCCGACCCGGTCGCCTATCACGGCCCGGGCAAGTTCGATCCCGCCGTGGGCCTGGTGAAGCCGGCCACGCCGCCCAAGCCCACCTTCACGCAGGTGTTCGGCAGCTGGCTGTGCGACATGGCGGCGCAGGACCCGCGCCTGGTGGGCATCACGCCGGCCATGCGCGAAGGTTCCGGCATGGTGGAGTTCCACCAGCGCTTCCCGGACCGCTACTACGACGTCGGCATCGCGGAACAGCATGCCGTGACCTTCGCCGCGGGCATGGCCACCGAGGGCCTGAAGCCGGTGGTGGCGATCTATTCGACTTTCCTGCAGCGCGCCTACGACCAGCTGGTGCACGACGTGGCGCTGCAGAACCTGCCGGTGGTGTTCGCGCTCGATCGTGCCGGCCTGGTCGGCGCCGACGGCCCCACGCATGCGGGCGCCTACGACATTCCCTACCTGCGCTGCATCCCCAACGTCAGCATCGCCTGTCCCGCCGACGAGAACGAGTGCCGCAAGCTGCTGACCACGGCCTACCGGCAGGAGCATCCGGTGGCGGTGCGCTATCCGCGCGGTGCGGGCGCTGGTGTCGCCGTCGAACCCGGACTGCAATCGCTGCCTTTCGGCAAGGGCGAGATCCGGCGCCAGGGCAAGGGCGTGGCGGTGCTGGCCTTCGGCACGCTGCTCTATCCCGCGCTGCAGGCTGCCGAGCGCCTGGACCTCACGGTGGTGAACATGCGCTGGGCCAAGCCGCTGGACACCGAACTGCTCTTGCAGGTCGCGGCTTCGCACGAGGCGCTGGTGACGATCGAAGAGGGCGCCATCATGGGCGGTGCCGGCAGCGCCGTCACCGAGGCCTTGCTGGCCGCGGGCGTGCAGAAGCCGGTGCTGCAACTGGGCCTGCGCGACGAGTTCATCCCGCATGGCGATCCGGCGAAGCTGCTGGCCCTGCAGGGGCTGGATGCGGCGGGGATCGAGGCTTCGATCAACGCGCGCTTTGCGCAGGTGCTGGGGCGCGGTGCGCCCAGCTTGAAGGTCGTTGGCTAGTCGCCGTGCATTCCTGAAGCTTTCCTGACGCCCCGACAGCCTCCCGCAAGGGAAACCCCTCGTTCTCGTAACCGACAGTTTCCTGACAATGGCGCGTCCGGCAGTTGTAGCCGGTTTTACTCACAACGAGGAGCGCTTCATGGATCGTCGATCAGTCATCAAGTCGGCAGGCATTGCCGGCATCCTGGCCGCGGGGGCGGCGCCTGCCGTGCACGCACAGGCCGCGATCCGGTGGCGCCTGGCCTCCAGCTTCCCGAAGTCCCTGGACACCATCTTCGGCGCCGCCGAAGTGTTCGCGGCCAAGGTCAAGGCCATGTCCGGCGGCAAGTTCGAAGTCTCGGTGCACGCGGCCGGCGAGCTGATGCCCGCCTTCGGCGTGGTCGACGGCGTGCAGCAGGGCTCCATCGAAGCGGCCCACACCGCGCCCTATTACTTCTTCGGCAAGAACGAGTGCTTCGCGCTCGGCTGCGCGATTCCCTTCGGCCTCAACAGCCGCCAGATGACCGCGTGGATGGTGGAGGGCAACGGCCTGAAGCTGATGCGCGAGTTCTACGCCAAGTTCAACATCATCAACTTCTGCGGCGGCAACACCGGCGCGCAGATGGGCGGCTGGTACCGCAAGGAAATCAAGACGGTCGCCGACGTCAAGGGCCTGAAGTTCCGCGTGGGCGGCTTCGCCGGCAAGGTGATCGAGCGCATGGGCGGCGTGCCGCAGAACATTCCCGGCGGCGAGATCTATCCCGCGCTGGAAAAGGGCACCATCGACGCCGCCGAATGGGTCGGCCCCTATGACGACCTGAAGCTGGGCTTCAACAAGGTCGCGCCCTTCTACTACTACCCCGGCTGGTGGGAAGGCGGCCCGCAGCTGGACTTCTTCATCAACGACAAGGCGTTCAACGCGCTGTCGGCGGAGAACAAGGCCATCGTGGAATCGGCCGCGTACGAAGCCCACGTGACCATGCAGGCCCGCTACGACGCGCGCAACCCCGCCGCGCTGAAGCAGCTGGTGGCCCAGGGCACCAAGCTGCGTCCCTTCTCCAACGAGATCATGTCGGAGGCCTTCAAGCAGGCCGAGGCGCTGTACAGCGAACTGAACGGCAAGAACGAGGACTGGAAGAAGATCTACGCGGACTACGCCAAGTTCCGCGCCGACCAGAACCTGTGGTTCCGCTTCACCGAAGCCGGCTTCGACCGCTTCATGCAATCGCAGAAGCTGTAAGCCGCGCGAGCGCACCACGACGGGGCCTGCGGGCCCCGTTTTGCTTGCGTCTACGGGTAAGCCCCGGTGCCGCGTGCCAGCGTGCTGAAAGCTTTCGGCTGAAGCCCGAACGCATCATCGCCCACGCAAAAACCACCAAGGAGCAAACCCGCATGGAACGCCGTTCCCTTCTGAAGAATGCCGGCCTTGCCGGCGTGCTGGCCGCCGGCATCGCGCCCGCCGTCCACGCCCAGGCCACGATCCGCTGGCGCCTGGCCTCGAGCTTTCCCAAGTCGCTCGACACCATCTACGGCGCGGCCGAGGTGTTCTCGCAGAACGTGAAGGCGATGACCGGCGGCAAGTTCGAGATCTCCGTGCACGCGGCCGGCGAGCTGATGCCCGCCTTCGGCGTCGTCGACGGCGTGCAGCAGGGCTCGGTGGAGGCCTGCCACACTGTGCCGTACTACTTCTTCGGCAAGGACGAGACCTTCGCCATCGGCGCGGCCATCCCCTTCGGCCTCAACAGCCGGCAGATGAGCGCATGGATGTTCGAGGGCAACGGCCTGAAGCTGATGCGCGAGTTCTACGCCAAGTACAACATGATCAACTTCCCGGGCGGCAACACCGGCTCGCAGATGGGCGGCTGGTTCCGCAAGGAGCTGAAGTCGGTGGCCGACGTGAAGGGCCTGAAGTTCCGCATCGGCGGCTTCGCCGGCCGGATCATCGAACGCATGGGCGGCGTGCCGCAGAACATTCCCGGCGGCGAGATCTATCCCGCGCTGGAAAAGGGCACCATCGACGCGGCCGAATGGGTCGGCCCCTATGACGACCAGAAGCTGGGCTTCCACAAGGTCGCACCCTTCTACTACTACCCCGGCTGGTGGGAAGGCGGCCCCGAGGTCGACTTCTTCATCAACCAGAAGGCCTACGACGCGCTGCCCGCCGAATACAAGGCGATCATCGCCAACGCATCGGGCTACGCGCACGTCGACATGCAGGCCAAGTACGACGCCCGCAACCCGGTGGCGCTCAAGCAGCTGGTGGGCAGCGGCGCCAAGCTGCGTCCCTTCCCGAACGACCTGATGACCGAGGCCTTCAAGATCTCGCAGCAGGTGTACGACGAACTGTCGGCCAAGAACGAGAGCTGGAAGAAGATCTACGCGGACTACGCCAAGTTCCGCGCCGACCAGAACCTGTGGTTCCGTTTCACCGAGGCCACCTTCGACCGCTTCATGCAGGCGCAGAAGCTCTGAGCGATGACCTGAGCGACGCTGCTCATGCAAAACGCCGCACGCCGTGCGGCGTTTTGTTTTCAAGTGCACGGTTTTCGCTTGCATCGCACCGCCGTGGTGCCAGCATCCTGAAAGCTTCCCCCGGGAAGCGCGCGCATCATTCCCGCGCAACGTTTGACACATCAGGAGTCTGAATCCATGGACCGTCGTTCCATCCTCAAGCACGCGGGCGTCGCCGGCGTGCTGGCCGCGGGCGCCGCGCCCGCCGTGCGCGCCCAGGCCGCCGTGCGCTGGCGCCTCGCCTCCAGCTTCCCCAAGTCCCTGGACACCATCTTCGGCAGCGCCCAGGTGATGGCCGAGACCGTGAAGAAGCTTTCGGGCGGCAAGTTCGAGATCTCAACCCACGCCGGCGGCGAGCTGATGCCTCCCTTCGCCGTGGTCGACTCGCTGCAGAACGGCTCGCTGGAAATGGCGCAGACCGCGCCCTACTACTTCACCGGCAAGGACTCCATCTTCGCCTTCGGCTGCGCCGTGCCCTTCGGCCTGACCGCGCGCCAGATGGACGCCTGGATGGAGCACGGCAACGGCCGCAAGCTGATGGACGCGTTCTACGCCAACTACAACATGCGCAGCTTCAGCTCCGGCAACACCGGCACCCAGATGGGCGGCTGGTACCGCAAGGAGATCAAGTCGGTGGCCGACCTCAAGGGCCTGAAGATGCGCATGGGCGGCGGCCTGTTCGGCGAGGCGATGGCCAAGCTGGGCGTGGTGCCGCAGAACATGCCGGCCGGCGACGTCTACTCCGCGCTCGAGAAGGGCACGCTGGACGCCACCGAGTTCGTCGGCCCCTACGACGACGAGAAGCTGGGCTTCAACAAGGTCGCGCCGTACTACTACTACCCCGGCTGGTGGGAAGGCGGCGCCGAGCTGGAGTTCTTCGTGAACACCAAGGCCTTCGACGCGCTGTCGGCGGAGAACAAGGAGATCCTGGTGGCCGCCACCAAGGTCGCCGCCCGCGACATGACCGCCAAGTACGACGCCGTGAATCCCACCGCGCTCAAGCGCCTGGTCGCCGCCAAGACCAAGCTCATGCCCTTCCCCAAGGACGTGATGGACGCCGGCTTCAAGGCCTCGATGGAAGTCTTCGCCGAGCACGAGGCGAAGTCGGCCGAGTTCAAGAAGATCCACCAGGACATGCGCGCGTTCCAGCGCGACCAGATCCTGTGGAGCCGCTTCAGCGAGTACCGCTACGACAGCTACCTGACCACGGTGAAGCTGTAAGCCTTCCGGCAGGCCCGAGTGCCTGCCGAGCTGGAAGCGTCGGGTAAAGTGGTCCGCAATGGACCACGACCTTCCGCTGATCACCACCATCGCAGCCGGCCTGGGCCTGGCCCTCGTCTTCGGCTTCCTGGCCGTGCGGCTGAAACTGCCGGCGCTGGTGGGCTACCTCTTTGCCGGCGTGCTGATCGGCCCCTTCACGCCCGGCTTCGTCGCCGACACCCACATCGCTTCGCAGCTCGCCGAGATCGGCGTGATGCTGCTGATGTTCGGCGTCGGCCTGCACTTTTCGCTGAACGACCTGCTGGCGGTGCGCAAGATCGCGATCCCCGGTGCGATCGTGCAGATCCTCGTGGCCACGGCCATGGGCGTGGGTGCCGCCAAGCTGTGGGGCTGGAGCCTGCCGGCCGCGCTGGTGTTCGGCCTCGCGCTCTCGGTCGCGAGCACGGTGGTGCTGCTGCGCGCGCTGGAAAGCCTGGGCCTGGTGGAAAGCTTCAATGGCCGGGTGGCGGTGGGCTGGCTGGTGGTCGAAGACCTGGCGATGGTGCTGGTTCTCGTGCTGCTGCCGCCGCTGGCCTCGGTGATGACGGGCAAGGGACCGGCGGAAGGCACCAGCCTGTGGCGCAGCGTCGCCGTCACGCTGCTGCAGGTGGGCGTGTTCGTCACGCTGATGCTGGTGGTCGGCCGCCGGCTGTTCCCCTGGCTGCTGTGGCAGGTGCAGAAGGTCGGCTCGCGCGAGCTGTTCACGCTGTGCGTGGTGGCCGCGGCGGTCAGCATCGCCTACGGCGCCACCCACCTGTTCGGGGTGTCCTTCGCGCTGGGCGCCTTCTTTGCCGGCATGGTGCTGCGCGAGTCGCAGTTCAGCCACCGCGCCGCCGAAGAGACCTTGCCGCTGCGCGACGCCTTCGCCGTGCTGTTCTTCGTCTCCGTCGGCATGCTGTTCGATCCCGGCATCCTGGTCGACCAGCCGCTGCGCGTGCTGGCGGTCGTCGCCATCATCGTGGTCGGCAAGTCGCTCGCCGCCGCGTTGCTGGTGCTGTTGCTGCGCTATCCGCTGCACACGGCGCTGACGGTGTCGGCGAGCCTGGCGCAGATCGGCGAGTTCTCCTTCATCCTGATCAGCCTGGGCCTGTCGCTGGGCGTCATGCCACCCGAGGCGCAGAGCCTGGTGGTCGCCGGCGCGCTGATCTCGATCGCGATCAATCCCGTGCTCTTCAAGGGCCTGCAGCCGCTGCAGCGCTGGCTGCTCGCCCGCTCGCAGCTGGCGCGCAACCTCGCGGCGCGCGACGACCCGCTGGCCGAACTGCCAATCACCACCGACGAGAAGTACCTGGCCCGGCAGGTGGTGCTGGTGGGCCATGGCCGCGTGGGCCGCAAGCTGGCCGAAGCGCTGGAGGCGCACGGCATTCCCTACGTGGTGGCGGAGCAGAACCGCGAGATCGTCGCGCGCCTGCGCGAGCAGGGCGTGCCGGCCGTGTCGGGCGACGCCAGCGAGCCGGAGGTGCTGGTGCAGGCGCACGTCGCGCGCGCCCGCATGCTGGTGATCGCCACGCCCGACACGCTGGACGTGCGCAAGATGGCCGCCAATGCGCGCCTGCTGAACCCCGGCATCGAGATCGTCGTGCGCTCGCACAACGAGGACGAGGCGCGGCGGCTGGAGCAGGAAGTGGTGGGCAAGGTGTTCGTCGGCGAGACCGAGCTGGCGCATGCCATGACGCGGCACGTGCTGGAGCGTTGCGCGGTCTAGGGTTCCACCGCATTGCATCAATTCACCATCCGGTGAATAGTGCGGCTTCCCAGGAGAAGCCATGGACCTGCCCGACCGCATTGCCGACCTCGAGGCGCTCAAAGAGCTGATGAGCCGGCCGTCGCCGGAACTGCAAGCAGCCTTGGCGCGTTCGCCCGGCGACCTGATGATCCTCGGCGTGGGCGGCAAGATGGGGCCGACGCTGGCGCGCATGGCCAAGCGCGCCGATCCCGCCCGTCGCGTGATCGGCGTCGCGCGCTTCTCCGAGCCGGGTTTGCAGCAGCGCCTGGAAAGCTGGGGCGTCGAGTGCATCGCCGCCGACCTGCTGTCGCGCGAAGCGCTGGCGCGCCTGCCCGATGCCGCCAGCATCGTCTTCATGGCCGGCCGCAAGTTCGGCTCCACCGGCAGCGAGTGGCTGACGTGGGCGATGAACGCGCACGTGCCGGCGCTGGTGGCCGAGCGCTTCGCCACTTCGCGCATCGTGGCGTTCTCCACCGCCTGCGTCTATCCCTTCGTGTCCACGGCGGGCGACGGCGCGACCGAAGACCAGCCGCCGACCGCGCCCTCGGGCGAATACGCCAACTCCTGCGTGGCGCGCGAACGCCTGTTCCAGCACTTCTCGCACGAGAAGCAGACGCCCGGCCGCCTGCTGCGCCTGTCGTATGCGATCGACATGCGCTACGGCGTGCTGCACGACGTGGCCCGCAAGGTGCTGGCGCGCGAGCCGATCGACCTCGCGATGGGGCACGCCAACATCATCTGGCAGGGCGAGGCCAACGACTGGGCGCTGCGCACGCTGGCGCACTGCACGACGCCGACCACGCCCTTGAACCTCAGTGGACCGAAGGTGAGCATCCGCCAGGTGGCGCAGGCACTGGGCGAACGCCTGGGCGTCGCGCCGGTCCTCACCGGCACGGAAGCGCCCACGGCCTGGCTGGTCGATTGCAGCGAAGCTTTCCGCCTGTTCGGGCCGCCGCAGGTGCCGCTGGAGCGCATGCTGGACTGGACGGCCGACTGGGTGCAGCGCGGCGGCGCCACGCTCGGCAAGCCGACGCACTACGAAGCCCGCGACGGAAAGTACTGACATGCACCGCACGCAGATCCCGGCCGACAGCCTCGCCGTGCTGCGCCGCGGCGCAGCGATTCCCGCGCACCTGCTGGCGCTGGATGCCCAGCGCAAGCTCGACGTGCGCCGCCAGCGCGCGATGACGCGCTACTACCTCGATGCCGGCGCCGGTGGCGTCGCGGTCGGCGTGCATTCCACGCAGTTCGCGATCCGCGAGGTCGGCCTCTACGAACCGGTGCTGGAGCTCGCGATGCGCACGGCGCGCGAGTGGGAGCCCCTGGGCGGGCGCCGGCCGCTGTTCATGGTGGCGGGCCTTGCGGGCAGGACGGAGCAGGCCGTCAAGGAGGCGCGCATCGCGCAGGGCCTCGGCTACCACGCGGGCCTCCTGAGCCTCGCTGCGCTGAAGGGCGCGAGCGAAGACGAGCTGGTCGCGCACTGCGCCGCGGTTGCCGAGGCGATGCCGCTGGTGGGCTTCTACCTGCAGCCGGCGGTGGGCGGCATCCACCTGCCGATGTCCTTCTGGCGGCGCTTCGCCGAAATCGACAACGTGGTGGCCATCAAGATGGCGCCCTTCCACCGCTACCGCACGCTGGACGTGATCCGCGGCGTGGTGGCGGCAGGCGCGGAGGAGCGTGTCACGCTCTACACGGGCAACGACGACCACATCGTGCTGGACCTGCTGGCGCCGTTCACTTTCATGCGCGACGGCGCGCCGGTGACCGTGCGCATCCAGGGTGGCCTGCTGGGGCACTGGAGCGTGTGGACGCGCGCGGCGGTGCAACTGCTCGATCGCATCCACCGCGCGGTGGAGCTGGGCAGCGCGCCGCTGGACCTGCTGGCGCTGGACAGCCAGGTCACCGATTGCAATGCGGCACTGTTCGACGTGGCGCACGACTTCCATGGCTGCATCGCGGGCTGCCACGAGATCCTGCGCAGGCAGGGCTTGCTGGAAGGGACGTGGTGCCTCGATCCGGCCGAGGGATTGAGCGCGGGCCAAGCCGAAGCCTTGACGCGGGTGGCGCGTGATTACCCGCATCTCACGGACGATGCGTTCGTGGCGGAGAACAGGGAGCGTTGGCTCGCGTAGTTTCGTCATTCCCGCGAAGGCGGGAATCCAGAGCTTCCGCATTCGCGGCACGAAAGCCCTGGATCCCCGCCTTCGCGGGGATGACGGATATGAGGGCAACCCGCGTTGACATCCTCCGCCTCTGCCCCGTACATTGACTCAATTAACCGTTTAGGGAATTAAACCGGAGACACCCCATGCAAAAGCGCCTTCTCCTGCAAACCGCCCTGGCCGCTGCCGCCGCATTCGCGCTTGCCGCGCCGGCCGCCGCGCAGAACTGGAAGCCCAGCCGCCCCATCAACCTGATCGTGCCCTGGGCCGCCGGCGGTTCTACCGACCAGGTCACGCGCGTGGCCGCGGCCGAAATGGAGAAGGCCCTGGGCCAGACCATCGTCATCGTCAACCAGCCCGGCGCTTCCGGCGCCATCGGCACCAAGAGCGCGCTGGACGCGCCGAAGGACGGCTACACCTGGACGGCCGGCGCCGCGCAGGACCTGGGCGCCTACCAGTCGCTCGGCTCGGTCAACACCAGCATCAAGGACTGGCACCTGTTCCTGAACGTCGCCAACATCCAGGTGATCGGCGTCAATCCGCAGCGCCCGTGGAAGGATGCCAGGGAGCTGATCGAGGACATGAAGAAGCGCCCCGGCCAGATCAGCGTGGCCACGGCGGGCGTGACCTCCGCCGCGCACGCCGCGATGGACGAGATCGTCAAGGCCACCGGCGTGAAGTACAAGGAAGTTTCCTACGACGGCGGCAATCCCGCGGTGGTCGCCACCGTCGCCGGCGAAGCCGACCTCACCACGCAGCTGGCCGTGGAGCAGGCCGACATGATCCGCGGCAAGCGCCTGCGTCCGCTGGCCACCGTGAGCGACAAGGCCCTGGAGCTGGAAGGCTACGGCACCATCCCGCCGCTGTCCGCCACGCTGCCCGGCTTCCACGCGCCGGCCAACTACTTCGGCATCTTCATTCCCAAGGGCGTGCCCGACGACGTGGTGAAGACCGTCGAGAAGATCTGGCGCGAGCAGATCGTCAAGAGCGAGGCGCTGAAGAAGTACGCCACCAGCCGCGGCGCGCTGTTCAACCCGCTGGCCGGCGAAGACGCGCAGAAGGCCGTCTGGCCCGCCGTGCAGGCCAACGCCTGGAACCTGCACGCGAGCGGCAAGACCAAGGTCGCTCCGGACACCGTGGGCATCCCCAAGCCCTGAGGCCACGCGGATGAACGATGCCGAGCTGGCGCCTGCGCGCGCCGACCTCAAGGACGCGGCCGGCTGGATAGCCTTCGGCATCGCGGTGCTGGTGGGCTCCATCACCATGGACCGGCTGGAGCGGCAGAACATCAACCCGGTCACCGTGCCGGGACTGCTGCCGGGCCTGTTGGGCATCGCGATGATCCTGCTCGGCGCCGTGCTGGGCGTGCGCAGCCTGCGGCGCGGCGCTCTGTCGCAGCCCTTGCCCCCGGCCAGCGCCGAGGACCGCGAGACGCGCAAGCGTGTCTGGATCGCCATCGCGCTGTGCTGCGGCTACGGCATCGTGCTGGTGGGCCACGGCATTCCGTTCTGGATCGCCTCGTCGGTC
This sequence comes from Ramlibacter paludis, assembly GCF_022012305.1. GTDB lineage: Bacteria > Pseudomonadota > Gammaproteobacteria > Burkholderiales > Burkholderiaceae_C > Ramlibacter > Ramlibacter paludis. The sequence goes on along the minus strand of NZ_JAKLTM010000002.1, from coordinate 715,622 downwards.
TACGTCACCGCCTCTATCCTCATCTTCCGCCGCCTGAGCCGCGAGCCCGAGGAGCGCCGCCTGGACGCCAAAGCGTGGATCAACGCGCTGCTGATCGGCGTGCTGTCCTCCGTCATCACCTGGCTCACCTTCGAGAAGCTGTTCCTCGTCCGCCTGCCCTGATTCCTCCATGCTGCAAGGACTGCAAGACCTCGGCTCCGCCTACTGGAGCTTCATGAACCCCATGACCCTGCTCTATGGGCTGGGCGGGGCCTTCGTGGGCATCGTGATGGGCATCCTGCCCGGGCTGTCGGCCACGCTGGCGATCGCGCTGCTGACGACGCTGACCATCAAGCTCAGTGCCAACGATGCGATCCTGGTGCTGATCTGCTCCTACGTCGGCGCCCTGTACGGCGGCTCGCGCACGGCGATCCTGCTGAACATCCCCGGCACCGCGGCCAACGCGGCGTCGTGCGCCGACGGCTACGCGCTGGCGCTGCAGGGCCAGGCCGGCCGCGCGATCGGCATCGCCACCTCGGGCGCCTTCGTCAGCACGCTGATCGGCGTGGTCTGCCTGGCGCTTTTCACGCCGCTGCTGGCGGAGGTCGCGCTGCAGTTCGGCGCCTTCGAATTCTTCTGGCTCGCGCTGTTCGGCGTGACGCTCTCCGGCAGCATCGTCGGCGGCGATCCGCTCAAGGGCTGGCTGATGGGCCTGCTGGGCCTCTTCCTCGCCCAGGTCGGACAGGAGACGCTCTATGCCTACAACCGCTTCACCTTCGATTGGGACGAACTCGCGGGCGGCATCGCGCTGATCCCCGCGCTGGTCGGCGCCTTCGGCCTCGCCGAGGTGCTGACGACGCTGGCCGACCCGGTGGAACGCAAGATCGCGGACCTGAAGGACTCGGTGCTGCCGCGCTGGAAGGAAATCATCCAGTACCGCTGGACCGTACTGCGCTCGGGGATCATCGGCGTGATGACGGGCCTGCTGCCCGGCGTGGGCGAGGACGCCGGCGCCTGGATGTCGTACGCTGCGGCCAAGGCCGCGAGCAAGGAGCCGGAGAAATTCGGCAAGGGCTCGATCGACGGCCTGATGGCGGCCGAGACCGGCGACATGTCCTCGATTCCGGGCCACATCATTCCCTGCCTCGCGCTGGGCATCCCGGGCTCGGCGCCGTCGGCGGTGCTGATGGCCGCCATGATCATCCACGGCGTGCAGCCGGGCCCGATGCTGATGATCCAGAACCCGCAGTTCGTCTACCACGTGGTCGCGATGACCACGCTGGCCTCGATCGCGATCCTGCTGTTCGGCCTGTTCGGGGTGCGGCCGCTGCTGCACGTGCTGAAGGTCCGGCGCAGCATCCTGATGCCCATCGTGTTCCTGCTGTGCACGGTGGGCGCATTCGCCACCGCATCGCGCCTGTTCGACATCTGGATGATGCTGGCGATCGGCATCGGCGCCTTCTTCCTGCGCCGCCGCGGCTACGAGATGGCGCCGCTGGTGCTGGGCCTGGTGCTGGGCCACCTCCTGGACAAGAGCCTGCGCCGCGGCCTGGTGCTGTCGGACGGCAGCATCCTGCCCTTCTTCACGCGGCCGATCGCGATGGCCTTTGCGGCGGTGACGATCTTCACGATCCTGCTGTACGTCAAGCCCTTCAAGGCCATGGTGCAGCGGGCCAAGGCCTGGGTGTTCAACGCGGTGCGCATGCTGTTCGCGCGAAGCGCATGAAGATCGCGCTCTGCAACGAGGTGCTGCAGCCGCTGGCCTTCGATGCGCAGTGCAAGCTGGCGAAGGACCTCGGCTACGACGGGCTCGAACTGGCGCCCTTCACGCTGGCCGAAGACCCGACGCAGCTGACCGATGCCGAAGTCGCGGGAATCCGCCGCACCGCGGAGGACAACGGCCTGCGGATCTTCGGCCTGCACTGGCTGCTGGTGGCGCCGGCGGGCCTGTCCATCGTCAGCGCCGACGCCGCGCTGCGCCTGCGTACGCAGGAAGTGATGGTGCGGCTGGTGGAGATCTGCGCGGCGCTGGGCGGCAGCTACCTGGTGCACGGTTCGCCGAAGCAGCGCAGCGTGCCGGCGGGCAGCACGCGCGAGCAGGCCTCGGCGCGCGCCCGCGATTGCCTGGCGGCCGCGGCGGCCGCCGCCGCGCGCTGCGGCGTCACCTATTGCATCGAGCCGCTGTCGCGCCGCGAGACCGACCTGGTCAACACCGTGGAAGAGGGCGCCCGCATGGTCACCGAGGTCGGCTCGCCGGCCCTGCGGACCATGATCGACTGCAGCGCCGCCGGCCAGGCGGAGGTCGAACCCGTGCACGAAGTGATGCAGCGCTGGCTGCCCACCGGCATGATCGGGCACGTTCAGGTCAACGACCCCAATCGCCGCGGCCCGGGGCAGGGCGACCTGGACTTCGCGCCCATCCTGCGCGTGCTGCGCGCCAACGCGTCGCACTACCCGGGCATCATCGCCGTGGAACCCTTCGATTACGTGCCCGACGGGCCGGGCTGCGCGGCCGAATCCATCCGCTACCTGCGGGAGCTGGATGCCCGTGGCTGAGGCGCCCGTCTTCCGCATCCGCGAAATCGCGCTGTACGAGCGGCCGGTCAAGCTGCGCATGCCGTTCCGCTTCGGCGTGGTGACGCTCACCGAATGCCCGCAGGCCTTCGCGCGCGCCCGCATCGAATTCGCCGACGGCAGCGGCGGCTGGGGTGCGGCGGCGGAGCTGATGGCGCCCAAGTGGTTCGACAAGGACCTGTCCCTCAGCAACGAAGACAACTTCCAGCAGCTGCGGCGCGTGCTGCGGCTGGCCGCCGATGCCTACCTGTCCGACGGGCAGCCGGCCACGGCCTTCGCCCATTTCGCCCGCCACCATGACGCGCACCAGCGGGCCGCGGCGGGCATCGGCTTCAATCCCCTGCTGGCAAGCTACGGGCCGGCGCTGGTCGACCGCGCGGTGCTCGATGCCTTCTGCCGCGCCCGGGGCGTCTCGTTCCAGGCGGCGATGCAAGCCAACCTGCCCGGCATGGGACGCGCGCATCCCCAGTTCACCGGGCTCGATTTCGATGCCTTCCTCGGCACGCTGCAGCCTTCGGCCGGCATCCATGCGCGCCATACCGTGGGCCTGGTCGACGCGATCACGGCGGGCGACCAGAAGGAGCGCGTCGGCGACGGCCTGCCGGAGACGCTGGAGGAGGTGATCGCCGCCTACGGCCACCGCTACTTCAAGCTCAAGGTCGCCGGCCAGGTGCAGGCCGACCTGGCGCGGCTGGAGGCGATCGCCGCGGTGCTCGATCGTTCCGCCGCGCCTTACTTCGCATCGCTCGACGGCAACGAGCAGTACGACAGCGCCGAGGGCGTGCAGGAACTGGTGCGCGGCATCCGTGCCGCGCCGCGGCTGCAGCGCCTGTGGCAGTCCATCCTCTTCATCGAGCAGCCGATCGCGCGCAAGCTGGCACTCGCCGTCGACCTCGGTCGGTCCGACTTCGGCAAGCCGGTGATCATCGACGAGTCCGACGGCGCGCTGGACAGCTTCGTGCAGGCGAGGGACCATGGCTATGCCGGCGTCTCGTCCAAGACCTGCAAGGGCTTCTACAAGTCGGTGCTGAACGCGGCGCGCTGCGCGGCGTGGAACCGCGACGAAGCAGGAGCGCATTACTTCATGTCGGCCGAAGACCTCACGACGCAGGCGGGGCTGTCGGTGCAGCAGGACCTGGCGCTGGTGGACCTGCTGGGGATCGCGCACGTGGAGCGCAACGGGCACCACTACGTCGACGGGATGGCGGCCTTGCCGCGCAGCGAGCAGGAGGCCTTCCTGGCGGCGCATCCCGACGTGTACGAGGACAGCCATGGCGCGGTGCGGTTGCGGATCCGCGACGGGCAGATCGCGATCGGGTCGCTGCAGCAGCCCGGGTTCGCCAGCGGAGCACTGCCGGCGTTCGACACGATGCAGGCGCTGGGCGCCTAGCGCCCCCGGAACTCCGCCAGTTCCTTCACCAGCCGCTCGAACTCCGCCACCATCGCCGGCTCCGCCGCGTAGAACACGTTGAACTTGCCGAGCAGCGTGCGCACGTACAGCCGCGGCGCGATCAGCCACTCCAGCCCTCGCACGCGAATCAGCTTGCCGTAGGCCAGCTCGCGCAGCTCCATCTTCTTGGTCCACACCCAGGTCTGCTTCAGCTGCTCGCCGTCGAGCGTGGTGACGCTGCGCACTATGCACCACCAGGTGTAGAGCATCATCGCCAGCGCGGCGAGGAACCAGGTGGCGAGCGACGAGCCGGCGCCCAGCTTGCCGCCTTGCCACAGCATCACCAGCCAGGCGCAGGCGCCGAAGACCAGCACCGTGGCCAGCGCCTTGAAAGCGGGGGAGTAGGCCGCGCTCTGCATGCGAGGCGGCCGCGAGGGCAGGAAGCGGAAAGGCGGCGGACCGAAGTCGCCGCCCGCGGGCGTTTCCACCTTACTTCTTGAACAGGTCGTCGACCTTCTTCTGCTCGTCGTCCGCGGCCTTCTGCGCCGCGTTCGGGTCGAGCGAGGCCGGCGGCGGCGCGTTCTCGTCGGCCGGCACCTCGATCTTGACCTTGTCCAGGTCGATCTTCTCCTGCTTGTCCAGGAACATGGTGACGGTCTGCGGCACGAAGATCACGATGGCCACCAGCAGCACCTGCATCAGCACCCAGGGCACGGCGCCCAGGTAGATGTCGTTGGACTTCACCGGCGCGTCGATGCGCTTTTCCTTGTACAGCGTGTCGGCGATGCCGCGCAGGTAGAACAGGGCGAAGCCGAAGGGCGGGTGCATGAACGACGTCTGCATGTTCACGCACAGCAGCACGCCGAACCACACCAGGTCGATCCCCATCTTCTCGGCCACCGGGCCCAGCATCGGCAGGATGATGAAGGCGATCTCGAAGAAGTCGAGGAAGAAGGCCAGGAAGAAGATGAAGAGGTTGACGACGATCAGGAAGCCGACCTGGCCGCCCGGCAGCGACGACAGCATGTGCTCCACCCACTTGGCGCCGTCGACGCCCTGGAACACCATGGAGAACACGCGCGAGCCGATCAGGATGAAGACCACCATCGCGGTCAGGCGCATCGTGCCTTCCATCGCCTGCCAGATCAGGTCGCGCGACAGGCGCTTGTGCATGGCCGCCAGCACCAGCGCGCCGACGCAGCCCATGGCGCCGGCTTCCGTCGGCGTGGCGACGGCGGTGTCGATGAAGGGCAGGCCGCCCATCGAGCCCAGCACGGCGAAGATCAGGATGGCCGAGGGAATGATGCCGCGCAGGCACTTCATCCACAGCGCGGCGCCGCTGAGCGTGCGCGCTTCCTTGGGCACGCCCGGCACGTGGTGCGGCTTGATGATGCCCAGCGCGAAGGTGTAGAGCGCGAAAATCAGCACCTGCAGGATGGAAGGGCCCCAGGCGCCCTTGTACATGTCGCCCACCGAACGACCGAGCTGGTCGGCCATCACCACCAGCACCAGCGAAGGCGGCACCAGCTGCGTGATGGTGCCCGAGGCCGCCAGCACGCCCGTGGTGTAGCGCATGTTGTAGCCGTAGCGGATCATCACCGGCATGGAGATCAGGGCCATGGCGATCACCTGGCCGGCCACCGTGCCGGTGATGGCGCCGAGGATGAAGCCCACGATGATCACCGAGTAGCCGAGGCCGCCGCGCACCGGGCCGAACAGCTGGCCCATGGAGTCCAGCATGTCCTCCGCCAATCCGCACTTCTCCAGGATCGCGCCCATGAAGGTGAAGAAGGGAATCGCCAGCAGCAGGTCGTTGGACAGGATGCCGAACACGTTGAGCGGCAGGTTCGCCATGAAGCCGGCGGGGAACCATCCCATCTCGATCGCGTAGAACCCGCTGACGAGGCCCAGCGCCGCCAGCGAGAACGCGACCGGGAAGCCGATCAGCATCACGAACACGAGCGCGCCGAACATGAAGGGCGCGAAATTTTCCATCTGCATGGTGGGAGTCCCGGTGTCTTGTCTTTGTTGGGGCGCGGGGCGTGCTTACTGCACCGGCTTCTCGTAGTGGGTGTCCATCTCGAACTCGCCGCGCAGGTAGGCGATGCGCTTGATGATTTCCGACAGGCCCTGCAGGAACATCAGCCCGAAGCCCACGGGCAGCAGCATCATCGCGGGCCAGCGCACCAGGCCCCCGGCGTTGTTGGACATCTCGTGGGTGAGGTACATCTTCACCAGCAGCGGCCAGGACAGGTAGGCCATGAGCGTCATCACCGGCATCAGGAAGAAAATCAGGCCGAACAGGTCGACGTAGACCGGCGCGTTGCCGCGCAGCTTGCCGTAGATCAGGTCCACGCGCACGTGTTCGTTCAGCTTCAGCACAATGGGCGCGCCCAGCATCACGATGCCGGCGAAGAGGTACCACTGGATCTCGAGCCAGCCGTTGGAGCTGACGTCGAAGCCATAGCGGATGAAGGCGTTGCCGGCGGAGATGAGGGCCGTGAGCAGCACGGCGATGGAGGCCAGCCAGCCAAGCCGCCTGCTGATCCAGTCGACGCCCAGGGCCAATTTGAGGAGGACGGACATGCGCTGCTCCGATTTCTGGTCGTTATGTAGTGAGGGGACCCCGTGGCCCCCTTAAACCGTAAATACTAAACCCCAGCCGCTGAAGCGACCCTGACAAAAACCCACGGGGTTTACCCGGGGCGCGGCCGTCAATAATGGGGCCATGTCCATGACGCAACGCGAGAGCGCAACCGGCGCCGCCGGCGCGGGGGCGCGAGCCCTGGGCCGCGAGCCGCTGTCGCTGGCGCTCATGGACGCGCGCAACTATACGCTGCAAATGCTGGGGCGCTTCGAGCAGGCGCCGGGCCCGGGGCTGCAGGTGCCGCCATCGGCCGACGCGCTGCCGCCCCTGTGGTTGGCAGGCCACGCGGCCTGGCTCGCCGAGTCCTGGATCGCGCGCAACCCGCAGCGTTCGCTGGGTCCGCGCTGCCCGCCGGAGCCGGTGCGCATCGGCTCGGTGGAGCCGCAGGCCGATGGCTGGTTCGATCCCACGGTGGTGCCGCCCGCGCAGCGCTGGTCACCGGAGCAGCCGGTTGGGGAGCACGTCAAGGCCTACCTGCTCGATACGCTGGAGACGACGCTCGAACTCTTGGACAAGACGCCGGACACGGACGACGCGCTCTACTTCTTCCGCATGGCGCTGTTCAACGAGGACCGCGTCGGCGAGCGGCTCGCGGTGCTGGCGCAGGCGGCCGGCGTGCCCGTGGGCTTGGCGTTGCCGGATGGCGCGCAGGCGCGGCCGCCCTTGCTGCTGCCGGCCACGCGCTGGGAGCTCGGTTGGGACGGGCCAGGCTTCGCACTGGGCGTGGAGCAAGGACGGGAAGCCGTCGCGGTGCCCGAGTTCGAGATCGATGCGCAGCCCGTCGCCTGGGCGCAATACGTGGAGTTCATCGACGACGGCGGCTACGACCGGCCGGAACTGTGGCATCCGCAGGGCTGGGCCTGGCTGGAGCAGCAGGCGCAGGCCGAGGGCCGCAGGGGGCCGCGCTACGTGGAGCAGATCGGGGTGGCCAGCGGCGCGGTGCTGCAGTCGCTGTTCGGCCGGCCGACGCGCATGGCGGCGAGCCAGAACGTGATGCACGTGAGCTGGTGGGAGGCCGATGCGTACGCGCGCTGGGCGGGGCGCAGGTTGCCGACCGAGGCCGAGTGGGAGATCGCCGCCGGCGTGGGATCGCGGCGCGGCTTTCGCTGGGGCGAAGTGCGCGAGTGGACGGCGGGCACGCTGCGGCCGTGGGAAGGCTGGCATGCCGATGCCTGGGCGCGGCAGGCGGAGCTCGATCCGGCCCCGGCCTTCGGCGTGGCGCGGGTGCAGCGCGGCGCGTCGTTCGCGACGCGGCCGCGGATGAAGTTGGTGAAGGCGCGGGGGTGGGGGATGCCGGAGAGCGACGGGGAGTTCGTGGGTTTCAGGACCTGCACGGTGTGAGAGGGGCGAGCCGCGGTTCGCCGGCGGGCTCACCACGGCCTACGCGGTTCGTCCCGTAGGCCGTGGTGAGGAACGAACCGCGGCTGCTCCCCGCTTCGGCGGCAGCTCCCACCAGGGCAGCTGCGCCTTCAGGCTCAACACCTCGCCGCTTTTCCACGGCGTGTATCCCGGCAGCGCCGCCAGCGCCTGCCGCCATGCGTCCTGCTGCAACACCGCGCGCAGCGCCGCGACCGGCGGCTCCTCCAGCGCATCCTTCAGGCACACCAGGTAGTAGCGCTCCGACAGCAGCGGCACGAAGTCGAGCCCGCGCGCCCGCGCCGCCGCCTCGATCCCCAGGCCGCAGTCCGCGGCGCCTGCCGCCACTGCCTGCGCCACCGCCGCATGCGAGGGCTCGTCGTGCGCGTAGCCGCCGATGTCTGCAGCCTGCAGTCCGTCGCGCGCCAGCAGTTCGTCGCACAGCAGCCGCGTGCCGCTGCCCAGCGGCCGGTTGACGAAGCGCGCCTGCCGGCGGGCGACGTCGGCGAGGCCCGCCAGCCGCAGCGGATTGCCCGCCTTCACCATCAGGCCCTGGCTGCGTTCGGCAAAGCCGATCAGCTTGTGCCGCCCGGGCTGCAGCAGCGGCTGGTAGGTGCGCTGCGTGACCGAGCCGAGGCCCGGTTGCTGCGAACTGTGGAAGCCGGCCAGCGTGCAGCGGCCTTCGTTGAGCGCCGCGATGGCATCGACGCTGCCGCAGAAGCGCACGTCCAGGTGCAGGTGCGCCTGCTCCACGGCGAAACCGCGCAACAGCGACAGGCCGTCGTCGTGGCTCGCGAACAGCGTCAGCACCTGCGCGCTGTCCTCGAAGGCCACGGCGAAGGCGCGTTCCAGGTCGGCATGCAGTGCCTCGATCTGCGGCGCCAGCCGCGCCTGCGCCTGGCGCTCGGCCCAGAGCAGCTTCTCGCCGAATGGGGACAGGCGCGCGGCCTGGCCCTTTTCCCAGAGGATGAGGGGATGCGCGAGCTCCGCTTCCCAGCGCTTGAGTTCGCCCCAGACGTGGCGGTAGGACCAGCCGAGCGCCTTGGCGGCGCCGGAGATGGAGCCATGTTCGCGCACGGCATGCAGCAGGTCCATCAGCGCGTTGCGGATGCCGCCCTGCGACGGGCGTGCCGCGAAGGCATAGGAGAGCTCGACTTTCCGCATGGGCGGAAGTATGCCCCCCACGCCCGGTTCAATTCGGCGCCGAGGCCGCGCTTCCGAGGACGGCCGCCAGGTCCCCCGGCTCCACCGGCTTGACCAGGTGCGTGTCGAAGCCGGCCTCGCGCGCGGCGCTGCGGTCGTCCTCCTGGCCCCAGCCGGTGACGGCCACGAGCCGCATGTCGGCGCCGCCGGGCAGGGCGCGGATCTGCTTGCAGGCCTGGTAGCCGTTCAGGCCCGGCATGCCGATGTCCAGGAAGGCGAGCTGCGGCTTGAATTCGGCCGCCGCTTCCACGGCCGCCTGGCCGTCGTGCACTTCGCGCACCGCGTAGCCCAGGGTCTGCAGCAGCATCGCCAGCGTGGCCGCGGCGTCGACGTTGTCGTCGGCCACCAGCACCCGCCGCTCGCTGCCTTGCGCCACTTCGACGAACTGCTGCTGCGGCGCCGCCGGGTCGTCCGCCAGGTCGCGCTGCACGGCCAGGGGCAGTTCCACGATGAAGCAGCTGCCGTGGCCCAGGCCCGCGCTCTGCGCATGGATGCTGCCGCCGTGCATCTCGATCAGGCGCCGCGCCAGCGACAGCCCCACCCCGAGCCCGCCGCGCGAACGCGCCAGCGCCGACTCCACCTGCGAGAACATCTCGAAGATCGAATCGAGCCGCTCCGGCGCGATGCCGATGCCCGAGTCGCGCACGGTCACCTCGACCCGGTCGGCCCGCGGCACCGCCACCAGTTCGATGCGGCCGTTGCGGTCGCTGTACTTGGACGCGTTGTTCAGCAGGTTGAGGAAGGCCTGCGCGAGGCGCGTGGCGTCCGCATAGAGCGGCGCGGGCTCGTCCGGCACCGACACGTAGAGCGTGTGGCCGCATTCGTCGATCAGCGGCCGTGCGGTCTCCACCGCTTCCTCGAGGATCTTGCCCAGCTCGACGCGCTCCAGGCGCAGGTCCAGCTTGCCCTGGTTGATGCGGCTCACGTCCATCAGGTCGTCGATCAGGCGCGCCATCGACTTGACCTGGCGGTCGATGATGCCGAAGCCCCATTGCTGCTCGGGCGCGACCAGCCCCTTCAGGCGGAGGATCTGCACGGCGTTGCGGATGGGAGCGAGCGGATTGCGCAGTTCATGCGCCAGCGTCGCGAGGAATTCGTCCTTGCGCTGGTTCGAGATGCGCAGCGCGTCCTCGCTGGCCTTCAGCGCCTCGGTGCGCTCGTGCACGCGCCGGTCGAGGCTGGCATTGAGTTCGGCCAGCGCGTGGTTGGCCGCATGCAGTGCGCGCTCCTTGCGGTGCAGCTCCGCGAACACCGCCACCTTGGAGCGCAGCACGCCGGGGTTCACCGGCTTGTGGAGGTAGTCCACGGCGCCGCTGCCGTAGCCCTCCATCATGTGCTGGTCCTCGTTGTAGTAGGCCGTGAGGAAGATGATGGGGATGCGCGCGGTCTTCTTGCGCTCCTTGACGATGGCCGCCAGCTCGAAGCCGGTCATGCCCGGCATGCGCACGTCCAGCACCAGCACCGCGAACTCGTGCGCCATCAGCGCCAGCAGCGCCTGGTCGCCGGAATTGGCGCGGATCAGCCGGTAGCCCGGGTCGTCCAGCACCGACTCCAGCACCGTCAGGTTCTTCGGCTCGTCGTCGACGATGAGGATGTTGACCGCGTCGCCGGAGACGTCGGCATCGGTCGGACTGTCGATCACGGCGTTCATCGATACAGCCAGACCCGCATGAGGGAGAGCAGTTCGTCGGTGTTGACCGGCTTGGCGATGTAGTCGCTGGCGCCGGCATCGAGGCACTTCTCGCGGTCGCCCTTCATGGCCTTCGCCGTCAGCGCCAGGATCGGCAGGGTGCGGAACTGCTGCTCCTTGCGGATCTCGCGCATGGTCTCGTAGCCGTCCATCTCCGGCATCATGATGTCCATCAGCACCATCGCCAGGTCCGGCGTGCCGTGCACCAGGTCGATCGCGTGGCGGCCGTTGGTGGCGCTGATCACGTCGACCTCGTGGTTCTCCAGCACCGAAGTGAGCGCGAAGATGTTGCGCGCGTCGTCGTCCACCACCAGCACCTTGCGGCCTTGCAGCACCTCGGTCGAGTTGTTCAGCTTCTCGATCAGTTCCTGCTTGGCCTTGGGCAGCTGCGTCACCACGCGGTGCAGGAACAGCGAGGTCTCGTCCAGCAGCCGCTCGGGCGACTGCACGTCCTTCAGCACGATGCTCTTGGCCATCGCGTTCAGGCGCGCGGTTTCCTGCTCGCTCAGGTCCTTGCCGGTGAACACCACCACCGGCACCTCGGCGAGGTCGCCGCCTTCGGCCTGGATCTTCTCCAGCAGCTCGAAGCCGGTCATGTCGGGCAGCCGCAGGTCCAGCACCACGCAGTCGAACTGCTGCTCGCGCAAGGCCTTGAGCGCCTCGTCGCCCTTGCCGACGGCGACGATCTCGATGTCCTCGTGTCCCAGCAGCTCCAGCACGGCGTCGCGCTCGATGTCGTTGTCTTCCACCACCAGCAGGCGGCGGGTGCGCGGCTCGGTGAATTCCTTGATCTTGTCGAAGGCCGCTTCCAGGCCCGAGGTGGTCGGGCCTTTCACCAGGTAGGCAAAGGCGCCGTGGGCCATGCCGTGGCGGCGCTCCTCCTCCATCGTCACCACCTGCACCGGGATGTGGCGCAGGTTCGGGTCCATCTTCAGCTGGTTCAGCACCGTCCAGCCCAGCATGTCGGGCAGGAAGATGTCCAGCGAGATGGCGGACGGCCGGAACTGGCGCGCCAGCGCCAGCCCATGCGCACCGCGGTTGGCCACCAGGCCCTTGAAGCCCTTGTCGCGCGCCAACCCGAGCAGGATGCGGGCGTAGTGCGGGTCGTCCTCGATGACCAGGAAGACGGCGTCGCCGGATTCGATGGTGTCGCGGTCGTCGGCAATGACTTCCTCGCGCGCGTTCGGCAGCGCGATCACCTGGCGGCTGGGCGCGGTGGGGTCGCCTTCGGCGCTGCGGACGACCTTGGCGCCGTCCGGGCCGGTGTAGTGCAGCGGCAGGTACAGCGTGAAGATGCTGCCCTGGCCGTGCACGCTGGAAAGGCGGATCTCGCCGCCCAGCAGCATCGCCAGCTCGCGGCTGATCGCCAGGCCCAGGCCGGTGCCGCCGTACTTGCGCGAGGTGCCGGCGTCGGCCTGCTGGAAGGCCTCGAAGATCAGGCGCTGCTTTTCCGGCGCCACGCCGATGCCGGTGTCTTCCACGGCGAAGGCCACGACGTGCGACGCGTTCTTCAGCACGGGGTGGTCGGGCGTCCAGCCCTGGCTGGCGAGGCCCACCCGCACTTCCACGTGGCCGTTCGAGGTGAACTTCACCGCGTTGGACAGGAGGTTCTTCAGGATCTGCTGCAGCCGCTTGGGGTCGCTGTCCATCGCGCGCGGCAGGTCGTCGGCGAAGCGGATGTGGAAGGGCAAGTTCTTCGCTTCCGCCACATGGCGGAAGTTGCGGTCGATGTTCTGGCGCAGGCTGTTGAAGGTCACTTCCTCCACTTCCACCGTCACCGTGCCCGACTCGATCTTGGACAGGTCCAGGATGTCGTTGATCAGGTGCAGCAGGTCGCTGCCCGAGCTGTTGATGTTGCGCGAGAACTCGATCTGCTTGGCCGACAGGTTGCCCGGCGCGTTCTCGGCCAGCTGCTGCGACAGGATCAGGATCGAATTGAGCGGCGTGCGCAGCTCGTGCGACATGTTGGCCAGGAATTCGGACTTGTACTTGGAGGTGAGGGCCAGTTCCGAGGCCTTTTCCTCCAGCGCCCGGCGGGCCTGTTCCACTTCGCGGTTCTTGCGTTCCACTTCCTCGTTCTGCTCGGCCAGCAGGCGGGCCTTGGTGCCCAGCTCCTCGTTGGTCTGCTGCAGCTCGATCTGGCGCGACTGCAGTTCCACCGTGAGCTGCTGCGACTGCGTCAGCAGGCCTTCGGTGCGCATCGTCGCCTCGATGGTGTTGAACACCGCGCCGATGCTGAGCGCCAGCTGGTCGAGGAAGTTCAGGTTGACCACCGTGAAGGGGTGCAGCGAGGCCAGCTCGATCACCGCCTTGGTCTGGTTCTCGAACAGCACGGGCACCACCACCACGCTGACGTGGCGCGAGGAGCCCAGGCTGGAGACGACCGTGACGAATTCGGACGGCGCGTCGGCCAGCAGGATGCGGCGTTTCTCCACCGCGCACTGGCCGACCAGGCCTTCACCCATGGCGATGGTGGGCGAGAGCTTGACCTCGCCCGCCTGCGCGTAGCTGGAAAGCAGCGAGAGCTCGTTCGGGTTCTCCTCGCTGCTGCCGCAGTGGTAGATGGTGCCCTGGTGCGCGTTGACCAGCGGTGCCAGCTCCGACAGCAGCATCTTGCCCACGGTGCGCAGCTCGCGCTGGCCCTGCAGCATGCCGGTGAAGCGCGCCAGGTTGGTCTTCAACCAGTCCTGCTCGCGGTTCGACTCGGTCGTCTCGCGCAGGTTGGAAATCATCGTGTTGATGTTGTCCTTGAGCTCGGACACCTCGCCCTTGGCTTCCACCTGGATCGAACGCGTCAGGTCGCCCTTGGTCACCGCCGTCGCCACTTCGGCAATGGCGCGCACCTGCGTCGTGAGGTTGGCCGCCAGCAGGTTCACGTTGCCGGTCAGGTCCTTCCAGGTGCCGGCCGCGCCCGGCACGTTGGCCTGGCCGCCCAGCCGCCCGTCCACGCCCACTTCGCGCGCGACGTTGGTCACCTGGTCGGCAAAGATGGCCAGCGTGTCCGTCATGCCGTTGATGGTGTCGGCCAGCGCCGCCACCTCGCCCTTGGCCTGCACCGTCAGGCGCTGGGTCAGGTTGCCGTTGGCCACCGCGGTCACGACCTTCACGATGCCGCGCACCTGCTCGGTGAGGTTGGAGGCCATGAAGTTCACGTTGTCGGTCAGGTCCTTCCAGGTGCCGCCCACGCCGCTCACCTGCGCCTGGCCGCCCAGCTTGCCTTCGGTGCCCACTTCGCGCGCCACGCGCGTCACTTCGCCGGCGAAGGAGTTGAGCTGGTCGACCATCGTGTTGATGGTGTTCTTCAGCTCCAGGATCTCGCCCTTCACGTCCACCGTGATCTTGCGGTTCAGGTCGCCGCGCGCCACGGCCGTCGTCACTTCGGCGATGTTGCGCACCTGCGAGGTGAGGTTGGCGCCCATGGTGTTGACCGAGTCCGTCAGGTCCTTCCAGGTGCCGGCGACGCCGGGCACCACGGCCTGCACGCCCAGGCGGCCTTCGGTTCCCACCTCGCGCGCGACGCGCGTGACTTCCGAGGCGAAGGAGCGCAGCTGCTCCACCATCGTGTTGATGGTCTCCTTCAGCTGGAGAATTTCACCGCGCACGTCCACCGTGATCTTCTTGGACAGGTCGCCGTTGGCCACGGCGATCGTCACGTCGGCGATGTTGCGCACCTGGTTGGTCAGGTTGGACGCCATCGAGTTGACGTTGTCGGTCAGGTCCTTCCAGGTGCCGGCGACGCCCGGCACGGTGGCCTGGCCGCCCAGCTTGCCTTCGGTGCCCACTTCCCGCGCCACCCGCGTCACTTCGGAAGCGAAGGCCGAGAGCTGGTCGACCATCGTGTTGATGGTTTCCTTCAGCTGCAGGATCTCGCCCTTGACGTCCACCGTGATCTTGCGGCCCAGGTCGCCGCGGGCGATGGCCGTGGCCACGTCCGCGATGTTGCGCACCTGGCCGGTCAGGTTGTTGGCCATGGAGTTGACGTTGTCGGTCAAGTCCTTCCAGGTGCCGGCGACGCCGGGCACCTGCGCCTGGCCACCCAGCTTGCCTTCGGTCCCCACTTCACGCGCCACGCGCGACACCTCGGCGGCGAAGGAGCGCAGCTGGTCCACCATGGTGTTGATGGTGATCTTCAGCTCGAGGATCTCGCCCTTCACGTCCACCGTGATCGTCTTGGAGAGGTCGCCGTTGGCCACGGCGGTCGTCACTTCGGCGATGTTGCGGACCTGGCCCGTGAGGTTGGAGGCCATGAAGTTGACGTTGTCGGTCAGGTCCTTCCAGGTGCCGGCCACGCCTTCCACCGCGGCCTGGCCGCCCAGCTTGCCGTCGGTGCCCACTTCGCGGGCCACCCGCGACACTTCGCCGGCAAACGCGTTCAGCTGGTCGACCATGGTGTTCATGGTCTCCTTCAGCTGCAGGATCTCGCCCTTCACGTCCACCGTGATCTTGCGCGAGAGGTCGCCGCGGGCGATGGCCGTGGCCACGTCCGCGATGTTGCGCACCTGGCTGGTGAGGTTGGACGCCATGAAGTTCACGTTGTCCGTGAGGTCCTTCCAGGTGCCGGCCACGCCGGGCACCTGCGCCTGGCCACCGAGCTTGCCTTCGGTACCCACTTCACGCGCGACCCGCGTCACTTCCGAGGCGAAGCCGTTCAACTGGTCGACCATCGTATTGATGGTGTTCTTCAACTCCAGGATCTCGCCCTTCACTTCCACCGTGATCTTGCGCGAGAGGTCGCCGCGGGCCACCGCCGTCGTCACGTCCGCGATGTTGCGGACCTGGCCGGTCAGGTTGTTGGCCATGGAGTTGACGTTGTCGGTCAGGTCCTTCCAGGTGCCGGCGACGCCGCGCACCAGGGCCTGGCCCCCCAGCTTGCCCTCGGTACCCACCTCGCGCGCGACGCGGGTCACTTCCGAAGCGAAGCCGTTGAGCTGGTCCACCATGGTGTTCAGGGTGTTCTTCAGCTCGAGGATCTCGCCCTTCACGTCCACCGTGATCTTCTTGGACAGGTCGCCGTTGGCCACGGCCGTTGCGACGTCGGCGATGTTGCGCACCTGCGCCGTGAGGTTGGACGCCATCGAGTTGACGTTGTCCGTCAAGTCCTTCCAGGTGCCGGCGACACCGAGCACCTGCGCCTGGCCGCCCAGCTTGCCCTCGGTGCCCACTTCGCGCGCGACGCGCGACACTTCGCCGGCGAAGCCGTTCAGCTGGTCCACCATCGTGTTGATGGTGTTCTTCAGTTCCAGGATCTCGCCGCGCACGTCGGCGGTGATCTTCTTGGAGAGGTCGCCGCGCGCCACGGCAGTCGTCACTTCGGCGATGTTGCGCACCTGGCCCGTGAGGTTGGAGGCCATGAAGTTGACCGAGTCGGTCAGGTCCTTCCAGGTGCCGGCGACACCGGGCACCTGCGCCTGGCCCCCCAGCTTGCCTTCGGTGCCCACTTCGCGCGCCACCCGCGTCACTTCCGAGGCGAAGCCGTTGAGCTGGTCCACCATCGTGTTGATGGTTTCCTTCAGCTCCAGGATTTCGCCGCGCACGTCCACGGTGATCTTCTTGGACAGGTCGCCGTTCGCCACGGCGGTCGTCACTTCCGCGATGTTGCGCACCTGGCCGGTGAGGTTGGACGCCATCGAGTTGACGTTGTCGGTCAGGTCCTTCCAGGTGCCGGCGACGCCGGGTACCTGCGCCTGGCCGCCCAGCTTGCCCTCGGTGCCCACCTCGCGCGCCACCCGCGTCACTTCCGACGCGAAGCCGTTCAGCTGGTCCACCATCGTGTTGATGGTTTCCTTCAGCGCCAGGATCTCGCCCTTCACTTCCACCGTGATCTTGGAGGAGAGGTCGCCCTTGGCGATGGCGGTTGCGACGCCGGCGATGTTGCGTACCTGGCCCGTGAGGTTGGAGGCCATGGAGTTGACCGAGTCGGTCAGGTCCTTCCAGGTGCCGGCGATGCCGGGCACCCGCGCCTGGCCCCCCAGCTTGCCTTCCGTGCCCACCTCGCGCGCCACCCGCGTCACTTCGGAGGAGAAGCCGTTCAGCTGGTCCACCATCGTGTTGATGGTTTCCTTGAGCTCCAGGATCTCGCCCTTCACGTCCACCGTGATCTTGCGGCTCAAGTCGCCGCGCGCCACGGCGGTGGTCACCGTCGCGATGTTGCGCACCTGCGAGGTGAGGTTGTTGGCCATGGAGTTGACCGAGTCGGTCAGGTCCTTCCACGTGCCGGCCACGCCGGGCACCACGGCCTGGCCGCCGAGGCGGCCGTCAGTGCCCACCTCGCGCGCCACCCGCGTCACTTCCGAGGCGAAGGAGCGCAGCTGGTCCACCATGGTGTTGGTGGCTTCCTTCAGCTGCAGGATCTCGCCGCGCACATCGACCGTGATCTTCTTGGACAGGTCGCCATTGGCCACGGCGATGGTCACGTCCGCGATGTTCCGCACCTGCGCCGTGAGGTTGCCGGCCATCTGGTTGACCGAGTCGGTCAGTTCCTTCCAGACGCCCGACACGCCTTTCACCTTGGCCTGGCCGCCCAGCTTGCCTTCCGTGCCCACTTCGCGCGCCACCCGCGTCACTTCGGAGGAGAAGACCGACAGCTGGTCGATCATGGTGTTCACCAGCTTGGCCGAGCGCAGGAACTCGCCCTTCAGCGGCCGGCCGTCCACCTGCAGGTCCATCGGCTGCGCGAGGTCGCCCTTGGCGACGGCGCCGATCGTGCGCGCGATGTCGGCGGTGGGCCGCACGAGGTCGTCGATCAGCGTGTTGAGCGATTCCACCTGCGACGCCCACGCGCCCACGGCGCCCGGCACGGCCATCCGCTGCGAGAGCCGGCCTTCGCGGCCCACCGAGGCGCTCATGCGATCGGCTTCGCGCGTGACGATCTGCGCGTGGTGGATGGTGCGGTTGAAGGCTTCGGCGATGCGGCCGTTGGTGCCCGGCCAGTCCACCGGCAGGCGCGCGTCGAAGTCGCCTTCGGAGAAGGCGATCATGGCCGCGAGGATCTGGCGCGACTGCGCGTCGTCGTCTCGGGCGGCTTGAGGCGGGGACTTCTTTGCGGCGCTGCGGGTCTTGGTCTTGGTGGCCCTGGGCCGGGTCGCTGCGTCCATGGCGTCTCCGTAATGCAAAGCGAATTCGAATGCGTACTACCGGGTTCTTACGTCCCAGGTGAGCAGTAGGAGAGTTTCGTCGGTCCCGGATGGCGGAGACGTAGGACGACTCCGACAGGTATGTACGGGCTTTCATAGCTCGCAAGCCCCATGCAGCCGGATGAGCGGGCAGCTTTACCATCCCGCCATGAATACTTTCGCCGACGGCCTGGCGCGGGCCCTCGGGTTGATCGCCGGCGCCGACACCACGCTCTGGTCCATCGTCTCGCGCTCCCTGGCCGTCAGCGGCGCGGCCTGCCTGCTCGCCTGCGGTTTCGGCCTGGTGCTGGGCGCCTGGCTGGGGGTGACCCGCTTCACCGGCCGCGGGGCCCTGGTCACGGTGTTGAACACCTCGCTCGCGGTCCCATCCGTGGTGGTGGGGCTCGTCGTCTATCTCCTGCTCTCCCGCAGCGGGCCTTTGGGTGCGCTGGGCTGGCTGTTCTCCTTCCAGGCCATGGTGTTCGCGCAGGCCCTGCTGGTGCTGCCCGTGTGCACGGCGCTGACCCGGCAAGTGGTGGAGGATGCGGACCGCGCCAATGGCGAACAACTGCAGTCGCTGGGCGCCGGCCGCCTGCTGCGCAGCCTGCTGCTGGCCTTCGACGAGCGCTATGCCTTGCTGACCGTGCTGCTCGCGTGCTTCGGACGCGCGATCTCGGAAGTGGGCGCGGTGATGATCGTCGGCGGCAACATCGACGGCTTCACGCGCGTCATGACGACGGCGATCGCGCTGGAAACGAGCAAGGGCGACCTGCCGCTCGCGCTGGCCCTCGGGATCGTGCTGCTGGCGGTCGTGCTGGCGCTCAATGCCTTGATCGCCGCGGTGGCGCGCTGGCGGGGCGCCCGTGCCGAGGGCCTCGGTGCGCTGCAAGGGGCGGGGGGATGAGCGCCTGGGTGAAGCTCAAGGGCGTGACGCTGCGCTACGGCGGGCTGGCGGCGCTGCAAGGCGTGGACCTGCGCATCGGCGTGGGCGAACGGGTGGCGTTGATCGGCGCCAACGGCAGCGGCAAGAGCTCGCTGCTACGCGTGCTGCACGGGCTGCTGCGTCCGAACACGGGCTCCATCCTGAAGGACGGGTCGCTGCGCCAGGCCATGGTCTTCCAGCGGCCCTTTGCCTTGCGCGCCTCGGCCCTCAGCAACGTGGCCCTGGGCCTGTGGCTGCGCGGCACGCGCTGGCACCAGGCGCGGCTGGACGCGATGCTGGCGCTGGGCCGCGTGGGCCTCGGCGGCGTAGCCTTGCAGAATGCGCGCACCTTGTCCGGCGGCCAGCTGCAGCGGCTGGCGCTGGCGCGGGCGTGGGCGTTGCGGCCGCACGTGCTGTTGCTCGACGAGCCCACCGCCAGCCTCGACCCGCATGCCAAGCGCGATGTCGAGGCGCTGATGGCGGACTTCGCGGCCTCGGGCATGACGCTGGTCTTCGCCAGCCACAACCTGGGACAGGTCAAGCGCCTGGCGACACGCGTGGTCTACCTGGAACACGGCAAGGTGCTGGCCGACCTGCCGGTGCAGGACTTCTTCGAAGGGCCGCTGGGGACGACCTCGCGCGAGGCCGAGTTGTTCGTGAAGGGGGAGCTGGGATGAAGCGAGCCTTCCTGCTGCTGATCGCGGCGGCGGCCCTGCAATTGCCCGGCCTTGCGCTGGCGCAGGCCACCATCGTGATGGCGTCGACCACGTCCACGGAGCAATCGGGCCTGTTCGGCCACCTGCTGCCCGCCTTCACCAAGGCGACCGGCATCGGCGTGAAGGTCGTGGCCGTCGGCACCGGCCAGGCCATCGACATGGCCAGGCGAGGCGACGCCGACGTGCTGTTCGTGCACGACACGGCGGCGGAGGAGAAGTACGTGGCCGAAGGCTACGCGCCGCGCCGCTACGCCGTGATGTACAACGACTTCATCCTGGTCGGGCCGAAGTCCGATCCGGTCGGCGTTCGCGGCCAGGACATCGTCGCGGCGCTGAAGAAGGTCGCGGCGGCCAAGGCGCCTTTCGTGTCGCGCGGCGACAAGAGCGGCACCGACGCCGCCGAGAAGCGCTACTGGGCCCAGGCCGGCCTGGCCGATCGCGGCCGCGGCTACAAGGAATGCGGCTGCGGCATGGGCCCGGCGCTCAACATCGCCGCCTCCACCAGCGCCTACGTGCTGGCCGACCGCGGCACCTGGCTCAGTTTCAGGAACCGCGCGGATCTCGCGGTGCTGGTGGAAGGCGACAAGCGCCTGTTCAACCAGTACGGCGTGATGCTGGTGAGCCCGCACAAGTATCCGCACGTGAAGGCGGCCGAGGCGCAGAAGTTCATCGACTGGGTGACTTCCCCGGCGGGGCAGGGCGTGATCGCTGCCTACCGGATCGGCGGGGAGCAGTTGTTCTTTCCGAATGCGGGGAAGTAGGCCGGCCTGCTAGGCGACCCCGCGATCCCGGCCTGGCGGGACGAGCAGCAGCTCGTCGCACATCCTCGCCTTGCAACGGTTCACGAACCGGAGGATCTCCGGCAGGTTCCCTGGATAGGCGTCGTGGGCTGCCTGGCTGAGTTCGTAGTACTCCTCGTAGTCCGCCAGCCGGTTGGACACGGGGATGGACAGGTAGAAGCGGCCGGATTCGACTTCGCGGCCGAGGCTGAAGCGATGTTCTGCGTTGACGTAGGAGTCGATGAATTTCACGGCGGTAATGTAGACCGAACTTCGCGACTCTTGACACGCGCCTTCCCCAGTGCCAAAACCCCGGCACCGCAATCCGCGGCCACCGAGAAGAGGGGACCCCATGTCGCAATCCACCGTATTCAAGTTGTCGGCCGTCATCATGGCCGCCTTCGGCGTCGTGCTGGTGCTGGCACCCAACCTGCTGCTCAAGATGCATGGCGCGCTGACCTTGAACAGTCCGGGCAACTACAACAGCATGCTGTACGGCTCCCTGCTGATCGCCCTGGCGGTGATCAACTGGTCGTACGCCGGTGCCGGCGCCGAGCAGGTGCGCGGCCTGGTGCTCGGCAACCTGGTGGGCGACGTGCTGGGGCTGGTGGTCACGCTGTACCTGCAGGCGACCGATCCCATCGTGCCGTCTTCCGCCTGGAGCAACGTGGTGATCTTCGCGGTGTTCACCGTCCTCTTTGGCCGTCTCTACCTGCGCTCGCGCGGCGTCGCAACGGTGGTGCCGGGCGACACGTCGGCCGCCTGAGTTGGCCTAGGGCGAGGGCGGCCCCAACCGCTGGAGCTCGAACACCTCCGCGTAAGGCAGCGGCTCGCCCACCTCGCGCGCCGCCTCGCGGTTCACCGCCAGCACCCGCGCGTCGAAACCCTCGCCGCGGGTGCGCAGGTTGCGCTCCTGCTGCGAGCGGTGGTGGCGCAGCAACTGCGCCTTCCAGGCCGCTTCTTCCTCGCCGAATTCGAAGACGAGGTCAGGCCGCATGCCCAGCGTTTTCGCGTCCCGATTGAGGCAGGCCCAGGCTTGCGAGCCGATCGCCGCGGCCGCCGCGCGCACCGCTTCGTAGGTCCGCCGGTGCGTCCTGTTGCTGTCGTTGCCGTGCGGCAGGAAGACCAGGTCGGCCGGCCGCGCCGCCATCCACGCACGCAGGCGCGCCGCATCCTCGGATTCCGGCGCGCCTTCCCACAGGCGCAGGAACTGCAGCCGATCGGCCGGCAGGCCGAAGAAGGCGCAGCTGGCGCGCTGTTCGGCCTCGCGCAAGGCCACCTTGGCGGCGGCGTCCACCGCCCCTTCGAATCCGTCCTCGACCCCGCCGGCGCCGCCCGTGAGCACGGCGAGCTGCAGGCGGTGCCCCAGCCCGTGCAGGTGGCGCAGCGTCAGGCCGATCGCGTCGAAGTCGTCGGGATGGGGCGCCATCACCAGCACGTCCAGCGGCCGAGGCCAGTCCAGCGCGCGCAGGGAACGCGGGCCGGGCAGGGCAAGGAGGGTGTCCAGCGGGTTGGTCATGGCGCAAGGAGTACTGCAAATGCCAGCATAGCCGCACCGGAGTAGCCGCCGCGGGCCCTAAACTCGCGGCATGTCGCTTGGCCGGCGGATCCTCGCCTCCCTGCTTTTCGTCTTGCTGCCGCTGCTGGCCCACGCCGCCCCCACCGGGGGCGCGGCGCTCGTGGCCGTGCAAGGGCGGATGGCGCTGGCGGCCGTGCCCGCGGAGCCGCTGCCGCTGCAGGGCGAGTGGGGCTTTGCCTGGCAGCAGTTCGTGGATCCGAACTGGAGCCAGCTGCCCACGCGCGCTTTCGCCACGGTGCCGGCCGCGTGGAACGACCTGGCTGCCGGCGGCAAGCCGCCGGGCGGCGCGGGCTGGGGCAGCTACGTGCTGCAGGTCGATTGCCCCGCGGGCCAGGCGCTGGCCGTCGAAGCCATGGCGCAGCGCACGGCCGGCCGCCTCTTCATCAACGGCACCCTCGTCGCCGAACATGGCGTTCCCGGTCCCTCCGCGGACCAGAGCTGGGCGGCCGTATTCAACCGCACGCCGATCACCCGGCCCTTCGCTTGTCCGCTGCGGCTGACGCTGCACGAGTCCAACTTCGACCACCGGGCGGGCGGCATGGTCCGGCCTATCCTGCTGGGCACGCCCGACGCGCTGGAGCAGCAGCGCGAGTCGCGCATCATCTACAACGCCTTCCTGCTGTCGGCCTACCTGTTCATGGGCGTGATCGCGCTGATCTTCTACGCGGTGCGGCGGCGCGAGCGCGTGCCGCTCGTGTTCGGGCTGTTCTGCCTGGCGATGGCCTGCTACACCGACCTGATCGGCGAGCGGCTGTTCCTGCGGCCGCTGCCGGCGCAGGTGTCCTGGTTCGCCTACATGCGTGCCGAGTACCTGACCTGGGTGGCGGCCATGGCCTTGTTCTTCCTCACGCTGCGCGGCCTGTTCCCCGCCGAGATCCACAAGCGGGTGGCGCAGGGGGTGGTGGGCACGCTGGCGGTGGCGGCTTGCGCCGTCGTGCTGCTTCCTCCGGCCGTGTACTCGCACGCCGCCGTCCCGGGCCAGGCCGTCGCAGTCGCCATGAGCCTGTACGTGGTGGCCGCGATCGTGCGCGCGCGGCGGCGCACGCCGGCCGACGCGCGCATCCTGCTGGCCGGCATGCTGGCGATCGTGGTGGCGCTGGCGCTCGACCTGCTGCTGATCGGCTCGATCGGCGCAGGCCGCAAGTTCACGCCGATCGGTTTCGCGCTGTTCATGCTGTCGCCCGCCGTAGTGATCGGCCGGCGCCTGAGCGAGGCGCTGAACGCCGAGGAGCGCAACCGCTCGCTGGAGGAAAACGCCCGCCTGCGCGAGGACGTGGAGCGCATGTCGCGCCACGACCTGAAGACCCCCTTGAACAGCATCCTGGGCGCCACCCGCCTGCTGCGCGACGACCCGCGGCTCAACACCGAGCAGCGCGAGCTGGTGGGCGTGCTGCAGCGCTCCGGCTTCCGGATGCTGGAGATGGTCAACCTGTCGCTGGGCCTGTTCAAGATGGAAACGGGCAGCTACGACCTGCGGCCGCAGGCGGTGGACTTGCGCGAGGTGGCCACGCGCGTGCTGGTGGACCTGCATTCCTACGCCGAGGCGAACTCGGTCACGTTGCAGCTGCAGGGCGAGCCCGTCCCGGTCTACGTGCGCGGCGAAGAGCTCCTGTGCTATTCGATCCTGGCCAACCTGGTGAAGAACGCGGTGGAAGCGGCCGGCCCGGGTAACCGCGTGCTGCTGACGCTGGAGCCGGGCGAGACCGTGGCGCTGCGCGTGCACAACCCCGGTGAGGTGCCGCAAGCGATCGCGCAGCGCTTCTTCGAGAAGTACGTGACCAGCGGCAAGAGCGGCGGCACCGGGCTGGGCACGTATTCCGCGCGGCTGATGGCCCGGGCGCAGCGCGGCGACGTCTCGCTGCAGACCAGCGCCACGCAAGGCACCACGCTCACGCTGACCCTGCCGCGCCTGAAGGGCGACGCCCCGCTTCCGGCTCCCGCGGCGCTGGCCGAGCAGCCGGTGGAGCGCTGGGTCGACGACATCCCCCCGCGCGACGTGCTGCTGGTGGACGACGACGAATACACGCGGCTCATCACGCGCCGCTTCCTGCCGTCGCCGCCGTTCGACGTGGAGACCGCGGCGAACGGCCAGGCCGCCACCGAGGCCATGGCGCGGCGCTGGCCGCACTACCTGCTGATCGACATGGAGATGCCGTTCAAGAGCGGCATCGAGACGGTGCAGTGGATGCGCGCGTACCAGGCGGAGCAGGACCTGCCGCACTGCCACGTCGTGATGCTGTCCGGCAACGACGACGAGGCTTCGGCCGCGAGCGCGCTGGCCGCGGGCGCCGACCGCTTCCTGGTCAAGCCGGTCAACCGCGAAGCGCTGCTCATGACCCTGCGCGAGCTCGAAGGCAAGCTGCAGCAGCAGGAACGCCAAGCGGCGGATCGGCCCACCACCGTCACCAGCAGCCTCGAAGACGAGGTGGTGATCGTGGACCCCGAGTGGCTCGAGGTCTTTCCCGGCTTCATGCGCTCGCAGCGCGAGACCGTCGACGCCATGGCGCGCGCGCTGGCCGCCGGCGACCGCGAAGACGTGCAGTTCCTCGCGCACCGCGCTTTCGGCGGCTTGGCGACCATGGGCCTGCACTGGGCCGCGCGCCAGAGCCGGGTGGTGGAGCAGGACGCCCTGCATGCCGCCACCGAAGAACTCGAACACCGGATCGCCGCGCTGCGCGAGCACCTGCGCAAGGTGCGCGTCGAGTCCGCCTGACATGAACCAGATGAACCCAAGCACGCTTTCGCGCCGCGCGTTCAACGCGGCCCTCGTTTCCAGTCTTGCCGCCCCCGCCGCCTGGGCGCAAGCCGCCGCGACGCCGGTGCAGCAGATCGCCGACGACTACTACCGCGGCATCTTCGCGCTGTTCCCGCTGGAGGCGACCGAAAACGCCGGCGACCCCGCCTACGAAGCGGCTTTCGAGATCGAGATCGCTCCGGCGCACCGTGCGCGCCAGCGCGCCTTCTACGAGCGCACCCTGGCGCGATTGCAGGCCATGGACGGCGCCAGCTTCTCGCGCGACGACCGCATCACGCGCGACCTGCTGGCCTGGGATGCGCGAGATCGCCTCGCCCTGATGGCGGTGCCGCACCACCTGATGCCCGTGACGCACGCCGGCGGCCTGCCGGTGCGGCTCGCGCAATGGGCGGGCGGCGAGGGCTCGCAGCCCATGAAGACGACGCTGCACTACGAGCACTTCCTGCAGCGCCTGCGCGGCGTACCGGGCTGGATCGACCAGGCCATTGCCAACATGCAGGAGGGCATGGCCGCGGGCATCGTGCTGCCGCGGGCGCTGGTCGAACGCACTTTTCCGCAGCTCGATGGCCTGCTGCCGGCCGATCCGCTGCAGAGCCCTTACCTGGCCGGCGTGCGCAACTTCCCCGCCACCGTGCCCGAGGCCGATCGCCCGCGGCTGCGCGAGGCCTACACGACCTTGGTGCGCGAACAGCTGGCACCGGCCGTGGGCCGCCTGCGCACCTTCATGCGCGAGCGCTACCTGCCGGCCGCCCGCACCACGGCGGGTTTTGGCGCGCTGCCCGGCGGCGCCGGCTGGTACGAGCTGCTGGTGCGATCGTTCACCACCACCGACATGACGCCGGAGGAGATCCACGCGCTGGGCCTGCGCGAAGTGGCGCGCATCCGCGGCGAGATGGAGAAGGTGAAGGAGCGCTTCGGCTTCCGCGGCGACCTGCAGGCCTTCTTCCAGTCGCTGGACACGCGCAAGGAGCTCACGCCCTTCCGCACCGACGACGAAGTGATGGCCGCCTACCGCGCCATCAACGAGCGCGTGCAGGCCGGCCTGCCGCGCCTGTTCGCCCGCGCCCCCAAGGCCAGGCTGGAGATCCGGCCGGTCGACCCGCTGCAGCGCGACACCGCGTCCTCCTATTACGTGCCGCCCTCGATCGACGGGTCGCGCCCCGGCGTCTTCTTCGCCGCGTTCACCGACGCGAAGACGGCGCGCACCACGCAGATGGCGGCATTGTTCCTGCACGAAGGCCAGCCCGGCCACCACTACCAGATCGCGCTGCAGCAGGAGAGCGCCACCAGCAGCTTCCGCCGCGGCGCCTGGTGGGACGCGCACGGCGAGGGCTGGGCGCTGTATGCCGAAGGCCTGGGCGGCGAGCTCGGCCTGTACGACGACGCCAATGCCTGGCTGGGGCGCCTGCAGATGGAGATGCTGCGTGCGCTGCGGCTGGTGGTCGATACCGGACTGCATGCCAAGGGCTGGACCCGCGAGCAGGCGATTGCGTACTCGCGCGAGAACGACGGTTCCAGCGAAGACGATGCGCGCCGGGCGATCGAGCGCTACATGGCGTGGCCCGGGCAGGCAACCGCGTACAAGGTGGGCGAGCTGCGCATCCTGGCGCTGCGCGACAAGGCGCGCGCGAAGCTGGGCGAGCGCTTCGACATCCGCGCCTTCCACGCGCAGGTGCTCGGCGATGGCTGCATGCCGCTGCGCATGCTCGAAACCAAAGTTGACGAATGGCTGGCCGCAGCCTGATCTTTACCTGGCGCGGGCCCAAGGGCCCCTTGCGTGCGCCCGGCGCCCGGCGTATGAATACCCCAGCGGCGCCGTCGCAAGCCGCCTGGAGAAGCGCATGAAGTCCGTTCTCTTGTCCCTGGCCCTTTGCGCGGGCCTGGGCGGCTGCGCGTACGCGCCCTACGGCTACCCGTATTACTACCCCGCCAACGTGGTCCAGGCAGGAACGACTTCCACCGTGACGGAGACGGCCGACGGCAGCGCGCCCGCCGGCCAGTATGTCTATCCCTACACGTACCCCTACGGCTACGCTTATCCCTATGTGTACCCGTATGCCTACACCTATCCGTATGCCTACCCGTACTACGGCGCCTACTGGTACGACGCGTTCTGGCTCTCCACCGGCATCTGGTGCTGCTCGGGGGGCGGGTACTACCACGGCGGTCATGGCGGCCATGGCGGCCATGGCGGCCACGGTGGCCATGGCGGCCACGGCGGAAGAGGCTGGACCGGCGGTGGCGGCGGCGGCATGGCCGCCACCGGCGCCGGCCGCGGGGGTGGCGGTGGCGGCTGGGGTGGCGGCGGCGGCGGTGGCGGCCGGGGCGGAGGCGGCGGCGGACGCCGTTGACGCCCGCCGCGCAGCACGTGCGGTGACAATGCGGGTTTCACCGCCCTGAAGAAAGACCGCATTGGCACGCCCCTCTCCCTGGCCCGACAAGGTGCTGGCCGTCCTGCGCGCCGGCAACCCGGCCGCCGCCATCGCGCAGATCAAGGTCGCGCCCAGCGTGCGTGACCTGCGCGCGCTGGAAAAGGCGCTGGCTGCGGCGCAACTCGGCGGCAAGTGGCGCGACGTCGACCAGGCGATCGCCGAAAGCCTGCAAGCGTTGTCCGCGCCGCGTCTGCACCGCTCGCCATGACGGCGGCCACCTTCGAATCGCTCGGGCTGGCGCCCGCGCTCGCGCACGCGTGCAAGGAAGTCGGCTACCTCGCGCCCTCGGCAATCCAGGTCGAGGCGATCCCGCCGCTGCTGCGCGGCCAGGACCTGCTGGGGCTCGCGCCCACGGGCTCGGGCAAGACGGCCGCCTTCGTGCTGCCGCTGCTGCAGCGCCTCGCGGAAGGCCGGCAACGCGCCTTCCGCCGCGTGCGCGTGCTCGTGCTGGTGCCTACGCGCGAACTGGCGACGCAGGTCGGCGAGGTGTTCCGCCGCCTGGGCGGCGCCAGCGCGCATCCGCCCAGGGTGTCCATCCTGCACGGCGGCGTGTCGGTGAATCCGCAGATGATGGCGCTGCGCGGTGGCGCCGACATCGTCGTCGCCACGCCGGGCCGGCTGCTGGACCTGATGGAACGCAACGCGCTGCGGCTGGACATCGTCGAGGCGCTGGTGCTGGACGAGGCCGACCGCCTGCTGGACCTGGGCTTCGCCGCCGAGCGCGAGCGCGTGCTGGCCGCCTTGCCCGCGCAGCGGCAGAACCTGTTGTTCTCCGCCACCTTTCCCGCCGAGGTGCAGGCGCTGGCCGATGCGCTGCTGCGTGACGCGGTGCGGGTCGAAGCGGCGACGCAGGCGCGCTCGGAGCCGCAGATCACCCAGCGCGTGATCGCGGTCGATGCGCCGCGCCGCACCGAGCTGCTGCGCCACCTGGTCGAAGAAGGCAAGTGGCCGCGCGTGCTGGTCTTCGTCGCCACGCGCCATGCGACCGAGCACGTCGCCGCCAAGCTGCGTGCGCGCGGCGTGCAGGCCGCGGCCCTGCACGGCGAGCTGAGCCAGGGCGGGCGCACCGACGTGCTCCGCGGCTTCAAGGAAGGCGCGTGGACCGTGCTGGTCACCACCGACCTGGCCGGCCGCGGCATCGACATCGCGGGCCTCGACGTGGTCGTCAACTACGACCTGCCGCGCTCCGCCGACGACTACGTGCATCGCATCGGACGCACGGGGCGCGCGGGCGCCGCCGGCCTGGCGATCAGTTTCACCAGCGCGGCCACCGAGCCGCACCTGCGGCTGATCGAAAAGCGCAACGGCCTGGCCTTGCCGCGCGAGCAGGTGCCCGGCTTCGAGCCCGTCGAAACGGAGGCGCCACCGCGCGCCGACGCCGGCACCGGCGGCATCAAGGGGCGCCGCCCCAGCAAGAAGGACAAGCTGCGGGCGGCCGCGGCCAAGGGCGCACCACCCTGAGGCATCGCCTCCGGGTTTATGGGACTTTTGTCCAATAGGACGGCCGCGACCCAGGCACGAACATGCTTGCGTGACCTGTCGCGCCTGGATGCTGGCTACCGCTGTCGCGGCGCTCACCCTCGCCGGCGAGGGGCACGCGCAGGCGCAGCCCGCGGCCCCGCAGGCGGGCGCGCGGCCCAAGATCTGCCTGGTGCTTTCGGGCGGCGGCGCGCGCGGCGCGGCGCACGTCGGCGTGCTCAAGGTGCTGCAGGAGATGCGGGTGCCGGTAGATTGCGTCACCGGCACCAGCATGGGCGCCATCGTCGGCGCGGCCTACGCCTCGGGCACCCCCATCGACGACATGCAGGCGGTGCTCTCCAAGATGTCGACCCGGCTGCTGTTCAAGGACCTGCCGCCGCGCGAGGAGCGTTCCGTCCACCTCAAGCGCGACGACGCCACCAACCTCGCGCCGTTCGAGCTGGGGCTGGGCAGCAAGGGACTGGCCCTGCCGCGAGGCCTGGTCTCGGGCGTGCAACTCGAAAGCGTGCTGCGTGAGTTGAGCCGCGCCGGCGGCATCCAGACCTTCGACCGCCTGCCCATTCCGTTTCGCGCCGTCGCCACCGACCTGATCACCGGCAAGCCGGTGGTGCTGTCGCAAGGGGACCTGCCCGCGGCCATGCGCGCCAGCATGTCGGTGCCGGGCGCGATCGAGCCGGTGCGGCTGCAAGGCCACCTGCTGGTGGATGGCGGGCTTACCAACAACCTGCCGGTGGATGTGGCGCGCGCGATGGGCGCGGACCTGGTGATCGCCGTCAACCTCGGCACGCCGCTGGGCAGCGCCGAATCGCTGAATTCCATCCTCGGGGTCACCGCGCAGATGGTGAGCATCCTCACCGAGCAGAACGTGCAGCGCTCGCTGGCCAGCCTGGGCCCGCGCGACATCCTGATCCTGCCGCTGCTGGGCGAATTCTCGGCTGCCGACTTCGACCACCTCGACGTGCCAGTGCCGCTGGGCGAAGCGGCGGCGCGGGCGGTCGCCGCGCAGCTCGCGCCTTATGCGCTGCCGCCCGAGGCCTACGTGGCCTGGGAGCAGCGCCGCATCGCGATCGACCGCACGCCGCTGCCCACCGTGGACGAGATCCGCTTCGAAGGCCTGCAGCGCGTGAACCCCGCCACGGCGCTGGCGGTGATGGAGACCCAGGTGGGGCAGCCCGTCGACCAGAAGGTGCTGGACCGCGACATGCGGCGGGTGTACGGCACCGGCGACTTCGAGCATGTGGGCTACCGCTTCCTCGAGGAGCCCGGCCAGCGCGTGCTGGCGGTCGACGCCGCGGAGAAGTCCTGGGGCCCGAACTACCTGCGCATGGGGCTGGGCCTCTCGTCCGACTTCAAGGGCGACTCCTTCTTCAACCTGCTGGCCAGCTACCGCATGACCTGGCTGAACGACCTGGGCGGCGAGTTCCGCACCGACGCCCAGGTGGGCCGCACCAACCGCCTGGGCCTGCAGTTCCACCAGCCGCTGCAGAAGGGCCCGGGCCTGTTCGTGGTGCCGCGCATCGAGCACGAACGCCGCACCACCGACGTCTTCAGCAACGACCAGCGCGTGGCCAGCTACGACACCAGTGCGACCGCCGTGGCGTTGGAGGCCGGCGCGCAGTTCACCCGCTACGGTGAAACCCGGCTGGGCCTCGTGTATTCGCGCTGGCGCACGTCGCTCGACACCGGCCTGCCGGTCGTTGCCGCGCCCGACGGCTACCAGTACGAGGGGGCCGTGACCTGGCGCGCGCTGGTCGATCAGCTGGACAGCGTGAGCTTTCCCCGGGCGGGCTATGGCGGCAGCGTCGAAGTGCTTGCCGCACGCAAGGAGCTGGGCAGCGAAGGCAACTACACCCGACTGGAACTGGCCGGCACCTACGTCAAGTCCTTCGACGACCACACCTTCCAGCTGGGCGTGAAGGTGGGGCAGCGCTACGGCTCCGATCCGCTGCCGCCGGTGCGGCAGTTCCAGTGGGGCGGCATGCTGCAGCAATCGGGCTATCCCACCGGCGCGCTGATCGGCGAGGACCTGCGGTTCGCGCGGCTCGTTTACTACAATCGCGTCGCACGTTGGCAGCTGCTGGAGGGAATCTACGTGGGAGGCTCGCTCGAGGTCGGCCGCATGGGGCGTCCGCTGGTTCCCGGCAACCAGCAGGGCACGCTGTATTCCGGCTCGCTGCTGTTCGGCGTGGACACGCCGATCGGCCCGCTCTACCTGGCCGCCGGACATGCGGCCCGCGGCTACAACGCCTTCTACCTGTTCCTGGGCCGGCCATGAAGGACCGGCTCGCCTTCAGCGCGCCCGTGGCCGCGGCGCAGGCCGAAGGCCGCGCGATCGTCGCGCTGGAATCCACCATCATCGCGCACGGCATGCCGTATCCCGAGAACGTGCGCACCGCGCGCGAGGTGGAAGCGGTCATCCGCGGACTGGGCGCCGAGCCCGCGACCATCGCGGTGATGGGCGGGCGCATCCGGATCGGCCTGTCCGACGAGGAACTCGAACTGCTCGGTCGCTCCGGCGAAGCCGCGAAGGTGAGCCGGCGTGACCTGCCGGCGGTGCTGGCCGGCGGCGGTCTCGGCGCCACGACGGTCGCCGGCACCATGATCTGCGCCGCCCTGGCGGGCATGCGGGTGTTCGTCACCGGCGGCATCGGCGGCGTGCACCGGGGCGCGGAGACCAGCTTCGACATCTCGGCCGACCTGCAGGAGCTCGCGAAGACGTCTGTGTGCGTGGTGTGCGCGGGCGCCAAGTCGGTGTTGGACATCGGACTCACGCTCGAATACCTGGAGACGCATGGCGTGCCGGTGTTGTCTTGCGAGCAGGACAACTTCGCCGCGTTCTACACGCGCGACAGCGGCTTTCGCGCCGACTACCGCTATGACGATCCGCGCGAGCAGGCGGGGTTCCTGCGCGCGAAGTGGGAGCTGGGCCTGGAAGGCGGCGTGGTCCTGAGCACGCCCGTGCCCGAGGGCGCCGCGATGCCGCGCGAGGAGATCGATCGGATTACGCGGCAGGCGCTGGACGAAGCCGCGGCGCAGGGCGTGGTGGGCAAGGCGGTCACGCCCTTTCTGCTGGCGCGCATCAAGGCGCTGACGGGCGGGCGCAGCCTGGCGACCAATATTGCGCTGGTGAAGCACAACGCGGAGGTTGGGGCGCGGCTGGCGCTGGCGCTGGCGCGAGGGTGAAGACGAACTTGCGTGGGTGCCCCCATCGAGGGTAGGCGGGATCGCGCATGGGCGATACGCCGGTCTACGGATTCGCCCGAGGGTGGAAACTCGCGCATGGCGGATTTGATTCCAGTTTATGTAACGGGGATTGGTGGGGCGGGGGAAAGCTGATAGAAATCGGAACCTTGCAGTGGGGAGGAGTTGACGGTGTTTTCGATGCGGTTACATGAAGGTGTGGAATTGGCGGCGGGTTGGCGCTCTATATCACGTTAGAGGTCACAGGAGACACCGATGACAAAGCACAGCCTTCGTATCCGGTTTCAGTGGGTGATTGGTTTCTACGCAGTTGCAGTGATCGCCGCGGTCTCTATTCGACTCGTAGATCAGACCAACGGTCAGTGGGTGTACGCGACGTACAAGGATCTCATGCCCCTCCTGATTGCGTTACCTGCAGCTTGGCTTGGCTACTGCTTGCAAAGGAGAAGTAGCTACATGCAGCAGTTGAGGTCGCTGTGGTCGAAGCTGGTTGAGACTATTCAGGTCGCGAATCAGTACACGTACTTGCACAATCCTACTCAGGAGCAGTACGCCGTAGTCCTTCAGCGGCTGAGTATCGCGATCGACGAGATTCGAGGTGTGTTCATGAACCTCGGTGAGCGCGACGGACAGCGGGGGCTGTACCCGTTCGAGCCTATTAAGCAAATTCACGCGGCGGTGCTGGCGGTCGGGTTTGGCTCCAACGCAACCCAGGAGAAGCTCGCGAAACTTCGGGAGCTCACATTCGAACTGTGGAGGGCGGTCCGCAACGAATTGCTGAAGGAGTTCGACCGCGAGCAGCCGACCTACTACCATTCACACTATGCCAGCCGAGATCATTGGCGCGAGATTCTGGGCGAGAAAGTTGGCGCCAAGAAGGTGGTGAATGAGCTCTAACAAATCGGTCGACTCGGACACGTTGCGGCAAGGGGCCGCACAGTGCCGTTGGAAATTGTGCACCGTGCGGCCCCTTGCCGCAACGCGCCGGTCACCTTCACGTTAGACCGCACAATCCGACGCTGTCGTCAATCAACAACCGAAGAAGAAAAATGCAAGAAGCTCCGGTGCTCGACCTAGAAGCCGTGTTTAACGAGGCGGCCTTTCCTGAGCATACGTATGTTGACCCGAAGGAGTACCCCTTCATCAAGTCCGCGCTTCGGGCGAAGGGAAAGCACGTGACGATTTCTGGTGCATCTGGCTCCGGGAAGACGACGGTGGTCAACAAGATTCTTCGAGATCTGGGCATCAAACCCACGGAGATATTGCTGATCAACGGGCGTGAATACAAGCACCACACGAACTACTTGGAGATGCTCGGCGCTATCGTCGGAGTGGACCCGACCTACGACGAAATCGCGCCTTACCTTGCCTCTCAGCGATTGGTCATCATCGACGACTTCCACCATCTGTCGGAGAGCGTGAAGGATGGCCTGTCTGAAGACCTCAAGCTTTGGCATGAGAAGGCAGTTCGCTTCGTTCTGATTGGGATTGCCTCTAGCGCTCGTGACCTTGCAGGCAACGACAAGGAGCTGGGTATCAGGAATGACGTCTTTGATCTGAGAACGCAGGATGAGAAGTTCGTGCGCCAATTGATGGTGCAAGGTGCAGGCCACCTGCGGCTGCGGTTCTCTGAGCGTTTCATTCAAGAGACAGCCGCGGGGTCTAAGGGCATTCCTTCAGTGGTGCAAGCGATTTGCCGCACGGCATGCATCAAGAACGGAATTGAGAGAACGCAAGCCGCTGAAGTGGAGATCGATGAGTCGCTCGCCAACATAAGACAGGAGGTCTTACGCATCTTCGAGCACAAGTACTTTGACAAGATCGTGGCGCTCTCAAAGGGGAAGCTTCAGGCAAAGTCTGTTCACAACACCTACTTCGACATCGTCGCTGCCATTGCCAAAGACGAGCGATCGGACATTCCAACCGAGTACTTGTACCGCACGATCGTCGCGCCTATCACAGATCCAAAGAAAAAGAATCAGAAATCGACGTCTTATTACAACTGCCTCAACTACCTTGGCGATGTGATTAAGGACTCCAAACTCGATGACGTGATCATGTATCGGAAGGGAAAATCGATTTCGATTGAGGATCCGACCTTCCGCTTCTACCTGAATCTGTTGGACTTGGACGATGTCCGTCGACGCATCCATATTCGGAACGACGAATACCCATGGGATGTCGCGGTTTCTTTCGCAGGCGAAGACCGCCCCACAGTCTTGAATTTCGTGAAGGGTCTGGAGGAGAAGGGAATCTTCCCCTTCTATGACTTCAACTACCAGGCGCAACTATGGGGTGTCGATCTGCAGAAGCGCCTCGCAGACATTTACGCGAACGATGCGCTCTATATGGTGATCTTCATCTCGTCCAAGTATCCCGAAAAGGATTGGACGCGATTCGAGTTCGAGATCGGAAAATCAGCAGGATCGAAGCGCCCCGAGGCGTACATCTTGCCGATCATCATCGAGGATGTCCCAATGGTTGGATTGGCGAACACACTCGGCAAAGTCTTTCTGAAGGATCATGACATTGCTTACTGCGTTGACTTGCTGACGGCCAAACTGACGGCGGAACAGTAGGTGTGGTCTAACAGATCTACAAGGACTTCCCGTTAGTTCAAGCCTCTCCTTCGTCGGCGCCTGACGGCATAGCAGCAACAGATTCAGACTGCACATCTACAAACGGTCTTGTTGCACAGGAGTGTGCGGACCCACATACCAACCGCTCAGCGAGGCTCCATTCGATCGGCGCGGTCGCGGCCGCTACCTGTTAGCCGAGTTCACTCGCTGCCGGTCTGACCTGTTTGGTGCATCTGCGTTACGCGCCTGAGTTGAAGAGACAATCGTTCTATATGTCGAATGCCCTAAGCCGAAGCAGTTCGTGCGCCGGCATAGTGCGGGTCATACGGTCGCTCTCGCACCAGGACGGCCCAGATGATGCGGGCATTCTTGTTGGCCACGGCCACCAGCGTCTTTTGCCAGCCGATGCGCTGCTGCAGCTGCAGGATCCATCGCGACACGGCGTCGCTGCGACGCGCCGCGGTACCCACGACGGAGCGGGCGCCCTGGATCAGCAAGGTGCGCAAGTAGTCTTCGCCGCGTTTGGTGATGCCGCCCAGTGAAGCCTTGCCACCGCTGGAGTTCTGCCGCGGCACCAGCCCAGCCAGGCGGCGAACTGGCCGGCGCTGCGGAACTGGCGAAAATCAGCCACGCAGGCGACCAGGGCGCTCGCACTGGTGGGGCCGATGCCGCGGATTGGCATCAAGCGCTGCGCCTGGGCATCTTGTTTGGCATGGTCGCTGATCTGTGCATCACACCACGCGATCTCCGCGTCCAGAGCGCGCCAATGCGCAAACGCGCGGTCCAATCCGAGGCGCGCACAGCCAGGAAGCTCGTTGGAGGCATCCTCCAGCGCGTCGCCCAGTTGCGCCCGCAGCGCGCCTGGACCGAGCGGAAACACCAGGCCGAACTCGCTGAGCAAGCCGCGTATGCGGTTGATGCACGCGGTGCGCTCCTCCTTGTAGGCTTCACGAAGCCGGTGCACGCAGAGCACGCCTTGCTGCGCGCAGCTCTTGATGGCGACAAATCGCATCTTGGGCCGGGACGCTGCTTCGCAGATGGCGGCGGCATCGGTTGCGTCGTTCTTGCCGCCTTTACCTTCCATGCGGTATGGCGTGACGAAGTGCGGCGCGATCAGCCGCGGCTGCAAGCCCAGTCGCTGAAGTCGGCGGGCCCAGTGGTGCGCACCCGAGCATGCTTCCATCGCGACAACGCAGCCTCCAGGCAACTGAGCGCACCAAGCGGCGAATTTCTGCCGGCTCATGCTGCGTGCGACGACCACCGCCTCCGTCGCGTCGACGCCATGCACCTGGATGACTTGCTTTGCCAGGTCCACACCCACTCGTGTAATCTCGGTCATGGACTTCCCCTTTCAAGGTTCAGATTGACTACCGCAAAAATCAATCTTGGCACTTTGATGCCGCTACCGCGATTGCGGGAAGTCCCTTCGTATTCGATCGACACGGGCGTGGAGCTTGCCTCGATCAAGCTGACACTCTGACCTAATGGCGAGAGTAGTCAATCGCGAATGGAAATAGGGCCTGACAAGCGCCGCCCACGCCGCTCCCTGCCGCTCCAACCCGTCGCCCCGCCACCCTGTTATCCCGCTTGATCCCCATTAGGCTCATTGATTCCGGCCACGCCACTCCCCGACGGATCCCGCCTCATGATCACCCGCTACGCCCTGTTCGAAGGCCGCATCCTGGAAGGGCAGACGGAAGCCTTTCGCGCCGCGGTCCTGGTGGAGGTCGTCCCGCACTGGAATGCGTTTCCGGGCGTTCTCGCCGTGCGGGTCTGCTTTGCCAACGAGCGCGATGACGGAGCCCCGGAGATCCCGTTGATTCTTGCCATCAGCTATGCGGATCGCGCAGCGGTGGACACCGCCCTGGCGAGCCCGGCCCGCGCTGCAGCGAAGGCGGCCACCGAAGCTATCCTGGCCCGCCACTTCGAGGGCCGGGTCCACCACCACATCACCGAAGCGCACGACTATCCGCACTAGTCGCGCAACGTGTGGCCGACTTTCGGTCTTGCGCTCAGCGCGCTTCATCGGCGCCTGAGGGTTTGCTCTGAAGCCGCCGCACCGCAGCGGCCGCACCATGATGGCCGCACGGAGGTAGCCCATGGCCAAGATCGAGTTGTGGCTGGAGTACGCCAGCACCTATTCCTACCTGACCGTCGCCCGCATCGGCAAGCTCGCCGACGCCAAGGGGCTGGCGATCGACTGGCAGCCCTTCTGGCTCTATCCCGTTCGCGAGGAGCAGCGCCTGCCCATGCCCTTCCCCGAAGGCTCGGCCCGCGCTCGGTACATGTGGACCGATCTCGAGCGGCGGGCGCGCGAGCTGGGCCTGCCTTACCGCAGGCCGGAGGTCTATCCCTTCAATTCGATGCCGATCGGCCGCGTCGCGTTGCTGGCCGCGCGTGAAGGATGGTGCAGGCCCTTCACGGAAGAGGCTTTCCGCCTGCACTGGACGCAAGGCGTCCTGATGGGAACGGCCGAGAACCTGGCGGCGGCGCTCGCGTTCGCGAAGCAGGACCCACAGCGGGTGCAGGCTCTGGCCGCGTCGGTGGAAATCAAGGACGCCTTCAAGC
This sequence comes from Ramlibacter paludis, assembly GCF_022012305.1. Classification (GTDB taxonomy): domain Bacteria; phylum Pseudomonadota; class Gammaproteobacteria; order Burkholderiales; family Burkholderiaceae_C; genus Ramlibacter; species Ramlibacter paludis. Next base: position 678,661 of record NZ_JAKLTM010000002.1, on the reverse strand, counting down.
AGCAGACGGAGCGGGCGCTGGAGCGCGGCATCTTCGGCTCGCCCAGCTTCGTGGTGGACGGCGAGTTGTTCTGGGGTGACGACCGCCTGGAGGCCGCGATCGAGCGCGCGCTGCGCGCGGCCTGAGGCCACCGTGCAACCCCCCTTAACCTGGCTCCCGAGTTGCAGTACAAAGTCGAATCAGCAGGCCGCCCGCACCCGCCGGCAGCCGCCCGAAGGAGGCCTTCCATGGGCAGAGCCGAACGCCAGCGGCGGCATGACGCCAGCATGGAGCGCATCCAGCGCATGCAGCGCGTAGTGGGGCAGGGCGACCGCCTGCGCGTCGACCACGAAGGCACGGTGCTGGAACGCGCGCGCCTGATGATGGAGGAGATCCGCTCCCACGAGGCCACCGAGCTCGGGCTGGCCGCCTTCGACCGGCTGCTGCGGCTGGCCGAGGAACGCGATCCGCGCTACCACCGTGACATCGTCTGCTTCCTCGCGGCGATCTGGAACAACCAGTCGCTGCCCCTGGTCACGCTGCGCGGGCTGGACCAGGCCGTGGGCGACGACATGGTGGCGGTGCTCGATGCCTTTCGCTACGGGCGCATCAACCTGGCCGAGCAGGTCGAGGGCGGGCCGTCGCGCGTGGTGCGGGCGGTGCGGAGGGTGACTTTGGCGAAAGCCTGAATGGTGGGGTCGCCGGCGCGAACCCACCCTACGGGTCAACGGGATCCGCGGAAGAAAGCGTTGAGCTCCTGGCCCGAGGCTGCGCCGGCGAAACCATCGAAGCGGCCTTCCTTCGCGATCAGTTGCGCGGCGCGCTGGAAGCCGCCCCAGGCGGAACGCGCGAGTGCGCCGCCGACGCTGATGCGGCGCACGCCGAGGGCAGCGACGTCGTCCAGCATGAGCGGGCTGGCCGATCCGATCAGCAGGTTGACCGGTTTCGGCGCCACGGCGGCCACCACTGCGGCGATCTGCTCGCGCGTCTGGATGCCGGGCGCGTACAGGCAGTCGGCGCCGGCTTCCGCATAGGCCTGCAGGCGCCGGATCGCATCGTCCAGGTCCGGCACGCCGGCAAAGAAGTTTTCGGCGCGGCCGACCAGCAGGACGTCGGCGCCGCTCTCGCCGATCGCGGCGCGGGCCGCGCGCATGCGCTCCACGGCGGACGCCAGCTCGCGCAAGGGCTGCGCCGCGTCGCCGGTGGAGTCTTCGATCGAGAGGCCCGCGATGCCGGTGTCGATGGCGGCGCGCACGTTGCGCGCGACGCCGGCGGCATCGGGCGCGAAGCCGGCCTCGAAGTCGGCGTTCACCGGCAGCTCGGTGGCCGCCACCATCTCGCGCAAGTGCGCCAGCGTGTCCTCGAGCCCCATGCCGCCATCGGGCTGGCCGCGGCTCCAGGCGGCGCCCGAGCTGGTCGTGGCCAGCGCCTGGAAGCCCAGGCCTTGCAGGTAGCGGGCGCTGCCCACGTCCCAAGGGTTGGGGATCACGAAGCAGCCGCTGGCGTGCAGCTGGCGGAAGTGTTTGCGGCGGGCGGCGAGGTCCATGGCGGGGTTATACAGCGGGAGCCGCGGTTCGCAGGGGGAGCCGCGGTTCGGCTGCGCGCTCACCACGGCCTACGAACGCCGAACCGACGCGACCCCGTAGGCCGTGGTGACGCAGGAACCGCGGCTCCCCTCACGCCACCAGCGCCGCCGACTTCACCTGCGCCCACACCGGCATCCCCGCTTCCAGCCCCAGCCCATGCACCGCCCGCGCCGTGATGCGCGCCAGCAGCAGCACGCCGCCGCACTCCAGCTGCACCAGCGCCTGCGAACCATGCGCTCCTGGTGCGATCGCGCGCACGATGCAAGGCAGCACGTTCTGAATGCTGCTGCGCTCGGGCGGCGCCAGCGCCAGGCTGACGTCGCGCGCCAGCACGCGCACGCGCACCGCGTGACCGAGCGGCAGGCCCGGGTCGGGCAGCCAGAGCATGCCGCCGTCGAAGCGCACCAGCGCCAGCTGCCACTGCGTGTCGTGTTCCACCAGCGTGCCGTGCAGCAGCGCACCGGCTTCTTCGCCGGCCACGGCCGGCAAGTCGACGCGCGCCACGGTTTCCGCCAGCGGCCCGGAAGCGCGCACCTGGCCGGCTTCCAGCAGCACCAGGTGATCCGCCAGCCGCGCCACTTCGTCGCCGGAGTGCGTCACGTACAGCATGGGGATGCGCAATTCGTCGCGCAGCTTCTCCAGCCAGGGCAGGATCTCGCGCCGGCGCTGGAGGTCCAGCGATGCGAGCGGCTCGTCCAGCAGCAGGATGCGCGGCTGCGTCGCCAGGGCGCGCGCGATGGCCACGCGCTGGCGCTCGCCGCCCGACAACTCGTGCGGGCGGCGCCGCAGCAGGTGCTCGATGCCGAGCAGCGCCAGGAGGGGTTCGAGCGCTGTCGCGTCCGCTGCGGCCCGCCTGCGGCCGAACGCGAGGTTGCCCGCCACGTCGAGATGATCGAACAGGCTCGCCTCCTGGAACACGTAGCCCAAGGGCCGCTCGTGCGTCGGCAGCCGGATGCCGCGCGCCGTGTCCTGCCAGGTCGCGCCATCGACCACGATGCGTGCGTGGTCCGGCTGTTCGAGCCCCGCCACGCAGCGCAGGAGCGTCGTCTTGCCCGAGCCCGAAGGCCCGAAAACCGCGGTGATGCCGCTGGCCGGCAATTGCAGGTCCACATCCAGCAAGAAGCCGCCGCGCGCGAGCCGCAGTTGCAAGGCGAGCGCGCTCACCCGAACACCCGCGTGCTGCGCCGGTTCACCAGCGCCAGGGCCAGCAGCACCGTGAAGCTGAAGACCAGCAAGGCCGCCGACAGCGCATGCGCCTGCGCGTACTCCATCGCTTCCACGTGCCCGTAGATCTGGGTGGAGACGACACGGGTGCGCTCGGGGATGTTGCCGCCGATCATCAGCACCACGCCGAATTCGCCGACCGTGTGCGCGAAGGTCAGCACGCAGGCCTGCACGATGCCGCCGCGCGCGAGCGGCAGCACCACGTGGAAGAAGGTGTCCAGGGGACCCGCACGCAAGGTGGCCGCCACTTCCAGCGGCCGCTTGCCCACCGCCTCGAAGGCGTGCTGCAGCGGTTGCACCGCGAAGGGCAGCGAATAGAGCATCGAGCCGAGCAGCAGCCCGCCGAAGGTGAAAGGCAAGAGTCCGAGTCCCAGGCCTTGCGTCAACTGGCCGCCCCAGCCCTGCGGCCCGAAAGCGACCAGCAGGTAGAAGCCCAGCACGGTTGGCGGCAGCACGAGGGGCAGGGCGACGACCGCGGACACCGGGCCGCGCCAGCGCGAGCGCGTCTGCGCGAGCCACCAGGCCAGCGGCGCCGCGAGCACCAGCAGCAGCAGCGTGGTGGTCCCCGCCAGCTTCAGGGTGAGCCAGAGGGCCTGCAGGTCTTCGCGCGTGAAGCTCACCGGACCTCGTAGCCGTAGCCGCGCAGCGTCGCGCGGGCAGCGTTGCCCCGCAGATAGTTGATGAATGCGGCGGCGGCGGGATTTGACCCGCCCGGCTTCAGCACCACCGCGTCCTGCCGCAAGGGCGCGTGGTATTGGGCCGGCACGATCCAGGCGGAGCCCTTGGCAAGCTTGCCGTCGACCATCACTTGCGACAGCGCGACGAAGCCGAGCGGCGCGTTGCCCGTCGCGACGAACTGGAAGGCCTGCCCGATGCTCTCGCCTTGCACCAGGTGCGGCTGCCAGGCCGCCAGCACGCCGAGCTTCTCGAGCGTTGCCATGGCGGCAGCGCCATAGGGGGCCAGGCGCGGATCGGCAATGGCGAGCTTGCCCTGTGGCGCTCGCTGCAGCACGCGGCCCTGCGCATCGACGGCGGCCGGATCCGCGCTCCAGAGCGCGAGCCGCCCGGTCGCATAGGTGAAGCGCGTGCCCGGCACCGTGAAGCCCTCGCGCTCCAGCCTGGCCGGCGTCTCGTCGTCGGCCGCGAGCAGCACCTCGAACGGCGCGCCGCTTCGGACCTGCGCGTAGAACTTGCCCGTGGCGCCGAGCGCGACCACCGCTTCGTGGCCGCTCGCCCGGGCGAAGTCGGCGGCGATCTTCTGCATCGGCGCGGCCATGTTGGCGGCCACCGCGACCTGCACCTGCGCGGCCCCGGCGGTGCCGGCCGCCAGCAGGAGGGACAAGACAGCGGCACGGACCACGGAGCGCCTCGCTATTCAAAAAAGGAATAGCGAAAGTATAGGGGCGGCGGCACAATCGCGCCCATGCCCAAGAAGCCGCCCCTGGAGATCGCCGGCGCCCTCGGCCACCAGAGCGCCGACAAGCGGCTGGAGATCCTGCGCCGCGTCGCCGCGGTCGGCTCGATCTCGCAGTCGGCGCGCGATGCGGGGGTGAGCTACAAGGCCGCCTGGCAGGCGCTGGACACGCTCAGCAACCTGGCGGGCGCTGCGCTGGTGGAGCGGGCGGTGGGTGGAGCCGGCGGCGGCGGTGCCCGGCTGACCGCGGCCGGCGAGCAGGTGCTGCAGGCGGCCGACGAACTCGGCAAGGCGCGCGACGCCGTGCTGGAGCGCCTCGCCAAGCCGGGGCCGTCGCTGGCGGGCATCGGCTTGCGCACCAGCATGCGCAACCACTTGCCGGCGCGCGTCGCGGTCGTGCGGCCGCGCGCCGGGGCCATCGACGTCGTGCTGGTGCTGGCCGGCGGCGCTGCCCTGACGTCGCGCATCACGCGAGAAAGCGCGCAGTTGCTGGGGTTGCAACGGGGTCTCGATGTGCTGGCCTTGTGCAAGGCAACGGCCGTCACGGTCGCGGCCAGCGGTGAAGCGGGCGCCAACCTGCTGGAAGGAACGGTGACGCGCGCACCGCGTGCCACCGGCGGCGAAGTGGCCATGCAGCTGGATGGCGGCTTGCAGCTGGTCGGCTTCGCGGATGCCGCGAGCGGCCTGCGCGTGGGCAGCCACGCTGTGGCCCGCGTCGAGGCCGCGGCCCTGGTGATCGCCCTGCGGGAGTAGGGCCGGCTAGCGCGCCGGCGGTTCGTCCGCCGGTCCCAGGGTCCCCAGCACACTGGAGAAGGGCTCGGACGGCACGCCGCCCGCAGGTTCCGGATCGTGCGTCAGTTGCAGGATCAGCAGCCGCAGCTCCGCCATCGCCTCGGTCGACGTGAGCTGCTCGGACGCATGCAGCCAGAGGCCGCCGAAGTGGCTGACCTCGCCCAGCCAGAGGCTGCGCACCATCTTGCGGATCTTGGCTTCGAGCAGCGGCAGTCCCAGCAGCACGCGCAGGGCGGAGTCGCGCTGCCAGCGCGTGAGGCGCATCATGCAGCCGTAGATGTCGAGGCCGCTGTTGGTGCGCCCCAGGCGCCGCACTTCGAGGGTGATGCTCTTTTCGTCGATGCCCCAGCGCACGCATTGCGTGGTGATCAACGCTTCGTACTCGGCTTCCAGGTTGTGGCCACGCGGCGCCGAGTCGACCTCGGTGTCGCTTTCGCCCTCCCGCCGCTGGCGCGCGTCGCGCGCCATGATTTTTCGAAAACCGAACATCCGTACCGCCTTCTTGCCGCCTTGTGGGCGGCAGCCTTTCTGATCACGCGCGATTCCCGGCGCCGCGGCTTGCGGCGCGTTCTTCGAACGTGGGGCTCCCAGCTGGCTTCTTGTTGGCATGCCACTGTCGGGCATTGCGCGCCATTCTAGGCCGCCGTGGCGGAAGTCAAGGGGTTTTCGGGGCTTTTTGCGAGAGCTTGCGGTAAACCGTTGCGCGGCTGATACCCAGGGACCGGGCTGCCTCCATGACGTTGCCGCGGGCCTCGCTGACGGCCTTGCGGATCATGGCGATTTCCACCTCGCGCAGCGGCACGCGCTGCGCGCCCGCGGCCGCGCCGTCGCCGGCCAGCTGGGGCAGGGCCTGCAAGCGCAGGCCGGACCAGAGCGGCAGCTCCATCGGCGCCTGTTCGACGCAGCGCGCCAGGTCGTACAGCGGCTCCCAGGGCTGGGCGAAGAGTTCGCTGCAATGGACCGGCCCCGCCGGGTTGCCCGCCAGGCCGCTCACCATTTGCCGCGCCGCAGCATTGCTGCCGGTCACCCAGCCTTCGCCATCGAGGCAGACGATGCCGTCGTCGTCGTCGCCCAGCAGGCGGCCCGGCCAGTTCAGGCGCAACACCAGGTTGTGCGGGCGGGCCAGCGTCAACGCGTTCTCGATGCTGCGCGCGGACTGCACCACCAGGTGCTTCAGCTCCGGCCGTTCGGCGGCGTCGATGCCCGTGAGGTCCAGCATGCCGACGCAGGCGCCGTCGGGCCCGAACAGCGGCGCGCCGGCGCAGCTGTAGCAGCTGGTCTGCTCGTAGAAGTGCTCGCCGCGGTGCAGCCACACCGGCTGCAGTTCCGCGAGTGCGGCGCCGATGGCGGTGGTGCCCACGCTGCGCTCGGACAGGTCGACGCCGACGCGCGTGATGAGGGCGGCGCGCGGGTCGCTGCGGTCGATGGGGCCGTGGGCGTCGACCACCACGCCGTCCTGGTTGGTGAGGATGGCGAAGTAGCGCGTGCTGGCGATCGCACGGCCGAGCTGCTCCAGCACCGGCCGCGCCGCCGTCACCAGCTGGTGGTTGGCCTCTTCGACGCGGCGGAAGGCCTGGGCGGGCAGGACGTCGAAGCCGACGGAGTCGCCGGGCCGCTGGCCCGATTGCAGGCAGCGGCGCCACGAGCGCTCGATCCACGCGCCTTCGTACCAGCCATGGACGAGCATGTCCGTCATGGAGCCGCCCTCCTGCATCACGGCCTGGCGGGCGCGGGCGATCTGCAGCAATCGGCTGTGTGCGGTGCTTGTCTCGGGCACGTTCATCGGCGCTCCTGGCTGGCGTCTCGACGGGAGTGTAGGGACGGCCAACCCGGCCATTGTTCCATTTTGAGAATTTCCCGGCACGGCCCTTGCGCGCTTAGGGTTTCGCCTAGGGAGGTGCCTAGGGCCGAGTTCAACAATCGTTGTCCCGCAGTGCCCCGAAGGAGACAAGAGACATGCTGGTTCAACTCAAGGTCAACGGCAAGGCGTCGTCGGTGGACGTCGCGCCCAACACGCTGCTGGTCACCGCGCTGCGCGAGAACCTGCGGCTCACCGGCACGCACGTCGGCTGCGACACCGCGCAGTGCGGCGCCTGCACGGTGCTGGTCAACGGCCGCGCCATCAAGGCGTGCAACACGCTGGCGGTGCAGCACCCCGGCGCGGAAATCACCACCATCGAAGGCCTCGCGGCCGCCGACGGCACGCTGCACCCGATGCAGGCGGCCTTCAAGGAGTGCCACGGCCTGCAATGCGGCTTCTGCACGCCGGGCATGGTGATGAGCGCGGTCGACCTGTGCAAGCGCCACCCGGGGGCAAGCGAAACCCAGATCCGCGAGCAGCTCGATGGCAACCTGTGCCGCTGCACGGGCTACCAGAACATCGTCAAGGCGGTGCAGCAGGGCGCCGCCGCCATGGCCGGCAAGGCCTGAGGAGCGCGCCATGGGTGCCAAGGAAAACTTCGCGACGCTGCCGCACATCGGCGAGTCCGTGCGGCGCAAGGAAGACTACCGCTTCCTCACCGGCAGCGGCCAGTACACCGACGACATCAACCTGCCGAACCAGCGCTATGCCGTGTTCGTGCGCTCGCCGCATGCGCATGCGGCCATCCGAAGCATCGACGTCGCGCGCGCCGAGGCCATGCCCGGCGTGGCCCGGGTCTTCACCGGCAAGGACGTGGAGGGCAAGATGGGCGGGCTGCCCTGCGGCTGGCTGATCACCAGCACCGACGGCCAGCCGATGAAGGAGCCGCCGCACCCGATCCTGGCGCAAGGCAAGGTGCGCTACGTCGGCGACCACGTGGCCATGGTCGTGGCGGACACCATCGAGCAGGCGCGCAACGCGGCCGAAGCGGTGGATGTCGTGTACGACGTGCTGCCCGCGGTCGTCGACGTGCGCGATGCGGCCAAGGCCAGCGCGCTGCACGACGCCGCGCCCGACAACCACTGCTACAAGTGGGCGATCGGCGACAAGGCGGCGGTCGATGCGATCTTCGCCAAGGCGCACCACGTGACGAAGCTGGACCTCGTCAACAACCGCCTGGTGCCCAACGCGATGGAGCCGCGCGCGGCCATCGGGAGCTTCAACCGCGCGAGCGACGAATACACACTCTACGTGGCCAACCAGAACCCGCACGTCGAGCGCCTGCTGATGACGGCCTTCGTGCTGGGCCTGCCCGAGCACAAGGTGCGCGTGATCGCACCGGACGTGGGCGGCGGCTTCGGCTCCAAGATCTTCCTCTATGCGGAAGACGTCGCGCTGACCTGGGCGGCCAAGCAGCTCAATTGCGCGGTGAAGTGGACGGCCGACCGCAGCGAGGCCTTCCTGTCCGACGCGCACGGGCGCGACCACGTGACGCATGCCGAGATGGCGCTCGACAGCCAGGGCCGCTTCCTGGCGCTGCGCGTGCACACCGACGCCAACCTCGGCGCCTACCTGTCGACCTTCTCGACGGCGGTGCCGACCATCCTCTACGCCACGCTGCTGGCCGGCCAGTACAAGACGCCGCAGATCCACGTCGAGGTCGATGCGTGGTTCACCAACACCGCGCCGGTGGACGCCTACCGCGGCGCCGGACGGCCCGAAGCCACCTACATGCTGGAGCGCCTGGTAACGCGCTGCGCCTGGGAACTGGGCATCCCGCAGGACGAGATCCGCGAGCGCAACATGATCACGGCCTTCCCCTACCAGACGCCGGTCGCGCTGCAGTACGACACCGGCGATTACGTCGGGGCGATGCACAAGGCGAATGCGCTGGCCGACGTGAAGAACTTCGACGCGCGCCGCAAGGCCAGCGAAGCGAAGGGGCTCAAGCGTGGCATCGGCTACAGCAGCTACATCGAGGCCTGCGGCATTGCGCCGTCGAACATCGCGGGCGCGCTGGGCGCGCGGGCCGGCCTGTTCGAGTGCGGCGAGATCCGCGTGCATCCCACCGGCAGCGTGACGGTGTTCACCGGCTCGCACAGCCACGGCCAGGGCCACGAGACCACCTTCGCGCAGGTGGTGGCGGCGCGCCTGGGCATCCCGGTCGAGAACGTCGACGTCGTGCACGGTGACACGGGACGCGTACCGTTCGGCATGGGCACCTACGGCTCGCGCTCGATCAGCGTCGGCGGCGCGGCGATCATGAAGGCGCTGGACAAGATCGAGACCAAGGCCAAGAAGATCGCGGCGCACCTGATGGAAGCGGGCGAGGGCGACGTGGAGTTCGCCAACGGCGAGTTCCAGATCAAGGGCACCGACAAGAAGGTGACCTTCGGCCAGGTGGCGCTGACGGCCTACGTGCCGCACAACTACCCGCTGGACAAGCTGGAGCCGGGCCTGAACGAGACGGCCTTCTACGACCCCACCAACTTCACCTTCCCGGCCGGCACCTACATCTGCGAGGTGGAGGTCGATCCGGCGACCGGCGTTGTGAAGGTGGACCGTTTCACCGCGGTGGACGACTTCGGCACCATCATCAACCCGATGATCGTCGAGGGCCAGGTGCACGGCGGGCTGGTGCAAGGCATCGGCCAGGCGCTGCTGGAGAACTGCGTTTACGACAAGGCCACCGGCCAGCTCTTGACCGGTTCGCTGATGGACTACGCGTTGCCGCGCGCCGACGACCTGCCGAAGTTCACGCTGGACACGGTCTGCACACCTTGCACCCACAATCCGCTGGGCACCAAGGGCTGCGGCGAGGCCGGCGCCATCGGCTCGCCGCCGGCGGTGATCAATGCGGTGCTGGACGCCTTGCGCGGCTCCGGCGTGACGGACCTGGACATGCCGGCCTCGCCGTCGCGCGTCTGGGAAGCCATCCAGGCGGCCCGGCCCTGAGAAGCAGGAAGGAAACACCATGTACCAATTCACTTTCGAGCGTCCTTCCTCGCTGGCCGAGGCCTCGCGCCTGGCGGCCAACGGCAATGCCCGCGTGCTGGCCGGCGGCCAGACCCTGCTGGCGTCGATGAAGCTGCGGCTGGCGAACCCGGAGCAGTTGATCGACCTGGGCGCGATTCCCGAACTGGCCGGCATCCGGCGCGAAGGCAATGCCCTCGTGATCGGCGCGATGGCGCGGCATGCGGACGTGGCGGCCAGCGACGAGGTGCGTTCGGCGATTCCCGCGTTGGCGGACCTCGCCGGCGGCATCGGTGACCGCCAGGTGCGCGCCATGGGCACGCTGGGCGGCTCGGTGGCCAACAACGACCCGGCGGCCTGCTATCCGGCCGCGGTGCTGGCGCTGAACGCCACGGTGCAGACCACGCAGCGCAAGATCGCGGCCGACGACTTCTTCCAGGGCCTGTTCACCACGGCGCTGCAGGAAGGCGAGCTGATCACGGCGGTGAGCTTCCCACAGGCCAGGCGCGCCGCGTACATCAAGTTCCGGCAGCCCGCGTCGCGCTTCGCGCTCGTCGGTGTCTTCGTCGCTCAAACCGACAGCGGCGTGCGCGTCGCCGTCACTGGCGGGGGCAACGGCGTGTTCCGGCACGGCGGCCTGGAGCAGGCCCTCACGAAGAACTTCTCGCCGGACGCGGTAAAAGGCGTGGCGGTGGATGCGTCGACCCTGTCGAGCGACCTGCATGCGAGTGCGGCGTATCGCGCCAACCTGGTGAGCGTGCTGACGCAGCGGGCGGTGGCGAAGGCGCTGGGCTGAGGTTCTCCTCCCTCGCCCCGGGGGAGGGGACAATGCAAAGCAAATGAGCGCAAGTCCCTTCACCAGCATCGACGCCCTGCAGTCTGCCCTCCAGGCCGCCGGCTACTTCGCCGAGCGCCGCCTTGCCACCGCCGTCTTCCTCGCCCTCAAGCTGCAGCGCCCGCTGTTGCTCGAAGGCGAACCCGGCGTCGGCAAGACCGAGCTGGCGAAGGCGCTGGCGGTCGCCCTGCAGCGCGCGCTGATCCGCCTGCAGTGCTACGACGGCCTGGAGCTGCGCGAAGCGCTCTACGAATGGAACTACGCCGCGCAGCTGCTGCACATGCGCGCCGTGGAAGGGAAGGAAAGCGCCGACCAGGTCGAGCGCGAGGTCTACCAGGACCGCTACCTGATCCGCCGGCCCCTGCTGCAGGCGCTGCAGGCGCCCGAGCCGGGTGCCGTGCTGCTGATCGACGAGGTGGACCGCGCCGACGAACCCTTCGAGGCCTTCCTGCTGGAGTACCTGGGCGAGTACCAGGTGAGCATTCCCGAAATCGGCACGATCCAGGCGCGCGCGACGCCGGTCACCATCCTCACCAGCAACCGCACGCGCGAGCTGAACGACGCGGTCAAGCGCCGCTGCCTGTACCACTGGCTCGACTACCCGGAACGCGAACGCGAGCTGGCGATCGTCCAGGCGCGCGTGCCCGAAGCCGGCGACGCGCTCTCGCGCCAGGTGGCCACCTTCGTCGGCCGCTTGCGCAGCCAGCCCTTCGCCAACGCCTTCCAGCGCGCACCGGGCATCGCCGAAAGCGTCGAATGGGCCAAGGCGCTGGTGGCCCTGGACACGCTGGCGCTGGACCCGGAAGTCATCGCGGATACCGCCGGCATCCTGTTCAAGCAGCGCGAGGACGTGGCCGCGCTCACCCACGAGCTCGCCACCGAGCTGCTCAAGCCCGAGCCGGAAGCGGCCTGAAGCCATGCTGCTCGGTGACGCCCGCACCGGCAAGCTCGCCGACAACATCGCGGGTTTCGGCCGGGCCTTGCGCCGCGCCGGCCTGCGGGTCGACAGCTCGCGCATCGCCCTGGCGCAGCAGGCCGCGCAACTGGTGGGCGTGGACGACCGGCAGGACTTCGCCGCGGCGATGGAGGCGGTGCTGGTCAGCCGCGAAGAGGAGCGCGGCGTCTACCGCGAACTGTTCGACGCCTGGTTCCGCGACCCGGAGGTGGCCAACAAGCTGCTCGCGCAGATGCTGCCGTCCGCGCAGGGCCAGGCCGAGGCCGTGAAGCGCCGCCCGCGCGTGAGCGAGGCGCTGGCGCCGCGCCAGCGCTTCGGCAATGCGCCCAAGCCGCCAGACCAGGAAGTCGAATTCGACGCCGCCATGACGGCCAGCGAACGCTCGCGCCTGAAGCATGCGGACTTCAATGCGATGTCGGCCAGCGAGTTCCACCTGGTCGAACGGCTGGCGCGCGAGATCGCGCTGCCGGTGCCGCGCATCCCTGCCCGGCGCACGCGCCCCGGCGCCCGCGGCGCGCAGCTGCACTGGTCGCGCACCTTGCGCAACGCGTCGCACACCGGCGGCGAGCTGCTGCTGCTGCGCCGGCTGCAACGCAACCGCGAGCCCTTGCCGCTGCTCGTGCTGGTCGACGTGTCCGGCTCGATGGAGCGCTACGCCCGGCTCCTGCTGGCTTTCCTGCATGCAGCCACGCGCGGCCACCGCCGCCGCGACGTCTTCGCCTTCGGCACCCATCTCACCGATCTGACGCCGGCGTTCAAGATCGCCGACACCGACGCGATGCTGGCGGCCGCCGGCGCCGCCATCGACGACTTCGCCGGCGGCACGCGCCTGGGCGAATCGCTGGCCACGTTGCGCCGCGACCATGCGCGCCGCCTGGTCGGCCGCCGCACGCTGGTGCTCGTGATCAGCGACGGCCTGGACACCGGCGAGCCCGAGCTGCTGGCGCGCGAGCTGGACTGGCTCACGCACCACAGCCGGCGCCTTTTATGGCTCAATCCGCTGCTGCGCTTCGAGGGCTACGCGCCCCTAGCGCGCGGCGCCGCGGTGCTGCACCGGCATGCGCATGCGATGCTGGCGGTGCACAACCTGGCGCGGCTGCAGGACCTGGCCGCGAGCCTGGCCGCGCTGCTGAAAAACTAGAACACGACAACGAGGGATCCCTACCATGGACATGCAAGGCAGCCGCCGCCTGGCCGTATCGCAGCAACAAGCCTGGGACGCGCTCAACGACCCCGAGGTGCTCAAGACCTGCATCCCCGGCTGCGACCGGGTCGAGGCCACCGGCGAGAACCAGTACGCGATCGGCATGGCGGTGAAGATCGGGCCGGTGTCGGCGCGCTTCGCCGGCAAGATCCAGCTCACCGACGTGCTGCCGCCCAACAGCTACACGCTCGTCTTCGAAGGGCAGGGCGGCGGCGCCGGCTTCGGCAAGGGCTCGGCCAAGGTGGACCTCGCGCCGCCCGCCGAGGGCGCGGGCTGCGAACTGACCTACACGGCGCAGGCGCAGGTCGGCGGCAAGATCGCGCAGGTCGGGCAGCGGCTGGTCGACGGCGTCGCCAAGTCGATGGCCGAGGACTTCTTCAAGCGCTTCGACGCCGAGATGGAGCGCCGGCATCCGCAGGCCTATGCGGCCGAGGCCGCGCTGCCGCCGCCGACGCCGGCGCCCACCGGCGGCAAGGGCGTGCCGGTGTGGGTGTGGGCGCTGCTGGGTGTGGCGATCGTCGCCGCGCTGTTCCTGCTGCGCCGGTGAGGGATCGCATGGATCGCGCTGCAGCCGTCCGCCCGCGCTCGTGGCGCCGCCGCATGGTGGTGGCGGGCGCCGGCGCGCTGGTGGCCACGCCCGTGCTGGCGCTGGCGCAACCGGCGGCCTGGCCGGCCCGGCCGATCTCGCTGATCGTGCCCTGGCCCGCGGGCGGCCAGACCGACATCACGATGCGCATCCTGGCCGACCTCGCGGCCCGCACGCTGGGCCAGCCCATCGTCGTGGAGAACCGGCCCGGCGCGGCCGGCACGCTGGTGGCGCCCGCGCTCAAGGCGGCGGCGCCGGACGGCTACACGATCGGCCAGCTGCCCATCACCATCTACCGCGCGGCGCTGCAGCGCAAGGTGCCCTGGGACCCCTTGAAGGACATCGCGCCGGTGATCCAGATCTCCGGCGTGACCTTCGGCGTCGTGGTGCCGGCCGACACCGGCTTCCGCAGCTTCGACGAGCTGCTGGCCTGGGGCCGCGACAATCCCGGCCTGCTCACGGTGGGCTCGACCGGTATAGGCACCACCGCGCACCTGGCGATGGAGGACGTGCTCTCGCGCGAGGGCATCCGCTACATCCACGTGCCGTACAAAGGCACCGCCGACCAGATGCTGGCCGTGGCGACGCACACGCTGATGGTGGGCGTCAATTCGAACGGCTTCACGCCTTACGTGGAGACAGGGCGGCTGCGGCTGCTGGCGGTGTTCAATGCGCAGCGCAGCGCGCGCTGGCCGCAGGTGCCGACCCTGCGCGAGCTGGGGCATCCCGAAGCGGTCTATACCTCGCCCTACGGCATCGGGGTTCCGGCCGCGACCGACCCCGCGATCGTGCGCAAGCTGCACGACGCCTTCCGCACGGCGCTGTTCGATCCGCGCCACTTGCAGGAACTGGCCAAGTACGAACAGGAGCCGGACTACCTGGGCACGGAGGACTACGTGCGTTTCGTGCAGGTGGTGTCGGCGCGCGAGCGGCAACTGCTGGCGCGGCTGGGCCTGGCGACGCGGGCGGAATGAACATGGCCGCCGTCCTGGCTTGCCGGGAAGTGTCCAAGCGCTATGGCCGCACGCAGGCGCTGGACCGCGTCTCGCTGCAGGTGCAGGCCGGTGAGATGGTGGCGCTGCTGGGGCCCAACGGCGCGGGCAAGACGACCTTGTTCCAGCTACTAACCGGATTGTTCGTCGCCGACAGCGGCAGCGTGGAAGTGCTGGGCGCCGACATGCGGCGCGACCCGGTGCGCGCGCTGGCGCAACTGGGCGTGGTGTTCCAGCAGCCGGCGCTGGACCTGAACCTGTCGGTGCGGGCCAGCCTGCGCTTCCATGCCGACCTGCACGGCTTGCCGCCTTCGGTCTCGCGCCCGCGCATCGATGCCTTGCTGGAACGCTTCGGCCTGGCCGCGGCAGCCGGCGACCTGGGCCGCAGCCTGTCGGGCGGCAACCGCCGCAAGGTGGAACTGCTGCGCGCGCTGATGCACGAGCCGCGGCTCCTGCTGATGGACGAAGCGACGGTGGGCCTCGACCCGGCGTCGCGCGCGCAACTGCTGGCCGAGGTGCTGCAGGCCCGCGCCGAACGCGGCCTGGGCGTGCTGTGGGCGACGCACCTGGTCGACGAAGCCGAGCGCGCCCAGCGCGTGGTGGTGCTGCACAAGGGTACGGTGCGCTGGGACGGGGGCGTGGAAGCGCTGTGCGCGCAGCAGGGAGAGGAGACGCTGGAAGGCGCTTTCCTCGCATTGACCGGAGGGCAGCGACATGCGAAGGCCTGAAATGCGAAATCTCGCTGTCACCCTGTTGTGCCTCATGTGCTTGCCAGCCATGGCCGCCAGCGGCAAGGTGTTCGTCTCTTCCGAGAAGGACAACGCCCTGGCCATCGTCGATGTGGCCACGCAGGCAGTCACGGGCAGCGTGGCGCTGTGCAAGCGGCCGCGCCACATGCAGCTGGCGCCGGGCGGGCAACGCTTGCTGGTGGCCTGCAGCGACGACCACCGGGTGCTGGTGTGGGACATCGCGAGCGGCAAGGCGGTGGAAAAGTTCGACGTCGGCGAGGACCCGGAGATGTTCGACGTGAGTCCCGACGGCAAGATGCTCTACGTGTCCAACGAGGAGGATTCGTCCCTCACCGCCTTCGACCTGGCGACGAAGAAGAAGGCCTTCGAGGTCAAGGTCGGCGGCGAGCCGGAAGGCGTGAAGGCCAGTGCGGACGGCAAGCTGGTCTACGTGACCTCGGAGGTCGCCAGCATGGTGCACGTGATCGACGTCGCCCAGCGCCAGGTGGTCAAGAACATCCCGGTGGGCAAGCGTCCGCGCCGCTTCCTGCTGGCCGGCGGCGACCTGTGGGTGAGCAGCGAGCTCGACGCCAGCGTGAGCATCATCCGCACCAGCGACCACACGGTGCAGGCGCGCATCCCTTTCCTGCCGCCCGGCATGCGCAGCGAGGACGTGACGCCGGTGGGCATGGCGCTGTCGCCCGATGGCAAGACGGCCTATGTCGGCCTGGGCCGCGCCAACCACGTGGCGGTGGTGGACGTCGCCGGCCGGCAGGTGCGCGGCTACGTGCTAGTCGGCAAGCGCGCCTGGGGCCTGGCCGTGTCGCGCGACGGCAAGCGGCTCTACGTCGCCAACGGGCTCTCGGACGACCTGACGATCGTGGACACGGAAAGCATGAAGGGCGTGAAGACCTTGAAGATGGGCCGCGTGCCCCACAGCGTGGTGGTCGATGATTGACCGCCGGCAATGGATGGTGGCCGGCCTGGCGTTGGCCAGCGCACCGCTACATGCGCAGGCGAGGCCGTTCCAGCTAGGCATGCTGATGCAGGCCGACGACGAGCGCTATTCGCCGCAGCAACTGCAGAAGGCCTTTCCGGAGGCGCCCGGCGGCCGCTCCGACGGTGCCGCGCAGATCGGGCTGAACGACAGCGCCTTTGCCTTGCAGGCGGCCGGCTGGAAGTCGGCCAAGCTCGTGACCGTGGAAGCGCCCGATGCGGCCGCGCTGCCCGCGGCGCTGGCGCAACTGCTGCAGCAGGGCGTGCAGCACATCGTGCTGGAGCTGCCGGCGGCCGGCGTGGCCGCGGTGGCGGCCGCGGCGAAGGGCAAGGACGTGATCCTGTTCAACGCCGCCGCGCCCGACGACGTCCTGCGCGGCGCCCAGTGCGCTGCCAACCTGTTCCACACCTTGCCCAGCGACGCGATGCGCATGGACGCCATCGCGCAGCTGCTGGTGGCGCGCAAGTGGAGCAGGCCGCTGCTCCTGTACGGCACGACGCCGGCCGACCGGCCGCTGCTGGCCGCCTGGCAGCGCAGCGCGAAACGCTTCGGCATCAAGCCGCTGGCCGAGCGTGCCTTCAAGCTGTCGAACGATCCGCGCGAGCGCGACCAGGGCAACGTGCGCCTGCTCACGGCCGACCGCGACTACGACGCCGTGGTGGTGCTCGATGCGCAAGGCGAGTTCGCGCGCGACACGCCGTTTCGCACCGTGCTGCCGCGCCCCGTGCTGGGCAGCAGCGGCCTGACGGCGCAGGCCTGGAGCCCCTTCTACGAACGCAACGGCGCACCGCAATTGACCCGCCGCTTCCTGCGCAAGTCGGGCCGCCCCATGGGCAGCTACGACTGGGCCAGCTGGATCGCGGCGCGCACCGCGGCCGAAGCGGCCAGCACCTACATCAAGGCCAGCGTCGCGCAGCAGGTGCAGGCCCTGCGCCAGGGCAGCGTGGCCGTGGACGGCTACAAGGGTCAGCGCCTGAGCTTCCGCGCGTGGGACGGCCAGTTGCGCCAGCCGCTGCTGCTCGCGCACGGGGATGGCGTGGCGGAGATGGCGCCTCTGGAAGGCTTCCTGCATCCGCGCACCACGCTGGACACCCTCGGCTACGACGCGCCCGAAAGCGCATGCAAGGCGGGATGAGCCCCAACCACGCCCTGCGGGCGCTGCGCGCGGTGGCCGGGCGCGAGTTGAACAGCTTCGCGCGGCAGCCGGGCCGGCTCGCCTCGGCGCTGGTGCGTCCCCTGCTGTGGCTGCTGGTGTTCGCGGCCGGCTTCCAGAACGTCTTCGGCGTCGCCATCGCGCCCCCTTACGAGACCTACATCGAGTACCGCGTCTACCTCCTGCCCGGGTTGCTCGGGATGGTGGCCCTGTTCAACGGCATGCAGAGTTCGCTGGCGATGGTCTACGACCGCGAGATGGGCGTGATGCGCCTGCTGCTCACCGCGCCCCTGCCGCGCTGGTGGATCCTGGCCTGCAAGCTGCTGGGCGGCGCGACGCTGTCGCTGGCTCAGATGCTTGCTTTCCTGCTGGCGGCGTGGGCGTTCGGCATCG
This sequence comes from Ramlibacter paludis, assembly GCF_022012305.1. Taxonomy (GTDB): domain Bacteria; phylum Pseudomonadota; class Gammaproteobacteria; order Burkholderiales; family Burkholderiaceae_C; genus Ramlibacter; species Ramlibacter paludis. Next base: position 660,989 of record NZ_JAKLTM010000002.1, on the reverse strand, counting down.
AGTTTTCGCCGGTGCATGCGCTGGCGGCGCTGCCGGTGTTCCTGCTGGCCGCCTTGATGCTGGGCGCGCTGGGGCTGGTGCTGTCGGTGTACGTGCGGCAGCTGGAGAATTTCGCCGGCACCATGAACTTCGTGATCTTCCCGATGTTCTTCCTCTCCACCGCGCTCTACCCGTTGTGGAAGCTGCAGGAGTCGGGCGCCTGGATCGTGCATGCGCTCGCGCAGTACAACCCGTTCACCCACGCGGTCGAGGCGATGCGCTTCGCCCTGTACGGGCAGGCGCTGTGGCCCAGCCTGGCGGTGGTGGCGGGCTGCGGCCTCGCTTTTTTCGCTTTGGCCTTGTGGGGCTACGATCCGCAACGTGGCGCGCCGCGGCGCGCGCCCGGAGGAGGGCCGGCATGAACAAGCACGCAGTGGTGGCCGCGGCGGCCTGCGCCGCGCTGCAGGCCGGCGCGCAGCCGGTGACCGAGGTCGTCCTGCGGCCGGTGGTGGTGACGCCGACACCCGGCCTCGCGCAGGCAGCGTTCGACACGCCGGCTTCCGTCGACGTGATCGACGGCGCCGTGATCCGCGGCGCGCAGTTGCAAGTGAACCTGTCCGAAACGCTGGTGCGCGCGCCGGGTGTCGTGGCGCTCAATCGCCAGAACTACGCGCAGGACCTGCAGATCTCCATCCGCGGCTACGGGGCGCGCTCGACTTTCGGCGTGCGCGGCCTGCGCATGTACGTCGACGGCATCCCCGCCACCGCCCCGGACGGCCAGGGCCAGGTCTCGCACTTCGACCTGTCCTCCGCCGGCCGCATCGAGGTGCTGCGCGGGCCCTTTTCCTCGCTGTACGGCAACTCCGCCGGCGGCGTGATCGCCTTGTTCACGCAGGACGGCGGCCCGGGCCAGTCGGCCGAAGCCGGCACGGCTTTCGGCAGCGACGGCACCTGGCGCCTGAACACGCAGGTGGCCGGCGAGTCCGGCGGCTGGAGCTGGCGCTTCAACGCCATGCGCTTCGAGACCGACGGCTACCGCGACCATAGCGAGGCGCAGCGCAGCGGCTTCAACGGCAAGCTGCAGTACAAGCCCTCGGGCGACACCAAGGTCACCGTGGTGCTCAACGCGATGGACATGCCGGACGTGCAGGACCCGCTGGGCCTCACGCGGGCCGAGCTGGAAGCGAACCCGCGCCAGGCCAGTCCCGCGGCGCTGCAGTTCAACACGCGCAAGTCGGTCGACCAGCTGCAGCTGGGAGCGATCGTCGAACAGCGCATCACGCCGGCGGATACCGCCAAGCTGACGGCCTGGACCGGCCACCGCAGCACGCAGCAGTTCCAGGCCATCCCGGTGGCGACGCAGGCACCCCCCAGCTCGCCCGGCGGCGTGATCTCGCTCTCTCGCGACTACCAGGGGCTGGACGCGCAATGGACGCACAAGACCCGCATCGCGGGCGCCCCTTTCGCGCTGACCGCGGGCCTTTCGGCCGACGAACTGCAGGAAGGCCGGCAGGGTTACCAGAACTTCGTCGGCACCCAGCTGGGCGTGATGGGCGCGCTGCGGCGCGAAGAGGACAACCGCGCGCGCACCTTCGACCAGTACCTGCAGGCCACCTGGACCAGTGCCAGCGTGAGCCTCACCGGCGGGCTGCGCCATTCGCGGGTGAGTTTCGATTCGCGCGACCACTACATCCGGCCCGGCAACGGCGACGACAGCGGATCCGTCGCCTACGAAGCGACGACGCCCGCGCTCGGCGTGGTCTGGCACGTGAACGACACGCTGAATCTCTACGTCGCGGCCGGCAAGGGCTTCGAGACGCCCACCTTCAACGAGCTGGCCTACCGGCCGGGCGGTTCCGGCCTCAACTTCAACCTGCGCGCGGCCGACAGCCGCCAGTGGGAGCTGGGGGTGAAGGCCGAGCCGGCGCCGCGCTGGCGCGTGAACGCGGCGCTGTTCCAGGCGCGCACCAGCGACGAGATCGTGGTGCTGAGCAACTCGGGTGGACGCAGCACGTTCCAGAACGCGGGCGACACCGAGCGGCGCGGCATCGAGGCGTCGGTGGACGGCAAGTTCGGCCAGGGCTGGTCGCTGCTGGCGGTGGGCAGCCTGCTCGATGCGACCTATTCTTCGGGTTTCCTGACGTGCATCGCCGCGCCTTGCACCTCGCCCAACACGCAGGTTGCGGCAGGCAGCCGCATCCCGGGCATTCCGCGCAGCAGCGCGTTCGTCGAGCTGGCCTGGAAGCGCGGCGGCTGGGAGGCGGCGCTGGAGTTCCGCCACACCGGCAAGATCCCGGTGGACGACCGCAACACCGATTACGCGCCGGCCTCCAACCTGTTCAACCTGCGCCTCGGCGCGCAGCAGCAATGGGCCCGCTGGACCGTGCGGGAATTCGTGCGCGTCGACAATGTGGCGGACCGCGCTTATGTAGGCTCGGTCATCGTGAACGAGGGCAACCGCCGGTTCTTCGAGCCGGCGCCCGGGCGGACCTGGCTGGTCGGCCTGAATGCCGCGTATGCATTTTGAGCAGGGGAAGGCATGGAAAACCTCGATGTGATGGTGCTCCGCACGCTGCGCGACTGGCGTGCCGCGGGCAAGCGCGCGCTGCTGGCGACGGTGGTGCGCACCTGGGGCTCGTCGCCGCGGCCGATCGGCTCGATCATGGCGCTGGCCGAAGACGGCGCGGTGGTGGGGTCGGTCAGCGGTGGCTGCATCGAGGACGACCTGATCTACCGCCACACGCAGGCCTATGCCGGCAAGGAGCCGGGCCACCAGATCCCGTCGGGGCCGCCGGCCTTCACCAAGTACGGCGTCACGGCCGATGAAGCGCATCGCTTCGGCCTGCCTTGCGGCGGCACGCTGGAACTGCTGCTGGAGTACGACCCGGCGCTGGATTCGCTCGATGAACTGGTGCGCGCGCTGGAGGCCGGCCGCCTGATGCGCCGCACCGTGCGCCTCTCGGACGGCGCCGTCACCCTGGACGAAGCGCCCGCGCCGGAGGAACTGAGCCTGCAGGACGGCGTGCTGGTCAACGTGTTCGGCCCCGAGTACCGCATGCTGCTGATCGGCGCGGGCCAGCTCACCGAATACCTGGCGACCATGGCCTTGTTCAGCGGCTTCGCGGTGACGGTGTGCGACCCGCGCGAGGAATACCGCGGCGCCTGGAGCGTCGCCGGCGCCAAGGTCGTGAGCGACATGCCCGACGACGTGGTGGCCGCCTTCAAGCCGGACCGCCGCAGCTGCGTCGTGGCGCTGACGCACGACCCCAAGCTCGACGACCTGGCGCTCATGGAAGCGCTGCGCACGGATGCTTTCTACGTCGGCGCCATCGGCAGCCGGCGCAACAACGAGGCGCGGCACCAGCGCATGGTCGACCACTTCGGCCTGTCGGCGGCGGACCTGCAGCGCCTGCGCGGGCCGATCGGCGTCTACATCGGCAGCAAGACCCCGCCCGAGATCGCCGTGAGCATCATGGCGGAGATCCTGGCCGTGAAGAACGGCGTGACCCTGCCGCGCGACATGGAAGTGGCGCAGGCGAAGAACCTGCGGGCAGTGCAGCCGAACGAGCCGCTCGTTTGTCATTCCCGCGCAGGCGGGAGTCCAGGGCTTTAGGACTCCGCGTCGTTCGCGGGATTGACGACTACGACGAACGGCCGACGCGCTGACGTCCGGCGTGAGCCATTCCCGTTAAATTGTTCCTCCATGCGAGAGGAACCCTTGGACGTCCAGACGGCCGCCGGCAAGCTCAGCGGCACGCTGGCGCTGCCGGACCGCGCGCCGCCGTGGAACCTGGTGCTGCTGGTCGGCGGCGCCGGTCCGACCGACCGCGACGGTGCGAGCTTGGTGCCGGGGCAGGAGGGCGTGCCCATGAAGGCGCTCGCCCACGACCTGGCCCGGGCCGGCATCGCTTCGCTGCGCTACGACAAGCGCGGCGTGGGCGGCAGCGTCCACCCGGGCCTGCGCGAGGAAGACCTCCGTTTCCGCCACCTGGTCGACGACGCCGTCGCGCTGATGCGGCGGCTGGAGGGCGATGCCCGCTGGCGCGCCCCGGTGCTCCTCGGTCACAGCGAGGGCGCGTTGATCGCCGCCCTGGCCGCGCGGGACAGCGCCGCGCGCGCTGTCGCCTATGTCTGCGGTGCGGGCGAGAAGGCTTCGGCCCTCATGCGCGCCCAGTTGCAAGGGCGCTTGCCCGAAGTGCTGGAACTGCCGGCGCTTGCCATGCTGGAATTGCTGGAGGCCGAGCACGTAGTCGCCGAACCGCCGGAAGCGCTGAGCCTGCTGTTCCGGCCCAGCCTGCAGCCCTACCTGGTCTCGTGGTTTCGCTACGACCCGGCAGAGGTGCTGGAAGACCTGGACCTGCCGCTGCTGCTGGTGCACGGTGGCGCCGATGCGCCGGCCGCCGCGGGGGCGGAACGCTTGCGCGCGGCACGGCCGGATGCGCGCTGGGTGCGGGTGGAAGGGATGGACCATGCGCTGGCCGTCGGCGGGAACGCCGAGGGCGGCGTGGGGGCGGTGGCGGAAGGGGTGACCGCGTTCGTGCGAAGCCTCGAGATCGCCGCGATTGGCTGACGGCCGCGCCGCGGTTCGTTCCTCACCACGGCCTACGAATTCCGAAGTGCCTCCGTAGGCCGTGGTGAGGGACGAACCGCGGCTCCCCCAAGCGCTACTTTTCCTTGCCCATCACGAGATCCGGCAACACGGTCACCACCTGCGGGAACACGGTGATGATCACGATGCACACCACCAGGCAGGCGAAGAACGGGATCGCCGCGCGTGCGATCGTGTTGCTGTCCTTGCCGGTCATGTTCTGCAGCACGAACAGGTTGAAGCCCACCGGCGGCGTCACCTCGGCGATCTCGACCAGCAGCACGATGAAGATGCCGAACCACACCAGGTCGAAGCCGGCCTTCTGGATCATGGGCAGCACCACCGCGCTGGTGAGCACGATCATGCTGATGCCGTCGAGCGCGGTGCCGAGCACCAGGTAGACCGCCGTCAGCACCGCGATCAGCGCATAGGGCGACAGGTGCATGGCGTCGACCCATTCGGCCAGCTCGCGCGGAATGCCGGTGAAGGCCATGGTCTTGGTCAGGAAGGCCGCGCCCGCCAGGATGAACATGATCATGCAGCTGCTGCGCGTCGTGCCCATCAGCCCTTCCCAAAAGGTCGCCCAGGTCAGCGACTTGCTCCACCAGGCCAGGGCCAGCGAACCGGCGACGCCGTAGGCCGCGCACTCGGTCGCCGTCGCCCAGCCCGCGATCAGCACCCAGACGATGAAGACGATCAGCACCGTGCAGGGAATGAGGTTCCCCGACAGGCGGATCTTCTCGCGCAGGGTGGTGGGCGGGTCGGCCGGCGGCACCTGGTCCGGGTTGCGCAGGCTCCACCAGATGATGTAGCCGGAGAACAGCGCCATCAGCAGGAAGCCGGGCAGGAAGCCGGCCAGGAAGATGCGGATGATCGACGCGTCGGCCGCCACGGCGTACACCACCATCGTGATCGACGGCGGGATCAGGATGCCCAGCGTGCCGGCAGTAGCGAGCGAGCCGAGCGCGATCTTCTCGCTGTAGCCGCGCTTCAGCAGCTCGGGCAGCGCCACCTTGGAAATCGTCGCGCAGGTCGCCGCGGAGGAGCCCGACACCGAGCCGAAGATGCCGCAACCCAGGATGGTCGTGTGCATCAGGCGGCCGGGAATGCGGTTCAGCCATGGCCGCAGGCCGTCGAACATCTCCTCCGACAGCTTGCTGCGAAACAGGATCTCGCCCATCCAGATGAAGAGGGGCAGCGCCGCCAGTTCCCAGGACGCGTTCGACTCCCAGAAGGAGGAGAACAGGTTGTTGCCGGGCGAGGTGGTGGTGAAGAAGGCCTGCCCGACCCAGCCGCAGATGGCCAGGGTCATGGCGATCCAGACGCCGCCGGAAAGCAGCAGCATCATGACCAGCAGCAGCAGGCCGCCGACGAGGAGGATGTCCATTGTTGTCTTTGTTGTGCCGGAATCAGACGTCGGAGGAGAAGTCGCCCTTGGCGTGGCGCTCTTCCACCGCGGCCACGTAGCTGGGCTTGTTGCCGCGCGCGACGAGGATCAGTTCGTCGACGACGGCCACCAGCAGCAGCAGCGAGCCGAAGGCAAAGCTGGCCTGCGGGATCCAGATGGGAATGGGCAGCAGGCCCTGCGCCACCTCGTTGAACTGGAAGCTCTCGTAGGTGAACTTGTTGGCCCAGAACGCGAGGTAGGCGATGGCGACGCTGCCGATGGCGAGCACCACGATCTCGAGCCGGTGCCGCGCCTTTTCCGGCAGGTGTTCCAGCAGCAGCGTGACGCGCACGAAGTCGCCGTGCTTGAAGGCATGCGCCATGGCGAAGAAGGATGCGGCGGCGCAGAACCAGGCCACCACGTCATTGACCGCGCCGGTGCGCACGCCGAATTCGCGCAGCACGCTCTGAGCGATCATCAGCACGGCGATCAGCAACACGAAAACGGCGCCCAAGGCGCCGGATGCGTAGTAGAGCCTGTCGAGGAATCGACGCAAGGCGCTACTTCTTGTTGAAGGCGTTGATCACCGCCACGCCGTCGGCGCCGGCCTTCTTCTGCCAGTCGGCCAGCATGATGCCGCCCACCTGCTTCATGTCGGCCACCAGCTTCGCCGAAGGCTTCATGATCTTCATGCCCTTCTCGGCCAGCGCCTTCTTGTACCACTCGTTCTTTTCCTCGGAGAGCGCCCAGCCGCGCTTCTCGGCATCGGCCGCGGCCTTGAGCACGGCCTCCTGCGTGGGCTTGTCGAGGGCGTCGAAGGCCTTCTGGTTGACGATGATCGCGTTCTTCGGCAGCCAGGCCTGGGTGTCGTACCAGTACTTGATGCTCTCGTAGGTCTTGCTGTCGTAGCCGGTGGAGCCCGAGCTCATGTAGCTGTTGACGACGCCGGTGGCGAGCGCCTGCGAGAGTTCGGCGGCCTGGATGGTGACCGGCTGCGCGCCGATCAGTTCGGCGATCTTGGCGGTGGCGGGGCTGTAGGCGCGCCACTTGAGGCCGCGCATGTCGGCGACCGACTCGATCGGCTTGTTCACGTAGATGCCTTGCGGCGGCCAGGCCACCGTGTACAGCAGCTTCATGCCTTGCGCGCCCAGCAGCTTGTCCAGCACCGGCTTCTGCGCGGCGGCCAGCTTCTTCGCGTCGGCGTAGCTCGCCGCCAGGAAGGGAATGCCGTCGGCGCCGTACACCGGGTTCTCGTTCTCGAAGTTCACCAGCAGCACTTCGCCGATGGGCGCCTGGCCGCTCTGCACGGCGCGCTTGATCTCGTTGGCCTTGAACAGCGAGGCGTTGGCGTGCACCTGGATCTTGAGCTTGCCGCCCGAGGCCTTGTCGACCTCGTTGGCGAACTGCACCAGGTTCTCGGTGTGGAAGTTGCTGGCGGGGTAGGCCGCGGGCAGGTCCCACTTGGTCTGGGCGAAGGCGCCGCCGGCAATGCAGCCGGCCAGCAGGGGGAGTGCGTGTTTGAGTTTCATGGTCGCTCCGTGACAATGCGCAGGATATGGACGGCAGGATAAGTGCAAGTAACGGGCCAGCGCCACCCGTATTTCCCCCCGGCGCGGCGCCGCGCCTGGGCATCCTGATGCTCGATACGCGCTTCCCGCGTCCCTTGGGCGACATCGGCAATCCCGCGAGCTGGCCCATTCCCACCCTGCTGAAGGTGGTGCCGCGGCTGGCGCCGGGCGTGGTGGTGCAGTCCGCGGCCGGCCTGCGTGCGTCCGGGGTGCTGCCCCAGTTGCAGGCCGCCTTGCTGGCGCTGGAGGAGGCGGGCTGCGAAGTGCTCACCACCAGCTGTGGCTTCCTGGTGCTGTTGCAGCAGGAGCTGCAAGCCGCCCTGAAAGTACCGCTCGTGAGTTCCAGCCTGCTGCAGCTGCCGGCCCTGCTGGCGCGGGAGCGGCGGGTGGGGGTGCTCACCATCAGCGCCGCCCATCTCGGGGAAGAGCACCTGCTAGCGGCGGGCGTGCCGCGCGAGCGCCTGGGCGACGTCGTGGTGCAAGGAGTGGATCCGCAAGGCGAGTTCGCGCGGCCGATCCTGGGCAACGACACGCGGATGGACCTGGAGCAAGCCGGCGCCGACGTGGCGGCCGCGGCGGTGGAACTGAAGCGCCGTGCACCCGACTTGCGCACGGTGGTGCTCGAGTGCACCAACATGCCGCCCTATGCGCAGCAGCTCGCGGAGGCCACCGGCCTGCGTCCGCTCAGCTTGCGCGACTCCATAATCGTTCCATGACTTCGACCAAATGGCAGTTCTGGATCGACCGCGGCGGCACCTTCACCGACGTCGTCGGCCGCCGGCCCGACGGCACGCTGGCCACGCACAAGCTGCTGTCCGAGAACCCCGAGCAATACCGTGACGCCGCCGTTGCCGGCATCCGCCACCTGCTGGGACTGAAGGCGGGCGAGCCCATCACCCCGGCGCAGGTCGAGTGCGTGAAGATGGGAACCACGGTCGCCACCAACGCCTTGCTGGAACGCAAGGGTGAGCCCACCTTGCTGGTCACCACGCGCGGCTTCCGCGATGCGCTGCGCATCGCGTACCAGAACCGGCCGCGCCTGTTCGACCGGCACATCGTGCTGCCGGAGCTGCTGTATTCGGAAGTGATCGAGGCCCACGAACGCGTCGGCGCTCAAGGCGAGATGGAGCAGCCGCTGGACGAGGCGCACCTGCGTGCGGAGCTGCAGGCGGCCCACGGGCGCGGCCTGCGCAGCGTAGCCATCGTCTTCATGCACGGCTACCGCTACACGGCACATGAAGCGGCGGCGAAGAAGATCGCGCTGGAGGCGGGCTTCGCGCAGGTGAGCACCTCGCACGAAACCAGCCCGATGATGAAATTCGTCAGCCGCGGCGACACCACCGTGGTCGATGCCTACCTGTCGCCCATCCTGCGGCGCTACGTGGAGCAGGTGGCGGCCGAAATGCCGGGCGTGAAGCTGTTCTTCATGCAGTCCTCCGGCGGCCTCACCGATGCCCACGCCTTCCAAGGCAAGGACGCGATCCTGTCCGGGCCGGCCGGCGGCATCGTCGGCATGGCACGGACTGCGCAGCTCGCGGGCCAGGCCAAGGTGATCGGCTTCGACATGGGCGGAACCTCGACCGACGTCTCGCATTTCGCCGGTGAATTCGAGCGCGAGTTCGAGACGCAGGTGGCCGGCGTGCGCATGCGCGCGCCCATGATGTCGATCCACACGGTGGCGGCCGGCGGCGGTTCCATCCTCGCCTTCGACGGTGCCCGTTTCCGCGTCGGCCCGCAGAGCGCCGGCGCCAATCCCGGGCCGGCCAGCTACCGGCGCGGCGGCCCGCTGGCGGTGACCGACGCCAACGTGATGGTGGGCAAGATCCAGCCCGCCTATTTCCCCAAAGTGTTCGGCCCGCATGCCGACGAGGCGCTCAGCCGCGAAGCGGTCGAACAGAAGTTCGGCGAGCTGGCGCAGCGCAGCGGCCGCAGCGCAGAGGAGGTGGCCGAAGGCTTCATCGCCATCGCCGTGCAGCAGATGGCCAACGCCATCAAGAAGATCTCGGTGGCGCGCGGCTACGACGTCACGCGCTACACGCTGCAGTGCTTCGGCGGCGCCGGCGGCCAGCACGCCTGCCTGGTCGCCGACGCGCTGGGCATGTCGCGCGTGTTCGTGCATCCGCTCGCGGGCGTGCTGTCCGCCTACGGCATGGGCCTGGCGGACCAGAACGTGATCCGCGAACAAGCGGTGGAGCTTCTACTGGCGCCGGAGAACCTGCCCGAGGTGGCGCAGCGCCTGCAGGCGCTTGCCACCGCGGCGCGGGCGGAACTGGAAAAGCAGGAAGTCGGCGGCGGCGCGGTGGAGGTTCGGCAGCGGGTGCACGTGCGCTACCAGGGCAGCGACTCGGCGCTGGTCGTGCCCTTCGGCGCGCTCGACGCCATCGTCCGCGGTTTCGAGACGGCCTACCGTCAGCGCTATTCCTTCCTGATGCCCGGCAAGCCGATGATCGTGGAAGCGGTGTCGGTGGAAGCCATCGTCGCCGGCGACGCGCCGGCCGAGGCCAGGCAGGCGCTGCAGCCCGCGCGCGAGGTGCCGCGCCGCGAGACCGTGCGCATGTACTCGGGCGGCCGCTGGCACGACGCCGCGCTGGTGGTGCGCGAGGACCTGCGTCCCGGTGATGCGGTCGCCGGCCCGGCCATCATCGCGGAGAAGAACGCAACGACGGTGGTCGAGCCCGGCTGGGAAGCGCGCATCACCGAGCTGGACCACATCCTGCTGGATCGCAAGGTGCCGCGCGACGTGAAGTTCGCAGCCGGCACGCAGATGGACCCAGTGCTGCTGGAGGTCTTCAACAACCTCTTCATGAACATCGCCGAGCAGATGGGCTTGCAGCTGCAGAACACCGCCTACTCGGTGAACATCAAGGAGCGGCTGGACTTCTCCTGCGCGCTGTTCGACGCCGAGGGCAACCTGATCGCCAACGCGCCGCACATGCCGGTGCACCTGGGCAGCATGGGCGAGAGCATCAAGACCGTGATCCGCGAGAACCGGGCCACGATGGCGCCCGGGGACGTGTACGTGCTGAACGATCCGTACAACGGCGGGACGCACCTGCCGGACGTGACGGTGATCACGCCCGTTTATTTGGGGTCAGAACCCAATTTCCCGATGTTCTACGTCGGCTCCCGCGGACACCATGCCGACATCGGCGGCATCACCCCCGGCTCGATGCCGCCGTTCTCGACCCGCATCGAGGAAGAAGGCGTCGAGATCAACAACTTCAAGCTGGTGGACCGCGGGACGCTGCGCGAGCAGGAGATGCTGGCGCTGCTGCGCTCCGGCAAGCATCCTTCTCGTAATCCCGAGCAGAACATGGGGGACCTGAAGGCGCAAATCGCCGCCAACGAGAAGGGCGTGCAGGAACTGCGCAAGATGGTCGACCAGTTCGGCCTGGACGTCGTGCAGGCCTACATGCGCCACGTGCAGGACAACGCCGAGGAGTCGGTGCGCCGCGTCATCACGAAGCTGAAGGACGGCGAGTTCACCCTTCCGCTGGACAACGGCGCGCAGATCCACGTGCAGATCCGCGTGAACGCGCAGGAGCGCAGCGCCGAGATCGACTTCACCGGCACCTCGCCGCAGCAGGTGAACAACTTCAACGCGCCGCGCGCGGTGTGCATGGCGGCGGTGCTGTACGTGTTCCGCACCCTGGTGAACGACGACATCCCGCTCAACGCCGGCTGCCTGAAGCCGCTGAAGGTGATCATCCCCGACGGCTGCATGCTGAACCCGCATCCGCCGGCCTCGGTGGTGGCGGGCAACGTCGAGACTTCCACCTGCATCACGAACACGCTGTACGGCGCGCTCGGCGTGATGGCGGCCGGCCAGTGCACGATGAACAACTTCACCTTCGGCAATGCGCGCCACCAGTACTACGAGACGATCTCGGGCGGCAGCGGCGCGGGCGAGGGCTTCGACGGCACGAGCGTCGTGCAGACGCACATGACCAACTCGCGCCTCACCGATCCCGAGGTGCTGGAGTTCCGATTCCCCGTGCGGCTGGAAAGCTACGAGATCCGCGCCGGTTCGGGTGGCGCGGGCCGCTGGCACGGCGGCAACGGCGGCGTGCGCCGCGTGCGCTTCCTCGAGCAGATGACGGCCAGCATCCTGTCCAACGGCCGCAAGGTGCCGTCTTTCGGCATGGCGGGCGGCTCGCCGGGGCAGGTGGGCATCAACCGCGTGGTGCGCCGCGACGGCCGGGTCGAACAGCTGGAGCACATCGGCTCCGCGCAGATGGAGCCGGGCGACATCTTCGAGATCCACACGCCGGGCGGCGGCGGCTTCGGCCGGTGATCGACGTCATCGTCGTCGGCGCGGGCATCGCCGGTGCCTCGCTGGCCTGGCGCCTGGCGGCCACCCGCAAGGTGCTGGTGCTGGAGCGCGAAGCGCAGCCCGGCTACCACTCCACGGGCCGCTCGGCCGCGATGTTCATGGAGAGCTACGGCCCGCCCGGCGTGCGCGCCCTCACGCGTGCCAGCCGCAGCTTCTACGAGCAGCCGCCGCTGGGATTCACCGATGTGCCGCTGCTCGCGCCACGCGGCGTGCTCTATCTCGCCACGCACGAACAGGCCGACCGGATGCAGGCGCTCCATGCCGAACTGGCCCCGGGTTGCGCGGGGCTGGTTAAGCTCGATGCGGCGCAGGCGCTGCAGCGCGTGCCCTGCCTGCGGCCGGAGGTCGTGCACGGCGCCCTGTACGACCCGGCCGGCGAGGACATAGACGTCGACGCGCTGCACCAGGGCTTCCTGCGGGGGCTGCGCCAGCGCGGCGGCGAAGTGCGTTGCGGCCAGTCCGTGGTTGCGGCGACCCACGATGGCGCGGCATGGACGGTGCACACGCAACAGGGCGAGAGCTTGACTGCGCCGGTCCTAGTGAATGCCGCCGGTGCCTGGGCGGACGCGCTCGCCAAGCTTGCCGGCGTGCCGCCCGTGGGCCTGCAGCCGCGCCGCCGCAGTGCCTTCACCTTCCGGCCCCCCGAGAGCATCGACGTGCACGACTGGCCGGCGGTGGTCGGCGTCGACGAGAACTACTACTTCAAGCCCGATGCGGGACTGCTGCTCGGTTCGCCGGCGAACGCCGACCCCGTGGACCCCCACGACGTGCTGCCCGAAGAACTGGACATCGCGCTGGGCATCCACCAGATCGAAGCGGTGACCACGCTGCAGATCCGGCGGCCGGTGGCGACCTGGGCCGGGCTGCGGTCCTTCGTGGCCGACGGCGAGCTGGTGATCGGGTTCGAGCCGGGGAAGGCGGGTTTCTTCTGGCTGGCCGCGCAGGGCGGGTATGGGATCCAGACCGCGGCCGGCGCGAGCGAAATGGCGGCGGCGTTGATTGCCGGGAGCGCGGTGCCGGAGGCGGGGGTGTTTTCGCCGGGGCGGTTGCGGGAATGAGGAAGGCCCGCGGGTGCGGGCCTTCCTGGGTCCCCGCCTGCGCGGGGATGACGCGCGTGCGCGTCACCGCGCGGGGATGACGGCGCTTATTTCTTCGCGCTGGCAGCGGGCTTGGCGCTGGCGGCCGGCTTGGCTTCGGCGGCCTTCTTCTCGTCCTTCTTGTCGGCCTTGGCCATGGCCTTCTCTTCCTTCTTCTCCGCCTTGGCTTCCTTCTTTTCTTCCTTGGCGGCGGCCTTGGCTTCCTTCTTCTCTTCCTTGGCGTCCTTCTTGGCAGCCTTCGCGTCGGCCTTGGTGAACTGGGCGCCGCTGACCGTCAGGCCTTCCTTCGACAGGGTGGTGGCCTTGGTCTCGCCGATGCCCTTGACGCGGGCGATCAGGTCTTCCCAGCTCTTGAAGTCGCCCTTCTTGCGCTCGGCGACGATGGCCTTGGAAGTGGTGGGGCCGATGCCCTTCACCGCGTCGAGTTCGGCCGCGGTGGCCTTGTTCACGTCGACGGCGGCGAAGCTGGCGACGGCGTACAGCATGGCCAGGACGGCCAGGATTTTCTTCAGCATGCAGTTCTCCTGAACTGGGATTGGGCTGGCCCGGCGGGCCGGCTGATCCCACAACGGGTGGATGGGCAAGCCCGTTGACGTTCAGGGATTACCCGGGGGGGCGCTGGAACCTCAATCGCGCGTCGCCAGCACCTGCATGTACTTCGCCACGCCGGTCGCCACGTCGGCGAACACATGGTCACATCCGGCGGCGCGCAAGGCCGTCAGGTCGGCCTGGGTGTAGCACTGGTACTTGCCGCGCAGGGCGTCGGGGAAGGGCACGTATTCCAGCAGGTCTTGCTGCACTGCCGCAGCCGCATCGGGCACGCCGCCGCCCTTGAGCGTGTCGACCACCGCCACGGCCACGTCGTTGAAAGGCTGGGCCCGGCCGGTGCCGAGGTTGAACACGCCGGACTTGTCCGGGTGGTCGTAGAACCACAGGTTGACGGCCACCACGTCGTCGACGAAGACGAAGTCGCGCGTCTGCTCGCCGGGCCCATAGCCACCGTACTCCCCGAACAGCTTGACCTTGCCGTGGTCGCGGAACTGGTTGAACTGGTGGAAGGCCACGCTCGCCATGCGGCCCTTGTGCTGCTCGCGCGGGCCGTAGACGTTGAAGTAGCGGAAGCCCACCACCTGCTTCCTGTTGCGCTTGAAGTTCTCGGTCTCGCGCCGCATGCGCTGGTCGAACAGCAGCTTGCTGTAGCCGTAGACGTTCAGCGGCAGCTCGAACTGCGGCGTTTCCTGGAAGGTGTCGCTGCCGCCGTAGACCGCGGCGGACGACGCATACAGCATGCGCGTGCCGTGCTGCTCGCAGGCCTCGAACAGCGCCATGGACACGCCGTAGTTGTTGTCCATCATGTACTTGCCGTCCGACTCCATCGTGTCGCTGCAGGCGCCCTCGTGGAACACGGCTTCGACCTTGCCGAACACGCCTTCGGCAAACATCGCATAGAAGTTGTCGGCATCGACGTAGTCGGCGATGCGCAGGTCGGCGAGGTTGCGGAACTTGTCGCCTTGCGTCAGGTCGTCGACGGCGATGATGTCGTCGATGCCGCGGGCGTTGAGGCCCTTGACGATGTTGGATCCGATGAAACCGGCCGCGCCGGTGACGACTACGCGGGTCATGAGAACAGTTCCTGGTAAGAGACGGTGGCGGTGCCGAACTTGCCCACCACGATGCCGCCGGCCTTGTTGGCGATCGGCACGGCCTCGCGCAGACTCAGGCCCGCGGCGGCCATGGTCGCCAGCGTGGCGATGACGGTGTCGCCGGCGCCGGTGACGTCGAACACTTCGCGCGCCTGCGCCTTGACGGTGAATTCGCCCTGCGCGTCGAACAAGGTCATGCCTTCCTCGCTGCGCGTGAGCAGCAGCGCATCGAGGTCGAGCTCGGCGCGCAGCTTGTGCGCCTTGGCGTTCAGTTCGGCCTCGCTGCTCCAGCGGCCGATCACGTCCTGCAGTTCGGCGCGGTTGGGCGTGATGACGCTGGCGCCGCGGTAGCGGCCGTAGTCGTGGCCCTTGGGGTCGACCAGCACGGTCTTGCCGGCGCCGCGGGCCGCCGCGATCATGGCGGGGATGTGGGCGAGGCCGCCCTTGCCGTAGTCGGAGAACAGCACCGCGTCCTGCGCGTCGACGAGGCCGGCGAAGGCTTCGTTCTGCAGCGCCAGCACCTCGTGGTCGGGCTCGTTCTCGAAGTCCATGCGCAGCAACTGCTGCTGCCGGCCGATGACGCGCAGCTTGACGGTGGTGCGCAGGCCCGGGTCGCGCTTCAAGTGCGTGCGGATGCCGGTCTCGGTCAGCAGCTTCTCGAGGCGGTGCCCCGGCTCGTCGTCGCCCACCACGCCCAGGAAGCTGGCCTGCGCGCCCAGCGTGCTGACGTTGTAGGCCACGTTGGCGGCGGCGCCGATGCGCTCTTCCTCGCGCGACACCTTGACCACCGGCACCGGGGCTTCCGGCGAGATGCGTTCGACGGCGCCGTGCCAGTAGCGGTCCAGCATGGCGTCGCCCACCACCAGCACGCGGGCCGCGGCGATCTGTTGTTGGCTCGGGTTCATAGTTCTTCCACCCTTCGTGCGGGGTAGCTGTCCCAGGATTGGCAGCCGGGACATTGCCAGAAATGCGTCTTGGCCTCGAAGCCGCAGGCGGCGCAGCGGTAGCGCGTGAGCGGCTTCACGGCGTGGTCCAGCGCGCGCTGCACGTCCGGATGGAACTGCTCGTGCTCCAGCTTCTCGCCGGCGATCCACTTGGCGGCGGCGACCAGCGAGGGCTCGCGCTTGAGGTGTTCGACGTAGCGGTTGCGGGCTTTCTCGGCGTCGGCGTCCAGGCTGGCGATGCCATCCAGCACGTCGAGCGAAGGCGTGTGTTCGTAGCTGCCTTCGAGGATGGCGCGGGCTTCCGCCTCGCGGCCGCAGGCCGCGGCCACGTCCGTCAGGGGCTTGGCCACCAGCGGCACCGAAGAGGGCACCACCTGCGCCAGCTCGGACAGCAGCGTCCAGGCGCCCTGCGGGTCGCCGGCGCGGCGGGCGAGCGCCGCCAGTTCCATGCGGGGGCGCGGCGCCTTGGGCGCGATCTTCATCGCGCGCTCCAGCAGTTCGCGTGCCGCCTCGGGCGCGGCGCTGGTGGCCTGCTCGCACAGGTAGTGCGCCAGGCGGCCGGCGAACTGGCCGCCGCTGCCGGCCGCTTCGAGCTTGCGGGCGATCTCGGCGGCCTGCGGCCAGTCGCGCGAACGCTCGTAGATGGCCAGCAGCGCGAGCAGGGCCTGTTCCTCGTAGGCGCTGCCTTCGAGCTTGCGCAGGGCTTCCTCGGCCCGATCGAGCAGGCCGGCCTTCAGGAAGTCGAGGGCGAGGGCATGCTGGGCGCGATGGCGGTCGGCGCGCGAGAGGTCGGCGCGCGACAGCAGGTGCTCGTGCACGCGCACGGCCCGCTCGTACTCGCCGCGGCGGCGAAACAGGTTGCCCAGCGCGAAGTGCAGCTCGGAGGTGTCGGGGTCGTTCTGCACGGCCTCGATGAAGGCGTCGATGGCCTGGTCCTGCTGTTCGTTCAGCAGGAAGTTCAGGCCGCGGAAGTAGGCCTTGGGCGCGAGGCGGTTCTCGATGCGCAGCTGGCGCAGGTCCAGGCGCGAGGCGAGCCAGCCCAGGCCGAAGGCGATCGGCAGGCCCCAGAGCAGCCAGGTGAGGTCAAAGTCCATGCGGGTTGCCGGAGCGCGTCTGCGGCCCGATCAGCGTGCTGGCGTTGGCGTCGTCGCGCGCCAGGCGCATCGCGCGGCGGTGCGCCAGCCAGCGCGGCACCATGCCCAGGGCGCCGATGGCCAGCCCGGCGGCAAAGGCGGCGAGCACCACCAGCACCAGCGGCGCCGTCCAGTGGGTGCCGAAGAAGAAGTGGACGGTGACGTCCTGCTGGTTGTTCAGCGCGAAGGCGAACAGCGTAAAAAAAATGGCTGCCTTGAGCAGCCATGCGAGGTATTTCATTTGGCCCTTCCGGAGTCCAAATTCTAGGGCCTAGCCCTTTTTCTCCAACTCCTTGGTCCGCTCGTCCACCGCTTCGCGCAGGGCCTTGCCCGGCTTGAAGTGCGGAACCCGCTTTTCCGGGATGTGCACGCTCTCGCCCGAACGGGGATTGCGGCCCATGCGGGGCGGGCGGCGGTTGATGGAGAAGCTGCCGAAGCCGCGGATCTCGATCCGGTGGCCGCGCACCAGCGCTTCGCTCATCGCGTCAAGAATGGTCTTGACGGCGTATTCGGCGTCGCGGTGGGTGAGCTGGCTGAACCGGGAGGCCAGTTCTTCGACGAGGTCGCTTCGGGTCATGACGCTTTGCTGCGCAACGCATGACTTCGCCGCCGGCGCGGCGTCAATGACTGCAATGACCAGGTCATTGCGTCATCGACGCTGCGCAGCAGCGAGGTCATTCCGTCATTACTTGTCGGAGGAGTTGTCCAGCTTGGCACGCAGCAGCGCGCCCAGGCTGGTCGTGCCGGCGTTCTCGCGGGCGGACTGCTGGCTCAGGTTGGCCATCGCGCCCTGCTCGTCGATCATGTCCTTCTGCTTGATGGACAGCTGGATGTTGCGGGTCTTGCGGTCGATGTTCACGACGACTGCCGTGACTTCGTCGCCTTCCTTCAGCACGTTGCGCGCGTCTTCCACGCGGTCGCGGCTGATTTCGGAGGCACGCAGGTAGCCGATGATGTCCTCGCCCAGGTCGATCTCGGCGCCCTTGGCGTCGACGGTCTTGACCTTGCCGGTGACGGCGGAACCCTTGTCATGCACCGAGGTGAAGGTGGCAAACGGGTCGCCATCCAGCTGCTTGATGCCCAGGGAGATGCGCTCGCGGTCGACGTCCACGCCCAGCACGATGGCTTCGACTTCCTGGCCCTTCTTGTAGTTGCGAACCGCGGCTTCGCCGGTTTCGTTCCACGAGAGGTCGGACAGGTGCACCAGGCCGTCGATGCCGGCGGCCAGGCCGACGAACACGCCGAAGTCGGTGATCGACTTGATCGGGCCCTTGACGCGGTCGCCGCGCTTGGTGTTCTGCGCGAATTCCTGCCAGGGGTTGGCCTTGCACTGCTTCATGCCCAGGCTGATGCGGCGCTTGTCTTCGTCGATCTCGAGGACCATGACTTCGACTTCGTCACCCAGCGACACGACCTTGGACGGGGCCACGTTCTTGTTGGTCCAGTCCATTTCGGAGACGTGCACCAGGCCTTCGATGCCGGGTTCCAGTTCCACGAACGCGCCGTAGTCGGCGATGTTGGTGACCTTGCCGAACATGCGGGTGCCCGGCGGGTAGCGGCGGGACACGCCCAGCCACGGATCGTCGCCCATCTGCTTCAGGCCCAGGGACACGCGGTTCTTCTCGGTGTCGAACTTGAGGATCTTGGCGGTGATTTCCTGGCCGGCGGTGACCACTTCGCTCGGGTGGCGGACACGGCGCCAGGCCATGTCGGTGATGTGCAGCAGGCCGTCGATGCCGCCGAGGTCCACGAACGCACCGTACTCGGTGATGTTCTTGACCACGCCGCGCACGATGGAGCCTTCCTTCAGGGTTTCCATCAGCTTGGCGCGCTCTTCGCCCATCGACGCTTCGACGACGGCGCGGCGCGACAGCACCACGTTGTTGCGCTTGCGATCGAGCTTGATGACCTTGAATTCCAGGGTCTTGTTCTCGTAGGGCGACAGGTCCTTGATGGGACGGGTGTCGATCAGCGAGCCGGGCAGGAAGGCACGGATGCCGTTGACCAGGACGGTCAGGCCGCCCTTGACCTTGCCGGTGGTGGTGCCGGTGACGAATTCGCCGGACTCCAGCGCCTTCTCCAGGGACATCCAGGAGGCGAGGCGCTTGGCCTTGTCGCGCGACAGGATGGTGTCGCCGTAGCCGTTTTCGATGGCGTCGATGGCAACGGAGACGAAGTCACCGGCTTGCACTTCGACTTCGCCCTGGTCGTTCTTGAATTCGTCGATCGGAATGTAGGCTTCCGACTTCAGGCCGGCGTTGACGACGACGTGGTTGTGTTCCACGCGGACAACTTCGGCGGTGATGACTTCGCCCGCGCGCATTTCAGCGCGTTGCAGCGATTCTTCGAACAGGGCGGCAAAAGATTCAGACATTGAGTTTGCGGATTGCTCCGCGGGGGTTAGGTTGTCGATCCCCGTCACCAGTGCGCTGCTGCGCGAGAGGAGTGCCGGGGGCCTGGGTACTGCTTACTCGGAGAAGGGTTGCTTCTCCTCCCACCACCGAAGCACTTGCGCCACCGATTCTTCAACCGTTTGGCTCGAGTTATCCAGCAGGAGGGCATCCTGGGCAGGCTTCAAGGGGGCCACGGTGCGGTTGGAATCGCGCGCATCGCGGGCCTCGAGGTCTGCCCGAAGACCCGGGAGTGTAGCTGAAATCCCCTTTGAAATCAACTGCTTATACCGGCGTTCGGCGCGTTGCGCGGCGCTGGCCGTCAGGTAGACCTTGAGGGTGGCGTCCGGGAAGATCACCGTGCCCATGTCGCGGCCGTCGGCGACCAGGCCGGGCAGCTTGCGAAAGCCCTGCTGGAGCGCCACCAGGGCGGTGCGCACGGCGGGCAGGGCGGACACCCGGGAGGCGTTCATGCCGGCTTCCTCGGTGCGGATGGCGTCCGTCACGTCGGCCTCGGCCAGCAGCACCCGGCCGCCGGTAAACACGATCGGCAGCGTCTCGGCCATCTTGGCAATGGTGTGCTCGTGCGCCTCGTCCAGCGCCAGCCCGGCCCGCGTGGCGGCCAGGCCGGTGATGCGGTAGAGCGCGCCCGAATCCAGGTAGTGGTAGCCCAGGCGGTGGGCCACTTCCGAGGCCAGGGTGCCCTTGCCGGAGGCCGTGGGGCCGTCGACGCAGACCACGGGGATGTGCGGGGCGTCGGTTCGGCTCACGGAGAACAGCACCTCGAAGAAGTCCGGGAAAGTCTTGGCGACGCACTTCGGGTCTTCGATGCGCACGTGGGCGCCGCGCCGGTTGAAGGCCGCCAGGGCGAAGCACATGGCCACGCGGTGGTCGTCGTAGGTGTGGATGGACGCGGCGTGCCAATCGGCGGGCGGCGTCACGCGCAGGAAGTCGGCGCCTTCCTCGACCTCGGCGCCCAGCTTCCGCAGCTCGGTCGCCATGGCGGCCAGGCGGTCGGTTTCCTTCACGCGCCAACTGGCGATGTTGCGCAGCGTGCTGGGGCCGTCGCCGTAGAGCGCCATCACGGCCAGCGTCATCGCGGCGTCCGGGATGTGGTTGCAGTCGAGGTCGATGGCCTTCAGGGGCCAGGCGCCGCGGGTGACTTCCAGCCAGTTGGGGCCGCTCGTGACCTGCGCGCCCATCTGCTGCGCGGCCTCGACGAAGCGGATGTCGCCCTGGATCGAGTCGGCGCCCACGCCTTCGATGCGGATGGGGGCGCCCGGGCGCGCGGCGATGGCGCCGAGGGCGATGAAATAGCTGGCGGAGGACGCGTCGGCCTCCACGTGGATCTCGCCGGGCGACACGTAGCGGCTGCCGGCCGGGATGGTGAAGCGCTGCCAGCCGTCGCGGCGCACCGCGATGCCGAAGCGCTCCAGCATCTTCAGCGTGATCTCGATGTAGGGCTTGGAGATCAGATCGCCGACGACCTCGATCACGATGTCGTGCCCCGCCGACGGGCCGCCCCTAGGCGGGGCAGCCCCCTCGGGGGGCAGCCCGGACACGTTAGTGCCGGGCGTGGGGGCGCTATGACTCGCCAGCGGCAGGGCCATCAGCAGCGCCGTGAGGAACTGACTGGAGACGTCGCCGCGGACGCTGATCGGCGCGTCCAGTTTCAGTGCGGTCGCGGGGTGGATCTTCAGCGGCGGGTAGCCTTCGGTGCCCAGGTAGTCGATGCGGCAGCCCAGCTGGCGCAAGGCGTCGACCAGGTCGCCGATGGGGCGCTCGTGCATGCGGGCGACGCCGGAGAGTTCGAAGTCGCCGCCGAGGAGGGCGAGGGCGGCGGTGAGGGGCCGCATGGCGGTGCCGGCGTTGCCGAGGAAGAGGCGCTTCGCGGCGCCCTGGGTTCCCGCCTGCGCGGGAATGACGTGGCCCTGGATGCCGGTGATCTCGATGCTGGCGTCTCGGTGCACCACGCTGCAACCGAGCGCGCGCAGCGCATCGAGCATCACCCGCGTGTCGTCGGAATCGAGCAGGTCGTGGACGACCGTCTTGCCCGCGCTGAGCGCGGCGAGCAGCAGAACCCGGTTGGAGATGCTCTTCGAGCCCGGCAGCGTGACGGTGCCGGCGGCTTCCTCCAGCGGCGGGAGGTCCAGGAATGCGGTCGTGAACATAGCGGTCGGCGGCCGCGCGCGGCCGCCTGCTTACTTGCCTTTTTGGCCCATGCGCCAGTGCGAGCGGCTGTTCGAGGCCTGCTCGATCATGCCTTCCAGCTTCTCGCCCTGGGAGTCTTCCACCATCTGCAGCATGTTGAGCAGGCTGCGCTGGAACATCTTGGCCTGCTCGACGACCTCGAGCTTGTTGGCGAGCAGCACGTCGCGCCACATCTTGGGGTCGCTGGCGGCGATGCGCGTGAAATCGCGGAAGCCCGGGCCGGCCAGGGCCAGGAAATCCTTGCCCATCGGCTGGTTGATGATGGCGTGCATCAGCGCGAACGCCAGCAGGTGAGGCATGTGGCTCACCGCGGCAAAGGCGGCGTCGTGCGCTTCTGGCGCCATCTGCTGCACGTGGCAGCCCATGCCTTCCCACAGTTCGACGGCGCGCTTCAGGTGGTTGACCTGCGTCTTCGGGCCGGGCGTGAGGATCACCTGCTTGCCGACGTAGAGCTCCGGGTCGGCATGTTCGACGCCGGACACTTCCTTGCCGGCGATCGGATGCGCCGGCACGAAGGAACCGAGGTTGTTGCCCAGCACGCGCGTGGCCGCATCGACCACGTCGCGCTTGGTCGAGCCCACGTCCATGATCAGCATGTTGGACGTGATCAGGTGGCGGATCGCCTTGAAGGTCGCTTCGGTCGCCGACACCGGCACGGCCAACAGCACGAGGTCGGCGCCCGACACGGCCAGCAGGGCCGAAGGCGCCTCGACGTCGATGATGCCCATCTGGCGCGCGCGCTCGGTGGTGGAGGGCGACTTGCTGTAGCCCACGACGCGCTTGACCAGGCCGGCGCGCTTGGCGGCGAGCGCGAACGAGCCGCCCATCAGGCCGCACCCGATCAAACCCAGCTGCTCGAACTTCGCTGCCATTTTTCTTTATTCCCCGAGGGGGTAGGTGCCCAGCACCTTGTAGAAGGCGCAGAGCGACTGCAGGTCGGCCAGCGCGGCCGCCATGGGCGGTTGCGACGGGTGTCCCTGCAGGTCGATGTAGAAATAGTATTCCCACTGGCCCGAACGTGCGGGGCGGGATTCGAAACGGGTCATCGAGACGCCGTGCTTTTTCAACGGCACCAGGATGTCGTGCACCGCGCCGGGCTTGTTGGGCACCGAAACGATGAGGCTCACGCAGTCCCTGCCCGAGGCTTCCGGCACCTTCAGCGTCTGCGGCAGGCAGATCACGGCAAAGCGCGTGCGGTTGTACGCGTCGTCCTGGATGGCGTGGGCCGCGATGTGCAGGCCGAACTCGGTGGCCGCGCGATCGCTGGCGATGCCGGCCCAGGCCGGGTTGCCGGCCGCGAGGCGCGCGCCTTCGGCGTTGCTCGAGACGGCGCGCCGCTCCACGTTGGGCAGGTGGTTGTTGAGCCAGCCCTGGCACTGCGCCAGCGCCTGTGGGTGGGCCAGCACCGCCTCGATGCCGTCCAGTGCGTTGTTCTTGCGCAGCAGGTTGTGGCGCACCTGCAGGCTGGTTTCGCCCACGATGTGCAGCGGCGAATTGAGGAACAGGTCCAGCGAGCGGGCGACCACGCCTTCGGTGGAGTTCTCCACCGGCACCACGCCGAACTGCGCGGAGCCGCCGGCCGTGGCGCGGAAGACCTCGTCGATGCTGACGCAGGGCACGTGCTCGATGCTGCTGCCGAAGAACTGCAGCGCGGCCTGCTCGCTGAAGGTGCCGGCCGGGCCCAAATAGGCGACGCGCTGCGGCGCTTCCAGCGCGCGGCAGGCGGACATGATCTCGCGCCAGATGTGGGCGATGTTGTCGCCCTTGAGCGGCCCCGGGTTGGCGTCCTGCAGGCCGTTGATCACCTGCGCTTCCCGCTCGGGCCGGAACACCGGCGAGCCCTCGGCGCGCTTGATCTCGCCGACCTCGTTGGCCAGCGCCGCGCGGCGATTGAGCAGCGCCAGCAGTTCGCGGTCGACTGCATCGATGCCGGTGCGGAGCTCGGTGAGGGACTTGGCCATGGGGAAGGGGCTAACTATAAGGGACGCGGTGACGAATTCTTACGAAGAACGGGCGGTTTACGTCCGGATGGACGAAACCGCCCGTGGGCGATGGGATGGTGGGGTCGCGTTCGCGAACCCACCCTACGCTTCGGGCGTCTCTTCGCCCTCGGGAGCGGCCGCATCGTTCTCCACGATCCGCTGCAGCCCACTGAGCTTGGAACCTTCGTCCAGGCCGATCAGCGTCACGCCCTGCGTCGCCCGACCCAGCTCGCGGATCTCGCTGACGCGCGTGCGCACCAACACGCCGCGGTCGGTGATCAGCATGATCTCGTCGTCGGTGTGCACCAGCGTGGCAGCCACGACCTTGCCGTTGCGCTCGCTTTGCTGGATGGCGATCATCCCCTTGGTGCCGCGGCCGTGGCGGGTGTACTCGCCGATCGGCGTGCGCTTGCCGTAGCCGTTCTCGGTGGCGGTCAGCACGCTTTGCTGTTCGTCCTCGGCCACCAGCATGGCGATGACGCCCTGGCCTTCATCGAGCTGCATGCCCTTGACGCCGCGCGCCGCCCGGCCCATGGGCCGCACGTCGTTCTCGTCGAAGCGCACCGCCTTGCCGCCGTCGGAGAACAGCATCACGTCGTGCTTGCCGTCGGTGAGGGCGGCGCCGATCAGGAAGTCGCCCTTGTCCAGGTCGACGGCGATGATGCCGGCCTTGCGCGGGTTGTTGAATTCGTCCAGCGCCGTCTTCTTCACCGTGCCCATGGACGTCGCCATGAACACGTAGTGGTCCGCCGGGAAGCTGCGGAACTCGCCGGTGAGGGCCAGCACTACGTTGATCTTCTCGCCTTCCTGCAGCGGGAACATGTTGACGATCGGACGGCCGCGCGAGCCGCGCGAGCCCGCCGGCACTTCCCACACCTTCAGCCAGTACAGGCGGCCGCGGTTGGAGAAGCACAGCAGGTAGTCGTGCGTGTTGGCGATGAAGAGCTGGTCGATCCAGTCGTCTTCCTTGGTCTGCGTCGCCTGCTTGCCGCGGCCGCCGCGCTTCTGCGCGCGGTATTCGGAGAGCGGCTGGCTCTTGATGTAGCCCAGGTGCGAGAGCGTCACCACCATGTCGGTGGGCGTGATCAGGTCTTCGGTCGCCAGGTCCTGCGCGTTGTGCTCGATGGTCGAACGGCGGGCGCCCAGCTTGGTCTGGCCGAACTCGCTGCGCAGCGCGCCGAGTTCCTCGGTGATGATGGTCGACACGCGCTCGGGGCGGGCCAGGATGTCCAGCAGGTCGTCGATCTCGGCCATCACCTCGCGGTATTCGGTGACGATCTTGTCCTGCTCCAGGCCGGTCAGGCGCTGCAGGCGCATCTGCAGGATTTCCTGGGCCTGGGTGTCGGACAGGCGATAGAGGCCGTCCGACATCATGCCGAACTGGCGCTCCAGGCCTTCGGGGCGGTAGTCGTCGGCGTTGATCACGCCGCCGTCGGCCTTGGCGCGGGTCAGCATCTCGCGCACCAGCGCGGAGTCCCAGGAGCGCGTCATCAGTTCGGCCTTGGCCACCGGCGGCGTTGGCGACTCGCGGATGATGCGGATGAATTCGTCGATGTTGGCCAGGGCGACCGCCAGGCCTTCCAGCACGTGGCCGCGCTCGCGGGCCTTGCGCAGGTTGAACACCGTGCGGCGCGTCACCACTTCGCGGCGGTGCTGCAGGAAGACGGCGATCAGGTCCTTCAGATTGCACAGCTTGGGCTGGCCGTCGATCAGGGCCACCATGTTGATGCCGAAGGTGTCCTGCAGCTGCGTCTGCTTGTACAGGTTGTTCAGCACCACTTCGGGCACTTCGCCGCGCTTGAGCTCGATCACCAGGCGCATGCCGGACTTGTCGCTCTCGTCCTGGATGTGGCTGATGCCCTCGATCTTCTTCTCGTTGACCAGTTCGGCCATCCGCTCCTGCAGGGTCTTCTTGTTGACCTGGTAGGGGAGCTCGTCGACGATGATCGCCGTGCGCTGGCCGCGGTCGATGTCCTCGAAGTGGCACTTGGCGCGCATCACCACCCGGCCGCGGCCGGTGCGGTAGCCTTCCTTGACGCCGGAGATGCCATAGATGATGCCGGCCGTGGGGAAATCCGGCGCCGGGATGATCTCCATCAATTCATCGATGGTTGCTTCCGGGTTGCGCAGCAGGTGCAGGCAGGCGTCGACCACCTCGTTCAGGTTGTGCGGCGGGATGTTGGTGGCCATGCCCACGGCGATGCCGCCCGAGCCGTTGACCAGCAGGTTGGGCAGCTTGGACGGCAGGACCAGCGGTTCCTTCTCGCTGCCGTCGTAGTTGGGCCCGAAATCGACGGTTTCCTTGTCGATGTCGGCCAGCATCTCGTGGGCGATCTTGGCCAGGCGGATTTCCGTGTACCGCATGGCCGCGGCGTTGTCGCCGTCGACCGAGCCGAAGTTGCCTTGTCCATCCACCAGCATGTGGCGCATGGAGAAGTCCTGCGCCAGGCGGACGATGGTGTCGTAGACCGACTGGTCGCCGTGGGGGTGGTATTTACCGATGACATCGCCGACGATACGGGCCGACTTCTTGTACGGCCGGTTCCAGTCATTGTTCAGCTCGTGCATCGCGAACAGCACGCGCCGGTGCACCGGCTTCAGGCCGTCGCGGGCGTCGGGCAGGGCGCGTCCCACGATCACGCTCATCGCGTAATCGAGATAGCTCCGCCGCATCTCCTCTTCGAGGCTGACGGGCAGGGTTTCTTTGGCGAAAGAGGTCATGCGTTGGGAAGGACGTGCGTGCGCGAAACCGGACATTTTACGTCGCGGCGGACCCTGTCGCGATTGGGCAACAGAAGGCGGGAATTGAGGTTTTGTCCTACGGGTGCCCACTGGCCCAGCCGTTGATTGTGTAAGCCCCTATGGCACAATCAGCCGGACGTAACTGGTGAATTGGTCACTAAGGACGTAGTTTTGACGCAGCGCAGCTGCGAATCTTTTCCCCAAGAGGAGAACCATGAAGAAACTCAACAAAGTAGCGCTGATGTTTGCATCGACGGCGCTGCTGGCGGGCTGCGGCGTCATGACCCCGTCCACCATGCCGGCCGGCACCCGTGTCGTTGCCGCCAACGGTGGCAATGTCATCGACAACTGGCAGAACGGCACCGGCGAATACGTCTGGCGCAACGGCACGAACGAACTGTGCTGGCGCGATGCCAACTGGACGCCCGCCACCGCCGCTGTCGGCTGCGACGGCGCCCTGGTCCGCGCTGCCCCGGCTCCGGCCCCGGTCGTCGCTCCTCCGCCCCCGGTCGCTCGCCCGGCTCCGGCCCCGGCGCCCACCCCGGCTCCCCAGCCCCCGGCCGCCACCAAGGTGACCTACGCCGCTGACGCCTTCTTCGACTTCGACAAGGCTGTCCTGAAGCCCGAAGGCAAGGCCAAGCTGGACGACCTGGTCGGCAAGATCCAGGGCATCAGCCTCGAAGTGATCATCGCCGTCGGCCACACCGACAGCGTCGGCTCCGATGCGTACAACCAGAAGCTGTCCGTGCGCCGCGCCGAAGCCGTGAAGGCCTACCTGGTCTCCAAGGGCATCGAGAAGAACCGCGTGTACACCGAAGGCAAGGGCGAGAAGCAGCCCGTCGCCGACAACAAGACCGCCGAAGGCCGCGCGAAGAACCGCCGCGTGGAAATCGAAGTGGTCGGCACCCGCGCCAACCGCTGATACGCAGCTGCGTAAATCCGCACGAAAGGCCCCGCTTGCGGGGCCTTTTTTCATTTGGTGACCCGCTGAGCCAGCCACAATAGGCCCCTTCCATGACCACCGAAACCGTCAACGCCGACCCCGCGGAGCTGGCCAAGTTCAGCGAGCTGGCCCACCGCTGGTGGGACCCGGACAGCGAGTTCGCGCCCCTGCACAACATCAACCCGCTGCGCCTGCAGTGGATCGACGGCATGGCGAGCCTGAAGGGCAAGCGCGTGGTGGACATCGGCTGCGGCGGCGGCATCCTGGCCGATTCCATGGCCCGCAAGGGCGCCAAGGTCCTGGGCGTGGACCTGGCGGGCAAGGCCCTGCGCGTGGCGCAGCTGCACGCCCTTGAAGCCGGCACGCCGGACGTGGAATACCGCGAGATCAGCGCCGAGGCGCTGGCGGCCGAACAGCCCGGGCAGTTCGACGTCGTGACCTGCATGGAGATGCTGGAACACGTGCCGCGGCCCGAATCGGTCGTCCAGGCCTGCGCCACCCTGGTCAAGCCGGGCGGCTGGGTCTTCTTCTCGACGATCAACCGCAACGCCAAGGCCTTCGTATACGCGATCGTCGGCGCGGAATACGTGCTGAACCTGCTGCCGCGCGGCACCCACGAATACCTGAAATTCATCAAGCCCAGCGAGCTCGCCGGCTGGGCCCGGGCCGCGGGCCTGGGCCTGCAGCAGACGCAGGGCATGGAATACAACCCGCTGACGCGGCGCTACTGGCTCTCGGGCGATACGAGCGTCAACTACCTGGCTGCCACCCGCAGAACCTGATGTTCGAACAAGTGAGAGCGGTGCTCTTCGACCTGGACGGCACCCTGATCGACAGCGCCCCCGACCTGGGCGCCGCCGCCGACAAGATGCGCATCGACCGCGGCCTGCCGTCGCTGCCGCTGGAGAGCTACCGTCCCATGGCCGGCGCCGGCGCGCGCGGCATGCTGGGCATCGCCTTCGGCATGACGCCGGAGCACCCGGACTTCCCGACCATGCGCGAGGAGTTCTTCCGCAACTACGAGAGCTGCATGACGCAGCGCACCTACGTGTTCGAAGGCGTCGCGCAACTGATCGCGAACCTGGTGGAGCACGACGTGGCGTGGGGCGTGGTCACCAACAAGTCGATGCGCTTCACCGCGCCGCTCACCAAGGGCATGCCGCTCTTTGCGACGGCGCGCGCCGTCGTCGGCGGCGACACCACGCCGCACCCGAAGCCGCATCCCGCGCCCTTGCTGGAAGCGGCCCGGCAGGTGGGCGTGAAGCCGATCCAATGCCTGTACGTGGGCGACGACCTGCGCGACGTGCAGGCCGGCAAGGCGGCGGGCATGCCGACGGTCGCGGCGTTGTACGGCTACCTGGGGAGCCACGGCGATGTGGCGACGTGGGGCGCCGACGAACGCATCGACACGCCGCTGGCGCTGTTGAAGCTGCTGAACTTCCGGGTGCCGGCCTAACCTGCGTAGCCGCGCGGATTGCGGCTTTGCCAGCGCCACGAGTCGGCGCACATTTCTTCGATTCCCAGCCTGGTCTGCCAGCCGAGCACCTCGTTGGCCTTGGACGGGTCCGCGTAGTACTCCGCCACGTCTCCGGGCCGCCGCGCCACCACCTGGTAAGGCACGGGCTTGCCGCAGGCCTTGCCGAAGGCGTCCACGATTTCCAGCACGCTCGACCCACGCCCGCTGCCGAGGTTGAGCGTGAAGCCCTGGTTGCCGCCGAGAAGCGCTTTCAGCGCCGCCACGTGGCCCAGCGCCAGGTCCTGCACGTGGATGTAGTCGCGCACGCCGGTGCCATCGCGCGTGGGGTAGTCGTTGCCGAACACGCTAAGGTGCGGGCGCAGGCCCACGGCCACCTGCGAGACGAAGGGCATGAGGTTGTTGGGAATGCCGGACGGGTCCTCGCCGATCAGGCCGCTGGGATGCGCGCCTACCGGGTTGAAGTAACGCAGGATGCCCACCCGCCACGCAGGCTGGGCGACCTGGGCGGCAAGCAGCATGTTTTCGACGTCCAGCTTGGTCTGGGCGTAGGGGCTGCTGGGGCGCAGGGGGGCGTCTTCGCGCACCGGAACGTTGTCGGGGTCGCCGTAAACGGTGGCCGTGCTGGAGAACACCAGCGCCGGCGGGGTCCCGTTCGAGGCGTTCTGGATCGCTTCCGCCAGGCTCAGCGCCCCGGCGACGTTCTGCCGGTAGTAGCGCAGGGGCTGCGCCACGCTTTCGCCCACGGCCTTGAGGCCGGCAAAGTGGACGACTCCCGCCGGCGCGTGCCGTTTCAGGACCGATTCGACCCACGGCGTATCCAGAACGTCGCCCTTTTCCAGCAGCGGCGGCTTTCCCGTGAGCTTGTGCAGGCGATCCAGCACCGCCGGGTGACTGTTGGCGAAGTTGTCGAGGATGACCGGTTCGAGGCCGGCTTCGCGGAGCGCCACAAAGGTGTGGCTGCCGATATAACCGGCACCGCCGGTGAGAAGGATGGACTGCTGAGGCATGGGGTACCGAATATAGCCTTGCGGCCTTGAAAATCCGCCGCGTGGCTTAAGATACGACTTCCTGGGGCTGCACCGGTTTCGACGTGGGTTCGGACGCGCAGCAGGGCATGTCGAGGATCAGTCACCTCGTAAATCCATCTGAAACAAACCAACTGCGAACGATAACTCGTACGCCCTCGCCGCTTAATTGCGCGTGAGCCTTGCAACGGTTGGCCGATGGGCCGGGCAAGAGGCGCAAGCCTCGAGCTGCAAGGTTATTTACATTGGCTGGCCCCGATCCGGGTACCTTGGGTCAGGGCGAGAAAATAGGGTGCTGGCTGCCTTCCCAGCGTGCGACTGCGCGGAGTTGGCGGTGAGAACCAAATCAGACCGCTAAACATGTAGAACTGTTCGTTGAAGGCTTGCGGACGCGGGTTCAATTCCCGCCAGCTCCACCAATTCCCCGCGCCCGCCCCCTGGCGAGCGGCATGCGCCCAGGGGCCGCCCGTACAATAGCTCAGCTATGAGTACACCTGCGGCCCGGCTCCAGTCCAGGCACCACCTGCTGGGACTGCTGCTTTTGCTGGCGTCGCTCG
This sequence comes from Ramlibacter paludis, assembly GCF_022012305.1. GTDB lineage: Bacteria > Pseudomonadota > Gammaproteobacteria > Burkholderiales > Burkholderiaceae_C > Ramlibacter > Ramlibacter paludis. The sequence continues at coordinate 630,990 of NZ_JAKLTM010000002.1, read as the reverse complement.
GTCTGGTCGCCATCGACATCTTCTGGGGCTTCTGGGACCACGATTCGGGCTTCTACCTGAACCAGTCGGCCATGATGGCCGCCGGGCTCAAGCCCTTCGTCGACTTCATCACGATCTATCCGCCGCTGTTCAACGGTTTGAACGCGATTCCCGTGGCCCTGGGCGTCCATCCCTGGACGCTGCTATGGGCCGTGCCGCTGTTCTGGATCAGCGCGAACTGCCTCCTGACGGTGGCCTATCTCCGTCGCGCGACGCGAGAGCGCTGGCCGGCATGGAGCGCGTGGGTGGGCGGGATTGCCTTTGCGCTCTACTGCATTGATTCCGGCGGAAATCACAATACCCTGGAACACGGCGTCGTCTTCTTCGGCCTCGCATCACTCCTTGCATTCGAAGGCTATGCGGGATTGCGTTTCCTGGCCGTGGGCGCGCTGGTCGCGTGCGCCACGCTGTCCAAGCAGGTGGGCGTGCTGCTCCTCATTCCGTTCGCCACGCAGGTCCGCAGCTGGCGACAGGCCCTGCAACTCTCGGCCGGCTTCATTGCGCCGCTGGTGGTCTGCCTGGCCTGGCTGCAATTCGACGTCGATGCGATCGCCAGAAGCTTTGAGGCGCTCAAGGGTTACGTCGGCGACGACGAGCCTGCGTCAGGCCCATGGCTCCTGCTGCAGAAGTTCGTCGTCGTGTGCCTCACCGATCTCGGCCGGGCCCCGTGGATCTTCATCCAGTCGGCGGCTTGCTGGGGTCTAGGCATGTACGGCGTCCTGCTGCTCGTTCGGCGGCGCGAATACCGGTCGGCCGCCTGGCTGGCGGCTTGGATGCTGGTCGGCGCGATGTTCTATGGCGCGCGCGTCAAGAACAACTTTCCGCACTACTCGATCAACCTGTGGCCGCCCATCGTGGCGGTCGTCGGAACATGCGCCGCGGTGGTGCCTTCGACCGTTTGCCGCCGGCTGTTCCAGGCCGCGACGGCGCTCTCGGTAGCCTTTCTGGTCGTGTTTTCGTGGCGCATCCACGACATGGTCGGCAAGCCATATTTCACGCGCTGGGAGCACGGTGGAAACCTTTTCTTCCTGAAGCGGGTGGCCGAGGAGATCCGGCGCGACGTGTCGCCGCAGGCATCGATCACGCAGCTGGGCATGGAGGAGAGTGTCATCCTGTTCATGGCGGGGTTCCTACCGAGGAACAAGGATTGGGGTCCTTACCACATGGTCGCCGAACTCGAAGGTGACGGGATCCTGTTCACCGACTATGGGCAGTCGGAAGCCGCCCAACGGAAGAAGGAAATCCTGGCCAGGGGCTACAAGCTGGCCAAGGTGTGGTCTTCTTCGCAATGGGGGACCATCCAGCTCTACTGGAGATAGGCCTGCAGCCGGGCAATCGTTTATGCTGGCCGCAAGGGAGGGACATGGGCAAGACGCTGACGCGAGGGCAGGTACTCCAGGCGCGCCGGCGCCTGCTGCAGATGCATTTCGAGAGCGGCGTCGGACACATCGGCGGCAACCTGTCGTCCCTCGACGCGATGCTGCTCGTGTTCCACGAGGCGCTGGGTCCCGGCGACAGCTTCGTGCTGTCCAAGGGTCATTCGGCCGGTGCGCTGTACACGGCGCTCTGGAGCGTGGGTCGGCTGGCGGACGACGACCTGAAGCGCTTCCATCAGGATGAAACCCTGCTGGCGGGGCATCCACCAGCCCGGGGGATCGCGGACATTCCCTTTGCCACGGGCAGCCTGGGACACGGACTCTCCCTCGCGGCCGGCACCGCGCTTGGCTTCAGGCTGCGCCAGACGCAGGACTGCGTGTTCTGCCTCACGTCCGACGGTGAGTGGCAGGAGGGCTCGACCTGGGAGGCGCTGATCTTCGCCTGCCACCACAAGCTGGCCAACCTGTGCGTGCTGGTGGACCACAACCGGTTGCAGGGCTTCGGCGGCACCGCCGAAGTCGCCTCGATGGCGCCCCTGTGGGAGCGGCTTCGCGGCTTCGATGCCGATCTCTCGACGGTGGACGGGCACGACCTGGATGCGATGCGCGCCGAGCTGGGCAAGCCGCGCGAGCGACCAGCCATCGTTTTTCTCGACACCGTCAAGGGCAAAGGCGTCAGCTTCCTGGAACACCGCATGGATTCGCACTATCTCCCGCTCAGCGAGAGCCAGTACCACGCTGCGATGCGAGAGCTGGACGCGGCATGAGAAAGCAGCTTTGCGACGCGCTCGTGGCGCGCTCGGCCGACCCGCGCATGGTGTTCCTCACCGGCGACTTGGGTTTCATGGCGCTGGAGCCGCTGCAGGCGGCCATGGGGCAGCGCTTCATCAACGCCGGCGTGGCCGAGCAGAACATGGTCACCGTGGCGGCCGCATTGGCGCGCCAGGGACTGGACACGTGGGCCTACAGCATCGCCCCCTTCGTCTATGCACGGCCCTTCGAACAGATCCGCAACGACGTCGCCTTCCACCGTCTGCCGGTCAGGTTGATCGGCAACGGTGGCGGCTACGGCTATGGCGTGATGGGCGCGACGCACCATGCCATCGAGGACTATGGCGTGCTGCTCACCTTGCCGGACATGGCGGTCTTCGCGCCCGTTTTCGACGAGGACGTGCCAGCTGTGATCGAGCGCGCCGGGGCGTCGCCGACAGCTTGCTACGTGCGGCTGGGACGCGGCGAGCCGCCCGCGGGCTACGCGGTGCCGGCCTATGCGCCGTGGCGCCAGCTGACCGAGGGTGACGGCCCGGTGCTCGCGGCCGTGGGCCCGCTGGCAGGCACCTACATCCAGGCTTGCGCCGACGTGCCTGCGGGCCGGCGTCCACGCTTGTGGGCTGTCGCCGAATTACCCGTGACTGCGAACACCGTCCCCGCGGAATTCCTGACGCAGCTCCGGTCAACGCAGCACTTGGCCGTTGCGGAGGAACACGTCGCCCAGGGCGGTTTCGCTTCGCAACTGCTGCTGCACCTGGCGCGGCAGGGCGTGGCGACCCGCCGGTTCACGCACCTGCACGCCAAGGCCCATCACTACGAGCGGTACGGCTCTCAGGCCTGGCTCCGCCGGCAGTCGGGACTGGACCCGGCGAGCCTGCTTGCCGCACTGGACGTGGATTGAAATGTCGCAGCTGAACGATTTCATCAAGGCCCTGCGCGGCCCCGTCCTGGTCACGGGCGCCTCCGGCTTCATCGGCGCCAACCTGTTCGCGAAGATCAGCGCCGTACGCAACGACGTGTTCGGCGTAGTGCGGCGCGAAAGGAACTGGCGCCTGGCCGGAGCGCGCGACGAGCGCGTGATCGCCGCCGACCTGAACGACCCGGCGGCGGTGAAGAACCTGGTGGCCAGCATCGCGCCCGAGACGGTGTTCGACTGCGTGGCCTTCGGTGCCTACTCCTTCGAAACAGAGGCCACCCTGATCTACCAGACCAACTTCCTGTCGGTGATCAACCTGGTGGAGCATCTGGCGCCGCGCAACATCGCCGCCTTCGTGCATGCCGGCAGCTCCTCGGAGTACGGCAGCAACTGCACGGCCCCGCTCGAAGACAGCATCTGCGTGCCTAACAGCGCCTATTCGGTCTCCAAGGTGGCCGTGGCCAACTACCTGGCGTTCGCCGGCAAGCAGAATGCGTTTCCCTGTGTGAACCTGCGCCTGTACTCGGTGTACGGGCCGCTGGAAGACACGTCCCGGCTGATTCCCAATGTGCTGCGCAAGGCGCTCCAGGGCACGCTGCCGCCGTTCGTGGACGCGCGCACCTCGCGCGACTTCGTGCACGTCGACGACGTCTGTGCCGCCTTCATCCTGGCGGCCGCCAAGATGAACCCCGCCTTCTACGGCGAGCATTTCAACATCGGCAGCGGCGCCAAGACTACCATCGAGCAGCTGGCCGGCTTGGTGCGCGAGGAATTCCAGGTCGCCGAGGCGCCGCGGTTCGGCGCCATGGAGGGCCGCGCCTGGGACTTGGCGGAGTGGTACGCCGATGCGCGCAAGGCGCGCGAGCAACTCGGGTGGACGGCGGAGATCGGCTTGCGCGAGGGCTTGCGGGCCAGCGCCAACTGGGTGCAGTCGCTGTCCGACGCTGACATGTCCGCGCTGACCAAGAAGGGCGGCGCCGCCCGCAAGCGCAGCGTCTCGGCCATCATCGCCTGCTACAAGGACGAGCCGGCGATCCCGGTGATGCACCGCCGCCTGACCGACACCTTCCGCCGGCTGGGCGTCGACTACGAGATCATCTTCGTCAACGACGGCAGCCCCGACGACTCGGCGCAGGTGATCCGCGAGATCAGCCAGCGCGACCCGCACGTGCTGGGCATCACGCACTCGCGCAACTTCGGCTCGCAGATGGCTTTCCGCAGCGGCATGGAGTTGTCCACCAAGGACGCGGTCGTGCTGCTGGACGGCGACCTGCAGGACCCGCCCGAGTTGATCGAGCAGTTCTACACCAAGTGGGAAGAGGGCTGGGACGTCGTCTACGGCCGCCGCATCAAGCGCGACATGCCGTGGCACTGGGGCCTGATGTACAAGGCCTTCTACCGGCTGTTCGCGCTCTTCAGCTACGTGAAGATTCCGCTGGACGCCGGCGACTTCTCGCTGATCGACCGCCGCGTCATGGGCTGGCTGTTGAATTGCCCGGAGCGCGACCTGTTCGTGCGCGGGCTGCGCGCCTACGTGGGCTTCCGCCAGACCGGCGTCGACTACGTGCGGCCCGAGCGCATGTTCGGCGTCACCACCAACAGCTTCCTCAAGAACATCGACTGGGCCAAGAAGGGCATTTTTTCCTTCAGCAACACGCCCTTGACCATGTTGACCAGCCTCGGCGTCGTTCTGTTCGGCGTGTCGATGGTGGTCGCCGTCGTCGTCGCGTTGCTGCGCCTGTTCATCCCGGACATCGCGCCGCGCGGCGTGACCACGTTGATGATCCTCATCCTCCTGTTCGGCTCGCTGAACCTGTTTGCCATCGGCTTGGTGGGCGAGTACATCGCCAAGATCATGGCCGAGGTGAAGGGGCGGCCCCGCCTGATCCGCGCCGCGTTGATCCGCCACGGCGAGTCCACCAACCTGCTGCCGGACGGCAAGGCGTACTGAGCGTGCAGCATTCCGCGTCCCGCGCCTGTCCCGTGTGCGGCACTCCCGCGGCGCGGGCGCGCCTGTTCCTCGAAGAGAACCTGGACCGGTCTCGCCTGTCCGAATTCAGCTTCGCTTCGCGCAAGGTGCCGGAGTTCATGTGCCACCGGCTGGTGCAGTGCCCCACCTGCGACCTGGTCTACGCCGACCAGCCGCCCGGCGCCGATGAACTCGCGCAGGCGTACCACACCGCCAGCTACGACAGCTCCGAGGAAGCCAACGACGCTGCGGCCGCGTACATCCGCGCCATCCGCCCGGTGCTCGACGGCCTCGGGTCCCGGGGACGCGCGCTGGAGATCGGCACCGGCACCGGCGTCTTCCTGGAGCACCTGCAGGGCGAGGGTTTCCGGGATGTCGTGGGGGTCGAGCCGTCCGCCGCCGCCATCGCAGCGGCGCCACCGCACCGCCAGGCATGGATCCGCGCCGGCATGTTCGACCCGGCCGACTTCGAGCCGGAGTCCTTCGACCTGATCTGCTGCTTCATGACCATGGAGCACGTGCGCGACCCCGCCGCGGTGGCCCGCGCGGCCCTGCGCCTGTTGCGTCCCGGCGGCGCCTTCGTGACCGTCACCCACGACTACCACGCGCCGGTCAACCGCCTGCTGGGGCGGCGCTCACCGATCATCGACATCGAACACCTCCAGCTGTTCTCGAGCGACAGCCTTCGCTACCTGTTCGACGGCGTGGGCTACGAGCGATTTCGGGTGCGGGCTTTCCGCAACCGGTATTCGCTGCGGTACTGGATGCGCCTGACGCCGGTGCCCGCGGCACTGAAGAGGGCGTGCGACGCTGTGATGCGCAGTAGCGGGCTGGCGCAGATGAAGCTGGCCGCCAATGTCGGCAACCTGATCGCGGTCGGCAGGAAGCCGGGCGGCGCCGCAGGCGACCGGGCGTGATGGCCAGCCTGCGCGGCTTCCTGGAACGGCACACGGCCGCGCGTTTCGTGCTGGCCGGTATCGCCAACACGGCCTTCGGCTTCGTGGTCTATTCCGGGGCCATCCTGCTGGGCGTGCCGGTCTGGGGCGCATTGCTGGCCGGCGTCCTGGCCGGCGTGGTCTTCAATTACGTGACCATCGGAGGTTACGCGTTCCGCCAGTTGTCGTGCCGCAACTTCCCCTGGTTCGTGGCCTGCTACGCGGTGGTGTATCTCACCAATCTGGGCCTGATCGAACTGCTGGCGTTTCGCGGGCTGGGCGTGATCCTGGCCCAGGCAGTGGTGACGGTGCCCCTGGCGGTCCTGTCGTACCTGATGATGCGCTACCTGGTCTTCACCGGATCTGCGCAATGAACCCCGCCGAGCGCGAAGGCTTCAAGCCCGTCCCGGTCGTCATTCCGGGTGCGGCCCCGTGGAAATTTGCCCTGCGGTGCGTCGTCGACCTCCAGCTCGCCACGATCGTCAGGGCGCTGCGCCCAGCGCTGGCGCAATTGCCGCCCGGCGTCGTGCTCGACGTCGGCGCCGGCCAGTCCCCGTGGCGCGGATGGCTGCCCGCGCATTGCCGGTACATGGGCCTCGACGTCGCCAACGCGGGCGACTTCGGCATGGCGCACGGCGACGACATCACCTACTACGACGGCAAGCACATTCCTTTCGCGGACCAGAGCTTCGATGCGGCTCTGTGCATCGAAGTGCTGGAGCATGCGGAAGATCCCGAGGGCCTGCTGGCGGAAATCGCCCGCGTGCTGAAGCCCGGGGCGACGCTGCTGATGACCGTGCCGTGGTCGGCGCGCCGGCACCACATCCCGCATGACTTCCACCGTTTCACGAGCGAGCGGCTGCAGTCGATGCTGGCGGCGCAGGGGTTCGGCGACGTCGAGGTGCAGGAGCGCGGGGACGACGTGGGGGTGATCGCCAACAAGCTGCTGGTGCTGGCGATCCGGCTGCTGAAGTCGGTGTCGCCAAAGAACTTCCTGCTGAAGCTGCCATTCGGTTTCCTGTTTGGCGCGCTTGCCGCATGCATGGTGGCCCTTGCGCACGTGTCCGGCGCGCTCAAGCTGGGAGGCCGGGAGGATCCCCTGGGTTACTTCTGCAGCGCGCGCAGATAGCGCTCGACGGCGTTCACGCGCCGCCGATCTCGCGCAGCATGGGCTCGATCGCCTCGCACATCCGCTTCGCCAGCGGCGCAGTGTCCTGCGCCGAGCCTGCGCGCACCACCTGCTCCGCTGCCGCCTCCTGCGCCGCCAGCGCCTTGGCCGACACCCTTTCGGGGCTCAGCGGATTAATGCCTGCGCCTTCGAAGTCCGCGAAACCTGGTCCTCCGCAACAATGCCCAGCCAATGCGGATGCTCGGCTTTTCCACGAGCCTGACCATGCACCAGCACAGCAATCCAAGAACTGGCACCGCCAGCGGGCGGGCCGGCGTCGGCCCGAGGCCCATCAGCTTAGAGGCCGTTGGCGAGATGGTCGCCAGTTGTGAAACAGATAGACGCTGAAGGTCAGCTCTGACAGCAGGAAAACCGCGCCCGTGCCGGTGAAGATGCCGCGCATGGCCGAGGCGAAGAAAGACAGGGCGAGCGCAAGTGCAGCGAAGTGTGCGCCTATGAACAGCGGGTGCCAGATGGGGATGAACCAGTGGTACTGGGTCAGCACAGGCAAACGATCGCGACCAGTGCAACGCGGCTTGCCTTGCCGTGTTCCACGAGGTAAGCCAGGGACCCGATCAGCAGGAATGGAAAGTAGAGCGTGAAGTAACCCGGCAACTGGCCTCGGGCAGGGAGCTGCCCGAGCAAGCCCAGGACCGGAACCAGTGCGATGAGCCTATAGGAGAGAAGCGTGTTGAACCGCGCGAGCTGCCTCATCGTGAAGGCCGACGCCATCAGCACTTAGAACACGACTTCGAGTTTGATCGTCTACTCCACGCGGGCCAGGGCGTACGGTGTGCCGAAGAAATCACCAATGAGAAGCACCTGGGGCAGCAAGATGCCCCAGGGCACGGGTGCACCGAGCAGAAGCAGGACGATGGAATGGATCAACACCGCGGTCACGTAGAGCGAGTAGATGCGGAACACGCGTTTCACCAGGAACTCCACCGTGTGCTCGGTCTGGAGCACGTGGGTAATGATGTATCCCGACACGAAAAAGAAGACCACCACGCCGCCGCCGCCAAAGTGGACGAACTGCAGCAGAGCGTGGCCGGCGAACGCCAGGAACCCGGTCCCGGGGACCAGACTTTCGAGGTCCGGGTAGAACTTGTGCCCGATCAGAACGCTGGTGAAGGTGACGATCCGCAGGTAATCCAGGAACAGAATTCGCCGGTCTTGCGCCGGCTGGGGATGACTCGTGTTTATGGCTTCGAATGATCGGTGAATGCGGAGGGCTTGCCTAGCCGATCGCCTTCAGCACTTCTTCGATGGCATTCTGCACGCGGCGTACCAGCGGCTGTGTCGCGATTTGCGGTCTGGCGCGTAGCGCGTGCTCCGCCTCGGCGGCCTTCGCCGCCAGTGCCTTGGCTGAAACGTTGGCGGCCATGCCCTTGATCGAGTGCATCAGCTTCGCCAAGTGGACGCCCGTGGCCGTCTCGAGGTCGCGAAGCGCGTCCTCGAGATTGCCGCGGAACACCGGCAGTACGCTGCGCAGCAGATCTTCGTCGCCGCCCATGCGGCGCACGGCGTCCGCGCGATCGAACACGATCAAGTCTCCGGCGGAGAGCGCGGACGTCGCGCGTTGCGCGGGAGCATCCGCGGGAGGATTAATGCACTGCAGGATCACCGCCACCACGTCGTTGATGGCGAAAGGCTTGGCCACGTGCTGGTTCATGCCGGCGGCCAGGCAGGCCTCGCGGTCGTTGTCCATCGCGTTGGCGGTCATCGCGATGATCGGCAGGGTGGCGCCGTCGTGGCGGGCGCGCAATGCACGGGTGGCCTCCAGGCCGTCCATCACGGGCATCTGCACGTCCATCAGGACCGCGTCGTAGTGCGTGCCGGAGGCCACGGCATCCAGCGCCAGCTCGCCGTTTTCCGCCACGTCCACCTGCGCGCCCTGGCGCACCAGCAGCTCGCGGGCGATCTGCTGGTTGACTGGATTGTCCTCGGCCACCAGCAGGCGGAGGCCGGCCAGTGGGCCGGGACGCGGCGACGCGGCGCTGTCGGCGCTGGACGGCTGTGACGCCTGCCGAAAGCGCTGCACCGCGGCGCGCAGCATGCCCGCCGTCACCGGTTTGACCAGGAAGCCATCGAGCAGCGACCGGTCCTGGTTGGAACGGCTCTCCAGCATCTCGCGGCCATGCGCCGTCACCATGATCACCAGCGGGGTGCTGTCCGGGAGGTGCAGCGATCGGATGCGGGCGCAGGTCTGCCAGCCGTCCATGCCGGCCATCACCCAGTCGACGAACACGGCTTCGTACGAGAGGCCGCGCGCCGCCGCGCCTTCGATGCGCAGCAAGGCCTGCGCGCCGTCCTGCGCCGTGTCCGCCTCCCAGCCGGCCGCGCGGCAGAGCGACGCGAGCGTGTCGCGCGCGAGTGGGTTGTCGTCGACGATGAGCACGCGTTGCGACGACCGCCGCGCCGGTGCCGGCGCCGGCGTGCTGTGCGGGCTGGCATCCAGCGGCAGCCGCACCGTGAACCAGAAGCGGCTTCCCACGCCCGGCGTGCTGGCGAGCTCCAGCTTCGCATCCATCAGTTCCGTGAGCCGGCGGCAGATGCCCAGGCCCAGGCCGGTGCCGCCGTACTTGCGGGCCGTGCCTTCGCTGGCCTGCACGAACTCGCCGAACAACTTCTGCTGCTGCTCCGGCGTGATGCCGATGCCGCTGTCCTGCACCGAGAACTCGATGCTGGCGTGGCCGTCCTCCAGCGCCGCCAGCCGCGTGCTGATCACGACCTCGCCGCGTTCGGTGAACTTCACCGCGTTGCCGCCCAGGTTGATGAGGATCTGGCGCAGCCGCATGTCGTCGCCCACCAGCCCGTCGGGCACCTGCGGATCCAGGTCGTAGAGCACCTCGAGGTCGCGGTCGCCGACGTTGGACGACAGGATCACCGACAGGTCGGCCAGCATCTGCTCCAGCGAGAACGGCCGCCGATCCAGCCGCATCTGGCCCGCTTCGATCTTGGAGAAGTCCAGGATGTCGTTCAGCAGGCTGAGGAGGGCGCGGGCGGCGCCTTCGGCCTTGCCGGCATATTCCTCCTGCGAAGGCGTGAGCTCGGTAGTGCGCAGCAGGCTCAGCATGCCCAGCACGGCGTTCATCGGCGTGCGGATCTCGTGGCTCATGCTGGAAAGGAAGCGGCTCTTGGCGCCGCTGGCCAGCTGCGCTTCCTCTTTCGCGCGAATGAGCGCGGCTTCTTCCTGTTTGCGCCGCGTGATATCGCGCGCGATGCCCAGCAGGCCGAGCGCGCGGCCTTCCTCGTCGCGCATCGCCACCTTGGCCACCTCGGTGAAGCGAAGCTCGCCGTCGGCGTCGAACTGGTGGTCTTCGTAGATCACCGGGTTGGCGCTCTCCATCGCCTGCTGGTCCGACACGCCTTGGCGGCGCGCCGTTTCCGCCCCGAACAGGTCCTCGGACCGGCGCCCCACGATGTCGGACTCCTTGAGTCCGTGGCGCCGCTGGAACGCGGGGTTGGCCAGCAGGAAGGTGCCGTTCACGTCCTTCAGCCAGACGCGGTCCGGCAGGTTGTGCACCAGGGCGCCGAGCTGCGCCTGCTTGTGCACCAGCTCCTCCTGCGTGTGCGCGTAGGCCGTGATGTCGGTGAAGGTGCGCACCACGCCGCCATCGGGCAGCGGCTTGGTGGTGACGTCGAAGCTGCGGCCGTCGCGCGTCTTGCGCACGTACGTCTCGGGGCCGCTCAGGGGCGCGAGCTTGTCGCCCACCGCGACGTAGCCGCGCGCCACCGCGTCGACGTAGGCGAAGTTGGGCCCGAAGTCGCCGCGCTCGATCTGGAAGCGCACCAGGCGGTCCATGGTCGGCTCGCCGGCCAGAACGTGGTCGGGCAGGTCCAGCAGCTCCTGGTAGCGGCGGTTCCAGAACACCAGGCGGCCGGTGGGGTCGATGGCGGAAATGCCCTGGCTCATGCTGTCGAGGGTGATCTCCAGCGCGCGGGTCTTCTCGGCCACGGCCTGCTGCACATGCACGTAGTCTGTGACATCCGAATAGGTGCGTACGGCGCCGCCGTCGGGCAGCACGCGGGTGGCGATCTCCAGCGCCTTGCCGTCGCGCGTGCGGCGCAGGTAGCTGTTGTCCGTGAACAGCCGCGCGTTCACCTCGTCGGCGGTCGGCGCGGGGCCTGCGGCGCCGGCGGCGTCGCCGCGCTCCTGCTGGTAACGGATGACATCCATGATGCGCACCGAGCCGGCCACCACGTGCTCGGGCAGGTCCAGCAGGTCGAGCGCCTGCCGGTTGAAGAGCAGCACGCGGCCTTGGGCGTCGTAGCGCAGGATGCCGCGGCCGGCGTTGTCCAGCGTGAGCTGCAGGGCCTCTTCGTACTGCTTCAGCGCCGAGATGTCGATCAGCGCATAGAACACTGTCCCGTCGCGGGCCGGGCGCGCGATCACGCGGCAATAGCCCCGTGCGGGCAGTGGCAGTTCGAATGGCGCGCCGGCAAAGCGGATGTTGTCCTGCAGCAGCGCGGCGCCGCGCTGGCGCCGGGGGTCGTCGGCGGGCACGTGCGCGGCCATCCAGGCACCGGCATACAGCGCCTGCAAGGTGGCGCCGGTGACCTGCGCGCGCGGGCCCAGGCCGAACAGCGTGCAAAAACTGGCGTTCGCCCACAGCACGCGGGCGCTGCCATCGCACACGACCAGGCCTTCAGGCACGTATTCCAGCAGCTCGCCGCCCAGCGTGGCGCCGAAGTCCATCGTGGGCGGCGTGGCCGGCAGCGGCGCCAGCGTGCGCCAGACCCGCACGCGGCCGCGACCGGGCGAGGCCAGCGAGGACACGCGCAGGCGCGTGCCGTGGTGCTCGAACTCGAAGGGCTGGGTCTGCGCGTGGTGGCGGGCGACGGCGCCTTCGATGTAGCGGTCGATGTCCGCCAGTTCATCCGGCGCCAGCCGGCTCTGGTAGAAGCGCCGCAGGTTGTGGACGTAGTCCTCACCCTCGAAGATGTGGCCGGCCTGTTCGGGAAAGAGCCGCAGGTAGGTTTGGTTCCAGGCCAGCGTGCGGTCTTCGGGGTCGAAGGCGAGCAAGGCGATTTCGAGGCCGTCGAGGAGGGCGGCCTGGAGCTTGAGCTGGGCCAACGCGTCCTCATCCGAACGGGGGACGGCGTGCATGAGTGGAAGGAGGGACGCTGACTTCAAGGTTCTGCCGGTCAAGAGAGCCGCCGGATCATCATAGGGCAGACAAGGAGCGGCCTGCGCAGCCATTCCAAGCCCTTCTGAGGCGGCCCTGGGGCAAAATCCCGCCCTTCATGCAACTCCAAGACATCCTCTTCTCCCAAGGCTTCGGCCATCGCCGCGTCTGCCTCGGCCTAGTGCAGCAGGCAAGGGTGACGGTCAACGGCCAGGCGGTCGACGATCCGTTTGCCCAGTTCGAGCCCGAGGGCCTGCAGTTCACCGTCGAAGGCAAGCCGTGGAGTTACCACGCCAAGGCCTACCTGGTCCTGCACAAACCCGCCGGCTACGAGTGCTCCCAGAAGCCCGGCGCCTGGCCCAGCATCTACACCCTGCTGCCCGCACCCCTGCGCCAACGCCCGAACAAGACCAACACGACCGGGGTGCAGGCCGTCGGCCGGCTGGACCAGGATACGACCGGCATGTTGCTGCTCAGTGACGATGGCGCCTTCATCCACCGCATGTCCTCGCCCAAGAAGCACGTGGGCAAGGTGTACGAAGTGACCACGGCGGACCCGGTGGATGGCCGCCAGGTCCGGAAGCTGCTGGAGGGCGTGGTGCTCGATGACGACCCGAAGCCGGTGCGCGGGGCCGCGTGCGAGCAGACCGGCGAGCACACCCTGCGCCTGACGCTGCTGGAGGGCAAGTACCACCAGGTCAAGCGGATGATCGCCGCCGTCGGCAACCGCGTGACGGCGCTGCACCGCTCGAGAATCGGAAACTTGTCACTGCCGGCCGACCTGTTGCCCGGCCAATGGCGGTGGCTTGACGCTGCGCAACTCGCGGCCGTCCAGGAATCGGGGACAATAGCGGCGCCCGCCGCCAGTGGTCCACCACCGGCGCCGCCCGCGCGTTGAACAGGCCGCTGCCGCCCGCGCGGGCCCCCATTCCAAGAATCGATTCGTGAACTTTTCCACACTGTGCCGCGGCTGGCTTGCCGGCCTCCTGCTGCTCGCCCTGGGCGGCATCGCCGCCGCGCAGCCGGCCCCCGCTGCTTCGCTGGCCAATTCGCCGGTGTTCGTGCTGAACTCGCTCGACGCCGACGTCAGCGTGATCGACCCGTCCAACTGGCGCGAGCTCAAGCGCATCCCCACGGGCAAGGAGCCGCACCACCTGTACATGACGCCGGACGAGAAGTCGATCATCGTCGCCAACGCGCTGGCCGATTCGCTGACCTTCATCGACCCGCGCACGGCCGAAGTGCAGAAGACGGTGCGCGGCATCATGGATCCGTACCACCTGCGCTTCTCGCCCGACATGAAGTGGCTGGTGACGGCCGGCAACCGCCTGCACCACGTCGACCTGTACCGCTGGGACGGCAAGGACCTCACGCTGGCCAAGCGCATCCCCACCGGCAAGACGCCCAGCCACATCTGGATCGACAGCCGCAGCACCACGGCCTATTCGACCATGCAGGACAGCGACGAACTGGTGGCCATCGACCTGCAGCGCCAGGAGATCAAGTGGCGCATCAAGACCGGCCCGATGCCGGCCGACGTCTACGGCACCGCCGACGACAAGACGGTGCTGGTCGGCCTGACCGGCAGCGACAGCGTGGAGGTGTTCGACGTTTCCGGCGACGCGCCGCGCTCCCTGCGCCGCATCAAGACCGGCGCCGGCGCCCACGCCTTCCGCGCCGCCGGCGACAAGCGCCACGTGTACCTCAGCAACCGCGTGGCCAACACCATCAGCAAGATCGACCTCACCACGCTGCAGGTGGTGGCCAACTATCCGGCGCCGGGCGGCCCCGACTGCATGGACGTGATGGCGGGCGGCCGCTTCCTGCTGGTCACCTCGCGCTGGGCGCGCAAGCTGACCATCATCGATACCGAGTCGGGGCAGGTGGCCCGCCAGGTCAAGGTGGGCAAGTCGCCGCACGGGGTGTGGACCCTGGACCATGCGGCAAGGTGACCTGCGCCGCCTGTTCCTGCTGAGCCTGGCGCTGGCCGGGTCCGCCGCCTTCGCCCAGTCCTGCGGCAAGCCGGTCTACCTCACCCTCGATACCGGCCACATGGGCGTGGCACCCCTGATCGCCGACGTGCTCAATCGGCAGAACGTCAAGGTCACCTTCTTCGCCGCCAACGAAAAGACACGCGAAGGCGACGGCAGCCTGGGCGACTACTGGGCGCCCTGGTGGAAGGCGCGGGCCGCCGAAGGCCACGAGTTCGCCTCGCACACCTGGGACCACGCCATCTGGCGCGCCGACGTTCCGGGCGACCCCGTCCGCTTCCGCGTGCGTCCCACCGCCGGCCCCAAGGCCTATGCCGACCAGGTGGTGACGGGCGCCGAGTACTGCGCCGACATCGCGCAGGCGGCCAGGCGGCTGGAAGAGATCACCGGCAAGAAGACGCTGCCGCTCTTTCGCGCGCCGGGCGGCAAGGTTTCCCCCCGCTTCCTGAAGGCCACGCGGGCCTGCGGCTACCAGCACGTGGCCTGGGCGCCGGCCGGATTCCTGGGTGACGAGCTCCCGAGTGAAACTTTCTCGAACGAACAGCTTCTGAAGAAGGCATTGCGCGACATCCGACCGGGCGACATCCTCCTGGCCCACCTGGGCATCTGGTCGCGCAAGGACCCGTGGGCGCCTGCCAACCTCGAGCCGCTGATCACGGGGCTGAAGGCCAGGGGCTTTTGTTTTGCCACCCTGCGCGAGCACCCTGCCTACCGGGACTGGGTCTCGCGCGTTAAGTAGTCACCATGCAGTCGCTTCTCGACCTTTTCGAATGGGCCCAGCAGGGCCTGTTCGAGCTGGCCATCCAGCCGATCATGTTCTCGTTCGGCCTCGGCAACTTCCTGGAAGACGGCTACACCGCCACCGGCTGGCTGCTGGTGGGCCTGATCCAGATAGCCGTCATGCTGGCCATCATCGGTCCGCTGCAGCGCTGGCGCCCGGTGGAGCCGATGGTCGACACGGCCGCCGTGCGCACCGACGTTCTGTACACGCTGCTGCACCGCCTGGGCCTGTTCCGCGTGGCGCTGTTCTTCAGCGTGGAGCCGCTGTTCGACGACATCTTCGGCTGGCTGCGCGTGCACGGCGTGGGCACTTGGCACATCGACCAATTGATGGCCGGCGTCACCGACCATCCTTTCATCAGTTTCGCGCTGTACCTGGTGGTGTTCGACTTCGTCGACTACTGGATCCACCGCGGCCAGCATGCCGTGGGCTGGTGGTGGAGCCTGCATTCGCTGCACCACTCGCAGCGGCAGATGACGATGTGGAGCGACAACCGCAACCACCTGCTCGACGACTTGGTGCGCGACAGCATCCTCGTCGTGCTGGGCCAGCTGATCGGCGTCGGCCCCGGCCAGTTCGTCGCCATCGTCGCCGTCACGCAGCTGAGCGAAAGCCTGCAGCACGCCAACCTGCGCCTGCACTTCGGCGCCATCGGCGAGCGGCTGTGGATCAGCCCGCGCTTCCATCGCCTGCACCACAGCATCGGCATCGGCCACGAGAAGCGCGCCGGCGTCGCCGTGCTGAAGGACGGCAAGAGCCCGGCGCTGGGCGGCCACAACTTCGGCGTGCTGCTGCCCTGGTGGGACGTCCTGTTCCGCACCGCCAACTTCGAGCTGCGCTACGACCCCACTGGCGTGCGCGACCAGGTGGAGAAGGGCCGCAACTACGGGCAGGGCTTCTGGTCGCAGCAGTGGCTAGGGGTGCTGCGGCTGGTCGGGCGGGCTTGACGATCGGCCAAAAGACCGGCCAAAAGACCGGCCAAACTTGCGCCGGATTTTAAAAAAGACGTTTTATTTCAATGAGGTAGACCGATCTATCCGTTCTGGGGATAATCGGCCAAATGAGCGTTCCGTCCCGGATCGTCGCCGTCTACGATCAACCGCACCAGTTCGAACCCCTGCTGCCGCAGCAGAACGTGGGTGGCCTGGTGGAGCTCACCCGCAGCGTGCTGGAGAAGTCCTATCGACTGCAGCACGCCGTCGCTCCGCAAACGCGCGATGCGCTGCGGCGGCTGGTTCGGGGGATGAACTCCTACTACTCGAACCGGATCGAGGGGCAGGGGACGCATCCGCAAAACATCGAACGCGCGCTGCGCGCCGATTTTTCCGAGTCCCCCGACGTCGCGAAGCGCCAGCGGATCGCGCTGGCCCACATCGATGCGGAACAGGAACTGGAAGCCTCGATGCCCGCGACTGATGTCGAGGCCCATGCGCTGCAATCGGCGTTCCTGTTGCGTGCCCACGATGCCTTGTACCGACGCCTGGATGCACCGGACCGGACGACCGAGGACGGGCGGGTGATCGAGCCGGGCCGCTTGCGTTCGGAGGACGTGGCCGTCGGCCGGCACCAGCCACCCGCGGCCGCATCGGTGCCCTTGTTCCTTGCCCGCATGGACCAGGTCTATCCCGCCATCCGGGGACTCGACAGCCTGCTGTTCGGCATTGCAGCGGCACATCATCGTGCGGCGCGGGTCCATCCGTTCGGGGACGGGAACGGGCGCGCTTGCCGCCTGCAGACGCATTGCGCGTTGCTCCCGGTCAGCGCCGGGCTCTGGTCGGTCAACCGGGGCCTGGCGCGCCAGCGCGAAAGGTACTACGAGATGCTCGCCAACGCCGACAGGGCGCGCCAGGGAGACCTGGATGGACGCGGCAACCTGAGCGAGCGGATGCTGCGCGAGTGGTGCGAGTTCTTCCTGCACGTGGCGGATGACCAGGTGGGCTTCATGACGGCAATGCTCCGGCTCGACGGGTTGCGGGACCGCATCGCAGGGCTCATGGCCTTGCGGTCGCAGGGCGCGCAGTACGGCAACTACAGCGTGCAAGCCACCTTGCCTTTGCATCACGTCCTGGTCGCCGGGCCGCTGCTGCGCGGCGAGTTCATCCAGATGATGGGCATGCCCGAGCGCAGCGGCCGCCGCGTGCTGTCGCAGCTGTTGAAGGACGGGATCCTGGTCAGCGACGGTCCCAAGGGAGCGGTGTCGTTCAACTTTCCGCTCGACGCACTGAACATCCTGCTGCCGAACCTCTATCCCGAAGCGGCAACGGTCAACACCGAACCCTGAATGTCCCTGTTCCTCGATTCCTTTTGGCGCGCCGTCGCCTACTGCCTGCACCCGCGCGTCATCGGCCTGTCGCTGCTCCCCTTGGTGCTGATGGTCGCCATTGCAGGCGGCCTGGGCTATTTGTTCTGGGACGGCGCGGTCAACACCGTCTTCCTCTGGCTCGAGTCGTCGACGCTCATGGCCACCATCGGCCACTGGCTGCAGGACATGGGCATGGGCGGGCTGCGCACCGCGCTCGCGCCGCTGCTGATCATCTTTGCCATCACGCCGCTGCTGGTGGTGCTGGTGCTGTTCTTCGTGGCGCTGCTCATGACGCCGGCCATCGTGCGGCTGGTGGGGCGCCGGCGCTTCCCGGGCCTGGAGCAGAAGCACGGTGCCTCGTTCGTGCGCGGCGCCTTCTGGTCGCTGGGTTCGATGCTGCTGGCGCTCATCGCGCTGGTGGTGTCGGTGCCGCTGTGGGCGATCCCGCCGCTGATCCTGGTCCTGCCGCCCTTGATCTGGGGCTGGCTCACCTACCGCGTCATGACCTTCGACGCGCTGGCCGACCATGCCAGCGGCGACGAGCGCCGCCTCATCTTCAAGCAGCACCGCGGCTGGCTGTTGCTGATGGGAATCGCCACCGGCTACCTGGGCGCCGCGCCGAGCATCGTGTGGGCGTCGGGGTGGCTGTTCGCGGCGATGTTCCCGCTGCTGATTCCGCTGGCGATCTGGATCTACACGCTGGTGTTCGCGTTTTCCTCGCTGTGGTTCGCGCACTATGGGCTGGCGGCGCTGGCGCAGATGCGAAGTGCGGCCGCCACGCCCGTTAGCATTGCGCCATGACCGCGTCCCCGCCCCCCGAAATCGGCCTCATCATCGTCGGTGACGAGATCCTCTCCGGCAAGCGCGCCGACAAGCACCTGCCCAAGCTGATCGAGCTGCTGTCCGCCCGCGGCCTGCAGCTGGCCTGGGCCGACTACGTGGGCGACTCGCCCGAGCGCATCACGCAGACGCTGAAGCGCGCCTTCGCCTCGCAGGCCATCGTCTTCTCCTGCGGCGGCATCGGCGCCACGCCCGACGACCACACCCGCCAGTGCGCGGCCAAGGCGCTGGGACGCGAGCTGCAGCTGCATCCGCGCGCCGAGGCGCTGATCCGCGAGCGCATGCAGGACACGGCCAAGGAGCAGGGCATCCCTTACGAGCCGGACCGCCCCGACAACGTCCACCGCCTCAACATGGGCGTGTTCCCCGCGGGCGCCGAGATCATCCCCAACCCGTACAACAAGATCCCGGGCTTCACGGTGGGCGACGTGCACTTCGTTCCCGGCTTCCCGGTGATGGCCTGGCCGATGATGGAATGGGTGCTGGACACGAAGTACCCGCACCTGTTCCGCCGCGATGCCTACGTCGAGCAGTCGGTGATCGTGTTCGGCTCCATGGAGGCCACGCTCACGCCGCTGATGGAGCAGGTGGAGCGCGAACATCCGCAGGTGAAGGTGTTCAGCCTGCCGAGCGTCGACCACCCCCAGTACGGCCGCCACATCGACCTGGGAGTGAAGGGCGCGCCGGCCGACGTCGAGCCCGCCTACCGGGCGCTGCTGGACGGCCTCGCCCAGCTCAAGGTCAAGCTGGGCCCCGAACTGGTGCGTACCTGAGCCGCACCGAAGCGGTGCAGTGCACCAAAAGCACCTGAACGGTGCAGGCGCCCGTGAAAATTGCAAGGCTTGCGTAGGGAATACGGCTCCATTTCGCGGAGAATCGCCGGGCTGCGCCTGCCGCCCCATGCACCAAGCTCTGGCACAGAACCTGCATCCCCAGGTCGCGTAACCGATTCAACAACCAACCATCACCCCAGGAGAAACCTGATGGCAGCCAAATCCGTCGCCGATGTCATGAAGATGGTGAAGGAAAACGAAGTCAAGTTCGTCGACTTCCGCTTCACCGACACCCGCGGCAAGGAACAGCACGTGACCGTGCCTGTCTCCCACTTCGACGAAGACAAGTTCAGCGCCGGCCACGCCTTCGACGGCTCCTCGATCGCCGGCTGGAAGGGCATCGAAGCCTCCGACATGCTGCTGATGCCGGACCCGAACACGGCCAACGTCGACCCGTTCTTCGAAGAGACCACGCTGATCCTGACCTGCGACGTGCTGGAGCCGGGTGACGGCAAGGCCTACGACCGCGACCCGCGTTCGATCGCCAAGCGCGCCGAGGCTTACCTGAAGGCTTCCGGCCTGGGCGACACCGCCTTCTTCGGCCCGGAACCCGAATTCTTCATCTTCGACGACGTGCGCTGGTCCTCGGGCCCGAACGGCTCGTTCGTGGAGATCGACGAATACGAAGCGCCGTGGAACACCGGCAAGAAGCTCGAAGGCGGCAACAAGGGCCACCGTCCCACCACCAAGGGCGGCTACTTCCCCGTGCCCCCGGTCGACAGCACGCAGGACATGCGCGCCGAGATGTCGCTGATCCTCGAATCCGTCGGCATCCCGGTCGAAGTGTTCCACCACGAAGTGGCGGGCGCCGGCCAGAACGAAATCGGCACGCGTTTCTCGACCCTGGTCGAGCGCGCCGACTGGTCACAGCTGCAGAAGTACGTGATCCACAACGTCGCCAACGCCTACGGCAAGACCGCGACCTTCATGCCCAAGCCCATCGTCGGCGACAACGGCTCCGGCATGCACGTGCACCAGTCCGTGTGGAAGGGCGGCAAGAACCTGTTCGCCGGCGAAGGCTATGCCGGCCTGAGCGACCTGGCGCTGTATTACATCGGCGGCATCATCAAGCACGCCCGCGCGCTGAACGCCATCACCAACCCCGGCACCAACAGCTACAAGCGCCTGGTGCCCGGCTTCGAAGCGCCGGTGAAGCTGGCCTACTCGTCGCGCAACCGCTCGGCCTCGATCCGCATTCCCTACGTGGCGAACCCCAAGGGCCGCCGCATCGAAGTGCGCTTCCCGGATCCCACGATGAACCCGTACCTGGGCTTCGCCGCCATGCTGATGGCCGGCCTGGACGGCATCGAGAACAAGATCCACCCGGGCGAAGCCGCCAGCAAGGACCTGTACCACCTGCCGCCGGAAGAAGACGCGAAGATCCCGACCGTGTGCCACAGCCTCGACCAAGCGCTGGACTACCTGGACCAGGACCGCGCGTTCCTGACCAAGGGCGGCGTGTTCACCGACACCATGATCGACGCCTACATCGAGCTGAAGATGCAGGAAGTCACGCGCTTCCGCATGACCACGCACCCGATCGAATTCGACATGTACTACTCGCTGTAATTAATTACAGCTTGGTCGGAAAAGGGCGACATATGTCGCCCTTTCCTTTTTAAATCAACACCTTGTTTGGCTTTTTGAAGGCTTTGCGCGATACTGAAAGGCCGTCCCTGCGCTTTCCGGGATGCAGGAGGACAGCATGAAGTTCGCTTACGCATTGATTCCTTTGGCCGCATTTGCCTTCCTGGCGGATGCGCAGGCGCAAGGCCGCATCTTCCGTTGCGGCAACAGCAACTACACCAACGACGAAGCCCACGCCAAGGCCAACAACTGCAAGCCGGTCGAGGGCGGCAACGTCACGGTGGTCCAGGGAACCAAGGTCAATGGCGCCGGCAAGGCCGTGAGTGTGGCGAATGCGCCGCAGGCCGCGGGCAGCGCCGGGCAGAAGGTGGATTCGGCCGACCAGCGCCTGCGCGACGCCGAAGCGCGCAACATCCTGGAAGCCGAACTGAAGAAGGCCGAGGCGCGCCAGGGCGAGCTGCTCAAGGAATACAACAACGGCGAGCCCGAGAAGCTGGGCCCCGAGCACCGCAACTACCAGAAATACCTCGATCGCGTGGCCGACCTGAAGGCCGCCATCGACCGCAACGAGAAAGACATTGCCGGACTCAAGCGCGAGCTCGGCCGCAGCAGCGGCACGGCCTCAAAATGAGGGCTTGACCTCCAAGCCCAGCTTCCAGTCCTTCGACCTCCTGGCCACGCTCGTGGCCGTGGTCCGCGGCGACGGCACCGTGCTGTTCGCCAATGCGGCGCTCGAGGATGCCGTCGGCGCGTCGCGCCGCAACATCGAAGGCGCGAGCTTCCTCAACTTCTTCTCCGAACCGCACGTCCTGAAGACGGCGCTCGATGGCGCGCGCGTCAACGAGTACGCGGCCCTGCGCTACGACGCGCGGCTGCTGCGCCACGGCGCCGAGGCGATGCCCGTGCACGTGGTGCTGGCGCAGACCGAGTACGCGGACCACTTCGTGATCGAGCTGCTGCCGCAGGAAGCGCAGGCCCGGCAGGACCGCGAGGAGCGCCTGATCGACCAGGCCCAGGCCAACAAGGAGTTGATCCGCAACCTGGCGCACGAGATCAAGAACCCCCTGGGCGGCATCCGCGGAGCGGCGCAGCTGCTGGAGATGGAGATCGACTCGCGCGACCTGAAGGAATACACCAAGGTCATCATCCACGAGGCCGACCGGCTGCAGACGCTGGTGGACCGGCTGCTGGCGCCGCACCGGCGGCCGCACGTGGTGGGCGACGTCAACATCCACGAGGTCTGCGAGCGGGTGCGTTCGCTGATCCTGGCGGAGTTTCCGCGGGGGCTGAAGCTCGTGCGCGACTACGACGCCTCCATTCCCGAGTTCCGCGGCGACCGCGAGCAGCTGATCCAGGCCGTGCTGAACATCGCGCACAACGCCTGCCAGGCGCTGCAGGAGCGCATCGCCGCGGGCGACGCGCAGCTCACGTTCAAGACCCGCATCGGCCGCCAGGTAACGTTCGGCAAGCAGCGCTATCGACTGGCACTGGAATTGCATGTCATCGACAACGGGCCCGGTGTACCGGACTCGATCAAGGACCGCATCTTCTTTCCGCTCGTGAGCGGACGCGAAGGCGGGTCCGGCCTGGGGCTGACGCTGGCGCAAACCTTCGTGCAGCAGCACCATGGCCTGATCGAGTGCGACAGCGTGCCGGGGCGGACGGATTTCAAGATCCTCATCCCCTTGCCCTAGAGAGAACGTAACGCGACTACAAGGGACCCATGAAGCCGATCTGGATCGTTGACGATGACCAATCCATCCGCTTCGTGCTCGAAAAAGCGCTGATGCGCGAAGACCTGCCCACGCGCAGCTTCACCAACGCGCGCGAAGTGCTGGCCGCCCTCGAGGGCGGCGAAGACGAAGACGGCCCGCAGATCCTGGTGAGCGACATCCGCATGCCGGGCGGCTCGGGCCTGGACCTGCTGACCAAGGTGAAGGAGAAGCATCCGGGGCTGCCCGTCATCATCATGACGGCCTTCTCGGACCTGGACAGCGCGGTGAGCGCCTTCCAGGGCGGCGCCTTCGAATACCTGCCCAAGCCCTTCGACCTGCCGAAGGCGATCGAGCTGATTCGCCGCGCGGTGGAAGAAAGCCAGCGCGAGGAAGTGGCCGAAGAGCGCATGGCCGCCGCGCCTGAGATGCTCGGGCAAGCGCCGGCGATGCAGGACGTGTTCCGTGCCATCGGCCGGCTGTCGCAATCGAACGTGACGGTGATGATCACCGGCGAGTCGGGCTCGGGCAAGGAACTGGTGGCGCGCGCGCTGCACAAGCACTCGCCGCGCGCGGGCGGCCCCTTCGTCGCGATCAACACCGCGGCGATCCCCAAGGACCTGCTGGAGTCCGAGCTGTTCGGCCATGAGCGCGGCGCCTTCACCGGCGCGCAGACGATGCGCCGCGGCCGCTTCGAGCAGGCCGAGGGCGGCACGCTGTTCCTCGACGAAATCGGCGACATGCCCTTCGACCTGCAGACGCGCTTGCTACGCGTGCTGTCCGACGGGCACTTCTATCGCGTGGGCGGGCACAACGCCGTGAAGGCGAACGTGCGCGTCATCGCGGCGACGCACCAGGACCTGGAGCAGCGCGTGAAGGACGGCGTCTTCCGCGAGGACCTGTTCCACCGCCTCAACGTGATCCGCCTGCGCCTGCCGGCCTTGCGCGAGCGGCGCGAGGACATCCCGATGCTGGCGCGGCACTTCCTGCAGCAAAGCGCGAAGCAGCTGGGCGTGGAGCCCAAGCGCATCTCCGATGCGGCGCTGGCGCGGCTCACGAACTTTGCCTTCCCGGGCAACGTGCGGCAGCTGGAAAACATCTGCCACTGGCTGACCGTGATGGCGCCGGCGCAGCTGATCGAGCCGAAGGACTTGCCGCCGGAGGTGGGGTCGGGGGCGGGCGAGACCGTGGCGGCACCTGCGCGGGCCGCCGTGCCGGAGATGCCGGCGGCGGCGGTAGGCGGCGAAGCGCCGGTGGCGATGCCGGTCGTTGCCGCGACGGGCGGCTGGGAAGCCGGGCTGGAAGCCGAGGCGCTGGCGCTGCTTGCCAGTGGCCGGCACGACGTGTGGGAAGAGCTCACGAAGCGCTTCGAGTCGAAGCTGATCCTGACCGCGCTGTCGAACACGCGCGGGCGTCGCATCGAGGCGGCGCAGAAGTTGGGGATCGGGCGGAACACGATCACGCGGAAGATCCAGGAACTCGGGCTCGAGTGAGCGCCGCGCCGGGGTTGCCACCCCGGCCTACAGGATTCCGTAGGCCGGGGTGGCAACCCCGGCTTCCCGCTCAGATCTCCACCGTCACCGGCGCGTGGTCGCTCGGCTTGGGCCACTTGCGCGGCACGCGGTCGATGGCGCAAGCCTTCACGGCGGGCTTGAGCGGCTCGCTCACCAGGATGTGGTCGATGCGCAGCCCGCGGTTCTTCTGGTAGCCCAGCATGCGGTAGTCCCACCAGCTGTAGCTCTTCTCGGGCTGCTCGAAGAGGCGGAAGCTGTCGACCAGGCCCAGCGCCAGCAACTGCCGGAAATGCTCCCGCTCTTCGCTGGTGTGGTGGATCGTTTCCTTCAGGCCGACCGGGTCGAAGGAATCCCTGTCCTCCGGCGCGATGTTGAAGTCGCCCACCAGCATCAGGCGCGGATGCCGCGCCATCTCCGCGCGCAGGTAGGCGTTCAGCCCGCCCAGCCAAGCCATCTTGTACGCGAACTTCTCCGAGCCCGGCGCCTGGCCGTTGACGAAATAGCCGTTCACCAGCCGCAGCTCGCCTTGCGGCGTGTCCAGCGTCACCGCCAGCACGCGCGAGCTGTCGTCCTCGAAGCCGACGATGTTCTTCACCGCGTCGCGCACCGGCACGCGGCTCATCACCGCGACGCCGTTGTACGTCTTCTGCCCGAACACGGCGCAGTGCTCGTAGCCCGCCGCGCGCAATTCGTCGAGGGGAAACTTGTCGTCGGTGAGCTTCAGTTCCTGGAGGCACAGCACGTCCACCGGGTTGGCCGCCGTCCAGTCCAGGACGTGCTGCAGCCGCGCCGCCAGCGAGTTGACGTTCCAGGTCGTGATCTTCATACGTGCAGGACCGCCGCCACGCCGATCGCCAGGCCCACGGCGCCCATCGCGAACATGCCCATCTCCAGCCACTTCTTCCTGGTCAGCAGCGCGATGGCGGCCAGCGCGATCGACACCTGCAGCGCGGTGGTCGCCTGGGCCCAGCGGTGGTGCAGGTGCATCTGCGCGTCGCTCTGCTTGTCCCAGTCCTTCGACTCGGCTTCGATCTTCTCCGCCTGCGTCTGGATCTCCTTCTTTTCCTTCTCGTAGCGCTCGATCTTGGCCTGGTAGTTCGGCTGCTTGTCCGGCGGCGCGAGGTCGCGCGAGATCTCGGCCAGCGACTGCTTGGTCGACTTGGCCTGGAAGTAGTTCCACTGGTTCGACGCTTCGGTCTTCTTGATCGCCGCGTTGTTCTTGTACAGGCCCGCGTTGGCCTGCGTGGCGCCGCCCATGTACGCGAAGATCGCGCCGACCGTGGCGATCACGGCCGTGAACAGCGCGATCTGGTTGGTCATGCTGCCGCCGGCAATGCCGTGGTGCGCCGACGCGTCGCCGTGGCCCGCGGCGGCGTGCTGCTGCGCGTGCTCCAGCTCGTGGTCGTGGGGTCCGTGGACGTGGAAGGTTCCGCCTGACATCGATGCTCCTCTATGTGCTTTTTTGAAATGTCACGAAGCTGTACCCCAGCCCCGTCTTCGAAACATGCCGCTCGCGGGCGGCTTCCTGCCATTGCGGCCCGAGCTGCGGTGCGTAGACGTCGCCCTCGAAGTCCGCATCGATCTCGGTGACCACGGCGATGTCCGCATGGGGCAGCGCCAGCTTGTAGATTTCGGCGCCGCCGATCACCCACGCCAGCGGCACGTCGCCGCACAGCGCGATCGCTTCCTCGACGGTGCTGGCGCGCTCGGCGCCTGCGGCCTGCCAGTCGGGCTGGCGCGTGATGACGATGTTGCGGCGTCCGGGCAGCGGCCGGAACTTCGCCGGCAGCGAGTCCCAGGTCTTGCGGCCCATGATGACCGGCTTGCCGATGGTGGTCTGCTTCAGGTGCGCCAGGTCCTCCGGCAGGTGCCAGGGCATCTGGTTGTCCTTGCCGATCACGCCGTTGCGGGCGCGGGCGTAGATGAGGCCGAGCTTCAAACGGCCACCGGCGCCTTGATCGCGCCGCCGGACTCGTAGCCCTGCACCTCGAAGTCCTCGAACCGGTAGTCGAAGATCGAGTCCGGCTTGCGCCTGATGACGAGCGTCGGGTAGGGGAAGGGCTGGCGCGAGAGCTGCAGCTCCACCTGCTCGTGGTGGTTGCTGTAGATGTGGCAGTCGCCGCCGGTCCAGATGAAGTCGCCGACTTCCAGGTCGCATTGCTGCGCCATCATGTGCGTCAGCAGCGCGTAGCTCGCGATGTTGAAGGGATCTGTCACATTCTTCATTCGAACCAATTTCTGTCTGAGTAGAACGTCTCTCCGCTATTCTGACACTTGCGTGCCCTTCCTCACGCCAAGGAGGCAGGGGGGCCCCGGCGAGTCGGGGCCAATCGAATGCACCTAACTCCGTCCCGCAGTTCCGGAAGTGTTTATTGACTCAGGAACCTGCTCCCACTGGTACCTCCTCGGGAGTGGAATTTCGGATTTCTTCTATCGGCTGTTCCTTGGTCAGGCGGGGTGGAACAGCCGCTTGCGGCTGTGGAACCTCGCAACACAGCTCCCCTTGAATGCCTCACTGGTCTGCGGTCAGTCACCGGGTCGACCCTAACGGCGAAATTTCCCCTTCTACGGCGAAGCAAATAGGTCAGCAGTGCGGACCTCGAGAGCAGCCGCAAGTCGGTCCAGAACTTCAAGTGTTGGATTTCGGCTTCCGCGCTCAATCTTAGCAACGATGTCGCGGGCAACTCCTGCGTGAGTCGCAAGCTCCTCCTGCGTCCAGCCCTTAGCTTGCCGCAGCAGGATGAGGGCTGAGGCTGCAAGCTCCAGCGGCTCCTCATCGGTCCACGGCCGCCTCGGCTTGGTAATCGGTGTCAACAGTGCGCTGACGTGAACGCCGAAGGCTTTGGCCACAGTGAGTACGGTCGAAAGCCTAACCGTAGTTTGCGTCCCGTGCTCAATACCGTAGAGCGTGGACAGGCTCAGTCCGGCGTGCTCAGCGAACGCGCGTGTGCTCCAGCTCGACTCTGCTCGGAGCGTGCGCACATTGGCTGCAAGTATCGAGAGTAGTTCGGTCTGTGGCGATTTAGGTCTGGGCGCGTGATGGCCTGGCACCTAAAAAGTTTGTGTCTCGTCCGTTGTAGGGTGACTCGTTTTGCGCCACAATTTAGGCATCTTTTTTTACCTCAGCCTGGAGCGTCAGTGTTCGTCACCATGCCCCACTTCGAGCAGTTCATGCCTGGGAACTTAGTCGGCCCGGGGCATCAGTCCTGGCGGGCGGTGACTCTTTCGGTGGAGTCCCCTTGGTACCTGTTCGTGTATGAAGCTAAGTACGGTCAGCAAAAGGTGCCGCAGACCACGCTCGTGGCCTGGGAGGACACCCTCCTAGCTATCCTGGAGGGCATCCCGGCGGACGACCGGAAGGGGGTCGCGCGTGTTGAGAAGGAGCGCCGTCCTGGTACTCGATGGCACGTGACCTGGATTGAGACCATTTGGGCACCTGCTCCGGAGGAAGTACAGGAGACCGGCTTATTTTTGCTGCAGCTTGAAGGAGACCCCCTGGTCCGTGACGCGCATCTCAGACCCGTCGACGTCAGGGAAGGCCGTGCGCTTGTGTACAGCGCCCTACCGAACGCTGTTGCGCAACCAACCTCGCGAGGCCCCGTCGACGTGCCGGATGACTTTCCAGTGCCAGTGCCTCCGGGGGTGGTGCCAGGAAGCCAGCCCAAGCTGGGCATACGTGAGGAGAAGGGTAGGTTTACCAGCGACGGGGTGGTCGCGCGCGCCGAGCGCCACGACATCTGTCAAGACTTGGTCAACCAACTGGTGGCATACGCAGAAAACAAGCGCCTGGAGAAGCCAGACACGGAGGTTTCGAGATTGGTTTCGCAAGTGCTCGCGCAGGTACACAAGAAGCAGTTCGGGTGGGGCTTATCACCTGCCGAATCTGCCTGGATTGCTGGACGGGTCAAGGCGCATTTCGACGTCCAGCGATAGGGCTCGCGAACTGAAGCACCGCCTAACAAGGTCGGTGCGCCTGCGTCGCAAACAGCCAACGTGCCGTCTTGCCCAGAGACTAAGGCTGAGCTAAGATGCGCGCACATCGCAGCTTCGACTCTCCGAAGCTCACTTAGGACGGCGCAAGTCGCTCCACCAACGACGCCCCCTCTGCTAGAGGGTTGCGTGCATTCATCCCCTCAAAGTCGCTCCGCATCGTCGGGCTGTTCTCGTTCTTTAACAACTGTTTGGTCAGACCAGGTCGGGTGGCGGGGGCGAAACACCCCGTCCGGCCCAGGGACTGACTCCCCGGTGCCCCTTGGGCACCCTGCCGGAGGAGACCCCTCCGAGGGCGCACTGAGCCAACAAGATTCAGAAACTCAAGTAGCTGCTGCCAGGGGCGCAGCTTTTACAGGACACACCGGCTCTGCAAAAAAGTAGCCGGGCTCATCGGAGAACAAAATGACCAAGAAGAACGAATCCAACAAGACCAACGTCGTTGCTCTCAAGGCGGGCACGACCTCCACCAACCCGCCGGGACCCCCGGTGGACACGACCCGCCCCGGCGCTAGGTTGTTGCAAGCTCTCAAGCAACGTGCGCGTGAGTTGGGGCAAGAAGAAGCTGAAATGGCTCGCGAGCTGCAGGTGACACCGGGCTATATCCTGCAGATGGAAAGAGGCATCCGCGCGGTGAACACCATCAGCGACGACTTCTCCGGCGCATGTGCGGTGTATCTCGACATTCCGCGTCTACAAGTACTCATGTTGGCGGAACGGGTGACGCCTGAGGACCTTTTTCGAAGCGTCGACATCTACAAAAAGGACTTGAGTCGCGCTGTCGATTTCATCGCAGCAGACCCAAAGTGGAACGCAGTGCTGACTTCGGAACTGCGCAGTTGCAGCACTGACAGTCTCTTTGGGGTCGTCAGGCTGTATGAAGCGGCTACAGGGACGGTCCTGATGCCAAACCAAGTTGATGTCACCGCGATGGTTCCTGCTGACGACAAGGGACAGTAGACGGACAGCTTCACTGGGCGACGTGAATAGAACACTCTGGCGACGCCCTCCAAGAGTCTCACCATCACATTAAAGAAAGGCTGCAATGAGCGTCTACGCCATTGGGATGACCTTCACGAAGGGAGTGCCCCAACCGGGACAGCGTCCCTTCTGGCGCGTCTGCTTCCATGCAGTGGATGCAGGCGGCAAGAGCGTGCAGTTGTTTGATGACTTCGACGAGGTGGCCCACTGGGTCCACATTGAGGGCGCCGGTGTATGCCGCCTGGAGCACCTGGCCACCAAGGAACTGATGGAGCTTCCGGACGCGTGGTGGACGCTGCTGGAGCATTACCTCGTGGCGGGGTCGGAACTGCGAACTGCGCTGCGCAAATCGAACTAAGAAGCCATGGCCGATACGGCTGAGGGCTTCTTCCGGCCGATTCCAAGGGGTCGCAAACAGGGCGCGCGCCCAATCCGCAGCTTCGCGCCCAGGCATTCTTTCGCAAGGCCTGCGGCGGTTATTTCGCCAAGCGCTCTAAGCGCCTGTGATGGCTTCCGCGGCGGTGCGGCGAACCAGTTCGCAATGCCTCTGGTATTCGTACGCTCGTTGCAGGCGCGACGTCCCAGAAAATCAGCGCCATGAAAGAGGCCTTTTCGCTGCACGTGGACCGGGTGGAAGACAAAGCCGGCTTGGTGTTGGTCCACGGTCGATGGCTCACGGGGAGCGCCCTGGACGCGGAAAGTGTCGCTCTTGAGAGAACTGGCAAAGCTCTCCCCGTGCAAGCGGTGCACTTCGGTGAGGAGCCGCTTAGCCTGCTGCTGGTGTGCGGCCGCTACATGCCTGCGGCGCTCGAGGTGGCGGCTGGAGACCGCCTAGTGGCCCGTCAAACCAATTCGCAAATCCACTCCTGAACCACCCATGCGTTGCCGACGCGTTCGATGCCGACAAATCGCAGGCGGTCCGCACTCAGGTCAACCAGCTTGGGGTCATATAGGTTCGGCCATAGCTTGTCCGCGGACAGGAGTTGGAGCACTCCCACACGACGGTTGCGACTCGTCCGGTAGGTGAGGTGCAGGTCTCCCGTGCCCACGTCCTTTGGTCCCATTGAAGGTCGGTATTCGCCCCGTTCCCGCTCCAAGACAACCCGTACCTGCATACTGTGATTCTATCCAGTTAAAAGTGGTGCGGACGCTACAATGGGGTCACGTCACCAAGTCCCCAAACGCTTCTCCAGTCCGGCGCTGCGAAGGCGACTGTGAAATGTTTTTGAGCGACACGCATGGCGGCCACACTGGGCAATGAAGACCCGCGACCCGAGCTTCAGCTGGGCGTTCAACGTTTGCTTGGCCGTTGCCTGCTGCGCATCCAGCAGTACGAGCGGCTGCTGAAAGCACTATTGGCGCACCACGAGCTTGCCGGCCCTGTCGACACTCTGCAGGCGCAGCGGGAAGAGCGCACAGACAAGCTTTCAGATAAGTCTTTGGGAGCGCTTGTGAAGGCGTTATTTGAGACATACGTTGTTCCCAGCGGCTTCGAGCGGGACCTTCTTCCGGACGGCAAGGCAGCGACTGACCGCATCGCGATGGCATTCAGCTTTCGTATCGAAATGGCGCCGGAGGACCGAAGCAAGACCAAGGCCGCGTTGGAAGAACTGGTGGATTTGCGGAACCAGCTTGTGCATCACCTGATAGAACGATTCGATGTGTGGTCGGAGGAAGGTTGCGTTGACGCCGCCCGCCACTTGGAAGAGCGCTACGCCCGAATCGACCGCCACTACCTAGAGCTCACCGCGTGGGCAAAGGCCATGGACGAAACGCGGAGCATGGCGGCGCAAGTCACACAGGCACCGGCGTTCCTCGAAATGCTTGTGAATGGCGTAGCGCCGGACGGTAGCTTTGAGTGGCCACACACAGGCATCGTCCGCGTATTGCGGGAAGCGACAGAGCAGCTAACCGAGGGCGGGTGGACGAGATTGGACTTGGCGCGCGCCTGGATTGCTAAGACCCACCCTGACCAGGTGCCGGAGAAGTACGGCTGCCGGACATGGCCGCAAGTGTTGAGCGAGTCTCGTCAGTTTGACCTTCAGTACCGACCGGAAGGCGACGGTACCAAGACTGCATGGTTTCGCGAGAGAGCTTTTTCGCCCTGAAGTGCCAAAAAGTGGCTCTGTTCAAGTAACGCCCGACCTTAGCCTCGCCGGTATCTCTCAAGGATGGCGCTCCGGGATGCTGCGTCCAAGACGAAGCCTAAGGGACTTGCCTGACGCAGCTGCTGCCCGCGGTCGGAATCTTCCAGTGCGAGAGCCCAAAGCTTGTTTTCGATGATGCGGCGCCACTCGTCGCGCAGTGGCTTGGATGCAGGGTCTGCCGCCGTCTCCCAGTGGTCGAGTACGTGGAGCGCCCGCGCGGCCCTTTCAGGGTGGGATTTGAGCACGCGGACGGCTTCCTCGTGCAGCGCGAGACTGCGAATGTCTTGGCGACGGTGCAAGTCCATGGGGTGACATGGTGTCAGAATTTTCACCGCAGACGCCGCTTTGGATTTGCGCGGACGTCTCACCTATGCGCCTAGGCGACATGAGCAGCGAGCACATGCACGCCGTCCGCCGTTGCGTGCACGCGGGCGACGGTGAAAAGGGACCCTTGCTCCGGCCTGGCTCCGCCGGTTTCAGCAATGGGGTGTGGCTGTTGTTTCTGGAGGCGGAACTGCGCCGACGCTCCAAGTAAGAAGCACCCCAAGGGGCTTGGTGTCAGTCGTTGGAGCGCGCGAAGTCCTCGTCACGCCTTGGGTTGGGCATGTGGGCAAGCACGTCGGCCAGCGTCTGCTTCTTGGCCGCGTAGCGCCGCGCCTCCTGGATGTGCTCCGCAGTGAGGAACGGCCACGAGGCCCGCAACCGCTCCAAGCTCACGCCCTTGTCGACAGATGCAATACGTGCTCGATGGGCACCCGCGTGCCGGCGAAGCACGGCACTCCGCCAAGAATGTCAGGGTCTTCCGCTATGAGCCGGTTGGGCATCATCGGGTCGCGTCGATGACTCCCAGAACGTCACCGCTCCCAGACAGCCTGGAGAAGGGTGGCGCCGGGCCCAGCAGCTCCGGAGAGGCGCGGTGCAGCGCCTCTATCTCCGCCAAGGTGGGGAAGGCTAGAAGCAGCGCCTGGGCCCGCGAGCGAAGCTCCTCGGCAATGCCGTCCGTCTTCGGGTCCGCGAGGTGCACCAACAGCTCCTTTGTCTGCACCAGTGCTTTCGTTCGTGAGTACGGCGTGGCCATTGCATTCTCCAGTTGGCGTTCATAGTAGCCCGCAAAGGGATTCGGCGTCAGAATTGGCGGTGATGCTAACGCCCCACTGGATTGATGCGTATGGTAGTCCGATTCGCCTGAGTGACATGCGCACCGGGCACGTGCGCGCCGTGCTGCGCTACCTGCACGACGGCGACGGGGACAGGGGCCCCATGCTGCGGCCAGGCTGCGGCGGGTTCACCAATCGCGAGTGGATGCTGCTGCTCGGGGCAGAGTTGCGCCGGCGGGACGCCGCTACCATTTCGTCATGAACACGAAACGCTCTTGGCGCCGGGTTTTCTGAGACCAATGGAAATGCAGCACCCGTCTGCGGCCGATTTGGCGCGCTCTCGGGCTGCAGAGGAGCGTGCGGACCGACTCGCCTTCAAAGGTGAGGTCACTCACCGTCATTAGACCGACGAACTCCCGGGCAAGCCCGGTGATGCGGCGCTTGTTCGCCGCGGCGTCCTTCGCTTCTGGTCATGGCTTGCCCAGATGGCTGCGGCGAGATGGCTGACCATCAACTTGGACGGTCGCGCGGGGAAAGGCTTGGCGCTTCTACGCCAATGGCGCCGACCTGTCACCGTTCCCTTCCGTCTGGATGGACAGCGGATGCGAGAGCCACTTCATCCTGTGGCGCTCGCCCATCTATTTACGCGACCGGAGTGACGAGCTCGAGGTATAGCGCCGTCTGAGTGGCCTTGGGCCTACGCCGCTTGCCAACCTACCTTAGCCAGCCAGCTGCTCAAGCCGCTCCTGCGCTTCGCGCTTGCCAATGCCGCGCACTGCGGCAATTGCCTCCAACTGCGCGCGCCGGGGCCGCGTCTGCCCGTTCTCCCATTTGTAGACACTCAGGCCTGAGACGCCAATGAGCTTGGCGAAGTTGGCGGCAGATAAGCCAAGCTTCTTTCGCTGCGAAGCGAGTCGCGCAGGGCTGAATCGCAGCTGGCGGTCTTCACTGCCCGTGTCCCCGGGCTTGACCGGGCCGCGGGGCACAGCCTTGGCAGCTCTTTTAAGCAAGCGCTCCAAGTCCGCGTTGCGCTTCTTCAGAGTGGCAATCTCTCGACGATAGCCGGTCGAAGCCTTCTTCAAGGCGTCTAGGTCGCCGCGCAGTTCCTTCCTGGCGATACGAGCGATTTCAGTCTTGAGGGCTGCTGCGAGGTTGGGCATTGGATATTCAAAGCCTGCGGAAAATGCGGGAGCCAAATCATATGCGCACGAGCCAGTGCTTGACGCAATCTACTTGTACTTGCCGAGAGTGCGCCGCAGCGCATCACGCACGCCCACGAAATGTGCGTCTCTGTTACCCAACAGGACCAGCACATGATGGCTTCGGCTTGACGCTGCCTCTGGATGGCGTTTGGCGAACTCCTGGGGCAAGCCAGAGGTCACCTCTCCAAGGCGCAGCAGCCAGAGATGGTCATCGCGAAGGAAGGCTTCGTGACTGGCCAGTACTTCTCGCAATGTCTTGCGGGATTCGTCACTAACGGCGAGCATGCAGCTAGTCGCGCGCAACACACTGTCAATCAAGACGAGTTCGAGACCAGATAATCCATAAGCCTTGGAGAAGGCCTGACGTGATGCGGTGTCTGCGAGATTGACTAACACGTAAACACAGGAGTCGTGACGCTTAGCCGCCAGTACCAGTAGCGGAGCATCGCAGTCCAAAACGAAGTGTTGACATTGAAGGTCCCGGCCAGGTCGCGGAAGGCCCTCATTTGCGAACGCCACGGCCGCGCCATTGTCGTTATCAGGGTGTGAGCTGCACCCCAAGAAGAGGCGGAGCTGGCCTTGCAGCGGTCCGATAGAGCCAAAGCTGGTGCTGATGCCGGGAGGCGGTGAGACTTTAGAAGTGGCGGGGCTTGCGTGGCTCACGGGCATGTCCTTTGTTCGATGGAACCCGTGTAGATGCCCGTTTTAGCCTTCGGCCGCCCCGGACACTCGGCACCAAGGCCCCTGCCGACTAGCGGGGTCTCTGCCTGGCGTTGTCAGCGACTCCGGATGCGAGCCGCCCTGCTCGTCCCTAACGCAGCTAGCCGGTACTTAGCACCCGGGAACCGGGAAGGGCTTACGGCAGCACTGGCTGGGCGCTCGTCTCGACGGCAAGCCACAGCTAGTGCCCCGGCTGGTGGTAGAGACGGACAGTTTCTGGTTTCAACTTCTGCGCAAGCAGCCGGAGATGAGTCAAGCACGCCAGCGGTGTTGCTCCTATCGGCTCGTTAGGTGTTGGAGCCTGCGCACGCTAGGCGTGAGAAAGTGCAGCGACGCGCAGAAATCGTTCTGACCCTTGATACATTAGGGGTCGTACTATAAGTTACAGGAGGAACCGGAGTGACGGACAAGCTGATTGAAACTGGGTTTACTGAGAAACTGACTCAGGGCCTAATGAGTCTTCTCGCTTCGATTCCAAGTACAAAGGAGCTGGCGAGCTCCACTCCGGCTCAACGCGCTCAAGAGCTTACCAAGGCTGCCGCTGCGAAGACTGCGGCCATCTCAGGGGGCGCCGCTTTGGTTCCTGGACCCCTTGGCCTTGCAACGTTGCTTCCGGACTTGATTACTGTGTACAGGATTCAGGCGCAGCTTGTCGCAGATGTGGCCGCTGTTTATGGAAAGTCCGCTACTCTGGACGAAACACAGATGCTGTACTGCCTTTTCAAACACGGAGGCGCCCACCTGTTCCGCGATGTCGTGACTCGTGCGGGCGAACGATTTCTGGTCCGCCGCGCAAGTCTACGCACCATCCAACAAATCGTGAACAAGATTGGCTACCGCGTTACGCAGAAGCTGATTGGCAGGACGGTGGCTCGCTGGATTCCGTTCATTGGCGCTGCTGGTGTAGGAATTTACGCCTACAAGGATACGAAGAAGGTTGGTACGGCTGCAATGGAGCTGTTCGGGAATGATGCAGCTTTCACGGAGGAAGACCCCCAAAGTCCCGCCCCGCGTGGCGACACGGCAAGGCCACAGCCTTAAGGCGTAGCTGCTCCTGACCACGTGTACCAGCTGGAGGTTAAGCGTTGGCTTGTCTATCACCGGTTCTCGCCGCAGCAAGGATGGCGAGTTTACGTTGACGTCGACCCCATGGAGCGTGGAGCATCTGGCCACGCTGCTGATAAGGTCGCCCGGGCTCGGGAGGCGGAGACGGCCCTGGTGACGATGGGTGCTCAGATTCGAGCGCACAAGGACTTTGGACGAGTGGACCTCGTGGCCGAGCACGATGTGCACGGGAGAGTGTTCGTTGAGGTTGAAGGGTCTTCTGGGAAGCAGCGAGAGCAGGCTCTGTACTCCGCGCTGGGTCAAATCCTGCTCTCCATGAGCGCCTCGGAAGGCAGATACGTTCTCGCCGTCCCTGATGATGCTCGGTGGGAGAGGCAATTGGCGAAGATTCCAAGTAGGGTTCGCGAACTACTCAAACTCGAGTGCGTCCTGGTCAGCGATGTGGCGGTGCGCGACGTGTAGAAGACCACCGCCCTAACGCACTTCCCAGAGAACTCGGAGGAGGTTAGGATGGAAAGCAGGCTAGTCACGAATCGCGACGCTCAGCACACTCTGTTGCGGCTTGCCCAAGAAGCCCGCGAGATGCATTGGGCTGTGGCTTGGGCCACAGAGAACGCGGTTTCGAACGCTGCTGTCCGATACAGTAGAAAGCTCCGACACTTAGTCGTGGGCACGCACTTCTACCAGACAGCTCCGAAAGTACTGGAGAAGTTCCAGAATTTGGCCGCCGCAAAGGTTCGCCCGCCCAACGGCGCGCTGTTTCACCCCAAGGTATACCTCTTCGAGACGGACGAGTGTGCGTACGCTTTGGTTGGAAGCCACAACCTCACCCATGCGGCGCTGTTCGGCAGCAACGTAGAGGTGAGTATCCTGCTGTCCGGTGTACCGAGCGACTCTCTCTTCCGTTCGCTCAAGGAATTCGTGCGAGAAGAGTGGAAGCTGGCAGAAAGGATAGATGACGAGTTCCTGTTCGCTTACCGCCAGCAGTACGAGGCTAAGAAGCCTGCGGAGGAGTCTCTTAAGCAGTTCGCAAGGCTCCGCCCAGCGAAAAGCACGAGGAGACCGTCACCGCTCGAGCTCGATTGGACCGATTTCGTCCGGAGAGTGAAAGGCGACGCACATCACAGTCTGGATGGGCGCCTGGCCGTTTTGCGGATGGCTTCCGAATTGTTCGAGCACCACAAGAGCTTCGCCGCCATGCCTGTCCTCTCTCGCAAAGCAGTTGCGGGAACTCTAGGCGACAACGAACGAGGTCCAGACAACCTGAGTTGGGGCTGGTTCGGCACGATGACCGGCCTGGGGGACTTCGCAAGTATGGTCAAGAACCGCCCCGCCGCACTGTCGCACGCGCTGGACGAAATCCCGGACGAACAGCCGGTCACTGAAGACCACTTCAACAGGTACTGCAGGAAGTTCAACGCCGCCTTCCGAGACGCGCAGCATAAGGGCGGCCCCGCAACCGCTAGTCGACTGCTCGCCCTTAAGCGCCCTGACGTTTTCGTGGGGGTTAATGGAGCGAACCGCGTCGGTCTCTGCGATGCCTTCGGAACCGCTCCCACCACGCTTCGACTGGACAACTACTGGGAGCGAATCGTCATTCCCATGCAGGCGAGCCCATTCTGGTGTTCGCAACGTCCGTCGAGGGGCGTCACGGCGGAAATTTGGGACTGCAGGGCCGCGCTCCTCGACTCCATCTACTACGACCCCGACACGAAGCGATAGGCGGGCAGCTCGTCATGGCTGGAAAAATTCTTGAATCAACAGTTCGGCTTCCGCAGTCAGCCGGAATGCAACTGATGCGCCCGCTCGAGGCGTTTGGCAGCACCTTCAAGGTTCACCTCTCGACCGCACTGACCTTCAGCCCCGAGACACTGTGTCACGTGGTCTGCGACAGCAGCATTCCCAACCTAGTGCGACGCAGTGACAAGCCTCAAGTCGCTGGCTTTTATGGGGTGTTACGCAAGCTGGCGTACGTTGCCGATGGCAAGCACAACCTGTCACCAGGTCTCCGCTCGCTGACCAAAGCGTACTTGGCTCCGATAATGCCCGCGGCGCGAGTGGAGACGCTGCTTGACGGCAAGTCCAGCGAGAGAACCACTGGGTGGCGAACGGTTGCACACGCAACTGGGCCCGCCGAGGGGGACGTTTTGCACGACGTGGCCGTCCGCCTCGCCATGTGCGACGAATACTGCTTCGTCTTGGAAGACTTGGTGCGCAATGGTCAGAAGTCTACGGCGGAAGAGCTGCTGAAGGAGGTGTTCTCATCAGCGGAGCTCGCTCTAGCTTCCGTCGAGGAGGGCATCTTGGTGAATGTCATGCCGCCCATTGAGACGGCGCTCAGCACCCTGGCTTGGCTTGACTGTGCCCACGATGACTTCGACCCAGCGGCAGTTTCAATCATCAACGACGTTCTAGACATTCGACGACGGCCAATGGGTAATTGGCTGGCGATGGTCTGCAAGCTTTCTGACTGTTCCGACTTGCCGGAGCTTTCGCTGCGCACGGGCATCAGTCTGAGCACGCTGAAGAAGTGGTCCTCCTCTGCAAAGAGCGTACTACCCAACCGGCGTCTTCCCGAGGTGCTCAAGGCGGTGCGGTCCAGAGGTCGGGCAGAGCGGCTCGAGAACCTCTTCGGAGTCACCCGGCTGCTCACATTCATCTGTGACCTCTGGCGGGCGGCGGCGGTGGGCGAGCCGCCTTCGTGGCCGCGAACACAGGGCTACATAATGAGTCGGTATGCGGAGGCATACCGACTTGCAAGACAGCAACGCAGCGGTCAGCTGAAGCAGGGCGTCGGCACCTAACTGCGACGTTTCTTGGCCTCAGCTACCTGCTTCTGGTACGCCGCATCGAGGCGCGAAACCTCGCTGCCGGCGGGAATCTTTCCGTGCTTTTCCATCGCCGTCCTGGTGACCCGCTTCAGTGCGTCCAGAGTCACGGGCGTCTTTCGCTCTTTACTCATGAATGTTCCTTCAAATTCCCGGCACACGCCGGCAGGGAAAGTGTCGCAAGCAAGAAGCAAGGAGCGGTTCCATTTCTAGAAAACTCTGCGTGTCAGCAACTCGCCGCACGCGCGGACATCCCTTTGGCCGAAGTGGCCGCGTTGCCCTTGGTTGTCAGCCGCGACCATCTTCCCGCTGGCGAATTCGCTGCATCGTCGCCCGCGCGCGTGAT
This sequence comes from Ramlibacter paludis, assembly GCF_022012305.1. Classification (GTDB taxonomy): domain Bacteria; phylum Pseudomonadota; class Gammaproteobacteria; order Burkholderiales; family Burkholderiaceae_C; genus Ramlibacter; species Ramlibacter paludis. Next base: position 592,751 of record NZ_JAKLTM010000002.1, on the reverse strand, counting down.
GACTGTGGTGGCACGCAAGACATCATTGCGGTTGGACTGGCGGACCGTCTCTGCACCCGGTGTGAGTCTCAGACGGTAAGAGGTCTGCCGCTCCAAGGCTCTTTGCGTACTCCAACGGAGACAGCCCATTTGAGTTCGGTTTCCGAACGTCTGCGCCCTTTGCCAGCAGTGCTGAAATCGCGAGTCGGTCACGTCGTCTAAGCGCGGCGAACAGTGCTTCCGTCGCGGCGTTTGCCTTTCGTGATTGCGCGTCCAAACGGCGTATCGCTTCTGCGGAGCGGCGGGTCTCCTTTCGGGCTCTAGCTGCCGCAGCGCGTTCGTTTAGTTCCGCCAACGACCTCGCGCCCATATTCGAAGTGCCAAATGGAAGATACGGGTTATCAGTGTTCTTGAGCACCCATTCAGCAAGAGACACGCGTTCACTCTCGGAGCACCGCGCTTCGTACTCGCGGAACAGGCATATAGCAGGAGAGACGCTGCCCGCCAGGTATCCGGGCGAGCGTTCCAGCACCGTCAGTCCCTTGACACAGCACGCAAGCTGCTCGTCCGTCAGGGCAGCGCTGCCCTGCCGCCAAGTCACCGACGCGGCACGCATGGCCTGGCTAGGCAGTTCCGACAGGAGAGCGGGAGAAGCTGTTGATTGCAAGGAGAGGTCTGGGGTGGACCCGAAATCCACTAAGGCGCGCAACGCACGGGCCGTCAGTTTTGACATGACTGCTCCTAACTTTGATTGCAGAAGCATGCCGGACATCGGCTCCCGGGCCAACTGGAGGTGCCGATTCCACGCTCCTCCACCAAAGGGACTACTACGCCCGTATTCAGTTTTGGTGGCCAATGCCAGGGCATCCCGAAAAGTCCTCTTTCGGAAACACTCTGTTGCATGTATCGTGCACTGCTATACAAGCGCCCTCACACATGACAGCCGAAAAGACAGTCTCAATCAGCTTTCGAGTCACGCCACGCTTCAAAGAACTGCTGGAGCAGGCCGCCGCCAAAGAGCACCGTTCGCAGATAAACATGCTTGAGGTGTTGTTGTACGAGCACTGCCGGAATCAGGGCATTGAACAGGCGGTACGCAGGCAGCGGAAAGCAGTAGGGGAAAGCAAGTGACACAAGCGCTACTTGGATACCTCGCACAGGTCCATCCTGTCTTGGGGCACCTGTCCGGAATTCCGTTGGCCGTTTTCCTGGTCGTCGCCCTGCTCACTGGCTTGTTTATTGCCGGCTATCTGTTGCAGGGACTTCGCGTCGGCTGGCAGCTTACTTCCGCCCTTCGAGGCATCCGCTCTCTCAAGAGGCGTGGGGACCAAGTGGCCCCCGAGGACGTAGGAACAGTTCTGAGGAGCGAGCCCCTTAAGCACCTCTGGGAGGAGTACGACGACACTCTTCACGAGGTGAAGAGGGCCGGCCGTGGCGACAACATTCTGGTTGAGGTGCGGGCGACGGTGCCCGCCGAAATGTTCTTCACTCGCGAGGTGCTCGTCGACAGTCGTCTGTTCGATGACTTCACCCGTCACCTACCTGGCGTTCTCACCGGCCTCGGAATCATCGGGACCTTTGCCGGCCTCCTGGAGGGGTTGGCGAAGTTCGATGCGACAAGCACCGCCAGCGCAGTCGCCGGCTTGAAGCCGCTTTTGGACGGCGTCGCACACGCTTTCAGCGCGTCAGCGATTGCAATCGCCTGCGCGATGTTCATCACCTTTGCAAGCCGCCTGGTCCTCGCACTTTTTTACCGGCGAGTGGAGGAGTTGAATCACGTTATTGACTCGCTCTACGAGACTGGCGCAGGTGAGGAATATCTCTCGCGCCTCGTTCACTCGAGCGAAAAGTCGGAGGCGCACGCTGCGCAGCTAAAGCAAGCTCTTGTTGAAGACCTCACTCAGTTGATGACCAACTTGGTGGAGCGTCAGATTTCCGCTCAGTCAGACGCTAGCCGGGCTCTTGGTGCGCATCTCGGCGACACCATTACAGCCAACTTGGCGGCGCCGCTGCGCGCCATGACTGAGGTAATGCAACGAACAGGCGACTCTAACAGCCAAGCGGTGAGCGGGATGCTGGAGAACCTATTGACCGGGTTCATGGCAAAGCTAGAAGACACCTTCGGCGGTCAGATGCGCGGCATCCACGAGCAAATCGACCGCTCCGCGTCAGCGATGACCACCGTTCAGCACGCTCTTCAAAAGCTTGTTGAGGACATCAACAAATCCAACGAGCAGGCCACGAACCGTCTCAGCGGAACGCTTGAAGACGCGATGAAGCAGTCTGCCGAGAACCAGAGGGTTCTAACGGAGCAAATGCGAGAGTTCGTCGCGGAATTTCGAAAGCTCGCTGCCGACGAGCAGCAAAAGAGTCAGAAGGCCATGGACGAAGCAGTCGGCGCAGTCCTGAATCAACTCGCTCAGGCTGTCCAACAGATGGAGGAAGTCCGGAAGAACGCCGCCTCGCAAGAGCAGAGTCGAAGTGAGGTGCTGGCAGACCACACTCAGGAATTGGTGCAGGGGCTAGCCGGCAAAGTTGAAACGCTCATGACTAGCGTGGGCGAAGTTGTCGAGCACACCAGGAAGCAAGCCGCGGAGACACAGCAGTCTCTTTCCAAAGAGATGCAGCAGACTGTCTCCGATATGCGCAGAGCGGCGAGCGAGGAGCAGTCCAAGCACCAAGCTGCCATGGATGCTGCGGTCTCGGAGGTCCTGGGCCAGTTGGGCGCGTCGCTCGAACACCTTGAGGAACTGCGGAAAGCGACCGCCGCTGACGAGAAGGGGCGGAACGAACGGCTATCCGCTCGAACCGAGGAAGTGGTCACCGGCCTGTCGCAACAGGTTGAGCGGCTGTTGAAATCGGTGAGCGAGCAAGTGGTGAACACACAGCGTCACATCGACGCGATTGGAGCAGTTTCTACCCGAGCCATTGAAGGCATGAACGTGGGAGCGCTCAACATGACATCGGCGGCGCAGCGCTTTGACACTGCCGGCGGCAAAGTAGTAGAAGTCTTTGACAGGTCCGAGAAGTTGTCGGAGCAGCTGACAGGCGCTTCGACCGCCCTTCATAGTGCGTCGACGGCTGTCCGGCAAGGCTTCGAGCAGTACGAGAGTGCGCGCCGGACTGTCGATGCAAACGTTGCCGTCTTGTCCTCTCTCGTCGAATCGGTCCGAAAGGAAGCGGGCCTGTCGAAGGAGCTCGTGGCAGACCTGGAGCGCATCGTGCAGCAACTGAAGGTCGCGGAAACACACAACCTCCAGTACCTGGAGGGCGTTAGTAGCACCTTGCGGCAAGCGTTCGAGGAGTTTGGGACGCAGCTTGTTGGCCAAATTCAGAAGGCAATCGGGGAGACGGACAAACACCTCGGAGGTGGAGTCGCGCAGCTCAATGGCGTGGTGCAGCAGATTGGCGTTGCAATGTCGCGTCTAAAGAAGGCGGCATAGTCATGTTCACGCCGCTGGTTCTGAAGAGGCCGCCTAAGCCCGAGGGCGAAAGTCCTTTCTGGATTTCGTTCTCCGACCTGATGTCCGCCTTGATGGTCCTGTTCCTTGTCGTCATGGCAGTCACGCTGATTTCCGTCACGAAGGACGTGACTACGACGGAACAGCGCAAGATTCAGCGTGAAAAGGACATCAAGGAGCTCATGTCCACCATACGCGAGGTCTCGCGCGAGTTTCCTGAAATCAAGGTCAACGAATCTACCTACCGGATTGACCTCGGGGAAATTGTTCGGTTCGACCGGGGCCGGTCCGACATCCAGCCCGCCGGAGCGGCCTTCCTGCGCAGGTACGTACCAGTCTTGCTGAAGGCGCAGAACTCCGACTTGGGCAGGCAGTGGATACGTCGGGTTGTCGTCGAGGGGTTCACGGACCAAGACGGAACCTACCTGTACAACCTGGGACTGAGTCTTGACCGCAGTAGGAAGGTGGTGTGCGTCCTGTTTTCGCCGGCGGTGGCCGGGGAGGCACCGCTGACGGACGCAGAGAAGAAGAAGGTGCGCGACCTGTTCTTAGTTGGTGGATACAGCTTCAACTCAATGAAGGCATCTAAGGAGGAAAGTCGGCGGGTGGAGCTGCGCGTCGACTTTTGGCAGCTCGACGAGACCAAGGACAGTGCCCCCGACCTGTCGGGAACGGAGTTCGGTCAATGCTAAGGCCACCTGCGCTGGAATCACTCCGGCAGGGTCTCGCCGTGATACTCGGTTCGTTCGACATCGGAGCGGTTCGATTTGGCAGGCCCGAGTATGTCGAGGAGGCTGTCAATGAATCGGCGGAGCTGTTCAAGGAGTTCTCTGCAGCACGCCCTGCGAGAGAGGCTTCTTACGCCGCCGCATTGGCACTGATGCGGGGGGCGAAGCTGGACGACGAGGATAGGCATCTTGTCGCCGGGGCGCTGAACGTTCGCGTTCGGGAGCAAGGTGGGCGAAAGCCCATTGGTCACGCTCGCTTCATCGAACTGCTTGAGGAGTACAGCGTCGACGCTGCTAAAGGAGAGCTGTGGTCCCTCACTTGGTTTGGTCTTCTCTGCTCGCACTTTGAGTTCGACCCGGCCGCTGCAACCGCCGAGGAACTGCGGGGTTGGTCTGCGCTGCGCGGGCTTTTGCAGGACACATGGCCTCAGATAAGTGACGAGGCCGGCCGCGAAGTGTTTCCGGATTGGGTAAAGGTGCTTCGTGAATTTCCGGAGCTGTTGACCGAGCGCGCGGGAGACAAGCTGGGCGCTGACTACCTGCAGGGCGACGAGACCGTCGTTAGGAGAATCGCGTCAGACTTGGCCGTCCCGGAAACGAGCTGGTTCTGGCACGCTGTCGTACTGGGGGCGGTGGGTAGCAGCACGAAGCTGTCCGATACCCGGTTCAAAGAATCTCTGTCGCGCCTCTTGGCTCTCGTAAAGAGTAGGCCCGTCTACAGGGATGAAGCACTCATCGAGATTCTCTCTCGCTACCAACGCTGCGCACAACCGACGCTTCACTCCGAGCTGCGAGACTATGTTGTCAGCAAGGACGTCTGGCGGAACCCGAAGCTTCGAGCCGCAGGTCTGGCGACGACTTGGAACAGGGTGTCAGACTCTGTCTGGAGGATGGTGCTGAAGTGGGTGAACGACGCTAACCTTCGAGATTTCTTCGAAGTCTTGGCCGCTCGCGGCAACGCCGATGAAGGGCGGCTCGCGTTCTGGAGCCAGTATCTGGACCAGATTGAGTGGACACGTCTTGTGTTCAGCGCTCATACACGCCAGCTCGCCGCATCCAACGCCGGCATTAAGAACCTCATTGCCCGTGAGGAAGGGTCGTTTGCCACTCTAAGCACGAATGCCGATGTAGACGCATTCATGATGCAGCTTGGCAACTACGTGGTGGTGGAATTCAGCCGTGTACCGAACGCCGCTTACGTGTACAAAGCTGATGAGCTTCCCTTCGAGCCGAACGCGCGCACGTACAGCGGAACCACTTCCGACCTAAAGCGGGGGTACCACGAGGAATGCGCGGCGCGCATCCTCCACAGAGCACCGTGGGAGGACGACGCGGCGTATCAGCTCCGCCGGCTTGGCATTCACCCAGATGAAAAGAAGAGAGAGGCTCGGCGTGTGCCAAAGACGCCCGTACATGAAGTCACTAAGACTGCTGAGGCGGGGCGCTCTGCGCCCCCTGCCATTCAAACGACTGAGGCGGGTTCTAAGGCTGGGAACTCCCTGGGAACCATCGGGGCTCCGAGGGGGGCCAAGTTCACGATGGACGCGTTGCGGACCATCGTGGGGCAATACCCCGGCGCCCAAATCACAGACCGGCGGAGCGAGGGCGGTCGTCTTTGGATTCAAGACCCGCAACTCCGCTTCAAGCTGGACGCTCACTTGAAGGGACTTGGATTTAAGTGGGCTAACACCAGGGACGCTTGGTACTACCCGGAAAATTGATGGGCCTCTTTTCAGCATTCAAAGGCAAGAAGCCGAACGACCGACCGGCAACGTGGCAGCCATCGCCAGCCGGTTGGGTTCTCAGGTTCCCCGCACCGCTCGCCGAAGCCTCCGCTGACGCTCTTTTGCAGTCCACGGAGGGGCGTGCTCCGGCGGAGGTTGTCTCCGCGGCATACCTGCGCCAACTGGTCGATGAAGGCATTTGCGACCTGAGTCTCCAGGAAGCCGTAGTGCCTTGGCGCAACGTGTATCGCCTCCTGGAAAGCCAGGAGCATGCGTCGGCTGCTTCGATGCTCGAGTTACCGGAGGTGAGCGAATTTTCCCCCATTCTGGACAGCGACGGTTCTCTGGCCGACCGGACGTTTCAGCTCCGTGTGGATGGTTGGTACGACGGGCGGCGAGAAGTGCCTTGCCAAAGGAGAGTCGGGGCCGTCGTAAGCACCGCCGGCGCTGACGTTCTTCTTCCGCGTGCGTCCTGGCAAACAGCTGACGCGATAGACGCCTTCTCGGCGCGAAGCGAGCAGGAGCGAAGTCAGCATGCAAATGAACTCGCCTGGGGCGCAATCCGTCGACTAGCCGAGGAGGCGCAGGCTCTGTACCGGTCGCCGTACTTAGAGACGACCATTGTCCTCACCCCTGATACGTTGCGGCTGCCGCTCCGCCGTGAGGAGTCCCCGTTCGGCCGCGTCACGACCGTCGAACCCACGTTTTCTAACGCTCCCTCGGGATGGCTGAAAGCGTTCGACGGCTTCAACTCCGTACAGGCGCACTACGACTTGGCTCCCAAGAGTGGTGGGCATGTCCGCGTGGTCATATCAGAGCCGGTACGGAGGGTTCTGGAAGTCATCAAGCGTGAAATGCCAGCCCGCCGTGTCGCTGGAAGCAAGGCTGAGAGGTTCCTTCATAACCCTTGGGCGTTCTTGGGAGAAGATGCGCGAGATGTCATTCGAGAGGAGGAATTTGCCGCCGATAAAGCGGCAGCTGGCGCTCTTGCGACCATGTTTTATTTGATGCCGAGCATCGACGCTGGGCGCGTAATTGGGGTGCACCTCTCAGTGAACGAGCAGTTTCACGGAGGCACCGGCAAGACCCACAAGGTCGCTTTCGATGGGCCGCCGGCGCTTGAGGTTTTTCTCTCGGCGCTCAACCTGGCGCTTCGAGAGGAGAGAGCGGTTTTTCCTTGGGGCGAGTTCGACTTGAGCATCGACGGTGAGTCCGTCGTCCAGTTGGAGAAGGGCCGGCAAATCGCGCAAATTTGGCGCACGCAACCTGCCGCCGGTATCCGGTACGAAGACATCTACGAGCTCGACGGCTACTCAGGGCGTATCGAGGGAATTGGGGTGGCGAAGGCCATCTACGTGCCAGTTTTCCAGAAGCCGGCCCCAGAAGAAGGCAAGCCTGGCTGGCTCCCAACTGACCTGACCCCTATGGTGAGGGTCACCCTGGCAGGTCACGAGGGTAATCTGCTGATTCCTCTCACGAAGGATTGGGTAGAGAAGTTCGACCAGCAGGTTCGGGAGGCTGAGTCGAAGGGCGAGCGAGAAGTGCGAAACGAATCTTTGCCAACGGCGATTGCCACAGGAGAGGCGAGAAAACTAGCGGACGCTTTCCGGGTCATGCTGGGAGTTCCTGACCGGGTAAAGCCTGACGGCACTGGGGATACACCGACCCCGAAACCGAAGCGCGAGACGCTGCTCGTCAAAATGAATTTCTTCGGAGTCGACTACGCCGAGGAGCGGCGCCTGAATCTTGCGTTGCCGCCTGACGCGAAGGCAGCACTTCCGCGTAGCCTCCGACCTTCAGTACACCTGAAAAAGCACCAGCTGCAGGGTGTAGCCTGGTTTCAGCACCTAGTGTCGCGCGCGCCTATGGACTGCCGGGGAGCCCTGCTGGCCGATGACATGGGGCTGGGGAAAACGCTCCAGCTGCTCTGCGTCCTGGGCTCGTATTACGAGCAGAACCCGCATGCAGCACCGTCGCTGATTCTTTGCCCGAAGAGTCTTGTAGAAAACTGGGCGGCGGAAACGCAGAAGTTCTTCAGCGACTCCTTCCCCAAGCAGCTGGTACTCTTCGGAGCGAATCTTCAGACCCGCAAGCAACCGCTTTCGCTCATCGACTCGCAATTGCGCGCCCGAGGGGTGGTAGACCTGCTCCGCCCGGGTTGGCTAGGGGACGCAAAGCTTGTCTTCACTACGTACGAAGTCCTGACGAACTTTGAGTTCTCGCTCGCCAGGCAGGGCTTCGCCTTCGTGATTTGTGACGAGGCCCAGCGCATAAAGACCCCGGGCACTCAAGTGACCATCGCCGCCAAGGCGCTGAAGGCGGATTTCAGAGTTGCGTGTACCGGGACGCCCGTTGAGAACACGTTAACCGACCTTTGGTGCCTGTTCGACTTTGTCCAGCCAGGGCTACTGGGAGGGCTTGAGGAGTTCGGACGGTCCTTTCGCCGACCTATTGAGTGCGAATCTGATGAGCAGAAGGCAGCACTTAGCCGTCTGCAGGACGCGATTCGGCCTCAAACACTCCGGCGCACCAAGGAAGACATCGCGGACGAATTGCCTAAGAAAAGGTTTGCGTACTCGGAGGCGCCGCAGAAACCAATTCAGTTCAAAGAGGCTCTTGAGGAAGCCGAGCGTCTGCATGTCCCCATGTCTGGTCACCAGAACTTGCTGTACTTGGGCGGACTGAAGAAGCTTCAGGATGCGGCAAAGGAGAGTGACGGCCGCAAACGAGCACGGCTGTCGTTCGGCGCCCTACATTTGATGAAGGCTGTGTGCGCGGAGCCGTACTGCCTCCCGGGATTGCGCTTCCTGCCGGATAAGGACGGCCACGGAGTGCACTTTGCGAATTCGCCGAAGCTTGCTTGGCTGATAGAGAGTCTGAAGACGGTTCGTGAGGCTGGACAGAAGGCCATCGTCTTCACAGAGCTGCGGGAGGTGCAATCTGCGCTGTACTACTTCCTTCGAGAAAGCTTCGGCATCAAGCCGTTCATCATCAATGGAGACTCACAGAACCGACATTCGTACATCAAGCGGTTCTCAGAAGCGGACGGGTTCGATGTCATCATTCTTTCGACCCTCGCGGCCGGCGCCGGCCTGAACGTGACGGCCGCGAATCATGTGTTCCACTTCACGCGCGCTTGGAATCCAGCAAAGGAGAACCAGGCAACTGACCGCGCTTATCGCATCGGTCAAGAGCGAGATGTTTTTGTCTACTGCCCTGTGACGACCACGGAGCAGTACGCTACCTTCGACGTGCGCTTGGACGAGCTGCTGAAAAAAAAGGCGACCCTTGCGAACGCCACAATCGGGACTTCCGACTTAGCGTCAATGCTGAATGGCAACGGAGTCGAGGTCAAGTTCTCGGACTTGGTCGGGCAGGCTGCCCCGGGTGCCGCCGGTGCGAAACGCTTTCTGAGCATCGACGATGCAGACCGCATGGACGGGTTTGCCTTTGAGGTGCTCTGCCGCGTCTTGTGGGAACGGCAAGGCTTTACTTCACACCTCACGGAAAAGAAGGGGGGCGACGGCGGCATTGACGTCCTGGCATTCGGCGGCGCTTGCGGCGAGCTCCTCCAGTGCAAGCGAACAGCATCGGACGCGCTCGGTTGGGACGCGATTAAGGAAGTCGTGGCCGGTGCAGCTCGGTACCGCGCCCAGTTCCCCGGAACCACATTCCAATGCGTGGCGGTAACGAACAGGGCCTTCAACAGCGGTGCGCGCGCTCATGCTGACGCGAACAACGTAAGACTTGTTGAACGCGCGCAGTTGGAGGACCTCCTCGGGCGTCATGCTGTGAGCAACGAGGACATGGACACCGAGTTGAACGACTATGTCCCGCTCCTTGCCGCCGCATAACGTGGCGCTCGACTGCGCCCCTTGTCCTGCAATACCCGTCCGGGGGGCTATTGGCGTCGTCTGAGCTCTTAGTTGACCACGCACAGGTCCGACCTGACCGTCGCCAGCACTGGTATGCCCGGCTGCGCGAATGGCGCGCGCTTTCTATCGACGTCGAGACAGCTCCCCACGAAGGCAATCGAATCTTCAAGCTTGGCGCAGTGCGTAGTGACGACGGACGCTCCCTGACCCTCGCAACGAGCGCGCTGCAAGCATCGGACGTGGCTCGCAGAGTTGATGACCTCGCGGCGGGCGCCCAGGTTCTCGTGGGTCACAACCTGAGGCGCCACGACCTCGTCGAGCTCAACCGACAGTATCCAACCCTGCGTTGCACGCAGCTCCCGGTGCTCGACACCTTAGAGCTGTCCACACTCGCGTTCCCGAACAACCCGTATCACCGGCTCGTTAAAGGCTACAAGCTCGTATCGGACACGCGTAACGAGCCGGAGCGGGACGCACGCATTACGCTGGACTTGCTGGTTGACGAGCTCGCGGCTCTGGACGAGATGTGGCGAAGCGACGCCGACTGGCTCGTTCTCCTTCACTTCCTTTTACGCCGCGACGGTCCACTCGACGAGCTTTTCGGGAACGTTCGCGAGGCCGGTGCTCCGGGAGTTCGAGAGGCGATAGGTATCGCTCTTGCCAAGTTCGAGGGCAAGTGCTGCCAAACAGGCTTGCGCGCGGCAACCCGGTGGTTCACGGAGCAATCCGAAGAAGCCGCCGAGCACCTGAAGGCATTGGCGTATGCCTTGGGTTGGATTCGGGTCTCGGGCGGAAACTCCGTTCTGCCCCTATGGGTGACCGAGACGATGCCGGCCGTGCGCCTGCAGGTCGAGCGTCTGCGAGAGCAAGACTGCTCCGACCCAGCCTGCGCCTACTGCCGCGCGCAGCACAACCCAGAAGCCCTGCTGAAGTCGTATTTCGACAAGCCCAGCTTCAGAGACAAGCCATCGGCCGCGGACGGCACGTCGCTGCAACGAGCCATCGTGCAAGCCGGACTCAAGCGCCAGAGTTTGTTGGCTGTGCTCCCGACGGGTGGCGGCAAGTCCATCTGCTACCAGCTTCCAGCTTTGGTTCACTACTGGCGCTCCGGAAAGCTGACGGTCATCGTGTCCCCTCTTCAGTCGCTCATGAAGGACCAGGTGGACAACTTGGTGGCAGCCGGGGTGCAGTGCGCGGTCACCATCAACGGCCTTCTCACACCCCTGGAGCGCAGAGCAGCCCTGGACAAGATTCGCTTGGGCGACGCGGGAATCGTGCTTGTCTCGCCCGAGCAATTTCGAAGCCGAACGTTCTGCGACGCCATTCGCTACCGACAGATAGCCACCTGGGTTTTCGACGAGGCGCACTGCCTGTCCAAGTGGGGCCATGATTTCCGAACGGACTACCTCTATGTGGCGCGGTACATCGGAGAGCATTTCGCGGCTCAACGCGCTCCGATTGCGTGCTTCACGGCCACCGCCAAGCTGGATGTTGTCGACGACCTGTGCTCGCACTTTCAAGACAGCCTGGGAATTTCTCTTGAGAAGTTTCTAGGTGGCCATGAGCGCACCAACCTGACCTTTTCTGTGGTGCTCGCGCCCAAGGCGGAGAAGGCTCAGCGCATCGTCGAACTCATTCAAGAAGACCTCAAGGCCGACGGAGCGGCCATCGTGTTTTGCGCCACGAGGAAGAACGCAGCCTTCTTCGCCGAAATCCTGACCAAACAAGGCTTGCCCTGCGGCTGCTTTCACGGAGGTCTCGCGCCTGACAAAAAGAAGGAGGTCCAGCAAGATTTCCTTAGTGGCGAACTGCAGGTCATCGCCGCCACCAACGCCTTCGGGATGGGCGTGGACAAGGCGAACATCCGGCTTGTCATACATGCGGACATCCCAGGCTCCTTGGAGAACTACCTCCAAGAGGCGGGACGAGCAGGCCGCGACGGGGCCCCAGCGCATTGCGTCCTCCTCTTCGATGAGGATGACGTAGAGACGCAGTTCAGGCTCTCAGCCAGCTCGCAACTGCGGCAAAAGGACTTCAATGGTCTGCTGCGGGCCGTGAGAAAGCGCTCCGAGCGGATGAAGAGCACAGAAGTCGTTGTGTCCGCCAAGGAACTGCTCGCCGAAAGCCAAGGTACCACCATCGAAGTGGATGCGCCTGACGCGACGACCAAGGTGACCACCGCCATTGCGTGGCTCGAACGCAGCGGGTTTCTTAAGCGAAATGAGAACCGCACACGCGTCTTTCCGACTAGCCTGAAGGTGGCGACTCTCGATGAAGCCCTCGCGAAAATTCTCAAAGCGAACCTCAAGGGGGATGCACCGACCAAGTATTCGGCCGTTGCCCAGGCGCTTTTTCGCAGTGACACGCCCGACGGGCTGAGCACAGACGAGCTCATGCTTGAGTCGGGCATCGCACCCGAAGATTGCTTTCGAATCCTCTACGAGCTCGAAAAGCTCGGCATATTAGTCAATGACCTGGGCCTAACGGTGCGCGTGGTTCGCAACGGCAAAGGCGCTTCGCAGCAGACGCTGCAGGACGTCGACGGATTAGAAGTGCAGCTGCTTGACCTCATGTGCGAGAGTGCGCCCGATGCCGACGCTGGCCAAGACCCTCAAATTCTTGGCGTTCGCCCTATCTGCACCGAGCTGCGCAATCGCCTTCCGCACCGCAGCAAACAAATTACATCGGAGAGCCTGCGCGCATGCATCCGCTCGCTCTCCGAGAGCTTCGGCTCTGGAACGGAAAAGAGAAGCATGCTCGACTCCAGGCCATTGGGCCTGGACAGCATGTCAGTCACGGTGCATCGACCGTGGCGGCAGATACGCGAAATCTGCGCTCGCCGCCGCGCCGTCTCCCAGGTTGTGCTTAGCCATCTGATGCAGCAGATTCCTGAAGAGAGTCGAGAGTCGTCGCATCGCATCGAGTGCAAGGCAAGGGACCTGCTCGAAGCCATCGAGCAAGACCTGGAGCTGAAGGGCCAGTTGCGCGAGCCGGCGACGGCGCTGGAGCACGCGCTTCTCTATATGCATGAGAACAAGGTGCTCGAACTGGACAAAGGCCGGTCGGTCTTCCGTTCTGCGATGACCATCAGCGTCGAGAAAACCTCCGCGAAGTCGCGCTTTCTCAAAGACGACTACGCGCCGCTGCAGGACTTCTATCAGGAGCGCACGAACCAGACTCACTTCATGCACGAGTACGCCAAGCTCGGTATGAAGCAGCATAGCGACGCGAGCGAATTCGTCGCCGCGTATTTCTCGATGCCTCGGTCTCAATTCGCGCGCAAGTACTTCAGGGGTAGGTCCGAGCTGCTGCGACTGTCTACCACGGATGAGTCCTACAAGCGCATCGTTACGGACTTGCACCATCCAGTGCAGCAGGGACTCGTTGAGGCTCCCGAGCAAGGCAATCACCTCGTCCTGGCAGGGCCCGGCTCAGGAAAAACAAAGGTCATTGTCCACCGCATTGCGTACCTCATTCGCGTCAGGCGGGTGGCACCCGAGCGCATCATCGCTTTGGCCTTTAACCGGGGCGCTGCCCTGTCGCTCAGACGAAGACTCGTGGCTCTCATCGGTCAGGATGCACGAGGAGTCATGGTGCTCACGTACCACGCCATGGCCCTACGCCTGACCGGCACCAGCTTGGCCGCGGCAGAACAAGTCGACCGGGCCATCGACTTCAAGCAGATTCTCAAGGATGCCGTTGACCTGCTTGAGGGGAACTCAGACGCCTTTTTAGATGCCGACGATGCGCGGGACAGATTGCTGCAGCAATACGAGTACATCTTCGTCGACGAATATCAAGACATTGACCAGATGGAGTACGCGCTGGTCAGTGCGCTTGCAGGTCGAGGCCGCCAACGCGACGACGACTCGAAGCTCAGCATCATGGCTGTTGGGGATGATGACCAAAACATCTATGCCTTCAAAGGCGCAAGCATTGAGTTCATTCGCCGCTTCCAAAACGACTATCCAGGCGAAATTACGTACCTCGTTGAGAACTTCCGCTCCACGCAGAACATCATTTCTGCCGCCAATCATTTGATTCAGCGGGCAGTCGACCGGATGAAGGTGAACCACCCGATTCGTATCAATGCAGCTCGCCAGTCGGACGCCCTGGGGGGTCATTGGCAACAGCTTGACCCCGAATCGCACGGAAAGGTTCGGCTACTGACGGCACCGGGCAACCCGAATTTACAGGCGCAGCTGGTCTTCGCAGAACTCTCCAGAGCCAAGGCCCTGGAGCCGGATGTCTCCTGGGGACAGTTTGCAGTTCTATCTCGCACCCACGACTCTTTGCAGCCGCTTCGCGCTCTCCTTGAGGCTGCCGGAATTCAGTACGAACTCGCGCGGCGGGACAGCGTACGAGGGCAGCTGTCTCTAATGCGTTCGCGCGAGGGCTGGGCAGCCAAGTGCTGGCTCGATGCAAGACCAGGCGGACTGGTCCGACTGGCGGACCTGCACCAATGGGTTAGGGACGCCCGGAGCGGCGAGCCACTGAATCCATATTGGGCTGATTTGGTGTCTGTTGCCGAGGAGCTGGGAGGCGAACTCGACGAATTGGAACTCCCGGCAGCCGCAATTTTGGATGCCCTCTACGAGGCCTCGCAAGAGTCATCGCAGCATGGCGATGGAGATGCGGTCAAGCTTCTGACCTCGCACAGCGCCAAGGGTCTAGAGTTCTCCCACGTGGTTGTAATGGACTGCGGCGACTGGCGGCCTTCTGACGAGGACCGTCGGCTACTGTATGTGGCGATGACCCGCGCTAAGCACTCGTTGACGGTCTTCCGAGTTGACGACGGACGGAACACCCTGCTTTCCGACCTCAGCACAGTGGATGGAGTCAACAGCCTGCTCCCCGCGGCCCAACCAACATACCGGCCAGACATCGAACTCAAATACCTCGTCTACGGACCCAGGGACATCGACATCGGGTATGCGGGCCGGCTTCACTCGCAGCATCCGGTGCATCAGGCGCTCAGTTCGCTGGTCGTCGGCGCCGAGTTGATTATGCGGGACCGGGTGCTTCTAACGAGAAGCGGGGTCGCAGTTGGAAAGCTTGCCAAGGCAACACAGAGCGTGCCCCGGCCTGGAGCTACCGGAGTGGTAAGGGGAATTATGGTTCGGACCCGAGCCCAGACAGCCCATGACTTCCAACCTAGTGTTGTGACTGACAGCTGGGAGGTTCCGCTGATTGAGTTCGTAGAGCCCGGTGGGACGTGAGAGCCAGATTACGCTGCTGCAGACTGATGCGACACTTCGTCCTGCACGACAACCCCCAAATACCTGCATGCTGCTGTTCCAGCTTCTGAACGCAATCGACCCAAACCTGACTCCGGCGAAGACCAAAATTCACCTGGCTGGCTACAACCAGGTCGAAGAGCCGCTGGATGTCTATCGTCGAGGAATTGAGAAGTGGGAGGCTTGGCAGAGCTGGCAGAATCGTCGCAACTTCGAACGCGAATTCGTCGTGGCGCTCATCGACATCCCGCAGCGACCCGGACTTTGGATGTTCGCAGGGGCATATCGAAAGGCTGGTCGTGAGCGCCGCACCGGTGGGACCGACCATTGGTACTACGACTTGCCACGGATGACCGCGTTCGACGACATCGCCGCTCGCGTCGTTGTCTTGTTTCGTCGCAAGGACCGCGCTGCATACCGGGACGCCGAGACGATTGCCGACAAGTTGGTGGTGCACGAGCTGAGCGCCCGCACTCTCACTCTCCCCGCCTTTCCCGGGTACAAGCAGCTTCACGTTTCGTTTTCGCAGCTCGAAGCTTTGGTGCGGGCTGCGGAATCTAGTTGGCGCACGGCCCTCTCAGCCGTCGGAGGTGTGTATGTGTTGGCTGACAGCGTCGACGGCAAGCTTTACGTCGGTAGTGCGTACGGCGAAGGAGGCATCTGGGGTCGCTGGAGCCAGTACCTGAACGGCCACGGCGGCAACGTTGCACTTCGCGAGCTGGTTGGAGCAGAGAAGGCCAAACGCGCTCAGACCTTCTCGTTCGCAATCCTGGAAACTGCTGATACTTCTGCAGGCAGGGACGACTTGCTGGCGCGAGAGGCCCATTGGAAGCGGGTGCTCTTGAGCCGCGAGTTTGGGCACAACGCGAACTGATTCGTGCGGTCGAACCAGCATTGCTAGGGGTGCGGCGTCGCGCCACTGCCCCGCGGTCAACCTCTCATCGTGCGGTAGCCGTGCTCCACCGCGGCCAACGCTTGCGGAATCCAAGCTGCGAAGGCCTCGGCGTCTGGCCGCGACTGGTACAGGACGAACATGGAGCCTTCAGCGAGCCGGACGTCGACTGGCGGCGCTTTAACGCCGCAGTTCACCCGCTGAAAGTAGTCGTCGCCCATCACGCAGGGCATCCAAAAGTACGGCCAAGTCGGCGATTGGTTCAACAGAGCAGCCTCTCCCTTAAGCTCAAACGACTCGTCTTCCAGGCACGCCACCGAGACTCGCATGCTGTTTCCCTATAGGCCATTGTCGTGAATTGCGGGCTTGTAGCCGTGGGAGCCTCGTGTCGACGGCCCCGCGTCAACTCGCTCTGCGCTCAGGCCTGAGTGCCCTGGCGAACCGCCGCGTCCAAGGTCTTCCCGTCCTTGTTCTTCCACGACAGCCAACCGTTCATGTTATTGCCGACCACGATAGCGGCGGCGGCGCTTGGTGACTTGAACACGTAGTCCTGTGCAAAGACAAGCTGGTCACCTGCTGGCTTCAAGATTCCCTCGGCTTCCAGTTGCTTGCGCAGGACGTGGAAGTCCTTGTCCTTGAAGCTGTCCGTGACTTGGCCGCGAGCCTTGGACCCCTTCAACACGGCCATTCCTTCCGGCGTGTACTGCGCGCGAGCGTCGGTGCCGGAGGCCGTGCAGAAGTAAAGTGCCGCACCTTCCGCCGGCTTCACGGGTTTCTCAAACAGCTGAAACCCCAGTGTAGACATCAAGGTTTCACCCGTTTCGAAGAGCTCCTCACACTCGGCCTCCATAGGCTTTGTGGTGTTCAACTTGTTCCCGTTGGTGTCGTTCTCGACCACGAAGCGGTCGGCTTCCTTTGCCCGTTTGATACAGAGACGCTCAAGGTACAGGGAGTGGGTTGTCGTCAGACTGTCCGCGCGGGAGAGCATCACCACCGCATGCTGCCAAAAGTCCTTTTCCTTCTGGTGCTTGACGACGGCGTTTCTTCAGGTCCGTGGTCTGCCCGATATAGACGTGAGGTTTCGCGGATTCATCGGCGTCGCCAAACAGGAAGTACACGGCTCCGCCGGCGGATTCAGGCATGGCCAAGAAGTCCTTGAGCAGCGCACGAGGAACCTCCAAAAGCCGAACAATGCGAGTGGTGATTTCTGCCTGGCGGATGCCCTGGGGGTCACCTGAGGGCAGGAATATCTGGATAGTCTTGGCTCGGGCTTGAGACATGACGCTAGGCCGCCCGCTGAGAGCCTGACCCCGCGCGGCCCTGCGCGAACGCCTTAAACACCATAGAGGCCAGCATTCCTTGCATGGAGGCCA
Organism: Ramlibacter paludis; assembly: GCF_022012305.1. GTDB lineage: Bacteria > Pseudomonadota > Gammaproteobacteria > Burkholderiales > Burkholderiaceae_C > Ramlibacter > Ramlibacter paludis. Next base: position 575,482 of record NZ_JAKLTM010000002.1, on the reverse strand, counting down.
GCACGCGCTCGTCCTTTAGCAGCTGGTCGGCGATGGTGTTGTGGGCTTCCTGGCCCTCAATGATGATGTCCGTGAGGATGTCCTTGAAGTCGCCCATGGCGAACTGCTGCTCGGAGTTGTTGGCAGCCTGTTCGGCCAAGCTCTCGTTCTCCATCAACTTGCCCTTGATGGTGGTCACGTAGCCCACTAGGTCGGCCTCCGTAAGGTCACCTGAGAACAAGTCGTTCATCTTCGAAACGATTTCCGCGAGCTTGATTTGCTCGTCGGTCGGCGCGCTGCCTGTGCCGGCACCTGAAGCCGGTTTCAGAGGAACGACTTCGCCGACGCTCAGGTCGATGTGCTTCTCCCCCAGCTTCTGCAGCCGGTAGTGCGTCAAGCGAACGTCTGCGTCCAGTTCAACCAGGCTGGAGCCGCCTTCCGAAACTGCAATACGCGGCATCAGGTTTTTGCCGAACGTGTACAGCTTCTCCAGGTCCGAGTCTCCATACGGGATGATTTGACTCAGGAAGTCGTACATGCGCAGGAAGGTGCCGAGGTCCTTGCGGAACTGCTCCTGCTCCTCCTCATCGAGGTCGACGAACCGGTCTTTGGCAGGCTTCAGGAACGGGTGCAGATGCTCCTGCTTGCCCTTGGGGTTGAAAAACGCCTCCGCCAACTGCTCGACCTCCTGCGGGAAATAGACGCCAGCCTTGTCCAGCTTGGTCTGGAGCTCGTGGACGATGTTGGGGTCCGTGACGTCCTTCAGCTGCGCAGCCCGGTAGTAGGGCTGAAACGAGGCAAGGATTTCTTCCGGCTTGTTGACGAAGTCCAGGACGAAGGTGTCTTCCTTGCCCACGCAGGTGCGGTTCAGGCGCGAGAGGGTCTGCACGGCCATGACGCCGGCCAGGCGCTTGTCCACGTACATGGCGCTCAGGAGCGGCTGGTCGAAGCCGGTTTGGTACTTGTTGGCCACCAGCAGCAGGCGATACACGTCCTCTTTGAACGCATCGGACGGCTCCTGGCCCTTTATGTCGGGGTTCATATTCACTTCGGTGAACTCGTCCGAACCCGAATCTTCGTCGCTGACTTTGCCGGAGAACGCCACCAGGGCGCGCATTTCCTTGTCGTAGCCCCGGTCCTTGATGTACCGGTCCATGGCGAGCTTGTAGCGCACCGCAGCCACACGGCTATCCGTGACCACCATGGCCTTGGCTTTGCCGCCAATCTTAGTTGCCACGTGCTCGCGGAAGTGCTCCACGATGATGACGACCTTCTGGGAGATGTTGTGCGGGTGGAGCACGGCGTACCGTGCCAAGGCGCGGCTTGCCTTGCGCTTGGAGACCACCTTGTCATCGGCGGCCGACGCGAGCCTGTAGAAGGTCTTGTAGCCGGTGTAGTTCTTCAGCACGTCGAGGATGAAGCCTTCCTCGATGGCCTGGCGCATGGAGTAGATGTGGAATGCCTGCGGCAGAACGTCTGGCGCTGGCGCTCGACCGAACAGCTCCATCGTCTTGGCCTTGGGCGTCGCCGTGAAGGCGAAGTACGAGACGTTCTTGGGTCGCTCGCGGCCGGCCATGACCTGGTTGATGATGTCCTCGGTGGTCAGGTCTTCCGGGTCGACCTCGACGTCCGCGGACACCTGCACGGTCTCGCCCTCCAGTTCGACAGTGACCGTCTTGTTCTTCGCTTCCGTAGAGAGCGTGCGGCGCAGCTTCTGAGCGGCGGCGCCAGACTGGCTCGAGTGCGCCTCGTCAATGATGAGGGCGAACTTGCGGTCCTTCAGGCCTTGAACCTTGTTCAGGACGTGCGGGAATTTCTGCAGCGTGGTGATGATGACAGGCACGCCATCGGTGAGCGCCTTGGCCAGTTGCTCGGAGTTCTGGTCAATCTTCTGAACCACACCCGCCTTGTGCTCGAATTGGCTGATGGTCTCCTGCAGTTGCCGGTCCAGAACCTTGCGGTCTGTGATGACAATGACCGAGTCGAAGACCTTCTCGCCGGCGGCATTGTGTAGGGTTGAGAACCGGTGTGCGCTCCATGCGATGGTATTGGACTTGCCCGAGCCCGCGGAGTGCTGGGTTAGGTAGACCTGGCCGGCCCCCTCATCGCCAGCCGCCCGAACCAGGCGCAGCACAGCGTCCAGCTGGTGGAAGCGCGGGAAGATGAGCGTTTCCTTGGTGGTCTTCTTGCCGGTGGTCGGGTCGTCGGCCTCCTTGACTTCCAAGTGCAAGAAGTTCCCGAGGATGTCCAGCCACACGTCCTTCGACCACACCAGCTTCCACAGGTAGAAGGTCGGGTAGCCCTCTCCCGGAGGAGCGGGCGGGTTGCCGGCGCCGGCGCCACCCAGGCCGTCCGGGCGGCCCAAGTTGAACGGCAGGAAATAGGTCTTGTCGCCATCCAGCTTGGTGGCCATGAAGACTTCGTCCGTCGAGGCGGCGAAGTGCACGAGCGCACGTGTCTTGAACTGAAGCAGGGGCTCCAGCTCTTTGCTCTTGGGGTCCTTCGGCAGCCGGTCCTTCTTGTATTGAGAGATGGCGTGGAGGATATTCTGCGTTAGGTCGGTCTTCAGCTCCGACGTGGCCACCGGAAGGCCATTGACGAACAGGACGACGTCAATGCTCTTCTCGTTGTGCAGGCTGAAATGGAGCTGGCGGATGGCGGTGAGCCGGTTCTGCTCGTACCACTGCCACAGCTGCTTGTTCTTGGCGTGCGCTGGCCGGAACTGGCACAGGAAGAACTTGGCGTTGCGGTCTTTGAAGCCATGGCGCAGGAGGTGAAGCGTGCCGTGCTTGTCCAACTGCTCCGCAACGCGCTTGACGAAGATTGCATCTGACTGGCCGTTGTGCCACTTCTTGAACTTCTCCCACTCCGCGGGCTGCGTCTGCTGCACGAAGGCGAGCAGGTCCTCCGGGAACAGCGCGAGTTCGCGGTTGTAGGAGGTGGCGTCCTTCAGGTGGGTCCGGACCGACCAGCCGTTGGCGACCAGGTGCTCACAGAGCTCGTCCTCGAAGACGCGCTCGGTATGGATGTTGGACATGGTCGGCAATGACTTCTCCTGGGTTTCTTCTTCTAGGTCCGCGCTCTATCCGCGGCGAGGCATCTCACGCCAGAGCCTCCGCGGGGCGGGCGGCAGGCTTGCTTCCGGAGGTGCTGATGTCAAGCTGGCCGGTCACAGCCGCTGAAATCAAAGAGGAGCGGTATTCGCGCAGGCGCTCAATGTGCTCTTCCACGTGGGAGCGCAGCTTGCGGTGTGCGGCTCCGATGGAAGTGCTATTCGCCACAATCTTCCGTTGGACTGCGAGAGGCGGCAGGGGCACTCGAATGTCTCGGATATTTGAGCAGTTCAGGTGCGGGTGCAATGCACCTGTGGCATACAGGTTGAAGGCGGCCCGGCCGTATGCACTTCTGAGCACGAGTTCGAGGTACTCTGGGATGACCAGTTCGCGGCGCGGTGTCGCGATGATGAGTGCGTGGCAGTTACATCCAGCGAATTCCTCGGTGACGACGGCCGTCTGACCGATGTCGCCAGTCTGCACAATGAGAACGTCGCCGACTTGGAGCACCGATTTCAAGTGCACCTGAGACCAGTCCTCCGTCACGTAATATTCGCCGCGCTCGAAGTCGACCTGTCCCGACTTGATGTGCAGCGATTGCAGATACCGCACACCCGCCGGTACGAGGATGTCCCTTGTCGGTCCGACGAAGCCGTTGGTGAGCTTCGAGACAAGTCGCGCCAGTTGTGGGAGTTTCCATCCGGCTGGTAATGCGGCAGCCTCCGGCTTCTCCGGGGATAGTTCACCAGGGGCCTCGCGCGTCTGGCCCGTCACTTCAGCCAACACTTGGCTGGCTTCGCTCTCTGCAAGCGCCTGAAGAAGCTGTGCCTTTTCTGCAATCAACGCATCAATTCGCGCAGTCTGCTCATCGAGGAAGTCGGCGGTGCGCTCCTGCTCCTGCATGGGCGGGAGCGCAAACGCCAAGCGCGGGATGTCACCCATCCCGATGTTCTTCTGCGTATTTGAGTTGCAGAGGTCCTCGATTTGCTGCTGCAGCGCTGGGCTCTTCAGGACGTACTCCAGAAATCGGCTGTCCAGCCTATTCTTGGCGGGTCTTATAAGCGCGAGAGGTGACCAGATGGCGAATGGGGTGGATGTCTTTACGCGCGCGATTTTCCCGGTGGATGCCGCCTTCCCCATGAGAATGTCATCGAGCTCTGGCGCCGCTTTTTTCCTGTATTCATCGAACGCCTGTGGGGCAACATAGCGACATCCGTCGAGAACAAGCTCCCCATCCTGAATCGCGTCCACAGAGAGGAACGGACGCCCCTCCGATTCGTCTACGAAGGCCGGTGTTTCGTGCGGTCCATCTGTCACGGGTGCCCGAAGCAAGTGCTTCAGGCTGATGTCTGTCCAATGCTCTGGAACCGCACCGAGGTAAGGCGCGGCGGAAGTCCTCTTGGACGCTCTCACGTCAGCACCCCCTTCATCAACTCCAGAAAGCGCTTTTCCATGTCGCCAATCTCCTTGGCGATGACGACCGGCTTCCGAGGCGGCTTGTAGACGTAGAAGTAGCGGTTGAAGCTGATTTCATAGCCGACCTTGCCAACTTGTCCGTCCTTCTCGTCGCGGACCTCTTCGTTAACGTAGGCATCTGGAACATGCGGCAGCACCTCTCGCTTCATGTACGCCTTGAGCTCCTCCGTAAGGGGAACGTTCTCGGTGTCGCGCAGTTCCGGGTCGTAGGGCTTTTGCCCCTTCTTCAATTTCACGGTCACCGCCTTGCCTTCCTGCGGTGGCCGGTCGACGGTGACCTTCCGGTAGCCGAAGAACTTGGTGTCAAACACCTTCGACACGATGCGCGGTACCTCAGGCTCCGCCTGGTCGTCTCCATTGGAACCCTTCGCGGGTTCCTTGAACTCCAGCACGAACGTGGCGTCCTTCGTACAGGTGGCGTAGACCTTCACGATTTCGGCGACCTGGGCCTCAGTGATGAGCACTCGCTTGCTTCCAAGCGACTTCCTCATCTTGGCGAACATCCGGGTGGCGTCAATCAGCTGCACCTTGCCTTTGCGGTCAGCCTTCTTGTCGTTGTCCAGAATCCAGATGTAGGTGGCAATTCCCGTGTTGTAGAACAGGTCGTTCGGCAGCGCGATGATGGCATCGAGCATGTCGTTCTCGAGCACCCAGCGACGGATTTCAGACTCGCCTGAGCCTGCGTCGCCAGTGAACAGCGGCGAGCCATTCAGAACGATGCCCACTCGGCCACCGCCTTCGGCAGCCGGACGCATCTTAGAAATCAAGTGCATCAGGAACAGCAGTGAGCCGTCCGAGATGCGCGGCAGCCCAGGGCCGAACCGGCCCGCGAAGCCCTTCTTCTCGTGCTCCGTCTTGATGGCCTCGAGGACCTTCTTCCAGTCCACGCCGAAAGGCGGGTTCGCCGCGCCGTAGTCGAACTTCTCGTTCGGGAAACCGTCGGCCGACAGGGTATTGCCTCTGACGATGTTCTTCGGGTCCTGCCCTTTGATAAGCATGTCCGCCTTGCAAATGGCGTAGCTCTCGTCGTTCAGCTCTTGGCCGAAAAGGACCATCTTGGCCGTTTTGTTGATGCTCCGGGCCACGGCCTCGCCCACGGACAGGATGCCGCCGGTGCCGGCGGTGGGGTCGTACATCGAGCGAATCACCCCGGGCTTCGACAGCGCCTCGTCGTCACCGGTGAATAGACAGTGCACGATGAGCTGGATGACTTCGCGAGGCGTGAAGTGCTCCCCCGCGGTCTCGTTCGAGGCTTCCGCGAACTTCCGAATCAGCTCCTCGAAGACCAGCCCCATGGTCTCGTTGGGGACCACGTCCGGATGAAGGTCCACGTTGGCGAACATCTGCACCAGCTTGAACAGCAGGTCCTTGTCGTCCAGCTCTGCGACCCGGTCCACGAACTTGAAGCGCTCGAACACGTCCCGTGCGTCGGCGGAGAAGTCCGTCACGTAGGAGATGAGGTTCTGTCGGATGTGCGCGGGGTCCGCGAGCAGGCCGGGCAGCGTGAAGACGCTGGAGTTGTAGAAGGCTTCCTTGCTCTTCTTCTTTAGGACCAGGTCTAGGTTGACACCAGTGTCCTTGCGCTTCGTGTATTCTGCCAGGACATCCGACTTGGTCTTCTCGAGGACGCAATCCAGTCGGCGCAGCAACGTGAACGGCAGGATGACCTTACCGTAGTCGGCCTGCTTGTAGTCGCCGCGGAGCAGGTCGGCGACTGACCAGAGGAAGTTGGCGAGTTCGGAGAAGTTCTGTGCCATGAATGCTTTCAGTTTTTGGTGTTCTTGGTTGCAGTCTTGCGAAGAGCCGGTGTGGGAGCCGGTCGGGGCTGGAGATTCAGCGCCTTCGCCCGGTCGCGCACCATGACCTCAAAAAGATTGGTTAGGCTGCGGCTTTCTGCGGCCGCGCACTGCTCCCAGAGGTCTCGAACCTCAGGGGTCATCTTCAGCGAGGTGGCTGCAGTCTTTCGGAGCGGGCGAGGCATTGGGACGTGGAGCGTACTTGAGATGTAGCGAACAGATATACGTTAACAGTATGCGATTAGCCTGACCAGCGCCGCAGCTCCCTGGGACCTCATCGCAGATGTAAGCCCCCAATCTTTGAGGAGAGGATGCAACAATGCGGCCGGCGAGCAGGGCGCCTTCATCCCGTCCCAGCCGCTTTGAAGTGAAGAGGCAGCCTCTACCTCACCTGGCTTAAGAGCCTCATCGACCGCCCGCATGATTTAGCGGTGCGTACGGTTGGCCAGTGGGTACGCTCGTGGAAAACTAGCCATACTCAGGACAGGCTTTAATTTCCTCCCGATTTCATCATGTGCCGAGCCGACCTCTTCTTGCGACAAGCGCAGGGCGTTCTGCAGACGTACGCGAACTTTCCATCCCGTCGCGATGAGCGCGACGCTTGGAGTTGCACCTATCTGCCGCTTACCAAGCTGCTTGGTCACGACCTGAGCGCCGCGTTGCGCGCGGGCGGCGAACTGCAGCGCGATTACGTGTACTGCGGCGATGCATTCGATACGACGGGGCCGGCGCGCGAGGAGCATGTTGTGCCGTTGAAGTGCATCATTGAGCATCTGCTAGCTACACCTGAGGAATGGCGCGGCCGCGCGGGGCGCGAGCGTCTCCGCACATTCATGGCCGAGCACCTCGTGCTCGCGAAGGTGCCACTGACACTGGAGCGCGAGCTCGCGCCACAAACCATGGAAGATGCGCGTTGGTGCCATCCGGCGTCGACCATATCTGAACTGGTGAAGCACCGTGCAATGTGGTGCCGCTATAGGGTGGTTCCTGGGCTGCGTCTACCGTGGCAGCGCGGTTCGCACTTCCGAGTGCGAACCCCCGAAGATTGAAGTTTTGGCAATTGATAGGCGGTCCCGCTGTTCTTGAGGTGTCTTGGGTAGGCACCGAGGCGGCGAGCGACCGGGAGGCGTTCATGAGCCGTATTGCAGCTCTGCTTGCCCGTATCATGCCGCTAGACCGCAGCAAGACAGAAATTGGGTCGACCTGCTAGATGAGGTGTAGCCCGCGCTACGCTTCTGCGACTACGCTTGCGTTCACTGGGTCTCCTTCTTCGCGGGGAACTTTGAATGTGACCTCTTCGTTTGTGGAAGCGTCAAAATAGCGACCGCTCCGAATTGTTGCCAGCTCCTTCGGTCCAAGTGGACCGGTCTGAGGAATGCCGGTCACCATCTCATAACACCAACTTTCTAGCGCATCTGGACCAATACGAAATGCCGGCGGGTCTCGACACTCATGACGGCAGTTCACCCCGTCATTACGACAAATCGCGAGTTGATATGGTTCGCAGGCACCTCCCCCACCGGGAGGCATGTCGCAGTTGCAGTTGTTTGTCACGGCCATGGATGCACGCCTCGCTCTTCCATCGATTCTGTTTCACTGAAGGACGTGAAGCGTAAAGTGCTTTGCCGCTTCGTCTAGGTCCACCCTATACGCTCGCACTGCGCCCTTCGGAACAAGTTGTCCCAATCTAGCGAGCGATTGTTTTGCTTGCTGGAAGGTGCCGCAAAGGAGGTTTTCACTTGCCGGAACCACCGCCCGCTCGGTCGCAGACAGGGAGGACAGGTCGATTGTGGCGCCTGCTTCGCTGGCAATCGCCTGTGCAACCTGCTCGAACGGCGTTTGGGTGCCAATGGAAACCACCGACCCTCCGTTACCCGATGGAGACGGCGCGCGACTTCGGAAAAGCAGGAACACCAATCCGAACAGAGCTACGCCAGCAGTGCCTTGAAACGCAAGCTTGCTCCCAGGCCCAAACGTGACGTCTGCGCTTAGAAGAGCCGCGCCAGTAAAAAATGCACCAGAAGCCCCGGCGCCCAGCGAACACACATAGTGGACGATGTCGTACCGCAGCTGGGTGGGAGCCCTGGTCGAATCAAATGCTTGCCACAGAAACCACAGGGTAATTGCAGCGAACACGATGCCAGCGACTAACTGAATAAGAGCGTGCGTTTGCGCAGTCATGTCAGCCCTCCGCGCCATGTGCGGTAGCGCCAACTCGTGACGCCGTATACAGGAACGATGCATCGGACTGCGCCAGAGTCTGGCGCTCCAACGGGCGCAACTGCGCTGGCCGAGGAATCCATCCCAGAACAAATGGACAGATTCACGAGGTCGGCTTGCGCACTGCTTTTTTACAGGAGGAGCGAGACTTCCGCAAGGGGCGGTTAAGGATACGCCCTGGTTCGGTTGCCGTATTGAGCTTGTCCGAGTTCTCTAATCAAACCGTCATTAGGAAGTTCTGCAGGAATCCAGCGCATCAAGTGCACGCTCGGGAGGACTGCAGCAAGACTGAGGTTGGCTAACCGCAGCCCGTTCTACCCCGAAGAGGTGACGCCTAGGGAAAGTCCCTTTCGCAGCCGCGCAAAAGGTCAACAGGATGACGGCTTCAAGCAGACACCCGATGCGTACAACCTCTCTTTTTACCTTCGTCGTCGCATGTGCCCTGGCCGTGGCACCGATGGCTGCCGATGCGAAAGGCAAGGGCGGTGGCGGGGGCCGACCGTCGTACGGCGGGGGAAAGGACACGAGTAGCCATGGCGGCCCCTACAAAGGAGGAAGCGGCTCATCGCACAAGGGCGGCGACTATAAGAACAGCAAGACAGGCGACCGTTACGGGAAGCACAAACAGCCGTCCGCAGTGGAGCTCAGTCAGCGGGGGCCGCTCCCGCTCCGCAAATCGTCAGGTTCGCCCCGAGCGGGCGAATAGGCTTTTGCTTAGTGTCAGGCTGCGACCCGAGCGGGCGCATAGGCTCTGGCTCAATATCCGCGACGCTTAAAAAATCCTGTTGTCGCTCTGGACTTGGATGCTGTATGGACGTACAGTATTGCATATGGACGTTCCATCTCAGGTCGAGCTGAACCGGATACGGGCGGCAAGCGCCCGCGCGGGCGCGAATTCAGGTGACGTGACGGTGCACTGGCAGTCCACATTCGGTCTCATCGTCATCGAAGTGCGCGGCGGCGAGGTGTTTGTCAACGGCGAGCGAGTCGAGCCTGTAAGGCGCGATGAGGGGACAGTGCTGGCAAAGTAGGCCGCATGCTCAACCTCGCCACCATACTCGCGCCCTACGGCTTCGACGAGAGCGTCAAGACCAAGCTGGTTCGCCACCAAGACCCACGCTGGGACGTCGACTTGCTCTACCGGGAGGGCCATTTCGAAACCTATCAGTCGCTGCAGGGCCGCGCAGTATTCAAGGACTGCACTGGGTTGGTGTCGTTCCTAGGCAGACCTGGGACGAGCGCGCTGTTTATCGGCGTGTACGACGTTACTGGTCTTGCCCTTCGCCAGCAAGTCCACGACATCAGGGGCGGGTCATCGCCCGCGTTCGCACGAGCTTGTTATCCTCGTGCTCACGCACTTCCAACCCTTTGCACGTGGAGGTCTCCGGCGCTGTACTTCACGCCCGTTACGACATAGTCGGCCCACTTGGTCATTAGTTTCCTCGCTTCAAGCTTCAACTCGAAATTCCATACTTCTCTGCGTACACGTCGCGGAAATCTTGGTCTGCGCACAGGCAGTGCGGCTTTAGCGTTTTCGCCCTCAGTCGACTGGGTCGCCTCGGAAACGGTGCCATCAGGTCAATCTGCGTCACGGTCTCGTCGAGGGCGGCCGGTCGCGCCAGTTCGGCTGCTATCAGCAACCCGGCAAAGGCTGACTGGAATCCCATGGGGACTTCGGCCCTCGCCTGGATGGCCGCTTTGTGGAACTCCATGACTTGGCCGCCGCAGACTGCGTCAACGTAGAGGTCGCGCAACGGGCGATTCTCGAATCCGGCCAGCTTCTCATAGGCGACGCCTGCGGCAGTTGCGATTCGCTGGAGAAACTCGACATCCGTAGGAAGGTTCTGCTGCAGTCGACGGCGGACCTGGTCAAGCGTGGGCTTGTCGTTGGGCAACTTGAGTGCCTCAAGGACCAATGCGTCCTCGTTTTTCAACTCGCCGGTAGGGAGGTAAAGGCAGGCCAGGCAGGCCATAGACGAGAGGAAGTCGGCGTGTCTCGAGAGTCCCGCCTCCCCTTTCTGCGTCCATGCGTTGAAGATGACGCGGGGCAGGCTGGCCTGAATCTGGATGCGCGCGGCGGCGGTATCTACGGCGCTCAACACGGTGTCCACCCGGTAGCCCGGCACTTCGGCAACGTGTGTGGCCCAGTCCGAGACTTTTTCCTTCACCGAGAAGCCTTTGGATTCCCCGAACCAGGTGACGGCGAGAGGGGCCTTCTCCTTGCCCAAGTCCCCAGCCTTGAGCATCACGTAGCGCTGCAGGTTGCTGTCCGAGACCTTTTCCGGGTCGATGATGTGCAGGTCACCGCTGCAGCGCATGCGAGTGAGCGCCCAAAGAACGCCGTTACCAATCGCGCCGACGCCAGCCAGGTGAACGTCCTTGAGAGTCACTCGGGCCAACTCGGGGTTCGACGATTTCGCAGTTGCGGGACGCAGGTCCAGGAGCGAGACGCGAACGCTGTCGTCAAGTGCTGCCTTGCCGACTTCGTCCTGGAAAATCGCCCTGAACACGTTGGCCACGCCAATGCACGCCGCAGCACCAGCCCCTAAGGGATTGCTGCTCGGGCCGCTCCCAACCAGGGCGGCGCGATTCACAGCAGCAATCCAGTTATCTGAGCCCAGATACCAGGTGTGGTCTGGCGATGCTCTCGAATCAGGCGCGCGGCTGCGACCCACGACAAGAAGGACTGTGGCGCGCTCGAGGCTGTCGTCGATGTCAATCTTTGGATTGATTTCTCTTGCAAGCTGCTTCAGACCGGTCAGGCTCGCCGGCTTGGCCTTCCCAAGTGGAACGATAGCAAGGGTAGGGTAGAGCCGCGCAAGCAAACGCACTGCCAAATCAGCTGTCGCTTGCGCCTCGGCGCTCGACTGAGCTGTCTCGTCAAGGGCGAGCCCAACGACATGCGCTTCGAGCTTCTTTGCGAGCAACTCGGCGTCAAATCCGCTCACCAGTGCTGCGGCCGCCTGAGTATTTCTGTAGAAGTAATCTGCAAGGGCCATGGTCAGACCACCACGATTCGGTTTGGACTTTCGGATTCGTCAACTTCGTTCCACGCTCCAGCGTCGTCCAACCGGTAGACGGCGCACTCGGCTAGAGGGAAGTCACGCACCGCGAAGCTGGGTACCACAATGGAAAAGCAGCCGATAGTGGTGGCTATAGCGAACTTGTCGTCGGTCTCTGAGTGGTAGGCCGCGCCAGGATGGGTATGTATTTGGGCGACGAGGTCGAGTGAGTTCCGATAGAGGTGCACGTTCAAGCGCGCCAACTCGTCCCCGTCAACCACCGCGCAGAGACCATCAGCCGTGCGCAGACCCCGTTGTTTCGGAACAATGAGCTGAGTGACTTGAAAAAGCGTGCCCTCTTGTTGGCCCGCCCAAAGCACCATGCCTTCGAGCCCCAGCTTTCCAGCTAACCGCATGGATTCGTACCCATCGGTAAGCACTTGGCGCGGCACGCGCACTTCTGTGACGTCGGAAAGCAGGCTCATGCGGGTTCCACAATTTGCTGCACGACGATGCCTGCGGCTTGCACCTGGACCGAGAAGTTCTGCTGCACCATGGGCTCTGTACCGTACTTCGCGATGATTTCCAGAAGCCGAATGATGCTTCCAGCGTTCTGCGCCCGGTGCAGCCACCAAGAATCGCCGGTATGCCCCGGGTTGTTGTGATACTCGCGAACTCCACGCATGCACATGAACGGGATGTCGTCGTCGGACCAGAACTGAAGGAACCGCTCTGGCACGCCTTGTCGAAGGGGCTGTCCGTCGGGACCGGTCGGTCCATTCGGTGCCCGACCAGGCTGAAGGTCTGATGGCGGCAGGAGCCTGACCCGCTGCAGTTCAGTTGCGAGTTGATTGCGCTTCAGTGGCACCTTGGTGAACGGATTGACGAACGAAACCGAAGGCGGTTCTACGTCGTAGTTGCTCAATTCGAGCAACACGCCGAACGGGACGATGGGGTGTGGCGTGAATCGTGCAGCTGCGAACGCGACCAGCAGCGTCGGAAACCGGTACTCCAAGACCCAGATGCCCCGCTCTCGAAAGTAGTCGATGCGGTCGACTAGGTGGCGTAGCTCACGCTCCACCTTGCGCCGCACCACATGAGGGTCGGTGTACACCGGGTCAGCCGACCACACCCGCGGTCAGGTTCAGAAAAATCTCGGCGTTATGTGCGAACCCGAAGCTCGCGAGGGCCCGTGCCTTGTCCAAGGTCTGTCCGGCGCTGTCCGTGAAGACCCAACGGTCGGTCTCGGACTTGTCGGCGACGTTTGCCTTCTCCAAAGCGGGCACAACAAGAGACCCCAGCAGGTCCGTGGGGGCACCCTTCAGCGGGACGCCGTTGCCGTTCACGACCACCTTTAGGTGAATGTCTTTGTCTTCTTTCGTTGCCATCATTTCTCCAGGTAATTGGACAAGCTGCTTTGCGCGCCTAGAGCGCGCGAAGCAGCTTCTGTACTTTTTTTGCCGCCCGGGCGAGCAGGAGCCCAGCGGCACCGACTGCGGCATAAAGCAGAAAACCAGCGAGGGATTCCGGAATCCACCAGGTCCACATGCCGGGAAGGAGCTGAGCGGCGCCGTATTCAGCAGGCTGGCCCGCTATGCTGGTGGCGATGGACACGGCCGCAGTGCCGACTTTCACGTAGAGGCCGGCAATCGTCGCCAGGCCTGCGGCGGAAAACAGCGCGGCTCCGCACGCCCGGCAGTCTTCCGGGTGTTGATAGAGCACTTCGGTCAGTTCGTCGACCATCGCCTCAGTCCTTCTTTTCCTTGCGCACACCCTTGAACGGGTCGCCGTCCTTCTTCTGGTCCATGAAGCGGCCGTTTCCGGTATCACGCTTCGTCCAGGTGTCGTTCTGGGGATTGAAGACTTGGGAGCGGTCGCGCACAGCGCCGCGGCGTGCGTTGTCGCCGATGGGGGTGTTCTTGGCCATGGGAGTGCCTTTCAGATTTCGATGTGGTGGGTCCAGCCTGGCAAGTCACTGCGGGACAGGTACTCGACGAGGGGAGGGCTGCCGAAGAACTGCAGGCGCCCGGCGTTTGTGAACACCAAGGCGGCCTGGTCGACCCGCAACGTGGCGCGGGCGCGGACAGTCAGCTGCGCCAGGAGCTTGGAGTTGTCAGCGCTGGTGCCGGACGACGACTGGGCGTCAAAGACGGCGAAGTTAATCCAGCCGCCGGCCTGGGCGCGCTCGCGCAGATGTGCAAAGTTCACCTTCATCCTGGACTCCAATCGGGACCTTCCCGAGCTGGGACAGGATTGTTTCGGGGGCACTAGGACAACGAATGTCCTACCCGGCACCCCGGAGAACATATTTTTCTGCTGCACTGCACAAAGTCTTGTAGACCTTCTGACGAAGTTCGGGCGGGCCAAGGACTTCCACTTCGGGTCCATGCCTCAGAAGGTCTGCAACCAGCTCCTCGTCGTTCGAGTACGGGACCTCCAGCAGGTAGCTTCCATCAGCCAGCGTCTCGCTCGTCTCGTCGGGGTGCCAAGTCTCCAGAGACACTGTTTCCGCCCGACGGGGACTGAACTTAAGACGCGCCCGGTGCATCGCGTGGCCGGCGAAGAGGCCGTACCCGCTTTGGAAATGCTCGTCCATCTGCTCACGCGTCAGCGTGTCGGCCGGCTCGTCCAAAACCTGGACCTGGCGGATGGAGTCCAGGGAGAATGACCGCAAGTCCCCTCGCAAGTGGCACCAGGCATCGAGCAGCCAGTTCTCGCGGTAGTGCGTCAGCTGCTGCGGCGAGACTGTTCGTTCGGTCAGCTCCTGGCGCTCGCGAACCCAGTACTTCAGGTGCACCTTCTTGCCGTCAAGCAGCGCGCTTGCGAGCACCTGGAAGTGCCTCGGGTCCACCTTGCGAGGAGCGAAGTGAATCAGCTTGACCTTGCCTTCCAGGTTCGCCTTGGGAGCGCCCACCGACAGCATCCGACGCAGACGACTTTCCAGCGGCCCCAGGTGTTCCTCCAGGAGGCCAGGCTGCACCCCTTTGACCAACCGCAGCATCATGAGCAGCGCGAAAACCTCTGACGCCTCGAACCACACCCCGGGCAGCTCGAACTGCCCGTTGTCGTCGATGACCCACCCGCCTTTGTTGCGGCTCCACTCGATGGGGCACTCGAAACGGTCGCGGAGGAACTCTATGTCGCGGGTAATAGTCTTCTCGGAGACACTCTCGAACTCTTCGCGGAACTGGCGCATCGGAACGACGCCCTTGCGGCGAATGAGCCGCACAATCTTCGCGATGCGCTGGAGACTGATTTTCGTCACGCGCGACTTCTTCGGCTTCACCGAACGAGTGCTCTTCGCTCCACTCCCACGCGCCGATAGGTCGCTGCGCTTTCCCCGGCTCACCGGACTACTTCCTGATGTCTGGCGCATTGCACCTCCTCCCGTTCAAAATTCCAAAAGCTCAGTTGGTCACCAGTAACTGAAGTGGGTGACCGCGCAGCTCAAAAAGGCCCATCACCAACATGACCATGGCCAGCGTGTCCAGTTCGCAGTACCGAAGCAGGGCATCCCGAATAGCGACGCGCTCGTCAGCCGAGAGGTCCGCAAACTGCGTGAAGTTCCAGGCGGTCATCGCCATGCCGCCCTGGTTGATTGCCGTCTCCTCGCCATCGTCGCCAGCCAGTCTCAAGAGCATCTCGTTGAGAGAGGCGCGCTCCCCCGAGAAGATGGGCGGCAGGGTCTTGTACGGGTTGTTGTCGTATTCGGCCTGGAGCCAGACGTGACCGTCTTGGTGGCTGAAGTTCTTGCTGGTGACTGCGGGCCCTGCGAAGAGCCCGGGCTGAGAGAAGTACCTGGCGACTCCAGGTGCCTCGTTGAGAATGGCCGGCAGGATGTACTTCAGTGAGATGCTGCCGCCTGCGACCTTGGAGTAGTAGCCCTCTTGGACTAGCCGGTGCAGGTCCACCATTGTCTTGGCCCCCGCCTGGACGCCCTGCTTGGCTTCTGCATCCGACGGCTTGGTGACGAGGTCGATGAAGTCGAGCAGCTGCTGCTTGTCGGCGTCATTGCGGTTGGCGATGACCTGCCGCAGGCCTCGCAAGACCGTGTTTTCATGGTTGTGATACCTGAAGACCGTGCCCTGCAGCACGCCTTGCGGCATCAAGGCTGCCCGTAGTGCCCGCGCAAAGTCGACGTTGGGGTTCGTCGTCGCATCAACGCTAATCCATTGGGTCTCGTGCCTCACTCGGACGCCGATGTCCCCGGCGCGCTCCAGGATGTGGTGGCTGAACTGGAAGGCGACTGTTTCGTACGGTCGCTGGCCAGCAAAGAAGGGCAGGGCGGCGGTGCTGGTTTCGAAGTCAATCATGTGCAGAGGCCGCGCCCAGTCATCCATCTCCAAGAGCCGAGGCTCTTTGATGACGTGGGCAGGACCGCTCCTGAAGGCTTCGACTTGAACCATTCGTCTCTCGAACGGCGTGAAACCTATGGCGGCTTTGTCTTGCGTGGGGCGCACGTCGTCGGCCTGCACATCGAAGATGAATGCGCGCTTGGCGTCCAGCACGGCGCCGGCCATGCTCTTGGAGCCCGCTGCACCGCCCCAGATTTCCACTGACAGTGGCAAGCGGCGGTCCGTCGGGTCGCCCGTGTTCTCCAGCATCCCCGCGGCGATGGCACGCTGCCAGCACTCATGCCTCCCGCTTCGCGCCTGGTCGCCGTCGTCGGCTCGGAACTCGCAGAGCTTGCAGCCCTTGGTCAGGCCGCCAAAAAAGGCGTCCGGTTGCTGCTGGATGCTTGCTGCCCAGCGCATGAACGGCTCCAGCGCGGAGTTGTGAGGGGCACCGACGCCGGCGACGATGAGCGGCGTTGTCCTGAGCTTGTTCACCACGTCGGTGACGTCTACTTCACGCAGGATGCTCAAGTTCCGCGCAATCGCAGGGTCGAAGCCAGACGCTACCTCGACTCGGACAGAGCGAGTGGATGCGTCAGGAACGATGCGGAAGTTCTGGTGCAGGCCTTCCACGTCGCAGGGCAGCTCCTTGTTGACCAGGACGAGCTTGGGGACGATTGTGTAGCCAGGGAAGACCTTCTCGGCCACGAGTGTCTGGAACGCGATGTCGTAAAGGTACGGACGCCACTCAGGCCCCTGAAAGCGCTTCTGGACATCGCTATTGCTCACGCTCTTGGACTTAACCTCAATCAATTCGATAAGCTGTCCGTCTCGAATGAGAACGTCAACGCGGATGAAGTACGTCTCGTACGCGAGAGCCGCTTCGGCGATGACTACGCGGCCGGGAGCCGCCAGTTTCGCTTGGGTTTCGCGTATGGCGTCATCCTTGACCAACGTGTCGACCGTGATGCCGGCGCCGTACGGGTCCGGGTGATAGCGAAACTTGGCAAGAGCGCCCACCTGGTGCCCTCCGTCGGCAAGCGCTTCCAGAAAGTCATTGCCTTCGTTCTGGTTCCTGTAGCCGTTCTCGCTTTTCGCGTAGTGCAGCTTCGTCGGGCAATCGATTGCGAGCTTGAATCGCGACTTCGTCAGCGGTCCCACCATAGTCGCCCTCCTTATTAACTGCTCATATCACAGTAGCACCCGTGCAATGCACGCGCTACCCCAGTTGGATGGAGTAGGGGCGCTCCTTGCGGGGGAGAGTTTGCTTGGAGTGGCCGAGCGCTTAATCAGCAAGACGCTCTTCTTCGAGCGATACCGGAGGGGCGTAACTAAAAGGTTTTGCCTGCCGCCGGCAGGGTAGGCGGGGGCAGCGCGCGGCAGCCCGGAGAGCGACTGAAATGGAAAGTTCTAGAGCACACGCCGCGTTCATCAAGGACGCCTAGAATCTACTGGCTCACTTCAACACGCTGAACGCGTCGAGCCGCCTCCACCTGAAATCGAAGTGCTGAAGCCGGGCCGGCCTTGTCATGGCAATGCCTGTCTGGGAGACGTATGTCGAAGACCGGGCCTCGGCCTAGCTGGTGCGGGCTTGCACTGAATGGTGCAAATTGGTGCAAAAAGGTGTAGACTGAGCGAATCCCTCCCAGGAGAGGCCCGTGCCGTCACCGGAAGCTCTGCTCGAAAAAGCCCGAAAAGCGCCTGCCAGACAAGACTTGGCAGAACACCTGGAGACCATCAAGACTCTCCGAGACAAGAAGTGGTCTTGGCGGGAAGTGGCCGAGTTCCTCAAAGAGAACGGGGTGGACACCGACCATACGAAGCTGCTGCGATTCATGCAGAAGCAGGAGAACCGCTGGAGCGTCCCGGGTTCGGCGGACTACTACGAGGCCCTCAAAAGTTTGGTCGCTGCAGGTCAGCTCAAGTCGCCGTCTCTGGCCATGCTGCAGTTTCTCTACGAAGCCCACAACCGCACCGCCACGTATACCGAACTGGCACACGCAGCCGCTCGAGCAGGGGTGAAGGTGTCTGAAGACCGACCCCACAGCTACGCCAACCGAGAGTTCGGCACGCTAGGCAAGCAGCTGGGCCTTGCCGTCGGGATGGAGTTCCTCCCGAGCAGCCGGCGCGACGCGCCGTTCTACAGCAGCTCCATCGGGGTCGGCAGCTCTGTCACACCTGAAGGTGGGGAGTTTGAGCTGGTGATGCATCACGAGCTGGCCAAGGCTCTTGACCGTCTGGTGGAGGAGAAGGTCCTGTTCAACGCGAAGGAGAAGAGCCGTGGATGACGAAATTAAGTCCTTGGAGGCTGGTGAGTACATGCTGGTCGCGCGGCTCATCGACGGCGAGCACCGCGGCGCGCTCTGGCGCGGGGGCCGCATCGAGGAGAAGGTCACCGGCACGTCCCTCGACGAGGTGTACAGCAAGCTCGTTACCTTGCTGGTCGACCGTCAGGCGGTGAAGGCAGCAGCACGAAAGGGCGCTGACCCTTCCGTCGATGAGGCCGTGCACGCGTTGTCACGCGTTTTGGCGAGAGCCTCGAACGGCCAGAGGGCCATGCTCCGCGCCCACTACAAGGCACCCAACCAGCGCATCACCGCGACGCAGCTAGCCGAAGCCGCTGGGTACGCGAGCTTCGGCGCCGCCAACCTCCACTACGGCTTGCTGGGCGCAATGCTCTTCGCCGAGATGCCAGAGGAGCTCCCGCGCCGGAAGGACAATTCGCCGGTGATGACCTGCGCGCTCGCTGTGGGCGACGGGCGTGTCGAGGGTGATGAGCACTGGATTTGGAAGCTGCGCCCGCACATCGACCAAGCAATCCGACAGCTTGGCGCCATCTGAACGCGCTCAGGCGAACTGGACCCGTTTGGCGACCGCAATTTGCTCCGGCGCCGTTCCCTTGTGGAACGCGACGACGTAGAGCACGTTAGTCCGCACGCCCGGGCCGGGGCCCTGCTCGCCGTCTTGAACGCAAGATGGCGCGTCGCCGCAACTAGGCAGACGTCCGCGCCATCCGGCCCGGCGACTTGGCTTTCGAACTCCTCGTAGACGGCCAGCTTGTCGACGGCGGAGTAGAGCGCCGGTGGTCGGACGAGCGCCGGCTGTTCTTGGAAGTGCCGGCTCGATACTCGCTCTTCCAGCAGGTGGGCCTTCTGGACGAACTCCTTGCTCCACATCCCGACATCCGCATTGTCCTGAGCACGTCGTGGGCTCAGAAGCTTGGGCTGAAGGGGCAATTCGGCACTTGTCGGAGTCACTTCGTTCGCGCGTTATTGGCGCCACGTATGAGCTCGCAGAGCCTGGCGACTATTACCAGTATCTGTCTCGCGAGAACAGGTTTGGCCTGGATGTCTAGCGTCGCAAGCCATCCAGTTGGTTGGCGCTCGACGACGACGCCCTGGGCTGGCCGAAGTGGGCAATGGGGCACTATGTGCAGACGGACCCATATGAGGGCATCTCGCCAGCAGCCGTCTGGAACATCTAAGACGAAAGCTCTCTGGACTCAGCTAGTCTGTAGCGAGCAATTGCAGCAGCCTCGCTAGCGAACTGTCAGCCAGACTGACGGGGGCAAGTCGCCTCGCCGACCGACCCTTCCGGAAGTCCCCTCCTATTTCGGGCCCATCTTGAACCAGCCGTCCCCGCCGCACTTCTTGCAGGAGAACCAGTAGCTGCCATGGCCGTCACACTTCTTGCAGGTCAGCGTCACTTTGCCGGACGATTCGCACCTGCGGCATGGCGAGTGGAACTTGCCGCTGGCCCGGCACGCCTCACAAACGAATGTCCTATGTGGGACGCCTTCACATCCGCGACAGATTCTGCGTAGTGCGGGCCTTTGCTCCCCGCGGCCATTGCAGTAGTGGCAGGTCGTGCCATCTAGCCAACGGCTCCCGCGGCACATCTTGCAGGCAATGGCCGGCCGCACGAATTCGCCAGTGCCACCGCAGGAATCACAAGTCCACACGCGCGTACCCGTACCAGTGCACTTTCTGCACTCAAGGATGAAATCGCCAGTTCCGCTGCACGTTCGGCAGCTGACCGTGACGTTCCCAGAGCCGCTGCACTTACTGCAGTCGAAGTGCCGCTTGCCGCTCCCGTTGCAGCTGAAGCAGTGTCCATAGCGGTTAAAGGGACTGATGGCGTTCTTAAGCCTTGTGGACGGCCGCAGTCGGTCCCTAGCAACCCGGTCCCCTGCCCAGTAGAGCAATGTGCGGAACAGACCCATGGCTGTCAGTATGCCAACCTACTCAGCTGGCGGAGCAATTCGAGCGATGCGCGCGTTTATGCCAGGTCAATGGCACCTCTGGGTGTTTGCTGGCCGTAGGCTCCCGCTAGACCCTTCGCCAGTGCAATCATGGAGCTTGTCCACGACATGCCGCCCACTTGCGCTTCAAAAACGGGCCATTGCAGGTTTTGAGGCGCGAGTGCAGGGGCCTTGTGCACGAGACGCCCAGAAGAAGTGACCTCCGCGTAGACGAGGTTGTCTGCTCCAACAAGGGTTGCCGTGATGCAGTACATCGGAGGTGGGTCCAGGTCCTCGAGAGCAAGCGCGACGACTTCAAAGAACTGCGGGAACATCACGGCGTACACATTCGCGACCGCGATAGCGGCCTTCTTCGAGGGCACCTCGACCTGCGGGAACGTCCAAATGGCAGCGAAGAAGTGACCGTCACGATGCGCTTCAAAAGCCCAACCAAGACGTCCCGTCTCCCAGCCCTGAAAGCAGGGCCGAAGCTGACTTCCTGCGAAGAACCCATCCCATTCATTGCGTGTGTTCTTGCAACCCTGCCGCATCGCGGCTTGCGCGCTACGCTCCACAGCGGCGACGTCAAAGCTTGTGTCGGAGGTTGGGCGCGCCTGTAGGACTAGCATCGGCTTGCCCTCGAGTTGTCGAAGGTTAATGAATTCGACCAAACGGGCCGCGAACTCGGGCTGCTCGCGCAGCCGAAGCATCAACAGGTCGTCTTGAAGAAGGCCTCTCGCAGCCATAGGCAATCCTTTCAATTCGGCCTGTAGAGGCCAAGAAGAAGAGGCCCCACCATACCCGCTGGCCGCCAGCCATTCAATCGGGTCGGCATCTCTGAAAGTCGACTGAGCCTGCGGGTTTGCCACCTTTCTCCCCTCAGCGTCGCAGAACTGAGCGCGTCCCGAGCTCCTGTCAAGAACGACCTAATCCAATTGGATGACCCGTCGGGGTGACGCACTAGAAGTCGTTAACAGTCGGTGCTAGAAAGGTCGACCAAGAGGGGCGCGACAACATGGGCATCAAACTGGCTGAACTGCGTGACGCCGCCACGCGATTCGACACCTTTGTTAGAGCGGAGCAGTCGGCGCCGCCGGAGGCGGTCGCCAAGGCCCGCTTCGAGTTGGGTGTGGTGAATGCAGAGCGTTTTACCTCAAAGTCTGACCGGCTAGCGGTCTTGGCTCATGCCGTGCGTACGGCAAAGGCCGCCACGGGCGTGATTGCGCCACAGCCTGTTGACGCGCCGGCTCTCCTGCGGTTGGATGAGGCTACTCAAGAGGTGGCGTTCGGAACCAACGACCTGCGGCCAATCCGCTATCTCGAAATTGGCCTGCTTGCGGCAAAGGCTGTTGGGAAGATAACAGTGCGAGGTGTGGCAGGTGAGGACGGTGACGCCACCGGCTTCCTCGTCGCGCCGGGGCTACTGCTCACGAATCATCACGTCCTGCCGTCATTCGAGGTTGCGCAGGCCTCGTACGTATCCTTCAACCAAGAAGACGGATTGGACGGTAAGCCGAAGTCGCCGAAGCTGTTCGACCTCAACCCCAGTGAGCTGTACGTCGCGGACAAGGATTTGGACTACTGCTTCGTTGCCATAGCGGCCGCTACGGCAGATGGCGAGTCGAGCGCGCAATTTGGATTTCTCCGGCTCTTCGAGCAGCCCGGAAAGGTGGACCCGAACCGCAAGCAGGCTGCGAACATCATTCAACACCCTCTGGGACAAGACAAGCGCGTCGTCCTGAGGGACAACTACTTCATGGAGCCCCCGAAGGACCGACTGGACGCTACGGGCGAACAGAACTCGCTGTTTTACGGCGCCGACACCTTGAAAGGTTCGTCAGGCTCGCCTGTGTGCACCGACGAATGGTTCGCAGTGGCGCTGCACCGCGGAGGTGTCCCCAAAATTGAGCTGCGAGACGGGAAACCAACCATTATTCGCCTGGATAACACGCCTGCCAGAGAAGGTGATTCACGGGCATCCATCGCCTACGTGACGAACGAGGGGACGCGCGTGAGCCGCATCTATGCGTCCTTGCGAGGCAAGGTGGCTGCCGCCGGGGAACAAGCTCGCGCAGCCGATGCGGCCTTGCGCAGGATTAAGGTGGTGGCACAGGACCCGCTGAAGCAAGGACCGGTATCGCAGACCACGATTCGCCTGGGAATCCCGGAAGACATCAGCCCCGATGCGTTCGGGATGGAAGAGAAGCTGATTCGGCGCAAGCCTGACTTCTTCGAAGGGATGGAGGGCTACCTTCCAGATTTCCTCGCGGGGAACGGCGCCGACGAATCGACCAAGAGAAAGTACCGCATCGAGCTTCCTAAGCTCACCTTTGAGGCCGCGAAGGACGCGGCCAGGCTAAGAGACTCGGATGACATCGTCCTGAACTATGTCAACTACTCCCTCGTCATGAATGGGGCCAGGCGTACTGCCTTCTTTGCAGCGGGCAACGTGGACGGAGCGGTACTGTGGAAGAACGTCATGAATAGGGGAATGCCCAAGCGTCCCTCGTGGACGTTTGACCCTCGGATGGACGACGAGCATCAGCCAGACGACGAGATTTTCAGCACTGCGATGCAGCGCGGGCACTTGTTCAAGAGAGAGGACGCAGTCCAAGGGAGCACCGACGAGGAACTTGAGCGAGCCGACTTCAGTTCGTTTGTCATCACAAACGCCACGCCGATGATTGCAAACTTCAACAATGTCGAATGGGGCGACCTGGAGGACATCATCACTAGGCACTTGGAGGAGGGCAACCGAGTGTCTTACTTCGCCGGCCCAATCTTCAGTGTCGAAGACAAGTTCTTCAACCAGCTCAAAGCAGGCGCCCCGGCCGGCAAACGCAAGCAAGGCATGCGCGTGCCTACGGAGTTTTGGAAGATTGTTGCTTGGGTAGAAGATGGAAAGCTCAAGGCGGCGGGTTTCGTGCTGGACCAGTCCGACGAGATTCGCGCCCACGGACCGATTACGGAAGAAATCGACTTCGGAGAGTACGAGCAGACGCCAATCCGTTCCATCGAGGAACGAACCGGCTTGGCAATGCCGCAGTTGCGCAGGGCCGATACGTTCCGTTGACAGACTGCCTGAGTACTACCGAGCTCCAGCTAGGCCTCAGGTCACCCCACCAGGCGAGCCCGCGCCTCGCGCTTGCCTAGCGCACGAACCTCTGCGACGCTTTCCAGCTGGCTTGCTCTTGGACGGGTACTGCCTTGCTCCCACTTGTAGACGGACTGGCCAGAGACTCCAGCGAGTTTGCCGTACTCGGCCGCGGAGAGCCCGAGCTTCTTGCGGTGTGCAGCCAGCCGGGTTGCACTGAAGCGCCGGCGCGGGCCGTCAGAGTCTTCGCCCCCGCGCTCTTGAGACGCGCCACTGGAGCGAGCCGACTTCCTCAACTGCTTTTGCAGACTGGCAATCTCACGCTTGAGTGCGGCTATGGAGCTGCGGTTCTGGGCGCTCGCCCGCTTCAACGGTTCGATTTCTGCGCGCAGCTCTTTGCGTGCAACGCGGGCGATTTCGTCCTTCAGGACAGATGCTACGTTTGGCATGAAGCCATTCTGCCTGACCTAAATGGCCGGACGTGCAGCTCGGCAGTTGGAGCGTTCCCACCGCTGAAGTCCATGCAACCAAAACGGGAGGTCGGTGGTTAAAAATTGCGCACTCTGGGCCTAAGCCAGCACCGGCGCGCCTCCCGGGGGGCGCGACGGGAGCCCGAGGATAGAGTTATCCACACTTGCTGTGGATTGTCGAGGCGGCGACGCGACCGACCTGCAGAGTGAATGCCATCGTCACTTGCACATCGCATTTCGGGTTTCAGAGCAGCTAACAACAGGCGCCCCCTTCGCGGCTTTGTTGAACGGTTCCACGTTTAGACGCGATGCGGCACCTGTCCGCTGGGGGCTCCCCATTTTCAGATTGGGAGATGGCATTGCCGCTGAAGGCCCGTTGTTGCGCGCGAAGACAAGGGCAGTCGCGACGACTCGGTCGGGCGTCCCCAATCCCTCCAGTTTTGCATTTCGCTCCAGCAGTGCGCTGAAGGCTATGCCTCCGTAGGCGTCGCCCTGTAGATTGATGGCGGCCGTTGCGCCAATTGCCTGGCTACTCAAGGCGCAGCCGAGTCCGCGCGTCGTTGCAGAAGGTGAGTACACCAGGAGTGTCCGGCCGGCTGCATCAACCCCCAAGGCCACCCGGAGTGTCGTCATCGCGTGGGTGGAAATCTGCGGCTTTGCATCGAAAACAAGCACTGGGCCAGCCTGTACTGCGTCCCTACAACCCTGCGCATTCTCCGGTGCCCGCCGGACGCCTTCTACAAGTCGAGACAGGATGCTCACTTGCCCCGACGGCTGTACGCACACGAATCCATCCAGAACTCTTGACTGAAAAACGGGCGAGTGTTCGACGTAATCCAACTGCACTAGGCCCGCCGGAACGGGTGCGTTATATGTCTGCGTGAAGCCGGCGCTGCTGGCAACAACGTCCCCTCGGAAAAAGGTGAGGGACTCTTCAACCGAGTACGCGGGCTGCAGATATTTCTTCTGCTGCGTGTAGAGACTGCCCACCTGCCGCATGTCCCAGACCTTGGGACTCCACATTTCAGGTGCGAGTCGAATGACGGTAATCGAGTTGATGGTCGCGGCATCAATCTTTGCCTCGAGAATTTCCAGTCCGATAGCTCGTGTTGTGAATTCCGCTGAGGTGGGTAGCGTGGGGCAGTCGTCTCCCGCCGGGGCAATCAATGGAAGCCACCACCAGAGCGCCAACAGGCAAATACGCAACCAAAGCATGCTTGCACCTCAGTGGATTCGGTGGTTCACAGATACGACGGCACGCAGGAAGAATCGCTCTGTCCCATCGAGTTGCTGTTCGGAGCCGGGCCGAGGAACGGTGAGCACCTTTATTTGATGAAGGTTGCTGTTGAACGCGTCGAGCGCCGGCGTCAGGTTTAACTCAACTTCAAGCGTCTGGTCCTCAATTCCTCGTTTGAGGCCGTACAGCTGCAGGATGGGGCCCTTTGAGTCGGCGACTCGGAAGTCCCTGTCCTCGGACCGGCTCACCACTTCATCGTTCAGTTCAATCGGCCGTCCCGCTGCATTGCGGGGATTTTTGACATCAAGAGGCAGCCAAAACAGGCGCAGGCCCACTCGTTTGAGCTTCGTCTGCACATCAACCGGCCGCAGCATCAGTGTCAGCTTCACGTTCTGGCGAGGGCTGGCAGCGAACGAAATCGTCTGTGAGTCCTCCGTTCCAGCAAACTGCGCCTGAAGCGCCGCCGGGGAATTCAGCGCGGCGCATGTGTCGAAATTCGGCGCTGCTTCGGAGTCCTCGACAGTGCATCCGTACCGAAGCAACTTGAAGGTCGCAGAATCCACCTCCTTGGAGAGCGTCTCTCTCAATTGGGAAGAGAACTGATTTAGATTGGCCAGCGGACCTTTCTCGTCGCTTGCCATGGTCTTCATCTTCTCTTCGGCGTAGTGCTGGGCGAACGCGTACAGGCCATACATGCATCCGGGCACGGCTACCAGCAGTGTGCCAATTAGGATAAAGGGGTGCATGAACTGTTCGAGCTTCACCAGGCGTGGCACGCGCTTGTCGACCACGTCTTTTAGTCGTTCATCGATTAGTTGCTGCACCTGGGCTTGTTCGCCTTCATCTAATGCCATGCTCGCACCTCTTCGCGTATGTCGGGCGGTTGCAGCCTGCCCCGCAGGGCGAACTCAATGAGCCGCTGAACTAGGGCATCTAGTGCAACGATTCACACAGCCCCACCGATATGACACTGGCAGCGTTCGCGGGGCCTGTCGTCATCAGAATGGTTGAAACATCTAGATTTAAGCAAACTGCTTAATCACCAAAAGGGATGGTGTCAACGCCTGTATTGATGTGGCATCGTGTGACGCCGGTTGCGACATGTTTTCGCTGTACTGGTAATTGAAGCCAGCCAACCCGGTGCAATAGGGCGCCTACTTCGCAAAGAGCTGGCGTTTGAGTAGCTGGCAGCCAACGAAAAACGAGAGGAACAAACGTGCGTCGTGTAATCTCCCGTACGGTCCTGAGGTCGACCGTCATCGTCAGCGTGTGTGCCGCATTGGCGTCTTGCGAGGCGATGCGGCCACTCACGACCGAGCGCCGAGTCGAGTTCTCCGAAGATGTCGGAAATGTCTACGTCGCTGCTTATCCAGCCATACCTTGGACGCTGCTCTCGGAGAAGCTGCAGCCTCAGCACAATTTAAGTACGACGGATGCTCGCAACCTGGCGGCCGTCACGACTCAGGCTCAGGTCAATCAGTTCCTCTCACTGTTTTCTGCGGGGTTGGCCGTCTCGCTGCCTCTGCGAACGGCGACCAGTACCACTACGACCGCTGCGGACGGAACGTCCAGTACCACCGGGTCGCTTCAGAAGACTACCGGTTCGGTCCCGACGTCTTCCGGCACCCCAGCTTCGTCGATTTCGGACACGGCGCTAGCCGCGGACCTGTCAAAGACCCCTGCGGTACCTGCCGGAATCGACGCTTCGACGCTCCTCACGGCGGGAACGGGCGTGTACCAGATGGCCAAGATTCTGGACAACCAAATTACGGGCGGGGTGCTGCCTCTCGGCTACCAGGCTCACTTGGTGACCCTGCAAGTAAACCTGCAGCCGAACGGGCGCAATCTTCCCTATGACACGTTCGTGGATGTGACGCTGTTTCCTGGCAGTTGGTCCGATGCGATGAACGCTGCAGCGGACGTGAATTCAGACCCCCAAGCGCTTCCGCCGGTCATGGTCTACCCGCTAATCATCACTGATGCGATGGAGTCCGCTAGCGTGGGCCGAAGCCTCGAGGTGATTCGCCAAGCTGCTCTTCAGCTCTCGGGTATTGTTGCCAATGCCGGTGTAAGCCTTGGGCTTGGCGGCGGCAGCGATAGGTTGGAATCGATTCTCGGCTCAGACAGAAACAGCTTGGTCACCCTGGGTAGAGTCAGTGACCATACCGTTCGAGTTCGCTTGGGGGCACAAGCCCAGGGGAGCACCAGGCTGGCTCTGGTTCCTCGCACGCATAACGTGTCGTTGGTCGTGTTCACTAAGGCAAATGAGAAGTCGTATATCGAGAAGCTGTCCGTTATAACGCGCTCCTCCTTTGTCGATGTGGATACTGGGGTTGCGCTGCTTCCGAAGTCCGGCCGGCGTCAGGAGCTCGCAGGCGAGGTTCGTAATCTCATTACCGCATACGGCTTCCAGTTGGAGAGCAACTGCGATACCCATGACCGCCCCGATGGTCCGCTGGAATTGCTTCGCGCCGCTGACCGCGCTGATTACCTCTATATCGGCAAGTGCTTGAGGGAGAAGCCAGAGGCGCTTCCAGATAAGGGCAAGAGCCTATCCGCGCTCAAAGGGGCGGCCGAGACTGTGTACGAGCGCGCGAAGGCCAATTTCGCGTCGCTTAAGGGCCTGCCGGCTCAGCCCTCCACATCCGTAGGAGACGGTGGCGAGAAATTCACTGAGTTATCGCCCTCGCAGGAGGCGCAGCTCAAACGGGTGCTTGCGGGGCTCGTGAACCTGCAAAGTGAATCGCGTTTCGCGAAATTCCTGGTTCAACTCACTCCCTACAAGCCGCCCCAGTTGCCGCCAGTCCAGCAACTTGTCGTACTGAGGGACGATAAGAAGTCGACCAGCACAACTATCCGTGGGGGCAAAAATTTGGACCCGAAAAAGCTGAGCGCCAAGCTTCATTTGAGCACGCCGGACCTCGACGACCTGGTGCTTCTTTCCACGCAAGTGGCTGTCGATGCTGACGGTGCAGTGACCCTTACGTTTCCGTCCTTGGCAGACAACGAGGTCAAATTAAAGCCCGTCACTCCGCCCCCGGACCGAGCTAAAAATACGGCTTCGACCAAGTCCAAAGCCCAGGCCAAGGCCAAGCCGGATACGGAGACCAAGGAGCCCGCCAAGCTAGTTCCGCCACGTATTGAACTCGTCTACACCACGCCAAAGCCCAAGGAGACAGCCGACGCCATCCCATCCTCCCAGGACAAGCAGTTGAGAGTGTACGGAGAGCCCAGGCTGACGCCGGACCCGAGTCCCACTTCGTCGAGCTCAGCTCCTAAGCCCCAGGACACGGGTGTAGCCGAGTTCAAGACCGTCAAGTATCTGCAGGACGAAGAAAAGGGCACCAGCAATCCGGTCTCGACCACTAGCAGCCTTCTCGTGGCGGATGGCGGAGGAAATGCACGGCTGACCCTTATGGTGGGCGAATTGAAGGCGCCTATAACCCTGCGCGTGACCGGCGCGGATGTGCGCTCCATCGACCCGAAGGCGGAGTTCGCTCCAAAGACGAAGTCATTCACCGTGGCCAGTAGCGGCGTTGTCACCATGGCCCTCGGGAATCTCAGCCCGGCGCGTGCGGTGCAGATTGAAACGCTCGCCGATGGGACAGCACAAGGGTCGACCATCGTGCTAACAGTCGAGCCTGCTCGGGGCAGAGGCACTCAATAAGGGGACAATCCAACGAGCGCAGACAGCCACAGAGAGACGATTCAGCGTGGCGTCAGCGGCCAACTTGCAGTGCGGTCCATTGGGTGCAATGCTGTGGGCGGAAATGCCTGAAGGCCTGCCGCGCCGCGGCGACGGAACCCCCGTTATGACCTGCGCCATTGCCTTCGGTGAGGACCAGCGCGGCGTGGGCGAGGACCAGTGGGTCTGGAAGATGCGTCCGCACATCCAGCAAGGCTTGCAGCAGCTGGGTGGCTGGTAACCTCCAGGCGCAACGGCTAGGGCGGTGCGGCAACCGACAGGTGACTCCTTACCAGTTGCGATACTGACTTATCTGCGGTGGACTGGCTGCCGCAGTACGCATCGAAGAGTCTGGGTAATGTCCGAGTCTGACCTGTCGCGCGAGACCGATAGTGATTCCGCCAAGAGCAACCAGAGGCCTGTCACTCGGGAGCGGTTGTACGAGCTCGTATGGTCTGAGCCAATGCTCCGAGTCGGCGAGCGCTTCGGTCTGTCCTCCACCTACATGGCTCGCGTCTGCAAGGACTTACGTGTCCCGCGGCCGGCCCGCGGCTATTGGGCTCAACGTGAGTTCGGCAAGGCGCCGTGCGATAGGCCACCGTTGCCACCTGCGAGGCCAGGCGACGTGAACATGTGGACTCCAGGACGCTCGCTCTCTCAACCGCGGCGCGCACCTATGCGCCCTAACCAAACTGCCATCCTGAACCGCGGGTCCGACGCGAGCGAAGAGGGTGGCCACGTCGTCCAGCCCCCGCGCAAGCCAGTGAAAAAGATGCACGAGCTCCTTGTCGGTGCCAAGCCTCACTTCCTGAAGACGCGAAAGACGGAGGCGGAGCTGTTGCGGCCGTACAAGCGCCTGCTTGCCGACATTGTCGTATCAGAGAAGCGACTCGACGCGGCTCTGAGCATCGCCAACGACCTATTCCTCGGCTTGGATGCGAAAGGGCACCGTGTGACGCTCTCGCCACCAGACGCGCGGATGAGGCGTGCGCAGTTTGACGTGCGCGAAGTCCCAAGCAAGAACCACTACTACTACGGAATTTGGTCCCCCGACCGAATAACAGTGGTCTACGTCGGAAACGTGCCCATCGGCCTGACGTTGTTTGAGACGACTGAGGAAATCGAAACCGTTTATGACCACGGCAAGTACGTTCCTGTTCGGGACCTTAGCGCGGCGGAACTGCGGCGCTACCAAGGCCCCCATCATTGGAGAACAAAGCAAGAGGGCGCCACGGGCCGGTTTCGCCTGCAGGCTTACTGCCCGCATCAGATGGTTGCATGGACGAGACAATGGCGCGCGGTAACCGCGAAGGAGCTGGTGTCGCTTGTACCTGTGGTCGTTCAGGAGTTGGAGGCCGCCGCTCCCTTTCTCGTTAGCCAGGTCGTAGAAGCCGAGGCACGTGCCGAGGCCCAGCGTAGACAATGGGCGGAGGAAAGTAGGCTGCGACGCGAAGAAGAGGAACGCCGCAGGCAAGCCAAGCTCCGTCAGGATGCGACGAGCGACCTCCTCGCTGCAATCGACGCGTGGGAACGTGCCAGGCGGATTCAGGACTGGTTCGCAGCGGTGGTCCGCCAAGCTCAAGACCTCGCAGACGAAGACCGACTGCAGGTGCTTGGGCGGCTTGAGCAGGCAAGAGCGCTTGTTGGCGGCGCGGACCCCTTGGAACTGCTCAAGCGATGGAAGACCCCGCGGGAGCGTGAGTAGACGCGGCTAATGGTGGGCGGGTGCTGCAGCATGGAGCACGCCAGAGTACGGACAGCAGGCCCCGTACGTGTCCGCTTCAGACTTGAGCGCGGACTTGAACCACAACCCCACTACGGCAACGGCCGTCCCCCGCATCTCAACGCCCGACGGCGAATAGGTTAGACATCAGGAGGGCCACCTTGCAGCGCTTCACATCTGGATGGCGCTCACCGAGCACCCGAGACCTCACGGCCGAGCAGCATTCAGGGTCGAAATCGTGGACGTAGGGCGAAACTCCGGCGGCTCACTGTTTGTTCGGTTGACCTGGACTGCGAGGTGCTTCAGGATGCGCACGATTAGGGGGGGGTGCATGGCATCGCGCACCGACCCTGGCCGGTCGCATCCAGCGCGGGCACAGCTCACCGAGCGCATAGAAGAGTGCTCCGAGTTGCGAACCCACGCCCTGCGGAATACGGAATCCACGCCCTGACCAGGCAGGCGACAGGTTTTCCCGATTATCTGGTGGAGCAGCTCCTGCGGTAGTCGAATGCACTCGTGACGATGGCTGGGATGCTGGTTGCGCTCTTTGGCAACCGAGACGACGCTAGGCAGCGGATGCGAGGCATCCAGCGGCCGCATGCCCAGTGCTTGCCGCAGTTGCTCCTTCCCCCGGCATGACTTAATTGGGGGAGTGGAGTTCGCCTCCCCCTCCGCTGCGTCAACCGGCGGCTGTGAACAACTCCAGGTCGCGCTAGTGCGCCAGCTGCAGGCAGGCGTCGAACTGCAGGCAATTCCCGGCGCACAAGTGGAAAAGCGCCGCAGCTGAGCAGCAGGTCAGAGGGCGCGACAGGGGGACGACCTGACTACTCGCCGCGAAGTTGGTGCTTGCGGCCGCGGCCGAAGCAACTATGCTTGTCAGGCGGGAGGGCAAATCCGATGCTCAAGCCGTTTAGGAAACCTAGTGAAAGGTTAAAGCGGCCTCCCAGTGGCGCGGACTTCAAAGTCGACGACGACCCGAGGCACATCCTGCTCCGGCAGGTCTTCCGCTTCATTAACTTGAGGCTCGGATGGCCGCTCGCAGCCGTTCTTTCTGTAGCGGTTGCGCTATGGGCAGAATGGGATAAGGCAACAACACTCCCGGGTGTTCGCTGGGTCCTCACGCAGGCAGATGAACTCCGCACCCTTCCGCGAGCGCGAGGCGACCGTTTTGCCATCGTAATACCTAAGCTGGAGAACGATAAGGACGGAACGCAGCGGGTTCTCATCAGTGATGCGCTGGTTGGCCACTTTGGGAGCGATGAGGTGCAACTTCTCCTGATAGACCGCAGTATTGCAATTACCGCTGATGGAATGCCGCAGGAAGCTATCAAGGCAGGCCATGAACGCGCACGCCGCCTGCTCAAAGAGACAAACGCTAATGTGATGATTTGGGGCCAAGTTCTCGACAGCAAGGCCGGCGTCCCGATGCGCTTGCACTGGACCATCGACTCCGACGCGACTCCCGCAAAGCCTTCCGGAAAGTATCGGCTATCCGAGGCGAACTATGACCTGCCTGAGTTATTCTGGACTGATATGGCGGATGTGCTGAGTCTTTTGGCGTGGAGCCAATTGGAAGCTTATATCCCACGAAGTTCCAATACCGTTGCACCTAATCAACTCATACCGTTCATAGGGCGTATTCGTCAGCTGATTTCCAACAAGACCCTGAGTGCGCCGCATAGGGCATCCATCCAGGCCATTCTAGCCAGTGCACTAACAATTGTCGCGACGCAGCGCGAGGACGAACCTGCTCCGGGTGCTCAAGGCGATGATGAACGCACGCTGAGCGAGGCCGTAGACATGTTCCGCGAGGCGCTGAAGGAGCTGAGTCGTGAGCGCGCTCCACTTAATTGGGCAGCGACGAATAACAACCTCGGTGCAGCTCTCCTGGCACTGGGCAACCGCGGTGCACAAAAGGCCGTGCCTGAGCAAGCGGCAGCGGCGTTCAGTGAGGCGCTAAAAGAATACAAGCGCAGGGAAATGCCGCTGCGGTGGGCCCGCACTCAGAACAATGTGGCACTCGCGCTCTCGGCCATAGCTAAACACGAGATGGGCACGGCGCGGCTGGAGGAGGCTGTGCTCGTGTACCAAGAAGCCTTGCAGGAAGGCACCCGCGAGCGCGCACCATTAGTGTGGGCGGAGATTCAGAGCCACTTAGGTACGGCGCTTGCGGAGCTGGGCGAACGCGAGGGGAGCAAGGCGCGGCTTGAGCAGGCGATTGAAGCGTACCAAGCGGCACTTAACGAACGTACTTACGAGCGGGTCCCCATGGACTGGGCTGAGACGCTATACAACCTGGGAAACGCATTTCTGTACCTCGGCGAAAACCAGCCGGGATGGGGTCGCTTGCGGCACGCCGTCATGGCATACGAGCAGGCGCTAAAAGCTCGCACACGTGAACGCGTGCCTTTGTTGTGGGCGCGCACCAAGAACAACCTGGCTGGCGCGCTTCTGGCGCTTGGTAAGCGAGAATCGAGCAAGGCGCTACTGGAGCAGGCGATAAGTGCATATCAGGAGACGCTCAGTGTCTTTAACCGTGAGCGGATGCCTCTTGAGTGGGCGACTACGCAGAATAACCTGGGAAATGTGCTAGCGGAAATCGGGGAACGCGAGCCTAGCAAGGCACACCTGCTACGAGCTGTTGCTTGCTATGAAGAAGCGTTGAAAGAACGCACGCGCAAGCGCGTCCCGTTGGATTGGGCACAGACTCAAAACAATCTTGCCTTGGCCTTTGCGGCTCTCGGTAGGCTTGAGTCGGACACGTCGCGACTCGAGCATGCGGTTGTTGCATACCAGCAAGCACTGAAAGAAACCAATCGCGAACGCAAACCTCTGGAATGGGCAACCATGCAGAACAACCTTGGGAACGTGCTCGCCGACCTCGGAGAGGCCGAGCCGGGAACGGCCCGATTAGAGCGGGCGGTACTGGCATATCAGAATGCGTTGAAGGAACGCACTCGCCTGCGGGTGCCGCTCCAATGGGCGGAGACGCAGCACAATATAGGCACTGTGCTTCAAAGCCTCGGCGAGCGCGAATCGAGCACCGTCCGACTTCAACAAGCCGTCCAAGCGTACGAAAATACTTTGAAGGAACGTACCCGCGAACGCCTTCCGCTGGAGTGGGCATCAACGCAGCACAATTTGGCCCGGACATTCCTTGCGCTCGCCGAGCGCGAGCCGGGAACCGCGCGGCTAGAACAAGCCATACAAGCGTATCAGGAAGCGCTGAAGGAAATCACACTTCAGAGCGCGCCGGTTGACTTCAACGTCGCCAACCAGGGCCTTGAAGCGGCTAGAACCGTATTGGACGTCCGTAAACGTGGTAGCTAAGCGGTTGTCTAGGGCGCGATTGTCGCAGCTTCAGCTAAGGTGCACCTTGGGCGAGAGCTCCCTATTCACGAATACCTAAGAGCCAGCGGCTGGGGGTCTGGCAGAGCGGAGGCCCGGCTCGTTGCCGTGCAGGAGATTGTTCAGCGTACTCTGAACTGGTGCAGTGCATCAAAAAAGGTCGCGAACGATGGCTCTATGGTTATTGGGCTGTTGTTCGAGGGCACGACGGGCAGCCGGCTTCGCTAGATGCCAGTCACGTGCAATCATCGGCCGCGAAAGTGAAAAATCCTGGAGGAGCGGCATGTCTGAGGCGCCTGCAACTTCTGTTTGTGGCCGACGTGGCCATGTTCACCACGGAATCAGTGTCTCCCACCAAGCCTCGGGCGCCAGGGCGCCATCTTCTCAGCCAAACAGACTTGCAGCGCATGCAGGGGGCGTTGCTCGCAACGGCGGCGGCGCAGTTCCTAAAGGAAGCTACATCGGGCGTATGCAGCGCCACTTGGCGCAAGCCTCACGCGGGAAGTCTGCCAAATGAGCCGCACCCCCGCGCAAGAACAGCATGACAACGACAGCCACTCGAATCAGCTGAACCCCAATAACGACGAGTACTGGCGCTCTCGGGGCGAAGACGGGGCGTCCAAACGACTGGGAGGAGCGCCAGCAAGAGCAGGACTAATCATCCCATCCAGCTCGCCCAGGGCTCGGTCCCCGTGCTTTGGGCGGCCAGGCCATCCCGTCGCCAGCGCCAAAGTTGGTCGTAGCCCGAGTCCAAGATTATGAATGACCTCAGCTTGTGCTCAGGAGTCACTGAGACCAGGGTGTTTTGCCAGTAGATTGCAACGGCAGCGAGTGGCGCGGGAAAAGTTACGCCGTGCTTGAGACCGAAATGGGTAGCGAAATGACCCCAGCGGTTTTCGAAGTGCTGAAAACTGAGCTTCGTCGTGCCGTCGAACAAGTTGCTAGCGTCTTCCGGGCGCATGCCCAAGGCGTCTGCCAGCTCCCCGGGGCGCGGCGGCTTAGCAGGCCAAGTTCGGTACCGCGCCCAGTGGTGCAGCGCATAGGAGGTCTGCAGAAGTCGACGCCCCGGCTTCTCGAGGCGCGCGGGACCGCTTCTCTTGGGCGCTACCAGCGCGAATACTGGCCGAGGTTCAAGGCGACTGAAGAAGTCGTTCCCCCAAATCGCATCGACCTGCGCGAACTGGTCGAAGAAGATTGCGGTCAGGAATTTGTCGGCGAGGGGAAAGACCTTCGCCCAGGTTTCTGCGTCCTCCCAGTCCGAAGCCCGAACCACTGCCAGCCGAAACTGTCATCTGTAACGTCCGGAGTGCCCGAACGCTCCCGACAAGCATCTTCTTGCAGTACGAGCCCCTACGGAAAGTAGCTGGTCCAATTCAGAAACGCGGGGACGACCAGGTCCTTGGGACCAGGCGCCACGTAGACCGAGATAGATGAAGTTGAGAGCCCTCCGCGGACGCCATCCCGGAGCATCGGCCGAGCGCCGCCTCCACTCCTGAGAGCCACGGCTCGGTCCCAGCGCCTGCGGCGGTTGGCCTAGAAGCGAGCAGCTCACCAGCGACGACCAGTAGTGGTACGCGGCACGGTATGGTACGGTGTTACGGTGGTACGGCGTTACGGCGTTACGGCGTTACGGTATGCGACATCGCGCAATAGGGATGACACGCTGCCGGCTCAGGCGCTTGGGACCTCACTGAATCGGAGGCGCTATGGTGAGCGTGCCTCGAAAGCACGAGTCTGGGCCAGAATTCAGTCGCGCTCGTCGCGCTCTTTCCGCGCTCGCTCCTACGCGCCCCGGCTCCCGACTCCGATGCCCGGTTCGCTTACACAGATTTCGAGAACTGTGCAAGAAAAACCGATAGCTGCTAAACCGGAACCGGCGCTAGCGGCCATGTTCAGTCATGCTCGCGGCGCATGACCCGACCCGGCCAGCTCACATTCGAAGAAGTCAAAGGAGC
Source organism: Ramlibacter paludis (assembly GCF_022012305.1). GTDB lineage: Bacteria > Pseudomonadota > Gammaproteobacteria > Burkholderiales > Burkholderiaceae_C > Ramlibacter > Ramlibacter paludis. The sequence continues at coordinate 539,870 of NZ_JAKLTM010000002.1, read as the reverse complement.
GTACGAGAATCTCGAAGCCGCAGGAAAGCCGATTTCCACCCGAAAAGTGCATGAGGAGCTAGCCTTCAGAGGCTCCCGCACGACACTGTGCGAGCACTACCGGGCGGTTGAACGTACTCGCAAAGCCGCGGAACCTGGAGATACACCGCCGTTGTCGGCGCTTGTTCTTCGGGAACTGGCGCGCGACATCGAGAGAGTTGTACAAGAGCGCACGTCGCAGCTGTCCGCAGAACTAGCTGACCTTGGAGCTTCGCTCGATGTGGTCGTTGCGGAGAACGAGGCATTCCGCGCTGCGAAGGCCGAGGCCGAATCGCGAGTTGCGGCATTGCAAGTCTCGGCGGTAGAGCAGTCCGGCATCACCGAAGCGCTTCGCTCCCAGAACGAGTCGCTTGCCAAGCAGCTGGATGCCGTCCACTCGGAAGCAAAAAGCGCCAGGCAGGCTCTTGCGATAGCCAGAGACCAGCTCCGGGAGTTAGAGGAACGCGCCGGCCGGCTAGAGGCACTTGGAGAGCGGACTAGAAACGAGGTCGCCGACGCCCTTCGTGTGGAAGCGGAGCTCAGGCAGCAGCTGGAAGCCAAGACGCACGAATGCATCGCGCTGCACTCGCGAGCTGATGCCGGGCGACAAATCGAAGGCCGCCTCGAGCACGCGGCAGCCAAGGTGGAGAAGCTGCACACCGAATTGGAGGAAACGAGAGGCAGGCTAGCCGCCTCGGAGGCGCAGCGAATCGGCTTGGCTGAGCGTCTAAAGGATGCACAGGATGCGCGGACCCGCGCAGAAGTTACCGGCCAGCAGCTGTTGCGGAAAGTCTTGGACAACACGCCGGGTCTTCAGGCGACTGATGCCAAGTGATGCTTTGGACCATCTCGCCGTCGGCACGCTGGTAGAAGAAGACGTCCGGATTGGCGCCGACGTTCGGCTTCGCGGCAACGTCAATGACCAGCCGTTTGCGCAAGAACTCAGTCTGACCAATTCAGTCGGTGAAGAGGGGGTGATGCTTTCTGACATGGCGATGCGAACGGTTAGCGGGTTGTGACATGGGTGGCTCGGTAAGCTCTCGTGTGTATCAGGAGCGCGTGCTGCGCGAAGCGTGTGACCCGCTGTTGCTTGCGAAGACGCACATGGGCACGTACGAGGTCCGATGCTGTGCGGCAGTGCTGGGGGATGACTTCCTGCTGGCCGGCTGCGCGGTGATTCGCACCAAAGAGGCCGGCATCCGCACGCCTGATTGGCTGCACCGGTGGGTGCGGCCGTTCTGTGAAGTGATGGAGCAGATGCGCGATTTCGTGCAGCGCGAGACGGCAGCTACACCTGGTTGGGCTTGGCAGGGGACCGGGGCGCAGTGGACAGCGTTCACCGAGGAGTACAAGGCCTGGGTCGCCAAAAGTCGTGGTTTCACCAGGGGTACGGTGCAATTCGCGTTCCGCGACTTTGTCGTGCGGTTACTTGCCGCCCGCGGTGTTATTCCGCCTGGGGTGTCACTCGGTGCCCTTATGGCACGCAAACCAAAGAAGCAGCGGCGCAGCGGTAAGAAGCCGGACCCTGCACTGCCGCTTCCACGCTATGTCGGCCTGACTGGACGAAGTGTGCTGGACGGGCGCCCCTACCTCGCCCTGGGTGAGCCCTTCGTGGAGGGCTACGTCAAGCTCGCATCGGAGCTGGCGGCAGATGCCGGAGTCGAAGACACGATTGAGGACTACCGCGAGACAGCTCGCAAGCTCCTTGCGTACATGCTTCAGGAGAAAGAGAGCGGGCGTCATGCCAGCCTCTTTTCCCAGTTAAGTAGCGGCCCCGCGGATGCAATCTCGCAGGACGAGTGGGAGGCGCTGCTCCACGAATGGCGTGAGCTTGAGCGTGAGAAGGGCGCGCGCGGGGGGGGGACCGGAAACTGGCGACGGCGGACAACGAGGTGTTGAGGGCGCGCAAGATTTGGATGCATCTAGCGCAGAACGACCTTGTGGTTTCCGTAGACCTACCAGGCTTCAAAGGCTCGCATCGACAAGCTCTGGCCGCACCGAGGAAGTCGCTCGCCCAACTGTTCACGCCAGAGTTGGTGGAGGGGGCCGTCAAAAGCTTGGTCACTAAGTTCGAGAAGTCGGACAAACCCCAGGCCAGGCAGTTCATCCAGGCGCTGTGTCAGGACGTCGGAGCCAAAGCCGTGGCGGCAATGACGTCGTCCGAGCTCGCAAAGGCAGCCATCGAGCTCAACGACCGACGCCTTGCGGCCATTCGCGAGTGCGCCGAGGCGGACTGCTTGGCATGGAGAGACCACTGGCGCAAAGGGCAGGTCCTGGTTGCCTCGCAAGGGCTTACGCCGGCAGAAATCCTCGCGCACTTCGATGAACTCAGCACCACGGCTGGCGAGAGGCAAAGGAGCTTCAACCAGCTGTTCACTCTCTCAACACCTGAAGTCGCGTTGGCCAACGCCGTCAAGTTCATGTTCGCTGAGAACGGCGGCCGAGTGTTAGGCGTGGGAAGCAACACTGGCCGGCATGACTGGCTTACCAAGAGGTATGGAGGACGACCGACGCTGCAAGCGTATCTGCACCCCCATATCCGGTTCGTCACGGGCCTGTATCTGATGCTCCTGGTCGATTCCGGCGCCAACGTCGAGGTTGTGCGCGAGACCCCGTTCAGTTGCTTCGGGGAGTTGGACAGCAAGGGCCAGCAGCTTGTGAAGTTTGGTCCCAAGCGAAGGGCTGGCGGCAAGCAAATCCGAGACTATCTCAACATCGAGCCGGAGCCTGGCCAGAAGCTGTCGTCCATACAGGGGTTGCAGGAGTACATCCAGGTGTCGGCAGCGATGCGCGAGATGGCGACCGATGAAGTTGCTGGTCGGTTGCTCCTGACGTGGGACACCGGCGGCGTCGTAGGTGCAGCCAAGGCCTACCGGCTGGCGGAGCAAGTAGATAAGTTCGTCCTGCGCCACTGGGAGCGGCTGCAGTTTCGCTTCACCGCTTCGTCCATCCGCGTGTCGGTGCTCATGGCGGTTCACCACCACCACCCGGCAGGGCTGCAGGCTGCCAAGGAGCGTGCCGACCACGAGGATGACGAAACCACGCTGGACCACTACACAGGAAAGTGGACCAACGAGCTGCTCTGGAGCGAGATGATTCGGGAGTATGTGGACCGGCTGCAGGCGATGGCCGTGGTCACCATCGACAAGGCTGCGGTGAAGCTTGGGATGTCCCAGCAGGTCTTCGACTGGCTGGTCTCAGAAGGCGCGCGAACAGGGCTCGGAATTGCGAGTCTCGACCCCATGGCTGGAGTCCAGAAGGCAACTGAATCTGCTGAAGCGTCGGAAGACAACCGCGTGTACTGGGTCGTCGCGACTATTGAAAACGTGGCCGACCTGCTCTACCTGAACCAGCACCTCAATCGTCAACAGAATGAACTCGCCGGAGAGGACATCTACGCCTGGGAGCAGTGTTGGCTGCCAACTTTGGCCTTCACCGAGGTTGCGCTTCGGAAGCTCGCCACAGGCGATACCGCGGACATCGTTGCACAAGCCAGAGACCTCGTCGCCAAGCGCCAGGACGAGTACGAGCCGTTCCCCCTTTACTGAGAAGCCGCAATGGGACAAGCACTTCAAAAACACACCTTCGGCGATGCAATTCCCGCTGCCCTCACGCGCCAGAAAGGCCGCAAACCGAAGTGGCTGCTCTCTGACTACGGGAGCCTCATTTGGGAGCTCTTTGACGTTGGAGACGCTCGGACAATAACCATCCACTGGGACGCTCCGCTGGGGGAGTTTGGCAGGCTGGGCGAGTATCGCCACTTGCTTGAGTCGGCCAAACGCTTGGTCTATGGCATCCGCACAGGCCCCTTCGCCACTGCAAGAGGCGCGCTGACGCAGTACACACTCGCTCAGAGCCTCTTCACGCTCATTTACTGGATGCTCTCTAGGCACATCGAAAAGTTCGAAGAGCTCGAGATGAGGCACGTCGAGGAGTTCAAGGCTGGCGCAGTGAGAGGTGCGCATGCGCTGCTGAATTCACGAGGCCGGCTGCAGCGTCTTATCGAGCAGAAGGTGGCTAGGGCAGGCTTCAGCCCTGAGGATTCTCAGGAGGAGCGGCTTGCGAAAAGCCTTGACTGCTTCCCTTGGCGCACCGCTAACTCTCAGGTGAGGCTGAATCGGCGCGAGTTCGTCGACCAACTTGGAGGGTCCCAGCACATCACGTCCGAAATCGCGGACGCCCTCTCGAAGCTGGAAGTAGCGTGCGGTTTCTACAGCGACCCCAAGCAGCGCGCGAGGGCGCTGAAGGATGCCACAGAATCCATCGCCGGGCTGAGCGCACCGGCAGCGAACGATGAAGGCTCTGAAGCCGACGCGGCCGTTACGCAAGCTTTGGCGGAAGAAGACAGAGAAGAGGACGAGGAGGAGGAGGAAGAAGCGGAGAAGGTTGAGGCGGAGGCTGGAGCTGCCGCGCAAGTCGGTGACATGCCACGTGGCAAAGGCGCGCCGAATCAGAATGCCGGCAAGCGTAACGGCTTGGTCAACCCCCAGCGCGTCAGCAACCTGTTGCTGCCGCTTCTCTTGCTGTACACACACCGGCGGTTCCTTGATGACCACATCTGCTTTCATCCGTTCAGGCACCGAGACCTGTCTGCTGAAATCAAGTCGCTGGGATTGGGCCGCGTGGGTCGCACCCCGACTGTGCCTGTAAAGGTGGCCATCACTCTCATTGAGCGGTCCGCAAGGTGGGTGATGGATTACGCGCGGCCGCTACTCGCCTTGATGAAGTGGGTCGAGAAACATGAGGGGGTGGACCGAAGGGACCTGCTCAAAATTGTGCGGGCGCGCCCCCCCAAGCTGGAGGGCCCTGCGTCTCCCTTCCCCATCATCCATCGAGGCAGAGCCAGACCTGAGGATGCTCTGGCGGACCTTGCGGAAGCAAGCGTGGCAGTGCGCTCCGGGCTGAGTCTTCGCACGGCTCTCGTGTTCCTGCAGACCGCCTGCGTTGTCATCGTTGCAGCCTTCACGGCACGCAGGGCTTCTGAAATCAGGTGCCTGAAGGCCGGGTGCATCGAGAAAGACAAGTCGGGGAAGTACTGGCTGCGAGTTTTCATTCACAAGACCCTGCAGGACTACACGTACATCCCGGTCCCGGACCTGGTCGTTAAGGCGGTGCGGGTGCTGGAGCGCTTGAGCAAGTCGGCTCGCGCCGCGAGTGGCACGGACTTCCTGCTGCAGGTGAAAGTGCCTGGCAGCGGCGAGGTGCGCGGCGTCAACTCGAAGGGCGAGCCAATCACTTCCATCCGCAACGACCTGCGCAACTTCGGCTTTTTCGTGGATGTGCCGCCCCTGGAGGATGGAACGAGGTGGTGCTTCGCGCCCCACCAGTTCAGGCGTTTCTTCGCGGTGATGTACGTGTGGGCCTATGACTACGGGGACATTGATGCCCTGTCCTTCCACCTGCGCCATTGGAACCGTAAACAGACGCGCCGCTATTGCACGGAAAAGCGCGTCGGCCGTCCCGTCACGGTCGCCAACCGCGAACGAGCAGCCCTCATCCTGTCCAGGGCAGCACTGGGTGAGCTCAAGTTCGCCGGCCGTCCGCGGCTGCTGAAGGCAGCCGAGCGCCTCTGTGCGCGCATGGCGCGATTCACCCATGTGATGACAGCAGAGAAAGCTGCTCCGCGCATCGGGCGCCTCCTGGAGCGGTCTGGCGCGAACATCGAAGCCTTTCTCTGGGGCTACTGCTTCTCCACAGCATCGGGCGAGGAGAGTGGTTCCGACTGCAACAAGGACTCGGGGACGCCGCGCACGGAGCGCGCCAGCCCCGGGACCTGCAGCGGGTGCTCGAAAATTCTGCGCTTCACGCCGCACCAGCGCTACCTGCGTGGCTGCTTTGATTCTCACAAGAAAGTCGCCGAGTCTGAACGTGCCCCTGCTCTGATGCGACAAGCGTCCAGGCGGATTGTCGCGAAGCTGGAGCTCGTGGAGGACATTTCATGAGAGCTGAGCACAACATTGCTGCCCAGCTACCTGAGACTCATGTCTCTGTCACTGAACATGAGCGAGCCAAGAGCAACTTCGACGCCAAGTTCAACGAGCTCGAGAGAATCGTCAAAGACAAGAAGTGGGGCGAGTATCCTGATGACGGTTATCTGGTGGACTTTTGCAACTGGGAGGATGAAACGAAAGGGCTCAAGAAGGTGGCGCGGTCGATTCTTTACGACACTCTGATTGACGAGCGCGAGAAGGTCCAAACTCTCCTGAAGCAGTTCAGGGCTGGGCGCCGCAAGAGGGTGGTTCAGACAGACGAAGTTACGCAGCTCCAACAGCAATTGGACAAGTCGCTGAAGAAGGCCCAGAGCTACGTGAACCAGTACGTCGCCATCAGCATCGAGGTGACGAACTTGCGCGAGAAGGTCAAGAGCCTGACCGAGGACAATGCGCTTCTCGCCGCGAAAATCAACAAGGTCTCGCCTATCCGCGGCGTTGCTGCCAAGGGCACCGGCAAGGAGAACCGGCCTTGACATGCCGGATTGAGTTCACTGACGAGAGCTTCATCCACAACGGGATTTCGCGCTCACTTCTGCCGCAACTTGTCGATTCCAGCTCGTGCTTCATCGAGCCCTTCTGCCACTACCTGCGACACACTTTCTTGAGGGAAGGACTTCGGGAGGGTTCGGTGGGCGCCATCGCCGAACGCTTGCTGCATCTTTGTAACTTCATCGAGCGCCGGATTGCGCAAGACGCCAAGCTGCCGGTGGTGGGTCAGCTATTCCTTGGCGCTTCCACAGTAGGCCAGGTGCTTCCCAGGTTCTGCGACGAGCAACTGGAGGCGTGGCTGGCTTCTCAGGAGCTCGCTGGCAACAAGCCCTCCACACGGCGCGACCGCTGCGATGCGGTCTTCAATTGCTTCTGCTGGCTTGAAATCAAGGGACTTGTCACACACTCCGTGCGTATACCTGGACTGACGGATGACGAAAAATTTAAGCCCAGACTGAGCTGCAAACTTGCCCGCACGCTTCCCGACAAGCCCCGTGCCAAGTATGGCGTCGTGTCGGCGCTGCGGCCCAGGGACACCAGGAGAGAGCAGCTTCCCATCCCAAGCGACGACGACATCGAGAAGCTGCTTACCCAGGTCCAAAGGCTCTTCGGAAGGGGGACCGCCGAGCGCGACACGCTTTTGATTCGCTGGTATCGCCTGGATGGTTTGCGCCGCATCGAATGGGTGAACCTGAAGGTCAAGAACATTCCATCTGAGCGAGAAATTGACAAGTTGATGTTCGACGGCTTGACGAAGTCGGTCGACCTTGATGTGACCAAGGGCGGCAGGGTGCAGTCGGTCGACGTCTTGCCGGACCTGCTGCAGGAGACCCGTGAGTACATCCACGGGACCAGGGCTGACATCGTCAAGCGATTCAAGAAGAAGTACGGAGAAGAGTACAAGGAGCCGCCAGAGATTTTTCTGTCGAACAAGACGGGCAAGGCTCTGAACAAGCGCAGCGTCAGTAACTTGCTGCGGAAGGTGTTCGATGCTGCGGGTGTTGATGGCCACGGACACCGCTTGCGTGCCACGTATCTCAATAGCCGCACTGGCGCGGAAACTGAGGCTGAGGAGATTGCCGTCGTCCAGTCAGGCGGACTGAAACACGCCATTAACTACCACAACGTCGAGCTCAGGGTCACAGAGGCTGCGCGCTCCAGTAGTCCAGAAGCAGTAGCGCCGTACATCGACGCGAAGCGCAAGCAGCGTTCCAAGGTGCGCGGGCTCGACGAGTACGTCACCATGGACTCCCAGATTGCCGAGCGAAAGCAGGCCCTCGCGGTCACCACGGAGCAGGTCAGGCGGGCCCGAGAGGAACTCGCCGAAGTACAGGCCCAAACAGCAGCAGCTCGCAAGGAAAAGAGCCCAAGGCGCCACGCTCCCAAACGGGGGCGCCAGGCTGCTCAAGTATCATGACTACCAAGCTGGAGCAAACGAAATGCGCGAGTATTTGGAGCTAGTTCAACAGGTCTTCGAACAGGGCCAGTGGCAGGAGAACCGTACCGGTGTGCGCACCCTGAGCGTGCCTGGCGCGATGATGCGCATGGACCTGAAGAAGGGGTTCCCTGCAGTCACAACCAAGAAGCTTGCGTTCAAATCTGCCATCGGAGAGATGGTGGGTTTTTTGCGCGGGAGCAGGAGTGCCGCCGACTTCAGGAAGCTTGGCTGCAAGGTGTGGGACCAGAACGCCAATGAGAACAAGCAGTGGCTTGAGAACCCGTTTCGCCAGGGGCCTGACGACCTGGGGCCTGTCTATGGGGTCCAGTGGCGCCAATGGCCAGCCTTCAAGATGCTCAGCCCTGACTTTGTGCGGATTGAATCAGCCAAATCTGCGGGCTACCGGGTCGTGGGCCATGTGCAGCCCTACGACGAGGAGGAGGTGGTCATACTCCACAAGGATGTAGACCAGTTGCGGCACTGCCTGGACACCATCATCAAAGACCCGTCGAGCCGACGCATTCTTTTCCACGGCTGGAATTGGGCACAGCTTGACGAGATGGCACTGCCCCCTTGCCATCTGCTCTATCAGTTCCTTGTGAATAAGGGCTCAGGCGAGATTTCGTTGTGCCTGTACGTGCGTTCAAACGACCTTGGGTTGGGCACTCCTTTCAACCTTACAGAAGGTGCGGCGCTACTGCACTTGGTTGGGCGTCTCACCGGCTATACGCCGCGGTGGTTCACGTACTTTATCGGTGATGCGCACATCTACGAGAACCACGTGGACATGCTCCAGGAGCAACTCAAGCGCGAGCCATTCCCGCCTCCGCGGCTGGTCATCGCTGACCGCGTTCCCGAATACAGCAAGACCGGCATATACGAACCTGAGTGGCTGGAGAAGGTGGAGCCCTCAGACTTCACTCTGGAGGGATATCAGCACCATCCGCCACTGACCGCGCCGATGGCGGTTTGAAACCTGCGACCTCAGCGGACAACGCTCAATGGTTCAGAACAAGAGCGTGAAAATCATCAGTGCCGCGCATAAGCGCTCGGACGGTGGCTCCATCATCACGCTCGTCAAGAATTTCGGCCATGAGGTTCTGACCGTCATGGTCCGGGGTGAGTACTGCCAGGCCGTGAGCGTGGCAGACAACAGCTTTGGCGGGCTGTCAACCAGGGAAGTGGAACTGACCGCGGAAGAACGCAACGTCGTTCTTGGCAGGCACCTGAGCCTGGCGCATGCCGAGGTCACGGCAGCCAAGGAAGAGGTGCAGTACTGGCAAGCTCGCCCGGACTATCCGAATGCGGAGAATCTGGTTGCGATGGCCGAGAAGCAGCTTGCCTACTTCGAGCGCCAGATGCAGGTTGCCAGCAGTGCCGTGTTGCAGGCAAGACGTGCCGCGCGAAAGCCGGTAGAGCCGGCGCGGGCGCTGGATGCCGGCAGCAGCCGCTCCCGTAGAGGGTCGGCGGCGTCGACGGGCAAGAAGACAGTCAGCTGCGCGCCAGCGACCTGACCACGCCTGTCGCGGCAAAGCGGTCAACATCCCGGCGCGCCCAAGATGACTTGGCGGCGCGCCCCGCTCACTCGTCGCTGTTCTCGGCCGTTTCGGAGCCTTCACGGGACTCATAGTCGGAAGCCTGTTCCTCGGCGGCTTGCGCTTCGCGCTGCCGTTCAAGTTCGTCCCGCATCGCCTTCACCAAGGGCCCGACGCCCTGGGCCACTTCGCGAAAGCTGTCTTCCTTCAGCAGTGCGCGCTTGCCCTCGAACCGCAGCACTTCGCAGTCATCTGGTTTTTGCCAGCCGGGTGGTTGGGATACATTGGCGACAAAAATCTGGTGAGCCTTGGACTGCTCAAAAATCGTGGTGAGCACGTCGGCAAAGTTCTCATCCCCTAAGTCTTGCTGCCTGGGCGAGTCGACGATGAAGGGGAGCCGCGGGCTGTCCCCCGTCGATTCAGCAGTCGCGATGAGCGCCATGTACATGGACAGGTACACCCGCGGACCAGAGCTGCCCTGCGCAAGGCGGGGACGTGCCCCGATGCTCAGGCGCGCGACTTCGCTCGGGTTGACCCCCAGCCGGTCGGCATATGACAGCAGCTCCTCCTTGTAGCGGGCGCGCACGCGGTCCTCACGGCCCTTATCGGTGAACTTGGCAAGCTCGGCGTCCAGCTCCTCCTGCTCTTCTTGCAAGGCGTCAATCTGCGCGCGAATGTCGCGGCGACTGGAGTTATAGGCGAGCTCGAGGGTATCGCGACTTTTGGCAGCAACGACGTCAAGGACGGTCTTGCTCTCGTGTTTGCGCGACAGGGACTGACGCACTCGCTCCAGGCCAGCGCGGACATTGCGCAGCTTGGCTTGCAACTCAGCCTCTTTGGTCCGCAGACTTTCAATCTGCTCGCGAACCGCCAGCACCAGCTGATGCGCGTCCTGCGCGTCACCCGCGAGCTCGATTCGCGCCGCAAAGGAAGTCTTGTGAAGTTGGCCGCAGGTCGGGCACTCCACGCCCGTGTCGTCCGGATAGCGCGACAAGTACGCCAAGTCGTCGACAAGAGCCTGCTCCGAACGCGCCGCCATCTTCAGCTGCGAGTGCTTCTCCTGGCGTGTCATGGCGACGTCGACTAGCGCGGTGCGCAGTTCTTCCTCGTCTCGAGTCAGCTCAGTCACCCGCTGCGCAAGCTCCTGCAGGTCCTGCGCGAAGAGGCTTTCGTCCAGAGTCGCGTCAGCCGGAGGGAGCAGGGCAGTGACCTGCTTGAACGAGCGCTCCTGCAGTCGGTCCTGGCTGCGTGCTTCCTTCAGCTTGAAAGCAATTTCGTTCTTCCGCAAGCCGGCTTCATAGTATCGCAGCGGTCGCAGCCCAGTGAACGACTCGAAGACGGGCTTTTCCCAACCTACGAATGCCGTGAGGTATCCGAAGTTATCCCACTTGAGCCCCCAGCCGCCTTCCTGGTCGATGTAATAGGGCAGCACGGCATAGTTTGGTCCGGCAAAGCCGTAGCTGCCTTCCTTCTGGCCCTGCAGCCTCAGGGTGTACTCGAACGTCTCCGCGAAGAACTCTGCCCATCGCGCGCCACTCTCCGTTGCGAAAAGGAGTTTGCCGTCATGGTCGAACGCGGCGCGCATGCGCATGCCCTGGCGAACGAAGGTGTATCGCTTGGCGCCGACAGACAGCTCCAGCGCGGCTACAACGTTGCTGTCCCAGTCGCCCGCAGCGCGCCTGGGCTCGCAACCGAGCGCCCAAACCGCGTGTTTCAGGACACGGGATTTGCCTGACTCATTGGGCCCGACCAGCAGATTCTTGTGCGGGCTGAAGGCTACCCGCCGCGCGTTGCCGTCTCTTTCGGAGATTAGTGAGAGCGCGTGAAAGGTCACGGTTCGCTTCATTGCCCGTCCTCAGGTTGCGAATCAGGCGGAAGAGATGGTAGGTGTTTTGTTGGGGCTGCATCTTCGTAAATCATCGCCATGAGACAGTACAGGTACTCCCGCTTATACGCGCTTGCATCAGCGGGACATTCGGTCTTGAAGTCGTCGAACCATTGCTGAAGCAGCTGTACCAGTGAGGTGGCCGCGTGATATTCGCCATGCTGCTCGTAGACGCTGCGAAGGCGCGCAGTCACAAGGGGTGCAGGACCCGCTCGGTCTTTGATGTCGCTGCAGGAGCGCGGCACCTCGCGGCTCATCTGCCGGCGAGTGTCCAGCGGCGCTCCCTCCGCAGCCAGGTTGCTGATGAAGGTTTTCAGAAGCTCGCTCGTGGGCGCCGTGTGCTGGTTGGCCGCGGTGAGGTACTTGTTCACGTCCTTGCGTGTCAACGCACGCTCGAGAAGCTCCGGCAAGTTCTTTGCCATCTTCTTGTTACCGGCAAGAATTTTCACGTGCGACCCGATGGCAAGAACCGCGAGGAACGACGCCGACCCCTCCATGGGCTCCATCGCGTCATCGAACTGCATCTTGGCTAGCTCGCCGATGACGTGCAGGTGCCCGTTGTTCACAGGGCAGTCCGTGGTGCGCAGCCAGAAGTCGCTGAGGTCAAGGGTCTCGCCGTCACCCAGGCGGAGTTGCTTGGCCAGGGCCTCCTTGACCCGCTGCAGTTCCTTGCCGGGCAGCTTGTCCAGTTCGACGTGCGGCGCGGTGACGACCTTCGCGTCGTCACCCTCAATTCTGAACTGGGCCTCGGATGCGAACTCCAGCGTGCACCCGGCCAAGTCCGTAAAACGGGTGCGCTGCTTGTAGAGCTTGCTCAGGATGGACTGCTTGGGCGCGGTGGGCTTTTTAGGCTTTTTCTTCTTGCCGTCATGGGCGTCATCTGCCGGCGCGGGCACTTTAGGGTCCGCCACGGCGTCGTCATTTGCCGCGGCCTCCGAGTCCGCCGCATCCTCGCCCTGAATCAGGGAAGCCAAGGTCCACACGACACCGGTCTCGTGCTTCTTGAGCTGGATGAAGCGGACCTTGTCGGGAGCCGTGGGCGAGTTCAGGATGGCCACGTCCTGCTGCCACTCCATGACGACGGCGTAGTTGCCGCCCTTGGCGTGCTCCCGCAGGGCCTCTAAGACCGCATTCCAAATCTGAAAGGTGAAACCGCGAATCGCGTGGCGGCCACCGGTTTCGTCGCCCGAGAAGTCCCGGAACATGTCCGAGATGACTTTCTCGATGGAGCCGTCGCCGGCGTTGGACTCGCCTGAGGTCGACTCATTAGCCTCGGGCCCGGCGGCGGGTGACCCGTCGGTCGCACTCACGAGTTGACCGTACCGGACAGGGTTTGCCTGCGGGCGCCCGCGGTCTGCCGCAGGGGCCTGTGGCTCGAGGGCCGGCGGGCAGTGGCTCCCCGGCAGGGCCAGTTTTGGGACCAGAGAACACAGGACCTCTCGCCCGCGCCCAGCCGGCCGGGCCGTGCAGCCCCCTGGCGGGTCCCTTCCCGGACGTGTCCGGGTAGCTTGTTCGCGGCTAAGTCGTTGCCGGCAAAGGAATTTGCTTCACAGACAGGGGCGGGAATATGACCAAGAAGATACACGCCCAGGAAGATGTCGGCGCTGCGCTGGTACAGCTGGCACGACAGCTTGCCGTCCGCCACGTAGAACTGGAAGAAGGCATGGCAAGGCGCCAGCGCCATCTTCGGGATGTCGGCCACGTTCCAGGCGCTCACGATGATGCGGCGCGAATCCGGGTTGGTCTTGATCGTCCTGACCGCCTCGGCGATCTGGTCGATGGTGCCGCCGTCGGGCGTCGGCCAGCTGCGCCACTGCACGCCGTACACCGGGCCCAGGTCGCCGTCGGGGCGCGCCCACTCGTCCCAGATCGTCACGCCGCGCTCGCGCAGCTTGTTGTTGTCGCTCGAGCCTTCCAGGAACCACAGGAGCTCGTGGATGATGGACTTCAGGTGCACCTTCTTGGTGGTCACCAGCGGAAAGCCTTCGCTCAGGTCGAAGCGCATCTGGTAGCCGAAGACGCTGCGCGTGCCGGTGCCGGTGCGGTCGGTCTTGGCCGTGCCATGCGTGTAGACATGGCGCATGAAGTCTTCGTATTGGGAGCGGACGGGACGCATGGCAGGATTATCCGGGTTCTTCAGAGGGCCACCACCCGCCCGGGGTTCAACAAATTCTGGGGGTCCAGTGCCCTTTTTAACGCCCGCATCATGTCCAGCGCCACAGGCGACTTGTACTTCGGCAGCGAATCGACCTTCAGGGCGCCGATGCCGTGCTCCGCCGAGATCGAGCCGCCGAATTTCTTCACCTGGTCGTAGACGAGCCCGTTGACCTTGGCTTCCTGCTCCCGCAGGAAGGCCACAGGGTCGCCGCCCTCCGGCGCCTGCACGTTGTAGTGCAGGTTGCCGTCGCCCAGGTGGCCGAAGTTGACCAGCCGCACGCCGGCGATTTCGCGGGCCAGCAGCGCATCGGTCTCGGCGCAGAAGTCCGGGATGCGCGACACCGGAATCGAGATGTCGTGCTTGATGTTCAGGCCTTCCTGGGCCTGGGCCAGCGGGATGTTCTCGCGCACGTGCCACAGGGCGCGGGCCTGCGCGATGTTTTCGGCGACGACCGCGTCGGTGGCGCAGCCATCTTCCAGCGCCGCTTCCAGCAGGCGCTCGAACTGCGCGCGGGCGTGCGGCTCGGACTCGGTGTCCGACACTTCCAGCAGCGCGCAGTAGGGCGAGTCCGCCTGGAACGGCACGCGCAGCTGCGGCATGTGCTTCACCACCAGGCTCAGGGCGAACTGGCCCATCACCTCGAAGCCGGTGAGCCCCGCGCCCAGGTATTTGTGGGCCAGCCCCAGCAGCTTGACCGCATGCTCCAGCGACGGCACCGCGGCCCAGGCCGTGAGCTGCGCCGCCGGCAGCGGGTAGAGCTTCATGGTGGCGGCGGTGATGATGCCCAGCGTGCCTTCGCTGCCGATGAAGAGGTCGCGCAGGTCGTAGCCGGTGTTGTCCTTGCGCAGGCCGGAGAGGCCTTCCCAGACTTCGCCCTGCGCCGTCACGACCTCGAGTCCCAGGCACAGCTCGCGCGTGTTGCCGTAGCGGACCACCTGCGTGCCGCCGGCATTGGTGCCGAGGTTGCCGCCGATGGTGCAGCTGCCCTCGGCCGCCAGGCTCAGGGGAAACAGGAAGCCCGCGTCTTCCGCCGCCTGCTGCAGGTTCTGCAGCACGCAGCCGGCGTCGACCGTCATGGTCAGGTTGCCGGCATCGATGGCGCGGATGCGGTTCATGCGCGTGAGGTTCAGCACCACTTCGCGCCCGGACGCATCCGGCACCGACCCCACCACCATGCTGGTGTTGCCGCCCTGCGGCACGATGGGCGCGCCGGCGGCGGCGCACAGGCGCACGACGGCGGCCACTTCCGCCGTGGAGCCGGGCCGCACCACCGCCAGCGCCTTGCCGCGCCGCCGCTTGCGCCAGTCCTGCTCGTAGGCGCTGAGGTCGCCCTCGGTCAGCACGTGGGCGGCGCCCACGGCAGCCTTCAGTTGCGCAATCAGTTCGGTCATGGCTTCACGCTCCGCAGGCGCAGCCGCACGTGCAGGGCGCAGGCGGCAAACAGGATCAGGGTGAGCAGCGTTTCCAGCGCGGCCAGCGGCACGGCGGGCCCGCGTTCGCTGGTGGCGCGCACCACGCCCTCGATGAAATAGGGCCACACCAGCAGGCTGACCCAGCGATAGGTGTACATGCGACGGCGCAGCAGGCCGGCGACCGGAATGCAAAGCGGCAGGACCTTCAGCGCCACCCAGCTGCCGCCGGGACGCAGCGGCGCCGCCCACAGCTCCCACACCAGTCCCAGCACGATCAGCGCGATGACGCTGGACACGGCCACCCAGCGGGTGGCTTCGACGGCGGGCGGAACCGCGACACTTTCGGGAGACTGCATGGCGAGTGGCATCATAGCGGCCGATGAATCTGCGCCAGCTGCTTGCCGACCTCGCACGCTTCCCGTGGCTGTCCACGGCGCAGACGCTGCGCGAGCGTTTCCGCGAAGACCGCCTGGGCCTGTCCGCCAGCAGCCTGACCTTCACCACCACGATCGCGCTGGTGCCTTTCTTCACGGTGGCGCTGGCGCTCTTCACCGCCTTTCCGATGTTCGGCAAGCTGCAGTCCAACCTGCAAGGCTGGCTGGTCCAAAGCCTGGTGCCGGACACCATCGCCCGGCAGGTGCTGGGTTACCTCACGCAGTTCGCGGGCAAGGCCAGCCGCCTCGGCTCGGTCGGCTTCGCCGCGCTGGTGGTGAGCGCGCTGGCCCTCGTACTCACGATCGACCGCACCTTGAACGGCATCTGGCGCGTGCGCCGGCCACGGCCGCTGGCGCAGCGCGTGCTGATCTACTGGGCCGCCATCACGCTCGGGCCGTTGCTGATGGGGGTGAGCCTGAGCATCACCTCCTGGGTGGTGACGGCCTCGCGCGGCTGGGTCGGCGGCGGCATGTCGGGCGGACTCGCGGCGCTGCTGACGCTGGTGGAATTCCTGCTGCTGGCCGCGGCCATGAGCGCCTTGTACCGCTACGTGCCCAACACGCCGGTGAAACGCGCGCATGCGATCGCCGGCGGCGTGTTCGCGGCGCTGGGCATCGAGATCGCCAAGCGCGTGCTGGCCTGGTACATCCAGCAGGTGCCGACCTATTCGATGGTTTACGGCGCCTTCGCTACCGTCCCTATCCTGCTGGTGTGGATCTACATCGCCTGGGTCACGGTGCTGCTGGGTGCGGTGATCGCCGCCTACCTGCCGGCGCTGCTGGCGGGCGCGCGCAGGCGCGGCGGCGGCCACGGCTGGCAGTTCCAGCTGGCGCTGGAGGTGCTGCAGCAGCTGCACAAGGTGCGGGCCGCGGCGCAGCGCGGGCTGAGCGCCATGGAACTGGCGGCGGCGCTGGAAGTGGACCTGCTGCAGCTGGAGCCGGTGCTGCAGACGCTGGTGCAACTGGACTGGATCGGGCGGCTCAACGAGGTCGACGACCATGAGCGCACGCGTTACGTGTTGCTGGCCGACGTGCAATCGACTGCGCTGGAGCCCCTGATGCGGCAGTTGCTGCTGCCATCGTCCGAGTCGACCGCGAAGCTGTGGCAGAGCGGGCGCCTGTCTTCCGTCTACCTGCGCGACGTGCTGGAATAGGCGCATGCGCACGCCGCCGACGACCGTCGAACTGTTCGAGGAACTGGCGCTGCGCGAACCCCGTGCGCCGGCCTTCGCGGAGGAAGGCGAGGGCCTGGACCGCGGCCAGCTCCACGCCATGCTCGTGCGCTGCGCCTTGCTGCTCCAGCGCCTGGGGGTGCGGCGCGGCGACCGGATCGCGGTCTCCGGCCCGGGCTTCGGCATCCAGCTCGTCGTGCTGCTGGCCGCCGAGGGCATCGGTGCGGTGACTGCGTCGTTCCAGGCCGAAGGCGACCCTGACGCCGAATTCCTTTTCAGCCAGGTGCAGTGGGTCTTCTCGGCGCGCGAGCAGGTGCTGCCCGTGGGCGTGCGCTTCCAGCTGCTGGATGCCGCGCTCGTGCGCGAGCTGGCGCAGCCCCTCGGCAGCGAACGCCCGGCCTGGGAGCCGCTGGGCTTGCACGAGCCGCAGCGCATCACGCGCACCTCCGGCTCCTCGGGCCGCAGCAAGTTCATGGTGCTCTCGCGCCAGGCGCAGGAACAGTGGGTCGCCACCGGCATCGAGAAGAACACCTACCGGCCCGGGACCCGCTTGCTGGTGCTGGGGCCGCTGGTGATGAATGCCGCTTTCACGCGCTCCAGCGCCTGCCTGCGCCGCGGCGGCATGGTGCTGGCGGGTGGCCGCGGGGCCGATTTGCCCGCGTTGCGGCCCACCCATGTGTGGGGCCTGCCGCTGCAGCTGGAGACCCTGCTGCGCGAAGCGCCGCCGGGCTACGTTGCGCCGGAACCGGTGCGGGCGGCCACGGTCGGCGGCGCGGTGTCGCCGGCGCTGCGTGAGCAGGTCGAGCGCATGTTCCGCGCGCCGATCAAGAACCGCTATGGCAGCAACGAGGCGGGCGGCATCTGCGAGGAGCTCGACGCCGGCGGCACCGGCATCCTCTGCGCGGGCGTCGAAGTGCGCATCCTCGGGCCGCAAGGCGAGGACCTGCCTGCGGGCCAGGCCGGTGCCATTGCCGTGCGGACCGCCGCCCTCGCGGAGGGCTACCTGCAGCGTCCGGAAGAAACCGCCGCCGCCTTCCGTGACGGCTGGTTCGTCAGCGGCGACTATGGCGTACTGGTCGGCTATCGCCAGTTGCGCCTGCTGGGGCGGCACGACGACCTGGTGAACATCGGCGGCCTGAAGTATCCGGCGGCCGACGTGGAGGCGGACTTGCGCAAGCAGCCGGCGATTGCGGAATGCGCGGTGCAGGCGGTGGAGCTGGAGGACAGCGATGTTTCGCTGGGCGTGGCGGTGGTGTGTGCGCAGGGGGCGAGCCGCGACGAGGCAGTGCAGCAATTGCGCACGGCGATCGAAGGCTGGGGCAGCCTGAAGATGCGGGTGGTGTTCGTCGAGGCGCTGCCCAGGCTGGCGGCGGGGAAGGTCGATCGGATGGCTTTGCTGCGCTTGCTGCGGGAGCCCTCAAAACGCGAAGGGCGCGCGTAGGAAGCCGCGAAAGCGCGCGCGCCCACCGCGCGTCGGCGACTCGGTGAGGCGATAAGCCCGAAACCGCGCCAGGAAGCGCCCGATCGCGATCCGTCCTTCCAGCCGCGCCAGGCTCAACCCGGCGCACTGGTGGATCCCGAACCCGAAAGCCAGGTGCCGGTTCTCCGGCCGCGCGAGATCGAGCACATCCGGATGGGCGAACTGCGCCGGGTCGCGGTTCGCCGCGCCAATGCACAGCGTGACCAGCGCTCCCTCCGGCAATGCGACTCCGCCGACCTCGCAGGCCCGCAGCGCCCGCCGGTTCCCCAGCTGGTTCGACGACTCGAAGCGCAGGAACTCCTCGACCGCCGTCGCCATCCGCGCCTCGTCGTCCAGCGCGCCACGCAGCAGCGCTTCCTTCTGCGCCGGCCACTCGTGCAGCGCCACGAGCGCGTTGCCGATCAGGTTGGTCGTGGTCTCGTGGCCGGCGTTGAGGATGAAGATGCAGTTCTGCAGCAGCTCGGACTCGGACAACTGCTCGCCCGCCTCCTCGCCCTGGATCAGCCGCGTCAGCACGTCGTGCTCAGGGTCGCCCGGTTGCCGCCGCCGCTGCGCCACCAGCCCGCGCAGGTAGTCCGTGAACTCGCGCACGCTGCGGTTGCCGAGTTCCTCCTGCTGCGGCGTGAGCCTGGGCTCCAGCGCGCCGAGGATCGCCAGCGACCAGGCGCGCAGCGGCCCGCGCTCGTCGTGCGGAACGCCCAGCAGGTTGCCGATGATCTCCACCGGGATCGCCGAGGCGAAGTCCTCCACCAGGTCGCCGCCGCCCTTGGCCTCGATGCCATCCAGCAGCCGATCGACCAGCTGCACCAGGCCTGCTTCCATGCCGGCGATGGCACGGCGCGTGAGCGCGCCCATGATCAGCTTGCGCACGCGCGTGTGCAGCGGCGGGTCGTTGAACACCAGGCTGGTGGTGTGGTGCTCGAGCAGGGGCGAGCCGGCTCCGTACTTCGGCGTGAACTCCACCTTCTTGTCGGAGCTGAAGGCTTGCGCGTCGCGGTACACCGCCACGAGGTCGGCATAGCGCGTGAGCAGGAAGGAGCCGTCCGGCATGCGCTTGACGGGCTCGCGCTCGCGCAGGGCCGCATAGACCGGATAGGGGTTGGCGTAGAAGTCCGGCGGCAGCGCCCGCAGGTCGAGCGTGTCCGCGATCTCGCGGGCCCGCCCGGGCGTCATCGCCGGCGTGATGACCACGCTGCTCATCGCGCCGCCAGGAAGTCCTTCAGCGCGAACAGCACGGCGTCCGGCGCCTCGGTCATCATCTGGTGGCCCGCTTCGACCAGCACCGTGCGGCCGTCGCGCGCTTTGGCCTGCAGGCCTTGCGCGGCCTTGGGCGGCGCCATCGCATCGCTGCGTCCCAGCAGGAACAGCACGGGGCATTGCACCTGCGCCATCGCGGCTTCGCCGTTCGCATAGCTGTCGCAGGCCACGAAGCCGCGGTGGAACACGTTGACCTTCGTGTTGCTGGCCAGGACGCGCCGCATCAGCGCGCGCGAGCCGCCATACAGCCAGGTGCCGGGCCCTAGCGCCGAGGGCGGCGGCGCCATCATCGAGTGCGAGAAGGTGTTGACCATCGCGATCGCCTTCTCGGGGTTGTTCTGCGCGTTGTCCAGGAGCGCCGGCGTGACCTTCATCGGGAAGGCGGTGCCCACGAGCGCGATGCGCGTGATGCGCTGCGGCGCGCGCGCTGCCGCTTCCAGCGCGATCAGCGAGCCGAAGCTATGGCCGACCAGGGCGGCTTGCTGCACGCCGGCCGCGTCCAGCAGCGCCAGCACGAAGTCCGCCCCTTCCTCCACGGACTTGGGCGCTTCGCCGCCGCTCTTCGCATGGCCCGGCAGGTCCGGCGCGAGCACGTTGAAGCCGTGGTGGGCGAAGTAGCGCGTCTGCAGGATCCAGACGCTGTGGTCGTTGAGCACGCCGTGGATGAAGACGACGGTGGGCTTGGCGGCATCGAAAGGCTTGCCGCCGCTGTAGACGAAGGTGGGGGCGCCGTTGACTTGGAGTTCCATGGGTGTTCCTTGTCAGGCCTTCTCCGCCGCCTTCAGCGCGCGCTTGAGGTCTTCGATCAGGTCGTCCGGGTCCTCCAGCCCGATCGACAGGCGGATCGTCCCCGGCCCGATGCCGGCGCCCTGCAGCGCCTCGTCGCTCATGCGGAAGTGCGTGGTGCTGGCGGGGTGGATCACCAGCGAGCGGCAATCGCCGACGTTGGCGAGGTGGCTGAAGAGCTTGAGCGCCTCGATGAACTTCTTGCCCTGTTCGCGGTTGCCCTTCAGGTCGAAGCTGAAGACCGAGCCTGCCCCTTTGGGCAGGAGCTTCTGGGCCAGCGCATGGCTCGGATGCGACTCCAGCATCGGGTGCCGCACCTGCGCGACGAAGGCGTGCGCGGCCAGGAACTCCACCACCTTGCGCGTGTTGGACATGTGGCGGTCCATGCGCAGCGGCAGCGTCTCGATGCCTTGCAGGATCAGCCACGCCGTGTGCGGGCTCATGCTGGCGCCGAAGTCGCGCAGGCCTTCGCGCCGCGCGCGCAGCAGGAAGGCGCCCACCGTCGACTCCTCGCTGAAGACCATGTTGTGGAAGCCGTCGTAGGGCGCGGTCAGCTCGGCGAAGCGCCCCGACTTCTCCCAGTCGAAGCTGCCGCCGTCGACCACCACGCCGCCGATCACCGTTCCGTGTCCCGAGAGGAACTTGGTCGCCGAGTGGTAGACCAGGTCGGCGCCCAGGTCGAAGGGCTTCTGCAGGTAAGGGGTGGTAAAGGTGGAGTCCACCAGCAAGGGCACGCCCGCTTCGTGGGCGAGGGCGCTCACGGTGGGGATGTCCAGCACGTCGAGGCCCGGGTTGCCCACGGTCTCGCCGAACAGCAGCTTGGTGTTCGGCCGGATGGCCGCGCGCCAGCCGTCGATGTCGCCGGGCTTCACGAAGGTCGTCTCGATGCCGAAGCGGCGCAGCGTGTAGTGCAGCAGGTTCTGCGAGCCGCCATAGAGTGCGGTGCTCGCCACGATGTGCGAGCCGGCGCCCATCAGCGTGGCGATGGCCAGGTGCAGCGCCGCCTGGCCGCTGGCGGTGGCGATCGCGCCTATGCCGCCTTCCAGCGCCGCCACGCGCTGTTCGAACACCGCGTTGGTCGGGTTGCTGATGCGCGAGTAGACGTGGCCCGAGCGCTCCAGGTTGAACAGCGCCGCGGCGTGGTCGCTGGACTCGAAGACGAAGGAGGTGCTCAGGTGGATGGGGACGGCCCGCGCGCCGGTGGCGGGGTCGGGCGCGGCGCCGGCGTGCAGGGCCAGCGTGTCGAAGCCGGGATCGGAATAACCGGGCATGGGCTTGTGTACTCCTCTGGGGTTTCCTCTGGGCGTGCGGGTGGCACTGCCGCGGATTGTGGGCTATATTCTTTACGAACCGGCCGCGCAGGGAAGCGGCTGCCAAGGAGACCAGCATGAAAGTCAGCGACATCCTCCGCGTGAAGGGGAACACCCTTTACACCGTGGCGCCCGATGAGCCGCTGGCCCAGGCGATCTCCGCCATGGCCGAAAAGGACATCGGCTCGCTGGTCGTCATGGAGCATGGCGAGCTGGTCGGCATGCTGACCTTCCGCGAAGTGATCCAGTGCATCGTCGCCAACAAGCACGTGGTGGGGACGATCTCGGTGCGCACGGCGATGGACGACCATCCGCTGACCTGCACCATGGAAACCGAGCTCGACGAAGTGCGCCGCATGATGCTGGAGCGGCACGCGCGCTACATGCCGGTGATGGACAAGCGGATGCTGATGGGGGTCATCTCCTTCTACGACGTCGCCAAGGCGGTCGTGGACAGCCAGAACTTCGAGAACCGCATGCTCAAGGCCTACATCCGCGACTGGCCGGCGGCGGAAGACCAGCAGCCTTCGGCGCAGCTCTGAGGCCTGGATTCCCGCCTGCGCGGGAATGACGGGTGGCGCTCTGGGATAATCGCCTCCCATGAGCGGCAACACCTTCGGCAAGCTATTCGCGGTCACCAACTTCGGCGAATCGCACGGGCCTGCCATCGGCTGCGTCATCGACGGCTGCCCGCCCGGCATGGAACTGTCGGCGGAGGACATCCAGCCCGACCTGGACCGGCGCCGCCCGGGAACCAGCCGGCACGTCACCCAGCGCCAGGAAGAGGACAAGGTGGAGATCCTCTCCGGCGTCTACGAGGGCAAGACCACCGGCACGCCGATCGCGCTCCTGATCCGCAACACCGACCAGCGCAGCAAGGACTACAGCGAGATCGGGCAGAAATTCCGTCCCGGCCACGCCGACTACACCTACCTGCAGAAGTACGGCCTGCGCGACCCGCGCGGCGGCGGCCGGGCCTCGGCGCGGCTGACGGCGCCCATGGTGGCGGCGGCGGCGGTGGCCAAGAAGTGGCTGCACCGGCAGTACGGCACGAGCTTCCGCGGCTGCATGACGCAGATCGGCGAGCAGGCCATTCCCTTCGAGAGCTGGGACCACGTCCCGAACAATCCCTTCTTCGCCCCGGTCGCCGACGTGTCGGCGCTCGAGGCGTACATGGACAGCCTGCGCAAGTCCGGCGACTCCTGCGGCGCCCGCCTGCGCGTCACGGCGCAAGGCATGCCGGTCGGCCTGGGCCAGCCCCTGTTCGACAAGCTCGATGCCCAGGTCGCCTACGCGATGATGGGCATCAATGCAGTCAAGGGCGTGGAGATCGGCGCCGGCTTCGCCAGCGTGGCCCAGCGCGGCTCCGTGCATGGTGATTCGCTCACGCCGCAAGGCTTTGCCAGCAACAACGCCGGCGGCGTG
Source organism: Ramlibacter paludis (assembly GCF_022012305.1). Taxonomy (GTDB): domain Bacteria; phylum Pseudomonadota; class Gammaproteobacteria; order Burkholderiales; family Burkholderiaceae_C; genus Ramlibacter; species Ramlibacter paludis. The sequence goes on along the minus strand of NZ_JAKLTM010000002.1, from coordinate 517,078 downwards.
CTCGGGGGCATCAGCACCGGGCAGGACCTGGAAGTCTCCATCGCCATCAAGCCGACGAGTTCCATCCTGACCCCGCGCGACACCATCGATCTTTCGGGCCAGCCGACCCAGGTGGTGACCAAGGGCCGCCACGACCCTTGCGTCGGCATCCGCGCGACCCCGATCGCCGAGGCGATGCTGGCGCTGGTGGTGATGGACCTCGTGCTGCAGCACCGCGCGCAGTGCGGCGACGTGCTGCTGCCGCTGACCCCGATCGAGTCCTCTTTCCTGTGACATGACGCCGGCGCTTCCGGCGCAGGGCTACCGGCAGCTGGTGCCTTTCGCCGCGCTGTCGGCGACCTATTTCGCGCACATCGGCTTCTTCAATCCCTACCTGCCGCTCTGGCTGAAGGCGCAGGGGCTGGAGATCGCCGTGATCTCGATCCTGGTCTCGGTGCAGTCCTTCACCCGCGTGTTCGCGCCGTATGCCTGGGGCGCCCTGAGCGACCACACCGGCGAGCGCGTGAAGCTGCTGCGCATCAGCGCCGCGGTGGCGCTGGTGGCGTCGGCGGGACTGTTCGTCGAAGGCGGCGGCTGGTGGATTGGCGCGGTGCTGCTGCTGCTGTTCACGCACACCAGCTCGATGATGTCGCTCACGGAGGCGGCGATGGCGCAGCTGGTGGCGGGCGACTGGGGCCGCTACGGCAAGGTGCGGCTGTGGGGCTCGGCGGGCTTCATGGTGACGGTGTTCGCCGCCGGGGCCTGCTTCGAGCGCTGGGGCATGGGCAGCTTCCCCGCGTGGGCGGCGGTGACGCTGGCCGGCGTGCTGGCCTGCACGCTGCGCCTGCCGGACCTGAAGGAGGCGCCGCACCATGCGGACCACGCGCTGCAGGAACCGATTGGGTCGGCGCTGCAGAGGCCGGTGGTCCGCTGGTTCTTCGCCTCGCTGTTCTTCCACGTCATGGCGCACTTCGCCATCTACGGCTTCTACTCGCTGTACCTCGACGGCCTGGGCTACAGCAAGGCCACCATCGGCATGCTGTGGGCGGTGTCGGTGGTGGTGGAGATCGCCTGGTTCTACGCGCAGGGCCGGCTGATCGGCCGCTTCGCCATCGAGCACTGGCTGGTGATCTGCGGCGCGGCGACGGTGCTGCGCATGGCCATGACCGCGGGCCTGGGCCACTGGCTCGTGGTGCTGTTTGCCGCGCAGCTGCTGCATGCGCTGAGCTTCGCGACGCACCACACCTGCTGCATCGCCATGGTCAGCAAGCATTTCCCGGGGCGGCTGCGCGGCCGCGGGCAGGCGCTGTTCACCGTCACCGGGTATGGCTTCGGCGGGGTGCTGGGGGTGCTGGCGGGCGGGGCGGTGGCGACGCGCTGGGGCTTCCAGGTGATGTTCGCGGTGGCGGCGGTACTGGGGGCGATTGCCACGGCGTGCTCCTGGCGGGTCCGGCGGCTTTCCTAGGCCCGGTTGCGGCTGCCTGCAGGAATTCCGCGGATTGCGCACAATGGGCGCATGCTGAAGCGTAGCTTGCGCTATCTCTGGGCCATTCCGTACACCGCGCTGGGCGTGCTGCTGGGCGTGCTTGTCCTGCTTGCCGGCGGCGGCTGGCGCGTCGAGCGGGGCGTGCTGGAGTTCTGCGGCGGCCGCCTGGGCCGTTCCTTTGCCCGCCTGCCTCGGCCCTTTGCCTTCTCGGCGATGACCCTGGGCCACGTCATCCTGGCCGTCGACCGGCCGGCGCTGACCTTGCTGCGCAAGCACGAGCACGTGCACGTGGCGCAGTACGAGCGCTGGGGTCCGCTGTTCCTGCCCGCCTACCTGTTGTCGAGCCTCGTGCAGCTGCTGCGCGGACGCGACCCGTACCTGGAAAACCATTTCGAACGCCAGGCCTTCGCCCTGGCCAAGCGGCCCAAGGCGCGGTGACGGCTGACACAGCCGCCGCGCGTTGCGGGGGATCATGGAGACTCAAGAAGGAGCTTTCATGGACAACACCAATACCTCGACCGAAGCTTCCAGCATCATCGACCTGACCAGCCAGACCGACGTGCAGTACTGGTGCCGGATCTTCGGCGTGGAGATGGCGGAGCTGCGCGAAGCCGTGCATCACTCGAGCCATCGCGCCGAGGACGTGCAGCGCTACCTGCGCGAGAAGAAGGGCGGCTAGTCCGCCTGTAGGCGCGCTCCGACGGAAGCGTCCGCCTTTCGCGGCGGCCGTGCGCCGCGCGCGCCGCCCACCATCGGGGCTTTGCCACAGGAGGCCCCGACATGAGCAAGAAACCCAGCGCCAAGAATCCTCCGCGCGACACCGAAGCCGCCGCCGAGAAGCAGCGCGCGCTACAGCGCGAGCAGGACCGCAAGGAGCCGGCCGAAAGCGGCAGCGGCGGCAAGGAAAAGGACAAGGCCGGCGTGCAGACCAGCGCCCGCCAGCAGCCCGACCAGGTGCCGGCGCAGCATCTCCAGAAGCCCGGGCAGGAAAAGGACATGGAGCTCAAGCCGCGCTTCCTGGCACCCGACTACCGGGGCAGCGGCAAGCTCAAGGGCATGGTGGCGCTGATCACCGGCGGTGACTCCGGCATCGGCCGTGCGGTGGCCGTGCTGTTCGCGCGCGAAGGCGCCGACGTGGCCATCGTCTATCTCAGCTCGCACGAGGACGCGCAGGAGACCAAGTCGTGGATCGAGAAGGAAGGCCGCCAGTGCGTGCTGATTCCCGGTGACGTGAAGGACCCCAGGTTCTGCAAGGACGCCGTGGAGAAGACGGTGCAGGAGTTCGACCGCCTCGACATCCTGGTCAACAACGCCGCCTTCCAGCTGCACGCGCACAGCATCGAGGACGTGACCGACGAGCGCCTGCACGAGACGGTGGAGACCAACGTCTACGGCTACTTCTACATGGCGCGCGCCGCGGTGCCGCACCTGAAGAAGGGCTCCTGCATCATCAACACCGGCTCGGTCACCGGCCTGGAAGGCAGCAAGCAGCTGCTGGACTACTCGGCGACCAAGGGCGCGATCCACGCCTTCACCATGTCGCTCGCCTCCAGCCTGCTGGAAAAGGGCATCCGCGTGAATGCGGTGGCGCCTGGCCCCGTCTGGACGCCGCTCAACCCAGCCGACAAGAGCGCCAAGGAGATCACCGAGTTCGGCAAGCAGACCGACTTCAAGCGCCCGGCGCAGCCGGAGGAGCTGTCGCCCGCGTATGTTTTCCTCGCCGCACCTTCATGTTCGAGCTACATCACGGGCATAGTCCTGCCGGTGACGGGGTCGGTGGGTTCCTGACAGAATCGTCCGCATGACCCAGCCCCTGCAAATCGATTTCGTCTCCGACGTGGCCTGCCCCTGGTGCGCCGTCGGCCTGGCCTCGCTGGAACGCGCGCTCGAGAAGATCGGCGGCGACGTTCCGGTGCAGATGCGCTTCCAGCCCTTCGAGCTCAATCCGCAGATGGGCCCGGAAGGGCAGGACGTCACCGAGCATATCCAGCAGAAGTACGGCGCCACCGAGGAACAGCAGGCGAAGAACCGCGCCGCCATCGGGCAGCGCGGCGCCGAGGTCGGCTTCACCTTCCGCAAGGAAGGCCGCGGCCGCATCTGGAACACCTTCGACGCGCATCGCCTGCTCGCCTGGGCGGGCGAGCAGGGCGGCAGTGCACAGCGCGACCTGAAAATGGCCTTGCTGAAGGCCTACCACGGCGAGGGCCGGAGCCCGGCCGACGCGGCGGTGCTGCTGGACGTGGTGGCGAGCGTCGGGCTCGATCGAGCCGCGGCGAAGGAAGTGCTGGAGAGCGACCGTTATGCCGACGAAGTGCGACAGGCCGAGGCGCATTTCCAGCAGCTGGGCATCCATGCGGTGCCGTCGGTGGTGATCAACAACAAGCACCTGATCCAGGGTGGGCAGCCGCCGGAAGTTTTCGAGCAGGCCTTGCGGCAAATTGCGGCGCAGGGGTAGCCGTTGACTTGTCATCCCGGGCTTGACCCGGGATCCAGCCCTCAATGCCCTCCCGCAGCCCGCGCCAGCGCCACGCAGTAATCCAGCATCGCCTCCGTCTCCATCGCCTTGTCGAACACCCCGTCGGCGCCCATGGCGATGCAGCGGCGCCGCACCTCGTTGCTCGCGCTGCCGGTCAGCACCACCATCTTCCGGGTCGAGCCGCGCTCCTGCAGCGCCTGCAGCACTGCCAGCCCGCTGCCGCCGCCCGGCTCCAGCACGAGGTCGATGACGGCGATGTCCCAGTGATGGGCGGGATCGCGCAGCCACGCGATCGCGGACGCCTGGTTGGCCGCGGTGCCCACGGTTTCGATGCCGCCCAGTTCGGAAAGCGCGGCGCAAAGTGCATCGCGCACTTGCGCCTGGTCGTCGAGCACGAACGCCTTGAGGGCCACCGGATCTCCTGTGCGGCCCATTGTGCAATCCTCCGCCCTGCCCGGAAAGCCGGGCACGGCGGGAGTGTTGCGCTCAGCCCACCTGGACCTGGATTTTGCGGGGTCGCGCCTCTTCGGCCTTGGGGATGGTCAGCTTGAGCACGCCGTCGCGCAGCTGCGCCTCGATGCGGGCGGCGTCGAGCTCGCGGCTCAAGGTGAACTGGCGGCGGTAGCTGGGGCTGCGCAGCTCGCCGTACACCAGCTCCATCTGCTGCGGCCCCTGGGGCGCAGCGGTCGCTTCGAGCAGCAGCGTTTCGCCGTCGACGCGCACGTGCAGCTGCTCGCGCGCCACGCCGGGCAGGTCGGCCAGCAGGGTGATGGAAGTGTCGTTCTCGAAAACGTCGACCGGGGGCACGACGTGCTGTTGCTGCGGCTGCTGTTGCTGGGCCGCGGGCTTGCGATCGGAAGCGGCCTGGACTTCGTTGGACATGGCGGTCTCCTTCATCCGTTGATCTCGATGCGGCGGGGCAGGCTCGATTCGCGCTTGGCCACGCTGACGCGCAGCACGCCGTCGCGGTAGCTGGCGTCCACCTTGGCCGGGTCGGCATCCTCGGGCAGGCTGACCACGCGGCGGAACGGGCCGCTGAAGCGCTCCCGGGCGTAGACGGCAGTGCGTTCCCCCGTGGGCGGCAAGGCGCTCTTGCGCTCGCCGGCGATGACCAGCAGGCCGCGGTCGACGGTGATGTCCAGTTTGTTGGCGTCGAGGCCGGGCGCCAGCGCCATCACCTCGATCGAGGTCGGCGTGGTGCCGACGTTCAGGCTGGGGAAGCTCGCCCCGGCGGCGGAGCGGATGCTGCCGCCCGGCGCGAAGGCCTGGTCGAACAGCGACTGCATACGGTTCAGCTCCGCGAACAGGTCCGCGGAGGATCGGAACAAGCCATTCATGCTGGTTTCTCCTTTCGTGCGCGTCTTGGCGATCCCGAATTAGGGTCGCCCTTCCGCGCTTTCAAGGGGCCAGCCAGCGGGCCTGGAGGACGGGCAGGGAGGCGGCCAGCATGGCGATGCCGCTCAAGGTCAGGAGGCCCAGCACGATCTGCCGGAAGGCCAGCTCGGAGATGCCCAGGTACAGCTTCGCGCCCAGCCGGCCGGGGATCAGCGCGGCCGGCGGCACGATGGCCATCCAGGGCCACATGCGCGGCTCGATGACGCCGGTGGCGAGGTAGCCGGCGAAGGTGATGCTCAGCATCGAGAGGTTGAAGTTCTGGATGACGGCGCGTTGCCGGTCGCGGTCGAAGCCGCGCAGCGTGCACCACAGGGTGGGCACCACGCCGGTGGCGCCCCCGAAGGCGCCCATCATGCCGCCCACGCTGCCCGCGAGCGCGTCGGCCAGGTGGCCGCCGCGGCGGATCGGCGGCAGCCGGTTGGCGAAGAACAGCAAGGGGCAGACCACGACCAGCAGCGTGCCCAGCACCAGCTTGAAGGTCGGCACGTCGAGTTTCGGCAGCAGCCACAGGCCGATCGGCAGGCCGGCGATGCCGCCGAGGATGAAGGGCAGCAACGTCGCGAAATGCCAGCCGCGGCGGACCGTGAATGCGGCGAAGACCTGGCCGGAGAGTCCGCCGAACAGGGCGAGCACGGCGGCCAGCTTCGGCTCCATCGTCCAGGCCCAGATCGCCATGGCCGTGAGGCCGAAGCCGAAGCCGGAGAGGCCCTGGACGAAGCCGGCGAGGGCGGCGCCGAGGGCGATGGTGAGGAAGAGGTCCATCACGGGCTGTCATCCCCGCGCAGGCGGGGATCCAGGGCGTTGGACCTGCGCGCGCAGCGCGCAGCCCGATGCGGACGCCCTGGGTTCCCGCCTGCGCGGGAATGACGGAGCTTGGTCACTCGTACGCGGACATGGGAACGCAATTGCAGAACAGGTTCCTGTCCCCGTACACGTTGTCCACCCGCCCCACCGGCGGCCAGTACTTCGCGTGCCTTCTCTCGTCCAGCACCGCCGCGCCCACCTCGCGCGGATACGCATGCTTCCACTCTCCGTGCAGCAGCGCGCCGGCGGTGTGCGGCGCGTGCTTGAGCGGGTTGTCGTCCTGCGGCCACTCGCCGCGTTCGACCCGGCGGATCTCCTCGCGGATCGCCACCATCGCCGCGATGAAGCGGTCGATCTCCTCCAGCGTCTCGCTTTCGGTGGGCTCCACCATCAGCGTGCCCGGCACCGGGAAGCTCAGGGTGGGCGCGTGGAAGCCGTAGTCGATCAGGCGCTTGGCCACGTCTTCGGCCGTCACGCCGCTGGTTTCCTTCAGCGGCCGAAGGTCCAGGATGCACTCGTGCGCCACGTGGCCGTTCTTGCTGGCGTACAGCGTCGGGTAGTGGTCGCGCAGCTTCGCGCTGATGTAGTTGGCGCTCAGGATCGCGGTCTCGGTGGCCTGCTTCAGGCCCTCGGCGCCCATCATGCGCACGTACATCCACGAGATCGGCAGCACTGCGGCGTTGCCCAGCGGCGCGGCCGACACAGCGCCCACGCCGTGCGCGGGCAGGCCGCCGGACTTGTGCCCGGGCAGGAAAGGCACCAGGTCCTCGACGACGCAGACCGGGCCCACGCCCGGGCCGCCGCCGCCGTGCGGGATGCAGAAGGTCTTGTGCAGGTTCAGGTGGCTCACGTCGCCGCCGAACTCGCCCGGCGCCGCCACGCCCACCAGCGCGTTCATGTTGGCACCGTCCACGTAGACCCGGCCGCCGTGGCTGTGCACCAGCGCGCACAGTTCCTTCACCTGGGTCTCGAACACGCCGTGCGTGCTGGGGTAGGTGATCATGATGCAGGCCAGCTTGTCGCTGTGCTGCTCGCACTTGGCCTTCAGGTCCGCCATGTCGACGTTGCCGTTGTCGTCGCAGGCCGTCACCACCACCTGCATGCCCACCATCTGCGCGCTGGCCGGGTTGGTGCCGTGCGCGGACGAGGGAATCAGGCAGACGTTGCGATGGACCTGGCCCTTGCTCTCGTGCCAGGCCTTGATCGCCAGGAGGCCGGCGTATTCGCCCTGCGAGCCCGCGTTGGGCTGCAGGCTGATGCCGGCATAGCCCGTGGCCTGGCACAGCCAGGCGCGCAGCTGCTCGTCGAGCTCGGCGTAGCCTTGCAGCTGCTCGCGCGGCGCGAAGGGATGCACGTGCGCGAACTCCGGCCAGGTGATGGGGATCATCTCGCTGGTGGCGTTCAGCTTCATGGTGCAGCTGCCCAGCGGGATCATGCTGCGGTCCAGCGCCAGGTCCTTGTCGGCCAGGCCGCGCAGGTAGCGCAGCATGCCGGTCTCGCTGTGGTGCGTGTTGAAGACCGGGTGCGTCAGGAAGGCGCTGGTGCGGCGCAGCTCCTGCGGGATCATGGGCTCGATGCCCTTCTCGAAGTCCGCCACCTTCGGCAAGGCCTGGCCGGTCTTGGCGAAGACCTTCCACAGCAGCTCGATGTCGTCGCGCGTGGTCGTCTCGTCCAGCGAGATGCAGATGTACTCGTCCCAGGCCAGGCGCAGGTTGGCACGCAGGGCATGGCCCTTGGCGACCAGCGCCTGCGCGGCTTCGCCGACCTTCAAGGAGATCGTGTCGAAGGCCGTGCCGTGGTGCGTGGCCGTGTAGCCCATCTTCTGCAGGCCGTTCCACAGGATGGCGGTGTAGGCCGCAACCCGTTGCGCGATGCGCGTGAGCCCCTGCGGCCCGTGGTAGACCGCATACATGCTCGCCACCACCGCCGGCAGCACCTGCGCCGTGCAGATGTTGGACGTGGCCTTCTCGCGCCGGATGTGCTGCTCGCGCGTCTGCAGCGCGAGGCGGTAGGCGGGGTTGCCGTGGCTGTCGACGCTGACGCCGACCAGCCGGCCCGGCATCGAACGCTTGAACTCGTCGCGGCAAGCGAGGAAGGCCGCGTGCGGGCCGCCGGCGCCCATCGGCATGCCGAAGCGTTGGGTGCTGCCGCAGACGATGTCGGCGTCCCATTCGCCGGGCGGCGTAAGCAGCGTCATGGCCAGCAGGTCGGCGGCGAAGATCGCGGCGGCCTGCTTGGCATGGAGCTTCTTCACTTCGCCGCTCCAGTCCATCACCCAGCCGCTGCTGGCGGGGTACTGGATCAGCGCGGCGAACAGGTCGCCCGCCATCGCCTTTTCCCACTCCTCGGCGGAGTTGGCGACGACGACCTCGATGCCCAGCGGCGCCGCGCGCGTCTGCACGACCTCGATGGTCTGCGGATGGCAGTCGCCGAACACGACGAAGGTGTTGCTCTTGCTCTTGACGCTGCGCTTGGCCAGCGTCATGGCCTCCGCCGCGGCCGTGGCTTCATCCAGCATCGACGCGTTGGCGATCGGCATGCCGGTGAGGTCGCAGACCATGGTCTGGAAGTTCACCAGCGCTTCCATGCGGCCCTGGCTGATCTCCGCCTGGTAAGGCGTGTAGGCCGTGTACCAGGCCGGGTTCTCGAGGATGTTGCGCAGGATCACGCCGGGGGTGTGCGTGCCGTAGTAGCCCTGGCCGATGAAGCTCTTGAAGACCTGGTTGCGCTGGGCGATGGCACGCAGTTCCTTCAGCGCGGCGGCCTCGGTGACCGCGGGCGGCAGCTTCATGTCCGCCGAGCGGGCGATCGAGCGCGGCACGATGCTTTCGATGAGCGCGCGGCGCGAGGCCTCGCCGATCGCCGAGAGCATCAGGCGCTCGTCGTCCTCGCCGATGCCGATGTGGCGCGGAATGAACTCGTTCGGGTTTTCCAGCTCGCCGAGCGGCCGGGCGGATTGCTTCAACATTCGGGGTTCCACGATTTGTCATCCCGGCCTCGCGCCGGGATCCATCTCCAGGCGCCGGGACATGGATTGCGGGTCAGGCCCGCAATGACATGGTTGTCCAGGTGATTGGTTTCAGGCGTTCGCCTTGACGAACTTCTGGTAGTCCGGCTCGTCCATCAGCACGTCGAATTCGGCCATGTCCTTGATCAGGATCTTGAAGAACCAGCCGTTGCCCATCGGGTCCTTGTTGGCCAGCGCCGGGTCCTTGCGCAGGTCCTCGTTCACCTCGGTCACTTCGCCGGCGATCGGCATGAACACGTCGGCGGCGGCTTTCACCGACTCGACCACGCCGGCCACCTCGCCCTTGGCAAACACCTTGCCGACTTCGGGCAGGTCGACGAACACCACGTCGCCCAGCGCGTCCTGCGCATGCAGCGTGATGCCGACGACGGCGGCTTCGTGGTCCTCGAGCTGGATCCACTCGTGGTCGGACGTGTACTTGACGGTCATCTTTCTTTCTCCTTCCAGGCGGTTTCAGCCGCGGTAGTAACGGTTGGGGACGAAGGGCATGGCACTGACTTCCATCGGCACGCGCTTGCCGCGCACCAGGGCAAACACCTTGCTGCCGACGACGGCGTGCGCCGGCGTGACGTAGCCCATGGCGACGGGCTTGTCGACGCTGGGACCGAGCAGGCCGCTGGTGACCTCGCCGATGCGCGCGCCGGCCTCGTCCTGCAGCTCGGTGTGCTCGCGCACGGGCACGCGCTCGAGCGCCACCAGGCCCACGCGCTTGCGCTGCGGCGGCTGCGTGCCATCGAGCTGGGCCAGCACCTTGTCGGCGCCGGGGAAGCGGCCGGCGCGCGCGCCACCGGTGCGGCGCACCTTCTGCATCGCCCAGTTCAGGCCGGCCTCGACCGGCGTGGTCGTGGTGTCAATGTCGTTGCCGTACAGGCACAGCCCGGCTTCCAGGCGCAGCGAATTGCGCGCGCCCAGGCCGATCGGCTTCACTTCGGGCTGGGCGAGGATCTCGCGGGCCAGCGCTTCGGCGCGGTCGCCCGGCACCGAGATCTCGAAGCCGTCTTCGCCGGTGTAGCCGCTGCGGGTGATGAAGAGGTCGGCGCCCTTCCAGTCGTAGCGGCCGCCGGTCATGAAGACCAGCTTCTCGACGCCGGGGACGATGCGCTTCAAGGCGTCGACCGCCTTCGGGCCTTGCAGGGCCAGCAGGCCGCGATCGGGCAGGGGGATCACTTGGCAGCGCGACCCGATCTTCTGCTGCATGTGCGCGATGTCGCCTGCCTTGCAGGCGCCGTTGACGATCACGAACAGGTCGTCGCCGCGGTTCACGAACATCAGGTCGTCGATGATGGTGCCGTCGTCGGTGAGCAGCAGGCCGTAGCGCTGCTTGCCGACCGCGAGGTCCTGCACGTCGACCGGCATCAGGGTCTCGAAGGCCTTTGCGGCGTCGGGGCCGACCAGGCGCAGCTGGCCCATGTGCGAGACGTCGAACAGTCCCGCCGAATCGCGCGTCTGGTGGTGCTCGGCCATCAGGCCGGCCGGGTATTGCACCGGCATGGCGTAGCCGGCGAAGGGAACCATGCGCGCACCGAGTTCCAGGTGCAGCGCATGCAGGGGGGTCTTTTTCAGCTCTTCTTGGGGGGCAGACACGCGGACTCCAACGGGGCGAAGAACCATCGTACACACGATGGGTGGGCCCGTGCTGTCCTCGTTACCTGAGAGATTCACCCCTTGCGAGGGCTTGCTCCTTCGGTGGGCCGCTGCTCATCCGGCGGGCGGCCTCTCTCCAGCAAGGTGACGCCCCGCGATGGGGGCGTTTGCCAGTCCTTTTGCCTGAGCGTTGGTTCGCCTTCGGCGGCTTCGCGGGGAAGCTCTCTCCTGACGGCGCGGATTGTAGCCTGCCTCAACCTTGTCATTGCGGGCTTGACCCGCAATCCAGCCCCGGATCCGCCGCCGTCGCTGGATCCCGGGTCAAGCCCGGGATGACAAAGTTCAGCGGTGGTACACGAGGTCCCGCAACCCCAGCGACAACCCCGGCACGTAGGTGATCACCATCAGGCAGGCCAGCACCACCAGCACGAAGGGAATCAGCTGCGTGATGATGCGGTCCAGCGAGATCTTCGCCACCGTGCAGGCCGCGAACAGGTTTACGCCGAAGGGCGGAGTGATCATGCCGAGCGCCAGGTTCACCACCATGATCAGCCCGAAGTGCACCGGGTCGATGCCGAAGTGGATGGCCACCGGCGCCAGGATGGGGGCCAGCACGATGATGGACGCGCTGGTCTCGATGAACATGCCGATGACGAACAGCGCCGCGTTCACGCCCAGCAGGAACATGCCCGGGCTCTTCAGCACGCCCTGCAGCCACAGGCCGATGGCCTCCGGCACGCCCGCGCGCGTGATCAGGAAGGCGAACAGGCCGGCGTTGGCGATGATGAACATGATCACCGCCGAGGAGATCACCGACTTGCGCAGGATCGCGTACAGGTCGCGCACGTTGATCTCGCGGTACACCAGCATGCCGACCACCAGCGCGTAGAACACGGCGACGGCGGAAGCCTCCGTGGGCGTGAAAACGCCGCCGTAGATGCCGCCCAGGATGATGACGGGCATCAGCAGCGCCCAGCCGGCCTGCAGGAAGGCCTTGCCGAACGGCAGGCGGCCGTCGCCGTCGTGCTTGCCCCAGCCCTTGTATTTGCACCAGACCCAGCAGAACAGCATCAGCGCGCCGCCGATCAGCAGGCCCGGGCCGAAGCCGGCGATGAACAGCTCGCCGATGGACACTTCGGCGCTCACGCCGTACAGGATCATCGGGATCGAGGGCGGGATGATCACGCCCAGCTCCGCGCTGGTGGCCTGCAGCGCCGCGGCGTAGCTGGTGGGATAGCCGTGCTTGATCAGCGCCGGGATCAGGATGGCGCCGATCGCGAAGGTGGTGGCCACCGAGGAGCCGGACACCGCCGCGAAGATCATGCAGGTGAGCACGCAGGTCATGGGCAGGCCGCCCTGCACGCCGCCGACGATGCTCTTGGCGAATTCCACCAGGCGGCGCGAGATGCCGCCGGTTTCCATCAGGTTGCCGGCCAGGATGAAGAAGGGGATGGCGGCCAGCGGAAACTTGTTGATCGCGTTGAACATCTCCTTGACGGAGATGAGCATGTTGGCGCCGCCCACCTGGATGCCCAGGATGGCCGACAGGCCGATGGAAACGGCAACCGAGACGCTGAGCGCGAAGCACAGCACCATCGTTGCGAGCATGGCCGACGTCATTGCGCGGTCTCCAGTTCTTCACGCATCGGGTCGAGCAGGTTGCCGACGATGCCCAGGATGCAGAACAGGGCGCCGACCGGCAGGGCGAGGTAGCCCCAGAACATGGAGATCGATTCCAGGCCGGCCATCGACTGCACCCGGCCGCGCTGGGCGTAGTCCCAGCCGTACCAGAGGATGACGAGGATCAGGGCCATCGAGGCCGCGGCCACCATCCAGTCGAGGAAGCGGCGCATCTTCGGCGGGCTCCAGCGGTACAGGACGTCGACGCTGACCATCGCGCCGTGGCGGAAGGCGGTGGGGATGCCGAGGAACACCATCCAGATCAGCGCCAGCCGGATCAGGATCTCGCTCCACTCGGCCGGCTGCTCCAGCACGAAGCGGGTGACGATCTGGAACATGCCGAGCACGCTGGCCACGACCAGCATCGCGCAGGCGCCGGCCATGGAGAAGCTGCTGGTGAGGCGCTCGATGCGCAGGAAGGTTTCTTTCACGGGAGCCTCGTTGTTCTTTCGCGAAAAGGCCCGCTTGCGCGGGCCCTCCATTCTTTGTCATCCCGGGCTCGACCCGGGATCCAGTCCCAGCGCTCATTCGGCCGCGGGAGATGGATTGCGGGTCAAGCCCGCAATGACATCCCCTGGGTCACTTCACTGCCCGGATCTTGTCCAGGTTGGCCTTGCCGAACTGCTTCTCGAACTCGGCGTTCACCGGGGCCAGGGCTTGCACGAACTTGGCCTTGTCGACGTTGTCGATCACGGTCATGCCCTTGGCGCGCAGGTCGGCCACGCCCTTGGCGTCGTCCTCGTCCACGCGGGCGCGGTTGGCCTTGGTGCCCTCCTTGGCGGCGTCGAGGAAGGCTTGCTTGTCGGCGGCCGACAGCTTGTCGAAGGCCGCCTTGTTCATCACGAAGATGCAGGGCGAATAGACGTGGCCGGTCAGCGAGAGGTGCTTCTGCACCTGGTCGAACTTGGCAGAGATGATCACCGACAGCGGGTTCTCCTGGCCGTCCACCGTGCCCTGCTGCAGGGCGGTGAACACTTCCGGGAATGCCATGGGGGTGGTGATGATGCCGAAGCCCTTGTAGGCGGCGATGTGCACCGGGTTCTCCATGGTGCGCATCTTCAGGCCCTTCAGGTCTTCCGGCACCTTCACGTCGCGCTTGCTGTTGGTCATGTGGCGGAAGCCGTTCTCGGCCCACGCCAGCGCCTTGAAGCCCTTGCTGTCGAACTTGGTCAGCAGGTCCTGGCCGATCGGGCCGTCGAGCACCGCGCGGGCATGGGCCTTGTCGCGGAACAGGAAGGGCACGTCGAGGATCTTGGTCTCGGGGACGAAGTTGGGCACCGGGCCGGTCGACGAGAAGGCCAGCTCCTGGGTGCCCAGTTGCACGGCTTCGATCGACTCGCGCTCGCCGCCCAGCGAACCGTTGTAGAAGGTCTGGATCTTGTAGCGGCCGTTGGTGCGCTTCTCGACTTCCTTCGCGAAGGTGTCGATCGCCACGCCCTGGTGCGAGTTCTGGGCGGTGGAGATGCTGATCTTCATGGTCGTCTGCGCCTGGGCGGCGGTGACGGCCAGCAGGCCGGCGGCGACCGCGGCTGCGAACAAACGGTTCAACTTCATGGTGTCTCCTGGGGTGTTGGGTACAGCGGGTGCCCCCCATGATGCCCGGCTCGCATCGGGCAGGCCACCGGAGTTCTACCGAGGGAACACGTCAGGCTTCTGACGGCTGGCCAGGCCCATCGCCATCGGCGATGGGGGGCCTCGCGCGCCGCTTCACATGTTCGTGTAGTTCGGCCCGCCGCCGCCTTCCGGCGTGACCCACACGATGTTCTGCGTCGGGTCCTTGATGTCGCAGGTCTTGCAGTGCACGCAGTTCTGCGCGTTGATCTGCAAGCGCTCGCCGCCGCCTTCGGCCGCCACGAACTCGTACACGCCCGCCGGGCAGTAGCGCGCCTCGGGTCCCGCGAATTTCGCCAGGTTGACCTGCACCGGCACCGAAGGATCCTTCAGCGTCAGGTGCGCCGGCTGGTCCTCGGCGTGGTTCGTGTTCGAGATGAACACCGACGAGAGGCGATCGAAGGTGAGCTTGCCGTCCGGCTTGGGATAGACGATGGGCTTGCAGTCGGCCGCCGGCTTCAGGTACACGTGGTCCGGCTTGGCGCGGTGGATGGTCCAGGGGATGTGGCCGCGCAGCACGAACTGCTCGATGCCGGTCATCAGCGTCGCGATCGAGCGACCCTTCTTGAACCACTGCTTGAAGTTGCGCGCCTTGTTCAGTTCCTTGTGCAGCCAGGAGCGCTCGAACATCTCCGGATACGCCGTCAGCTCGTCGTGCTGGCGGTCGTGCTGGATCGCGTCGTAGGCCGCCTTGGCCGCCAGCATGCCGGTCTTGATCGCGGCATGGCTGCCCTTGATGCGCGAGGCATTCAGGAAGCCGGCGTCGCAGCCGACCAGCGCGCCGCCCGGGAACACCAGCTTGGGCAGCGAGAGCAGGCCGCCCACCGTCAGCGCACGGGCGCCGTAGGCCAGGCGCTTGGCCGGCTTGTCGCCTTCGAAGTACCAGCGGATGTTGGGGTGCGTCTTGAAGCGCTGGAATTCCTCGAAAGGCGAGAGGTACGGGTTGGTGTAGTCCAGGCCGACCACGAAGCCGACGGCGACCTGGTTGTTCTCCATGTGGTACAGGAAGGAGCCGCCATAGGTCATTTCGTCCAGCGGCCAGCCGGCGCTGTGCAGGGCCAGGCCCGGCGTGTGGCGCGACGGGTCGATCTCCCAGACTTCCTTGATGCCGATCGAATAGCTTTGCGGGTCCTTGCCGGCATCGAGCTTGAACTTCGAGATCAGCTGCTTGCCCAGGTGGCCGCGCGAGCCCTCGGCGAAGATCGTGTACTTGGCGTGCAGCTCCATGCCGAGCTGGAAGCTGTCGGTCGGTTCGCCGTCCTTGCCCACGCCCATGTTGCCGGTGGCTACGCCTTTGACCGCGCCCTTCTCGTCGTAGAGGATCTCGGCGGCCGGGAAGCCGGGGAAGATCTCCACGCCCAGCGCCTCGGCCTGCTGCGCCATCCAGCGCGTGACGTTGGCCAGGCTGACGATGTAGTTGCCGTGGTTGCCGAAGTTGGGCGGCAGCATGAAGCCCGGCACGCGCGTGGCGCCGGTGTCGTTGGTGAAGAGGAAGATGTCTTCCGTCACCGGCTGGTTCAAGGGCGCGCCCTTGGCCTTCCAGTCGGGGATCAGCTCGTCCAGGGCGCGCGGATCCATGATGGCGCCCGACAGGATGTGCGCGCCCGGCTCGGAGCCCTTCTCGAGCACCACGACGGAGATTTCCTTCTCGTGTTCCGCCGCCAGCTGTTTCAGGCGGATCGCGGTGGCCAGGCCGGCGGGGCCGCCACCGACCACCACCACGTCGTATTCCATCGCTTCGCGCGGTCCGAACTGGGCCAGGATTTCTTCTTGCGTCATGGGGTCTCGTTGATAATGGGTTGCAGCCCGCCGCGGTGCCACGCGCCGTCGCAGGGTCATCGATTCTATTGCGGCGGCCGGCTGAAATTGAGGAGGGTTCCCCAGTGGCTTACACCATCGACCTGTCGGGCCGTGTCGCCTTCATTACCGGCGCCAGCAGCGGGCTGGGCGCGCAGTTCGCGCGCGTGCTGGCCCGTTCGGGCGCCGCCGTGGTGCTGGCCTCGCGCCGCATCGAGAAGCTCAAGGACCTGCGCGCGCAGATCGAAGGCGAGGGCGGCGACGCCCACGTCGTCGGGCTGGACGTGACCGACCGGGTGAGCATCAAGGCGGCCGTCGCCCACGCCGAGACCGAGGTCGGCTCGATCGACATCCTGGTCAACAACTCGGGCGTCAGCACCACCCAGCGCATGCAGGACGTGGAGGAGGAAGACTACGACTACGTCTTCGACACCAACGTGCGCGGCGCCTTCTTCGTGGCGCAGGAGGTCGGCAAGCGCATGCTGGCGCGCTCGCGCGGCGCGGCGCCGGGCACCTTCACCGGCGGGCGCATCATCAACATCGCCTCGATGGCGGGCCTGCGGCCGCTGCCGCAGATCGGCGTCTATGCGATGAGCAAGGCGGCCGTGGTGCAGATGACCCGTGCGCTGGCGCTGGAGTGGGGCCGCTTCGGCATCAACGTCAATGCGCTGTGCCCCGGCTACATCGACACCGAGATCAACCACCGGCACTGGGACAGCGAGCAGGGGCAGAAGCTGGTGTCCATGCTGCCGCGCAAGCGCGTGGGCAAGCCCGAGGACCTGGACGCGCTGATCGTGATGCTGGCCTCCGACCAGAGCCACTTCGTCAATGGCGCGGTGATCGCCGCCGACGACGGCTTCGGCATCTAGTGCTCGCGGGGGTCATGGCCGGCCTGCTGGCCGGCGCCCTGTGGGGCCTGGTCTTCGTCGCGCCGCGCATGGCGGCCGGCTACTCGCCCGTCGACTTCACGGCCGGGCGCTTCGTGGCGTACGGGCTCACGGCGCTCGTGATGACGGGGCTGGCGGCGCGTCCGCGCTTGCCGGATGCGCGGCAGGCGCTCGCGGCCATCGGCATGAGCCTGCTGGGATTCACCGGCTACTACCTGCTGCTGGTGTTCGCGATCCGCGATGCGGGGACGGAGGTGCCGTCGCTCGTCATCGGCACGATTCCGCTGTGGGTGATGCTGCTGGGCAAGCCGGGGCATCTGCGCTGGAGCGCGCTGGTGCCGGGGCTGGTGCTGACGGCGGCCGGCCTGGGCTTGATGCTGTCCGCATCGTCGCCGGGCGGCGTTGCGGATGGCGCGCAGTTCTGGCGCGGCGTCGCGCTGGCTGTGGCGTCGCTCGCGTGCTGGACGGCATTCGCCTTGCTCAATTCGGCCTTCCTGAAGCGGCATCCGGAAGTGAACGTCACTTCGTGGGCGAACTGGCTGGGGCTGGCAACCGGCGCCGGGGCCCTGGGATTGTGGGCGCTTGCAGGCTCGCCGCTGGCCGCGCTCCAGTCGCAACCGGCCGCGCCCATGTTCGCGCTCTTGTGCCTCGCCACCGGCGTCGGCTCGGCGTGGTTTGCGACCATCCTGTGGAACGTCGCCAGCCGGCGCCTGTCGGCCAGCCTGTGCGGGCAGCTGATCGTCAGCGAGACGCTGTTCGCGCTGGCCTATTCCTTTGCCTGGGACGGCCGCTGGCCCAGCGCCGCGGAGGCCGCCGCCGTCCTGCTCTTCACCCTTGGCATCCTTGCCTCCATCCAGGCCCACCGATGAAACTCGAACTGCCGCAAGACAAGAAGCTGGTCCACACCACCACGATGCCGATCCGCTGGGGCGACATGGATGCGATGGGGCACGTGAACAACACGCTGTACTTCCGCTACCTGGAGATCGCGCGCATCGAGTGGTTCGACCGCATCGGCTGCTCGGTGAACCCGGGCGGCGAGGGGCCGCTGATCGTCAATGCCTTCTGCAACTTCCACAAGCAACTGGAGTATCCCGGCGACATCGTCGTGAAGATGTATGCCAGCGACCCGGGGCGCAGCAGCTTCGAGAGCTGGGCGACGATCGAGCGCGTGGACGATCCGGGCGTCGTCTATGCGAGCGGCGGGGCGACGACGGTGTGGGTGGATTTTCCGAAGCAGAAGTCGGTGGCGATGCCGGCGTGGTTTCGGGCTTTGCTCGCGTGAGCCCCGCCGATTTGTCATTGCGGGCTTGACCCGCAATCCATCACCGACATCCGGAGATGGATCCCGGGTCAAGCCCGGGATGACATTTCTTGCCCGGATGACATGGCTCAAGCCGCCGGCTTCTTCTCCCGCGGCACCCTTCCCATCAAATAGAACTCCGCATTCGGCATCATGTTCGAGAAGCTCGCCATGCGGTTCGACAGGCCGAAGAAGGCCGTGATCGCCGCGATGTCCCAGATGTCTTCGTCTTCGAAGCCGTGGGGCTTCAAGGCGGCGAAGTCGGCCTCCTCGATCTCGTCCGAACGCAGGCAGACCTTCATCGCGAAGTCCAGCATCGCGCGCTGGCGCGGCGTGATGTCCGCCTTGCGGTAGTTCACGGCCACCTGGTCGGCCACCAGCGGCTTCTTCTCGTAGATGCGCAGGATCGCCCCGTGCGCGACCACGCAGTACAGGCACTTGTTGGCCGCGCTCGTCGCCGTCACGATCATCTCGCGCTCGCCCTTGGTGAGCGAACCTTCTTCCTTCAGCATCAGCGCGTCGTGGTAGGCGAAGAACGCGCGCCACTCGGCTGGCCGGCGCGCGAGCGCCAGGAACACGTTGGGCACGAAGCCGCTTTTTTCCTGCACTTCCAGGATGCGCGCGCGCATGTCCTCGGGCAGGTCCTTCAATTCAGGGGCGGGGTAGCGGGTCATGGCATCTCCTTGCCCCGGAGAATACCGCGCGCCGGATCAGGCGACGACCAGCGTGCCGCGCTCGCGCAGCCGGAACATGCCCATGGCTTCGACGAGCTCCTGCGCCTGCTGCTTCAACCCGGTCGCGGCGGCCGAAAGCTCACCGACCAGCGCCGCGTTCTGCTGCGTCACGCCGTCCATCTGGCTCACGGCCGAGCCGACCTGGTTGACGCCCAGGCTCTGTTCGGTGGTGGCGGCGCTGATCTCGCCCACCAGGTCCGAGACGCGGCCGATCGAGCCCACCACTTCGCCCATGGTCGCGCCGGCGCGGTCGGCCAGCGCCGTGCCTTCCTGCACGCGCGCGGTGGTCGTCGCGATCAGCGCCTTGATGTCGCGCGCGGCCTCCGCCGAGCGGGCGGCCAGCACGCGCACCTCGCCGGCCACCACCGCGAAGCCGCGGCCCTGCTCGCCGGCGCGGGCGGCTTCCACCGCGGCATTGAGCGCGAGGATGTTGGTCTGGAAGGCGATGCCGTCGATCAGGCCGGTGATCTCGCCGATGCTGCGCGCCGCGTCGTTCATGCCGCGCATGGTCTCCACCACGCGGGCCACCGCTTCTCCGCCTTCGTGCGCCACCGTCGACGCCTTCATGGCGAGCTCGCTGGCCACCTGCGCGTTGGCGGCGTTCTGCTTGATGGCCGTGCCCAGTTCCTCCATCGAAGCGGCGGTTTCCTCCAGGGCGCTGGCCTGGTTCTCGGTGCGCAAGCCGAGGTCGCCGTTGCCGCGCGCGATCTCGCTGCTGGCGTGCTGCAGGCGTTCGGAGTTCAGGCGCAACTGCTCCACCATGCCCGCGAGGTTGGCCTGCATGTCGCGCAGCGCTTCCATCAGGCGGCCGATCTCGTCCTTGCGCGCAACCTGAATGCTGCCGCTGAGATCGCCGCCGGCGATGCGGTGCGCCAGCTGCAGCGCGCTCTCGAGCGGGCCCAGCACCGCGCGCCGGATCGCCCAGAACACGGCGATGAGCGCGATGGCGCCCAGCAGGTTGAGCACCATCACCAGGGCCTGGATGAAGGCAACCATCTCCGCCGTCAGCACCGCGAAGCGTTCAGCGCCCACCAGCACCGCGCCGATCTCGAGCTGCAGGCCGACGGCCTGCGCCGCGTCGACCTTGTCGCCGGGCATTTCGCCCAGGCTGCGCTGCACTTGGTCGATGTCGGCCGCCACCTGGCGCGTCAATCCGTACAGCTGGCCGAAGCCGATCGCCTGGATGAGGACCAGCTCGGCTTGCGAGGTGCGCGTGCCGGCGCGTCCGGCGATCTCCGCGGCCGGCGCCAGCGCCTCCAGCAGTTCGCGCTTGGGCACGGGCGTCGCCGGGTTGCCCGCACGTTCCGCCAGCAGCGCTGCTTTCATCACGGACGCCAGGTGCTGGCGTTCGAGGTAATGGAAGCTGGCACCCCGGGCCAGCAGGCGGCCGCCGACCAGCACCAGCAGGGACACGACCACCACGGCGACCACGCCAAAGGCGAACTTCTTTCGGAGGGTTAGCGTCTGCATTGAACTCTTTGGTGTTACTAAACTGTAACGACTCTGGTCGAGCTCGCCATGCCGCACGTCCGCCCGGGCGGCCTCCCGTCGCCTGTCCGCCACCAACTTTGTCACGGCCGCGCCTTATGCTCGCCGCTTTCCCCGAGGAGACCCCATGGAACTGCCCCAGGACCCCGAACTGCAAGCCGGCCTCGCCACGCGCCGCGCCGTGCTCGGCAACGACTACGTGCAGGCCGCGCTGGACAAGGCGACGCCCTTCAACGCGCCGCTGCAGGAAGCGGTGACGCGCCACGCCTGGGGCAACACCTGGCAGCGCGAGGGCATCGACCTGCGCACGCGCAGCATCGTCACCGTGTCCATGCTGGTGGCGCTCGGACGCATGCACGAACTGAAGATCCACGTGCGCGGCGCCCTCAACAACGGCGTGACGCGCGAGGAGCTGCAGGAGATCTTCCTGCACGCCAGCGTGTACTGCGGCTTCCCCGCGGCGGTCGACGCGTTCCGCAGCGCGTCGGAAGTCATCGACGCCAAATAGCATCGCCTGGCTCTGCCGTGGCGTGTCGCCACGGTGAGCATTGCGACAAGAGGTCTCGGCCTACTCACGGCCGCGCTGGCCGGCGCTATGGTCGGGGCATGGAAGAGAGCAAGCGCAACGGCTGGATCCTCGCGCTGGGGCTGCTCGTCGTCGGGCTCGTGGCGGGCTGGGCGATCAGCACCTGGCTGGCGCAGTCGCACGGCAGCGACCCGGCGCCGGTGTCGGTCGTGCCGGCGTCAGAACCGGCGCCCGCGGCACAGGCAGCGGCTTCGGCCGCTCCCGCCGCGCAGGTGGCGGCGGCTGCGCCGACGGCCTGCGCGTTCGAGCCATTGGTGGCGAACGCGGGCAAGGGCGACGGCCAGTTCGTGCTGGCATCCGCGCTGGCCGCGCAGCAGTTCACCGATGGGACCCCCTTCCTGGCCGTGGCCGACGAAGCGGCGCGCGCGGGGCGCTCCCGCGATGCCGAGGTGGCCCTGATCGCGGCGTGCCAGGTCGCGGCGCGCAGCGGGGCGCTATCGGCGCCGGTGGCGGATGCGCAAGGGCGCCTTGCCAATCACTACGCCACGCTGGGCAGCCGCGAGCCGGAGGGTCCGGTGCGGGCCGCCTTGCTGGACCGCGCCGGGCAGTTGCTGGACGAGTCGTTCCAGGGTTATGTGGCCGCGCTCGGCGAGCAGTCGTCGCGGGCGCGCACGGCGCAGCAGCGGCTGGCCGCTTTCCGCCAGGGCGCCATCGCGCCGACGACCAGCGCCGGTGCCGGGTCTCCGTCCGGATCCACGTCGACGATGGGCGCTGCGCGCCTGTCGCTGGCCGACCGGCCCTTGCGCGCGGACGAGAGCCTGTCCGAGGCCGACCACGACCTGCAGCGGCTGTACGAGCAGGCCCGCGCCGTGACGCGCGACCCGGCCGGACTGGCGCGCCGCCAGCAGCAGGCCGTGGCCGCGCGCAACGCCTGCCCCGACGAAGCCTGCATGCGGCAGTGGTATGCGCAGCGGAAGCGGCAGCTGTTCGACGAGTTCTGACTGGATCCCGGCGCGAGGCCGGGATGACAGGGGCCTACGCCCCCGCCATCAACTTGTGCACGAGATCCGCCGTCGTGCTCGCCTTGTACTTGCGCATCAGCCGCGCCCGATAGATCTCCACCGTGCGGTGGCTGATCTCCAGCGTCTTGCCGATTTCCTTCGACGTCAGCCCATCCAGCAGCCGCGCCGCCACCTCCCGCTCGCGCGCCGTCAGCTCGGCGCGCACCGGCCGCTGTGCGCTCAGGTCCTCGAAGGACCAGATGCCGTCGGCATGCGGATCGTCGCGGTTGAGCGCGCGGCCGGTCACGTGGCACCAGAAGACGTCGCCGTTGGCCCGCTTCATGATGCGGTCGTCCGAGTAGTGCCCCTTGGCGTTCAGGATCGGCGCCATGCGCGCGCCTAGCCGCTCGTACTCGTCGGCGCTCGGGTACAGCACCAGGAAGGACTGGCCGACCAGCAGTTCACGCGACGAGCCGAACATCTGGCACAGCTGGGCATTGCAATCCACCATGGTTCGATTGCGCGACACGCACAGCCCCACGGGCGCGAGTTCGAAAGCGAGGCGGTAGTCGACGTCCATCGGGGAAGGGCTTTAAGGATTACTACGTAGCATCCTAGGTAGTATCGTAGCGCCCAGGCGCCCCCATGGCGACAGGAGACAGCGTGAACAAGATCTATCCCAATGCGGCGGCGGCCCTCGACGGCGTCGTCAAGAGCGGCCAGCTCATGGCCGTCGGCGGCTTCGGCCTGTGCGGCATCCCGGAAGCCCTGATCGAGGCGCTCAAGGCGAGCGGCGTGAAGGACCTGACGGTCATCTCCAACAACGCGGGCGTCGACGGCTTCGGCCTCGGCAAGCTGCTGGAGACGCGCCAGATCAGGAAGATGATTTCCTCGTACGTGGGCGAGAACAAGGAGTTCGAGCGCCAGTACCTGGCCAAGGAGCTCGAGCTCGAGTTCACGCCGCAGGGCACGCTGGCCGAGAAGCTGCGCGCCGGCGGCGCCGGCATCCCGGCCTTCTTCACCAAGACCGGCGTCGGCACCTTGGTGGCCGAGGGCAAGGAGCTGCGCGAGTTCGACGGCGAAACCTACGTGATGGAGCGCTCGCTGGTGCCCGACGTCGCGCTGGTCAAGGCCGACGTCGCCGACAAGAGCGGCAACCTGCGCTTCAACCTCACGGCGCGCAACTTCAATCCGGCCGCCGCGATGGCCGGCAAGATCTGCATCGTCGAAGTCGAGAAGATCGTCGAGACCGGCGAACTCGCGCCCGACGACATCCACCTGCCCGGCATCTACGTGCATCGCATCGTGCTGAATGCGAATCCGGAAAAGCGCATCGAGAAGCGCACCACGCGTCCCGCTTAAGGAGTTAGAAATGCCCTGGACCCAAGACCAGATGGCCGCGCGCGCGGCCCAGGAACTGCAGGACGGCTTCTACGTCAACCTCGGCATCGGCATCCCGACGCTGGTGGCCAACTTCACCGGCGACAAGGAAGTCTGGCTGCAGTCCGAGAACGGCATGCTGGGCATCGGCCCCTTCCCGAAGGAAGACGAGGTCGATCCCGACCTGATCAACGCGGGCAAGCAGACCGTCACCACCATCAAGGGCTCGGCCATCTTCGGCAGCCACGAGAGCTTCGCGATGATCCGCGGCGGCAAGATCAACCTGTCCATCCTGGGCGCCATGCAGGTCAGCGAAAAGGGCGACCTGGCCAACTGGATGATCCCCGGCAAGATGATCAAGGGCATGGGTGGCGCGATGGACCTGGTGGCCGGCGTGCCGCGCGTCATCGTGCTGATGGAGCACGTCGCGAAGAAGAAGGACGGCACCGAAGACCTGAAGATCCTGCCGCAGTGCACGCTGCCGCTCACCGGCGTGGGCGTGGTCGACCGCATCATCACCGACCTGGCCGTGCTGGACGTCACGCCGCAGGGCCTGAAGGTCGTGGAACTGGCGCCCGGCGTGACGCAGGACTTCCTGCAGTCGAAGACGGGCGTGAAGCTGGTGCATTGAACGCCACCCAGGCCCTCGCGCAACTCTGGCGGCAGGCGCTGCTGCCCGAGGAGGCGCTGGCCTGGGCTCGCTTGACCGGAGCGGATCCGGTCTATCCCACTTCCTTTGCCGTCGGCACGGCGGCGCAGTCGACCATAGCTGCGGCGGCGCTGGCCGCCTGCGAAGTCGGCCACGCGCGCGGCGTGCCGCGCCAGCAGGTGAGCGTCGACATGGCGCATGCCGCCGCCGAATGCCGCGGCTGGTTCAGCATCGACGGCCGCGAGCTCGATCCCTGGGACAAGTTCTCCGGCCTGTACCGCACGCGGGACGGCTGGGTGCGCGTGCACGCGAACTTCGCGCATCACCGCGACGGCGCCTTGCGTCTCCTCGGACTGGACCCGGCGACGGCGCAGCGGAAGGACGCGGAAGACGCACTGTTGTCCTGGGACGCACTCGCCTTCGAGCAGGCGGCCGCTGAGGCCGGCCTCGTCGTCGCCGCCTTGCGCGACTTCGCGCAGTGGGATGCGACCGAGCAGGCGCGCGCCATCGCGGCGCAACCCTTGTTCACGATCACGAAGATCGGCGCCGCGCCGCCCTTGCCGCTGCCGCCCCTGCGCGAAGACGAACGTCCGCTCGAAGGCGTGAAGGTGATCGAGCTCACGCGCATCCTGGCCGGCCCCGTCGGCGGCCGTGCGCTCGCGGCCTATGGCGCCGACGTGATGCTGGTCAACGCACCGCACCTGCCGAACATCGAAGCCATCGCCGACACCAGCCGCGGCAAGCGCTCGGCGCACATCGACCTGCGCGTAGGCGAGGGCAGGGCGGCGATGGACAAGCTGCTGGAGGAAGCGCATGTCTTCGTCCAGGGCTACCGTCCGGGCGCGCTGCAGCGGCTGGGCTACGGCGTGGAGGAGGTGGCGGCCAAGCGGCCGGGCATCGTCTACGTGTCGCTCACGGCCTACGGCACCCAAGGGCCTTGGGCCAACCGGCGCGGCTTCGACTCGCTGGTGCAGACGGCCACCGGCTTCAACCGCGCCGAGGCCGAGGCGGCCGGCGACGCGAGCAAGCCCAAGGCGATGCCGATGCAGATCCTCGACGAGGCCACGGGCTACCTCATCGCTTTCGGCGCAGCCGCCGCGCTGGCTCGGCAGCAGGAGCAGGGCGGCACTTGGCACGTGCAGGTTTCGCTGGCGCAGACCGGGCACTGGCTGCGCTCCCTGGGCCGCGTGGCCGAGGGGTTCGCCGTGCAGCCGCCCGACCTGGGTCCCTGGCTCGAAAACAGCGCCTCCGGCTTCGGCGAACTGCGTGGCGTGCGCCACAGCGCACGGCTGAGCCGCACGCCCGCCGCCTGGACGCGGCCGTCGATGCCGCCGGGCAGCGCCTCGCCGCGCTGGTAAGACGGGGAGAGCCGGGGTTGCCACCCCGGCCTACGGGGCGCCGCAGGCTTGGCTGACAGGCTTTGACTCGCTTCGCCTGCGCGGCCGTGGACGGCTATTGCCCATCATCCGTCCATCTAATTTTCAGCTTGAGCCGCACGTCCGGCCGAAAGGCAGTCATGAAATTCAAACTCGCTTTGCTTGCCGGGCTGGCCCTTGCCGGTGCCAATGCCATGGCCTGCTATACCGTCTACGACGCGAACGCGCGGGTCCTGTACCAGGGCGCCGACACGCCGGTGGACATGAGCATGCAGCTGCACGAGGCGCTGGCCGCGCGCGGCTTCCCCGCCGGTTCGCGCATGCAGTTCGACCGCGCCAGCTGCGCCACGGTGCCGGTGGCGATGGGTCCCTCTTCGCGTGACCTGCCGCCCAACACCATCCGCATCAGCAAGAACCGTCCGGAACAGCGCGTCGCACAAGGTCCGCTGCTCACCGAACCGGGCCGCGCCGCGAGCCTGGGCATGCCCCATGCCGTGATCGCGAACAACATCGCGGTGGTCTCGCCCGCGAACGCGGTGCTCGATCGCTCGTCCGCCGTGACGGTGGTGCCCGCGGAAACCGTGGCGCGGGTGTCTTCGACGAACACGATGGGCGCGGGCCCCGCTTATGCGACCCGTACGATGGGCGCCGCGCCGGCGCGCATGCTGCCCGCGCCTTCGCGCAACATCACGGTGATCACCGAGTACCGCAACGGCGACCGGACCGTCCAGCGTTATTGAGAGCCCGTCATCCCCGCGCAGGCGGGGATCCCGAGCGTTGAAGAAAGCCTCGCGCAGCGAGGCTTTTCTATGTGGAAGCCCTGGATTCCCGCCTTCGCGGGAATGACGGGGGTCAGTGGAACGGCCGGCTGACGAACCTGGAGCCCGCGAGGCCGTAGCGCCACGGCACGTCGGCCGCCTTGCTGATGCCGATGCGCGGCCCGACCACCACGTCGTGCAAGCCGTTGGCTGCGCGCACCTCGAACGGCGCGTGATCGAGCCGGTGGCCGTTCATGGCGTGCGCGATTGCCAGCGCCTGGCCGACGCGGCCCGGGCCGGAGCAGAGCAGCCGCGGGTCGTGCAGCCCGCGCCGCTCGCACATCACGTCCAGGCCGTACAGCGGCTCGAGCGCGCGGATCAACACCCCGGCGCCGTGCCCTTCCGCTTCGCAGACGAAGTTGAGGCACCAGTGGATGCCATACGAGCGATAGACGTAGGCCCGGCCCGGCGGGCCGAACATCGCCTGGTTGCGCGCGGTGGGCCCGCCGAAGGTGTGCGAGGCCGGATCGGTCATGTCGTAGGCCTCGGTCTCGACGATGCGGCCGCCCACGCCGTCGACCAGCAGTTCGCAGCCGATCAGGGCCTGCGCGACCTCTTCGGCCGGCCGCAGGAAGTCGGCCGGTTTCAGGCGCCTAGGCTTCAAGCGCTTCTTCCTCGCTCTGCTCGCCCAGGAAGCCGCCGCTCTGGTGCGCCCAGAGGCGCGCGTACAGGCCGCCGGCGGCCAGCAGCTCGCGGTGGCTGCCTTCCTCCACGATGCGGCCCTGGTCCATCACGATCAGCCGGTCGAGTGCCGCGATGGTGGAGAGCCGGTGCGCGATGGCGATCACCGTCTTGCCCTGCATCAGGTCCTTCAGGCTGGCCTGGATCGCTGCTTCCACCTCGGAGTCGAGCGCGCTGGTCGCTTCGTCCAGCAGCAGGATGGGCGCGTCCTTCAGCATCACGCGCGCGATGGCGATGCGCTGCCGCTGGCCGCCCGAGAGCTTGACGCCGCGCTCGCCGACGTGGGCGTCATAGCCCTTGCGGCCCTGCGGGTCGCTCAGCTGGGTGATGAAGTCCGCGGCCTGGGCGCGCTTGGCGGCCCGCTCCATGTCTTCCTCGCTCGCGCCGGGGCGGCCGTAGAGGATGTTGTCGCGCAGCGAGCGGTGCAGCAGCGAGGTGTCCTGCGTCACCATGCCGATGCTGGCGCGCAGGCTGTCCTGCGTGACGTGCGCGATGTCCTGGCCGTCGATGAGGATGCGCCCGCCGTCCACGTCGTAGAAGCGCAGCAGCAGGTTCACCAGCGTCGACTTGCCGGCGCCCGAGCGGCCGATCAGGCCGATCTTCTCGCCTGGCCGCACGGTGAGGTTGAAGTCGTCGATGACGGCTTGCGGCTTGCCGTAGCCGAAGCGCAGCTGGTCGAAGCGCACTTCGCCTGCGCTCACCTCCAGCGGCTTCGCATCGGACGCGTCGACCACCAGCCGCGGCCGCGTCAGCGTGCCGATGCCGTCCTGGATGACGCCGATGTTCTCGAACAGGCTGGCCATCTCCCACATGATCCAGTGCGACATGCCGTTGATGCGCAGCGCCATGGCGGTGACCGCGGCCACCGCGCCGGCGCCGACCTCGCCCAGGCTCCAGAGCCATACGGCATAGCCGGAGGCGCCCAGGATCAGGCCGACCACCAGGGCCTGGTTGAAGATCTCGAAGCCGCTCACCAGCCGCATCTGGCTGTAGCCGATGTTCATGAAATCGGTCATGGCCTGGCGCGCGAAGCCGGCCTCGCGCTGGGTGTGCGAGAACAGCTTGACGGTGGTGATGTTGGTGTAGGCGTCGGTGATGCGCCCGGTCATCATCGCGCGCGCGTCGGCCTGCTGCTTGCCGATGCGGCCCAGGCGCGGCACGAAGTAGCAGTTGGCCGCCACGTACACGGCGAACCACAGGACGAAGGGCAGCATCAGCCGCGTGTCGAAGGCCCCGGCCAGGCCGACGATGGTGAGGAAGTAGACGCCGATGCCGATGATCACCTCGGTGGTCGTGAACAGCATCTCGCGCACTGCCAGCGCCGTCTGCATCACCTTGGTGGTGATGCGGCCGGCGAATTCGTCCGAGTAGAAGCTCAGGCTCTGCCCGAGCATCATGCGGTGGAAGTTCCAGCGCAGGCGCAGCGTGAAGTTGATGGCCAGGCCCTGGTGCTTGACGGTGGTCTGCAGCGCGATCACCGCGATGCTGGCCACCAGCAGGCCGGCGAACCACAGCATGGCGTGCTGCTGCTGCTGCCAGATCTCTTCCGGCTTGAAGCGCGTGAGCCAGTCGACGATCTGCCCCAGCATGGAGAACAGCCAGGCCTCGTAACCGGAAATGGCGGCCGACAGCAGGGCCAGCGCCAGGATGTAGCCGCGCGTGCCGGCCGTGCAGGCCCAGACGAAGGCGAAGAAGTTCTTCGGCAAGGCCTGCGGATGGCCTTCCGGGAAGGGTTGCACCAGTTTTTCGAACAGCCGGAACAAAGAGGCCTCCACGCCCCTCGTGAGGGCGGATAGCGAAATTTCGGGGGGACGGGAGTATTAAACGAAATCGGCGCTTCTGCTTCGTCCCTCCGGATGGTGGCCGCGGAATACTGTATAAAGAAACAGTATTTTGCCATGACTGCCGCCGCCCTTTCCAGCTCCCCACTCGTCCTGCCCCAGCACGTCTGGCGCGGCCGCGAGCTCGCGCAGGCGCCGGAGCGGGTGCTGCCCACGGGCCATGCGGCGCTGGACCAGCATCTGTCCGGCGCCGGCTGGCCGCTTGGCTGCCTGATCGAGGTGCTGCAGCCGCAACCGCAGCAGCACGTGTGGCGCTTGCTGGCGCCCGCGCTGGCGCACTGCATGCACGACCAACCCGGGCCGGTGGTGCTGGTCAACGCGCCTTGCGAGCCCTTCGGTCCCGGCCTGCAAGGCCACGGCGTGCAGCCGGGGCAGCTGCTTTGCGTGCGCAGCGAGAAGGCGTCGGCGCGCTTGTGGGCGGCCGAACAGGCGCTGCGCTGCGCCGACGTGTCGGCGGTGCTGGCGTGGCTGCCGGTGGCGAAGAACGAGGAGCTGCGGCGGCTGCACCTGTGCGCGCAGCAATACGACAAGTGGCTGGTGGTGTTCCGCGGCGTCGCGGCGGCGCAGCAGTCCTCGCCCGCCCGCCTGCGCCTGCTGGTCGAAGGCGTCGAGCAGATGGAAGTGCGCATCCTCAAGCGGCGCGGCCCGCCGCTGCTGCAGCCGGTGGTGCTGGCCGCGCAGCATCCGCGCCTGGCCGCCCTGCTGGCCGCGCGCAAGTCCCGTCCGGCCGTGCAGCCGGCGGCCGTTTCCCTTTCCTCCCCCGGTGGATCGCATGTACTGGATCGCGCTGCGAGCGTCGTCGAATGAGCTGCGCACGGCCTGGGGCTGGCGTGCCTTGCAGTTCACGCCCCGGGTCGCGCAGGTGGAAGAGGCCGTGCTGCTGGAGGCCGAGGCCTCCGAGCGCCTGTTCGGCGGACGCAAGCGCCTGCTGCGCCGGCTGCTGAAAGGCAATCCCGCGCTGGAGCTGCCCGTGTGGGCCGAAGGCCCGACCGCGCTGGTGGCGCTCTCGCTGCTGCGGCTGCGGCGGCAGAACCGCGAGTTGCCGGAGCGCATCCCCGACGATCTCCCGCTCGACACCTTCAGCGCCGCGCAGGAGCACCTGGACACGCTGGAGCGCGTCGGCTGCACCACCTTCGGCGAGCTGCGCGCCTTGCCGCGCGCGGGCGTGAGCCGCCGCTTCGGCGCCGCGCTGCTGGACGCGATCGATGCCGCCGGCGGCAAGCGCCCCGAACGCTATCCCTGGATAGCCCTGCCTTCCAGCTTCGACCACCAGCTGGAGCTGCAATGGCTGGCGACCGGCACCGGCGACCTGCTGGGGCCCGCGCAGCACCTGCTGACGATGCTGCAGGCCTGGTTGCAGGCGCGCAACCTCGGCGTGCTGGCGCTCGAATTCGAATGGACGCTGGACCTCAAGCGCCTGGACGGCAAGCGCCTGCCGCCCACCGAAAAGCTGGAGCTGCGCACCGCGCAGCCGACGCAGGACATTGCGCACCTGCGCCGGCTGGCCGCGGAGCAGTTCGCGCGCGCCACGCTGTCCGCGCCGGCCAACCACCTGCGGCTGCGCAGCCTGGAGACGGTGCCCTGGGGCGGCATCGCGGCCAGCCTGCTGCCGGAGGACAACCGCCCGGGCGAGAAGCTGCACCAGCTGGTGGAGCGCCTGAGCGTGCGCCTGGGCGAGGACAACGTGCGCGTGGCGCAGCCGCAGGACGACCACCGGCCCGAACGCATGCAGCAGTGGCTGCCCGCGCGCGGCGCGCAGCGTCCGCAGGCGCCCGCCATGCCCGACGCGCTCTATCCCACCTGGCTGCTGCCCGCGCCGCTGGAGCTGGAGGTGCGCGACAACGTCGCCTGGTACGGCGGGCCGCTGCGCCGGCTGGCGCGCCTGTACCGCGTGGAGACGGCCTGGTGGGAAGAGGGCGGGGCGGTGCTGCGCGACTACTTCATCGCGCGCAGCGAGGGCGCGGGCCTGGTCTGGGTGTACCGCGAGCGGCCGCTGCGCTTCACCAACGAATTCCGCTGGTACCTGCAGGGCGTGTATGCCTGAGACGCACCTCAAGTCGAGTCCCGTCCTGGACGAGGACAAGGACCTGCCGCCGGTGCTGGCGTCCGGCCCGGACCCGCTGCCGGGCTATGCGGAGCTGCACTGCATCAGCAGCTTCAGCTTCCAGCGCGGCGCCTCGCATCCGCAGGAGCTGGTGCGGCGCGCCTACGACCTGGGCTACCAGGCGCTGGCGCTCACCGACGAATGCTCGGTGGCCGGCGTGGTGCGGGCGTGGAGCGGCATGCGCGACTACATCGACTTCATCTGCAAGCTCGAAGCGGCGGATCCGCGCCAGCCGCGGCTGCGTCCCTTCAAGCTGCTGTTCGGCAGCGAGTTCGACCTGGGCGACGCGCGCCTGGTCGCCATCGCGCGCGACCTGGAAGGCTGGGGCGGCCTGTGCGAATTCATCTCCGCCGCGCGCATGACCGCGCCCAAGGGCGAATACCGCGTGAGCTGGAAGGACAGCGACTTCCGCCTGCTGCAAGGCTGCGAGATCCTCTACGTGCCCAAGCGCGAGCCGGGCGCCATGCCGGAGAAGGAGGCGCTGTGCGCGGGACTGCGGCGCGCCAAGGCGTTGTTCGACGGCCACCTGTGGCTGGCGGTGGAACTGCTGCACCTGCTGGACGACGACCTGTGGCTGGCGCTGCTGCGCGACGCCGCCGAGCGCTGCGGCGTGCCGCTGCTGGCGGCGGGCGACGTGCACATGCACGTGCGTTCGCGCAAGCCCCTGCAGGACGTGATCACCGCCGTGCGCATGGGCCGCACGGTGCCCGAGTGCGGTTTCGCGCTGCAGGGCAACGCCGAGCGCCACCTGCGCCGGCGCAAGCGCATCGCGGAAACCTATCCGCCCGAACTGCTGGCCGCCACGCTGGAGGTGGCCAGGCGCTGCAACTTCGACCTGGAGTCCATCCGCTACGACTACCCGCAGGAGACCGTGCCCCACGGCATGACGCCCACCGAAGGCCTGCGCATGCTCACCTACGAGGGCGCGCGCAAGCGCTACCCGCAAGGCATTCCGGACAAGGTGGAAGAGCTGCTGGCGAAGGAGCTGAAGCTGATCGCCGAATGCCGCTACGAGATGTTCTTCCTGACGGTGCACGACATCGTGCGCTTCGCCGAAGAGAAGGAGATCCTGTGCCAGGGCCGCGGCTCGGCGGCCAACTCGGTGGTGTGCTACTGCCTGGGCATCACGGCGATGGACCCGATGCTGAGCAATCCGCTGCTGGAGCGCTTCATCAGCAAGGACAGGCGCAACGAGCCGCCGGACATCGACGTCGACTTCGAGCACGAGCGGCGCGAGGAGGTGATCCAGTACATCTACGGCAAGTACGGCCGCGAACGCGCCGCCATCGCCGCGGTGGTGATCAGCTACCGCACGCGCAGCGCGATCCGCGACGTGGGCAAGGCGCTGGGCATCGCCGAGCCACTGGTGGACGCCTTCGCCAAGGACCACCACTGGTTCGACGACGGGCTGGCGGTGGAAAGGCTGCAGGAGCTGGCGAAGCTCTCGCAGTGCGAGCTCACGGCGCATGCCGCCGCGCAGTGGATGGAACTGGCGCAGGCGCTGATGGGATTCCCGCGCCACCTGAGCCAGCACGTGGGCGGCTTCGTGCTCACGCAGACGCGCCTGGTGCGGCTGGTGCCGGTGGAGAACGCCAGCATGAAGGACCGCTCGGTGATCCAGTGGGACAAGGACGACCTGGAGGACATGGGGCTGATGAAAGTGGACGTGCTGGCGCTGGGCATGCTCACCGCGCTGCGCCGCTGCCTGGACTTCCGCAACACGCTGCGCGGCGAGCGCTGGGCGCTGCGCGACATCCCCAACGAGGACCCCCAGACCTACGAGATGATCCGCAAGGCCGACACGGTGGGCGTGTTCCAGATCGAGAGCCGGGCCCAAATGTCGATGCTGCCGCGGCTGAAGCCGCAAAGGTTCTACGACCTGGTGGTGGAGGTGGCGATCGTGCGGCCGGGGCCGATCTCCGGCGGCATGGTGCATCCTTACCTGCGTGCGCGCGACCGCGCGGCGAGCGGCCAGGAGATCGCCTACGAGCGCTCCGCCAAGGAGCCGCCGGGCACGCCGCCGCGCCTGAAGAAGGCGCTGGAGCGCACGCTGGGCATCCCGATCTTCCAGGAGCAGGTGATGGAGATCTCGATGATCGCCGCCGGCTTCACCGCCACCGAGGCCGACTCGCTGCGGCGCGCGATGGCCGCGTGGAAGCGCAAGGGCGGCGTCGACCGCTTCAAGCAGCGCCTGGTGCAAGGCATGCTGGACAACGGCTACACGCTGGAGTACGCCGAGCGCATCTTCAAGCAGATCGAGGGCTTCGGCGACTACGGCTTTCCCGAAAGCCACGCCTACAGCTTCGCCCTGCTGGCCTACAAGAGCAGCTGGCTCAAATGCCACGAGCCCGAATGCTTCCTGGCCGCGCTGCTCAACTCGCAGCCCATGGGCTTCTACGGGCCCTCGCAGTTGATCCAGGACGCGCAGCACAAGGCGGGGGTGCGCGTGCTGGCCGCCGACGTGAGCGACAGCGACTGCGACTGCACGCTGGAGCCGGGCGCCGGCGTGCGGCCCGCCGTGCGGCTCGGGCTCGGGCTGGTGGGCGGCCTGAGCGGCGCCGGGGCCGCGCGCATCGTGGCCGCCCGCCGCGAAGGACCGTTCGCCAGCGTGGAGGACCTCACCTTGCGCGCGCAACTGGACGTGAAGGACCTCAACGCGCTGGCCGCGGGCGACGCCTTGCGCTCGCTGGCGGGGCATCGGCGGCAGCAGGTGTGGGAGGCGGCGGGCCAGCGGCGCGCGCCGGCCTTGCTGGAAGGCGCGCCGATCAACGAAGCGGCGCTCGACCTGCTGCCGGCCTCCGAAGGCGAGGAGATCGTCTTCGACTACGCCTCGATGGGCCTCACGCTGCGGCGGCATCCGCTCGCGCTGCTGCGCCCGCGCCTGGCGGGCATGAAGATGCTCACCTCGAAGCAGCTCGATGGCCTGCCGAACGGCCGCCGCGTGGCCGCCTGCGGCATCGTCACGGTCCGGCAGCAGCCCGGCACCGCCAACGGCACGATCTTCGTCACGCTGGAAGACGAGACCGGCCCGGTGAACGTGATCGTGTGGCCGCGCGTGCGCGAGACGCAGCGCGAGCCGCTGCTGCGTTCACGCCTGCTGGCGGTGGAAGGCACCTGGCAGCGCGACGTGGAAAGCGGCGGCCACGTGAAGCACCTGGTCGCCGAGCACCTCACCGACCTGACGCCGCTGCTGGGCCGCATCGGGCGCCAGCGCAGCGGCAGCCGCGACTTCCATTAATTGGGGTCAGAACCCAATTTCCCTCACCACGGCCTACTTCACCGCCACCGGTTCCCCGAACCCCTGCCACGTCGAGCCGTCGAACTTCACCAGCTGCATGGTCTGGAAGGGCGCGTAGTCGGTGGGACTCGTGCTGGCCGTCACGCCGGGCAGCGCCATCGGCACCTGGAAGTTCTTGAGGTTGGCCGCCTGCTTCATCACGTTCTCGCGCGTGAGGTTGTCGCCGCACTGCTTGATGACCTGCGCGAGCAGCTGCGCCGCGGCCAGGCCATAGGTGGCGCTGCCGTCCATGGGATCGCCGTCCGGCACGTACTTCTTCATGAAGGCGAAGTACTCCTTCATGGCCGCATCGTTGGCCCACTTCGGGTCGGTCGGGTCCTTGATGTACTGCATGGAGATCAGGCCCACCGACTTGTCCAGGCCCGCGGGCTTGAGCACCGAGCCGACGCTGGCCGACACCTGGTTCAGGTAGTGCACCGGCTTCCAGCCGATGTCGGCCACCTTGCGGATCGCCTGCGCCGCGAACTTGGGCGTGGTGATGTTGAAGAAGGTGTCCGCGCCCGAAGCCTGCAGCGTGACGATCTGCGAGTCGACCGTCGGATCCGTCACCTCGTACGTCACCGCCTTGACGATCATCGTCGAGGCCTTCGCGCCCAGCCCCTCGGTGAAGCCCTTGAGGTAGTCCTTGCCGTAGTCGTCGTTCTGGTACAGGACCGCGATCTTGGCGTTGGGCTTGGTGCGCAGGATGTCCTGCGCGTACAGCTTGCCCTCGCTCTGGTAGTTGGGATTGAAGCCCATCGTCCAGGGATACTCCTTCGGGTCGTTCCACTTCGACGCGCCCGTGGCCAGGAAGAGGTGCGGCACCTTCTTCTGGTTCATGTACTTGTGGATCGCGGAGTTCGACGGCGTGCCCAGCGTGCTGACGGTGAACAGCACCTCGTCCTGCTCCACCAGCCGCCGCACCATCTCCACCGCCTTCGGCGGGCTGTAGCCGTCGTCGAGGCTGATGTAGTTGATCTTGCGGCCGTTGATGCCGCCCTGCTCGTTGAGCATCTTGAAGTAGCCGGCCTCGACCTTGCCGATGATGCCGTAGGCGGACGCCGGCCCGCTGTACGGGATGGTGTTGCCGATCTTGATCTCGGTGTCGCTGGCGCCGGGGCCGTACTGCTTTTGCGCCAGCGCGGGCGCTGCGGCCAGGGCCAGCAGCGCGCCGGCCAGTGCAATGCGTCTGTTGATCGACATGACGGTTCCTTTCGTGGATGAAGGGGATACGGCTATCACGCCGCTGTGTTGTCCCGGCCCCGTTTGCGCTGGAGGCGCAGCCAGGCCAGGCGGATCGCACCGACGATGCCCGTGGGCATCACGTACATGAAGGCGATCATCAGCGCGCCGTAGATCGCCCACGGCGCCGCCTTGGAAATGTTGTCGGCGATGTTCGGGATGAACTGGATGAACAGCGCACCCCAGAACGCGCCGGTGATCGAGGCGAGCCCGCCCACCACCATGCCCACCACGAAGGTGATCGACAGGAAGATGGTGAAGCTGTCCGGCGCCACGAAGGCCACCGCGATCGCGCCCAGCGCGCCGGCGACGCCGGTGAACATCGCGCTGACGCCGAAGGCCAGCGATTTGTAGAGCGCGTTGTTGATGCCCATGGTGGCGGCGGCGATGGGCTGGTCGCGGATGGCGATCAGCGCGCGGCCCACGCGTCCGCGCAGCAGGTTCCAGCCCAGCACGAACATCAGCACCGTGACCATCAGCGTGAAGAGATACAGCCAGCGATCCGGATTCAGCTTGAGCCCGAACAGCGTGGCAAAGGGCGGGTCCGGCTTGATCAGCGAGATGCCTTGCACGCCGCCGGTGAAGTGTTCGAGGTGCTTGTATTTCAGCAGCTGCGGCAAGGCGACGCCCAGCGCGAAGGTGGCCAGCGCGAGGTACACGCCTTCGAGCCGCAGCGCCGGCAGGCCGAACAGGAAGCCGGCCACCAGGCACACCGCGCCTGCGGCGGGAATCGTCGCCCAATAAGGCAGACCCATCTGGTCCATCATGATCGCCGCCACGTACGCGCCGATGGCATAGAAGGCGCCGTGCCCCAGCGAGATCTGGCCGTTGTAGCCGGTGAGCAGGTTGAGCCCGAGCAGCGCGATCGCGTAGATCAGCACCATCGTGGCCTGGAACACGCGGTAGTTGCTGATCACGAAGGGCAGGGCGCAGGCGAGCAGGATCAACAGCACGCTGGCCAGCACCCAGCGCGGCGACCAGTCGCGCACGCCGCCGGCGGCCTGCGCGGGCGCGGCTGGCAAGGGTGCGGCTTCGGAGGTGAGGGCTTCCATGGCAGTCACACCCGCTGCACGATGGTGCGGCCGAACAGGCCCGCGGGCTTGACGGTGAGCACGCCGACGATCAGCACCAGCGCCACGGTGAGTTTCAGCTCGGTGCCGATCAGGTAGGCGCCGACGATGTTCTCCAGCACGCCGACGATGAAGCCGCCGACCACCGCGCCGCCGGGGCTGTCGATGCCGCCCATCAGCGCCGCGGCAAAGGCGTAGAGCAGGATGCCCGTCATCATGTTCGGGTCGAGGAAGACGATGGGCGCCACCATCATTCCGGCCGTCGCGCCGATCGCCGCCGCCAGCCCCCAGCCCAGCGCCAGCATCCAGCCGACGCGGATGCCCACGAGCCGGCTCGAGTCGGGGTTCTGCGCCGCCGCCCGCATGGCGAGCCCCAGCGGCGTGAAGCGGAAGAACAGGAACACCAGCAGCAGAACCACCAGCGTGACCGCGATGGCGCCGAGTTCGTGCGAGCCGACGATGGTCTGGCCGAAAGGCGGCTTGGCGGGGAAGGGGCTGGGGAAGCTCTTGATGGTGTAGCTGAAGATCCAGCCGGCCAGGCTGTTCAACACCAGCAACAGGCCGATGAACACCACCACCGTGGTGAGGACGGGCGCGCGCTCCACCGGGCGGATCAGCACGCGCTCGATGGCCACGCCGGCCATGAAGGACAGGATGACGGTGGCGAAGAAGGCCACCCAGTAAGGCAGGCCCGCCTGCAGCATCGACCAGCACAGGTAGGTGGCGCACATCGCCATCTCGCCCTGCGCGAAGTTCACCAGGCGCGTGGCGTTGTGGATCATCACCAGTGCCAGGGCCAGGCTGGCGTAGATGCCGCCCGTGGCGAGACCCGCAACCACTTGATGCAGGAAGGCGTCCATCAGTACCCCAGGTAGGCGCGGCGCACCGCGTCGTCGTTCATCAGGTCGTCGCTGCTGCCGCTGCGCACGATGGTGCCGGTCTCCAGCAGGTGCGCGCGGTCGGCCAGGCGCAGCGCCATCGCCGCGTTCTGCTCCACCAGCAGGATGCTCACGCCCTGCGTGCGGTTGATGTCGCGCATGACGCCGAAGATGTCCTTCACCACCAGCGGCGCCAGGCCGAAGGAGGGCTCGTCCAGCAGCAGCAGGCGCGGATGCAGCATCAGCGCGCGGGCCACCGCCAGCATCTGCTGCTGCCCGCCGCTGAGCGTGCCAGCCTGCTGGTGGCGCCGCTCCTTCAGGATGGGAAAGAGCGTGTACATGCGCTCGTAGTCCTGCGCGAGGCTGGCCGCGCTGCGGTCGCGCCGCGCGTAGGCGCCCAGGCGCAGGTTCTCTTCGGTCGTGAGGTCGGTGAAGGTGCCGCGGCCATCGGGCACGTGGGCCACGCCCAGGCGCACGATGTCTTCGGTGGACTTGCCGTCGATGCGCTCGCCGGCGAACAGCACTTCGCCGCTGGTGCGCACCATGGAGCAGATGGCGCGCAGCGTGGTTGTCTTGCCGGCGCCGTTGGCGCCGAGCAGGGCGGTGATGGATCCTTCCTCGATGGCGAAGTCCAGGCCGTGCAGCACCTCGGTGGGCCCGTACCCCGCGTGCAAGTTGCGCACCTCCAACAACGGGGCGGCCATCAGGCTTCGGCTCCCAGGTAGGCCTGGATCACGTCCGGGTGGTTGCGCACTTCGGCCGGCGTGCCCTCGGCGATCTTGCGGCCGAAGTTGAGCGCCACCACCTGGTCGCTCACGCTCATCACCAGGCCCATGTGGTGTTCGACCAGCAGCACCGTCAGCTGGTACTGGTCGCGGATGGCCTTGATCAGGCTGCCCAGGGCACCGACCTCCTCGTGGTTCAGGCCGGCCGCCGGTTCGTCGAGCAGCAGCAGCGTCGGCTCGCTGGCGAGTGCGCGCCCGAGTTCCACGCGCTTGCGGGTGCCGAAGGGCAGGTCGGCCACGCGCCTTTGCGCCACCGCCTCGAGCCCGAGGAATTTGACGAGCTCGGTGGCGCGCCGGGTGCTGTCCGCTTCTTCGGTCCCCACGCCCGGCAGGCGCAGCGCGTTCGCGAAGAAGCCCTTGCGCGTGCGGGCATGGCGGCCGACCTTGATGTTGTCCAGCACGGTCATGGTGTTGAACAGCGCCAGGTTCTGGAAGGTGCGCCCTATGCCCAGGCGGGCCACGCCGTGCCGCGGCACCTGCTCCATCGGCTGGCCGGCGAAGGTGATGTTGCCTTCAGCGTAGCCGTACAGGCGCGAGAGGCAGTTGAAGAGGGTGGTCTTGCCGGCGCCGTTGGGGCCGATCAGCCCGGCGATCTGGCCGCGGTGGACGTCGAAGGAAACGCCGTCGAGGGCCGTGATGCCGCGAAAGCGCACGCACAGGCCCCGTACCGACAACAAGGCGTTGTCGGCATCCGGGGCGACCCGGGGGCTGGCTTCCTGCGCGACGACTGGCACGGCTGCACCCTTCTGCCTGGCAAAGGAGGGTTGCATGCTTTCATGCGCAGGCCGGGCCGGCGCTTGGTGTTTTCCCGCAGGGGTGTCGCCTTGGAGGCTGCTATCGGCGCGCGAGCATCACGTCGAGGTAGGCCGCCTGGTCCAGCGCATAGCAGCCGCAGGCCGCGGCTTCGAGGCCGCCGCGGTCCAGCACCTGCACCAGCCCGCGCTCGTAGTGGATCAGGCCCTTGGCCTGCAACTCGCCGGCAGCGATCGTGACGCCGGCGCGCCGCACGCCCAGCATGAGCGACAGGAATTCGTGGGTGGCGTGGAAGTCCACGCGGCCCGAGCGGTCGTGCATCATCAGCAGCCAGCGCGCGAGGCGCGGCCCGATGGCGTGGTAGCGCAGGCAAGGCGCCGCGGTGGTGAACTGCGTCATGAGCACGTGCAGGTAGCGCTTGAGCACCCGGTCCAGCGTGGGGCTGGCCGCAATGGCGGCCAGCAAGGCCGCGACGGGCAGCCGCAAGGCATCGCCTCCGCCTTGCACCATCGCGCGCAGCGACGTGGTCCGCACGCCGAGCAGCAGGTGCGTGCCGAGCATGCCCTCGATGCCCACCATGCCGACCTCCATGCCGGGCGCGACGTCGGTCCCGGTCACCAGCGACAGGTAGCCGGAGGTAGGGAACAGCACGTGGGCGACGGCGTCACCGGGCTGCTGCACGTCTTCGCCCAGCACCAGGGGGACAACCTCGCACTGCTCGCGCAACGCGGCTTGCTCACGCCGCGCGAGAAGGCCCAGGAGGGCGTTCATTTTGCGGTGCGCGGCGGAAGCAGGCGCTCGTATTCCCTTTTGACCACCGCGTAGCACTCGCAGGTCATGGTCTCCAGCCTGGGGCGGTCCAGCACCGTGATGCGGCCGCGGCTGTAGCGGATCACGCCCGCCTCCTGCAGCTTCGACGCCGCTTCCGTCACGCCCCCACGCCGCACGCCCAGCATGTTGGCGATCAGTTCCTGCGTCATCATCAATTCGTTGCCCTCGAGTGCATCCAGGCTCAGAAGAAGCCAGCGGCATAGCTGCTTCTCCACGGGATGGTGCCTGTTGCACACCGCAGTCTGCGCCATTTGCGTGAGCAGTGCCTGCGTGTAGCGCAAAAGAAGGTGCATCACCGGCTCGGAGTCCTGGAACTCGCGATACAGGATGTCGGCGCGCATGCGGAAGCCGTGGCCGGCGCTCTGCACTACCGCGCGGCTCGGCGTGGAGTTGCCGCCCATGAACAGCGACACGCCGACCAGGCCTTCCTTGCCGACGACGGCGATCTCGCCGGACGCGCCGTCCTCCATCACATAGAGCAACGAGACGATGGCGGTGGTGGGAAAGTAGATGTGCGCCATTGCCACGTTCGGCTCGTACATCACTTCGCCGAGTTCCATCGTCACCGGCTCCAGCGCGGGCGCCCAGCGTTCCCAGTCCGCCGCGGGAAGCGAGGCGAGCAGGTGGTTGTGGCGGGGATCGTAGATTGGCATGGTGCGGATCGGTACGTTATCGTACGGACTCACGTCACCCGTCAAGTAGGAGGGGGGGCCGTCGCGTCCCTCATTCCTCGGCACCCGGTGCGGGGTGGAGAAATAAAGGCACTCCAATGTTCGCCAGCGTACAGACATGGCGGAGTGCCTGTAGGAGAATTCTCACATTCCTCCCATGGCCACCCCCAACCTCTTCGACCCATCGATCCTGCGCAACGCGTACAGCGTGCTGGTCGTGGACGACAACGCCGCGATGAAGTACTCGGTGGCGCGCAGCCTGCGCGCCGCGGGCTATCGCACGGTCGAAGCGTCGGGCGGCGCGGAAGCCCTGGAACTGAGCGAGTTCGTGTCCGCGGTGGTGCTGGACGTGCACCTGCCGGACCTGGGCGGCTTCGAAGTGTGCCGCCTGCTGCGCGCGCGCCATTCGACGGCGCTGCTGCCGGTGATCCACATCACGGCGGCTCGCGTCGACGACGACGATGCGGACGCGGCGCGAGTGTGCGGCACGGACGCCTTCCTGGTCGCGCCGGTGGACGGGAGAGAGCTCGCGCGGGAGCTCGATCGCCTGCTCGCGAAGCGCGCGCTGTTCGAGGCCTCACCGACCGCGGACGATGCAACCATGCACGCGGGCGACCGGTCCGGCAACGGCTTGCAGAGCGTGTTGGACCAGATGACGCGTGTCGAGAAGCGGCCGCTGAACTGAAATCCCGTCATTCCCGCGCAGGCGGGGGACCCAGGGCTTCCGTTCAATCGAACGTGATCTTCCGGATCTTGCGGTTGCCCATGTCGGCCACGTAGAGCGCGCCGTCGGCGCCGAAGGCCAGGCCGGTGGGCATGCTGAAGCTCGCCGCGCCGGCAGCCCCGTCCTCGTCCCCGCTGCTGCCAGTGCCCGCGAGCACCGAGGTGCGGCCGTCCGGCGTGGTCACGAGGATGCGGTTGCCGTAGGGGTCGGCGGCATAGCGGTTGCCGGCGCTGTCGGTGGCGGCGTCGGCGTACGGAAAAGAGAACTGCGCCGCGATCGCCGTGCCGTCGGCGTTGCCGGGTTGCCCAGAGCCTGCAACGGTGGTGACGCAAGGCGCCGACGGACACGTCTGCGGTGGATTGAGCTGGATCGAGTAGTGCTCGCCACTGGCGCTGCCGCCGCAGGCAGTGAGGGTGGCGAGGAACGCGGAGGACAGGATGTGCCGGAGGGGCATGGCCAGTTCCTGGGGCGGAGGTTGCGTCATCCTGCGCCTGGATGGGCGTGGTGGCAAGTGGCCCCGCCGTCATTCCCGCGAAGGCGGGAACCCAGGGATCGCGAAGCGCGTACCTCGCGTCGAGAGAAAAACTGGAGCGGGCGATGGGAATCGAACCCACGTCTTGAGCTTGGGAAGCTCAGGTCCTGCCATTGAACGACGCCCGCAGGTCAGGAACGGATTGTAGAGGGTCGGGGCGTCTTCCGGCTGTCAGCGCTTGATCTGCGCAAACGTCGCCGCCACACCCCCGTTATTGGCACACCCCGCCTCCGCATTCAACAGCGCCTTCACCTGCACCAATCCCCAATCGGCCAGCGTGATCTTGTCCCCGGCGACCGTGCCGGATGGCACACACCCCACCACTTCCCTCGTCCCCGTCGCCGCCGCCAGAGCCACCGCCCCATCGCCTTTCGCATCAGCCAACGCAGTGCCCTGTACCCCACCGGCCGACTTCGTCAACGGCGACGGCAGCGCCGCCATCATCACCTTCTCCCCGGGCACGAAAGGCTTGCCATCCTTCCGCGCCGGCAGCAATGCCACGGCCTCCACCCGCTTCTGCTCGATCTCCTTCGCGGTCTCCTCGAGCGCGACCATCCGATACGACGTCGACGGATGGCTGGCCAGGAGCGAGTTCTGCTTGATGCTGCCCGGACTCGTCATCGCCATGCGGCGCCAGAACTTCGGCGCGTCGTTGATGGCGTAGCCGCTGTTGGCCATCATGTACAGGCCGACGTAGTCGGCTTCGGCTTCGAACTCCTGCGAGTGGGCATTGCTCGCCAGGCTCGAAAGGGCGTTCATGTTGTACGCGCCGCGAGTCAGGATGGTCAGCGCGATGTCGCCGATCGTTCCCAGCGTCGCATTCACGCGCTTGGAGGTCATGTGCGACATCGTGTTGTGCGCCATCTCGTGGGACATCACGAGCGCCAGTTCCTCGTCGGTGCGCGCAAACGCCATCATCCCGCGCGTGACGACGATGCGGTCGCCGTCGGCATAGGCGTTCACCTCCTGCTCGGTGGACAGGACGACCGGGTAGTCGCAGGCGAGCACCGGCTCCAGCGTGAGGTTGACGATCTCGCCGTTGCGGCGCACCTGCACCGGCATCACTTCGCCGGACTTTGCCGTGCGGGCGCGCTCGCGGATCGCTTCCTGCTCCTTCGGCGACGTCGGCAGGTTCCAGGCCGACACCACCACGTCCCGCGGTTTCACGCCCGCCAGGTCGGCCGGGCTGCCCGGCACGACGCTCACCACGGTCGGAAGGGCGTCCACGCCGTACAGCTTCTTCATCGACGCGGCCAGGTCGCCATTGGGCAGCACCGCCGTGTAAAGGCCGGGTGAGCGGATCGTCTTCGGGCACAGCGCGGTGGACCGGGTGACCACCTGCCAGTGCACACGATGCAGCCGCGCCTGGTCGGCGACGATTTCCTCCGCCAGCAGGTCCAGCTGCTTCTGCGCTTCGACGGCGGTCTGCTGCGTGGTGACCTCCACACGCTTGGTGCTGGGCGCAGCGCAGCCGGCGAGGAGGGCGGTGAGGGCCAGGGCGGACAGGAAGTGGGTGTGCATGGGGTACTCCTCCCCTCTGCATTCTTCTCCGCGGCCCCAGGGGTTCATCAGTGATTACCCTTTGGAGCAGTCCGGGCCGTGCGGGTGCGGCCCGGACTCGTAGGCTAATCAACGAATTTTCACGCGCCGGCGTTTACATCCGGTACAGCCTGCCTCCGGCGCCGTGAAAGTTGCCCCGGAAGATCAGGAAGCCTCCCGCCGGCACCGGCACGGGGTTGGGGAACACGGAGAGGGGCGACGTGGCCTTGCCCATCGGATTCGCCGTCACGGATGCATCCGCGGGTGCGATTGCTCTCGTCCCGGCGCCGGTGCCGTCCGTCTCGAACAGTTGGTAGTTGTCAGGTATCGGTGCGCCGACGAAATAAGCCTTGTCGCCTCGCACTGCAACCCAACCTGGCGGATCGATCTCTTGTCGAGCGCGCAGGAAGACTTCTTTCAGCATCACGGTTCCCGCACGTGTGCCGTCGCTGGTCCAGGGCAAGCTCGCTTGGCCTCGGCGGCCCTGGAACAGGATCCGCTTCCCCAGCACGACCATGTTCTTTGCCTGGAGGGAGTTGGCCGGGTCGACCGCATCGCTGACTTCGTAGGTGCCGGCGGCGGTGCCGTCGGTGCTCCACAAGGTCGTGTTCCAAGTGCCATGGCGCGCTCCCGCGAAGTAGAAGCGGCCGTTCATCGCAACCATGTTCGTGTTGTTGA
Organism: Ramlibacter paludis; assembly: GCF_022012305.1. Classification (GTDB taxonomy): domain Bacteria; phylum Pseudomonadota; class Gammaproteobacteria; order Burkholderiales; family Burkholderiaceae_C; genus Ramlibacter; species Ramlibacter paludis. Next base: position 473,470 of record NZ_JAKLTM010000002.1, on the reverse strand, counting down.
GGATTTCCACCTTGCCCAGCAGCTCGGTCCCGGCTGCCGTGCCGTCCGTGCGCCAAAGCGCCTTTCTGAAGTCGACTTGCTTCTCGGGGCCGTAGGCGAAGAACAGCAGGTAGTCGTTCGCCACTTGAAAGTTCGACGGCGTTCCACCTTCGATGCCAGGGAGCGTCTCTACCAACAGCCGCGTACCTGCCGCGGTACCGTCGCTGGTCCACAGTTCCGCGCCCGTGTCCGGCGAATTCCAGCTGAAGAACAGCCGGTCCTTGAAGACCGTGATCGCCTTGCTTGTACCCGTGGTTGCGGGCTGCGTGGCATTGGTCAGGCTTTTCAAGTCGAACTCCCTTCCCTCGGTGCTATAGATCTGGCGGATCGGGCGGGAAGAGAAATCGTAGATGTCGATGGGAGGGGTTCCGTAGAAATGCACCTTGTTCCGGTACTCCGTGAGCCAGGTGTCAGCCTCATACGGCTTTTGTACGCTGAGATTCGCCACCGACAGCAACTGGTTCGTGCCCTGCGTGGAGCCGTCGCTGCTCCAGATGACCTGCGCGTAACTGAAGTCCGCTTCGGCGAAGTAGAAGCGGCCGCCGTACACGCCGATCGCAATCGGGGTGCGATGCCCCCACGGCACGGGGCGATTCACGAGCCGCGTGCCTGCAGTGGTGCCGTCCGAATACCACAAGCCGGCTCCCGGATTGTTGAGATCTCCGGAGGAAACGAAGAACAGCACGCCTTCGGCGAACGGCGTTATGCCGGAAACGTCTGACTTGCCGGCCGGATTCAGGTCGCGGAGCCTAGAGGTCCCTTCGGGCGTGCCATCGCTCACCCACAGTTCGTCCGGGTGATCGGATGCATCCCGGGCGAGGAAGAACACCTTGCTGCCCGCAACGGTGAACTGCTCCGGTTCGATCGCCGAGGCGCTCAGGAGCGTGATGGTCGGCGGAGGCGGGGCGGGAGGCGGGGCAGGGGTCGGATTGGGTGCCGTTGCTGCTCCGCCGCCTCCGCAGGCCCCGAGGACGAGGGGGAGCGCCAGTAGCGCCAAACACAACCAGCCCCTGGATCGGACCTTGCTCCCTGACTGCATTGGTAGAACCTTCTCGTTGTTTCGAGCTTGGGAAGCTCGGGTCCTGCCATCAACACGGCGGCGGACCTCGGAGATTCTAGGTTCGTCGCGACGCGGCGAGCTCCGCCTTTGGGAGGAGCGGCGCGTATCACTCCGCCGTAATGTGCTTGTCCCTCACCACCTTGCCCCACCGCGTTGTCTCGGCGTTCACGAACACTTGGAACTGCTCCGGCGTGCCGCCCGCAAGGATGTTGCCCGGGCCGGTGATGGCCTGCGCGACGTCCGGCTCCCTCAGCGCCTTGTTGGCCGCGTCATTCAGCTTCGCGATGATCGCCGGCGGCGTGCCCTTGGGCGCGACCAGGCCGAACCAGTTGGACATCGCCATGTCCTTCAGGCCCAGCTCGCCCAGGGTCGGCACGTCCGGCAGCTGCGCCAGCCGCTTCTCGTGCGCCACGGCCAGCGCGCGCATCTTGTGCTCCTTGATGTGCGGCAGCACGGCGGGAGCCATGTCGAACATGAAGGTCACCTGGCCGGCCAGCAGGTCGGTGGTCGCGGGGCCTCCGCCCTTGTAGGGCACGTGCACCATGGGCACGCCGGTGGACTGCGCCAGCAGCTCGCCCGCCAGGTGGTAAGCGCCGCCGGTGCCGGCGGAGGCGAAGTTGACCTTGTCCGGGTTCGCCTTGCCGAAGGCGACCAGGTCGTTGAAGGTCTTGAGCGGCGACTTCTCGGGCACCACCAGCACCAGCGGGCCGCGCTCGATCAGGATGATGGGGGCCAGGTCCTTCTCGGGGTCGAAGGGCATCCTGGGCATCATGGCCTTGTTCACCGACAGCGGCGCGAAGTTGCCGATTCCGAAGGTGTAGCCGTCCGGCGCCGCCTTGGCGATGGCGGCGGTGCCGATGTTGCCCCCGGCGCCGGCCTTGTTGTCGACGATGATCGTCTGGCCCAGCGTGGCCGACATCTTCGCGGCGAGCATGCGCGCGCGCACGTCCGAGCTGCCGCCCGGCGCGTACGGCACCACGAGCGTCATCACCTTGCTGGGGAATCTGGCTGCGTCTTCGGCGGCGTGGGCGGCAAGGCCGGCCAGCACGAGGGCGGCGGCGGCCAGGGCGTTGCGAGCGAGGGAGGGCTTCAAGGGGTTTCCTGGTGGAGGGGGTGGCGGGACTTTAGGAAAAGCCGCTGTCGTTTGCCTGACCTGGAAACTATCGATGGCGATTCGCCCCGCCGTGCTTTATCGTGGCCCCCATGCGCCATGTCCTGACTCCCCTCCTGCTCGCCGCGGCTCTCGTGGCCGGCGGCTGCGACGAACAACGTGCTTCGAAGCTGGAGGAAGGCGTCTCCACCGAATACGACGTGCGCCACCAGTTCGGCGAGCCCGCGCAGGTCGTCGAGCGGCCCGACGGCAGCAAGGTGTTCTCGTATCCGCGCCAGCCCGAAGGCACGACCAACTACGAGATCGCCATCGGCCCCGACGGCAAGATGAGCTCGTTGCGCCAGCTGCTCACGCCGGCCAACTTCGCGAAGGTGCAGCCCGGCATGTACCAGGGCGACGTGCGGCGCCTGCTGGGCCGGCAGGCGAAGTCGGTGTTCTACGCGACCAAGCCCGACGAAGAGGTCTGGCAGTGGCGGTTCGTGCAGGGGCAGACGCCGAAGGTGTTCGAGGTGACCTTCGACCGCGACCGGAAGGTGCTGGCGACGGCAACGGTGGACGACGAGCGGCACACGTTGCCGGCCAAGTAGGCAGGGCGCGCGGCTACTTCACCGCCAGCCCGGACTCCTTGATCAGTCCGCTGAACTTGCGGACATCGTCCTCCAGCCACTTCTGCGTTTCCTTCGCGTTCATGTAGACCGGCTGCACCTCGAGCTCGTCGAGCTTCTTGCGAACGGCCGCATCGGCCATCGTCTTCTGGAGCGCGGCTTCCAGCTTCGCGACGATGGGCGCCGGCGTGCCCTTGGGCGCGGCGATGTTGATGAAGGCGTCGTTGCCATCCAGCTCCGGGAAACCCTGCTGGCCGGTGGTGGGCACGTCGGGCAGCCAGGGCAGGCGCGAGCCGCGCTGCACGGCCAGCACGCGCAGGTCCTTGCCATTGAGGTTCTTCACGAGCGCGGTGTAAGGCAAGGTGCAGGCCTGCACGCTGCCGTCGCGCACGCCGGTGAGCGCCGGCGCGAGGCCGTTGTAAGGCACGTGGGTCACGGTGAAGTCCTTGCCGCCCTTGGCCTTCACGGCGCGCTTGAACATCTCCAGCTGCAGGTGGTTCAGGCCGCCGGCGCCGGTGCTGCAGAAGCTGATCTCTCCCGGCTTGTTGCGGCCGTAGTCGGCCAGTTCGCCCAGCGTCTTCACCGGCAGCTTGGTGCTGGCGACGATCACCGAGGGATTGGACGCCACCGCGGCCACCGGCACGAAGTCGTCCAGCTTCAACTCGAAGTTGCTCACCAGCAGGTGCAGGTAGCCGTAGGCCGAGCCCGAGGTGATGAAGAGCGTGTAGCCGTCGGCCGGCGCCGCGGCGACGACGCGCGCGCCCACCGCGCTGCCGGCGCCGGGACGGTTGATGATCAGCACCGGCTGGCCCAGTTCTTCCTTCAGGCGGTCGGCGATGATGCGCGCCGTCACGTCGAGGCCGCCGCCGGCGGCGAAGGGCACGACCAGCGACACCGGCTTGTTCGGGAAGTCGGCGTGCTGGCTGAAGGCTTGCGTGGAGAGGGCGGCGAAGAGGCCGGCGAGAAGCCAGCGGCGGGTGAATTTCATGTTGTCTCCGGTTTTTTGATGGGGGTCAGCGCGAAGGACGCGGCCCGGCGATCGTCACGCGCGACATGAAGCGGTCCTGCCCCGTGTAGTCGGGAATCGCGCGGTGCATGGTGCAGCGGTTGTCCCAGACGAGGACCTGGTCCTTGTGCCAGCGCGCGCGGCAGGTGAAGTCGAAGCGCGCGCAGTGATCGTACAGGTGCGCCAGGATGGGCGCGCTTTCCTCGGTGGTGAAGCCCTCGATGCGCTGGGTGTAGGTCTTGTTCAGGTACAGGAACTTGCGGCCGCTCGCCGCATGCGTGCAGACCAGCGGGTGCACCACCTCGCGGTCGCCCAGTTCCACGCTCAGGTCGGTCTTGGTGCCGGCGGCGTTGTACTTGCGGTTCTGCGACTGGTAGACCGAGCCGAAGATGCGCGTGGCGCTGTGCACGATGTTCAGCGGCGCGATCATCGCCTTGTACGCATCCGAGAGCGCTTCGTAGGCCGCGTACATGCTCAGGAAGCCCGTGTCGCCGCCATAGGCCGGCACGTCCACCGCGCGCATCACCACCGCACCCGGCGGCTCGTCGAGATAGGTGCTGTCGGCATGCCAGTTCTCGCCCACCACGCGGCCGGTGTCGCTGGCCAGGCGGCGGATGATCTGCACGTCCGGGTAGCCGTCCACGCTGTGCAGCTGCGGCACGCGGATCACCTGGCCGAAATTGCGGCTGAAGGCCAGGTGTTGCTCGTGCGTCACTTCCTGCTTCGGGAACAGGATCACCTGGTGGTCGGCGAAGGCCTGGCGGATCTCGTCCCAGGTTTCGGGGTCGAGGGGCTTGCGCAGGTCCACGTCGTGGATCTCGGCGCCGAGCACGCCGGTGAGCGGCTCCACGCGGATGTGCTTGTAGTCGCGGGGGTGCACCAGCACCGGGTGGCGGTCGAAGGAGGATTGGGCTTGCATGGTCTTCCGTGGGTTCAGGCGGCGGCGCGCGCCGGTCGGATGATTTCGTCGGCGGTTTCCACCGGCATGTCCTGCGGCAGCACGGCTTGTGTCGCGCGCACGCGGTACAGCGCCGGCTTGGTGACGGCCACCGGCGTCTCGCCCGAGGCCGCGCACTTGCCGGCCTGCTCGATGAGCGTGCGGCGCATGGCCACCACGGCGATGTCGCTGGAGCCCAGGTGCTCGCGCGTGCGGTCGGCGATGGGGCCGGCGCTCTCGGTCACCATCGCGTCCTGCGCGCGGATGCCCTTGATGCCGGTGAAGGAGATCGTCTTCTGCTCCTGCCGGTCGATCAGGTAGTCGTTGTCCTTGCGCTCGGTCGGCGTCGTCGTGCCCGGGATCACCTTGCGGTGCGAGTTGTCGCCGTTGCGCCAGGCTGCCAGTTCCTCCGCGCCCAACGCGCGGTCGGGGCGGAAGGTGACGCAGATCACCCAACAGCGCTCGTCGGTCATCGGCACCCACATGCGCACCAGCTGCGCGTCGCCCGGGCGCGGCGGGATCATCGTGTAGAAGGGCAGAAGGAACTGGTTCAGGCGCCAGTAGCGCTTGTCGCCGTCCACGCGCCGGCCGTTGCAGGCCAGGAAGCCGGCCTCGGTGGGCAGGATCTTCCACGATGGCGCCGTGTCTTCCTTGAAGTACTTGCCGGTGAGCGCCTGGTTGTCCTCGCTGGTGTGGTTCACCATGCGGTGCAGGAAGCCGACGTGCGCGCTATCGAGCTCGCCTTCCATGGCCTGCGCGTAGTTGCACTCCTGGTGCCAGCGCGAGGCATAGATTTGATCGCCGGGCAGGCCGATGAATTCGAAGGCGGGCAGTTCGGGCGCCGGGCTGGCGCTGCCCATGTAGACCCACAGCAGGCCGCCGGCCAGGCGCGCGGGGTACGCCTTCGCCTTCACGTTCTGGCACATGCGGCTGCCGGCGGGCTCGGTGGGCATGTCCATGCAGCCGCCGTCCACGTCGAACTTCCAGCCGTGGTACACGCAGCGGATGCCGCCTTCCTCGTTGCGGCCGAAGAACAGGCTGGCGCCGCGGTGCGGGCAGTTCTCCTCCAGCACGCCGACGCGGCCGGCGCTGTCGCGGAACACGACCAGCCGCTCGTTCAGCAGCTGCAGGCGCACCGGCGGTTCGTCCGCCGCGGGCACTTCGGCGGCGGTCATCGCCGGCGTCCAGAAGGCGCGCATGAACTTCCCCATCGGGGCGTCCGGGCCGGACTGGGTGAGGATGGCATTCTTCTCGTGGCTGAGCATGGGCGGCTTCCAGGGTGACCGGCCAGTCTAGGCGCTCCGGCGATCTATGATCCAGATCACCGCAATCGAATCTTCCGATGCCCGCCAACCTCAACCTGCAATCCATGAAGATCTTCATGGCGGTGCTGGAGCTGCGCAGCGTGGGCGCGGCAGCCCGCTCGCTGGCCATGAGCCAGTCGGGCCTGAGCAGCGCGCTGGCCAAGCTGCGGCAGGACCTGGGCGACGCGCTGTTCGTCAGCACCGCCTCCGGCATGCATCCGACGACGCGGGCCAAGGAGCTGGCGGCGCCGATGCGCGAGGCCATCCAGGTGATCGAGCAGCGCATCCTGAGCAAGGGCCGCTTCGACCCGGCGACGGACGAGCGCGAGTTCCGCCTCTCGCTGTCCGACACGGCCGAAGCCATGTACATGCCGCGCGCGCTGAACGCCGTGACGCGCGTCGCGCCGCGGGTGCGGCTGCGCTCGGTGTCGATCCCGCAGCCGCAGCTGCTGCGCGCACTGTCGGAAGGCCAGGTCGACCTGGCGCTGGGCTACTTCCCCGACCTGAAGACCAGCGAGTTCGTGCGCCGCAAGATCGGCCAGCACGGTTTCGTGGTCATCTGCAGTTCGGCCAACCGGCAGCTGGTGCGCGACTTCAGCTTGAAACGCTTCTGCGAGGCGCGGCACGTGGTGGTGGAGGCGCCCACGCGCACGCAGGGCCTGCTGGAGGTCTACCTGCAAAAGCGCGGCATCCACCGCGACGTGGCGCTCACCACGCCGCACTTCATGAGCCTGCCGGAGATCATCGCGGCCACCGACCTGATCGCCACGGTGCCGGACGCCATCGCCGACGCCTTTGCCGACCTCCACCGGCTGGCGCGGCTGGAATTGCCCTTCCGCTCGCCGGTGTTCGACTCGCACCTGCACTGGAGCAAGAGCGTGAACGACGACCCGGCCAACCGCTGGCTGCGGGGCGTCCTGGTGAAGGCTTTTTCCTAGCACACCCGCCGGTTGGCACATCCCACAAGCGGCGTGGACAAGCCTGTGGAAAAGGGTGTGGGCACGGCCCGGAAGCCGCGCCGGCATTGGCTTGCGACGCGGTGATGAAATGATGGGCAGGGCCCGGTTTTTTTCTTTTTTTTATTCGCCCTTGAGGGCCGCGGCCAGGTCCGTGCGCTGGATCCGCCAGGCCGGCAGGGTGGCGAGCAGCAGTCCCACCACGAAGATCGCCAGCGCCACCAGCACTTCGGCCTCGCCCAGGCGGGGCTGCAGCGCGACGCCGGTGCTGCGCGCCAGCCAGCTGCCGATGCCGAACGACAAGGCATAGCCGCCCGCCAGCCCCGCCAGCACCCCGGCCCCGACCAGCAAGGCGGTGAAGCCCCAGGCGATGGCGAAGACGTAGCGGCGCGGCGCGCCCAGCGCGCGCAGGGTGACGAACTGCGGGGCGAGCAGGCGAAAGAGGATGAACACGCTGGAGACGATCGCTGCCAGCACGAGGGCCTGCGTCACGATGGCCAGCAGGCTCATGAGCTGCCGCATGTCGCCAAGCACGGAATACAGCTGCAGCAGCGCTTCGGCCGGGAAGAAGGCCATCGACTCCTTGCCGGTGTAGGCGGCGCGCAGCTGGTAGGCCGTCGCGATCCTGGGCGTGTGCACGACCGCCGCAGGGATGCCGGGCGTGTAGGCCGGGTCGAAGGGCGGGCCGAGCTGCGGCGAGTCCGGCGCATGGCCCGTCGGACGCTGGTGCAGCGCCCAGACCGTCTCCACCGGAATCACGACGGCGCGGTCCCAGGGCGAACCGGTAGGCCGCATGCGGCCGACGACCTGCAGCGCGGTGTCGTGCGCGTCCAGCTTGTCGTCGCCGCCATGCTGCGCGCCGCCGTGCTGCACGCCGTGCGCGGGCCGGAAGGTGTCGCCGATCTTCAGGTCTGACAGCGCGCCCACGACCGCCTCGTTCCGCGTGGCGAAGACGCGCCCCTCGGCCAGGCCTTGCGACAGGTGCTCCACCAGCGGGGCGATGGCGCCGACCACCGGCGCGCCGTGGTGGCTGTCGCCGAAAGCCAGCGGCGAGACGAAGGCCGCCCGCGTGTCGTTCAACAAGGCCGCCGTCAGCGTGCCGGAGAGGAGTTGCGACGAGCCAGGGCGCAGGAATACCCCGGTGAACAAGGCGTCGGTGCGGCTGCCGGGCGGCGCGACGATCAGCGTGAAGCGATCCGCCGCCCGCGCGCTGCCCTCGCGCAGGGCGCGCTCCTGCGACAGGATGGCCACGGCCAGCGTGACGCCGGCCGCAACCAGCACCACGAAGGCGAGGGCGCTGTAGCGATAGCGCACCAGCGCTGCGCGAATGACCGGCCAGGGATTCATTGGAGGCGGCCTGCGCGCAAGGTGAGCACGCGGTCGGCCAGCGCCACCAGCTTGTCGTCGTGCGTCACCGCCACCACCGTCTTGCCGGCGGCGGCGAGGGCGCGCAGTTCCTGCGCGATGCGCTGTCCGTTGTCGGCATCCAGGCTGGCCGTGGGCTCGTCGGCCAGGATCAGCGGCGGGTCCAACAGCAGGGCACGCGCGAGCGCCACGCGCTGCTGCTCGCCGCGCGAGAGGCGGGCGACGGGGCCGGAGCGCAGGGGAACCTCGAAGCGCGCCAGCAGGTCCTGCGCGCGCGTGCGCAGGGCGGCGTTCGAGCGCCAGCGATCGAACTGCGCGGGCAGCACGGCGTTGCCCAGCGCATCGAGTTCGTCGAGCAGCCGGAAGTCCTGGAACACCATGCCGCAGTTCGCGAGGCGCCAGGCATCGCGCTGGCGCTCGGCGAGGCGATTGACGACCACGTCGCCGCACGCCACCTCACCTTGCTGCGGCAGGACGATGCCGGCCAGCGCGTGCAGCAGCGTCGACTTGCCCGACCCCGAGGGGCCGACGATCGCGGTCAGCGCTCCCGGTCCGAACTGCGCGCCCACCTCGGACAGAGCCTGGAAGCTGCGCCCATCGCGGTCCGTGAAGGTCACGCCCAGCGAGCGGGCCTGCAACCCGCCCACCGCCGTCATAGGGTGCGGTAGGTGGCGTCCACCAGCCGCACGCGGCTGGTGAAGCCGGTGGCCGCATCGGTCTGCGGCCCGATCTCGAGCCGGCCCTCCACCTGGATCAGGTCGCCGGGCCGGGCCGCCTGCTGCCGCTTCTTCATGCGCACGAAGACGATGGTGTCGATCCACTGGTCTTCCGAGGCGCAGAAGGGGCAGGTCTCCACCGGCGTGTTCGACAGCACGAAGAAGTCGGAGTCGACCTTCAGGTGCGGCGCCATGAAGCCCTGCATGCTCACCACCTGGCCCGCCAGCTTGCGCGCGGTGGGCGAGAAAGTGCGCGCCTTGTCCTCGTTGTACAGCTCGAACATGCGCACGCGCGGCAGTTCGGCGCGCGCCGCCAGCGGCAGCAAAGCCAGGGCGGCTGCGGCGTGGCGGCGCTTCATCGCATCACTCCATGCCGGTGGCGGCGAGCACGATGCTCAGGCTGGTGGCCATGGCCTTGACCATCGGGGCCTTGTCCACGTCCATCCACTCGTCGAGCGAATGGGAGCGGCCGCTGCTGTCGGGGGCGCCGCGGCCGATGGTCAGCGCCGGGATGCCCAGGCTCATGGGCATGTTGGAGTCGGTGGAACTCCACTGGTAGTTCACCTTGTAGCCGCCGGCTTCGATGGCGGCCTTGGCGTACTGCGCGAGGTCGGTGGTGACCGCGGTGTTGCCGGCCGGGCGGTCGCCGATCAGCTTGGCCTCGACCTTGATCTTGCCTTCCTTGGTGGAGCGCGCGAAGTTCTCGCCTTCGGCCGCTTCCTTCACGATGGTGAGCATGCGGTCTTCGACGCGCTTCAGGTCGGGCACCGACTCGGAGCGCATGTCGACTTCCATCCAGGCTTCCACCGGGATCGAGTTGACCGAAGTGCCGCCACCGACCAGGCCGATGCTGTAGGTGGTCTTGGGCGAGGCCGCGACCTGGATGCGCGAGAACTCGCTGGCCGCCTGGCCCATGGCGAACATCGGGTTCACCAGGCCGAAGGCGCCGAAGCTGTGGCCGCCGGGGCCGCTGAAGGTGACGCGGTAGCGCTTGGAGCCGACACCGCCGTTGGTGATGCCGGCCACCGAGCCCGACTCCACCGAGAAGAAGCTCTTGATCTTGTCCTTGTAGGCGCCCTTGGTGAACAGGTGGCGCACGCCGCGCAGGTCGCCCGGGCCTTCCTCGCCCACGGTGCCGACGAACAGGATGTCGTCGCGCGTCCTGATGTTGGCGGCCTGCATGGCGCGCACGAAGCCGGCCAGCACGGCCAGGCTCATGGTGTCGTCGCCGATGCCGGGGGCGTACAGCTTGGTGCCCTGGCGCTTGACCTTCACGTCGGTGCCGGGCGGGAACACGGTGTCGAGGTGGGCGGAGACGACCACGACCTTGCCGTCGCCGTGCGTGCCCTTGCGCAGCGCGAGCACGTTGCCTTCCTCGTCGATCTTCACGTCGGCCAGGCCGGCGGCCTGCAGCATCTTCTGGAATTCGCGGGCGCGCACTTCCTCCTTGAAGGGCGGCGCGGGGATCTCGGTGAGCTTGATGCCGTCTTCGACGATGCGGCCGTGCTCCTTGTCAAGCTGCGCGCTGGCCGCCTTGAAGCCCGGGCTGGCCAGGATGCGGCTGACGTCGGCAGCGTGGTTGGCGGTCTGCGCGCCCACCGAGGAGGCGGCGAAGGCGAGGGCCAGGGAAAGCGGAAGGATGCAAAGGCGGGCGAACGGCACGGACAGCTTCTCCTCTTGTGTGTGTATGCAAACGGTGATTATGACGCGCCGCTTCCCGCGCTCACCGCAACACCTGCAACTGGCCGTCCAGCACGCCCACGAACATGCGCATCGGCCAGTGGCGGCTCTGGCCGCGGATGACCGGGCGGAACTGCCTGTCCACCAGTTCGAGCAGCCGGCCTTCGGCACAGAGGCGGAAGTCGAACTCCGCGGGCTGCAGCGGCGCCACCTGCCAAGAGGCTTCGCCGGGCTTGGGGGCGAAGCACGCCTTGAAGCGCTGCTCCCGCTCCGCCAGCGTCAGTCCCGGATAGGCTTGCGCCAGCTCCTGGAAATTGGTGCGCGCGAGGCGCAGGAAGAACGCGGCATCGCCCGCGGCGAAGGCCGTTTGCGCAGCCTGCACGAACTGGCCGATGGCGGAGCGGATGCGCGGGTCGGAGTCGATGCGGGCGGCGCGTTCCCAGCCCCAGGGCGGCAGCCCCGCGGGGCCGTCGGTGGACAGCGATGCCGGCTGGGTCGGCAGCGGCTGCGTCGCGCCCTCGCCGAATACCATCGTGATCACGTCGTCACCGGCACCGCTCCCGGGGAAGTCGCCGGGCTCGTACAGCACCAGCTTGGCCTCGATGGCGGCATCCGCGGCCGCCTGCCTGGGCATGGCCTGGCGGGAGGTGCCGGGCGTCGGCCCGGGGAAGGGCACGACCGTCAGCACGTTCTTCGATCCGCGCAGGAATTCGGCGACCGGGCGGGTCGCGAAGGGCGGGATCCTGTCGCCGGTCAAGCGCAGGACCGGAATGTCGTTGAGCCACACCTCGGCCTCGCAGCCGGCGAGCCGCACGTCCACGTGCGGGATCATCATGCGTCGCCGCCGATCAGGTTGCCCACCCAGAACTTGTCCTTCTTGTCCCAGAGCACGACCTTCACCGGGTCCGGCGGCTCCGAGCCGACCACGCCGTGCCAGGTGCGGGTCGTCTCTTCGCGGTCGACCTGCACCTGGATGGCGAAGGGTTTGTGGTCGTCGACTTCCACCTGCGCGTTCAGCACGAAGCCGCCCTCCACCGTCACCTCCCCGTCCACGAGGTAGATGCCGACGGTGTTGACGCGGCACGCGCCGCCCACCGACCAGGGCGCGCGGATGGAACGCGTGGGCCAGGCCACTTGGGCGGCGTCGCTGGTGTGCTGCCAGTTCAGGTTGATTTCCGCGCCCAGCTTGCCTTCGGCCTTGAGCGTGAACTCCGCGATCTTCCAGAACAGCGGGTTGACCTTGACCTCGATGCCGACGGTGATGGTGCCGGTGATGCCGAACAGCAGCACGTTCAGGTCGACCGCCCAGAACTTGCGCACACCCACGTAGCGGTCCGAGCGGTACACGTACTTGAGGGGGCCCTTCGCGTCCTCGGCGTTCTGGATCTCCCAGGCCACGCCGACGGATCCTTCCAGCAGCTTCACGTCCACCTTGGCCTTCCAGCCGAGGGCAGGCACCATGTTCTGGATCTCGTCGATCGCGGCGCGGAATTTCTCCTTGTAGTCCAGCAACGTGTTGACGAACTTCACCACTTCCAGTTCCTGCCCGTTCTTCTTGAACGTGATGGCGGTCTTCAGTTCGGTGGTGTCGGTTTCCTTGATCGGCTTGGCGCCTTCGTAGCTGGATTCGCGGGTGGTCGCATGGGTCTTGGAGACCGCGCCCAGCAACAGCGACTCGGAGCTTTGCTTGACGCGCTTCATGCTGGTCTTGTCCGCGCCGCTGCTGAAGGTCTCGGTTTCCAAACCGGTGGCGTTGCCCTTCGTGATGGCCTGCGACTGCGATTCCTTGCCCGCCGCGTCGACGGTGTGCCTGGACTGCGTGGCGTACTGCGTGTTGCCGAAGCTCTTGGTGGAACTGGATTTCGCGGAGGTCCGCTCGCGCTTCAGGTTGATGCTGCCGGACTTTTCTCCCTCGTACTGGTAGCGTGCGGGCAGCTTGCACTTGAATTCGTATTTGTCGCGCGGATAGGTGCGCACCAAGCCGTTCAAGTCGTTCACGGCCGGCGGAGCCAGCGGAATGCCGCACGAACTGGCGGACACCGCCCATGCCTGCGCGGAGGTGGGAACGAACCAGAACGGCAGGAAGAACGCGCCGGGGTCCTTCTTCTCCTGGCTCACCTGCTCGCTGGGCCGCGCCACCATCTCCAGCTTTTCGGCCACCAGGGCGTTCCACGAAAGCCTTTGCTCGCGCGGCCGCCCGCTGCGCGGCGCTTCGAGCACCGGGCGCATGGGCTGGGCCGGTGCCCCGATGTCGCCCTGCGACGCGAGCTCGATCAAGGGGTGCGTGCCGTGCGTGCAGCGTCCGGTGTAGACCGTCGTGGTGGCGAGCTGGAGCGTCTTCTTCGGGCGCTCCATTTCGCGCGAGGTCTTGTCGATGGTGCGTCCGACGTAGTCCACGGCGCGTTCCAGCACCACGTCGTACTGCTCCAGGTCCTGCCGCAGGTGCGGCGGCACCTTCTCCTGGTCGCCGCGCCGGGCCCGCATCTGGGACTTGGCCATCACGAAAACCCCCGAGGCCTCGTCCTCGAGCACCAGCTGGCCGACGTCGCAAGGATTGCGGGTGGCGCGTTGCGGCTTTGCGGTCGCCGCGGCGCACTTCTTGATGATGTCCGGCGTCTCGTCCTCGTCGAAGTCCCGGGACTGCAGGGGTGCCTCGGGGTCGACCTGGCTGCTGAAGTCGACGACCGGCGGGCGGCTCACGTCCTGACCCCCTGCGGCATGTGGGTGCGCAGATGCTCGTGCCAGGCGCGGATCAGGTGGTAGTGCTTGGCGCGCGGGTTCAGGGTCTTGTCCGTCACCACGCTCTGGAACCAGGGCGGCGTGCGCGGTGGGTTCCAGGCCAGCTTGATCTCGAGCACCAGCATGGCCACTTCGGCGATGTCCCGTTCGGCGCGAAAGCCCCATTGGGGCGCCGCCGCGGTGACCGTCTTCGCGAAAGCCTCGAGCTGTTCCCGCGACCAGTCACGCAGGTGATCGCGGTAGGTGATCTGCAGGTGGTTCACGAGCCGATGCTGGAACTGCTCGGAGCGCCTGCCGCGAAGCTTGGTGATCTGGTCGGGCCGGATTTGCAGCATGCGACGGACGGGTTGTTTGCAACCGATCGTATCCAGCTCGGCAAGCGCTCACAAGGGTGCAAGCCTCCGTCTTCGGTGGGATGCTAGGAAGACGGCAATGTGAGCTCGCCGGTCGACTCGAAGCGCACATTCCCGATCCGCCCCCGCATCCGGTAGTCCAGCCGCGGCCGGTCCTGGCCGAACATGCCGAACAGCACCCGCGCCAGGCCCATGGCCGACGCGCTCACCGGCACCGAGACAAGGATCTCGCCGAAGCGCGGCACGGTGCCCTGGGTTTCGCTCACGCCGCTGGCAAACGCGGTGCCGCGCAGGTCGAGGTCGAGCGAGATGCCGTCGAAATCCAGCGGCGTGTCGTTGGGGTTCTGCACGCGCAGCAGGCAAAGGAACCGCAGTTCCATCCCCTGGCCGTCGAGCGACTGCACGTCGGCCACCTGCACCCGCAGCGGCTCGCGCAGCAGGTAGCCGGCGCAGCCGCCCAGCAGGAGGAGCGCGCCCGCTCCGAGAACACGGCGGCGAATCATGCGGCCTCCCCATCTTCATTGGCCATCTGCGAAAGGAATTCCACCGCGTAAGCGGCCACCGGCGAGAGCGTCCGGCCGCGCAGGGAAACGACCCCCAGCGAGGTGCGCACTTCGGGCAGGTCCCGCGGCGCCAGCGCGTGCAGCGTTCCCGCCTGCACTTCCGCGCGCACCAAGTTGGGCGTTCCGATCATCACCGAATCCGTGCCCAGCGTGAGCGTCTTCAGCAGGTGCACGTCGTCGCACTCCACGGCGATGGGCGGGCCTTCCTCCGGCGTGCAGTCCATCAGCTTGCACAGGATGACGTGCACCGGCTCGGGCAGGCGGCTGGTGACCAGGCCGAAGGCGCCGATATCCGCGGTGAGAAGCGGCCGCGCCGACAGCAGCGGGTGGCCGGTGCGCACGTAGAAGCCGCCGACGTGGCCGCTGATGGGGGTGACCTGCAGCGCGGGGTCGTCGCGGGCATAGCGCACGTCGCCGAAGAAGAACTCGTGTTCCTCGCGGGCCACGCACTGGATCAGCACCGCGGGGTTGGTCACCTGCACCCGCAGCCGGACGCCGGGGTGCCGCATGCGCAGGTCCAGCAGCAGGGGGCCGAGCAGGGTGGCGGCGGCGTACGGGCCGATGCCCATCGCCAGGTCGCCGATTTCCTGGTCGCGGTACAGCACGACGTCCCGCTCCAGCGCGCGCCAGTCGTTCACCACCCGCCGGATGCGGTCCACCACGTGCATGCCGGCCGCGGTGCACACCACGCCGCCGCGGCCGCCGCGGTCGAACAGCTTCATGCCCCATTCCTCTTCGGCCGCCTGGATGCTGCGGCTGAAGGCAGGCTGCGTCAGGTGCACCCGCTCCGCCGCCTGGCGGAAGTTGCGTTCGTCGGCAAGCGCAAGCACGTGCTGCATGCGTTTCAGGTCCATCGGCGGCCCCTCTATGCGTCGGTTGCATCGATTCTAGGAACTCAATGCATTGGACGGTTTTGTTGCGGCGCGGAAAAATTGAGGCCTAAAGTAATTGGAATGCTGGAGTGGCGGCGATGGGAAGCTTTGGAAACGAGGGCTCCGTGCACAGGCTGATGGGCGTGAGCCCGTCCCTGCTGCAGGGGTCCGTGGTGGAAAAGCTGCTGGCCATGCGGGCCGACTTCTGCCGCTTCAACGAGGCCCGGGGTTGCCGCACTGCAGTCTGGTATTCGGCCGGCTGGTTCCTGGAGTGGCACGAAGGCTCGGCCGAGGCCGTGGAGCAGGCCTGGAAAGCCTCGCAGACCTTCCGCTGGCTGGGCAAGCACCGGATGGTGCACCAGAGCCAGGGCCCGCGCGGGCTGGCCGAGACGCTCCACATCGCCACCGTGCACAGCCGCGAAACGCCCAACGACGTGGCGCGGCGCATCCACAGCGTGGGCCGCCAGCACGAGCTGGGCTGGGCCGCCGAGCCGGCCGAGATCTGGCGCCAGCTCACCGCGCCTTGCCTGCTGGCCGGCAAGGACGCGATGGCCGCCGTGGCGCGCGAGAACGTGTTTGCCGTCACCTCGGAGACAACGGGCTCGGTGGAACTGGTGCGGGCCATCGCCGAGCAGTACCGCGGCGACGTGGTCTACCAGCGCTTTGCGGGCGGCGATCTCACCGGCCCCGACGTGGGTGCGGCTTATGTCGACCTGCCGCACGACGGCCAGGTCACGCGCGTGCAGGCCTTGTCGCGCGGCGCGCTGGACAACTCCATGGTGCGCATGTCGCTGCAGCAGGCGCAGTGCCTGGTGCTGTTGCTGGGCAACCGCGGCAATGCCGCTGCGCGCCTGGCGCAATCCATCGTCGACCTCCTGGCCGAACAGGACGTGTGGCCCGCCGTGCGGCTCGTCGGAGCTTGCGCCGCCACCTGCGAGAGCGCCGTGCAGGCCCTGGCCGCGCTGCCGCAACTCGACGTGGCCGTCCGCTTCATCGACAAGTCGCACCGCGCGCCCGTCGACGCCGTGCTGGAAGCCATGAGCAACGTGAGCCGCGGGACGAGCAGCTTCGTGCCCGCGCGCGTCGACACCCCTTACTGAGGCGCGGTACGCAGCGACGGCGCCTTGCGGCGCCGCGTGCCTTGTTCGTAGGCGTGGGCGATGCGCAGCAGCTTGCCTTCGTCCCAGGCCGTGCCGGTGAACGACAGCCCCACCGGCAGCCCGCGCACGTCGCCCATGGGCACCGTGATGCTCGGATAGCCGGCGACGGCGGCCGGTGACGAGCTGGCCCCCAGGTAGGAATCGCCGTTGACGTGGTCGGTCAGCCAGGCCGGCGAGCCTGTGGGCGCGATGATCGCGTCGAGCCGGTTCCCGGCGAGCACCTGGTCGATGCCCTCGCGCGCGAGCTTGCGCGCCTTGGCCGCGGCGTCGATGTAGGCCTGGTCGGTCAGCGGCCCCTTGGCCTGCGCCTTGATGAACAGGTCCTGGCCGAAGTAGGGCATCTCCTTCGCCGCGTTCTTCTCGTTGAAGGCGATCACGTCGGCCAGCGTGCGTACCGGCACGCCGCGCCGCGTGGCGAGGTACCTGTCCATGCCGTCCTTCAGCTCGTAGAGCAGCACGTCGAGCTCGGCGTCGTCGTAGTCGCCGAGGTTGCCGAAGTCGGTGTTGTCCACGACTTCGGCGCCCAGCCGTTTCAGGTCCGCGATCGCCTGTTCGTAGAGGCGGTCCGTGTGTTGGCTGTAGCCGGTGACCCGCTTGCGTGCCACGCCTATCCGCAGGCCGGCGAGGCCACCCTGCAGGAAGCTGCGGTAGTCGCTCGCGACGTGGCCCTGGGCGGCGGCGGTCGCCGGGTCCTGCGGGTCGACGCCGGCGATGGCCGTGAGGACGGCGGCCGCATCGGCGACGCTGCGCGTCATGGGCCCTGCGGTGTCCTGCGAGGAGGAGATGGGCACGATGCCGGCGCGGCTCACCAGTCCGACGGTGGGCTTCAGGCCGACCAGGCCCGCCATGCTGCTGGGGCAGACGATGGAGCCGTCCGTCTCGGTGCCTATGCCGACCACCGCATAGCTGGCGGCGATGGCCGTGCCGGTGCCGGACGACGAGCCGCAGGGATTGCGGCGCGGATCGTAGGCGTTGTTGGTCTGGCCGCCGACCGCGCTCCAGCCGGAGGTGGACTTGGACGAGCGGATGTTGGCCCATTCGGAGAGGTTGGTCTTGCCGAGGACCACCGCGCCGGCATCGCGCAGCTTCTTCACGATGAAGGCGTCTTTCGTCGCGGGCGGGCCCACCAGGGCGAGCGAGCCGGCCGTGGTCATCATGTTGTCGCCCGTGTCGATGTTGTCCTTCACCAGGACCGTGATGCCGTGCAGCGGCCCGCGCACCTTGCCGCGCTTGCGTTCGGCGTCGAGGTCGCGCGCGATGGCGAGCGCGTCCGGGTTGGTGGTGATGACGGCGCGCGTGCGCGGGCCGGCGCGGTCGAAGCGTTCGATGCGGTCCAGCGAAGCGCGGGTGATCGCCACCGCGTTGGTGGCGCCGGCTTCCATCTGGTGCTGCAGGCCGGCGACCGAGCCTTCGACCAGGGCGGGTTGGGCGTGCGCCAGCGTGGCGGCGAGGAGCGGCGCGGCGAGCAGGGGGACGGTGCGTGGCATGCGCGGGAATATAAGCGCCTTCACGGCTCGGGATGCCACTCGAAGGACCTGGCGCCGAGGTCGAAGACGCCGACGCCGGCTGCCTGCTGCGGCAAGCGGAACAGCACTTCGCCGCCAGGCCCGGCCACCGTGCTGCCGCCGCCGTCGACGCTCTCCTCGGGACGATTGAGGGCGTTCGGCCAGTTCGTGTGCACGACGAATGCGCGCGTCGCCGCGGCCAGCCGCGCGATGTCGCGGACGTATTCGGGCGGGTCCTCCCTGGGCTTCTCGGGGTCCTGGCGCAAGGCGCCCGGCACGAAGACCAGGTCCGCGGCGCCGGCGGGGAGTTGCGTGCTCACGGTGTCCAGGTCGCCCACTTCGCGGCAGATCACCGCGGAGCACTTCATCTGCTGCAGCGTGCCGACCGGGCGGTGGGTGCCGCGCTCGAAGAAGGTCGCCTCGGGCTCGGTCAGCCCTTGCTTGGACACGACGGCGGCCAGCGCGCCGGACTCGTCGATCAGCAGGTGCGAGTTGTAGCGGGCCGTGCCGCTGCCGAAGGTGGGCGCCCCGACCGCGATCGCCATTCCCAGCTCGGCGCAGCGGGCCTGCAGCTGCTCGATGGCGGCCTGCACCGGGGCCTGCACGGCCTCGCGCGCGATCTGGCGGTGGAAGCCGGTGATGGCGAGCTCGGAGAATCCGCAGATCCGGGCGCCGCGTGCGTGCGCGAGTTCCATCGTCTTCAGAATGGCGGCGAGGTTCTCCTGCGTGGACCAGCGCATGGCGATCTGCGCGACGGCGATTCGTTTCATCGGGACTAGCTGGTTCGTGCGAAGGCCAACACGTCGTCGGGACTCCAGACGTGCCCCGGCCAGGAGCGGTAGCCGCGCAACCAGGGGACGCCCTCGATGCGGCGCAGGTAGAAGCCCTTGGGCGTTTCGTCGGCGTCGTCCAAAGGGGCGGATGCCACCGTGATCGAGCCGGGCGGGGCGCGATGCTGCGAAGGCGCGTGCCCCATGGCACCTTCCGGCTGGTCCAGGTACTGGAGGCGGAAGTGCGCGGCAAGTTCGAGCGGGCAGGGGAACAGGTCTCGCGCTGCCGCCAGTTCGAGGAGGGTCGCGAACGTCGCGCCCTTGCCCTCGGTGAGGCTGGCGACGGAGAGCGTGGCGACTTCGACGAGCGAACGGGTGGGCGCGGTGGTGAAGCGCTCGTCGGCGAAGAGTTCTTCCGCAGCGGCATTGAGCTGGACGCCGGCGGCGCGGAGGTCGGCCAGGAGCTGCGGCTTGCTGGTTTCGCCGATGCGGAGGGTGCGGTTCATCGAGAAAGCTTGCGCCGCAGCCGGGCTGCCGAACTGCGCTCGTTGGAAACGGGGCCGATGGGAATGGAGCCGACGACGGCCTCGCCCACCAGCCCGGGCAGGCGCTGGCGCCGCTCCTCCTGGAAGCCGAGCCGCTGCCAGAAGCGGAACGCGCGCTCGTTGGCGGCGTCGACCACGCCCCGCAGCTGCGAGCAGCCCCAGCCGGCTGCCTGCGCCTCGATCCGGTTCAGGCAGCGGATGCCCAGGTAGCTGCGCTGGTGCGACTCCATGAGGACGAGGAGCACGAGGTAGGCGTCGGCGGGCGTCGGATAGTGGCGCGCCACGTACGAGCAGCCGCAAAGCACGCCATCGGCGTAGATGGCCTGCAGGAAGATGTCGTCGCTCGTCCTGCCCTTGGGCACCGTGTCCATCATCCGGTCCGCATCGGCGTCGGTCGGCGTCCTGCCTTCGGTGGCGTGGGTGAAGGAGGGCGCGCCGCGGAACACCTCGCGCCAAGCGAGGCGATCCTCGGCGACCGAAGGGTCCAGCCGGCGATGGGTGAGGGTGGGCATGGGCGGCTCGATGCCTCAAGCGGCGGATTGCAGTGCCGCCAGCCGGCCGAGGGCCGTGGGCGTCGGGCAGTCGCGGAGTTGCGCCAGCAATTCGATCGCCAGATCCTCGGGTGGCTTGCCGATCGTGTCGATTTCGACGTCGTAAAGCATGCGCGCGTGGAGCCAGTCGAGCTGGCTTGCCGCAAGACCGATCTTCCGGTCGCCTCGTTGAAGTTCGCGCCTATCGAGTTCCGCGGGAGAACAGTGGACGCCGACCAGGTACGCGGGCCAGCCCTGCAAATGGTCCACCAGCAGACGGCGTGCCTGGGGGTTGGTCAGCGCCACGTCGAGGATCGTCTGCTGGCCGTGCCGTGAATACTGCAGCACCGCCGCGAACATGGCGCCGCACAAGGCGCTCATCATCGCCTGCCGGTCGATTTCGTCCCGTTGCTCCCAGCCGTCCCAGTAGCCGGGCGGCTCCATGGCGCGGAAGGCGTCGAGCTGGACGTGGTGCAGCGGTGCGTCGGACTGCTGCTGCATCGCCTTGGCCAGCGAGGTCTTGCCGGAGCTGGACGCGCCGTTCAGGACGATGATCCTTGCCGGCTCGAAGTCACTGCTATGCACGTTCCAGTCCCCGTGCCGGCAGCCAGCAGGCCATGCGCGTGGCCACTGCGCCCCTGCGCCGGAAGGGCGCGGAGATGGGGAAGAAGCCCAGCGCCCGGTAGGCGGGAAGGGCTCCGGGTGTCGCGTTGAGTTCCACCGTCTTCACTTCGGCGTGCTGTTCTTCGAGATGCGTACGCGCGGCTTCCCAGAGGGCCCGTCCGATGCCGTGGTGAAGGCGATCCGGCGCGACGAAGAACAGCTGCACGAGCGTGGGACGCGGCATCAGGATCACGCCCGTCACTTCTTCTACCGATACGTGGACGGCCGTGAACGTGGCTCCCGCCATGGCGACGGCGAGCTTGTCGGCAGTCGTCTCCCGCAGGAAATCCTCGCAAGCCGAAGGCTCCCAATCGGGCGCCACGTGCTGCAGGAAGCCCGCCTGCACCAGCCGGGAGATGGCGATGGCATCGGTGGGGACGGCGGGGCGCACGGGGAAGGTCACGGGGCGATCGACTGCATTTGGCCCGGGCGGCGGAACATGACGGTCATCTCCGCGCTCGGGATCTTGAAGCCGCGCGCGGCGTAGAAGTCCTTCGACTTGCCCAGCGCCTTGACATAGATCGGTGCCTCCGGATACCGGGCCGCGAGCAACTCCAACATCCGCGAGGCCAGGCCGCGGCGCTGGTGCGCAGGATGCACGACCAGCTCGCCGAGCATGGTGCTCATCACGCCATCGCTGAAGGCGGAGAGGTAGCCGACCAGCGCGCCTTCGTCCGTCGTCGCGCAGATCGTGCAGGGATAGGCCGCGATCGAGCGTGCCACGGTCTCGGGCGAGTTGGTGCCCCAGTCCATCGCGTCCAGAAGCGCTGCCAGTTCTTGCGCGTCGGGCTTTCTCGGTTCGACGGCGTACGGCATCACCGAGCCTTCGCCGTGAAGACGCCGGTCGCTCGCGCCAGGACCATCAGGACGGTCGGCCAGAACACCGTGTTGAGGACGTCGTGCAAGCTGGCGGCCCATCGCCAATGCCCGATGCTAAGGAGGTCGTCGCGCATGTCCACGGCCTCGCCGAGCAAGGCAACGGCAAGTACAGCGATCCACGGTAGCCAGGACGCCACCGGCCGCCTGCTGGCCGCGGCGGCGACGAGGAATACGGCGAGCCCCACGTAGATGTGAAGGGCGTCCTTCGAGAGGCCGGTCGCCGCGACGATGGCCAACTTGATCGCCTGGACTGCGGTGGTTTCCATGATGCGCTAATTGGGTTCTGACCCCAATTAGCGCATAAAAAAAGCCGGGTCCGCGGAAGCGGAACCCGGCTCGTGGAACCAGTGTTGATCAGCGGAGCTTGCTCGGGGCCACCCAGGTGTAGCCCAGGGCGGTGATGCCGTCGATGGTCTTCTGGAAGTCGGCCATGCCGGGCACGCCCAGGTCGGGTTCGAGCCAGAAGGGATGGAAGAAGAAGGAGGCCACGCCGTCGCGGATGGTCTTGGCGTACTTGGCGTTCAGGATGATGTCGTCGGCCGTGTAGTTGTAGTTGGAGGTCGGGTCGATCGTGCTGATGTCGTACTCGATGTTGCCCAGGTTCTCCGGCAGCACGCGCTGGCCGTAGTAGTCCTTGTAGATCTGGTACGGGTAGAACTGGCCCACGCCATAGTCCTTCGCCACCGAGGCGTAGTAGTTCGGCTTGTCGGCGGTGAAGTACACGGCGCGCTGGTAGGTCTTGCTGAACATCTGCGGCGCGGTGCGGGCCGTGATGGCGGACGCGTGGTAGTGCGGCGCTTCCCAGGCCATCGGGTTGAAGCCCAGGGCCTTCATGTCCACCAGGCCGTTGTTCAGGCGCCCTTGCACCCACGACACCGAATCTTCGGGCACCGGCGAGTTCTCGACGATGTCCCAGAACTCGTAGTCGTCGCCGCTCACCGCGGTGTGCGGGTTCTTCTTGTTGCCGTACTGGTGGGTGAAGCCGTGCATCACCAGCTCGCCGCCCTTGCTGCGGGCGTGGTTCAGCGCCTTCTGCAGGTTGGTGGCCTGCGACAGCGGTACTTCCTGGGGCACGCCGCCGTTGTACAGGCCCAGCGCATCGACGTAGCGCGGGATCACGGCGACGGAGAAGGGAATGGCCTTGCCGCCCAGGTAGTCGCTCAATTGCTTCATCGCGTCCACCGAGACCATCGCGCCTACGTCTTCCAGGCGCACCATGGCCTTGTGATAGAAGGCGTGGTCGATGCCCAGCATGTCGTGCAGCAGGTCGGCGAACACCAGGTAGCGGTCGCGCGGGCCGATGAAGCTGAAGGGCAGGTCGGCCACGTACCAGAAGTTGCCGGAGCGGGTGATGTAGCCGGCCGTCTCGTTCGTCTTGGGGCTCGCGATCGGCACGACGCGCTTGGCCTTGGTGGTGTCGGCGATGGTGACCACGCCGATGTCCGGGTCGCTGTTGGCCATGTTGCGGCCCGCGTCGTACTGGTAGTACTTGACGAAGTCCAGCCCCTTGTACTTCACGGTGTCGAAGAAGGGCGGGTTGGGATTCGACGACGAGGGGGCCGAACTCAAGCCCTTGAGCCCCGTGAAGTTGATCCCCTTGCCGGCGGTGAAGTTGTAAGCGGGGTTCCAGGCCAGCTGCCACAGGTTGTATTTGAACCAGACCATCGGCTTGGTGGTCGACATCACGTCGCTCAGGAAGGCCGCGGGCAGCTGGTGGTCGTAGGCCGCGCCCAGGTAGAAGGTCGCGCTGTACTTCTCCGTGCCGCCGGCCTGGTACTGCTGCACCGGCACCAGGTCCACCTGCGCATTGAAGTGCCCCAGCAGGTTGCGCAGCATGATCGCGTACGCGAGTCCCAGCTTGTCCCACTCCGAGCCGGAGGGCGCGTCGTAAAGCACTTGCACCGTGGGCGGCGGGGGTGTCGTCGTCTGGGCCTGCGCGGCGGAGCCGCCGAACAAGGCTGCAACGGTGGCAAGCGCGGCGACTACGCGCAGGAGGAAGGACTTCAACATGGGGGCCTCTTTCCGGACTCGTGTATCAAACTTGTGCGGATGTTGAATTTGTAAGCACCGCGAGTTCGACAGCAAGCGCCACCATTGCCGGTAGGTAGCTTCCTACCGTCCGTAGAATCCGCGCGATGAACCTGGTCGACGCGAGCGTGCAGGACTTGCAAGCGGCACTGCAAAGAGGCGCCGCCAGCAGCGTCTCGCTGGTGGATGCGTACTTTCATCGCATCGAAACGCTGGATCGCGGCGGCCCGAAGCTCAACGCTGTCATCGAAACGAATCCGGAAGCTCGTGCCTTGGCAGCGCGTTGCGATGAAGAACGCCGCGCCGGCCGGGTGCGCGGACCGTTGCACGGGATCCCGGTCCTGCTGAAGGACAACATCGCCACGGCCGATCGCATGCAGACCACCGCGGGCTCGTTGGCGCTGCTCGATGGCGGCGCCCCGCGCGATGCAAGCGTGGTCACGCGCCTGCGCGAGGCCGGCGCCGTGATCCTCGGCAAGACCAACCTGTCGGAATGGGCGAACTTCCGCTCCTCGCGTTCCACCTCGGGCTGGAGCTCGCGCGGCGGCCTCACGCGCAACCCGCATGCGCTCGATCGCAGTGCCAGCGGCTCCAGTTCGGGCTCCGCGGTCGCCGTGGCGGCCAGCCTCGCGCCCGTGGCCGTCGGCACCGAGACCGATGGCTCCATCGTGTCGCCGTCTTCGCAAAACGGCATCGTGGGGATCAAGCCCACGCAGGGACTGCTGCCTGGCGACGGCATCGTGCCCATCGCGGCTTCGCTCGATACCGCGGGACCGATGGCGCGCACGGTGGCGGATGCAGCGGCCTTGCTCGGCGTGCTGGCGGGACGCGACTACGCCGCGAGCCTGGACGCCGGCGCCCTCGCGGGCAAACGCATCGGCGTCGTCCGCAGCCACTTCGGCGGGCGCAACGACCTGGTGTCGGCGGTCATCGAGCAGGCCTTGCAGGTGCTGCAGGCGCAAGGCGCCGAACTGGTGGACCTGGCGGAGCTTCCGAATGAAAACCAGCTGGGCGCGAGCCGCAGCCTGGTGATGCTCTACGAGTTCCACGCCGGCATCGCGGCCTACCTCGCCGAGTACGCGCCGCGCTCGCCGCACAAGTCGCTGGCGGACCTGGTTGCCTTCAACGAGCGGGAGCGCGATCGCGTCATGCCGCACTTCGGGCAGGAGGTCTTCCTGCGGGCGCTGGACAAGGGCGCCGGGCTGGCTGCCGCGGAATACCGCGAGGCGCTGGCGACGCTGCGCCGCCTGTCACGCGAGGAGGGCATGGACCGCGTGCTGGGCGAGCATCGCCTCGATGCACTCGTCGCGCCCACCGGCCACCCCGCCTGCCTGATCGACCTGATTCGCGGCGACTTCTCCCTCGGCGGATTCTCGACGGCGGCCGCGTGTGCCGGCTACCCGCACATCACGGTGCCGGCCGGCTTCGTGCATGGCTTGCCTTGCGGGCTGTCCTTCGTCGGCACGGCAGGTCGCGACGCCGAAATGATCGCCCTCGCGTTTGCCTACGAGCAGGCGAGCCGGGCACGGCGGGCGCCGCAGTACCTTGCCTCAGCCGCGACCTAGCGCGTCCAGCGCCGCGTCGATCTCCGGCCGCAGCGCAGTGACCGGCAGCCGCGCCAGTTCGCGCAGCGGGTGCCGCTGAGCCAGCCGCTCGGCGACGTGGTAGCCCAGGACGTAGCCGGCGCGTCCCGGCACTTCGGCGTTCTCGTCGCGCCCGCCCAGGAACCAGCGCTTGTAGTCGCCCGGGGCGCGCGAATCGAGCAGGCCGCGCAGGTCGCGCGCCAGCTGCGGCCGGTTCGCCAGCACCCGCGCCGGGGTCGTGCGCGGCAGGCCGAAAATCGACACGCCGCCGGCTTGCGGGTTGAGCGTTTGCGCGACGTACGTGGCCAGGCCTTCGCGCCACAGCGCGGTGACCAGCGGATCGTCGTCGCGTTCCGCTTCGCCGGCCGCGGCGAACTGCCCCTGGTAGATGTGGAACAGCTCGTGGTGGAAGAAGGGCTGCGGGTCGATGCCTTCGCCGTACACCCACGCGATCATGTCCACGCCGAACAGCAGCGCGGTGCGGCCGTCGACGCGGCGCGTGCCGCCGTCGAAGCCGCCCAGCGAATGCAGGAAGTAGATGTCGCCGCGGTAGTCCAGGTCCGGGAAGGTCTCGCGAAAGCGCGCCTCGTAGCGCGGCAGGTCGCGCGCGATGGAGGTGGACAGGCGCCGCATCAGGTCGGTGCGGTCGGCCAGGATAGGCAGCACCCGCAGGTAGCGGCGCTGCAGCTGCTCGCCGTAAGGCTTGGCCGGATCGAGGCCGATCACGTTGGGCGCGTAGGCGTCGGGGTGCCGCGCGGCGACCTCCTGCTCGAACAGCGCGGCTTGCGCTTCCGGAGCCAGTCCTTGCGCCCGCGCATGGAAGGCCCAGAAGTCGGGCATCAGGTCGATGACGCGGTAGCCGGCGGCCTGCGCCCGCGCGGCCACCGGGAGCAGGGACGAAAGAAGCAGGGTGCGGCGTCGCATGTCAGGGCAGGGTGATGCCGGGGAAGATCTTGATCACGGCGGAGTCGTCCTCCTTGGCGTAGCCCGCCGTCGAGGCCTGCATGAACATCTGGTGCGCGGTGGAAGCGAGCGGCAGCGGGAATTTGCTGGCGCGCGCGGTATCGAGCACCAGGCCCAGGTCCTTCACGAAGATGTCGACGGCCGACAGCGGCGTGTAGTCGCCGGCCAGCACGTGGGCCATGCGGTTCTCGAACATCCAGCTGTTGCCGGCGCTGTGCGTGATCACCTCGTAGAGCGCCTGCGGGTCCACGCCTTCGCGCAGGCCGAGCGCCATGGCCTCGGCGGCGGCGGCGATGTGCACGCCGGCCAGCAGCTGGTTGATGATCTTCACCTTGCTGCCGGCACCGGCGCTGTCGCCCAGGCGGTAGACCTTGCCGGCCATCGCATCGAGCACGGCGCCCGCGGCGGCATAGGCCGCCGGCTTCGCGGCGCTCATCACCGTCATCTGGCCGCTGGCGGCCTTGGCGGCGCCGCCGGAAATGGGCGCATCGATGTAGTGGATGCCGCGCTCGCCGAGCTTCGCTTCCAGCGCCACCGACCAGTTCGGGTCCACCGTGGAACACATGACGAAGGTGCTGCCTGGCTGCATCGCCGCGGCCGCGCCGCCCTCGCCGAACAGCACGCTGTCGGTCTGCTGCGCGTTGACCACCACGCTGACCACCACGGGGCAGGCGGCCGCAACCTCAGCCGGTGTCGCGCAGGCCACGCCGCCTTCCTTCGTGAAGGCCGCGGCCACGCCGGGGCGCACATCGCAAACGTGCACTTCGTAGCCGTTGCGCCTGAGCGTTGCCGCGATGCCCGCGCCCATCGCCCCCAGTCCGATCACGCCTGCTTGCATTTTTTGCCTCCGCTCCATGAGCCGTTCTCCTTGGCCGGACATCATGACAGAGCAGCCCGGCCATCGTCCTACATGCGCTGGCGCGAGGCTTGCCTAGCATGGGCTTCATACGGAGATTCACACGATGCAGTATTCAGCCAAGAAGAATGCCTTGCTGGCCGTGATGGTTGCCGCGGCCGCCCTGGTGGCGGTGGACGCCAACGCCGCCAGGAATTCCGCGCCGGCCAAGCCGGCCGCCAAGACGGAAGCCGCCGTCGACGTGCCGCCGCCTTCGGGCACCTGGGAGTCCAAGCCGCCGCCGGCCGAAGGCTACGTCTGGTCCACCGGCTACTACGAGTGGAAGGACGGCCGCTACGCCTGGAAGAAAGGTGAGTGGGTCCTGCTCAAGGAAGGCATGGAGTACCGCCAGCACAAGTGGGTGCAGCGCGCCGACGGCAAGTACGTCCTGACCGGGGGCGACTGGGTCGCCGCCGGGGACAAGGTCAGCAAGCGCTGATCGCCGCGCAGCGGCAACGTCCTACACCGCGGGGACGCTGCTCTTCCTAGGATCGGTGTTTTCCGGGGGAACGACACCGATGCCGACGCAGCAGGACCAGCCGGCCCGCAAGGACCACATCGACACCAGCCACGACTACGCGGTGTGCGCCTGGGCGCGCCACTTCAACGTGAGCCAGCAGCGGGTGAAGGAAGCCGTGCGGGCCGTGGGGAGCGAGGCGGAGCGGGTGCGCGAGCACCTCACGCGCTCGACGGAGCGTCCTTCGGCCTGACCTGGAAAACCTGGCGCAGGTAAGCCAGGAAGGTCTCGTCGGTCGCCAGCGTCTTCCCGGGCGAATCCGACAGCTTCGCCACCGGCTGCCCGTTCGCCTCCACCAGCTTCATCACGATGTTGAGGGGTTCCAGCCCCATGTCGTTGGTAAGGTGGGTCCCGATTCCGAAGCCCAGCTGCACGCGGTCGCCGAAATGCCGGTACAGGGCGATGGCGCGCGGCAGGTCCAGCCCGTCGGAAAACACCAGCCGCTTGGAATGCGGGTCGACCTTCAGCGCCGCATAGTGCGCCAGCGCCTTCTCGCCCCAGGCCACCGGATCGCCGGAGTCGTGCCGCAGGCCCTCGAACAGCTTGGCGAAATAGAGGTCGAAGTCGGCCAGGAAGGCGTCCATGCCCACCGTGTCGGTGAGCGCAATGCCCAGGTCGCCGCGGTACTCCTGCACCCATTCCTCCAGCGCCGCCTTCTGGAAATCGCGCAGCCGCATCCCCAGCGCCTGGAAGGTCTGCAGGTACTCGTGGCCCATGGTGCCGATGGGCGTGGTGCCCAGGTCGCGCGCCAGCAGCACGTTGCTCGTGCCCTTGAAGAACTGCGGCACGGCATCCAGCAGGGTGCGCACCATCTCGCGCTGCCACACGCGGGAATGGCGGCGCCGCACGCCGAAGTCGAAGAACTCGAAGGGGTGCTGCAGCGCCGGCTGGCGGGCGAAGTCGCGCAGCAGCGCCACCTTGGCCTGCAGCCGCCGCCGCCCCTCGGCCAGCGCGGCGACCGGCGCCAGCCGCCGGAAGTAGAGCTCGTTGACGATCGCCAGCACGAAGATCTCGAAGCCCATCACGTGCACCTGCGGGCCGCGCGCCTCGATCCGCAGGGCGTCGCCGTCCGTCGAGGCGTGGATGAAGTCCCGCTGCAGATGGAAGATCCGCAGGAAGTCGACGAAGTCGCCGCGGATGAAGCGCAGCGATGCGAGGAAGTCCAGGTCCTCCCGCTCGAAGCGCAGGCGGCACAGGTGGTCCAGTTGCGCGTTCACTTCGTCCAGCAGCTCCGCCAGGGGGTACTGCGGCGTGTTGCGGCAGACGAAGCGGTACGTGGCCTGCGTTTCCGGATGCCGGTGCAGCATCGGCTGCCACATCGTGAACTTGTACAGGTCCGTGTCCAGGAGGCTCAGGATGACGGGGTTGGACGCCATGCGGGCCATTCTGGCCCAGGGCGGCGGGAAAAGGCCCGAAACCTATAATCGAAGGTTCAGCTGGACCCCCATGAAAAACCCCAACTTCACCGTCGCCGACATCCGCCAGACCTTCCTCGATTTCTTCAAGGACAAGGCCCACACGGTGGTCGCCTCGAGCCCCCTGGTGCCGGGCAACGACCCGACGCTGATGTTCACCAATTCGGGCATGGTGCAGTTCAAGGACGTGTTCCTGGGCACCGACAAGCGCCCGTACGTGCGCGCGGCCTCGGTGCAGGCCTGCCTGCGTGCCGGCGGCAAGCACAACGACCTGGAGAACGTGGGCTACACGGCGCGGCACCACACCTTCTTCGAGATGCTGGGCAACTGGTCGTTCGGCGACTACTTCAAGCGCGATTCGCTGAAGTGGGGCTGGGAGCTGCTGACGCAGGTCTACAAGCTGCCGGCGGACAAGCTCTGGGCCACCGTCTACATCGACGACGACGAGGCCTACGACATCTGGACCAAGGAGATCGGCCTGCCGCCCGAGCGCGTGGTGCGCATCGGCGACAACAAGGGCGCCAAGTACGCCAGCGACAACTTCTGGATGATGGCCGACACCGGCCCCTGCGGCCCCTGCTCGGAGATCTTCTACGACCACGGCCCCGAGATCCCCGGCGGCCCCCCGGGCAGCCCGGAGCAGGACGGCGACCGCTACATCGAGATCTGGAACCACGTGTTCATGCAGTTCGACATGCAGCCGGACGGCTCGCTGCGCCCGCTGCCCGCGCCCTGCGTCGACACCGGCATGGGCCTGGAGCGCCTGGCTGCGATCCTGCAGCACGTGCACAGCAACTACGAGATCGACATCTTCCAGGCGCTGATCGCGGCCGCCGGCAAGGAAACGCACACGAGTGACCTGTCGAATCCTTCGCTGCGGGTGATCGCCGACCACATCCGCGCCACCAGCTTCCTGGTGGCCGACGGCGTGATCCCGTCGAACGAAGGCCGCGGCTACGTGCAGCGCCGCATCATCCGCCGCGCCATCCGCCACGGCTACAAGCTGGGCCAGAAGACGCCTTTCTTCCACAAGCTGGTGCCCACGCTGGTCAAGCTGATGGGCGAGGCCTATCCGCACCTGGCGGCCGCCGAGAAGAAGGTGATGGACGTGCTGAAGGCCGAAGAAGAGCGCTTCTACGAGACGCTCGCCAACGGCATGGAGATCCTCGACACCACGCTCGCCGGTGGCCAGAAGGTGCTGCCCGGTGACGTGGCTTTCAAGCTGCACGACACCTACGGCTTCCCGCTCGACCTGTCGGCCGACGTGTGCCGCGAGCGCGGCGTGTCGGTGGACGAGGCCGGCTTCACCGCCGCCATGGAAAAGCAGAAGGCGGCCGGCCGCGCGGCGGGCAAGTTCAAGATGGACCGCGCGCTGGAATACGGCGGCGCCGGCAACGTCTTCATCGGCTACGACAAGCTCGAAGAGCAGGCCACCGTGCTGGCGCTGTACCGCGACGGCACGCCGGTGCAGCAGCTCGAGGAAGGCCAGCCGGGCGTCGTGGTGCTGGACACCACGCCCTTCTATTCCGAAAGCGGCGGCCAGGTGGGCGACAGCGGCACGCTGGCGGCCGAGGGCCTGCAGTTCGGCGTGGAAGACACGCAGAAGATCAAGGCCGACGTGTTCGGCCACCACGGCGTGCAGACGCAGGGCACGCTGAAGGTCGGCGACAAGGTCAAGGCCGCCGTCGACCTCCAGCGCCGCGCCGCCACCATGCGCAACCACAGCGCCACGCACCTGATGCACAAGGCGTTGCGCGAAGTGCTGGGCGAGCACGTGCAGCAGAAGGGTTCGCTGGTCGACGCCGACAAGACGCGCTTCGACTTCACCCACAATGCGCCGGTCACGCCGGAGCAGGTGCGCGAAATCGAGCAGCGCGTGAACGCCGAGATCCTGGAGAACCACGCCACCCAGGCGCGGGTGATGGACATCGAGTCGGCCAAGGCCACCGGCGCGATGATGCTGTTCGGCGAGAAGTACGGCGAGACCGTGCGCGTGCTGGACATCGGCAGCAGCCGCGAGCTGTGCGGCGGCACCCACGTGCAGCGCACCGGCGACATCGGCCTCTTCAAGGTCGTGGGCGAAGGCGGCGTGGCCGCCGGCATCCGCCGCATCGAAGCCGTGACGGGCGCGAATTCGCTGCACTACCTGCAGGAGCTCGAAGGCACCGTGCAGGCGGTGGCCGGCTCGCTCAAGTCCGCGCCCACGGAACTCAATGGCCGGGTGGCGCAGGTGCTGGACCAGGTGCGTTCGCTGGAAAAGGAAGTGGCGCAGCTCAAGGGCAAGCTCGCTTCCTCGCAGGGCGACGAACTGGTGGCGCAGGCGGTCGAGGTCAAGGGCATCAAGGTGCTGGCCGCGCGGCTGGAAGGCGCGGACGCCAAGACGCTGCGCGACACCATGGACAAGCTCAAGGACAAGCTCAAGTCGGCGGCCATCGTGCTGGCGACGGTCGACGGCGCCAAGGTGCAGCTGGCGGCCGGCGTGACGGCGGATCGCATGGGCAAGGTCAAGGCCGGCGAGCTGGTGAATTTCGTGGCCCAGCAGGTCGGCGGCAAGGGTGGCGGCAAACCGGACCTGGCCATGGCCGGCGGCACGGATGCCAGCAAGCTGGCCGGCGCGCTGCAGTCGGTGCAGCAATGGGTGGCGGAGCGGGCCTGATGGACCGCCGGCGCGTCCTGGCCGCGAGCCTGGCCCTGGTGTTGCCGGCGGCGCGGGCCGCCCAGGTGCAGACCAGGCCGCTGGCCCATGCGGCCTGGCAGGCGCTGGATCTCGAGGGCAACAAGGTCGCCGTGCCGGCTGCCGGCAAGGCGACCATCGTCAACTTCTGGGCCAGCTGGTGCGAGCCCTGCCGCACGGAGATGCCCACGCTGCAGCAGATGGCCGACTTCTACAGCGACAAGCTCGTCCTGCAGGCGGTCAACTTCAAGGAACGGGGCGCGGCGGTGCAGCGCCACGTGAAGAACGCTGCCTGGACGGTGCCGGTGCTGCTGGACCCCCTGGGCGAGGGCGCGGCGGGCTGGAACGTCAAGATCTTCCCCACCACGGTCGGGTTCGACGCCAAGGGGGTGCCGCGCTGGCGCGTGCAAGGCGAGTACGACTGGTCGAGCAGCGAAGCAGGCAAGCTGGTTGAAGGGCTTTGGCGCTGACGGCATACTCGCCGTCATGCTCCATCGTCGTCATATTCTCCAAGGCGCTGCCGCGGCAGCTGCGTCCCTCACCCTCCCGCACGCTGCTGTCGCGCAGGAGCGGAAGTTCGCGCCGCAGCCGGGCGGCTGGCGCACCTTCGAGCTGACCACCCGCGCCGAGCCGAACCTGTCGCAGGGCGCCACCCGTGTCTGGCTGCCGATTCCCTCGGTCGACAACAACGAGTGGCAGCGTTCGCTGGAAAGCAGCTTCACCACCAACGGCACGGCCGTGCGCACCACCGATGGCAAGGACGGCGCGGCCATCCTGCTGGTGGATTTCGATGCATCGATCAAGCAGCCTTACGTCGAGCTCACCAACCGGGTGCAGACGCGCAACCGCGCCGTCGACTGGGCGAAGAAGACCCCCGTCCGGCTGGACGCCGGCGACGCCGAGTACTGGACCCGCCCCACCAGCCTGATTCCCACCGACGGCATCGTGCGCGAGACCGCCCGCAAGGCGATCGGCGACGCGCGCACCGACGAGGACAAGGTGCGCCGCCTGTACGACTGGGTGGTGGCCAACGCCTACCGCGAGCCGCAGGTGCGCGGCTGCGGCGAAGGCGACATCAAGACCATGCTGGAGACCGGCAACCTGGGCGGCAAGTGCGCGGACATCAACGCGCTGTTCGTCGGCCTCTCGCGCTCGGTGGGCATTCCGGCGCGCGACGTGTACGGCCTGCGTCTCGCGCCTTCGGCCTTCGGCTACAAGGAACTGGGCAGCAACTCGGCCAGCCTGAAGGGCGCGCAGCATTGCCGCGCCGAGGTCTTCCTGCAGTCCAAGGGCTGGGTCGCGATGGACCCGGCCGACGTGGCCAAGGTGATGCGGCAGGAAACGCCGACCTGGATCAAGACGGTGCAGGACCCGGTGGTGGCTCCCGTCTACAAGGCGCTGTACGGCGGCTGGGAAGGCAACTGGGTCGCCTACAACATGGCCCACGACGTCGACCTGCCCGGCTCGCGCATGGGCAAGCTGGGCTTCCTGATGTACCCCACGGCGGAAGACAAGCAGGGGCGCTTCGATTCCTATGCGCCGGACGATTTCAAGTACGTGATCTCGGCCAAAGAGATCAAGGCCTGATTCGCGGTCCCCGCTTTCAGCGCTTGCGGAACACGACGTCCCAGACGCCGTGCCCGAGGCGCAGCCCGCGGTTCTCGAACTTGGTGAGCGGGCGGTAGTCCGGCTTGGGCGCGAAGCCCGGGGCCGTGTTCACGAGCTGCGGCTCGGCGGCCAGCACTTCGAGGATCTGCTGCGCGTAAGGCTCCCAGTCGGTGGCGCAGTGGATGTAGGCACCGCTCTGCATGCGCGGCAGCAGCTTGGCGACGAAGTGCGGCTGCACCAGGCGGCGCTTGTTGTGGCGTGCCTTGTGCCAGGGATCGGGGAAGAAGATGTGCACGCCCGCGAGCGACTCGGGCGGCAGCATGTTGTCCAGCACCTCCACCGCGTCGTGTTCGACGATGCGGATGTTGCCGATCTCCTGTTCGCCGATGCGCTTGAGCAGCGCGCCGACGCCAGGCGGATGCACCTCGCAGCACAGGAAGTTGTCGTCCGGACGCACGCTCGCGATGTGTGCCGTGGCCTCGCCCATGCCGAAGCCGATCTCGAGGATCGTCGGTGCGGCACGGCCGAAGAGGGCGGCGAGGTCGACCGGCCGGGACTGGTAAGGCACCAGGAAGGTCGGTCCCAGCGTCTCCAGCGCCTTGGCCTGGCCGGCGGTGGTGCGGCCGGCGCGGCGCACGTAGCTGCGGATGCCGCGCGGGAAGGGGACCGTGTCGGGGGCCACGCTCTCGGGCGTGTTCTTGGGTTCGCTCATGCCGTGATTGTCCACTGCGCGGCCCAGGCTTCGACGGCCGAGCTGAGCCAGCCGGCCAGGGCTTGCTCTCCGGGGATGGTGAGCCCCAGGGTGGCTGCCGCCGATTGCAATGCGGCGAGCGGATCGCGCAGGTCGAGAGGCGCGGCACCGTTCTGCTTGGAGAGCTTCTCGCCGTTGGCGCCGAGGACCAGCGGCGTGTGCAGGTAGGCCGGCGTCGGCAGTCCCAGCGCGCCTTGCAGCAGCAACTGGCGCGCGGTGTTGTCGGCGAGGTCTTCGCCGCGGACGACGTGGGTGATGCCCTGGTCGGCGTCGTCGACGACGACTGCCAGCTGATAGGCGAAGAGGCCGTCGGCGCGCTGGAGGACGAAGTCGCCGACGGCCTCAGCCACGAACTGTTGCTGGGGCCCGAGCCGGCGATCCTGCCATTGCACGACGCCGGGTGCGACGCGGAAACGCCAGGCCCGCGCGGTGCGTCCATGCAGGCCGCCGCGGCACGTGCCGGGATACACCAGTTCGCCATGCCGCGGCCGCTCGCGTCCGAGGGCGCGCAAAGCCTCTTCGATGTCCTTGCGCGAGCAGGCGCAGGGGTAGGCGTCGCCGGCGGCTGCGAGTCGATCGAGCGCCGCCTGGTAGAGCCCGTCGCGCTGCGACTGCCAAACCGGTTCTTCATCCGGCACCAGCCCGCAGGCCGCCAGCTGGCGCAGGATTTCTTCGTCCGCCCCGGGCACGCAACGCGGCCGGTCCACGTCCTCGATGCGCACCAGCCACGTGCCGCCCTGCGCGCGCGCATCGAGCCAGCTCGCGAGCGCCGCCACCAGCGAGCCCGCATGCAGCGGACCGGTGGGCGAGGGCGCGAAGCGGCCGCGGTACGCGCTCATGCCGTCGTGTGGCGCTCCAGCAGCGCGCTGCGCGTCGCCGGGCTTTCCAGTTGCGCCAGCCACCATTGCAGCGCGCGGCCGGGACCGAGGTTGCCGGCGTTGCGCCAGGCGTAGCTCATGCGGATCTTGCGCGTCGGCCTCTGCACGTCGCGCGCGACGAGGCGGCCGCTGGCGAGATAGGGACGCGCCAGCGGCTCCGGCAGGAAGCCGCCGCCCAGCCCGCGCAGCTGCGCATCCAGCTTGGCGCGGATGCTGGACACCGTGAACACGTCCTGCCCGGCGAGCAGGCCCATGGTGAGGGCGGCGCCGCGTTGCTGCGCCGAGTCGGAGACGGCAACGGCCCGGTGCTTGAGCAGCACTTCGTCGGAGATCGGCTGTGCGGCGGAGGCCAGGGGATGGTGCGGCGCGACCGCGTAGACGAACAGCAGGTCGCCCAGCTCGTGGCTCTGGATGCCGGCCGTGGTGCCGGGCTCCAGCACCACGCCCAGCGCCAGGTCGGCGCGGCCGGCGATCACGGCTTCCAGCGTGCCACCCAGGACCTCCTCGCGCACCCGCAGGCGCGTGGTCGGCTGCAATGCGTAGAAGGATTCGGCCAGTTCCATCGTGGTGGAGACGGACAGCGCGCTGTCGACGGCCACCGTGAACTCGGCCTCCCAGCCGGTGGCGACGCGCTTCACGCGGTTGGCCATCGCATCGATGTCCTGCAGCAGTTGCTGGCCGGCGCAGATCAGCTCGTTGCCGGCGGCCGTGAGCTTCGCCTGGCGCGAGCTGCGGTCGAACAGCAGCACGTCCAGCGCGTCCTCGACCTGGCGCACGCGGTAGGTCACGGCGCTGGGGACCAGGCCCAGGTCGCGCGCGGCGGCCGCGAAGCTGCCGCGATCGGCCACGGCCTGCACCAGCGCCAGCGCGTCGGGAGTCAGGACTTCTCGGGGGGTGGGCATCGCATTATTCAGTTTTTTCGAATGATGCCATCAAAAACCGGGGTGCCTCGCCCAGGCTTGTCGCCCCTACATTCAGGTTCGTTGAAAGGAATCCCCATGCTGACCTTGCGCAAATCCCAGGACCGCGGCTATGCCGACCACGGCTGGCTGAAGTCCTTCCACAGCTTCTCGTTCGCCGGTTACTACGACCCCAAGCACATGGGCTTCGGCAACCTGCGCGTGATCAACGAGGACCGCATCGCCCCGGGCACCGGCTTCGGCACGCACGGCCACCGCGACATGGAAATCATCAGCTACGTGCTTTCGGGCCAGCTGGCGCACAAGGACACGCTGGGCAACGTCAAGGGCATCCCGCCCGGCGACGTGCAGCGCATGAGCGCGGGCCGCGGCGTGCAGCACAGCGAGTTCAACCACGCCAAGGACCAGACCACGCACTTCCTGCAGATCTGGATCGAGCCGAACGTGACGGGCATCGAGCCGGGCTACGAGCAGAAGGGCTTTGCCGAGGCCGAGAAGCGCGGCAAGCTGCGCCTCGTGGCTTCGCCGGACGGCGCGCAGGGTTCGGTGACCATCCACGCCGATGCGCGCGTCTACGCCGGCCTCTTCGAAGGCGCCGAGACCGCGAGCATCGCCCTCGACCCGAAGCGGCAGGCCTACGTGCACCTGGTGCGCGGTGCGCTCACCGTCAACGGCAACAAGCTGGCCGCCGGCGACGCCGCGATGCTGGTTGCCGAATCGCAGATCACCCTGGCCGAGGGCAAGGACGCCGAAGTGCTGGTGTTCGACCTCGCGGCCGACTGAGTTTTTCTTCATTTTCATCAACGACAGGGAGCTTTTGCTATGCCCACCATCCACACCACCAACACCCAATCCGGCGCCCATGACGTCATGGCCCTGATCGGCCGCGTGCTGATCGCCTACATGTTCATCCCGGCCGGCTGGGGCAAGATCGCCGGCTTCGCCGGCACGGTGGGCTACATCGCCTCCAAGGGCGTGCCGCTGCCCGAGGTGTGCGCCGCGATCGCCATCGCCGCCGAACTGGGCCTGGGCCTGCTGCTGCTGGTCGGCTTCCAGGCGCGCTGGGCCGCGCTGGGCCTCGCGATCTTCACCGCCGTGATCACGCCGATCTTCCACAACTACTGGGGCGTGCCGGAAGCGCAGGTCATGATGCAGAAACTGAGCTTCACCAAGAACCTCGCCATCGTCGGCGGCCTGCTCGCCTTTGCCGCCTTCGGCGCCGGCCGCCTGAGCCTCGACGGCAAGCGAAACAATGCCTGAAGTCGTCGTCGTCTACCACTCCGGCTACGGCCACACCCAGCGCCTGGCGCAGGCGGTGGCCCGCGGCGCCGGGGCCACGCTGCTCGCCATCGATGCCGAGGGCAACCTGCCCGCCGGCGGCTGGGAGCAGCTGAAGGCGGCCGACGCCATCATCTTCGGCTCGCCCACCTACATGGGCAGCGTGAGCTGGCAGTTCAAGAAGTTCGCCGACGCGTCCAGCAAGCAGTGGTTCGCGCAGGAATGGAAGGACAAGCTGGGCGCCGGCTTCACCAACAGTGCCGGCATGAACGGCGACAAGCAGGGCACGCTGACCACGCTGTTCACGCTGGCCATGCAGCACGGCATGCTCTGGGTGAGCCAGGGCCTGATGCCGGCCAACACCAAGGCGGCGAAGCGCGACGACGTCAACTACCTGGTGTCGTACAGCGGCGCGATCGCGCAGTCGCCCTCGGATGCCGGCGCGGATGCGATGGCCGCGGGCGACCTGGAAACCGCGCGCATCTTCGGCGAAAGGGTGGCCGCTGCGGCGCAGCGCTGGACCGTAGGCCGGGGTGGCAACCCCGGCTTCCAGCCGCAGTAAAGTCCAGGGCATGCCCATTGCCCAACTCCTCGACGGCCACCAGAAGGACCTGGGCGGCGGCTTCCTCGTGCGGCGGCTGCTGCCCGCCGCGCGCCAGCGCAGCGTCGGTCCCTTCATCTTCTTCGACCACTTCGGCCCCGCGCGCGAAACGCCGGACGCCAACCACGACGTGCGGCCGCACCCGCACATCGGCCTGGCGACGGTGACCTACCTGTTCGAGGGCGCGATGATGCACCGGGACAGCCTGGGCAGCACGCAGCTGATCGAACCCGGCGCCATCAACTGGATGACCGCGGGCCGCGGCATCGTCCACTCCGAGCGCAAGCCCGAGCACCTGCGCGGCCAGGAGTACGTCAACCACGGCTTGCAGCTGTGGACCGCGCTGCCGCTGGCGCAGGAGGAAGTGGCGCCCTCGTTCTCGCACACGCCCGCCGATGCGATCCCCGAGTGCAGCGTCGGCGATGCGCGCGTGCGCGTGTTGGTGGGCGAGGCCTTCGGCGTGCGCTCGCCGGTGGCGGCCTTGTCGCCAACGATCTATCTCGACATCTGGCTGCCGGCGGGCGGGCGCGTGGAATTGCCCGCGTTGGCGGCGGAGCTGGCGCTGTATGGCGTGGACCATGCGGTGGAAGTCGATGGCACCGCCTTGCCCGAGAAGGTGATGGCCGTGCTGGAGCCCGGCAAACCGAGCGTCGTCTTCGCGCCGTCCGGCGCGCGCCTGGTCGTGGTGGGCGGCGCGCCGCTCGATGCGCCGCGCCACATGTGGTGGAACTTCGTGTCCAGCCGCAAGGAGCGCATCCTCCAGGCCAGCGAGGATTGGGAGGCGATGCGGATGGGGACGGTGCCGGGCGACGACCAGGAATTCATCCCGTTGCCGCCGACGCGCTTCACGCCGCCGGAGCCGATCTCCTGAGGAGCATGTCATCCCGGCCTCGAGCCGGGATCCATCCCCGGTGGGTTGTTCAAGCGCCGGGCGATGGATTGCGGGTCAAGCCCGCAATGACAAGGTCTCTCACTTGGGCTTGAGCGCTGGATCCAGCGCTTCCCGCTCGTCGAACACGAAGCACTTCCCCTCGAAGTGCGCCCCGCCGGTCTCCTCGAAATACTTGAGGATCCCGCCTTCCAGCTGCCACACGTCGTGCAGCCCCGCCTCGCGCATCACCAGCGCCGCCTTCTCGCAGCGGATGCCGCCGGTGCAAAAGCTCACCACGGTCTTGCCCTGCAGCTCGTCGAGGTGCTCCTCCAGGGCCTGCGGAAACTCGCTGAACTTGGCGATGCGCCAGTCGATCGCGCCGGAGAAGGTGCCGTAGTCCACTTCGAAGGCATTGCGCGTGTCCAGCGTCACCACCGGCCGGCCGGCGTCGTCGTGGCCCTGGTCCAGCCAGCGCTTGAGCGTCGCGGCATCGAGCGCCGGCGCGCGGCCCGCCTGCGGCTGGATCGCCGGGTGGTTCATGCGGATGATCTCGTGCTTGAACTTCACCAGCATGCGGCCGAAAGGCACGGTGTCCGACCAGCTTTCCTTCGCCTGCAGGTCGGCCAGGCGCGGGTCGGCGCGCAGCAACGCCAGGAATTCGCGCACGTTCGCCTCCGTTCCCGCCAGGAAGAGGTTGATGCCTTCGCCGGCCAGCAGCACCGTCCCCTTCAGCTGCAGGGAAATCGCCCGCTCCAGAAGCGGGGCGCGCATGTCCTGCGCATCGGGCAGGGCGACGAATCGGTAGGCGGAAACGTTGAGGACTTTGTTCACGGCAGGGGATTCTCGCAAGAAGTCAAGGGCCGCCGGTTTTCTACAATGCAGCCATGTTCGTCCACCTGCGCCTGCACACCGAATTCTCCGTCGTCGACGGCACCAACCGCATCGACGAGATCGTGAAGGCGGCGCAGGCCGACAACCAGCCCGCGCTGGGGATCACGGACCTCAACAACGCCTTCGGCGCGATCAAGTTCTACAAGGAAGCGCGTGGCAAGGGCCTGAAGCCGGTGGTGGGCTGCGAATTCATGCTGCAAGGCGTGGGCGCCGATCCGTCCATCGTCTCGCGCGTGGTGCTGCTGGTGCAGAACCACCAGGGCTACCTGAACCTGTGCGAACTGCTGGCGCGCGCCTGGACGCGCAACGTCGTGCGCGCGCAGGCCGTCTGCAAGGTGGAATGGCTGCAGGAACTGAACGAAGGACTGCTGCTGCTCTCGGGCGCGCAGGCGGGCCCCGTCGGCCAGGCGCTGCTGCAAGGCGACGAGAGCCGTGCCAGCGACGCGGCGCTGCAGCTGGCGGCGATCTTCCCGCACCGCTTCTACCTGGAACTGCAGCGCGCGGGCCGCAACGACGACGAAGTGCACGTCGCGGCCGCGGTGCAACTGGCCGCGCGGCTGAACCTGCCGGTGGTGGCGACGCACCCGGTGCAGTTCACCAAGGAAGACGACTACGAGGCGCACGAGGCGCGGGTCTGCATCTCCGAAGGCGAGATCCTGGGAAACCAGCGCCGCGTGCGCAAGTTCACGCGCGAGCAGTACTTCAAGACGCAGGCGCAGATGGAGGCGCTGTTCGCCGACCTGCCTTCGGCCATCGCCAACACGCTGGAGATCGCGCGCCGCTGCAACCTGGTGCTGGTGCTGGGCAAGCCGCAGCTGCCGAACTTTCCCACGCCCAACGGCATGCCGGCCGAGGAGTACTTCCGCTTCGCCTCGCACGAGGGCCTGAAGGAACGCCTGGTGCAGCTGTTCCCCAAGGAAGCCGAGCGCGAGGCGCAGCGCCAGCGCTACGTCGACCGGCTCGAGTTCGAGATCGGCACCATCCTGAAGATGGGGTTCCCCGGCTACTTCCTGATCGTGGGCGACTTCATCAACTGGGCCAAGCAGAACGGCTGCCCGGTCGGCCCGGGCCGGGGCTCGGGCGCCGGTTCGCTGGTCGCCTATGCGCTGAAGATCACCGACCTCGACCCGCTGCAGTACAACCTGCTGTTCGAGCGCTTCCTGAACCCGGAACGGGTGTCGATGCCCGACTTCGACATCGACTTCTGCCAGGGCAACCGCGACCGCGTCATCGAGTACGTCAAGGAGAAGTACGGACGCGACGCGGTGTCGCAGATCGCGACCTTCGGCACGATGGCCGCGCGAGCCGCGGTGCGCGACGTCGGCCGCGTGCTCGACATGAGCTACACCTTCTGCGACGGCATCAGCAAGCTGATCCCGAACAAGCCCGGCACGCACATCACGATTGCCGACGCGCTGAAGCAGGAGCCGGTGCTGGCCGAGCGCTACCAGCGCGAGGACGAGGTCAAAACCCTGCTGGATCTCGCGCAGAAGCTCGAGGGCATGACCCGCAACATCGGCATGCACGCGGGCGGCGTGCTGATCGCCCCGGGCAAGCTGACCGACTTCACCCCGCTGTACCAGCAGCCGGGCAGCGATTCCGCCGTGAGCCAGTACGACAAGGACGACGTCGAAGCCGCCGGCCTGGTGAAGTTCGACTTCCTGGGCCTGGCCACGCTGACCATCCTGGAGCTGGCGCGCAAGTTCATCGTGGCGCGCCATCCGGGCCAGGAGGACTTTGCCTTCGAGAACATCCCGCTCGACGACGCGCACACCTACCGCCTCTTCACCGACGGCAAGACCGAGGCGGTGTTCCAGTTCGAATCGCGCGGCATGCAAGGAATGTTGCGCGACGCGCGGCCCTCGCGGCTGGAAGACCTGATCGCGCTGAACGCGCTGTACCGCCCCGGTCCCATGGACCTGATCCCCTCCTTCGTGGCGCGCAAGCACGGGCGCGAGCAGGTGGACTATCCGCACCCGGCGGTGGCGGAGATGCTCAGCGAGACCTACGGGATCATGGTCTACCAGGAGCAGGTGATGCAGACCGCGCAGATCCTGGGCGGCTACTCGCTGGGCGGCGCCGACCTGCTGCGCCGGGCCATGGGCAAGAAGAAGGCCGAGGAGATGGCGGAGCACCGCGAGCGCTTCCGCGCCGGCGCCGACAAGACCCACGGCATCCCGCAGGAGAAGGCCGACGAGATCTTCGACCTGATGGAGAAGTTCGCGGGCTACGGCTTCAACAAGTCGCACGCCGCCGCCTACTCGCTCCTCGCGTACCACACGGCCTGGCTGAAGGTGCACTACACGGCGGAGTTCTACTGCGCCAACATGACCATCGAAATGGACAACACCGACAAGCTCAAGGTGTTGTTCGAGGACGCGCGCAAGAACTTCGGCATCACCTTCGAGGCGCCGGACGTGAACCGCGGCACCTACCGCTTCGAGCCGATCTCGGACAAGGTGGTCCGCTACGGCCTGGGCGCGGTCAAGGGCACGGGCGAATCGGCGGTCGAGGCCATCGTGGCCGCGCGGGAAGAGGGCGGGCCGTTCAAGAGCCTGTACGACTTCTGCGTGCGCGTCGACCGCACGCGCATCAACAAGCGCACGGTGGAGGCGCTGATCAAGGCCGGCGCCTTCGACAACCTGCACCTCAATCGCGCCGCGCTCGTGGCTTCCATCGACCGCGCCTTCGACTTCGCCAACGCGGCGGCCGCCAACGCCAACCAGGGCGGCCTGTTCGACCTGGGCGACGACTCGCACGGCGCCAGCACGCAGGAGCCGGACCTGGTCGATGCCATGCCCTGGGGCGTGAAGGAGCGGCTGTCGCAGGAGAAGACGGCCATCGGCTTCTACCTGTCGGGCCACCTGTTCGACGAGGTCGAGCGCGAGGTGCGGCGCTTCTGCAAGCGCACGATCGAGGAGCTGGTGGACACGCGCGAGCCGCTGCTGCTGGCCGGCATCGTCAACGACCTGCGCGTCATCAACGGCCAGCGCGGCAAGCTGGCGCTGTTCAAGCTGGACGACAAGACCGACATGATCGAGGCCGCGGCCGACGAGAGCGTCTTCACGCCGCACAAGGCCTGGTTCAAGGACGACGAGCTGATCGTCGTGATGGCGAAGCTGCAGCCGGATCGCTTCTCGGGCGGCTTCCGCCTGAACATCCAGCAGATCTGGGACCTGGCGACGGCGCGCTGCCGCTTCGGCAAGTACCTGAAGGTGGCCGTCAACGGCACGGTGCCCGACATCCAGCGCCTGCTGCGCGACTTCCCCCCGCGCACCGAGCATTCGGAGCAGGGCGACCTGGTGCGGGGGCTGGGCGTGCGGCTACTGGTGCAGCGCGAACAGGCGACGGCCGAACTGCAGCTGGGCGAACAGGCGAAGTTCTTCCCCACCGACGCGGCGCTGGCGAGCTGGATGGCGCAGGCGCACGAAGGGCTGGCGCAGATCGTCTACGAATCCTGAATGTCATCCCCGCCTGCGCGGGAATGACGACGAATGCTCAGGCTTCCAGCCGCAGCTTCGACTCCTGGATCACCTTCTTCCACTGCGAGAAATCCGCCGCGATCTGCTTGCCGAACAGCTCCGGCGAGCTCTTCACCGGCGTCGATCCCGCATTCACCAGGCGCGTATTCACGTCTTCCGAGGCCAGCGTCTGCCGGAGGGCGGCATCGAGTTTCGCCAGCACCGCCTGCGGCGTCTTCGCGGGCGCCAGCACGCCGACCCAGGAATTCACGTCCAGGCCCCTGGTTTCCGGGAAGCCGAGTTCGGCCAGCGTGGGCACGTCGGGCAGCACCGGCGAGCGCTTCGCGCTGGTGACGGCCAGTCCCTTCAGGTAGCCGCCGCGGATGTCGGCCGACGTGGTCGGCACCGCCGCCAGCATCAGCGGGATCTGTTTCGCAAGCACCTGCGCGCGCGCATCGCCGCCGCCGCGATACGGGATGTGCACCGCATAGAAGCCCAGGCGCAGCTTCAGCAGCTCCATCGTCAGGTGGCCCGTGCTGCCCACGCCCGAGGTGCCGTAGTCGCAGGTGCCTTTGCCGGTGCTGATCATCTGCCTGGACAGCTGGACGAACTCGCGGAAGTCGCGCGCCGGGAAGCTGGGATGCGCGGTGATGAGCACCGGCGAATCGACCACCTTGCCGACCGGCGCGAAGTCGCCCACCGGGTCGAACCCGATTGCGGGATTGGCGGCCGGAATGGTCACGTGCGTGCCGTCGAAGCCTACAAGCAGCGTATAGCCGTCGGGCGCGCTGGCGGCCACCGCCTTGGTGGCGATCGCGCCGCCGGCGCCGGTGCGGTTTTCGACGATCACCATCTGGCCGAGGATCTCGGACAGGCGCGGCGCGATGATGCGCGCCGTGATGTCGGCGATGCCGCCGGGCGCGAGGCCCACGACCAGCTTGACCGGCTTCTGCGGGAAGTTCGCGTCGGCGCGCGCCGCGAACACGGAACCCAGCGTGGCGGCGGCGGCCAGGCCGCGGGTGAAGGTGCGGCGCTGCATCAGGCCGCCTCCGCCTGCGGCTGCCCGGCTTCCTGCGCGATCGGCGCGGCGAGCGTGTAGCGGCCCTTGATCTGCGAGCGGTGCAGCGTGCGCACCTGGTCGGCCGGGAAGGCGTCGCGCCGGTGCATGGTGGTGAGGTTGTTCCACAGCACCACGTCGCCCAGCTTCCACTGGTGGCACAAGGTCACCGCCGCCGCCGTTGCGTAGCTCCAGATGATGTTCAACAGGCGCTCGGACTCCTCCAGCGGCAGGCCCGGAATGTAGGCATTGCGGCGCCGGCCCAGGTAGAGCGTGTGCTCGCCCGTCTCGGGCTGCACGATCACCACCGGGTGCACCGTGCCGACCGACTGCGTCGGGTCGTCGTTGGCGACCATGCCCTTGCGCACGTTGCCGCCGCTGTCGTAGGTGCCGTCGTGCTTGATGCCCAGGCGGCAGATGCGCCGCACCAGGTCGGGCGGCATCGAGCGCAGCGCCGCGGGCATGCTGGCGAACCAGGTGTCGCCGCCTTGCGAGGGCAGTTCGATGGACCACAGCATCGACGCGAAGGGCGGCCGCTCCAGGTA
Organism: Ramlibacter paludis; assembly: GCF_022012305.1. Lineage (GTDB taxonomy): Bacteria > Pseudomonadota > Gammaproteobacteria > Burkholderiales > Burkholderiaceae_C > Ramlibacter > Ramlibacter paludis. The sequence goes on along the minus strand of NZ_JAKLTM010000002.1, from coordinate 429,176 downwards.
GGACATGTCGGTGTGCCAGCTCGCTTCGCCGTCGCCGAGGGCGCCCAGCGCTTCGCCGCTGGCCGACTTGCGGTTGGACACCACGTAGAGGTTGGGGTGCCCGGGCACGCTCTTGCGGCCGGCGCCCTGGTTGGGCGGCGGATCCAGCTCGCCCAGCATGGCCGAGAAGCGCTCGAACTGTGCGTTGGTCAGGTGCTGGTCGCGCAGCACCAGCACGTGATGCTGCTGCCAGACGGCGTACAGCTCGGCGAATTGGGCGTCGCCTATCGTGGCGAGGTCGACGCCGTGCACTTCGGCGCCCAGGGCGGGCGTGATGCGGGTATGCGTGAGGGCCATGGGTTTCCTTGCGCCGAGGACTCAGACGATGCCGGCGCTGCGCGAGGCCAGCGAGAGGTCGACGAAACGCGAGCCGCTGCGTTCGCTCTTGGTGTAGCGCAGGTTGGTGTAGCCCAGGTCCAGCGCGCCCACGCGGCCCATGCCGTCGATGAAGGCGTTGCGGCTCTCGCCGCGCGCCTGCTTCAGGCCTTCCACCAGCGCCAGGCCGGTGATGAAACCTTCCAGCGAGACGGGCGTGACGGCGATCTTCATCTCGCGCGCGTTGGCCAGGAACTCGCGCACCACCCAGTACTTCTCGCGGGTGTATTCGGGCACGACGACGCTGAAGCCCACGCCCGCGGCGTCCGTGCCCAGGTCGGCGATCAGCCGCTCGCGGTCGACGAAGGAGATCACCATCTTCGGCAGCACCAGCGTCCGCGGCGCGTACTCGCGCAGCAGCGTGGTGAGCGGGGCGTTGTTGGCCAGGATGATCAGCATCTCCGGCTTGGCGGCGTCCAGGGTGCGCATCGCCGCGCCGTTCAGGCTCGGGCCCTTGCGGTCGACGCCGGCGGTCACGACCAGCTCGCCGCCCTTCCTGCCCAGAATCTTCTCCAGCAGCGGCACGTTGGTGGCGCGGGCGTCCTCCAGGTGCACGAAGCCGAATTTGCTCACGCCCAGCTGGCGGTAGTGGTGGACGATGGCTTCCAGTTCGCGCTCGTAGCTCGCGCGGGTGGTGAAGGTGGTGGCCGCCTTGTCGCCATAGAGCAGCGGCGTGCCGGAGAAGGCGCCGACCAGCGCCAGGCCTTCCTTGGCCGCGAACACGGCGCCGGCTTCGGAGCAGGGCCGCGTGGTGAAGCCTGCCAGGCCCATTACCTGCCGGTTGTTGTTCAAGGTCTCGCAGTTCGCTTCGGTCTTCGCCTTGTCGCCCACGTCGTCGAGCGACAGCAGCTGCACGGGGCGACCGTTGACGCCGCCGGAGCGGTTGGCGGCATGCAGGGCGGCGTTGATGCCGTCGCGCATGGCGATGCCGAAGCCGGCCTGCGGGCCGGTGAGGGCCGCCGACTGGCCGACCACGATGGGTGCGGCGGCGCCGGCGGTGAAGGCGGGGGCCGCTAAGCCGGCGGCCACGCCCCAGGATCCGCGAACCAGGAACTGTCGTCTTTTCATTTTTTCCTCACTCCCTTGGCGGCATGGCCGCGCTAGCGCGAGTGTTGGCGACGAGCGCGCGGCCCTGCTAGGGGGTTCCGGCGTGGCTTGCGTTCGCTTACCGCTGGTTGCGATTGGTGCTCCTGAAAAAAGAGCAGCGAATGGCTTGGTTGCCTAGGCTGGCGCGGCGCCCTAGGCGGCGTGCCTAGGCGCGGGCAAGGAACTCTCCAGTGGCTGGCGCAACACGCCTGTTGCAGCTTGCGGCCGGATTCAGCCCTTGGGACGGAACACGAGGTCGCCCGCCGGGGGGACGCGGCCGTCGACGTCGCGCGGCAGCACCTCGGTCTTGTCGAGGGCGCGCAGCACCGCGTTGTCCCAGCCGGTGTTGCCGCTGGACTTCTTGATGCGCTTGCCGACGATGGTGCCGTCCGGGGCCAGCCGCACTTCGACCACCGTCTCCGGATTGCCCGGAACGTCGTCGGTGAACACGATGTTGGGGCGCACCCGGCCCACCACGCGGCCGGCCCAGGTCGACGAAGGACCGCTGGCGCGCGCCGCGGTCCCGGTGGCGCCGGGGGCGCCGGTGCCCGCCGCCATGGCGAGGCTGCGCTTCAGGTTTTCCTCGCGCTGCTGCGCCAGCTTCTTCTCCTGCTGCTCCTGCGCGCGCTTCTTCTTCTCGTCTTCCTTGCGCTTGGCTTCGGCCAGCTGGCGGGCCTGCTCCTGCTTCTCGAGCTTCGCCTGCTGCTGGCGCGCGAGTTCTTCCTCGCGCTTGCGCTGGGCTTCCAGCTTGCGCTTGCGATCGCGTTCCTTTTCGAGTTCCGCCTGGCGCTTTTCTTCCGCCTCGCGCTTGTCGCGCTCGCGTTCCAGCGCGATCTGCGCGTCGCGCTGCACCTGCGGATCGGGCAGGGGCGGGGCCTTGACCACCTGTTGCGGCGGCGCCGGTGGCGGGGGCGGCGGCACGGGTTCCGGCACAGGCGCGGCTTCCTGCGGCAGCTGCGACCAGAGTTCGGCTTCGGCGGCGACCACGGGGACGTCGCGCTGCCAGCGCAGGCCGTAGGTCAGTGCGAGCACCAGCAGCAGGTGCGCGATGACCGCGAGCACGAAGGCGCGCAGCAGGCCCGGAGGCTGCGGGGGCGCGAATTCGAGGCGATCGCCGGCCGCGTGCATGGCTGCTTAAGGCGTGAGTTGAACGGAGAGGCCGACCCGCTGCACGCCGGCGCGCTGCAGGGCGTCCATCACCTTCACCACCGACTCGTACTTGACGTTGCGGTCGGCGCTGATCACCACGGCGACGCTGCCGGCGGGCTTGCCGGCCTGCGCCTGCAGCACCGCGGGGGCGATCTCCTTCAGCGGCATGCTGACGGCCTTGTCGCCCGCCTTGAGCTGCAGGCGTTCGTCCTTGGCCACCAGCACCTCGACCACCTGGTCGGGCTTGCGCGCCGCCTTGCCGACGCTGGGCAGGTCGATCAGGCTGGGCGTGATCAGCGGCGCGGTGACCATGAAGATGATCAGCAGCACCAGCATCACGTCGATGAACGGGACCATGTTGATCTCGTTGATGGTGCGGCGGCCGCGGCCGCGGGCGGCGACGTGCGGCATGTCAGTGGCCGGACGCGGTGTTCGTGAAGCCGGAGTTTCCGGAAGCCGAACCCGAGCCCAGGTTGCGCTGCAGGATGTTGGAGAACTCCTCGATGAAGGTCTCCAGCTTGATGGCCACGCGGTCGATGTCGCGCGCGAAGCGGTTGTAGGCGACCACGGCGGGAATGGCCGCGAACAGGCCGAGCGCCGTGGCGACCAGCGCTTCGGCGATGCCGGGCGCCACCGTGGCCAGCGTCACCTGCTGCAGCGCGCCCAGGCCGCTGAAGGCGTGCATGATGCCCCACACCGTGCCGAAGAGGCCCACGTAAGGCGAGACCGAGCCGACCGAAGCCAGGAACGACAGGTTGGATTCCACCGTGTCCAGCTCGCGCTGGTAGCTCGCGCGCATGGCGCGGCGCGCGGCATCGAGCAGCGTGCCCGGGTCGGCGATGCGGCGCTCGCGCAGCTTCTGGTATTCGCGCATGCCGGAGGCGAAGATGCGCTCCATGGGACCGGCCAGCTTGGCGTTCTGTGCCGCCGAGGCCAGCAGGTCGTTGAGGCTGGTGCCGGACCAGAACTCGCGCTCGAAGTCGTCGTTGAGCGACTTCACGCGCTTCAGGGCGAACAGCTTGCGGAAGATCGCCGCCCAGCTGGTGACCGACACCACCAGCAGCAGCGCCATCACGAGCTGCACCACGAAGCTGGCGCCCAACACGAGCTGGAGGATCGACAGGTCTTGATTCATCAGGGGTTCTTGAGCACGTCCAGGATGGATTGGGGAATGCGGGCGGGCCGCAGCGTCGCGGCGTCGACCCAGCCGATGCGGATCGTTCCCTCGCAAAGCAGCGTGTCGCCACGCCGCGCCTGCTGGGCGATTATCAAAGAGGCCCGGCCTCCCGCTTCGAGCGCGGCAGTAACAGATAGTTCATCGTCCAGCCGTGCCGGCGCGAGGTAGCGCGCCGAAGTTTCGCTCACGATGAACATGCCGCCGACCTCTTCGCGCAGCGCGCCCTGGCCGATGCCCAGCGAGCGCAGCCACTCGGTGCGGGCGCGCTCGAAGAACTTCAGGTAGTTTGCATAGAAGACGATGCCCCCGGCATCGGTGTCTTCCCAGTAGACGCGTATCGGCCAGGTAAAGACGCGCGCCGGCCCTGTCATCCGAGGACGGCCTTCAGGCGCGCCGCCGCTTCCTGCAGCTGCGCCATCGAGTTGGCGGTGGAGAAGCGGATGAAGCGGCCCGTGTCGGCCGTGCCGAAATCGCGGCCCGGCGTCACGGCCACGTGGGCGCGCTTCATGACCTCGAAGGCGAAGTCCCAGCTGCCTTCCACGCCCAGCTTGCGCGCCGCGCCGGCGCAGTCGGCCCAGGCATAGAAGGCGCCGTCGGGGACTACCGGCACTTCCAGCCCCATCCCCTGCAGCGCGGGAATGAAGAAGTCGCGCCGCGCCTTGAATTCGGCGTGGCGGCGTTCGTATTCGGCGAGGCTCTCGCGCTCGAAGCAGGCCAGGGCCGCGTGCTGCGCCACCGTGCTGGGGCAGATGAAGAGGTTCTGCGCGAGGCGTTCGATCACCGGCACCAGCACCTCGGGCACCACCATCCAGCCCAGGCGCCAGCCGGTCATGTTGAAGTACTTGGAGAAGCTGTTGATGCTGACCACGTTCTCGTCGACGGCCAGGCCGGTGTGGCCGAAGGTGTCGTCGAAGGACAGGCCCAGGTAGATCTCGTCCAGCAGCGTGATGCCGCCGCGGGCCTGCACGAAGGCGTGGATGCGGCGCAGTTCGTCGGGGTGGATCGAGGTGCCCGTGGGATTGGAAGGCGAGGCCAGCAACACGCCGCGGGTGCGCGGGCCCCAGTGCTCTTCGACCTTGGCCGCGGTGAGCTGGAAGCGTTCTTCCGCGGTGGTGGGAACCAGCATCGGCACGCCTTCGGCCGCGCTCACGAACTGCCGGTTGCACGGGTAGCTCGGGTCCGGCATCAGGATCTCGTCGCCGGCATCGATCAGCGCCAGGCAGGCCAGCTGCAGGGCCGCGGAGGCGCCGGCGGTGATGACGATGCGGCTGGCCGGCACGGCCACGCGGAAACGTTCGGTGTACCAGCCGCTGATGCGTTCGCGCAGGGCGGGCAGGCCGGTCGCGTCGGTGTACTGCGTGCGGCCGCCGCGGATGGCGCGTTCGGCGGCCTCCTGCACCAGCGGCGGCGCGGTGAAGTCCGGCTCGCCGATGTTCAGGAAGATCATGGGCTGGTCGCTGCGCGCCACTTCGCGCGCCAGCTGCGCCGCGGCCTTCGCCACTTCCATCACGTAGAAGGGCGTGATGCGTTCGGCGCGCCGCGAAATCTTCACGACTTCGCCTTCCCCGAAGCGCGGTCGGCCTCCACCTCGGCGCCGCGCAGCGACGGCGCCAGCCCGTTCAGGACGGCGTTGACGTACTTGTGGCCGTCGGTGCCGCCGAACTCCTTGGCGAGTTCGACGCACTCGTTGATCACCACGCGCCAGGGCACGTCGGCCACGTGCTGGAACTCGTAGGCGCCGATCCACATGATCGCGTGCTCGATCGGCGAGATCTCTTCCAGCTTGCGATCGAGCAGGGGCAGGATCAGCTGGTCGAGTTCGGCGGCATCGCGGATGCAGCCGTGGAGCAGGGCGTCGTAGTGCACCGAGTCGGCCTTGTGGAAGCCGGAGAGGCCGCGCGTGAACTGGTCGATGGACGCAGGGTCCTGCTGCCCCACGATGTGCTGGTACAGCGCCTGCACGGCGAATTCACGGGCCCGGCTGCGCGCCGGCTTGGCCGAAGTCTTGCGGGGAGCTGTCGTCATCCCACGTCTTCCAGCAGGTTGGCCATCTCGATCGCGACCAGCGCGGCGTCGCGGCCCTTTTCGACCTGGCGGGCGATGGCCTGTTCCATGTTTTCGGTGGTGAGGATGGCGTTGGCGATCGGCAGCTGGTAGTCCAGCGCCAGGCGGGTGATGCCGGCGGCCGATTCGTTGGCCACCAGCTCGAAGTGGTAGGTCTCGCCGCGGATGATGCAGCCCAGCGCGATCAGCGCGTCGTAGTCGTCCTTCTCGGCCAGCGCCTGCAGGGCGACCGGCACTTCCAGCGCGCCCGGCACCTGGTAGTGGTGGATGTTCTTCTCCTGGACGCCGCGCGCCAGCAGCTCGTCCCAGCAGGCCTTGGCCAGGGCGTTGGTCACGGCCTGGTTGAAGCGCGCCTGCACGATCCCGATCACCAGCGGCTTGCCGTCCAGGCGGTTCGGGATGCCCTTGTCTGCACCAAACATTCTTGTCCTCAGTTCGTGGGGCGCGGCGTGTAGCCGGCCACTTCCAGGCCGTAACCGGCCATGCTGGGCATGCGCCGCGGCGCGCCCATCAGGTTCATGCGCTGCACGCCGCATTCGCGCAGGATCTGCGCGCCCACGCCGTAGGTGCGCAGGTCCATGCGGCCGCGCTCCGGCGCCTGCGCCGCGCGCGCGGTGCCTTCGAATTGCGCCAGCAGCTGCTCGGCGCTCTCGCCGCAATTGAGCAGCACGGCGACGCCGCGGCCTTCCGCCGCGATGTGCTTCAGGCTGGCGTCCAGGTTCCAGGAGTGCATGGAGCGATTGAGCTCCAGCGCGTCCAGCACCGACAGCGGTTCGTGCACGCGCACCGGCACCACGTCGGCCGGGTCCCAGCGGCCCTTGACCAGTGCGAGGTGCAGCCCCTGGCTCGGCTTGTCGCGCCAGGCGTGGGCCATGAATTCGCCGTAGGCCGTGACCAGCGGGCGCGCGCCCAGCTTTTCCACCAGGCTTTCGTTCTGGCTGCGGTAGCCGATCAGGTCCGCGATGGTGCCGATCTTCAGGCCGTGTTCGGCGGCGAACAGCTGCAGGTCCGGCAGGCGGGCCATGGTGCCGTCGTCCTTCATGATCTCGCAGATCACCGAGGCGGGAGTGAGGCCGGCCATCAGGGCGAGGTCGCAGCCGGCTTCGGTATGGCCGGCGCGCATCAGCACGCCGCCGTCGACAGCCTGCAGCGGGAAGATGTGACCCGGCTGCACGAGGTCGCGCGCCGTCGCGCCCTTGGCCACCGCGGCCTGCACGGTGCGGGCGCGGTCGGCGGCGGAGATGCCGGTGGTGACGCCTTCGGCCGCTTCGATGGAGACCGTGAAGGCCGTTCCCATCTTGGTCCCGTTGCGCGCCACCATGGGCGGCAGCTGCAGCCGCTCGCAGCGTTCGCGCGAGAGGGTGAGGCAGATCAGGCCCCGGCCGAAGCGGGCCATGAAGTTGATCGCTTCCGGCGTGACGTGGTCGGCGGCCAGGACCAGGTCGCCTTCGTTCTCGCGGTCTTCCTCGTCGACCAGGATGACCATGCGGCCGGCCTTGATCTCGGCCACGATGTCTTCGACCGGCGACACGGGCACCGGCGTGAGCGGCTGGCGCGCGGTCATGCGGCGACCTTCCCGGCGCCCAGCATGCGCTCGACATAGCGCGCGATCAGGTCGATCTCGAGGTTGACCCGGTCGCCGGCCTTCACGGCATGCAGCGCGGTGTTGTCCACGGTGTGGGGAATCAGGTTGATGCTCAGCTCGGTGCCTTCGGCGCCATCGGCGATGCTGTTGACGGTGAGGCTGACGCCGTTGACGGTGATCGAGCCCTTGTAGGCGAGGTACTTGCCCAGCGCCTGCGGCGCCAGGATGCGCAGCTCCCAGCTTTCGCCGACCGGCGCCATCTTCAGCACCTGGCCGACGCCGTCGACGTGGCCGGAAACGAGGTGGCCGCCCAGGCGGTCCTGCGGCCGCAGGGCCTTCTCGAGGTTGACCGCGCCGCGGTCCGTGAGGCCGGCGGTGCGGGCCAGCGATTCGGCGGAGATGTCGATGGTGAAGCGGTGCGCGCTGGCGTCCAGCGAGGTCACCGTCATGCAGGCGCCATTGAGCGCGATGCTGTCCCCGAGGCCCACGTCTTCCAGGTAGCCGGCCGGGGTTTCGATGGTGAGCCGCTTGCCGTGCTGGTCGGAAGAGCCGAGGTCGTCGACGGCGGCGATGCGCCCGACGCCGGTGATGATGCCGGTGAACATCCCGCTATTCTCGCAGGTTCGCATCCGCGGCCGGAAGCGCGCGCCCCTTGACGCCCGCCAGCACCCGCAGGTCCGGTCCCACCCGCTCCACGCTGGTGAATTCGAGCGCCAGCGCCTGGTCCAGCCCCGCCAGCGGCCCGAAATGGGCCATGCCCTGGCCAAGACCCAGCATCTTCGGCGCCAGGTAGACCAGGAATTCGTCCACCAGCCCCTCGCGCACCAGGGAGCCGTTCAGCTTGAAGCCGGCCTCCACGTGCAGCTCGTTCACCTCGCGCCGCCCCAGGTCGGCCAGCAAAGCGGCCAGGTCCACCTTGCCGCCCGGCCCGGGCAGGAGCACGACTTCGGCGCCCCGCGCGCGCAGGGCGGCGGCGGCCTCGGGCTTGTCCTCGGCGCCGTAGACCAGGACGGGGCGTCCGGGCTGGAACAGCGCCGCGTCGGGCGGGGTCTGCAGCCGGCTGTCCACGACCACCACCCCCGGCTGGCGCGGCGCGGGCGCGAGCCGCACGTCCAGCCGCGGGTTGTCCTCCAGCACGGTGCCGATGCCGGTCAGCACCATGCCGGCCCGGGCGCGCCAGGCGTGGCCGTCGGCACGCGCCGCCTCCGAGGTGATCCACTGGCTGGTGCCGTCCGCCAGCGCCGTGAGGCCATCGAGCGAGGCAGCCACCTTCAGCCGCACCCAGGGCATTCCGCGCGTCATGCGGCTGAAGAAGCCGACGTTGAGGGCGCGCGACTCCTCGGCGCCGGGTCCGACTTCGACCGCGACGCCGGCGGCGCGCAGCCGCGCGAAGCCGCGGCCCGCCACCAGCGGGTTGGGGTCGGCCAGGGAGGCCACGACCTTGGCTATGCCGGCGGCCACCAGCGCGTCGCAGCAAGGACCGGTGCGGCCATGGTGGGAGCAGGGCTCCAGGGTCACGTACGCGGTGGCGCCCCGGACGTCTTCGCCGCGGGCGGCCGCGTCCCGCAGAGCCATGACCTCGGCGTGCGCCTGGCCCGCCGGCTGGGTGCGGCCTTCGCCCAGCACGCGGCTGCCGTCGGCGGCCACCAGGACGCAGCCGACCCGCGGGTTGGGCTCGGTGCTGCCGAGGCTGGCGCGGGCCAGTTCCATCGCACGGCGGAGGTAGGCATCGGACGCTTGCATGCCCGGATTCTCGGGCATGCTCGGGAGGCGAGCCTTTCGGAAGGTGAATGCGACCGGTTGTCGGTCCGGCGTCCGGCTGCCCTGCGTCCTCGGCTAACGTCGCCGCATCCAGAGTGGAACAGGACCGGGAGCAGCCCCTTGAAACACAGCCAGCGCGGATTCACGCTCATCGAACTGATGATCACGTGCGCCATCGTCGCCGTGCTCGCCGCCGTCGCGTATCCGTCGTACACGAAGCACGTGCAGAAGTCGAACCGGCGCGCGGCCCAGGCCCAGATGCTGGACATCGCCAACCGCGAGCAGCAGTACCTGCTGGCGAACCGGTCCTATGCGACCAAGGCCCAGATCGAGTCCGGCGGCTATGCCCTGCCGACGCCCCTGGTCGGCAAGTACAGCTACGACATCACGGTCGGCTCGAGCACCGTGCCGGCCTTCACCGTCACCTTCACCGGCCTCAGCAGCCAGGCGCAGGACGGCAACCTGACCTATACCAGCGACGGGGTGAAGAGCCCCGCCGACAAGTGGTGAGCACCATGAAGATCCGCAAGCTCCAGGCGGGCGCCTCGATGGTCGAGATCCTGGTCACCCTGGTGATCATCGCCTTCGGCCTGCTCGGCATGGCCGGCCTGCAGATGCGCCTGCAGGTCTCGGAAGTCGAGTCCTACCAGCGCAGCCAGGCGCTGCTGCTGCTGAACGACATGGCCAGCCGCCTCGCCACCAACCGCAACGCCGCTGGTTCCTACGTGACCGGAACGACCTACGGGAGCGGCATGACCTGCCCCACCGCCACCACCACCCAGGCCCAGCGGGACCTCAAGGAGTGGTGCCAGAACCTGCAGGGCGCCAGCGAGACCAGCAACGCCGGCGCCACCAAGCAGGGCGCCATGGTGGGCGGCCGCGGCTGCGTGGAAGTGAAGGACGACGACTACTTCATCACCGTGGCCTGGCAGGGCATGACCGGCATCTCCGCGCCGCCGTCGTCGGTCACCTGCGGCGCCAACCTCTACGACGGCGGCAACTGCGTCAACGACATGTGCCGCCGCTTCGTCACGACGATCGTGCGGATCGCCACGCTATGACCTTGCGCACCCGCATCCGCGAGGCCGGCTTCACGCTCGTGGAGCTGATGATCTCGCTCGCGCTGGGCCTGCTGATCGTGCTGGCGCTGGTGACGATGCTGATCAACGTCAACCGCGGCAACAACGAGCTCGGCTTCTCGCAACGCATGATCGAGAACGGCCGCTTCGCGATGCAGCTGCTGGAGACGGACATCCAGCACACGGGTTACTGGGCCGGCTTCGTGCCGAACTACGACGAGTTGACCTACGTCGGTGCGCCGGCCCTGGCCTCCGCGGCTGGCGGCCAGGTGCCGACGGCCCTGCCGAACCCCTGCCTCGCCTACTCGGTGGCCAACTGGAACTCGGAGTACAAGGCCAACCTGATCGGCATCGCGGCACAGGGCGGCAACGTAACGGCCGCCTCCACCCCGCCTTACTGCAGCGGCGTGCTGACGAGCCCCAAGGCCAGCAACGACGTTCTGGTCGTTCGCCACGCCGAGCCCTGCGTCGCCGGCTCCGGCACCGCGGAGTGCGCCAACACGCTGGGATCGGCCAACCCGGACGTCTATTTCCAGACGACCCAGTGCTCGACCGACACCACCGGCTACGTGATGAGCACGGCGACGGCGGACTTCACGCTGCACAAGCGCAACTGCACCGCGCTGGCGGAGATCCGCCGAGTGGCGTCCACCCTCTATTACGTCAAGGACGTCAACGGCACGCCGACGCTGATGCGCTCGCAGCTGGCCGCCTCGGGTGCCGCGCCCACGCACCTGGCCGCGCAGCCGCTGGTGGAGTACGTCGAAGGGTTCCGCGTCGAGTTCGGCATCGATGCCAAGAGCGACACCAACGAGGACGTGGTGCCGACGGCGGCCGTCAACTGGAGCAACGCCGCCGTCAAGACGTCCCCGCGCAACCGCGGCGACGGCATCCCCGAAGGCAACTTCCTGCGCTGCACGCAGGTCACGCCTTGCACCGCCGCGCAGATGATGAACGCCGTGGCCGTGAAGGTCTATGTGCTGGTGCGCGCGGAATCCACCTCGCCCGGCTACACCGACGTGAAGACCTACAAGATGGGCAGCGCCGACACCAACTGCACTTCGGCGGCCAACGCCGATGCCTCGGCCGCCTGCGCGCCCTTGCTCGGCCCCTTCAACGACGGCTACCGCCGCCACCTGTTCACCCAGACCTTCCGCCTGGTCAACGTGGCCGGCCGCCGGGAGACGCCATGAACGCCGTGCGCACAACCCGGGCGGTCCGCCGCGAACGAGGCGCCACGCTGATCGTCGCGCTGATCATGCTGGCGCTGATCACCCTGCTGGTGGTCAATGCCTTCACGCTCAGCTCGTCGAACCTGAAGGCCGTGGGCAACATGCAGTCGCGCGAGGAAACGATGGCCGCGGCCAACCAGGCGATCGAGCGGGTCATCAGCTCGCCCTTCTACAACGCCCTGGGCACCCAGACCTGGTCCGTGGACATCAACAAGGACGGCACCAACGACTACGAGGTGACGACGGCGAAGCCGACCTGCATCCGCGCGGGCCAGGCGACGTCGGCCTACCCCAGCGACGTGGAACTCGGCGCCGCCATGACCAGCGGCTCGTTCTGGAACGTCGACTGGGACATCCAGGCCAGCGTGACCGACTCGCTCACCGGCGCCTCGGTGATCGTCCACCAGGGCGTGCGCACCTATCTCTCGCAGACCCAGAAGGAAACAGCCTGCCCCGCGTGAGGCTGGTAGTACAGGAGCAAGCCATGAAGTCCAAGAACCTGCGCGCCCTCTGGGCCGCCCTGTTGGGAGCGACGGTGATGCTGTTCGCGGGCGGCGCCCGCGCCGCGGACACCGACCTGTTCGCCAATCCGCCGCCGCCCGGCGACCTGCCGAACCTGCTGATCGTCATGGACACCGGGGCCTCCTTCTCGGCCTCCAACTCCGTCTTCCGCTGCGGCATCGACGCCAGCGGCAACGTCTTCACCACCGCCGCCACGGTCACCAACGCCAACGCGACGAACCTTGACGGCACCAACGGCGGCGTCGAGCAGTGCGCCCTGTACAGCGTGGTCAAGTCGGTGATGGCCAGCACGGCGACGGTCAACATCGGCGTGATGATGTTCAACAGCGGCCAGAGCGCGCTCAATGCCGTCACCGGCGCCTTCACCAAGCCCTGCGTCAACGGCCGGGGCGGCTGCCTGGTGCTGCCGCTGACCACCTTGAACAGCACGAACGGCCCGGCGATCCTGAGCTGGATCAAGAACTGGAAGACCAACGGCAACGACGACTACCAGATCAAGGCGCCGGCCAACCGCGGCGACGGCGCCACCATGCAGGAGGCCTGGGCCTACCTGAAGGGCAAGACCGGCATTTCAGGGCGGGACTACGCCGGCATCGCGCCGACCTCCGGCTGCGCCAGCAATTACGTCGTCTTCCTCGGCAACGCCTACGACACCCAGGCCAGCCCCAAGGACACCACCAACGCCGCGTCCAGCCCCAAGAGCGCGCTGGAGGGCACCTACGGCGGCGCCGTGAACGCCAACCCGGCGGCGACGGACAGGCAGAAGGCCTCCATCGCGGACACCCGCAGCTTCATGTGCGGCGCCACCAGCAAGGTGGGCACCCTGGACACCAGCGAAGGCAAGGGCGCCTACGCGCTGAACTGGGCCAAGTACATGAAGGAGAACGGCATCACGAGCTACTCTGTCGGCGTCACCGGCAGCGGCTGCGATACGACCTACGTCGCCCAGCTCGACAAGATGGGCACGGCCGAGGTCGGCGGCGGCAAGTATTTCGGCACCACCAACTTCGACGAACTGGTGGCGGCCTTCAAGACCATCATCAGTGAAGTGCAGTCGGTCAACAGCGTGTTCGCCGCGGTGAGCTTGCCGGTGTCGGTGAACACGCAGGGCTCCTACCTGAACCAGGTGTTCGTCGGCATGTTCCGCCCGGACAAGGACTTCCTGCCGCGCTGGAACGGCAACCTGAAGCAGTACAAGCTGGGCCTGGTCAACAGCGTGCTGCGCCTGCAGGATGCGGATTCCAAGTCCGCCATCAACAGCCTGACGGGCTTCATCACGGAGTGCGCGCGCAGTTACTGGACGAACAGCGTGGTCGACACCTACTGGATCGACCAGCCCACCGGCGGCTGCCTGACGGTGGCGAACTCCAACTATTCGAACGGCCCGGACGGCAACATCGTGGAGAAGGGCGCGCAGGCGTACGTGCTGCGCACCGGAACCACTTCCACGTCGACGCTGCTCACGCCGGCCAACCGCGTGGTGAAGACCTGCTCGCCGGTGTTCGCCAGCTGCACCACCCTGACGAACTTCGACACGGCCAACACCGCGATCACGCAGGCGCTGTTGAACAGCGGCGGCACCGATCGCGACGACCTGATCAACTGGACGCGCGGCACCAACACCACGGACGAACTGGACAAGGGGACTGCCGTCTTCCGGCCCTCGGTCCACGGCGACGTGGTGCACTCGCGCCCGGTGCCGGTGAACCACGGCACCGACGTTGCCCCGAGCATCGTCGTGTACTACGGCGGCAACGACGGCGCCCTGCGGGCCGTGAACGGCAACCGCACCGCTACGATCACTTCCAACGCCACCACCTACGCGGCCGGCCAGGAGCTGTGGTCCTTCATTCCCCCGGAGTTCTACGGCAAGGTCAAGCGCCTGAAGGCCAATACCCAGCCGATCAGCTATCCCGGCACCGGCGCCACGGGCACCGCCGCCAAGGACTACGGCGTGGACGGCCCGATCACCGCCTTCCAGGGCACGATTTCCGGGTCGGCCAAGACCTTCATCTACGCGACCCTGCGCCGCGGTGGCCGTGCGGTGTATGCCATGGACGTCACGACCCCCGGCAACCCGAGCCTGCTGTGGAAGCGCGGCTGCCCGAACGCGGCGAACGACACCGACTGCAGCACCGGCTACGAGCAGATGGGCCAGACCTGGTCGTCGCTGAAAGCCATGACCACCGCCGGCTACGGCTCGGGCACGACGCCGCTGATGATCACGGGCGGTGGCTACGACGAGTGCGAGGACTACGACGCCAACACCAGCGGCGGCAAGAACCACAACTGCACGTTCGCGACCACCAAGGGCAACCGCATCTTCGTGATCAACGCGCAGACCGGCGCGCTGGTGAAGGCTTTTCCGACCGACCGCGCGGTGATCGCCGACGTGACGCTGGTGCGCGACTCGACCAACAACGTGATCTACGGCTACACCGCCGACATGGGCGGCAACGTGTATCGCCTGAAGTTCGGCAACACTGCCGCTGCCGACAACTCGGCCGGCTGGACGATCACCAAGATCGCTTCGCTCGGCTGCTCCACGCCGGCGGCGTGCACCGACCTCGTGGCCAACCGCAAGTTCATGTTCGCCCCCAGCGTGGCGACGCCCGACACGATCGGCAGCGGCAGCGAGACCTACTTCCTGCTGCTGGGCAGCGGGGACCGCGAGAAGCCGCTGCGCGCCTACTCGGCCTCCACCTCGGTGCAGAACTACTTCTTCATGATCAAGGACCAGCCCGGCACCGCCACCTGGCTGACCGGCGAAGCCACCAATTGCGTGACCGGCGTGATCTGCCTGAACTCGCTGTACCCCATCACGAGCGCCACGCCGACGGCGGCCGAACTGGCGACCAAGCCGAAGGGCTGGTACCTGCGCCTGGACTCCACCGAGCAGGTGGTGACTTCGGCCATCACGATCTTCGGCGTGGTGACCTTCAGCACGCACCAGCCGGCCTTGCCCGCGGTCAACTCGTGCAGCAGCAACCTGGGCACGACGCGTGTGTACAACATCAGCTACCTCGACGCCGCCACGGCCAACAAGACCGACCAGCGCTACGAAGACGTGGCCGGCGACGGCCTGCCGCCTTCGCCGGTGGCCGGCCGGGTGACGCTGGACGACGGCTCGACCGTGCCGTTCTGCATCGGCTGCAGCAAGGACTCGCCGCTGGAAGGCGCGCCCCCGCTGACCCTGAGCACGATCACCCAGCCGACCGGCCGGCTCTACTGGTACAAGGAGCGGTGATGCGAGGCGACGGGACCTTGTCGCGGCGCGGCGGCCGGCGCCGTGCGGCCGGCTTCACGCTGATCGAGCTGCTGACCACCCTGACGGTGCTCGGCCTGCTGCTGGCGGTCGCCGTCCCGTCCTTCAACAACGCGATCCTCGGCAACAAGCTGAGCGGCTTCTCCAACAGCTTCCTGGCCAGCGCGCAGCTGGCGCGCAGCGAGGCGATCAAGCGCAATGCGGCCATGACCATGTGCCGCTCCGCCGACGGCACCAACTGCGCGAGCTCCGGCGGCTGGCAGCAGGGCTGGATCATCTTCAACGACAAGGACGGCAACGGCGCGGTGGGCAGCGACGAGACGCGCGTGCACTACCAGCAGGCGCTGGGCTCGGACTTCTCCTTCACCGGCGACGCCTACACCGTGGTGTTCCAGAGCACCGGCCTGAGCGCCACCTCCGGCACCCTGACGCTGTGCCGCAAGCTGCCCAGCCCGGGCTCGCAGGAACGGGTCCTCTCGCTCAGCGCCACCGGCCGCGTGAGCTCCGCGATCACGCGCACCGGCACCTGCGCCTGAACGCCGGCCCCGGCACGGGGCCCATTTGTCACAGGCTTTGCAGCCAGCGCCTCACTGTGGCGCACGCCGCTGCGGCCTATCGTGCGCTGCATGGACCGCGCACGTGGCTTCACCCTCGTCGAACTGCTGGTCACGGTCTGCACCGTGGCCGTGCTGCTCGGGATCGCGGCCCCGCCCTTGGCGGCCACCGCCGACGGCATGCGCCTGAGCGCGACGGCCAACACCTTCCTCGCCCAGCTGCACCTGGCCCGCAGCGAGGCGATCAAGCGCAATGCGCCGGTCGCCATCTGCAAGTCGGCGGACGGTGAGGCCTGCAGCGCCACGGGCGGCTGGGAGCAGGGCTGGATCGTCTTCCACGACGTCAACAACGACGGCCTGCGCCAGGCCGGCGAGCCGCGCATCGACCGCTTCGCGGCGCTGCCGGCGGGGCTGCGGCTGGTGGGCAATTTCAGCGTGGCGGCCTACGTCTCGTTCGCCGGCAACGGCGCGACGCGCACCTCCACGGGTGCCTTCCAGGCCGGGACCCTCACGGTGTGCCGGGCATCCCTGGAGGCCGCGGAGGCGCGCCAGATCGTGATCAATGCGATCGGCCGGCCTCGGATCCAGAAGGTGGTGCTGCCGAACTGCGACTGAAGTCGCCGGGAGCCGGCGCTACTTGCGGATCTCGTCGACGACGGTCTTGAACTCGTCGACGTCCTCGAAGCTGCGGTAGACGCTCGCAAAGCGGACATAGGCGACCTTGTCCAGCTTCTTGAGTTCGCGCATCACGAGCTCGCCGATGCGGGAGCTCGGGATCTCGCGCACGCCCAGGTTCAGCAGCTTCTCCTCGATGCGTTCCACCGCGCCGTCGATCTGCTCGGTGCTGACGGGCCGCTTGCGCAGCGCCAGGTTCAGCGAGGCAAGCAGCTTGGCGCGCTCGTAGTCGATGCGCCGGCCGTCCTTCTTCACCACCGCGGGGAAGGTGACGTCAGGCCGCTCGTAGGTGGTGAAGCGCTTCTCGCAGTGCGCGCACTGGCGCCGGCGGCGGATGAAGTCCCCGTCCTCGGCCATCCGCGTCTCCACCACCTGGGTGTCCGCATTGCCGCAGAAGGGGCACTTCATTATTTGTAGACCGGGAAGCGGCGGGTCAGGGCGTTGACCTTCTCGCGGACCGCGGCGATGTTGGCGGCGTCGCGCGGCTTCTCCAGCACGTCGGCGACCAGGTTGGCCGTCATGCGCGCTTCCTCTTCCTTGAAGCCGCGGGTGGTCATGGCGGGGGTGCCGATGCGCACGCCGCTGGTGACCATCGGCTTTTCTGGGTCGTTGGGGATCGCGTTCTTGTTGATGGTCATGTGGGCGTCGCCCAGCACGGCCTCGGCTTCCTTGCCGGTGATGCCCTTGGCGCGCAAGTCGACCAGCATCACGTGGCTTTCGGTGCGGCCGCTGACGATGCGCAGGCCGCGCTCGACCAGCGTCTCGGCGACGACCTGGGCGTTCTTCACCACCTGCTGCTGGTAGGCCTTGAACTCGGGCTGCAGCGCCTCCTTGAAGGCCACCGCCTTGGCGGCGATCACGTGCATCAGCGGGCCGCCCTGCAGGCCGGGGAAGATGGCGCTGTTGATCGCCTTCTCGTGCTCGGGCTTCATCAGGATGAAGCCGCCGCGCGGGCCGCGCAGGCTCTTGTGGGTGGTCGAGGTCACCACGTCGGCGTGCGGGACCGGGTTGGGATAGACGCCCGCGGCGATCAGGCCGGCGTAGTGGGCCATGTCGACCATGAAGATGGCGCCTACGTCCTTGGCCACCTTGGCGAAGCGCTCGAAGTCGATGCGCAGCGAATACGCCGAAGCGCCGGCGATGATCAGCTTGGGCTTGCTCTCGTGCGCCTTGCGCTCCATCGCGTCGTAGTCGATGGCTTCGTCCTTGTTCAGGCCGTAGCTCACCACGTTGAACCACTTGCCGGACATGTTCAGGGGCATGCCGTGGGTGAGGTGGCCGCCTTCGGCCAGGCTCATGCCCATGATGGTGTCGCCGGGCTTCAGGAAGGCCAGGAAGACGGCTTCGTTGGCCTGGGCGCCGGAGTGGGGCTGCACGTTGGCGGCGGGGGCGCCGAACAGCTGCTTGATGCGATCGATGGCCAGTTGCTCGGCGATGTCGACGAATTCGCAGCCGCCGTAGTAGCGCTTGCCGGGATAGCCTTCGGCGTACTTGTTGGTCAGCTGGGTGCCCTGGGCGGCCATGACGGCCGGGGAGGCGTAGTTCTCGCTGGCGATCAGCTCGATGTGCTCTTCCTGGCGGCGGTTTTCCGACTGGATCGCGGCGAAGAGCTCGGGATCGGTTTGTTCGATGAGGATGTTGCGTTGGTACATGCGGCAGTTCCTTGGAGCGAAGGTCCCCGTTGCCTGCAACGGGGCTGCCCAGGCGAACGGCTGTTCACGGCCGAGCCGGCCGCGGCACGCTTCCCAGTGGTTTGGGCGGGGGAGAGGCCCCGCGCGGGTTCCACGTCAGCGCCCCAAGGCCGGGGCGCCTATCGCCAGTCGCGTACCCGCCTAGTTTAACGCAGGGCTCAGGACGTGACCGGCGGCGGGCTGGCCGGCGTTTCTTCCGGCGTGGCCGCCGGGATGGGCGCAGCCGGGGCCAGCGTGCGCAAGGTGGCCGGAGGCGGCGGCACCGTCAGCGGCACGGGGCGGCCCGTCGCCACCAGCCGCAGGCGGGCGTGCTCGGCCATCACCTTCTCGGCATAGCCGCCGTCGCCCTCGAGGTTGGCGGCGCCCACGTAGAACTTGAGGCCGGCCTGGACCGAGCCGGCGCGCTGGATGCACTCCTGCAGCACCTTCACGCCCACCCGCAGGTTGGTCACCGGGTCGAAGGCGGCCAGCTTGCCTCCGAAGTTCTCGTACTTGTCGCTGTGGATGCCGGTCATGACCTGCATCAGCCCCTGGGCGCCCACGTTGCTCTGGGCAAAGGGGTTGAAGCCGGACTCGACGGCCATCACCGCCAGGATCAGGGTCGGATCCAGGTTGCTGCGGTTGCCGATCTCGTAGGCCTCGGCCACCAGGGCGCTGAGCGGCTCCGGGGCGACCCGGTACTTCTTGCTCAGCCAGTAGGCGACGGCGGCCTGCTGCTTCGGCAGGTCCTTGGGGTTGAGCGCCGTCGCGCGGTCGATGGCATCGAGTTCCGGCACCAGGCCGAGCGCCTGGACTTGCCGGGCATGGAGCCAGGTCATGAGCTGCGACTCGCCGGCCTGGCGCAGGTCCGGGCGGGCAAGCAGGGTCAGCACCGAGAAGACGGCCACGAGGCCGACGACTGCGAAGCCGTTGTGCGTGATTTCGAAAAAGCCCTGGGCGACGTCGGAGGTGAACGTCTGCAAGCCCTTGGCCGCTTTTCCTAACGCTGTCATAGCACTTCCTTTCTACGCGCGGAGCCGCAAGGCGGTGGCTGCCTGGTGGGCAGCTCGTTACCTGCGAGCTCCTCGTTTGGATTGGTACGCCATCGAGGTCCGGGGGCGCCTCCGGTCTTCTGGAGGTGCCCGCCACGGTTCGACTTAGCCGGGTTCGGCAGCGGGGTTCAGGTCATCCCAGCACTCCTGGGCTGGGGACGGGCGGATTCTAGGAGGGCCTTTAATGCAGGGTCAAGGATGTTTTGCTCACGTTTTATATTGTTAGTTACATAACGACTCGACAATTTAGGGGTTTTGGGGCCCGGGCGCGGGTCGGAAGGCGTCGCCGCGGCATGTCAGCCGGCGACTACAGCCGACCTGGGTGCTAGCAAAAGCGGAGCGGCGGGCGCTGGGTTCGTGGCGGATTGCCGCCGCGGCTTTGGTGATGCACCAGGAGGGTGCGTCCCCGGACGAACGGAACTTCTCGCTGCGGATCAGCTGGGACGACCGCCTGTCGGCCCAATGACCGGCTGGCTGAAACCTCGCCAACCTGCGGCACGGGGTGCTGCAGAGCCATCCCTGTCAAGGCAAGCAGTTCAATGGCGCACTCGCGGCTCATTGAAAAGCAGTCCTTGAATTCGCGGGCCGCCTCGCCTAATTTGGAAGGGCCTGAGCGATCAGGCATCAGCCGGTAGGGCCACACCCGTGGCAGCCCCGGCCCCTCTTGGAGGCAATCATTGCCTCCGGCGCAATGCGGACATCAACCTCCGTGTTGCGAACCCAGACGGCGTCGACGTGGGTCGGCCGTCCAGCCCGGCAGGCGGCTTCAGGCTACCTGGCCGGGCTATCTATTTGTTCACTCGAAAATCACTGCGTGATTTTCGAGTGGCAGCTCGATCGGTGCGCAGAGGCCCGGCAAAGCCGGATCCTCCGCGCAAGCGGGACCGCGCTGCATGTTATTCCGCGCGGTCCGGAGCGCCGCCGTAGGCGGGCGCACGAGAGGACGAATTCGCGGCGAGAATAGAGGGTGCCCCCGCCTGGGGGCTTTCCTTTCCTTTTCGAAGAATTCCGCAGTGAGCTCTCTCAAACCCCACGACACCCAGTCGCTCGACGCCCTGACGGGTGGTGCTTTTTCCGCGCCTACTTCCGGTGAGCGCGCCGCTCGCGTCCGCGACTGGCTGGCCGCGCAACCCAGCGCCGAACAGATGCAGGAGGTCTTCCGGGAACTCAGCGCGCGCGACAAGGGCGCCGCCCGCCTGCTGCGCGAGAAGCTCGATGAGATCAAGCGCGCCAAGGGCCAGGAGGCCATCGGCGCCGAATGGGCCGAGAAGGCGCGCGCCATGCTGGGCCAGCCGCGCCTGAACATCGCCGATGCGATGGCCTGGCAGCGCGACGCCGCCAAGGCCGGCGCGCCGCTGAGCCGCGAGCCGCTGGCGAGCGTCAAGGCCGAACTGGCCGAACGCATCAAGGGCATCGAAGACCTGCAGACGCGCGTGCAGGTGCAGCGCGAGGCCGCCGTGTTGCTGGCCCAGCGCATCGAGGTGCTTTCCACCAAATCCTGGCGCGATGCCCAGGCCGCCGTCGAAGCGCTGCGCGCCGACGTGCCGCAATGGCAATCGCAGGCCCAGGCGCTGCTGGATGACGCCAACTGGGGCAGCGTGGACGCCAAGTTCCCGCCCCTGCTGGAGGCCTCGCGCAACCAGCTGCAGGTGGTGTGGGACGCCTTCCAGAGTGCGCTGACGCAAGCCGTGGCGGCCGCCGACGACGCCAACGCGCCGCTGCCGCCCGTGCCCGTGTGGGCCGACGAACTGCGCCAGGGCCGCGGGCTGCCGGCCGAAGCGGCGCCCGCCAAGGCGCCCAAGGCACCCCGGCCCCCGGTGGACCCCGAACTGCGCGCCAAGGCGCAGCAGGTGGTCGGCGAGGCGATGGCCAAGCTCGAAGCCGAAATCGCGCAAGGCCACGGCAAGGCCAGCGCCGGCGCCGCGAATGCGCTGCGCAGTGCGCTGAAGGAACACGGCAAGCTGGTGGACGACAAGCTGGAGACGCAGGCCCATGCCGCGTTGACCGCCGCCACCGAGCTGGAAGGCTGGCAGCGCTGGCGCGCCGACCAGCTGCGCCAGGAACTGGTCGCCAAGGCGGAAGCACTGTTCGAGCCGGTCGGCATTGCGCGCAATCGCGCGGCCGCCGAAGCGCGTGCGGCTGGCGCCGCTCCTGCTGCTGCGTCCACCACCGAAGCCGCGCCGGCCGCCGATGCGACGCCGGCGGCGGACACCCCGGTCGTGGAAACGCCGGTCGCTGAAGCGCCGGTGGCCGAAACGCCTGCGTCCGAAGCCCCCGTGGTGGAAGCCTCGGCTGCGGCCGAGACCCCGGGCGCGGCCGAAGCGCCGGCTGCAACGGAAGCCGCCGGTGAAGCCACGCACGCGCCGCGCGTCCGGGCCAAGGCCGCCGCCGCGCCCGCCGTCGCCCGCAAGCCGCGCTACGGCGGCCGCAAGATGCAGGAAGCGCTGCGCTCGCTGCGCGACCAGTGGAAGCAGGTCGACCAGGGCGGCCCGCCGAACCACGCGCTGTGGAAGCGTTTCGACGAAGCCTGCAACGAAGCCTACAAGGTGGTGCAGGAGTGGCTGGACAAGGTCAAGGGCGAGGCCGCCGAACACCGCGCCACCCGCCTCGGCCTGATCGAGGAGGTCAAGGCCTGGGCCGCCAAGTATCCCGACGCGATCGACGGCGACTGGAAGGGCTTCAACCGCGCCATCCACCAGTTCTCGGACCGCTGGCGCGAAGCCGGCCACCTGAGCGAGAAGGCCTTTGCCGAAATGCAGCCGATGTGGAAGGAAGCGATCGGCCTGGCCGCCGCGCCCCTGGACCGCGCGCAGAAGGCCAGCATCGAGCGGCGCAACGCCATGATCGAGGAAGCCAAGGCCTTGGGCGACGCGCCCATGCTGCGCATCGATGCCGTCAAGTCGCTGCAGCAGCGCTGGCAGCACGAGGCGCAGGCCGTGCCGCTGGACCGCAAGCAGGAACAGAAGCTGTGGGACGCGTTCCGCAAGCCCATCGACGATGCGTTCAACCGCAAGACCGCGGAGCGCGAGAAGGCGGCTTCGGCCATGAGCACGCGCGACCGCGCCGTGCTCGATGCGTCGAAGGCCGTGGAAGAGGCGACCGCCAGCGGCGACGCCCAGAAGATCCGCACCGCGATGGCGGCGCTGGAGCAGGCGCTGCGCGCGCGTGACGATGCCGCGGCTGCGGCGCCGGCGGCTGCTGCGCCCGCGGCGGCTGCAGCGCCTGCTGCCGAAGGAGCGGAAGCGACGCCCGCCGCCGAAGGCGAGGGCGAGGGCGAAGCACCAGCTGCCGCGCCCGCGGCGCCGAAGCCCACGCCCAAACCGGTGGTGGCCATGCGCGGGGATGACCGTCCCGGCGCGCGCCGTCCCGAGCAGGCCGCCCCCATGGGGCGCGGCGGCAAGTTCGACAGCCGCCGGCCCGGCCCCGGCGGTCCTGGCGGCCCCGGCCGCGGCGGGCCCGGCGGCGACCGTGGCGGCTTTGGCCGCGATCGGGGCTTCGGCCGCGACGAGCCGCGCGAGGACCGCGGCCCGCGCCTGGGCGACACCGCCTTCCGCGCGCAGCGCGACGCGCTGGAGCACGCGCAGGCGGCGCTGCGCAAGCTGGCCGCGCAGGCGCATGGCGAGGCCTTGACGCAGCTGATGACCGCGTGGGAGCAGCGTTCGGCGGAGCAGGTGCCGAGCCAGCACGAGCTCGGCAAGGCCGTGGCTGCTTCGGCGCGCCAGGGCTGGACCCAGGCGCTGGGCAAGCCCGGTGCGGGCGACGCGGGCGAATCGCTGCTGCGCCTGGAGATCGCGGCCGACGTTCCTACGCCGGCCGAGCAGATCAGCGCGCGCCGCATGATGCAGCTGCAGCTGCTGACGAAGCGCCATGACCCGTCGCCGCAGGAGACCTGGGGCGCGGACGTGGCGAAGGTGCTCGCGACGCCGTTCGAGGCGGGTGCGGCGCGGCGCTTGCAGAATGCGTTGAAGGCCCTGTTGCGCAAATAAGCGCGCAGCCGCTGGATCGGCTTTCGCAGGCCGGGGTGGAAACCCCGGCCTACCGCTTGATGAAGAACCCGTCGAACAGCGGCACCAGCGCCGGGAACTCCTGCGCGAACCGCGCGCGGTTCACGAAATACGCCTCGCAGGCCACGGCGAAGAACTCGCCCATGTCGGTCGCGCCATAGTCATCGAGCCAGGGCTGCGCGCCGCCGAAGCGCTCGGCGACGATCACCTGTTCGCGAAAGCGCGCGTACTCCGGCTCGATCACGGCCAGCCACTGCGCGCGCGCTTCCCGCGTCGGCATCGGCGGGCAGCCATCGGCCGCGCCGTCGCGCGTGTCGATCTTGTGGGCGAACTCGTGGATCACCACGTTGTAGCCCACTTCCGCGGACGCGCCCGCCTCGGACACGTCGCGCCAGTTCAACATGACGGGCCCGCCCTCCATCGATTCGCCGGCCAGGACTTCGTCGTAGGCGTGGACGACGCCGGCTTCGTCCGTCAATGTGCGCCGCGCGACCACTTCGTCGCGGTGCACCACGATGCCGACGAAATCGTCGTACCAGCGCAGGCCGAGGTGCAGCACGGGCAGCACCGCCTGCGCCGCGATGGCCAGCGCGATTTCGTCGGTGATGGCGAGGCCGTCGGCGCCATGGAATTCCTTGTCGCGCAGGAATTGGGCCGCCAGGGCGCGCAGCCTCGCGATCTCCGTGGCTTCGCGGGCGGCCAGGAAGGGATAGGCGCGCAAGGTGCGCTGCCACAGCGCATCCGGCAGATCCGGCGGCGCGCTGCGGCGGCGCAGCCAGCCCAGCATGGTCAGGCCAGCGCGATGCGCCGGATGCCGCCGTCGCGGTTCAGGCGCAGTGCTTCGGCGCGCGGCGGCTGCGCCTCGGCGTCCCAGTCGCTCAGCACGATGCGGCGGTGCTGGGCCGCCATGGCCTGTTCGCCCGGCCGGTGCGTGTGGCCGTGCAACAGGTGATCGGCCCGCGCCGCCTCCAGCCACGTCAGCGCGGCCGGGTGGTCGACGTCGGCATAGACGGTGTCGCCGCGCTTGAGGTTCTCGCTTTCGCTGCGCAGGGCCTTGGCCATCATCCGGCGCTCGGCCAGCGGGCGCGCCAGCACGGCGGCCTGCCAGGCCGGATTGCGGACCTGCTTGCGGAAAGCCTGGTAGTCGACGTCGTCCAGGCACAGCGCGTCGCCGTGCGACAGCAGCCAGCGGGTGGCGCCGAAGGTGAACACGGTGGGGTCGGGCAGCAGTTGCAGGCCGGAACGCTCGGCCATCGCCGATCCGAGCAGGAAATCGCGGTTGCCGTGCAGGAAGAAGACCGGCAGGCGCTGCGCGGTCGCGTGCAACACCTGCGCGCACTCCGCCTCGAAGCCGGGCTCGGCGGCGCTGTCGTCGCCGATCCAGGCCTCGAACAGGTCGCCGAGGATGAACAGGGCGTCGGCCCGCACGCCCTGCATGTAGGCGCGCCAGGCCGCGACCGTCGCCGGCTGCGAGGCCTGCAGGTGCAGGTCGGAGATGAATTCGACGTCGCGCCAGGCGGGCGGCGCGACGAGTTCGTGCGCCGCGGGCGTCACGCGCCGACGACGACCGCCTTCTCGATCACCACGTCTTCGTTCGGCACGTCGTCGTGGAAGCCCTTGCGGCCGGTGCGCACGCCCTTGATCCTGTCGACCACGTCCTTGCCGCCCACCACCTTGCCGAACACGGCATAGCCCCAGCCGCGCGCGTCGGGACGGGTGTGGTTCAGGAAGTCGTTGTCGGCCACGTTGATGAAGAACTGCGCCGACGCCGAGTGCGGGTCGTTGGTGCGCGCCATCGCCACCGTGTAGTTGTCGTTCTTCAGGCCGTTGGTGGCCTCGTTCTCCACCGGCGCGTCGGTGGGCTTCTGCGACATGCCGGGCTGGAAGCCGCCGCCCTGCACCATGAAGCCCGGAATGACGCGGTGGAAGATGGTGCCGTCGTAGTGGCCCTTCTTCACGTAGTTCAGGAAGTTGGCGACCGTCTTGGGCGCCTTCTGTTCGTCGAGTTCGAGCGTGACGACGCCGTAGTCGTGGATGTGGAGTTCGACCTTGGGGTTCATGGCGGGTCCTTTCTTACTTGACGATGGTGGCCGTGTTGATCACCACCGGCGTCACGGGCACGTCGCCATGCATGCCAGAGCTGCCGGTGGGCACGCCCTTGATCTTCTCGACCACGTCCATGCCGCTCACCACCTTGCCGAACACGGTGTAGCCCGGGTTGCGCTCGGTCGGGTCGAGGCGGCTGGTGTTGTCGACGACGTTGATGAAGAACTGGCCGGTGGCGGAGTTGGGGTCGCTGGTGCGCGCCATGGCGATGGTGCCGGGCACGTTCTTCAGGCCCTTGGCGAAGGCGTCCTTCGCTTCCAGCACGATCGGCGGCCGCGTGGGCTTTTCGTTCATCTTGGCGTCGAAGCCGCCGCCCTGGATCATGAAGCGGTCGATCACGCGGTGGAAGATCGTGCCGTCATAGTGCTTGTCGCGCACGTACTGCAGGAAGTTCTCGGCGGTCTTGGGCGCCTTGTCCGGATAGACCTCGATGACGATGTCGCCCGCCGTGGTGGCGAGCTTCACGCGGGGCGCGTCGGCGGCAAAGCCGGTCGCACAAATGCTGGCGCCAAGCGCCAGCGCCGCGAAGGCGCGGCGCGTCTGGGAAAAATTCAACCGATGACTCCTTCGAAGAAGATCTTCCAGTGCGGGCCTTGCCGCACCCAGTACTGGCGCTTCACCGGGCCCGTGCGGGCCCCGGTGGGCACCTCGCCGAAGGTTACCACCATGGTGTCGGCGGCGTCGGTCCAGCGCAGGTACGACAGGTCCTTCAGCTCGATGTCCTTGCCGCGCGCGCGGCCGAGCTCCACCTTCAGCACCGGCGACCATTGGGCGATGGACTTGCCGTTGATGGTGAAGTCGGGCGTGTAGAAGCTGAGCATGCGCTCGAGGTCGCCGCTGGCCTTGGCGGCGCGCCAGGCCTGCAGCACGTCGGCAAAGCGGCGCGAATCCGCGGCGACGGCGGTCGGGGGCACCCAGCGCAGCGAGGTGGCGATCACCACCGGCGTCGTGCGGACCTCGACGGTGCGGATGATGCGCTGCAGGTCCGGGTTGGCCAGCACCACGCAGCCGTCGGTGGCCTTGGGCGCGCGCGAGAACTGGGTGGGCGGCGTGCCGTGCAGCCAGATGCCGCGGCCGGTCTTGCCGCGCCGCGCATCGTAGGGGTTGGGATAGTTGATCGGCAGGGCGCCGGCGCCGTAGAAGTCCTTGAGCGACTTCGGGTCGAGGTTGCTGGTGACGTAGTAGACGCCCAGCGGCGTGCGCAGGTCGCCTTCTTCCGTCTTCTCCACGCCCAGCTTGCCCACCGAGATGTAGTAGTCGGCGATCAGCTTCAGGCCGGTCGGCTGGTTCTCGAACAGGTACAGGCGCGCCCGCGAGGTGTCGATCGCGATCGCATGCTTGCTGCGCGGCGACAGCTGCAGGAACTGCGCCGGCACCGCGTCGGCCGGCGGGCGCTCGCGCAGCGCGCGCATGCGCAGCTGGGATTCCTCGCGCAGTTCCGACAGCATCTGCGCGCCGCTCTTGGCGGTGGTGTCGGGCACGTCGCCGAAGCTGCGCACGGGCCGCTGCTGCATCGTCAGCAGGTCGCCGTAGACCAGCTGTGCCAGCTGGAAATTGGGATGGTCCTTGACCAGCGTCTCGGCCTTGGCCAGGGCCTGGCGGGTCTGCGCCTGGCCGATCAGCTTGTAGATCTCGATCAGCTTGGCTTCGGCCTCGCCGTCGCGCACCTGGGGCACGGGCGCGGGGGAACGGTGAGGGGCTGCCTTGCGTTGCGGCGCCGCCTGGGCGGCGGCCAGCAGGCCGGCGGCGCAGCCCAGAACCAGCAACAGGCGGGCCAGCTTGCGGGGGGAGCGGAGCGGGTTCAACTGCACAACCTTCGCTTTCGCTGCGCGGGCCGGGTCAGGCCCCGGTGCTTTCGCGCACGATCGCCCAGCGGTCGCCGCTCTTCACCAGTTCCAGCGTCTTGCGGCTGTTGACCTTCAGGCTGTCGGCCACGTAGTCCTGCTTGAAGCGGGCCACGGCCTTGTTGCCGGTGACCGAGACGTTCATGTCGGTGATCTTCACCGAGATGTGCGACTTGCCGACGATGCGCGCGCGGCGCTCGTCTTCCCAGGCCTTGCGCGACAGCTTGCCCGGCGGATCGAATTCCTTGCCGTAGGCGCCCAGGTAGCCGTTCATGTCCTTGGACGACCAGGCGTTGGCCCAGGCCAGCACGGCGGCTTCGACTTCCTTGCCGGCGCCGGCCGATGCGGCGGCGGGGGCGGCCGGCGCGGCGGGGGCAGGCGCGGGCGTGGCAGCAGCCACCGGCGCCGGAGCCGGCGCGGGCTTGGCGGCGGGAGCGGGTGCCGGAGCGGGCGCGGCTGCGATCACCGGAGCGGGCGCGGGCGCGGGCTTGGCGGCCGGGGCCGGAGCGGCGGCGATCGCGGGCGCGGGGATGTTGCCGCCGGTGCGCGCGGACGGCGCGCGCGGGCTGGTGGAGAACAGTTCGCGGATCAGCGCCAGCTTGGGCTGCACCTGCGCGTTGCCGGCATCGAGCTGCAGCGCGCGGCTGTAGGCCTGGCTGGCCAGCTTGGCGTACACGTCGCCGAGGTTCTCGTGCGCGGTGGCGTAGCTGGGATTGGTGCGGATCGCCATTTCGAGCGCGGCACGCGCCTTGTCGAACTGGGCCTGGCCGGCGTAGAGCACGGCGAGGTTGTTGTACGGCTCCGGCAGCTCGGGATAGTCCTCGGTCAGCTTCTGGAAGGTGGCGATGGCGTCGTTCGGCTTGCCCGACTCGGTCTGGATCACGCCCTTCATGAACCGCATCTGCGGGTCCTTGGGCTTGGACGCCAGGTACTGGTCGGCCTTGGTCAGGGCTTCGGCCAGCTTGCCGGAACGCAGGAGCTGGTTGACGTCGCCGTACTCGTCGGCGCGGGCGATGCCGGCGCCGGCCATGAGCGCGGCGGCCACGACTGCAAGGGCCAGTGTTCTGGGTAGTTTGTTACGCGCAAGCGTCATAAGGCCTCTGGTTGCTCCACCGCGAAAGCTAGCCCGCACAGGGGGCTATACTGCGTGCCGATTGTAGCCGGGGGCCGCTTGCGCGGGACAGTCCGCTGCTGCTGGAACAACATTCAGGCCCACGGACAGGCGCCCCGTCGCCAGCAAGCATCGCCGGCGGCGCCCAACGAGAACCCATGACCCTGCGCATCTACAACACGCTCACGCGTGAATTGGAGGAATTTTCACCGCTTGAGCCCGGTCGGGTGCGCATGTACGTCTGCGGCGTCACGGTCTACGACCGTCCGCACATCGGCAACGCCCGTTCGGCGGTCGGCTTCGACGTGGTGCGGCGCTGGCTGGAAGCCGGCGGGCTGCAGGTGGAGTTCGTGCGCAACATCACGGACATCGACGACAAGATGATCAAGCGCGCCGTGGAGAACGGCGAGCCGGTGCGGGCGCTGGCCGACCGCATGACCGCGCTGATGTACGCCGACTACGACGCGCTGGGCGTCCTGCGGCCGACGCACGATCCGCGCGCCACCGACTACATTCCGCAGATGGTGGAAATCGTGCAGCTGCTCGAACGCAAGGGCCTCGCGTACCACGCCGACAGCGGCGACGTGAACTTTTCGGTGCGTGCCTTGCCCGGCTACGGCAAGCTTTCGGGCAAGTCGCTGGACGAACTGCAAGCGGGCGAGCGCGTCGCCGTGCTGGAAGGCAAGCACGATCCGCTCGACTTCGTGCTCTGGAAGAGCGCCAAGCCGGCCGAGCCGCCGGACGCGAAGTGGGAGAGCCCCTACGGCATCGGCCGCCCCGGCTGGCACATCGAGTGCTCCGCGATGGCGCGCAGCATCCTCGGCCAGCCGATCGACATCCACGGCGGCGGCATCGACCTGATCTTTCCGCACCACGAGAACGAGATCGCCCAGAGCGAAGGCGCGTTCGGGACCGAACTCGCGCGCACCTGGATGCACAACGGCTTCCTGAACATCGACGGCGACAAGATGTCCAAGTCGCTGGGCAACTTCTTCAGCGTGCCGGACGTGCTCGCGCATTACGACGCCCAGACCGTGCGCTTCTTCCTGCTGCGCGGCCACTACCGCAGCGAGCTGGGCTGGAGCGACAAGCATCTCGACGACGCGCGCGCCAGCCTGCGCCGCCTGTACACGGCGCTCGACGCCGTGCCACCGCAGGAAGCGCCCATCGACTGGTCCTTGCCGCATGCCGCGCGCTTCAAGGCGGCGATGGACAACGACTTCGGCACGCCGGAGGCGGTGGCCGTGCTGTTCGACCTCGCGGCCGAGATCAACCGCAGCAAGTCCGCGGCGCTGGCAGGCCTGCTGAAGGCACTGGCCGGCACGCTGGGCATCCTGCAGGGCGACCCGCGCGAGTTCCTGCGCGCCGGCACCACCCTCGACGAAGCGACCATCCAGCAGCGGATCGAGGCGCGTGCCGCCGCCAAGAAGGCGAAGAATTTTGCCGAGGCCGACCGCATCCGCCAGGAGCTGCTGGCGCAAGGCATCGTGCTGAAGGACTCGGCCGCCGGCACGACCTGGGAGGCCGCGACTTGAGCGAAGAAATCGCGCTGGTCACGCCCGAATACTGGGAAGAGGCGCGCAAGTACCTGACGAAGAAGGACCGGGTGATGAAGCGCATCATCCCGCTGTTCGGCAACGCCTGCCTGCAGTCGCGCGGCGATGCCTTCACGACGCTCGCGCGCAGCATCGTCGGCCAGCAGATCTCGGTGAAGGCCGCGCAGAGCGTCTGGGACAAGTTCGCGGCGCTGCCCAAGCGCGGCATGACGCCGGCCAGCGTGCTGAAGCTGAAGGTGGACGACATGCGCGCGGCCGGCCTGTCGGCCCGCAAGATCGAGTACCTGGTCGACCTGGCGCTGCACTTCGACTCCGGCGCCATCCACGTGGATTCGTGGCGGGCGATGGAGGACGAGGACATCATCGCCGAGCTGGTCGGCATCCGCGGCATCGGCCGCTGGACCGCCGAGATGTTCCTGATCTTCCACCTGATGCGGCCCAACGTGTTGCCGCTGGACGACGTGGGGCTCATCAGCGGCATCAGCAAGAACTATTTCTCGGGCGAGGCCGTCAGCCGCAGCGACGCGCGCGAGGTGGCCGCGGCCTGGAACCCCTATTGCAGTGTCGCGACTTGGTATATTTGGAGATCGCTCGACCCGCTGCCGGTGGCCTACTAGGCTCAGCCGTGCGGCGCAGGGCATTGAGAGGACAGACGCTTGGCCAAAAGAACCTTCCTGGATTTCGAGACCCCGATTGCGGAGCTGGAAACCAAGATCGAGGAACTGCGCTACGTGCAGACCGAGTCGGCGGTGGACATCTCCGAGGAGATCGAGCAGCTGGGCAAGAAGAGCCAGCAGCTCACCAAGGACATCTACGCCCAGCTGAGCCCGTGGCAGATCACCAAGATCGCGCGGCATCCCGAGCGGCCTTACACCATGGACTACATCAACGAGATCTTCACGGATTTCGTCGAGATGCACGGTGACCGGCATTTCTCGGACGACCAGTCGATCGTCGGCGGCCTGGCCCGCTTCAACGGCAACGCCTGCATGGTGCTGGGCCACCAGAAGGGCCGCGACACCAAGGAACGCGCGCTGCGCAACTTCGGCATGAGCCGGCCCGAGGGCTACCGCAAGGCCCTGCGCCTGATGAAGACCGCCGAGAAGTTCAAGCTGCCGGTGTTCACCTTCGTCGACACGCCCGGTGCCTATCCCGGCATCGACGCCGAGGAACGCGGCCAGTCGGAAGCCATCGGCCGCAACATCTTCGAGATGGCGCAGCTGGAAGTGCCCATCATCACCACGGTGATCGGCGAGGGCGGCTCCGGCGGCGCGCTGGCCATCTCGGTGGCCGACCAGGTGCTGATGCTGCAGTACTCCATCTACTCGGTGATCAGCCCCGAGGGCTGCGCTTCCATCCTCTGGAAGACCTCCGAGAAGGCGCAGGACGCGGCCGATGCCATGGGCATCACCGCGCACCGCCTCAAGGCCCTGGGCCTGGTCGACAAGATCGTCAACGAACCGGTGGGCGGCGCCCACCGCGACCACCGGCAGATGGCCGCTTTCCTCAAGCGCGCCCTGAACGACGCCTGGCGGCAGCTGGCCGACCTGAAGGTGCGCGAACTGCTGGAGCGGCGTTACGAGCGGCTGCAAAGCTATGGCCGCTTCAACGACACCAAGGCCGAAGCCGCCTGACCCCGGCGTCAACCCGGCGCGCGTCGCGCTCGCCGAATTGCAACTGCCCTTGCCCCTGGCCGTCGCCTTCAGCGGCGGCGCCGATTCCACCGTCCTCCTGCTCGCCGCGGCCGAACGCTGGCCGGGGCAGGTGCGCGCCATCCACGTGCACCACGGACTGCAGGACGCGGCCGATGACTTCGAGCTGCATTGCCGCGGCGTCTGTGCTGCCATCAACGTGCCGCTGGACGTGCGGCGGGTCGCCGCCGGCAACGCGCCCGGCGAAAGCCCCGAGGACGCCGCCCGCAATGCGCGCTACCAGGCGCTGGCCCGCGCCGCGCGCGACGGCGGCGTGCAGGCGGTGCTGCTCGGACAGCATGCGGACGACCAGGTCGAGACCCTGCTGCTGGCGCTGAGCCGGGGCGCCGGCCTGCCGGGGCTCGCCGCCATGGCGCCGGTTTTCCAGCGCGATGGCGTGCTGTTCGTGCGGCCGCTGCTGGCCCTCTCCGCGCCATCGATTCGCGAGTGGATTGCGCAGCAGCGCGTGCCCGTGGTCGAAGACCCCACCAACACCGACGTCGCTTTCACCCGCAACCGCATCCGGCACCTGCTGCTGCCCGCGCTGGAGGAGGCCTTCCCCCAGTTCCGGGAGACTTTCGCGCGCTCCTCGCGCCACGCGGCGCAGGCGCAGGAGCTGCTGGAGACGGTGGCGGTGGAGGACCTGGCCCGCATGGGCGGCGTGCCCGCCATCACCGCACTGCAGCAACTGGCGCGCTCGCGCCAGGGCAACGTGCTGCGGCACTGGCTGAAGGTGGCGCACAACGCCGCGGCCAGCGCGGCGCAGCTCGAGGAGCTGCTGGACCAGGTGGCCGACTGCCGGACCCGGGGCCACCAGATCCGGATCAAGGTCGGCGCCGGGCTGGTCGAACGGCAGGGCGAGCGGCTGGCCTATTCCGCGAATTAGGCCACCGGCATCCACACTAACCCCAACTCGACCGCGGGCAGGCCGCTCCTAGAATGCCGCCGAGAAGAGGGGAGCGCATGCACATGCACCGATGCGGCGTCCTGGCCCACAAGGCCGGCGGCGCCTGGGTCCTGACCGCGGGACTGGGATTCGCAGCCATCACTGGAATGCAGCCGGCTTTCGGGCAGACCGCGCCGAGCGAAGCCGTGCAGCGCCAGGCGAACAGTCCTTACCGCTTCATCCTGCAGAACGCCAACGCGCCTTCGCGCGCGAAGCCGGCGCCTGCGCCCGCGCCGGCACCTGCTCCGGCGCCGGTGGAGTTGAAGAAGGCGCCGCGGCCCGAGCCCGTAGCCGC
Source organism: Ramlibacter paludis (assembly GCF_022012305.1). GTDB lineage: Bacteria > Pseudomonadota > Gammaproteobacteria > Burkholderiales > Burkholderiaceae_C > Ramlibacter > Ramlibacter paludis. The sequence goes on along the minus strand of NZ_JAKLTM010000002.1, from coordinate 396,338 downwards.
TGCGCGTCCGGCCGCGCCGGCCCCGGCCGTCGAAGCCGCCCCAACGCCCGCGCCTTTGCCCGAAGCCCTGGCCGCCGTGCCGCCGCTGCCCGAGCCGCCGCAGCCCCGCCTGGAAGTCGTGCCGCTGCGCACCGACGATCCCAAGCTGCCCGCCGCGCTGATGCGCGAGCGCCCGTCCGGCGTCGTGCGGGTGGCCTTCGACCTCAACCCCGACGGCTCCACCGCCAACGTGAAGGTGGTGTCCAGCACCAACCGCTCGCTCAACCGGCCCTCGGTCGACGCGGTGAGCAACTGGAAATTCCAGCCCGTCGACGAGGTGCTGACCATCGAGACCGAGCTGGCGTACAAGTACGACTAGCTTTTTCGCCTAGGTATAATCCCGGGGTTCTGCGCCCACGGTCCACCGCTGGACCGATCCGCGGCCGCAGTCATCAACTCCCCGGTTCCGATGGCATTGATCGTTCACAAATACGGCGGCACGTCGATGGGCTCGACCGAGCGCATCCGCAACGTCGCCAAGCGCGTGGCCAAGTGGGTGCGCGCCGGCCACCAGATGGTGGTGGTTCCCAGCGCCATGAGCGGCGAGACCAACCGCCTGCTCGGGCTGGCCAAGGAAGTCGCCCCGGCGCGCCACGACGAAGCCGTGCAGCGCGAACTCGACATGCTCGCTTCCACCGGGGAACAGGTCTCGGTCGGCCTGCTGGCATTGGCGCTGCACGCCGAAGGCATCCCGGCCGTGAGCTACGCGGGCTGGCAGGTGCCGATCCGCACCAACAACGCGTACACCAAGGCCCGCATCGAATCGATCGCCGACGAGCGCGTGCGCAGCGACCTCGCCGCCGGCAAGGTCGTCATCATCGCGGGCTTCCAGGGCGTGGACGACGACGGCCACATCACGACGCTCGGCCGCGGCGGCAGCGACACCTCCGCGGTCGCGGTGGCCGCTGCGCTGAAGGCCGCGGAGTGCCTGATCTACACCGACGTCGACGGCGTCTACACCACCGACCCGCGCGTGGTGCCCGAAGCGCGCCGCCTCTCCACCGTGAGCTTCGAGGAAATGCTGGAAATGGCCTCGATGGGCTCCAAGGTCCTGCAGATCCGTTCGGTCGAATTCGCCGGCAAGTACCAGGTGCCGCTGCGCGTGCTGTCCAGCTTCACGCCGTGGGACATCCCCATCGCCGAGGAAGCCGCCTCCGGCACGCTGATCACTTTTGAGGAAGACGAGAAAATGGAACAAGCCGTCGTATCCGGCATCGCTTTCAACCGCGACGAGGCCAAGGTCTCCATCCTGGGCGTGCCCGACCGTCCCGGCATCGCCTACCAGATCCTCGGCGCGGTGGCCGACGCCAACATCGAGGTCGACGTCATCATCCAGAACGTCAGCCACGACGGCAAGACCGACTTCAGCTTCACCGTGCACCGCAACGAGTACGCGCGCACGGTCGACGTGCTGAAGACCAAGGTGGTTCCCACGCTGGGCACCGACCGCATCGAGGGCGACACCAAGATCTGCAAGGTCTCCATCGTCGGCATCGGCATGCGCAGCCACGTGGGCATCGCCAGCAAGATGTTCCGCGCGCTGTCGGAAGAGGGCATCAACATCCAGATGATCTCGACCAGCGAGATCAAGACCTCGGTGGTGATCGACGAGAAGTACATGGAGCTCGCCGTGCGCGCGCTGCACAAGGCTTTCGACCTGGACCTCGACCAGCCGGCCGCCGCCGCCGGGAAGTCTTGAGGCATAATGCCTTCCATCGGAGCGATGACCGAGTGGCCGAAGGTGCTCCCCTGCTAAGGGAGTATGTGGGCTAAAACCCGCATCGAGGGTTCGAATCCCTCTCGCTCCTCCAGAACAAGCCGCCCTCGGGCGGCTTTTTCCTTTTCCGCACCATGCCCAGCGACTTCGCCTCCACGCTCTTCATCGTCTTCTCCTTCGCCCTCACGTTCATCGTGGCGCGCACCCTGTCGCGCGGCTTTCGCGCGAAGCGCAAGGCGAAGGAGGAAGCGAAGCGCGAGGCCGAGCGGCGCGCAACGGAGAGCCGTCAGGTGCGGCGCGCGCGGGAGCGCCGCGGTCATTGAGAAGCCGGCTGCCCGGCGCTTTATTCGTACTTCTCGACGATCTCAGGCAGCCTGCAACACTGGGCCTGGAAAACCGTGCGGGTCTTGAGGATCGTGCCTGATCCATCGATTTCGAAGCAGTCCGTGTAGACCTGGGCCTTGATGCCCTGGTTGATTCGCTGCGTGGCCAGGCAGAGTTCGGCTCGCACGTCCGACTTGCGCACCAGATTCCACTGATACGCCCATTGGTCGATGCTGGCGGATCCGAGGAAGCTGTCCGTGGTGAACAGCAACTGCTCCGGTTTGCCTGGGAAGACTTCGGCCAGGTCCGGGACCGCTTTTGCCGGCAGTTCGTGCACGTTGGCGAGCGGCCCAGGCGTGCCACCTCCGTTGAATGCGGTGAATCGCAGGCCGCCACCGGCGGCGGAGTCGACGAAGGTGGAGCTCCAGAGCGAAGGGTCGCGGCTTTGCGCGGACGTGAAGGTCTGCTGCCGTTCGAACGCTCCGGGACCTTTGGCCGCGTAGGTGACGGTGGTCCGGTGGGTCACGGAGCCGGTCTGCGGGTCGGTGATGGATGCGGAGAAGCTGAACCCGGCGGCCAGCTGCCGCATCACAGGGGCCACCGCGAACTCCTCTGTTCTAGGCGGGTCGGAGGCCCCACCTCCGCACGCTGCGAGCAAGGACAGCAGAAGCGGGCCGATCGCCCCCTGAAGGAAACGAAGGTGTTGGGTCATGGGACTGCATTTTTTTTGGAACGACCCGGCAGTCTATCCATGCTTCGAACTTCACATGTCCCTCGCCAAAGTGAAATGGGCCGCCCGAAGGGCGGTCATTTTCTTAAGCGTGAGGGTCCGGCCTACTCGTAACTCGTCGTGATCACGGGAAGCCTGCAGCAACCTCTCTTGGTAACAATGCGGGTCCTCTGGATCTCGCCGGTGCCGTCGATCTCGAAGCAGTCGGTGTTGGCGTAGAGAAAGAAGAAGAAATCGCCCGTGATGCGCCTCAGGTTCAAGCAAAGCTCCGCGCGCGTCGGCGAGCGTCGGTACAGGCGCCAGCTGTAGTCCCAATGTTCATTCGGGGAAAATTGGCCAGACAGGAAGAGAGGGAGGCTGTTGAACAGGGAATGCCCCGCGGGCGCGAAAAGGATGTCAGCGTCGGGTCCGGCGGCTTCCGGAGTTGCAGTCTCCGGCAGGTCGTTCTCAACGGTGAACTTCGACTTCGGATCCGTCGCAGAGCGGAAGGCATTGAAACGCAATCCTCCGTTGGGCCCTGCATCGGTGAAGCCCGCGTTCACGACGAAATCGCTGCGGTCCTCGCCTTTCACGAACGCCTGGCGCCGCTCGAAAGCACCGGGCCCCGTCGGCGCATAGGTGACGGTGCTCAAGCTGGATGGAAATCCGGTGTCCGGATCGGGGGCGAACGCGGTGAAGGTATAGCCCTTGGCCAACTGCCGCATCACCGCAGCCACGGGGAAGGTCTCCACCGTCGGTGGCGCAACGTAGGCCGGAACTTCCGGCGGGACGTCCGCGGGTGGAGGCGCGCTGGCAACCGGGTCCGGGTCCCCGCCGCCCCCGCACGCGGCAAGCAACACGACGGTGAGCGCGACAACCGCGCGCCTGAGGATGTTTGTCATGTCCTTCCCTGGAAAACCGGGGCAGTCTAGCTTCCAGCCAGGGGCGTGCTAATGCTCCTTTGGAATGAAAAAGCCGCCCGAAGGCGGCTTTTTCTCTTTTTTGCTTCTCCCAGACGTCTTCGAGCTATCGCTGTGCGGAGGGCTTGCCGTCCTGGTTCCTGTCCCGGGCCACGCGGCGGCGGTCGCCGGCGGCGGCGGGCCTGCGCGAACGGCCGGCCTCGAAGGCCAGGCCGTAGGAGTTGGCCGTGACGGCCAGGATCTGCGGTACCCGCTGCAGCATCGATGCTGTTCTCGTGTCGCTCATCATTTTTATGTTCCCTGTACTGCTACTGCTACTTCCTGCTTTTCGCCGACTGTGTGACTGCAGTGCACGGAGTATCGGGGCGGCAGATGGCACCCGCGTGACAGGGCGGTGCGCGTGTTGAGGTCAGCGGTTTCCGACAAATGATCAGGTTCGGCCCCCGCTGAAAGCCCTGGGTTCCCGCCTGCGCGGGAATGACGACTCAGTCGTCGTCGAGCGAAGCGCTCCAGCGATCGCCCCAGCCCTTGGCCTGGTCGAGGTCGCGCCGTTCGCGCTTGGTGGGGCGGCCGTGTTCGATGGTGTTGGCCGGCTCGGGGGCAAGGCGCCGCTGCTCCACCGTCTGTTCGCGCGCCAGGATGCTCTCGGGCGTTTCCTCGTAAAGCTGCTGCGCGACCGGTGCCGGCCCCCGCATGTTCGACAGGCCTTTGACCACCACCGTGCGCGTCATGCCTTCGCGCCGCATGGCCACGACGTCGCCCGCCTTCACCTCGCGCGCAGGCTTGACCTCGGCGCCGTTGACGTGCACCCGTCCCTTGTCGATTTCCTCGCTGGCCAGGCTGCGCGTCTTGTAGAAGCGCGCGCTCCAGAGCCACTTGTCGATGCGTAGCCTTTCCATCAGGCGCCATTCTCCGCCAGCGGGAGCCGGACGGTGGCGTCCAGGCCCTGCACATGGCCGTGCTTTTCACGGTTTTCGAGTTGGATCGCACCGCCCAGGGCGCGCACGATCTCGTGGCTGATCGCCAGCCCCAGGCCCGAGCCGCTGCGCACGTCGCCGGCCGAGAAGGGCTGGAACAGCCGCGGCTGCAGCTCGGCCGGAATGCCGGGACCGCTGTCGGCGACCACCAGCGCGGCGGCGCGTTCGTCCGCCAGCACGCGCACCGACAGCCCGCCGCCCGAGCGGCTGTGCTTGATGGCGTTGTGCAGCAGGTTGCGCGACAGCTCGCTCAGCATCCACTGGTGCGCCCGCACCGGCGCGGGCTGCGTGTCGATCTCGAAGTCCAGGTCCTTGTCGGCCACCAGCGGCGCGAGGTCGAGCGCCACGCCGCGCACCACCTGCGCCCAGTCGGTGACCGGCGCGTCCGGCTGCTGGCGCAGCTGCTCCACCTTGGCCAGGGACAGCATCTGGTTCGCCAGGCCCGTTGCGCGATCGACCGTGTCGCTGATCTCGCGCAGCGCCTGCTGCGGCTCGACGTCGCCGCGCCGCGCCGACTGCACCTGCGCCTTCAGCACCGCCAGCGGCGTGCGCAGCTGGTGCGCGGTGTCGCGCACGAAGCGCTTCTGGTTGTCCAGCAGGTGCGCGAGCCGGGTCATCACCTCGTTGGTCGCGTCCACCAGCGGCAGCAGTTCGCGCGGGGCTCCCGCCGCGGGCAGGGGCGTCAAGTCGCCTTCGGGCCGGTCCTGCAGCTCGCGGCTCAGGCGCCGCACCGGCCGCGTGGCTCCTTGCACGACCAGCGCCACCACCAGCGCGATCACCAGCACCAGCACCGCCTGCTGCCAGAGCGTGTCGAACAGGATCTTGCGCGTGAGCGTCTGCCGCAGCTGCAGCGTCTCGGCCACCTGCACCACCGCCATGCCCAGGCCCGAGTCGCTGGCCACCGGCTGCAGCAGCACGGCCACGCGCACGTCCTGGTCGCGGAAGCGGTCGTCGTAGAAGTCGACCAGCGCCGCATAGGAGGTCTTCACCGGGATCTGGCCGCGCCAGAAGGGCAGCTCCTCGAAACCGGAAACGAGCTCGCCCCGGACGCTGGAGACGCGGTAATAGAGCTTGCTCTGGTTGTCCGCCTCGAAGGTGTCGAGCGCGGCATAGGGCACCGCGGCGCGCAGCACGGCCTGGTCGCCATAGCCCTGCACGTCGAGCTGCTCGCCCAGGGACTTGGCCGACGCCAGCAAGGTGCGGTCGTAGGCCGTGTTCACGGCCGCCAGCGTCTTGCGGTACAGCGACACCGCGTTGATCACGACGAAGATGCCCACCGGCAGCAGGATGCCGGCCAGCAGGTAGCGCCGCAGCGAGATCGCGCGCTCGCTCATTCCGCCTTCAGCAGGTAGCCGAGGCCGCGCAGCGTGACCAGCTTGACGCCCGTGGTCGCGAGCTTCTTGCGCAGGCGGTAGACGACGACTTCGATCGCCTCGTACTGCACGTCGGCCTCGCCGGGGAAGACCAGCTCGAAGAGGCGCTCCTTGGGCACGGCGTGCCCGGGCCGCGCGAGCAATGCCTGCAGCAGCGCCGATTCGCGCGGGGCCAGTTCCAGGATCTCGTCGCGGCAATGGATGGCGCCGCTTTGCCGGTCCCAGCGCAGGCCGCCCGGCAGCGGGGGCTCGCCGGCGTCGGCCGAGGCCGGCGCGCGCCGGCGGTGCAGGGCGCGCAGCCGCGCCTCGAGTTCGTCGAGGTCGAAGGGCTTGGGCAGGTAGTCGTCGGCGCCGGTGTTGAGGCCGATGATGCGGTCGCCGACGGTGCCGCGCGCGGTGAGGATCAGCACCGGCGTCGCCAGCCCGGCGTCGCGGGCCTGTTCGAGCACCAGCAGGCCATCCATGCCGGGCAGCGTCAGGTCGAGCATCACCACGTCAGGCGGCGCGGCCTTCCAGCGCTCGAGCGCGGCGCGGCCGTCTCCGCACAGCTCGACTTCCATGCCCCGGTTCTGCAGGGTGCGCTTGAGCGCCGTCTGCATCGACACGTCGTCTTCCACCAGCAGTACTTTCATCGCACCGGGACGGCTCCTTTTCCGGCACATTAGCACTTTCCCTGATGCCGCCGGACAGCAGACTGACAGCCGCCTGGGGCAACATGGCCGGGTTCCAATCAGGAGACAACACAATGCGTCGCAACGAATTCTTGAAAACCATCGCCGCGCTGGCTGCAGCCGGCGCGCTGCCGCTGACGGCCAGCGCAGCCCAGAACATCAAGATGATGATTCCCGCCAACCCGGGCGGCGGCTGGGACACCACCGGCCGCGCGCTGGGCAAGGCCCTGATCGACGCCAAGGCGGCCGACAGCGTCACCTACGACAACAAGGGCGGCGCCGCCGGCGCGCTGGGCCTCGCCCAGTTCGTCAACGGCAGCAAGGGCGACCCGAACGCGCTGATGGTGATGGGCGCCGTCATGCTGGGCGGCATCATCACCGGCAAGCCGCCGGTGAACCTGTCGCAGGCCACGCCCATCGCGCGCCTGACCAGCGAATACAACGTGTTCGTGCTGCCGGCCAACTCGCCGCTGAAGACGATGGCCGACGTGGTCGCCCAGCTGAAGAAGGACCCGGGCAGCGTCAAGTGGGGCGGCGGCTCGCGCGGCTCCACCGAGCACATCGTCGCCGCGATGATCGCGCAGAAGGCCGGCGTCGACCCGTCCAAGATCAACTACGTGGCCTTCCGCGGAGGCGGGGAAGCCACCGCGGCCATCCTGGGCGGCAACGTCACGGTGGGCGGCAGCGGCTACAGCGAGTTCTCCGAGTACATCGAGGCGGGCAAGATGCGCGCCATCGCCGTCACCTCGCCGACCCGCCTGAAGGGCGTGAACGTGCCGACGCTGAAGGAGCAGGGCATCGACATCGAGCTGGGCAACTGGCGCGGCGTCTACGGCGCCCCCGGCATCACGCCGGCCCAGCGCGCGGCGCTGACCGACGCCGTGATGAAGGCGATCAAGACCAAGTCCTGGGCCGAAGCCATGGAGAAGAACTCCTGGACCCCCGCCGTGCTGAGCGGCCCGGCCTTCGACAAGTTCGTGGACGACGAATTCGCGCTGCTGCGCGCGACCATGGTCAAGGCCGGCATGGTCTGACCCCGGCGCACGCCGCCGACGCCCGGTTCGCCCGGGCGTTTTTTGTTTCTGCCCGTGGAGGGAAAAAAACCATGACACAAGCAACTCCCCGCAATACCGTCCAGACCCTGGTGGGGGTGGGCGTCGCGCTGGTGGGCCTCGGCCTGGCCGGCGGGGCGATCACCATCCCCGGCGAGGCCGGCTACGGCGGCGTCGGCGCCAACTTCCTGCCCTGGCTGGTGGCCACCGTGCTGTTCATCTGCGGCGTGCTGATCGTGCGTGAGTCCCTCACGGGCGGCTTCCGCGAACTCGAGGAGCCCTCGGGCGCCGCGAGCGCGTGGTGGCCCGGCCTGGTCTGGGTGTCGGCGGGCCTGCTGCTGAACGCGGCGCTGATCACCACCATCGGCTTCATCCTGAGTTGCACCCTGTGCTACATGCTGGCCGTGCAGGGCCTGCGGCGCGCCAGCGGCCAGGCCGCCAGCCGCCCGGGCGTGCTGGCCACGGACCTCGTCTCCGGCCTCGTGATCTCCGCGCCCGTGTTCTGGATGTTCACGCAGTTCCTGGCCATCAACCTTCCCGGCCTGACCTCGACGGGTTGGCTCTGATCATGGACATCTTCAACGCACTCATGCAGGGCTTCGCCACGGCGATCAGCCCGATCAACCTGATGTGGGCGCTGATCGGCTGCGTGCTGGGCACCGCCGTCGGCGTGCTGCCCGGCATCGGCCCGGCGACGGCGGTGGCCATGCTGCTGCCCATCACCGCCAAGGTGGACATCACCGCCTCCATGATCTTCTTCGCCGGCATCTACTACGGCGCGATGTACGGCGGCTCCACCACCTCGATCCTGCTGAACACGCCGGGCGAAACCGCGTCGATGGTGACGGCCATGGAGGGCAACAAGATGGCCAAGAGCGGCCGCGCCGGGCAGGCGCTGGCAACCGCGGCCATCGGCTCCTTCGTCGCGGGAACGATCGCGACGGTGCTGGTCACGATGTTCGCGCCGGCGGTGGCGGAGTTCGCCGTCAAGCTAGGCCCGCCCGAATATTTCCTGCTGATGGTGCTGGCCTTCACCACCGTGAGCGCGGTGCTGGGCAAGAGCACGCTGCGCGGCATGACGGCGCTGTTCATCGGCCTGGCCGTCGGCCTGATCGGCCTCGACCAGATCTCCGGCCAGGCGCGCTACACGGGCGGCGTGCCCGAGCTGCTCGATGGCATCGAGATCGTGCTGGTGGCGGTCGGCCTGTTCGCCGTGGCCGAAGTGCTGTACGCGGCCATGTACGAAGGGCGCGTGGTCGAGACGCAGAACAAGATGAGCCGCGTCTACATGTCCAAGAGGGACTGGAAGCGTTCCATCCCGGCGTGGCTGCGCGCCACCGCCATCGGCGCGCCCTTCGGCTGCATCCCGGCCGGCGGCACCGAGATCCCGACCTTCCTGTCCTATGCCGTCGAGAAGAAGCTGGCGAAGGGCGAGGACAAGGCGGAGTTCGGCACCACCGGCGCCATCGAAGGGGTGGCCGGTCCCGAGGCCGCCAACAACGCCACGGTGACCACCGCGCTGATCCCGCTGCTGACGCTGGGCATCCCGACCTCGAACACGACGGCCATCCTGCTCGGCGCGTTCCAGAACTACGGCATCCAGCCCGGCCCGCAGCTGTTCACCACCAGCGCCGCCCTGGTGTGGGCGCTGATCGCGTCGCTGTACATCGGCAACCTGATGCTGCTGATCCTGAACCTGCCGATGGTGAAGCTGTGGGTGCAGCTGCTGAAGATCCCGAAGCCGCAGCTGTACGCGGGCATCCTGATCTTCGCCACGGTGGGGGCCTACGGCATGCGCCAGAGCGCCTTCGACCTGGTGCTGCTGTGGGGCATCGGCCTGGTGGGCGTGCTGATGCGCCGCTTCGACTTCCCGACCGCGCCGGTGGTGGTGGGCATGATCCTGGGCCCGCTGGCCGAAGCGCAGATGCGCAACGCGGTGTCGATCGGAGAGGGCAGCTTCAAGATCTTCCTGCAGCGCCCGATGTCGCTGGTGCTGGTGGTGGTGATCGTGGCGGTGCTGGTGCTGCCGCGGCTTTACAAGCGGATGGCGGCGCGCCGGGAACTGGCGTCGATCTAGCAGGGTAGGGTGGGTTCGCGCTAGCGGCCCCACCGACGCGCCGCGCTAACATCCGGCGCATGAATGCTTCCCCGCAGCTGCCCCTGGACGGCCAGCGCATCCTGGAGCTCGCGGCCCGCTCCATGTTCGACCTGTTCGCCAACGCGAGCGAGGGCATGCTGCTGGTGGACCGCGCCGCGCGGGTGGTGTGGATCAACGACCAGTACAAGCGCTTCCTGCCCGCACTGGGCTTCCAGCGCGTCGAGGACTTCGTCGGCCACCCGGTCTCCGACGTGGTGCACAACACGCAGATGCACCGCGTGCTGGAAACCGGCAAGCCGATCCTGATCGACCTGCTGTCCAACAAGGCCGGCACCTTCGTCGTCAGCCGCATCCCGCTGCGCGACGAGGGCGGCAACGTGATCGGCGCGCTCGGCATCGTGCTGTTCGACCATCCCGAGACCACGCTGCAGCCGCTGATCCACAAGTTCGCCGCCCTGCAGCGCGACCTGGACGATGCGCGCCGCGAACTCGCCAGCCAGCGCAAGAGCAAGCACACCCTGGCCAGCTTCGTCGGCACCAGTCCGGCCGCGGTCGAAGTGAAACGGCAGGCGCGTCGGGCCGCCCAGTCGTCCAGCCCCGTGCTGCTGCTTGGCGAGACCGGCACCGGCAAGGAACTGCTGGCGCATGCCATCCACGCGGCCTCGGCGCGTTCGCGCGGACACTTCGTCAGCGTCAACATCGCCGCCGTGCCCGACACGCTGCTGGAAGCGGAATTCTTCGGCGTCGCACCGGGCGCCTATACCGGCGCGGACCGCAAGGGCCGCGAAGGCAAGTTCAAGCTGGCCGATGGCGGCACGCTGTTCCTCGACGAGATCGGCGACATGCCGCTCGCGCTCCAGCCCAAGCTGCTGCGCGCGCTGCAGGAAGGCGAGATCGAGCCGCTCGGCTCCAACCGGCTGGTGCCTTTCGACGCGCGCGTCATCGCCGCCACCTCGCGTGACCTGGCGGCCCTGGTGCGCGAAGGCAAGTTCCGCGAGGACCTCTACTACCGCCTGAACGTGCTGCCGATCAAGGTGCCGCCTCTGCGCGAGCGCCGCGCCGACATTCCGGCGCTGGCCGAAGTGCTGGTGGAGGACATCGCCTTTCGCAACGGCAGCGCGCCCTTCGAGCTCGGTCCCGAAGCGATGGCGATGCTGGCCGCGCAGAAGTGGCGCGGCAACACGCGCGAGCTGCGCAACGTGCTGGAGCAGGCGGCGATGCGCAGCGACAGCAACCACATCGAGGAGCACCAGCTCGCGCAGGTGCTGCGCGATGCCGGCATCGAGCGCATGCCGCCCGCGCCGCAGCCCTTGCACGCCGCAGTGGCGGGAGCGCGCGAGCCGCTACGGCCGCTGGCGGAGCAGGTCGCCGAAGTCGAGCGCCAGGCGATCGCCGCGGCGCTGGCGGCCACCAACGGCAACAAGGTGGCGGCCGCAAAGCTGCTCGGGATCTCGCGGGCCAAGCTCTACGAACGGCTGGAAATCGTCGCCTGAAAATCGGACACATGTCTGGAGTTCAGGCAAATGGTCGTGTACGATTTCCAGGCAATCCAGCCGGTTCATCCAAGGAAGAGCTTATGAATCAAGGACTTGGCGGCTGGCACGGCCCCTGCATGGCTGCACCCGGTAGTTCGAATTCAACAGGAGACAAAATGCATCGTCGCACTTGGGTTGCGGCCGCCGCCATGGCCGCCGCCACGCTCGCCTCGCCCGCCGTCTGGGCCCAGGCCAAGGAAATCCGCATCGCCCACGTCTACAGCCGCACCGGCCCGCTCGAGGCCTACGGCAAGCAGACGCAGACCGGCCTGCTGATGGGCCTGGAGTACGCCACCGGCGGCACGATGATGGTCAACGGCAAGAAGATCGTGCTGATCGAGAAGGACGACCAGGGCAAGCCGGACCTCGGCAAGTCGCTGCTCGCCACCGCCTATTCCGACGACAAGGCCGACGTCGCCATCGGCCCGTCGTCCTCCGGCGTCGCGCTGGCCATGCTGCCGGTCGCCGAGGAATACAAGAAGGTGCTGCTGGTCGAGCCCGCCGTGGCCGACTCCATCACCGGCGACAAGTGGAACAAGTACATCTTCCGCACCGGCCGCAACAGCTCGCAGGACGCGATCTCCAACGCCGTGGCGATGGACAAGCCCGGGACCGTCGTCGCCACGCTGGCGCAGGACTACGCCTTCGGCCGCGACGGCGTGAAGGCGTTCAAGGAAGCCCTGAAGAACGCGAAGATCGTCCACGAGGAATACCTGCCGCAGAACACGACCGATTTCACCGCCGGCATCCAGCGCCTGATCGACAAGATGAAGGACCAGCCGGGCCGCAAGGCGATCGAGGTGATCTGGGCCGGCGGCGTGCCCCCGTTCAACGCGCTGGCCGCGGCCAACCTGAAGCAGCGCTACGGCATCGACGTCTTCACCGGCGGCAACATCCTGCCGGCCATGGCCTCGTACAAGCAGTTCCCCGGCCTCGAGGGCGCCACGTACTACTACTTCGGCATCCCGAAGAACCCGGTCAACGAAGCCCTGGTGGCCAGCCACTACAAGCAGTTCAAGACCCCGCCGGACTTCTTCACCGCAGGCGGCTTCACCGCGGCGATGGCCATCGTCACCGCCCTGAAGAAAACGGGCGGCGACCCCAGCGCGGCGAAGCTGATTCCCGCGATGGAAGGCATGAGCTTCGACAGCCCCAAGGGCAAGATGACCTTCCGCAAGGAAGACCACCAGGCCATGCAGAGCATGTACCACTTCAAGATCAAGGTCGACCCGGCCTTCGCCTGGGGTGTGCCGGAACTGGTCCACGAGATCACGCCCGACGAAATGAACGTGCCGATCCGCAACAAGCGCTAGGTCACCACGGCGAGGCTGCATGTGCCGCCTCGCCCTCTCACTTGCAGATCGAACGACCCGGGGCTGCACCGGGCTGGATCGCTGTTGCCCGGACCGGAACCCGTCCTAGGAACGCATGAGCCTTCTTGCCACGAAAGACTTGACCATCCGCTTCGGCGGCCACGTCGCGGTCAACGGCGTCACCTGCTCCTTCGAGCCGGGGACGCTGACCGCGATCGTGGGCCCGAACGGCGCGGGCAAGACGACCTACTTCAACCTGATCTCGGGCCAGCTGAAGGCCAGCGCCGGCACGGTGTCGCTGGGCGGGCGCGACCTGTCGAACGAAAGCCCCTCGCAACGCACGCGCGCCGGCCTGGGCCGCGCGTTCCAGCTCACCAACCTGTTCCCGCGCCTGTCGGTGCTGGAGAACGTGCGGCTGGCGGTGCAGGCCACGCGCGAAGGGCCGCACCGGCGCGGCCTCAACCTGTGGAGCGTGTGGAGCGACCACGCGGCGCTGACGCAGCGCGCCGACGCGATCCTGGCCGAAGTGGCGATGAAGGACAAGGAACACGAGCTGGTCGCCAACCTTCCGCACGGCGACCAGCGCAAGCTGGAAGTGGCGCTGCTGATGGCGCTGGAACCGCAGGTCTACATGTTCGACGAGCCCACTGCCGGCATGAACCACGCCGAGGCGCCGGTCATCCTCGACCTCATCCGGCGCCTGAAAGCGGACAAGAGCAAGACCATCCTGCTGGTGGAACACAAGATGGACGTGGTGCGCGAACTGGCGGACCGCATCATCGTGCTGCACAACGGGACGCTGGTGGCGGATGGCCTGCCGGCCGAAGTCATTGCATCGCCCATCGTGCAAGAGGCTTACCTGGGCGTTGCGCCCAAGGAGGCCGCATGAACCTCCTCGAACTCCAAGGCGTCCACACGCACATCGGGGCGTACCACATCCTGCACGGCGTTGATCTCGCCGTGCCGCGCGCGCAGCTGACCATGCTGCTCGGACGCAATGGCGCCGGCAAGACGACCACGCTGCGGACCATCATGGGCCTGTGGCAGGCCTCGCAGGGCCGCGTGACCTTCAACGGCCAGGACATCACGGCCACCGCCACGCCGCAGATCGCCGGCCTGGGCGTGGCCTACGTGCCGGAGAACATGGGCATCTTCGCCGACCTCACGGTCAAGGAGAACATGCTGCTGGCCGCGCGCAGCGCCCGCAGCGCGGCCCAGATGGACACCCAGCGGCTGGAGTGGATCTTCCGCCTGTTCCCCGCGGTGGAGAAGTTCTGGAACCACCCGGCCGGCAAGCTCTCCGGCGGGCAGAAGCAGATGCTGGCGGTGTCGCGCGCGATCGTCGAGCCGCGCGAGCTGCTGATCGTCGACGAGCCGAGCAAGGGCCTGGCGCCGGCCATCATCAACAACATGATCGAAGCCTTTGCCGAACTGAAGGCGAGCGGCGTGACCATCCTGCTGGTCGAACAGAACATCAACTTCGCCAAGCGCCTGGGCGACACCGTGGCCGTGATGGACAACGGCGTGGTCGTGCATGCGGGTTCGATGAAGGAGCTCGCCGAAGACGAGGAGTTGCAGCGCTCGCTGCTGGGGCTGGCGCTATGAACTGGAAAGACTTCGACTGGAAGCCGCTGGCCCTGGTGCCGGTGCTTGCCTTGCTGGTGCTGCCCTTCATCGGCTCGGCCTCGACCTGGGTCACGCTCACCGTGGCCGGCCTGGCGATGGGCATGATCATCTTCATCATCGCCTCGGGCCTCACGCTGGTGTTCGGCCTGATGGACGTGCTGAACTTCGGCCATGGCGTCTTCATCGCGCTGGGCGCCTTCGTCGCCACCAGCGTGCTGGGAGCAATGGGCGACTACACGGCGTCCGGCAGCCTGTGGGTCAACCTGCTGGCGGTGCTGCCGGCGATGGTGGTGGCGATGCTCGTCGCGGGCGCCGTGGGCCTGGCCTTCGAACGCTTCATCGTGCGGCCGGTGTACGGCAACCACCTGAAGCAGATCCTGATCACCATGGGCGGCATGATCATCGGCGAGGAACTGATCAAGGTGGTCTGGGGCCCGCTGCAGATCCCGCTGCCGCTGCCCGAGGGCATGCGCGGCAGCCTCTACTTCGGCGACGCCGCGGTGGAGAAGTACCGCATGATCGCGGTGATCGTCGGCCTGGTCGTATTCGGCCTGCTGTTGTGGACGCTGACGCGCACCAAGATCGGCCTCCTGATCCGCGCCGGCGTGCAGGACCGCGAGATGGTGGAGTCGCTCGGCTACCGCATCCGCCGGTTGTTCGTCGGCGTCTTCATGGTCGGCAGCGCGCTCGCCGGCCTGGGCGGCGTGATGTGGGGCCTGTACCAGCAGAACGTGGTGCCGCAGATGGGCGCGCAGGTCAACGTGCTGATCTTCATCGTGCTGATCATCGGCGGCCTGGGTTCGACCACGGGCGCGCTGGTGGGCGCGCTGCTGGTGGGCTTGATGGCCAACTACACCGGCTTCCTGGTGCCCAAGATGGCACTGTTCTCCAACATCCTGCTGATGATGGCCATCCTGCTGTGGCGGCCGCAGGGCGTCTATGCGCTCAACAAGTAAAACCATGCTGAGCCGCATCCTCTCCAACGACTTCCCGCGCAGCCGCATCCTCGCGGTGATCCTGGTCGTGCTGCTCCTCGCGCTGGCCTTCACGCCATTCCTGATTCCCGGCGTCAAGGCGCTGAACGTCGCCGCCAAGGTGCTGGTGTTCATCGTGCTGGTCGCCAGCTTCGACCTGCTGCTGGGCTACACGGGCATCGTGAGCTTCGCGCACACGATGTTCTTCGGCATAGGCGCCTATGGCGTGGCGATCGCCTCCACGCGCCTGGGCGCGGGCTGGCCCGCCCTGGCCATCGGCACCGTGCTGGCGCTCGGCGTGTCTTTCGTGCTGGCGCTGGCCATTGGCCTGTTCTCGCTGCGGGTGCGGGCGATCTTCTTCTCGATGATCACGCTGGCCTTTGCCGCGGCCTTCCAGACACTCGCGTCGCAGCTGTCGGAGTTCACCGGCGGCGAGGACGGCCTGACCTTCAAGATGCCCGAAGTGCTGTCGCCCGGCTTCGAAGGCTCCTTCCTCGGCTACGCCTTCGACGGCAAGCTGGTCACCTACTACCTGCTGTTC
This sequence comes from Ramlibacter paludis, assembly GCF_022012305.1. Lineage (GTDB taxonomy): Bacteria > Pseudomonadota > Gammaproteobacteria > Burkholderiales > Burkholderiaceae_C > Ramlibacter > Ramlibacter paludis. The sequence goes on along the minus strand of NZ_JAKLTM010000002.1, from coordinate 380,469 downwards.
GTGGCGACCGTGCTGCTGTTCCTGGCCCTGCTGCGCATCGTGAACTCGCCCTTCGGCCGGGTGCTGCAGGCGATCCGCGAGAACGAGTTCCGCGCCGAGGCAATCGGCTACCGCGTCGTCGTCTACCGCACGGTGTCCAGCATCCTGTCGGCGCTGTTCGCCACCCTGGCCGGCGCCATGCTCGCCATCTGGCTGCGGTACAACGGCCCGGACACCACGCTGTCCTTCGAGATCATGCTCGACGTGCTGCTGGTCGTCGTGATCGGCGGCATGGGCACCATCTACGGCGCCGCGATCGGCGCGGGCCTGTTCCTGGTGGCGCAAAGCTACCTGCAGGACCTGCTGAAGCTCGCCAGCGAGGCCGCCGCCGGGCTGCCGTGGCTGGCGGCGCTGCTTTCCCCGGACCGTTGGCTGCTGTGGCTGGGCCTGCTGTTCGTCTTGTCGGTCTATTACTTCCCAACCGGCGTCGTCGGCCGCCTGCGGTCGCTTGCGCCACCACAAAGGAGACGAGAGTGAGACAAAGCAAGAATCGCCTGCTGGCCTGGACCGCGGCCATCGCGTTGCCCCTGCTGCTTGCAGCCTGCGGCGGCGGCGGTGGCAGCGAGGACTCGCAGCTGAACCGCCAGACCCACCTGGGTGAAGTGCGCGGCTCCGCCGATCCCGCGACCCTCACGTGGTCGTGGAAAGGCATCCCTTATGCAAAGGCCCCGACCGGCGCGCTGCGCTGGCAGCCGCCGCAGGAGCCGGAAGCCTGGTCCACCGCCCGAGCGACCACCGCCTTCGGCAACGCCTGCGCGCAGTACGGCCGCATTTACGGCCCGGGCACCAACAACCGCTACGACGAGACCATCGGCACCACGCTGAACCAGGCCGTGGGCAGCGAGGACTGCCTGTACCTGAACGTCTGGCGCCCGGCCACCATCGTCGGCAACCTGCCGGTGATCGTGTTCTTCCACGGCGGCAGCAACGTGTCGGGCTACACCGCCGACCCGGTCTACGACGGCGCCGCCTTGTCCAAGGCCGCCAACGCGGTGGTGGTCACGGCCAACTTCCGGCTCGGCATCCTCGGCTTCATGAACATGCCGCAGCTGAAGACGGGCGACGCGGCCAACGACTCCGGCAACTACACGATGCTGGACAGCATCAAGGCGCTGCAGTTCGTGCGGACCAACGCCAAGGCCTTCGGCGGCAACCCGGACAACGTGACCATCATGGGCCAGTCCGCCGGCGCCATCAACGTGTGGGCGCTGCAGACCTCGCCGATGATGGTGGCCGCCAGCCCCAAGCTGTTCCACCGCAACGTGCCGCTCTCCGGCGGGATCTCGCTGGCCACCAACCTGCCGGCCGGCAGCATCCCGACGCTGTCGCCGGCGTCGACGTATCTCGCGCAGGGCAACGCGCTGCTGCAGAACCAGGTGATCGCCGACGGCCTGGCCACGGACGCGACTTCCGCCAACGCCTACATCGCAACCAAGACCAATGCGGAACTGGCGGCCTACATGCGCAGCAAGACGACGGCGCAGCTGTTCACGACGCTGCTGACACGCATGCCGGCGCTGGCAGGCTCGGGCCCGATTCCCGACGGCACGGTGGTGGCCGCCGACCCGATCAACGCGATCAAGGCGGGCAACTACGTGAAGGTGCCGGTGCTGGCCGGCAACGCGCGCGACGAAGGCAAGCTGTTCCCCTCCTTCCTGCCGCTCGTGGGCGGAACCGGCAACGCGCGCATCGTCACGGACGCGCAGCTGTTCACCAACCACTTCACGTACAACCCGAACGCTGCGCCGCAGACCACCGTGGAGCAGTGGCTTGCCGCGTCCTACCTGCCGGTCAACGCGCCCACCACGGGCTTCACCGCGCGCGCCGAGGCGCTGAACCGCGTCTTCTTCCTGAACAGCCGCGACAACGTGCTGAACGCGCTGAAGACGCAGCAGCAGGACGTCTGGTACTACCGCTTCGACTGGGACGAGCAGCCGGCGCCGTGGAACGACATCTATGGCGCGGTGCACGTCATCGACCTGCCGTTCATCTTCGGCAACTTCGGTCCCTCGCTGTTCGGCAACGTGTGGTTCAACAACGCCAACAAGCCGGGCCGCCTGGAGCTGTCGGCGGCGGTGATGCAGACGGTGGGCACCTTCGCCAACAGCGGGGATCCCAACAACACCTCGCTGGGCGTGGCCTGGCCGACCTGGCCGCGCACGCTGGTGTTCGACGCGACGCCGACGACCAAGGCGATCCGCGTCGAGTAGAGCATGCCGTCCCGCTCGAACTACGTCACCTGCGCCGGGCGCGAGATCCACTACACCGAGTGGGGCGCGCAGCATGCGCGCACCGTGATCGCCTGGCATGGCCTGGCGCGCACGGGGCGCGACATGGACGAACTGGCCGAGTCGCTGTCGGACCGCTACCGGGTGATCTGCCCCGACACGATAGGCCGGGGCCTGAGCCAATGGAGCCCGGATCCCGGCAACGAGTACCAGTTGTCCTTCTACGCGCGGATCGCGGCGGACCTGTTCGAGCAGTTGGGCGTGCAGCGCGCGCACTGGGTGGGCACCTCGATGGGAGGGGCCATCGGCATGGTGTGCGCGGGCGGTGCGCTGCAAGAGCGCATCCGCAGCCTCGTGCTGAACGACAACGCGCCGCGCCTGGCACCGGCGGCGCTGGAACGCATCAAGGCCTATGCGGGCAATCCGCCGGCCTTCGAGACGATGGCGCAGCTGGAAGGCTTCTTCCGCCAGGTCTACAAGCCTTTCGGCTGGCTGAGCGACGCGCAGTGGCGGCGCCTGGCCGAGACCTCGGCGCGCCGGCTGCCGGATGGGCGCCTGACGCCGCATTACGACCCGGCGATGGTGCGCCAGTTCATCGACCATCCCGACGACTACGCGCTGTGGTCCGACTACGACCGCATCGAGGTACCGGTGCTGCTGCTGCGGGGCGCGGATTCCGATCTCGTGCTGCGCGATGCGGCCGACGAGATGCGCACGCGCGGGCCGGGCACGAAGGGACTGCTGAAGGTGGTGGAGATCGCAGGCTGCGGGCATGCCCCGGCGCTGAACGTGCCGGAGCAGCTGGAACTGGTGCGCGCCTTCATCGACGCCGCCGACGACTAGGCCTTCGTAGCCCACCCCGCCAGGTTCTGCTCCGCGATCCCGCCCAGCGCGGCGATCCAGTCGGTCTCGTCGTTCAGGCAAGGGATGTAGTGGAACTCCTTGCCGCCGGCTTCCAGGAAGGCCTCGCGGCCTTCCTGCGCGATTTCTTCCAGCGTTTCCAGGCAATCGCTGGTGAAGCCCGGGCACACGACGTCCACGCGCTTCGTGCCCGCCTTCGCGAGCTTCTTCAAGGTCGGCTCCGTGGCCGGCTCCAGCCACTTCGCCCGGCCGAAGCGCGACTGGAAGGTCAGCGTGAACTGCGAGGGATCGAGCTGCAGCCACTCGGCCAGCAGGCGCGCCGTCTTCTGGCATTCCGCGTGGTAAGGGTCACCGAGCCGGACGGTCCGCTCGGGTACGCCGTGGAAGCTCATGACCAGGTGTTCCGCCTTGCCGTTTTCCCGCCAGTGGCGCTCGATGCGCCGCGCCAGGGCCTGCACGTAGCCGCGGTCGTCGTGGTAGCGATTGACGAAGCGCAGCTCGGGAATGCTGCGCTGGCGCGCGCTCCAGGCGTTGACCGCGTCGATGACGCTGGCCGTCGTCGTGCCCGAATACTGCGGATAGGCGCTCAGGATCACGATGCGGTTCGCGCCGGCTTGCGCCAGGGCGTCGAGGCGGCTGGCGATGGATGGCGAGCCGTAGCGCATCGCATAGCCCACCTTCACCCGGTGCCCGCGCTCGCCCAGCCAGCCTTGCAGGCGCTTGGCCTGGCGCTCGGTCCAGAACTTCAGCGGCGAGCCGTCGGGCGTCCAGATGGTGGCGTACTTGGCAGCGGACTTGGCGGCACGCAGCGGCAGGATCACCCCGTAGAGAATGGGCAGCCAGGCAAGGCGCGGGATCTCGACGACCCGCGGATCGCTGAGGAATTCCCGCAGGTAGGTGCGCACGGCGGCGGGGGTCGGCGCTTCCGGCGTGCCCAGGTTGCAAAGCAGGACGGCGGTGAAGGGCTGCGGTTCGGAGGGTTTTACGGCCATGCGGTATTCTCGCGCCCCATGCTGGACCTGGCGAAAATCAAAGCCGTCACGATCGATCTCGATGACACCCTGTGGCCGATCTGGCCCGTGATCGAGCGCGCGGAGAAGGCCTTGCATCGCTGGCTGGTGGAGCATGCGCCCATGACCGCGGCGCTCTTTTCCAACCCGCTGGCGCTGCGCGAGATCCGCGAGGCCATGACGCACCAGCGGCCGGACCTGAAGCACGACATGAGCGCCCTGCGCCGCGAATCGATCCGCTTCGCGCTCACGCGTGCCGAGGAAGATCCGGGGCTGGCCGAGCCCGCCTTCGAAGCCTTCTTTGCCGAGCGCCAGAACGTCACCCTGTTCGACGACGCACTGCCGGCGCTGGAGCACCTGGCTGCCCGCTTCCCGGTGGTGGCCCTGTCGAACGGCAACGCGGACGTGCAGCGCATCGGGCTGGGCCGCTTCTTCCGCGCAAGCATCAATGCGCGCGAATTCGGCGTCGGCAAGCCCGACCCGCGCATCTTCCTGGCCGCGGCCGGCGCGGTGGACGTGCAGCCGGAGCAGGTGCTGCACATCGGCGACGACGTCACCCTCGATGCGCTGGGTGCGCTCAATGCGGGCATGCAGGCGGCGTGGCTCAATCGCTCGGACCAGATCTGGCCGCACGAGCAGGAGCCGCATGTGACGCTGGCGAGCCTGGACGAACTGCGCGAGCTGTTTGCCTGATGGGGGATGGTGGGGTCGCTTCGCGAACCCACCTACAGGAGGCCGGCAACCGCGATGCCCGATCGCACCGCGCCTTCGATCGTCGCGGGGTAAGGGCCATCCACATAGTCCCCGCAAGCCCACAGCCGCGGCGCCACGGCTTGCGGCGGGCGCACCAGCCCCGGCACGCAGGCAAAGGTCGCGCGCTTCTCCACCACGGTCTGCAGCGGCTGCACGTGCCATCCGAGCGAGCGCGCCTGGGCCAGCACCTTCGCCTCCAGCGTTTCCTTGTCGCCTTGGCTGGCACTGACGACGAAGGCCAGCAGGCCTGCCGGCCCGCCCAGCTGCGAGCGGTCGAACACGAATTGCGCGGGCGCGTCTGGCCCGCTGCTCAAGGCCAGCATGGGGCAGGGCAGGCGCGGCCCGCCCGTGACGTAGACGGTGGCAATGGCCTCGTGGCCCAGCGCCTCGGCTTGCGCGGCCCACGCGCTGCCGGCCGGCGCCGCGCCACGCGCCAGCCGCGCGGCTTCGGGCGCGGGACAGGCCAGCACCACCGCGTCGAATCGCTCGCCGTCGACGGCGCAGCGCGCATCGGTCGCGGCCACGGCCTGCACGCGCTGGCCGAGACGCACCTCCGCGCCCTTGGCTTGCAGCCAGGCGATGGCAGCTTGGGGGAACAGGCGCCCCAGGTCCTGGCGCGGCAGCAGCAGGTTCGAGGCGCCCCAGCGGCCGTGCCCGCGCCCGAACAGGGAGTCGCGCAGCACGCGCAGGAACACCGCGCCACTGGATTGCGCGGCCGGCGTGTTGAGCGCCGAGACGCACAGCGGCTCGATCAGGTCGTCGCGCACGCGCTGCGTGAGCTTGGTGCACAGGTCCGCCACGCTGGCCTGCGGCGGGCACTGGAAGCGCGCACGCTGCCACGCCAGGGATGCGCGCAGCAGCGACCATTTGTCGGCCCAACTCCAGCCGCGCGCGGTGAGGATGCCCGCGGCCGCATCCAGCGGCGCCTGCCAAAGTGGCAGGGCCAGTCCGCTGCCATCGGGATGGCGCAGCACCAGCGGCAGGCGCAGCAAGACATCGTCGAGGCGCACGCCCACCTGCTCCATCAGCGTCAGGGTCTCGACGTAGGCGCCGATCAGGATGTGCTGGCCGTTATCGAGCAGCAGGTCGCCCACGGGCAGGGTGCGGGCGCGTCCGCCCGGCAGCCGCGCGGCCTCGAACACCGTGACCGCGTGGCCGCGCTGCGTGGCCGCGACGGCCGCCGCAAGACCGCCCCAGCCGGCGCCGACGACCGCAAGCCGCATCAGGACAGCTTGCCCAGCGCCTGCACCTTCCAGGCCAGCCAGAGCTTGCGCACCGGCGTGAGGCTGATGCGCTGGTTCAGCACCTTGAAGTCCTCGGCCTCGATCTCGCGCAGCAGCGTGCGGTAGATGCTGGACATCATCAGGCCCGGCTTCTGCGCGCGCCTGTCCTCGGGCGGCAGCAGGGCGAGCGCTTCGTCGTAGAGCGCATGCGCGCGCGCCGCCTGGAACTTCATCAACTCCACGAAACGCGGCGAATGGATGCGCCCCAGGATCTCGTGCGCCTTGACGTCGAACTGCTGCAGCTCGTTGACCGGCAGGTAGATGCGGCCGCGCAGCGCGTCCTCGCCGACGTCGCGGATGATGTTGGTCAGCTGGAAGGCCAGCCCCAGCTTGTGCGCGTAGTCGGTGGTCGCGGGTTGCGTCTGGCCGAAGATCCGCGCCGCCACCTCGCCGACCACGCCGGCCACCAGGTGGCAATAGCGCTGCAGGCCGGGGTAGTCGAGGTAGCGGGTCTGCTCCAGGTCCATCTGGCAGCCGCGGATCACCGACTGCAGGTGGTCCTGCTCGATGCCGAAGCCGGGCACGTGCGGCATCAACGCCCGCATCACCGGGTGCGAGGGCTGGCCGCGGAAGGATTGCGCCACCTCGGTCGCCCACCAGGCCAGCTTGGTCTGCGCGATCTGCGGGTCGCTCACCTCGTCGACCACGTCGTCCACCTCGCGGCAGAAGGCGTAGAAGGCCGTGATGGCCGCGCGCCGCGGCGGCGGCAGGAAGAGGAAGGCGTAGTAGAAGCTGCTGCCCGACGCGGCTGCTTTCTCTTGTACGTATTGTTCCGGCGTCATTCCCGCGATTTTCACATCCGGAGAGTGCGCCACAGCAACACCGGCATGTCGCGCGCACGCAGCTTGGGGCGCACGTGCAGCGTGTCGAAGCCGCCGGCGGCAATGCGATCGAGGATGCGCAGCCCGCCTTGCACCACCAGCCGCAGCTCCCAGCCCGCGCGTCCCGGGATGCGCTTGGCGAGCGGCGCGCCGCGCAGCATGATCGCGCGCGCCCAGTCGCATAGTTCCGCGACCATCTCGCGGGCGCGCGCGTCCTCGCCCCAGCGCTCGGGATGCGCCGGGTCCAGCCCATGCCGCAGCGCGTCTTCGGTCGGCACGTAGTAGCGGCCACGCGGAATGTCGACGCTCAGGTCCTGCCAGAAGTTAATCAATTGCAGGGCGCTGCAGACCGCGTCGCTCATTGCCAGCAAAGAATCGTCGCGTACAAGATACAGATGCAGCAGCAATCGACCCACCGGATCGGCCGAACGGCGGCAGTACGCAAGAAGTTCTCGCCGGTCCAGGTAGCCGGCGCCGGCGCGCGTCTTGGCGACGTCCTGGGCGAAGGCATCGAGCAGGTCGGCCAGGGGCTGGAAAGGCAGCTGGAAGTCCGCGATGGCGCGGCGCAGCGGCCCGAAAACAGCGGGCCAGCGGCCCGAATCAGTCGTCCCTGCAAACGCCGCCTTCAGGTCGCTTCGGTAGGCATCCAGCTCCGAAAGGCGCGTCTCGGCGGGTGCATCGCCCTCGTCGGCGATGTCGTCGGCGGTGCGCGCGAACCGGTAGATCGCCGCGATCGGCGGGCGCAGCCGGGGCGGGCACAACCACGAGGCGACCGGGAAGTTTTCGTAGTGGTCGACCCGCGCGTGCCGGTGGTCGGTGGGAGGCATCACAACAAGATTGTCGCTTGACAAGGATGAGGCATTTTTCTAGATTACTAACCGGTCAGTCATTAACTAAAACAAGAACCCCGCAAAGCTGGAAATGTTACTTGCCGTAACTCGACCGTTTTGCGAAGCTCGGACCAGCCGCCATGAAGAAACCTACCGTCCGCTCGCTGTCCTGGAGCGTCATCGCCATCTCCTCCATCCTGTTGGCCGCGTGCTCGCGCCCCGAGGCGCCGGCCGAGCCGGTGCGCGCGGTCAAGGTGATCACGGTGGGCGCCACGTCGCTGCAGGCGATGCGCGAGTTCTCCGGCGAGGTCAAGCCGCGCGTCGAATCGCGCCTGGGCTTCCGCGTGGCCGGCAAGGTGACGCGCCGCCAGGCCGAGGTGGGCCAGCGCGTGCGCGCCGGCCAGCTGCTGGCGCAGCTCGATCCGCAGGACTACCGCCTGGCCGCCGACGCGGCACGCGCGCAAGTAGCCGCAGCCACCACCAACCGTGACCTCGCCGCCGCGGACCTGAAGCGCTACCGGACCCTGAAGGAACAGAACTTCATCAGCGGCGCCGAAGTCGAGCGCCGCGAGAGCGCGCTGAAGGCGGCGCAGGCGCAACTGGAACAGGCGCAGGCGCAACTTTCGTCGCAGGGCAACCAGGCTCGCTACACCGACTTGCTGGCGGACGTCTCGGGCGTGGTCACCGCGGTGGAAGCCGAGCCGGGCCAAGTGGTGGCCGCCGGCACGCCCATCGTGCGGATCGCGCAGGACGGTCCGCGCGACGTGGTGTTCGCGGTGCCCGAGGACAAGATGGCCCTGCTGCAACCCGGCGGGCTGGTGCAGGTCAAGGTCTGGGCCGGCAATGCGACGCTCCCCGGTCGCATCCGTGAAGTCGCCGCCAGCGCCGATCCCGTCACGCGCACCTATCCCGTGAAGGTGGCGCTGGAAGGCGCGACGCAGCCCCCGCTGGGTGCGACGGTTTCGGTGATGCCGCAGGCAACCGGCCATGCGGGCCAGCAGGTGATCAAGCTGCCCACCAGCGCGTTGCGCCAGGAAGGGCAGGGCACGGCGGTGTGGGTCCTGGACAAGTCCACGATGACGGTGCGTTCGCAGCGGGTCCAGGTGGCCACCGCCGACGGCAACGAAGCCGTGATCGCCTCGGGCCTGCAGCCCGGCATGCTGGTGGTTTCCGCCGGGGTGCACGTGCTGTCGCCGGGCCAGAAGGTCACGATCTGGCAGGACAAGACCGCGGCCGTCCCGCCGCTCGCGTCGCAGCCGGTGGCCGTGCCGAAGACGGGCGTGGCGCAGACCGCGAACGTCCCCGTGACGCGCTGAGGCCGCCATGAGCGACACGACGAGCCGCGAGCGCTTCAACCTCTCGCGCTGGGCCCTCGAGCATCCCGCGCTCACGCGCTACCTGATGGTGGTGCTGCTGCTGCTGGGATTCGCTTCCTACTTCCAGCTGGGGCAGGACGAGGATCCCCCCTTCACCTTCCGCGCGATGATCCTGCGCGTGTTCTGGCCCGGTGCCACGGCGCAGCAGATGGCCGAACAGGTCACCGACAAGCTCGAACGGACGCTGCAGGAAGTGCCGTACTCGGACGTGATCCGCAGCTACTCCAAGCCGGGCGAGGCGCTGGTCGTGCTGCAGATCAAGGACTCGTCGCGCGCCGCCGAAGTGCCCAACGTCTGGTACACGGTGCGCAAGAAGGTCGGCGACATGCGCTCGACCCTGCCGCAGGGCGTGGTCGGGCCCTTCTTCAACGACGAATACGGCGACGTCTTCGGCGTGATCTACGCGCTGGAGGCCGACAACGGCTACAGCTATGCGGAGGTGAAGACCTTTGCCGACGACGTGCGCCAGCAGCTGCTGCGCGTGCCCGACGTGGCCAAGGTGGAACTGTTCGGCGTGCAGGACGAGAAGCTCTACGTCGAGATCTCGCAGAAGCGGCTGTCGCAGCTGGGCCTGGACCTGAACCAGGTGATCGCGCAGCTCGGGCAGCAGAACGCCGTGGAGGCCGCCGGCGCCATCAACACCCCGCAGGACGTCGTGCAGGTGCGCGTGGGCGGCCAGTTCGAGGCCGTCGAGCAACTGCGCGCGATGCCGATCCGCGGCGGCTCCGGCAACCAGATCCGCCTGGGCGACATCGCCGAGGTGAAGCGCGGCTACGTCGACCCGCCGCAGGTGAAGGTGCGGCACCAGGGCAAGGAAGTCGTGGCGCTGGGCGTGTCGATGGCGCGCGGCGGCGACATCATCCGCCTGGGCAAGTCGCTGCAGGCGGCCACGCACCGCATCGACGACGGCCTGCCGGCGGGCATCCGCCTGGTGCAGGTGCAGGACCAGCCGAAGGCGGTGTCGACCTCGGTCGGCGAGTTCGTGCACGTGCTGATCGAGGCCGTTGCGATCGTGCTCGCCGTGAGCTTCATCAGCCTGGGCTTCCATCGCCGCCCCGACGCCGCCACGTTGCCCGTCTGGAAGCGCTGGTACGTCGACATGCGCCCCGGTCTGGTCGTGGGCATCACCATCCCGCTGGTGCTGGCGGTCACCTTCCTGGCGATGAACTACTGGGGCATCGGCCTGCACAAGATCTCGCTGGGCTCGCTGATCATCGCGCTCGGCCTGCTGGTGGACGACGCCATCATCGCAGTGGAGATGATGGTGCGGAAGATGGAGGAGGGCTACGACAAGGTCCGCGCCGCCACCTTTGCCTACGAAGTGACGGCGATGCCGATGCTGACCGGCACGCTGATCACCGCCACCGGCTTCCTGCCGATCGGCATGGCCCGCTCCACGGTGGGCGAGTACACCTTCGCGATCTTCGCGGTGACGGTGGTCGCGCTGGTGCTGTCCTGGTTCGTCTCGGTGTACTTCGTGCCTTACCTCGGCACGCTGCTGCTCAAGGCCAAGCCGGTGGCGCCGGGGCAGGAGCACCACGAGCACTTCGACACGCCCTTCTACCGCAACTTCCGCGGCGTCGTGAACTGGTGCGTGGAGCATCGCTGGAAAACCATCGCGGCCACGCTGGCGCTGTTCGCGCTGGGCATCGTCGGCATGGGCAAGGTGCAGCAGCAGTTCTTCCCCGATTCCAGCCGGCCCGAGATCCTGGTGGACATCTGGTTTGCCGAAGGCACCTCCTTCGCCTCCAACGAGGAAACCACCAAGCGCTTCGAGGCGCGCCTGATGCGCGAGCCGGGCGTGACCGACGTCACCACCTGGGTCGGCTCCGGCGTGCCGCGCTTCTACCTGCCGCTGGACCAGATCTTTCCGCAGAGCAATGCCTCGCAGTTGATCATCCAGCCGAAGGACCTGGCCACGCGCGAAACCCTGCGCGTGAAGCTGCCGGCCCTGCTGGCCACCGAATTCCCCGAGGTGCGCGGGCGCGTCAAGCTGCTGCCCAACGGACCGCCGGTGCCTTACCCGGTGCAGTTCCGCGTGCTGGGCCCGGACCCGATCGCGCTGCGCGAGCGGGCCGACGAAGTGAAGGCCGCGATGCGGCAAAGCCCCAACACGCGCGGCGTCAACGACAACTGGAACGAAGCGGTGAAGGTGCTGCGCCTGGAGATCGACCAGGACAAGGCGCGCGCGCTGGGCGTCACCAGCCAGTCGATCGCGCAGGCCAGCAAGACCATCCTCTCGGGGACCACCATCGGCCAGTACCGCGAGGGCGACAAGCTGATCGACATCCTGCTGCGCCAGCCGCAGGAAGAGCGCAGCGCGATCACCGACATCGGCAACGCCTACCTGCCCACGGCTTCGGGCAAGTCGATTCCGCTCACGCAGATCGCCAAGCCGGTGTTCACCTGGGAGCCGGGCGTGATGTGGCGCGAGGGCCGCCAGTACGCCATCACGGTGCAGAGCGACATCATCGAAGGGATGCAGGGCGCGACCGTGACGCAGGAGTTGCTGCCGAAGCTCAAGGAGCTGGAGCGCGCCTGGCCGGCCGGCTACCGCATCACGGTGGCCGGCGCGGTGGAGGAGAGCGGCAAGGGCACGTCGTCGATCGCCGCCGGCATGCCGCTGATGCTGTTCATCACCTTCACGCTCCTCATGCTGCAATTGCACAGCTTCAGCCGCAGCGTGCTGGTGTTCCTGACCGGGTTCCTCGGCATCACCGGCGTGGCCGCTGCCTTGCTGCTGCTGAACCGGCCGTTCGGCTTCGTGGCGCTGCTGGGCGTGATCGCGCTCATGGGGATGATCCAGCGCAACTCCGTGATCCTGATCGACCAGATCGAGCAGGACCGCGCGCGCGGCGTTCCGGCCTGGGAGGCGATCGTCGAGTCGGCGGTGCGGCGCCTGCGCCCCATCGTGCTGACGGCGGCCGCCGCGGTGCTGGCGATGATCCCGCTGTCGCGGTCGGTCTTCTGGGGCCCGATGGCCGTCGCCATCATGGGCGGGCTGGTGGTTGCCACCGTGCTGACGCTGCTCGCGCTGCCGGCCATGTATGCGGCATGGTTCCGGGTGAAACGGGAACCGGCCTGAGGTTTTCTCGGGTCCCCGCCTACTCGGGGATGACCTCGTTTCGCAAGGTCAGTTAAAATCGCCTGTTGACCGGATTCGAGCGGGCGGTCGGGACTGATTCCTGGCCGTCCGCTTTCCCTTTCCAGTGACCGCGCGGGTGGCGAAATTGGTAGACGCACCAGGTTTAGGTCCTGACGCCAGCAATGGTGTGGGGGTTCGAGTCCCCCCCCGCGCACCACACACTTAGCCCTCAGAGAGATTGATCATGGCCGTGACCGTAGAAACCCTGGACAAGCTGGAACGCAAGATGACGCTGACGCTCCCCGTCACCGCCATCCAGTCCGAAGTCGATTCCCGCCTGAAGAAGCTGGCGCGCACCGTCAAGATGGACGGCTTCCGCCCCGGCAAGGTGCCGATGTCGGTCGTGGCCCAGCGCTACGGCTACTCGGTGCAGTACGAGGTGATGAACGACAAGGTCGGCGAGGCCTTTGCCGCCGCCGCCAACGAGGCCAAGCTGCGTGTCGCCGGCCAGCCGAAGATCACCGAGAAGGAAGGCGCGCCCGAGGGCGAGCTGGCCTTCGACGCCGTGTTCGAGGTCTATCCCGACGTGAAGATCGGCGACCTCGCCGGCGCCGAAGTGGAGAAGGTCTCCACCGAAGTGACCGACGCCGCCATCGACCGCACCCTGGACATCCTGCGCAAGCAGCGCCGCACCTTCGCCCAGCGCGGCGCGGCCGACACCGTGCAGGCCGGCGACCGCGTCACCGTGGACTTCGAGGGCAAGATCGACGGCGAGACCTTCGAAGGCGGCAAGGCCGAGGACTTCCAGTTCATGGTCGGCGAAGGCCAGATGCTCAAGGAATTCGACGAGTCCGTGCGCGGCATGAAGACCGGCGAGAGCAAGACCTTCCCGTTGGCCTTCCCGGCCGATTACCACGGCAAGGACGTGGCGGGCAAGACGGCCGACTTCATGGTCACCGTGAAGAAGGTGGAAGCCGCCAACCTGCCGGAAGTGAACGAAGCCTTCGCCAAGTCGCTGGGCATCGCCGACGCCTCGGTCGAGGGCCTGCGCGCCGACATCCGCAAGAACCTCGAGCGCGAAGTGAAGTTCCGCCTGCTGGCCCGCAACAAGCAGGCCGCGATGGACGCGCTGGTGGGCAAGGCCGAACTCGACCTGCCGAAGTCGATCGTGCAGAACGAGATCGACCGCCTGATCCAGGGCCAGCGCGAGGAACTGAAGCAGCGCGGCCTGAAGGACGTGGAGAAGCTGCCGATCCCCGAGGACATCGTGCGCCCGCAAGCCGAGCGCCGCGTGCGCCTGGGCCTGGTGGTCGCCGAGCTGGTGCGCGCCAACGGCCTGGAAGCCAAGCCGGACCAGATCAAGCAGCACATCGACGAGCTGGCGGCCAGCTACGAGCGCCCGGCCGACGTCGTGCGCTGGTACAACGGCGACAACCGCCGCCTGGCGGAGGTCGAGGCCATCGTGATCGAGAACAACGTCACGGACTACATCCTGTCCAAGGCGAAGACCGTCGAGAAGAGCGTCGAGTTCGACGAGCTGATGGGCCAGCAGGGCTGATTCCTGGATCCCGGCTCCAGGCCGGGATGACAAGGCTGGGGCCTGGGCGGTCTTGTGAAAGGCCGCCCAGGCCCCAACTCCATTCAGGCTAAAGTACAGCCACACAACGGAGCGATTTCCCCCATGAGCGCACTCGACACCCAAGCCCTTGGCATGGTGCCCATCGTCATCGAGCAATCCGGCCGCGGCGAGCGGTCCTACGACATCTATTCGCGCCTTCTGCGCGAGCGCGTGATCTTCCTGGTCGGCCCCGTGAACGACCAGACGGCCAACCTGGTGGTCGCCCAGCTGCTGTTCCTGGAAAGCGAGAACCCCGACAAGGACATCTCGCTGTACATCAACTCCCCGGGCGGCAGCGTCAGCGCCGGCATGGCGATCTACGACACGATGAACTTCATCAAGCCGTCGGTGTCCACCCTGTGCACGGGCATGGCGGCCTCGATGGGCGCCTTCCTGCTGGCGGCCGGCGAGAAGGGCAAGCGCTTCTCGCTGCCCAACTCGAAGATCATGATCCACCAGCCCCTGGGCGGCATGCAGGGCCAGGCGACGGACATCGAGATCCACGCCCGCGACATCCTGAAGACCAAGGCGCAGTTGAACAAGATCCTGGCGGAGCGCACGGGCCAGCCCCTCGAGAAGATCGAGCGCGACACCGATCGGGATTACTTCCTCGAAGCGGACGAGGCCAAGGCCTACGGCCTGGTCGACCAGGTCATCGCAAAACGGCCCTGAACACCACCCCGCACCGCGGTTGCAGTCCAGCAACGGCGCCTCCGGGAAACCGGGGCGCCGTTTGTTGTATGGTTATCATTGAAACAAGTTACGAAGGCACGGATCCATGGCCGACCGAAAAGGCTCCTCCAGCGAGAAAACGCTTTACTGCTCGTTCTGCGGGAAGAGCCAGCACGAGGTCAAGAAACTGATCGCGGGCCCCTCGGTCTTCATCTGCGACGAGTGCATCGACCTGTGCAACGAGATCATCCGCGACGAACTGCCCGCGGGTGACGAGCAGCGCGAGGCGCGCGGCGACCTGCCGACGCCCAACGAGATCAAGACCAACCTCGACAACTACGTGATCGGCCAGGAAGCGGCCAAGCGCACGCTGTCGGTCGCCGTCTACAACCACTACAAGCGGCTGCGCCACAAGGACAAGGCCAAGAAGGACGAAGTCGAGCTCACCAAGAGCAACATCCTCCTGATTGGCCCCACCGGCAGCGGCAAGACGCTGCTGGCGCAGACGCTGGCGCGCATGCTGGACGTGCCCTTCGTGATGGCCGACGCGACGACGCTGACCGAAGCCGGCTACGTGGGCGAGGACGTCGAGAACATCATCCAGAAGCTGCTGCAGAACTGCAACTACGAGGTGGAGCGGGCCCAGCGCGGCATCGTCTACATCGACGAGATCGACAAGATCTCGCGCAAGAGCGACAACCCCTCGATCACCCGCGACGTGTCGGGCGAGGGCGTGCAGCAGGCGCTGCTGAAGCTGATCGAAGGCACCATGGCCAGCGTGCCGCCGCAGGGCGGGCGCAAGCACCCGAACCAGGACTTCCTGCAGATCGACACGACCAACATCCTGTTCATCTGCGGCGGCGCCTTCGCCGGACTGGAGAAGGTGATCGAGCAGCGCAGCGAAGCCTCGGGCATCGGCTTCTCGGCCAAGGTGCGCAGCAAGAAGGAGCGCAGCCTCACGGACATGTTCCGCGAAGTCGAGCCGGAAGACCTGATCAAGTTCGGCCTGATCCCGGAACTCGTCGGCCGCCTGCCGGTGGTCGCCACCCTGGCGGAACTGACCGAGGACGCCCTGGTGCAGATCCTGACCGAGCCCAAGAACGCGCTGGTGAAGCAGTACGCCAAGCTGCTGGGCATGGAAGGCGTCGAGCTCGAAGTGCGGCCCAATGCGCTGAAGGCCATCGCCCGCAAGGCGCTCAACCGCAAGACCGGCGCCCGCGGCCTGCGCTCCATCCTGGAGCAGTCTCTGATCGACACCATGTTCGAACTGCCGAACATCTCCAACGTGGAGAGGGTGGTGGTCGAGGAAAGCACGATCGACGACAACAAGCCACCGCTGCTCGTGTACCGCGAAGCGGCGAAGAAAGCTTGATGAGGAAGTGGGGCCGTCGCAGCCCCATTTTTTTTGTGCCAATCCGTCCGGCCTGCCCCCGACTGGGTGCAGCCGGGTTGAAAATGGCTGCATGCCAGCCATATTCGGTTGAGTAACTTAGAGGAGCTCCATGTCCGGACATACCCCCTTGCCAGCTGAACCGATGGACCTGCCGCTTCTGCCCCTGCGCGACGTGGTGGTGTTCCCCCACATGGTCATCCCGCTGTTCGTCGGCCGCCCGAAGTCCATCAAGGCCCTGGAAGCCGCGATGGAAGCCGAGCGCCGCATCATGCTGGTGGCCCAGAAAGCCGCGGCCAAGGATGAGCCCTCGGTCGCCGACATGTTCGAAGTCGGCTGCATCTCCACCATCCTGCAGATGCTGAAGCTGCCCGACGGCACCGTGAAGGTGCTGGTCGAAGGCCAGCAGCGCGCCCGCGTGAGCCGCATCCAGGACGGCAGCGCCCATTTCACCGCCACGGTGGTGCCGGTCGAATCCGGCGACCTGGACGGCAAGAGCGCCGAGATCGAGGCCCTGCGCCGCGCGGTGCTCCAGCAGTTCGACCAGTACGTCAAGCTGAACAAGAAGATCCCGCCCGAGATCCTGACCTCGATCGCCTCGATCGACGATCCGGGCCGCCTGGCCGACACGATCGCCGCGCACCTGCCGCTGAAGCTCGACAACAAGCAGGTCGTGCTCGACCTCGCCGACGTCAAGGAGCGCCTCGACAACCTGTTCGAGCAGATCGAGCGCGAGGTCGAGATCCTCAACGTCGACAAGCGCATCCGCGGCCGCGTGAAGCGGCAGATGGAGAAGAACCAGCGCGACTTCTACCTGAACGAACAGGTCAAGGCGATCCAGAAGGAACTCGGCGAAGGCGAAGAAGGCGCCGACATCGAGGAGATCGAAAAGAAGATCAAGCAGGCCAAGATGCCCAAGGACGCCAAGAAGAAGGCGGACGCGGAGCTGAAGAAGCTGAAGCTGATGTCGCCGATGTCGGCCGAGGCGACGGTGGTGCGCAACTACATCGAGGTGCTCACCAACCTGCCCTGGGCCAAGAAGACCAAGATCAAGCACGACCTGCAGTACGCCGAAGACGTGCTGAACGAAGACCACTGGGGCCTGGAGAAGGTCAAGGACCGCATCCTGGAATATCTCGCGGTCCAGCAACGCGTCGACAAGGTCAAGGCGCCCATCCTGTGCCTGGTCGGCCCCCCGGGCGTCGGCAAGACCTCGCTGGGGCAGTCGATCGCCAAGGCGACCGGCCGCAAGTACGTCCGCCAGGCCCTGGGTGGCATGCGTGACGAGGCGGAGATCCGCGGCCACCGCCGCACCTACATCGGCGCGATGCCGGGCAAGGTGCTGCAGTCGCTCTCCAAGGTGGGGACGCGCAATCCGCTGTTCCTGCTGGACGAGATCGACAAGCTGGGGCAGGACTTCCGCGGCGATCCGGCTTCGGCGCTGCTGGAAGTGCTGGACCCGGAACAGAACCACACCTTCAGCGACCACTACGTCGAGGTCGACTTCGACCTGTCGGACGTGATGTTCGTGGCGACCTCGAACTCGATGAACATCCCGCCGGCGCTGCTGGACCGGATGGAAGTCATCCGCCTCTCGGGCTACACCGAGGACGAGAAGACCAACATCGCGATGCGCTACCTGCTGCCCAAGCAGATGAAGAACAACGGCGTGAAGGAAACGGAACTGCTGGTCGAGGAATCGGCCGTGCGCGACATCGTCCGCTACTACACGCGGGAAGCCGGCGTGCGCTCGCTGGAGCGCGAGCTGTCCAAGATCTGCCGCAAGGTGGTGAAGGGCCTGCAGCTGAAGAAGATGACGCCGCTGGTGCGCGTCAACGCTGAGAACCTCAACGACTTCCTGGGTGTGCGCAAGTTCACCTACGGCCGCGCCGAAGCGCAGAACCAGGTGGGCCAGGTGGTCGGCCTGGCGTGGACCGAAGTCGGCGGCGACCTGCTGACGATCGAGGCCGCGCTGATGCCGGGCAAGGGCGTCATCCAGCGCACCGGCTCGCTCGGCGACGTGATGAAGGAGTCGGTCGAGGCAGCCCGCACCGTGGTCCGCAGCCGCTCGCGCGCGCTGGGCATCAAGGACGAACTGTTCGAGAAGAAGGACATCCACATCCACGTGCCCGATGGCGCCACGCCGAAGGACGGCCCGAGCGCGGGCGCGGCGATGACGACGGCCCTGGTGTCGGCGCTGACCGGAATCCCGGTGCGCGCGGACGTCGCCATGACCGGCGAGATCACGCTGCGCGGCGAGGTGACGGCGATCGGCGGCCTGAAGGAAAAGCTGCTGGCGGCCTTGCGCGGCGGCATCAAGACGGTGCTGATCCCGGAGGAGAACGCCAAGGACTTGCAGGACATTCCCGAGAACGTGAAGAACGACCTCGAGATCGTGCCGGTGAAGTGGATCGACAAGGTGCTCGAGGTCGCCCTGGAGCGCTCGCCTACGGCACTGGCGGATGAAGAGCCGGCTGCCGCCGCACCGGTGGTGGAGGGCGCGCGCCCGGTCGCCATCAAGCACTGAGCGGGGTGCCGCGTGTTTTTGGGGCTCCCGTCGAGGAGCCCCAAAAACTTGGTCTATAATCTCGGCTCGATGCGGCAGTAGCTCAGTTGGTAGAGCGCAACCTTGCCAAGGTTGAGGTCGAGAGTTCGAGACTCTTCTGCCGCTCCAGATCCTTTCATGAAGGGGCACGTCCAGTGCCCCTTTTGATTAACGGTTTGGCGCGATAGCAAATCGGTTATGCAACGGATTGCAAATCCGTCTAGAGCGGTTCGACTCCGCTTCGCGCCTCCAGGAAAAGTCGATGCGGCAGTAGCTCAGTTGGTAGAGCGCAACCTTGCCAAGGTTGAGGTCGAGAGTTCGAGACTCTTCTGCCGCTCCAACGCACAAGGGGAAGCCAGCCGGCTTCCCCTTTTTGTTTGGCGCGCCTCGATGGTGAAATCGGTAGACACAGCGGACTTAAAATCCGCCGCCCCTAACAAGGCGTGCCGGTTCGATTCCGGCTCGAGGCACCATTTGGCGGACAATGAGGCACATGTCCCAATACGACGCCCCTTTTGAGATCCACGTGCACGGCGACGTGCCGCTGCGCGATGGGGTCACCTACGCCCAGCTGCAGGAAGCGCTCAAGCCGCTGTGGACCTACTCCGGCGCCAAGTCCTTGGCCGACGGCGCCGAAAGCGCCTACGAGGAAGAGCCCGGCATCAAGTTCGACGCGCAGGAGCACCTGCTGACGATGTGCTGGACGGTCGCCGGCGACGTGGACTTTCGCCAGCAGCTCGACGAGATGTGCATGTCGCTCAACGAACTGGCCGAGGAGGGCGCCGCGATCGAGGTGACCTTCTACGACGCCGAGTTCGACGAGGAAGAGGCGCCGCCGGAAGACGAGTCGCGCGACGACTTCCTGATGCTGTTCGTCGGCCCCACGCCCGCGGCCATCATGCAGGTGCAGCGCGACCTGCTGGTGCAGGACGTGGTGAACCTGATGGAACGCCACTTCGACACCAACGAACTCGATGGCGTGGTGGCGGAAGTCGACAAGCTGTTCTCGCAGCGCTTCGACGCGCTGGTGAATTCGCTCGAACTGGGCAAGCCGCCGCGCGGCAGCGGCGGCGGTTCGGGCGGCGGGCATGGAGGCGGCCGCCGGCCGCGGCACCTGCACTGAACTCAAGGGGCTAGAGGCTCGAGGCTAGAGGCTAGGGATAATGCGCCGGCGTGACGACGATTCCCCAGCCTCCAGCACCTAGCCTCCAGCCCCTATGCCACTCTTTTCCCAGGACGCCCTGAACCCCGGCGTGCGCAAGCGCGAGGTGTTCGGCTGGGCGATGTACGACTTCGCCAACTCCGGCTACACCACGGTCGTCATCACCGCCGTCTTCGCGGCGTACTTCGTCGGCGGCATCGCGCAGAAGGCGCAGTGGGCCACCTTCGCCTGGACCCTCGCGCTCAGCATCTCGTATGCGATCGTGATGCTGACCATGCCCAGCATCGGCGCCTATGCCGACCTGCGCGGCGCCAAGAAACGCGTCCTGGCCCTCGTCACGCTAGGCTGCGTGCTCGCCACCGCGGGCCTCGCATTCGCGCGGCCCGGCGAGGTCGTGTTCGCGATGCTGCTGATCATCGTCTCCAACGTGTTCTACAGCTATGGGGAGTCGCTCACGGCGGCCTTCCTGCCGGAGCTCGCGCGCGCCGAGTCCCTGGGCAAGGTGAGCGGCTGGGGCTGGTCCTTCGGTTACTTCGGCGGCATGCTCACGCTGGGCATCTGCCTGGGCTACGTGATCTGGTCGCAGGCACATGCCGTTCCCGCGGCCACCTTCGTGCCGGTGACGATGTTGATCACGGCGGTCGTCTACGGCCTCGCGTCCACGGTCACCTTCCGCCTGCTGCAGGAGCGCGCGCGTCCCAATCCGGAGGCGCTGCGCGAAGGCGGCGTCGCCGCGTCGCTGCGCCAGTTGCGCCGCACCTTCCAGGACGCGCGCCGCTACCGCGACTTCATGTGGCTGATGGCCTGCGCGGTGTTCTACCAGGGCGGCGTCTCGGTGGCGATCTCGCTGGCGGCCATCTACGCGGAGTCGGTGATCGGCTTCCAGCAGCAGGAAACGATGGTGCTGATCTTCGTGCTGAACCTCGCGGCCGCCGGCGGCGCGTTCGCCTGGGGCTACCTGCAGGACCGCATCGGCCACAAGCTGGCCCTGGGCAGCACGCTGGTGGGGTGGGTGGTCGTGTGCATCATCGCGGCGCTGTCGCAGACCAAGGGCCAGTTCTGGTGGGCCGCCACCATCGCGGGCCTGTGCATGGGATCCAGCCAGTCGGCCGGCCGGGCGCTGGCCGGCATGTTCGCGCCGCCGACGCAGCTGGCCGAGTTCTACGGCCTGTGGACCTTCGCCATCCGCCTCTCCAGCATCATCGGACCGCTCACCTACGGCGCCATCACCTGGGCCACCGGCGGCAACCAGCGCATGGCCATCATGTCGACGGCGGTGATGTTCGTGGTCGGCCTGGTGCTGCTGCTGAAGGTGGACGTGCAGCGCGGACGCGGCGCGGCGCTCGCGGGAGCCGCCGCATGATGTTCGACCCGGAACGGCACGAGCCCCTGCGCACGCTGGGCTGGGATGCCGCGGCCGCGCGCGAGATGGTGGAGCGCATCGTCGAAGGCACGGAGGAGGCCTTCCTGCCGGGGCAGGGCTGGCCCACGCACCGGCTCGACATGAAGAAGAACCCCACGCCGCTGCAAGGACTGTATTTCGGCGATGCCGGGGTGCACTGGGCGCTGCACATGCTGCAGGCGCGTGGCGCGGTGGAGCTGCACAACGACTACGCGCAGTCGATCGCCGAACTGCGCGGCCTCGACGAGAGCGAGCCGGGTTCCTACATGATGGGCGAAACGGGCGCGCTGCTCTTGCGCCAATGGTTGCAGCCCGATGCGCGCACCGCGGAGCTGCTCGCGGAGCACATCGCGGCCAACTTCGAGCACCCGGCCCGCGAGCTGATGTGGGGCGCCCCGGGCAGCCTGCTGGCGGCCCTGTTCCTCTTTCGCGCGACCGGCGATGCGCGCTGGTCGCGTCTCTTCCTGGGCGCGGCGCGCACGCTCTGGAGCCAGCTGCAATGGTCGGACAAGGAGGAGTGCCTGTACTGGACGCAGGACCTGTACGGCCGCACTTCCACCTACCTCGATGCGGTGCACGGTTTCGTCGCGACCGCGTCGCCCATCATTGCCGGGCGCGACCTGCTGCCCGCGCAGGAATGGCTCGAGTGGCAGCAGTGCATCTCCAACACCGTGGTGCGCAATGCGGAGTGGCAGGGCAGCCTCGCGAACTGGCGCGCGCAGCTGGACGCGCCGCGCGGCGGCCAGCTGCTGATGCAGTACTGCCACGGCGCTCCGGGCTTCGTGATCTGCCTGGCGGATTCCCCCGACCGCGAACTCGACGACGTGCTGCGCGCCGCCGGCGAGGCGACCTGGCAGGCCGGGCCGCTGCGCAAGGGCGCGAACCTGTGCCACGGCACGGGCGGCAACGGCTATGCGTTCCTGAAGCTCTATCGGCGCTTCGGCGAGGAAAAATGGCTGGGCCGCGCGCGGGCCTTCGCGATGCACGGCATCGCCCAGGTGGAGCAGGCGCGCGAGGAATACGGGCAGTGGCGCCATTCGCTGTGGACCGGGGACCCCGGGCTGGCGCTCTACCTGCTGGATTGCATCGAGGGGAAGGATCGCTTCCCGACGCTGGACGTGTTCTTTTCGCAGGGGTGAAGGGCAGGGCCGATCAGAGTCCCAGCCAGCGCGAAGCCGCGGCCCGCAAGGCCTCCTGCGAGCCCGTCGTCTGCCAGTGCACGGCGCCGCTGCCTTCCGGCTTCAACAGGCCCTGCGCCTCCAGCAGCCGCCGCGTCTGCCGCGCCACCGGCTCGCCCGTCTCCACCAGCTGCACCCCGGGCCCCAGCAGCTGACGGAACACCTGCGCCGCAAAGGGATAGTGCGTGCACCCCAGTACCAGCGTGTCGACCCCTTCGAGATCGCGCGTGTACTTCCGGCACAGCGAAGCGATCTGTTCCTGGTCGTCGGCCTCGATGGCTGCCGCCAGCCCGTCGCAAGGCACCAGCACGAACTCCGCCTGGTCGCGCAGCGAATCCCGCAAGGCCTGGAACTTCGCGCTGCCCAGCGTGCCGCGCGTGGCGAGCACTGCCACCTTGCCGGTCTTCGTCAGGGCCGCGGCGGGCGTGAGTGCGGGTTCGACGCCGACCACCGGCAACTGGTTGTGCCGCGCGCGCAGCAGGTGCACCGCCGCGGCCGTCGCCGTGTTGCAGGCGATCACCAGGCCCTTGATGCGATGCCGCTCCAGCAGGTCGACCGCGATGGACAGCGAGCGGTCCGACACGAACTGTTCGCCCTTCTCGCCGTAAGGGGCGTGACCGGCGTCGGAGAAGTAGACGAAGTCTTCGGCGGGCAGCTCGGCGCGCAGCGCGCGCAGCACGCTCAGGCCGCCGACGCCGCTGTCGAACACTCCGATGGGACGATCCTGATCCATCCCCGCACTGTAGAGCGTTCGGCGGCTGGTCCGGCGCCAGACAAGTTCAGGCCGATGCGACAGGAAATTTCGCCCCGCCGGCCTCAGGAGTCCTTTTTCACGCCGCTGCCGCCGATCTGCCACTTGGCGCGCTTCACCCGGCGACTCGGTACATTGTCGAGCAAGGGCTGCGCGAGGATCCCCGTCACGATCGGGTCGTTCGGCTGCAAGCCCATGGTGTCGTCCACGTACATCTCCGTGCTCCACGCGAACGAATGGACCGGCTCGATCCGGACCATCTGCTGCGAGTAGTTGATCGTCACCGGCGTCACGATGTCGATGGCGAATTGGCCCAGGACCTTGTCGGCCTCCCACTTCGACTGGCGGACGTCCCCGCAAGCTTCGAAGGCGTTGTCGAACAGGAAGCGCTTCGGCGAGGCCAGGGCCTTCAGGAGGGCCTTGTTGCGGGTTGCCTCGTCATCGCTGTTGTAGATGTTCTTCCCGATGACGCGGATCCGCGGGCTCACCTCGTCGTACTGCTTCTCGCCCCAGTTCCTGTCGACCCAGTCGTTGACCGCTTCGACGAAGACCGTGCGCGCATGCTCCAGGAGGTCGGGGTACCGCTGCTCGAACCATCGTTCGTTGCCCAGGTAGCTGGGCGCCGACTTTCCCCAGGTGGGGTGGTCCCACATCGACAGTTCGGTTCCGGTGGGGCCGGGCAGGGGCGACTCGCAGCGGCACATCGTTCCGTCGTCCAGGAACTTCGGCCTCTTGTGAAGGTTGCACAAGGGCCCTGGAATGGCACCACCCATGGCGTTCTCCTCGAACCATCCGGGGAATCGACTCTACTCCCGCCCTTCGCTGCGGCCAAGGGATAGACCCCGGCCTCTCCCCCATCAGGTTCAGGCCGCCGCGACCGGAATCTTCTTGAATTCGCCGGTCGCGATGCGCTTGGACCACTCGGCGGGGCCGGTGGTGTGCACGCTCGTACCGTGCGAGTCCACCGCCACCGTCACCGGCATGTCGACCACGTCGAATTCGTAGATCGCTTCCATGCCCAGGTCGGCGAAGCCGAGCACCCTGGACTGCTTGATCGCCTTCGAGACCAGGTAGGCCGCGCCGCCCACGGCCATCAGGTACGCCGCCTTGTGCTGCTTGATGGAAGCGATGGCTTCCGGGCCGCGCTCGGACTTGCCGATCATGCCGATCAGGCCGGTCTTCGCCAGCATCATGTCGGTGAACTTGTCCATGCGGGTCGACGTCGTCGGGCCGGCCGGGCCCACCACCTCGTCGCGCACCGGGTCGACCGGGCCGACGTAGTAGATGACGCGGTTGGTGAAGTCCACCGGCAGCTTCTCGCCCTTGGCCAGCATGTCCTGGATGCGCTTGTGCGCCGCGTCGCGGCCGGTGAGCATCTTGCCGTTCAGCAGCAGCGTCTGGCCGGCCTTCCAGGTTGCGATTTCTTCCTTGGTCAGCGTGTTCAGGTCGACGCGCTTGCTCTTCTGCGTGTCGGCCTGCCAGGCCACCTGCGGCCACAGGTCCAGGCTCGGCGGATCGAGGTAGACCGGGCCGGAACCGTCCATGGTGAAGTGCGCGTGGCGCGTCGCCGCGCAGTTGGGAATCATCGCGACCGGCTTGCCGGCGGCGTGGCAGGGGAACATCTTGATCTTGATGTCCAGCACGGTGGTGAGGCCGCCCAGGCCCTGCGCGCCGATGCCGAGGGCGTTGACCTTCTCGTACAGCTCCAGGCGCATCTCCTCGACCTGCGACAGCTTCTCGCCGCGGCCGGCCTTGGCCTGCAGCTCGTACATGTCGATGTCTTCCATCAGCGCTTCCTTGGCCAGCAGCACGGACTTCTCCGCGGTGCCGCCGATGCCGATGCCCAGCATGCCCGGAGGACACCAGCCGGCGCCCATGGTGGGCACGGTCTTGAGCACCCAGTCGACGATGGAGTCGCTGGGGTTGAGCATCATCATCTTGCTCTTGTTCTCGCTGCCGCCGCCCTTGGCCGCGACGGTCACGTCGACCCTGTTGCCGGGGACCAGTTCGACGTTGACCACCGCCGGCGCGTTGTCGTTGGTGTTCTTGCGGGCGAAGTGCGGGTCGGCCACGACCGAGGCGCGCAGGGTGTTGTCGGGGTGCAGGTAGGCGCGGCGCACGCCTTCATTGACCGCGTCTTCCAGGCTGCCGCTGAAGCCTTCCAGCTTGCAGTCCATGCCGATTTTCAGGAAGACGTTGACGATGCCGGTGTCCTGGCAGATCGGCCGGTGGCCGGTCGCGCTCATCTTGCTGTTGGTCAGGATCTGCGCGATGGCGTCCTTGGCCGCCGGGCTCTGCTCGCGCTCGTAGGCGCGGGCGAGGTGGGCGATGTAGTCGGCGGGGTGGTAGTAGGAGATGTACTGCAGCGCCGCGGCGATGGATTCGATCAGGTCGGCTGCTTTGATCAAGGTCGTCATGGTCTTCGATTATCCCAGAGCGCTGCCGAGCACCGTGGGCGACCGCGTTCGCTACCGAGCAGTCGCAGCAGCGCCCGGACGGCCGCAAGGCCAACCAGGGCGCCAAGCAGGAGGCGCGCATCGCGAAGGTCGATTGCCGGCAGGCGAACAACAAGAGCAACGCCGCCTGCCGCCATGCGCACGATTTCCGGCCGCCCTGCCGAATCCATCACGGTTAAGCGAATTCCCTCAGTAGAAACCCTAGATCGGGCTATTTGTATCCACTGGTTACAGTTGGTTTCCACTTCACCGAGGGAGGCCAGCATGAGCTTTACCGACAAATTCCGGACCCAGCACAACGAAATCCTGGTCATCGCCAAGGACATGAGCACCGAACTCAAGGGCGAGGCGGACGCCGCCGTGCTGCGCAAGCTGCTGAGCAACCTGGCGGGCAAGCTCAACTTCCACCTCGCCATGGAAGACCAGGCCCTGTATCCGCGGCTCATGGAGCGCAAGGATGCCGACGCCAAGGGCATGGCCAAGAAGTTCATGGACGAGATGGGCGGCCTCGGCAAGGTGTTCGGGACGTACAACGACAAGTGGCAGGTTTCGGCGATCCGCAAGGACCCGGCCGGTTTCGCCAGCGAGACCCAGGCCGTGTTCGCGGCGCTCACCAAGCGCATCCAGCGCGAGAACACCGAGCTCTACCCGCTGGCCGACCGCACGTCCTGACGTCCGGGCATTCCCCGCTGCCGTGAAACCGCCGGCCGCAGCCCCCACGACACCCACCCCGGCCTGTTCCAGGCGGGGCGTGGCTTGCCAGTGCGCGGGCGTGAGCTTTGCCGAGATCGAGGAAGCCGTCGCCGGCGACCCGGGCGCCAGCGTCGAATCGCTGGGGGCCGCCCTCGGCTGCGGCGTGCAATGCGGCAGCTGCCTGCCGGCGCTGCGCGAGGCGCTGGGCCAGGTGGCCTGGTTCGCGGCCACCGCGGTGGCGCGTCCCATCACCCGCTCGCGCGATCTCGCCGGCCAGGACCGGCTGATCTTCCGCGTCGACATCACGCTGGCGGGCGACGCGGCCTATCCGCGCGCGCTGCCCGGCCAGCACGTCGTCCTGCGCGCCGACACGGGGCAGGGCGTCGTCGAACGCACCTACACCGTGGTCGCCCAGGACCTGGGGGCCGGCAGGATCACGCTCGGCATCCGGCGCACGCCGGGCGGGGAGATGACGCCTTGGCTGCTCGATGCCGAGGCCGGCGCGCGCCGGATCGAAGTCTCGGTGCCTGGTGGACCGGCGCTCGGCTCGGGTGGCAAGCGCATCGACATGTTCTTTGCCGCCGGCGTGGGCATCACGCCGGCCATGGCCATGGTCAATGCGCTGCCGCCGCAGGCCGCCATGCACCTGCACTACAGCGCCAACGATGCCGACGACGCCGCGTTCCTGCCGGAGTTCGAAGCGCGCAGGAACGACCGGCCCGGCTTCACCTTCACGCTGCGCGAAACCACGACGCGCGGGCCGATCACGCAGGCCAAGATCCGCATCCTGGCCGGGCAGTACCGCGACGCGCAGTTCTACATCTGCGGGCCGGCGGGCTACGTCGAACTGGTGCACCGCACGCTCAAGCGCGCCGGCATCCCCGCGGGCCGCATCCACGTCGAGCTGTTCGCGCTGGGCAGCCAGGCGCAGGCGCACAGCTCGCGCTTCAAGGCGTGGGCGGTGGGCGCCGCGCTCGCGCTGGTTCCTTTGCTGCTGCTGTGGCCCGGGCTCGAGCAGGCGCGGCCGCATGGCCACCCGAACGTCGGCCATGCGGACCTGAAATGCATGTCCTGCCACGTCGAGTCGCCCGCCTCCACGCGGCAGGCGTTCCAGGCCAAGGTCAAGCATGCGGTCGGCCTGCGCCAGACGAGCGCCGTGCTCGGCATGCAGCCGGTGACGTCGGCCACCTGCATCCAGTGCCATGCGAATTCGGATGATCGCCACGCGCCCAACCGCTTCCTCGAGCCGCGCTTCGCGCAGGCGCGCGCGGAAACCGGCGCGCAGCAATGCGCCAGCTGCCACCGCGAGCATTCGGCCGTGCGCGTGACGGCGCCCAGCACCGGCTACTGCGTGAGCTGCCACCAGGACATGAAGGTGAAGGACGACCGCACTTCGCCCACGCACGACTTCCTCGTGCGCAACAAGCAGTGGACCACCTGCCTGCAATGCCACGACTACCACGGCAACCACAAATGGAACGCGCCGCTGCGGCTGCAGGACGGCGCGACGCTCGAAGTGCTGAACAAGTACCTGCAAGGCGGGCCTTCGCCCTTCGGCGATCCGGTCGTCAAGGCGAAGCCGGGGAGGCCCGGATGATGCGGCCCGGCAAGTCCACGCTGGTGGGCGGCGCGGTGTTCGTGCTGCTGGCGATCTACCTGTTCGTGTCGGCGCCGCCGGAGCTGCCCGACGGCGCCGCCGGCGGCAAGATGGTGCGGGCCGAAACCGTGCTGGCGCTGCTGGACGCCGAGAACGCCGCCATCCGCTCGCTCTACACCCGCGAGATCGTCGGCGAGGGCAGCAAGCAGGGGCTGGCCTTCAAGGAGGACTGGAAGAAGGA
The DNA here is from genome assembly GCF_022012305.1 of Ramlibacter paludis. Taxonomy (GTDB): domain Bacteria; phylum Pseudomonadota; class Gammaproteobacteria; order Burkholderiales; family Burkholderiaceae_C; genus Ramlibacter; species Ramlibacter paludis. The sequence continues at coordinate 352,478 of NZ_JAKLTM010000002.1, read as the reverse complement.
CGGCGTCGCCGCCGGCCCGCTGCCGGCGCTGCTGCTGCGCGAAACCTCCAACCGGCTGCAGATGCAAGCGCCCGACATCGGCCTGTTCCTCGGCTCCGACTTTCCGCTGGTGAAGGAGAACCTGTTCAAGGGCGAACAGGCGGCGCACTACCAGGAGGTGAAGAAGACGCTGCGGCCCAAGGTCTTCTTCGATGCCGCGCTCGGGCGCACCACCGCGATGTTCCCCGACCGCGCCTCGTCGCAGGCATGCGTGACCTGCCACAACCAGCATCCGGACACGCCGAAGAAGGACTGGGTGCTCAACGAGCCGATGGGCGCGACCACCTGGTCGTATGCCGGCAAGCAGATGCCGTCCGAAACGATGCTGCGCATGGTGCGCCAGCTGCGCGGATCGGCGGTCGAGGCCTACGGTTCCTACCTGCAGAAGGTGGCGCGTTTCCCGGCCGAGGCGCGGCCCGCCGTCGGCGACAAGTGGCCGCGCGACGGCTTCTTCCTGCCGGACCTGGAGACCTTCCGCAAGGCCGTGGAAGCGCAGAACTCGGCCCGCACCTTGAACGGCCTGCTGGCCGCCGTCGAACCATGAGCGCGTTCTCGCCTTCCGCCGCCATGCCCTTGCAGGGGCTCACGCTGCCGCCGCCGGCGGCCAGGCCCGCTGCGCGTCCGCGCGCTCGCGCCGCTGCGCGGCCCCGGCAGGCGGCGCGAGCGCGCCAGCGCGCCACCCCCAGTGCGCGCCTGGCCTGGTGCGGCCTGCTGCTGGTGCTGGCGCTCGAGGTGGCGCTGCTCTTCTTCCCGCAGGCCCTGCGCCTGCATCCCGTCCAGGGCACGGGGCTTTTCAAGCAGCTCACGGGCTACACGATGTGCGCGCTGCTGGCCTTCGCGCTGGCGCTCGGCTGGCTGCGCCGCTTGCCGGGCATGGAACGGCGGGCGCGCGCGCTGACTGCATTGCACCAGGCGAGCGGGCCCGTGCTGCTGTTGCTGCTCGGCTCGCATGCCGGGCAGGCGCCCGGCGGCTTCCTGCTGTGCGTCTTCCACGGCATGGCGCTGGCCGTGGCGGCCGGCGCGCTGCGGACCGTGCTCGGCACGCGCGCGGCGCGCAAGGCGTCGGTCGCGCTGCTGGCGGTGCACATCAGCGTGTCGTGCATGGTGGCGGCCGGCGCGGTGCTGCACCTGTACTTCGTCTACGTGTACGCAGCCTGAGTTGCCGGAAACCGCGTAGCCTCGGTCCATGCGCAAGCAAGGACTGCTGGTGAGGTTCGAAGCCGCCAAGGGCCGCGACCACGAACTCGAAACCTTTCTCGTGTCGGCGCTGGATGCCGCCGCGGGCAGTTGCTTTGCGGTGCAGTTCGGGCGTTCGGAATACGGAGTATTCGCCTTTCCCTCAGCCGTCACGAGCCCCGGCACGGAGCTGCTCGCCAGCGAAGCGCGCAGCGAGACGCTGGCGGTGCTCGCGCACAAGCTGCCCAAGCTGCCCGCCCCAGCCCCCATCACCCGGGGACTGCTGCTGAAATTCTCGGCCCGGGAAGGCCGGCAATCGGAGCTCGAGCGCTTCCTGCGTTCCGCCTGCGACGTGGTGGAGCAGGAGGCCGGCACCGCCGCCTGGTACGCACTCCGGCTGGCCGGCGGCGGCTACGCCTTGTTCGCCGTGTTCCCGGACGACGCGCAGCGCTTCACGCATCTCACCGGGCCGGTGCCGCGCGCGCTGACCGAGCAGGCCCTGGCGCTGCTCGACGGCGTGCCCGACATGGACCTGCTGCAGGTGCTGGCAGCGCGTCTCGGAAGCTAGGCCGCGCCCTTCGCCGCCTGCACCATGCACTTGGACAGGCGCTCGAAATGCTTGACTGCGTCGCGCGTCAGGGCCACCTGCTTGCGCCGGGCGTCTTCGGTGTCGGCCAGGGTGATCCAGCCCTTTTCGCGCATGGACTTGAGCCGGCCGTGGATGGTGGCCGGGGCGCCGAACTCTTCCCTGGCCATCATGTCGCGCACCGACAGGCGCTCCTCGCGCTGGGCGGCGCGCGCCACCCAGGACAGGATGCGTTCTTCGAGGGGATCGAGCGGGGGCAGGCTGGGTAGGCCACGGATGGCTTCAGCCAGCTGCAGGAAGCGCAGGTAGACGTCGGGACTAGCCTTGGATTTCATGCCCGTCATTTTCATCCTTCCCGCCGATTCTCCCGGAGCTACTGCTGTGCTAGAACGCGGCCACCCGTACCGCTCCACAAAGCAGTGCAATCTTAAGCGTTACTTCATGACCCTGGCGTCCTTCCGGCTGCAACTCGCCTACGTGTTCATCACCATGGCGATGTTTGCCGCGCTGCTGGTGCTGAACGCTTGGCTGTTCGCCAGCCTGGAGTTCGTGCCGGGAATCAACTGGGTCTACCTGCCCGCCGGGATGCGGCTGCTCTGCCCGCTGCTGTTCGGCGAGGCCGGGGTGGTGGGCTTGTTGCTCGTGTCCTGGGCGGCCAGCTTCCTGTATTTCTTTCCGGGCCAGTTCGAGCGGCCGTTCTGGGGCGGCCTGATCGCCACGGCCGCCCCCTACCTCGTGTACTGCGCCGGCCGGCATGCGTGGGGCCTCGACGTCTCGCTCGCCAACCTCACGCCGCGCCGGCTGCTGTGGCTTTGCCTGGGCTGCTCGGTGGCCAGTCCGCTGCTGCACCACGTCTACTTCGCCCTGCATGGCGACACCGACCTGCTGCGCAGCTTCGTCGCGATGTTCGTCGGCGACCTGAACGGAACGCTCATCGTCCTGTACGGCGTGAAGGCGCTGCTGTCGCTCGCGCCACGCCGCGCGGCGTGATTTCCTCCTACCCCTTTGGGTGGATTGACGCTCTGCTGCTGTCCAGTTAATTTCAAAGCTCTTCTTTTCAGAGCGGTTGCGGGTCGTGCAACGGGAGTTCCAATTCATGTCTGGGTGTGACAGCTGCGGCGCACAGGTGCGGCGCGACGACAAATCCTGCCCGATCTGCGGCGCGCCGGTGCTGCCCTCCGCCGGCGCGCGGATTCCCGTGCGCCGCTTCGGCGAGGTGCCGCCCTATCCCATCGAGTACGAGCAGATGCTCGAGGAAGACGGTCCCGGCATGCCGCGGCGGTCGCGCCCCGCTTCGGCCACCTACGCGCTGTGCGCCGTGTCGGCGATCCTGCTGGCCGCCTGCGGCTACTGGCTGCGCTAGGGCCGCTCCAGCCAGGCGATCGCCTCGCCTTCATCGGTGAACACCGTCAGGTCCATCCCGGCCTGGCGCGCCGTCTTTTCGCTTGCCCGCGTGACGCGGTCGGCGGCCACCAGCGAAGCCACGCGGCGCAGGTGGCGCAGCTGGCGCGCCACCTCCTGGCCCACGGCGTAGTGCTCGGTGAAGGTGGTCAGGGTGCGGATGCCGCGCAGGTCGAACAGCACGCTGTCGCCGGGCCAGCGGGTGCTGGTGGCGCCCATTTCCTGCAGGAAGGCAATGAACTCCCCCAGTGAAGGTTCGCCGCCGGCCCGCACCACGGTGTAGCCGGGGCGATGCTCCACCTGGTGCTCCATGCTCATGGACGCAGCATACCGGGCGCCTGCGGCCGAGCAGCGGGGGCTGCCCAAAACTGCTACGGTGCGGGCATGTCCACCCGCATCGAACACGACACTTTCGGCCCCATCGCCGTCTCCGCCGACCGCCTCTGGGGCGCCCAGACCCAGCGCTCGCTGCAGAACTTCGACATCTCGGGCGAGCAGCAGCCGCGCGAGATCATCCGCGCGCTGGTCCAGGTCAAGCGCGCCTCCGCCGTCGTCAACCACCTGCTCGGATTGCTGGACCAGCAGAAGGCGGCAGCCATCGTCGCCGCGGCCGACGAAGTGCTGGACGGCAAGCTGGCGGGCGAATTCCCGCTGGTGGTCTGGCAGACCGGCTCCGGCACCCAGACCAACATGAACGTCAACGAGGTGCTGGCCAACCGCGCCAGCGAACTCCTGGGCGGGCAGCGCGGCGAAGGCCGCAAGGTCCATCCCAACGACGACGTCAACAAGAGCCAGTCTTCCAACGACGTCTACCCCACCGCCATGCACATCGCGGCGGTCGACGCCATCAGGAACCGGCTGCTGCCTTCGCTGGCGGCGCTGCGCGAGACGCTGGCGCGCAAGTCCGCGGACTTCCGCGACATCGTCAAGATCGGCCGCACCCACCTTCAGGACGCCACGCCGCTGACGCTCGGCCAGGAGTTCTCCGGCTACGTCGCCCAGCTGGAACAGGCCGACCGCCACCTGCACGCGGCGTTGCCGCACTTGTGCGAACTGGCGCTGGGCGGCACCGCGGTGGGCACCGGGCTCAACGCGCCCAAGGGTTATGCGGAACAGGTCGCGGGCGAACTGGCGCGCCTCACGGGCCTGCCGCTGGTGACGGCGGCCAACAAGTTCGAGGTGATGGCCGCTGCCGACGCGCTGGTGCACGCACACGGCGCGCTGAAGACGCTGGCCGCCAGCCTGATGAAGATCGCCAACGACGTGCGCTGGCTGGCGAGCGGCCCGCGCAGCGGCATCGGCGAGATCACCATCCCCGAGAACGAGCCCGGCTCGTCGATCATGCCGGGCAAGGTGAACCCCACGCAGTGCGAGGCGCTCACGATGCTGTGCTGCCAGGTGTTCGGCAACGACGTCGCCATCAACTTCGGCGGCGCCTCGGGCAACTTCGAACTGAACGTGTTCCGGCCGATGATCGCGCACAACTTCCTGCAAAGCGCGCGCCTGCTGGCCGACGGCATGCGCAGCTTCAACGAGCACTGCGCGGTGGGCATAGCACCGAACCGCGAGCGCATCGAGGAACTGGTGGAGCGCTCGCTGATGCTGGTGACCGCGCTCAATCCGCACATCGGCTACGACAAGGCCGCCTTCATCGCCAAGAAGGCGCACAAGGAAGGCACCAGCCTGCGCGAAGCGGCGGTCGCCTCCGGCCACCTCACGGGGGAGCAGTTCGACCAGTGGGTGCGGCCCGAGCGGATGGTCTGAACCCCTTTGTCCAGCCGGACGGTTTGTCGACGTTAGGGCCGAAACTGTTGACACTTTGAAAAGCGGGGCCCAAGATGCCCCGCAGCGGCTCGGTCGAAGCCGCGCTTCCTTTCACAGGAGACAAAGCATGTCAGGCAAGCCCGTCCTCGCCGCCCTCGCAGCCGCCGCCGCGCTGCTCGCGGCGCCCGCATTCGCCCAGGCGCCCGCGCCCTACGACGCCACGCCGCAGCTGGTCGCGGCCGCGCAGAAGGAAGGCAAGGTGGTCTGGTATTCCGCCACCGACGTCGCCGTCGCCGAGAAGCTGGCCCGCGCCTTCGAGGCCAAGTACCCCGGCATCAAGGTGCAGGTGGAGCGCTCCGGCGCCGAGCGCATCTTCCAGCGCATCAACCAGGAATACGGCAGCAGGATCTACACGGCGGACGTCGTCGAGACTTCCGACGAAGTGCACTTCCTGTACTTCAAGAAGCAGGGCTGGCTGCAGGCCGCCGTGCCCACCGACGTGGCGAAGTTCTGGCCCAAGGACGAAAAGGACCCGGACGGCCAGTTCGCGGCCTACCGCGCGCACCTCTCGGTGATCGCCTACAACACCAAGCTGGTTCCCAAGGAGCAGGCGCCCAAGTCGCACGCCGACCTGCTGGATCCCAAGTGGAACGGCAAGATGGTCAAGGCGCACCCGGGCTACAGCGGCACGATCATGACCGGCACGCAGGCCCTGAGCACCTCGCCGCTTGGCTGGAAGTACTTCGAAGCCCTGGGCAAGCAGAAGGTGATGCAGGTGCAGTCGTCCACGGAGCCGCCCAAGAAGCTCGCCGCGGGCGAGCGCGCCGTGATGGCCGACGGCAACGAATACAACGTGTTCCTGCTGAAGGAGAGCGGGGTGCCGATCGAACCGGTGTACGCGCCCGAGGGCACGCCGCTGGTGGTGGGCAACGCCGCGGTCCTGAAGAACGCGCCCAACCCCAACGGGGCGAAGCTGTTCTACCACTTCATGTTCACCCGGGAAGCGCAGCAGCTCAATAGCGACGTGGGCGGCCTGCGCTCCTTCCATCCCGAGGTGAAGGAAAAGGCCGGCCGCACGCCGCTGTCGCAGATCAAGCTGCTGCACTCCGATCCCGAGAAGCTGGATCCGGAAAACATCAAGAAGAAGTACGAAGAATTCTTCGGGACCTGAGCCCGTGACGGTCGCGCTTCCCGCTTCCGCAACGCTCGCCAAGCCCCGCCTCCGCATCGACCTGCTCAAGCCGGCGTTCGTCGCGCTGGCCGCGGTGCTGGCCGTCCTGGTGGTGCTGCCCCTGGCCTGGCTGGCCTGGTACAGCGTCGCCGACAAGAACGGCAACTTCACGCTGGGCAACTTCGCCGCGCTGCTGAACGACGCCACGCTGCGCAAGCCCTTCGTGCTGGCGATCGGCATGGCGCTGGGCGTGGGCGTGCTGTCCTGCGCGATCGCCACGCCGCTCGCCTGGCTGGTGTCGCGCACCGACCTGCCGGGCCGGCGCGCCGTGCGCATGCTGGTGCTGGCGTCCTTCGTGACGCCGCCCTTCCTGGGCGCGATCGCCTGGGAACTGCTGGCAGCGCCGAACAGCGGGATGCTCAACGTCGCGTGGCGTTCGCTGACGGGCGCGGAGCAGTACGCCCCGCCGCTCCTGAACATCTACAGCTTCGGCGGGCTGGTGTTCGCCATCGCCTGCTACACCTTTCCCTACGTGTTCACGCTGGTCGCGAACGGCCTCGATCGCGTGCCCTCCGACCTGGAAGACGCGTCGTCCATTCTCGGCGCGCGACCCTTCACCACCTTGCGCAAGATCACGCTGCCGCTGGTGCTGCCCGCCATGCTGGCCGGCTCGCTGATCGCGATCCTGCAGGCCCTGACCATGTTCGGCTCGCCGGCCATCCTGGCCTTGCCCGCCGGCTTCCACGTCATCACCACCAAGATCTGGAGCCTGTTCCAGTTCCCGCCCAAGCCGGGCCTGGCCGCCGCCGCGGCGCTGCCGCTGCTGGTGATCACGGTGCTGCTGCTGCAAGGCAAGACCTGGATCCTGGGCCGCAAGGGCTACACCGTCCTGGGCGGCAAGAGCGGCGAGCCGCGCGTGCTGCACCTGGGCGCCTGGATGCCGGTGGCCTGGCTGTTCGTGCTCGTCGTGCTGGCCCTCACCGTGCTGCTGCCTTATGCGGCGCTGCTGAAGACGGCGCTCACCAAGAGCGGCGTGGCGGGCTGGGCCGGCACCGGCCTCACGCTGCACAACTTCCACTTCGTGTTCTTCGAGTTCTCGGCGACGCGGCTGGCCATGAGCAACACCTTCCTGCTCGGCTTCGCGACCGCGACGATTGGCACCGGCATCGCGCTGCTCGCGGCCTACATGGTGTCGCGCGCGCCGGTGCGCGGCGCGTGGATCCTGGGCCTGCTGGCGACCGCGCCGGTGGCCATCCCGGGCATCGTGCTGGGCGTCGGCCTGTTCCTCACCTATTCGCACCCGCAGCTGATGCTGTACGGAACGCTGTGGATCCTGCTGGTGGCCTTCCTTACCATCGAGATGCCGGGCGGCTACCAGCAGATGTCCGCGGCCTTCCACGGCATCCATCCGGAGCTGGAAGAGGCCAGCCGCATCCTCGGCGCTTCGCGCCTGCAGACGCTGCGGCTGATCACCGCGCCGCTGCTGCGCTCCAGCGTGATCGCGACCTGGTGCTTCGTCTTCATCGGCACCATCCGCGAACTCTCCGCCACCATCCTGCTGACCACGGCCAACACCAAGCTGGTCTCCGTGATCATCTACGACCTCAACGAAAGCGGCGACATGGGCGCGATCTCCGTGCTCGGGATCATGCTGCTGGTCGTCTCGTTCTTCGTCGTCTGGCTGGCCAACCGCCTGCCGCTGCTGGGCGGCCCGCGCCTGCCCGCACTGCGCTAAGGAAACTGATGGGATTCCTCGAACTCCAGGGCCTCACCAAGCGCTATGGCGCGCAGGCGGTCGTCAAGGACGTGACGCTCTCGGTCGACAAGGGCCAGCTGGTCTGCCTGCTAGGGCCTTCGGGCTGCGGCAAGACCACCACGCTGCGCCTGATCGCCGGCTTCGCGGAGCCGGACGGCGGCGAGATCCGCGTCGGCGGCCGGCGCGTGTCCGCGCCCGGCGGCAGCGAGGCGCCCGAGCGCCGAAACATGTCGATGATCTTCCAGAGCTACGCGCTGTGGCCCCACATGACGGTGATGGAGAACGTCAGTTACGGCCTCAAGCTGCGCGGGCTCGGGAAGGCCGAAGCGCAGCAGCGCGCCGACACCATCCTGGCGGCGACCAAGCTCTCGCAGCTGGCGCAGCGCTATCCGGGCGAGCTTTCCGGCGGCCAGCAGCAGCGCGTGTCGCTCGCGCGCGCGCTGGTGGTGGAGCCCGAGACGCTGCTGCTGGACGAGCCGCTCTCCAACCTGGATGCGAACCTGCGCGAGGAGATGCGCTTCGAGATCCGCCGCCTGCACGACAAGTACCGCTACACCACGGTGTACGTCACGCACGACCAGGCCGAGGCGATGACGACCGCCGACCTGATCGTGGTGATGAACCAGGGCGTGATCGAGCAGGCCGGCTCGCCGGAAGACGTCTACCAGCGGCCGCGCACCGAGTTCGTCGCGCGCTTCATAGGTGGCACCAACATTCTCAAGGGCCGCTGGGACGGCCAGGACGGCGTGGCCTGCGGCAACGGCCTCGTCCTGCGCTGCGCCAGCGGTGACTTCTCGGCGACCGGCGAGACGGCGGTCTCGGTGCGCCACCACGACGTGCGCCTGGGCACCGCGCGGCCCGAGGGCGCGACCAACAGCGCGCAGGGCAGGGTGGCGCGCCAGATCTACCTGGGTTCGCACCGCGACTACCTGGTCGACCTGCCCGACGGCCAGAGCGTGCGCGCCGTCGCGCCGCCCGGCACCAGCGTGCCCGCGGGCGAGCAGGTGTGGCTGCACCTGCCGCCCGAGCACTGCCGCGCATTGGCCCAATGAACACGAAGGAGGAAAGTTGATGACCGACAACCTGACCCGCTACGTCGCCGAATTCATCCAGGGCACGCAGCTCAAGGACCTGCCCGCCGAGGTCGTGATCCTCGGCAAGAAGCACATCCTCGATGGCCTGGGCCTCGCGCTTTCGGGCGGCGCCAGCCATTGCGGCGAACTGGTGCGCCGGCACCTGGGCGAGCTGCACCTCGGCGCCGGCCCGGCCACCGTGATCGGCACGAGCCAGAAGATCGCGCCGCGCTTCGCCGCCTTCGCCAACGGCGTGGGCATCCACGCCGACGACTACGACGACACGCAGCTCGCGGTGGCCAAGGACCGCGTCTACGGCCTGCTCACGCACCCGACCGCGCCCGCGCTGCCGGCGGCCCTGGCGATGGCCGAAGCGACCAACGCGAGCGGCGCCGCGGCGATGCTGGCCTACCACCTCGGCGTGGAAGTGGAATGCAAGATCTCCGAAGCGATCAATCCGCGCCACTACCAGACCGGCTTCCATTCCACGGCCACCTGCGGCACCTTCGCCGCCGCCGCAGCGGCAGCGCGGCTGATGGGCCTCGACGTCGAGACCACGCAGCGTGCGCTCTCGATCGCCGGCAGCCAGTCGGCCGGCCTGCGCGAGAACTTCGGCACCATGACCAAGCCCTTCCACGCCGGCCGCTCCTCGGAGAGCGGCGTGGCGGCGGCGCAGTTCGCTTCCTACGGCTGGACCGCCACCGACAAGATCCTGGAAGCGCCGCGCGGCTTCTTCAGCGCCGCCGGGGGCGGCTACGACGCCAACGCCATCGCCGGCAAGCTGGGCAAGCCCTGGACATTCGCCGAGCCGGGCATCTCGATCAAGCCGCACCCGAGCGGCTCGCTCACGCACCCCGGCATGACCGAGATGCTGCGGCTGCTGCGCGAGAACGACATCAAGGCGAAGGACGTGGTGAAGGTGCGCGTGGGCACCAACCACAACATGCCCAATGCGCTGATCCACCACCGCCCGCGCAACGAGCTGCAGGCCAAGTTCTCCATGGAGTTCTGCATGGCGATCCTGCTGCTGGAAGGACGCGCCGGCCTCAACGAGTTCACCGACGAAGTGGTGCTGCGTCCCGACGTGCAGAAGATGATCGAGAAGGTCGACTTCGTGGTCGACGCGGAGGCCGAAGCCGCGGGCTACCACCTGATGACGACGCTGATCGACATCGAGCTGGCCAACGGCAAGCACGTGAAGGGCCGCGCCGACTTCGGCAAGGGCAGCCCCGCGATGCCGATGTCCTACGAGGACGTCGCCGGCAAGTTCCGCGAGAACGCGGAGTTCGCGAAATTCCCGTCGTCGCAGGCGGAGCAGGTCATCTCCATGGTGCGCGAGCTGGAGTCGCTGCCGCGGATTTCCACGCTCATGGGCGCGCTGGTGCGATGAAACCCGTCATCGGCCTCATGCTGGGCGATGCCACGGGCATCGGCCCCGAGATCAGCGCGAAGCTGCTCGCCAGCCGCGCGCTGGCCGATGTGGCGCGCATCGCGGTCATCGGCGACGCGCGCGTGATGGCGCAAGGCTGCCGGGACGCAGGCGTCGCCCCGGCCTGGCGCACCTATGGCAGCGTCGACGCGATCGACTGGTCGCGCGACGAGATCCCGCTGGTGGACCTGGGCAACGTCGATCCCGGGCGCATCCAGCGCGGGACCGTGTCGCCCGAATCGGGTCGGCTGACCGGCGAGACCCTGCAGCACATGACGCAGCTGGCGCATGCGGGCCAGCTCGCCGGCATCACCTTCGCGCCGCTGAACAAGGCGGCGCTGCACCAGGGCGGCTGGAAGTACCACGACGAGCACCAGATGTTCGCGGCGTTCAACGCGCACGAGGGCTTCTTCGGCGAGATGAACGTGATCCAGCAGTTCTCCACCTTCCGCGTCACTTCGCACATCGCGCTGCGGCAGGCGCTGGAACTGGTGACGCCGGAGCGCATCGCCGCGGCCGTGCGGCTGGCCGACACCACCTTGCGGGCCAACGGCCACGCGGCGCCGCGCATCGGCGTGGCGGCGCTGAACCCGCATTGCGGCGAGAACGGCCTGTTCGGCGACGAGGAGATCCGCATCATCCGGCCGACGGTGGACCGCCTGCGCGGCGAGGGCATCCACTGCACCGGACCGGTGTCGTCGGACGTGATCTTCCTGAAGGCGCTGAAGGGCGAGTTCGACGGCGTGGTCATGATGTACCACGACCAGGGCCAGATCGCGACCAAGCTGCTCGGGTTCAACAAGGGCGTGACGGTCACGGCGGGACTGCGGACGGTCTACACGACGCCCGCCCACGGCACGGCCTTCGACATCGTGGGGCAGGGCAAGGCGGACACGGGCGCGCTGGAGCAGGCGCTGCGGATCGCGGCGCGGATGGCTATTTCTCGTCCGCCGACGCCAGCAGCCGCTGCCGCCCCGCGTTGATGTGCTCCTCCGCCGCGGCCTTCGCCTTCGCGCCGTTGCCCTTCGCGATGGCCTCGTAGATGCGGCGGTGCTCGATGTTCGAGCGGCGCATGTTGCCGGGCGTGTTGAAGTTCTGCCGCCGGTACAGGTGCAGCTCCTTCACGTAGCTGTCGTACAGCTGGTGCGCCCGCGCGCTGTTGGCCAGCTGCAGGATCAGGGCGTGGAACTTCAGGTTCAGGTCGTAGTAGCGGCCGCTGTCGCCCGACTGCGAAGCCGCTTCCATGCCTTCCAGCAGGGCCTCGAACTCGCGCCGGTGGTCGTCGGTGATGTTTTCCGCCGCGCGCTGGGCCGCGAAACCGAACACCAGCGCACGCAGCTCGTAGATCTCCAGCATCTCGCGGATGGACACCTGGCGCACGAAGACGCCGCGGTTCACCACCGGCGTCACCAGCCCGGTGCCGGTGAGGATGCGGATCGCCTCGCGGATCGGGCCGCGGCTGGTGCCCATGCGGGTGGCCAGCGCGGCTTCGTTCAGGCGGTCGCCCGCCTTGAACTCACCGGCGTAGATCAGCTGCTTGAGCTGCTCCGCGATGTTGCGCGGCAGGCCTTCGACGGTGGGAATGGGGGCGAGGGACGACATGGCGGATGTCGCCAATTATAGAAATTCTGTCGACCACCCGCTCGAAATTGTCGACAGTTTCAGTGTTCGCCGTTGTGCGGCTGCGGCGTCATCAGGCGGTCGGTATAGGCGATCGCCATCGCGGACAGCAGGAAGGTGATGTGGATCGCCGTCTGCGCGATCAGCACGCGGTCGGAATAGTTGTCCGCGTTGATGAAGGTCTTGAGCAGGTGGATCGACGAGATGCCGATGATGGCCGTTGCGAGCTTCACCTTCAGCACCGAGGCGTTCACGTGGCTGAGCCACTCGGGCTGGTCGCGGTGGCCTTCGAGGTTCATCCGGCTGACGAAGGTTTCGTAGCCGCCGACGATCACCATGATCAGCAGGTTGGAGATCATCACCACGTCGATCAGCGCCAGCACCACCAGCATGATGATGGTCTCGTTCAGCCCGGTGACTTCCGCGGTGCTGCGGTAGCCGATGCTGGTGACCAGGTGCTTCAGCGCCTCCTGGCTGCCCGCGGCCGCGACCACGAGGTACCAGAGTTCCAGCAGGAAGTGGACGACGTAGACCGCCTGCGCGGCGATCAGTCCGAGGTAAAGCGGCAGCTGCAGCCAGCGGCTGGCGAAGATCAGGTTGGGCAGCGGGCGCAGCGGCGAGGCGGGGCGGAGGCCTTGTGGGTCTTGCATCGCTTCGATTGTAGATTCGGGCCCGGAGGGGTTAGATTCCCGGGGAGCTGTAAGCGCCGCGCAAGTCAGTGGCCCGTAAGTGGAAACCCGGACAGTCCACCGCAATTCAACCACCCCCGGAGACAAAATCATGAGCGCCATCGAGTCCGTCCTGGTCGAAAACCGCGTGTTCCCGCCGTCGGCGGCCACCGTGAAGGCCGCCCGCATCTCCGGCATGCCGGCGTACGAGGCGCTGTGCCGGGAAGCGGAGTCGGACTTCGAGGGCTACTGGGGCCGGCTCGCGCGCGAGAACGTGAAGTGGAGCAAGCCGTTCACGAAGACGCTCGATGAAAGCAAGGCGCCGTTCTACAAGTGGTTCGAGGACGGCGAGCTCAATGCCAGTGCCAACTGCCTCGACAAGCACGTCGGCACGCCGGTGGAGAACAAGACCGCCATCGTGTTCGAGTCCGACGACGGCGTCGTGACGCGCGTGAGCTACAAGGAGCTGCTGGCGAAGGTGAGCCGCTTCGCCAATGCGCTCAAGGCGCAAGGCATCCGGAAGGGTGACCGCGTCGTCATCTACATGCCCATGGGCGTGGAAGGCGTCGTGGCCATGCAGGCCTGCGCGCGCATCGGCGCGACGCACAGCGTGGTGTTCGGCGGTTTCTCGGCCAAGTCGCTGCAGGAACGCATCATCGACGCCGGCGCGGTGGCGGTGATCACCGCCAACTTCCAGCTGCGCGGCGGCAAGGAGCTGGGCCTGAAGTCCATCGTCGACGAAGCGCTGGACATGGGCGGCTGCGACACCATCAAGTCGGTGCTGGTCTACATGCGCACGCCGACCGCTTGCAAGATGGTGGCCGGCCGCGACAAGACCTTCGAGGAGGCGCTGCAGGGCCAGTCCGCGGAATGCGCGCCGGTGCCGGTGGGCGCGGAGCATCCGCTGTTCATCCTCTACACCTCCGGCTCCACCGGCAAGCCCAAGGGCGTGCAGCACTCCACCGGCGGCTACCTGCTGTGGGCCAAGCTCACGATGGACTGGACCTTCGACATCCGCAGCGAAGACCTGTTCTGGTGCACCGCCGACATCGGCTGGATCACCGGCCACACCTACGTGGCCTACGGGCCCCTCGCCGCCGGCGCGACGCAACTGATCTTCGAAGGCATCCCCACCTTCCCGCACGCCGGCCGCTTCTGGCAAATGATCGAGAAGCACAAGGTGACGGTGTTCTACACGGCGCCGACGGCGATCCGCTCGCTGATCAAGGCGGCCGAGACCGACGAGAAGGTGCACCCGAAGAACTGGGACCTGTCCTCGCTGCGCATCCTGGGCACCGTCGGCGAGCCGATCAACCCCGAAGCGTGGATGTGGTACCACCGGAACGTGGGTGGCGAGCGCTGCCCCATCGTCGACACTTTCTGGCAGACCGAGACCGGCGGCCACGTCATCACCCCGCTGCCGGGCGCGACGCCCACGGTGCCGGGCTCCTGCACGCTGCCGCTGCCCGGCATCATGGCGGCGATCGTCGACGAGACCGGCAAGGACGTGCCCAACGGTTCCGGCGGCATGCTGGTGATCAAGCGGCCCTGGCCCTCGATGATCCGCACCATCTGGGGCGACCCGGAGCGCTTCAAGAAGGCCTATTTCCCCGAGGAGATGGGCGGCCGCTATTACCTGGCCGGCGACGGCGCGGTGCGCAACGCGGACAACGCCTACTTCCGCATCACGGGCCGCATCGACGACGTGCTGAACGTCTCGGGCCACCGCCTGGGCACGATGGAGATCGAGTCGGCGCTGGTGTCCAAAACCGACCTGGTGGCCGAGGCCGCGGTGGTGGGCCGGCCGGACGACCTGACCGGCGAAGCGGTCTGCGCCTTCGTGGTGCTGAAGCGCTCGCGCCCGACCGGGGAGGAGGCGAAGCAGATCGCCAACGAACTGCGCAACTGGGTGGCCAAGGAGATCGGCCCGATCGCCAAGCCCAAGGACATCCGCTTCGGCGACAACCTGCCCAAGACGCGCAGCGGCAAGATCATGCGCCGGCTGCTGCGGTCCATCGCCAAGGGCGAGACCATCACGCAGGACATCACCACGCTGGAGAATCCGGCGATCCTGGAGCAGTTGGCGGAAAAGCTCTGACCCAAAGGAAAAGCCCGCCGAAGCGGGCTTTTTCCTTTCACGCGCGTTGACGCGTCACTTCTGCGTCAGCACCCAGGCGGCCAGCTTCTTGGCTTCGGCTTCGTTGACCTGCGCGTTGGCGGGCATGGGCACCGGGCCCCAGACGCCGGAGCCGCCCTTGATGATCTTGACGGCCAGCTTGTCGACGGCGTCCTTCTGGCCGGCGTACTTGGCGGCCACTTCCTTGTAGGCGGGGCCGACCAGCTTCTTGTCCACCGCATGGCAGGCCATGCAGTTCTTGGCCGTGGCCAACGCCTGGTCGGCCATCGCGGGAGCCGCCACCGCCGCCAGCGCGGCGAGCGCGAACAGGGCTCGTTTCATATCGGGGTCCTCGATTCGGTTGGGTTACAGTCCTTCAACGGCATTGTACGGACCGGCGTTGACCTCGTCCGTCGCATGAGGATTCTGGAGGACGCATGTATCTGTTGGGTATCGGCATCATCTTGCTGGCCATGAAATACCTGGAAATCGGCCCGGTCGCCATGTGGGACTGGTGGGTCGTCCTGGCCCCCTTCGGCCTGGCGGTGGCCTGGTGGACCTGGGCCGACATGTCCGGCTACACCAAGAAGAAGGCCGTGGAGCGCGAAAACGTCCGCAAGCAGGCCCGCATCGACAAGAGCCGCGAGGCGCTGGGCCTCGGGCCGAAGAAGCGGAAGTAGCCTCTGGATCCCCGCCTGCGCGGGGATGACGGCGCCGCCGCGCGTTAGAAGTCGTCGAGCACCGCGCCGCGGCTGGCGCTGGCGGCATTGAAGGCGAACTTGGCCTGCACGCCCCGCGTGTAGCGCGGCTCGGGCTTCTTCCAGGCCGCGCGGCGCTTCTCGATTTCCGCCGCCGGCACGTTCAGTTCCAGCTTCAGCGCGTGGGCATCGATGGTGATCGAGTCGCGTTCGTTGACGAAGGCGATCGTTCCGCCCGCGGCCGCTTCCGGCGCCACGTGGCCCACCACCATGCCCCAGGTCCCGCCGGAGAAGCGGCCGTCGGTGATCAGGCCCACGCTTTCGCCGAGCCCCGCCCCGATCAGCGCGCCGGTCGGCGCCAGCATCTCGGGCATGCCCGGGCCGCCCTTGGGGCCCAGGTAGCGCAGCACCATCACGTCGCCCGCCACGATCTTCCCGGCGAGGATCGCCTCCAGCGCCGACTGCTCGTCGTCGAACACGCGCGCCGGGCCGGTGATCACCGGGTTCTTCAGGCCGGTGATCTTGGCCACCGCGCCTTCGGGCGAGAGGTTGCCCTTCAGGATGGCCAGGTGGCCCTGCTCGTACATCGGGTCGGCGATGGGACGGATCACGTCCTGGTCCTTGCGCGGTGCGTCCGGCACGTCCTTCAGCACTTCCGCGATGGTCTGCCCGGTGATGGTGATGCAGTCGCCGTGCAGCATGCCGGCGTCCAGCAGCAGCTTCATCACCTGCGGGATGCCGCCGGCTTCATGCAGGTCCACGGCCAGGTACTTGCCCGAGGGCTTCAGGTCGCAGATCACCGGCGTCTTCTTGCGGATGCGCTCGAAGTCGTCGATGGTCCACTCGACGCCGGCCGCATGCGCGATGGCCAGGAAGTGCAGCACCGCGTTGGTGGAGCCGCCGGTGGCCATGATGACCGCCACCGCGTTCTCCAGCGACTTGCGGGTGACGATGTCGCGCGGCTTGATGTCCTTCTTGATAGCCTCCATCAGCACCCTGGCCGATTCCTTGGCCGAGTTCTGCTTCTCGTCGTGCGGATTCGCCATGGTGGAAGAGTAGGGCAGGGAGATGCCCAGCGCCTCGAAGGCCGACGACATGGTGTTGGCGGTGTACATGCCCCCGCAGCTGCCGGTGCCGGGAATGGCGTGCTGCTCGATGTCCTTCAGTTCCTGGTCGCTGATCTTGCCGGCCGCGTTCTGGCCCACGGCCTCGAACACGCTGACGATGTTCAGGTCCTGGCCCTTCCACTTGCCCGGCAGGATGGTGCCGCCGTAGACGTAGATGGCCGGCACGTTGGCGCGCAGCATGCCCATCAGGCCGCCGGGCATGTTCTTGTCGCAGCCGCCGATCACGACCACGCCGTCCATCCACTGGCCCTGCACGCAGGTCTCGATGCAGTCGGCGATGACCTCGCGGCTCACCAGCGAGTACTTCATGCCTTCGGTGCCCATCGCCATCCCGTCGGAAATCGTGGGCGTGCCGAAGATCTGCGGGTTGCCGCCGGCCTCCTCGATGCCTTGCACCGCGGCGTCGGCCAGCTTCTGCAGGCCCGAGTTGCAGGGCGTGATGGTGCTGTGGCCGTTGGCGACGCCCACCATCGGCTTGCCGAAGTCGGTTTCCTTGTAGCCCATGCCGTAGTACATGGAGCGGTTGGGGGCGCGGGACTTGCCCTGCGTGATGTTGTCGCTGCGCAGGTTGCGGATGGGGATGGTCTTCTTGTCCATGGCGGGGTCCTTCGGGGAAGGGCCGCAGTATGCGCCGCGCCCCTGATTCTTTCCAATCCCTTTTCCAGGGCCGATTAATATGCGCGGCATATGAGTGAACCCCTGGCGGAACTGCGGCTGTGGCGCCAGTTCGTGGCCGTGGCCGAGGAACTGCACTTCGGCCGCGCGGCGCGCCGCCTGCACATGACGCAGCCGCCGCTGACGCAGGCGATCGCGCAGCTCGAAAGGCTGCTGGCCGTGCGCCTCTTCGAGCGCAGCAAGCGCAGCGTCGAGCTGACGGCGGCCGGCGCGGCCCTGCTGCCGCAGGCGCGCGAGCTGCTGGCGCGCGCCCAGGCGCTGCCGGCGCAGGCGAGGGCCGCCGCCGGCGGCACGATCGGCCGCCTGCGCATCGCCTTCGTGTCGACGGTGGGCTTCGCGCTGCTGCCGCAGTGGCTGCGCGCCTGGCAGGCCGAGCACCCGCAGGTGGCGCTGGAGCTGATCGAGGCCACCGGCGACGTCCAGCTGCAAGCTCTCGAGCGCGGCGACATCGATGCGGGCTTCATGCTGCATTCGCCGGGCTTCGCCCCGGCCTCCTTGCAGCACCTGCCGGTCGCGCGCGAGCCGCTGGTGCTGGCGTTGCCCGAGGCGCATCCGCTCGCGGCCAGTGCGCGCCTGCCGGTCGCCGCCGTGCTGCAGGAGCCGCTGGTGATCTTCCCGCGCCGCATCGTGCCTTCGCTGCACGACGCGATCTTCGGCATGTACCACGCGGCGGGCCGCGAGCCGCGCATCGCGCAGGAGGCAATCCAGATGCAGACCATCGTCAACCTGGTCTCGGCCGGCCTCGGCCTGGCCTGGGTGCCGGAAAGCGTCCGGCAGTTCCAGCGCACCGGGGTCGTCTACCGGCAGCTCGCCGGCAAGCAGGGCGCCGGCGTGCCGGGATGCGAAACGACGCTGGTGTGGGAGAAGGGATCGCCGGTGCTCGATCGCTTCGTGGCGTTCGTGCGCGCCCAGGTCGCGTGACGTGCGCCACAATAGCCGCCCATGCTGGTCCATCCCAAGATCGATCCCGTCGCCCTGCAACTCGGGCCCATCGCCGTCCACTGGTACGGCCTGACCTACCTGGTCGCCTTCGGCCTGTTCATGCTGCTGGCGCACCTGCGGCTCAAGCACGAGCCTTTCCGCTCCATCCAGGGGCCCGGCGCCTGGACCCGCAAGGACATCGAGGACATGCTGTTCCTCGGCGTTCTGGGCACGGTGATCGGCGGCCGCCTGGGCTACTGCCTGTTCTACAAGCCCGACTTCTACCTGGCCAACCCGCTGCAGATCTTCTTCGTCTGGCAAGGCGGCATGAGTTTCCATGGCGGCCTGCTGGGCGTGATCGCTTCGCAGGTCTGGTTCGCGCGTTCGCGCCACAAGCCTTTCTGGCAGGTGATGGACTTCGCCGCGCCTTGCGTGCCCCTGGGGCTGGGCATGGGGCGCATCGGCAACTTCATCAACGGCGAGCTCTGGGGCCGGGCGGCCGACCCCGAGCTGCCGTGGGCGATGGTGTTCCCGCAAAGCGGAACCGCGATCCCGCGCCATCCTTCGCAGCTGTACGAGTTCCTGCTGGAAGGCATCGTGCTGTTCCTCGTGCTGTGGCTTTACGGGCGCAAGGAACGCAAGCAAGCCCAGGTGGCGGCGGTCTTCCTGGTGGGTTATGGCGCGGCGCGCTTCACGGCGGAGTACTTCCGCGAGCCCGACAACTTCCTCGGACTGCTGGCGCTGCACATGAGCATGGGGCAGTGGCTGTGCATCCCGATGATCCTCGGCGGCGTGCTGCTGTGGGTGTGGGCGGAGACGCGGGTCGTGCCTGCGCAGGGGCCGGCCGCGCAGCGGCGCTGACGTCGCGCTCCCTTGTCATGCCGGGCTCGTCCCGGCATCCATGGCTTGCGGATCGAGTCCGCAATGACAACGTCCCAAAAAACAACAACACGGCCGCGCCCAGCCATGCATAATTATCCGTAATTACAGGAAATTACGGGAACCCACCCATGCGCCTGGTCCACAACTCGCTGCACGACGAAGTCGCGGAACAGCTGCGTGAGCTGATCTTCTCGGGGCAGGTGGCGCCCGGCGATTTCCTCGACGAGGTGAAGCTCGCCGAGCAGCTGAAGATCTCGCGCACGCCGCTGCGCGAGGCGCTCAAGGTGCTCACGGCCGAGGGCCTGGTGCGGCACGAGCCACGGCGCGGCTGCTTCGTCAACGAGGTCACCGAGCAGGACCTGGACGAGATCTTCCCCGTGCTGGCCCTGCTGGAAGGCCGCTGCGCCTACGAAGCGGCCCGCCACGCCAGCGACGCGGACCTCGCCACGCTGGAAGACCTGCACCAGAAGCTCGCGAAGCACGCCAAGGCGCGCCGCATCAACGAGTACTACGCGGCCAACTTCGCCATCCACGAAGCCATCATCCTGCTGGCCAACAACCGCTGGCTGGCCGGCACCATCGCCGACCTGCGCAAGATCGTGAAGCTCGCGCGCCTGCAGCAGCTGCACGCGCCCGGCCGCCTGGACCAGAGCCTGTCGGAACACCTGGCGGTGTTCGCCTCGCTCAAGGCGCGCGACGCCGAGGGCGCCGACGCCGCCATGCGCACCCACATCACCCGCCAGCGCGAGGCGCTGCGCGAGCTCGCGCGTGCCCAGCGCACGCGGCTGGCATGACCCCGATTTTCCGAGAAACGACCAAGGACCCATCGTGAGTGCAGTGAACTGGATTTCGCGCGGCGTCTCCATCTGGCGCCCCGGCTTCGAGAAACCCTCCGCGGGCGCCGCTCGCGAGGCGGGCAAGCCGCGGGCTTCGGCCACCGCGGTCGCACCGCAGCCGCCCGCGGCCCGCACCACGCGCGAGCGCCTGCAGGCGACGCTGCGGCGCGGACAGGAAGCGCTGTCGCCGCGCGTGCTGCGGCGCACGCTCGCCGAGCTGCAGGCCATCGTCGACCCGCGCGTGAGCGAGGTCGAGGGCGGCAGACGGGCAATGGCGTTCGCGCAGTGGTACCGCACGGCCAGCGCGGAAGAGCGGCGCGATGCGTGGCTGCTGGCCAGCGAACAGTTCGGCCCCGACGCGAAGAAGGTCCAGAGCGCGCGCGAACACTTCGAGGCCGCGCAAGGCACGCCGGAAGAGGGCGCCGCCGAGATCCGCATGCGCCGCGCCATGGTGTCGCCGCGCACGCGGCTGCTGCAGCGCTTTGCCGCCTTTCCGGAAGGCATGCGCTTCCTGGTCGACCTGCGCGCGGAACTGCTGCCGCACCTCAAGGCCGACAAGCGCCTGCTGGCGCTGGACGCCGAACTGGAAGCGCTGTTCTCCACTTGGTTCGACGTCGCCTTCCTGGAACTGCGCCGCCTGAGCTGGGACTCGCCCGCTTCGCTGCTGGAAAAGCTGATCAAGTACGAGGCGGTGCACGACATCCGCAGCTGGTCCGACCTGAAGAACCGGCTGGACAGCGACCGCCGCTGCTACGGCTTCTTCCATCCCAAGCTGGATGGCGAGCCGCTGATCTTCGTCGAGGTGGCGCTCACCGACGAGGTGTCCGACAGCATCCCGCCGCTGCTCGACGAAGCCGCCGCGGCGGCCGACCACGGCAAGGCCACCACCGCGATCTTCTATTCCATCAGCAACACGCAGGCCGGCCTGCGCGGCGTGAGCTTCGGCGATTCGCTGATCAAGCGCGTGGTGGAGACGCTCAAGGCGGAGCTGCCCAAGCTGAAGACCTTCGCGACCCTGTCGCCCATCCCGGGTCTGCGCGGCTGGCTGGCGAAGAACGCGCCGGCCGAGTCGTTGGTCAAGTGGGAGAAGCCGCTCGAGCTCGGCCCCAAGTCGCCCGAGCGCCAGGAACTGCTGGCCTGGACCGCGCGCTACCTCGGCAAGGAACTGCAGGACGGCAAGCCCGTCGACCCGGTCGCGCGCTTCCACCTCGGCAACGGCGCGCGCGTCGAGCGCATCAACTGGGCGGGCGACCCTTCGCCCAAGGGCTTGAAGCAGTCGTACGGACTGATGGTCAACTACCTGTACGATTTGAAGCGGCTCGACAAGCACCGCACGCTGCTGTCGCAAGGAGAAATCCCCATGGCAAGCGGCATCCAGGATCTTTATCGTTAGCGGGTCCAACCCGCAGCACACCCCAAGAGGAGACAAGATGCAAGACAACCGACCCACCCGGCGCGACCTGCTGCGCATGGCGGCCGCCGGCGCCGCCGGTTCCACCCTGGCACCTTTCGCGTTCGCGCAAGGCGCCTGGCCGGCCAAGCCGGTCGTGATGATCGTTCCTTTCCCCGCCGGCGGCGGCACCGACGCCTTCGCGCGTCCGCTGGCCGCGCAGTTCGCCAAGCAGACCGGCAAGCAGCTCGTGATCGACAACCGCGGCGGCGCGGGTGGCACGCTGGGCGCCACGCTCGCTTCGCGCGCCGCGCCCGACGGCTACAACACCTTCATGGGCGCGGTGCACCACACCATCGCCCCGGCGATCTACCCGAAGCTCGACTACGACCTGCAAAGGGACTTGGTGCCGATCACGCTGGTGGCCAAGGTGCCGCAGGTCGTGGTGGTCAACCCGAACCGCATCCCGGCCAAGACCTTCAAGGAGTTCCTGGCGCTGGTGAAGGCCAACCCGGGCAAGTACAACTACGCCTCGGCCGGCAGCGGCACCTCGCACCACCTCGCGGGCGAGCTGTTCAAGCTGCAGACCAAGACCTTCATCACGCACATCCCTTACCGCGGTGCCGGTCCCGCGCTGCAGGACCTGATCACCGGCAGCGCCGACCTGATGTTCGACGGCCTGGGTTCGTCCGCCGCGCACATCAAGGGTGGCCGCATCCGCGCGCTGATGGTCTCGGGCGACAAGCGCAACCCCGCCTTCCCCGACGTGCCCTGCGCCGCCGAGATGGGCCTGCCCGACTACACGGTCACCACCTGGTACGGCACCTGGATGCCCAAGGGCACGCCGGCCGACATCCAGCAGCACATGTTCGACGAGACCCGCAAGGCGATCCAGTCGGAGGAGCTGAAGGCGATCTGGGCGCAGAACGGCGCCGAATTCCCCAACCTCACGCAGCAGCAGTTCGCCGCCTTCATCGACGGCGAGATCAAGCGCTGGGCCACGGTGGTCAAGGCCGCCAACGTCAAGCTCGACTGAAGTCGAGAGGGGCTAGGTGCTGGAGGCTAGGTTCTAGGGAACAGCCCCCCGCATCGAATCCCCAGTCTCTAGCCTCTAGCCTCTAGCCTCCAGCCCCTATGAACCTGTTCTCCGCCCTGCGCGCCGCCTTCCCCGCCGACCTCGACGCCATCGCGGTCGAGACCGACACCGGCCTCGCCTACAGCTGGCGCGACCTCGAACGCGGCACCGCGATGATCGCCAACCTGCTGCAGTCGCTGAAGCTGCCGGACGGCGCGCGCATCGCGGTGCAGGTGGAGAAGTCGGTCGAGGCGATGATGCTGTACCTGGCGACGCTGCGCGCCGGCTACGTCTTCCTGCCGCTCAACACCGCCTACCAGAAGGCGGAGATCGAATACTTCGTCGGCAATGCCGAACCCTCGGTGGTGGTGTGCAGCCCCGGCAACTTCGGCTGGGTCGGCAAGATTGCCTTCCAGGCCGGCACGCGCCACGTGTTCACGCTCGGCGACGACCGCACCGGCTCGCTGCTGGAGCGCGCCGCCCGCCATCCCGACCAGCACCAGCCGGTGGCGCGTGGCGAGGACGACCTCGCCGCCATCCTCTACACCAGCGGCACCACCGGCCGCAGCAAGGGCGCGATGCTCACGCACGGCAACCTGCTGTCGAACGCGCAGGTGCTCAAGGACTACTGGGGCTGGAAGCCGGGCGACGTGCTGATCCACGCCTTGCCGATCTTCCACGTGCACGGCCTGTTCGTCGCGCTGCATGGCGCGCTGCTCAATGGCAGCAAGATGCTGTGGCAGGCGAAGTTCGATCCCCGGCGCGCCATCGAAGCGATGCGGGAAGCGACCGTGTTCATGGGCGTGCCCACGCTCTACACGCGGATGCTGGCCGAGCCGGCGCTGACGAAGGACGCGGTGCGCAACATGCGCCTGTTCGTCTCCGGTTCCGCGCCGCTGCTGCTGGAAACCTTCACCGAATGGCAGGAGCGCACCGGCCACACGATCCTCGAACGCTACGGCATGAGCGAGACCGTGATGCTGGTCTCCAATCCCTACGAGGGCGAGCGCCGCGGCGGCACGGTCGGCTTCCCGCTGCCCGGCGTGCAGCTGCGCGTTCGCGGCGACGACGGCCAGGACGTGCCTGCCGGCGAGATCGGCGGCATCCAGGTCAAGGGGCCGGGCGTGTTCAAGGGCTACTGGCGCATGCCGGAGAAGACGAAGGAGGAGTTCACCGCGGACGGCTTCTTCAAGACCGGCGACGTCGGCAAGATCGACGAGCGCGGCTACGTCACCATCGTCGGGCGCAGCAAGGACCTGATCATCAGCGGCGGCTACAACGTCTACCCGGCCGAGATCGAGGGCTACCTCAACGACATGCCGGGCGTCGCCGAGAGCGCCGTGGTCGGCGTGCCGCACCCGGACTTCGGCGAAGTGGGCGTGGCGATCGTGATCCCCAAGCCCGGCGCCGCCATCGACAGCGACAAGCTCATCGCGACGCTGAAGTCGCAGCTGGCGAACTTCAAGATCCCCAAGCGCTGCTTCGTCGTGCCAGAGCTGCCACGCAACACCATGGGCAAGGTGCAGAAGAACCTCCTGCGCGACCAGCACAAGCAATTGTTCGCCTGAGCCTGCGCCGCGCTGCGCGTCGATGTCGCAGTGCAGCAAGGGTGTTGTCCTACAGGAGCGCCGCGGCGCTCCTCTTAACTTGGGTGTTCCGTCCCCGGCAGCCCAAAAGACAACACCCATGCGAATTGCCCAGATTGCGCCGCTCATCGAGAGCGTCCCGCCGCGCGCTTATGGCGGCACCGAACGTGTCGTCCACTACCTCACCGAAGCGCTGGTCCAGATGGGCCACGACGTCACCCTGTTTGCCAGCGGCGACTCGACCACGTCGGCGCGCCTGGTGCCTATCGTCGACCGCGCCCTGCGGCTGAATCCCGCGCGGCCCGACCCGGTCATCTGGCACACCCTGATGGTGGACCGGGTGCGCGAGCTGTGCGACAGCTTCGACGTGATCCACTTCCACATCGACACCGTGCAGATGCCGATGGCCGTGCAGTGCCGCACGCCCAGCTTGACGACCTTGCACGGCCGGCTCGACATCGCCGACCTGAAACCGCTGTACAAGCGCTTCCACGAGCATCCGCTCGTTTCCATCTCGGACAACCAGCGCACGCCGATCCCGTGGGCCAACTGGCTTGCCACCGTGCACCACGGCCTGCCGCTGGACCTGTACGACTTCCATCCGCAGGCGCAGGACTACTTCGCCTTCGTCGGCCGCATCTCGCCGGAGAAGCGCTGCGACCGCGCGATCGAGATCGCCATCGCCTGCAACACGCCGATCCGCATTGCGGCCAAGGTCGACAACGCCGACCGCGAGTACTACGAACAGAAGATCGAGCCGCTGCTGGACCACCCGCTGGTCACCTTCGTCGGCGAGATCGGCGACGCCGACAAGAACGACTTCGTCGGCAACGCCAGGGCGCTGCTGACGCCCATCGACTGGCCCGAGCCCTTCGGCCTGGTGATCATCGAGGCGCTGGCCTGCGGCACGCCCGTCATCGCCTACGGCCACGGCGCCATTCCCGAGATCGTCGACGACGGCGAGACCGGCTTCATCGTCTACGACCAGAACCAGGCCATCGCCGCGGCGCGCGAGATCCACAAGATCGACCGGCGCGTCTGCCGCGAGACCTTCGAGCGCCGCTTCGCCGCGCCCGTGATGGCGCGGCAGTACCTGCAGCACTACGAGTCCCTGATGCAGGAAGAACGCCTGGCGGCCTGAGGCCGCGCGCAACCGGAGACAGCGATGGCCAAGAAGAAGATCCAGGTCGACGACAGGTGGTACGTGCTCGCGACCTTCGCGCACCCCGAGGAACAGCCGCAGGTGCTGAAGAACGACG
The DNA here is from genome assembly GCF_022012305.1 of Ramlibacter paludis. Taxonomy (GTDB): domain Bacteria; phylum Pseudomonadota; class Gammaproteobacteria; order Burkholderiales; family Burkholderiaceae_C; genus Ramlibacter; species Ramlibacter paludis. The sequence goes on along the minus strand of NZ_JAKLTM010000002.1, from coordinate 327,230 downwards.
AGACCTTCGCGATGTTCGACCGCTTCGGCGACATCGCGGCGCTGATGCCGGGGCAGGAAGGGCTGTACCACAACGACACCCGCTACCTGTCGCACCTGGAGCTGACCATCAACGGCGCCCGGCCGCTGTACCTCGGTTCGTCCACGGAGCACGCCAACAGCCTGCTGGCCATCGACCTGATGAACCCGGACCTCACGGTGGACGGCAAGGTGGCGCTGCCCAAGGGCACGCTGCACGTCTTCCGCACCAAGATGCTGTGGCACGGCGCCTGCTACGAGCAGCTGCGGTTCTCGCACCACGGCGAAGAGGCCGCGACGGTGCGCGTCGAGCTCAGTTTCGACGGCGACTTCATCGACCTGTTCGAGGTGCGCGGCATGCAGCGCACCCAGCGCGGCGAGCGCCTGCTGCCCGAGGTGAGCGATGCGGAGGTCGTGCTGCCCTACCAGGGCCGCGACGCCCGCGCGCGCCGCACGCGCATCCATTTCGAACCGCGGCCGCGCAGCATCGACGCCGGCCGCGCCAGCTTCGACCTGCGCATCGACCCGGGCGAGGAACACTTCATCTACTGCACCGTCTCCTGCGAATGCCAGGGCGAGCCGGCGCCGCAGGTCCTGCCTTACGCGGCGGCGCTGGAGGCCAACGCGGCGGCCCGTTCGCAGTCGCAGGATGCACGCTGCGTTCTCGAGACCTCCAACCCGCTGGTGAACCTGTGGCTGGAGCGCTCGGTTTCCGACCTGGCGATGCTCACCACCGAGCTGCCCAGCGGCCCGTATCCCTTTGCCGGCGTGCCCTGGTATTCGACGACCTTCGGCCGCGACGGCATCCTCACCGCGATGGAGTACCTGTGGGTGGACCCGTCGCTGGCGCGCGGCGTGCTCGGCTTCCTGGCAGCCACGCAGGCCACCGAGTTCGATCCCGAGCGCGACGCCGAGCCCGGCAAGATCCTGCACGAGGCGCGCGCGAGCGAGATGGCGCACACGCGCGAGATTCCCTTCGGCCGCTACTACGGCACGGTCGACGCCACGCCCTTGTTCCTGGTGCTGGCCGCGGCCTACTGGCACCGCACCGGCGACGAGAAGCTGATGCGCAGCATCTGGCCCAATCTCCTGGCTGCGCTGAACTGGATCGACAGGTACGGCGACGTCGATGGCGACGGCTTCGTCGAGTACGCCCGCAAGAGCAAGGACGGCCTCACCCAGCAGGGCTGGAAGGACTCGCAGGACTCCGTGTTCCACAAGGACGGCCAGCTGGCCGAGGCGCCGATCGCACTGTGCGAAGTGCAGGGCTACGTTTACCAGGGCAAGAAGATGATGGCCGGCATGGCGCGCGCGCTCGGCGAGACGGCGCTGGCGCAGCAGCTCGACGAGCAGGCAGACACCTTGCAGCGGCGCTTCCAGTCCGCCTTCTGGAGCGATGAACTGGGCACCTACGCGCTGGCGCTGGACGGCGCCAAGCAGCGCTGCGAGGTGCTCTCGTCGAACCCCGGCCATTGCCTGTGGAGCGGCATTGCCGCGTCCGGGCACGCGCAACGGATGATCGACGGCCTGATGGGCCCGGCCTTCAACAGCGGCTGGGGCATCCGGACCATCGCGCAGGCGCAACCGCGCTACAACCCGATGTCCTATCACAACGGCTCGATCTGGCCGCACGACAACGCGCTGGCCGCCGCCGGCATGGCGCGCTACGGGCGCAACGAGGAAGCGGTGCGCCTGCTCACCAGCCTGTTCGATGCCAGCCTGCATTTCGACCTGCACCGCCTGCCCGAGCTGTTCTGTGGCTTTCCGCGCCGCGAGGGCGCGGGGCCCACGCTGTACCCAGTGGCCTGCTCGCCGCAGGCTTGGGCCGCGGCCGCGCCCTTCGCCATCCTGCAGGGTTGCCTCGGACTCGAGCTCGGCGTGGGCGAGGTCTGCCTGCACACGCCCCGGCTGCCGCCCTTCATCGACTGGCTGCGCCTCACGCGCCTCGGACTGCCGGGCGCAAGCTGCGACCTGCTGCTGCAGCGGCACGAGCGCAGCGTGGGTGTGGAAGTGCTGCGCAAGGACGCGGGCGTGAAGGTGCGGGTCGTGGCCTGAGGGCCAGGGCCAACCGTTGCCAAGGTAAGAAAGTTCACTGTCGCGCGGCACGCGCGCGCGGCAAGGGGCAAAATGCGCCCGTCGTATCCGCCGAGGTTGTCTCTTGCAGGTCCCGCTGTCCCACCAGACCGACATCGCCGGATTCCACGGAGAGGCAACGCGCCTGCTCGCGCAGCAGGTTCCGCCCGACACGGTGCAATGGACCGCGGCCAACGACCGTGACGTCTCCGAGGCGCCGGTGGAAGACGACCGCGCCACCATCCACAGCCGCGCCGCGCGCGCGATCATTCCCCAATCCTTCGTTCGCATGAGCGAGCTCGTGGTGCTGCACCGCGACCCGCAGCGCTTCGACCTGCTGTATCGCTCGCTCTGGCGGCTGGTCTACGAACCGGAACTGAAACACGATCGGCAGGACGCCGACTTGGCGCACCTGCGCCAGATGGCGCAGTCGGTGCGGCGCGACATCCAGAAGATGCGCAACCGGGTGATGTTCCGACCGCTGCAGGTGAAGGGCGCAACCGTGCATGCCGCGTGGTACGAGCCCACGCACCTGGTGACCGAAACCGTGGGCGGCGTGCTGACCCGGCAAGAGCGCCCCGCGCCCTGGATGCTGCTGACTCCCGACCGCTGCCTGCATTGGGACGGCATGCGCCTGCTGAGCGCGCCCGGCCTGGCGTCGGGCCTGCGCGAGCGGGATACCGACGACGCCTGGGTGGCCGCGATCGCGGCGCTGCCCTGGGGCTGAAGCCTCAGCCCGGCGTGGAGGGGTGCGACATCCCCATCCCGCTGGAAAACGAGAAATCGCTGCGCGTGCGCGACCAGTTCAGGTCGTCCTCGCCGATCAGCTGCCGGCTGCGCATGAACAGGCTGTCCAGCGCCGCATCCTGCAGGTCACGGAGGTGGTGGTAGCGCGGGTCGGCGTAGTAGGGCCGCAGCGCGGACTGCGTCATGCGCAGGATGTTCTCTTCCCAGAAGTACTGCATCAGCTCGCGGTGCGTCTCCAGCAGCTTCACCATCAGGCCCGAGAGTTCCGGCAGGAATTCGTCCTTGATCTGGCAGGCCTGGGCCAGGGCGGCGGGCAGGGTCAGGTCTTCCGGGCTCTGGTGCAGCAGCGGCTCGTCGCGGTGCCAGTCGATCCAGGCGGAGTAGGCCTTCAGGCAGTCCATCAGCTTGTAGGCGGCATTGCGCCGGCGCATGACGCGGCGGACGATCCGGCTGCGCAGGTACCACAGGCCGCCCAGCACCCCGCCGCCGGCGGCGAGCGACAGTGAGAACAGCAGGGTGTTGTCCAAGGTGTACCTGGGTAGAGAAAAGTGTCACATTGTGCTATTGCCCGGCCGTTATGGCGCAGCGACTGCCCGAACGGGGGCCCGCAGGTGCCCAATGCTTCACGAAACTCCGCGTCGCTTCATCATTTCGGAGGTCATGGCGGCGAGCGCCCCGGGCTCCAGCCCGGCCTGCGCGGCCGGGTAGACCCGGTCCTCCTCGGCAGCAAGGTGGTCTGCATGCAGGGCCGCGAAGGCGTCCAGGGTGGCGGCGCCGGCGGCGTCCGGCTGGCCGGGCCCCCCCTGGGCAATGGCGTCCAGCACCGGCCGGGCCGCGGCCCAGCCCGCCTCCATCTCCCGGTGGTCCTGCTGCAGGCGCCGTACCAGGGCAACCAGGGCGGGATCGCCCCGGGACAGGATCGGCGGGAACACGTGCAGTTCCTCGTCGAGGTGATGCTGCGGCGCTGCGAGGTCGAAGTAGCGCATCACGTCGCGCGCGGCCTGCCGGGCCTGCGCGTCGTTGCCATGGGTGCGCAGGTGCGCGCGCAAACGTTCCAGCAACGAGAGCATCCGCGTGATCCGCTCGTGGCACGCGGAGAGCATTTCGAAGGGTTCGGCGAAGGTGGTCATGCACCGAATGCTAGTCCTTCGAATTACATGGCTGCCTCGGCGGTAGGCACCGTCCTACCCGGGAATGCGGGTGCCACTGTCGAACCCGCGCCCCTTACAAACCCAACATCCGTTCGAGTTTGATACACATGGTGCGCCCTGTGTAAGCAGACCAGCAGGGCGGCGTAAGAACCACGTTACCAGCCGCCCTCGGATGTAACCCGGGGCCTGGGAGGGCCCCACAAGGGAGGCACCTTGGACAAGAAGATCGTCGGCATCGTCAGCGGCACCCGGCCGGAAATCATCAAGCTGGCCCCCGTCTACCACGCACTGCGCCAGCACGAGGAACTCTGCGTGCTGTGGGTCCACACCGGCCAGCACGGCGAAATGGCCGCGGACATGCTGCGCTGCTTCGGCATCACCCCCGACGAACAACTGGCGCGCAAGGGCAGTTCCCTCGAGGAATTCAGCGTCGAATGCCGCTCGCAGCTCGACGCGCTCATGGCCCGCCAGCGCTGGGACATGTGCATCGTGCAGGGCGACACCGAAAGCGCCTTCCTGGGCGCGCTCGCCGCCTTCTACCGCCGCGTGCCGGTGGGCCACGTCGAAGCGGGCCTGCGCACCTACAACCTGGAGCGGCCCTTCCCCGAGGAAGGCCTGCGCCAGATGATCAGCCGCATCACCGACCTGCACTGGGCGCCCACCGAGCGGGCCCGCCTGGCGCTGCTGCGCGAAGGCATCGCGCCCGAGAAGATCGCGCTCACCGGCAACACGGTGGTCGACGCGCAGCAGTGGATCTGCGAGCACAACGGCATCCGCCGCGAGGGCGATGCCGCCGGCGGCCACATCCTGGTGACGGCGCATCGCCGCGAGAACTGGGGCGACGAGATGGAGCAGACCTTCCATGCCGTGGCCGACATCGCCCGCGCCAATCCGCAGCGCCGCATCCTGTTCCCCGTGCACCTGAACCCCGTCGTGCAGCGTCCCGCGCACAGCATCCTGGCCGGCCTGGACAACGTCAAGCTGGTCGCGCCCCTGGATTACCTGGGCATGCAGCAGGCGCTGGTGAATGCCGCGCTGCTGCTCACCGACTCCGGCGGCCTGCAGGAAGAAGCCCCCACCTTCGGCGTGCCCACGCTGGTGCTGCGCCACGAGACCGAGCGGCCCGAGGCCGTGGAAGCCGGCTGCGCCCGCCTGGTCGGCCCCCGGCGCGAAGCGATCGTGGCGGCAGCGACCGAAGTCCTCGCCGGCGGCCCCGCGGCCGAGGCCATGCGCAAGGTCGCGAATCCCTTTGGCGACGGGCAAGCGTCCCGCCGCATCGCCCAGGCCGTGATGGCACGCCTGGTGGTCCAGGAAGAAGCGGTCGCCGAAGCGGCCTGAACGAGGAGCAGTCTTGATGCAGTCCCCCATCACCCGGCTGGTTGCTTGCGCCGCCCTCGCATGGAGCGCCACGGCGGCCCTGGCCCAGGTCACCCCGCCACCGCTGCCGCCGGGCTCGAACCTGGTGCGGCCCGAGCCGGGCATGAACGAGCCGGAGCGCAAGCGCGCCATCCGCGCCCACCACAACAAGTTCCACCATGGCCGCGACTACACGCGCGACGACAGCATCTATCCGATGACGGTCAATGCCACCGTGGCGCCTCAGCGCGCCGGCCAGCCCGCCACGGGCGCGCTGGGCGCCGGCAAGCCGGGCGTGGTCCAGGACGGCAAGGGCACGGGCCCCGCCCGCGAGAAGACCGACCGCGGCGCGAGCGGCTGGTTCTACGGCACCGACAAGAAATGAGAACCGGCACCATGAACCTGCTGCAACGTGTCTTCCTGCCCCTGCTGGCCTGTGCCGCATTCATCGCGGCGCCGCTCGCGCACGCCGACGACAAGGGCGACAAGGGCGACAAGGACAAGCTCTCCCACCTGGTCAACCAGATCCGCGACAAGCTCGAGGACCTGAAGGAAAAGGCCGAAAAGGACAAGGGCGAGAAGGACAAGGGCAAGCCCGGCAGCGGCGGCGGCACGACGGCCACCACCGCGCCCAAGGTGCTGGCGCTGTACGACGCGCCGGTCGGCACGGCCTGGGACAAGATGGGCTTCGCCTACACCATCATGCTGCGCAACCTGCTCGGGCACTTCGACGCGCAGGTCGACATGCTGCCGGTGCAGCAGTACACCGCCGGCAAGGTGAACGGCTACGACGCCACCTTCTACCTGGGCGCCTTCTACGACAACCCGGTGCCCGCGGCCTTCCTCACCGACGCCATGGCCACCACCAAGACGGTCGTCTGGTTCAAGTACAACCTGTGGCAGCTCTCGGGCAACGCGGCGTACAACTTTACCGCCACCAAGGGCATCCAGTTCAACGGCCTGCGCGGCCTGAACGGCTTGCCCTCGGCCACCGACGCCAACCCCGGCTTCTTCGACACGGTCAAGTACAAGAACCTCGACTTCGTCAAGTACTACGCCTACGACAGCGGCAAGAACCTCGTCAACGCCGATCCGGACATCGGCATGACGGCGGTGGCCGATGCGACCAAGGCCACGGTGCTGGTGAACATCACCAACCCGAAGACCGGCGAGACCGCCCCCTACGTCACGCGCTCGGGCAACTTCTGGTACGTGGCCGACCTGCCTTTCAGCTTCATCGGCCCGCGCGACCGCTACCTGGTGTTCACCGACCTGCTGCACGACATGCTGGGCATCCAGCACGCGGAGAGCCACAAGGCCCTGGTGCGGCTGGAAGACGTGGGCGCGATGGTGTCGGTGCAGGCGATGAAGACGCTGTCCGATTACCTGTCTTCGAAGAAGGTGCCGTACTCGATCGCCACCATCCCGCGCTACGTCGACGGGCTGGGCATCTACAACGGCGGCGTCCGCCAGGAGGTGAACCTGTCGCAGGCGACCAACCTGAAGAAGGCGCTGGACTATGCGCGCCAGCGCGGCGGCGAGATCGTGATGCACGGCTTCACCCACCAGTACGGCACCATGCGCAACCCGCACACCGGCGTGAGCGGCGACGACTACGAGTTCTGGAACATCGTCGACAACGCGCCGTTCCCGGAAGACTCCGCGCAGTGGGCGCTCGGCCGCCTCTACAACGGCCTGCAGGACCTGCGCGCCAACGGCCTGACGCCGGTGGCCTGGGAAGCGCCGCACTACCACACGTCCGCGCTCACCGCGAAATCGGCGCCGCTGCTGTTCCCCACCACCTACCAGCGCGTCGTCTACTTCACGGCCGACAAGCCCAACTTCTTCGCGCCGGTGGCCAAGGACTTCGGCGTGGGCCAGTTCTACCCGTACATCATCCGCAAGGACTACTACGGCCAGTACGTGCTGCCCGAGAACCTGGGCAACATCGAATACGACATCAGCACGATCGACCCGACCTCCAACTACAACTACACGGCCGACGACATCCTGACCAACGCGAAGTACGCCCTGGCGGTCCGCGACGGCTTCGCATCGTATTTCTTCCATCCCTTCTGGCTTGAACCGGAACTCGGCGTGCCTGGCTTCGAGGATTTCAAGAAGACGGTCGAGGGGATCACGCAGCTGGGCTTCACCTGGGTCGCCCCAAGCACGCTGCGCTGAGCAGGGCCGGGCCAACTATTCACAACGAGGTAATCATGAAACTCCAACGTGTCCTGAGCGCCGCCGCGCTGGCGGTACTGAGCGTACTGCCGGCGCTGGGCCCGGCGCAGACGACCCAATTGCGCACGTCCGACCAGGTGACGACGCAGAACGCGCCGCCGCCCACGACCAGCGTCTTCCGTCCGGCGGAGAACGCCGGCGTGTGGGTGCCGCGCACGGTGACGTTTGCCGACCTCGGCTTCACCGAGCCGGTCGTGCTGGGTTATCCGGACACGGTCAAGGAGATCTACCTGCCGGTGCCCCCGGGCATCGACCTCTCGGGCGGGCAGCTGCAGCTGGACGCCAGCTACGTGCGCGCCGACGGCGGCCGCACCACGCTGATCTACGCGATCGACGGCGCCCCGGTGGTGGCCAACGGCCTCACCGGCGACCGCGGCGACGCGAGCGCCACGATCCCCGTGGACGGCAAGCCGCGGCCCAGCGGCTTCGTCCGCCTGAACGTCGACTGGCGCACCGCCGTCGCCCGCGAGAACACCTGCGCGGACGCGCGCACGCCAGGCAACATCCTGCGCATCGAGCCGACCAGCCGGTTCGTCTTCAAGTACGACGGCTCGGCCATCAAGGACCTGGCCACGGCCTGGAGCTCGCTGCCGGCCACGCCGAACATCCTGATCGCCTCCAACAAGCTCTCGCCGGAAGCCTATGACGCAGCCTGGCGTGTCGGCGTCGCCCTGGAGCGTGCCGGCAAGCGCCCGCGCATCCGCACCGCCGACGGTTCCGCGCCGCCCGCACCGGTCGTGCCCGGCGCCCCCGCGGCTGCTCCCGGCTCCAACGATCCTGACATCGTGATCGGCGGCCCCGGTTCGCCGATGCCCACGGCCTCCAAGGAAATCAAGCTGGCCAACATGAACGGCCGCCCGGTGATCCTGGTCGCGCCCGACGCCGGCGCGCAGGCCGCCGGCCTGTTCACGCAGATCTGGCAGCAGGCCGCCGCGGGCAGCACGCTGACCGTGGCCGCCATCGACGAGCCGAAGAACGACTCCAGCGCCGTGTCGCTGAAGTACCTGGGCGCGCGCCCGGCGAGCTTCGACGTGCTGGCCCATGCCGACTGGAACGCCAGCTTCGACATCGGCTCCGTCGCCGCCGACGGCAAGGGTCCCGGCACGCTGGTGATCGACGTCGCCGCCTCCCCGAGCGCGGCCCGCACGCCGCCCGTGGTCTCCGTCTTCATGAACGACGTGCTGCTGGGCGCGAAGGAAATGGAAGCGACCGGCAAGCGCGAGCGCATCGTCGCCCCGATCCCGCGCTACGCGCTGCAGACCCGCAACGTGATCCGCGTGTCCTTCATCCGCCAGCTGGCCAGCGACCGCTGCCGCGAGACGCCCGAGCCGTACCCGGTGTCCGTGCTGGCCTCCAGCCACATGCTGCTGGACACCATCGAGCCGAACAGCGACTTCACGGGCCTGATGTCCAAGTTCGCCGCCGGCGGCACGCTGGTGATCCCGCAATCGCACCTGAGCAACGCCGCGACCACGCTGCCGCGCGTCATCCGCCTGGCTGCCAGCACCGGCCTGTCGCCGATGAAGGCCAAGTTCACGCCGGTCGCCGACGGCTCGCAGCCCAAGGTCGACGGTCCCTACCTGGCCGTGGACGTGACGCCCAAGGACGTGGCCGACAGCGGCATCAAGCCCGAGAAGGACCGCCTCTACCTGGCCGGCACCAAGGACCGTCCGCTGCTCGACGTGCGCGGCCTGAACCGCGTCGGCGTGCTCGAGGTCTTCGGCAAGGGCGACAACCTCGGCGCGGTCTACCGCACCCTGGGCGACACGCCGCCGAGCATGGAGAAGCCGATCGCCCTGTCGGGCGGCAACCTGGCCATCATGGGCAACAACGGCCTGCGCACCGAAGTCAACACCCGCGATCCGTCCGGACAGGGCATCATGAAGGAAGCGCGTCCCGGGCTGTTCGAGCGTGGCTACTGGTGGCTGCTGCCGATCGTGCTGGTCGCCCTGTTCGTCGGCCTGCTGGTGTTCGCGAGCCGCATGCGCCGCCGCAACAAGATGGCCGGTGATCGTTGAGGTATCGAAGCAGTAGAGGTCTGAGATGAACTGGGATCTATTGATTGCGGAGTACAACTCCGGGCTGGAGGTGCTGGCGGCCATCCTGGCGCTGGTGATCTTCGTCTCGTCGCTCGACGACATGTTCATCGACCTCTGGTACTGGACGCGGCGGATCTTCCGCCGCGCCAAGGTCGAGCGCAGCGCGCAGTACCGGCAGCTCACGGCCGACATGCTGCGCGAGCGCACCGAGCAGCCGATCGCCATCATGGTGCCGGCCTGGCAGGAGAGCGACGTGATCGCCTCCATGGTGCAGAACCTGGTGGAGGTCATGGAGTACCGGAACTACCGGCTCTTCATCGGCACCTACCCGAACGACCAACCCACCATCGACGAGGCCGACAAGATGGTGCGGCGCTTCCCGCAGGTGCAGCGCGTGGAGGTGCCGCATCCGGGGCCGACCAGCAAGGCCGACTGCCTGAACGCGGTGGTGGCGGCGATCTTCGACTACGAGCGCGAGCAGAACGTCGAATTCGCCGGCGTCGTGCTGCATGACAGCGAGGACGTGCTGCATCCGCTGGAGCTGAAGTTCTTCAACTACCTGCTGCCGCGCAAGGACATGATCCAGCTGCCGGTGGCTTCGCTGGAGCGCGAGTGGTACGAGCTCGTGGCCGGCACCTACATGGACGAATTCGCCGAGAGCCACGCCAAGGAAATGGTGGTGCGCGAAAGCGTCTCGGGCATGGTGCCGTCCGCGGGCGTCGGCACCTGCTTCTCGCGCAAGGCGCTGCTGGGACTGGTCGGCTCGACCCGCAACAAGCCCTTCAACGTCGACAGCCTCACCGAGGACTACGACGTGGGCATGCGGCTGTCGCAGCTGGGCATGACGTCGATCTTCGGCGTGTTCCCGGTCACCTTCCACATCAGCCGCACGGCCTGGGGCCGCAAGCAGCCGCGCGAGCTGCTGCTGGAAATGCCGCTGTGCGTGCGCGAGTACTTCCCCGACAACTTCCGCCAGGCCTACCGGCAGAAGGCGCGCTGGGTTCTGGGCATCGGCCTGCAAAGCTGGGAACAGATCAAGTGGCAGGGCCGCACCACGGCGGCGCGCTACCTGCTGCTGCACGACCGCAAGGGCGTGCTCACCTCCTTCGTGAGCATCTTCGCGTACATCCTGGTGGCGCACTTCATCATCTTCCACGTCGGCCTCGCGACCGGCTGGTGGCACGCCTACTACCCCTCGCTGTTCTCCGAGGGCAGCATCTGGCGCAAGATGATCTACATCAACGCCTTCTTCCTCGCGCTGCGGGCCGCACACCGGGTGTACTTCACCTCCGTGCTGTACGGCTGGGAGCACGGGCTGATGGCGCTGCCACGCATGGTGGTGGGCAACTTCGTCAACTGCATGGCGGTGGCCCGCGCCTGGCGCATGTACCTGGGCTACCTGTTCAAGGGCAACCGCCTGGCCTGGGACAAGACCGCGCACGAATTCCCGAGCAGCACCCAGCTGGCGCGCCGCCGCCAGCGCCTGGGCGAACTGCTGCAGTCCTGGAACGCCGTGGAGCAGGGCACCCTGCAGCGCGCGCTGGACAAGCAGGCGAGCAGCGACACGCCGCTCGGCCGCGTGCTGGTGTCCAACGGCTGGCTGGACGAGGAGACGCTGGCCGAAGCCATCGCCTACCAGGCCGACTTGCCGCGGGCGCATCTCACCGCCGACCTGGTGCGCGCCCACGCCAAGGACATGCCGCCGGAGCTCGCCGTGCGGCACCGCGCGGTGCACATGGGCCGCAACAAGAACAACCGTCCCATCCTGGCGGTGACCAGCCCGCTGACGCCCGAAGCGCTGGCCGACATCACGGCCGCCATCGGCGAGGAGCCGGTGCAGCGCATCGCCCGCGAAGGCGAGCTGGCCGTGGCCCTGCGGCTGCTGCGCGAAGGCGACACGGATTCCAAGGCGCCGGCGGTCCCGAGCGGGCCGCTGCTGGGAGACATGCTGATCGAACGGGGCCTGCTGCGGCAGGACCAGTACGAGGAAGCGATGCGCGACTACAAGCCGGCCCAGCACGGCAGGATCGGTGACTACCTGGTGGAGCGCAGGGTGATCCCGCGCGAAATGGTCGAACAGGTGGTCCAGGAACAGAGAAGCATCTTCGCGCGTGCCGAGGCCCAGCCGGGGCACGTGCGGGGCGGCTTCTTTGGCAAGCCCGCAGCCCAACCCACGTAATCACGTGATGAGAGACCATGACACAACAACAACGAAAAGCGCTGGCGCTTGCCGCCGTGCTGGCGCTTGCTTCCTCCTGCGCGTCCGCTGCCCCGGCCGCGCGCGGCACCCAGGCTGCCAATAGCGCAGCCGACGCCGGCTACAAGGCCTACGCCCGCCGCGACTACGCGGCGGCAGTGGAGGCCGCGCAGCGCGCGGTGCAGATCAATCCCAACCGCCGTGACTGGTGGCTGCTGCTGGCGCAGGCACAGCTGGCCAATGGCCAGTCGGACGCCGCCGAGCAGTCACTGGCGCGCGCCGCCGCCGTCAAGGGCGACGACGCGGCGCTGGCACGCGCCCGCGCCGACTTCGGCCGCGTGCGGGCGCAGGGAGCGGGCGACGCCATGTACAAGGCCTTGGCCGCGGGCGACGTCAAGGGCGCGATCACGAGCGGCACGCAGGCCGTGGCGCTGGCGCCGGAGAACGCGGGCTACCGGCTTGTGCTGGTGCACGCGCTGCTGCGCGACTCCCGCTACGCCGACGCCGACCGCGTGGCCGGCGAGACCCTCGCGCTGCTGCCGGATAGCGCCGCGCCGCTGGCGCTGCGCGCCTATGCGCGCCAGGGGTTGAACCGCCCCGCGGACGCCACCGCCGACATCGACCGGGCCCTCACGCAACGCGGGCTGACGCCGGCGATGCAACGCCAGTTGCGCCTGCTGGCCGCCGACCTCGCCCTGGCGCAGGGCGACGGCGGCCGTGCGCTCGCCGCGCTGCAGCCGCTGCCGGAAACCGACAACGACGCGGCCCCCCGGCGCGAGCTCGCGCGCCGCCAGCAGGCCTCGCGCACTGCGCCGGCCTTCGCGCTGCGCGCGCCCGGCATCGACTGCAGCAATGTCGACGCGGCGCAGACCTGCTCGCTGCAGGCGGCCGCGCTGCCGGCGCTGCCCGGTTTCGTCAACGCCACCGCAGGCTATGCCGCGATGCAGGCCCGCGACTACACGCGCGCCCTCGACCAGGCCCGCCTGGCGACGGCGGCGGCGCCCGCGCAGCGCGACTGGCAGTTGCTGCTCATGAGCGCGGCGCTGGCCAACAACGAGTACGCCGAAGCCGACCGCGCAGCGACCACCGCCCTGCAACTGGGCGGCGCGCCCGATGCGACCGTCCTGGCGCAGCGTGCGACCATCCGCCGCCGCCTGGGCGACACGCCCGGCGCCAACGCCGATGCCGAAGAGGCGCTGCGCGTGGGCGGCCTGCCGACCGCCACGGCCGCGGGCCTGCTGGCCGACCTGGGCCGCGCCCGCGAGGCGCGCGCGCTGCTCGCGTCCGCGCCGGAAGGCACGCAGACGCCGCAGACCCGCCTGGACATGGCCTACCTGTCCACGCGCATGGGCGATGCCGAAGGCGCGCGCCAGGCCTTCGGCGCGGCCGATGCCGCCGGCGGCCTGCCGCCCACGTCGCTGCTGGACGCGGGTTACGCCGCCATGCACAGCAAGCACGACGACGAGGCCGTCGCGTACTTCAAGCGCGCCATCGATGCGGCCAACGGCCTGCAGCTGAAGATGGAGCCGCAGATGCTGTACGACACCCGCCGCACCGTGGCGGACGTGTCGCGCAAGTGGGGCGTGCTGGCTTCGCTCACCTCGCGCAACGGCGCGGGCGTGCTCCCCGGCTTCGGCCTGACGGGCGGCCCGGTCAACGAGCGCACCACGCAGGCCGGCGCCGAGGTCTACTACCGGCCCTGGGGCTACCGCAACGGCGAGTTCGTCGAGCTGTTCGCGCGCGGCTTCATCACGCTGGACAACGGCAACAGCACCGGCTTCAGCGGCGGCGACAGCTTCGTCGGCGCCGTGGGCGCGCGCTACAAGCCGTTCAGTGCGCAGAACCTGGTGCTCTCCTTCAGCCGCGTGTTCGGCCCCAACATCGACGGCGACTGGCTGGCGCAGATCGGCTGGTCCTGGGACCGCGGCACCGACCTGCGGGTCGACCGCGCCTCGTGGTGGACCACGCAGCTCTATGCGGAAGCGGGCCACTACCTGGAGGCCGGCACCACCTACGGCATCGCGCAGGGCCTGTTCGGGCGCAGCTACGTGGTCAGCGACGACGGCAAGACGGTGGTCTTCCCGCACCTGTTCGTCGGCGCCGAGTACAACTCGGACGATGCCTCGGCCAAGACCGCGTCGGGCATCGGCCCCGGCGTGAGCCTGCGCCGCTGGTTCCGCGACGACGTCTACAACGCCCCGCGCTCCTACTGGGACGTGACCTTGCAGTACCGCGCCCGCCTGAGCGGCGACGACCGCATGAAGGGCTTGTTCTTCAACACGCTCCTCAATTACTGAAATGGGCAAGTTCCTTCCGGGCCTGCTGGCGGCTGCGGCGCTGCTGGCCGGCTGCGCCGCCACGGTCCCGCCCATCGAGGGCGTGGTCTGGCAGATCGACAACGCCACCACCGAACCGAAAGGCGACTGGCAACGCCTGGGCGTGCGGCGCCTGCTGGTGCAGTGGACCGTGGTCGACGGCACGGCCTTCATCGGCGGCACCAGCCTGCCGGCCGGCGAGAAGATGCCGGACTGGCAGAACATCGCGGCGCAGCCCTGGGCGCAGGAGGTCATCGTCGGCCTGGCCGGCAAGTTCGACGAGCGCGGCGCGCGCGGCGACATCGAAGGCCTGGTGACGCTCTCCGAGCAGGTGGCCAAGACGCCGCCGCCGGTCAAGGTGGCGGGCTGGTACTTCCCGATCGAGATCGACCCGACCTGGACCGAGGCGCCCAAGCTGGGCCCGCTGCTGGCCAAGCTGCCGCGCCCGCTGTGGATCAGCGTGTACGACAGCGCCAACGTCGGCCCGAACGAACTGGCCGGCAGCCTCGCCAAGTGGCTGCCGAAGGACGTCGGCGTGTTCTTCCAGGACGGTGTCGGCGTGCACGCGCGCGAACCCTACGTGGCGGTCGACTACATCAAGGCGCTCACGCGGCAACTGGGCAAGGAGCGCGTGCGGGTGATCGCGGAAGCCTTCCGGCCGCAGGTGGGCGGTGGCTTCCGGCCCGCGACGCTGGAGGAGTTGAAGCCGCAGCTGGCGACCTACGCGGGTTATCCGATCTACCTGTTCGAGGGGCCGCGCTACGTGTCGCCGCAGCTGGTCCAGGGCCTGCGCTCCGCCCAACAGCAGTAGTAGGCCGGGTCCTACACGGGTTGCGCGACGATTCCGACAGGGTCGTTTCTGCCGAGCTTCTTACAGTGCGTAAGGACATGAAAAAACTTCTTGCGCTCGCCACACTTGGCATCGCCACCTGTGTTTCATCGCAGTCGCTGGGCGATCCGCGTGCCGAGGCCTGGATCGGCCAAGCCCTGATGGTGACCGTGCCGGCCGGGCTGGAGCTGGGGGGCAAGGAGGACTGCGTCTACGCCGACGTGTTCTACGGCGACAACCGCGTGAGCGCCGCGCAGGTGCGCGCCGCGCTGGTGGGGCAGGGCTCGGCGCGCCGGGTCCGCATCGAGGCCGACCAGCCGATCGACGAGCCCGTCGTCACGGTGACGGTGCGCGCGGGCTGCGGCAACACGCTCACGCGCAGCTACACGCTGCTGCCCGAACTGCCTTCGGCCACGATGCTCGCCGCGGCGCATCCGCCGCCCGCGCCCTTCCAGCCGGGCGGGCGCGCCAGCCTGGCCCTGGCGACGCAGATGGCCGGCGCGCCGGCCGCGCGCGCCGTGCGTGCCGCGCAGGAGGTGGCGAATCCGCGGCCCGCGGCGCCCATGGTCATCAAGCGGCGCACGCGCGAAGTGCAGCCTGCGCTTGCCACGCGCGGGCCGCGCCTGCAGGTGGAGGCCTGGGAGCCCGATGCGGCCACGCTGCTGCGGGTGTCCTCGACGCTCTTGTCGCCGGTGCGGGACAACGAGCGCGCCACCGCCGCCCTGATGTGGCAGGCGATCAACGCCGGCCCCGAGCAGATCCTGCGTACGGCCGCCACGCTGCAGCAGCTGGAAGGCGAGATGGCGCAGCTGCGGCAGGTGGCGGGGCAGACCCAGTCCGAGATGCTGGCCCTGCGCCGCGACCTGGAGCAGCCGGCCGTGTTCGGCGTGCCCGCGCGCGCGATGCAGATGCTCGCCCTGGTGCTGGCGCTGGCCGCCGCCACCGCTGCCTTCCTCTGGTACCGCGCCGCGCGCGGCGGCTCCGGCCGCTGGTCGGGCGCGCCCATCGATGCGATGCTCGATGGCCTCGGCCAAGGTCAACAACCGGCCGCCAACCACGCCGCGTTCGCGCCGGCAACGGTGGACCAGCCCGTGCTGCCGGTGCCCGCATCCGGCCCGGCGCCGGAGCAGCGCGCCCCGGCCAGCCGGGCGCCGGCGGCCGCACCCGCGCCGGCGGTGCAGCGTCCCCCGCTGCCGGTGCGTTCGCCCTCCGCCACGATGCTGCGGGTGGAGACGCTGTCGGCCACCTTCGAGGAAGTCGACTTCCTGGCCTCGCTGGGGCTGTGGAACGACGCCATGGACATCCTCAAGACCTACCTGGAAGACAGCGCCGCGCCGGCGCCGATCGCCTACTACGAGCTGATGCGCCTGTGCGTGAACCTGGACGATGCCGCCAGCCTGGTGCAGGTGCGCAAGCGCTACGCGCAGGTGTTCGGCGTGGAGTCGCCGAAGTTCGAGCAGATCAACACGCCGCTCGGCCTGGAGAACTACCCCGACCTCGTCAAGCGCATCTGCGGCGCCTGGGGCACGCCGGAAGCGCTGGATTTCATCGAGTTGAGCCTCTTCACCGTGGCGCCCGCCGGCAAGGCCTATTCGCTGCAGGCCGGCCGCGACCTGCTGTTCCTGCACGACCTGGCCATGGCGCAGGCTCGCGAGTCCGGCACCGGCGCCGGCGCCGAGGACGACCTCCATGCGATCGCGCCCTGGGCCCGCTCGGAAGACCCCGAGCAGGTGCGGCTGGGCGCCGAGGAAGCGGGCGAAGCCGCCGGCGGCCACCGCTTCGGCCTCGACCTCGACTTGTCCGCGGAGGCGCCGCCCGAAGCGCAGCGCGCACCGAGCGAACTGGCGCCGCTGGAACTGACCCTCGAGCCGCCGGATGCGCCCGCATCCCGGCTCGACCCGTTCCACACCGGCGCCGCGGCCTTGCCCGGCGACGACGACGATCCCTTCAGTGCGGCCGTCGCCTCCGAGCGCATCATCCGCCGCAACTAGGAAGCAACTGGCAATGGCCGCAGTACACCCCAGCTCCGCCCTGGCCGACGCCGCGCCGGCGCTGCTGGACGCCCCGATTTCCGCACCGCGCCGGCCATCGCCGGCCGAGCGCACCGCCTGGCTCTACACCGCGGCGCTGCAGCCGCCCGACGAAGCGCAGCGGCTGGCCGACCTGCGTGCCTTCGGCATCCTCGACACCGATCCCGACGACGACTACGACCGGCTGGTGCAGCTGGCCACCGTGCTGTGCGGCGCGCCCATGGGCGCGCTGACCTTCGTCGACGGCCAGCGCCAGTGGTACAAGTCGCGCGTCGGCGTGCCGGTGCAGCAAATCGCGCGGGACAAGGGTTTTTGCGCCCACGCCATCCTGGAGCCGGACCGCGTGCTGGAGGTCCCGGACGTGGCGCGCCTGGGCTGGGCCGACCCGCAGCCCTGGGGCGCGCAAGGCCCCACGCTCGGTTTCTATGCCGGCGTGCCGCTGCGCGCGCGCGACGGCAGCGCCATCGGCACGCTCTGCGTGATGGATTCGGTGCCGCGCCGCCTGACCGAGGCGCAGCGCGACGGCCTTTCGAAGCTCGCCAAGGCCGTGGCCAGCCAGCTGACGCTGCGCCGGCAGCTGCGCATCGCCACCGAGACCGACCGCCTGACGGGCCTGCCGAACTGGTTCCACTTCGAGCACGAGTTCGACCACGGCAAGCCTTCGTGCGGCATGGTGTGCTTCGTGCGGCTGAAGACCATCAACCAGATCAACACGGCGCACGGCTTCCGCGTGGCCGACGGGCTGATCAAGCAGACTGCCGACCGCCTGCGCGAATTCAGCAAGGAGGGCGCCTTCATCGGCCGCATCAAGCGCGGGCTCTTCATCCTGTTCTTTCCCGAGGCCAGGCCGGAGCGCTTCGCGACCGAGATCGTGCCGCGGCTGTCCAGCAGCCTGGGCGAGCCTTATTCGGTGAACCAGCTGTCGCTGGTCTGCCCGGTGAACCTCGGCTTCGCGTCCTATCCCGACGACGGCAAGACGCTGGACGAGGTGGTCAACGCCGCGGACACCGCGCTGCAGGTCGCAATCGAGCGCGAACAGTCCATGGCCTTCTTCGACCGCAGCGTCGACAACGTGCTGAGCACCCATTTCCGGCTCGAGCCGCAGCTGCGGCGTGCGCTGGAGCAGAACGAGTTCGTCAACTACTACCAGCCCAAGGTGGAACTCGCCACCGGCCGCATCGTCGGCGTCGAGGCACTGGTGCGCTGGATGGACCCGGGCCGCGGCCTGGTGCCGCCGGGCGAGTTCGTGCCGGCGCTGGAAACCACCAACCTGATCGGCGACGTGGCGCAGAAGATCATGGAGCGCGCCATCGCCGACTGGAAGGGCTGGCGCGACGCCGGCCTGGTGGCGCCGCGGATCGCGGTCAACGTGGCCGCGGCGCAATTGCGCAACGACGACTTCGTGCAGTCGCTGCAACGGGCGCTCGCGGCGCTGCAGGGCGACCCGGCGGCGCTGGGCATCGAAGTGACGGAAAGCATCCTGATCTCCAACATGGAGCGCGCCATCGAGGTGCTGCAGCAGGTGCGCTCGCTGGGCATCCCGGTCGCCATCGACGACTTCGGCACCGGCTATTCCTCGCTGGCGTACATCGTGACCCTGCCGATCGACGAGCTGAAGATCGACCGTGCCTTCGTCAAGAAGATCACCGCCGATGCGGCGTATGAAGGGATCGTGCGCACCTGCGTGTCGCTGGCGCGCGGCCTGAACCTGAAGGTGGTGGCCGAAGGCGTGGAGACGCAGGCCCAGGCGGCGGCGCTGCGGGGGCTGGGCTGCGACCAGGCGCAGGGCTTCTTCTACAGCCCGCCGGTGCCGGCCGAAGATCTCGTTCGCATGTTGAAGGCCGGGCCCTTCGAGATGTGACGCCACCCCCGGTTTCCCGGGGATGGCACCTCCCTCAGACGATCTTCACCAGCTCGAACAGCACCGTCGGCGGCAGTTCCGCCGTCAGCTGTTCGCGTCCCACCTTCGGCGTCTCGAAGCGGTCGAAGCCGCTGAGGTGGAACGAAGGCAGTTCGCGCGTGATCTCCACCAGCGGGCAGCGGTCCTCGCCGCCCAGCACTTCCTGGCGGAAGGCCGCGATGTCGGCGGGCCGGATGTCGTACGCGGTCACCAGCACGTTGGGCCGGCTGTCGGCGATGACGGACTTCGCGGCGACGGTGTCGGCGGCGGCCACGGCATCGATGCCCATCTTGCGCAGCGCATCGACCGCTTCGCCGCGGATGCGGTCGTCCTGCGAGATCACCAGCACCCAGGTGTCGCGCAGCGGCGCGGCCTGGTTGCTGTCGTCGGTGAGTTCCAGGCAGGCCATGCCCTCGGTGCTGAGGAAGGTCTTGGGGAAGTCGATCGTCAGCAGCGCGGCGCCGTCCTCGCGCGAACGCGTGACTTCGAGGCTGGACGAGGCGGCGATCTGGCGCAGCATCATCCAGTGCAGGCCGTCGTTCAGGCGGCGGCCGCGCGGGCGCACGGTCCAGCCGACGCCACCGGCATGCGGGGAAGAGGGCGGGGGCGTCTTCACGCGCACCTTGAGCTGCGCCGGGCCGGGCCACTCGGAAGGCACCAGCGTGATCGTCATCTCCTTGCTGAAGCTCAGGCCCCAGTCGAGGATCGCGTTCAGCAGGCTGATCGCCACGGGCGGGTCCAGCAGCACGTCGACCGGCTGCAGCTCGGAGCGCACCGCCGCGGAAGCGGCTTCGACTTCGGACTTGCGCTCGTCCAGCACGTGCCGCACGAGTTCGGCCAGGTCGACGCGCTCGCGGGCCTGGCGGATGCGGCCGCTGGCCAGGCGCGTGATCTGCTGGGCGCGCAGGCTCGTGGCGCGCAACTGGTGCATCGCATCGCTCAGCGCCTTGGCTTCGCTGCGGCGCAGGCGCCCGGCGCCCACGAGGTAGTTCAAGGCGCGCAGCAGCAGGTTGCTGCTTTCGACCGCCTGCTCGGACAGCGCGGCGACCAGGTTCGGCCACTGCTGCGTCATCGACCAGGGCGCGTTGGGATCCACCGGGGCAAAGCTGCCGGCGCCGTCGGACCAGCGGCGGCCGGTGGCCGGCGCGGCGGCAACGGCCGCGGGCGCCGCCACTTCCTCGGCCAGGGCCTCGCGCTCGACGAGCGAGAGGGCGGGGAAATCAAGGGTGTTGCTCATGGCGAATCTCCGGTGGTCCGTTCTGGGGTCAGCGCGGCGCGCGGGCCGAGCAGGGTGCACTGGTGGGCGCAGTAGTCCACCAGCGCGTCGATCTCGGTGGACTTGTCGAAGACGGCGTCCACGCCGAGCTGGGCGCAGCGCTTGCGCACGCCCGCATTCACGTAATTGCTGAAGACGATGACCTTCTGCTCGGCCCGGGCGCGCTGCACGCGCTGGACAAGCCGGATCCCGCTGCCGCCCTTGAGGAACAGGTCGACGATCAGCATGTCCCAGCCGGTCGGGTTCTGGGCCACCCAGGCCATCGCGCCGTCTTCCGACACGCTGCCCCCGACGACCTTCACGCAAGTCAGCTCCTCGAGGGCGCCCACGAGGTTTTCATGGATGTCCGCGTTGTCTTCGACGACAAACACTGCAAGTTGCACGGGAGCTCAATCGGTAAGGTTCGGTGTCAAGGCGTTAGTGAGGCATTCTGGTGGCGCGGCTGCTGGGTCCATTCGGATGGGCTCGCGTTTGCTTGTAGGAGCGAACCTACCGCTGCCCCCACGCGGAGGCGCGGCCACTTAAGATGCCGTCAACACCTGGAAACAATGGATAGAGCAAGCGCCCACGGCAACCTGCTGCAACTCGTCGAACGCAGCGCCTTCATCGGCTTCTGGCAGCTCGATGCGAAGAACGGTCGCCTCTACTGGTCGGATCAACTGGCACGCCTGCACGGTGCGCCCCCCGGTTTCACGCCCACCTTCGAGCACGCGCTGGAGCACTACGCGCGCGAGCACCGTGCCGACCTCGAAGCGAAGGTGCGGGCCTGCCAGCAGGACGGCACGCCCTTCGACGTGGAGGTGCAGGTGGACACGCTGCAGGGCCGCCGCCTGTGGGTGCGCTGCGTCGGCCAGCCGCTGCGCGACGAGAGCGGCGCCATCACCGGCGTGGAGGGGCTGGTGCAGGAGATCGCGCCCGCCGGCTACGAACACGGCACGCTGCTGCGCCACACGGTGAGCATGGGCGGTGCCCTGGGCAGCGGCGAGGCGTTCGCCACCATCGACCGGCAAGGCCGCATCAGTTACGTCAACGAACAGGCCGAGCAGCTGCTCGGGCTCGACGACGAGAGCCTGATCGGCCGCAAGATCTGGAGCTTCTTCCAGAAGCGCGTGCGGCTGCAGCTGGAAGAGAAGATCCGCCACGCGCTGGAGCAGCGCCGCCCGCTGGAGCTGGAGGAGCAGGACGCCCAGCTGCTCCACTGGCTGGAAGTGCGGGCCTTTCCCTTCGGCGCGGGCATGGCGCTGCACATGCGCGACGTCACGCCGCGGCGCGAGGCGCAGAAGCACCTGATGCTGCTGGAGGGCAGCATCGCGCGCTTGAACGACATCGTGATCATCACCGAGGCCGCGCCTTTTCGCGCGCCCGGCCCGCGCATCGTGTTCGTCAACGAGGCCTTCGAGCGCCGCACCGGTTACACCAAGGAGGAGGTGATCGGCCATTCGCCGCGCTTCCTGCAGGGCGCGGAGACGCAGCGGCCGCAGCTCGATCGCATCCGCGCCGGGCTGGAGCAGTGGGAGCGCGTGCGGGTCGACCTGATCAACTACACCAAGAGCGGCGAGCCCTACTGGGTGGACCTGGACGTGTCGCCGGTGTGGGACGAGTCGCGCCGCCTCACCCACTGGGTGGCGGTGGGTCGCGACATCACCGAGCGCAAGACGGCGGAAGAGAAGATCCAGTACCTGGCCTTCTACGACCCGCTCACGCAGCTGCCGAACCGGCAGCACCTGCTGGACCGCTTGAACCAGGCGGTGGGCGACGGCATGGCGCACGAAGGCGCGCTGATGTTCATCGACCTCGACAACTTCAAGGTGCTGAACGACACGCTGGGCCACCAGAAGGGCGACCTGCTGCTGCAGCAGGTGGGGCGCCGCCTGCGCAACTGCGTCGCCAAGGGCGACCTGGTGGCGCGGCTGGGCGGCGACGAGTTCGTGGTGCTGATCGAGAACAAGCCCGACAAGCCGCTGGACCCGTTGAAAGCCGCGCAGGTCGTCAGCCAACGCATCCTCGAAGCGCTGGGTGAGCCTTACGTACTACCCGGCTACCTGCACCACAGCACCTGCAGCATCGGCGTGACGCTGTTCGGCAAGCTGCCTTCCAGCGTCAGCGAGCTGCTGAAACAAGCGGACCTGGCGATGTACCAGGCCAAGGCCGCGGGCCGCAACGCGGTGCGCTTCTTCGATCCCGAGATGCAGGCGGTGGCGACGGCCAATGCGACGCTGGCCGCGGACCTGCGCCAGGCCTGGCGCGAGAACAATCTGCGGGTGGAGTACCAGCCGCAGGTGGGGCCGGACGGCGCGATGGTGGGCGTGGAGGCGCTGCTGCGCTGGGAGCACCCCGAGCGCGGCATCGTCAGCCCGGCGCAGTTCATTCCGACCGCGGAGGAAACTTCGCTGATCATCCCCATCGGCCACTGGGTGCTGGAACAGGCCTGCGCGCAGCTCGCGGCCTGGGCGCACCGGCCGGAGCGCAAGCACCTGGCAATCTCGGTGAACGTGAGCGTGCGCCAGTTCCGCCATCCGGAGTTCGTCAACGACGTGATCATGTCGGTCGCCAAGGCGAACATCGGGCCCGGAAAGCTCAAGCTGGAGCTGACGGAAAGCCTGCTGGCCGACGGCCTGGATGCCACGGTGGCGAAGATGCGCAACCTGAAGGAGATGGGCGTCGGCCTGTCGGTCGACGACTTCGGCATCGGCTACTCCTCGCTCTCCTACCTGAAGCGCCTGCCGCTGGACGAACTCAAGATCGACCGCGAGTTCGTCAAGGACATCCTCACCGACCGCAACGACGCGGCGATCGCCAGCACCATCATCGGGCTGGGGCACAGCCTGGGGCTGCAGGTGATTGCGGAAGGCGTGGAGACCGAGGAGCAGCGCGAGTTCCTGGCGCGCCTGGGCTGCGACCGCTACCAGGGCTTCCTGTTTTCGCGGCCGCTCACCATCGAGAAGCTGGAGGAGCTGATGTCCCGGCTGGCCGACGGCGCCGGCTCGCTTACACCGGAACCATCTTCAGTGGCGTCGTGACCACCGCGCGCGGCATGCGCAGGATGATGTTGCTGCCGCTGCGGATCAGCTCGACGCCCTCGACGTCCGCCAACGCCTGGACTTCGGGCCAGGACAACGGCGCGTCGCCGGATTCGTGCAGCTGCGTGAACACGCCGTCGGGCATGGCCTGGTAATCCACGGCAACCACCGCGTGCGTGGACGAGAGTTCGGTTCGCACGACGATTTCGCCGGGCGCCGCGGCCGCATCCACGAGGGTGAAGATCGCGCCCGGCAGCAGGAAGCGCAGGGCGAAGCGAGACACGTCGAACTCTCCATCACCGAGTTCGGTGCGCAGGTCGAGGCCGCGGAAGTTGAGGCTGGTGGACAGCAGGCGCACGCATTCGTTCACGCCTTCCTGCAGGTTCACGCCGTCGTCTTCCGAGGGCTGCATCCAGGTGGACACGTCGACGCAGGTCGCCACCGCCTGGCGCGAGAGCCGGTTCAGCTTGGAGACCATGGCCTGCAGGTCGTCCTGGCTGATCGTTCCGCGTTCCAGCCGCGCGCTCAGCGCCTCGGCCACCATGCCCAGCGACTGCAGCGGCACCACCATGTCGTGGCGCAGCGGCGGCGCGAGCCGGCGCAGGATGTCGTGCCGGGCCGCCCGGGCCAGGCTGCGCTGGCGCTGCGGAGCCGGGTCCGTTCCGGGCGCCGGCGCGGGGCCGGTGGTCGCGATGATGGGGTGGTCGATGGCCAACACTGCTTCGATGATTGATTTCAGGATGACGGGAGTCTGTTCCCTGCCTCATGCCAAAAATGTCAGGTCCTGCGGGGGAGCGATGTAGGAAGAGGGAGGCTGAGCCCGCACGCCTTCCCTACGTCTCCTCTTGCAGCTCGAGGCCGGCATCACCGCGCAGCGCGAAAGCCGTCATGCGGGCGCCGCGGTCGACGATGTAACTCTGGTCCTGCCTCAGCACCACGTCGCGCGGATCGCCGTCGTGCGTGATCCAGACTTCGCCGCTGCGGCAATGAACCACCATGCGGCCCTTGCCCATCGGCAGTTCCCGCAGGCGGCCCGCCTTCACGCCGACGGCGAGCAGGCGCCTGATGCCCGCCGGTGCCGGTTGCGGACGGTCCTCGCGCCCGAGCAGGCGCGTCATGAAGTTGGCGGGGTGGAAGAGGGCGGTCAGCATGGGCGGGATGATGCGAGCACAGCCATGCGCTCTGCCGTAGGACGGTGGCGGCCACTGCTGTAGGTCCGCCATGTGCAGGCGGGGCCTTCCGTTCTCAAGGGCCAAAGCGCGCTCCCGCATCGCGTTGCCGTCCTACAGTCGCGCCCTAGCCCAGCCGCCTAGATTTGCGCGATCACGAGGGAAGAAGACATGAACGAGAGATTCGCGCGGCTGGGAGAACGCATCGGACACGGTGCGCATGCGACCTGGGGGGCCATCCGCCGCCATCCATGGAAGACGGTGCTGGCCGTGCCGCTGGCGGTGGTGGTGTACGTGGCGGCCCTGATCCCCTTCACCCCCAGCATCGGCGACATCAAGAAGTCGAAGCAGGAGTCGCCCAGCGTGGTGCTGTCGGCGGACGGCAAGGAGCTGGCGGTGTTCAAGCGCGCCAACCGCGACTGGGTGAAGCTTTCCGACATTTCGCCCAAGGCGGTGGAAGCGCTGCTGGCCACGGAGGACAAGCGCTTCTACGACCACCACGGCATCGACTTCACCCGCACCGCGAAGGCCGCCCTCAACACCTTCAAGGGCGACGTGCAGGGCGGCTCCACCATCACGCAGCAGCTGGCGCGCAACCTGTATCCGGAGGACGTGGGCCGCGAGCAGACCATCACCCGCAAGATCAAGGAGGCCATCACGGCGCTGAAGATCGAGGCGGTGTACAGCAAGGACGAGATCCTGGAGAGCTACCTCAACTCCGTCTCCTTCCTCTACAACGCGTGGGGCATCGAGATGGCCGCGCGCACCTACTTCGACAAGCCGGCCAAGCAGCTGAACGAGCTGGAAGCGGCCACGCTGATCGGCATGCTCAAGGGCACGAGCTACTACAACCCGGTGCTCAACCCCGAGCGCGCGCGCGAGCGGCGCAACACGGTGCTGGCGCAGCTGGTCAAGGCCGACAAGCTGAGCGAAGGCGACTACGAGAAGCTGAAGGCGCAGCCGCTGAAGCTGAACTTCGAGCGGCAGCCGGAAGTCCTGGGCCCCGCGCCGCACCTGGCCGAGTACCTGCGCCGCTGGCTGCTGGAGTGGGCCGACAAGCACGACTACAACATCTATGCCGATGGCCTGGTCGTGAAGACGACCATCGATTCGCGCCTGCAGGAGTTCGCCAACGAGGCCGTCAAGCGGCAGGGCGAAGCGCTGCAGGCCGTGGCGGACGTTGAATGGAGCCGCTCCAGCGCCGGCAGCTTCGGCACCGATCCGCAGAACTACGTCGCCCAGCGCAGCAAGTCCGCGGCCTTCGACTACTTCTGGGCCACGCACAAGGACCTGCTGGACGAATACGTGCGCGAGTCCGCCGAGTTCCAGAACCTGCGCCAGCAAGGCAAGGATGCCAAGGACGCGTACGCGGAACTGGTGGCCGACAGCCGCTTCATGGCCGAACTGAAGAAGCAGAAGACCACGCTGCAGGCGGGCTTCCTGGCGATCGAGCCTTCCACCGGCCACATCAAGGCCTGGGTGGGCAGCCGCGACTACGCCGACGACAAGTTCGACCACGTGCAGCAGGCGCGCCGCCAGCCCGGCTCCACCTTCAAGCCCTTCGTGTACGGCGCGGCCTTCGAGATGGGCCACCAGCCGACGGAGACGCTGATGGACCAGCCGGTGGCGATCCAGATCGACAGGAACCAGGTCTGGCGCCCGGGCGACATCGAAGGCGCGCCCACCAACATGCCCATGACGCTGCGCGACGGCCTGGCGAAATCGAAGAACACGATCACCGCGCAGCTGATGATGCAGGTCGGCCCCTCGCGCGTGGCCAGCCTGGCCCGCGCCATGGGCGTGCGCCAGAGCAAGCTCAACGAAGTGCCTTCGCTGGCCCTGGGCACCAGCCCGGTGACCCTGAAGGAAATGGTGACCTCGTTCAGCACCATCGCCAACGGTGGCGCCTACATCCAGCCGACGATGATCCTCGCCATCGAGGACCGCCAGCACAACCAGCTCGAAACCTTCGCGGCCCCGGCCTCCGAGCCGGCGCTGTCCAACCAGGCGGCGCAGACGCTGCTGGACGTGATGCGCGGCGTGATCGACGGCGGCACGGCCGCCGGCCTGCGCCCGCGCTTCCAACTCACCGGCGACCTGGCCGGCAAGACCGGCACCACCCAGGACAACACCGACGGCTGGTTCATCCTGATGCACCCGAACCTGGTGGCCGGCGCGTGGACCGGCTTCAACGACAACCGCGTGGCCATGCGCAGCAGCTACTGGGGGCAGGGCGCGCACACCGCGCTGTTCCTGGTGGGCGATTTCATGCAGCGCGCGCAGAAGGCCAGCGTGGTGGACGCCAAGGCACAGTTCTCGGCGCCGCGCCTGAAGGACCAGGAGCAGTCGATCCTGCAGGGCGCCAAGGACTGGTGGAACAGCGTGTTCAACACGCCGCCGGCCAACCCGGACAACCCCGAAGTCGCGGCCATGCCGCCGGTGAAGATCGATCCGCCGGTGCTGATCCCCGCGCCCTCGAGCATGCCGTCGTCCGCTGCTGCCGCGCAGGACGTGGTGCCGCTGGAAAGCACCCGGCCCAACCCGAACGTCACTGCCAATGCGCCGGTGCTGGTGGACCCGCAGCGCGTGCCGGCCTTCCCGCGTCCGCTGGAGACGGCCCGGCCGGCCGAGACGGTCCCCGGCACGCAGGTGTATCCGGTGCCGCAGGCGAGCTCGCGGAATTACGACACGGTGCCGAGCGCGCCGGCGCGCGTGGCGCCCACCGCGCCGTCCACGCCCCCGGCCACCGGCAGCACGTCGGCGATGGGTGCCCCGAGTTCGCCGCCCGCCACGACCTATACGCCCGCCCCGGCAGCGCCCGCCGCTCCCGCGCGCGAAGCTTCGCCCAGCGCGGCGTTCGAGCGCGCCACCGCGCCGACGGCGACCGAGCCCACCGGCGCGGCCACCGGAAGCGCGCAGTAAAGCGCGCGGGCAAGAAAAAAGGCCGGGAAGTCCCGGCCTTTTTCATTGGATCGCTGGCTTAGTGATCGAGGTTCTTGCCCGTCAGGTCTTCCAGCTTGTCCTTGGTGGCTTCCTTGGCGTCGCCCAGGTCCTTCTGCAGCTTGCCTTCCTGCTCCTGCGCGTGGCCGCGGGCTTCCAGGTCGCGGTCGCCCAGGGCGCGGCCCACGTGTTCCTTGATCTCGCCGGTGGCTTCCTTGGTGCGGCCCTTGATCTGGTCCTTGTCCATTCGTTTGCTCCTTTGCAGTTGGTCGATGGTTCTCATCTTGGGCCACGCAATGGGGGATTGAAGTGCCGCGACGCCGAGTTGGCCGTGCGCCACGTCCTACATCGTGCTTTCGCGGGCTGGCTGAGCGGGACTTGCTATAAAGCCGACACGATGAAGTTGCGGGTGCCGCGTGTGTTGTTGCTGGTGGTGTGCGCAGAGCTCACTGCCCTGGCCTACTACCTGATCCTTTTCACCAATTTCGGGAACGTGTACCTGGGCCGCAGCTACGGCGGCACGCTGGTGACCCAGGCGGTGGCGGTGCTGGCCATCTTTGCCTGCGTGGAAGTGATGCGCACCGAGAAGCTGATGCCCTTGCGGGCATTGGCGGGCGCCCTGGGCGCGCCGCTGGCGGCCGCGACCCTGCTGATGTTCTGGATCGGGCTGCGGCGCTACCTGCAGATGTGAGTCGCGTGGCATGCTGGTTGCTTGGAAGCAGGCACGATGAAAGCCTTGCCCCGGTCGCCCTCCGAGCTGCGGGGCGCGCTCGTGTCCATTTTCCCCGCGCTGCCGCGTGACTTCGGCGAGCAGGGCGAGTCGGTGTTCGAGGACGCGGGTCCGACGTACCAGTCGGTGCTGCGGGACTTCGCAGCCTTCTTCGCCCGCGACGTCGCCCATTCCAGTGACCGGCAGCTGGCGCGGCTGGCGGCGCTCGTGGCGGGGGCGCTGGAGACACCCGATCCGCTGGGTGTCGCGATGCAGGAGTGCTTCGTCGACGAACTGCGGCAGCTCAAGGTCCTCCAGCGGCTGGAGCCCTTCCTGGCGGCGGCGCGGAAGTGAGCGTCATCCGCATCGCGTCGGTCATTCACGGCGACCCGGCGATCGCCCGCCAGATCCATGCCGTGCAGATGCGCGCCTATGCGCAGGAAGCAGCGCTGCTGGGGGCCACCTGGTTCCCGCCCCTGGAGCGCACGGTGGAGGACGTGCAGTCCTCGAAGGAGCATTTCCTGGCCGCTCGCGCGGATGGCCGGATCGCCGGCGCCATCGGCGTGGAGCCGGATCCCGAAGGCCTGGGCATCACCATCGCATCGCTGGTGGTGGATCCGTGCTTCCAGCGCCAGGGCATGGGCCGGAAGCTGCTGGAGGCCGTGCTGGCCGCGCATGGTGACGCCGGGCTCACGGTGCAGACCGGCGCGCGCAACGCACCGGCACTCGCGCTGTACGAGGCGAAGGGCTTCGTGGTCACCCGCCGCTGGCTGGTGGGCCGCGAACCCCTGGAACTGGTGAGGCTGCGGCGCCTGCCGGATTAAAGTGGGGGCATGAACCAGCCCGCCCTCGCCACCGTCGAAATCAAGGCCTTCGTTCCCGCGCGGGACTTCGCGCGCTCGATGGAGTTCTACCAGGCGCTCGGCTTCACGCGCGCCTCGGTCTTCGAGGGCATCGCCTACTTCCATTGCGGCGCGTCCAGCTTCCTGCTGCAGGACTTCTACGTCCGCGAGCATGCGGACAATTTCCAGATGCACCTGCTGGTGCGGGACGTCGAGGCCTGGCACGCGCAGGCCAGGCCGGTGGCGGAACGCTTCGGCGTGCGGGTCGGCGAGCCGCAGGACCAGCCGTGGGGCATGCGGGACTTCGTCCTGTTCGATCCGAGCGGGGTGCTGTGGCGCATCGCGCAGAACCTGCCGGTGCCGCCGGTCGGCAGGGAGTGAGCCGGCCCCCGCGCCAGGGGTGACGACAGTCCGCGCAGCGCATACAGTCGCGCCATGCAGCTGATCGCCAACATCGTCGTTGCCCTCGTGGCCTTGCTTCACGCCTACTTCCTGGTGCTGGAGATGTTCCTCTGGGACAAGCCCGCCGGCCTGCGCGCGTTCGGCCAGAGCCTGGAGCAGGCGCAGGCCTCCAAGGTGCTGGCAGCCAACCAGGGCCTGTACAACGGCTTCCTGGCCGCGGGCCTCGTCTGGGGCCTGACGCTGGGAACCGCCGGCTTCGGCGTCAAGGTGTTCTTCCTCGCCTGCGTGCTGGTGGCCGGCCTCTACGGTGCGGCCACCGCCAGCAGGAAGATCCTGTTCGTGCAGGCCTTGCCCGCGGCGGTGGGGCTGGCCTTGCTGCTGCTGTCCTGACGGGGCGCGCATGTTCGCCGGCCACGTGGGCGTTGCGCTGGCGATCGGTCGGGTCGAGCGGCGCGTGAACGTCGGCGTGCTGGCCCTGGCGGCGCTGGGCTTGGATCTCCTGCTGTGGGCCTTCGTGCTGGCGGGCTGGGAGTCGGTGGTGATTCCGCCGGACTTCGCCAGCCGCCACCAGCCACAGTTCACCTTTCCCTGGTCGCATGGGATGCTGCCCGCTGCGGGCTGGTCATTGCTTGCAGGGGCATGGGCCTATGCCGGCCTCTCGAAGCCTGCGGGACGGGCCGCAGTGTGCGTCGCCGCCGCGGTGTTCTCCCACTGGTTGCTGGATGCCCTCGTGCACGTTCCCGAGATGCCGCTGGCCGGGGCCGGATCCCCCAAGGTGGGCCTGGCTCTGTGGAACGCCATGCCGGTGGCACTGGGCCTGGAATCGCTGGTCGTCGTCGCGGGCTTGTGGCTGTTCCTCTCCGGCGCCGGCCTGTCACGCGCCAAGGCCGCAGGCCTGGTCGGCTTGTGCGGCAGCGTGCTGGCCATGACAATCGCCGGCATGACCGTCGCGCCGCCTCCGCCTTCGGCGGCGGCCATGGCGGCGAGTTCGCTGGGGGCGATCGTGGTGGTCGTCGCGTTGCTGGCGTGGCTGGGAACACGAAGGCGCTGAAGCAGGGGGAAAGCATGGGAACCTTGGACGACGAGATTCGACGGCACCTCGAAGCGGCGGCTGCGTCGGGCGAACTCCGGGCGGCGCCCAGCTATGGCAAGCCCCTGGCCCGGCCCGAGGGTTGGGACGAAACCCCCGAGGAGTTCAAGCAGTCGTTCAAGATCCTGAAGGACGCAGGGTTCGCACCTCCCGAGGTCGCGCTGTTCCACGAACGCGCACGCCTGCGCGGCCTGGTCGGGGAAGCGATGACGGCCGCAGAGAAGAATGCATTGCTGCAGCAGCTCAGTGCGCTGGAGCAGAAGATCGCCTTGCGACTGGAAGCCATGCGCACGAGCGCTTCCCTGTGAGCGCCGTGCCCCAGCTCCTGCCCGAGTCCATCCTCACCCCCCGCCTGCGCTTGCGCCGCCCGGTGGCCGCGGACGCCGCCGCGCTCTTCGCTGCCTACACGCAGGACTCCCGCGTGTGCCGCTACATGATCTGGACGCCGCACGCGTCGGTGCGCGTCACCGAGGACTTCATCGCGTCCTTCCGCGTGCATGCAGCCTGCGACGTCGAGAACCGGCCCTCGCAGCGCGCGCTGGAGAAGGCCGGCTTTATGCGCGAAGGGCGGCTGGAACGCTTCACCGTGCACCCGAACATCTCGCCCGAACCGCGGGCCTGCTACATGTACGCCCGATGCCGCTGAAGCCTTCGCTCCCCGTCCCCGGCCTGCTGCAGGACGGCGCGCAGATGGTCGCGCACATCCGCCACTCGCACGGGATCAAGGCGACGATGGCGGTGCTGGCCCTGGCGGACCGCTATCCGCAGTGGACGCCGGAGTTCTGGAAGTCAGCCCTGGCCCGCGCCCGGTGGGATGCCGAGCCAAGGACGCGCGAGCGCGTGGCCGCGCCCACAGCCGACGTGCCGCCGGCCCGGGCCAGGACGATCCTGGCCCGCAACGTCGTTCCTTACAGCTATTCCGCCGTGCGCAGCTGGGCGGCGCGGGACGGCGGCGGCGCCGTTGCCGCCTGGTATCTCGAACAGGCCTGCGCGGATCCTGGCTACCTCGGGCATCGCCTGTCCATCCTGCTGGCCTTCCTGGTCTCCTGGCCCGTCTACGCGCAGACGGAGCACGAAGGACTCTGGCTCGACCGCCTCTGCGAATACCTGCTCGCCTGCGGGTTCGAGCCGCAGGCCGCGGCCGCGGATGGCCCGGCGCCGCAGCTCGATGCGGTGCTGGGGGACGTGCTCGAGCGCCCGGGCTTCTTCGGCCACCACGCGATCACGCTGGCCTGGACGCTGCGCCTGCGCGACCAGCTATCACGCACCCAGTTCGGCAATGCGCTGCGCTGGGCCGCCCACGCCGCCGCAACGACCTATGACGACGCCGAAGACAACGTCGTCGTCACGGCCTCGCAAGACACGCCATCCTCCCCCGCCGCGCTGGAGCAGGCCTTGCAGCGCCTGCTGACCGCCGGCCAAGCCAACATCCACCTGCTCACGCTGGCGGATGCCATCGCGCTGCTGTGGGACCATGCTTCCGACGCCCAGCGGCCTTACCTGCTGGCGCTGGCCTCCTCCACCTGAAGAATCACCGATGTCCGACCTGCCAACCTTGCCTGCCACGCCACTGGGACGCTACCGCCACTACAAGGGCGGCGAGTACGAAGTGATCGGCGTCGCGCGCCATAGCGAGACCCACGAACCGCTGATCGTTTACCGGCCGCTCTACAACGACACCGGCTGGTGGGTGCGCCCCCATGCCATGTTCTTCGAAGACATCGCCGTGGACGGCCGCACGCAGCCGCGCTTCGCGCGCATCGAGGAGCCGCAGCCATGACGCCCTTCGGCAACGACGACGCCATCGGCTTCATCGGCCTGGGCGTCATGGGCAGCGGCATGGCTCACTGCCTGCTGCGCGCGGGCCACCGCTTGCACGTGCATGCGCGCAAGCCGCAGGTGCTGCAAGCGTTCGCCGATGCGGGCGCGACGGCCGCTGCATCGCCGGCCGCGCTCGGACGCAGCGCCCGCCTCGTGTTCCTGTGCCTGTCCGACGCCGCCGCCGTGGAGGAAGTCCTGTTCGGCCCCGAAGGCCTCTCCGTAGGCCTGGCCCCCGGCAGCTGCGTCGTCGACACCAGCACCATTGCCGCGGCATCGGCGCGCGCCTTCGGCGAGCGCCTGCGTGCGCGCGGCGTGTCCATGCTCGACGGGCCCGTCAGCGGCGGCCAGCAGGGCGCCGTCGCCGGCACGCTCAACACGATGATCGGCGGCGAGGCCGACGTGGTGGCAGCCTGCCGCGCGCCGATGACGGCGTTTTGCAAGACGCTCACGCACGTGGGCCCGCTGGGCGCCGGCCAGACGGTGAAGGCATGCAACCAGGTCGCAGTGGCGGGCGCCTTGCTGGGCGTGGCGGACGCGATCGCGCTGGCGACGGCGCAGGGCGTCGACCCGGCCATCATGCGCGAGGTGCTGCTGGCGGGCACCGCGCGCAGCTTCGCGCTGGAAAAGCACGGCCAGCGCATCATCGACGCCGACTTCGCGCCGGGTTTCCGCGCCGTGCTGATGCGCAAGGACCTGCGGATCGCCCTGGCCACCGCGCAGGATGCCGGCGCGGCACTGCAGGGCGCACCCGTGGCGGAGGCACTGCTCGACGAACTGGTGCAGGGCGGCCAGGGCGAACTGGATTGGTCGGCCCTCGGGCGCCTGGTGCAGCACAAGCGCAAGCCCTGAGCCGCGCCCGGCGGACGCGTGCCGTTCGCCTTTTTCCTACACCGGAGTCCCCGCCCGCGCGTGAGGATAGGCGCTGCCTCTACCATGGACGCCTATGCCTGACACCGACCGCCGGCTGACCGAGCAGCGCAATCCGCGCAGCGCCCGCATCGACCAGATGGAGTCGCTGGCCATCGTGGACCTGATCAATGCCGAGGACCGGCTCATCGCCGGCGCCGTGGCCGCGCAGCGCGAGCAGATCGCGCGCGCCATCGACCTCATCGTCGACGGTTTCCGCGCGGGCGGCCGGCTGATCTACGTCGGCGCCGGCACCTCGGGCCGGCTCGGCGTGCTCGACGCTTCCGAAATGCCGCCGACCTACGGCACCGAGCCCGACATGATCCAGGGCGTGATCGCCGGGGGCTACGAAGCGCTGCTGCGCGCGCAGGAGGGCGCGGAGGACCATCCGGAAGACGGCGGCCAGGCGATGGAAGACCGCCAGGTCGGGCCCAACGACTTCGTGCTCGGGATCGCGGCTTCGGGCACCACGCCTTACGTGCACGGCGCCTTGCAGCGCGCGAAGGCGCGCGGCGCGCGTACGGGCTTCCTGCTGTGCACGCATCCGTCCGAAAAGCTCCTGAAGGAGCACGACGTGGTGATCGCGCTGCTGGTCGGCCCCGAGGTCATCACGGGTTCCACGCGCATGAAGGCCGGCACGGCCACGAAGATGGTGCTCAACATGCTGAGCACCGGCGCGATGGTGCAGACCGGCAAGGTCTACGGCAACCTGATGGTGGACCTGCAGGTCACCTGCCAGAAGCTGCAGGACCGCGGCGAGCGCATCCTGGTGGACACCGCGGGCGTGTCGCGCGAAGAGGCGGTGGAACTGCTGGACGCGGCCGGCGGCCACGTGAAGACCGCCATCGTGATGGCGCGCCTGAAGCTCGATGCCCACGAAGCGCAGCGCCGGCTGGAAGAGGCCGGCGGCTCGCTGGGCGCGCTCTTTACTTCACCGTGACCGACAGCGGTGCGCGCACGAAGCGCGCCTGCGTGGTCAGGTCGAACAGTTGCGCGAGGTGGTGGTTCGCCAGCCGGAAGCTGCCCGGCGCGCGGAACTGGTAGCGCGCGGGCTGCGTTTCCAGGAAGAAGCCGGCGAGGCCCGGCGACAGGGCCGGCTTCGCGAAACCGCCGAATACCGGGCCGCGGCTGCCGTGGATGCCGAAGCTGCTGTAGCGGCCGCTGGCCGCGTCGAGCAGCGGCAGGAAGAACGGGCCGTCCGGATGGGCCCACGGGTCTTCCATCGGGTCCTGCAGCCACCTGCCGCCGGCATAGCTGCCGCGCGCCAGTCCGGCGTCGTCGCAGCCGGCGAGGATCGGCGCTTTCAAGAGGAAATCGAGCGAGCCGCCGCTGGACGCCGCCAGCGTCAAGGTGTGCTCGGAACGGGTGATGAGGATCTGCAACGACGTCAAGGGGCCTCCCGGGATTCAAGGGCTCCTTGCAGTCTGGAAAAGCCGGGCGCCCTATGCAAGGCTGCGCGGGAGGCAGTTCCGGTAGGACAAACCTCTGGCCGAGGACCCGCCTCCTAGTACGGCGGCGCGAAACCGTTGCGCCCCGCGCTGATGCGCGTGGCCGTCGGCTGGCCTTCCACCAGCTGCGCGCTCACGGACACCGCGCCGCCCACCGCGAGCAGCCCACGGTCGCCGGGCCGCAGGCTCACGACGGGCGCCTCCGGCGGCACGACGATGGTCTTGCGGCCATCGGGGTAGGTCAGCTGCAGGCGCTGGCCGTCGGGCGCGACCGCGACGTCGGCCACCGTGGCATTGGTCATGGTGCTTTGCGGCAGGAAGTCGAACGGGCGGTGGCCTTCGCCGGCGCCGCGCATGGCCTCGGGAAAGAGCGTGACGGCGATCGCGCGCTGCGTGCCATCCGCCTGCGGCATCGCCCCCACGCCGACGAAGCTGCCGGCCTTGATGTCCGACAGCTGCACCGGGTAGACCTCCGTCACGGTGAGCCTGGGATCGAGCGCCAGCTCCACGCGTTCGCCATTGCGCTGGCGCAGCGTGAGGCCGGTGGGCGAGAGCGCTTCGATGGTGCCGCGCAGGCGCACCGTCGATGCGGGCTGCGCAGCGGCCGCGAGGGGCGCGGCCGCCAGGGCCAGCAAAAGGGAACGCCGTTGGATGGTCATGGGGTCTCGGTCCTTCAAGTCTTCGGGATGTGTTCGTCGATCACCGCGAGCAGGACGTCGGGGGGCGCCGGCTTCACCAGGTGGCGGGCAAAGCCGGCCTCCTGCGCCTTCTGGACATCGGCCCGCGTGCCGTAGCCGGTAAGCGCCACCAGCACGGCCCCGCGGCCGTTGGGGTGCTCGCGCAGATGCTGTGCCAGCTCGTAGCCGTTCATGCCCGGCAGGCCGATGTCCAGCAAGGCCACCTGCGGCTCGAAGGCTGCGAGCACGCGCAGCGCCGCCTGCGGGTCGTAGGCCACCTGCACTTCGTAGCCGGTCAGGCGCAGCAGCGTCGCGGCGGTGTCGGCGGCGTCCTGGTTGTCGTCCACCACCAGTACGCGGCCGCGGCGGCCGGCCGCCTCGGCGCCTGCGTCCGGCGCCAGGTCCTGTGCCGGCGCGGCGACCAGGGGCAGGCGCACGATGAAGCTGCTGCCACGGCCTGCGCCGGCGCTTTCGGCGAGCACCGTGCCGCTATGCATCTCCACCAGGCTGCGCACGATGGCCAGGCCCAGGCCGAGGCCGCCGCGCGAGCGGTCGGTCTCCTGCGGGGCCTGGTAGAAGAGATCGAACACACGGGCCAGAACCTCGGGCGGCATGCCCGGGCCGTCATCGGCTACGCGCACCTCGGCGCTGTCGCCGACGCGCCGCAGCCGCAGCCCGACCTGCGCGTGCGAGCCGGCGAACTTGATCGCGTTGCCCAGCAGGTTGTTCAGCACCTGGCCCAGCCGCACGTCGTCGCCCGAGACCCACAGCTGTTCGGCGTCGGGCGCGATGTCGACGCTGAAGCGGCGCGCACCCAACACCGGTTGCAGGCCGGCGGCGGCCTGCCGTACCACGTCGGCCAGGCGCAGCGGGGTGAAGCGCATCTCCAGCCGCTGGCTGGTGATGCGCGAGACATCCAGCAGGTCGTCCACCAATCGCTTCATGTGGCCCACCTGCCGCTCCATCACCTCGCGTTCCAGGCGCGTGCGCTCGTCGCCCTTGCGTGCCATCAGGTGCAGCGCGGTCGCCATCGGCGCCAGCGGGTTGCGCAGCTCGTGGCCCAGCATGGCCAGGAATTCGTCCTTGCTGCGGCCCGCGTCCTCGGCCAGGCGCAGCGCCTCGGTCGCGCGCGCCAGCAGGCGTTCGCGCTCGGCTTCGGCGTCGTGGCGTTCCAGCGCCGCCGCGCGCAGGGCGGTCGCCACTTCCTGCAGTTCGGCAATCTCCAGCGGCGGCAGGTCCACGGGTTTGCCGCGGCCCAAGGCGCCGGCCGCAGCCTTGAGCCGGTCGATCGGCCCGATCACGCCGCGGGCGAAGTACCAGGCGAAGAAGGCGGCCAGCGCCAGCGAGGCCAGCAGGCCGCCGCCCACCGCGCCCAGCATGCCGTAGAGCGCGCGGCCGGCGTCGGCCGGCGCAATGCCCGTGGCCACCACCCAGCCGGACCACGGCAGGCGCACGAAGCCGGTCTGGCTCGGCACGCCTTCGAGCGTGCGGGTCGGGCCGCTGCCTTCGGCCGCGCCGGTGTCCAGCAGCTTCTGCAGCGAAGGCGAGGGCCGCGCACTCGTGTGTTCCAGCGAACGCGCGACCCGGTTGTAGTCCTGGTCGAACACCCCCACCACCGAGGTGACGGGCAGGCGCTGGCGCTGCACCAGCGCCAGGACCCGCTCGATGGGATTCACCGCCGACAGCACGTAGACGAGCTTGCCCTCGCGCAGCACGGGCACCCGCACGGCGAAGGCCGGTCCGCGCTGGTTCGGGCCTTGCGCCACGCGGCCCACCACCGGCTCGCGCGTGGCGATCGCGCGCGCCATGCTCGCGGGGTCGACCGGTTGCGGGCTGGCGACGTCCAGCTCCCGCGTGGAGCTCTGGAGCACCTTGCCCGTGGCATCGGCCAGCACGATGCTGCGCCAGCCCTGGCCGTCGGCCACGCGGCGCGCCAGGGCGTGGAAGTCGGCCAGCCGCTGCGGCTGCAGTTCGTCGGACAGCGCAATGCTTTGCAGCACGCTGGCGGTGGCGCGCAGTTCGGCGTCGAGCGCGGAAGCCAGTGCGCGCGACACGGCCAGCGCTGCCTGCTGCGCGTCGCGTTCCCGTTCGCCGTTCAGGTAGGCCAGCACCACGCCGGCGACGAGCGCCAGCGGCAGCAGTCCGCAGGCCGCGAGAAAAAACAGTCGCAGGCGAAGCGGACCGGCGAGGTTCATCTCTGCTTGATGACGTACCGGACGAAGTCGTCGGCCTGCGCGAAGCGGTCGTAGAGGCGGCGCGCGCGCGTGTTGTCGGCGCGGGTCATCCAGTAGAGGCGGGCCCAGCCCTCGGCGCGCATCGCGTTGCGCAGCCATTCCAGCAGCGCGCCGCCCACGCCGCGTCCGCGCACGCCCGGCGTCACGTACAGGTCTTCCAGGTAGCAGATCGCCTGGGTTTCCCAGGTGTTCTCGTGCACCACGCAGTTGGCGAAGCCGACCACCTGGCCCTCGACCTCGGCAACGATGCACATCACCTGTGCGTCGGGATC
This sequence comes from Ramlibacter paludis, assembly GCF_022012305.1. GTDB lineage: Bacteria > Pseudomonadota > Gammaproteobacteria > Burkholderiales > Burkholderiaceae_C > Ramlibacter > Ramlibacter paludis. The sequence continues at coordinate 289,526 of NZ_JAKLTM010000002.1, read as the reverse complement.
GAGGATGCGCTTCCAGGTGCGGTCGGTGACCGCCTGGGGCACTTCGGCTTCGTAGAAGTCGCAATAGCCGCGCCACAACTGGCGCCACACGGGCTCGTCGGAGGGGAGGGCGGCGCGGATGATGCAGGGCGTGGAACTCACCACGCCATTTTGCACGCCACGAGCCCTTTTCTCTGCCGCCCAGGCGCCTAGTCGCGCATCGCCATCCGGAGGAACACGGCCGCGTGAATTGCTTCCCGCTGCGCACCGTCGTGGATCTGGTGGCGGCAGCTGGTGCCGTCGGCCACGACGATCGCGTCGGGTGCCGAACGCACCGCGGGCAGCAGGCTCAGTTCGGCCATCTGCATGGACACCGCGTGGTGGCTCGCCTCGTAGCCGAAGCTGCCCGCCATGCCGCAGCAGCTCGACTCGATGAGCTGCGGCTGCACGCCGGGCACCAGCTTGAGCACCTCCAGCACCGGAGAGACCGCGCCGAACGCCTTCTGGTGGCAGTGCCCGTGCACCAGCACGGGTTGCGCCATTTGCTTCAGCCGCGAGCGCAACGCGTCCAGGCGGCCCGCTGCGGCTTCGCGCGCCAGGAATTCCTCGAGCAGCAGCGACTGGGCGGCCAGGGCCTGCGCCGGGGCGCCGAAGCCCATCGCGGTCATCTCGTCGCGCAAGGTCAGCAGGCAGGAGGGCTCCAGGCCCACCACCGCGATGCCCTTGTCGACGAAGGGCTGCAACGCCTGCAGCAGCTCGCCGGCCTTGGCCTTGGCCTCGTCGACCATGCCGCTGGCGAGGTAGGTGCGGCCGCAGCACAGGTGCTTGCCGTCGCCGCCCTGCTTGGCGGCCACGTGCATCGTGTAGCCGGCGGCCTGCAGCACGTCGAAAGCGGCCCGCGCGTTGGCGGATTCGAAGAAGCCGTTGAAGGTGTCGACGAACAGCACGACCGGCTTGGCGGCGGCAAGCACTTCATCGCGGCTCGCGCCTTGCACGCCGCCGTTGAAGAAATGCTGCGCCTGCCATTCGGGCAGCGACCGCTCCGCCGAGAACCCCAGCATCTTCTCGCCCAGCGTTGCCAGCAGGCGGCTGCGATTGCGCAGGTTCAGCAGCCCGGCAAAGCGCGAGGCGCTCGCCGCGTAATCCGGCAGGCGCGCGATCAGCCGGTCCTTCAGCGACCAGCCGTTCTTCTTGCGATCGGCATGCAGGAACTCGATCTTCATGCGGGCCATGTCGACGCCGGTCGGGCAATCGCGCTTGCAGCCCTTGCAGCTCACGCAGAGGTCCATGGCCTCGCGCACGGCCTCGCTGGCCAGGCCGTCGGGACCGAGCTGGCCGCTGACGGCCAGGCGCAAGGTGTTGGCGCGGCCGCGCGTCAGGTGCTGCTCGTCGCGCGTGACGCGGTAGCTCGGACACATCGTGCCGGCGTCGAACTTGCGGCAGTGCCCGTTGTTGTTGCACATCTCCACGGCCTTCGCGAAGCCCTGTGCCGGGTCGCCGCCGGTGCCCGGCGCGGTGGTCTGCTCGGTGGCGGGATCGTTCTGCACGTCCCAGGCGCGCCAGTCGAGAGCGGGCGTGAGCGGGATCACCTTGTACGTCGGCGGAAAGCGCATCAGCCGCGTGTCGTCCATGCGCGGCGGATCGATCATGCGCCGCGGGCACAGCAGCCCCAGCGGGTCGAAGGCGCGCTTGATCTCGGCAAAGGCGGTGGTGATGGCCGGGCCGAACTGCCACTGGATCCATTCGCCACGGCACAGGCCGTCGCCATGCTCGCCGCTGTAGGCGCCCTTGTACTTGCGCACCAGGGCCGAGGCTTCCTCGGCGATCTGCCGCATCTCCGGCGCGCCGTTGCGCCGCATGTCGAGGATGGGGCGCACGTGCAGCGTGCCGACCGAGGCGTGGGCGTACCAGGTGCCCTTGGTGCCGTGCTTGCGGAACACCTGCGTGAGCGCATCCGTGTACTCTGCCAGGCTTTCCAGCGGCACCGCGCAATCCTCGATGAAGCTCACCGGCTTGCCGTCGCCCTTGAGGCTCATCATGATGTTGAGGCCGGCCTTGCGCACTTCCCACAGCGCCTTTTGCGGGCCTTCGTCGGGCATCAGCACCACCGAGCCGGGCAGGCCCAGGTCGCCCATCAGCGCCTGCAGGTCCTTCAGCTTGCGCAGCAGGGCGGCCTTGTCGGCGCCGGCGAATTCCACCAGCAGCACCGCGTCGGGCTGGCCGATCAGCGCCGCGCGCACCGTGGGCGCGAAGGCCGGGTTCTGCAGCGACAGCTCGATCATGGTGCGGTCGACGAGCTCCACCGCGGTGAGCGTGCCGTCGCCACCCAGCTTGACGATGTGCTGCGCCGAGTCCATCGCCTTGTAGAAAGTCGGGAAGTTGACCACGCCCAGCACCTTGTGCGCCGGCAGCTCCGAGAGCTGCAGCTTCAGGCTGCGCGTCAGGGCGAGCGTGCCTTCGCTGCCGACCAGCAGGTGCGCGAGGTTGACGCTGCCGTCGCTGGTGTAGGGCCGCTCGTTCTGGTTGTGGAAGACGTCCAGGTTGTAGCCGCCCACCCGGCGCAGCACCTTGGGCCAGCGCGCCTCGATCTCGGGCCGCAGCGACTGCGCGAGATCGCGCACGCGTTCGCCCAGCGCGCGGGCCGCGCCGGTGGCGTCCTCGAAGCGGCCGAAGTCGTGCAGCGCGCCGTCGGAGGTCCAGGCTTGCGCGCCCAGCACGTTGTGCACCATGTTGCCGTAGGCGATGCTGCGGCTGCCGCAGGAGTTGTTGCCGGCCATGCCGCCCAGCGTGGCCTGCGCCGCGGTGGAGACGTCGACCGGGTACCAGAGCTTGTGCTTCTTCAGCGCCGCGTTCAGGTGGTCGAGCACGATGCCCGGCTCCACCGTCACCGTGCGCGCCGCCGGGTCGACGTCCAGCACGTTGCGCACGTGCTTGGAGAAGTCGATGACGAGACCAGCGCCCACGGTCTGGCCGCACTGGCTGGTGCCGCCGCCGCGCGGCACGATGGGCACCTGCAGGTCGCGGCAGATGGCGAGCGCGATGCGCGCGTCCTCGGCGCTGCGCGGCACGAACACGCCGACCGGCATCACCTGGTAGATCGAGGCGTCGGTGGCATAGCGGCCGCGGTCGGCCGCGGAGAACAGCACTTCGCCCTGCGTTTCGGCGGCCAGTCGCTGCGCCAGCCGGCCGGCCACTTCGTTGCTGGCGCGCGCGACCTGGTCGTAAGCCTGCTGCGCGGCTTCGCGCGTCACCTTCAAGGGCAGGGGGGCGTTCATGCGGCATTCCCCCGCTGCGACTTGCCGGCTTCGCGCAGCTGCTCCAGCACCACGTCGCGCTTGTTGCGCAGGTGCGTGAGCAGCACCTCGCGCATCGCGGCGCCGTCGTGGGCGGAGAGCGCCTCCACCATCTTCTCGTGTTCCTTCACCGCACGCTTCCACTTCTCGCCGTCCTGGTTGGAGCGGAAGCGCAGGGCCTGCAGCCGCGCGTTGACCTGCTTGTAGACGGTGGTCAGCACCGGGTTCTTGGCCGCGGCGCTGATGGCCGTGTGGATGCGGGAGTTGATCGCGTAGTAAGCCGAGAGGTCGCCGCGCGTGTAGGCCGCCATCATCTCGAACTGCATCGCCTGGATCTCCGCCAGCTCGGCGGGCGTGATGCGTTCGGCCGCTAGCTCGCCGGCCTGGGCCTCGAGTCCCGCCATCACCTCGAAAGTATTCAGCACGTCGGCCTCGCTCAGGGAAACCGCTATCGCGCCGCGGTTCGGCAGCAGTTCCACTAGGCCCTCGGCGGCCAGCATCTTGATGCCTTCCCGCAAGGGCGTGCGGGACACGTTCAGCAGTTCGGCGAGTTCGCGCTCGTTGAGCTTGGCGCCCGGGGCGATGCGGCCTTCCACCAGCATCTGGCGCAGGCGTTGCGCCACCTGCTCGTGCAGGGCGGCGCGCGGGATGGAGATCACTTCGGCAGTCATGGTCGCCATTTTGTATGCAAATTTGTTTGTGTGCAAACGTAAATTACAGGGTGGGCGCAGTTGACACTTGAATTTTGTATGCAAAAAATAGCGCCCATGCTGACCCTCGACTACCACCCCACCGGCCGCCATTTCCTGCAGATCCCCGGGCCTTCGCCCGTGCCCGACCGCATCCTGCGGGCCATGAGCCTGCCGACGATCGACCACCGCGGCCCGGAGTTCGGCGCGCTGGGCCTGCGCGTGCTCAAGGGCATCCAGCAGATCTTCCAGACGAAGCACCCCGTGGTGATCTACCCGGCCTCCGGCACCGGCGCCTGGGAAGCGGCGCTGGCCAATACGCTGAGCCCCGGCGACCACGTGCTGATGTACGAGACCGGCCACTTCGCCACGCTGTGGCAGAAGATGGCCACGCGCCTGGGCCTGAAGACCGAGTTCCTGGGCCTGCCCGGCCTCGAAGGCTGGCGCCGCGGCGTGCAGGCGCACCTGATCGAGGAGCGCCTGAAGAACGACAAGGAGCATTCGATCAAGGCCGTGTGCGTGGTCCACAACGAGACCTCCACCGGCGCCACCAGCAACATCCTGGCGGTGCGCAAGGCCATCGATGCGGCGAAGCATCCGGCACTGCTGCTGGTCGACTCCATCTCCGGGCTGGCCTCGGCCGAATACAAGCACGACGAGTGGGGCGTCGACGTCACCGTCAGCGGCTCGCAGAAGGGCCTGATGCTGCCCCCGGGCATCAGCTTCAACGCGCTGTCGCCCAAGGCGATCGAGGCGAGCAAGGGCGCCAAGCTGCCCAAGGCCTTCTGGGCCTGGGACGAGATCATCGAGATGAACAAGACGGGCTACTGGCCCTACACGCCCAACACCAACCTGCTGTACGGCCTGGCCGAAGCCTGCGACATGCTGCTGGACCCCACCTTCGGCGGCCTCGAAGGCACCTTCGCGCGGCACAAGCGCTGGGCCGAAGGCGTGCGCGGCGCGGTCAAGGCCTGGGGCCTGGAGATCCAGTGCCTGGAGACGGCCAGCCAGTCGCCGGTGCTGACCGGCGTGATGATGCCCGAGGGCGTGGACGCCGACGCGGTGCGCAAGCTGATCTACGAACGCTTCGACTGCTCGCTGGGCACCGGCCTCGGCAAGGCCAAGGGCCGCATGTTCCGCATCGGCCACCTCGGCGACTGCAACGACCTGACCCTGATGGCCGCGCTTTCGGGCTGCGAGATGGGCCTGAAGCTGTCGGGCGTGAAACTTGCAGGCTCCGGCGTTGCCGCGGCCATGGACTATTTCGCCGGCCATCCGGTACAGCTGCCCATGAAGAAGGCGGCGTAAAAGCAGTGCGGGGCGAGTTGGGGCTCCGCTGAATTTCAAAACGCTCAGGAGATACCACCATGCAACGCAGAACCTTCCTCACCGGCGCCGCAGCGACGCTGGCCTTGCCCACGCTGCGCGCCCAGGGCTTGCCCAGCGGGCCCGTTCGCATCATCGTCGGCTTCGCGCCCGGCGGCGGCACCGACCTGCTGGCGCGCGTCATCGGCCAGAAGCTGGCCGACATGTGGCGCACCACGGTGATCGTCGAGAACAAGGCCGGTGCATCGGGCGTCATTGCCTCCGAATACGTTTCCAAGCAGACCGGCGACGGCACCGTGCTGCACATGGCGCACATCAACAGCCATGCCATCGTGCCCAACCTGCAGCGGGTCGGCTACGACCCGATCAAGGACTTCGCGCCGATCGCGCTGGTGGGCGTGACGCCCAACCTGCTGATCTGCAACCAGCAGCAGCCCGCCAAGACGGTGAAGGACCTGGTGGAGCTGTGCAAGAAGAACCCGGGGGCGGTGAGCTTCGGTTCCGCCGGCACCGGCTCGGCCCAGCATCTGGCGCTGGAGATGTTCATGCTGCAGGCCGGCGTGAAGGCGATCCACGTGCCGTACAAGGGCTCCGGCCCGATGCTGACCGACCTGATCGGCGGCCAGGTGCAATACAGCTTCGACACGATGACGGCTGCCACGCCGCACGTGAAGAGCGGCAAGGCGCATGCGATCGCGCAGACGCGCCTGAAGCGCGCGGCCGGCCACCCCAACGTGCCGACCATGGCCGAATCGGGCTTCCCCACCTTCGAGGCCACCACCTGGTACGGCCTGGTGGGCCCGGCCAAGTTGCCGCTGGCCCTGGCCAGGCGCATGAACGAAGACGTGAACAAGGCGCTCCAGATGCCGGACGTGATGGAGAAGCTGGAAGCCTCCGGCGCCGAAGACGGCGGCGGCTCGGTCGAGAAGTTCGCCCAGTTCATGGTCACCGAGCAGGCCAAGTGGGGCAAGGTCATCAAAGAAGGCGGCGTGAAGGGCGAAGCCTGATGGGCGATGCCGGAAAGGGCCAGCGGCCGCTGCCGCTGGCGGGCGAGAACCAGAAAGCACGCCTTCCGTTGGAAGGCGTGCGGGTCCTGGACATCAGCCAGGTGATGGCAGGGCCTTACACGTGCATGCTTCTCGGCGACATGGGCGCCGACGTGATCAAGATCGAACCGCCGGGGACGGGCGACCAGACCCGCGGCTCGATGGGCTTCAAGATGAAGGGACCCGACTCGCTCGGCTTCCTGAACATGAACCGCAACAAGCGCAGCATCGCGCTGGACCTCAAGTCCGAGGCCGGCAAGCAGGTGCTGCTGGCGCTGGCCAAGGACGCGGACATCCTCGTGGAGAACTACCGCCCCGGCGCGCTGCGCCGCATGGGCCTGGGCTACGAGGTGCTGAAGGACGTGAATCCGCGGCTGGTCTACACCAGCATCTCGGGCTTCGGCCAGACCGGCCCCTGGGCGGACCGCCCGGGCTTCGACCTGATGGCGCAGGCCATGTCGGGCGTGATGAGCGTGACCGGTTATCCCGACAGCCCGCCCGTGAAGGCCGGCGTGCCGGTGGCCGACATCGGCTGCGCGCTGTTCGCGGTGTACGCGACGCTCTCGGCCTACATCGGCGCGAAGAACACGGGGCAGGGCCAGTACATCGACGCTTCGCTGTTCGATTCGGCGATCGCCTTCGGCGTCTGGGACATCTGCGACTGGTGGGGCACCGGCAAGGAGCCGCAGCCGCTGGGCACGTCCAACAAGATGACCGCGCCCTACCAGGCCATGGCTTCGTCGGACGGCCACTTCGTGATGGGCGCCAACAACCAGAAGCTGTGGGTGCAGCTGTGCACGCTGATGGAGCGCACCGAACTGCTGCAGGATCCGCGCTTCTCCACGATCGCGTTGCGCCTGGCGAACCGGCCGGCGCTGCAGGAGGAACTGGAGAAGACCTTCCGCCAGCACACCAAGGACTACTGGGTCGATACGCTGCTGGCCAACGGCATTCCGGCCGGCCCCATCCTGAGCTACCCGGAGGCCTTTGCCAGCGAGCACGCGAAGGAACGCAAGATGCGCATGGAGATCGACCATCCCATCGAGGGCAAGGCGCCCAACATCGGCTTCGCCGTCAAGCTCTCGGGCACGCCGCAGCAGGTGCGCCGGCATCCGCCGCTGCTGGGCGAGCACACGGAAGAAGTGCTGGCCGAAGCCGGCTTCGCCGCCGGCGACATCGCGCGCATGCGGGAAGAGGGCGCCTTCGGCGTGGCACGATGAGCGAAACGCACGTCCACCTCGTCATCGACAAGGGCATCGCCCGCGTCACCTTCGACCGGCCCGAAGCGCGCAATGCCATGACCTGGCAGATGTACGAGCGGCTGCATTCGATCTGCGAGCGGCTGCGCGAGGACCCCACGGTGCGCGTGGCCTGCTTCCGCGGCGCCGGCGGCCAGGCCTTCGTGGCCGGCACCGACATCGCGCAGTTCCAGAGCTTCACCGGCGGCGAAAGCGGCATCGCCTACGAGCGCGGCATCGATGCCGGCGTCGCGCTGCTCGAGTCGCTGCCTTTTCCCACGGTGGCCGTGGTCGAAGGCTGGGCGGTCGGCGGCGGACTGGCCATCGCGACGGCGTGCGACTTCCGCATCGCCACGCCGGGCACCAAGTTCGGCGCGCCGATCGCGCGCACCCTCGGCAACTGCCTGTCGATGGCCAACATCGCGCGCCTGGTGGCGGCCTTCGGGCGCCCGCGGGCCGAGCGCCTTCTGCTGCTGGCCGAGATGGTGACCGCCGAGGAGGCGCAGGCCTGCGGCTACGTGCTGAAGGTGGCCCCCGCCGAGGCCATCACCGACGAGGCGCAGCAGCTGTGCGAGCGCCTCGCCGCGCTGGCGCCGGTGACGCAGCGCGTGAGCAAGGAGGCGTTGAACCGCCTGCTGCGCCACGGCCTGCCCGACATCGAGGACCTGATCCGCACCAGCTACGGCAGCGAGGATTTCCACGAGGGCGTGCAGGCCTTCGTGGCCAAGCGCGCCCCGGTGTGGAAGGGCCGCTGAGCGGCGGCATCGTCCTACGCGACCGTCGCCGGGCGCTGCCTACGATGGGGAATTCCCCGGAGGCAGCACCATGGGCAACCCGCCAGCACCAAAGCAGCAACCCGTCGCCAAGCCCGACGACCCGATCGACCTGAGCGAGTCGGTGGCCGGCGAGGAAGACCCGGGCGCGTCCATCGACATCTCCGGAACGCCGACCGGCCCCGGTTCGCGCGCGAAGCCCAACCCCGCGCCGGACAAGGACCGCCCGGGCGGCGCCAGCTAAGGATCGTGCAGGTCCTGCAGACCCGCAGCGGCCGGCTCGGCTACACGGTCGCAGGCCAGGGCGCTTCAACCATCCTGCTGTTCAACGGCGCCGGCGTAGTCCTGGAAGGCTGGCACGCGCTGTATCCCGGGATCGAAAAGCTCGGCACCGTCTTTGCCTGGAACCGCTTCGGCATGCAGGGCAGCGACGGGCCGCGCGCGCGCCAGACCGGTGCGGCGGTGATCGCATCGCTGCGCGAATTGCTTGGCTACGCCGGCCTGCGGCCGCCTTACCTGCTGGTCGGGCATTCGCTGGGCGGCCTCTATGCCAACCTGTTCGCGCGCCTGTATCCGGCCGAGACGAGCGGCGTCGTGCTGCTGGAGGCGACGCATCCGGCCGACCACGCCTTGCTGAAGCAGCACCAGCCGCAACTGGTGCGCGCCCTCGCCAACGTGCTGTCGCTGCCGCGCCGCCTGTTCCAGCGCAACGTGGAGGCGGAGCTGGCCTGCGTCGAGGACACCGTGCGCGAGATCGCAGCGGCCGGCGAATTTCCGCCGGTGCCGTTGCGCGTGGTGACCGGCGGCATGTCGCCCAAGGGCTGGCTGCATTCACCGGCCACCGTGGCGGCCAAGCGCATGCACCAGCAGGAGCTGGCGCGGCTGTCGCCCTTGGGCGAGCAGGTGATCGCGCACCGCAGCAGCCATTTTCCGCAGCTGACGGAGCCGGATCTGGTGCTCGATGTCATTGCGGGCTTGGCCCGCCATCCGGCCCCGGCCGTCAGCGCATCCGCAGCCACTTCTCCAGCGTGACGCCGTCCAGCACGCCGCTGTACATCGCGGTGCGGATCAGCTGCTCGTGGTAGCCGTGTTCGTTGTAGAAGCTGCGCGCCGCCTCGTTGTCGCGCCGTGCCTCGACGCGGATGCGCTTGGCGCCCGCGGCGCGCGCCACGTCTTCCAGCCAGGCCAGCACCTTGCTGCCCAGGCCCTCGCGCCGGTGTTCGTGGTGCACGGCAAAGAGCAGCAGGTGCGCATCGTCGTCCAGGTAGCCCATGATGCCGAAGGCCAGCAGCGCCTCGGGCGGGCCGACCACCACGACGTTGGTGTCGGGCGACTCGATGGCACGCGCGACGCGCCCCGCGCGCCAGCTCCAGGGCAGGCCCTGCTCGATGTAGGCGCGGGACATCTGCGCGATGGCGGCGGCGTCGGCGCGGGTGGCGATGCGGATCGTGGGCGCGGCAAGCATGGAGATCGCACCTTGCCATACCTGCCTTAGCCAATGCGACACTGGGGGCATGGACGACCCCCGCAGCGTGCTGGCCGCGCCCAGCCATCCTTCTCCCTACGCCTGGTATGCGCGCCTGCCGGCCATCGCCTTCGATGCTTCCATCGGCCTCTGGGTGCTTGCGGACCCTGCGCTCGTCGCCCAGGCGCTCGAAGAGCCGGCACTGCGCGTGCGGCCGCCGGCCGAACCCGTGCCTGAAGCGCTACGGGGCCGCCCCACCGGCGAGGTGTTCGCGCGGCTGGTGCGCATGACGGATGGCGACTTCCATGCGCGGCATCGGCCGGCGGTGGCGGCTGGGGCTGCACGCTTGGCCCGGGCGGCGGTGGAACAGGCTGCCGCGGACGCCACGCGCGACCTGGCGCCGCGCACGCCGATCGATGCCCTGCTGTCGGCCATTCCGGTGCAGGCGATGGCGCGCTTGCTCGGCGTGGCCGCCGCCGACCTGGATCGGACCGTCGCCTGGGTCCACGACTTCACGCGCGGCATTGCCGCCGGCGCATCGTCCGATGCGCTGGACCGCTCCGATGCCGCCGTCGCCGGACTGCTGGCGCAGGCCGAGGGGCTGGAGCCCGCACTGGCCGCCAATCGCATCGCCTTCATGCAGCAGGCGCTGGACGCGACGGCGGGACTGATCGGCAACGGCATCGTGGCCTGGCAGGCGCGGGCGGCTTCGCTGGAAGGCACGGCCTTCATCGCGCACGTGGCGCGCACCGACCCCGCCGTCCACAACACGCGGCGTTTCGCCGCGCAAGACCTCGTGCTGGGCGACGCGCCCATTGCTGCCGGCCAAGGCCTGGTGCTCTTGTTGGCGAACCCGCAGGCCAAGCTGCAGTTCGGCGCGGGCGCCCATGCCTGTCCCGGCGAGCGCATTGCGCTGGCCATCGCGGCGACGGCGCTGCGGACGCTCGCGGAACTGGGCGCGCTGCAGCGCCTGGCCCCACCGCAGGGCTATCGCCCCCTGCCGAATGCGCGGATCCCCGTTTTCGCCGCCGCCTAACGCAGCCGGTCGAACTCCGCCTTCAGCTCGGGCGACAAGGGCCGCTTCAAGCCCGCGGCGCTGGCGGAATTGGGCTGCACGAACCACTTGTCGTGCAAGGCCTCGAGCCGGCCCGAGCGGACCGCGTCCGCCAGGGCTTCGTTGACCACCTTGCGCAGCTGCTCGTCGCGCGGCATCGCGATGGCGATGACTTCCTTCGACAAGGGCTCGGGCAGCAACGCGAACTGCCCGGCATCCGTTTCGCGTCCCAGCGAACCGGCGATCAGCACTTCGTCGCGCGCCCAGGCGTCCGCCTGTTTCAGGCGCAGCTGCGACAGCGCCGCCTCCGGGCTCACCACGCGCGCCGCCTTGAGCTGCAGCGCGCGCTGCCGGTTCGCGTCGGCGATCGCGTCCTCCGCCGTGGTGCGGCCGATCACCGCCACGGTCCGGCCCTTCATGGCGTCCAGGCTTTGCGGGCCGTCCGCACGCACCAGCAGCTTGACGGCCGAGAGGTAGATCGGCGCCGAGAAATCCATGCTCTGTCGGCGCTGCGGGGTGTCGGAGATGCCGCCGCACAGGAGGTCGACCGAGCCGGCCCTGAGCAGCCGCGCCACGTTGTCCTGGTCCACCGGCACGAACCGCGAGCGCAGGGCGGCCTGCCCGAGCACGCCCCGGAGCCGCTGTGCGACGTCGGCGCACAGGTCGACGGCGTAGCCCACCGGCTTGCCGGCCTCCAGGAAGGAGAAGGGCGCGGCGGTCTCGGTGTAGCCGATGGTGACCTGCTGGCGGTCGGCGATGCGCTTGAGCACGGCCTGCGCCCCGGCGCTGCCTGCGCTGGCGGCCAGGGCCAGCACGAGCAGGAACTGCGCGGCTCGAGGATGGACCATGGAAACTCCCTGGGCCGCAACGGGCGGCCGGCTGGTGCCGAGGTTGCGGGGGCGGACCCGCGCTGTCCATTGGACCAAGGGCCATCCGGGCGCCATGCGCTAGAGTCCCGTGATGAACTGGCTGCGCTCCTTCGTCAACCGCTCTCCCCGGCAAGCGCTGGTGGCCGGCAAGATCCTGTTCCTGGCCGGGAGCATCCTCGTGTTGGCGGCCGTGTTCGCAAGGGCCGGGGCGGCCAATGCCGTGCCCGCATTCCTCGCCTGGCTGGTCCCGCAGGGCCCGGCCGGCTTCATCGTCGCGGCCCTGCTGGTGCTGGCGGGCATGACGCTGATCCTGCTGGCGGAGAAGGCAGGCAAGGGACGCCGCTGAAGCGATGCCGTACACGGTCGCCGTCCGGGCCCTCTGCGAATTCACCGCCAAGCGCGGCGACCTCGACCTGCGCTTCACGCCGACGCCGACGGCGCAGGAAGGCATGCTGGGCCACCAGCTCGTGGCGAGCCGCCGCGGCCCGCTTTACGAGACCGAGATCAGCCTGCAGGGCGAATACGGCGCGCTGGCGGTGCGCGGCCGCGCCGATGGCTACGACGCCGGGCTGAACCGGCTGGAAGAGATCAAGACCCACCGGGGCGACCTGGGCAAGCAGCCCGCCAACCACAGGCAATTGCACTGGGCGCAGGCGCGCATCTACGGCTGGCTGCTGTGCGAGGCGCGGGGACTCGACGCCATCGAGCTGGCCCTGGTCTACTTCGACATCGCGAGCCAGCAGGAAACGGTGTTCGTCGAGAAGCACGGCGCCGCGGCCTTGCGGGAGTTCTTCGAGGCCAGCTGCCGCGACTTCCTTGCCTGGGCCGAACAGGAGCTGGCCCATCGCGCGCGTCGGGACGAGGCGCTGGCGGCGCTGGCCTTTCCCTATCCGAGCTTCCGCACCGGCCAGCGCGGACTGGCGGAGTCGGTCTACAGGGGCGCGGCCAGCGGCCGCTGCCTGATGGCGCAGGCGCCGACCGGCATCGGCAAGACGGTGGGCACGCTGTTCTCGATGCTGAAGGCGGTGAAGCCGCATGCGCTGGACAAGGTCTTCTACCTCACCGCGAAGTCGACCGGGCGGCAGCTGGCGCTGGACGCCAGCACGCTGCTGGCCCCGGCCTTGCCGCTGCGCGTGCTGGAGCTGACCGCGCGCGACAAGGCCTGCGAGCACCGGGACAAGGCCTGCCATGGCGACTCCTGCCCGCTCGCCAAGGGCTTCTACGATCGCCTGCCGGCAGCGCGTGCGGAAGTCCTGGCGGAGCGTCAGATGGACGCGCCCGCGCTGCGCCGGGTCGCGCTGAAGCATGCCGTCTGCCCGTACTACCTGGGCCAGGAAGCGTCGCGCTGGTCCGACCTGCTGGTGGGCGACTACAACTACTACTTCGACGGCAGCGCGATGCTGCATGCGCTCACCACGGGCAGCGAGCTGAAGGTGGGCGTGCTGGTGGACGAGGCGCACAACCTGGTCGAGCGCGCGCGGGCCATGTACTCGGCCGACCTGAGCCAGGTCGCGGTACGTGCCGCGCGCACGCTGGCGCCTGCCGAAGTGCGCAAGGCGCTCGACAAGGCCAGCCGCGCATTCACCGCGCTGCGCAAGGCGGAAGGCGCACTGGATTCGCTGCCCACCGCATTCCTCACCGCGCTCAAGAACGCGGGCGCCGCGCTGGAAACGCATTTCGCCGAAGCGCCCGCCGCCGCCCCCGGCGGCGCGCTGCAGCAGCTGTACTTCGAAATCCTCGCCTTCCTGCGCCTGGCCGAATCCTTCGGGCCGCATTCGGTGATCGAGCTCACCGACGTCGCCGGCGCGGCGGGCAAGCCGGCGATCGCGGTCCGCATCCAGAACCTGATTCCCGCGCCCTTCCTCAAGCCGCGCTTCGGCATCGCGCGCACGGCGACGCTGTTCTCGGCCACGCTCAGCCCGGCGCGCTACTACATGGACATGCTGGGACTGCCGGAGAGCACGGCGTGGATCGACGTGGAGTCGCCCTTCCATCCCGACCAGCTGAAGGTGCAGGTGGTGAGCCGCATCTCGACGCGCTTTCCGGACCGCGCGCGTTCCGCCGCGCCGATCGCGCGCCTCATCGCCGACCAGTACGCGGCCAAGCCGGGCAACTACCTGGCCTTCTTCAGCAGTTTCGACTACCTCGACCTCGTGGCATCCGAATTCCAGCTTGCGCATCCCGGCGTGCCGGCCTGGACGCAGCAGCGCGGCATGGACGAAGCGGCGCGCAAGGCTTTCCTGGAGCGCTTCCAGCCCGGTGGTGCGGGTGTCGGCTTCGCGGTGCTGGGTGGCAGCTTCGGTGAAGGCATCGACCTGCGCGGCGACCGCCTGGTGGGCGCCTTCGTCGCGACGCTGGGCCTGCCGCAGGTGAACCCGCGCAACGAGCAGCTCAAGGCCTGCCTGGAAGGCGCCTTCGGCGCGGGCTACGACTACACCTACCTCTATCCCGGCATCCAGAAGGTGGTGCAGGCCGCGGGCCGCGTGATCCGCACGCAGGAGGACGAAGGCGTCGTCTACCTGATCGACGACCGCTTCGCGCGGCCGGCGGTGCGCGAGCTGCTGCCGGCGTGGTGGCGCGTCCAGCCGGCACTCGCCTGAGGGTGATTTAATATGTATACTTATTAAATCCCACCAGCCTGCGAGGAGCGCCGCCATGCAATTCCACCAGAACGGTTTCCGCCCCGGCGACCCGCGGGTGGAGGACGCCTCCCCGCTGGCGGCCCCGCACACCGAGGCCGTGCCGGCCGAGGTGGACGTGCTGATCGTCGGATGCGGCCCCGCCGGCCTCACGCTGGCGGCACAGCTCGCGGCCTTTCCCGACATCCGCACCTGCATCGTGGAGCAGAAGGACGGCCCCTTGCAGCTGGGGCAGGCCGACGGCATCGCCTGCCGCACCATGGAGATGTTCGAGGCCTTCGGCTTCGCCGGCCGCGTGCTGGAAGAGGCCTGCTGGATCAACGAGGTCACCTTCTGGAAACCGGACGCCCGCGAGCCGGCCAAGGTGGTGCGCCATGGCCGCGTGCAGGACACCGAAGACGGCCTGTCCGAGTTTCCGCACGTGGTGCTGAACCAGGCGCGGGTGCACGACTTCTACCTGGAGCGGATGCGCCATTCGCCGAGCCGGCTGGAGCCGCACTATGGCCGCCGGCTGGTCGACGTCAAGATCGATGACGCGGTGATGGTGCGACTGGAGCATGCCGGCAGGGAAGAAACGGTGCGCGCGCGCTACGTCGTCGGCTGCGACGGCGCGCGCAGCGCGGTGCGCAAGTCCATCGGCCGGCATCTCGTCGGCGACTCGGCCAACCAGGCCTGGGGCGTGATGGACCTGCTGGCCGTGACCGACTTTCCCGACATCCGCTACAAGTCCGCCGTGCAGTCCGCCGAGGGCAACCTGCTGGTGATCCCGCGCGAGGGCGGCTACCTGGTCCGGCTGTACGTGGAGATGGACAAGCTGGGCGAGGAGGAGCGCGTCGCCGATCGTGGCATCACCGTGGAACACCTGATCGCGAAGGCGCGGCGCATCCTGCATCCGTACACGCTGGAAGTGAAGGAAGTGCCGTGGTGGTCGGTCTACGAGATCGGCCAGCGCATCTGCGACAAGTACGACGACGTGCCCGCGGGCGAGGCGAGGCAGCCGCGCGTTTTCATCGCCGGCGACGCTTGCCACACGCACAGCCCGAAGGCGGGGCAGGGCATGAACTTCTCGATGCAGGACACCTTCAACCTGGGCTGGAAGCTGGCCGCCGTGCTGCGCGGGCAGGCCGCACCTGCGCTGTTGGACACCTACAGCGCGGAGCGGCAGGTGGTCGCGCAGCAGCTGATCGACTTCGACCGCGAGTGGGCGAAGATGTTCAGCGAGCGCGACGTCGACCCGAAGGAGTTCCAGCGCTACTTCGAGCAGCACGGCCGCTTCACGGCGGGCGTGGGCACGCATTACCGGCCTTCGCTGGTCACCGGGGAGGCGACGCACCAGCAGCTGGCCACCGGCTTCGTGATCGGCACGCGCTTCCACTCCGCGCCCGTGGTGCGCATCACCGATGCCAAGCCGGTGCAGCTGGGGCACGCCGGAAAGGCCGATGGGCGCTGGCGCCTGTATGCGTTTGCCGGCCAGGATGCGGCAAGCCTGCACGGGCTCTGCCGCTTCCTCGCGGAGTCGTCGGACTCGCCAGTGCGCAAGTACACGCCCGCGGGCCAGGACGTCGACGCGATCTTCGACCTGCGCGCGATCTTCCAGCAGGACCACCGCGAACTGGCGATCGAAGCGATGCCGGCCTTGCTGCTGCCGCGCAAGGGCCGCCATGGACTGCACGACTACGAGAAGGTGTTTGCGCCCGACTCGAAGAACGGCGCGGACATCTTCGACCTGCGCGGCGTCGACCGCAAGCAGGGCGCGCTGGTGGTGGTGCGGCCGGACCAGTACGTCGCGCACGTGCTGCCGCTGGCGGCGCAGCGCGAACTGGCTGCGTTCTTCGCGGGCTTCATGCTGCCTGCATGAGGCGCGCCGGCCGGCGGAATATGCATCGAACTATTTGTTCGTTCGTTTTTCGCCGCCTTGCCGGGACAATGGCGTCCATGGTTTCCGAAATGCGCTGTCGCGCCTGATCGCCCTCGCGGCGTCCCGTTCCCTCCATTCACTCGGCTCCGATCGCCCCGCGCACGCCGCGGGGCCGGGCCGTCTTTCGCTCCAACAGAACAAAGCATGATCGAACTGCAAGGCATCGTCCAGGCCTACGGCGCCCACGAAGCGCTGCGCGGCGTGGACCTGGAGGTCGCGCCGGGCGAGGTCTTCGGCATCATCGGCCGCAGCGGCGCGGGCAAGAGCTCGCTGGTGCGCACCATCAACCTGCTGAACCGGCCGAAGAGCGGCAAGGTGTTCGTCGGCGGCCGCGAGCTCACGGCGCTGCCGCCCGCGCAACTGCGCGAAGCGCGGCGCGAGATCGGGCTGGTGTTCCAGCACTTCAACCTGCTGTCCTCGCGCACCGTGGCGCAGAACGTCGCCCTGCCGCTGGAGCTGGCCGGCGTCGCCCCGCTCGAGGCGCGCAAGCGGGTGGACGAACTGCTGGACCTGGTCGGCTTGGCCGGCATGCGCGACCGCTATCCGGCGCAGATCAGCGGCGGGCAGAAGCAGCGCGTGGGCATCGCCCGGGCCCTGGCCAACCGGCCCAAGGTGCTGCTGTCGGATGAGGCGACGTCCGCGCTGGACCCCGAGACCACGCGTTCCATCCTCGGGTTGCTGCGCCAGATCAACCGCGAATTCGGCCTGACCATCGTGCTGATCACGCACCAGATGCAGGTGATCAAGCAGGTGGCCGATCGCGTCGCCGTGATCGATGCGGGCCGCATCGTCGAATCGGGCCCGGTGCTGGAGGTGTTCACGCGGCCGCGGCATGCCACCACGCGCAGCCTGATCGAGGAGATCGTTCCGCAGGCGCTGCCCGAGGGCGTGCTGGCCCGCATCCGCGCGCTGATGTCCGGCGGCCCCGCGGACGAGAGCCAGCTGCTGCGCCTGGCCTTCGCCGGCGACGGCGCCGACCGGCCCCTGCTGTCGAACGTGATCCGCGACCACGGCATCGACCTGAGCATCGTGCATGGCCAGGTCGATGAAGTGCAGGGCCAGCCTTTCGCCTCGCTGGCTGTGCTGGCCCGGGGCGCGCGCGAGAAGCTGAATGCCGCGACGGCGCAATTGCGCGGCGCCGGCGTCGTCGTGGAGGAGGTGGCCCATGTGGGATAACTTCACCCCTGCGATGCTGGAGCTGTTTGCCACCTCGCTGTGGGAGACGCTGGTGATGGTGGGCATCTCCGGCATCGCCGGCTCGCTGGTGGGCATTCCGGTCGGCGTGCTGCTGCGGCTGACGGACCGCGGCGGCGTGCTGCAGAACGGCGGCGTCAATCGCGTGGTGGGCGGCATCGTCAATGCGCTGCGGTCCACGCCTTTCATCATCCTGCTGGTGGCGATCATCCCGCTCACGCGGCTGATCACCGGCTCGTCGATCGGAACCGCCGCGGCGGTGGTGCCGTTGACGCTGGCCGCCGCCCCCTTCATCGCGCGGCTGGTGGAAGCCTCGCTGCGCGAAGTGGACCACGGCCTCGTCGAGGCGGCGCAGGCCATGGGCGCGACCACGGCGCAGATCGTCTTCAAGGTGCTGCTGCCCGAGGCCCTGCCCGGGATCGTCGGCGGCTTCACCATCACCCTGGTCAGCCTGACCGGCTATTCCGCGATGGCCGGCGCCATCGGCGGCGGCGGCCTGGGCGACCTCGGCATCCGCTACGGCTACCAGCGCTTCCTGCCGGAAATCATGCTGGCCGTCGTCGTGGTGCTGGTCCTCTTCGTGCAGGCCGTGCAGAGCCTGGGCGACTGGGCGGTGCGCCGCCTGAGCCACAAATGAACGCGTCCTCCCTCTTTCATCTCACAAGGAAAACAAGCATGAACAAGCGTACCCTGCTGAAGACCACCCTGGCCCTGGCCATCGCCGCCACCGCCAGCTCGGGCCTGCTGGCCCAGGACAAGCCGATCAAGATCGGCGCCACCGGCGGCCCGCACGCCCAGATCCTGGAGCAGGTGAAGAAGGTCGCCGAGCGCGACGGCCTGAAGATCCAGATCGTCGAGTTCAGCGACTACGTGCAGCCGAACGCGGCGCTCGCCGCCGGCGACCTGGACGCCAACAGCTACCAGCACAAGCCTTACCTGGACCAGCAGGTGCAGGACCGCGGCTACAAGTTCGTCTCCGCCGGCTACACCGTCAACTTCCCGATCGGCATCTACTCGAAGAAGGTCAAGAGCCTGAAGGACCTGAAGGAAGGCGCGCGCTTCGGCATCCCCAACGATCCCACCAACGGCGGCCGCGTGCTGCTGGTGCTGCAGGACCAGGGCCTCATCAAGCTGAAGCCGGGCGCGGGCCTGAAGGCGACGCCGCTGGACGTGGTCGAGAACCCGAAGAAGCTGAAGATCGTGGAACTGGACGCCGCGCAGCTGCCGCGTTCGCTCGACGACCTCGATGCCGCCGGCATCAACACCAACTACGCGTTGTCGGCCGGCCTGACCCCGGGCAAGGACGCCATCGCCAAGGAAGGCGCCAAGAGCCCTTACGTCAACATCATCGCCGTGCGCGAGCAGGACAAGGACAAGCCCTGGGTCGCCAAGCTGGTCAAGGCGTACCACTCCGAGGAAGTCCGCAAGTTCGTGCAGGACGAGTTCAAGGGCGCGGTGATCCCCGGCTTCTGAGCGGGGAGGGTGGGGTCGCTGATCGCGAACCCACCCTAGGAACGCAAAGCGATCGCCTCCATCACCCGTTCCAGTGCCTGGCCGCCGCCGAAGCTCACCTGCTGCGGCGGGGCGCCGCCGGCGGTGATGCGGATGGCGCAGTACTTCAGCTCGGGGATCTTGGCGACCGGATCGAACTTGTCGTTGGTCACGCGGTTGATCGCGGCTTCGTAGTAGCAGAAGGGCACGAACACGGCGCCGCGCGGCGAGCCGTCGTCGGCGCGGCCGTAGAGCGTGACCTGGCCGCGGCGCGATTCGATCGTCAGCAGCTCGCCGGGCTTCACGCCGAGTTCGGCCAGGTCCAGCGGGTGGATCAGGGCCACGGGATCGGGCTCGATTGCGTCGAGCACGGTCGCACGCCGCGTCATGCTGCCGGTGTGCCAGTGTTCCAGCTGGCGGCCGGTGATCAGCACCATCGGGTAGTCGGCATCGGGCCGCTCGGCGGCCGGGATGATGTCCGCCGGCACGAAGCGGGCGCGGCCGCCTTCGCGCGGGAAGTCCTCCTCGAACACCACCGACTGGCCCGGGTCGCCTTCCTGCATGCAGGGATAGGTGACCGCATGTTCGCGATCGAGGCGCTCCCAGGTGATGCCGCCGATGCTGGGCATGGTGTGCCGCATCTCGTCGAACACTTCCGAGACGTGCTGGTAGTTCCAGTCCAGGCCCAGGCGGCGCGCCAGTTCCTGGATGATCCACAGGTCCTGCTTCGCGTCGCCTGGCGGGTTGACGGCCTGGCGGCCCATCTGCACGAGGCGGTCGGTGTTGGTGAAGGTGCCATCCTTCTCGGGGAAGGCGCTGGCGGGCAGCACCACGTCCGCCAGGCAGGCGGTCTCGGTCAGGAAGATGTCCTGCACGACCAGGTGCTCCAGCTTGGCGAGGGCTTCGCGCGCGTGGTTGGCATCGGGGTCCGACATCGCGGGGTTCTCGCCCATCACGTACATGCCGCGCACCTTGCCGGCATTGGCCGCGTGCATCACTTCCACCACGGTCAGGCCGGGCTGGTCGTCCAGCGAGCCGGGGGCGAGCTTCCAGTGCTGCTCGAAGCGCGCGCGCACCTGCGGCTCCACGACCTTCTGGTAGTCGGGGAACATCATGGGGATCAGGCCGGCGTCGGACGCGCCCTGCACGTTGTTCTGGCCGCGCAGCGGATGCAGGCCGGTGCCGGGGCGGCCGATCTGGCCGGTCATCAGCGCCAGCGCGATCAGGCAGCGTGCGTTGTCGGTGCCGTGCACGTGCTGCGACACGCCCATGCCCCACAGGATCATCGAGCCCTTGCTGGTGGCGTAGGCGCGGGCGACCTCGCGCAGCGTGTCGGCGGGGATGCCGCACAGGGGCGCCATCGCTTCGGGGCTGTAGCCCTCGAGGTTCTTGCGCAGTTCCTCGTAGCCGGTGGTGCGGTCGGCGATGAAGGCCGGATCGGTGAGGCCTTCCTCCACGATCACGTGCATCATGGCGTTGAGCATCGCCACGTCGGTGTCGGGCTTGAACTGCAGGTGCCGCCAGGCCAGGCGCGTGAGGTCCGACTTGCGCGGATCCATCACGACCAGGCGCGCGCCGTTCTTGGCCGCGTTCTTCATCCAGGTGGCGGCCACCGGATGGTTCACCGTGGGATTGGCGCCGATGATGACGATCAGCTCGGCTTGCGTGACGTCCATCACCGGGTTCGACACGGCGCCGGAGCCTATGCCTTCCAGCAGCGCGGCTACCGAGGAAGCGTGGCACAGGCGCGTGCAGTGGTCGACGTTGTTGCTCTTGAAGCCGGTGCGCACCAGCTTCTGGAACAGGTAGGCCTCTTCGTTGCTGCCCTTGGCCGAGCCGAAGCCGGCCAGCGCCTTCGGGCCGTGCGTGTCGCGGATGCCGCGCAGCTTGCTGCCGGCCAGCTCCAGCGCTTCTTCCCAAGTCGCTTCGCGAAACATTTCGTGCACGCGGTCCGGGTCGAAGGTCGCCTTCGGGTCCTTGGGCGCGTCGGCGCGGCGGATCAGCGGCTTGGTCAGGCGCTGCGGATGGTGCGCGTAGTCGAAGCCGTAGCGGCCCTTGACGCACAGGCGCCCATGGTTGGCCGGGCCGTCGCGGCCTTCGACGAACAGGATCTTGTCGTCCTTGACGTTGTAGGTGAGCTGGCAGCCCACGCCGCAATACGGGCAGACCGAAGCGACCTGCTTGTCGGGGACGGGCAGGGCGGCGCCGCGCGCGGGCATCAGGGCGCCGGTGGGGCAGGCCTGCACGCATTCGCCGCAGGCCACGCAGGTGGAGACGCCCATCGGGTCGTCCTGGTCGAACACGATCTTGGCCTGCTCGCCGCGGAAGGCGAGGCCGATGACGTCGTTGACCTGTTCGTCGCGGCAGGCGCGCAGGCACCGCGTGCACTGGATGCAGGCGTCGAGGTTGACGGCGATGGCGGGATGCGAGAGGTCGGGGCCGACCTGGCCGCGCGAGGGGAAGCGCGGCTTGCCGACGCCGAGCTTGGCCGACCACTCGTCCACTTCGTTGTGGCGCGTGTACTCGGCTTCCGGCATGTCGGATTGGAGGAGCTCCAGCACCATCTTCTGCGCCGCCACGGCGCGCTGGCTGTCGCTGGTGACTTCCATGCCGGCCGCGGGCGCGCGGCAGCAGCTCGGGGCCAGCACGCGCTCGCCCTTGATCTCCACCATGCAGGCGCGGCAGTTGCCCACCGCGTCGAGGCCGGGCTTGTAGCAAAGGCGCGGAATCTCCACGCCTTCGCGGTCGGCCACCTGGATCAGCGTCTCGCTGGCCCGGGCCTCGACCTCGCGGCCATTGAGCTTGAAGCGCACGACGGGGGCATCGATGGATGCGAGTTCGGCGCGGGTGACGGCATTCATTGTTTCATCCCAATTCGTGCGGGAAGTACTTCACCACGCAATCCACCGGATTCGGGGCGGCCTGGCCCAGGCCGCAGATGGACGCATCGCGCATCACCTGCGACAGCTCCGCCAGCAGCGGCAGGTTCCACTTCGGCTGCTGGATCAGCGCATAGGCCTTGGCCGTGCCGGCGCGGCAGGGCGTGCACTGGCCGCAGGATTCGTCGCGGAAGAAGCGCATCAGGTTGCGCGCCGCGGCCGTCGCCGTGTCCTTGTCCGACAGCACCACCACCGCGGCCGAACCGATGAAGCAGCCGTGGGGCTGCAGCGTGTCGAAGTCGAGCGGGATCTCGTTCATGCTGGCCGGCAGGATGCCGCCCGAGGCGCCACCCGGCAGGTAGGCATAGAACTTGTGCCCGGCGGCCATGCCGCCGCAGTACTCGTCGATCAGCTCCTGGATGGTGACTCCAGCGGGCGCCAGCTTGACGCCCGGCGAACGCACGCGGCCCGATACCGAGAAGGAACGCAGGCCCTTGCGGCCGTTCGCGCCCTGGCTCGCGAACCAGTCGGCGCCGCGCTCCAGCAGCTCGCGCACCCAGAACAGCGTCTCGAAGTTGTGCTCCAGCGTCGGCCGCCCGAACAGGCCGACCTGCGCCACGTAAGGCGGACGCAGCCGCGGCATGCCGCGCTTGCCTTCGATGGATTCGATCATCGCGGACTCTTCGCCGCAGATGTAGGCGCCGGCGCCGCGGCGCAGCTCGATGCGCGGCAGGCCCGCCGACGGCGGATCGGCGCGCAGGCGATCGAGCTCCTGCTGCAGCATCGCGCGGCAGCCGTGGTATTCGTCGCGCAGGTAGATGTAGATCGCATCGATGCCGACCGCCCAGGCGGCGATCAGCATGCCTTCCAGGAAGCGGTGCGGATCGCGTTCCAGGTAGACGCGGTCCTTGAAGGTGCCGGGCTCGCCTTCGTCGATGTTGATGGCCATCAGCCGCGGCGCGGGCTCCGCGCGCACGATGCGCCACTTGCGGCCGGCCGGGAAGCCGGCGCCGCCCAGGCCGCGCAGGCCGCTGGCCTCGAGCGTGGAAATCACGGATTCGACGTCGCGCTTTCCGCCCAGGCACTGCTCCAGCAGGCTGTAGCCGCCGGAGGCGCGGTATTGCGACAGGCCGACGTAGCCTTCGGGTTCGTGCTGGATCGCGCCATCGCGCACCAGCTCGGCCACCTTCTGCGGGGTGGCGCAAGGCACGGGGTTCTGGCCGACGACGGCGGCCGGCGCCTGTTCGCAGCGGCCGATGCAGGGCGCGGGGATCACCCGCACTTCGCGACCCAGCACCGAGGGCAGCTTCTGCAGCAGCTGCTGCGCGCCCGCGAGTTCGCACGACAGGCCGTCGCAGACGCGGACGGTCAGCGCTTCCGGCGCCTCGTCGCCTTCGCGCACGATGTCGAAGTGGTGGTAGAAGGACGCCACCTCGAACACCTCGGACTGCGCCATGCGCATTTCCTGCGCCAGCGCCGCGAGGTGCGGCGCCGACAGGTGGCCGAAGTGGTCCTGCAGCTTGTGCAGGTGCTCGATCAGCAGGTCGCGCTGGCGCGAGCCGTCACCGAGCAGCTGGCGGACTTCCGCCAGCGCCTGGTCGCCGGGCTTGCGCCCCTTCGGGCCTGCGCGCTTGCGCTCCCGCAGCAGCCCGGGGGCCGCCGCGATGGGGATGATGCGTTTCTGCACAGGCCTCCGATCACAGCAGGCCGGCGGCGCGGGCCCACTGGTACTTCGCGCCCAGCACTTCCACCGGCAGTTCGGTGGAGTAGGCATAGGCCGGGATGCCGTTCTCGTACAGGTACTGGGCGGCCTCTTCGACCTCCACGTCGCCGGCGAGCGAAGCCACCACGGGCTTGATCTTGCCCTTCTCCTTCATCTCGTTGACGATCTGCACCATGTTCTTCGCGAACACCATGGGCGGCGTCACGATGGTGTGCCAGTAGCCCAGGATCAGCGCGTGCACGCGGTCGTCTTCCAGGCCCAGCTTGACCGTGTTGACGTAGGTGATGGGCGGCTCGCCGCCGGTGATGTCCACCGGGTTGCCGGCCGCGCCGAAGGGCGGGATGAACTTGCGGAAGGCCGCGTCCAGGTCGTCCGGCATCGGCTTGAGCAGCTTCAGGCCGTTGTCGACGCAGGCGTCGGACAGCAGCACACCCGAGCCGCCGGCGCCGGTGATGATCACCACGTTCTCGCCCTTGGGCGTGGGCAGGATGGGCACGCCGCGCGACAGCTCCAGCATCTGGCGCAGGCTGCGGGCGCGGATCACGCCGGACTGCTTGAGCACGTCCTCGTAGATCTTGTCGGTGCCGGCGACGGCGCCGGTGTGCGACGCGGCGGCGGCGGCGCCCATGGCGGTGCGGCCCGCCTTGAGCATGATCACCGGCTTCTTCTTCGAGACGCGCTTGGCGACTTCGGCGAAAGCGCGGCCGTCCTTCAGGTCTTCGGCGTGCTGCGCGATGACCTTGGTGTTCTCGTCCTGTTCGAAGAAGAGCAGCAGGTCGTCTTCGTCGATGTCCGACTTGTTGCCCAGGCCGACGATCGCCGACACGCCCATCTTGGCGGAGCGCGAGAAGCCGATGATGGCCATGCCGATGCCGCCGGACTGCGACGACAGCGCCGTGGAGCCCTTGACGTCGTAGGCCGTGCAGAAGGTGGCGCACAGGTTGGCCGGCGTGTAGTAGAAGCCGTAGATGTTGGGTCCCATCAGGCGGATGTTGTACTCGCGCCCGATCTTCTGCAGTTCTTCCTGGCCTTCGATGTTGCCCGTCTCGCCGAAGCCGGACGGAATCAGGATGGCGCCGGCGATCTTCTTCTCGCCGCATTCCTTCAGCGCGCCGGCCACCAGCGGGGCGGGAATCGCGAACACCGCGGTGTCGATCTCGCCCGGCACGTCCTTCACGCTCTTGTACGCGGTCAGGCCCATGATCTCGCCGCCCTTGGGCGTGATCGGGTAGATCTTGCCCTGGTAGCCGCCGTTGATCAGGTTCTTCATGACCGAGTTGCCGATCTTGCCGGCCTGGTCGGACGCGCCGATGACCGCCACCGCCTTCGGCTTCATGATGCGGTTCATCGACTTGACGACTTCCTTCTCGTCCGGGCGATAGCGCGGCGCCTTGGGCGTGAAGTTCACGACGATGCGCACGTCGGCGGCGATGGCGCCGGTCTCGGACGCGAACACCGGGTTCAGGTCCATCTCGGAGATCTCGGGGAAGTCGCTGACCAGCTGCGACACCCGCACGATGGTGGACTGCAGCGCCTCGCGGTTCACCGGCTTGCCGCCGCGCACGCCCTTCAGGATCTCGGCGGCCTGGATGCCGTCGAGCATCGAGGCGGCATCTTCCTGCGTGGCCGGTGCCAGGCGGAAGGTGACGTCCTTCAGCACCTCGACCAGCACGCCGCCCATGCCGAAGGCGACCAGCTTGCCGAAGCTGTCGTCGGACATCGCGCCGATGATCGTTTCCTGGCCGCCCTTGATCATCTGCTGCACCTGCACGCCGACGATCTTCGCGTCCTTCTTGTAGTTTTTCGCATTGGCGATGATCTGCTCGTAGGCGGTGGCGGCGTCGTCGGCGCTCTTCACGCCCACGACCACGCCGCCGGCCTCGGTCTTGTGCAGGATGTCGGGCGAGACGATCTTCATCACCACCGGGAAGCCCATGGAGGAAGCGAGCGTCATCGCTTCCCTCGCGGAGCCGACCACGCCTTCCTTGGGCACGGCGATGCCGTAGGCCTCGCACACCACCTTGCCTTCGGGGGCGGTGAGCGAATCGCGCCCTTCCTTCTTCACCGCGTCGAGGATCGCGCGGACCTTTGCCTTGTCGCCTTGGAAGTTAGCCATGGTTGACTCCTTGAAAATGGTTTAGATGACCTTGGCTGCGCGCAGCTCTTCGACCTGGTCTTTCGAGTAGCCCAGCTGCGCCAGCACTTCCTCGGTGTGCTCGCCCAGCAGGGGCGAGCGCGTGACTTCGGTTTCGCTGTCGGAGAGCTTGATCGGGTTGCCCACCGACAGGTACTTGCCGCGCTTGGGGTGGTCGACTTCGACGAC
This sequence comes from Ramlibacter paludis, assembly GCF_022012305.1. Lineage (GTDB taxonomy): Bacteria > Pseudomonadota > Gammaproteobacteria > Burkholderiales > Burkholderiaceae_C > Ramlibacter > Ramlibacter paludis. The sequence continues at coordinate 263,627 of NZ_JAKLTM010000002.1, read as the reverse complement.
GGTGCCGGTGGCGCGCAGCGCGGGCTCCTCGGCGATCTCCTTCATCGACAGGATCGGGCCGCAGGGGATGTCGTACTTGTTGAGGATCTCCATCGCCTCGAACTTGGTCTTGGTCTTGGTCCACTCCTCGATGCGCGAGAAGATCGTCTTCAGGTGCGGCAGCCGCGCCTTGGGCGTGGCGTAGCTCGGGTCGGTGATCCAGCTTTCCTCGCCGATCACCTTGCAGATCGAGGCCCACACCGGTGCCTGCGTGATGAAGTAGATGTAGGCGTTGGGGTCGTGCTGCCAGCCCTTGCACTTCAGGATCCAGCCCGGCTGGCCGCCGCCCGAGGCGTTGCCCGCGCGCGGCACGGCTTCGCCGAATTCGGTCTCGGGGAACTGCGGGTACTCCTGCAGCACCTTGGTGCGGTCCAGGCGCTGCTGGTCGCGCAGCTTGACGCGGCACAGGTTCAGCACGGCGTCCTGCATGGCGGCCAGGACCTTCTGGCCCTTGCCGGTCTTCTCGCGCTGGAACAGGGCGGTGACGATGCCCAGGGCCAGGTGCAGGCCGGTGCCCGAGTCGCCGATCTGCGCGCCGGTGACCAGCGGGGGGCCGTCGTCGAAGCCGGTAGTGGAGGCGGCGCCGCCGGCGCACTGTGCGACGTTCTCGTAGACCTTGCAGTCCTCGTACGGACCGGGGCCGAAGCCCTTGACCGAGGCCATGATCATGCGCGGGTTGATCTGCTGGATGCGCTCCCAGCTGAAGCCCATGCGGTCCAGCGCGCCGGGCGCGAAGTTCTCGACCAGCACGTCGCACTGCTTGATCAGCTCGATCAGGACTTCCTTGCCCTTGGGGTTCTTGGTGTCCAGCGTGATCGAGCGCTTGTTGTGGTTCAGCATCGTGAAGTAGAGGCTGTCCACGTCCGGGATGTCGCGCAGCTGGCCGCGGGTGGCGTCGCCTTCTCCCGCCTTCTCCACCTTGATCACGTCGGCGCCGAACCAGGCCAGCAGCTGCGTGCAGGTGGGGCCCGATTGGACGTGCGTGAAGTCGAGGATCTTGACGCCGTCGAGTGCTTTGCCCATGTTGTTGGTTCCTGTCGTAGTTTGAAAATCTTTGAAGGGGCTGGAGGCTGGAGGCTAGGGGCTAGGGAGGCGAGACGGGGTGTTTCCCTAGTCTCCAGCCTCCAGCCTCTAACCCCTTGTTTCTCACGCCTTCTTCTTCGCCATCGCCGGATTCAGCGACGTGATGCGGCCGCTCTCGGTGCCGGCGGTCTCGTCGATGATCGCGTTGATCAGCGTCGGCTTGCGCGAGGACACGGCCTCGGCCAGCGCCTTGCGCAGTTCCTCGGGGTTCTTCGCCACCACGCCGACGCCGCCGAAGGCCTGCATCATCATGTCGTAGCGCGCGTTCTTCACGAACTGCGTGGGCGCCATCTCCGGGCCGCCGCTCGCGTTGACGTCGGTGCCCTTGTAGATGCCGTTGTTGTTCATCACGACGACGCACACCGGCAGGTTGTAGCGGCAGATGGTTTCCACTTCCATGCCGCTGAAGCCGAAGGCGCTGTCGCCTTCCACCGCGATCACCTGTTCGCCGGTGACGGCGGCCGCCGCGACGGCGAAGCCCATGCCGATGCCCATGATCCCCCAGGTGCCGACGTCGAGGCGGCGGCGCGGCTCGTACATGTCGACGATGGAGCGGGTGAAGTCCAGCGCATTGGCCCCTTCGTTCACCAGGTAGGCCTTGGGGTTGTCCTTGACCGTGTCGCGGATGACGTTGAGCGCGCTGTGGAAGTTCATCACCGGCGGGTTCTTCGCCAGCGTCTCCGCCATCTTGGTGAGGTTCTTGTCCTTGCGCTCCGCGATGGCGCCGGTCCAGTCGGCCGGCGGCTTGTTCCAGCCGGAGCCCATGGCCTGGTTGAAGGCGGAGATGCAGGAGCCGATGTCGCCGATCACCGGCGCGGCGATCGCGACGTTGCTGTCCGCTTCGGTCGGCGAGATGTCGACCTGGATGAACTGCTGCTTGCCGGCGTCCTTCGACGAGGAGCCGCCCCAGGTCTTGCCCTTGCCGTGCGACAGCAGCCAGTTCAGGCGCGCGCCTACCAGCATCACCACGTCGGCTTCGGCCAGCACGTAGGAGCGCGCCGCGGACGCGGACTGGTTGTGGTTGTCCGGCAGCAGGCCCTTGGCCATGGACATCGGCAGGTAGGGAATGCCGCTCTTCTCGACGAAGGCCTTGATCTCGGCATCGGCCTGCGCGTAGGCGGCGCCCTTGCCCAGGATCACGAGCGGCTTCTTCGCGTTCTTCAGCAGGTCGACGGCGCGCATGACGGCGTCGGGCGCGGGGATCTGCTTGGGCGCAGGGTCCACCACCTTGATCAGCGACTTCTTGCCGGCTTCGGCATCCATCACCTGCGCGAACAGCTTGGCCGGCAGGTCGAGGTAGACCCCGCCCGGGCGGCCCGAGACCGCGGAGCGGATGGCACGCGCGATGCCGACACCGATGTCCTCGGCATGCAGCACGCGGAAGGCGGCCTTGCACAGCGGCTTGGCGATGGCCAGCTGGTCCATCTCCTCGTAGTCGCCCTGCTGCAGGTCGACGATCTCGCGCTCGCTGGAGCCCGAGATCAGGATCATCGGGAAGCAGTTGGTGGTGGCGTTCGCCAGCGCGGTCAGGCCGTTGAGGAAGCCGGGCGCCGACACCGTGAAGCAGATGCCGGGCTTGCCGGTGATGAAGCCGGCGGCGGCCGCGGCGTTGCCCGCGTGCTGCTCGTGGCGGAAGGAGATGACCTTCATGCCCTCGCCCTGCGCCTGGCGCAGGAAGTCCGTGATCGGGATGCCGGGCAGGGCGAAGATCGTGTCGATGTCGTTCAGCTTCAGTGCGTTGATGACCAGGTGGAAGCCGTCGGTCGTGTCGCGATCTTGCGTGTCAGTACTCATGGTCGAAGGGTCCTGGTTGGGAGTGCGAGAATGGTAGAAGTCGGCTTCAGGAAACCCTCTTGACCGCAGTCAAGTTTCGAAGAATCGGCTGCGCCTTCAGGGGAATCCCTCGCATCCATCCATGTCCTCGATCGAAAAGCACCCCGAACGCAACGTCATTCGCGTGCAGCTGGCGCGCAACGTGGCGCTCAAGACGATGTCCGCCGCCCAGATGGCGGAGCTGGAACCCCTGCTGGTGGTGGTGGATTGCCAGAAGGGCGAGGCACTGCTGAACCAGGGCGTGCACGAGATGGAGCAATACTTCATCCTCGACGGCATCCTCAAGCGCGTGGTGAGCAACCAGGAAGCCAAGGAGATGATCCTGCGCTTCGCCGAGGAAGGGCAGATGGAAACCAGCTATGCCGCGTGGCGCCTGGGATCGCCCGCGCCGTACAGCATCGTCTGCGTCACCCGCGCGCGGGTCGCCAAGCTGCCCTTGCGCGACTGGGTCGCCTTCCTCGACCGCCATCCGGGCCTGAAGCAGGCCTTCGAGTACGAGGTGATGCACCACATGAGCGAGATCATGGCGCACACGATCACGCTGCACCTGCTGGATGCGCCGGGCCGGGTGAAGCGCTTCCTGCGCAAGCACCCGGACCTGGAAGAGCGGCTGCCGAAGAAGGAAACGGCGTCCTACCTCAACCTGTCGGCGGAGACACTCAGCCGCCTGAAGGCCCGGGGCAAGATCTAGGTCTTGGCGTAGGTGAACTTGCGGGACACCTTCATCAGGTGCAGCTGGTTGTCCACCTTGCCGATGCCGGCGACGCCGCTGGCCACGCGCGCGGCTTCCGTCTTTTCCTGCTCGTTCACCACGATGCCGCTCAAGGCCACGCGGCCGGCGCGCGAATCGATCTGCACGTCGACGTTGCTGGTGGATTCGTTGGCCTTGAGTGCCGCCCGCACGCGCGCCGACAGTGCAAGGCCGGCCAGCGTTTCGCGCGACTCCTCGGTTTCCTGGAATTCCGGACGCCTGGCGAGTTGCAGGATCGTGTCCACGCAGCTGTCCACCGAAAGCCGGTCGGTGTTCAGCACCATGTCGTAGAGCAGCGGGTCGCCCCAGGTCACGCCGAACTGCGCGTTCATGCGCTGCGCATGCGCGGCGTCGCTGCGGCGCACTTCGGATTCGGCCGCCTCGCGGTCGTCGGTGCCCAGGTTCTCCATCAGCCAGGCCACGCGCTGCTCGAAAGGCCGCGTGACGCGCACGCGCAGCACGTGCCGCACCGGGCGCAGCAGGCAGGTGGCGCCCCAGCCGCGCAGCACCACGTTGCCGCGCTGCGCCTGCGCGAAGACTTCCTCGGCGGTGTAGACGGCGACCTGCTGCTTGTCCGTGGCGATGCGCTCCACGAGGCCGGCCTTGCCTTCGCGCAGCCGGCGGATCAGGCTGGCCGGCACCTGCATGCGGCCGGCGACGTTCTCCACCACCTCGTTGCGTTGCACGGTGAGCCCGCCCGCTTCGGCCAGGCGCAGCGCCACGTCCTTCGCGAGCGAACCCATTTCCTGCGTGAGGGCGATCACCGGCATGCTCGGCTCCTGTTGCGCTATCGGTCGTTCAATCCACCGGCTGCTCGGCGGCGAACGCGGGCGCCTTGGGCTTGCGCACCTTGGCCAGCAAGCGCGAGACCAGCGGCCACACCAGCAGCAGCAGCGCCAGGCCGGTGATGGTGCCCACCAGCGGGTTGGACACCATGATCATCAGGTCGCCCTGCGAGACCAGCATGGCCTGGCGGAACGAGTCCTCGGCCTTGTCGCCCAGCACCAGGGCCAGCACCAGCGGCGCGAGCGGGTAGTCGAGCTTCTTGAACACGTAGCCGATCACGCCGAAGGCCATCATCAGCCACACGTCCAGCATCGCGCTGTGCACGGTATAGGCGCCGATGGCGCAGATCACCACGATCACCGGCGCGATGATCGAGAACGGGATGCGCAGGATGGACGCGAACAGCGGCACGGTGGTCAGCACCACGATCAGGCCGGCCAGGTTGCCGAGGTACATCGAGGCGATCAGGCCCCAGACGAAGTCCTTCTGCTCGACGAACAGCAGCGGGCCGGGTTGCAGGCCCCAGATCAGCAGGCCGCCCAGCAGCACCGCGGCGGTCGGCGAGCCGGGGATGCCCAGCGCCAGCATCGGCAGCAGGGCGCTGGTGCCGGCGGCGTGCGCCGCGGTTTCCGGCGCGATCACGCCTTCCATCTGGCCGGTGCCGAACTTGGCGCCGTCCTTGGACATCTTCTTGGCCAGGCCATAGCTCATGAAGGAAGCGGGCGTGGCGCCGCCGGGCGTGATGCCCATCCAGATGCCGACCAGCGAGCTGCGGATGGAGGTCATCCAGTACTTCGGCAGCTGCTTCCAGGTTTCCAGCACCACCTTCGGGCTGATGCGGGCGCTCTTGCCGGAGAAGGCCAGGCCTTCCTCCATCGACAGCAGGATCTCGCCGATGCCGAACAGGCCGATCACCGCGATCAGGAAGTCGAAGCCGCGCATCAGGTCGGGAATGCCGAAGGTCAGGCGCAGCTGGCCGGTGACGGTGTCCATGCCCACGGCGGCCAGCGCGAAGCCGATCGCCATCGAGGCCAGGATCTTGAAGGGCGAGCCCTTGCCCATGCCGACGAAGCTGCAGAAGGTGAGCAGGTAGACCGCGAAGAATTCGGGCGGCCCGAACTTGAGCGCGAACTTCGCCACCAGCGGCGCGAGGAAGGTGATCATCACCACCGCGACGAAGGCGCCGACGAAGGAGGAGGTGAAGGCCGCCGTCAGTGCCTGGCCCGCGTTGCCCTGCTGCGCCATCGGGTAGCCGTCGAAGGTGGTGGCCACCGACCAGGGCTCGCCCGGGATGTTGAACAGGATCGAGGTGATGGCGCCGCCGAACAGGGCGCCCCAGTAGATGCACGACAGCATGATGATCGCCGAGGTGGGCGACATCGTGAAGGTGAGGGGCAGCAGGATGGCGACGCCGTTGGCGCCGCCGAGTCCCGGCAGCACGCCGATGAGGACGCCGAGCGTGATCCCCACCAGCATCAGGAGCATGTTCATCGGCGTCAGGATGACGCTGAAGCCATGGAACAGGGCGCTGAGTTCGGTCATGGAGTGATGGCCTTGTGCGACGGGCGGCGGGGCTTCAGTAGCCGAGGAAGGCGAGGGGATCGAAGGCGCCCTTGGCGAGCGGCACCTTGAACCAGACTTCGAACAGGAAGAAGAACAGCACGGCGATGATCACCGCGGTGGCGACGCTCTTGGCCTTGTTGAACTTGCCCAGCACGATCATGAAGCCGGCGATGTAGATCGCCGAGGCCACGTAGATGCCGATGAACTGCACCGCCAGCACGTAGACCAGCGCGGGCACCAGCACCATCAGCACGCGGCGCAGCTGCTCGCCGTCGACGAAGATCTCGGTGTTGCGCTTCTTGCCGAACAGGGCCTGGTAGGCCGCGCCGAGCGCGGACACGCACAGGATGAGGCCGATGTAGAAGGGGAAGTAGCCGGCGCCGGGTCCGTCGCTGGTCCAGCCGGAGCCGAGCTTGCGGCTGCCGAACACCACCACCAGGCCCAGCACGAGGATCAGCAGCGCGACCGCTGCCTCGACGGCGAAGGTGGGCACGCCCCGCCGTTCGACGGCGGGCTCCTGTAGCGTTTCCATGGAATCTTGTCTCCGAAGAAAAACCCCCGCGCGCGGCGGGGGTGGGGATGCCTTATTGCGCGAGGAAGCCGGCGCTCTTCATCAGTTCGCGGTGCTGCTGCTCCGCGGTGCCCAGCCACTGGACGAACTTGTCGCCGTCCATGGAGGTCTGGTTGAAGGCGCCCTTCTCCATGTAGTCCTTCCACTCGGGCGTCTCGCGCACCTTCTTCAGCAGGTTGACGTAGAAGTCGGTCTGCTCCTTGGTCACGCCGGCCGGCATGAAGATGCCGCGCAGCATGGTGTAGGTGGTCGGCACGCCGGCTTCCTTGCAGGTGGGCACGTCGCCCCAGGCCTGGGTGTCGGTGATCTTGGCCTTGTAGGGCATGCGCTGGTCGTCGAAGACGCACAGGGCGCGCAGCTGGCCGGCGCGCCATTGCGCCACGGCTTCGATCGGGTTGTTCACGGTGGAGTCGACGTGCTTGCCCACCAGCTGCACCGCGACCTCGCCGCCGCCCTTGAAGGGCACGTAGATGAACTTGGTGCCGGTGGCCTTCTCGATGCCCACGGTGAGGATCTGGTCCTCCTGCTTGGAGCCGGTGCCGCCCATCTTCATCTTGCTCGGGCCGGCGGCCTTGACCGCGGCCAGGTAGGACTTGGCGTCCTTGTACGGCGTTTCGGCGTTGACCCACAGCACGAAGTTGTCCAGCGCCATCATGGACACCGGCGTCATGTCGCGCCAGTTGAAGGGCACCCCGGTGGCCAGCGGCGTGGTGAACAGGTTGGACAGGGTGACGACGATCTTGTGCGGGTCGCCCTTGGCGCCCTTGACGTCGAGGAAGCCTTCGGCGCCCGCGCCGCCGGACTTGTTGACCACCACCAGCGGCTGCTTCATGAGGTTGTGCTTCACCACCACGCCCTGGATCAGGCGCGCCATCTGGTCGGCGCCGCCGCCGGTGCCCGCGGGCACCACGAACTCGACGGGTTTGGTGGGTTCCCACGCGGCCTGCGCTGCGGGCGCGGCGAGCAGGGTGGTGGCAAGGAACGTGGCCGCGGCAGTCGATAGCCGGGTCCTGAGGGTCGCTCGTCTCGTCATCGAATTTGTCTCCTGTGCTTCTGGAATACCCCGGCGCGTTCTTCTCGTGGAACACGTCGCCTGGTGGGGCCGCGACATATGCTCCGACGATCCGGGCCCGATTCTCTTGACTGCGGTCAAGTTTGCGGAATTCAGGGGAGCTTCTAGGGTTTGTCCGGGTCGGGGCTTAAGCAGATGCCGCAAGGCGCAGCGCGCCCCGCTGCCGGGCCATGGATTGCGCGAGCAGCTTCACCAGCGCATACACGGTGTCGATGTGCGGCGTGGGCGTCGCCGCCATGCGCGCGAGCTCCACCACCGAACCCACCAGCGCATCGATCTCGGGACTGCGTCCCGCTTCGATGTCCTGCAGCATCGAGGTCTTGTGGTGCCCCACCTTCTCGGCGCCGGCGATGCGTTTCTCGAGCGGCACACGCATCTGGATGCCCAGGCGCTGCGCCACCTCCTGCGCTTCGCGCATCATGTTGGCGGCAAGCTCGCGCGACAGCGGAAAGCCGCAGATGTCGGCCAATGTCGCATGCGACAGGCCGCTGATCGGGTTGAAGCTGAGGTTGCCCCAGAGCTTGAGCCAGATCTCGCTGCGGATGTCGGCCAGCACCGGCGACTTGAAGCCGGCGCGCGTGAAGACTTCCGCGATGCGCGTCACGCGCTCGCTGCTGCTGCCGTCCAGTTCGCCGAGCGGCAGGCGGTCGCCTTCGATCTGCCGCACGACGCCGGGCGCCTCGAGTTCGGCGGCGGGGTAGACCACGCAGCCGATCACGCGGTCCGGCGGAATGCGGTTGGCGAGCGGCACGCCGGCATCGACCGTGTGCACCTGCCGGCCTTCCAGCGGTCCGCCGTGGCGATGGAAGTACCAGAAGGGGATGCCGTTCTGCATGGTGACCACGGGCGTGTGCGGCCCCAGCAGGCGCGGCAGGCAGTCGGCGACGTCCTGCACCTGGTGGGCCTTGACGGCCAGGATCACCAGGTCTTGTTCGCCCGCTTCCGCGTAGTCATCGGTGGCGCGGATGCCGCGCACCGCGTGGGTGCTGCCGTCGGCCAGCGTGAGCCGCAGGCCGTCGCGCCGCAGCGCTTCCAGGTTGGCGCCGCGCACGAGGAAGGTGACGTCTTCCCCGGCCCGCGCCAGCTGGCCGCCCACGAGGCCGCCGATGGCGCCGGCCCCGATGACGGCGATCCTCATGACCGCCGGGCGGCCTGGCAGCGGGACTTGGCGGCTTCGATGGCGTTGACCAGGAAGTCGGCTTCGTAGGCGCGCAGCAGGTGGGCCTGCTCGCTTTCCAGGTAGGCGCGCACGCCTTGCGCGCCGCTGCCGGGCAGGCGCGCGTAGGTGGCGGCGTCCCAGCTCCAGTTGAGCCCCAGCTCTTCGAAGGCCGCGTTGTAGGCGGCGAGGTGGGCTTCGGCGTGCGGGTCGGCGGGGATGTTGGCGTGGGCGGCGTACATGCGGTTCTCCTGGTGGCGTGGTGCAAATCTAGGCCGCTTCGTCGATAAGCGACAGTCAAACTATTTGATGGTTTCCATTCCTTCGGGCTTATAGTTGCGGGCATGCGCCACGCCACCCTTCGCCAGCTCAAGGTGTTCGAATCGGTCGCCCGCCACCGCAGCTTCTCGCGCGCCGCGGAGGAGCTGCACCTCACGCAGCCGGCGGTGTCGACGCAGGTGCGCAAGCTCGAAGACCATGCGGGGCTGCCGCTGTTCGAGCAGCTCGGGAAGAAGATCCACCTCACGCCCGCGGGCGCGCAGATGCTGCAGTCCAGCCGCGAGATCATCCAGAAGTTCCAGGAGGCCGAGGAGGCGATGGCCCAGTACAAGGGCGTCTCCGGCGGGCGGCTGAACGTGTCGGTGATCAGCGCCGGCGACTACTTCTTTCCCCGCCTGCTGGTGGAGTTCGCGCAGCGGCACCCGGGCGTGACGCTCAACCTCGGCGTGTGCAACCGCGAGGAGCTGCTCGCCCAGATGGAAGCCAACCAGACCGACCTGGCGGTGATGGTGCGGCCTCCCGCGGACGCGGATGCGGACACGGTAGCCGAACCCTTCGCGCCTCACCCTTACGTGGTGATCGCCTCGCCCACGCACCCGCTGGTGGGCAAGAAGCGCATCCCGGTGACGCGCCTGGCCGGCGAGCCTTTCATCGTGCGCGAGAAGGGTTCGGACACCTGGGCCTCCATGGAGGAGGCCTTCGGCGAGCGGCTCGGCGAGCTGACGATCGCCATGCAGATCAAGAGCATGGAAACGATCAAGCAGGCCGTGATGGCCGGCATGGGCGTGAGCTTCCTGTCAGCGCACACGGTCAGCCGCGAGCTGCGCGAGAAGAGCATCGCCGTGCTGGACGTGCAGGGCTTCCCGCTGATGCTGAACTGGTACGTGGTGCACCGGCGCACCAAGCGCCTGCCGCCGGTGGCGCAGGCTTTCAAGGCGTTCCTGCTGAAGGACGGGGCCGGGTTGATCGATGCGGCCATGGGCCTGCCGAAAAGAAAGCCGTAGGGTGGGTTCGCGCGAGCGACCCCACCACGCTAGGACCGCACCAGCACCCGCCACCCTTCCGACGCCACCAGCCCGCGCTGCTTGGCGAACTCGCCGGCGCTCATCTTCCCGCCGCCGTCCGGCCGCAGCTTGAAGATCTCGATGATCCCGCCTTGCGACCACACGGCGATCGACTGCTCGGTCGCGCCGACGATGTCGCCGGGCCGATGGCCGCCCGGCACGAACTTGCCGACCCTGTGCTTGCGCGCGTCGTACACGCGCACCTTCACGCCGGCCAGCTGCGTCCAGGCGCCCGGCGCCGGGTTGCAGGCGCGGATCAGGTCGTAGACGTGGTCCACCGGCGCAGCCCAGTGGATCTGGCACTCGTCGTCGTGCATCCAGCCTTCGTAGGTGGCCTGCGCCTCGTCCTGCAGGTGCTCCACGTGCCGGCCCTGGATCACCATGTCCGCCGCTTCCTGCAGCGCCGCGACGCCGAGCGGGAACAGCTTGTTGAAGTAGACCTCGCCCAGCGTTTCGTCGGGCCCGATGTCGCAGGACTTCTGCAGCACCACCGGGCCTTCGTCCAGGCCGTCGGTGGGACGGAAGATGGTGACGCCGGTTTCCTTCGCGCCCAGCGCGATCGGCCAGCTGATCGACGAAGGACCGCGGTGCTTCGGCAGCAGCGACGGATGGAACTGGATGGTGCCGAAGCGCGGGATGTTCACGAACTCCTGCGGCGCGAACTGCAGCACGTAGGCCATGATGCCCAGGTCGGCATCGAGCGAACGCATGGCCTCCACGGCCTCGGGACTGCGCAGGCTGGCGAAGGTGAACACCTGCAGGCCCAGCGCCTGCGCGTCGGCGCGCAGTGCGTCGGGCTTGGTGCCCGGCTTGTCGGGAACGCAGAAGACGCCGGCAATGGTGTCGCCGCGGGCGATGAAGCCTTCCAGGACGGCCTTGCCGAATTCCTGTTGCCCGATGAATGCGATGCGTGCGATGGTCGTTCTCCCTGATCAACGCAAGAGGAAATAGGCCGCCAGCCCGTACAGCACGACCGCGAAGACCTTCTTCAGCGGCCGGATGTCCATGCGATGCGCCGTTCGCGCGCCCAGCGGCGCCATCGTCATGCTGGCCAGCGAGATGATCACCAGGCCCGGCAGGTACAGGTAGCCGACGGCGCCGGGCGGCATCTGCGGCAGGCCCTGGCCCGCATAGATGTACCCGATGGTGCCCGCCAGCGCGATGGGGAAACCGAGGGCCGACGAGGTGCCGACCGCGTCGTGGATCTTGATGTTGCACCAGGTCATGAAGGGCACCGAAACGAAGGCGCCGCCGGCGCCGACCAGCGAGGACAGCCCGCCGATCACCGTGCCGACGCCGAAGGTCACGGCCGGCCCGGGCAGGGTGCGGCTCGGTTTCGGCTTGCGGTCCAGGAACATCTGCGTCGCCGAGAACGCGACGAAGATCGCGAACAGCACGCCCAGCAGCTTGCCGGGCAGGGCCACCGCGAGCTGCGCGCCGAGCAGCGAGCCGACCAGGATGCCCGGCGCGAGCACCTTCACCACCGGCCACAGCACGGCGCCGCGCTTCTGGTGCGCGCGCACCGAGGACAGCGAGGTGAAGCAGATCGTGGCCAGCGAAGTCGCCACCGCCATCTTCACCGTGATGTCGGCGGGATAGCCCTTGGACGTGAGGATCATGGTGAGGAAAGGCACCATGAGCATGCCGCCGCCTATGCCCAGCAAGCCGGCCAGGAAGCCGGTGCAGGTGCCGATCAGGAGCAGTTCGAGAATGAGTTGGGGCTGCAGCAGCGACATCGTTGTTGTTGGTGCCGCGCTTGCGGCGGCAGCCCGCATTGTCGCAAAAGGAAAACGGGCTGCCGGAAGGCAGCCCGTCGGGTGTGGGTGTCTGCGAGTGCCACCGGACCGCATCCTGAACCGGAGTTCAGGTGGGCGAGGTCAACCAGGCATTGGGTTCATCTGACGCGAGATGATCACGCTTGCCGGCGATGTTCCAAGCCCGCGCTCAAAGAGCATTGGTTCAAGGAAATATAAAGCCCGATACGCACTGCAGACGGGTTCATTCTAGGACGCAAAACGGCGCGCGGTGCAAAGCGGATGTGAAGCCGTGAAAGATTTGAGGGCTTGACAAGAAATGCGCAAGCTCAACTGATTTCTGCGTGGCGGCCGCCACGCGCGCGCAGCGCTAGATCAGGCGACCGTCGTCGCCCAGCGCCTGGTCCAGCCGCACCATCAACTGCGCGAGCCGCACGTCGTCCGCCAGGTTGCGGATGCCCGTCACCGTCTGGTCGTTGCTCGCGAAGCTCGCGGCGTGCAGCACCGGCGCGGGCCGGTCGGCGAGGTCGAACGCGAGGTTCAGCGCCGCCAGCACCGCGATGCGATCGCGCGCCTTCACCTTGCCGGCGTCGCGGATCTTGCACATGGCGGTGTCGACCTTTTCCACGGCCTCCAGCAGGCGCTGCTCGCCGCCGGCGGGGCATCCGAGCAGGTAGCTCTGGCCCATGATCTGCACTTCGAGCTGCTTCATGCGGGCGTGTTCAGGTCGGGCAGGCGTTCGAGCAGGGCGTCGACGCGCGAGCGGGCCGCGGACAGGCGCGACTTGAGCGAGTCGCGTTCCTGCGTGAGCAGCTCCACCTGCTCGGTGAGCAGGGCGTTGGTGCGCTGCAGCTCCTCGTAGCGCACGAGAAGACGCTCGACGCGCTCGACGAAGGGGTCGATCTGGGAGCCACTGGCCATGCGCGGATTGTAGGGTTTTGTGACGTAATCGGCTTTAGAATCAATGCGTTGGTGCTCGCGGTGTGGTTCGCATGCCGCAGTTCAACGGGAAGCAGGAGGCACGTGCGCCACGCGCGCGCAAGCCAACCTGCGCTGCCCCCGCAACGGTAAGCGGAGGGCGGCGCCGCCACCCGCGGCGCCGTCCGCTTCCATCCTCGCAAGCCACTGGGCGCCGCCTGAAACAGCGCGCCTGGGAAGGCGATGGAAGTTCTTCCGCCAGCCCGGATACCGGCCAACGAGGCGGCCGCGCGTTCATCCGCGCGGCCATGGCGCCCAATGCGCCGGCGGGGAAGCCGGCGCGGGCAACCGACGGATCCCTTCATTCAATGCAAAAGAAAGTGCCTTCTCCGCACGCGCGCGCCTGGTTCCTGGCCGCAGCGGCATCCTTGTCCGCGTCCGCCTTCGGGCAGAACGTGGTGCTGCCCGAGGTGCGCGTCACCGCGCCGCGCTTCGCCGACACCGAGCGCACGCTGCCTTACGGCGTGAGCGTGATCACCGCCGACGAAATCCGCGCCAGCGGCGCGAGCAACGTCAACGAAGCCATCATGCGGCTGCTGGGCGTGCCCGGGCGCGCGGACTTCTACGGCGGCGGCGAGTACAGCCTGGACCTGCGCGGCTTCGGCACCACCGCCGACAACAACCAGGTGATCGTGGTCGACGGCGTCCGCATCTCCGAGGCCGACCTGGGCGGCACGCGCCTGGTCGGCATCCCGATCGAATCGGTGGAGCGCATCGAGGTCCTGCGCGGCAGCGGCGCGGTGCTGTACGGCGAAGGCGCCACCGGCGGCGTGATTGTCATCACCACCAAGGCCGGCCGCGGCGTCCAGCAGGCGAACAGCGGCTCGGTGTACGGCGCCGTGGGCAGCTACGGGCTGCGCGAAGCCCGCGCCGATGCGCACCTGGGCACCGGCGGCCTGGTCCTGGACGTCAACGCGCAGAAGCGCAAGACCGACGGCTACCGCGACAACGCCGCCTCCGACGTCGAGGCCTTCAGCGGCACCGCGCAGTGGTCGGGCGACTGGCTGCGCGTCGGCGCGCGCCTGTCGCAGGACGACCTGGACGCACGCCTGCCGGGCGCGCTCAGCACCGCGCAGTACGCGGACAACCCGCGCCAGGCGAGCCGTCCCGACGACTGGGCCACGCTGAAAGGGCAGCGCGGCGCGCTGTTCGCCGCGGCCGAACTGGGCGGCTGGCAGCTGGCCTTCGATGCGGCGCACCGCGAGAAGGAACTGCGCAGCCTGAACGCCGGCTTTGCCTACGACTACGACATAGCGGCCAACAACTACGCGCTGCGGGCGAAGCACGAAGGTACGGTGGCCGGCCTGAAGAACGCTTTCGTGGCCGGCGCCGACTTCGACGACTGGCAGCGCGACGTGCTGGGCGCCTTCGGCGCGCGCGCCAGCCAGCGCTCGCGCGGGTACTACCTGAAGGACGACGTCACGATGGCGACCGGCACGCGCTTCTCGCTGGGCGCGCGCACCTCGCGCATCAGCAAGGACAACACGAGCTCGGGGACGGGCTTCGACGACAGCCCCACGGCGTGGGAGCTGGGCGTGAGCCATCCGTTCAATGCCGCCGTGACCGCCTATGCGCGCATCGGCACGAGCTTCCGCCTGGCCAACGTCGACGAGTTCAACTTCACTTCGCCGGGCCTGGTGCTGCAGCCGCAGACCTCGAAGGATGCCGAAGCGGGCCTGCGCTACGCCTGGGCCGGCGGCAAGCTCGATGCGCGCCTGTACAGCAGCCGCCTGGAGAACGAGATCGGCTTCGATCCCAACGCGCCGGGTCCTTTCGGCTTCCCGGGCGCCAACGTCAACTTCGATCCGACGCGGCGCGAGGGCCTGGAGCTGGATGCCAGCCACGAACTGACGCGTGCCTTCGCGCTGCGCCTGAATGCGGCCTGGCGGCAAGCCACGTTCCGCTCCGGCCCGTACGCGGGCAAGGACGTGCCCCTGGTCCCGCACGCTTCCGTGGCGCTGCGGGCCGACTGGACGCCGCTGGCCGGCCACCGCTTGAGCGGCGGCGTGAACTGGGTATCGTCGCAACATCCGGACTTCGCCAATGCCTGCGCCATGCCCGCCTACGCCACCGCCGATGCGCGCTACGCCTACCAGTTCCGGGCGCTGGAACTTGCCCTGGGCGTGACCAACCTTTTCGACCGCAAGTACTTCACGCAGGCCTTCGGCTGCGCGGCCGGCCAGGTGACGTCCATCTACCCGGAGGCGGGCCGCGCCTTCACCGCCTCGGCGCGCTACCAGTTCTGAGGACGCCCATGGCCATCGCCATTCCGCGCGGCCCCCGCCGCATCGTCTGCCTCACCGAGGAAGCGACGGAGTGGCTTTACCTGCTGGGCGAGGAGGCGCGCATCGTCGGCATCTCCGGCTACACCGTGCGCCCGCGTAGGGCGCGCGAGGAGAAGCCGAAGGTGAGCGCCTTCCTCAGCGCGAAGATCGACAGGATCCTGGAGCTGAAGCCGGATTGCGTCTTCGGCTTTTCCGACCTGCAGGCCGACATCGCCGCCGAACTCGTGAAGAAGGGCGTGCAGGTCACCATCTTCAACCAGCGCAGCGTGGAGGAGATCTTCGCCATGCTGTACCAGGTGGCGGCGATGGTGGGGCGCGCCGACGACGGCTTGCGCCTGCTCGAAGGCATGCGCGCGCGGCTGCTGCAGGTCGAGGCGGCCGGCCGCGCGCTGGCGCGGCGGCCGCGGGTGTATTTCGAGGAATGGGACGAGCCGCACATCAGCGGCATCCGCTGGGTGTCCGAGCTGGCGGGCATCGCCGGCGGCGACGACGTGTTTCCCGAACTGGCGCTGCAGTCGCTGGGCAAGGACCGGATCATCGCGGACGGCGCGGAGATCGTGCGGCGCAACCCGGACATCATCATCGGCTCCTGGTGCGGCAAGAAATTCCGCGCGGAGAAGGTGGCGGCGCGGCCCGGGTGGGAGGCCGTGAATGCGGTGCGCGACGGGCAGCTGTTCGAAATCAAGAGCGCCGACATCCTGCAGCCGGGACCGGCGGCCTTGACGGACGGCGTGGAGCAACTGCACCGCATCGTCGTGGCGTGGAGCAAGGCGCATGCTTAGGCGACTTGCGCTCATGCTGGTGCTGCTGGCCGCGGGAACCGCGCATGCGGCGATCCAGGTCCGCGACGACCGGAACGCGACGGTGTCCTTCGCGGCACCGCCGCAGCGCATCGTCTCGCTGCTGCCTTCGCTGACCGAATTCGTCTGCGCGCTGGACGCCTGCTCGCGGCTGGTCGGCGTCGACGACTACTCCAACTTCCCGGCCGCGGTGCGCAAGGTCCCGCATGTCGGCGGCCTGGAAGATGCGCGCATCGAAGCCATCGTGGCGCTGCGGCCCGACCTCGTGCTGACGCCGACGTCGTCGCGCGCGCTCGACCGGCTGCAGGCGCTGGGCCTGAAGGTGCTGGCGCTGGAGCCGCGCACCTTTGCCGACGTGCAGCGGGTGCTGGGCATCCTTGGCCCCGTACTCGGAACCGCTGACGCAGCCGTTACGTGGCGGCGCATCGAGCAGGACTTGGCCGCGGTGGCCCGCTCGCTGCCGCCGGCGCTGCGCGGCACGCGCGTCTACTTCGAAGTGAGCGGCGCGCCGTATGCCGCAGGCGAATCGTCCTTCATCGGTGAACTGCTCACGCGCATAGGCGCCGCCAACGTCGTGCCGGCCGCGCTCGGGCCCTTCCCCAAGCTCAATCCCGAGTTCGTGGTGCGCGCGGATCCCGAAGTGATCTTCGTCGAGCAGGGCGAGGCCGCCGGCCTGCCGCAACGGCCCGGCTGGCGCGCCATCCGCGCGGTGCGCGAGCAGCGCATCTGCGCCTACGGCAGCGCGCAGGCGGACGTGCTGGCGCGGCCCGGCCCGCGCATGGCGCAGGCCGCGCAGCTGATGGTGCAATGCCTGCAAGGGCGCTTCCCGGAGGCGGCCAGGTGAGCGCCGTGCTGCGTTCGCCCGCGCCGCTCGGCGGCGTGCTGCTGGCAGCCAGCGCCTTGCTCTGCGCGGTGGGCATCGCGGTCGGCAGCCTCGGCTGGGAGCCTCTGATGGATGCGGCCCCGGCCAATCTCGCGATCGTCCGGGACATCCGCCTGCCACGCACCTTGGGCGCCTGGCTGGCCGGCGCGCTGCTCGGCCTGGCGGGCGCGGTCGCGCAAGGCCTGTTCCGCAATCCGCTGGCCGATCCCTACCTCCTGGGCAGCGCTTCCGGCGCCGCGCTGGGTGTCGCCGTGTTGCTGGTCGTGCTGGGACTGACGCCGGCGGCGGGCTGGGTCGCGCACCTGGGCCTCACCGGCGCGGCCTTCGTCGGCGCGACCGCGGCCGTCGCCATCACGCTGGCGCTGGCGCGCGGCGTGCAGCAGACGCTGCGCCTGCTGCTGGCCGGCGTCATCGTCGGCATGGTGTTCGGCGCCTTCGCGGCGCTGGTGATGTTCCTCGCGCCCGACGTGCTGCGGGCGATGCAGGCCTTCCTGCTCGGAACCACCAGCTTCCTGGGCTGGAGCAGCGTGGTCACGCTGGCCGGGGTGCTCGCGCTGGGCCTCGTCGCGGCAGCAGCGTGCAGCCGCGCGCTCGACGCGCTGGCGCTGGGCGAGACCGCGGCGGCCAGCCTGGGCATCGCGCTGGCGCCTGTGCGTATCGCGCTGGTGGCGATCATGGCCCTCGCGACCGGTGCCGCGGTGGCGCACGTCGGCCTGGTGGCTTTCATCGGCCTCGTCGCGCCGCACCTGGTGCGGGCGCTCGTGAAGCCGACGCACCGCTGGCTGCTGCCGCTATCTGCGCTGGGCGGCGGCGTGCTGCTGCTGGCCGCCGACGTGCTGGCGCGCTGGCTGCTGGCGCCACGCGAGCTGCCGGTCGGCGTGCTGACCTCGGTGCTGGGCGGCGGCTACCTCCTGTACCTCATGCACCGGAGGCCGCTATGAGCGTGGCGATCCAGTGCGCCGACCTGCGCGTGGCCCTCGGCGGCCGCGAGGTGCTGCACGGCATCAACCTGCGCCTGCCCGCCGGCCGCTGGACCGCCGTGGCCGGCCCCAATGGCGCGGGCAAGACCACGCTGCTGAAAGCCCTGGCGCAGTTGCTGCCGGCCCAGGGGCGCGTGCAGCTGCTGGAACGCGAGGCGGCGAACTGGCGGCCGCGTGAACGCGCCAGGGCGCTGGCCTGGCTGGGGCAGGGCGAGGGCGGCGCCGAGGACCTGCTGGCGCGCGACGTCGTCATGCTGGGCCGCCTGCCGCACCAGGACTGGCTGGGCGCGGCCAGCGTCGAGGACCATGCGGCCGTGCGCGCGGCCATGGAAGAAACCCAGAGCTGGGACTGGCGCGCGCGGCCGCTCGGCGAACTCTCGGGCGGCGAGCGCCAGCGCGTGCTGCTCGCGCGCGCGCTGGCCGTGCGCGCCCCGCTTCTCCTCATGGACGAGCCGCTCACGCACCTGGACCCGCCGCACCAGGCCGACTGGCTGGCCATCGTGCGCCGGCACGTCGCGCGTGGCGGCACGGCGATCAGCGTGCTGCACGAGATCGGCATGGCGCTGCAGGCCGACGACCTGGTGCTGCTGGCGCGCGGCCGCGTCGTGCACCATGGCGCCTGCAATGACCCGGCCACGCACCGCGCGCTGGAAAGCGTGTTCGGCGAGCGGATCGCCGTGCATGCCGTTGCCGGCCGCTGGGTCGCCTTGCCGCAGGAGGCGCCGCTGCCATGAGGGCGCGCTGCGTCATGGTGCTGGGCACCAGCAGCGGCGCCGGCAAGAGCTGGCTGGCCACGGCGCTGTGCCGCTGGTTCGCGCGCCAGGGCCTGAAGGTGGCGCCGTTCAAGGCTCAGAACATGTCCAACAACGCGCGCGTCGTCGCCGCGCCCGATGGCGGGCTGGGCGAGATCGGCAGCGCGCAGTACTTCCAGGCGCTGGCCGCCCGGGCCGAGCCGGACGTGCGCATGAATCCCGTGCTGCTGAAGCCCGAGCGCGACGACCACAGCCAGGTCGTGCTGCTCGGGCAGGTGGATCCCGCGCTCGGCGCCATGCCGTGGCGCAGCCGCAGCGAGCACGTCTGGCCGCACGTCGCGCGCGCGCTCGATGCGCTGCGGGCGGAGAACGACGTGGTGGTGATCGAGGGCGCCGGCTCGCCCGCCGAGATCAACCTGATGGCCAGCGACTACGTCAACCTGCGCGTCGCCCGCCACGCCGCCGCGCGCTGCCTGCTCGTGACCGACATCGACCGCGGCGGCGCCTTCGCGCACCTGTACGGCACCTGGGCGCTGCTGCCGCCCGAGGACCGGGCGCTGCTCCATGGCTTCGTGTTGAACAAGTTCCGCGGCGACGCCGCGCTGCTGGCGCCCGGCCCGCAGCAACTGCAGGACCTGACCGGCGTGCCCACGCTGGCGGTGCTGCCGATGCAGCGGGGCCACGGCCTGCCGGAGGAGGACGGCATCTTCCACGACGATGGGGGCGCCGCCGGCGGCCCGGTGCGGCTCACCGTGGCGGTGGTCGCCTATCCGCGCATCAGCAACCTCGACGAGTTCCAGCCGCTGCGCAACGTGCCGGGCCTGCGCCTGCGCTGGGTGCGCACGCCGGCGGAGGCGGCCGGTGCCGACTGGATCGTGCTGCCCGGCTCCAAGCACACCAGCAGCGACCTCGCGTGGCTGCGCGCGCAGGGCCTGGACCGGGCCATCGCCGCGCATGCCGAAGCGGGCGGGCGGGTCCTGGGCATCTGCGGCGGCCTCCAGATGCTGGGCGAGGCGCTGGTCGACACCGAGGCGATCGACGGCAACGGTCCCGGGCTGGGCCTGCTGCCGCTGGTGACGCAGTTCGCCGCCCGCAAGACGGTGCGCCATGCCACGGTGCAATTCGGCGCGATGGGCGGCCCCTGGGCGGCGCTGGCCGGGGTGGCGGCGCGCGGCTACGAGATCCACCATGGCCAGACCGCGCAGCATCCGGCGATGGCCCCCGCCCGCGCCGTGCTGCCGGACGGCCTGGGCTGGCAGAACTCGGCGGGCAACGTGCTGGGGGTGTACCTGCACGGCCTGTTCGAGGACGCCGCGGTGCTGCAGGCGCTGTTCGGCGCCGCCGTCCCATCGCTGGAGACGGTCTTCGACGGGTTGGCGGATTGCGTCGAAGCGCATTTCGAGCCCGGGGTGCTCCCCGGGCTGATCGCCTGCTGACGCCGGCGTCCCGGAAGTCAGGGAAAACGCCCAATCCCGCGATTGCGAAAGGCCGCTCGGGGGGTCTATGCTTCGCGCAGCCGTGGCAACCCGCTCGCGGCACGTCTTGGGGGCAAGCCATGTACAAGAAGATCCTGGTCGCCTATGACGGCTCCGATGCCGGCCAGAAGGCCTTGCTGGATTGCAAGGAACTGGCCATGTGGAGCCAGTCGGAACTGCACCTGGTCGCCGTGATGCCTTCGGCCATGAGCTTCGTCGGCCTCGAGGGCGGCGTCTACGACGTCGAGCTCGAGGAGCGCGAGAAGAAGAAGTACCGCGGGGTGCTCGAGGACGGCCTGCGCCGCCTCGAGGAGTCGGGCTGGTCCGCCCGCGGCGAGGTGGTGACCGGCGAAGCCATCGAGGAAATCACCAAGTACGCGCGCAAGATCTCCGCCGACCTCGTGATCGTCGGCCACAAGCACCTGGACAGCTGGGCCGCCCGCTGGTGGCGCGGCTCCATCTCCGGTGCGCTGATCGAGCATGCGCCCTGCAGCGTGCTGGTGGTGATCACGCGCTAGGCCGGGCCTTCGCCATGGCGATGCCTTCCGGCGGGCGCCGGCCGCCCGACCTTTCCGCCGCGCTGCTGCAGTACCGCCGGCGCGCGGACCGCTACGACCTGGAACTGCTGCCCTTCGAGCCGCTGCGCGGCGAGGCCATCGCGCAGCTGGACCTGCATGACGGCGACACGGTGCTGGACGTCGGCTGCGGCACGGGCCTCAGCTTCGAGGCGCTGGAGCAGCGCATCGGCCCGCGCGGCCACATCGTCGGCGTCGATCCCAGTCCCGACATGCTGGTGCGCGCGGTCGAACGCATCACCGCGCACCACTGGCGCAACGTCGAACTGGTGCGCGCCGGCGCCGCCGACGCGCCGCTGCAAGGCCGGGCCGATGCCGCGCTGTTCCACTTCACGCACGACGTGCTGCGCGATCCCGCTGCGCTGGGCCACGTGCTGGCGCACCTGAAGCCGGGCGCCCACGTCGCGGCCACCGGCCTGCAATGGGCGCCGCCCTGGATGGTGGCCACCAACGCCTTCGTGCTCGGCGCCGCGCTGTATTCCGTGTCTTCGCTGGACGGGCTGGACTGCCCCTGGGACCGCCTCGCCAGCCACCTCGACGACGTGCACGTGCAAAGCGCGTGGATGGGCGGCATCTACATCCTGAGCGGCCGGGTGGCCATGCATTGAAAAAGATGAACAACCTCAAGAAACTCGCAACCAGTCTTTTCCTCGTCCTCCTGCTCGCGGCCTGCGGCTCGGTCGCGCCGCCCGCGCCGCCGCCGAAGCTCGTGGTGTTCTTCGTGGTCGACGGGCTGCCGCAGCGCCAGGTCACCGGCTACCGCGACCAGCTGGCGCCCGACGGCCTGGCGCGCTTCCTGGACCGCGGCGTCGCCTTCAGCGAAGCGCACTACGCGCACGCCTTCACGGTAACCGCCGCCGGCCATGCCACGCTGCTGACGGGCGCCTCGCCCGCGCGCCACGGCATCATCGGCAACGAGTGGCGCGACCCCGCGACCGGCGCCGAGGTCTATTGCACCGGCGACACCGCGGCCACCTACATCGGCAATGCCACCAAGCCGCTGGACGGCACCAGCCCGCGCAACCTGAAGGTGGAGACGCTGGGCGACGTGATGCGGCGCGTCGATCCGCGCGCCAAGGTGATCGGCATTTCGGGCAAGGACCGCGGGGCGATCCTGCCGGCGGGCCATGCCGGCACCGCGTACATGTATATGTCCGGCAGCGGGCAGTTCGCTTCGACGACCTACTACATGCCGCGCCATCCCGCCTGGGTCGAGGCCTTCAATGCGGAGAAGCGCGCCGACCGCTACCGCGGCACGGAGTGGAAGCCGCTGCTGCCCGACGCGGCCTACGCGCGTTCGCTGCCCTTCAACCAGGTCGGCCCCAAGGCGCAGCTGCCGCTGCGCACGGACGACTACGCCGCGTTGCTGCGCAGCCCCTTCGCCGACGCGCTGTCGCTGGACTTCGCGCGCGCCGCCATCGCCGCGGAACAGCTGGGACGCGACGACGTGCCTGACCTGCTGGTGGTGAGCCTCTCGGGCCACGACTACGTCAACCACGCCTTCAGCGCCGAGTCGCGCTTCTCGCAGGACCACCTGCTGCAGCTCGATCGCCTGCTGCAGGACTTCTTCCGCGACCTGGATGCGACCGTGGGCCGCGACAACTACGTCGCCGTGCTGTCGGCGGACCATGGCTTCACGCCGGCGCCGGAAACCAGCAAGGCCCGCGGGCAGGAAGGCGGGCGCATCGAAGGCGCGAAGATGCTGCAGCAGGTGAACGCACAGCTGGAAAGCCGCTTCGGCGTGCCGAAGCTGGTGCTGGGCAGCTCCGCCTCGTCCCTGGTGCTGGACAAGGCCTTGCTGGCGCAGCGCGGCCTGGCCGCGGACACGGTGGCGGCTGCGGCGCGCGACGTGCTCGCCGCGCAGGACGGCATCGCCGTGGCGTACACCCGCCGCGAACTGGAGTCGGGCGGCCGGGCCGGCTCGCCCTTCTTCGACGCCATGCAGCGTTCCTTCAACCGCGAGCGCTCGGGCGACGTGCAGTACGCCACCCGGCCCGGCTGGATGTTCGGCACCAGCACGGCCACCCACGGCTCGCCCCACGAGGCGGACACGCACGTGCCCATCCTCCTGTGGGGTCCGCGCTGGATGAAGGCGCAGGCCGTGGCGACGCCGGTGCAGACCGTCGACATCGCGCCGACGCTGGCGCGCCTGCTCGGCGTGCCGGCGCCCGCGGCCAGCGAGGGGAAGCTGCTGCCGCTGGCTGCGCCCTGAGCAACTTCACACAAGCGATACAGTGCGCACACGCGGGCGTCATTTCCGGGCCCCAAGCTGAAAGCCTGGCCGGAAACGCAGCAGGAAAGCGCCTACAGAGACTCGCGCCGGCCACTGTCGATTGGCTGAGCCAGCCGCGCGCACGCTCTGCGGCTGCTGAACTTGCCCGCCGTGCCATCGACGGAACAAGAAAGAGAACCGATGCCCGCCATGCCTCCCGCTCCGGCCGAACCGCCCGAGTATTTCGAGCAGCCCACCCCCCCGGGCAAGCCCCCCCGCCGCAAACTGAGCCGCCGCGCCACCCTGATCGGCAGCGTGCTGGCGCTGGTCGTGGCCGTCGGCCTGGCCTGGCTGGCCTATGACCTGACCCGGCCCGAGCAGCTTTCGTCCGCGCAGCGCGGCGCGGGCGGCGGCCCCGGCGGTGCCGGCGGGCCCGGTGGCGGCGGTGGCGGCGGTGGCTCGGGCGGCGGTCGGGCCGGCGGCGCGGGAGGCCGCGGCGCGACCACCGTCGGCATCGCCGTTGCCGAGGCTGCCGACATCCCCGTCAACATGGAAGCGCTGGGCACCGTGGTGCCGCAGGCCTCCGTGCGGGTGCGGCCGCAGGTGTCCGGCGTGCTGACGCAGGTGCTGTTCAAGGAAGGCCAGGCGGTCAAGAAGGGCCAGCTGCTGGCGACCATCGATCCGCGGCCCTTCGAGATGGCGGTGCAGCAGGCGGTGGGCGCGCGCATGCGGGACGAAGCGCAGCTCGCGGCCGCCCGGGTTACGCTGGAGCGCTTCGAAACGCTGCTGAAGCAGGACTCGATCGCCCGCCAGGAAGTCGACACGCAGCGCGCCACCGTGCACCAGCTGGAAGCCACCGTGGTCGGATCCAAGGCGGCCGAAGGCACGGCACGCCTGAACCTCTCGTACACCCGCATCGTCTCGCCGATCGAAGGCCGCGTCGGCCTGCGCACGGTGGACGTCGGCAACCAGGTGAGCACGGGCGACACCAATGGCGTGGCCCTCGTCACCAAGCTCAGCCCCATCGACGTGGAATTCTCGGTGCCGCAGGACCACGCCAGCTGGCTGCAGCGCAACGCCGGCGCTTTCATGGACGTCAAGGCCTTCGACCGCACCCGCACCACCTTGCTGGACGACGGCGTGTTCGCCTCGCTCGACAACCAGATCGACACGACCACCGGCACCGTGAAGGCCAAGGCGCGCTTCAACAACACGCGCCTGCAGCTCTTTCCCAGCCAGTTCGTCAACGTGCAGCTGCAGCTGCGCACCATCCAGAACGCGGTGGTGGTGCCGGTGACGGCGGTGCGCCAGAGCAGCACCGGCGAATACGTGTTCGTGCTGCAGGACGACCGCACCGTCAAGCTGCGGCCGGTCGTGCGCGGCCAGATGGTCAACGACAAGGTGCAGGTCACCAGCGGCCTGCAGATCGGCGAGAAGGTCATCACCGAAGGCGCGGACCGCCTGCGCGACGGCGCGCGCGTGCTGCTGCCGGGCGACACGCCGGGGCAGGGCATGGGCCAGGGCGGACGGCGCCGCCGCGACGGCGCCTCGGCGCCGCAGGGCGGGGCATCGTCGGCGCTGCCGTCGGCGTCCGAGCCTTTCACCGGCGCCTCGGCGGCCCGCAATGGCGAAACACCGCGCGGACCGCGCGGGCAGCGGGAAGCCGCCGCGCCGGCAGCATCGGCCTCCATGGGCGCCGCGGCGGTGGCCAATGCCGCGCCCGCGGCGGCCTCACCCGCCGGCGGTGGCGACGGCGGTGCGCCGCGCGCCATGCCGCCGGGCTGGGAGAAGCTGACGCCCGAGGAGCGCGCCAAGCGCCGCGAGGAGTTCATGAAGCTGTCGCCGGAAGAACGTGCGAAGCGGCGCGAGGAGTTCCAGAAACGCCGCGCGGCGGCCGAGGCGGGCGGCGCGACCTCCCAATGAGTCCGTCCCGTCCTTTCATCCTGCGGCCGGTCGCCACCGCGCTGCTGATGGTGGCCATCGTGCTGGCCGGCCTCGTCGGCCTGAAGTTCCTGCCGCTGTCGGCGCTGCCGCAGGTGGACTATCCGACCATCCAGGTGCAGACGCTGTACCCGGGCGCCAGCCCGGAAGTGATGGCGCAGACGGTCACCGCGCCGCTGGAGCGCCAGTTCGGGCAGATGCCGGGCCTGGCGCGCATGGGATCGACCAGCGCCGCCGGCGTGTCCATCGTCACCCTGCAGTTCAACCTGGGCCTCGCGCTGGACGTGGCCGAGCAGCAGGTGCAGGCCGCGATCAACGCCGGCGCTTCGCTGCTGCCGGCCGACCTGCCGGCGCCGCCGGTCTATGCCAAGGTCAACCCGGCCGACGCGCCGGTGCTGACGCTGGCCATCACCTCCACGACGCTGCCGCTCACGGAAGTGCGCAACATCGTCGACACGCGCCTGGCGCTCAAGATCAGCCAGGTGAGCGGCGTCGGCCTGGTGACGCTCGCCGGCGGCCAGCGGCCCGCCGTGCGCATCCAGGCCGACAACCGCGCGCTGGCCAACCTGGGCCTCGGCCTGGATTCGGTCCGCACGGTGATCTCGACCGCCAATGCCAACGCGGCCAAGGGCAGCATCGACGGCGCGACGCGCTCGTACACGATCAACTCCAACGACCAGTTGCTGACGGCCAAGGACTACCAGCAGCTGGTGGTGGCCTTCCGCAACGGCGCGCCGATCCGCCTGTCGGACGTGGCGCAAGTGGTCGAGAGCGCGGAGAACGTCAAGCTCGGCGCCTGGGCCAACGAGCATCCGGCCATCATCCTGAACGTGCAGCGCCAGCCGGGCGCCAACGTGATCGCGACCGTCGACGCCATCAAGAAACGCCTGCCCGACCTGCAGGCCGGGCTGCCGGCCGCCATCCAGGTCGAAGTGCTGTCGGACCGCACCACCGGCATCCGCGCCTCGGTCGAGCACGTGGAAATCGAGCTGGTGCTGGCCGTCGTGCTGGTGGTGCTGGTGATCTTCGCCTTCCTGCACAGCCCGCGCGCCACGGTGATCGCCAGCCTGGCGGTGCCGATCTCGCTGATCGGCACCTGCGGCGTGATGTACCTGCTGGGGTACAGCCTGAACAACCTGTCGCTGATGGCGCTGACCATCGCCACCGGCTTCGTCGTCGACGACGCCATCGTGATGATCGAGAACATCGCGCGGCACATGGAAGAGGGCATGCCGCCGATGGAGGCGGCCCTGAAGGGCGCGACCGAGATCGGCTTCACCATCATCTCGCTGACGGTGTCGCTGGTGGCGGTGCTGATCCCGCTGCTGTTCATGGGTGACGTGATCGGGCGCCTCTTCCGCGAGTTCGCGGTCACGCTGGCGATCACCATCCTGATCTCCGCGGTGGTCTCGCTGACGCTGGTGCCGATGATGTCGGCGCGCTGGCTGC
This sequence comes from Ramlibacter paludis, assembly GCF_022012305.1. Lineage (GTDB taxonomy): Bacteria > Pseudomonadota > Gammaproteobacteria > Burkholderiales > Burkholderiaceae_C > Ramlibacter > Ramlibacter paludis. The sequence goes on along the minus strand of NZ_JAKLTM010000002.1, from coordinate 237,346 downwards.
GTTCGCGCGACACCGGCTCGGCGCACGGCATAGGCGCGCGCATCCAGCCTTACTTCGACCGCGTGATCCACCACTACGACCGCGCGCTGGTCTGGGTGCTGGCGCGCCAGGGCCTCACGCTGCTGATCGCGCTGGGCACGCTGGTGCTGACGGTGCTGCTGTACCTGCTGATCCCCAAGGGCCTGTTCCCGACGCAGGACACCGGCCAGCTGCAGGTGCGCGTGGAGGCGGCGCAGTCGATCTCCTATCCGAAGATGGCGGCGGTGCAGCAGGACGTCGCCCGGATGCTGCTGGAAAGCCCTTCGGTGCAATCCATCGCCAGCTTCGTCGGCGTCGACGCCGCCAACAACACGATGCTGCACACCGGCCGCATGCTGGTGAACCTGAAGGCCTCGCGCCCCGGCCTGCAGAAGGTGATGGACGACCTGCGCAACCGCGGCCAGAAGGTGGCCGGCGTGCGCCTCTTCCTGCAGCCGGTGCAGGACCTGACCATCGAATCGGAAAGCGGGCCCACCCAGTACCGCTTCGCGCTGGAGGGCTCCGACACCGCCATGGTCGGCGATTGGGCGACCCGGCTGGTCGAACGCCTGCGGCAGGAAAAGCGCCTGGCCAACGTGACCACCGATGCCAATGCCACGGGCGCGGCAATGTTCGTCGACGTGGACCGCGACACCGCGGCGCGCGTGGGCATCTCCGCTTCCACCATCGACGAAGCGCTGTACAGCGCCTTCGGCCAGCGCATCGTCTCCACGATCTTCACCGAGACCAACCAGTACCGCGTGGTGCTGGAGGCGCGGCCCGACCTGGGCGCCACGCCCGACGCGCTGGCCGGCATCCAGATCAAGACCAGCAGCGGCGAGCCGACGCCGCTCTCGGCGGTGGCGCGCATCAGCGAACGGCGCGCGCCGCTGCAGATCACGCACGTCGCGCAGTACCCGGCGGCCACCATCGGCTTCGACACCGCGCCCGGCGTGGCGCTGGGCAACGCGGTCAAGGACATCCGCGCGGTCGCCGAGGAGATGAAGCTGCCCGCCGGCGTGACGCTGACCTTCCTGGGCGCTTCCGGCGCCTACGAGACTTCGCTGTCCAACCAGCTGTGGCTGATCCTGGCGGCGGTGGTCTGCGTCTACATCGTGCTGGGCGTGCTGTACGAAAGCTACGTGCACCCGCTGACCATCCTGTCGACGCTGCCTTCGGCGGGCGTGGGCGCCTTGCTGGCCCTGTGGATCACCGGCAACGGGCTGGGGGTGATCGGCATCATCGGCATCATCCTGCTGATCGGCATCGTCAAGAAGAACGCGATCATGATGATCGACTTCGCCTTGGAAGCCGAGCGGGTGGAAGGCAAGTCGCCGCAGGAGGCGATCCACCAGGCGGCGCTGCTGCGCTTCCGGCCTATCCTGATGACGACGCTGGCGGCGCTGTTCGCGGCCGTGCCGCTGATGTTCGGCTGGGGCGAGGGCGCCGAGCTGCGCCGGCCGCTGGGCCTGGCGATCTTCGGCGGGCTGATCGTGAGCCAGCTGCTGACGCTGTTCACGACACCGGTGATCTATCTCGGGTTCGATAGCCTCGGGCGCCGCTGGCGCCGGGGCGATGGATCCCGGGCCGAGCCCGGGATGACGACACCGTGAACCTGTCGGCCCCCTTCGTCCGCCGCCCCGTCGGCACCGTGCTGCTGACGGTCTGGATCGCGCTGGCGGGCATCGCCGCGTTCTTCAAGCTGCCGGTGGCTTCGCTGCCGCAGGTGGACTACCCGGTGATCTCGGTCTCGGCCAGCCTGCCCGGCGCGAGCCCGCAGACCATGGCCACGAGCGTGGCCACGCCGCTGGAACGGCGCCTTGGCGTGATCGCGGGCGTCAACGAGGTCACGTCCAACAGCGGCACCGGCAGCACGCGCGTGACGCTGCAGTTCGACCTGAACCGCGACATCGATGCCGCCGCGCGCGAGGTGCAGGCGGCGATCAACGCATCGCGCAGCGACCTGCCGTCCACGCTGCGCAGCAACCCGACCTACCGCAAGGCCAACCCGTCGGCGGCGCCGGTGCTGATCCTCGCGCTGACTTCGCCCACGCGCTCGCCCGGGCAGATCTACGACGCGGTGTCCAACATCGTGCAGCAGAAGATCGCCCAGGTGCCCGGCGTCGGTGACGTCGAACTCGGCGGCGGCTCGCAGCCCGCGGTGCGCGTCGAGGTCGTGCCCTTCGCGCTGAACCGCTACGGCATCTCGATGGAGGACATCCGCGCCGCCATCCAGTCCGGCACCGCCAACCGGCCCAAGGGCGAGGTGGAAGTGCGCGGCCAGCGGCTGCAGGTCTACACCGGCACCGGCATGGCCAACAACGGCAAGACCGCCTCGGACTACCGCGGCCTGGTCGTGGCCTGGCGCAACGGTTCCGCGGTGCGGCTGGCCGACGTCGCCGACGTCAGCGACGGTGTCGAGAACATCAACACCATGGGCCTCTTCAACGGCCAGCCGGCGGTGATCGTGCTGGTGACGCTGCAGCCGGGCGCCAACGTGATCGCCACCGTGGACGGCGTGCGCGCGCTGCTGCCGAACCTGCAGGAGGCGCTGCCCAAGGACGTGAAGCTGCAGGTCGCGTCCGACCGCACCCATTCGATCCGCGCCTCGCTGCACGAGGTGGAGCTGACGCTGGGCATCGCGATCCTGCTGGTGGTGCTGGTGGTCAGCATCTTCCTGCGCAGCGCCCGCGCGACCTTCATCCCGGCGGCCGCGACGATCGTCTCGCTGCTCGGCACCTTCGGCGTGATGTACATGCTGGGCTTCTCGCTCAACAACCTGTCGCTGATGGCGCTGACGGTGGCGACCGGCTTCGTGGTGGACGACGCCATCGTGGTGCTGGAGAACACCTCGCGCCACATCGAGGCTGGCATGGACCGCTTCCAGGCGGCGCTGCTGGGCGCGCGCGAGGTCGGCTTCACCGTGCTGTCGATCAGCCTGTCGCTGATCGCCGTGTTCATCCCGCTGCTGTTCATGGGCGGGCAGGTGGGGCGCCTGTTCCGCGAGTTCGCGGTGACGCTGTCGGCGGCGGTGATGATCTCGCTGCTGCTGTCGCTGACCACCACGCCGATGATGTGCGCCTGGCTGCTGCATCCCGAGGGCCACAAGAAGGAGCCGGGGCGGCTCGCACGCTGGTCGGAGCGCGGCTTCGCCTGGGTCCAGCGCAGCTACGAGGTGAGCCTGGACTGGGCGCTGGCGGCGCGCTGGCTGGTGCTGCTGATCCTGGTGTTCATCGTGGCGCTGAACGCCTTCCTGTTCGTGCAGATTCCCAAGGGCTTCTTCCCGCAGCAGGACACGGGCCAGATCAACGGCGGCATCCGCGCCGACCAGAGCATCTCCTTCCAGGCCATGCAGGACAAGCTGAAGCAGCTGGTGGACATCGTGCGCAACGACCCGGCCGTGGACACCGTGGTGGCCTTCACCGGCGGCAGCCGCGCGGGCGGCGGCTTCATGTTCATGAACCTCAAGCGCGGCGGCGATGCCGAAAAAGGCCAGGCCGTGATCGCGCGGCTGCGGCCGCAGCTGGCGAAGGTGACCGGCGTGAGCCTGTTCCTGAACCCGGTGCAGGACCTGCGCATGGGCGGGCGCCAGTCCAACAGCACCTACCAGTACACGCTCAAGAGCGACAACGACGCCGACCTCAAGCTCTGGGCGACGAAGCTGGCCGAGGCGATGAAGCAGGAAGAGGCGCTGACCGACGTCGACACCGACCAGCAGGAGAACGGCGTCGAGACCTATGTGGACGTCGACAAGGACAGCGCGCGGCGCCTGGGCATCACCTCGCGCGACGTCGACAACGCGCTCTACGACGCCTTCGGCCAGCGCCAGGTGGCGACCATCTACGAGGAGCTGAACCAGTACAAGGTGATCCTCGGCCTGGCGCCGCGCTACATCAAGAGCCCGGAGGCGCTGAAGGACGTGTACGTGCCGACCCGGTCGACGACGACCACGGCCTCCACCGGCAGCACCGGCACGACGACCGCCACGACCACCACCACCGGAACCTCGGCGAACCTGTCGCTGCGCGATGCGTCCACCGGCGCCGCCGTGAGTTCGAGCGCGACGACGATGGCGCCGCTGTCGGCCATCGCCAGCTTCCGGCAGCGGCCCACGGCCACCTCGGTCAACCACCAGGATTCCGAGCTGGCCACCACCATCTCGTACAACCTGGCCGAAGGCGCGACCCTGGCCGAGAGCCAGGCCGCGGTGCGCGCGGCGGAAGCGTCCATCCACATGCCGATCAACGTGCGCGGCAGCTTCCAGGGCACGGCGCGCGCGGCGCAGGAGTCGAACCAGCAGCAGCCCTTGCTGATCCTGGCGGCCATCGTCGTCATCTACATCGTGCTGGGCGTGCTCTACGAAAGCCTGGTGCACCCGATCACCGTGCTGTCGACGCTGCCCTCGGCCGGCATCGGCGCCGTGCTGGCGCTGCTGATCTTCAAGATGGACTTCTCCATCATGGCGCTGATCGGGCTGTTCCTCCTGATCGGCATCGTCAAGAAGAACGCCATCCTGATCATCGACTTCGCGCTCGACGCCGAGCGTTCGCGCGGGCTGTCGCCCTACGACGCGGTGCGCGAGGCCTGCCTGCTGCGCTTCCGCCCCATCCTGATGACGACCATGGCGGCCATCCTGGGCGCGCTGCCGCTGGCCATCGGCTTCGGCGAAGGCGCCGAGCTGCGCAGGCCGCTGGGCATCGCCATCATCGGCGGCCTGGTGGCCAGCCAGGTCATCACCCTGCTGACCACGCCGGTGGTCTACCTGCTGCTGGACAAGCTGCGCCGCCGCAGCCCGCTCGAGCGGCAACTGAGCCGGCACGGCGACACGGAACTGCTTCCCCAAACATGAAATCGCGCGCACTTTCCACTCCCATCGCCGCGGCCGTCGCGGCCTCGCTGCTGCTGTCCGCCTGTGGCTCCCTGGCGCCGCGCTACGCAGCGCCCGCGGTCGACACGCCGGTGGCCTTCAAGGAAGGCCGGGGCGCCTGGGTGGCCGCGGCGCCCGCCGATGCACTGGAGCGCGGGCCCTGGTGGGAACTGTTCGACGATCCGGTGCTGAGCCAGCTGGAAGCGCAGGTGGAGGCGGCCAACCAGAACGTGGCCGCGGCCGTGGCCGCCTACGAGCAGGCGCGCGCGCTGACGCGCGAGCAGCGCGCCTCGCTGTTTCCGCAGGTGGGCCTCGACGCGGGCGCCAACCGCAGCGGCCGCGGCGGCGGCGGCGGTTCCGCCAGCAGCTACAAGATCGACATCGGCGCGAGCTGGGAGCCCGACGTGTTCGGCCGCCTGCGCCTGGGCGTGGACAGCGCGCGCTACAACGAGCAGGGCGTGCTGGCGGACCTGGCCGCCGCGCGGCTGGCGGCGCAGGGCGAGCTCGCCGTCGCCTACTTCGGCCTGCGGCTGTCCGACGTCGCGCGCGGGCTGGTCGAGGAAACGCTGGCCGGCTACGAGCGCACCTTGCGCATCACGCGCAACCGCTACGACGCCGGCGTGGTGGCGCGCACCGACGTGCTGCAGGCCGAGACGCAGCTGGCCAATTCGCGCTCCGACCTGCTGGGCCTCGAACGCACGCGGGCGCAGTACGAGCACGCCATCGCCGTGCTGGTGGGCAAGGCGCCGGCCAACTTCAGCCTGCCCGCGCAGAAGGACTGGACGGCGCGGGTGCCGGGCATTCCGCCGGAAGTGCCTTCGGTGCTGCTGCAGCGGCGGCCCGACATTGCGGCGGCCGAGCGCGCGGTGGCGCGGGCCAACGCGCAGATCGGCGTGGCGCGCGCCGGCTACTACCCGAGTTTCGGCATCAGCGGCTCGATCGGCTCCAGTGCCGCATCGATCGGCGACCTGTTCAACGTGTCGAGCCTGGTGTGGTCGCTCGGCATCTCGCTGGCGCAGACGATCTTCGACGCCGGCGCGACCAGCGCCCGGGTCGATGCCAGCAAGGCCGCTCTGGAACAGGTGTCGGCGCGCTACCGCCAGACGGTGCTGTCGGCCTTCCAGGACGTGGAAGACCAGCTGGTCGCGCTGCGCGTGCTGCAGCAGCAGCAGGCGCTGCGGGCCGAAGCGAGCCGCGCGGCCGACCTGGTGGAGCAGCAGGTGCTCAACCGCTACCAGGCGGGGCAGGTCAACTACACCGAGGTCGTCACCGCGCAGGTCGGCGCCTTCAATGCCCGCCGGGCGCTGGTGCAGGCGCAGATCGACCGGCAGCTGGCCGCCGTCGCGCTCATCCAGGCGCTGGGCGGTGGCTGGCGCGGGCTGGGAGTGCCTGTCGCCGGCGGGGGCAATTGAGGAAAGTCAACCCGCCGTCATGCGACCCGGTTAAGGTGGGCGCATGGGCAACGGCAAGTTCGCAATCATCCTCGCGCTGCTGATCTCGGTGGGCGTCGCCGCCTGGCCGAGCGCGACGCAGCGCAGCGTCGCGCACGGCGTCACCGTCGCCGTGACGCCCGGCAACCTCGACGCCGGCAACGGCATCTGGGACTTCGCCATCGCGCTCGAGTCGCGGGGCACCCGCCTGAACGACGAATTGATGGACAGCGTGGTGCTGCTGGGCGACGGCCGCCAGGTCAAGCCGCTGGCCTGGGAAGGCGCCGGGCCGGGCGGCAGCCACCGCGCCGGGGTGCTGAAGTTCGTCGCGTTGAAGCCGCGGCCGAAGGAGCTGGAGCTGCGCATGCAGCGGCCGGGCGAGAAGGCGCCGCGGGTGTTCCGGTTCGCGTTCGGGGAGTGGAGCGTCTGACGCCCCGGGATCAAGCCGTCGGCTCGGTCCCTTGCCCCAGCAGCGCCAGCATGCCGCCCTCCAGCGCCTCCATGTGCTTCGCCAGCTGGGGCGTGCCTTCCTTGGAGATCTTCATGTAGCCCTTGAAGGTGCGCAGCAGCGCCGGCCGGTCGGCGTGGTGCAGCAGCACCGTGGCCAGCGCGGCCTGCAGCACCTGCACCTGCGCGGCCAGCAACAGCTGGTTGTCGAGCATGCCCTGGATGCTGGCGGTGTGCACCTCCAGCGTTTCCTTCAGTTCCTTGTCGTCCATGGGGCATTGTCGCCGTTTACGGCGGCGGTGTTTTCGGCTGGTAGTCGCAGTATTGGATGACCGCGCACTGCCAGCACTTGGGCGTGCGCGCCACGCAGACGTAGCGCCCGTGCAGGATCAGCCAGTGGTGCGCGTCGACCTTGTATTCCTTGGGCACCCGCTGCACCAGCTTCATCTCCACTTCCAGCGGCGTCTTGCCCGGCGCCAGGCCGGTGCGGTTGGAGACGCGGAAGATGTGGGTGTCGACTGCCATCGTCTCCTCGCCGAAGGCGACGTTCAGCACCACGTTGGCGGTCTTGCGGCCCACGCCGGGCAGGGCCTCGAGCGCCTCGCGGTCGCGCGGCACTTCACCGCCATGCTGTTCCACCAGGATTCGGCAGGTCTCGATCAGGTGCTTGGCCTTCATGCGGTACAGGCCGATGGTCTTGATGTACTCCTCCAGGCCTTCGCGGCCCAGCGCCAGGATCGCCTGCGGCGTGTGCGCGGCGTGGAAGAGGCCGCGCGTGGCCTTGTTCACGCCGGCGTCGGTGGCCTGGGCGGACAGCAGCACGGCCACCAGCAGCTCGAACACGGTGCTGAATTCCAGCTCGGTCGTCGGCAGCGGATTGGCTGCGCGCAAGGTGGCGAAAAAGGGTTCGACGTCGCGGTCTCTCATTGGGCGAGTGTAGTTTTGCCCTGGAACTGCCCCACCACCGCGGCGATGATCGCCGCCTTTTCCGAGTCGCGCCGTTGCACCAGCGCGATGCGCCGCTCCTCCGCCTGCGGCAGTTCGACGACGCGCAGCTTGGGGTCGGCCTGCCAGCGCGCGTCGCGCAGCAGCGGCACCAGCGTCACGCCCAGGCCCGAGCGCACCAGCTCCACGATGCTTTCCAGCGCGTTGAGCTCCAGGAACTCCTGCGGCTTGGCCCGCAGCCGCCGCAGCGTCCGCTCCACCAGGTGGCCCGTGTGCTGGGTGCGGTCGAAGCGGATGAAGGGCTGCGCTTCGAGGATGGAGCGCGGCGTCGCCTCGGGCAGCTTGCGCGGCGCCACCAGCACCATCGCCTCGGCATAGAGCGGGGTCCAGGCGAGTTCGGGCCGCGCCGCACCGGGCTCGCGCACCACCAGCGCCGCGTCGAGCTCGCCCGAGCGCACCCGCTCGATCAGCTCGATCGACTTGGCGGCCGACACGTGCAGCTCCAGCGCCGCGTGGCGCGCCTTGAGGGCGAGCGTGGCCTGGAGCAAGGGCCGCACCGCGGACACCACGGCGCCCAGGTTCACCGTGCCGGCGATGCCGCCGGCCGCCGCCGCGGGCGCCAGCAGCTGCTCGTACAGCGCCAGCAGGCGGCGCACCTGCGGCACGAGCGCCCGGCCGGCCTCGTTGAGCACCACGGCCTTGCCTTGCCGTTCGAACAAGGGCCGACGGAGTTCGGACTCGAGCGCCCGCATCTGCTGGCCTACGGCCGCTTGCGTGAGCGCGACGCGGGCGGCGGCCGCGGCAAACGAGCCCTCGGCCGCGACGGCCGAGAAGGTGCGCAGGAGGCGGATGCTGCTCATGCCGCCATCGTAAAGCAATGCTTTAGGACCGCTAAAGCAAGTTTCGCTTTTGCTTTGGCGTGCCGCTTCCTATGATGGCCGGATGAAGAAGCTGTTCGCTCCCCTCCTGCTGGCCCTGGCGGCCGGCCTCGCCATGCCCGCCGCGCAGGCGCAGGGCTACCCCAACAAGCCGATCCGGCTGGTGGTGCCTTTCCCCGCCGGCGGCGCCACCGACATCTTTGCCCGCGCCGTGTCGCAGAAGCTGGGCGAGCGCCTCGGCCAGAACGTGATCGTCGACAACAAGCCCGGCGCCGGCGGCACCATAGGCTCCGACATCGTCGCCAAGGCGCCGGCCGACGGCTACACGCTGCTGCTCGCCACCAGCAGCACGCACAGCATCGGCCCGAGCTTCGGCAACAAGCTGCCTTACGACGCGGTGGCCGACTTCGCGCCCATCGCCCACGTCGGCAATGCGCCCAGCATCATGCTGGTGCCGAACAGCTCGCCCGCCAAGACGGTGAAGGAGTGGGTCGACTACGCCCGCAAGAACCCCGGCAAGCTCAATTACGCCAGCAGCGGCAACGGCACCATCGTCCACCTGACGGCGGAGGCGTTCAAGGCGCAGTCCGGGTTGTTCCTGGTGCACATCCCTTACCGCGGCACCGCGCTGGCGATTCCCGACCTGGTGAGCGGCAAGGTCGACGTGCTGTTCGACTCGCTGCCCAGCGGCCTGCCGCACGTGAAGGAAGGCCGGCTGCGCGCGCTGGGCATCACCAGCCTGAAGCGCTCGCCGCTGCTGCCCGACCTGCCGCCGGTGTCGGACACGGTGCCCGGCTTCGAGTCGGTCACCTGGTTCGGCCTGTACGGCCCCAAGGGCATGCCGGCCGACCTCGTCGCGAAGGTGAATGCGGCGGCCAATGCGGCGCTGCAGGACCCGGACGTGAAGGAGCGGCTCGCGCGCCTGGGCATCGAGCCCGCCGGCGGCACGCCGCAGCAATTCGCCACCATGACCGACCAGGACCGCGCGAAGTGGAAGAAGATCATCCAGGCGCGCGGCCTCACCGCCGATTGAACAGCATGAACCACTTCGACTTCCACAATCCCTACCCGACCACGCGCATCCCCGTCTTCGCGCGCAACGTCGTCTCCACCTCGCATCCGCTGGCCGCGCAGGCCGGCCTGCGCATCCTCTGGCAAGGCGGCAACGCGGTGGATGCGGCCATCGCATGCGCCGCCGCCATGACCATCTGCGAGCCGGTCAGCAACGGCCTGGGCAGCGATGCCTTCGCCATCCTGTGGGACGGCAAGCAGCTGCAGGGCATCAACGGCTCGGGTCCGGCCCCCGCCGGCTGGACGCCGCAGTACTTCGAGAAGAAGTACGGCGCCGCCGCCGCCACGCCGCCCAAGCGCGGCATCGATTCGGCCACCATCCCCGGCGCCGTCGGCATGTGGACCGCGCTGTCGGAGCGCTACGGCAAGCTGCCCTTCGCCGACCTGCTGCAGCCCGCGATCGAGATCGCCGAGCGCGGCTACCTGATGCCCGTGGTCGTGCAGCAGAAGTGGGAGGCGGCGCGGCCGGAGCTGAGCGCGCTGCCCGGCTTTGCCCAGAGCTTCCTGCCGCGCGGGCGCTCGCCCAACGTCGGCGAGCTGTTCCAGTTCCCGGCGGCGGCGCGCGCGCTGCGGTGCATCGCGGAAACGAAGGGCAAGGCTTTCTACGAAGGCGAGATCGCCGAGGCGCTGGCCCGCTTCAGCGCGCAGAACGGCGGCGTCCACACGCTGAAGGACCTGGCGGCCTACCAGCCGGAATGGGTCACGCCGATTGCGCGTGACTACCGCGGCTACACGCTGCACGAGATCCCGCCCAACGGGCAAGGCATCGCCGCGCTGATGGCGCTGGGCATTGCGGAGAAGTTCGACCTGGCCTCCATGAAGGTCGACGGCGCCGACTCGCAGCACGTGCAGATCGAAGCCATGAAGCTGGCCTTCGCCGACGTCTACAAGCAGGTGGCCGAGCGTTCCGCGATGGAGGTGACGACCGAGCAGCTGCTCGACGACGCCTACCTCGCGAGCCGCGCCCGGCTGATCGACATGAAGAAGGCGCAGGCCTTCGGCGCCGGCAACTTCGTCAAGGGCGGCACGATCTACCTGACCGCCGCCGACCAGGACGGCATGATGGTCAGCTTCATCCAGAGCAACTACATGGGCTTCGGCTCCGGCTGCGTCGAGCCGGAGTTCGGCGTCAGCCTGCAGAACCGCGGCCACGGCTTCAGCCTGAAGCCGGGGCCCAACCAGGTGGCCCCGGGCAAGCGGCCCTTCCACACGATCATCCCCGCCTTCCTCACCAAGGGCGGCCAGCCGGTGATGAGTTTCGGCGTCATGGGCGGCAACATGCAGCCGCAAGGCCACCTGCAGACCACCGTGCGCATGCTCGACTACAAGCAGAGCCCGCAGGCGGCCTGCGACGCGCCGCGCTGGCGCTTCAACAGCGGCCTCGAGATCAACGTCGAGCAGCAGATGGACAAGGCGACCGTGCAGGAACTGTCCGCGCGCGGCCACCAGGTGGAAGTCATCAACGACAGCTACCAGGACTTCGGCGCCGGCCAGTTCATCTGGCGCATGGGTCAGCCGGACAAGGAAGGTTACGTGGCCGCCAGCGACTCGCGCCGCGACGGGCTCGCCGCTGGGTTCTGAGCAACGCGGCCGGGGCTTAGTTCGCGTGCATTGTTGCCGTTCGTGGCTGGGCGGTGCGAATTGCAGGGCAACAAAAGTTTCAAGCCGCACGCGACCGATTAGTTGACACACCCTCTTGCGGGGGGATGTCACCATGAAGTCGACATGAGTTTCGACTTCAAGGTCACGCCGGGCCCGCAGCACACCCGGGTGACCCTCGCGGGGGAGGCCACGATGGGCCAATTGCTTTCCCTGCTCCAGGTGCTGCAGGTGGACAGCGCGGCGTGGCCGCGGGAAGCCGTGCTGCTCGACCTGAGCGAGCTGTACACGGACTTCTCGCAGGCCCAGCGGACGCAGTTCCAGCAGGAGGCCGTGCGCATGCTGCACCGCATGCAGTGCGTGACGGTTCGCTGGAACCCCGCGACCTAGCTACGGGCGCAGTCCGGTGAGGTAGTGGCCGAGGTTCTCGATGTCCGCATCGCCCAGGGTGCGGGCGACGCTGGTCATGGTGCCGGCGTCGTTCGTGCGGGTGCGGTCCTTGAAGGCCTTGAGCTGGGCGACGATGTACGCGTAGCCTTGCCCGGCCACGCGCGGGATCTCGTTCTGCCCGAGGAAGCCGCCGAGGTGGCACATGGTGCAGAGCGTTTCCTCCGACTTCGCCTTGCCGAGCTTGGCCTTCGCCTCGTCGACCTTGAAGGTGGATGGCTTCAGCGGCTGCGCCGCATAGAAGTTCGCGATGGCAATCATGTCCTCGCGCGTGAGGTTGGCCGCCATGGGCGACATCAGCGGGTTGCTGCGCCGGCCCTCCTGGTAGTCCTTGAGCTGGATGTAGAGGTAGCGCCAGGTCTGGCCGGCCAGGCTCGGGAAGTCGGCCGAGACGGCGTTGCCGTCCGGCCCGTGGCACGCGGCGCAGACCTGCGTCTTGGCGCGCACGGCCTCCGTGTCCTGCGCCACCGCGGGTGCGAGGCCTGCGAGCAGCGCGCCGGCGAGGAAGACGGCGTGCAACGTCAAGGCTTCAATCCAGCGCGAACACGGCCAGCGTGTTGCCCCGCTTGAAATCGAGCTGGGTGTTGCCGCCGCAGCCCATGGCGACGTACTGCTTCCCCTTCACGCTGTAGCTGACGGGCATGGCGTTGGCGCCGGCGCCGCAGTTGAATTCCCACAGCAGCTGGCCGGTGCCCGCATGCAGCGCACGGAACAGGCCGTTGCCTTCGCCGTAGAACACGAGGTCGCCGCCGGTGGCCAGCGCGCCGCCGATCAGGGGCTGCTCGGTGTCGAACTTCCAGGCCATCTTGCCGGTGTCGATGTTGACGGCCGCGAGGCGTCCCCATTGCTTTTCGCCCTCGATCACCTTGAAGGCGCCGCCCAGCCAGAGCTTGCCGCCCGGGTACTTGCTGGCTTCCACGTGGTAGGTCATGGGCTGGTGCAGGTTCAGCGCGTAGACGTTGCGAAACTTCGGGTGGAAGGCCATCGGCGACCACTCCACGCCGCCGTTGGCGCCAGGCAGCATGCGCGCCCCGTTCGCGGTCGGCAGCACCCACATGTTCTCCTGCGGGATCATCGCCTCGGAGTAGCGAATCAGCTTGCCGGTGGCGCGGTCGTGCACGTACACGTGGCCGGTCTTGCCGCCGTGGAGCACGGCCGGAACCATCTTGCCGCTCGCATCGCGCGCGTCGACCAGGATGGGCGGGCTGACCGCATCGAGGTCCCACACGTCGTGCGCTATGTACTGCGAGTGCCACTTGTAGGCGCCGGTGTCCAGGTCCACCGCCACCATCGAGTCGGTGTAGAGGTTGTCGCCCGGGCGCTCCGCGCCGAACAGGTCGGGCGAGGGGTTGCCCACCACGAAGAAGATCGTGCGCGTCTGCAGGTCGACCGCCGGATTCATCCACACGCCGCCGCCCAGCGTCTGGTAGAAGTTCGGGTCGCGCGCCAGCGACTCGCGTTCGGCCGCGATGTTGCGCTTCATGTTGCGGCCGGTGAGGTCGTTCTCGGCCCACACGCCCTCGTGCCCCTTCTCGGGGATGGTGTAGAAGGTCCACAGCAGCTTGCCGTCCTTCGAGTCGAAGGCCTTCACGAAGCCGCGGATGCCGTACTCGCCGCCGTTGGTGCCGATCAGCACCTTGCCGTCGACGACCGTCGGCGCCATCGTTTCGCTGTAGCCCTTTTCGGGATCGGCGATCTGCGTTTCCCACAGCAGCTGGCCGCTCTTCGCGTCCAGTGCCACGAGCTTGGCGTCCAGCGTGCCCATGAACAGGCGGCCGCCTTCGATCGCCACGCCGCGGTTGTTGGGGCCGCAGCAGAAGGTGGTGATCGGCCCCATCTTGTGCTTGTAGTGCCAGAACTGGCGGCCGCTCGCGGCATCCAGCGCATACACGTGGTTGAAGGCGGTCGTCATGTACATGATGCCGTCCACCACGATGGGCGCGGTTTCCATCGACTCCTTCACCTCGGTCTGGAACAGGAACACCGGGCGCAGGCGCTTGACGTTGCCGGTGTTGATCTGCGAGCCGGGGTAGTAGCGCTGCTGCGCATAGCCGCCGTTGGTGTGCAGCCAGTTGACGTCCTGCCGGTCGGCCGCGTTCAGCATGGCCTGCGAGACGTCCGGGGCCTTGACGATCATGCTGGGGCCGGCGCTGCGCTGGCCCTGGATTTCCTGCGCGGGCGCCGCCGCCGCCAGGGCGCAGAGGCCGAGTGCGGCAAGCCAATGGGGGAGGGGGGGTACGACTTGCATAAAGACTTCTCCTCGTCGGGTGAGTGAAGTCCGGCGCGCAAGCGTCGGGCTGGCCGCTGTTGATCGCGGTCCGGGCCAGTATGATGATTTCGCGTCTCCAAGACAAGGAGGTGGCGCATGGCCTACCGGATCGCCCGCATCGTGCTGGTCCTGCTGCTCGCGGGGCAGGCGCTGGGCGCACTTGCCCAAAAGGGCATGGACAACATCAACATGAACGGCCAGTTGCTGGTGGCCGCGCGCGCCGCCAACCTGGCGCGCACGCGCGAGCTGCTGGCGGACGGCGCCGACGCCAACTCGCGTGACCGCAACGGCGACTCGGCGCTGAACCTCGCTGCCAGCCGCGGCAATGCCGAGCTGGTCGAGGTGCTGCTGGCCGCGAAGGCCGACGTCAATCTTGCGAACCTGGCCGGCGTGACGCCGCTGATGGGCGCCAGCTTTGCCGGCAACGGCGCGCTGGTGCGACGCCTGCTGGCGGCCGGCGCGCGTATCGAGCCGGTGGACCGCATCCGCAAGACCGCCGCGACCTATGCGGCCGCGCAAGGCTGCACCGACTGCCTGCTGGCGCTGTTGCAGGCCGGAACCCACGTCAACGCGCGGCTCGACGCCCAGCTCACGTTGCTGATGTGGGCCGCGGGGCAGGGGCAGGAGGAAACGGCGAAGCTGCTGCTGGAGCGCGGGGCCGACCGCAGCCTGCGCGACGACCGCGGCAAGACGGCGGCGGACATCGCGCGCGACGCGAACCAGCCGAAGCTGGCGCAGCTGCTCGCGCCTTGAGCCGCCTTACTGGTGGCGGACGTTGATCGACTGCAGGTAGCTCACCACGTCGCCGATCTGTTCGTCGGTGAGTTCCTCGCCCCAGGGCGGCATGAACTCCGAGCGGCCCATGCCCTTGCCGCCGAGGCGCACCATCAGCCGCATGTACGCGGCGTTCTTGTCGCTCGCGCGCAGGTTCGCGGGGCGCGGATCGTACAGGCGCGCGGCGCGCCCGTTGCCGTCGGCATTGGGGCCGTGGCAGGTGACGCAGTAGTTGAAGAAGACCAGGCTGCCGCGAAAGACGGTCGCGTCGGGCCCGTCGCGCGCCAGCAGCGGCCGAGCCGTCGTGGTGACCACCTGCGCGTAGGCGCTGCTCAATTGCGCAGCGGCTTGCAGGGACAGCAGCAGCGCCGCGGCCAGCAGGGCCGCACGCTTCACTTCCTGACCTCGACGGTCATCTTCATGTCGGGATGCACCGCGCACTCGACGTCCACCGTGCCGGCCTTGTCCATCACGACCGCCTTCGACTGGCCCTGGCCGTAGGAGCCGAGGTCGAAGCTCTTGACGTCGGAGAGCGAGAAGATGTTGTGGGCGAAGGGATCGTCGTTGACGAAGCGCACGCTGTCGCCCTGCTGCACGGTGATCTTCTTGGTGGAGAAGGCCTTGCCCTTCTGGGTGACGACGTGTTCGCCGGCCTGCGCCTGCCCGATGGACAGGGCGCACAAAGCGAGAGCGAGGGCGGAAATGCGGGTCATGGGAGCTCCGGGGGTGGTTGGCGCAGGTCAGGCCTGCAGGTTGGACAGGCGCTGCAACAGCGCGGAGGAGGTGCCGGCCAGCGAGGTCGAGGTGGTGTCCAGCAGCTGCGCATGGCGGTCGCCGTCGGCCAGCTGTTCGCCCACGGCCTGGGAAGCCTGGTCGATGGAGCGCACGCGTTCCACCTGGCGCTGGAAGCTGCCGCGCAGGCCCTGCACTTCGCGGTGCATGCCTTCGGCCAGCGCCTGGTTGGAGCGCGCGGAGGTGTCGAGCGCGGCGATGCGGCCGGCGCCGGCGTCCATGGCTTCGCTGGTTTCCTGCACGGACTGCGTGGTGGCGGCCAGGCCGCGGGTGATGTCTTCGCTGGCGCGGCGGATCTGCAGCGCGGCCTCCTGCGTGTCTTCGGACAGCTTGCGCACCGAGCTGGCGATCACCGAGAAGCCGCGGCCGGCCGCGCCGGCGCGCGCGGCTTCCACCGCCGCGTTCAAGGACAGCAGGCGGGTGGTGAAAGAGATGCTTTCGATCTGGTCGGCAAAGCGCGCGATCTCGCCGCGGCTGTGGCCCAGCGCCTGCGTGGTCTCCAGCAGGGCGTGCAGGCGGGCGGTGGTCGCGCCGATCTGCGCGGCGACGCCGGCGGCTTCCTCGGCATGGCGGCGCGACATGCTGGCCGATTCCTGGCAGGTGCGATCGAGCTGCTCCACGCCCTGCAAGCAGCCGTCGGCTTCCTGCGTCATGGTCTGCGCGGCTTCCTGGAAGCGCTGCAGCAGCACGCGCAGCGCGTGGTTGGAGCGCTGTACTTCGCCGTTCAGTCCGTCGAGCTCCTGGCCGCCCGAGGCGAGTTCGCCGGCGCTGTGGGCCACTTCTTCCAGCAGCTGCTCCACCGGGGAGAAGCGCCTCTGCAGCCGCCGGTAGAACAGGATGCCCGTCGCGGTGCTGAGGACCGCCGTCGCGAGCAGGGCAAACAGCATGCGCTGGAACAGCGCGGCGCGCTGCTCGCCGGCCATCTGGCGCGCGGCGGCCTGGTCTTCCAGCAGGCTGGTGGAGACGGTGTCGATGCGCTTGAGCGGCTCCGCGATCGCCTGCCGCGCGGCCGTGGCTTCGGCGCGGGCGCCCTTGCGCGCGAGCACGATCACCTGCACGCGCGGCTCCTTGACGTTCTCGACCAGCCGGCCCATTTCCTCGGCGTTGGCGTTGCCGGGCAGCGCCGCGCGCAACGCGGTCACCGCGTCTTCCAGGCGCGCGGCAGCGGCGATCGAAGCGACCGCGGCAGCGCGGACCTTGGCCGGGTCTTCCTCGGCGATGGTGCGGGCGAGCAGGCTTTCGACTTCGACGACGGCCAGCCGCGTGTCGACGGCGGCGCGCGAGCGGGCCTCGTCGGCCGCCTGCGCGCGCTCCACTTCGGAGATCACCAGCCACATGGCGAGCGCCGAGATGCCGGCGACGACCACCACCAGCGCGGTGAGGCTGGTGGCGAACCAGGTGAGCTGGCGTTTCCAGCGCGCGACCGCGCTGCGCGGGCGGCCGCGCCGCTCCGGCGCCTCGCCCCCGGTCGCGGACGCGAAGGGAACGAAGGTGTCCGCCGTGGCGGCCGCCTTGCTCATGGGCTCCCCCCTTTGGCTTCTTGTCTTATTGCGGCAGCTGCGGCGGCACGAAGGCGGCGTGGCGGCCGGTGAGGGCGCGCAGGAAGGCGACCAGGTCCTCCTTGTCGCGCTCCGTCAGGTCCAGCTTGCGCACGTCGGGCGAGCGGTTGCTGGCGTCCTCGCCGCCGCGCGCGTAGTACTCCACCACCTCGCGCAGCGTGGCGGCCGAGCCGTCGTGGAAGTAGGGCGCGGTGTTCTCGATGTCGCGCAGGGTCGGCGTCTTGAACGCGCCCTTCATGGCATCGAGCTTGCGGAAGGCGTAGCGGCCGACGTCGCCGGACTTCAGGCCCACGTTGTGGAAGCCGTTGTCGGTGAAGTTGGGGCCGTTGTGGCAGGCCGCGCAGTTGGCCTTGGCCGGGTCGGTGAACAGCTTGAAGCCGCGGTACTGCGCGGGCGTCAGCGCCGTGCGGTCGCCCGCGACCCAGCGGTCGAAGTTGGAATCGGTGGAGACCAGCGAGCGCTGGAACACGGCCAGGGCCTTGGAGATGCTTTCCTGCGTGATCGCCTCGCCCGGGTAGGCGGCGGCGAACATCTTCTGGTACCCCTCCAGGGCGCCGAGCCGCTCGGCGGACGCCTTGTAGTCGGCGACGCTCAGGTGCCGGTGCGGACCCATCGCGTGGTCTTCCAGCGACTTCTTGCGGCCGTCCCAGGTGAACTGGGTGTTGTAGCCGACGTTCAGCACGGTGGGCGAGGCGCGCGTCATCACGTCCTTGCCGACCGCGGAGGTCTTGCGGCCGTCCGACCAGCCCAGCGTGGGTTCGTGGCAGGAAGCGCAGGACATCCCGGAGGGACCGGACAGCCGCGTATCGAAGAACAGCGCCTTGCCAAGCGCCACGCGCGCGGGCGTGCTGGGGTTCTCGGCGGGCTGGGGAATGGAGGCCGGCAACAGCCAGGCACGGTCGGCGGTGGCGGCGGCGGGAACGCGTTCACCGGAGTCGGCGCCGGCGCAGGCGGCTAGGCCGGCAGCGACGAGCAGCGCTGCGGTGGACGTGGCGAGGACGGAAGCAAGCTTCGACATGGGCAACTCCGGTGGCTGGGAGAAACCGGCTCCTCATGGCCGGGTGCCTGTAACTGTATGCTTCACTAGATACAACTAGCAACAACCGTCCGTTACCCCGGCGCTGCCGCCCGTCGTCAAAGAAAGGCTCGCCCTCCTCCATTTGGAGGGGCTGCACCGTTCACGTGCGCAGTCGCAGCTGCCCCGGCAGCGGCACCGACCGCCGCAGCACGTCCTCGGCCAGCCAAAGCGCGGAGCGCCGGGCGCGCTGCGCCACGAAGGGCAGCGGCATCTGCACGTAGTCGTCGTTGAAGACCTCGAAGCTGTAGTCGCCCTGGTAGCCCAGCGCGTCCAGCTTCAGCACCATGTCGACCAGGTCGGCCGTGTGCACGCCTTCGTTCGGGAAGACGCGGTAGGTGCGGGCGGTGGCCATGCGTTCCTCGAAGGTGCGCGTTTCCTGCCACATGAAGTCCGACAGCTGCACCAGGAAGATCTTCTTCGGGTCGAGGTTCTCGATCTCGTCCAGCGGCGTCTTCGCGGCGAGGATGTGGAAGGAGTCCAGGCCGACGCCCAGGTTGGGGCAATCCGCGCGACAGACGACGTCCCAGGCCGTGGTGAACTCGTTGATCGTGCGGCCCCACGAGAGGCCTTCGTAGGCGATGCGAATGCCGAAGGGAATGGCCAGCATCGCCAGCTTGCGCAGGTCGCGCGCGATGTGGTCCAGGTCCGCGCTGGCGTGGGTGGAGGTCGAGGAGCAGGCGAGCAGCACGTCGCAGCCGAGCGCCGCGCACATCTCCAGCATCTGCTTGGCGATGTCCACCTTGTACTGGTGCAGGTGGCCCGACAGGCCTTCGAAGTCGCGCAGCACCTGGAAGCCGGTGCCGCGCAGGCCGCTGGCCTTGACCACTTCCACCGCTGCCCTCCAGCCGCCCGGGTGGCCGTTGAGGTCGTTCGCCTTGAGCATCACCTGGCGGAAGCCGGCGTCGGCCATCGCTTCGAGCTTGGCCTCCAGCGGCCCGGCGAGGGTGATGGTGTCCATGCCGAAGTCGCGCATGGCCTGCTGCACGCTGCGCGAGTCGGTCATGGCTGTTGGCTGTGCACCAGCTCGAAGACGACCGAGCCCAGGTAGGTCTTGGTGATGGCGCCGCGCTGCTCGGTGTGCGCCGCTTGGCTCTCGACGAATTCCATGCCGAGCGCGCGCAGCGCCTTCACGGCGGCCAGCACGTCGGGTACGCCCAGGCCGATGCGGTGCAGCCGCTCGCGGTTGTCGACGGAATCCGGCTCGGGCTCGATGATCTGCAGCATGAAGCGGTTCGCCGGCTGCAGCGCCGGCGCCCGCAGCAGCTTGCCGGCCGGCATGATGCCGAAGCGCTGCTCGTCGGGGATCAGGCTGGTGCCGAACAGCTCCGAGTAGAACTCGATCCAGTCGTAGCTGCGGCCCGCGCCTATGTATTGCACGATGCCGAAGAAGTGGATGCCGGCCACGGCGGGCGGCTTCTGGTCCACCGAGGGAATCGGCACGAAGTCGACGTCGTAGATCGAGAACTCGTCATACCTGTCGACGAAGTGGATGCGGCTGCCGCCGACCCCGTGGATGGCGGGGATGTTCAGCTCCATCGCCTCGGGATGCGTCGGCACCTCCCAGGCGCCGCGCTCCAGCACCCGCTGGTAGGCCGCGCGCGCATCGCGCACGCGCATGGCAACGGCCGCGATGGTGGGCGTGTCGGGCAGGCCGCCCTGGCCCTCGGCGTCGGGCGGATGCGCGTTGATCACGATGTTGAGGCCGCCTTGCCGGTACAGCAGCACTTCGCGCGAACGATGCCGCGCGACCGGCCGGAAGCCCATCATCTCCAGCACCTGGCCCAGGGCCTGCGGCTTGGCGGTGGCGAACTCGATGAACTCGACGCCGTCGAGGCCCAGCGGGTTGGCTTCGTCGCTGAAGGAGTCGAGCATCGGCTCGCGCGCGTGTTCGGGATGCAGCAGCAGGTCGCTCATGGCGGGCCTTTCAGTAATGCAGGCGCGCGACGGCGCGCAGGTTCTCCGCGGTCGTGGTGGGAAAGCCGAAGAACTCCAGGTAGGCGGGGATCTGCTCGAACAGCATGTCCGAGCCGATCTGCACGCGGCAGCCGCGAGCCTGGGCCGCGGTGAGGAAGGCCGTCATCTCGGTCTTCATCACGACTTCGCCCACGAAGGTGCGCGCCTCGAGCCGGTCCATGTCCATCGGCAGGGGGTCGCCCGGGTTCATGCCCAGCGGCGTGGCGTTGACGACGAGGTCGAAGCCGGCCGGGTCGTTGCTGCCGGTCGAAACGTCCAGCGCCGGATAGTTGTCGCGCAGGCGCTGGCCCAGGGCCTCGGCCACGGCGGCGTTGACGTCGTAGAGCGCGATCGCGCCCACGCCCGCCGCGGCCAGCGAGGCGGCGATGGCCGAGCCGACGCCGCCCGCGCCCACCACGAGCACGCGCGCGCCCTGCAGGTCCAGGCCCTTGCGCTGCACGCCACGGACGAAGCCGGCACCGTCGAACATGTCGCCCACCAGGCGGCCGTCGGCCGTGCGCTTGACGGCGTTGCAGGAGCCGGCGACGCGCACCGTTGCCGTCACTTCGTCCAGCAGGTCGACCACGCTCACCTTGTGCGGCATCGTGATCAGCGCGCCGCGGATGTTCTCCAGCGTGAACAGGCCTTGCAGCACGTTCGGGAAGTTCTGCGGCTTGCACCCCATGGGCACGACCACCGCGTTCACCCCCACCGACTCGAAGTAGGGGTTGTAGATCATCGGCGCCTTGAACGAATGCGTGGGCCAGCCCAGGTGCGCGATGAATTCGGTGTTGCCGTTGATCATGTCGCCCGCGTGCGCACCAGCGCGTCCAGCGCGACCAGGTAGCCCTGCACGCCGAAGCCGATGACGATGCCCGCCGCCACCGGCGAGATCCAGGACTTGTGGCGGAACTCCTCGCGCGCATGCACGTTCGAGACGTGGCATTCGATCACCGGCAGGCCGTCCACGCCCTTGATGCAGTCATGCAGGGCGACCGAGGTGTGGGTGAAGGCGCCGGCGTTGAACACGCAGCCGAGCGCCTTGCCTTCCTTGTAGAGGCGGCCGTACTCCTGGATCTTGTCCAGCAGCGCCCCTTCCCAGTTGCTCTGGAAGCACTCGACCTCGTAGCCCAGCCGCTCGCCGGCTTCGCGGCACATGGCCTCGACGTCGGCCAGGGTGGTGCGGCCGTACTGTTCCGGCTCGCGGGTTCCCAGCAGGTTCAGGTTGGGTCCGTTGAGGACGAGGATCTTCTTCATGCTTACTTCCGGGCCTTTTCCAGCTCGGCCATCATGGCCTTTACCGTGGCTTCGCCGGCGGTGGCGGAGTGCTTGGCGATCACCGGCTTCATCTTGTCGCGCAGCTTGGCCACTTCGGCCGGCGCCAGTTCGGTGATCTGCATGCCGCTCTTCTTCAGGCTGTCGAGGCCGGTGGCCAGCGCTGCGCGCGACTGGGCGCGCTCGAAGGCGATGGACTCGTGCGCCGCGTCCTGCAGGATCTTGTGCTCGGCGGGGCTGAGTGTGTCCCAGAACTTCTTGCTGACGATGATGGACTGCGGGTTGTACTGGTGGTAGCTGAGCGTCATGTACTTCTGCACTTCGTTCAGCTTGGCGCCGATGATGGTGGCCACCGGGTTCTCCTGGCCGTCGACGGCGCCCTGTTCCAGCGCGGCATACAGCTCGGGGAAGGGCAGGGGCGTGGGGTTGGCGCCGAGCGCACTGACCCAGTCGACGTTGATCGGGTTGGGGATCACGCGCAGCTTGAGGCCGGCGATGTCTTCCACCTTGGTGATGGCGCGCTTGCTGTTGGTGAGGTGGCGGAAGCCGAGCTCGTAGTAGCCCAGGCCGACCAGGCCCTTCTCTTCCAGCTTCTTGTGCATCATCTGGCCGAACGGGCCGTCCACCACCGCGTCCGCTTCCTTGGCGTTGCCGAAGAGGAAGGGGAAGTCGTAGATGGAGAAGTCCTTCACCAGGCTGGCGAAGATGCCCGAGTTCATCGAGGCCATCTCCAGGGTGCCGCCCTGCAGCGAGGACACGTTGGCCTGGTCGCTGCCCAGCGCGCCGCCGGGGAACACGTTGACCTTCAGCTTGCCGCCGGACTTCTGGTCCACCAGCTCGGCGAACTTGTCCATGCCGTTGACCAGCGGGTGGCCCTTGGCGTTCTGGTTGGCGAACTTGATGGTCTTGGTCTGCGCCTGGGCCATGCCGAAGGCGGCCACGGCCACGCAGGCCACCAGCGTCTTGAGGAACAGTCGTTTCATGCTTGTCGTCTCCTGGGAAAATTGCTTGGACATCAGCCGTAGAACCAGCGCGCCGGCACCATCACCAGCTGCGGGAAGAACACCATCAGGAACATGACGGCGAACTGCGCCACCATGAAGGGCCACACGCCCTTGGTCACTTCGTCCATGCTCACCTTGCCGACGCCGGCCACGGTGGACAGCACCGTGCCCACCGGCGGCGTGATCAGGCCGATGGCGTTGTTGATCATGAACAGCACGCCGAAGTAGACGGGGTCGATGCCCGCTGCCTTGACGATGGGCATCAGCACCGGCGTCAGGATCAGGATGGTGGGCGTCATGTCCATCGCGGTGCCGACCACCATGGTCAGCACCATGATCGCGAGCATCAGCAGGGTGGGTTGGTCCAGCAGCGGCTTCAGCAGGGTCACCACTTCGGCCGGCAGGTTGGCAACCGTGATCATCCAGGCCGAGACCATGGCGGCGGCCACCAGGAACATGATCACCGCCGTGGTGCGGGCCGCGGCTTCGAACAGGCCGTACAGCTGCGAGAGCTTCAGCTCCTTGTAGATGACCGTTGAGACGAACAGGGCGTAGACCGCGGCGACGACGGCGGCTTCGGTCGGCGTGAACACGCCGAACTTCAGGCCCACCACCACGATCGCCGGCAGCACCAGCGCGAAGGTGGCGTCCTTGAGCGCCGTGATCACTTCGGCCTTGGTGGCGCGCGGCGCGGCTTCGATCTTCTCCTTGCGCACCAGCCACCACCAGGTGAGCCACAGCGCGCCGCCCAGCATCAGGCCGGGAGCGATGCCCGCCATGAACAGCTTGGAGATCGAGACGTTGGCGGCGACGCCGAACACCACGAAGCCGATCGAGGGCGGGATGATGGGGGCGATGATGCTGGCGGCCGACAGCAGGCCGGCCGAGCGCGCCGTCGGGTAGCCGGCGCGGTTCATCATCGGCAGCAGCAGCGCGGCGAGCGCCGCTGCGTCGGCCACCGCGGAGCCCGAGAGCGCCGCCATGATGATGGCCGCCATGATCGCCACGTAGCCCAGGCCGCCGCGGACGTGGCCGACCAGCGTCATCGCGAAATTGACGATGCGCCGCGACAGGCCGCCGGCGTTCATGATCTCGCCGGCCAGCATGAAGAAGGGCACGGCCAGCAGCGGGAAGCTGTTGGCGCCCTCGATGGTGTTCTGCGCCAGGATCTGCGCGTCGAACATGTTCATGTGCCACATGAGGGCGGCGCCGCAGGCGAGCAGCGAGAAGGCGATCGGCACGCCCAGGGCCATTGCGCCGAGCAGGGCGCCGAGGAAGATCGTGATGGTCATGGCGGCGGCTTACTTGCGGGTGGCGGGGGCCGTGAGGGGGATGGCGGCGTCGGCTTCGGCCTCGCCGTGCGGGACTTCGTCTTCCGATTCGGTGATGCCGATCAGCTCCGACTCGGCCAGCTTGCCCGTGAGCAGCCGGTACAGGTCGTTCAGGATGAACAACATGGCGAACGCCGAGAAGAACACCCCGGTGGCGTAGAAGTAGCCCATCGAGGCTTCCATCACCGCGCTGGTCGTGCCCGAATTGATGATCGTCTGCTTCCACGAGCCGACCAGCATCAGCCAGCACAGGTACAGCATCAGCAGGTGGCTCAGGCCCAGGCAGATCTTCTTGCCCAGCACCGGCAGCCGCGACACCAGCGTGTCGGTGCCCAGGTGGGCGTGCTGGCGCAGGGCGACCAGCGCGCCGAGGAAGGTCATCCAGACGAAGAGCCAGCGCGAGAGCTCCTCCGACATGGTGATGCCGCTGTTGAAGCCGTAGCGCAGCACCACGTTGCCGAACACCATCACCACCATCAGGAACAGCGCCGCCACCATCACTATGGATAGCAGGCGGCAGAACTGGTCGATCAGTCTTTGCAGCATCACTTTGTCTCCTGGGTCCGGATTTTGTACGGACTGGTTAGTTTTATATGTGCGGGAAAACCCGTAGCCGCGACCAGCGGCTTTCAGCCCTTGCGCATGAACCGCACGATCATCTCCACCACGTTGTCGCGCCGGTGGGTGATGTAGCTGGGCGAGCGGATGTCGAGCTTGAAGATCAGCCCGAAGGTGTGCTGGTTGGACACGTTGAAGAAGCTCAGGGCGGAGATGGAGGCGTGGATGTCCACCGGGTCCAGCCCCTTGCGGAACACGCCGGCCTTCACGCCGCGGTCGTACAGGTGCTTGATGGCCGCGATGGCCGGCACGTTCAGCTCCTGGATGCGCTGGCTCTGCGCCAGGTACTGGCCGCGGTTGATGTTCTCGCTCATCACCAGGCGGATGTAGTTCTCGTGATTGAGGTGGTGGTCGAAGGTGAAGGCGACCAGCCGGCGCAGCGCCTGTTCCGGCTCCAGGTCCTGCAGGTGCAGCTCCGCTTCGATGTCGCGCACCTTCTTGTACGACTCCTCCAACACGGCGAGGTAGAGCCCTTCCTTGCTGCCGAAGTAGTAGTAGATCATCCGCTTGCTGGTCTGGGTAGCGGCCGCGATCTCGTCGATGCGCGCGCCCGCCAGGCCCTTCTCGCCGAACTCGGTGGCGGCGATTTCGAGGATGTTGGCCTTGGTGCGCTCCGGGTCGTTGGTGCGCGTCGTCTCCTTGCCGGCCGGCTTGGCGCCCTTCGCCGCCGGCTTCCGCGAATGTACTAGTTCGTTCATTCGGCGGAGTATAGGACCGCCGACCCGCTACGCCAACTCCGCTCGCCGCGCCAGGTCGGCGCCGCGGCGCGAACAGGCGATCGCTGCCGCCTGCGCGGCGAATTGCAGCGCCACCGCGAGCGCGCCGGCGTCCAGCGCCTGCAAGGCTTGCGGCGTCAGCACGTCGTGTTCGGCCAGCCAGGCGAGCAGGGCCGCCTGGAAGCCGTCGCCGGCGCCGACGGTGTCGACGAGCGGCATGGCGACCGCATCGACCCGTGCGCTGGCTTGCCCGGTGAAGGCCAGGGCCCCGCGCTCGCCCTGTGTCACCACCACCAGCCGCACGCCCTGGGCCAGCCAGCGCCGCGCCAGCGCTTCGGGTTCCTCCCCCGGATAGAGCAGGGCGGCGTCTTCGGCGCTGAGCTTCAGGAGGTGCGTGCGCTCGGCCATCCACTCCAGCGCGCTGCGCCAGCGCGCCGGCGAAGGCTCGACGTTCAGGCGCACGTTCGGGTCGTAGGCGACCAGCAGGCGCGCGTGTTCGCGCTCCACCAGCCGCAGCAGCGTGGCGGCAACGGGCTCGACGACGATCGCATACGAGCCGACGTGCAGCACGCGCGTGTGCGCGGGCAGGGTCGCCAGGGGGCGCGCGGCCAGCAACCGGTCTGCCCCCTGCGCGCCGTGGAAGGCATACGCCGGCACGCCGTGCGCGTCGGTGGTGACGACGCTCAAGGTGGTGGGCGCGGCGAAGCGCTGCACCGCCGCCAGGTCCACGCCTTCGCTTTCCAGCAGTTGCAGCAGGCGCTGGCCGAAGGCGTCGGTGGAGATGCCGCCCGCAAAGGCAACGGGCTGGCCGAGCCGGGCCAGGCCGAATGCCACGTTGAAAGGGGAGCCGCCGGCGCGGGCGTCGAGTGCCAGGCCCGCGGACGTGTCTCCCGCCGGGAACACGTCCATCAAGGCTTCGCCGCAGACCAGGAACATGCGCAGCGTCAGACCGAGTCGGCGGCCGGATCCTGCGCCAGCTTCTGCACCAGCAGCGTGAGGCGGTGCGCGGCCTCCGCATCGCCATGCTTGCGCTGCCAGCGCAGCAGGTCGACGAAGGCGTTGCCGCCCAGGGCGCGGACGGCGATCTTCACGCTTTCGAACAGCGCGTCGTCCAGCGCGAGGTCTCCCTCGATGCAGCGCACGGCCATGAAGGGGACGCGCTCCAGTTCCGGCGTGGCCTTCATGTGGCGCAGCAGGTCGTACATGCGGCCCTCGTCGAAGTGGCAGCCGCACACCACCAGCGCGGGCGGCGGATGCAGCAGCTTGCGGGCTTCTTCGACGCTGTGCGCCGGGACGAGCGAGGCACTGGTGGGAAGGGCGCGCCGGAATGCCGCGACGCCCTCCGGGGTGTCGGCGACAAGGATGGAGGGGGCGCTGGACATGTGTGGATTAGTGTAATGCAATGACACCCGAATGGCCACCCCATGGCAGTGCCGGGAGCGTGCGTGAAAGCGTCGGATTCGCTGCCTCCGCTTTCGTTCCGCCGGCGGCCGTGCACTATTTCTCCCCCATGCGGCGGATAGCTCGCTGGGCGTGCAGGCGTAAGGTGCAAGGATCATGCAATCGCCTACCGTCATCACGCGCCTGCAGTGGGGCGCCCTCCCGTTCCGGGGTGAGCTGCGCGCGCTCGGCACGGTGCGGCAGATCGTCGTGCACCACGCCGCGGGTTACGGCGCCGCCACGCGCCAGGAAGGCGCCCGCCAGGTCGCGGCGTTGCAGAAGCTGCACCAGGGGCCGCTGTGCAACTGCCCCGACATCGGCTACCACTTCCTGGTCGACGCCGGCGGCCACGTCTACCAGGGCCGCCCGTACTTCCGCGGCGAGACGCTGGACGAACTGCCGCAGTTCGCATTGGGCAACCACGTGCTGAACGTCGACTCGCACAAGCTGGGCATCTGCCTGCTGGGCTGCTTCCATGCCGAGGGCGGCGAATGCAGCGACACGCCGACGCCCGAGGCCCTGCAAGCGCTCGAGCAACTGCTGGGCTACCTCTGCCGCGGTTATGCGGTGCGGCCCTCGGACATCCTGACCCACCGCGACTTCGTCGCGACCACCTGCCCGGGCGAGAAGCTTTACGTGGCGCTGGGCCAGGTGCGGGACCGGCTCTCGCTGGCGGGCGGCTACCCCGCCGAACTCGCGGCCTGAGCGTCCTGCAGGCGGCGCCGGAACAGCGCGAATAGGCGCTCCCAATGGCGCTCGGCCGAAGGCTGGTCGTAGATGCCGGTGCGGCGCGGGAAGACGAAGCCGTGCTGCGCGCCGGGGTACCACTCGATGCGATACGGCGTGCCGCCTGCCTTCAGGGCCGCCTCGAGCTTCGCGATGGTCTCGCGCGGCGCCCAGATGTCGGTCTCGGCACAGGCGAAGTAGCTCTCGCACCGGATGCGCGGCGCCATGCGGTGCGGCGAGTCCTCGCGCTCCGTGACCAGGTTGGCGCCGTGGATCGAGGCAATGGCCTGGATCCGCTCCGGCAAGGCCGCGGCGGCCGCCATCACGAAGGGGCCGCTCATGCAGTAGCCCACCGCGCCGACCCGGCGCGCCTCCGCTTGCGGCTGCCCGTCGACGAAGCGCAGCATCGCTTCCGTGTCGCGCACCGCCATCGCATTGGTCAGGCTGTTCATGTGTTCGAACATCGGCTTCATGCCCTCGGGCGTGCGCTCCTTCAGTTCGAACTCCCGTACCCGCCGGTAGTACAGGTTGGGCAGCACCACGTAGTAGCCGACCGCGGCGAGCCGGCGCGCCATGTCGTGCAGTTCCTCGCGCTTGCCGGGCGCGTCCATGTAGAAGAGCACCACCGGGTGCGGTCCGCCTTCGTCGGGATGGACCACGAAGCTGTTCATGACGCCGTCGGCGGTGGGAATGTCCAGGTGCTGTTCGATCATGGTGCTTGCGCTCCTCGCGGCCGAGCTTGCCAGCGCCCGGCCGCGTTGCCTACCGGGTAGTCCCGCGCCTACACGGCTGTGCTTGCGTGGATGACGGTGGCCTGGCTCGTCCGGGCTTAAACCGGATGACCACAGCAGACGCCTGGAGACCTACAACATGCATACCGCCCTCTGTTCCTTCGACGACCGTGCGAACGCCGACCATGCCGTCGACCGCCTGGTCCAGGCCGGCTTCGACCGCCGCGACATCCACGTGCAGCACCGCGGCGGTGCCGCCAACGGCGACGGCGAACCCGGCCACCACTCGGGCACCGAGCGCTGGGACACCATGGAGCGTGAAGTCGCCGTGGATCCCGGCGTGCTGGCCGGCCTGGGCCGCTTCTTCAGCAGCCTGTTCGGCACGAACGACAGCCCGCATGCCAGCAGCTACACCGAAGCCGTGGAGCGGGGCCACTACGTCGTGGTGGTCGACGCGGTCGATGAAACCAGCGCCGACCACGCGCAGTCCGTGCTGCGCGACCTGCGCGGCGCCACCTTGACCGTGGTGCACCGGCCGACCCAGCTGCCGCTGCGCGAGATCGTCGGCACGCGGCAAGGCATGATGCCGCTCGAATCGGCACCGCGCGAGAGCTCCTACGAGGCCGAACGGGCCATGGCTTCGGATCGGCTCGACCAGAAGCGCAGCAGCGATCCGCGCGACGACCCGACGATGTCGCCGGGCCTGCGCTACGCGGACAAGGACAAGCCGAACGGCTGAAGACGGGGGCGTCTGTCCGGCGGCCCCCCAGCCGGAGGGGGCGGCCGCCTGAGGGAGAATGGCGAGGCCTCCCCATCGAGACAGAACCATGCCCCTGCAATTCGCCACCCGCCTGGACAACGTAGAAACCTCCGCCATCCGCGAACTCTTCAAGCTGCTGGGCAAACCCGGCATCATCAGCTTTGCCGGCGGCTTTCCCGACAGCGCCATGTTCGACGTCGAAGGCCTGCGCGAAGCTTCGCAGAAGGCGCTGAGCGAGGAGCCGGGCGGCGCGTTGCAATACGGCGCCACCGAGGGCTACGAGCCGCTGCGCACGCAGCTGGCAGCCTTCATGCAGTCCAAGGGCGTGAGCGACATCGCGCCGCAGAACCTGATCGTCACCACCGGCAGCCAGCAGGCGCTGGACCTGCTGGGCAAGACCATGATCAGCCCCGGCGACAAGGTGATCGTCGAAGGCCCGACCTTCCTGGCCACCATCCAGTGTTTCCGCCTCTATGGCGCCGACCTGGTGAGCGCGCCCGTCGACGAGAACGGCGTCGACACCGACAAGCTGGAACAACTGATCGCGGAACACAAGCCCAAGTTCGTCTACCTGATCCCCACCTTCGGCAATCCGAGCGGCGCGCTGCTGTCGCTGGAGCGGCGCAAGAAGGTGCTGGAGCTGGCCGTCAAGTACCAGACCTTGATCGTGGAAGACGATCCCTACGGCGACTTGTATTTCGGCGAGGCGCCGCCGCCCAGCATCCTGGCCCTGTCCAAGGACGTGCCGGGCAGCCGCGAGTGGATCGCGCATTGCGGCAGCATGAGCAAGGTGCTGAGCCCCGGCCTGCGGGTGGGCTGGTTGATCGCGCAGCCGGAGCTGCTGGCCAAGGCGACGATGTGCAAGCAGTTCAGCGATGCGCACACCAGCACGTTTGCCCAGGCGACGGCGACGCAGTATTTGAAGAGCGGGCGCATGCCGGCGACGTTGCAGAAGGTGCGGCAGGCTTATGCGCAGCGCGCGGCGGCGATGGGTTCGGCCCTGCGGCGTGAACTCGGGGACGCCGTGGCGTTTACCGAGCCGAAGGGCGGCTTGTTCTTCTGGGCGCGGCTGACCGGCGCCGGTGGCAAGGTGAAGGATGCCGGCGAGTTCGCCAAGCGGGCGATCGAGCAGGGCGTGGCCTTCGTGCCGGGGGCGCCGTTCTTCGCGAAGGATCCGGATGCGAGCACCTTCCGCCTGTCCTTCGCGACGGCGGGCATCGACAAGATCGAGGAAGGCGTCGCGCGCCTGGGCAAGGCGATCGGGGGCTAGGCCGTTCCGCGCCGCCCCTCGCTGTAGGCGAGGCGCGATGGACAATGCGCCGTGATCTTCGACCTGGCGCTCCTCTTCCTCGAAACCCTGCGCGGTGGCGATGCCTACCTCGGCTGGTTCCTCGCGCTCTTCAGCAGCGGCATCGGCGCGCCGCTCAGCCAGGACACCTTGCTGCTGGCGTCGGCTGCATGGATGCGCGTGGGTCAGCTCCAGCAGATCCCGCTGATGGCCATTGCGTGGCTGGCCGTGATCGGCGGGGACCTGCTGACCTTCTGGACCGGCCGCCATTTCGGCGCGCGCTGGGTGCGGCGGCCCTGGGCGGCGCGCATCGTTCCGCCGCAGCATCTGCCGGCACTGGAGGAGCGAGTGCGCCGCTGGGGACCGCTGGCGGCCTTTGTCACGCGCTTCCTGCCGGGGCAGCGCACTACGGTGTTCTTCCTCCTGGGCACCTTCCGGATGCCGTACCGGCAGATGGTGGTGTTCGATGCTTTCGCGGCGTTGGTGCAGGTGCCGCTGGCGTTCTACGGCGTGCGGGCGCTGGGGTGGCAGTGGCAGCGGTGGCGCGGGCCGGTCGACAAGGTCGACACACTGTTGACGGTTGCACTGGTGCTGGTGCTGATTGCGGCGTGGCAGAAAGGGCAGCCGAAACGCTGACCCGGCGCCGCAAGCCGCGGTTCCCGTTGGTCACCTTCCCGGCGCCTGCGGCGCCGGACGGCCTACGAAGAGGGAAACGTCAGTGGGAAAGCAGGCGCAGCAACGCCCGGTCGAAAGCCGCTGCGGCTTCGTATTGCGCCCAATGCCCCGCGCCGGGCACGTAGACCAACTCCCGGAAGGTCGGCCCTTCGCGCAGCCGCGCCTCCAGCTCCGGCAGCTTGTCGACATACAGCGCGTCGTGGTCGCCATAGATCGCATCGACCGGGCAGCGGATGGACTGCAAGGCCACGCTCAGGGCATCGGTCATCGCCAGCCGGCGCCGCTGCATGCGGTCGCGCGGCACGTTGGCGGCTTGCACGGCGACGGCGAGGTCGTCGATGGACTCTTCGCGGTACAGCATCAAGGTCGCCAGGTTGCGGCGATGCGCACGCAGCTGCGCGTCCTCGTCTTCCAGGTGGCGCCAGGCCGTCAAGGGCAGCCGGCGGTCGCGGATGCCGAGACCCGGCGCACCGACCAGCACCAGGCGGTGCACGCGCTGCGGATGCGCCGCGGCGAGCAATCCGGCGCTCAAGCCGCCGAAGGAAAAGCCCACCAGGTCCACCGGTGCGGAACCGGTCAGGGCGACGATCCCTTCCGCGATCGGATCGACCACCCCGTCCGCGTCCTTGTTCCCCGGCGGCACCGCCGAATCGCCGAAGCCGGGCAAATCGGGTACCAGCACCCAGCGGCCGGCCGCGGCCAGCGCCTCGACGTTGCGGATCCAGTGCATCCAGCTGCCGCTGCCGCCATGCAGCAGCACCAGCGGATCGGTGCGCGGGTCGCCCCAGGCATGCCAGACGACCTCGCCATCGCCGCAGGGCGTGGCGTGGCGGGTGGCAAGGGCGAGGAGGCGGAGGGCTTCGGCGGGGAGGCTCATCTCACCACCGCTGCGGCAAGGGCTTGAGCAGCACGATGCGCTGGTCCCGCTTGGCCACGTAGCCGCCGGTCTCCAGGTCCTTCATCAGGCGGCTGATCATCTCGCGCGAGCAGGCGAGGTGGCTGGCGATCTGCTGGTGCGTGATGCGCTCGTTGAGCGTGCGCGTGCCGTCTTCCTCCGGCTCGCCCGCCATCTGCTCCAGCAGGCGCTTGGCGCGCCCGTAGACGTCGATCAGCGCCAGGCTGCGGGTGCTCTCGGTGGCGAGGCGCGCGCGGCGGATCAGGCGGGCCATCATTTCCAGCGCGAAGTCCGGATGCTCGGCGATGTAGGCCAGCAGGGTCTCGCGAGTGATGACGGCGCAGGTGGTGGCTTCGAGCGTCTCGACGTTGGCCGAGCGCGGGCCGCCGTCCAGGGACATCTCGCCGACGTATTCGCCGGCGCCGTAGACGCCGAGCGTGATTTCCTTGCCCTGGCCGCCGGAGGCGAAGGCGCGCAGGCGCCCCGAGCGGACGATGTAGAGCGTATTGCCGAGGTCGCCTTCCTGGATCAGGAGCAGGCCCCGGCGGTAGTTGCGCAAGGTGCCGCGGGAGGCCAGGGCCTCCGTGTGGCTGGATTCGGGCGGATGCCCGTTGAGGGGGGAAGGGGGGGGACGGCCGCTCGCGATCACAGGCCCGATTGTGCCGGAGCCGGCGTGCGCAGCGTCAGGCTCATGGGCACCATCGGGGGCAGCGACGCCACGCGCTGCACCAGCAGCCGCATGCTGCCGATCCCCGTCTTCAGGCGCAGGGAACGCACCTGGGTGCGCACCGTGCAGACCGACACGCCATGCGCTTCGGCGATGTCCTGCACTTCCAGGCCTTCGCACAGCGCGCGCAGCACGGCTTCTTCGGTCGGCGTCAGCCCGTGGCTGCGCGAGAAGAAGGTGACGTTCAGGTTCTGGATGCCGGGCTGGCGGCCGAGCATCAGCAGCACGGAGCCGCCGCTGGCTTCGTAGGGCTGGAACAGCGGCACGCAGGCCACCGGCAGGGTGTCGTTGTCGCTGCGCAGCATCAGCATCTGGCGGCGGCCCTGGGCGGCGGCGGTGACGGCGCGCAGGATCTCGTCGCTCTGGGTGGGCGTCTGGCCGACGACGCGGTCGCCGGCGACGCGCAGGAAGCGGGCGCGGGCCAGTTCGTGGCGGGCGAGGTGGTTGGCGTGGTGGAAGGTGCAGTCGGGCTTCACCAGGATCAGGCCGTAGTCGATTTCTTCCAGCGCGCGCCAGGCGAAGTCGGCCTCGGGCGCCGGTTCGTCGTCGCAGAAGGCCCGCAGGCTGCCGGCGGCTTGACCCATTTCGCTGATGATCGCTTGCATTGCTTTCTCCTCGATGTGATGCGAGGAAGTCTAGGCAAGCGGCTTAGGCGAAGGGCGGACGCGGTGCCCGCCAGAATGTGATCCGTTCACCTTCCGGTCGCCGCTGGTTACAGCTCCCTCGTCCTGGGGATTGCGGCTTTCGCCTTCCTTTCTTATCGTGCGACATCCGGCCCTTGCGCCGGCGCGGAAGGACGTGCATGCGCATCCTGGCGATCCACGGCGTCGGCCACGGCGACGCCAAGACGGACTGGCCGCCGCAATGGCAGCAGGCGGTGTTCCAGGGCCTGTCCGCCTGGCGTCCCGGCATGGAGCCGCCCGTGCTGGAGTTCCTCCACTACGACCACTTCTTCGAGCAGGCGCCGCTGGGCGCGCCCGAGGTCACCGAGGCGCTGGTGCGGCTGGCGGCCAGCGGGCTTTTCTACGGGCTGTCCGACAAGTTCCGCTCGCGCGGCGGCCTCGGCGCGGCGCTGGACGCGGTGCGCTGGACGGCCGGCATGATCGCCCAGTGGGTGGCGCTGGAGGACCTGCGCGCCAAGCTGCGCGCGCACCTCGCGCAGGCGATCCAGCAGTCGCAACCCGACGTGATCCTCGCGCACAGCCTGGGCTCGCTGGTCGCCTACGACACGCTGCGGCGCGACGAGGCCGCGGGCGGCACCCTGTCGCGCGACCTGAATTTCGTCACTTTCGGCTCGCAGGTCGGCAACCCGGCCGTGCGGGCCGTCTTCGGCGGGCGGCTCGAGCCGATCGCCAACTGCCGCTTCTGGTGGCACCTGTTCAATGCCGAGGACGACGTCTTCACCTGCCCGGTCGGCCTGCCGGACCGCGGCAAGTTCCGCCAGGTCGACACCTTCTTCGACATCCCCGGCGCGGCCGACCACGACGGCGCCCACTACCTGGCGCACGAGCAGACGGCGCTGACGGTGTGGCAGGACCTCGCGTCCACCGCCCGGGGCGCCAAGCGCTCGGCACCGGCGCAGCCGGCCAACCTCGCGGCTTCGCATGCGCGCATGGCCGTCAAGGCGAAGCCGGACGCGCTCAAGCAGAAGGCGGTGCTGGTGGGCATCGCCGACTATGCCGATCCGGCGGCCCGGCTCGACGGGCCGGTCAACGATGTCTTCGCGGTCAGCGCCGCCCTGCAGGAGCTCGGCTTCCCGCCCGACGGCATCCGCGTCGCGCTCAACGAGCGCGCCACGGGCGAAGGCATCCGCGAGCGCCTCAAGTGGCTGCTGCAGGACGCGCAGGGCGGCGACCAGCTGTTCTTCTTCTTTGCCGGCCACGGCGCGCAGATCCCGGGCTTCGGCCGCGACTCCGAGGTCGACCGCCTCGACGAATGCCTGGTGCCCTACGACTTCGACTGGAGCCACGGGCAGGGCATCAGCGACGACGAGCTCGCGGCGCTGTACGGCCAGCTGCCTTACGACTGCCAGTTCACGATCATGCTCGACTGCTGCCACGCCGGCGGCATGACGCGCGGCAACGGCCTGCGCGCGCGCGGCCTGACGCCGCCGGACGACGTGCGGCACCGCATGCTGCGCTGGGACCGCAAGAGCCAGATGTGGCTGCCGCGCGTGCAGCTCGCCAGGCCGACCGCGCAGGAAGAAAAGAAGGTGGCGCGCGCCAGCGACCGGACGTCCTGGCTCGGCGAAAGCGGCAGCGTGCGCCGCCTGGGCCGCGGCACCAGCCTGTGGACGCCCTCGGCCACCGAGTACAAGGCGGCCAAGGCCGCCAACGACCACCATGGCCCTTACGTGCCGATGATGCTGGAGGCCTGCGCCGAGGGCGAACTGGCCTACGAGTACCGGCATGGCGTCACGGCCTTCGGCGCCTTTACGTTCAGCGTGTGCAGCGTGCTGCGCCAGATCGCGACCGAGCAGAAGCGGCCGCGCCTCAATTACGAAGACCTGATCGCGCGCACCGGCGAGCGCATCGCCAGCGTCGTGCCCGAGCCGCAGACCCCGCAATTGCATTGCGCCGCCTTCCGGCGCAAGGAACTCATTCCCGGCCTTTCCCCCCTGTAGGAGTGCACCATGGCGAAGAAGACCCAACCCGACGAAGGCGCCTACCTGGCGCAGGTGGCCCGCAGCCCGCGCTATTGCGCGGTGGACTACCCCAAAGGCTACCTGCCGGCGAAACCCGGCGCCGGTGGCGACGAACGCACCCGCCTGCTCCGGGAAACGGCGTACAAGTGGCTGAATGGCACGCGCATCCGCTTCTGGTTCTACGCCAAGCCCAAGGCGTGGATGGGCAGCGAGTCCGACCGCGCGGTGGTGCGGCAGGCTTTCCAGATGTGGAAGGCGCTGGGCATCGGGCTCGAGTTCGTCGAGGTGCAGAACCAGGCCGAGGCCGACCTGCGCATCGCCTTCCTGCAGGGCGACGGTTCCTGGTCGTACATAGGCACCGACAACCTGACCAAGCGCGAGGACCCGCGCACCATGAACTTCGGCTGGAGCCTCACCGAGGACCCGGCCGAGGGGCTGGACACGGCGCTGCATGAGATCGGCCACGCGATCGGCTTCCCGCACGAGCACCAGAACCCCTTTGCCGGCATCGTCTGGAACGAGGCCGCCGTCTACAAGTCGCTGGCCGCGCCGCCCAACAACTGGAGCAAGGCCACCACCAAGCACAACATCATCGATAAGCTGGCGGCCGACAAGGTGCAGGGCTCTTCGTGGGACCCGAACTCGGTGATGCACTATCCCTTCGAGGCCGGCCTGATCGTGCAGCCGAAGAAGTACGCCAAGGGCCTGCATCCCAAGGGCGGCCTCTCGGCGCGCGACCGCAAGTGGGTGCGCAGCTTCTACCCGCCGGTCAAGACCGAGACGGCCAAGGCGCTGACGCCCTTCAAGGCCAACTCGCTGTACCTCGCCTCGGGCCAGCAGGCCGACTTCGTGTTCAAGCCCATCGAGACGCGCGACTACGAGTTCCGCACCTTCGGCGACGCCGATGCGCTGATGGCGCTGTACCGCCAGGCGCAGCCGGCCGGCAAGCCGATCGCGCAGGAGGACGACGGCGGCACCGAGGACAACGCCCACCTCAAGGTGCACCTTGACGCCGGCAAGGAATACGTGCTGCGCCTGCGGCTGCGCTATGCCAAGCAGCCGGGGCAGGCCGCGGTGATGGTGTGGTGAAACGGGTGCCGCCATGGCCGACGTCTTCTCCACCACCGTTGCCTGCGAGGACTGCGACGAGCGCAAGGCCGACCTGCAGGAAACGCAGCACGAGGTGATCGACTGCGTGCAGGACCCGGCGCGCCCGGGCACCTGCACGCTGCACTACCGGCGGCCCGCGGGCGACGCCGCCGCCGCGATCAGCGCCACCCAGGCCCAGGCGGCCAAAGCCATCGTCAACCTGTTCGAGACCGGCGAGGTGCTGGGGCACTACGGCGCCGTGACTGTGCTGGCGGGCGACCCGGGCCACCTCACCTACGGCCGCTCGCAGACGACGCTGGCCTCGGCCAACCTGGGCCTGCTCATCGCACGCTACTGCCAGCGGGAAGGCGCGCGCTTCGGCGAACGCCTGAAGTCCTGGCTGCCGGCGCTGCAGGCGCGCGACCTCGCGCTGGACCGCGACCTGCGGCTGCACAACTTCCTGCGCGCCTGCGCCGACGACCCCGTGATGCGCGACGAGCAGGACCGCTTCTTCGACGAGGCCTACTGGGCGCCGGCCGAACGGGCGGCGCGCAAGCTGGGCCTGCGCACGGCGCTGGGCGTGGCGGTCGTCTACGACAGCTGGGTGCACGGCTCCTGGGCCGCCATGCGCGATCGCACCGACACGCAGGGAACGGTGGCGCAAAGCGGCGAGAAGGCCTGGATCACGCGCTACATCGCCAATCGCCACGCCTGGCTGGCCGGCCACCCGAATCCGCTGCTGCGCAAGACGGTCTACCGGATGGCGGCCTTCCAGCGCCTGGTGGAACTGGGCGCCTGGGGCCTGCCGCTGCCGCTGGTCGTGCGCGACCAGGAGATCTCGCTGGCCACGCTGTCCGGGGTGCCGCCGGGCTGCTATGACGGACCGCAGCCCGGCACGCGCAGCGTGGCGGTCTCTTCGCCGCTGCAGCGCGGGCTGGACGTGCGGCTGCTGCAGCTGGGGTTGTGCCTCAGCGGTTTCGAGGAGATCCGCGCCGACGGCATCTTCGGCACCGGCTCCGCCGCCTGGTTGAAGTCCTGGCAGCAGGCCAAGGGTCTGCCGCCGACGGGGGTCGCGGACCCTGCAACGGTGGCGAAACTGGCGACGGTCTGACCGGAATGCAGCTCAGCAGGGCCTGCAGCGAGGAATTTTTCTGCTGCAGCCCGACTCCTTGTGTCGGACTTGAACTTACAGCGCGTAGGAGGGCTCCTACCGCGTTCATTCTGCAAGGAGTTCTTTCAAGATGTTCAAGACCGGAGTCCTGGCCTTGTTTGCCGCAGCCGCCCTCAGCCCCTGCCTTGCGCAAGCGGACGAGTTCGACCAGGGCATGAACACCTTGTGGGAAGTCCTCTGGCACCAGAGCGGCACCGCCACGCGGCTGGTGCGCTGGGAGCAGGACATCAAGGTCCGCATCCACGGCACCAACGTCGCGGCGCACCGCGCCCGCACGCTGCAGGCGCTGCGCGACGTGAGCAAGGAAACGGGCGTCAAGGTCATCGACGTGAGCGACAAGCCCGACGCCGCGCAGCAGGCCAACCTCAGCATCGAGATCGTGCCCGATACCGCGCTGAGCCAGCAGCAGCCCTGCGAGACCCGCATCGACTTCAAGACCGAGACCACCATCGAGTCGGCCACCACGCAGATGCGCGACAGCGATGCCCGCCGCTGCACCTACCACGAGATGATGCACGTGATGGGCATGCGCGGCCATCCGGAAGGCGCCACCGTGCTGAGCTACTTCACCAGCCACACGCAAGGCCTGCTGCCGCTGGACAAGGCGATGCTGCGCACCTGGTATTCCGCGCGCACCCATGCCGGCATGACGCCGTTCGAAGTGCTGCCCATCCTGGGCGACCAGATGGTGGCCCAGTCGGCCGACAAGGCGCGTGCCACGCAGGCGCGCGACAGCTTCCTGGCCCGCACCGTCGAGCAGATGCAGGCCTTCGCCGAAGGCCAGGGCGACGTGCCGGTGATCCTCAAGAAGTGCGGCAAGGCGACGCCCGAAGGCATGCGCTACGGCCGCATGGAGATGAGCTACTTCCTGGGCGTGGCCTACCGCCAGGGCGCCACCGTGCCCAAGGACGAGGTGCAGGCCGGCCTCTGGCTGCAAAAGGCCGCGGCGCTCGGCAGCCGCAACGCGCGCATGCTGATGGCGTCGGCCGGCACCGTGGTATCCGGCAGCCGGTAAGGGTCGGCGCGGGGCGCTAAAGTCGCCCCATGCATCAACGACAACTCGGTCCCTTCGCGGTCTCGGCCATCGGCCTGGGCTGCATGAACCTCAGCCATGCCTACGGCACTCCGCCGTCGGCGGAGCAGGGCGAGCGCGTGCTGCTGGCCGCGCTCGACGAAGGCGTCACGCTCTTCGACACCGCCGCGCTGTACGGCTTCGGCGCCAACGAAGCGCTCGTGGCCCGCGTGCTCAAGCCGCACCGGCAGCGCTTCATCCTCGCCAGCAAGGGCGGCCTGGCCGGCGTGCAGGGCGACGACGGCGTGGTCCGCCGCGTCATCGACGGCCGCCCGGAGGCGCTGCGCCGCAACTGCGAGGACAGCCTGCGCCGCCTGCAGACCGACGTCATCGACCTCTATTACCTGCACCGCTGGGACAAGAAGGTCCCCATCGAGGAAAGCGTGGGCGCGCTGAGCCGCCTGGTGGAGCAGGGCAAGATCCGCACCCTGGGGCTGTCGGAAGTGTCGGCGCAGACGCTGCGCAAGGCCCATGCGGTGCACCCGATCACGGCAGTGCAGACCGAGTACTCGCTCTGGAGCCGCAACGCCGAGATCGCGGTGCTGGCCGCCTGCCGCGCGCTGGGCGTCGCCTTCGTCCCCTTCAGCCCGGTGGCGCGCGGCTTCCTCTGCGACGCCGTGCACGACGTGACGGCCTTCGACGCCAAGGACATCCGCCGCTCCATGCCGCGCTTCGAGCCGGCCAACTACGAATTGAACCTGAAGCTGCTGCCCGGCTACAAGGCGCTGGCCGCGGAGGCCGGCTGCACGCCGGCACAGCTGGCGCTGGCGTGGCTGCTGCACCAGGGTCCGGACCTGGTACCGATTCCCGGGACCACCAGCGTGGCGCACCTGAAGGAAGACCTGGCGTCGGCGGAGGTGAAGCTGTCCCCCGGGCTGCTGCAACGCGTGGACGTGCACATCAACCAGCAGACGGTGCACGGCAACCGCTACAGCGCGCAGGCGCGCAGCGAGGTCGACACCG
Organism: Ramlibacter paludis; assembly: GCF_022012305.1. Classification (GTDB taxonomy): domain Bacteria; phylum Pseudomonadota; class Gammaproteobacteria; order Burkholderiales; family Burkholderiaceae_C; genus Ramlibacter; species Ramlibacter paludis. The sequence continues at coordinate 198,094 of NZ_JAKLTM010000002.1, read as the reverse complement.
AGGAGTTCCAGCTCAACGCCGGGACGACAGCCTGAGCACCGCCACCCCCGCGGCCACCAGCAAGGCAATGCCGCTCCACGCCAGCGCATTCGGCACGTCGCCCCACACGGCATACCCCAGCACCACTGCGAACAGCAGCCCGGCATAGCGGAACGGGGCGATCACGCTCATCTCGCCGGCCCGCATGGCGATCGTCACCAGGTAGTAGCCGCCGCTCAGGAACACGCTGGCCACCGCCAGCAGCGCGAGCTGGCGCCCGCTGGCCGGCTGCCAGTCCTGCACCAGGCTCCAGGCGCCGGACAACACGGTGACGCCGATGGCGGTGCTCAGCGTCACCACGATCGACGGGATGCCGCGGTGGATGGTGCGCGTGACGAGGTCGCGCGCCGCCTGCAGCAGCGTGCCGGCCACGCAAAGCAAAGCGTAGGCATTGAAGGCGTCGCCGCTGGGTTGGACGACCAGCAGCACGCCGGCGAAGCCGGCGGCGATGGCGAGCCAGCGCGCCGCACCCACCTTCTCGCCGAAGGCGACGATGGCGAACAGGGTGAGGAAGAGCGGCGTCGCCATGTTGATCGCGGTGGCGTTCGCCAGCGGCAGCTGGAACAAGGCGATCAGGTAGCACAGGGTCGCCACCGCGTCGAACAGGGCGCGCAGCAGCACGCGGGCGTCGAGCAGGCGCGGGATCTGCCGCGTCGCGCCCATGGCATGGACCACCACCAGCAGCAGCGCGATGGCGAAGACGCCGCGCAGGAAGATCAGCTGCGAGGCGGGCAGCGATTGGCTGACGTACTTGACCAGGGTGTCGTTGGCGACGAAGCTGGCCATGCCGGCCGCCATCGCCAGCACGCCGCGCCGGTTTGCCGCGCGCAACGTGCCATCGGAATTGGAATGCATCGGCTTGCGATCTTAAGGCGGCGCTCGCATACTGGCGGCGTCCACCTTTCCGGGAGGGACTGCCATGAACGAGCCTGCGGCCAACGACGAGGAACTCAGCATCTTCGAGAAGTCGTGCGGCTACTGCGGCGCGCGCTTCCGTGTCCTGGCCTCCCACGTTCCCTATGGCGACCACGCGGAGCAGTACGCCTGCCCCGAATGCGGCAAGCACTACCAGACCGAAGCGGCGCTCGAGCCGCAGGTGCAGCTGCTGCGGCCGCGCGCGGATGGCAAGACCGACCGGTATCAGGAAACGATGTTCTGAGCGCGCGGCCGGCGCAGCCAGACCGCCAGCGGCCACAGCACCGCCGCGATGCTCAGGAAAGCGAGCAGGGCCGCCACCGGCCGTCCGAAGAAGGGCAGCAGGCTGCCGTCGGACTTGATCAGCGAGGTCACGAAGTTCTGTTCGACCATCGTTCCCATCACGGCGCCCAGCACCAGCGCGGCCACCGGGTAGCCGTTGCGGTCCATGAAGTAGCCGACCAGCCCGAAGGCGGCGACGGTGAACACGAGCGCCAGGTTGTTGCCGGTGGCGAACGAGCCCACGGCGCACAGCAGGATGATCACCGGCATGATCAGCGAGCGCGGCACGTACAGCACGTAGCGCGCCGAGCGGATCATCATGATGCCCAGCGGGATCATGATGATGTTGGACACCATGAAGACGATGTACAGCGCGTACATGCTCGACGCCTTTTCGGTGAAGAGCGTCGGCCCGGGATTCAGCCCCTTCATGTACAGCACGCCGATGGCGATGGCCGTGATGGTGTCGCCCGGGATGCCGAACAGCAGCGAGGGCACCCAGCCGGACGCCAGGCTCGCGTTGTTGCTCGCGCCGGCTTCGATCAGGCCTTCCGGATGGCCGGTGCCGAATTTCTCGGGCGTCTTGGAGAAGCGCTTGGACATCGCATAGCTGATCCAGGCGGCCATGTCGGCGCCCGCGCCCGGCAGCACGCCGATGATGATGCCCACGATGTTGCCGCGGACCTGCTGCTTGGGATGCGACTTGGTCAGGGCCCATTGGCCGGCGAGGATGCTGCCGAACTTGCGCGGCGGCAGCACGGGGATGTCCTGCGCCTTGTACGCGCGCATCACCTCGGACACCGCGAACACGCCCACCAGCACCGGGATGATCTCGATGCCGCCCAGCAGGTCGGCCAGGCCGAAGGTGAAGCGCGGCGTGCCGCCGGGGTTCTCGTTGCCGACGCACGTGATCAGCAGGCCGAGGAACATCGCGGCGATGGCCTTGATCGGCGACGAGCGCGCGACCATGGTGGCGCACATCAGCCCGAGCAGCGCGAGCCAGAAGTATTCGAAGGTGGAGAACTGGAAGGCGACTTCGGCCAGCAGCGGCGCCATCGCGATCAGCGAGATCGTCCCGATGATGCCGCCGATGGCGGAGAACCACAGGCAGATGCCCAGCGCCAGTTCCGGCTGGCCCTTCATCGTCATCGCGAAGGCTTCGTCCGTGTAGGCGGCCGAAGCGGGCGTGCCGGGAATGCGCAGCAGGCAGCCGGGGATGTCGCCCGAGAAGATCGCCATGGCCGAAGCGGCGATGATGGCCGAGACCGCCGCGATGGGCGACATGTAGAAGGTCACCGGCACCAGCAAGGCGGTCGCCATGGTCGCCGACAGGCCGGGCAGGGCGCCGACGATCAAGCCGTAGATCGACGCGCACAGGATCGTCAGCAGCACGTCCGGCTGCATGACCATGGTGAAGCCCTGGAGCAGGTTGTTCATGCCCAGGGGAAGGCGAGGAGCCCCGGCGGAAGCGGCACGCGCAGCAGCTTGTAGAAGGTGAGGTGCACGAGCGCCGGGGCCACGACGGCGAGGCCCAGCGCCCATTTGACTTTCGCGCCCTGGCTCCAGGCAAGGGCGAAAACCATCAGCGAAGCCGTGATCCAGAAGCCCAGGCGCTCCGAGGCGAAGTAGTAGAAGAAGAGCGCCGCCGGCGGCAGCAGGATCTTCCAGCCGCCGCGCAGGAAGGTGGCCATGCGTCCTTGCGCGGCTTCGACCGCCTCCTCGTCCGCCACCGCGCCGCTCGCGGAGGTGACGATCTTTTCGTCTTCCTCGAAGCTGCGTCCGACGCCCACCATGATCAGCACGCCGCAGGCCACGAGGGCCGCGCCTATGACCATCGGAAAGACGTTGGGGCCGACCTGCTGCCCCGGCACCGGCGGCAGCAGCGAGCCGCCCCAGTACGCGGCTCCGCCCAGGGCGACCAGCATGGCACCGGTGACCCGGTCGGAGACCTTCACGGGTTCAGGTCACCAGGCCGGCGGACTTCATCGCCGCGCCCATCGCGGCATCGGACGCCGCCATGAAGCTGGTGAAGCCGGCGGGGTCGGCCCATTTGACGCCGAAGCCGCGGTTGGCCATGAAGTCGCGGAACTCCTTGGAGTCGTTGGCCTTCTTGAGCGCGGTGACCAGCTTGGCCGTGACGTCCGCGGGCAGGCCCTTGGGACCGGCGATGCCGCGCCAGGCGCCGACGGAGTAGTCGACCCCCATCGATTCCTTCAGCGTGGGCACGTTGGCAAAGGCGGGATTGCGCTCGTTGGCCATGATCGCCAGCGAGCGCGCCTTGCCGGCCTCGACCAGCGCGCGCGACTCGGGCAGCGAACAGGTGACCAGGTCCAGCCCGTTGGCGGCCAGGTCCTGCATGGCCGGACCGGCGCCGTTGGAGGGCACCCAGGCCACGTGGTTCGGCTTGAGGCCCATGGCCTGCAGCCAGCCCACCAGGGCCAGGTGCCAGATGCCGCCTTGCCCGGTGCCCGAAGCCTTGAACTTGCCCGCGGGCGAGGCCTTGATGGCGTCGGCCAGTGCCTTGACGTTCTGGTAGGGCGCCGACCCGCTGACGGTGACGCCCGGCGGGTCTTCGTTCATCAGGGCCAGCGGCGTGTAGCTGGTGGGGTTGAGCTCGGTGAGCTTCTGCCAGTGCATCATGGCGATCTCGACTGTCAGCATGCCCAGCGTGTAGCCGTCGGGCGGCGCGGTCGCGATGGCCGAGTGGCCGACGACGCCGGAGCCGCCGGTGCGGTTCACCACGTTGAAGGGCTGGCCGAGGTCTTTCTCCAGCAGGTTGGCGATGATGCGCACCGTGGCATCGGTGCCGCCGCCCGCGCCCCAGGGGCAGATGACGGTGACCGGCCGGTTGGGCCAGGCGCCTTGCGCGCGCGCAAGGCCGGGGACGACGGCAGCCGCGCCCAGGGCGGCGGCGGAAGAAAGGACGTGGCGGCGATTCGGCATGGATGTCTCCTCCGGGGTCGCGGCCATTCTAGGAAGGTCAGCTTCCGGTCAGGGGAATCGTTAACCCTCGCTTGCCGGGATGAAAAAAGGGCCCCGCAGGGCCCTTGTTCTTACAGCGTGTCGATGAACGACCGCAGCTTGTCCGAACGCGACGGATGCTTCAGCTTGCGCAGCGCCTTCGCCTCGATCTGGCGGATCCGCTCGCGGGTGACGTCGAACTGCTTGCCGACTTCCTCCAGCGTGTGGTCCGTGCTCATCTCGATGCCGAAGCGCATGCGCAGCACCTTGGCTTCGCGCGGCGTGAGCGAGTCGAGGATGTCCTTCACCACGTCGCGCAGGCCGGCCTGCATGGCGGCTTCGATCGGCGCGGTGTTGCCGGTGTCCTCGATGAAATCGCCCAGGTGGGAATCGTCGTCGTCGCCGATCGGCGTCTCCATGGAGATCGGCTCTTTCGCGATCTTCATGATCTTGCGGATCTTGTCTTCCGGGATCTCCATCTTGGCCGCCAGGATGCTGGCGTCCGGCTCGAAGCCGAACTCCTGCAGGTGCTGGCGCGAGATGCGGTTCATCTTGTTGATGGTCTCGATCATGTGCACCGGGATGCGGATCGTGCGGGCCTGGTCCGCGATCGAGCGCGTGATGGCCTGGCGGATCCACCAGGTGGCATAGGTCGAGAACTTGTAGCCGCGGCGGTATTCGAACTTGTCCACCGCCTTCATCAGGCCGATGTTGCCTTCCTGGATCAGGTCCAGGAACTGCAGGCCGCGGTTGGTGTACTTCTTGGCGATGGAGATCACGAGGCGCAGGTTGGCCTCGATCATTTCCTTCTTCGCGTCGCGCGACGAGGCCTCGCCCTCGTTCATGCGCTTGTTGATTTCCTTCAGCTCGGTCAGCGGCACGACCACGCGCGACTGCAGGTCGGCCAGCTTCTGCTGCAGTTCCTGGATCGCCGGCACGTTGCGGGCGATGATGGTGCTCCAGGGCTTGCCGGCGGCGGCCTGCTTCTCCACCCACTTCAGGTTCAGCAGGTTGGGCGGGAAGTCCTTGACGAAGGTTTCCTGCGGCATGCCGCACTTGTCGACGATGATGCGGCGCAGCTCGCGCTCCTTCTTGCGCACGTCGTCGACCTGTCCGCGCACCATGTCGCACAGCTTCTCGATGGTCTTGGCCGTGAAGCGGATGGTCATCAGCTCCTCGGACAGGGCGTGCTGCGCCTTGTGGTACGCGGGCGTGCCCCAGCCTTCCTTGTCGTAGGCCTTGTGCACCTTCTCGAACAGGCCGGCGATGCGGTCGAAGCGTTCCAGCGCCTGCGCCTTCAGCTCTTCCAGCTTCTTGGTCAGGGCCTTGGAGCCACCCGAGCCGTCGTCGTCGTCGTCGGCGTCGAACTCGTCGAAGTCTTCTTCCGCGACGTAGTCGTCGGCTTCGTTCGGGTTGGAGAAGCCGTCCACCACGGTGGAGATGACGATCTTGCCTTCGCGGATCTCCGCGGCCAGGCGCAGGATCTCGGCAATGGTGGCGGGCGAGGCCGAGATGGCCTCCATCATCGCCATCAGGCCGCCTTCGATGCGCTTGGCGATCTCGATTTCGCCTTCACGCGTCAGCAGTTCGACCGTGCCCATCTCGCGCATGTACATGCGCACGGGGTCGGTGGTGCGGCCGAATTCGCTGTCCACGGTGGACAGGGCGGCTTCCGCTTCTTCTTCCGCTTCCTCCGCCGTCGCTGCCGTGGGCGTCGTGTTGTTCAGCAGCAGCATCTCGGCGTCGGGCGTCTGCTCGTACACCGCCACGCCGAGGTCGTTCAGCATGGTGACCACGACTTCGAGGGTCTCGGCGTCGACCAGCTTGTCCGGCAGGTGGTCGGAGATCTCGGCGTGCGTGAGGTAGCCGCGCGTCTTGCCCAGCGTGATCAGGGTCTTCAGGCGCTGGCGGCGCTTGAGCATTTCCTCTTCGGTCAGGACGGTCTCGTCCAGGCCGAATTCCTTCATCAAGGCGCGTTCCTTCGCCTTGCTGATCTTCATGCGCAGCGGCTTGACCTTCTCGGTCACCGCCTCGGCCACCGGTTCGCTGTCGGCGAATTCGGCTTCGATGTCGGCGAGGTCGACGTCCTCACCGCCCGGCTTGGCACCGGCGGCTTCGGCGTTCTTGGGCTTGCGGCCGCGCTTGGCGCCGGTGGTGGCCTTGCCCGTGTCGGCATCGGCGGAGGCGGCCTTGGGCGGGCGGCCGGGCTTCTTCTTGACGACTTCTTCGACGGCGGCAGCGGCCGACTTGGCGGGCTTCTTCGTTTCTTCCTTGGCGGAGGCCTTTTCGGCCTTGGCGGGAGACTTGGTGGCGGGCACGGGCTTGGTTACTTTCGTTGCGGCGGGGACTCGGGACGGGGCACTGCTGTCGTTCTTCACGACCTTCAACGGGGCCTTGGCGGGTTTCGCGGGCGGCGCTGAGGCTTTGACCGGTTTCTTTCCGGCAGGTTTCGTGACAATGGCCTTCGCAGGCTTCTGAGCGGGCATAGAACCTCGGACAAAAACGGCAGGAACACAAAAGCGCCACGAACCCGGCGCGGGTGCAGAAGTGGCCGGCGATGGCCATCAGGGGCAAGATGGGTGGGCGAACATTTGGGGTGCAGCCCTTGCGGTAATTTGGCCTGGGCCCGCTAGGGGGCGCCGCGCAATGTGCACGGCTGGCCGGTCCGGAGGTGCTGCTGTCGCTCTTGCCGCAACCCTACATTATAGGATTGTTCTGCAATTTCAAGCCTTGGGGACGGCTTTTTTATGTTCCTGCAGCGCCATTTGCCGCCGCGTCAGGGCGTAAAGGCGCTCCATCCGGCCCGGATCGGTCAGGGGCAGCCTGGCGACTTCCTTCATCTCCTCCGTGACCGCGTCCAGGTGGATGTCGGTCATGGCCCGCCGCAAATCGGCGTCGCCCACGTCCTCGACTTCAATGGCTCTGCCGTGCGGCTGCATGTTGTCCAGGCCGATCAGGCGGTTGGCCAGCTCGGCGAAGGGCTGGCCTTCCACCCCCAGCTGCAGCACCGCCCAGGGTTCGCCGCCGTGCTCGTGGAAGCGGGCGTCGACCCAGGAGAACAGGTCGCCGAGCGGCGGCTGCAGCTCACAGAGCAGGTGGTGGTCTTCGTGCGAAAACAAACCCCAGGCCTCCGAATTGCGCAGCACGCCGCGGGCGATCAGCTCCGCCAGGGCGATGGACTTGGGCTTGACGGTCTGCCGCGGCCCCGCGCCGTAGGCCCGCTTCGGGTAGGGCGAGTCGCCGTCCTTGCTGCGCCTGGGCTTCCACTTGCCGGCGGCCGGCGGCGGCGCCACGCCCCACAGCTCCATCAGGTCGTGGACCGCCAGCTGGGCCCGCTCGGCGATCTCGGCCAGCAGCTGGCGCTTGAGCGCGCCGTCGGGCAGCAGTTTCCACAGCGGGCCGGCGTTGCTGATCATCTTCGAGCGCCCTTCGGCCGTGGCCAGGTCGCAGCCCTCGGCGGAGGCCTCGATCAGGAAGGTGCTCAGGGGGACGGCTTGCCGCACGAAACGGGCGAAGGCCTCCTGGCCGTGCTCGCGGATGTAGCTGTCCGGGTCGTGCTCGGGCGGCAGGAACAGGAACTTCACCGACCGCACGTCGCTGGCATAGGGCAGGGCGCCATCCAGCGCCTTGCGCGCGGCGCGGCGGCCGGCGGCGTCGCCGTCGAAGCTGAAGACCACGCTGTCGGTGAAGCGGAACAGCTTCTGCACGTGGTCCGGCGTGCAGGCGGTGCCCAGCGTGGCGACGGCGTTGGGGAAACCCAGTTGCGCCAGCGCCACCACGTCCATGTAGCCCTCGGTCACCAGCACGTAGCCGTGCTCGCGCAAGGCGTTGCGCGCCTCGAACAGGCCATAGAGCTCGCGGCCCTTGCTGAAGACCGGTGTTTCCGGCGAGTTGAGGTACTTGGGCTTCTCGTCGCCCAGCACGCGCCCGCCGAAGCCGATGCACTCGCCCTTGACGTTGCGGATCGGGAACATCACCCGGTCGCGGAAGCGGTCGTAGCGCTTGTCGTCCTCCTCGTTGACGATCACGAGGCCGCTTTCGGCCAGCAGCGGGTCGTCATAGGACGGGAAGACGCTGGCCAGGCTGCGCCAGCCCTCGGGCGCGTAGCCCAGGCCGAACTGCTTCGCCACTTCGCCCGAGACGCCCCGGCCCTTGAAATAGGCGATGGCGCGCGGCGAGTTCTTCAGGTGCTTGCGGTAGGCGGCGCCGGCTTTTTCCAGCACGTCGGTCAGCGTCGCCTGTTTCTGCTTCTGTTCGGCGTCGCGCGCGCGTTCGGCCGGCGAGCGATCTTCCTCCGGCACCTGCATGCCGTACTGGCCGGCCAGGTCCTTGACCGCCTCGACGAAGTTCATGCCGGCATAGTCGATCAGGAAGCCCAGGGCATTGCCGTTCTTGCCGCAGCCGAAGCAGTGATAGAACTGCTTGCTCGGGCTCACGGTGAAGGAGGGCGACTTCTCCGAGTGGAAAGGGCAGAGGCCGGAGAAGTTGGCGCCGGTCTTTTTCAGCTGGACGTGCCGGCCCACGAGCTCGACGACGTCGGCTCGGGCAAGCAGTTCCTGGATGAAATTCTGGGGGATCGCCATGTGACGGGTGTTCTTCCCTGATTCTGCACTGCCCGGAAAAGGGCTACCCTTTGCGGCACAACAGCCAGGAGACAAGGCATGGCCAGCATCTTCGACCAGGACCTCCCGCGCAGCGAGGCGAACTTCACGCCGCTCTCGCCGCTCTCCTTCCTGGAACGCGCCGCGGACGTGTATCCGCAGCGCACCGCCATCGTCCACGGCGCGCTGCGCCGCACCTGGAAGCAGACCTACGATCGCTGCCGCCAGCTGGCCAGCGCCCTGCAACGCGCCGGCATAGTCAAGAACGACACGGTCGCCGTCATGCTGCCGAACGTGCCGCCCATGGTGGAAGCGCATTTCGGCGTGCCCATGGCCGGCGCCGTGCTCAATGCGCTGAACACGCGGCTCGATGCGGAAGCCATTGCCTTCATGCTGGACCACGGCGAGGCGAAGGCGGTGATCGTCGATCCGGAATTCGCGGGCGTGATGCAGAAGGCCATCGCGCTGCGGCAGTCGCAGCGGCCGCTGCTGGTGATCGACGCCGAGGACGCGCTGTTCACGGGTACCGCGAGCCGCATCGGCAGCAGCAGCTACGAGGAATTCCTTGCGCAGGGCGACCCGGCTTTCGCCTGGCAGCTGCCCGCCGACGAGTGGGATGCCATCGCGCTGAACTACACCAGCGGCACCACCGGCAATCCCAAGGGCGTGGTCTACCACCATCGCGGCGCCGCGACCAACGCCATCTCCAACATCCTCGAATGGGACCTGCCCAAGCATCCGGTCTACCTCTGGACGCTGCCCATGTTCCATTGCAACGGCTGGTGCTTCCCCTGGACGGTGGCGGCGCGCGCCGGCGTCAACGTCTGCCTGCGCAAGGCGGAGGCGCGGGCGATGGCCGATGCGATCCGCGAGTACGGCGTCACGCACTACTGCGGCGCGCCGATCGTGCACGGCATGCTGGTGAACGCCCCGGAGAACCTGAAGCAGGGCCTGCCCAAGGGCGTGAAGGCGATGGTGGCGGGCGCCGCGCCGCCGGCCTCGCTGATCGAGGGCATGGAGAAGCTGGGCTTCGACCTGACGCACGTCTACGGCCTGACCGAGGTCTACGGGCCGGCAACTGCCTGCGCCAAGCACGACGACTGGGAGCGCGTGGACATCGGCGAGCGCGCGCGCCTCAACGCGCGCCAGGGCGTGCGCTACCACCTGCAGCGCAGCGCGCAGGTGATCGATCCCGAGACGATGAAGCCGGTGCCCTGGGACGGCGAGACGATGGGCGAGATCATGTTCCGCGGCAACATCACGATGAAGGGCTACCTGAAGAACGCCAAGGCGACGGCCGAGGCCTTCGCGGGCGGCTGGTACCACACCGGCGACCTGGCGGTGCAGTACCCCGACGGCTACATCAAGATCAAGGACCGCAGCAAGGACATCATCATTTCCGGCGGCGAGAACATCTCGTCGATCGAGGTCGAGGACGTGCTGTACCGGCATCCCGAAGTGCTGGCCGCGGCTGTGGTGGCCAAGCCGGACCCGAAATGGGGCGAGACGCCTTGCGCCTTCATCGAGCTGAAGCCCGGCGCCAGCGTCACGGCCGCGGACATCGTGGCCCATTGCAAGAAGCACCTCGCCGGCTTCAAGGTGCCGAAAGCCGTGGTGTTCGGCGAACTGCCCAAGACCTCGACCGGCAAGATCCAGAAGTTCGAGCTGCGCAAGCAGGCAGGGTCGGCGGCAGCCATCGACGTGTAGCCCACGGAATCGCGCCGGGGCGGCATACTCCCCGGATGCGAATGCTGAGCCCCGCCGGCGCCTACGTGCTGGCCCATCCCGGCACCTTTGCCCGCCGCGTGCTGAGCGGCTTCAAGAAGAACCAGGGCCTGCTGCTGGCGGGCGCGGTGGCCTATTACGCCCTGCTGTCGGTGGTGCCGCTGCTGATCCTGGTGGTGATCGCGCTGTCGCACTGGGTGGACCAGAACGAGCTGCTGTCCACGCTTGGCCGCTACCTCGAGTGGATCGTGCCCGGGCAGTCGAAGCCCATCGTCGGCGAACTGGCGAACTTCGTGCACCACCAGAGCTACATCGGCTGGGTGCTGCTGGTCACGATGCTGTTCTTCAGTTCGCTCGCCTTCACCGTGCTGGAAAAGGCGATGTCGGTGATCTTCCTGCACCGCTTCGCCGTGCGGCGCCGGCACTTCCTGGTCTCGGCGCTGCTGCCTTACTGCTACATCCTCTCGCTGGGTTTCGGCCTCATGGTGATGACCTTCGTCTCCGGCGGCATCCAGGCGATGGCGCAGGACTCGATCGAGTTCCTCGGGACCCAATGGTCGCTGCAAGGGGTGTCGGGCGTGCTGCTGTACCTGCTGGGCCTGGCCGGCGAGGTGATGCTGCTGACCTCCATCTACATGGTGATGCCGGTCGGGCGTCTCTGGTGGCGCCATGCCCTGGTCGGCGGCGTGACGGCGGCGGTGCTGTGGGAGCTCTCGCGGCGCGTGCTGGTCTGGTACTTCGCCACCTTGTCCAAGGTGAGCGTGGTGTACGGCTCGCTGACGACGGCGATCGTCGTGCTGTTCAGCCTGGAAATCGCCGCCACCCTGCTGCTGCTGGGCGCGCAGGTGATCTCGGACTACGAGCAGATCGACCGGGCTTCGGGCCGGGCGGGAGCGCGCCTGCCTCAGTGACCGAGGATCTTCGAGAGGAAGTCGCGGCCGCGCGCGGTGGCCGGCGCCTCGAAGAAGTTCGCCGGGGTGTTCTCCTCCACCACCTGGCCTTCGTCCATGAACACGACGCGATCGGCGACGGCGCGCGCGAAGGCCATTTCGTGCGTCACGCACAGCATGGTCATGCCCTGGCCGGCCAGCTCTGTCATCACGTCCAGCACTTCCTTGATCATTTCCGGGTCCAGCGCGGAGGTCGGCTCGTCGAACAGCATCACCTTGGGCGTGAGGCACAGGGCGCGCGCGATCGCCACGCGCTGCTGCTGGCCGCCGGAGAGCTGCAGCGGGTACTTGTGCGCCTGCTCCGCGATGCGCACGCGTTCCAGCTGCTGCATGGCGCGTTCCTCGGCGTCCTTCTTCGGCAGGCGGCCGACCCAGGTCGGCGCCAGCGTCAGGTTCTCCAGCACGGTCAGGTGCGGGAACAGGTTGAACTGCTGGAAGACCATGCCGACCTGGCGCCGCACCGCTTCCAGCGCCTTCACGTCGTCACCCAGCGGAATGCCGGCGACGGTGAGCTTGCCTTCCTGGTAGTCCTCCAGGCCGTTGATGCAGCGGATCAGCGTGGACTTGCCCGAGCCCGAAGGCCCGCAGATCACCACGCGTTCGCCCGGTGCGACGCTGAGCTCTATGTCGCGCAGCACGTGGTAGCCGTCGCCGTACCACTTGTTCACGTTGTCGAAGCGGACGATGGGTTCGGTCATGTCAGTGTTGCTTGCTGCGGGCCAGGCGCCGCTCCAGGGAAAGGCTGTAGCGCGACATCGAGAAGCACAGCGCGAAGTAGATCGCGGCGATGAAGAGGTAGCCCTCGATCTTGAAGGGCCGCCAGTTGGGATCGGAGGCGAGCGCGAGCGACAACGCCCCGGTCAGCTCGTACATGCTGACGATGGTCACCAGCGAGGTGTCCTTCAGCAGCGAGATGAAGGTGTTCATGATGCTGGGCACCGACGCGCCCAGCGCCTGCGGCAGCACCACCTTGCGCTGCGTCTGCCAGTAGCCGAGTCCTACGCTCGCCGCCGCCTCGACCTGGCCCTTGCCCAGCGATTGCAGGCCGCCGCGCACGATCTCCGCCATGTAGGCCGCCGTGAAGAGCGTGATGCCCGCCACGATGCGCACCAGCACGTCGGGCGACTTGCCGGGCGGCAGGAACAGCGGGAACATGAAGGACGCCATGAACAGCACCGAGATCAGCGGCACGCCACGGATCAATTCCACGTAGAGCGTGCACAGGCTGCGGATGGCGGGCATGTTGGAGCGCCGCCCGAGCGCCACCAGCACCGCGAGCGGAAAGGCCAGGGCCATCGAGAGCACGGTCAGCATCAGCGTCAGCGGCAGGCCGCCCCACTGGTCGGTCGGCACCTTTTGCAAGCCCAGGACGCCGCCCGCCATCAACATGAAACAGCTGGCCAGCCCCAGCACCCAGGCCGGCACCAGCAGCGCGCCCTTCCAGCAGCGCGGCATGCAGCTGCCCACCACCAGCGTCAGCAGGATCGCCATGGCCAGCAGCGGCCGCCAGTGCTCGGCATGCGGGTAGCGGCCCATGATGATGAAGCGGCCCTTTTCCGCAACGACGCCCCAGCAGGCGCCGATGCCGCGGGCGGCCTGGCAGGTGTCGGCGTCGGCCTTCCAGACCGCGTGCAGCACGCCCCAGTCGAAGGCGTGCCATCCGAGCCAGAGCGCGGCAGCGGCCACCAGCAGCGTGGCGATGCTGCTGAAGACACCCGAAAACAGGTTGGCGCGCAGCCAGGCCGTGCGCCCCGTGCGGATGTGCGGCGCGGCGCGGGGATGGATCACGGCGTAGTCGATCGCGGCTGCGTCGTTCATCACCGTTCCTTCAGCGCCGCGCGCCGGTTCACCCAGGCCATGGCCGCCGACGTCAGCAGCGAGGTCGTGAGGTAGACCGCCATGATGATGGCGATGCATTCGACCGCGCGGCCCGACTGGTTGATCGCCGTGTTGGCGATGGACACGACGTCCGGGTAGCCGACCGCCACCGCCAGCGACGAGTTCTTGGTGAGGTTCAGGTACTGGTTGGTAAGCGGCGGCACGATCAGCCGCAGCGCCTGCGGCAGCACCACCAGTTGCATGGCCCGCATGCGCGGCAGGCCGAGCGCGGCACTGGCCTCGATCTGCCCGGCGGGCACCGAAGCGATGCCCGCGCGCACCACTTCCGCGACGAAGGCGGAGGTGTAGAACACGAGTCCGAGCAGCACCGCGAGGAATTCGGGCGTCCAGGAGGCGCCGCCCTCGACCTGGATCTCGCTCAGGGCCGGCAATTCCCAGTCGAGCGGCGCGCCGCCTGCCAGCAGCGCCAGGCCCAGCCCGGCGACCACGATTCCCGCCGCGCCCAGCGCCACGGGCCAGGGCTGCCCGGTGCGTTCGAAATGCCGGCGTGCCGCGAAGACATAGGCGATCGCGGCCACCACGCCGGCGATGATGATCGCCACGGTCAGGCCATGTCCCGGCAGCCACACGGGCGAAGGAAAGGACAGGCCGTTCTTGCTCAGGAAGAACAGGTGGCCGATGACCACGGGCTCCATCGGCGGCGGCAGGAACTCGGTGAGCGCCAGGTACCACACCAGCAGCTGCAGCAGCACGGGCACGTTGCGGAACAGCTCGACGTAGCCGTAGCAGATGCCGCGCACCAGTGCGTTGCGCGAGAAGCGGCCGAGGCCGAGGGTCACGCCCAGGATGGTGCAAAGCACGATGCCGACGATGGCGACGCGCAAGGTGTTCATCGCGCCGACGGCGAAGGCCTTCCAGTAGGCGTCGTTCGACTCGTAGCCGAACCAGGCTTCGCCGATGTCGAAGCCGGCCGGCTGCGCGAGGAAGTCGAAGCCGCTCTGGATGCCGCGGGCGCGCATGTTGGCCAGCGTGGTGCTGGTCAGCAGCGCGACGAGCCCCACGATCACGACGAGCGCCACCAGCTGGTAGACCCAGCCGCGCAGCCGGGGGCTGCGCCAGGACAGCGCGACCCGCCGGCGCGGAGGCGCCGGTCGCGCGGGAATCAACGCACCGGGGGCGCGTACATGAACCCGCCCTTGGACCACAGCTGGTTGCTGCCGCGCGGCAGGGCGAGGGCGGTCTTGGGGCCGACGTTGCGCTCGAAGATCTCGCCGTAGTTGCCGGTGGCCTTGATGGCGCGGGCCAGCCAGTCCTTGTCCAGGCCCAGCAGCTTGCCGGTGTCTTCGGTGGTGCCCAGGAGGCGGCCGACCACCGGGTCCTTGCTGTCCTTGGCCATCTGGTCGACGTTGGCCTGGGTCACGCCGTACTCCTCGGCCTCGATCAGGCCGAACACCACCCAGCGCACGATGGCGGCCCACTCGTCGTCGCCGCGCCGCACGGCCACGGCCAGCGGCTCCTTGGAAATCAGCTCCGGCAGGATCACGTGGTCGGCCGGCGACTTGGCTTCCTTGTTGCGGATGGACGCGAGGCCGGAGGCGTCGGTGGTGTAGGCCTGGCAGCGGCCGGAGAAGTAGGCGGCGTTGGTCGCCTCCAGCTTCTCGAACACCACGGGCTTGATGTTCAGGTTGTTGGCGCGCGAGTAGTCGGTGAGGTTCTTCTCGGTCGTCGTGCCGGACTGCACGCAGACCGTCGCGCCCTTCAGCTGCTTGGCGCTCTTGATCTTGCTCTTGGTGGGGACCATGAAGCCCTGGCCGTCGTAGTAGGTGACGCCGGTGAAGGTGAGGCCCAGCGAGGCATCGCGCGTGAGGGTCCAGGTCGTGTTGCGCGAGAGCACGTCGATTTCGCCGGACTGCAGCGCGGTGAAGCGCTGCTGCGCGTTCAGCGGCACCCACTTGACCTTGTTCGCATCGCCCAGCGTGGCGGCGGCGACGGCCTTGCAGACGTCGACGTCGAGGCCGCTCCAGGCGCCGTTGCTGTTCGCCTCCGAGAAGCCGGCCAGGCCGGTGTTGACGCCGCAGACGACCTGGCCGCGGGCTTTGATGGCGTCGAGCGTCTTGCCGGCGTGGGCAAGGGGCAGGGCGAAAGCGCACGCGGCGGCGATCGCCAGCATTCGGACGGGATGGAAAGGACTCACGGTGTTCTCCTCGGTGGGGTTGAATTCGTTAGCAAGACACAGGCCATCGCGGCCAGCGCAAGGATAGCCGTTCACTTGGATGCATCCGCATCCAAGCTTCTGCCTATTGCGTCTAAGGAAAACCCGAGGTCAAACGCCGCGAGCGGCCGTCATTTCGGCGCCAGCCGGATCGCGCCGTCGAGGCGGATCACCTCGCCATTGAGCATGTCGTTCTCGAAGATGTGCTTTGCCAGCTTGGCGTAGTCCTCGGGCGTGCCCAGGCGCGAGGGGAAGGGCACGCTGGCGGCCAGCGCGTCCTGCACTTCCTTGGGCATGCCGAACAGCATGGGCGTGCCGAAGATGCCGGGGGCGATGGTCATGTTGCGGATGCCGTTGCGCGCGAGGTCGCGGGCGATGGGCAAGGTCATGCCGACCACGCCGCCCTTGGACGCGCTGTACGCGGCCTGGCCGATCTGGCCGTCGTAGGCCGCGACCGAGGCGGTGGAGATCATGCAGCCGCGCTCGCCGGTCGACTCGGGCTCGTTCTTCGCCATGGCTTCGGCGGCCAGGCGGATCATGTTGAAGCTGCCCACCAGGTTGACCATGATGGTCTTGCTGAACACGCCCAGGTTGTGGGCGCCGTTCTTGCCGACCGTCTTCTCCGCGGGCGCGATGCCGGCGCAGTTGACCAGGCCCATCAGCTTGCCCAGGGACACGGCCTTGGCGACCACGGCCTGGCCGTCGGCTTCCTGGCTCACGTCGCACTTGACGAAAGCGCCGCCGATTTCCTTGGCGACCGCTTCGCCCTTCTCGGCCTGCATGTCGGCCACGACGACCTTGCCGCCCGCGGCGGCCAGCATGCGCGCCGTGCCTTCGCCGAGGCCGGACGCGCCGCCCGTCACAATGAATACCTTGCCCTTGATTTCCATGCTCGCTCCTGGTTGCAGTTGACGTTTACGTAAACGTCATTATCCCCAATCGTCTGCCATGTCCCTGAAGTTTTCCCGTGGCTGGCTTGCCGCCGCCGTCATTCTGCTCGCTGGTTGCGCCTCCGCACCGAAGCCGCCCGAAACACCGCCCACCCCGCCCATCGCCGCCGCCAAGGTGCCGCCGAAGATCGGTCTGGCGCTGGGCGGCGGCGCGGCGCGCGGCTTTGCCCACGTCGGCGTGATCCAGGTGCTGGAAGAGGCCGGCATCAAGCCGGACCTGGTGGTCGGCACTTCGGCCGGCAGCCTCGTGGCCGCGCTGTACGCAAGCGGCCGCAACGGCCAGCAACTGCAGGCCGTCGCGATGGCCATGGACGAAGCGGCCTTTGCCGACTGGACGCTGCCGCTGTTCAACCGCGGCATGCTGCGCGGCGAGGCGCTGGCGCGCTACGTCAATGCGCAAGTGAACAACAAGCTGATCGAAAGCCTGCCCTTGCCCCTGGGCGTGGTGGCCACCGAACTGGCGACTGGGCAAGGCGTGCTGTTCCAGCGCGGCGACACGGGCGCGGCGGTGCGCGCATCGAGCGCGGTGCCGGCGCTGTTCCTGCCGGTGAAGATCGGCAGCCGGGAATACGTGGACGGCGGGTTGGTCTCGCCGGTGCCGGTGCGCTATGCGCGGCAGATGGGCGCGGAAGTCGTGATCGCGGTCGACATCTCCAGCCCGCCCGAGGGCAACCCTTCCGGCGACCCGGTGCAGATCCTGCTGCAGACCTTTGCCATCATGGGCAAGAGCATCAACAGCTGGGAGCTCAAGGACGCCGAGGTGCTGGTGCGCCCCGCGCTGGCCGGCATGAGCGGCGCGGACTTCGCCGGCAAGCGGCGCGCGATCGAGGCAGGGCGGGCGGCGATGCTGGCGGCACTGCCGAAGCTGAAGGCGGCGCTCGAAGCGAAAGCCCACGAAGCGCATTGAAATCGGAAATGAAAAAAGCCCCCGGTCTTGCGACCGGAGGCTAACTGGATCTCGTGAGAGACCCGAGGAGACAACTGGTAAGAATCAGGCGGCGCGCTTGGCCTTGGCCGTGGTGCCCTTCGACGCGTTCACGGCGGTGGTCGCCACGGCGTTGAAGTTGGCTTCGGCGACGTCGGTCGCCTGCTTCACGGCCTTCTGCACGGATTCCAGGGCGTTGTTGCCGGCGGCAACGGCGCTCTTGAAGACGGCGACGGCGGTCTCGGAACCGGCCGGGGCGTTCTTGGCGGCGTTGTCGACGACGGCCAGGAACTTCTTCTGCACGTCGGCGAACTGGCCTTCGAAAGCCTTGGTGAACTCGGCGCCGGTGGTCGTCGAGATGTCGTACAGGTGGCGGCTGTAGGCGGAGGTCTTCTCGGCCAGGGGCTGGAACAGGGCGGCTTGCAGGGCCAGCAGTTCCTGCGCATCCTTGACGGACAGCACGGTCTGGGTGGTTTCGGCGGCTTCGGCCAGGGCGGCGCGGGAGGCGGTCAGGTTCAGCTCGACGAGCTTCTCGACGCCTTCGAAGGCCTTGGTCGTCAGACCGAACAGGGTTTCGACGTTGGCTTTTTGGGCGGCCAGGATTTGTTCAGCGGTCAGCATGGTGGTTCTCCAGATGGAAACGGGTTGAGGTGGCAAACTTCCTGTCTGCGCTGAACCCGGGACCAGGGTCCCAGCTCATGTTGCAGTGCAGCATGGGTTGAATTATAGGGACGTCTTCCGCCACTGCAAGCCTTTTTTGTTGCGGCGCAACAATCTAGGCCGTGCCACCTAAAAATGCGCGTTTTCTACGCTGACCAGTTCGTCCTGCCCCTGCCGCCCGGCCACCGGTTTCCCATGGAGAAGTACCGGATGCTGCGCGACCGGCTGGCCGCCGAGGTGCCCGACGTCCAGCTCATGCGGGCGGAACCGGCCACGGACGGGGAACTGGCGCTCGTTCACACGCCGGCCTACATCCAGGGCATCAGCGACGGCTCGGTCGATCCCAAGGTCATGCGGGAGATCGGCTTTCCCTGGAGCCAGGCCATGGCGGAGCGGGCCCGGCGCTCGGTCGGCGCGACCATTGCGGCCTGCCGTGCCGCCCTGGGCGGCGAGGGCCTGGCCGCCAACATTGCCGGCGGCACCCACCATGCCTATGCCGACAAGGGCGGCGGCTTCTGCGTCTTCAACGACGCCGCCGTCGCCATCCGCCTGATGCAGGCGGAGCACGCGCGCCGCCAGCGCCGCGAACTGCAGGTCGCCATCGTCGACCTCGACGTGCACCAGGGCAACGGCACGGCCCGCATCTTCCGCGACGATCCGTCGGTGTTCACGCTCTCGCTGCACGGCGCGCGCAACTTCCCGTTCCGCAAGGAGCCCTCGGACCTGGACGTGGACCTGCCCGATGGCACCAGCGACGACGCCTACCTGCACGCGCTGGAACGCGCGCTGGAGGAACTGGCGCAGCGCTTCGACCCGCAACTGGTGATCTACCTAGCCGGCGCCGACCCGCACGAGGGCGACCGCCTGGGCCGCCTCAAGCTCACCTGGGACGGCCTCGAGGCGCGCGACCGCCGCGTGTTCGACTGGGCCTGGCAGCGCGGCGTGCCGCTCGCCTTCGCCATGGCCGGCGGCTACGGCCACCGCATCGAGGACACGGTGCAGGTGCAGGTGAACACCTTTGCCGCGGCGGCGGCCTATGCACGCCGCTGGCACAATCGACCGCGATGAGCGAGACCCAAGAGAAGCCGCGCCCCGAAGGCCGCGAAGGCTACCGCGCCTTCCGCCCGATCACCACGCGCTGGATGGACAACGACGCCTACGGCCACGTCAACAACGTCGTCTACTACAGCTGGTTCGACACCGCCGTCAACGCGCACCTGATCGAGCAGGGCGTCCTCGACATCCACAATGGCGAAACCATCGGCCTGGTGATCGAGACCCAGTGCAACTACTTCGCGCCGGTGGCCTTTCCGCAGTCGATCGAGGCCGGCCTGCGGGTCGCGCGCATCGGCAGTTCCAGCGTGCGCTACGAAGTCGGCCTGTTCCTCGCCGGCGAGCCGCTCACCGTGGCCAAGGGCCATTTCATCCACGTCTACGTCGACCGCGCCACGCGCCGTCCCGCGGCGCTGCCGGCGCCGCTGAAAAAGGTCCTGGAGGCCCTGCAGTGAATCCCGAAACGTCCCAGGTCGCCACCGTGGTGGCCGACCCCGCCAGCGTCGACGCGGCCATCGCCAGCCGCTTTTCCTGCCGCGCCTTCCTGCGCGAGAAGGAAGTGCCCCGCCCGCTGATCGAGGAGATCCTCGAGGTCGCCCGCCGCGCCGCCTCCGGCACCAACACCCAGCCGTGGAACGTCTACGTGTTGCAGGGCGAGTCGCGCGACACGCTGGTGGACAAGGTCTGCGCCGCCCACGACGCGATCTACAAGGATCCTTCGCTGGTCGACGAGTACCGCGAGGAATACGACTACTACCCGGAGAAGTGGGTGTCGCCCTACATCGACCGCCGGCGCGAGAACGGCTGGAGCCTGTACGGCCTGCTGGGCATCGCCAAGGGCGAGAAGGACAAGATGCATGCGCAGCACCAGCGCAACTACCGCTTCTTCGACGCGCCGGTGGGCTTCATGTTCACCATGGAGCGCGTGATGGGCCGCGGTTCGCTGATGGACTACGGCATGTTCCTGCAGAACATCATGCTGGCGGCGCGCGCGCGGGGCCTGCACACCTGCCCGCAGGCGGCCTGGAACAGCTTCGCCCGCATCATCCTGCCGCACGTGGGCGCGCGCGACACCGAGATGCTGGTGTGCGGCATGTCCTTGGGTTACGCCGACTTGGAAGCGCCGGTGAACGGCTTCCACACGCCGCGCGAGCCGGTGGCCGGCTTCACGCGCTGGCTGGACTGAAGCTCAGAGCTTGCCGAAGCGCCTGCGCGCGTCCTGCAGGCAGACGTCGCGGCCCTCGGCCGGCAGCATCTCGCAGCGCTCGCGCGCCGCGTTGAACTGCGCCTCGGCGACCTTGTCGTCGCGCTCGGTGCGATCCCGCACGATGCCGTCCGAGCGCATCTGCTGCGCGACGACGTCCTTCTGCAGCTTGGCTTCGGCCTTGGCGCCGGCAAAGACCGCCTTCGCGTCCTTGCGGCAGACCTCGCGTGCATTGCCGTCCAGCGGCTTGCATTTCTGCAGCGACACCGCGTAGATGGCTTCGGCCTTGGCGTTGCGCAGCTTCTCGTCGTTATCGGCGGTCGGCTTGTACTGCAGCGCCAGTTCGGCCTGCTGGATGTCGCGCACGCCGCGCACCTGCTCGTTGCAGACGTCGCGCGCGTTGCCTTTGAGCGGCTTGCAGCGCGCCTGCGCCGCGTCGTATTCGGCCTCGATGCGCAGCTCCTGCGCCTTGTACGCCTCGCGGCTCATGGGAGTGGCGTGGGCGGCCACGGCCACGAAGGCGGCGGCGACGATGGCGATCCGGTAGTCCATGCGGGTCCTCATTCGGCGCGCTCGCGGCGCGGCGCGCTGTCGGCGAAACGGTGATCGGGATGGCTGCTTTCGAACACCGACACCTGGCGGTCGGCTTCGTCCTTGGCCAGGCCGTGGCGCTGCTGGATGCGTCCCAGCAACTGGTCGCGCCGGCCGGCGATGACGTCGAGGTCGTCGTCCGTGAGCTTGCCCCACTGCTCCTTGACCTTGCCCTTCAACTGCTTCCAGCGGCCCTGGATGCGATCCTGGTTCATGAATTTCCCAACGGTTGCTTCCTGCAATCCAATCTAGCCGCACAGCTTGGGCGGGGTGTCGGAGCCACCGGCCACGTACCGTAGGCCGCCGCCGACAATCGGAAGTCCACGGCCGAGCATTGCGGATAATGCGGGCTTGACCATCGCCGGCATCCCCCTCGACTTCCTGCTGTTCGCGCTGACCCTGGCCGGGGTCGCGCTGTTCCACCACCACACCTTGTACGTCGCGGTGACCGGCATGCTGGTCATCGCCGGCTACAAGCTGCTGTTCGGCGACTTTGCCGGGGTGCCCGGCCTGCCGGGGCTCGTGGGGCTGCTGCACCACGAATGGGTGACGCTCGGCAACCTGCTCGGCCTGCTGCTCGGCTTCGCGCTGCTGGCCGACCATTTCGAGCGCAGCCGCGTCACCGACCTGCTGCCGCGCTTCCTGCCGGACGACTGGAAGGGCGGCTTCTGCCTGCTGCTGATCATCTTCGTGCTCTCCAGCTTCCTGGACAACATCGCGGCGGCCATGATCGGCGGCGCCATGGCGCACGTCCTCTTTCGCGGCAGGGTGCACATCGGCTACCTCGCGGCCATCGTTGCGGCCAGCAATGCCGGCGGCGCCGGCAGCGTGGTGGGGGACACCACGACCACCATGATGTGGATCGCCGGCGTGCGGCCGGGCCAGGTGTTCGAGGCCTACGTCGGCGCGCTGGCGGCCATCCTCTTCTTCGGCGTCGTGGCGGCGCGCCAGCAGCACGCGCACCAGCCGATCGTGAAGGACAGCCCGGTGGGCGTGCCGCTCGATCACGCGCGCCTGGCCATCGTGGCCATCATCCTGCTGGCTGCGATCGCCACCAACGTGTGGTTCAACGTGCGCAATCCGGAACTGCTGAATGCATGGCCCTTGATCGGCCTGGCCGTGTGGGTGGCGCTGCTGGCCACCGCCGGCTGGCGCGCGCCCACGTGGAAGCTCCTGCCCGGCGCGCTGCGCGGCAGCATCTTCCTGCTCTCGCTCGTGATGTGCGCCGCGATGATGCCGGTGAAGGCGCTGCCCGCGGCGTCCTGGGGCACCACGCTGGGCCTGGGCTTCGTCAGCGCCGTCTTCGACAACATCCCGCTGACCGCGCTGGCGCTGCGCCAGGGCGGCTACGACTGGGGCTTCCTGGCCTACGCGGTGGGCTTCGGCGGCTCGATGCTCTGGTTCGGTTCCTCGGCCGGCGTCGCCCTGTGCAGCATGTACCCGCAAGGCCGTTCGGTCGGCGCGTGGATCCGCGGCGGCTGGCACGTGGCCGTGGGTTATCTTCTGGGCTATGCGTTGCTGATGGCGGTGGTGGGCTGGAATCCCGAGCTCCACGGCCGCGGCGGCCACGCCCCCATCGGCGCCGCGTCCGCGGCCGCCGCGCAAACTTCCGCCAAGCCATGACCCAACCCGCCATCCTCGTCGCCCGGGCCGTGTTCCCGGAAACCATCGCCTTCCTGCAGCAGCACTTCGACGTCACGCACAACCAGGCCGACGAGGTCTGGAGCCGCGCCGAGCTGCTGCAGCGCCTGCAAGGCAAGGTGGGCGTGCTCACCACCGGCAGCGAGCGCATCGACGCCGAGCTGCTGGCCGCGTGTCCCGGCCTGAAGCTGTGCGCCAACATGGCCGTCGGCTTCAACAACTTCGACGTGCCCGCCATGACGGCGCGCGGCGTTCTTGGCACCAACACGCCCGACGTGCTCACCGAGACGACCGCCGACTTCGGCTTCGCGCTGCTGATGGCCACGGCCCGCCGCATCGCCGAGAGCGAACATTTCCTGCGCGCCGGCAAGTGGAACAAGTGGGCGATCGACATGTTCGCCGGCGCCGAGGTGCACGGCAGCACGCTCGGCATCCTGGGCATGGGCCGCATCGGGCAGGGCATCGCCAGGCGCGGCGCCCACGGCTTCGGCATGAACGTCATCTATCACAACCGCTCGCGCCTCTCGCCGGCGCTGGAGGCGGAGTGCAAGGCGCGCTACGTGGCCAAGGACGAACTGCTGGCAAGTGCCGACCACCTGGTGCTGGTGCTGCCTTACTCCGCCGAATCGCACCACGCCATGGGCGCCGCCGAACTCGCGAAGATGAAGCCGACCGCGACGCTGGTCAACATCGCGCGCGGCGGCATCGTCGACGACGCGGCGCTGGCCCGCGCGCTGCAGGCGAAGCAGATCGCCGCCGCAGGGCTCGACGTGTTCGAGGGCGAGCCCAAGGTGCATCCGGACCTGCTCGCCTGCAGCAACGTCGTGCTCACGCCGCATATCGCCAGCGCCACGGTGCCCACGCGCCGGGCGATGGCCCAGCTCGCCGCCGACAACCTGGTCGGCTACCTGGTGCACGGCAAGCCGCTCACCCCCCTCAACCCCGAAGTCCTGAAGAAGAAGTAAGCGCGCGTGGAAATCTGGATCGTCATGGCGCTGGGCCTCGCCAGCGTGGTCTTGCTGGTGGCCCTGTTGCTGAAGAAGCCGCCGGTGCCGGAAACCGGCCGGGCCGAATTGCTGGCCGCCAGCGAACGGCTCGAGCGCGAATTGCGGCGCGAGATCAGCGAGTCGTCGCGCGGCGTGCGCACCGAGCTGATGCACACCCTCGGCACTTTCCAGGAGGCCGTGGTGCGGCAGAGCGCGGAGGCCACGCGCACGCAGAACAGCCAGATCGACGCTTTCTCGCAGCAGCTCACGCTGATGCAGAAGACGCTGGCCGACACGCTGGCGACGCAGCTGAATTCGCTGGGCGAAGCCAACGGCCGGCGGCTCGGCGAGGTGCGGGCCACGCTCGACGCGCAGCTCGCCTCGCTGCAGCAGACCAACGCAGCCAAGCTCGACGAGATGCGCAAGACCGTCGACGAGAAGCTGCAGGCCACGCTGGAGACGCGCCTGGGCGAGAGCTTCCGGCAGGTGGCCGAGCGCCTGGAGCAGGTGCACAAGGGCCTGGGCCAGATGCAGAGCCTGGCGACCGGCGTCGGCGACCTCCAGCGCGTGCTGACCAACGTCAAGACCCGTGGCATGTTCGGCGAAGTGCAGCTGGAGGCCTTGCTGGAACAGGTGCTCACCACCGAGCAGTACGGCAAGCAGGTCGAGACCAAGCCGCGCAGCAACCAGCGCGTGGACTTCGCCATCCGCTTCCCGGGCCGCAGCGACGACGGCGTGCCGGTCTGGCTGCCGATCGACGCCAAGTTCCCGCGCGAGGATTACGAGCGCCTGCTCGACGCCCACGACCGCGCCGATGCGGCCGGCGTCGACAGCGCGGGCCGCGCGCTGGAAGTGCGCATCCGCGAGGAAGCCAAGACCATCTGCGAGTCCTACCTCTGCCCGCCCTTCACCACCGACTTCGCGATCCTGTTCCTGCCCATCGAGAGCCTGTACGCCGAAGTGCTGCGCCGGCCCGGCCTGATGGACAAGATCCAGCGCGACTACCGCGTGACACTGGCCGGCCCGACCACGCTGCTGGCCATGCTGAACAGCCTGCACATGGGCTTTCGCACGCTGGCGCTGGAGCAGCAGGCCAGCGAAGTGTGGAAGGTGCTGGGCGCCGTCAAGACCGAATTCGAGCGCTACGGCGAATGGGTCGCGCGCATCAAGGAGCAGGTGCAGAAGGCGTCCGACACGCTGGAGAAGGCCGACACGCGCACCAAGCAGATGCGCCGCGCGCTGAAAGTGGTGGAGGCGCTGCCCGACGCGCAGGCGCAGGCGCTGCTGCCGCCGGCCGAAGACAACAGTGACGACAGCGACTGAGGTCACGCCCGCCACGCCGCGCGAGCTCGCGCGGCTGATCACCGGCCAGATCTTCATCCACGCCTGCATGGCCGGCATGCGCATGGCCACGCCGCTGCTGGCGCTGCGCGAGGGCTACAGCGAGCTGGCGGTCGGCGTGCTGATCTCGCTATACGCGCTGACGCAGGTCTTCCTGTCGCTGCCCGCCGGCCGCTATGCCGACCGCCACGGCCTGAAGCGGCCAGTGGCGATCAGCGCCGCCGCCGCCTGCCTGGGCGCCGGGCTGGCCTTTGCCTTTCCCATCTTTCCGGTGCTGTGCCTGGCCGCGTTGCTGACCGGCGGCGCCACCGGCAGCGCCGTGATCGCGCTGCAGCGCCACGTGGGCCGGGCCGCCGGCTCGCCGGCGCAACTGAAGCAGGCCTTTTCCTGGCTGGCGATCGGGCCGGCCTTCTCCAACTTCCTGGGGCCTTTTGCCGCCGGCCTGCTGATCGACCATGCAGGCTTTCGCGCGGCCTTCTTCCTGATGGCCGTGCTGCCGCTGGCGGCCTGGTTCTTCATCCGCACCGCACGCGAAGTGCCGCTGTCCGAGGAGCATCGCAACCGGCCGCGGGGCCGCGCCTGGGACCTGTTCGAGGACCCCATGTTCCGCCGCCTGATCCTGGTGAACTGGTTCCTGTCCTCGGCCTGGGACGTGCACACCTTCGTGGTGCCGGTGCTGGGCCACGAGCGCGGCCTGTCGGCCTCGGTGATCGGCACCATCCTGGGCGTGTTCGCCATCGCCGCGGCCGCGATCCGCGTGCTGCTGCCGATGGTGGCGGCGCGGGTGCGCGAATGGGCGCTGATCGCCACGGCCATGATCGCCACCAGCGCGATCTACGCGGTCTACCCCCTGATGCACACGGCCGTCACCATGGGCATCTGTTCGGTGCTGCTGGGGCTGGCGCTGGGCATGGTGCAGCCGATGGTCATGAGCATGCTGCACACCATCACGCCGGAGCATCGCCACGGCGAGGCGGTGGGCATGCGCATGATGGTGATCAACGCCTCCAGCGTCGCGATGCCGATGCTGTTCGGCACCGCCGGTGCGCTGGTGGGCGTCAGCGCCGTGTTCTGGACGGTCGCCGCCGTCGTCGGCGGCGGCACCCGCCTGGCCTTCCGGCTCAGAGACGATAGAACGTCTTGATCAGGTCCCAGGCGACCTG
Organism: Ramlibacter paludis; assembly: GCF_022012305.1. Lineage (GTDB taxonomy): Bacteria > Pseudomonadota > Gammaproteobacteria > Burkholderiales > Burkholderiaceae_C > Ramlibacter > Ramlibacter paludis. The sequence goes on along the minus strand of NZ_JAKLTM010000002.1, from coordinate 172,056 downwards.
CGGGTCGTCGGCGAACTGGAACAGGGCGAGGTCGTCCGGCGAGATCACGCCTTCCTCCACCATCATGTCGAAGTTGATCAGCCGCTTCCAGTAGTCGGAGCCGAACAGCACGATGGGCACCTGGCGCGCCTTGCGCGTCTGCACGAGGGTGATCACCTCGAACAGTTCGTCCAGCGTGCCGAAGCCGCCCGGGAAGGCCACCAGCGCCTTCGCCCGCATCATGAAATGCATCTTGCGCAGGGCGAAGTAGTGGAACTTGAAGGACAGGTCGGGCGTGACGTACGGGTTGGCCGCTTCCTCCATCGGCAGGGCGATCGCCAGGCCGACGCTGACCCCGTCGGCTTCGTGGCTGCCGCGGTTGGCGGCTTCCATGATGCCGGGACCGCCGCCGGTGCAGACGAACAGCTTGTCGCGCGGCTCCTTGCCCTCGCTGTACTCGGCGACGATGCGGCCGAAGGCGCGCGCGTTCTCGTAGTAGTGCGTGTTGCGGGCCAGCGCCCGGGCGCGCTTCTTGATCGCTTCGTCGGCGCCGGCTTCGGCGGCTTTCAGCATCGCTTCGGTGCCCTCGGTGTCGCGGAAGCGCGCGCTGCCGAACACGACGATGGTGTTCTCGATGCCGTAGGCGGCCTGTTCCAGGTCGGGCTTCAGCAGCTCGAGCTGGAAGCGGATGCCGCGCGTTTCGCGGCGCAGCAGGAACTCGGGGTCGACGAAGGCCAGGCGGCTGGCGTCGTGGTCCAGCGGCAGCCCCTGGTCCGCGTGGGACTTGAGCGTGGCCCAGGCGTCGGCCAGCCGGCGGTCATGAATGTTGCGGGTGGAAGACATAGGGCGCATTGTGGCGGTTTTCGCGCTTTACACCTCGCGGGCGGCCGCTATCCTTGCGGCGGGACGAAGAGGGGACCAGACTTGGATCAGCCGCTGTATCACGTGCTGCTGCAGGGCCGCCGTGTGGGCCCGTACGACCGGCGCACCATCGTCGGGATGCGCATCAAGAAGACGCTGACCAGCGCCGACGTCGTGGTGGCGGGCAATGGCCAGCAGCTCACCGTGGCCGACCTGGTGAAGATGGGACGGCCCGACGGCGGCTTCGAGGCCAGCCGCAGCGGCAGCTATTCCGTGGTGCAGGCCGTGCATTCAGCCGCCCTGGTCGAGGCCAAGGGCGTCGCCATTCCCAAGTTCAAGGACGAGATCGAGGTGCGGCTGCAGACCAAGGCGCTGCGCCTGAGCGGCCGCTTCCGCACCGGCCTCGGCTGGAAGGAAGACCGGGTCAAGATCGCGCTGAGCGAGCTGGTGCATGCGCGGGCGCGCGGCAGCCTGGTGGAGCTGGCGTTGCGGCAGGACGGCGCGGGCAAGCTGCAGCGGCTGGTGCTGGAGCTGTTCACGCCGGAGTCGGCGGCGGACCTGGTGGGCGCCCTGCCGCCGCTGGCACCGTGGCCGGAAGGCAAGCCGGCCGCCGTTTCGCGCGGCGCGCACCCGATGATCTGGGGCGCCGTCGTCGGCACGGCGTTGGTTGTCGGTTCGCTGCTGGTCTGGGTGCTCATGCACCGGGTCTGATCAAAGCGCCAGCGCCAGCCCCAGGGGCACGAACACCACCGCGAGCGCATTCCCCAGCAGGATCATCGCCGCGACCTTTTCCGGCTCCTGCTCGTAGCGTTCGGCCAGCAGGTATTGCATCACTGCCGGCGGCAAGGCGCCGAACAGGATCAGCTGCGCCCGCGCCATGCCTTCGAGGCCCAGCGCCCACGCCAGCGGCACGGCGACCAGCAGGCCGATCACCGGCCGCGCAAACGCGCCGAGCAGGCCGCGCGGCACGTCGCTGCGCCGCAGCTGCGTGAGGCGCACGCCCAGCGCGAACAGCATCAGCGGCACCATCGCGTCGCCCAGCATCTTCATGCCGTTGAACAGCATGTCGGGCGGCCGCACGCCGCTGGCGGCGCTGGCGAAGCCGAGCGCGCTGGCGATCATCAAGGGGCTGAGCAGCAGGTCCCGCGTGCGCGCATGGGCGCTGGTGATGCGCGCGCCCAGCGAGAAATGGATCACGTTGGCGATCGAGAACAGGCCGACCGCCGCCGCCAGGCCTTGCGGCCCGAAAGCCAGCAGCGCCACCGGCAGGCCCATGTTGCCGCTGTTGTTGAACATCACCACCGGCACCAGCGTGCGCGGTGCGGTGTGCGTGAGCCGCGCGAGCCCCCAGGCCACCACGCCGGTGCCCAGGATCAGGAGCGCGCCGCCGCCCAGCAGCGGCAGGTGCTCGCGCAGGTGGAACTCCTTGCCGGCGAGCGCCGTGTAGACGATCAGGGGCGACAGCACGTCCAGCACAATGCGGTTGAAGCCGCCCATGTCGGGGCGGCGCCAGCGCGCGTAGAAGTAGCCGATGCCCACGATCAGGAACACCGGCACGATGACCTGCGCGATGCGCGCCAGCAGTTCCATCAGGCGCCCCGTGCCTGCAGCCACGCCAGCAGGCGCTCGCGCGCCGGCGTGAGGCCCTTGTACGCCAGCACGGCGTCGCTCATGGTAGCCAGCGCCGCGTGCAGGCGCTGCGCATGGGCCGGCGTGGCCACGGCTTCGGCCAGCGGTTGCAGCATGACGTGGATGGTGAACACGGCCTGGCCGCTGCCTTCGCCGATCGGAAAGAAGGTCTGGCGCTCGGCGCGCAGGAAGAGGCGCTGCGCGAAGGCATCGCCTTCGTCGTCCGGCCAGGGCGTGCGCGGATGCCGTTGCGGATGCTGGTCGTGGCGGCCGCTGGGCGAGATCGTCCAGACCGAGCGTTCCCATTCGCCGCCGTTGGTGACCGTCTGCGCCAGGTGCCGCGCCGCGCCCAGCAGCAGCTGGTTGTCCGCCACCGGCGCGTGCACCGCGGTGAACGGCAGCCCCAGTTTCTCCTCGGGCGCCCAGTGCGAGGGCGCGCAGACGCACAGCCAGGGCAGGGTGGTGCTGGCGCCATCGAGCACCGCGAAGTCCTGCTCGAAGGCGAGCTCGATCGGCTCACCGGCCGCGAGGCCTTCAGCACCGGCGCGGCGCAGGATCGCCGCGATGGCCGGCCCCGGATCGAAGCCGGGCACGCACAGGCGGCTGGCCCCCGCGTCCACGACTTGCTTCTTCTCGTGCCACAGCGCGCTGCCGGGAGCCAGCGGCGTCAGGTGCCGGCCCTGCGCCATCCGCTGCAGGCCCGGCTGCATGCGGAAGGGAAGGGCGATGGAAAGGAGGTCGAACACGCGTAAAAAAGGCTCCTTGCGGAGCCTTTCGTTCGCCTGGCGGGCTTAGACGCGCTTGCGGTATTCGCCGGTGCGGGTGTCGATTTCGACCTTGTCGCCCTGGGCGACGAAGATCGGCACGCCGATTTCGTAGCCGGTGGACAGCTTGGCGGGCTTCAGGACCTTGCCCGAGGTGTCGCCCTTGACGGCCGGCTCGGTCCAGGTGATTTCGCGCTCGACGCTGGTCGGCAGTTCGACGGAGATCGCCTTGCCTTCGTAGAACACCACTTCGGCGGGCATGCCGTCTTCCAGGTAGTTCAGGGCGTCGCCCATGTTCTCGGCTTCCACCTCGAACTGGTTGTATTCGGCGTCCATCCAGACGTACATCGGGTCGGCGAAGTAGGAGTACGTGCAGTCCTTCTTCTCCAGCACGATCTGGTCCATCTTGTCGTCGGCCTTGAACACGGTCTCGGTGCCCTGGTTGTTCAGCAGGCTCTTGAGCTTCATGCGGACGGTGGCCGAGTTGCGGCCGCCGCGCGAGTATTCGGTCTTCAGCACGACCCAGGGCTGGCCGTTCTGCATGATCACGTTGCCGGCGCGGATTTCTTGAGCGATTTTCATGACGGTGTCTTCGGTGAGAGTGGCCGCGGCGCGCGCAAGAATCGGGATTGCGGGTGGCGGCTGGTGGGGTTCCGGGCCAGGGCCCCGAACACAAAGCCCTAGATTCTACCGCGAGCGAGAACGAACTGCCGCAGCGTGGTTACCAGCTCCGGCAGAGCCAGTGCCCGGGCCTGCGCCGCCAGTGCCTCCGGGCCCCAGCCGGCCGGATCCGGCGCCGGCAGCGGGCCGGCCTCGAGCCCGTTCCAGACGCGGTGGAAGCGGGCCAGCGCCGGCGCCGGCCGCAACCAGGCCAGCCAGGCTTCCAGCTTGGCGTGGTGGGCCGCGTCGTCCTGCGGATAGATCTGCCACACGCATGGCACGCCGGCCAGCAGGCCGCGCACCACCGAGTCCTCGCCGCGCACGAAGTTGAGGTCGCAGGACCACAGCAGCAGGTCATATTCCCGTTGGCCGAGGAGGGGCAGCCAGTGCAGGCGCAGCGCGCCGGCCGCGTTCCAGCCGGCGTGCGTGGCGGCCAGGCCGGCCAGCGCGGCTTCGGTGGCTGCGCTGGCGCGGCCGGTGGTGACCAGCAGGTCGCACGGGCTCGTGCCGGCCGCCAGATGCCGCAGCAGGTCGGCCAGGTGCGGGGGCTCGTAGCAGAACAGGCTGACGACCTGGCTCGCGCCCGGCGTGACGCCCCACTGCCGCAGCCATTCGCTGCGGTCGAAGGCCGCGCGCCGCGCGCCGAGGTCCTGTTCGCGGATCAGGCCCCCGGTGCGCTCGCTGAAGCCGGGATAGAAAAAGAACTTCGTCAGTCCCGCGCCCGGCCCCTGGCTGACCGGCGAGGCCAGGCCATGGTTGCGTTCGACGAAGGCTTCGGCGGACAGGTATTCCAGGTTGATCCAGGCCGGCGGCCGCGTGGCCCGCGCCATGCGCTCGACGAAGGCATCCGGCGGGTCGCAGCCGAAAGCCTCGACCACCACGTCGCCCGGCACCAGGGGGGGCGGCTCCGCGGTCCAGTGCACCACTTCCACGCCAGGATGGCCGGGGGCCATCCACTGCAGCGGCGCCGGGTCGTCGATCCACAGGCGCGGCAGGTCGCCGCGCGCGGCCAGTTCCGCGGCCAGCCGCCAGCAGACGCCCGCGTCGCCGTGGTTGTCGATCACCTTGCAGAAAATGTCCCAGCGCATGGCGCTCCGATAATAGGCGGATGGTGTCGGACCACTCAGAAGAACTGCTGGCGCAAGTCAGCGCCCTGCCGGGGCTGCCCGGCGTGTACCGCTATTACGACGCGGACGGGGGCGTGCTGTACGTCGGCAAGGCGCGCAACCTGAAGAAGCGCGTCTCCAGCTACTTCACCAAGAACCACGGCGGCACGCGCATCGGCCACATGGTCGGCAAGATCGCGCGGCTGGACACGACGGTGGTGCGCTCGGAAGCCGAGGCGCTGCTGCTCGAGAACAACCTGATCAAGACCCTTGCGCCGCGCTACAACATCCTGTTCCGCGACGACAAGAGCTACCCCTTCCTCAAGATCACCGGCACCGCCGACCGCTCGGGCCCCAACGCCCGCGCCGACGCGCCGACTTCGCTGGTCTTTCCGCGGGTCGCCTACTACCGCGGCTCGGTGGACCGCAAGCACCGCTACTTCGGCCCTTATCCGAGCGCCTGGGCGGTCAAGGAATCGATCCAGCTGCTGCAGAAGGTGTTCCGCCTGCGCACCTGCGAGGACACGGTGTTCGCCAACCGCACGCGGCCCTGCTTGCTGTACCAGATCAAGCGCTGCACCGGCCCCTGCGTGAACCTCGTTTCGCCCGAGGACTACCAGCAGGATGTGCTGAACGCCGAGGCCTTCCTGCGCGGCGACACCCAGTCGGTGCTGAACGCGCTGGAAAGCCGCATGCTGGCGCATGCCGAGAAGCTGGAGTTCGAGCAGGCGGCCGAACTGCGCAACCAGATGGGCGCGCTGTCCAAGGTGCTGCACCAGCAGTCGGTGGAGACGGCTTCCGACAAGGACGTGGACATCCTCGCGGTGCAGGTGCAAGGGGGCAAGGCCTGCGTGAACCTGGCCATGGTGCGCGGCGGCCGCCACCTGGGCGACCGCGCCTACTTTCCCAGCCACGTCGAGGATGCGACGGCGGTGCAGGACTTCGACGACGCCGCCGACGCGGTGGCGGCGCAGCCGGTGGAAGTGCAGGTGCTGGAAGCCTTCATCGCGCAGCACTACCTGGGCGTGCCGGTGCCGGCGGCGCTGATCACCAGCCATCCGGTCGCGGGCGAACTGGTCGAGGCGCTGTCGCTGCAGGCGGGCGGCCGCATCGCCGCCGTGCACAACCCGCGCGGCCAGCGCCGCCTGTGGCTGGAGATGGCGGAGAAGAACGCCGCCATCCAGCTGGCGCGGCTGCTGGCCGAGGAAGGCTCGCAGCAGGCGCGTACCCGCGCGCTGGTGGACGCGCTGGATCTCGCGCCCGACCACCTGGACACCTTCCGCGTCGAGTGCTTCGACATCTCGCACACGGCGGGCGAAGCCACGCAGGCTTCGTGCGTGGTGTTCCACCACCATGCGATGCAGAACCGCGAGTACCGCCGCTACAACATCGAGGGCATCACGCCGGGCGACGACTATGCGGCCATGCGGCAGGTGCTGACGCGGCGCTACGCCAAGCTGGCGCAGGCCGGGCGCGACACGCCGGAAGCCACGCCGTCGGAGGAGGAGGAAGCCGCGGCCGTCGACGAGGTCCAGGCGGATGCGCAGGCCGAGCCGGCGCTGGAAGCCGTCGCCATCGTGGCCGAGGCCGCACCCGAGGCGCTGGTCTCGGCGGAGCCGCCCCGGAAGATCAAGATCGGTGGCGGCGGCAGCGCGCAGCGGTTGCCGGACCTGGTGCTGGTGGACGGTGGCCGCGGCCAGGTGAGCATGGCGCGCGAGGTGTTCGCGGAGCTGGGGCTGGACCTGTCCGTGATCGTGGGCGTGGAGAAGGGCGAGGGCCGCAAGGTGGGCCTGGAGGAACTGGTGTTCGCCGACGGCCGCGAGAAGATCTACCTGGGCCGCGAATCGGCGGCCCTGATGCTGGTGGCGCAGATCCGCGACGAGGCGCACCGCTTCGCCATCACGGGGATGCGCGCGCGCCGGGCGCGGGTGCGGGTGGGCGGCAGCCAGCTGGAGGAAATTCCCGGCGTCGGCGCCAAGAAGCGGGCCCGGCTGCTGCAGCGCTTCGGCGGCGTGCGGGGGGTGGCGGCGGCCAGCGTGGAGGACATTGCCACCGTCGAAGGCATCTCGCGCGAGCTGGCCGAAGAGATCTATCGCGCGCTGCACTGAGCGGGCCACGGCGTCATGCACAATCGGGGTCCATGTTCTTCACCGTCCCGACGCTCCTGACCTGGACGCGCATCGTTGCCATCCCGCTGCTGATCGGGGTGTTCTACCTGGGATGGGATCCCCACCTGCAGAATCTGATCGCCACGGTGATGTTCATCGTGTTCGCGGCGACCGACTGGCTGGACGGATTCCTGGCGCGCAAGCTGAACCAGACCTCGTCCTTCGGCGCCTTCCTCGACCCGGTGGCCGACAAGTTCCTGGTGTGCGCGTCGCTGCTGGTGCTGGTGGACCAGCAGCGGGCCGACGTCTTCGTCGCGCTGATCATCATCGGCCGCGAGATCGCCATCTCCGCGCTGCGCGAGTGGATGGCGCAGATCGGCGCCTCCAAGAGCGTGGCCGTGCACATGCTCGGCAAGGTGAAGACGACCGTGCAGATGATCGCCATCCCCTTCCTGCTGTACGACGGCCGCCTGTTCGGCGCCATCGACACCAACGTGTGGGGCCACTGGCTGATCTGGCTGTCGGCCATCCTGACGGTCTGGTCGATGATCTACTACCTGCAGAAGGCGCTGCCCGAGATCCGCCGGCGCGTGAAGAAATAGCGCCGTGAGCGTCACCGCCTCGCGCGAGGACCCGCTGCTGCGGGCCATGCCCGCCGTCTTCGTCCTGATCTGGGCCACCGGCTTCATCGTCGCGCGCTACGGCATGCCGCACGCGCCGCCGATGAAGTTCCTGGCGCTGCGCTACGTGCTGTCGGTCGCGTGCTTCCTGCTGTGGGCGCTGGCCGCGCGGGCGGCGTGGCCGCAGGGCGCGGCGCAGTTCGGCCACCTCGCCGTCACCGGCATCCTGATGCACGCGCTCTACCTGGGCGGCGTGTGGGGCGCGGTGAAGTTGGGCATGGGCGCGGGGCTGTCTTCGCTGCTGGTCGGCCTGCAGCCGGTGCTGACCGCCTTCTGGGTGGCGGCCTGGGGCGGCCGGGTCGCGCCGAAGCAGTGGGCCGGCCTTGCGCTCGGCCTGGCGGGGCTGCTGCTGGTGGTCTGGCAGAAGCTCGGGCTGGGCGAGGTGCATCCCCTCAACCTGTCCTTCGCGCTGGTGGCGCTGTGCGGCATCACCGCCGGCACGCTGTACCAGAAGCGCTTCGTCGCGCCCTGCGACGTGCGCACCGCCAACCTGGTGCAGCTGGCGTCGGCCTTCGTCGTCACGCTGCCGCTGGCGCTGCTGGAGACCGAGGGCATGCGCTGGTTCCATGGCGACGGCAGCCTCAATGGCCAGCTCGCCGGCGCGATGGCGTGGTCGGTGCTGGGCCTCACGCTGGGCGGCAGCTCGCTGCTGTACCTGTTGATCCAGCGCGGGGCGGCGACCACCGTGACCAGCCTCATGTACTTGGTGCCGCCGACGACGGCGGTGATGGCCTGGTTGCTGTTCGGCGAGCCGATCACCCCGGCGATCGTGGCGGGGGTGGCCCTTACCGCCGTGGGCGTGAGCCTGGTCGTGCGCCAGCCTCGCTCCTGACCTTCCACGGTTCGGCCCGGAACCGCTCCGCCAGGAAATCCACCAGCAGCTTGATGCGCTTGGGCGTGGCCGTCGTATGCGGCGCCAGCCAGTGGATGTCCGCATCCACCATCGCGTAACCCGGCAGCACTCGCACCAGCTCGCCGGCGGCCAGCGCGCCCGCGATGTCCCACAGGCTGCGCAACATGATGCCGTGGCCGGCCAGGCACCAGTCGCGCACCAGCTCGCCGGAGTTGCTGGAAAGCCGCCCTCCGACGCGCACCCGCACTTCCGAGCGGTCGCGTTCGCGCTGCAGGCGCCAGACGTCGAACTGCTCGTTCTCGCGCACCACCAGGCAGTCGTGCGCGGCCAGTTCCTCGACGCTCGCGGGCGTGCTGCGGCGGCGCAGGTAGTCGGGCGCTGCGGCCAGCACGCGCTGGTTCCGCGCCAGCCGCCGGCCGGTCCATTCGCTGGCGCGCTGGCCGCGCACGGCCCACAGCCACACGGCGCCGTCGAAACCCTCCACCGCCAGGTCGGGCAGCTGTTCCACCAGCTGCAGCTGCACCTCGAGCTGCGGATGCCGGGCCTGGAAGTCCGCCAGGGCAGGGCCCAGCCAGAGGCGGCCGAAGCCGAAGGTGGCCGCCAGGCGGATGCGCCCGACCGGCTCCTTCTGCCGCTCCTGCAGCTCCGCTTCCATCGCGCTGAAGCCCGCCAGCAGGCCGACCGCGCGCTCGCACAGCGCGTCGCCTTCGGGCGTGGGAACGACCTTGCGCGTCGTCCGCTGGAACAGCTTGAGCCCCAGGCGCGCCTCCAGCGCCGCGAGGCGCTTCGTGATGACCGAAGGCACGACGTCGGCGGCCGACGCCGCGCCGGCCAGGCTGCCGTGCTCGCGGATGGCCAGCAGCAGCACGAGGTCGGCGCGGTCGAGGTTGGGGCTGGATTGCTGCATGGATGGAAAGAATCGCTTGCCGGATTATTGCTTGTTGGTGCGCCCCCCGCTGGCGCAGAATCAGCCCCATGCTGCAAGGCTTCGAACTGGTCCCCATGACGCGCGACGGCGTCGCACTGCAGGTGCGCCGCGCGGGGCAGGGCGCACCGCTGCTGCTGCTGCACGGCCATCCGCAGAGCCAGGGCATGTGGCACCGCGTGGCGCCGCAATTGGCCGAGCGCTTCAGCGTCGTGCTGATGGACCTGCGCGGCTACGGCGACTCCGGCCGCCCCGCCGCCGCCGAACAGTCCGCGAACTATGCCAAGCGCGAGATGGCGCGCGATGCGCTGCACGTCATGCGCACGCTGGGCCACGAGCGCTTCCAGGTGCTGGCGCACGACCGCGGCGCGCGCGTCGCGCATCGCCTCGCGCTGGACCATCCGCAAGCGGTGGAACGCCTGCTGCTGCTGGACATCGCGCCCACGCTGGCCATGTACCGCAACACCGGCGAGGCCTTCGCCCGCGCCTACTGGCACTGGTTCTTCCTGATCCAGCCGCCGCCGCTGCCCGAGGCGCTGATCGCCTCCGACCCGGTGCGCTACGTGCGCAGCGTGATGGGGGCGCGCCATGCCGGCCTCGCGGCCTTCGCGCCCGAAGCGCTGGCCGAGTACGAGCGCTGCGCCGCCATCGCCGGCACCGCTGAATCCATATGCGCCGACTACCGCGCCAGCGCCGGCATCGACCTGCAGCACGACCAGGCCGACCAGGACGCCGGCAACAGGCTCACCCAGCCGCTCCACGTGCTGTGGGGCGAGCATGGCGCCGTGGGCCGCAACTTCGACGTGCCCGCGCTCTGGCGCGCGGCCGCCACCGATTTCACCGGCCGCAGCCTGCCTTGCGGCCACTACATCGCCGAGGAAGCGCCCGCGCTTCTCCTGGACGAGGCCTTTTCATTTCTAAGGAGCATCCCGTGAGCAAGAAGCGCATCGCAGCCATCGCCGGTGACGGCATCGGCAAGGAAGTCATGCCCGAAGGCATGCGCGTCGTCGACGCCGCCGCCCGCAAGTTCGGCATCGACCTGCATTTCGACGTGTTCGACTTCTCCAGCTGGGACTACTGCGAGAAGCACGGCAAGTACCTGCCCGACGACTGGAAAGACCAGGTCGGCGGCCACGACGCCATCTTCTTCGGCGCGGTGGGCTGGCCCGAGAAGATCGCCGACCACACGTCCCTCTGGCAGTCGCTGCTGCTGTTCCGCCGCGAGTTCGACCAGTACGTCAACCTGCGCCCGGCGCGCCTGATGCCCGGCATCATCGCCCCGGTGGTGCGCAAGGACGGCAGCCCGCGCCAGCCCGGCGAGATCGACATGTACATCGTGCGCGAGAACACCGAGGGCGAGTACAGCTCCATCGGCGGCCGCATGTACCCCGGCACCGAGCGCGAGATCGTGATGCAGGAGACGGTGATGTCCCGCCACGGGGTCGACCGCGTGCTGAAGTTCGCCTTCGAGCTGGCCCAGGCCCGCCCGAAGAAGCACCTGACCAGCGCCACCAAGTCCAACGGCATCGCGATCACCATGCCGTACTGGGACGAGCGCGTCGCCGAGATGGCGAAGAAGTACCCGCAGGTCAAGCAGGACAAGTTCCACATCGACATCCTCACCGCCCACTTCGTGCAGCGGCCGGACTTCTTCGACGTGGTGGTGGCGTCCAACCTGTTCGGCGACATCCTGTCCGACCTGGGCCCGGCCTGCACCGGCACCATCGGCATCGCGCCCAGCGCCAACCTGAACCCGGACCGCAAGTTCCCCTCGCTGTTCGAGCCGGTGCACGGCTCGGCGCCGGACATCTACGGCAAGAACATCGCCAACCCGATCGGCCAGATCTGGTGCGGCGCGATGATGCTGGAGTTCCTGGGCCACAAGGACGCGCACGACGCCATCCTGGCCGCGATCGAGAAGGTGCTGGACCCGAAGTCGGGCGCGCCGCGCACCGGCGACATCGGCGGCAAGGCCAGCACCACCGACGTGGGCAAGGCGATCGCCGAAGCGCTGTAACGCTTTGCGCCACCGCGGTGCGTGCGCGTCATTGCGCACCGCCGCATGAAAAACGTGCTGCCCTCCACGTGGACGCCCCTAGAATGCGCTCCGCGTGTTGTATTGCCGCAGGCCGTATTGACACGGTTTGCGGCCGTGGCTTTAATCGACGCCAGTGGCCGCAACAGGCTGACTACACCGTCTCCCCTTCCCCGTCATCCGCCGCTTGCGGCCATGCGCGGGAACGGGAGACAAATTTTTGAAGAGACGAACCGTCCAAAACCATTTCCTCACGAGGGGCCCCAATGAACAAGACCGAACTGATCGAGCACATCGCCAAACACGCCGACATTTCCAAGGCCGCCGCCACCCGCGCGCTGGAGTCGATGATCGGCGCTGTGAAGACCACGCTGAAGAAAGGCGGCTCGGTTTCGCTCGTCGGATTCGGCACTTTCGCGGTGGGCAAGCGGGCCGCGCGCAGCGGCCGGAATCCCCGGACCGGCGCTACGATTAAAATCAAGGCTGCCAAGGTACCCAAGTTCCGTCCCGGCAAGGCGCTCAAGGATGCGCTGAACTGATGGCCGGTTTTTCCCGGTGGGGTGCTTAGCTCAGCTGGTAGAGCGGCGCCCTTACAAGGCGTAGGTCGGCGGTTCGATCCCGTCAGCACCCACCAAACGAGAAGGCGAACCGAGGCGGTTCGCCTTTTTGATTTTTACAAGAGCCTGAAGCGACATGTTCGATTTCGTCCGCAAGCACAACAAGATCATGCAGTGGCTGCTGTTCCTGCTGATCTTCCCCTCGTTCGTGCTGTTTGGCCTGGAGGGCTACAACCGCTACAAGGAAAAAGGGGAGGCCGTCGCCAAGGTCGACGGCCGCGAGATCACCCAGCAGGACTGGGACAACATGCACAAGCAGGAAGTCGACCGCATGCGGCAGCAGATGCCCACGCTCGACGCCAAGCTGCTCGACTCGCCCGAGGCCAAGTACGGCACGCTGGAGCGCATGGTGCGCGAGCGCGTGCTGCAGGCGGCGGTGGAGCACGGCCACATGACCGTGTCCGACCAGCGCCTGGCGCGCGAGCTGCAGCGCAACGAGCTGGTCACCATGCTGCGCAAGCCCGATGGCACGCTGGACATGGAGCGCTACACGCAGCTGCTCGCCGCGCAGGGCATGACGCCGCAGATGTACGAGAACTCGGTGCGCGGTGAACTGGCCACGCGCCAGGTCCTGGGCGGCATCAACGACACCGGCACGCCGGTGGCGGCACCGGCCGCCGTGGCCCTCAACAGCTTCTTCGAGAAGCGCGAGGCGCAGGTCGCGCGTTTCGCGACGGCCGACTACCAGGCCAAGGTGGAGCCGAGCGACACCGAGCTCGAGGCCTTCTACAAGGCCAACGGCAAGCTGTTCCAGGCCGCGGAGCAGGCCAACGTCGAGTGGGTGATGCTGGACCTGGCCTCGGTGAGCAAGGGCATCGCGCTGAACGAAGCGGACCTCAAGACCTATTACGAACAGAACGCGCTGCGGCTGGGTGGCCAGGAAGAGCGCCGCGCGAGCCACATCCTGATCTCGGTGCCCAAGGGCGCGCCGCAGGCGGACAAGGACAAGGCCAAGGCGAAAGCCGAGGAGCTGCTGGCGCAGGTGAAGAAGAACCCGGAGAGTTTCGCCGACGTGGCGAAGAAGAATTCGCAGGACCCGGGGTCGGCCCCGCAAGGCGGCGACCTCGACTTCTTCGCGCGCGGCGCGATGACCAAGCCGTTCGAGGACGCGGCCTTCGCGCTGAAGGCCAAGGGCGACATCAGCCCGGTGGTGGAGTCGGACTTCGGCTTCCACATCATCAAGCTCACCGACCTGAAAGGCGGCCAGCCCAAGCCCTTCGAGGAACTGCGCCCGCAGATCGAGGCGGAGCTGAAGAAGGCGCAGGCGCAGAAGAAGTACGCCGAGGCGGCCGAAGCCTTCAGCAACGGCGTCTACGAACAGTCCGACAGCCTGAAGCCCGTGGCCGACAAGCTGAAGCTGGAGATCCACCCGCAGGCCGGCGTCACGCGCACGCCCGCGCCCGGCGCGACCGGCCCGCTCGCCAATCCGAAGTTCCTGGCCGCGCTGTTCGGGCCGGAGGCGGTGGAGCGCAAGCGCAATACCGAGGCGCTGGAGATCGGTCCCAACCAGATGGTGTCGGGCCGCATCACCAAGTACACGCCGGCCACGACCCGGCCCTTCGCGGAAGTGAAGGCGCAGGTGCGCGAGCAGGTGGTGGCGCAGCGCGCCGCCGAACTGGCCCGCAAGGAAGGCCAGGCCAAGCTGGAAGCGTGGAAGAAGGCGCCCGACACCGCCACGCTGCCGCCGGCCGTGACCGTCACGCGCCAGGACGCCGGCAAGCTGCCGCGTGCCGTGATCGAAGCCGCGCTGCGCGCCGATCCGGCCGCGCTGCCGGCATGGATCGGCGTGGACCTCGGCAACGACGGCTATGCCGTGGTGAAGGTGGCGAAGGTGCTGCCGCGCGACACGCCGCCGGCGGAGCAGGCCAAGCAGGAGCAGGCGCAATACCTGCGCTCGTGGACCGGCGCCGAGACGCTGGCGTACTACGAGAGCCTGAAGGCCCGCTACAAGACGACGATCAACGTGGCGAAGCCGAAGGCGGCGCTGGCGGAGTAACGCGTCAGTCGCGCGCGTTCACGCGCGCGACTCCAATACCCGCCGCGACGCCACCCAGCCGCGGCGGTGGTGCTGGCGCAAGGTCTCGCGCAGCATCGCGCCGGCGCGCTCGCGCAGCGCGTCGAGAATCCCCTCGTGTTCGTGCACCGCGCGGCCCCAGCGCTCGTTCTGCTGGTTGCCGGCATAGCGGTAGCGCCGGATGCGCGCGCACTCGCTGGCATAGATGCGTGACAGCACCGGGTTGCGCGCCGCGTCCACGATCTTCTGGTGGATGGCCTGGTTCAGGTTGAAGTAGGCCATGAGGTCGCCCTCGCGGTAGGCCCGCGCCATGCGCGCGTGCAGCGACTCCACTTCCGCGACTTCCGCATCGGTGATGCGCTCGCAGGCCGGTTCGGCGGCCAGCGTCTCCAGGCCGATCAGCACTTCGATCGCCGCTTCCACTTCGTCCACCGACAGGGCCGTCACCACGGCGCCGCGGTTCGGCTCGATCTTCACCAGGCCTTCGGCCTCGAGGATCTTGAAGGCTTCGCGCAGGGGCGTGCGCGACATGCCGTCCAGGTGGTCGGCCACGAAGCGCTCCGTGATGCGCTGGCCGGGCGCGAGCTCGCCCGACACGATCAGTTCGCGCAATTTCCGGGCCGCGACGACGGTGCGGGTGCCGCGGTCTTCCAGCAGGGCATTCATGGACGGTATTTTGAACTGAATGCAATCAACGGCCTAGACCACGCGAATCGGGGAAATCACGTACCAGATCAGCCAATATTGCATGCAATACTGCCGGCCATGAATCATCTGACGCACTACGCCAGCGCCACGCGGCCGGTCGAGACCTGCGTGGTCGGCAGCGGCGGTTTCGGCCGCAGCTTCCTGGCGCAGGCCCTGCGCATCCCCCTGATCAACGCCCGCGTCGCCGTCGACCGCGAGGCTTCCATCGCCGCCGCGGCGCTGCGTTCCATCGGTCTGGCGGAAGACCGCATCGCCGTTTGCGAAACGCGTGAACAGGCAAGCGCGGCCTGGGAGCGTGGCCAGCACATCGCCGCGGCCGACGTCGCCGTGGTGCTCGGACTGCCGCTGGACCTGCTGGTCGAGGCGACGGGCCATCCGGAAGCGGGCGCGCGCCATGCGCGGCTGGCCATCGAGGCCGGCCTGCACGTGGCCATGGCCTCGAAGGAAGTCGACAGCGTGGTCGGCCCCGAGCTGGCGCGCCTGGCGCAAGCGAAGCAGCGCGTGGTGACGCCGGTCGATGGCGACCAGCCCGCCTTGCTGATCGGCCTGGTCACCTGGGCCCGCACGCTCGGCCTGGAGGTGGTGGCGGCGGGCAAGTCGAGCGAATACGACTTCGTCTACGACGCTGCCAAGGGCACGATCTCGAGCAACGGCCGCACCATCCCGGTGGCCGGTTTCGACTCCTTGTGGTCGCTCGGCGAGCGCGACATTGCCGGTCTGGCCAAGGCCCGCGCCGAAGCCTGCGCCGAGTTGCCGCAGCGCGCCGTGCCCGACCTGTGCGAGCTGCTGGTGGTGGCCAACTCCACCGGCATGCAGCCGGACGCCAAGGCCTTGCATGCCCCCATCCTGCGCATCGCCGAAGTGCCGACGGCCTTCGTCCCGAAGGGCGCCGGCGGCCTGCTGGCCAACGCCGGCACCCTCGACGTCTTCCATTGCCTGCGCGCGCCCGACGAAGTGAGCCTGGCCGGGGGCGTGTTCGTCGTCGTGCGCTGCGACGACGCCGAGACCTGGCAGCTGCTGGCGGGCAAGGGCCACATCATGAGCCGCGACGGCAAGCACGCGATGCTGCCGATCCCGCGCCACCTGCTGGGGCTGGAGGCGGCTACCAGCGTGCTCGATGCGGCGGTGCTGGGCCGCTCCAGTGGCGCGCAGCAGCCGCAGCCGGTGCTGGACCTGGTGGCGCGCGCGACGCGGCCGCTCAAGGCCGGCGCGCTGCTGGAAATGGGCGGCCACCACCACACCATGGACGGCACCACCGCCGAATTGATTCCCGCCGCGGCGCTGGGCGCCGGCGTGCCCGTGCCTTTCTACCTGGCCGCCAACAAGCGGCTGGTGCGCGACGTGGCCGCGGGCCAGCCGGTCTGCTTCGACGACATCGCGATCGATGCTGGCTCCGAACTGCTGGCGCTGCGCCGCCGCCAGGACGCGATGCTGTCCGCCGCCAAGAACTGACATTCCACAGGAGACAAACCATGAACCGCATGTCCACTTCGTTCGCCCTGGCTGCCGTGGCCCTGGCCGCCGCCGCCTCCGCTCCTTTCGCGGCGGCCGCTGCCGACTGGAAGCCGACGCGCCCGGTCGAATTCATCGTCACCGCCGGCCCCGGCGGCGGCACCGACCAGTTCGCGCGCGTGGTGCAGTCGATCATCCAGAAGTACAAGCTGATGCCGGTGGCCGTGGTCGTGAGCAACAAGAGCGGCGGCGCCGGCACCGAAGGCTTGATCTATGCGAAGGCGGCCAAGGGCGACCCGAACAAGCTGGTGTTCTCCACCAACCTGGCCTACCTGATGCCCATGATCACCAAGGTGGGCTACAGCATCGACGACCTGACGCCGGTGGCGATCATGGCCGCCGACGAATTCATCCTCTGGTCCTATGCCGACGGCCCGTACAAGACGGCGAAGGACCTGGTCGCCGCGGCCAAGGCCAAGAACGGCGGCTTCAAGATGGGCGGCGCGCAATCCAAGGACACCGACCACATCCTCACGCGCCAGATCGAGAAGGCCACCGGCACCACCATGACCTACGTGCCCTTCAAGTCGGGCGGCGAGGTCGCGGTGCAGCTGGCCGGCGGCCACGTCGAGGCCAACACCAACAACCCCTCGGAGAACGTGTCGCACTGGCGCGCCGGCAAGGTGCGTCCGCTGTGCGTCTTCAGCAAGAACCGCCTGCCGCTGAAGGACAAGGTCACCGCCGACATGGGCTGGAACGACATCCCCACCTGCAAGGAGCAGGGCATCGCCATCGATGAATTCCGCATGCCGCGCACGGTGTGGGCCGCGGGCGACCTGACGCCGGAACAGTCGGCCTACTACGGCAAGCTGATGGCGCAGGTGCGCGAGAAGCCGGAGTTCAAGGAGTGGCTGCAGAAGGGCCTGCAGACCGACATGTTCGTGACCGGCACCGAGCTGGCGCGCTACATCGCCAACGACAAGGCCAACCACAAGGTGCAGTTCAGCCAGGACGGCTGGCTGCTGAAGGACTGATTCCATGGCCGCCACGCGCCGCACGCTGGAGATCGCGACCGCCGCCACGCTGGGGCTGTTTGCCGCCGCCGTCATCGCCGGCAGCCTGCAGCTGAACACCGGCTGGGCCGCCACCGGCCCGCAGTCCGGCTACGTTCCGCTGCGCCTGGGCGTGCTGCTGCTGGTGGTCAGCGCGCTGCTGCTGCTGCAGGCGGTGCGCGGCCCGGCGGGCGAGCCCTTCGCCACGCGCGAGCAACTGGCGCGCAGCCTGTCGCTGCTGCTGCCCACCATCGTGATGGCGATCGCCATGGCCTTCCTGGGCGTCTACCTCACCGGCGCCGTCTACCTCGCGTACATGGCGCGCACGCATGGCCGCTTCAGCTGGCTGCGCGCGATCGCGCTGGGCGTGGTGGCCAGCCTGCTGTTCTTCCTGACTTTCGAGATCTGGTTCGGCGTGCCCCTCGCCAAGGGACCGATCGAGACCTGGCTCGGTTTCTGATTCCATGCTGCACCAACTGCAACTGCTGGCTGGCGGCTTCGACACCGCCTTCAGCCTGTACCACGTCTCGCTGATGATCGCGGGCGTGCTGCTCGGCATCCTGGTCGGCGTGCTGCCCGGCCTGGGCGCGCCCAATGGCGTGACCCTCTTGCTGCCGCTGACGTTCACCATGACGCCGGTGGCCGCGATCATCCTGCTGTCCTCGATGTACTGGGGCGCGCTGTTCGGCGGCTCGACGACCTCGATCCTGTTCAACATCCCGGGTGAGCCTTCGTCGGTCGCGACGACCTTTGACGGCCATCCGATGGCGAAGAAGGGCGATGCGGCCCGTGCGCTGGCCGTGGCCTTCCTCTCGGCGGGCTTCGGCGCGCTGGCCGGCGTGATCGTGGTGACGCTGGTGGCCAATGCCATCGCCGACTTCGCGCTCAAGTTCAGTCCCGCCGAATACTTCGCGGTCTACCTGCTCACGTTCTGCAGCTATGCCGGCATGAGCGGCGGCCGGCCGCTGAAGACGATCGCGGCGCTGCTGCTCGGATTGATCCTCGCAGGCGTGGGCACCGACACGGTGTCGGGCGAGATGCGCCTGACCGGCGGCACCGACATCCTGGTGGGCGGCGTGTCCTTCCTCGCGGCGGTGGTCGGCCTGTTCGGCATCGGCGAGCTGCTGGTGACGGTGGAAGAGGGCCTGTCCTTCCAGGGCCTGCATGCGCGCATGAGCTGGCGCACGGTGTGGAACGCGGCCAAGGAGATGCCGGGGCACGCCTGGGCGCTGGTGCGCTCCACCATCATCGGCTGCTGGATGGGCATCACGCCCGGCGGGCCGACCGCGGCCTCGTTCATGTCCTACGGCATCGCCAAGCGCTTCTCCAGGCGGCGCGACAACTTCGGCCACGGCGAGCCGGAAGGCGTGGTCGCGCCCGAGGCCGCCGACCACTCGGCCGGCGTCTCGGCGCTGCTGCCCATGCTCGCGCTTGGCGTGCCGGGTTCCGCCACCGCGGCGGTGATGATGGGCGGCCTGATGATCTGGGGCCTGCAGCCGGGTCCCATGCTGTTCACCGAGCAGGCCGATTTCGTCTGGGGCCTGATCGCCTCGATGTACATGGCCAACGTGGTGGCCATCGTGCTGGTGCTTGCCACCATTCCGCTGTTCGCGGCGATCCTGCGCGCGCCCTTCGCCATCATCGGCCCGCTGATCGTCGTGGTCTGCCTGATCGGCGCCTACACCATCGGCGGCCGCATGTTCGACGTCTACCTGGCGCTGGTCTTCGGCGTGGTGGGCTACGTGTTCAAGAAGCTCGATTACCCGATCGCGCCGCTGATCCTGGCCATGGTGCTGGGCGACAAGACCGAGGACGCGTTCCGCCAGTCGATGCTGCTCTCCGACGGCTCGCTGGGCATCTTCTACGGCAACGGGCTGGTCGGCACGCTGGTGACCGTGGCGCTACTGCTGCTGGCATGGAGCTTCGTCGGGCCGCTGTTGAAGAAGAGGACTGTTGCAACAGCTTGAGATTGGGTACAGCGTGCGCGGGGACCAGCCGGTAAGATCGGTAGCTCTTGCCAAGCAGGGAGTCCGCGTTGAATGGGAACGAGCACAAAGGGCGGTTGTCCGACGCCCAGGTCGCGACCTTTCGCCAGGACGGAATCGTGGTCCTGGAGAGCGGCCTGGCCGACGAAGTGCTCGATGGCATCACCGCGGACCTGGAACGCCTGCCGCAGCAGCTGCTGGCCGACTACCGCGAGGGCCGCGTGCAGGACGCCTGGCGCGCGGCGCCCAACGTGCAGGCGGCCGCCACCTTCGATCCCATCCTCGAAGTGCTGGCCCAGCTTTACGGCGCGACCCCGCGGCCTTTCCAGACGCTCAACTTCCCGCGGGGCACGCAGCAACGGGCGCATTCCGACTCCATCCACTTCAACAGCGAACCGTTCGGCATGATGTGCGGCGTGTGGCTGGCGCTCGAGGACATCGGTCCCGACCAGGGGCCGCTGGTGTACTACCCCGGCAGCCAGGACCTGCCGGAGATGAACTTCGAGGACATGGGGCTGCCGCCGGACTACGCGCACTACCGCGCGTACGAGGACTACATCGAAGCCACGATCGCGAGGCACGGCTTCGCCCCGCGCTACGGCCTGCTGAAGAAGGGCCAGATGATCGTGTGGTCGGCCAACGTGCTGCACGGCGGCGCCGCCCAGCGCGACATGTCGCTCAGCCGCCTGTCGCAGGTGACGCACTATTTCTTCGAGGGCTGCAGGTACTGGCGGCCGGGCCTGAGCAAGGACGGGCGGGCGTATTTCGAGCCGCAGTGGATCCCGGCCGCCGTGGCCGCGGACAGCTGCATCGCCTGACGCGCAAAACGAAAACGGCCCGCTGGGGGCCGTTTCACGAAGATTCACTGGGGTGGCTGATGGGACTCGAACCCACGACAACAGGAATCACAATCCTGGACTCTACCAACTGAGCTACAGCCACCGTGAGCCGGCGATTATAGCGCGAGCCGGGGCATGGTCGCCGCGCGCGCCGCGGCAGGGTCAGTTCACCATCACCAGCTTGCCCTTGACGCCGCGCGAACCCATGTGCGCATAAGCCTCCTTGAGCTGGGCCATGGGCATGGTGCGGTCGATCACGGGCTTGACCTTGCCCTGCGCGTACCACTGCGCCAGCTCGCCCATCATGGCCGCATTGGCCTTGGGCTCGCGGCGCGCGAAGTCGCCCCAGAACACGCCGACGATGGAGGCGCCCTTCAGCAGCGCCAGGTTCAGCGGCAGGCTGGGGATGGGGCCGGCGGCGAAGCCCACGACCAGGTAGCGACCGCGCCAGGCGATGGAACGGAAGGCGGGTTCGGCGAAATCGCCGCCCACCGGGTCGTAGATCACATCCGGGCCCTTGCCGCCGGTGGCTTCCTTGATCGCCTCGCGCAGGGCGGGGCCGGGCGCATGCTGGCTGTAGTCGATGGTGGCGTCGGCGCCGATCTCCTTGCACAGCGCGCATTTCTCGGCGGAAGAGGCCGCCGCGATCACCTTCGCGCCCACGGCCTTGGCGATCTGGATCGCCGCGGTGCCGACGCCGCCGGCCGCGCCCAGCACCAGCACGGTCTCGCCGGCCTTCAGCTGCGCGCGGTCCACCAGGGCGTGGTGCGAAGTGGCATAGATCATGATGAAGGCGGCCGCATCCACGAACGGAAAGCCCGGCGGCAGCGGCATGCACAAGGCAGCCGGCGCGATCGTGTGGGTGCCGAAGCCGCCCGTGCCCGAGAGGCAGGCCACCGGCTGGCCCACCTTCAGCTGCGTCACGCCTTCGCCGACGGCGGCCACCACGCCCGCGTACTCGGAACCCGGCACGAAGGGCAGGGCCGGCTTCATCTGGTACTTGTTCTGCACGATCAGCAGGTCGGGGAAGTTCAGGCTGGCCGCCTTGATCTCCACCAGCACCTCGCCGGCCTTGGGCTGCGGCGTGGGCAGTTCCTTCCATTGCAGCGCTTCGACGCCGACGGGGTTTTCGCAAAGCCAGGCATGCATGGGAACGCTCCGAATCGTGATGCGCCGAATGATAGGCAAACGGCGCGATGCTGCCTTGTCCCGGCCGTGACCGCGAACCCTACAATCCTCGCAAGATGAAGATCCTGCTCTCCAACGACGACGGCTACCAGGCGCCCGGCATCGTGGCGCTGTACGAGGCGATCCGCGACCTCGGCGAGGTGGAGGTGGTCGCCCCCGAGCACAACAACAGCGCGAAGTCGAATGCGCTGACGCTCAACGCGCCGCTCTATGTCACCGAAGCGGCCAACGGCTTTCGCTACGTGAACGGCACGCCGGCGGACTGCGTGCACATCGCGCTGACCGGCCTGCTCGGTTACAAGCCCGACCTGGTGGTGAGCGGCATCAACAACGGCGCCAACATGGGCGACGACACGATCTATTCCGGCACCGTCGGCGCCGCCATGGAAGGCTACCTGTTCGGCGTGCCCGCCATCGCCTTCTCGCAGGTGGAAAAGGGCTGGGGCCACCTGGACGCAGCGGCGCGCAAGGCGCGGGAGCTGGTGCAGTACCTCGCCGAACACCATCGCACCGACGGCGCGCACTGGCTGCTGAACGTCAACATCCCCAACCTGCCGTTCGAGGCGCTGAAGCCCTTCAAGGTCTGCCGCCTCGGGCGCCGGCATGCGGCGGAGAAGGTGATCTCGCAGACCAGCCCGCGCGGCGACACCATGTACTGGATCGGCGGCGCCGGCAAGGCCAAGGACGATGCCGAGGGCACCGACTTCCACGCTTCGCTGCAAGGCCACCCGACGATCACGCCGCTGAAGGTGGACCTGACCGACCACGAGGCGCTGCGGTACTGGGGCCAGTCGGCCGCGCAGCTGGCCAAGGGCAGTTGATGACGCGCCGCCCCTCCTTTCCCGCCCGGCTCGATGGCGGGCCGGCCCGGCCCGCGGCGCCGCGCGCGGCCGCGCCTGCCGTCGCCGCATCGCCCACGGGTGTCGGGCTCGCCTCGCAGGCCGTGCGCGCGCGCATGGTGCAGAAGCTGGCGGCCCAGGGCGTGAGCGACCCGCGCGTGCTGGCCGCCATGGGCACGGTGGAGCGGCACCGCTTCGTGGACACGGCGCTGGCGAACCAGGCTTACGAAGACACCAGCCTGCCGATCGGGCTGGGCCAGACCATCTCGAAACCGAACGTGGTGGCGCGCATGATCGAGCTGCTGCTGGCCGGACGCACCGACGCGCAGGGCAAGCTCGGTCGCGTGCTCGAAGTGGGCACGGGTTGCGGTTACCAGGCCGCGGTGCTGAGCTGCGTGGCCACCGAGGTGTACAGCGTGGAGCGCCTGCGCGGCCTGCATGACAAGGCGCGCGAGAACCTGCGCCACCTTCGCCTGCCGAACGTGCACCTGCTGTTCGGCGATGGCATGGTGGGTTACGCCAAGGGCGCACCCTATGCGGGCATCATTGCCGCGGCCGGCGGCGAGGCGCTGCCTGCGGCGTGGACCGATCAGCTTGCCGAAGGCGGCCGCATCGTGGCGCCCGTCGTGAGCCCCGGCGGACAGCAGGCGCTGGTGGTGGTGGAGAAGGCCGCCGGTCAACTGAAACACTCCGTGCTGGAGTCGGTCCACTTTGTCCCCCTAAAATCGGGCGTTGCATGAGGAACAAGACGATGTTGCTGGCCCAAGGGCGCGGATGGAAATGGGCGGGCGCCGCGATGGCGTGCGCCTTGCTGGCGGCGTGCGCGTCGCCGCGGCACACGCCCGCGCCGGTGGAAGACCGCACTGCGCGGCATGGCGCCCCGGTGGAACCGGGCCGTGTCGCGACGGCTCCGGCCCCGGCCGTGAACGACAACGCGGGCAAGGCCGGCTACTACACGGTGAAGCCCGGCGACACGCTGATCCGCATCGCGCTGGAGTCCGGCCAGAACTGGAAGGACATCGCGCGCTGGAACGGCCTGGAGAATCCGAACGTGATCGAGGTCGGCCAGGTGCTGCGCGTGGTGCCGCCGGGCGCGGTGGAAACGGCCGCGCCGCGGACGATGCCGCCGGCATCCGCCGCATCGGCCCCGGTTGCGGCCGCCAGCGCAGCCACTGCAGCCAGCGCGCCGCGGCCCTCGTCGTCGGCGGCCAGCACCACTGCGCCGGTGCCGGCCGAGGAAGAAGTCGCCTGGGCCTGGCCCACGGCCGCGGGCACCAGCGTGCTGGCGGGCTTCGACGAGCAGAAGAACAAGGGCCTGGACCTCGGTGGCAAGGCGGGCGACCCCGTGCTGGCGGCGGCCGACGGCCGCGTGGTCTATGCCGGCGCGGGCTTGCGCGGCTACGGCAACCTGATCATCCTCAAACATAACAACACCTACCTCACCGCATACGCGCACAATCAGTCGCTGCTGGTGAAGGAAGACCAGTCGGTCCGCAAGGGCCAGAAGATCGCCGAGATGGGCTCCAGCGATGCCGATCGCGTCAAGCTGCATTTCGAAATCCGTCGGCAGGGCAAGCCCGTCGACCCGAGCAGGTACCTGCCAGCGAGGTAGCCATGAAACGCCGCAACGGCCACGATCCTGCGACGCCCGAGGGCGCCCGGCAGGATGCGGACAGGCCCGTTGCGGATGAGTCGGAGCCGGCGGCGGAGCCGGCCAGCGTCGAACTGCCGCCGCTGCGCGACATGGCGAAGGAATTCGCCGGCGAGTCCAGCGACACGCTCACCCTGTACCTGCGCGACGTGCGCCGCACGACGCTCTTCACCGCCGAAGAGGAATTCGAGACGGCGACCCGCGCGCGGGCCGGCGACTTCGCCGCCCGCCAGTCGATGATCGAGCACAACCTGCGGCTGGTGGTGAGCATCGCCAAGGGCTACCTCGGGCGCGGCGTGCCGCTGTCGGACCTGATCGAGGAAGGCAACCTCGGCCTGATGCACGCCATCGACAAGTTCGAACCCGAACGCGGCTTCCGCTTCTCCACCTACGCCACCTGGTGGATCCGCCAGGCGGTGGAGCGCGCGGTGATGAACCAGGGCCGCGTGATCCGCCTGCCGGTGCACGTGGTGCGCGAACTGCAGCAGGTGCTGCGCGCGCGCCGCACGCTGGAGAACGATCCGGCCTTCGCCATGGGCCGCAATGGCGTCGAGGGCGACGGCGTGCGGGTCGAAGACGTGGCGGCCTTGCTGGGGCGCGACGTGCAGGAGGTGGCGCAGCTGCTGGCGATGGCGGAAACGCCCAAGTCGCTGGACGCGGTGGTGGAGCGTTCGGACGACGAGCACACGCTGGGCGACTTCATGGCCGACGAACTGGCGCTGGACCCGACCGGCGTGACGCAGAACCACGAGGTCGAGCGGCTGCTCGCCAGCTGGATCGACGCCCTCTCGTACCGCGAGAAGGAGGTGCTGGAAGGCCGCTTCGGCCTGCACGACCGCGAACCGGAAACGCTGGAAGTCCTGAGCGACCGCCTCGGGCTCACGCGCGAGCGGGTGCGGCAGATCCAGAACGAGGCGCTCATGAAGCTGAAGCGCCACATGGTGCGCAGCGGGATCGACAAGGAAGCCTTGCTGTAGGTGCTGTACAGTGCCGCCATGCCGTGGCCCGTACTTGTTTTCGACATCGAATCCATCCCTGACGTCGCCGGATTGCGCACCCTGCGCGGGGCGCCTCCGGACCTGGACGACGCCGCCGTCTACGCCCAGTGGGCGCAGGAGCGCAAGGACGAAGGCAAGAGCGACTTCATGCCGCTGCACCTGCAGCGCATCCTGGTCATCAGCTGCGTATTCCGCAACGCCGAGGGCTTGCGCGTGCACTCCTTCGTCGACCGGGACGACAAGAGCGAAGGCAAGGTCGTCCAGAATTTCTTCAATTCCATCGACAAGCATTCGCCGCAGCTGGTGAGCTGGAACGGCGGCGGTTTCGACCTGCCGGTGCTGCACTACCGGGGCCTGCGCCACGGCGTCGTGGCCGGCAAGTACTGGGACATGGGCGAAGACGACCGCGAGTTCAAGTGGAACAACTACATCAGCCGCTACCACATGCGGCACCTGGACCTGATGGACCTGCTGGCGATGTACCAGCCGCGTGCCAGCGCACCGCTGGACGCCATGGCCAAGTTGTGCGGCTTCCCGGGCAAGCTCGGGATGGACGGCTCGCAGGTGTTCAACGCCTACCGCGAAGGCAAGCTGGACGAGATCCGGCGCTACTGCGAAACCGACGTCATGAACACCTACCTGCTGTACTGCCGCTTCCAGAAGATGCGCTGCGGCTTCACCGAGGCCGAATACGAGCAGGAGATCGCCTTCGTCAAGCAGAGCCTGGGCGCGCTGGCGCCCGACGAGCCGCACTGGCAGGAGTACCTGGCGGCATGGGGCTGATCCGCCGCTTCCTGCGCCTGGCCTTCTGCACGCTGGCCCTGGCGTCCGCCTGCACGGACTCGTCGGCCGGCGACGCCGGCCTGAGACAATCGGGGCATGACGGAACAGAAGGAACGGCCGGCGCTGCCTGAGGGCTGGCTGGAAATCGAATCGCTGGACATCGAGGCCCAGGGCGTGGCCCGGCGGCCCGACGGCAAGGTGGTGTTCGTCGACGGCGCGCTGCCCGGCGAACTGGTGACGGTCAACGTCCACCGCAGGAAGAACAACTGGGAACAGGCTTCGCTGGTCGAGGTGCACCGCGAGTCGGCGCAGCGCGTGCGTCCGCGCTGCCCGCATTTCGGCCTGCACGAGGGCGCCTGCGGCGGCTGCAAGATGCAGCACCTGCACCTGGGCGCGCAGGTGGCGATCAAGCAGCGCGTGCTCGAGGACAACTTGTGGCACCTGTCCAAGGTCAAGGCCGACACGATCCTGCCGGCGATCGAGGGGCCGGGCTGGGGCTACCGCTGGCGCGCGCGCTTCAGCGTGCGCCACGTGCGCAAGAAGGGCGCGGTGCTGGTGGGCTTCCACGAGCGCAAGAGCCGCTACGTCGCCGACATCAAGGAATGCCACGTGGTGCCGGCGCACGTCAGCGACCTGCTGCTGCCGCTGCGCGCGCTGATCGCATCCATGGACGCCATCGAGACCTGCCCGCAGATCGAGCTGGCCTGCGGCGACCGCGTCACGGCGCTGGTGCTGCGCCACCTGGAACCGCTCAGCGCCGGTGACCTGGCGAAGCTGCGCGCCTTCGCGGTGGAACATCCCGGCGTGCAGTGGTGGCTGCAGCCGAAAGGGCCGGACACGGTCAAGCTGCTCGATGAAGGCGGCGATGCGCTGGACTACGCGCTGCCGGAGTTCGGCATCACCATGCCGTTCCGGCCGACCGACTTCACGCAGGTCAACCCGCACATCAACCGCGTGCTGGTCGACCGCGCGCTGCGCCTGCTGGCGCCGCAGCGCCAGGAACGCGTGATCGACTGGTTCTGCGGGCTCGGCAACTTCACGCTGCCGCTGGCCACGCGTGCCGGCGAGGTGCTGGGCATCGAAGGCAGCGAGGCGCTGGTGGCGCGCTCGCGCGAGAACTACGCCTTGAATGCGCAGGAGCAGCCGCTGGCGCCCACCACCTTCGCCGCGCGCAACCTGTTCGAGATGACGCCGCAGCAGCTGGTGGAAGACGGCCACGCCGACCGCTGGCTGGTGGATCCGCCGCGCGAGGGCGCCTTCGCCCTGGCCAAGGCGCTGGCCGACCTGCACCAGGACCCATCCTTGCGCGGGGCCTGGAAGCCGCCCAAGCGCATCGTCTACGTGAGCTGCAATCCGGCGACCCTGGCGCGCGACGCGGGCCTGCTGGTGCACCAGGCGGGCTATGCCTGCAGCGCGGCGGGGGTGGTGAACATGTTCCCGCACACGGCGCACGTGGAGTCGATCGCGGTGTTCGATCTCCAATGAAAAAGGGGCCGCGGAGGCCCCTTTTTCCTGGTGCGCGACGCGCTCAGTCGTCGCCGGACGTGATGCCCAGGATCATCAGCAGGCTCTGGAAGATGTTGAACAGATCCAGGTACAGCGCCAGCGTGGCGTTGATGTAGTTGGTCTCGCCGCCGTCGATGATCTGCTTCAGGTCGTACAGCATGTACAGGCTGAAGAGGCCGATGGCCAGCGTGCTGATCACCAGCATGCCGGTGGTGGAGCCGATGAACACGTTGACGATGGCGCCGATCATGATCACCAGCGCGCCGGCGAACAGCCACTTGGACATGCCGGACAGGTCGCGCTTGATCACGGTGGAGAGCGTGGCCATCACGAAGAACACACCGGCGGTGCCGCCGAATGCCGTCATCACCAGGCCGGTGCCGTTCTTGAAGCCCAGGACCATCGCGATCAGCCGCGACAGCATCAGGCCCATGAAGAAGGTGAAGCCAAGCAGCACCGCCACGCCGGCGGCGGAATCCTTGGTCTTCTGGATGGCGTACATGAAGCCGAAGGCGCCGCCCAGGAACACGATCAGGCCGATGCCGCCGGTGAGGTTGCGGGTGATGCCGGTCGCCACGCCCAGCCAGGCACCCAGCACGGTGGGGATCAGGCTCAGGGCCAGCAGCCAGTAGGTGTTGCGCAGGACCTTGTTGCGCTGCTCCAGCGAGGCAACTTCGCCGTAGCCTAGGGTCTGGACCGTCTCGACGCTATCGTTCATGGACATCTCCTGGGGCTGTACACAGCCGTTAGATGGGCGCATTCTAGGTTGGTTCAAGCGGATTCGGCCAGATGGCCCGGAACGCGGGCGCTATGCTTCGCGTTTTCCCCGACAGATCATGAAAACCAAGCATTTTCTCGAAGCGGCCGACGTGAAAGCCGTGATGGCTGCCGCCGAAGCCGAAGCTCTGGCCAACAAATGGGCCGTCACCATCGCCATCGTCGACGACGGTGGCCACCTGCTGGCGCTGCAGCGCCTGGATGGGGCCGCCGCCGTTTCCGCCCACATCGCGCCGGCGAAGGCGCAGACCGCGGCGCTGGGCCGGCGCGAAAGCCGCGTCTACGAGGAGATCATCAACGGCGGCCGCGTCTCCTTCCTGTCGGCGCCGGCGCTGCAAGGCATGCTGGAAGGCGGCGTTCCGATCGTGAAGGACGGCCAGTGCATGGGCGCCGTCGGCGTGAGCGGCGTGAAGTCGACCGAGGATGCGCAGGTCGCGCGCGCCGGCATCGCGGCGCTGGGGCTTTGAAGCCGCCTATTTCGTCAGTATGAGCTTGCCCAGGCGCGTGGCCTGCAGCCGGTAGACCTCGCCGTTGTGCGAGATCTCGACCAGCCGGCGGCCTTGCAGCAATTGCTCGCTGGGAAGCGGCTGCGGCCGGTTCGGATCGGTTTCCGGCCCGTTCCGTTCGCCGGCCGGCTCCGGGCGTTCGCCGGCCGTTTTCATGGCGCCTTCGGCTCCGTGATGAAGCCGATCTTTTGCAGCCCCGAGCGCTGCGCCGCGGCCATCGCCTGCGCCACCAGCTCGTAGCGCGCATCCTTGTCGCCGCGGATGTGCAGCTCGGGTTGCGGCAGGCGCGCGGCCTCGGCCTTGAGGCGCAGCTCCATCTCCTGTTCGGACACGCGCTGCTCGTTCCAGTAGTACTCGCCCGCGGCATTCACGGAGAGCCGGATGGTCTGCGGCTTCACCTGCTGCGGCGTATTGCTGGCGCGCGGCAGGTCGATGTTGACCGCGTGCTTCATCACCGGCACGGTGATGATGAAGATGATCAGCAGCACCAGCATGACGTCCACCATGGGCGTCATGTTGATCTCGTTCATCACCTCGTCGGTGTCGTCCGTGGTGCCGAAGGCCATGCTCAGGCGCCCTTCTTCATGGGCACGACGCGGGCGGCGGCGCCGGCGGCCGAAACGCGCGAGCCCATCACGAAGTAGGCGTGCATGTCGTGGGCGAAGCGATTGAGCTTGCCCAGCACGCCCTTGTTGCCGCGCACCAGCGCGTTGTAGCCCAGGACCGCGGGAATGGCGACCGCCAGGCCCAGGGCCGTCATCACCAGCGCCTCGCCGATCGGGCCGGCCACCTTGTCGATGGTCGCCTGGCCGGCGGCGCTGATCGACAGCAGCGCGTGGTAGATGCCCCAGACCGTGCCGAACAGGCCGACGAAGGGCGCGGTGGAGCCCACCGAGGCCAGCACGGCGAGGCCGGACTGCATGCGCGCGGTGGCTTCGTCGATGGAGTTGCGCAGCGTGCGCGTCATCCAGTCGCTGGCGCTCAGCGAATCGTGCAGCTGCGCCTGGGCGTTGTGGTGCGCGGAGGCTTCGCGGCCTTCCAGGGCGAGGTTGCGGAACGGGTTGGCCGGATCGGTGCCCAGCTTGTTCAGGCCGTCGGCGAAGTCGGCCGCGTGCCAGAAGCTTTCGATCTTGCGCGACTGGCCGGCGTAGCGGCGCAGGTCCAGGACCTTGATGATGATGACGATCCAGGAGGCCAGCGACATCCCCAGCAGCAGCAGCGCCACCGCGCGGGTGACGATGTCGCCCTGGTTCCAGAGGTTGACGAGGCCGAATTGCGAATCCATCTTTATTGTTCCAGGACGAAGTTGATCGGGACGGTGAACCACATGGTCTCGGCCACGCCGTTGCGCTTGCCGGGCACGTAGCGCCACTTCAGGACGGTGGCGACGGCGGCCTGGTCCAGCCGGTCGTAGCCGCTCGACTTCCTGACTTCCGCCTTCTGCGCGCTGCCGTCGGCGGCGATGAGCACGTGGACCAGCACGCTGCCTTGTTCGCCCAGGCGCTTGCTCACGGGCGGGTAGGCCGGCTTGGGGTTGTTCAGGTAATCGGCGTCGCTGGACGGCATTTCCACCCGGGGCGGAGCCGGCGGGGCCGGCGGGGCCGGCGGCGCGACGGCCGCCGCGATCGGTGGGGCCGGCGGCTGCGGCGCGACGATGCCCGTCGGGGCGTTCGGCGCCGGCGTCGGGTCGGCGATGGCGACCGGCTGCGGTGCGGGCGGCAGGCTGGGTGCTTTAGGCGTGGCCTGCTGCTTCACCGGCTGCGGCGGCTGCGCCTTGGGCTGGGGCGGCGGCGGTTCGACCTTCGGCTCGGCCGGCGTGATGATTTCGCTGATCAGCGCGGCGGGAACCACGACCTCGACCACGCGGCGCAACAGGCCTGCCTGCAAGGCCCAGAGGGCCGCGACGTGGAAGAGGACGACGCCGCCGACGATCAGTGCGTTGCGGCTCAGGCGCGGTTCGGGTCCTGCCTGCGGAGGCGGGGAGCCGGCAAATCCGAATCCGCCTGCCGGCGTGGGAATGCTGCTCATGGCGTCAATCGCTGAGGGCCCACCAGGCGGAACCCAGGACGAGGATCAGGCCGATGCCGAGGGCGAGGAGTTCCATGCTGCGCTTTCCTTGATGCGGCTAGCGAGCTGGATGGCGGCGACCGGGTGGGTGGCGCTGCACTGGGCCACCACGTCGCGGGCGCAGCTTTCGCATTGCCCGCACTGGGTGGCCACGCCGAGTTCGAACTGGATGTCGTCGAAGTCCATCCCGGCCCGTGCATGGCTGGCGATTTCGCGGTCGGAAACACGGCGGCAGACGCAGACGATCATGGAACTGGCTTTGGCTGGCGGTTGAACAATGTGTGGCTTGATTATAAATGCGAATCCTTCGCATTTGCAATGCCTATGGATTCAAGGGATATCGCCGGGCGCCGGAGGCCGCTTGTCGCCGTGCACCATGGCCGCGACCAGGCTCTCGCGGTGCTTGCGCGAGGCATGAATCACGCCGGCGAGGTGCAGCACCACCAGCACCAGGAGCGACCAGCCCAGCCATTGGTGGGTGCGGTCCAGCCAGGCCTCGCCCCAGAACCGGTCGGTGGAATAGAGCCAGCCGCTCAAGCCCAGCAGGGCGACGACGCTCCAGAGCACGACGGCCATCCAGCCGCCCAGGGGGTTGTGGCCGAGGTGGCGGGGCGCGCTGCCGTCGGCGAGCCGACGCGCATAGGCGAGGGTGGACGACGGGCTGCGGAGGAAGTTTGAGAAGCGGGCATAAGGGCTGCCCGCGAAGCCCCAGGCGACGCGAGTGACGACCAGCGCCAGGGCGAGGTAACCGAGCGGCTCGTGCCAGCGCAGCCCGGCCTGGGTCGTGACCCAGGCGGCCGCGCAGGTGGCGGCCAGCGCCCAGTGGAGGGCGCGGACCGCGCCGTCCCAGACGCGCATCACTTCTTCTGCTTGACCGCGCCGACCAGCTCGAAGGTCTTGGGGTTGTAGAACTTCTCGGCGCGCTCGTTCTTCTCGTCGAAGCCGTAGACCTCGTAGCAGCCGTTTTCGACCTTCACCTGGCGCACCTTCTTCCAGCCGTCGGTCTCCAGCTTGGCCTTGAGTTCCATCTGGGGCTTCCATTCGGCCTTGGGCACGTCGCACTTGAATTCGCCGTGGGCGAAGGCGGAAGCGCCGAGGGTGAGGGCCGCGATAGCGGTGAGGAGGGATTTCATGATGTCCTTTCGCAGGTGGGTGGTGAAGAGAGATCGGTACAGCCGCACAGCGCCATGGCCAGTTCCAGTTCGTCGCGCAGCAGGCGCAGCACGTGCGCCACGCCCAGCGCGCCGGCATTGGCCAGTCCCCAGACCGCGGGGCGGCCGACCAGCACGGCACGGGCGCCGAGCGAAATGGCCTTGAGCACGTCGGTGCCGCGGCGGATGCCGCCGTCGGCCAGCAGGGGAAGCGCGCCGCCGACGGCGTCGGCAATGCGCGGCAGCATGGTGGCGGTGGCGGGCGCGCCATCGAGCGTGCGGCCGCCGTGGTTGGAGACGACGAGCGCAGCGGCGCCGCTGGCCTGCGCCGCACGCGCGTCGTCGGGATGCAGGACGCCTTTGACCACCACGGGTAATGGCGCGTGGGCACACAGCCATTCGAGCTCGCGCCAGGTCGGTGCGGTGGCGCAGAGGTCGGCCAGCGAACTGTCGCCCGAAGTCGCGGGCGCGTTCGGCGTGGCCATCCCGGCGGGCAGGCGGAAGCCGGTGCGCACCGGCGCGTCGACGGTGAGGACCAGGGCCTCGTAGCCGGCAGCGCGCGCGCGCTCGATCACGGCGCGCAGCAGGCCGCGGTCCGCCAGCCAGTAAAGCTGGAACCACAGGGGCCCGCGGCCCGCGTCGGACCGCACCGCATCGGCCACGGCTTCCAGCGGCGTGCTGGCCTGCATGCTCAGGACCATGCCCGCCTCCTGCGCGGCCGCGGCCATGGCGGTGCCCAGTTCGGCATCCGCGTGCGCGAGGCGCTGGTGGGCCAGCGGCGCAACGAGCAGCGGGCAGGCCAGGGTGCGACCGAGCAACTCGGTGCGCGTGTGCAGGCCGGCGAGCGGCGCCAGGACGCGGGGCAGCAGCGTCCATGCGTCCCAGGCGGCGCGGTTGTGGCGCGCGGTGAGACCGTCCCCGGCCGCGCCACAAAGGTAATCCCACGCCGCCGCGTCCAGCGTCGCCCGGGCGTGGCGCTCGTGGTCCGCAAGCGTGGCCAGGCCGGCCGGGAGGGATTGCAATTCCACGGCCTCAGGTCTCCGACCACATCCGCAGGAGGTTGTGGTACGTGCCGGTCAAGGCGACCGTGGCGGGACTGTCGCCCTCGCGCTGGCGCAGCGTGGTGAGCGCCTGGTCGAACTCCAGCAGCAGCCGGCGCTGTTCGGCGCTGCGCACCAGGCTCTGCACCCAGAAGAAGCAGCCGACGCGCTCGCCGCGCGTCACCGGCCGCACCTCGTGGACGAGCGACGCGGGATAGAGCACGGCCTGGCCGGCCGGCAGCTTCACCGACTGCTCGCCGTCCGGGCCGTGCAGCACCAGCTCGCCGCCGTCGTAGGCGTCGGGATCGCTGAAGAAGACGGTGCACGACAGGTCGGTGCGCACGCGCAGGCCGTTCTCGCCGAAGCGCACCGCGCTGTCCACGTGCGGGCCATAGTGGTTGGCCTCGCCGCGATAGCGGTTGAACCGCGGCGGATAGATGCGGGCCGGCAGGGCGGCCGCCAGGAACATGGGCGACCCGTCGAGCGCCTGCAGCACCAGCGCGCTCAGTTGGCGCGCCTCGGCACAGTCGCGCGGCATCTGCGTGTTGTTCTTGGCCTGGGCGGCCTGCGCGCCGGCGCTGTCGCGCCCGTCGGCCCATGGTGCGCGCGCAAGCAGCGGGCGGGCCCGCGCGAGGGCCTGCGCATCCAGCAGGGAGAAGTTCAGGAGCATGGCGGCGGCTTTGCCCTCGTTGGAATGGCTAGAACTTCACGCCCAGCGACAGCTGCACCAGCCGGCCCGCGCCGGGCACGTAATGCCCGCGGTAGAGCGATTCGGCGTAGTACTTGTCCGTGACGTTGCTCACGTTGCCGCGCAGCGTGACGTCCGGCGTGACGGCGTACTCGGTCATCAGGTCGCCGGTGACGAAGCCGGGCGCCTCCCACGCCGGCGCCGTGACGTCGGCGGGCGACTGCGGGCTGCGGAAGTTGAGGCCGGCGCCCACGCGCCATTGCCCGTTGACCTGGTAGGTGGTCCACACCGTGCCGCTGTGCTTCGGCGACAGCCCGGGACGATCGCCTTCGCGGTTGCCCACGGTGTTGACGGTCGAGGCGGCATCGTCCACCACGGCGACCGGCAGCCACTGGTAAGAGCCGTAGACCTCCCAGCGTGGCGTGATGCGGCCGGAAAAGTCGATCTCGACGCCGGCGGAATGGCGCTTGCCGGACAGCAGCAGCCGCGTCGCGGCCGTGTCGGCGTCGGTGTTGCGTTCGTTCTTCTTGGTGGAGCGGAAGATGGCGACCCGCGTGGTGAAACGCTTGTCCGCCGAGTCGAAGGTGCCACCGACCTCGATGTTCTCGCTCTGCTCGGGCGGGGTGTTGGCCGAGAGCGCGTTGTACGAATAGGTGTCGCCCGAGGTGTTGAACGAGGTGCCGTAGGAGAAGTGGAAGGACGTCGTGTCCGTCGGCTGGTACAGCACGCCGAAGCGCTTGCTCCAGTCGGACACGGTCTGTCCGTAGCTCGTGGTCGTGACGGGGCCGGGCGCAGTCGCGGGGATCGCGTAGCTGTTGTACTGCCCGCGCATGTGGTCGTAGCGCAGTCCGCCCAGCAGCTTCCAGTGCGGCGCGACTTGCAGCAGGTCCTGCGCATAGATGCCCACCGCGTCGTTGGTGAAGTCGTTGTTGTCGCGGAAGACGCGCCGGCCCTCGTCGACCCAGGCGCCGTCGTCGGGCGTGCCGGCCACCGTGGTCGGCTTGGCGAGGTTCACGCCGCCCTGCGCCGCGGTGCGCGCCGCGTAGACGATCTTCTTTTCGCGCGCGTAGTCGACGCCGGCCGTCACCTGGTGGCGCAGGCCCCAGGCGTCGAACTTGGCGCTGAGGTCGCTTTGCGCCTGCAGCACGTCCATGTCCTGCACCTTGAGGTTCGTGCCGCGGGTGAAGACGGTGCCGGGGCCGAAGGTCGACAGATCAGCCGCGGCGCCGCCTGGCTGCAGGGCAGCCGCCGCGAAGCGGATCGCGCTGGCGCGCAGGTCGCGCGTGAACTCGCCCTTGCGCACCAGGGTCTTCACTTCCACGTCGGGGCTGAAGCGGTGGATCCAGCCGAGCGTCGCGATCTTCGCGCTGCCATCGTTGTAGTCGCTGGCCATGCCGAAGTAATCGGTGGGCTTGAGCCCGCGGATGATCGTGTTGCTGGCCGTCGTGTCGCTGGCATTGGGCTTGATCCACGGCAGGCCGTAGTTGATGCCGTTGTGGTTGTCCAGCCAGTAGAGCGCGCCGTAGAACTCGTTGTCGGTGCCGATGCCGAAGCGGTAGGAGCCCGAAAGGCCCTTCTTGTCGATGCTGGAGCCCGAGCCGTTGTTGTCGGCCTGGTTGCCCATCGCGGTGATGCGCAGCGCCGAGGTCTCGCCGGTGCGCTTGTTGAAGTCGCCCGTGACGCGCACGTAGGAATGGTTGCCCACCGTGGTGACGACTTCGCTCTCGTCGACGAGCTGGGGCACCTTGCTCACCTGGTTGACGGCCCCGCCCGTGGAGCCGCGGCCGAACAGCATCGAGGCCGAGCCGCGCAGCACTTCCAGGCGGTCGAGGTTGAAGGTGTCGCGGTCGTAGAACGCCGGGTCGCGCATGCCGTCGAGGAAGATGTCGCCGCTGGTGGCCAGCGAGAAGCCGCGCAGGCGGATGTCTTCCTCGCCGCCCTCTGCGGCCTGGAAGGTGACGCCGGCCGTCTGGCGCAGCGCATCCTTGACGGTATCGATGTTGCGGTCGTCCATCAGCTTCTCGGTGACCACGGTCATGGACTGCGGGATGTCGCGCACGGCTTGCGTGCCCTTGCCGATGCTGGTCTGGGTCGCGCGCAGCGAATCCTTGCCTTGCGGCGCCTCGGCCTTTTCCTTCACCGTCACCGGGGCCAGGGTCTTGCCTTCGGGCGCCGGCTGTGCCGACTGGGCCCAGCTGCCCATCGATGCCGCCAGCATCATCGCGCCCAGCGGCAGCAGGGCGGTTTCGGACGACGCCTTCGGCGTCGGGACGTTCTTCTTCATGAATGCCAACCTTGTTTTGTCGTTTGGAGAGAAGGCTGGCTGGGCGCCCGGCGAGGCGCGAAGGTTTGGCTGGCCCGGATTCGGCGGCGATTGTAACGCAAATGCGAATTGTTCCTATTTGAGAAAGCAGGTCATCCGCATTAGAATGCGAATAGTTCTTATCTGGAGATGGCATGACAGTCGAAAGACTGGACCAGGCGCCCCTTGGACGGGTTTTCACCGTCCGCCACGTGGAAGCGGACCCGCAAGTGCCGGAGCGTGCGCGCCAGCTGGAGGAGATCGGCTTCTTCCCGGGCGAGCAGGTGACGGTGATGACCCGCGGCTTCCCCGGCGGCGACCCGCTGGTCGTGCGCATCGGCCAGTCGACCTTCGCGCTGCGCGGGGCCGAGGCTGCCTGCGTGCGCGTGGCATGAACGAAGCCATCATCCACATGCATCCGCCGGGCCGCCTCGCGGCCCTGGTCGGCAATCCGAACGCCGGCAAGACCGCGCTGTTCAACCGCCTGACCGGCAGCCACCAGAAAGTGGCCAACTACGCCGGCGTCACCATCGAGCGCAAGGAAGGCAAGCTCACGCTGCCTTCGGGGAAGTCGGTGCGCGTGCTCGACCTGCCGGGCACCTACAGCCTGCATCCGCGCTCGCCCGACGAGCGCATCACCTGCGAAGTGCTGCTCGGCCAGGCGACGGGCGAGAAGCGGCCTGACCTGGTGGTCTGCGTGGTCGATGCCACCAACCTGCGGCGCGGCCTGCGGCTGGTGCTGGGCATCCGCCGCATGGGACTGCCTTGCGTGGTCGCGCTCAACATGGCCGACCTAGCCGCCAGCCGCGGCATCAAGCTGGATCCGCAAGCGCTGTCGCGCGAGCTGGGCGTGCCGGTCGTGAGCACGGTGGCCGTGCAAGGCGAGGGCGACGTCGCGCTGCGCGAATTGCTGGAGCAGCCGGAAGTCTGGAAGCCCCAGGGGCCCGTGGCTGCCGAACTGCCTGGCGCCGTCGAAGTGCCGGACCACGAAGCGGTGCGCGCCATCCTGCGCCGCCTGGGCCTCGACGATGTCGCCCCGCACCTCGCGAGCGACCGGATCGACCGCATCGTGCTGCATCCGGTGATCGGCCCGTTGCTGCTGGCGGTGCTGCTGTTCCTGGTGTTCCAGGCCGTGTTTGCCTGGGCCGAACTGCCCAAGTCAGTCATCGAAGGCGCGACCGAGTGGCTGGGCAAGGGCGTGGGCGCGCTGCTGCCCGAGGGCCACCTGCGCAGCTTCATCACCGATGGCCTCATCGCCGGCGTCGGCGGCGTGCTGGTGTTCCTGCCGCAGATCCTGATCCTGTTCTTCTTCATCCTCGTGCTGGAAGAGTCGGGCTACCTGCCGCGCGCGGCCTTCCTGCTCGATCGCATCATGGGCGGCGTGGGCCTTTCGGGCCGCTCCTTCATCCCGCTGCTTTCCAGCTTTGCCTGTGCCATCCCCGGCATCATGGCCACCCGCACCATCGCCAATCCGCGCGACCGGCTGGTGACGATCATGATCGCGCCGATGATGACCTGCTCCGCGCGGCTGCCGGTCTACGCGCTGCTGATCGGCGCCTTCATCCCGCGGCGCGAAGTCGGCCCCGGCATCGAGCTGCAAGGCCTGGTGCTGTTCCTGCTGTACGTCGCGGGCATCCTGGGTTCGCTGGCCGTGGCGTGGGTGCTCAAGCGCACCACCGGCCGCGGCCAGGTGCGCGCGCTGATGATGGAACTGCCCACCTACCACTGGCCGCACGTGCGCAACGTGGCGCTGGGCCTGTGGCAGCGCACGGTGATCTTCCTCAAGCGCGTGGGCGGCATCATCCTGGTGCTGACGATCGCGCTGTGGTTCCTGGCGAGCTTCCCCGGCGCGCCCGAAGGCGCGACGCAGCCGGCCATCGAGTACAGCTTTGCCGGCATGCTGGGCAAGGCGCTGGCCGTGGTGCTGGCGCCCATCGGCTTCAACTGGCAGATCAGCATCGCGCTGGTGCCGGGCCTCGCCGCACGCGAAGTGGCGGTGAGCGCGCTGGGAACGGTCTACGCGCTGTCGGCGACGGGCGAGGACACGGCCGGCGCGCTGGCCCCGCTGATCGCCCAGAGCTGGAGCCTGGCGACCGCGCTGTCGCTGCTGGCCTGGTACGTGTTCGCGCCGCAATGCCTGGCGACGCTGGCCACGGTCAAGCGCGAAACGGGGGGCTGGAAGTGGCCCGCCGTGATGGCGGGCTATCTCTTCGCGCTGGCCTACGCGGCGTCGTTCATCACTTACCGCGTCGCCATCGCTTTCGGCCTGGGCTGATTACTCGGGCGAGCCCATCTGCGACTGCAGGTAGTTCTGCAGTCCCACCTTGGCGATCAGGTCGATCTGGGTTTCGAGGTAGTCGATGTGCTCCTCGGTGTCCTCGAGGATGCGCTCCAGGATCTCGCGCGAGATGTAGTCGCGCACCGCTTCGCAATGCGCGATGCCGACCTTCACGGCCGCCTGCGCGCCGCGCTCGCTCTTCAGGTCGCAATCGAGGATCTCGGGCACGTCCTCGCCCACCATCAGCTTGCCCAGGTCCTGCAGGTTGGGCAGCGCGTCCAGGAACAGGATGCGCTCCATCAGCTTGTCGGCGTGCTTCATCTCGCCGATCGACTCCTCGTATTCCTTCTTCGCCAGCTTGTCGAAGCCCCAGTGCTTGAGGATGCGGTAGTGCAGGAAGTACTGGTTGGTCGCGGTGAGCTCGTTCTTGAGCTGCGCCTGCAGGTGCTGGATGACTTGGGGATCGCCTTGCATGGCCGGGTACTCCGGTTGTGATTTATGCAGGCGATTGTGGCGCAAGTGCGGGGGCATTGCGCCCCCGCGCCAGGTCAATTGCGGATCAGGTGATCGAAGGCGCCGAGCGCCGCCTTCGCGCCGTCGCCGGCCGCGATGATGATCTGCTTGAACGGCACCGTCGTCGCGTCGCCGGCGGCGAACACGCCGGGCACCGAAGTGGCGCCCTTCGCGTCGACGACGATCTCGCCATGCTTGGAGAGCTCCACCGCGCCCTTGAGCCATTCGGTGTTGGGCACCAGGCCGATCTGCACGAACACGCCTTCGAGCTCGATCTTGTGGATCTCGCCCGTCGCGCGGTCCTTGTAAGCCAGGCCGTTCACCTTCTGGTCGCCGGTGATCTCGGTGGTCTGCGCGTTGGTGATCACCGTGGCGTTGGGCAGGCCGCGCAGCTTGCGCTGCAGCACTTCGTCGGCGCGCAGCTTGGTGTCGAACTCGATCAGCGTCACGTGCGCCACCAGGCCCGCGAGGTCGATCGCGGCCTCGACGCCCGAATTGCCGCCGCCGATGACGGCCACGCGCTTGCCCTTGAACAGCGGACCGTCGCAGTGCGGGCAATAGGCCACGCCCTTGTTCTTGAATTCCTTCTCGCCCGGCACGTTGATGTTGCGCCAACGCGCGCCGGTGGAAATCACCACCGACTTCGCCTTCAGCGAGGCACCGTTCTCGAGCTCCACCTCGATCAGGCCGGAACCCGTCTTCAGCGCCTTGGCGCGCTGCAGGTTCATGATGTCGACCTCGTAGTTGCGCACGTGCTCCTCGAGCGCCAGCGCGAAGCGCGGGCCCTCGGTTTCCTTGACGGAGATGAAGTTCTCGATGCCCAGCGTGTCCAGCACCTGGCCGCCGAAGCGCTCACTGGCGATGCCGGTGCGGATGCCCTTGCGCGCCGCGTACACCGCCGCCGCGGCGCCGGCCGGGCCGCCGCCGACGATCA
Source organism: Ramlibacter paludis (assembly GCF_022012305.1). Classification (GTDB taxonomy): domain Bacteria; phylum Pseudomonadota; class Gammaproteobacteria; order Burkholderiales; family Burkholderiaceae_C; genus Ramlibacter; species Ramlibacter paludis. The sequence goes on along the minus strand of NZ_JAKLTM010000002.1, from coordinate 132,568 downwards.
GCACGTCGAAGGGATCTTTGGCGGCGATCTTCTTCGCTTCCCGCTCGGCGCCGGAGGTGTCGACCTTGGCCAGGATCTCCTCCAGGCTCATGCGGCCATTGCCGAACATGGTGCCGTTCAGGAACACGGTGGGCACGCCCATGATCTCGCGTTCCTTGATCTCGTCCTGGAACAGGCCGCCTTCGATCATGGTCGCCTTGATGCGCGGGTTCTGCACCGCCATCAGGTTCAGCGCTTGCACCACGTCCGGGCAGTTGTGGCAGGTGAGGGAGACGTAGACCTCGAACTCGAAGTCGCCGTCGAGCGCGCGGATCTGGTCCAGCAGCGCCTGTTCCACCTTGGGCGGATAGCCGCCGACCTGCAGCAGCGCCAGCACCAGGGAAGTGAATTCGTGCCCCATGGGCAGGCCGGCAAAGCGCGGGCCGTGGCTTTCGCCCGGGCGGTTGATCGAGAAGGAAGGCGTGCGGTAAGGGCCGCCGGCGGTCTCGCTGACCGTCACGCGCGGGGACGCTTCCTGGATGTCCTTCAGCAGCGCGCGCATCTCCCCCGAAGCCGGAGTCTCGTCGAGGGAAGCGACGATCTCCACCGGCTGGGTCATGCGTTCCAGGTAGGCGGCGAGTTGGGCTTTGAGGTTGGCGTCGAGCATGGGAAATCCTTGTTCTTGAAAGCAAAAAGGCCCGGGGCGCGCAGCGGCGCCCCGGGCCTGAGGCGCAATGTGGCTTGCTTAGATCTTGCCGACCAGGTCCAGGGACGGTTTGAGCGTCTCGGCGCCTTGCTCCCACTTGGCGGGGCAGACTTCACCCGGGTGGGCGGCGACGTACTGGGCGGCCTTCAGGCGGCGCAGCGTCTCCTTGGCATCGCGGCCGATGCCGTTGTCGTGCACTTCGATCGTCTTGATCTTGCCTTCGGGGTCGATCACGAAGGTGCCGCGCAGGGCCAGGCCGGTGTCCTCGCCTTCGGTGATCAGCACCTGGAAGAAGCGGGCCAGCTGGTGCGAGGGGTCGCCGACCAGGGGGTACTGCACCTTCTTGATGGTGTCGGAGGTGTCGTGCCAGGCCTTGTGGGTGAAGTGGGTGTCGGTGGACACGCCATAGACTTCGGCGCCCAGCTTCTGGAATTCGGCGTAGTTGTCGGCCAGGTCGCCCAGCTCGGTGGGGCAGACGAAGGTGAAGTCGGCCGGGTAGAACACCACGACGGACCACTTGCCCTTGAAGCTCTGCTCGGTCACGGGCACGAACTTGCCCTTGTGGTACGCGGTGGCGGAGAAGGCGGGGATTTCGGTGTTGATCAGGGACATTGTTTTCCTCTATTGCTGAGTCGGCGCTCATGAACTGCGCCTATGGAGAAGCATAAGGGCATTTCGGGCCCCTTCCCATTGAAAGGGGCCATGGAGGCTTTAGGCGCTGCCTATGGCGGAGGTCAGTAGTCCAGCCGCTCGGGCCGGATCTCCTGCAGGATGGTCGTCGCGATCTCTTCGATCGACTTGGTGGTGGTCGAGAGCCAGCGGATGCCCTCGCGCCGCATCATGGCTTCCGCCTCGGCCACTTCGTGACGGCAGTTGTCGAGCGCGGCGTACTTCGAGTTGGGGCGGCGCTCGTTGCGGATTTCGCTCAGCCGCTCCGGCTGGATGGTCAGGCCGAAGATCTTCTTGCGATGCGCCACCAGCGACGGCGGCAGCTGGCGGCGGTCGAAGTCTTCCGGGATCAGCGGGTAGTTCGCCGCCTTCAGCCCGTGCTGCATGGCCAGGTAGAGCGAGGTCGGCGTCTTGCCGCTGCGGCTGACGCCCACCAGGATCACGTCGGCCTGCTCGAGGTCGCGGTTGCTCTGGCCGTCGTCGTGCGCGAGGCTGAAGTTGATCGCCTCGATGCGGTCGTGGTATTCCTTGCTCTTGCTGACGTCGGAGAAGCGGCCCACGCGGTGGCTCGACTTCATGCCCAGCTCGATCTCCAGCGGCCGCACGAAGGTGCCGAACATGTCGAGCACCATGGCCTTGCAGCCTTCCTCGATCACCTGCAGCACCTCGACGTTCACGAGCGTGGTGAAGACGACCGGCTTGCGGCCCTCGAGCTCCGCCGCATGGTTGACCTGCCGCACCACCTGGTGCGCCTTGTCGACCGTGTCGATGAAGGGCAGCCGCACGTGGCGCGGCTTGAATTCGAACTGGGCGAGGATGGCGTTGCCGAAGGTTTCGGCGGTGATGCCGGTGCCGTCGGAGACGAAAAAGACCGTGCGGGTGTGCATGCGATGGGAGCCTACAATTCTGCCCATTATCCGAATTCCCAGCCGCATGCTCCCCCGCCGCCCATTCGAACAAGCACAAAGCCCAGCGGTGGGGCATGTCGCAGCGCGCGAGCGCGCAGACCCAGTTTCAACTTCCGGAGTCTTCCCATGTCTGCACGCTTTTCTGCGACCGCCCTGGTCGTACCGTTTGAGAACCTGAGAATGACCGACGTCGAGGCGGTCGGCGGCAAGAACGCCAGCCTCGGCGAAATGATCTCGCAGCTGCCCGAGGGCGTGCGCGTGCCGACCGGCTTTGCGACCACCGCCCACGCCTTCCGCGAGTTCCTCAAGCACGGCGGCCTGGACGCGCGCATCCAGCAGCGCCTGGACACCCTGGACACCGAAGACGTGCGCGCGCTGGCCGCCGCGGGCGCGGAGATCCGCGGCTGGGTCGAGGCGCAGCCTTTCCCGCCCGACCTGGAGCAGGCGATCCGTGCCGAGTTCGAGAAGCTCGCGGGCGGCAACGCCCAAGCGAGCTTCGCCGTGCGCTCGTCGGCCACCGCCGAAGACCTGCCCGATGCTTCCTTCGCCGGCCAGCAGGAGACTTTCCTCAACGTGGTCGGCATCGACACCGTGCTGCACAAGATGAAGGAGGTCTTCGCCTCCCTCTACAACGATCGCGCCATCAGCTACCGCGTGCACAAGGGCTTTGCGCACGCCGGCGTCGCGCTGTCGGCCGGCGTGCAGCGCATGGTGCGCTCCGACCTGGGTGCCGCCGGCGTCATGTTCACCATCGACACCGAGTCGGGCTTCGACCAGGTCGTCTTCATCACCTCCAGCTACGGCCTGGGCGAAACGGTGGTGCAGGGCGCCGTGAACCCCGACGAGTTCTACGTGCACAAGCCGATGCTGGCGGCCGGCAAGCGCGCGGTGATCCGCCGCAACCTCGGCTCCAAATTGATCCAGATGGTGTTCGCGAGCGACGCCGAGCGCGCGCAAGGCGGCAAGCTGGTGAAGACGGTCGATGTGCCGCTGGAGCAGCGCAACCGCTATTCGCTCACCGATGCCGACGTCGAGGCGCTGGCGCGCTACGCGCTGGTCATCGAGAAACACTACGGCCGCCCGATGGACATCGAGTGGGGCAAGGACGGCAACGACGGCCAGCTCTACATCCTGCAGGCGCGCCCCGAGACGGTGAAGAGCCAGCAGCAGGGCAAGGCCGAGATGCGCTACAAGCTCAAGGGCCGCGGCACGATCCTGGCGGAAGGCCGCGCCATCGGCCAGAAGGTCGGCACCGGCCCCGTGCGCCTGGTGCACAGCACCGCGGAGATGGACAAAGTGCAGGCCGGCGACGTGCTCGTCACCGACATGACCGACCCGAACTGGGAGCCGGTGATGAAGCGCGCCAGCGCCATCGTCACCAACCGCGGCGGCCGCACCTGCCACGCGGCGATCATCGCGCGCGAGCTGGGCATCCCCGCCGTCGTCGGCTGCGGCGACGCCACCGAGAAACTGGTCGACGGCACGCTGGTCACGGTCAGCTGCGCCGAAGGCGATACCGGCTTCATATACGACGGCCTGCTGGAAACCGAGGTGACCGAGGTGCAGCGCGGCGAGATGCCGGAGATCGCCACCAAGATCACGATGAACGTCGGCAACCCGCAGCTGGCCTTCGACTTCGCGCAGCTGCCGAACCACGGCGTCGGCCTGGCCCGCCTCGAATTCATCATCAACAACAACATCGGCGTCCATCCGAAGGCGATCCTCGACTACCCGAATGTCGACGCGGACCTGAAGAAGGCGGTGGAGTCGGTTGCACGCGGCCACGCATCCCCGCGCGCCTTCTACGTCGACAAGGTCGCCGAGGGCGTCGCGACGATTGCCGCGGCCTTCTGGCCCAAGCCGGTGATCGTGCGCCTGTCGGACTTCAAGTCCAACGAGTACCGCAAGCTGATCGGCGGCAGCCGCTACGAGCCGGAGGAAGAGAACCCGATGCTGGGCTTCCGCGGCGCGGCGCGCTACATCAGCGGCGAGTTCCAGGAAGCCTTCGCGATGGAATGCGAGGCGCTGGTGCGCGTGCGCAAGGACATGGGCCTCACCAACGTGCAGGTCATGGTGCCTTTCGTTCGCACGCTCAAGCAGGCCGAGCGCGTGACCCAGCTGCTCGCGCAGCAGGGCCTGGCCCGCGGCCAGGACGACCTGAAGCTGATCATGATGTGCGAGGTGCCCAGCAACGCCATCCTGGCCGACGAGTTCCTCGAATACTTCGACGGCTTCTCGATCGGGTCCAACGACCTCACGCAGCTCACGCTGGGCCTCGACCGCGATTCGGGCCTGGAGCTGCTGGCGGCCGATTTCGACGAACGCGATCCGGCCGTGAAGGCCATGCTGTCGCGCGCCATCCAGGCCTGCGTGAAGGCGGGCAAGTACGTCGGCATCTGCGGGCAGGGCCCCAGCGACCACCCGGACTTTGCAGTGTGGCTGGTGGAGCAGGGGATCGCTTCGATCTCGCTGAACCCCGACAGCGTCATTGCGACCTGGCAGCGTCTCGCGGCCAAGTGAGCATCGCGCTCACTGCACCCGCTGGGTCTCGACCTCGCGGGTGAACTGCGCGGCCAGTTCCGGGCCCACCATGACGCGCAGCACCTTGGCCGTGCTGCGCACCGCCGCCGTGAATTCGGGTGCGGTGGTGGCCGCTTCGAGCCGCGGGCAGAGGTCGTCGGCGGCCGGGCCGAGCATGTCCTTCAGGCGGTCGACCGCGAAGCGCTGGGCCTGTCCCAGCGGCACCTCCTGGTCGCCCAGGTCGGCGGCGAAGCCGGGATAGGACGAATCGCTGCCGCCCAGCGGCGCGGGGGTGGAACCGGGACCGAAGCCGGAGTTGCCCCACACCGGCAGCAGCGGTGCGGTCGCGCTGGGCGGGCCGGGGCGGGGGTCGCCGCGCTCGATGTAGCCGGCCTGTTCCAGCTGGTCCAGCAGCATGTCGGGATCACCTAGGACCTTCCCCAGCTGCGCGAGTTCGTCGCAGCTGCGGCGGCCGTTCACCAGGATGAGCATGGAGCGCTGGCGCGGCGTGAGTTCCCCATGGCGCGTCGCGATGGCTTCCGCGCCCTTGGGAGACTTGTGATACGTAACACTTTTGTCCAGCATGGCAACGACGTGGGCCGGGACGGGCCCGAGGTCGGTACGCCGGCAAGGATACGCCAGCCGGCGGCCCGAAGGCGCCCTGTCGGAAATACCTACGCCCTTTGGCTGAGCCAGGTGCGATGATGGCTGGCCATGGATGACCAGGGAACGACCGAGCCGCTGAACCGCCGCGTGTTCGCGCTCAAGGCCGGCCTGCTGGCCGTCTGGGCGCTGGTCAGTTTCGGCGCCTGCTACTTCGCCCGCGACCTGCGGTTCTCGCTGGGGCCGTGGCCTTTCAGCTACTGGTTCGCGGCGCAGGGCGCGCTGGTCGCCTTCATCGCCATCGTGGTGTTCTACGCCTGGGCGATGCGCCGGCTGGTTCCGGAAGACGACGGTGCCTGAGCGCGGGCGCGCCTACGAGCGCCGCCTGCATCGCATCCTGGCGTCGTTCATCGCCGGCTTCATCGCCTTCCTGCTGCTGCTGGCGTGGGCCGAGCAGCATGGCCTCACGCGCTTCTGGATCGGCCCGATCTTCCTGTTCGCCACGGTGATGATGTACGCGGTGATCGGCATCCGCAGCCGCACCACCGACCCCGAGGAGTACTACGTCGCCGGGCGCCGCATCCCGCCCATGTACAACGGCATGGCGGCGGCGGCCGACTGGATGAGTGCCGCCTCCTTCATCAGCATGGCCGGCGGCCTCTACCTCCAGGGCTTCGGCGGCTCGCAGGGCCAGGCCGGCGGTCTCGCCTACGTGCTGGGCTGGACCGGCGGCTTCTGCCTGGTGGCGCTGCTGATCGCTCCGCACCTGCGCCGCCTGAACCTGTACACCGTGCCCGAATACTTCGAGGTGCGCTTCGGCGGCCGCGCCCCGCGCATCATCGCGGCGCTGGCGGCGGTGCTGTGCTCCTTCGTCTACGTGGTGGCGCAGATCTACGGCATCGGGCTCATCGCATCGCGGCTGACCGGCGTGCAGTTCGAGATCGGCATCCTGCTGGGCCTGGGCGGCGTGCTCCTGTGTTCCTTTCTGGGCGGCATGAAGGCCATCACCTGGACGCAGGTGGTGCAGTACGTGGTGCTGCTCCTCGCCTTCCTGATCCCGGTGTCCTGGCTCGCCTACAAGCAGCTTGGCAATCCGGCCGCGCCGCTGGTGTACGGCGCGCAGCTGTCGAAGATCACCGAGCTCGAGGCGCGCATCGCTGCCGACCCCAAGGAGCGCGAGGTGGCGGCCATCTTCGCGAAGCGCGCGCGCGAGTACGAGGCCCGCCTGCAGGACGTGGAAGGCGCGCTGCAGCGCGAGCGCGCCGCCGCGCAGGAGCGGGTGCGGCGGCTGAAGGCGCAGGGCGCCGATTCGGCGGAGGTCCTGCAGGCCAGCCGCGCGCTGGCCGCCTTGCCCAAGACGCCGGCGGCGGCGCGCGAAGCGTGGACCCGTGCCATGCAGGAAAGCCAGGAACGCGCCCGTCCGCTCGGCGGCGTGCCCGCGCATGCGCAGCCTTTTGCCGGTGATCCCGATGGCACGCCTCAGGAGCAGGAAGCGTTCACCACGACGCGCCGCAACTTCCTCGCGCTGATGTTCTGCCTGATGGTCGGCACCGCCGGCCTGCCGCACCTGCTCACGCGCTACTACACCACCCCCAGCGTCGCCGCCACGCGCTCCTCGGTCGCGTGGTCGCTGGTGTTCATCGCGCTGGTCTACGTGAGCGCGCCGGCACTTGCCACGCTGGTGAAGTTCGAGGTGATGAACAACCTGGTGGGCAGCAGCATCGACGCGCTGCCGCCCTGGATCGCGCAGTGGGCGCGAGTGGACGGCTCGCTGATCTCGGTGGCCGACGTCAACGGCGACCACGTGCTGCAGTGGGGCGAGATCCGCCTGGGCGCCGACCTGATCATGCTGGCCACGCCGGAACTGGGCGGGCTGCCGTACGTGATCTCGGGGCTGGTCGCCGCCGGCGGACTGGCCGCGGCGCTGTCCACCGCCGACGGCCTGCTGCTCACGATCAGCAATGCGCTGGTGCGCGACATCTTCTGCCACGAGGTCAAGCCGGACCTGCCGCCACACGAGCGCGTGATCCTGTCGAAATTCGCGCTGATGGGCGTGGCGCTGGTGGCGGCGCTGGTGGCCACGGCCAAGCCGGCGGAGATCCTCACCATGGTGTCGGCGTCGTTCTCGCTGGCGGCCTCGGCCTTCGTGCCGGCGATGCTGCTCGGCATCCTGTGGCGTGGCGCCACGCGTCGCGGTGCCGTCGCGGGCATGCTGGCCGGCCTGTCCGTCACGCTGTTCTACATGCTGGTCAACGCAAGCGGCGTGCGTGCGGCGCTCGGACTGCCGCCGGGGCAGGAGCTGTGGTTCGCCATCCAGCCGCTGTCGGCCGGCGTCTTCGGCGTGCCGGCCGGCCTGGCGGTCACCTGGCTGGTGAGCGTGCTGGATCCTAGGGATCACCCCATCAGGGTTTCTCCCTGAGCCGTCAGTCTTCCGTCAGTCGGGCTTCCGAGACTCGCGATTCCACAAGAGGAGACAACATGGCAACAGCTTCCACTGCAGACGGGATGGCCGCACGCGCGGACGCGCCCATGACGAGAGAGGAGAAGAAAGTCATCTTCGCCTCGTCCCTGGGTACGGTATTCGAGTGGTACGACTTCTACCTGTACGGGTCCCTCGCCGCCATCATCGGCGTGCAATTCTTCGGGGGCCTGGACCCGACGTCGCAGTACATCTTCGCGCTGCTCGCGTTCGCCGCCGGCTTCCTGGTGCGCCCCTTCGGCGCGCTGGTGTTCGGCCGCCTCGGCGACATGATCGGGCGCAAGTACACCTTCCTGGTCACCATCCTGATCATGGGTGCGTCGACCTTCATCGTCGGCCTGCTGCCCGGCTACAAGTCGATCGGCATCGCCGCGCCGCTGATCCTGATCGCGCTGCGCCTGCTGCAGGGCCTGGCCCTCGGCGGCGAGTACGGCGGTGCCGCGACCTACGTCGCGGAGCACGCGCCGCACGGCAAGCGTGGTGCCTACACCTCGTGGATCCAGACCACGGCGACGCTGGGCCTGTTCATGTCGCTGCTGGTGATCCTGGGCGTGCGCGAATCCATGGACCCCAAGGCCTGGGCCGAGTGGGGCTGGCGCATTCCCTTCCTGGTGTCCATCGTGCTGCTGGGCATCTCGGTGTGGATCCGCCTGAGCCTCAACGAGTCGCCGGCCTTCCAGAAGATGAAGTCCGAGGGCAAGACCTCGAAGGCTCCGCTGTCCGAGTCCTTCGGCCAGTGGAAGAACCTGAAGATCGTGATCCTGGCGCTGCTGGGCCTGACCGCCGGCCAGGCCGTGGTCTGGTACTGCGGCCAGTTCTATGCCCTGTTCTTCCTGACCACGATCGCCAAGGTGGACGTGACCACGGCCAACCTGCTGATCGCGGCATCGCTCCTGATCGGCACGCCCTTCTTCGTCGTGTTCGGCGCGCTCTCGGACAAGATCGGCCGCAAGCCGATCATCATGGCCGGCTGCCTGATCGCCGCGCTGACCTACTTCTCGGTGTTCCCGATGCTGATGAAGGCCGCCAACCCGGCGCTGGTGGCCGCGCAGCAGGCCTCCAAGGTCACCATCACGGCCGACCCGGCGCAGTGCTCCTTCCAGGGCAGCCCGATCGCGCGCGAGATCGACTTCACCAGCTCCTGCGACATCGCCAAGCGCACGCTGACCCAGGCCTACATCCCGTACGAGAACAAGGTCGGCCCGGTCGGCTCGCCTGCCACCATCTCGCTGGGCGACAAGGTCTTCACGGCGCCGACGGCGACGCTCAACGCCGAGCGCCACGGCTTCTCCGCCGAGTCCAAGACCGCCATCGACGGCTTCAAGAAGCAGGTGGGCGAGAGCGCCAAGGCCGCCGGCCTGATGCAGACGGCGGACAAGGAGAAGATGAACAAGGGCATGGTCCTGGTGCTGCTGGTCTTCCTGGTGATCCTGGTCACCATGGTCTACGGCCCGATCGCCGCCATGCTGGTGGAGCTGTTCCCCACGCGCATCCGCTACACCTCGATGAGCCTGCCGTACCACATCGGCAACGGCTGGTTCGGCGGCCTGCTGCCGACCACCGCCTTCGCCATGGTGGCCGCCACCGGTGACATCTACTACGGCCTCTGGTACCCGGTGATCGTGGCCACCGCCACCTTCATCATCGGCATGCTGTTCATCCGCGAGACCAAGGACGTGGACATCTACGCCCGCGACTGACGGCGCCCCTGCATCGAGCTCCAAGGCCCGCTTCGGCGGGCTTTGTGCTTTCGGGCTATAATCTTGGGCTTCCCTTGCCGCACCCCGTCTTGACGCCGGAGGCGGCTTTCAATCCTCAAGGAGAACGAATGCGTCACTATGAAATCGTCTTGCTGATCCACCCGGATCAAAGCGAGCAGGTTCCGGCCATGCTGGAGCGCTACAAGGGCATGATCACCGCCGGCAACGGCAAGGTGCATCGCGTGGAAGACTGGGGCCGCCGCCAGCTGGCCTACCAGATCAACAAGCTCGCCAAGGCTCACTTCCTGTGCGTGAACATCGAGGCCGACCAGGCCGTGATGAACGAGCTGGAGCACGCCTTCCGCTTCAACGACGCCGTCCTGCGCCACCTCACCGTGGTCAAGAAGAAGGCCGACACCGGCCCGTCGTCGATGATGAAGACGGTGGAGCGCGAGGAAGCCCGCAAGCAGCAGCAGGCGGAGTTCCAGTCCTGATCGGCGCAAGCCGGGAGTGAACCAGACGATCCTGAGCGCCCGTATCGCGGAGGCCAAGGCCCTGCGCTACACGCCGGCCGGATTGCCAGCCATCGACCTGCGGCTCGAACACGAGTCGGAAGCCCTGGAAGCGGGGCAGAAGAGGCAGGTCAAGGTGGAGATCCGGGCGGTGGCTTTCGGGACCGATGCCGAGACCCTTGCCAGGCAGGCGGTCGGCAGCGGCTTCCGGTTCACGGGCTTCCTGGCGGCGTTCCGCAACGGCAAGCACCCGGTCCTGCACATCCAGTCATTTCAGCAAGATATCTAATTCGTAGAGGTCCCCATGGCCACCTTCAAGAAGTTCAACAAGGACAAGCGTCCGAAGCGCAACACCCAGTCGCTGCTGTTCAAGCGCAAGCGCTTCTGCCGCTTCACCGTCGCCGGCGTCGAAGAGATCGACTACAAGGACGTCGACACCCTGCGCGATTTCATTTCCGAAAACGGCAAGATCATCCCCGCGCGCCTGACCGGCACGCGCGCGATCTACCAGCGCCAGCTGAACACCGCCATCAAGCGCGCGCGCTTCCTGGCCCTGCTGCCGTATTCCGACCAGCACCGCATCTGAGGAAGTAGCCATGCAAGTCATCCTGCTCGAGAAAGTCATCAACCTGGGCAACCTGGGCGAGATCGTGAAGGTGCGTGACGGCTACGCCCGCAACTTCCTGATCCCGCAAGGCCACGCCCGCCGCGCCACCGAAGCCAACAAGGCCGAATTCGAAGCCAAGCGCGTCGAACTGGAAAAGGCCGCCGCCAAGAAGCTGGCCGACGCGCAAGCGCAAGGCGAGAAGCTGGCCGGCCAGACCGTCAAGCTGACCCAGAAGGCCGGCGTCGACGGCCGCCTGTTCGGCTCGGTCACCAACTTCGACATCGCCGAGGAACTCACCAAGATGGGTTACCCGGTCGCCAAGGCCCAGGTGCGCATGCCCAACGGCCCGATCAAGACCGTCGGCGACAGCAGCGTCTCCGTGGCGCTGCACACCGACGTGGTGGTGGACATCAACGTCACCGTCTACGGCGAAACCGCGTAAAGCGGCGCGCCCCGACGAAAGGCCGCCCGAGGGCGGCCTTTTTCTTTTCTGAACAGGCTCCGGCCGGTTGTCCACAGCATTCCCCCAGTGTTGTCACTGGACATTTCTACAGCCCGCGGGACAATCCGGGTTTGAGGAGAGAGTGAATCCATGGCCGCAGTCCTGAGCGCCGATTTCGACGAGTTTCCGCGCGACCGGGAGGTGGCGCAGCTGCGCATTCCGCCGCACTCGATCGAGGCGGAGTCCAGCGTGCTGGGCGGCCTGCTGCTCGACAACGGCGCCTGGGACCGCGTGGGCGACCTGCTGACCGACGGCGACTTCTACCGTTACGAGCACAAGCTGATCTACGCGGCCATAGGCGCGCTGATCAACTCCAGCCGCCCGGCCGACGTCATCACCGTCTTCGAGCAGTTGCAGAGCCTGGGCAAGGCCGACGAGATCGGCGGCCTGGTCTACCTGAACTCGCTGGCGCAGTACGTGCCGAGCGCCGGCAACATCCGGCGCTACGCCGAGATCGTCCGCGAGCGCTCCATCCTGCGCAAGCTGGTCTCGGCCAGCGACGAGATCGCCACCGCGGCCTTCAACCCGCAGGGCAAGCCGGTCGAGAAGATCCTCGACGAGGCCGAGCAGAAGATCTTCCACATCGGGGAAGAGGGCTCGCGCATGAAGCAGGGCTTCCAGGGCATGGACAGCCTGGTGGTGCAGCTGCTCGACCGCGTGCAGGAGATGGCGGACAACCCGAACGACATCACGGGCGTGCCCACCGGCTTCTACGACTTCGACCGCATGACCTCGGGCCTGCAGGCCGGCGACCTGATCATCCTGGCGGCGCGCCCCTCGATGGGCAAGACCTCGCTGGCCATCAACATCGCCGAGCACGTGGCGCTGAACGAAGGCCTGCCGGTGGCGGTGTTCTCCATGGAAATGGGCGCCTCGCAGCTGGCCGTTCGTATCGTCGGCTCCATCGGCCGCATCGACCAGGGCCACCTGCGCACCGGCAAGCTGACCGACGACGAGTGGCCGCGCCTCACGGAAGCCATCGAGAAGCTGCGCAACATCTCCCTGCACATCGACGAGACGCCCGGCCTGACGGTGAGCGAACTGCGGGCCAACGCCCGGCGCCTGGCCCGCCAGTGCGGCGGCAAGCTCGGGCTGATCGTGGTCGACTACCTGCAGCTGATGAGCACCTCCAGCAGCATGAGCGAGGAAAACCGCGCCACGGCGGTGGGCGAGATCTCGCGCGGCCTGAAGATGCTGGCCAAGGAGCTCGGCTGCCCGCTGATCGCGCTGTCGCAGCTGTCGCGCGGCGTCGAGGCCCGCACCGACAAGCGCCCCATGATGAGCGACCTGCGCGAATCCGGTGCCATCGAGCAGGACGCCGACCTGATCATGTTCATCTACCGCGACGACTACTACAACAAGGACTCCAAGGAGCCCGGCGTCTCGGAAGTGATCATCAGCAAGCACCGCAACGGGCCCACCGGCACGGTGAAGATGGCCTTCATCAAGAACCTGACCAAGTTCGAGAATCTCGCTTCGGGCGGCAGCGGCGACGATTTCTGACGCCTCCGTCGCGCTGCTTTCCTACTTGGCAGCGGCGTGGAAAGGCGGATGCTTGCTCCTGCAAAGATTCAGGAGAAGCACATGGGCAAGGAAGAACATCCGCTGCTGCCGGAAGCGTCGGCTGCAGCGATCGAGGCGCTGCCGGCCGACGCATCGGCGCTGGACAAGGTCAAGGCCGCGGACGCCGCGCGCGACGGCTTTCCGGGCGAGCACTGGCTGGTGCTGGCCATCGGCATCGGTGTGTGGCAATTCACGCGCACCCACCGCAACGTGCTGGTGCGTACGGCGGGTGGCTTTGCTGCGGCGGCCCTGGTCGCGCGCGCCGCATCCGGCCGCGAAGGCGTGTGGAAGATCCTGCGCTACACGCCCTTCGGCAGCCGCATCGACCGGTGTCCGCCCTGCGAGACCGGTGCGACGCGACGCCCCTGACCACCGTGTCATCCCCGCCTGCGCGGGGATGACGGAGCCCTAAAGCACTTCGCTCGCGAAATCCGCCAGCCGCGACCGCTCGCCGCGTGCCAGCGTGATGTGCCCGCTGTGGGGCCAGCCCTTGAACTTGTCGACCGCGAAGGTCAGGCCCGAGGAGCCTTCCGTGAGGTAAGGCGTGTCGATCTGCGCCAGGTTGCCCATGCAGATGATCTTGCTGCCCGGGCCGGCGCGCGTGATCAGCGTCTTCATCTGCTTGGGCGTCAGGTTCTGCGCCTCGTCGATGATCACGTACTTGTTCAGGAAAGTCCGCCCGCGCATGAAGTTCATGCTCTTGATCTTGATCTTGGAGCGGATCAATTCGTTGGTGGCGGCACGACCCCACTCGCCGGCGCTGCCCTCGGTCTTGCCCAGCACTTCCAGGTTGTCGTCCAGCGCGCCCATCCAGGGGCCCATCTTCTCTTCCTCGGTGCCGGGCAGGAAGCCGATGTCCTCGCCCACGCTCACGGTGGCGCGGGTCATGATGATCTCGGTGTAGCGGCGGTCGTCCAGCACCTGCGTGAGGCCGGCGGCCAGCGCCATCAGCGTCTTGCCGGTGCCGGCCGTGCCGGTCAGCGTGACGAAGTCGACTTCCGGATCCATCAGCAGGTTCATCGCGAAGTTCTGCTCGCGGTTGCGCGTGGTGACGCCCCACACCGAGTTCTTCAGGTGGCCGTAGTCCTTCAGCGTCTTCAGCACCGCCGTCTTGCCGCGGATCTCGATCACGCGGGCATACAGGCTCGGCTCGCCCGGCGCCTCGAAGAACACGAACTGGTTGATCAGCAGCGAGGGCACGATGGGGCCGCTGATCCGGTAGAAGGTGTGGTGGCCGGACTGCCAGCTTTCCACCGTCTTGCCGTGCTTGATCCAGAAGTCCGGCGGCAGGGCCAGCGAACCCGAGTACATCAGGTCCAGGTCGTCCAGCGCCTTGTCGTTCTGGTAGTCGTCGCACTTCAGGCCCAGCGCGCGCGCCTTGACGCGCATGTTGATATCCTTGGACACCAGCACCACTTCGCGCGGCGTGTGCTTTTCCTGCAGCGCCTGCACCACCGACAGGATCTGGTTGTCGGCCTTGCCCGGGGGCAGGCCCAGCGGCAGCCCGCTGTTGGACAGCGGCATGGTCTGGAAGAACAGGTTGCCGGTCGCCTCGCGGTGCCCGGTGCGGTCCAGCTTCAGGCCATGGGCGATGTCGGCGCCTTCGCTGCCCGCCAGGGCGTCGAGCGAGCGGCTCACCTGGCGCGCGTTGCGCGCCACTTCGGTCATGCCCTTCTTGTGGCCGTCCAGTTCCTCCAGCACGATCATCGGCAGGAAGATGTCGTGTTCCTCGAAGCGGAACAGGCTCATCGGGTCGTGCATCAGGACGTTGGTGTCCAGCACGAACATCTTGGCCGGGCCGGTCGATTTCTTCTTCTTGGGCGCGGGAGCGGGCAGGGTGACGTTCTTCTTGCGCGCCGGCTGCGGCTCGTCCAGGTAGGTCTCGATGTCGCCGGCATAGGCGCCGACGGCCACGTCGCCGCCGCCCGCGCGCGGGTCGAAGTCGTCTTCGGCCTGGGGATGCTCAGCGAGCAGCGACTCCTGCGCCGGCGACTCCGATTTTCGCGCCGCCTTGTGCGAGGAACGGGCCGGAGCATCGTAGGCTTCCGGCGGGAGCATGGCGGCGCGCTTGGTCGGTGCGGGAGGCAGGGGCATGGGTGTTACAGCTCTCGGATGAGGAGGACGAAAAACAAAAAAGCCGCCAGGCGGGCCAGGCGGCTTCTTCGGGACTGACGGTGATGACGCGGAGCGTCGGGATCAACGGCATGAATTCATTATGCACATCGCGCGCTGCGCAACAATGTCAGCCGGTTACCTGTTGCGCCTATACGTCAAGCCCTACAGTGGCCTCATGCGGCCTTCTTCAGCAGCTTGACGGCCTTGAGCACGTCGTCGACGTGGCCCGGCACCTTCAGGCCGCGCCATTCCTGCTTGAGGATGCCGTCGGCGCCCACCAGGAAGGTGCTGCGTTCGATGCCCTTGACCTTCTTGCCGTACATGATCTTGTTCTTGACCACGCCGAACATGTGGCACATCTTTTCTTCCGTGTCGGCGATCAGGTCGAACGGCAGTTCCAGCTTGGTCTTGAACTCGTCGTGCGACTTCATGTTGTCGCGCGACACGCCCATGACCACCGCGCCGGCCTTCACGAAGTCCTTGTACTTGTCACGGAACTGCATGGCCTCGGTCGTGCAGCCCGGGGTGTTGTCCTTCGGATAGAAGTACAGCACCAGGATCTGGCCCAGGTGGGACGTGTTGGTGACCTTGATGCCGCCGGTGGCGCTCGCTTCGAATTCGGGGAGGGGTTTGTTGACTACGATCGCCATAGGTCCTGGTCGGGTATGTGGTTCTGTGTGAGTGCGAGTCGGCGGCTCGGGCTTCGCGCAGGCCCTTGTCGCAACACGAGATTTTACCGCAGAACCGCCCCCGCCCGCCTGCTCCTTCAGGAGGGGTTATCGAGGAGCAGGGCCACTGCCACGTCCCTTCCTTCCTGGGCCAGGATGTTGTAGGTGCGGCAGGCTGCCGGCGTGTCCATGGTCTCGATGCCGATGCGCGCCGCGCCCAGGGAGGCCAGCCAGGCCGGCTTGGGGAAGCGGATGCGCGTCCCGCTGCCGAAGATCACCACCTCCACGCCCAGGTCGGCGATCTGCCGGAAGTGCTCCGGCCCCAGCTGCTCGAAGCTGCCGGCCCATTCCAGGCGCTGGCCGCGCGCGCCCAGCACCACGTTGTGCGTGATTTTTTCCTGCCCCACGGCCACCCAGCCGGGCCCGTGGGCGCTGATGGTCTGGGCGTCGGATTGATCGGGCTGGAGTTTCAAGGCGGCTCGGGGAAGGTTGGCGGGTCTGTGGTCAAATTATAGGTTTCCCCTAGTGCAATCCCCCTTCAGGAGTGGCTTTGAAGACCGTCCAGAAATCCACCAAGCTGGCCAATGTCCTGTACGACATCCGGGGTCCCATCATGGACGCCGCCCGGCAGATGGAGGAAGAGGGCCACAAGGTGATCAAGCTGAACATCGGCAACCTCGCCGTCTTCGGCTTCGACGCGCCCGAGGAAATCCAGCAGGACATGATCCGCAACCTGCCGAATTCGGCGGGCTACACCGACAGCAAGGGCATCTTCGGCGCGCGCAAGGCGGTGATGCACTACACCCAGCAGCAGGGCATCAAGGGCGTGACGCTCGACGACGTCTGGCTGGGCAACGGGGCCAGCGAGCTGATCGCCATGGCGACCAACGCGCTGCTGAACGAGGGGGACGAACTGCTCCTGCCCTCGCCGGACTACCCCCTGTGGACGGCCTCGACGGCGCTTTCCGGCGGCACGCCGGTGCACTACCTGTGCGACGAGTCCAACGGCTGGATGCCCGACCTGGACGACCTGCGCCGCAAGATCACGCCGGCCACCAAGGGCATCGTGGTGATCAACCCGAACAACCCCACCGGCGCGCTGTACTCCGACGAACTGCTCAAGGAGATCGTCGCCATCGCCCGGCAGCACGGGCTGGTCATCTTCGCCGACGAGGTCTACGACAAGGTGCTGTACGACGGCGCGAAGCACACCGCCATCGGCAGCCTGTCGGAAGACGTGCTGACCATCACCTTCAACTCGCTGTCCAAGAGCTACCGTTCCTGCGGCTACCGCGCCGGCTGGATGGTGGTTTCGGGCGACAAGCGCGCCGCCACCGACTACATCGAGGGGCTGACCATGCTCTCGAACATGCGGCTGTGCGCCAACGTCCCCGGCCAGTGGGCCATCCAGACCGCCCTCGGCGGCTACCAGAGCATCAACGAGCTGATCGCCCCCAGCGGGCGCCTCGGCCGCCAGCGCGACGTCGCCTACGAAGCGATCACCGCGATACCGGGCGTCACCTGCGTCAAGCCGCAGGCGGCGCTGTACATGTTCCCGCGACTCGATCCCAAGATGTACCCGATCCAGGACGACCGCCAGTTTTTCCTGGAGCTGCTCCAGGAAACCCGGGTGATGCTGGTGCAGGGCACCGGCTTCAACTGGCCGCAGCCGGATCACTTCCGCATCGTCTTCCTGCCGCATGAAGACGACCTGCGGGAAGCCATCTCGCGGATCGCCCGGTTCCTCGCCCAATATCGCAAACGCCACTCCACATGAAACCGATACAAGTCGGCCTGCTGGGCATAGGCACCGTCGGAAGCGGTGTCTTCAATGTCCTGAAACGCAACCAGGCCGAGATCCAGCGGCGCGCCGGCCGCGCCATCGAAATCACGATGGTCGCGGACCTCGACACCGCCCGCGCCCAGGCCGTGGTGGGCAAGTCCGCCAGGGTCGTCAAGGACGCCCGTGAAATCATCGCCAACCCCGACATCGACATCGTCATCGAGCTGATCGGCGGCTACGGCATCGCCCGCCAGCTGGTGATGGACGCCATCGCCCAGGGCAAGCACGTGGTCACGGCCAACAAGGCGCTGCTGGCCGTGCACGGCACCGAGATCTTCGCCGCCGCCCACGCCAAGGGCGTGATGGTGGCCTTCGAAGCCGCGGTCGCCGGCGGCATTCCCATCATCAAGGCGCTGCGCGAAGGCCTCACGGCCAACAGCATCGAGTGGATCGCCGGCATCATCAACGGCACCACGAACTTCATCCTGTCCGAGATGCGCGACAAGGGCCTGGACTTCGGCGTGGTGCTGAAGGAGGCGCAGCGCCTGGGCTATGCCGAGGCCGACCCGACCTTCGACATCGAAGGCGTGGACGCCGCGCACAAGGCCACCATCATGAGCGCCATCGCCTTCGGCGTGCCGGTGCAGTTCGACAAGGCCTATGTCGAAGGCATCACCAAGCTGGCGGCGCAGGACATCGAGTACGCCGAGCAATTGGGCTACCGCATCAAGCTGCTGGGCATCACCAAGCGCCGGCCCGAGGGCATCGAGCTGCGCGTGCACCCGACGCTGGTGCCGTGCAAGCGCCTGATCGCCAGCGTGGAAGGCGCGATGAACGCGGTGGTGGTGCAGGGCGACGCCGTCGGCACCACGCTGTACTACGGCAAGGGCGCGGGCAGCGAGCCGACCGCCAGCGCGGTGATCGCCGACCTGGTGGACATCACCCGCCTGCACACCGTCGACGCGGCGCATCGCGTGCCGCACCTGGCCTTCCAGCCGGACCAGATGAGCGAGGCGCCCATCCTGCCGATGTCCGAGGTGGTGACCAGCTACTACCTGCGCCTGCGCGTCGCCGACCAGGCGGGCGTGCTCGCCAAGGTCGCCAGCCTGCTGGCCGGCGCGGGCGTGAGCATCGACGCGATGCTGCAGCGCGAAGCTTCCGCCGTCGGCGGCGCGGGTTCGACCCACACCGACCTGATCCTGCTGACGCACAGCGTGCGCGAAGGCACCATGAACGAGGTGATTGCGCAGATGCAGGCGCTGCCCACCGTGCTGGCGCCGATCACGCGGATCCGCAAGGAAGAACTGGCCTGAAGCCGATGCTGTACCTCTCCACGCGCGGCCATCCCGACCGCAAGCATTTCTGCGAGATCCTGCTCGAAGGCCTGGCGCCCGACGGCGGCCTGTACCTGCCGGAACGCTATCCGCAGGTCGACGCCGCCACGCTGGCCAAGTGGCGCGGCCTGCCGTATGCGGACCTCGCCTTCGAGATCCTGTCGCTCTACATCGACGACATCCCGGCGGCGGACCTGCGGGCCATCTGCCGCAAGACCTACACGCAGGAAGTGTTCGGCACCCGCGAGATCGTCCCGCTGAAGAAGCTGGAGGAGGGCGTGTACCTCGAAGGCCTGTCCAACGGCCCCACGCTGGCCTTCAAGGACATGGCCATGCAGCTGCTGGGGAACCTGTTCGAGTACGAACTGGGCCGCCGCGGCGAGGAGCTGAACATCCTGGGCGCGACCTCCGGCGACACCGGCAGCGCCGCCGAATACGCGATGCGCGGCAAGAAGGGCGTGCGGGTCTTCATGACCTCGCCGCACGGCCGCATGAGCCCCTTCCAGCAGGCGCAGATGTTCAGCCTGCAGGACGCCAACATCCACAACCTGGCGGTAGAAGGCGTGTTCGACGACTGCCAGGACATCGTCAAGGCGGTGTCCAACGACCTCGAATTCAAGCGCAAGTACCGCATCGGCACGGTGAACTCGATCAACTGGGCGCGCCTCGTGGCCCAGGTCGTCTACTACTTCGCGGGCTACTTCCAGGCCGCGAAGGCCAACGGCGAGAAGGTCAGCTTCGCCGTCCCTTCCGGCAATTTCGGCAACATCTGCGCCGGCCACGTGGCGCGCAGCATGGGCCTGCCCATTGCGCAGCTGGTGCTGGCGACCAACGAGAACGACGTGCTGGACGAGTTCTTCCGCACCGGCGTGTACCGCGTGCGCGGCAGCGCCGACACCTACGAGACGTCCTCGCCCTCGATGGACATCTCCAAGGCCAGCAACTTCGAGCGCTTCGTGTTCGACCTGCTGGGGCGCGACGGCGCCAAGGTGCGCTCCCTGTTCGCCGAGGAACTGCCGGCCAGGGGACGCTTCGACCTTTCCGGCGACATCGCGCGGGCGCGTTCGCAGTACGGCTTCGTCTCCGGCCGCAGCAGCCATGCCGACCGCCTGGCGACCATCCGCTCCACCTTCGAACGCTTCGGCACCCTGATCGACACGCACACGGCCGACGGCCTGAAGGTCGCGCGCGAGCACCTGCAGCCCGGCACGCCGATGATCGTGCTGGAGACCGCGCTGCCCATCAAGTTCGCCGCGACCATCGTCGAGGCGCTGGGGCGCGAGCCCGAGCGGCCGGCGAGGTTCGCCGGCATCGAGGCCTTGCCCAAGCGCGTGACCGTGCTGCCGGCCGACGCGGCGCGGGTGAAGCAATTCATCGCCGCGCACTGCGCATGAAGGCCGTCGGCTTCGCCGGCTTCTCGGGCGCGGGCAAGACCCACCTGGTGGAGCGCCTGATCCCCGCGCTCAAGCTGCGCGGCCTGCGGGTGTCCGTGGTCAAGCACGCGCACCACAAGTTCGACATCGACCATCCCGGCAAGGACACCTACCGCCATCGCGAGGCCGGCGCCTTCGAGGTAGTGGTCGCGTCCGACCGGCGCCTGGCGCTGATCCGCGAGTTCGAGCAGCCGGCGGAACTGTCGGTGCACCAGCTGATCGCCGAGCTGTACGACGGCGTCGACTGGGTGCTGGTGGAAGGCTTCAAGCAGAGCAGCCTGCTGAAGGTCGAGGTCTGGCGCGCGGCCGTCGGCAAGCCGGCCCGCTACCCCGACGACGACTTCATCGTGGCCATCGCCACCGACTCGCCGGCGCAGCTGCCGCAGGAAACCCTGAGGCCGGTGCTCGATCTGAACGACCCCGACGCGGTGGCGCAGTGGCTGGTCGACAATGGCGACCGCTTCGACTACGACGCGGAGAAATACACGTGAACGCACCCCGGCCCGGCGCCAAGCCCTTGCGCAGCCTCGACGACGCCCTGGCTGCCTTGCTGGCGCAGGCCGAGCCGTTCGCGGACACGCAAGCGGTCTCGCCCTTCGACGCCGATGGCCGCGTGCTGGCGGAAGACCTCGTCTCGGCGCTCCAGGTGCCACCGCAGGACAACAGCTCCATGGACGGCTATGCCGTGCGCTGCGCCGAGATCGCCGACGAGGGCGTGCCGCTTCCGGTCAGCCAGCGCATCCCCGCCGGCGCCGCGCCGCAGCCGCTGCAGGCCGGCACCGCGGCGCGCATCTTCACCGGCGCGCCCGTGCCCGCGGGGGCCGACGCGATCGTGATGCAGGAGGACACCGAAGCGCAGGACGACGGCAAGGTGCGCATCCTGCGCATGCCGGTGCCCGGCCAGTGGATCCGCGCCAGCGGCGAGGACATCACCCGCGGCAGCACGGTGCTGGCGCGCGGCGAGCGCCTCGGCCCCGCGGCGCTGGGTCTGGCGGCCAGCATCGGGCGCGACCGCATCCGCGTCGCGCGCAGGCCGCGCGTGGCGCTGTTCTCCACCGGCGACGAGCTGGTGATGCCCGGCGACGTCGCGCCCGAAGCGATGAAGCCGGGCGCGATCTACAACTCCAACCGCTTCTTCCTGCGCAGCCTGCTGCTGCGCCTGGGCTGCGAAGTCGACGACCTCGGCATCGTCCCCGACCGGCGCGATGCGACGGTGCAGGCGCTGCAACAGGCCGCAACGAACAACGACGTGATCCTCACCAGCGGCGGCGTGTCCGTCGGCGAGGAAGACCACATCAAGCCCGCCGTGGAGCAGCTGGGGACGCTGGACCTGTGGCAGATCTCGATGAAACCGGGCAAGCCGTTCGCCCATGGCCGCGTCGGCCAGGCGCATTTCATCGGCCTGCCGGGCAATCCGGTCTCGAGTTTCGTCACGTTTCTCCTGCTGGTGCGCCCCTTCCTGCTGAAGCTGCAGGGTGCAACGCGCCTCGCCCCGCCCGCGCTGCAGTTGCCGGCGCATTTCGACTGGCCGCGCGCCGACCGGCGCCGCGAGTTCCTGCGCGCGCGCCGCAACGAGGCAGGCGGGCTGGAGCTCTTTCCCAACCAGAGCTCCGGCGTGCTGACCTCCACCGTGTGGGCCGACGGCCTGGTCGACGTGCCGGCGGGGCAGACCATTGCCCGCGGCGACCTCGTGCGCTTCCTGCCGCTGGCGGAGCTGCTGGCATGAACGTCCGCCTGAAATACTTCGCCTCGATCCGCGAGGCCGTGGGGCAGGGCAGCGAGACGCTGCAGACCCGCGCCGAAACACTGGCGGCGCTGCGCGACGAGCTGATCGCGCGCGGCGAGCCCTATGCCGGCGCCCTGGCGCGCGGCAAGGCCGTGCGCATGGCGCTCGACCAGGCGATGTGCGAGGAGAGCGTGGCCCTGCGCGAGGGCGCCGAAGTGGCTTTCTTCCCGCCCGTCACCGGCGGCTGATCACGGCGCGGCGTCGCGCGCGAGGCGCAGGCCGATCCGCGGATCGCGCCGGTCCGGCTCGTAGCGGTTGCGGATGGCGCAGCGCACGTAGTTCGCCTTGCCGTCCCACGAACCGCCGCGGATGACGTACTTGCCTTCGGGCTGCGGGTTGCCGTATGGCGAGTCGAAGCGGCTCGCCGTCCATTCCCAGACGTTGCCGCTCATGTCGTGCAGTCCCAGGCCGTTGGCGCGCTTGGTGGCCACCGGGTGCGTCATGTTGCCGGCGTCCATCTTGTTGTACCAGGCGACGTGCAAGAGCTCCTCAGTCTTGTCCGTGCCCGCGAAGGTCTCGTCCTTGCCGCCGCTGCGGCAGGCGTATTCCCATTCCGCCTCGGACGGCAGGCGGTAGCGGCCGCCAGCGGCATTGAGGCGGCGGACGAACTCCTGGGCGTCGTTCCACGACACCATCTCCACCGGGGCGGTCTCGCCCAACGGGAAGCGCGCGGGGTTGGCACCCATCACGGCCAGCCACTGGCCCTGTGTGACTTCGGTGCGGCCGATCTCGAAGGCCTGGAGGCAGACCTCGTGCACGGGGCGTTCGTGCTTCTCGCCGCTTTCCGTCCCCATCCGGTAGCAGCCGCCGGGAACGCGAACCATGTCGAATTGCACCGGCTGCGCGCCGGCAGCCAGCATTGCGAGCAGCGGCAGTGCCGCGAGCCATGTCCTCGTGCGCATGGGATTTCCTCCAGCCCGCGACTGTAGGGGAAAATGGGCCATGCCCGCCGCCCGCGTTTCCATCCAGACCCAGGACTTCGACCTCGCCGCCGAAATCGCCGCCTTGCGCGGCCAGGACGCGGGCGTGGGCGCGGTCTGCAGCTTCATCGGCACGGTGCGCGACCGCAACGACGGCAGCGCCGTCAGCGCGATGGAGCTGGAGCACTACCCGGGCATGACGGAGAAGGCGATCGAGCAGATGATCGACGAAGCCTTCCGCCGCTTCGACATCCGTGGCGCCCGCGTGATCCATCGCGTCGGGCCGCTGCAGCTGCAGGACCAGATCGTGCTGGTCGTGGTGACTTCCGCGCACCGGGGCCAGAGCTTCCAGGCCTGCGAGTTCCTGATGGACTACCTGAAGACGCAGGCGCCGTTCTGGAAGAAGGAAAGCACGCCCGAAGGCGAGCGCTGGGTCGACGCCCGCGTGGCGGACGACGCGGCGCTGGCGCGCTGGGGCGTCGACGCCGGCAAGAACACATAACAAGCGAGGAGACCTCTTGAAGTCCATGAAGTCATGGCGCATCGCTGCGCTTGCCCTGTTGCTGCCCTGGGGTGCCGCCCAGGCACAAAACGGGCCCCCCGTCGCACCCGTCCGCGACCATGTCGACACCTGGCACGGCGTGCAGGTGCACGACCCGTACCGCTACATGGAGAACCTGGCCGATCCGCAGGTGCGCAACTGGATGCTGGCGCAAGGCGCTTACGCGCGGACGGCGCTCGATCGCCTGGAAGGGCGCGCGGCGCTGGAGAAGCGGCTGGCCGCCATCGATGCCGGACTCGGCGACCGCCGCTTCGACATCACGCGCCTCGCTTCGGGCGCGCTGTTCTACGCCTTGAAGGGCAGGCACGACCGGCAGGTGAAGATCGCGATGCGCGAGCGCGCGGACGGCCCGGAACGCGTGCTGGTCGATCCGGACCTGGCGGCGCGCCGCACCGGCATTCCCCATGCCGTGAACTGGTGGGTGCCGTCCTGGGACGGGCGCTACCTCGCCTATGGCCTGTCGGCCGGCGGCTCCGAGGACGCCAGCCTGGTCGTGGTCGACGTGCAGACGGGCCGGCAGGTGGGCGAAGCCGTGACGCGCGTTCCCGACGGCGGCGTGAGCTGGCTGCCGGACAGCCGCACCATCGCCTTCAACCGCCTGCGCCAGCTGACCGCGGAAGACCCGGCGACGGAGCAGTACCTCGACAGCGCCGTGCACCTGCTGAAGGTGGGCGAGCCGGCCAATCGCGCGCGGGCGGTTTTCGGTCCGACGGTGAACAAGGACCTGGGCCTGCGCCGCCTGGACAACGCGCGCCTGCTGTTCGCTCCCGGCAGTCCTTGGGTGGTGGCGGCCACCAACGACACGACGCAGCGCGAAGGCTCGGTGTTCGTGGCACGCGCCGCCGACCTGGCCGGCGGCACCGTCGCCTGGCGCCGCCTGGCCGGCTTCGACGACCACTGGGTCGAGCTCGCGCTGCGCGGCGACCAGCTGTTCCTGCTGACGACCAAAGGGGTGCCGCGCCGCCAGCTGCTGGAGCTGGACCTGCGCAGCGAAGGCGCGACGCCGCGGCTGGCCGCGAACCCGCCGGCAGACGGCGTGATCGAAGGCTTCACCGTCGGGCGCGAGCAGCTGCTGCTTCGGGTGCGCCAGGGAGCGAACATCGGCCTGCGGGCCTACGCGGCCGGCGATCCCGAAGGCAAGGCGATCGTCACGCCCTTGCACGGCGCGGCTTCCGTCGCCGAGGACCCCGCCCATGCGCATGCGGACTTCATCTACCAGGAGACCAGCTGGACGGTCCCGGGCCGCGCGTTCCTGCTGCGCGCCGCCCAGTCGCGTCCGCTGGCCGCCTTCGACACCGCCACGCCGGCGGGCCTCCCGAAGCTGGTGGTGCGCGACGTGCTGGTGCCCAGCCACGACGGCGTGCTCGTGCCCATGACCGTGATGCACCGCAAGGACCTGTCCCGCAAGGAGCCGCATCCGACGCTGCTGCTTGGCTACGGCTCCTACGGCTTCAGCGAGACCGCCGGCTTCCGCGCCCGCAACATCCCGTGGCTGGAACGCGGCGGCGTGATCGCCGTGGCCAACGTGCGCGGCAGCGGCGTGCTGGGCGACGACTGGCGCATGGCCGGAACGCGCCTGAAGAAGCCCAACACCTGGAAGGACGCGATCGCCTGCGGCCAGTACCTGGTGAAGGAGGGCTATGCGACGCCGCGCATGCTGTCCATCATGAGCGGCAGCGCCGGCGGCGTGTTTGCCGGCCGCGCCATCACCGAGGCGCCCGCGCTGTTCGGCGCCGCGGTGATCCACGTGGGCATGCTGGATGCGGTGCGCGCCGAGGACACGGCCAACGGCATCACCAACATCTCGGAGTTCGGCTCGGTGAAAGATGCCGACGGCTTCCGCGGCCTGCTGGAGATGAGCGCCTACCACCAGGTGCGCGACGGCACGGCTTATCCCGCGGTGCTGCTGGTGCACGGCCTCAACGACCCGCGCGTCGATGCCTGGAACAGCGCCAAGATGGCGGCGCGCCTGCAGGCGGCGAGCACGAGTGGCAGGCCGGTGCTGCTGCGCGTGGACGCGCAGGATGGCCACGGCGTCGGCCGGACTGTCGCGCAGGCGCGGTCCATCGATGCGGACGTGTACAGCTTCCTGTGGTGGCAGGCGATGGGGCGATGAAAGAGCGCCGTCGTCCCCGTGCAGGCGGGGACCGCGGCTACGGCGACAACGGGCGGGCCGCGGCCGGCGGCACGAAGGCCGCCCGCGCTTCCTCTTCAAGCTCCCCGGTCAGCAGCTGCAGCAGTTCCAGCAACTGCTCCTGCTGTTCCCTGGCCAGCGGCGCCATCAGCCGCTTGTAGGCCTTCTCGGCCGGCTTCTGCGCCTGCTGCAGCACGCTGGCGCCTTCGGCAGTCAGGGTGACGGAGATGTTGCGCTTGTTGTCCTCGGCCGGCACCCGGGCGACGAAGCCGCGCGATTCCAGCCCGCGCAGCACGCGCAGGACGGTCACCTTGTCGAAGCCGAGCGCCCGGGCCAGGCTGGACTGGCCCATGCCGGGATGGGCCTGCAGGACGGTCAGAACCCCGAACTGGGCGGGCGTGAGGCCCAGGTCCTTGCAGGCGTCCTCGAACACCGCTGCCGAGATCTGGTGGGCGCGGCGCAGCAGGAAGCCGGGGCGCGCGTAGAGCCGGGACAGGCTGGTGGGGGACTTGGGCGGGGTTGCCACGGTTTGTTGCAAAGTGCGGGAATGCGCGAATTGTGCCCTGCCGGGCCGGGCCCGGATAATCGTTAGCATGCAAACACAAAGGAAACAGCCATGAAAGTCCTGTTCCGACTGGCCGCCGCCGCCACCGTGGCGCTGAGCTCGCTGGCCGCCCTGGCGCAGGCGCCCGCCGCCGCCAGCCAGGTGCCGCTCAAGCTCATCGTTCCCTTCACGCCGGGCACCGGCATCGACCTCATCGCCCGCACCGTCGGCCCGCGCCTGGGCCAGCGACTGGGCCGCCCGGTGGTGGTCGACAACCGCGCCGGCGCCTCGGGCAACATCGGCACCGAGGCCGTGGTGCGCGCGCCGGCCGACGGCAATACGCTGCTGGTCAGCGTGAACACGCTGGTGATGAACCGCGGCCTCTACCCGCACCTGCCGTTCGACCCGGTCAAGGACCTGCAGCCGGTGTCGCTCACCAGCTGGGGCCAGCTGCTGCTGGTCACGCACCCCGGCACGCGCCTGAAGACCGCGGGCGAGCTGGTGGCCGCCGCCAAGGCCAGGCCCGGCCGACTGAACTACGCCAGCCCCGGCGTGGGCACGCCGCACCACATGTCGATGGAGCTGTTCAAGCAGGCCACCGGCACCTTCCTCACGCACATCCCCTACCGCGGCACGGCGCAGGCCGTCACCGACCTGCTGGGCGGCCAGGTGGACGCGATGTTCCTTCCGATCCACGTCGCGCTGCCGCACATCAAGAGCGGCAAGCTGGTCGCGCTCGGCATCGGCTCGGAGCACCGCCATCCCCTCTTGCCCGAGGTGCCGACCCTGGCCGAGGCCAAGGCCGGCAAGGTGAACGTCGACATGTGGTACGGCATCTTCGCGCCCAACGGCACCTCGCCCGAATTCATCGCGCGCATCAACCACGAGCTGAAGGACATCCTGGCCAGCCCCGAGGTGCGCACCGCCTTCCAGACCCAGGGCATGGATCCGGCCGCGAGCACTCCCGAGGATTTCCGCAAGCTGGTGACGCGCGATGCGGACCGCTGGGCGGCGCTGGTGAAGCAGCAGAACATCAAGGCCGAATGATGTGCATCGCGATCGTCGGAGGCGGCATCGGCGGCCTCGCCCTGGCCTTGGGACTGCACCAGCGCGGCTTGGCTTGCGACGTCTACGAGAGCGCGGCCGAGATCCGCGAGATCGGCGTCGGCATCACGCTGCTGCCGCACGCGATGCGCGAGCTGGCGGCGCTGGGCGTGCAGCCCGAGCTGGAAGCGCTCGGCATCGAGAACCTGGAGAGCGTGTTCTTCAACCGCTGGGGGCAGTTCATCTACCGCGAGCCGCGCGGCCGCCACGGCGGCTACGCGCTGCCGGAGATCGGCATCCACCGCGGCAAGCTGCACGCGGTGCTGTACCGGGCCGCGGTGGAGCGCCTGGGCGCGGCACGCATCCACCTGGACCACCGCTGCACAGGCGCGGAGCAGGACGCCGAGGGGGTCAGCCTGCGCTTCGAGAACCGGCCGGAGGTTGCGGCGGACGTCGTGATCGCCTGCGATGGCGTCAATTCGGCGCTGCGCCGCCAGTTCTATCCGCAGGAAGCCCCGGCCTTTGCCGGCATCAACACCTGGCGCGGCACCACGGTGCACAAGCCCATCCTCACCGGCAAGAGCTACCTGCGCATCGGTTCCATCGACACCGGCAAGATGGTGATCTACCCGATCGCCGACAACGTCGACGGCCGGGGCAACCAGCTGGTGAACTGGGTGGCCGAACTGCGCCGCGCCGACGCCGGCATGAACGACTGGAACAAGCCGGGCCGGCCGGAGGACGTCGTGCCCATGTTCGCGGACTGGAAGTTCGACTGGCTCGACGTGCCGGCGCTGATTGCCGGCGCGTCGCAGGTGTTCGAATACCCGATGGTCGACAAGGACCCGGTGGCGCGCTGGACCTTCGGCCGCATCACCTTCCTGGGCGACGCGGCGCATCCGATGTACCCGCGCGGCTCGAACGGCAGCGCGCAGGCGCTCATCGATGCGGCCACGCTGGCGAGCGAGCTGGCCGCGGGTGGCGATGCGCAGGCCGCCTTGCAGCGCTACGAGGCGGTGCGGCTGCCGGCGACGGCGAAGGTCGTGGAGACCAACCGCACGGTTCCACCGGACTTCATCATCATGAAGGCCGACGAACTGGCGGGGCACCAGCCGTTTCCCGGCACGATCGACGACCTGATCAGCCAGGAGGAGCTGCGCAAGATCTCGGACGACTACAAGAAGGTCGCGGGGTTTTCGCTGCAGGCGCTGAAGTAGCGCGACTGCGTCATCCCCGCGCAGGCGGGGATCCAGGGCTTCCGCATTGAAAAAGCCCCGCGGCGCGGGGCTTCTGGACGCTCTGGATTCCCGCCTTCGCGGGAATGACAGCCTTTCAATTCAAATACCGCGGCTTGCTGCCGTCCCCGTCCTCGTGCGCCGGCTCGGCGGCGATGGCGG
Organism: Ramlibacter paludis; assembly: GCF_022012305.1. Lineage (GTDB taxonomy): Bacteria > Pseudomonadota > Gammaproteobacteria > Burkholderiales > Burkholderiaceae_C > Ramlibacter > Ramlibacter paludis. The sequence continues at coordinate 104,100 of NZ_JAKLTM010000002.1, read as the reverse complement.
GGACGAAGCTTTCGCGCCATTGCGACTGCAACAGCGCCTGGTCCAGCAGGTGCATCAGCCCCTGCATCAGCTTGGGCTGCATCTCCATCTGGAAGCTGCGCGGCTTGCTGTCGCCGTTGGGCGGGCGCTCGTTGAAGTTCAGGCGCAGCGGCCCGTTGGCCAGCGGCGTCGCGTCGACGTCGGTCACCAGCAGCGGCTCCTCGCCCAGCGGCAGGCGGGCCTGGCCTTCCTTGTACGGCGTGTCGAAATCGGCGTGCTGCAGGAACTCTTCCTTGCGGAAATCCGCCAGCATCTTCTTCAGTTCGGGATTGGCGCCGGCCAGCGAGGCGCCCGCCGATTCGAGCTTCAGCAGGTGCTCGGTCAGCAGCTTGGTCAGCAGCGGCCACAGGCCCACCATGAGGCGGCGCGTGAGCCACATGCGCATCTCCTCCCCCTCGGTGGTGTTGATGCGCATCAGGATGCGGTCCTGCTCGGGCAGGTAGGTGACCGACATCTGGTGAATCTGCATGGCGCTTGATTCTAGTCACCCGAACGCGTCGCAACGGGGCTAGATTCCGTCCTTGAAAAGTGTTGTGTGGGGCCTATCTGGGCTGTAACGGAGCATTACATGCGACTCGACAAACTCACGACCAAATTCCAGGAGGCCCTGGCCGACGCCCAGAGCCTGGCGCTGGCCAACGACCACGCCTACATCGAACCCGCGCACCTGCTGGTGGCCATGCTGCGGCAGGAGGACGGTCCGCGCGCGCTGCTGCAGCGCGCGGGCGTCAACGTGCCCGGCTTGCTGGCAGCCGCCGAAGGCGCCATGCACAAGCTGCCGCAGGTGCAGGGTGGCGAGCAGGTCACCGTCGGCCGCGACCTCGGCGCGCTGCTGCAGGGGGCGGAGAAGGAAGCGCTCAAGCGCGGCGACCAGTTCATCGCCAGCGAGAACTTCCTGCTGGCCCTGGCGGACAGCAAGCAGGACATCGCCCGCATCGGCCGCGAAAACGGCTTGGTGCGCAAGTCGCTCGAATCGGCGGTCGACGCGGTGCGCGGCGGCCAGGGCGTCAACTCCGCCGAGGCCGAGGGCCAGCGCGAGGCGCTCAAGAAGTACTGCCTCGACCTGACCGAGCGCGCCCGCATCGGCAAGCTCGACCCGGTGATCGGCCGCGACGAGGAGATCCGCCGCGCGATCCAGGTGCTGCAGCGGCGCACCAAGAACAACCCGGTGCTGATCGGCGAGCCCGGCGTCGGCAAGACCGCGATCGTCGAGGGCCTGGCCCAGCGCATCGTGGCCGGCGAGGTGCCCGAGACGCTCAAGGGCAAGCGCGTCCTGTCGCTCGACATGGCGGCGCTGCTGGCCGGCGCCAAGTTCCGCGGCGAGTTCGAGGAGCGCCTGAAGTCGGTGCTCAACGAGCTGGCCAAGGACGAGGGGCAGACCATCGTCTTCATCGACGAACTCCACACCATGGTGGGCGCGGGCAAGGCCGAAGGCGCGATGGACGCCGGCAACATGCTCAAGCCGGCGCTGGCGCGCGGCGAGCTGCACTGCGTCGGCGCCACCACCCTCGACGAATACCGCAAGTACATCGAGAAGGACGCCGCGCTGGAGCGCCGCTTCCAGAAGATCCTGGTCGGCGAGCCCACGGTGGAAGCCACCATCGCCATCCTGCGCGGCCTGCAGGAGAAGTACGAGGTGCACCACGGCGTGGAGATCACCGACCCGGCCATCGTGGCCGCGGCCGAACTCTCGCACCGCTACATCACCGACCGCTTCCTGCCGGACAAGGCGATCGACCTGATCGACGAGGCCGCTTCCAAGATCAAGATCGAGATCGACTCCAAGCCGGAGGCCATCGACCGCCTGGACCGCCGCATGATCCAGCTGCAGATCGAGCGCGAGGCGGTGAAGAAGGAGAAGGACGAGGCTTCGCAGAAGCGCCTGGGCCTGATCGAGGAAGAGATCACGCGCCTGCAGAAGGAGAGCTCCGACCTGGAAGAGATCTGGAAGTCCGAGAAGGCGCAGGCCCAGGGCAGCGCGCACGTGAAGGAAGAGATCGACAAGCTGCGCCGCGAAATCGAGGAATCGACCCGCAAGGGCGACTTCAACAAGGTGGCCGAGCTGCAATACGGCCGGCTGCCGGCGCTGGAAAAGCAGCTGAAGGAAGCGCAGGACAGCGAAACGGCCAAGGGCAAGAGCGGCCGGCCGCAGCTGCTGCGCACGCAGGTCGGCGCCGAGGAAATCGCCGAGGTCGTGGCGCGCTCCACCGGCATCCCGGTCAGCAAGCTGATGCAGGGCGAGCGCGAGAAGCTGCTGCTGATGGAAGCCAAGCTGCACGAGCGCGTGGTCGGCCAGGACGAGGCGATCAGCGCGGTGGCCAACGCCATCCGCCGCTCGCGCTCGGGCCTGTCCGACCCGAACCGACCGACCGGCTCCTTCCTGTTCCTCGGCCCCACCGGCGTCGGCAAGACCGAGCTGTCCAAGGCCCTGGCCTACTTCCTGTTCGACAGCGAGGAGCACCTGATCCGCGTCGACATGAGCGAGTTCATGGAGAAGCACTCAGTGGCCCGCCTGATCGGCGCGCCGCCGGGCTACGTGGGCTACGAGGAGGGCGGCTATCTCACGGAAGCCGTGCGCCGCAAGCCCTACAGCGTGATCCTGCTCGACGAGGTCGAGAAGGCGCACCACGACGTCTTCAACGTGCTGCTGCAGGTGCTGGACGACGGCCGCCTCACCGACGGCCAGGGCCGCACCGTGGACTTCAAGAACACGGTGATCATCATGACGAGCAACATCGGCTCGCACATGATCCAGGCCATGGCGGGCAAGCCCTACGAGGACGTGAAGGAGCGGGTCTGGGACGAGCTGAAGAACCACTTCCGCCCCGAGTTCCTGAACCGCATCGACGAGACGGTGGTGTTCCACGGCCTGGACGCCGGCAACATCGCGCAGATCGCGAAGATCCAGCTGCGGGTGCTGGAACAGCGCCTGGCCAAGATGGACCTGCACCTGCAGGTGAGCGACGCGGCGCTGGAGGAACTGGCCAAGGTGGGCTTCGACCCGGTGTTCGGTGCGCGGCCCCTCAAGCGCGCGATCCAGCAGCGCATCGAGAATCCGCTGTCCAGGCTGATCCTCGAGGGGCGGTTCCCGCCCAAGAGCACCATCCCGGTGGAAGTGGACCCGGTGCGCGAGCCGGGCGTCTTCCACTTCGGCGGCGCCCAGGGCGCGAAACGGGAAGCGCAGGCGGCCTGAGCGCCGTCCTCATCGCCGCTTAAGGAAGGCGGGGCACAATGGGCCCATGCCTTCCCTCTTCGGCTTCCTCCTGCGGGTCCTGCTGTTCGCGGCGGGACTGGTCTTTGCCGCGAGCCTGGCGGTGGTGTTCCTGCTGCTGCTGGCGGTGTGGGCGCTGCGCGCAGGCTGGGCGGTCCTCACCGGCCGGCCGCGCACGCCCTTCGTGGTGCGCTTCCGCGCTGCCGAGGGCTTCCAGCGCACCTACCGCCGCGCGCAGACCGTGCGGCGTCCGCCGCTGGGCGACATCACGGACGTCGAACCGAAGCGCTGACCCTAGCGGCGCACCCGGCTTTTCTTGGACTTGAGCGGACCCACGGCGCCGCGCATCGTGCGCAGCAGCAGCAGCAGGACGACCGCCCCGCCCACCGCCAGCCCCAGCGACTGCACCACCGTGCCCGAGCCGGTCGGCCCGACGAACTGCGACAGCAGGAAGTCGCCGCCGATGAAGGCGCCGAACACGCCGACCAGCATTTCCTCGATCCGGACGATCCGGCCTGCGCTGCCCATGAGAAAGCCGCCGAGCCAGCCGGTGGCGGCGCCGACGGCGCAGATGATGAGGGGATGGATGGAAGCTCCTTGCCATGGAGCTTCCATGGAACACCATGGTGACAGGGTTTGGCCCTGCCGCCCGGGTTTCTTTTCCGGCTATTCCGAGGTGATCTTGCGCTCGCGCACGATCGCGCCCCACTTGGCCGATTCCTTCTGCATGAAATCGGTCAGTTCGGCGCGGGTGGTCGGCTGCGGCGTCAGGCCGTGCTTGGTGAGCGCGTCCCGCACTTCCGGGTCCTTCAGCACCTTCACCACTTCCTGGTTCCAGCGCTCGAGGATGGGCGCCGGCGTCCTGGCGGAGGCCACGAAGGCGTACCAGTTGAGCGCCTCGAAGCCCGGGAGGCCGGCCTCGGCCACCGTCGGGATGTTCGGCATGTAGGCCGGACGGGTCAGCCCCGTGGTTGCCAGCGGGACGAGCTTGCCAGTCTCGACGTGCGGCAGCGCCGTCGGCGGCGCCGCGAAGTAGCCGGTGAAGCGGTTGGCCAGCAGGTCCTGCATGGCGGGCGCGCCGCCCTTGTAGGGCACGTGCGTCATCTCCGCGCCTATGCGCTGCGCAAACAGTTCCCCCGTGAGGTGGGAGGCGGAGCCGGATCCGGTGGAGGCAAAGGTCACGTTGCCGGGCGACTTCTTCGCCGCGGCGATGAAGTCGGCCAGCGTCTTGATGCCGGACTCCTTGCTCACCACCAGCATGTTGGGGAAGTAGACGCCGCCGGACACCGGCGCCAGGTCCTTGAAGGGGTCGTAGCCGACCTTCATCATGTGCGGCGCGATCGTCAGCGGCCCGATGGAGCCGAACAGCAACAGCGAGCCGTCGGCCGGCCCGTTGGCCGTGAGCTGGTGCGCGATGTTGCCGCCGGCGCCGGCCTTGTTGTCGACGATGACCGTCTGGCCGATGTTGTCGCCCAGCTTCTTGGCGATCAGGCGGGCGGCGGCATCGGCCGCGCCGCCGGGGGCGAAGCCGACCATCATGGTCACGGCCTTCTTCGGGGGAAAGTCCTGGGCCGTCGCCGGCCCCAGCGCCAGGCCGGCGGCGGCAAGGGCGAGGGCGGTGCGCAGCAGGCGGCGCTTGTTCATGCGGTTCTCCGGTAATGCTTGGGGGCCGGCCGAAGGTGCCACAAGCGGCCGCACCGCACAATGCGTGCAGACCTCAGGGCGGCCGCAGCTGCGTCCAGCCCGAAGCCGCCTCGTAGGCACGGGCCAGCGCGAGCACGGAAAGGTCGGCGCGCGCCGGCCCCGCGATCTGCATGCCCATGGGCAGGCCGTTGGCGCCGAAGCCCACCGGCACGTTGCAGACGGGCAGTCCCGCCAGCGTGAAGGGCGTGACGATCTCCATCCAGCGGTGGTAGGTGTCCATCGCCACGCCCGCAATCTCGGTCGGCCAGTGCAGCTGCGCGTCGAAGGGGAAGACCTGCGCGGTCGGCGCCACCACGTAGTCGTAGCGCTCGAACAGGCGCCGGAAGGCCTGGTAGACGGAGCTGCGCGCCACCGTCGCCTGGTAAAGCTGCGCCGCGGTGAGCGCGAAGCTTTCCTCGACCTCCCAGCGCGCCTCCGGCTTGATCTGCTCGCGCAGCGCCGGCTGCGCATACAGCGCGCCCAGCTTGCCGCCCACGAGCATCTGGCGCAGGCGCAGCCAGGCCGTCCAGTTGCGTTCGCGCGGCACGTCCAGGGTGCAGGCTTCGACCACGCAGCCCATGCCTTCCAGCGTCTCCAGGGCGGCTTCGCACAGTTCGCGGATGCCGGGCTCCAGCGGCAGGTCGGGCCAGATGCCGCCCAGCCAGCCGACCCGCTTGCCGGCGACGCAGGCGATGGGGTCGGCTGCGTCCGGGTCGGGCAGGGTGTCGTCCAGGGCGAGTGGCGCTCGCGCATCCCAGCCCGCCATGGTGGCGAGCAGGCGGGCGACGTCTTCCACCGTGCGGCCCATGGGCCCTTCGGTGCCCAGCTGCTGGAAGAACACGTCCTCCGCCGGCACCGCGGGCACGCGCCCGCGCGAGGGCCGGAAGCCGATCACGTTGTTGAAGGCCGCCGGGTTGCGCAGCGACCCGCCCATGTCGCTGCCGTCGGCGACCGGCAGCATGCCCAGGGCCAGGGCGACCGCGGCGCCGCCGCTGCTCCCGCCCGCGCTCTTGCCGGGATTCCAGGCGTTGCGGGTGAGGCCGTAGACCTTGTTGTAGGTGTGCGAGCCCAGTCCGAATTCCGGCGTGTTGGTCTTGCCGATCACGATGGCGCCGGCGCGCTTCATGCGCTGGACGAAGAGGGCATCCTCGCCGGCGATGCGCTTGCCGGTGGCGAGCGAGCCCAGCGTGGTCGGCAGGCCGGCCGCGTCGCTCAGGTCCTTCACCGCGATCGGGAAGCCGTGCATCCAGCCGGCCCGCTCGCCGCGCGCCAGGCGCTCGTCGCAGGCGCGGGCCTCGGCCAGCAGCGCGTCGCCATCCCGCAGGGCGACGATGGCGTTGTGCACTGGGTTGAGTGCCGAGATGCGGTCCAGGGTGGCCTGCATCAATTCGCGGCAGGACAGTTGCTTGCGCGCAACCTGCCCCGAAAGGGCAGTCGCGCCCAGCGCCAGGGGGGAACTCAGAGCCATGAGGCGCATTCTGACGAACTTGTCCTACTGCCGCGTAGGACTAAAGCCCTAGGGTCACCATCTCTGCATCTCCTAACTTGTAGAGTAGCCTGCCAACTTTCTGCTACAGGGAACGCGCCTTGCAGTTCAACCGATTTCAGCGCCGCGAGGGGTTGGAATTGCCGGTATCGACGCCTCCTCCCATGGGGGTGCAGCCGGTGCGGGTGGGTATCGCCGACGATCACCCGATCACCCGGTCCGCCCTGCGCGCCTACCTGGACGAACTTGACGACATCCGCGTCGTGGCCGAAGCCACCTGCGGCCGCGAAGCGATCGACCTGGTGCGCACCCAGGCGCTCGACGTCCTGTTGCTGGACCTGGACATGCCGGGGCAAAGCGGCATCGACGCGCTGGGAATGATCAAGGCGAAGGCGGAGCACGTGGGCGTGCTGGTGCTCTCCGGCTATCCCGAACACCAGTACGCCGTGCCCTTGATCCGCAACGGCGCCAGCGGTTACCTGAACAAGGCCTGCGAGCCCTCGGAGATCGCGACGGCGATCCGCCGCGTCGCGCAAGGCAGCCGCTACATCACCCCCGCGGTGGCGGAACTGCTGGCCACCCAGGTCATCACGCCGCCCAGCAGCGGGCTGCACGAGCACCTGTCCGCGCGCGAACTGCAGGTGTTCCTGAAGCTGGCGCAGGGCAAGACGGCGGGCGAAGTGGCGAGCGAGCTGTCGCTGAGCGCCAAGACCGTCAGCACGTACCGGGCGCGGTTGATGCTGAAGCTGCAGGCGCGGTCGAACAGCGACCTGACCTACTACGCGCTCAAGCACCGGCTGCTGGACTAGGAGCGCGGCGCGCGGCCGGTGGGACACAGCAAGTTCTTGAGTGTCTCGCCGCGGATGTACTGGAGCTCCTCCGCCTCGGTCGCCGGCCGCACGCCCACCAGCTGCGCCTTGTCGCCGTACCAGTCGCGGAGCAGCGCTGCCATCGCCGCGCCCGCATCGGTGCCTTGTGGCAGCGGCTTGTACCAGGTGCGGGGCCGGCCTTCGTAGCGGAAGTCCACGATCCAGACGTGGGTGCGGCGGAACAGTTCGGCCATGCGCTCAGTCCAGCGCGACCAGACCCGGATTGAACGCCACCTCCCACAGGTGCCCGTCCGGGTCCTGGAAGTAGCCCGCATAGCCGCCGTAGAAGGTCGGCTGCGCGGCCTTGACCATCGTGGCGCCGGCCGTGGCGGCCTCGGCCATCACGGCATCGACTTCCGCCTGCGAGCCCACGTTGTGGGCCAGCGAGCATTCGAGCGGCCCGCCTTCCTGCGGCAGCAGGCCGCTGTCGGCGGCCATGCTGCGGCGCGGCCACAGCGCGAGCTTCAGGCCCGGCTGCAGCTGGAAGAAGCACACCGCGCCGTTCTCGAACTCGGTGCCCACGATGCCCTGGGTGGGCCAGCCGAGGCCGTCGCGGTAGAAGGCGACGGCCCGTTCCAGGTCGGCGACGCCCAGGGTGAGCAGGGTGATGCGGGGCTGCATGGCCCCCGCATCATGCCCTCAGTTGCCGGCCTGGGCCAGCACCGGCGCCACGTTGCCCAGGCTGCGCGCGGCCATCAGGTAGCCGGAGCCGCTGTCCTCGCCGTTGAAGGCCTGCATCTCGTCGCGCGTGAGCAGGAAGTCGGCGACGACCTCCTCGCGCGTGAGCGTGCTGCGGAAGGCCGCCAGCTGGTCGTAGCCGTCGGCCCACGGGTTGGGCGCGGCGCGCGCCGCCTGCAGTTCCGCGATGACTTCCGCGCGGCTGCGGCTGGACACGAAAGGCGTTGCCTCGATGGTGATGTCGTCCGCGAAGGCGGATCCGGCGGCAGCGAGGCAGATCGCGATGATGATTCGCTTCATGATGGTTCACTCCTCAGGGACGGTTGCGTGGACGGCTTGTCCACGCAACGAACTCTAGGGAGCGCGCCGCCGCGGCGATGTGCACAAGCGCACCGCCACCCCGCGAATACTCAATCGAAGCGCAGCACCACCTTCATCGCCTGCGAGCGGTCCGCCGCGAGCCGGAAGGCGCGCGTGGCGTCGCGATAGGGGACGGTGGCCGACACCAGCGGCTTCACGTCCACGAGCTTCCGGTTCAGGAGCCCCACGGCCACCGCGAACTCCTCGTGGAAGCGGAAGGCGCCGCGCAGGTCGAACTCCTTGGCGACGATGGTGTTGATCGGGATCTGCATCTCGCCGCCCAGCCCCACCTGCACGATCACGCCGCGCGGGCGCACGGCATCGAAGGCGGCGCGCAAGGCCTTCTCGTTGCCGCTCGCCTCCAGCAGCACGTCGAAGTAGCCCTTGTCGGCGCCGAAGCGCTTCAGCGCATCCGGATCCTCCGCGGTGTTGAGCGCGAGGTCGGCGCCGATCTCGCGCGCCTTGCGCAGCGGGAATTCGCCGATGTCGGTGACGACGACCTCGCCGGCCCCGGCGCGGCGCGCGGCGATCACCAGCAGCGCGCCGATGGGCCCGCAGCCGGTCACGAGCACGCGCTGCCCGAGGAGCGGCCCGGCGCGGCGCACGGCGTGCAGCGCCACCGCGAGCGGTTCGGCCAGCGCGCCTTCCTGGTCGCTCACGTGGTCCGCGAGCAGGTGGGCCTGCCAGGCCTCGCACACGATCTCCTGGCGGAACGCGCCTTGCACGTGCGGCGTGCGCATGGCGCTGCCGTAGTAGCGCATGTCGAGGCAATGGTTCTGCAGGCCCTGCTGGCAATAGCGGCACAGCCCGCAGGGCCGGCTGGGGCTGATCGCGATGCGCTGGCCGGCGGCGAAGGTGCCGCAGTCGGGGCCGGTCGCGCGGATGGTGCCGGCCACTTCGTGGCCCAGCACCATCGGCTCCTTGATGCGCACGGTGCCGAAGCCGCCATGCTGGAAGTAGTGCAGGTCCGAGCCGCAGATGCCGCCGGCGTCGACCTTCACCAGCAGCTGGCCGGGCCCGGGCTCCGGCGTGACGATGGTTTCGACGCGCAGGTCGCCGGGGGCGTGGATGACGAGGGCTTCCATGGGCTCAGAGGGTTGCGGTCACGCCGCCATCGACGTAGAGGATGTGGCCGTTGACGAAATTGCTGGCATCGCTGGCGAGGAACACGGCGGCGCCCGCCAGGTCCTCCACGTCGCCCCAGCGGCGGCTCGGCGTGCGGTTCACCAGCCATTGGGTGAACTCGGGATTGGCGACCAGCGCCTGGGTGAGCTCCGTCTTGAAGTAGCCGGGCCCCAGGCCGTTCACCTGGATGCCGTACGGGCCCCAGTCGATCGCCATGCCCTTGGTCAGCATCTTCACGGCGCCCTTGCTCGCGGTGTAGGGCGCGATGCTGGGCCGCCCGAGTTCGCTCTGCACCGAGCAGACGTTGATGATCTTGCCGCGGCCGCGCGGGATCATGTGCTTCGCCACTGCCTTGCCCACGTGGAAGACGCTGTCGACGTTGGTGCGCATCAGCTCGTGCCAGGCGTCTTCCTCGAAGTGCTCCAGCGGCCCGCGGCGCTGCATGCCGGCGTTGTTGACGAGGATGTCGATCGGTCCGATGTCGCGCTCGATCGCATCGACGGCCGCCCGGGTCGCGTCGGAAGAGGTCACGTCGAAGGCCCGCGCGTGGACGGTGGCGCCCTCTGCGCGCAGGGCGGCGGCGGCCTGGTCCACCTTGGCGGCGCCGCGCCCGTTCAGGACGACGCTGGCGCCGGCCTGCGCCAGGCCGCGGGCCAAAGCGAGGCCGATGCCGGCGCTGGAGCCGGTGACCAGCGCGAGCCGGCCCGTAAGATCGAATTTGCGGAGAAAGTCCATGCGGCCGAGGTTAGCCGCAGGCGGGGCCGGTGAACAGCCCCGCGTTCAAGCGACGCTCAGGGTTCCTGGCGGATCAGGTCGCGCACCGTGTACGAAACGTCGCGCAGCAGCGTGGCGCTGCCGGCGGTGGTGCCGTAGCCGGTGAGCTGCGCCACCGGGGCCCAGCGCTGGAACTCGCCGTCGCCCAGCTGCTTCTCCACGCTGGCGCGGAAGGTGTAGACGAAGGCGGCGTTGGCCGACTTGTGGCAGCGCAGCTCGCCGCGCAGCGCCATGTCGCGCGGCAGGTCGAGGCCGTTGGCCTTGCCGATCTTCTGCAGCGCCTGCTGCAGCTCGCCCGCCGTCAGCAGCGGGCAATCGGATTCCTGCTGCACGGAGTAGGTGCCGGCCTGGGCGGCCCCGGCGGCGGCCAGCAGGGCCGCGGACATCAGCATGACGACTTTACGCATACGACTCTCCTTCTCTTGTCTCGTGGAGGGGAGCCGGCCGCGGCCGGCCCGTGGCCTTACTTCTTGTAGACGCCGCCGCAGACGACGGTGTCGTCGAGGCGTTCGCAGTAGGAGGTCTTGGCCTCGATCTTCTTGGTCAGCGGGTTGGGGAACTTGTAGTCCGTCCAGAAGCTGGTCTTCGTCTTGGCGAAATCGACGCGCTCCTTGATGTATTCCTTGCCGTCGATGTCCTTCATTTCCATGAAGTTCTTGCCGACCATCTTCTCGTTGGTGCCGTGGGCGACGGCGGTGCCATCCAGCTTGTGCACGGCGAGGTACAGGTCGCGGTCGTGGAAGTCCTTGTTGTCCTTGTCGCCGATGGCGGCGTAGCCCTTGTCCTTGCCGTTGGCCTTGATGAAGGCAACGCCCTTCTTGACCATCGCCTCGGCTTCCTTGGCGGTGGCGGGGTTGTCGGTGGCCCAGGCGGCGGTGCCGGCCAGCAGGGCGGCCATCAGGGTGGTTTGGATGATCTTGTGCATGTAGTTTTTCCTCGCTCTTCAGTGGTGGCCCGCATCGTAACTAGGAGTTAAATCCTGCAACAAGCGCTGTTACACGGGCGCTGCCGGGCATCCGGACGAGCGGCGCGGGGCGGGGAACGAGCGGTGGAACCTGGGGCAAATGCCCAACGGGTGTCAGGCGGCGGAGGGCGCCGGCGGGGCGATCACGCGCAGCGCGCCTGGGCGGCAGCGGTAATGCAAAGGTGTGTCCATCAACGTGACTTCGCCGTCGGTGGCGACGCGCAGCTTGCGGTGGCCGGAGTGCACCACGAACTCCCGCGCCAGCGCCGTATGGAAGTCGCGCGCCTGCTGCAGCCGGTGGAACAGCGCCAGCAGCGCGAGCCGCAGCAGGCCGAAGCGGCCCGTGCGCTGCGCCGTGTAGACGGCCAGCGAGCCGTCACTGAGGCCGCGGCGTTCGCCGATCTGGAAACCCTCCATCGTGTACTCGTTGTTGCCGATGAAGAGGAAGGGCGTGCGCAGCGCGTGCGTTTCGTCGTCCAGGTCGACCTGCACGCGCAGCACGGGATAGCGGCGCAGCACGTCCAGGCTGGCCGCTGCCAGCGCGCGCCACTTGCTGTGGCCCAGGCGCCGCTGGCGCTGCTCGCGGTCGCGCACGATGTCCGGGTACAGCCCCAGGCTCGAGTTGTTGATGAAGATGCGGCCGTTGACCTCGCCGACGTCGACGGTCGTCACCGAGCCCGCGACCAGGGCCGCCACCGCTTCTTCCTGCGCCAGCGGCATGCCCAGGTCCTTGGCGAAGTGGTTCAAGGTGCCCAGCGGCAACACCCCCAGCACGGCGTCGGTGCCTGCCAGCTGCGAGGCCACGGCGCTGACGGTGCCGTCACCGCCGCCGGCCACGATGGTGCGTGCGCCGCCATCCAGCAGTCGCCGGACGGTTGGGATGATGTCGCTGCCTTCCTTCGCCTGCAGCACCTGAGCGGCTACGCCATGGTCGGCGAACTGGGCGCGCAGCTTCTCGATCCAGTCGGGCGGGCAGCCCGTGCCGGCGGTGGCATTGAGGACGACGGCGAGGGGGGCGGGCGCTTGGGACAAGGTGCGACGACTCTACCGGCGCCGTGCCGCCCGCGGTGGGCGCGCGGTCGCGCCTCGGCGTAGTCGGGCGACTACAGGCGGTCGGCGAAATCGCCGGTTGCGTCCCGGCGGCGCCCGCAGCCCAGCTTGCCTGCGCGCCTACGCGTCCGGGTCACTGCGCGCCCGATAGTTTGCAGCCATGAAACTGCCCGCCCCTGAAATCCTCGCGACGCCCGCCTGGGCCGACGTCGCCAGCGCACTGAGCAAGGCCAGGACCATCGATTGCGACGAGAACGACTTCTCCGTCGGCGTGTGCGACGCCGACGGCGTGGTGGTCGGCGCCGCGCTCCTGCGCTGCTACAAGCAGGTGTCCTTGTTCACCCGCGAGATGCGCAAGCTCGGTTACGCGCCGCACATCGACCCGAACTGCGAAGCCATGCAGGGCTGCGACGTGCTGTACGCCGCGCCCCGAGCCCGGCTCACTTCGCGAGCTGCGCGCAAACCGCGCGCGTGACGTCCACGGTCTTCGCGCTGCCGCCGAGGTCGCCGGTGTGCAGCTTGGGGTCGGCGGTGACGCGTTCGATCGCCTGCATCAGGCGGCCGGCCGCTTCCTTCTCGCCCAGGTGCTCCAGCAGCATCACGACCGACCAGAAGGTGCCTACCGGGTTGGCCAGGCCCTTGCCCATGATGTCGAAAGCGGAGCCGTGGATCGGCTCGAACATCGACGGGTAGCGGCGCTCGGGATCGATGTTGCCGGTGGGGGCGATGCCCAGGCTGCCGGCCAAGGCCGCCGCCAGGTCGCTCAGGATGTCGGCATGCAGGTTGGTGGCGACCAGCGTGTCGAGCGAGGCGGGCCGGTTCACCATGCGGGCCGTGCAGGCGTCGACCAGTTCCTTGTCCCACTTGACGTCCGGGAACTCCCTGGAGACCTCGAGCGCGATCTCGTCCCACATCACCATCGCATGGCGCTGGGCATTGCTCTTGGTGACGACCGTCAGCAGCTTGCGCGGGCGTGACTGGGCCAGCTTGAAGGCAAAGCGCAGGATGCGCTCGACGCCGGCACGGGTCATCATCGAGACGTCGGTCGCCACTTCGATCGGATGCCCCTGGTGGGCGCGGCCGCCGACGCCGGCGTATTCGCCTTCGGAGTTCTCGCGCACGATCACCCAGTCCAGGTCCTCGCGCTTGCAGCGCTTCAGCGGGCCGTCGATGCCGGGCAGGATGCGCGTGGGCCGCACGTTGGCGTACTGGTCGAAGCCCTGGCAGATCTTCAGGCGCAGGCCCCACAGCGTGATGTGGTCGGGGATGTGCGGGTCGCCGGCGGAGCCGAACAGGATGGCGTCCTTGCCGCGCAGCGCGTCCAGGCCGTCGGCCGGCATCATCACGCCGTGCTTGCGGTAGTAGTCGCCGCCCCAGTCGAAGTCCTCGAACTCGAAGCGGAAGCCGCTGCCGGAAGCGGCCAGCGCCTCCATGACTTCGCGGCCGGCGGGAACGACTTCCTTGCCGATGCCGTCGCCCGGAATGGTGGCAATACGATAGGTCTTCATGGTGGGGTTCTCGTGGGGGATGCGGCACTGTAGGCGCGCCGGGCCCTGTACGATCAGCCCTGGACTCAAGCCATTGTTAACCGCCATTCAAGTATGAGCCGCGCCATCCAGCCCGCCGACCTCGGCTTCTTCTCCGCGCTGATGTCCGCCGGCAGCATGGGCGCCGCCGGCCGGGAGCTGGGCATCACCACGGCGGCCGTGAGCAAGCGGCTCGCGCAGATGGAGGCGCGGCTGGGCATCTCCCTCCTGAACCGCACCACCCGCCGGATGAGCCTGACGGTGGAAGGCGAGCTGTACCTCGAGCATGCCCGCCGCATCCTGGGCGACCTCGACGACCTCGAGGAGATGCTGGGCCTGTCGCGGTCCACGCCCAGCGGGGCGCTGCGGGTGAATGCCACGCTCGGCTTCGGCCGCAGCCATGTGGCTCCTGTGATCTCCCGCTTCGCGAAGAAGCATCCGCAGGTGGACGTCAAGCTGCAGCTGAGCGCGGACCCGCCTCCGCTCACCGACGATGCCTTCGACGTCTGCATCCGCTTCGGCCCGCCGCCCGATGCGCGCGTGATCGCGCGCCAGCTGGCGCCCAACCGGCGCCTGCTGGTGGCCGCGCCGGCCTACCTGGCGCGCGCCGGCGAGCCCCGCACGCCGGCCGACCTGGCGCAGCACAACATCATCCGCATCCGCCAGGGCGACGAGGCCTATGGCGTGCTGCGCCTCGCGCGCGGCCGCGCCGAGCAGGAGGAAAGCGTCAAGGTGCGCGGCAACCTGGCGACCAACGACGGCGGCGTCGCCGTCAACTGGGCGCTCGACGGCCACGGCATCCTGCTGCGCGCCGAATGGGACATCGCGCGCTACCTGCGCAGCGGCCGGCTGGTGCAGGTGCTGGCGCCGTACCGCACGCCCAATGCCGACATCTACGCGGTCTATCCGCAGCGGCACCAGACCACGGCGCGGGTGCGGGCCTTCGTCGACCTGCTCGCGGCCGCGCTCGCCAAGGAGGGCGAGGCGGGATAGGATGCCCGTTCCGCTCGCGAGGAGAAAGCATTGAGACCCAATCCGCTGCGCACGCTCTGGCAATCGGGCGGCGCCGCCGTCAACGGCTGGCTCGCCATCCCCAACGGTTTCTCCGCCGAAACGATGGCCCACCAGGGCTGGGACTCGCTCACCGTGGACATGCAGCACGGCGTGGTCGACTACCAGGCCATGGTGGGCATGCTGCAGGCGATCTCCACCACCGGCACGGTGCCGATGGTGCGCGTGCCCTGGCTGGAGCCGGGCATCCTGATGAAGTCGCTGGACGCCGGCGCCTACGCCGTGATCTGCCCGATGGTCAACACGCGCGAGGATGCGCAGAAGCTGGTGGCGTGGACGCACTATGCGCCGCGCGGCACCCGCAGCTTCGGCCCGGTGCGCGCGCTGCTCTATGGCGGCGCCGACTACCCGCAGCATGCCAACGACACCATCGTCGCATTCGCCATGATCGAGACGGCGCAGGCCATCGACAACCTCGACGCCATCCTGTCGGTCGAAGGGCTGGACGCGGTCTACATCGGCCCGTCCGACCTGTCGATCTCGCTGGGCTGCAAGCCCGCGATGGACGACCTCGAACCGAAGGCGCAGCAGGCCGTGGACCACGTGCTGGCGCGTGCCAAGGCCCACGGCATCGTGGCCGGCATCCACAACACCGGGCCCGAGTCGGCGCTCAAACGCATCGCCGCCGGATTCCAGTTCGTGACCGTGAGCTCCGACGCGCGCCTCATCGCCGCGGGCGCGCAGCAGGTCATGGCCGCGATGCGCGCGGGACTCAAGTCGCCCACGCTGGCGGGCGACAGCTATTGAACTTCACCGAGAGGACGGAACCATGAAGATCGGATTCATCGGCCTGGGCATCATGGGCGCGCCGATGGCGCAGCACCTGCTGGCCGCCGGCCACGAGATGTTCGTGCGCACGCGCAGCAAGGTGCCCGCGGGGCTGGAGAAGGCGACCGTGTGCGCCACCAACACCGAAGTCGCGCGCCAGGCCGACGTCACCTTCCTGATGCTGCCGGACACGCCGGACGTCGAGACCGTCCTGTTCGGCAAGGACGGTGTTGCGGCGGGACTGGGCAAAGGCAAGACGGTGGTCGACATGAGCTCGATCTCGCCCATCGAAACCAAGCGCTTCGCCGGCGAGGTGAACAAGCTGGGCGCCGACTACCTCGATGCGCCGGTGTCGGGCGGCGAGGTCGGTGCCAAGGCGGCCAGCCTGACGATCATGGTGGGCGGCGAGGAGGCGGTGTTCGAGCGCGTGAAGCCGCTGTTCGCGCTCATGGGCAAGAACATCACGCTGGTCGGCGGCAACGGCGACGGCCAGACCACCAAGGTGGCCAACCAGATCATCGTGGCGCTCAACATCGCCGCGGTCGGCGAGGCGCTGCTGTTCGCATCGAAGGCCGGCGCCGATCCGGCCAAGGTGCGGCAGGCGCTGATGGGCGGCTTTGCGGCCTCGCGCATCCTCGAGGTGCATGGCGAGCGCATGATCAAGCGCACCTTCAACCCCGGCTTCCGGATCGCGCTGCACCAGAAGGACCTGGGACTGGCACTCGCCGGCGCCAAGGCGCTGGACGTCGCGCTGCCGCAGACGGCGTCGGCCGCGCAACTGATGCAGTCCTGCGCCGCGCAGGGATGGGACCAGCTCGATCATTCGGCGCTGGTGAAGGCACTGGAAACCATGGCCGCGCACCAGGTGGCGCCCGAACCGAAGTAACGATGACGAAGAAAGACGACGACGCGAGCGGCATGCGCAAGGGCCTCACCAACTACGGTGACGCCGGTTTCTCGCTGTTCCTGCGCAAGGCCTTCATCAAGGGAGCGGGCTACACCGACGCGGCGCTCGACCGGCCGGTGATCGGCATCACGGACACCGCCAGCGGCTACAACCCCTGCCACGGCAACATGCCGCAGCTGCTGGAAGCGGTGCAGCGCGGCATCCTGCTGGCGGGCGGCCTGCCGATGAAGTTCCCCACGATCTCGATCGGCGAAAGCTTCGCGGCGCCGACCAGCATGTACCTGCGCAACCTGATGTCGATGGACACCGAGGAGATGCTTCGCGCCCAGCCGATGGACGCGGTGGTGCTGATCGGCGGCTGCGACAAGACCGTGCCCGCGCAACTGATGGGCGCCGCGTCGGCCGGCCTGCCGGCAGTGCAGCTGATCACCGGCTCCATGCTGACCGGCTCGCACCGCGGCGAAGTCGTCGGCGCCTGCACCGATTGCCGGCGCTACTGGGCCAAGTTCCGCGCCGAGGAAATCGACGCCCGCGAGATCGCCGCCGTCAACGACCAGCTGGTGCCCAGCGTCGGCACCTGCTCGGTGATGGGAACCGCCAGCACCATGGCCTGCATCGCCGAAGCGCTGGGAATGACGGTCCCGGGCGGCGCGACGCCGCCGGCCGTGACGGCCGACCGCATGCGCGTGGCCGAACACACCGGCATGGTGGCCGTGCAGGTCGCGAAGGAGCGCCGCACCATAGCCCAGGTCCTCACCGACAAGGCCTTCGAGAACGCGATGCGCGTGCTGCTGGCGATCGGCGGCTCCACCAATGCGATCGTGCACCTGACCGCTATCGCCGGGCGCCTCGGCTACGAGATCGACCTGAAGGCGCTGGACCGCATGGGCCGCGAGACGCCGGTGCTGCTGGACCTGAAACCTTCGGGCCAGCACTACATGGAGCACTTCCACGCGGCCGGCGGGATGGCGACCTTGCTGCGCGAGCTCAAGCCGCTGCTGCACCTGGATGCGCTGACGGTGACCGGCCGGACGCTGGGCGAGGAACTCGAGCGCGCCGCACCGCCGTTCCCGCAGGACGTGGTGAAGACGCGCGCGCAGCCGATCTATCCGCAAGGCGGCATCGCCGTGCTGGAAGGCAACCTCGCGCCCGGCGGCGCCATCATCAAGCAGTCGGCCGCCGACCCCAAGCTGATGGAGCACGAAGGTCGCGCGGTGGTTTTCGAGGGCCTGGAAGACCTGGCCACGCGGATCGACAGCGACGACCTCGACGTGCAGCGCGAGGACATCCTGGTGCTGAAGAACATCGGCCCGAAAGGCGCGCCCGGCATGCCCGAAGCCGGCTACATCCCGCTGCCGCGCAAGCTGGCGCGGCAAGGCGTGAAGGACATGGTGCGCATCTCGGACGGCCGCATGAGCGGCACGGCCTTCGGCACCATCGTGCTGCACGTCACGCCCGAGTCCGCCATCGGCGGGCCGCTGGCGCACGTGCGCAATGGCGACCGCATCCGGCTTTCGGTGAGCAAGCGCGAGCTGAGCCTGCTGGTTCCGGCGGAGGAAATGGCCAGGCGCGCGCAGGAGCAGCCGGTGACCGCCCCGACGGCCGACCGCGGCTACCGAAAGCTGTTCCTGGCGACGGTGACGCAGGCGGACAAGGGCGTGGATTTCGATTTCCTCGCGGCGGCGGAAGTCAAAGGGACCTTGCCGCGCGCTTGATCGATCACGCCGCGGTCACGTTCCAGCCGCCGAGGATCAACACCACGAAGCCCACCACTGCGATGGCCGCATGCGCCAGCACCAGCCAGATCGGCAGCGGCAATTCCTTGGTGTGGTAGGCCAGGTTCAGCACCAGGCCGCCGAGCGCGGCGCCGGCCAGCAGCACGATGCCGAGCCAGGCCATGCCCGGCAGGCCGTGCACGATGGCGGCATAGAGCAGCAGCGTCAGCCCGGAACCGGCCAGCAGCCCGTGCAGCATCGCGATGCTGCTGGGGGGCCTCGGCTTGCCGCTGAAGCGGATGCCCGCCATCAGCAGGCCGCCAAGCGCGGTCAGGGCCAGCAGCACGAGTGCGGTGCGCACCATCAATTGGGTTTCCATGGTTCGTTCTCCTTGTGGTTCTCGACGACGTCCAGGGCCGCGATGCGGGACTGCACCCCGGCCACGATGCGGTCGCAGCGCGCGCCCGCGAATGCAAAGGCTTCGTCGATGGCGAAGTCCAGTTCGCGCTCCAGCGCCGCGCGCAGCAGGGCGCGGGCGCGGAAGAAGCGGGTGCGGACGGTGGCCTCGGGCACGTGCAGGGCGGCGGCCACTTCCTCGACGTTCATTTCCTCGACGGCGCGCAGGATGAAGACGGTGCGGAACTGCTCCGGCAGTTCGTCGATCTGGGCCTCGACGATGCGCCGCAACTCGCCGCGCAGGGCCGCATGTTCGGGGTCGTGGGCCTGGGCCGCGGCGGGGTCGTGGGCTTCTTCCGCGGCCTCCGGTTCGGGCTCGAGCCCGGGCGCGATCGTCACGATGCGGGCACCGGCGCGGCGCAGCCGTCCCAGGGCCTCGTTCATCACGATGCGCACCAGCCAGGTCGAGAGCTTGGCCTCCGCGCGGAAGCCGGGCAGGGCGCGCCAGGCCTTGAAGTAGGCCTCCTGCACCGCGTCCTCGCTCTCCGCGTCGTTGCGCAGCACGCTGCGGGCGGTGCGGAACAGCAGCCGGTTGTGCCGGCGCATGATGGCCTCGAACGCGCGCGCGTCTCCGCTGCGGGCGAGCGCAACCAGGGCATCTTCTTCGCGGGGGAGGGCGGTCGACGGTTCAGGCATGGACTTGGGGCGGATGGTATGCGGCATCCGATGCGCCGTGCGGCCCCCGCGTTCCCGCGGCCGCGCGCATACTGCCGGCTTTTCGACCCGGAGCGAACCCATGCCCTATCTCCAGCACATCGGACCCCTCACCGCCCTGATCGCGGGCGTCCTGATCCTGATCATGCCCAGGCTGCTGAACTACATCATCGCGCTGTACCTGATCATCACCGGGCTGGTGGGCTTGTTCGGGCGCTAGCGTCCAGCCGCGGTTCGTTCCTCACCACGGCCTACGAACGCGTGTCCCATGGCCCCCGTAGGCCGTGGTGAGCGCGCAGCCGAACCGCGGCGGCCCTCAGCGCACGTACTGCACGACCTTGCCTTCGAGGTCGGCATCCGAGGGCGCGAAGTAGATGTCCTTGCCCAGCAGGTAGAGGTAAGCGCAGTCGCGCACGTCCATCCGAAAGGCGGGCAACGCGACTTCGATGCAGCGTTGCCCCGCGGCGTCGACCGCCCAGCGGCCCAGCGCTTCGCTGCTGCCATGGCCCTGCTTGTTGTCGACGCGGCCGACCACCGTGCCGTCGGCGCGCAAGGTTAGGTCGGCATCCGCGTCGGCGCGCTGCGCGCGCAGGCGGGTCTCGCCCAGGGCGGCCACCTCGGCCGGCGCCATCTTGCGGCCGCCCAGGTCCAGCAGTTCGCCCAGGTTGACCTGGGCCTGCGCCGCACCCGCGGCGAGCAGTGCAGCGAGCAGCGCTGCGCGCCTCATGGCTTGTTGCCTTCCACCGCGTGCTGCGCGTAGAGCTTCTGCATGCCGCCCAGCCAGCGGTCGTAGTCCTGGCCCTTGGCCTGGAAGTACTTCGCCACCTCGGGGTGCGGCAGGGCCAGGAATTTCTCCTCGCGCATGGTCTGCACCACGACTTCGGCCACCTGTTCCGGCGTCAGCACGCCGTTGATGCCGGCCGAGCCGGTGCCGTCCTTGGTCATGTCCGTGGCCACCGATTGCGGGCAGAGGCAGGACACGCGCAGGCCCTTGCGGCCGTAGGCGATGCGCAGCCATTCGGCAATGGCCACCGCCGCGTGCTTGGTCACGCCATAAGGGGCGGTCTCGACGATGTTCAGCAAGCCGGCGGCCGAGGCGGTCACCAGGAAGTAGCCCTCACCGCGCTCGATCATCTCGGGCACGACGGCGCGCGCCGCCCACACATGGGCCATGCCGTGCACCTGCCACATCTTGTCCCAGAGGGCATCCTCCAGCTCGATGCCGCCCATGCGGCCCAGGATGCCGGCGTTGGAGCAGTAGATGTCCACCCGGCCGAAGCGCGCCTTCGCCTGGCGCACGAGTTCCTGGATCTCCGCCTCCTGGCTCACGTCGCAGCGCACGGCCAGCGCCGAGCCACCGATGCCCGCCGCCACGCCCTGCGCCCGCTCGAGGTTCAGGTCGGCTACCACGACACCGGCTGCGCTCTCGCGCGCGAACCGCTCGGCCAGCCCGGCGCCGATGCCGCTGGCGCCCCCGGTTACCACCGCTACCTTGCCCTTGATTTCCATCTCGACCTCCGTTGGCGTGCAGTATGTCGCGCCTGCCGGCTGGGGGCCAGCCACGCAGGCGACAGAAAGTATCCCTTCCTGCCCGGCCGTGCGGCCTGCATCGGGTGGGTAGAGATTCCGACAGCAGCGCGACCCGTGTGTCCTACGCACGAGGACACGGGCCGTGGCGATCATCCCTTCCAGCAACAAACACACGGAGCGACGGGCATGAACGCCATGGAACTGGATACTTGGGCAGAACAGCAGGATGAGCCGGCGGTGCGCATCGACGGCCGCGTCGACCCGCAAGTGCACGATGCCTTCTGGCAGACCGTGTACTGGGGCGAGTCCTACTACCGCCGCGAATGCGAGTACGAGGACTACGCGCCGGCCTACTGCGTGGGTTACATCGGCTACGCCCAATACGGCGGCTGCTTCGAGGACGCCGAGAAATCGCTGTGCGCCAACTGGTTCCGCATCAAGGGCGACTCGCGCCTGACGGTGGACGAAGCCATGCAGGCGATTCGCGCGGCCTGGGACCACGCCGCGCAGGTGTCGCACGCCGAGGCCCACGACGAGGTCGCCCCGGCCACGCAGCACGCGCCGCGCCGCAGCGAACAGCGCCAGTACGCCGCGGCCTGACCGCCGCGCATGCCGGATGCCGCCTGCGGGCGGCATTCGTCATTCAGGGCGGGTTCAACACCGTTTCGAGCGCATCGAGGAAGGGTGCCTGCCCCGGCAGGAGCTTGTGCCTCGCCTGCGCGATGGTGAACCACCCGACGCGATCGACCTCGGGAAAGGATTGCATCCGGCCCGAACGCGGCGGCCACTCCATCTCGAACAGGTTGCTGCGCAGGTCGCGGGGATCGCCGTCGCCCTCGAAGGCCCAGGCAGTGATGCGCTTGCCGCTTTTCTGTTTCAGCTCGCCCAGCAGGTGGTAAGGCGGCTGCGCGGTGAAGCCGGTTTCCTCGTTGAATTCACGCTGCGCCGCGGCCAACGGGTCTTCGCCTTCGTCGACCGCGCCCTTGGGCAAGGTCCAGGAGGCGGCATCGCGGGCGGCCCAGAACGGACCGCCCGGGTGGGCCAGGAGGACTTCGACCGCCGCGCCGCGGCGGCGGAACATGAGCAGGCCGGCGCTGCGGACGATGGGCACCGCCGCAGTGTAGCGAAGCTGAGCGATGGGCGTCCGGCGGCGCCGGAGAGTCAAGGTCCGGCGGGTGCCGGAGGCGGAGGCGTGTCGGGCGTCTCGGCCTGCTTGCGCTTGCGGATCAGGGCTTCGAGCGCGGTGCTGGAGCCTTCGCCGCTACCGATGGTGGATTCGCCCGGCGCCGGCGCCGGGGCCGGAGGCACGGGCTTGTTGGGACCGTCGGTGTTCACTGGCCCGGGCCCCCGCCCGGTTCTTCGTTGTCCCCGGTCTGGCGGCGGTGCTGCTTGGTCTGCGTCTTCAGCTGCGCCAGCGCGCTGGCGGCTCCTTCACCGGACGCGCCCGCGTGCTCCTGTTCGCCGGTGTTGGACGAAGGCTGGTCCTGCCCGCTGGTTTCCTGCCTCGATTCGTTGGAATTGCTCATTCTGTTCCCGGCCAAAAAGCTTGCGGGGCGGACGCCTCGCGATGCCTTGCATTCTGGTCAGCCGGATTTGGCTCGACGGTCGGAAACCGAAAGTGTCTGGTGTAGGAAGAAATCCAACCCGACCGTGGGCCTAGCTCGACAGCAACCCGGCGGCGCGTTGAACTTCGACCCGGATCTCCTCGGTCAGGCGCGCCTTCAGGTCCATGAAGGGCGGCGTCGTCTTCATCGCGTAGTGCCTCGGGTGGGCGAGCGGCACCGGCAGGTCGCACTTGATGCGGCCCGGGCGGGCGCTCATGACCACCACGCGGTTGGCCATGAAGATGGCTTCGTCGATGTCGTGGGTGACGAAGAGGACCGTCTTGCGTTCTTCCTCCCAGATCCCGAGCAGCAGTTCCTGCATCAACTCGCGCGTCTGGTGGTCCAGGGCGCCGAAGGGCTCGTCCATCAGCAGGATGCGCGGATTGTTGGCGAGCGCGCGGGCCAGCGCGGTGCGCTGCTGCATGCCGCCCGACAGCTGCTTGGGATAGTGCTGCTCGAAACCCTTCAGGCCCACCTTGGCGATGAAAGCGCGCGCCGTTTCCTGCTGCTGCGCGAGCGGCAGGCTCTTTTCGCGCAGGCCGAAGCAGACGTTTTCCAGCACCGTCAGCCAGGGGAACAGCGTGTAGCTCTGGAACACCATGCCGCGGTCCGCGCCCGGCCCGGTGACCTGCCGGCCATCGAGCGAGATCAGGCCGGTGCTGGGCGTGTCGAGCCCGGCCACCATGCGCAGCAGCGTGCTCTTGCCGCAGCCCGAAGGCCCGAGGATGGTGATGAAGTCGTTCTCCTGCACCAGCAGGTCGGTGGACTCCAGGGCCACCGTGCCGCCGCTGCGCCCCGCGAAGGTCTTGGCGACGCCGGCGACCTGGAGGATGCTCATCGTCCGATCTGGGCCCATGGGAACAGCTTCCGGTTGAAGGCCTTGAAGGCGAAGTCGGTGACGAGGCCGATGAGGCCGATCACGATGATGCCGAAGATGATCTGGTCGGTGGCCAGCAGCGCCTGGCTGTCGGTGATCATGTGGCCGATGCCGCTGGAGGCGCCTATCAGTTCCGCCACGATCACGTAGGTCCAGGCCCAGCCCAGCACCATGCGCAGCGTCTCGGCGATCTCGGGTGCACCGGAAGGCATCAGCACCCGCGTGACGATGCCGCGGTCGCCCGCGCCCAGCGTGTACGCCGCTTCCACCAGGTCGCGCCGCGTGTTGCCCACGCTCACCGCGATCATCAGCACCAGCTGGAAGAAGGAGCCGATGAAGATCACCGCCAGCTTCTGCGCCTCGCCGATGCCGGCCCACAGGATCAGCAGCGGGATGAAAGCCGAGGCCGGCAAGTAGCGCGCGAAGCTCACGAAGGGCTCGAAGAAGGCTTCGACCGGCTTGTAGGCCCCCATTAGCACGCCCAGCGGCACCGCCAGCACCGCCGCGATGGCGAAGCCGCCCAGCACGCGCCAGACCGTCATGCCGATGTCGTGCAGGAAGCCCTGCTTCCACAGCAGGTCGGCGCCGGAGCGCACCATGGTCAGCGGATCGGCCAGGAAGGTCTTGGGCACCAGGCCACCGAAGGTCACCGCGGCCCAGGCCGCGAAGAAGACCACGAAGAAGGACAGGCCCAGCACGACACGCGTGCCGGGCGCGACCGGCTGCAGCGGCCTCATTTCAGGAAGCGCGTGTCCGCCAGCTTCGCCATGTCCGGCAACTGCTTGATGATCCCGGCTTCCAGCAGCAGTTCCGCCGCTTCCTTGCTGAAGGCGGCGTGCTCGGCGGCGAAGAACTTCTGGTTGGCGGCGCGGTCCTGCCAGCGCAGGAACTTCTGGCTGGCCTCGAAGGCCTCGGCGCTCTGCTTCACGTCGGCGCCCATGATCTCGAAGCTTTTCTTCGGCTCCTTCTGGATCATCTCCACGGCCTCGAAGTAGCTGTCGGCCAGCGCCTTGGCGGCCTTCGGGTTCTCGCTCAGGAACTTGGGCGTGCAGCCGAAAGTGTCCATCACCATCGGGTAGTCCAGCGTCGTCGCGATGATCTTGCCGGCTTCGGGCTTGGCGCGCACCGCCGACAGGTAGGGCTCGTAGGTCATCGCGGCGTCGAGGTCGGCGGTGCCGGCGATCATCGCGTTGGCGGCGGCCTGCGGTTCCAGGTTGACGACCTTCACGTCCTTGGTCGACAGGCCGTTCTTCTTCAGCATCCAGGCCAGGGTGAAGTAGGGCGCGGTGCCGGGCGCGCTGGCGGCGACGGTCTTGCCTTTGAGGTCGGCGATCTTCGCGATGTTGCCCTTGACCACCATGCCGTCGGCGCCGTAGCTCTTGTCCAACTGGAAGATCTGCGTCGTCGGCACGCCGTTCGCGTTCCACACGATCCAGGTCTCCACCGTGGTCGCGGCGCACTGGACGTCGCCGGAAGCGACGGCCAGGTGGCGGTCCTTCTGCGGGATCTTCTTCAGCGAGACGTCCAGGCCGTTCTTCTTGAAGATGCCGGCTTCCTTGGCCAGGGTCAGCGGCGCGAAGCCGGTCCAGCCGGAGAGGCCGATGGCGACCTTGGTTTCCTGGGCCTGGGCGGTGGCGGCCGCGAACGCGACCAGCGAGAGTGCGAACAGCTTCTTCATGGGGTCCTCCGGGATGGGTGAAAGAAAACTCTATGCAGGTGTCATGCCAGGCGCAATGCGTGCAACTCCGGGATGCGCGTTTCGGTGGCGTGGCCGATGTCGCCGCTGCACACCAGGTGGTGCACCGCGGCGATGTCGCGCGCCAGGCTGCGGTCGGCCGGCATGGCGGGCGAGACGCTGCGCACCAGGCGCAGCACGCCTTCCAGCGCCGGCGCGCTTTGCAGCGGCCGCAGGAACTCGATGCCCTGGGCGGCGGCCAGCAGCTCGATGGCCACGATGTGCGCCGTGTTTTCCAGCATGGGGCGCAGCCGGCGCGCGGCGAAGGTCGCCATGCTGACGTGGTCCTCCTGGTTGGCGGAGGTCGGCAGGCTGTCGACGCTGGCGGGATGCGCCATCGACTTGTTCTCGGAGGCCAGGGCGGCGGCCGTGACGTGCACGATCATGAAGCCCGAGTTCAGGCCCGGCTCGGCGGTCAGGAAGGGCGGCAGGCGCGACACCACCGTGTCGACCAGCATGGCGACGCGCCGCTCCGAGATCGCGCCGATCTCCGCGATGGCCACCGCCAGCGCATCGGCCACCAGTGCCACCGGCTCGGCGTGGAAGTTGCCGCCCGAGAGCATGTCGCCCGGAGCCTGCCCCGGACTTGATCCGGGGGCCGCGAACACCAGCGGGTTGTCGGTGACGGCATTGGCTTCGCGCACCAGCACCTGCGCGGCGTAGCGCATCTGGTCGAGGCAGGCGCCCATCACCTGCGGCTGGCAGCGCAGGCAGTAAGGGTCCTGCACGCGGTCGTCGTCTTCCAGGTGCGACTTGCGGATGGCGCTGCCCACGGCCAGCGCGCGGTAGGCGCTCGCGCAGTCGATCTGGCCCGGCTGGCCGCGCACCGCATGGATGCGCGGGTCGAACGGCGCATCGCTGCCGCGGGCGGCATCCAGCGTGATCGCGCCGGTGATGACGGCGGCTTCGAAGATGCGGTCGGCGGTCAGCAGCGCGTCGATGGCCAGGGCGGTGGAGACCTGGGTGCCGTTGATCAGCGCCAGGCCTTCCTTGGCGCCGAGTTGCAGCGGCTTGAGCCCCGCGCGTTCCAGGGCCTGCGCTGCCGGCAGGCGCTCGCCTTCGAACCAGGCTTCGCCTTCGCCGATGAGGGGCAGCGAGAGATGGGCCAGCGGCGCGAGATCGCCGGACGCGCCCACCGAGCCCTGGCACGGGATGACGGGCAGCACGCCGTGGTTGTGCATGGCGACCAGGCCGTCGATCACTTCCTCGCGCACGCCCGAGTAGCCGCGTGCGAGGCTCGTGGCCTTCAGCAGCAGGATCAGGCGGACCACGCGTTCGTGCAGCGGTTCGCCGACGCCGACGGCATGCGAGCGCAGCAGCTTCAATTGCAGCAGTGCCAGGTCTTCGCGCGCGATGCGCTGCGTGGCGAGCTTGCCGAAGCCGGTGTTGACGCCGTACACCGGTGCGTCGCCTTCGGTCGCGCGCCGCACCTGTTCCGCGCTGGCGCGGATGGCCGCCCGGGAGGAAGGATCGATCCGGACCGGGATGCGTTCGGCGCCGCACAAGCGGCGCAGCTGCGCTAGCGTCAGTTCGCCGGGGTGGAGGAGTTCTGGCGTCATCCGATCATCGGCAGGTTCAATTTGTTCTCGCGCGCGCATTCGATCGCTTCCTCGTAGCCCGCGTCGGCATGGCGCATCACGCCCGTTGCCGGGTCGTTGAACAGCACCCGGGCGATCTTCTCGTCGGCTTCCTTGCTGCCATCGCAGACCATGACGACGCCGGCGTGCTGCGAGTACCCCATGCCGACGCCGCCGCCGTGGTGCAGGCTGACCCAGGTGGCGCCGCTGGCGGTGTTCAGCAGGGCATTCAGCAGCGGCCAGTCGCTGACGGCGTCGCTGCCGTCGCGCATGGCTTCGGTTTCGCGGTTGGGCGAGGCCACCGAGCCGGAGTCCAGGTGGTCGCGGCCGATCACGATCGGCGCCTTCAGCTCGCCCTTGCGCACCATTTCGTTGAAGGCCAGGCCCGCCCGGTCGCGGTCGCCCAGGCCGATCCAGCAGATGCGCGCCGGCAGGCCCTGGAAGGCGATGCGCGCGCCGGCCATGTCGAGCCAGCGGTGCAGGGAAGCGTTCTGCGGGAACAGCTCCTTCATCTTGGCGTCGGTCTTGCGGATGTCCTCCGGGTCGCCCGAGAGTGCGACCCAGCGGAAGGGGCCGACGCCGCGGCAGAAGAGGGGGCGGATGTACGCGGGGACGAAACCGGGATAGGCAAACGCATCCTGCACCCCGAAGTCCTGCGCCACCTGCCGCAGGTTGTTGCCGTAGTCGACCGTGGGCACGCCCATCGCGTGGAACTCCAGCATCGCGCGCACGTGCACCGCGCACGATTCGCCGGCCGACTGCTTCAGCGCGGCGTGCTGCGCCGGATCCTTCTGCGCGGCCTGCCACTGTTCGACCGTCCAGCCGCGCGGCAGGTAGCCGTTGATGATGTCGTGGGCGGAGGTCTGGTCGGTGACGATGTCGGGCCGCGGGCCGCCGGCGCGCGCGCGGCGCGCCAGTTCCGGCACGATGTCCGCCGCATTGCCGCACAGGCCGATGGATACGGCTTCCTTGCGCTGCGTGTGGTGCGCGATCAGGGCGAGCGCCTCGTCGAGGTCCTTGGCCTGCTTGTCCAGGTACTTGGTGCGCAGGCGGAAATCGATGCGGCTTTGCTGGCACTCGATGTTGAGGGAGCAGGCGCCCGCGAACGAGGCCGCGAGCGGCTGCGCGCCGCCCATGCCGCCCAGGCCCGCGGTCAGCACCCAGCGGCCGGCGAGGCTGCCGCCGTAGTGCTGGCGACCGGCTTCGGCGAAGGTCTCGTACGTGCCTTGCACGATGCCCTGCGTGCCGATGTAGATCCAGCTGCCGGCCGTCATCTGGCCGAACATCATCAGGCCGCGCTGGTCGAGCTCGTTGAAGTGCTCCCAGGTCGCCCACTTGGGCACCAGGTTGGAATTGGCCAGCAGCACGCGCGGTGCGCCGGCATGCGTGCGGAACACGCCGACCGGCTTGCCCGACTGGACCAGCAGGGTTTCGTCGGGCTGCAGCCGCTTGAGGCTCGCGAGGATGGCTTCGAAGGCCGGCCAGTTGCGCGCCGCCTTGCCGATGCCGCCGTAGACCACCAGCGCGTCGGGGTTCTCGGCGACGGCCGGGTCCAGGTTGTTCTGGAGCATGCGGTAGGCCGCTTCGATCTGCCAGTTGGCGCAGCTGAGCTGCGTGCCGTGCGGGGCCTTCACGGGACGCGGGCCGGCGGAAAGGAAGGGCGTCTGGGATAGATCGGACATGAAGTCGCTCCTGAGGTCGGGCGGAGAATAGTTGTCTATACAACTTGTGTCAACTGGGATATCCTCGCGGCATGGTCAACGAAGCGCCCGCCTACGAGCAGGTGAAGAACTGGGTCCGGCAGCACATCGCCAGCGGCGCATGGCGGCCGGGCGACGCCGTGCCCAGCGAGGCTGCACTGATGGAGCAGTTCGCGATCAGCCGCATGACGGCCAACCGCGCGCTGCGCGAGCTGGCCGCCGAAGGCCTGGTCACGCGCGTGCAGGGCTCGGGCACGCGGGTGGCCGAGCTGCACCGGATCTCCTCGCGACTTGTCATCCGCGACATCCACGAGGAAGTCGCCGAGCGCGGCCACGTGCACACGGCGCGGGTCCTGCTGGCGGCCGAAGAGAAGGCCGGCGCGGAACTCGCCGAGGCCTTCGGGCTGCGCAAGGGCGCGCGCCTGTTCCACACCGTGCTGGTGCATGCGGAGAACGGCGTCGCCATCCAGTACGAGGACCGCTGGGTCAATCCCGCCGCGGCGCCGGATTACCTGCGCACCGACTTCACGCAGGTGTCGCCCACCTTGCACCTGCTGGAGCATGCGCCCCTCACCGAGGCCAGCTACTGCATCGAGGCCTGCCTGCCGACGCCGCAGGAAGCGAAGGAGCTGGGCATCAAGCGCGGCGAGCCTTGCCTGAGCATGAAGCGCCGCACCGTGAGCGGCGGTAACGTGGCCAGCGTCGCCCGGCTGCTCTATCCCGGCACGCGCTATTCGATCGCGGGAGAATTCCAGGCATGAACTGGCAGACCGTTTCCCTGGCGCAGGTGCCCGCCACGCCGTGGCGCAACGGCGGGGGCGTCACCCGCGAGCTGCTGGCCTGGCCTGCGCAGCAGGACTGGCAGGTGCGCATTTCCGTGGCCGACATCGCGGCCGCCGGACCCTTTTCCGCCTTTGCCGGCAGCGAGCGCTGGTTCGCGGTGATCGAAGGCGCCGGCGTGGAACTGCGCTTCGGCGAGCAGGCCAGGCTGCTGCCGCTGGGCGTGCCGCTGCGCTTCGGCGGCGAGCAGGCGGTGCATTGCAGCCTGCCCGCCGGGCCGACGCGCGACCTGAACCTGATGGCGCCGCCGGGCAGCGGGCAGATGCGGCCCGTGGTGCCGGGCGACCGCATGCGCGGAGATCCGGCGCGCCGCCTGGTGGCGCTCTATGCGCACCAGCAGCCGGCCGCCTTGCTTTGGGGCGGCGACACCCTGGAGCTGCCCGCGGCCACGCTGGCCTGGCAGCTGCACGAAGGCGCCATGGACGGCCAGCTGCGCGGCGGCAGCGCGTGGTGGCTGGAGGTGATGCTGTGAACGCGCAGGTCTGGACGCATTGCAGCGCCGCCACGATGGTGGAGGGCGGGGCGCCGTATGGGCTGGTCGACGACGCCGCGCTGGTGACCGAGGACGCCCGCATCGCGTGGGTCGGGCCTCGGCGCGAACTGCCGGCACAGTGGCGTGCCGCGCCCGAGCAGGATTGCCGCGGTGCGCTGCTGACGCCGGGGCTCATCGACTGCCACACGCACCTCGTCTACGGCGGTGACCGCGCGCAGGAATTCGAGCAGCGCCTGAACGGCGCGAGCTACGAGGAGATCGCGCGGGCGGGCGGCGGCATCGCTTCGACCGTGCGGGCGACGCGAGCCGCAAGCGAAGACGAGCTGTTCGCGCAAAGCCGCACACGCTTGCGCGCGCTGCGTGCCGAAGGCGTGACCACGGTGGAGATCAAGTCCGGCTATGGCCTCGCGCTCGCGCAGGAGCGCAAGTGCCTGCGGGTGGCGCGGGCGCTGGGGCGGGAAGAGGGCGTGGCGGTGACCACCACCTTCTTGGGCGCGCATGCCTTGCCGCCGGAATTTGCCGGCCGGCCCGACGACTACGTCGATGAGCTTCTGCGTATGCTGCCCGCCTTGCACGCTGAAGGCCTGGTCGACGCGGTGGACGCATTCTGCGAACGCATCGCGTTCACGCCGGCGCAGACCGAGCGCGTCTTCATGGCGGCCCGCGCGCTGGGCCTGCCGGTGAAGCTGCACGCCGAGCAGTTGAGCGACAGCGGCGGCGCCACGCTGGCCGCGCGTTTCGGCGCCCTCAGCTGCGACCACCTGGAGTGGGTGGGCGAGGAGGGCGTGCGCGCGATGGCGCAGGCCGGCAGCGTCGCGGTGCTGCTGCCCGGCGCCTTCTATTTCCTGCGCGAAACGCGGCTGCCGCCCATCGCCCTTTTGCGCGAGCACGGCGTGCCGATCGCCATCTCCACCGACTGCAATCCCGGCAGTTCGCCTTGCACCTCGCTGCTGCTGATGCTGAACATGGCCTGCACCTTGTTCCGAATGGCGCCCGAGGAGGCGCTGGCCGGCGTGACGCGCAACGCGGCGCGCGCGCTCGGCCTGGCCGATCGCGGCACCCTGCAGGCGGGCCGCCGTGCCGACTTCGTGTCGTGGGACGTGGCGCGGCCGGCGCAGCTGGCCTATGCGATCGGCGCCAACCCGCGGCTGCAAACCATCCAGGAAGGACGAGCACGATGAGTTTCCAACTGACGCGCGGCAACGTGCCGCTGCTGGTCAGCATCCCGCACATGGGCACCGAGATTCCGAAGGACCTGCAAGGCGGCTACGTGCCGCGCGCGCTGGCTGTCGAGGACGCCGACTGGCATCTCGATCGCCTGTATGCCTTCGTACGCGACCTCGGCGCCAGCGTGCTGCAGCCGCAGTACGCGCGCTACGTGATCGACCTGAACCGGCCGCCGGACAACGCGCCCATGTATCCCGGCGCCTCCAACACCGAGCTGTGCCCGACGCGTTTCTTCGACGGCGAGCCCTTGTATGCCGGGGCGGCACCGGCGCAGGCGCAGCAGGATGAGCGGCGCGCCACCTACTGGCAGCCTTACCACGACGCCTTGGCGGCCGAACTCGCGCGCCTGAAGCAGGAGCACGGCTACGCCTTGCTGTGGGATGCCCACAGCATCCGTTCGGAGATTCCCTGGCTGTTCGAGGGCGTGCTGCCGGACCTGAACATCGGCACCAACGCCGGCGCGAGCGCCGCGCCCGCCATCACCGAGGCCGTGGCCGCGGCGGCGGCGCAGGACCCACGCTACACCCGCGCCGTCAACGGCCGCTTCAAGGGCGGCTACATCACGCGCCACTACGGCCGGCCGCAGGAGCACGTGCATGCGGTGCAGCTGGAGATGACGCAGAAGTCGTACATGCGCGAAGCGCCGCCCTACGACTATCGCGAGGAGCGCGCACGGGAAGTGCAGCCCGTGCTGCGCTCCATGGTCGAAGCCGCGCTGCAGGCCACGCGGGCGCTGTATGGCCGCTGAAACACAGCGCTTCCTGGCGCCGCGCGCCTGGGTCGCCGGCGGCTGGGCCGAGGACGTGCTGCTGGTGACCGGCACCGATGGGCGTTGGGCGGAGGTGCGCGTCGCCAGCGACGCCGCCGCGGCTGCAGGCGCCGTGCGGCTTGCCGGAGCGGTTCTGCCCGGCCTGGTGGACGCGCACAGCCACGCCTTCCAGCGCGCCATCGCCGGCCTGACCGAGCATGCCGCGGAAGGCAAGGACGATTTCTGGAGCTGGCGCGACCGCATGTATGCCGCCGCCCTGCGCATCACGCCGGAGCAGCTGGAAGCGATCGCGGCGCACCTCTACGCGGAGCTGCTGGCTTGCGGCTACACGCAGGTCTGCGAATTCCACTATCTACACAACGACGTCGACGGACGGCCGTACGCCGAGCCGGCGGAGATGGCGCAGGCGCTGGTGCGCGCGGCGCGCTGCGTCGGCATCGGCCTGACCTTGCTGCCCACGCTGTACCTGCGCTCCGGCTTCGGCGCGAGCGGCCTGCGCGAGGACCAGCGGCGCTTTGCCTCGACGCCGGCTTCGGTGCTGGCGATCGCGGACGGCCTGCGCGCCGCGGATGCGCTGGTCACGAGCGGCGTCGCGCTGCACTCGCTGCGCGCGGTGGATGCGGGCGCGCTGGCCGAAGTCGTCGCCGCCGCCAGGGGGCCGGTGCACATCCACATCTCCGAGCAGCGGCAGGAGGTGGAGGACTGCGTTGCGCTGTACGGCAAACGGCCCATCGAATGGCTGCTGGAGAAGGCGCCGGTCGATGCGCGCTGGAACCTGGTGCATGCCACGCACGCGAGCCGGGACGAACTGGCCGCGCTGCGCCAGGCCGGTGCTTCCATCGTCCTGTGCCCCAGCACCGAAGCCAACCTGGGCGACGGCGTGTTCGACCTGCCCACCTGGCTCGGTGCCAGCGGCCGCTGGTCGATCGGATCCGACAGCCACGTCACGCGCAGCTGGATCGAGGAACTGCGGCTGCTCGAGTATTCGCAGCGCTTCGCCCTGCGCGAGCGCAATGTGGCCGCGCGCGCAGCCGTGCGCGAGAGCACAGCCGCGGCGCTGTTCGAGGGGGCGCTGGAAGGCGGCAGCGCCGCGGCCGGCGTGCCGCTGGCAGGGCTGGCCGTGGGGCAGCGCGCCGACTTCATGGTGGTCGATGCGCCACCGGGTGTGCCGCCGGCGCACCTGCTCGATGCGCTGGTGTTTTCGAGTCCATCCGCGCCGCCGCGCGAGGTCTACGTGGCGGGACGGCGCACGCCGCCGGTGGAAACGGCGAGCGGCTTCCTCGCGGCGATGCGCGCGCTCTGGTAGCGCTTACAGGGTGTTGAGCGGAATCTTCAGGTAGGACACGCCGTTGTCTTCGGGCGGCGGCATCTGCCCGGCCCGGATGTTGACCTGCACCGAAGGCAGGATCAGGGTCGGCATGCCCAGCGTGGCGTCGCGTGCCTGCCGCATGGCCACGAAGGCTTCCTCGCCGATGCCGTCGTGCACGTGGATGTTGCTAGCGCGCTGCGCCGCCACCGTCGTTTCCCACTGCGGTTCGCGGCCTTCGGGCGGGTAGTCGTGGCACATGTACAGGCGCGTGGAGGGCGGCAGCGCCAGCAGCCGGCGGATCGATCCGTACAGCTGCGCCGCGCTCCCGCCGGGAAAGTCGCAGCGTGCGGTGCCCACGTCGGGCATGAAGAGGGTGTCGCCCACGAACACCGAGTCGCCCACCTGGTAGGCCACGCAGGCCGGCGTGTGCCCGGGCATGGCGATGACCCGCGCCTGCAGCGCCCCGATGGCGAAGGTCTCGCCGTCGGTGAACAGGTGGTCGAACTGGTGGCCGTCGGCGGCGAACCCGGGCTCGAGGTGGAACAGTTTCTTGAACACGCCTTGCACCTCGGTGATCCTGCCGCCCACGGCGATCTTGCCGCCCAGCCGGCCGCGCAGCCAGGCCGCGGCGCTCAGGTGGTCCGCATGGGCATGGGTCTCGAGGATCCATTCCACCTGCAGGCGCCGGTCGGCCACGAAGTCGACGATGCGCTCGGCGGAGGCCGTGCTGGTGCGTCCCGACCGGGCGTCGAAATCCAGCACCGGATCGACGATGGCGCAGGCGCTGCCAGCGCCCGCGTGGACCACGTAGCTCACCGTGCCGGTGACGGGATCGAAGAACGCTTGCACCTGGGCTTGCATGGGCGGGGCTCCTTGCGTGTTTGTTGGTTCGATGATAATATATCAATCAATAGATTGTCAAACGCGAAAGTGAAAGGACGCCACCGATGGCAGCAACCACCATTCCGGATGCCGAGACCATGCGCTCGGCGGCGCAGGCCGCCTGCGCGCTGATGAAGGTGCTGGCCAATCCCGACCGCATGCTGCTGCTGTGCGAGCTGGCCGACGGCGAGAAGAACGTCGGTGAACTGCAGGAGGCGGTGGGCATCGTGCAGCCGACGCTGTCGCAGCAGCTCGCGGTGCTGCGCGACGAGGAACTGGTGTCCACGCGCCGCGACGGCAAGAACATCTACTACAGCATCGCCAGCCCGCAGGCGCTGGCCGTGCTGAAGGTCCTCTACCAGCAGTACTGCACGCCCGCGCGGGCGAAAAGGAAGGCCAAATGAACCTCGACTGGCAACACTTCACGCCCTGGGCTTCGCTGGCCGGCGGCCTCCTGCTCGGCCTGGCGGCCGCGCTGTTCATCCTGCTCAATGGCCGCGTGCTGGGCATCAGCGGCATCGTCGGCGGGCTGCTCAGGCCGCAGCGTGGCGATGCCGGCTGGCGGCTCGCCTTCGTCGCCGGCCTGCTGGCGGCGCCGACGATCTGGGCGCTGTTCGCAGCGCCGGTGGCGCCGCGCATCGCGGCCGGCCCGGTGTTGCTGGTGGCTGCCGGCCTGCTGGTGGGCTGGGGCACGCGCCACGGCTCCGGCTGCACCAGCGGCCATGGCGTCTGCGGCCTCGCACGGCTGTCGCCGCGCTCGCTGGTGGCGACGCTCGCCTTCATGGGCACCGGCTTCGCCACCGTGTTCGTCCTGCGCCACCTGTTCGCCTGAGGAGAAGCCATGAAAGAACGCATCGTCGAATTCCTGGTGGGGCTGCTGTTCGGCCTGGGCCTCATCCTCGCCGGCATGACCGATCCCGGCAAGGTGCAGGCTTTCCTCGACCTCGCCGGCCCCTGGGACCCCTCGCTTGCCTTCGTCATGGGCGGGGCCATCCTGGTCGGCTTCTTCGCCTTTGCGCTGGCGCGGCGGCGCACCGTGACCTTCCTCGGCGGCATGATGCAGATCCCGACTTCCCGCGACATCGACCGCAAGCTGGTGACCGGCAGCCTGGTGTTCGGCATCGGCTGGGGCCTGGCCGGCTTCTGCCCGGGGCCGGCGCTGGTGGCGCTGGGCGCGGGCCACTGGCAGGCGCTGGTATTCGTGCTGGCGATGCTGGCCGGGATGGCGCTGCACGACCTGGGGCAGCGCGCCGCCGCCATGCCCCTGGTGCAGGATTGAAGCCATGAGCGTCTTCGGCGCCTGGGGCCTTGCGCCGCTGCTCGGCATGCTGGTCGGGCTGGTGCTCGCGCTGACGGGCGCCGGCGGCGCCATCCTCGCGGTGCCGCTCCTGCTGTTCGGGCTGCACCTCAAGCTCGCGCAGGCCGCGCCGATCGGCCTGCTGGCCGTTGCGCTGGCAGCCGCTGCCGGCGCCTTCCTCGCCTGGCGCGCCCGCACGTTGCGCTACCGCGCGGCAGCATTGATGGCCGTGTGTGGCATCGCTGCCGCGCCGGTGGGGCAGGCCTGGGCGCAGGTGCTGCCCGAGCGACCCTTGACGCTCGTCTTCGCGCTGGTGCTGGCCGCCGCCGCGGGCCGTACGCTGGTGCAGGCAAGCCGCGAGTTGCGAGGAGACACGGCGCAGCGCCCGGCGCACGGTCCCTGCCACCTCGGCCAGGCCAGCGGCCGGCTCGAATGGAACGCACCCTGCGCGGCCGCGCTTGCCTTGACCGGCGCCGGGACCGGCCTGCTGTCCGGGCTGCTGGGCGTGGGCGGCGGCTTCGTGCTGGTGCCGGCGCTGCTGGTGCTGACGGACCTGCCGATGAAGGCGGTGATCGCGACCTCGATGGGCGTGATCGCCCTGGTGTCGGCGGGCGCCGCGCTGAACGCGGCCTGGCAAGGCCAGCTGCTTTGGCAGATTGGCTTGCCGTTCGCGCTGGGCGCGCTCGCGGGCCTGCTGGCCGGGCGCCTCTTCGCCGAGCGCGTGCGCGGGCCGCGGCTGCAGCAGGGATTCGGCGTTCTGTCGCTGCTGGTGGCCGCCGGGCTGGTGTTGCGCGCTTCGCTCTAGCGCGGCTGCTTGACGACGCGCAGGTAGGGCTTGACGGTCTTCCAGCCGTCCGGGAACAGCTTCTTCGCGTCGTCGTCGTTCACCGAGCCGGCGATGATCACGTCGTCGCCGTGCTTCCAGTTCGCCGGCGTCGCCACCTTGTGCTTGGCGGTGAGCTGCATGGAATCGAGCACGCGCAGGATCTCGTCGAAGTTGCGGCCGGTGGTCATCGGGTAGGTGAGCATCAGCTTGATCTTCTTGTCCGGCCCCACGATGAAGACGGAGCGCACCGTCTGGTTGTTGACGGCGGTGCGGCCGTCCGCCCCCACTTCGTCGGCCGGCAGCATGTTGTACAGCTTGGAAACCGCGAGATCCTTGTCCGCGATGATCGGGTAGTTCACCTTCGCGCCCTGCGTCTCCTCGATGTCACCGAGCCAGCGGCTGTGACTGTCGACCGGGTCGACGCTCAGCCCGATCAGCTTGGCATTGCGCTTCGTGAACTCGGGTTCGATCTTCGCCATGTAGCCCAGCTCGGTGGTGCAGACCGGCGTGAAGTCCTTGGGATGCGAGAACAGGATCGCCCAGCTGTCACCGATCCACTGGTGGAACTGGATGGTCCCCTGGGTGGTTTCGGCCCGGAAGTCGGGGGCGGTGTCGTTGATGCGCAGTGACATGGTGGTTCTCCTTGGGGCAGCGGGCATGATGCGCCGCCGCGCGCGCGCATGTCAACGCGGGGAGGGCGCGCTTCAGCGGCCCTGGAACTGGCTCGGCGGCTCGCCCATCGCGGCCTTGAACATCGCGGTGAAGGCGCTGTCGCTGGCATAGCCGCTGGCCGCCGCGACGTGGCTCACGGGCATGCCGCGGGCCAGCAAGGGCAGGGCGTGCGCGAGTACCGCCTGCTGGCGCCACTGCTGGTAGCTCGTGCCCAGCTGTTCGCGGAACAGGCGCGCCATGGTGCGCTCGCTGGCCCCGACCGACCCGGCCCATTGCGCCAGGGTTGCGCGCTCGGCGGGCGCGCGCAGGACCGCTTCGCACAGCGCGCGCAGGCGCTTGTCGCCGCCTTGCGCCGGTGGCA
Organism: Ramlibacter paludis; assembly: GCF_022012305.1. Classification (GTDB taxonomy): domain Bacteria; phylum Pseudomonadota; class Gammaproteobacteria; order Burkholderiales; family Burkholderiaceae_C; genus Ramlibacter; species Ramlibacter paludis. The sequence continues at coordinate 67,065 of NZ_JAKLTM010000002.1, read as the reverse complement.
GCGGCACGCCCAGGTCCTGCGTGGCCGCGTTGCCCAGTTCGTCCAGCACCAGGTTCGTGAGCAGCGTCTCGCGTTCGCGCGCCAGGCGGGGGGCGTCGAGCGCCGCGACCAGCTCGCGCAGCAGCGGCGAGACCACCAGCACGCGGCAACCGGTCCAGCCGGTGGGCGTGACCGAGGCGTCGATGTACAAGGTGCGGAACTGCGCGTCCTCCAGCACGTGCACATGGTGCAGCGCCCCCGGTGCGATCCACACCGCGCGCGACGGCGGGACGATGAAGGTGACTTCGCCGCTGGCACTGTCCGCGTCGGCGGCGCTCACCTGCAGGATGCCGGTGGCGCAGTAGGCGAGCTGGGCCCAGGGATGGCGATGCGGGTCGAAGTGCGCGTCGGCCGGCATGTTGCGCGAGCGCACCCGCACCGGCTTGGCGCGGTTCGGCTGGAAGGGATCGGTGTCGCCCAGGGGGATGGAGCGGTGCGCGCGGGGCATTGGCCGATTTTCGCCGAAATGTGTCTTTCCGTCGCATTTCAGAAGCGGCCGCTGCCGATAGCATCGCCTCCATGACTTCCGCCAGCACCGCCTTGCCCGCCGCTCCCGTGCCGCTGCGTTCCGACGCCGGCGTGATCGGCCTGGTCGGCATCGCCCACCTGATCAGCCATTTCAGCCAGCTCCTGCTGGCGCCGCTCTTTCCCTGGCTGAAGGACGCCTTCCACGTCAGCTACATCGAGCTGGGCTTCCTGATGACCGTGTTCTTCGTCGTCTCGTGCGCGGTGCAGGCGGCGTCCGGCTTCCTGGTGGACCGCTTCGGCCCGCGACCGATCCTGTTCGGCGGGCTCGCGCTGGTGGCGACCGCGGCCTTCGGCTGGGCGTCCAGCCCGAACTACTGGTCCATGGCCTTCTTCTCGGTCATCGCCGGCATCGGCAACGGCGTTTTCCATCCGGTCGACTACACGCTGATCAACCGCAAGGTGAGCGCGCCGCGCCTGGGCCACGCCTACAGCGTGCACGGCATCACCGGCAGCCTGGGCTGGGCGGCGGCGCCGGCGCTGGTCGTGCCCCTGGCCATCGCCTTCAACTGGCGCGTGGCGCTGGCCACGGCAGGCTGCATCACGATCGCGGTGCTCGCGCTGCTCGTGCTGAACCGCGAGAAGCTCGCCTTGCCGCCCAGCGCGCCCGCCAAGCCGCAGCATCCGAGCGCGCCGGTGGAAGGCAACTTCGATTTCCTGCGCATTCCCGCGGTATGGATGTGCTTCGCTTTCTTCTTCTTCTATGCGGTCGTCCTGAGCGTGGTGCAGGCCTTCGCGCCGGAAGCGGCGCGCCAGCTGCACGACGTGCCGACGGCGATGGCGGCCGCCTGCCTGACCGTCTACATGGTGTGCAGCGCGGGGGGCACCCTGGTGGGCGGCTTCCTGGCCTCGGATCCGGCGCGCTGCGAACGCGTGGTCGGCGCCGGGTTCGGCCTGGCCGCGCTGATGGCGCTGGCGATCGGTTTCCTGCCGGTTCCCGGCCTGGTGGTGCCGGTGCTCTTCGGCGGCATGGGCTTCGCGAGCGGCCTGGCCGGGCCGTCGCGCGACATGCTGGTGAAGAAATCCACTCCGGAGAACTCCACGGGCCGTGTCTACGGCGTCGTGTATTCGGGCCTGGACATCGGCCAGGCGGTGTCGCCGCTGGTGTTCGGCGCGCTGATGGACCACAGGAACTACCAGGGCGTGTGGCTGGGCCTGGTGATCATGCAGGCCGTGCTGATCGCGAGCGCCTTCAACGTGCGCAAGGTGCGGAGAACGGCGGTGCCGGTGCCGGCCTGAGGCCGATCCCGATGGCGCCGTTACATTGGCGCGCTATCCTAGGGCCATGTATGCCGAGTATTACGGGCTGAGGCAGGAGCCGTTCTCCATCGCGCCCGACCCGCGCCTGCTGTTCATGAGCGAACAGCACCGCGAGGCATTGGCGCACCTGCTGTACGGGGTGCAAGGCGGCGGTGGCTTCGTGCTGCTGACCGGCGAGATCGGCACGGGCAAGACCACCGTCTGCCGCTCCTTCCTGGAGCAGGTGCCGGAACACGTCAACCTGGCCTACATCTTCAATCCCAAGCTGACCGTGCTCGAGCTGCTCGAGACGGTCTGCCACGAGTTCGGCGTCGCCGTCACGCTGCCCGCGCAGCGCGCCGCGACGGTCAAGGACTACCTCGATCCCTTCAACGCCTTCCTGCTGCGCTCGCATGCCGCCGGCCGCAACAACGTGCTGGTGATCGACGAGGCGCAGAACCTGGAGCCCGAGGTGCTGGAGCAGCTGCGCCTGCTGACCAACCTGGAGACCAACGAGCGCAAGCTGCTGCAGATCATCCTGATCGGCCAGCCCGAGCTGCGGGCCATGCTGGCGCGCCCCGACCTGGAGCAGCTCGCCCAGCGCGTGATCGCGCGCTACCACCTGGGCCCGCTGGCGCCGGCGGAGAGCGAGCAGTACGTACGGCATCGGCTGGAGGTCTGCGGCCTGCAGCGGCCGCTGCCCTTCGACCGCGGTGCCTTGAAACGCATCCACGCCGCGAGCGGCGGCGTGCCGCGCCGGATCAACCTCCTGTGCGACCGCGCGCTGCTGGGGGCCTACGCCAACGGCCAGGGCGCCGTCACGCGGCGCGTGGTCGATCGAGCGGCTGATGAAGTGTTCCCGCGCGCGGGCCGCGCTGCAACGGCTTGGCGGCGCCCGGCGCTGGCGGGCGTGATCGGATTGCTGGCCGGCGCCGGCTTGCTGGCCGCCGCCACACGTGTCGCACCGACGGCCCCCACGGTGGCGGCGCTGCCGGTGCGCGGGGATCCCATGCCGCCCGTCAAGCAGCCGGCGGCGACGCCCTTGCGCGTGGCCGCGGCGGCGCCTGCCGCACCGACCTTGCTGCGCGACGAAGACGCGGCCTGGCGCGAACTGGCGCAAGGCTGGAAGCTCACGCCGCCCGCCGAGGGCGACACCTGCGCGGCCCTCGCCAAGGAGGGCGTGCAGTGCTTCAACAAGACGTTGAGCCTGGCGCTCATCCGCCAGCTGGCGCGCCCCGGCATCGTGACGCTGGATGCGGCGACCGGCCGCCCCTCCTATGCGGTCTTGTGGGCCTTGAACGACCAGACGGCCACCTTGCGCGCGGGCGGCACCGAACAGACCGTCACGCTGGCCGCGCTGGCGCAGCGCTGGCAGGGCGACTTCGGCACCCTGTGGCGCGCGCCCGAAGGCTACGCGGGCCGCATTGCCGACGGGCAGGGCGGCCCCGCGGTGAGCTGGGTGGCGACGCACCTGGCGGCGATCAAGGGCGCGCCCGCGCCCAAGGCCCCGCCCGTGCTCGATCCCGCCTTGCGCGCCGAAGTGAAGTCCTTCCAGCTGGCCCAGGGCCTGCCGCCCGACGGCCGCCCGGGACCGCTGACCTACATGCAATTGAACCGCGTGAGCGGCGTGGACGAACCCCGCCTGCGCACGGAGCCTTGAGGTCCCCCATGTCGTACATCCTCGATGCCCTGCGCAAGGCCGACGCCGAACGCGAACGCGATCCCGCCCGTGGCATCCACGCGCAGCCGATGGCGGCGCAGCCCGCGCCGCAACGCGCGTCCTACGCGCCCTGGGCTGCCGTGGCCCTGGTTGCGGCGGCGCTGGCCGGCTATGCCTGGTCGCAGCGCAGTCCCGCGCCATCGTCCCTCCGGCTGCCCGTCGCGGCGCCGTCCGACCCCATGCCGGCCGTTGCGCCGCCGAAGGTGATGACGGTGGCCACCGCCGTCCAGCCGGCGCCGCCGCCCATGCCGGAACCGGTCAAGGTGCCGGTGGTGGCGAAGGCCGTGATCAAGGCGCCGGCGGATGCGAAACCGGTCGCGGCGGAGGCGAAGCCGGCCGCCGCGGCGCCCGAACGCATCTATGCGCAGACCGAACTGCCGCAGGACGTGCAGCAGGCGCTGCCCAAGCTCGCGATCTCGGGCGGCGTGTTTTCGGACAACGTGGCGCAGCGCATGCTGGTCGTCGGCGGCCAGGTCGTGAGCGAAGGCAAGGAACTGGCGCCCGGCCTGGTGCTGGACCAGATCGGGCCGCGCAACGCGGTGCTCCGCTTTCGCGGCTACAAGTACAGCGTCATCTACTGACGCCGCGCGGCGTCAGTCCGCCGGCTGCTGCGCCGGCTGGAACACCGACCAGCGCCCATCCTTGAACAGGTACAGCGCCGACGAGACGCGCACGCGCTCGTTGGCGGCGTAGAGCGCCGCGGCGCTGAAGCGCAGGCTGGTCAGGGCCTCTTCGTCGTCGGCGCGCGCAAAGACCAGGCCGCCGGAGCGCGGAACCGCGGCGACGATGCCTTCCGGATAGTCGCGTGCGGTGTCCAGCCAGAACTGGCGATCCAGGAAGTAGCTGCTGTCCAGTTCCGGCGCGTTGCCGTGCACCGTCATCAGCCCGCCGGTCCAGGGTTCGACCACCGGAATGCCGTAGCGCGCGCGCAGGTTGTCGATGGCGCGCTCCAGCGCTTCCTGCGGCGACAGCTTCAGTTTCTGCAGGTCGCCGGGCAGCGCGCTCTGCACCTTGCTCAGGCCGTCGAACACCAGCCGCAGGTGCATGTCGCCCAGGTACTGGAACCAGCTGGCCTCGAATTCGACGACGCGGCCATCGGGCAGCCGCGCGGAGATCTTGCCGATCGGCTCCAGCGTCTCGTCCTGCTTGTTCGCGCCGGGCGACTCGCGCAGCACCACCAGCAGGTTGGCGGCGCTCATGTCGAAGTTGTCGTCGTTGTCCGGCGTCGACGCGCGCGCGCCGGCCAGGGCCGCCAGCAACAGCAGCGACGCTCCGGCGCGTCGCATCAGCCTCGTGTCCATCGCTATCCTCCGTCCTCTTTTGCGCAATCGTGCGCCGGAGACCCGGCGTGCGCAACGGAATGCTGGCGCCTCGTGACCATTAGTGCCAGTGGACGTAGGTCCCATGCAACGCCATTCGTTACCCTTCTTGCGCATGGGGCCGAAATGTGAACCCACCTGCGTTGCATAGTGCAGACCTTCGCAGTTCATTCCACACAGAGGTAGCTTCCATGGCATTGCAATCCCCCTTCTTCAACAACGCCGGCAAGCGCGAGAACGACCCTTATGCGCGCCCGGGCGTGAGCAGCCCGAACGCCGCGGCCGCCGCCGCCGCCGCTGCCGCTGCCGCTGCTGCCGCCGCTGCCGCGCCCGCCGCACCGGCCGCCGCCGCCGCCGCGAGCCTGACGAAGGAAGGCGAAAGCAAGCTCACCGTCGGTCCCAACATCAAGCTCAAGGGCGTGGAGATCACCGACTGCGACACGCTGGTGGTCGAAGGCTCGGTCGAAGCGACGATGGACTCGCGCGTGATCCAGATCTCCGAGCGCGGCGCCTTCAAGGGCTCCGCCGACATCGACGTCGCCGAGATCCGCGGCGTGTTCGACGGCAACCTGACGGTGCGGCAGAAGCTCGTGATCTACTCGACCGGCAAGGTCACCGGCCATGTCCGCTACGGCAAGGTGGTCATCGAGGAGGGCGGCCAGCTCTCCGGCGACGTCGAGTCGGGCACGGCCGCCCGCACGGCGGCGCCGGCGGTGCGACCCTTGCAGCAAGTGCAGTAATCGTTCAAACGGCGCTGCGATGCCTGGCGATGCAGGTGTCCAGCGTCTCCTCGTGCGGCTTGCGCCACCAGTTGCCGGTGGAGAAGATCTCCACCTCGCTGTAGCCGGCGAAGCCCTGCGCCTCGACCCAGCCGCGGATGCGCGGGATGTCGATCACTCCGTCGCCCATCATGCCGCGGTCGTTCAAGAGGTCGGTCGTCGGCGTCATCCAGTCGCAGACGTGGAAGGCCAGCAGCCTTTCCTTCCCGGCGCGGGCGATCTGCTGCTGCAGCTTGGGGTCCCACCACACGTGGTAGACGTCGACGGCGATGCCCAGGGAACCGGTGCGTCCCGGGTCGAGCTCGTCGCAGACGTCCAGCGCCTGCTCCATCGTGTTGATGCAGGCGCGATCGGCCGCATACATCGGATGCAGCGGCTCGATGGCGAGCGGCATCCGCGCCTGCTTCGCGTAGTCCAGCAGTTCGGCGATGCCGTCGCGCACCTGGCTGCGTGCCAGGGCGATGTCCTTGTGCGCCGCCTCGCCTTGCAGCGCGCCCGGTAGCCCGCCCACCACCAGCACGAGGCAGGGCGCGCCCAGTTCGGCGGCTTCGTCGACCGCGCGCCGGTTGTCGTCGCGCGCTGCGTGCAACCCGGCCGCATCGGCGGCGGGAAACATGCCGCCCCGGCAGTAACCGGAAAGGGCAAGGCCGTGCTCGCGCACCAGCCGCGAGATGACGGGCAGGCCGGCGGCCGCGACCTGGTCGCGCCAGGGCGAGATCGCGCGGATGCCCTTGCGCACGCAGGCTTCGATGATCTGCGGCAGCGGCAGGTCCGCGCCCTGGCTCTTGCGGATGGTGGCGGTGTTGATCGACAGCCAGCGATGGTCTTGCGAAAAGTCGCGCATGGGAGTTCAGTTCGTTGGGGTTCGGCCGCGCCGCCACTGGCGGATGATCGCGGCGTTGTCGAGGTCGCCGTCGCCGGCGGCGATGGCCGCGCGCATCAGCTGGGCATGGGCTTCGGAAAGCGGCAGGGGCTGGCCGGCCGCGCGCGCCGCCTCCAGCATCAGGCCCACGTCCTTCAGGTGCTGGCGGATGCGGGACTGGGGCTCGAAATTGCCGCTGGCCATCAGGGGGCCCTTGACCTCCGCCGCGGCGGAGCGCGCCGGCGTCGCCAGCACCAGGGCGAGGAAGGTTTCGGGCGCGATGCCGAGGCTCTCGGCGAACGCCATCCCTTCGGCCAGCACGGCACGGTTCAGGCCCAGCACGAGGTTGGTGGCGAGCTTGGCCTTCGCCGCCATGCCGGCCGGGCCGACGTGCACGCGCTTGTGCGCGATCGCGTCCAGCACCTCGCTGTTGCGCGCGATGTCTTCCGCCTCGCCGCCGAGAAGCTGGGTGGCTTCGCCCGCGGCAATCTGCTGGCTGGAGCCGGACAGCGGTCCTTCGATGAACGCGATGCCTTCATCGCGCAGTTGCGCCGCCAGCTCGCGCAGGGCCTCCGGATCGCCGGTCGAACAATCGACGATGGTCCGGGTCTTCCTTGGGGTGGGTTCGCGCAGCGACCCCACCACGCCCATGACATCCCGTGTATCGAACACGGCCAGGACCACGCATTCGCACCGCGCCGCGATCTCCGCCACCGTCGCCGCCTGTCCACCGACCGTCGCGAGTGCCTTGCGTGCCTCTTCCCGCAGGTCGAATCCCTGCACGCGGAACCCGGCCGCCAGCAGCCGCTGCGCCAGCGCCTGCCCCACCAGCCCGAGCCCGACCAGTCCGACGTCCTTCATGGCACGAGCGAGGACCCGCCGCAGATCTGGATCTCCTGCCCGGTGATGGCGGCAGCGTCCGGCGAGAGCAGGAAGGCGACCAGCGCCGCCACTTCCTCCGGCTGGATCAGGCGGCCGATGGGCGGGACGCGCGAGGGCGTGCCCTGGCGCGCCGGATCGGCGAGCATGCCGGTCTGCGTCGCGGCGGGCGCCACCACGTTCACCGTCACGCCCTGGGCCACCACTTCGGCGGCCCAGCTGCGCGCGAGCGAGGCGATAGCCGCCTTGGTCGCCGCGTACTGGCTGCGGCCCGCCACGCCGCGGGCGACGCGGCTGCCGATCAACACCATGCGGCCGTGGCCGCGCTTCGCCATCTGCGGCAGCACGGTGTTGGCGAGCGCGGTTGCGGCTTCCACGTGCAGGCGCCACATCGCCTCGCCGTGGGCGGGATCGAGCGCGCCGAGGGAAGCAGGGCGCAGGATGCCCGCGGCATGGACGACGGCGCCGAGGGGGCCCAGCGTTTCGGCCCGGCGTGCGACGGCCGCGGTGTCCGTGAGGTCGACGGTCACCGGCTCGAAGCGCGCATCCTCCATGGCGGGGGGAGCGACGTCGAAGCCCAGCACCTGCCAGCCGTCCGCGAGCAGGCGACGCGCCACGGCCAGGCCGATGCCCGAGCTGCTGCCCGTCACCAGCGCGCGGCCGGCTTCACTCGACACGGATGTTGCCTTCCGTGATGATCTTCTGCGCGCGCGCCATGTCGGCGGTCTGGAACTTCACGAAGTCGTCGACCGAGCCGGGCGTGAGCAGCAGGCCCTGCTGCGCCAGCTTGTCGTGCATCTCGCCCGCCAGCGCCTTGTTCACTTCGGCATTGAGGCGCTGCGTGATGTCCGCCGGCAGCTTCGCCGGGCCCCACAGGCCGTACCAGCTGTAGAACTCGTAGCCGGGAATCGTTTCGGCCACGGTCGGCACATCCGGCAGGTTGGGCACGCGTGCGCTGGACGTCACCGCCACCACGCGCAGCAGCCCGCTCTTGTGGTACTGCAGCGAGCCGAGGATGGGATCGATGAAACCATCGATCTGGCCGCCGATCAGGTCCTGGAAGGCGGGCGCCGTGCCCTTGTACGGCACCACCATGTAGTTGATGTTGCCGCTGCGCTTGAGGAGTTCGGTCGACAGGTGGCCGGCCGAGCCGATCGAGCCGACCGCGAAGGTCATCTTGCCGGGGTTGGCCTTGGCGTAGGCCAGCAGCGACTTGATGTCGGTGACCGGCAGGTTCTTGTTGATCGCCACCGAGAGCGGCGCCTTGGCCACCAGCGCGATCGGCTGGAAGTCCTTGGTGACCGAATACGCCACCGACTTCATCGTCATGGGCGCGCTGACGAAGGTCGAGGCGTTGAACAGCAGCGTGTAGCCATCCGCCGGCGCCTTGGACACCAGGTCCGCGCCTATGGTGCCGTTGCCGCCCGGCTTGTTGTCGACGACGAAGGGCTGGCCCAGCTGGTCGCCCAGCTTCTGCGCCAGCTGGCGGCCTACTGCGTCCAGCGTGCCGCCGGGCGGGAAGGGGATGATCACCTTGACCGGGCGCGCAGGCCAGGATTGGGCGGCAACGGCGAGGCTGGCGGCGGCCAGCACGGCACCTAAAGCGAACTTCGTCTTCCACATGGTTGGTCTCCTCGGGGTTCGGATCACTCGACGCCGTGCAGGGCCAGCAGCATCTTCATGCGCTTCGTGGCCAGCTCCGGTTGTTCCAGCAGGTTGGCCGCATCGGCCAGGCGGAACAGCTCGGCGAAGTGCGGCAGGCTGCGCGTGCTTTGCTGGCCGCCCACCATGGCGAAGTGCTTCTGGTGGCCATTGAGCCAGGCCATGAAGACGACGCCGGTCTTGTAGAAGCGCGTGGGCGCCGCGAAGATGTGGCGCGACAGCGGCACCGTGGGGCCGAGGATCGCGTGGAACTTCTCGATGTTGCCGCGCGCCAGTTCGCCCAGCGCGGCGCTGGCCGCCGGCGCGATGGCGTCGAAGATGCCCAGCAGCGCGTCGCTCTTGCCGTGCGTGGGTTCCTGGCCCCAGCCGTCGCCGGCGATCAGCTCCGCGTAGTTGAAGTCGTCGCCCGTGTACATGCGCACGCCCGGCGGCAGGCGCCGGCGCATCGCGATCTCCTTGTCCTTGTCCAGCAGCGAGATCTTGATGCCGTCCACCTTGCTGGCGTGCGCGGCGATGATGCCGATCGCGGTGTCCATCGCGGCATCGACATCCTTGCTGCCCCAGTAACCCGCCAGCGCCGGGTCGAACATGTCGCCCAGCCAGTGCAGCACCACGGGCTGCTTCGCCTGCGACAGGATGCGGCCGTAGACCTTCTCGTAGTCCGCGGGCGACTTCGCCACGCGGGCCAGCGCGCGCGAGGCCATCACTATCAGCTTGCCGTCCAGCTTCTCGATGGCTTCCATCTGCTGCTCGTAGGCGCGGATCACGTCGTCGACGTTCTTCGCGTCTTCGGGCGCGAGGTGGTCGGTGCCGCAGCCCGAGGCAACCAGCGCACCGGGGACGTCGCGCGCCGCGTCCAGCGAGCGGCGGATCAGTTCCAGCGAGGTCGGCCAGTCCAGGCCCATGCCGCGCTGCGCCGTGTCCATGGCTTCGGCCACGCCCAGGCCCAGCGACCACAGGCGCTGCCGGTAGGCGATGGTCGCGTCCCAGTCGACCGCGGCCTGCAGCCAGGGATCGACGGCGGCCAGCGGGTTGGCCACCACGTGGGCGGCGGAGTAGGCGATGCGGTTGAACTTCACGCCCTGGGCGGGCTGCACCGGGGTGGAGCCGCGCAGCGTGTAGTTCTCCAGCGCGCCGGCCGGCGTGGGCAGTTGCAGGGTCGAGGCCATGGCGCGCGTCCTCAGAACTGCAGGGCGGGCACGTCGACGAAGCGGCGTTCCTTCCAGCTTTGCAGCGCGGCTTCCACCAGCTGCACGCCCTTGGCGCCTTCGGGAAGTGTCCACTTGTAGGGCGCGTCTTCCACCACGTGGCGGATGAAGGCTTCCCACTGGATCTTGAAGCCGTTGTCGTACACCTGCGTGTCCGGCACGTCCTGCCACTGCTCGCTGAAGTTCATGGTGTTCTTCACGTCCGGGTTCCACACCGGGCGCGGCGTGTTCACGCGGCTTTGCGCCTTGCACGACGTGAGGGTGGCGACGGCGGAGCCGTGCGTGCCGTCGACGTGGAAGGTCACCAGGTCCTCGCGGTTGACGCGGGTGGCCCAGGACATGTTCAGCTGCGCGATCACCGGCTCGCCGTTGTGGCCCACCAGTTCGGCGATGGCGTAGGCGGCGTCGTCGGCGGTGGCGGTGTAAGGCTTGCCGTCCTCGTCCCAGCGCGTCGGGATGTGGGTGGCGCCCAGGCAGGAGATGGACTTCACTTCGCCGAACAGGTTGTCCAGCACGTAGCGCCAGTGGCACATCATGTCCAGGATCATCCCGCCGCCGTCTTCGGCCCGGTAGTTCCAGCTCGGGCGCTGGATCGGCTGCAGGTCGCCTTCGAACACCCAGTAGCCGAACTCCAGCCGCAGCGACAGCATGCGGCCGAAGAAGCCGGCGCGGCGCAGCATGTCCAGCTTGCGCAGGCCGGGCAGGAACAGCTTGTCCTGCACGGCGCCGTGCTTGAGGCCCGACTTCTCGGCCAGCTTGGCGATCTCCACCGCCTCGCCCAGCGTGGTGGCGATCGGCTTCTCGCAGTAGACGTGCTTGCGCGCGCGCAGCGCCTTGGCCAGCAGCTTGGGGCGCATCTGCGTGGTGCCGGCGTCGAAGAAGACGGTGTCGTCCTGGTTCGCGAGCGCCGCATCGAGGTCGGTGCCCCAGCGCGCGATGCCGTGCGCCTTGGCCAGCGCCTCGATCTTCTCGGCGTTGCGGCCGATCAGGATCGGGTCGGGCATGACCTTGTCGCCGTTGGAGAGCGTCACGCCGCCCTGGTTGCGGATGGCGACGATGGAGCGGATCAGGTGCTGGTTCATGCCCATGCGTCCGGTGACGCCGTGCATGATGATTCCGAGACGTTGGGTGGGCATGGCTGCTCCTTGCTGGCTGGCGGTTATTGCTTGTGCACTTCGAGGCCGGCGGCCTTGACCAGTGCGGCGTTGGTCTTGATCTCTTCGCGCAGGTAGGCGTCGAACTCGGCGGGCTTGAGCGTCCAGGCGTCGGCGCCCAGGGCGGCGAAGCGTTCCTTGACCTCCGGCGTGGCCAGCGCCTTGACCACTTCGGCCTGGAGGCGGTCGACGATGTCCTTGGGCGTCCTGGCCGGCGCGAACATGCCGATCCAGAAGTTGAACTCGGAGCCGGGCACGCCCGCTTCGGCGGTGGTCGGCACGTCGGGCAGGGCGGCGGCGCGCTTGGGCGAGCCGACGGCCAGCGGCACCAGCTGGCCGGTCTTGATCTGGCCGATCACCGGTGCGATGGGCGAGAAGTAGTAGTCGACGCGGCCGGCGGCCACTTCGGTCACGGCTTCGGCGGAGCCCTTGAAGGGAATGTTCTGCGCGTCGATCTTCGCGGCCAGCTTGAACTTCTCGGCGTTCAGGTGGGTGGCGCTGCCCTGGCCGGCGGAGGCGAAGTTCATGCTGCCCGGCTTGGCGCGCGCGGCGGCCAGCAGCTCCTTGAGCGACTTGATGTTCTTCGAGGGCGCGATCACCAGCACGTTGGGCGTCGAGGAGATCGGCGTGACGGGCGCGAAGTCGGCCACCGTGTCGAAGGGCAGCTTGGCGAAGGTGTGCGGGCTGACCGTGTGCGAGGACGAGTGGATCATCAGCGTGTAGCCGTCCGGCGCGGCCGTCGCGACCGCGGCCTGGCCGATGGTGCCGCTGGCGCCGCCCTTGTTCTCGATCACGAGCGTGGTGCCCATGCTCTGGCCCATCTTGTCGCCGATGGCGCGGGCAATGATGTCGGTGGTGCTGCCGGCGGCAAAGGGCACGATCACGCGGATCGGCTTGCTGGGATAGCCGGACTGGGCAAAGGCGGCGAGCGGCAGGGCGAAAGCGGCGGCTGCAAGCGCACGGCGGGAAAGCTTCATCGGTCTTGTCTCCTGGGTTAATTCACTGTTTGGTGAATTATGGGGCGGAGCTTTGACGCATGCAAGCCCCGCGGGCGGGGTCGGGAATTAGCTGCGCAGCAGGTAGCCCAGGATCACGTCCGTCATGTGCGACAGCCGCTCGCTTCTCGCCTTGGGCGTCATCAGGTCGCGCCCGAAGATGGCCGACAGGGTGTGCGTGTTCGAGAGGTAGAAGTAGGCGATGCCGGCGATCGACACGTAGAGCTGCACCGGGTCAACGCCGCCGCGGAAGGTGCCGTCGCGGCGTCCGCGTTCCAGCACCGCCGCCAGCGTGTCCACCAGCGGCGAGTTGAGCTCGCGCGCCTTCTGCGAGCCTTCGAGGTGGCGCGCCCGGTGCAGGTTGGCGCTGTTCAGGAGCGTCATGAACTCCGGGTGCGCCAGGTAGTAGTTCCAGGTGAACTCGATCAGGCGGCGCACCGCCTGCGCCGGTTCCAGGTCCAGCAGGTGCAGCTGCGCCTCCTGCTCGCGGATGTCGCGGTAGGCCTGCTCCAGCACCGCCTGGAACAGCTTCTCCTTGTCCTCGAAGTAGTAGTAGATGAGGCGCTTGTTCAGGCCGGCCCGTTCGGCGATGCGGTCCACCCGCGCGCCGCCCAGGCCGTGCTCGGCGAATTCGTCCCGGGCCGCTGCTAGGATGGTGCTCTGGGAGCGGTCCGCATCGCGCGTGCGCTCTTCGGTGGCGGGGCTGGGGTCTCGAGCCATGTCCAGATAATTCACTAATCAGTTAATCGAGTCAAGCGCATGAACCCGTCCACACAGCTCGCCGGCCACCTGATTGTCGAGTGTCTCGTTGCACAGGGGGTGAGCCACGTGTTCGGCGTTCCGGGCGAGAGCTACCTGGCCGTGCTCGATGGCTTCCACCAGTATCGCGACAAGATCCGCTTCGTGATCAACCGGCAGGAAGGCGGCGCAGCCTACATGGCCGAGGCGGCGGGCAAGTTGTCGAACCGGCCGGGCGTCTGCTTCGTGACGCGGGGGCCGGGCGCCACCAACGCCTCGATCGGCGTGCACACGGCCTTCCAGGACTCGACGCCGATGGTGCTGTTCGTCGGCGACGTCGCCAGCGACCAGCGCGACCGCGAAGCCTTCCAGGAAGTCGATTACGGCGTGTTCCTGGGCCCCAGCACCAAGGGCATGGCCAAGCGGGTGGAGCGCATCGACGACCCCGACCGCATTCCCGAGTACGTGAGCCGCGCCTTCGCCACCGCCATGAACGGGCGGCCGGGGCCGGTGGTTCTGGTGCTGCCGGAAGACATGCTGACGAAGGAAACGGCGGCGCGTCCGCTGCCGCGCGTGGAAGCCGTCGAGGCCTGGAGCGATCCCGGCGCACTGCGCACCTTGCGCGAGATGCTGCTGGCGGCGAAGAAGCCCTTCGTGATCGCCGGCGGCGGCGGCTGGACGCCGCAGGCGGCGCAGGCGCTGCAGCGCTTTGCCGAGAACTGGAAGCTGCCGGTGGGCAACGCCTTCCGCTTCCAGGACTGCTTCGACAACCACCACCCGCAGTACGCGGGCGACGTCGGCATCGGCATCAATCCGAAGCTGGCCGCACGGGTGAAGGACAGCGACCTCATCCTCGCGATCGGCCCGCGCCTGGGGGAGATGACCACCGGGGGCTACACGCTGCTGAAGCCGCCGAAGGCCCAGCAGAAGCTGGTGCACATCCATGCCAGCGCCGAGGAGCTCCATCGCGTCTACCAGGCCGACCTGGCGATCAACGCCACGATGAACGCCGCCGCGCGCTCCCTCGAGGTGCTGAGCGCGCCACCGGAATTGCCCTGGGCCGACTGGACCGCCGCGGCCAACGCGGATTACCAGGGCAACCTGGTGCCGCAGAAGCTGCCGGGCGACATCGACATGCCGGCGATCGTGGCGCTGCTGCAGAAGCACCTGCCCGAAGACGCGGTGCTGACCAATGGCGCGGGCAACTTCGCGTCGTGGACGCACCGCTTCTTCAAGCACCATGGCCTGGCCAAGGGCCACAAGACCCAGCTGGCCCCCACCAATGGCGCGATGGGCTACGGCGTGCCGGCGGGCATCGCGGCCAACCTGCTGACCGGCCGCATCGCCCTGACGATGGCGGGCGACGGCGACTTCCTGATGAACGGGCAGGAGCTGGCGACGGCGGCGCAGCATGGCGCGCGCTCGATCATCGTGCTCTTGAACAACGGCACCTACGGGACGATCCGCATGCACCAGGAGCGCGAGTATCCGAAGCGGGTGCACGGCACGGCGCTGGCGAATCCGGATTTCGTCGGCTTGGCGAAGGCCTACGGCTACCACGGCCAGCGCATCACGAAGACCGCGGAGTTCGAGCCAGCGCTGCTGGCGGCGATCGAGCGCCAGCAGGGCACGCTGATCGAAGTGATGCTGGATGCGGAGGTGATCACGACGCGCGGGACGCTGAGCGGGATCACGGAAGCGGCCCTGAAGAAGAAGGGGTGAAGCCGCGGTTCGCCTGCGGCTCACCACGGCCTACGGTGGGTTCGAACGCGCAAGCCGGGGTTGCCACCCCGGCCTACGGAATCCCACTATGGTGCCTCGTAGGCCGTGGTGAGGAACGAACCGCGGCTGCCCGCCCTACAACGTAAACACGAACCCGTCGACGACCGCCCCTGGCGCCGAAACGCTGCGCAGGTGCCGCGATCCGTAGGTCGCGTTGTCCGGCACCAGCTCCGCCCGGTCCGTCAGCGCCACCAGCCCGCTGCCGAACATGCGCAGCAGCGAATCGTCGAAGCGCATCACCGAGATCGGCGCGACCGGCACGCCGTCTTCCACCCACAGGCAGGCAAAGCGCGTCATGCCCGTCATGCGGCAAGCCTGGCGGTCGCTGTAGTTCAGGTAGTGCAGGTCGCTGAGGTAGACGCCGGTGCCCAGCACCTTCAGCGCATCGGCGGCGGGCAGCGATCCCGGCGCCATCGCCAGCGCCTCCGGGCCTTCCTCCGCGTTGCCGTTGCTGGCCAGGCCGTACTCGCGGGCGCTGCGCGGCGACACCAGCGTGCCGGCCATGCGGCCCTCGGCGACCAGCGCGACCTGCGCGGGCTTGACGAAGCCGTCGTCCTGGAACGCAGGCGCCAGGCCGTTGGCGATGTCTTCCGTGAGCCGGACGGCGGGATGGAACTGCTGCAGCCCGCGCTGCAGCTGCACCAGGGTGCTGACGCCGGTGCGGGCCGCGCGCTCGCCGAAGCCGCCCCAGGACAGCGTGGCCAGCAGGTCCGCCACCGCCACCGGGCTGAAGCAGACGCGGTACGCGCCCGGCGCCAGCGTCTTGCGCGGGCGGCCCAGCACTTCCAGCTGCGCCCGCGCCCGCTCCATCCGCGCCGCCAGCTCGCGCGCGCTGAAGGCGGCGCCGGCGTAGGAGGACTTCACGGCCAGGTCGGCCTCGCGGTACAGGCACCACTCGAAGTGGAAGCTTTCCACCGCATGCCAGTTGCGCTGGCCGCGGCTGTCGGCGTAGCCGCGCACCATGGGCCCGGCAGCGTAAAAGCCGACGAGGTCGGTGCCGGCGCCGAGGCGCGTCACTTCCGCGATCAGTTCCGCCGGCGTGGGCAGGCTGCCGGTTGCCACGCGCTCGGTCGAGTGCACCGTGTCCGGCAGCAGCAAGAAAGGGTCTTCCGGCACCAGCGGCAACTGCCGCGCCAGCTGGTCCCGCTCGGCCAGCAGCAGCTTCAGGTCCGCGTCGGCATCGCCCGAAAGCGCGCAGGTGGAACTGGCGCGGCGCGAACCGGCCACCACGCTGACGGTGCCATAGCGCTGCTGCACGTGCGTCGCCTGGCGCACCAGTGCCTTGTTGAAGCGCAGGAAGTCCGAGTCTTCCGCCGAGAAGGAGAGGCTGGTGCGATCCAGCCCCGCCGGCAGCGTGCAGACGCCGGCGGCCAGTCGTTCGAAGTAGTCACGCATCAGGCGGCTCCCCCGAACACGGACACGCGCTCGAACTTGCAGGCCGGCGCAGCATGGCCGACGCGGATCACCTGGTTGGGCTCGCCCTTGCCGCAGTACGGCGTGCCCATGACCTGGAAGGTGCTCGCATCGCCCACCATGGCCAGGGAGCGCCAGAAGCTGGCCGAGATGCCGCGGTAGTTGGGCCGCTTGACCACCTCCGCCAACTGGCCCTTGCGGATGCGCTGGCCGTACTCG
The DNA here is from genome assembly GCF_022012305.1 of Ramlibacter paludis. Lineage (GTDB taxonomy): Bacteria > Pseudomonadota > Gammaproteobacteria > Burkholderiales > Burkholderiaceae_C > Ramlibacter > Ramlibacter paludis. The sequence continues at coordinate 50,532 of NZ_JAKLTM010000002.1, read as the reverse complement.
CAGCCGAACTGGAACTTGTTGCGCGAGTCGTCGATGCTCCAGGAAGCGTTGGTGCGCATCAGCACGCCGTCGTCGATGCTGGCGATCATCTGCTCCAGGGTGGAGTCGCCGGGCTCGACGTTGAGGTTGGCCATGCGGTCGATCGGCGCGCGGTTCCAGCTGCTGGAGCGGGAGTTGGCGACGCCGGCGATGTCGGACCGCAGGGCCCGCGCGCGGGCCTGCGACAGCGTGCCACCCAGCGGCCGCTGCAGGATGCCGTTGCGGATGATCCATTCGCGCCGCGCCGGCGTGCCGTCGTCGTCGAAGGCGTAGCTGGCGAACTGCGCGCTGACGTCGGGCGCGAAGCTCACGTTCAGCAGCTCGCTGCCGTAGCGGTAGTGGCCGAACATGTCGAGCGTGACGAAGCTGGTGCCGGCGAAGTTGCGCTCGTCGCCGAGGATGCGGTCCAGCTCCAGCGGGTGGCCGATGCTCTCGTGGATCTGCAGCATCATCTGGTCGGGCATCAGGAGCAGGTCCATCTCGCCGCTGGGGCAATTGGGTGCCTTCAGCAGCTCGAGCGCCTCGCGCGCGACGCGCGGGCCGTCCCCGGCAAAACGGGCGCGCTCCAGCACTTCCAGGCCGCCTTGCTGGCAGAAGCCGTTGTACTGGCCGGCGGCGGAGCGGGTCTGGGTCTCGCCGCCTTCGCTGGCCACGACCGTGAGGCCCGGCACCACGAAGTCCCAGTGCTGCTCGACGCGGCCGCCGTCGCCGGTGAGGAACAGCTGCTCGGTGCGGGTGGTCCACAGCGACGCGCTGCGGTCCACGATGGCGGCACCCAGGTTGGCGCCGGCGCACACGGCGCCCAGCAGCTCGTACTTCTCGGCCAGGCCCAGCGTCTCCACCGGGCGCTGCGTCGGCGACGCGTAGCGGCCTTCGGCGGCCTGCGCCAGCGCTTCGCGGCCGTCGACCAGGCTGTGCGGTGCGCAGGCCAGGGCGAGTTCCTTGGCCTGCGCAAAGGCGGCGCGCAGGCCGGCGGCGCTGAGGTCGCTGGTGGCGGCAAAGGCCTGGCCGCCGCCGGCGCAGACGCTCACCATGGCGCCGGCGTCGCGCTGGCGCCAGGGCGCTTCCGGCGCGTCGCGGCGCACGGTCAGCTGCTCGGCCTGTTCGCTGACGAAGCGCACCGACCAGGCCTCGGCGGCGGGGGCGGCGTCCTTGGCGATCCGTTCGAGATGATTCATCGGTCAGGGTCCTGAAACGAGAAAGGGCCGGTTCGCACCGGCCCTTCGAGAAGCGAGGCGAAGCCTGGCTTACTTGACGTGCTTGCCGATCAGGCCAGCCATCTCGAACATGGAAACCTGCGCCTTGCCGAAGAGTTCCTTCAGCTTGGCATCGCCGTTCACCATGCGCTTGTTGACGTTGTCCTGCAGCTTGTTCTTCTTGATGTAGGCCCAGAGCTTGCTGACGATTTCCGTGCGGGGCAGGGGAGCCGAGCCCACGACGGCGGCCAGCGCTGCGTCCGGGGTCAGGGGCTTCATGAACGCCGCGTTCGGGGTGCGCTTCTTGGCCGGGGCCTTCTTCGCAGCCGCCTTCTTCGCCGGGGCCTTCTTGGCAGCGGCCTTCTTCGCCGGAGCCGCCTTCTTCGCGGGAGCCTTCTTGGCCGCCGGCGCCTTCTTCGCCGGAGCCTTCTTGGCAGCGGCCTTCTTCGCCGGAGCCGCCTTCTTCGCCGGCGCCTTCTTCGCCGCCGTCTTCTTCGCAGTTGCCATGATCTGTTTCCTTCTAGAAGTTTAAGAACCACCAATGGAACTGCACTCCACTGGCACTGCGGATGCTAATGGAGAACGCGGCGCCGTAAAAGCGAAAAACGCGTTTTTTCATTGGGAAATGTTGCTTTTTCAGCGAGGCGCGGAGGCCGTTTTCCCTCTGAGGATCAGGAAAACGCCAATGAAGATCACGCCGCAGGCGAGCCATTCCCCTCTGGAAACGGCTTCTTTCCCAATGAAAACACCGAGCGCGAGCGCGATCACGGGGTTCACGAACGCGTAGCTCGTGGCCACCGCGGCACTCGCATTCGCCAGCAGGTAGAGGTACGCGCTGAAGGCGACGAGCGAGCCGAACACCACGAGATACGCCCACGCCGCGAGTGCCGCCGGCTGCGCGGGCCACGCGAACTGCTCACCCATCGCGAGAGAAACGAGCATCAACACCGCGCCGCCACACGACATTTCGCTCGCGAAGCCCATGGGGCCGGGGGCCAGCGGCAGCTTCGTCGTGGCGAGCACGGAGCCGAGCGACCAGGCGAGCGCCGCGCCCGCGATGCAGGCGAGGCCCGCCGGCGCCGCGGAAAAACTCGCGCCGCGCACGAGCCACAGCACGCCGGCCAGGCCCACGGCCATGCCCGCGAATTCCAGGCGGTGCGGCCGGCGGCCGAACAGCAGGCCCCAGCCGCAGGTGAGGATCGGGATGACGGCGATGAAGGCGGCGACCAGGCCCGAACCGATGTGCACTTCGGCGCTCGCCGTGAGGCCCATGCCGCCTCCCAGCATCAGCGCGCCGACCACCAGCGCGTTGCGCCATTGCCTGGCGGTGGGCAGCGGGGCGCGGCGCCACAGCATCAGGCCCATCAGCAGGCCGCCCGCCGTGAGGAAGCGGGTTCCCATCTGGAAGAAGGGCGGGAAGCTGTCCAGCGCGTAGCGGATCGCCAGGTAGGTCGAGCCCCAGACCAGGTAGCAGGCGAGCAGGGCGGGCAGCAGCAGCGGCGGGGCGGCCGGAGCGCGGCCGGCGGAGGGGAACGGGGTGGCGGCGGTCGTCATGGGCGGTGATCGTAGGGGGACCGTGCCGCCCCGGCCATGCATCATTCAAGGTCTGCAGTAGCATGTCGCCTTGTTTTTGAAGGTTGAAGCCCATGGCCACCGAAGTTCCCGAACTGGACGCCTATGACGCCCGCATCCTGGACGAGCTGCAGCGCGATGCGCGGATCTCCATGGCGGAACTGGGACGCAAGGTCCACCTGTCGCAGCCGGCGGTGACCGAGCGGGTGCGCAAGCTCGAGATGGCCGGCTACATCAAGGGCTACCGGGCGGTGGTGGACTACCAGCGCCTGGGCTACGGCATCCGCGCGCTGGTGCGGGTCGGGCGTGCCGAGTACGCGCGGGTGGTCAAGCTGATCGAGCAGACGCCGGAGGTGGTCAATGCCTTCAACGTCACCGGGGAGGACAGCTGGATCCTGGAAATCGCGGTGATCGACGTCGAGCACCTGGATGCGGTGGTGACGAAGTTCTGCCTGCTGACCGAGACGTCGACGGCGATCGTGTTGAACGTGCCGCGGGAGAATGCGAAGGTGTTGCCGGCGAAGCGGGAGGACATCAAGCCGGTGTTGAAGAAGGTGACCGGGCGGTAGGGCGCTAGCGCCGCACCGGCGCGGTCGCCAGGAGCACCCCCGCCAGCGCCGCCAGGAAAGCCACCAGCTGCAAGCCGCCCAGCTTTTCACCCAGGAACACCACCCCCACCACCGCCGCGCTCACCGGCAGCATCACCGTGAACACGCCGGCCTGCGCGGCCGGCACGACCTTCAGGCCGGTCATCCACAGCCACACGGTCCACACGCTGGCCGCCAGGCCGTAGAACAGCAGCAGCAGCCAGGTGCCCGGCGCGACCGCGCCGAAATCGAAGTGCAGGGCGCCCCACAGCCCCATCGGCGTCACCAGCGCCAGGCCCCACAGGTTGATCAGCGAGGTGATGCGCTTGGGCCCGAGCGCGCCGGTCAGCGCCTTGCCGATCACGGCATACGAGGCCTCGCACACCACCGCCGCGAACACCAGCAGGTTGCCCAGCCAGGCCAGCTGCACTTCCCGGGCAGAGCCCGCCGCGTGCGGACTGGCGACGGCCAGCAGGCCGATGCCGGCGGCGGCGCAGGCGATCGCCGTCCAGATGCGGCCCGAAATCGGCTCGCGCAGGAAAGCCCAGCTGAGGAGCGCGACGACGGCCGGGATCGCCGCCATGATCACGCCGGCCGACACCGCGCTGGTCATGCTCACGCCGAACAGCATGCAGATGGAGAACAGGAAGTTGCCGAGGAAGGATTCGAGGAACAGCAGGCCGCGCGTGCGCGGCGTCAGCGGCGGCTCGTTCGCCGGCTTGCGCAACCAGGGCAGCATCGCCAGCGCGCCGATGCCGAAGCGCAGCCACGCCAGCAGGAACACGGGGATGGCTGCCACCAGCGGCTTGGACAGCGCCACGTAGCTGCCCACCAGCGCCATGCTGAGCGCGAGGCAGGCATAGGCCGCGGGGCGGCTGGGAACGAGGCTCATCGACAATGGCGCCAGCAGAAAAGTCCGCCGCATCATGCCTGAAGCCCCCGAGCGCCTCGTCTTCGTCTACGGCACCCTGCGCCGCGGCGGGCGCAACGACATCAACCGCCTGCAGCCGGCGCCCGGCTACGTCGGCATGGGCGAGGTGCGCGGCCGGCTCTACCACTTCGACTGGTACCCGGGCCTCACCTTGGGCGGCGAAGAAGCGGTGACCGTGGTCGGCGAGGTCTACCGCATCACGCCGGAGCTCGAGGCCGTGCTCGATCGCATCGAGCAGATCGTGCCGGGCAACGACAGCGAGTACTTCAAGCGCGAGGTCGACGTGCTGGTGGAGGGCGGCACGCGCAGCTGCCTGCTGTACGAGATCAATGCGAAGCGCGTCATGGGCCGCACGCCAATCGGGCACGGCGACTGGATCCTGTTTCACCGGATGTGACCAGCGTTTCGCATCGTGAGATTCCTTGATGGTGCGCCGCCGCATTTTTTCTCGATACAAGAAACAGGTTTCCGCATTGCGGAAAGAAGATCGTAAGCCGTTGATTTCAAATGAAATAAAAATATGTCTTGTATAAGACATAAGAGCTGCAAAAGTCTTCTACAAGACTGCAGAATTCACTCCAGGCCAAACGATTCGACATCAACCCTGGAGAAGAGCAATGAGCAACTGGACCCACCTGACGCGTGAACAGCAGATCGCCCAACTGGAGAAGGACTGGGCCGAGAACCCGCGCTGGAAAGGCATCAAGCGCGGCTACAGCGCCGCCGATGTGGTCAAGCTGCGCGGCTCCCTGCAGATCGAGCACACGCTGGCCAAGCGCGGTGCCGAGAAGCTGTGGAACCTGATCAACACCGAGCCCTTCGTCAACACGCTCGGCGCGCTGACCGGCAACCAGGCCATGCAGCAGGTCAAGGCCGGCCTCAAGGGCATCTACCTCTCCGGCTGGCAGGTGGCGGGCGACGCCAACAGCAACGGCGAGATGTACCCCGACCAGTCGCTGTACTCGGTGGACTCGGTGCCGAAGGTGGTCAAGAAGATCAACGCGACCTTCGCGCGCGCCGACCAGATCCAGTGGCAGGAAGGCAAGGGCCCCGGCGACGAGGGCTACATCGACTACTTCGCGCCCATCGTGGCCGACGCGGAAGCCGGCTTCGGCGGCGTGCTGAACGCTTTCGAGCTGATGAAGGCCATGATCGAAGCGGGCGCCGCCGGCGTGCACTTCGAGGACCAGCTCGCTTCCGTCAAGAAGTGCGGCCACATGGGCGGCAAGGTGCTGGTGCCCACCCGCGAAGCCTGCGCCAAGCTGATCGCCGCGCGCCTGGCCGCCGACGTGATGGGCACGCCCACCATCCTGCTGGCCCGCACCGATGCCGAAGCCGCCGACCTGGTGACTACCGACGTCGACGAGACCGACAAGCCCTTCCTGACCGGCGAGCGCACGGTCGAAGGCTTCTACCGCAGCAAGAAGGGCCTGGAGCAGGCGATCAGCCGCGGCCTCGCCTATGCCGAGTACGCCGACCTGATCTGGTGCGAGACCGGCACGCCGGACCTGAAGTTCGCCAAGGACTTCGCCGACGCGATCCACGCCAAGTTCCCCGGCAAGCTGCTGGCGTACAACTGCTCGCCTTCGTTCAACTGGAAGAAGAACCTCGACGACGCGACCATCGCCAAGTTCCAGAAGGAGCTGGGCGCCATGGGCTACAAGTTCCAGTTCATCACGCTGGCCGGCTTCCACAGCCTGAACTACTCGATGTTCGAGCTGGCCTACGGCTATGCCCGCAACAACATGACCGCCTTCGTCGAGATGCAGCAGAAGGAGTTCGCCGCCGCCGACAAGGGCTTCACCGCGGTGAAGCACCAGCGCGAGGTGGGCACGGGTTACTTCGACGCGGTGACCACCACGATCGAAGCGAATGCGTCGACTGCGGCGCTGAAGGGATCGACGGAGGACGAACAGTTCTTCGAGGATCACAAGAAGGCGGCCTGATCGGCCGTTTTCCGGAAAAGCCCCGCTTGCGGGGCTTTTTTTCGCCTTGCCTTTTCCGCCGCCCTCCGTACAGTTGGGCTAACTGCCATGGAGGGAGTCCAGCATGAGCGATTCGACGGAAGAAACGACGGGCGCCTTCGACGCCAGCGCGCTGCAGCAGAACCGCTGTCCCGACTGCGGCGGCAGCGGCCAGCTGCACTTCGACAGCGAGAACATCAACGAGAACTTCGAGGTGGAAAAGCAGACCGTCATCACCGAGTGCCCTCGCTGCGGCGGCACGGGATACGTCAAGGCGAGTTAGAATGGAACGTATCTCCTGAGCAACAAGAGCGAGAAAGGCAACCCGGTTATGACACCGCGAACTACTTTCGAAAGGTCCACGGCCCGCTAGCGGCCGCGTAGTCGCGTGCACTGAGTTGCTCCAACCCAACGAAAAGCGCGGCTGCCCCCGCGCTTTTTTGTTGTCCGTTCTTCGCTTTCCACCATGATCCAGATCACGCTCCCCGACGGCTCCCACCGCCAATTCGAAAACCCCGTCACGGTGGCCGAAGTGGCTTCCTCCATCGGCGCCGGCCTGGCCAAGGCGGCGCTCGCCGGCAAGGTCGACGGCAAGGTCGTCGACACGGCCTACCGCATCGAGAACGATGCCAAGCTCGCCATCCTCACGGCCAAGGACCCGGAAGGCCTGGACGTGATCCGCCACTCGACGGCCCACCTGCTGGCCTATGCCGTCAAGGAGCTGTTCCCCGAGGCGCAGGTCACGATCGGCCCGGTCATCGAGAACGGCTTCTATTACGACTTCGCCTACAAGCGGCCCTTCACGCCCGAGGACCTGGCGGCCATCGAGAAGCGCATGGGCGAGCTCGCGGCCAAGGACGAACCGGTGACGCGCCGCGTGCTGCCGCGTGACGAGGCGGTGGCGCATTTCAAGTCCATCGGCGAGGCCTACAAGGCGGAGATCATCGGCAGCATCCCGCAGGGCGAGGACGTGTCGCTGTACGCCGAGGGCAAGTTCGAGGACCTGTGCCGCGGCCCGCACGTGCCGAGCACGGGCAAGCTGAAGCACTTCAAGCTGATGAAGGTGGCCGGCGCCTACTGGCGCGGCGACCACCGCAACGAGATGCTGCAGCGTGTCTACGGCACGGCCTGGGCCAGCAAGGAGGCACTGCAGCAGTACCTGACGATGCTGGAGGAGGCCGAGAAGCGCGACCACCGCAAGCTGGGCCGCGAGCTGGACCTGTTCCACATCGACGACGTGGCCCCGGGCGTGGTGTTCTGGCATCCCAAGGGCTGGGCGGTCTGGCAGCAGGTCGAGCAGTACATGCGCCAGGTCTACAAGGACACGGGCTACCAGGAAGTGAAGGGCCCGCAGATCCTGGACAAGAGCCTGTGGGAGAAGACGGGCCACTGGCAGAACTACCGCGAGAACATGTTCACGACGGAGTCGGAGAAGCGCGAGTACGCGCTCAAGCCGATGAACTGCCCGGGCCACGTGCTGATCTTCAAGTCGCAGCTGCGCAGCTACCGCGACCTGCCGCTGCGCTACGGCGAATTCGGCCAGTGCCACCGCAACGAGCCCTCGGGCGCGCTGCACGGGATCATGCGGGTGCGCGGCTTCACGCAGGACGACGGCCATGCCTTCGTCACGGAAGACCAGATCCTGGAGGAGTGCGTCGCGTACACGGCGAAGCTGCAGCAGGTCTACCGGGATTTCGGCTTCACGGAGATCCTCTACAAGGTTGCCACGCGGCCGGAGAACCGGGTCGGTTCCGACGAGCTCTGGGACAAGGCCGAACACGCCGTCATGGAATCGCTGCGGCGCTCCGGGGTGGATTTCGTGGTCTCGCCCGGCGACGGCGCCTTCTACGGCCCGAAGATCGAATACACGCTCAAGGACGCCCTGGGCCGGCAGTGGCAGTGCGGCACGATGCAGGTCGACTTCAACACGGCGGAGCGCCTGGGTGCGGAATATGTCACGGAGACGAGCGGCCGCGCCCACCCCGTGATGCTGCACCGGGCCATCGTCGGCAGCCTGGAACGTTTCATCGGCATGTTGGTCGAACACCACGCCGGAGCGCTCCCCGCCTGGCTCGCGCCGGTGCAGGCGGTGGTGCTGAACATCACGGAACACCAGGCCCCCTACGCCGAAGAGATCGCCAAAACGCTGAGGAATCAAGGGCTTAGGCTGCAGACGGATCTGCGCAACGAGAAGATTACGTATAAAATACGGGAGCACTCGCTGCAAAAGCCGCCTTACCTGCTTGTCGTCGGCGACAAGGAGATGGCGGCTGGTGCCGTCGCCGTGCGCGCCAGGGGCAACAAGGACCTGGGCGTGATGTCGCTGGAAGCTTTCTCCAAGCTGCTGGCCGAAGACATCGCCAACAAGCGCTGACGACGGGTTGCTTCATTTTTGAACAGGATAGAAGACCATCGCTACTGAATTTCGTGACCGCCGCCAACGCGAGGAACGCAAGCACCGCCTGAACCGGGAAATCATGGCCCCGGAAGTCCGCCTGAGCGGACCGAACAACGAGCCCCTGGGAATCGTCAGCCTGGCGGAAGCCCTGCGCATGGCCGGTGAGCTCGATGTGGACCTGGTCGAAATCGCCGCGACCGCCAGCCCGCCCGTGTGCCGGCTGATGGACTACGGCAAGTTCAAGTACCAGGAACAGAAGAAGGCGGCCGAAGCGAAAGCCAAGCAGACGGTCATCGAAATCAAGGAAATCAAGTTCCGCCCCGGAACGGATGACGGCGACTACAACATCAAGTTGCGCAATATCCGGCGTTTCCTGGCGGAAGGCGACAAGTGCAAGATCACGCTGCGCTTCCGCGGCCGCGAGATCACGCACCAGGAAATCGGCATGGCGCTGTTGAACCGCCTGCGCGACGACCTCGGGGACACCATCCTGGTGGAGCAGTTCCCCAAGCTGGAAGGCCGGCAGATGATCATGATGATCGCGCCGGGCAAGAAGAAGCCGGCGCCTGCCAAGCCGGCGACCGAAGCCGCACCGGCCCCCGCCGGCGCGACGACGGCGCAGTAGGAATTCAAAGCCATCACGGTTGGTCGCCGCGGTGGCGGTGATGGGAGAGCCTTTGGGCTTTCCGCGAAACCTTAGGGTTTCACAAGTGGCTCGGGGCCATCAAGGAGCGGGATTCATCCCGCGACGCCTCACGAGCACAAAAGTAGAAGGAGCATTCACATGCCCAAGATGAAGACCAAGAGCGGCGCCAAGAAGCGCTTCCGCGTTCGTCCCGGCGGGACGGTCAAGCGCGGCCAAGCCTTCAAGCGTCACATCCTGACCAAGAAGACCACCAAGAACAAGCGCCACCTGCGGGGTGCAGTCGCTGTGCATGAGACCAACATGGGTCACATGGCGCAGATGCTGCCGTTCGCGGGCCTGTAAACCACCAAGACTAGGAGAACACACATGCCTCGCGTCAAACGTGGTGTAACGGCACGCGCCCGTCACAAGAAGGTCCTCGCCCTCGCCAAGGGCTTCCGCGGCCGCCGCGGCAACGTCTATCGCATCGCCAAAGAAGCGGTGATGAAGGCGGGCCAGTACGCCTACCGCGACCGCCGCGCCAAGAAGCGCGTCTTCCGCCAGCTGTGGATCGCCCGTATCAACGCCGCCGCGCGTTCGAACGGCCTGACCTACAGCCAGTTCGCCAACGGGATCCGCAAGGCCGGCATCGACATCGATCGCAAGGTCCTGGCCGATATCGCCTATCACGACCCCGCGGCGTTTGCCGGCATCGTGGAGCAAGTCAAGGCCAAGCTGGCTGCTTGAGTTCACGACGGGCGGCGTTCGCGCCGCCCGGCCGACCAACAAGGCAATCTTCAGGGGCCAGGGCTTGCAAGCACTGGTCCCTTTTTCGTTTTCCCATGACCCAAGAATTCGACGCCATCGTCGCCTCCGCCCAGGCCGCCTTCACGGAGGCCCGGACGCCGGCCGACCTGGAAAACGCCAAGGCGCAGTACGTCGGCAAGTCCGGCCGCATCACCGAGCTGATGAAGGGCCTGGCCGCGCTGCCCGTGGACGAGAAGAAGTCGCGCGGTGCCGCCATCAACGTCGCCAAGCAGGCGATCGAGGCCGCGCTGAACGAGCGGCGCCAGGCGCTGGCCGACGCGGAACTGCAAACGCAGCTGAAGGCCGAGGCGCTGGACGTCTCGCTGCCGGGCCGCGTGCGCGAGCCGGGCGGCCTGCACCCGGTGTCGCTGACGCTGGAGCGCATCGAGCAGATCTTCGCCAGCATGGGCTTCGACGTGGCCGACGGTCCCGAGGTCGAGAGCGACTGGCACAGCTTCACGTCGCTCAACAACCCGCCGAACCATCCGGCGCGGTCGATGCAGGACACCTTCTACGTCGACATCGACGGCGACGACGGCATTCCCTACAACCTGCGGCCGCACACCAGCCCGATGCAGGTGCGCTTTGCCCACCAGCACATCAAGAAGTACGCGGAAGCCGTGCAGCGCGGCGAGCCGATGCCCGAGATCCGCGTGATCGCCCCGGGCCGCACCTACCGCGTCGACAGCGACGCCACCCATTCGCCCATGTTCCACCAGTGCGAAGGCCTGTGGCTGGGCGAGAACGTGAGCTTCAAGGACCTGAAGGTCGTCTTCACCGACTTCTGCCGCACCTTCTTCGAAAGCGACGACCTCGCGCTGCGCTTCCGTCCGAGCTTCTTCCCCTTCACGGAGCCGAGCGCCGAGATCGACATCCAGTTCCAGAGCGGGCCGCTGGCCGGCAAGTGGCTGGAGGTGGCCGGCTCCGGCCAGGTGCACCCGAACGTGGTGCGCAACATGGGGCTGGACCCGGAGAAGCACATCGGCTTCGCGTTCGGCATGGGCCCGGACCGGCTGACCATGCTGCGCTACGGCGTCAACGACCTGCGCCTGTTCTTCGAAGGCGACATCCGTTTCCTGAAGCAATTCCGTTAAGACATGCAATTCCCCGAGTCCTGGCTGCGCGCGTTCTGCAACCCGCCGCTGTCCACCCAAGAAATCGCCGACACCCTGACCATGGGCGGGCTGGAGGTCGAAGAGCTGCGGCCGCTCGCGCCGCCCTTCAGCAAGGTGGTGGTGGGCGAGATCAAGGAAGCCGTGCAGCACCCGAATGCCGACCGCCTGCGCGTGTGCCAGGTGGACGTGGGGCAGGGCGCGTTGCTCAATATCGTCTGCGGCGCGCCGAACGCCCGCGTCGGCATCCGCGTGCCGACCGCGCTGGTCGGCGCCGAGCTGCCGCCGGGCGAAGACGGCAAGCCTTTCGCGATCAAGCTGGGCAAGCTGCGCGGCGTCGAGAGCCAGGGCATGCTGTGCTCGGCGCGCGAGCTGAAGCTGAGTGAGGACCACGGCGGCCTGCTGGAACTGGCAGCCGATGCGCCCCTCGGCCAGGACGTGCGCCAGGTGCTGAACCTCGACGACCACGTCTTCACGCTCAAGCTCACGCCCAACCTGGCGCATGCGCTGTCGGTGTACGGCGTGGCGCGCGAGCTGTCGGCGCTGACCGGCGCGCCGCTGCAGGAGCCGAGCTTCCCGCCGGTGCAGCCCACGCACGACGGCAAGTTGAAGGTCAAGGTGAGCGCGCCCGACCTCTGCGGCCGTTTCTCGGGCCGGGTGATCCGCAACGTGAACACCCAGGCGAAGACGCCGCAGTGGATGGTCGAGCGCCTGGCCGGCTGCGGCCAGCGCAGCGTGACCGCGCTGGTCGACATCTCCAACTACGTGATGTTCGAGTTCGGCCGGCCCTCGCACATCTTCGACTACGACAAGATCCACGGCGGCCTGGACGTGCGCTGGGGCCGCCCCGGCGAGCAGCTGAAGCTGCTGAACGGCACCACCATCAGCGTCGACGAGAAGGTCGGCGTGATTGCCGACGACCGCGAAGTCGAGTCGCTGGCCGGCATCATGGGCGGCGACGCCACGGCCGTGAGCGACGCCACGAAGAACGTCTACGTCGAGGCCGCGTTCTGGTGGCCCGAGGCCGTGCAGGGCCGTTCGCGCCGCTTCAACTTCTCCACCGACGCCGGCCACCGCTTCGAGCGCGGCGTCGACCCGAGCCAGACCGTCGACCACATCGAGCACATCACGCGCCTGGTCCTCGACATCTGCGGCGGCGAGGCCGGCCCGATGGACGACCAGGTCGCGCAGCTGCCGCAGCGCGAGCCGGTGCAGTTGCGGGTGGCGCGCGCCGCCAAGGTGATCGGCATGCCCATCACCGAAGCGCAGTGCCTGGATGCCTTCCAGCGGCTGGGCCTGCCCGCCGCGGGCAAGAACGGCGTGATCACGGTCGCGCCGCCGCTGTACCGCTTCGACATCGCGATCGAGGAAGACCTGATCGAGGAAGTGGTGCGCGTCGTCGGCTACCAAAAGCTGCCGACCACGCCGCCGCGGGCGCCCATCACGGCCAAGCTGCCGCCGGAGAACCGCCGCAGCCGCTTCGCGGTGCGCCGCCTGCTGGCCGGCCTGGGCTACCAGGAAACCATCAACTTCAGCTTCGTCGACAAGCGCTGGGAGCAGGAACTGGCCGGCAACGCCGACCCGATTGCGCTGCTGAACCCGATGGCCAGCCAGATGAGCGTGATGCGCTCCTCGCTGTTCGGCTCGCTGCTGCAGGTGCTGAAGCACAACGTCGACCGCAAGGCCGAACGGGTGCGCGTGTTCGAGGTCGGCCGCGTGTTCGCGCGCGATGCCTCGGTGCAGACCACCGACACCACGGTGCGCGGCGTGCGCCAGCCGATGAAGGTCGCCGGCCTGGCCTATGGCGACCCCGATGGCCTGCAGTGGGGCCACAAGGGCCGGCAGGTCGATTTCTACGATCTCAAGGGCGACGTCGAGGCGCTGCTGGCGCCCTTGCAGGCAGAGTTCGTGGCGGCGGAACATCCGGCGCTGCACCCCGGCCGCTGCGCCGCCATCCGAGTCGGCGGCCGGCAGGTCGGCGTGCTGGGTGAACTGCACCCGCGCTGGCGCCAGCAGTGGGAGCTGCCGCACACGCCGCTGCTGTTCGAGATCGACCTGGACGCGGTCGCCGCGCGCCGGGTGCCCGAATTCGAACCGGTGCCCAAGTTCCAGCCGGCCGAGCGCGACCTGGCGATCATCGTCGGCGACCAGGTGACGCACGGCGCGCTGATGGAGGCCATCCGCAGTGCCGACACCGGCGGCCTGCTGCGCGATGCGTTGCTGTTCGACGTCTACAAGCCGCAGCAAGCCACGGCCGGCATGGCCGCGGGCGAGAAAAGCCTGGCCGTGCGCTTGACGCTCGCCAGCGCCGACGCCACACTGACCGACGACCAGATCGAGGCCGCCGTGCGGGCGGTGGTGGAGCGCATCGCTTCCCGGCTCGGTGGGCGCCTGAGGGGATGAGCCTGTGGCGGACCTGACAACAACAAGATTGCCGAAGGAAGAGGACACCATGGAGTTTGCCGTCGAGAGCCTGGAGACGCCCGCGTTGACCAAGGCCCAGCTGGCGGAGCTGCTGTTCGAGCAGATCGGGCTGAACAAGCGCGAGTCGAAGGACATGATCGACGCCTTCTTCGACCTCATCGCCGGCAGCCTGGTCGACGGCGCGGACGTGAAGATCTCCGGCTTCGGCAACTTCCAGATCCGCACCAAGGCGCCGCGCCCGGGCCGCAACCCTCGCACCGGCGAAGCCATCCCGATCGATGCCCGGCGCGTGGTCACCTTCCACGCCAGCCACAAGCTCAAGGAGCAGATCCAGGGCAACGGCGGCGGCGCGGGCGACGCCGCCTGACGGCCGCGGCCGGCCGCTGATCGCCGGACGCAACAAAAAGCAACGCCTCCCGGGGACGGGCCACTGCCCGGCTTTGCAGCTTCCGCCAGTTAGAGTAACCTTCGAGCTTTCTCTCCTAGTAGATTGATTTCAATGGAGAAAGCCCTCCCGGCAATCCCCGCCAAGCGCTACTTCACCATCGGTGAGGTCAGCGAGCTGTGTGGCGTCAAGCCCCACGTGCTACGGTATTGGGAGCAGGAGTTCACCCAGCTGCGGCCCATGAAGCGGCGCGGCAACCGGCGCTATTACCAGCACCACGAGGTGCTGATGATCCGGCGCATCCGGGACCTGCTGTACGACCAGGGCTTCACGATCAGCGGCGCGCGCAACAAGCTGCAGGAGATCGTGCAGGTGGAGCGCGACAAGCGCCGCGCCGGCGAGGTGATGCTCGATGGCGTGGACGTGATCGAGGTGGAGGACTCCACCTTGATGGACAGCACCTTCGGCGATTCGATGATGCTGGAGGAAAGCGAGCGCGACGCGATGACCCAGAAGCTGCAGCTGTTGAAGCGCGAACTGTTCGAAATCCGCGACCTGCTCAGTACCGTGCATTAAGGCGGTTATAATCGAGGGCTTCGGCGTGTAGCGCAGCCTGGTAGCGCACTTGCATGGGGTGCAAGGGGTCGCGAGTTCGAATCCCGCCACGCCGACCAAAGCCACGAAAGCCCGGTTTCCGCAAGGAGGCCGGGCTTTTTCGTTGCCGCATGTGCGTTGCCGCACGTGCCGCGGCACCGCAGCTTGCTCCATTCGCGATGCCTCCCGCATACAATGGCCGGGCATGGCCTCCGTCGTATTCGCTGACCTGGTCGGAAGCACCGGCATCTTCGAGCGGCTCGGAGACGAGACCGCCGGCCGCTTCGTCACCCAGTTGACAACAGCACTTGCCAAGATCTTCGAACAGCACAACGGCCGGGTGGTCAAGCTGCTGGGCGACGGCCTGTTCGTGGTCTTTCCGCACGAAGGCGAGGCCGTCACGGCCTGCATCGCCATCCAGGAAAGGCTGCAGCAGAAGCCGGTCTACCCCGGCGGCATGGGCCAGCCCGTGCAGATGCAGATGGGGATCGAGTCCGGCGAAGTGGTGGAGATCGAAGGCGACTGCTACGGCGACGCCGTCAACAGCGCCGCCCGCCTGGCCGACCTGGCCGGCGCCGACCAGATCCTCACCTCG
The DNA here is from genome assembly GCF_022012305.1 of Ramlibacter paludis. Classification (GTDB taxonomy): domain Bacteria; phylum Pseudomonadota; class Gammaproteobacteria; order Burkholderiales; family Burkholderiaceae_C; genus Ramlibacter; species Ramlibacter paludis. The sequence continues at coordinate 35,303 of NZ_JAKLTM010000002.1, read as the reverse complement.
CAGCGCGTGCGCGACGCGCTCGCACCCGAGCAGCAGCGCAAGCTGCGCAGCCTGGGCCCCATGTACCTGCGCGGCAAGCAGGAAGTGACCGAGATCTTCCGCGTCGACTGGCAGCCGCAGCGCGACGTCGAGGCCACCGTGATGGGCGTCTCGATGTTCAAATCCTCCGCCGAAGCGGCGCTGCACGTCACCGCCAACGGCCAGACCCTCACGCTGCTGCCGCACGGCGAGCGCCTGACGATGGGCCGCGGCACCACCGCCAACCTGGCCATCAACGATGGCCGCGTCTCGCGCATCCACGCCACGCTGGAGTGGAAGGGCGGGCACTTCATCCTGAACGACGTCTCCAGCTTCGGCACCTGGGTCTACTTCGGCAACCAGACCGAGCCGGTCGTCCTGCGCCGCACCGAGTGCTACCTGGTCGGCAACGGCCAGATCGCCCTGGGCTGCGACCGCAACGCGGAAGCGGCGCCGCTCGCCAGCTTCGCCGTCACCGCGTAGTGCCGCTGGAGCTGTCCGTTTCGGGTCCCGGCCTGGATGCCCGCTGCGCGCTGGCGCCGGGCGAACCCGCGCTGGTGCTCGGGCGCGACGCCGACTGCCCGGTCTGCCTGCCCGCGCCGCAGAAGAACATCTCGCGCCGCCACCTGGGCGTCTGGAACGAGGACAACACGCTGCACTTCGAGGTGCTGTCCGCGACCGCCGGCATCGAGGTCGACGGCGCAGCCTATCCCCCCGGCGCGAGCGGCAGCCTGGCGCCCGGCCAGGTCCTCGTGCTGGGCGACTACCGCATCAGCGTTTCCTTCGAGCCCGACACGGTGGTCACGCCGCCCGACCCCTGGGCGGACTTCGAGAAGGAAGCCGCGCAGCTGGTGGCCTCGGTTTCGGCGACCCAGCCGCTGGAGGAGGACCCGTTCGGCGAATGGGGCTTCCAGAGCACCTTCGCCCCGGGCACGCCGATGGGCGCGCTCGACGCGGGCGGCCTGGCCCAGGGCGGCCTGGCCTCCTTCTTCAACGGCCTGGGGCTCCCGGGCGCCAAGGCCGAAGACCTCACGCGCGCCGAGCTCGAAGCCATGGGGCGGCTCACGCGCACCGCGCTGCAGGGACTGCTGCAAGCCGTGCAGGCGGCCTCCGCGAGCCGCCAGCCGGCCGGGGCCGACGACCGCACGACGCTGGAAGCCCCGGCGGTGAATCCCTTGCGGATGGAGACGCCGCTGGAAAGCAAGCTCTGGTACCTGTTCGGCGGCCAGGCCGCGGCCGCCGGCTGCATCGCGCCGGACCGCGCCGTCGGCGAGCTGGTCGACCAGCTGATGGCGCACGAGCGCGCCATGGGCGAGGCGCTGCAGGAAGCGCTGGCCGGCGTGCTCGAGGAGTTCGCGCCGGACGCGCTCAAGGCGCGCCTGCTTGCCGGCGGCAGCAAGCTGTTCGAGTCGGCGCGGGCCTGGGACGCCTATGCGAAGGACTATGCGGAGCACGCCGCCATGCGCGAGGCCTGGATCCGCGTCCTCCTGGACCGGCACTTCGCCCCGGCCTATGCCCAGGCCCTGCTGCGTGTCAAACGCCACACCGGGGGGCCCCCGCGTGGATGACTTAAGGGGGCGCGCGCAGGGGCAGGGCTAGAATAGGTTTCCTTTGTTACCCACACGGCACGCGCAGAAGTGACTCTCAAAAAGCTGGGTCGGTATGAACTGCTCCGCGTCCTGGGCAAGGGGGCGATGGGGGTGGTCTACGAGGGGCGCGACCCCAACCTGGACCGGCGCGTCGCCATCAAGACCGTCAAGGTCGAGAACCTGTCCGAGGAAGCCGCGGCCGAATACGAGCACCGCTTCCGCACCGAGGCGCGCTCCGCCGCCCGGCTGCAGCACCCCAACATCGTCAGCGTCTACGACTCCGACCGCGACGCCGACGTCGCCTTCCTGGTCATGGAGTACATCCAGGGCGACGACCTCAAGCACCACCTGGATCGCGGCGTCCGCTATTCGCTGGAGCAGTCGCTCAAGATGATCCGCGACCTGCTGAGCGCGCTGGACTACGCGCACAAGCAGGGCATCGTGCACCGCGACATCAAGCCGGCCAACCTGCTGCTGGAGCCGGGCGGGCGCGTGAAGCTCACCGACTTCGGCGTGGCCCGCATCCAGGATTCGGGCGAAGCCACCCGCACCCAGGGCAGCATGGTCGGCACGCTGAAGTACATGGCGCCCGAGCAGGTGCAAGGCCAGAAGATCGATTCGCGGGCCGACCTGTTCTCGGTGGGCGTGGTGCTGTACCAGCTGCTGACGGACCAGCGCCCCTTCGACGGCGACAACGACTTCTCCATCATCCACCAGATCATCGGCCACGAGCCGCCGCCGCCCAGCACCGTCAACGCGCGGCTGCCCGCGGCGCTGGACGCCGTGGTGGCGCGCGCGCTGGCGAAGTCGCGCGACGAGCGCTTCGCCACTGCGCGCGATTTCGCGGTGGCCCTGCAGGCCGCCATCCGCCGCGCCGAGGACCAGACGGTGCTGCCGCCGCAGAACCCGCAGCGCAAGGTGGAGACCGCGCTGTCGCGCCCGCTGAGCGTGCCCGGCACGCTCCCGCCCGGCACGGTGCCCGGCGGCCTGTCCATGCCGGGCGGGTCCACCTCGGTCACCCAGGAACTCGAGCTGGTCTACTGGAAGGACGTCAAGGACTCGACCGACCCCGAGGACCTGCAGGGCTTCCTGGACAAGTTTCCGACCGGCATCTACGCCGACCTGGCGCGCCGCCGCCTGCGGAAGCTGGTGGGCGGCGACGGCACGACCAACATCACCGCGGTGGGCACGCTGCCGCCGCGGGCTGCCCCCGCCATGCCACCGGCCGCTGCGGCCCCCGTGGCCGGCGCCGGCGCGCTGGCCACCAGCGGCACCAGCACGATGTTCCCCGACTACGACGCCACCCGCGCGCACTCCGCTGCGGCTCAGGCCGTCAGCGAGGGCACGGGCCTGAAGCCTTCGGACTGGGTGGAGCAGGAATACACCCGCACGCGCAGCGACAGCGAGTTTCCTTCGACCGTGATGGAAGTGCGGCCCGAGGATGCAGCCGCCGCGGCCGGCGCCGCTGCCGCGCGCAAGACTTCGTCCGGCAGCACGCGGGCCGGCACCAAGGCCGGTGGCACCCAGGCGGGTGTGAAGCCCGCGCGCAAGAAGCCGCCGATCGCGGTGCTGGCCGGCATCGCCGCCGTGGCGGTCGCCGGCATCGTGCTGGCCCTCACCATGGGCCGCGGCGCCGACAAGACGGTCGCGGTGACGGAGCCGCCGCCGCCGGTGGTCGCGCCCGCTGCTCCCGCGGGCGGAAGCACCGCAGCGCCGGCGGATGCGCCGGCCGTGGTCGCGGCCGCGCCGCAAGCCGCGCCCCAGCCGGCCCCTGCGCAGGGCCTGCCGCCGGTCCCGGCCGAACAGATGGTGAACGCGCCGGCGCCCGCACCCGCGCCGGCCCCGGCGGTGACGGCTGCAGCGCAACCGAAGGCCAAGACCAGCCAGCCCCGCGCGGCGCCCAAGGGCGCCTTGCCGTCGCCGGTGGTGGAGCAGCCGGTGCGCGCGCCGACCACCACCATGGGCGCTCTGCCCAAGGTCGACCCCGAGCCGCCACGCTCCGCGCCGGCGCAGGTGGTGGCCGCGAACAATTCGAATTTCCAGGCCGTCGAGCAATGCCGCGACCGCATCTTCCTCGCCAAGGAAGTCTGCCTCGCCGAGCACTGCGACAAGGCCGGCGCGCGCAACCACCCCTTGTGCGTGAAGCGGCGCGAGGAAGCGCGCATCCGCGAGGAAAGCCGCGCGAACCGCGGGCCGCAGCAGGCGCCCTAGACGATGTCCAGCGTGTGCACGCCGAAGTGGCCGGCGGCGCGATCGCGGAAGAACTGCTCCAGCGTTTCCCTCACCGTGCGGAAGGCGATCTCCTCCCAGGGGATCTCTTCCTCGGTGAACAGTCGCGCCTCGATGGTTTCGTAGCCGGGATCGAACACGTCGCTCAGCAGCCGGGCGCGGTAGAACAGGTGGACCTGGCCCACGCGCGGCACGCTCAGCACCGTGAACAAGCCTTCCATCTCGATCTGCGCGCCGGCCTCTTCATGGGTCTCGCGCGCCGCGCCCTGCTCGGTGGTCTCGTTCAGCTCCATGAAGCCCGCCGGCAAGGTCCACTTGCCCCAGCGCGGCTCGATGTTGCGCTTGCACAGCAGCACCTTGTCGCCCAGGTAGGGCACGGTGCCCACCACGTTCAAAGGGTTCTCGTAGTGGATGGTGTCGCAGGCCGGGCAGACGGCGCGCTCGTGCGTGTCGCCGTCGTCGGGAATGCGGTACACGACGGCGGTGCCGCAGTTGCGGCAATGCTTGATGGGGCTTCGGATGGGAATGGACATCGGACACGACGAGGGCCCCGACGGGGCCCTCGTCCTTGAGGCGCTGCGATCGATTATCAGGCTTTCTTCGCGGGCGCCAGGGCGGCCGGCGCGGCGCTCGTCTTGCCGTGCTTCTCGATCAGCGCGCGGGCGGTCTCCAGCAACTTGCGCCCGTCGTGGCCGCGCTTGTTCATGTCCTCCACCCACTCCACCTCGATCTGCCGCGAGCGGCGGCGGAATTCCTGGGCCTCGGCGGCGCTGACGGTGAAGATGGTGTTGCCGCGGTCGGTGGCCGCCTTGCGCCCGGCGGCGTCGCCGCCCTGCTGCACCTTGCCCAGCCAGCCGGAGGTGGCCGAGCCCGAGTTGGCGTCGATCACCTTCTTCAGGTCGGGCGGCAGGCTTTCGTACTTGGGCTTGTTCATCGCCATCACGAAGGTGGTGGTGTAGAGCGAGCCGCCGGCGGGGTCGAATTCCGCGTGGTACTTGGTGAGTTCGTGCACCTTCACCGAAGGCACCACCTCCCAGGGGATCACGCAGCCGTTGATGGTGCCCTTGGAGAGCGCGTCGGGGATCTGCGGCAGCGGCATGCCCACCGGCGTGGCGCCCAGGGCGCCCACCAGCTTGGTCACCTGGCGCGTGGGCGCGCGCACCTTCAGGCCGCGCATGTCGTTGACCGAATGCACCGGCTTGTCGGCGGTGTGGATCACGCCCGGGCCGTGCACGTGCAGGGCGATCACCTGCGTGTCCTTGAACTCGTCCGGCGCCAGCGTCTGCACGTATTCCCAGTACGCCTTGGACGTGGCCTCGGCGTTGTTCATGATGAAGGGCAGCTCGAACACCTCCACGCGCGGGAAGCGGCCGGCGGTGTTGCCGGGCAGGGTCCAGACGATGTCGACCACGCCGTCGCGCGCCTGGTCGTACAGCTGCACCGGCGTGCCTCCCAGCTGCATGGCGGGATAGGCCTCGAACTTGATGCGGCCGCCCGAATCCTTGCTCACCTTGTCCATCCAGGCCTTGTGCATGTTCAGCCACACGTTGGACGTGGGCGCCATGAAGGTGTGGAACTTGAGGGTGACAGCCTGCTGCGCGAAGCCGGCCAGCGCCGCGCCGCCCAGGGCCGTGGCCGCGCCGGATTTCAGGAGGGTACGTCTCTGCATCATGGTGTTCTCCAGGGAATGCAGGAACTTAACGCAGCGCCGCCGTCCCCAGCCTTGGGGCCAACCCTCAGCCTATGTACTTCACCAGCCAGAGCGAGATCGGCGGGAAGAGCAGCAGCACGATGGTGCGGATGGTGTCGCTCACCAGGAAGGGCATCACGCCGAGGTAGCTTTCCCAGATGGGCACGCCCTTGGCCATGCCGTTGACCACGTAGACGTTCAGGCCCACGGGCGGCGCGAGCAGGCCGAAGCCCACCGTCATCAGCACCATGATGCCGAACCAGATCGCCGTGTATTCCCTGGACATGCCGAAGTCGAGCGACATCACCATGGGGAAGAAGATCGGGATGGTCAGCAGGATCATGGACAACTCGTCCATCACCGCGCCGAGCACCACGTAGAACAGCAGGATGGCGGCCACCACCATCACCGGCGACAGGCCCCAGCTGCCCACCACCGCGGCCAGCTGGCCCGGCACCTGGGTCAGGGCCAGCGCGGCGTTCATCACGTCGGCGCCGATGAAGATCATGAAGATCATCGCCGAGCCTTCGGCGGTGGCGTAGAAGCAGTGCTTGAACTTCTGCCACGTCATCTCGCGCTTGAGGAGCGCGGCGATGAAGGTCGAGGCCGCGCCCACGGCCGCGCCTTCGGTGGGCGTGAAGAGGCCGCCGTAGATGCCGCCGAAGACCAGCCCGAAGATCAGGGCGATGGGAATCACGCCGCTCAGCGCGTTCAGCGTCATGCGCGTGGCTTCCTCCCGCTCGGGCGCGTGGCCCGGCACAACGCGCACGTAGATGGCGATGGCGATCATGTAGCCGACCATCGCGATCAGCCCGGGGATCATGGCCGCGGCGAACAGCTTGGCGATGTTCTGCTCCGCCAGGATGGCATAGATCACGAGCGGCACCGAAGGCGGGATCAGGATGCCCAGCGTGCCGCCGGCAGCCAGCGTGCCGGTCGCGAGCCGCCCGGAGTAACCGTGCCGCTTCATCTCCGGCAGCGCCACCGAAGTGATCGTCGCCGCCGTGGCCACCGAGGACCCGCAGATGGCGCCGAAGGCCGCGCAGGCCATCACGGCCGCCATGGCGAGGCCGCCGCGGAAGCGCGACATCACCGCGCTGGCGAACTCGAACAGCGCCTTGGAAATGCCGCCCTGGGTGGCGAAATGCCCCATCAGGATGAACAGCGGGATCACCGACAGGTCGTAGCTGGCGAAGCGCGCGAAGGCCTGGGTGTTGAGGAAGCTTTCCAGCGGCGCCAGCCCGGACTGCAGCACGTAGCCGATGCAGCCCGCGATGAACATGGAGATGGCGATCGGCGTGCGGATCGCCATCAGCAGCAGCATCACGCCGAAGATCAGCCCGGTCAGGGCGAGCGGGCTCATTCCTCCACCTCGGGGAAACCGAAGCAGGCCTGCCAGATGCCGATGAGCGCCGTGAGCACCAGCGGCGGCACCATGGCGGCGTACACGATCCATTCGGGGAAGCCGAGCATCATGCTGGTGGACTGCGCCCGCCAGGCGCTCATTCCACCGTAGCCCGCGCGCCAGGCCAGCAAGGCCAGCGACAGGCCCAGGAGCAGGGCGCCGAAGCGGTCCAGCGCCGCATTGGCGCGGGCGCCGACGCGCGCGGTGAAGAAGTCCACGATGATGTTGCCGCGCCGGACCTGGCACCAGGGCAGGAAGAGGGCAATGGCTGCGCCGGCGACCACCCCCGTCAGTTCGAAATCACCCACCAGCGTGGTGCCGGTGGTGTTGCGCCCCACCAGGCTGGCGCAGGTCATGAGGGTGATGCCGGTGAGCAGGAAGCCGGCCAGGATGGCGCAGAACTTCGCCAGTCGTTCCAGAACGCGCAAACGGACCTCCGTCGTTTTCGTTTGCGCGGATTATGCGGGCGCGTCAGGCAATCCTGATGCGCAGTTCCCCGACCCCCGTCACGCCGCCGACCAGCGTATCGCCGGCCACGACCGCGGCAACGCCTTCGGGCGTGCCGGAGTAGATCAGGTCGCCCGGCTGCAGCTCCCAGGCGGCGGAGAGGTGCTCGATGGTTTCGCCGATGTTCCAGATCAACTTGTTGACGTTGCTGCGCTGGCGGTCCTTGCCGTTCACCTGCAGCCAGATCTCCGCGTTTTCCACGTCGCCCGCCTTGGCGGCCTCGACGATCGGGCCGATGGGCGCCGACTGGTCGAAGGCCTTGCCGATGCACCAGGGGCGGCCCTGCTTCTTCATCTCGCCCTGCAGGTCGCGGCGCGTCATGTCGAGGCCGACGGCGTAGCCGAAGATGTGCTGCTTGGCGTCGGCCGCCTTGATGTTCTTGCCGCCCTTGCCGATGGCCACCACCAGTTCGATCTCGTGGTGCAGGTCCTTGGTCAGCGGCGGGTAGGCCATGGTGCCGGTCTCGCCCGCGGGCACCACCACCAGCGCGTCGTTCGGCTTCAGGAAGAAGAAGGGCGGCTCGCGGCCGGTGAATCCCATCTCCTTGGCATGCTCCACGTAGTTGCGGCCCACGCAGTAGATGCGGCGCGCGGGAAAGCGCTCGGCGCGGCCGACCACCGGCACGCTGGCGGCCGGCGCGGGGTTGAAGACGTAGCTCATGACAACCTTTCTTCTCTGTGAATGCCCAGGGCCTGGTGCACCGGGCGGTCTGAAAAACTGAACAGCACGCAGCCGCTGCCCGAGGAGAGGCGGGCAGTGTGCCACGACGGCACCACGAAGTGATCGCGCGGGCCGAAGGCGTAGCGCACTTCGCTTTCCCCTTGCCCGACCACGATTTCGCCGCTGCCTTCGACGACGCTGTACACCGCGCCATCGGTCTGGCGCCACGCCTTGCCGGCGAAGCCGGCCGGCAGCCGCTGCATGAAGGTGGCTATGGTGGGCATGGGCCAGCCGCCGGTGAGCGGGTTGACGTAGCGCAGCTTGACGCCGTCCCAGGCGTCGACGGGGGCGCTGCGTTCCAGCTGGTCGAGGGCCTCGCGGCTGCGCTCGTAGGGATAGCTGAAGATCGGCGAGGTCGCACCGTACGGCGATTCGTGCCGCACCGGCGCCATGTTGTGGCCGAAGCGCGCGAAGCTGGTGCCTTCGGGGCGGTTCACCTGCTGCGAGCGGTCGGCGTTGTTCTCGGCAAAGCCGGCATCGAAGAAGCGGACCATCGGGATGTCCAGGCCGTCGAGCCACACCACCGGGCCGTCGGCTTCGCTGCCGTGGTCGTGCCAGGTCCAGCTCGGCGTGATGATGAAGTCGCCCGGGCGCATCGTCGTGCGCTCGCCGTCGACCGCTGTCCAGGCGCCGCTGCCCTCGACGATGAAGCGCAGCGCGCTTTGCGTGTGGCGGTGGCTGGGCGCGATCTCGCCGGGCAGGATCAGCTGCAGGCCCGCGTAGAGCGATTGCGTCACCGCCGACTGCCCGCGTAGCTTGGGATTCTCGAGGATCAGCACGCGGCGCACCGCTTCCTCCGCCGTGATCGCCTCGCCGGCGCGCATCAGGAAGGGCCGCACCTCGTCGTACTTCCACAGCGCCGGGGCGCAGGGCGTCGCCGGTTTCTGCGGCACCAGCGCATGCAGCACCTCCCACAGCGGCGTGAGGTCGTGCGGGCTCATGTCGCGGTACAGCTGCTGGCGCGTCTGCGCCGTGCGATCCGGGGCGTTCATGCTTGTCTCCTTACCAGCTGCGGCCGAGGTAGGCGCCGTTCTTTTCCAGCTGCGATTGCAGGGCGGCGACGTCGACGGCCGCGGCGCTGGCCTTCGCCTTCAGGGCCAGGTCTGCGGCGACGCCGGCGGCCTCCCCCATGACGAAACAGGCGCCGGTGACGCGGGCAGCGGATTGCGCTTCGTGGCTCATCGAGGCGCAGCGGCCCGCCACCCAGACGTTGTCCAGGCCCTCGGGCACCGTCATGCGGTAGGGCAGCTGGTTGAAGCCGCGGCTGCCGGGCGCGGTCCAGCGGAATTCGACGTCGCCCTTCAGGTGCAGCTCCAGCGGCCAGCCGTTGACGCCGATGGTGTCGGCGAAATCGGCGCAATCGAGCACGTCGCGCTCGGTCAGCTGGTAGAGGCCGCGCACGCGCCGCGTCTCGCGAATGCCCACCTGCGGGGCGATGTCGACGATGTAGCTGTTCTCGAAGCCCGGCACTTCCCGCAGGAAGCCCGACACGTTGGCGATCTGGCGCCGCCCGAGGACTTCGGCCTCGCTCAGCTCGCGCGCATCGGTGCCGTCCATGGCGTTGCCGTCGCGGTTGGCCAGCTGCGTGAGGTTCACGCGCCACTCGATGCCGCTTTTCTGCGGCCGCACGATCGGCGTCTTGCGCGGGAATTTGTAGCGATGCTGCGCCTCGGCTTCCAGCATCAGCTGCGGGATCACTTCCCAGGCCTTGCCGGCGCGCGCCGGGTCGATGCCGTTGAGCCGGAACATGGTCGAGGGGTACAGCATGTTGCCGTGGCCGTCGCCCTTGTCGTAGGGCGCGCCGGCCCAGGCGGCGAGGTCGCCGTCGCCGGAGGCGTCGATGAAGGCCTGGCCCAGCACCGCCTGCCGGCCCGACTTGGTCTCGACCAGCAGGCCCTGCACTCGGCGCGCACCATCCATGACGACGCCCGCGCCCAGCGCGTGGAACAGGATGTCGACGCCGGCCGACAGCAGCAGGTCGTCGGCGGCGATCTTGTAGGCCGCGGTGTCGTAGGCCTGGGCCACGGTCCTGCCGAACAGGTTGTGCGGCGCGTTCAGGCCGCCCAGCCTGGCGATGCGTTCCAGCAACTGGTCGGCCACGCCGTGCACCACCTGGCGGATGTCGCCTTCCACGTTGGCGTGCAGGCCGCAGAAATTGGTGACGCCGGCGGCCGTGCCCATGCCGCCGAGGAAGCCGTAGCGTTCGACCAGCAGGGTCTTGCGGCCGCTGCGGGCCGCAGCCACGGCGGCGGCCATGCCGGCCGGGCCGCCGCCCAGGACGACGACTTCGTATTGGCCATACACGGGCGTCTGGCGGGCGGGTTCGGTGATGTGCTGCGGGTTCATGGGCAATTGATAAGCATACATACGAATGAGCCCGCCTGCAAGCCGGACGGCGCGGCTACACTGCCGCGCATGGCGAAAGGCTTCGATTTCCGGCAGGCGCCGGGGCACCTGATCCGGCGCGCGCACCAGGTGTCGGTGGCGATCTTCATGGAGGAGACCGCGGCTTACGACATCACGCCCGTGCAGTTCGCCATCCTCAACGCGCTGATCGAGGACCCGGGCGAGGACCAGGTGACGCTGGCGCGCAAGGTGGCCTTCGATCCGGCCACCTTCGGCTCGGTGATCACGCGGCTGGAAGCGCGCGGCTGGGTGCGGCGCGAGCCCGACGCGGTCGATCGCCGGCGCAAGCTGCTGTCGGTGACGAAGGAGGGCGCCGAGGTGGCGCAGCAGACGCGGCGCGCGGTCGGCAAGGTGCAGCAGCGGATCCTGGGGCCGCTGGAAGGCGCGGAGCGCGAGCAGCTGCTGGCGCTGTTGTCGCGCCTGGTGGCCGGCCACCAGGATGCGGCCGCGCCGGAAGTCTGATCAGGCGCCGTCCGACTTCGTCACCAGCTCGAAATGCTCCACCAGCGGTGGCTGGGCGAAGAAAGGGCCGATGATCGCGCGCCACTCGGTGAACAAGGGGCCCTGGCGGAAGCCCACCGTGTGGTCCTCCAGCGTGTCCCAGAAGATCTGCAGCACGAAGCGCTCGGGCGTCTCGATGCACTTGTTGACCTTGTAGCCCTGCATGCCCTTGGCGCGCGAGGCCACGGTGCGCAGCGCGCGGGTGATGGCCTCCTCGAATTCGGCCTGGCGGCCGGGCTGGATGCGGATGTCGGCGATCTCGAGAATCATGGGTTCCTGCTCCGGGAAATTGTTGTGGTTCCGGGTACCGATTGTGCGCGGAGCTAGATGCGGGAGAAATACTCGCGCCGCTGGAACTCGTCGGGATCGGCGGCCTCCTCGAAGCGCCGTTGTTCGCTCTCCTTGATGCGCACGAAGTAATCGACGAAGGAGGCGCCGAAGGCGGTGCAGAGGCCGGGATCCGCGCGCAGGGCCTGAAGCGCCTCGCCCAGGCTGGTCGGCAGCCGCTCGCCGGCGCTGCCATAAGGCGCATCGGTGGCGGCCGGCGCCCGCAGCCCGCGCGCGATGCCGTCCAGGCCCGCATGGACCTGCGAGGCGAGATAGAGATACGGATTGGCAGCCGGTTCGCCGATGCGGTTCTCGATGCGCGTGCCGCGGTCGCCGCATTCGCCGATCACGCGCAGCATGGCGCCGCGGTTGTCGCGGCCCCACAGCACCGCTTGCGGCGCGAGCGCGTTGGGGCGGAAGCGGCCGTACCCATTGGCCGTCGGCGTGCAGAAAGCCGCCATGCCGCGCGCATGCGCCAACAGGCCGGCGAGATAGCGCTCGCCGGTCTCCGACAGCGTGTGGTCCGCCCGCGCCGGCGTGCTGCCCGGCGCGGGCGCGTCGCGCAGGAAGGCGTTGCGGCCCGTGCGCGCATCCACCAGCGACTGGTGCAGGTGCCAGCCGCTGGACATGATGTTGGGAAAGGGCGGCCGGCACATGAAGGTGGCGTGGTAGCCGGCGCGGCGCAGGGCCTGCTTCACGGCGCTGCGGAACAGCACCATGTTGTCGGCGGCCGTGAGCGCGTCGGTCACGTCGAACACCGCTTCCACCTGGCTGGGACCCAGCTCGATCTCCAGCGACAGCAAGGGCAGGCCGAGCGCCTGCGCGGTGCGCTGCACGATGCGCAGCGGCTCCTCGGCGAGGTCGGCCCAGCCTTCGGCCAGCAGGTTGTAGCCGGGATGGACGAGGCTCACGCGCGGCGGGGCGCCGGGCCAGTCGGCCAGTTGCGGGTCGAGCTGCGCCTGTGTGTCCTCGATGCGGTAGATGTGGAACTCGACCTCCAGGCCGCATTGCATCGCGAAGCCGGCGTCCGCCAGCCTGGCCAGCGCGCGCTGCAGGACGCGCCGGGTGTCCAGTTCCACCGGCGTGCCGTCCTGGAACCAGGGTTGCCCTTGCACCCAGCCAGTGGCCGCGGCCCAGGGAAGTTGCCGGAAGCTCGCCGGGTCGGCCAGCAGCAGCAGGTTGTTGGCAAAGCCGAAGCCGGGCAGGCCGGCGGTGCCACCCGGCTCGAAGACTTTCCAGGCCGTGCGGTCCGAGGTGTCCTTCAACAGCAGCGTGCTGACGAGTCCCACGCCCTCGTGCAGCGCCTTCTCGAAAGCAGATGCGACCAGCGTCTTGCCGCGCAGTACGCCGTGCAGGTCACACCAGGCAAAGCGCACCAGCTCGATGCCGCTGGAGGCCAGCAGGTGGCTCGCATGCTGCAGCGCCTGTTCGCGGGCGGCGTCGTGCAGGCCGCAGCGCGCGGCGAAACTCACGCGGTTTCCGCCTTCTCGGGCTGCGCCAGCCAGGGCGCGCCGGCCCGCTTGGCCTGCACGCGTTCCTGCCACCACGTGCCCCAGGTGCCGGCGGGCGCGATGCCGTCCACGGTGTCGGGGCCGCGCATCCGGTCGGCTAGCGAAGGGTCGGCCGCGCCGGGCGCGGCACCGCCCGCCTGCACGGTCTCGATCGCCTTCAGCAGCATGCGCCGGTTGGCGACGATCACCTTGTCGCTGGTGCCCAGGTGCTCGCGCGTGCGGTCCTGGATCGGGCCCATGCTTTCCACCGCCCACTGGTCGTGCACGTTGATGTCTTCCTCGCCCATGCCCAGGTAGGTCTGCGTGCGCTGCTCCGCGGGATCGAAGCCCCAGTTGTCGTGGCGGCCGGACTTCGGCACGTAGTCCGGCAGCGAAATGAACTGCAGCCGCTGCTGCCGCATCGCTTCCTTGTCGACCGGCCCGGCGAAGCTGGTGAAGACCGAGTACCAGTAGGTGCGCGTGTCGTCGACCGGCACGTGCATCTGCGTGATGGTCAGCGTCTCCGAAAGCGGGATGACGAAGGTGTGCGGAAAGATCGCCTGCGTGATGCGCACGTGCGTGAGCGCGTCGGTCATCGGGCGCAGCGCGGTGAGCTGCAGGCCCCAGGGCCGGGATTCGAAGGAGATCTCGGGGCGGTGGAACTCGCGCATGATCCGCGTCATCGGCCACTTCTCGCCCTCGAAGGCGCCGGCGCTGGCGCTGCGAAACTGGCGGCCGGCTGCGTTGTCGCCGATCGCGTCGAGCGGCGCGTCATTGAGGAAGCGGTGCAGGAAGGACGGATGCGCCGGATCGATGCCGACCTCGAAGGCCTGCAGCCAGTTGCAGTTCCACAGGCCCTTGAAGGCAAAGGTGTGCGTCGCCGGGGCGGTGAAGCAGTCGAAGGCAGGGAAGGGCGGCGGTGCCTGGCCTTCCTCGCCGAACCACGCGAACAGGATGCCGCTGCGCTCCAGCACCGGGTAGTTGCGCTGCCGGATGCGTTCGCACAGCTTGCTGCCCACGGGTTCCGCCGGCGTTTCCAGGCAGCGGCCGGTGGCGTCGAACTTCCATCCGTGGAAAGGGCAGCGCAGGCCGTCGCCTTCGTGGCGGCCGAAGGCGAGGTCGGCGCCGCGGTGCGGGCAGGCGCGATCCAGCAAGCCCCAGCGGCCTTCGGCATCCTTGAAGAGAACCAAGTCCTGGCCCAGCACGCGCAGCGCCTTCACCGCTCGCTGCGCCATGCGTGGGTCCAGGCGCGCGTCGAATTCATCGACCAGCGCGACCGGCTGCCAGTAGCGGCGCAGCACCGCGCCGCAGCCCGTGCCCGGGCCGATGCGGGTCATCAGCTCGCTATGGTCGGCCCTCATGCCAGGGCTTGCCGCAGCTGCGACGCGCAGAGTTGCACGGCGGCGTTGGCTTCGTCGAGGACCCGGCCCATGGTGATGAAGCCGTGGATCTGCCGCTCGAAGTTCACCAGCGTGGAGCGCGTGCCCGCCGCGGACAGCGCGTGCGCATATTGCAGGCCTTCGTCGCGCAAGGGGTCGTAGCCGGCGGTCAGCACGAAGGCGGGCGGCAGGCGCGAGAGATCGGGCTGCAGCAGCGGCGAGGCGCGCCAGTCGAGGTCCTGCGCCTTGTCGGGGATGTAGTGGTCATGGAAGTAATCCATGGTGTCCTGGGTCAGCAGGTAGCCCTGGCCGTTGCTGGTGTGCGAGGGCCAGCGGCGGCGCTGGTCGGTCGCCGGGTAGATCAGCAGCTGGAAGGCGAGCGGCAGGTCGCCCGCGTCGCGCGCCGCGATGGCGACGACCGCGGCCAGGTTGCCGCCGGCGCTGTCGCCGCCCACCGCCATGCGGCTCGCGTCAACCTTCAGCGCCGCCGCGTTGGCGCGCACCCAGCGCGCAGCCGCGATGGCGTCGTCGACGGCGGCCGGGAAGCGATGCTCCGGTCCCATGCGGTAGTCCACCGCGATGACGGCGCAGCCGGACTGGTTGCAGAGCTGGCGGCACAGCGTGTCGTGGGTGTCGAGATCGCCGATCACCCAGCCGCCGCCGTGGTAGTAGACGAGCACCGGCAGGACGTCGGCGGCGGCGCTGCCCAGCGGGCGATAGCTGCGCAGCGGGATGCCCCGCGCCTCGAGGTCGCGCACGGCGCCGATCTCGGGCGGATCGGGCTGCGTGAAGGTGCGCCGCTCGCGGTACCAGGCGCGGGCCTGGGCCGGCGTGAGCGTATGCGTCGGTGGCACGCCTTTCTCTTCGATCAGTCGCAGCAAGGCCTGGGCCTGGGGGTGCAGCATGTCGCTTGTCTCCGCTGTTTTCGCGAGTGTAGGGTTTATGCTTGAAGGCATGAAGCTGTTCAACTACTTCCGCTCCTCCGCTTCGTTCCGGGTGCGTATCGCGCTGGCCTTGAAGGGCCTCCCCTACGACTACGTGCCCGTGCACCTGGTGAAGGGCGAGCACAAGCAGGAGAAGTACGCCGCGGTCTCGGCCTCGGGCCTGGTGCCTGCGCTGGAGCTCGATGACGGCCGCATCCTGTCGCAGTCGATGGCCATCATCGAATACCTCGACGAGACGCATCCGCAGCCGCCGCTGCTGCCCGGCGACGCGGTGGCGCGGGCTCAGGTGCGGGCGCTGGCGCAGCTGATCGCCTGCGAGATCCATCCGCTGAACAACCTGCGGGTGCTGAAGTACCTGGTGCGCGACCTCAAGGTGGAGGAGGAAGCGAAGAACGCCTGGTACCGGCACTGGGTGCGCGACGGCCTCGAGAAGTACGAGCAGGAGTTGCAGCGCCTGCCTGCCGGCCGCTACAGCTTCGGCAACACGCCGACGCTGGCCGACTGCTGCCTGGTGCCGCAGATCTTCAACGGCCAGCGCTTCAGCGTCGACTTCAGCGGCCTGCCGCGCACGATGGCGGCCTTCGAGGTCTGCATGCTGCATCCGGCCTTCCTGAACGCGCAGCCCTCGAACTGCCCGGACAACGAGGCCTGAGCCCATGCTGAAGCCCGACTGGCCCGCGCCCGCCGCGGTGCGCGCCGCCTGCAGCACGCGCGACGACGACGGCGTGTCGGTGTCGCCCTCGTATGCATCGCTGAACCTCGGCGACCATGTCGGCGACGACCCGCGCGCCGTCGCCGAGAACCGCGTGCGCTACGGCCGCATGCTGGGCGCGCAGCCGGTGTTCCTGAAGCAGGTGCACGGATGGGGCGTGGAGCGGCTCACGGCCGCGAGCCGCGACGGCGCCGAGGCGGATGCCTGCTTCACCACCGAGCCGGGCGTCGCCTGCACGATGATGGTGGCCGATTGCCTGCCGGTGCTGCTGGCCGATCGCCAGGGACGGGTGGCCGGCGCGGCGCATTGCGGCTGGCGCGGACTCGCGGGCGGCGTGCTGGAGTCCCTGTGGACGGCCATGGGGCCGGCGATGGCGAACGAGGGCGACCAGGTCCTGGCCTGGCTGGGCCCTTGCATCGGTCCCGACGCCTTCGCGGTGGGCGCCGAAGTGCGCGACGCATTCGTGGCCTCCGATGCCGGCGCCGCAGCCAGCTTTCGGCCCGCTGCGGAATCCGGCAAGTTCTACGCCGACCTGCAGGGCCTCGCGCGGCGCCGCCTGCGCGCCCTGGGCATCCACGCCGTCGACGGCAACGACGGCAGCACCGCGTGGTGCACGGTCAGCAACCCCTCAAGGTTCTTTTCGCACCGGCGCGACCGGGTCAGCGGGCGTTTCGCCGCCAGCGTCTGGCTCGCCTGAGGCAGCCGCCGCCTGTTCGCGCCGTTCGCGCGCAGCACGCCGCGCCGATCTCCCCATCAGGTAAACCACGAGCGCGATGGGCCCCACGCCGTACAGAAAAAAGGTGAAGATGGCGCCGAGCAGGCTGCCATTCGGATGGTTCGCTTCGGCCACCGCCATGAGCAGGGCGACATAGAGCCAGCCGATGACCGTCAGGAGCAGAACCATGGACCTCCCAAGAAAATGTTGCAGCGCAACATTTTTGATGTGATACTTCGGGAAAGCCCGAACAAGACGGCAGGAGACATGCATGAATTCTGAAGCCAACTGGGCTGCGGCCGCCCAGCAATTCCAGCAGCAGCTGGGCCAGTACTGGGGCAAGGCGCTCCAGTCCTTCCAGGACGCCACGCCTGCCGTCGGCGCCATCCCGTCCCTCCAGTTCTCTCCCGACAAGCTGCGCACGCTGCAGGAAGCCTACGTGCGCGAGGCGACCGAGCTGTGGAACAACGGCTTGGCCGGCCCGGCCGTCAAGGACAAGCGCTTTGCAGGCGATGCCTGGTCGCGCAACCCGGTGGCTGCCTTCACCGCCGCCGTCTACCTACTGAACGCGCGCACGCTGCTCGGCCTGGCCGAAGCCGCCGACGCCGATCCCAAGACCAAGGCCAAGCTGCGCTTCGCCGTCGAACAGTGGATGGCCGCCTCCGCGCCCAGCAACTTCATGGCGCTCAATGCCGAGGCGCAGCAGAAGGCGCTGGAGACCAAGGGCGAGAGCATTGCCCGCGGCATGCAGAACCTGCTGGCCGACCTGCAGCAGGGCCACGTCTCCATGACCGACGAGAGCGCCTTCGAGGTCGGCCGCAACGTGGCCACGACCGAAGGCGCGGTGGTGTTCGAGAACGAGCTGTTCCAGCTGGTCGAGTACAAGCCGCTCACGAAGACGGTGTACGAGCGGCCCTATCTCGTGGTGCCGCCCTGCATCAACAAGTTCTACATCCTCGACCTGCAGCCGGAGAACTCGCTGATCCGCTACCTGGTCGAACAGGGCCACCGCACCTTCGTCGTCAGCTGGCGCAATCCGGATGCCTCGCTGCAGGACAAGACCTGGGACGACTACATCGAGGACGGCGCGCTCAAGGCGATCTCGGTGACGAAGGAGATCGCCGGCGCCAAGCAGATCAACGCGCTGGGCTTCTGCGTGGGCGGCACCATCCTCGGCACCGCGCTGGCGGTGGCCGCCGCGCGCGGCGAGAAGCCGCTGGCCTCGGCGACGCTGCTGACGACCTTCCTCGACTTCTCCGACACCGGCATCCTCGACGTCTTCGTCGACGACGCCTTCGTCAACTTCCGCGAGATGCAGCTGGGCAAGGGCGGCCTGCTGAAGGGCCAGGAGCTGGCCTCCACCTTCAGCTTCCTGCGCCCCAACGACCTGGTGTGGAACTACGTGGTGGGCAACTACCTCAAGGGCGAGACGCCGCCACCCTTCGACCTGCTGTACTG
The DNA here is from genome assembly GCF_022012305.1 of Ramlibacter paludis. Classification (GTDB taxonomy): domain Bacteria; phylum Pseudomonadota; class Gammaproteobacteria; order Burkholderiales; family Burkholderiaceae_C; genus Ramlibacter; species Ramlibacter paludis. The sequence goes on along the minus strand of NZ_JAKLTM010000002.1, from coordinate 17,213 downwards.
GAACAGCGACTCCACGAACCTGCCGGGGCCGATGTACACCTGGTACCTGCGCAACACCTACCTGGAGAACAACCTGGTGAAGCCGGGCAAGGCGGTGGTGGCGGGTGAGAAGGTGGACCTGTCCAAGGTCGACATCCCGGTCTACCTCTACGGTTCGCGCGAGGACCACATCGTCCCGATCGCCGGCGCCTACGCCTCGGTGAAGCACCTGCCGGGCAAGAAGCGCTTCGTGATGGGCGCGTCGGGCCACATCGCCGGCGTGATCAACCCGCCGAGCAAGAACAAGCGTTCCTACTGGACCAACGACAAGCTGCCCGCCACCTTCGAGCAGTGGCAGGCGGGCGCCAAGGAGCATCCGGGCAGCTGGTGGACCGACTGGTCGCAATGGCTCAAACCCCATGCGGGCAAGCAGGTCCCGGCTCCCAAAACCTACGGCAAAGGCGCAAAGTACAAGGCGATCGAGCCGGCGCCTGGACGCTATGTAAAGGCGAAAGCCTGAAGGGCGCGCAGCGTCCGCAGGCTTTCGTCCCCGCGCAGGCGGGGACCCATCGAGTGAATTCACTGGAGAGACAAATGGAAGACATCGTCATCGTTTCCGCCGTCCGCACCGCCGTCGGCAAGTTCGGCGGCTCGCTCGCCAAGGTGCCCGCCACCGAACTGGGCGCCACCGTCATCAAGGAAGCGCTTGCGCGCGCCAAGATCGATCCGTCGCAGGTGAGCGAAGTGATCATGGGCCAGGTCCTGGCCGCCGGCGCCGGCCAGAACCCGGCACGCCAGGCACTGCTGAAAGCGGGCCTGCCCAAGGAAGTACCGGGCCTGACGATCAACGCCGTCTGCGGCTCCGGCCTCAAGGCCGTGATGCTGGCGGCGCAGGCCGTGGCCTGGGGCGATGCCGAGATCGTGGTGGCCGGCGGCCAGGAAAACATGAGCGCCGCGCCGCACGTGCTGATGGGTTCGCGCGACGGCCAGCGCATGGGCGACTGGAAGATGCAGGACACCATGATCGTCGACGGCCTGTGGGACGTCTACAACCAGTACCACATGGGCGTGACCGCCGAGAACGTGGCCAAGGAGCACAACATCGACCGCGCCGCGCAGGATGCGCTGGCGCTGGGCAGCCAGCAGAAGGCCGCCAAGGCGCAGGAAGCCGGCAAGTTCAAGGACGAAATCGTCGCCGTGTCCATTCCGCAGAAGAAGGGCGACCCGGTCAGCTTCGACAGCGACGAGTTCATCAACAAGAAGACCAATGCCGAAGCGCTGGCCGGCCTGCGTCCCGCCTTCGACAAAGCCGGCTCGGTGACCGCGGGCAATGCTTCCGGCCTGAACGACGGCGCGGCCGCCGTGGTGGTGATGAGCGCGAAGAAGGCCAAGGAACTGGGCCTGAAGCCGCTGGCCACCATCAAGGCTTTCGGCACCACCGGCCTCGACCCCAAGGTGATGGGCATGGGCCCGGTGTCGGCCACCAAGAAGGCGCTGCAGCGCGCGGGCTGGAAGGCGAGCGACGTCGACCTGTTCGAGCTCAACGAAGCCTTCGCGGCCCAGGCCTGCGCCGTCAACAAGGCGCTGGACATCGACCCGGCCAAGGTCAACGTCAACGGCGGCGCGATCGCCATCGGGCACCCGATCGGTGCGTCCGGCGCGCGCATTCTGGTGACGCTACTGCACGAGATGCAGCGGCAGGACGCGAAGAAGGGCGTGGCTGCGCTCTGCATTGGCGGCGGCATGGGGGTTTCCCTCGCCGTGGAACGCGCCTGAGCGCGCAGAATCATCCGGACCTAACGAGACAAAGGGGAAAGAACATGGCCCAGGACAAGGTGGCATACGTGACCGGCGGCATGGGCGGCATCGGCACCGCGATCTGCCAGCGCCTGCACAAGGAAGGCTTCAAGGTCATCGCCGGCTGCGGGCCGACGCGCGACCACGCCAAGTGGCTCGGCGAGCAGAAGGCGCAGGGCTTCACGTTCTACGCATCGGTCGGCAACGTCGGCGACTGGGATTCGACCGTCGCCGCCTTCGCGGCCGCCAAGCAGGAACACGGCAGCATCGACGTGCTGGTGAACAACGCCGGCATCACGCGCGACCGCATGTTCCTGAAGATGACGCGCGAGGACTGGGACGCGGTGATCGAGACCAACCTCAACTCCATGTTCAACGTCACCAAGCAGGTGGTGGGCGACATGGTGGAAAAGGGCTGGGGCCGCATCATCAACATCTCGTCGGTGAACGGCGAGAAGGGCCAGGCCGGGCAGACCAACTACTCCGCCGCCAAGGCCGGCATGCACGGCTTCTCGATGGCGCTGGCGCAGGAACTGGCGAACAAGGGCGTGACGGTCAACACCGTCAGTCCCGGCTACATCGGCACCGACATGGTCAAGGCGATCCGCCAGGACGTGCTGGACAAGATCGTCGGCACGATCCCGGTCAAGCGCCTGGGCGAACCGAGCGAGATCGCGTCCATCATCGCCTGGCTGGCCGGCGATGAAAGCGGCTACACCACCGGCGCGGATTTCTCCGTGAACGGCGGCCTGCATATGGGCTGACGGGCGCAGCCCCTCAAGGACAAAGCCCGCCTCGGCGGGCTTTGTTTTGTCCGTTGCACGGGCTTTGTTACGTCAGGTCTTCGATGATGAGGTGCCGGTACTTCTGCCCGTAGGAGATCCGGGCTTCCTTCAGCACTTCCATCACGTGCGTCGATTGCCGCGCCGACGGCGCGTAGACCAGCAGCGCATGGTGACCTTCGCGCGCCAGTTGGCTGAAACGATGCGCGGTGTCTCCTTCGGTCCCCGCCGACGGCATGTGGTCCTCGTCGTCGTCGCCGTCGATGCCCAGCACCTCGCGCAGGAATTCCTCCGGGCTGGCGTGGCAGATCGCTTCCTCGTCGAGGCCGACTTCGTCCAGGCGCCGCGCCGCGTCGCGCGCGTCGTGCTCGGTGGGAAACATCAGGACCATGTGGCCGGTGGGATAGAACACGCCTCCCAGGGTGGTCATTCCCGGCTCGAGATGGAAAGTGCGCATGGCCGTCCTCCTTGGCTACGGTGCCAGCATAGGCCGCAGCCGGCGGCGTCACTTGATACCCATGACCCGAGCAGGCTCGTCGAAGCTGTTTTCTGCTCGGCAGTGGTGTTGCGAAACATTTCCGCCATCCAACGGCCGTAACCAATTGATGCGATGTGCCCTTAGGGCGCTGGCTTAGGATGGCTCGGCGGGGATAGTCATCCGCGAGGTCTTTGCCCTAACCGGGAGTCGGCTCACCTCCGACGTTAGGCACTTCAGGGGGCGCGTTCCGTGGTGGCGGAGCACGCAGGTTCTGAGGAGGCGCGCCATGCGCAACTCTGCCAAGTCGATCACCGGTTTCCTGGCCGCCAACGCCGCGCGCCGGCGCCAGGCCCGTGCCGTCCCGAGCCATCTGCTGCTCGTCCTGGTCAACCGGTGCTCCTTCCAGCTGTTCCGCTGGCTCGGTGCGCGTTGGGCGGCTTTCCAGCGCTGGCGCAAGGCCCGGTCGCAGGAGCAGAGCACCCACATGGAATTCGAGGCCCTGGAGCCTCGGGTGCTTCTGTCCGGCGACTTCGCACCCGCCGTGGCGGACAGCGCGGCGGCGGGCCCGAACCAGGTCCAGCGACTCGCCGAACCCCCAGCCATCAACCTGCTGCTGGCCGCGGACGTTGCAGCGGCCACCGTGCAGGTGACGGGCGCGGGCAGCGCGCAGCTGGTCGACCAGGGCGCCGGCCTGGGGCTGATGCTCACGGGAACCAACGCGGACAGCATCGTGACGCTGCAGCCGCGGACGGCGGGCAGCCATGTGCTGCTGACGGGCATCACGGCGGACTCGGCGGTCGGGCAGCTGTCGCTGGCGAATGCCGACCTGCAAGGCTCGGCGCGGCTCGCGGGCGGCGTGGGGACGCTGGTACTGGGCGACGTGGTCGGGGCGACGATCCAGGTCGCGGGCAGCGGCGACTTTTCCCTGCAGGCCCATCGCATGCACAACAGCTTCGTCGACGCGGCCGGCGCCGTGGCGGCGATCAGCGCCGACAGCTTCACGGCGGATGCGGCCGGCGGCGCCAGCATCCGGGCTGCCGGCCTCGACAGCCTGAGGTTGGCGGGCCAGATGAGCGGCGACCTGTTCGTCCTGGGCGGCAGCCGGCTGCGCGACGCCCTCGGGACCGTCGACGTGGCGGGCGCGGTCACGCGCGGCCTGTGGACGGTGGAAGGCCGGGGCCGCACGATCAACGTGCAGAGCACCGGGGCGGAGTGGCGCATGAACATCGGCGGCACGCTGCTGGAGTTCGCGACGGCCGGCGACGCCTCCGGCAGCATGGCCATGGCGAGCGTGCAGCAATTGAGCATCGGCGGCTCGATGCGCAACCTGGTCGTCTATGTGGGCGCCGATCTCGGCGGCGACGCGGCGCTCGGCGGCAGCGGCGACAACGCCGACCACTTTGACGCGGGCCGTCTGGCGCGGCTGCGGGTCGGCGGCGCGATCGTCGACAGCAGCGTCTACATCAGCATCGACCCCGTCGACGGCGTGTTCGGCAACGGCGACGACCTCGACCTCGGCACGGCAGTCCAGCGGGTCCAGGAAATCGTCTTCACCACCGCGGGCCAGCCGCAGCTGCGATTGGTCGCGCCCGGCTTCCCGACGACCGTGAACTTCGGCGGCCAGAACCTCGATCCCGACAACCAGGCCGCCCTGGACAACACCAAGACGGAAAAGCACGCCCCGGTGGTGAGCGCCAAGCTGCGCAACGACACCGGCGTCGCCGCCGACGATGGCCTCACCAGCGATCCTTCCATCGCGCTGACGGTGACCGACGCCGGCAAGGTGACCGTGGAGGGGCGTGCCGCGGGTCAACCGTTCCAGGCGATCGTGCCCGTGAAGCTGGACGGGGACCGCTATGTGGTCACCGCCGAAATATTGAACCGCCTCAATGGCGGCAGGCTGCCGGACGGCAGCCTTGCGTTCGAGTTCCGGGCCACCGACAAGCCCGGCAACGTGTCGAATCCTGCGGGTGTCCAGTTTACGCTGGACACCTCGCCGCCGGTGCTGACGCGGCTGGCCGTCGACGCTTCCAATGGCACCGACCTGAGCACCACGGCCGACGTCGTCAAGGTGATCGGAGTCGCCGAAGCCGGCCTCGCCGTCACCTTGCGCCGCACGCTCAACGGCCCGGCGCTGGCAACGACGAGCACCGCCGCCGATGGCAGCTTCTCCTTCGACCGCGTCAGCGTGCCCGTGCTGGGCGCCAACGGCTTCGTCCTGGTGCTGACCGACCGCGCCGGCAACCGCCTGGACCGCGACTTCGCGATCACCCGCACGGCCGCCGATGCGGTCGCGCCAGTAGTGACCGCTGCCCTGCAGGCGGACACCGGCGCGTCGGCCAGCGATGGCGTGACGCGTGAGGCGGCGGTGACGGGCACCGCCACCGACAACGTGGCGGTCACCCGGCTCGAAGCCATGCTGGACCCGTCCCCCACGTCCGTCTTCAGCAACGTCACTGCGTCCTTGCAGTCCGGCGGGGCCTTCGTGCTGTCGGCGTCGCAGCTGGCCGGCCTGGCCGGCGGCACGCTCGTCGATGGGGCCCACACCCTGCGGTTGCGCGCGACCGACGCCGCCGGCAACAGCACGTCTCGCGATCTCGTTTTCACGCTCGACCGCGTGGCGCCGGCCATCTCTAGCTTCGACCTCGCGCCGGCCTCCGACAGCGGTACCGCGGGCGACCAAGTCACCAATGCGAGCGCCGTGAGCCTCACTGGCCGCAGCGAAGCGGCGGCAACGGTGACGCTGGTGCGCGGAACCACCACCCTGGCTGCGACGACGGCGGCGGCCGAGGGCAGCTTCACGTTCAATGGCGTGGCGCTGGCCCCGGGCGCCAACGCCTTCGACGTGGTCAGCACGGATGCAGCCGGCAACGGCACGACCCGCTCCTTCGTCTTCACGCGCGATGCCACCGCGCCGACCCTGAACGCCGCATTGCAAAGCGACACCGGCGCGTCGGCCAGCGATGGCGTGACGCGTGAGGCGGCGGTGACGGGCACCGCCACCGACAACGTCGCGGTCACCCGGCTGGAAGCGATGCTGGACCCGTCCGCCACGTCCGTCTTCAGCAACGTCACCGCCTCCCTGCAGTCCGGCGGGGCCTTCGTCTTGTCGGCGTCGCAGCTGGCCGGCCTGGCCGGGGGCACGCTCGCCGACGGGGCGCACACCCTGCGGCTGCGCGCGACCGACGCCGCCGGCAACAGCACGTCGCGGGACGTCGCCTTCACGCTCGACCGCGTGGCGCCGGCCATCCCCAGCTTCGACCTCGCGCCGGCCTCCGACAGCGGAACCGCGGGCGACCAGGTCACCAATGCCAGCACCGTGAGCCTCACCGGCCGCAGCGAAGCGGCGGCAACGGTGACGCTGGTGCGCGGGACCACGCCCCTGGCCGTGACGAATGCGGCGGGCGACGGCAGCTTCACGTTCAATGCCGTAGCGCTTGCGCCGGGCGCCAATACCTTTGGCGTGGTCAGCACGGACGCCGCCGGCAACAGCACGACCCGCTCCTTCACCTTCACGCGGGACGCGAGCGCGCCGACCCTGAACGCCGCCCTGCAAAGCGACACTGGCGTGTCGCCCGGCGATGGCGTGACGCGCGAGGCCGCCATCGTCGGCAGCGTCGCGGACGATCGTGGCGTCATCCGCCTGGAAGCCGCACTGGATCCAGCCGCTGGCTCCGCGTTCACCAACGTCACCGCCAGCCTGCAGCCCGATGGCAGCTTCCTGCTGCCGGCCGTGCAGATCGGCGCGCTGGCTGGCGGGTCGCTCGCCGACGGAACGCACGTCCTGCGCTTGCGCGCCAGCGATGCGGCTGGCAACAGCACCACGCGGGACGTGACCTTCACGCTCGACACCGGCGTGCCGCCGGTGAGCAGTTTCGGCCTGGCGCCGGCTTCGGACAGCGGCACGCCGGGTGACCGGCTGACCAATGCCGCGACCGTGACCTTGCAGGGGAGCACCGAAGCGTCGGTGCCGCTCACCTTGATGCAGGGAACGACGGTGGTCGGCACGGCCAACTCCGCCGGCGATGGCAGTTTCGCCTTCGCCAGCGTGGCCCTTGCGCCCGGCGTCAACGCCTTCCAGCTGGTCGCCGTCGATGCGGCCGGCAACAGCGCCACGCGCAGCTACAGTTTCAGCCGTGACAGCGACGAGCCGGAAGGCGAGGTCGCGCTGCAGAACGATACGGGCGTCTCCGCGACCGATGGCATCACCAGCGACCCGGCTTTTGCGGGCGTCCTGACCGACGCCAGCGGCCTGGTCCGGTTCGAAGCCGCCCTCGACGGGACCGGTGCGCCGGTCTTCAGCGACGTCAGCTCCGCGCTGCAGGGCGACGGCAGCTTCGTGCTGACCGCCGCGCAGCTGGCGCTGCTGGCCGGCGGCACGCTTGCCGACGGAACGCACACGCTGCATCTGCGCGCCACCGATGGCGCGGGCAACACCGGCGCGGGCGACTTCGCCTTCACCCTCGACCGCGTGGCGCCCGCGATCGCCAGCCTGGACCTGGCCGCGGCCTCCGACAGCGGCGCGCCCGGCGACCAGCTGACGAATGCGGCCGCCGTCACGGTCAACGGCGTCGCCGAAGCGGCGGCGCGCCTGACGCTGATGCGCGGCACGACCCTCCTGGGCACCACGACGGCGGCCGCGGACGGCAGCTTCAGCTTCAGCAGCGTGGCCCTGGCCGAAGGAAGCAATGCCTTCAGCGTGACGGCGCTCGATGCCGCCGGCAACAGCAGCACGCGCAGCTTCAGCTTCACGCGGGACAGCGTGCAGCCGGAAGGCAGAGTCGCCTTGCGGAACGACACGGGCAGCTCCGCGTCCGACGGCTTGACCACCGATCCCACGCTGGCGGGCAGCGTCTCGGACAACGCGGGGGTGGTGCGCCTGGAAGCAGCGCTCGATCCGGCGGGCACGCCGGTGTTCACGGACTTCAGCTCCGTGCTGGACAGCCACGGCGACTTCGTCCTGTCGCCCGCGCAGCTGGCCGCGCTGGCTGGCGGCACGCTGGCCGACGGAACCCACACGGTGCGCATGCGTGCCACCGACCGCGCCGGCAACAGCAGCTCGGGCGACGTCACGTTCACGCTCGACCGGTCGGCGCCGGTGGTGGCGAGCTTCGACCTGGCCCCGGCCTCCGACACCGATCCGGCGGGCGACCACAGCACGCGCCAGTCCACTGTCACGCTCCAGGGTATCGCCGAAGCCGGCGCGCAGCTGACCCTCACGCGGGGCGCCCTCGTGCTCGGCTTCACCACCGCGGCCGGCGACGGCAGCTTCAGCTTCGGCGGCATCGCGCTGGAGGCCGGCGCCAATGCGCTGGACCTGCGGGCCACGGACGCGGCCGGCAACAGTGCCAGCCAGGCTTACACCTTCACCCGCCAGGTCGGCGACGCCACCGCACCCGTGCTGACCGCGGCGCTGCAGTCCGACACCGGCCGGTCGGCAAGCGACGGCGTCACGCGCGACGCGGGCATCGCGGGCCGGGCCAGCGACGACACGGCGGTCACCGCCTTCGAGGTCGCGCTCGATCCTGGGTCGGCGCCGCTGTTCTCGGACGCGATGGCGCAGCTGCAGGCCGACGGCACCTTCACCTTCACCCACGCGCAGCTGGCCACCCTGGCGGGCGGCACGCTGGCGGACGGGACCCACGTCCTGCGCCTGCGCGCCACCGACGCGGCCGGCAACAGCAGCGTGCGCGACGTGACCTTCACGCTCGACACCCAGGGCCCGGCGGCCGCCAGCATCGGCGTATCCGCGGCCGACGCGTTCGACGGTTTCGACGACCAGACGGCGGCTGCGATCGTGCAGCTGCGCGGCACGATCGAGGAGGGTGCGGACCTGGGCCTGGCCTCGCAAGGCCTCACGGCCCGCGCCGGCGCCGGGGGCGTGGTCGTCCTGCCCGACGTGGCGCTGGCACCCGGGGCCAACGCACTGGACTTCACCCTCACGGACGCCGCCGGCAACAGCACCCCGGTCTCGCGCACCATCACGCGGGTGGCCGCCACCGGCTCCGACGCGGTGCTCACCTGGTCGAACATCGCCCTGCGCGCGATCCAGCGTGACGTCACCGACGTCCCGATCGCCACGCGCCTGCTGGCCATGGAAAGCCTGGCGGTCTACGACACGCTCGCCGCGATCGAAGGCACCCCGGCCTACATGGTCCACCTGAGCGTCTCCGGACCGGTCTCGGCGCAAGCGGCAACGGCCGTCGCCGCCCACCGCATCCTCACGCTGCACTTCCCCGGCCAGCAGCCGGCGCTGGATGCCGCCCTGGCGTCCAGCCTCGGTGCCATCGCCGACGGTGCGGCCAAGGACACCGGCATCGCGCTCGGCCGCGCGGTGGCCGACGCGATCTGGCAGCTGCGCCTGCACGACGGCTACGACGCCTTCGTCGACTTCCCCGGCAGCCAGGACGTCGGCCTGTGGCGTCCGGTGGGACCGATGTTCATGCTGGCCCAGGACCCGCAGTGGAAGGACGTGACGCCGTTCGCGCTGGACGCGGGTTCGCAGTTCCGGCTGCCGCCGCCGCCCGCGCTCGACACCGCGGCCTATGCCGCGGCCGTGGAAGAAACCAAGGCCCTCGGTTCGGCCACGGGCAGCGTGCGCACGGCCGACCAGACCCAGCAGGCCCATTTCTGGGCCGATGGCGGCGGCAGCTACACGCCGCCGGGCCATTGGAACCAGATCGCCGCCGAAGTCGCGCTGGCGCATGGCAACAGCCTGAGCGCCAACGCGCGGCTGTTCGCTCAGTTGAACGTCGCGCTGGCCGACGCCGCCATTGCCTGCTGGGACACCAAGTACACCTGGGACCTCTGGCGCCCGGAAACCGCCATCACGAACGCGGGCCTGGACGACAACCCGGCCACCAGCGCCGACGAAGCGTGGCGTCCGCTGCTGCTCACGCCGCCGCACCCCGAATACGTTTCCGGCCACTCCACCTTCAGTGCGGCGGCCGCCAGCATCCTGGCAGCCACCTTCGGCGAGAACACCAGCTTCTCCACCACCAGCGTGACCCTGCCCGGCGTCACCCGCAACTTCACTTCCTTCACGCAGGCCGTGGACGAGGCCGGCCGCAGCCGCATCTACGGCGGCATCCACTACCAGTTCTCCAACGAAGGCGGGCAGGCCCTGGGACGCGAGGTGGCGGACGCCGTGCTGCAACGCTTCGCCAAGTCGCAGGACACGCAGGCGCCCAGTGTGCTGCTCCAGGACACGCCGGCTGCGGCCCACGCCAACATCGCGATCAGCGGGCAGGTGCTGGACAACCTGTCCGGGGTTGCCGCCGCCCAGTACCGCGTCGACGGCGGCCCGCTGCAGGACATCGCGCTGGGCAGCGACTTCCGCTTCACCATCACCACCAGCCTGGCGCTGGACGGCAGTGCGGACGGCACCCACACGGTCACGCTCATCGCCCGCGACGCCGCCGGCAACATCAGTGCCGGCCTGACACGCAGCTTCGTGCTCGATACCAGTGCCCCCGTGGTCACGCTCACGAGCGTGCCGGACAACGCAACGCTGGTGGCCGGCACGCGCCTTGCCGGCACCGCCGACGGCGGCATTTCGGGCCTCACCCTGCTGAACTACACGATCGACGGCGGGCCCGCGCGCAGCATCGCTTTCGACGCCGCCCAGAGCAGCTTCGACCAGGTGCTGCCGTACGGCAGCGTCGACATCGGCGAACACGTCCTGCGCGTGAACGCCCGCGACGCCTCGGGCAACGCGACGACCCTGACGCGCACCTTCGTCGTCGACGCGCTGGCCCCCTTCGTGGTGACCGACCTGTCGCCGGCCGAGGGGGCGGCCGAGGTCGGCGTGACGGTCCGGCCCCAGGTGCGCTTCTCGCGCGCCGTGAACGCCGCCACGCTGACCGCGGACTCCTTCTATGCCACCGGTCCGGACGGCAGCCGGCTGGCGACGACCATCGTCCCGGCGCTGGACGGCACCTATGCCTGGCTGTTCTTCAACACGCCAATGCCTGGCTCCTCGCAGGTGACCGTGCACCTGGAAGGCTCGCTGATCCGCGGCGCCGCCGACGGCATCTTCCTCGATGCCGACAACGACGGCGTGGCCGGCGGCACCCGGACCGCCAGTTTCACCACCGTCAGCACCACGACGCTGGCCGGCACCCGCCTGGTCGGCCGCGTCGTCGATCCCGGCCCCGACCTGCAGCCGATGACTTTCGACGACATCCGCCGCGGCCCCGACGGGATCATCCACACGCCCGACGACGTCTTCCTGAACCCCATCGCGCATGCCAAGGTCTACATCCTCGGGCGCGAAAGCGAGTTCGTGTACACCGATGCGCAGGGGATGTTCACGCTGGAGAACATCCCGGCGGGCGCGGTCAAGCTGGCGGTGGACGGCCGCACGGCGACCAACGCGCCGGCAGGTGTCTTCTTCCCCGAGATGGTGATGCACATCGACCTCGATGCGGGGGTCACCAACACCGTCATGGGCAGCATGGGTGCGCAGGCCGAGCAGGACGCGAATGCCGACCGGCAGGAGGTCTACCTGCCGCGCGTGCAAGCCAGCGTGCTGCAGTCCGTGAGCGACACGCAGGCGACCGTGGTGACGGTCACCGACGGCGCTTCCGCGCCCCAGCTGACCGCGGAGGAACGCCAGGCCCTGACCCTGACCATCCAGCCGGGCACCGCCATCGGGGAATCGGGGGAAATCCTCACCAACGTGAAGGTCGGCATCAGCACGGTGCCGCCGGACCTCGTGCGCGACATGCTGCCGCCGGGCGTCCTGGAGCACACCTTCGACATCACCATCCAGGCGCCGGGCGTGGCCACGTTCGCGACGCCGGTGAAGATCACGCTGCCCAACGTCTTCAATGCCGCGCCGGGTTCCAAGCTCAACATCCTGAGCTTCGACCACACCACCGGGATGCTCGTCATCAACGGCACCGGCACTGTTTCCGAAGACGGGCTCACTGTCGTCTCGGACGACGATTCCGGCATACGCGCGCCGGGCTGGCACGGCCTCACGCCACCCGGCGGCTGCGGCGGATCGGGCGGCCCGCCGCCGGAGCCCACGCCGGTGGACCCGAGCGAGCAGGTGATCACGAATCCGGCGCAGGCGCTGGCCTTCATCACCGGCGATGCCGCGGGCCAGAGCATCTTCAGCCGGCAGTGGAACGCGCCGCCGCCGCTGCCGAACCAGCCGCCGCCGCCGCCGATCCCGGATTGCGACGTGCCGCCGCACCATCCCGGCAGCAACCAGGACCCGTTCATCAACGTGACGATCGAGCTCGATGGGCCGCTGGCGGACTTCGCCAAGCAGACCGGCGACCTTGGCATCGTGGGACAGTCGTTCACGCTGTCGCCTGGCGGGCCCTCCAAGACCTTCGCCGTGGCCGCGAAGAGCTACGTGGAGATGTTCGGCGCCAACGGCATCGCGAACCTCAACCGCGACCAGTTGTACGGCTCGAAGATCAAGATCACGACGATCGAGCAGAAGAGCAACGGCGACCGCATCCGGACCATCGACACCTTCTACGTCGACCGCTGGGTCGACGTGGTGGATGCGCCGGTGGCCGCCACGCTAAGCGGGAACACGGCGGCGTTCCTGCGCGCCGACACCGACGGGATCGCGCGCCAGAAGAACGTCGACCTGCACCTGGCATCGGCGCCGACGACGTTCGACGGCCCGGCGATCACGCCCTTCGACCTGAGCGGCAGTTTCTCCGGCACCCAGACGGCGGTCTGGAAGTTCGACCCGTTCCTGACCGGGGCGCGCACCGACAGCTTCAGCATCGTGGTGACGGACCCGACCGATGGCGACATCACCGTGGGCACGATCGTCACCAAGGGGACGGCGACGGATCCCACCACGATCAGCGTCAACGAAAGCGACTACAAGACCGAACTGGAGCGCGTGATCCGGGCCCTGCAATCGGCCGTCAGCGCGGGCGCGGATGCGACCCTGGGCACCGCCGACGACGTCACCCGCGTGGTCTACGATTACGGCGGCGGCCTGACCGACGCCACGCTCCCCGGTGCCGACGGCTTGCCGGGCACGGCCGACGACGTGGCGATCAAGCAGATCACCAATGCGGCCAAGCTGCGCATCGCGGCGGCGCCGTTCCTGGCGCAGTTCGCGAACTTCCTGCCGGGACAGGCGTACACGCAGGCCCAGATGGATGCCATGCTGGCCACGGAGGCGACGGCGCTGAAGGATGCCGTGGCGGCCGACTACTCGCCGGTCTCGGCGGATTACCAGGTCGTCAGCGGCAACTTCCTCGCGGACGTGAAGATGACGTGGGTCGACCTCGGCTCGGGCTTGTTCGGCGAGGCGAACTACGACACCCAGGGCAACGACAGTTACCTCAAGGGCTTCCTCGCGATGCGTCCGCTGGCGGGCGCCCCGACCCTGAGCCAGGCCGCGCTGGAATATGCGCTGGTCGAGTCGCTCAACGCGAGCGTCTCCAATGCCGGCAAGTTCGCGGTCGCCATCAACATCAACTGGACGAGCGGCGCGACTTTCGCGCAATACCTGGCCAACACGGTCAGCCACGAACTGGCCCACACCTTCGGCCTCAACGATGCCTACCTGAACGTGGCGCCGTTCGGCAATATCAACCCGCCCAACGACATCATGCGGGCCGGTGGCGCAGCCGACGCGGATCTCACGTTCGCCGCCCAGAACATTGCCCTGTTGCGCGCCGCGCTCGGCTTGCAGGCGGACGGGGACACGCCGCTGACCGCCGAACTGGCGATGTACCGCAACAACATCAACCTGCCGGGCAGCACCGCCGGCGCGCGGGACCCGCAGATGGGTTCGCCGATGCCCGAACTGGGCATCCGGCTGGCGGCGCAGGACCTGCTGCCCAACACGGCGCTTTCCTTCGGCGAAGTGGCGGCCGACGGCCTGGGCGGCGCGCAGTCGACGCTGACCCTGACGCTGACCAACACCGGCTACGAGACGCTCGACCTCGACTCGCTCAGCCTGGACCATGGTGACCGGGGCTTCCGCATCGTCAGCACCGGGATTGCCGGCAGCACGCTTGCGCAGGACCAGTCCACCTCGCTGGTGCTGGCCTTTGATCCCGCCGTGCGGGGCCAGGCCGAAGACGGCCTGACCATCGCGACCAACGGCGCGTCCGTGCCGTCCTTCCACATCGCGCTGGCGGGCACGGCCATCAGCGCCACGCCGCTCGCGCGGGTGGCCGTGGGCGGGAACAATTTCGGCGGCATGACGCTCGGCGCGACCGCGCACCAGCGCGCCAACGTGTTCTCCATCTCCAACGACGGCAGCATGCCGCTGGTGATCTCCGGCATCACGATGACCGAAGGCTCCGGCGCCTTCGGCCTGCTGGGCGTCCCCGCGGACCTGGCGACCACGCCCATCACACTTGCGCGCGGCGAGAGCTTCTCCTTCGGCGGGACCTTCGCGGCCGACCAGCTGGGCCTGCTGCGCGGCCTGGTCAACGTCGTGACCAACGATCCCGCGCAGCCGAACCTGCGGCTGTCCCTGGTGGGCACCGGGACGACGTCCCTGCCCACGGTGCAGTGGGGCAACGACTATTTCGCGATCAACAACCCGGACCTGCCTTCCGTCCCGGCCTTGCGCGCGACCAGCGATGCCGCGGGCAACTTCAGCATGTTCCTGCCGGCGCAGCAGCATTACCACATCGCCGGCTTCGACCCCGCCACCGGCTTGGTGACCCACAGCTACGGAACCACCGCCCGTTCGGGCGGCGGCACCGACTTGACGGCCACGATGGTGTTCGGTGCCAGCACGCAGCGGGACTCCGACGGCGACGGCCTGCCCGACGACGTCGAGTTCGCGATCGGCACCGGGCCGGGCGTCAGCGACACCGACAAGGACGGCCTGGACGACTTCACCGAGATCCAGCAGGGGCTGGATCCCCTGGGCGGATTGGGCATCCCGGTGGGCGTCGTCTCCGCGGCCAGCCTCAGCGGGTCGGCCGCCGCCGTGGCCGTGATCGGGTCGACCGGCGATCCCTCGGTGGTGACGGCGCTGGTGGCGACCGACAACCATGGCCTGGCCGTGGTGGATGCCTCCCGCATGACGCGGCCCGCCGTCCTGGCGGAACTCGACCTGCCCGGCACCAACACCGACGTGGCCGCGGATGCGCAACGCGGCATCGCGGCGGTGGCCGGCAACGAAGCCGGGCTGCATCTCGTCGACATCAGCAATCCGGCTGCGCCGGTGCTGCTGCAGACCGTGGCGCTGGCCCATCCGGTCACCCACGTGGTGGCGCGTGACGGCCTGGCCTTCGCCAGCTCCGGCAACAGCATTGCCATGATCGACCTGAACACCGGCGAAGTGCGGACCACGCTGGAACTCGGCGCGAGCGCCAACGGCGTGCTCGACCTCGACCTGGAAGGCGGCAACCTGTATGCGGTGGACGGAACCGGCAGCCTGCGTTCCATCGCCATCACCGGCAACACGCTGACGATCCGCAACGCGCTGCAGCTGCCGGCCTGGGGCGGCAAGGTGTTCGTCGGCGGCGGCGTCGCCTACATCGGCGCCGGCAACGGCGGCATCGCCGGCTTCGTGACGGTGAACATCGCCGACCCGGACCACCTGCAGCTGCTGTCCGGCGTGGACAACAACGCGGTCGCCGGCACCGCGCTGGCCCTCAACGGCTCCGGGCTCGCGGTCGGGGTCGGCAGCAGCAGCTTCGTGTTCGGCGCCTTCCGGGCGCTCGACGTGCTCAGTGCGGCGGATCCGGCGAATACCGGCAACCTGGTCACGCGAATCAACCTGCCGGAAGTGCCGCGCGACCTCGCGCTGGCCAACGGCCTGGCCTTCGTCGCCGACGGCACCGGCGGCCTGCAGGTGGTGAACTACGCGGCCTTCGATACCAACGGGGTGCCGCCGACCCTGTCCATCACCGCCGACGGCGCCGACGCCGATGCGGCGACGCCCGGGGTGCAGATCCTGGAAGGCCGACCGATCCGCGTGGTGCCCACGATCACGGACGACGTCCAGGTCCGCAACGTGCAACTGCTGGTCAACGGGCAGGTGGTGTCCAGCGACGTCGCCTTCCCCTGGGAACTGTTCGCCCAGGCGCCTCTCGTCGCCGGCGGCAGTACCACGATGACCTTGCAGGTGCGGGCCACCGACACCGGCGGGAACGTGGGACTCTCCAACGTGCTGGCGGTGTCCGTGGTGCCCGACACCTTCCCGCCGCAGCTGCAGGTCATCAACCTGGAAGAGGGCGCGCGGCGCTTCTTCCTGCGCTCGGTCGAACTGACTTTCGACGAGCCCCTCGACACCGCGCGGCTGGCGGCGACCGGCGGCAGCCTGCTGCGAGCGGGCGCCGATGGCACGTTCGGGACGGCCGACGACGTCGTGGTGCCGGTGCGGCTCGACACCCGGGCTTTCGGGCAGTCGGTGAGCTTCGTCGTCGACGGCTACCTGCCGCCCGGCGAGTACCGCTTCACGCTCCCGGCCAGCGCAGTGAGCGACCGGGCCGGCAACGTGCTGGTGGGCGACATCGTCCGCAGCTTCAGCATCCGGCCCGCCAGCGACGTGCGGGCGGCGCTCGGCGTGCCGGAGATCCTCACGGCGCCTTCGGCCAACCCGGGGCAGCAGATCGGCATTTCGGTGCCGTTCGACCCGGCCACCGCGCGCGCGCAGTTCACCGTCTCCGACGGCAATGGCAATGTCGGCACGCGTGTCGTCGGCATCACCCGCTTCGACGCGGCGCGCGGCGTCGCCGTCTTCACCGTGCCCATCGACGCCATCACCGGCGATGCGACGGTCTTCTCGCAGGTGGGCGGCACGCGCACCGACTTCGCCGACGGCACCTTCCCCTTGCAGGTGCTGCCGGTCATCACCGACCTGCAGGTGGAGTCCCTGTGGGGCGATGGCTCCAATGCGACCCTGCTGATCGCAGGCACCGGCTTCGTGGACGGCGCTGCCAGCGAGTACCGCTTCGGCAGCGAGGTGGTGCTGGATGGCAGCCCGAACGACGGTCCGGACGTGTTCGGCCGAGGCGACCCGTTCTACGGCTACGTGCCCAACGGCTACGTGCGGGTGACGGTGCCCTTGAGCGACGGTGTGTTCGGGCCGGTGAGCATCCGCACGGCCGGCGGCACGAGCGCGAGCTACAGCGTGAACCTGTCCTCGGTGACGAGCACGGCCCTGCGCGGCACGGCGGCGAACGCGGGCGAGGCTTCGGCCAATGCGGGCCAGGCGATCACCT
>NZ_JAKLTM010000019.1 GCF_022012305.1 Ramlibacter paludis | reverse complement strand
GCCGATCAGGTCGTAGTTGCCATCCAGGCTCACCCCGCCCAGCACCGCGCCGGTCGCCGCATTCACGGCCACCACCCGGTCCGGGTTCGGATAGCCGTTGAACAGCAGCAGGCTGCCCGCGGGCACCGCCGTCGTGCCCAGCGTCATGTCCGCCGCGACGAACTGCAGCCCCGTGTAGTTGAAGCTGTAGGGCGTGCCGAAGTCGTTGGTCAGCGTGATCGTCTGCAGCACCTCGCCGGTCGCCGCGCTGATGCGCAGCAGGTGCCCCGGGTTGGCGAAGTCGCTGCTCCAGAGGTCGCCGTTGGCCG
>NZ_JAKLTM010000018.1 GCF_022012305.1 Ramlibacter paludis | reverse complement strand
CGCGGTACCCACGACGGAGCGGGCGCCCTGGATCAGCAAGGTGCGCAAGTAGTCTTCGCCGCGTTTGGTGATCCCGCCCAGTGAAGCCTTGCCACCGCTGGAGTTCTGCCGCGGCACCAGCCCCAGCCAGGCGGCGAACTGGCCGGCGCCGCGGAACTGGCGGAAGTCAGCCACGCAGGCGACCAGCGCGCTCGCACTGGTGGGGCCGACGCCGCGGATTGGCAGCAAGCGCTGCGCCTGGGCATCTTGTTTGGCATCGTCGCTGATCTGTGCATCACACCACGCGATCTCCGCATCCAGAGCCCGCCAATGCGC
>NZ_JAKLTM010000017.1 GCF_022012305.1 Ramlibacter paludis | reverse complement strand
AAACGCGCGGTCCAATCCGAGGCGCGCACAGCCAGGAAGCTCGTTGGAGGCATCCTCCAGCGCGTCGCCCAGTTGCGCCCGCAGCGCGCTTGGACCGAGCGGAAACACCAGGCCGAACTCGCTGAGCAAGCCGCGTATGCGGTTGATGCACGCGGTGCGCTCCTCCTTGTAGGCTTCACGAAGCCGGTGCACGCACAGCACGCCTTGCTGCGCGCAGCTCTTGATGGCGACAAATCGCATCTTGGGCCGGGACGCCGCTTCGCAGATGGCGGCGGCATCGGTCGCGTCGTTCTTGCCGCCTTTGCCTTCCATGCGGTACGGCGTGACGAAGTGCGGCGCGATCAGCCGCGGCTGCAAGCCCAGTCGCTGAAGTCGACGGGCCCAATGGTGCGCACCCGAGCAGGCTTCCATCGCGACAACGCAGCCG
>NZ_JAKLTM010000016.1 GCF_022012305.1 Ramlibacter paludis | reverse complement strand
CCACCGCCACGTCGCCCGGCGTGCCGATCGGCATGCGCAGGAAGTTCAGGTTCAGCGCCTCGGAGGTGCCGCCCGCGGTCGTCGCGCTCACCGTGCCCAGCCCGTGCTGCGAAGCCGTGTTGTTGAAGTACACCCGGCCGTTCTGCACGTCGCTGTAGTACACGTCGGTCGCGCCGTCGGTGCTCGTGTCGGCCAGCGTCAGCCCCTGGAACGCATAGCTGCCGCCACCTTCGACGAAGCCCGAGCCGACGAGGGAGGTCTGCGTGCCGCTCACGTCGAAGCCGTCCAGCGTCGGCACGATCTGCAGCAGCGGCTGGCTGGCCGAGCCGAACACCTGCAGCCGGTAGGCGCCATTGGCTTCGCGCGGCAGCACCAGCGTCGCGCTGGTGCCGTCGGCCGCCGCGATCGTCGGGCTCAGCCGCGTCATCGACGGGTTGCCGTTGACGTCCTTCCAGCGCAGCAGCACGTCCGTCGCCGTGCTCAGCCC
>NZ_JAKLTM010000015.1 GCF_022012305.1 Ramlibacter paludis | reverse complement strand
CCGGAACCGACGGTCTTGCCGCCTTCGCGGATGGCGAAGCGCAGGCCTTCTTCCATGGCGATCGGGGCGATCAGCTTGACGGTGATCGTCACGTTGTCGCCGGGCATGACCATTTCCTTGTCCTTCGGCAGCTCGATCGCGCCGGTCACGTCCGTCGTGCGGAAGTAGAACTGCGGGCGATAGTTGTTGAAGAACGGGGTGTGGCGGCCGCCCTCGTCCTTGCTCAGCACGTAGATCTCGGCGGAGAAGTGCGTGTGCGGCTTGACCGAACCCGGCTTGCACAGCACCTGGCCGCGCTGGACTTCTTCACGCTTGGTGCCGCGCAGCAGGATGCCGACGTTGTCGCCGGCCTGGCCCTGGTCGAGCAGCTTGCGGAACATTTCCACGCCGGTGCAGGTGGTCTTGACCGTCGGCACCAGGCCCACGATCTCGATTTCCTCGCCGACCTTGATCACGCCACGCTCCACGCGGCCCGTCACCACGGTGCCGCGGCCGGAGATGGAGAACACGTCTTCCACCGGCATCAGGAAGGCGCCGTCCACCGCGCGCTTCGGATCGGGGAAGTAGCTGTCCATGGCATCGGCCAGGCGCATGATGGCCTGCTCGCCCAGGTCGCCCTTGTCGCCTTCGAGCGCCAGCTTGGCCGAGCCCTTGATGATCGGGGTGTCGTCGCCGGGGAAGTCGTACTTGGTCAGGAGTTCGCGCACTTCCATCTCGACCAGCTCGAGCAGCTCGGCGTCGTCGACCATGTCGCACTTGTTCATGAACACGATGATGTGCGGCACGCCCACCTGGCGCGCCAGCAGGATGTGCTCGCGGGTCTGGGGCATCGGGCCGTCGGCAGCCGACACCACCAGGATCGCGCCGTCCATCTGGGCGGCGCCGGTGATCATGTTCTTCACGTAGTCGGCGTGGCCGGGGCAGTCCACGTGCGCGTAGTGGCGCTTGGCCGTCTCGTACTCGACGTGCGCGGTGTTGATCGTGATGCCGCGCGCCTTTTCTTCGGGCGCCGCGTCGATCTGGTCGTACGCCTTGGCTTCGCCGCCGAACTTGCTCGACAGCACGGTGGTGATCGCCGCCGTCAGGGTCGTCTTGCCATGGTCCACGTGGCCGATGGTGCCCACGTTGACGTGCGGCTT
>NZ_JAKLTM010000014.1 GCF_022012305.1 Ramlibacter paludis | reverse complement strand
TCTACACGCTGGTGGAAGTGACGCGTGCCGGCGCCGAAGTGCGGCGAGTCGACCTGCGCAGCCAGGGCGTGAACGACAACGAGGTCGCGGGGCTGGCCTTCGCAGGCGACGGCTCGCTGCTGGTGGCTTCGACCCATGGCGTGATCTACAAGGTGCAGACCAACGGGGACAGCGCCGCGGTGCCGACGGCGACGCTGTCGCAGGTGGTGGCAACCGCGACCGACGGGGTGGCGGCCAGCGCGCTGCAGGCTGCGGCCAACGTGGGGCAGGTGATCGAGCTGGTCGGGACCAACTTCGGGCCGGGCACGCGGGTGCTGTTCGAGACGCTGGACAACGGCGGCAGCCGGCAGACGGTGGCGGTGACGCCGCTGGGGATCAACGCGGCGGGAACGCGGCTGCAGGTGCAGGTGCCGGACGCGGCGACCACCGGGGACGTGCGGGTGGTCAACGCCGGCTGGCGCAACATGGGCTTCAACAGCTATGCGGACGCGGTGTACCGCGACGTCAGCGTCACCTTCACGGCCGGCGGGACTACGGCCAGCGTGCGCTTCGCCGACGCGGGCCTGGAAGACGCGGGCAACGAGAGCTGGGGCCTGGACAACGTGCGGCTCACCCAAGGTGCCGCGACGCTGTTCAGCGACGACTTCGAGGGCACGGCGGCGGCGCAGTGGGGCGCTGCGTCCATCGACGGCAGCGAGCGGGGCGCCTTCACGCGCTTCCTGGGCCGGCTGAACAACGGCGGGCAGACCCTGAACCTGGGCGGGCTCACCGCGGGCCAGAGCTACACGCTGCACTTCGACCTGCTGGTCTTCGACAGCTGGGACGGCGCCAGCCGCAATGCGGGGCCGGACCTGGTGGACGTGAGCGTGGATGGCGTGAGCCTGCTGCGCGAGAGCCTGAGCAACGTCTTTGCCGGCGATGCGGTGCAGACGCTGCGCGCCACGCCGGGGGTGCGGCTGCAGATCGTGCCGACGCTGGCGGCCACGCAGGGCGGGCCGGGCGAGGACAGCAACTTCTACCTGTACGGCAGCGGCTTCATGGAAGGCGCGAGCACGATCACCATCGGCGGCGTGGCCTTCGCCGATGGCGCCACCAACCTGTATCCGCTGGACGTCACGGGCGGGCGCAACGACACGCTGTCGGTGGTGGCCACGCGCACGCTGGACGGGCCGATCCGCGTCACCACCGAGGGTGGCTACGCGCAGATCGCCGGGCCGAGCACGCCGGCCCAGCCGCCCTCGCAGTTCACGGGTATCCTGGCGACCGCCAACGGCGGGCAGGCGGCCAATGCGGCCCAGCCCTCGGCCATCACCGGCCAGGCGATCGTGCTGCAGGGGCAGGGCTTCACCGGCAGCACGCTGGTGCAGTTCCAGGGCGTGGACGACACCGGCGTGCTGGGCACGCTCACGCGCACCGGCAACGTGGG
>NZ_JAKLTM010000013.1 GCF_022012305.1 Ramlibacter paludis | reverse complement strand
AGGCGTGAAGCCCGCTCGGCGCTGGCGCAATCTCTCGGTCATCCTGTCGTGGACGTCTTCGACGTCGCAACCACCTTCTATCCGTGTGGCGCCTGGGCGCCAGACCTGATCCTGCATGCGCTCTTGCGCTCAGGTGACCTCGATCCCAGCAAGCCCCATCTACTATCGACGGTCGCAGTTACGGCGACCAGGCTGTGGTCCGGGCTTGCTCAACTGCATCAGTGCCGGCGCTTCGTCTTTGCCGCCAGCGGCTTGCCTTGCTCCTTTCCTGATCAACAAATCGGCATCAAACCTTCAGCTGCGCCCCGGCGGGCACGAGGCCCTCGCGCAAGTAGCGCCACAGGGCGATCGCCAGGCGCCTGGCCACCGCCACAATCGCGACGCGCCGCCCTCGCTTGTTCTGCCCCTGGGTTCGTCTGGCAAACCATTGCGCCAGCTCACTGCCCGGCTGGTATTTCAGCCAGCACCATGCCATCTCGATGAGCAGCGCCCGCACCCGTCGGTTGCCTTGCTTGCTGATGCCCTGGTCGACATGGCTGTCACCGCTGTCATACGGTTGCGGCACGAGACCGACGCAGGCGCCAACCTGCCGTCGGTTGGTGAAGTCGCGCCACAGCAGCTCCAACACCAGCCGCATGGCCCCCACCCAGCCGACACCTCTCAGCCTCGACAGCATGGCGATGCAGCGTTGGGCATCATCCGGCAAGTCATGCAGCAAGGTCCTTTCGGTCGCTGCGAACTGCTGCCGCGCAAGGTCTAAGCGCTCGCACTCGTGCACCAGTCGATGCCATAGCTCCTCGGGGATCCGGCGCCCATCTGCACATCGCACTTCCCCTGCCATCAGGCGTTCGACGAAACGGTTGTCGATCTGCACCTTGCAGCCTTGCGTACGTAGCAGCTTGACCATCCGATCACGGTGCTGGCCGATCTCCTTTTGCAGCAGCCCCCGCTCGCGCGACAGCTGTCGCTTGCCCTCGTCACGCGGGGTCGGGATCGACAGGACGCGCAGTTCGCGCCGGTCGCCGCGGCGCCAGGCGCGCAGCTCCCCTAGCAGCTTCAGGGCGTCCAGGCGATCGGTTTTCGCGCGCCGGGCGTGGCGCGTCACTTGAACGCTCGCAGGATCGATCACCAGCGCCGTGATCCCTTTGCTCTCCAAGGCGCGAGCGACCCAGAAGCCGTCCTGGCCGGCTTCATAGAGCAAGACCACGGGGCAATCCGCAGGCAGTGCCCAGCGCCGCTTCAGATCGTCCAGGCGCCCTACCAAACCTTCCAGCCGCTCCCATAGGTTCTCCGCGGCGAGATTCAACACCGCCGGATTTAAGCGCTGGCCGTCGGTCGCGGCGATCTTCCAGGACTTGTCGGCCAACTCCAAAGCGGCCTCCAGGACCGGATTAACATTTACGGGTTGAGTCGGTTGCATATGTCGCTCCTGAACACGGTCTGAGAACTCCATGTTTAGGACAACTCTGCAGCTGACTCAACTCACGTCATAGGATCTACG
>NZ_JAKLTM010000012.1 GCF_022012305.1 Ramlibacter paludis | reverse complement strand
TGCCAACGGCACGACCCTCAGCGTGGTGGTGCCGGCCCTGGCGCGCTCGGGCGCGGTCACCGTGCTGGGCAGCGGCACCAGCTTCAACCTGCAGGTCGTGCCCACGCTGCGCGGCGTCAGCGGTGACGTGGCTGCCGGGAATACCTTGCTGGCCGAAGGAACCGGTCTCACCCGCAATGACCTGGTCATCACCGTAGGCGGCCTCACGGTCACCGACTACACGGTGCGGACCATCTTCGACGGCAGCGGCACCAACCGCGACCAGCAGCTGCTCACGCTGGTCGTGCCCGCCGGGACGCTGACGGGCCAGGCGGTCGTGGTCAGCACGGCCGGCGGCACCGCAGCCAACCGGCACGGCGTGGTCCTGGCCGACAACGGCATCCAGGCCCAGGCGAGCGACCCCCCGGACACACTGGCGGCGGCTGTCTCCCTCGGCCTGCTGCGGGATGCGCACACCGCGGTGACCGCCGACATCGGTGGACCGCTCGACGTCGACCTGTATGCCCTGACGCTGGATGCGCACGCCGCGCTGCGGCTGACCGTCACGCCCAGCGCCAACTACAGCACCGTGCGGATCTTCGATGCGGGTGGCGTGGAGCAGGCGTCGCGCTACTTCGGCCCCAATGACGGCAACCCGCTGGAGTTCACGGCGAACGCCTCCGGCACCTATTACGTCGGGATCAGCGGCTACGGCAACATCGGCTACAACCCCAGCGTGGGCGGCAGCGGAACGTCGTCGGGCTACACCGGCACTTACCAGCTGAACTTCGAGGCGATGCGCGGCGGCAGCAACCGGCTTTCCGGCATGACGGCAAGCGCGGCGAGCGGAACGGCGGCGCAAGCGGGGCTGCCTTCCGCGAACACGGGCCAGACCCTCACGCTGGCGGGCGTCGGGCTGCTGTCCTCCGACCGGGTGGTCTTCACGACCGTGGACACGAACGGTTCCCTGGGCGAGCAGTCGGTGGCGCCCACGGCGGTGGACCTGGTCGCGCAGACCCTCACGGTGCGCGTGCCGGACAGCGCGACGACCGGCATGGTGCGGCTGGAGCGTGACCGCAGCGGCATGGTGCTGCAGGTGGTACCCACCGTGACGGACGTGACGATGAATCCGGGCGGTGGCTTCGTCGGCAACAACCTGACCTTGCGCGGCACGGGTTTCGCGGAGGCCGGCACGACGGTGTCCTTCGGCGCCACGCAGGTGGACGACCGCACGCCCAACTACGGCATCGACGTCTACTCGTCGGGCGTAGGCAACAGCCAGCTGAACATGGTGGTGCCGGGCACGTCGCCGGCGACGCCCAGCGGCCCGATCCGCGTCAGCACCGCGGGCGGAACCAGCGCCGCCTTCAACCAGGCGCTCACCGGCATCACCAGCACCCCGGCCAGCGGCGTTGCCGCCGATGCGGGCGTCGCGGCGGCGGTCCCCGGGCAGGTGATCACCTTGACCGGGACCGGGCTCGATACCAGCATCGATGTGGTCTTCCAGACGGTGGATGCCTCCGGCAACCGGGGCGAGATCGTGGTGCGGCCCAACAGCGTCAGCGCGGATGCGAGCCAGGCGCTGGTCACGGTGCCCGTCCATGCGGTCACCGGAAGCGTGCGGCTGGTGGGCGACGTCAACGGCGCGGCGGTGCCGCTGCAGATCGTCCCGGCGATCACCGACGTGGATGTGGAGTGGGTTGCGGGAGACGGCTCGTATGCCAGCGTGCTGGTCGCCGGCCTGGGCTTCGTGGAGGGCTCGGCCAGCGAGTACCACTTCGGCAGCCTGGTGGTGTTCGACGGCGGAATCAACACGGGCCCCGACGTGTTCGGCCGCGGTGACGCGGTGTACGGCTACGTCCCGAACGGCTATGTGCGGGTGACGGTGCCGCTCGGGGACGCCGCTTTCGGCGCCATCTCGGTCAGCACCGACGGTGGCCAGAGCGCGAGCTACAGCGTGAACCTGGCCTCGGTGACGAGTACGGCGCTGCGCGGCACGGCGGCGAACGCGGGCGAGGCCTCGGCCAATGCGGGCCAGGCGATCACCC
>NZ_JAKLTM010000011.1 GCF_022012305.1 Ramlibacter paludis | reverse complement strand
CGCCAACGGCACGACCCTCAGCGTGGTGGTGCCGGCCCTGGCGCGCTCGGGTGCGGTCACCGTGCTGGGCAGCGGCACCAGCTTCAACTTGCAGGTCGTGCCCACGCTGCGCGGCGTCAGCGGTGACGTGGCCGCCGGCAATACCTTGCTGATCGAGGGAACGGGCCTCGTCAGTCCCGAGCTGTCGGTGACGGTCGGCGGGCGCCCGGTCGGCAACTTCAGCGTGAGGACGGTCTTCGACGGCAGCGGCACCAACCGCGACCAGCAACTGCTGACGCTGGTCGTCCCGACGGGGGCGGTCGGCAATGTGGTCACGGTCAGCACCGCCGGCGGAAGCAGCACCCTGCGGCGCGCCGCCGGGTCGACCGACCTGGGCATCCTGCCGCAAGGCGCCGATCCCTCCGACACGCTCGGCACGGCGGTGGCCCTCGGCCAGCTGCGCGATGCGCGGGCCGCGGCGACGGCAGTGGTCGGCGACGGCGCCTCCGGCAACCGCGACGTCGACTTCTACTCGGTGGTGCTGGACGCGCGCAGCGTGCTGCGCGTGACCGTGACGCCGAGCGACAACTATTCCAGCGTGCGGATCTTCAATGCGGCCGGCGTGGAGCAGGCCTTGCGCTACTTCGGTCCCAACGACGGCAACCCGCTGGTCTTCTCGGCGCCTGCCGCGGGCAGCTACTACATCGGCATCAGCGGCTACGGCAACGTCACTTACGACCCGGCCGTCGCCGGCAGCGGCACCGGCTCCGGGTACACCGGCAACTACCAGCTGAACTTCGAGGCGCAGCGGGAAGGCAGCAGCCACCTCAACGCCATGACGGGCAGCGCGGGCAGCGGCACCGCCGCCCAGGCTGCATTGCCCTCGGCCAATACCGGCCAGACCCTCACGCTGGCCGGCGCGGGGATGACGGCCTCCGACCGGGTGGTCTTCAGCACCGTCGACAGCAACGGCTCGCTCGGCGAAGTGTCGGTGACGCCGGCTTCCTTCGACCTGGCCTCGCAGACGCTGACGGTGATCGTCCCGAACAACGCCACCACCGGGACGGTCCGGCTGGAGCGCGACGCGGTGGGCTTGTTCCTGCAGGTGGTTCCCACCCTCACGGACGTGTTCATGTATCCGGGTGGCGGCTTCGTCGGCAACAACCTCACCTTGAGCGGCACCGGTTTTGCCGAGGCGGCGACGAGCGTGCGCTTCGGTGCGCAGCAGGTGGACGATCGCACGCCCAACTATGGCGTGGACGTCTACGGGTCGGGCCAGGAAAACTCGCGCTTGAACCTCTCCCTGCCCGCCACCTCGCCGGCGCTGCCGGTGGGGCCGATCCGCGTGAGCACGGTCGGTGGCACGAGCGCGGCCTACGGTTTGAGCCTCACGGGCATCGTGGCCGTGCCGGCTTCGGGCGTGCGGACCGATGGGTCGGCAGCCGGCGCACTGCCCGGCCAGGCCATCACGCTGCAGGGCAGCTTGTTCGATGCCAGCACCGACATCGTCTTCGAGACGGTCGACGCCTCCGGCAACCGCGGCGACGTGGTGGTGCGGCCCAACAACGTGAGCGCGGACGGTAGCCAGGCCCAGGTGCTGGTGCCGGTCAATGCGGTGAGCGGAACGGTGCGCTTGGTCGGTGACGTCAACGGCGCGGCCTTGCACCTCCAGGTCGTTCCGGCGATCACCGACGTGCAGGTCGAGTCGGTCGCGGGCGACGGTTCCTACGCCAACGTGCTCGTGGCGGGCCTGGGCTTCGTGGAAGGATCGGCCAGCGAATATCGCTTCGGCAATCTGGTCGTGCTCGATGGCGGGGTCAACACGGGCCCCGACGTGTTCGGCCGCGGCGACCCGTTCTACGGCTACGTGCCGAACGGTTACGTGCGGGTGACGGTGCCCTTGAGCGACGGTGTGTTCGGGCCGGTGAGCATCCGCACGGCGGGCGGCACGAGCGCGAGCTACAGCGTGAACCTGTCCTCGGTGACGAGCACGGCGCTGCGCGGCACGGCGGCGAACGCGGGCGAGGCTTCGGCCAATGCAGGCCAGGCGATCATCTTGAACGGCACG
>NZ_JAKLTM010000010.1 GCF_022012305.1 Ramlibacter paludis | reverse complement strand
CGTTGTCGCCAAGATCATGGAGTAATGGTCATGGCCCAGCAAAAGATCCGCATCCGCCTGAAAGCCTTCGATTACAAGCTGATCGACCAATCGGCCGCTGAAATCGTCGACACCGCCAAGCGCACCGGCGCCATCGTCAAGGGCCCGGTGCCCCTGCCGACGCGCATGAAGCGCTTCGACATCCTGCGTTCGCCGCACGTCAACAAGTCGTCGCGCGACCAGTTCGAGATCCGCACGCACCAGCGCCTGATGGACATCGTCGACCCGACCGACAAGACGGTCGACGCCCTGATGAAGCTGGACCTGCCGGCCGGCGTGGACGTCGAGATCAAGCTGCAGTAACCCTGTAGCCGGTCCCCGAAGGGCGCCAGGTGCGCCCTTTTTTCTTTCCTGCTACAATTGCGGGCTTCGCTTGCCTCCGGGCGGGCGGAGCTTTTATCAACCCTCTTTCGCATTCCAAACGCAGAAGCCAATTGCAGCGGCTGCGGCGAAGGTAACGGAGTAAAAACATGAGTCTGAGCAGCCTCGGGTTGCTGGGCCGCAAGGTGGGCATGATGCGCCTGTTCACGGACGAGGGGGATGCAGTCCCCGTCACCGTGATCGACGTGTCGAACAACCGCGTCACCCAGGTCAAGTCCCAAGACACCGACGGCTACGTGGCCCTGCAGGTCACGTACGGTTCGCGCAAGGCCTCGCGCGTGACCAAGCCCCAAGCCGGCCACCTCGCGAAAGCGGGCGTCGAAGCCGGTGAAATCATCCGTGAATTCCGTGTCGACGCCGACACCGCCGGCAAGTACGCCGCGGGCAAGGCCGTCGCGGTCCAGGAAGTCTTCTCCGCCGGCCAGCTGGTCGACGTGCAGGGCACCTCGATCGGCAAGGGCTTCATGGGCACCATCAAGCGCCACAACTTCAAGTCCCAGCGCGCGTCGCACGGCAACAGCCGTTCGCACAACGTGCCCGGCTCGATCTCGATGGCGCAGGACCCGGGCCGCGTGTTCCCGGGCAAGAAGATGTCCGGCCACCAGGGCGACGTGACCACCACCGTGCAGAACCTCGACGTCGTCCGCGTGGACGAAGGCCGTGGCCTGCTGCTGGTGCGCGGCGCCGTTCCCGGCTCCAAGAACGGCTTCGTGACCGTCCGCCTCGCTGCCAAGGGCCAGCCGAAGCCGGTCGTGGTGCAGGCCAAGGCCGAGAAGGGGAAGAAGTAAATGCAACTCGAACTCCTGAACGAGCAAGGCCAGGCCGCGTCCAAGATCGACGCGCCTGACACCGTGTTCGGCCGCGAATACAACGAAGCCCTGGTGCACCAGATCGTCGTCGCCTTCCAGGCGAACGCCCGTCAAGGCACCCGCGCCCAGAAGGACCGCGCCGAAGTCCACCACTCCACCAAGAAGCCGTTCCGCCAGAAGGGCACGGGCCGCGCCCGCGCCGGCATGACGTCTTCGCCCCTGTGGCGTGGCGGCGGCCGCATCTTCCCGAACAGCCCGGAAGAGAACTTCACCCAGAAGATCAACAAGAAGATGTACCGCGCCGGCATGGCCGCCATCTTCTCCCAGCTGGCCCGCGACGGCCGCCTGGCGGTGGTCGAGTCCCTCAAGGTCGACAGCCCCAAGACGAAGCAGCTGGCTGCCAAGTTCAAGGCCATGAACCTGGAATCGGTCATGGTGATCGCCGACGAGATCGACGAGAACCTGCACCTGTCCTCGCGCAACCTGCCGCACGTCTACATCGTCGAGCCGCGTTACGCCGACCCGGTGTCCCTGGTGCACTACAAGAAGGTGCTGGTCACGAAGGCCGCCATGGACAAGCTCAAGGAGATGTTCGCATGAGCCGCGTCAATCCCACTCCCGCGTCCCGCGCGAAGTACGACCAGGGCCGCCTGATGCAGGTGCTGGTTGCCCCGATCGTCTCCGAGAAGGCGACGCACGTGGCCGACAAGTCCAACGCCGTCACCTTCAAGGTGCTGCAGGACGCCACCAAGCCCGAGATCAAGGCCGCCGTCGAACTGATGTTCAACGTGCAGGTGAAGGGCGTTTCCGTCCTCAACACCAAGGGCAAGACCAAGCGCTTCGGCCGTTCCATCGGTCGCCGCGACAACGTGCGCAAGGCGTACGTGACGCTGCAGCCGGGCCAGGAGCTGAACTTCTCCGGGGAGACCGCTTAATCATGGCAGTCATCAAGATGAAACCGACTTCGCCAGGCCATCGCGGCATGGTGAAGATCTCGCGTGACCACCTGCACAAGGGCGAAGGTTACGCACCGCTGCTGGAGCCCCAGATCCAGAAGTCCGGCCGCAACAACAACGGCCACATCACGACTCGCCACAAGGGCGGTGGTCACAAGCACCACTACCGCGTCGTCGATTTCGTCCGCAACAAGGACGGCATCCCGGCGAAGGTCGAGCGCATCGAGTACGACCCGAACCGTTCCGCGCACATCGCCCTGGTGGTGTACGCCGACGGCGAGCGCCGCTACGTGATCGCCCCGCGCGGCCTGGAAGTCGGCTCCACCATGATGAGTGGTTCCGAGGCCCCGATCCGCGCCGGCAACACGCTGCCGATCCGCAACATCCCGGTCGGTTCGACGATCCACTGCATCGAGCTGCAACCCGGCAAGGGCGCGCAGATCGCGCGTTCGGCCGGCACGTCGGCCACGCTGCTGGCCCGCGAAGGCACCTACGCCCAGGTCCGCATGCGCTCCGGTGAGGTTCGCAAGATCCACATCGAGTGCCGCGCCACCATCGGCGAAGTCGCCAACGAAGAGCACAGCCTGCGCCAGCTCGGCAAGGCCGGCGTGAAGCGTCACATGGGTATCCGCCCGACCGTTCGCGGCGTGGTGATGAACCCTGTCGACCACCCGCACGGCGGCGGCGAAGGCAAGACCGGCGAAGGCCGTCACCCTGTCGACCCGTGGGGCAACCTGACCAAGGGTTACCGTACCCGTAACAACAAGCGCACGCAGACGTTCATCGTCTCGCGTCGCAAGAAGTAAGAAGGGGTCGCACAAATGACGCGTTCTCTCAAGAAGGGTCCGTTCGTGGACCACCACCTGGTGGCGAAGGTCGACAAGGCCGTCTCCGCCAAGGACAAGAAGCCGATCAAGACCTGGTCGCGCCGCTCCATGATCCTGCCCGATTTCATCGGGCTGACGATCGCCGTCCACAACGGCAAGCAGCACGTGCCGGTCTACATCACCGACCAGATGGTGGGCCACAAGCTGGGCGAATTCGCCCTGACGCGCACCTTCAAGGGTCACCCCGCCGACAAAAAAGTCGTGAAGAAGTGAGGCTGAAAAATGGCTGAAACCAAAGCAGTCCTCCGGGGTGTGCGCCTGTCTGTCGACAAGGGCCGCCTCGTGGCCGACCTGATCCGCGGCAAGAAAGTGGACCAGGCCCTCAACGTCCTGAACTTCACCCAGAAGAAGGGTGCCGTCATCATCAAGAAGGTGCTGGAGTCCGCGATCGCGAACGCCGAGCACAACGATGGGGCCGACATCGACGAGCTGAAGGTCAAGACGATCTATGTGGAGCAAGGCGCCACGCTGAAGCGTTTCACCGCACGGGCCAAGGGCCGCGGCAACCGCATCAGCAAGGGCACCTGCCACGTGTACGTGACCGTCGGCAACTAAGGCTAAGGAAGAACATGGGACAGAAGATCCATCCGACCGGCTTCCGCCTGGCCGTCACCCGCAACTGGAACAGCCGCTGGTACGCGAACAACCGCGACTTCGGCGACATGCTGGCCGAGGACATCAAGGTCCGCGACTACCTGAAGACCAAGCTGAAGAACGCGGCCGTCAGCCGCGTGCTGATCGAGCGCCCCGCCAAGAACGCGCGCATCACCATCTACTCGGCGCGTCCGGGCGTGGTGATCGGCAAGAAGGGCGAGGACATCGAGAACCTGAAGAAGGAACTGGCCACCCGCCTGGGCGTGCCGGTTGCTGTCAACATCGAAGAAGTGCGCAAGCCCGAAGTCGATGCACAGCTGATCGCCGACTCGATCACCCAGCAGCTCGAAAAGCGCATCATGTTCCGCCGCGCGATGAAGCGCGCCATGCAGAACGCGATGCGCCTGGGCGCCCAGGGCATCAAGATCATGTCCGCCGGCCGCCTGAACGGCATCGAGATCGCGCGTACCGAGTGGTACCGCGAAGGCCGCGTGCCGCTGCACACCCTGCGTGCCGACATCGACTACGGCTTCTCCGAAGCCAAGACCACCTACGGCGTCATCGGCGTCAAGGTCTGGGTCTACAAGGGCGACACGCTGGGCCGCACCGACGCGCCTTCGCTGGACTCGACGCCGCGCCCCGAGGGCGAAGAGCGCCGTGGCCCGCGCGGTCCGCGTCGTGACGGCGACCGCCGTGGCGGTCCCGGCGACAACCGCCGCGGCGGCCCCGGCGCCGGCCGTGGCGCCCCGCGCGGCGGCGTGAGCGCCGGCGCCGGCAACGTTGCGCCGGCCGATGGTGCCGACAAGCCTGCAGAAGCCACCCAAGGCGCAGATGCGCCGAAATCTGCCGTTAAGCGCGTTCCCCGCAAGACGGGTGCCGCGCCGGCCGGGACTGCCCCGACCGACGGTAAAGGAGAGTAAACATGCTGCAACCCGCTCGCCGCAAATACCGCAAAGAGCAAAAAGGCCGCAACACCGGCATCGCGACCACGGGTAACACCGTGGCGTTCGGTGACTTCGGCCTGAAGTGCACCGACCGCGGCCGCCTGACGGCCCGCCAGATCGAGGCCGCGCGTCGCGCGATCTCCCGTCACGTGAAGCGTGGCGGCCGCATCTGGATCCGCGTGTTCCCCGACAAGCCGATCTCCCAGAAGCCCGCCGAAGTGCGTATGGGTAACGGCAAGGGCAACCCCGAGTACTACGTGGCTGAAATCCAGCCGGGCAAGGTCGTGTTCGAGATCGTCGGCGTGCCCGAAGAACTCGCCCGCGAAGCGTTCAAGCTGGCTGCGGCCAAGCTGCCGCTGCGCACCACGTTCGTGACCCGCATGCTGGGCGCCTGAAGGAGGAGATGCAAATGACCAAAGCCAATGATCTCCGCCAGAAGGACGTTGCCGGCATCGAAGCCGAAGTGAAGTCCCTGCAGAAGGCCCATTTCGGCCTGCGCATGCAGAAGGCGACGCAACAGCTGACCAACACCGGCACGCTGCGCAGCACGCGCCGTGACATCGCCCGCGCCAAGACCATCCTGGCCCAGAAGCGCGCCACTGAAACCAAGACCAAGTAAGGAGT
The DNA here is from genome assembly GCF_022012305.1 of Ramlibacter paludis. Taxonomy (GTDB): domain Bacteria; phylum Pseudomonadota; class Gammaproteobacteria; order Burkholderiales; family Burkholderiaceae_C; genus Ramlibacter; species Ramlibacter paludis. The sequence goes on along the minus strand of NZ_JAKLTM010000010.1, from coordinate 87,165 downwards.
GAACATGACGGAAGCCAAGACCTCCCTCAAGCGCACCCTCATTGGCAAGGTGGTGAGCGACAAGCGTGCCAAGACCGTGACCGTGCTCGTGGAGCGCCGCGTGAAGCACGCGCTGTACGGCAAGATCGTGATGAAGTCGAGCAAGTACCACGCCCATGACGAAAAGGGCGAGTACCACACCGGCGACGTCATCGAGATCACGGAAAGCAAGCCGATCTCGAAGACCAAGAACTGGGTTGCGACCCGCCTGGTCGAGAAGGCCGTCGAAGTCTAAGACTGCGGCGCTGCAAGGCACCCAAAAACGGCCCACAATCGTGGGCCGTTTTCTTTTGTCCAAGCCATAACCCACAGGAGCAATACATGATCAAAGTCGGAGACCAACTGCCGGACGTCACGCTGATGGAATACTCGGAAGTCGAGGGCAATGGCTGCTCCATCGGCCCGAACCCGGTGAAGGTGGGCGAGGCCACCAAGGGCAAGACGATCGCCCTGTTCGCGCTGCCGGGCGCCTTCACGCCGACCTGCTCGGCCAAGCACGTGCCGGGCTACGTCGAGAAGTTCAACGACCTCAAGGGCGCCGGCGTCGACGAGATCTGGTGCGTGAGCGTGAACGACGCCTTCGTGATGGGCGCCTGGGCGCGCGACCAGAAGACCAACGGCAAGGTGCGCATGCTGGCCGACGGCAGCGGCGACTTCGCCAAGGCCACCGGCCTGACGCTGGACCTCACCGCCCGCGGCATGGGCGTGCGCAGCAACCGCTATTCGATGCTGGTCAAGGACGGCAAGGTGCAGTCGCTGAACGTGGAAGCGCCGGGCAAGTTCGAGGTCAGCGACGCGGGCACGATGCTCGCGCAAGCGAAAGCGTAAGCGCAGCGTTCGCTTTCGTCCCCGCGCAGGCGGGGACCCAGTTTCAAAACCTGGAGCTGAGGGGAGCCGGCCCCGTGTTCCACAGGTCGGCCTTCAGGTAGTGCGCGCCTGCGATGGGGTTGTGATAGTAGGGCGGGATGTCCTCGAAGCCCAGGTCCTCGTAGAGCGCGCGCGCCGCTTCCATGTCGTCCAGCGTGTCCAGCAGCACGCAGGCATAGCCGGCCTGCCGGGCGGCGTCCAGCACCGCCTCGGCCAGCCGCCGGCCCAGGCCGAAGCCGCGGAAGGCCTTGCGCACGTACAGGCGCTTCATTTCGGCGGCATTGGGGTAATCGGCCGTGTCCATCGGCCGCAGGCCGCAGCAGCCGGCCACCTCGCCGTCCACGCGGGCCAGCAGCAGCGCGCCGCGCGGGGCCGCGTACTCGCCGGGCAGCGTGGCGAGTTCTTCCTCGAAGTTCTGGAAGCACAGGTCGACGCCGAGGCCGTCGGCGTACTCGCGGAAGATCGCTCGAACTTCTTCGAGCTCGCGTGCGGTGCTCGGCGTGACGAGCTCCAGCACGGGTAAGGGGGCGGAGTCCAAAAGTCCGGAAACGGAGTGGTTGGACGGAGAAGTTTAGTCCACCGCCCACGGCTGAGTTGAAGCGGATTAACCCGCCGTTCCAAGCCTTACCACCCAGGTCACGATGCCGGCGGCCACGGCCAGCACGACCGCCGCGCCGACGCGCGAGACGGCGTCGTCCCGGGACGAGGTGGCGGGCGTGGCGACCTCCTTGTCGCCGCGGATCATCGGGCCGACCAGGTTCTGCTTCTTTTTCACCGCGTAGTAGGCGATCGCCGCCAGGTGCAGCAGCACCAGCGCGATCAGCAGGCGCTGCCCGATCTCCTTGTGGTACCAGGTCGCGGCCAGGCCCCTGGCGCTCGAGACGAAACGGTTCAGTGGCCCTGTGAAGGCGATCTCGTCGTCCGCCACGAGACCGGTGCCGACCTGCGCCAGCAGCACCAGCAGCATCGCGTAGACCGACCCCGCGCCCAGCGGGTTGTGGCCGATCAGGTGGTCCGGATGCGACTGGCCGCGCAGGTAGGCCAGCACGGAGCGCGGGTGGTAGAGGAAGTTGGCGAAGCGCGTCCAGCGCCCGCCCACGAAGCCCCAGGCGATGCGGAACAGCAGCAGCGTGAGCACGCAGTAACCCAGGCGGGCATGCCACTCCATCGCGGCGCCGCCGGTGTAGCCGGTGGCGATGAGGCCGGCCACGCAGGCGACCAGCAGCCAGTGGAAGACGCGGGTGGGCAGATCCCAGACCCGCACGCGATAGGCCATGCAGCTTCCTTCTTGTTTGTGGGGCCGGGACGACAGGCACCGGTCCCAGAGCTTAGTAATTTCCCGCGGTCGTGAGTTCAACCCGAAACTTTTGTCACGATACAGGACTCAGGCGGTCTGGCATCCGCCCGTTCAACCCTAGGAGAAGAATCCATGAAGTTCGCCGCCTCCCTGGCCCTTGCGGCCGCAGCCTGCGCCTTGTCGGCGCCCGCCTCGGCCCAGTTCGCCAAGCCGGAAGATGCCGTCAAGTACCGGCAGAGCGCCCTGTTCGTCATGAGCCAGCACTTCGGCCGCATCGGCGCGATGGTGAACGGCCGGGCGCCCTACGACGCCAAGTCGGCGATCGAGAACGCGGAGGTGGTGGCCGACATGTCCAAGCTGCCCTGGGCCGGGTTCATTCCCACCAGCGAAGGCATCTCCCAGAAGGCCAAGGCCGACATCTGGAAGGAGCAGGCCAAGTTCAAGGAGCACAACGAAAAGCTGATGGGCGAGACCACCAAGCTGGTCGCGGCGGCCAAGACCAACAACCTGGACAACCTGAAGACGGCCTTCGGCCAGACCGCGGCGGCCTGCAAGGCCTGCCACGACAACTTCCGGAATAACTGACGAACAAAAGCCCCGCGTGCGGGGCCTTGTTCGTCATCCCCGCGCAGGCGGGGATCCAGAGAAAAGGGCGCCGCGGCGCCCTTTTTCAAGTCTCCGCGAGGAGCTTCTCGATCAGCTTGTGCAGCTCGGCGAAATCGGGCTCGCCCACGTAGCGCTTCACGATCTCGCCCTTCTTGTTCACCACGTACGAGGTGGGCGTGAGCTGCACTTCCCCCCAGGCCTTCGCCACCTTGCCGGTGTTGTCGATGGCGACCTGGAACGGCAGCTTGCGTGTCTCGGCGTAGTTCACGACGTAGCTGGGCGGGTCGTAGCTCATGGCAACGGCCATGTGCTGGTAGCCCTGGCCGTGGTACTTGTTGTACGTGGCGACCATCTTGGGCATCTCGGCGACGCAGGTGACGCAGCTGGTGGCCCAAAAGTTCACCAGGGTCACCTTGCCCTTCAGGTCCGCCGTGGTCTTCTTCGAGCCGTCCAGCAGCACGAAGGTGCTCTCGGGCGCCGCGGACGCGCCGCCCGCCACGAACACAGCGGCCGCGGCAGCCACCGCCACCACCACCGCCCCCAGGGCATATTTCAGTTTCCCAGCCATGGCGGAATTGTCCTCCATCGGCGCCGGGTCCGCATTTACCTGGCGCAATCCCCCAGCAAGCGCACCAGGGCGTCCGGCGCGCTGACCATGGGGTCGTGCCCGGTGGCCAGTTCCACCACCCGCATGCCGGCGCCGCCGGCCCAGGCGCCGTCCCAGTACTTCGGATCGCGCACCCGCCGGCGGATCACGTCGATGGTGCCCAGCGGCGGCGTGGTGCAGTCGATGAAGGTGCGCGGCACCCCGGCAACCCGGTTCGGGTCGAACTCCAGCGGCGCCTGGTAGGTATGGCCGGGATGCGCGGTCTGGCGCCGCTGCACCCAGGCGTGGTCCTGCGCGGCCAGGCCGAACACGCTGGGGTCGGGCGGCGGGAAGCTGTAGTCGGGCGATGCCTGCGCCGCGGCCAGCCGCGCCTCGCGCGTGGCGCTCGCATGCGTGCCACTCCAGCTCTCGCCGGGCTTGGGCACCACGGCGTCGACATAGACCAGGTGCCGCAGGCGCTCGGGCATGCGGTCGGCAATCGCCGTGCCGATCATGCCGGCATAGGAATGTACCGCCAGCACCACGTCCTGCAGCTCCTCGAAGACGAGTGTGTTGGCGACGTCGGCGATGTGCGTTTCCAGCGTGACCAGCGGGGACATCAGGTGCACGCGCTCGCCGACGCCCGTGAGCGTGACGGCATGCACCCGGTGCCCTTGCGCCGCGAGCCGCGAAACCACCCGCTGCCAGCACCACGCGCCATGCCAGGCGCCGTGCACCAGGACGAAATTCGCCATCTCAGATCACCTCCCGGGACTTCAGTCCCGCCATGCGTTCGCCGTCCGCGCCCAGCAGTTCGCGCAGGACTTCCTCGGTGTGCTGCCCCAGCAGCGGCGGCGGCGTGTCGGTGCGCACCGGCGTTGCCGACAGCTTGAGCGGACTGGCCACCAGGTTCACCGGGCCGGCCAGCGGATGCTCCCAGGTGTGGACCATGCCGCGCTCGCGCACGTGCGGATCGGCAAACACTTCGGCCAGGTTGTTGATCGCGCCGCACGGCACTTTGGCCGCCTCCAGCGCCGGCAGCCATTGCGCCTTGGTGCGCGCCTTGAAGATCTCTTCCAGCATCGGCACCAGCACGGCGCGATTGCGCACGCGGTCCTGGTTGCGGGCGAAGCGCGGGTCGGTCGCGAGCTCGGGCCGGCCCGCCACCTGGCAGAACTTGGCGAACTGGCCGTCGTTGCCCACCGCCAGGATCATGAAGTCCTTGTGGCCGTCCGCCGCGGGGGCCACTTCGAACACCTGGTAGGGCACGATGTTCTGGTGTGCGTTGCCGGCACGGCCCGGCACCTTGCCGCTGACGAGGTAATTCGCGCCCAGGTTGGCGAGCATGGCCACCTGCGTGTCCAGCAATGCCATGTCCAGGTGCTGGCCCTGGCCGGTCCGCTCGGCGTGGCGCAGCGCGGCCAGGATGCCGACCGTCGAATACATGCCGGTGAACAGGTCGGCCACCGCCACGCCCACCTTCTGCGGGCCCCCGCCGATGTCGTCACGCTCGCCGGTGATGCTCATGAGGCCGCCCATGCCTTGCACCGCATAGTCGTAGCCCGCCCGTTCGCGGTAGGGGCCGGTCTGGCCGAAGCCCGTGACGCTGCAATAGACCAGGGCCGGGTTCAGCTTCGAGAGTGACGGGTAGTCGAGGCCGTAGCGCGCCATGTCGCCGACCTTGAAGTTCTCGACGAACACCTGGCAGTGCTGCACCAGTTCGCGGATCAAGGCCTGCCCTTCGGCCGAAGCGATGTCGCAGGTGATGGAGCGCTTGTTGCGGTTGGTGCCCAGGTAGTAGGCGGCTTCCGCGGTGTCGCGGCCTTCGCGGTCATGCAGGAAAGGCGGCCCCCAGCTGCGGGTGTCGTCGCCGCTGCCCGGGCGCTCCACCTTGATCACGTCGGCGCCGAGGTCGGCCAGCGTCTGCGTGCACCAGGGGCCGGCCAGCACGCGCGACAGGTCGAGCACGCGGATTCCATCGAGGGCGTTCATGGCTCCCATTATCGGCACGGATAATCGACGCAATGACCGAGCTCGCGCGGCGCCAGGCGGTGGCCGTTTTCTTCGCCTTCGCCTTCGCCTACTTCTTCGCCGCGGTGCTGCGCGCCATCACGGCCACGCTGTCGCCGACGCTGACGCAGGAGTTCCAGCTGGGCTCGGGCGAGCTGGGCCTGCTGGCCGGCGGCTACTTCCTGGGCTTCGCCATCATCCAGCTGCCGCTGGGCACCTGGCTCGACCGCCATGGGCCGCGCAAGGTGATCCTGGGCTTCGTCACCTTCGCCGTGCTCGGCTGCGCCGCCTTCGCGCTGGCGCAGGGCTTCACCGCCTTGCTGGTGGCGCGGGTGCTGTGCGGCCTGGGCGTGAGCGCCTGCCTGATGGCGCCTCTGACCGGCTTCCGGCGCTGGTTCACGCCGGCCGTGCAACTGCGCACCAACTCCTGGATGCTGATGACCGGTTCCATGGGCATGGTGGCTTCCACGCTGCCGGTGCAGTGGCTGCTGCCGGTGGTGGGCTGGCGCCCGCTGTTCTGGGGACTGGCGGTGCTGATGGCGCTGTCGATGCTGGTCATCGCCTGGCGGGTGCCGGACTGGTCCACAAGCGACAGCACCGGCCCGCGCGGCGGCACTTATGCGGATGTGTGGAAGCACCCTTATTTCCGCCAGATGACGCCGATCGGCTTCATCAGCTACGGTGGCATGATCAGCGTCCAGTCGCTCTGGGCCGGCCCGTGGCTGGTGCGGGTGGCCGGCTACGAGCCGCTGGCCGCGGCCGGCGGCCTGTTCACCATCAACCTGTGCATGCTGGGCGCGTTCTGGAGCTGGGGCATGGTCAATCCCTGGCTGCAGCGCAACGGCTTCCACACCGACCGCCTGATCGCCTGGGGCCTGCCCCTCAGCTTCGTGGTGCTGGCCGTGCTGGTGGTGGCCGGCCCCGCGGCCGGTGCCGGCACGCTGGCGCTCTTCTGCGTCAGCAGCACCTTCGTTTCGCTGGCCCAGCCCGCCGTCGGCATGGTGTTTCCGGCCTCGCTGGCAGGCCGGGCCCTCTCGGCGTACAACCTGGTGATCTTCCTCGGGGTGTTCGTGGTGCAGTGGGGCATCGGCCTGCTGGTCGACGCCTTCCAGGCCGCGGGCTGGACCGAAGTGTCGTCATTCCGCGCCGCCTTCGCGGTGTTCCTCACCCTGAGCGTGCTGTCCTATGCCTGGTTTCTGTACAGCAGAAGCCATAATCGGACGAAAGCCCCATGAACGCCATCCTGCTGATCGCCCACGCACCGCTGGCCAACGCCCTGCGGCAATGCGTGCTGCATGTGTTTCCGGACTGCGGCAACCTGGTCGTGGCGATCGACGTGCAGCCCAACCTGCAGCCCGAGGAGACCCTGGGCGCTGCCCGCATCGCGATGGACCAGCTCACGCAGCAGCCGCAGGTAAAGGGCGTGCTCGTGCTGGCCGACATCTTCGGCGCCACGCCCAGCAACGTGGCACAGAAGCTCGTGGACGGCGTCAGCTCGCGCCTGATCACGGGTGTGAACCTGCCGATGCTGCTGCGCGCGGTGAGCTACCGGCACGAGCCGCTGGACACGCTGGTGTCGCGCGCCGTCGTCGGCGGCACCCAGGGCGTGATGCAGGTGGCGATCACGGCGCCGCAGAACCAGCCCAGACGGAACCATGATCAAGAAGAACACGACCATCAGCAATAAGCTGGGGCTGCACGCGCGCGCCTCGGCCAAGCTCACCAAGCTGGCCGGCAGCTTTCCCTGCGAGGTCTTCATGAGCCGGGGCGAACGGCGCGTCAACGCCAAGAGCATCATGGGCGTGATGATGCTGGCCGCCGGCATCGGCACCGAGGTCACGCTGGAGACGGACGGCGAGCGGGAGCAGGAGGCGATGGACGCGCTGCTGGCGCTGATCGCCGACAAGTTCGGGGAAGGCGAGTAACCAGGGTATGACCTTCAGCGTCCAGGGCATCGCCGTTGCGCGTGGCATTGCCATCGGGCGCGCCGTGGTCATGGGCTCGGGTCGCGCCGACGTCGCCCACTATTTCATCAAGCCGGAACAGGTCGAGTCGGAGATCGAACGGGTGCGGGTGGGCCGCAACGCGGTGGTCGACGAGATCCACCGGCTGCAGCAGACCATCGCCGCGATGGGCCCGAAGGAAGCGCCGCACGAGCTGTCGGCGCTGCTGGACGTGCACCTGATGCTGCTGCAGGACGAGGAACTGATCTCGGGCGTGAAGCACTGGATCACCGAGCGCCTGTACAACGCCGAATGGGCGCTGACCACGCAGCTGGAAGTGCTGTCGCGCCAGTTCGACGACATGGAGGACGAGTACCTGCGCGAGCGCAAGGCCGACCTCGAGCAGGTGGCCGAGCGCATCCTGCGCTACATGAAGGGCATGAGCTCGCCGGTGGCGCAGCCGCCCTCGCCCAAGCGCAAGACCTCGCAGGACCTGTTGCTGGACGACAGCGTCGACGTCCCGCTCGTGCTCGTCGCGCACGACCTGTCGCCGGCGGACATGCTGCAGTTCAAGCAGAGCGTGTTCGCGGGCTTCGTCACCGACGTCGGCGGCAAGACCTCGCACACCGCGATCGTCGCGCGCAGCATGGACATCCCCGCGGTCGTCGGCGCGCGCAGCTCCAGCCAGCTGGTGCGGCAGGACGACTGGGTGATCGTCGATGGCGACAGTGGCGTGATGATCGTCGACCCGTCGCCGATCATCCTGGCCGAATACGGCTTCAAGCAGCGCCAGGGCGAACTGGAGCGCAGCCGCCTGAGCCGCCTGCGCCACACGCCGGCGGTGACGCTGGACGGGCAGAAGGTGGAACTGCTCGCCAACATCGAAATGCCGGACGACGCGGCCGCGGCGCTGAAGGCGGGCGCGGTCGGCGTCGGCCTGTTCCGCAGCGAGTTCCTGTTCATGGGCCGGCAGGGCAACCTGCCGAACGAACAGGAGCAGTACCTGGCCTACCGCAAGGCGGTGGAAGGCATGCAGGGCCTGCCGGTCACCATCCGCACCGTGGACGTGGGTGCCGACAAGCCGCTGGACGACGCCCGCCGCGACAACGCGCACCTCAACCCGGCGCTGGGGCTGCGGGCCATCCGCTGGAGCCTGGCCGAGCCGGAGATGTTCCGCACGCAGCTGCGGGCGATCCTGCGCGCCGCCGCGCACGGGCGCGTGAACCTGCTGGTGCCCATGCTGGCGCACGCGACCGAGATTCGCCAGACGTTGTCGCTGATCGACTTCGCGCGGGCCGAGCTCGACAACCGCGGCGTGGCTTATGGCAAGGTCGACATCGGGGCGATGATCGAAATTCCGGCCGCGGCCTTGCAGGTGCGCACCTTCCTGCGCTACTTCGACTTCCTGTCGATCGGCACCAACGACCTGATCCAGTACACGCTGGCCATCGATCGGGCCGACGAGTCGGTGGCCCACCTGTACGACCCCTGCCATCCGGCCGTGCTGGGCCTGGTGGCCGACACCATCGCCGAGTGCCGGCGCCAGGGCAAGAGCGTGAGCGTCTGCGGCGAGATGGCGGGCGACGTGCAGTTCACGCGCCTGCTGCTCGGCCTGGGGCTCAGGAGCTTCTCGATGCACCCGGCGCAGATCCTCGCCGTGAAGCAGGAGGTGCTGCGGGCCGACACGGTGCGGCTGCAGCCCTGGGCCGAGAAGGTGGTGGAGTCCGAGGATCCCGGACAGGCCTTGATGGCCTGAGGGCTACTTGCGGGTGCCGACGATGGCCGCGCCGATGATCAAGGCGGCCGCCAGCAGGATGCTGGCGCTGAAGCCCCGTCCCGTCACCAGCACCAGCAGCGTCGTCGACAGCAGCGGCGTGATGTAGCTCAGGATGCCGATCTGCCGCGCGTCGCCGCCCTTGAGCGCCTTGTCCCACAGGAAGAACGCGGCGCCCAGCGGGCCCAGTCCCATCACGGTGAGCAGCAGCCAGTCGCGCGCGGACAGCGTGGTCGACGGCTCCAGCGCGACGTGGCATGCCAGCGAGAGCAGTCCGGAGACCAGGCCGAACAGGCCGATCGCCGCGGTCGGAAAGGCCGCCACCCTGCGCGTGCCCAGCGAGTACGTGGCCCACAGGAAGGCTGACGCCAGCGCCGGCAGGTAGCCCCACGACCACGTGCCTTGGGTGCCGCCGCCGCCCAGGATCGCCACGGCGGCGCCGGCAAAGCCGGCCAGCGCCGCGAGCACGTGCGTCGCTTTCAGGCGCATCCCCGGCAGGATCAGCGGCGCCAGCACGACGATCAGCAGCGGCCACAGGTAGTTCACCAGGTTGGCCTCCACCGGCGGCGCGATCCGCAGCGCGATGAACAGCAGGAAGTGGTAGCCGAACAGGCCATAGATGCCGAGCGCCAGGGTCTTGGCCGGCACCTTCCACTGGCGCGCGAGCGGCCAGGCCGGCACGCTGCCGATCACCAGCGCCAGGCCGGTGAGCAGGAAAGGCGGCACGTGCTTGAGCGTGACGCCGAGCGTGGCCAGGGAGGCCCAGAGCGCGATCGCGCCCAGGGCGTAGACATTCGGATGCATGGGGCGTGACTGTAGCGGTCTATGCTTGGCGCCATCCATGCAGCACGCGATCCGTCCCATGCAGAAGGCCGACCTGCCGCACGTCCTGGCCTTGCAGGAGCAGGCCTATGCCGGCGCGGACTTCGAGCCGGAGCGGGTCGAGGTCTATGCCAACCGCATGGCGCTGGCGCCGCAGTTCTGCCTGGTCGATTTCGCGCCCGATGGGCACTTGCAGGGCTACCTGGTCTCGCATCCCTGGCGCGAGGCCGTGCCGCCGGCACTGGATGCGATCCTCGACTGCTTGCCGCAAGCGGCCAGCTGCTGGTACCTGCACGACTGCGCGGTGGATGCGCGGGCCAAGGGGCGCGGGGTGGCGGCGCGGCTGCACCACGTAGCGGTGGACCGGGCGCGGGCGCTGGGCTTGCGGCGGGCCGCGCTGGTGGCTGTCGGGGATGCAGCCGGGTTCTGGCGCCGCCTGGGCTATGCGCCGCGGGAGTTGCCGGGGATGCGGGAGCGGCTGAAGGATTACGGGCCGGAGGCCGCGTACATGGAGCGGCTGCTGGCCTGAAGGCTCAGGCGCCGATGGAAACGCCGGCGGCGTGCGCCTGCTGGTCGGCGTGGTACGAGCTGCGCACCATCGCGCCGACGGCCGCGTGGCTGAAACCCATCTCGAGCGCCTTCGCTTCGAACATCTTGAACGTGTCCGGATGCACGTAGCGGCGCACCGGCAGGTGCGACGTGGTCGGGGCAAGGTACTGGCCGATGGTCAGCATGTCGATGCCGTGCGCGCGCATGTCGCGCATCACGTCCAGGATTTCCTCGTCGGTCTCGCCCAGGCCCACCATCAGGCCGCTCTTGGTCGGCACGCCGGGATGCAGCGCCTTGAACTTCTTCAGCAGGTTCAGGCTGAACTGGTAGTCGGAGCCCGGGCGCGCTTCCTTGTACAGGCGCGGGATGGTTTCCAGGTTGTGGTTCATCACGTCCGGCGGCGCGGCCTTCAGGATCTCCAGCGCGCGGTCGTCGCGGCCGCGGAAGTCGGGCACCAGCACTTCGATCGTGGTCTGCGGCGAAAGCTCGCGCGTCTTGCGAATGCACTCGACGAAGTGGCCGGCGCCGCCGTCGCGCAGGTCGTCGCGGTCCACGCTGGTGATCACCACGTACTTCAGCTTGAGCGCGGCGATGGTCTTGGCCAGGTTCTCCGGCTCGTTCACGTCCAGGGGATCGGGGCGGCCATGGCCCACGTCGCAGAACGGGCAGCGGCGGGTGCACTTGTCGCCCATGATCATGAAGGTCGCCGTGCCCTTGCCGAAGCATTCGCCGATGTTGGGGCAGCTGGCTTCCTCGCACACGGTGTGCAGCTTGTGCTCGCGAAGGATCTGCTTGATCTCGTAGAAACGCGACGAGGCGCTGCCGGCCTTGACGCGGATCCAGTCCGGCTTCTTCAGCACCTCGCCCGCTTCCACCTTCACCGGGATGCGCGACAGCTTGGCGGCGGCCTTCTGCTTGGCGGTGGCCTGGTAGCTGTCGACGGATTGCGCTTCGCGGACGACGGGATTCGAGCTCATGGGATCCTTAGGGAGCCAGCAGGGCCTGGAGCTTGCCGGCCAGGAGGGCGGCGGCATCGTTCCAGCTGGTGGAAACCCCGATTTTAGAGAGGTCGACGGTTTCCAGCCCGGCGTAGCCGCAAGGGTTGATCCGGCCGAAGGGTTCCAGGTCCATGGCGACGTTCAGCGCCACGCCGTGGTAGGTGCAGTGGCGCGAGACCTTGATGCCGAGCGCGGCGATCTTGCCGAGGCCGTCGAATTGGCCGTCGCGGGGGCTGACGCCGTGGCCGGCCGGATCGGCCAGCCGCACGTAGATGCCCGGCGCGCCGGCCACCCGGTGCCCCGTCACGCCGTATTCCCACAGCGTGCGGATCACCGCCTCTTCGATCCGGTAGACGTATTCCTTGACGAAGTAGCCGGCGCGCTTCAGGTCGAGGAGTGGATAGGCGACCACCTGCCCCGGCCCGTGGTACGTGACCTGGCCGCCGCGGTTGGTCTGCACGACCGGGATGTCCCCGGGCGCGAGCAGGTGATCGTCCTTGCCGGCCAGGCCCTGCGTGAAGGTCGGCGGGTGTTCGCACACCCACAATTCGTCCGGCGTGTCCGGGCCGCGGGCCTCGGTGAAGGCCTGCATCGCCTGGTACGTGGGCAGGTAGTCCACCCGCCCGAGCACCTTCACTTGCACGGAATCAGAGGACGACCTTCACCATCGGGTGCGAGGTCAGCGCCCGGTACAGGTTGTCCAGCTGCTCGCGGCTGGTCGCCTTCACCGTGATGGTGATGCCCAGGTAGTTGCCCTTGCTGCTGTCGCGCAATTCGACCGTCGCCGCGTCGAATTCGGGGTCGAACTGGCGGGCGATGGTGGTGACGGCGTGCACGAAGCCGTCGGCCTTCGCGCCCATCACCTTGATGGGGAAGCGCGAGGGGTACTCGATCAGCGACTCCTTGCGGGAATCGACCGGGGCGGGGGGCGGGGCGGGCGGATAGATGGAGGCGGACATTTATTGAGCCAGTTTGGCTTGCTGATAGCCAGCAAACAACTTCTCGTAAATGGGGCCGGGCTTGCCATTTCCAACTGGCTTGCCGTCCAGCTGCGTGCAGGGCAGGACTTCCTTGGTGGCGGACGACAGGATGATCTCGTCGGCGCCCTCGACTTCGGCGCGCGTCACCCGGCGCAGCTGGAAGGGAATGCCCGCGTCGCGGCACAGCTGTTCGATCAGGCCGTAGCGGATGCCTTCCAGCACCAGGTTGTCCTTCGGCGCGCCCAGCACCATGCCCTTCTTCACCACCCAGACGTTGGAAGCGGCGGCTTCGCTGAGCGAACCGTCGCGGAACATGATGGTCTCGTTGCCGCCGACATCGGCGCTCATCTGCCGCGACAGCACCGCACCGGCCAGGCTGGTGCTCTTGATGTGGGCCTTCTTCCAGCGGAAGTCGTCCGCGGTGACGCAGGCCACGCCCTTGGCGCGCTCCTCGGCCGGGTAGATGTAGAGGCGGTTGACCATGCCGAACACGGTCGGCGTGATGTCCGCCGGCATGACGTGGTCGCGCATCGCCACGCCGCGCGTCACCTGCAGGTAGACCAGCTGGTTGGTGTCTTCCTTCTTCTTGCCGACGTGCGCGGCGTAGGCGTCGATCAGCTGCTCGACGACCTGGCGCCAGCCGGCGCGGTCCATCGGGTTGCGGATGCGCATTTCGCCGAGGCTGCGGTCGAGGCGGGCCATGTGTTCCTCGAAGCGGAAGGGCCGGCCGTTGTACGCAGGCACCACTTCGTAGACGCCGTCGCCGAAGATGAAGCCGCGGTCGAGCACGCTGACCTTGGCGTCGCGGATGTTGCCGAGCTCGCCGTCGAGCCAGCAGGGAAGGGCGGGAATGGGTTCGGTCATGGCCCCCATTCTCCCTGCTTCAGCGCCAGAGCAGCACCGCCGCGATCGCCACCCAGCCGATCGCCAGGTTCATCTTCACCAGCAGCGCGATCTGCTGCACGCGCTTGCCGGCCTCCGGCCAGTCCTGCGCCGCCACTGCCTGCTTCAGGCGCCGCCACGGCCCGAAGAAGATGTGGCCGAACACCAGCATCATCACGATGCCCAGGGCGGCCATCGCGTGCCAGCCGGGTGGCGTGGCGCCGCCGGCCGCCTGCATCAGCAGCATGCCGCCGGTCGCCAGCAGCAGCACGATGCTCACCATCACCACCACGAAGAAGCGACGCAGCACTTCCACCACCAGCGGCAGGCGCTGCGGCGGCTGCAGCGCGCCGAGTGCCGGCCGCAAGGCCATGACCATGAAAGCCATGCCGCCCATCCAGAAGATGGCCCCGGCGATGTGGAAGAAGAGAAGCAGGTTGCGCATGCGGCGATTGTCAAGCCCACCGGACTCGTGTTGGGGGACTTCCGGACCGGGCTGGGTTTCTACTTATAATGGGAGGCTTTCCAAAATTTTCAGGGCCAACAGTGGCGGGCAATCCAACCAAAACAATCGCGCCCCTGCCTGAAGATCCGGAGGAGACCTCCCCCGTCCAGCCGTTGACCGCCGAACAGGCGCGATTGGTGCGCGAGCAGAACCCCGCGGTGTCCCCGTGGTGGGTGGTGGCGGGGCAGGTCTTGGTGGGTGTCGTGGCGGCCCTGGCCGCCTGGGTGCTCACCGGCAGGCAGAACGTGGGCTGGTCGGTTGCATACGGTGCATTGGCTGTGGTGATTCCCGCGGCGGTGTTCGCGCGCGGCCTGACCGGAAAGTTTTCATCGCTCAACGCGGGAACCGCCGCAGTCGGTTTCCTGCTGTGGGAGATGGTGAAGATCGCCTTGACCCTCGCCATGATGGCGATGGCCCCGAGGCTGGTGGCGGGACTGAGCTGGCCGGCATTGCTGATCGGCCTGGTCCTCGCAATGAAGGTTTACTGGGTTGCCCTGGCGTTCGCGCCGCGGCCCAAGACGAAATCGAGCTGAAAGAAACATGGCTGCTGAAAACATGGCCGCGGAGCACGGTCCGAGCGCTGGCGAATACATCGTTCACCACCTGACTTTCTGGCAGAACAAGAAGCCGGCCAACGTGGTCGACTTCAGCGTCTTCAACTACGACTCGCTGTTCTGGGCGATCCTGATCGGCGTGCTGGGCTGCTTCTTCCTGTGGAAGGCGGCGCGCAAGGCGACCTCGGGCGTGCCCGGCCGCTTCCAGGCCGCGGTGGAGATCCTGGTCGAGATGGTCGATTCGCAGGCCAAGGGCATCGTCCACAACGCGCAGAGCCGCAAGCTCGTCGCCCCGCTGGCGCTGACCGTGTTCGTCTGGATCTTCCTGATGAACGCGATGGACCTGCTGCCGGTCGACCTGATCCCGGCCGCGTGGCAGTGGGCCTTCGGCGCCGCCGGCCACGATCCGCACCACGCCTACATGCGCAGCGTTCCCACCGCCGACCTCTCCGTCACGATGGGCCTGTCGCTGGGCGTGCTGGTCACCTGCCTGATCTACAACGTCAAGATCAAGGGCGCGGGCGGCTGGGTCCACGAGCTGTTCACGGCCCCCTTCGGCGCGCACCCGCTGCTGTGGCCCTTCAACTTCCTGATGCAGGTCATCGAGTTCATCGCCAAGACCGTCTCGCACGGCATGCGACTGTTCGGCAACATGTATGCCGGCGAACTGATCTTCCTGCTGATCGCCCTGATGGGCGGCGCCTTCTCGCTGAGCGGCACGGGCATCGGCCTGGCCATCGGCCACATCATCGCGGGCTCGGCCTGGGCGATCTTCCACATCCTGATCATCACGTTGCAGGCCTTCGTGTTCATGATGCTGACGCTCGTCTACATCGGCCAGGCCCACGACGCGCACTGAGCGCGCGCAGTTTTCGTTTCGTTTTTAGTCAACCACCAAAGTCCCTTAGGAGCAAGAAAATGGAAGTTATCAGCTTTGTCGCCCTGGCCGCCGGCCTGATCATCGGCCTGGGTGCCATCGGCGCCTGCATCGGCATCGGCATCATGGGCAGCAAGTACCTCGAGTCGGCCGCCCGCCAGCCCGAGCTGATGAACGAGCTGCAGACCAAGATGTTCCTGCTGGCCGGCCTGATCGACGCCGCCTTCATTATCGGCACCGGTATCGCGCTGTGGTTCGCCACCGCCAACCCGTTCCTGGCCCAGATCGCCAACCTGCCGAAGTAAGAAGTCCCATCCTTTCGGTCCAACCCATTCCCGCCAGCCTCCGCGCCCGGGAGCAAGGATGAAAAAGT
This sequence comes from Ramlibacter paludis, assembly GCF_022012305.1. Taxonomy (GTDB): domain Bacteria; phylum Pseudomonadota; class Gammaproteobacteria; order Burkholderiales; family Burkholderiaceae_C; genus Ramlibacter; species Ramlibacter paludis. The sequence continues at coordinate 71,503 of NZ_JAKLTM010000010.1, read as the reverse complement.
GAGCATCACCGGCACCCTCATCATTCAGATGATCGTGTTCCTGATCCTGGTCGGGTTCACGATGAAATTCGTCTGGCCGCCGATCGCCGCGGCGCTGGACGAGCGCGCGCGCAAGATCGCCGACGGCCTGGCCGCCGCCGACAAGGCGAAGGCCGAACTGGCTGCCGCCGACAAGCGCGTCGAGCAGGAGCTGGCCCAGTCGCGCAACCAGACGGCAACCCTGCTGGCCGACGCCGAGCGTCGCGCCCAGGCGATCGTCGAGGAAGCCAAGGCCCGCGCCACGGAAGAAGGCGCCAAGATCGTCGCCGCCGCCCGTGTCGAGGCCGAGCAGCAGACCGTCAAGGCCCGCGAGGCCCTGCGCGAGCAGGTTGCCGCCCTGGCCGTCAAGGGCGCCGAGCAGATCCTGCGCAAGGAAGTGAACCCCAGCGTTCACGCCGAGCTGCTCAGCCGCCTGCAGACCGAGCTGTAAGGACGCGAACATGGCAGAACTCGCCACCATCGCCCGCCCGTACGCCGAGGCGCTGTTCGATGCGTCGAAGACGGACGCGAGCGGCGCCCTGCAATGGCTGGACGCGCTTGCCGCCGTGGCGGGCAATGCCCAGCTGCAGCAGTACGCCGGCAACCCGAAGGTCGGCAACGACCAGGTGTACGCGCTCGTGACCGAAGTCGCGCGCGTGCAGCTGCCCGCGGCCGGCCAGAACTTCCTGCGCACCATCATCGAGAACGGCCGCCTGGCGGCGCTCCCCGAGATCGCGCAGCAGTTCCGCGCCATGAAGAACGCGCAGGGCGGCTCGTCCGATGCCATCGTCTACAGCGCCTTCCCGATCGCCCAGGACGCGCTGCCGCGCGTCGCGCAGGCCCTCGAGAAGCGCTTTGGCCGTAAGCTCAATCTCTCCGTGCAGGAAGACCCGTCCCTCATCGGCGGCATCCGCGTGGTGGTGGGCGACGAAGTGCTGGACACCTCGGTCAAGGCCCGCCTGGAACAAATGAAAGTCGCGCTGACGGCCTGATGCCGTTACGCCCCCACTAGGACAGAGTCATGCAGCTCAATCCCGCTGAAATTTCCGAACTGATCAAGAGCCGGATCGAAGGCCTGGCCGCCAGCGCCGACATCCGCAACCAGGGCACCGTGCTGTCCGTGACCGACGGCATCGTCCGCGTGCACGGCCTGTCCGACGCCATGGCCGGCGAAATGCTGGAATTCCCGCCCACTCCCGATGGCAACGCCACGTTCGGCCTGGCGCTGAACCTGGAGCGCGATTCCGTCGGCGCCGTGATCTTGGGCGAGTACGAGCACATCTCCGAAGGCGACACCGTCAAGTGCACGGGCCGCATCCTGGAAGTGCCGGTCGGCCCCGAGCTGATCGGCCGCGTGGTCAACGCCCTGGGCCAGCCGATCGACGGCAAGGGCCCGGTGAACGCCAAGATGACGGACGTGATCGAGAAGGTCGCTCCCGGCGTGATCGCGCGCAAGTCGGTCGACCAGCCGGTGCAGACCGGCCTGAAGGCCATCGACTCCATGGTGCCGATCGGCCGGGGCCAGCGCGAGCTGATCATCGGCGACCGCCAGACCGGCAAGTCCGCCGTCGCGGTCGACACGATCATCAACCAGAAGGGTCAGAACATGACCTGCGTGTACGTCGCCATCGGGCAGAAGGCGTCCACGATCAAGAACATCGTTCGCGCGCTCGAGCAGAACGGCGCGATGGAATACACCATCGTCGTCGCCGCTTCCGCCTCCGAGTCCGCCGCCATGCAGTACGTCTCGGCGTACTCCGGCTGCACGATGGGCGAGTACTTCCGCGACCGCGGGCAAGACGCGCTGATCATCTATGACGACCTGTCCAAGCAGGCCGTTGCCTACCGCCAGGTCTCGCTGCTGCTGCGCCGCCCGCCGGGCCGCGAAGCCTACCCCGGCGACGTGTTCTATCTCCACAGCCGCCTGCTGGAGCGCGCCGCGCGCGTGAACGCCGACTACGTGGAAGCCTTCACCAAGGGTGAAGTCAAGGGCAAGACCGGCTCGCTGACCGCGCTGCCGATCATCGAAACGCAGGCCGGCGACGTGTCCGCTTTCGTGCCGACCAACGTGATCTCGATCACCGACGGCCAGATCTTCCTGGAAACCAGCCTGTTCAACGCCGGTGTCCGCCCCGCCATCAACGCCGGTATCTCGGTGTCGCGCGTCGGTGGCGCCGCCCAGACCAAGCTGATCAAGGGCCTGTCCGGCGGTATCCGTACCGACCTGGCGCAGTACCGTGAGCTGGCCGCCTTCGCGCAGTTCGCCTCCGACCTCGACGCGGCCACGCGCAAGCAGCTGGATCGCGGCGCCCGCGTGACGGAACTGCTCAAGCAGGCCCAGTACAGCCCGCTGTCCATCTCGCTGATGGCCGCCTCGCTGTTCGCGGTGAACAAGGGCTACTTCGACGACATCGAAGTCAAGCGCGTGCTGGCCTTCGAAAGCGGCCTGCACGGCTGGCTGAAGGACCGCAACGCGGCCCTGCTGCAGAAGCTCGAATCGGAGCGTGCGCTGTCCAAGGAGTCCGAAGGCGAACTCACGGCTGCGATCGAAGCGTTCAAGAAGACCTTCGCTTAACCATTGATCAGTTGAGGACGGAGCAGGCGCATCGCGCTCTGGTCTGTCCCACAAAGGAAAAGTAATGGCTGCAGGCAAGGAAATTCGCGGCAAGATCAAGTCGGTGGAATCCACCCGCAAGATCACCAAGGCCATGGAAATGGTGGCCGCGAGCAAGATGCGCAAGGCGCAGGAGCGGATGCGGAACGCCCGGCCCTACAGCGACAAGGTGCGCAACATCGCCGCCAACCTCGGCAAGGCCAACCCGGAGTACACGCACGCGTTCATGAAGACGAACGACGTGAAGGCTGCGGGCATCATCGTGGTCTCGACCGACAAGGGTCTGTGCGGCGGCCTCAACACCAACGTGCTACGCGCCGTCACCGGCAAGCTGCGCGAGCTGCAGGCCGACGGCGTCAACACGCAGACGGTCGCGATCGGCAACCGGGGCCTCGGCTTCCTGAACCGCATCGGCGCGCAGGTGGTGTCGCACGTGACGCAACTCGGCGACACGCCGCACCTGGACCGCCTGATCGGGCCAGTCAAGGTGCTGCTGGACCAGTACGCCGCGGGCCAGCTGAGCGCCGTGTACATCGCGTACACGAAGTTCATCAACACGATGCGGCAGGAGCCGGTGCTGGAGCAGCTGCTGCCCCTGTCCGCCGCCAAGATGCAGGCCGAAGCCAAGGCTGCGGGTGGCGAGCCGGGCTGGGATTACATCTACGAGCCGGATGCGCAGAGCGTCATCGACGAATTGCTGCTGCGTTACGTCGAAGCCCTGGTCTACCAGGCGGTGGCCGAGAACATGGCTTCCGAACAGTCCGCGCGCATGGTGGCCATGAAGGCCGCCACCGACAACGCGGGCAACCTCATCGGCGAACTCAAGCTGGTCTACAACAAGACGCGCCAGGCCGCGATCACGAAAGAGCTTTCGGAGATCGTGTCTGGGGCGGCGGCTGTTTAAATTTACGGAGCAAACATGGCTCAGATTCAAGGCAAGATCGTTCAATGTATCGGCGCCGTCGTCGACGTCGAGTTCCCGCGCGAGCACATGCCGCGCGTGTACGACGCACTGAAGATGGAAGGCAGCGCCCTGACGCTGGAAGTGCAGCAGCAGCTGGGTGACGGCGTGGTCCGGACCATCGCGCTGGGCTCGTCCGACGGCCTGCGCCGCGGCTCCATGGTCTACAACACCGGCGCCGCCATCACGGTGCCGGTCGGCAAGGCCACCCTCGGCCGCATCATGGACGTGCTGGGCAACCCGATCGACGAGCGCGGCCCGGTCGACCAGACCCTGACGGCGCCCATCCACCGCAAGGCTCCCGCGTACGACGAACTGTCGCCCTCGCAGGAACTGCTGGAAACCGGCATCAAGGTGATCGACCTGGTGTGCCCGTTCGCCAAGGGCGGCAAGGTCGGCCTGTTCGGCGGCGCCGGCGTCGGCAAGACCGTCAACATGATGGAGCTGATCAACAACATCGCGAAGGCGCACTCGGGCCTGTCCGTGTTCGCCGGCGTCGGTGAGCGCACCCGCGAAGGCAACGACTTCTATCACGAGATGTCGGACTCCAAGGTCGTCGTGCAGGAGAACCTGTCCGAGTCCAAGGTGGCCATGGTCTACGGCCAGATGAACGAGCCCCCGGGCAACCGCCTGCGCGTGGCCCTGACGGGCCTGACCATCGCCGAGTCGTTCCGCGACGAAGGCCGCGACGTGCTGTTCTTCGTGGACAACATCTACCGCTACACGCTGGCCGGCACGGAAGTGTCCGCGCTGCTGGGCCGCATGCCCTCCGCCGTGGGCTACCAGCCGACGCTGGCCGAGGAAATGGGCCGCCTGCAGGAGCGGATCACGTCGACCAAGGTCGGCTCGATCACCTCGATCCAGGCCGTGTACGTGCCCGCGGACGACCTGACCGACCCGTCCCCCGCGACCACCTTCGCCCACCTGGACTCCACCGTGGTGCTGTCGCGCGACATCGCCGCGCTGGGCATCTACCCCGCCGTGGACCCGCTCGACTCCACCAGCCGCCAGCTGGACCCGCTGGTCGTCGGTGAAGACCACTACACGACCGCCCGTGCCGTGCAGCAGACGCTGCAGCGCTACAAGGAACTGCGCGACATCATCGCCATCCTGGGCATGGACGAACTGGCGCCGGAAGACAAGCTGGCCGTGGCCCGCGCCCGCAAGATCCAGCGCTTCCTGTCGCAGCCCTTCCACGTGGCCGAAGTGTTCACCGGCTCGCCCGGCAAGTACGTGCCGCTGTCGGAAACCATCCGCGGCTTCAAGATGATCACCGCCGGCGAGTGCGACCACCTGCCCGAGCAGGCCTTCTACATGGTCGGCACGATCGACGAGGCCTTCGAGAAGGCCAAGAAGCTGGCGGCGTAATGGCTGACGCGCCGCACACCATCCACGTGGACGTGGTGAGTGCCGAGGAGTCCATCTTCTCCGGTGAAGCGCGCTTCGTCGCGCTGCCGGGCGAAGCCGGCGAGCTCGGCATCTTCCCCCGCCACACGCCGCTGATCACGCGCGTGAAGCCGGGTTCGGTGCGCATCGAGAAGGCCGACGGCAGCGAGGAATTCGTCTTCGTCGCCGGCGGCATCCTGGAAGTGCAGCCCAACCGGGTGATCGTGCTGTCCGACACCGCGATCCGCGGCCGCGACCTCGACGAGGAGAAGGCCAACGAAGCCAAGGCCGCCGCCGAGGAAGCGCTGAAGAACGCCAAGAACGAGATCGACATCGCCAAGGCGCAGTCGGAGCTGGCGGTCATGGCCGCCCAGATCGCCGCGCTGCGCAAGTACCGCCAGGCGAAGTAAGCACACTGAATAACAAGCGCTAAAAACCAGCGCACTCGAGCCCCGGTCCGCAAGTACCGGGGCTTTTTTATTTGCGGTGCAGAATCGCGCATGGCCGACACCTTCCTCCTCGTCGACGTCGTCAGCGCCCAGGAATCCATCTTTTCCGGCAAGGCGCGCTTCGTCGTGCTGCCCGGCGAAACCGGCGAACTCGGCATCTATCCGCGCCACACCCCGCTGATCACGCGGGTGAAGCCAGGCGCGGTACGCATCGAGACGGCCGAAGGCGGCGAGGAATTCGTCTTCATTGCCGGCGGCATCCTCGAAGTGCAGCCCGATCGCGTGACGGTGCTCTCGGACACGGCGATTCGCGGCAAGGACCTCGACGAGCAGAAGGCCGCGCAGGCGAAGGCGGAAGCCGAAGAGGCGCTGAAGAACGCGAAGAGCGAGATCGACCTCGCCCGGGCGCAGTCGGAACTCGCCGTCGCGGTCGCGGAAATGGCGGCGCTGCGCAAGTACCTGCGCAAGAAGTAGAGCCCAGCCTAAGGGCCGAGCAGGTCCAGCAACGCGGGCACTTCCGCCGCCAGTTCGCGCGCCAGGTAGCCCACCTTGCCCGTGCGCAGCGCCTGCGTCTCGCCCGCGCGCGCATGCAGCGCAACGCCCCACACCACCGCTTGCTCCGGCGTGGCGCCGCGCGCGGCGAGCCCCGCGATCAGGCCGGCCAGCACATCGCCCGAGCCCGAAGTGCCCAGCCCTGGAGTCCTGGACTCGTGCCGCCAGGCCTTGCCGTCGGGCGCCGCGATGCAGGTCGTCGCGCCCTTGAGCGCGAGCACGGCCTGCCACTCGCGGGCATGCCGCACGGCAGCCGCCACCGGGTCGGACTGCAGGTCTTCCTTCTCGTCGCCGGTCAGGTGCGCCATCTCGCCGGCATGCGGCGTCAGGATGACCGGCTGGCTGAAGCGCTTGCCGCCGCGCACGCATTCCATGCCCAGCGCGTCGAGCACCACGGTGGAATTGCGGAAACGCGGCAACAGGCCCTCCACGAATGCGGCGGTCGTGGCCTCGCCCATCATGCCGGGGCCCACGAGCACGCAGGCCGTGCTGTCCGCGCAGGACGCGACCAGGTCCACGGCTTCGGGCTCCACGCCGCCGTCCTTGCTTTCGGGCAAGGCAATGACGCGCGCTTCGGGCAGGGCGGCGGCCACCAGTTGCCAGACCGACGCGGGCGTCGCCACCAGCAGCTTGCCGGCGCCGGCGCGCAAGGCCGCGGTCGCTGCCAGCACGGCGGCACCCGGGATTTCGCGGCTGCCAGCGATCACGAGCACGCGGCCCCGGCTTTCCTTGTCGCCGTCGCCGTCCGGCGCAGGCAAGGGCCAGGCGCGCAGCAGCGCCTCGTCGACGGCGACGCACTTCATGGCTTGGGCGCGGCCGGCACGTCGGGCGCCGCCGTGACCGGCGCACCGGATTGCTGCAGCGGCGCGATGAAGTTCACCAGGTCCAGCGCCAGCGCATCCGCTGCGTGGTCGCGCCGGTACGACGTGATGGCGCAATTGGGCACGTCGCCCATCTTGTCGATGGCAAGGATCTGCGCCTCGTCGAGGTTCTCGATGAGGTAGCGCATGCAGTTCACGATGACCTGGTGCGCAACCACCAGCACGCGTTCGTTGGCGTGCTCGCGGGTGATCATCTCCGTCAGGCTCCGCAGGCGCAGGATCACGTCGCACCAGCTTTCGCCGCCGGGCGGGCGGAAGTAGAACTTGCCGACGTGGCCGCGCTGGTGGTCGAGGTCCGGATACTTCTCCTTGATGCCGAAGCGCGTGAGCCGGTCCAGCACGCCGAATTCCTTTTCGCGCAGGCGTTCGTCCATGCGCATGCGCACGTGCTTGCCCGGTTGCATGCCGGCCGTCTCCAGCAGCAGCCGCGCCGTGTCGCGCGCGCGGATGTAGGGCGAGCACAGCACGACCTCCGGTCGCTCGTTGGCCGGCAGTTGCGCGAACCACCGGCCCAGGGCGCGCGACTGCTCCATGCCCAGGTCCGACAGCGGCGTGTCGATGTCGCGGAACTCGATATCGATCAGCGCCAGCCCGGCGGCCTCGGCCGCGTCGCGCGCCACGTTGCCGGCGCTCTGCCCGTGGCGGGCGATCCAGAGCACCGAAGGCCATTCGACTTTCATGGCGCTCGATTCTCCCGGGCCGCGGCCGCGCCAGGTTGCCCGCGCGCCGCAAGCTGCTGGCAGCGTGCGCCTACAACGGCTGAGGCAGCAGCCCTAAGGGTCCCACCCGGTGGCAGGCGCCCACTGCCGGGCTTAATCTCTTGTCCGGAGACAAACAATGCGCATCCTGCTTTCCCTGCTGCTTCTTGCGGCCACGGCGTCCGCGTGGGCGGCCGACATCGTCGTCGGCCAGTCGGCCCCGCTTTCCGGCGGCAACGCCGAACTGGGCAACGACATCCGCAACGGCGCGCTCGCCTATTTCAAGAAGGTCAACGACGCGGGCGGGGTTAACGGAGCCAAGCTGAAGCTGGTGACGCTGGACGACAAGAACGACACCAAGCTGTCGGCCGAGAACACGAAGAAGCTCGTGACCGAGGACAACGTCGTCGCCCTGTTCGGCTATGCCTCGTCCACGCTCAGCATCCCGGCGATGCCGGCCGTGGCCGAGGGCAAGGTGCCGTTCTTCGCGCCCTTCACCGGCGCCGACACCATCCGCAAGCAGAACGAGTACGTCTACACCGTGCGCTCGACCTATGCGGACGAGATCGAGAAGATCGTCAACTTCTGGGGCAACCTGGGCTCGACCCGCGTGACGGTGCTGCACTACGACGACCCGGTGGGCAAGCAGAACTTCGACACCGTGGCCGAGGTGCTGAAGAAATTCAACAAGCAGCCCGTATCGGTGGCGATCAAGCGCAACGCCGACATCACCGACGCCAACTTCAACGCGGTGGTCGCGTCCGATCCCAACGTGCTGGTGGTGACCACGCTGTACGCGCCCGCCGCGCAGATGATCAAGCGGCTGAAGGCGGCCAACAAGGCCTACATGGTGACCAGCCTGTCCTTCGCCGGCGCCACGCAGCTCGCCAAGGCGCTCGGTCCGGCGGCCACCGGCGTGTCGATGTCGATCACCGTGCCCACCCCGCGTTCCAACACCGTGCCGGTCGTGCGCGAGTGCAACGAGGCCTGGACGGCTTCGGGGCAGAAGGAAACGATGTCGGTCACCGCGCTCGAGTCGTGCATCGCCGCCAAGGTGATGGTCGAGGGCATGAAGCGCGCCGGCCCGGGCCTCACGCGCGCGTCGCTGCACCGTTCACTTTCCGGGCTGGGGCACTACGATGCCGGCGGCTACATCGTGGAGTTCAAGCCGAACTTCCGGCATGGCGGCAGTTACGTGAGCATGGTGCTGCTCAAGCCGAACGGCGAAGTGAAGGACTAGGAGCCTCGGCCCGTTTCTCTGCCGCCCAGGCTCCTAGCCCAGCACCGGCTCGTCCGGCAACTCGTTCGCGTTCGGCGCGCCCGGGTCCACCGGGAAATGCTGCACCAGCAGCGCCGACACCTCCTCCAGCGCCTGCGTCAGCCCGTCCTCGAAGCGGCCTTCCTTGAAGGCAGCGCCCATGCGCCCGACGATCTCGGCCCATTGCTGCGGGCCGACGTGGGCATCGAGGCCGCGGTCGGCCACGATCTCGATGGCGTGTTCGGCCAGCAGCAGGTAGATCAGCACGCCGTTGTTCTGCGCGGTGTCCCACACCCGCAGCTTGCTGAACATCGCCACGGCGCGATCGCGTGGCGTCAGGTCCTGCCAGAGGTAGCTCATGGGCAGGCCGGCTTCGATGTAGAAGCGCACCTCGCCGGAGTGGCGCCGTTCGCTGGCGGCCACGCGGCGCGCCAATTGTTCGGACAGGGCCGGCGGAATCGCCCGCCGCGTATCGGCCTCGTCGAGCCAGCGGTGCCGGAAGATGCGTTTCAGGCGTTGCAGCATCACCAGTTCCCCGAGGCGCCGCCGCCCCCGAAATCGCCGCCGCCGCCGGAGCTGAAACCGCCGCCGCCCCCGCCGCCGCCGCCCCAGCCACCCCCCCCGCCGCCGCCGAAGCCGCCCGGCAGGAACACCGGCCCGCCACGGCGGCCGCCGCCCAGCATGCCGCCGCCGCCCGAGAGCAGCGAGAACAGCAGCGCGATGAAGCCGGCGATGCCGGCCACCACCATACTGGACGTGATCAGCATCGCGATGAAGCCGACGCCGCCGCCCGTGACCAGCGAGCCGAGCTTGCGGCCGAAGATGCCGCGCAGCACGCCGCCGGCGATGGGCACGGCGAAGAACAGGAAGATCGCCAGGTCGAACCAGTCGAAGCCGGATTTGGCGCTGGGCCGCTGCGCCTGGGTCGGCGCCGGCGGCGCGGGCAGCGCTTCGCCGGTCACGCGCGCGATCAGCTGGTCCACCGTGGCCTGCAGGCCGCCCGCGTAGTCGTCGGCGCGAAAGCGCGGCAGCATCGCGTCGTCGATGATCCGCTTGGCCGCCAGGTCGGGCACCGCGCCTTCGAGCGTCTTGGCGACTTCGATGCGTGCCGCCCGGTCGTTCTTGGCGACGATCACCAGGATGCCGTCGCCCACGCCCTTGCGCCCGATCTTCCAGGCGTTGCCGACGCGGTTGGCGTAGCTGGCTATGTCTTCCGGCTGCGTGGTGGGGACCAGCAGCACCACCATCTGCGAACCCTTCTTCTGCTCGAAGGCCGCCAGCTTTTCTTCCAGGCCCTGGCGCTGGATAGCGTCGAGCGTGCCGGTCTGGTCGATCACCCGCGCGGTGAGCGCCGGCACGGGCAGCACGTCCTGCGCCGCCACGAGCAGCCAGGCGGCGGCGAGCAGGAGGAGGGCGAGGGCGCGCTTCAAACCATCAACGGGTCAGGGTCGTGCTGGCCGGCGCGCTGGGCGAAGGCGCGGCCATCGGCTTGCTGAAGTCCACCGAGGGCGGAACGGAGATCTGCGCTTCGTTCTGCACGGTGAAGCTCGGCTTGGGCTCGTAGTGGAAGACCATCGCCGTCAGGTTGGTCGGGAAGCTGCGCGCCAGCACGTTGTACTGCTGCACGGCCTGGATGTAACGGTTGCGCGCCACCGTGATGCGGTTCTCGGTGCCTTCGAGCTGCACGCGCAGGTCGCTGAACGCCTTGTTCGCCTTCAGGTCCGGGTAGCGTTCGCTCACCACCAGCAGCCGCGACAGCGCGCTGGACAGCTCGCCCTGCGCCTGCTGGAACTTCTGGAAGGCCTCGGGGTTGTTCAGCGTCTCGGGCGTCACCTGCACCGCGGTGGCCTTGGCGCGCGCCTCGATCACCTTGGTCAGCGTGTCCTGCTCGAAGCTGGCCTCGCCCTTGACGGTGGCCACCAGGTTGGGCACCAGGTCGGCACGCCGCTGGTACTGGTTGAGGACTTCGCTCCAGGCCGACTTGGTCTGCTCGTCGAGCTTCTGGAATTCGTTGTAGCCGCAGCCGGACAGGGCCAGCACGGACACCAGGATCAACAGCCATCTTTTCATTCTTCGAACCATCCTTCCTAGGCGAATCGGGCGCAACGGTAGCATAGATGGGATGGTTCAGGACCCGCTTCAAGTGCTGCAGGCCGCCGCCCGTCGCAGCCCTTCCGTGGCCAAGCCGCGGCTGCTCATCGCTGGTGCCACCGGCGCCCTCGGCAACGAAGTGTTGCGGCGGCTGGTCGGATCGGACGGGTACGGCTCCACCCAAGTGCTGGCGCGCGAGCCGATCCGCGATGGACTGCGCGGCGTGCAGACCCGCGTGGTGCCTTCGGACGATCCGGCCGACTGGCCGGCGGCCGCCGCGGACGTGGCGGTGGTGCTGTTCGACCCGCCGCGCCTGTTCTACGACCGCGAGCGCGCGCTGTGGACACCCACGCCGGAGCAACTCGTCGCCCTGGCGCGCTGGCTGCGCGCCGGCGACGTCCGCACGCTGGCCGTGGTGCTGCCGCATGCGCCGGGCCGCTTGCCCGAGGCCTTGAAGCGGGGACTGGCCACCCTGGACGAACAGGCCGTCGCTGCCCTGGGATTCGACCGCTTCCTGCTGCTGCGGTCGGCGCAGGCGCCGGGCGCGGTCCGCCACCCGCACGTGCCGGCGCGGCTCGCGCACTGGATGCTGGGCGTCTTCCAGTACATGATTCCTTCCAGCGAACAGCCGCCGAGGGCTTCGAAGGTGGCGCAACTGCTGGCGGCGTCGCTGCGGCATGCGCCGCCCGGCATCCACGTCGCCGCGCCGGAACTGGTGTGGCAGGCGTCGCAGGGCGACACAGAAGCGATCGCGCGCGACTGGCTGCGCTGAAGATTCTTGGCACAATCGCCGCAACCCATGCGCAAGTCCAAGCTCCAGGCCGCCAGCCTCGAAGGCGATGCAGACGACATCGAAGCCGCCTTCTATGCAGCGTTGCAGAACGGCGACATCGACAAGCTGATGGCCTGCTGGGCCGACGAGGACGACATCTTCTGCATCCACCCCGGCGGGCCGCGCGTGGTGGGCGCCACCGCCATTCGCGCGACCTTCGAGGCGATGTTCGCCAACGGCGGCGCCGTGCGGGCCTGGCCCGAGCGGGTGCGCAAGACCGAATCCATGGCCAGCAGCGTGCACAACGTGCTGGAGCGCGTGGAAGTGCTGACGGCCAAGGGCCCGACGCAAGCCTGGGTGATCGCCACCAATGTCTACCACCGCACGGCGCAGGGCTGGCGCCTGGTGGCCCACCATGCCAGCCCTGGAACGACGAGCGAGATCCAGGAAGTGTCCGACGCGCCGTCGGTGCTCCATTGACGCCCGCGATGCAGGCCTACCGGGCGCCCTGGTGGCTGCCCGGCGGAAACGCCCAGACCATCTGGCCGGCGCTGTGGTCGCGGCGCACCCGGGGTCCGACGCCCGAGTACCGGCGCGAACGCTGGACCACGCCCGACGGTGACTTCCTCGACCTCGACTGGCTGACCGCGCCGGTGCGCAGCAACACGCTGCTGGTTCTCTTCCACGGCCTGGAGGGTTCGTCGCACAGCCACTACGCCGAGTCCTTTGCCGACTTCGCCGCGGCACAAGGCATCCGCTACGTGGTGCCGCACTTCCGCGGCTGCAGCGGCGAGCTCAACCTGGCCCCGCGCGCCTACCACTCGGGCGACTACGAAGAGGTCGACTGGATCCTGAAGCGGCTGCGCGAGCGGCATGCTGGCCCCATCGTCGCGGTGGGCGTGTCGCTGGGCGGCAATGCGCTGATGCGCTGGGCCGGCGAAGTGCAGGAAGACGCGGCGCGGCTGGTCGATGCCATCGCGTCGGTCTGTTCGCCGCTCGACATGATCGCCGCCGGCCACGCCATCGGCCGCGGCTTCAACCGGCTGGTCTACACGACGATGTTCCTGCGCGTGCTCAAGCCCAAGGCGCTGCGTAAGTGGAACGACCACCCGGGCATCTTCGACCGCGAGGCGATGGTGGCCGTGCGCGACATCTACGAATTCGACAAGGTGTTCACGGCGCCGGTGCACGGCTTCAACAGCACGACCGACTACTGGACCCAGGCTTCGGCGCTGCCGCACCTGGAGAGCATCCGGGTGCCGGCGCTGGCCGTGAACCCGCGCAACGACCCCTTCATCCCGCCGGAGAGCCTGCCCAAGGCGCGCGAAGTGGGAAGCTATGTGACGCTTTGGCAGCCCGAGCACGGCGGGCACTGCGGCTTTCCGGGTGGCAGCTTCCCGGGCCACATCTTCGACCTGCCCGATGCGGTCGGGCCGTGGCTGCTGGCTAACGTTTCTTCGCGCTAGCCGCGGCGTGCGCGGCGGAAGCCGGGCGCGAAGGAGGTGCTGCCGGCGCCGAAGCCACCGGAGCCGGCACCGGCGCGGGCAAGGCAGGCGCTGCGGGCGCGGAAGCGGCCGCACTCGCCGCCTGGGCGGCGGCCACTGCTTGTGCATACGCCGGATGGATGCTGGTCGAGGTCACGGGCCGGACCGCTTCGGTCGGCACCGTTGCCGCCGCAACGGCCACTGCCGCGGAGGCGGGCTTGCTCGATGCCAGGGCGGCGGAAGCGGGCCTGGACGCAGCCGAGGCGGACGCCAGCGCCGCCGAGGCCGACGAGGCCGCCGGCATCGCGGGCTGGGCGCCGCCGGCCCCGTTGTTGCCCGGCAGCGGCCAGGCCACATCGGCCGCCTGGCGCGGCGTGCCGATCGGCGTGGTGGCCTTGCCCTGGCGCACTGCGGCCATGTCTTCCTCGCTGGGGTACAGGCCGAGCAGGTAGTAGTCGAAGGCGCGGCGCGCGATCGGCGCGGCGTTGGCGGCGCCGAAACCCGCGTTCTCCACCACCATCGCGATGGCGATCTTCGGGTCTTCGGCCGGCGCATAGGCCATGTAAAGCGCGTGGTCGCGGTGGCGCTCGTCGAGCTGCGAGGCGTTGTACTTGGCGCCCTGCGCGATGGTCAGCACCTGCGCCGTACCGGTCTTGCCGCCGCTCGAGTAGGCCGCCCCTTTGAACGCGGCGGCCGAGGTGCCCTCGATGTTCACGCCCACCAGCGCCTTGCGGATGATGGCGAGGTTCTCCGGCTTGGCGGTCAGCTGGCCCATCTGCTCCGGCGCCACCGGCTTGATTTCGCGGCTGGTGACGTCGATCACTTCCTTCACCAGGTGCGGCTTCATGCGCGCGCCCTGCGCGTTGGCCACGGTGCCGGTCGCGTTGGCGATCTGCAGCATGGTGAAGTTGTTGTAGCCCTGGCCGATGCCCAGCGAGATGGTTTCGCCGGCATACCACTTCTGCTGCTCCGCCTTGCGGTAGGCCTTGCGCTTCCATTCGGTCGACGGCAGCAGGCCGCGCGATTCGCCCTGGATGTCGATGCCGGTGATCTCGCCGAAGCCGAAGTGCGACAACTGCTCGTGGATCAGGTCCACGCCCATGTCGTTGGCGAGGATGTAGTAGTAGGTGTCGCACGACTGCACGATGGAGCGGTACATGTCCACGGTGCCGTGGCCGCCTTCCTTGTCGTCGCGGAACTTGTGGTTGCCGAACCAGAAGTAGCCCGGGTCGCTGATCGCCTGCTCGGGCCGGCGCTTGCCGGTCTCCAGGGCGGCGAGCGCCATGAAAGGCTTGTAGGTCGAGCCGGGCGGATAGGTGCCGCGCAGGGCGCGGTTCAGCAGTGGCTTGTCGAGCGAATCGTTCAGCAGCGACCAGTTCTCCTGGTCGATGCCGTCGACGAACAGGTTGGGGTCGAAGGTGGGCTTGCTGACGAAGGCCAGGATCTCGCCGGTCTTCGGGTCCAGCGCCACCATCGCGCCGCGCCGGTCGCCGTACAGGTCCTCGACCAGCTTCTGCAGCTTGATGTCGAGCGCCAGCTTCACCGTGTTGCCCGGCGTCGCGGGCGTGCTGGCCAGCTTGCGCACCGCCCGGCCGCCGGCCGAGGTCTCGACCTGCTCGACGCCGGTCACGCCGTGCAGCTGCTGCTCGAAGCTCTGCTCCACGCCGAGCTTGCCGATGTATTCGGTGCCGCGGTAGTTGGACTGCTCGTCTTCCGGCCAGTCCTCCATCTGCTTCTTCTCAGACTGGTTGATGCGGCCGATGTAGCCGATGGCGTGGCTGGCGAGCTCGCCCCAGGGATAGTTGCGGAACAGGCGCGCCTTGATTTCCACGCCGGGGAAACGGAAGCGCTGCGCGGCGAAGCGCGCGACCTCTTCGTCGGTGAGCTTGGTGCGGATCGGCAGCGAGTCGATGCTCTTGCTTTCCTCCAGCAGCTTCTTGAAGCGGCGCTTGTCGCGCGTCTGGATCTCGATCACCTGCGCGAGTTCGTCGACCACCTGGTCCAGCGGGCGGACCAGGCGCGAGGGCGTGATCTCCAGCGTGTAGGCCGAGTAGTTGGTCGCGAGGACGATGCCGTTGCGGTCGAGGATCAGGCCGCGGTTGGGAACGATGGGCACGATGGCCGTGCGGTTGGCCTCGGCCTGCTCGTCCAGGTCCTGGTGGCGCACCACCTGCAGGTAGACCAGGCGCGCGGTCAGCAGCAGGAAGCAGACGAGCACCGCCGCGCTGGCCGCCAGGATCCGGCCGCGGAAACGCGACAGGTCTTGTTCGACGTTTCTAAGTTCGGTCACAAGGGGCGATTTTCATCCGGATCGGGCGCCCTGCGTTGTGGCAACAGTAAAAGAACACTCACGACAGGCCACAGCGCGGCTTCCAACACGGGCGCCAGCAGGAGGGTCGGGCCTGGATAGGCCCCGCCAGCCAGCAAACGGATCGCCACCTCGATCGCATGCGCCGCCACGAACAGCGGCAGCACCTGCACCGCCTGCGACGGTACCTTGAACCACAGCAGGCGGCGGTGGATGGTGATCGCGAAGAAGCTCAGCGTCGTGTAGGCCAGCGCGTGCTGGCCCAGCAGGGAGGCCTGGTGCACGTCGATGGCGAGACCGAACAGGAAGGCCGCGACCACGCCGATGCGGCGCGGCTGGTGGACGCTCCAGAACACCAGGCCGACGGCCAGGAAGTCCGGCATCCAGGGCAGCCGGCCAACCGGCAGCATGTTCAGCATCATCGCGAAGATGAGGCTGAACCAGATGAAGAGGGGATTGGCCGGCAGCAGCAGCGCCTGCCCGGGACGCATGATCATGGCTTGGGTCCCTTGGCGCCGCGCTTGGCCGGCGTGGGCGGCGCGTCTTCCGGCTGCGGCCGCGGCGGGATCTGCGCCAGCAGCGGCTTGAGCACCATCACGTGGCGGGCGCCGTCGACCAGCGCCTGCGGGTTGCAGGCGATGCGGGCGAAGGCCGAATCGGCACGGCGCTCGACCTTCTCCACCTTGGCCACCGGAATACCGGGCGGGTAGACGCCGTCGACGCCGCTGGTGGTGAGCAGGTCGCCCGGCTGCACGTCCGCGTTGGCGGCCATGTAGCGCAGCTCGAGGCCGCCCGTGCCGTGCGCGCCGGCGTCGCCATAGGCAATGCCGCGCGATCCGGTGCGGGTGTTGATGATGGGCACGGCCTGCTCGCGGTCCGTCACCAGCGTCACTTCGCTGATCAGCGGATGCACGCGCGTCACCTGGCCGAGCACGCCGGACTCGTCGATCACCGGCGAGCCGGGGGCGATGCCCTGGGCCAGGCCCTTGTCGATGATCACGCGGCGCGTGTAGGGATCGGCGGCGTCGTAGAGGACTTCGGCCGCGATCGACGGCGTGTTCAGGCGCTCGCGCAGCGCCAGCAGCTTGCGCAGCTGGGCGTTCTCGATGGTGAGCTGTTCGACCTGGTTGGCGCGTTGCGCCTGCAGGATCAGCTTGCGGCGGGCTTCTTCTTCAGTGGTGCGGGCCTGGTGCAGGCCGCCGAAGTATTCGCCGACGTAGCGCACCGCCAGCACGGGCCGCATCGCCAGCCATTGCGCCGGGAAGACGACCATCGCGACTGCGGAGCGCACCGGCTGCGTGATGCGGAAGCGGGTGTCCGCGACCATGAGGAAGAGCGCCAATGCGCTGCACACCATCAGCTTGGAGAGGGCTGACGGGCCCTGCTTGAAGAAGGGTGGCGGGGTGCGGTCGAGGGTGCCTAAGGGCATGACGGAATGACTTCGCTTCGCTCAATGACAGAATGACCAAACCGCATTGTCATGCCGGGCGCAGCCCGCGTCATGCCTGCGCAGCAGGCGTCATTCTGTCATTACGAGTCATTCGCTGGTGAAGATCGAACCCAGCCGTTCCATGCGCTCCAGCGCGATGCCGCAGCCTCGCACGACGCAGGTCAGGGGGTCTTCGGCCACCAGCACCGGCAGGCCGGTTTCTTCCGCCAGCAGGCGGTCGAGGTCGCGCAGCAGCGCGCCGCCGCCGGTGAGCATCATGCCGCGCTCGGCGATGTCGGCGCCCAGTTCCGGCGGGGTCTGTTCCAGCGCGTTCTTGACGGCCGACACGATGTTGTTCAGCGGATCGGTCAGCGCTTCCAGGATCTCGTTCGAGGAGATGGTGAAGCTGCGGGGCACGCCTTCCGACAGGTTGCGGCCCTTGACTTCCATTTCCTTCACCTCGCTGCCGGGGAAGGCGGAGCCGATCTGCTTCTTGATGCCTTCGGCCGTCGGCTCGCCGATCAGCATGCCGTAGTTGCGGCGGATGTAGCTGATGATGGCTTCGTCGAACTTGTCGCCGCCGACGCGCACGGAGCCCTTGTAGACCATGCCGCCCAGCGAGATGACGCCAACTTCCGTAGTACCGCCGCCGATGTCGACCACCATCGAGCCCGACGCTTCCGAGACCGGCAGGCCGGCGCCGATGGCCGCGGCCATGGGTTCCTCGATCAGGTAGACCTCGCTGGCGCCGGCGCCCAGGGCCGACTCGCGGATGGCCCGGCGTTCCACCTGGGTGGAGCCGCAGGGCACGCAGATGATGATGCGGGGGCTGGGCCTCAGGACGGACCGGGGGTGGACCATCTTGATGAACTGCTTGAGCATCTGCTCGGTGACGGTGAAGTCGGCGATCACGCCGTCCTTCATCGGGCGGATCGCCTCGATGTTGCCCGGCACCTTGCCGAGCATGGCCTTGGCCTCGTGGCCCACGGCCTGGATCGATTTCTTGCCTTGCGGGCCGCCTTCATGGCGGATCGCCACCACGGACGGCTCGTCCAGGACGATGCCCTTGTCGCGCACGAAGATCAGGGTGTTGGCCGTACCCAGGTCGATGGCCAGGTCGGTGGACAGGTAGCGTCGGAATGCTCCGAACATGGGCGAAATCCTTGTTTCTTCTGTGAAAGCGGCCGCGTGGCGCGGCCGTTGCACGGGGCGGCGGAGCTCCTCACGCCGAAGGCGGGATAATACCTGATCCCCTGTGCCGGACCCCCGTGCGCGGCCCCCGCGCGTGGTTACATCCTGTTATGGCGCCGCACTCTGCGCATATTGACTTCCAAACATGTCCCTGAACGCACAAGACATCAGCCGCATCGCCAACCTGGCGCGGCTGGAGCTCCGCCCCGAAGAGAGCGAGCGCATGCTGACCCAGTTGAACGGCTTTTTCGACATCGTCGAGAAGATGCGCGCGGTCGACACCACCGGCATCGAGCCGCTGCCGCACCCCGTGGCCGCCATCCAGGAGGTCGCCTTGCGCCTGCGTGAGGACGTGGCGAGCGAAGCGATCGACCGCGAAGCCAACCAGAAGAGCGCGCCCGCCGTCGAGCGCGGCCTGTTCCTGGTGCCGAAGGTGATCGAATGAGCCTGCACGACCTTTCCGTGGCGGCGCTGGCCGCGAAGCTGAAGGCCAGGGAAGTCTCCGCGGTCGAGGCGGCGCAGCATTTCCTGGCCCGCAGCCAGAAGTACGCCGACCTGGGCGCCTACCTCGCGACCGATGCCGAAGTGACGCTGGCGCAAGCGCGCGCGGCCGACGCGCGCATCGCCGCCGGCGAGGCCGCGCCGCTGCTGGGCGTGCCGATCGCGCACAAGGACATCTTCGTCACGAAGGACTTCGCGTCCACCGCCGGCTCGAAGATGCTGGAAGACTACCGCTCGCCCTTCGATGCGACCGCGGTGCGCAAGCTGGCCGAAGCCGGCGCCGTCACCCTGGGCAAGCTCAATTGCGACGAGTTCGCGATGGGCTCGGCCAACGAGAATTCGGCCTACTTCCCGGCGAAGAACCCCTGGGACACGAGCCGCATTCCCGGCGGCTCCTCGGGCGGCAGCGCCGCGGCGGTCGCCGCGCGCCTGGCCCCGGCGGCCACGGCCACCGACACGGGCGGCTCGATCCGCCAGCCGGCCGCCTTCTGCGGCATCACCGGCATCAAGCCCACCTACGGCCGCGCGTCGCGCTACGGCATGATCGCCTTCGCTTCCAGCCTGGACCAGGCCGGCGTGATGGCGCACACCGCCGAAGACGCCGCGCTGCTGCTGTCCGCGATCTGCGGGCCGGACCCGGACCGCGACGCGACTTCGCTCGACACGCCGGCGGAAGACTTCACGCGCGAACTCGGCGCTTCCATCGCGGGCCTGCGCATCGGCGTTCCCAAGGAGTTTTTCGGCGAAGGCCTGGCCGCGGACGTGCGCTCCGCCATCGATGCCGCGCTGAAGCAGTACGAGAAGCTGGGCGCCAAGCTGGTGGAGATCTCGCTGCCGCGCACCGAGCTCTCGATCCCCGTGTACTACATCCTCGCGCCCGCCGAGGCGAGCTCCAACCTTGCGCGCTTCGACGGCGTGAAGTTCGGGCATCGCGCGAAGCAGCACGGCGACCTGCTGGACATGTACAAGAAGTCGCGCGCCGAGGGCTTCGGCGACGAAGTGAAGCGCCGCATCATGATCGGCACCTACGTGCTGTCGCACGGCTATTACGACGCCTACTACCTGCAGGCGCAGAAGATCCGCCGCATGATCGCCGACGACTTCCAGGATGCGTTCAAGCAATGCGACCTGATCGCGGGCCCGGTGGCTCCCATGGTGGCCTGGAAGCTGGGCGAGCATGGGAAGGATCCGCTGGCCGACTACCTGGCCGACATCTTCACGCTGCCCGGATCGCTGGCGGGCCTGCCCGGAATGAGCATCCCGGTCGGCTTCGGCGCGGGCAACATGCCCGTGGGACTGCAGCTGCTGGGCAACTACTTCGCCGAAGGCCGGCTGCTGAACGCCGCGCACCAGTTCCAGCAGGCGACCGACTTCCACCTCCGCAAGCCGGAGGGCTTCTGACATGAGCACCGCGAAACTCGTCCAAGGCTACGAAGTCGTCATCGGCTTCGAGACCCACGCGCAGCTCTCCACCGAGAGCAAGATCTTCAGCCGCGCGCCGACCGCCTTCGGCGCCGAGCCCAACACGCAGGCCGCGCCGGTGGACCTGGCGCTGCCCGGCACGCTGCCGGTGATGAACAAGGGCGCCGTCGAGCGCGCCATCCGCTTCGGCCTCGCGATCGGCGCGCACGTGGCGCCGCGCAGCATCTTCGCGCGCAAGAACTACTTCTATCCCGACCTGCCCAAGGGCTACCAGATCTCGCAGTACGAGATCCCGGTGGTGCAAGGCGGCAGCGTGGAGTTCTATCTCGGTGAGGAGAAGAAGTCCGTGCGGCTGGTGCGCGCGCACCTGGAAGAAGACGCGGGCAAGTCGCTGCACGAGGACTTCATCGGCCAGTCGGGCATCGACCTGAACCGCGCCGGCACGCCGCTGCTGGAGATCGTCACCGAGCCGGACATGCGATCGTCGGACGAAGCGGTCGCGTACGCGAAAGAGCTGCACAAGATCGTCACCTGGATCGGCATCTGCGACGGCAACATGCAGGAAGGCAGCTTCCGCTGCGACGCCAACGTGTCGGTGCGCAAGCCGGGCGGGCCGCTCGGCACGCGGCGCGAGATCAAGAACCTGAACTCCTTCAAGTTCATGAAGGAAGCCATCGACTTCGAGGTGCGCTGGCAGATCGAGCAGATCGAGGACGGCCTCGCGATCCAGCAGGCCACCGTGCTGTTCGATCCGGACACCGGCGAGACGCGCGCGATGCGGACCAAGGAAGACGCGGCGGACTACCGCTACTTCCCCGATCCGGACCTGCCGCCGCTGGTGATCGCGCCCGAGTGGGTGGAGCGGGTGAAGGGCGAGATGCCGGAGCTGCCGCGCCTGATGGCGGCGCGCTTCGTCAAGGACTACGGCCTGCCGGAGTACGACGCCACCACGCTGACGCAAAGCAAGGCGATGGGCGCCTATTTCGAGGAGGCCGCCCAGGCGAGCGGGCAGGCCAAGCTGGCCAGCAACTGGATCATGGGCGAGGTGTCCAAGCGCCTGAATGCGGGTGACCTGGCGATCGAGCAGGCGCCGGTTCCGGCGGCGACGCTGGGTGCGCTGATCAAGCGCATCGCCGACGGCACGGTGTCGAACAACGCCGCGCGGCAGGTGTTCGAGGCGCTGTGGAGCGGCGAGGGCCAGGACGTCGACGCGGTCATCGAGGCCAAGGGCCTGAAGCAGATGAACGACAGCGGCGCGCTGGAGGCGATCGTCGACGAGGTGATCGCCGCCAACGCCGCGAACGTCGAACAGATCCGCGCCGGCAAGGACAAGGCCTTCAACGCACTGGTGGGCCAGGCCATGAAGGCCAGCAAGGGCAAGGCGAATCCGCAGCAGGTGGGCGACCTGTTGCGCAAGAAGCTCGGGATCTGAACCGAAAGCGGACGCTCTGGATTCCCGCCTGGGCGGGAATGACAAACCTTAGCGCTTCACCGCCGCCGACGCCGGCGGCTCCGCCGCTGCCACGGGGGGCGCGGGCGACCACAGCTTCTTGAGCGTCGCCAGTTCCTCGTCGAAGCGCGCATTCAGGCGCTTGCGCTCTTCTTCCTGGTTGGCCAGGAACCGCTTCTGCGCGGCGACCGACTGTTCGTTTTCCTCGATCTGGCGCTTCAGCTTGGCCGGCATCTTGGAGGCGTCCTTGTAGAACTCCTGCTCGGTGGCCAGCTGGGCGCGCTGCTTGCGCAGTTCGTCGATGCTGTGCTGCGCGGCGCGGGCCGAGTCGTCCACCGACTGCAGCGCCTTGCCGCGGTCGATGTCATGGCTGGCGCGATTCGGATAGCGCGAAAGCAGGGCGCGCTGGACGCGCCTTTCCTCGCTGCGCTTCTGCGCTTCCTCGGCCGCCTTCTTGGCGGCGGCTTCCTGGTCTTCCCGCTCCCTGGCAGTCAGCGTGGGCGGGACGACGGCACGCACGGTGCCGGTGGATCCCATCAGCTTCTGCTCGCGGTCGCTGCATTCGGGGATGTAGCGGTCCGAGGTCCAGCGCTTGCCCTTGGCATCGACGCAGGTGTAGATGCCGGACTGGGACCAAGCGCTGCCCGAGGCCAAGGCCAGGCCCACAACCGCTGCCCCCACCGCCAACCGTCCGCGCATGATCCCTCCTGGTTCAACCGGCGCCGTAGCGATCCCGGTATGCCGACACCTTTGCATGATGCGTGCCCAGTTCGTCCCCGGCATGCACCTGCAGATACTGCAGCAGGTCGGCGAGGGTGGCGATGGTGCAAACCTGCAGGCCCAATTTTTCACGGACATATTGCACGGCGCTCCACGGCACGTCCTGGCCGTTCTCCGTGGCCTTTTCCTGCCGGTCCAGGGCGACGGCCATGGCATGCGGCGTCGCCCCGGCCGCCCGGATCAACGCGATCGATTCGCGGGCGGCCGTGCCGGCGGACATCACGTCGTCGATGATCAGGACCCTGCCGCGCACCGGGGCGCCGACCAGGTTGCCGCCCTCGCCGTGGTCCTTGGCTTCCTTGCGGTTGTAGGCATAAGGGACGTTGCGTCCCAGCCGCGCAAGTTCGACGGCCACCGAAGCCGCCAGCGGGATGCCCTTGTAGGCGGGCCCGAACAGCATGTCGAATTCGACGCCGGAAGCCAGGATGCGCTTTGCATAAAATTGGGCCAGCCGCCCGAGCTTGGCGCCGTCGTCGAAGAGGCCGGCGTTGAAGAAATAGGGCGAGAGACGGCCCGACTTGATCTTGTACTCGCCGAAGCGCAAGACGCCGGACTGCACCGCGAACTCCACGAAATCCTGCGCCAGGGCGTCCTGGCCGGCACCGTTCACCATGGGAAATTCCTTGTTCAAACTGACCAGCCTGAACCTGAACGGCATCCGCTCCGCGCACAGCAAGGGCGTGGAAGCCTGGCTGGCCCAACACAGCCCGGATTGTATTTGCGTGCAGGAAGTGAAGGCCCAGGCGGCCGACGTGCAAGGCAAGTACGACGCGTTGGCCGGCCTGCGCGGGCATTTCCACTTTGCCGAGAAGAAGGGCTACTCGGGCGTGGGCGCCTTCACCCGCCACGAGCCGAGCGAGGTGATCGTCGGCTACGGCTCGAAGGAATTCGACCTGGAAGGCCGCTACGTGGAGCTGCGCTTCGACACGCCGCAGCGCAAGCTGTCCATCATCAGCTGTTACTTTCCCAGCGGCTCCTCGGGCGAAGACCGGCAGCAGGCCAAGTTCCGCTTCCTGGACGAACTCGATCCCTATCTTGTCGCGCTGAAGAAACAGCGTGAGTTCATCCTGTGCGGCGACGTCAACATCGCCCACCAGGAAAAGGACCTGAAGAACTTCAAGGGCAACCGCAAGAACAGCGGTTTCCTGCCGGAGGAACGGGCCTGGATGACAAAACTGTTGACCGAAACCGGCCTGGTCGACGTTTATCGTCACCTCCAGCCGGACACCACCGAGGCCTGCTACACGTGGTGGAGCAACCGCGGCCAGGCCTATGCGAAGAACGTGGGCTGGCGCCTGGACTATCACCTGGCCACGCCGGGCCTGGCGCAACTGGCGCGCCGGGAAGCCATCTACAAGACCGAGCGCTTTTCCGACCACGCGCCCATCACCGTCGAATACGAGCTGGCTCTGTGATCGTCCGCGGGCGTCCGCACGGGGCGCAACTCCTCTACATCATCCGCGGTTCGGTTCTGCCGCACATTGCCTGGGAGCTGGCGGTGGTGACCGGCGTGGCGCTGCTGGTCACGCTGACGCACGGCTTCGTCTACCAGTGGAAGATCACGCTGACGACCGTGCCCTTCACGCTGATCGGGTTGGCGCTGGCGATCTTCCTGGGCTTTCGCAACAACGCCGCCTACGACCGCTACTGGGAAGGCCGCAAGCTGTGGGCCGACCTGGTGTACCGCTCGCGCAGCTTCGCGCGCGAAGTGCAGACGCTGCTGCACTACGAGGCGCCGGCGCGCCTGCAGGACGTCGACGATCCACGCCGCACGCTGATCCTGCGCACGATCGCCTTCGCCTCCACGCTGCGCCACCAGCTGCGCGGCAGCGACGCGGCGCCCGACGTGCAGCGGCTGCTGGGCGTGGACGAGGCGCGGGCTTTCGGCGCGGTGCGCTGCGGCAGCGAGTACCTGTTGCGCGAGATGGGCGCCGCCCTGGGCCGCGAACTGCGCGCGCACCGCCTCGACGCACCGCTGGCGGCGGACCTCGACCAGTCGCTCACCGCGATGGCGGCCGTGGCGGCCAGCTGCGAGCGCATCAAGAACACGCCGATCCCCTTTCCCTACACGCTGCTGCTGCACCGCACGGCGTGGCTCTATTGCTTCCTGCTGCCTTTCGGGCTGGTGGACATGGTCGGCTTCATGACGCCCTTCGTGGTCGCCATCGTGGCCTATACCTTCTTCGGCCTCGACGCGCTCGGTGACGAGATCGAGGATCCCTTCGGGCTGGCCGACAACCACCTGCCGCTGGATGCGCTGTGCCGCGAGATCGAGATCAACCTGCTGGAGGCCCTGGGAGAGCGGGAACTGCCGGCGCCGCTGGTTCCCATCAACCTGCGCCTCACCTAACCGCAGGCCCCCACGTGTCCGCACTGCGTGCAGAAGTCGCAGCCGTCCTTGCGGATCATCGCGTGCGCGCCGCATTCGGGACACTTGGCGCCCGCCATCGTGGCCGGCTCCGTGGCGGCGGGCGCTGACGGCGTCACCAGCTGCGCCACCGGCTCGCCGTTGCGCCGCGCGATGATGTTCTGGATGGCGTAGGCGATCGCCGCGACTTCCGAGTCGTGCCACATCGGCACCGGCGTGCCGTCGGGCCGCGCATGCGTTCCCAGGCGCACCGGGCCGCGGTCCCAGGCCACCTTGCGCATGTCGGCCAGCGCCCGTTCGAGGAAGCCGCCCCGCGCCGCGAGCGACAGCATGCGCATGCTGGACGTGATCCACTGCTGCGACTCGCCGCTCTGTCCCACCGGCATGAAGAACTCGATGGCGCGCTCGCGGCCGCCGGCGACCGGCAGGAAGGACACGACGATGTACAGCGTCTGCCGGCCTTGCTGGGTCCAGTATTCGACCTTCTCCACCACGGCCGGCAGCTGGCCCTTGGGACGGCTTTCGATCATGGCCCGCATCGGGTCGGCCTGGCGCCGTTCCACTTCGGGCTTCGCCTCGTCCGTCGTCAGCACGGCGCCCAGGATCTCGTTGGGCCGGTAGGTCGCCAGCCCCTTCAGCCCGGCGCGCCATGCTTCCAGGTAGAGGCCCTGGAAGTCGGCATACGGGTAATCGGCCGGCACGTTCACCGTTTTCGAGATGGCACTGTCGATGAAGGGCTGCACCGCCTCCATCATCGCCAGGTGGTCGGCCGCCGGCATCTGCAGCGCGGAGACGAACCACGCCGGCAACTTCGCCGTGTCCCCGCCGAGCGAACGGAAGAGGCGCCAGGCGTGGTCCTCCACCACGTACTCGGTGGTGCCGCCCTCGGCGGCGCGCTTCCTGCGCTTGTAGGTCCAGGAGAAGGGCGGCTCGATGCCGTTGGAGGCGTTGTCGGCGAAGGCGAGGCTCACCGTGCCGGTGGGCGCGATCGACAGCAGGTGGCTGTTGCGGATGCCGTGCCGGCGGATCTGCTCCTTCAACGGCTCGTCGAGGCGGCTGGCGAAGGTGCCGGTTTCGAGGTACTTCGCCGCGTCGAACAGGGGGAAGGCGCCCTTTTCCTTCGCCAGTTCCACCGAGGCGGCATAAGCGGCATCGCGCATGGTGCGCGCAATGCGCGCGGCCATGTCGCGCCCCTCGGGCCGGTCGTAGCGCAGGCGCAGCATGGCCAGCGCATTGCCCAGGCCCGTGAAGCCGACGCCGATGCGGCGCTTGCTGCGCGACTCGGCGTCCTGCTGCGGCAGGGGCCAGTGCGTGAGCGCGAGCACGTTGTCGAGCGCGCGCACCTGCACGGCGGTGGCCGCCGCGAAACCTTCGAAGTCGAAGTCCGCGGTGCCGCCGAACCCGAAGGCGTGGCGAACGAAACGCGGCAGGACGATCGGGCCGAGGTCGCAGCAGCCGTAGGGCGGCAAGGGCTGCTCGCCGCAGGGATTGGTCGCCGTGATCTTCTCTGCATACCGCAGGTTGTTGTCGCGGTTCATGGTGTCGACGAACAGGATGCCCGGTTCGGCGAAGTCGTAGGCCGACTTCATCACCGTGTCCCACAACTGCTGCGCCGGCAGCGTGCGATACACCCACGCACCATCCTCGCGCAGGTGCGCGCCCTGCGCGAGCAGTGCGGCCCCCGGCTTCGCCTTGTGCACCAGGGCCCAGTCCTCGCCGCCCTGCAGGGCACGCATGAAATCGTCGCCGACGGCCACGGAGACGTTGAAGTTGTTCCAGCGCCCCGGCGTGCGCTTGGCGGTGATGAACTCCAGCACGTCGGGGTGGTCCATGCGCAGCACGCCCATCTGCGCGCCGCGCCGGGCACCGGCGCTCTCCACCGTCGAACAGGAATGGTCGAACACGTCCATGTAGCTGCAGGGGCCCGACGCCAGCGAGGCGGTCGCCTTGACGTCGGCGCCGCGCGGGCGGATGCGCGAGAAGTCGTAGCCCACGCCGCCGCCGCGCCGCATGGTCTCGGCCGCTTCGCGCAAGGCTTCGTAGATGCCCGGGAAGCCTTCGTCGTCGCGGCCCTGGATGCTGTCGCCGACCGGCTGCACGAAGCAGTTGATGAGGGTGGCTTCCAGCGGGGTGCCGGCCGCGCTCATGATGCGGCCCGCCCCGATCGCGCCGGCCTGCAGGTTGTCGAAGAAGCGCTGCTCCCATTGCACGCGCAGCGGCTCGGCCTCGACGCCGGCCAGCGCGCGGGCGACGCGGCGCATGAGGTCGGCTTCGCTGGTCTCGCCGGGCTTGAGGTACTTCTCGTGCAGCACGTCCTGGCTGATCGGCTGGAGCGGCAGCGCCGGCAGGCGGGTCGAGGAAGGATCGCGCTTCATGGGGATGTGGCCTCCACGGGGGTGTTGACGGGCAGGTTGCCGGAGAGCCAGGCGAGCAGATCGCGCACCGGACGGATCTCGCTGCCGAAAGGCAGCCGTCCCGCACCCCGGAAGAATAGGCCTTTGCGCACGTCCCCGGCGAGCGCATGGCCAAGCACCTTGTCGATGCAGAACTGGCCCCAGGCGGCCTTGCCGTCGCGCAGGCCGCAGGTGGACAGGCAGTCGAACCACATCGTGCAGTGCGCCTTGGCGTGGGCGTGCGCCTGCATCCGTTCCTGCAGGCGCAGGTACTTGTCCAGCCAGGGCGTGCGCACCGCGCGGGCGGGCAGGCCGGCGACGCTGGTGAATTCGACGATGTCTTCGGGCCGCGCGCCGGCCAGCACCTGCTTGAATGCCAGGCTGGCGTCGCCTTCGCTGGTGACGGCAAAGGCGGTGCCCAGCTGCACCGCGGCGGCGCCCAGCCCCTGCAGCCGCAGGATGTCTTCGCGGCAGGAGATCCCACCCGCTGCAACCAGCGGAATGCGACCTTCCAGGCCGGCCTGGCGGAAGAAGGCCAGCGTTTCCGGCAGCACGACGTCGAAGTCGAAGCGCCGGTCGTTCAGGTCTTCCACTTTTGCCGCCCCCAGGTGACCGCCGGCCAGCCGCGGATGCTCGATCACGATCGCATCGGGCAGGCGGCCTTTCTTCTCCCACTTGCGCACCAGCAGCTGGATGCCGCGGGCGTCGGACAGGATGGGCACCAGCGCCACCCGCGGGAAGTCGCGCGCCAGGTCCGGCAGGTCCAGCGGCAGGCCGGCGCCCACCACCAGCGCGTCGGCGCCGCTTTCCAGCGCCTGCCGCACGTAGGTCGCGTACTGGTCGAGGGCGCGCATCACGTTGACCGCGACGAGGCCGCGCCCCTGCGCGAGGTCGCGGGCGCGCGCGATCTCGCGGGCGAGCGCCTCGCCGTTGGCGGCGTCGATCAGCGCCTTGGCTTCGGGGCCCTCGAGCTCGCCGGTGCGTTCCATCAGGTCGGGATGCAGGCGGCGCAGGTCGACCGAGGAGATCGTGCCCAGCGCGTCGAAGGAAGCCACGGTGCCGGCCAGCCCGCCGGCGGAGACGCCGACGCCCATGCCGCCTTGCACCACGGGCAGCAAGGTGCGTCCGCCGAAGTTCCAGGGTTGCAGGCCGGAGGCGCGCGCCTGTTCCATTGCTGAAGGTCTGTCCATCGTCGTCATTTCCTGTCGTGGGTCAGCCCGCCTTGCCGTCGAGGCGCGGGCGGGTCAATGCATTGAAGTAGCGCACCGTGTAGAGGGCGAAGCCGGTCGACCAGAGCAGGGCCGAACCGAGCACCGCCTGCAGCAGCCAGGCCGGCTGCGCCAGCGGCAGCAGCACGCGCACGAAGGCAGCGGCCGCCACCAGCAGGTAAGCGGCGGTGTCCCAGTCGTCGGCGCGCAGGGGCCGCGCGGTGTGGCCGCGCGCGGTGCGGGTCATCATGCCGATCACCAGGCCGCCGACCGCACCCACGGTCAGTGCGTGCGTAGCGGCCGACGGCGGAATCCGGTCCATCGCGGCGAGGGCCCGCAACGCGAGGTGGACCGGGATCCAGGCATAGGCCAGGTGCAGCACCCACACCAGCGGCGTGCGCAAGGTTTTCCACGGCTGCCACAGCAGCCAGCGCGCGAGGTGCGCGGCCGCGGCCGCGGCGGCGATCGCGGCCAGCAGCCAGGCGGGCGCGCGCAGCGCGTCGGCCGCGAGCAGTGCCAGCACGGCGCCCAGCGCCAGCCGCTCCACCCCGTTGCGCCGCTGCGCGCCCGCGCCGGGCACGCCGTTGTTGGTGAACATGGGAATCACCCGCCCGCCCATCACGCACAGGATGAAGAGCACCACGTCGAGCGCCAGGCCGATGCCCGCCCAGGCGGGCAGCGCGATCGCTCCCAGCTGGTTCAGGTGCACGGCCAGCGTCGCCGCCGCCAGCAGGGCCAGCAGCGCGACGAAGAAGTAGTTGCGGCGGTTGCCCGCGCGCGCGAAGGGAATCGCCAGTGCGATCGCCGCAGCCAGCGGAAACGCCGCGTTCACGATCGCGGAGGCCCAGCCCCAGGGCGTGAGCACCAGCACGCGGCCGGCGAGCCACAGCGCACAGAAGGCGGCCAGCAGGCTGCCGGTGGGCGTGGGCTGGCCCGACCAGTTCCTGCCCGCGGTGAACAGGAAGCCGACGATCACGGCCAGCGTGAAGCCGAACAGCATCTCGTGGGCATGCCACAGCGCGCCGGGCAGGTAGGGCGCCGCCAGGTGTCCCGTGAACTGCAGCGCCCACAGCAGGATCGACAGCGCCGCGAAGGAACTCGCCAGCAGGTAGAGGGGCCGGAAGCCCAGTTGCCACAAGGCGAAGCCTTGCGGTGGCGCGGGGCGCGGGGGTTCTTCGATGCGGAGGAATGGCTTCATGCGGGATGGCGGCGCCGCCAGGCAAGGGCGGACGCTGCGAGGGTCAGGGCGAAGAGGGCCAGCGCCAGTGCGTTGCAGACGGCACCGGCGCGGCGCGCCTCGAAATCGAACAGGCCGCCGGCCAGGCGCAGCAGCAACGAGGCGTGCAGTGCGGCCAGCGGAAGGTAGAAGAAGCGGCCGAACAGCAGCTTGACGCGTGCGATGGCCGGCAGGATCACCGGCGCGTGGCCGAAGACCATGCTGAAGAGAAAGCCGAGGCCGAGGCCGTGCAGCGCGAGGTCGCGCGCGGGCGCACCCAGCGCGGTCGCCGCCCAGGCAAGGCCGCCGGCGGCCAGCCAGGCATAGCCGGCCAGCAGGCAGACGGCCATGTAGCGCGGCAGGCCTTGCGCCCGCACGGTGCGGCGGGCGATGTCGAAGGTGAACAGCCAGCCGGCCAGCGCCAGCAAGGCGGCACCGAACAGCACGCCGCCGCCCGCCGGCCACGCCGCCGACAGCGCGGCGCCGAGCAGGAGCAAGGCCAGCACGATCACGAGCAGTGGCTGCGCCGCCGGCCGCCGCCGCATCAGGCGAGTCATCTCCAGCCGTTCCGCCGCCACCGTCATCACGAGGAAGGCGAACCACCAAGGCAGCACCGCAGCCGGACCGGCGCCAGCCGCGAACAGCAGGTTGCCGGCGCACCAGGCACCGGCGCCGGCCAGCAGCAGCACCGTGTGGGGCGCCCGCTGGCGCTGCAGCAACTGCAGGTTCACGGCGAGGAAGGCCAGGCCCGCCAGGGCCAGCAAGGTTCCGGCGAGGCCGTCCGCGCCCTGCAGCAGCAGCACCCCGGCGGCACCGGAGAGCAGCGGCACGCTCCAGGCGAAGCGCCGCTTCGCCGCCACCGCGCGTTCGATCGCGATCACCGTGCCCATGAAGCCGCACAGCATCAGGGCGGCGTGGGCGAGGGCGGCGCGGCCCACCCAGTCCGCGCTGGTCGTGGCGACTCCCACCCGCAGGAGTCCGCCGGCCATGCCGGCAAGCAGCGAACCGGCGACGGACACGACGAGCACCGCGGCGACGGCGCCGCGTGCGCTCACCAGCCCATGAAGGCGCGAGCCCGCGGGCTCATGCGCTGCGGCGACCATGGCGGCTCCCAGACCAGTTCGACGTGGATCTTCAGTTCGGGCGGCAAGGCCGCGTCGAGGGCGTCCTCCACTTCCGACACGATCACGTCCGCCACCGGGCAGGCAGCGGAGGTCATCGTCAGGTGCACGTCCATGCGGCCGGCTTCGACGGTGACGCCGTAGACCAGTCCCACGTTGACGATGTCGAGCGCGACTTCCGGATCGACCACGCCCTGCAGCGCTTTCATCGTGACGGGCAGCAGCTCCGGCGGCCCTGCATAGGCGAAGGGCGCGTCCATCATGCGGCCCGCGGGAAGAACAGCAGCTGCGCGAGCTGTTTCCTGTTGCCGGACACGTCGGCCAGCGTGTAGCGATCGAGCACGGCCTCGAACGCGGCCACTGCTTCGCGCAGCACGCCGCGCAGCCGGCAGGCGGGCTCGATGCAGCAGTTGCCGTGGTCGGGGCCGAAGCATTCGGCCACCGCCGCCTCGCCCTCCGTGGCGCGCACGACTTCGCCGAGCACGATCTGGTCCGGCTCCTGGGCCAGCTCCAGCCCGCCGCCCTTGCCGCGCACGTTGCGCAGCCAGCCCGCCTGGCCGAGGAAGTGGACCACCTTCACCAGGTGGTGCTCGGAGATGCCGTAGGCGCCCGCGACTTGCGCGATGGTCGCGCGCTCCCCCGGCCGCGCGGCCAGGTAGATCAGCACGCGCATGCTGTAGTCGGTGAAGAGCGTGAGCTTCATGGCTTTCCTTCAGCGGGCAGTGGCTGCCCCGGCCGGCACGGTGGCTCCCGCCTGGCCGCGGCGCAGCAGCCGCAGCGCATAGACACCCAGGTAGAGCGCGCCGATCGAGAACAGGATGTCGCCCGGCACGCGCAGCCAGACCAGCGCTTCCATCACGGGCGAGTGGATGATCGCCGGCGAGCGTGCATACCAGAGGCCTTGCGTGATGCTGGCCCAGGCCTGGTAGATGCCGGCCGGCAGCAGCGACAGGAACACCATCATGGCCAGGCCGATGTTCAGGCCCCAGTAGGCGGGCTTGAGCAGGCTGTCGGCATGCAGGCCGCGCGCATAGAGGCCGCGCAGGCAGAACAGCATGAGGCCGATGCCCAGCATGCCGTAGACACCGAACAGCGCGGCATGGCCGTGGGCCGCCGTCATGTTCAGGCCTTGCACGTAGTACAGCGAGGCCGGGGGGTTGATCGCGAAGCCGAGCAGGCCGGCGCCGACGGTGTTCCAGAAGCCGACGGCGACGAAGCACAGCACCGGCCACTTGTAGGCCGCGAGCCAGGCCACGCCTTGCGAGCGCCTCCAGTTCTGCAGCGCCTCCAGGCCGATCAGCGTGAGCGGCACGACTTCCAGCGCGGAGAACACGGCGCCGACGGCGATCACCGAGGTCGGCGTGCCGGTCCAGTACAGGTGGTGCAGCGTGCCCAGGATGCCGCCGAACAGGAACACGATGGTTTCGGCCACGATGGCGCGGTTCGCGCTCGATGCGCGCACCAGCCCCAGCTTGGTGAAGATCAGCGCGATGACGGCCGTGGCGAACACTTCGAAGAAGCCTTCCACCCACAGGTGCACCAGCCACCAGCGCCAGTATTCGACCATCGAGTAGTGCGTGTGCTGGCCCCAGGCGAGCGAGGTGGCGTAGAAGCCGCCGATGCAGGTGGCCGACAGGAACACCATGGCGATCAGGCCGCGGCTTTCCGAAGGCGTCTTCAATGCCGGCCAGAGCGCGCGGGCGAGCAGCACGGCCCACAGCAGCAGGCCGACGAACAGCAGGTACTGCCAGACGCGGCCCATGCTGGTGAATTCCAGGCCCTGGTTGCCGATCCAGAAGCTGAAGTCGGTGCCGCTGCGCTGCAGGTTGCCCAGCCAGCCGAAGGCGGTGGAGCCGACCACGATCAGCAGCAGCGCATAGAACAGGAAGTCGACGCCCAGCTTCTGGAACCTCGGCTCCTTGCCCCCGAGCAGCGGCGCGATGTAGAGGCCGGTGGCCAGCCAGGCGGTGGCGATCCAGAAGATGCCGACCTGCGTGTGCACCGTGCGGCTCACCACGTAGGGCAGCACTTCGGCCAGCGGGATGCCGAAGAAGGCCTGGCCCTCCACCGCGTAGTGCGCGGTGATGGCGCCCATGGCGATCTGCAGCAGCATGAGGCCGATCACCACGAAGAAGTACTTGCGCGTGGCCTTCATCGAAGGCGTCGCCGCGACGCCAAGCAGCGGGTCGGACTGCGGCGGGCGCGCCTCCTCTTCGTGCTTGCCGGCGCCGTGCAGCCACAGCATGGCGGCGATCGCGGCGAGCAGCAGGATGATGGAGGCCATCGACCAGACGGCGGCCGACGACGTCATGGTGTTGCCCACCAGCGGCTCGTGCGGCCAGTTGCTGGTGTACGAGAGGCCGGCCTCGCCCGGACGGTCGGTGGCCGCAGCCCAGGAGGTCCAGAAGAAGAAGGCGGTGAGCGCTGCACGGTCGGCGGCCTGCGGCACTTCGTCCGTGGTCATCGCGTATTGCTCGCGCAGCTTTTCCAGTGCCGGATCGGTGCCGAACAGGCCCGCGTAGTGGTCCGCCACCTGGCGGATCGCCTGCGCCCGCAGGTCGCTCACGGTCACCTGGCCGCTGGCGGCGTCATAGGTGTTGCGGCGCATCTCGTCCTGCACGATCCCCTGCAGCGCGCCGCGCTCGGCCGGCGTGAGCGAGGTTGCGTCGTGCGCGACGGACCGGGCGCGCAGGTCGCGCAAGGCCGTCGCCTCGCGGTGCAGCCAGTCGGCCGACCAGTCGGGCGCGACGTAGGCGCCGTGGCCCCAGACGCTGCCTTGCTGCTGGCCGCCGCTGGCGAGCCAGACCTGCTGGCCGCGCTGCACCTGCTCGCCCGTGAACAGGGTCTGCCCGCTGGCCGAGACGACCGCCTTGGGAATCGGAGGGGCGGTCAGGTAGATCTGCCAGCCCAGGTAGCCGAGGGCGCCGAAGGACAGCACGAAGATCAGTGCCAGCCAGCGCCAGAGTGTCTTGCCGTTGCTCATGATGTTATTCCTCCTCGGAAAATTCGTTGGTTCAGGCGCCGCCGCAACCGCCGCCGCAGCAGCTGCCGGCGGCCGCGCCTTGCGCGTCGCCGGTGCGGGTGATGGCCACGCGCCAGAGGTCCGGGCCGTTCTGCAGGTAATCCCACGAGAACTCGCCGGGCACCTGCGCGTTGAACTGGTAATACAGCGGCCGCGGGTCGTGGTCGTTCACGAGTTCCAGCGCCTGGCCGGTGGCGAGTGCCTGGAAGGTCGAGAAGATCAGCGGGTGGCGCTCGCGCGGCGGAATGGCGCGCACGTCGATGCGGGGGGCGGTTGCGGTCATGAAAACTCCTCTGTCCTTGAAGGTGTATTTCGGATGCACCTAATTTCGCGCAAGCAGCCCGACAAGGGTTTGACGCAGATCAAGCGCGCCGGAAGAGTCCGCGCATAAGGTGGATGCGGGATGCACCTCCACGCATCCGGAGCAAGCAAGTGAAGAACAAAGGAAACTCCCCCCTGCGCTCGCTGGTCCGCGCACTCCTGCTGGCAGCCTGCGCAGCGTTGCCGCTGCTGGCCCAGGCGGCGCCCCCCAAGGCCGGCGGCGACTTCGGGCCGCCGCGCGGCGAACCGATCCGCGCGGTGCTCACCAGCCCGCCGCACGTGCCGCCACCCACCAACCGCAACTACCCGGCCAAGGTGATCGTCGACCTCGAAGTGGTCGAGAAGGCCATGCCGATCTCCGAAGGCGTGAGCTACACCTTCTGGACCTTCGGCGGCACGGTCCCGGGCAGCTTCATCCGCGTGCGCCAGGGCGACACGGTGGAGTTCCACCTGAAGAACCACCCGGGCAGCAAGATGCCGCACAACATCGACCTGCACGGCGTGACCGGCCCCGGCGGCGGCGCCGCCTCCAGCTTCACGGCGCCCGGCCACGAGTCGCAGTTCACCTTCAAGGCGCTCAACGAGGGCATCTACGTCTACCACTGCGCCACCGCGCCGGTGGGCATGCACGTGGCCAACGGCATGTACGGCCTGATCCTGGTGGAGCCGCCCAACGGCCTGCCCAAGGTGGACCGCGAGTACTACGTGATGCAGGGCGACTTCTACACGACCGGCAAGTACCGCGAGAAGGGCAGCCAGCCCTTCGACATGGAGAAGGCCATCGACGAGAAGCCCACGTACGTGCTGTTCAACGGCGCCGAGGGCGCGCTGACCGGCGACAAGGCGATGACCGCCAAGGTCGGCGAGACCGTGCGCCTCTACGTCGGCAACGGCGGGCCCAACCTGGTCTCCAGCTTCCACGTGATCGGCGCGATCTTCGACCAGGTGCGCTTCGAGGGCGGCACCAACGTGCAGAAGAACGTGCAGACCACGCTGATCCCCGCCGGCGGCGCCGTCATCGCGACCTTCAAGGCGCGCGTACCGGGCAGCTACGTGCTGGTGGACCACTCGATCTTCCGCGCCTTCAACAAGGGCGCGCTGGCGATCCTGAAGATCGACGGCGGCGAGAACAAGTCCATCTACTCGGGCAAGGAGCTCGACGCGGTCTACCTGGGGGACCGCGCCGGCCCCAACCTGGCCGCCGTGACGCAGGCGACGCAGCAGGCCGCGGCCGGCAAGCTCACGGTGGACGACCAGTCCAGGGCGGGCCAGGCGCTCTTTGCCGGCACCTGCTCGGTCTGCCACCAGGGCAACGGCGCCGGCATGGCCGGCGTGTTCCCGCCGCTGGCGAAGTCGGACTACCTGGCCGGCGACCTCAAGCGCGTCATCGACGTCGTGCTGCACGGCCTCTCGGGCAAGGTGGTCGTGAACGGCCAGGAATACAACTCGGTGATGCCGCCGATGAACCAGCTCAACGACGACGAAGTGGCCAACATCCTCACCTACGTGATGAACAGCTGGGGCAACCCGGGCGGCGCCATCTCCAAGGAAGACGTGAAGCAGCGGCGCGCCGCGCGTCCGCCTGCCAAGGCGCAGGCCGCGGAGTAGAGGCCATGCGGCTGCTGCGCGCTCTCCTGCTGTCGCTGGCCTGCGTGGGCGCGGCGCACGGAGCCGCCTACGTGCCGCTGCCCGGCGGGCAGTTCGACAGCGTGCTGCCCCAGGGCGCGGTGCCGACCGAATCGGCCAGCGTGCAGGTCGCGCCCTTCGCGCTGCGCGCCATGCCCGTGACGGTGGCCGAATACGCCGCCTTCGTGCGCGCGCATCCCGAGTGGCAGCGCGGCCGGGCGCCCGCGGTGCTGGCGGATGCGCGTTACCTGCTGCAGTGGTCCGCGCCCACGGAGCCGGGTGCCACACTGCGGCCCGACGCGCCGGTGACCGAAGTCAGCTGGTTCGCGGCCCGCGCCTTCTGCGAGGCCGAAGGCGGACGGCTGCCGACCTGGCTGGAGTGGGAGTACGCGGCGGCTGCCGATGCCACCCGCGCCGACGCGCGCAGCGATCCCGCCTGGGGCCGGCGCATCCTCGCCTGGTACGAGAAGCCGGGCGGCGTGGCGCTGGCCGCGGTGGGCGGTGAGGCCAATGCCTTCGGCGCGCGCGACCTGCACGGCCTGGTGTGGGAATGGGTGGACGACTTCAATGCGCTTTTCATCGCCGGCGACAGCCGCACGCAGGGCGACCCCGACCTGCTGAAGTTCTGCGGCGCCGGCGCCATCAACATCATCGGACGCGACAGCTATGCGGTGCTCATGCGCATCGCCCTTTTGTCGTCGTTGAATGCGGCGGACTCGACCAGCGCGCTGGGCTTCCGCTGCGTTCAACCTGGAGGAGGACAACCATGACGAATCTCGTTTCCCGCCGGCAGGTGCTGCACGGCCTGGCCGCATCCCTGTTGCTGCCGCCCGCCTTCGCGGCCGGCGAGCTGCCCGGCGATTCGGTCTATCGCCTCGATGCGGCGCTGTCCGACCAGGACGGCAAGGCGTTCGCACTCGCGGACCTGCGCGGCACGCCGGTGCTGGCCAGCATGTTCTACACCTCCTGCGACATGGTGTGCCCGATGATCTTCGAGACCGTGCACGCGACGCTGCGCGCGCTGCCGCCCGCGCAACGCGCCAACGTGCGCGTGCTGATGGCGAGCTTCGATCCCGCGCGCGACACCACGGAAGTCCTGAAGAAGACGGCGCAGGCGCGTGGCTGCGATGCGCAATGGGTGCTGGCGCGCAGCGACGAAGCCACGGCGCGCAAGCTGGCGGCCGTGCTGGGCATCCAGTACCGCCGGCTGGCGAACGCGGAGTTCAACCACTCCAGCACCGTGCTGCTGCTCGACGCGCAGGGGCGCGTGCGGGCGCGCAGCGGGAAGCTGGGAGCGGCGGATCCGGCGATCGTGGCGGCGGTGGGATCGCTCGCGCGCAACCACCCTGCAACGACCGGCTTGTAGCCGGCTCAGTCGCCCAGCCGGTGCGACTGGAAGAAATCCATCATCGCCGCCGATGCGCCCGGCCCCGCGGGGTCGGTGTAGGTGCCGCCGGCGCTGCCGCCCGACCAGGCGTGCGCGGCGCCGGCGATCTCCCAGTGCTCGACGCGCGACACGCCCTGCGAGTCCTTGTACACGGTCCTCGTCGCGGGACGCCCGGTGGCCAGGCGCTGGTCTTCGCGCGCCAGCACGATGCCCGCGGCACTGGCGCGCGCAGCCGCCTCCTCGGCGATCCTGCGCCCGTTGTCGGGGTGCACCGTGCGGTCCGAGCGGCCATGGAACACGATCGTCGGCACCGGTGCGCCCGGCGCCGCTGGGGCGCTCGCACCGCGCGCGGGCTTGCGCATCGCGGCTTGCGCGGACTGCACGTCGCGAGCAATGCCGGCGGGGAGGCCGGAGTGCACGCCGACCGCCGCGAACACTTCCGGATAGAGCTGGCCCACGAGCGTCGCCATGGCGCCACCCGCGGACAGGCCGGCCACATAGATGCGGCGCGGGTCGCCGTTGCAACGTTGCGCGACCTGCATTGCCAGTGCCGCGATCATCGCCGGCTCGCCCTGGCCGCGGCGCTGGTGCGCGGGCTCGAACCAGTTCCAGCAGCGCATGCTGTTGGAACGCGCCAGCTGCTCGGGATAGACCACGATGAAGCCGCGCTGGGCCGCGAGGTCATTCATCGCGGTGCCGGCCGCGAAATCGCTGGCGTCCTGCGTGCAGCCGTGCAGCATCACCAGCACGGGCAGCGGTTGGTCGTCCCGGCGCGGCGGCAGGTACAGGCGATAGGCGTAGCTGCGGCCGCCCGAGGCAAAGCGATGCGACTCGAACGCCGCCTCCGGCGCTGTCGGCCGGCCTGGCGTGCGCTCGCGAAATTCGACGTCGGTGACTTCGCCCGCTTCGTGAACCTCAGCGGTGTGCAGGGTCGGGACGGGCGGCAGCGGGGCGTAACCGTACGCATCCGGCCCGCGCGATGCGCCCAGGGCCCGCTGGATGGCCGCCGTGGCCTCCATCAGCTTGCCCTCGCGGGTGAGCGCGGTGGCCTTCTTCAGTTCTTCGATGGGGATATACATGGCGTCCTCTGGTGTTATGCTGCACTGCACCAAGACGCATATCGTCGCATTGGGGCCCGTTGCAAGGGGCCTCGCAAGAAAGTTTTTTTCCGCAGCAGCGCTACTGCTTGCGCAGCACGAACGCGCGCGCTTCGCCGCCGCTTTCGGCTTTCCACGTGCCGCGGATCTCGCGGCCGCACGAGCCTTCCACCACCTCGCCGATCCAGGTGGCCGCGATGTGCAGGCCGTCGACGCTTTCTTCCAGCGTGAAGTCGCCCTCGTCCACGTCGCCGGCCACGAAGCGCTGTTCGCTGCCGCGCTTGAGCGTGCCGCGGAAACCGTCGTACTCGGGATGCCGCTCCAGCGCCAGGCTCGCGTCGTCCCAGTCGCCCGCGCGCTCGGCGCGCCACGAGCCCAGCAGTTGGGCCGTCGTGACTTCCCACGCTGGCGGGCACGGGGCTGCAGCGTTTTGCGCGAGCGCCGTGCCGCAGGTGGCCAGCGCGAGCGCCAGGATCGCCAGCGTCCGCATCAGGCCGCGCTGCCCTGCGCGGCCGCGGCCGCCGCTGCGTCCGCGCTCTTCTTCGCGAACTCGGCGCGCAGCGCCTTCAGCTTCTCGCGCGGGTCTTCCTTCGTCGTCGACTGGTCGAGCGACATCTCGGCGATGAAGCGGCTGGGCCGGGCCACCACCATCTCGCGGCCCTTCTTGCGCTTCTTGCTCCAGCTCACCGCCAGCGAGCGCTGCGCGCGCGTGATGCCCACGTACATGAGGCGCCGCTCTTCCTGCAGGCGCTGCACGAAGGACTCGCTGGCCACCGCGCCGTCCTCGTCCTCCGGCTTGAAGGGCAGCATGCCTTCGACGCAGCCGGCCAGCACGACGTGCGGCCACTCCAGGCCCTTGGACGCATGCAGCGTCGACAGGGTCACCACGTTCTGGTCTTTCTCGCGCTCGCTGATGGTGGACAGCAGGGCGATGGTCTGCGCGACCTCGAGCAGCGTCTTGCGCTCGCTGGAGGTCGTGACGCCGGCCGCATCGTCGATCTCGCCGCCGCAGCGCTTGGCCATCCAGTCGCAGAACTCCAGCACGTTGGTCCAGCGCGCGGCCGCCACCTTCTCGTTGTCCTCGCCGTCGTACAGGTGCTTCTCGTAGCCGATGTCCTTCAGCCACTCCGTCAGGAAGGCCAACGCGGCCTCGGCGCCCACCGTGTGGCGGGCCCGGAATTCCAGGTCGTTCACGTAGCGGCCGAATTCCTGCAGGCTGCCCAGCGCCCGCGCGTTCAGCACGCTGGGCAGCGAGGGCGAGAACAGCGCGGCGAACAGCGACAGCTTGTACTGGCTGGCGAAAGTGCCCAGGCTGCCGAGCGTCTGGTGGCCGATGCCGCGCTTGGGCGTGGTCACCGAACGCAGGAAGGCGGGATCGTCATCGTTGTTGACCCACAGGCGCAGCCAGCCGCAGAGGTCGCGGATCTCCGCGCGGTCGAAGAAGCTCTGCCCGCCCGAGACCTTGTACGGAATCTGCGCCTTGCGCAGCGCCTGCTCGAAGACGCGGGCCTGGTGGTTGGCGCGGTACAGCACCGCGA
Organism: Ramlibacter paludis; assembly: GCF_022012305.1. Classification (GTDB taxonomy): domain Bacteria; phylum Pseudomonadota; class Gammaproteobacteria; order Burkholderiales; family Burkholderiaceae_C; genus Ramlibacter; species Ramlibacter paludis. The sequence continues at coordinate 31,961 of NZ_JAKLTM010000010.1, read as the reverse complement.
AGTCCTTCCAGTCCTTGTGCACGCCGTTGGCGCGAATCGACTGGATGCGCGCCACCATGCGCTCGGCCTCGTGCTCCTCGTTGTCGCAGTCCACCACGCGCACCGGCTCGCCTTCGCCCAGTTCCGAGAACAGCGTCTTCGGGAACAGCTTGGGGTTGGGCTGGATCACGTTGTTGGCCGCGCGCAGGATCGCGCTGGTGGAGCGGTAGTTCTGCTCCAGCTTGATGACCTTGAGCGTCGGGTATTCCTGCGGCAGCTTGCGCAGGTTGTCCAGCGTGGCGCCGCGCCAGCCGTAGATCGACTGGTCGTCGTCGCCCACCGCGGTGAAGCGGCCGCGCTCGCCCACCAGCAGCTTCAGCAGTTCGTACTGCGTGGCGTTGGTGTCCTGGTATTCGTCGACCAGCACGTGGCCCAGCGCCTTCTGCCACTTCTCGCGCACTTCCGGGAAGTCGCGCAGCAGCTTTAGCGGCATGCCGATCAGGTCGTCGAAGTCGACGCTCTGGTAGGCGGCGAGGCGTTCCTCGTAGCGCGCCATGATGGTGGCGAGCATGCGCTCGTGGTCGTCCTTGGCCTGCGCGGCGGCCTGCGCCGCGTTGAGTCCCGCGTTCTTCCAGCGGCTGATGTCCCACTGCCACTGCCGCGCGGTGGCGACGTCGGTGCCGCCGCCCGCGTCTTTCAGGATCGAGGTGACGTCGTCGGAATCGAGGATCGAGAACTGCGGCTTCAGCCCGAGCACCGCGCCGTCCTGCCGCATCAGCCGCACGCCCAGCGCGTGGAAGGTGCAGATCAGGACGTCCTTCGCCTCGCGCCCCACCAGCTGCTTGGCGCGCTCGCGCATTTCGGCGGCGGCCTTGTTGGTGAAGGTGATGGCCGCGATGCGCTTGGCTTCCAGGCCGGTCTGGATCAGCCGCGCGATCTTGTGCGTGATGACGCGCGTCTTGCCCGAGCCGGCGCCCGCCAGCACGAGGCAGGGCCCGTGCAGGTAGTTGACGGCTTCTTGCTGGGCGAGATTCAGGCCGGCGGACATCGGAAGCGGGGGGGACTGCGGGAGAGGGAGAGAAGGAGGCGGGGGGCTGCGGTCGATCATACCGGCCGCACCTGACGCCCACCGTCAGGCACGGACGCGCGTTGCAGGGACAATACGGCCCGTGCTTGACATCCTGCTGGTCACCTTTCCGTTTTTCGCGCTGGTCCTGGCGGGTTACATGGCCGCGCGCCGGCGCATGCTGCCGCTGGACGCCATCGGCGGGCTCAACACCTTCGTCCTCTTCTTCGCGCTGCCCTGCATGCTGTATCGCTTCGGCGCCAGCACGCCCGTGGCGCAGCTGCTGGATCCGGTCGCCATCACGACCTGGCTGGTCTGCGCGTTGCTGGTGGTGGCCGTGACCGTGAAATCCAGCATGAATGCGCGCATTCGCTGGAACGACGCGGCCTTCGGCGCGCTGGTGGCGGCCTTCTCCAACACCGGCTTCATGGGCGTGCCGCTGCTGGTGGCCTTGCTGGGGCCCAGCGCCGCGGGTCCGGCCATCCTCACCATCCTGATCGACCTGGTGTTCACCAGCTCGCTATGCATCGCGCTGTCGCGCCTGGACAGCGCGGACGAACACGGCGCCGCCGAAGCCGCGAAGAAGGCGCTCAAGGGCATGGCGCTGAACCCCATGCCCTGGGCGATCCTGCTCGGCGGCCTGTCGTCGGGCCTGGGCGTGCAGCCGATCAAGCCGGTGATGAACACCATCGCGCTGCTGGCCGACGCGGCCTCGCCGGTGGCGCTCTTCACCATCGGCGCGGTCCTGGCCCGCTCGCAGCTGCTGGCCGCGGCGCAGGAACACGAGCCGCTGCCCGCGCGCGACTTCGTGCCGGTGGCGCTGATCAAGCTGCTCGCGCATCCGCTCCTGGTGTGGGCCGTCGGCAGCGGGGTGCGCGCCGCGGGCGTGCCGCTCGATGCTTTCACGCTGCACGTGATGATCCTGGTCGCCGCTTTGCCGAGCGCCAGCAACGTGGCGCTGCTGGCCGAGCGCTTCGGCGCCGACACCGGCCGCATCGCGCGCATCATCCTGCTGACGACGGCGGCCGCATTCGTGACATTCTCGGCAGCCGTGGCTTTCCTGCGCTAGCCGCGCGCGCAGTCCGTGGCTATAGTCCCCGCCAAAACGAGGGGGGAATCCCATGCCGGTTGCCATCGGGTTGAATTTCGTCCTGGCCATCTTCTGCGCCATCCACGTGGTGCGCACGGGCCAGCAGCTGTATTGGCTTTTCATCCTGTTTGCCTTCCCGGTCCTGGGCAGCACCGTCTACTTCCTGGCGATCTACCTGCCCAACTCGCGCCTGCAGCGCAAGGCCTTCCGCGCGATGGGTGCCGCGGGCCGCCTGCTGGATCCGACCCGCGAAGTGCGGGAGGCGCGCGCCGCGTTCGAGGACACACCCACGGCGCAGAACCAGATGCGCCTGGCCGCCGCGCTGTTGGCGGTGGGTGATGCGCCGGCCGCGGTGCAGGCCTACGAGGCCGTCCTGAACGGCCCGTTTGCCAACGACCCCGAGATCCGCTTCGGCCTGGCGCGCGCGTACGTGGAGTGCGTGCGCTACCACGCGGCGTTGCGCTACCTCGAGCCGCTGCGGCGCGAGCATCCCGACTTCCGCCCCGAAGCGGTGGCGCTGTTGACGGCGCGCTCGCTGGCCGGCTGCGGCCGCGGCAACGAAGCGCGCACCGAGTTCGAATCCGCCGTCGCCCGCTTCGGCACCTTCGAGGCGCGCGCGGAATACGCGATCTGGGCTTACGGCAGCGGAGAAGGCGCCATCGCGCAGCGCTTGCAGGCGGAGCTGGACCAGATCGCTTCGCGCTGGAATGCGATGGCGCGCGAGCTGAATGCGGGGTCGCTGCGGCGGCTGAAGGCGGCGCGCGACCTGGCGGCGAAGCGCTCCTAGCGACTGCAGGCCAGCCGCGCGCGCCGCGGCAACAACAGCACCAGCACGAGCGCCAGCAGCACCATCGCGATCAGCGTCCAGGGCCGCGGCAGGTGGCCGAACGCGGGCCCGCGCACGTACGCGAACAGCAGCATCGCCAGCTGGTAGCTCGCGGCGATCACGCCGAGCCACCAGGCCCACGCCTGGCGCCTGGCCAGTCCCCACGCCACGAGCGCCGCGATGACGATCGCCAGCCACACCGGCGGCTGCGACAGCGCATGGCGCAGCACGCGGAAATTGCCGGAGTGGGCCAGCGGATAGAGGATGCCGGCGATGCCAAGCGTGGCATAGGCGGCGGCGGAGAAGGAGGCAAGTCGGACTTGCGCGTGGGCGGCCATGGCGCCGCAATATAGCCGCGCCGGCCATGCAAGGCGTAGGCAACTTGCCTAAACGCGTGGCGCGCACGCCGCAGCGCGCGGCCGCTGGTCGGCGCCGCGCGCCGATGGCCGGTTGCAGCGTAGCCGGCCCGCAGGCGCTTTTGTAGAGTGGTTCGCACCGCAACGACGGAGACGGGCCATGGGGGACGGGGATTTCTATGCGCTGTCGGACGACCAGCTGAAACGGCTGCTGGCGGGCGAGCTCGATCCCGCGCAGTTCCTGCAGGGCGCGGGCAGCGAGAAGCCGCGCGAGAACTTCGGCCAGGCCAAGGCCGTCTGGTACGAACTGAGCCAAGTGCTGCAAGCCGAGGGCGGCTGCGGTGCGGAACAGACCACGGCCATCCCCGCGATGGCGGGCTATTCCTACGCCGACTAGGTGCAGGCCTCGGCCGCGCAACTCGCGAAGCTGGCCGAGCCCGAACTGCGCACGCGCTGCGACGGCGCGCTGATGGAAGCATCCGTCGACCAGGTGCTGGAAGCGGTGCGCGGCCTGACCGCGTTCTTCCAGCGCGCCGCCGGCAACCGCGACGCGATCCTGTTCCGCGTGGCCTGAGCGGCCAGCGTCACCACGGATCGATCGCCAGGGGCCCTGCGGCGGGCGCCGTACGCGCCGCCTCCAGCCCACGCACCAGCCAGTCGCGCGTCCGAGCCGGATCGATCACCGCATCGATCTCCAGCGTGGCCGCCATGTTCATCGCCGCGCCGGCCGCGTACTGCTTGGCCACCAGTTGCTCGAACAGCGCTTCGCGCTGCGGGCCTTCGGGCAGCGCTTCCAGTTCCTTGCGGTAGCCCAGGCGCACCGCGCCTTCGAGTCCCATGCCGCCGAACTCGCCGCTCGGCCAGGCGACCATCGCTGCGGGTTCGTGGAAGCCGCCGGCCGCCATCGCCATCGCGCCGAGGCCATAACCCTTGCGCAGCACCACGGCGAAGAAGGGCACGCGCAGGTGCGCGGCGGCGATGAACATGCGGCTCACGTGCCGCACCTGCGCCTGCTCCTCGATGGCCGGTCCCACCATGAAGCCCGGCGTGTCGACCAGGCTCACCAGCGGCAGGCCGTGCGCGTTGCACAGCTGCATGAAGCGCGCGGCCTTGTCGGCGGCATCGGCGTCGATGGCGCCGCCGAGGTGCAGCGGATTGCTGGCCAGCAGGCCGATGGGCCGGCCGGCGATGCGGCCCAGCGCGGTGTGGATGCCGACGCCGAAGCCCGTGCGCAGTTCCAGCAGAGAACCGACGTCGACCAGCCCGGCGAGCGCGGCGCGGCTGTCGTAGACGCGCAGGCGATTCTCGGGCACCACGTTGCGCAGCGCGAGCGGATCGGGCGCCTCGAAGCCGGTGGCGGCGTCCGTGAAGAACGCGAGGTATTGGCGCGCAGCGGCGACCGCTTCGGCTTCATCGGCCACCAGCACGTCGATCACGCCGTTGCCATGCTGGACCGGCGCAGGTCCGATCGCTTCCGGCCGGAACACGCCGAGGCCGCCGCCTTCCACCATTGCCGGTCCGCCCATGCCGATGTTGCTGCCGGCGGTGGCGATGATCACGTCGCAGCAACCGAGCAGCGCCGCGTTGCCGGCGAAGCAGCGGCCGGCGGCGATGCCGACCACCGGCACCTGGCCGTTCAGGCGCGCGAAGCTGGCAAACGTGGGCACGTGCAAGCCGGCGACGATGGGCATGTCGGTGTCGCCGGGCCGGCCGCCGCCGCCTTCGGCGAACAGCACCACCGGCAGCCGGTTCTTCAGCGCCACGCCCAGCAGCCGGTCGGTCTTCTGGTGGTTGCGAAAGCCCTGCGTGCCGGCCAGCACGGTGGCGTCGTAGGCGAGCACGGCGACGCGCCGGCCGCCGACGGTGCCGATGCCGGTGACCATGCCGTCCGCCGGCGTGTTGCGCTGCAGGTCGTCGGCGCTGCGGCGGCTGCTCTGCGCGGCGACGGCCAGCGCGCCGTACTCGTCGAAGGAGCCGGGGTCGCACAGGTCCGCGATGTTCTCGCGCGCGGTCCGCAGGCCCAGCGCGTGGCGCTTCGCCACGGCGTCCGGGCGCGCCGCGTCCAGCGTCAGCGCATGCCGCTCGACGACGCGCCGCAGATCCTCCCGCTCTTCCTCCCTGTGCGCCTGGGAGAGGGCTGGGGTGGGGGCGCTGGCAGCGCTGACGGCACCGGCAGCCTCATCCACCACCAGCAACACCTCCCGCTCCGCCACCGTCTCGCCTGCGCGAAACAGCAGCTCCCGCACCTTGCCGTGCCCCGGGCTGCGCACCTCGTGCTCCATCTTCATCGCCTCGAGGATCACGACGACGTCGCCCGCGCGCACGCTGTCGCCCGGGGCGACCAGCCATTGCACGACCTGGGCTTGCAGCGGGGAGCGGAGTTCGGCCATGGCGGCATTGGAGCAGAATTCCGTCCATGCCTTCCCTCCTTCCCCTGGTCGAAACCACCCGCGGCGATACGCTGGAAAACGTGCACTTCGGCCACGTCGCCGTCACCGACACCACCGGCCGCGTGCTGGCCAGCGCCGGCGATCCGCAGCGCGTGAGCTTCACCCGCTCCACCCTCAAGCCGCTGCAGGCGCTGCCCTTCGTCCAGGGCGGCGGCGTGCAGCACTTCGGCCTGACGCCGGCCAACCTGGCGATGCTGTGCGCCAGCCACAACGGCGAGCCCATGCACGTCGAGCAGGTCGACAACATCCTCGCCAAGGCGGGCGTCGGCTACAAGCGCCTGCAGTGCGGCTGCCACGTGCCTTACTTCGCCGAACTGGGCGCTTACCCGCCGCCCGCGCCGGGCAGCTACGACGAACGCCACCACAACTGCAGCGGCAAGCACAGCGGCTTCCTCGCGCACTGCGTGCAGCACGGCCTGCCGCTGGAGACCTACGTGGCGCCGGCGCATCCGCTGCAGCAGGCGATCCGGCGCGACGTCGCCGCGGCCGTCGGCCTGGAGGAAGGCCAGCTGGCCATGGGCATCGACGGCTGTTCCGCGCCCAACTACGCCATGCCGCTGGCCAGCCTGGCCCGCGGCTTCGCCCGCCTCGCCAGCGGCAAGGCCGACGCGCAATTCGGCGACAGCTTCGACGCGCTGGCCAACGCGATGACGGCGCATCCGGAACTGGTGTCGGGCACGGGCCGCAACGACGTCGCCCTGATGCAGGCCGGCCGCGGCGACTGGGTCAGCAAGGTCGGCGCCGAGGGCGTGCAGGTGGTGGCCAGCCGCGGCCGCGGCGAAGCGCTGGCGATCAAGATCGCCGACGGCAACAAGCTGGCGCTGTTCGCGGCCACGGTGGAGGCACTGGACCAGATCGGTTGGATGGACGATGCGCAGCGCGAGGCGCTGCGGCCCTGGCGCAACGAGACCATCGCCAGCATCAAGGGCGCCCCGGTCGGACGGCGCAAGGCGGTTTTTCGCCTGTAGATGGCTGCGGGCGCGGTCCGCTTGCCGCACAATGCGACCGTTGCGGCTGACCTGGGAGAAGCGCGCGCATGAAAACAGTGAGCCTCATCGGCGCCCCCACCGACGTGGGCGCCAGTGTCCGCGGCGCGGGCATGGGACCCGACGCCTTGCGCGTGGCCGGCATCGGCGATGCCCTGCGCAACCACGGCCTCGGCGTCATCGACCGCGGCAACCTCGCGGGCCCGCCCAATCCGTGGAAGGCGCCGGCCAACGGCATCCGCCACCTGCCGGAAGTGACGGCCTGGAACCGTGCCGTCTTCGACGCCGTCTCCACCGACCTCGCGATGGGCCACGTGCCGCTGCTCATGGGCGGCGACCACTGCCTGGCCATCGGCTCGATCAGCGCGGTGGCGCGCCAGTGCCGGCAGGAGCACAAGAACCTGCGCGTGATCTGGCTCGACGCGCATACCGACGTCAACACCGAGGCGATCAGCCCCAGCGGCAACATCCACGGCATGCCGGTCGCCTGCCTGCTGGGCTTCGGCCCGGCGGAGCTGGTCGGCTGGAGCGGCGAGCGCGCCGCCATCAGCGCGGACAACCTGGACTTCATCGGCATCCGCAGCGTCGACGCCGAGGAGAAGCAGGCGATCCGCCAGCTGGGCCTGCAGGTCTTCGACATGCGCCACCTCGACGAGCACGGCATGCGCAACACCATGACCGAGGTGCTGCAGGACGTGGACGAGGACACCCACCTGCACGTGAGCTTCGACCTCGACTGCCTCGACCCGATGGAAGCGCCCGGCGTGGGCACCGGCGTGCGCGGTGGCCCGACCTACCGCGAGATGCAGCTGTGCATGGAGATGATCGCGGACACCGGCCGCCTCGCCTCGCTCGACGTGGTGGAGATCAACCCGGCGCTCGACGTGCGCAACCGCACGGCGGAACTGGCGGTCGAATTCATCCAGAGCCTGTTCGGCGCCTCGACCCTCGCACGCTAGGCGGCGGATGAACGACCGCGCCGCGTCCGACGCCGAACTGGCCCGCCTGGAGGCCCTGGCGCGGCTGGGCGTGCTGGACACGCCGGCCGAGGCGCTGCTGGACAGCCTGGTGCGCGCCGCCGCCGCGGCCTGCGGCACGCCCATGGCGAAGATCAGCCTGGTCGACGCGCGCCGGCAGTGGATCAAGGCGCAGGTGGGCCTGGACGGCATCACGGAGGTGCCGCGCGCAGCGACGGTGTGCTCGCTGGTGCTGGAGTCCGGCGCCTACGTCGAGACCGGCGATGCGAGCGTCGACCCCCGAACCCGTGCGCTGGCGACGGTCACCGGAATGCCGCACGTTCGCTTCTATGCGGGCGCGCCGCTGCGCACGCCCGAAGGCCATGTCGTGGGCACCTTGTGCGTCCTGGACACCGAGGCGCGCACCGGCCTGCAGCCGGACCAGCGCGCGGTGCTGGAGGAATTGGCGCAGTCGGTGATGCAGGCGCTGCTGCTGCGGCAGGCCGCGCACCGTACCTGGCAGTCGGCCAGCGAGCAGATGTTCCGCGAACTGTCGGAAGCCTGCCCGGTGGGCATCTTCCATTCCGACGCGGGCGGCCAGATCATCTACGTCAACCCGGAGGCGGCGCGCATGTTCGGCCGTTCGCGCGACGAATTGCTGGCGAGCGACTGGGTCGACAGCGTGCATCCGGAAGACCGCGACGCCATCGTCGGCAACTGGCAGCGCACCACCGCCGCCGGCGGCGTCCTCGACGCGCCCTACCGCGTGATCCGCCCGACCGGCGAAGTGGTGCACATCCGGGTGCGCGCGCAGGCGGTGCGGCTGCCCGGCGGCTCGCACGGCGGCTACGTGGGCTCGGTGGTGGACGTCACCGATCAGATCGACTACGAGCGCGAGCTGCGCTCCAGCAATGACTTCCTCGCCCGGGCCGAGGAGATCGCCGGCGTCGGCGGCTGGCGCTACAACTTCCTCACGCGCCAGGTGATCTGGACGCCGCAGGTGCGCCGCATCTACGAACTGCCGGACGACTACCAGCCGCAAGGCGACGAGCAGAAGAAGTATTTTTCCGCCGAGGCGCAGCAGGAGATCAAGCGCACCGCCGAGACCTGCATGGCCACCGGCGAGCCCTGGGACGTGATGCTGCCCATGGTCACCGCCAAGGGCCGCAGCCGCTGGGTGCGCTCGATCGGCCGCATCGAGATGCGCGACGGCAAGGCGGTGGCGCTGGTGGGCGCGCTGCAGGACGTGACGGACACGCAGGAGGCGCGCCGGGCGCTGCTGGAGAGCCAGGAGCGGCTGCATCGCGCGCTGGAAGGCTCGGGCCTCGCGCTGTGGGACCTGGACGTCGCCTCCGAAACCATCTATCTCTCCGAGACCTGGTCGGTGCTGCTCGGCGGTCCGCCCACCGAGACCATCTGCACCGCGCAGGAACTGCTGTCGCTGGTGCCGCACGAGGACCTGCACAACATCCAGGAAGGCCTGGTCGAAGTGCTGGAGGGCCGCTCGCCCCACTACGAGGTGGAACACCGCGTGCGCCGCCGCGACGGCTCGCTGGTGTGGATCCACAGCGAGGGCAAGGTGGCGCAGCGCGATGCGCAGGGGCTGCCGCTGCGCATGGTGGGCACCAACCGCGACATCTCGCTGGCGCGGCAGGCGCAGGACGAACTGCGGGTGGCGCGCGACGCCGCCGATGCGGCCAACCGCGCCAAGAGCCAGTTCCTGGCGACCATGAGCCACGAGATCCGCACGCCGCTGAACGGCATCATCGGCATGACCAAGCTGCTGCTGGACGAGCCGCTCGGCGAGGTGATGCGCAGCCACGCGACGCTGATCGACCGCAGCGCGCATTCGCTGCTGGCGCTGGTCAACGACATCCTGGACGTCTCGAAGATCGAGGCCGGCCAGATGGAGATCGAAAGCTTTCCCTTCGACCTGATCGAACTGCTGGACGACCTGTCCACGCTGTACCGCCTGCGCGCCACCGAGAAGAGCCTGCTGTTCCGCATGCGGGTCGACCCGCGGGTGCCGCGCCACGTGCAGGGCGATCCCACCCGCATCCGCCAGGTGCTGGTCAACCTGCTGGGCAACGCGCTCAAGTTCACGAGCGCCGGCTGGATCGGGCTGGACGTGAAGGGCTCGCAGCAGGACGGCGGGCTCTGCACGCTGGAGTTCTCGGTGGCCGACACCGGCATCGGGATTCCGCAGGAGGTGCAGCACAACCTCTTCACGCGCTTCATGCAGGCCGACAGCTCCACCTCGCGCAAGTTCGGCGGCAGCGGCCTCGGCCTCGCCATCGTGCGCCAGCTCGTCGAGCTGATGGGCGGCGCGGTGCGCTTCATCAGCACGCCGGAGAAAGGCTCGCGCTTCACGGTGACGGTGCCGGTGACTTGCACCGAAGCGATGCCGCAGGCCTCGACCTGGCAGGAGCTGCCGCGGCCCGACGGCAGCGTGCGCGTGCTGGTGGCCGAGGACAACACCACCAACCAGGTGGTGGCCTTCGGCATGCTGCACAAGCTGGGCTACGAGAACGTGACGCTCGCCAACGACGGCGTGCAGGCGTACGAGAAGGCGGTGGGCAACACCTTCGACCTGATCCTGATGGACTGCCAGATGCCGGAGATGGATGGCTACGAAGCCACGCGCCGGTTGCGCGCCGCGGGCTGCACGGCGGCCATCATCGCCATGACGGCCAATGCGATCAAGGGCGACCGCGAGCGCTGCCTCGAAGCCGGCATGAACGACTACCTGAGCAAGCCGATCGACGTGAAGCTGCTGGGCGCGATGCTGGCGCGCTGGGCGCCGCCCGCCGGCGTGGAGCGGCCCTCGCAGGCGGCCGACCTGCACGTGTTCAGCGAGGACCGGATGCGCTCGCGCTTCGGCGGCGACGTGGAGCTGGAGCAAGTGGCGCTGGCATCCTTCCGCACCGCGACCCCGCCGCTGCTGGCCAAGCTGGCCACGGCGCTGGCCGCCGGCAACCGCGCGCAGGTGGGCCTGCTGGCGCACTCGGCGAAGGGGGCGGGTGCCATGGTCTGTGCCGAGCGCTATGCCGCGGTTGCGGCGGCGATCGAAGAGAAGGCGGCGTCGGCACCGCAGGACGTGCTGGAGCGCTTGCGGGCGGAATTGCAGCGGGCGTTCGAGCAGTTCGAGGCCGTGCAGGCGTCGTAGGGGAGCCGGGGTTCCCACCCCGGCCTACGCCGCCCACTGTAGGCCGGGGTGGCAACCCCGGCTGCCACGCTTACTGCGGCTCGAGCCCGACCTTCTTCACCAGCGCCGCGTACTTCGCCATCTCCGAACGGAACGCCACCTGGGCCTGCTCGGTCGTGCCGATCTGGATCGTGTTGCCCTGCTTCTGCATCGCTTCCTTCACGGCCGGATCGTTGAAGGCCGCCACGACCGCGTCGTGCGCCTTCTTGACCGCCGCCGGGCTCATGCCCTTCGGGCCGATCACGGCGAACCAGGCCTCCACCGCGAAATTGGCGAGGCCCTGCTCGGCAAACGTCGGGATCGAAGGCTCCGCGGGCGTCCGCGTCGGGGCCAGCACGCCGATCGGCCGCAAGGCGCCCGACTTGATGTGCGCCTGCACGCTCGGCAGCGCCGCGGTGCCGAAGTCGACCTGGCCGCCGATGAGGTCGGTGACCATCGGACCCACGCCCTTGTAAGGGATGTGCTTGGCCTTGGCGCCGCCGGCATCGAGCACGAGCTCGGTCGCCAGGTGCAGGATGGTGCCGTTGCCGCCGGAGGCGAAGTTGAAGGTGTCGGGCTTGCTCTTGAGCAGCGCGAAGAATTCCTTGGCGTTGCTCACGGGCATCTTGGCAGGGTTGACCACCAGCACCATGGGCGTGGCGCCTACCACCGCGATGGGCGTGAAGTCGCCGGGCATGTCGAACGGCAGCGACTTGAGCACGCTCGGGAAGATCACGACGTTGTTCGACACCACCGACAGCACGCTGCCGTCCGCCGGCGAACGCGCCAGCGCTTGCAGGCCGACGACGCCGCCCGCGCCGGGCTGGTTGTCCACCACCACCGAAGCGCCCAGGCTCTTGCCGAGCGCCGGCGCCGCGGCGCGGGTGATCGCGTCGACGCCGGAGCCGGTGGCGTTCGGCAGGATGAAGCGCACCGTGCCGGCTTGCGCGGAAGCGAGGGCCGGCAGCAGCGCGGCGGCGCCGGCCGCCAGCACGCTGCGGCGGGAGAGGGGGAATGAATGCATGGTTTGTCTCCTTCTGGTGGGAATGATGGTCTTCAGGCCACGACGCCGCGCTCTTTCAAGGCGGCGATCTGTGCGTCCGCCAGGCCGATGGACTGCAGCAGTTCGCGGCTGTGTTCGCCCAGGCGCGGCGGGTCCAGCCGCACGCCGAGCCGCTCGCCCGCGAGGGTGAAAGGCAGCAGCGTGGTCTTGACCGTCTGGCCGGCCTTGGCCCCGTCGGGCAGGCGCACGTCCGCGAGGCCGCCGCTGGCCAGCAGGTGCTCGTCATCGTACAGGTCTTCGGGGCGGCGGATCGGCGCGAAGGGCAGGCCCGCCTTCTCCATCAGCGCCGACAGCTCCGCCGCGCTGCGCGCGCGCAGGCGTTCGCCCAGCGTCTTGAGCAGGGCCGGGCGCTGCTGCACGCGCAGGTTGTTGGTGGCCAGCGTTGGCTCGGCCTTCAGGTCGGCGAAGCCCAGCACGTCGCAGAAGGTCTTCCACTGCGCGTCGCTCACGGCCGCGAGGAAGATCTGCTCGCCGTCCTTCACCGTGAAGACGTCGTAGACCGCCCAGGGGTTGTCGCGCGCGGGCAGCGGCGCGGCCGGCTTGCCGGTCACCGCGTACTGCAGCATGTGCTGGCCCATGAGGAACACGTTGTTCTCGAACAGCGCCGACTGCACTTCCATGCCGCGGCCGGTGATGCCGCGCTGGATCAGCGCGCCCAGCACGCCGATGGCCGCGAACAGGCCGCCCATGATGTCGTTGACGCTGGTGCCCGCGCGCAGCGGGTCGCCGGGGCGGCCCGTCATGTAGGCGAGGCCGCCCATCATCTGCACCACTTCGTCGAGCGCGGTGCGGTGGTCGTAGGGGCCGGGCAGGAAGCCCTTGCAGCTGGCGTAGATCAGCTTCGGGTTCGCCACTTGCAGCGAAGCGTAGTCGAGCCCGTACTTCTCCATGGTGCCGGGCTTGAAGTTCTCGGCCACCACGTCGGCGCTGGCGCACAGCTTGCGCGCGAGCTCGGCGCCCTCGGGCTGGTGCAGGTCGATGCCGATGCTCTTCTTGTTGCGGTTGAACATGGGGAAGAAGCCCGCGCCGGCGCCGAGCAGCGAGCGCGTGCGGTCGCCGTCGGCGGGCTCGATCTTGATCACTTCGGCGCCGAGGTCCGCCAGCACCATGCCGCAGGTCGGACCCATCACCATGTGGGTGAATTCGACGACGCGCAGGCCTTGCAGGGGCTGGGTCGCGGAGCTCTGGTCAGGCATGGGCGGCCTCCTTCATCGTCTTGGGCAGGCCGGCGCGCCAGACGCTGCCGTGCAGGGATTCGCCCTGCAGCCAGCCGGCCACCTTGGCGCGCAGCGCGAGCAGCTGGTCGAAATCGAGGCCGGTTTCGACGCCCATGCTGGCCAGCATGTAAGCGAGGTCTTCGGTGGCCACGTTGCCGCTCGCGCCGGGCGCGTGCGGGCAGCCGCCGATGCCGGCGGTGGACGCGTCGAAGCGCGTGATGCCCAGTTGCAGCGCCGCGTACACGTTGGCCAGCGCGAGGCCGCGCGTGTCGTGGAAGTGCGCGCAGGAGAGCTTGTCCCCGGCCACGCGCAGCACGCGCTCGAACAGCGACGCCACCATCGCCGGATCGGCGTAGCCCACGGTGTCGGCCAGGCTGACGCAGTCGACGCCGGCGTCCAGCACCGCCTGGACCAGGCGCACCACTTCTTCGGGATCGACATGGCCCTGGATGGTGCAGCCGAAGGCCGTGCTCATCCCGACTTCGATGCGGGTGCGCGCGCCGCTGGCATCGCGCTCGGCGCGCATGCGGGCGATGTCCGCCACGACTTCGTCTGGAGGCTTGCGCAGGTTGGCCAGGCTGTGCGCGTGGCTCGCCGACAGCGGCACCAGCATCAGCTCCGCATTGCACTCCAGGGCGCGCTGCGCACCCTTCAGGTTGGGGACCAGCACCGAGGCTCTCAGCCCCGGCAGGGTCTGCGCGAAGGCCAGCACTTCGGCGGTGTCCGCGAGTTGCGGCAGCAGGCGGGCCGGCACGAAGGAGCCGACTTCGATCTCGCGCTCGCCGGCGTCATAGGCGTCGCGGATCCACTCGCACTTGGCGGCAGTGGGAACGATGGTGGCGATGCTTTGCAGGCCATCGCGCAGGCCCATCTCGCGCACGGTCGCCCGGCGCGGCAAGGTGGAAAGGGAAGCAGGGTGCATGGATCGCAGTTTAGAATTTCCAGTTGGAGCCGTGATCTCAATTTGAGAACCCTGACCTTCCGATCCGGAACACCTTGCGCGACCTCGACCTCACCACCCTGCGGCTGTTCGTCTCCGTCTGCGAGACCGGCAACATCGCGCGTGCCGGCGACCGCGCCAGCATCGTGGGTTCGGCCATCAGCAAGCGGCTGGCCCAGCTGGAAGCGCAGGTCGGCACGCCCCTGCTGGTGCGCAAGCGCCATGGCGTGCTGCCCACCGCCGCCGGCCAGACGCTGCTGGAGCACGCGCGCGGCATGCTCGATGGCGCTGCCCGCATCGCGCGCGACATGGAGACCTATGCAGCGGGCGGGCACGGGCAGGTGCGCATCCTCGCTTCGGTCTCGGCCATGACGGAGTCGCTGGCCGACGACGTCGCGGCCTTCCTGAAGAAGCCCGCGCATCGCAGCATCCACGTTGACATGGAAGAGCGCGTCAGCCCCGAGATCGTGCGCGGCGTGCGTGAGGGCCTGGCCTCGCTGGGCGTGTGCTGGGACGCGGCCGACGTCGGCACGCTGCACGCGCGGCCCTACCGGCGCGACCAGCTTTGCGTGGTGGTGCCGCCCGGCCATCCCTTGGCCGGCCGCAAGTCGGTGCGCTTCGAGGACACGCTGGAATTCGAGCACGTGAGCCTGCCCGTCAACAGCGCGGTGCAGGTGATGCTGCAGCGGCATGCCGCGCAGCTCGGGCGCAGCGTGCGCCACCGCGTGGTAGTGACGAATTTCGAGGCGGCCTTGCGCGTGGTGCGCGCCGGCCTTGCCATCAGCCTGGTGCCGCGTGAAGTGGCGCAGGACCCCGCCGCCGCTTATGGCCTGAAGCTCGTCGCGCTGCGCGAGCCCTGGGCCGAGCGGCGCTTCATCATCTGCTACCGCGACCCGCCGGCCTTGTCGCCGGCGGCGCAACTCCTGCTCGACCACCTGGCGAGCCTGGCTCCGCCATGAACACCCTGGACTTCGGCGCGAACCCGCGCATCCTCCTGCTCTCGCGCGACGGCGCCACGCCGGCCGACGACGTCTCCACCGACGAGATCACGCCGGTGCGGATCATGTCCCACTACGACGATCGCCTCGCGCGCTTTCCGTACACGGGCTTCACCATCGCGGACGGTTCGCGGCCGATCGCGCCCGGCGCCGTGCAGGCGGGGGGCTTCCAGGTGACGGTGGCCGGGCGCCGCTACGGCAAGGGCTCCTCGCGCGAGCACAGCCCGGCGGCGGAGAAGCTGGCGGGCATCCGCCTGGTCATCGCCGAAAGCTTCGAGCGCATCTACCGGCAGAACGCCGACAACATCGGCCTCTTCACCTCGACCGACCTCGGGCTCGTCGATCGCATCCGGGCAGGCGAGGCGATTCCGGTTGCGGAGCTGGTGGCCGGTCGCGACGCGTTGGCGGCCGCGATCCTGGCCGGCGGCGGGCTGCTGGCCTTCGGGCAGCAGCACCTGCGCGACGCGCAGCCTTCCGGCGCGCCGGATGCTGCGCGCCCGCGCACGCTGTTCGAGAAGATCGTCGAGCGCCACCTGCTGCGCACGCCGGTGACGTCCGCGTCGCCGCAGGTCGGCGACGGCTGCTTCGTGCGCGCCGATTGGCGCTTCATCCACGAGTACTACACCGGCATGGCGGCGCACATGCTGCACGCGACGCTGGGGCGGCCGCTGGCGCTGCACGATCCGGGAAGCATCGTCGTGTTCGAGGACCACACCTCCTACACCGGCGAGAGCCCGGCGCACCTGGCGTCGGGACTCGTCCCCAACATGCAGGCGATGTGCCAGGCGCAGCGCGACTTCGTTTCCGATTACGGTTTGCGCAACCATCGCACGCTGACCGAGGAGGAGGCCCGCGCCGACGACGGCAGCAACGTCGCCGGCATCTCGCACGCCATGATGGCCGAACACTACGCGCTGCCGGGCCAGCTGGTGGCCGGCACCGACTCGCACACCCCGCACAGCGGCGCGCTCGGCTGCGTGGCCTTCGGGGTCGGCACCACCGACATGGCCAATGCATTCGTCACCGGCGCCGTGCGGCTCACGCTGCCGCCGGTGCTGCGGGTGGAACTGGAGGGCGCACTGCCGCCCGGCGTCGCGGCGAAGGACGTCGCGCTGCACCTGCTGCAGTTGCCGGCGATCAAATCCGGTGGCGGCGTCGGCAAGGTGTTCGAGTTCGGCGGCAGCGCGCTGCGGGCCCTGAGCACCGACGAGCGCGCCACGCTCACCAACATGACGGCAGAACTCGGCGGGCTGACCGGGATCGTCGCGCCGGATGCCGAAACCGTGCGATTCCTCAAGGAACGGCGCGGCATCGACTGCGTGCTGGAAGACTGGATGAAGAGCGACGCGGGCGCGGCGTACAGCGAAGTGATCCGCGTCGATTGCAGATCGCTCGGACCTATGGTCGCCGCGCCCGGCGACCCTGGCACCGGCCTCGCCATCGAGCAGCTGGCGCAGCCGGTGAAAGTGGATATCGCCTACGGCGGCTCCTGCACCGCCGGCAAGCGCGAGGACTTCGACCAGTACCACGCGGTGCTGGCCTGGGGCCTGGCGCATGGCCTGAAGGTGCCTGCCGGTGTGCAGCTGTTCCTGCAGTACGGGACCACCGCGGTGCGCGACTACTGCGTGGCGCAGGGCTACGACCGCACCTTTGCCGCCGCCGGCGCCCGCATCCTGCAGCCCTCCTGCGGTGCCTGCGCCAACTGCGGCCCGGGCTCATCGGTGGATGCGGGCCAGGTGACCGTGAGCGCCATCAACCGCAACTTCCCCGGCCGCTCCGGCCCCGGCCAGGTCTGGCTGGCCAGTCCGGCGACGGTGATGGCCAGCGCGCTCGCCGGGCAGCTCACGTCCTTCGCCCAGTTGCGAGCCGGGCATTGAGCAAAGGCGCGGCACGCGCTATCGTGGCCGGGTCGACAGCAACCGGGAGACCGCCATGTGGCGTTTGCTGATGCTTGCACTGGCCTGCGCATGCCTCGCCGGCTGCGCCACCGTGAGGGACGACGCGTCGCCGCCCTGGCGCGACACCGCCTTCGCCTACCAGCCGGCCCTGGTGACGGTGACGCGCGAGGACCTGTTCCGGCTCGATGCGGACCTGCTGGCGCAGGTGCTGCAGCCGATGCCCGCGGACCTGAGTCCTTCGCAGAAACTGAAGCACCTGCTGGCCGTCGTCTTCGGCCCCGACCAGCGCCGCTTCACCTACGCCGCCGGCCACTCCACCGTGGCCACCGAGACCTGGCGCCGGCAGCGCGGCGACTGCCTGTCGCTCACCGTGCTCACCTACTCGGTGGCGCGAGCGATGGGCATGCGGGCGCAGATGCAGGAGGTGGACACGCCCACCTTGTTCGACCGCCGCGACGGCTTCGACTTCGTCAACCAGCACGTCAACGTGCTGTTCCCGCGTGCGCAATGGACGCTCTACGCGGAGGACAAGCCACACGACGTGGTGGTCGATTTCGAGCCGGACTACGCGTCGCCCAAGGCGGGCCGCCTGCTGGAAGAAAACGCGATCTACGCCCGCTTCCTGAACAACCGGGCGGTGGAACACCTGGCGCACGGCGAGCGCGCGCTGGCCTATGCGCACTTCCGCGCCGCCATCGCGGCCGACCCCAATTACGCCTCCAGCTACGCCAACCTCGCGCAGCTGTACCGGCAGGCTTCGCTGGCCGCGGAAGCCGAGCAGCTGCTGCAGCGCGCGGTGGCGCTGGCGCGCCAGAACGACGTCGCCCTGCATTCCCTGACCGAGCTGCTGGCGGCGCAGGGGCGGGACGGCGAGGCGCGGCGCTACGAAAGCATCCTGCAAGCGCGCGCCACGCGCGATCCCTACCACTGGATCGCCCTGGGCATCCGCGACCTGGAGGCCGGCAACCCGCGCAAGGCCATCCGCTCGCTGGAGCAGGCGCGCGACATGACCGGCAATTTCCGCGAAGTCCATGCGCTGCTGGCGCTGGCCTATGCCCGCTCCGGCGACCAGGCGCGGGCCGACCAGGAGCTGGCGGCGCTGGCGAACCTGGGCGTTTCCGACCGCAGCGTCGCCAAGCTGCGCCGCAAGTTCAGCGCGGAACCGGCGACCCCGTAGGGTGGGTTGGCGCAGCGCCCCCACCGCTTAGCATCTCCACCAGCCCCGCCGCATCTTCCGGCACCGCATTGCCGCGCCATGCAACGTGCTGGTCGTCGCGGCAGAGCACGAGCTTGTGGCGATACGCTTCGGGGGCGTCCTCGCCCGCCAGGTCCAGCACCTTCAGCGGCAAGTTGCGCGCCTGCGCCGCCTTCACCAAGGGGCCCACGTCCACGTCCGCGAACCGCAGCAGGGTGTAGCCCTGGCCGAACGCGTCGTACAGCGAGCTTCCGTCCCGCAACCAGAAGTGCGGTGCCCGGCACCCGGGCACCGTGGACGCGGTGAAGCCGCCCATCGAATAGGCCGGCGGCTGCTCCGCATCGGCCGCGATGATGGGCGAGCCCTGGTAGAAGTAGCCGAAGTTCAGGCCCGCGCAGCAGAACTGCTGGACGTTCAGGTCGTAGGCTTCCTGGCCGATCTCGCGGCGCGCGCGTTCGCCTTCCGCATCGCCGGCCTCGATGTTGGGCGGCACCGCGCGCCGCGCCTTGATCATCTTGGCCGCGTGCTCCATCGCGAACTGCGAGACCTGCTCGGTGATCGGTTGGCGTTCGGCCTCGTAGGCATCGAGGATCGCTTCCTCGGCCCAGCCTTGCACCCGCGCCGCCAGCAGCCACGACAGGTTGAGCGCATCGGCGATGCCCGCGTTCATGCCGTAGCCCGCGTACGGCACCCACAGGTGCGCCGCATCGCCGGCGAGGAATACGTTGCGGTCGCGGAAGCGGTTGGCCACCAGCCGGCGGCCGACCCAGTCTTCCCTGCTGATCACCTCGTACTGGAAGTCGGGACCGACGCCGAGGATCTGGCGGATGGACCAGTCGCGGTCGATCGAATCGAACTCCGGCTCGTCCGGATTCAGGTGGTTGTGCACCAGCCACGTGCTGTGGCCGTCGATGGCGAACATGGTGCCGCAGCGGCGCGGATTGACCGAGTAGTACGACCAGGCCGGCTTGCCCGGGATCAGCGCGCGCAGTCCGGGCGCGCGGATGTAGGTGGACTGCACGCGCTGGATCACCGGCGTGCCTTCCAGCTTCGCGCCTATCGCCTTGCGCACCATCGAACTGCCGCCGTCGCAGCCCACCAGGTAGCGCGCGCGCAGGCTGCGCTGCGCACCCGTGTCCAGGTCCTGCAGCGTCGCTTCGACGCAGCCCTCGTGCTGGGTGAAGCCGGTCACCTGCGTGCGGTTGTGCAGCGTCACGCCGGGGAGCGCCGCCGTGTGCTCCAGCAGGATGGGCTCCAGATAGATCTGGTTGATGCGGTGCGGCGGCTCGGGCGTCGGCCACCAGGTGTCGGGACCCACGCGCGAGGTGTAGCGTTCGGCGCGTCCCGGGATCGGGATGCGCGTGAGCTCGGTGCCGCAGACCGCGGTGCGGAACACGACGTCGTTGGGGTAGTCCGCGGGCAGGCCGGCGTTGCGCAGCTTCTGCGCGACGCCCAGGCGGCGGAAGCGCTCCATGGTGCGCGCCGCTACGTGGTTGCATTTCACGTTGGGCGGCTCGGCGTAGCGCCGGATCTCCGCGATGGTCACGCGCACGCCGCGCGCGGCCAGGTCCATGGCCAGCGACAGGCCGACCGGTCCTGCGCCGACGACGAGCACGTCGGTATCGAACTGCTGCTGCGCCATCACTCGATCTTGATGTTGGCCTGCTTGATGACCTGCGCCCACTTCTGCGTTTCGCTGCGGATGTAGGCCTCGAAGGCTTCCGGCTTCGAAGGCGCGGGCTCGACGCCGAGGTTGCGCATGCTGGCCTGGATCGCGGGATCGTTCAGTGCCGCGGTGATCTCGGCGTTCAGGCGATTGACGATGGCAGCCGGCGTGCCGGCCGGCGCGACCACGCCGAACCAGCCGGTCGAGTCGTAGCCGGCCAAGCCGGCTTCCGCCGCCGTGGGAACGTCCGGCAACTGCGGCAGGCGCTGCGGGCTCGTCACCGCAAACGCATGCAGCTTGCCGGCCTTGATCTGCTGCAGCGAAGAAGGCAGGTCCACCACGGCGAGCGGCACGTTGCCGGCCAGCACGTCGAGCGCCGCCGGGCCCGAGCCCTTGTACGGCACTTCCACCAGCTTGATGTCCGCCATCTGGGCAAAGAGGGCGGCCGACAGGTGCATCGCGGTGCCATTGCCGCCGTGCGCCACCGACAGCTTGCCGGGCTGCGCTTTCGCCAGTGCGACCAGTTCCTTCTGCGTCTTCGCCGCCAGCGAGGGATGGCCGACCAGCACGAAGGGAATCGCGGCCAGCATGCTGACCGGCTTGAAGTCCTTCAGGGTCTCGAAAGGCATCTTCTCGTACAGGCTGGCGTTGGCCGACAGCGCGCCCGCCGCGCCCACGCCCAGCGTGTAGCCGTCGGGCGCCGCCTTGGCGACGATGGCCAGGCCGATGTTGCCGCCCGCGCCGGGACGGTTGTCGACCACGACCTGCTGGCCCAGCTTTTCGTTCAGGCGCGGCACCAGCATGCGCACGACGGCGTCGGCGCTGCCGCCCGGCGGGAAGGTCACCACCATGCGGATCGGTTGCTTCGGGTAGTCGGCGGGCTGCGCGAGGGCGGCGCCCGCCATGCAGGCGGCGGCCAGCAGCGCCGCGATGGCGCGTGCGGGGTACTTCATGGCTTGTCTCCTTCTTGTCCCGCCATCCTAACGGCTGTGCAGGAGCCGTGTCGGCCAAGACGTACAAGCGATGTCACGCTGTCCCGACCGCGCGCTCCCGTGTAGTGCTACATCCTCGTTCGGTACGAACAGGAGCCACGATGAAAGACAAAGACGAACGCAAGAGCCACGAGGTCCTCTGGGACCTCATCAAGGACACCCGCTTCTGCATGCTGTCGCACCGCCATGCCGACGGTTCGCTGCACTCGCATCCGCTGACCACCCAGAACAAGGCGCTCGACGAAGGCGCGCTGATCTACTTCTTCGTGTCGCGCAAGACCGAGGTCGGCCAGCGCCTGCGCCAGGACGGCAACGTCAACCTGTCCTATGCGAACCCGAAGGACGACACCTGGGTGTCGATCACGGGCACCGCGACCATCCTCGAGGATGCGCAGAAGAAGAAGGAGCTGTTCGGCACGATCGACAAGGCGTGGTTCGACGGCGCCGACGACCCGGACCTGGAGCTCGTCGAAGTGCACATCGACGAGGCCGAGTACTGGAACGTCAAGGAGAACAAGCTGCTGCAGCTGCTCAAGATGGGCACCGCCGCCGCGACCGGCACCCGTCCGAAGATGGGCGAGCACGCGGAGTTGAGCTTCAAATAGGTTCGAGGGGGTGAGGTCGCTGCGCGAACCTAAGGCCGCTTCTGCGCCAGCTGGTTGCAGTAGCTGCTGCGCAGAGTGTAGTCCTCCCCCCACGTCCGCCAGCCCGTCCGGTCGACGTGGATGCGGCCGCTGGGATAGCGGCTGAGGCCCATGTTCCAGGCCTGGCCCTGGGCGCGCCAGAAGGCGCACAGCTTCTGGTCGTCGGTCGGGCCGAGCGGAACGATGTCGACCGCGAAGCGCATGTGCGAGCTGTGCTTCGAACCGTGGGCGCAGCGGTTCAGCGTCGGGTCGCGATAAGCCGAGGCCACGGCGAAGGGGCCGAGCACGTTGGTGCGGCGCAGCTCCTGCAGCAGCAGCAGCACGTCGCGCGCCAAAGGCCATTGCGCCGGGGGCGGCACCTGGAACGGCGCGGCATTGCACTCGCGCCACATCGAGGCGCTGCGCAGCAGTTGGTAGGTGGGCACCACGTCCTTGACCTTCTGCTCCGCGAGGAAGGCCTCGAAGGCGGCCACTTCCGCCTTGTGCGCGGGCATCCATTGCAGGTAAAGGGGCACGCCGCGGTCGTCGTCCGCCGTCTGTGCGTGCACGGCGGCCGCGCCGGCGAGCACGGCGGCCAGGACGAACCTCGGGAGCCGCATGCGCGAAGGGAGCCGCCTCAGCTCTTCGACCCCTGCCGGGGGGTCATGGCCATGTTGGTGTCGCCGCCGCCGGCCTGCGTGAGCACCCATTTCTTGACGCGCTCGGCGTCCTTCAGGCGGCTGTTCTTGTCGGTGGCGTCCAGCAGCACCATCACCACGTTGCGGCCGTTGATGCGCGTGTTCATGGTGATGCACATGCCGGCTTCGATGATGTAGCCGGTCTTCTGGAAGGCGATGTCCCACTTGGGGTTCTTCACCAGCCGGTTGGAGTTGTTGTACTGCAGCGTCTTCTTGCCGAGCGCGATCTGGTAGCGCGGCGTCGTCGAATACTCGCGCAGCAGCGGCTGCTTGGAGGCGGTCATGGCCAGCAGGGCCAGGTCGTGGGCCGTCGACTGGTTCTTGCTGGACAGGCCGGTGGGGTCCGAATAGGTGGTGTTCTTCATGCCCAGTTGCTTCGCGCGGTTGTTCATCGCATTGACGAACTGGCCCAGGCCGCCGGGAAAGGTGCGTCCCAGCGCATGCGCCGCGCGGTTCTCGCTCGACATCAGGGCCAGGTGCAGGGCTTCGCCGCGGGTCAGCGTGGTGCCCACGCGCAGGCGCGAGCGGCTGTGGCGCTCGTTGTCGACGTCGTCGTCGGTGATGGTGATCACCTCGTCCATGGGCAGCTTGGCCTCGACCGTCAGCAGGCCCGTCATCATCTTGGTGAGCGAAGCCATCGGCAGCACGGCGTCCTCGTTCTTCTTCACCAGGACCTCGCCGGTGGCGATATCGAGGGCATAGGCCGCACTCGACACCAGCCGCAGCGGGTCTTTCACCTTGTGCAGCCCGGCCGCATGGCCGACCGACTGGCGCAGCTCGATGGGCGCCTGCGCCTCGGCCTCGGGCACCATCTCGACGCCGGGCGGTGGCGTTTCCTGGGCGATCTCGGTTTCGGGGTTCTGTGCGGCGGAGGCGGCCGCCCCGGGCGGCTGCGCCTGGGGCACGGGCCGGACGGCGACCGGCTCCTGACCCAGCCAGCCCGGCAGGCGCTCGGAGTGGTAGGCGAGCCCGGCGGCGAGGGCCACTGCGGCGACGGCAAGGACGGTCAGGCCGGTCCGGGCGGATCGGTTGGAAATACGCATCAGAAACACTCCCGTGCGCCCTTCTTCTTCGGGGCTCCCGCCACTCTACCGGACGGACCGGGTGTCGGCCGGGGTGAAGGGAGGGTGCGCGTGTAGGTGGATTCCGGAAACGAGGGCGGAGAGCTCAACTCAGCCTGGGCCCGCCAGCGGCAGGGACAGCTCGAAGAGCACGCCGTCCGGCTGGTTGAGCGCGCGCACCGTCCCGCCCATCTTGGCCAGGTAGGTTCGTGCCACGAACAGGCCCTGGCCGCGGCGCTGGGCGCCGTCGGCCGGCAGCCCTTCGCTCACGCCGTAGTCGAAGATGCGCTCGAGCAGCGGCTCGGGAATCGCCGGCCCTTCGTTGTGGATGCCGATGAGCGCCTGCCCATCCTTGGCCGCCAGGGTCAGCGTGATCGGCGTTCCGGGACGGCGATGCCGGTCCGCATTGCGCAGGATGTGCGTCACCACGTCTTCCAGCGAGAACTCGTCGGCCCGCACCGGGCAGGGCGCGCCGCCGGACGTGTACCTCACCCCGGCCATGCCGGCGAAATGCGCGTTGTCCGCCACGTGGCGCAGGAAGCGGTCCAGGTCAAGCGGCGCCAGCTCCAGCTGCGCGGCGGCCAGCGCCTCGCTGGGCGAGGCCTGCCCGTACAGCACGCGCACGGCCTGCTGCATGCGCTGCACGTAGCGGTGTGCCGGGTCGTCGGCATCCGGGTGCAGCACCATCAGCGACTGCAACGGCGAAAGCAATTCGTGGCCCACGGCCTGCAGGGTGTCGCGCTCGCGCTGGGCACGCAATTCCTCGCGCTGCACGTCGGCCTTCACCCGCTGCAGCAGGTCGGCCAGGCCGCCGGCCAGGATGCCCAGCTCGTCGGAGCCGCGCAGGTCGGACACGTCGAGCTGGCCGATGCGGGCGCCGGCGGAGGCGTCCTGCTGCACGTTGCGCGACACGGCGGCGGCGCGCTTGGTGAGCACGACGATGCGGCGGATCAGGCCCACCTCGATCAGCAGCCAGGCCAGCACGATCGCGCCCAGCATGGCGGCGACGTACCACGACATGCGGGTGGCGATCACGCCCAGTCCGCGGTCGCTGCCGCGCGGATCGCCGGCCAGCCGCACTTCATAGCTGCCCACCGGTGTCGTGATGGTCTCGCGCGCCTGCAGCGGGCCGGGCCGCGCTGCCACGGGCAGCCGGTCGATGAGGCGCAGGATCAGCGGCGAGCCGCGCCCGTCTTCGGCTTCGCGTCCCTTCACGACGATGGGCGCCTGGCGCGGAAGGTCGGTGCGCGTGATCGTCAGCACCTCGCCCGGCTGCAGCGACTGGCCGAGGTCCGCCAGCATGGGCGGCGCGACGGCACCCGGCGCGTTGCTGTCGAAGAGCGGCGGCCCATTGCCCGGCGCCAGCATCTGCAGGTGCACGCGGATGCGGTCCAGGTCCGCCGGCGGCCACTCGGGACGCGTGCGATCGGCCAGCGCGGCGCGGAAGGCCTCGACCGGCAGCCGGATCGAATAGAACACGCGCCGCAGGCAATCGGGCGGTTCGCCGCCGGCGCTGCAGGTGGCGCTCTGCCAGAGCCAGCCGCGGAAGTCGCGCAGCGGCTTCGCCTCCGCCGCGAGCGCGGGCTCGGCGTCGGCCGCCGCGTAGCCCGCGAGGCGGCCGCGCACCAGCGGTTCGCCGCGCAGCGACAGCCGTTCGAAGGGCGCGACCCAGGCCTGCAGCTCGCCGCGCATCTCGAGCCGGATGCGCGCGCGGTGCACGGTCTCCAGGTCGATGTTGCCGCCCTCGCGCGGCACGAGGTCGCCGGCGCGGAAGCTGCCCACCAGGTAGACGTAGCCGCCGGCGTAGGGGTTGTCGCCGATCGCGGCGCACAGCGTGCTGTCGTCGGGCCAGCGCACGGGGCAGCCGGCCTGTTCGACCGCCTGCAAGGCCTTGCTCGGATCGTCCACGTCCAGCGAGGGGTAGGGCAGCAGCAGCGGCCGCAGCGGCAACGCGTCGCCCTGCGCCTGCGGGTTCAGCAGCGCCAGCAGGCCGGCCGGATGCCGCAGCCGCGCCATCACGTCGGCTTGCGTCTTGCGAAACCCCTGCTGGTAGTTGCGCCAGCCGCGCTCCTTCTCGTCCTGCAGCAGCACCACCGCCAGCGCCAGCGTGGCCAGCGCCAGCAGCAGGAACACGCCGCGCAGCAGCAGCCGGCGGCGAAAGGACGCCAGGCCCAGGCGCGGCGCGTCCAGCAGCTTCATCCGCGCCTGGGCGGCGACGGCACCCAGCGGAAGCCGCGCATCGGCACGTTCTCGATGCCCTCGAACTGCGGATCCACCTCGCGGAAGGCATCGCGGATGGTGCTGACGTGCTTGCGCACGTTGTCGCGGTTGCGGCCGCTCTTCACCACGTCGAACAGGTCCTCGTACGAGACCACCTCGCCGCTGCGCTGGTACAGAGTGGCGAGGATGCGCTGCGCCGTCAGCGGCAGGTTGATGCGTTCGCCGCGCCAGGTGGGCGTGCGCTGCCAGAGCGGATCGAGCGCCAGTTCCCCGGCGGCCGCCGCCGGCGCGCCGCGCTGCGCCTTGCGCTCGCGCGCCACCCGCAGGATCTCGAGGAAGGTCTCGATGAAATCGGCCTCCTCGAAGGTCGTTTTCTGCAGGTAGTCCCAGGCGTCCAGCGCCTTCATGATGCTGCGGTAGATGGCGGCCGGCATGGCCGACACCACCAGCACCGGCACGCCCTGGCCCTGCTTGTTGATGGCGTTGATCAGCGCGACGCCGGCATGGCGCTCGCGCCCGAGCTCGATGTCCAGCAGCACGACGTCGTAGGGCTCGCGCGCCAGCGCCGCTTCGGCGTCGTCCCGGTTGAACCACTGGTCCACGGCCACGTCGGGCCGCGCGCTGCGGATCCAGCCGGCGAGCTGCCGGCTGGTGGGGAGGTCGTCCTCGATGACGGCGACACGGGTCATGGCGCGGATTATCGAGGCGGCCCGCACGCGGGCCCCGGAAGATTTCTTCCGGGGCGTGAACGAAGCCGCCCCGCGCCTGCATTGTTTGCTCGCCCCGTGCTTCGAAGAATCACTTCCATCGTCCACACCCCAGGAGAAGCACGATGGAAACCCGCAGCAACCCCACCCTCCGCGCCCTGCGCGACCTCGTCCTGCTGGCCGGCGCGGGCCTCGCGGCCGCCTCGATCTGGGCAGCCGGCCTGCCGAACGAGCAGGGCTTCCTGGTCGACGCGCAGACCTGGCAGGACGAGGTGGTGAGCGCCGCGCAGGGCGACTGGCCGAAGGACGGCTGGTTCCGCATCGTGCCGCGCGAGCGCAGCGTCGAAGTGCAGCGCACCACGCCGGCCGATCGCACGCTGGTCTCTGCCGATGCCCTGTTCCTGCGCCTGCCCGGCGCCGCCTTGAAGCCGGGCGTGCGCCCCGGCTACCGCTACCCCACCGTGCTGGCGCAGCCGAAGATGGGCCGCGACTACGAGCTTTCGCTGGGCGCCACGCGCTTCAGCGTGCGTGTCGAGGAAAGCGCCAAGGGCATGGCCTACACGATCGGCTACGGCGGCCAGACCTACGACTACGTGCTCGGCCCCTTCGACGCCTTGACCACTTCGGTGCGCTTCGTCGCCGACCTCGACGGCGACGGCCGCCCTGACTTCCTGGTCGACGTCGACGACGCGAGCTACCTGCTGCTGTCCACGCGTGCCAAGCCGGGCGCCAACCTGCCCGCCGCTGAACTGTTTGCCAGCGAAGGCGGCTGCTGAATTCCCACCCTTGTCCTGGAGCCTTCCCATGCTTGCCCGCCTGAAGTCCATCGCCCGCGCCGCCCGCATTGCCGTGGCCCGCGCCATCCGCCGCCCCGGCGGCACCGATCCGCTGTTTGCCGACGGCGCGTTCGACGGCGTGCTGCGAGCGCGCCGCGCCCTGGCCGGTGCCGCGATCGCCGGCGTCGCCGGCTGGGTGCTGTGGGCCCATCCGCCGCTGGAGACGGCCGGTCCCGGCGAGCTGGGTGTTCGCACCAACCAGCTGACCGGCGACACGGTGCAGTGGCGCGACGGCAGCATCCTCGTGCTGCCGGGCCTGCACCACGCCGAGGTGTATGCGCTGCGCGACCGCAGCTACCGGCCGCAGCAGATGGCGAGTGCGGCCGGTCCGGCGCCGGTGCAGTCGGTGGAAGGGCTGTCGGTCGGCATCGACCTGGCGGTGCGCTACGCGCTCGATCCCGCGAAGCTCGCGCGCCGGGGCGGCGAGCTGCCGGCCAACCTGGAGGCCGACGTTGTCGAGCCGGCCGTGCAAGGCATCGTCTACAAGGTCTTTGCCCGCTACACGGTGCGGGAGATCTTCTCGACCAAGCGCTTCGAGATCCAGCAGACCCTGGAAGCCGACCTGGGCAGCCGCCTCGCCGCCGACGGCCTGTTGCTGCGCAGCGTGCAGGTCGGCAAGGTGGACCTGCCGGCCGACTACAAGCGCGGCATGGAGGGCCTGCTGGCCGAGGAACTCGAGACGCAGAAGATGCGCTACACGCTGGAGCTGAAGGACAAGCGCGTGAAGGAAACCGAGCTCGAAGCCAACGCCGAGAAGGTGCGGCGCGAGGTGCGGGCCGAAGCGGCGGCGCGTGAGCAGGTGATCGCGGCGCGCGCCCAGGAAGAGGCGATGAAGCACGTGCTGCCCTTCAAGGAGCGGCAGATCCAGCAGAGACGGCTGGAAGCGGAAGCCGAGAAGGAGTCGCGCATGAAGCTGGCCGAAGGCAGCGCGCAGGCGCGGCGCATCGAGGCCAGCGGCGAAGCGGATGCGCGGCGCAAGCTCGCCGAAGCCGAAGCCTTCCGCATGGAGAAGGTGGGCCAGGCCAACGCCGACCAGATGGCGCGCGAGGGCAGCCTGATCAGCCGGCATCCGCTCCTGATCCAGAAGACGCTGGCCGACAAGCTTTCGGACAAGGTGCAGGTGATCATCGCGCCGCCGGGCAGCGGCGGCGGCTTCCTGGCCGCCAACCTGCTGGGCGGCGGCGCGCCGGGCCGGGCCGAAGCGCAGCATGCGACCGCCAAGGCGGAAGAGGAGTGAGCATGCTCGCGACCGCATTGCTGGCCACGGCCATCGTCACCACCGACCACGCCGTGCTGCGCGCCTCGCCGCGCGACTCGGCGCCGCAGCAGGCGCAGCTGTGGCAGGGCGAATTGCTCGAAGTGCGCGGCGAGCGGCTGGACTACCTGCAGGTCTGGGACCACCGGCGCGAGCGCGGCGGCTTCGTCAAGGCGAGCCAGGTGAAGCGCACCGGGCTCACGCCCGCCGAAGCGCCGCAGCTGCTGGGCGTGCTGCGCTTCATCCGCGAAGCGCCGGGTGCGGAGGCGCTGGGCATCGGCGTGGCGGCGGCCTGGCTGCAGGCCGCGCCGGCCGAGTCGGTCCGCGGCGCCGAAGGCAGCGAGGCGCTGGAAGCGCTCGGTACGCTGGCGCAACGGCTCGCGCAACGCGCAAACGGCGCGAACGGCGCGAATGCGAAGTCGGCAACGGTGTCGGCGCACCTGGAGGTGGCTTCGCGCTACGGCGTGAAGTTCACCAGCTACGAGCAGGAGGGCCGCATGCGCATCTGCTACGACGGCGAGGCTTTCCGCCGCGTGCTGGCCATGCCGTCCACGCCGCAGCAGCAGGCGCGCGCGGCGCTGGCGCTCACGCAGGCCGAGTGCACCGACCCGGCGCTCAAGGCGCAGCAGCTGCACGACCTGAACCTGTGGCGTGCTGCAGTGCTCGATCGCCCGGCCGGCAAGGACCTGCCCGGCTACCTGAAGAACAAGCTGGCGCTGCGCCGGGTCGCCGTGTTCAGCACGCTGGCCTACGAGCAGGCGCGCTTCGGGGAAGCCGGCGAGATGGCGGCCCAGCGCGCGCTGGCCGAATTCACCAGCGTGCAGCGCGCCGAACTGCTGGAGGAAGACCAGGCTGCCTACAACGACGCGGCGATGCAGGCGAACGCCGTGCGCTGGGCGGCGGTCGGGCTCGCGCCGGAAGCGCCCTCGTCCGCGCGCGCCAGCATCGTGACGGCGGCGGGGCGGCCGGGTGAAACCTGCGTTCTGCTGGTCGATGCGAAGCATGGCGCCGAGCAGCCGCTGGCGCGGCGCTGCACCTATGCGCTGGTCTGGCCGCAATCGGCCACGCTGAATCGCGAAGGCAACGCACTGACGCTCGCGGTGCAGCCGCTCGCGGGCTGGCGCGAATTGTGGGTGTTCCGGCGGCAGGGCGGACAGTGGCGCGTCGACGTCCTGCCGCCGGCGGCCCTGCAGCCGGGCCTGGGTTACGCCGAGTTCGCGGGCTGGGTGCCGGGCGGACAGCAGGTGCTGGTGGCGCGCGAGGCGCGCGGCGAAGGACGCTACCGCCGCAGCTACGAAGTGGTGGCGTTGGACACGCTGCTGACGCAGAAGCAGTCGGGCGAGGCCGACGCGCTGGGGCCGTTCCAGCGCTGGTCGGATCCGTGGTGGAAGAAGATGTCGGTGAGCGTCAGGTGACCGGGACGGCGGGGTTGCCGCGTGGCACTGCCGTGCGCGACGCCACCGCCCGCCGGGCGCGTTTCACGAACTCCGGCAGGAAGCTGCGCCGGCTGCGGTCCGCGAAGGCCACGGTCACCTGCGTGGCGGAGGCTTCCTCCACCACGCCGCGGCCATAGCGGCGCACCTCCACCAGGTCGCCGCGCGTGAAGACGGCGGCGGCCGGCTCCTCGGCTTCTTCCTCGGGCGCCGGCGCGCGCCGCAGCAGGTCTTCGACCACCGCTTCGTGCGCAGCGATCCGCCGGCAGTTGTCGCAGTGCTCGCAGCGCTCGAAGGCTGCCCCACCTTCCAGGTGGTCGAGCAGCACGCGCCAGCGGCACTGGCCGGTCTGCGCGTAGAACACCATGCGTTCCAGCGCCTCGCGGTCCAGGTCGCGCTTCTTGCCGTAGGTTTCGGTCAGTTCGCGCATGCGCGCGCCGCCGGCCTGCGCCTGCAGCAGCTTCAGCGTGCCGTCGCGCTCCTGGCGCACGATCCTGTCCTTGCGCAAGAGGCCGAGCGCGACCTGGATCTTGGCGCGGGCACGGGCCACGCGGCCTTGCAGCAGCGGCAGTGTCCAGGCATTGGTTCCTTCGGGCGGAGGTTCGCGCAGCGCCTGCACGACGGCCGCCGTGTCCTCCTCGCCGGGATACCGGCCGGCCATGAAGAATTGCTGGATCGCCTTGTCGCCCCGCAGGAACAGCAGCGTGCAGCGCGAGGTGGCGCCATCGCGGCCCGCGCGGCCCGCCTCCTGGTAATAGGCTTCGAGCGTCGCCGGCAGCTGGTAGTGCAGCACGAAGCGGATGTCCGCCTTGTCGATGCCCAGGCCGAAGGCATTGGTGGCGACCATCACGCGCAGGTCGCCGTTCATGAAGGCCTCCTGGACGGAATCGCGCTCGCTGGCCGCCAACTTGCCGTGGTAGAGGCCGACCGATTCGTCGGCTTCCAGCAGCGCCGCATGCACTGCGGCTGCGGCCTTCACGGTGGCCGTGTAGATGATGCCGCTGCCCGGGGTGCCCCGCACCAGCTTGAGCACGTGCGCCAGCTTGTCGGCTTCCTTTTCCAGCGCCAGCACGCGCAGGTCGAGGTTGGGCCGGTAGGCGCTGGCGTTCACCACGCCCGCGGCGGGGATGCCCAGCTGCTTGCAGATGTCGGCCGCGATGTCGTCGGTGGCCGTGGCCGTCAACGCCAGCACCACCGGCTTGCCCAGGCGCGGCAGCACCTGCCCGATCTCCAGGAAGGCGGGCCGGAAGTCGTGGCCCCAGTGCGAGATGCAGTGGGCCTCGTCGACCGCCAGCAGGCTGACCGGGTGCGCCGTCAGCAGTTCGAGGAACTCCGGGTCGGCCAGCCGTTCCGGCGTCGTCATGATGATCTTCGCGCTGCCGTCGGCCACCGCAGCCTCGGCCGCGCGGGTTTCCTCGCCGCCCAGGCTGCTGTTCATCTGCACGCACCGGATTCCCAGGGCGTGCAGCGACTCGCACTGGTCCTTCATCAGCGCGATCAGCGGCGAGACGACGACCGTGCGGCCGGGCAGCAGCAGCGCGGGCAGCTGGTAGCACAGCGACTTGCCGGCGCCGGTGGGCATGACGGCCAGGGTCGACTGGCCGGCCAGCACGCGTTCGATGACCGCGGCCTGCCCGGGGCGCAGGCGCGGCAGGCCGAAGGTGTCGCGCAGCACGCCGCGCACCCGACGCATGGGATCGGGCGGCGCGCCGCGTCCTGCCATGGCGTCAGCCCCGCTCGGCCGCCGCGTCGCGGTCGGCCTGCGCTTCCAGGTCTTCGCTGTCCAGGTCCGTCAGTTCGAGCGAGACTTCGTCGGCTTCGACGCCGGCGTCGTCGCCGAGGTTGACCACGCGGTCCGGCAGGATGTCGGCGCCTTCGCGCGCATCGGAGCCGGCCACCGCGCCGCGTTCGCCGGTGCCGCGCGAGTCGCTGTCTTCATGCGCTTCGCTGGTGCCGATGGTGTCGCTGCCGCTGTCGGAGTTGTCGCTCGGGCCCAGCAGTTCGGCTTCGCGCCCGCTGGGATTGGTCGGCGCCTGGTCGGCGCCCATGATGCTGCTGTAGGCCATGTGTTTGCCTCCGTCTAGGGAATGCATCCAGTCTGGCGAAGCACCGTCGAGTGCGGCGTCGGCACCGGCACCGGTCCCGTGTCGGACACGGTCTGGAGCCTGGGCGGCAGAGAAACGGGCTCGCGTTGGGTCTGCAAGGGGGTGGAGGCAAGGCGCGGAATCGGGTCAAGCCTGGGCGGCTTGACCCGATTTCGCAACGC
>NZ_JAKLTM010000001.1 GCF_022012305.1 Ramlibacter paludis | reverse complement strand
GCGAAGATGCACCAAACAGGTCAGACCGGCGGCGGGTGAACTCGGCTAACAGGCAGCGGCACAGCGTCCGCGTCGATCGAATGGAGTCCCGCCGAGCGGTTGGTATCTGGGTCCGCACTCAAGTGCAACAAGGCCGTTTGTAGATTTGCAGTCTGGCTCTGTGTGGCTGCTTCGGCGCGTGCTGATGAAGAGGAAGAAAGTTGAACTAAAGGGAAGTCCTTGTAGACCTGTTAGGCATCACGCGCCTTACCCCTCGTAGGGGGCCTTCGGATCAAGGCAGTATTGATGGCGAGCGACAGCAGCTTGCCCCCCGAGTCGCTCCAACACGAGGCAAAACCGCTTTGGGGAGATTTCAACGACGCCAAAAGGGGGCGCTCGGCTCTCCACCTTCCGAGTCATGAGCTCGTGTATTGCGGCTCGGCCGCTATGGTCTGGATCGCCACTCAAGTAGATTGCCCAAGCGAGCTCCAGGAGGCGGTCTCGTTGGTCCAGTGGAATGGCAGCAGAAGCCGGGACGCTAGCGAGCTTTGCACGAAACAGCTCGAGAACCTTCCCTCTAGCTTCTGGCGCTTGTGTCGCCGCCGCAACTTGCGCCGCACCGGTGCCGAGCGGCGTATCGCCCGACATCTGCCGGAGCGCGATTTCTCGGAACGGAGCGGCACGCACGCCAAATGTCGCTAGTGTGGAGCGAGCCAGCGGCCGAATGTCTTGCGCCCGGAACGTCTCAGAAAACTGCGTTGAGTCGTTGAATGCTGCCTTACCGATTTGGCCGATCACAAAATCGCTAGGGTTCGGGAGTTGCGCAGCGAGCTGGTATTGATACTCGACGAGCTGGCCTGCCCCGAGCCCCTTCGGAGCCGTCAGCGCCGCGCCAATTCGTTCGAGAACTGCCGCGGGCGGGCAAATTCGAACGGTGTCCCGCGCACGCTGGCGCAACAGGCCATATCCCACAAGTCTCTGGGCACCGATGGTGAGCCAATTGGATATCGGACCATCGTCAACCTCAATGGCCTGCGCTGCGGCGTCGAACATCTTCAGTTCACGATCGGACGGGGGTTCACAGGCTTGGCCCAACAGATGAACCGGCAAGGCCATTGCAGCGCTTCCGGACGTGCGGTCGCACGCTGAGAGCAGACAGCAGACCGCGAGAATTGAAGCCGTGCGAATGTTAAGCACGATGGTTCCCGTGAGGCCTAACGACTGAGTTGACCGGCACGCACCGGCAGCGCGCCGCAAGGTGCACGATCACCCGCGCGCCTTGCGGCGCGCTGCCGGTGCGTGTCCGTTTCGAACGGCCTGTTAGACCTCGGTTGCGCTACCACCTGGCCACACTCCTAGAAGTTTTACCGGTTCCGCTGAATCCGGCATGGGACCGACGTTCGCCATGCCGTAACTGACGTCAGCGCCCGCGAAGTAGCCGCGCTCGTCAGTGAAGATGAGGATATCAATTTCCTCCTCCTCGTTCGAAGAAAAGGCCACCTCGCAGAACAGACCGGAGGACCTTTGGAGGGGCTTCAGTTCCGCCGCCACAGGCACCTCGAATCCGAAACCGTGGCAGCCGCATGTGCAAAGCGATGTGATCGCGCCGGCCGCCACATGCGCCGCGAAGATCTCTCGCTCCGGCAGGTCCTGCTGAAGGATCAGGTCCAACCAGCGCTTCGCGTGGTGCATGGAATGGGGCACGGCCTGGATCCGAGGTCTAACGTAGAAGTGACCGGCACGTTGCGGCAAGGGGCCGCGCGGTGCACGATTTCCCACGGCGCCGCGCGGCCCCTTGCCGCAACGTGTCCGTGTCGACTGCCATGTTAGACCTCAAACGCATCGGAGGTCACTTGCGGCGAAGTTGGCGAGTGGAATACGCAACGAACGGGTCATCGTTGGCTGCTGACTCCCGCATCTGGTTAATGCTCCCATCTTCAGCGGGTTCAAAGCTGACTCTCAGGCGTACCCTCATCTGTCCTTGCATCGACTCTTGCTCGAACTGCCAACGTTCTCCGACTCGTTGCCCTCTCATAACGCTTGAACCACCAGAATCGCCGAACTGATGAAGCACGTACTCTCGTCTACTTGAATCGAACGTAAAAACGTCCATGGTCTGGTGCTTGCGCCCAGAGCGCTCGAAGGTGGCCATGCAAACCATATGGCGACGACTCTCTGGCAGCCAAGTACACGTTTGCACATAGCCGTTCCCGGCCAGGCGGTCTGAGGCCGTCCACGTTCCCTCGAAGAAGCGCAGTTCCTCAAAGCCTTGAGCCTTATTTAGTGGCGATGGCGGCATTGGCGCTAGCTGCGCCCAACACGGGCCGACCGCGAACACAGCCAAGTGCAGCGCGATGCTGCAGAGCTGCCGGCAGAGGCGAGAGTGCTGCATGTGAGGTCTAACGTCGGAGTTGACCGGCGCGAACCGGCAGCGCGCCGCCAGGTGCACGATCACACGAGCGCATGGCGGCGCGCTGCTGGTTCGTGTCCGTGTCGAACGACATGTTAGACATTGGGTGGCGCATCCGGGGTTAGCGTCTTGCTCGCGCTAGGGCGAGTGCCACGAGTTTGGCGTCTTCTCGCGAGCTGAAGAGGTGCACCAATTTGCACGAACCAAACTCCTTTTCGAGCTCCCTCATTCGCACAGGATGATTGCCGAAGCGGAAACGACGGCTGGAGGAAGCAGCAGACGGCACTTCATACACGCCATAGCTGCGAGGGAGCGTGAGATATCCGTCAGCGCGAACTGAAGAAGGGCTGATTGCCCGTTGGAGCACTTGGTCGATCGACCCCATTGCTTCGGTCCCGATGTCTAACTTGATATAGACCGCACCCGCGCGCCATAACACCGCTGGATAACACCTGAAGCCATCTGGCAGATTCCCCCCGTAAGTCGTTGCTGGCGCAGTCATCTGGCGTGACTCGGGCGCATGACTCTTGCATTATCTGGCAGCTTTTCCCGCAAGCGCCACTCCGAACGGAGGGTCCGTGTTTTCCGCGCATCGTCGCTCTCACCCGACTCCGCACCCGACTGAACCAGCCCTTCTTTTCAGCCGAAAGCAGCTGGCAGGGTGGTGGCCTCACCCGCCCCGCTACCATCCCCCCCATGCGAATCCTCCTGGTCGAAGACGACGCCGTGCTGCGCGGCGTCATCCTGCGCAAGCTGCGCGAATCCGGGCACCGTGTCGACGAAGCCGCCACCGTCGAAGACGCCGAGCACCTGTGGCGGGTGCAGGCATTCGACGTGGTTATCCTCGACCTCAACCTGCCCCTGAACAAGCGCCCGCAGTCCGGCCTGGCCAGCGGGCTCACGGTGCTGCGCTCGGCCCGCGCCCGCGGCGACCGCACGCCGGTGCTGGTGCTCACGGCGCGCAACCGCACCGACGAACGCATCGCCGGACTCAACGCCGGCGCCGACGATTACCTGGGCAAGCCCTTCGACCTGGGCGAGGTCGAAGCCCGCCTGCACGCGCTGGTGCGCCGCTCCGCCGGCGGCAACGACCGCGTCGCCGTCGGACAGCTGTCGCTGGACCGCGCCGCGCGCACCTTCCAGCTCAATGGCCAGTTGATGGAAATGCCGGCGCGCGAGTTCGAGGTGCTGTGGGAGCTGATGACGCCGCCCGGCCGCGTCTGCAGCAAGCGCGAGCTGTCGGCCAAGCTCTCCGACCTGGACGACCTGCTGCCGGACAACGCCCTCGAGGCCTTCATCTCGCGCCTGCGCAAGAAGCTCGCCGGCTCGGGCGCGCAGATCCGCACGCTGCGCGGCCTCGGCTACCTGGTGGAGCCCGAGGCTTGAGCGAGTCCGTGCCGGCGCCGCCCAGCCTGCGCCAGCGGCTGCTGCGCACGGTGCTGCTGCCGCTGGCGCTGACGTGGGTGGCCGGCACGGTGGTGTCCTTCGCGGTGGCGCAGTACTTCGCCCAGCGCGCCTTCGACCGCTCCCTGCTGGACGACGCCTACCTGCTGGCCACGCACGTGCGCATCGAAAACGGCAAGCTGCGGCTGGAGCTGTCGCCGCACGAAGTGAACACGGTGCTGTTCGACCAGGCGGAGACGATGTTCTTCAGCGTGCGCGCGCCCGACGGCACGGTGTTGGCCGGGCAACCCGACCTGCTCGCGCCCGCCGGCGAGAAGTCCGAGGCTTTCCACTTCGACGACATCGCCTTTGCCGGCAAGGTGCTGCGCGCGGTGACGCTGCGCGAGCAGAACCCCGCGCGCTTCGACGTGACCGTGGCGCAGACCACCAGCTCGCGCGACGCCACGCTGCGCCAGCTGATGCTCTATTCGCTGCTGCCGCAACTGCTGCTGCTGGTGCTGCTGGCCGCGTGGCTGCGCCGCTCGATCGCGCGCGACCTGCAACCGCTGGCCACGCTGCAGCAGGCGCTGGCGCATCGCGGCTCGGGCGATCTCGGCCCCGTGCCCGACGAAGCGTCGACGCGCGACCTGCAGGTGCTGGCCACCACCGTCAACGCGCTGCTGCAGCGGCTGGACCGCAGCATCCGCGCGCAGAAGGAGTTCGCCGGCAACGTCGCCCACGAACTGCGCACGCCGCTGGCCGGCATCCGCGCGCTGGCGAGCTATGGCCTGGGCCACGCGGACCCGCACGTGGCGCGCGAACAACTGGCGGCGATCGCGGCCAGCGAAGCACGGGCGACTTCGCTGGTCGATCGGCTACTGGCGCTCGCCTTGGCCGCCGAAGCGGAAAGCCGTTTGCTGCTGGAGCCGGTCGCCCTCGACGCCGTGGTGCGCGAATGCGTGCTGCGCTTCCTGCCGCGCGCCGATGCGGCCGGCGTCGACCTCGGTGCGCGCGGCATCGACGCGCCGGTGTGGGTGGCGGCCGAGCCCACGCTGCTGGAAGGCATCCTGAACAACCTGGTGGACAACGCCTTGCGCTATGGCGTCTCCGCCGGGCGGCCGCTGGCGGTGACGGTCGCCGTCGAACAGACCACGGAGCACGTCCTGCTCTCGGTGCAGGACAACGGCCCGGGCGCGCCGCGCGAGCAGCAGCACGCGCTGGCCGCGCGCGGCGCGCAGGGGGAGGCGGGGCAGTTGCTCGGACAAGGGGCGGGGCTCGGGCTCGCACTGGTGGCGCAGTACGCGCGGCTGATGAATGCGCGCATGGCGCTGCGCAGCGGGCCGGATGGCCAAGGGTGGGTGTGCGAGATCGCGTTTCCGGTGGTGGGGTCGCTGCGCGAACCCACCCTAAGGGACGCCTGATACAGGTCGCTACGTACTTCCTCTCACGGGGAAGGTCAGTTTCCGGTCAGTGAGCGGGCAGGACCATCGAAGCCTGCCCGAATCCTCACTCACCCCACCCTCATGAACGACCGCAACCTTGTCAGGGGACTGTTCCTGCTGGCAATTTCCCTGGCCTTCGGGCTGACGTCCGCGCGCTATCCGATCGGCGATTTCGCGCGCGCCGGCCCCGGCCTCTTCCCGCTGATGATCGCCGGCCTGCTGGGGCTGATCGCCATCGTCACCATCATCCGCTCGCGTTTCGTCGACCACGTTCCGCTCGGCTTCAACCCCAAGAACATCCTGCTGATCCTGGGCGCGCTGTGCGGCTTCGCGCTGGTCTCGCACTTCCTCAACATGATCCTCGGGATCATCGTGATGGTGTTCATCGCCTCCTTCGCCGGCAAGACGAAGTACTCGGTGCTGCGCAACATCTACATCTCCGCCGGCCTCGTCTGCGTGGCCCTGGCCTTCCAGAAACTCCTCGGCTTCAACCTGCCCCTGTACTGACATGGAAGTCCTCCACAACCTCGCGCTCGGCTTCGGCGTCGCGCTCACCTGGCAGAACCTGCTGTACTGCGCCATCGGCTGCACGGTCGGCACGCTCGTCGGCCTGCTGCCCGGCCTGGGCCCCCTGGCCACCATCAGCATCCTGCTGCCGCTCACGTACTCCATCCCCACGGGCGGCGCGCTCATCATGCTGGCCGGCATCTACTACGGCGCGCAGTACGGCGACAGCGTCAGCGCGATCACGATGAAGATCCCGCATGCGAGCAGCATCGTGGCCTGCATCGACGGGTACGCGATGACATTGAAGGGCAAGACCGGGCTCGCCCTGTTCACGGCCGGCGTCTCCAGCTTCATCGGCGGCACGGTGGCGATCGTCGTTCTCTCGCTGCTGGCGCCCACGCTCGGCGAGGTCGCCTTCCTGTTCGGCCCGGCCGACTACTGCGCGTTGATGCTGGTGGGCTTCGTCTGCGTCAGCTTCGTCACCACCGGCAGCCTGGTCAACGGCATGGCGATGTGCATGATCGGCGTGCTGCTCGGCTCGATCGGCACCGACGTGAACAGCGGCATGCAGCGCTTCACGCTCGACCTGCCTTTCCTCGCGGACGGCGTCGGGCTGGTGAGCATCGCGCTGGGCTGCTTCGGCATCGCGGAGATCACGAAGAACCTCGACAGCGGCGAAGAGCGTTCGCCCTTCAACGGCGCGATCAAGCTGATGCCCACCTGGCCCGAGTTCAAGCGGATCATCCCGAGCGCCTTGCGCGGCAGCGCGGTCGGCTCCTTCCTGGGCATCCTGCCCGGCGGCGGCCCCACCATCGCGCAGTTCGCGGCCTATGCCATCGACAAGAAGGTCAGCAAGTACAAGCACGAGATCGGCACCGGCTGCATCGAAGGCGTGGCCGGCCAGGCCGCCGCCGACGAAGCGGCCGCCCGCACCAGCTTCATCCCGCTGATGTCCATCGGCATCCCGGAGAACGCGGTGATGGCGCTCATGATGGCGGCCTTCGTCATCAAGGGCATCCAGCCCGGCCCCAACATGATCGCCGGCCACCCCGACCTGTTCTGGGGCCTGGTGGCGAGCATGTGGGTGGGCAACTGCTTCCTGATCACGCTCAACGTGCCGCTGGTGCGCTACTGGCTGTCGGTCTTCAAGATCCCGTACGCCGTGCTGTTCCCGTCGATCCTGTTCTTCTGCTGCATCGGCACCTACAGCGTCAACAACAACCTGGACGACGTGTTCATCACCGCGCTGTTCGGCTTCATGGGCTACATGTTCCTGCGCCTGGACCTGGACGCGGCGCCGCTGATGCTCGGCTTCATCCTGGGCCCGATGCTGGAAGAGAACTTCCGCCGCGCCATGCTGCTGTCGCGCGGCAGCTTCGGCGCCTTCATGACGCGTCCGATCAGCGGCACGCTGCTGGGCCTGATCGCGGTGTTCATCGTGTGGCAGCTGGTGGCGTTCTTCCTGCAGGTGCGCCGCAAGGGAAAGTTCGTTCCGGTGGTGGAACCCGTGCTTGCGCACCAGGCCGAATGATTGCTTGATACTCCTTGTTTGGCGGCCCTTCGAGGGCCGCTTTTTTTTGGCGGTTCGCCTCCCTGCGGCTACATTTCGGCGTCTGCGCGCAGAAGCAGAGGGAGGGAACCATGGAAACACCCAAGGGGCTGAAAGGCCTGAACACGCCACCGCCGCCCGACGAACAGGCGCTCTGGCGGCATTTCTCGGCCACCTACCTGGCCATCCGCCTCGGGCTGGCGCTGCTCGCCTTCGCCTTTCCGTTGGTGCTCTGGGCCTGGGGCGCATGGGCGCACGACCTGGCGCGGCAACCCTCGCTCAGCGCGTACTTCTGGGCAGCCGCGACGCTGCACGATTGCGCCGCCTTCCCCATGCGCAGCCTCCTGGTCGGCATGCTGTTCGCGATCGCCGCCGGGCTCTACGCGTACAAGGGCCTCACCGACCTGGAGAACTGGCTGCTGAACCTGGCGGCACTGTGCGCGGTGACGGTGGCTCTGGTACCTGAGCGGCTGCCCAAGATGGGCGAGCCGGCGTCGCAGCGCGTGCGAGACCTCAAGGCGCTGTGTCCGGCGATCGGCAACTGGGCGGATGTGGGCCAGGCCGACCCGCCCTACCACTACATCGCGGCCATCGGCCTGTTCGTGCTGCTCTTCATCGTCGCCTGGTTCTGCGCCGGCAAGTCGCTCGATTACCTGCCGCCCGGCACGCGCCTCGGCAAGAAGACCTTCCTCTGGCTCTATCGCCTCATCGCGCTCATGATGCCCATCGTCGGTATCGCCGGCGGCCTGAAGGTCTACCTGGCGGGCGGCGAGGAAACCGTGGCGCTCTTCATGCTGGAGGCCGGCGAGATCTGGCTCTTCGCCCTTTACTGGGGGCTGAAGACCTACGAGATGTCGCTCACCAAGCTGCAGAAGGATCCGGCGCAGGCCGTCCGGCACGCCGAACAGAGTGGTACACGCGTTGCCATGGCCGACGAGGCTCGCGCGGCGGGGAAGGCGTGACGCGCCAGCCGCGGTTCGGGCTGGCGCCGCTCACCACGGCCTACGAAACCGGGATTCCCGACTCACGACTCCCGTAGGCCGTGGTGAGCCCGCAGGCGAACCGCGGCTCGCCCCTCAAGGCGCGACGTACGGGAGCACCCGCTCCCGGAACAGCGCCAGTCGCTCCGGCGTCAGATGCAAGGTCAGCTCCACCAACGTCCCCATCTGCGCGGAGTGCGACAGCCCGGAGATGTGGAAGCCCTTGCGCAGCTTGGCCGCCAGCACCGCGTTGTTCATCACCGAGTGCTGCGAACGGACCACCACGGCGCCGCTCTCGCGCGCCAGCGCACAGGCTTCGGCCAGCAAGCGCGAGTAGATCCCCTGGCGCCGATGCGACGCGACCACGCCGCTGTTGGCCATGTACCAGACGTTGCCGCGTTCCATCCAGCCCGTGCTCCAGCCCACCAGCTGCTCGCCGTCGTAGGCGCCCAGGCGGCGCATGGCGGGTGAGAAGGACGGCGCCTCGAGATCCGCGGGACGCACCGCTGCTTCGGCTTCAAGCACGGCGGCCAGCGGCTCCGAGACCTGCTGCACGTCGCGGAACACTTCGCGCTGCAGGCGGGTGAAGTCGGGTTCGGGAAACTTGTCGACGGGGCGGATGGCGATCACGGGCATGGGAGCGGGATTATCCCGCCCCCACGGGAGGGCTCATTCGGCCGTCGCTCCGGAAGCCTTCACCACCTTCGCCCACTTCTCGGTTTCCATGCGATGCAGCTTCCAGAAGTCCTCCGGCGTGCCGGCGATGGGCACGCCGCCCAGGTCGGCCAGCTTGGCCTTCATCACCGGGTCGGCCAAGGCGGCATTCACTTCCTTGTTCAGGCGCGCGATCACGGCCGGCGGCGTGCCCTTGGGCACGGCGACGCCGAACCAGGCGCTGGCTTCGTAGCCGGGCACCGTGTCGCCCACCGCCGGCACGTCGGGCAGCGCGGGCGAACGCTGCGCGCTGGTCACGCCCAGCGCGCGCACGGTGCCGGCGCGGATGTGGCTGATGATCGACGGCATGTTGTCGAACAGCACGTCGACCTGGCCGCCGATCAGGTCGGTGGTGGCGGGGCCGGCGCCCTTGTACGGCACGTGCTTCATGTTGATGCCGGCCATGGACTTGAACAGCTCGCCCGACAGGTGCACCGAGGTGCCGGCGCCGGACGAGGCCATGTTGATCTTGTCCGGGTTCTTCTTGCCGTACTCGATGAACTCCGCGACCGTCTTGGCCGGGAAGTTCTTGGTCACGGTCATCACGTTGGGCACGCGCACGATGCCGGCGACCGGCGCCATGTCTTCCAGGAAGTTGAAGTTCAGCTTGGGATAGAGCGTGGCATTGATCGCATTGGCCGGGTTCACCAGGAAGATGGTGTAGCCGTCCGGCGGCGACTTGGCGGCGAACTCGGTGCCGATGTTGTTGCCGCCGCCGGGCTTGTTCTCGATGACCACCTGCTGGTTCAGGCGCTGCGACAGGTTCTGCCCCATCAGCCGCGCCAGCAGGTCGGTGGTGCCGCCGGGCGGATAGGCCACCACCCACTTGATGGGCTTGCTCGGGTACTCGGGCTCGGCGGCGCTCACGGCGAGCGCGCTGCACAGCAGCAGCGCCCCGGAAACGATAGTACGCAACAGACGCATCGCAAGTCTCCTATGGGAATCGGGTCAGGCTACAGGCCGCGCGCGCAAGGCGTCAACGGGGATTTCGTCAGGGTCGCGGCCAGGCACAAGATAAACAGCTAAACTTATCAGTCAGGCTTCCTATCCCGCCCAATGACCGACACCGCAACCGCACTTGCCGCCGACCTGCACGAAGTGCTGGGCCAGCTGCGCCGCCGCCTGCGCGCGCAGGCCGACACCGGCGACCTCACCGCTTCGCAACTGCATGTGTTGCGCCGGCTGGACCTCGAAGGCCCCGCCACCGCGACGACGCTGGCGCGCGCCGCCGGCGTGCGGCCGCAGTCGATGGGCGCGACGGTCGGCGTGCTGCTTGCCGCCGGCCTGGTCACCGGTGCGCCCGACCCCGAAGACGGCCGCCAGACGCTGCTGTCGATCACGCCGGCCAGCCGCAAGTGGCTGAAGGACGGCCGCGCCGCCAAGCAGGACTGGCTGCTGCACGCGCTGCAGGACCAGCTCTCGCCGCGCGAACAGCAGGAGCTCGCCCGCGCCATCGTGCTGCTGCGCCGCGTGGCCGCACAACCCGCGGGCCGGGCCGGATGAGGCGCACCTTCCGGTCGCTGGAGGGCTACAACTACCGGGTGTGGGCGGCGGGTGCACTGGTGTCCAACGTCGGCACCTGGATGCAGCGCACGGCGCAGGACTGGATCGTGCTCACCGAGCTCACGCTGCACGACGCCACCGCCGTCGGCATCGTGATGGCGCTGCAGTTCGGTCCGCAGTTCGTGCTGCTGCCGTTCACGGGCTGGGCGGCCGACCACTTCGACCGCCGCAAGCTGCTGCTGGCCACGCAGACGACGCAAGGCCTGCTCGCGCTGTTCCTCGGCCTGCTCACCGTGACCGGCCACGTGCAGCTCTGGCACGTCTACGGCTTCGCGCTGATGCTCGGCTGCGTCAGCGCCTTCGATGCGCCGGCGCGCCAGACCTTCGTCGGCCAGCTGGTGGGCGATGCGCACCTGGCCAACGCCGTCGCGCTCAACTCCACGTCGTTCAACATGGCGCGCATGATCGGGCCGGCCGCGGCGGGCCTGCTGATCGGACGGATCGGCACCGGGCCGGTGTTCCTGCTGAACGCGCTGTCCTTCGGCGCGGTGCTCTGCGCCATGGGCCTGCTGCGCAAGGACGAGATCCATCCGCGCAGCACCCACACCGGGCCGGGCCGGCAGAAGGTGGGCCTCACCGACGGCCTTCGCTATGCCTGGGCACGGCCCGAGCTGCGCGCGGTGCTGCTGATGTTCTTCGTGATCGGCACCTTCGGTATCAACTTCCCGATCTACATTTCCTCGATGTCGGTGTCGGTGTTCCACGTGGGCGCCGGCGCGTTCGGGCTGCTCACGTCGGCGATGGCGGTGGGCTCGGTAACGGGTGCGCTGCTCTCGGCGGGGCGCGAGCAGCCGCGCATGCAGTTCATCCTCTTCGCGGCGGCGGCCTTCGGCACCGCGCTGCTGGCCGCGGCCTTGATGCCCGGCTACTACGCCTTCGCGGTCGCGCTCTACTTCGTCGGCCTGGCCACGCAGTCCTTCACCACCACCGCCCACGGCGCGGCGCAGATGTGGACCGACGGCGCCTTGCGCGGCCGAGTGATGGCGATCGTGATGGCGGTGGGCGTGGGCGGCACGATGATCGGCGCGCCGCTGGCCGGGCACATTGCCGACACCTGGGGCCCGCGCTGGTCGCTGGGCTTCGGCGCGCTCTCCGGGTTCGTGGCGCTGCTGGGCGGATGGGTGACGCTCGCCGGCTGGTCGTTCACGGCCTTCCGCAGGGTGGGTTCGCGCTAGCGACCCCACCACTTGCAAAGCGCCCGCGCGCTCCCATCTCCTGGCTCATGGGTGCGCGCGACTTCGATCTCCTCGATGCCTATTCACAGGCGGTGGCCCAGGTGGCCGACCGCGTCGGCCCCAGCGTCGCCTCCGTCGCGCCGCTGGACCGGCACGGCAAGCCGGCCGGCAGCGGCAGCGGCTTCCTGTTCACGCCCGACGGCTACCTGCTGACCAACTCGCACGTGGTGCGCGCCGGCGGCAAGGCGCGGCCGGCGGCGTCGGCGCACTTCCATGCGTCCTTCAGCGACGGCCGCAATTTCTCGGCGCGCTGGGTCGGCGACGATCCGCACACCGACCTGGCCGTGCTGCAGGTGGACGGCCTGTCGCAAGGCGCGCTGACGCCCGCGCCCCTGGGCCGCTCCGCGGACCTGCGCCGCGGCGAGATCGCCATCGCCATCGGCAATCCCCTGGGCTTCGACCACACCGTCACCGCGGGCATCGTGAGCGCGCTCGGGCGCAGCATGCGGGCGTCCAGCGGCCGAATGATTCCCGACGTGATCCAGACCGACGCCGCCCTGAATCCAGGCAACTCGGGCGGACCGCTGCTCAACTCGCGCGGCGAGGTGGTCGGCGTCAACACGGCGATCATTCCGCAGGCGCAGTCCATCTGTTTCGCGGTGGCCATCGACATCGCCGGCGTCGTCATCCCGCAGCTGCTGCGGCATGGCCGCATGCGGCGCGGTTGGCTGGGCGTGGGCGGCAGCACCATGGCGCTGGACCGCCGCATCGTGGTGGCGCTCGGGCTCAAGCAGGAGCAGGCGGTGCGGGTGCAGAGCGTGGAAGGCGGCAGTCCCGCCGATCGTGCCGGCCTGCGCGCGGGTGATGTGCTGCTCGGCATGGACGGCCAGGACATCGCCTCGGTGGATGCGCTGTACCAGGCGCTGCATCCGGAGGTGATCGCCCGCGATTGCGTGCTGAAGGTCCTGCGGCCGGGGGCGACGGCGGCTCTATACCTGCAGGTGCGGCCGGTGGAAGCGGCGCTGGATTAGCGCCACCA
Organism: Ramlibacter paludis; assembly: GCF_022012305.1. GTDB lineage: Bacteria > Pseudomonadota > Gammaproteobacteria > Burkholderiales > Burkholderiaceae_C > Ramlibacter > Ramlibacter paludis. Next base: position 1,277,304 of record NZ_JAKLTM010000001.1, on the reverse strand, counting down.
CCACCAGCCCTCAGGCGAGCTTGATCTCCCCGTCGAACTTCACCTGCAGCTGCAAGCCCGCCACCTCCAGCGTCATCGTCGCCGGCAAGGTTTCGCCGCCTTGGATGCTGCCTGCGCGCAGGGCCTGGGCCACGGCCTGTTCGATCTCGCGCTGCGAGCTCACGCCCACCACCTTCAGGAACTTGCGGATGCTCAGGTTGAAGACTTCGTCGTCCATGGGGACCTCCGTTCAGCGGTTCTTGCGCAGCGGCGCCAGCAGGTGCTTGAGGCCGTTATGGTCGATTTCGTGCATCAGCGCCAGCAGGCGCCCGACTTCGCCGGGGGGAAAGCCTTCCCGGGCAAACCAGTTCAGGTAGTTGCCGGGCAGGTCCGCGATGGGGGTGCCCTTGTGCTTGCCGTAGGGCATTTCGACCTCCAGCAGGCGGATCAGGGGTTCGGACATCACGGAATTGTGCCTTTCACGCAAAACCCGCGCTTCCAGCCCTTGCGCTACGGCCGGGCTGGGCCTAGAGTGGGTCGCAAGCGAGGAGGATCACCATGTTCCCCTGGTTCAAGCGCCGCTCGGGCGCGCCTTCCCAGGCGCCCGAGCAGGCCGCGCAGCCGCAGCGTGCCGTCCCGGCTTCGGGCTTCGGCGACTCGCGCGCGCTGCCCGAAGTGGTCAACGAGGGCAATTCCCCGGCCGACTGGCGCATGTGGGAAGACTCGATGACGGCCGTCGACAGCATGCTGCAAGGGCTCTCGCCCTCGACCCGCCGGACCTAGCCGGCCAGTCGCCTAGTGCAGCGATCCGCGTCCGCCCGGCAGGCCCAGGCGGCGCCGCAGCGTGTCTTCGTATTCCCAATCCCCCGCGCAATCGGCATCGCAGAACAGCTGGTTGCCCAGGTTTTCCGTGCCGCAATGCAGGCACATGCCGGTGGGCTGCATGCGGGCGCGGGCCCGTTGCGCGGCCAGGGCCTGCGACAGGTGGCGCTGTTCGCTGTCGAATGCGAGATCTGCTTCGTCGGCCATGGTGTTCTCCCTGTGGATGCAGCGCATTCTTCGATGCGTCGCATGGCCGGACCGTAGGACGCCGGCGTCGCGCAGCTACGGAAGATCGCCTCAGGCGGGGACAGTCGATTCGCGCGGCAGGTCGAACAGGCGGAAGGGCGGCTGGTCCGGATGCGACCGCAACAGCAGCGGCCTGGCTACGTTGTAGACCGGCACGCCATTGACGGTCTTGCTTTCCAGCGTGCCCCGGTGCGCGTGCCCGTGGAAGACCGCATCGACCGGATAGCGCAGCAAGGGTTCCTCGAGGCGGCTGCTGCCCAGGAAGGGAAAGATCTCCACCGGCTCGCCCGCCACCGTGCCGGCGATCGGCGAGTAGTGCAGCAGGCAGATGCGGCGCGGCGTGCGCAGCTTGGCCAGCGCCGATTCGAGCTTCATGGCTTCGTTCAGCGCCTCCTGCACGAACAGCTTGATCGCCGGCTCGCCCCAGGCGCCGAGCGAGCCGCGGCCGAAGCCGCCGGCAAACCCCTTGGCGCCGGCGATGCCCACGCCTTCGATCTCGCAGGCCTCGCCATCGAGCACGCGCACGCCGATGTGCTTGAGCGCTTCGGCCACCACTTCCGGCGTGCCGGACTCGTAGTCGTGGTTGCCCAGCACCGCGACGATCGGGATCTTGACGGCGGCGAGTTCGTCGACGAGCACCTGCGCTTCCTCCGCGGTGCCGTAGTCGGTGAGGTCGCCGCACAGGAGCAGCACGTCGGCGGCTTCGGAGGCGCTGGCGAAGAAGGAGCGCAGGGTGCCTGCGGATTCCTTGGTGACGTGGATGTCGCCGACTGCGGCGAATCGCACGGTGCTGGCGGACTTGGGCATGGGGCGGTCGTTGAAGGAAACCCCGCCATGCTGCCCGGCTCGCCACGGACAGGCTGTAGGCCGGGGCTGACTCTGCGTGAGGCTCCTCGCCCCGGGTCGACGCGCTGCACGGCGGTTAGTCTGTGCAAAACCCCACACGAGAACGAGACCAACCCATGTCCGCAGCAGTCGCCCTGGCCCCGTCCCTCGAGGAGGAAGTCGAACCCGGCACGGCCGCCTTCTACCGCCAGGCACTGCGCACGCTGGCCGACGCCGGCGTGCCCTTCCTGGTCGGCGGCGCCTTCGCCCATGCCTGCTTCACCGGCATCCGGCGCAGCACCAAGGACCTGGACCTGTTCATCAAGCGCGAGGACTACGACCGCGTCGCCGAACTGATGCAGGGACAGGGCTGGCGCACCGAGATGACCTACCCGCACTGGCTTGCCAAGGTGTATGCGGGAGAGGACTTCATCGACCTGATCTTCAACTCGGGCAACGGCCTCACGCCGGTGAGCGACGCCTGGTTCCGCAACAACGCGCGTGCCCAGGTGCTGGGCGTGCCGGTGAGCATCGCCAACATCGAGGACGGGCTGCTGTCCAAGGCCTTCATCATGGAGCGCGAGCGCTACGACGGCGCCGACATCGCCCACCTGCTGCAGGCCAATGCCGAGCAGATCGACTGGCACGGGCTGGTGGACCGCTTCGGCCCGCACTGGCGCGTGTTGCTCGCGCACCTGACGCTCTTCGGCTACGTGTATCCGGGCGAGCGGCACCGGGTGCCGCATTGGGTGATGGAAAAACTGGTGTCGCGCCTGGCCGCCGAGACGCGCCAGCCGCCGCCGGCCGATCCACACCTGTGCGCGGGCACGCTGCTGTCGCGCGAGCAGTACCTGCACGACGTCGAACGGTTGGGCTACGTGGACGGACGCCTCACGCACGCGAGCACGATGACCCCCGAGGATGTGGACCATTGGACGGGCGCCATCCCCGCCCGGCAACAGCAATGAGCACTTTACGCCTCCAGCCCTAGACAGGAGGCCGCAGGGATCGCTACCATTCCGGCTGTTTCGCAGCGCCATGGAACCGATTCGCTATCTCGATCCGGAAGTCCGCCCGCCCGAATACCGGGTGCCGCGCGGCCGCAGCGGCGTCGGGGCGCAGTCGGCGCTGGAAACCCTGCTGAACGACCTCGAGCGCATCCGCCGCGCCAAGGAGGCCTACGGCGAGCTCACGCGCACGCCGGAGAATTCGCAGTTCCTCTTCTGAGGCTCACGCGAAGCGATTGACGAGCTTGCCGATGCCGGCGATCTCGACCTCGACCGTGCTTCCCGGCTTCATCGAGCCCACCCCCACCGACGTCCCGCACAGGATGATGTCGCCCGGCAGCAGCGTCATGTCCTGCGAGATCAGGCTCACCAGCTGCGCGACGCTGAAGCGCATGTCGCTCACCGGATAGTCCTGCCGCACCTCGCCGTCGAGCAGCGTGCGCACGCGCAGCTTCTCCGGCTCCAGCCCCGTCGCGACCACCGGACCGAAGGGGCAGAAGGTGTCGAAGCCCTTGGCGCGCACCCACTGCGCGAAGGAGGCGTCGCGGTGCAGGATGTCGGCCACGGTCACGTCGTTGGCGCAGGTGTAGCCGAGCACGTGGGCCAGCGCGTCGCGCTCCGCAACCTGCTTGCAGCTGCGGCCGATGACGATGCCCAGCTCGCCTTCGAACACCACCTTGCCCGGCCCGCCCGGGTGGCGGATCGTGCCGCCCGGCGCGAGATACGAGTTGGGTGTCTTCACCAGGTACAGCGGCTCCGCCGGCACCGGCAGCGCGAGCTTCTCGCCCAGCGCCTTGAAGTTGTTCCAGAGCGCGATCACCTTGGTCGGCTGCACGGGCGTGAGCAGCTCCACGTCCTTCAGCGCGATGGTGCGGTCGCCGCGTTGGGGATAGTCGAAGACATCGCCGTGCCACACCCGCACCCGCTCGCCTTCCAGCGTGCCGAAGCGGGTGTGGGTGCCTTCGCGGAATCGCAGCCAGAGGTTTTGCATGGGGACACTCTAGGCGGCGGGCGGGGTCAGCGACAGTGAAAGGTTTTGATGGAAACCATCACCTTGCGTGAATGGGACCCCGGCTCACGATGTCGAGCAGCTGAAGCTCGCCGCCGAATTCACGTCCCCCGTGCCCTTGTAGCGCGGATACGCCGGGTACTTGCAGACCGGCCGCGTCATGGTCGTCGCGCCACTGGTGGCATCGACCTTGGAATGCACGAGGCCCTGCGCCGACGGCGCCGTGCCCTGCTCCACCCAGGTCGCCATCGCCTTCAGCAGGTCCACCTTGTCCGGGCCCGCGCCGCCGTAGCAGTGCCCCACGCCCGGCGCCTGGAAGAACTCCAGCACCTGGTCGGTGTTGGCCTGGCCCATCTTCGCCACGACGCTCTCGTAGTAGCGCGAGTTGTCCTTCGGGCTGACCGAGCTGTCGGTGGTGCCGTTCCACATGATCATCTTGGCGCCGCGGGCGCGCAGGGCCGACAGGTCCGGGTTGTTCGCGTTGTACATGGCGCCCACCAGGTTCATCTCCGGCAGCCACTGGTCCGGGTTCCAGCCGAGCGGGTCGTAGCCCGGCGAGCGTGCGATGAAGCTGCGCACGAAGCCGTCGGAGAACAGGCCCTGCAGCGAGTTGCCGCCGAAGGCCGCCAGCGGCCACATGTATTCGGCCCAGCCCTTGGCATTGTTCTCGCCGCCGAAGAAGTAGCCGGTGTGCGCGAAGGCTCCGTCGCTCGTCGCGATCGGCGTGGTGATGGTGTTGACGGTGGCGATCTGCGCGTCCGACAGGCAGCTGTCGCCGGTGTCGGCGCCGCCCGTGCAGCGCAGCACCGTGGCGTCGAAGTTGCAGGCCGCCGGCTTGCCGATGATGCCGTCCACCAGGCCGTCGAGCCCGTCGCACTGCGCCAGCACCGCGTTCGCCAGCAGCGTCTGCTTGGCGGGGTTGAGCGTGTTGGCCGGCGTGCGCACCCGCTTGGAGATGCGGTTGAACTGCATGAACAGGCCCATGATGTTGCCGGCGGGCGCGCGCGCCACGATGCCGTCGAAGTCCTGCGGATAGCGCTGCGACTGCATCATCGCGTCGTGGCCGCCCATGGAGCAGCCTTCGAAGTAGCTCTTGACCGGCGCCGCGCCGTAGTAGGCCTTGATCACCTCCTTGCCCAGCGGCAGCGAGCGATGCTCCGACTGGTAGGTGAAGTCGGCCAGCTGCACGGGGTCGTACGCGAATTCGGCCTTGAACATGTCCAGCAGCGACGCCGGCGCGTCGTGGCCGCCGTTGGTGCCGACGGTGGCGTAACGGTCGGTGATCACCGATTCGCTGAACTGCAGCGCGGTGGCGACGGGAATGGAGCCGTCGAAGCCGCCGCCGCCCAGGAAGGCGAGCTTGCTGTTCCAGGCGCTGGTGGGCATGCGCGTCTCGAACTTCAGCGCCGAGTCGTTGAACTTGGCGGTGACCACGCAGTACTCGGGCTGGTTGCCGGTGGCGGCGACGATCTTGGCATCGGTCACCGCCGCGGCCCCGCCGCCCAGCGACTGGCCGGCGAGGTTCGTGCAAATGCCGGCTTGCAGCGCGGGCGGCGGCAGCAGCGGGCCGCTGTCGCCGCCGCCGCAGGCGGACAGCGTCACCGCGATGGCCGCGGCGGGAAGGATGCGCAGGTTCATGATGTCTCCTTTGGTTTGCGGGGTCCGGATGCAGATGCTCCCGGATTGCCGCGCGCCGCGAAACACCGATTGCAGATGGCGCCATCGGCAAACCAGATAAAGACCTGTCATCCCGGGCTTGACCCGCAATGACAGAATAGGCGCCCCAGGAGAGCCACCATCGAGATCCGCCAGCTCCGCTACTTCGTGCGCATCGTCGACCTCGGCAGCTTCTCGCGCGCCGCCGGCGAACTGCACATCGCGCAATCGGCGCTCAGCCAGCACGTCGCCTCGCTCGAAGCGGAGATGAAGGCCGTGCTGCTGCACCGGACCACGCGCGGCGTGCAGGCCACCGAAGCCGGGCAAAGCCTCTACCAGCACGCGCAACTGATCCTGCAGCACGCCGCCGACGCCAAGGCCGCGGTGGAGGCCGTGTCGGTGGGGCCGGCCGGCCACGTCGCCTTCGGCCTGCCGCTGTCGCTGGTGCCTTGCCTGGGCCTGCCCTTCTTCAACGCCGTGCGCGCGAGCTACCCGGCGATCCAGCTGCAGGTGCTGGAGGAGCTGAGCGGCACCATCCTCGAATGGGTGAAGAACGGCCGCCTGACCCTGGGCATCGCCTTCGACGACGGCAACCTCGAAGGCCTGCACACGGTGCCGCTGCTGGAAGAGCGCCTGTTCCTCATCGTGGCCAGGGATTCGCCCTTCGCCCGCCGCAAGGTCGTGCCGGTGCAGGAACTCGCGGGACTCGGCTTCGTGCTGCCGTCCAAGGGCCAGGGCGTGCGCACGCGCGTGGACCGCGCCTTTGAGGAAGCGGGGCTCGGGCCGGCGAACGTGGTGGCGACGATCGATTCGCTCACCATCCTGAAGCAGGCGGCCGCCGCGGGCGTTGGCCCGACCATCCTTGCCTGGATGAGCGTGGAGGCGGAGGTCCAGCGCGGCGAACTGGTCGCCGTGGAGATCACGCGGCCGGCGATCACGCGCGTGGCGCACATCTGCATGCTGTCGCCCACGCTGCGGCTGCGCGCGCCGCAGTGCGTGATGGAGGAACTGCTGCGTTGCGTGCAGCAGGCGACCCGGCCGGTTATGCGGCGCGGGCTTCGCTTCCTGCCAGCCGCACCACCTTCCCCGGGTTGAGGATGTTGTGCGGGTCCAGCGCCCGCTTGATGCGCCGCATCACTTCCACCGCGGTGGCGCCGTGCTCTTCTTCCAGGTAGGGGATCTTGTGCAGGCCGACGCCATGCTCGCCGGTGCAAGTGCCGTCGTAGCGCAGCGCGCGCCGCATCAGGCGCTCGCTGAGCTCCTCGGCGATCCTCACTTCTTCGGCATTGCGCGGATCGACCAGCAGCAGGCAGTGGAAGTTGCCGTCGCCGACGTGGCCGAACACGGGGGCGACGAGGCCGCTGGTGGCGATGTCGTCCACCGTCTCGGCCAGGCAGGCGGCCAGCTGCGAGATCGGCACGCAGGCATCGGTGGTGAAGGAGCGGCTGCCGGGCCGCAACTGCAGAGCGGCGAAGTAGGCGTGGTGGCGCGGCGTCCACAGGCGGCTGCGTTCCTCGGGCCGCAGCGCCCACTGGAACTCGCCGCCGCCGCAATCCTGCGCGATCGCCTGCAGCGCCGCCCCCTGCTCGCGCACCTGCGCCTCGGAGCCGCCGAACTCCAGGAACAGCGTCGGCGCCTCGGGCAGCGTGGTCTTGCTGTGCGCGTTGATCGCGCGCATCGTCAGCGCGTCCAGCATCTCGGCGCGCGCCAGCGCCACGCCGGTCTGGATCGCCTGGATCACGCAGTCGACCGCGCCTTTCACGTCGGCGAAGTTCACCACGGCGGCGGCCACGGCTTCCGGTTGCGGATGCAGCTTGACCGTCACCTCGGTGATGATGCCCAGCGTGCCCTCGGAGCCGCAGAACAGCTGCGTGAGGCAATAGCCGGCCGAGGACTTGCGCGCGCGGCGGGCGGTGCGCAGCACCTCGCCTTCGGCGGTGACCACCGTCAGCGACAGGATGTTGTCGCGCATGGTGCCGTAGCGGACGGTGTTGGTGCCGGAGGCGGAGGTCGCGACCATGCCGCCGATGGAAGCATTCGCGCCCGGATCCACCGAGAAGAAGAAGCCGCTGTGCGCGAGTTCGCGATTGAGGTCCTCGCGCGTGACGCCGGCCTGCACGGTGGCGGTGAGGTCCTCGGTGCGCACGGCCAGCACGCGGTTCATGCGCGAGAGATCGATCGATACGCCGCCCTCCACCGCCAGCAGGTGGCCTTCCACCGAGGAGCCGACGCCGAAGGGGATCACGGGCACGCGCTGCGCCGCACACAGGCGCACGACTTCGGCCACTTCCTCGGTCGATTGCGCGAAGACGACCGCGTCGGGCGGGCAAGGTTCGTAGGCCGATTCGTCGGTGCCGTGCTGCAGGCGCACGGCCTGGCTGGTGCTGAAGCGCTCGCCGAAGCGCGCGGCCAGCTGTTGCGCCAGTTCTTCCGGCAGTCCCTTGCCCATCGCGGTCTCCTTGTCAGGCGCGCAGTCTAGGCGCCGGGCGCCGGCGCGGGAAGTGCCCATTGCGCGATGGGGCTAGCTGCAAAACAGATGGCAGGCGATGATCCGGCCATGCAGACCCTCGTCAACGCCCCGGCCGACGCCCAGGCCGGCTACGTCTTCGCCCACGGCGCCGGCGCCGGCATGGAACACGCGTTCATGGAAGCCGTGGCGGCCGGCCTGGCCGAACGCGGCATCGCGTGCCTGCGCTTCAACTTTCCGTACATGGAGCAAGGCTCGAAGCGGCCGGATACGCCGGCCGTGGCGCAGGCCGCGGTGCGCGCGGCGGTGGAAGAGGCAGCGCGCCTGTGGCCCGGACTGCCGCTCTTTGCCGGCGGCAAGTCCTTCGGCGGGCGCATGACTTCGCAGGCGCAGGCGGCGCAGCCGCTGAATGGCGTGAAGGGGCTGGTGTTCGTCGGCTTCCCGCTGCATCCGGCGGGGAAGCCGGGGACCGAGCGGGCGAAGCACCTGGACAAGGTGCAGGTGCCGATGCTGTTCCTGCAGGGCACGCGGGACGAACTGGCGGACCTGGAGTTGCTGCGCGAGGTGATCGAACCGCTGGGGAAGCGAGCGACCTTGCACGTCGTGGAGCACGCCGACCATGCCTTTCACGTGCTGGTGCGGTCGGGGCGGAAGAACGCGGAAGTGCTCGAGGAAATCCTCGACGCGATGGCGGCGTGGATGAAACCCCTGTCATTGCGGGCTTGACGCGCTGGATCCCGGGTCGAGCCCGGGATGACAAGCGATCTACAAAGCCCGCGCGATGTAGACCGCCTCGCGCCCCACGATCGGCGCGCGCGCCGGCATGAGGATGGTGCAATCCTCCGGCGCACGGATCTCCGTCGGGCCGTCGGTCGCGATCAGCTCGCCGGCCCGGAAGGTCTCGAAGCCGACCACCGGCCGCGCGAAGCGGAACTCCGGGGTCTGGATCACGCGGGTCTCCAGCAGCAGGTAGCGCCGCTGCGGGGCCTGCACCTTGGGACGCGGGGCGACCAGGCCGAAGTGCGCCAGGAAATCCAGCGTCACTTCCACCGCCAGGTCCGACGTCGCCTGCTTGAAGTGCTGGCCGCATTCGGCCACGAGCGCGACGCCGGCGCCGGAAGACTCCTCGCCATGGCGCCCGTGCTGGATCACCGGCGTGCCCGAGCCCAGGCCGCTGGGCATCACCAGGTGCACCGAAGGCCGGCCGATTGCGAGCGCGCACTCCGCATTGCGCGCGAAAGCCGGGTACACCCAGAAGGGCACCACGTCCTGCGAGGTCGAATGCAGGTCGAGGATGTGGTCGGCCGCGGCCACCACCGGCCGCAGCTCGCGCGCGCGGCGCAGTTCGGAGCTGTCCTCGCTGCCGTCCAGCCAGGCCGGCGACCAGATGCGGTTGAGGTTGTGCACCAGCTGGCGGCTGTCGAAGGGCCTCTCGGTGTCGAACGACTCGTAGGCCGCAACATTGGCGAAGCTCACGGTCAGGGTGCCGATCAGCGGCCGCACGCCGGTGTCCAGCAGGTGCGTCGCCGCGGTCATGCCGCAGAACTCGTTGCCGTGCGTCAGCGCGTTGATCAATACATGCGGCCCGGGCTTGCCGGAGGCGAAGCGGTGCACATAGGGAACGCCGGTGTTGCCGGCCCGATAGGCCGACAGGTCGCGCGGCAGGACTTCGAAATCGCGGCGTTCACCCATGCTTCAGTTCCACTTCGTATGAAATTTTCCGGCGCAGTCGATGCGCTGGTAAGTATGCGCTCCGAAGTAGTCCCGTTGCGCCTGCAGCAGGTTGGCCGGCAGCCGCGGCGAGCGGTAGGCATCGTAATAGGCCAGCGCACTCATGAAGGCTGGCACCGCCACGCCATGCATCGCGGCGGTGGCGACCACCTCGCGCAGGTCTTCCTGGCATTCGGCCATCAGGCGGGCGAAGTGCTCGTCGACCAGCAGGTTGGCCAGATCCGGCTGGCGGCCCCAGGCCTTGCGGATGTCTTCCAGCAGGCGCGCGCGGATGATGCAGCCGGCGCGCCAGAGCGAAGCGATGGTGTCGAAAGGCAGGTCCCACTGGTACTCGCGGTCGGCCGCGCGCAGCAGCTGGAAGCCCTGGGCATAGGCGCAGACCTTGGCGGCCAGCAGCGCGCGCCGGATCTTCTCGACGAAGGCGGTGCGGTCGCCCTTGAACACCTTCGTCTCGGCGCCCGCGAGCACCGTAGAGGCCGCGACGCGCTCGTCCTTCACCGCGCTCACCGTGCGGGCGAACACCGCATCGGCGATGGTCGGCGCGGTCACGCCGAGGTCCAGCGCGGCCTGGCTGGCCCACTTGCCGGTGCCCTTCTGTTCGGCCGTGTCCAGGATGCGATCCACCAGGGGCTCGCCGCTGCGGGTGTCGGTGTAGCGCAGGATGTCGGCGGTGATGCCGACCAGGTAGCTGGAGAGCTCGCCCTCGTTCCACTGCGAGAACACGTCGGCCATCTCGGCCGCCGGCATGCCCAGCAGTTGGTTCATCAGCCAGTAGGCCTCGCAGATGGTCTGCATGTCGGCGTACTCGATGCCGTTGTGGACCATCTTCACGTAGTGGCCCGAGGCGCCCGGACCCACCCAGTCGCAACACGGCTTGCCGTCGTCGGCGCGCGCGGCGATCGCCTGCAGCATGGGCTGGATCAAGGGCCAGGCCTTCGCATCGCCGCCGGGCATGATGGCCGGGCCGCGCAGCGCGCCCTCTTCGCCGCCGCTGACGCCGGCGCCCACGTACAGGATGCCGGTATCCGCCAGTTCGGTGATGCGGCGCTGGGTGTCGGTGAAGCGGGTGTTGCCGCCGTCGATGACCACGTCGCCCGCGGCCAGCAGCGGCCGCAGGTCGGCAATGACCGCATCGACCGCGGCGCCGGCCGGCACCATCAGCAGCAGCTTGCGCGGCGCGCGCAGGCCGGCGACCAGTTCGGCCAGCGAGCGGGCGGCGCGGGCCGGCTTGCCGACGGTGCGCGCCGTGAAACTTTCACGCTTGTGCGCCTCGAGGTCGAAGCCGCCGACGGCGAAGCCCTTGCCGGCGAGGTTGAGGGCGAGGTTTTCGCCCATGACACCGAGGCCGACGATGCCGATGTCGAGGTCTTGCGGGTTGTCCATGGGCCGGGATTTTCCCAGACCCGCGCCCTTTCAGCCACGCACGCCGAATCTGACCTGCGAGCGCTCCCGGGCTTTCTCCGCTTCCACCTCGCGGTTCTTCGGTTCGGCGGTGGTCACGAGCGACGCGATCAAGGTACGCGCCGAGGCGGCGATTTCCTGAACGGCTCGGTCGAAGGCTTCCTCGTTGGCCCTCGACGGCACGTTGAAGCCGCTCAGCTTGCGCACGAACTGCAGCGACGCATCCCGGATTTCCAGCTCGGTGGCGGGCGGCTCGAAGTTGAAGAGGGTCTTGATGTTGCGGCACATGATGATTTGGATGTCATTGCGGGCTTGACCCGCAATCCATCGCCCGGCGCCTGGCTGGCTCCAGGAGATGGATCCCGGATCAAGTCCGGGATGACAAGCTAGAACTTCCCGAACTTCAGATACGCCTCCTGCGGATCGGTTCCCGCCAGGATCGCCGTGCGGACCTTGTTCTCGGTGGTGATCGCGGCCTCGGCCTTCTCGATCACGTCCTCGACGATCGCCTTCGGCACGCGCAGCAGGCCGTCGCGGTCGCCCACCAGGTAGTCACCCGGCGCCACGACCACGTCGCCGATGCGGATGTCGACCTCGATCGCGCGCGGCAGCCAGTAGCCGACGATGTCGCGCGGCGTGAAGCCGCGCGACCAGGTCTGGAAGCCCATCTCGATCAGGAAGTCGACGTCGCGCACGAAGCCGTCGGCCACGCAGCCCAGCACGCCCTTGTTCTTCAGCGTCTCGGCCGAGAGTTCTCCCATGTGCGCGACCACGCGGTCGTTGGGCTGCGACACCCAGATGTGGCCCGCCTTCGCCTTGGACAGCAGGCCGGTCCAGGCCAGCAGCGTCTCGTGCGCGTCGGCACGCGGGTCGACCTTGCCGTCGATGGTGAAGGCCGGCCCGGCGAGCCGCCGCTCGGGAAACAGCGGCCGCAGCTCGGGCGGGAAGGTGAAGTCGCGCAGGCCCATCGCGCGCATGACGTCGTGCACGACGCCGGTGTAGCACTGGGACAGCCGTCGGCTGATCTCGTCTTGCATGAGTCCTCCCGTTGGGTGGGTTCGCGCCAGCGACCCCATCATGCCTAGAGTAGCAGGAAGGCCGCCGCCGCCACCACCGTAGGCGCCAGCGCCCCCAGCAGCAATTCGCCCGCGCCGATCGATTCGTCGGCAAACCCGTTCTTCAGCAGCGCCAGCCCGGCCGGATTCGGCGCATTCGCGATCACCGTCAGCCCGCCGCCCGCCACCGCGCCCGCCACCAGGCTGTAGCGCGCTTCGGCCGACAAGCCTTCGATCAGCGAGCCCAGGTAGGTGAGCGCCGCGTTGTCCGTCACCGCGGTCAGGGCGATGGAGCCGAAGAACAACGCCAGCGGCGACAGCGATTCCACCAGCGGCTGCAGCCACCAGTGCTGCATGCCGCCCAGCAACACCAGGCCCGACAGGAAGAAGGCGACCAGCAGCGCCTCGCGCAGCAGCAGCGGCGACTGGTGCCGCTCGTAGGCACTGGTGAAGCCGAGGAACAGCAGGAACAGGCCGACGCAGGCGATCGGATGGTGCGCCACCAGCACCACGCCGGCGAGGAAGGCGCAGTGCACGGCCATCACGCCGACCGGAACCCGCGGGGACGGATCGGCCACGGCTTCGGCGGCGACGTGCTTGCGCAGCAGCCAGGTCGCGGCCGTGGCATTCACCAGCACCGCCAGCGCAGCCCTCCAGCCGAAGGTCTGCAGCATGAAGGCCGTGTCCCAGTTCCAGGTGCGGGCCACCATCAGCACCGGCGGCGCCGCATAGGCCGTGAGCGTGCCCCCGATCGACACGTTCACCAGCAGCACGCCCAGCGCGAAGTACTTGGGCGGCTCGGGCACCTCGGCGCGGAACACCAGCGGCGCGAGCAGCAGCGCGGCCAGCGTCATGGCGGCCGGCTCGGTGACCAGCGATCCCGCCAGCGGCACGACGGCCAGGCCCAGCCAGGTGCGCGCCAGCGGGCGCGGCAGCGGCATCGCGCGCGACAGGCCGGCGACGGCCCAGCGCACCGCGGCCATCACCGGACGCGAGGCGGCGATCACCATGACGACGAACACGAACACAGGCTCGGCGTAGCTGCGCGATTCCGCATAGGCGAGCGCATTGGCGGGGCCCTGCATCAGGGCCAGCGCGGCGACCAGCACGCAGGCCCAGAAGCCGAAGACCACTTCGACTTCGCCCAGCAGGTGGAAGGCGCCGGCATGGCGAGGAAAGCGGCGCGACAGCTGTTCGAGGCGCTTGGCGAACAGCACGTGCAGCAGCGCCAGCACGAACAGCACGGCCGCCACGATTTCGGGGGCGGCGGGGGGATGGGGCAGGAAGGGCATGGGCGTGGGTGTTGCGCGCGGCGGCCCGACCTGCGCTGAACCTGCCCGCCACCCACTGCGCCGGACACCCAAGGCCCGGAGTCTAGCCGTACCATGCCGGGCATGCCTTACCAACTGCTCTACTGGCCGTCGATTCCCGGCCGCGGCGAGTTCGTGCGCCTGTCGCTGGAGGCGGCCGGCGCCGAGTACGTCGACGTCGCGCGCGGCGACGAACAGCGCGGCATGGGCGTGCCGGCGCTGGAACGCATCCTCTCGTCGCCGCAGGTCGCGCGTCCGCCCTTCGCTTGCCCGGTGCTGGTCGACGGCAAGCTGGTGATCGGCCAGACCGCCGCCATCCTGCTGTACCTGGGTCCGCGCCTGGGCCTGGTGGGCGCGAGCGAAGCCGACCGCCTGTGGACCCACCAGGTGCAGCTCACCATCGCCGACATGGTGGCGGAGGCGCACGACACGCACCATCCCATCGCCAGCGGCCTCTACTACGAAGACCAGAAGAAGGAGGCGCTGCGCCGCGCCGAAGACTTCCGCAAGGAGCGGCTGCCGAAGTTCATGCAATGGTTCGAGACCGTCCTGGAGCGCAACACGCGCAACGGCCGCGCGGCCTTCCCGCACCTGGTGGGCGGCCGCCTGAGTTATGCGGACCTGTCGCTGTTCCAGCTGGTGGACGGCCTGCGCTACGCGTTCCCGAAGGCCACCGGCCGCGTGCTGAAGAAGGCGCCGCGCGTCGCCGCGCTGCATGCGGGCGTGGCGGGCCACAAGAAGCTGGCCGCGTACTTCGCCAGCGAGCGGCGGCTGGCCTTCAACGAAGAAGGCATCTTCCGGCGCTACCGCGAGCTCGATGCTTGAAGTCCTGTACCAAGACGAGGACCTGGTCGCCATCGACAAGCCGGCGGGGCTGCTGGTGCATCCGAGCGCGCTCGACGCCCACGAGGAGCGCACCGCCTTGCAGTTGCTGCGCAACCAGCTGGGCGAGCGGCTCTGGCCCTTGCATCGCCTGGACAAGGCCACCAGCGGCGTGCTGCTGTTCGCGCGCAATGCGGAAGCCGCGCGGCGCTGGGGCATGGCGTACGACGCAGGCGAAGTGCGCAAGGCTTACCTGGCGCTGGTGCGGGGCTGGCCGGCGGAGCGCGGCGAGATCGACTATCCGCTGGCGAAAGATCCGGAGTTGCCGTCCGAAGGACAGGCCAGGCTGCCGGCCGTGACGCGCTACCAGCGGGTCGCGACTTTCGAGTGGCCGTTCGCGGTCGATGGCCGGCATCCCACCAGCCGCTATGCGCTGGTGCAGGTGGAGCCGCTCACTGGCCGCCGCCACCAGATCCGCCGCCACTTCAAGCACATCGCGCATCCGCTGGTGGGCGATACGACGCACGGCAAGGGCGCGCACAACCGGGCGGTGGCGCGGCACCTGGGCCTCGACCGCCTGTGGCTGCATGCGGCCTGGGTGGAGTTGCCGGGGATGCCGCGGATCGCCGCGGCGTGCGGGCCGGAGTGGTCCGCCCTCAGCCCGGCTTGATTTCCAGCTGCTTCACCAGCGCGGGATACTCACGCAGGTCCTGCGCAATCGTCTCGCCCAGCACGGCCGGCGTGCCGCCGGCCAGTTCCCAGCCGTTCACCTGGGCGCGGGCCTTCATCTGCGTCTCGGCCAGCGCCACGTTCAAGGCCTTGTTCAGGCGTGCGACGACGGGAGCCGGCGTGCCCTTCGGCACAGCCAGCCCGATCCAGAACGACGGGTCGTAGTTGCGGTAGCCTGCTTCCAGCAGCGTCGGCACCTGCGGCAGCGACACCAGCCGGCGCGAGGCGGTCTGCACCAGGGGCACCAGGCTGCCGCCCTGCAGGCCGGGCTGGGCCGAAGCGAAGTCCAGCAGCGCCAGCGACACCTCGCCGGCCATCAGGCCGGTCAGCAGCGTACCGCTGCCCTTGTACGGAACGTGTGTCAGCTCGATGCCGGCCAGGCGCGCGAACTGCTCGACGGCGATGTGGTTGGTGGCGCCTATGCCGGCGCTGCCGTAGAACAGCTTGCCCGGATTCGCTTTCGCATACGCGACCAGGTCTTTCAGCGTCCTGAAGGGCGCCTTCGCATGGGTGACGAACATGCCCACCGCGCGCAGCACCAAACCGACCGGCGCCAGGTCCCGCACCGGGTCGACCTGTGCGCTCTTCTGCACCAGCGGCGCCATCACGTGGTTGGAGCGCGAGGTGACGAGCACGGTGTAGCCGTCGGCCGGGGCGCCGGCCACGGCAGCGGTGCCGATCAGGCCGGATGCGCCGGGGCGGTTGTCGATCACCAGCGGCTGGCCCAGTTCGGTGCGCATGGCGTCGGCCAGGAAGCGGCCGACGATGTCGGATGGACCACCGGGCGGGTTGGGCACCACCAGCCGGATCGGCCGGTCCGGGAAGCCCGCTTGTGCCCAGGCGCCGGGCGCGAGCGCGCACGCCGCGGCGGCGGCGATGAAGGATCGGCGATCGGGGTGCATGGCTTCAGTTCTCCAGCTGGATCTTCTTGTCGGCGATGGTCTGCGCCCACTTGCGACGGCTGGCCGCCACGGTCTGCGCGAGATCCTGGCGAACGCCGCCCTCGGGCGTCATTGCCATCGTGGCGAACTTCTCGATCGTCTCCGGCGCCTGCAGCACCGCATTGAGTTCGCGGTTGAGGCGGTCCACCACGTCGGCCGGTGTGCCGGCCGGGGCGAAGATGCCGAACCAGGTCGCGCCTTCGTAGCCGGCAAAGCCTTGCTCCGCCAGCGTGGGCACCTGCGACCAGGCGGCGACGCGCTTGGCGGCGGTGCTGCCGATGATCTTCAGCTTGCCGGCCTTCTCGCTGGGCAGCGCCTGGGCCGGCGACATGAACATCAGGTCGATCTGGTTGCCGAACAGCGCATTGGCCGCGGCCGGCGAGCCCTGGTAGGGCACGTGCAGCAGGTCGATCTTCGCGGCCTGTTCGAGCTGGATGCCCCACAGGTGCGCGGCGCTGCCGAGGCCCCAGGTGCCGTAGGTCAGCTTGCCCGGCTGCGCCTTCGCGAGCGCCACGAGTTCGGCGCCGGTCTTCGCCTGCAGCGCGGGGCTGCCGACCAGCATCAGGGTCGGCCGCGACACCAGCACCACCGGTGCAAAGTCGTGCTCCGGGTCATAGCCGGGCGACTTGTACAGCAGCGGGTTGAGCGCATGGGTGTCGAGATTGCCGATGCCGATGGTGTAGCCGTCGGCGGCAGCGCGCGCCAGGGCCTGGGTGCCTATCAAGGCATTGGCGCCGGGCCGGTTGTCCACCACCACGGGCTGCTGCAGCCGCTTGGCCAGGCCATCGGCGAGCGTGCGCGCCACGTTGTCGGCGGGCGAGCCTGCCACATAGGGGACGAGCAGCTTGACCGGCTTGTCCGGGTAGGCGGCTTGCGCGGAAATGAAGGCCAGGGCCAGCAGCGCGAGAAGGGAACAACGAAGGGGACGCATCTTGTGTTTCTTGGGATCAGGAGTCGGAAAGGTTCGATTGCCGGCGGGTCAGCTGCGCCGGGCCAGCGCCGCTGCGATGGCCGGGTCGTTGCGGCCATCCACCAGCACGAACAGCATGCGGCAGGGCTTGCCGGAACGGTTGGCCCAGGCGTGGTTGGTGCCGCGCTGCACGACCACGGTGCCGGGTTTGCACTGCACTTCGCCGCGGTCCAGCACCAGCGTGAGCTCGCCTTCGATCACCACGCCATAGTCGACGGTCTCGGTGCGGTGCATCAGCGGATGCGGGGCGCCGGCATGGGCCGTCGACGCGCCGGCATCGCCGATCTCGGAGAAGCCGGCGCGCAGCGAATCGGCGCCACGCGCATGCAGCTCCGCGGTGTCGGGCGGAATGTCGACGAAACGGATGCGCGTGCCGTGTTCGGGCGGCGGCAGCTTCAGCGGGCCTAGCGTCGGGTCGGCGCCGTTGTCCACCGGCGCCGGCGTGGCGCTGGTGGACCAGACCTCGTGGAAGATCGTGCCGGGGATGGCCTTCACTTCGACCACGGTCGGCAGCGGCCCCTGGCTCGAGACGACAGCGGCGCCGTCGGCATCGTGGCCGGTGACCACGCGGTGGATGGCAGGCAGGCTCATGCAGGTCTCCTTCGGGAAAATTCAGGCGCGCTGCCAGCGCAGCAGGCGTTGCTCCGCCGCCGCCAGCAGCGCATTGGCGCCGAAGCCGATCACGCCCAGCAGGACGATCCCGGCGAACAGCTCGCTGGCGCGGAACGACCGGGCCGCCAGCAGGATCGCCTGGCCCAGGCCGGTCTGCGACGCGATCATCTCGCCGACCACGGCGACGATCAGGGACACGGTCATCGACAGGCGCATGCCGGCCAGGATGTCGGGCATGGCGCTTGGCAGGCCGATCTTCCAGATGAAGTCGCGCCGCGGCAGTTGCAGCGCGCCGGCCACTTCGCGCAGGCGCGGCTCGACGGATGCGAAGCCGTGCAAGGTGGCCAGCAGCACCGGCCACATCGCGCCGAAGGCCACGACCGACAAGACCATGTTGGGCCCGAGACCGAAGATCGAGATGGCCAGCGGCATCACGGCCGATGCCGGCAGCGGCCGGATGAACTCCAGCATGGGCTGCAGCCACGCGCGCGCGGCGGCCGAAGTGCCGATCGCCGCGCCGAGCATGATGCCGAGCAGGCAGGCCAGCAGCCAGCCTTCGACCATGCGGCGCAGGGTCTGGCCGCTTTGCTCCAGCAGCGCGCCGCCTTGCAGCCCTTCGACCAGGCTCGCGAAAGTCGCCTCGGGCGTCGGCAGGAACACCTTGCTGACCCACTGCAGGTGGCTGGCCAGCCACCAGAGCGCAAGGAACGCCGCCAGCACCAGCAGGGAACCGATCCAGCCGCTGCGCCGGGTCATGCTGCCGCCCCCATCGCGCGGGCGACGCGTTGCTGCAGCCGCAAGGCCAGCGCGTTGATCGCATAGCCGACGACGGCGATCCAGAACAGCCAGGCGAGCATCAGCGCCGGGTCCAGGCTTTGCTGCGAAACCATGATCGCGTAGCCCATGCCGTAGGGGTTGGCGGCGATCTCCACCGTCACCGCCACGACCAGCGCGATGGCGACGCCGAGCCGCAGCGCGACGAAGAGCCGGGGCACCATGGCCGGCAGCACGATCTTGCCCAGGCGGGCCAGCGGCGACAGGCCGAGCGCGTGGGAGACCTCCAGCAGGCGCGGATCGACCTGCCTGGCGGCGGCCTGCGCGAGCACCAGCATCGGCCAGAACACCGCGAATGCGACCACCGAACTCTCCATTCGCACGCCGAAGCCGAACACCAGCATCGCCAGCGGGATCAGTGCCACCGACGGCACCGGGCGCAGCACTTCCACCGTGAGGAAGCCCCAGCGGCCGGCGCGCAACGAAAGCCCGAGCCAGACGCCCACGAGCGTGCCGAGGATGAAGCCGATCGCCAGCCCTGTCGCGGCGCTCCACAAGGTGAAGCCGGTGGCCTGCAGCAGCGAGCCATCGGCGACGGCCTTGCCGAAAGCCACGGCGGCAGCCGTCGGCGCCGCCAGCGCATCGCTGCTCTTGCCCGGCCCGCGCGCATACCACTCCAGCAGCGCCAGCAGCACCATCGGTGCAGCCGCGCCGCGCGCAACGGCCAGCAGCCTCGCGCGCATCAGTGGTGCCCCAGGTAGTGGTACAGCTCGCGCCGCAGCCGCAAGTACTCGGGGTGCTCCTTCGTCTCCAGCTGGTTGCGCGGACGCGGGATGTCCACGTCGACGATCGCGGCCACACTCGGCTTCTCCGGCGTGGGGTTGGAACGCAGCGCAATCACCCGGTCGCCGAGGTAGATCGCTTCGTCGAGGTCGTGCGTGACGAACAGCACCGTCAGGCCGCTCTCGCGCACCAGCCGCGCCACTTCGTCCTGCAGCGACTCGCGCGTCATCGCGTCGAGCGCGCCAAAAGGCTCGTCCATCATCAGCAGCCGTGGCTCCTGCGCCAGGCAACGGGCGATCTGCGCGCGCTGCTGCATGCCGCCGGAGAGCTGCAGCGGAAACTTCTCCGCGTGCTGCGCCAGGCCGACGGTCTGCAGCACGCGGGCAATGCGCGCCGGACGCTCCGCCGGCGGGACGCCCGCCGCCTCCAGCGCCAGGCTCACGTTGCCCGCCACCGTGCGCCACGGCAGCAGCGCGCGCCCATAGTCCTGGAACACGAAGGCTGCCTCGCGCGAAGGCCCGCGCACCAGTTCGCCCGCGCGTCGCACCTCACCGCCGCTGGGCGTGACGAAGCCGGCGGCCGCGCGCAGCAGCGTGGTCTTGCCGCAGCCGGAGGGGCCGATGATGCAGACGAACTCGCCCTGCCCCACGTGCACGGTGGTGGGCGACAGGATTTCGCGGCCGCCCAGGTGGATGGCCACGCCGTCGAAGGCCAGCAGCGGCGCGAGTTCCGGCTTCACTTGACGATCAGATTCGCCAGCGCGGGCTTGGCCTTGAGCAGCTTCTGCTCCACCATCTGGTCGGCCCACCAGCCCAGCACCGGCTCGGTCACCACCGGCAGCGGCGGGCTGATCTGCACCGTGGCCAGTACGTCGGGCGGCAGCTTGATGTACTTGCCGATGTGCTCGCGAACCTTGGCGCTGTTCTTCGGGTCGTTCAGGAACCTGGCGGCCTCGCCGATCGCGGCCTGGAAGCCCTTGGCCGCGGCCGGATTCTTCTGCACCCAGTCGCGCCGCGCGACGAACACCAGCGAGGGCAGGCCATCGGGCAGGAAGGTGGAGTAGTAGGAGGCGACGTAGCCGATGCCGCTGCCGACGATGCGCGCCATGAACGGGTCGGCCGTCACCACCGCGTCGAGCGAGCCGCCGCGCAGCAAGTCGCCGTGCTGCGGGAAGGCGGCTTCGATGAAGTTGACCTTGTTGTAGTCGACGCCCTGCGACTTGAGCCAGGCGCGGAAACCGACGTGCAGGAAGGCGCCGAGTCCGGGCACGCCGATCTTCTTGCCCGCGCAGTCCTGGGCGGTCTTGATGCCGGCGCCCGCGCGCGCAACCAGGCCGATGCCGGTCATCTTCTTCGAGGTGGCGCCGCCGCCGGTGAGCACCACCTGGTCCAGCCCGCCATCCACGGCCTGCAGGAACACCGAAGGCGTCGGGCCGCCCAGCTGGATCGAGTCCGACTGGATCGCAGGCGGGATCGAGGGATTGAGGGGAATCAGCTTGGGCTCGATGTCGAGGCCGTGCTTCGTGAAGTACCCCTCCTCGCGGGCGATGAACACCGTGGCGAAGTCAGTGACTGCGGTGTAGCCGAAGATGGCCTTCAGCGGCGCCTGCGCGCGCAGCGGCAGGGCCGCCGCGGCCAGGCCGGCGGCGCCGGCAGCGATCACCACGCGACGGGAAATCTTGTTGTTCATG
The DNA here is from genome assembly GCF_022012305.1 of Ramlibacter paludis. Lineage (GTDB taxonomy): Bacteria > Pseudomonadota > Gammaproteobacteria > Burkholderiales > Burkholderiaceae_C > Ramlibacter > Ramlibacter paludis. Next base: position 1,256,475 of record NZ_JAKLTM010000001.1, on the reverse strand, counting down.
CTGGTCTCCAGTTTGTCTTCATTGCTGCCGCATCTGCAGCAACTCGGGCCGAGGCACGCAGGTGAAACTGGCAGCCACCTTCGGGTCGCCGCTGCCGTTGTAGCGCGGCCAGGCCGGGAAGCGGCAGGCGGGCATGGTGTTGATCAGGGCGGCGTCCTCGATGCTGCGGTTCTCCGCCACCGGCGCATCGGGCGGCACCTGGCCGCGCAGCACCCAGTCTTCCAGCATCGCCAGCGCGTTCACCTGGCTGGTGCCGCCCACGTTGTGGCTGCCGCCGGCGGGAACGTACAGGCGCATGAAGCGGTCGGTGGCCGCGTCGCCCAGCTTCTGCCGCACGCTGCCGAAGTACTCGGCGGACAGCGTCAGCGGCGACGCGTTGTCGGCCGAGGGATGGACCACGATCAGCTTGCCCCCGCGCGCCGCGAACGCGGAGAGGTCCGGGTCGGTCGCGTCGAACAGGTTCGACAGCCAGGCGATGCGCTGCGCGTGCGGGCGCAGGTCGAAGCCGTAGGGATCGAAGTCGTCCTTCTGCACGATGGTGTGGCGGATCAGGAAGCCGGCGAAGTTCAGCACCGCGCCGCGCCGGGGCTCGAAGCCGAAGCCGGGCGGCAGTGGCCGCGACGGCGCCTCGGTGCCCACGGCATAGAAGGGCCATTGCCAGCCGGTGCCATCCTCGTCGCCGGTCACGCCGAAGCCCGGCACCCGCGTGACGCCGTTGGCGAAAGGCACGGCCAGCTGGCGCGGCTCGCGGATGGCGTTCACCGACGCCAGCTGCGCGGGCGTGAGGCAGCTGCCGGGTGCGTCGCCGGGTTTGCACAGGAGCTGCGCCGCGTCGTTGGGGCATTCCAGGTACTTGGCGACCACGCCGTCCCGCAGGCCGTCGGCGGCGTCGCAGCTGGCCCGCGTGCGGTCCGCCACCAGCTTGATCGCACGGGCGTCGAGGAAGCCGGCGGTGAGCGCCGTGCGCACTTCGTTGTCGAACAGGTGGATCGGGTACCAGCTGATGACGGGAGAGGTCGCGATCACGCCGTCGTAGTCGCGCGGGAACTTCTGCGCGGCGCGCAGCGCCTCGCGCCCGCCCGCCGATTCGCCGCTGAAGAACACGTGCGTCGGCTTGCGGCCATAGGCCGCCTCCACCACCACCATCACGGCGTCGCGCGTCTTCTTGATCTCCTCGTACGCCCAGTTGCGCAGCACCTCGTCGTTGCGCGCGAAGGCGAAGCTGGTGGGGCCCGCGCGCGGGTGCCCCTGGTCGCTGCCGTAGGTGACGTAGCCCTGCGTCACCGGGTACGGCACGTTCACGGGGTTCGGATCGAAGCGGCCGGAGGCCTTGTTGCCCGGCGCCGTGATCACCACGCCGCCCATGCCGCCCCCGCCGGACTGCAGCGCGCGGCCGTTCCAGTTGGCCAGCGGCAGGTTCACCGCGAAGTTGATCGGCGACGCATTCGCGTCCAGCGGATTCACGCGACCCTGCACCAGGCAGCGCGAGGGCGTGGTCAGCAGGTGTTCGCCTTCCGCGTCCCGAAACGGCGCGACTTCCGGTGCGCGCTCCGCGCTGGTGACGACGGCCCCGTTGGTGGGGAGGCCGATCGCGGAGGCGGGAATCGCCAGGCCGGCCAGCTGCTCGCAGCGCTGGAGGGCCATGGGCGTGAAAGGCACGGCAGGCGCCGGCCCCTGCAAGCCGGCGCAACCGGCCAGGCCGGCGGCCGCCAGGGCGAAGGCGAGGGATGTCTTCATTCTTGTCTCCTTTTGGGTGGTTTTTGTCATTCTTCGAAGATGGCGACCGCGCGGGTCCAGCCGGCGGACGCACCCCGGATCTTGTGCGGAAAACAGCTGATGGTGAAGCCGTCGCCCGGCAGCGCTTCCAGGTTGTGCAGCTTCTCCAGGTGGCAGTAGCCGATGTCGCGGCCGGCCTTGTGGCCCTCCCAGATGAGGGACTTGTCGCCCGTCTCGGCCACCTTCTGCGCGGTGTACGAGAAGGGCGCGTCCCAGCTCCAGGCATCGGTGCCGGTCACGCGCACGCCGCGCTCCAGCAGGTACATCGTCGCCTCGTAGCCCATGCCGCAGCCGGCCTGCACGTAGTCGTTGTTGCCGTAGCGCGAGCCGGCGCGCGTGTTGACCACCACGATGTCGAAGGGCTGCAGCACGTGGCCGATGCGCGCGAGCTCCGCCTCGACGTCCTTCGCGGTCGCCACGTAGCCGTCCGGGAAGTGGCGGAAGTCCAGCTTCACGCCGGGGCGGAAGCACCAGTCCAGCGGGATCTGGTCGATGGTCTTCGAGGGCTTGCTGCCGCCCAGCTTCGCGTCCTGCGTCGAGTGGAAGTGCCAGGGCGCGTCCAGGTGGGTGCCGCTGTGCGTGGTGAGCGTCACCCATTCGGCGGCCGCGGCCTCGCCGTCGGGATAGTCCGCGGCGGTGGTGCCAGGCAGCATGTGCATGAACTCCGGCAGCGTGTCGGCGTGCTTCTGGTAGGTGATCTTCGGCGCCAGCGGCGGCGGGTCCGAGAGCACGTCGTTTTCCAGGTAGATCGAGAGGTCGACGAAACGGGGCATGCTGCTTACTCCGGCTTGGCGGCTTGCACGACGCGCTGGTCGATGGCGCCGAAGACCGGCTGGTCCTGCCAGCGGGCCTCCATGCGCACGCGGTCGCCGAACTTCATGAACGGCGTCTTGGGCGCGCCTTCGTTGATCTGCTCGATGGCGCGGCGTTCGGCGATGCAGGCCGAGCCCTTCTTGCCGCCGGCGTTGGACACCGTGCCCGAGCCGATGATGGTGCCGGGCGACAGGCGCCGGGTGGCGGCCGCGTGCGCGACCAGCTGGTCGAAGCCGAAGTTCATCTCGCGCCCGTTCGGGTCGCCGAACCAGCGGCCGTTGTATTCGATGGCCAGGTCCAGGCCCACGCGCGCGTCGCGCCACGCGTCGCCGATCTCGTCGGGCGTGACGGCCACCGGCGCGAAGCTGGAGGACGGCTTGGCCTGGAAGAAGCCGAAGCCGGTCTTCATTTCGCGCGGGCCGAAGGCGCGCAGGCTGACGTCGTTGATCTGCACCAGCAGCGCGATGCGGCTGCGCGCCTGCGCCGGCGTGCAGGCCATGGGCACGCCGGCGACGATCACGCCGAACTCGCCTTCGAAGTCGATGCCGTGCGCCTCGTCCGGCAGCGGAACATCGTCGTGCGGGCCCAGCAGGTCGTCGGAGCCGCCCTGGTACATCAGCGGGATGGTTTCGGCGTCCGGGATCGGCGGCATGTTGAAGGCCGTCTGCATCAGGTTGCCGTGGTTCAGGAAGGCCGAGCCGTCGCACCACTGGGGAGCGCGCGGGAGCGGGGCGGCGGCTTCGCGCGGGTCGAAGTCGAAGGCGCCGTCGGCCTGGCCGGCATTCAGCTGCGCGTAGAGCTTCTGCAGCTGCGGCTCGCAGCCGGACCAGTTCTCCAGGGCGGCCAGCAGGCTGGGCGCGATGCGCGTGGCGTCGACGGCGCGCTGCAGGTCACGCGAGACGACGACCAGGCGGCCGTCCTTGCTGCCGTTCTTGAGGGTGGCGAGTTTCATCGTTGCTTTCCTTCGTTCCAGTGCACCAGGGGCAGGCCCGCGACGGGGGCGCGGAAGCTGGGCAAGGTGGTGCCGCGCAGGCTGCCCAGGTAGACGGTGTGCAGGTCGGGGCCGCCGAAACTCAGGCTCGCCATCCACGGGCACAGCGTGCCGGCGGTGGCGCCCATGATCTCGGGCGTCAGGGTCCGCGCTTCGTAATGCTGGTTCAGGCGCTTCACGGCCTGCGGGTCGCTGTCGTCCAGCAGCGTGAGCACGTCACGCTCGGGCGTGATGGCGACGAGCTTGTCGGTCATGACCAGCGTCACCCACAGGTTGCCGTAGGCGTCGAAGGCGAAGCCGTCGGGGAAGCCTTCGAGCCGCGCCGGGCCGTAGACCTCGCGCTCGCCCAGCGAACCATCGGGCCGCACGCGCAGGCGCGAGATGCGGCGGGCGTTGCTCTCCACCACGTAGAGCCACTCCTCGTTGGCATCCATGCGGATCTCGTTGGTGCCCTCGAAGCCGTCGGCGACGATGCGCGCGTTGCCCTGCAGGTCGAACAGCGCGATGTAGCCGTCGGCCGCCCGCGCATTGATCGAGTCGGTCCACGGCTGCATGCGCGTGGTCACCGTGAGGTAGAGACGACCCTGGCTGTCCCGCAGCGGGAAGTTGGCCTTGCCCAGCGGCTGGCCGTCGATGCGGTCGAACAGGCGGCGCAGCCGGCCGTCGCGCGTCATCACCTCCACCGCATCGGTGCCCCAGTTGGCGATGAGGAAGTCGCCGTTGGCAAGGAAGGTCATGCCGTTCGGGAGCGAACCCTGGCTTTGGACGTAGCGCGCCTGGAAGTCGGTGGCGGAAGCCGGCGGCTGCTGCGGCGCCACCAGCTGCTGCGTGCCATCGGGCGCGATGCGCGTCGCACCGCCGCGGGCATCGGCCGCCCAAACGGTGCCGTCGCGTTCGCACAGCACGCATTCGGGCCGCTGCAGGCCGTGGCCGACGTGGCGGATCGCGGCGCGGTCCACCTGCCAGCCCTTGAGCGGATTGTTCTTTCCCATGGTCGCAGCGGACTCTAGGGAAAGGCGGCGGCCGCCGCCAACGGAATCTGGCGATGGCAGCCATCGGCGGGCGCAATACCTGCGCGGCTATCATCGGCCCATGCGGTACCAGCGGATCGACCTCAACCTGCTGATCGCGCTGGACGCGCTGCTGGCCGAACGCAACGTCACGCGCGCGGCCGAGCGCATGCACATGACCCAGTCGGCCATGAGCGGCGTGCTGGCGCGGCTGCGCGAATACTTCGACGACCCGCTGCTGGTGCCGATGGGACGCGCCATGAAGCTGACGCCGCGCGCCGAAAGCATGATCCAGCCGGTGCGCGACATCCTGCTGAAGGTCGACTCCACGCTGGGCGTGCGGCCGGACTTCGACCCGGCGACCGCGCGGCGCCACTTCACGGTGATCGCCTCCGACTACGTCTCCAACGTGCTGATGGCCGAAGTGCTGCGCCGCATCGCGCTGGTGGCGCCGGGCCTGAGCTTCGACGTGCGCCCGAGCAGCATGACCATGGCGCAGGACCTGGACCAAGGCCGCGCCGACTTCCTGGTGACGCCCGCGCACCTGACGCTGGCCGACCATCCGCAAGCGGTGCTGTTCGAGGACACCTACCAGGTGATCGCCTGCGCCCAGCATCCGCAGCTGCAGGACGGCATCACGCTGGAGCAGTACCAGTCACTCGGCCACGTGGTCTACCAGAACGAACAGGGCGCCAATCCGTGGTTCGAGTCCTGGTACGCCAACCAGCACGGCCAGACGCGCCGCATCGAGGTGGTGACCCACGGCTTCGTGCTGATGCCGCGCTTCGTGGTCGGCACCCGCCGCATCGCCACCGTGCAGACGCGGCTGGCGATGCAGTTCGAGCAGTCGATGCCGGTGCGCCTGTTCGAGCCGCCGATGGAAACGCCGCGGCTGACCGAGGTGCTGCAGTGGCATCGCTACCGGGCGGATGATCCGGGGGTGCAGTGGGTCAGGGTGCAGATCGAGGGGGTGGCGGGGGGGATGCCGGGGATTTGAGAGGGATGGGGGGTCTGCTCTTTGGCCGAAAGCTGCCGTCGGAAGGTAGGGGGAATGTCCTCTGGGAGAATCCGCCGATGTACTCCGCCACCTTCATCTTCGCCAAGGGCCAATTCGACGACGAGTTCCATCGCATCGACCAGGACATCGCGGAAATGGCGCGCTCCTCGCCTGGGTACCTCGGCGAGGAGGCCTGGGAGAATCCCGCGACGGGACTGGTCTCCAACGTCTACTACTGGGAATCGCTCGAAGCACTGCAGTCCCTGATCGAGCATCCCCGGCATCTTGAAGCGAAAGCCAAGCAAGGCAGATGGCTTGCTGGTTACCAAGTCGTGATCTCGCAGGTCCTGCGCGTCTATGGGGACTCGAAGCTCGAGGGCTTGCTTCCTGTCACGAGCGCCGACTGAAGCCTCTTTCGGACATCTCATGTCCCTTCTCGCTTTTGCCTTCGCTGCCGCGCTTCTTGCCATCACGCCAGGTCCGGGCATGGCGTATGTGGTTGCCCGTACAGTCGCGGGCGGGCGGGCCGAAGGCTTGGCCTCCTGCTTCGGCACTGGCCTCGGCGGCATGCTCCACGTGCTGGCTGCCGCCTTGGGCCTGTCATTGCTGGTTGCCCAGTCGGCCTTCGCCTTCAGCGTAGTGAAGTACGTCGGCGCCGCCTACTTGATCTACCTGGGCCTTCGCATGCTCCGCGGCAAGGAGCAGGCCTTGCGTGCCAATCCCGTCGCTTCGCAAGGTCCTCGACGAGCCTTCCGCGAGGGGATCGCGGTCGAATTCCTGAACGTCAAGACAGCGCTGTTCTTCCTCGCTTTCCTGCCTCAATTCGTCTCTTCCGCCCAGCCTCTCGCGGCGCAGCTGGCGCTTCTTGGGACGATCTGCGTGGCCCTCAACACGCTCGCAGACGTGGTGGCGGTGTTCGCTGCGGACAGATTGCTTCGATCGAGCGCGGTTCGAGCAGGGCGCGCTCGCTTGATGACGCGCGTCTCCGGCATGACGATGCTGGGGCTTGGTGTCTATCTCGCGCTTGCCAAGCGCCAAGCTTGACGCGGTCGGATCCTGCGGCCGAATCCAGCCACGGCGGAGTCAACCAGAGCAGACTCACCCTTCCCAGCCAAGCCCCCTCAGTCGCATCACCCGGCCCGATACAAGCCATCACCCCAATCGATTTCCCCCGCGCCCCCATCGCCGCTAGCATCGCGCCGTCCTCAAGGAACAGCAGATGCACATCGCCGTCACCGGCGCCAACGGCTTCGTCGGCCAGGCTCTCGTCGCCCGGTTGCGGGCGGAGACCCGCCTGGCGGGCCAGGCCATCACCCGCCTCACTTCGCTGGACACCAGTTTCACCAGCGCCCCGCCCGCGCCCTTCGAACGGCAACTCACCGGCAGCATCGCCCACGCCGCGACGGTCAACGCCGCCTTCGACGACCCCGTCGACGTGATCTTCCACCTGGCCAGCATCCCCGGCGGCGCGGCGGAGCAGGACTACGAGCTGGGCCGCGACGTCAACGTAGGCGGCACCACGCTGCTGCTCGAAGCCGGCCGCGCGCAGGTGCAGCGCGGCGGGCGGGCGCCGGTGTTCGTCTTCGCCAGCACGATCGGCGTGTTCGCCTCGCCCCTGCCGCCGCAGGTGGACGATGGCACGCCGGCCGCCCCGCAGATGACGTACGGCGCGCAGAAGCTGGTCGGCGAGATCCTGGTGGCCGACTTCAGCCGCCGCGGCTGGGTCGATGGGCGCTCGCTGCGCCTGCCCGGCGTGCTGGCGCGGCCGCCCGCGCGCACCGGGCAGATGTCGGCCTTCATGAGCGACATGATCCGCGAGCTGGGCGCGGGACGCCCCATCACCTTGCCGGTGCGGCCCGAGGCGAGCACCTGGGCCTCGTCGATCGTCAACGTGGTCGACAACCTGCTGCATGCAGCGACGGTGCCAGCCGCATCGCTGCCCGCGCGCCGCAGCGTGACGCTGCCCACGTTGCATTTCAGCTTCGCGCAACTGGTGGACGCCATCGGCGCAGTGCGGGGCGAGGACGTGTCGGCCCTCGCCAGCTGGCAGCCGGACGCGCGCATCGAGGCGCTGTTCGGCAGCTTCCCGCCGATCACGACCGACGCAGCCGATGCGGCGGGCTTTCGCAACGACGGCTCGCTGGAAGCGCTGGTGCGCCGTTCCACGCAGCTGGGCTGACATGCGGCCGCTGTTCGACCTGCAAGGGCAAGTCGCGCTGGTCACCGGCGCGGCCGGCGGCCTGGGCTTTGCGATGGCCGAGGCGCTCGCGCAGCACGGCGCGCAGGTGATGCTGTCCGACCTGGACCCGGTGCGCTGCGAGGCCGCCGCCGCCCAACTGCGCGGCCGCGGACTGGCGGCCAGCGCCCACGCATTCGACGTCGCGGACCAGGCCCAGTGCGAAAGCGCGGTCGATGCCGTGCTGGCCCGCTTCGGCCGCCTGGACACGCTGGTGTCCAACGCCGGCATCGAAGGCCCCGTCGGTCCCATGCGCACGGGCACGCCGCGCGACTGGGAGCGCGTGCTGGGCATCAACCTGCTGGCCTCCGTGTGGCTCACGTCGCGCGCCATCCCCGCGATGGCCGAAGCGGGCGGTGGCAGCGTGATCCTGGTGGCCAGCATCGCCGGCCTCCGCGGCACCCGGGCCATCGGCCCTTACGGCGTCAGCAAGGCCGGCCTCGTGCAGCTGGCGCGCAGCCTGGCGGTGGAATGGGGACCGCGCAACGTGCGGGTCAACGCCATCTGCCCGGGCCTGATCGAAACACCATTCGCCGCGCAGCTGCTCGCGGACCAGGAGTTCATGGCCAGGCGCCTGGCGGCCACGCCGCTGCGGCGCCCCGGCCAACCCGAGGAGGTCGCCGGACTCGCGGTGATGCTGGCCGCGCGCGCCGGCGGCTTCATCACCGGCCAGGCACTGGTGGTGGACGGCGGCACGCTGGTCAGCGACGGCGGATGAAGCGCGCCGCCGCCGCGGGCGAGAATGGGGGCGTGCAGACCATCCTCGACCCGAAGTGGCATCTCTTCGCCAAGGTGGCGGACCTGGGCAGCGTGTCGGCCGCGGCATTGGCGCTGGAGATGCCGCTGTCCGTGGTCAGCCGCAACATCGCCCAGCTCGAACGCGAAGCCGGGGCGCGCCTGTTCCGCCGCACCGGGCGCGGCGTGGTGCTCACCGAGTTCGGCCAGGAGGTGCGCCCGCGCATCGTCGCGCTGATGCGCGAGGCCGAGCAGCTGGCCGACGAGATGCGCACCCGCAAGGGCCTGCCGGTGGGCGACGTGCGCTTCGGCATGCTGCCTTCGATGGTGCCGTTGCTGGCAGGACGCCTGTTCACAGAAGTGAGCAAGCAGTGGCCGCAGGTGCGCCTGCACCTGACGGAGGGCTCGAGCGTGCAGCTGGAGGACTGGCTGGTGCAGGGCCGGCTGGACATGGCGATCCTGCTGCGCGAGGGTGCGGAGCAGCCGGGCGAGGCGGTGCTGCAGCGCATCTCGCTGGTGCTGGTGGTTCCCAAGGGGCATCCGCTTGCCAAGCGCAAGTCGATTCCTTTCGACGAAGTCGCCAAGCTGTCGTTGGTGCTGCCCAGCGAGCCGCATCCGCTGCGGGCGCGGCTCACCGCGTTGGCGCGGGAGCGCAACGTGACGGTCGTGCCGGCGCTGGAAGCCAACTCCATCCGGCTGCAGCACGAGATCGTGGCGTGTCGCGGCGGCTTCGCGATCACGGCGGCCACGGTCGCGCCGCACGAGCAGGCGCGCGTGGCGACGGTGCCCATCGTGCGGCCGGTGCTCGATCGCACCATCGTGCTGGCCACGACGGCGCACAGGCCGCATACGCTGGCGACCCGCAACGTCGGCGAGTTGATCCGGAAGCTGGCGGCGCGCTAGCCGATTCCCGGTTCCGGCAAAGCTGGTTTCCGGCCAACCCGGTCGCCCCGGCGGGGATGGCTCCCTACGATGACTAGGCAACGGACAGGAGTCTTCCCTTGGGCCATCCCCACCCCGACACGGCGCTGCAGGTGCCGCCCACCCTCTTTCTCAGCGACGCCGATGTCGCCGCGCTGGCCGACTGGAAAGCCGCCATCGCCGCGCTGCGCGCCGCCTACGCCGCGCCCGTCGCCGATGCGATGGTCCCCCCGCGTTCCATGGCGCGCGGCGCCGGGTTCTGGCTGCGCGGCATGACCGCCGTGTCGCCCAATGGCGGGCACGTAGGCTGCAAGCTGATCGCCGCCTCCATGAAGAACCGGCGGGCCAGCTACCTGATCTCGCTGTTCGACCACGAAACGATGGGCCTGAGCGCCCTCATCGATGGCAACCGCATCACGGGCATCCGCACCGCTGCCACCGCAGCGCTGGCGGTCGATGCGGCGGCGCCGCGCAAGCCCTTGCGCATCGCGGTGCTCGGCTCCGGTTTCGAAGCCCAGGGGCTGCTGGCCGCGCTGGCGTCCGTGCGCGAGATCGCCGGGGCGAGAGTCTTTAGCCCCACGCCCGCCAGCCGCGAGAAGTTCGTGGCCCGCTTCCAGGGCGAGCTGCAGGTCGAGGCCGTCGCCTCGGCGCCCGCCGCGGTGGACGGCGCCGACGTGATCCTGTGCGCGGCCCGCAGCCGCGACGAAAGCCCGGTGCTGCGCGGCGACTGGATTGCGCCAGGCACCACCGTCGTCTCCATCGGCTCCACGCTGCCCGAGCAGCGCGAGGTCGACGAGCAGGTGATCGCCCGCGCCGCCACCATCGTCGCCGACATGCCGCACGAGGTGGCGCACGACACCGGTGACATGCTGGCGGCGCAGCGCGCCGGCATCGCTTTCGACGCCAAGCTGGTGCCGCTGGATGCGCTGGTCGCCGGCCGTGTGCAGCGCGCGCCTGGCGACATCGTCCTCTACAAGTCCGTCGGCTCCGCGCTGCAGGACGTGATCACCGCCGAAATGCTGCTGGCGCGCGCCCGCGTCCAGGGCCTCGGCGCCGAAATGCCGCAATCGATCGTCCCGGTCGCCAAGTAAACAAGGAACCCCATGCCCGCCTACCAGAAGAAGGACGCCCGCGCCTGGGCGCGCGAGAAGCTCACCGGCTGCTCCGCCGTCACCATCCCCAGCTACTCGGCCGACCTCAAGCGCCTGAACGAGCAAGGCATCCGCCACGACATTGCCCTGGCCCGCGAGTTCGGCTACAGCTACACCCTGCTGTGCTCCGAAGTCGCCATCACGCCGGAAGAGAACGCGCAGTTCACCGCCTGGGCGCGCGACACCGCCGGCAGCAAGCTGGGCCTGTTCTTTCACGCCGCCTTCGGCACACTGGCCGAGAACATCGAAGCCGCGCAGCTGGCCGAGAAGGCCGGCGCCGACATCGTGCTGCTCTCCTATCCGCCCCAGTTCTGGCCGAGCACCGAGCAGGAGATCTACGACTACACCAGGGCCTTCTGTGACGCGACCAACCTGGCCGTGATGCTGTTCCCGATCCCGCTGTGGGGCTTCGAGCGCGTGCACCCGGCCGGCATGTCGGTGCAGCTGGTGCGCAAGCTGCTGCAGGACTGCCCCAACATCGCGGCCATCAAGTCGGAACAAGGCTTTCCGCTGCCGGCCGGCCTGTGCGAGATGTACCACCACTTCCGCGACGAGGTGGTGATCAGCTGCCCGATCGAAGGCGACGCCATTCCGCTCATGAGCCTGATGAAGCTGCAGTTCTCCGGCACCAGCAATACGCAGTGGATGTCCACCTACTACCCGCGCGCCTTCGAGCTCGCGCGCAAGGGCGAATGGGAGGCCGCCATGGAGCTGTACTGGAAGGTCAACCCGGCGCGCAACGCCAACGGCGCCGCGGCCGGCAGCTACGCGCCGGGCACCGGCGTGCTGAACCGCACGATGTGGAAATACCAGGACTGGCTGGCGGGCTTCAACGGCGGCCCGCTGCGCGCGCCCGCCATGCGCGTGCCGGACCGCTTCATGAAGCAGCTGCGCCAGGGCCTCGTCGCCTCGGGCCTGCCCGTGACTTCCGACCCCGACAGCGCCTTCATGGTGGGACGCCATCCGTGCTGAAGCTGCTGAACGACCCTTCGCTGTTGCGCAGCGCCGCCTTCGTGGGCGGCGAGTGGATCGCCACGACCGCGTACGGCAGCTACGGCCTGCGCAATCCCGCCGACGGCTCTCTGCTGGCCGAGTTGCCGCGCCTGCAGCAAGCGGAGACCACCCACGCCATCGAAGTGGCGCACGCCGCCTTCCTGCAATGGCGCAAGGCGACCGCGAAGCACCGCTCGGAAATCCTGCGCCGCTGGTACGAGCTGATGCTGCAGCACAAGGACGACCTCGCCACGCTCATCACGCTGGAGGAAGGCAAGCCGCTGGTCGAGGCGAAAGGCGAGATCGACTATGCCGCCTCCTTCGTGCAGTGGTTTTCCGAAGAGGCCAAGCGCGTGCGCGGCGACGTGGTGCCGGCGCCGCGCGACACCGCCCGCATCGTGGTGCTGAAGCAGCCGGTGGGCGTCTGCGCCGCCATCACGCCCTGGAACTTCCCGGCAGCGATGATCACGCGCAAGGCCGGCCCCGCGCTGGCCGCCGGCTGCAGCATGGTGGTCAAACCCGCCAGCCAGACGCCGCTGACCGCGCTGGCGCTGGCGGACCTCGCGCAGCGCGCCGGCATTCCGCCGGGCGTGTTCAACGTGCTCACCGGCAACGACACCCGCGCCATCGGCAACACGCTCACCGCGCATCCCCTGGTGCGCAAGATCACCTTCACCGGTTCCACCGAGGTCGGCCGCGTGCTGCTGCAGCAGTCGGCCGCCACCATCAAGAAATGCTCGATGGAACTGGGCGGCAACGCGCCCTGCATCGTGTTCGACGATGCCGACCTGGACCTGGCCGTCGAAGGCGTGCTGCAGGCCAAGTTCCGCAACACCGGCCAGTCCTGCATCGCCGCCAACCGCGTGCTGGTGCAGGACGGCATCTACGACCGGATGGCCGAACGCCTGGCGCTGCGCACCGCGCAGATGAAGGTGGGCAACGGCCTGGAGGCCGGCGTGCAGGTCGGGCCGCTGATCGACGGCGGTGCCGTGGAGAAGGTGGAAGGCCACTTGCGCGATGCGGTCGCGGCCGGCGCCAGCGTGCTCACCGGCGGCAAGCGGCACGCGCTCGGCGCGTCGTTCTTCCAGCCGACCGTGCTGGCCGGCGTGCGCGCCGACATGGCGATCGCGCGCGAGGAGACCTTCGGCCCCGTGCTGCCGCTGATCCGCTTCACGACCGACGACGAGGCGATCGCGCTGGCCAACGACAGCGAGTTCGGCCTGGCGGCCTACCTGTTCAGCCGCGACGCCGCGCGCGTCTGGCGCACCGCGGAACAGCTGGAGTCGGGCATGGTGGGCATCAACTGCGGGCTGATCTCCAACGAAGTCGCGCCCTTCGGCGGCGTCAAGCAAAGCGGCCTGGGGCGCGAAGGCTCGCACTACGGCATCGACGAATTCCTGGAAACCAAGTACCTGTGCTGGGACGGCCTCGCACCGGCCTACAGCTGAACAAAGACAAGGAGACAAGCATGAACCCGTCCCGACGCAGCCTGCTGGCCCTGGCGCTCACCGCCGTGGCCGGCGCCAGCCAGGCGCAGCCCGCCACCCTCAAGATCATCGTGCCTTTCCCGGCCGGCGGCGTGACCGACCAGGCCGCGCGCATCATCGGCGAGAAGATGGGCCAGCAGCTGGGGCTGCCCGCGATCATCGACAACCGGCCCGGCGCCGGCGGCCGCATCGGCATCGACGCGGTTGCGAAGGCGCCCGCCGACGGCAACACCCTGCTGTTCACCAACAGCAGCTACAGCATCCTGCCGGTGATCGACGCCAGGCTGCCTTACGACATCACCAAGGTGCTGGCGCCGGTAGGCATCTCCGCCACCTACAGCCTGCAGATGGTGACGCGCAGCAACCTGCCGGTGAACTCGCTGCCCGAGTTCGTCGCTTACGCGAAGAAGAACCCCGGCAAGCTGAGTTACGGCAGCGCCGGCGTGGGCAGCGGCGCCAACTTCGCCGGCGAGTTCTTCAAGTCGCTCACCGGCACCTACCTCGTGCACATTCCCTACAAGTCCACCAGCGCGGCGCTCAACGACGTGGCGGGCGGCTTGCTGGACCTGGCCTTCGACGGCGCGGCCAAGCCGCTGATCGACGCGGGCCGCGTGAAGCTCCTCGCAACGACCGGCGAGAAGCGCGACCCGCGCTTTGCGAGCACGCCCACGGCCGTCGAAGCGGGCCTGAAAGGCTTCGTCCAGCAGTCGTGGGCCGGCCTGCTCGCCCCCGCGGCCACGCCGCCCGCGGCAATGGACAAGTTGAGCAAGGCAGCCTTGGCAGCGGCAAGTGATCCCGCGGTGCAGAAGCGCCTGGCCGAACTGGGCCTGGCGGCGCAAGGCGGCACGCCGGCGGCCATGGGCGCGGCCATCCGCGACGAGCTGGTGCTCTATCGTGGCATCGCGACGAAGGCGAAGCTGCAATTCGATTAGGGCTGCGCCTGACGCCACGCCGCCACAGCAGCTTGCGGCCGCGCTCATGGCCTCGTAGCATCGACGCCATAACGACCCAAGGGATGGACCAGATGCACTTTCGCCGCAATCACCTGGCGCTCGCCGCCGCCTGCTCACTCTGGGCGTGCGCCGCCTCCGCGGAAGTCCTGCGCTACGAGTTCACCGGCACGGTCGACTCGTCGACCTACGTTGCCCAGCCCGGAGAGAAGGTCACCGGCACCTTCTCCTTCGACACCGCCACGGCCCCGGTGGGCACCTGCTTCAACAATACCTGCTCGTACAACGACCCGAACGGCACCATGACGATGCTAGCAGGCGGGCACCAGATGTCGGCCAGCGGCGTCGGCATCACCGTGCAGAACGACCAGGGCATCCCCGGCTACGAAGACATCGTCCGGATCGGCTCGTTCTCTCCCGCCGTCATCGACGGCACCAGCTACCCGGTGGGGTTCATGACGCTGTGGATGGTGGCGTCCAAGCCGCAGGTGCTGGGGAGCACCGACGCGCCGCGCGATTACCAGGTGCATCGCTTCGACATGGTCCGCGAAGGCGGCTTCAGCACCGGCGGCGTCACGTTGCAGGACACGCTGCTTCACTTCCAGCTCGACGGAATCAAGCTGCTGCAGCCTTCGCAGCAATAGGGCGGAGCACGCACAATGCCCCATGCAATTCCAGCCCCTCCTCGAGGAAATCGTCGCTGAGCTCCGCGCTGACCTGGGCCGCGAGGGCCAGGTCGCCAGCTACATTCCCGCCCTCGCCAGGGTCCCGGCCGCGCAGCTCGGGATCGCCCTGCGCACCCGCGAAGGCGAGGAAGCGCATGCCGGCGATAGCAAGACCCCCTTCTCCATCCAGAGCATCTCCAAGCTGTTCACGCTGACGCTCGGCATGCGCGAGCTGGGCGAGGCCCTGTGGGAGCGCCTGGGCCGCGAGCCCTCGGGCAACGCGTTCAATTCCCTGGTGCAGCTCGAGTCCGAGCAGGGCATCCCGCGCAACCCCTTCATCAATGCAGGCGCGATCGCCGTCACCGATCGCCTGGTCAGCCGGCTGGATGCGAAGACCGAGCTGCTGAAGCTGGTGTCCAGCCTGTGCGGCGAAGCGATCGCGTTCGACGAGGAAGTTGCGGCGTCCGAGGCGGCCACGGGATTCCGCAACGTGGCGCTGGCCAACTTCATGAAAAGCTTCGGCCGCATCGACAACGAGGTCGGCACGGTGCTCGACGTGTACTTCCACGCCTGTGCGCTTCGCATGAGTTGCCTGCAGCTGGCCCGCGCGGCCGGCTTCCTGTGCCGGGACGGAGCGCATCCATGTTCCAGCGAGCAGGTCCTGACGGAACGGCAGGCGCGGCGCATCAATGCGCTGATGCTCACGTGCGGCACCTACGATGCGGCCGGGGAGTTCGCGTTTCGCGTCGGCCTGCCTTGCAAGAGCGGCGTCGGCGGCGGTATCGTGGCCGTAGTGCCCGACCGGCTCACCCTGTGCGTGTGGTCGCCGGCCCTGGCGCCCAGCGGAAACTCCCTGCTGGGCATGAAGGCGCTGGAGCTGTTCACGGCCAGGACGGGGCTTTCGATCTTCTAGGAGCCCGCCAGCCGCTGGATCACCCGCCGCGCGCGGTTCGGCCCGATGTCGACGTGGAAGTCCACCTGCGGGCGGAAGCCGAAGCGCTGCTGGTTCTTCCACTGCGCCTCGATGATGTCCTTGTCCTCGAGGAAGGTGCGGGCGGTCTGGTCGACCACGACCTTCGTGACTTCCTCGCGATTGGAGCGCGGGTTGGTCGAGATCGTCCAGAAGTAGTGGCTGGTGGTCGCCGTCTCCGGCGTCACGCCATGGAAGCCGCGCATGTGGAAGCCGCCGCGCTGCGGATCGTCCAGCGGCGCTTCGCCCTCGTCCACCGCCCCGGTCCAGATCCGCATGTGCGACACGTGGAACTCGATCTCCTGCCAGCGGTCGATCCGGCCCTTGAAGGGCCAGGCCTGCGCATAGGTGGGCGGCGCTTCGGAGCCGCGCATGTGGCGCACCACCTTCACCACGTCGCCGTCCTGCGTGACCTTCATCTGGGCGTTCATGTGCACGCCCGGGTTGCCGCCGATGGTGTGCACGTGCACGTAGCCCAGGTGGCTCAGGTCCAGCAGGTTGTCGTGCACCAGCTGGTAGGGAGCGTCGTAATGCACCATGTCGCCGCCGAAGCTGTACTCCGGGTCGCCGTGGAAGCGATAGGCCGGCGGCTCGTCCACCGGGCGGCTGTCGGGCGTGGCGCCGAACCAGATCCACAGGATCTGGTCGCGCTCGCGCAGTTCATAGGCGCGCACCCGGGCCTTCGGCGGGATCATTGCCTGCCCCGGGACCTCGATGCAGGTTCCCGCGCAGTCGAACAGCAGGCCGTGGTAGCCGCAGCGCAGGCCGCGCGGCTCGATCGCGCCCAGCGACAGCGGAAGCTCCTTGTGGCAGCAGCGGTCTTCCAGCGCGGCGACCTGGCCTTCCGGCGTGCGGAACAGTACCAGCGGCACGCCCAACAAGGTGCGCGCCAGCGGCTTATCCTTCAGTTCCCAGCCGAAGCCGGCCACCCACCATTGATCGGACGGAAAGGGCGCCAGGTGCGCGGGTTTCGTTTCGATGCCCATGTCAGCTCCTCGCGGAGCGGTCGCGCACCGCCTTGTTCACGTCGATCTCCACGTTCCACAGCTGGCCGTCCTTGCGCTCCACGCGGCGGATATAGACGTCCTGGATGATCTCGCCCGACTGCGCGTCGATCACCACCGGCCCGCGCGGGCTCTCGAAGGTCTGGCCGCGCATCGCGGCCACCAGCGCGGCGCCGCCTCCCTTGCCCTGGGTCGCTTCCAGCGCCTTGTAGATCACGCGCATGCCGTCGTAGCCGCCCACGGCCATGAAGTTGGGCCGCATGCCCGCGTTGGCGGCCTTGAAGGCGTCCACGAACTTCCGGTTGGCCGGCGAGGGGTGCGCCGCCGAATAGTGGAAGGAGGTGACGACGCCCAGCGAGGCGTCGCCCATCCCATCGAGCAGGTCGTCATCGGTGACCCCGCCGTCGCCGATCAGGCGGATCCCGGCCTTGTCCAGCCCGCGCTCGGTGAACTGCTTCATCAGCGCAGCGGCCGGCCCCGAGGGAATGAAGACGAACACGGCCTCCGGCTTGCGGTCGCGCACCCGCTGCAGGAAGGGCGCGAAGTCGGGGTTGCGCATGGGAACGCGGATCGATTCGAGCACCTTGCCGCCATTGGCTTCGACGCGCTCCTTGAAGACCTTCTCGGCGTCGATGCCCGGGCCGTAGTCGGACACCATGGTCACCACGTTGCCGATCTTTTCCTTGTGCACCCACTCCGCCATGGTGGAGGCGGACTGGTGCAGCGTGTAGCTGGTGCGCACGAACATGGGCGAGGCCGCCACGATGCTGGAGGTGGCGGCGGCCATGATGACCGCGGGTGTCCTGGCCTGCGTGACCAGCGGCGCGACCGCCAGCGCCGCCGGCGTCACGCCGAAGCCGGCCAGCACGTCGACCTTGTCGTTGACGATCAGCTCCTGCGCGATGCGGCGCGTGGTCTCGGGCACGCCCTGGTCGTCCTTCAACAGGACTTCGACGGTGCGGCCGGCGACATTGCTGCCGTTCTGCGCCATGTACAGGCGCACGGCGGCATCGATCTGCTTGCCGGTGGAGGCGAAGGGCCCCGTCATCGGCAGGACCAGGCCGACCTTGAAGGGCGCGGACTGTGCCGGCGAAACGAGCGGGAGGGCTGCCAGCAGGCAGGCGGCAAGGGAACGGCGACGGTGCATGGTTGGACTCACGTTCAGTAGGCTGATTGTCAGTATACTGAATGTACGCCCGGGCCGGGCGCACGGGTTTTCCCGGAGAATGCGCGCATGGCAGCAAGCAGCGCAAAGCGCGTCGTGAAGAAGAAGCGCGAGGTCGGGGAAGACCTCTACGAGCAGCCCGGGCACCTGATCCGGCGCGCGCACCAGATCGCGCAAGGCATGTTCGACGAGCACGTGGGACGCGAGGTCACGCCCATCCAGTACGCGATCCTGCGCATGGTCCACGAGATTCCCGGCATCGACCAGGTGGGCCTGGCGAAACGCATTGCACTGGACACGTCCACGACGGCGACCGCCGCCGCGCGCCTGGAAGGCAAGGGCCTGCTGACGCGCAGCGTGGTGGAAACCAACCGCCGCCAGCTGCAGCTGCACCTGACGGCCGACGGTGAAAAGCTCCTCGATGGCCTGGTGCAGGGCGTGCACCGCATGCGCAGCGAGCTGCTGGGCGCGCTGGAGCCGGACGAGCGCGAGCACTTCATCGAGCTGCTGCGCAAGTTCGTGCACGTGAACAACGAGCAGAGCCGCGCGCCGCTGCAGATGCCGCAGGCGCCGGACGACACGCCGCCGCCGGCAGCCGGGGCGCGCCCTGCCCGGCGCACGCGCGGCTGACGCGAGCCGCGCTACTTCGCCGCCACCCGCTCCCGGGTGTACACCTCGGTCCACTTCAGCGAGCTTAGGTGGGTCACCTTGTACGGGTCGTACGCCCGCTCCTCGATGCGCACGGCCCGGCCATCCAGGTGCACCGCCGCGATCGCGTCCTTGCGCTGCAGGATGCGCACGTCCTGCAGCGGATCGCCCGCCACGAACAGGAAGTCGGCACGGCGGCCCGGCGCGATCGCGCCCAGCGTGTTGCCGCGCGGCAGCAGCGCCGCGGTGCCGCTGGTGGCGATGCGCAGCGCCTCGCCCGGCGTGAAGCCGATCCAGTCGACCAGGATCTCGATCTCGCGCGCATGCCACTCGCCGTACGGCGTGACGGCGAAGCCGGAGTCGCTGCCCGCCACGAAAGGCACGCCGGCCTCGCGCATGCGGCGCAGGGTCTTCTTCGCCACTTCGATCACGCGCAGCTGCGCCGCCTTGTAGCCCGAGCCGACCGACGGCTCATGGTCCGCGGAGAACTCCACGTTGTTGCGCAGGAAGGTCAGGGTCGGCGATACCTTGCTGCCGGAGCGCAGCATCGCCTCGATGCAGGCATCGTCGGCGAAGAAGGCGTGGTTGATCACGTCGACGCCGGCGCGCGCCGCGTACAGCACCGCTTCCTTGCCGTAGGCATGCGTCACCACCTTCTTGCCCAGCCGATGCGCCTCGTCGACCATCGCGCTGATTTCGTCCTGGGTGAAGGCGGCGATGTGCGTGCCGTCCTCGCGGAAGTGGGTGCCGTCCATGGCCACCTTGATGCAGTCGACGCCGGCCTTGGCCTGGCGCCGCACCTCGGCCAGCTGCGCCTCGCGCGTGGTGCACAGGCGACCGCTCACGTAGTCGGGCGTGCCCACGTGCTCCGGGAACCAGTCGTTCAGGCTGTGCCGGTTGGCGATCACGTTGCTGCTGGCGGCGATGCGCGGGCCGGTGAACAGGCCGGCATTGATCGCGTCACGCACGGCGATGCTGCAGTTGCCCGCATCGCCCGGCACCACCACCGAGGTGTAGCCGGCCGCCAGCACGCGCTGCGCGAAGAACAGGCCGCGCAGCGCCCGGAATTCCGGCGTGGTCCAGAAGTCGATGTCTTCCTCGCTGCGCGCATTGCCGAACACGAGGTGGGTGTGGGCGTCGGCGAGGCCCGGCATGACGAAATGCGCGCCGGCATCCATCACGCTGTCGCCGGGTTGCTGCGGTGGCGCCTCGGCCGTGGGGACTACGTGCCGGAAGACGCCGCCCTCGATCACCAGGGTCTGGTTGCTGCGCGCCTGTTCCTCCAGGCCGGTGAACAAGCGCGCGCAGCGGACGATGGTGCGCGCGCTCACGTTGCCGCGCCTTTAACTGCCGCAACGGCGGGACGCCCTCCGACCAGCCGCGCGAACAGGACCAGCGCGGCGACGTCGATCACGAGCGCCACGGCGCCCAGCGCGGGATAGCCGAAGCCCTTCACCAGCGTGCCGCCCAGGATGGGGCCGATGGCGGAGCCGACCATCAGCATGGCGGGCGTGGCCGCCACCGCGCGGCCGCTCGGGTCCAGCGCCGCGAGCAGGCCGAAGCAGAAGGTATGGCTGAAGATCATCACGGCGACGAAGACCGCGCCGGCTGCCGCATAGGGCGGGAAGCCGGTGCTCCAGGTAAGCACCAGCGCCAGCACCGCCTGCAGCGCCGCGCCGGCCAGCACCACGCTGCGGGGATCGAGCTTGCGCTGCAGCGCGGCGGCCAGGCCACCCGGCACGAGGTTGATGAGGCCCAGCGCGATCAGCAGCCCGTTCACCGCCGCGGTGCCGAAGCCCCGGTCGGCGCCCATGCGCTCGAGGAAGCTGAACACCATGGCTTGCACCAGCGCCATGCAGCTGATGCCCAGGATGCCGAACCACACCTGGCGCGGCAGGGCCGACGCCTTGGGCTTCTGGCCGGCGCGAGGCATCGCGTGGTCGGGAAACAGCAGCGCGGTCACGAGGCAGGCCACGACCATCACGCCGCCGAACACCAGGAACAACGCCGGGCCACCGACCGCGGCGATGATCTGCGGCGCCGCCGCCATGAAGACCACGCCGAAGACGCCCAGCGCGGTGCCCATGATGCCGAACAGGCGGTGCGGATTGGCGCTGCGTCCCACCGTCCCGTGCGTCACGCTCAGCCCGGTGCCGGCCGCCAGGCCGCCCAGCGCATGCAGGATGGCGAGCGAACCGAACTGCGTCGCCTGGCTGCAGCCCATGAACGCGATCGCCGCCAATCCGTAGGCGGCCGGTGCCACCCATCGCGGCTGCACGCGGTGGAAGCGCGGCGCCACCCAGAGGCTCGCCACCACGGCGCCGGCCAGGAACAGCGTGGCCAGCGCGCCGGCCTGCTGCGGATCGAAGCCGTAGCGCGCGATCAGCGTGCCCACCCAGACGGGCAGCGCCACAAGATCCACCATGCCCGCGCAATGCGCCACCATCAGCGCGATGCGGCCGGACCAGTTGTCGGGGGACTTCATGCGCGCTCCTCAGTAGCCCAGGCCGAAGCCGAAGGGGAACAGCGTGTCCGCCGCGGGATAGCCCGGCGCATCGGGGTCGTTGGCGATCACGGCCTGCAGGTTGTTCGCCAGGGCGAAGGGCAGCTTGCCCTTGGGAGCGAACTTGCCGGTGACCACGTCCATCAGCGCCGCGTCGCTCACGCCGAAGCCGGCCAGGATCGCCCCGGCTTTCCGCATTCCGCTCGCCTCGTCCAGCACGTAGGGCTGGCGGAAGTAGATGGCGAGGATCACCCGGTCGGCGCCGACCTCGTTCATCACGGCCTGGATGTCGCCCAGCTTCGGGGCGACCTGCCACGAAGCGGAGGCGGCCATGGTCGTGAACGACAGGTTGTTGCCTTCCCAGGGCAGCGAGCCGCCGAACAGCAGGCCGGCAGCGGTCCCCGGCCCGAGGAGGCCGACGGCATCGTCCACGCAGACCGGGTTGAGCACGGGCTGAAGCACGCAGGAGTCCTGCGCGCCCCAGGTCTTGCCGGTGCGCGGATCGATGAAGGCCGGATTGGCGCCCCACAGCGGATCCTTGCTGCGGTAGAGGCCGGTAGGCGTGGCGAAAGGCCCGGCCGTCGAGGGCGCATAGGGGTTGGTGACTTCGACACGGATGATCGCGTAGTCCGCTCCGGCTGCACTCGGCCGCGTGGCATTGGGCGTCCCGCGCCCGTAGTCGCCGTTGACGACCGTGTAGCCCCCGTAGTCGGCGCCGCCGACGACGCCGGCGTTCAGCCCCATCGTGTAGATCTTCACCGGCGCGGTGGCAGTGGGCGCCGGCAGGGGCAACGTCTTGCCGCTGCCGCGCGGCAGGTTCTGCAGCAGCACGATGGACTTGCGCTGGGCATCCATCGCCTTCGCGCGGGCATCGGCGTTGCCGACGACGTTGGCTGCCTGGGCGGCATCGACATAAGGGTTCTCGAACAGGCCCAGCTGGAACTGCTCGATCAGGACACGCGTCACGGCTTCGTCGATGCGGCCCGGCGTCACCAGCCCGGCGGCCACCAGGTCGAGGATCGTCTGGCGGCTGTGAAAGCCGGACAGCAGGTCGTTGCCAGCGTTGATCGCGGCGGCCACACGCTCGGGAACCGTCTTGCCTTCCAGGCCCCAGGCGCGGTCGGTGACCACGCCGGTGTCGGTGTTGACGTAGCCCTTGAAACCGAGCTTGCCGCGCAGCAGGTCGTTGACGATCTGCTGCGAGAACGCGAAACCGATCTGGTCGTAGCGCACGCCCTCGTAGGTCACGTCGATCGGCACGCCGTAGTACGGCATGATCGCCGACACGCCCGAGTCGATGGCCGCCTTGAAGGGCTTGAGGTGATTGCCGAACTGGCCGGCCGGGTACACCTGGTTCTTGCCGAAGGAATAGTGGGGATCCAGCCCCATTTCCTGCGGCCCGCCGCCCGGGAAATGCTTCATGGTCAGCGCAACCGGCGTGTTCGGGTTCACCGGCCCGCCCTGCAGGTTCTCCACCAGCGTACGGACGATGTCGGCATTCAGGTCGAAGTCTTCGCTGAAGGTCTCGTTGATGCGGAACCAGCGCGGCTCCGTCGCGGTGTCGGCCATGTAGCCGTACATCCCACGCAGGCCGATGGCCTTCCACTCCGCGCCCATCGTCTGCGCGAAGTCCTTGATCAGCGCCAGGTCGCGCGTCGCGGCGAGGCCGGGTTCCTTCGGCCACTCGGAAAAGGCGCCGGCGTCGGACGTGGTGCCGAAGCGCGCCGCGCGGTCGTAGTGGTTGCGCGCGTTCGACTTGAACAGCACCGGGATGCCGAGCGATGACGCCTCGGCGATCTCCTGGATGGCGTTGGTCCAGGTGGCGGCCTGCAGCGGCGTGACCGCCTGGCCGTTCAGGCCGGGGCTCGCGGACAGGACCGGCGAGCCGGTCACCGTGCTGCGGAAGATGAAGCGGCGCATGCGCTGGTTCACCAGGTAGTCGTTGGCCGGGTTCGCCACCGCGCCGCCGAAGTCCGGGTTCAGCGTGTCGATCATCATCAGGCCGGCCTTGTCGTCCAGGGACATCCGGGCCACCAGGTCGGCCGCGCGGGCCTGCGCGCTCAGGCGCCAGTCTTCGTAGGCATCGAGCTGGCCGTTGCCGTTGGCGTCGCGGAAGCGGTAGCTGTCGACGGTGAGTACGGCCTTCTGGCGCGCGCCGATCACGGGCTGCTCGAAGCGGGTGTTGCCGCCGCCGCAGCTGGTCACGGCGACGACGGTGGCCGCAAGGGCGAGCGGCAAGGTCGCCCGGCGCAAAGTCCTATTCATCATCATCGTCTCCTCAGATCTGTTGGGCCAGCGCGACCATGCTTTCGCGCATCAGGTTGGCGTGTTCCTGCTTGTCTCCGCCGGCGATCTCGATCTCGCACAGGCGGGCCGAGTTCTCGACCACCATGCGGCAGCGTTCCCAGCGCCTGGCCTCGAAGGCGGCCAGCGCCGGGGCGACGGCGCCGTGTTTCTTCAGCTCCTCCGCCAGGACGATCGCGTCCTCGATGCCGATGCAGGCGCCGGAGGCCAGGTGCGGCGTGGTCGCATGCACGGCATCGCCGATCAGCTGGACGCGGCCCGAGTGCCAGGGCTGCGGCAGCAGCAGGCCTTCGAGCGGGCGGAACACGATGCGCGCTTCGGGCGCGGCCAGCTGCGCGCGCAGTTGCTGCAGCAGCGGCGCAGGGAACGGCGCCAGGAGCTCGCCCAGCAGCCTGGGGAAGTCGGCGGCCGCCACGTGCTCGTTGCTGGCGCGGTCCTCCGTGACGAACATGTACATCTCTTCCTGCGAGACCGGGTTCACGCCGACCTTGACCCGGGGCCCGACCCACATCACCGGGTGCGTCACCTCCGCGGGCCGCGGCAGCACGGCGCGCCACACGGCCTGGCCCATGTAGCGGGGCCTGGGCGCCTGCGGGAACAGCGCCTCGCGCGTCTTCGAATAAAGGCCGTCGGCGCCGATGGCCAGCTCATAGCGGCCGCGGCGGCCGTCGGTGAAGGCCACTTCCACTCCTTCAGCATCCTGCGCGATGCTGCTGAAGCTGCAGCCCAGGTGGACGTCGACGCCGGCCGCGCGCGTCGCATCGGCCAGGATCTTCGCCAGCACCGGCCGCATGATCGCGCCGCCGCCGGGAACGTCCGGCCCGGCGATGCGCGGCGTCGGCAGCGAGGCGACCTTCTGGCCGGTCGGGATGCAGATGTCGACGCCGTCGCCGGCGAAGCCGTGCGCCAGGAAGGCGTCGAGGATGCCCAGCGTGCGGAAGGCCCGCAGCGTGGCGCCGCCCAGGCTGATGCCGGCGCCGTAGCTGCGCCAGCCGGGATCGATTTCCACCAGTTCCACGGCGTGGCCGTCGCGGCTGAGCGCGATGGCGGCCGCCATGCCGGAGAATCCGCCGCCGATGATCAGGGTCTTCATGTGCTTGTCTCCAGTTGCGACGGATCGACGCTGAGCGACCCGTCTTCCGATTCGATGAGGTCCACACGCGTGAGCGAATCGCCCTCGCAGGGACCGAGCGTGCAAAGCCCGGTGGCGATGTCGAACTGCGCACCGTGCGCCGCGCAGACGATGCGGGTCCCGTCGGCGTTCAGGAAGGCGTCCTTGCGCCAGGCCATGGACGTGTCGGCCCAGTGCGGGCATTCGTTGCGGTACGCATGCAGGCCGTCGCGGCGGACCACGAACATCGTGTCGTGGCCCGTGCCCGTCGGGTCGAAGCCGCGCGCGCGGCCCTCCTCCAGCTCGCCGGCATGGCACAGGCGGACCCGCATGGCCTGCCTCAATGGTCCACCGCGACGCGCTGGGCGCCGGGGGGCGGTCCGCCCGGCGCCCACTTGTCGCGGTACTGGAACAGGAACAGCTGCGAGGCGTCCGCGCCCATCGCCGCCTCGCGCGCGGTCCACTGGCCGTCGTGCAGATCCATGTCGGCGTCGTACTCGACGTGGCAGCCGAGCGGGCTGTTGAAATACCAGAACCAGTTGGAGCCGAACTGGTGGCGGCCGGGGCCCCAGAACGACTCGTAGCCCTTGGCCACGAAGCGGCTGCCGGCCAGCATCACTTCCGTGGGGCCGCCCAGGTGGAAGGTGAAGTGCTCGCAACCCTTCATCTGCGGCGGCGTCTGGATCATGAACAGCGTGTGGTGGTCGGGGGTGCCGGCCGGGCGCAGAAAAGGGCCGACGCCGACGAAGCGGTCGGTGCAGACGAAGCCCAGGCGCTTCACGTAGAAGGCCTCGGCCCTGGCCGAGTCGGGCACGAAGTAGACGACGTGCGACAGGGTGCGCGGCTTGACCACCGCGTTGAAATCCACGGCGACCACGTTGGCGGGACGTTGCGGCGGCGCGCCCGGCGCGTTGACCGTCTCCGCCGGCAGCTGCAGTGCGCGCCGCACGCTGACCTGGAAGCCGAGCGCGAAGCCCATGTCGTCCACGCTCTCGATGGCGCCGCCGCGCAGTTGCCTGACCTCGCGGTCCTTGCGCAGCTCGTTCGCGATCGCGTCCACGGTGGCCTGGTCGGCGCAACCGTAGATCGTCTTGCGCAGCATGCTAGCGGTGCCCAGCGCCTGCGGCAGCGACTTGTCGTCCTTCGCGGCCAGCACGATGGCGGTTCCGTCCAGCGCTTCGAAGCGGCCTCCGCCGACCGGCTGGAGGCCGTAGTCGGTGAGGTACTGCGTGCAGGCGGCGACGTCGTCGACGCCGAAGACCAGCGCGTCGGGTCCGATGATGTTCATGGGGGTGTTGTCCTCTCTGAGATTCAGGCCGTGCGGCCGCCCAGGGTCTCGGCGACCCAGTCGGCGATGTAGTGGCCGGCGTTGATGCTGTTGTCGAAGCTCGAGTGCTGCACGCCGCCTTCGCGGTGGGTGAAGATCTTCAGCTCGCGCTTCGGGCTGTTCACCAGCTGCTCGTAGGTGCGGTGCGCCCACTGCAGCGGGATCTGCGAGTCCTTCTCGCCGTGCGTGACCAGGAAAGGGACCTTGATGCGATCGAGCACGTCGTCGAGATGCACGTTCTCGGCGATGCGCATGAAGTCCTCGTTGTCCTTCGCGCCCCAGACCCAGCGCACGTGCGCCCAGTAGTGCGGCACCGGCAGGTTGCCCTCGCGCGCCAGCCGCTTCTTCTGCACGTCGCGCCAGTCGTGGTTGGCGCCCCAGGCGACGCCGCAGGCGAAGCGCGGCTCGAAGGCCACCGCGCGCGGGCAGTAGTAGCCGCCCAGCGACACGCCTTCCATGCCGATGCGTTTCGCGTCCACGTCGTCGCGCCCCTCCAGCCAGTCCACCACGCGGCTGGCCCAGTGTTCGCTGTCGAAGCGCGCGGTCATGCCGTGCAGGCGCAGCGCCTCGCCGGTGCCGGGCTGGTCCACCACCAGCGAGGAGACGCCGCGCCGCGCCAGCCAGGCGGGCAGGCCGACGCGCTGCTTCATCTCCTTGGTCGAATCCAGGCCGTTGACCTGCACGAGCAGCGGCGCCCTGCCCTCCACGCCCTCGGCCCGCGTGTACAGCGCCGACAGGTGCTTGCCCTCATACGGAATCTCCACCCGCACCGTTCCTTCGCGCGACAGCCGCATTCCCTTGGCGTACACCTCCAGGAAGCGGCGGTACAGCGCGAGGCGGCCCGGCGCATCGTGGGCCTGCAGGCGCTCCGCGGTGATCAGGTAGGTGGCCGCGCGGTTGTATTTCTCGCCGGCCGACAGCAGCCGGCCGCGGCCTTCGTCTTCCTCGGCCAGCGCGCACAGCTTGTCGGCCATGCGCTGCCAGGTTTCGCGGAAGGCCTGCGTGCCGGCGGCATCGGGCGCCTTGGCGGCCTCCTGCAACGGCGCGCACATCTCCTCGATCTCGCCGATGCGCGCGCCCATTTCGATGGCGAGGTCGACGGAGAGGTTCCAGATGTAGTTGGTGGGGAAGTAGCGGAACATTCAGGATCCTTTTTTGCGGGAATCGAGGGTGAGCGGGCCGGGGCCGAGCGCGGCGAGCAGCAGCAGGCCCCCGGCGATGCCGAGGTTCTTGAAGAAGGCCTGCTGCTGCGCCATCGCCTGCGCCGCCGGCGCAGCCCAGAAATCGTGGAACAGCAGGCCGGCGGCGACGGTGAAGACTGCGAGGGCGAGCGCGGCCCATTGGATCCGAAAGCCGGCCAGCAGCGCGAGCGAGGCGCCGAGCTCCAGCGCGATCACCAGTGCAGCCAACGCCGCCGGCGCGGGCAAGCCCTTGCTGGCGATCATTCCCGTGATACCGGCGAAGTTGGCAATCTTGCCGAGGCCGGCGGGAAGGAAAAGCGCCGCGATGAGGAGGCGGCCGGAGAGCGCGAGCAGCGCCTGGTTCCTGTCTTGCATGCGGTTCTTTCAGAAAGCCATCAGGTCGCGGGCCACGACGGCGGAGCCGCCGTAGTGCTTCTTCACCGCATCGAGGTAGACGGCGTCGGGTTCGTCGCGCCCGGGGATGACGTGGGTCAGCACCACCTTCTTCACCTGCGCGGCCGCGGCCAGGCGGCCGACATCCTCGGCGGTGGTGTGCTCCTCCTTCATGTGGCGCATCAGGCCTTCGGCGATCTGCGGCGGCAGTTCGCGGCGCATCGCCTGCTCGATCAGCGCCAGGTCGATCACCTCGTGCACCAGCAGGTCGGCGCCGCGGGCGAACTCCACCAGCTGCGGGCAGCGGCCGGTGTCCCCGCTGAAGACGATCACCTGGTCCGGTGTCTGGAAGCGCAAGGCCCAGGACCTGTCCTGGCCGTCGCGGCCGGGCGCGTAATGGCAGTTCTCGCCGGCGGTGACGGTGATCCGGTCGTCGTGGAACACGAGCCCGGGCGTGGTGATGTCGTGCGCGTGCCAGGACTTCTGCGGGACCGGGTAGCCCGGGCTGTCGGCCATGCGGATGCGCGCATTCGGCGCGAAGTACTGCAGGAAACCCTGCAGCATCGATTCGGTGCCGGCCGGCCCGTAGACATGCGTTTCGGCGCGGCGGCCGGTGCTCCACTGCAAGCCGAGCAGCGTGCCCCAGTCGGCGTCGTGGTCGTCGTGGTTGTGCGTGATGAAGACGGTGCCCACCTTCCGGTAGTCCAGTCCGGCGGCGACCAGCTGGCGCGCGACGCCGTTGCCGGCGTCCACCAGGTAGATGCGGTCGCCGACCACGACGGCGTTGGCCGGCTGCGCGCGCGTGACCGAAGGCAAGGGACCGCCCTGGGTGCCGAGCGTGACCACGCGCGTCTGCGCGGCAGCGCCGACGGCCAGCAGCAACAAGGCGAGGGAGAACAGGTTTTTCATTGGACTTGCAGGGTGGGTTCGACGAAGTCGACCCCACCATTCACGGGAAGCCGGCGCGGCCGCAACAGGAAATGCCCGAGCGCGGGCAGCAGCACCAGCGCCCCGAGCATGTTCCACAGGAACATGAAAGCGAGCAGCAGGCCCATGTCGGCCTGGAACTTGATCGGGCTGGCGACCCAGGTGACCACGCCGATCGCCAGCGTGATGCCGGTCAGCATCACCACCTTGCCCGTGAAGAGCAAGGCCCGGTAGTAGGCCTCGGACAGGCTCTTGCCTTCGCGCATCTGCGCCAGCGTGACCGACAGGATGTACAGCGCGTAGTCGACGCCGATGCCCACGCCCAGCGCGATCACCGGCAGCGTCGCCACCTTCACGCCGATGCCCAGCACGACCATCAGGGCCTCCGCCAGCACGGACGTGAGCATGAGCGGCAGCACGGCGACGACCACCGCGCGCCAGGAGCGGAAGGTGAGGAAGCACAGCACGATCACGGCCGCGTAGACCAGCACCAGCATCTGCCGCCATGCGTCCCGCACCACGATGTTGGTGGCTGCCTCGATGCCGGCCGATCCGGCCGCCAGCATGAACTTCACGTCGGCCGTGTCGTTGGCGGCGGCGAAGCCTGCGACGTGCGCCACGACGCGCGCCAGCGTGTCGGCCTTGTGGTCCTTCAGGTAGACATAGAGCGTCAGCAGGCCGCAGGTCTCGTTGTAGAGGCCGCGCGGCGCTCCCGCGGTGATCGTGTTGAGCATCTCCTGGTTGGGCAGCAGCTCGTACCACTTGGGGTTGCCTTCGTTCAGGCCCGTCAGCACGCGCCGGTTCAGCAGACCCAGCGTGTTGGTGCTCTCCACGCCATCGAGCTGGCGCAGCTCCCATTCCAGCGCGTCGACGCGCTTGAGCGTGTCGTACCTGGCGCACTGCCCTTCCGGCGTCTTCACCAGCACGGCCAGCACGTCCGACGAAGCGCCGTAGCTGGCGTTCATGAAGGCGACGTCGCGGTTGTAGGCGCTGTCCGGGCGCAGTTCGGGAGCGCCGGGGTCCAGGTCGCCGATCTTGAGCTGGCTGCTCACGGCAACGCCGGCGACTCCCAGAACGAGCGCCGCGATGACGGCGAAGCTCGCCCAGGGCTTGCGCGTGAAACGGTCCAGCGTCGCCCACAACGGATGCCTGGCGCCACCCGCCGCCTCGGCGTTCTCGGTGCGCAGGCTGCGCTGTGCAGCCCGCGGGCTTACGCCGGTGTACGACAACAGCACCGGCAGCAGGATCAGGTTGGTGAAGATCAGCGCGGCGACGCCCACGGAGGCGGCGATGGCCAGCTCGCGGATCACCTGGATGTCGATCACCAGCAGCACGGCGAAGCCGACGGCATCCGCCAGCAGCGCCGTGAGGCCCGCGAGGAAGAGGCGGCGGAAGGTGAAGCGCGCGGCCACCAGCTTGTCCAGCCCGCGGCCGATGTCCTGCATGATGCCGTTCATCTTCTGGGCGCCATGGCTCATGCCGATGGCGAACACGAGGAACGGCACCAGGATCGAGTACGGGTCCAGGGCGAAGCCCAGCGTGGGCAGCAGTCCCAGCTGCCAGACCACCGCCACCAGCGAAGCCGCCACCACCAGCAGGGTGGAACGGATGCAGCGCGTGTACCAGAACACCATGGCGGCCGCGATGGCCACGGCAATGGCAAAGAACACCAGCACGGCCCGGACGCCGGCGATCAGGTCGCCCATGATCTTGGCGAAGCCGGTCACGTGAATGTCCACGCCTTCCTTTTCGTACTTCGCGCGGATGGTTTCCAGCTTCTCCGACAGCTGGCCGTAGTCGAGCGCCCGGCCCTGTGGGTCTTTCGCCAGCAGCGGCACGAAAATCACGCTCGACTTCGCATCCCGCGCGACCAGCTGGCCGATCTCGCCGGAGCGCGCGATGTTCGCGGCCAGCTTCTGCAGGCTGGCCGGCGAGCCGTCGAACTTGTCGGGAATCACGGGGCCGCCGTCGAGCCCTTCTTCCGTGACGCCGATCCAGCGCGTGCCGGGAGTCCACAGCGACTTCATGCGCATGCGCTCCACGCCGGGAACGAGGAACACCTCGTCGCTGATCCGGCGCAGCGTCTCCATGTAACGCGCATCGTAGATCGTGCCCTGGCGCGGCGCGACCGCGAGACGTACCGCGTTGCCGAGTCCCGACAGCTCCGACTGGTGGGCCAGGAAGTTGCGGATGTAGGGATGCGCCGAGGGAATCGTCTTCTCGAAGCTCGCATTGAGCTGCAGGCGCGTGGCCTGCCAGCCGAGCACGATGGTGGCCAGCGCGCACAGCAGCAGCACGAGCCAGCGGTGGTTGAAGAGCGCGCGCTCCACGGCGGAGCCGGAACGCGGATCGAAATCTTGCATGCGGATTCTCAAGGCTTGCCGGCGTTCGCCGGCAGCGGAATGGCGCCTTGCACGCCCAGCGCCAGCAGGGCGCCGCCGGCGAGGGGCTGCAGGGCATTCAAGGGGGGCAAGGCCGGCAGCGGCAAGGCGACGAGGCCCGGACCTGCAATCTTCAGGATCTCGCCGCCCTGGTTGGCGAACAGCAGCCGGCCGTCCGGCGCCAGTGCGGAGGCCGTGACCGACACCGGCGCCGGGGCAGCGAGCTGCGACCAGGCGCCGCCGCCATCGGTGCTTCGCCAGACGTTGCCGCGCAGTCCGGCGACCACGATCTCCTGCGGCGCCGGCAGTTCGGCGGTGAAGAAGCTGCCTGCATAGGGAAGCTCCAGCTTGCGGAAGCTGCGGCCCGCGTCCGTGGAGAGCAGCACCAGCCCCTGCTCGCCGGCCAGCAGCACGCTGTCGCCGCGCACGCGCAGCGCATAGAGATGGGCGCCCTTCGGATTCGGCAGGCGCTGCATCCACGGCTGCCAGGTCTGGCCGCCGTCTTCGGTGGCGAAGGCGAGGCCGTAGGCGCCCACGACGACGCCGCGCTTCGCATCGAAGAAGTGCAGGTCGAGGAAGGGCTTGTCGGGACCGTCGGCCACCAGCCGCTGCGCCTCCTGCTGCGCCTGCGCGTCGCCGCCGGTCCGGGCCGCGTCCAGCGCGATCTGCGCCGCACGCCGCCCATCGAGCTTGCGCGTCCAGGTGAGGCCGCCGTCGACGCTCGCCAGCACCACGCCGCCGTGGCCGACGGCCCAGGCATTGTGCGCATCGACGCAGCGCACCGCGGTCAAGGTGACGGACACCGGCACGCGGGCCTGGCGCCAGGAAACGCCGGCGTCGTCGGACACGGCGGCCACGCCGCGTTCGCCCACCGCCACGACGCGGCTGCCGCAAAGCGCCGCGCCCAGCAGCACGCTGCGCGCCGGTTCGCGCACGGCCAGCGCCGGGCGCTCCAGCGCGTCGGCCACGGGCGCAGCGTGCGCCGAAGCGGCCAGCGCACCGACCGCCAGCAGTAGACGGAATCCCTTCACGCCATCGTCCTCAGCGCACGCCCTGGGCCGCGAGGCCCTCGCCCGTGAAGATGCTGTCCGGCCAGCGCGCCGCCGCCTTGTGGTGGTAGCTCTTGTCGTTCAGCACGTTCGAGATGTAGGCCTGGCCCGAGAGCAGGTCGTAGAAGCCGAAGGTCTGCTGCACGGTGCCGGGGAAGTCGGGCATCACGTAATTGAAGCCCCAGAAGGTCTTCCACAGCTGGCCCTTGGCGTCCCAGCGGTCGCCCAGCATCGCTTGCCAGGTGTCCTCGTCGAGGTAATACATGCCCTTGGGCGCCTGGTGGCGCTGGCCCGGCTTCAGGCTGGCTTCCACCACCCACACGCGATGCAGCTCCCAGCGCACGGCGTCCGGGTTGAGGTGCTGGCCCTTGACGAGGTCCGCTTCCTTGAACTGCAGCAGGCGGTTCTCGTTGTAGGGGATCAGCATCTCCTTCTTGCCCACCAGCTTCCAGTCGAACAGCGTGGTGCGGCCGGAGAAGACGCTCAGCTCGTCGAAGGACATCAGGCCCGCGCTCGCCGGCGTCGGCGTGTCGCAGCAGGCGTTGGGCAGCTTGCGCACGCGGCGCTGCCCGGTGAGGTAGACATAGGCGGCGCTCTTGTCGGCATCGACGTTCTCGCGCCCGGCGATCATCTCGCCGGCGCGGATCGGCGGGCCGTCGTTCACCAGGTTCACCGTCCAGAAGTAGCCGCCGAAGTTCTCGGCATTGCCGTCTTCGTAGTAGTAGGGCATGGTCTGCTTGATCGTGCCGCTGGTGGTCAGCACCACCTTGCCGTCGGCCGTGATCTGGTACTGGTTGAAATCGGCCTGCCACGACGCGCCGCGCCAGGCGAGCTTGTGGTTCCACATCGCCTCCAGCCCCGTCTTCGGGATCGGGAAGGGAATGCCGCCGTACGCGCCCACGGGCATGTCGCCTTCCATCCGCGCCTTCGTCGCGTTCTTGAAGGTGTTGTCGTAGACCCATTGCGGCGCAGCGGCGGTGCGGTGCGTCGGGTAGACGTCCAGCCGGTAGTCGGGATACTTGCGCAGCATGGCCTTGACGCCGTCGGTGAGCTTGTCCGCGTGCTGCGCCATGTTGGCGGCCGTCACGGAGTACAGCGGCTTCTCCGCCTTGAAGGGATCGCTGCGCCGGCCGCCGGCCTTGTCGCCCGCGACCGGGGTGGTGAAGCCGCCGGTCCAGGCCGGGATGGTGCCGGTGGCGTTGCCGGCCTTTTCGCCGCCCAGGGGCGTGAGCGTGGACTTGAGCTTGGCCGCTTCGTCGGCGCCCACCGCCGCATGCGCGACCAGGGCGGTGGCGGCAGCGGCCACCAGCGTGATTTGCGCGAAGGTGCGCAGGTTCATGGTCTTGTCTCCAGTGGATGTCAGAAGGTGGTGCGCAGCGAGACCTGCACGAAGTTGCGGTCCTTCAGGGACTGCTTGAACTGCGCGTTGCTGTTGTTGTCCAGCGTCGGGCCTTCGGGGCCGTAGTAGCGCACGTAGCTGATCCCCGCGGTCCAGCGGTTCAGGTACACGCCGGTGAGGCCCAGCGTGATGTCACCGCCCTGGTCGACGCCGAAGCCCGGGCCGACGGCCGACGAGCGGCCGGCCGTGTAGCTGGCGCCGATGCTGGGCGTGAGGTCCAGGCCCGGCGCGACCTGCCGGTAGGAGGGCGCCAGCACGACCCGCACCGAGGTGGCGGAGCGATCGGCGTTCGGGTTGAGGAACTGCTCGCCATGGGTGACCTTCATGCGCGTGTTCCAGGCAATCTCGCCCAGGAAGCTCGCTTCGCGCCACAGCGGGTTGGGACCCAGGCTCGCGAGCCACGACAGTTGCGCGTGGCCCGTGCGGCCGACGGCGTAGCCCGGGTTGTCCTTGTTGTCGAAGGTGGTGCCCACGCCGATGTTCGGCAGGATCGTCGCGCCGCTGCTGGAAAGCGGCATGTTGTCGCGCACCGAAAGTTCGCCGGCGAGGCCCCATTCGGCAATCGTCTTGGCGAAGCTGGCGCCATAGGCGCGCGCGCCTTGGTGGTAGGTCCAGCGGTAGGCCGAGGCCGCGAGCGCGGGCGGGAAGCCGGTCAGCGTCGTGTAGATGTTGGCCGGGCCGTAGGGATGGAAGCGGATGGCATAGAAGCCGAAGTCGGTGTCGACGGCGTCGGCGCGCCAGCGCAGTTGCACGCCGCCCTGCCCGCCGTTCTTCGGTTCCTCGTCGGGCGTACGCACGAAGGTGCCGACCGGGCCGGCCAGGATGCGCTCGCCACCCGGGCCCATGGCGTCGCTCGTGGACAGGTAGGCGCCCACCGGCATCAGCCGCGTCGGCTCCCACTCGTAGCCGTAGTAGGCGCCGAGCGTCAGCGCGTCGCTCAGTTGCAGCGAGCCCGAAAGCTTGCCGGTCGGCCGCGCGATCTCCTTGAAGGTGGAATTCGGCACCGACAGCAGCTTGACCAGGTCCACGGGCGCCTGGCCGCCCGCGATGCCGTTGCTGCCGAAGAACAGGCTCTCGCCCCACAGCAAGGTGTGGCGGCCCAGGCGAACCGAAGCGGCGTGCTTGCCGATGTCGAAGTTGCCGAACACGAAGGCATCCAGCAGTTCGGCGTCCTGTCCCATCCGCTTGCGCGTGTCGGACGGGAATTCGTTGCCGGGCACGTGGTTGGCCGTGGCGGTGGTGTTCTGGTTGCCGCGGTTGTAGAGCGTGTCGTACCAGGCGGCGCCGCTGACGCGTGCGCCCCAGTTGCGCCAGCTCGCGTCCAGCTCGCTGAACAGGTCCAGGCGGTTGGACACCAGGCCCTTGCCGAAGTTGTTGTCGCCATCGTCCTGGTTGACGTTGTTCGGGCCGACCACGCCGGTGGGACCGAAAGCCGTCTGCGACAGGCCGGGCGAGCGATCCGACACCCGCGCGGCCGCGCTGTACTTCACCGTGTTGTCCCAGCGGATCTTCAGGTCGGGGTTCTCGGTCGCGAACTCGAAGGCATGGCTGGCGCCGCAGGCCAGGAGGGTCGCCGCGGCGAGCGCGGACAGGCGCGGCATGCCGCGGGCGGGGAAGGAACGGGGGCTCATGGTCTCCTCGGGTCGTTGTGATGGATGGATCGGTCAGGCGGGCTCGTGCACCACCGCGTCGAGGCTGCGGGCCAGCTGCAGCAGGTCGGTGTCGCCCTCGGGCGCCGCCTGCCAGCGCGCCGCCTGCATGGCGATGGCGGCCACCTGCTGCACGCGGGGAAAGCGGCGCGCCACGAGACGCTGCGCGATCGCGGCCGGGGTGCCCTCCTGGCGCAGCAGCTCGCCCAGCACGACGGCGTCTTCGATGGCTTGCGCCCCGGCCTGGCCGAACACCGCGGGCAGCGCATGCGCGCAGTCGCCGACGGCCAGCACGGCACCGCGCGCCCAGGGTTGCGGGAGCAGGCCGGAAGCGAGCTGCTGGCGAACGACCGGCGCGCCCTCTTCCACGTGCGCGGCCAGTGCGGCAATGGGCGCCGGGAAGCGCGCGAGCAGGGCGCGCAGCGCCTGCGCATCGAGTGCGCCGATCGCCTGGCGCGACGCGACGCGCACCCCTGCGAGCGAGCCGCTGACCGGCACCACGTGCGCGCGGTCGCCGGCTGCGGTGGTGGCCTGGAGCGCATCGTCCAGCGCCAGCGGCCGACCCGCCAGGCCGCAAGACCATTCGGCTTCCGCCGGCAGGGCGTCGGCGCCGAAGAAGCGCTCGCGCAGGCCGCCGCGGGCGCCGCAGGCCAGCACCGCGAGATCGACACGCAAGGGCTCGCCGCGCGCGAAGCGCAGCCGCGGCCCCTCGACGTCCACATCGACCACGGGTTCGCCGAGCCGCATCACGACGCCGGCTTCGGCCCCCGCGGCCTTCAGGACGGCATGCAGCTGCGCGCTGGTGATGCCCAGCGCGCCCGGATAGCGCGGACCTGCGAGCCGGGCCGCGTCCAGCGAATACAAGGGCGTGCCGCGCTGGCCGATCGCACTGGTGCGGCGGTAGGGAAAGCCCGCGCGTACACAGGCATCGCCGACACCGAGCTGGACCAGCCCGCGCAGCATGTTGGGGACCACGTCGACGTGGACGGCCGGGTCGCCTGCAACGCGAAGGGCGAACAGCTGCACCGAAGCCCCGGCGCGGGCGGCCGCCAGCGCACAGGCGAGGCCCGCCAGCCCGCCGCCGATGACGGCGACGTTGCGCTTCGATCCTGAGGCTGCCGGCTTTGCCACGCGCTTTCCCTTGCTCCGCACTTGTTGAGTGGCGCGAGAATAGGGAGGCGGCTGATCTTTGAAAAATTGTTTGTATCCATTCGAGGAATCGGTTGCGCAAATACTTTCGGGGTTAACCCTAGGCGTCCATGCGATTCAACAAACTCGATCTGAACCTGCTGGTGGCGCTGGACGCCATGCTTTCCGAGTCGAGCATCAGCCGCGCGGCCGAGAAGCTGCATATGAGCCAGTCGGCGATGAGCAACGCCCTCGCTCGCCTGCGCGAATACTTCGACGACGAGCTCCTGGTGCAAGTGGGCCGGCGCATGGAGATGACGCCGCGGGCCGAGGCGTTGCGCGACACCGTGCACGACCTGCTGCTGCGCGTGGACACTTCAATCGCGACGCAGCCCGAGTTCGTGCCGGCGCAATCCGACCGCGAGTTCCGCGTCTTCGTCTCGGACTTCACGCTCAGCACGCTGATGCCGCACGTGTTGGCCCGGGTGCACGCGCAGGCGCCGGGCGTGCGCTTCTCGCTGCTGCCGCAGACGGACGAACCCGCGCGCTCGCTGGAACAGGGCGAGGTCGACCTGCTGGTGATGCCGGTGGATTACTGCTCGCCCAGCCATCCGGTCGAGACGCTGTTCACCGAAGGTTTCAGCTGCGTGGTGTGGAGCGGCGGGCGCTATGGACGCAGTCCCCTCACCTTCGACCAGTACGCCGCGGCGGGCCACGTTTCGATGCGGCCCGCCGTGTCGCAGCCCAGTTCGTTCGAGGGGTGGGTGGTGCAGCGCTACGGGCTCACCCGGCGCGACGAGGTCACGACCTACAGTTTCGCGTCGGCGCCAGCGCTCGTCGTGGGCACCGACCGCATCGCGACCGTGCACTCACGGCTGGCGAAGGTGGCGGCGCGTTACCTGCCCCTGACGGTGCATGCGCCCCCGCTCGCCTTCCCTGAAATGAAGCAGTCGCTGCAATGGCACAAGTACCGCTCCAAGGATCCGGGGCTGTCGTGGCTGCGCGAAGTCTTCTTTGCGGCCGTCGCGGACATGGACGCGGCGCTCTAGGAAAGAGCCGCCGCGCTTTCGGCGACCAGCGCCGGCACGAGGCGGGTTGCGGGCCGCGGACCCCAACCTACGAAGCGGCCAGCTGCTCGATGTAATTGGCGAGGTTGCGGCTCTCGCCCTTGTGGAACACCGCATCGGCACCGAGCGTGCGGCAATGGCGGCGGATCACGTCGGTGACGAAGGCGCTGAAGACGACGACGGCGCCGGTCGCGGACAGCGACTTGAGTCCGCGCACGATGTTGAAGCCGTCCCCCTGGTCCAGGGTCAGGTCCACGATCGCCAGGTCCCAGCCACCGGCATGGGCCTTGCCCCAGCCGATCGCTTCGTCTTCCGAGGCCACCACGCCGACGATCGCGGCCTCGGTGACGGAGCACACCAGGTCTTGCAGGGCCACCTGCATGTTGGGAGAGTCCTCGACGATGAAGACCCGCATGGGGGCCTGCTGCGGTTGTTCTTGCACTCTGGGGTAATGCCGTGGAATCTCCCGGATTGCCGCACGAACTGCCGAGCCAGGCGTGTAGGAGGCCTACGCGAGGGCAGCGGAAAATTCCCTAAGCAGGCCCGGGACCTCGCCCTCGCTCGCCGCGACGCCGTAGACGTAGTTGTCCGGGCGAACGAGCGCCGCCACGCATTCGTTCTTGCGGAACCAGGCCGCGGCGACGCCTTCGCGCTCGTCCGCCAGGGAGACGACGCGCACGGCGGACGCCGCCGGCGGCTGCACGCCCGCGGCCAGGGCAAGCCGCCAGCCATGGCCCGCCACTTCGTCCATCCGCTGCCCCGACTTCAGCCAGGGCTGCGGAAAGAGGCTGCCCCGCGCCGAACTCGCCTGCGCCGACAGCAAGCCGGTTTCCAGCCGCGGCAGGATGTCCTGGCGCGGCGTGTCCTGCACGACACCGCCGCAGTCGGCGAGCATCTTCGCGTCGCGCGCCCGCGCCTTCACGGGGTCGCGCTCGCAGATCACGGCACCTACGCCCTTGATGCGGCTGGTCAGCTCGCGCACGTGCGCCTTGCGCTCGGCGCCATAGGTGTCCAGCAGCGCATCCGGCGCTTCGCCGCGAAGCACGGCCACCAGCTTCCACGCCAGGTTGGTGACGTCGCGCACGCCCTGGCACATGCCCTGCCCCAGGAAAGGCGGTTGCATGTGCGCCGCGTCGCCGGCCAGGAACACGCGGCCCTTGCGCCACTGCGCGGCCACCAGCGCGTGGAAGCGGTAGCTGGCCTGCCGCCACAGCTGGCCATCCTCCGGCGTCAGCCAGCGCGCCAGCAGCTTCCAGGTTTCCTCGTCGGTCGCGACCTGCTTCGGGTCTTCGCCGGGCTTCAGCGAAATCTCCCAGCGGCGATGGTTCTTCGGCCCGATCACCAGCGTGCAGGGACGCTCCGGCTCGCAGTACTGCACGCTCGTCTCCGGCAGCTTGGCCAGGCCCCGCTCGTTGACCAGCACGTCGACCACCAGCCAGGGCTCGTCGAAGTCCAGGTCCTCCAGCGGCATGTCGAGCTGCGTGCGGACGGTGCTGCTGCCGCCGTCGCAGGCAATCGCGTACTTCGCGCGCACCGTGCCGTTGGAGAGTTCCAGCGTGACGCCTTCCGCGTCCTGCACGATGCGCTTCATCTCCACGCCCAGGTCCACCCGCACGTTGGGCAGCTGCGCCACGCGATCGCGCAGCACCTGCTCCACCTTCGGCTGCGTGAACACGATCGAAGGCGTGTAGCCCTGCGGATAAGGCGGCTCCACCATCGTCATGCGGCGGATCAACTGGCCGTCGACGCCGAAATATTCCGAGGGCGTGAACGGCTCGCAGAAGGGCGCGATCGCGTCGACCACGCCCAGCTGCTGGAACACCCGCATGATCTCGTGGTCCAGCGCGATGGCGCGCGGGATCCGGTAGACCTCGGCCAGGCGATCGCAGGCGTAGACCTTCAGCCCCGCCTGCCCCAGCAGGCCGGCCGCCACCACCCCCGCCGGACCGTAGCCGACGATCGCTACGTCGTACATGTTCAGTTCGCCTCGGCGACGATCGGGTTGGACAGCACGCCGATGCGCTCGACCTCGATCTCGATGGTGTCGCCGGCCTTCATCCACACCGGCGGCGTGCGCGCCTGGCCGACACCGGCCGGCGTGCCCATCACCAGCACGTCGCCCGGTTCCAGCGTGCACACGTCGGCCAGCAGCGCGATCGTCTCGGCCACGCTGAAGATCATGTCGCTGGTGTTCGCGTCCTGCATCACCTGCCCGTTCAGGCGGCTCTGGATGCGCAGGCCCTTGGCGCCTTCCGGCAGTTCGTCGGCTGTCACCAGCACCGGGCCGAAGCCGCCGGTGCCGTCGAAGTTCTTGCCGATGGTCCATTGCGGCGTGCGCTTCTGGTAGTCGCGCACGCTCATGTCGTTGAAGCAGCTGTAGCCGAAGACGTATTGCAGCGCGTCGGCTTCCTTGGTGTGGCGCGGCACCTTCTTGCCGATCACCACGGCGAGTTCGGCTTCGTAGTCGAACTTGGTCGAGACCTGCGGCGCGATGCCGGGCTGTCCGCTCGCGACCAGCGAGGACGCGGCGCGGAAGAAGAACCACGGGTAGTCCGGCTTCTCGCGCCCGCCTTCCTTGGCGTGGTCGAAGTAGTTGAGGCCCAGGCAGACGGTCTTGCCGGGCTCGGGCACCAGCGGGGCCAGCGTCACGCTTGCCAGCGGCTGGCGCTTGGCCTTGTCCTTCAACGCGCCGGCGGCGGCCTGGGCGAGATCGACGCCGGCCTTCAGGGCCAGGCGCATGTCGGCCGGAACTTGCGGATTGGCGTCGTTCAGGTCGACGAGGTCGTTGCCGTCGACGACGGCCAGGCGGGCTTCGCCCTTGCGCAGGTAGGTGGTGAATCGCATGGTGTTCTCTCTCGTGAAATCAGTGGGTCGGGGCGAAGAAGATGCGCTTCTGCGCTTCCTTCAGGACGGGGCCGGGCGGCGGGGAGATGCCCCACTGGTCGACGCGGCCTGGCGGCCACTTCCAGTCCTCGGGGCCGCGCGCCTGGTAGTTCTCGTCGACCTGCTCCACTTCGGCCGTGTATTCGATGACGATGCCGAAGGGGTCGATGAAGTAGTTGAAGAGGTTGTTGCCGGGGCCATGGCGGCCGGGGCCCCACTGGATCGGGTAGCCGGCGTCCTTCATCCGGCCGCCGCCGCGCATCACCGACTCGTAGTCGGGCATGAGGAAGGCGATGTGGTTCAGCGCGTCGTTGTCCGAGATGCCGATGGCGATCGTGTGGTGGTCCGTGTCGCAGTTCATGAAGGCCATGATCCCGGTGCGGTCCGCGAGGCGGAAGCCCAGCGCTTCCGACAGGAACTTCTGCGTCTCGTCGACCGCATGGCTGTTCAGCACGACGTGCGTCAGGCGGATCGGGCGGTCCTTCTGCACGCCGCGGTCGTCCACGCGCGTGTCGCCATGCACCACCTGGAAGACGCGGCCGTGCGGGTCGCGCAGCGTCAGGCCGGTTCCGCCGGCGGGGTTCTTCGTGAGCGGCCCGATCGGCGAGATGATCGTTCCGCCGGCGCGCGGCACGGCCTCGGCCACGGCCTGCAGCGCCTCGGCGCTGCGCGCGCGCAAGGTCACCTGGCGGATCTGCGGCACCGCGCCGCCGGCATAGAGGGCCAGCAGGTGATGGTCGCTGCCGCTGCCGCGCAGGTAGATGGCGTTGTCCTTGCGGTGCACGACCTCGAGCTGCCAGGTCTCGGTGTAGAACTTCTCGGCGGCGGCGAGGTCGGGCACGTTCAGTGCCACGCTGCGCAGGCCGGCGATCCAGGGGGAGCTCATGGGTTTGCTTTCAGGCCGAGGAAGCGTTCGGCGTTGCGATGCGTGAGTTGCGCCAGCGTGGCCTCGTCGAAGCCCGCGGCCTCGATGCGCTCCACCGGCGTGCGGTCGTGGAAGTTGAACGGGTAGTCCGTGCCCACCAGCAGCTGCGTGCTGCCGAAGCTGGCCACCAGGTGGCGCAGCGTGGGCGTGTCGAACACCAGGGTGTCGTAGAACAGCTTGCCTGCCTGCTCGCGCGGCGACTGCGCCATGGAATCCTTCAGCGCGGGGAACACGTCCCAGCCCTGCTCCAGCCGCGGCAGCAGCGAAGCCAGCGTGCCGCCGCCGTGGCTGAAGGCGATGCGCAAATTGGGCCGGCGCACCGGCAGGTTGCTGGTGATGCACGACGCGGCGGCCAGCCCCACGTCGCCCGGGTAGCCGATCACCTGCTGCAGCGAGGCGGGCCCCACCAGGCGCTCCATGCCC
The DNA here is from genome assembly GCF_022012305.1 of Ramlibacter paludis. Lineage (GTDB taxonomy): Bacteria > Pseudomonadota > Gammaproteobacteria > Burkholderiales > Burkholderiaceae_C > Ramlibacter > Ramlibacter paludis. Next base: position 1,215,313 of record NZ_JAKLTM010000001.1, on the reverse strand, counting down.
GCGGGCCGGATCGCATGCACGAACACCGCGGCGCCCAGCGCCTCGCAGGCCTCGAAGAAGGGATCGAGCCGCGGGTCGCCGATGGCGATGCCGTTGATGTTGCTGCCGACCTCCACGCCCGGGAAGCCCAGCACCTTCACGACGTATTCGAGTTCGGCGATCGCGAGGTCCATGTCCTGCAACGGAACCGCGCCCAGGCCTGCCAGAGCGCCCCCGCTCTCGGCCACCATCCCGGCGATCTGGTCGTTCAGGTAGCGCAGCAGCTGTTGCGCGTCGGCCGGGGCCATCCAGTAGGAGAGCAGCTCCGGCATCGGCGACACCACCTGCAGCTTCAGGCCCATGGCTGGCAGGTCGGCGAGCCGCTTGCCCGTGTCCCAGCACTTGTCGGAGACGGTGCGATACACCTTGCCCGAGATCATCACGTTGCGATGGCAAGCCTGCGCCGGCGCCATGGACGGCCAGTCGCCCGGCAGCTTGCTGCCGATGTAGGCCGGGAAGTTCTCCGGAATGACGTGCGCGTGCGCGTCGATGCCGCAGGCGCAGCGCATCGTCTTCGCGTTCATTCCGGCTGGATGCCCAGGACCTTGACCGTCTTGCCCCAGCGCTCGCGCTCGCCGCGCATGAAGGTGTCGAATTCGGCCACCGTCATCTTGGGTTCGACGATGGAACCGAGCGCCAGCATGCGCTGCGCCACCTCGGGCTGCCGGAGCACCGCTTCCAGGTCGCGGTTGACGCGGGTGAGCACGTCGGCCGGCGTGCCGGCGGGCGCGAACAGGCCGTTCCAGCCCGTGTACTCGAAGCCGGCGAAGGTTTCGCCCAGCGTCGGCAGGTTGGGCAGGTCGGGCTGGCGCTGCGCGGTGCTGATCGCCAGCGGCTTCACCTGGCCGCCCTTGATGTACGCCGTGAGCGCGGCGTCCGGCAGGCACACCAGCTGCACGCGGCCGCCGATCACATCCTGCAGCGCATCGGGTGCCTTGGTGTAAGGCACGTGATTGAGCTTCACGCCGGCCATCGCGGCGACGCTGTCGGCCAGCATGCCGGAGAAGGTCTTGGGGCCTTCGGTCGCGATCGACACCGAGCCGGGTTCGGCCTTGGCCTTGGCGAGCGCCTCGGCCAGGTCCCTGGCCGGGAAGTTCGCGGCCGCCGCGATGATGAAGGGGCTGCGGCCCACCAGGCGCACCGGCGCGAAATCCTTGGCCGGGTCGTAGGGCAGCGACTTGAAGGTGAACGGGTTGGTGACCATCGCCGCGGTGGTGGCGTAGTAGAAGGTGTAGCCATCCGGCGCCGAGCGCGCCGCGGCCTGGGCGCCGATCAAGTTCTGGCCGCCGGGCTTGTTCTCGATCACGATCGCCTGGTTCCAGCTGCGCGCCAGCTGGTCGGCGACGTAGCGCGCCAGGATGTCCGGACCCGAGCCCGCGGGCTGCGACAGGATGAACTTCACCGGCCGCTGCGGCCAGCCCTGCGCGCGCAGCGCGGGAGCCAGGGGCAGCAGCGCGGCGGCGCGGACGAGGTCTCTGCGTTTCATGGGCACTTGTCTCCTTGTAATCCGACGATCGTAGGGACGGCAGCCTTATCTGAACAGGGGATGCGGTGGATACATAAAATCCACGGCATGGATATTCGCTCGGTCGACCTGAACCTGCTGGTGATCTTCGACGCCATGGCACGCTTTCGCAGCGTCAACCGCACGGCGGAGGCGGTCGGGCTGAGCCAGCCGGCGGCCAGTGCCGCGCTGGCGCGGCTGCGCGTGCTGTTCGACGATGCGCTGTTCGTCCGCACCGGCTCCCAGATGGAGCCCACGCCGCGCGCGCTGGAGCTGGCGCCCGCGGTGCATGCGGTGATCGAGGCGATCAGCACGCAGATCCTGCAGCCGGCGGCGTTCGATCCGGCCACCGCGCAGCGCAGCTTCACGATCCTGACGCCGGACATCGGCGAGGTGGCTTTCATCCCGCGCGTGCTGCGGCGGCTGCGCAAGGAGGCGCCGCAGGTGCGCCTGCGCGCCTTGGCCCTGCCCCGCCAGGCGGCTGCGGAAGCGCTGGAGTCCGGGACGGCGGAACTCGCGGTGGGCTTCTTCCCCGACCTGCAGCGCGCCGGCTTCTTCCAGCAGGCGCTGTTCAAGACTTCCTATTCCTGCATCGCCTGCGCCCGCAACAAGGCCGCCGGCCCGCGCCTGACCATGAAGCAGTTCCTGGCGGCCAAGCACGTGGTGGTGCTGCCCGACGGGCGCGAGCACATGCTCGACGCCTTCCTGGCCGAGAAGGGAATGCAGCGCGAAGTGGCGCTGGAGTTGTCGCACTTCATGAGCCTGCTGGCGATCCTGCCCGGCTCGGACCTCATCGCCACGGTGCCGGACGACATCGCCACGGTGCTGGAGCGGCACATCGCGATCCAGCGGGTGGAGCTGCCTTTCAAGCCGCCGAAGGTGGACGTGCAACAGTTCTGGCACCGGCGGATGCAGCACGACGCGGCCAACAAATGGCTGCGGGGGGTGTTCCACGAAGTGAACCGGCGGGGGGCCGGCGAGCCACTCCCGCCGTGACTTCCGGCGACACGGGAGCCCGGCGGCGGCCCACGCCAAGGATCCACGCCTGACTACAGCGCCGCCGATCCGGGCGCGCCCACACTGCGGGCATCGGACTTTCCGACTGGAGACTTCCATGACCACGCCATCGATTGCCAATGTCGGCCGCCTGCGCTCGCAGCTCACGGCGATCGACAGGAATGCCGAACTCGCGTTCGACCGCGCCTTCGACCTCCAGCAGGCGGGCGCCGCCTCGGAGCGGGTCGAAGCCGCCCTCGCAGAGATCCGTCGCCTGCAGGAGAGCGCGCGCCGCCTGCGCGAGCAACTGGGCGACCAGCCGCTGATGCATTGAGGCAAGGCGGACGCGGTCCGCGCCCATCATCCGGGCAATCCCTGATGACATGCCCCGGCCGGTGGCCTACCCTTGGTAAGACCACGGTAAGGCAGCCATCGGCTGCAGCATGTCGCAAGGGATCCCCGGAATGTCCAGAGACGAATCACGCTCCAAGCACGCGATCGCGGTGCCCCGCTGGCCGGCGATCGGCCTCGCGAACGACCACGCAGGCTTCCTGCTGAAGGGGTTCGTCAAGGAAGTCCTCTCCCAGCACTGCGACCAGATCATCGACGTCGGGGCGAACTCGGATGCCCCCGTGGACTTCCCGGACGTCACGCGCCAGGCGATCGCCCTCATCCAGCAGGGCAAGGTCCGCCGCGTCATCCTCGTCTGCGGAACCGGCGCCGGCGCCTGCATCGCCGCCAACAAGATCCCGGGCATCCGCGCCGCGGTCTGCCACGACACCTTCGTGGCGCGCCAGGCCGTGGAGCACGACGACGTCAACGTGATGTGCATCGGCGCCTGGATCATCGGCCCGCAGGTGGCACGCGACGTCATCGAGACCTTCCTCGCCGCCGAATTCAGCACGGAGGAACACTTCCGCCGGCGCGTCGAGAAGCTCGGCGAGCTGGAGCGCGAAGCCGCGCGGTCCCTGCTGCAGGGCACGAAGCAAGGCTGAGCCCGTTGCCGCGATGACCAAGCCGATCCGGATCACCCAGCAAGCCGACGCCAGCGAGGACGGCTACGAGCGCGTCATGTCCTTCCTGCGGGACGAACTGATGTCGGGCCGCCTCAAGACCGGCGACCGGCTCCTGCCGGAGCGCGACCTGGCCAGCGCCCTCGGCGTCAGCCGCCCGGTGATCCGGGAGGCACTGACGGCCCTCTCCACGCTGGGCGCGGTCGAGATCCGGCGCGGCTACGGCACGGTCGTGCGCGAGCCGGACTTCACGGCGCTGGCCGACTATTTCAGCCTGGTGCTGGCCCAGCAGGCCGGCGCGGTGGACGACGTGCTGCAGGCGCGCATCGCGATCGAAAGGCAAGCCATCCGCCTGGCCTGCACGCGCGCCCTGGCGCCGGACCTGGACCGCCTGGCGCAGGCGCTGCAGGCAATCAAGGCCACCATCGACGACCCGGCGCAAGGCGGTGCGGCCGACTTCCACTTCCACACGATGATCGTGCAGGCGGCCCATTCGCCCGCGCTGTCCAGCGTGTACGCCGCCGTCGCCAAGCTGCTGCAGGAATCCCACCAGGAACGCCGGCGGGTGATCGCCAGCGTCCCCCAGGTGGACGCCTACCTGATCGACCACCACGAGGCCTTGCTGCAGGCGATCCAGCGCAAGGACCCGGTGGAAGCGGATGCGCTGCTGACGGCGCACTTCGAAATCGGCGCGAACCTGCGCCTGGACGCCGCGCAGGCGCAGGCCCAGCGGCCCGCCGCGCGGCGCAGCCCCCAACGCGCATGACCCCCGACATCGTCGTCTTCGGCAGCATGAACATGGACCTCGTGGTCCGCGTCGCGCGCGCTCCGCGCAGCGGCGAGACGCTGCACGGCCAATCCTTCTTCACCAATCCCGGCGGCAAGGGCGCGAACCAGGCCGTGGCCTGCGCCCGCCAGGGCGCCCGCGTCGCCATGGTGGGCTGCGTGGGCGACGACGATTTCGGCCGGACCTTGCGCAATGCGCTGGCCGCGGACGGCATCGCCACAGGCAACGTGCGGACCGTCGAAGGCACCACCGGCGTGGCGGTCGTCATGGTCGACGAAGCGGGCGAGAACCGCATCACCATCATCCCCGGCGCCAACGACCTGCTGAAGGCCGAGCCCGAGGCGCTCGCGGGCAAGTACCTGCTGCTGCAATGCGAAGTGCCGATGCCCGAGGTGGTGCGCGCCGCGCAGTTCATGCGCGCGCAAGGTGCGACCGTGGTGCTGAATCCGGCGCCGGTCTGCCAGCTTCCGGACGAACTCTGGTCCCTGGTCGACATCATCGTGCTGAACGAGATCGAAGCCTCGGAGTTGGCCGGTCTGCCCGTCAGCGACCCCGCAACCGCGGCCGCGGCAGCCATCTCGATCCGCAAGCGCGGACCGTCGACTTCGATCGTCACCCTGGGCAGCCAGGGCGTTCTGGTTGCCGACGAAGCCGGCTGCCGCCACTTCCCGGCGCTGGCCGTGCAGGTCGTGGATACGACGGCCGCGGGCGACACCTTCATCGGCGCGCTCTGCGCGGCGCGGGTGGCCGGCGAATCCATGGACGACGCCGTCCTGCGGGGCATCCAGGCCGCCTCGGTCTGCGTCACGCGGGCCGGCGCCCAGTCCTCGATTCCCTACCTGGACGAACTGGGCGCAGCGTGACCTACAAGTTCGACTTCACCAGCGTCCTGGCGCAGTGGCCGCTGTTCATGCACGGCGCCTGGCTCACGCTCAAGCTGTCGATTGCCGCGACCCTGCTCGGCTTGCTGATCGGAACGCTGTGCGCCATCGGCCGCGGCAGCCACAACCGTTTCGTGGCGCGCACGTGCGCGATCTACGTCGAGGCCATCCGCAACACACCCCTGCTGGTGCAGATCTTCCTGGTGTACTTCGGGCTCGCGAGCATCGGCCTGAAGGTGCCCGCATTCGTCGCCGCCGTGCTGGCAATGGTGATCAACGTGGGCGCGTACACCACCGAGATCATGCGCGCCGGCATCGAGTCGATCCACCGCAGCCAGATCGAGGCCGCCGAGTGCCTGGCGCTCTCGCGCGCGCAGATCTACTGGCACGTGATCCTGCGCCCCGCGATGGAACGGGTGTATCCGGCGCTGACCAGCCAGTTCGTGCTGCTCATGCTGGCCACCTCCATCACCTCGCAGATCTCGGCCGAGGAGCTGACGGCCATCGCCAACCGCGTGCAGTCGGACACCTTCCGCTCCTTCGAGACCTATGCGGTGGTGGCCGTCTTCTACCTCCTGCTGTCCCTCCTGATGCGCGGCGCCTTCTGGGCCGCCGGGCAGGCGCTGTTCACGCGCCGCCGCAAGCTGGGGACGCCGCTGTGAACAACGCCTTCAACGCGAACCACTTCCAGTTCCTGCTGCAGGGCGCGGGCTGGACGCTCGTGCTTTCGCTGCTGGCATTCGTCGGCGGCGGACTGCTCGGCTTCATCGTGGCCCTGTGCCGCATCTCGCCGATCCGGGGGCTGCGCTGGCTGTCGACCGGCTACGTGCAGCTGGTCCAGGGCACGCCCTTGCTGATCCTGATGTTCCTGGCGTACTTCGGCCTCAGCATCGTCGGCCTGAGCCTGCCCGCCCTGGTGGCGGCCGGCCTCTCCATGACGATCTACGTCAGCGCCTACATCGGCGAGATCTGGCGCGGCTGCATCCAGGCCGTGCCGCGCACGCAGTGGGAAGCCGCCGAGTGCCTGGCGCTGTCCCGGGTGCAGCGCATGGGCCTCGTGGTGCTGCCGCAGGCCCTGCGCATCGCCACGCCACCCACCGTGGGCTTCATGGTGCAGATCGTCAAGAACACCTCGCTGGCCTCGGTGGTCGGCTTCGTCGAACTGGCCCGCGCCGGCCAGGTGGTGAACAACTCCATCTTCCAACCGTTCCTGGTCTACATGCTCGTTGCCGGCCTCTATTTCCTGCTTTGCTTCCCCTTGTCGTGGTGGAGCCGGCGGCTCGAACGCCGCCTGCTCGTGGCGCACCGCGTGGAGGTGGCCGCAGCATGAGCGTCATCCAGCTCGAGAACGTGCACAAGAGCTTCGGCGCGCTGAAGGTGCTCGATGGCGTGAGCTTCAGCGTGAACAAGGGCGAGGTGTTCGCCATCATCGGCCGCAGCGGCTCCGGCAAGAGCACGGCGCTGCGCTGCATCGACCGGCTGGAGCGCATCGACCAGGGCCGCATCCAGGTGTGCGGCCACGAGGTGAGCGATCCCAAGCTGGATCTGCGCCAGCTGCGGCGCGACGTCGGCATCGTCTTCCAGAGCTACAACCTCTTCCCGCACCTCACCGCCGCCGAGAACATCGCGCTCGCGCCGCGGCACAGCAAGGGCAAGACCCGCGCCGAGGCGAAGGAACTGACCGAGCGGGTGCTGGCGCAGGTCGGCCTGGCCGACAAGGCCGGCAGCTATCCGGAGCAGCTCTCGGGCGGCCAGCAGCAGCGCGTGGCCATTGCGCGTTCGCTCGCGATGGAGCCGCAGGTGATGCTGTTCGACGAGGTCACCTCGGCGCTCGACCCGCAGCTGACGGGCGAAGTCCTCAAGGTGATGGCCGACCTGGCTGCCGGCGGCATGACGATGGTGCTGGTCACCCACGAAATGGCCTTCGCGCGCAACGTCGCCGACACCACGCTTTTCATGCACAAGGGCCGCATCTGGGAACAGGGCGGGCCCGGCATGTTCGACCGGCCGCAGACGCAGGAGCTCCAGCAGTTCCTGGGCACCGGCCTTTGAGTTCCCTCACCACAACCACTGGAGACACCATGAGCCCCACGAACCTGTTCCGCCGCGTCCTGCTGCTCACTGCCCTGTCGGCGGCCTTCTTCGGCGCACAGGCCGACACGCTCGACACCATCCGCGCGGCCAAGAAGATCCGCGTGTCGATCGACCTGGCGGTGCCGCCTTCGGGCATGACCGACGCGAACATGAAGCCGACGGGCTCGGACTACGACGTGGCCGTGCTGCTGGCCAAGGACCTCGGCGTCGCCCTCGAAGTGGTGCCCACCGTCGGCGCCACCCGCATCCCGAACCTGCAGACCGGAAAGGCGGACATCATCATCTCCACGCTGGCGTGGACGCCCGAGCGCGCCAAGGTGGTCGACTACTCGATTCCGTACGCACCGCAGATCTCGCTGGTGGGCGGCGTGAAGGGCATCAACGTGAAGGGCTACGCCGACCTGGCCGGCAAGAGCGTTGCCGTCAACCGCAGCACCACGCAGGACAAGGACTTGACGGACAACGCCAAGGGCGCGACCGTGGTGCGCTATGACGACGACGCCGGCGTGATCACCGCCGTGGTGACGGGCCAGGCCGACCTGGTGGGCACGTCGAGCGCGCTGTTCAAGACCATGCAGGAAAAGGCGCCGCAGCGCCAGCTGGAGCAGAAGTTCGTGCTGCGTGTCAACGACCTGGGCATCGGCGTCCGCAAGGACGACCCGCAGCTGCTGGCGTGGATCAACGGCTGGGTGAAGGCCAACCACGCGAACGGCAAGCTCAACGAGATCTTCAAGAAGTACCACGGCTCCGAGATCCCGAAGGACGTCGTGGAGAAGTGGGTCAAGTAAAGGCAGCATGCTGTCGCTGATCGACACCCACCATCACTTCTACGATCCGCAGGCGCACTACTACCCGTGGCTGAACGATGCGGGGCAGCCCCCGCATCGCTACGGTGACCATTCGGCGCTGAAGCGGCCCTACCTGCCGGCCGACTACCGGCGCGACACGGCGGGCATCCACCTGCTGGGAAGCGTGCACGTCGAGGCGGAGTGGGACCCGAAGGATCCGGTGGGCGAGATGCGCTTCATCGCCACGCTGCGCGAGCACTGCGGCCTTCCTTCGGTGGCGGTGGGCCAGGCCTGGCTGCACCAGCCCGACGCAGCCGGCACGCTGGAACAGCTGGCCGCTTTCGATTTCGTGCGCGGCGTGCGGCAGAAGCCACGCGCCAATGCGGCACCCGGCGGCCCGCCGGGCGGCATGACGGATGCGGCCTGGCTGCAAGGCTATGCGCGGCTGCAGCCCCTGGGCCTGCACTACGAACTGCAGACGCCCTGGTGGCATTTGCACGAAGCCGCGCGCGTGGCCGCCGACTTCCCCGACACGCCCATCGTCATCAACCACGCGGGTGTACCGTCGGACCGCAGCGAGGAAGGCTTGCGGGCCTGGCGAAGCGCGCTGGCGCAGATGGCGGCGCAGCCGAACGTCGCGATCAAGATCAGCGGGATCGGCGAGGCGGGTTACCAGTGGCGGCGCGACGCCAACCGGCGCGTGGTGCTGGAGGTGATCGAACTGTTCGGCGTGGGCCGCTGCATGTTCGGCAGCAACTACCCGGTGGACAGCCTGTGCGCGTCGTACACGGACATCTTCGAAGCGTTCGCTGGCTACGTCGCTGATTTCAGTGAACGGGAGCGGGCGCAACTGTTCGTGGAGAACGCGCGGCGGGTCTATCGGATCGCGGCGTAGCGGCAAGGATGTCAGCCCCGCGATAATCCGGGAAAACGGAGAAGACGGAGAGGACGACGATGCCCGCAGTTCACGCATCAGGGAAGGCGCTCGCCCGCTGGGCGCACCTTGCCTTCATCACGGTGTTCCTTGCCTGGTCCCAGCCGACCTGGTCGCAAACCACCCCGATCCCGCTCAACGATTTTCTCGTGCCGCCGCGGATTTCCTCGATGACGCTCTCGCCGGACGGCAAATGGGTGGCCGGGATCGGACAGGCAGGTGCGCAGACGGCGGCGTTCCTGCTGGAACTGAGCACGTCGCGCCCAGTCGCGCTGGCGCGATGGCAACGCGATTCGAGCTACCTCTACGGCGTTTGGCCGGTGGCCGTGCATTGGATCGGCAACGATCTGCTTGCCGTCGACTATTCCAACAACGAGTCGGTCTCCGTCGATCTCACCGGCAAGCGCGTGGCCGCCCTCGGCGAACGGTTCATCCGGCGCATGCTTGAGAAAGGGGCGTCGTCCGACTGGGTGCTGGCCTACCGCGACGTCGAGGACGGTGACATCGACGCCGTGAACGCGCGCACCGGCGAGCGCCGCAAGTACCGCCTCTCGCTGCCTGGCAAGTTGCTGTCGTGGGCATTCGACGCGTCGGGCGCGTTGCGCGCAGTGACGACGATGGACACGGCCTTCTGGGCCGAGAAGACGGAGGTCAGCAACTGGTATCGGACCAGCGAAGACGCGCCGTGGCAATTGCTCGAGGAAACCCCGGTCACCGGCGACTACTGGGTCCCGATGCGGGTCCTTCCCGAGCCTGACACGTTGGCGGTCTACTCGCGTCACGGACGCGATACCTACGCCGTGTTTCGCTATGACGCCGCCAAGCGCCAGCATGTCGAGGTGATGGCCGGCCACCCGACCGAAGACATCGTCGGCGTGACGGGGCTCGACCAGCCGAACTTCGACAAGGTGGTGACCGCGGGCATCAAGCCGCAAATCACGTGGTTCGAACAACGATGGGCTGCGCTTCAAGCCTCCGTGGACGCGGCGCTTCCCGGCCGCATCAATGTGCTGGAAGGCGACAAGAACGGACTCGTCCTGATCATGTCCTACGGGGACGTCGACCCGGGTCACTGGTATTTGCTCGATACCAAGACCTCAAAAATGCGCGAGCTCGGAGCGGCGCGGCCGAACATCGATCCGAAGCGAATGCGTCCGATGGAGACCGTGAGCTACAAGGCGCGCGACGGAATGATCGTCCAGGGTTACCTCACGCGGCCCGCGCAAGCCGGCGACAAACCGGCGCCCACCGTGGTGCTGATCCACGGCGGGCCGCAGCTGCGAGATCGCTGGATGTGGAACGACGAGGTGCAATTGCTTGCAAGCCGCGGCTACGCGGTCTTCCAGCCGCAGTTCCGCGGCTCGGCGGGGTTCGGGCGCCGCTTCGAGGAAGCGGGCTATCGGCAATGGGGCCGGGCCATGCAGGACGACATCACGGACGGCGTCGATTACCTGGTCACAGGGAAGGTGAGCGACCCCCAGCGCATCTGCATCTCGGGCGCAAGCTATGGCGGATACGCGGCCTTGTGGGGCGTGATCAAGACCCCGGGGCTGTACAAATGCGGCATCAGCTTTGCCGGCGTGAGTGACCTGGGCGAGATGCTCGGCCACAGCATCTTCGACGACTCGACGGCCGCGTCGCGCGAGTTGATGCGCGCGCACATCGGGGATGCCGCGCAAGCACGCCGCGAACTCGATGAGGTGTCGCCGGTCAGGCATGCCGCGCAGGTTCAAGTCCCCTTGCTGATCGCGCACGGTGAGGAGGACACGCGCGTCTTCTCGTCGCAGAGCAAAAACATGGTCAAGGCGCTGAAGGCCCAGGGCAAGTCGGTCGAATGGATGCCGATGGAGAAAGTGGGCCACGGCTTCTTCTGGGTCCGCGACGAGGCCCGCTACCTCACTGCGGTTCTGAATTTCCTGGATCGCCACATCGGGGACGGCAAGCAAGCCGCAGACGATGCCAAATCGAAATTGGCGGAACCGCCCGAGGCGAAGTCGAAGATCGAGTGAGAGGCTGAGAACTGCAGCTGCCCGCGCCGGGCGCCGCGGCTTGAACGAAACGGCCGCGACTCCAGCCGCTTCCTTCAAGTCCGCCAGGCGTGGAGAGCGAAGAATTCGAATCTTCCCAACCCACCCTGGAGATTCGCAATGACTTCCTTCCCGACCCCCGCCGCCCTGGCCACCAACGACGACTGGGCGCAATGCGCCGCCTGTGCTTGCGGCTGCGCTTCCTGCACGTGCGTGGACTGCGGCCCGCAATGCGCGGCGGCCCGCCCCGAGACGCAAGCCGGCTGCACGTGCGCTGCGCCTTGCGCGTGCGCTGCCTGCAACTGCGCCTGATGCCGTCCGGCGAACTCGCCATGGATGCCATCCAAGTCCTGGTCGCCGCCGTTGCCATCGGCATCGCCGCCACCGCGGTGATGGACCTGTGGCTGCTGGCCCTTGCGCGCCTTGGCGTCCCCACCACCGACTGGCGGCTGGTCGGCCGCTGGGTCGCCGCCATGCGGCACGGGCGTTTCGCCCACGCGTCGGTCGCGCAGGCGCCGGCCGTCCGCTTCGAGCACGCACTGGGCTGGCTGACCCATTACGCGGTCGGCATCGCCTACGCCGTGCTGCTCGTCGCGTTCGCGGGAGCGCGCTGGCTCGCGCAGCCGGCGGTGCTGCCGGCCCTGGCCTTCGGGCTCGCGACCGTCGTGATGCCGCTGTTCGTCATGCAGCCCGCGATGGGCGCCGGCTTCGCCGCCGCGAAGACGGCCACGCCCTGGCGCAACCGCATGCGCGCGCTGGCGAACCACGGCGTGTTCGGGCTCGGCCTGTACCTGGGTGCAGCGGCCCTCGCCGCCACCGCCGTTCAGGCCACCTGATGGGCGCGCACGCTTTCGCTCAAGGGGCCGCTCATGCGCAGCACCGAAGGCGGCAGGCCGAACATGGTGCGCGCCGTCCGCGACAGGTGCGCGGAGTCGGCGAAGCCCGCCCCATGCGCTGCGCCGGAGAGCGTCTCGCCCGCCATGAGGAGCGTCCAGACGTGCAGCAGCCGGCGCCAGACGAGGTAGGTGCGCAAGGGCATCCCCGTTTCCTCGACGAAGAGATGGCGGAAGCGCTCCGGCGACAGGTGCGCAGCGCTCGCCACTTCCGGCAGCGAAACGGGCTGGTCCACCCGCTGGCGGATGTACTCGATGGCGGCGAGCACGCGGGCATCCGTGGGTTCGCGGTGCACCGTGCCGGAGAGGTCGCGGACCAGCTGCTGGCAGACGGCGCGCACCGCGTCGTAGTTCGCCTGCTCGCGCCAGGCCTCGTGCAGGCGACGGCCCGCCGGCGCCACCGCATCGGCATCCAGCAACTCCAGCCGCCCCTGCAGCCGTGCGGCCAGCGCGCGGCCTTGCGGTGTCTCGGGCTCGACGAAGAGCACCGCGCTCATCTCGCAGGCGTTGACGTCGATGGTGTGCGTCGCCTTCGAGGGGACGAGCGCCGCGGCGCAGGACTGCCATTCGCCATGCCGCCCGAACTGCACGCGCAAGCCGGAGGGGATGCCGATCACCAGCTGGATCGCGTAGTGCGAATGCGGAGCGGGCGCCGGACCGCGGCCGGCGCCGAGGAAGCCGCACACGCCCTGCCAGGCGACGAAGTCGCCCCGGTAGTGGCTTGCGGTCGGCTGGTCCATGCGCGCGTGTCTCCGCGAGCGAGTGTATGCCCGCGCGCGGCGGAGGAAAAGTGCCGGTGAAGCCGCACTCTGCGCACCTTCCAAGGCACGTGGCCGTCGTCGGGGCCGCGGGCGGCCTCGGCCAGGGCATCCTCGGCGTGTGCCGCGCGCTGGGCGTGCGCTTCACCGCCATCGTGCGTTCCCGGCCGGAACGCGTGACTGCGGTGCCGGCCGGCTCGCGCGTCGCCGTGGTCCCGTCGCTCGCCGATGCGGACGCGCTGGCCGACGCGCTGTTCGGCGTGGATGCGGTGCTGACGGCCACCGGCGTGACGGCGACCTCGCAGGACCGCTCGGCCCTGCTCTCGGCGAACATGGACGCCGTGGAAGACGCCATGCTGCTCTCCGGCGTGGACCGCATCGTGCTCGTGAACACCTTGCTGGCCGCCCGCCCGGGTCAGGCCGCAAGCCGCGCCATGCGCTTCTTCGGATCCTTCCCCGGGACGATGGGGCGCGGCGCGCGCGAACAGCAGGCCGTCGTCGACGCGCTGAGACAAGGAACCTTCTCGTCCCTGCGCTGGACGCTCGTGCGCGCCGCGACCGGCGCGCGCGGCAGGCAGGAACCGCCCGTGGCGTGCGTCGACTGGGGCGGCTCGCTCAACTCCTGGTGGCCGGTGGCGTACGAGTCGCTGGGACGGTGGATGCTGGAGGAGGCCGCTGGGAACCGGTTCGTGGGGGAGGCGCCGCTTGTTTCGTGGGGTAGGTGACGGCGCGCTCCGGGCAGGTGCGGGTCCCGAGCGCGGCGCTATGCCAGCAGCTGCAGCAACGCCTTGGCCGCGGCCGCCGACGACGCCGGATTCTGCCCCGTGACGAGCAACCCATCCGTCACCACATGCGACTGCCAATCGGCACCCTTGCTGTAGTTGCCGCCCGCGGATTTCAGCATGTCCTCGACCAGGAACGGAACCACCTGGGTCAAGCCAGCCGCATCCTCCTCGGTGTTGGTGAAGCCCGTCACCTCCTTGCCCTTCACCAACGGCGTTCCATCGGATGCCTTCACATCGCGCAGCACGCCCGGTGCATGACAGACCGCCGCGACGGGCTTGCCCGAAGCGATCGTCGATTCGATCAAGGCCTGGGAGTCGACGCTCTGCGCGAGGTCCCACAGCGGGCCGTGCCCGCCGGGATAGAACACCGCGTCGAACTCCTCGCCACGCACGGACGCCAGCTGCTTCGTCGTGGCCAGGGCTTGCATGGCTTCCTTGTCGGCGCGAAACCGGCGGGTAGCGTCGGTCTGGGCTCCGGGCTCGTCGCTCTTCGGATCGATCGGAGCCTGGCCGCCCTTGGGGGATGCGAGCGTGATGTCGGCGCCCGCGTCCTTGAAGACGTAATACGGCGCGGCCAGCTCTTCGAGCCAGAAGCCCGTTTTCTTGCCGGTGTCGCCCAGCCGGTCGTGGGAAGTCAGCACCATGAGAATCTTCATGCGCATTCCTTTCTGATTGCAAACAAAGATTCTAAGAATCGAAACCAGGATGAGCTTGTAGGAAGTTGACTCTGTGCGCCGGGCCGGGAGCGGACTTTTGCTCGGTCGTGAGTGGGGGGGAACGTCCTTTGGCTACTGGTCCCGGCGGGCGGCAAGAACGACTGCTTTGCAGCGATGGCGGTCGGTCGTCGATGGGCGCCGAGTTCAAAGACTAGGCTCTAGTGCAGTCATTGAGCACCCCGACGTCAATAGCACGACGCGAGCGAGGGATCGAAGGCAGACGTCCAACGGTCAATGCGTTCGAGGTGCCAAGGCCTTCCTCGTCCACCTCGGGGGGCCCGCGGTCCGGGTGCTAGTGCTGATCATCTAGCCCGGTATGCTCTCGGGTCGTGATACCCATCGATTCCTCCTTCCTTGCCATGTGGGGCGCAGGTCTCTCAACGCTCTTGGCAGCCGTAAAGCTTTGGGAGCTGTGGCGAGACCGATTCCAGGTAGACATAAGCTACAAGTTCAGTGGCAGTAAAGAGATCGGGAACCAGATCCAGATCAGGAACCTCGGTACGCGGCCTTTCATCCTCGCTCACTGGGAGCTCCTAGATGGGACCAGTCGCTGGCCATTCATGAGGCGGAACGAAATACATAGTGCCGACTTCGACTCAGAAGACGTGAAACTGGACTCGCACTCCACACATCGCCTTACTTTCGCCGAGGAAGACCACTTCGACTGGGGCGTCGGGCACTTCTTGTGGCTCCGTCTGCACATCGCCGGGCGCCGACCGAGGATGATTCGAGTCTATCCTTAGCTGCGAAGTCTTCTGTGGTCGGCGTAGTCAGACCACGAGCGCAATCCCTCGGATCGCGGACAAAGTTCTGCTTACTTGAGAGGTCTAAGGTGAAGGTGCCCTCGCTGCGTGAGGCGTGAGAGCACCCGGTGCCAGACAATTCGCGCCTGCGCTTAGCGACGACTGGCTCTTGTCGTCATGGACACCGGAGGATCAGAGAGCGCTGTACGTGCTGCATTAGAGTGCTCCTTCGGGTAAGGCTCCCAAGGTCCATTTAAGTCGCCTCCGATGGTCGCGAATTTCAGTTTTATTAAGCAATCACATCAGACTTGCGTTAAGCCGGCCGGCGCCTAACAAATTTGCTTGAAAAGGACTTTGCGAAGTAGACTTGCTCTCCGCCGTAGAGGACCTTCGGCGGCAGCTAGCTGAGCTTTCCATATGCCCGATCTCGTGAAGCCATCTATTTGGGCCGCACAGGAGGTGTTCCGGAACGCCTTGGAAAGACGGGCAGAGGACGTGCTTTTTGCGCTGGGAATTGAGCACCGCGTTGAGGCATTTTTGGTGGGGATAAGTAGAGGCCCCGGGGCTCGGCGGTCGATACTCGTCGAGCCGGAAATGAGTGGTCGGCCGAATGAAATGTTCACTGACGCTCGCTTGACGTTAGAAGCTGTTGCGGCTACCCAAGCGCTCAATAAGAACTCTAAAGTAGACGACGACAACGGGCGAGGGAGTGAGCTGCTAGCCTGTCAGTTGGTTCAACATACCATTCAAAGTGCCTTAACCGCTCATGACGGGACAAACCAAGTTCGCTCGTTTGCGGGTCCCGCACGCTCAGTGGGCGCCTTTTACGTAGTCCCGGTGGTCGAGCTGCCACAAGTCATTTTCTTGGACTTTCCTCCGTTCAAGCAATTCGACGGACACGATCGCTGGTTCCGTCGTGGCCCGCGTAGTCTGATCGAAGCCGCCATGCAACAGGCGCTCGATGACGCCAGCGAGGAACTCGCAAAAGAGGAGCCGGCTTCTTCCTTCAGGTACCAACGTAGCGGGCCAGAGGCGGCGAGATTGGCTGCGCATGATTTCATGCAGACAATTGCAAATGCGGTCTGCAGTACGCCGTTCTTCGGTACCTTATTCGAGAGCATCAACACGCTTTCTGCATTGTCATATGAACGGAAGGCGAGCAGCGGAGTACTACTTCTTGTCGATCCGACTCAAGACAGTGTTGATTACGCTGTCCGACTACGGTCTCCAGTTGACCTACGAGAGCTTCGATGGGCGAGAAAGCTGCTGCAGATGACAACTTCGGATCTATTCCTGGTTGCCGATGCAGAGAAGATTTATGGTTTAGGGACACCGAAGGCGGGTGGCTTGCCGGGCGTCCAGGTAACGTTTGCGGTGCACTTCCTGGATCAGTTTCATTGGGAGTTGCGGTTTGCAGGACGGGGTCTGATAAGAAGCGACTTCGGCAACCCAAGGGTTCCGAAAGACTTGGTTGACAAGGCATTGTTCTTCGACAACCTTCAGCGAATGTTTCCCGCTGCAGTTGAAGCCCATTCGCACCTGTGGAAGCTCCTACTTGAAGCGGCGCGAATCGGCCGGGGCAGCATGATCGTCATTGCCGAAGACGCAGCCTTTGAGGCCGAGCGGCTTCTAGGACAAGGTACCGCCATAGAGACCGTGCCCCTTACGACAGCTTTGTTTCATTGCGTCAGCGGCATCGACGGATCGATTCTGATTGATCCATGGGGGAATTGCTTTGCGGTTGGCGTCATTTTGGACGGCAACGCCAACTCACTGTGTACCCCTTCCCGTGGGTCGAGGTACAACTCTGGCGTCCGGTACATAAGCTCACCAACTCCCAAAAGACTTGCTATTGTTGTGTCGGACGATGGGTCAATGGACATCATTCCCCCGTTGCGCCTTCGGATCAGCCGAAGTGCGGTGGAGAGGCAACTTCAGACACTGGAACGCGCGACAATCGACGATTATCACGAGAGTAGGAATTGGTTGGACGAACGTCGCTTCTACCTGGACTTGGCACAGTGTGATCGCGCCAATGCGGCGCTCGCGCGAATTGAGTCACAAGTGCAGCAGCAAGGCCAGGTATACATAGAGTTCGATCCCTTTGTCCCGGACGAGAACATGGACCCAAGTTATTTGCTGCCTTGAGTTTTCCATGGAGCCTGCAGGCCACCTTCTCAATTGAGCTTTGAGAATTCTGTGGAGATTGCGGCGCTCAGACCTCTTCGATGATGCGTGGCCTATAGTTCGCCGGGTATCGCACGGCACAGCACCGCACCACCGCGGTAATTCTCAAGCGGAGCCGCCAATCGCTAGTCAAGCGCGCAGTTTGCGACGTTAGGCATACGCGCGTTTTTGCTTTAGCCTATGCCACACGATGGCGAAATCTGGAGAAAATGTGCCCAATTCGGATGGAGGTCTTCGGGTCCTTACGTTAGATGGTGGTGGCTCCAAAGGCTTCTACACCCTGGGCGTCCTCCATGAACTGGAAGCCATGGTCGGATGTAGATTGTGCGATCGATTCGACCTGATTTACGGCACCAGTACAGGGTCCATCATTGGTACTTTGCTCGCACTGGGCCAGTCAGTTGACCAGATACACACTCTGTACAAACAGCACGTCCCGGCAATCATGGGCGCGTGGACCCGAGACAAGAAGTCGGCAGCCCTCGCGGCGCTTGCCGATGAAGTATTCGGAAAGTACACGTTCGCTGACATGAAGACGCGCGTTGGCATAGTCGCCACTAAGTGGATGACCGAACTGCCAATGATCTTTAAAGGCGACCCTGCGCAGGCTTTCGGACGAAAAGGCTCCTTCCGCCCTGGCTTCGGAGTTTCGTTAGCCAAGGCCGTGCAGGCGTCCTGCTCCGCGTACCCGTTTTTCAATCGCACAACGGTCGTCACGGACCAGGGCGAGGAGATAGAACTGTTCGACGGGGGGTTCTGCGCGAACAACCCCACGCTTTATGCGATCGCGGACGCCGCTCACGCGATAGGCAGCGACAGGCGAAACCTCCGGGTCGTCAACGTGGGTGTCGGAGAGTTCCCGGCGAAACGAGCCAAGCCGCACGTCTGGGCCATCGGGCTGGTCATCCCCACCATCGAGCTCACTCCAAAAATTCTCGAGGTCAACACAAAGTCGATGGAGCAATTGCGCTCGCTATTGTTCAGCGACGTGCAGACTGTTCGGATCAGTGACATGTTCGATGAGCCCGCACTTGCAACTGACTTTCTCGAAAGTGACTTGGCCAAGCTGGACTTGATTCGTCAGCGAGGCAGGGACTCCTTCGCGTCCCGCGAGACGGTGCTTTCACAGATGCTGAGCTGAAGGAGGGGCAATGGCGATCCCAGAAGATCAACTGAAGACATGGTCGAAGATCGGCAGCATCGCTGGCTCTAGCCAAACGTACAATCTGGTCAAGGAGACTCTGAAAGATTCTGTAGCGCCCTATCTCGGCAAGAATTATTCCGTGTTCCTGCAAGGCTCCTACGGCAATCACACCAACATCATTGGCGAAAGCGACGTTGACATCGTCATTGCGCTCAGCGACTGCTTTCAAAGTGATCTGACCGAGCTTAGTGAGGCCGAAAAGAACGCGTGGCGCGCGGCTCACAATGACGCCACGTACACGCACGTGAACTTCAAGAGAGATGTACTAACAGTCCTGAGGAACGAGTACGGCGACCAGGTGAACGCCGGAAACAAGGCCATCTACGTGCCTCCGTCAACGGCAAGGCGACCTGCGGATGTGATCGCCGCAATCCAATTCCGCCGCTACTTCAGGTTCAACGGCGTCAATGACCAGAACTACGTCGAAGGCATCTGCTTTTACGACAAAGCGGGCACGCGCATCGCAAACTACCCTAAGCAGCATGGCGACAACATGACCGCGCGACATCAAGCGTCCGGAGAATGGCTGAAGCCGATGGTGCGAGTGTTCAAGAATGCCCGCGCCAAGCTGGTGAACGACGGGGTCATCCAAGACGGTGTCGCGCCCTCGTACTTTATTGAGGGCCTGTTGTACAACGCACCTCTTGATTGTTTCGGTACGAGTTACAGCGCGTCGTATCTGAAGGTTCTGCAGTGGATGCATGGCACTGCGGACAACGCGAACTGGATAACAGCCAACGAACAGTATTACCTGCTGCGCGACGGGTATCCGACCAGTTGGTCGACCGCGAACTATGCCGCTTTTAAGAACGCCATCATTGATCTCTGGAACGACTGGTAGGCTGAATGGAGCCGAACGAGTTCTTCCGTTCCTATGCGATGGCACTCCTCGTATGGCAGCACGTGGAGGCGGCCCTGTTCACGTTCTTCTTTGGTCTCTTCGAAAAGGGCGCGGACCTGAAGCGAGTGGGGGCGATCTACTACGCGCAGGATTCCCTTCGGCGCGAAGCTTCGCGTGGTCGAGGCCACTGCAAAGGTGGTTCTAAATCCCAAGCAGATGGCGGAGTGGAAGAGGCTCGTCAAACGCATGCAGGAGGCATCTGCTGACAGGAACGTGCTTGCGCATTTCACTGCCGTTGCGAGGGATGTTGAGAGCACGGATGTTAATCTGTTGCTGGCCCCGCTGCCTTCGTGCCAGAGGAACTTGTGCGCACCCGCAAGAAGTACGACGGCGCAGAGTGCGGACGGCTGATAGACACCTTCACGCCACTTGCCCAAGACATCAACAACTTCACGCAGCGCCGCGGCTGGCAGTTAAAAATTGTTTACGGCCAGAGAGGCCGTCGCGCGCCAAAACCCGGGGAGTGCCGTATGACGGTCGCTGTGGCCGCTTCAAGCACCCGCTGCTGCCGCCCGTCTTCGCCACGCCGATGATCCATCCACCGACAGCGCATTGGCCTGAACGGAGCCACCGGCGCAGTAGCAGCGTGATGGCTGCCTGCCACCCAAAGTAGCCAAACGCCTCACGGCGCGACCAGCCCCTGCGCAGTAATCATGCTCCGCGCGGGTGGGGCCGCCGTCCGCTCGATCCGCCCCTTGAAGCGGGCGCAGGGCAGCTTCGGCTTGCCGGTGAATTCACGCAGCACGGCGCAGCGGTCGGCATCGAGCCGCTCGCGCTCGCTCTCGTCCCAGGTCTTCCACCCCCAAGCCGCCCCGACCACGAGGCAGGCCGGCAGGAACGAGCCTCCCGAGAGGACCGACGCAGCGGCGCAGGAGGTGCCGGCGGCGCTGCCTTGCCAGCCGGCGGCGGCCATCGCATACGCTAGCGGGCGCTCGGTCTCCGGCAGGCTCTCGGCATGCTGCAAGGTCACTGCCTTGAATCCCAGGCCAAGGAGGGGCAGCAGCGGGTTGATCGGGACACCGACGGCTATGCCGACGGCCGCCGACACGCCGTCCGCGACGGCTCCGGTTCGAGCCTGCGCCCTCGCGTCCTGCGCCTGCGCCGCCCAGGCGGCGGCAGACAGGGCCGCGACCAGGACCACTCTGCGGTACGGCCAGAAGATTGCCATTGCCACTCCCCTCGCCGTGAAGTAGAGCAGCTCGCTCGCGCAGTAGCACAGGCGTTGGTCAGCGCGCCAGCACCGGCGGTCGCGCACAGCTGTGTCCGGAAGTCAAGGGTGAGCGCACGCTCCTCCGGCTCTCCAATTGACTTCAATCCCCACGCCAGCAATTGAGGTCTACCGCCTGTTCAAGCCGGCACGTCGTTCGCAGATCGTGCGAGCGGCATGCCCTGCTGCCTTTGATCCCTGCAGACGGATCGCGTGTCTCGCTTGCGCAGTGAGCACGGCAATATGGGGCATCTGCCGCGTCCGCACCCGACCCTCAGGAGTCGTTGACGGCCTATAGAACCCGCAACACCTCAAACTGCTGTCGGTTTGGAGCGCCCTGTAGCGATACCTCATCACCCTCGCATTTGCCCAACAGGGCGATGCCCAAAGGGGCTACGCTGCTGATGACCTGAACGAGCTGGGTGCCGCTGACCAACTTCATGCTGCCCCCATCCGGGCCGAGAAAGACGTGTTGCTGCTTGTCGTCGGCATCGACCAGGCAGACCAGCGCGCCGAGCTGTATCCCTTTTCTGGCGTCGTAGGGACGCGGGCGGAATTGCCGCCAATGGGCCAATGCCTGGCGGATCGCTTCGGCGCGCCGAACCTGGCCGGTGACCAGGTAGGCGGCTTCGAGTCCCAACGTGTCGTACTTGTTTTCGGCGATGTTCTCTTCATGAGTCGCCGTTTCATGGGCCGCCCGCACTGCCTGTTCGGCTTGCAGCAGGTCTTCGGCGAGCCGTTGCACCACCTGCTGTTGCAGGAAGAATTTATCCATGACGAAAGGTAGGCATCTCGAACAGGCGGGGGCAGGCCTTGATTATGAAGGGCTCACCAGCCGTGGACCTGGCCGGAAGCAGACCCTGCAAACAGGTGCTTCCAGAAGGCGTAAGGTGTGCGCCGAAGGAGCGCACCATGGCAGACACCATCGAACCCCTGGTCGCCGACCTCGTCGAGTGGATCGGACGGGGGCGCAGGTACACGGAAGTGATGGACGCGTGGAAGACGTCGTGCCCGCGCCTTCCCATTTGGGAGGAAGCAAACGCGCGAGGGCTGTTGGCCCGCCACCGTGACGCGTACGGAACCGAGTGGGTGCAACTCACACGGGCGGGCCACGATCTTCTGCAGGCACGCTTGCGAACTTAGCGCCAGCGCAGCAGGTCAAGTACGTCAAGGATCGCCTGGGTGACCGCAGCCGGCTGATCGATCTGGATGTAATTACGTGATCCCTGCCCCGAAGCAGACATACTACGCACCCGATCTTCAAGGAGCCCCCCGACATGTGCGACGTGAACGACCAGGAAGAACTCAAGAAGTACACCCGCCGCGATTTCGCCGCGTGGACAGCATCCGCAGCCTTGCTGACGGCTCTCCCCAGCGTGGCCAACGCGGTGGCCGTGGCCGAGCGTGAAGTAACGATCACTACCCCCGACGGAACTTGTGACGCCTACTTCGTCGCGCCGACTGCCGGTGCGGCGCCCGCCGTGCTGGTGTGGCCCGACATCTTCGGCCTGCGCCCCGCCTTCCGGCAGATGGGGCGCCGCCTCGCCGAGTCGGGCTACAGCGTGCTGGTGGTGAACCCGTTCTACCGGCAGAAGAAGGCGCCGACCGCGCCGCAGGGCGGCAAGACGCCCATCGCCGAAGTGATGCCGCTGATGCAGGCGCTCACGCCCGCCATGCACCTGAGCGACGGCAAGGCCTTCGTCGCCTGGCTCGATGCCCAGCCCGAAGTGGACAAGGCACGCAAGATCGGCACCACCGGCTACTGCATGGGCGGGCCGATCGCCGTGCGCACCGCCGTCGCCGCGCCGGGTCGCGTCGGCGCCGTCGGCACCTTCCACGGCGCCGCCATGGTGACCCCGGCGCCCGACAGCCCGCACCGGCTGGTCGCCCAGACGAAGGCGAGCTACCTCATCGCCGTGGCGGAGAACGACGATCAGAAGGATCCTCAGGCCAAGGTCATGCTGCGCGAAGCGCTGGCCACCGCCAAGCTGCCGTCGGAGGTCGAGGTCTACCCGGCCGCCCACGGCTGGTGCCCGCCGGACTCGCAGGTCTACGACGCCGCGCAGTCGGAACGGGCCTGGGCGAGGATGCTGGCCACGTTCCAGCAAGCGCTGGCCTGACGGGTCGCGCGCCCTGGCCGGCCGTTCACGCCGGCCCAGGCGCCAACAGGTCCGCCAGCGCCAGCAGGTTCGTGCAATGGAGATCGTTGCCCGGCCGCGGTGACACGTCCTTCGGATGCGCCGCGCCGAATTCGAGCGGGCGCTCGATGTACGCGGTGCGCAGGCCGCAGGCCCGGGCACCTTCCAGGTCGTCATGGTGCGCGGCCACGAGCATCACCTCTTCGGGCCGCAGGTCGAAGACGCGCGCGACGCCCAGGTAGGCCGCCGGGTCCGGCTTGTAGGCACGGAACACTTCGGCGGAGAGAATGCAGTCCCAGGGCAGGCCGGCACGCTTGGCCATGTCGGTCAGCAGCCCGATGTTGCCGTTGGACAGCGAGCAGATGGTGAAGCGGCGCTTCAGGCGCGCCAGTCCCTCGACGCTGTCGGGCCACGCATCCAGCCGGTGCCACACGCGGTTGAGGTGCACGCGCTGCGCCTCGTCGAGCGCTGCGAGGCCGAAACGCGGGAGGATGTCGTCCAGGATCATCCGGTGCAGCTCGTCGATGCGCGTCCATCCCAGCTCCCCCCGCATCACGCGCGCCATCGCCGGCTTGTAACCTTCACGCCAGGCCAGCGCGAAAGCGCTGCCGTCCACGCCAGGGTGGAGCGCGGCCATCTCGCGCACGATGCTGCCGTGCCAGTCGACGACGGTGCCGAAGATGTCGAAGGCCAGGACGCGCACGCCGGCGGCGAGATCGGAGGGCAGGATCATGGGCACCAGTCTATCGGGATGATGCGCTCCCTTCCGACGTCGTACGGTGGATGGAAGCCGATCATGGGACGATAGCCAGGAGCCCGACCCATGCCGCACGGAAAAAAATCGGCACCCGCCGACCAGCCAAAGGACCCGCGCACACCTACGGTGCGCCCGGAGGCCGAAGCCCGGGCTCGGGCCGCGGCCCACAAGCTGCACAGTGGCAGCGGGAATTTCGGCAAGGCACGCAAGGTCCCGTTCGGCCCGGTGGGCGGCTCGGGACGCAAGACCAACCTGTCGCGCTCCTCCTGAGACGCGGGCCCTAGGACGCCGGCTCGCGCAGGGCCAGCACGAACGCCACCACCTCGGAATACGAACGCACGACCAGATCGACCGGGCCGCGCACCAGCATCTCGTCGGTCAGGCCTTCCTGGTACGGCGGCTTCACCGTCAACACCATCGCGTAAGGGTAGGCGTCGCGCACCTTGAGCGAGGCCGACTGCCACGCGGCGTGGTCCTCCTTCAGCGGATAGGCGAGCACCACCGTGGAAACGAGCGCGGAGCCGCTGCCCGCGGTCAGGCCGGGCGGGCTGCCGCCATAGTCCCAGCCGGCGTCCACCGAGATGCTCTTGGACTCGATGCCCTCGTCACGCAGCGCCTGGGCGAGCAGTTCGCCCATCAGCTCGTCGCGGTCGTTGCCGAGCCCGGCGCAGAGCACCAGCGACGAGTCCAGCTCTGCGCGCGAGCCCGGCCAGACGCTCAGGCGTGTCTCGCGCATCTGCCGCAGGTGGGCGCCGATGTCGGCATCCAGCAGCGAGGAGGAGCGGCGCCTGCGGCTCGCGTCGACCGCGTTCGAGGTGCGGGCCAGCGCCTCGGCCGCCTGGCGGATGCTGGTGCGCACGCGCTCCTGCTGCTCCTTGCCGATGCGCGCCTGCCGCGCGTCCGCCGAGGCCAGCGCGAGCGCCGGCAGCACGACCTGGTCGCAATAGCGCGCGAAGTTGCTGCGCCGCAGGTACGGGCGCCCTGCCGTCACGATGTTCTGCGGGTCGCCCGACAAGGCCTGCTGGTACAGGCGCAAGCCCTCCGACAGGCCCGGAGTCTCGCCGAAGACGACGGTGATCGGCTCCAGGGCGCGGATGTAGCGCCCCGCCACCACGAGGCACAGCGTCATCGGCGTGGACAGCAGCAGGCCCAGCGGTCCCCACACCGAGCCCCAGAAGATCGCGGAGAGCACCACGCCCAGCGGCGCGAGCCCCGCCGTGTGCCCGTACACCTGCGGTTCCACGAAGTGCGCCACCACGCCCGACAGGACGAGGAAGCAGCCGATGCTCCAGAACATCAGCGACCAGCCGGGATCGACCGCTGCGGCGAAGCCGGCGATCGCGACCCCGGCGCCGAGCGCGCCCACGTACGGCACGAACCTCGACAGCGCACCCAACGCGCCCCACAGCGCGGGATTGGGGATGCCGACGATCCACAAGGCCAGCCCCAGCACCACGCCGAAGGTGGTGTTCACGACGAACTGCGAGAACAGGTAGCGCGAGACGCCCTGGGCGGCGTCCTCGATGGCCTGGATGGTTCCGCCGACCTCGGCTTCCCCGGCAAGCCGGATCACGCGCTCCCGGATGGTTTCGTGGCCCAGCAGGATGAAGACCAGCAGCACCAGCACCATCCCGGCCTTGGACAGCGGGCTCCACAGGGACGACAGGAACGCGGCGGTGGCGTCGCTGCGCGACAACGAGGCTTCCGTTCCCGGCGCGATAACTGCGGCGCCGGCGCGGGCGTTCGGCAGGCGCGGCGCCTGCGCTTCCGGAACCACCTCGCCGATGTCCGAGCGGATCCTTTCCAGCGGCCGGATGATCACGTCGCGCGCCCGTTGCAGCTTGCTGCGGACCGCCTGCCTGTACTGCGGCATGTCGCTCGCCACGTCGACGAACTGCGAGGTGAGGAAGAGGCCCGCCAGGACGATGCCCGCGGTGGCCAGCAGGACGGAAATCGCCGCGCCCGCGGCATGCCCGAGCCCCTTGCGGGCCAGCCGGCGCTTGAGCGGGGCCAGCACGAGGCTGAGGACGCCGGCCAGCGCCAGCGGCGCCAGCACTTCGCGTCCGACGTACAGCAGGGCCACGACGCACGTGGCGGCGATGATGCGCGCGGCACCGGAAGACGGAGCGGAAGGGATGGGGCGCATGGCGTATCGGCTGCTCCAGGGCCGGGTCTGGGGTATCTGGGTCGAGGATACCTGCTGGAGCCCCTTCGCTGGGCCCCGCCACCGCGAATTTCGGTTCAGCCCGAAACCAGCCCCGCGGCCTGCACGCCGGCCATGCAGATGGCCTCATCCTCATCGCCGGTGCCGCCGCTGGCACCGACCGCCCCGATCAGGTTGCCGGCGGCGTCCTTGATCACCACCGCACCGGTCTGGGGCAGGAACTTGCCTTCCGCCGTGGCGGCGAGCGACACGAAGAAGTTCGGGTTGCCCTTCGCGCGCTCGCCCAGCACGCGGCTCGACACGCCCATGCCCACCGCCCCCCAGGCCTTGGCACGCGCGATGTCGAAGCGGAACATGCTCGCGCCGTCCTCGCTGGCAAAGGCCTTCAGGTTGCCGGCGGCATCGAGCACCGCGATCCCCATGGGCTGGTAGCCGGACTCCTTGGACTTGGCGAGGGCGGCGGAGATGATCCGGTTGGCTTGGGAAAGAGTGATGGACATGTTCAGAAGGGATAGTGACGCGGGGTCGTCTGGATCGTAATCCAGCGCAATTCGGTGAAGGCCTCGATGCCGGCCTTGCCGCCGAAGCGGCCGTAGCCGGAGTCCTTGACGCCGCCGAAAGGCATCTGCGCCTCGTCGTGCACCGTGGGCCCGTTGACGTGGCAGATGCCGGACTCGATGCGGCGCGCGACGCCCATCGCCCGCGCGATGTCGCGGCCGAACACGGCCGCCGAGAGGCCATAAGGGTTGTCGTTGGCGCATTCCACCGCCGCCTCGACGCCTTGCACCCGCACCACGGGCTTGACGGGACCAAAGCTTTCCTCGTGGTAGATGCGCATCGCGGAAGTCACGTGGTCCAGCACGGTGGCCGGCATCAAGGTGTTCTCCGACTTGCCGCCGCACACCAGCTTGGCGCCCTTGGCGAGAGCGTCGTCGATCAGCGCGTTGCAGCGTTCCACCGTTCCCATGTCGACCACCGAGCCGAGCACCACCGGCCCCTTGCGCGGATCGCCCAGCGGCAGGCCGACGGCGCGCGCGGCGAGCTTGGCAACGAAGGTGTCGGCCACTTTCTCGTCGACCACGATGCGTTCGGTCGACATGCAGATCTGGCCGGAGTTGGCGAAGGCGCCGAAGATCGCGCCGTTGACGGCGGCATCGAGGTCGGCGTCGTCCAGCACCACCATGGGCGCCTTGCCACCGAGTTCCAGCACCACCGGCTTCAGGTACTTGGCGCAGGTCTGCGCGATGATCTTGCCGACCTTGGTGGAGCCGGTGAAGTTGACGCGCTTGACGGCCGGATGCGCCACCATCGCCTCCACCACTTCGGCCGCATCGGCCGGGGCGTTGGTGACGAAGTTGACCACGCCGGCCGGCAGGCCCGCGTCCTGCAGCGCCTGCACGATCAGGCCGTGCGTGGCGGGGCACAGCTCGGAGCCCTTGAGCACCACGGTGTTGCCGCAGGCGAGCGGTGTGGCGATGGCGCGCACGCCCAGGATCACCGGGGCGTTCCAGGGCGCGATGCCCAGCACCACGCC
Source organism: Ramlibacter paludis (assembly GCF_022012305.1). Taxonomy (GTDB): domain Bacteria; phylum Pseudomonadota; class Gammaproteobacteria; order Burkholderiales; family Burkholderiaceae_C; genus Ramlibacter; species Ramlibacter paludis. The sequence goes on along the minus strand of NZ_JAKLTM010000001.1, from coordinate 1,188,263 downwards.
GGCCGGAACGCGCAGGCCCATCGCCAGCGAACCCGGCACGTCGGACGGGATCACTTCGCCGCCGATCTGCGTGGTGAGCGACGCGGCTTCCTGCAGCATGCCCGCGGCCAGGTGCGCGTTGAAGCCGGCCCAGGGCGCGGCGGCACCGGTCTCGGCAGCCATCGCGGCGACGAACCTGGGCGTCAGCGCTTCCAGCGCGGCGGACGCCTTCAGCAGCAGGCCGCGGCGCTCGCCCGGGCCCATCGCGGACCAGGCGGGGAAGGCCTTGGCCGCGGCCTCCACCGCCGTCAGCGCATCCTGCGCGGTGGCGGCCGGCGCGCGCGTCGCCACGCTGCCATCGAGCGGGTTGCGCCGCTCGAAGGTCTTGCCGCTGGCGGAAGCGGTCTGTTCGCCGCCGATCAGCATGCGGATGTCGTTCATGGTGTTCTCCTTGCGAGGGGTGGGACGCGTGAGCGCGTCGAAGCCGTAGCGGTTCATGCTGCCGAAGAGCGGCATGGCGGGATGGGGCAGGAACTTGGTGCGGCAGTCCAGCACCGCGGGCAGTCCCGAGGCGAGCGCACGCTCGAGCGCGGGGGCCACGTCGTCGGCGCGCGTGACCACTTCGCCGTGGCAGCCGAAGCCGCGCGCGATGGCGGCGTAGTCGGTGTCTTCCAGCGCGGTGCCCATCTCGAAATCGAGCGCCATGCGCTGGCCGGCGCGGATGATGCCCCAGGCCGCGTTGTTGTGGATGATGTTGACCACCGGCAGCTTGTGCCGCCGTGCCGTGTCGAGCTCGTTCAGCGTGAAGCCGAAGGAGCCGTCGCCGGTGATGTTGACCACCGCCTTGCCGGGCTGCTGCAGTTGCAATGCCAATGCGTACGGCAGGCCGAAGCCCAGGTGGCTCATGCCGGGCTCGTGGAAGCGCGTGCGCACCTCGTGCGCCGGCGTGAGGTCGTTGCTCCAAAAGGTGGTGTGGCCGCCGTCGTAGACCGCCAGCGCGTCCTTCGGCAAGGCAGATGCGATCGCCTGCGCCAGCGCTGCCGGGTGCATGGTCTCTTCGCGGTCGCCGGCCATGATCGCCAGCTTGGCGTCGTAGCGCGCGCGCACGGCGCGGATGCGGTCCAGCCAGCCGTCTTCGACAGACAGTTCCGGCGACGCGCCCAATGCGGCCAGCAGGTCGGCCAGCGCCAGCTTCGCATCGGCCAGCATCGCCACTTCGTGCGCCACGGGCGCGCCGAGCGCTGCCGGATCGGTGTTGATGCTGATCACGCGGTGCTTGCGCCGCGCGTACGGGCCGCGCTCGTCCCACATCCACGACGAATGGCGGCAGCCGATGCTGACGATGACGTCGGCCTGCTCGAAGGCCTGCTTCACCGCCTCGCCCGCGATCAGGCCGCCGTGGCCGATGAAGTGCGGGCTGGCGGTCGGGATCACGCCCAGCGCCATCTGCGTCGGCAAGGCCGGTGCGTTCAAACGCTGCGCGAGTTCGCGCACCAGCGGCGCGGCGCCGGCCGCCACCACGCCGCCGCCGGCCACCACCAGGGGACGCTTCGCCGCACGCAGCAGTTCGAGCGCCGCAGCCACTGCGTCTGCGGCAGGCCGCGAACCGGACACGGCGCGATAGTGCTGCGGCAGCAAGTCGAATTCGTCGTCGGCGAATGTGCAGGTGCCGGAGAGCACGTCCTGCGGGATGTCCAGGTGCACCGGGCCCGGCCGCCCGCTCAACGCTTCGCGGAAGGCGCGCCGCACCAGCTCCGGCATGCGACGCCCGTCATGGACCGTGCAATTCCATTTGGTGATCGGCTTGGTCACCGCGCAGGTGTCCAGGTCCATGAACATGCCGCTGTGCGGATAGGCCGCGGCGCGATGCTGGTTGGAAGTAATCGCCAGCAGCGGCAGGTTGTTGTTGAAGGCCACGCCCAGGCCGGACGCCATGTTGAGACCGCCCGGCCCCATCTCGCCCAGCGCCACCGCCATGCGGCCGGAGCCCGCATTCACCGCGGCGGCCATCATGGGACCGGCGGCTTCGTGCCGCACGCCCACGAAGCGCATGCGCGGCTCCTGCGCGATCGCATGCAGCAGCGGCGACAGCTTGCCGCCGACGATGCCGAAAGCGAATTGGACGGACTCCCCCGCCAGGACGCGCACCAAAGCCTGCGCGCCGGTCAAATACATCAAGGGCTACTCCTCCGCGGTGAAGCCGGTCGCCTTGGCGATGGCCGCCCAGCGGGTCGCGTCCTCGCGCAGCATCCTGGCGAACTCCTCGGGCGACTGGTGCACCGGCTGCAGTCCGTTGGTGGCAAGGCTGTCGATCAGGTCCTGCTGCGACAGGCCTTCGCGCACGAACCGGTTGAGGCTGCGCACCGTGTCCTGCGGCGTCTTCGCCGGCAGGAACAGGCTCAGGTACTCCATCATCGCGATGTCCTTGTAGCCCTGCTCCACCATCGTCGGCACCTCGGGCAGGAAGCCCGAGCGCTGCGGCGTGGTGACGGCCAGCGCGCGCAGCTTGCCCGAGCGCACGTGCGGCAGCACTTCGCCCAGCACGTTGAAGCTCACGGGCACCTGGCCGCCCAGCACGTCCTGCAGCAGCGGCGCGCCGCCGCGGTAGGCGACCGCGTTGAGGTCGATGCCGGCGGACTGCTTGAGCATCATCCCGGCGAAGTGCAGCGCCGAACCGGCGGCGGGAATGCCGTAGTTGGCCAGCTTGGGATTGGCCTTGGCCCACTTCACGTAGTCGGCCACGGTCTTGATCTCCGCCGGCAGGCCGGGGCCCGCGGTGAAGACGAAGGCGTAGCTCACCATCGTGGTCACCGGGATGAAATCGGCGAAGGGGTCGTAGTTCAGCTTCTTGTAGATGCTGGGGTACAGCACCATCGGCGAGCTGGGGATCTGCAGGATGGTCAGGCCGTCGGGATTGGCGCGCTTGACGTACTCCACCGCGATGCGGCCGCCGGCGCCCGGCTTGGCTTCCACCAGCACGTTGCTCGCGTACTTGCCGCGCAGCTTCTCCGTGAGCGGACGCGCGACGTAGTCGCCCATGCCGCCGGCCGGGAAGCCGGAAATGAAGAAGGCGTTGCCCGGCAATTGGGCGCGCGCGCCGCCTAAGGCGCCGAGGGCGGCCAGGCCGGCGCCGGCCTGCAGCAGTTGTCTCCTGTCCATCGCTTGTCTCCTGTAATGGCTGGATCATGGCCCGCCCGCTGCCGGCGGGAAATGGAGGAAACGTGCCGGGTGCTGCACTTTTCCGGCATCGGGTGACAATGCGGTCCATGAAACAGGCCGCTTCGCCCCTGCTGCTGGTTCCCTTCACGGAAGTCCGGCACGACCAGCCCGACGACTGCCTGCACTACGAACAGGTGGCCGTGCGCGGCGAGGAGATGGACTGGACGATTCCGGCCCACCGCCACGAAGCGCTGCACCAGTTCCAGCTGCTCGAGCGCGGCGCGGTGCGCGGTGCCATCGACGGCCAGTCCTTCGAGGCGGAAGCGCCGGCCTTGCTGATGCTGGCGCCCGGCTCGGTGCATGGCTTCACCTACACACGCGACGTGGTCGGCCACCAGGTCACCCTGCCGACGGCCACGCTGCGCCAGCTGCTGGGCGCCAACAGCCTGGCGCAGTCGGCGCTTGGCACGTCCTTCGTGCGCAGCGGCGCCGAGCTGGCCGGCGCCGACCGCGAATGCGCGCGCACCTTCGCCACGCTCGGCCGCGAGTTCCAGTCGCATGCACCCGGCCGCGTGCAGGCCTTGCTGGCCCACGCCACGCTGCTGGCGGTCGCGTTCCTGCGCTGCCGCGGCGAGCAGGAGGCAAGTGGCCGTGCGCAAGCGCTGCCCGACACGCTGGTGCGGCGCTATCGCGCGTTGCTGGAAGCGCATTACCGCAGTCCGCAGGCACTGGCCTTCTATGCGCAGGCGCTGGACGTCACCGCCGATCACCTCAGCCGCATCTGCCGCAAGGTCACGGGCGAGTCCGCGCTCGACTTGCTGAACGGCCGGCGTATGCTGGAGGCGCGGCGCCTGCTGGCCTACACGCCGATGCCGGTGGCCGAGGTGGCGCGCGAGCTGGGCTACGAGGACCCGGCGTACTTCACGCGCTTCTTCACGCGGCATGTGGGCGATACGCCGAGCGGATACCGGCAGGCAGTGGCCGCCGGCGTTCGCGACGCGGCGAGCACCTAGTCAACACAGCGGCGCGTGCCGGTGCTACCGTTACGCCAAGGAGTAACGGTTCATGGCCCAGCAGCAGCAGCAAACCCTTTCCGGCCGCAAGGTCGCCATCCTCACCACCGACGGCTTCGAGCAGGTCGAGCTGACCGGCCCGCGCGATGCGCTGCAGGCCGCCGGCGCCACCACCACCATCGTCGCGATGAACCCCGGCCAGGTGCAGGGCTTCCACCACGACAAGCCGGCCGACAAGTTCGATGTCGGCCTGACTCTCGCGCAGGCCAAGCCGGACGACTTCGACGCGGTGTTGCTGCCCGGCGGCGTGATGAACGCCGACAAGCTGCGCAACAGCCAGCATGCGCAGGAGTTCGTGCAGGCCATGCAGAAGGCCGGCAAGCCGATCGCGGCGATCTGCCATGCACCCTGGCTGCTGATCTCTGCCGGCCTGGTGAAAGGCCGCAAGATGACCAGCTGGCCCTCGCTGCAGGACGACCTGCGCAACGCGGGCGCGCAGTGGGTGGACGAGGAAGTGGTGAAGGATGGGAACTGGGTGACGAGCAGGAAGCCGGCGGACATTCCGGCGTTCAGCAAGGCGGCGATCGAATTGATCGCCGCCAGGAAATAAGCCGTTCCCGCGGCCGCTCAAGCCTGACGCAATTGCACGGCTGACAGGCGTGCCGCCAGACGACGAGTAGCAGTGAACCGGCAGCGTCGACTTGCACCGACACCGACTCCGGCCGCCGGCCTACACGGCCTGCCACGCAGCGTTCAGCGTGCGTTCATCCGCCCGCGCTTAGCCTGTCTCCATCGCATCCAAAGGAGACAGTTCATGAAATCGACTCTACACGGCAAGGTCGCCGCCGCAGTGTTCCTGCTGGCGCCGCTGGGCGTCGCCATGGTGGCCCAACCGGCTGCCGCACAGCAGTACCGGGTGGTGCAGAGCCGCCAGGGCACCATCAATGGAATGACCGTCGACTCGGACGCCGGCCTGCGGCCGGGGTCCACGCTGCGCATCTCGGTTCGCGCTACGCCGGGCGCCCGCTTTGCGGCCCTGTCACTGTCGGACGCCATCAAGGTCCCCCTGCGCGAGCGTTCGCCGGGCGAGTACGTGGGTTCGTATGTGATCCGTCGCAGCGACCGCATCGACCCGACCCGCCAGATGAAACTGCGCGCAGGCTGGGGTGAGGGCCCGGTGGTCGTTGCCTACAACTATCCGGCTGCCCTGCAGGCCCAGGCCATGGGCGCCGCCCCCGCGAGCGCGATGGTGAACAGGTTCGCCATGTGGCCGCGCGCAGAGCGCCTGGAACCGGGCCGCGAAGTGCACTTTCGCGTCGAAGGCACGCCCAACGCGCGTGCCGCCGTGCGCGTGCCGGGCGTCGTCGACTGGCTGCAGCTGCGGGAGGAAAGCCCAGGCACCTACGTCGGCAGCTACACCGTTCGCCAGCGCGACAACCCCGATGCTTTCGGCGATGCGACGGCGGTCCTTCGCGCCGGCGAGCAGCGCGTGATGGCGCACGTGGACGCGCGCGGCTACAACCGCTGATCCGGTAGCTGCGTCCCCTTCGCAACGCAGCTCAGGAGATCGGCGGCGCCGGCTGGATGCCGGCCAGCATCCAGCCGCTGCGGCTGGCGCGCGGCTTGGTGAAGTGCCAGGTTTCATCCAGGTCCTGCGGCACCTCGCTGGCCTGCCCGCGCACCCGGCCGGTGAAGCGGACGCTGACCACATGCTCGCCCGCCAGATCGGCGGCATCGACCACCTGCGCCTCCAGGCCGAACACCTGGGTCTGTTGCACGGCGCCACGCCGCGTGCGCCACCCTGCCTGCGCCGCGTCGAACATCGCAGGGATCAGGCATTCGCGAAGCCGCTGCAAGTCGCCTTCGTCGTTGGCCAGCTGCAGGGCCTCGAACTGCTCCTTGGCGCTGCGCGTGCCTCCCGAGAGGCGACTGCTGTCGGCCGCACCGGGACCCTCGGCCATGGCGGCAGCACCAAACGCCACGCGGCGCACGATGAACCGGATGCCGGCGAGCAGCGCCAGGGCGGTCGCCGCGGCAGCCGCCATGGCGGCGAGCGCGTCGTCGAAACCGAGAGACACGGCGAGGGAGGCCAGGGCCAGGCCGGCTGCGAGCCCCGCGAGCGGCTCGACCCACTTGCTTCTCGCCCTTGCCGCTCCGCCACGCGCTTGCATTGCCGCCAAGGCAGGGGCCGCCAGCTGCAGGCCCGTGCCTTCGGCGCCGCCCAGGCGCGAAGATGGCGTCGTCGCGACGTCGCCGCCTGCCGTCACCGGCGACTGCATGGTGTTCCAGGAAGCCTGGCGAGGGGGGGATGGATGGCCTGCATTGCAGCACCTCGGGTTGGTGCGATGACAGACGGGAAGACCGCGATCGCGGTCTCCTGGCACGAGAATGGAGCCGCTCTGGTCCAGCTCCCGATTATGGACCTTCCGCGCGAAGGCGGAACGGCCTCACCAGTCCTTGTCCCGCCAAAACTCCAAGCCCGGGATGTTGCCCATCCCCGCCTGCACGTTCTGCGCCATGTGCTCCGCATTCCCGCTGCCCGGAATCACGCAGGTCACGGCCGGGTGAGCCAGGGCAAACTTCAGCAGAACTTGCGGCCAAGTCGTGCAACCGATGCCGCCAGCCCAGGACGGCAAGGGCTGGCCCCGCAAGCTGCGCAGCAAGCGCCCACCGCCGAAAGGCATGTTGACCAGCACGGCCACGCCGCGCTCGGAGGCCAGCGGCAGCAGGCGCTCGGCGGCCTGGCGGTCTTCCATCGAGTAGTTGATCTGCAGGAAGTCGAGCGGCTCCGCCCGCAGCACGGCCTCCACTTCCGCATAGTGCGCGGCCGTGTAATGGCTGATGCCGATGTAGCGCACCCGGCCCGCCGCCTTCCACTGCCGCAGCGTCGCCAGCTGGTTCTTCCAGTCGACCAGGTTGTGCACCTGCAGCAGGTCGAGCGTGCCGGCCCGCATCAGGCGCAGCGAGTCTTCCATCTGCCGGATGCCGGCGGCGCGGCCCGTGGTCCAGACCTTGGTGGCCAGGAAGGCGCGGCTGCGCTGGCCCGATGCGGCGAGCAACTCGCCCACCGCCGCCTCGGCCTTGCCGTACATGGGCGAGCTGTCGACGACGCTGCCACCCGCGGCGAACAGGGCTTCCAGCACGCCGGGCAGGCGCCCGAACTCGGGCGTGCCGGGCGCGCGGTCGAAGCCGATGTAGGTGCCGCAGCCGATCACGGGCAGCAGCTCTCCGGTGGAGGGGATGGCGCGCGTCTGCATCGCGCGACCTTAACCCAGGACGCGCGCCGCCGCGTAGCATGCACGCCATGAAATCGACGACGACCTCTCCTTCCGTGGCCTGGCGCTATTCGACGCCCGCCATCGTGCTGCACTGGGTGCTGGCGGCGCTCATCGTCTTCATGGCCGCACTGGGCTGGTGGATGATGACCGTGGAGCACGAGCCCGGCGGCGAGCAGTGGATCGCGCTGCACAAGTCCATCGGGCTCATCGTGTTCACCCTGGTGCTGTTGCGGCTGCTCTGGCGCCTCTTCCACAAGCCCGCGCCGCTGCCGGCTGGCCTGCCGCGCTGGCAGGTGCTGCTGTCGCACGCCACGCAGGTGCTGATGTATGGGGTGATGGTGGTGCTGCCTTTCACCGGCACCCTCGGCTCGGCCTACTCGCGCCTGGGGCTCGCCTTCTTCGGCCTGCCGCTGCACCTGGTGGCGGCGCCGGACCGTCCCACCGCAAAACAGTTCTTCGAGTTGCACGAGACCCTGGTGTGGGTGCTGGTGGCGCTGGTCGTCCTGCACGTGCTGGGCGGGCTGAAGCACCTGCTGGTGGACAAGGACGAAGTGTTCTCCCGCATGTGGCGGGCGCGGTCCTGACGCTGCCTCTTTGCCGGGCACCGTGTCGAGCGCAAGCATTGGCGCGGCTCGGACGCGATTCCATCGCGGTTGTCCACAGCCTTCTCCACCGCCGCTGTGGGAATCGTCCGACGACCGGCAGTGCCGGCAGCGCGCAAGATGGAGTTACCATCGCGCTCCCCGGCGCAGGAGTGGCCGAAAGATGAACGACAAGAGCATCCTCCAGCACATCACCGAACTCGTCGACGAAGAGCACAAGCTGCGCGATGGCGCGGCCGGCAACGACGCGCGCCTGAAGCAGGTGGAGGTGGAGCTGGACCAGTGCTGGGACCTGCTGCGCCAGCGCCGCGCCAAACGCGAGTTCGGCGAGAACCCGGACAACGCCACGCCGCGGGATCCGGGGACGGTGGAGAACTACGAAGGCTGACGCGGGGAGCCGCGGTTCGCTGCGCTCACCAACGGCCTACGAATTCCCGACATGTACGGCCCGCGTAGGCCGTGGTGACGAAGAAACCGCGGCTAACGCCGCGCGCGCGAAGCCGCGGCGAGCGCGCGCATCACTTCTTCCGTCTGCGTCCAGCCGATGCAGCCATCGGTGATCGACACGCCGTGCTGCAGCGGCACGCCGGGCTTCAGGTCCTGCTTGCCGGCTTGCAGGTGGCTTTCGATCATCAGGCCGAGGATGCGCTTCTCCCCGCTCTCCACTTGGCGCGCCACTTCGTGGGCCACTTCCACCTGCCGCTTCCAGTCCTTCGCCGAATTGGCATGCGAGCAATCGACCATCACGCGTTCGCTCACGCCCGACTTGCGCAGCAGCCCGCAGGCCGCCTCGATCGAAGGCGCGTCGTAGTTCGGGCCCTTGCTGCCGCCGCGCAGGATGATGTGGCAGTCGTCGTTGCCCGAGGTCTCGAAGATCGCGACCTGGCCCATCTTGGTCATGCCCATGAAGGCATGCGGCGCGCGGCACGCGATCAGCGCATCGGCCGCCATCTGCACGCCGCCATCGGTGCCGTTCTTGAAGCCGATCGCGCAGCTCATGCCCGACGCCAGCTGGCGGTGGCTCGGGCTTTCCGTGGTGCGGGCGCCGATCGCGCCCCAGCTCACCAGGTCGGCGATGTACTGCGGGCTGAGCAGGTCCAGGAACTCAGTGCCGGCCGGCAGGCCCAGCTGCGCGATCTCCAGCAGCAGCTCGCGCGCGCGGCGCAGCCCCTCGTTGATGCGAAAGCTGCCGTCCAGGCGCGGGTCGTTGATGAAACCCTTCCAGCCCACGGTGGTGCGCGGCTTCTCGAAATAGACCCGCATCACCACCAGCAGGTCGTCCGCGAGCTCGCCGGCGAGCGCGTGCAAGCGATGCGCATATTCCATGGCCTGCGCATGGTCGTGGATGGAGCACGGCCCCACCACCACCAGGAGCCGCGGATCGTTGCCGTGCACCACCTGCGCCACCGCGGTGCGGCTGCGCTCCACGAAAGCCTGCACGCCGTCGTCGGCGGGCAGCTCGTACTGCAGCAGCGCGGGCGAGATCAGCGGGCGCACGTCGCGGATGCGCACGTCGTCCAGCCGCGTGGCCTGCGGCATCTCTTCCTGGCCCTCGGGCATGGCGGCGGTCGGCTTCATGCGGCAAGCGTACCGCATACACTTTCCGCCATGCAGAACGTGGCGTTGGACGGGGTCCGCATCGAATACCAGTGGGTCGGCAACAGGGAGCGGGCGGCGCCCGTCGTCGTGTTCCTGCACGAGGGCCTGGGCTCCGTGGCGATGTGGCGCGACTTCCCGGCGCGGCTGTGCGACGCGGCCGGCGTGCGCGGCCTGGTCTACTCGCGGCCGGGCTACGGCAAGTCGACGCCGCGCGCCGCCGGCGAGCAGTGGCAGCCCGACTTCATGCACCGCCAGGCGCGCGAAGTTCTGCCCGCCTTGCTGCGCGCGCTGGAGGTCGAGCGGCCCTGGCTGTTCGGCCACAGCGACGGCGGCTCCATCGCCCTGCTCTACGCCGCCGCGTTTCCGCAGGCCTTGCGCGGAGCGATCGTGCTGGCGCCGCACATCCTGGTGGAAGAAGTCTCCGTGACCAGCATTGCGCAGGCCCGGGAGGCTTATCGCAACACGGACTTGCGGGCGCGGCTCGCGCGCTACCACGACGACGTCGACTCGGCCTTCTGGGGCTGGAACGACATCTGGCTGTCCCCCGCGTTCCGCGACTGGTCCATCGAGGAAGAACTCGCGGCCATCCGCTGCCCGCTGCTGGCGGTGCAAGGCGTGGACGACGAATACGGCACGCTGGAGCAGGTGCGCGGCATCGCGCGCCGGGTGCCCCAGGCCGAGCTGCTCGAACTGCCCGCCTGCGGCCACTCGCCGCACAAGGACCAGCCCGACACGGTGATCGCCGCGGCGACCGCTTTCCTGCGCCGCGCGTGAACGCCGCTCCCGACCGCAGCCTGCGCACGGCCATCACGCTGCTGGCGCTGGCCGGCTTCTTCAGCGGCGCAGCGCTGCGCATCTGCGACAGCCTGATCCCGCGCCTGTCGCACGACTTCGGCATCAGCGCGGGCACGGCGGGGCGCGTGGTGCTGACCTTCGCCGTCGCCTACGGACTGTCGCAGCTGGCTTTCGGGCCGCTCGGCGACCGCTACGGCAAGGCGCGCCTCATCTGCATCGCGCTCTTCGGCTGCGCGCTCGGCTCGCTCGCCTGCGCCTTCGCGCCCGGCTTCGATGCGCTGGTCGGCCTGCGCATGCTGTGGGGCATCGCCGCGGCCGGCGTGATTCCGCTGTCGATGGCCTTCATCGGCGACGCCGTGCCGTACGAGCAGAGGCAGGCCACGCTGGCGCGCATGCTGCTGGGCACCTTGTCCGGGATGATGGCCGGCCAGCTGGCGGGCGGGTTGTTCGCCGATTCGAGCTGGGGCTGGCGCGGCGCCTTCCTCACGCTGTGCGCGGGCTATGTCGTCGTGGCCGTGCTGCTGGCGCTCAACCTGCGCAACATCGCGGCACCGATCTCGAACTCCGGCAAGAGGGTGGCCGTCATCGCCCAGCTGACCACCGTGCTGCGCGAACCCTGGGCGCGAAAGGTGCTGGTCGCCGTTGCGGTGGAAGGCCTGCTGCTGCTCGGGCCCATGGCCTACCTGCCGGCCTACCTGCAGCAGCGCCATGGCCTCACGCTGTCGGCCGCTTCCGGGCTGCTGGCCCTCAATGCGGTGGGCGGGCTGTTGTACGCCGTTTCGGCACGGCGCATCGTGCAGCGCTTCGGCGAGCGGCGCATGGTGTGGTGGGGCGGCATCGCGATGTGCGCGTCCTTCGTGGCGCTCTACGTGTCGCCGCTGGGCTGGGTCGCGGGCCCGGTTTCGCTGGTGCTCGGCTTCGGCACCTACCTGTACCACAACACCTTGCAGACCAACGCCACGCAGATGGTGCCCAGCGTGCGCGGAACCTCGGTGGCGCTGTTCGCCTTCTGCCTGTTCACCGGGCAGGCGGTGGGGGTGAGCTGGGCCGGAACGGTGTTCGACCGCTTCGGGGCAGGACCGATGCTGCTGGCGCCGGCGGTGGGGCTGGCGATTGCGGGCTGGTGGTTCGCGCGCGCGTTGCGGCTCCGTCATTCCCGCGAAGGCGGGAATCCAGGGCACCCTGGCTCCCCGCCTCCGCGGGGATGACAATGCGGGCATGAACCTCGAACTCACCGGCAAACACGTGCTCATCACCGGCGGCACGCGCGGCATCGGCTATGCCTGCGCGGCGGAATTCCTGCGGGAAGGCTGCAAGGTCACCATCGTCGGCCGCGACGCGGCGCGCGCCGACCGGGCCTGCGCCAGCCTGCGCTCCGGCAAGGCCGAGGTGGGCGCCTTGGCCGCCGACCTCACGGACGCAACCGCGGCGCTGGCCATGATCGACCAGGCCGAGAAGGAACGCGGCCCGGTCGACATCCTCGTCAATTCGGCGGGCGCCGCGCGCCGCACGCCCTTCCACGAGCTCGAGCCGCAAGCCTGGCACGACGCCATGCAGGCCAAGTTCTTCACCTACGTCCACGTGATGGACCCGCTGGTCAAGCGCATGGGCGCGCGCGGCGGCGGGGCGATCGTGAACGTGGTGGGCATGGGCGGCAAGATCGCGACCACGACGCACATCGCGGGCGGCGCGGCGAACGCGGCGCTGATGCTGGCCAGCGCCGGACTGGCCGCCGCCTGGGGACCGAAGGGCGTGCGGGTGAATGCGGTGAATCCGACGCTGACCCTCACCGACCGGCTGGCCGAGGGCCTCGCAGCGGATGCCCGCCTGCGCAACACCAGCGCCGAAGACGTGCTGAAGCAGGCCGAAAGCAAGCTGCCGCTCGGGCGACTCGCGCAGCCGGAAGACATCGCCAATGCGGTGGTGTTCCTGGCCTCGCCGCGCGCCGGCTACATCTCGGGGGCGATCCTGTCGATGGATGGCGCATCGACCCCCATGGTGGTCTGAGCCTCAGCGCCCTTTCCACACCGGCTTGCGCCGCTCCGCGAACGCCCGGCGTCCCTCGGCAAAATCCTCGCTGTCGACGCTCGCCTGCTCGCGCGCGCGCAGCCGCGCCACGTCGTACTCGCCGCGCGCGATTTCGTTGAGCGACTGCTTCATCGACTGCGCGGCCAGCGGCGCCAGTGTCGCCAGGTGCGCGGCGAACTCGTTCACGCGCGCCTCCAGCCGCTCGGGCGGGACCAGCTCCTGCAGGTAGCCCACCCGCAGCAACGTCTGCGCATCGAGCGCCTGGCCGCTCAGGAAGGCCCGCTTCGCCACCGTCACCCCGAGCCGCGACACGTAGCGCACCAGGCCGCTCGCGTAGTAGTGCAGCCCCAGCGCCGCCGCCGGCATGCGCATCTCGATGCCCTCGGCGCCGAGCGCGAAGTCGCACGCCAGCACCAGGTCGGTGGCGCCGCCGTAGACGCTGCCGTTCAGGGCGCAGACCGTCAGCGGCCGCAGCCGCTCCAGCGCCTGCGCCACCTGCTCGAAGTTCGCGGCCGGCTTGCCCGCTTCGAATTCGCCGGTGTGGTAACCCGCGCTGAAGACCGGCCGCTGCGCCAGCACCTCCGCCGTCAGCACCACCACGCGGATGCTCTCGTCCGCATCCACCTGCGCGAACAGGGCCAGCAGGCGTTCCAGGTCCTCGTTGTGCAGGCGGTTGCGGTAGGCGGGACGCGCCAGCGTGATGCGGGCGATGCCGCCGTCGGCGCCGTAGCGCGGGGGTTCGTAAGGCGGGTGCGTCATGGCGCCTGAATTCTCCCGCATCGCCGCACACGGCCTGTCGGCTGGCCCTTGCACGCGTCAGCGGCTGCCTACCCCAGCCATTGTTCCCGGCCGTCCGCCGCTCGCTCGCTGCTTCCCGTCCGGCACACGGCCGGTTCCGCGAGCATCGCCCGATACGAACAAGAGGCCCCAGGATGCAGCCAGACCGCCCCGCCATCGACCCGACCGGCATTGCCGGGCTCGACGACATCCTCAAGGGTGGGCTGCCCAGCGGCCAGCTGTACCTGTTGGAAGGCGCGTCCGGCGCCGGCAAGACCACGCTGGGCCTGCAGTTCCTGCTGGAGGGCGTGCGGCGCGGCGAGACAGTGCTGTGGTGCACCTTGTCCGAAACCGAGTCGCAGCTGCGCTCCACCGCCCGCGCGCACGGCTGGGACCTGGCCGGCGTGAACATCGTCAACGTGTCGCAAGCCGGCTCCGAAGGCGGCGCGCTGCAGGACACCGAGTACTCCTTCTTCGCGCCGGGCGACATCGAGCTGCACGACGTGACGCGCGCCATCATGGACGTCGCCGCCCGGGTGCGCCCCCGCCGCGTGGTGTTCGATCCCTTTTCCGACATCAAGCTGCTGGCTCGCGACCCGCTGCGCTACCGCCGCCAGCTGCTGCAGCTGCGCGAGCACTTCGCCGGCATGGGCGCCACCGTGCTGCTGATCCAGGAGCACGGCCTGGAGCAGCCGAGCGACCCGGCCGGGGAAGGCGTCGTGCACGGCATCATCGGCCTGTACCAGGCGGCTCCCGACTACGGCAAGCCGCGGCGCCGCCTGCGGGTGCACAAGCTGCGCGGGGTGGATTACCGCGAAGGCTTTCACGACGTGGCACTCAAGACCGGCGGCCTCGTGGTCTATCCGCGCCTGAACGCCAGCGAGCACGCCTTGCCCGAGGACCGCGCGGAAATCGCGAGCGGCATTCCCGCACTGGACCAGATGCTGGGCGGCGGTCTCGACCGCGGCTCCAGCCTGCTGGTGATGGGCCCGTCCGGCGCCGGCAAGAGCACCTTGTGCAGCCAGTTCGCACTGGCGAGTGCCGGGCGCGGCGAACGCGCCGTCATCTACCTGTTCGACGAGACCAAGCGCGCCTACCTGGCGCGGACCGACGGCCTGCAGATGCCGCTGCGCGAGCGGATCGAAGCGCGGCAGGTGGAGATCGTGCAGGTCAACCCGGCCGAGTTCTCGCCCGGCGAATTCGCGCACATGGTCCGCGCCCACGTCGAGGAGCAGGACGCGCGGCTGGTGGTGATCGACTCGCTCAACGGCTACATGGCCGGCATGCCCGACGAATCGCACCTGGCCATGCACATGCACGAGCTGCTGACGTACCTGGCGCTGCGCAACGTGGTGACGCTGCTGACGATGAACCAGCAGGGCATGATCGGCGAAAGCCCCAGCATGCCGGTGGACGTGAGCTACCTGGCCGACGCGGCCATCGCGCTGCGCTACTTCGAGGCCAGCGGCGCGGTGCGGCGTGCGGCCTCCGTGGTCAAGCGCCGCTGCGGCCCGCACGAAGTGTTGATCCGCGAGCTGTCGATCGCGCCGCCGGGCGTGCACATCGGCGACGCGCTGCACGAGTTCCACGGCGTGCTGTCGGGCCAGCCCGACTGGCGCGGCCGCAACGAAGACCTGGCCACCCGATGAACGCCCGGGCCGGCCTCCCGCGGGACGAGCAGGCGGAGGTGCTCGTGCTCGCGCCCGGCCGCGACGGCGAACTCAGTTGCCGCGTCCTCCACGACCACGGCCACCGCTGCCGGCGCTGCCGCGACGCGGACGACCTGCGCGACCAGCTGTGCGACGAGGCGGGCGCACTGCTGATTGCCGAGGAAGTCATGACGGCGCCGCTGGTCGCTTGGTTGCAGGCCCGGCTGCAGCACCAGCCCGCCTGGTCCGACCTGCCGATCCTCGTGGTCGCCCAGCGCGAGCAGGTGTCGCCGGCGCCTGCGCGGCTGGCCGCGCTGGGCAACGTCACGCTGCTGACGCGGCCCATGGCGCTGGGCGATCTCGCAACGGCCGTGGCCAGCGCCTTGCGCGCGCGCGACCGCCAGTTCCAGGTGCGCCGCCTGCTGGACCAGCAGCGCGAGGAAGCGCGGCGCAAGGACGAATTCCTCGCCATGCTGGCGCACGAATTGCGCAACCCGCTCACGCCGGTGCGTTACGCGGCGCGCGCCCTGGGTGCCGAAGCCGCGACCCCGCGGCAACGCCACCTGACCGAGGTGGTGGAGCGCCAGGTCGCGCACATGGGCAGCGTGATTTCCCAGCTGCTCGACGTGTCGCGCCTCACGCGCGGCAAGATCGAGCTGGACCGGGCGCCGCTGGACCTGGCGGACCTGGCGCGCCGCTGCGCCGAAGCGCACCAGGGCAGCGCCGTGCAGCGCGAAGTGCGGCTGGAAGTCGACGCGCCCCAGCCGGTCTGGGTCGACGGCGATGCCACGCGCCTGGGCCAGGTGGTCGAGAACCTGTTGGACAACGCCATCAAGTTCTCGCCGCCCGGCACCCGCGTGCTGCTGGAAGTGGCGCGCGCCGGCGGCCAGGCCAGTCTCGCGGTCACCGACGAAGGCGACGGCATCCAGCCTGCGGACCTGGCCTACGTCTTCCAGCCCTTCGTGCAGGCCGACCGCACGCTGGACCGCGCGCGCGGCGGCCTGGGCCTCGGCCTCGCCATGGTGAACGAGCTGGTGAAGCTGCACGACGGCGAGGTGCAGGCGCTCTCCGACGGCCAGGGCCGCGGCAGCCGCTTCGTGGTCACGCTGCCGGCTTGCGACCCGCCGCAGGAAGAAACTGCCGACGAGGCTGCGACGAGCGACGGATCCGCGCCCGACCCCGGCGGCCAGAAGCTGCACGTGCTGCTGGCCGAGGACAACGAGGACGCTGCCGAAACGCTGCGCATGCTGCTGGAGTTTTCGGGCTACGAAGTGCGCGTGGCCCATTCGGGGCCGGAGGCCGTCGCGGCGGCGCGCGAACGCCGGCCCGACGCGCTGCTGTGCGACATCGGCCTGCCCGGCATGAGCGGCTACGACGTGGCGCGCGAACTGCGCACCGACCCCGGGATGGCGGACACCTTGTTCATGGCGCTGACCGGCTACGGCACCGCGGAGGACAAGGCGGCGGCGCTGGAAGCCGGCTTCGACCTGCACCTCGCCAAGCCGGTGGATCCCGAGCTGGTGTTCCGCGAACTGGAGCGATTGGGCCGGCCCGGCTGAGTGCAGCCGCCGCGCGCGGCTACGATGGGCGTCCATGCCCCAAGCCCTCCCCCTGCGCGCGGCGCTGCCGCTGATTGCCGTCCTCACCCTCGTCTGGGGCACCAACTGGACCCTTTTCCCCCTGGCGGTTCGCGAACTGTCGGTGTGGACCTTCCGCTTCGTGTCGCTGGTCGGCGCCGGCTCGCTGCTGCTGGCGGTGGCCCGGGCCAAGGGGCAGAGCCTCGCCATTCCGCGCGCCTACTGGAAGACCACCGTCGCCGCGGCGCTCACCTACCTGGTGGTGTGGAACATCGCCAGCACCTATTCGGCGGTGCTGATTCCGTCCGGCCAGGCCGCGGTGCTGGGCTTCACCATGCCGTTGTGGGCCGCCTTGCTGGGCGCGGTGTTCCTGCGGCAGAAGCTGGAGCGCCGCTCGCTCCTCGCGCTGTTCCTCGGATTCATGGCGGTGGCGCTGCTGGCCTGGCGCGGCTTGCATGCGTACGCCGAGGCGCCGCTCGGATTCGCCGCGGGCATCGTGGCGGCCATCGGCTGGGCCGGCGGCACCATCCTCCTGAAGCGCAACCCGCCGCCGGTGCCGCCGCTGGTGCTGACCGGCTGGCAGCTGCTGATCGCCGCGGTGCCGATCGGCGTGGGTGCGCTGTGGTTCGGCGGCGCCTGGTTTATGCCGTCGTGGCAGTCGATCCTGGTGGTCGCCTACATCACCATCATGCCCATGGCCCTCGGCAACGTGACCTGGTTCGCCATCGTCGGCCTGCTGCCGGCGCACATCGCGGGCCTGGGTTCGGTGATGGTGCCGGTCGTTGCCATGCTCACCGGCGCGATCGTGCGCGGCGAGCCGCTCGGGCCGATCGAACTGCTGGCGATGGCCTGCAGCGCGGGCGCGGTGGCGCTGGCGCTGCTCCCGAAACGCGGGTGACGGCCACACCCGTTCGTGAAAGCCTGCCCTGCCGGCACGCTAAGCTCGCACGTCTCGAGGGAGACCCCATGCAATGGAAATTCACCGCCGGCGGCCTGCTGCTGGCGCTGCTGGCCGCGACCGTGCCGGCGCAAGCGCAGCAAGCGGCCGGCTGGCAATCCTGTGCCGCCATCGGCAGCGACAAGGAAAGGCTCGCCTGCTTCGACGCCTGGGCCGGCCGGCAGGCGCCGCCGCCGGCGGCCGCCGCCTCCGCTTCGACACCGGCCGCCACGACCGCCACCGTGGCCATCGCGCCGGGGAACCGCGACGAAGAACAAGGCTGCCACGATCCGCAGGCCTCGGAGCTCTCGCGCTTCTGGGAGCTGGAACGCACGACCAGTTGCGGCACCTTCGGCATCCGCAGCTACCGCCCGATCAGCCTGTCGGTCATCGCTTCGGACAGCGTGAACCACCAGCCGACTTCGGGCAACCCGGCCAACAACGCGACGGCCGACGCCCCTTATCGCACGACCGAGACGCGCATCCAGCTCTCGGTGCGCAGCAAGCTGGGCGAAGGCATGTTGAGCGGGCCCGGTCCGCTGCAGGATTCGCTCTGGTTCGGCTACACCCAGCAGTCGTACTGGCAGCTGTTCACCGGCGACCTCTCGCGGCCCTTCCGCGTGACCGACCACGAGCCGGAAGTGTTCTACGTCTATCCCTTCGCGCAGCCGCTGGCCGGCGGCTGGGCGTTGCGCTACGGCGGGGTCGGCATCGTGCACCAGTCCAACGGCCAGAGCCTGCCGCTGTCGCGCAGCTGGAACCGCGTCTACCTGATGGCGGGCGCGGAGCATGCCGGCGGGCTGAGCCTGCAAGGCCGCCTGTGGAAACGGATGTCGGAGGATCCCGCAACCGACGACAACCCCGAGATCAGCGACTACGTGGGCCGCGGCGAACTGCTGGCGACCTGGACCACCGGCGGCGGCCAGCTGCTCTCCTTCACCTGGCGCACCACCTTGAAGCGGATGGACCGCGGCTCGGCGCGCCTGCAGTGGATGATCCCCGTCAAGTCGCCCTTCACGGGCTCGCACTTCGGCAGCCTGCAGTGGCACACGCAGCTGTTCACCGGGTACGGCGACAGCCTGCTGGATTACAACCGGCGGCGGACGGTACTGAGTCTGGGCCTGAGCCTGTTCGACTGGTAGCTCATTCCGCCTCGTGCTTCGCGCCCAAAAGGGCGTTCGCACTCGCATCCCCCGCGCCACCGATGCTTGCCTGGAACGCGATCCAGGCGATCGCCAGCTGACCGCCGCTGGCCGCGAGCCGGTCCTCTTCGACCAGCATGCGCGCCAGCCCGCCCAGCGCCTGCGCCTCGGGCACTTCGCCGCGCAGGAAGCGCTCGCGCAGCGCCAGGTACTGCGGCTGCAGCGCGAGCAGCGCCGCCTCCTGCTGCTTCGCGGCCTGCACCGCCGCATCGAGCTGGGCCAGGCGCAGCGCGATGTCCTGCCGCGCCGCCTCGAGGACATCCTCGGGCTGTGAACCGACGGCGGACGCGATGGACTCCTCGGCCGGCGCAATGGGCGCCGACAAGGCCTGCAGGTAGCGCGCCAGCCGCAGCTGCCCCGCGGCGGTGTCGCGGCCCGCTTGCGCGAGCTGCGCCTCCGCCTGCGCGACGTCGGGACGGCGGCGCAGCACGATGCCGGGCAGCTCGCGCGGCACGTCGAAGGCGGGCACCGGCAGCCGCGCATCGCCCAGCGCGGGCGCAAGCTGGCGCGACAACATGGCCACGCTGCGCGTGCCGCCGGTGCGCTGGGCCAGCAAGTCGATGCTCGCAGTGCGTAGGGCCTCGAACTGCGGCAGGCGCGCCTGCGCCGACTCCAGCGCCTGCTGCGCACTGCGCGCCGCATCGCCGTCCGGCCCGCCGCCGGCGCGCAGGAGTTCCAGCTGCCGCTGCAGGGTGTCGACCAGCAACCGGCCGTTCATGAGGCGCACGCTGGCCACGCGCGCCAGCACATAGGCCGCGGTGGCATCGGCCTGCAGTTGCAGCGCCAGCAAGGCCTGCAGCGGCGGCGCGGCAGCCGCGGGGGGCGCCGCTTCGGCCAGCAACAGGTTGAGCGTCGCGTCGTTGAAGGCCGACCACCAGACGGGTGCGGCCTCGGCGCGCGCGCCGGGTGCGCGCACCAGGCAAGCGAGTGCCAGGGTGGCCGGCAGCAGCAGGCGCAGGAAGGCAAGGGGAGAGAGGGTTCGATGCGGCATGGCGGCTCCTGGCGACGCGCCCAGCTTGCGCGGCGATCTTGCAGGCATCTGGGAGGCGCCTCCACGATTCCTCCCCAATCGCCGGGTAGAGTGCGGCCATGCGCCTCACCTTGCAGCGCAAGGTCTTCCTTGCGCTGACGCTCCTGCTGCTGTTGCTGCTCTCGCTGTTCGTCGCGACCTCCCGGCTCGCACTGCAGCGGGGCATCGGCCCTTACGTGGCGGAGATCGAGCTGTCGCGCCTGGATTGGGTGGCCGCCAACCTGCAGCAGGCTTACGCCAAGCAAGGCAGCTGGCAGTTCCTGAAGGACGACCCGCAGGCCTGGCATGCCGCGCAGATGCTGCCCGGTTTTCCGCGCAACGGCTTCGGGCCTAGGCGCGAGTTCGCCGGCGGCCCGCACGGCGACGGCCCGCCGCAGCGGCGCGGCCCCGACGAGCGCCGCGGCCCGCCCCTGCTGGCGCCGCAGATGGACGTGCTGCCGCAGCGCTACATGCCGCCCCCGCCGCCGGGCGCGCTCGACGACCCGCGCTCGGGCCCCATCACCGTCTACCACCGCCTGGCGCTGCTGGCCGCCGACGGGCGCACCGTGCTGGCGGGCAAGGCCGACGTCGACCTCGAAGACCTCGTGCGCAAGCCGCTTGCCCACGACGGCCGCACCATCGGCTACCTGGCCCTGGCGCCGCTGCAAGGCGTGGGCACGCGGGCCGACGAGGCTTTCGTCGCACGCCAGTCGACCTACCTGCTCGGTACCGGCCTGATCGGCCTGGTGGTGGCGCTGCTGATCTCGCTGGCGCTGGCGCGCCGCTGGCTGGCCTCGCTGCAATCGCTGGCCGGTGCCGCGCGTGCGGTGGCCGATGGCAAGCTGAACGTGCGGGTGCCGGTCGAAGGCGACGACGAACTGGCGCAGCTCACCGAGACCTTCAACACGATGGCCGCGCGGCTGGGCGCCGTCGAGGAATCGCGCCAGCACTGGCTGGCCGACATCGCGCATGAACTGCGCACGCCCATCGCCGCCATGCGTGCCGAGATCGAGGCGCTGCAGGACGGCGTGCGCAGCTTCGATGCGCACACCGCGAGCCGCCTGCATGCGCAGGTGATGCGCCTGGGCAAGCTGGTGGAGGACCTGCGGCAGGTGATGGACGAGACGCATGCCGGGGCCGAGCAGGCGCAGGCCGAGGTGCGGCCGCTGGCCGCGCTGCTGGAGGCGGTGGACCAGATGGAGCCGCGGCTGCAGCAGGGCCGCATCGCGGTCGAAGGCCTGGAGGGCTTGCGCGCGCTGGCCGACCAGCGCGATCCCGTGGTCCGGGGCGACCCGACGCGGCTGGCGCAGGTCTTCGCCAACCTGCTGGAGAACACGGCCCGCTACACGCAAGCGGGCGGGCGCCTGGTGCTGCATGCGGACGTCGAGGACAAACGCCTGGTCATCACGCTCGACGACACGCCGCCCGCGCCCGCCGCCGCCGACCTGCCGCGCCTGTTCGACCGCTTCTTCCGCGGCGACGCTTCGCGCGACCGCGCCACGGGCGGCTCGGGCCTCGGCCTGTCGATCTGCCGCGCCATCGTCGAAGCGCACGGCGGCCGCATCGCCGCCCAGCCTTCGCCCCTGGGCGGGCTGCGCATCACGCTGGAGCTGCCCCTCGCATGAGCCGCATCTTCGTCGTCGAGGACGAACAGGACATCGCCCCCGTGCTGGTGGACTACCTGCGCGCCGCCGGCCTGGCGCCACGCCACTTCGCCGACGGCGAGCAGGCGCTGCAGGCCGCGCTGGCCGACCCGCCGGACCTGGTGCTGCTGGACGTGATGCTGCCGGGGCGCAGCGGCCTGGAGGTGCTGCGCGCGTTGCGCAAGGAAGGCAGCCTGCCGGTGATCCTGCTGACCGCGCGTGTCGAGGAAGTCGACCGGCTGCTGGGACTGGAGCTGGGCGCCGACGACTACATCTGCAAGCCCTTCTCGCCGCGCGAAGTAGTGGCGCGGGTGAAGGCCGTGCTGCGGCGGGCGGTGCCCGCGCCGCCGGGAAAGGGCCCGCATCTCGACGAGACGCAGGGCGTGGCGACGCTGGCCGGCCAGAAGCTGGCGCTGACCCGCAAGGAGTTCCAGCTGCTCGCCGTTCTGGCGCGCCGGCCGGGCCGCATCTTCTCGCGGCCACAGCTGCTGGAGCTGGTCTATCCCGACGCGCTGGACACCAGCGAACGCGTCCTGGACAGCCACGTGAAGAACCTGCGCCGCAAGCTCTCGGCCGCGCAGGACGACCACGAGTGGATCCGCTCGGTGTACGGCGTCGGCTTCAGCTTCGAGGCCTCCTAGCATCCCCCCAACTGGCTTGCGATGCTGGGCCGGCTATACGATCGAACCGACCCCACCACCGCCCGGCGTCATTCGACGACCAACGTTCCCTTCATCGTCGGATGCAAGTTGCACACATACGCGAACTTGCCCGCCTTGCCCACGGTATGGCTCCAGCTCCTGCCCGCCGCGATCGTCTTCGAATCGAAGCTGCCGGCGGCGGTGGCGGTGTGCGGCACCGGGTCGGCGTTGCGCCACACGACCTTGTCGCCCTTCTTCACCACCAGCGCCGCAGGCGAGAACTGCATTCCCTCGATCTTCACCTCGTGCGTGGCTGCGCAGGCGAACCCCGGCAGCAGGAGCGCCGCCAGCAGTGCGAATCGCGCGCTCACTTCAGCCCCTCCTGCAGGTGCTTCGCATGCTCCAGGTGGGCGACGAACGCGGGTCGCACCTTGACCAGCAGCGCCTTCAGCTCCGAGTTCCGTGCCGACGGGATCAGCGTCTTGTCCATCGCATCCAGCACGGCCTGGTGGTAGTCGACCTCGTGGTCCACGTAGGCCTTGTCGAAGGCTTTGCCCTTGAGTTTCTTGAGCCTGGCGATGTTCTCGTCGCCGCCCTGCTTCAGGCCGTCGGCGGTGGCATTGCCCTCGGGCTTGACCTGGAGCTTCTTCACCAGGTCGGTGGCCGCCTTGTTGACGCCGGTGTGGTCGGTGACCATCTGCGCGGCAAATTTCTTCACCTCGGCGGACTTCGACTTGCCGTGCGCGAGCTTGCCGGCGTCGATGTCGACCTCGTTGGCGGTCACCACGATGGCGGCGATCTGCGGATCGGTGACCTGGGCGTGGGCCGCCGGCAGGGCGGCGGAAAGAAGCAGCAGCGCTGCGGCGGGCAGGAAGCGGACCATGGCGTTCTCCAGAGTGGTGGCTGCATGGATGCGCCGACCGGCCCGCGCGTTCCCGTCAGGGCTCCAAGTACACCACGCCCTGCTTCATCTGCTCGAACAGCAGGTAATCCGTACCGTCCATGCCCAGCGCACGGTAGGTCGCTTGCGCCGCGGTGTTCTCGTGCTCGACATAGAGCCGGAAGCCGCAGACATCCGGCGTGCGCTCGGCGGTTTCCGTGAGGTGCCGGTAGAGCGCGCGGAACACGCCGTGGCGGCGCCACTGCGGCCGCACGTAGACGCTCTGGATCCACCAGAAGCGGCCGTTGCGCCAATCGCTCCATTCGGTGGTGACCATCAGCGACCCCGCGACCTCGCCGTCCGCCTCGGCCACCAGGTAGAAGCCCAGCGCGGGCTCGGCCAGCATGCGGCGCACGCCGGCGCCCACCACGGCCGGCAGCAGGCGCTTGCCCTCGGTTTCGTGCGCCATCGCGATGTTGAATTCGGCCAGCACGTCGGCATCGTCCGGCCGGGCCAGGCGGATCTGCGGGAATGAAGCGTCCATCCCCTGAATCTAACCCGGCGCGCTATCCTGCCTTCAAACAACATGAAGACTCCTGTCGTCCAAGAGCCGCACCTGCCCCATGCCCGTCGCGCCGCGGCCGAACGCCAGCCGGCGCCCGACACGCTGACGCCGGCCGACCGCTACCGGGAACTCTTCGTCGCCGTGCAATCGCGCCGCGTGTTCCCCGACAGCAAGACCTTCGTCGACTGCGCGCCGCGGCAGGCGCCGGAGACTATCCTCACCGCCTACCGCGCGCAGCACGCGGCACCCGGCTTCGATTTGAAGCATTTCGTCGAAACGCACTTCGATCCGCCGGCGCCCGCGCGCAGCCAGTTCGTGCCGCAGGACGGCTGGACGCTGGCCCAGCACATCGATGCGCTTTGGCCCTGCCTCACGCGCGAGCCCGAACAGCATCCCGTGCACGGCTCGCTGCTGCAGCTGCCGCACCCTTACGTCGTGCCGGGCGGGCGCTTCATCGAGCAGTACTACTGGGATTCCTACTTCACGATGCTGGGCCTGGCCGAGAGCGGCTGCGCGGAGCTGCTGCACGCGATGACCGACAACTTCGCCTACCTGATCGACACCTACGGCCACGTCCCGGACGGCACGCGCACCTATTACCTGAGCCGCTCGCAGCCGCCGCTGTTCGCGCTGATGACGCAGCTGTGCGAGCAGCGCGGCGGGCCGAGCGCGCACGGCTACCTGCCGCAGCTGCGGCGCGAGCATGCCTTCTGGATGGAGGGCGAGCACCACGTGCAGGCCGGCGCGCCGCACCGCCGCGTGGTGCGGCTGGAGGACGGCAGCGTGCTCAATCGTCATTGGGACGACCGCGACACGCCGCGCGAGGAAGCCTGGGCGGAAGACGTGGCGACGGCGGCGCAGAGCGCGCGCCCCCCGCACGAGGTGTACCGGCACCTGCGCGCCACCGCCGAAACCGGCTGGGACTTCAGCTCGCGCTGGTGCAGGGAAGACCTTCCGGGTTCGCTCGCCAACATCCACACCACCGACCTGCTGCCGGTGGACCTGAACTGCTTCCTGCACGAACTGGAGCGCACCATCGCGCGGCTGGCGCGGCATGCCGGCGACGAGACCGTGGCGCGCGAGTTCGCGCAGCGCGCCGACGCGCGCTCGCATGCGATCGCGCGGGTGTTCTGGAATGCGCGCGAAGGAATCTACGTCGACTACGACTGGAAGCTGCGGCGGCAGCGGCGCGCGCTCACCGCAGCGACGGTCGTGCCGCTGTTCTGCGGGGTGGCCACGGCGCCCCAGGCCGAAGCCGTCGCCGCCGCAATCGTGGCGCGCCTGCTCGCGCCCGGCGGCCTGGGCACGACCGAATACGAAACCACCGAGCAGTGGGACCGACCCAACGGCTGGGCGCCCTTGCAGTGGATGGCGGTGGAGGGCCTGCGCCGCTACGGCCACACGTCGCTGGCGGCGGAGATCCGGACGCGCTGGATGCGCACCGTGCAGGCCCTGTTCGAGCGCGAGCACCGCCTGGTGGAGAAATATGCGCTGCGGCCCGATTCGGCGCCGCGCGGCGGCACCGGGGGCGAGTATCCGCTGCAGGACGGCTTCGGCTGGACCAACGGCGTCGTGCGGCGGTGGTTGCACGAGGGAGCCGGGGTTGCCACCCCAGCCTACCGGACACCGTAGGCCGGGGTGGCAACCCCGGCTTCCCGTTCGCCCATCAACCGATGCGGATCGGCACGAAGATCTTGTCGTCCCCGCGCTGGATCAGCAGCGCCACCGACTTGTCGGACTTCGCGAGCGCGGCCTTCATCTGCTCCACGGTCGCCACCGGCGTGCCGTTGACGGCCAGCACCACGTCGCCCTCTTCCACGCCCGCGCGCTCGGCGGCGCCGGCCACGTCCTGCACGACCAGGCCGTTGCGGATGCCGGTCTGTGCCTTCTCGTCGGGCTGCAGCGGCCGCAGGGCCAGGCCCAGCTTCCCGCCCGCCGACGCATCGGGCGACGACGACACCGCCGCGACCTTGTCGCTCGCCGCGGCCAGCTTCGCGGTGACCTCCACCCTCTTGCCCTGGCGCCACACGTCCAGCGCCACCTGTTCGCCCGGCGTCGACAGGCTGATGGCTGCCGGCAGGTCGCCCGAGGCCACGATGGGCCGGCCGTTCACGCCGCGGATCACGTCACCGGCCTGCAGGCCGGCGCGATCGGCGGGGCTGCCCTTCTCCACGCTGGAGACCAGCGCGCCTTCGGGGCGATCCAGGCCGAAGGAATCGGCCAGGCTCTGGTTCACCTCCTGCACCGCCACGCCCAGCCGCGCGTGCTCCACCTTGCCGTGGGCCACGATCTGGTCCTTGATGCGGCTGGCGACGTCGATCGGGATCGCGAACGACACGCCCTGGTAGCCGCCCGACTGGCTGTAGATCTGCGAGTTGATGCCGACCACCTCGCCGCGCGCGTTGAACAGCGGGCCGCCGGAGTTGCCGGGGTTCACCGCCACGTCGGTCTGGATGAAGGGCACGGCGCTGTCGTCCGGCAGCGCGCGGCCCTTGGCGCTGACGACGCCGGCCGTCACCGTGTTCTCGAAGCCGAAGGGCGCGCCGATGGCCAGCACCCATTCGCCGACGCGCAGGTTCTCGGTGCTGCCCAGCGTCACCACCGGCAGGTTGGCCGCGTTGATCTTCAGCACCGCGACGTCAGTCTTGGGATCGGAACCCAGCACCTTGGCCTTGAACTCGCGCCGGTCGGTGAGCTTCACGATCACGTCGGTGGCGTCCTTGACCACGTGCGCGTTGGTCAGGATCACGCCGTCGGCGCCGACGATGAAGCCGGAGCCCATGCCGTGCGTGGGCTGCGGCTTCTGCGGCCGCATGCCGCGCTGGAACTGGCGGAAGAATTCGAGCGGGTCGCCGTTGAACTGGGCGCCGTTCTCGTCGCTCGAAGCCTTGCCGGTCACGCTGATGTTCACCACGGCGGGGCCGTAGCGTTGCGTGATCAGCGGGAAGTCCGGCATGACGACGGCGGTGCCGGTCGCCGGCGACGTGACCGTCGCTGCGGGCATGGGCGGCAGCACGGCGGCGCGGGCCGGCGCCTGCAGGTGGAAAGCTTCGACCGCCGCGCCGCCGAGGGCGCCGGCGCCGAGCAGGGCCAGCACCAGCGGGGCGGCCTTGAGGTTCGTTCTGGTCATGGCATGGGTCCTTGGAAATGGAAAGGGACCCTGCCAATGTGCAGGCGGATGCTTAGATGAAGCTTAAGGCGGGCTGGTGGGGCGCCCGAAGCGCAGCTCCACGCGCAGCCCCCCGAGCGCCGATTCGGCCAGGACGAGATCCGCGCCGATCCGCTCCGCAACCGCCTTCACGATCGCCAAGCCCAGCCCGCTCCCCTGCGCCCCGCTCCCCGGCACGCGGTAGAACCGGTCCAGCACCCGCTGCCGCTCCGCCTCCGGAATCCCCGGCCCGCTGTCTTCCACCGCCAGCCAGGACGGTCCCAGGGCGATGTCGATGCGGCCGCCCGCCGGCGTGTACTTGATCGCGTTGTCGACCAGGTTGCGCAGCGCCAGCCGCAGCGCCTCGCGCGGGGCCTGCACGATCACCGGCGCGCCGTCCGCCAGGCCGAGGTCCTGGCCCTTGGCCTGCGCGCGCGGCAACAGTTCCGACACCGTTTCGCGCGCCAGCGCCTCCAGGTCCACCGGCTCGGCCGCGCCTTCCTCGGCCCCCTCGGCACGCGCCAGCACCAGCAGCTGCTCCACCAGCGCGATCGCGCGTTCGATGCCGGCCGCCATGTCGGCCACCGCGCCCGCGCGCGCCGTCTCGTCCCGGGCCCGTTCGGCGGCCTGCACCTGAAGCCGCAGCGCGGTCAGCGGCGAACGAAGCTCATGCGCCGCATCGGCGACGAAGTTCTGCTGCGTCTGCAAGGTCTCGCGCACGCGGCCGAACAGCAGGTTCAGCTCCGCCACGAGCGGCTGCACCTCCAGCGGCACGCCCTGCGCGGGCAGCGGCGACAGGTCGGTGGCGGCCCGGCCCGCCACCTGCTTGCGCATGCGCGTGAGCGGTGCCAGCGAGCGATTGATGACCCAGCCTACGGCCAGCATCAGCAGCGGCGTCAGCAGCAGTACCGGCAGCACCGCATTGGCCGCCAGCACGCGGGCTCGTGCCTCACGCGCATCGAGGTCCTGCGCGATCTGGATCGTGTTCTCCGGCGTCTGCAAGGTGTAGATGCGCAGCCGCAGGCCGTTGACGCGCGTGTCGGAAAAGCCCAGCACCGCCTGCGCCGGCAGCTGCGCGCCATTGCTGCGGTAGATCTCGCTGCCGTCCGGCCCCCACACCTGGACCGAATATTCGGATGCTTCGCTGCCCGGCACGAGGGGCACGCCGCCATGCACCGAGCGCGCCACTTCTTCCAGGTGGAAGTCGAACATCTTGTCGGCCTCGCGCAAGGCCGTGCGATAGGTCGTGCTGGCCTGCAGCAGCGACACCAGGCCGATGGCGGCCAGCACCAGCGCAAGCAGGCGCCCGCGCAGCGAATGGGTGTTCGTGAAGGGATTCAATCGCGTGGCACCACGTAGCCGAGCCCGCGCACGGTCTTGATGAAATCGGAGCCCAGCTTCTTGCGCAGGCCGTGCACATAGACCTCCACCGCGTTGCTGCTGACTTCGTCCTTCCAGCCGTACAGCTTCTCTTCGAGCTGCGCGCGCGAGAAGACGACGCCGGGACGCTGCAGCATGGGCTCGAGCAGCGCCCACTCGCGCGCCGAGAGCGCCAGCGGCTGGCCGTTGAGGTTGGCCTGCTTGGTCGCGGGGTTCAGGTCTACGCCCTTGTGGCTGATCAGGGGCTCGGCGCGGCCCGCACTGCGGCGCAACAGCGCGCGCACGCGGGCCAGCAGTTCATCGGTGTCGTAGGGCTTGACGATGTAGTCGTCCGCGCCGGCATCGAGGCCCGCCACGCGGTCGCCGACGGCGTCGCGTGCGGTCGCCACCAGCACGGGCACGGTGCTGCGGCGCGCCCGCAGCGTGCGCAGGACCTGCAGTCCGTCGGTACGCGGCAGGCCCAGGTCCAGGAGCACGAGGTCGTACTGGCCGGCCTGCAGCGCGGTGTCTGCTGCAGAGCCATCGCGCACCCAGTCGGTGGCGTAGTTCTCGCCACGCAAGAGGTCGAGA
Source organism: Ramlibacter paludis (assembly GCF_022012305.1). GTDB lineage: Bacteria > Pseudomonadota > Gammaproteobacteria > Burkholderiales > Burkholderiaceae_C > Ramlibacter > Ramlibacter paludis. The sequence continues at coordinate 1,159,832 of NZ_JAKLTM010000001.1, read as the reverse complement.
ACGGCGCGGCCGATCATTTCATCGTCTTCGACAAGGAGGATGCGCATGAATATCGCTGGGCCAGGAAACTGTCAGGAGCAGAGCTTAGCGCGGGAAAAAAGCACGAACCACCGTTGGGAATGAGCCGGTTGGCGCCTACGCCGAACTCGGTGGCGGCCTACAGGTCTGTCAATACATTCCTACAGAGAAAGACACATGAAGAGCTTGCCCGCCCGCCTCCCGCTCGCCCTGGCTGCCACTGTTGCCGTCGTCGGCTTCGCGGGGTTGAACCCCACGACCGTCAGCGAAGCCGTGTCGCGCACCGTGGCGGCTCCGGCGGCCGTGGCAACCGCGCCGATGGCCGTGGCCGCCGCCGTGGCTCCCGCCAACCCGCTCACCAAGCTCAGCGAGAGCACCCAGGACGCCGTGCGCGTCGCTTTCGCGAACACCGACGCGGTGCGCGAGAAGATCAAGTGGGTCCCGGTGAACCATGCCGGCGAGAAGGTGATGACGCCCGATGCGGCCTCGCGCCTGCTGCTGGCCAAGTTTGCCGCCGAGCGTGCCGGCCTGCAGGAAGTCGGCCTGAACTACCAGGACGTGTACGGCCTGATCATGGCGGAAACGTCGTGGGTTCCGCGCACCGGCATGGGCAAGAACGGCACGCGCAGCTACGGCCTCGCGCAATTCGAGCCGGGCACGGCCAAGGGCGTGGGCCTGAAGAACCCCAACGACCCGGTGGAAGCCGTGTACGCCGCCGCGCTGCACATGAAGCACGCCGCCGAGTGGTCCGCCGACAAGCTGGAAGCGCTGAAGCTGCCGCCGCAGGTCTACGCGACCAAGCTGCGCGAAGGCGTGTCGGTGTACTACAACCTGTCGTGGAAGGGCCGCAAGGTCTGGGACGGCGTCAACACTGCGGCCCTGCCGGAAGCCACGCAGCGCCACATCAAGAACACCGCCTGGGGCGCGCAGCGCGCCGAGTACCTCGAAGAGAAGCTGGCGTCGGAAGGCGGCCTCTCCAGCTGAGGCAGCTTCACTTCGTGTAGAGCACCATCTGCGTGCAGCGGAACAGGGCCAGCGTGCGGCCCGTTTCGCGGTGCGTCACCACCGCATCCCACACCTGGGTCGACTTGCCCTGATGGGCCACAGTCGCCACGCACTCGATCGTGCCGTCGCGCGCCGTGCCGAGGTGGTTGGACTTCAGTTCTATCGTCGTGAAGCCGTTGGCGCCATCCGGCAGCAGCGCGATGCAGCCGGCGCCGCAGGAGGTGTCGGCCAGCGTCACCAGCGTGCCCGCGTGCAGGAAGCCGTTCGGTGCCATGGCATACGGACGCACCGGCAGCTCGGCGTGCACCTGCCGGTCGGTGACGGCCGTGATGACGATGCCCAGGTGGCCGGGCAGGCAGCCGGCGCTGCGCTCGTTGAACTGTTCAGGCGTGATCTTGGGCATGGTGCCTGCCATTGTCGGTCACAGTCTTCACGCGCGCTTTGCAGGATGAGGTAGGCCCCCGCCCGCCATTCGCCGTTGAAGGAGGAAGCAAGAACCGAGGAGGTCCCGCCGTGCTTCACTCCACTTCCCGCCCCTACCAGCTGCGCTTCCGCTCCCTGTTCGACAGCGGCCGCGGCTATGCCTTTCCCTGCGACTGCGCCGGCCAGGTCGACCTGGACACGCTGAGTGACCAGGCCCGCAACAACTACCTGTACGCGCGGGCGATGGTGGGACGCGAACTGGCCTGCCCGGAAATCGAGCCGACCGAACTGCACTAGTCCGTTTCGGTCACGCAGGCGGCAAGCCAGCCGCAGGCCGGATGCGCGCCGGGCAGCACCAGGCCCGCCACGTCGTCCATCAGCCGCAGGCCGGTGTTGCCGTTGGTGAAGAGCGCCAGCCCCGCCTGTTGCGCCACGTTGCCCAGCGCGAAGGCACGCACGCCATCCATCTTGCCCCACTGGAAGAAGCTGCCGCCCGCTTCCAGTCCCCAGCCCAGGCCCCACGCCAGGTCGTCCTCGGTCGGCGAGGGCGCCTCTTCCAGATCGACCGCCGCGCCGCGCGGCACCGGCACCACCGGCTTGAACCACTCGCGCCAAGTCGATTGCTTGAGCCACGCACCCTGCAGCACAGCGGCAACGAAGCGCCCGTAGTCGCCCGCCGTCGTCTGCAAGGAATACGACGCGCTGGCCGCCGCGGGCTTGTGCTTGGACAGCCGCGCTCCGCCCTGGTGGGGGCTGGCGAACCGGCCTGCGAAAGCGTCCTGCCATTCGAAGCTCGACTGGCGCATGCCCAGCGGGACGAAGACGAGGCGCCGCAGCGTGAGCTCCAGCGGCTCGCCGGTGCGCGCCTCGATGGCCTTCTGCATGTGCATGAAGCCGAGGCTGGAGTAGCTGTAGCGCGTGCCGGGTGTGAAGTACAGGCGCGGCGCCTCGCCGCGGGCCCGCAGGTTCTGCAGGCCGCCGGTGTGCGTGAGCACGTGGCGGAAGGTGATGCCCAGCGAGCGCGCATCGTCGGGGACGGGGGCGGAGACGAGCTGTGCCAGCGGCTGGTCCAAGTCCAGCAGGCCGGCGTCGGCCAGCTGCAGCACCGCATAGGCCACCATCGGCTTGCTGAGGGAGGCGGCGTCGAACACCGTGTCGGCGGTGACGCGCTCGCCGCTTTCGATGTCACGGACGCCGGCTGCAATCACTTCGACGGCGCCGCCACGCACGAGGGCGAGCGCGGCGCCCGGCACGGCGCGCGCTTCCAGCAAGGCGGCCAGCCAGTCCTGCAGGTCGAGGGGGTCGCGGGTCATGGTCTCCACTCTAGCCTGCCGCGCGCGTGCACGGTTCGCGCGGCGCCGCTATATTCCGGCGATCCAACGAAGGAGACCGCATGCCGCCGCGCCTGACCGCCCAGGATTTCGACCAGGAACTGTTGATCCTTTTTGATGCGTACGTGCACGGCGGGATCGACCGGCGCGGCTTCCTCGCGGGCGCGCAGCGCTTCGCCAAGGCGGGCATGACGGCCGCCGGCCTGCTGGCCGCGCTGAGCCCCGACTTCGCGCTGGGCCAGCAGGTCAAGCCCGACGACGCGCGCCTGAAGACCGAATGGGTGACCGTGAACTCGCCCGCCGGCTACGGCAGCATCAAGGGCTATCTCGCACGGCCGGCCGCGGCCGGCGCCAACAAGCTGCCGGCGGTGCTGGTGATCCACGAGAACCGCGGCCTCAACCCGCACATCGAGGACATCACGCGCCGGCTCGCGCTCGACGGCTTCATGGCCTTCGCCCCGGACGCGCTGACCCCGCTGGGCGGCTACCCCGGCGACGAGGACAAGGCCCGCGAAGCCTTCGCCAAACTGGACCAGTCCAAGACGCGCGAGGACTTCCTGGCCTCGGTGGCCTGGCTGCGCGCGCGCGCCGACGGCAACGGCAAGATGGGCGCGGTGGGCTTCTGCTACGGCGGCGGCATGGTGCACTGGCTCGCCACCCGGCTGCCGGACCTGAATGCGGGCGTGCCCTTCTACGGCAACACGCCGGCGCCGGAGGAAGCGGCGAAAGTGAAGGCGCCGTTGCTGGTGCAGCTGGCGGGCACCGACGAGCGCATCAATGCGGCCTGGCCCGCCTACGAAGCAGCCTTGAAGGCCGCCGGCGTGAAGCACACGATGCACCAGTACGCAGGCACCCAGCACGGCTTCAACAACGACACGACGCCGCGGTACGACGCGGCTGCGGCAAAGCTCGCGTGGGACAGGACGATCGCGTTCTTCAAGGCCACGCTGGGCTAGCCGCCTCACCAGGCCGTGGCCACGCCGGCGAGGCCGGCCGCGACCATGCTCAGCGCCCACGCCGCGTCCAGGTTGAACCAGGCGCTGCGCAGGAAGCGCAGCCCCAGGTAGCGATACACCAGCCAGGCCATGGCGAGTCCGGCCGTCATCATCGCCAGCGTGTGCACCGCGGCCACCGCCAGCGCCATCACCAGGCTGGAGCGGGCCAGCGCCGCCATCAGCGCGCCGTGGGCGCCCTGCTCCTGCGTCTCTTCACAGAGCTTCAGCATGAAGGGCACCAGCATCATCCCCGCCCCATGCGCGGTGGCCGCCAGGAAGGACCACCACGCCAGCCGGCTTGGCGGCACCCGCGCCAGCGCGCGCGGATGGCGCCGCTGCACGAGCAGGAACACACCGAACAGGAGCACCAGCGCACCGGCGCCCAGGCGGATGGGCCGCGCCCATTCGACATACAGAGCCAGCCAGGCAAAGGGCAGCAGCGCCACCGCCATCGCCGCAAGGTGGCCGCCGCCCAGCGGCAACAGGGTGGCGAACAGCGCGCGCGGGCGGTGCTCGCCCATGCCGTTGGCCACGGCCAGCGGCCATCCCATCGCCGGATTGAGCCCGTGGTAGAGCCCGATGCCGACGACCGTCAGCCAGAGCGCCGCTGCGGCGCTCAAGCCGAGGGATAGCAGAAGGAATCGGTGGAGCAGTCGCCGCCCTGCAGGCGGATCTGGTGCGCCCCGTAATCGCGGCCGAAGTCGACGAAGAACTCGCGATCGAGCTCCATGCCGCCGTTGGCGCCCACCTTGCACATCACCTGCGCACCGGGGATGCCATCCGGGTAGAACTGCGCGTCCCAGGTGCTGTACAGCGAGTTGGTGAAATACACGCGCTTGCCGTCGCGGCTGATCTCGGTCATCTGCGGGCCGCCGCCGAAGGGCCGCCCGGTCGGATGCGGCGCATGGTTGGCGATGCCGCCGATGCGCACGCTGCCGGCGAGCTGGGGCTTCATCGGGTCGCTCACGTCGTATTGCCGCAGCTCACCGGTGCCCCAGCAGGCCACGTAGAGGAAGCGGTCGTCGAGCGACAGGTCGATGTCGCTCACCAGCGGCGGCACGGCGCCGAAGCCCTTGAGCAGCACCGGCAGCTTGTCGACGGACGCCGGCTCGGGCGGAATGGTCGCCGTCTTGCGCGCATGGAACTTGCCGTTCTCGCGGTACCAGGTCCAGATCGACGCCTCGAGGTTGGTGGTGTCCACCACGACGCCGACGAAGCCGTACTCGCGCGTCGGGTCGTGCGCCGGGCGGATCTCCAGCGCCATCTGGTGGTTGGCGCCGAGGTCGATGGTCTGCACGTGCTTGCGGTCACGCAGGTTCCAGAAGTGCAGCTGGTGGCCGTACTTGTTGGACAGCAGGTCGTCGGGCACGATGCCGTTCTCGAACTGCGGCGGCAGCGCCCATTCGCTGGACACCATGTAGTCGCGCGGCAGGTTCCACCAGAAGTCGTAATGCAGCTTCTGCGGACCGCGGTCGATCTCCCAGCGGCCCAGCACGTCGAAGGTCTGGCAGTCGACGATGAACACGCCCGGCGGGCCTTGCGTGCCGTCCGGTCCGGCGCCGCCCAGCGTGCTGACGTAGATGCCTTCCGGACCGCAGTGCACGGTGTGGGGCCGCGAGTAGCCGGTCTTGCGCAGGATCTCGTCGGGCTCGATGGTCTTGATGAGCTTGGGCGCCGCCGGGTCGGGCTGCGTGTCGTAGATGTAGAGGCGCGAGCTGCGCATGCCCGGCACGATCAGGTAGCGGCGCTGCAGGAAGGCGTGGCCGGTCAGCGGCGACAGCGCCGAGCTGCAGGCGTTCCAGCCGAAGTGGTGCAGTTCGTCGCCGGTGTTCGGCAGGTCCACGCGCTTGAGCACCGAGGCATAGGTCTTGGAACCCGGATCCAGGTCGATCACCGCCAGCGCGTCGGGGCGGGAGCGGTCGGGCGACAGCAGGGCGGTGTAGGCCAGGTGTTCCGGTTCCGCCTCCATCGCGAGCCGCGGGGACGGGTGGAAAGTCGGATCGGGACGCAGGTTGGCCATGGTTCACCTCCAGTGCCTGACCCTAGCCGCGGATGGCCGGAAATCAAGGCGGAAGTACCGAAGGCGGGGTAACAGTCGTGCCGGGCTGGGTCCCCGGGGCGCGCTCAACTGGCCGTCATGTTCGCCGCCTTCACGACGGCACCCCAGCGCGGCAGCTCGCGCGCGATCAGTTCGCGGAAGGCCTCCGGCGTGCGCGGCGCAGCGATCGCGCCCTCGCCGGCCAGCTGCTGCGCCACCGCCGGCGACGCCAGCACCTTGTTCAACTCCGCATTCAGCTTCTGGACGCGTGCGGGCGGCGTGTTGGCGGGCGCCACCAGGCCGTACCACTGGTCCGCCTCGAAGCCCGGATAGCCGCTCTCGGCCACCGTCGGCACGTCGGGCAGGCTGGGAATGCGCTGCGCGCTCGACACCGCCAGCGCGCGCAGGCGGCCGCTCTTGATGTGCGGCAGCAGCACGGTGACGCCGGTGAAGGTCGTGTCCACCTGGCCGCCGAGCAGGTCGGTCACCGCGGGCACCGTGCCGCGGTACGGGATGTGCACGGTGGTGATCTTCGTGCGCAGCTTGAGCGCCTCGAAAGCCATGTGCGCCGCGCTGCCGTTGCCGCCCGATGAATACGTCAGGCTGCCCGGCTTGCGGCGCGCGAGCTCGACGAAGTCCTTCAGCGTGCGCACCGGCGAGCCCGCCGACACGACCAGCACGTTCGGCACGGTGGCGACCTGGCCCACGGTGGCGAAACTCGTGAGCGGGTCGTAGCCCGCCTTGGGGTAGAGCCACGGGTTCACGGCCAGCGTGCCGAGATGGCCCATGAACAGCGTGTTGCCGTCGGGCGCGGCCTTCGCCGCTTCGGCGGCCGCGATCGAGCCGCCCGCGCCCGGCTTGTTGTCCACCACGATGGGCTGGCCGATCGCGGCCGACAGCCCCGGCGCGATGGCGCGCGCGAGGATGTCGCTGCTGCCGCCGGGCGTGAACGGAACGATGATGCGCAGCACGCCTGACTGCGCACGCGCGGGCAGGACGATGGCGGCGGAAGCGAGCGCGAACAGCTCGCGGCGGCGGAGGCGGAAGGTCATCGCGCCGATTCTGCCGCAGCGTGCCGGAGAGGCCGCCACGTTTCCGCTAACCTACGCCCTCTTCAAGGAGGCACGGGAATGAGCGGAAGGACAAGCCTGTTGGCGCGCGGCGTGGCAGTGGTGGGGCAGGCGGCATTGGCATGGCGGCGGGTCACCCAGGGGGCCACGCCGGTCCCCGCCATTGGCGGCGCCCCGCAGATCCCGACGGCGCGCCCGCAGGGTGCGGTGCCCACACTCAAGATGCCGACCGCGCGCGGCTGGGCGCCGGGCCACGTGCCCGTCGCCGCGCCGGGCCTGGCGGCGAACGCATTCGCCACCGGCCTGAAGCATCCGCGCTGGATCCAGGTCCTGCCCAATGGCGACGTCACCGTGGCCGAGGCGGTCGCCATGGCGCGCAAGCCCAAGTCCCTGTTCGACCGGGCCATGGTCGCGACCCTGCAGCGCGCAGCCGCGATGGGCGAGAGCGCGAACCGCATCACGCTGCTGCGGGACGCCGACGGCGACGGCACCGCGGAGATCCGCCACACGCTGCTGGAGAACCTGACGCAGCCCTTCGGCATGGCGCTGGTCGGCGACACCTTCTACGTCGGCAACACCGACGGCGTGCTCGCCTTTCCCTATGAAACGGGCGCCACGCGCATCACCGCAGCAGGCCGGCCGCTGGTGCGCTTCAAGCCCGGTGGCCACTGGACGCGCAGCCTGCTCGCCAGCAACGACGGGCGCCGCCTCTACGCCGGGGTGGGATCGCTCACGAACATCGGCGACCTCGGCTTCGAGGTCGAAGCAGGGCGTGCCTGCATCGTCGAACTGGACCTGGAAACCGGCGCCAGCCGGCCCTTCGCCGAAGGCCTGCGCAACCCCGTGGGCATGGCGTGGGAGCCGCACGGCAACACGTTGTGGACGGTCGTCAACGAGCGCGACGGCCTCGGCGACGAGACGCCGCCCGACTACCTGACCTCGGTGCGCGAGGGCGGCTTCTACGGCTGGCCGTACTGCTACTGGGGGCAGACGGTGGACGACCGCGTGCAGCCGCAGGACACGGCGCGGGTCGCTTCGGCGATCACGCCCGACTACGCGCTGGGCGGCCACACCGCATCGCTCGGCCTGTGCTGGATGCCGCGCGGCACGCTCACCGGCTTCGACGAGGACGGCATGGTGATCGGCCAGCACGGCTCGTGGAACCGCAGCACGCTGAGCGGCTACCGGGTCATCTTGGTGCCGTTCGCCAACGGGCGTCCGACGGGCGCGCCGCCACGCGACATCCTCAGCGGCTTCCTCAGCCCGGACGAACGCGAGTCCTACGGCCGGCCGGTGGGCGTCGCGATCGGGGCGGACGGGAAGTCGCTGCTGGTCGCCGACGACGTGGGCGACGTGATCTGGCGCGTGGCCTGATTCAGTAGCGCGCCGGCAAGGCCAGCGGGACCACCTGGATGCCCGGCGCCATGTTCGGGAATCCGCGCAGCGCCGCTTCCAGCAGCATCCCCGGGTTCGCTCCGGAATTGCTCATGGCCTGCGACTGGAACACGACCTGCCCGTTCGCCAGGTCGCGCATGACCACGTCGACGCGCAGCGATGGATAGGCTTGCGCGGTGCCGCCGATGGGAAAGCTGAAGCCCACCCCCACGCCGCCGCCACTCCAGCCGCCGCCGCCCAGGCCCACGCTCATCCAGGACGGCCCCGCCACCGGCGCATAGGCCACCGCATCCTGGCTGACCGTGGCCTGCACGGCCAGGCGCGGGGTCGTGTCGTCGCGCCGCAGGCCGGACCGCGCGAGCACCGCATCCACGGCGCCTTCCAGCACGGCCTGTTCGGGCCGGCCGGCCTGCGAAGGCAGGTGTTCGTGCCGGTAGGTGGCGCCGCTCGCCACCAGCGCCGGCGGCGTGAACACCTGCACGGTGGCGGAAGGCGGTGGGGCCGCGCAGCCGGCCAGCAACGCGGCGAACGACAGGGCCAGCAGGTGGCGGCGCGGCAAGCGGTTCATGGCCATTTCTCCCATGGCCCATTGTGCCGCCGGGCACCTTCGCGCAACCCCCCGTTTACAAAGGCTCTCGGGTAGGAAATCCGACGCCGCCGTGGAATCCGTCCGGACGAAGGATGAGGCATTGTCTGGCGCACTGCCTCATCGGGATGCGCCATTCTTCCGCGCAAGCATCCGGCGCAAGCTGTCCAGCCCGGCCTGCCTCGTCCCCAACCGCAACCGGTTGAGTTAGAGTGACTGGAGAACTTTCTCGTCCCGCGATGGCCCAGAAAAGACCGCCGAAGAACGCGCCGCCCCCGCCGCAACTGAAGAAGACGCCGACCGGCATCAACGGGCTGGACGAGATCACCGAAGGTGGCCTGCCCCAAGGCCGCCCGACGCTCGTCTGCGGCGCCGCCGGCTGCGGCAAGACCATGCTGGCGGCCGAATTCATCGTGCGCGGCGCCGTCGAGTTCGACGAGCCCGGCGTCATCATGACCTTCGAGGAGACCTCCCAGGAGCTGGCCGACAACATGCGCTCCCTCGGCTTCGACCTCGACAAGCTGCAGCGCCAGCGCAAGGTCGTGCTCGACTACGTGCGGGTGGAGCGCAGCGAGATCCAGGAAACCGGCGAGTACGACTTGGAAGGCCTGTTCATCCGGCTGGGCTATGCGATCGACTCGATCGGCGCCAAGCGGGTGGTGCTCGACACCATCGAGGCCCTGTTTGCCGGCCTGCCCAACCAGGCGATCCTGCGCGCCGAACTGCGCCGCCTGTTCCATTGGCTCAAGGAGAAGGGCGTCACCGCCATCATCACCGGCGAACGCGGCGACGGCACCCTCACGCGCTACGGCCTCGAGGAGTACGTGGCGGACTGCGTCATCCTGCTGGACCACCGCATCGTCGACCAGGTGTCCACCCGGCGCCTGCGCATCGTCAAGTACCGCGGCTCCTCGCACGGCACCAACGAATACCCGTTCCTGATCGGCACCAACGGCGTGTCGGTGCTGCCCATCACCTCGCTGCGGCTGGACCACAAGGTCACGGACAAGCGCCTGGGCACGGGCATTCCCGGCCTGGACGACATGTTCGGCGGCAAGGGCGTGTTCAAGGGCAGCAGCATCCTGGTGTCCGGTGCGCCGGGCACCGGTAAGAGCAGCGTCGCCGCCAGCTTCGTCGACGCCGCCTGCCGGCGTGGCGAACGCGCGCTGCTGTTCGCGTACGAGGAATCCGAAAGCCAGCTGCTGCGCAACATGCGCTCCATCGGCCTGGACCTCGCGCCCTGGGTGAAGGAGGGCCTGCTGCAGATCCACGCCTCGCGACCCACGCTGCACGGGCTGGAGCAGCACCTGGTGCTGATGTACGACCTGGTGCGCGACTTCAAGCCTTCGGTGGTCGTCGTCGACCCGATCAGCAACCTGAGCAACCAGCACGACGACGTCGGGCTCAAGCTCACGCTGATGCGCCTGATCGACTTCCTGAAGCAGACGGGCGTGACCGCGATGTTCACCAGCCTCACCGCCGACTCGGCGAGCGCGGTGGCCGCTTCCGAAGTGGGCGTGTCTTCGCTGATGGACACCTGGCTGCTGCTCACCAACCTGGCCTACAACGGCGAGCGCACCCGCACCTTGCAGGTGTTGAAGTCGCGCGGCATGCACCACTCGAACCAGGTGCGCGAATTCGTCTTCAGCGACCACGGCGTGGACCTGATCGACGTCTACCTGCTCGGCGACCGCGTGCTCACCGGCACCGCGCGCATCGCGCAGGAGGCGCAGGAGCTCGCGGCGAGCCAGCTGCGCGGCACCGACCACGAACGGCGCCTGCGCGACCTGGCCAACCGGCGGCGCGCGCTCGATGCGCAGATCGCCGCGCTGAACGCCGAGGCGGACGAGCGGGCCGGCGAAGTCGAATTCGCCATCGCCCGCGAGAAGTTCGAGGCCGAAGGCGTCGCCGCGCGGGCCCGCGAGATCGCCGCGGCCGTCGGCCGGCAGAAGGCCGCGCGCGGCAACGGAGCGAAACCGCGGAGGACCGCGCGATGAGCACCGCCGCCACGCCGCGCAAGAAGGCCGCGCCGGGCGTCGCCGAGTGGCAGCTGCGCCTGTACATCGCCGGCAAGACGGCCAAGTCGGAAGCGGCGTTGCAGAACCTGAAGGCCGTCTGCGAGACCCACCTGGCGGGCCGCTACAGCATCGAGGTGATCGACCTGCTGGTCAACCCGAAACTCGCCGCCGGCGACCAGATCCTGGCGGTGCCCACCCTGGTCCGCAAGTTCCCGCCGCCGATCCGCAAGATCATCGGCGACCTCTCGAACAAGGAGCGCGTGCTGGTCGGCCTGAACGTGCTGCCGCTCGCGTCCAGCAAGGCATGAGCGCGCGCAAGGGCGAGGGCGGCAAGCGGGCCAGGGGCGAGGCCGCCACCTGCAAGCTGCGGCTGTGGGTGAGCGCCGCCGCGCCCTTGTCGGCGCGCGCCGTCGTCAACACACGAGCCTTCTGCGAAACGCACCTCGCCGGCCGCTACGAGCTGGAAATCCTGAGCATCGCCGACCACGTCGAGCGCGCCTCGATCGACGAAGTGATCGCTGCGCCGACGCTGCTGCGCGTGTGGCCGCTGCCGGTGCGCCGCTTCATCGGCGACATGTCCAACCCCGAGCGCCTGCTCGACGGCCTGAACCTGAGGCGCGAGCCATGAGCCGCGAACCGGCCCTGGGCGGCCAGGGCGACCTGGCCCTTTTGCGCGAAGAAATGCAGGAGCTGCGCATCCGCCTCGCCGAGGCGGACGAGACGCTCACGGCCATCCGGCAGGGCGACGTCGACGCCCTCGTGGTGGGCAGCGACATCTACACGCTGGACTCCTCGAACGCCGCCGCCAACCGCCTGCGGCAGGACGTGCTGGCGCAGATGAAGGACGCGGTGCTGGCCTTCGATGCCGACGACCACCTGGTCTTCATGAACCCCGCCGCCGAGAAGCACTATGCCAAGGACGCGTCGACGACCCTGGGACGCCTGAAGGGCGAGGTGTTCACCGAAATCTGGCCGGGGGGCGAGGCCGAGCGCGCCGCCGCCTTCGAGGCCCTGCGCGTGCACGGTGTCTGGCGCGGCAACCTGGTGCACCGGAACGTCGATAGCGGCGATACCCACGTGGAAACGACGATCTCCGCGCTGCGCGACGGCGGCGGCGCGGACATGGGCTGCCTGTACGTGATCCGCGACATCACCGAACGCGTGCTCGCCGAGCGCGCGCTGGCGCAGACGGCGACGGCGTTGAAGGACGCGGACCGCCGCAAGGACGAATTCCTGGCCACGCTGGCCCACGAGCTGCGCAACCCGCTGGCGCCGATCCGCAACGCCCTGCACATCATGGCGCTCTCGCCGGAAGCGCAGGTGAAGGAATCGGCGCGCACCATCATCGAAAGGCAGCTCGCGCAGCTCGTGCACCTGGTGGACGACCTGCTGGACGTGAGCCGCATCAGCCAGGGCAAGGTGGAACTGCGCATCGAGCTGGCCGACGTGGTGGAGGCGGTGCAGGAGGCGCTGGAGACCAGCCTGCCGATGATCCAGGCTGGCAAGCACGAACTGACCCTGGTGCTGCCGCCCGCGGGCACCCTGTTCGTCGACGCCGATGTCACGCGCCTGTGCCAGATCATCGCCAACCTCCTGAACAACGCGGCCAAGTACACGCCCGATGGCGGCCGCATCCAGGTCACGGCGCAGCGGCAGGACGGCCTGGCCGTCATCTCGGTGGAAGACTCCGGCGTCGGCATCCCCGTGCCGCTGCTGCCGCGCGTGTTCGAGCTGTTCACGCAGGTCGACCGCTCCAGCGACCGCTCGCAAGGCGGGCTGGGCATCGGCCTCGCACTGGTGCGGCAGCTGGTCGAGATGCACGGCGGCACGGTCGAGGCCGACAGCAAGGGTCCGGGCCTGGGCTCGACGTTCACGGTGCGGCTGCCGGTATCGGAAAGGCTGCCGCCGGCGGAGCCCGGCATCGAAGCCCACAAGCTGCAGGCCGCGGGCGACAAGGGCGTGCGGGTGCTGGTGGTGGACGACAACGTGGACGGCGCGGAGACGATGGCGCAGTTCCTGGGCATCCTCGGCTACGAGACGCGCACGGTGCACGACGGCCTGACGGCGGTGGACACCGCGGCGTCGTTCCGTCCGCACGTGGTGATCCTGGACATCGGCCTGCCGCAGCTGAACGGCCACGAGGTGGCCAAGCGCATCCGCCAGGCGCCCGGCGGCGAGGAGATGCTGCTGGTCGCGGTGAGCGGCTGGGGCCAGGCCGAGGACCGGCAGAAGTCGCGCGATGCCGGCTTCGACCGCCATTTCGTCAAGCCGGTGGAGCTGGAAGTGCTGATGGAGGTCGTCTCCCTGGTCCGCAAACCCCAGTGACCGAGCGTAACGGCCGGGCCAGCCGGCCCCCGGCCTTGCGGCGAACCGCGACAATGGTCGGTCCGCCTCCTGTGAACCCCATGAAATTCCAACGTCGCTTCCTCCTGCCCCTCGCCTTCGCCCTCGGCGCCGCCGCCCTGTCGGCCAGCGCGCCCTCCCTCGCGGCCAAGCCCGCGGCCAAGGCCAAGCCCGCCGCAGCCGCGGCCTCCGCCCCCGAACCCGCCGCCGGCCAGACCGCGGTCAGCGGCGGCGCGCCCGTGCTGGCCGCCAAGGCCTGGCTGCTGATGGACTTCGATTCGGGCGAGGTCCTCGCTTCGGCCAACCCGGACGAGCCGCTGCCGCCCGCGTCGCTGACCAAGATGATGACGAGCTACCTGGTGGAGCAGGCGCTGCGCTCGGGCAAGCTGAAGAAGGACGAGCTCGTCACGACGAGCCAGACCGCCTGGTGCCGCGGCTCCAGCACCGAGTCGTGCATGTACCTGCCGCTCAACGGCCAGGCCACCGTGATCGACATCCTGCGCGGCATCATCATCCAGTCGGGCAACGATGCCTCCAAGGCGATCGCCGAACACATGGGCGGCTCCGAGGCAGGCTTCGCCAAGCTGATGAACGCCGAAGCCAAGCGCCTGGGCATGACGCACACCAACTTCGTCAACGCCACCGGCCTGCCCGACCCCGCGCACAAGGCCTCGGCGCGCGACCTGGCGATCCTGGCGCGCGCCATCATCAAGGACAGCTCCGAGTACTACCCGATCTACGCCGAGCGGGACTTCACGTACAACAAGATCAAGCAGGGCAACCGCAACGCCCTGCTCTACACCGACCCCACGGTGGACGGCCTGAAGACCGGCCACACCGAGGACGCCGGCTACTGCCTGGTGACCTCGTCCAAGCGCAACAACATGCGCCTGATCACCGTCATCCTCAACACCCCCAGCGCCCAGGCGCGCGCCGACCAGACGCGCACGCTGCTCGGATGGGGCTTCGCCAACTTCGAGAAGGCCACGGCCAACGTCGCGCCGACGACGGCCAAGGTGGCGTTCGGCAAGGCCGACACGGTCACCGCCGCGCTCGCCGCGCCCTGGTCGCTGACCGTGCCGCGCGGCCAGCAGGTGCAGACGGCGGTGCAGATCAAGCCGGACCTGGAAGCGCCTGTCGCCAAGGGCGCCGTCATCGGCAAGGTGGTTGCCACTTCCAACGGCAAGCCCATCGGCGAAGCGCCGCTGGTTGCGCAGGCCGACGTGGAACGCGCCGGCTTCTTCCAGCGCGGCTGGCAGCACGTCACGCGGATGTTCGGGAAGTGAGCCCCACCGCCGGTCCCGGCGAGTATGCTGCCGGGTTTTGTAGCAGAGGGAGTCCATGAAGCCATCCGAACCCACCCAGAAGCCGTCCGCCTTCATGAAGGCGCTGAAGCCCAGCCCGCAGCTGGCCGCCGTGATCGGGCCCGATCCCCTGCCGCGCACCGAGGTGACCAAGCGGCTGTGGGACTACATCAAGCAGCACAAGCTGCAGAACCCGGCCAACAAGCGCAACATCCTCTGCGACGACAAGCTCAAGGCCGTCATGGGGAAGGACGAGGTCACGATGTTCGAGATGACCGGGCTGGTCGGCAAGCACCTGAGCTGAGACAGGCTCAGGCCAGCGCCTTCGCCAGCACCGGCAGGCTGACGTCCATGCGGTAGTCCACCGCCGTGTGGTCGTCCGCGAACTCCTCGTAGAGATGCGGCACGTCCAGCTGCGACAGGCGCTGGTGCATGCGCCGCGCGCCGTAGACCAGGTTGTACTGGTCGACGTCGCCGCAATCGATGTACAGCGCCTTCAAGGCCTTCAGGCCGCGCCCATGCCGCTCCACCAGCGTGAGCGGATCCCACGCCATCCAGTTCGCCCAGCGCTCGGGAACGATCTCGCACGTGTCCAGCGTGACCGGCAGCCGCAGGCCGTAGCGCGCCGAGGGATCGGGATCGAAGCTCGCGGCCTGCGCCAGCATCATCAGGATGTGGACGTCGCTGTCCTTGGGCTTCCTGGCCTGCCAGAAGTCGTCCACCCATTGCGCGAGATCGGGCTGCTTGGCGAGCGCGCGCAACACCGGAACGAATTCGTGCCGGTACAGCAGCTCGAAGCCCATGTCGCCCGAATGCACGGCCGCCGCGCTCCAGAAGTCCGGGTGCAGCAGCGCGTGGACCATGGCGCCGTAGCCGCCGCTCGACTTGCCGAAGACGCCGCGCCGGCCCGCGCCGCCGCAGCCGAATTCCTTTTCGACCCAGGGCACGGCTTCTGTCAGAAGGAAGTCGTCCCACCGACCCATCGCGGCCGAGTTGACGTACTGGTTGCCGCCGAGCCGGGTGAAGCAATCGGGGAAGGCGACCACCACCGGCGGCATGTCGCCGTTGGCGATCAGGCGGTCGAGGCGCTCGGGCACGTTCTCGCCGAAGTTCTTCCAGTTGGTGTGCGCCGGGCCGCCGGCGGTGAAGCCCACCAGGTCGACCAGCAGGGGCAGGCCGCGGCCGTCGTGGCCGGCCGGCACGTAGACGTCCACGCTGCGGCGGGTGGGGTCGCCCAGCAGGTTGGTCTTCAGCACCTGGCTTTCGAGCGCGTGGCGGTGGATGGTTCCGGCGGGTGTGAGGGGGTCTTTGCGCATGGGGGCCTCGCAGCGTATGGATGCGCCATTGTCACTTGGGCAGCAGGGCGACCCGATCTCTCGCATGATGTTGGCCGGCAGGCAACCGACGGGCCGGAACGCAATGATGAACAAGCTCACCCTGAAACTCCTGGCCGCCCTGTTCGCGCTGGTCATCGCCTTCACCTGCGTCCACTGGGGCGGTGAAGCCCGCGCGCAAGCAGCCGCGGCGTCGCCGTTCCAGTCGCTGGGCTCCGCGGTGTCGTGGGTCAACTCGCCGCCGCTGGCGCCGGAAGCCTTGCGCGGCAAGGTGGTGCTGCTGGACTTCTGGACCTACTCCTGCATCAACTGCCTGCGCACCCTGCCCTACATCCGCGCCTGGTCGGACAAGTACCGCGAGCTCGGTTTCGTGGTCGTCGGCGTGCACACGCCGGAGTTCGGCTTCGAGCACCGGCCGGCGAACGTGGAACGCGCCGCCGCCATGCTGGGCATCAACTTTCCGGTGGCGGTCGACAGCCAGCGCAGCATCTGGCGCGCGTTCGGCGTGCAGGGCTGGCCCTCGCTGTACTTCGTGGATGCCACCGGCCGCGTGCGCAGCCGCCAGGTGGGGGAAGGCGGCTACGCGGAAGCCGAGCGCGTCATCCAGCAGCTGCTGCGCGAGGCCGGGCGGCAGAACGTGCCCACCAGCCTGGTCGCACCGCAAGGCACCGGCACGCAAGCGGCGCCGGGGACGCAGCCGGCGGCATCGACCGAGACCTACGTCGGCGCGGCGCGCAGCGAGGGCTTCCGCTCCGCCGCCGGCGGCCTGCGTGCCGGGCAGTCCCACGAATACGTGGCGGCCTCGGCCCTGCGCCTGAACCAATGGACGCTGGCCGGCTTGTGGAACGTGGGCGATGAAGCCGCCGAGGCGAAGCGGGCCGGCAGCCGCATCGTGTACCGCTTCCAGGCACGCGACCTGCACCTCGTGCTGGGCCCGGGCGACGATGGCCGCCCCGTGCGCTTTCGCGTGCGGCTCGATGGCCAGGCGCCGGGCGCCGCGGGCGGCACCGACGTCGATGCAAGCGGCATGGGCACCATCGACAGCCATCGCCTCTACCAGCTGGTGCGCCAGCCGCAGTCTGGCGGCGAGCGGGTGTTCGAGATCGAGTTCCTGGATCCCGGCGCGCACGCCTATGCGTTCACGTTCGGGTGAGGCTCAGAGCTCGCCGGCATCCTTGAGCGCGCGTTTCCGCGTGACGAGCCGCACCTGCTCGCCGCGCGGCGTGACGGTCCGCTGCAGGTAGGCCTGCAGCTCCGGCGTGTCCCAGCTCGCGTAAGCGCCCTCCGGCGCATTGGAAGCCAGCTCCGCGCCCCACATGCCACGCGCCCAGGCCAGCAGCGCCGCATAGGTGGCGGCAAGGCCGTCGTGCGCGAGGTACTCGACGCGCCGCAGTTCGCCTTCGGCAAGGAAGAACGTCGGCGTGAGGGCCACCTCGCCCAGCCGGACGTCGCCGCCCGACCAGATGCCCGCCAGTCCGCCGGAAAGGCGCGCCGGGTGTGGCACGCGCTTGAGGGCCGGGTCGGCCTGCTGCAACTGCGTTGCGTTCATGCCCAGCGCGAAGCCACCCGGGACGGGTTGTGCGCCGGCGATCACGGGCAGCAACAAGAGAAAAAAGCGCATGCGGCGAGCAGGAGACGAGCTGCCTCTTCTTGGCATGGACACCGGCTAGCGCGCGGCCGGCTGCGTGAGCCGGTGGATCAGGATCGCCGCACGGATCGCGCCGCGTTCGATCGAGGCGATCTCCAGGTCCTCGTCGTCGGTGTGCGAGCCGCGGCCCGCGGCGCCGAGGCCGTCGATGCCCACGGTGTGGGGCGCGATGAACTGCACGTCGCCCGCGCCGCGCAGCGACGGATCGAGCAGGCCGATGCGGCCCAGCCCCGCCTCCTGGCTTGCCTTCGAATACAGGTCCGCCAACTGCCGGCCGGCCTCGGTGGGCGGCATCGGCGGGTAGCTTTCCTTGAAGCTGATGGTCGCCGACGTGCCGGCCAGGTTGCCCGTGGTGACGATCGCCGTCATCTTCTGGCGCGCGCGCTCGCCCTGCTCGGGCGACAGGTAGCGCAGGTCGCCCAACACCTCGGCGTCGCGCGCGATCACGTTGGACTTGCCGAAGGCGCTGGCGGTGGCGGTGTCCTCGGCATAGGAGATGTTGGTGCCGCCGAAGGCCAGCCCCGGGTTGAAAGTCAGGCTGGGCTCGATCACCTGTTCGCGGAAGGCATTGAGGATGCGCGCGGTCTCGTAGATCGCGCCATAGCCCGATTGCGCCGAGAACACGCCCATCGAGTGCGCCGGCTTGCCCTTGACGCGCAGGGTCCAGCCACCGGAGGAGCGGCGGGCGATGCTGGCGGTGTCGACGCCGTCGAAGCGGGCGCTGCCTTCGAACGACAGGGCGTAGTCGGCACGCTTGCCCATCGCGACCATGTCGGCGCGCGCCACCTCCAGCGGCTGGCCGCCGCGCTCTTCGTCACCGGTGAACATGATCTCGATGTTGGCCCGGTCCAGCACGCCCACGGTCTTGAGCGCACGCAGCGCCTCGATCATGATGACGTCGCCGCCCTTCATGTCGTTCACGCCCTGGCCGCGCACGCGGTCGCCCTGGCGTTCCCACAGCGGCACGGAGCTGGCTTTCTCGAACACGGTGTCCAGGTGGCCCAGCAGCAGCACGCGCTTGCCTTGCCCGCCCTGCTGCGTCGCCACCAGGTGGCCGGCGCGCTTCATGTCCGGCGGCATGTCGATCCAGCGCGTCCTGAAGCCCAGCGCATCGAGCTCCGCCCGGTAGATCTCGCCGACGGCACGCACGCCTTCGGGGTTGAGCGTGCCGCTGTTGATGCGCACCGACTTCTCCAGCAGCTCCAGGGCCGCGGGCGTGCGCTGCTTGACGGCGGCGATGATGCGTTGTTCGGTGTCGGTGAGCTGGGCGTGGGCGCTGGCTGCGAGGAAGAGCAAGGTGGCGGCGGCCGCCAGGGACTTCTTGAACATGGGGGGAATGTCTCGGGTGATGTTGTACGTTGTTCCGGCGCGCCGCCTGGATCGGCGCGCGCGCGGATCGCCATTCTCACCTGTCCGCCCGACACCCTTCCAGACCTTCCTGGCTTCGGCCCGGACCCGCTGGGTGGGTGCCTTAGCTTTGCTGCAGCACCCGAATCAACGCGTCGATCACGTCATCGCCATCCGGCGACTTGATGCGGCTCTGTTTCAGCGACTGCGCCAGCTGCGGCGCTCCGAGCACGCGGTAGTCCGAGCGGATCAGGACCTTGGCGATCGCGCGCTGCACCTGCACCGACTTCGTCAGCGGGAACAGGCGCGCGATCTCGCGCAGGCTGTCCGGGTCGGCCAGGCGCTGCTGCGCCAGCGTCTCCAGCGCCACCACCTGCGCGTCGGAGGCCGGCATGCGGGCGATGCCCGCGGCGATGCTGCGCAGGTCGCCCGCCGCCAGAGGCCGGTGCTTCAGGTAGGCGCGCGCCATGTCGATGTCCTCGGCCTTCGCGCTGGTCATGGCGTTGACCACGCGCGCGTGCGCCTCGGCGTTGCCCAGGCAGGCCATGGCCGCGGCCGGTGCCACCTTGCCGGACTTCAAGGCGCCGGCTGCCATGGCCAGGAGCGCGGGATCCTTGCGCTCGCGCGCGCCGCCGGCGCAGGCGATCTCCAGTTCGTCGCGGCCCACGCGGTCGCGCGCGATCTGGTCGGCGATGGTGCGCACCAGTTCCGCCTGCTCCTGCTCCGGCGTCAGCCAGCCGAAGTTGCGAGCCAGGGCCACCATGCGCATGCGCACGTTCGAATCGTCGGCGTCGCGCGCCGAGTCCATGAAGCGCTTGCGCGCAGCCTGGTCGCCGGCGAGCTTGTCGAACTCCGCCGCCGTGTCCGGCTTCAGGCGCTGCAAGGGCTTGATCGAACCGGCAAAGCGCTCCAGGTGCCACAGGAACATGCGCACTTCCGCCGCATCACGCTGCAGCACCTGGTGCAGGAAGGCGACCTTCTGCGCATCGGTCGTGCGGTTGTCCAGCAGCTGGCAGGCGTCGCGGCGCACCTGCGCCTGCGGGTCCGCATCGCCCAGGCCCGGCGTGACGACCAGCGCGGTGTTCGAGAACGCGCCCATGAGCTTGCTGCTCACCTGGCCGCTGCCCACCTCGGTGGCCGGCGCCGTCTGGAAGTACTTGTCGAGGAGCGGCCCGGCGGTGCGGCCCAGGGGCGCCAGCGAGGAGAAACCGTAGATGACCGGCACGTCCTTGAAGATGTGCTTCATGCGGTCGCGGTTGCTGCGCGCATAGAGATCGCCCAGCACACCGGCCGCCTTCAGCGCCTCGCCGGGCGATCGGCCCGAGCGCAACATGCCGCGCACGATGTCTTCGCTGGCCGTCTGCCGCGCTTCCGGCTTGAGCGTGTTGCAGCCGAAGAGGTAGACCTCCTTCAGGTTGGCGAACACGCCGGGGCAGGAGCCGCTGCACGAGGCACGTTCCATTTCCTCGACGGCCAGGTACTCGCTCTGGTCGTGCCGGTCGGTGTAGAACTCGTCGCCGCCATCGAAGTGGCCGGAGATGATGAGCGCGTCGCACTGCACCTGCTGCTGGCAGGCCGACGCCAGCCAGTCGGGGCGGCCGCGCTCGACCAGTTCGACGAACTTGTAGTCGCCGGGCGGAAGGTTGCGCTTGAAGCTGTCGCGCTCGTCGGGCGAGTTGACGGTGATGGTGCACACCGTCCTGGGCGCGGCCTGCACGGCCATGGCAGCGGCCACACAGGCCAGCAGGGCCAGCTTTCGGGAGAGCGACAGGAGGTGCATGGAAGAGGAACCGCGCGCGAAGGCGGCCAGTATTCCACACCCCCCTGGCTCTGCAGCGCCGGGGCCACCGGCGCTAGCTCGGGCAGGCGGAAATCAGGAAGATTCCTGCAATCGGTGGATCAGCGCATCCACCATGTTGTCGCCCGGCGACGTTTTCACGCGGTTTTCCTTCAGCGTGCGCAACAGTTCTCCCGCTTCCACGGACTTCTTGTCGGCGCGGATCAGCACGCCGGCAATCGCGTTCTGCACCGGCGCCGAACGCGTCTTGGCGAACAGCTGGCGCAGCGTGTCGACCGTTTCGCGGTCGGAGAGGTAATGCCGGGCCAGCACGTCCAGCGCGCGGGTCTGCGCGTCGGGCGCGCTCATGCGGGCGATGGCCTGCGTCATGCCGCGCAGCTCGGTCGCCTCCTGCAGCGGCCGATGGCGCAGGTAGGCCTGCGCGATGCGCACGTCCGCGTCGGCGGGGCTCGCGAGGCGCGCCAGCACGCGTTCACGGGCCTCGCGGTTGCCCAGGCAGGCCAGCAAGGCGGAATGGCCGGCGGCGTCGGATTTGCCGGCCTGCGCATCCAGCGCGCCATTCAGCTCGCCGCTCTTGTTCAGGGTGCAGGCCAGGTCCACTTCCGGCGCGGCCACTTCCTTGCGCGCCATCACGTCGCCCAGCATGGCCACGAGCTCCGTCTTGCGCTGGCCGGTGGAAAGCCAGCCGAAATCGTGCGCCACGTCGATCATGCGGGCGCGGGTCACCGGTTCGTCGGCATCGCGGGCGAAGGCCAGGTAGCGGTCGCGCGCGGCGGTGTCCGCAACGACGGCATCCAGTGCCTTCGCCACTTCAGGCTGCTTGCGCACGCTCGCGGTCAGCGTGTCGGTGAGTTCCTCGATCCGATCGAGCAGCAGGCGCGATTCGGCGGTCGGCCGCTTCAGCATCGCATGGACGGCGGTCACGCGGTCGGCGGGCGACATGCGATCGTCCGCGAACTTGCACACGTCCTGCCGCAGCGGCTGCAGCGGATCGCCGTCGCGGATGCCGCTGGCAGCCACCAGGTTGTGCGACGAGAACTGGCGCAGCAGGCCACCGCTCGCGCGGCCCTTGCCGATCTCGGAGCTGCCCGCGCCCTGGAAATAGCGGCTGAGCAGCGGGCCGGCCGTCTGGCCCAGCGGCGCCACGCCGGAAAAGCCGTAGATGACCGGCACGTCCTTGAACAACAGGCGCATGCGGTCGCGGCTGCTTTCGCCGCGCTGCTGGCCCAGCAGGCGCGCCAGGCGGGCGGCCTCGTCGGCGGACTTGCCCTCGCGCGAATAGCTGCGCGCGATCTCGCCCGAGATGGTGTGCTGCGCCGTCGAGTTCATCGTGTTGCAGCCGAAGAGGTAGACCTCCTTCAGGTGCTCGAACATGGGGCAGGAGCCGGAGCAGGACACGCGCTCCAGCTCCTCGACCGGCAGGTACTCGTTGCGGGTCAGCGAGTCGGAGAAGAACACGTTGCCTTCGCCGTGGTGCCCGGAGATGACCAGGATGTCGCAGGAGACCTTGGCTTCGCAGGAAGACTGCAGCCAGTCCTTGCGGCCCTTCTCGACCAGTTCGACGAACTGGTACTTGTCGGCCGGGAGCGAACGGCGGAAGGCTTCCTTCTCGTCCGCGGAGTTGATGGTGATGGTGCAGACCGTCTGCTTATCCGCCAGCGACAGCAGGGGCAGGAGGCAGGTTGCCAACAGGCAGAGCGAGCGAGCGATGCGGCGCATGACGGAGGTGCCCTTCAACGACTGGTTGATGTGGCACGGATCGTCGGCTGTGCAGGCACCGGAAGTTCGTAGGAACCCGTCGCCCGCGCCCTGTCGGAATCGTCCGAATCGCGCGTGGGTGGCAGCCCGCCCCTCATGTTCGCCTACGCTGAGGTAGGCGCAGGCGCCCGCAGGCGCCTGGCTTCAGCGAGACTGTGCGGCGAGCGCGGCCAGTGACCGCAGTCCCATGAGGTAGGACAGCGGCCCCAGGCCCTGGATGGTGCCCTTCACCGCCGGCGAGATGATCGAGTGCACGCGCCAGCTCTCGCGCGCGGCGATGTTGGACATGTGCACTTCGATCACCGGGAAGGGCATCGCCTTGATCGCGTCATGCAGGGGCACGCCGTGCTGGGTCAACCCGGCCGGGTTGACCAGGGCGCCCTGCGCCGCGTCGATGTGGCTGTGCAGGAAGTCGATCAGCACGCCCTCGTGGTTCGACTGGATCGTTTCCAGCTGCACGTCCAGCTCCGCGGCCAGCGCCGCCAGCTGCGCGTCGATCTGCGCCAGCGTGGTGTGGCCGTAGATGTGCGGCTCACGGCGGCCGAACAGGTTCAGGTTCGGGCCGTGCAGGACCAGGAATTTCACGGCAGCACCGCTTCGCATCAGAGCTTGGAAACGCGATCCAGCTCGGACTTGAACAGGGTCACGATGGCCGGGTCGTAGGCGGCCGAGAACTTGTCGTACACCGGGCGCACGGCAACGCGCATCTTGGCCAGTTCGGCCGGCGCGATGTCGTTGTAGACCATGCCCTTGCCGGTCAGTTCGGTCAAGGCCTTGCCGGACACTTCACGGCTGACCACGCGCTGCCAGTTCTGCGCTTCGATGGCGGAGTCCTGCAGGATCTTCTGCTCCACCGGCGACAGCTTGTCCCAGAACTTCTTGCTGATCTGCATCGGGTTGGTGGCGTAGACGTGGTTGGTGCCGCTCACGTACTTCTGCACCTCGTAGAACTTGCTCGAAGCGATCACCGCGAACGGGTTCTCCTGGCCATCCACGGCCTTGTTCTCGAGCGCGCCGTACAGCTCGGCGAACGCCATCGGCACCGGGTTCGCCTTGAAGGTCTTGAACGTTTCCAGGAACACCGGGTTGGGGATCACGCGCAGCTTCAGGCCTTCGAGGTCCGAGCCCTTGGTGATCGGGTGCTTGCTGTTGGTGACGTTGCGAAAGCCCAGGTCGAAGAAGCCCAGCACCATCACGCCCTTCTCCGGCAGCCGGGCGGCCAGCGCCTTGCCCAGGGGCCCGTCGACCATCGCGTCGGCCTGCTTCGCGTTGGCGAACAGGAAGGGGAAGTCCAGCAGGCCGAACTCCTTGACGATGCCGTTCAGCGAGGTCGTGGAGGCGACCAGCATCTCCTGCACGCCGCCTTGCAGCGCCGCTTGCTGCTGCAGCTCGTTGCCCAGCTGCGAGGACGGGAACTCCTGCACCTTGATCTTGCCGCCGGTCTTGGCCGCCACGATCTCGGCGAACTTGCGCACGCCGAGGCTGGTGGGGTGGTCGGGGTTGTTCAGGTGGCCGAACTTGATCGTGCGTTCCTGGATGTCCTGCGCGCCGGCACCGGCGGCCGCGGCGAGCATGGCAAGCGCGACGAGGCTGCGGCGGGTGATGAGTTTCATGCGTTGTCTCCGAATGGCTGTTGTGGGAAAGTGCGGCATGATAGGCAGAGGGTCAGAACATCGTTCCAGACCGGAATCTCTTTTCGCATGATGAACTCGGAAGCGGGCCCCACGGGCACGGTCGATCGCACGCTGCGCATCCTGGAAGCCCTGGCCTCCCAGCCCGAGGGGCTGGCGCTCGCCGCCCTGGCCGATGAACTCAACGTGCCGCGCAGCGCCTGCCACCGCCTGCTGGCGGACCTGGTGCGCTGCGGCTACGTTCGCCAGCTGCGCGAGATGGGCGACTACACGCTCACCACGCGCCTCCCAGCCCTGGGCCTGAGTTTCCTGGGCGCCGCAGGCATCGTCGACATCGCGCAACCCATCATCGACCGCCTCGCCGAAGAGTCCGGCGAACTGGTGCGCCTCGCGCTGGTGGACGGCGACCGCCTCACTTTCGTCGCGAAGGCGCAGGGCGCGCGCGGCGGCCTCCGCTACGACCCGGACATGGGCATCGACGTGCGCCTGTCCTGCAGCGCCGGCGGCCATGCGTGGCTGATGACGCTGAGCGAGGAGCGTGCGACCGAACTCGTGGCCCGCCAGGGCTTCGGCGCGCCGCGCGAGTACGGGCCGAAAGCGCCCACGACCTTCAAGGCGCTGATGAAGAAGCTGGAGGAAGACCGCAAGCGCGGCTTCAGCCTGATGCTGGAAATGTATGCGCCGGGCATGAGCGCGATGGCCGCGCCGGTGCTGCGGCGCGGCGGCGAGGCGGCCGGCGTGATCACCATCGCGGGGCCGCTGCAACGCCTGAGCGCCGCGCGCATGCAGGAACTCGGCCGGCCGCTGGTGCAAGCCGCGGGCGAGCTCGCGGTGGCGGCGAACAGTTCGCCGCTGCTTCGCCGCAGCGCGACGCGCGCGGCCTGACCAAGGAAGAAACGACGATGGCACTCCTGGGCGATTCCGCACTGGCGATGTGGTGGGACATGGCGGCCGACATGCGCGCCGAGTTCGAACACTGGCATTCGCACGAACACTTTCCCGAGCGGCTCGCGCAGCCCGGCTTCCTGCGCGCCTCGCGCTGGTCGGCGGTGGACGGCGGCGAAGGTTTCTTCATCCTCTACGAGCTGCAGGACCACGGGGCGCTCAGCTCGCCCGCCTACGTGGCGCGCCTCAATGCGCCCACGCCCTGGTCGACGCGCCTGATGCCGCATCACCGCAACATGGTGCGCAGCCAGGCGCGGGTGCTGCACTCGCATGGCGCGGGCGTTTCACGGCATGCGATGACGCTGCGACTGTCGCCGCGCGAGGGCGAGGCGCAGCGTCTGCAAGGCGCACTGCGCGCGCTGATCGAAGAGCTGCCCCTGCGCGCGGGCCTGGGCGGCGCGCACCTGTTGCGCACCGACACGCCGGCCATCGCGCCCACGACGGAGCAGAGGATCCGCGGCAATGCCGACCGCAGCGCGGACTGGATCTTCATCGTGTGCGGGTACGAGCGCGAGACGCTGGAGGCGTTGGGCGAGAAGGAGCTCGCGCCGGCGGCGCTCGAAGCGCTTGGCGCGGCGCCGGGCGCGGTCGCGGGCTGGTACGGACTTTCGCTGTCGATGGGGCGGGGCGAGAACGGGCCGGCGCGATGAACGCGATGCAGCCCGTGCGCACGGTGGACGCCAGCGTCCTGGCCATCGCGTACCACGAGTCCGGGCCGGCCGACGGCCCGCCGGTCTTCCTGATGCATGGCTTTCCCTACGACATCCATGCCTACGCGGAAGTCGCGCCCCTCCTGGCGGCAGCGGGTTGCCGTGTGATCGTTCCCTACCTGCGCGGCTACGGGCCTACACGCTTCCTGGATGCAGCGACGCCGCGCTCCGGCGAGCAAGCGGCGCTGGGCGCGGACCTGCTGGCGCTGATGGATGCGCTCGCCATCCCGCGTGCCGTGCTCGCCGGCTACGACTGGGGCGGCCGCGCGTGCTGTGTGGTGGCGGCGCTGTGGCCGCAGCGTTGTGCGGGGCTGGTCTCGCTCAACAGCTACAACATCTTCGACCACGCCAAGGCGCTGGAGCCCAGCGCGCCCGACGAGGAGCGCAAGCTCTGGTACCAGTACTACTTCCATTCCGAACGCGGCCGCGAAGGCCTGCGGCGCAATCGCCGCGCGCTGACGAAGCTGCTGTGGGAAACGTGGTCACCGACCTGGCGCTTCGACGCCGCCACCTTCGAACGCAGCGCCGCCGCCTTCGACAACGAGGACTTCGTCGACGTGGTGATCCATTCCTACCGGCACCGCTACAACCTGGTGGCGGGCGATCCGGCTTATGCGCAGATCGAGCGGCAGCTCGCGCAGCAGCCGGCGATCACGGTGCCCGCGATCACCTTCGACGGCGCCGATGACGGCGTGCGTTCGCCGGCTTCGGCGTCGGCGCACGCGCATCGCTTTGCCGGTCCGCGCGAGCACCACGTCGTGCCGGGCGCGGGCCACAACCTGCCGCAGGAGAGGCCGGAGGTGTTTGCGCGGGCGGTGATGCAGTTGGTGGCGGGTTGAGGGTGACGGGGTGAGGTTTGGGCATGGTGGGGTCGCTTCGCGAACCCACCACTTGCCCGTAGGCTGGGTTCGCGAAGCGACCCCAGCGCTTGCGCGTTCAGCGCAACCGCGCCAACTGATCCTTCTCCGCCGCCTCGACCGCCCTCTGCGCATCCTCCGGCAACAGCAACCTCTCCACCACCATCTCGTTCGCCGCCGCCCGCACCGCGGCCAGATACGCCGCGTTGTCCGCATACCGCTCCGCCAGCGACAGCCGCGGATCCCGCGCCGCCTCGCGCTCGGCCCGCGTTGCCGCGAACGGCACCACCGCGCCTTGCAGCGGGAACAACGTCCCGGCCCCGTAGCCCTCCGCCCGCGGATTCCAGCCCGTGTAGCTCGCGCGCGGCACCGCCAGCGGCAGCATGTGGATACCTGCAATCGCCATGCCGTCCGCATCCGCCCGCGGCACCAACACCGGATAGGTGCCGAGGATCTTCGCCGGGAACACCGACGAATCCGTATGCGCTGCGCCGGTGTAGATCGCCGCATACGGCAAGCCAGGCACCGCATGTGGCAATGCCTGCGCCGCCGGCACCAGCGTGCCGTGTGCGCGCATCGGCACGCGGCTCGCCGGCGGCTCGACGTTGTTCGTGATCCAGGACTGCATGGCCACCATCAGCGCCCGCATCGGCGGGCCGGCATGCATCGGGTTCACCGGCAGCGCCATCGTGGGCGCGCTGCGCAGCTTGTCGCTGGCCTCGGCGAAATGCGGCGTGCCGGCGATCATGTAGGCGCGCACGTCCGCCGGCAGGTCCAGATGGTTGCCGGCGAGATCGGTGACCAGCAGCGACGCGCGCGAGGCCCACCACTCGTGTTCGCTGTCGGTCTGGATCACGCGCGGGCAGGTGTTGCTGCGCGCGCAGCGCTGCATCAGGCCGTCGCGCTTGCCGCTGAGCGGATCGTCCAGCGTGGCATAGGTGAAAGGGAACAGGTCGGCCTGCCACGCCGGGTCCTGCGGATGGCGCGCGTTGCGGCCCGGCTGGCCGAAGCGGAAGTTGGTGGCCATGCGGCGCGCGCCGGCCACGTGCGGCATCAGGCCGTCGAACACCTTGCCGCCCGTGAGGTCCTCGTTGAAGCCGTACCAGAGGAAGTCGCGCAGGAAGCGGCCGGACTGCGACACGCCGAAGCCGATCGCGCGCTGCACGCTGCTGCGACCGTTGGCCGCCAGCGGATTGCCGCCGCTGCCGTCGCGCCGCAGGAAGGCGGCGACGTCACGGGTCGCGGCGAAGCCGAGACCCAGCACCACCGGGTCGCGCGCGACATACGTCACCTCGTACAGCGCACCCGCATCGAAGCCGCCGGCCGGCCGCGTGATCTCCACCGTCTGCGCGCCGGTCGCCCGGATCGCCAGGCCGGCCGGCTTCTCGCGCGGGGCGTCCCACTTCGATCGCACCGTGACGGCCAGCGAGGCCGGATCGGCGATCGGCCACGCCAGCGTCGCCGTCGCCGGCGAGCGCAGGTGGTCGAACAGGAATTCGTCGCGCGCCGGTCCGGTCACGCCTTGCAGGACGGGCGCCGCCAGGGCCAGCTGGCCCGGCGCCGAAGGGATGTCCGCCTGCCAGCCGATCCACGCCATCGTGTAGCCCTGGTGATGCAGGAAGCCCAGGCCCGCATCGGCGGCCTTCTCCGCGTTGTTGGCGCCGGGCTGGGCCGCGTCGTCGAACAGCTGCGGCGCCAGCTTGCGGCCGCGGTTGGGCACGTCGACCAGCAGCGTGCCGTTGCCGCGCGCCGGATCCACGGGCCGCAGCAGCACGACGTCGGCCGTCGCCTCGACGCGGCCGGCGGCATTGCGCGGCGCCTGCGCGATGTCGGCGATGACCGCGTTGCGCGGATCGGCCGGGTCCACCGCGATGGTCGCCTTGGCGGTGATGCGCTCGTAGGGGCCGACGTTGCCGAAGCTGCGGCCCTCGAAGGCAGGCACGCGTTGCACGATGTCGAAGCGCGTGACTTCGGCGGGCGATGCGATCGGCAGCAGGATCGCGGCGAGAAGGAGGATGCGGCGCACGGACAGCTCCGGTGGAAAGGCCAGACTTGACGGTAGGCGCGCGCCGCCGCAGCAGGTGCGCGGACAAACCCTGAAACCACCCTCGCCACTGATGCAATCGCTGCAAGAAGCCATCAGCAACTTGCAAGTCGGGGCACTGTTTTCCCTGCGGCGCAAGGCGCGCTTCCTGTGGCACATTCGCGGCAGTTGCGCCAAGGAGTCCTTGCGATGAACCCCGGTGTCCTGAGCTTCCCGTCCATGAAGGACCGCTGTTCCCCCGAAGAGTGGCAGGCCCGCGTCGACCTCGCCGCCTGCTACCGCCTGGTGGACCTCTACGGCATGTCCGACATGATGGCCAACCACATCTCGGCGCGCGTGCCCGGCGAGGAATCGTTCCTGATCAATCCCTACGGGATGATGTACGAGGAGATCACCGCCTCCTGCCTGATCAAGGTCAACCTGGCCGGCGAGATCCTGTCCAAGCCCGACTTCGGCGCGCTGAACTACGGCATCAACAAGGCCGGCTACGTGATCCACAGCGCGGTGCACGAGGCCCGGCCGGAAGTCGGCTGCATCATCCACACGCACAGCTGGGCGTCGATGGCGGTGTCGGCGCTCGACTGCGGCCTGCTGCCCATCACGCAGACGGCCATGCGCTTCCTCAAGATCGGCTACCACGAGTACGAAGGCGTGGTGCTGAACGACCGCGAGAAGGCGTCGCTGGTGGCCGACCTCGGCAACCGCGAGGCGCTGGTGCTGCGCAACCACGGCGCGCTGGTGGTGGGACGCACCTGCGGCGAGACCTTCAACTGGACGCACAGGCTCGAGCTGGCCTGCCGCTCGCAGATCGCCGCCATGTCGTGCAACACCCCGCTGCGGCCGGTGCCGCAGGAGGTGCTGGAGGAAACCTGGAACAACTACCAGCCCGGCACGCGCCGCCCCTACGGCCTGATGGAATGGCCCGCGCTGCTGCGCAAGCTGGACCGGCTGGACCCGTCTTTCCGCACCTGAAGGAGACCTGCATGCTGAATCGAAGGAGCCTGCTCGCGGCGACGGCCGCCTGCGCCCTGCCCGCGGCCTGGGCGCAACCGGCGGACTACCCGGCGCGGCCGGTGCGCATCATCGTCGCCTTCACCGCCGGCGGCACCACCGACATCCTGGCCCGCGCGGTGAGCCAGAAGCTGACCGAGCGCTACAAGCAGAACTTCCTGATCGACAACAAGCCGGGCGGCGGCGGCAACATCGGCACCGAGCTGGCCGCGCGCGCGGCGCCCGACGGCTACACGCTGATCGTCAACTCGGTGGGGCCGATGGCGGTGAACCCTTCGCTGTACAAGAAGCTGAACATCAATCCGCTCACGGACCTGGTGCCCGTGGTGCAGATCGCCGACGTGCCCAACGTGCTGGTGGTGCACCCGTCGCTGCCGGCGAACACCATCGAGGAATTCATCGCCTACGCGAAGACCCAGCCGGGCAAGCTGAATTACAGCTCCACCGGCATCGGCACCTCCTCGCATCTCTCGGGCTACATGCTGAGCAAACGCGCCGGCATCGAGACCACGCACGTGCCATACCGCGGCGCCGATGCGCTGAACGACCTGCTGGCCGGGCGCGTGCAGTTCATGTTCGCCACCATTCCCTCGGTGATCCAGCACATCCAGGCCGGCAAGCTGCGCGCCATTGCGGTCAGCAGCGTGAAGCGCTCCCGTTCCATGCCGGACGTGCCGACGGTCGCCGAGCGCGGCTTCCCGGGCTTCGAGGCCGGATCCTGGTTCGGCTTCTTCGCGCCGAAGGGAACGCCCGATGCCGTCGTCGCGTCGCTGAACAAGGCCGTCAACGACGCACTGCCCGCGCTGGAAGCGCAGATGGTGCGCGAAGGCGCGGACCCGGTGGGCGGGCCGCCGGAGCAGTTCGGCCAGTTCGTGCACAAGGAATACGAGAAGTGGAAGGTGGTCGTGCGCGAGTCGGGGGCCACCGCGGAGTGACTGCGCCGCTGCGCATCCTGCTGTCGCGGGTGGCGGCGCAGAAGCTGGGGCCGCCGCTCGCCGGACACGAGCTCATCTCCTTCGATGAAGCGCGGGCTACGGAAGCCGACATCGCCTTCGTCTCGCGCGACGTCACCGGACTTTCCACCAAGCACAAGGTGCTGCCGGCGACGCAACGGGCCTACGAAGCGCTGCGCGCGGCCCCCGGCCTGCGCTGGCTGCATATCCACTCCGCCGGCGTCGACCGGCCGATCTACCAGGAGCTGCTGCAGCGCGGCGTGCAGGTGACGACCTCGTCCGGCGCCAACGCGCCCGTGGTGGCGCAAAGCGCGGTGCTCGGCCTGCTGGCGCTGGCGCGGCACTGGCCGCTGCTGCTGGCGGCACAGCGCGAGCATCGCTGGGCGCCGCTGATTGCGAGCGGCCTGCCGCGGGACCTGCAAGGGCAGACCGCGGTGGTTGTGGGCTGGGGGCCTGTCGGGCAGGAGATCGGGCGGCTGCTGCAAGCCGTCGGCTTGAAGGTCGTGGTGGTGCGGCGCCAGGGAGGGATGGCGCTGCACGACGCTTTGCCCTCGGCCGACTGGCTGGTGCTGGCCTGTGCGCTGAACGAGCAGACGCGCGGAATGATCGGCACGAAGGAACTTGCGCTGCTGCCCGCGCACTGCGGCCTGGTCAACGTGGCGCGGGGCGAGGTGATCGACGAAGCCGCGCTGGTCGAAGCACTGCGCGAACGCCGCCTGGCCGGCGCCTATCTCGACGTGTTCGCGCACGAGCCGCTGGCGAAGGACTCGCCTCTGTGGGACCTGCCGAACGTGATCGCCACGCCCCACAGCGCGGGGTTTTCGAATGCGAACGAGGAACGGGTGGCGGAGATTTTCCTGGAGAACCTGGCGCATTGGCTGCGCGGGGAAGCG
This sequence comes from Ramlibacter paludis, assembly GCF_022012305.1. Classification (GTDB taxonomy): domain Bacteria; phylum Pseudomonadota; class Gammaproteobacteria; order Burkholderiales; family Burkholderiaceae_C; genus Ramlibacter; species Ramlibacter paludis. The sequence goes on along the minus strand of NZ_JAKLTM010000001.1, from coordinate 1,128,377 downwards.
CTGCGCAACCTGGCGCGGTAGGGGGCCGCAAGCCGCGGTTCGGCCTGCGGCGCTCACCACGGCCTACGGTCGTCATGCAAGACGGGCTTGCCCCGTAGGCCGTGGTGAGCGCAGCGAACCGCGGCTTCCCCGCCTGCGCTCAATCCAGCTTGATCCCCGCCTTCTTCACCAACGCCGACCAGCGCTGGTTCTCCGCGGCGATGAACGAGGCGAACTCCTGCGGCGTGCCGCCCCCGACCTCGTTGCCCGGGCCGGTGATCTTCTCGCGGATGTCCTGGGAGGCCAGCGCCTTGTTGAAGGCGTCATTGAGCCTGGCCACCACCGGCGCCGGCAGGCCCTTGGGCCCGACCAGCCCCAGCCAGTTCGACACCACCACCTGCGGATAACCGAGCTCGGTCATCGTCGGCACATCCGGCAGGCTGGGCAGGCGCTTGGCGCTGGTCACGGCCAGGGCCCGCGTCTTGCCGGCTTGCAGCGAAGGCAGCGCCGCATAGGTCTGCTCGAACATCATGTCGATCTCCCCGGACAGCAACGCGGTCGACGCGGGACCGCCGCCCTTGTACGGCACCGACAGCGTGGTGATGCCGGCAGCCTGCTCGAACAGCTCTCCGCTCAAGTGGTGTGCGCCACCGGGGCCGGCGTTGCCGATGGTCAGCTTGCCGGGCGCGGCCTTGGCGGCGGCGACCACGTCCTGCACGCTCTTGTACGGCTTGTCGGCGCGCGTCACCAGCACCAGCGGCGCCTTTTCGATGAGCACGATGGGCGTGAAGTCCTTCAGCGGATCGAAGTTCAGCTTGGGATACAGCGAGGGGTTCACCGCCAGCGGCCCCATCGCGCCTATGCCCAGCGTGTAGCCGTCGGCCGCGGCCTTGGCGACAAAGTCGTGGCCGATGTTGCCGCTGGCGCCGGGCTTGTTGTCGACGACCAGCGGCTGGCCCAGGGCGGCGGCCACCGGGATGCCCAGCTGCCGCGCGCGCAGGTCGTTGTTGCCGCCGGCGGCAAACGCGACGACGACGGTGACCGGCTTGGCGGGATAGGCCTGCGCGAAAGACAGCGACGGCAGGGCGACCGCGCCGGCGAGGGCCAGCGCGAGGGAGCGGCGAGTGAGGGTGTGGGACATGATGGTCCCGATTATTGCATTTGTGATTGAAAACGTGCAATGTGCGGACGTAGTGGAAAACACGGAGTGCTATCGTTTCGTCCCAAGCAGTCCCTCGACCGATGAACCTCGACCTCTCCGTCCCCGCCCGCATCCTGGAACTGATCCGCGAAGACGGCCTCGCGCCCGGCAGCCACCTGCCCGCGCAGATGCTGGCGGATCGCCTGCGGATTTCGCGCTCGCCGATCAACCAGGCGCTGGGGCTGTTGCACGAAAAGGGCGTCGTGCACCGCGAGGCGAACCGCGGCTACTTCCTTGCCACCGAGATCGAGGGGCCGGTGGCGCAGCTGGCCGACGAACTCGGGCTCAACGAGGGCGCGCCGCCGAGCTCCACCTACTTCCGCATCGCCGAGGACCGCCTCAACGGCGAGCTGCCGGACACCGTGGCGGAAAGCTTCCTCAAGCAGCGCTACGAGCTCACCAGCGCGCAGCTGCAGTCCCTGCTGCATCGCATGGCGCAGGAAGGCTGGATCGAGAAGAAGCCCGGCTACGGCTGGGAGTTCTCGACCATGCTCACCACGTCGGAAAGCCTGCTGCAGTCGTACCGCATGCGCATGGCGCTCGAACCGGCCGCGCTGCTGGAGCCGGGCTACCGCATCGCGCCCGAAGTGCTGGCGCGCTGCCGCGCGGCGGAGATCCACTTGCTGGAAGGCGGCATCAGGACCGACACCGCCGACCAGATCCACGACCGCGGCGTGCGCTTCCACGAGGCGCTGGTGGAGGGCTCCGGCAACCCCTTCTTCATCGACGCGATCCGGCGCGTGAACCGCGTGCGCCGGCTGCTCTCCTACCGTTCCACCCAGGATCGCAAGCGCTACAAGCAGCATTGCCAGCAGCACCTGGAGATCCTGGACCTGCTGGAGCAAGGCCGCAACGAAGAGGCGGCCGCGTCGCTGCGCGAGCACCTCGCGGCGACGCTGAAGAACATGCAGAAGATCGCGAAGATCCTGAAGGCCTGAGCGCCTGGGCTAAGCCGCCGGCGCGACGCTGGCGCCCTGGATGCCGTGGCGCTGCAAGGCCTGCGCGACGAAGCCCGTGGCCTTCATTTCCTCGATGAACGCGCGCAGGGCCGCGATGGTCGCCGGCCGGCCTTCCGGCACGCCGGTGGCCTGCTGGATCACCATGAAGCGTCCCGGCAGCAGGCGCAGCCCGCCGATGCGCGCGGCATCGAACTCCAGCTGCTGCTTGACGCCGGCCGCGACCTCGGCGCCGCAGGCCAGGAAGTGGTCCACCACCGCCGGCGAAGTCGGCGCGCGTTCGATGGCTGCGTTCTTCAGCTCGCGCGTCAGGTACAGGTCGTAGGCGCTGCCCTTGCCGACCACGACGCGGTTGCCCGCACGGTCGACTTCGCCGTTGTCCTTCAGCGGCGAAGCATCCTTCACCAGGTAGGCGCCTTCGATCAGGACATAGGGCGCGGAAAAGGCAATGCCCTCCGAGCGCTTCGGGTCGATGGCAAAGAAGCCGAGATCCGCCTTCTGCGCACGGACGGCATCGACCGACTCGCCGGCCGACGCGTAGACCTGCAGTTCGGCTTCCAGCCCCAGGCGCTGCGCGAAGGCGCGGCCCAGGTCGATCGACACGCCTTCGGCGCCCTCCCCAGCGCGGCGCGCGAGGATGGGATTGCCGACGTTGATGGAAATGCGCAGCTTGCCGGTGGGCGCCGCTTCCGCGGCCAGGGCTTGGGTCATGGTTTCTTTCAGGCGGCGGCCGGGAGCGGCTCGGCGGCCAGGGTTTGCTTCAGGATGGCGGGGATGACGCCGCCCACGCGCAGCAATTCCAGCTCGAGGCCGGTCTCCACGGCGGCAAGGGCGGCGAAGCTTTCCACCCGGCCATCATGCCGGATCACGCGCACGCCCACCTCGCCGCGCACGCTCAGTTTCTCGCCAGGCGCATCCACCTCGATGCGGTCGCCCGCCCGCAGCGCCAGCGTGTCCGGATGCATGCCCGCGGGCAGCCGCAAAGGCAGGATGCCCATGCCGATCAGGTTGGAGCGGTGGATGCGCTCGAAGCTGCAGGCCAACACGGCGCGGATGCCCAGCAACCTTTGTCCCTTGGCCGCCCAGTCGCGCGACGAGCCCATGCCGTAACGCTCGCCCGCGACCACGACGACGGACTCGCCCGCGCGACGGTAGCGCCCGGCCACTTCCCAGATCGGCTGCACCTCGCCGCTGGGCACGTGCAGCGTGTGCGCGACCGGCGCGGCGGGCGCCAGCAGGTTGCGCAAGGTCTTGCTGTGGAAAGCCGCGCGCACCATCACTTCCCAGTTGCCGCGCCGCGAGGCGAACACGTTGAGGTCGTCGCGCGATTCGCCGCGGCCCACCAGGTAGTCGGCCACCAGGCTGTCGCGCGGGATCGCGCTGGCCGGCGAGATGTGGTCGGTGGTGACGTCGTCACCCACCACCAGCAAGGGCCAGGCGGTGTAGTGCCCGAGCAGCGAGCCTTCGCTGGCCGCCGCGAACGGCGGGCGCCGCAGCGCGTTGGACGCCGGGTCCCAGGGGAAGCGCGCGCCCTGCGGCGCGGCCAGGGCCTTCCACTGCGGGTTGCGGCCCGCCACGGCGAAGTCGCGCGCGAAGTCCTCGGGCGCGAGCGCCGCTGCGAGATGCGATGCGATCTCCTCGCGCGTGGGCCACAGGTCGCGCAGGTAGACCGGCTGGCCTTCCGGCGTGCTTTGCACCGCCTCCTCGCCGAGGTTGCGTTCGGCATCACCGGCGAGGCCGAAGGCCACCACCAGCGCCGGCGACATGATGAAGCTCAGCTCGATGTCGGGATGCACGCGGCCCGGGAAGTTGCGGTTGCCCGAGAGCACGGCCACGCCCTTGGCCGCACCGGCCGACTGCGCCTGCACGACGGACGCCGTCAGCGGCCCCGGGTTGCCGATGCAGGTGGTGCAGCCGTAGCCGACGATGCCGAAGCCGACGGCTTCCAGGTCGGCCAGCAGGCCCGAGCGTTGCAGGTAGGAAGCCGCGGCCGGCGATCCCGGGGCGAGCGAAGTCTTCACCCACGCAGGCGCTCGCAAACCCAGGCGGTGCGCCTTGCGCGCCACCAGGCCGGCGGCGATCAGCAGGCGCGGATCCGAGGTATTCGTGCAGCTGGTGATGGCCGCGATCGCGATCGGGTAGCGCGGCATTCCCGCCGGGCCCGCAGCAACTCGCGCACCACCGCTCGCGCGCAGCACCTTCCCCGTCGCGCCCAGCTCCAGCAGGTCCTGCGGCCGCCGGGGCCCCGCCACATGGATGCCGATCTTCGACAAATCGATTTCGATCATGCGGGTGTAGCGCGGCTGCGCCTGCGGGTCGAACCACAGCTGTGCCGCGCGGCAATAAGCCTCCACCTGTTCCACCGCCACGGCGCTGCGGCCGGTCTCGCGCAGGTAGCGCAAGGTCTGCGCGTCCACCGCGAAGAAGCCGGTGGTGGCGCCGTATTCGGGCGCCATGTTGGCGACGACCGCGCGGTCGCCCGCCGTCAGCGTGGCCACGCCCGGACCGAAGAACTCGACGAACTCGCCCGTCACGTCCAGCGCGCGCAGCCGCGAAGTCACCGTCAATGCCAGGTCGGTGGCCTGCGCGCCGGGCGCCAGCTCGCCCACCAGCCGCACGCCGGTCACCTCCGGAATGCGGATCATGGTCGGCATGCCGAACATCACCGTCTGCGCTTCCAGCCCACCCACGCCCCAGCCCAACACGCCGATGCCGTTGATCATCGGCGTGTGGCTGTCCGTGCCGATCATGGTGTCCGGCACCAGCCAGGCGCGTCCCTCGCGCTGCTCCGTGGCCACCACCGTCGCCAGCTGTTCCAGGTTGATGGTGTGCATGATGCCGGTGCCCGGCGGATGGATGCGCACGTTGCTCAGCTCGGCGCCGGCCCAGCGCAGGAAGCGATAGCGCTCGGCGTTGCGGCGCATCTCGTGCCCCAGGTTGATGACGGCGGCATCGCGCTGCGCATAGGCCTCGACGGCCAGCGAATGGTCGACGGACACGTCCACCGGCAGTTGCGGATTCAGCCGGCGCGGATCGGCGCCCGCTTCGGCCAGCGCGTCGCGCATCGCGGCTATGTCGACGAGTGCCGGCGTGCTGGTCGTGTCGTGCATCAGCACGCGCCCGGGCTGGAAGGCGATCTCGGCTTCGCTGCGGCCGGTGGCCAGCCAGGCAAACAAGGCATCGACCGCCCCGTCGCGCTCGGCGCCCTGCATGTTGCGCAGCACGTTTTCCAGCAGGATGCGCAGCACCACCGGCAGGCGCTGCAACTGGGCGCCGAACTGGGCCGGGAGATCGAGGATGGCATGGTCGACGCCGCCCACCGTCAGTGGGCGCGTCCTGGGACTACCGGGGGACGTCATCGGCGGATTTTGCACTTTTCCACGCTTAAGTGCAATGATGCATTGTCCCCGGTCAGGCCGACCCGCGTCAGCTACGCCGCCGCACGGAGTCCGGCAAGATCATCGCGCAGCAAACGCTGCCATCACCCGCTCCACCGCGCCCATCTCCACCGGCTTGGTGAGGTGCAGGTCGAATCCGGCGGACCTGCTGCGCGCCTGGTCGCTCTCGCTGCCCCAGCCGGTGAGCGCCACCAGGGTCAGCGCGGCGCCGCCGGGCAGCGCGCGGATGCGGCCGGCGGTGTCGTAGCCGTTCATGCCCGGCATGCCGATGTCGAGGAACACCACCGCGGGGTGGTGGCGGGTGGCCAGTTCCAGCGCCGCGAGCCCGTCATGCGCGAGGAATACCTCGTGCCCGCCGTGTTCCAGCACCATCGCCAGCGTCGTTGCGGCATCGAGATTGTCGTCCACGACCAGAACCTTGCGGCGCATGGAGGCAATGGACGAGCGAGCGTCCGCACGGGCAGCGACGGGATCACGCGCTTCGGCGCGCGGCAGCCACACGAGGAAACGGCTGCCCGCGCCCGGGCCGTCGCTCTCGGCAGCGACGCGGCCGCCGTGCATTTCGACCAGGCTCTTGACGACGCTCAGGCCGATGCCGAGGCCACCCTGGGCGCGCTCCAGATGCTGCTGCACCTGGGCGAAGCGTTCGAAGACCCGCTCCAGCATGGCGGGCGGAATGCCGACACCGGTGTCCTCCACCTCGATGCGCAGCATGTCGCCGTCGGCGCCCGCGCGCAGCGTCACGCGGCCGCCCCGCGGGGTGTACTTCGCGGCGTTGTTCAGCAGGTTGCCCACGACCTGCACGAGGCGCGTGGCGTCGCCCGCGACCATCAGCCGCGAATCCATTCCCTCCCAGGCCATCTCCAGGCCCTGCGCGTCCATGAGCGGGCGTGAAACCTCCAGCGCCTGCTCCAGCACCGTCTGCAGCGGCAGCAGTTCATGCCGCAGCGCGATCTTGCCCTGGCTGATGCGGGCGATGTCCAGCAGGTCGTCGACCAGGCGAACCATGTGGTCCAGCTGGCGCTGCATGATGCCGTGCACCTTGGCCGCCTGCTCGCCCGCGGCTCCGCTTCGCTGCAGCATGTGCAAGCCGGTCCGCAGTGGCGCGAGCGGGTTGCGCAGTTCGTGCGCCAGGGTTGCCAGGAATTCGTCCTTCTGGCGATCGGCCTGCCGCAAAGCCTCGCGCGCGAGCCACAGGTCGGTGATGTCGACACAGGCGCCGGTCATCGTCTTGGCCCGGCCGGCCGCATCGAGAAAGGTCCGCCCGCGGTCGTACAGCCAGTGCACCGAACCGTCCGGGTAGACCACCCGGAACTCCATCTCGAAGTCGTCGGCGAAGTCGCGGCAGCGCTCGCAGCGGCGGATCACTTCGGCCCGATCGTCGGGATGGACCAACGCGACGAACTGGTCGAGGCTGCGCACCGCCTCCCCGGGAGGCAGCCCGAACAGGCGGTCCAGTGCGGTGTCCCACCACAGCGTGTTGTCCTGGATGTCCCAGTGGAAGGTTCCGGTGCGGCTGGCCTCCAGGGCGACTTCCATCGCCTGCTCGGTGGCCTTGCGGCCCGAGATGTCGATGGCGGTGCCATTGGCGCGGACGCAGCGGCCGGCCTCGTCGAACAGTGCGCGGCCCTTCGCCGCCACCCAGCGGACCCGGCCGTCGTCGCGGCCGACCGTGCGGTACTCGACGTTGTACAGCGCGCGCACCTGCGGATCGCACGCGGCATTGAAGGCCGCGGCCACCGCGTCCCGGTCCTCGGGATGCAATCCTGCATAGAAGTCGGCCAGGGTCAGCGGATCGGAGCCGGTGATGCCGAACATGGCGCGCAGCCGGGGCTGCCAGACCAGCATGCCGTCCAGGGTGTTGACGTCCCAGAAGGCGATCTCCGCCGCGTCGGTGGCCAGGCGCAGCCGCTCCTCGCTGTCCTGCAAGGCCCGCTGCGCGGCGCGTGTGGCTTGCGTCTCCTGCGCCAGGCGGACCGCGCTGGTGGTCTCCATCGCAACGCAGAAGATGCCGGCCACGCCGCCCTGGTCATCCAGCAGCGGGGTATAGGTGAAATTGAAGAAGAATGGGCCCGGCTCGGCGCGGCCGGCCAGGTCGAACGGCCGGCTCTCGAAGGACAGGGACTCGCCGCGCATCACCGCATCGTTCAGCGGCCCGAGCTCGTGCCAGATCTCGCTCCACACTTCGGCCATCGGGCGTCCGAGGGCGTGGGGATGCTTCTCCCCCAGGATCGCGACATAGCCCTCGTTGTAGAAGGAGATGAACTCGGGCCCCCAGCCGATGAACATCGGCTGCTGCGCGCGCAGGATGAGGCTGACGGCTGTCTTCAGCGATTGCGGCCAGGCGGCCGCGGGCCCGAGCGGCGTGGCCGCCCAGTCGAAGGTACGCAGCAGCGCGCCCATGGCTGCGCCCCCTTGCAGGAAGGACGGGACGGGGGCCTGGGCGGCGGACATGCCTCACTATAGCTTTGCGCCATGCGCCACACCGGTGCGGCCATGTGCTTGCAGCCCCGGGCTGCCCCCTTTACCATGACCCTCCCCCCGTAGCGTGGAAGGTTCTCGATGGCCGCCCGTTCGATCGCTTCGCTGTCACTGAGCTTCGGCCTGGTGTCCATTCCCGTCAAGCTGTACTCCGCCACCGAGACCTCGAGCGCGGTCAAGTTCAACATGCTGGCCAAGGACGGCTCGCGGCTGAAGCAGCAGTACGTGTCCGAGAAGGACCAGGCCGTGGTGCCGCGCTCGGAGATGGTCAAGGGCTACGAGTTCGAGAAGGACCGCTTCGTGCTCTTCTCGCCCGAGGAGCTCAAGGCTCTGGAAGAGTCCAGCAGCCCCAGCATCGACATCATCTCCTTCATCCCCGAGAAGTCGGTCGACCCGCTCTTCTACGACAAGGCCTACCTGCTGGCGCCCGACAAGCGCGGCGCCAAGCCCTATGCGCTGCTGGCCGAGGCCATGCGCCAGAGCCACCGGTGCGCCCTGGCCAAGTGGGCCTGGAAGGCCAAGCAATACGTGGTGCAGATCCGCCCGTCCGAAGAAGGCCTGGTGCTGCAGCAGCTGCTGTACGCGGCCGAAGTGCGCTCGCACAAGGACCTGGACATCGAGAAGGTCGAGGTCTCGCAGCCCGAATTGCAGCTCGCCCTGCAGCTGATCGACCAGATCGCCACCGACAGCTACGACCCCACGCAGTACGTCGACGAAGAGAAGAAGCGCATCCTGGCCGCCATCGATGCCAAGATCGCCGGCCAGCAGGTGGTGGCCTCCACGCCGGTGGAGACGCAAGGTACCGGCCAAGTGATCGACCTGATGGAAGCGCTGCGCGCGAGCCTGATCAAGAAGCCGGCGCCGGCCAAGCCCGCCGCCGCGAAGACGGCGGTGGCGGAGGCCGCGGCCGCGCCCAAGGAGCGCAAGAGCGCCAAGCGCGGCGCGGCGAGCACGCCCGCCGAAACCGTCGCGGCGCCGGCGCCCGCCAAGGCGCGCGCCCGCAAGTAGACCGGTGCCCGCGGCCGACGAAGCAACGACGTACACGCTTCGCCGCGTCCAGGCGATGCTGGGGCTGTCGCGCCACATCGTCCTCGGCCTGATCGCAGCCGGCTTCGTGCAACCCACGCGCGGCAAGCGCAACGAGTGGCGCTTCACTTTCCAGGACCTGGCGCTGCTGCGCACGGCGCACGCCTTGCAGGCGCAGCACCTGAAGCCCCGGCGCATCCTGGCCTCCCTGGCGCGGCTGAAGGCCGATCTCCCGGCGGAGCTGCCCCTGAGCGGCTTGCGCATCACGGCCGTCGGCGGCGACGTCGCGGTGCGCGATCGCAGCGGTCGCCTGCAGTCCGACAGCGGCCAGCTGCTGATGGACTTCGAAGTGGGCACGGTGGCGGGGAACGTGACCGTGCTGCAGCGTCCCGCCTCGCGCAAGGCGCGGGAGGCCGATGCCTTCGAACTGTTCGACCGCGGGCTGGCGCTGGAAGCCACGGACACCGCCGCCGCCGAGGCCGCCTACCTGCAGGCCCTGCTGCTCGCGCCGGACCTGGAAGACGCCTACCTGAACCTGGGCGCCATGTGGGCCGACGCCGGCCGCTACGAGGACCTGGTGCGCCTGTCCGCCACTGCGCTCCAGAATTGCCCCAACTCCGCGGTGCTGCATTTCAACCGCGGCGTGGCGCTCGACCACCTGGAGCGCCTGGACGAAGCCGCGGACGCCTACGAGCGCAGCCTGGAACTGGACCCCAACCTGGCCGACGCCCACTACAACCTGGCGGAGCTGCGCAAGCAGGCCGGCGACGAGCGCGGCGCGCTGCGCCACTACAGCGCCTACCACCGGCTGCAGCGCTAGCGATGGCCGGCGGCGGCGCCCTGGCGAAGTACCGCGCCCGGCGGAACTTCGACCGCACCAGCGAGCCGCAAGGCGAGGAAGGCACGTCCGACGACAGCGCGCTTGCCTTCGTCGTGCAGAAGCATCACGCGAGCCGCCTGCACTACGACTTCCGGCTCGAGCTCGATGGCGTGCTGCTCTCGTGGGCCTTGCCCAAGGGACCGAGCTTCGACCCCGCCGAGAAGCGCATCGCGATCCACGTCGAGGACCATCCGCTTTCCTACGGCAGCTTCGAAGGGACCATTCCGAAAGGCCAGTACGGCGCGGGCACGGTGATCGTCTGGGACCGCGGGACGTGGACGCCCGAGGGCGATCCGCGGCAAGGCTTGAAGGACGGCAAGCTGCTGTTCACCTTGCAAGGCCACAAGCTCGCCGGCCTGTGGGAACTGGTGCGCATCGCCAAGCCCGGCGACCGGCAGGAAGCGTGGATCCTGTTCAAGAAGCGGGATCGGCACGCGCGCCCCACGGCGCAGTACGACGTGGTCAGTGCCTTGCCGGACAGCGTACTGGCGAAGCCGCTCGGCGTGGCGGCGCCCCTGCCGGCGAAGATCGCGCCGCAGCTCGCGTCCCTGGCCGCGGCCGCGCCCACCGGCGGCGACTGGCTGTGGGAGATCAAGTTCGACGGCTACCGGTTGATGGCGCGGGTCGAGGGCGAGAAGGTGCAACTGATCACGCGCAACGGCCACGACTGGTCGGACAAGATGCCAGCGCTGGTGCTTGCGGTCGCGGCCCTGGGTTTGCAAAGCGCCTGGCTCGACGGCGAGATCGTCGTGCTGGGGCCCAAGGGGACGCCGAACTTCCACGCGCTGCAGGAAGCCCTGGCCAGCACGCGCACCGATGCCATCGAGTACTTCCTGTTCGACCTGCCTTACCTGGAGGGCCAGGACCTGCGGAAGGTGCCGCTGCATGCGCGGCGCGAGCGCCTCCAGCGTCTGCTGGAAGAACGTCCGCAGGAACGCCTCCGCTACAGCGCCGCGTTCGACGCCGACGCCTCGGCGATCCTGCAGTCGGCGCGGCAGATGGGACTGGAAGGCGTGCTCGCCAAGCGTCGCGACGCGCCTTACGTCTCGGGCCGCAGCGAGAGCTGGCTCAAGCTCAAGAACAAGCTGCGCCAGGAGTTCGTCGTCTGCGGGTACCGGGATCGCTCGAGCGGCGAGCCGGAGGTGGGTGCACTGCTGCTTGGCCTGCGCGAAGACGACGGCAGCTGGCGCTACGTCGGCGGCGTCGGCACGGGCTGGGATGCAAAGACCGCGGCGGGTCTGCAGAAGCAACTGGCAAAGAGCGAGACGCCGACGCATCCCTTCGCTACCAAGCCGGTGCTGGTCGTGCGCGGCGCCGCGCGCGCAGGCGCGCTGCATTGGGTGAAGCCGAAGATGGTCGTCGAAGTGGAGTTCTCCGACTGGACGCCCGACCAGCAGTTGCGGCACGCGAAGTTCCTCGGCGTGCGCAGCGACAAGCCCGCGGGCGAAGTGCGGCGCGAGGAGGCGCTGGGGTCCGTGGTCGAGGGCGTCACGATCTCCAATCCGCAGCGCGTCGTCGATGCGGCCAGCGGCGTCACCAAGCTCGAACTCGCCCGCTACTACGCCTCGGTTGCCGACTGGATGCTGCCGCACCTGCAGGATCGGCCCTGTTCGCTCGTGCGCGGGCCGCAAGGCGTGGGTGGCGAGCTGTTCTACCAGAAGCACCTGAACGAGCAGCGCATCGCGGGGGTGCGCGAGCTGCCGGCAGACGTGTGGCCGGGCCATGCACCCTTGCTGGAGATTCCCACGCGCAAAGCCCTGGTCGCCGCCGCGCAGATGAACGTGATCGAGTTCCACACCTGGAATGCCCGCGCGCGCGACATCGCCCGTCCGGACCGCGTGATCTTCGACCTGGACCCGGGCGAAGGCGTGCGCTGGGAGCTGGTGCAGGAGTCGGCGCTGCTGGTGCGCGGCCTGCTCACGGAGCTGAAGCTGCAAAGCTGGCTGAAGACCAGCGGTGGCAAGGGCCTGCACGTGGTCGTGCCTCTCACGCCGCGCGGGGACTGGGGCTGGGACAAGGTCAAGGACTTTTCCGAGCGCGTGGTGCAGCACCTGGCGCGGGTGATCCCGCAGCGCTTCGTGGCCAGGAGCGGCCCTGCGAACCGCGTCGGCCGCATCTTCGTCGACTACCTGCGCAACGGCCACGGCGCGACCACCGCCGCCGCCTTCTCCGTGCGCTCGCGTCCCGGCCTGGGCGTCTCGATGCCGATCTCGTGGGACGAGTTGCCTTCGCTGCAACGCAGCGACCAATGGACCGTCCGCACCGCGCGCGAGCACCTGTCCTTCCAGCACTCCGACCCCTGGGCCGACTACTGGAAGTGCCGCCAGACCCTCACCGCCGCCGCCAAGAAATTGGGGTCAGAACCCAATTAATTTCGCTGGAACATGCGCAGGTCCAGCGGCCACTCCCCGCCCAGCCAGTAGGCATAGTCGGTGTGGTCCTTGAGGTCGTCGCCGGTGAGGCCGTGCACGAAGACGTCGAGGCCGCCGCGGTGATCGTCCAGCCACGGAACGATCCGGTCGAACTCCGCCGCGGAGAAGGCCAGCTGGCAGCTCCAGCGCGGATGCGGGCCGACCAGCTTCTCGTGCACGCGGCCGACCGCCACCTTGAACAGGCGTCCCGCTTCCTCGCACAGCGCGCGAGCCTGCGCCACGGTGTCGGCATCGAAGTAGACATGCGCGTGGTAGGCGCGGTGGAGGTTGACGGGGCGGCGCGGCATGGGCCGCATTTTGCGCGCCGGCCGGAGGCGATTGGTCGGTGAAGACCCAGCCGCGGTTCCTGCGTCACCACGGCCTACGAATCCACTCATCTCCCGTAGGCCGGGCTGGCAACCCCCGCATTCACCGCCGCCCTTACCCCGTAGGCCGTGGTGAGCGCGAAGCCGAACCGCGGCTTCCCATCACGCGCCGAGCTGGATCCCGGGTCAAGCCCGGGATGACACCCCGCCCCCACTCTTGCACGCCACGCAATAACGCCTGAGAAACTTGCAATTCACAGGAAGGCGCCCAGCGCGGAAGATCCCCGCTCCAACCAGGAGACATCCCGCATGAAGCGTCGCCACCTGCTGCAGGCAGCATCGGCCGCCCTCGTCCTGCCCGGCTTCGCCCGGGCGCAGGCCTACCCCAGCAAGACCATTCGCTACATCGTGCCCGTCGCCGCCGGCGGCGGCAACGACATGATCGCCCGCGTCGTGACCGAACGCTGGGGCAAGCTGCTCGGACAAAGCTTCGTCGTCGACAACCAGAGCGGCGGCGGCGGCGTGGTCGCCTGCCAGACCACGGCCCGCGCGGCCCCCGACGGCTACACGCTGATGCAAGGCTACGTGGCCACGCACGGCACCACACCGGCCACGCGCAAGGTGAGCTACGACGCCATCAAGGAGTTCACGCCGATCGGCATGATCGGCGCCACGCCCAACGTGCTGGCCGTGCACTCCACCGTGCCGGCGAAGAACGTGAAGGAGCTCGTCGACTACATCAAGCGCAACCCCGGCAAGGTGAGCTACGGCTCGGCCGGCGCCGGCTCGCTGACGCACCTGACCATGGAGCTGTTCAAGCAGGCCACCGGCACCTTCATGCTGCACATTCCCTACCGCGGCATCGCGCCCGCCATCAACGACCTGCTGGGCGGGCAGACGCAGGCCATGTTCCCCGGCCTGGCCGCGGCCCTGCCGCACCTGCGCTCAGGCCGCATGCGCGCGCTGGCCGTCACCGGCAAGCAGCGCAGCCCGCAGCTCAAGGACGTGCCGACGATGGAAGAACTCGGTTTCAAGGGCTTCGACGCGATGCAGTGGTACGGCTCGGTCGGCCCCGCCGGCATGGCGCCCGACGTCGTCAAGCGACTGAACGAAACCCAGGTGGCTGTGCTGAAGGCGCCCGACCTGGCGGAGAAGCTCGCCAGCGAAGCGGTCGAGCCCTGGCCGATGTCGCCGGAGCAGTTCGGCGAGTACATCCGCTCCGAGATTACCCGCTGGACCGCGCTGGCCAAGGCCCGCAACATCCATCTCGACGACTAACCGCCCAGGCAGTACCAAAGCATGACAACGCTCCGCATCGGCATCCTCGACGGCGACGACATCGGCCTCGAGATCGTGCCCGCCTCCGTGCAGATCGCCCGCGCCGCCGCCGAACTGCACGGCGTTTCCATCGACTGGCAGCCGCTGCCGATCGGCGCGCGCTCGCTGGAAACGCACGGCCACACGCTGCCGCAGCTCACGCTCGACACGCTCAAGACCCTGGACGGCTGGATCCTCGGCCCGATCGGCCACCGCGCCTATCCCAAGGGCCCGAACGCGATCAACCCGCACCCGATCCTGCGCAAGCAATTCAACCTGTTCGCCAACGTGCGGCCCACGCGCTCCTACCCGGACATCGGCTGCCTGCACGACGGCGTCGACCTGGTGATCGTGCGCGAGAACAACGAGGGCTTCCAGCCGGACCGCAACATGCTGGTGGGCAACGCGGAGTTCCGTCCCAACGACGAAGTCACGCTCTCGATGCGCGTCATCACCCGCACCGGCAGCAGCCGTGTCGCGCGGGCCGCCTTCGAGCTCGCGCGCCAGCGCCGCAAGCACCTGACCTACGTGCACAAGGACACCGTGTTCAAGCTCGGTTGCGGCATGTTCGTCGAGGAGTGCAAGAAGCTCGCGCCCGAATATCCGGACGTGCTGGTCGACGACGTGATCGTCGACACCATGGCCATGCGCCTGGTGCGCGACCCGCAAAGCTTCGACGTGATCGTCACGACCAACATGTTCGGCGACATCCTGAGCGACGAAGCCGCGGGACTGGTGGGCGGCCTGGGCATGGCGCCGGGCCTGTGCATCGGCGACGGCGACGTCGCGATGGCGCAAGCCACGCACGGCTCGGCGCCCGACATCGCCGGACGCGGCATCGCCAACCCTTACGCGATGATCGAGTCAACCCGCATGATGTTCGAATGGCTGGGCCACAGCCGGAAGAACGAGGGCGCCGTGCGGATGGCCGCGAGCATGTCGCGCGCCACGACCGAAGCCCTGGCCGATGCGCAGGCACGCACCGGCGACATCCGCGGCAAGGGCAACACGGCCAGCTTCACCGCCGCCGTGGTCCGCAACCTGAGGAAGTGACGCCATGCCGCACCAACCCGCATCGCAGGCGCTGAAGCGCTTCCGCGTCATCGACCTGACCCAGGTGCGCGCCGGCCCCACCTGCTGCCGGCAGCTGGCCGACTGGGGCGCCGACGTCATCCAGGTGCAGATGCCCGAGCACATGCGCGGCGACGACACGCTGGGCGGCCAGGACGGCAGCGACTACCAGTACACGCACCGCAACAAGCGCTCGATCACGCTCGACCTGAAGCAGCCCGAAGGCATCGCGACGCTCAAGCGCCTGATCGCCGGCGCCGACGTGGTGGTGGAAAACTTCCGCCCCGACGTGAAGCACAGGCTGGGCATCGACTACGAATCGCTCTCCAAGGACAACCCCGGCCTGGTCTACGCCAGCATCTCCGGCTTCGGCCAGACCGGCCCGCTGGCCCAGCGCCCCGGCTTCGACCAGATCGCGCAAGGCATGGGTGGGCTGATGTCGGTGACCGGCCAGCCGGGCGAGGCGCCGATGCGCGTCGGCATCCCGATCGCCGACCTGTGCGCCGGCATCTTTGCCGCGCAAGGCATCCTGGTCGCCTTGCTGGAACGCGAAGCGTCGGGCAAGGGCCAGTTCCTGCACACCTCGCTGCTGGAGTCCATGGTCTACATGATGGACTTCCAGACCTCGCGCTACCTGATCGACGGCGAGGTCGCCGTGCAGGCCGGCAACTTCCACCCGACCAGCATCCCCACCGGCGTCTACAAGGCGCGCGACGGCTACATGAACATCGCGGTGTTCGGCAGCAAGATCTGGGAGCGCTTCTGCAACATCCTGGGCGCGCCGGAGTGGATCACCGACCCGCGCTTCCACGACAAGCCTTCGCGTTCGGTCAACCGCGACGAGCTCAACGCCGACATCAACCGGCGGTTGGCATCACATGACAGAGCGTACTGGATCCAGCAGTTCAACGAAGGCGGCGTCGCCTGCGGCGTGATCAACAACATGCGCGAGGTGCTGGAGGAGCCGCAGGTGCAGCACCTGGGCATGGTCAAGGAAGTGGTCTCGCGCTGGCAAGGCCCGCAGAAGCTGGTGGGCCAGCCGGTGCAACTGGAGCGCACGCCCAGCACCATCGCCCGCGCGGCGCCGCGGCGCGGCGAGCACAGCGAAGAGATCCTGGGCGAACTCGGCATCGGCGCCGAAGACCTCGCCCGCATGAAGGCCGCCGGAGTCTATTGATGCCCGAATACCAATCGCAAACCGAACGCGTGCAGACCTGGCTGGACGGCAGCACGCTGCACATCCGCTTCAACAACCCCGCGCGGCACAACGCGCTGTCAGTCGACATGTGGGAAGCCGTGCCGCCGCTGCTGGCGCTGGCGAAGGACGACGACCGTGTGCGGCTCGTCGTGTTCTCCGGCGCGGGCGAGAAGGCCTTCGTCTCCGGCGCGGACATCACCCAGTTCGAGGACATGCGTGCCGCGAAGGAGGCGGTCGCCTACTACGAGAAGATGGCCGAGACGACGCTGATGGGGATCTACGATTTCCCGAAGCCGACGCTCGCCTGCATCCGCGGTTACTGCATAGGCGGCGGCGTGAACGTGGCGATCAGCTGCGACATCCGCATCGCGGCCAGCGATTCGGTGTTCTCGATTCCGGCGGCGCGCCTGGGCCTGGGGTACCGCTACTCCGCCATGAAGAACCTGGTGGACCTGATCGGCCCCGGCGCGGCCAAGGACCTGTTCTTCACGGCACGCCGCATCGGCGCCGACGAAGCGAAGTCGCTCGGCCTCGTCTCGCGCATCGCCGCTCCGGAAGCGCTGGACGCCCTGCTGGCCGAATACACGGGCGCGCTGGCGGAGAACGCGCCGCTGACGGTGATGGCCGGCAAGGCGATCACGCGCGAGATCCTCAAGCCCTCGCCGGACCTCGACCTGGCCCTGTGCCAATCGCTGATCCGTGGCTGCTTCGAAAGCGCCGACTACACCGAGGGCCGCACGGCCTTCATGCAGAAGCGCAAGCCGGTCTTCACCGGCAAGTGAAGGGAATCACCATGCAATCCTGGTGGATGCAGATGACCGAGACCGACTCGGTGCTGGAACGGCGCGACGTGCCGGTGCCCACGCCGGGACCCAGGCAGCTGCTGATGCGCGTGCGCGCGGCCTCGCTCAATCGCGGCGAGTTCCTGCACGGCGGGCTGCACGGCAAGGTGGGCAGCTGGAAGGCGATCGGCGGCGAAGGCGCGGGCGAGGTCGCGGCGGTCGGCAGCGAGGTCACGGGCTTCGCCGTCGGCGACCGCGTGATGGCGCGCTGCGCCGGCGCCTTCTCCGAATACGCGCTGGTCGACGTCGCCGAGGCGATGAAAGTGCCGGCCAACCTCTCCTGGGAGCAGGCAGCCAGCATCCCGCTGACCTACCTGGTCGCGTACGACATGCTGGTGCTGCAAGGCCGGCTGAAGGCGGGCGAGTGGCTGTTGATCAACGGCGTTTCCTCCGGCGTCGGCGTCGCTTCGCTGCAATTGGGCAAGGCGCTGGGTGCGAAGGTGATCGGCACCTCCGGCTCGCAGGAGAAGCTCGCCGCGCTGAAGCCTTTCGGCCTGGACGTGGCGCTGTGCACGCGCAAGGCGGACTTCGGCCCGGCCGTCATGGAAGCGACTGCCCAGAAGGGTGTGGATCTCGTCATCAACACCGTCGGCGGCACAGTGTTCGCGGAAGACGTTCGCGTGATGGCCTTTGAAGGGCGGCTCGCGACGGTCGGCTATGTCGACGGCGTGGTGCATGCCGACATCGACCTGGAAGCGCTGCACGCCAGGCGGCTGACGCTGTTCGGCGTGTCGAACAAGCTGCGCACCAAGGAACAGAAGGCGGCCTCCGTGCCGCGCTTCGTGGCCGAGATCCTGCCGCACATCGCGGCCGGCCGCGTGCTGCCGCAGGTCGATCGCGTGTTCGACTTCAACGAAGCGCAAGAGGCCAAGGCCCGCATGGAAGCGGGCGCGCACGTCGGCAAGATCGTGCTGCGCATGCCCGCCTGAAACAAGACAAGGAGACAACAAGATGATTCGCAGGAACCTGTTTGCCGCGCTGGCGCTGGGCGCCATCGGCTTCACGGCGGCGGCCCAGCCCGCGCCCTACCCCAGCAAGCCGATCCGCCTGGTGATCGGCTTCGCTCCCGGCGGTGCGGCCGATCTCGTGGCGCGCGCGATGAGCGACGCCTTCGGCAAGGCGCTGGGCCAGACCGTGGTGGTCGACAACAAGCCGGGCAACGGCTCGAGCATCGCCGCCGACATCGTCGCGAAGGCGCCTGCCGACGGCTACACGATGCTGATCGCCAGCCCGAGCAGCATCTCGGTGAACCCGGCGCTGAACGACAAGCTGGGCTACAAGCCGAGCGACCTGGCGCCCATCACCAAGATGACGACTTCGCCGCTGGTGCTGGCCGTCAATCCGGCGACCGGCATCAAGAGCGTCGGCGACCTGATCGCGGCGGCGAAGAAAGATCCCGGCAAGCTGAACTACTCCACTTCCGGCAACGGCTCGGCCCCGCACCTGGGCGCGGCCTTGTTCACCATGCTGACCGGCGCCGAGATGACGCACGTGCCTTACCGCGGCGGCGCGCTGGCCATTCAGTCGGTCATGGCGGGCGACACGCAATTGACCTTCGGCACCTCGCCCTCGGTGCTGCCGCAGGCCGGCGGCGGCCGCCTGCTGCCCCTGGCCGTGAGCACGCGCGAGCGCTCGCCGCTGGTGCCCAACCTGCCGGGCATGAAGGAAGCCGGCCTGCCGGAATACAACCTGGAATTCTGGTACGGCATGTTCGTGCCGGCCGGCACGCCGCCGGCCATCCAGAAGAAGATCTACGAAGCCACCGTCAGCGCGATGCAGCAGCCTTCGGTGAAGGCGGCGCTGGCGCGCGAAGGCACCGAAGTGTCGATCTCTTCCTCGCCCGAGCAGTTCGGGTCGTTCCTGGTGGAAGACGGCAAGTTCTGGGTGAACCTGGTCAGGAACGCGAAGGTGAAGGTCGAGTAGCTGCCTTGCGCCGGGCCGGAGGCTTGCCCTTGGCCCGGATCGCGTCCGCCAGCAAGCCGGCCACCGCCTCCGCCGCCGGCGAGAGGCTGCGGCCGCTGCGTTTCAAAAGGCCGATGGTGCGCGTGATCACCGGGTCCTCCAGCCGCACGCCGACGACCTGCGACGGCCCTTGCGGCAGGGTGAGTTGCGGCACCACCGCCACCGCCAGCCCCCGCTCGGCGATGCCGATCAGCGTGGACACGTGGCGCACCTCGAACACCGGCCGCGGCAGGCTGCCGACGCCGGCCAGCGCCTGGTCGATCAGCGTGCGCACCTTGCTTTCGTGCGAGACCAGCGCGTAAGGGAACTCCGCCAGCGCGTCCCAGCCGATGGCCTTGCGCCGCGCCAGCGGGTGGTCGGCCCGGCAGGCCACCACGAAAGGCTCCTTCAGCAGCGGCGTGAAGTCGACCTCGGGGTCGTGCAGGCCGGTGAAGCTGATCGCGAAGTCGGCCAGCCCGCTCTTCACGCTGGCCAGCACCTGGTCGCCGCTTTCTTCCACCAGCTTCACCATCACCTTGGGATGCTGTTCACGGAACTGCCCCATCACCTCCAGCAGGAAGTGGTCGACCACCGAGAAGATGCAGCCGATGGTGACGTCGCCCGCCTCGAGGTGGGCGACGTCGTGCAGGCTGACCACCGAGCGGTCCAGGTCCTGCAGCACGTTGCGCACCTGCGCGAGGAAGCGCTCACCCAGCACGGTCAGTGCCACGTTGCGCGTGGTGCGATCGAGCAGCCGCACGCCCAGCAGGTCTTCCAGGCCGGAAATGCGGCGTGACAGCGCGGGCTGCGACAAGTGCAGCTTGCGCGCCGCCGCCGCGAAGCTCTTGAGCTCGCTCACGGTCACGAAGGCGCGCAGGTCGGCCAGGGAGGGAGTCATGTGCGGGGCGATTCTAGGCGAGCCCCGCAACGGGGCCCGGCACCCGTGCGGAGTGAGCGCGCGGGCTCAGGTGCGGTCGGCGACGATGCCAACGACACGGGCGATGCCGCGCTCGCGGGCCGCTTCGTCCAGCTGGCCGGTGAATTCGACGCGGCGGATGTCGCCCGTGGACTGCTGGCGGATGCGGCCCAGGAAATGGAAGCGCGAGCCGTTCTCCAGCACCTGCGTCACCGCGTCGGCAAAGGCCTGCTGGTCGTCCGGATGCAGGAACTCGGAAACGAAGCGCTTGGCATCGATCGGCCCTTCGGACGGCGCGATGCCGAAGATGGCATAAGGCCGGTCGTTCTGCCAGCTGACCGCGTCGGACCCGATCTCCCAGGTGAAGAAGCCCAGGCCGCCGGCGTCGGCGGCGAGGCGAGCGCGGTGGTTCAGGTCCTGCAGCTGCGCGTGCAGGCGGGCGTTCTCCACCACCAGGCCGGCCGTGCCGCCTATGAGCCGGACCGTCTCGCGATCGTTCTCGCTGGGGCCGCGCGGCTCGCGGTAGTACAGCGCCAGCGTGCCGAGCACCGTGCCCTCCTTGGACAGGAAGGGCGTCGACCAGCAGGCGCGCAGGCCGTGCGCGAGCGCGAGGTCCTTGAAGCCGGCCCACAGCGGATCGCGTTCGATGTCGGTGACGACGATGGCGTGGCCGAAGTGCGCGGCCGTGCCGCAGGACCCGACGCTGGGGCCGATCGCGATGCCGTCGATGGCCTCGTTGTATTCGGCGGGCAAGGAGGGCGCTGCGCCATGGCGCAGGTGCTTGCCTTCCTCGTCGAGCAGCAGGATCGAGCCGAGGAAAGCGCCGTCCGATTGCGTTTCGGCGGTCTGCACCAGCAAGGCCAGCACTTCTTCCAGCGCGGCGCCGCTCAAGGCGAGTTGCAAGGCCTGGTTCTGTCCGGCCAACAACAGGCTGGAGCGCGCATCGCTTGCGCCGTCGCGATAAGACATCGATGCATTATGCAGGCCGGTTGCCGGCCGCCTGCCTCATCCATGACACGGCGGGAGGGACATCCCGCATCGCGCGAAGTTTTCCTACGCGCCGGGGTGGAGCGTGGTACGACGATGGCGCTTTCCGTTCGCGTGGCCATGAAGTTCGACACTCCCGCAGGCAGCAATCCGATCGACCGACTCCACGTCGTCGGCAAACCGACCGATCGCATCGAAGGCCCGCTCAAGACGACCGGCACCGCGCACTACGCCTTCGAGCGCCACGACGTTGCACCGAACGCTGCCTACGGCTGGATCGTGGGCGCTGGCATTGCCAAGGGACGCATCGCGTCGATGGACCTGGAAGCGGCGCGCGCCGCGCCGGGCGTGATTGCCATCGTGACGGCGCAGGACGCCGGTGCATTGGACAAGGGCGAACGCAACACGGCCAGGCTGCTGGGCGGGCCGGAGATCCAGCACTATCACCAGGCGATTGCCGTGGTGGTCGCGCAGACCTTGGAGCAGGCGCGCGCCGCGGCGCAGCTGGTGCGCGTCGACTACGCGCGCGACGCGGGCCGCTTCGACCTGGCGGCGGAGAAGGAGAATGCGCAGCCGCCGGAGGACGACGGCTCGAATCCGCCGCAAAGCAAGTTGGGCGACTTTGCCGGCGCCT
Organism: Ramlibacter paludis; assembly: GCF_022012305.1. Classification (GTDB taxonomy): domain Bacteria; phylum Pseudomonadota; class Gammaproteobacteria; order Burkholderiales; family Burkholderiaceae_C; genus Ramlibacter; species Ramlibacter paludis. Next base: position 1,106,813 of record NZ_JAKLTM010000001.1, on the reverse strand, counting down.
TCGCGCGGGCGCCGGTGCAGCTGGATGCGACCTACGCCACGCCCGACCAGTCGCACATGATGATGGAGCCGCATGCCACCGTCGCTGCGTGGGAAGGCGACAAGCTCACCGTGTGGACCTCCACCCAGATGGTCGACTGGCACGTGACCGATCTGGCCAAGACGCTGCGCATGCCCAAGGACAAGGTGCGTGTGGTCTCGCCCTACATCGGCGGCGGCTTCGGCGGCAAGCTGTTCCTGCGCGCGGACGCGCTGCTGGCGGCCCTGGGCGCACGCGCCGCGGGCCAGCCGGTGAAGGTGGCACTGCAGCGCCCGCTGATGCCGAACAACACCACGCACCGGCCGGCCACCCTCCAGCGCATCCGCATCGGCGCCACCGAGGACGGCAACATCACCGCCATCGCCCACGAGAGCTGGTCGGGTGACCTGCCCGGCGGCGAGCCCGAAACGGCCGTGAGCCAAACCCGCCTGCTGTACGCGGCGCCCAACCGCCTGACGGCCATGCGGCTGGCCGTGCTGGACCTGCCGGAAGGCAACTCGATGCGCGCACCCGGCGAGGCGCCCGGCATGATGGCGCTCGAGATCGCGATGGACGAAATGGCGGAGAAGCTGGGCCTGGACCCGGTGGAGTTCCGCGCCCGCAACGACACCCAGGTGGATCCCGAGAAGCCGCAGCGCCCGTTCTCGCAGCGGCAGTTGGTTCAGTGCCTGCGGACAGGCGCCGAACGCTTCGGCTGGAACAAGCGCAACGCGACGCCGGCCCAGGTCCGCGACGGCCGCTGGCTGGTCGGTCTCGGCATGGCCGCCGCCTTCCGCAACAACCTGCAGCACAAGTCGGCGGCCCGCGTGCGGCTGGACGCGCGCGGGACGGTCACCGTGGAAACGGACATGACCGACATCGGCACCGGCAGCTACACCATCATCGCGCTGACCGCCGCGGAAACCATGGGTGTGCCGTTGTCGCAGGTCGATGTGCGGCTGGGCGACTCCGATTTCCCCGTCTCCTGCGGCTCGGGCGGGCAGTTCGGCCACAACGCCACGGCCGGCGTCTACGCGGCCTGCATGAAGCTGCGCGAGGCTGTGCTGGAGACGCTGGGCATGTCGGTGCAGGATGCCGTCTTCGCGGACGGAATGGTGCGCTCGGGGGATCGGTCCCTGCCCTTGTCCCAGGCCGCGCGCGCGCACCAGCTGGTGGCCGAAGACGGCATCGAATACGGCGACCTGGACAAGAAGTACCAGCAATCGACCTTCGGCGCCCACTTCGTCGAAGTGGCCGTGGATGCGCACACCGCCGAAGTGCGCGTGCGCCGCATGCTGGCCGTCTGCGCCGCCGGGCGCATCCTGAACCCGAAAGCCGCGCGCAGCCAGGTGATAGGCGCCATGACCATGGGCGTGGGCGCGGCGCTGATGGAAGAACTCGCCGTGGACACCCGCCATGGTTTCTTCGTCAACCACGACCTGGCCGGCTACGAGGTGCCGGTGCATGCCGACATCCCGCACCAGGAGGTGATCTTCCTCGACGAGGTCGACCCGGTCGCGTCGCCGTTGAAGGCCAAGGGCATCGCCGAACTGGGCATCTGCGGCGTCGCAGCCGCGGTGGCGAACGCGATCTACAACGCGACCGGCGTGCGGGTGCGCGAGTATCCGGTGACGCTCGACAAGCTGTTGGAGGGGATGCCGGCGGTGGAATGAAGCCGGCGCGCTCGGCGAGAATGTCGCCGTGCAAGCCGCGACCCCCTACTGGCTCTACCTCCTCGAATGCGAAGCCGGCGTCTACTACGCCGGCATCGCCATCGACGTGGAGCAGCGCTTCTTCCAGCACGTCTTCGGCCTGGGCGCGAAGTTCACGCGGGCGAGGCCGCCGCTGCGGGTGCTGGCGGCGCGCGAATATCCGAGCAAAGGCGATGCCTTGCGGGCCGAGCTCGCGCTCAAGGCCCTGCCGCGGGCACGGAAGCTGGCGTTCTTCAGTGCCGCTTGAAGTACTGGACTTCGCGCTCGTGCTTTTCCGCCTGCTCGCGGGTGTCGAAAGTGCCCAGGTTGCGGCGCTTGCCGGTCTTGGGATCCACCTTGCGCGAGTAGAGGCGGTAGCCGCCGGAGGAAAGTTTGCGGATCATGGGGCCAGCATGCCGCGCTGGCGACCCGCTTTCCGTCAGACGATTTCCAGGCCTTCGTAGGGTGGGTTCGCGCAGCGACCCCACCCCTGCCCCTCAGCTCAAGGCACGCAGCGCGCCCGGTAGTTGTCCTCGAACCTCTTCAGCTCGTCGCGCTCGCCTTCGGTGAGGTTGGGCCGGTTGCGCTTGGTGATGAGGATGCGCTTGGACTCCTCGCACTGCTGCTCGCGCAGCTTGGCGTCGTTGCGGGCGACCATCTGCGCCTTCTGCTCGGCGGAGCGCTGCTGGCGCTGGGCGCTGGAGTCGCGCGACATCTGCTGGCGCGCTTCGTTCTCGTTCTCGCCGCACTCGGCCTGGTAATCGCGCCGCATCGTGCTGATCGTTTCGGACTTGAGCCCACGCGCCGGCGCCGTGCGCAGCGCATCGTTGAGGGAGGCGCAGCGCGGGCTCATGTACTGCAGGTGGCTGGGCGCGGTGCCGATGCTGGGTTGCGACCTCAGGCTCTCCGATGGGGTCGCGAAGAACAGCTGGCCGGTGCAGGGCCGGTCCGAAAAGGTCGTGGTGCCGTCGGCCGAGCGGCACGAATAGCGCAACTGCGCCGAGGCATTGGCAGCCAGCAGCAAGGCTGCGACGAAGCAGATCGACGTCCGCATGGTTCTCTTCCCCTTTTGCCGGATGCTATCAAATGCAGGACGATGGCAAGGGTTATCCCGCGGGAGCGTTGCGCAAACGTGAACTGATGCGCACCGGCACGTGGCTCGCCGGCGTCAGTCCAGCGCCTGGAGCAAGGCCCGGCGCAGCAGCGCGAACTCGCCCTCGCCGTAGACCGGCGGATCGAGCTCCCGCGGATCGATGGGCCGCCCTTCGAAGCGATCGCCCGGGTAGCGCGGGTAGATGTGCATGTGCAGGTGCGCGATCGTGTTGCCGTGGATTTCGTAATTCAGCTTCGCGGCCCCGGTCACTTCGACCAGCGCCCTGGAGACCGTCCGCATGTCGCGCAGGAATTGCATCGACGTGGCTTCCGGCAAGTCGTGCAGCTCCACGGCGTGAACCGCGCAAACCACGCAGACGTAGCCGCGCGCGGGAGCGCGCTGGTTCATGGTCAGCCAGGACGCGGGCAAGCGCGCAAGGACGTCGAGCGGTTCGCCGTGATCGCAGATGGGACACGGGTCACTGCCACCGGTCATCGCAGACGCCCCCTCGACATGTAGACCGCAGGCCCGTCCGGCGTGACCACGATCCCGGCTTTCCGGAACCCCGCCTTCTCGTAGCACCGGATCGCGCGTGGATTGTCCGGCGACGGGTCGGTCTGGATCCTGGTCACGGCCGGATCGGCAAAGAGCAGGTCGACCAGCGCACGGACCAGCGCTGTGCCCAGTCCTTGCCCCAGCAGCTCCGGCAGGCCGATCGATTGATCGATGCCGCGCACGCCCGGATCGGTCTCCTCTTCCCACCAGCCACCCCCGGCACCGAGGGCGACGTAAGACTGCGCATAGGCAAACGGCGTGTCGCCCAGCATGCCGATGTACGGGATCACCCGCTCCTGGGCCAGCACGCGCGGCAAGTACTTGGCGCGCACTTCGTCGAGCGAAGGCCGCTCGCCGCCCCACCATTGCACCACGTGCGGCTCGTTCAGCCAGCCATGGAGCAGCGGGATGTCGTGCTCCGTCATCAGGCGCAAGCTGACGGGGCGCCGCAGGAGATCGGAATGCATGGACACCTGCCTAAGCGTTGCCCCAGCCCGGAATCGCGGCCGCCTGCGCGATCCACGCGGCAAGCTGCGCCTCGTCGAAGGAACCTTCGCGCAGGTCGATCCAGCGTGCCTCCTTCGCCGAGCCGCCCGGTGGCACGGGCCGCAGCGCCGTCCCCTTGAAGAAGGTCAGCTTCACGTAGTGCGTGAAGACGTGGAAGCTGGCGAACCAGCCTTGCCCCGGCAGGCCGTACATCGGCGAGTTCCAGCGCACCGCCTTCTGCACGCCCGGGACGGTGCGGGCGATCAGGTCGTCCAGCTGCTCGCCGACGCCGCGCTTCCATCCCGGCATCGCCGCGATGTACGCCTGCACCGGCGCGTCGCCATCGGCCTTGGCGATCTGCGGGTTGCCGCCGGCGAGGAGCCGGGGCGAGTTGGACGATGGCACGCTACGTCCTCCCTTGAGTCAGGCTTCGTGGATCACGGACATCATGTACTCGTCGACGTACACGCCATCCACCAGCAGCGAGGAACGGCGCACGCCTTCCACCTGGAAGCCGCAGCGCAGGTAGACCGCGACGGCGCGCAGGTTGGACGTGTGGACGGTCAGCTCCACGCGGCGGAGCCCGGCTCCGCGCGACCATTCGAGCGCGGTTTGCAGCATCCGCGTCGCGACGCCCTGCCCCCAATGCGACTTGGCCACGCCGAGCGCCAGCGACGCGGAGTTTCGAAGCCGCCTCACTTCCCCGCCGACGGCGGTCAGCAGGCCGATCGGCTGGCCGGCATCCTCCGCCAGGATCACCAGGCTGTTGGGGCGGCCGTTGAGGCGGGCGATGCGCTTGCTTTCGTCCTCGCCCGTCTGCACGAACTCGCCGGGCTCCCAGAGCATGTTCGACGTCTCGGCGAACAGCGTGCGGCGCAGTCCGATAAGCGCCGGTCCATCGGCTTCGACTGCGCGGCGAACGAGGAAGGTCATGGGCAATCAGTAGGCCGCGCGCACCCGCGTCGCATTGCGATCACCGCGGGACAGGCAGGTGACCCAGGGCTGGCCACTCGGGTCGGACTTGAACTGGAACTCGGTGCCGTCGGGCATTCGAGCCCGGACGGTCAGGACATAGTTCGAGGCCATCAGCCCGGCAAGGTAGTGGGTCTCGTGCGACGCCAGGATCGTTGCGGCCGCGCCGTCGAATCGCAAGCCGGCGCCCGGAGGCGAGAACACCGTGCCGCGGAACTGCTGCATCGCGCGCTCCCGCCGTTCCAGGTGGGCCGTCATGCCCGACTTGAGGCCGGACCAGAGCACCAGGCCGGCGCAAGCGGAGACGAGAAGGAGGACGGCAAGCTCGATCACGCCCCCTGCTCCTTCACCCGCTTCACCTGCTCCAGCTGGAAGCGGAAGTCCTCGATCGCCTTGCGCTCGCCGGCATCCAGCTTCTCCAGCTTGATGTTGTCCAGCAGGACTTCCAGCGCATCCCCGATGCGTCCCAGTTGCCGTCCGTAGCTGCCCACCTCGTCGAGGATGCGCTGCTCCAGCGCCGGGTTGGCGCTCCTGCCCAGGTTGATGTTGACCAGCCCGAACTGGCCGCCCTGGGGCTGGAAGACCCAGTTCCAGGGGTTGATGGCCTGGATGACGTCGCCGGAGAGCGGCAGCTTGAAATCGGGCATGGGAGCCTCCTCGCCTGGGAAGGCCCCATTCTGCGCAAAAGGCGGGCGTTGCGCCCGCCTCGTTTCAGCAGCCCGCCACGCACTTGCCCGCGGCGTCGAACTCCATCGTCCTGCCCGAAAGCGGCACGTGCACGGGCATCCGGGCGGCCTTGACGAAGGCTTCGGTCTTGCTGCCGGGGCGCACCTTGCCGCCCACGGTGCCTACCTCGTTTGCATGAGAAGCGATCACCGAAGCGGGCTTGACCAGCTCGTTCATCACGTAGGCCGCTTCGGCCGGGCCGGTGGTGAAGCCGTCGCCGATGTTCATCACGGCCAGCTTCGCCTGGTAGAGGTCGCGCACGACGCGCTCCTGGTCGGCGGTGACGCCGGTGTCGCCCGACAGGTAAGCGACCAGGCCGTTGCTGAAGCGCAGCACGTAGCCGGTGGCCAGGCCGACGTCGCCCGCGATGCCGGCGTCCTTCATGGCCTTGCCCAGCTCGCCGCCGATGTAGTCGGGGTCGAGGCCGTTGCTGTGCATGGCGGTGACGGTAGCGATGCGCACGCCGTTGACGGTGACGCTGCCGCCGAAGCGCGCGAGCATCGCATTGGCAGGGTTGCCGCCATTGGCCTTGAGCTTGGCCGCGAAGAAAGGCGGCATCTCGCTGCCGGTGACGATCTTGGAATTCTTCGCCAGCGCGATGTTCACGGCCAGCGAATTCGGCAGCGCCGACACCGACATGTCCGGCGCTTCGCAGCTGCCGGAGTTGGGCGCCTTGTTGTGGGCGTTGCCCAGGTGGTCGCCGTGCATGTGGCTGACCAGGATGATGTCGATCTTGCCCAGGCGCGGGTCCGCGGCGCCGGCCACGGTGCGGCCCGGGTCGTAGAGGATGCGCGTGCCGTTCGGGTCCTCGAACACGAGCGCGCGGTCCTGCGGGCAGAACTCGCCGTCGATGCCGCCCAGCGGCGTGACTTTCACCGCCTGCGCGGCGGCCGGAAGGGTGAATGCGGCAAGGGCCATGGCCGCGGCGGCAAGGCAGGTCGAGCGTTTCATGCAGTCTCCTGGGCTTCGTTGTGGCAAACCGGTGGGCGGCATGATGCGGCGGCGGCCTGCCCCCGTAAATTGCATCCTTTGGAACAAACGTTCCACTCCGTGCATCAATGCAGGAAGCGCACCGCCGATCCAGCCACTCATCCGGAGAACGCCATGCCCACCAGCGCGGAAGCCAGAGCCAGGGTCCTGTTCGCGACTTTCCTGCTGCTGCTCGCCGGCGGGGGCGTGGCGTGGTGGCTGTTCACGGCACGGGCCCACACGACCTACGAGCTGCGTTCGCGCGATTCCGTGTCGGGGCTGATCGCCGGAGCGCCGGTCGAATTCCACGGCGTCGAGGTCGGCAAGGTGGCGCAGGTGCTGCTGGCCGACCCGCGCACGGCCCGCGTGCTGATCGAGGTGCGCAAGGACGCGCCCGTCACGTCAGCCACCGTGGCGACGGTCATGGGACGGGGACTGGCCGCGCGCGGGTTCACCGGCTATGTGTACGTGAGCCTGGAGGACGGTCCCGGCGCGAGCGGCAAGCCGTTGGTAGCGCTCTCCGGCCAGCCTTATCCGCAGATCGCGCTGGCCCCGGCGCAGATGGTCAGCATCGACACCGCCGTGCAGCAGATGAACAGCAACGTGCAGCAGGTCAGCACGCTGCTTCAATCGACCTTCGATGCTTCCACCGTGGCGGCGATGAAGGAGACGATGGCCAGCCTGGACCGCGTCACGCGCACGCTGGCCGCTAACAGCGCGCGGCTGGAGACGATCCTCGCCAATGCGGAAAAAGCCAGCGTGCAGGTGCAGCCGCTACTGCAGGCGAGCAGCGCCACGGTGCGCACGGTGCAGGCGCAGTTGCTGCCGCAGGTCCGCGCCATGCTGCAAGGGGCCGAGCAGGCCGGCGCGCGGCTCGAGCCGCTGCTGGCGTCCAGCCAGGACGCGGTGTGGTCGCTGCAGTTCCAGGTGCTGCCGCAGGCGGAGCAGGCGATGGGACGGCTCGACCACCTGTCGGCGACGATGGACGATGCGGTGACCCGGTTCCGCAGCAACCCGGCGTCCTTGCTGCGGCGCGCGGCGGTCGCGCCGGGGCCGGGCGAGGTAGCGCAGTAGTCAGCGGCCGGGCAGCATGCGGCGCAAGGTGTCGTCGTGCCGCACCCAGTGGTGTCCGAGCGCCGCGGCGGCATGCAGCGCCCCCACGGCGACCAGGGCATACCCCAGCCAGCGGTGGATCGCGATCGAGGCGTGGAACCAGTACTCGTTGTAGGGTCCGATGTCCGGCAGCTCGAACCAGCCGAAGAAGGTCACGGGATAGCCACCCGCCGAGGACATCCACCAGCCCGTGAGCGGCAACGCCAGCATCAGCGCGTACAGCGCCAGGTGCACGAAGCGCGCGGCCACCTGCTGCCACATCGGAAGTCCCTGCACCAGCGCCGGCAGCAGGTTGCCCACGCGCCACCCCAGGCGCAGCAGCACGGCGGCCAGCGCGACCAGGCCCAGCGCCTTGTGCACGAGGATCAGCGTGATCTTGACCTGGTCGAAGCCGACGTCCGGCAAACGCACCATGTAGACGCCCATCGCGACCAGCACCGCCAGCAGCAAGGCCATGCCCCAATGCAGCGCGATGGCGATCCAGCCATAGCGATCCGGCCGGTTGGCCAGGGCCATCAGCGCGGCCCGGCGAGCGCCTGCGCCAGCGCGTCGCGCTCGACCTGGAGGATGCGCACCTGCCGGTACGGCTGGAAACCCAGCGCCGCGTTCACCCGCAGCATGGGCGCGTTCGATTCGGCGTTCTGCGTGGTCACGTACTGCACCTGCGGCAACTCGCGCGCCAGCAGCGCCAGCATCCGCGCCTTGGCCTGCCGCGCGAGGCCCTGGCCGCGGAAGGCGCGCGCCACGCCGGTGAAATGCTGGTCGGCGGTGGTGGGCAGTTCGGCATGCCACATCGCTTCGCAGACGGCGGCCACCGTGTCGCCCGCCATCGCCACCACCATCAGGTGCGAGCCGCCGTCTTCGTCCATGCGCCGGTAGATGTTCCGGTAGCGCGCCGCGTCGGGCGGTGAAGGCGGCACGTCCAGCTCGCCGCGCGGCACGTCGCCGATCAACTCCGCCAGCGTCGGCAGCAAGGCATGCAGCCGTTCGACCGGGACGCGGCCCGCATGGGTTTCCCAGCGGAGCGCGCCGTCGTCTTTCGCCTGCCAGCGCTCCAGGTCGTCCCAGGGAACGTCGGCGAGGCGCAGCCGGTTCTCCACGGCGCGGAATTTCTCCTGCGCCGCACGCCGCAGCAGGAAGGCCGCGGAAGCGTCGTCATGCGTCTCCAGCGTGACGGCCGTTGCCCCGCGTTCAGCCATCACGGGCAACAGGTGCGCCAGCAATGCGGAGCCCACGCCCTGGCGGCGGCTGGCGGCCAGGACCCCGCCCCGCACGTGGATGAAGCGGGCGAACTGTTCGTGGTTGGGGGTGCCTTCCCGCCGCCACCAGGCGGCCGCCGTGCCCACCACCTCGTCGCCGCGCCAGGCGTTGAAGATCCGCCAGGCGTTCGTGGTGTTGGGCGCCACGAGGTTGCGCTGGCGGTCGGCGTCGGCGGCAACGGGGAGGTCGGGCGTGTCCTCGGCGGACCGCTCCCGGCAGAAGCGGTGATAGGCCGCCCACTCGGCGGCAGTGGCACTTTCCAGATCGAGTTCGTGGATCGAGACCAAGGCCGCTCCTTGCGTTTGCCTACTGCCGCTGCGCCGCGCGCGTCACCTCGTCCTGCTGCGCGCGGACCGCCGCCGGCCACTGCGCCTTGATGAAGGACAGCACGGCGACGATGTCGGCGTCCGCCAGCACGCCTTCGTATTTCGGCATGGCCGTCACATAGTCCGGCATCTTCGCCGCGCGCGCAACACCGTATTTGGTGATGTCGAACAGCACCTGGTCCGGGTGGTGCCAGGTGTGGCCGCTGGCATCGTGCGGCGGGGCGGGCAGCCGGCCGGAGGCGTCGCGCTCGTGCCAGTTGGCCTGGCCTTCCAGCCGGGCGCCGTGGCAGGCGGCACAGTGGGCGGCGTAGATCGCCTGGCCGCGCGCAACGACCTGCGGGTCGTCGGGGCGCAGCAGGCTGCCCGGGTTGCGGTCGCAGCCTGCGAGGAGCAGCAACGACAAGAGGAGCGCGATGCGGAAGCCCTGGGTTCCCGCCTGCGCGGGAATGACGGATGCGGTCACCACTGCGCGCCGAAGACCTGGCGCAGCTCGTCGATCTGCGCGGGGGCGAGCGCCGCGGCCTGGCCGCCATCCAGCACGGCGAGCCTGGCCGTTTCCTCCAGTTCCTCCAGCGTGGCCGCGGCCGTCGCCGGGTCCTGCGCCCACACGTTGGGACCCAGGCGCGCCAGCATCACCGCGCGCAGCTGCACGCCGCGCCGCGCATAGTCCGCGATGCGTTGCGCCACCAGCTGCGCCGCCGCGGCATCGCCGGGGCGGTGGTAGGGAACCAGCGGCACCCGCCCGACTTTCATCACGAAATACGGCGTCAGGGCCGCCAGCAGTTCGCCTTGCTCGGCGCGCGGATCGGGCCGCAGGGTGAGCGCCACGCAATGCGCGCTGTGGGTGTGCAGCACGCTGCGCGCATCGGTCGCCGCATAGATCGCGCGATGCAGAGCGATCGTCTTGCTTGCGCGATCGCCCGCGAGCTGCTTGCCTTCGGCATCCAGCCGCGCCAGCCGCTGCGGCTGCAGCGTGCCCAGGCAGGCGTCGGTGGGCGTGATCAGGAAGCCGCCGTCCTCCAGCCGCACGCTGATGTTGCCGGCGGTGGCATGCACGTAGCCGCGGTTGAAGAGCCGCGCACCGGCGGCGCAGATCTCGTCGCGGGCTTCGTTCTCGGTCATGCGCGCGCCAGCTGCGTGAACGCTTCGGTGAAGAAGTCCGGGCCGCCGAAGTTGCCGGACTTCAGCGCGATGTGCAGGCCTTCGGGCGCCACTTCGGGTTTCGCATGGCACCACGGCACGCCGGGCGCGATCTGCGGGCCGATGCGCAAGCGCGAGATGCCCAGGGCCTGCACGCAGGAGCCCGAGGTCTCGCCGCCTGCCACCACCAGCTGCCCCACGCCTTGCTGCACCAGGCCGCGCGCGATGCCGGCCAGCGCCAGTTCCACCAGCGCGCCGGCGCGCTCGACGCCCAGCTTGGCCTGCGCCGCCTTCACCGACTCGGGCTGCGCGGTGGCGTACACCAGCACCGGGCCCTTGGCCACGCGCGGCTTGGCCCAGGCGAGTGCCTGCGCGATGAGATCGGCGCCCGAGGCCAGCGCCAGCGGGTCGATCGCGAAGCCTTCGCCGCCCGCCTCCAGGAAATTCTTCACTTGGCCATTGGTCGCCACCGAGCAGCTGCCGGACACGATGGCGCGCAAGCCGCGCGCGGGCGGCAGTTGCGCCGCCGAAGCGTCACCGGCCTTCAGGCCGAAGTTCTGCGGCAGGCCGATGGCGATGCCGGAGCCTGCCGTCAGCAGCGGCAGCTTGGCCCACGCCGGTCCGGCCGCCACCAGTTCCTCGTTGCTGGTGGCGTCGACGATCGCCATCCGCACGCCCTGCTGCCGCAGCTGCGCGATGCGTTCGCCGATGCCGGTGGCGCCACGCGCCACGCTGCGATAGTCGATCAGGCCCACCTTGCGCTGCGTCTGCCCCTGCAGCACGCGCACGAGGTTCGAATCCTGCATCGGCGTCAGCGGGTGGTTGCGCATGCCCGACTCGTGCAGCATCTCGTCGCCCACGAACAGGTAGCCCTTGAACACCGTGCGGCCGTTGTCGGGAAAGGCCGGGCAGGCAATGGTGAAGTCGGTGCCCAGCGCGTCCATCAGCGCTTCGGTGACGGGGCCGATGTTGCCGGCCGGCGTGGAGTCGAAGGTGGAGCAGTACTTGAAGTAGATCTGCGTCGCGCCCTGCGCCTGCAGCCACTTCAGCGCCTGCAGGCTCTGCGCCACCGCGTCGGCGGCGGGGATGGTGCGGCTCTTGAGCGCGACCACCACGCAGTCGGCCGCTTCGTCCAGCGGGCCGGCAGGCACGCCGATGGTCTGCACGACGCGCATGCCGCCGCGCACGAGGTTGTTGGCGAGGTCGGTGGCACCGGTGAAGTCGTCGGCGACGCAGCCGAGTGCAATCTTGTTCATGGGGTGGGGCTAGCGCAGCGCGCCGGTGTCGATCTGGAAGAGGAAGGGAAAGTGCGTGTCCCAATGCTGGTACTTGCGCGTGCCGGATTCGGACAGGCCCCAGAGGCGGCCCTGCTCGTCGACGGTCAGGTCCTCGAGGCCGGCGACCATCTCGTATTCGGCCTGCACCTTGCCCTGGCGGTCCAGCCGGTACAGCTTGCCCCACTTGCCGTTGCTGGCCGACACCCAGAGGTTGCCCTGCTTGTCGAAGGCGGCGCCCTGCGCCTCCAGCGGCACCGGGATGGATTCCAGCGCGCGCTCCTGCTGCACGCTGCGGCCATCGTGGTCCTCGAAGAGGCGCGGGTCCAGGCGGAACATGCGGGCCGCGGCGGCGTCCTTGGTCCAGGTGCCGATCCAGAAGTCCTTGCCGTCGTAGGTGGCGTAGGAGCCGCGCAGCAGCCCACCGATCTTCACCGACTTCGAAGCGCCGGCCGACGTGCCGCTGGCCAGTGCCTTCTCCACGTCCACCATGAACAGGGCGCGGGTGTCGGCCAGCATCAGCTTGCCGTTGCCGACGTAGGCCAGGCCGCCCGAATGGGTGCAGGTGCCTGCGGGAATGTCGAAACCGCCCGTGATGCGGCCCGTGGCCTGCTCGATGCGGAAGACGCGGCAAGGGCCGGTATTCGACTTGAGGTCGGGCGTCGGCAGGTAGCTGCTGACGTACAGGAAGCCGCCGGCGCTGGTCAGGCCCTGCGGCACGTAGCCTTCGTCGAGGGCCGGCGTCCAGATGCGGTGGCGCAGGGCCGCGCCATTGGGCACCGTGGCGGTGACGGCATCGAGGTAGGTGGGTCGCACGCCCAGGGCTTGCGGCGGCACCGGGGTTGCGCACCCGGCCAGGAGGGCGGCCGCGGCCAGCAGGAGCGCGGTGAGTTGGCACTTCTTCATGGCGCCAATGGTAGTGCGGCCGCGCGGGCACACATGGAACGCACATGTACCTCGCATCCCGTGTGCCAGGAAAGGCATGGCGCGCGGCCTTCTCCTACAGACCGGCTCGGCCGGGCTCCCCTACAGTCAGCCGATTGGAAAGCATCCCTTGAATCCCCAGGCCGAAGTCACCCTCGACAACTGCGACCGCGAGCCGATCCACATCCCGGGGGCGACGCAGGACCATGGTGCCCTGCTCGCCTTCACGGACGACGGCCGCCTGGCCTGGGCCAGCGGCAATGCGGCGGAATTCCTGGGTGCCCGGCTGCCCGAGCTCGGCGCGCCGGTCGATCCGGCCATGCTGGACGGCCAGCTCCGCGAAGCCTTGGCCAGCCTGGCCGAAGGCATGGCCGGCATCAGCTACCAGCACGAGGTCAAGCGCGGCGACGCCACCTTCGACCTCATCGCGCACCACAACGGCACCCTGCGCATCGCCGAATTCGAGCGGCGCGAGCGGCACGACCTCGACCTGGGCGCGTTTGCCATCATGGCCCACCGCAGCCTGGGCCTCTTGCGCCAGCAGCGCGGCCTGCAGGGCCTGCTGGAAGTGGCGGTGCAGGAACTGCGGGCGCTGACCGGCTTCGACCGCGTGATGGCCTACCGCTTCCGCCACGACGCCAGCGGCGACGTGGTGGCCGAGTCGCGCCGCGACGACCTGGAGCCCTTCCTCAACCGACGCTACCCCGCCGGGGACATCCCGGCCCAGGCGCGGCGGCTGTACGTCGTCAACACCTTGCGCTTGATCGCGGACGTCGGCTCGCGTCCGGTGCCGCTGGCGGGGGTGGGGGGACAGGGCCCGCTGGACATGAGCTACTGCGCGCTGCGCAGCGTGTCGCCGATCCACATCGAATACCTCTCCAACATGGGCGTGGCCGCTTCGATGAGCGTGTCCATCGTCGTGGGCGGCCAGCTCTGGGGCATGCTGGCCTGCCACCACATGGAGCCGCGCCAGGTGCCGTACGCCGTTCGCATGGCCTGCGACGTGCTGGCGCAGCTGCTGGCCAACAACGTGCAGTCGCTGCTGGCGTCGGAACATGCACAGCACATGGCCGTGGCGACGTCGCTGCGCGCCCGCGTGATCGAGCAGACCCTGCATGCCGAGGACGCGCTGCAGGCATTGGGCCCCTTTGCCGGTGAACTGGCGACGACCTTCGGCGCGCAGGGCGTGGTGATCGCCGAGAACGGCCACACGGTTGCCGAGGGCGCGACACCGGCGCAGGCGCAGGCGCTGGTGAAGTGGCTCGACGGTCTCGAGCCCTCCGGCATGCGCGAGGGCCTGTGGTCCACCACCACCCTCACCGGCTTGCCCGCCGACCTGGCCGCCTGCCTCTCGCACTGGTGCGGCATCCTCGCCCTGCGCATCGACGACCTGGGCGGCGGCTGGCTGGTGCTGCTGCGGCGCGAGCAGATCGAGACCATTGCCTGGGGCGGCCGGCCCGAGAAGAACTACGTCAACGGCCCGCTCGGCCCGCGCCTGACGCCGCGCGGCTCCTTCGACGTCTGGAAGGAGACGGTGCGTGGCATGGCCGTGCCCTGGACGCGCAGCGAGCTGGAGATGGCGGGCGCGCTGCGCGACGAACTGGCGCGCGCCGCCAACGTGCGGCATGCAGAGCTCGGACGGGCGCGCAACCAGATGCTGGCCGTGCTGGGCCACGACCTGCGCAATCCGCTGCAGACCATCGCGATGGCCGCGCACGTGCTGGAGCGCGGCGAGGACAGCGCGAAGCTGGGCCAGCGCATCACGCGTTCGAGCACGCGCATGGAGCGGCTGATCTCGCAGGTGCTCGACATGTCGCGGCTGCAAAGCGGCCTGGGGCTCGGCGTGAAGCGGCAGCCGGTGGACATGGTGCACCTGGTCGAGGAGGCCGTGCAGGAAGCGACGATGGCGCATCCCGGCACGCGGTTCGAACTGCAATTGCCGCAGGCCCTGGTGGTGCAGGCGGATGGCGACCGGCTGATGCAGCTGATGGACAACCTGGTGGGCAATGCGCGGCAGCACGGCGCGCCGGATGCGCCGCTGGTGATCCGCCTGCGGCGCGAGGGCAACAAGGCGATCGTGCAGGTGGCCAACACCGCCGCGCCGATCCCGCCCGACGTGGCCGGAACGCTCTTCACGCCCTACAAGCGCTCGTCGCTGGGCAACGAGCGCAATCGCGGCGGGCTGGGACTGGGACTGCACATCGCGCGCGAGATTGCGCTGGCGCATGGCGGATCGCTGAGCTACGCGTACGAGGACCCCCTCGTCGTGTTCACGCTGGAGTTGCCGGGCGCGGTTCTCGGCTGAAGATCAGCCCGAGACGAAATCGACGACCTCCTGCCGCACCGGCGCCAGCCACGCCAGCGGCCTCGCCAATGCGCCCACGAGGGTTGCGTGGCCCACCCGATCGAAGACCTGCACGCGCACCGGTACGCCCGCGGCCTGCAGCCGCGCGGCCAGTCCCAGCGTGTTGCGTTCCGGATTGACCGTGCCGTCCTTGCGCGCCGCCAGCAGCAAGGCGCGCGGCGCGCCGGGCGCGACATGCGTGATCGGCTGGCTGGCCGGCGGCGTGTTCGGCCAGTCGAAGGCCACGCGGCTGTCGGCATCGGTGATCGGCAGGAAGTCGTAAGGGCCCGCGAGCCCGACCCAGCCTGCAAGCTGCGCCGGCCGCAGGCCCTGCCCCGCCAGCCAGTGCGGGTCCAGCGCGAGCATCGCCGCGTTGTAGGCGCCCGCACTGTGGCCCATGAGGAAGATCCGCGCCGGGTCGCAACCGAGCGCCTCGGCATGCGCGAAGACCCAGCGGGTCGCGGCCGCGCAGTCCTGCAGGATCTCCGGCCAGCGCACCTGCGGACTGAGGCGGTAGTCGGCCACCGCCACCGCCGCACCGCGGCTGGCGAGCGCCTCGCCGACGAAGCGGTAGGCCGCGCGATCGCCGCGCGTCCAGGCCCCGCCATAGAAGAACACCACCAGCGGCGGCTTGCTGCGCGGCGCGAGCGGCAAGTAGACATCCAGCCGCTGGCGCGGCAAGGAACCGTAGGCCTGGCCTTCCCGCAGGTCGTAGGTGCCTTGCGGCGCCAGTGCATCGAGGGCCCCGGTGGCGGAACACCCGGACAAGAACCAGGCGCCGGCGGCACCCAACAAGCTACGTCGGCTCATGCGCCCATCGTAGGGTGGGTTCGCGGCAGCGACCCCACCGCGGCTGTAGGACCTCTCCGCGATTCAGGCTGGCGCCATCAGCGTGAACCCCCGCTGCGGCAAGCGCAGCGACAAGGCCGCCGCCGCAATCAACAGCACCCCCGCCAACCCGAACGCCACCCAGTGCGTCCCGAAGTGCTCGTAGCCCCAGCCTCCGAGCCAGGAACTGATCATGCCGCCCACCTGGTGGCCGAGGTAGGCCAGGCCATACAGCACGCCTACCAGCCGCACGCCGTAGACGTCCGCCAGGATGGCCGACGACAGCGCGATGCTGCCCGCCCACACCAGTCCGCCGATGGTGGCTGCCAGGTACAGCTCGAAGTGCGTCCCCACCGCCGCGAGCGCAAAGAAGCCGAGACCGCGCACCGAATAGATCACCGCCAGCATGTTCCGGCGTGGCAGGCGATCCGCGAGGCGGCCCAGCACCAGCGTGCCGCCGATCGCCACCAGCCCGATCACGCCGATGCCCATCGAGCTGTGCATGGGACCGAAGCCGTGGTCCATCAGCATCGGCACGCCGTGGGTGCCCAGCAGGTTCATGCTGAAGCCGCAGGCGAACAGGCCCAGCACGATCTGCCAGAAGGGGCGCGTGCGCAGCACCTCGCGCACCGCGAGGCCGCGCGGCGGCGTGCCCTGCGCGGCGGCGCGAGCCGCGTGGTCGTCCGGGTCCAGGTCGGTGTGCTGCGGCGCATCGTCGCGCATGACGAAGAGCGCCACCGGCACGGCGAACAGTGCGAAGGCGCAGCCGAAGCCGATCAAGGTCGCGCGCCAGCCGAAGTGGGCGATGCCCAGCGCCAGCGCCGGCGTCATGACCGCCATGCCCGCCATCGAGCCGGTAGAGAGGAAGAACAACGCCATGCCGCGGCGGCGCGTGAACCAGGTGCTGATGACGGGCGTCAGGGCCACCGGGCTGGTGAAGCCCAGGCCGACGGAGAGCAGCACGCCGAAGGACAGCAGGAAGGACAGCGGCTCGCGCGCGTTGATCGTCCAGATCACCGCCAGGACGACCAGCGTCGTGCCCGTGAGCAGGACGAAGCGCGTGCCGCGCCGGGCCACCAGCCAGCCCGCCAGCGGCATCGCCAGGCCGTAGCAGATCATGCCGACCGCCACGATCGCCGCCAGCAGGCTGCGGCTGAACCCGAGGTCCTGCGCGACGGGCAGGAAGAACGGGCCTATGCCCAAGCGCAGGCCGACCGAAAGCAGGGTGAGGAAAGCGGCGGCGCCAACGATGTTCCAGCCGAAATACCAGCGCCGTGCGTGGGCCGGTGTGCCGGTACTGCCGGCCTTGTCAGACGTCATGCTACGAGTATGCCTGCCGCGCTATAGGACGCGTCCTATGGCCCATCGGTTCCCGCTCACTCCCCGCATGGAGCCACGACTAGCCCCGAATGGATTGCCGGCTGATGGCCCGGAGCCCGGTCGTCGCCGATAGTTCAATCAAGCCAAACGAGGCAATGCACCGGGGAGAATCACCATGATCGCCACCAACGCCCAACACCAGCTGTGCTTCCGTAGCCTGTTCAACAGCGGCCGCGGATACGCCTTCCCCTGCGACCAGGAAGGCCACGTCGACCTGGACCAGATGAGCGAGCGCGCCCGCAACAACTACTTCTACGCCCGCGCCATGGTCGGCCGCGAGCTGTCCGTCCCGGCCGTCGAGATGGCCGAGCTGCACTGACCAGCTTCAGGACTTCCGCTCCAGCACCACGTGCTGGGCATTCGCGGTGCCCTGGTGCCGCGTACAGCGGTAGCCGAGCTGGTTGAGGTCGAGGCCCGCCAACAGGGCCTCTCCACTGCCGAGCAGCACCGGCGACTGCGCCAGGTGCATCTCGTCGATCAGTCCGGCTTGCAGGTACTGCCGCACCGTAGACACCCCACCACCGATCCGCACATCCTTCCCTGCCGCCGCCTCCCGCGCCCGCTCCAGGGCTTCGTGGATGCCGCCGGTGACGAAGTGGAAGACCGTGCCGCCCTTCATCGGGATCGATTCGCGCGCGTGATGCGTGAGGATGAAGGTCGGCACGTGGTACGGCGGCGTGTCGCCCCACCAGCCTTGCCAGCCGTCGTCCGGCCACGGCCCGCGGCTGGGCGCGAACATGTTGCGCCCCAGGATCCAGGCGCCGACGTTGTCGAAGCTGGAGCGGGCGAAGGCGTCGTCGTCGCCGGTCGTTCCCTCGCCGCTCTTGCCCAGCACCATGGTCTGGAAGGTGCGCGTCGGGACGAACCACTTGTGCAGCTGTTCGCCGCCCTCGCCCAGCGGTGCCTGCAGGCTCTGCCGCGGGCCGGCGCCGAAGCCGTCGATGGAGACCGTGAAGGCCATGACTTTGACTTTGGACATCGCGCGAGCGTAGCGCAAGGCCGGGCAGCACGCTATCGTCACGCCCCATGACGCCTTCCGCCGTGCTGAAGAAACTCAAGGCCTTCGGCCTGTCCCTGCCCGCGACGCAGCCCAAGAGCCCATGGCCGGGGCATGACGACGTGGCCGTCAACGACAAGACCTTCGCTTTCATGAGTGTGTCCAGCGGCGACCTCATCGTCTCCGTGAAGCTGCCGGTGACGGGCAAGGAGGTGCTCCAGCGACCCGACGCCAAGCCCACCGGCTACGGGCTGGGCAAGAGCGGCTGGGTGACCGTGCACCTCACGGGCGAGGTGCAGCTCGAGACCGTGAAGCGCTGGATGATGGAGAGCTACCGTGCGCAGGCGCCGAAGAAGCTGGTGAAGCAGCTGGAGGCGGAGCAGCCGTGGGTGGCGGCAGGGGCGTTGCCGCGTTGATGCCTCACTCCGTCCAGCCGCCTCCCAGCGAGCGGTACAACTGCACCTGGTTCTGCAGGCGCGCCAGCCGCGTCTGCACCAGCCCCTGCTGCGCCGCGAACAGCGAACGCTGCGCATCCAGCAGGTCCAGGTAGCTGGCCACGCCGTTCTCGTAGCGCAGGCGCGCGAGACGATAGCGCGCACCCTCGGCCTCGGCCACGCGCGCCTGCGCCGCCAGCTGGTCGCCGTAAGTCGCACGCCCGGCCAGCGCATCCGCCACGTCGCGGAAGGCCGCCTGGATCGCCTTCTCGTACTGCGCCAGTGCAAGCTCGCGGCCCACCTTCGCCGACTCCAGGTTGGCAGTGTTGCGGCCGGCGTCGAAGATCGGCAGCACCAGCGCCGGCGTCACCGTATAGCCGAAGGCGCCGCCCTGGAACAGGTTGTTCAATTCGCTGCTGGCCACGCCCGCGGCCGCGGTCAGCGAGATGCGCGGGAAGAACGCCGCGCGCGCCGCGCCGATGTTGGCGTTGGCGGCAATCAGCACCTGCTCCGCCTGGCGCACGTCGGGCCGCTTCGCCAGCACTTCGGCCGGCACGCCGGCCGGCAGGTCGGGCAGCTGCAGCTGGTCGGTCGCCACGCCGACGCGGTAGTCGGTGGGCACCGGCGTGCCGAGCAAGAGGGCCAGCGCATTCAGGTCGAGCGCGCGCTGCCGCTGCAACTGCGCCAGCGTGACGCGCGCGCTCTCGTACAGCGACTGCGCCTGGCGCGTGTCGATCTCGCTCGACGCGCCGTTCTCGAAGCGCAGGCGCGTGAGGCGCAGCGACTCCTCGCGGGTCTTCAAGGTGTCCTGCGTCAGCGTGAGCAGCTCCTCGTCGGCCGCGACCGCGAGCCAGGCGTTGGCGACCGAAGCGACCAAGGTGGCCTGCGCCGCATTGCGGCCTTCCTCGGTGGCGAGGTACTGGTTCAGCGCCACTTCGCTCAGGCTGCGCACGCGGCCGAAGAAATCGATCTCCCAGCTCGCGAGGCCCAGGCCGACGCTGTAGGTGGTCGATTCGATGTTGGCGATGTTCGGCGCACGGCTGATCTGGCCTTGCACGTTCACCGTCGGCAGCTGGTCGGCCCGGCGGATGTCGTAGGTGGCGCGCGCCTGCTGGATGTTCAGCACCGCGATGCGCAGGTCGCGGTTGTTCGCCAGCGCCATCGCGATCAGCTCGCGCAGGTGCGCGTCGGTGAAGAACTGCCTCCAGTTCAACTCCGTCGCGGGAGCACCCGCGTTCGCGCCGCCATAGGGGAAGCTGTTGGCCACCGGCGCCACCGGGCGCTCGTAGGTGGGAATGAAGGAGCAGCCCGCGACGGCCAGCGCCGCGGCGGCTACGGCCGTCCAGCGAAGAATCGAATTCATACCTGGTCTCCCGCGGTCGCCCCTGCGGGCATCTCGCGATCGAGCTCGTGGGTGTACAGCTTGCGCTGGCGTTCGCTGCCCTGGAAGCGGCCGCGGATCACCACGAAGAAGATGGGAACGAAGAAGAGCGCCAGCGCCGTGCCGGTGATCATGCCGCCGAGAACGCCGGTGCCGATGGCACGCTGGCTGGCCGAGCCGGCGCCGGTGGCGATGGCCAGCGGCAGCACGCCCAGGCCGAAAGCCATCGACGTCATCACGATGGGCCGGAAGCGCAGGTGAGCCGCCGCCAGGGCGGCGTCGACCACGCTGCGTCCCTGCGCCTGCAGGTCCTTGGCGAACTCGATGATCAGGATGGCGTTCTTCGCCGACAGGCCGATGATGGTGATCAGGCCCACCTGGAAGTAGACGTCGTTCGCGTAGCCGCGCAGCAGCGTCGCCAGCAGCACGCCCAGCACGCCCAGCGGCACGACCAGGATCACCGCGAGCGGGATCGACCAGCTTTCATAGAGCGCGGCGAGGCAGAGGAACACCGCCAGGATCGAGAAGCCGTAGAGGATCAGCGCCTGCGAGCCGGCCAGCTTTTCCTCGCGCGACTGGCCGGTCCATTCGTAGGCGAAGCCGGCCGGCAGCTGCGCCGCGAGCTTCTCCATTTCGTCCATCGCCGCACCGGTGCTGTAGCCCGGGGCCGCGCCGCCGGAGATGCGCATCGCCGGATAGCCGTTGTAGCGGATGGTCTGCATCGCGCCGTTCACCCAGTGGCTGGTGACGAAGGCCGACAGCGGCAGCGCCTTGCCCGAGGAGTTGACGACGTTCAGCTTCAACAGGTCTTCGGCCTGCATGCGCGCCGGCGCATCGGCCTGCACCACCACCCGCTGCAGCCGGCCGCGGTTGGGGAAGTCGTTGATGTAGGCGGAGCCCAGCGCGGTCGACAGCAGGCTGTTGATCGCATCGAAGGACACGCCCAGGGCGTTGGCCTTGTCACGGTCGATCTCCAGCTGCAGCTGCGGCGCGTCTTCGAGGCCGTCGGCCCGCACCTGCGTCAGCACCTTGCTGGCGTTGGCGGCGACCAGCAGCTGGTTGCGCGCGGCGACCAGCGCATCGTGGCCGTTGCCGCCGCGGTCCTGCAGGCGGAAGTTGAAACCCGAGGCCGTGCCCAGTTCGGGAATCGGCGGCGGGCTCAGGGGGAAGATGAAGGCATCGCGGATGCCCGAGAGCGCGCCGAAGGCCCGTCCCGCCAGGGCGCCCGCGGAATTGGCTTCGGCCTTGCGCTCCTTCCAGTCCTTGAGCGTGACGAAGGCGAGCGCCGCGTTCTGGCCCGGGCCGGAGAAGGAGAAGCCCAGCACGCCCACCATGCTCTGCACTTCCGGCTGCTTGAGCACCCAGCCTTCCACCTGCTCCATCACGTTGCGCGTGCGCTCCAGCGTCGCGCCCGGCGGCAGCTGCACGTTCACCAGCATGTAGCCCTGGTCTTCCTGCGGCAGGAAGGACGTGGGCAGGCGCGTGTAGAACAGCACCACGACGCCGGCGATGGCGCCGTAGATCACCAGGTAGCGCGCGGCCTTGGCCAGCAGGCGCGCGACCACGCTTTCGTAGCCGTGCGCCGTGCGCGTGAACATGCGGTTGAACGAGCCGAAGAAGCCGCGCTTTTCCACGTGGTGGCCGGCTTCCACCGGCTGCAGCAGCGTGGCGCACAGCGCCGGCGTGAGCGACAGCGCCATGAAGGCGGAGAAGCCGATCGACGCCAGCATCACCGCCGAGAACTGCCGGTAGATGTTGCCGGTCGATCCCGCGAAGAAGGCCAGCGGCACGAACACCGAGATCAGCACCACGGTGACGCCGATGATGGCGCCCTGGATCTGGCCCATGGCCTTGCGCGTCGCTTCGCGCGGCGGCAGGCCCTCGTGGCTCATGATGCGCTCGACGTTCTCCACCACGACGATGGCGTCGTCCACCACGATGCCGATCACCAGCACCAGGCCGAACATGGTCAGCACGTTGATCGAGAAGCCCAGCGACAGCAGCGCGGCGAAGGTGCCCAGCAGCGCCACCGGCACCACCAGCGTCGGGATGATGGTGTAGCGCCAGTTCTGCAGGAACAGGTACATCACCAGGAACACCAGCACCATGGCCTCGACCAGCGTCTCCACCACCTGCGCGATGGAGATCTTGACGAAGCGCGAGCTGTCGAAGGGGATGTCCCACTTCATGCCCTTGGGGAAGTAGGGCGCGAGTTCGCCCATGCGCTTGCGCACCAGTTCGGCCGTGGCCAGCGCGTTGCCCGAGGGCGAGAGCTGCACGCCGATGCCGGTGGAGGGCTTGCCGTTCAGGCGCGCCGAGGTCGCGAACGACTGCGCGTTGAGTTCGACCCGCGCGACGTCCTTCAGGCGCACGGTGGAGCCGTCCGGGTTGGCGCGCAGCACGATGTCGTTGAACTGCTGCACCGAGCTGAGCTGGCCGTTGACGACCACGGTGGCGGCGATGCCCTGCCCCGTGATGTTCGGCAGGTCACCGATCGAGCCGGACGACACCTGCGCGTTCTGCGCGCGGATCGCCGCGTTCACTTCGGCGGTCGACATGTTGAAGCCGGCCAGCTTCTGCGGATCGATCCAGATGCGCATCGCGGCTTCGGTGCCGAACAGCTGCGCCTGGCCGACGCCGGGCAGGCGCTGGATTTCCGGCAGCACCACGCGCGAGGCGTAGTCGCCCAGGTCCACCGGCGTGTACTTCGGGTCGTCGGAGGAGATGATCGTGAACAGCAGGAAGTTCGAGCGCGACTTCTCGACCCGCACGCCCTGCTGCGTGACGGCCGCCGGCAGGCGCGGCGTGGCGCGCGAGAGGCGGTTCTGCACGTCGACCTGCGCCAGGTCCGGATTGGTGCCGGGCTGGAAGCTCAGGGTGATCTGGCCGGAGCCGGTCGCCGTGGTGGACGACTCCATGTAGATCAGGCCCGGCGAGCCGTTCATTTCCTGCTCGATGACGCTGATCACGCTGTCTTCGAGGACCTTGGCGGATGCGCCCGGATAGGCGGCGGAGACGACGATGGCGGGCGGCGCCACCGGCGGATACTGCGAGATCGGCAGCTGCGTGATGGACACCAGGCCCAGCACGATGACGAACAGCGCGATCACCCACGCGAAGATGGGGCGGTCGATGAAGAACTTGGACATGCGTCAGCTCTTGCCGGCCTGCGAGGCCGCTGCGGATGCGGGCTTGGCGACCGGGCCGGCGGGCCCGGTGCCGCCGGGGGTCCAGGGCACCGGCTTCACCGGCGAACCCGGACGCAGCTTCTGGAAGCCGTCGACCATCACCTGCTCGCCGGCCTTCAGGCCTTCGAGGATCACCCACTGGCCGTTCTGCGCGCCACCGAGCTTGACGGGACGCGGCGCGACCTGGCCATTCGCCGCCACGACCATCACGCTGTCGCCGGTGGTGGCGCGCGTCACGGCCTGTTGCGGCAGGAGCAGCGCGTTGGAGGCCTTGGCCTGTTCCAGCTGCACGCGCACGAACATGCCGGGCAGCAGCATGGCGCGCGGGTTCGGCACTTCGGCGCGGATCGTCACCTGGCCGGTGTTCGGGTCGACGGTGAGGTCGGCGAACAGCAGCTTGCCCGGCTGGCCGTGCACGCTGCCGTCTTCCAGCAGCACGCGCACCAGCGCACCTTCCGCGCCGGCGCGCTTCAGTCGCCCCTGCTCCAGCGCGCGGCGCAGGTTCAGGACTTCGGTCGCAGGCTGCGTGAAGTTGACGTAGAGCGGATCGATCTGCTGGATGACGGCCAGCGGCGTGGCTTCACCCTGCCCCACCAGCGCGCCTTCGGTCACCAGCGAGCGGCCGATCCGGCCGGAGATCGGCGCGGTGACGGAGGCGTAGCCCAGGTTGATCTCGGTCGTCTTGACCGCGGCGCGGGCGGCGGCCACGTCGGCCTCGGCCTGCTTCTGCGCGGCGACGGCGTTGGCGTAGTCCTGCTTGCTGATGGCGTTGGCTTCGACCAGCGGCTTGTAGCGCTCGGCAAGGGCACTGGCCTGGCTCAGGTTCGCCTGCGCGCGCGCCAGCGAGGCTTGCGAGCTGGCGTTGGCCGCGGCATAAGGCGCGGAGTCGATGCGATAGAGCACCTGGCCCGCGCGCACGTCGCTGCCTTCGCGGAACAGGCGGTCCTGCACGATGCCGGCGGCGCGGGCGCGCACCTGCGCGACGCGCGAGGCCTCGAGGCGTCCGGGCAGCTCCGTCACCAGGCCGATGTCGCCGGTGGCGACGGTCACCACGCCCACTTCGGGCGGCGGCGGCGCCGCGCCCGCGCCCGGCGCGCCGTCGCTCTTGCCGCAGCCGGCCAGCGCCGCAGCGAGAAGGGTTGTCACGAACCAAGCGGGAATCTGGCGAAGTGCCATGGGAAGCCTCGGGGGAAATCGGAATCGGAATTGGAAATGCCCGGCCAGACCGCGCCGGGCAGGAGGGAAGCAGTATACATACAAGATTGAATGTATATTCGGTCCATGGTCCGCCGCTCCAAGGAAGATGCCCTCGCCACCCGCAACAGCCTGCTGGATGCGGCCGAGCGCGTGTTCCTGGCCCAGGGCGTCGCCGGCACCTCGCTGAACGACATCGCCGTGGCGGCGGGGACGACCCGCGGGGCGATCTACTGGCATTTCAAGGACAAGGCCGACCTCTTCAACGCGATGATGGAGCGGGTGGTGATGCCCTTGCAGGGCGCCATGGAACTGGTGGAACAGGTCGGCGACGCCGATCCGCTGCCGGCACTCAAGCAATCGGTGCGCCAGGCCTTCCGCCAGACCGCGACCGATCCGCAGACGCGGCGCGTCTTCGAGGTCGCGACGCACAAGGTCGAATACGTCGACAGCCTCTGCGCCGTGCGCGCGCGCCACCTGGACGTGCGGGAGCAATGGATGGGCCAGCTGCGCAGCGTGCTGCGCAAGAGCGCCGCGTTGCGTGGCATGAAGCTGCCTGTGCCGCTGGACGTGGCAGCGCAGGGCCTGCACGCGCTGGTCGACGGGCTCATCAGCAACTGGCTGCTCGAGCCCGCCGGCTTCGACCTGGAGGCCTGCGGCACCAAGGCCGTGGACGCCTACCTCCGCGGTTTGGGACTCGAGTAGGAAGAGGCCTGCGCCCCGAGGGGCGGCTGCCCTTCAACCGGCAAGGGGGCTGGCGCGTCTTGAGAGAGTGCCTTTCAAAGGCATCTTATGGGTAGCTCTCGGAGCATCTCCAATTTCAACTCTCAAAGGAGTCCAGACCATGAAACTCAGCACCTTCACGCTCGCCGCCGCCCTGGCCGTCGCCGGTTCCGCGGCGTTCGCCGACACCACCGTCAACAAGACCGTCTCGGTCGGCCCCAACGGCGAAGTGACCCACGTGGTCAAGCAGACGACCAACCCCGACGGCTCGACCCGCACCGTGCACCGCACGCGCCGCGTCTCCACCGTGACGACGCCGGTCGTGGTGCACACGGCCCCGGTCGTGGTCCATCGCAAGGTCGTGTACCACAGCCCCGAGTGGTACCGCATCCATCGCCATGACCGCGACCACGTGTCCTACCGCCACCACCGCGGCGACAAGTACGCCTTCACCCGGCACGGTGAAGTGCACTACGCCAACTCCGTGCGCCCCCGCCACAACAACAGTTAAGTTGGCCACCAAAGAAAAAGCCCCGCGACGCGGGGCTTTTTTCATGCTCGCGCGAGCATCAGGTCTTGTTGTACTTCTTCTTGGCGTCGGCCACGCACTTGTCCTTGGCGTCGCCCTTCAGGGCTTCGCACTTTTCCTTGGCGGCGCTGTACTGGGCGTCCATGGTGTCGTCCTTGGCGTCCTTGGCCTTCGCGTTGGCGGCAGCCGGGCCGCTGGTGGCGGCGGCCTTCTCGACCTTGGCTGCGCCCTTGGCGGATTCGTGGGCGGCCTTGGCTTCCTTCTTGCACACGTCCTTCTCGTTGCCCTTCAGGGCTTCGCACTTCTCCTTGGCCACGTCGTAGGCCGCATCGGCCTTGACCTTCGCGACCTTGGCGTCGGCGGCGGCGCCGGGCTTGTTCTTCGCGTCGAGTTCCGCCTTGGCGACCTTTTCCTTGGCCTTGGCTTCCTTCTTGCAGACGTCCTTGGCGTTGCCCTTCATCGGGTCGCAGGCCTTCTTGTCGGCCTTCTCGGTCGCTTCGATCTGGTCCTTCTCGGCCTTGTACGCCTTGGCGTCCATGGTGGCCTTGCTGTCGGCGGCGAAAGAGCTGCCCGCGAACGCGCAGCAGAGCACGGCGGCAAGAGAGACGATGGCTTGTTTCATGGTTGTGTTCCTTGTGTCGGGATGAAGGCTGGGGTGCCCTCTCCAGAAACGGTCCTGGCCCGGCGGCAGAAGTCGGACAAGGCGTCGGGCGCGTGTAGTCGCACACCGACAAGCTGATCCGCGGTCCTCCGGATTTGACGCATTGACGAGCAGCACACGGCGTGTACCCTCCTTCCCATGAGCGACCACGACCACGATCACGAGCAGCCGCACGAACACGACGGCGAACGCTGGAAGCACGACGGCGTGCGCGTCATCCCCGGCACCCAGCTCGACGCCAACACGGCGCAGACGCCGGGCATGGACCGCAAGGCGGCGATCAACTTCGCCCGCGTCGGCGCGCAGAAGCTGTGGGCCGGCACGGTCACCATCCATGCGAATGCGAAGACGGGCGCGCACCACCATGGCCACCTGGAAAGCGTGATCTACGTCGTGAAGGGCCGCGCCCGCATGCGCTGGGGCGATCACCTCGAGTTCACGGCGGAGGCCGGCCCGGGCGATTTCATCTACGTGCCGCCCTACGTGCCGCACCAGGAGATCAACGCCAGCCCCACCGAGGCGCTGGAATGCGTGCTTTGCCGCAGCGACGGCCAGGCCGTGGCGATCAACCTGGACATCGAACCGGTCGAAAAACCGGAACAAGTGCTCTGGGTCGACCCCACTCATCCGCAAGGCGGTGTCTAGGGCCCTGGGGCTTGAGGCAAGATTGCAGTTCCAGGGAATCGCACAAGAACAATGACATTCAAGCTCGTCTACCGGCATGGGCCCAAGATGGCGCTGGCCGAGGTCACGGCGCTGGCCTTCCTCGAAAGCGCGGAGCCGGTGCTGCAACAGATCGAGAAGCGCACCCGCCAGCACGACGACAAGCGCCTGCTGGTCAACCTGAAGGACGTGGTGGGCACCTTCGGCCCGGAGGAACAGATCGCCATCGCCAAGCTGGCGACGCGCTACCTCTCGCACCTGGAGAAGGTGGCCTCGCTGGTGCCCGAGGAGAAGATCACCCGCGTGAGCGAGCAGGTCGCGAAGTCGGCGGGCATGCAGCTGAAGGTGTTCACCAGCTTCACGGACGCCGTGAACTGGCTGGTGGAATAGTCCGGCGGCGTCCCAGGGCTGTCCGCCCCTTATTGCGGCTCGATCTTCGCGTCCTTGATCGCCTTCGCCCACTTCACGGTCTCGGCGGCATTGCGCTTGGCCAGCGCCTCCGGCGTGCCGGGCTCGACGGTGAAGCCGATGGGGCCGAACTTCTCCTGCAGGTCCTTGTCGTTGGCGGCGTGGTTCAAGGCGGCATTCAGCTTGGCGATGACGTCGGGCGGCGTGCCGGCCGGCGCGAACGCGGCGAAGTAGGCGATCAGTTCATAGTCCTTCAGGCCCAGCGCTTCGTTCACCGTCGGCAGTTCGGGGACGGCCGGCGAACGCTTGGTGGAGGTCACGGCCAGGCCGCGCACCTTGCCGCCCTTCACCTGCGGCAGCATCACCGCGAAGTCGGCGGTGAACATCATCACCTGGCCGCCGATCAGGTCGGTCATGGCCGCGGGGCCGCTCTTGTACGGCACGTTGGTCATCTGGATGCCGGCCATGCCGGCCAGCATTTCCGATGACACCAGCTGCGAGGTGCTGGCGCTGGCGAAGGTCACGTGGCCGGGCTTCTGCTTGGCCAGCGCGACGAACTCCTTCAGCGTCTTGGCCGGCACGTCGTTGTTGACCGCCACGATCAGCGGCACCGAACCCTGGTAGCCGATAGGCGCGAAGGCCGTGTCCTGGTTGTACGGCAGCTGCTTCATCAGGTACTTCAGCGCCGCGTTGGTGCTGTTGGTGCCGAACATGATGGTGTAGCCGTCCGGCGCCGCCTTCGCGACTTCGGCCGCGCCCAGCATGCCGTTCACGCCCGGCTTGTTGTCCACGATGATGGGCTGGCCCAGCTGCCTGGCCATGTGCTCGGCGAAGGCGCGGCCGATCTGGTCGGTGGCGCTGCCGGCGGCAAAGGGCACGACGGCGCGGATCGGTTTGGAAGGATAGGCCTGGGCCAGGGCCAGCGAAGGGCCTGCCAGGGCGATGGCCGCCAGGGCGAGCGTGCGCAAAACGGTTTTCAACGTCGTCTCCAGTTTGTTCGACAAGGCATTCTAGGAGGCGGCGGACCGCGGCCGCAGGCGCATCTTCAAGCCCACCGGCGCCATGGTCAGCGTGAGCCGCTCCTCGGGCTCGGCGCCGCCCGGCGCGGACACTTCCTCCAGCTCGAAGTTGGCCAGCAGCATGGCGGTCACCATCTTGATCTCGGCCATCGCCAGGTAGCGGCCCGGGCACATGCGCGGGCCCGCGCCGAAAGGCATGGTGGCGCGCTTGGCGGCGGACATCGACTTGCCCCCGGCCTCGGGATTCCAGCGCGCGGGGTCGAATGCCTGCGGCTGCGCGAACTGCTTCGCGTCCATGCCGCCGGGACGCATCATGCAGACGACGATGGCGCCGCGCGGCACCAGCACGTCGGCCACCACGGCGTCCTCGGCCACCTCGTTCATGATCACCGGCGCCACCGGCTTCAGGCGCATGGCCTCGTTGGCGCAGGCCTCGACGGCGTCCAGCCGCGCGAGGTCCTCGGTGCTGCGCACCAGGCCGCCGGGCGGCAGCACCGCGTCGACCTCGGCGCGCGCCTGCGCCACCGCCTGCGGGTTCGCATGCAGCAGCCAGAACAGCCAGGCGAGCGTGTGCGCGGTGGTGTCTTCGCCCGCCAGCAGCATGGTCAGCACGTTGCCCGACACGTCTTCGTCGGTGATGCCTTGCTGGCCGTCTTCCGCTGCTGCCAGCAAAGCCTGGATCAGGTTCTCGGGATGCTTGCGCAGCTCGGGCCGCGCGGCCAGCTGCTCGCGAGTCTGCGCGATGAAGCCGCGCACCGCATCGCGCAGCGCCAGCACGTGGTGGTCCAGCGACTTGTCGCGCAGCCACGCCGGCAGCCGGAATGGCGCGAGCAGCCGCTTGAACAGCGCCGGCAGGATCACGTTCAGGTGCTGCTGGATCGCATTCTCGGCGCTCGCTTCCAGCGTGTTCAGGTTGTGGCCGAAGGCGAGGCAGGTGGTGACGTCCACCGTGTAGCGCATCAGGTCGGCCAGCAGGTCGATCTCGCGGCCCTGCGTGGCCGCTTCCTGCCAGCGCCGCCGCAGCCGCTCCGTGATCTCCACCATCGCGGGCAGGTAGCTGCGGATGTGCGTGGGGTCCAGGCCGTGCAGCACCATGGGCCGCTGGCGGCGCCAGGTCTCGCCGTTGGCGGAGAACAGGCCCAGGAAGCCCATCTCGCGCGAGACCTGCTCCAGGCGGCTGCCGCGGCGGAAGGCGCCGGGACGGCGGCGCAGCACGCCGGCAATGACCTCGGGGTCGGCCACCGCGAGGAAGCGGCGCCGGCCGATGCGGAAGGCAAATACATCACCGAAATCGCGGGCCCATCCTTCCAGCTGCGTGTGGAAGGCTTCACGCCGCAGGCGCGGCGCCACGCCCAGCAAGGGCCAGCCGCGCGGGCCGGGCACGCCCTCGAAACTGCGGGGCACCGGGGCCACCGGCGCGGCTTCGCTCGTCATCGTTCCTCCCCCTCGCACGGGGGGAGCCGTGCGAGGGGGAGTTGTACACGGCGGGCTGGTCGCTGTAAACGCGGCCGACCCGCAGAGCCGATTGCCTAGCCGGCCCTGCGCCGGCTCATTCCGGCTTGATCTTCGCGCGCTCGACGACCTGCTTCCAGCGCTTCTGCTCCTGCGCGATGAACTGGGCGAACTGCGCCGGCGTGCCGCCGATGGCCTGCGCGGCGTCCTGGTTCAGGCGCTCCAGCGAGGCGTTGGACTTCATCGCCTTCTGCGTCTCGGCGGCCAGCTTGTCGATGTTGGCCTGCGCCATCGTCGCGGGGGCCAGCATGCCGTACCACTGCGTCATCTCGAAGCCGGGGTAGCCCTGCTCCGCCACCGTCGGCACGTCGGGCAGTTGCGCCAGGCGTTGCGTCGAGCCGGTGGCGATGCAGCGCAGCTTGCCCGCCTTGATGTGCGAGATGATGGCCGAGGCGCCCACCGACGCGGCGTCGAGGCGGCCGGCCAGCAGGTCGGTCAGCTGCGGACCGGTGCCCTTGTACGGGATGTGCGTGATGAAGATGTTGGCCGTCATCTTCAGGTACTCCATCGCCAGGTGGCCGGCGCTGCCGTTGCCGGCGGAGCCGTAGTTCATCTGGCCCGGCTTGCTCTTCACCAGCGCGACGAACTCCTTCAGGTTGTGCACCGGCAGGTTGGGGTTCACCACGTACAGGCTCGGCACCTTGGCCAGCAGGCTGACCGGCTTGAAGTCCTTGTTGGCATCGTAGGGCAGCTTGTCGTACATGTACGGGTTGACCGCCAGCGTGCCGATGTGGCCCAGGATGATCGTGTGCTGGTCGTCGGCGCGCGCCACTTCGGCCATGGCGATGTTGCCGCTCGCGCCCGGCTTGTTGTCGACGAAGACGCTCTGGCCCAAAGTCTTGGAGAGCTCGCCGGCCGCGGAGCGGGCGATGATCTCCGAGCTGCCGCCGGGCGCGAAGGGCACGACGAAGCGGACCGGCTTGGTCGGCCAGCTGCCTTGGGCGAAGGCAGGAACGAAGGCGGCGCCGGAGGCGGCAGCGAGGAAGGTGCGGCGGGTGGTGGTCATGGTTGTTGGATGGCCAGGGAAAGCAGGTGGAAGGACAGTGCCTTGCCGTGCGAATCGAGGTTGAGCGAATCGTTGACGCCCCCATCGAGCACGTCGTGCAGGACGAAATTCATGGCATGGAGGTTCGGCAGCAGGTGGCGCTGCACGGCACTCGGCCGCCGATGGCCGAAGTGCGCGGCGACGCGCTCGGGCGTCACCTGCTCCACCAGCAGCGGATAGTCCTCCGCGCGGTAGGCGATGACGCTGATGTTGACGATGTTGCCCTTGTCGCCGGTGCGGCCGTGGGCCAGCTGGTGCAGTTGGATTTGCGGCATGGCGGTCTCAGGCGAATTCGTGGCGGGCCGGCAGCAGCTCGCGCGGGATGAGCACCGCGCGGTTCGACAGGCGCTGGCGCTTGCCGGTGCGCACGCCGCCGCCGCCGCCCGGGCCGCAGGTGTAGAGCGCGGTCAGTTCGCGCAGCATGCGGTCGACCGCGGCGCCGTCGGCATGCTTGCCCGCGACGCGCAGGCGCACGTCGGTCGCGCTGCCGGCCTCCTGGCTCGCGAGCAGGCGGCCGCCGTCGTCGCCGACGATGCTGCAGATGCCGACCAGGTCGAAGCGCAGGTCCAGTACGCCGTGCAGGCGTTCGCGCAGGACTTCCATCGCCAGCCGCGCCCGCGCTTCGGCCTGCACGCCGGCATAAGAGATCTCGCCCTCGCCCAGCCAACCGCCGTCGAAGTAGGCCAGCGCCTTCAGCGTGGCGGGCCGCGCGTGCCCGCGCACGCCGGCCAGCTTGACGCGATCGGGGCCGACCTGCGTGACCGTGGCCTGCGTGATGTCGGCGACCACGTCGGGCGTGAGGTAGGCCGCCGGATCATGCAGTTCGTACAGCAGTTGCTCTTTCACCGTGCGCGTGTCGACCAGGCCGCCGGTGCCGTCGGCCTTGGAGACGATGCAAGTGCC
The DNA here is from genome assembly GCF_022012305.1 of Ramlibacter paludis. Taxonomy (GTDB): domain Bacteria; phylum Pseudomonadota; class Gammaproteobacteria; order Burkholderiales; family Burkholderiaceae_C; genus Ramlibacter; species Ramlibacter paludis. Next base: position 1,075,057 of record NZ_JAKLTM010000001.1, on the reverse strand, counting down.
GTCCTCGAAGATCTCGGCGGTGGGGAAGCCGACGTTCGCGAGGTCCGGCACGTCCTTGCGGCCCGGATCGGCGAAGTAGCCGCCGGTGACCTGGGCGCCGCATTCGAGCAGGTGGCCCGCCATGGTGGCGCCGGCCAGCCGGTCCCAGTCGTCCAGCGGCCAGTCGTAGTGCGCGAGCGCGGGGCCCAGCACCAGCGAGGGATCGGCCACGCGGCCGGTCACCACCACCTGCGCGCCGTCGCGGATGGCCGCAGCGATCTCGACGGCGCCCTGGTAGGCATTGGCACAGACGAAATGGCCTTCGTCGAAGGACGCGCCAAGCTGCGCACGCACGAGCACGCGGCCGCGTTCGTCGGAGAGGTCGTCGCCGCTGACCACGGCCACGCGCGGCGGCTGCAGGCCGAGTTCCTTCGCCAGCGCGAGGATGGCGGCGGCCGCGCCTTGCGGATTGGCCGCGCCGAAGTTGCCGACGATGGTGATGCCGTGCTTGACGCAATCGGCCAGGATGGGCCGCAGTTCATCGAGCAGCAGGGGCTCGTAGCCCAGGGCCGGGTTGGCGCGCCGCGCCAGGTGCTGCAGCGCCAGCGTGCGCTCGGCGAGGTTCTCGAAGATCAGCGCGGCGGGTCCGCCGCGCGCGACGAGCGTGCGCACCACGGGCCCGGCGGCCTCGACGCGGTCGCCGGAAAAACCGGCGCCGCAGCCTATGGCAATTGTCTCCATGGCGCGATTGTGCATCCCGCGTCATTCCCGCGGAGGCGGGAACCCAGGGCATTGGAAGCTCTGGCTCCCCGCCTGCGCGGGGATGACGCTTACACCATGCCCGACAGGTACATGATCGCGCTCAGGCTCGCGGACTCGTACTCGACGAAGTCCTCGAAGTCCTTGCCGCTGGTGAAGGCGGGGGTCCAGCCGTTCTTCTCCAGCGCTTCCTGCCAGGCCTTGGTCTTCGTGGCCTTGGTCACGGCGTCGACCAGCGCGGCGCGCTGCTGCGCGCTGATGCCGGGGGCGCCGTAGACGCCGCGCCAGTTGCCCAGCACCACGTCGTAGCCCTGCTCCTTCAGCGTGGGCACGGCGATGCCGGGCAGGCGCTTCTGCGAGGTGACGCCGATCGCGCGCATCTTGCCGGCCGCGATGTGCTCGGCGAACTCGCTGTAGCCGCTGCCGCCCACGGTGACGTTGCCGCCCAGGATGGCCGACACGGCCTCGCCGCCGCCGCGGAAGGCGACGTAGTTGACCTTCTTCGGATCCACGCCCACCTGGCGCGCCAGCATGCAGGCGGCGATGTGCTCGGTGGAGCCCTTGGAGCCACCGCCCCACTTGACGCTGCCCGGGTCCTTCTTCAGCAGGGCCACCACGTCCTTCATGGTCCGGATCGGCGAGGCGGCCTCGACCACGAACACGTTGTATTCGCTGGTGAGGCGGGCGATCGGCGTGCAGCTCTGGATCTTGAGCGGCGAGCGGCTGGAGATCAGGCCGCCCAGCATGACGGCGCCGGTCATGATCAGCGCCTCGGGGTCGCCCTTGGCGCTGGTGAAGAACTGCGCCAGGCCCAGCGCGCCGGCGGCGCCGCCCTTGTTCTCGTACTGCACGGCGTCGACGGCCTTGGCCTCGACCAGCGCCTTGCCCAGCATGCGGCCGGTGGTGTCCCAGCCGCCGCCCGGGTTGGCCGGGATCATCATCTTGTAGGTGCTGCCGGCGCGGGCGGCCAGGGGCAGCAGGGAAGCGGCGGCGAGTCCGCCCAGGGATTTCAGGAAGGTGTCGCGGCGCATCGTTCGGTTTCCGGCATCGCCGCGAGACTGCGGCGGCGCATCGTTGCCGACCAGGCTGTCGATTGGCTGTCAGCCGCCGAACTGGCCCGCGTAACGCTGTCGCAATTCACGCTTCAGCAACTTTCCGCTCGGGTTCTTCGGCAGCGTCTCGGTGAAGACCACCGCCTTGGGCGTCTTGAAGCCCGCCAGGTGCTGCTGGCAATGCGCCAGCACCGCGGCCTCGTCGAGCGACTGGCCGGCCTTGGGCACGACCACCGCGATCACGGCCTCGACCCAGCGCGGATGCGGCACGCCCACCACCGCCACTTCGGACACCGCGGGCAGCCGGTAGATCATCTCCTCGACTTCGCGGCTGGCGACGTTCTCGCCGCCGGTCTTGATCATGTCCTTCTTGCGGTCCACCACCGTGATGAAGCCTTCCTCGTCGATGGTGGCCAGGTCGCCGCTGTGGAACCAGCCGCCCTCGAAGGCCGCGCGCGTGCGCTCGTCGTCGTGGTAGTAACCCAGCATCAGGTGCGGCGAGCGGTGCACGATCTCGCCGACCTCGCCCGGCTTCACGTCCTGCAGGGCGTCATCGACCACGCGCGTCTCCACGTTCAGCACTGCGCGTCCGCAGGAGCCGGGCTTGCGCAGCTGGTCCTCCGGGCCCAGCATCGTGGCGAGCGGCGCGATCTCGGTCTGGCCATACAGGTTCCAGAAACCGACGTCGGGCAGGCGTCGCGCCAGCTCGCGCAGCACCTCCACCGGCATGATGGATGCGCCGTAGTAGCCCTTGCGAAGCGTCGAGAGATCGGTCTGGTCGAAGAGGGGCGAGCGCAGCAGCGCGATCCACACCGTGGGCGGCGCAAAGAAGGAGCTGATGCGGTGCTTCGCGATCAGCGGCAGCAGGTTGTCGGGGGTCGGCTTGGCCGTGATGATGCTGGTGCCGCCCACGTAGACCATGGGCCCGAGGAACACGTCGAGCTGCGCGCAGTGGTACAGCGGCAGCGCATGCAGCATCACGTCGCTGGCGCTGATGTTGGCGTCGACCGCGCAGCTGGCGTACTGCCAGATCACGGCGTCGTGCGTGAGCATCGCGCCCTTGGGGCTGGACTCGGTGCCGCTGGTGTAGACGATCTGCGCCAGGTCGCCGCCGGCCAGGTCGACCTCGGGCGGCGCCTCGTGGCGGTCGACCAGCGCATCGAAGGTCGTCATGCCGGCAACGGGCTGCGACGGGTCCTCGGACGGCAGCCAGACGAACTGCTTCACCGCCGTGTCCAGCCTGGCTGCAGCCTGCGCGAGCTCCGCCAGGCCGCTGTCGGTGGCCAGGGTCTCGGCCTGCGCATGGCGCAGGATGTAGGCGACCTCTTCGGCCTTCAGCATGAAGTTGATCGGCACCAGGACCGCGCCGAGCCGCGCGAGGGCAAAGCGCAGCGCGGCAAAGCCGTGGCTGTTGCGCGCCAGCACGGCGAACCGGCTGCCCTTGGCGACGCCCATGCGCGCGAGGCCGGCGGCCAGGCGGTCGACGACCGCATCGAACTCAGAGAAGGACCACGACGCGGCGCCGCACACGATGGCGGTCTTGCCCGGGTTGCGCTTGGCGCTGCGGCGCAGCAGGTCGGCGAGGGTCTGGCGGCGGATGGCGGTGTCCACGGGGAGCTCCTGGTGAAGCGGCCATGGTGGACCATGGCCGCTTCCCAAGCCAACCGGGCTTTCCCGGTCGGTGCTCATCAAAGGCGCTTGACACCCGGGATGATGGCCACGAGCTTGCCGTTGACGTACAGCGCACCTTCCGGCGCGCCGCTGTCGCGGTGCAGTTCGTGGAACTCCACGTTGGCCACCTCCTCCTGGAAGGCGAGTTCGGCGGCATGCGCCGCGGAGCGGGCGGCAGCGATGCGCGAGAGCGCTTCGCTGGCCGAACGCAAGGCGGCGGCGGCGACATAGAGCAGCGTGGCGCTGAAGGGGCGGGCCAGATCAGGAGCGCCCCAGCTCAAGGTCTTGGTCATCGGAATCTCCAGTTGAAAAACAAAACGGCCCGGAAGCAATTGCCGCCGGGCCGTGGTGCCACGCCGCAGGGACTGCTAGCGGGGTGGCACGTCGGCCTCGCTGATGCGGCGAACGAACTTCTGCGGGAACAGCAAAACGGACATGGATGGGTGAAGGTTGAAGGGATGGCCTCGCCGAAAGATTTCGACTTGCGCAAATGATAAACAATTCTTTATCTTGCGCAATGGAAGTTCACCTGCCCGTCGCAACGAGGCGACAAACGGTCAGCGTTTTTTCTTGAGGGGGGCGACGCCGGCCTGGGTCTTGGTCCAGAGGCTGTGCATGTCTTCGTCCGCGGGCTTGCTCGCGACCGGCTTCGCTGCGGGGGCCGCAGCCGGCGGCATCAGCACCTCACCCAGCAGGTCCAGCAGCCGCGTGCGGGCGCGCTGCGGATGGCGCCGGTAGTACGTGAGCACCAGGCCGACGATGAAGCGCTCGTCGTCGTCCTGCGGCAGCGGACTGGAGTTGGATTGCGGGGCCTGCGCGGCCGCCGCTGCGCCCCGTGCGGCGGGAGCGGCCGTCTTGCCCGAGGCGTCGTGCGGCAGGTCCATCCAGCCCGGCGTCTTGTGGCACTGGTGCTCGAACTGGCGCGCCAGCCGCTCGCCGATCTGGCGCGAGCGGCTCTTGATCTGGCTCCAGTAGGAAGGCTGGATCTGCAGGCGCTCTGCGAAGCGCCTTTCCAGGCCGCGCAAGGTGGCGGCATCGGGATCCTTGACAGTATTGCGAACGAACTCGTCGAACAGCGCCAGGGCGTTGTCCAGGCGGATCTGCGCGACGTCGCGCGGGCCGGATTGCATGGACCCCGATGATAAAGCTTTGTTGAGCAGGGGAGCAATCGGCCTAGGCGCCGAGGAAGGCGCCCAGGGCGTCGCGCGAGAGCTGGTAGGTGCATTCCTCGCGGTGCACGCGGAAGCCGAGCTTGCGGTTGACGGCCAGCATCGGCGCGTTGGACTGCGCGTTGTAGGTGGTGAAGGTCGTCACCTCCGGCCTGCGCTCGCGCACCAGCAGCAGCATCGCCGCCTTGGTGGCCTGCGCCACGCCCTGGTTGCGCCACGGTGCCGCCACGGCCGTGAAGGACTGGTGCACGCGCCCGGGGACCCGTGCGTCCCAGTTCGCGTCGCACACGGCGGCGACCTCGTCCCCGTCCTTGAGCAGCAGCAGGTAATGCTCGCCGCCGTGCAGGTCCAGCTCGCGGTACCAGGCCTCGAAGGCAGCGAGCTCGTAGCGGATGCGCGGCATCTCCAGTTCGCCCAGCGGCTGCTGGTTGCTCAGGTTGCTGAAAGGCGCCATGAGCTGGGCGAGCCGCGCGATCGGCACGCGCGGCACATGCATCTCCCAGCGCAGCGGAAGATGGTCCGTCTCGATGCGGTCGCGCCACGCAGGCAGTTGCGCCCACGGCACGTCCCCGAACGCCAGGTGGTTTTCGACGCTGCGGAACTTGGCCTGCGCGCCCGTGGCGGCGACGAAGCCATGGCCGTCCGGGAACAGCACCTTGATGGAGGCCAGCGACTTCCCGTTGGCCACCATGAAGTCGTGCAGGTGCGCGAACAGCGCCCGGCCCACGCCGCGGCGCCGCTGCTGCTTCAGCACGCCGCCGAAGATGTCGACGTAAGGGGCGTAGGCGTCGTAGCCCTCCGTGCCAGGCCGGCGAACGCCGAAGATGATGTTGCCCACGATCTCGCCCGCGCTCAGCGCCAGGAAGCGGTGATGCAGGACGAAGAGGAGGTGCCTTTGCGCCTCGTGTTCGAAGTCCGCGTCCTGCAGGAAGGGCGCGTCCGGGAATTCCTCGGCCGCGCGCTGCCGGCGGTAGGCGTGCAGCGCTTCCCAGTCCGCCCTGCTCGCGGACCGGGGATCGAAAGGACGGATCTCGACGGACGCGCTCGCGGGGGCCATGGGCCCGGAGTCTATCCGGCGCGCGAAGCAGCTTCCTTGCGCAAGCGCTCTTCCTGTTCGCGCACCTCGGCGGGCAAGGCGTCGCCGAAGTCCTCGGCCGAATAGATCTGCCGGATCTCGATCTCGGAATCGGTGCGCATCGGGTTCGGGCACTTCTTCACCCAGGAGATCGCCTCCTGCAGCGAAGCGCACTTCCAGATCCAGAAGCCCGCGACGAGCTCCTTGGTCTCGGTGAACGGCCCGTCGATCACGCGCCTGTCCTTGCCGGAAAACGCGACCCGCGCGCCGCGCGAGCTCGGGTGCAGGCCTTCGCCCGCTTCCATCACGCCGGCCTTCACCAGCTCCTCGTTGAAGGCGCCCATCGCGGTGAACTCCTCGGCGGTCGGCATCACGCCCGCTTCGCTGTCCTTCGTCGCCTTCACCATCACCATGAATCGCATCCCGGTCTCCTTGAGGTTCCAGGGCGGCCATCCGCCCTCATTCATGACGACGAACGAGGCAGTGCCGGATCGACACCCGTTCGTCGGTAGACTCGCCCCTGCAACCATGACCCAAGAATCGACCGCACGCAAGCCACCCCGACCGGTGCACCCGCTCCTGCACAAGCTGTTCGAGCTGTACCCCCGGCTGTTCGGTGCGCGCTTCCTTCCGCTCAAGCTCGGCGTTTTCGAAGACCTGGTGGCGGCGCATCCGGAGGCGCTGCCGGCGGCCGAGCTCAAGACCGCGCTCGGCCTGCACACCCGCTCCAACCGCTACATCGAGGCCGTGGCCTCCGGCCTGCCGCGCCACGACCTGCAGGGCAAGCCGGTGGAACCGGTGGCGCCGGAACACGTGCATCACGCCATCCTGGAGCTGTACCGGCGCCACAGCGGCCGGTCGCCCGAGCAGGCGCGCCAACGCGCCGTCGCGCAGTTGGCGGCCGCCGTCGAGGCATCGGGCATGACCCGCGAGGCCTACCGCGAGCGTTTCACCGCCAGCGACGACAACCTGCATGCGATGCTCGAGGAGGCCCTGGCCGTCGTGGCGCAGAAGGGCGCGCGGCGCGAAGCGCTGCAGAACGCCTTCCAGGCCAGCGGCAAGTCCGTCGCCGAGTTCGCCGAGATGTACGGGCTGGACCCGAAGGAAGCGAAGAAGCTGCTCGCGTAAGCAGCCTCTCCTGGGACCTGCTGCTCAGTGAGCGGCGGTGTCCGCCTTCGCCTGGTGCAGCTCCGCCTTCGCCTGCGTCTTGCAGTCGCGCTCGGTCTTGCCCTTCATGTCCTCGCACTTCTCCTTGGCGACCTCGTAATTCGCCTTGGCCTGGGCGCGCTCCGCTTCCTTCTCATGGCGTGCGCTCGGCTTGTACTGCTCCTCGAGCTGCGCCAGGGCGACCTTCTCCTTGCCCTTGGCCTCCTTCTCGCACACGTCCCTGGCGTTGCCCTTCATGCCGTCGCAGCCCTTCTTGTCGGCCTTGTGCTGGGCCTCGATCTTGTCCTTGCCCGCCTTGTACTGGTCTTTCGACATGCCGGTGGCGTCGGCCGCGAAAGCGCCGCAGGCCAGGCCGAAGCTGCACGCGGCGGCGACGGCGAAGATGGATTTCTTGAACATGGGTGACTCCCTTTGCTATGGGGTTGATGGGATGCACCGGCGTCATCGCCGGCACGCATGCATGCTGCGCGGCCCGCACGGCTGCGGGTGTCGGCCGGTCCTGCCGCGATGCGTCGGATTTGCGTTGCCGGCGCGCAGGCCGCAACGGATGGTCGCCTGACGGGAAGCCGACTCGCGCCTGCGTACCGCGGCGCATCCGGAAGCGTGCGTTCAGGTTCCGGTCAGGCGCATGACGACATAGGCCGACGCATGCAGCGGTGCGACCTGCGGCAAGAACACGGCATGCCACCGACAGGCGCGCCCCGGCCGCCGGCGCACATTGCACGCATCAACCACTTTCCAGGAGTTCCATGATGAAGAACGTGACCAAGGCCCGCGCCCCCGGCATCTCGCTGTGCATGGTGTTCGCCATGCTTTCCGCGGGCGCGCAGGCGGGCTGCCTCAAGGGCGCGGCGGCTGGCGCCGTCGGCGGCCATACCCTCGGCCATCACACCGCCCTGGGCGCGGCCGCAGGCTGTGCGGCCGGACACATGCACGCGAAGCACAAGCTGCACCGCGAGCAGCTGGCGCGTCGCTGATCCCCACGCCAGGCAGGGGCGCTACTTCGCCCCTTGCCTGGCCGATGCAGGCAAGCCGAAGACGCGATCGAAGGCCCAGGTGAAGGCCAGCGCATAGACGAAGAAGAAGGCAAGCAGCCCCAGGTTGGCAACGAAGGCCGTCGCCGGCGAGATCTGCAGCCAGAGGGCCATCACGGGAACGAGGATCACCGCCAGGCCGCCTTCGAAGCCGATGCCGTGCGCCAGCCGCCGCGCGAACGAACGGCCTCGCACCGCCTGGCGAGACTCCCAGCGCTCGAAGATCCAGTTGAAGGCGTAATTCCACGCCAAGGCGATCGTCGACAGGACGACGGCCAGCCCGAAGGTGGAGGACTGGGGCTCGTCGAAAGCGATGCTCAGCACGGGGCCGACGGCGGCGATGGCGATGACTTCGTAGAGGATGGCCTGCAGGACGCGGCGGGTTGTCGGTGTCACGGAGAACGGATTCTAAGGACATACTTCCGCATGCCTGAACTCGCCACACGCCTCACCCGGGTGCTGCAGCTGCGGCACCCGCTGCTATCCGCGCCCATGGCCTTCGCCGCGGGCGGGGCGCTCGCTGCGGCGGTCAGCCGCGCCGGCGGGCTGGGCCTGATCGGCGGCGGCTACGGCGACCTGCCGTGGCTGCAACAGCAGTTCGCGCTCGCGGAAGGCGAACGCATCGGCGTCGGCTTCATCTCCTGGTCGCTGGCGAAGTCTCCTTCGCTGCTGGCCGCGGCGCTGGAGCACCGGCCGGCCGCCGTGATGCTGTCCTTCGGCGACCCGCGCCCCTTCGCGGCCGCCATCCACGCGGCGGGCGCGGCACTCGTCTGCCAGTGCCAGGACATGCAGCACGTGCGCGATGCCGTCGAGGCCGGGGCCGACGTCGTCGTCGCCCAAGGGGCCGAGGCGGGCGGCCACGGTGCCCTGCGTGGCACGTTCAGCTTCGTTCCCGAGGTGGCCGACTACCTGGCCGCGCATGCGCCCGAAACGGTGCTGGTGGCTGCCGGTGGCGTCGCCGACGGCCGGGGACTGGCGGCGGCCCTGATGCTGGGCGCGGATGGCGTGCTGGTCGGCACGCGCCTCTGGGCCTCGCGCGAGGCGCTGGTGAAGGAAGGACACCACCAGGCGATCGTGGCCTCGGACGGCGACGGCACGCTGCGCACGCGCCTGCCCGACATCGCGCGCGAGCTCGCCTGGCCGCCGGGCTTCACCGCGCGCATCCGGCGCAACGCGTTCACCGAACGCTGGCACGGCCGCGAAGCCGACCTGGCCCAGGCCGTCGCGGTCGAAGGTCCGCGCTACCGGCAGGCGTTCGAGGCGGGAGACCCCGAGAACACCGCGGTCTGGTTCGGCGAAGCCGCCGGCCTGGTGCATGCCATCGAACCCGCCGCTGCGATCGTCGAGCGGATGGTCGCGCAAGCGCTGGATCGCTTGGGGCTGCAGCGGCCCGCGGCGGCCTGAAGGGCTCACCCACCGTCCCGGCCATGGGACGCTGCGTTGCACCCGGCAGGCTTGTCGCGCCCCGGTTTTCGCCTCATCTTGCAGCCATGAAGAAAATCCTCTCGACCCGCAGCGCCCCCGGCCGCCACTGGGTGGGCGACGGCTTTCCCGTGCATGGCATGTTCGATTACCAGTCGGGCGCGGAAGAACGCAGCCCCTTCCTGCTGCTGGACTACGGCGCGCCGACGCGCTTCGAGCCCACCAGCGCGCGCCGCGGCGTGGGCCAGCATCCGCACCGCGGCTTCGAGACCGTGACCATCGTCTACGACGGCGAGGTGGAACACCGCGATTCCACCGGCCGCGGCGGCGTCATCGGCAAGGGCGACGTGCAGTGGATGACGGCCGGCGCCGGCATCCTGCACGAGGAGTTCCACTCCACGAACTTCGCGCGCACCGGCGGCCCGTTCGAGATGGTGCAGCTGTGGGTGAACCTGCCGGCCAAGGACAAGATGGCTGCGCCCGGCTACCAGGCCATCACGAACGCCGACATCCCGGTGGTGCCGCTGGCGGATGCTTCGGCGGCGCCGGCCGGCCAGGTGCGCGTGATCGCGGGCGAATTCGGCGCCGTGCGCGGGCCCGCGCAGACCTTCACGCCCATGAACGTGTGGGACGTGCGCGTGCAGGCGGGCCGCACGGTGTCGCTGGCGCAGCCCGAGGGCTGGACCAGCCTGCTGGTGGTGCTGGATGGAACGATCGAGGTCAACGGCGAAACCGTGCTGCGGCCCGCGCAGATGGCGACGCTGTCGGCGCAGGGGCGCGAGATCCGCATCGAGGCCAACGGCGACGCCAAGCTGCTGCTGCTGTCCGGCGAGCCGATCGCCGAGCCGGTGGTCGGCTACGGGCCGTTCGTGATGAACAGCCAGGCCGAGATCGTGCAGGCGTTCGAGGATTTCAACGCCGGCAAGTTCGGCCGCATGCAGTGAGCTGCAGGCTGCCTAGAGCGAGTACCCCAGCAGCATCGCCACGCCCGACTCCTTGTTCGGGCGGGTGAAGCTGTCGCGCGTGAGGCGGCTCATCGCGATGTTGAGGCGCTCGGTGGTGAACCACTTGCGGTACAGCGCGTCGATGTCGCCGCCGGTGTACAGGCGCGCCAGCGTGCGATCGACCACGGCGCCGAGGGCGGCGTCGCCCTTGCGCATCATGATCGCGTACGGCTCGACCGACAGCACCACGCTGCTCAGGTCGAGGCGGTCGAGCGCGTTGTCGTGCGAGGCCATGCCGACCAGCAGCGAGTCGTCCTGCGGGAACGCGCGCACCCGGCCGTCCTTCAGCGCCTGGTAGGCCTCGCCGTTGCTGGCGAAGGTGGTGAGCTGCATCTTCACCTCGCTGGTATTGAGCTGCGTGAACAGCTTCTCCGACGTGGTGCCCTTGCTCAGGGCCACCGGCAGGCCCACGAGGTCCTTCACCGAATCCACCTTGGTGCCCTTGGGCACCAGCACGCGGATGCCGGCCACGAAGATCGTGTAGCTGAAAGCCACCTTTTCCTGGCGCGCCTTGGTGTTGGTGGTGGAGCCGCACTCCAGGTCGATCTCGCCGCTTTCCAGCTTGGGGATGCGCTCCGGTCCGCTGACCGTCTTGTAGTTCACCTTCAGCTCGGGCAGCTTGAGGGTGCGCTTGATCTCGTCGACCGCGGCCAGGCACAGGTCGACGGAGTAACCCACCGGCTGCTTCTGGTCGTTCAGGAAGGAGAACGGACGCGCGGCTTCGCGCACGCCGAGCGTGATCGATCGCGTTTCCTTGATGCGGGCCAGCGTGTCGGCCGGGGCTTGGGCGAAGGCGGGGAAGGCGAGAAGAAGCGAGGTGCAGGCGGCAAGCGGCAGCGCGCGCAGCGAGAGGAACGGCATGGGGAGGTCGAAGCTGGAAAGGCGCGAGTCTACGGGTTAACCCGTAGATCTCCCTGACGGGAGGTTTGCAACCCGGGGGCGCGCAGGCGGCCGCTACGATGGGCGATGCTCGTCACCCCCGCCCATTTCGTCCCGCTGCACGCGCCGCAGCCCGGCGCGCAGGAACACATCTTCGTCTTTCGCGGCGGCGCGCTGCTGGTGCGCGATGCCGACCTGGGCTTGCCCGACGCCGAAGCCTGCGCGGCGCTCGGCATCGCGCTGGACGATGCCCGCGCCGTCGGCATGCTGGGCAAGCACTACTGCCGCGCGGCCTGGGTGGCCGCCGATGCGCAGGTGGCGGAAGGCTTCGCGTTCCGGCCCTTGCGCTCGCTGTTCGGCGCCGTCGACACGCACCTGCTGGCGGTGGCCGGCCGCGCCTTCCAGATCGCCGAGTGGGCGCGCACGCATCGCTTCTGCGGCGCCTGCGGCGGCGCCATGGAGGCGCTGGCGGGCGAGCGTTGCATGCGCTGCACGCGCTGCGGCCACGCGGCGTATCCGCGCATCTCGCCCGCGATGATGGTTCTGGTGAGGAAGGGCGATGCGATCCTGCTGGCGCGCAACGTGGCGGCACCGAACGGCCGCTTCAGCGCGCTGGCGGGCTTCCTGGAAGCGGGCGAGTCGGTCGAGGACGCAGTCCACCGCGAGGTGTTCGAGGAGGTCGGCCTGCGCGTGCGCGACCTGCGCTACTTCGGCAGCCAGTCCTGGCCGTTTCCGCACTCGCTGATGATCGCCTTCACGGCGGAGTGGGAGAGCGGGGAGATCGCTTGCGACACCAGCGAGATCGCCGAAGCGCACTGGTTCGGTCCCGGCGACACGCTGCCGGAGTTCGCGACCGGGGTGTCGATCTCCGGCGAGCTGATTCGCGCGAACCTGCCGGGTCGAACCGGCTGAAGCTCCGCGGGCGCGCCGCTCAGGAGCCGCTGCGGCTGACGCCGTCGACCACCATCTTCGACGGCAGGGCGAGCAGCACCACTTCGCCATCGACCTGCACGTACTGGTGTCCGGGCGGCAGCCGCGGCAGCGCGGCACGCACGTTGTCGGGCACGCCGCTCATCACGGCCTTGGGCGGCAGCGGCTCGCCGATCTTCCAGCCGGCTGGCTTGCCCGAGGCGGGTTGCGAGGCGTAGTACTGGCGCAGCATCGCCTGCGTGCGACTGCTGAAGTAAGCGCCGGAAGGCAGCGGCTTCCTGGCGAGATGCGAACCCTGGCCGACGTTGTCGACCAAGCGCGCGTTGGGATCGAAGCGGTCGTCGAGCGCCTGCTTGGCGCCATGGGTAGCCGCGGGCGCGGCGGGCGCTGCCGGAGCCGCTTGCACGGAGGCCTGCACGAGCGGAGCGGAGGGCGCCGCAGGCGCAAGCGGCACCGGCAGGGATTGGGACGGCACCAGCTTCAGCGCGGCCGTCTTCGGTGCCGCCGCCGGCTTGGCCGCGGGTTTGCTCTTCGCCGGACGCACCGGCTTGATCTGGTCGACCGGGCGGCCGAGCACGGCCGGCGCCACCGGGTCCGGCAACGGCGATTCGGCCGTTGCGAACGAGGAGGCGGCGAGCAACAGGAGGCCGGCGAGCGGCGCGATACGGAACGGCACGGACATGGTTCTCTCGAGCTTGCAGAGTTCAACCGCGACTGTGGGATCCGTGCCCGGGGTCCGCATGTGGGCGCAGGCCGACTCTTGCGGTCGGAAAGCGTCGACGGCCGCGCCGCCGGAAATTGGGTTCTGACCCCAATTACTTGGCGGGCTTGGCGGCGGCCTTCTTGTGCGAATTGCGAGCGGCTTCCATCGCCGCGGCTTTCTCGGCGTGCTTCTCGGCGCGCGTGCGGCGGGCCTTGGGCTTGCTAGCTTCCTTGCCGTGCGCGTCCTTGGCGGACGCCGGCTTTTCCTTGGGCTGCGCGTGGTGCGTGCGCAGCAGGCGGTCGACGGCCTTGGGCTTGGGTTCCAGGGCCTTGGCCGCGCGCTTTTCCTTCTCCTCCTTCAGCAGGCGGCGCTCATCGCGCAAGGCCTGTTCGGCTTCGTCGCCGGCCTGCATGGCGCGATGCAGCGCCTGGCCGTTCTTCTCGAGGCGCCGGGTCATGGATGCAGTACGAATCGGCATTTCAGGATCCTCCTGGCAAGGGGAGGATCACTTTAGGCCGATCCGGCCCGTGGCGCCAGCTTCCCAGGTGTCGAGATGCTCGACCAGGTCGTCGAGCGCGATCACCTCGCGGCCCGCGCCTTCGCGCTGGAACACCACCGCCGACCAGCCCGACATGCCGATCGGGCGCAGGCTGCTGCCGTCCAGGCGCAGCGGCTGCCCGGCCACCGCCTGCAGCACCACGCGCTCGTAGCGCGAGCGCGCCAGCGGAGCGCCCGCCTCCCAGGCGCACAGCGTGCCCACGTCTTCGTAAGCGGCGGGCCGGTCATCCAGTTCGAGCAACGAGGGCGAGCGCCTGCGCAGCACGGCCAGCACCACCCGCTTCGTCTCGGGATCGGCAATGGCGCGGATGGCGCGCCAGAAGCGGCGGATGGTGCGGCCGGCAATCGCGCGCAGGCTGAGCTCGCCGTGCTCGGGCGTGCGCCACATCGTGCTGTCGATGTCGCAGGTGAAGGGGTTGTCGGGATAGCAGATGAATTTCGCCAGCCAGCCCTTGCGCGAGGTATGCGGCATGGGCGCGAAGCCTTCGATGACCGGGATGCCGTGGCGCGCGAGCTCGCGCAAGTCGTAGCTCGGCCAGGTCATCACCTCGCGCGCCACCGCGACGATCAGCGTCGCCGTGGCGATCATGAGCGCCGGGTCCGGCGTGAAATCGGAGGTGATCTCGATGCGGCCCGGCCGCGGCCGCACGCCGACGCCGGTGGACTGCCGATTCGCGGCCAGCAGCATCACGGGCGCGGGGAGGATGTACGACAGCAGCAGCGCCAGTTGCTCGATGGTGCGGCCGTTCGCCGGTTCGCCCGGCGGCAGGTCGAAGGACACGTTGTAGTGCGCGCTGAAGCCCACCAGCCGCGTCTTGCGCCCCTTGCGCGCATCCCAGGCATCGAGTTCCTCGCGGATGAAGCGGATCGATTCCCACAGCGATCGCCCGGCGCGCGCCGCGCAGCCGCGCTCGATCTCCACCACCGGCGTCGCCACTTCGATCACGCCCGTGTCGAAGTAGACGGCGCCGCCGGTGGGCAGGTGGTACGAGGTGCCCTGGCGGTGCATCAAGTCGCCGCGGATGAAGTCGCGGGGACTGCCGAACAGGTCCTCCGGGCGCACCGGCTGGTCGTCCAGCATCAGGTTCCATTCGGCTTCCAGCCCCATCGCCGCGCGCTGCAGCGCACCCGCCGGCAAGGCCCGTTCGCGCTTGCTGTTGCCGGCCATCAGTTCGCCTCCGGCGGGTCGAACACCGTGTAGCCGATGTCGATGTGCAGGTGGTCGTCGGCCTCGCCGTCGCCCTGGCCGAAGGGCCGCACCCAGGCGCCGGGAATCACGCGGCGCGCGATGGCCGCGTACTTCTCGATCTCTTCCTGCGTGTCGAGGAAGGTATCGCCGATGCGGTAGATGTTGGCGGCCGTGCCCCAGCAATGGCGCGAAGCGTGGCGGCTCAGTGCGTGACCGGGCGAGCGGTAGCCTCCGTTGGCGGCCACGTGGACATAGGTCCCGACCTCCAGGCGAAACAGCTCCAGGCCGGCCGCCAGCAGCAGGACCGCGCAAGGCACGTAGCGCGGGAAGGACCGCAGCAGCGGCGTCTCGCGCACGTCGACGCCGATCAGCTCCGAAAGCGTGAAGTGCGGCGTCAACTCGGTTTCGCGCGCCTGGTTCCAGGAGTCCACGCGCAGGAAGGACGAAGGCAGCACGCGGTCGGCGTCGCCGCGGTCCAGCAGAATCTCGCCGGGCCGCAGCACGCGCCGCACTTCGGGCGGCAGCTCCGCGGCCCTGACGACCGGCAAGGGCAATGCGCTCATTCGCTGCGCCTCGTCATGTATTCGTAGACAGCACGCGAGATGCGGGCAATCGTTTCCTGCCGGCCGTTCACTTCCTGCTCCCATTCGGTGAGGATGACGACGACGTACGCATCGCGGCCACCCAGGTAGACAATGCCCGCGTCGTGCGCGATGGTGGAGATCTCGCCGGTCTTGTTGGCGACGCGCGCATCCTCCGGCAGTCCGGCGGGGATGCCGCTGCGAAAACGCTGCTGGTGCAGGATGTCCAGCATGGCCTGCGAGGCTTGGGGCGAGATCGCCTTGCCCTCTTCGATGAGGCGCATGGCATCGCACAGGCCCGCGGCCGTCACGCGGTTGTTGAGGCCGGCCGCCCACGCCGCTTCGTCTTCCACGCCGCGCTGCAGGTCGATGCCGCCCAGGTGCAGGCGCGCCAGCGACGCGCGCGCGGCCTCGACCCCGACGAGATCGAGCAGCAGGTTGGTGGCGAGGTTGCTGCTGGTGACGATCATGTGCTCGGCGAGCTGGTGCACGGTGAGCATGTGGCCGATGGCGGCATGCACTTCGGCGTTCGCATCGCTTTCGGTGGACACACGAAAGGGGCGGCCGTCGACCATGCTGAGGAAGCGGTTGCGCACGTGCACGCGCGAGAACGGCTCGAAGCGGCCCTGCTCGATGGCGTCGTACACGGCCAGCAGCACCGGAACCTTGATCGTGCTGGCCGCATGGAACCAGCGCGCCGAGTTCAGCGACCACGCGGTGTGGTGCTCGAAGTCGTACGCCGCGACCGCGACGGCCGACGCCCTCGCCTCTTCGCCGATCTGCAGCACGGTGTCGCGCAGCGATGCCTCTGCCATGGTTCCCTGTTCTCGAGCTCGCGGGAGAAAGTCCCGGCCTGATCACGATGGTGGAGGAAGATCCGCGCACGGCGCGTCGGACTGGACCCAAAATGAAGCCTGTGGGAGGGGACGGACGCGGTGGCAGGCCCAATGACTTCTCGAAACATCCCGGATGCGCGCAAACTGGAGTCCATGGGCGAGGACACCAGCATCTCCGAACTGCGATCCCGGGTTTCCAAGCTCGTGGACGAGGAAGGCGCCTTGCTGACCGAAGCATTCGCCGCGAGCAAGGAAGGCGGCGACCGGCGCAGCGTCGACGCGCTCTTCGCCCGCGTGCAGGCGCTGCAGGTGGAACGCAATCGCCTGCAAAAGCAGATCGGCAGCCTGCTGGGTACGCGGCGGCTGCACGTGGCGGCGGAGATCTGGCAGCCCGGCAAGTACGACTATCGGCCTGAAGACGGTGGCGACCTCGTGCGCGTGGAGGTGCTGCAAGGACCGCTCGGCTTCCAGGCCCAGCTGCCCGGCCGCGGCGGGCCGGTTCGGATCGAAATGCTGCGCGGCACCTTCGACGGGCCGATCGCCAGCGGCTGAACCGGAAGACGAGCTAGCGGGACGGGTCGGCGTTGGCCTCGCCCTCGGCGCGGGCCGGCGCGAGTTCGACGGGCGCCGGCAAGGGCTCGGGCGCTACACGGATGCCTTCCTGCGACGGCGCAGCGGCGGCGGACACGGTCGACTCCTCGACCCGAACCTTGCGTTTGGCCGGCGTGTGGCTGGCGGTGAGCACCGGTGCGGATGCGGCGGCGAGCGGCGCCTGCACCTCGGGCACGGGCGCCGAAGCGGCGGCCACGGGCTCGGGCGCGGCGGTGACCGGTGCCGCGGCGACGGGTGCGGTTGCAGCCAGCGGTGCCGGGCCTGCGCCCGAAGCGTGGGTGTCCACGGCCGGCGCGGCTTGCATGCGCGACCACAGCTGCCACGGAGGCGGCTGGTTCGCCAACTCAGGCGGGGCGTACAGGACGCCACCCATGACCACCCCGAACAGGGTGCCCACGCCGAACATGCTCCAGGAACGCCATGCGTAACTCATGCACGCATGGTCGGGGCTGGCCGGCGGGAAGTTCGCGGGACGGCTCCGCTTCGTGCTGCCGGAGCCGTCCTACCGCGTTCAGGGCGTGAAGGTGTCGCCCAGCACCAGGCCTTCGCGCCGCGGGTCGGCGCCGCCTTGCAACACCGACTGGCCGTTGATGGTCGGCCGCAGGATCGTGGCGATGCCGCTCGACTGCGCCGACACCGACACCGTGTGCCCGAGGGCCCGCAGGCCGGTGACCAGCGGGTCGCTCGCGCCGTTGTTGGTCGCATTGACGTTGGGGTGCTCGCCGCCGACGCTGGTGGTCGGCGAGTTGGCCGCGCCGAAGTCGACCATGGCCGTCGCCTGCTGCGCATCCATCTTCCAGTCGAGCGCACCCACCAGCGTCTTCACCACGTACTGGATGATGGTGGAGCCGCCCGGAGAACCGGTGGCCATCGCGAAATCACCCACGCTGCCGTCGGCGGCCTTGCGGAACACCAGCGTCGGCGCCATCGAACTGCGCGGCCGCTTGTTGGCCTGCACGCGGTTGGCCACCGGCGTGCCGGTGCTGTCGGTCGGCGTCGCCGCGAAATCGGTCAGCTGGTTGTTGAGGATGAAGCCCTTGGCCATGTGGAAGGAGCCGAAGCTCGACTCGACGGTGGTCGTCATCGAGGCGACGTTGCCGTCCTTGTCGACGATCACAACCTGCGTGGTGCCGTTCTCCGCCACCGGGATCACGCCCAGCGGCACCGCGCCCAGGTCGCCGGGCTGCGCCGTGCCCATGCTGCGCGAGAAGCTGATCAGGTCGGCCCGCGTGCGCAGGTAGGGCTTGTTCAGCATCGTGTTCCACGTGCCGCCGGGCAGCGAGACGAAGTCGGTGTCGGCGATGTACTTGTCGCGGTCCGCATAGGCCAGGCGTTCGGCTTCGCTCACCAGGTGCACGGCTTGCACCTGCGGCTTGCCGCCTTCGCCGTCCATCGCGGTGGGCGCGTAGAGGTCCAGGTTGAAGTTCTCCAGGATGCCCATCGCCTGCGCCACGGTGATGCCGCCGGAGGACGGCGGGCCCATGCCGCAGATCCAGTACACGCGGTAGGTCGTGCACACCGGGGTGCGCTTCTTGGCCTGGTAGCCGGCGAGGTCGGCCAGCGTGGTCTTGCCGGGCGTGATCGGCGTGACGCCGTCGGCGGCGGCGGTCGCCCCGACCTTGTCGACGATCGCCTGCGCAATGGCGCCCGTGTAGAAGGCATTCGCGCCTTCGTTGGCGATGGTCGTCAGCGTCTGCGCGTAAGCCGGGATGGTGAGCACCGTGCCCAATGCCTTGGGCGTGCCGTCGGCGTTGTAGTAGGTGGCGGTGGCTTCCGCATCGCGCGCGAGGTTGCTGCGGTTGCTGGCGATCGCATCGGCCATGCGGCCGGGGATCTTGAAGCCCTCGGTGGCGAGCTTGATGCCGGGCTGCCACAGGTCCTTCCACGCCAGCTTGCCGTGCTCCTTGTGCACCAGGTCGAGCATGCGCACCACGCCCGGCGTGCCGACCGAGCGGCCGCTGGCGCGCGCGCTCGGCACGGGCGTCGTGCGATTGCTGGCGTCGTCGATCCAGCGCAGGTAGTTCTCGGTGGCCGTGGCCGGCGCGGTCTCGCGGCCGTCGTACGAAGCGACCGTCTTCGTCTTGGCGTCGTAATAGACCATGAACGCGCCGCCGCCGATGCCGCTGGACTGCGGCTCCACCAGGCCGAGCACGCCCTGGATGGCCACCGCCGCGTCGGCCGCCGAGCCGCCGGCCTTGAGCACGTCGCAGCCGGCCTTGCTGGCCAGGGGCGTGTTGGTGACCACCATGAAGGACTTCGCATGCACGGCCTTCATGCCGGTACGGTAGCCGGACGCCGGTTCCGGCGCGGCCGGGTCGCCGGGCAGGCCAGAGCCCACCACGACGGAGCCGCTGCCGGTGACGACCTCGCAGGAGAGGTCCGGCGGCGGCGGCAGTTGTGCGAGGTCGCCCCCGCCGCAGGCGGCGAGCGCCAGCAGCAGCGGAAGCGCTGAAAGTTTCTTCATGGGAACTCCTTGACGGGCTTTGGGTGAGACACGGGACGAGCCGCATGCCAAGGTACTCGCGTGCGGCAGCACGCGCATTGCGGGGGACCCTGAGAACGGAAGGCATAAGAGCGTCGCTGCTCGACCATGCGGATGACGCGATTCCGATAAAGTCGAACCGCCCGGAAAAAAAAGGCCCGCATGTCACTCGCTCTCTATGGCCATCCTTTTTCCTCGTACACGCAGAAAGCGCTGGTCGCGCTGTACGAGAACGAGATCCCGTTCGACTTCCGCTGCATCGATGCGGACCATCCGCAGCACGCGCAGGAGTGGCTCAGCCGCTGGCCGATGGCCAAGTTCCCGCTGCTGGTGGACGGGGAGCGCTCGGTGGTGGAAACCAGCATCATCATCGAATACCTCCAGCGCGCCCATCCCGGTCCGGTGCGCCTAGTCCCCGACGACGGCATGTCCACCCTCGACGTGCGCTTCCTCGACCGGTTCTTCGACCTGCACGTGATGTCGCCCGTGCAAGGCGCGGTGGGCGGTGCGCTGAGTGGCGATGCGGGGCAGCGCGACTACTTCCGCGCCCGGGCCGGTGAAACCCTCGAGCGTGCCTACGGCTGGCTGGAAGGACAGCTCGGGGACAAGCAATGGGCCGCCGGCGGCGCTTTCTCCCTGGCGGACTGCGCCGCGGCGCCCGCGCTGTTCTACGCCGACTGGACCCACCCCATCTCGCCGGAACACCCGCGCGTTCGCGCCTACCGGGCACGCCTGCTCGAGCGCCCCTCGTTCGCGCGCGCGGTCCGTGAGGCGAGGCCGTACCGCCACCTGTTTCCGCTGGGCGCGCCGGATCGCGACTGAGCGCACGGCATGCCCCGGACCACTCCCGCGCAGCCGGATCCGCAACGCTTTGCCACCCAGCGTGCCTTCGAAGCGTGGCTGCGGAAGAACCACGCATCGTCCGATGGCGTGTGGCTGCTGATCGCGAAGCCGGACGCCGTCGAGCCGAGCGTCACTTACCCGCAGGCGGTGGAATCGGCGCTTTGCCACGGCTGGATCGACGGCCAGAAGAAGGCCTTGGACGAACAGCACTGGCTGCAGCGCTTCACGCCGAGGCGCGCGCGCAGCTTGTGGTCGAAGACGAACCGCACCCGGGCCGAGGCGTTGATCGCAGCGGGGCGCATGCAGCCGGCGGGAATGGCGGAGGTGGAGCGCGCACGCGCCGACGGCCGCTGGGACGCTGCTTACGACGGCGCGCGAACCGCGGTGGTGCCGCCTGATCTCGAAAAAGCGCTCGATGCACGGCCGGAGGCGCGCGCCTTCTTTGCCCGCCTCGATGGCACCAACCGGTATGCCGTGCTCTGGCGGGTGCAGACCGCCAAGCGGGCGGAAACGCGGTCCCGGCGCATCGAGATGCTGGTGGACATGCTGGCTCGCGGCGAGAAGCTCCACGGCTGAGAATGGGAAGCACGGGCCGCCCATGCCGGTAACGGACGCAGGGATTCGCGCTGCCATCCTCGACCTGCTGGCGTTGCGCAAGCCGCTCGCGACCATCTGCCCGTCGGAAGCGGCCCGTGCGCTGGAAGCGGACGATTGGCGGCCCTTGATGCCACGCGTGCGCGCCGTGGCGCTCTCCATGGCCCGCGAGGGCGTCGTGGAGATCCGCCAGCGCGGACGGACCGTGGCGCCCGTGGAGCCATTGCGCGGGCCGATCCGCCTGGGGCGAACAGGCATCGATACCGTCGGCCATCCGACCACGCCCGACGGCCGCTACTTCGTGGTGCGCGGACGCTTGTGGCGCGCGTCGAACCCTCATCTTCCGCCTGAGGTGCGGGAGGCACTGATCCGCCAGCTGATGGATGCGCGGCGTGCCCTGCGCGGCACGCGTCCCGAAGCGGAGCGTCGCGCCGCGCGCGAGCAGGTCGACCAGGCGAAGCGCGCGCTCGGCGAGCGGGGACCGGTGTGGTGGGACGATGGCGCGCCGGACTTCAACCGCAGGCTGGTGGAGAACACGCCTTATCGCGATTGGTTCTCGCAACTGCGCCATCCAGCGTTCGGACCTTCCACTCAGGCGATCTGCAGCGCGAACGACGCGGTCTCGTAGCGGTCGTAGCCGACCAGCCAGGCACTTCCGTTCGTGTGCTTGGCGCTCACGTAGAGAGTCACGCTGAACGTGCACTTGGGCCGCACGAAGAAGCCACCCATGCCGTCGGGTCCGGTCAGCATCTGCGTGAAGGTCTTGGAGCCGGAGCTCTCCGCGGGGCCGGTCTCGGCCACGTCGTGGTGGTTGTCGCCGTAGATCGGCGCCGGCCCGAGCACGCCGGTCGACCCGTTCAATCCGCGCTGCCAGCCGATGCTGTAGTTCTTCATGAACGAGTTGGCGTCGCCGTTGCCGGCGTGGTCGACCCCGTTGACGTGGTAGGCCCGAAAGCCGATCGAGAAAGTCGGGTCCGGAGGATCGGTAGCCGGATTTCGAACCATGAACTGGCACTCGTCGGTGTTGGCCACGCCGTTCTTGCGCAGGTCGACGATGTCGGCCACGACCGGCGTGTTGTCCACCCAGAAGACGTGCGACAAGTCGGGCTGGACCACGTCGACTGCGTTGTTCGGCGCGTTCTTCCAGCGCTTGTAGAGGAACGGCTTGGCACTGCCGGCGCCCGCCGCCGCGGTGGGCTTGATGCGCATGCCGCTGGCGTCGAAGAGTTCGAGGATCAGCGCGTGCCTGCCATTCGGGGAGATGGCCTGGCCGTCGTTCTTCATGCCGGTCGTGTCCCACACCTGGTGGGCCTGCGAGATGCCCATGCGCCACTCGTTGACGCCCAATTCCCAGTACGGGATCGTGAAGAGGTTGCTCTCGCCGCCCGGCGCGGGCGCGGGCAAGGGACCGAGCACCACGGGCTCCCAGATCTGCGGGCCGGGGCCGCCGATGATGCGGCGCTCCCAGGTCACCTTGTCGTCCAGGACCTCCGGTGTGCTCGTGAGCTGGCCGAGATTGTTCACCGCGGCCACCTTCAAGCGGTAGTACCTGGCACCGACCGCGGCCTGCTTCATCTCGGGTGTGATGAGAAGGTGCAGCGCAAGCGCACTGCCCCAGGGGCAGCCAGGCACACCGCCGAAGACGATGGTGCCGTCGTCGGCGTCGAGCGCCGCGTGGTGCGATTCCCCGTTCTGGTCGGCAAAGTTGAAATGCTCCATGCTGCCCACGGTGTCGAGCATGGCGTAGGCCGTGCCGTCGCCCTGGTTTTGCGGATCGTCGCAGACGATGGCTCGCTTGTCGTACGAGTGCAGCACCGCGTCGTCGCCGGCCGAGAAGTAGTCGTGCGCGGCGAGGCCGTCGTAGACGACCACCCAGGCGCCGTTGATGAACTGCCGCACCTTGTAGGCGTAGACCGTGGTGCAGAAGGCGTGCAGGTGGTGCAGGTGCGGCCAGTCGAGGAAGCAGAAGTCGAAGCGTCCTCCGGGCTGCAGCGAGGTTTCGCCCAGCTTGCGGGTCGTGCAGTGGCACAGCAGCGGGTAGAGGTACGGGCGGGCCCTGAAGTATTCGACCTGCAACGCCGTCGTGGGCAGCCGCCGCAAGGCCGCGTAGTCGTCGAACAGCCGCTCGGGGGGCGCGTTGACGAGCGCCTTGCGCGTGGGATCCACGCTCAGGTTGCGGCTCTTGCGGGCCGCCTTCGCGCCGAGGCCGGCCGCGAATCCGGCTTCGAGCGAAGCGAATGGCCCGGGATCGGGGCCGGGACCCGGTCCCGGCCACGGATCGGGCCACGGGTCGGGCACGGGAATCGGGATCTCCTGGAAGATGTCCGCGAAGCGATCGATGAGGTCGGGAATGTGGATGTGCAGGTCGCAGCAGCACTCGCGCTCATAGATCTCGACGATGCCGTCGCACATGGGCAGGCAGCGCCATGGGAACAGGTTCGGCTTGAAGTCCAGCGCCGCGGGACGCAAGGCCTGCTGCGCGAGCAGCACCTTGGCCACCGGGTTGAGATCGAACACCGGATGCACGATGAGGTCGTACCACCACGGCCGGCACTTCAGCGCCGTGCCGGACACGCAGGTGCGGAAAAGGTGGAAGCGGTCCGAGATGGCCTTGCCGATCACGAGGCCGTTGCGCTGCCACTGTGCGAGCACCGACGAGAGCCGGTATCGCGTGATCGCTTCCTTGGGCAGGCTCGCGAACTCCTGGACGTCGGGGCCGAGGCCGACATAGCGGACCTTGGCCACCGATTCGCCAAGCTCGATGCTGCCTCCCTTGTAGACGGCCAGTTTTCGCAGCGGCCTGCCGGCGACGTCCGTCTCGTAGACCGCGAATGCAGGCGGTTGCGCATCCGGTTCGAGTCCGGCGAAATGCACGGCGATGGGGCCGGCAGCGGGGCGGGTTTCTTCCTTGGCCATGAGGGCATCTCCTCCAGAGTCCGTGAAGCCAAGTTAGGCGGCCGGCACCAGAGCGGCATCAGCCAGACTGGGGACACTCGCGACTCGTTACACCGGTCACATCCCGACGCGCACGCACCTCGTTGTCGACGATGGATCGCGCGAAGGCGAAGTCCGCTTGAACCAAGAGACATGCCACGCTTCATTCGTCGGCGAGGATGCGCACGGAATGCCGCACGCCGGCTGGACCACGACAGCAGCCGCATACTGGACCGAGGGCCGACGAAGGTGAACTTCGCGCCGAGGGCGAGCGACCGGTGCCATCGAGCTCGCTCGGATGCGTGATGCCCTCAACACGCCAGGCGCGGGCCGGGCTGCAGCGGCGTGGAAAAGCCAACGCGGGCGGGCGACGAGAGGAATGCTTCTGGCCGGTAGTCGGTTTCCGCTCGGTTGGAACTGGGGGGGGCAACAGCCTCGGGCTGCCGCGTCTATCGAACGGGAGGAACGACTGTTTTGCAGCGGTTGCGGTCACTCACCGGTGGAAGCGCAGTTCACGGTCTCGGCTCCAATGCGGTCATTGAGCCGCCCCAATCTGCACAAGCGTGGACGACGCGAAGGGTCGAAAGCGGCCGTCGCTCATCCTGCGCCACTCTGCGGGAGGAGCTCACCATGCGCAAAAGCGCCCTTCCTGGAGAAGGGACGCTGCGTAGTCACAGACCTCCACTGAACTCAAGGCCTGAGACGTAGCTGCGGCTTCAGGCAACGCCCGTGACCCTGGTGACATTCAGTCTGCTCTCGCCGGCAAATTGCGCGGCTGCGGCACGCCGCTGCGACTTCAAGACGTGTTCCGCATAGTACGATCATCGATGCGGATGCAACTTTCCAAGAATCATGGCATTGTTCGTTCTCAAGCCGATACTCTGGAATACAAACTCCTATGTTGGCCCATCTGGGGTCCGTGTAGCGGCTGACAGCTTTCCTGGCAAGACTGGGTTCGGGCATGAGGAATGGAACAATTCTTCACGCATGGCATTCGTAGAAAAGGGACAGCGCCTGCGTGCATTCCACACGGAAGGAATGAAAAAAGCGCCGGTGGAGTTGCACGCTGGACAAACGTTCGTCTTTATGACGGCCTCGCACGACCGGGTGCAGCAACTGGTGGGTGTCGCGGGAAACGCAATGCACATCGGAGCCGAACGCTACCAGTCAGAGCGGGAGAGGCTGGCCCGGATGCTCAATGTCAGGGATTTCTGGCGGGACGCTTGGGCGCTCGAAGCGCTCCGGAAACGCTACCGCGACTCGGCACAATTTCGCCAAGTGTGGAATACGGACGTCTCTTGGGTGCCCAATTGGGTTTGCCCCGACGACTACTTCATGTGGCTGGCGGAGCCTGTGACCCTCGATGCGCCGAAAATCACAGGTGGCACGACGCTCCCCAAAATGTTCACCGCTTACATGTCGGTTGAACGAAAGGTCGCAGCCGCCATCATGAACACGATTCCGCACCGCCAGCGCACACCAACGTGGGTTCGTCTGATGGACGCAATGCGCAGCACTCCGGAAGAGCCGGTCCCGCAACTTGACGGCGACAGTGGCGAGAGTGCAACGACGCGCCTTGTCGAAATCCAGGCGCGCGTGGGCCAAGGAAGGTTTCGGGAAGATCTTCTGCGGTTTTGGGGAGACAAGTGCGCCGTCACGAACCTGAGTTGCCCGGAGCTCCTGCGTGCTTCACACGTGAAACCTTGGGCCACTTCAACACCCAAACAGCGCCGCGATCCGCACAACGGCCTGCTCCTCGCCGCCCACTTGGATGCGATGTTCGACAAAGGCCTGATCTCATTTGATGATGGCGGGAAGATGCTCATTTCGCCTCGGCTCGCCAGAGAGGAGCGCGATTATTTTGGCTTGCCTAGATCCTTGCGCGCGGCTCCGGGTACCGCACTCAAGGCATACCTTGCACATCATCGAAGTCAGGTATTTGACCGGGGTGCTTGAGGAGCCACGCTCTTAGCCGGCAACGTGAGCGTGAGCAGGACACGCACTGAGCGTGGATGCGGCGCTCCCCGCGTGCGGGGTCCGCGTTGGGTGGGGAGCGGACGTGTCCGGGCAGACTTCCACCGCTGCGAACACTGGCTTGACGCTTGATGATCGAAATTGACCCTGGGTCCGCTATGCGCATCTGCGCCGATATCGTCCATGATGTTGCGGAGACTCGCGGCTTCAAAGCAATTCTCTATGCGGGCGGTATCGAAACAGCCTTTGAAGGTCATGTCTGCCGAGTACTTGATCGTTGGCTTGAGCAACACGGGAACGATCGCTACCGGGAGACTGTCATCGTTCCCCGGCACAAGCGAGAGGGGCCGACTGCGGATCTTGCTCTCTGTCGCCTTCCGAATTCAGATGAATTCAGGCTGCACGTCGGTGCGCTCATCGAGGTGAAAGGTAACTACGCCAGCCAACTGCTAGACTTGAGCTTCACGGGTGCAACCGGTACTCCTCGAAAGCGTCGTCAGCTCCCGGTAGTTGTTCAAGCGGGCATCCAGGCCTCGCAGTACGCGAGGATGCGAGCAACCGCGGACGGAATCCCCCCAGCGTATGTTGTTCACATCTTGGTGAAGGGGTCCGGGCCACGCCCGCCCGCCGGCGCGCCGAAAGACAGCGGCGCGCGCCACTTTCGGCCCGAGATCGATTTCGGAACAGCGATTCAGCGTATGGCTCTGCAAGCTCACGACGAGCAGCAGTTCGCCACTGCAATTCAGGCTATCGGACACCACCATGGAGCCGAACTGGCGTGCTACCTGTTCAAAGTCGCGGCCCCTGAGGTGTGTCAGGAGCTAGCGACCCAGTACCCGGCCTAGCGGCTGCAGCATATGAATGTCTGCATCCGGCCATTGCGAAAATGCTAGCTGCCTGCGACGATTGATGTATGGATCGACCGGCGATGCTCCTATCTGCGGCACGGGCCCTCGCGGCAAGTGTCCCTGCCTTTCAAGAGGTTCTTGGCCCCGGCGCGGGCGATAGAGCCACGGCCTTGTTCCTGCGACAGCTTCATGAGCAGTTAGGTGACACGTTCGGCGCCCGGTGCCATGAGCGGAAGATTTGCGGCCACACAGGATTCGCAGTTGACTTCTATTTTCCCGAGGAGAGGACAATCGTGGAGATCGCCCTGGGTCTCCCGAACCCCCAGAGCGAGTTCGAGAAGGACATCCTCAAGGCGGTGATAGCTAAAGAATCGGGTAACGAAGTGCGCCGGCTAATGTTCATCTCGCGAGCCGGCGGAGAGAAGAAGTGTTCACAGCCTGGTCGACGAGCAGTGATCGCTTGGGCGAGGGAGAAGCACGACCTAGCCATCGAAGTGCACGACCTGCCTGGTACTGCGCGAGTGAGAATACGCAAGAAGGCGCAGGCGGTATCCAGTCGATAACGTCCTCTGTGGGTCGGAAGCTGTCTTGTGGGAAGCCAGATTAACTTGTCATAGCCCACCTAGCGAAACGTCCAGCTCAGCCCTTCTGCTCTCTGAGTATCGCAAGATACGATCTGGCCGTGTCCCTGTTCTTAAAGGTTTCCGCGATGTGCTCCGAGAGCGCCGGCACGTCTTGTTCCAGGGTCGATGCCCAGAGATTTGGGTCGTAATCGTAGACCCGAAGCATGTGATCGATGTCGAAGATCGGCGGCGTGCCCTTCGCTCGAATTAGGCAAACAGGCTTGTTGAATGCGATGCGCATTCCAAGCTCAAACAGCACATTTGGATTGTGCTCAGTCAAGTCGACGATAACCAGGTCAGCCGAGTCGAGTTCATTCACAATCGTTGACTGAATAACCTCGCTACCGGCCTTCTTGGCCGTTTTCGCCGTGAACTTCGCTTTCACGGCCGCCGGCGTGATCAGATGCTTCAATACTTCATCGAAGTATCCCTTCGGATATCTGTCCGTGCGCTCGGAAAATGGCATTGCGACGAATGCGACCGCCCCGCTCGCGTCCGTCGACTCGCCAAGGGTTATGGAATTGTTCCGCGCGCTTCCGCTTCCGTCAGGGCCTTTGGGGATGTCGAGATTGATTTGCCGGCTGCGTAGAAACGTCAGGTTCTTTTGGTAGACCTCGTAGAACTGGTCTTGGTGTTCTTCAGCGACGCCGAATTCAGTCTTGAGAGTGTTCTTGAGGTACTGGATCTCCGGAAGATTCTTGCCTTGGTAGTAGTCATAGACCTTCGCGAACAGTTCAACACACCGGAATGCTCGCAACAACGAGCTTCGTTCCTCGTCCACGCTTTTCGGGTAGACGATTTGACGCCCAAGATCCGTTAGCTCGATCTTCTTCGAGTCGCGCGTTCCGGCCGTCAGTCCATACTGGACACTGCTCTGCGTCAGGTAGAAAAACGTAGTACTCAGACCCATGCTCATGGCGTTCGCCACATCAGCGGGCGGCCACGCATTCCCGTTTGCAAAGTCCTTAAGTGCCGTTGGAATCCTAAGCGCCTGCTCAAGACCATTTATCGGAAAGCTTCGCTTTGAGGCTGTGACGGTCTTGCCAGCCGCTTTGGCCCCGCCTGATCGCTTTCTAGGCTTAGACTTAGCCGTGGGCCTTCTGACACCGAGCGCAGCCTTGGCAGCCTTGGGCTTCTTCACGACAGCAGCAGCGGCCGCTTCCTGCTTCTCTTCGTCCGGACCTTTCCCCATAGTCACCTCCTTCTCCGGAAGGATGATATCCACCGAGGGGCACTTTGGGCCAGCGCATTCGGGCAAGTCGGACTCTCCGAACCGCTGGGCGCCTTTATGCGGTCGGGCTGCTCGTGGCTAGAGGAGGACCTCGCCTAAATCGGACACCTTGTAGGCTCGTGCCTGCTTCGTGTGATCGGGGCAAGGGCGGCAGACGGCGATTCAAACTCGCGTTGTCACTATCGAGCCATCACTCTGACATATGCGACGATGGAGGACGGAGGCAACATGGCAGAAAAATTCTCCATCGCAACGGTAATCGAGACTGATGGCGCCGCACTTTCAGTTCTAGAGTTCAGCACCTTTCTCTTCAACTTCCGCGCCGCTTACGTTCTCGCGCTTCAGACGCTTGATCCTCTTGGTGGAGGCTTCGAAGACTCGCTGCACACTCAACGCGATCTACATTCCTTCGCGAACGATGTGCTGGTCGCTCACCGCCGTACAAGCGCGTTGGCGCTATCGCAGGTCGCAAAGACGAACTTGGATGCGTGGACCGACCTGCAGTTCATTGACATTCGGCGGGAGAATCCCCTTCGAGTCCTTCTCGCCGGCGTACCCGCTGCATTGGCGGTTGCTGTCATCTTGTCGGGTGGCAAGATCGAAGTAGTCGGGGTAGTCAAAGCCGAACTTCCGCCGCTTGGCACAGGGATCGCGTCCATCCAGGACGCCTTCAGGACAGGGCAAGTGCCGCCAACGGGGGGCACACCACCTAAGAGGAGTGGCACTCCTCTGGGTCAGAAGCCAGGACCCAAGCCACTGCCCAACAAAAAATAAGACTGATGCCGGTGTTCTAGAAAGGACGGTTCGGACTTTTGACAAGTAATTTGCCGGTTCGAAGTCCGCTCCCGACCAACAGCGACCCGGCGCCGCGCATGCCGGTCAATGTCAGCTAACGGCGACGACCATCATCGAGTAGCCAAGCCGACCGACAGTACCCCGTCTGCAGGTGCCCTCTAGGGACCGACGGCTTCGCCTCTGGTCCCGTCGATCGACCTCAACCATCGGGTGCACCGCGTTGATGCTGACCGTTCCCAGGGCTTAGCCATCGGACGTACAAGACCCCCAATTCGGCCGGTCAGACCTAGGTTCGAGGTCCGGCCTTCTTGCGCTGGTGCTCCGGTGCATGAATGACGCGCAGAAGGTCGTCGCACAGGTGCACCAAGCGGTCGTGCACGATCTTCTGAGCCTGCGCCGGCTCCAGCACCTGTTCGTCGGCGTGTGCCGCCTGAAGAAAGTCGACGGCGAATGCAATTCTCCGAACCGCGCGACCGTGCCTTCGCACCGTTCCGATCCGGTTGGCGCCGCCCACGAGTTCCTGCGTGAGCAGGTCGATATTCGATTCAGTGAGCATCGCACCGGAATGGATCCGGTACACCGTGCCGGTCATCTTGTCGTCTACTCGCGCGCGAACGGCCAAGTGCGCGAGGTCGGGCGACGAGTACGCTTTGACCAAAAGGTCTAGCCAATGCTGGAAGGGGAGCTGATCCGGGGAGGAGAGTCTGCCCAGGCAAGAAAGCGACGGCGCATCGCCATCCAGCAGGATTCGAGGAAGCTGCGCTAGCGCCACCGGCACGTAGAGCAGGCGGTCCAGGAATCTGAACTCCGCAGGCGCGAGTACGCACGGCTGCCGGGCCCACCAGCTCTCCTGGGGTGTGACCATTTTCTTGCCGCAATGCGCACAGGTAGCGCCTGACCCGAGTAGAACCGTCAGAAGCAGGAGCAGCGCACCCTCGCCGGCCTGGAGAAGCTTCGTAAGGCCGGACTGTTCTGGATTCCGGAAGTGCTCAGCGACCCCTTCGAGGAACTCCTCGTTCCCGCCCATGCGAGCGAGCAGACGGCTGCGAGTGCCTTGTGTGCTTTTTCGGCCCAGAGCGTAGTTGCGCAGGTTGCGGAACTCCACGTCTCCAAGCTCGCGGCGGAGGGCAGCTTGAACGGAGCGGTGGCCCAGAAGGAGCTCAGCCAAGTAATCGCTCGCCGGGATACCCGGCACGCCGGGCGTCAACCCTAGCCTTGCAGGGAACAGCTTCATCGGCCGCGCGAGCGTCAACGGTTCGTAGGCAACCAGAAGGTTGTCCAGGATCGGCTTGCTTTTCCAGTCGAACCGATGCTCGTGCAGCTTTTCCACGTTTCCAGAATTCAGTGGTCCGGTGAACAGCAGGATATCGCAGATGCGGTGGACGGGCCTTCGTCGAAGGCGCATCGCATGACATGGAGCACGAAAATGGCAAAGGGCAGTAGCGGCAGTGGCAAGGGTAGCGGGCACGGGGGAGGTGGCGGCAAGGGTGGCGGGGCGCGTAGGGGCGGCGGCGGTGGCAAAGGGACGGCGCCGCGGCCGTACGGCACGACGGGTGGCCCGCCCAGCAAGGTGCAGGGGAAAAAATCGGGCGAAAACCGCTGGGACTTTTCCTTCCACGGTGTCCCTCGCACCACGCCTGGTGAGTAGCCTCTTCGCCGGGTTCCGATGGCCCCCTAAAGCCCTTTCGGGCGTTCTCCTTGGGTCGAAGGCGTCTAGGAGGATTTTGATCAGGTGGCCGCTTAAGACGCTGTGCGGGAGGTACGGACGTCTGCAGCCTTGAGGGCAATCATGGCTGCTTCTGTCGATAGCGGTCGCTCGGCGGGGTGAACCCAAGCGACCGCAATCAGTCTGCAGCGGTCATTCACCGACGCCCCATCCGGCCTGAAAGGATCCACCGGCGCAGTAGCAGCGTGATGGCACCTTCCGGCCCCAAAGCAGCCGCAGTAAACCTCGCCGGCCCGGCACTGCCCCCACGCCGTTCGGATTGACTTCGGCCCAAGTGTTCGAAACACTCGCGGCATTGCTACGGGGGGACAGCAATGGCAAGCACGGTACCCGGTGAACTCTCCGGCAAGGTGGCGATCGTCACCGGTGCGGCTCGCGGCATTGGGCGCGCGGTCGCAGAGACACTGGGAGGGCGCGGTGCCCGCGTTCTCGTCAACTACGCGAGCAATTCCGATGCGGCAACGCAGGTCGTGCAAGGCATCAGGTCCGCCGGCGGGCAAGCCGAAGCGCTGGAAGTTCGGCTGCAGGACGCGGCGACCGCCAAGCAGCTGTTTGATGCCGCCTTGAAACTATGGAACCGCGTGGATATCCTCGTGCTCAACGCGGGCGTCGCCAGGTTCGGTCCGATCACCGGGTTCAGCGAGGAAGACTTCGACCAGATGTTCGCCGCGAACGCCAAGGCTCCGTTCTTCGCGCTGCAGCAGGCGGCCACGCGGATGTCCGAAGGCGGACGAATCATCAGCATTTCAGCCTCACTGACCGGTGTGGGCTATGAGAATACGGCCCTTTACGCGGGGACCAAGGGCGCGCTCGAACAGTTCACCCTCGCCGCATCCAAGGAGTTCGGGAAGCGCGGAATCACCTGCAACTGCGTCTCTCCCGGCGCGACCGATACGGACCTGTATCGAGGCCTTGCCCCCGCGGCCGCCCAGGAGGCGGCCAGGCAGCGCTCGCCTTTCAAGCGGCTGGGCGAACCGCGCGAGATCGCCGAAGTCGTCGCCTTCCTTGCCGGCGATGGCGGCCGATGGGTGTCGGGCCAGAACATCCGCGTCAACGGCGCGGCGCTCTGGTAGGCGGATCGGGGCAGGCGAGTCGGCCACGCATGCTACCGTCGCCCTTCCCCTCGCAAGGAGCCACCATGCCGCGCCCCATCCTCGACGAATCCAGCATCCACAGCGCCGTGCGCGCAAAAATCGCCGGCTGGAACAACGCCATCGTCGACGAAGTGAAGGCGGCCGTGGCCGCCAACGACGTGGTGATCGTCGGCATGAAGCAGAACCCGTTTCCCGCCAGGGCGCGCAAGGCCCTCGATGCGATCGCGCAGCCCTACAAGTACCTCGAATACGGCAGCTACCTCGGGCTGTGGCGCCCGCGCAGCGCGCTGAAGATGTGGACCGGCTGGCCCACCTTCCCGATGGTCTTCGTCAAGGGCGTGCTGGTCGGCGGCGCGACCGAGCTGCAGGCGCTGATCGCCAGCGGCGAATTGAAGACGATGCTGGGCAAGGGCTGATCAGCGCCCGCGCGCGTGCTCCTCGTACTCCTTGCCGTGCCCGGCCAGCGGCACGGTGGCGCGCCGCCGCAGCTTGAGATTCAGCATTTCGACCGCCAGCGAGAAGGCCATCGCGAAGTAGACGTAGCCCTTGGGCACATGGAACTCCAGGCCGTCGGCGACGAGCACCATGCCCACCATGATCAGGAAGGACAGGGCCAGCATCTTGATCGTCGGGTTGGCGGACACGAAGCGGCCGATGGGGCCGGCGAACAGCATCATCATGCCGACCGAGAGGATCACGGCCGCCACCATCACGGCCAGTTCGTCGACCATGCCGACGGCGGTGATGATCGAGTCGAGCGAGAACACGACGTCGACCAGCATGATCTGCAGGATCACCGCGCCGAAGGTGGCCTGCACCTTCGAATCCTGGTGCTGCTCCTCGCCGACCAGCGAAGCGTGGATCTCGCCGGTGCTCTTCCAGATCAGGAACAGGCCGCCCGCGATCAGGATCAGGTCGCGGCCGGAAATCTCGTGGCGCGCCAGCGGCACCGTGAACAGCGGCGCCGTCAGGCCGATGATCCAGGCCAGGATCATCAGCAGCCCGAGCCGCATGAACATGGCCATGAACAGGCCGAGGCGCCGCGCCAGCTCGCGCCGCTCCGGCGGCAGCTTGTCCACCAGGATCGAGATGAACACGATGTTGTCGATGCCCAGCACCAGTTCCAGCGCGGTCAGCGTCAGCAGCGCGATCCACGCCTGCGGGTCAACGAGCAGCTCCATCATCGCAGCACCTGGCTCGCGGCCGCTTCCCTCACCAGGCGCTCGGCATCGTCGGGCAGCAGGAAGCCGGCGCCCTGCGCCTTCTCCGCCGCTTTCCTCACGGCCGCCACGTAGCCGTCGTGGCTGCCATAGCGCTCCTCCAGCGATGGCCGCGGATCGCGGTTCGCGGCGCGCTCCGCGCGGGTCTTTGCGAAGGGGATCATGCCGCCCACGTAGTTGCAGATCTGCCCCTGGTGGAAGGGCCGCGCGCCGCCGGCCGTGACGTTCCATCCGAGGTAGGTACCCAGGGGCGCTTCGCGCAGCACCACGGGCACGCCGCCCAGCTCGTTGCCGTCGGCGTCGACCTTGGGTGCCAGCATGGACAGCACCTGCCGGATCGGTGGCGGTGCATGGGCCGCCACGCCGGAGCCGTCCACCGTGTTGAACTGCGGGCCCCAGTCGTAATCGAGCACCGGCATGATGAAGTCGGGCTCCGGCAGCGTGGGCCGCAACTGCGGCAAGGTCGGGAAACCGATCGCCGCCTTGTTCGCTTGCGCCAGCGTGCCGGCCTTGAGCGTGGGCCACTGGCTGGGAGGCGGCTCGACGCCCTTCATCACCCAGTTGCGGAAGTGCACCCGCAGGGCATTGACGGTTTCCGTGTGCGGCATCGGGTTGGCGGGCAGCACGCCCGTCCCGTAGTTGTTGCCGGGGCAGGCCGGGCCGCTCGTTGGCAATGCGGCACCCGGCACGCTGGTGTCGAAGCCGCCGGCGCCGCCGCCATGGTTGCTCGCGGCGATGTAGTAGCGGCGCACGTTGGGCGGCAGCGGCAAATCGGCCCGCGCATCGGTGCCCACCCACTCCGGCGTGAGCTTGAGCGCCCACACTTCGGCGGAACCGAAGTGCTCGATGATCTTCGGGCAGGTGCGCGTTGCGCTGCAGCGATCCAGCAGGCCCACCGCCGGTCCGCCGCGCACCGGGTCCGGATGCGGCAGCCACCATTGCGGCCCTTCGCTGCCGGCCTGGTACAGCTCCAGCACGCCGTCCGGCTGGGCCCAGCGGAAGTTCAGCGCGATGCGGCGGCCGGCGATGATCGGCCACAGGCCGTCGTGCACCTGCCGCTGCGCTTCGTCGCGGTTGTAGCCCAGGTGCAGCCAGCCGCGCAGGAAGTTGCCCGACTGCGAAACGCCGCGGCCGATGCTGTGCGTCACGGCGCCCGCCACCGGATTCGGCGTGCCCCCGTCGTCGGCGCGCGCCGTCTTGAAGAACATGCCGACGTCGCGCCAGGCGGCGAAGCCCACGCCTAGCGCGTATGCGTCGGCCGACTTGAACACCACCTGGTACAGCTTGCCCGCGTCGAAGCCGTTCTTCAGGCAGACCTGCGTCGGGTCCGGCGTGCCGGGGAAGGGGTTGGCGGCATCGCATTTCGCCCACGCCCAATCGGCGGGCGCGATGGACGTCTCGCCGATCACCTCGCCCCGCGTCGATTCGGCCACGCGCGAGACCAGCCGCGACTCGCGCGTGTCCAGGCTCATGGGCTTGTACGGCACCGGATTGGTCTGCACGATCAGCGGCTGCGAGCCCGCGCCCGAGCGATTCACGATGCGGCCGAAAACCTCGCCCGTGACCGGCGCGCCATCGGGCATGCGGGCGATGGGCAGCTTCAACCAGTGCGGCTGGTCCACCGCGGCGGTCTCGCGCACGCGCGTGGCGCCGGCGTTGTCGCCCTGCCAGGCGCTGGTGAGGTCGATGTCGCCGTTGCCGCGTTCGGCCGGCACGTTGGGCCGCCGCAAGCCGCGGTTGGGCACCTCGTGCCACAGCAGGCCGCTGGCGCGCGCCAGGTCCACGGGCTTGGTGAGGACGAAGGTGGCGACGTAGCGCACCTTGCCGTCCGCGTCCCTGGCGAGTTGCAGGTCGTTGATGATGGCGTTGGCAGGCGACGCCGGATCCAGCTCGCCGAAGGCGCGGCCCGCAACCTGCTCGGACGCCACGCCGCCGGAGTCCGTCGCCGGCAGGGGCTTCACTTCGTCGATGACGATGCGCGTGACCCGGGCCTGCGCCGATGGCAGCGCGAACACGAGGGCAAGCAGGGGCACCAGGACGGCGGAGGAACGCGGCATGTCGGGTCTCCTTGCGGTGACGGGCATGCTAGCAGGCCGGAGATCAGGGCCGTCCGAACCGCAGCACCATGCTGCTCGCCACCTTCCCATGCCCGCCCGCCAAGCGCGCCTGCAGCTCCGGCCACGTCAAGCCTGCCGGCAGCGCGCCCGGCTCGTAGTCGGTTGCGATGGCGGTGAAGGTGTAGTGATGCCAGCCGGTGTTCGGCACCGGGCAAGGGCCCATGTAATGCGCCAGGTCCTGCGTGCTCTTGCCGCCGGTGAACTTCGGCGAAGGCCGCGTCACCTCGTTCTCGGCAAAGCCGCCCAGCGCAGGATCGATGCCGTACGCGATCCAGTGATACACGCCGGTGCCGCCGCGGCCCTCGGGATCGTGCATCACGATCGCCAGGCTCTTCGTGCCGGCCGGCACGTTCTTCCACGCCAGTGCGGGCGACACGTTCTGGCCCACGCAGTTGGGATTGCTGGCGATGTTGCCCGCGTGCCGCGTCTCCAGCCGCGTGTTGTCGGGGAACTGCGGCGCGAAGAGCGTGAAGGCGCTTTCGTGCACCGGCATGATCGCAGGCGCCGCGCAGGCGACCAGGGCAAGCGCCAGCAGCGGGGACAGGGAGCGAAGCATCGTTGTTCTCCTGGGGTCGGGTGACCGCGTGGATTCTGTATGCTGGCACCGGACTTCCACAAGGGGCCCCGCCATGCGCACCTTCATCGCCCTCGCCGCCTTGCTGCTGCCGCTTGCCGTGCTGGCGCAGGCCGCCCCGCCCGAGTACGACCCCGCACTGGCCCGCCACGTCGGCGCGGACGAACGCGGCATGCGCAATTACGTGCTGGTGATCCTGAAGACGGGGCCGAACAAGGTGCCGGCCGGGCCCGAACGCGACGCGATGTTCAAGGGCCACTTCGCCAACATGGGCCGGCTCGCCGCCGAAGGCAAGCTGGCGCTGGCCGGTCCCTTCGACGGCAGCGATGGCTGGCGCGGCCTCTTCATCTTTGCCGTGCCGACGATCGAGGAGGCGCAGGCGCTGGTGGCCACCGACCCGGTGGTGGCGCAAGGCGAGATGGTCCCCGAGTTCCACAAGTACTACGGCTCCGCGGCGCTCATGCTCGTCAACGATGCGCATGCGAAGGTGGCACAGAAGAAGTTCTGAAGCGCGGCACGACCGTACCGGCCGACCGAGCGAAAACCCTCTGGTCGCGGCCGCGAGCCACGCCTTATGCTGACCCTCGCGAAAGCGAACGACCGTTCTTTTTTATTCGGGGAACAACAGCATGAAGAATCTCTCGAGGACATTCGAACGCGGGCTGATCGCCTCCGCGTGCCTGGCCGCAGCGCTGCTGGCCGGTTGCGGCGGTGGCGGCGACGCCGCAGGCCCGCGTGTAGCGATCTCGCGCGTGGTGGTGGCCGGTGACAGCCTGGCCGACGTGGGCACCTTCGGCTACAAGTTCACGGTGCAGAACGCCGCGGACTCGGCCGGCTTCCCGATCTTCCCGCAACTGGTGGCGTCCAACTTCGGCATCGCCAGCCAGTGCAACTTCTACAAGTTCACCGGCACCACCTTCATCCAGAACCCCGCCGCGGGTTGCACCAACTTCGCGATCGGCGGCGGCCGCGTCGTGGTGCCGGCCAGCTCGGGCGGCGCGGCCAGCCCGCTGGGCGTGCCGCTGCAGCTGTCGACGGCCGCCTCGGCGGTCGGAGGCACCTATGCCGCGACGGACCTCGTGCTGGTCGACGGCGGCGGCAACGACGCGGCCGACCTGGTCGGCGCCTACCTCGGCGCGGCCAAGGGCAGCGCCGGCGTGACGGCCTACCAGGCCTTCCTCGCGCAGCAGCTGCCGCCCGCCACCATTGCCGCCACGCTGCCGCAGCCCAATGGCGCGGCCATGCTGGCCGGCATGTACATGACGGCGCTGGCCGACACCTACTACGCCGCGATCAAGGCGAGCGCGCTGGACAAGGGCGCCACCCACGTCGCGGTGCTGAACGTCCCCGACATCACGCTCACGCCGCGCTTCCAGGCCCTGCTGGGCGGCGTGGCCGCGGCCAGCGGCGGCGGCACGGCCGGCGCCACGGCGGCGGCGCAGCTGAAGGGCGCGATCCAGCAATGGATTGGCGCCTTCAACAACGAACTGGCCGCGAAGGTGGCGGGCGATGCGCGCATCGCGCTCGTGCCCTTCTACGAGGACTTCACCGACGAAGTGGCCCACCCGGTCGAATACGGCCTGACCAACGCCACGCAGGCCTCGTGCCCGGTGAAAGGCACGGACTCGTCCGGCCTGCCCGCGTACGACTTCCCCACCTGCACGTCCGCGGCGCTCGACGCCGCCCCGCCCACCGGCCTCACCGCCGGCTGGTGGCAGACCTGGGCGTTCTCCGACGGCTTCCATCCCACGCCCTACGGCCACCGCCTGCTGGCCGCCTCGATCTCCCGCGCGCTCGCCCGCGCCGGCTGGCTCTGAACCGCAACGAAGGAAGAACCATGACGAACAACAAGAAGTTGCTCCTGCGTGCGGCCGTCGCGGCCGCGGTTGCCGCCGCCTGCGTGTCCGCGCAGGCCCAGAGCGCCGGCACCTGGATGTTCAGCGGCGGCGTGACGCACATCGCGCCCAACACGTCGAGCGGCACGCTGTCGCCGCCGGCGCCGCCCAACACCACGGTGGACATCGGGTCCGACACGCAGCCCACGCTCGCCGTGGGCCGCATGCTCACCGACAACTGGTCGGTCGAAGTGCCGATCGGCTTCGGCTTCAAGCACTCGATCACCGGCACCGGCGGCATCGCGGGCGTCGGCGAGATCGGCACCGTGAAGGCGCTGCCGATCAGCGTGTTCGCGCAGTACCGCTTCCTGGAGCCGGCGGCACGCTTCCGTCCTTACGTGATGCTGGGCCTCACCTACGCCTACTTCTACGACGAGGCCGGCAGCGCCACGCTGAATGCGCTGAACCCGATCAACCCGCCGGGCGGCACCAAGCTGTCGGTCGACTCCAAGTTCGCGCTGACGCCGGGCCTGGGCCTCACGGCGCGGGTGGCGGACAAGTGGTACATCGACCTGCAGTACGCCCGCAGCTTCCTGAAGACCAGGACCACGCTCAGCTCGGGACAGCACATCGACACGAAGCTGAACCCCGATGTGTATCGTTTGAGCGTCGGCTACCTGTATTGATTCCGGGCCGGGGTGGCAACCCCGGCATCCGGCGTACGAACATGCACTTCCGCCGCCCCTTCCCGGCACTTATGATTCACGCAAGGGGCAGAGATGAAGGAAGAGTCTCAGGATGATGCAGCAGGCGCCGAGCCGGGACGGCGCTACCTGACGCTGCTCTTCGCGGACCTGTCGCACTCGACCGAACTGGCCGAGATCATGGATCCGGAGCACTACGCGGCCATGCTGGCCGCGGTGCGCGAGGTCTACCAGCAGACCATCCCCCGCCACGGCGGCATGGTGGTGCGCGTCCAGGGCGACGGATTGCTGGCACTTTTCGGTTACCCGCAAACGCGGGAAGACGACGGCCGCAATGCCGTGGCCGCCGCGCTCGAGGTGCACCAGCGCGTGCGCGCGCTCGACATCCGCATGCCCGAAGGCTTTGCGTTGTGCCTGCACACGGGCATCCACTCGGGCCTGGTGCTGCTGCATGCCGGCAACGTGGAACTGGGCCGCTTCGAGCTGCTCGGCCCGGTGCCCAACATCGCCGCGCGCCTGTCGGACGCCGCGGAGGAACACGAGATCCTGGTCAGCGAGGAGACCCTCGGGCCGGCGAGCCGCTTCTTCGTCACCGGTCCGCCGCAGCTGCTGAAGGTGAAGGGCCGCGCCGACCGCCTGCTGGTCTACCGCGTCGACGCCCGCGCCAGCGCCGCCGAAAGCCTGGCGGCCAAGGCGCGTCCCGGCGCCACCGCCTTCTGCGGCCGCCGCAACGAACTGGCGGCGCTGGAGCAGGCGATGGGCGACGCCATCTCCGGCCACCTGCGCGTGGTGGCCGTGGCGGGCGCTCCCGGCATGGGCAAGACGCGCCTGATCGAGCACTTCAACGGCCGCGTGCTGCACTGGGGCTGCACGGTGCTGCGCGGTTATTGCGAAAGCGACCTCGGCGCCGAGCCGCTGCAGCCCTTCCGCCACATGGTGCAGGCCCTCGCCAGCGAGACGCCGCCGCAAACGCCGGAAGACTTCGCCGCGCTGTTCGCCGGCATGGCCGTCGGCGACATGCCCCTGGTGCTGTTCGTCGACGACTGGCAATGGGCGGACGATGCTTCGCACCAGGTGCTGTCGGCCCTGCGCAAGCGCGCCGATTGCCGGATGCTGGTGGTGCTGTCCACGCGCACCGGCGGCACCGGCGGCATTTCCTCGGCCGCCGACCAGATCATCCTGCTGCCGCCGCTGGACGAGGAAGAGGCCGCGCGCCTGGTGGCGCTGCGCCTGCCCGGCGCGGATCCCTTCGTGGCCGGCGAGATCTGCTCGCAGGCCAACGGCAATCCCCTGTACCTGGAGGAGCTGTGCCACTCGGCCGCGCGCGGCGAGACCGGCCGCCGCCAGGGCCGGGTGCAAGGCGGCGCCGGCTGGCTGAACCGGCTGGTCGAGTCGCGCGTGCAGCACCTGGCCCCGGCGCAGATCGAACTGGTGCGCGTGGCGGCCGTGATCGGCAACGTGGTGCCGGCCTGGCTGCTCGAACGCATGACCGGCCAGCCCGCCGCCGGACCGATGCAGCTCGGGCTGGCGGAGCAGGACTTCCTGTTCCCCGGCGAACGCGCGGGCACGCTGCGCTTCAAGCACGGCATCACGCGCGACATCATCTACGAATCGGTGGGCCTGCACGTGCGGCAGGAACTGCACCTGCGCATCGCCGAAGCGCTGAAGGAACATGGCGCGCACGAGCCGCACGACGAGGCGCTGGAGATGCTGGCGCTGCACTTCGAGGCGGGCGGCGACGCGCTGCAGGCGGCGCACTATGCCGAGATGGCGGGCGACAAGGCACTGTCCGCCTCCGCCCTCGACCGGGCCCGCGCGCTGTACCGCGTGGCACTGGCCGCGCTGGAGCGGCTGCCGCAGACCGCGGAGATCGCGCTGCGCTGGGTATCCATCGTCCAGCGCCTGGGCCGCGTGAGCGTGTTCGACCCGGTGCGCAGCGAGCTCGCGCTCTACGCCCGCGGCGTCGAACTGGCCGAGCGCCACGGCGACCTCGCGACCCAGGCGCGCGCCCGCCACTGGCTCAGCTACATCAGCTACGGCGTGGGCGATGCGCGCGTCGCCATCGTGCAGGGCGAGCAGGCGCTGCGCGAAGCCCAGGCCGCGGGCGACCAGAAGCTGGTCGCGCAGGTGGTTGCCTCGCTCGGCGAAGCGCACAGCGCCACCGCGCAGTACGACCGCGCGCTGGCGCTGCTGGACGAAGCCATCGCGGTCAAGCGGCGGCACCGCAGCGCGCGCCACAGCAACGTGGGGCTTGCGTACTCACTGGTCTGCCGCGCCTACGTGCTGGGCGACCGCGGCGAGTTCGACGCTTCGCATGCCTGCTTCGCCGAAGCCATCGAGTGCGTTGCCGGCACCACCCACGAGATCGGCGCGTCCACGCACGGCTGGCGCAGTGCGGTGCTGCTCTGGCAGGGCCGCTGGAGCGAGGCGCGCGCCGCGGCGGACGAGTCGGCCCGCATCTGCGAGGCGACGCGCAGCCTGACGCAGCTGTCGATCGCGCGCGCGATGAGCGCCTATGCCGACTGGATGCTGACGGGCCGCGCCGAATGCCTGCAGACGATCGCGGAAGTCACGGCCTGGCTCAAGCCGCGCGGCAGCGGCCTGTTCCGCTCGCTCAATCACGGCTGGCTGGCTGCCGGCCTGCTGGAGAGCGGCCGCGAAGACGAAGCGCGCCATCACGCGGCGCAGGCCCTGCTGCGCGCGCGGCAAGGCGACTGGCTGGGCGTGGCCATGGCCTACCGTGCACTCGCGCGCGACGCCGCGGACCGCAGCCCCGCGCGCGCCGAGCACTACCTGCGCCAGGCCTACCAGACGGCACGCGTGCGCGACTCGGCGCACGAACTCGCGGTCACGCAGCTCTGCGAAGCGGACGTCGCCTGGCGCCTGAACCAGGCAGAGCGCGCGCATCGTGCCGTGGAGGCGGCGATCGCCGCCTTCGACCGGATGCGCATGGACTGGCACCTGGACGACGCCAGGCGCCTGCAGCGGCTGATGGACCCGGCGGCTACGCCGGCTTGTTCGGCGTGAGGATCAGCAGCACCGGGGAGCCGGTGGGGCGCAAGGTACCGGCCTTCATCAGGCCCGCCGTCATCGCCAGCAGCACCCCCATGCCCATCGCGTAACCGGGGCAGCCGTGCACGGTGGGCGACGCGCCATCGCGGTCGCGGCCGAACACCAGCTCGCGCGGCGCGTCCTTCTCCGCCAGCGCCGAGGCGATGCCCAGCACCACGCGATGCCGCTCGTCCTTGTCGACCACGCCGTTGTGCACGGGGCTGCGCCACAGCATGGACGGAACGGGGTTCCTGCGCATCGCATTGAAGACGAAATCGCGCAATGCAGTCCGCGCCTGCGGGTAGTCGACGGTGGTGCCCGGCGACGCCTCGTACAGCATCTGCTGGCCGTCCCACAGCGACTCTTCGCCGATCCAGGTGTCCATCGACTTGATGAAGTTGCCCTGCACCGTGGGCGGGAAGCCGAGGAGCACGCCCGCCAGGCCGTGCGCCAGCGCTTCATTGTTGTCGTTGCCGACCACTTTCAAGCCGGCCTGGATCTTCCGCGCCAGCGTGCCGAGTTGCCGGTCCGGGCGCGCCAGCCAGGCCTGCACCGCCTTCAGCACCGCCTGGCCCTGCTCCTGGCCCGCCTGCTGCACCGCCTCGCGCGGATGCGGCGAGAAGATGTAGCGCGAAGCCGTGGCGAAGTTGCCGGGGCAGCGCGGCTTGCCGGGGTTGTCTTCGAGCCGGCCCCCGATGTCCATGACCGGGTTGGGGACCTTGGCCGGGTCTTCCGGCAGGCCGATCCACTGGCTGCACAGGCGCGCCATGACCTGGTCGCTGAAGCTCACGAGGTCGATGGGGATGCGCACCGCGTCTTCCGCGTTGGCGGGCGGCAGCTTCGGCAAGTGGGCCAGCACGTCCTGCACGATCGGCAAGGTCTCGTTGAACGCCGTCACTTCGTCGTATTCGAGGATGGCATCGTTCAGGGGCTTCTGCTGTTCGCGCTCGACGCCGGGGTCGAGGCCCAGCAGGTTGAGGCCGATGGATTGGCCCATGCGCTCGCCGTAGCCGGCCACCGAGTACTTGCCGCCCTTGTCCTTCATCGCGTGCAGCACGTCCTGGTAGCGCCCCAGGAGGTGCCCGTACGCGGTGTCCTGCAGTTCCGGCGCCTTGCCTTCGCGCACGTGCTTCCACGCTTCCTGGTTGCGGTCCGGGTCTTCGAGCACCGAGCGCACCCGCTCGCGCTCGGCCTCGTCGTGGTTGAACGGGCAGCGTGCCGGGGGCGCGGCCACCTTGGCCGGCGCCTCGCGGAAGCTGTCCAGCGAACGCAGCGCCGCCAGCGAGGGCACGAACAGGTACACGCCCCACTGCAGCTGCACCAGCGGCTGGTCGTCGAACTGCACGCGCACCACGCCGCCCTGCTCGTCGAGGTAGCGGAAGGTGGTCTTCTCGCCGACCTGCGGCACGCGCAGGAACGGGTCGGCCTGCGCCGAACCGACGCCGCTGCTGTTGCCGCCCGCGACCCACCGCTGGATGGCCTCGAACTGCTCCGCGATGCGCGCGCAGTAGGCCATGAAGACGATGCCGCGGTCGGTGCTGCGCTCGGTGGCCGACATGGGGCCGTAGGACATGCCGCGGCGCAGGATGCGCGGCGTGTAGGCGCGGCCGTCGCGCGGATTGGCGCGGCGCACATGCGAGTGGAACGGGCAGCCGTCGCTGGCCGCGGGCTGCTCGTAGTTGTAGTCGTTGGGCCCGGTGGAGCCGGCGGGCAGCTGCACCAGCGGGTCGCCGTTGCGCTTGCGGCCCATCATCTTGTCCGGCACCACCGCGCGCTGCTCCGGCGTGAGCTTCTCCATCGCCTTGTCGAAGTTGTCGACGCGCTGGCGCAGCTTGCGCACGACCAGGAAGCTGCCGTCCATCAGCAGCGGGTCGAAGCCCTTGCCCGGTTCGTCGCCGCGGTCGTTGCGGTGGCCCAGGAGCAGTTCGCCCGCGCTCACCACGTCGTTGTTGGCGACCGGCTTGGCCGCGGGCTGGCCCGCAAGCTGCACCTCGGGCTGGCTCAGGCCGTCGGCAAAGCCGAAATGGTTGGCCACCGGCTCCGAGGGCTTGCTGCGGTAGCTGCGGGTGGGCTGCACCGACAGCACCTTCAGGCCGGTGCCTTCCTCCAGCGCCTTCACGGCGCCTTGCAAACGCGGATGCAAGCCGCTGGTGGTGTCGGTTTCGTCCGCCAGCCGCAGCAGCACGAACACGTGCACGGCCTTCATGTCGACGCGCTGGCCGCTCGCTTCCTGCTCGTAGCGCAGCGGACGCGTCCAGCGGTCCGGGTGGTTGCCGCGCACGTCGCCCAGCAGCGCGGCCCGCGCTTCCATGCCGTCGATGAATTCCTGCGGCATGGCGTTCAGCCGCTCCTGCGCAATCCCCAGCTTCTTCAGGCCGGCGTAGGTGAAGGCGATCAGGTAGCCGATGCCGCTGGCCGGCACGG
This sequence comes from Ramlibacter paludis, assembly GCF_022012305.1. Taxonomy (GTDB): domain Bacteria; phylum Pseudomonadota; class Gammaproteobacteria; order Burkholderiales; family Burkholderiaceae_C; genus Ramlibacter; species Ramlibacter paludis. The sequence goes on along the minus strand of NZ_JAKLTM010000001.1, from coordinate 1,031,368 downwards.
CGCCGCACAACGAGGCCAGCGTCGGGAAATTCGCCAGCGCCTTGTCCTTGTCGTCGATGCGCAGCAGCACCGAGCAGCCGTGCGTCATGCGCTCGCCGCTGCTGAAGATGTGCGACTGCACCTTGGACGGGTCGGCGGCGGCGGGCTCGGGCTTGCGGTCGTCGTCCGGCTGGTCGTACTTGAGCCAGCCCAGTTCGTCGGCGTACATGCCCTTGTATTTCAGCCAGGTGCCGCGCAGGTCCGGCGGTAGCGGCGCGTGGTCGAGGCCGCCCATCACCGCCATCGGCTCTTTCAGCACGTTGCGGGCAAAGCGGCGCAGCACGCCGAGCTCGCCGCCGTCGGGTGTGTCGCCGGCGGGGAAGTAGGCCGAGAGGCGGAACAGGCCCTTGAGCGTGCGCAGCGGCAGCACCAGCGCGTTCAGCGGGTCCTTGCTGGCCTTGAGCATCGCGGCCTGGTCGCGCTTCACGTCGGAAGGAATGCAGATGCGCGCGAAGTCGGCATCGGCGGCCGGGCCTTCGCGCTGCGCCTTCTCGACCTGCGCGAGGTACTGGTGGTCGTCCAGCGTCATCGCCGAGTCGTCGTAGAAGATGCCGCCGGCAATTTCGTTGCGGCGCACCCAGGCGCAGTATTCGTCGAAGCTGGAGGTGCGCGAGCCGGGGTATTCCGGCGAATGGCAGAACAGCAGGTCGAGCAGCGTGCCGATGTCGCGGTAGATCACCCGCATGTAGGGCTCGAAGCCGCCGTCATAGGTGACGTTCAGCGACAGCTGCCAGGTGCCTTCGGGCGTGGCCGGCGGCACCAGCGCGTAGCGGAAGTTGTGGATGATGCGGAAGCGCCCGACCACGTCGGGAAAGAAGGGCGGCAACATCTCCGACTCGCGCAGGTTCTGGCGCGACGTGTGCAGCGCATCGAGCACCTTGCGCAGGCGGCCGAGATAGCTGATGGGTTCGAAGCCCGCCACCATGCCGGCGCGCACCGGGGCCATGACCGAGAGATTGGAAATGCCTGCGAGGCCCGTACTGCGCTTGACCATTGCTGTCCCCTGACTGGTAACTACTACTCCACCGAAGGTAACCGTATGCGTCCGAGTCCTCATCCGCAAAGAGGAGTAGCCCTAGGAAGACGCTAGGCGGCGCGGCGGAAGGTCAGGTTGATGCGGCGGCTGCCCAGCAAGGAATGCGGCGCGTCGGCGAGCGGCGCGATGCCGTGGTAACGCAGGCGGTCGACGCCGCCCCACACCACCACGTCGCCGTGGTGCAGAGGCACGTGCAGGGGCCGGCCCGCACGCTGCAGGCCGCCGAACAGGAAGGTGGCACTCATGTCCAGCGAGACCGAGACGATGGGATGCGCGTAGTCGCGTTCGTCCTTGTCCTGGTGCAGCGACAGGCGCGTGCCGGGCAGGTAGTGGTTGACGAGGCAGGCGTCGGGATCGAAATCGGGGAAGCCGGCGGCGGACGCCGCTTCGTGCGCGAGCTGCGACAGCGGCGCGGGCATCGCCGGCCAGGGCTTGCCGGTGAGGGGATCGGTGGCGGTGTAGCGGTAGCCACGCCGGTCGGAGGTCCAGCCCAGCGCACCGCAGTTGGTGAGCGCCACCGACATGGCCAGGCCGCCGGGCGTGACCATGTTGCGCAGGGGCGCGGCCGCTTCGATCGCCTGCAGCGCCGGCAACAGTGCGTCCACGTGGGGCAGCGCGAAGCCGCGCAGGACGAAGGACTGGGGGCCGATCGCTTCGACGGCTCCCGGTTGCGGGGGAAACAGGTCCTGGGTCAGGCGGGAAGGCCGAGCAGGCCGGCGATGGCTTGCAGGTGCGCGTCCTTCAGCTGCTGCGGCTTCACTTCGTCTTCGGCCGCCGTCTCGTCCTCATGGCCCTGGATCGCCGCGCGCATGGCTTCCAGGCCGTTCCAGACGATCACTTCCTTCTTCGGGCAGAGGTGGCGCAGCGTGTGGTACCAGTAGTAGCCGTCGGCGCCGCCGAACAGCTTGTCGATGCCGGTGAGGTCGTTCGACTTGATGCGGTGCTTCTGCAGGATCTCGTCCAGCACCTGGTGGGAAAGGATGTACTTCATGGGCCGGCGATGCGTGGGAGGGCCGCAATTGTACGGCCCTCGTGGATCTCCTCACTCGAAACGGATTCCCGCCTCCCGGATCAGCGCGCCCCACTCCTTCTGCTCGTCGCGGATGTACTTCAGCACCGCCGCCGGGTTGCCGCTCATGGGCACGCTGCCTTCCTCGGCCAGCTTGGCCACCAGCCCGGGCTCGGCCAGCGCCTTCGCGGTGGCGGCATTCAGGCGCTGGATCACGTCCGTCGGCGTGCCGGCCGGCGCGACGATCACCTTCCAGTCCGTCGCCTCGAAGCCCGGATAACCCTGCTCGGCCACGGTGGGCACGCTTCCCAGCGCCGGCACCCGCTTCGACGAGGTGATGGCCAGTGCGCGCAGCTTGCCGCCCGCCAGCAGGCCCATCACGGCTTGCGGCGTCGCGAACATGAAGTCGGTCTGGCCGCCGATCATTTCGGCCAGCGCCGGGGCCGCGCCCTTGTAAGGGATGTTCATCACCTTGAAGCCCGCCTTGCGTCCCAGCATCTCGCCGGCCAGGTGGCCGACGGTACCGGTGGCGGCCAGCGCCTGGTTCATGCCGCCCGGCTTGGCCTTGGCCGCCTTCACCAGGTCGGCCAGCGACTTCAGCGGCGAATTCGCGGGCACGACCAGCACCATCGGCACCTCCGCCACGAGGGCGACCGGAACCAGGTCCTTCGCCGGGTCGAAGGGCATCTTCGGGAGCGCCGCCGGATTGATCGCGATGTTGGCCGTCTGGCCCATGCCGATCGTGTAGCCATCGGGCTTGGCCTTGGCGACGATGTCCAATCCGATGTTGCCGCCGCCGCCCGGCTTGTTGTCGACCAGGAAGGCCCACTTCGAATCCTGCGCGATGCGGTCCGCGATGTGGCGCGTGACGGTGTCGGTGCCGCCACCGGGCGTGTAGGGCACGATGAAGCGGATCGGCTTGTCCGGCCAGGCCTCGGCGCGGGCGGTGCCGGCCAGCGTGAAGAGGGCCAGCGCGGCGGCGCAGGCGGTCAGTTGTCGTCGGGGCAGGTTCACTTGGTCTCCATGTGGGTCAATGCAGCAATCTCGGCGTCGCTGTAACCCAGCTCCGCCAGCAATTCGTGGCCGTGTTCGCCGAGCTTCGGCGGGTCGTGCCGCACGCCGGGCCGCTGGCCGTCCAGCGTCAGCGGCAGCAGCACTGTCTTGCTCGCGCGGCCGTCCGGCAGAGTGATGGGTGCGAGGCCGCCGGTGGCCAGCAGGTGCGGATCGTCCAGCAGTTCCTCGGGCCGGGTGATCGGCGCGAACGGCAGGCCGTTGGCCTCGAACTTCTCGGCCAGCTCCTCGACGCCGATCTGCGCCACGCGTTCGCGCAGCAGCGGGATCAGCCACTCGCGGGCGCGCACGCGGTCGTTGTTGGTCTTCAGGCGGGTGTCGCCCTTCAAGTCGGCGTAGCCGAAGGCCTCGCAGAAGATCGCCCACTGGGTGTCGCTCACCACCGCCAGGAAGATCTGGTCGCCGCCGCGCGCCTGGAACACGTCGTAGATGGCCCAGGCCGAGATGCGCGCCGGCATGGGCGCGGCCGGCTTGCCGGTGACGGCGTACTGCAGCATGTGCTGCGCCACCAGGAACACGTTGTTCTCGAACAGTGCCGACTGCACCTCCTGGCCTTCGCCGGTCTGCTCGCGCTGCGCCAGGGCCGCCATGGCGCCGATGGCGCCGAACATGCCGCCCATGATGTCGTTCACGCTGGCGCCGGCCCGCAGCGGGTCGCCCGGGCGCCCGGTCATGTAGGCCAGGCCGCCCATCATCTGCACCACTTCGTCGAGCGCGGTGCGGTGGTCGTAGGGGCCGGGCAGGAAGCCCTTGTGGCTCACGTAGACCAGGCGCGGGTGCTTCGCCTTCAGTGCTACGTAGTCCAGGCCCAGCTTCTTCATGGTGCCCGGCTTGAAGTTCTCGCTCACGACATCGGCGGTGGCGATCAGCTTCAGCACCGCCTCCTTGCCTTCCGGCGTCTGCAGGTCGAGCGCGATGCTTTTCTTGTTGCGGTTGAAGAGCGGGAAGAAGCCGGCGCCGGAGCCCAGCAGCCGCCGCGTGGCGTCGCCTTCGCGGCCGTGGCCGACCGGTTCCACCTTGATCACTTCCGCGCCCAGGTCGGCCAGCACCATGCCGCAGGTAGGCCCCATCACCATGTGGGTGAATTCGACGACGCGGATGCCTTCGTAAGGCAGTCTCTTCGCGGTGCTCATGCCGGCACTCCCTGCTTCCAGCCCTTGGGCAGTCCCGCCTCCGGCAGCATGCCGTAGACCGGTTCGCCGGGCAGCCCCGCCTGCAGCGGCGCCCGCGCTTCCAGGAGCTTGTCGAGGGCTATGCCGGTAGCTACGCCCATCGCCTCGAACATGAACACCAGGTCCTCGGTGACGACGTTGCCCGAGGCGCCCGGTGCGTACGGGCAGCCGCCCAGCCCGCCGAGCGAGGCGTCGAAGGTGCGCACGCCCACGTCGTAGGCGGCCAGGCAGTTGGCGAGACCCAGGCCGCGGGTGTTGTGCATGTGGGCCGCGCCGGTGCGGTCGCCGATCTCGGCGCGCACGCGGTTGAACAGGCGCCGCACCTGCGCCGGGTTGGCCATGCCGGTGGTGTCGGAGAGGCCCGATTCGTCGGCGCCGGCGGCGATGACCTGCGCCGCCATCCAGACCACGTCGTCGTCCTTCACCTCGCCCTGCAGCGTGCAGCCGAAAGCGGTGGAGATCCCCGCTTCGATCTTCACCTGCGGCGCCGTGTCGTTGCGCAGCGCGACGATCTCGCGCACGCTGGCCACCATCTGCTCGCGCGTCATGCGCACATTGGCCTGCGAGTGCGCCTCGCTGGCGGAGCAGGGAATGGTGATCTTGTGCACGCCCGCCGCGAAGGCGGCCTGGGCGCCGCGCAGGTTGGGGACCAGCGCCATGACGGTGAGGCCCGGCAGCGTGATCGCGTGCTTCACCACTTCGGCGGCATCGGCCATCTGCGGCAGCAGCTTCGCCGGCACGAAAGACGCGACTTCGATCTCGCGCACGCCGGCGGCATGCAGCGCGGTGATCCAGCGGATCTTGTCGCCGGTGGGCATCACCGCGTCGACCGACTGCAGGCCGTCGCGGGGGCCCACTTCGCTGATGAGGACGGCGGGTTGGCTTTTCATGAGATATTCTGTAGGATAGAACGCAATTCTTTCTAATGAAATATTGGCCTACGCCGTCCCGGAAGTCAACATGCCGCGCAAGTCCCTGACCGCCTCCGTCGCCGACGACCATGCCGCGCCCGGTGGCGCCGCCGCGGTCGACCGCGCCCTGACGCTGCTGGGCGCGTTCCGCAGCGGCGACGCCGCCCTGTCGCTGGCCGAACTGGCCGAGCGCTGCCGGCTGCACAAGAGCACCGCCTTGCGGCTGCTGGCGTCGCTGGAGCACGCGCAATGCGTGCAGCGGCTGGACGACGGGCGCTATGCGCTGGGCCGCGAGATCGCGCGGCTGCATGCCATCTACGCGGCTTCGTTCTCGCTGGACCGGGTGGTGCTGCCCCTGCTGCGGCAATTGGTGGACCGCACGGGCGAAAGCGCGGCCTATCACGTGCGCCAGGGCAGGGGCGCGGACGCAGTGCGCCTGTGCCTGTACCGGGTGGACTCGCCGCATCCGGTGCGCGACCACATCAAGGCGGGCGACGTGCTGCCGCTGCGGCAGGGAACGGGCGGGCGGGTGCTGTGCGCCTTCGACCCGGAGCTGGCCGCCACCGCGAGCGCGAGCGAACGCCGGCTCTACGCCACCGTCCGCAGGAACGGCTTTCTCGCGGCCGAAGGCGATCGCCTGCCGGGGGTCTCGGGCATCTCGGCGCCGGTGTTCAGCGCCGACGGCACGCTGGCCGCGGCGCTCACGCTGACCATGCCGGCGCACCGCTACGACGAGCGCTATGCGAAGGCGGTCCTGGAGACGGCGCGCGCGCTCAGCGCGCAGGTGCAATGAAAGAAGCCGGCGCAAGGCCGGCTTCTTTCACCAATTCATTGGTGCCCAGGAGAGGACTCGAACCTCCACGGAGTTACCCGCTAGTACCTGAAACTAGTGCGTCTACCAATTCCGCCACCTGGGCATTTCAGGAGGCCGCGAGTATAGCAGCGCGTCGCGGGCCCTATGATTTCCCCATGCCGACCAGCCCCTCCCGCACCACGCGCAAGCCGCGGCTCGCCACGTCCGACCCGCTGAACGAACCCGCCACGCGCGTGCTGCGCCGCTTCCGGCTGGTGTTCAACACGGTGAAGGCGCACTTCCGCAGCGTCGAACGCCAGGCGGGCGTCGCGGGCGCGCAGGTGTGGGCGCTCAGCGTGGTGGCCGGCGAGCCGGGCATCGGCGTGAGCGCCCTGGCGCGCGCGATGGACGTGCATCAATCGACGGCGAGCAACCTGATCAAGCCGCTGCTGGAAGGCGGGCTGCTGGCCGCGGAGCGTTCCGGCAGCGACCGCCGCGCGGTGCAGCTGCGCGTGACGGCGCAAGGCACGCGCGTGCTGCGCAAGGCGCCGGGGCCGTTCACCGGCGTGCTGCCGGATGCCCTCGCGCACCTCGATGCAGCGACGCTGGCGCGGCTGGATCGCGACCTGGGGAAGTTGATCCAGGTGCTGGGCGTGGCGCCTACCGGCGAGAAGGAGCCGCTGGGGCGGCCGGAGGAGTGAGGGCATGGTGGGGTCGCTGGCGCGAACCCACCCTACGCTCAGGACCCGATCACCTGCACTGACGCGCCTCCCAGCAGGTGCCGCACCTGCTGCGCCAGCGAGCCGAACATGCGGCCCGCCAGGCTGGGCGGCTCGTCGCCGAAGACGATGCGGTCGCAGCCGTACTGGCGCGCCGCCTGGGCGATGGTCTCGGCGCCGCGGCCCACCAGCACCGTGCTGGTGAAGTCCGCACCGGCCGCCTTGAGCAGGCCCTCGGCAAACTGCAGGTCCTCCGTGCCGGCCTCGTGCTGCAGCAGCTGCAGCTCGCGGTTGCCGAAGTAGCCGGCCACGTGCCCCGACATGCGGGGCTGCACGCGCAGCAGGCGGATGTGCACGGCGGGTTCGTCCCGCTGGATGCGCAGCGCCTGCTCCACCGCGGAGCGGGTGCGGCCCGCGTCGTACGGGTCCACCGGGACGAGAAGCTGTCCCATCGCGCGGGCTCGCTCAGTGGGCCGGCTTTTCCGCGCCGGCGGCCTTGGCTTCCGCGCCTTCGGCGGCGGAGCGGCTGGCCAGCCACTTGCCGAGGGCGACCACGAGCAGCGCACCGGCAGCCGGCACGATGTAGTGCAGCACGTGCGGCTGCTGCTCCACCCAGTGGTGGATGGCCGGATCGCTCAGGCACATCTCGCCGGCCACCCAGCCCAGCAGCGCGGCGCCGAGGGTGATGATGACAGGGAAGCGCGTCATCAGCTTCAGGATGATGGTGCTGCCGAAGATGATCAGCGGGATGCTGATCACGAGGCCGATCACCAGCAGCGCGACGTCGCCCTTGGCGGCGGCGGCCACGCCGATCACGTTGTCCAGGCTCATCACCAGGTCGGCGACAACGATCGTCTTGACCGCGGCCATCAGGCTGGAGTTGCCTTCGATGTCCTCGCCGTCGTCGTCGCCCTTCAGCAGGCCGATACCGATCCACAGCAGCAGCGCCGCGCCGATCAGCTTCAGGTAGGGGAGCGTCAGCAGGTAGACCGCGAAGAAAGTCAGGACCAGCCGTAGCACGATGGCACCCACCGAGCCGAAGAGGATGGCCTTCTTCTGCTGGTGCGGCGGCAGCGAGCGGGAGGCCAGGGCGATCACCACGGCGTTGTCGCCGGACAGCACGATGTTGATCAGGATGATCTGGGAAAGGGCGAGCCAGAATACCGGGCTCGTGACGTCGGACATGTTGTCTCCTCGCAGGGGAATGGGGCACCGGAAGCACTGCGCTGCCGATGCCTGCGAGGCTACGGACCTGGCCTGTCAGCAACTTGGACGCCAGCTTTCAGCCCGCTTACAGCGGCTGTTTTCGCGTGTGGGTTCTACGTACGCAGCCGGAAAAACACGCTGAAGGTGTTGCCGACCCCGTCGGTGTCTTCCTCCAGCGTGATGCGCGCACCGTGCAAGGTGGCGATCTCGCTCACGATCGCCAGCCCCAGGCCGCTGCCGTCGGCCTGCGTTCCCAGCAGGCGGTGGAAGCGCTCGAAGATGCGCGCACGTTCCGCCACCGGGATGCGCGGGCCGTCGTCGCTGATCGCCAGCTGCGCGTGGCCGTCGGCGCTGCGGCCGGTGCGCACCGTCACGCGGCCATGCTGGTGGCTGTAGCGGATGGCGTTGTCGATCAGGTTGTTGATCAGTTCGCGCAGGCGGTCGTGGTCGGCGTCGATCATCAGCGGCTCGTCCGGCCCCTCGAAGCCGAGGTCGACGTCGTGCTTGATGGCCTGCGGCACCCATTCCATGCTCACCTCCAGCGCGAAGGCATGCAGGTCCAGCGGCCGCAGCTGCACCGTGTCGAGCGCGCCCGGCTCGTTGCGTGCCAGCGAGAGCAGCTGCCGCACCAGCCGCGACAGGCGATCCGCGCTGATGTACAGCTGGGCGAGCGAATGCCGCACCCGCTCGGGGTCCGTTTCGCGCAGCGCCAGCTCGATCTGCGCCTTGAGGCCGCTCACCGGGGTTTTCAGCTGGTGGGCCGCGTCGGCCACGAAGCGGTTCTGGAAATCGAAGGTCTTGCCCAGCCGCGCCATGAGTTCGTTGACCTCTTCCACCACGGGCCGCACTTCGCCCGGCACGTCCTCCAACGCGATCGGGCTCAGGTCGAGGTGGGAGCGATCCGAAACGGCGCGGCGCAACCGCTGCAAGGGCTGCAGGCCGCGCGAGACGCCGAACCAGACCACCGCGGTGGCGGCCACGATCAGCAGCAGCTGCGGCAGCACCACGTTGGCCACCATTTCCCAGGCCAGGCGGGTGCGCTTGTTCAGCGTCTCGGCCACCTGCACCAGCACCAGCGGCGCACCCGGCGTTTCGGCGATCGGCATCCAGGCCGCCACCATGCGCACGGGCTGGTCGTGCAGCCGGGCGCCGTAGAAGTGCGGCTGCCCATTGCGCGGCAGGCCGGCGCCGGGCGACGGCAAGCCGGGGTCGCCGCCGAGCGGCGCGCCGTCCTGGGCCGACAGCCGATAGTGCAGCTGGTCTTCCTGGTCCAGCAGCAGCACCTTCTCCGCGCTCTCCGATAACTCCAGCCGCGGCCGCGGCTCGCCCGGCTTCACGTGCAGCACGATTTCGCGGGCGATCTCGTGCAGCGCGCGGTCGTACGCAACGTGCGAGAAGCGCAGCGAGGTCCAGTACGCCGCCGCGGTGTCCAGCACCAGCAGGAAGAACAAGGGTCCCAGCAGCCAGGCCAGCAGCTTGCGCTGCAGCAGCGGCTCAGGGCGCTGCATCGCCGCGCTCCATCAGGTAGCCCATGCCGCGCACCGTGCGGATCTCGCAGCCCAGGGGCTCCAGCTTCTTGCGCAGGCGGTAGACGTAGACCTCGATAGCGTTGTCGCCGACCTCGTCGCCCCAGCCGTACAGGTGGTTGACCATCTGCTCCTTGCTCACCACCCGGCCCTCGCGCATCAGCAGCAGTTCCAGCACCGCCAGTTCGCGCGGAGAGAGCTCCAGCGGCTTCTTGTCGTGGAAGACGCGCCGCCCCACCGTATCGAAGCGCAGCAGGCCGTGCTCCAGGTAAGGCGTGGAATTGGTGCCCCGCCTCAGCAGGGCGCGCACCCGCGCCTCCAGCACCGGCAGGTCGAAGGGCTTGGACAGGTAGTCGTCGGCGCCGAGGTCGAGGCCGCGGACCTGGTCCTCCATCGTGTCGAAAGCCGTGAGCATCAGCACCGGCGTGGTCGACTTGCGGGCCCGCAGGCGCTTGAGCACCTCCAGGCCCGACAGGCCGGGCAGGCCGATGTCGAGGATGGCCAGGTCGTAGATGCCCAGGGCCAACGCGTGGTCGGCCTCCTCGCCCGTGCTGACGCTGTCGACGGCGTGCGCCGACTGGACCAGCGCGCGCGTGAGCGCGTCGGCCAGCACCTTGTCGTCTTCGACCAGCAGGATCCGCATACGGGAATGCTAACTGTTGCTTGCGGCTTCGCGCCCGAGGGCGGACAATCGCAGGCTCCAGACCATGCCCGGCTTCGCGCTTTTCCACGGTGACCACCTCGCACGCAGCGTGCGCGGCGTGCCGTGCGCGCCTCCCGCCTGACGAACGCGCCTTCCGCTTCGCCTTCCGTTCGTTTTTCTTCGCAGGAGTCTGCTTGTGGCTGATCTGTTCGACAACCCCATGGGTTTATGCGGGTTCGAGTTCGTCGAGTTCGCTTCCCCCACCCCCAACGTCCTGGAGCCCCTGTTCGAGAAGATGGGCTTCTCGCTGGTGGCCCGGCACCGTTCCAAGGACGTGCTGCTGTACCGCCAGGGCGACATCAACTTCATCGTCAACCGCGAGCCCAAGAGCTTCGCCGGCTACTTCGCCGCCGAGCACGGCCCGTCGGCCTGCGCCCTCGCCTTCCGGGTGCAGGACTCGCACAAGGCCTACAACCGCGCCCTCGAACTCGGCGCGCAGCCGATCGAGATCCCCACCGGCCCGATGGAACTGCGGCTGCCGGCCATCAAGGGCATCGGCGGCGCGCCGCTGTACCTGATCGACCGCTTCGAGGACGGCAAGTCGATCTACGACATCGACTTCGAGTGGCTGCCCGGCGTGGAACGCCATCCCAAGGGCTACGGCCTGAAGGTCATCGACCACCTGACGCACAACGTCTACCGCGGCCGCATGGCGCACTGGGCGGCGTTCTACGAAAAGCTGTTCAACTTCCGCGAGATCAAGTACTTCGACATCAAGGGCGAGTACACCGGCCTCACCTCCAAGGCGATGTCGGCGCCGGACGGCCTGATCCGCATCCCGCTGAACGAGGAAGCCGGCAAGACCTCGGGCCAGATCGAGGAATTCCTGATGAAGTTCAGCGGCGAGGGCATCCAGCACGTGGCCCTGGCCTCCGACAACCTGATCGAGACCGTCGACGCGCTGCAGATGGCGGGCGTCAAGCTGATGACGGCGCCCAACGACATCTACTACGAGATGCTGGAGGAGCGCCTGCCCGGACACGGCCAGCCGGTGGGTGAGCTGCAGGCCCGCGGCATCCTGCTTGATGGCACGACCGAGAAGGGCGAGAAGCGCCTGCTGCTGCAGATCTTCTCCGAGACCATGCTGGGCCCGGTGTTCTTCGAGTTCATCCAGCGCGCCGGCGACGACGGCTTCGGCAACGGCAACTTCAAGGCGCTGTTCGAGTCGCTGGAGCGCGACCAGATCCGCCGCGGCGTGCTGAAGGTCGAAGCCTGAAGCCCATGGCCCGCCTCGTCCTCGTCACCGGCGCCGCGGGCAACCTCGCGCGCGCGGTGGCCGAGACCTTCGTTCAACAGGGCGACAAGGTGGCCCTGCTGGGACGCAAGCGCGAAGGCCTGGCCAAGGTGTACGGCGGCGAGGATGCGCAACGCGTCTTCGTCGTCGCCGACCTGCTGCAGCCCGATGCGCTGCAGGCCGCGGTCGGCAAGCTCGGGCCGATCGACGTCCTGTGCAACCTGGCGGGCGGCTTCGCGATGGGCGACCCGGTGCACGCCACCGCGGCCGGCGACTGGCAGAAGATGCAGGACCTGAACGTGCGCACCCTGCTCAACGCGGTGCAGGCGGTGGTGCCCGGCATGGTGGCGCGCGGCCGCGGCAAGGTGGTCAACGTGGGCGCCAATTCCGCGCTGCGCGGGGCCGGCAAGATGGGCGCGTACATCGCCGCCAAGTCGGAGGTGCTGCGCATCACCGAAAGCATGGCGGCGGAACTGCGCGAGCACGGCATCAACGTCAACTGCGTCCTGCCCAGCATCATCGACACGCCGGAGAATCGCGCGGCCATGCCCGATGCGGATCCGGCGCGCTGGGTCGCGCCGGCGCAATTGGCGCAAGTGATTGCCTTCCTGGCCTCGGACGCGGCCGCCGCCATCCACGGCGCCAGCGTGCCGGTCGTCGGCCTGAGCTGACATATTCCACACTTCCGCGGCGCGGCCCGGAATCCGTGTCAGCCGTGGCTGGCGGCTTCCTCCCAAACACCGCGCTGCTTAACCGCATTTCGCGCACGCTGCTGACACCGCCGGTCCTACAGGGGGCGCGCGGCGCTGGCGCGAGCATTCGCTCCGTGGCGCCGAGATCAGTTCTTCCTACCGCTGAAGACGCGCTTTAACACCGGAGAACCCGAATGAAAGCCTTTGCCCTCGCCGCCGCAGTCGCTGCCGCCGCTTTCGCCGCGGCGCCCAGCTTTGCCCAGGACCTCGTCGCTCGCCAGGGCAACGACTCGGTCCGCCTGTCCGAAGCCGCCTGCGCCAGCAAGCTGGTGCTCGGCCGCCTGGAAGCGGGCCAGCACGAAGAGTTCCATGCCGCCACCGCGGTGTTCCAGGGCCAGAACTTCGTGGCCTGCTGGCGCGCGATGGGCAACGTGGCCTTCCTGCTGTACGAAGACGGCGACCAGGGCGTGATCCCCCTGCAGGAGCTCAAGCCCGACCTGTCGGCTTGATCCCGCCGCGGTCGGGGACCCGGCGTTAAGATGCCGGGGCGGAGGCGTGCGGTCCGCGCCGCCTCCGCAAGCTTGAAGGAATTCCCCGAACCATGGCAATGATCGTTCTGATGGAGGACGATGCGGCCACGCGCACGCTCGTCACGTCGGTGCTGAAGAAGGAAGGCCACACGGTTGCGGCCGCCGAGAACGGCCGCACCGGCCTGCTGCTGTGCCAGGACCGCCAGCCCGACCTCGTGATCAGCGACGTCCAGATGCCGGAAATGAACGGCTTCGAGATGCTCGCGCAGCTGAGGCAGTCGCCCGAGCTCGCCGCCACTCCCGTCATCCTGCTCACCTCGCTGCAAGAGCGCGCCCACATGCGCATCGGCATGACGACGGGTGCCGACGACTACATCACCAAGCCCTTCCGGCCGGGCGAACTGCGCGACGCGGTCGCCGCGCAGCTGAACAAGCGGCAAGTCCAGGCCAACCTGCAGGCGATGGCCATCGAATCGGCCGTGAGCAACGCGCTGGTCGAGCAAAAGCACGAGCTGGCCCGGCTGTACGAGACGCGCCTGGCGCACGAGCTCAGCGAGCGCTGGCCCAGCGGCCAGGGCGGCGCCGGCGACGAGCGCTTCGAATCCGCCACCGTCCTCTTCGTCGACATCCCGCGCTATGCCGAGGTGGCGCAGAAGCTGGAAGCCGCCGAGCTCACCGAGCTGGTGAAGAAGTTCTACGGCAGCGCCAACGACACCGCCCACCTGTTCGGCGCGCGCTCCATGCAGTTCGTCGGCGAGGGCCTGCTGGCCGTCTTCTCCGACGACACCAACACTCGCACCGTCAACCACGGCCTGCGCGCGGCACGCACCGCGCTGGGACTCGTGGAATCGGGCCACGGCATCGCCAAGTACCTGGAAACCCGTTACGGCGGACGTGAACTGCCTCCCTTCGAAGTGAACGTGGCGCTCAACAGCGGCCCGGTCACGCTGACGCTGCTGCAGGACGGGCTGCATGGCGGCATGCTCAAGCTGCCGGTCGGTGAAGCGGTCACCTCCGCGATGCTGCTGCAGAAGCAGGCGCGCGGCCAGGGCTGGCCGATCGCGATGAGCGTGGCCACGCTGCGCCTGGTGACCGGCGCCGTGCGCACCGGCCGCCGCGCGCTGCTGGAATTGCCGGGCCGCCCGCAGCCGATGGACGCGGCGGAGCTGGTGGGCCTGGCCCTGCCGACCGAGACCGAATCCGAAGCCGAAGCCGCCTGATGACGCTGCGCCGCCTCCTGGCCATCACGCTGGTGCTGTTGGCCACGGTCCCCGCCGTGCTGGTGGCCGTCCTGCTGGGCCGCGCCGCGAATGCCTCCGTCGAACAGCTCGCGGGCACCGTGCTCGGGCAGGTGGCCTCGCGCGTGCAGGCCGGCACCGAATCGCAGCTGCGCCAGGCGCACGACGTGTTGAATGGCGTGCTGCCGGAGCGCCTCGCGGGCCCCGAGCTGGCACGGGCGCGCGCGCTGCTGCGCGAGCCGGCGCGCTTCGAACCAGCCGCCTTCGCGCTCACGCGCCAGTCGCGCGAGGTGCCGGCCCTGCACTTCGCCAACCTGCGCGGCGAATACTTCGGCGTCGAAGCGACGTCCGACGGCACGCGCGTCGCCACCCGCAGCAGCGGCGCCGGCCGCAGCTTCTGGCTGGCCCAGGCGCCCGGTGACCGCAGCCGCCAGGTCGCCACCGAGGCCGCGAGCTTCGAGCCGCGCACCAGCCCCTGGTACACCGGCGCGATGCAGGCGAAGGACCGCGTCTTCACGCCGGTGCGCGTGGCGCCCGACGGCCGCCAGCTGATGGTGAGCCTGGCGCAGCCGGTGTTCGACGACGACGGCGGCGCGGCCGGCGTGGTGGCGGCGGACCTGTTCCTGCAGGAGCTGGCCAACGTGCTGCGCACGCAGCGCATCAGCTCGCGCGGCGGCGCCTTCATCGTCGACGACCGTGGCGCGCTGGTGGCCAGCTCCGCCGGCGACGCGCTGTTCGTGAAGACCGGGGGCGGCTTCACCCAACGCACGCCGCGTGACAGCGCCAACCCCGTGATCCGCGCCGGCTTCGACGCGCTGGAAACGCTGCGCGCGCACCGCACCGCCGACACCGTGCAGGCCGACACCAGCCTGCAGCGGCTGGCGCAAGCCGATGGCGCGCTGCTGATGGTGCAGCGGCCTTTCGGCGAGGCGCTCGGCCTGCGCTGGACGCTGGTCGTCGCCGCACCCGAGAGCGATTTCACCGGCGACATCCAGCGCGCTTTCCGGCAGGCCGCGATCGTCGGCGCGGCGCTGATCGCGCTCGGCACGCTGATCGCCTTCCTGCTGGCGCGCGGCTTCGGCAAGCGGCTGGGGCGGCTGTCGCTCGCGGCGGAACAGCTCGGGCGCGGCGAAGTGCCGGTGCGCGAGGACGGCACGCGCATCCGCGAGCTGCGCCGGCTTTCGGAAGTGCTGCACGACAGCGCCGAGCAGCTGCAGGCGTATCGCAGGCAGGTCGAGGCGGATGCCGTCGCGCTGCAGCAGGCCAACGAGACGCTCGAAGCGCGCGTCGAAGAACGCACGGCGCAACTGAACGCCTCGCGCGAGGAAGCCCTGGCCGCCGCGCAGGCCAAGGCGGCCTTCCTCGCCACCATGAGCCACGAGATCCGCACGCCCTTGAACGGCGTGGTGGGCATGAGCACGCTGCTGGCCGAGACGCCGCTCGACCCGGAGCAGCGCGACTACCTGCAGACCATCCGCCTGTCCAGCGACCAGCTGCTGGCAGTGATCAACGACGTGCTGGACTTCTCCAAGATCGAATCCGGCAAGCTGGAGCTCGAGGCCGAGCCGCTCAGCGTGCGCGGTGCCATCGAGGAGGCCTGCGACATCGCCGCGCCGCGCGCGCGCGAAAAAGGCCTGGAGCTGATCATCGACATCGCGGAGCACGGCCCCGGCGCGGTGCCCGCGGCGGTCAAGGGCGACATCACGCGCCTGCGCCAGGTGCTGATCAACCTGGTGAACAATGCCGTCAAGTTCACGCCGAGCGGCGAAGTGGCCGTGCACGTGCGCTCGCGCTCGGCCGACGACGGCCAGGGCCGCGCGGTGCTGGAGTTCCGCGTCAGCGACACCGGCATCGGCATTCCCGCCGATCGCGTCGGTTCGCTGTTCGAGGCCTTCTCGCAGGTCGATGCGTCGACCACGCGCAAGTACGGCGGCAGCGGCCTGGGACTCGCGATCTGCAAGCGGCTGGTGGAGCTGATGGGGGGCGAGATCGGTGTCGAGAGCACCGCCGGCCAGGGCTCGACCTTCTGGTTCACCATCGCGGCGCCGGTGACCGAGCTGGCGGAGAACTTCAGCCTGGCCGATGCCGGCCGCCTGAAGGCGATCCGCGTGCTGGTGGTGGACGACCACGCCACCAACGTGCGCGTGCTCACGCGCCAGCTGCAGCTGTGGGGCATGGAAGTCAGCGCCGCGGCATCGGCGCAGGAAGCGCTGGCGCTGCTGCAGGGCGCGGGCAGCCTCCCGGACGTGATCGTGACCGACATGCACATGCCGGAGATGGATGGGGTCGCCTTCGCGCGCGCCGTCAAGGCACAGGCCGCGTGGGCGCGCATTCCGCTGGTGCTCCTGAGCTCCGGCTTCATGCCGGCCGCCGACGACTCCGCCAAGTTGTTCCGCGCGCGGCTGCTGAAGCCGGCGCGCCAGAACCAGCTGTTCGAAACCATCCTGCGCTGCGTTTCGGCCGAAGATGCGGCCGGCCAGAGCGGAGGCGCCGGACCGGGGGCGCGGAAGAATGCAACGGTGCTGGTGGCGGACGACAACGCGGTCAACCTCAAGGTGGCTTGCGCGATCCTGCTGAAACTGGGCTACGAGGTGCGCACCGCCGGCGACGGCCGCGAGGCGGTCGAAGCCGTGGCGCATGCGGCGGCCCGGGGCGAGCGGCTCGATGCGATCCTGATGGACGTCAACATGCCGGACGTCGACGGATTGCAGGCCACGCGGCAGATCCAGGCGGCGCGCGGCAAGGCGGCGCCGCCCATCATCGCCGTGACGGCGGCGGCGTCGGCGGAAGACCGTGCGCGTTGCATCGAAGCCGGCATGGACGATTACCTGACCAAGCCGCTGCAGGTGGCGGCGCTGGCGCAGGCGCTGGAGAAGTGGATCGGCGGCGTGGCCTCGGCGCCCGCTGCGGTGGAGCCGTCCGCGGCGAGCGCACCCGCCGCGCCACTGATGGACTTCGGGCGGTTGGAGGAATTCCGCGAGTTCGAAGACGAAGACCTCAGCATGACCCGCGAGGTGATCGCCCTGTTTCGCCAGGACACGCCGGCGCGGCTGGAGGCGATAGCCGCTGCCATCGCCGCGCACGACGGCGAGGCCCTTGCGGCCGCGGCGCATGCGCTCAAGGGTTCGGCCGGCAACGTCGGCGCGATCGCCTTGCACCAGGAGGCGGGCGAGCTCGAGGCACTCGCGAAGGAAGGCTGGCCGGGTGACGCGAGCGAGCGCCACGCGCGCCTGCAGCAACTGTGGGAGCAGACCCGCGCCGCGCTCGACGCCTGGCGCTAGGCCGCGCGGCTCGCCGGCAGGCTGAAGTAGAAGGTCGCGCCCTCGCCGGGGCGGCCCTGCGCCCAGATCCGGCCGCCGTGGCTTTCCACGACGCGGCGCGCCAGTGCCAGCCCGATGCCGCTGCCCTCGAATTCGTTCGCATCGTGCAGGCGCTGGAACGCGGTGAAGAGGCGGCCGGCGAACTGCGGATCGAAACCCGCGCCGTTGTCGCGCACGAAGAACACGAGCTCGTCGCCCTGGCGCTCGCTGCCGATGGCGACCTGCGCATCGTCGCGGCGGCTGGTGAATTTCAGGGCGTTCGCCAGCAGGTTCCACCACACCTGGCGCAGGCTCGCCGGGTCGGCGCGCACCACCGGCAACGCGCCGATGTCCACGCGCGTGCCCGCCGGCACCTTCAGTTCGGCCAGCAAGTCCTGCACCAGGGCCACGAGCGCCACCTCTTCATCCGCCAGCTGCTCCTTGCCCGCGCGCGCCACCGCCAGCAAACCGTCGATCATGCGTCCCATCTGCGCCGTGTTGGCCACGATGCGCTGCACCAGGCGTTCGGTCCGTTCCCGGTCGCCCGCCTGCATCAGCGCAGGCAGCGCGTCGCTGAATCCCTCGATGGCCTGCAGCGGCGCGCGCAGGTCGTGGGCCACCGAATAGGAAAAACTTTCCAGCGATTCGTTGGCGGCCGCCAGCGCCCGCGTGCGGTCGGCCACGCGCGCCTCCAGGTTCTCGTTGGCCAGGCGCAGCGCCTGCTGCGCCTGTTCCAGCGGCGTGACGTCTACTGTGCAGCCATGCCACAGCACGGAGCCCTCCTCGCGCTCGGGCTGCGCGTAGGTGAGGTAGTGGCGCAGGCCCCGGCTCGGCAACAGCACGCGGAACTCCAGGGCCAGGTAACTCAGGCCCCGGCGCGAGTCTTCCAGCGCGCGGGCCATCTTCTCCGCGTCCTCCGGGTGCACGCTCGCCAGCACCGGCGACGCATCCTCGCGCACCTGCTCCGGCAGCACCTCGAACAGCGGCAGGATGCCTTCGCTCGCGAACGGCAGCGAGGCGTGGCCCGCGTCCGTCATGCGCAGCTGGAAGATCATGCCGGGAATGTTGCGCGACAGCTTCTCCAGCAGCGTGCGATGGCGCGACTCGCTTTCGCGCAGCGCATGCTCCAGCGCCGGCAGCCGGTCCAGCATGCGGTTGAACTGCGCCGCCACGGCGGCCACTTCGCGCGGGCCGGCCTCGGGCGAGCGCCGGTCGAACTGGCCGGCCGCCACGGCGTCGGCCGCCAGCGCCAGGCCCTTCATCGGCGCGGCAATGCGGCGCACGATGGATGTCACCAGCAGCGCGGCGAGCAGCAGCACCGCGCCCGCGATGCCCAGCGAGCGCAAGGCGCCAGCGCGCACGGGCCCCAGCGTTTCGTCGACGTCCACGCCGGCGACGGCGAGCAGGTCCGAATTGCCGACGCGCCGCATCGCGTAGAAGCGCTCGACGCCGTCGATGCCCTTGGCCACCACGCGGTCGCCCCCGCCTTGCAAGGGGCCGATGAAAGTCGAGACGTTCGGCATGCGCTTGCCCAGCAAGCCCGGCAGGGCCGGGAAGCGCGCCAGCACGTAACCCTGGGCCGTGATCAAGGTGCCCACCACGCCCTTGGGCGCGTCGTTGGCGACCAGCCGTTCCAGGAACGAGGCCGCCACCAGCAGCTGCACGCTGCCCACCAGTTCGTTGCCCGGCGTCCGCACGGGATAGGTCAGGGCCAGCGTCGGGCCCGCCGGCGCCGCCACCGGCGGGCTCACCAGGCCGACGCCCTGCCCCGCCAGCTGCTGCGCCGTGACCGGCACGTAGAAGCCGGGATGGGCGGCGCAGACCATCTCGCCCTGCAGGTCCAGCACGGCGATGTTGCGCAGCTCCTCGTGCAGTCCCGCCACCTCGGTGAGCAGGGGATCGCACTTGTCGCCGTGCACCGCCAGCACCAGGGGCCGGCGCGCCAGCACCTGCGCGAGGCGCGCCCGCTCTTCCAGGAAGGACTCCACGGAAGAAGCGGTGGACTTGGCCGCTCCCTGCGCCAGCGCATTGGCCTCCGTGGCCCGGCTCTCGGTGAGGCGCACCAGGTCGAAGCCGATCAGCACCACCAGCGGCAGCGCGGTCACCAGCACCAGTCCGGCCAAGAGGGCGCTGAGGCTGGGCCCGCGCCGGCGCACCGGCGGCGGCTCGACCAGCCCGACGCGGCGCGCCGCCAGCACGAACACCAGCAAAGCGGTGACCGTGACGAAGGCGGCGCCCTTGTAGGTCTGGTAGCGGGTGAGGGTTTCGGACGAGGAGAACAGCAGGCTGCCGGCCTCGTCGGAAAAGCCGATCCAGACCAGGCCGGCCAGCAGGTAACCCAGGCCGATCAGCGCGGCGTAGAGCCGGTCCGGAACGCGAGGCTCGTTCTTGTTCTGCATTGCTTCCCTGGGAGCCATTCTTGCAGAGGCCGGCGCAGCGGGCGTGCCCACAAAGTGTATAAGTGCCGCCCATGCTCAGTTCCATTGCCGCCATAGGAACCGGCGCCGCATGCGGCGCCTTGCTGCGCTGGGTGCTGGGCACCCGGCTGAATCCGCTGCTGCCCGACCTGCCGCTGGGCACGCTGGCGGCCAACCTGCTCGGGGGCTATGCCATCGGGCTGGTCCTGGGCTGGCTGGCGCTGCGGCCGGACCTGCCGCCGGAGCTGCGACTTTTCCTGGTGACCGGGGTGCTGGGCGGGCTCACGACCTTCTCGACCTTCTCCGCCGAAGTCGTCAACCAGCTCGTGAGCGGGCGCACTGGGTGGGCGCTCACCATCGCGGTAACCCACCTGGCAGGCTCGCTGCTGCTGACCGCCCTGGGGCTCGCCACCGTCCGCTGGCTGTCCAACTGACAACATCCGGCTTAGGCAATCCGCTGACCGTGGTACGACCAATCGCCTAACACGGTAACTGATCCGTACAGGAAACTGTACGCATGCTCACACTGCCCTTCACCGCCATGCGCCGCCTGTTCGGCCGCCGGGAGACGGGCTCGTTCAGCGAGTCCCGCCCGGCCAGCCGCGTGCCCGGCGCCGACCTGATCTACCGGCTCAAGGCCTGGCCGGAACTGACCGAGGCCGGCCGTACCGCCGAGATCTACCGCATGCTGTCGGTGATGAGCAGCCGCCCCGTGAACCGCCAGTGGGTGCTCACGCGGACGCGGATGGAGCGCGCCAAGCTCGAAGCGCTGCTGGGCCAGTGGGTGGCCGAAGGCGCGATCGAGGTCATCGACCCCGCGCGTTACTCCAGCAGCGCCGCCTGATCGGCCGCCAGGCCCTTGGCGCCCGGCTCCGCCAGCCGGTCCACCAGCCGCTGCATGTTGGACAGCGACAGCAGGTGCATCGAAACCAGGTGCAGCTCACCGGAGCGGAACAGCCCCAGCGCCGTGGCATCGGGCAGCGCCAGCAGCTTCTTTTCGTCGACCACCAGCACGCTGCCCACCGTGAAGCTGCGGCCGTCCACCAGGTCGGCGCGCGCGTTCATCTCGGTCAGCAGGCCCGCCTGCTCCAGCTTCTGGCAGAAAGCCTCGGTGCGCAGGTACTCGCGTTGGTACTGCGTGAGGAAATCGAGCGCGTTGCGCAGGAAGGGCGTGTCCTTGCCCGCGTCGTCGAAGAGCGGCTCGCCCTCCTCGTCGTTCAGGCCGGCATAGGCCTCGTCCATGCAGACGCCCAGCGACTGCCCGGGCAGTTCGGCCAGCACGAAGGGATAGCGGCGCACGAAGGCCGGGATGTAGCGGCCGGTCCAGCGGTTCTGCGCATCGACGAACAGGTTCTCGCGCGCGCGCAGGCCCAGCATCACCACCGGCAGCACCTTGCCGTTGGCGCCGCGGGTGAAGACCACCGCGTATTCCTTGCAGGCCTCGCCGAACTCCACGCCGGCGAGGTAGACCGAATTGGCGCGGCGCGCGAAGGCGAAACTGGTGCTGGGCTTCACCTTGCGCTTGCGGTGCTTCGTGCGATCGAGCAGCACCGGCTTCTCGTAGTACATCGGTTCCGACATCGGACTCCCCTCCTCCATCAAGCCTGCGCGGCCGCCGGCTCCGGCTGCGGCACGTGCACGGCCAGCACCTTGTCGATGCGGCGGCCATCCAGGTCCACCACCTCGAACACCCATTCGTCGATGTCGATACGCTCACCCGGCGACGGCAGGCTGCCGGACACCGACATCAGCAGGCCGGCCAGCGTGTTGTAGCGGCCCTTGTCCTCGCCCGGCAGCTCGCGGATGTCGAGGCGGGCCTTCAGTTCGGACACCGGCATCAGGCCATCGAGCAGCCAGGAGCCGTCCTCGCGCTGCGTGGCCCAGGCTTCGGTGGCCGCGGCGGGCTGCAGCTCGCCGGTGATCGCCTCCAGCAGGTCGTGCGGCGTCAGCAGGCCTTGCACCACGCCGTACTCGTCGACGACGAACACCAGGCGCGCGGCTTCGGTGCGGAAGTGCTCCAGCAATTCCATGCCGCTCAGGGTTTCAGGCACGAAGCGCGCCGGCACCGCGTGCGGCTCGACCGGGCCTTCGTGGTTGGGGCCCAGCGACAGCAGCTTGGCCACGCTCACCACGCCGACCACGTCGTCGAGCGAGCCACGGCACACCGGGTACCAGGAGTGCGGCTCGCCCTGGCCGGCGCGCTCGAGGCATTCGCGCACGGGCATCGTCGCTTCCAGCCAGCCGATGTCCAGCCGCGGAATCATCATCGAGGTGAGCGGGCGGTCGTCCAGGTGGAACACGTTGCGCACCATCTGGTGCTCGTGCTGCTCGATCACGCCGGCGTCCACGCCCTCTTCCAGGCTGTGCGCGATCTCCTCCTCGGTCATGCCGCGCGGCGTGGTGGTGTCGATGGCCAGCAGCTTCAACATCGCCTGCGTCGACGCGGACAGCAGCTTGACGAAAGGCCCGGCCGCCTTGGCGAGCCAGCGCATGGGACGGGCCGCGACGCGCGAGACCGTTTCGGGATAGAGCTGTCCGATGCGTTTGGGCACCAGCTCGCCGAACAGGATGGTGACGTAGGTGATGGCGGCCACCACGATGGCCGTGGCCGCGACGGCGGCGTAGCGCGCCGGCACGCCGTGGCCCTGCAGCCAGGCGGCGAGTTCCGCGCTGAAGGCGGCCTCGCCGATGATGCCATTGAGGATGCCGATGGAGGTGATGCCCACCTGCACCGTCGACAGGAACTGCGTCGGGTGCTCCATCAGCTTGAGCGCCGCCTGCGCGCCCCCGTCGCCGGTTTCGGCCATTGCCGCGAGCCTCGCCTTGCGGCTGGACGCGAGCGCCATTTCGGACATGGCGAACAGGCCGTTGAGCAGGGTGAGGAAGGCGATCAGCAGGAAATCCATGAATCACTGGAGAATGGCACGCTTGCACTGTACTGCAAGGCCATGGCGTATTACCTGATCGGCGACCTGCAGGGCTGCGACGCCCCGCTCGGCCGCCTGCTTGCGAAGATCGCGTTCTCCCCGAGCCGCGACACCCTCTACTTCCTGGGCGACCTCGTGAACCGCGGCCCGGCCTCGGATGCCGTGCTGCGCCGCCTCATGGGCTACGGCGACTCCGCGCAATGCCTGCTCGGGAACCACGACCTGAGCCTGCTCGCGGTGGCGCAAGGCAACCGGGCGCCGCACCGCAACGACACCATGGACAGCATCCTCGGCGCGGCCGACCGCGATGCCATGCTGGACTGGCTGCGGCACCGCGCCATGGCAATCCATGCGCACGGTTTGCTGATGGTGCATGGCGGCGTCTTGCCGGCCTGGGACTTGCGGCAGGTGCTGGCGCTGGCAGGCGAGGTCGAGGCGGTGCTGCGCGGGCCGCAGCTGCCGGATTTCCTCGCGCACATGTACGGCAACCAACCCGACCACTGGGATGACGCGCTGGGGGGCTGGGACCGGCTGCGGGTCGTGGTGAACGCGTTGACGCGCCTGCGCTTCTGCACGCCCGAAGGCGTGATGGACCTGCGGGCTTCCGGCGGGCTGCACAAGGCACCGCCGGGGCTGCTGCCGTGGTTCGACGTGCCGGACCGGCGCACGGCCGGCGTCCCCATCGCGTTCGGGCATTGGTCGACGCTGGGCTACCTGCGGCGGCCGGACCTCATCTCCCTGGACACGGGTTGTGTCTGGGGCGGCTGCCTCAGCGCGCTGCGGCTCGCGCCGGATGGCCGGCACGAGTTGATCCAGGAGCAGTGCGAGCAGGCGCAGGCGCCGGGTGAGTAATGCCTTGTCATTCCCGCGCAGGCGGGAATCCAGGGCGCCCGCATTGAAAAAGCCCGCTGCGCGGGCTTTTTCTTCAACGCTCTGGGTCCCCGCCTGCGCGGGGATGACGGGATCAGGTCGTCTCCGTCGCTTTGAACAACGCAGCCACTTTGCGCTTCGGCTTGATGTTCGCCGAGATGCGCCCGCCTGCCGGCTTGGCGCCCGCTTCCCAGGTCGCGGCCGCTTCGCGTTCCGGCGGCTGGTAGG
The DNA here is from genome assembly GCF_022012305.1 of Ramlibacter paludis. Classification (GTDB taxonomy): domain Bacteria; phylum Pseudomonadota; class Gammaproteobacteria; order Burkholderiales; family Burkholderiaceae_C; genus Ramlibacter; species Ramlibacter paludis. Next base: position 1,007,748 of record NZ_JAKLTM010000001.1, on the reverse strand, counting down.
GCTGGTCGAAGAAGGGATCCTTGGGCGCGGCCGTGCTGCGCGGCTCGCGGCGGCGGTCTTCGTACGAAGGCGCACGGTCGCGGCGAACCTCGCGCCGCTCTTCCTCTTCGCGCCAGGCGCGGCGGCCGTCGTTGATGCGGCCGCGCGGACGGTCCTCGTCGAACTCCAGCGCCTCGATCTCCACCTTGTGCTTCAACAGCTTCTCGAGGTCGGCCATCAGCCGCGTGTCGCTCGGCGAGACCAGCGTCACGGCCAGGCCCGACGCGCCGGCGCGGCCGGTGCGCCCGATGCGGTGGATGTAGTCCTCGGGATTGAAGGGCACGTCGAAGTTGAACACCGCCGGCACGTCCTTGATGTCCAGGCCGCGGGCCGCGACGTCGGTCGCGACCAGCAGGTCGACCTCACCCTTCTTGAACGCTTCCAGCGCCTTCAGGCGCTCGTCCTGGCTCTTGTCGCCGTGCAGCGCGGTGGTCTTCATGCCCTCGCGCTCCAGCGTGCGGGCCAGCCGCGCGCAACCGAGCTTGCTGTTCACGAAGACGAAGGCCTGCGTGATGCCGCGCTGGCGCACGATCTGCTTGATGGCGTGCCGCTTCTCGTCGTCGGGCACGCTGTAGAAATGCTGTTCGACCGTCGACGCCGTGGCGTTCGGCCGCGAGACCTCGATGGTCACCGGGTCCTGCAGGTAGCTGTTGGCCAGGCGCTTGATCTCGGGCGAGAAGGTCGCGGAGAACAGCAGCGTGGTGCGCTGCTTGGGCAGGAAGGACAGGATGCGCTGCAGGTCCGGCAGGAAACCGATGTCCAGCATGCGGTCGGCCTCGTCGAGCACCACGTACTCGACCTGGTTCAGCACCGCGTTCTTGGCTTCGATGTGATCGAGCAGGCGGCCCGGCGTGGCCACCAGCACCTCGACGCCGCGCTTGAGTTCGGCCGTCTGCGGCTTCATGTCCATGCCGCCGAACACCACGGCGCTGCGCAGGTTGGTGTGCTTGGCGTACAGCTTCACCTGCTGCGCGACCTGGTCGGCCAGCTCGCGCGTCGGCAGCAGCACCAGGGCGCGCACCGGGTGGCGCGCGGGCGAGGTCGATGCGTTCTCGTGCTTCAGCAGCCGCTGCAGCAGAGGCAGCGAGAAGGCGGCAGTCTTGCCGGTGCCGGTCTGTGCCGCGCCCATCACGTCGCGGCCCTGCAGGACCACGGGGATGGCCTGGGCCTGGATCGGCGTCATGGACTCGTAGCCCATCTCGGCCACGGCACGGGCGAGGGGTTCGGCGAGGGCGAGGTGGGAAAAGGCGTTTTCGGACATTGCTTAGCCCGCTATTGTCGCATTCCTGCAAAAAGCGTGCCGCGGGCCCTGGACGGCCGGACCCGGAGGCCGGCCTCCGTGCTTCAAAGGCTGCGCGCGTTGAACGTGTCGCACGCCTTCACGCTGCCGGTCTGCAGGCCGGTGTTGAACCAGCGCTGGCGCTGGGCGCTCGAGCCGTGGGTGAAGCTTTCCGGCACGACCGCACGGCCGGAATTCGCCTGCAAGGCGTCGTCGCCGATCTTCTGCGCGGCATTCATGGCTTCCTCGACGTCGCCCTGCTCCAGGATGTTGCGCGCCTTCTGCGCATGGTGGCCCCAGACCCCGGCGAAGCAGTCGGCCTGCAGTTCCAGCCGCACGCTCATCGCGTTGGCCTGGGCCTGGCTGCCGCGGGCGCGCTGCTGGTCGACCTGGTCGGTGATGCCCAGCTCGTGCTGCACGTGGTGGCCCACTTCGTGCGCGATCACGTAGGCCTGCGCGAAGTCGCCGGGCGCGCCCAGCTTGTTCTTCATGGTTTCGTAGAAGCCCAGGTCGATGTAGACCTTGGAGTCGGCCGGGCAGTAGAACGGACCCATCGCCGCCTGGCCGGCGCCGCAGCCGGTGCGGATGGAGCCGCGATACAGCACCAGCTTGGGGGCGTGGTAGGTGGCGCCGCCCTGCTGGAACAACTGCGTCCACACGTCTTCGGTATCGGCCAGCACGGTGGAGACGAACTTCGCCTGCGGATCGTTGGCCGGCGGCGCGGGCGCCGGGCCTTGCTGCTGCACTTGCGGGGCCGGTCCGCCGCCACCCGTGAGGATGCCAAGCAGGGTGAGCGGGTTGACGCCCAGCACCGCGCCGCCGATCAGGGCGATCACGATGGTGCCGATGCCGATGGTTCCGGTGCCGAGGCCGAAGCCGCCGCCACCGCCGCCGCTGCTGCGCATGTCCTCGACGTTGGACGATTCCCGATTGCCTTCCCAGCGCATGCCGTTCTCCTTGTTGTAGAGTGATCCGATGGTAGTAGCGCCCAGCCCAGCCGTTCGTAGTCCGGCACCCGTTTTGGTTACCGGCTTCGACCCCTTCGGCGGCAGCCACGTCAATCCCAGCTGGCAAGCCGTCCATGCGCTGGATGGCCGCGTCATCGCGGGGCGCCGGGTGATAGGCGCCGAGGTGCCGACGGTCTTCGGCCGGTCGCTGCAGCGCCTGGCCCAGCTGGTCGAGGAGCACCAGCCGGCCTTGGTCATCTGCACCGGACAAGCCGGCGGCCGTGGCGCCCTGTCGCTGGAGCGCGTCGCCATCAACGTCAACGACGCGCGGATTCCCGACAACGCCGGCGCGCAGCCCATCGACACGCCCGTGGTGGCCGGCGGCCCGGCCGCCTACTTCACCTCGCTGCCGATCAAGGCGATGCTGCAGGCGCTGCTCAAGGCCGGCATCAATGCCGAGGTCTCGCAAACGGCCGGCACCTTCGTCTGCAACCACGTCTTTTACGGCTTGATGCACCTCCTGGCCCAGCCGCGGTTCCAGGGCGTGCGCGGCGGCCTGGTGCACGTGCCTTTCCTGCCGGAGCAGGGGCAGCCGTCGATGCGGGTCGACGAGATCGTCGCGGGCCTGAGCCTGGGGATCGAGGTGGCGCTTGCCACCGAGCACGACATCCGCAAGCAGGCCGGGGCCTTGAACTAGCTCACCCCACGATGTCGTAAGGCCCGCCCTTGGCAAGCGCGCGCTCGTACGCCGGGCGCGCGTGGATGCGCGAGAGGAAGGCCAGCAGGTTCGGCCGCTTCCCGTCCAGCCCCGCCCGCGCCTGCGCCGCCTCCAGCGGAAAACTCATCTGCACGTCGGCGGCGGTGAAGTTCGGGCCGGCAAACCAGTCGCGACCCCGCAGCTCGCCTTCGAGGTAATCCAGGTGCCGCTCGATCTGCGGCTGCACGAAGGTGCCCCGCACCTTGTCGGCGATGCCGCGCGCCACCGGCCTCGCCAGGAAAGGCATCCGGGCCTTGCCGATCTGGTCGAACACCAGCTTCAGCAGCAGCGGCGGCATCAGCGAACCTTCGGCGTAATGCATCCAGTAGGTGTGCCGCAGCCGCTCCGGGGTGCCGGCGGCGGGGATGAAGCGGCCATTGCCGTAGCGCTCCACCAGGTACTCCAGGATCGCGCCCGACTCGGCGAGCGTCACGTCGCCATCGGTGATCACCGGCGACTTGCCCAGGGGATGCACTTTCTGCAACTCCGGCGGCGCGAGCATGGTCTGCGGGTCCCGCTGGTAGAAGCGCACCTCGTAAGGCACGCCCAGTTCCTCCAGCATCCAGAGCACGCGCTGCGAGCGCGAGTTGTTCAAGTGGTGCACCACGAGCATCGCCATGTCCCTCCGTGAGCGCCGATGCTACCCCGTCGGTAGAATGGAGAGCGTGTCCATCCTCAACGCCGACCTGCACTGCCACTCCGTGGTTTCCGACGGCACGATGACGCCGGAGGACCTGGCCGCGCGCGCGGCCGCCAACGGCGTCGAGCTGTGGGCGCTGACCGACCACGACGAGATCGGCGGCCAGCAGCGCGCGGCGGCCGCGGCGCACGCGCACGGCATGAAGTACCTCACCGGCACCGAGATCTCGGTCACCTTCGCCGGCGAGACCGTGCACATCGTGGGCCTGGGCTTCGACGCCGACGACCCGCGCATGAAGCAGGGGCTGGAAGAGACGCGCGGCGGCCGCGGCGCGCGCGCCCGCGAGATCGCCGCGGGCCTGGCCCAGGTGGGCATCAAGGACGCCTACGAAGGCGCGCTGAAGTACGTCGGCAATCCGGAGCTGATCTCGCGCACCCACTTCGCGCGCTTCCTGGTGGACATCGGCGCCTGCAAGGACACCAACGAGGTGTTCCGCAAGTTCCTCACCGACGGCAAGCCGGGCTACGTGCCGCATCGCTGGGCGTCGCTGCGCCACGCGGTGCAGTGGATCACCGACGCGGGCGGCATCGCCGTCATCGCGCACCCGGCGCGCTACAAGTTCACCGCCAACGAGGAATACGCGCTCTTCACCGAGTTCAAGGCCCACGGCGGCCGGGGTGTCGAGGTGGTGACGGGCAGCCACACCGCCGCCGAATACGTGAAGTACGCCGACACCGCGCGCGAGTTCGGCCTGGCCGCCTCGCGCGGCAGCGACTTCCACAGCCCCGACGAAAGCCACACCGACCTCGGCAAGCTGCCTTACCTGCCGGGGCAGCTGACGCCCGTTTGGGAGCTGCTGGCCGACCGCATCCGGTGAGCGGCGGCCTCGCCGCGCGCCGGCCGCATGTGCTGGCCGGCATCGCGCTGGTGGTCGGGGCCAGCGCCTGCTTCGGCGCGCTCGACACCACCACCAAGTTCGTGACCGCCAGCGTGCCGCTGATGATGGCGCTGTGGTTCCGCTACTTCTTCCAGGCCATCGCCACCACCGTCGTCGTGCTGCCCATGAAGGGCATGAAGATCTGGCGCACGCGGCGGCTGATGTGGCACATCGTGCGCGGCATCCTGCTGCTCATAAGCAGCCTGCTGGCCTTCCTCAGCCTGCGCTACCTGCCGGTGGGCGAGTTCACCGCCATCGTGATGATCACGCCGCTGGTGATCACGCTGCTGGCCGCGCGCCTGCTGCACGAACAGGTGTCGCCGCTGCGCTGGGCGCTGGTGATCGGCGGCTTCGCGGGCACGCTCATCATCATCCGCCCCGGCGCCGGCACCTTCGGCTGGGCCAGCCTGATTCCGCTGGCGCTGGTGGCCACCAACGCCGCCTTCCAGGTGCTCACCAGCCGGCTCGCGCGCACGGAGGACCCGATCACGATGCACCTCTACACGGGGTGGACGGGCACCATCGCCGCATCGCTGGCGCTGCCCTTCGTCTGGATGTCGCTGGCCGATCCCTGGCTGTGGGCGATGCTCTGCTTCATGGGCCTGATGGGGACGGTGGGCCACTTCATGCTGATCCTGGCCTACTACCGCGCGCCGGCCGCGGTGCTCACGCCCTACCTCTACACGCAGATCGGCTTCGCCATGATCGGCGGCCTGCTGGTGTTCGGCCACGTGCCGGACCACCTGTCCTTGTTCGGAATCGGCATGATCGCGTTCTGCGGCGCCGCCGGCGCCTGGCTTACGGTGCGCGAGCGCCGCGAGGAACCCGCGAGCTGAAATGGCGCAGTTTTTCGACCTGCATCCCGACAATCCGCAGCCGCGCCTGCTGAAGCAGGCCGTGGCGATCATCGCCAAGGGCGGCGTCGTGGCCGTACCCACGGACTCGAGCTACGCCATCGCCTGCCACCTCGACGACAAGGCGGCGGCCGACCGGCTGCGCCAGATCCGCCGCGTCGACGAGAAGCACCACCTCACGCTGCTGTGCCGCGACCTGAGCGAAGTGGCGAATTACGCGCGCGTCGACAACAAGCAGTACCGGCTGCTGAAGTCGGCCACGCCCGGCCCTTTCACCTTCATTCTCGAAGCCACGCGCGAAGTGCCGCGGCGCGTGAGCCATCCCCAGCGCAAGACCATCGGCCTGCGGGTGCCGGACCACCGCGCCCTGCAGGATTTGCTGGCGATGCACGGCGCACCGCTGCTGGCCACGACGCTGATCGAGCCCGGCGAAGCCGAAGCGCTGAACGAGCCCGGCCAGATCCGCGACCGCTTCCAGCAGCAGCTCGACGCGGTGATCGGCGCCGGGCCCTGCCCGGACCAGCCGACCACCGTGATCGACCTGGTGCCGATGGGGACGGGCGGCGACGCCGTGCTGGTCCGGCAGGGGCGCGGCGACCCCTCGCTGCTGGGGCTGTGAGGCGCTAGAAGCGCGGTCCGAGCTTGACGCCCTGCAGTTCCTTGTCGAGGGAGCGCCGGAACAGTCCCGGCCCGATCCAGCTGTAGGCCACGATCGCCAGCCAAGCCACTTCGATCGGCATCGCCCACGCCCGCAGGCTGCCCTGCTCGACGACCCCGCGCAGGACCCGGTAGGTCGCGTAGGCCAGCAGCAGCACGAGGACGGAGCGCGTGGTGCCGATCGACTCCATCCACACGCTGTAGCGCCACCACAGGCCCAGCAAGGGACTCTTCCTGGCCTTGACGCCGGCCAGCAGCTGCAAGGCGCCGCGATGCGTGGCGTCGATGCGCAGGGCCTGCAACGCATGCTCCCGCGCGTCGTCGGCGATGCCCTGGCGCAGCAGCACGGCGCCCATGAGCACCAGGCCGTCCGCGCTTTCCGGCTCGATGCGCAAGGCGGCGTCGGCGAACCGGCGCGCTTCGTCCAGCCGGTTCTCCTCCAGCGCGTGCTCGCCCAGCGCCACCAGCGTGACCGGATCGCCCGGGTCGATGGCCCGCGCTTCCTCCAGCAGGGCGCCGACATCCGACTTGCGGCCCCACAGGCGATACAGGCTGGCGCGGGCCCGCAGCAGGTGCGGCGACCGCGGTTCCAGCGCGAGGGCCTGCTGGAAGTGTTCGTCGGCAAGCGCGAACTTGCGGTCCGCGGTCTCCACGATGCCGAGTGCATAGTGGGCCAGCACCGACTCCGGCGCCAGGGCCAAAGCCGTTCCCGCCTCGTAGCGCGCGGCGTGCAGGCGGCGCATGTTGTACAGGGCCAGGGCCAGCAAGGCGTGCGCCTCGGCGTCCTGGGGATCGTGCGCGAGCAGCTGGCGCAGCGTTTCCACCGCGCCCCGCACATGCCCTTGTGCCAATTGCTGCTGGGCGAGGCGATGCAGATGGTCGGTCAACTGAGCACCACCATCCACAGGCCGTTCGGCATCAGCGCCATGACCTTGCCGCGCAGGAAGAAGCCGGCGGCCACCACCAGGATGCCGCTGCGCACCTGGCCGCCGAAGTACTTGAACAGTTCGACGGTGCGCGCCTGCAGCACGAAGATCCAGTAGGTCATGCCCATCTTCCAGAGGGTGACCGCCAGGATGGCCAGCCATGTCTGCTCGCGCGGGATGTAGCCGGCCCCGATCGCCCAGCCGAGGCCCATCGCGAGCGCGAAGGACCCGGCAAATCCGGCAACGACCAGTGCCGTCTCGCGCCAGCGCGTCGGGCTGCCGATGGCGTGCCCGTTGACGACGAACCAGGTCCACGACAGCCACGTGCCGCCGAACATGTAGGCGAACATGGGCCACAGGGGATCGACGGCCAGGTGGCTCCAGCGGCTCGGCGCCGGCTCGTCGATGATGCGGTAGGCGGCTTCGCTCATTCCTTGCCGTTCTTCGCGAGGAAGGCCAGCACGTCGTCGTACTGGCCGGCTTCGTTGGCATAGCGCGCATAGTTGCGCGCCGTGGTGAGCCACTCGAGGGTGGTGGGCTTCACGCGCTTCAGGGCGGTGCGCAGGTTGGCGTCGGTCAGGGGAACCTCGCGCTCCTGCGCGATGGAGGCCTCGATCGCCTCCTCCACCGCCGTCTCCACGAGGTTGCGCAAGTCGGCGCCGGAGAAACCGGCGGTGCGGTCGACCAGGAAGTCGACGTCGATGGCCTCGGCCGGCCGCTCGCGCAGCAGCATCTCCAGGATGGAGCGCCTGGCCACGCGGTCCGGGGGCGGGACGAACTGGATGCGGTCGAAGCGGCCGGGCCGGCGGAACGCCGAGTCGACCGCCCAGGGGACGTTGGTGGCCCCTATGACCAGCACGCCGCCGTTGGCCTGCGCGAAGCCATCCATCTCGGCCAGGAACTGGCTGACCACCTTGGCGGAGGCGCCGTCGCGCGAATGCTGGCGCCGCCCGCCCAGCGCCTCGATCTCGTCGAAGAACAGCACGCAGGGGGCGCTCTGCCTGGCCTTCTGGAAGATGGCCTGCAGCTTGCGCTCGGACTCGCCGATGTACATGTCCAGGACATCGGCAATCATGACGTTGTGGAAGGCGGCGTTGCATTCGCCCGCGGTCGCGCGCGCCATCAGCGTCTTGCCGCACCCGGGCGGGCCGTACATCAGGATGCCGCCGCCCGACTTCTGCCGGAAGCGCTGGAACAGGCTGGGCTTCAGGAAGGGCAGGATGATCTTGCGGCGGATCTGCTCCTTGAGTTCGTCGAGGCCGCCGACGTCGGCGAACGTGACGCGCCCGGCCACGGGCTCCAGGGCATGCTGCGCATCTTCCCGGCGCGTGTCGTCGTTGGCGAGGACCGTCACCCGCTTGGGCCGGCCGCCCGCCTTCTCGATGAGGCGCATGCTCTCCAGCTGCGCCAAAAACTCGTGGTCCTCCAGGGCTGCGTTGCCGGCAACCGCGCGCTGGTAGGCGTGCAGGCCTTCGTCGGCGCGGCCCAACTGGGCAAGCGCCTTCGCCTTCAACAGCATGGCCTGGGGCTCCGCATCCTGGCACCAGCGCAATGCCGCTTCCGGCTCGCCGGCGGCCAGGCAGGTGCGGCCCGCAAGCAGGCGCTCCGGCGCACCGAAGGCGGGCAGCGCCTCGCGCCCCGCCAGCAGTTCGTAGCCGCTGCGCGCCTCGCCGCGTTCGAGATAGGCGCCCAGCAGCACCGCAAGCAGTGCGTGGTTGTCCGGCGTCAGCCTGTAGGCTTCGCGCAGGCTCGCGATCGTTGCGTCGTCCATGTGTTTCCCGTCGTGCCCGGTTTATAGCAGCCGCGCCAACCCGATTTGCGACAATGGCCGCCGTGAATCTCGAATCCTGGATCCAGGTCGTCCTCGTCTACAGCCTTCCCACCCTGTTCGCCATCACGCTGCACGAAGTCGCGCATGGCTACGTGGCCCGCCATTTCGGCGACGACACCGCCTGGAACGAGGGCCGGATCACCCTCAATCCCTTCAACCACATCGACCCGGTCGGGACCATCCTCTTTCCGCTGATGCTGCTGGTCGCGACCGGCGGCGCCTATGCCCTGGGCTACGCCCGGCCGGTGCCGGTGCGATACGGCAAGTTGCGCCGCCCCCGCACGCAGGGACTCTGGGTCATTCTCGCAGGCCCCGCCTGCAACCTGCTGCAGGCGCTGGCCTGGAGCCTGGTGCTGGTGGCACTGAACGTGGGCCGCATCGACGAACGCTTCTTCGTGGAAGTCGCCCGCGCCGGCATCCTGGTCAACCTCGCGATGTTCGCCTTCAACCTGCTGCCGGTCCCGCCGCTGGACGGCGGCCGGGCGCTCGCCTGGGTGCTACCCTACCGCCAGTCGCAGATGCTCGCGCGCGTGGAACCCTGGGGGTTCCTGGTCGTGACCCTGCTGGTGGTGATCGGCGTGGTCGACACCTACTGGATGCGCCCGCTGGTCGGCGCCGGCCTCAGCGCCATCCAGGCCCTCATTTCCTCGGTCTCCACCCTCTTCACCTAGTCTGCTGCCATGGCAACCGTCCGCTACCTCACCGGCATCACCACCACCGGCACGCCCCACCTGGGCAACTACGTCGGCGCCATCCGCCCCGCGGTGGAGGCGAGCCGCCGGGCCGGCACCGAGAACTTCTACTTCCTGGCCGACTACCACGCGCTGATCAAGTGCGACGAGCCGCAGCGCATCCAGCGCTCCACGCTGGAGATTGCCGCCTGCTGGCTGGCCGCGGGCCTCGACCCCGACCAGGTCTTCTTCTACCGCCAATCCGACATCCCGGAGATTCCGGAGCTCACCTGGCTGCTGACCTGCGTGACGGGCAAGGGCCTGCTCAATCGCGCGCATGCCTACAAGGCGCAGGTGGACAAGAACACGGCCGGCGGCATCGACGTCGACACCGACGTGACCGCGGGCCTCTTCATGTACCCGGTGCTGATGGCCGCGGACATCCTGATGTTCAAGGCGCACAAGGTGCCGGTGGGGCGCGACCAGGCCCAGCACCTGGAAATGGCGCGCGACATCGCGGCCAGCTTCAACCACCTGTACGGCGACCACCTCGTGCTGCCCGAAGCGCAGATCGACGAGTCGGTGGCGCTGCTGCCCGGCCTCGACGGCCGCAAGATGAGCAAGAGCTACGACAACGTGATCGGCCTGTTCGCACCGCGCGAGCAGGTGCGCAAGGCGATCTTCGCGATGCTCACCGACTCGCGCGCGCCCGGCGAGCCGAAGGAGGTCGAGGGCTCGTCGCTGTTCCAGGTGTACCAGGCCTTCGCTTCGGAGGATGAGACTCGCAAGCTGCGCCAGGCCTATGCCGACGGCATCGCCTGGAGCGACGCGAAGCAGCTGCTGTTCGAACGCATCGACCGCGAGATCGCGCCCCTGCGCGAGCGCTACGAGCACCTGGTCAACCATCCGCAGGAACTCGAGCAGATCCTGCAGGCCGGCGCCGCCAAGGCGCGCGTGCGCGCAACGCCGCTGATGAAGGAGCTGCGCGAAGCGGTCGGCCTGCGCAACCTCGCCAGCGTTGCAGCCGTCGCCAAGAAGGACAAGGCGAAGGGCACACTGCCCAGCTTCAAGCAGTACCGGGAAGCCGACGGCCGGTTCTATTTCAAGTTCGTCGACGCGCAGGGCAAGCTGCTGCTGCAGAGCGCAGGCTTCGATTCGCCCAAGGAAGCGGGACAGTGCATCGCGCACCTGAAGCAGTCGCCGGACGCTGCCAAGGCGCAGGAAATCACGCTGGCAGCAGGCGTTTCGACCGAAGAGGTGAACGCCGCGCTGCGGGCCTTGTCAGTCGGTTAAGTCCTACGGATTACCCCAGGAGTCGTAATGGCAGAAGCTGTATCCTTGCCCGTTGCTCACGCGGGAAATCAATTGAAAAACATGACTCTGTACGTCATCGACGACCACCCGCTGATGCGTGAGGCGGTGGTGATGCTGCTGCGCCGGCTGCGTCCGGGCGCGAATGTCGTGGAGTTCGATCGCATCGGCGGCATCGAAGCGGCCGTCAAGCAGCATGGCGTGCCCGACCTGATCACGCTGGACCTGAAGCTGCCGGACACCACGGGCGCGTCCGGCGTGCATGAATTGAAGAAGCGCTTCCCGGACACTCCGCTGGCCGTGCTGTCCGCCTCGCCCGCCGCCGACGCCGAGGAGCAGTGCATCGAAGCCGGCGCCGACATCTACATCGAGAAGTCCTCGGGCGCGCAGGAAATCGGCAATGCCTTGCGCGCGCTGTTATCCGCCGATGGCCAGTTCGAGGAACTCGCGCCCACCGACAACAAGCTGTCGAAACGACAGAAGCAGCTGATCGTGATGCTCGATCGCGGCCTGTCCAACCGCGAGATCGCCGACGAACTCGGCATCAGCGAACACACGGTGAAGGTGCACCTCTGGCGCCTGTTCCGCCGCCTGGGCGTGAAGAGCCGCACGCAGACGATCCACTACGCGCGCATGCACGGCCTGCTGGCGAGCTAGGCTAGACCGGCCGCGGGCGCTCCGGCAGCATCTGCGCGATGGAAGCCACCGCCCGCTCGCTCGCCGCCTGCGGGTCGGTCGGATGCAGCGCCAGCCGGAACACGGTGCCGCGTCCCACGCGCGAGCGCAGCGTTAGCGTGTGCCCCAGGATGCCGGTCAGGCGCCCGACGATGTAGAGGCCCAGGCCGAAGCCGTCCTCGGTGCCCGCATGCGACGGCACCTTGTAGAACTCCCGGAAGATCTCGCGCTGGTGCACCGGCGCGATGCCCACGCCCGTGTCCCAGATCTCGATGCGCAAGCCCTCGCGGGTCGTGCGCGAGGCGACCAGGATGCCGCCGCGCTGCGTGTACTTGACGGCATTGGCGATGAGGTTGCCCACGATCCGCTGCAGCAGGATCGGATCGGAGATCGCGGTTCCCGGCTGCACGTGCAGGCGGAACTGCAGGCCCTTGGCCTCGCACAGGGGCCTGTACTGCAGTTCCAGGTCGTGCAGCAGCTTGGCGACGTTGACGGTCTCGATGTTCAGCCGGATCTTGCCGGAGTCGAGGCGGGCCAGGTCGAACAGCGAATCGAACAGCTGGTTCACCGCCTTGGTCGACTCCACGATCTTGGGCGCGAGTTCGTGCACCAGTTCCGGCTCGCTGCCCAGCCAGTCGGCATACAGGCCCAGCGCGTGCACCGGCTGGCGGATGTCGTGGGCCGCGCTGGCGAGGAAACGGTTCTTGATTTCGACGGCATCCAGCGCCGCCTGGGTCTGGCGCGTGAGCGAGTCGATCAGCTGGTTGTTGCGGTACTGCAGCTCGAAATTGCGGCGCAGGGTGACGTGCAGGCGCGCGCCGGCCTGCAGCAGCACCTGCCAGAACGTGGCCAGCAGCGCCACCACCCACCAGTGGTAGCTCGGGCCCTGGAAGCGCAGCTGGAAGCCCATGCGCCAGGCCATCACGCCCAGCGTGGTGATGGCCAGCGTGTTGAGGTAGGCCGCCATCGTGGCGCGGTGGCTGGAATGGATGTTGATGGAGAACATCGCCAGGCCCGCGATGATCAGCCAGCAGATGAACTGGTCGGCCAGCGACGAGCGGTCGAAATAGAGCAGCGCCCCGAGGCCCCAGACGAGTGCCGAGGCCGGGAACACCCAGCGATAGCGTTCGAAGAATGCGACCAGTTCCGTCGAATTCTGGTGCACCACCTCGCCCTCGTAGCGGCTGATCACCCACATGCGGATGCAGGCCACGGCGACGCCGACGAACGCCCACACCAGCAGGGGCCAGCGCGCCCCGTCGCCCCACAGGACCACGACCACGATGGCGATCAGCAGCACGCCGACCCACTGGGTGGAGCGCTGGGTCCGCATCAGGTAGCGAACCAGCTCGCCCTCCACCCACTGCGTCTCGGCGATGCTCGCCGCGGCCGGCGGCAGGTCCATTTTCATGCGCGCGAGTCTAGATGAATCGGAAATCCGGACTAGGAGAGCTCCGACATCGGTATGGGCCTCGTCCTACAAGGCGGCCAGCTGAACACGAACAGACTCTGCCGTTGCGCTGAGCAGCAAGCAGAAGTCGCAGGCAAGCAGTGCAAGGACCTGGACAGCGGGCCTCCCTGTCCGAACATTCAGACCCAACCAGACGAGGACTTCATGGACTCCCAGACCGGCACCCACGACACCGACAACCTCAAGCCCGCGCCCAAGAAATCCCTGCGCGGCTTCGCCGCCATGGATCCCCAGCGCCAGCGTGAAATCGCCAGCCTGGGCGGCCGTGCCGCGCACCAGAGCGGCCATGCCCACGAGTTCACCAGCGAAGAAGCCCGGGCCGCCGGCAAGAAGCGCCACGCCCGCGCCGCCGGTGACGCCCCGCACGCCAGCTGATTCCTTGTAGGACGGCGCGGGCTGCGGATGGGCCAGGGGCTGACAGGCCCCGGCCGGGCCGCTGCCTAGCATGGCTAGCATGCCCTCCAGCCCCGCGGCCCTGTTGCTCTCCGATTCCCTGGCCGCCGCCAATCGCGCGCTGTGGCTGGCCACGCTGGGCCTGATGACGGCCTACATGCAGACTCCGGCGCCCGCCCACCGCTATCTCCTGGCGGGCCGGATCGCCCGTAATTTCCAGACCTTGTCGCAGCAGGAATGCTTCGACGGCGAGTGCCGCGCGCGCTTCCTGCGCCTGGGACATCGCTGGCAGGCCAACGCGGCGCGCTGCGCGCCCGAGGCGGCCCCGGTCGCCGGCGGCCTCCTGCGTTTCCTGCGCTTTCCGCTTCCGAGGCGTTAGCGCGACGAGCAGGGGCCGGGACCTACAGGACGCGCGGGGCGCGTCCGACAGCCCGCGCCCGGCCGTATTTGCACACTCCGCTGAAACATCCGCACGCAATTCTCAATGGCAGATACGAAAGGCATGGCCCCGACTTCCACGCGCACGTTGTGGAAGGGCGCAATCACCTTCGGGCTGGTGCACATCCCCATCGCGCTGCATTCCGCGACCGAGGAAAGCGACGTCGACTTCGACTGGCTCGACCGCCGCACGATGGACCCGGTGGGCTACAAGCGCATCAACAAGCGTACCGGCCGCGAAATCGACAGCAAGGACGTGGTCAAGGGCGTGGAGCACGGCAAGGGGAACTACGTCGTGCTGTCGGCCGAAGAGATCGCCGAGGCCTTCCCGCGGACCACGCAGACCATCGAAATCGAGGCCTTCGTCGACCTGGGCGAAGTGCCCTTCGTCTACCTCGAGCGTCCTTACTACACCGCTCCCATCAACAAGGGAGAGAAGGTCTATGCGCTCCTGCGCGAGGCCCTGACGGACACGGGCAAGGCGGGCCTGGCCAAGGTGGTGATCCACAGCAAGCAGCACCTGGCGGTGCTGGTGCCCATGGGTCCGGTTCTCGTGCTGAACCTGTTGCGCTGGGGCGGGGAGATCCGCTCCTGGGCCGACCTCGACCTGCCGCCGCAAAGCAAGAGCGCGCTCAAGCCGGCCGAACTGAAGATGGCCAAGCAGCTGATCGACGGCATGAGCGGCGCCTGGAGCGCGGAGAAGTACCGCGACTCCTTCCACGAAGCGATCACGAAGCTGGTGGAAGCCAAGGCGAAGGCCGGCAAGACCGAAACGGTGGAGCCGCTGGAGGAAGCACCGGAAAGCCAGGGCGCCGAAGTGATCGACCTGACCGAATTGCTGCGCCGCAGCCTGAAGGGCGGCGGCGACGCCAAGGCGCCGGCGCGCAAGGCCGCGGCCCGCAAGGCGCCGGCGAAGAAGTCCGCAGCCCGCAAAGCACCGGCCGCCAAGAGCCGCGCCCGGCGCGCCGCCTGAGGATCCGCATGGACGCCAATCTCTATTTCGCCGGCTGGGTGCTGGCCGCCCTGCTGGTGATCGGCCTGCTGACGGCGCTGCTGGCCCGCGGGCGCGACCGCTACCAGCTGCGCCGGCTGCAGGCGCAGAAGCTCATGCAGGCGCTCGACCGCTATTCCGCCTGGATCTGCGCCCAGCGCCTGGCCGTCGTCTTCCAGGGCGAGAGCCCGGAGGCCGCCGAAGCGCTGGACGAAGCCTGCACCCTGCGCATGGCGTGGTTTCCCGAACTGGCAGGTGACATGGCGGACCTGATGGCGGTACACAACCGCCTGATGAACTTCCTGCACACGCAACAGGCGCTGTGGCTGCGCGACCCGGAGCGCTGGCTCGAGTCGGGCCACGACCGCCGCTTCGTCGCGCTGTGGCGCCAGCACCAGCTGGCGCTCGACGCCCTGCACGCCCGGCTGCAGCAGGCCGCCAGCCTGCGCCTGGAGCTGGCGCCCGGCCGCCGGCAATCGACGTACGCCTGAATTTCAACGACACGGAGAAGCTCATGAACCACAACCTGTTCGGCAAGCTTGGCGCCCTGGCCGCCGGCGCGCTCGCCATGTATTACCTGGACCCGCAGATGGGCGCGCAGCGCCGCGCGCTGCTGGCCGACCTGGTGACGAGCGGGATGCGGGGCGAGTCCGCCGGCGGCCCGGCGCTGCAGGCGCGCCTCGCGCGCCGCACCTACCACCGCGCCGTGCGCGTCGATCCGCAGGCCGACGCCGAGCTGCGTGCCGGCATCCAGGCCCGGCTCGGCCGGCTGGTGAGCCACCCCCGCGCGCTCGACGTGCGCGTGGACCAGGGCGTGGTGCGCCTGAGCGGCGACGTGCTGGCGCGCGAGCGCGACGGCCTGCTGCTGCAGGTGCAGCAGATGCCCGGCGTCCTCAAGCTGGTGAACGCGATGACGGCGCACGAAACGCCCGACGGCATCACCCGGCGCGAGGCGCGCGAGGAAGGCGAGGCGCCGCCGCAAGTCGCGGCCTGAGGGCCGGCGGCTGCACGGGCTGGCCGCGGAAGCTCCAGGTGGATACGATCCGCACATCCCGAGCCCGCGCATGACCCGCACCCCTTCCCTCATCCTGTTCGGCATCGTCGTCGTTGCCCTGGTGCTGGGCGCGATCTGGTTCCACTCGTGGGGTGGACTGGCGCTGGTGATCGTCGGCGCCGTCGGCATCGTCTGGTACCGCGTCCAGGTCGCCCGCAGCGAGGAAGCCGAGGACTTCTTCGGCGGCACCGGCGAGGAGACCCGCCTCACCGGCTTCCAGGGCGGCTCGCCCAGCGAGATGCCGGTGGACCGCACGCCCGCGGCGGGCGCGCCGGACCACCCCGCTTCCTGAAGCACCGGCCGGGTCCGGCCCGCCGAGCGGACACCCGACTACCCGGCCTGGGGCCTGCGGCCTACAACGCAAGTGCTCAGCTGGGCCTACGGTGATGCCATCCGTTAGACCCAAAGGAGGCCTCTCCATGAAACACAAACTCCGCGCCCACGTGGCCGCCATCATGCTGCTGGCCCCGGCCGCTGCAACTTTCGTCGCCCTGCCCGCTGCGGCCCAGGCCGCCGCGCCGGTGATCACCTCGATGGCGGTCAACGCCGACGAAGGCCTGTCGCCCGGCTCGACCCTGAACTTCCAGCTGTACGCCGCCCCCAAGGCCCGCAAGGCCGACGTGGTGCTGGGCAAGAGCGGCATCGTCGTGCCGCTGCGCGAACGCACGCCGGGCAACTACACCGGTACCTACACCGTGCGCCGCTCCGACCGCATCGACCCGACGCAGCTGATGGCCGCGCGTGTCACGCACAAGCAGACCATCGCCCGCAACTTCGCCTACCCGCCGTCCTTCCAGGCCCTGGCCCTGGGCGCGGGTCCGGCCCCGGTTGCGGCCGCCCCGACCATCGAGCGCTTCGTGATGCGCCCCATGGGCCGGATCGAACCGGGCCGCGAACTGCACTTCCGCCTGATGGGCGCGCCGGGCGCCGACGCGTGGCTGGACATCCCCGGCGTGATCGCCGGCGTCGACCTCGCCGAGACCCGTCCGGGTGTCTACGAGGGCAACTACACGGTGCGCCGCCGCGACAACCTCGACGCCTTCCGCAATGCCGTGGCCACGCTGCGCAGCGGCAACACCCGGTCCACCGCGAAGCTGGACATGAACTGGAACGGCTGGGAGCGTGACCAGCGCCAGGCCCGCGACGAGCGCCCGCCGCAGATCACCGAGCTGATGCCCGCCAACGGCGAACGCGTGACCGAGCGCGGCCGCGCCAGCATCGGCGCCAAGCTCTCGGACGAAGGCGCGGGCATCGACCCGGCTTCCGTGCGCCTGAAGGTGGCCGGCCGCGACGTGACCGCCGATGCGCGCGTCACCGAGGACGAAGTGCGCTACCGCGCCGACCTCGAGCCGGGCCGCTACACCGCCGAACTGAGCGTGCGCGACAAGGCCGGCAACACCAGCAGCAAGGCCTGGACCTTCGACGTGGCGAACGACCGCGGCGATCGGGGCGACCGCTACGGCGGCGGCCCGCTGCCCCTGCGCATCACCAGCCACGCCAATGGCGCGACCATCGACGGCGCCGGCGCGCTGCGCCTGGAAGGCCGCACCGCCCCGGGCGCCAACGTGCGCGTCCAGGTCGAATCGGTGGCCAACGTCGGCGGCCTGCTGGGCGTGACCCAGCCGGTGATGGACCAGACCATCCAGGCGGACCGCGACGGCCACTTCAGCGTGGCGGTGCAGCCGTCCGGCCTGCCGATCCCCGGCCAGCGCTACGACGTGCGCATGACCGCCAACGACGGCCGCACGACGGCGGAAGAGCGCATCACGCTGCAGCGCCGCGGCTGATCGCCCCCTGCGCCTCTCCCGAAGCCCCGCCCCGGCGGGGCTTTTCACATCCTGTTGCATAAGTCACGGACCCCGCCGGCGAGCGGGATGAGCGGTCGGGCGCTGGCGCCGACCGGTCTGGCGGGGTTTGTTTCGAGATCCGATACTTCTTGAAACAACTGTGACGAGGAGCAGAGACATGGCGAAGGCAAAGGCGATCACCACCCGGTCGCGCTGGATGTTCCACCTGCTGGCCCTGGCCGGCCTCGTGCTGGCCCTGGGCCAGGCGCTGCCCGCCCGCGCCTTCCAGAACCCGACCGAGCGCGAGTTCAACGAGGCCGTCCAGCAGTTCAAGGCCGGCCGCCGCGCGGAAGCCTTCGGCCGCTTCATCGCCCTCGCCAATCGCGGCGACGTCGACTCGGCGCGCATCGCCCTGCACCTGCACACCTACGGTTCGATGCTGTACGGCGCCCAGTGGGAAGCCGGCCGCGACGACATCGATTACTGGAACACCCTGGTGCGCAACAGCCCGACCGCCGGCCGCGGCCAGCCGGAATACGCGCCTTTCGTGGCGCAGCCCGTCAAGACCGCCAAGGCCAAGCCGGCGCCGGCGCCGGCGCCGAAGCTGCGCACCGTCGCCTCGAACTGAAGACAAGAAGGAAGTCGTTGGAAGAAGGAAAGCCCCGCCTCGGCGGGGCTTTTTCTTGGACCAAGGTCCACTGGCCCGGGGCCCCGCGCGCGCCAAGAATGACGCTCCGTCCACCGGAGGTCCCATGTTGCGCACCCTCATAGCTTCCCTCACTCTCATGCTGCTGGCCGCCTGTGCGGCGACCACCCAGAACGCGCCCGGCGGCGAGGCCGAGGTGCGTTACGGCCGCATCAGCACGATCGAGAACGTCATGCTCGACGCCGACAAGAAGCTCGGCATCGGCGCGGTGGTGGGCGCCGTTGCGGGCGGCCTGCTGGGCAACCAGATCGGCGGCGGCACCGGCAAGACCGTCGCCACGGTGGCGGGCGCCGTCGCGGGCGGCTACGCCGGCAGCGCGGTGCAGAGCAAGACCGAGAAGAAGGCCGGCCAGCAGGTCACGGTGCGGCTGGACAACGGCGCGACCGTCGGCATCACCCAGCCCGCCGATCCCGGCCTCAAGGTCGGCGACCGCGTGCGCATCGACGGCTCCGGCGAGGACGCGCGCGTGGTGCGCTTCTGAGGCGCGGCCGGCGCTTAGGGAATTCACTCCAGGCCGCACGCGGTTTCAGTGAAACCCATTACAGGAATGGCCGCGGCGCCGGCGGAGAATGCGCGCCATGCCGTCCCTCGCCCAGTCCGACCAGCCCGTGATGCTCCGCTACCGCTGCCCTGACCAGGGCGTGGACCACGTGCGCCGGCTGCTGGCGGCGCTGGGGCCCGCCGGCGTCTGCTTCGAGGAGCAGCCGGCCGCCTGGTGGTTGCGCCTGTTCGACAAGCGCGCGACCTTCAACATCCGCTGCCCGGCCTTCTTCGTCGACCAGCTGCACCAGCAACTGGCGAACCGCACGCAGGCGTAGACCGCCCCGGCGGCGCGCGGGCATCGGGGCCGACCCCCATGCGCCGCACGCACGTTCCTTGCTAGCATGCCTCGCTTCATCCAACGAGGAATCCTTCCCATGCTGTTTTCTCCCACTCGCATCGCCGCGGCCTGCGGGCTGCTGCTGTCCTTCGGTGCGCTGGCGCAGGTGCCGCCCACGCTGGACAAGGTCAAGGCCCAGGGCGTGATCACGGTGGCGCACCGCGAGTCGTCGATCCCCTTCTCCTACCTCGGCGCCGAGGGCAAGCCGGTCGGGTTCGGCTGGGAGATCTGCCAGCGCATCGTCGACAACGTGAAGAAGGCCACCGGCCGCGCCGACCTGAAGGTCGAGACGCTGCCCGTCACCTCGCAGAACCGCATCCCGCTGGTGCAGAACGGCACCGTCGACATCGAGTGCGGCTCCACCACTAACAACTCCGACCGCGCCAAGCAGGTGGCTTTCGCGATCAACTACTTCTACACCGGCACGCGCTTCCTGGTGAAGGCCGATTCCGGCATCAAGTCGCTGGCGGAACTGAAGGGCAAGCGCGTCGTGACGACCGCGGGCACCACCAACTTCCAGGTGCTGCGCGCGGCCAACCAGAAGCAGGAGCTGGGCTTCGACCTCTCCACCGCCAAGGACCACTCCGAATCCGCGCTGCTGGTCGAAGGCGGCCGCGCCGACGCCTTCGGCATGGACGACATCCTGCTGTACGGCCTGCGCGCCGCCGCCGCCAGGCCCGAATCGCTGGCCGTCGTCGGCGAGCCGCTGCAAGTGGAGCCCTACGCCATCATGTTCCGCAAGGACGATCCTGCCTTCAAGAAGCTCGTCGACGACACGATCGCCGGCATGATGAAGAGCGGCGAGTTCGAGACGCTGTACAAGAAGTGGTTCCAGTCGGCGATCCCGCCCAAGGGCATCAACCTGAATGCGCCCATGAGCAAGGAACTGCAGGACAACCTGAAGGCGATGTCGGACAAGCCGGCGCTCTGAGCGCCGCGGCTCAGGGCTGCAGCCGGATCGCCGCTTCCAGGATGGGCCGCGCCCAGGCTGGAACCGCGGCGAGCGCGCGGTGCGACCCGGCATCGGGGAAGACCAGGCGGCCGTCCTCGAGCTCCAGCACCAGGGCGGGATCGGGGACATCCTGGCCCGCCTCCACCGTCTCGCTGTTGTCGAACACCTGCAGGCGCGCGAGCACGGGCAGCAGTTGCACGAGATTGGCGCGCGAGGTGTGCCAGCGCTCGCGGATCTTGTCTTCGGCAATGGGGTGGCCTTGGTGGGCCACCCGCTGCGCGACACGCGCCACGTGCAGCTCGGGGGACGCCAGGCCGCAGTACAGCATCAGCACGTCGTGCGTCTTCGCGGCCTCGGCCAGCAGGCGCGTGATGGTCTTGCCCCCCAGCGTCGTTTCGAAGGCGTGGTTGCTGCCGCCGGTGACCGCGCGCTCCAGCAGCGACTTGCCGTGGTTCCAGGACAGCGCGTTCGCCTCGACCTGCTCCATCCCCAGCTCGCGCACGAGTTCCGCGGCGTAGCTGTCGGGGTTGTAGAAAGCGAGACCCGCGTCGTGCAGCAGCGCGCTGAGCACCGAACTCTTGCCGGCGCCGTTGACGCCGGCCAGCACCAGGAGGAAGGGCCGCACCTCAGAAAGCGGGGCCTGCCTTCGGCCGGCTGGACGCCAGCTTGCCCTTGCGCTTGAAGACGGCGGCGGCCTTGCTGCCCGCCTTGGCCGCCTGCAGGCTCGCCAGGCGCTCGTCGAACTGGGCGGAGAGCTGGTCCAGCACCGAGCGCTCGCGTTCCCTCAGGGCCGCGGCGCCGGCCGCCAGTTGCCGGTAGGCCTCTGCGTCCACCAGCACCACTTCCACCGAAGAATGGTTGGTGATGGCGACGCTGCCGGCAGCGCGCACCTCGCGCACCACTTCGCGCCACTTGTTCTTCACGTCGGAAGCGGTCTGGCGCGGCAGGTCTTCCAGCGCGGGCATTTCAGCGAACATGCAAGCCTCCTGAGTGCGACCATTTTGCCATATTCAGGAAATTCTGGCATTTTTCCAGGATGGCTTCAGGTGAAGCGCGCGATCTGCTCGATGTCTTCCGGAAACAGCTGGCCCGTTTCGGCCATGACGACGCGGCCGTCGCGTCCGCGCACCCAGAGCATCGGGACCTTGCGCACTTGGGGCAGCACGCGCGCCGTGTCGGAAGCGACCCAGGCGCTGGGGAATGTGTAGCCCTTGCGCCGGCGGTACTCGCGCGCCGGCTCGACCGTCTTGTCGATGGCGATCCCCAGGACGGTCAAGCCGCGGTCGCGCTGCGACTGCCACAGCTTCTCGATGCTCGGCGACATCTCCGCGCAGAAGGGACACCAGCTCGCCCACCAGTAGACGACGGTGACCAGGCCCTCCGCCTGGGATGCGCGGAACTGGCCGCCCTCGATCAAGGGCAGGTCGGGCAGGGCGAGCTTGCTGCCGACCGCCGGAGCGGCAGCGGCGCGCCAGGCCCAAGGCAAGCTTGCCGCGGCGGCGATCCAGTTCCTGCGTGTGGTGCCCATGGGCGGATTGTGCCGCCTGTCCAGCACGATGCAGTCACGCCGGCGGCTGGCGAGGTAAACGCCTTCAAGGGATCAGCAGTTTACTGTACGCTTCCACAGTGACAGCCGAAGAGCAAGACCCCATGGACCTTCCAGCCCCTCATTCCCCGCACCGGCCCACGATTGCGCAGGGTTGAGTGCCCGTGCTGCTTTACGTGTACCGCCTGCGCTATCGCGGCGAGCGGCAGGACCGTGCCGCCATGGGGCGCGAGGGAATCCCGGGCGACCTGCGGCTGGAGGCCTTCGAAGCCGGCTGGCGCGGCCGGCGGCAGTCCATGGCTTACCTGTTCAAGCCCGGCACCCGCGACGAGCTGCTGCCGCGCCTGGAAGGCGCCAGGATCGTTCGCGTGCGCGAGGCTTTGCTGATTGCCGGCACCGAGCAGATCCCGCGCGGTCGCAAGAGCGTCGAGCGTTATCGCCAGGCGTGGGTGTGCGCGGTGCAGGAGATCGCGCTGCACCGCTGGCCGGAGTTGAGGATGCGTGAGAGCCCGCAGCCCGCCACGGGGTTCGATCCCGCGGATGACGACTGCGCGTTGTAGCGGCGAGCGCGAAAGCGTGCCTGGTTCCTAACTGCTTCCGACGATGCCGGGCACGGCATCGCGCATGGCGGCGACAAATCGCAGCAGCCGCGACGGATAGTGCGGGGCATGGGGGTAGGTGATCCAGGTCGGCAGCGGCGCCGGCTGCCAGTCGGGCGCCAGCTGCACGAGGTCGCCGCGTGCAATGTCGTCGGCAACCAGCCAGGCCGAGGCCGCGCAGGCGCCCAGGCCGCGCAGCGCCGCCGCACGCAAGGCGTACAGGCTGTCGGTGCTGACCCGGGGGCGTAGCGCCAGCTTGCGGCTCTCCCTCGTCCGCACGTGGGTCAGTGCAAGCTCGGTGCGGTAATAGGTGCGCAAGGCCAGCCACGGCAGCGCCGCCAGCTTTTCGGGCTCGTCGGGTACGAGGCCTCCCGTGAGGAGCGACGGCGATGCCACCACGGTGCGCCGGACTTCCGCCAGGCGCACCGCCACCACGGAAGGGTCGGTCGGCTCACCGACCTGGATCGCGCAGTCGATGCCCTTCGAAAGCGCATCGGCGACATCGTCCATGAGCAGCCACTCGACGCTGGTTTTCGGATGCGCATGCAGGAAGTCCGCCAGCGGCGCGACGAACTTGTCCTGGCCGAAGGCATGCGGCACCGCCACCCGCAACAGGCCCTCGGGTTCGGCGCCCGCGCCACCCATGTCCACCTCGAACGCGGCCCAGTCGGCCAGGAGGGTGCGAGCCCGGTCGTAGCAACGTTCGCCATCGGTGGTGAGCCGCATCGCATGGGTCGAGCGCTGCAGCAGCTGCACGCCGAGCGCATCTTCGAGGGCGCGCAATCGCCGGCTGATGGTGGGCTGCGTGGCGCCGAGCAGGGGTGCTGCCGCGGACAGGCTGCCTGCTTCGACGATGCGGACGAAGGTCTCCAGCAAGAGGATGCGATCGCCGGCGGCGCCAGCAGGAATGGCGATGGTCATGCGCCAAGCGTATATCGGTTTTGCCGCCTGCGCACCTTCCGCCCTCGAAGGCGCACGCGCATAGTCACGCCTCTCCGTCGATTTCAAGGGTTTTCACTGATGACTGACATTTGCTTGCCGCATGACCGCGCTGCGAGTGCCCGGACCGCCACCCCCAGTCGGGCGCTGATGTTGCTCCTGGCCGCCGGGGCCGGATTCTCGGTGGCTTCGATCTATTACGCCCAGCCTCTTCTCGGCGTGATCGGGGCGGAATTGGAGGCACCGGCCTGGCTCACGGGCTGGATCCCGACGGCCACCCAACTTGGCTATGCCGCCGGACTCGTGCTGCTCGGGAGCCTGGCGGACCGCTTCGACCGCCGCCGCGTGATCCTGGCAAAAGCCGGCGCACTGGTGATCGCACTGCTGCTCGCAGCGCTCGCGCCTTCGGTGCACGCCCTGCTGGCAGCCAGTGTCCTGATTGGCATCACCGCAACCGTGGCCCAGGACTTCGTTCCGGCCGCCGCTGCCCTGGCGCCCACGGCCAGCCGCGGCCGCATGGTGGGTACCGTGATGACGGGGCTGCTGCTGGGCATCCTGCTGTCGCGGGTGGTCAGCGGCTTGGTGGCCGAGCAGTACGGCTGGCGGAGCATGTTCGTCCTGGCCGCAGGGAGCGTTGCCATCGTGGCCGTCGTGACTGCGCGATCGCTGCCTTCGTTCCCGGCAGGCTCCGTCCTCGGCTACGGCGCGCTGCTGCGATCGCTTGGAAGCCTCTTGCGGCAGTACGCGCCGCTGCGGAGGGCGGCACTCGCGCAAGCCCTCCTTGCCGTGGGTTTCAGCGCCTTCTGGTCCACCCTCGCCGTGATGCTGCATGCCGCGCCCTTCCACCTGGGCAGCGCAGCGGCCGGAGCCTTCGGCCTCGCGGGCGCAGCTGGCGCCCTGGCAGCGCCCTTCGCGGGACGCATCGCCGATCGCAAGGGACCGTTGTATGTCGTGCGCATCGCAGCGGCCCTCGCCGCCGCAGCCTTCGCCGCCATGGGTGCGGGCAATGCATTGCCGCCGTTCGGCCAGCTCGCGCTGCTGGCCGTGGGCACCGTTGTCTTCGACCTCGGCGTCCAGGGCGCGCTGATCGCCCACCAGACGATCGTCTATGGGCTCGATGGCGCTGCGCGCAGTCGCCTCAACGTGGTGTTGATGACGTCGATGTTCCTGGGGATGGCGGCGGGCTCCGGCCTGGGCAGCCTGCTGCTGGCCTATGGCGGTTGGAGCGCGGTCATGGCACTCGCCGCCGCGGCTGCGGCTGGTGCGCTCGCGGTGCAGGCGCGCCGCTAAGACGCGGGACGCCAGTCGGCTGGGTACGGGATGGGGGTTGGCGGAGCAGGTGTCCGCCTCCGCCGAACTTCAGCCGGTTTCATCCAGCGTCACCGAGCACGCCGATGGCGAATTTCCCATTGGGAAAACGATGTATAGGCCATTCAAGCGAAGTCATCGCGTATCATCTGACCTCAACTGTTTTGTTGGGTTGTTTGAGGGGTTTGAATGCCGAAGGTCGCACGTGAACTGTCAGCGCTGGAAGTCGGCCGCTTGAAGGCGCCAGGGCTTCACCCGGTCGGCGGGGTGCCGGGGCTCGCGCTGCAAGTCACGCCGACGCACGCGCGGTCTTGGATTCTCCGAGCCACTGTGGGCACGAAACGCCGAGACATGGGGCTCGGCCAGTTCCCCGGGGTGACGCTCGCGCAAGCTCGCGAGAAGGCCCGTAACGCGCGCGAACAGATCGACCAGGGCACAGACCCCATCCTCCAGCGCCAGCAGGCGCAAAGCCTTCTGCGGGCGCAACAGGCCGCTTCCGTCACGTTCGAACAGGCCGCACGCTCCTACATCGACGCGAAATCGGCCGAGTGGAAGAACGCGAAGCACGCCGCGCAGTGGAGCGCGACCCTTGAAACCTACGCCTTCCCCGTGATTGGCAAGATGCACGTGTCCGACATCCAGCAAGCCCACGTCCTGACCGTGCTGGAGCCGATCTGGAGCAGCAAGACGGAGACGGCAACGCGCGTGCGCGGCCGCGTCGAACTCGTCCTCGACTGGGCCAAAGTGAGGGGCTACCGCACCGGCGAGAACCCGGCACGCTGGAGGGGCCATCTGGACAAGCTGCTGGCAGCGCCGAAGAAGATCACGAAGGTGGAGCACCACCCCGCCGTTCCGGTCAAGAAGGCGGCCGATTTCTATGAAGCATTGCGCGAGCGCTCTGGCACCGGCGCACGGGCGTTGGAGTTCGCGCTGCTGACGGCTGCACGCTCGGGAGAAGTCCGCGGTGCGACATGGGCGGAGATAGACCTCGACGCGAAGCTCTGGATCGTCCCTGCCGAACGCATGAAGGGCAAGAAGGAACACCGCGTGCCGCTATCCGCTGCAGCCATGAAGCTGCTGCAGGGGCTATCCCGGATGGAGGGTTCTGATCTGCTCTTCCCCGCCGCACGTGGCGGCCAACTGAGCGACATGAGCCTCACCGCCGTCATGCGGCGCATGGGGCTCGACTCAGTGCCCCACGGCCTGCGCAGCACGTTCCGAGACTGGGTCGCCGAATGCACCAACTACCCGCGCGAACTCGCCGAGCGAGCGCTCGCGCACACGCTCACCAACTCGGTAGAAGCCGCCTATCACCGTTCGGACGTGCTGGAGAAGCG
The DNA here is from genome assembly GCF_022012305.1 of Ramlibacter paludis. Taxonomy (GTDB): domain Bacteria; phylum Pseudomonadota; class Gammaproteobacteria; order Burkholderiales; family Burkholderiaceae_C; genus Ramlibacter; species Ramlibacter paludis. Next base: position 981,823 of record NZ_JAKLTM010000001.1, on the reverse strand, counting down.
CCGCGCCCTGATGCAGGACTGGGCTAAGTTCGTGGCGACGCCCTATGCGGTAAGTGGGACCGTGGTCCGCTTACCTTCGCGCAAGCGCGCGTAATACGCAGTCGCAATAACGCCAGTCGCGTGCACCTGTGCGGCGAATTAGCCAAAAGGAACTACTGACGCGCTCCCTACAATGAGTTGTGCCATGAACAATCAGCACACCTCAACGCCCGCCGGGAGCAGTCAACGGCTAGTGATTCGCCGCACCGAGCTCCCCGCCCTTCTGGGCCTTTCCCTACCCACGATCGACCGCCTCCGCGCACAGGGTCGCTTTCCCGTTCCGCGCCGCCTTGGGCAGCAGGCCATCGGCTTCTTGCTCGCCGACATCGAGGAGTGGCTTGCCACTCGTCCCACGGTGGCGCACTGAGGACCGAAACATGGAGTTCACCGAAGGCCATGCCGAGACCCCCGTCCGCTACTCAGTTGAGGCCGTCGCGCGCTTCGTCGAGTGGGTCGCGCAGTATCACCCCGATGGCGAGCGGTGGGCGGACCTTGCAGCGATAGTTCGAACGCATCCCGACAGGTTCATCTACGCCTCGCCCTCTGCGCGCATTGTGGACTTGGCATCAGCGGCTGGCGATGCTTCGCGCTGACGCAGGGCGCGCGCGCGAGCCACGAGCAGTTCACCATCTCGCGAGCTTTCCGCTCGCCAGCATCTCCGAACTGATCGCCGAGAAGCGCGGTAGCCCCGAACTGCCCACCCTGCGTGCGCGGGTGGCCGCGTTGCCACAGGCCAGCACAGCGACCCTCGTCGCGCGCTTGGAAACAACCGCGGACCCCCTCATGCTGTGGGCCTTGCATCTTGAACTGGATCGCCGGGACCTGCCTCCGGCTCTCCGATGGCCCGCAAACGACACGGACGAACAGACTCTCTACGTCACCTGGAGCGCCGACCTCTATTGGTTCTGTCGCCGCCACCCGGAGCACAGGACGCGGTTCAGGGGCTGGCAAGGGCTTTTCAAGCAGCCCCCGGCTTCGCACGGGTGGCATGCGACGGCGCGCCGGAACTTCGTCTACGTGCAGCCCCGCTACTCGCTGGCGCACTGGTGCAGCAAGGGCTTGGCGCTAGAGGATGCCGACCGTGCAACGCTGATGACAATGCCGACAAATCAGATGCGCGCCGACCGGCGGGCGCTAGAGCGCCGCAAGTTCGTTGAACTGGAGCGTCAGCTGCTGGACGCCGCTTCTCAGAAGCCAGACAAGGCACAGAGGCACCCAGCGCATGAAGTGGCGGCGCGGCGTGCGGCTATGTTGCGCACCTTCGTGCTTTCAGGTCGTAGCTACGCAAAGGGTTCGCACCACTGGAGCATGCTGGCCGGTGAGCAGGTCACACGACAGGGGTTCACGAAGCAGGTGCGGGCCGCGCAGGAGGCGCTCCGACTCGCAGCGCTCCCTCCGTGAGTCAGTCATTGGTGACTGTTCTTTGCTGCCTGCTCTTCCCTCCGGGAAGAGCATGTCCGGCGCAACGGCATTGGAGCCAGTGCCGACGCGGCCTGAAGGGGTTGCAGCCAGTTCGTCACGAAGGGGTTGCACCTGTTCGCATGAACCGCAACCCCTGACCTTGCACCCCCTATAAGAAATCGAGGGCAGCGAAGCCCTTGGTGAGAAGTTTTTTCCCCCAATTCCGAGAGATGTATGCACACCCCTGAATCGAAGCGTAACGCCAACCTGCGGGACCTCGGCCTCGAGTTCGACCAGTTCGACGCCTTCGCGGATCTGCCCGTCATCGACCTCGACCTTCCCGTTGCCGATCTCGACCTCCCATTCGAAGACCTTGTGGTGCCAGAACCCGTGGCCGAGGTAAGCGATGCAGCTAAGGCACCGGCGGCGGCACCCAGCACCAGCACCAGCACCAGCGCCAGCGCCAGCGCCAGCAGCGGCAAGTCTGTCCGCATCAGTATCCGCGTGCCGCGCGGGATGCTGGAAGACTTCAAGGCGCGCGCAACGGGCAGCGAGGGCTACCAGACCCTCATGGTGCGCGCACTGCGCCAGTGGCTTGTATGTGCTTCCCGGACCGGGGCGGGCGCATAGCCGCGCACCCCAGCGACCGCGATGCAAGGCAGAGCTCTTCTGCCTCCGAACACCTCACACCTTCAATTTGAACGTGGAGCTTGCGTGCTGCGAAAGCACATCGTAAACGTAGGCGGTAGTCACGCCGAAATGTGCGGCTGCATCGGGCAGGGGAATCTTGTTCTTCTTCTGGGGGTTGGACTGCTCGTGCGTCACTATGGTATAGCCATGCGTCTTTGCAACAGCGATAAGGAATGGATCGGCCTCCTTGACGCCTGCAAATTCAGCTTTCGCCGCCGGTAGATAGTGAGTCGAAGTTGCGGCCCAGGTCATGAGATCCGCATAGACTTTCATCACGGCCTTGTCAGACGTGTCGTTGACGAAAAACGCTGCCGGGAGTTTTTGCACCCACGCCTTGCACTCGTCACCGTCTTTCCCACTATTCAACTCTGCTTGCACCTTCTTCACGGAGAAGAACAAGTGCTTGTCATGGCCAGCCTCAACCCAATCCCAAAAGCCACCACAGAACCCAAACCGATAGTGCAGATTCTTGGCCTGGATGAATACGTTCGAGTCGAAGAGGTATTTAGGCATCGGCAAAGTCTTCCTCGGGACCGCCGCTGGCGCGTCGTCGATACAGTTCCATAACGGTATCTGGCGAAGAATTTAACAGCCGGGCCGCTTCCTTTAAGAGCGTTTCACCCGCTACCGCGCTGTTCAGCACTGCGGAAGTAAAGCGCCTGCTGCTCCTGATCGGAATCGTCGCATATGGATTTCCACCGGACTGTTTCTTTGTCGGCACCGAAGCGCTGGCGACTTCGTCGTAGCGGGCTTGGCTGATGAAACCGAAATCAAGTGCTCGTCGCGCGACCACTAAGCGACTGACTTTAAAGTGCCGTGCCAGCGCCGGGATAGCTTCGGCGGCATCAAGGTTCACCCAATAGCGCTTGAACTCTTTCTCCGGCGTAAGGACCTCCGCCGCGACCTGATTGCAAAACGCCTCTGTTCCTTTCGGCTTCTGAATCGTGGAAGCGGACGAATCAGAAACGCCACTGACACCTAGCCAAATGTGGGCAGCTTCGTGCAGCAGCGTGAATATCCAGGCCGCCGGCGAGTCACGTCCGTTCACAAACACGACTGGCACTTCCGCGTCGGCGATAGCGAACCCGCGAAACTCGGTGACCGGCAGTGGCTTGTGGGGGTTCCCCTTCGCCACGCCACTGCGGAAGACCAGAACGCCCAAATCCTCGAGGCGCCGCGAAATGAGCCCGAACAACGCTCCATGATCGGTTACCTTCTCCCGATCGATCTCGTGCAATTTCAGTGTTCGATCGATGTCTTGAGCAACTGCTATAGGCGTCACCACCTTTTCACTAAACCGGCCAACAAACTCGGGGCCGGATATCTCGTCTACCTTGAGGCGCTGACGGAACCATGCGACCTTGGCGTCGATGTCGTCGAGGAGTTCGAAGAACGCAGTGCCGAGTGGCTCCGCGTTCGGAGTCTGACGTAGGTCAGGGATCTCCCTGCGCTGCAGTTCCGGCGGCTCGCTGAGAAAAAGAAAGCCGAACGGAATGCCGGTTTTTTTAGCCAGCGCTACTGCTTGGGTCGTCGTCAACTCGCCCTTAAGAAAGCGCTGGGCGCGCGACGGCGCTGCAAGATCTTTTGCGAGCCCATCAACGGTCGTCCCCAGCCTGTCGGCAGCCCATTCAAGGACCGGGCGGGAAATGCTGAGGGAGGACATGCGTGCATCTTACGGTCGCGTGGGGGACCGTCACGAGGGGAAACCGCACACAAAAGCAGCCGGACTAAGCGGACATGCCATTGTGGGGCTCTTTGTGGGGTAGAACAGCTAGAGGGCCCGGGAGGCCGCGTGAAATCTAGCTATGTGGCGGAGCAGGTGGGATTCGAACCCACGGTACGGTATAACCGTACACCGGATTTCGAGTCCGGCGCATTCGACCACTCTGCCACCGCTCCTGATTCGGTTCGCGTGGTGCGAAGGCCGCTATTGTAGCCGAGGCTCCCTGGCCCTGCCATGCCGCAGCCCCAAGGCAGCAATTTTCCACGCCGGCCGCGACTACTACGGCCACCCTTAGCCAGCCGCCTACGCCGGCGCAGCAGGGCCGTTCCCAAGATGGTTCCATGGTCTTCGGAAGGAACCGCACCCCGCACCCCCGGCCGCCCGGCGCGCCGCGCACGGAGCCCGGCTGGAGCGCGGACGACTGGCTGCAGCCGCCGCCCAGCCCGGACGTGCACGAAGGCGGCGAGTCGCTCTGGGACGCTTTCAACGAAGAGTCGCGGCGGATGGACCTGGCCTTCGCCGACACCCAGCCTTCGGCCGTCGTGCCGCTGGCGACGAGTGCGCCCGGCGCCCCCGCGCAGCAGCCCCACGCCGGTGACCGCTGGAGCGTCGACGACGTGATCGCGTTCGCCCGCCGCCACAACCGCGTCTCCCCGCGGACTATGCTGTGGTCGGCGCTCTACGTCCTGCTGGAAGGCGACCACTACGCGGATCTGCGTCCTCCGCCGACCCAGGACGGCTGGGCAACCATGTCGAACCTGCAGCGCCGCCTGCACTTCCGCGAGCACATCGAATGGGCCGCGCGGCACGGCAAGCTCGAAGCGATGGCGAAGTACCTCGCGTCGCTCGCGGAACCCGACTGGGTTCACATGGGCGAGAGCTAGGCTTTCAGAACCGCCAGGCCGCCCATGTAGGGCCGCAGCACCTCGGGCACCGTCACGCTGCCATCGGCGTTCTGGTAGTTCTCGAGCAACGCGACGAGCGTCCGGCCCACCGCGAGGCCCGAGCCGTTGAGCGTGTGCACCAGCTCGTTCTTGCCCTGCGCGGTCTTGTAGCGCGCCTGCAGCCGGCGCGCCTGGAAGGCCTCGCAGTTGCTCACGGAGCTGATCTCGCGGTAGGTGTCCTGCGCCGGCAGCCAGACTTCGAGGTCGTAGGTCTTGGTCGAGCCGAAGCCCATGTCGCCCGTGCACAGCAGCACCACGCGATACGGCAGGCCCAGCTTCTGCAGGATCGCTTCGGCGTGACCCGTCATTTCTTCCAGCGCTTCGTAGCTGCGCTCGGGATGCACGATCTGCACCATCTCGACCTTCTCGAACTGGTGCTGGCGGATCATGCCGCGCGTGTCGCGGCCGGCGCTGCCCGCCTCCGAGCGGAAGCAGCCCGTGTGCGCCGTGAGCTTCAGCGGCAGCTGCGCTTCCGGCACCACCTCGTCGCGCATGAAGTTGGTGAGCGTCACCTCGCTGGTCGGGATCAGGTACAGCGCCTGCTGGTCCTCGGCGCCCAGTCCTTCCTGGCCGCCCTTGCTGACGGCAAACAGGTCGGCCTCGAATTTCGGCAGCTGGCCGGTACCGCGCAGCGTCGCCTCGTTGACGATCACCGGCGTGATGCACTCGGTGTAGCCGTGCTGTTCGACCTGCGTGTCGAGCATGAACTGCGCGAGCGCGCGATGCAGGCGGGCGATCTGGCCCTTCATCACCGTGAAGCGCGCGCCACTGAGCTTCACGCCCAGCGCGAAGTCCAGACCGAAGGGTTCGCCGAGGTCGACGTGGTCCTTGATCGCGAAGTCGAACTTGCGCGGGGTGCCCCACTTGCGCACTTCGACGTTGCCGCTTTCGTCGGCGCCCACGGGCACGCTGTCGTGCGGCAGGTTGGGCACGGCCAGCAGCAGCGCCTGCATCTCCGGCTGGATCTGCTCCAGGCGCGCGGCCGACTGCTCCAGCTCGCCCTTGAGTTGCGCCACTTCGGCCATCACGGCGTCGGCGGACTCGCCCTTGGACTTGAGCTGGCCGATCTGCTTGCTGAGCGCGTTGCGCTTCGCCTGCAGCTCTTCGGTGCGGGTCTGGATGGTCTTGCGCTCGGCTTCCAGGCTCTGGAAGGCCGCCACGTCCAGGAAGGCCTGGGGCGACTTGCGCTTTTCCAGGCGGGCTACCACGCCGGGCAGGTCTTTGCGTAACTGGTTGATGTCGAGCATGGGGATGATTTTATTCGGCGGGCTGCGTACCATGAGCGCCCACCCTTGAGAGGACTCCCATGGCCATGCAGCTCGATTGCTACCTCAGCTTCGCCGGCAACTGCGAAGAAGCCCTGAATTTCTACGCGAGGTGCCTGGACGGCAAGGTCGCCAACATCATGCGCTTCGAAGGCTCGCCGATGGACAACAAGGATTTGCCCGCCAACTGGAAGCAGAAGGTGATGCACGCCACCGTGGAGGCCGACGGCGCACAGATCATGGGCAGCGACCTGCCGCCCAACTACCCGCATGGCGGCTTCAGCGGCTTCACCGTCTCGGTCTGGATGAAGGACGGCGTCGATCGCGCCCGCAAGGTGTTCGAGGCGCTCGCCGCCGGCGGCCAGGTGACGATGCCTTTCGCGCCGCCGTTCTGGGGCGGCCACTTCGGCATGCTGAAGGACAAGTTCGGCGTGCCGTGGATGGTCAGCTGCGAATGAGTTCTCAGGCGAGCGTCGCCGGGTCCACGTTGGCGCCGCAGATGACGAGGCAGACGTTCTCGTCCTTCGCGGGCTGGTAGGCGCCGGTGCGCAGCGCGGCCAGGCCCAGCGCCGCGGCCGGCTCCACCGCCAGCTTGAAGTCCTTCCACAAGGCCTGCTGCGCCGCCAGGATCGCCGCATCGGGCAGCAGCAGCGCCTGCGGCACGTGCTGCTGCGTGACCTCCCACGCGATCGCGCCGATGCGCTTGGCGCCCAGCGAATCCGCCGCGATGCCGCTCACGTCCACGTCGACCGGCGCGCCGTTCTCGCGCGCGCGATAGAGCGTGGGGGCCAGCTCGGGCTCCAGCGCCACCACGCGGCTGCGCTGCTCGAACCAGGCCGCGATGCCGGCGATCAGCCCGCCGCCGCCCACGCTCACCAGCACGCTGTCGGGCGCGCGGCCCGCGCGATGCTCGATCTCCTGGGCCACGGTGCCGGCGCCCGCCACCACCTCGGGCTGGTCATAGGCGTGCGTCAGCAGCGCCCCGGTTTCCTTCTGCCGCTGCAGGCAGGCCTCCAGCGCTTCCGCATAGACGGAGCCCGTGACCACCACCTTCGCGCCCAGCTCGCGCAGCTTGGACTGCTTGGCCGGGCTGCAGACGGTGGGCACGAAGACTTCGCAGCGCACGTGCAGCGCGCGCGCCGCGGCGGCCGTCGCGATGCCCGCATTGCCCCCCGACGCGACGATCACGCCGCTGAAGGGGATCGGATGCGCCAGCAGCCGGTTGTACATGCCGCGCGCCTTGAAGCTGCCGCTGGACTGCAGGTGCTCCAGCTTCAGCCAGACTTCGCGGCAATCGATGCCGAGCGCCGCGCCGGGCAGCTGCCACAGCGGCGTGCGGCGGATGAAGCCATGGCCATCGCGCGCGAAACGCTGCGCCGCGGCGTCGATGGCGGTGGCCCAGTTCACAGCTTCAGGCCCTTGGGCAGCGGGAACTTCACCGTTTCCTGGATGCCGTCCATCTTGCGCACGGACACGGCGCCCAGCGCCTTCACGCGCGCCACCACGTCCTGCACCAGCACCTCGGGCGCGGACGCGCCGGCGGTGAGGCCCACGCGCTGCTTGCCTTCGAGCCATTCCGCCCGCAGCTCGGAGGGGTTGTCGACCATGTAGGCCGGCACCCCCAGCTTGCGCGAGAGCTCGGCCAGGCGGTTGCTGTTGCTGCTGGTGGGGCTGCCCACCACGATCAGCACGTCCACCACCTGCGTCATGAGCTTCACCGCGTCCTGCCGGTTCTGCGTGGCATAGCAGATGTCCTGCTGCTTGGGCTGGCGGATCGTCGGGAAGCGGCGCTTGACCGCCGCGGTAATCTCGGCGGCGTCGTCGGTCGACAAGGTGGTCTGCGTGACCACCGCGAGCTTCTCCGTCTGCGCCGGATGCACGTTCGCCACGTCGGCCACGTCTTCCACCAGGTGGATGCCGTGATCGAGCTGGCCCATCGTGCCTTCGACCTCGGGATGTCCCTTGTGGCCGATCATGATGAACTCGTAGCCCTCTTTCGCCAGCTTCGCCACCTCGACGTGCACCTTGGTCACCAGAGGACAGGTGGCGTCGAACACGTGGAAGCCGCGCGCGTCGGCCTCGCGCTGCACGGCCTTGCTCACGCCGTGGGCGGAGAACACCAGCGTGGCACCGGGCGGCACGTCGGCGAGGTCCTCGATGAAGATCGCGCCCTTCGACTTGAGGTCGTCGACGACGAAGGTGTTGTGCACGATCTCGTGCCGCACGTAGATCGGCCGGCCGAATTTCGCCAGGGCGCGCTCGACGATTTCGATGGCCCGGTCGACGCCGGCACAGAAACCGCGCGGCTCGGCCAGCAGGATCTCTTCGGGCCCCATCAGAGCACCCCGATCAGTTGCACTTCGAAGGTCACGGGCTGGCCCGCCAGGGGATGGTTGAAGTCGAACAGCACCGCATCGGGCTTGCCGTCGCCGTCCTTGTCCGCGCCGAGCTCGCGCACGGCCCCGGCGTACTGGCCCAGGCCGTCCGGGGTGGGAAATTGCACCACGTCGCCCACGAAATAAGTCTCATCGGGATCGCCCATTTGCACCAGCAATTTGCGTGCGACCCATTGCACCATCTCGGGATTGCGTTCGCCGAACGCCTCGCCCGCCGGAATCTCGAATTGCGCCCGCGCCCCCTCCTGGAGTCCCAGCAGCCGCTGTTCGACCGCGGGCGAGAGCTCGCCGGTCCCCAGCGTGAGGGTGGCCGGCTTGTCGGCAAAGGTATTGATGATGTCGCCGCCCGGACCGGCCAGCCGGTAGTGCAGCGTGAGGAAGGAGCCCGGGTGGACCCGGGGCGCGGAGGAAGGCATGGAGATTCCGTTCAACTGGCCCCCATTGTAAAAAGGACGGGCGGCAAGCACCCGATGGCCCTGAAAGACCTGCCCGCCGACACCCGGCCGCGCGAAAAGCTGCTGGCGCGCGGCCCCGCTGCCCTCAGCGACACCGAGCTGCTGGCCCTGCTGCTGCGCACCGGCACCGCGGGCCGCGGCGTCTTCCAGATGGCGGGCGAGGTGCTGGCGCGCTTCGACGGCCTGGCTGGCCTGCTGCATGCGAGTGGCGCCGAACTCAAGACCATCAAGGGCCTCGGGGGCACGGCCAAACGTGCCGAGCTGCTGGCGGTGCTGGAGCTGGCGCGGCGCGCCGTCGCCGAGCAGCTGAAGGCGCGTGAAGTCTTCGGCTCGCCCGACGCCGTGAAAAATTACCTGCAGCTGCATTTGGCGCGCAAGCCGCACGAGGTGTTTGCCGCCCTCTTCCTGGACGCGCAGAACAAGCTCATCGCGCTGGAAGAACTCTTCCGCGGCACCCTGACTCAGACCAGCGTGTACCCGCGCGAAGTCGTGCTCAAGGCCTTGCAGCATCACGCGGCCGCGGTGGTCCTCGCGCACAATCACCCCAGTGGCACGGTGCAGCCTTCACGTGCCGACGAGGCGCTGACGCAGACCCTGAAGGCCGCGCTGGCGCTGGTGGACGTGAGGGTGCTGGACCACGTGATCGTGGCGCCGGGGCACGCCTTGTCGATGGCGGAAAAAGGATTGCTTTGAAGGCGAAGTCTTTGCAGGACCTGGAGGCGATGCGCAGGCATCTGGCCGAACAGGAGCGCCTGGCGCAGGAAAGGGCCGCGGCGGCGGCCCTGAAGCAGAAGCGGCTCGATGCCGAGCGCAACCTGTTCCAGCGCGCCGCAGGCGCAGTGCAGCGCCTGCCCTCGCACGGCAAGGTGCATCACGTCCCGGAACCGCCGGCGCCGATCCCGGTGCAGCGCCAGCTCGACGACCAGCGCGTGCTGAAGGAAGCGATCAGCGACCACTTCGATGCGTCGACGCTGCTGGAAGTGGACGAAGCCCTGAGCTTTCGCCGCCCGGGCATCGGCATCGACGTGGCGCGCAAGCTGCGGCGCGGCCACTGGAGCATCCAGCGCGAAATCGACCTGCATGGGTTTCGCACGGAGGACGCGCGCGAGGCGCTGGCGACCTTCCTGCGCGATGCCGTGAAGCTGGGCCTGCGCTGCGTGCGCGTGGTCCACGGCAAGGGCCTCGGCTCACCGGGCAAGACGCCGGTGCTGAAAGGCAAGGTGCACGGCTGGCTGGTGCAGAAGGACGAGGTGCTGGCCTTCGTGCAGGCGCGGGGGGACGAGGGCGGCGCCGGGGCGCTGATCGTCCTCTTGAAGCCGTCGCCGGCTTAACCCGGCGCGTTGCGCATCCAGTCCGCGGTCTGGAAGAAGGACGTCTTCAGGCGCTCGCGCAGGACCGGATCGACCCCCACGTCTCCCATCGCTTCGTCCATGCAAGCGAGCCACTGGTCGCGCTCGAGGATGCCGATCTTGAAGGGCATGTGCCGCATGCGCAGGCGCGGATGGCCGAAGCGGTCGGTGTAGTGCTGGGGTCCGCCCAGCCAGCCGCAGAGGAACCAGAACAGGTTCTGGCGTGCGCGCTCCAGCTCGGTGCCATGCGCAGCGCGCAAGGCGGCGTACCTGGGCTCCAGGTCCATCAGGTCGTAGAAGCGGTCGACCAGCGCCTGCACCTTCTCTTCGCCGCCGATCCATGCGAAAGGGGTTTCGTGCGGCGGCTTGTCTTCGATCTCCATCCGCCTATTGTCGGGCAGACCTCATTCAGCCGCCCTGCGAAGGGTCTCCACCACCGGGCGGCTCAGCACTTCGCGCAGGCCCCACCAGCCCGCCGCGAGTGCAAGCACTGCGCCCGCAGCCGCGCCAGCTAGCGGCACCAGCGGCGACGCCGTCCAGGTGAAATCGAAGGCGTACTTCGCCAAGCCCCAGCCCACGACGGAAGCCACGCTCGCCGCCAGGAAGCCCGCCAGCAGCCCCACGCCCGCGAGCTCCGCCCGCTGCACCTGCCGCAGCAAGCTGCCGCGCGCGCCGACGGCGCGCATGATCGCGAACTCGCGCGCCCGCTCCTCGCGGGTCGCCGTCACCGCGGCGAACAGCACGATCAGGCCGGCGGCCAGCGTGAAGCCGAACAGGAATTCCACCGCGCGGATCACCTTGTCCAGCACGCCTTGCACCTGGTTCAGGGTCGCCGTCATGTCGACGTCCGTCACGTTGGGGAAGGTCCGCACCAGTTCGTTGTCGAAGCCCTTCTTCGCCGGCGCGCGGAAGGCGCCCATGTAGGTGATGGGCATGTCGGGCAGCGCGCTCACCGGATACATCACGAAGAAGTTCGCGCGCATCGAGCTCCAGTCGACCTTGCGCAGCGAAGTGATCTTCGCCTCGCTCTGCATGCCGCCGACGTCGAAGCGCAGCACGTCGCCGAGCTTGAGCCCCAGCGTGGTGGCCAGGCCCTCTTCCACGCTGACCGCGCCGGCTTCTTCCGGCTGCCAGCGCCCCGCCACCAGCTGGTTGTGGGCGGGTTGCTGCGCGGCGAAGGAGAGGTTGAACTCGCGGTCCACCAACCGCTTGGCGCGGTCCTCGGCGAAGTCGTCGGGGCTGACGCTGCGGCTGTTCACGCCCACCAGGCGGCCGCGGAACATCGGGTACCAGTCGTAGCGCTGCACGCCGGCGTCGCGCAGCATCTTCAGGAAGGGTTCGTTCTGCTCGGGCAGGACGTTGATCACGAAGCGGTTCGGCGCATCGGCCGGCGTCGCCTGCCGCCAGCTGGCGATGAGGTCGGTGCGCAGCAGCACCAGCAACACCAGCGCCAGCAGGCCCACGGCGAGCGCGCTGGTCTGCACCACGGTGTAGGCGGGCCGCGCGCCGATCTGGCGCGTGGCCAGCACCAGCCAGCGCGGCGCGGTCGCCTCGTTCACCACGCGACGCAGCAGTTTCACCGCCAGCCAGCTGAGGCCCGCGAACACCAGCACGGCGCCGCCGAAGCCGCCGACCGCGATCAGTCCCAGCTTCAGGTCGCTGCTCGCCGCCAGCAGCAGGGCGACGAAGCCCGCCACGCCGATCCCCAGCACCAGCAGCGAGGCCGGCTTGAGGTTGCCGACGTCGCGCCGGATCACGCGCAGCGGCGGCACCTGCGCCAGCTGCAGCACCGGCGGCAGCCCGAAGGCAAACAGCAGCGTGAGCCCCATGCCCATGCCGAACAGCACCGGCCAGATGCCGGGGCCGGGCAGCGAGGTCTCGACCAGGCCGCCCAGCATCGCGACGAAGACGAAGTGCACCGCGTAACCCACCAGCACGCCCACCAGGCTCGCCGCCAGGCCCACCAGCGCGAACTCGAAGGCGTAGCTCCAGGCAATGGTGCGCTGGCTCTGGCCCAGCACGCGCAGCATCGCGCAGTCGTCCAGGTGGCGGCCGGCGAAGCCGCGCGCGGCCAGCGCCACGGCCACCGCGCTCAGCAAGGCCGCCAGCAGCGCGACCAGGTTGAGGAATTTCTCGGCGCGGTCCAGCGTCTGCTTCATCTCGGGCCGGCCGCTTTCCATCGACTCGATGCGCACACCGCGCACTTCGGCCTTCTTCGCTTCCGCATCGGCGAAGGCGGTGAACTGCGCGACCTGCGCATCCGGTCCCGCCACGGCGAAGCGGTAGCCGACGCGGCTGGCCGGCTGCACCAGGCGCGTGGCGGCGAGATCCGCTTCGTTGATCATCACGCGCGGCGCGAAGTTGAGGAAGCCGGTGCCGCGATCGGGCTCCGAGGTGATCACGCGTGCGATGCGAAGCTGCGCATCGCCCAGCAGCAGGGGATCGCCCACCTTCAGGGCCAGCGCCTCCAGCAACGCCGGGTCGGCCCACGCTTCGCCGCGCGCCGGCACGTCGCGGGTCGTGCTGCCTGCCTTGTCGAGCGCATCGGCCACCTGCAGGCTGCCGCGCAAGGGATAGCCCGCCGGCACGGCCTTCAGGGCCACCAGCCGGCTGGCGCCGCCCTGCGCATCGGGTGCGCGGCCCATCGAAGGAAACACCAGCGTGGTCGCGCTCTGCAGGCCCAGGGCGCGGGCCCGCTCGACGAAGGCAGCCGGCGTGGGCGCGTCGCTCACGACCACGGCATCGCCGCCCAGCAGCTGGCGGGCATCGCGCGCCAGGCCGCCCTTCAAGCGGTCGGCAAAGAAGCCGACGGCGGTGAGCGCTGCCACGGCCAGGGTCACCGCCACGATCAGCAGGCGCAGTTCGCCCGCCCGCAAATCGCGCCAGAGGGTGCGCCAGCCCAGGGACCAGGCAGAGTTGGGGATCATGGGCCGCGACCTTACCCGAAAAGTCTGAGCGCACCGTGAGCCCGCAGCCCGAGGCTCAGGTCGGGGCAATCGCCTACGCGCCACGGTCGGGCGGTAAGCCAGAATAGCTCAGCGGTCCGGCAGGCGGGCCGGACTTTTTGCGGACCCAGCGATGCAGCTGCAGGAATCGGCGCGCCGGCGATGGCTGCGCCACGAGGGCGAGATGGCGGATCGCATCCGCAGCCACGATTGGGGCGCCACGCTCCTCGGCCCCATGGACGGCTGGCCGCAAAGCCTGCGCACGGCCATCAACCTGATGCTGCCTTCCCAGGCGCAGATGGTGGTCTTCTGGGGTCCAGAGCTCGTCACCTTCTACAACGATGCCTACGCGCCGACCATCGGCACCAAGCATCCCTTCAACCTGGGCCGCCCCGCGCGCGAGGGCTGGGCCGAGCTCTGGGACGACCTCGGGCCGCTGCTGCATTCGGTGTGGCAGACCGGTGAGACCGTCGCCGCGCGCGACCGGCCCTTCCAGATCAACCGGCAGGGTTTTCTCGAGCAGGTCTACTTCGACATCTCCTATTCGGCGATCCGCGGTGAATCGGGCGAGGTCGAGGGCGTGCTGTGCATCGTCAGCGAAACCACCCAGCGCGTCCTAGCGGCGCAGGCCCTGGCCGAAAGCGAGGCGCGGCTGCGCACCGAGTCCGAGCGGCTCGAGCTGGCGCTGAACGCCGGGGCCGTGCTGGGCGCCTGGGTCTGGGACATCGTTCACGACCGCTTCACCGGCGACGAGCGCTTCGCCCGCACCTTTGCCATGGATCCGGTACCGCTGCAGCAAGGCCTGCCGCTGGAGCAGGTCAAGCAGTCCATCCACCCGGCCGACATGGCGCTGGTGAATGCGCGCATCGCCGCGGCCATGGCGCAGGGCGGCGCCTACAGCGCCGAATACCGCGTGCCGCGCGAAGACGGCAGCTGGCGCTGGATCGAAGCCAACGGGCGGGTCGAACTGGATGCGCAAGGGCGGCCCGCGCGCTTTCCCGGCGTGCTGATCGACATCGACCGCCGGCGCGAGGCCGAGGAGACGCTGCGCGCCCTCAACGCGCAGCTGGAGCAGCGGGTGAAGGAGCGCACGCGGGACCTCGAGGAAGCCCAGGCCCGCCTGCACCAGAGCCAGAAGATGGAGGCGCTGGGCCAGCTCACCGGCGGCATCGCCCACGATTTCAACAACCTGCTGCAAGGCATCACCGGCTCCATCGAGGTGATCCGGCGCCGCTACGCCAACGGCCAGCCCGCCGAAATCGAGCGCTTCGCCGATTCGGCGCTGCAGTCGGCCCGCCGCGCCGCGGCGCTGGTGCACCGTCTGCTGGCCTTCGCCCGGCGCCAGTCGCTCGACACCAAGGTGGTCAACGTCAACACGCTGGTGCAGTCGATGGACGACCTGCTGCGCCGCACCCTCGGCGAGAACGTGGCGCTGCAGGTCACGCCGGATCCCAACGCCTGGAACGCGCTGTGCGACGAGAACCAGCTCGAGGCGGCGATCCTCAACCTGGCGATCAACGCGCGCGACGCGATGCCCGAGGGCGGGCGCCTGCGCATCGCCACCGGCAATGCCACGCTGGGCGAGCTGCAGCTGCCCGGGCAGGAAACCATGCAGCCGGGCGACTACGCCTGCATCACGGTGAGCGACAGCGGCGCGGGCATGGATCCGCAGGTGCTGGCGCGCGCCTTCGAACCCTTCTTCACGACCAAACCCGTCGGCCAGGGCACCGGGCTCGGCCTGTCGATGATCTACGGCTTCGCGCGCCAGTCCGGCGGCGGCGTGCGGCTGGAAAGCGCGCCGGGCCACGGCACGGTGGCCACGCTCTACCTGCCGCGCCACGCCCCGGTGGTGGAACCGCAGGCGCCCGAGCCCGGCGAAGTGCCGCGCGGCGGCGGCGAGGTGGTGCTGGTGGTGGAGGACCAGCCGTCGGTGCGCATGCTGGTGATCGAGGTGCTGCACGAGCTGGGCTACCGCACCATCGAGTCCGCCAACGGCGACGCCGCGCTGCGCTTCCTGCAGGCGGACGGCCGCATCGACCTGCTCGTCACCGACGTGGGGTTGCCCGGCATGAATGGCCGGCAGCTGGCCGAGATGGCGCGCGCGAAGCGTCCCGGCCTGCCGGTGCTGCTGATGACCGGCTATGCGGCAGCGGCCGCGGAGCGCACCGATTTCCTGCCGGAGGGCACGGAACTGATCACCAAGCCCTTCGCCATGTCGGCGCTGGCGCGCAAGGTGCAGGCGATGATGGAAGCGGCGCGCGGGGCCTAGGGCTTCGCCCCGTCGAGCCGCCGCTCCAGGGCCTGCAGCACCGGACCGATCTTCCCGCCCACGCTGATCTGCGGATTGGAGAAGCCGTCCGGCTTGCGTGCCTCGACTTCGCGCCCCTTGATCACGGGGACCGCCGCGGCGAAGGCCTGTTCGAACGAGTGCGTCTTGCGCAACTGCTCGTCGAACATCGCGCGGCCGAAGAAGGTCAGCTCGGAGCGGCTGCCGCAGCCATAGGAAGTGTGCTCCGCATCGGCCGCCGTCATCACCAGGCTGGTGTCGCTCGCCAGCGGCCCGACCCAGCCGCCCGAGAAGCAGGCCGAGATGGCGATCACGCGGTTGCGGATGCCGGCTTCGTCGAGCGCGCGCCGCAGGTCGCCGGGACTGAGGGCGTCGACTTCCAGCGGCGGATTGGCCGCGGCCAGCTGGAAATTGCTGGCGCCATGCGAGGTCAGGTAGACCACGAGGACATCCTCTTCCTTGTCCATGCGGTCGGCGATGGCGTCGATGGCGCGCACCAGGTTGAGCGTGGTCGCCCACGGATGCGTCGTGCCGGTCGCCGGGTTGTTCACCAGCTGCAGCACGCGGTGCTGCGCATCGAAGCGCTGCGCCAGGACGTCGGCGACCAGAGTGCTCTCGCGCAGGAAGACGTCTTCGGTGCCATAGGGCGCGAACACCAGGCCGTAGACATCGACCACGCCGGGGCGCTGCGGCGCGAGCTGCACGGCCTGCTGCCACACGGTCTGCTGCGCCTCGAACACCTCCTGGCTCAAGGCCAGGCGCGGCGCCGGCTCCTGCGCGGGTGCCTCGGCTTCCCAGGGACGGTCCGGGATCTGCCAGGTCGAGAGCCCGAAGATCGCGCACAGGCCCACCGCCAGCGCGAGCAGCCGCTTGCGATGCAGCCCGAAGTGCCGGCCCAGGCGCAAGGCGATCGCCACCGTCCAGGCCAGCAGGCCGAAGTAGACGCACCAGGCGAGCAGCGCGGACTCGGCGAAGACGTCGCCGAGCAGTTCGTGCGCCTGCAGCGCGCTCATGGCCTGCGACACGACGCCGGGCAGCATCGCCGCCACCATCCAGAGCGCGAACCAGCTGGCGACATTCGTCCCCAGCAGCGCCCAGACCAGCAGCACGGTCGCGCCCGAGCCCCACCAGGTGGCCAGGTAGCCGCGCAGGTTGAAGTACGCCGGCCCGGCCACTTCGAGCCGCCCCAGGGCCATCTCGATCGCGGTCGTGACCAGGACGATCAGCACGAGCTGCAGCGGGCGCGGTACGGCGAGGCCCACGCGCGGCGCCAGCAGCAGTCCGCTGCGCACCCCTTCGCGCAGCCAGTCGCCCAAGGGCAAGGCCGTGGCCGGCGGCGGTACGGGCGCGAGCTCCGGCTCGGAGGCGATGACGCTGTCGTTCATCTCACGCCGCCGAACGCAGGCGCTGGCCGGCCAGCGCCGGCTGCAGTTCCAGCCGCTCGCGGCCGGTGTAGCAGAGGAAGGAGCGGCCGGTCGCGCGGCCCACCGTGCACAAGCCCAGCTTCTGCGCGATCTCGTGGCCCATCTGCGTGATGCCGCTGCGGGAAATGACGATCGCCACGCCCATCTGCGCCGACTTGATCACCATCTCGCTGGTGAGCCGGCCGGTCGTGTAGAAGACCAGCGGCGCCTCGGCGGTTTGCGCGGGCGGTGTGTCGCCGTCGCGCAGCCACATCCAGCCGGCGATGGTGTCGATCGCGTTGTGGCGGCCCACGTCCTCGACGAACAGCTGCATGGCCTCGCCCTGGAACAGCGCGCAGCCATGCACGGAGCCGGCCGACTTGTACGTGCTCTCCTGGAGCCGGATCGCGTTGACGATGCCGTAGAGCTGCGCCTGCGTGATGCGCGCCGGCGGCAGCTGGATCGCATCGAGTTCGTCCATGAGCCCGCCGAACACGCTGCCCTGGCCGCAGCCGGTGGTGACCACGCGCGTCGCCGTGCGCTCCTCGATGTCGCGGATGCCGCCGCGCGTGTGGACGGCGGCCGCCCCGACGTCCCAATCGACCGTCACGGAGGCGATGTCCGCAATCGCACTCACCAGCCGCTGGTTGCGCAGGTAGCCCAGCACCAGCCATTCCGGATGCGCGCCCAGCGTCATCAGCGTGACGAGTTCGCGCTTGTCGACGTACAGGGTCAGCGCCCGTTCGGCGGGAATGGAGATGGTTTCGGTTTCGCCGTGGGCGTTGACGACTTCGACGCTGCGGGTCAGCGGCGCGCTGGCGGCGGTGAGGGTGGGCAAGGCCATGGCGGCACAGTACAGCAAAACAAAAAGGCCAGCCCGAGGGCTGGCCTGCGGGAGTCCGGGAAGCTCAGGGCTTCTTGGCGGGCGCCGCAGCCGGCGCGGTGGCCGTGCCCGGCTTGGACGGAGCCAGCTCGGCCGACGTCGCGCGGTTGCTCGGCGGGCTGGTGGCATTGGCGGCCGGCGAATGCGCGCCGGAAGTCTCCAGCGGCTTCTGCTCGGGCGGTGCGTAGGCGAAGGGCCCGGGGTCGGCGCAACCGGGCCACGAGGGTGCGGCCGCCGTGCCGACGCCGGCGACCGGCGTGCTGCCGCCTTGCGATGCGGTGGCATCGGTCGGGGTGGGAGGCTTCGCCGAGGCGGAGGCCGCGGCAACAGCGGCCGGCGCTGCCGCGCCGCTGGCCGGCTTGGCCGCGGCCGCGATGGCTCCGGCGGCGGCGGCATTGGCCGGCGCATTGGCCGCCGGAACGGCCGCGGCCACGCCAGCGGATGCCGGCTTGCCGGCAGCGGTTGCGGTCTTGCGGTAGGCGGCGGCGACCTTGTCCTGCACCTTGCACAGCTGGTAAGCGTCGACCTTGCCTTGCCAGGCCGTCTTGGCCGCGGCTTCGGCCGCCTTGGCCTTGGCGGCTTCGTCCACGGGCGGCAGCTTGGCCAGGGCCAGGCCGGTGACTGCGAGGGCCGCGGCGGCGGCGATCGTGCAACGGATCATGCGGTGAATCTCCTCAGGCGGGGCGGGCGAGATCGCCGCTCTTGTCGACCATGGCCACGGGCCGGCTGCGTTCGGCCGGGATCTTGCCGGCCTTGATGTCCTCGTACCAGTAGGCGTGGTGTTCCTTCGCCCAGCTCTCGTCGACCCAGCCGCGCCGCATGGCGCCGTAGGCGCCGCGCATGCCGATGGTGCCCATGTAGATGTGGCCGATGAAGACCGCCATCATGGCCATCGCGGCAGTGGCATGGACCATGTGCGTCACCTGCATGGTGCCGCGCACGTAGTCGATGGTGGGCACCAGCTTGTCCATCACCAGACCCGAGACCACGACGATGGTGCCGAGCAGGAACACGCCCAGCCAGAAGATGCCTTTCTCGCCCGCGTTGAAGCGGTACGAGGGCGGCTCGTGCTTGCTGAACAGGCCGCCCGCGGACAGGATCCAGCGCAGGTCGCCTCGCTGCGGGAAGTTGTCCTTGAGGAAGGTGAGGAAGATGATCACCAGCGAGACCACGAACAGCGGCCCCATGAAGTTGTGGATCGTCTTCAGCACGTAGGTCAGGAAGCCGAACAGCGTGAGCCCCATGACCGGCAGCAGGAAGAACTTGCCGAAGGCCATGACGAGGCCGGAGATCGCCAGCGCGCAGAAGGCGATGGCATTCGACCAGTGCGCCGCGCGCTCGAAGGGCGTGAAGCGCTCGATCTTGCGGCCCGTGTCCTGCGTGTGCTGCCCCAGCGGTCCCTTGGTGAAGTACAGCAGCGCGAGCGCCAGCACGGCGATCGCCAGCAGCGCCGCACCGTAGGGAATGACCCACTGGTTGCGCACCTGCCGCCAGGCTTCGCCGGCGCTGGTGAGGCGCGAACCCGGGTACTGCACCGGGCCCTGGATCAGGATCCCGGCCTCGGGCGCTTCGCTTTTCGGCAGGCTGCTGTAGCCTTCCTTGCCGGCCTGCACGCCGCGCCACATCGGCGCGTTGTTGCCCGGCTGGACCGCGTTGCGCTGGCCGTTGTTCTGCTTCAGGTAGTCCGGGTCGCTGGACGCATCGCGCTTCACCTCGGGCTTCACGTCGAAGATGTTCTGGCCCTGGATGCCGCCTGCGGCACCCGGCGCCGGCGGCGGCAGGTCTTCCTGCACCGCCGGCTTGGCGGCGGGCATGGCGGTGGCGGCGGAAGCGGCGGGCTGGGCCTGGGCGAACGCGCCGGCGGCGGCCAGCGTCAGTGCCGCCGCGGCCAGGACGTCAAGGAACCTTCGCATAGTCGTTCTGCCCCTGGACGGTACGGACCTTGAGTTGCTGTTCCCAGCTGGCGCGGTCACCCGGCTTCCAGCCCGGGGCGACGAACTGGCGGCTGGTGCCCTGGAAGGAAGCGCTGTCGGACTTGATGCCCGACGCCGTCTGCTCCTTCTCGGCGCAGCCCGCGAACGCGAGCACGGCCAGCGATGCGATCAGGACGGCTTTCATGACTTCTGGCCTCCGGGCTGGCCGGCCTGCTTGGAACCGTAGGCGGTGCCCCAGCCCCAGACTTCGGCGCCCTTGCCGCGCTTGAGCACGCGGTTGCGGAAGATGTCGGCGATGACGTCGCCGTCGCCGGCCATCAGCGCCTTGGTGGAGCACATCTCGGCGCAGGCGGGCAGCTTGCCTTCGGCCAGGCGGTTGCGGCCGTACTTCTCGAATTCGGCCTGCGAGCCGTTGGCTTCCGGGCCGCCGGCGCAGAAGGTGCACTTGTCCATCTTGCCGCGCACGCCGAAGGTGCCGGCCGAGGGGAACTGCGGCGCGCCGAACGGGCAGGCGTAGCTGCAGTAGCCGCAGCCGATGCAGACGTCCTTGTCGTGCAGCACCACGCCCTCTTCGGTGCGGTAGAAGCAGTTGACGGGGCAGACCGCCATGCAGGGCGCGTCGGAGCAGTGCATGCAGGCGACCGATACCGAGCGCTCGCCCGGCACGCCGTCGTTGAGGGTGACCACGCGGCGCCGGTTGACGCCCCAGGGCACCTCGTGCTCGTTCTTGCAGGCCGTGACGCAGCCGTTGCACTCGATGCAACGCTCGGAGTCACAGATGAATTTCATTCGTGCCATCGTGGTCTCCTCAAGCTGCTTTCTCGATCTGGCAGATCGTTGTCTTCGTCTCTTGCATCATCGTCACGCTGTCGTAGCCATACGTGGTCGCCGTGTTGACGGCTTCACCGCGCACGACGGGCGCTGCGCCGCTCGGGTAGTACGGCAGCATGTCCGTGCCTTGCCAGCGGCCCGAGAAGTGGAAGGGCATCCACACCGTGTCCGGGCCGACGCGATCCGTCACTAGCGCCTGCACGTTCAGCTGCGTGCCGGTGGGCGACTTGAGCCACACGCGGTCGCCGTTCTTGATCTGCCGCGCCGCCGCCGTCTTCGGGTTGATCTCGACGAAGGACTCCTGCTGCAGTTCCGCCAGCCAGGGGTTGGAGCGCGTTTCCTCGCCGCCGCCTTCGTATTCCACCAGTCGCCCCGAGCTCAGGATCAGCGGGAATTTCTCGGCCAGCTTGTCCTCGACGTTCTTCTGCTGCAGCGACTTGTACAGCGTGGGCAGCCGCCAGAAGGCCTTCTTGTCGTCGTGCGTCGGGTACTTGGCCACCAGGTCGGGCCGCGTGCTGTAGATCGGCTCGCGGTGCTGCGGGATCGGGTCCGGGAAGTTCCACACCACCGCGCGCGCCTTGGCGTTGCCGAAGGGGTGGATGCCGTGGTTCTTCATCGCCACCCGGATCAGGCCGCCGGAGAGGTCGGTCTTCCAGTTCTTGCCCTCGGCCGCGGCCTGTTCCACCGGCGTGAGCTCGCCCCACCAGCCCAGCTTCTTGATGAAGATGTGGTCGATCTCGGGGTAGCCGGTCTGGATGTCGCTGCCCACCGGGAACGAGCCGTCCTCGGCCAGCAGGTTGACGCCGTCCTTCTCCACGCCGAAGTTGGCGCGGAAGCAGCCGCCGCCGTCCATCACGTGCTTGTGGTTGTCGTACAGGTTGGGCGAGCCCGGGTGCTTGAGTTCCGGCGTGCCGTAGCAGGGCCAGGGCAGGCCGTAGTAGTCGCCCGCGATGTCGTAGCCGGTTTCCTTGTCGACCACGCTGCCCTTGGCCTTGAGCGTCTTGACGTCGAACTGCCCCATCAGCCGCATGTGGGCCTTCAGGCGCTCGGGGCTCTGGCCGGTGTAGCCGATCGACCAGTTGGTCTTGTTGATCTCGCGCAGGATGTCCTCGGGCAGGGGCTCGTCCATGCCCTTGACCTTCTGCATCTTGTAGTTCTTGACCAGCTCGTTGCCGAAGCCCAGCTTCTGCGCCAGCTGGTACATGATCATGTGGTCGCTGCGGCTTTCCCACAGCGGCTCGATCACCTTCTCGCGCCACTGGATCGAGCGGTTCGACGCCGTGACGGAGCCGCTGGTCTCGAACTGCGTCGCCGCCGGCAGCAGGTAGACCGCGCGGTTGGGGTTCAGGTCCTCCGGCCGGCCAGGCATGGCGGCCATCGCCGCGGTGGCCGAGGGATACGGGTCCACCACCACCAGCAGGTCCAGCTTGTCCATGGCCCGCTTCATCTCGGCGCCGCGGGTCTGCGAGTTGGGTGCGTGGCCCCAGTAGACGACGCCGCGCAGGTTGGCGTCCTGGTCGATCATCTCGTTCTTCTCGAGCACGCCGTCGATCCAGCGCGACACCGTGATGCCGGGCTTGCTCATCATGCCGACGTTGGCGAAGCGGCCCTTGATCCAGTCGTAGTCCACGCCCCAGACCTTGGCGTAGTGCCGCCAGGAGCCTTCGGCCAGGCCGTAGTAGCCGGGCAGCGAGTCGGGGTTGGGGCCGACGTCGGTGGCGCCCTGCACGTTGTCGTGGCCACGGAAGATGTTGGCGCCGCCGCCCGACACGCCGATGTTGCCCAGCGCCAGCTGCAGGATGCACGATGCGCGCACCATCGCGTTGCCGATGGTGTGCTGGGTCTGGCCCATGCACCAGACGATGGTCGACGGCCGGCTCTGCGCCATCATCGTCGCCACCTTGACCATCTGCGCCTCGGGCACGCCGCAGGCTTCCTCCACCTTGTCGGGCGTCCACTTGGCCAGCACGTCCTCGCGCACCTTGTCCATGCCGTACACGCGGTCGGCCAGGTACTTCTTGTCCTCCCAGCCGTTCTTGAACACGTGGTACAGCAGGCCGAACAGGAAGGGGATGTCGGAGCCGGAGCGGATGCGCACGTATTCGTCGGCCTTGGCCGCGGTCCGCGTGAAGCGCGGGTCGACGACGATCAGCTTGGTGCCGTTCTCCTTGGCATGCAGCATGTGCAGCATGGAGACCGGATGCGCCTCGGCGGCGTTGGAGCCGATGTACAACGCGCACTTGCTGTTCTGCAGGTCGTTGTACGAATTGGTCATGGCGCCGTAGCCCCACGTGTTCGCCACGCCGGCGACCGTGGTGGAGTGGCAGATGCGTGCCTGGTGGTCGCAGTTGTTGCTGCCGAACAGGCTGACGAACTTGCGCATCAGGTACGACTGCTCGTTGCTGTGCTTCGACGAGCCGATCCAGTACACGGAGTCGGGGCCGCTGGCCTTGCGCAGTTCCTCCACCTTGGCGGAGATCTCGTTGAGCGCCTGGTCCCAGGAGATACGCTGGTACTTGCCGGCCACCAGCTTCATCGGGTAGCGCAGGCGGAATTCGCCGTGGCCGTGCTCGCGGATCGCCGCGCCCTTGGCGCAGTGCGCGCCCAGGTTGATCGGCGAATCGAACACCGGCTCCTGGCGCACCCACACGCCGTTCTCGACGACCGCGTCGATGGCGCAGCCGACCGAGCAGTGCGAGCAGATGGTGCGCTTGACCTCGATGCGGCCTTCGCCGACCGCCGGCCCGTTGCCGTCCTTGGCCTGCGCCTTCTTCACCAGCGTGAGCTGGGTGGCGGCGATGCCCACGCCGACGCCCAGGCCGGAGCGGCGCAGGAAGGCGCGCCGGTCCATGGTGGGAATGGCGGCGGCGAGGCCGCGCTGGAGGCTATGGACGAAAGGGGAACGCGGGTTGGCCTGGGCGCCGCCCGACTTCTTCGTGAGCAACATGGAGCTCTCCAGGAGGTTAGATCAGCGTGGACTTGTAGTACCGCTTGACGTGTTCCGACACGCGGTAGCCGCCCCCGTTCTCGGGCGCAGGCGGAGCCTTCTCGCTGGTTGCGGCCACGGTGCCCTGGACTTGCGGCAGCGTGACGACGGCGGCAGCGGCGGCACCGGCAGCGGCCGCCCCCAACATGAATCCCCGGCGCCGGGGTTTCTGGCTTTCGGACATGTGCGTCTCCTGGAGCTCTTATGCACTTCTCTTCATACTCTAGACGAGCGTACCGGCATTCGCAATCGTTTGCATGCAAATGCATCGCGCGATCCCTAGGGGAAAACGCGAGGGCGGAGGCCCTGTCTCAGATTGAGACGCTCTCGGTCAGGTATCGAGCATGTCGAAGCCTTGCACTTCGACGTTGAGGAATGCCCGCGTGAAGTCGGCGAGCACCCCGTAGAAGCGGGCCTTGGGATGGGCCGATATTGCATCGCACAACTGCATGCCCCAGGGCTGCAGGTGCGTGGCGAAGAACTCGCTCTGCTTCGTCAGGTTGGCGACAGCCACGTCGTCGCCGGCGATCAGGTAGCGCATCACTTCGCACAGGTAGGCGATGTGGTCCTCGGTCTCGCCCATGGCCTCGTCGCGCGCCAGCCCGAGTTCGGCCAGCGTGTCGCGCAGGCGCGCCAGCGGCTTTTCGTTGAGGAAGCCACTGAGGTAGTGCGAGCCGAACAGGTAGATTTCGGGCTTGCCGACGCCGCCGAAAAGCGCCTCGTATTCCTCGCGCACCGCGGCGTCGCTCATGGACCGCGCCACGCCGACCAGTTCGCGCCAGGGTTCCTCGAGGAAGGCGCCTTGCGCCGGCGCATCGGTCACCGCCACGCGCAAGGCCGCCAGCAGTTCGGGCGGCGGAGCGGCGTAGAACAGCTGCGCGAGCAGGCCGTAGATCTCGGCGCGCGCCGTTTCCTCGTCCAGCGCGGACGAGACCGGAATCTGCTCTTTCATAGGTCCGTGATCCTGCTCTCGGCGCTGGACGAATGGATGTCGATCACGCGACAGTCGCTGCACATCTTCAGCCGCTCCAGCGCCTCGCCCTGGAACATGGCGTGGCCGGCCAGCTTGCCGAGCATGAGCTCCACCGCCTTGAGCGTGCCGAAGGGCTTGCCGCAGCGGATGCAGCCGTAGGGCTTGGCTTCGTTGAGCACGCGCGGCTGCTTGCGCTCGGGCGTCAACAACAGGCGCGGCTGCAGCGTGATGGCCTGCTCCGGGCAGGTCTTGGCGCACAGGCCGCACTGCACGCAGTTGCTTTCCACCAGCCGCAACTGCGGCTGCTGCGGGTTGTCCTGCAGGGCGCTCGCCGGGCAGGCGCCCACGCAGCTCAGGCACAGCGTGCACTTCTGGGTGTCGACGAGGATGTTGCCGAAGGGCGCGCCGGCCGGCAGCGCGATGGCTTCCGGCTGCAGCGGCGCCTGTTCGGCCAGATGTTCGACCGCCAGCGTCAGCGTGCCGCGCTTCTCCGGCGTGGCGGAGAAGCGGCCGCGCTGGGCGGGCACGGCGCCACCTCGCTTCGCCAGCAGGGCCAGTTCGCGATCGAGGTCCATGGCATCGCGCCCCTGCAGCAGGCTGAAGTGGCTGCCGGCGTAGCCCAGGCCGGCCAGGATGGCTTGCCCCACTTCCATCTGCTGGCGCAGGCCATCGAGGTATTGCGGTGCTTCTTCGGTCGTCGCCAGGACCGCCACGTGCGCCGCGCCCTGCGCGACGGCCGTGAGCCAGAGGTCGATGCCCGTGCTGGCGACGTGCCACAGCGCCAGCGGAATGACGTTGGCCGGCACGCCATGCGCAGCGCCCACGCGCGCCGCGCGGCCGAGTTCTTCCACCAGCGCCTGGCCCCGCTCCTGGCTATGCAGCAGCAGGACGGGCGCCTTGCCGCCGGCGCGCTCGTAGCTGGAGACCAGCGTCTTGATCTTCGTGCCCTGCTCCGCCGGCCGCGGATAGGTGTAGGTCATCGCACCGGTCGGGCAGACCGTGGTGCAGGCGCCGCAGCCCACGCACAGGCTGGAATTGACCTTGACCTGCTGGTGCGCCTTGTCGCTGGAGATGGCTTCGGCCGAACAGATGTCGATGCAGGCGCTGCAGCCCACCTGCTCGTTGCGGCTGTGGGCGCAGAGCTTCTGCTTGTAGGCGAAGAATTTCGGCTTCTCGAACTCGCCGACCAGCTCGCGCAGCTTGAGCACCGTCTCCAGCGCCGCGGCGCCGTCGGCCCGCTCGGGCGGCAGGTGGAAATAGCCTTGCGGCGGGGCGTGGCGCAGGAAGGCGGGCTGCTGGCGCAGGTCCAGCACCAGGTCGTAGCTCTCGCTGTGCGGCGCCGGGGCGCGGGTGAAGTCGATGGCGCCGGCGACCTCGCAGGCGCTGACGCAGGAGCGGTGGCTCTTGCAGGCGCGCAGGTCGACCTGGTAGTCCAGGCCGATCGCCTGCTCCGGACAGGCCGCCACGCAGGCGTTGCAGCGCGTGCAGAGGTCCAGGTCGATCGGGTTGTCCTGCGCCCATTCCAGCTGGAAGGCGCCCAGCCAGCCGGTGAGCGACTGGATGCGGCCGCCCACCACGGGGAAGCGGCGCTCCTGCGCGCCCGATCCGCCGCGGGCGAAGATGGTCACGTCCAGCGCATCGCCGGCCACGGCCGCGAAACGCTCGGCGGCCTCCAGCGGGCCGATCACCAGCAGGCGGCCCGCACTCTTGTAGGTGACGGTGGCGACCGGCTCGGGCTCGGGCAGCTTGGCCGCGGCCAGCAAGGCCGCCAGCTTGGGCATGGCGCTGCGCGCGTCGCGGCTCCAGCCGCCCGTTTCGCGGATGTTGACGAAGCGGATCGGGGAGATCGCGCCCTCGGTCTGCTCGCCGATCTCGGCGAACAGCCGCTTTTCCTGGGTGCAGGCCACCACCACGTCTTCGCCGCCCTTCACGGCCTGCTGGAACGCCCCGGCTTCGCGCCGGCACAGCGTCGAATGCAGCGTCAGCTTTTCATCCAGCGCCTGGCCCAGGGCCGCGGGGTCCAGGGGCATCGTCTTGTTGCAATCGCAAATCAGGGTCGGCATCGTTGGTACTGCTTGGCAGGTCACTGCGTGGGTCCGACTGTGCCACGCCTTGCGCCCCGGGTCCCTCCGCACTCTCCCGGGTCTGGGGTTTTTCTTCTTCCTCGTCGAAGAGCTTCAGGAATTTCGCACTCGCCAGCTGTTTCAGCATCTCCGGCGGCAGCGGATCGGGCTTGCCGTAGTCGTCGATGTAGGTGTCCAGGCCGTCCATCACGTTGAAGTGCGGGTCGGCGAACAGCTTCTTCATCGCCGCATTCCTGACTTCCGGGCTGACGTTGGGCGCGGTGAAGCGCGTGAAGTCGGATTCGGCCGTCAGGGCCTGGGCGTCTTCCAGGGTGGGTGGCGCAGGCACTTCGGCGGGCGCGGCAGCGGCCGGCACCGGCGCCGGAGCAGGTGCCACCACTTCCGGCTCGGCCTGCACCTCCTCGCCCTTGCGGACCGCGTCCTTGCGCTTCGACCAGCGCCCGAGGAAGCCTTCAGCCATTGCCGCGGCCCTTGCCGGTGCTGACACTGGCGGGATTGCCGAACCGGTCCTCCAGCTTGCGGAAGCTCTCCGGCCGCTGCCGCTTGCGCGGCTCGGGCACGTAGTGCGCCTCGGCGAATTCGCGCACCCAGGCCATCACCTCGGGCGGGGCCGGCACCTGCTCGCAGTATTCCTGCGCATCGAGCCAGCGGCCGGCATCGTGGTAGCTCAGGCTCACAGCCACCGGGCGCGCGACGCCGTCCTCCATGCGCCACATCACGAACCAGCCGGGCTTCTCGGTCGTGTAGTTGAGGTAGTAGCCCTCGCAGTCGTCGGTGAAGAGTTCGACCCGGAAGCCGGGGAACAGCCAACGCTGCTCGGTTTCGGTGTCCAGCAGGAGCCTGGCTTCGGTGCCGAAGGCCGGCTCGTGCGGGATCACTTCGCCCAGTTCCCAGCGCCAGTCCTGCCAGCGGCTGGCGGTGTGGACCTTTCGCATGACGACGGCAACGTCGATTCCGGGGCGCTGGGACATGCGCCGACTCTACGCCGTCTCGGCGGGGAAGTGCTGGTGCATGCAGCGCAGCGCGGTGGCCGCGGCGCGCGCCAGGGCGCAATCGAGCTCGCCCGCCATTTCCTGCTGCAGCTTCTGCAGCAGCACGCGGTCCCAGCGCGGAGCCGCCATCACCTGCGCCGCGCGCATCACGGCGACTGCGCACGCCGCGTGCTGGCCGCAACTGGCGGCGGCGAAGAAGCGCATGCCGGCCAGCGCGGCGTCGCGCGCCTTGTCCTGCCGGCCGAGAACGACGATGCCGCCGTCGCCCAGCGCGGCGCCGTGGGCCTGCAAGGTGTCGGCATCCAGCGGCAGGTCGGCCAGCTGCGCGGGCAGGATGCCGCCGGAGGCGCCGCCCGGCAGCCAGGCGTAGAGCGCATCGCCTTCGGGCATGCCGTCGCAATGTTCGTCGACCAGTTCGCGCAGGGTGATCCCCGCCGGCGCCAGCTTGACGCCCGGGCTGCAGACGCGGCCGCTGACGCTGAAGGCACGCAGGCCATGGTGGCCGCGCCGCCCTTGCGCCAGCCACCAGGGCGCACCCCGCTCCAGCAGTTCGCGCAGGGCAAACAGCGGTTCGAATTCCAGCTGCAGCGCGGCCGGCAGCGCCCAGGAAGAGCGTTCGGTGCACCAGGACGTGGCCGCGCCCCGCTGCAGTTCGACGGCGGGCTGCGCAAAGCTGCCGTTGCTGCGCAGGCTGGCGAGTTCCATCTCCAGCACCCGGCGCGCTGCATGCCAGGCGGGATGCACGTCGATCACGACCTGCTCCGCACCCAGCGCCAGGGCCGCGATCAAGGCGCCTTCGAGCAACCGATGCGGTTCACGCTCGACCAGCTCGCGCGCCGCGAAGGCGCCCGGCTCGCCCCGCGCGAGGTCCACCACGAGGCGCCGCGGCGCGGGCGCCTGTTGCGCCTGGCGCCACTGCGCCGCGACCGGGCCGCGGCTGTCCTGCAAGCCCGACTCCTCCAGCACCTGCAGTACGCGCGCGACATCGGCGTGGCCCTCGGCCAGGGCCGCCGCCAGCGCATAGCCGCCGGCCGCCCGGTAGCCCTCATAGGCTTCGTAATCGGCTGGCACGGGCACCTGCCCCATCTCGCCGGGTGCGCGTTCGGCTTCGAGCACCAGCGCGTTCAGCACCGACTCCGCGCTCGCATGCGCCACCGGCACCTGGCCCACCAGCACCACCGGCGCTTCGCGGCAGCGGCCCAGGCAAGGGCTCCCGGCCAGCGCGATCCCCGGCGGCAGCAGCGCAGGGAGCGTGTCGCGCAAGGCGTCGCCGCCGGCCATCGCGCAAGGCAGGCCGGTGCAGGCGGTCAGGCGCAGCGCGGCCGGCTGCTCGCCTTCGCACAGCACGGTGAAATGCCCGCAGCGGCTCGCCACGGCCAGCACCTGCTCCAGCGGCAGCTTCAGTTCTTCCGCCAGCGCCGCGAGATGCGCGACGTGCAGTCCGCCCCACGCGGCGTCGAGGCGATGCAGGTATTCCAGCAAGCAGTCGGCCCGCGCGGCCCGGCCGGGCGCCGCGGCCAGCACGGCGCGGACTTCGCTGCGTGCTTCGGCGTCTGCTTGCGGAGTGGTCAAGTGTTCTTGGAAACCGTGATCGTCGGGAACTTGGCGCTGAAGTCCTTGGCCTTGGTCGCGATCTTCACCGCCACCTGCCGGGCCACCGCCCGGTAGATGCCGGCGGCCTCGCTGTCCGGATCCGCCACCACGGTGGGCTTGCCGCTGTCGGCCTGCTCGCGAATCTGCATGGCAAGCGGCAGCGCACCCAGGAACTCGATGCCCTTTTCTTCCGCGTAGCGCTTGCCGCCGCCCTCGCCGAAGATATGTTCGGCATGACCGCAGTTCGAGCAGATGTGCACGGCCATGTTCTCCACCACGCCGAGGATGGGCACGCCGACCTTCTCGAACATGGTGACGGCCTTGCGCGCGTCGATCAGGGCGATGTCCTGCGGCGTGGTGACGATCACCGCGCCGGTCATGGGCACGCGCTGCGACAGCGTCAGCTGGATGTCGCCGGTGCCGGGCGGCATGTCGACGATCAGGTAGTCGAGGTCGGCCCAGTTGGTCTGGCGCAGCAGCTGCTCCAGCGCCTGGGTGGCCATGGGGCCGCGCCAGATCATGGCTTCGTCCTGGTTGATCAGGAAGCCGATCGACATCACCTGGATGCCGTGGTTCTCCAGCGGCTCCATGGTCTGGCCGTCGTCGCTTTCGGGGCGGCGGTTGATGCCCAGCATCATCGGCTGGCTGGGCCCGTAGATGTCGGCGTCGAGGATGCCCACCCGGGCGCCCTCGGCGGCCAGCGCCAGCGCCAGGTTGGCGGCGGTGGTGCTCTTGCCGACGCCGCCCTTGCCCGAAGCGACGGCGATGATGTTCTTGACGTTGGGCATCAGCTGCACGCCGCGCTGCACCGCGTGCGCCGTCACCTTGGTCGTGATGTTGACGGAGACGTTCTCCACGCCGGGGGCGGTCTTGGCGGCCGCCACCAGCGCCTTGCGCAGCGCCGGCACCTGGCTTTTCGCCGGGTAGCCCAGTTCGATGTCGAAGGAAACGTCGCCGCCCTCGACCTGCACGTTCTTCACGGCCTTGGTGCTGACGAAGTCCTTCCCGGTGTTCGGGTCGGTCACGCCCGCCAAAGCGGCGAGCAGCTGTTCCTGGGTGGCCATCTAAGGTTTGTCTTCCTATGTTCCCGCAGAGTGTAGCGACCCCGAATAAAATCCCCGGTTCCCCCGGAAAGACCCCATGTCCCAGCGCAAGCTCTTCGTCACCACCGCCCTGCCCTACGCCAACGGCAAGTTCCACATCGGCCACATCATGGAGTACATCCAGGCCGACATCTGGGTGCGCCACCAGCGCATGCAGGGCAGCATGGTGCACTTCGTGGGCGCCGACGACGCGCACGGCGCGCCGATCATGATCGCGGCGGAGAAGGCGGGCGTGACGCCGCAGGCCTTCGTGGCGGGCATTGCCGCGGGCCGCAAGGAGTACCTGGACGGCTTCCACATCCGCTTCGACAACTGGCACTCCACGGACAGCCCCGAAAACACGGTGCTGGCGCAGCAGATCTACCGCGACCTCAAGGCCAACGGCCTGATCGCCAGCAAGACCATCGAGCAGTTCTTCGATCCGGAGAAGCAGATGTTCCTGCCGGACCGCTTCATCAAGGGCGAATGTCCGAACTGCCACGCGCAGGACCAGTACGGCGACAACTGCGAGGTGTGCAGCAAGGTCTACTCGCCCACCGACCTGATCAACCCGTATTCCACGCTGTCCGGCGCGAAGCCGGTTCTGAAGACTTCCGAGCATTTCTTCTTCAAGCTGTCGGATCCGCGCTGCATGGAGTTCCTGAAGCAGTGGACGGCCAGCGGCACGGTGCAGCCCGAGGTGCTGAACAAGATCAGCGAATGGCTGGTGCCGGGCGAGGACGGCACCACGGCGCTGGGCGACTGGGACATTAGCCGCGATGCGCCCTACTTCGGCATCGAGATTCCCGACGTGCCGGGCAAGTACTTCTACGTCTGGCTCGACGCGCCGGTGGGCTATCTCGCCTCGCTGAAGAACTACTTCGACAAGGGCGGCGCCAAGGCCGCGGGCGAGAACCGCTCCTTCGAGGAATTCATCGCCGATCCGGCGACGGAGCAGTACCACTTCATCGGCAAGGACATCATCACCTTCCACACGCTGTTCTGGCCGGCGATGCTGTATTTCAGCGGCCGCAAGACGCCCAACGCGATCTTCGTGCACGGCTTCCTCACCGTGAACAACGGCGAGAAGATGAGCAAGAGCCGGGGCACCGGCCTGGACCCGCTCAAGTACCTGTCCCTGGGCATGAACCCCGAGTGGCTGCGCTACTACATCGCTGCCAAGCTCAATGGCCGCAACGAGGACATCGACTTCAACCCCGAGGACTTCGTCGCGCGCGTCAACTCCGACCTGGTGGGCAAGTACGTGAACATCGCCAGCCGCGCGGTGAAGTTCCTGCCGGGCGGCAAGCTCGTGGCGGGCGACATCTCATCGCTGCAGCCGGGGAAGCTGGTCGAGCGGGTGCAGTCGCTCTACGAAAGCCGCGACTACGGCAAGGCGCTGCGCGAAGTGATGGCCTTTGCCGACGAAGTGAACCTGCGCTTCGACGCCGCCGCGCCCTGGAAGCTGGTGAAGGAAGGCAAGGGCGACGAGGCGGCGAAAGCCTGCTCCGAATGCATCGAGGCCTTCAAGGTGCTGACCGCGTGCCTGAAGCCGGTGCTGCCGGAACTGGCGGCGCAGGCCGAGGCCTTTCTGCAGTGCCGGCCGCTGGACTGGAGCCATGCCGCAACGCCGCTGGGCGCCGGCCACCAGGTCGGCGAATACAAGCACCTGATGCAGCGCGTGGACGCCAAGGTGGTCGACTCGCTGTTCGAAGCGCCGGAGCCGGTGGTGGAAAAGGTGGTGCCGGGCGGCGAGGAGATCGCGCCCGCCATCACCATCGACGATTTCGCCAAGATCGACCTGCGCATCGCGAAGATCGTCGAGTGCAAGGCGGTCGAAGGCTCGACCAAGCTGCTGCAGCTGACGCTGGATGCCGGCGAAGGCCGCATGCGCAACGTATTCTCGGGCATTGCCTCGGCCTACAAGCCGGAAGAACTGGTGGGCAAGCTGACCGTGCTGGTCGCCAACCTCGCCCCGCGCAAGATGAAGTTCGGCGTGAGCGAAGGCATGGTGCTGGCCGCCAGCCATGGCGACGAAAAGGCGAATCCCGGCATCTACGTGCTGAACCCGTGGCCGGGCGCCACGCCCGGCATGCGCGTCCGCTAGGGATACCCCGGCGGGCGGCCCGAAGCGGCATTGCTATGCTGCCGAGGTGCTCGAACTCACCGACCTCGCCGACCGCCCCTACGACGTCGACGTCTGGGGCCGGACTTCCGAGCCCGAATGGCGGGTGATCGCGAGCCACACCTTCGCGGTGCTGCTGGAAGCGAGGTTCGGCGGCGCCGACGCCCTGGTGAAGTGCTTCCTGGCCTCCGAACACGAAGAGCGCACCCGCGCGCCTTGCGCCGATCCGGCCGATGCCAGCGACGCCGAGGCCTGGCGCAGTGCCGCAGCCTACGCGGCCCGGGTGGCCGGGCGCCTCCTCGACCCCGTTCCGCCGGCGGATTTCGTCGTGCGGCTGAAGGTAAAACCCCGCTTTGGAAGGACTGGATGAATCGAACGTCCTGGACCCTGGGCGCTGCCGCGCTCCTGCTGGCGGCCCAACCCGCGGTAGTGCAGGCGCAGGCTTCGCAGTGGCGCGCGCTATGGAGCCAGGCCGCCTCGCGCTTCAGCAACGGCATCTACGACGAGGTCACCTTCGACCTCGCGCAGCAGGCGCTGCGCGCAGCCGAACGCGAGACCGGCGCCGAGTCGCTGTCGACCGCAGGGTGCCATTCGCTGATCGCCCAAATCCTGACGGCCCAGGGCCGCCTGGACGAGGCGGCGTCCGCGCATGCGACGGCGGTGGCCCTCTTCGAGAGGGGGCAGGGCCGGTACGGCCCCGACCTCGCAAGCGAACTCGATCGGCTGGCGGTCCTGCTTTACAACCGCGGCAATTACCTGAGCGCGGTGGGAATGTGGGAACGCATGCTGGCCATCCGGGAGAAGATCCTGAGCCCGGACGATCCTTTTCTCGCCACCAGCATGAAAAGTGTGGCCACCGGCCTGGTCATGAAGGGGGATTTCGCCCGCGCCACTTCGCTCCTCCAGCGCGCGGCCTCGATCTACGCCAGGCAGCTCCGTGGCGGCATCGCCGCTCTGGACGAGGCCCGCGTGCAAAGGTTGCTGGTGGCTTCCCTTCGAGGCCAGGGCGCCTTTGCCAGAGCCGAGGCCGCCGGCGTGCGGGCCCTCGAGCTTTTCCAGCAATCGGCGGCGAGCCGGCCGTCCGAAGTGGCCGACACGCGCCGCGAGCTGGAGCAGCTGCGCCAGGCGATGGCGCAGCAAGTCGGCCCCGCCCCCCAGCCGACGCCGCAGGCAGCCGCTCGCGCGCGGCCGGCGCCGGCGGGCCTGGCGCAGGTGCATCCGCGCCTGCTCGCGCCCAAGGGCTACGAGCAGGTGAAGCCGGCCACCCTGTACGCCTTCGGCGTGGACTGGCTGGGCCACGAATCGGGCCGCTGGATCGTCGCGCGCTCGCGCGAACAGGCCACCCAGATCGCCAGGACGGTCTACGCCTTCCACGACCAGTACTACCGGTGCTACTCCGGCGAGTACTGCGCCGGCAATCCGCCGCTGCTGGAGATCGGCTTCGGCTGGATGGCGGTCGCCGTCGCCTACCAGCCGAATTCGCCCGGCGTGCGCGGCACGTATGCCGGCTATGCGGCGGCCACGCGCCAGGAAGCCGTCGACACGGCGCTGGACGTGTACCGCCGCACGCGCGGCGACAAGGTCATCCAGTACATGACCGTGGGCCTGGTCTCCGAGTTCGATTGGCGCCCGGAGCTTGAAAGCGCCGAGCGGCGGCGGCAGGCGGGGGAGACCAACGTGTTCCCTGCCATGAACCGCCTGAACTACCGCACCTGGTGCGTGTGGCTGCACGAGGAACGCCGCCCGATCGAGATCAACACGAACCCCAACGCGGCGAGCGGCGACATCGACCGCGACCCGCGCTGCCGCAACGAATTCCGGCCGGACGAGAAGCTGCCGCCGCCGGCGCTGGTGGTCGGGACCTGACTTTGCCATCGGTTTACACGCCCTCCCTAGAATCGGGACCGCCATGAAGTACCTCCTCGTTCTCGCCGCCGCCTTCGCACTGGGCGGCTGCACCGTGATCACTGTCGCCGGCGCGGCCGTCGGTGTCGCGGCTACCGCGGGTTCGCTGGCCGTCGATGCGGCGGTGGGCACCGCCAAGATCACCGGCAAGGCGGTCGGCATGGCCGCCGACGCCGTGCTGCCTTCGAGCGACAAGTAGCCACCGGCACGGCGCGGGCGTAGACTGCCCGCATGGCCCTCCCGGCGATCCTGCCGCTTTCGCGCCGCAGGCGCTTCATCACCCGGCTGCTGCACTGCGGCCCTCCGGTCGCGCACTGAACGTCTTCGTTCCGTCCGCTACCGGAGATCCATTTGCTTCCAAGATTCGCCTTCCGTCCACGGCTGCTGGACGCCTTGCGCGGCTACGACGGCCGCCGCTTCGCCCACGACTTCGGCGCGGGCCTCACCGTGGGCGTGGTCGCCCTGCCGCTGGCCATGGCCTTCGCCATCGCCTCCGGGCTCAAGCCCGAGGCCGGCCTGTGGACGGCGATCATCGCCGGCGCGCTGGTGTCGCTGCTGGGCGGCTCCAGCGTGCAGATCGGCGGGCCCGCCGGCGCCTTCATCGTCATCGTCTACGGCATCCTGGAGCGCTACGGCCTGGCCAACCTCATGATCGCCACAGCCGGCGCCGGCGTGCTGCTGTTCACGCTGGGCCTGCTGGGGCTGGGACGCCTGGTGCGCTACGTGCCGGTCAGCATCGTCACCGGCTTCACCAACGGCATCGCGGTGCTGATCGCCGTCTCGCAGCTGAAGGACTGGCTGGGGCTGCGGGTGGAACGCATGCCGGCGGACTTCTTCACCCAGCTGAAGACCCTGGCGCTGCATCTCGACACCTTCAATCCCGCGGCTTTCCTGCTCGGCGCGGCCTGCTTCGGCGGCCTGTTCCTGTGGCCGCGGCGCTGGCGCGTGCCGGGCGCGGTGGTGGCGCTGGTCGCGCTTACCGCGCTGGCGTCGCTGCTGCAGCTGCCGGTGGAGACCGTCGGCAGCCGCTTCGGCGACATCCCGCGCGGCCTGCCCGCCTTCGCCCTGCCCGATTTCAGCTGGGAGACCGCCAAGCTGCTGGTGACGCCGACCGTCACCATCGCGCTGCTGGGCGCGATCGAATCGCTGCTGTGCGCCCGCGTGGCCGACCAGCTCTCGAAGCAGCCGCGCCACGATCCCAACCAGGAGCTGATGGCGCAGGGCGTCGCCAATTTCGTGGTGCCCTTCTTCGGCGGCATGCCGGCCACCGGCACCATCGCCCGCACGGTCACCAACATCCGCGCCGGCGCCACCTCGCCGGTGGCCGGCCTGGTCCATGCCGTGACGCTGGCGGCGATCGTGCTTGCGGCTGCACCGCTGGCCCTCCTCGTGCCGCTGTCCGTGCTGGCGGGCATCCTGCTCTTCACCGCCTGGAACATGGGCGAGTGGCGCGCCTTCGCCCACATGCGCCGCTACAGCCTGCACTACCGGGTGTTGATGCTGGGCACCTTCGCCTTGACGGTGGTGTTCGACCTCACCGTGGCCGTGGAGGTGGGACTGGCCACGGCCTGCATCCTCTTCATCCAGAAGATGGGGTCCCTGTTCCGGGTGGAACTGGTGGCGCGGGAAGGCGCGCTGCTGCGCTACCGCCTGTACGGATCGCTGTTCTTCGGCGCCGCCGCCCGCATCGACGAGGTGGTGCAGGCGGTGGAAACCGGCCCCGACCGGCCGGAGGTGGTGCTGGACGCGCTGCAGCTGGTCCACCTGGACACCTCCGGCCTGGACGCCCTGCGCCAGCTGCACCGGGCGGTCACCCTGCGCGACGGCGCCTTGCGCCTGGAAAACCTGCAGGACCAGCCCCGGGAGGTGCTGGAACGGGCCGGCCTGGAGGCCGACCGGTAAAATGCCCCCATGTCCCTGTTCCAACGCATCTTCCGCCGGCCCGATTACCAGTCCGACGTGACCCAGTTTATCGAGCAGATGAAGGCCGACAAGCCGGACCTCGAGGCGCAGCAGCGCGCCGGCCGGTCGATCTGGTGGGACAAGCACCTGGACCGCGAGGCGATTGCCGAGTGGAAGGCCGCCAAGGTGCCGCAGAAGCCCTACGTGTACGGCGACGACCCGCGCCACTCCCGCTAGGGCGCGGCGCTTTCCATGGACAGCAGCAGCGACACCGTCCTGCCCGCCGCGGCGCCGGACGACGAAGTCACCGGCCTGCCCGGGGTCGTCGACCAGGTGGCGCTGGCCCGCCTGTACGGCGAGCCGCTGTTCGCCATGCCGCAGGACCTGTACATCCCGCCGGACGCGCTGGAAGTCTTCCTCGAGGCCTTCGAAGGGCCGCTGGACCTGCTGCTGTACCTGATCCGCAAGCAGAACTTCAACATCCTCGACATCCCGATGGCGGCGGTGACGCGCCAGTACCTGGTGTACGTCGACGAGATCCGCACGCGCAACCTGGAGCTGGCCGCCGAATACCTGCTGATGGCGGCGATGCTGATCGAGATCAAGTCGCGCATGCTGCTGCCGCCCAAGAAGACGGCGGAGGGCGAGGAAGCCGAGGACCCGCGGGCCGAGCTGGTGCGGCGCCTGCTGGAATACGAGCAGATGAAGGCCGCGGCCTTCCACCTCAACGAGATGCCGCAGCTGGGACGCGACGTGCTGCGCGCCCAGGTCTACATCGAGCAGTCGCTGCAGCCGCGCTTTCCCGACGTCGACATCAACGACCTGCAGGAAGCCTGGCGCGACATCCTGCGCCGCGCGAAACTGATCCAGCACCACAAGATCAGCCGCGAGGAGCTGTCGGTGCGCGAGCACATGAGCATGGTCCTGAAGAAGCTGCAGGGCCGCAAGTTCGTCGGCTTCGAGGACCTGTTCGACCCGAGCAAGGGCGTGCCCGTGCTGATCGTCACCTTCATCGCCACCCTGGAACTGGCCAAGGAAACGCTGATCGAGCTGACCCAGGCCGAAGCCTACGCTCCCATCTACGTGCGGCTTGCCTACCAGCCGGCCTGACCCCCAAGCTCCCGCCCCCGGAGGCCCCTTGAACTCTCGCGACTTCGACGTCCTGATCGTCGGCAGCGGCCTCGCCGGCCTGTCCGCCGCCCTGCACCTGGCGCCCACCCACCGCGTGGCGGTGCTCACCAAGCGCGCCATGAGCGACGGCTCCAGCGGCTGGGCCCAGGGCGGCATCGCCGCCGTGATGGACCGCAGCGACAGCTTCGAGTCGCACGTCGACGACACGCTGATTGCCGGCGCCGGTCTCTCGGACCCGGAAGCGACCCGCTTCGTGGTGGAACACGCGCCCGAGAGCGTGGCCTGGCTGCGCGAGCTGGGCGTGCCTTTCTCGCTGGAGGACGGCCACCTGCACCTGACGCGCGAGGGCGGCCACAGCGCGCGCCGCATCGTGCACGTGACGGACGCCACGGGCGCGGCCGTGCAGCAGACGCTGATCCAGAAGGTGCGGCAGACGCCCAACATCACGGTGCTGGAGCACCACATGCTGGTAGACCTGATCACCTCCGCCAAGCAGGGCCTCGCCGGCCCGAACCGCTGCCTGGGCCTGTACGCGCTGGACGAGACCACCGACCGCGTCGAGACCTTCCGCGCGCCGCACACCATCCTGGCCACGGGCGGCGCCGGCAAGGTCTACCTGTACACGACCAACCCCGACACCGCCACCGGCGACGGCATCGCCGTGGCCTGGCGCGCCGGCTGCCGCGTGACGAACATGGAGTTCATCCAGTTCCACCCGACCTGCCTGTACCACCCGCACGTGAAGAACTTCCTGATCACGGAAGCGGTGCGCGGCGAAGGCGGGCGGCTGCTGCTGCCGGACGGCACGCGCTTCATGCCCAACCACGACCCGCGGCTGGAACTGGCGCCGCGCGACGTGGTGGCGCGCGCGATCGACTTCGAGATGAAGAAGCACGGTCTCGACTGCGTGCTGCTGGACATCTCGGACAAGCCGCCCGAGTTCATCAAGGAACACTTCCCCAACATCTACGCGCGCTGCCTCGACCTGGGCATCGACATCACGCGCCAGCCGATCCCTGTCGTGCCCGCCGCGCACTACACCTGCGGCGGCGTCCACACCGACCTGAAGGGCCGCACCGACATCGCGGGCCTGCACGCGATCGGCGAGACCACCTACACCGGCCTGCACGGCGCCAACCGGCTGGCCAGCAATTCGCTGGTGGAGTGCATGGTGTTCGCGCGCTCCGCGGCCACCGACATCGTGGCGACGCCGCAGGCCGCGCCGCCCGGGCTGCCCGCGTGGGACGACAGCCGCGTGACCGACGCCGACGAAACCGTCGTCATCTCGCACAACTGGGACGAGCTGCGCCGCTTCATGTGGGACTACGTCGGCAT
The DNA here is from genome assembly GCF_022012305.1 of Ramlibacter paludis. Classification (GTDB taxonomy): domain Bacteria; phylum Pseudomonadota; class Gammaproteobacteria; order Burkholderiales; family Burkholderiaceae_C; genus Ramlibacter; species Ramlibacter paludis. The sequence goes on along the minus strand of NZ_JAKLTM010000001.1, from coordinate 943,170 downwards.
CGTCCGGACCAACAAGCGCCTGGACCGCGCCGCGCATCGCATCAAGCTGCTGCAAGGCGAGATCCAGGAGTTCTACGGCGCCTTCCACGTCACGCGCGACTTGCTGGAACTGCGCAACCTGGTGACGGTGGCCGACCTGATCGTGCGCTCGGCGCAGTCGCGCCACGAAAGCCGCGGCCTGCACTTCAGCCGCGACTATCCGCAGATGGCGCCGGTGGCGGTGCCGACGACGCTGACGCCGGCCTAGGAGCCTGGGCGGCGGCGCACTTCCATCACGCCTTCCGCGGTCGCCGCGTCGTAGGTTTCCGGCAGCCGGCTCGCCAGCTGCAGCAGCACGTGCGGCGCCCGCCGCTTGAGCCACTGCCGCAGCAGCACGGCCAGGGCGACCAGCACCGCGCCGGTGGCGAGGTAGCCGGAGAGCGCGCATGCCACGCCCACGCCCGCAATCGCCACGCCCACCGGCATCGCGTTCATGCGTCGTACGACGAAGGGATAGGCCAGGGCCGGATTGACGATCACGTGGAAGCGCCCATGCGGCAGCCCCGCGCGGAAGTCGCCGAACGGGATGTATTCGGCGGTCGCATCCTCGGGCGGGTTCAGGGTCGTCATGGCGCCACAGCATAGCGACCGGCTACGGGCGGGCGCCACACTTTCCCAAAATCCCTCTTCGCAAAGCCGCGGCTTTGTGGCAACTTGGGGGCATGCGTTGGCCCGCCCTGCTCCTGTGCGCCTCCGTGCTGGCGGCCCCCGCCGCGCGCGCGATGGAATTCAACGCCGTCGGCGAGACGCTGGTGCTGTCCGGCGCGCTCGATGGCAACGATCTCGTGCGGCTGCGCAACCACATGGCGGGCGCGCACTACAAGCTGGTGCTGCTGCACGAAAGCCCGGGCGGTGACCTCTTCAACGGCTACCAGATCGCCAACTGGGTGCGCTCGGAAGGCCTGTCGACCGCGGTCTCCGGCAAGTGCGAGTCGGCCTGCGGACTGATCTTCCTGGGCGGCGTGGAGCGCTCCTTCAGCGACGGGCGGCCGATCGGCGAGACGATGGTCGGCCTGCATGGCGCCTTCCACTACGAGACGCGCGAACCCTTGCCGGAACTGAGCCCGCGCATGGCCTACGTCATCAAGACCATGACCGCCGGCAAGTACCCCGCCGACCTGCTGCAGCGCACGGTGTACCCCCGCCATCCCGACAACCTCGTCTACGCCTTCCACCCGGCGCGCTTCAAGACGGGCCCGAAGCGCGGCGTGATGGAATGCCTGAAACAGGCCGATGCCGCCTTCAAGTGCGACATGGTGGAAGGCCTCGACGCGCTGGGCATCGGCGTGATCACCAATCCGTCGATCCTGGCGCTGGACGTCGAGACGAAAGCCTTGCTGGCGCGGCTGGGCACGGCGCCGTGAGGCGCTGATCGCCTCAGGCCGCGCCGATGTTCGGCACCAGCGCGCCCGCCGGCTGCCCCGACTTCAACGCCGCGGTGAAGGCCAGCATCCGGTCGATCGGCAGCTTCGCCCGCACGCCGATCGCGGGGTCGACGAACACTTCGTTCGCGCCGGTTTCCAGCACGTGGGCCAGACCCGCGAGGCCGTTCATCGCCATCCACGGGCAATGCGCGCAGCTCTTGCAGGTGGCGCTGTTGCCCGCCGTCGGTGCCTCGATGAACACCTTGCCCGGGTTCAGCGTGCGCAGCTTGTGCATCATGCCGTTGTCGGTCGCGACGATGAACTCCGGCGCGTCCAGTTCCTTCGCCGCCTTGAGGATCCCCGACGTCGAACCCACGGCATCGGCCAGCGCGATCACGTCGGCCGGCGACTCCGGGTGCACCAGCACCTTGGCGCGCGGGTACTGCTTCTTCAGCGCCTCCAGCTCGAAGGCCTTGAACTCGTCGTGCACGATGCACGAGCCGTTCCAGAACACCATGTCCGCACCGGTCTCGCGCTGGATGTAGCTGCCCAGGTGCTTGTCGGGCGCCCACAGCACCTTGTGGCCCTTGTCCTTGAGCGCGCGCACGATGTCCAGCGCGCAGCTGGAGGTGACGAGCCAGTCCGAACGCGCCTTCACCGCGGCGCTGGTGTTGGCGTAGACGACGACCGTGCGATCGGGATGCTGATTGCAGAACGCGTCGAATTCGTCGGCGGGACAGCCCAGGTCGAGCGAGCAGGTCGCATCCAGGTCCGGCATCAGCACGCGCTTTTCCGGCGACAGGATCTTGGCCGTCTCGCCCATGAACTTGACGCCCGACACGACGAGGGTCTGGGCCGCGTGGTCGCGCCCGAAGCGCGCCATCTCCAGCGAATCGCTGACGATGCCGCCGGTTTCCTCGGCCAGGTCCTGCAGGTCCGGGTGCACGTAGTAGTGCGACACCATCACCGCGTTGCGCGCCTTCAGCAGTTCCTTGATGCGCTCCTTCAGCCGCGTGCGCTCCGCCGGCGTCGGCTCGACCGGCACGCGCGCCCAGGTGTGCTTGGTGTCGCACGTGTTCCCGGGCAGCGGGTGCTCGTACTCGACTTCCTTGATGGGGATGACGGCGCTCATAGTTCCTTCAGGCGCATCGAGAAGTCCGTCGCCTTGATGTCTTTGGTGAGGGTGCCGATCGAGATGCGGTCGACGCCGGTCTCGGCCAGGGCGCGCAGCTTTTCCAGCGTGACGCCGCCGGAGATCTCCAGGATCGCGCGGCCCGCGTTGATGCGGACCGCCTCGCGCAGCATCGGCAGGTCCATGTTGTCCAGGAGGACCATGCGGGCGCCGTTGTCCAGCGCCTCCTGCAACTGGTCGAGGCGCTCGACCTCGATCTCGACGAAGGTCGCGCGCGCGGCCACGTCGCGCGCCTGGCGCAGGACCGCGGTGACGCCGCCGGCCGCGGCGATGTGGTTTTCCTTGATCAGCACCGCATCGTAGAGGCCGATGCGGTGGTTGGTGCCGCCGCCGGTCTTCACCGCGTACTTCTGCGCCAGCCGCAGGCCGGGCAGCGTCTTGCGCGTGTCGACGATCTGCGCCCGGGTTCCGCGCACCGCTTCCACGTAGGTGGCGGTCTTGGTCGCGACGGCGCTCAGCAGCTGCAGGAAATTGAGCGCCGTGCGTTCCGCGGTCAGCAGCGAGCGCGCCGCGCCTTCGACCTCCAGCACCACCTGGTCCGCCTGGCAACGCGAGCCTTCGGGCACGAGCCAGCGCACCTTCAGGCCGGGGTCGACCTGGGCAAAGGCAGCCTCGGCCCAGGGCGCGCCGCAGATGACGGCGCTTTCGCGGGCCAGCACGCGCGCCACCGCGCGGCGGGCGGGATCGACGAGGCCGGCGGTCAGGTCGCCGGCGCCCACGTCCTCGGCCAGCGCCCGCGCGGCGTCGGCGCGCGCGAGTTCCGCGATGGCGGCGGGGGAGAAATCAAACACTGCGCTCATAGCCGGAAGCATAGCGGCTCAGCAGACCCGGCGCTGGCGCAGGTGTGAAGATCGCGGCACCATCCTGCCCATGGACCTGGCTCAACTCCACCAATTGCTGGAACCGCTGTTCCCCGGCCTGATGGGCGTGCGCCTCACCGAGGCGACGCCCACGCGCGTGACCGCCACGATGCTGGTGCGCCCCGACCTGTGCACGGCCGGGGGCATCCTGCACGGCGGCGCCCACATGGCCTTTGCCGACACGCTGGGTGCCGTCGGCACCGTGCTGAACCTGCCGCCGGGCAAACGCACGACCACCACCGACTCCAGCACCAAGTTCATCGGCGGCGCGGCGGTGAACACCACCGTCAGCGCCGAATGCGTGGCGCTGCACCGCGGTCGCACGACCATGGTCTGGCAGACGAGCTTGCGCAACGAAGCGGGCAAGCTCTGCTCGGTGGTGACGCAGACGCAGCTGGTGCTGGACTAGAGCCGGCGACTACAGGGGCGAACGCCGGGCGCTGACGGCGCGGATTCCGGCTTCGCCCGACAATGGCGCCATGAATACGAGCTATGCCGAGAAGGAGCCCACCCGTGCCGAAGTGGACGCCCTGGCCGGAGCCACCGTCCTCGAGTTCGGCACCGGATGGTGCGGCTGGTGCCGCGGCGCGCAGCCGCTGATCGCCGGCGCTTTCCAGTCGCATCCGGACGTGCGCCACCTCAAGGTCGAAGATGGACCGGGCCGGCCGCTGGGACGCAGCTACCGCGTCAAGCTGTGGCCGACGATGGTCTTCCTGAAGGATGGGCAGGAAGTGGCCCGGGTCGTGCGGCCCGGGAGCCAGCGGGAAATCGAGGAATCCCTCGAGAAGATCACTGCGTAAGGCGGGTTCGCGACAGCGACCCCACCGGACCAGGCTCAGTTCGCGGCGAAGCAATACAGCAGCCCGCCGCCCCCCGTAGACTTCAGCGCCTCCATCCCGCAGCCGCGCGTCGGATGCGAGGAGTTCCACGACTTCGACGGTTCGTCGTCGCGCAGGCCCTGGCGGTCGTGGTGGCCGACGATCGCCGAGCCCTCGCCGCTCTTTGTCCAGTTGCCGCAGGTGGTGTCCGCCGTGCCGGGCATGGCGCGGCCGTCGGGGCCGGAGCCGGTCAGGATGTCGTGCAGGTTCACCGCGTCGCCGCGGCCCATCACCATCTCGCCCCTTTCGGTCAGCGCCGACTGCTTGGTCAGGCCGTTCGCGCCATGCAGCTCATTCACGTTGCTGGCAATGAGCTGGCCCTTGGCGTTGCTCCACGGCCCGGCGCCGATGCGGTCGCGCGCGTTCACGCCGCCCGCGCCGGTGGTGCTGAGATAGGCACGCCAGGTCTTGCGCCCCTGGCCCACGCCGTCGGCGAGCGTCTGGCAGTAGCGGTCCGCGCCGGCGATGCCGCCGAAGTCCGCGCCCTTGCCGGGATTGGCGCTGGTGACGAAGAAGCCCATGCCGGACATGCCCGGCAGGAAGGTCGAGCAGGCGCCCAGCACGAGCGCGATGCCGGCGAGCGAGAGAACGAGCGGAAGGCGGGCCATGGGGGCTCCTTGTTGTTGGGGCCCCGACACTAGCGCGGCCCAACCGCGCGCAGTTGAGGGAAGATCCTTAGGAACTTTCGGCGGCGGGGCCGCGACCCATCAGTGCCGCGACGGCCTCGGCGGGTTTCAGCCGGCCATCCAGCAAGGCCACCGCGGCGCTCGCGATCGGCATCTCGATGCCCAGGCGGGTGGCACGTTCGACCACGGTGCGTGCGCAGTACACGCCTTCGGCGACGTGGCCCAGCGAGTCCACCGCCTGCTGCAAGGTGCGGCCTTCGGCCAGCAGCAGGCCCACCCGGCGATTGCGGCTCAGGTCGCCGGTGGCCGTCAGCACCAGGTCGCCCAGGCCCGAGAGGCCCATGCTCGTTTCCGCGCGGCCGCCGAGTGCGATCGCCAGCCGCGTCATCTCCGCCAGGCCGCGCGTGATCAGCGCGGCGCGCGCGTTCAGGCCCAAGGCCAGGCCGTCGCACAGGCCGGTGGCAATGGCCAGCACGTTCTTCACGGCGCCGCCCACTTCCACGCCGGCGAGGTCGTCGTTGGCATAAATGCGCATCGAAGGACCGTGGAAAGCCGCCACCAGCGCATCACGCACTTCGGGCGACTCGCTCGCCGCGACCAGGGCGCTCGGCTGCCCGCGCGCCACTTCCTGCGCGAAGCTGGGTCCGCTCAGGGCGCCGCCGGCCAGGCCGGGCGCGACTTCGGCGCGGATCTCGTGGCCCAGCAAGCCGGTGGGTGTTTCGAAGCCCTTGCACAGCCAGGCGACGGGCCGGCCGCATGCGGCGAGATGCGTGAGCAGCTCGCGCAGGCCCGCCATCGGCGAAGCGACGATCACGAGGTGATGGCGCGCCGCCAGCGCGGACAGGCCGCTGGCCGGGCCGGCTTCGACGTGGACGCCGGCAGGCAGGCGGAAGCCTGGCAGGTACTTGCGGTTCTCGCCCGCGGCCGCGATGGCCGCGGCCTGCGCGGCATCGCGCGCCCACAAAGTCACGCGGTGCCGCTCCCCCGCGCTGATGGCCAGCGCCGTGCCCCAGGCGCCGGCCCCGAGCACGAGGATGTCCATGGCTCGCGCCTCAGGCCGTGGTGATGATCGGCGAGGGCTGGCCCTGCTGCAGCTGGGCCTGCTGCTGCTCGTACATGGCCTGGAAGTTGATCTCGGCCAGGTGCACGGGCGGGAAGCCGGCGCGGGTGACCACGTCGGACACGTTGGCGCGCAGGTAGGGGTAGACGATCTGCGGGCAGGCGATGCCCATGATGGCCTGCAGCTGTTCGGCGGGCACGTTGCGGATCTCGAAGATGCCGGCCTGCTTCACTTCGACCAGGAACACCGTCTTGTCCTTGATCTTGGTGGTGACGGTGGCCGACACGGCCACTTCGTACATGCCCTCGGCGGCCTGCTGCGCTTCCACGCCCAGCTGGATGTCCACGGACGGCTGTTCCTGCTCCAGCAGGATGGCGGGCGAATTCGGCTGCTCCAGCGAAGCTTCCTTCATGTAGACGCGCTGGATCTGGAAAACGGGTTCGTTGTTGTCGGCCATGGCGGATGCCTTTCGGTGCGAATCAATAAAAATGCCCGCCGGTATTGCTCCGGGCGGGCGGTGTCTCGGTGCAGCCGGCGATTATCGCTCGCCGGCTGGAGCCGCCTGTCCGGCGGCGTGGCTCAGGCGGCCTGGCCGTTGAGCAGCGGCACCAGACCGCCGCGGCCGTCCAGGGCGATCAGGTCGTCGCAGCCGCCGACGTGGGTGTCGCCGATGAAGATCTGCGGCACCGTGCGGCGGCCCGTGATTTCCATCATCTTCATGCGCTCATCCGGCTCCATGTCGATGCGGACTTCCTCGATGGTGGCGACCCCCTTGGCCTTGAGGATCTGCTTGGCGCGGATGCAATAAGGGCAAACCGCGGTGGTGTACATCTTGACGTGCTGCATGTGCGTTAGATGGGGGTGTTTCAGGCTTTTTCCAGGGGCAGGTTAGCCTCTTTCCAGGCGCTCATGCCGCCGCCGAGCACGACGGCCTTGTCGTAGCCCAGGGTTTTGGCGATGCCCAGGGCGCGCTGCGCGCGGCCGCCGGTCTGGCACACCAGCACCAGCGGCACGGTCTTGTTCTTCACCACCTCGGGCAGGCGCTGCTCCAGCTGGTTCAGCGGGATGTTGCGGGCGCCGGCGACGTGGCCGGCGGCAAACTCCTCGCTCTCGCAGACGTCGACCACCACCGCCTTCTCGCGGTTGATCAGCTGCACGGCACCATTGGGCGACAGGCCGCCGCGCGCGCCCTTGGCGATGGCGGGCCACATCAGCAGGCCGCCGGAAACCACGGCAATCAGCACCAGCGACCAGTTGTGCATCAAGAACGGCAACAGATTCATTCCAAGCTTTCTTTCTGGGCCCGCGAGGCTGCGGGCAACCCGCAATTCTAGAATGCCGGGTTTCCCCTCACCTTTCGTCCTGCCATGCACAAGCTCGTCCTGATCCGCCACGGCGAATCGACCTGGAACCTGGAAAACCGTTTCACCGGCTGGACCGACGTCGACCTGACGCCCACCGGGCTGGCGCAGGCGATCCAGTCCGGCAAGCTGCTGAAGGCCGAAGGCTGGGACTTCGACCTCTGCTACACCAGCGTGCTGAAGCGCGCCACCCGCACCCTGTGGCACGTGCTGGACGAGATGGACCGCACCTGGCTGCCGGTGGTGCATTCGTGGCGCCTGAACGAGCGCCACTATGGTGCGCTGCAGGGCCTGAACAAGGCCGAGACCGCCAAGAAGTACGGCGACGACCAGGTGCTGGTCTGGCGCCGCAGCTACGACACCCCGCCGCCGGCGCTGGATCCGAACGATCCGCGCAGCGAGCGCGGCGACATCCGCTACGCGAAGCTGAAGCCGGGCGAGGTCCCGCTGACCGAATGCCTGAAGGACACGGTGGCCCGCGTGCTCCCGTTCTGGAACGAGTCCATGGCGCCCGCGATCAAGGCGGGCAAGCGCGTGCTGGTGGCGGCGCACGGCAATTCGATCCGGGCGCTGGTCAAGTACCTGGACGACGTGTCCGACCAGGACATCGTCGGCCTCAACATCCCCAACGGCATCCCGCTGGTCTACGAACTCGACGCCAACCTGAAGCCGATTCGCCACTACTACCTGGGCGACGCAGAAGCGGCGGCCAAGGCGGCTGCGGCGGTCGCCAACCAGGGCCGCGCTTAACCGAGGCTTTACGTAGGACAGTTCCTGCGTAAATCCTCGTTTTTTTCACATGCCGCAAGCACGGGCGGGGGAACCCCACTCGGGTAAAGACGTCTGATTACCTTCTCAGGTGTATATTGAAGACGAGAGGACCCTGGACCCCCCCCATGAGCCACAAACTGAAGATTGCCGGCTGGATTTCCGTAGGCGCGATTGCCGGAGCGCTTACCACCGTGTCGCTGCAGACCGTCGCGCGCGGCTCCCTGGCTCCGCTTCCGCTGGAAGAACTGCAGCAGCTCGCCGCCGTCTTCAGCATGGTCAAGACCGACTACGTGGAGCCGGTCGACGAGAAGAAGCTGATCACCGACGCCATCTCCGGCATGGTCGCCAGCCTCGACCCCCACTCGCAATACTTCGACAAGAAGTCCTTCAAGGAATTCCGCGAAGGCACGTCGGGCCGCTTCGTCGGCGTCGGCATCGAGATCTCGCAGGAAGACGGCCTGGTCAAGGTCGTGTCCCCGATCGAGGGCTCGCCCGCCTTCCGCGCCGGCCTGAAGACCGGCGACCTGATCACCAAGATCGACGACACCGCGGTCAAGGGCCTGAGCCTGTCCGACGCCGTCAAGCGCATGCGCGGCGAGCCGAACACCAAGGTCTCGCTCACGATCTACCGCAAGGACGAGAACCGCACCTTCCCGGTGACGATCACCCGCGAGGAAATCAAGACCGTGTCGGTCAAGGGCAAGGTCATCGAGCCGGGCTACGGCTGGATCCGCCTGTCGCAGTTCCAGGAGCGCACCGTCGACGACTTCGCGCGCAAGGTGCAGGAGCTGTACAAGGCCGAGCCGAACATGAAGGGCCTGGTGCTGGACCTGCGCAACGACCCGGGCGGCCTGCTGGATGCGGCCGTCGCGATCTCCGCGGCCTTCCTGCCGGAGAACGTCAGCGTGGTGTCCACCAACGGCCAGCTGCCGGAAAGCAAGTTCACGTACAAGGCCGCGCCGGAGTTCTACCAGCGCCGCGCCGGCGCCGATCCGCTGCGCAACCTGCCGGCGCAGCTGAAGACCGTGCCGCTGATCGTGCTGGTGAACGAAGGCTCCGCCTCGGCTTCCGAGATCGTGGCCGGCGCCCTGCAGGACCACCACCGCGCCACCATCCTGGGCAGCCAGACCTTCGGCAAGGGCTCCGTGCAGACGGTGCGCCCGCTGGGTCCGGACACCGGACTGAAGCTGACCACGGCGCGCTACTACACGCCGAGCGGCCGTTCCATCCAGGCCAAGGGCATCGTGCCCGACGTCATGGTGGACGAAACCGAAGAGGGCAACCTGTTCGCCGCGCTGCGCACCCGCGAAGCCGACCTCGACAAGCACCTGCAAAGCGGCCAGGGCGCCGAAGTGAAGGATGCGGCGCGCGAGAAGGCCCGTGAGGATGCGCGCAAGCGTGCCGAGGAAGAAGCCAAGAAGGGCCCGAACGACCGCAAGCTGCCGCCCGAATTCGGCAGCGACAAGGACTTCCAGCTGGTGCAAGCCCTGAACCAGTTCAAGGGCCGCCCGGTGGCCGTCTCCAAGACGCAGGTCGTGGAGAACAAGCTGGAGAAGAAGGAGAACTGACACCGGACGCGGCGCGCAGCGCCGCCCCCGACGTCATCCCCGCGCAGGCGGGGACCCAGGAAAGCGGCCCGCGGGCCGCTTTTTTTTTGGCGTCCGGGGTGCGTCGCGGCGGGCGGTGCGCGGTGCAGGCCCGCTGGGGCGTCGGTCGGCGGCTTCGCGCGCCGACTCCCCTGAAAGGCCGGTCCCGCCGGCGTCGCGAGGCACAACTCGTTGAGTTCCTGTCCGCTGCGCGGCCAGGAACTCCACTCAAACAGGTGCCTCGTCAGCATGAAACATACGCGCGGCTCGATGCGCGCTGGCGCGCTCTCGTAGCCGCGCTCCGCCGGCGGGACCGGCCTTTCAGGCGACTGCCCCTTGATGCGGGCCCGCACCGCGCACCGCCCGCCGCGACGTTGGGCAGTTGGCCGTATCCCTGCACTTTGGGCGCCCCGGATTCCCGCCTTCGCGGGAATGACATCGGGGGCTATCGCACAATCCACGCATGACCGACGAGCAACTGCTTCGCTACTCCCGCCACCTGCTGCTGGACGAGATCGGCGTCGAGGGCCAGCAGAAGCTGCTGGAGGCCCATGCGCTCGTGATCGGCGCCGGCGGCCTCGGCTCGCCCGTGGTGCTCTATCTCGGCACCGCGGGCGTGGGCCGCATCACGCTCGTCGACAACGATGCGGTGGACCTCACCAACCTGCAGCGCCAGATCGCGCACACGCAGGACCGCATCGGCCATCCGAAGGCGGAGTCGGCGCGCGCGGCGATTGCCGCGATCAATCCCGACGTGGTGGTGAAGCCCCTGGTGCTGCGCGCCGATGCACAGGAACTCGATGAACTGGTGCAAGGCACGGACGTCGTCATCGACTGCAGCGACAACTTCAAGACGCGGCAGGCGATCAACAAGGCCTGCTTCCGCCACGGCAAGCCGCTGGTGGCCGGCGCGGCGATCCGCTTCGACGGGCAGATCAGCGTCTACGACCCGCGCGATGCAAAGAGCCCGTGCTACGCCTGCGTGTTCCCGCCGGACCAGGCGCTGGAGGAGGAACGCTGCGCCACCATGGGCGTGTTCGCGCCGCTGGTGGGCATCATCGGCGCGATGCAGGCTTCGGAAGCCCTGCGCCTGCTTGTGGGAGTGGGATCTTCGCTGGCGGGCCGCCTGCAGATGCTGGACGGCCGCAGCATGGAATGGAACGAACTGAAGGTGCCGCGCAATGCGGCGTGTCCCGTGTGCCGGGACCGCCCTGCGGCGCCTATTCGGCCAGCTGCAGCAGGCTGACGATCATCGCGTCGGGGGGCACCATCTGCACTTCGGCCGAAGCCGGCTGACCCAGGGCGACAAGCGCGGCGGCGAGCAGCGTGCCGAAGAAGACCATCGAGGACTGGACGAACAACTTCATGATGCGGCGAGTTTGCCGCAGTGCATCACGGGCTCCAGTCGGCTTGCGGCCGGGCTGGCTGTAGTCAGCGACCTACATTCCGCACCGTAGGACACTTCCTACCCCCGGCCCCGGGGGCCGCTGGCACAATGGCCCGCGCCAGAGGGAAGAGCGGCACTGCCGGTGCAACTGAGAACCTACATCGTCGAAGACAACGCGACCATCCGCGAGAACCTGATCGGGACCCTCGAGGAGCTCGCGTCGGTGCAATCGCTGGGCTGGTCGGAAACCGAGCGCGATGCGCGCGAGTGGCTCGCGCACCATGGCGATCGCTGGGACCTGGCCATCGTCGACCTGTTCCTCAAGCAAGGCAGCGGGCTGGGGGTGCTGGAAGCTTGCAGCCGGCGCGGCCGAAGCCAGCGCGTGGTGGTGCTCAGCAACTATGCGACGGCCGACATGCGCGAGCGCTGCGCGCAGCTCGGCGCGGATGCCGTCTTCGACAAGTCCAACGAGATCGAACTGCTGGTCGACTACTGCCTGGCCCTGGGCGAGCCGAGGCGGTAGATCAGTCGATCAGCTTGTTCTTCAGCGCGTAGTACGTGAGGTCGCTGTTGGAGGAGAGGTTCATCTTCTCCATCAGGCGCGTGCGGTACGTGCTCACCGTCTTCACCGACAGGGACAGCGCCTTCGCGATGTCGCCGGCGGTCTCGCCCTTGGCCAGTTTCAGGAAGACCTGGAACTCACGCTCGGACAGCTGCTCGTGCGGCGCGCCGCCTTCCTTGCGGTTCAGTTGCTGCGCCAGCAGTTCGGCGACGGCCGGGGAGATGTAGCGGCGGCCCAGCGCGATGGTGCGGATCGCGTTGACGATCTCCATCGGCTCGCATTCCTTGTTCAGGTACCCGCTCGCGCCCTGGCGAATCAGGTTCATCGCGTAGTGCTCTTCCGGATAGCCCGACAGGATGAGGATGCCGACATCCGGCGCCTTCGCGCGGATCATGCCCAGCGCGTCGATGCCGCTCTGGCCGGGCATGGACAGGTCCATCACCAGGACGTCCATCTCGGTGACGCGCACGAGGTCGATGGCCTCGCGTCCGCTCGCTGCTTCCCCAACGACCCGCAGGTCGACTTGCTCGCTGAAAAACTGTTTGAGGCCCGACCGCACGATTGCGTGGTCATCAACAATGCCGACTTTGATCATGCTTCACCTTCTACGTCAAGCTGTGTTTCATTGTGCCCCACTTCAGGATCGAAATGGCCTACCCTTGAGTCATGACGTGCGCGGATTTTATTCACAAGGTTGAGGTTTTAGGGTGAAACTGCCGGCATCTTTCGCATTACCGCGCGCTGCTGTCGGGCTGATCCTCGCGCTGCTGGCCGCTGCGGTGCTCATCGGCATCAATGAAACCGGATATGTCCAGTCGACCGACGCCCTGTATAGGATCGACGAATACACCCGCACCCGCAACGCCGTCAATCGCCTGCTGCAGCACGTCCTGGACGCCGAGACCGGCACCCGCGGCTACCTGCTGACCGGCGACCCGCGCTACCTGGAGCCCTATAACGCGGCCGTGGCCGAGATCAGCCAGAACCTGGACAACCTGCGCAACGACTACGCGCCGGGCAGCCCGGAGTCGGCGACGCTGGCCCAGCTTACCCGCAACGTCCAGCGCAAGCTGGCCGAGCTGGACATGTCATTGCGCCTGCGCAAGCAGGGCAACGAGGACGCCTGGAAGTTCGTGCTCAACACCGACATCGGCAAGGAGCACATGGACGCCATCCGCGAGCAGGCGGCCCGGCTGATCCAGGGCGCCACGGCCGGCATGGAGGCCTCGCAGCGCCAGGTGGAGAAGTCGCTGCGGCTGGCGCGCATCGGCATCGCCCTCGTGGCCGCCGCCGCCCTGCTCGCCTTCTATCTCTACTTGCGGCAGAGCACGCGGCTGAAACTCAAGGACGAGCAGCAGCAGGCCGCGCTGCAGCAGGAGCGCGACCAGCTCGAGCGCCAGGTGCGGGAGCGCACCGCGTCGCTCGCGCAGCTGGCAACGCACCTGCAGGTGGTGCGCGAGGAAGAGCGCGGCCACCTGGCGCGGGAGCTGCACGACGAACTGGGCGCGCTGCTCACCGCGGCCAAGCTGGACGTGGCCCGCCTGAAGTCGAAGCTGGGGGAGCAATCACCGGAGGTGGTGACGCGCCTGCAGCATCTGGTCGAAACGCTGAACAGCGGCATCGCCCTGAAGCGCCGCATCATCGAAGACCTGCGGCCCTCCTCGCTGGCCAACCTGGGGCTGACGGCGGCGCTGGAGATCCTGGCGCGCGAGTTCTCGGAGCGCTCCGGCATCGAGATCGCGGCCAGCCTCGAATCGGTCGAGCTCGACGAAGCCAGCCAGCTCACCGTCTACCGGCTGGTGCAGGAGTCCCTCACCAACGTCGGCAAGTACGCCGAGGCCCGGCAGGTCGACATCAGTCTTCACAACTACAGCAACCACATCGAGGTGGCGATCAAGGACGACGGCCGCGGCTTCGATGCGCAGGCGCAGCGCCCCTCGACGCACGGCATCGCCGGCATGCGCCACCGGGTGGAGGCGGCCGGCGGCAAGCTCACCGTGGCGTCACGGCCGGGCAGCGGCACGCGTGTCCACGCCGTGTTGCCGAAGGTTGCCGCCGCCCAGCCCGCCTGACACCCGCGCGGCTGTCGGCATCCTCCTACATCCGGTCAGGCCGGGAACCGATCTTTAGCCCAGCGGGAATGCCTAAGCTTGACCCGGTTGCATGCCCCTGCCCGGGCTTCTATCCCCACCAAGAGAGGACTCGCTGAAATGACCATCGAAACTTCGAACCAGACGCTCGAAAACACCCGCCGCCTTGCCAGCGAAGCGCTGGAGCGCGCCAGCCACACCGTGCGCGAGATGCGTTCGAGCGCGCAGGACGCTGCCAGCCGCGGCATGAGCGCCGTGTCGGATCGCGCCGCCGCCGCCCGCGGCTACGTCAGCGAGTACGCCCGCACCGGCGGCCGCTACGTCGCCGACAACCCGCTGAAGTCCGCGCTGATCGCCGCCGCCGTCGGCGCCGCCGTCGCCGGCCTGGTGCTGGCCATGCGCCATCGCCGCGAGATGAACGACAAGTACTTCTGAGAACAGGCGCCATGCTGCATCCGATCTTCTCGGTCCTGGTCAGCAAGCCGGAGCTGGTGATGCAACACATCGCCGGCTACGCGGCCCTGATGCGCGAGGAAGCTTCCTCCGTGGGACTCGAGGTCGCCAAGCGGGCGATCGCCTGGGGCGTGGCGCTGTTCGGCCTGCTCGTCTTCCTGATCCTGGCGGGCGTGGCCACCATGCTGGGCGCCATCCACGGCTTCCACTGGATGCTGGTGGTCTCGCCGGCGATCGCGCTGGGCGTGGCGGTGGCGGGCTTCCTGGTGGCGCGCGAGCGCCTGCCGGAGAAGGCCTTCACCGAACTGAAGGCGCAGCTCGATGCCGACGCGCAGGCGCTGCGCGCGATCGGGGCCCGTTCGTGAGCGAGGCAGCCGACAAACTGGCGGCAAGCCGGCAAGCGATCCTCGCGCACATGGCGCGGCGCCAGCGGCGCCACGACCCGCACGAGGAAGACGCGGCCGGCACGGATGCGGGCTACGCCTATGCCGCGGGCGAGGAAGAAGACGATCCGCGCGACTACGGCGAAGGCTGGTTCGGCCACATGCGGCGCGCGGTGCGCACCTGGTGGCGCTACCACCCGGCGCACATGGTCGTCGACCTGGCGTCGCCGCTGATGCGCAGCTATGCCCAGCGCAGGCCGGTGCAGCTGCTGGCGATTTCGGCGGCCGCCGGCGCGGCGCTGACGCTCGCGCGGCCGTGGAAGCTGATCTCGCTGGGGACGCTGGCGGTTGCGGTGCTGAAGTCGTCGCAGCTGTCGAGCCTGTTGATGGCGGCGATGTCGGCCGCCGATTTCCGCCAGGACGCGGAACCGCCGCCTTGAGCGGCGAATGATTGAAACGCAAGCCGGGTGGTGTTGGTGCGGCCACCCGGGGAGCTATCCGGAAAGTACGCACCGAAAGACCTACAAGGGAAGGACAACTCCATGAAACACGTTCGCGCCATCACTCTCGCCGTCATGACCGGCATCACCCTGATCTCCAGCGGCTGCGCCGTCTGGCGCGGCCAGGAATCGGTCGGCAACTATGTCGACGACAAGACGATCACCGCCGCGGTGAAGACCAAGCTGCTGGAAGACAAGAACACCGGCGGCCTGTCGATCAACGTCGACACGCTGAACGGCACGGTCTCGCTGGGCGGCTTCGCCAAGTCGCAGATGGAAAAGGACCAGGCCGGCGCCATCGCCCGCAACACCAAGGGCGTGCGCGAAGTGCACAACAACCTGCTGGTGCGTCCGTAACCAGCCGGCGACGGAGGCGGCCTGGCCGCCTCCTGCGAGGGCAGGCGTCCAGAGGCCGCCTGCCCTTTCTTTTTTCCAACGAAGGGCGCCGCCCATGAAGACCTTCCATTGCCAGCACTGCGGCCAGGCCGTCTTCTTCGAGAACGTGCAGTGCCTGCGCTGCGGCAGCCAGCTCGCCTTCCTGCCGGACCGCCTCAACATCGCCGCACTGGAGCCGGTGCCCGGGCATGACGGCCTGTGGCGCCCGCGCGTGCGAGGAGACCGCAAGCCCGCGGTCGGCCAGTACCGCCTGTGCCAGAACGCGACCACGCAGAACGCGTGCAACTTCGCCGTGCCGGCAGACGATCCAAATGCGCTGTGCGCGGCCTGCCGCCTCACCCGCGTGCTGCCCGACCTGTCGCAGCCGGGGAACACCGAGCGCTGGTACCGGCTCGAGTCGGCCAAGCGCCGCCTCTTCTACACCCTGGCCAAGCTGGGCCTCTTGACGCCGACGCCGCCGAACGGTGCGGCCGACGGCCCCGTCTTCGAATTCCTCGCCGACCTCCCGGGCCAGCAGGTGATGACCGGCCACTCGCAAGGCCTCATCACGCTCAACGTGGCCGAGGCCGACGACGCGGAGCGCGTGCGCCGCAAGGTCGAAATGCGCGAGCCCTATCGCACCCTGCTCGGGCACTTCCGCCACGAGTCGGGCCATTACTACTGGGACCGCCTGATCGATGAAGGCGGCCGCGTCGAGGCCTTCCGCGAAGTGTTCGGCGACGAGCGCGTCGACTACGGCCAGGCCCTGCAGGCCCACTACGGCCGCGGCGGCACCGTCGCCGACTGGCAGGACAACTTCGTGAGCGCGTATGCATCGGCACACCCGTGGGAGGACTGGGCCGAGACCTGGGCCCACTACCTGCACATGGTGGACCTGCTGGAAACCGCGGCGGCCTACAACACGCGCGTGAGCATCCCCGGGCAAGGCGTGGAGCTCGACGACGTGATCAACCCGCTGGAGACCGGCGCGCCCGAATTCGACATGCTGGTGGAGCAGTGGGTGCCGCTCACGCTGCTGGTGAACAGCCTCAACCGCAGCCTGGGCCAGGAAGATGCCTATCCCTTCGCGCTGTCGCCCGGTGCCTTGAACAAGCTGCGCTACGTGCACGACGTGATCGGCGCATCGCGCGCCAATCCCCGGCTGCCGGCGCCGCGCCTGGCCAAGGCGCCCGCCGCGCAAAGCGCCGCCGCGGCGCGAACCGTGGCGGAGCAGAGCAAGCAGGAGCCGGCGGCGGCGCCGCCGGAAAATTAACCCAGCGTCAGCTGGTTCTCGACGGACTTCACTTCGCGCACGTTGCGCGCGATCTGCGAGGCGCGCTCGCGCGCGGCCGGGTCCGGCGCGCGGCCGATCAGCGTGACCACGCCGTCGTCCGAATGCACGTCGATCTTCATCGCCGTGAAATCGGGGTCGGCGGCCAGCGAGGACTTCACTTCCGCAGCCAGTTTGATATCGGGGTCATCGGCGACTGGCGCCGGCGCCGCGCCCATGGCGGCGGTGTTGGGGTTCTCGACGCCAACCGCGGCGCTTTCTTCCTTGGCGCCTTCCATGCCCTGGCGGTTGATTTCCACGCTGGCCTGGCTGGCCGGCGCGCTTTCCTCCACGCGGTCACCGCAGGCGCCCAGCGCCAGCAGCACCGCCAACGAAGATGCGAGGGCCGCTGCGCGGCCGATTCCTTTGTAGTTCATGACTTCAATGCTCCCTGCGACCGTGCCAATGTAGGGACGGCCCCTGGTGCCCGCGGTCGGGGTGCAGAGCGTGAAGCTGTAGGAGAAACACAAGACGCGGCCTAGGCCATGTCATCGCGCTCCATGTCGCGCAGGATCCGATCGAGCCGTTCGGACAGCTGCTCCGTCGAGAGCTTCTCGCGGAAACGCTCCACCATCAGCGGCACGCTCATGGGACTCGGGTGCCTCAGCGGCACGAAGTCCATCGTCTTGGCCCGCATGCGCTGCAGCGTGGCACCCAGGCGCGAGATCTCCAGTTCCTGGCTCAGCACTTCGCGTTCCGCCTGGTTCAACAGCAGGTTGCCCGCGTCGTACTTGCGGAACACTTCGTAGAACAGTGCGCTGGAGGCCTGCAGCTGGCGCGCGCTTTTCGGCTGGCCCGGGTAGCCGCTCTGGATCAGGCCCGCCACGCGCGCGATCTCGCGAAAGCGCCGCTGCGCCAGCTCGGAGGAATTGAGGGAGGCCAGCACGTCATGCAGCAGGTCGTCGCCGCTGAACACGGCCTGGCTGGTGACGGGCTCCACGTCGAAGGGCGCGGCCCCCACCAGCTCGAAGCCGTAATCGTTGATCGAGATGCTGAAGGTGTTGGGCTGCACCTGCGCGAGCCGCCAGGCCAGCAGGCTCGCCAGGCCCAGGTGCACGTTGCGGCCGGCGAAGGGATAGACGTACAGGTGCTGCCCTTCGCGCGACTTGAAGCCTTCCACCAGCAGCGTGTGCGGTGTCGGGATCTTCGAGAGGCGCTGCTGCGTCTGCAGCATGGGACGCGCGGCTTCCAGTTCGGGACCCGCGTACTCGCCATGCGCGGCCGCCTGCATCATCTCCAGCACCGCATCGGACAGCTCCGTGGAGAGCGCCATCTTGCTGCCCTGCCAGGTCGGCACCGTGCCCTTGTTCTTGGTGGCCTTGCGCACGTAGGCCGCCATGTCGCGCACGCGCACGAACTCCAGCAGGCGGCCGGCAAAGAAGAAACAGTCACCGGGCTTCAATCGCGCGATGAAGCCTTCTTCCATCGTCCCGATGATCGCGCCGGTGAGGAACTTCACCTGGATCGCCGCGTCGCTGACGATGGTGCCCACGCCCAGCCGGTGCCGCTTGGCGACACCGGCATCCTTCACGCGCCAGGTGCCCTCGTCGTCGCGCACGATGCGGTGGTACTCGGGATAGGCCGCCAGGCTCTCGCCGCCGTGCGCGCAGAAAGCCAGCGCCCAGTCGAAGGCCGCCCGGGTGAGGTTGCGATACGACCAGGCCGTCGTCACTTCGGCATACAAGGCATCGGCGGTGAAGCCGCCGCCCAGCGCCACCGTCACGATGTGCTGCACCAGCACGTCGAGCGGCTGGTCGGGCGGCTCGCGCTTCTCCACGCGGCCGGTCTGCGCGGCCCAGCGCGCCGCCGCAGCCTCGATGATCTCCATGGTGTTGGTCGGCACCAGCGTCACGCGGCTCGGTCGCCCGGGCGCGTGGCCGCTGCGGCCGGCGCGCTGCATCATGCGGGCGACGCCCTTGGCCGAGCCGATCTGCAGCACGCGCTCCACCGGCAGGAAGTCGACGCCGAGATCGAGCGAGGACGTCGCCACCACCGCGCGCACGCTGCCGTCCTTCAAGCCCTGCTCCACCCACTCGCGCGTGCCGCGATCGAGCGAGCCGTGGTGCA
Source organism: Ramlibacter paludis (assembly GCF_022012305.1). Taxonomy (GTDB): domain Bacteria; phylum Pseudomonadota; class Gammaproteobacteria; order Burkholderiales; family Burkholderiaceae_C; genus Ramlibacter; species Ramlibacter paludis. The sequence goes on along the minus strand of NZ_JAKLTM010000001.1, from coordinate 924,286 downwards.
GCGCGATGTGGCCGGCCCAGCCGGGGCGCGCCTCCAGCAGCAGCTGGTACCAGATCTCGGCCTGCGAACGGACGTTGGTGAAGACCAGCGTGGTGCCGGACTTCTCGATCTCCTCCACCACCGGCTGCTGCATGCGCGCGCCCAGGTGTCCGGCCCAGGAGTACTTGCCGGGGTCGGGCGGGATCAGCGTGTCGATCACCAGCGTCTTGTCGATCTTGCCGCGCACCAGCCGTGGTTCGGGCTCCGGCTGCGGGCCGCACAGCACGTGCATGGCCTCCTCCAGGTTGCCCAGCGTGGCGCTGAGGCCCCACGTGACCAGCGAGGGATTGAACTGCCGCAGGCGGGCCAGGGCCAGTTGCGCCTGCACGCCGCGCTTGCTGCCGATCAGCTCGTGCCACTCGTCCACCACCACGAAGGCGACGCCGCACAGCTCGTCGCGCATGCTCTCGCGCGTGAGCATCAGCGTGAGCGACTCCGGCGTGGTCACCAGCACGGTGGGCATGCGGCGGTCCTGCCGCGCGCGGTCGGCGCTGGGCGTGTCGCCGGTGCGCAGCCCGATGGTCCAGTCGGGCGCCAGGTCGCGCAGCGGCTCGGTCAGGGCCTTGGTGGTGTCCGAGGCCAGCGCGCGCATCGGCGTGAGCCAGACGACCCGCAGCGGCTCGGCCGCGCGCGCGGGCGGATGGCGACGCAGCAGTTCCTGCAGCATCCCCAGCCAGACGGCGTAGGTCTTGCCGGAGCCGGTGGTGGCGTGCAGCATGCCGCTGCGGCCCTCGGCGACGGCCTGCCACACCTCGCGCTGGAAGGCGAAAGGCTGCCAGCCGCGGCCGGCCAGCCAGGCGGCGCCGGGGGAATCGGGGGGAGCAGGAGGAGGACGGGATCGGGCAGCCAAGGGCGGCCCATTTTCACAGCATTCCCCGGGCGCGGGTGGTAGGCTGGCGGCATGCAAAGACTGATTGCCACCCTGCTCCTCGCTGCCGCGGCCCACGTGCATGCGGCGACCGGTCCTTACGACGAAGCCGCCGACGCCCACGCGGCCGTGCGCACCGCGCTGGCCGCCGCCGCCCAGGCCAACACCCCCGTGCTGGTCGTCTTCGGCGCCAACTGGTGCCCCGACTGCCGTGTGCTCGACACGGCCATGCACACCGGCAGCAGCGTGCCGCTGATGCAGAAGAACTTCCGCGTGGTCAAGGTCGACGTCGGCCGGATGGACAAGAACGTGGACCTGGCCGAAGCCTACGGCGTGCCGCTGAAGAAGGGCATTCCCGCGGTGGCCGTGCTGTCGCCGCAAGGCAAGGTGGTGTACGCCACCAAGTCGGGCGAACTGGCCGATGCGCGCAACATGGGCGAGGACGGCATCTACCGCTTCTTCAGCCGCGTGACCGCGCCCGCGGCCAAGTAGTCAGACCACGCCCAGCCGCGCCCGGCCGCCGCGCCTGCGGTCGGCCCGCGGCAATTCCACCGCGCCCTGCACCATCGCATCGGCCCGGCGCTGCATCGCCGCCAGGCCGGCATCCAGCTGCTGCACCTCCAGCGCCGTCAGCGGCGCCAGCAGGCCGCGGTTGATGTCGCAGACCAGCGGAAACAGCTCCTGGTACAGCGCCATGCCCGAAGGCGTGAGCGCCAGCCGCGCCTGGCGGCGGTCCGCCGCGCCGGTTTCGCGTTTCACCAGCTTCTTGGCCACCAGCGAGGTGACGGCGCGCGAGGTCCGCGCGCGGTCCAGCTGGATGCGCTCGGCCAGGCTTGAAGACAACAGGTCCGGCTCGCGCGCCAGCCGCGCGATCACGCGCCACTCGCGCCGGGTGATGCCGAAGCGGCCCTCGCACAGGCGGATCACCAGGCTGCCGCCGACGGACAGCAGGCGGCTGAGCTTGTAGAGCAGCAGGTCGTCCAGCTCGGCGGGCTGGCGCAGGCGGGTGGCCGGCATGGGTGTTTGTCCGGGCGATGATTGATTTGAACAATCAATTGTGGCCGCAATACAGTCCGGGGGAGGCCCGCAAGCGGCCGCTGGAGACAAGCCCATGAAAAGAAGGACCGCCCTCCTGGCCGCGCTGCTGGCCACGGCCGGCGCCATCGCGCACGCGCAGGACAACCCGTTGCGCATCGTAGTCGGCTATGCGCCGGGCGGCGCCACCGACAAGGTCGCGCGCATCGTCGGCGAGAAGCTGCAAGCGAAGCTGGGCACCACGGTGATCGTGGAGAACAAGACCGGCGCCGGCGGCCGGCTCGCCGCGCAGCAGGTCAAGGCCGCCAAACCCGGCGACAACGTGCTGATGGTGGGCAACCCCGCCGTGATGGTGGTGGCGCCCCTGGTCTTCAAGGACAACGGCTACGACGCCGAGCGCGACTTCGTGCCGGTCTCGCACGTCAACGACTACGAGTTCGGCCTGGCCGTGGCCAGCGCCGTGCCGGTGCGCGAGCTGTCGCACCTGCTCGCCTGGCTGCGCGCCAATCCGAACCAGGCCAACTTCGGCGTCCCGGCCACCGGCAGCCTGCCGCACTTCTTCGCGCTCATGACCGGCGACAAGGCCGGCGTGAAGGCGCAGGTGATCGGCTACCGCGGCTCGGGGCCGCTGCTGGCCGACCTGCTCGGCGGCCAGGTGCCGGTGGCTTTGGACACGCTCGACGGCCTGATTCCGCAGCACGAGGCGGGCAAGCTGAGGATCCTGGCGGGCTCGGGCGCGAAGCGCTCGCCGGCCGCGCCGAACGTGCCGACCTTCAAGGAAGCGGGACTGGATCTCGTCGCCACCGGCTTCAACGCCTTCTTCGCGCCCGCGACGATGCCGCCCGCGAAAGTGCAGCAGTATGCGGAAGCGATCCGTGAGGTGATGCGCGACCCCGACACGCAGCGCAAGTTCGCCGACGCCAAGATGACGCCCGTCGTTTCCACGCAGGCGCAGACCGCCGCCATGCTGAAGGCCTACCGCGCGCAGTGGGGGCCCGTCGTCCAGAAGTCCGGCTACCAACCTTGAGACCCGCCATGAAACGCCTCGCCGTCGCTGCCCTGCTTGCCGCATCCTTCGCCACCGCGTTCGCGCAGAACGCCTGGCCCACCAAGCCGGTGAAGATCGTCAACAGCTTCCCGCCGGGCGGGCCCTCGGACATGATCGCGCGCTCGGTCGCCGACGTGCTGCAGAAGCAGTTCAACCAGCCTTTCATCGTGGAGAACAAGCCGGGCGCGGCGGGCAACATCGGCAGCGACCAGGTGGCCAAGTCGCCCGCCGACGGCCACACGCTGCTGTTCTCGATCGACACCGTGTTCACGGTCAACCCGCACATCTACAAGGGCATGCCCTTCAAGACGGCGGACTTCAAGCCGCTGATGGTGCTGGCGTCCTCCGGCTTGCTGGTCGGCGCCCATCCGGCCCGGGGGTTCAAGACGCTGAACGACCTGGTGGCCGCGGGCAAGACGAAGGGCGTTTCCTTCAGCTCCGCCGGCAGCGGCAGCCCCGGCCACCTGGCCGCGGAGATGTTCACCGAAGCCACCGGCATGAAGATCACGCACGTGCCTTACAAGGGCAACACGCCCGCGGTGACCGCGGTGCTGGCCGGAGAAGTCGACGCCGGCGTGCTGGCCACGCCCGGGATGCTGCCGCACGTGAAGGCCGGCAAGATCACCGCGCTGGCCGTCACCAGCCGCAAGCGCTCGCAGCTCGCGCCCGAGGTGCCGACCGTGGCCGAGGCCGGCCTGCCGCAGCTGGAGCAGGAAGTGCTGTACGTCGCGATGGTGCCGGCCGCGACGCCGGAACCCGTCGTGCAGGCGATCACCAAGGCGGTGGCGGACGCGCTGGCGCGGCAGGACGTGCGCGCGCGGCTCGACGGCCTCGACCTGCATTACGAAGGCCTCACCGGCGCCGCCGCGGGCAAGCGGCTGGCGGACCTGAGCGACCGCTACGGCAAGGTGATCCGCGCCACGGGCATGAAGGTGGAATGATGGCCGCGCAACGTCCCAACATCATCTTCATCGTTGCCGACGACCTCGGCTTCGCGGACCTCGGGTGCTACGGCGGGCGCGACGCGCACTTCGGCAAGGTCTCGCCGGTGCTCGACGGCCTGGCCGCGCAAGGCGTCCGCTTCACGCAGGGCTATTCCAACTCGCCGGTGTGCTCGCCCACGCGCTTCGCGCTGATGACCGCGCGCTACCAGTACCGGCTGCGCGGCGCGGCCGAAGAGCCGATCAACAGCAAGAGCCGCGGCAGCACCACGCTGGGGTTGCCGGTGGAGCACCCCACCCTGCCCTCGCTGCTGCGCGATGCGGGCTACCGCACGGCTTTGATCGGCAAGTGGCACCTCGGCTACCCGCCGGCCTTCGGGCCGCTGCGCTCCGGCTACGACGAATTCTTCGGCCCGATGTCGGGCGGCGTGGACTACTTCAGCCATTGCAGCTCGAACGGGCAGCACGACCTGTGGTTCGGCGAGGAGGAAAAGCAGGAGGAAGGCTATCTCACGGACCTGATCTCGCACCGCGCCGTTGATTACATCGACCGCGTGGCACAGGACAAGTCCTCGCCCTTCTTCCTCAGCCTGCACTACACCGCCCCGCACTGGCCCTGGGAGACGCGCGACGACGAAGCGCTGGCGCAGGAGGTGAAGACCAACCTGTTCCACCTGCATGGCGGCGACATCCACACCTACCGCCGCATGATCCACCACATGGACGAAGGCATAGGCTGGGTGATGGATGCCCTGCGCAAGCACGGCATCGAGCGCGACACGCTGGTGGTCTTCACCAGCGACAACGGCGGCGAGCGCTTCTCCGACAACTGGCCGCTGGTGGGCGGCAAGATGGACCTCACCGAAGGCGGCATCCGCGTGCCCTGGATCGCGCACTGGCCGGCGGTGATCCAGCCGGGCGGCGTGAGCGCGCAGCAGTGCATGACGATGGACTGGAGCACAACGATGCTGGAGGCCGGCGGCGCGACGGCGGACGCCGCCTATCCGCTCGATGGCGTGTCGCTGCTGCCGGTGCTGCGGGATGCGCGCCAGGCCTTCGCGCGGCCGCTGCACTGGCGCATGAACCACCGGGGCCAGCGGGCGCTGCGCGACGGCGACTGGAAGTACCTGCGCGTGGACGGGCACGACTACCTGTTCAACATCCCGGCCGACGAACGCGAGCGCGCCAACCTGGCCGGCCGCGATCCGGCGCGGCTGGCCGCCATGCGCGAAGCCTGGGAGAGCTGGAACGAGACCATGCCGGCCATCCCGCCCGATGCAACGGTGAGCCTGGGTTACTCGGTCAAGGACATGCCGCAACGATGAGGCACGCTTTCGGTCCCGGGCATACTTGAGCCCGATGTCCCGACTGTCCCGCTGGTTCCCTTTCCTGGACTGGCCCCGCCCGAGCACGCAGCTGCTGCGCGGCGAGGCCACGGCCGCCCTCACCGTCGCGGTGGTGATGATTCCGCAATCGGTCGCCTACGCCGGCCTCGCCGGCATGCCGCTGGTGGCCGGGCTCTATGCGACCTTCCTGCCGATGCTGGCGGCCGTGCTGTTCAGCGCGTCGACCCGGCTGTCGGTCGGCCCTTCGGCCTTGTCCAGCGTGCTGGTCGGCGCGTCGCTGATCGGCATGGCGACGCCCGGCAGCGCGAGCTGGGTGGCGCTGGCCGTATGGCTGGCGTTGCTGTCGGGAGGATTGCAATTAATGGTGGGTGGCCTGCGCGCCGCCTGGGTGCTGAACCTGGTGAGCTCGCCGGTGCTGGCGGGATTCAGCCAGGCAGCGGCCCTGCTGATCATCGCCTCGCAGCTGCCGGCCCTGCTCGGGCTCGACGGCCCGCTGGCGGAATTGCTGCACTCGCCGAAGATCGACCACCAGGCACTCGCCTACGGCGTGGTGAGCCTCGCCCTGTTCATCCTGGCCAAACGCTACGTCCCCAGGTTTCCGATCATGCTGGTCGCGCTGGCGGCGGCCGGTGCCATCGCGTACTTCACCGGCTACTCCGCCCATGGCGCGGTCGTCGGGCCCTTGCCCAGCGGCTTGCCGCAGCTTTACTGGCCCGCCTGGCCCGGCTGGGAGCAGTTCTCCACGCTGCTCGCGCCCGCGCTGGTGCTCACGCTGGTGAGCTCGCTGGAAATGGCCTCCAGCGCCAAGATCGAAAGCCAGAAGGATGGCAAGCGCTGGGACGCCAGCCAGGACCTGGTGGGCCAGGGCGTCGGCAAGGTGGTGTCGGCCCTCTCGGGTTCGTTCGCGACCAGCACTTCCTTCTCGCGCTCGGCGCTTACGCTCTACTCCGGCGCGCGCACGGGCTGGGCCACGGTCGTCGCCACCGGCTTCGTGCTGCTGGTGCTGCTGTTCTTCACGCCGGCGCTGTCGCACGTGCCGAAGGCCGTGCTGTCGGCGGTGGTGGTGGCGGCCGTGTCCAGCCTGTTCAAGCCGCGCATCCTGCTGGCGCTGTGGCAGATCGACCGGGTGGAGGCGCTGACGGCGCTGGCGACTTTCACGGTCACGATCCTGTCGGCGCCGCGCATCTACTGGGGCGTGCTGACCGGCGTGCTGATCGGCCTGGCGCACTTCCTCTACCTGCGGCTGCATCCGCGCATCATCGAAGTCGGCCTGCACCCGGACGGCAGCCTGCGCGACCGCCACCTGTGGCAATTGCCGCCGCTCGCCTCGGGCATCTATGCGCTGCGCATGGACGCGGAGCTGGACTTCGCCTCGGCCACCGCCATGGAGCGCGCGATCGTCGAACACCTGGCGGCGCATCCGGACGTGCGGCATGTCTGCCTGTTCGCGCAGCCGATCAACCGCGTCGACGCGACCGGCGTGGAGATGTTCGGGCAGCTGCGCAAGACGCTGGCAGACAAGGGCATCACGCTGCACATCAGCGGGATCAAGCTGCCGGTGGAGCGGGTGCTGCAGAAGGCCGGCGTCCTCACCGAAGGGCCGTTGCTGAAGATGTACCGCACGGATACCGAGGCGCTGCTGGCATTCGGGCGGCTGAGCGCCTGATCACTTCGGGCGCGGCGGCTGCAGGTTCTTGCCGGGCGCGCTGAGCTTGCCGGCGCGCAGTTCGCCCACGGCGTTCGTCAGGGCCCGCGCCACGTTGCGCGTCTCCTCCTGCACATCGCGGTCCTCGTCCAGCGCTTGGTGGCTCGTCGCGTAGGGCTCGTAGTAGCCGACGTAGCGATCCAGCCGCGCCTGCGAACCGGCGTCGACGAGGCCCATCCAGTCCATCCAGTCGCACAGGGCGCGGCGCGTCCCTTCGATGCCGGCGACGTCGCCATGCACGACCACGCCATAGGTGCGGCCGGCGAGGTGCTTGGGGTAGTCCCAGCCGGCCAGCTCGATCTCCTTGGCCTTGGCGGCATCCTTGCCCTGCGTGCGGGTCGGATCGGGGTTGCCGCCGTCGGCGCAGACGAGGCGGTCCATCATCAGCTTCAGCGGACTGGTCACCTGGTACCAGTGCGTGGGCGTGACCAGCAGCACGCCATGCGCCGAGACCCACTTCTCGTAGATCGCGTTCATCCAGTCGTTCACCTGGTTGGTGGCGTGGTTCGGGTAGCAGCTGCACGGCCAGTGGCACAAAGGCATCGCCGTCGACACGCAGCCCTTGCAAGGATGGATGTGGAGATCGTAGTCGGAGGTGAGCAGGCTCAGGTCGAGGAAGTCGACCTGCATGCCGCCGGCCTCCAGCTCCTCCTGCGCGATCTTCGCGAGCCGCCAAGTCTTGGAGACCTCGCCCGGGCAGGTGCCGTCGTTGCGCGGGGAACAGCAGACGACGAGGACCTGCGATGGCGTCTTCGCATCGCTCCAGCGGCGCTGGGCCTCCTGCAGCTTGCGGCTGGCCTCGTACCACTCCACCGACAGGTCGTAGCCAGGGTCTTCGAACCCCGGGCCGGCCTTGCGCGTCACCGGCGCCTTGCGGCCGCCGTCATAGGCCTGCCAGGCAATTTCCTCCAGCCGGGCGATGGCCTCCTGCTCGGGCTGGAAGGCGGGATCGAAGAAGCGAACGCGGAAGCGCTTGCCGAATTCCTCGCGCGTGTGGGTGGCCGGAGCCTGGCCTTTGCGAACGTCGGTGCTCATGCGGCCACGGTACCGCAAACGCGGCCGCCGCGGGGCCGATTGCAGCTCAGGCGCTGACGATCCAGCCCTCGAGCGGGTCCAGGTCCGGCGGCAGGCCGTAGTGCGGAGCGCCTTGTCGTGCGGCCCAGGCCGCCTGCACCAGGCAGAGCACGGCATCGAGGCTGTCGCCGCTGGCGTCCGCGACCAGCGCGTCGTGCTGCGCATGCGTGAGCTTCAGGCGCAGGCCCAGGCGCGTGCGCCCCTGCTCCAGCGCGTTCAGCAGGTCCTTGCGCGCGATCAGGCGGTCGGCGTCCTGCTTCGCCTTGTCGTCGCTCTTGTAGCTGCGGCGGCCCACGAGCTCGCGCGCCAGCAGGCCGGGATAGGCTTCGAGCGCCACCCGCTGCGGATCACCGGCATGCAGGCCGGGCAAATCGACGCCGGCCTCCAGCAGCAAGGGCAAGGCCGCGTGCAGCATGTAGGCCACCGGTGGATTGACCCACTTCATCGACGGGCTGGAGCCCGCCAGCTTGTCGAACTTGCGATGCGCGAACTTGGCGCCGGCGGGCCGCGCCGCGCAGTAGGCGGCAAAGGTCTCGCGGATCTGCGGCCGCGTGAGCGAGGCATAGTGCGCCATGCATTCGCGCCAGGTCGTGGGCCAGCCCAGTTCCTCCACCAGCGGCCGCGGCAGGCCGAAGGGGAAATCGAAGCCGCCGATCCACGCTTGCGGCTGCTTCAACCAGTCGGCAAAGGCAGCGAGCGTCTCCAGCTTTTCCAGGCGCGTGAGTTGCACACGGCCACCCGCGGCGGTGCCCAGCGCCAGCACGATGGGCTTGCGCCGCGTGGGCGCGCTGGAGAAATCGCAACCGAGCAGCAGCGTCATCGCTTCATCCGACGGCCAGGGCCATCACGCCGGCTGCAATGAATGCGGCGCCCAGCAGGCGCAGCCAGCGGTCGCCCTCGCCCAGCAGCTGCCCGCCGATCAGCGCCGCGAACAGCATCGACACCTCGCGCGCAGGCGCCACGTGCGAAACCGGCGCCGTCTGCATCGCGTAGAGCACCAGGACATACGAGACGGGACTGATCATGCCGACGAACAGCGCGTACTTCCATTGCAGTCGCCATAGCGCCTTCGCCTCGGCCACGTCGCGCAGCGCGGCGGGCGCGACCACCACCAGCCGCAGCAGCGAACCGACGTAGTCGACCAGGATGGGCGAGAGCAGCAGCACCTTGACGGCATACCCGTCGACCAGCGTATAGGCGGCAATGAAGGCGCCGCTGGCCACGCCATAGACCATGCCCTTGTGCACGCGCGCGCGCGCCGCGGGATCGTGGCTGGCACGCCAGAGCGCGGGCCCGCCGGCGATGAGGAACACGCCGCCCACCACGCCGGCGATGCCGAAGGCGCCGAGCGCCGAAAGCTGCTCGCCCAGCAGCAGCACGGCCGCCATCGACGACAGCAGCGGGCCGGAGCCGCGCGCCAGCGGATACACCACCGTCAGGTCGGCCTTGCGGTAGCCCCGCAGCAAGAGCAGGTAATAACCGGTGTGCAGCAGGGAGCTCCCGGCCAGCAGGCCCCATTCGCGCCAGCCCCAGCCAGCAGCCTGGGTCCACGCCAGCCAGAGGCCCAGCGGGGCATAGACGACGCAGATGATGGCGGTGGTGAAGGCGGCGAAGCGGACGTCGCCGCCGGCCTTCTTGGCGGCGATGTTCCAGCTGGCGTGGATCAGGCCGGCCAGCAGCACCAGCGCGAGCGCACTGGTCGGCAATTCAGCTGCGGCCGCAGATCGCGGCGGTGGCCGCGAGGTCTTCCAGCAGCGACAGGGACACCTTGCCGGAGACGGCGTACGGGTCCAGCTCGGGCTTCTCGGAATATTTCAACAGCACCGAGTGATTGAGCTTGGTGATGTTCACCTGGCCCATGCTCCAGCCGCCGAAGCGCCGCTCGAGGATTTCCTCGTAGTGCAGCAGCGCGACGTCCTTGTGGCGCGCGTCCTTCTGGATGCTGCCGAACAGGTCGCTCACCTGCATGCGGCCGCCTTCGATGCACTGCAGGAAGATGCCGCTGCCGTAGCAGAGGATGCCGGTGATGCCGCTGACCGGGTTGTGCTGGCGCGATTGCGCCAGGATGGATTCGATCGCTTCGGCGCTGGTGTCGACGGAGCGGCTGCAATACAGGAGGCGAACCAGCATGCTCAGTCTTTCTGCGGGATGAGGGCCAGGAATTCGCGGCGCAGGGCGGCGTCCTTCAGGAAGGCGCCGCGCATCACGGAGTTGATCATCTTGCTGTCCAGGTCCTTCACGCCGCGCCAGGCCATGCAGTAGTGGCGCGCTTCCATGACGAGCGCCAGGCCGTCCGGCTGCGTCTTTTCCATGATCAGGTCGGCCAGCTGCACCACGGCCTCTTCCTGGATCTGCGGCCGGCCCATGATCCATTCGGCCAGGCGCGCGTACTTGGACAGGCCGATCACGTTGGTGTGCTCGTTGGGCATGACGCCGATCCACAGCTTGCCGATGACCGGGCAGAAGTGGTGGCTGCAGGCCGAGCGCACGGTGATCGGGCCGACGATCATCAGCTCGTTGAGGTGTTCGGCGTTGGGGAACTCGGTGATGGGCGGCGCCTTGACGTAGCGCCCGCGGAACACCTCGTTCAAATACATCTTGGCGACCCGGCGCGCCGTGTTGGCGGTGTTGTGGTCGCTGGTCGTGTCGATGACCATGCTGTCCAGGACGCCCTGCATCTTGCCCTCGACTTCGTCGAGCAGCGCTTCCAGTTCGCCCGGCTCGATGAAGTCGGCGATGTTGTCGTTGGAATGGAAACGCTTGCGCGCCGCCTGGATGCGCTCGCGGATCTTCACCGACACCGGCGTGCCCTCCTCGGGCGCGGTCGTGGTCAGCTGGCTGGACGGGTCGGCTTTCATGAGCATTTTGGACTTTAACACCGAAGGTTTCGATGCGCCTTGGACGCTACAGGGCCAGCAGGCGTTCCAGGGTCTCCAGGGTGTCCGCCTCGTGCAGGGGCTTGTCGTGCCGGATCCGCAGCATGCGCGGGAAACGCACCGCGATGCCGCTCTTGTGCCGGCCGCTGCGGTTGATGCCCTCGAAGCCCAGCTCGAAGACCAGGCTGGGCTTCACGCTGCGCACCGGGCCAAACTTCTCGATGGTGTTCTTGCGGATGATGGCGTCGACCTGCCGGAATTCCTCGTCGGTGAGGCCCGAGTAGGCCTTGGCAAAGGGCACCAGCTGCAAGGCGCCGGGCTGCGCCGGCTCCTTGCGCGCGATGGCGTCCAGCACGGCGTCGGCCTCCGCCTTGTCCACCGGCGCGCGGTTCCAGACCGCGAAGGTGTAGTCCGTGTAGACCGAGGAACGGCGCCCGTGCCCGGCCTGCGCGTAGACCAGCACGCAGTCGACCGCCATCGGATCGATCTTCCACTTCCACCACAGGCCTTCGGCCTTGGTGCGGCCGGTGCCGTAGGCGGCGTCCATGCGCTTCAACATGAAGCCTTCGACGCCGCGCTCGCGCGACTCCTCGCGCTTGCGCGCGAACGCCAGCCAGGACTCCGCCGTCTCCACCGGCGACAACAGGAAGCCGGAGCCTGCCAGCAATTGCTCGAGCCGCGTGCGGCGCTCGCGCTGCGCCACGGCGCGCAGGTCCTGGCCCGCCTGCTCCAGCAGGTCGTAGGCCATGAAGCTCACGGGCGCATCGGCCAGGATCTTCCTGGTGACGTTCTTGCGGCCGATCCGCTGCTGCAGCAGGGCGAAGGGCGCGGGCCGCTGCTGCTCGTGGCGCCAGACCAGGATCTCGCCATCGATCACGGTGCCGTTCGGCAGCTTGCTCGCCAGGCTTTCGATTTCCGGAAAGCGCTCGGTCACCAGCTCCTCGCCGCGCGACCAGATCCACACCTTGCCGCCGCGCTTCACCACCTGGCCGCGGATGCCGTCGTACTTCCACTCCACCATCCAGTCGCTCACGGGGCCCAGGCGGGCGGTGAACAACTCGGCCGGCAGGTCGAGCTGGTGCGCCAGGAAAAAGGGATAAGGCTGGCCTTCGTCGAGCGTGTCGCTGACGCCCTCTTCCACCTGCGCCACCAGCGCCTGGTAGCGTTCGGGCGATGGCAGCACCTTGCCGTCGGTGTAGCCCATCATGCGTTGCGCCACCCGCTTGGCGTCGACGCCCGCATGCGCGGCCAGCGCCCGCTGCACCAGCAGCTTGCTCACGCCGACGCGGAAGCCGCCGCCCACCAGCTTCACCAGCAGGAAGCGGCCCTGCGCGTCGAGCTCGGCCCAGTAGCCGGCGACGCGCCGCGCCACTTCCTCGTCGGGCAGGCCGCGCAAGGGCAGCAGCCGCTGCTCCACCCACTCGGCGAGGCCGACGTCCGACGTGTGCTCGCCGCGCGGCAGCACCAGGGCGATGGTCTCGGCCAGGTCGCCGACCGACTGGTAGCACTCGTCGAACAGCCATGGCTCCACGCGCGCCAGTTCGCAGGCCAGGACCACCAGCGACGCGGTCTTCACCACCTGGCGCGGCTTGCCGCCGGAGAGGAAATACACCGCCCAGGCCGCATCGTGCGGCGGTGCCTCGGTGAAGTAGCGCACCAGCGCATCGACCTTCTCGTTGGTCGAGGTGGTCGCGTCGAGCTCGCTGAAGAGGCGGGAGAAGCGCTTCATGCGTTCTCCTGCCCCGCCTGCAGGTCGGCTTCCACCACGTCCTCGCCGTACTCGGTGGCGAAGGACTCCGCCTGCAGGCCCTGCTCGCGCAGGTAGCGCACCATCACCGGCACGCTGCCGTGCGTGACGATGACGCGGTGTGCGCCGGTGGCGGCGATGGCGCTCATGAGGCCGGGCCAGTCGGCGTGGTCGGACAGCACGAAGCCGCGGTCGTAGCCGCCGCGCCGGCGGTTGCCGCGCACCTGCATCCAGCCGCTGGCGAAGGCCGTGCGCGCGTCGCCGAAGCGGCGGATCCACGGGCTGGACGCGGCGCTGGGCGGGCACACGACGAGGCAGCGGCGCAGGTCCGCCTTGTCCGTCACCTCGGTCACCATGCGCGTGTCGGGCAAGGCCACGCCTTCGGCGCGGTAGGCCTCGTTGAGCGGCCGGACGGCGCCGTGCACGATGATGGGACCGATGGAGGGATCGACGCCGGCCAGCACCCGCTGTGCCTTGCCGAAGCTGTAGCAGGTGAGCACGCTGGCGCGCGCATGGCTGGCGTTGCGCGCCCACCAGGCGTTGATGTCCGCGAACAGCTCCTCGTCCGGGCACCAGCGGTAGATCGGCAGGCCGAAGGTCGATTCGGTGATGAAGACGTCGCAGCGCACCGGCTCGAACGGATCGCAGGTCGGGTCGGGCGCCACCTTGTAGTCGCCGCTGGCCACCCAGACCTGGCCGCCGTGCTCCAGCCGCACCTGGGCCGAGCCGAGCACGTGGCCGGCCGGATGCAGCGACAGCGTCACGCCGTGGTGCTGGATGCGCTCGCCGTACGGCAGCGTCTGCAAGTTGATCTCGCCCAGGCGCGCGCGCAGCACGCCTTCGGCCGGCGCCGCCGCCAGGTAGTGGCCGTGGCCGTAGCGGGCGTGGTCGGAGTGCGCATGCGTGATGACGGCGCGCGCCACCGGGCGCCACGGATCGATGTAGAAATCGCCCTGCGGGCAATAGAGGCCCTCGGGCCGCTGCACCACCAGATCGCTCACCGGTACCTCTTTCCCTGCACCACCAGCGCGACGCGCATGATGACCCGCGCCAGCCGCTCCTTCGCGCGCTGCAGCGGCGGCCGGTTCGCGTAGACGGCGGCGTCCATGGCCTCGCCTTCGAGCTGCATGGCCTGCACCAGGCGCTCGCGCAGGCGGCCGGCGAAACGCGCATCGTCCACCACCACGTTCGCTTCGCGCGCCAGCAGCAGGCTCAGCGGATCGAGGTTGGACGAGCCCACCGTCGCCCAATGGCCGTCGACCACCGCCACCTTGGCATGCAGGAAGCTGGGCGCGTATTCGTGGATCTGCACGCCGGCGGCCAGCAGCGCGCCGAACACCGGCCGCGCGGCGTAGTACTGCATGAAGTATTCGTAGCGTCCCTGCAGCAGCAGGCTGACCTGCACGCCGCGCCGCGCCGCCGCCGTCAAGGCCCGGCGCAAGCGGCCGCCCGGCACGAAGTAGGCGTTGGCGATGATCACCTCCTGCCGCGCGTGGCCGATGGCACGCAGGTAGGCCCGCTCGATCACCGCGCGATGCCGCAGGTTGTCGCGCAGCAGCAGCGCGGCGCGGGCGTTGGGGTCGCCATGGCTGGCAACCTCGGGCGCCGGCCGCCGGCCCGCGCCCACCGAACGCAGCAGCTCCAGCGCGCCGGTCCAGCGCGCCTTCTTCAGTTCGCCCAGCGCTTCGATGCGCGACCACTGCCGCACCAGCGTGGCATGCATCTCGCCGACCAGCGGCCCCGCCACGCGGATGCTGAAGTCCAGCCGCGGCGACTGCAGCGCGCCATGGTTGGGATCGTGGAAGTCGTCGAGGATGTTGATGCCGCCGCAGAAGCCCACCTCTCCATCGACGACGCACAGCTTGCGATGCAGCCGCCGCCATTGGCCCGGCATCAGCAGTCCCAGTACGCCGGGGCGCGAGTAGACGGCCCAGTGCACGCCGGCGAGATCGAGCCTGGCCTCCCACGCCGGCGGCACCGCGGGCGTGCCGTAGCCGTCGACCACCACCCGCACCAGCACGCCGCGGCGCGCCGCGCGTTCCAGCGCGTACGCAACTTCGGCGGCGCTGCCGGTGAAGTCGAAGATGTAGGTCTCCAGCAGCACCTCGGCGCGCGCGGCGTCGATGGCCGCGCACAGGGCGGGAAAGAATTCGCGGCTGCCTTCCAGCAGCTGGAGATGGTGGCCGGGCCGCAGGGACGGAATGCCGCGCGCCATTCGGCCCTAGATGTTGAACTCCGCGATCAGCGGAAGGTGGTCCGACATGCGCCACCAGATGCGGCCGCGCGGGATCTCGATGCCGGTCGGCTTGAGCCCGCGCGCATAGACGAAATCGAGCTGCGTGAGCGGCAGGCGCGAGGGATAGGTCAGCGCGCGTTCGCCCAGGAAGTCCTTGAAGCCGAAGCCGTTCATGACGGGCCGCAGCTTCGCGCCCCAGTCGTTGAAGTCGCCCGCCACGATCACTGGCGCCTTGCGCGGAATCTCGCGCTCGACGAACTTGCCCAGCTGCTCGATCTGGCGCACGCGGCTGCCCGCGATGAGACCCAGGTGCAGCACGATCACGTGCACCATGCGCCGGCCGACCTGCACCTCCACGTGCAGCAGGCCGCGCTGCTCGAAGCGGTGGTCGGACATGTCCTCGTGGCCGTGCGACACGATGGGCCAGCGCGCCAGCAGGGCGTTGCCGTGCTCGCCATGCTTGGTCTTGGCGTTGGTCTGGTAGACCGCGGCGTAGCCTTCGGGACAGAGGAACTCGGCCTGCGGCAGCTCGGGCCAGCGCGTGAAGTAGCGCTCCTCGCGCCGGTGCAGCTTGCGCACCTCCTGCAGGCAGACGACGTCCGCATCGAGCTGCTCCACGGCGTGCCCGATGTTGTGGATCTCCAGCCGGCGCACCGGGCCTATGCCTTGCACGCCCTTGTGGATGTTGTAGGTGGCGATCCTGAGAGTCGTCATGCGATGAATTCTGGCAGCATCAGGATGGCTTCGGCGTTGGAAGGCGAGAAGCAGGCGTCCGCCGCCTGCCGGTAAGGCAACCACTGGTAAGCGGTGTGTTCGCGCGGGTTCAGCGTGACGGGCGTGCCGGCGGGCACGGTGAGGCCGAACACGTGCTCGGTGTTGCGCGTGATGCCCGGCGCGTAGCGGTGCTGCCAGCGCGGGTAGATGTCGTAGACGTTCTCCAGCCCCCAGTCGCGCAGCGTGCCGCCGGCGCAGGCGATGCCGGTTTCCTCCGCCACTTCGCGGATGGCGGTCTCGGTGAAGCTCTCGTCCTCGCGGTCCTTGGCGCCCGTGACGGACTGCCAGAAGTTGGCCGCGTCGGCCCGGTTGATCAGCAGCACGTCCAGCGCCGGCGTGTGGATCACGACCAGGACGGATTGCGGGATCTTGAAGGGCTTTTGCATCGAGCAGAAAAAAAGACACCCGGAGGTGCCTTTCATTCTGCCGCGTCAGGCCGCGGCCGGGTTGCGCAATCGGATATGCAGTTCCCGCAGCTGCTTCTCGTCCACCGGGCCCGGCGCCTGGGTCAGCAGGTCCTGGGCGCGCTGGGTCTTCGGGAAGGCGATCACGTCGCGCAGGGACTCGGCGCCCGTCATCAGCATCACGAAGCGGTCCAGGCCGATGGCGATGCCGCCGTGCGGGGGCGCACCGTACTGCAGCGCGTCCAGCAGGAAGCCGAACTTGAGCTTGGCTTCCTCGGCGTCGATCTTGAGCGCGCGGAACACCTTGCTCTGCACGTCCTCGCGGTGGATACGCACCGAGCCGCCACCGAGCTCGATGCCGTTCAGCACCGCGTCGTAGGCCTTGGCCAGGCAGCGGCCGGGGTTGGTCTCGAGCCAGTCCTCGTGGCCGTCCTTGGGCGAGGTGAACGGGTGGTGCACGGCATTCCAGCGCTGCGCATCGTCGTCGAACTCGAACATCGGAAAATCGACGACCCAGAGCGGCTTCCACTGGCCTTCGACCAGGCCGTGCGACTTGCCGAATTCGCTGTGGCCGACCTTCACGCGCAGCGCGCCGATCGAGTCGTTGACCACCTTGGCCTTGTCGGCGCCGAAGAAGACGAGGTCGCCGTTCTGCGCGCCGGTGCGCTTGAGGATCTCGGCGATGGCGGCGTCGTGGATGTTTTTCACGATCGGCGATTGCAGGCCGTCGCGGCCCTTGGCCACGTCGTTGACCTTGATCCAGGCCAGGCCCTTGGCGCCGTAGATCTTGACGAACTCGGTGTAGCCGTCGATCTCGCCGCGGCTCATCTCGCCGCCGGCCGGCACGCGCAGGCCGACCACGCGGCCGTCCTCGGCGTTGGCGGGGCCGGAGAACACCTTGAAGTCCACGTCCTTCATCACGTCGGTGAGCTCGGTGAACTCCAGCTTCACGCGCAGGTCCGGCTTGTCGGAGCCGTACAGGCGCATGGCGTCGGTGTGCGTCATCACCGGGAAGGCCGGCATGTCGACGCCGATCACGTTCTTGAACGTGCTGCGGATCATTCCTTCGAACATGGTGCGGATCTCTTCCTCGGTGAGGAAGGAGGTCTCCACGTCGATCTGCGTGAACTCGGGCTGGCGGTCGGCGCGCAGGTCCTCGTCGCGGAAGCACTTGGTGATCTGGTAGTAGCGGTCGAAGCCCGACACCATCAGCAGCTGCTTGAACAGCTGGGGCGACTGCGGCAGCGCGAAGAACATGCCGTCGTGCACGCGCGAGGGCACCAGGTAGTCGCGCGCGCCTTCGGGCGTCGACTTGGTCAGCATCGGCGTCTCGATGTCGATGAAGCCGTTGGCGTCGAGGAACTTGCGCACCTCCATCGTCACCTTGTAGCGCAGCATCAGGTTGTTCTGCATGTACGGCCGGCGCAGGTCCAGCACGCGGTGCATCAGGCGCGTGGTTTCCGACAGGTTGTCGTCGTCCAGCTGGAAGGGCGGCGTGACCGACGGGTTCAGCACCGTCAGCTCGTGGCACAGCACCTCGATCTTGCCGCTCTTGAGGTTGTCGTTGGTGGTGCCTTCGGGGCGCGCGCGCACCAGGCCCTTGACCTGCACGCAAAACTCGTTGCGCAGGCCTTCGGCGGTCTTGAACATGTCGGCGCGGTCGGGATCGCACACGATCTGCACGTAGCCTTCGCGGTCGCGCAGGTCGACGAAGATCACCCCGCCGTGGTCGCGCCGGCGATTCACCCAGCCGCACAAAGTGACGGTTTGCCCCATCAGGGCCTCGGTCACGAGCCCGCAGTAGGTGGTACGCATTTTCTGGGAAGACATGGGAAACCTTCAATAACGGCGGCCGCGCTGGCCGCGTTTAGCGATTCGTGATTCCGGGCGAAACCACGCCCATGGACACCACGTACTTGAGCGCGTCGTCCACGCTCATCTTCAATTCGATGCAGTCGCTCTTGCGCAGCATCACGAAATAGCCGCCCGTGGGGTTGGGCGTGGTGGGCACGTACACGCTGAGATAGTCCTCGCCGTGCAGGTAGTTGACGACGTCGCCGCCCGGCGTGCCCGTGACGAAGCCGATGGTCCAGACGTCGGCGCGCGGCCACTGCACCAGCACCGCGGTGCGGAAGGCATTGCCGCTCTCGGAGAACAGCGTGTCCGAGACCTGCTTGACGCTGGAATAGATGCCGCGCACCACCGGGATGCGCGAGACGACGCGGTCGCCCAGGCCGACCAGCTTCTTGCCGATGAAGTTGCTGGCCGCGGCGCCCACCACCAGCAGGATCGCGAGCGTCAGCACCACGCCGAAGCCGGGGATGTGGATGCCGAAGACGCGATCCGGCTGCCAGTCGGCCGGCAGGATCAGCAGCGTCTGGTCCAGCGTGTCGATCACCCAGCGCAGCACCGCCAGGGTGATGGCGACCGGGACGATGACGAGCAGCCCCGCCAGCAGCCATTTGCGCAGGGCGTGCATGCGTGTCCTCAGGCGGCCGCGCTGGGCGTGTCCAGCTTCTTGGCCGCCGGGGCGGGGGGGCTGTCGCTCTTGGCGGTTTCGGCCGGCTTGGCGGCCGTGTCCGCGGGCTTGGCAGCGTCGCCGGACTTGGTCGCATCCGCCGGCTTGTCGGCCGCGGGCGCGCTCGCGCCGCCGCTGCCGCCGCGGAAATCCGTCACGTACCAGCCGGAACCCTTCAACTGGAAGCCGGCGGCGGTAACCTGTTTCGTGAAACTTTCCGCACCGCACGCCGGGCAGGTCGTCAGCGGGGCGTCGGAGATCTTCTGCAGGACGTCCTTGGCATGGCCACAGGAGCCGCACTTGTAGGCGTAGATGGGCATGGCGGTTGTCAGGAAGTCGGGGGGTGCAAAGCCCTCAATTATAGACGGAGGGCCTCTTTCCAAGCCCTCCGCCCCCCGGGCGGCCCTACCGCGCCGCCGGCAGGCCCTGGACGTGGTGCACGTGCTCGTGGCGGTTGCGCAGCTTCTGCGGCGCCAGCGAGCCGACGATCATGCCGACGAAGGCCGCCAGCAGCCCCGCCAGCTGGCCCGGAAAGGCCTTGGACAGCGCTTCGCCGCCCACCTGGGGGAAGAACAGGATCCAGACCGCGATGCCGAACGCCACCGAGACGATGGCGCCCTGGGTCGTGGCGCGCTTCCAGTACAGGCCCATCACCAGCGGGACGAAGGCGCCGACCAGCGTGACCTGGTAGGCGGAGGACACCAGGTCGTAGATCGAGGTGCCCTTCATCGCCACGGCGTAGGCCAGCACCAGCGAGGTGAAGATGACGATGGTGGCGCGCATGGCAAACAGCTGCTGCTTGTCGTTCATGCCCGGGCGCAGGTTCTTCAGGATGTTCTCGACGAAGCTGGTCGAAGGCGCCAGCAGCGTGGCCGACGAGGTGCTCTTGATCGCCGAGAGCAGCGCGCCGAAGAACAGGATCTGCATCACCAGCGGCATCTTGGTCAGCACAAAGGTGGGCAGCACCTTCTGGTAGTCGTTCTTCGCGAGCTCCATGGCGCTGTCGCCCATCACGACGACCGCGCTGGCCACGATGAACATCGGCACGAAGGCGAACAGGATGTACGAGATGCCGCCGATCACGGCGCCGTTGCGGGCCGTGTTGGCGTCCTTGGCCGACATGACGCGCTGGAAGACGTCCTGCTGCGGGATGCTTCCCAGCATCATGGTCACGCCGGCGGCGACGAAGAAGGCCATGTCCGTCAGGGTGGGCGCTGGGAAGAAGTTCCACAGCTCCTTGTGCGTGGCCAGGTCGATCACCTTGCCGGCGCCGCCGGCCAGGTCGGCCGAGAAGATGGCGATGATGGTCAGGCCCACCACCAGCACGATCATCTGGATGAAGTCGGTCCAGGCCACCGCCAGGAAGCCGCCGATCACCACGTAGACCAGTACGGCCAGCGTGCCGACCACCATGCCGGTGGTTTCGGACATCGCGCCGTTGGTGAGCACCGAGAAGACCAGGCCCAGCGCGGTGATCTGCGCGGCGACCCAGCCCAGGTAGCTCAGGATGATCGCGGCGGAGCAGAACACCTCGATGCCGCGGCCGTAGCGCTGGCGGTAGAAGTCGCCGATGGTCAGCAGGTTCTGCTTGTAAAGCTTCGTGGCGAAGAACAGGCCCACCAGGATCAGGCAGGTGCCGGCGCCGAAGGGGTCCTCGACGATCGCGTTCAGGCCGCCCTGGACGAAGCGCGCCGGGATGCCCATGACGGTCTCGGCGCCGAACCAGGTGGCGAAGGTGGTGGTAACCACCATGATCAGGGGCAGGCTGCGCCCCGCGATCGCGAAGTCCGTCGTGTTCTTGATCCGCGTGCCGGCCCAGACGCCGATGGCCAGGGTGCCGAGCAGGTACAGCACCACGAATGCGACGAGCGTGTAGTTCATCGTAAATCCCCCAAGGCCCCTCCACGGGCGACGGAATTATGCCGCCTCAGAACAGGTGGCCGCGCACCAGGAATTGCAGCACGACGACGCCGATCGCGGTAGCGGTCACGCCCCAGACCAGGATCTGCAGCAGGCGGTTGGTGCGGCGCTGCTCCGCCAGCAGCGCGCGCAGGTCCGCGTTGTTGTCCTTCTCGTGGTGCTGCAGGTAGGAGTGCACCAGGCGCGGCAGTTCCGGCAGGATCTTGGCGAAGCGCGGCGCCTGGTCGCGCAGCTCCTCGAACAGCTTCTGCGGCCCGACCTGGTCCAGCATCCAGCGCTCGAGGAAAGGCTTGGCCGTGCTCCAGAGATCGAGTTCGGGGTCCAGCTGGCGGCCCAGGCCCTCGATGTTCAGCAGCGTCTTCTGCAGCAGCACCAGCTGCGGCTGGATGTCGACCTGGAAGCGGCGCGACATCTGGAAGAGCCGCATCAGCACCATGCCCAGTGAGATCTCGCGCAAAGGGCGGTCGAAATACGGCTCGCACACCGTGCGCACCGCGGCCTCGAGCTCGTCGACGCGCGTGCCGGGCGGCACCCAGCCCGATTCGATGTGCAGTTCCGCGACCCGCTTGTAGTCGCGCCGGAAGAAAGCGGTGAAGTTCTGCGCCAGGTATTCCTTGTCGTGCTCGGTGAGCGTGCCGATGATCCCGAAGTCCAGCGAGATGTAGCGGCCGAAGGTGCCCTGCTCCAGGCTCACCTGGATGTTGCCCGGGTGCATGTCGGCATGGAAGAAGCCGTCGCGGAACACCTGGGTGAAGAAGATCGTGACGCCGTCGCGCGCCAGCTGGCGCAGGTCGACGCCCGCCGCCACCAGGCGCTCGGTCTGGCTGATGGGAACGCCGGTCATGCGCTCCATCACGATCACTTCCGGATGCACGAAGTCCCAGTACATCTCCGGGATCAGCACCAGGTGCAGGCCCTGCATGTTGCGGCGCAGCTGCGCGGCGTTGGCGGCTTCGCGCACCAGGTCCAGCTCGTCGTGCAGGTACTTGTCGAATTCGGCCACCACCTCGCGCGTCTTCAGGCGGCGCGCGTCGAGCGAGATGTTCTCGACCCAGCCGGCCATCATGCGCATCAGGTCGAGGTCCTTCTCGATCACCGGCAGCATGCCCGGGCGCAGCACCTTCACCGCCACCTCGCGCAGCGTGCCGTCGCGGGTGCGGATCACGGCGAAGTGCACCTGCGCGATCGAGGCGCTGGCCACCGGCTCCTGTTCGAAGCTCTCGAAGACTTCCGCCAGCGGGCGGCGGAAGGCGCGCTCGATGGTCGCCACCGCCACCTCGGACGGGAAAGGCGGCACGCGGTCCTGCAGCATGGCCAGTTCGTCGGCGATGTCGGCCGGCAGCAGGTCGCGCCGGGTGGACAACACCTGCCCGAACTTCACGAAGATGGGGCCGAGATGCTCCAGGGCCTGGCGCAGGCGCTGGCCGCGCGGCGCGTCGAGCTTGCGGCCGAACGTGATCACCCGGGCCAGCCCGCGCAGCCGGAAGCCGGAGAGCGCCAGCTCGTCCAGCCCGTAGCGCAGGATCACCCAGAGGATGAAGGCAGCGCGGAAGTACCGCGTCATCCGCCCGCCTGCCCCGGCCCGGCCGGCGGCACCGGCGGCACGGGCGGCGCACCTGCACCGGCGCCGCGGCCGCCGACGAAGCCGCGCAAGGCCTCGGCCACGCGGCGCATGCCCTGCCCCATGGCGTGCGCCGGCGCATCGCCGACCACCTTGGACAGGTCTTCCTCCAGGTCCCAGCGGACGTGGTCCACCAGCCACTGCACTTCGGCGGCCAGCTGCACGTCGCCGGCGATGCGCACGGCCGGCTTGTCGCCGCGCAGCGCGGCCTGCGCCAGCGACCAGGGCGATTCGTCGGTGAGGGTGAGGGTCAGGTCGGGTTGCTGCGCGGGCGAGCCGAGTTCCAGCAGGCCCGCGGGCGTGGCTTGCAGGCGCACGCTGAAGACGCGCCAGTGCGCCTCCACCATCCGCCCCGTCTGCCGCTTCAGGCGCGCCTGCGCCTCCGGTTCCTGCTGCAGCACGTGGTTCAACAACAGCACGAGCCGCCGCTGCATCTCCTCGACGAGCCAGGGCGGCGGTTGCAGCGCGTGGCCGACCTTGTCGAAGAGCTGGTCGAAAAATGAAGCGGGGGACTGTGTCGCCATAGTCCCCCGATTATTCCTGACCTTTGCCGGTTACTGGAGCGCTTGCACTCCCGCGACCAGCCAGCCTGCCGAGCCGTTCCTCGGCTTGACCATGTTCCAGACCTCGCGGAACGGGCTGGGGCCGGCCGAGGGATCCTCGCGGATCATCCCGGAGAACTCGACGCTGGCCAGGTAGTCCTCGGGGCTCTCCTCGATGCCCAGGAGCTGGGCCTCGAGCATCACCACCTCGGTCTTGCCGCCGGTGGCCGGCTGCTTCTCGATCTCGCGCATCATCTCGTCGGTCATCATGCCGCGCAGCACCTTCAGGTCGGCCCGGTCCCAGGCGTCCTGCAGGGTCACGAAATTGCGCTTGGCGGCGGCCAGGAAGCCCTCGGTGTCGAAGCCGGCGGGCACGCCCCACTGCTGCGAACCGGCCAGCGGGTTCGCCGGCGTCTCCAGCGCGGAACCGATGCGGATGCCGCCGGCTCCCGCAGCCGGCGCCGCGTCGCGGTTGGCTTCGAAGGCCGTCGTCGCGCGCTCCCAGGGACGGGCGGACGCATCGTTGCCGATCTTGCTGGGGTTGTACTGGGGCGGCGACACCGGCGCGTCGGCGCTGGCGCCCTGGTAGGCATAGCGGTCGCCGGAAGCGGCCCCGCCCTGCGCGCGGCGCCGCATCACCATGCCGATGACGACCATGATCACCAGGGCCAGCAGTGCGAACAGCATGAACTGGCCGAAGGCCTCGCCGAAGCCGAGCGTGTGCGCCAGCCAGGCCAGGCCCAGCCCGGCGGCGAGGCCGCCCAGGATGCCGGCCCACGGCTTGCGTGGCGCCGCAGCCGGCGTGGTGGCCGGCGCGGCCGGAGCGGGCTTGGCCGCGTTGCTCGGCGCCACGGCCGGGGAGGCGGGCGCCGGCGACGCCTGGCGCTGCGTCACGTTGGAGGACTGGCGGCCGATCGAGCCGCCGCCGCCCAGGCGGCGCGCCGCCTCCGCGTCAAACGCGCCCAGGGCAAGCACCGAGGCCAGGAGAACCGTCCAGACTTTCATGGCTACCTTCCTTTGCATCCTTCGTCAGATGCGGACTCAGCACTTGATTGCAACATGCAGCGCGGCCACCCCACCCGTGAGGTTGTGATAGTCCACGTGCCCGAAACCGCATTTCTTCATCATGGCCTTGAGTTCCTCCTGGCCGGGATGCATGCGGATGGACTCTGCCAGGTAACGGTAACTCGCTTCGTCGCCGGCGACCATCCGGCCCAACCTGGGGAGCACGGAAAAGGAGTACCAGTCGTAGGCTTTCTCCAACGGTCGCGCGACTTTGGAGAATTCCAGCACCAGCAGCTTGCCGCCCGGCTTGAGCACGCGGTTCATCTCCGCCAGCGCCAGGTCCTTGTGCGTCATGTTGCGCAGGCCGAAGCCGACGCTGACGCGGTCGAAGCTCTCCGCCGCGAAGGGCAGCTTCTCGCCGTCGCACACCAGGGTCGGCAGCACGAGGCCGGCGTCGAGCAGGCGGTCGCGGCCGACGCCCAGCATGGCGGCGTTGATGTCGGTGTGGACCACCATGCCAGTGGGGCCGGCCTTCTTCGCAAAGGCCTGCGCCAGGTCGCCGGTGCCGCCGGCGATGTCCAGCACGCGGTGGCCCGGGCGCACGTCGGCGGCCAGCACCGTGAACGCCTTCCAGGCGCGGTGCAGGCCGAGCGACATCAGGTCGTTCATGAGGTCGTAGCGCGGCGCGACGGAGTCGAAGACACCACGCACGCGCCTGGCCTTGTCGCGCTCCTCGACCGATTCGAAGCCGAAATGGGTTTTGCTCATCGTCTCGTGTTCAATGGCTGCCGCAGGCATGGCCGTGGCCGCCATGGCCGCCCTTGGCTTCCATGGGCGCATCGCGGTCCACGCCCGCTTCTTCCAGCCGGCGCGTGTAGTCGGCCCACAGCTGGTCCTGCTGGCTGCCCAGGAAGTACAGGTAGTCCCAGGTGAAGATGCCGCTGTCGTGGCCGTCGCTGAAGGTCGGCTTGACGCCGTAGTTGCCGACCGGCTCGATCTGCGCCACTTCGACCTCGCGCTTGCCGGTCTGCAGCACTTCCTGGCCGGGGCCGTGGCCCTGCACCTCGGCCGAGGGCGAGTACACGCGCATCAGTTCGAAGGGGATGCGAAAACGCGAACCGTCGGCAAAGCCGACCTCGAGGACGCGCGACTGGCCGTGGACGGTCAGCGATTCGGGTTGGGGGGTTTCGGTGCGAAGGCCTGCCATGCTTCCGAGTGTAGGGCTTGCGCCCCGCACGCGTGGCGCGGCGGCCCCTAGAAGCGCAAGCCGATGTTGGCGTAGAAGCGGTCGTCGCCTTCCTGCGGCGCCGAGGAATTGATGGTGAGCGGCACCTTGCTGCCGGCCAGGATGCGGCCCCAGTCGAGGCTGGCGTAGAAGCTGCCCTTGAAGAAGCGCAGGCCTACGCCGGCGCTGGCCAGGTGGTCACTGGAAGGCTTGCTGGTGCCGTTGGGCTTGTTGTTCCAGAGGTAGCCGCCGTCGACGAAGCCCAGCAGCCGCAGGCCCGGCAGCAGCTCGGGCGTGCTCAGTTCCACCGTCCCGGACACGCCCTTGTCGCCCGAGATCGGCCGCTCGATGTCGGTGCCGCGCACCGAATACTGGCCGCCCAGGCCGAACTGTTCGCCGGAGATCAGGACATCGGGGCTGTACTGGGCCGAGCCGCGCGCCGTCCATTGCCAGGCCTTGGGCAGCTGGCCCGAGTAGCTGGCGTTGGCCCGCAGCACCTTGAAGTGCACCGTGTCGACGCGCGGGTCTTCCGACTGGTAGGACGCCAGGTCGTTGTGCGAACCCTGGCCGGTGTTGGCGGCCAGGGAAGCGTCGTAGCCCCACACGGCGGTGTCGGTCTCGGTGCGCGCGGCGTAGCCGACGGAGACGGGACGGCTGCGGCGATCGAGCGCGCCGGGCACCACCACGTCGTTGATCTTCGAGGCGTCGAAGACCTTGTCGTCGAGCGCGAAGATCATGTAGCTGCGGCGGCCGCCCTGCGGCGCCAGGTACCACGTGTAGTTGACGCCGAAGGTATGGCCGGCACCGGTGCTGTTGAAGGTGCCGAAGTTGCCGACCACGTCCGAGCGCGTGTAAGAGGCGCCGATCACGCCGCCCAGCGCGTACAGCGGGATCTTGTAGGCCAGGCCCAGCTGCTTGACGTCGTCCGTGCGCTGCAGGGAGGTGGTGTAGGCGCCCACGAACTGGTGGTCGCGGTTGAACAGGTTGGTGTGGCCCGCCGTGACGGTGACGCGGTCCTCGCCGGTGTTCTTCGAGCCGCCGTTGGAGGCGAGGAGGCCGAAGGTCCAGGGCCGCTGCTCGCGCACGGTGATGGTGGCGTCGATGCGGTCCGGCTCGTCGGACTCGCGCAGGCCGACCTGCACCTGCTTGTTCGGGTTCTCGTTGGCGATGGCGGTCTGGATCGCCAGCCGCCGGAAGTTGGGGCTCTCGCCTTCGCGCAGCTCCGGCACCGTGCGGCGGATGTTTTCCTCGTCGTAGATGGAGCGGCCTTCGAAGCCCACCTTGCCGACCGTGAACTTGACGATGGCGAGCCTGACGGAGGCGCCCACTTCCTGCGGCAGCAGGGCTACGCGATGCAGTCCGTAGCCGGCGTTGCGCAGCGCGGTTTCGAGCGCGGCGGTCGCCTGCTGCAGGGTCTCGAGGGTGGCGTCGGGCCGCACGAACGGCGCCAGCACGCGGCTGGTCTCGGCCTCGCCCAGCGGGTTCTCGCCTTCGACCACGAAGCCGCGGATGGGAAACACCGCCGTCGCGGCGGGCGTGGCCATCGCGGGCACGGGAGGCCGGCCGGGAGCCGGTGATTGGGCCTGCGCGTATGCGGCGCCGGCCAGCAGCGCGAGCGGAACGATGCCTAGCTTCATGTTTCTTGCCCGCTCTCTTTTTATCGGAGCGGTGATTTTGGCATCGGGGTGGGCAAGCTGCCACCCGCAATGCGGGTTATTTGCAGCTGTTGTTCTTGATGCCTGCTTCGCCCAGCACGCTCGCCAGCAGCGGCGCCTTCGACGTCGGCAGCGGGATCATGTCGAACTCGAGGAACTTGGGCACCGTGAGGGGGCGCGCCGTATCGCCGCCCGTGCCGGCGAAGCCCGCTTCACCCTTGCCCAGGTGCAGCACTTCGCGGGCGCTGGCGATCTCGATGTGGCCGTCGCGCACGAACACGAACAGGCCCTCGGCGGCGTCGGAGACGGTGTTCTCGGTGAACAGGTTGCCCGGCACGTTCACCTGGTCGGGGCGCGGGGTGTCGACGTTCGGCTGGTTGTTGATCTGCTGGATCGGGCCGGAGGTCGGGATGAAGAGGCCCTGGCCCGCCTGCAGCACCTGCAGCGCGGTCTGCCCCGGCTGGCCCACTTCGATGGCGCCCAGCCAGGTCCAGAGCGTGAGGCCCGTGTTCGGGTCGCCCGGGTCGCCGGCACAGGCGCCGGAGCAGACGACGTCGAAGCCCGTGCCGCGGATGCCGATGGTGGCGGTGGCGGTGCTGAAGCCGACGTTGCGCTGGTTCGACTTGGCGATCAGGCCGGTGAGGGCCCGCACCGAGCCGCGCAGGATGGAAGCGAGGAAGCGGCCTTCGCCGGCGTTCTTGTCGTCGTAGACGAAGTTGTCGACGCGAAAGCGCGTCTGCGAGCCCAGCGTGATGCGGCTGTCGTCGCGGAACGCGAGCACGCCCTGGCTGCCGCGGCTGGTCTCCACCACGTCGCCGGGATAGACGCCGCCGCCGTCGACCAGGCGCCGGCGGGTGCCGTTGGAATCGACCGCGTAGATCTCGCCTTGCGCATTGGTGAGGCGCGCGCTCGCCTGGACGGCGTTCGGGCGGCCGCTCTCGGCGATGCGGGCGGATTCGGTGGCGCACTCGCCCTGGCACAGGCGGGCGTCGAAATCGGTGCCGCGGATGCCGATGGTGGCGGTATTGGTCTGCACGCGCGCCGCGTTCGGCGCGTTCTTGGAGATCAGGCCGGTGACGGCACGGAAGCCGCCGCGCACCAGCTGCATCAGCATGGAGTTGTCCGGCGCGTTTTCCTGGAACTGGTACTGCTGCAGCACCAGTTCGGAGTTGGGGCGCACCGTCATGCGGGTGCCGTCGGCCAGCTTGATGATGGCCGAGGCGCCTTCGGAGGTGGTCAGGCGGTCGCCCTGCTGCAGCGGCAGGCCCTTGCCCAGGGTGCGGGGAGTCTGGCCGGGCGTCTGGGCAAAGCCGACGCCGCGCGCGAACTCCACCTCGCCGGCCGCCTGGGCGTGCGCCCACTGCGCGAGCAGCAGCAGCGGCGCGGCCAGGAGGGGCGCGAGCCAGGTCATTCGATGTCTTGCGGGACGCATGCCAAACCTCCGGTAACCGGTGTTGCAACCGGAATCTTCCTCACGGGTTATACACGTTTGCGGCTGGGCCGCGCATCCGTCACGCGGGGGTAGGCGAAGCCGCAAGCGTGCGGATTTCACGCCCGCTTGCGGATTCTCCGGGGCTCAGACGAGGACGCGCTCGATGCCGCCGCTGTTGGCCGCCTTGACGTACGCGGGCATCCAGTCGGGGCCCAGGATCTTGCTGGCCATTTCGACCACGATGTAGTCGGCCTCCAGCAGGCCGTTCTGCAGGTCGTGGTTGTAGCGCGAGAGGCCTTGCAGGCAGCTCGGGCAGCTGGTGAGGATCTTCACGTTGCCCTTTTCAGGGACGGCGCCGGAGGCCCGCAGCGCCGCTTCGTCCTTGCGCAGCTCCTCCTCCTTGCGGAAGCGGACCTGGGTCGAGATGTCCGGCCGCGTGACGGCCAGCGTGCCTGACTCGCCGCAGCAGCGCTCCGACTTGCGCACGTTGTCCCCCACCAGCGCCTTCACCGTCTTCATCGGGTCCTGCAGCTTCATGGGCGTGTGGCAGGGGTCGTGGTACAGGTAGCCGCCCGCGCCCTCCAGCGTGATGCCCTTTTCCAGCAGGTACTCGTGGATGTCGATGATGCGGCAGCCGGGGAAGATCTTGTCGAACTCGTAGCCTTGCAGCTGGTCGTAGCAGGTGCCGCAGGAGACCACCACCGTCTTGATGTCCAGGTAGTTCAGCGTGTTGGCGACGCGGTGGAACAGCACCCGGTTGTCGGTGATCATCTTCTCGGCCTTGTCGAACTGGCCCGAGCCGCGCTGCGGGTAGCCGCAGCAGAGATAGCCAGGCGGCAGCACCGTCTGGACGCCGGCATGCCACAGCATCGCCTGCGTCGCCAGGCCCACCTGCGAGAACAGGCGCTCCGAGCCGCAGCCCGGGAAGTAGAAGACCGCCTCGCTTTCGGCCGTGGTCGCCTTCGGGTCGCGGATGATCGGGACGTAATCGCGGTCCTCGATGTCCAGCAGCGCGCGCGCCGTCTTCTTGGGCAGGTTGCCGGGCAGCTTCTTGTTGATGAAGTGCACCACCTGCTCCTTGATGGGCGCGGCGAAGTGCGTCTCCGGCGGCTTCTGCACCTGCAGGTGGGCCAGGCCGCGCAGCAGGTTGTTGCCCCAGCGCTGGGCCTTGTAGCCGATGCCCACCAGGCCGGCGCGGATCAGCTTGATGCTTTCCGGGCTGGTGGCGTTGAGCATCAGCATCGCCGCGGCATTGCCCGGTCGGAAGGACTTCTGCCCCATCTTGCGCAGCAGGTTGCGCATGTTCATCGACACGTCGCCGAAGTCGATCTTCACCGGGCAGGGGCTCTCGCACTTGTGGCAGACCGTGCAGTGGTCGGCCACGTCCTCGAATTCCTCCCAGTGCTTGATGGAGACGCCGCGGCGGGTCTGCTCCTCGTACAGGAAGGCCTCCACCAGCAGCGAGGTGGCGAGGATCTTGTTGCGCGGGCTGTACAGCAGGTTGGCGCGCGGCACGTGGGTGGCGCACACCGGCTTGCACTTGCCGCAGCGCAGGCAGTCCTTGACCGAATCGGCGATGGCGCCGATGTCGGACTGCTGCATGATGATCGACTCGTGCCCCATCAGGCCGAAGGACGGCGTGTAGGCGTTGGTCAGGTCGGCGTAGACCGAAGTGTCGGAATCCATCTGCGCGTGGCGCAGCAGCTTGCCCTTGTTGAAGCGGCCTTCCGGGTCGACCTTCTGCTTGTAGTCGGCAAAGGGCTTCAGTTCCTCGTCGGTCAGGAATTCCAGCTTGGTGATGCCGATGCCGTGCTCGCCCGAGATCACGCCGTTGAGCGAGCGGGCCAGCACCATGATGCGTTTCACCGCCTCGTGCGCCGACTGCAGCATGGCGTAGTCGTCGCTGTTGACCGGGATGTTGGTGTGCACGTTGCCGTCGCCGGCATGCATGTGCAGCGCCACCCACACACGCCCCTTGAGCACGCGCTGGTGGATGGCGTTCATCTCCGCCAGGATGGGCGCGAAGGCGTCGCCGGCAAAGACGTTGGCGAGCGGCGCGCGGATCTGCGTCTTCCAGCTGGCGCGCAGCGAGTGGTCCTGCAATTGCGGGAACAGGGCTTCCACGTCGTCCAGCCAGCCTTGCCACTGCTGCCGCACTTCGCGCACCACTTCCAGCGCCTGCCCGACGCGGTCTTCCAGCAGTTCGGCCGACGGCAGTTCGGCCGCGTCGTCCTGCTTGCCCAGCGGCAGGCGGCCGCGCGCGAAGAAGGCTTCCAGCTCGTTGGCCAGCTGGATCTTGTTGCGCAGGGACAGCTCGATGTTGATGCGCTCGATGCCGTCGGTGTACTCCGCCATCCGCGGCAGCGGGATCACCACGTCCTCGTTGATCTTGAAGGCGTTGGTGTGCTTGCTGATGGCGGCCGTGCGCTTGCGGTCCAGCCAGAACTTCTTGCGCGCTTCCGGGCTGATGGCGATGAAGCCTTCGCCGCTGCGCGAATTGGCCAGGCGCACCACTTCGGAGGTGGCGCGGGCCACGTCGTCCGGGTTGTCGCCGGCGATGTCGCCGATCAGCACCATCTTCGGCAGCACCGCGCGCTTGGACTTGGTCGCGTAGCCGACGGCGCGCAGGTAGCGGTCGTCCAGGTGTTCCAGGCCCGCGAGCACAACGCCGGTGCGCTTCTGCTCCGCGAACATGAAGTCCTTGATCTCCACGATGCTCGGCACGGCGTCCCGGGCATTGCCGAAGAACTCCATGCAGACCGTGCGCGTGTGCTGCGGCATCTTGTGCACGACCCAGCGCGCGCTGGTGATCAGGCCGTCGCAGCCTTCCTTCTGGATGCCCGGCAGGCCGGAGAGGAACTTGTCGGTGACGTCCTTGCCCAGGCCTTCCTTGCGGAAGCTGGCGCCGGGGATCACCAGCTGCTCGGTGCGGGCCGGCTTGCTCCAGTCGACCTTGTTCGCCGCCCGGAAGTAGCGCAGCTCGAAGGTCGCGACCGGTGCATCGTGGATCTTGCCGAGGTTGTGGTCGAGCCGGACCACTTCCAGCCATTCGGCCTCGGGCGTGACCATGCGCCAGGACACGAGGTTGTCCAGCGCGGTGCCCCACAGCACGGCCTTCTTGCCGCCGGCGTTCATGGCGACGTTGCCGCCGATGCAACTCGCTTCGGCGGACGTGGGGTCGACCGCGAATACGTAGCCCGCGCGCTCGGCCGCATCGGCGACGCGCTGGGTGACGACGCCCGCTTCGGTCCAGACGGTGGCGACCGGCTCGGCATGGCCGCCGATCGCGACCAGCTCCACCTCGGTCATGGCTTCGAGCTTCTCGGTGTTGATCACCGCGCTCTTCCACGTGAGCGGAATGGCGCCGCCGGTGTAGCCGGTGCCGCCGCCGCGCGGGATGATGGTCAGGCCCAGCTCGATGCAGCCCTTCACCAGGCCGGCCATCTCGGCTTCGGTGTCCGGCGTGAGCACGACGAAGGGGTACTCCACGCGCCAGTCGGTCGCATCGGTCACGTGCGAGACACGCGAGAGGCCGTCGAACTTGATGTTGTCCTTGGCCGTATAGCGGCGCAGTGCACGCTGCGCGCGGCCGCGCAGTTCGGCCGTTTCCGTGAAGGCCGCATCGAAACGCTTGACCGCGCCGCGGGCCGCATCCAGCAGTTCGCCGACCAGGGCGTCGCGCTGCGGGTCGCCCTCGGGCGAGCGGCGCTTCTCGACTTCCGTCAGCCGATGCTGCAGGGCCTCCACCAGCTGGCGGCGGCGCTTGGGGTTGTCCAGCAGGTCGTCCTGCAGGTAGGGATTGCGCTGAACGACCCAGACGTCGCCCAGCACCTCGTACAGCATCCGGGCGGAACGGCCGGTGCGGCGCTCGTCGCGCAGCTGGTTCAGGATCTCCCAGGCGCGCGACCCCAGCAGGCGGATCACGATCTCGCGGTCGGAGAACGAGGTGTAGTTGTAGGGGATCTCTCGCAGGCGCGGCGCATCGCCGTCGGCCGCGGCCATGAGTTGTTCGAGTGTTGTCGGCGCGTTCATCTGGTGATCCATGTCAGCCAAACGAATGCAGTGCCGGCTGAAGGAAGATGTTACCGCAGTGCAGCACGGCGCACGGGGGCTATGGGAAACCCGCTTGCCCCTGCGGCGGGGCGTTTGTCTAATCGCGGTCACAAATTGCCCGTACAGTCACGGGCTTTGCATCCGAACGAGGACCCTGCAGATGAAATTCAAGCTTTCCGCCTTCGCGCTGACCGCCGCATTCGCGTTCGCGGCCCCGGCCCAGGCGCAGACCGAGATCCAGTGGTGGCACTCCATGGGCGGCGCCCTGGGCGAGTGGGTCAACGACCTGGCCAAGGACTTCAATGCCAGCCAGAAGGACTACAAGATCGTCCCGACCTTCAAGGGCAGCTACGCCGAGTCGATGACCGCGGCCATCGCCGCCTACCGCGCCGGCAACGCCCCGAACATCGTGCAGGTGTTCGAAGTGGGCACCGCGACCATGATGGCCTCCAAGGGCGCCATCGTGCCCGTGGCCAAGGTGATGACCGACGCCGGCCTGAAGTTCGACCCCAGCGTGTACGTCCCGGCGGTCGCCGGCTACTACACGGCCCCCAACGGCCAGATGCTGAGCTTCCCCTTCAACAGCTCCACGCCGGTCTTCCACTACAACAAGGACGCCTTCAAGTCCGCCGGCCTCGACCCCGAGAAGCCGCCGACCACCTGGCCGGAAGTGGCGCTCGCCGCCGCCAAGCTGAAGGCCTCCGGCCACAAGTGCCCGTTCACCACCAGCTGGATCAGCTGGACGCAGCTGGAAAGCTTCTCGGCCTGGCACAACGTGCTGTACGCGACCAAGAACAACGGCTTCGGCGGCCTGGACACGCGGCTGGCCTTCAACAGCCCGCTGCACGTGCGCCACATCGAGAACCTGGCCAACATGGCCAAGAGCGGCCTGTTCGTCTACAAGGGCCGTGACAACGCCGCCGACGCGACCTTCGTCTCCGGCGAATGCGCGATGGCGACGGCCTCGTCGGCCCTGGCCGGCAGCGTCAAGCGCAACGGCAAGTTCGCCTACGGCATCGGCACCCTGCCCTACTACCCGGACGTTCCCGGCGCGCCGCAGAACACGGTGATCGGCGGCGCCAGCCTGTGGGTGCTCTCCGGCAAGAAGCCCGAGGAGTACAAGGGCGTGGCGAAGTTCTTCCAGTACCTGTCGCAGCCGCAAGTGGCCGCCGCCAGCCACCAGCGCACCGGCTACCTGCCCGTGACCAAGGCTTCGTTCGAGATGACCGAGAAGTCCGGCTTCTACAAGCAGAATGCCGGCTACGACGTCTCGGTGAACCAGATGGTCCGCAAGACCACCGACAAGTCGCGCGGCGTGCGCCTGGGCAACTTCCTGCAGATCCGCACCATCATCGACGAGGAACTCGAAGGCGTGTGGCGCGGCGCGAAGCAGCCGAAGGAAGCGCTGGACGAGGCCGTCAAGCGCGGCAACGAGCAGCTCGAGCGCTTCGAGAAGGCTAACAAGTCCTGACGGACTTGCCGCCTTCCCTGCGCGCTCCGCTGCTCGCACCCAGGATGACGGCACCCCTTCCCCCGCCCTCCCCCGCCAAGCGGGGGAGGGTGTTTCTTTGGTGAGCGAGAATCGCGCGTATGGAGAAACGGGTCCTTTTCAAGTCGGCATGGCTGCCCTGGGTGCTGATCGCACCGCAGATGGCCGTCATCCTGGTGTTCTTTTTCTGGCCCGCGGGCCAGGCGCTGTACCAGAGCGTGCTGCAGGAGGACGCCTTCGGCTCCAGCAGCGAGTTCGTCGGCATGGCCAACTTCCAGCGGCTGTTCGCCGACCCGAGCTACCTGGCGTCGTTCAAGACGACCGCGGTCTTCTCGATCCTGGTCGCCGTCGGCGGCCTGGCGGTGTCGCTGCTGCTGGCCGTGATGGCCAACCGCGTGGTGCGCGCCTCCGGCCTGTACAAGACGCTCCTGATCTGGCCCTATGCCGTCGCCCCCGTGGTGGCCGGCGTGCTGTGGCTGATGATGTTCGCCTCGCCCTACGGCGTGGTCCGCTACGCGCTGATCGAGATGGGCTTCGACTGGAACCACCTGCTCAACGCCAACCACGCGATGGCCCTGATCGTGATGGCCGCCATCTGGAAGCACCTGTCGTACAACTTCCTGTTCTTCCTGGCCGGCCTGCAGTCGATCCCGCAGTCGCTGATCGAGGCGGCCACCATCGACGGCGCCACGCCCTGGAAGCGCTTCTGGTCGATCGTGTTTCCGCTGCTGTCGCCCACCACCTTCTTCCTGCTGGTGATCAACATCATCTACGCCTTCTTCGAGACCTTCGCCATCGTCGACGCGGCCACGCACGGCGGGCCCGGCAAGGAAACGGCGATCCTGGTCTACAAGGTCTACTACGACGGCTTCAAGGCGCTGGACATCAACGGCTCGGCCGCGCAGTCGGTCGTGCTGATGGCGATCGTGATGGCGCTGACGGTCATCCAGTTCCGGTACGTCGAGAAGAAGGTCCATTACTAACATGGTTCAACGGAATCCAATCCTCGACTTCTTCTCCCACCTGATCCTGATCGTCGGGGTCATCGTGGTGTTCTTCCCGATCTACGTCACCTTCGTCGGCTCGACCCAGACGGCGGCGCAGATCCTCACCAGCAACCCGATCTCGCTGCTGCCCGGGAGCAACTTCCTGGAAAGCTACCGCTTCGCGCTGTTCGGCGGCAAGACCGAAGCCGGCGCGACGGTGGCCCCCGCCCTGCCCATGATGGGCATCAGCCTGGCCAGCGCGCTGATCATCGCCATCGGCAAGATCGCGATCTCGCTGCTGTCGGCCTTCGCCATCGTCTACTTCCGCTTCCCGGCCAAGAACCTCGTCTTCTGGATGGTGTTCGTCACGCTGATGCTGCCGGTGGAAGTGCGCATCGGCCCGACCTACCAGGTGGTGTCGGACCTGAAGATGCTGAACACGATGTCGGGCCTGACGATCCCGCTGATCGCCTCGGCCACGGCCACCTTCCTGTTCCGCCAGTTCTTCCTGACGGTGCCGGACGAACTGGTGGAGGCGGCGCGCATGGACGGCGCGGGCCCGATGCGCTTCTTCAAGGACGTGCTGCTGCCGCTGTCCAAGACCTCGATGGCGGCGCTCTTCGTCATCCAGTTCATCTACGGCTGGAACCAGTACCTGTGGCCGCTGCTGGTGACCACCGACGAGAAGATGTACCCGATCGTGATGGGCATCAAGCGCCTGATCTTCGGCGAGGTCTACATCGAGTGGAACGTGGTGATGGCCACCGCCATCCTGGCGATGCTGCCGCCGGCGATCGTCGTGATCCTGATGCAGAAGTGGTTCGTCAAAGGTCTCGTGGATACCGAAAAATAATATGGCCTCCATCTCTCTTCGCAACGTCGTCAAGAAGTACGGCAAGGGCAAGTCCGAACTGCAGGTGATCCGCGGCGTGAACGCCGAGATCGCCGATCGCGAGTTCATCGTCATCGTGGGGCCTTCGGGCTGCGGCAAGTCGACGCTGCTGCGCATGGTGGCCGGGCTGGAAGAAATCAGCGGCGGCGAGATCGCCATCGGCGACCGCGTGGTGAACAACCTGGAGCCGGCCGAACGCGACATCGCCATGGTGTTCCAGAACTACGCGCTCTACCCGCACATGAGCGTGTTCGAGAACATGGCCTACGGGCTGAAGATCCGCAAGATGCCGATCGAGGAGATCAAGCAGCGCGTGGACAAGGCCGCCGGCATCCTGGAACTGGGTCACCTGCTCGATCGCAAGCCGCGCCAGCTCTCCGGCGGCCAGCGCCAGCGCGTGGCCATGGGCCGCGCCATCGTGCGCCAGCCGCAGGTCTTCCTGTTCGACGAGCCGCTGTCCAACCTGGACGCCAAGCTGCGCGCGCAGACCCGCCTGGAGATCCAGAAGCTGCACCGCGAGCTGGGCATCACGTCCCTCTTCGTCACGCACGACCAGGTGGAAGCGATGACGCTGGCGCAGCGCATGATCGTCATGAACGCCGGCCGGATGGAGCAGTTCGGCACGCCGGAAGAGGTCTACCACCGGCCCGCCACGACCTTCGTCGCCAGCTTCATCGGCTCGCCGCCGATGAACCTGCTGAAGGAAGCACCCGGCGGCCGCAGCGGCGCCATCACCGGCATTCGGCCCGAGCATCTGGACGTCGGCAGCGACGGCTGGGAAGTGCGCACCGAATCGGTGGAGCTGCTGGGCGCCGAGCGCCTGGTCTATGGCCGCGTCGGCGGCGAGCAGGTCATCGTGCGCATCGAGGAAGGCCGGCCCTCGCCGGTGGCCGACCAGGTGATCCGCGTGAAGCCGCGCGAAGACCGGCTGCACTGGTTCGACGCGCAGAGCGGCCAGCGGATCGACGCGTGATGGCCATGCAGCAGTGGCCTTACCCGCGGTGGATCGCACACCGCGGCGCCGGCAAGCTGGCGCCGGAAAACACCATGGCCGCCTTCCGGCTCGGCGCCGCGCACGGCTACCGCATGTTCGAATGCGACGTGAAGCTGTCGGCCGACGGCGTGCCCTTCCTGATGCACGACGCCACGCTGGAGCGCACCACCAACGGCGTGGGCTTCGGCGGCGACCAGCCCTGGGACCAGCTCGCGCGGCTGGATGCCGGCAGCTGGCATTCGCGCGGCTACGTCGGCGAGCCCCTGCCCACCTTCGAGAACCTCGCGCGCTGGTGCATCGCCAACGGCTACCTGCTCGACATCGAGATCAAGCCGACGCCGGGGCAGGAGGCGGCCACGGGCGACGTGGTGGCGCGCTGGGCCGCGCGGATCTGGGCAGGCGTGCAGGTGCCGCCGCTGCTGACCTCGTTCCGGCCCGAGTCGCTGCAGGCGGCGATGCAGGCCCAGCCCGAACTGCCGCGCGGGCTGCTGCTGGATACGCTGTGGGACGGCTGGTTCGACATCGCGCAGCGGCTGCAGTGCGTGGCGATCGTCTGCAACCATGCGCTGTGGGACGGCAAGCTCGTCGCGCAGGTCAAGGACGCGGGGATGCGCTGCCTGAGCTACACGGTGAACGACGAGTGGGCGGCGCAGCGTTTGATCGACCTGGGCACCGACGGGATCGTCACGGACCGCGTCGAGCTTTTCGCGCCGGATTGAACGTCGTCATTGCGGGCTTGACCCGCAAGCCATCACCGGAAATCGCCCGCCAATGACGCGAGCGTCTCCGGCGCGATCCCGACATGCGCCGGATAGTTGGTGTGGTCGCACCCCACTTTCACCGCCGCACCCGCCTTCACCGCCGCTCGCATTGCCGGCGTGAACTCGAAGCGCACGAAGTGCACCGCGGAGGTCTTCTCGTCGTTCTCGCGGTCCAGGTCCTCGTCGGCGATGGCATAGACGCGCGGGTGGCCCTCGACCTCGACGAACATGCGGTCCTCCACGCCGATCAGGCGCTTCAGCTCGCGGCGGCGCTCGTTCTCGTCGGGATATTCGATCAGCATCGTGGCCTTCCAGTTGCTGCCGTCCGGCACCAGCGGCGCATAGGCGTCGATCTCCTGCTGGATCCCCTCCTCCTCGAAGATCTTCTCGATGCGCAGCATCTCCTGGATCTGGTAGCGCATCGTCAGCTCGCTTTCGAACAGCAGCGTGACGTGCTCGCCCAGCCCCACGGTGCGCAGCTTGCGGTGGGCGAGGATCTCGCCCTTGTGCGCCTTGCGCCACTTGCTGTACGCCTCCAGCGTCATCAGGCTGTCGGCGGTGATCTTGCCGGTGGCTTGCATCGTCAATCGAGCCCGTAGGCCATGCGCACCAGCGACAGCGGGTGCTCCAGGCGTGGCGCACCCAGGCCGTTGCGGTCGAAGCCCTGGTCGATGTGGTGGCCGCCCAGCGGACAGTCGGAGCTGATGTAGTCGGGCGCACCGCCTTCGGGATGCTCCGCCATCTTCTTGAACAGCGGCTTGCCGATCTTCATCGCGACCTCGTGGTACGGCTTCTTCACGCCGAAGGTCCCTGCGTGGCCCGAGCAGCGCTCATTGGTGTGGACGAAGGTGCCGGGGATCAGCTTCAGCAGCTCCTCGGTCTTCTTGCCGATGTTCTGCACGCGGCTGTGGCACGGCACCTGGTAACTCACCTTGCCCAGCGGCTTGGGGAACTCCGTCTTCAGCAGGCCGTCGCGGCGGCGCGCGGCCAGGTATTCGAAAGGGTCCCACATCGCCTCGCGCACCGCCTGCACGTCGGCGTCGTCGGGGTACATCAGCGGCAGCTCCTGCTTGAACATCAGGGTGCAGCTGGGCACCGCGCTCAGGATCGCGTAGCCCTCGCGCGCGTACTTCGCCAGCACCGGGATGTTGGCGCGCTTGCTCGCGTCGACCGACTCCAGGTCGCCCAGCTCCAGCTTGGGCATGCCGCAGCACTTCTCCTTCTCCACCAGCTCGTAGGGCACGCCGTTGTGCGCCAGGATCTTGAGCAGGTCGAGGCCGATGCCCGGCTCGTTGTAGTTCACGTAGCAGGTGGAGAAGATCGCGACCTTGCCCGGAGAGCGCTCGCCGTCCTTGACCTGCGTGTCGGCGGACTTGGGCGCGGCGCTGCGGAACCTGCGCGTGGCGAGCGCCGGCAGCCAGGCGTTGCGGTCCACGTTCAGCGTCTTCTCCATCAGCGCGCGCGCCGGCTTGGTCTGGTTCACCGCGTTGGCGACCTGCACCACAACCGGGATGCCGGCGAACTGGCCGTGCACGTCGGTGGAGGACAGGAACTTCTCGCCGAAGCTCACGCCGCCCTGCTTGAACTTGATCGCCTTGGCCCGCAGCATGGTGTGCGGGAAGTCCAGGTTCCACTCGTGCGGCGGCACGTAGGGGCACTTGGTCATGTAGCAGAGGTCGCACAGGTAGCACTGGTCGACCACCTTCCAGTAATCCTTCTTCTCCACCCCGTCGACTTCGCCGGTCTTGCCTTCGTCGACCAGGTCGAACAGGGTGGGAAAGGAGCCGCACAGGCTGACGCAGCGGCGACAGCCATGGCAGATGTCGAAGATGCGCTCCAGTTCCTGGAAGGTCGCCGCCTCGTCGTAGTAGTCCGGGGACTGCCAGGCGATGGGGTGGCGGGTGGGCGCTTCGAGATTGCCTTCGCGTGCGGCCATTGCGGGCTCCGGCGGACGTCAGTCCTGCAGTTCGTTCAAGGCCTTGGTGTAGCGGTTCGCATGCGAGCGCTCCGCCTTGGCCAGGGTTTCGAACCAGTCGGCGATCTCGTCGTGGCCTTCCTCGCGCGCGGTCTTGGCCATGCCCGGGTACATGTCGGTGTACTCGTGGGTTTCGCCGGCAACGGCGGCCTTCAGGTTGTTGCGCGTGCTGCCGATCGGCAGGCCGGTGGCCGGGTCGCCCACCTGCTCCAGCCATTCGAGGTGGCCGTGCGCGTGGCCGGTCTCGCCTTCGGCCGTGGAGCGGAACAGCGCCGCCACGTCGTTCTGGCCCTCCACGTCGGCCTTGTTCGCGAAATACAGGTAGCGGCGGTTCGCCTGCGACTCGCCCGCGAATGCGGCCTTCAGGTTCTCTTCCGTCTTGGAGCCTTTGAGTGCTGCCATGGAAATCTCCTTGCTGGTGGATGAATTGGTGCGCCTCGGCCGGGCCGACGACGTCCACAGGGTAGTCATGTGGCCCACGCCCGTCTAATAGCCCCAGTCAATACAGGCCATGAAGACCCCCTATCCGCCACGGCCGCGCTTGGGACCGCCGCGGCGTTACGGTATAGTAAACGCGTTACGCATTGGTAAATCCGGAGAAGCCATGTCCGCCGTCCTGAAGAACCCGGGCGCCCTGCCTGCGCCCGCGCCGATCCACCAGCTGCACCACTACGCCTACCGGGCGAAAGATGCCGAGGAAACCCGGCATTTCTACGAGGACATCCTGGGGCTGCCGCTGTACCACATCATCCAGAGCGACGTGGTGCCGAGCACGGGCGAGTATTGCCCTTACACGCACTTCTTCTTCCGGCTGCAGGACGGCTCGTTCATCGCCTTCTTCGACCTCGGCGACGACCAGGCGGCCGAGCCCTCGCCGAACACGCCCAAGTGGGTGAACCACATCTCCTTCCGCGTGGA
This sequence comes from Ramlibacter paludis, assembly GCF_022012305.1. Classification (GTDB taxonomy): domain Bacteria; phylum Pseudomonadota; class Gammaproteobacteria; order Burkholderiales; family Burkholderiaceae_C; genus Ramlibacter; species Ramlibacter paludis. The sequence goes on along the minus strand of NZ_JAKLTM010000001.1, from coordinate 884,207 downwards.
CTCGGTCCAGGCGCTGAAGGACATGAAGGCGCGCCTCGAAGCCAACGGCGTCGAGGTGCTGGGCATCACCGACCACCACATCTTCCACAGCATCTACTTCTTCGACCCGAACGGCGTGCGGCTCGAGCTCACGGCGCAGCTGGCCGACGAATTCCAGATGCTGCAGGAGAGCAAGACGGCGCACCAGCGGCTGAACGAGTGGACGGCACGCAAGGAGCAGTGGCGCAAGGAGCGCGCGGCGGGCAAGGTGAGCGCGCCGCTCAAGCCGCAGCAGAACGACCGGCCCGAGTTCGTCAAGAAATGAGCGCCATGGCGGGCAGCTACGCCGAGACGGCGTATTCCAACGGCTATGAGTTCACGCACGGCAGCGGCTACGAACTGCCCGAATATCCTTTCGAGCCGCCGCCGGAGCTGGCTTCAGGCGAAGCCAGCCACCACCCGATCGTCATCGTCGGCGGCGGCATCACCGGGCTGACGCTGGCCTGCGCGCTCGCGCAATACGGCGTGCCGGCGGTGCTGCTCGACGAAGACAACACCGTCGGCGTGAAGGGCGCCTCCTCGCGCGGCATCTGCTACACGCAGAAGTCGCTGGAGATCTTCGAGCGCCTGGGCATCTACCAGCGCATCGCGGCCAAGGGCATCCAGTGGAGCGTCGGCCGCACCTTTGCCGGCGAGGACGAGGTCTATTCGTTCGACCTGCGCCAGCAAAGCGGCTACAACCTGTCGAGCCAGCCGCCCTTCATCAACATCCAGCAGTTCTACATCGAGGGCTACCTGGTCGAGCGCATCTACGAGCTCGGCCAGGTGCAGCTGCGCTGGCGCAACCGCGTGACCGGCTTCCGCGAGGACGGCGAAGGCGCCACGCTCTCGGTCAGCACGCCGGCAGGCGACTACCAGCTGCGCGCCGACTACGTGATCGACGCGACCGGTTCGCACAGCCCCTTCCGCCAGTGGGTCGGCGCCGCGGTGACGGCCAAGAAGGGCGACGACCGCTGGTGCATCGCCGACGTGCGCTTCACGAAGAAGCCGCCGGTGGAGCGCCACACCTGGATCGAGGCGCCGTTCAACGAGAACCGCGCGGTCTGGCAGCACCTGATGGGCGACAACGTCTGGCGCATCGACTACCAGATGGCGCCCGACTCCGACCCGGCGGAAGTGAGCCGCGAGGACGTGGTGCGCGAACGCCTGGGCCGGCAGTTCGGCGCCGACGCCGGCGTCGAGATCGTCTGGGTGGGCCCTTACGCCTACCGCAGCGAATGCGTGGACCGGATGCGGCACGGCCGCGTCTTCCTGATGGGGGATTCGGCCAAGGTCGTCAGCCCGTTCGGCGCGCGCGGCGGCAACACCGGCATCGCCGATGCCGACAACCTGGCCTGGAAGCTGGCCGCGGTGCAGCGCGGGCTGGCCGCGCCGGCCTTGCTGGAGAGCTACCACGAGGAGCGCCACGAGGCCGCGCAGCAGAACGTGCTGGTGACCAACCGCACGGCGCGCTTCCTGCGGCCGGCAACGCCGGTGGAGAAGCGCTTCCGGGATGCGGCGCTCAGCCTGGCCCGGCAGCACATGTTCGCCCGGCAGTTCGTCAACACCGGGCGCATGGCGGTCGCCAACCCCTACACGCGGTCGAGCGCCTGCGACGGCACCGGCGGCCTGTCGGTGCAGAACGTCGCCTTCGAATGGGCCGACGGCAGCAGCGGCCGCGTCAACGACCTGCTGCGCTGGGCCGAGGGCCGCCTGCTGGTGCTGCTCTTCGGCGATGCCGCGCCCGCCGCGCTGGAGCGCCTGCGCAGCCTGGCCGAGACCGCGCCCCTGCGCTGCGTGCAGGTGCTGGGCCCCGACGACACGCCGGGCGCGATGGAGTACGTGCGCGACCCCAAGGGCCACCTGCAAGGCGCCTGCCACGTGTTCGGCCATGCCTGGGCGCTGGTCCGGCCGGACAGCTATGTCGCCGCGACCGGCGAAAGCGTCGATGCCCACCTGGTCCATGCCGTGGGCCAGGCGCTGGGCGCAGCGCTGGAGGAAGCCGCATGAAGACCGCCTTGAACCTGCAGGACGCCGACGGCTTCTACGAGCAGCTGCTGGACGCGCACCAGGGCCTGACGCACGAGCAGTCGGAGCTGCTGAACGCGCGGCTCATCCTGCTGCTGGCCAACCAGGTCGGCGACGCGAAGGTGCTCAAGGAGTGCGTCGAGGCCGCGCGCACCCTGCCCTGAGGGGCGGCGCCCTTAAAATCCCCGGGTGAGTACCGAACAACCCGGGCTGAACAGCCTCTCCAAGTCCTTCGAACCCGCCGCCATCGAGGCGAAGTGGGGTCCGCTGTGGGAACAGCGTGGTTATGCGCGCGCCGGCTACCGCGGCACGGGCGCGGCCCAGGCGGGCGTCCCCTCGTTCGCCATCCAGCTGCCGCCGCCGAACGTCACGGGCACCCTGCACATGGGGCACGCGTTCAACCAGACCATCATGGACAGCCTCACGCGCTACCACCGGATGCGCGGCGAGAACACGCTGTGGGTCCCGGGCACCGACCACGCCGGCATTGCCACGCAGATCGTCGTGGAGCGCCAATTGCAGGAGCAAGGCACCAGCCGCCATGACCTGGGCCGTCCCGACTTCGTCAAGAAGGTCTGGGAGTGGAAGGAGAAGTCGGGCAACACCATCACCACGCAGATGCGCCGCATGGGCGACAGCGTGGACTGGTCGCACGAGTACTTCACGATGGACGAGAAGCTGTCGAAGGTCGTGACCCAGACCTTCGTGCAGCTGTACCAGCAGGGCCTGATCTACCGCGGCAAGCGGCTGGTGAACTGGGACCCCGAGCTGAAGACGGCGGTGAGCGACCTCGAGGTGGAAAGCGAAGAGGAGGACGGCTTCCTCTGGCACATCCGCTATCCGCTCGCGGACGGCTCGGGCGAACTGGTGGTCGCCACGACGCGTCCCGAAACCATGCTGGGTGACACCGCCGTGATGGTGCATCCGGAAGACGATCGCTACCGCCAACTGGTGGGCAAGTCGGTGAAGCTGCCGCTCACCGACCGCGAGATCCCCATCATCGCCGACGAGTACGTGGACCGCGCGTTCGGCACCGGCGTGGTGAAGGTGACGCCGGCCCACGACACCAACGACTACCAGGTCGGCCTGCGCCATGGGCTGCCGATGATCGGCGTGCTGAACCTCGACGCCACGGTCAACGACAAGGCGCCCGCCGCGTACCGGGGCCTGGACCGCTTCGTGGCGCGCAAGAAGGTCGTCGCCGACCTGGAGGCCCTGGGCCTGCTGGTGGAAACGAAGAAGCACAAGCTGATGGTGCCGCGCTGCGCCCGCACCGGCCAGATCGTGGAGCCGATGCTCACCGACCAATGGTGGGTGGCCATGAGCAAGGTGAGCGAGAAGGACCCGACCGGCAAGTCGATCGCGCAGAAGGCCATCGATGCGGTGCAGAGCGGCGACGTGCGCTTCGTGCCCGAGAACTGGGTCAACACCTACAACCAGTGGATGAACAACATCCAGGACTGGTGCATCTCGCGCCAGCTGTGGTGGGGCCACCAGATCCCGGCCTGGTACGACGAACAGGGCAACGTGTACGTCGCCGAAAGCGAGGCGGACGCGCAGGCGCAGGCGCCGGGCAAAAAGCTGACGCGCGACCCCGACGTGCTGGACACCTGGTACTCCTCGGCGCTGGTGCCCTTCTCCACGCTGGGCTGGCCGCAGAAAACGCAGGACTACGACCTGTACCTGCCTTCCACCGTGCTGGTGACCGGCTACGACATCATCTTCTTCTGGGTCGCCCGGATGATCATGATGACGACGCACTTCACCGGCCAGGTGCCTTTCAGGCACGTCTACATCCACGGCCTGGTGCGCGACTCGCACGGCAAGAAGATGAGCAAGTCGGAAGGCAACGTGCTGGACCCGGTCGACCTGATCGACGGCATCTCGCTCGCGCCGCTGCTGGACAAGCGCACCACCGGCCTGCGCAAGCCCGAGACCGCGCCGGCGGTGCGCAAGAACACCGAGAAGGAATTCCCGGAAGGCATCCCGGCCTACGGGGCGGACGCGCTGCGCTTCACCTTCGCGTCGCTGGCGACGCTGGGCCGCTCGATCAACTTCGATCCGAAGCGCTGCGAGGGCTACCGCAACTTCTGCAACAAGCTCTGGAACGCCACGCGCTTCGTGCTGATGAACTGCGAAGGCCAGGACCTGGCGGAGCAGGACGCCACGCAGACGCAGGCCGACCGCTGGATCGTCTCCCTGCTGCAGAAGGCCGAGGCCGACGTGGCCAAGGGCTTCGCCGAGTACCGGCTGGACAACGTCGCCAACACGATCTACCAGTTCGTCTGGGACGAGTACTGCGACTGGTACCTCGAGATCGCCAAGGTGCAGATCCAGGCCGGCGACGCCGCGCAGCAGCGCGGCACGCGCCGCACGCTGATCCGCGTGCTGGAAGCGATCCTGCGCCTGGCGCACCCGCTGATCCCCTTCATGACCGAGGAGCTGTGGCAGAAGGTCGCGCCGGTCGCGGGCAAGAGCGGCGAGTCGATCAGCGTCGCGCCCTACCCCGAGGCCAACCCGGCCAACGTGGATGCGCAAGCCGAAGCCTGGATGGCGCGGCTGAAGGCGGTGGTGGACGCGAGCCGCAACCTGCGCGGCGAGATGAACGTCCCGCCCTCGACCCGCCTGCCGGCTTACGCGGTCGGCGATGCGGCCTTCATGCGCGAAGCGGCGACCGTGCTGAAGGCACTGGCCAAGCTGAGCGAAGTGAAGGTGTTCGACGACGAGGCCGCCTGGGCCGCCGCCGCGCAAGCCGCGCCGGTGGCGGTGGTCGGCGCGACACGCCTGTGCCTGTACATGGAGATCGACGTCGATGCCGAGAAGGCCCGCCTGGGCAAGGAAGCGGGACGCCTGCAAGCCGAACTGGCCAAGGCGAACGGCAAGCTCTCCAACGAGGCCTTCGTCGCCAAGGCGCCGCCGGCGGTGATCGAGCAGGAGCGCAAGCGCATCGCCGACTTCTCGGCTTCGCTCGAGAAGGTGCAGGCGCAGCTGCAGCGGCTGGGCTAGGCGCCCGCCTCCAAACCCATCATCCCGCTGGGCAGCTGGTCGAAGATGCTGGGCGACGTGGCGCTCAGCGTCTCGTGGATGCGCTGCGCCACGTACCAGCTCGCGCGGCCGCGCGACTCGCGCGTGTGCGAGCCCAGGCGCGGGGTGAGGTACAGGTTGGCGCAGTCGTGCAGCGGGCTGCCGCGCGATGCGAAGCCCGATTCGGCCGCATCCATCAACGCGGCCTCGATGCGGCCGTCCCCGAGGGCGGCGGCCAAGGCCGGGCGGTCGAAGAAGTCGGACCGCGTGGTGCTCACCCACACCTGCCCCGGCTTGCACTGCGCAAGCACCTTGTCGTTGATGAAGCCCTGGTAGCGCGAGGCGTACAGCACCTGCACGGCGACGGCATCGGACTGCGAGACCAGCTCCGACAAGGCGACCGGCCGCACGTTGAGCCGGCTCCAGACCGACGATGTCTGGTGCACGGCCGGGTCGTAGCCCACCAGCTTGGCGCCCAGCGACTGCAGCATCATGGCCAGCGGATGCGCGCTCGGTGCCAGGCCGAGCAGGCCTACCGTGCTGCCGTGGAGCTCGCGCCCGAGCCGGATGGCGGCGCGGCGCTGGCCGGCGATCGATTCCGCGATGCCCCGGCGGTACAGCGCCAGCAATCCGCCCAGCAGGTATTCCGCGTTGGAGCGCAGGTTGGCCGTGCTGGCCTGGATCACGCGCACCCGCCGCTCGCGGCACGCTTCCAGGTCGGTGTTGTCGGTGCCTTCGTGCAGGCGCGCGACGGCCTTCAGCATCGGCGCGAAATCCAGGAACTCGCGGGTCACCACCGCCTTGCGCGACAGCACCACGCCCTGGGCCTTGTAAACGGCGCGGCGCAGGTCGGCGGGATCCGCATCGGCCAGCTCGGGCCGGTAGGCGACGGAATGGCGGGCCTCCAGCCAGGCATGGGCTTCCGGGACCAGTCGTTCGAGCAACAAGATTTCCAAAGGACGTCCTTGTCCGACGGGAACGCGCCGGGCGCGTCCGTCACAATGTCACTGCCGAAGAAACGGCACACTGTAGCGATAACTTACAACTCCGTCGATGAGCACGCGCACCAATATCCACAAAGCGGTTTTCCCGGTTGCCGGCCTCGGCACCCGCTTCCTGCCCGCCACCAAGGCGCAACCGAAGGAAATGCTGCCGGTGGTCGACAAGCCCCTGATCCAGTACGCCGTGGAGGAGGCTTATGCCGCCGGCATCCGCCACATGGTCTTCGTGACCGGTCGCAACAAGCGTGCCATCGAGGACCATTTCGACACCGCCTACGAGCTCGAAAGCGAGCTCGAGGCGAACGGCAAGCACGAACTGCTGGAGCTGGTGCGCTCGCTGTCGCCGCAGGACATGGACTGCTCCTTCGTGCGCCAGCCCCGCTCGCTCGGCCTGGGCCACGCGGTGCTGTGCGCGCAACCGATCGTGGGCGATGAGCCCTTCGCCGTGCTGCTGGCGGACGACCTGATGACGGGTGCCGACGGCCGTCCTGGCGTCCTCACCCAGATGGTGGAGGTCTTCGCGCAGGTGCAGTCCTCCGTGCTGGCCGTGCAGGAGGTGCCGCTGGAACACGTGCGCCGCTACGGCATCGTGGCCGGCGATGCCGCCGGCGAGCGGCTGGTGAAGGTGAGCGCCATGGTGGAAAAGCCGGCGCCCGAGAACGCGCCTTCGCGCCTCGGCGTCGCCGGCCGCTACATCCTCACGCCCACGGTGTTCGACCGCATCCGCAACCAGCCGCGCGGCAGCGGCGGCGAGATCCAGCTCACCGACGGCATCGCGCAGCTGATCGCCACCGAAGGCGTCCATGCCTATCGCTACGAAGGCAAGCGCTACGACTGCGGCAGCAAGGAAGGCTTCCTGGAAGCCACGGTGGAATTCGCCCTCAAGCACGCCGAGGTCGGCGCCGACTTCCGCGCCTACCTACGCCAGCTCAAGCTGGATTGAGAGCGATGCGCTGGCTGCCGGACCAGGACCGGCCCGGCGCCAAGCGCACCGGCGCGGCCGCCACGGCGGCTTCGATGCAGACCATGCGCAGCCAGTCCCCAGGCGGCATGTCGCCCAGCGCGGCAGCCTTGGCCGGGCCGGGATTCCAGACCACGGTGTCGACGAAACCGGCCTGCGTGATGCGCCGCGTGGCGCCGTCCTGCAACGCGAGGCTCGCCGGTACGTTGCGGTAGACCCGATCGAGTTCGCCGTCGAAGGTGATTGCCGGTGCCTGCTCGCGCTTCACGCGCAGGCCATCGAGCGCATCCTCGTAGTCGCAGCCCTGCAGGCCTTCGACGCGGGCCTGCCGCACGTCCGGCACGGCCAGGTAGGTGTGGAGGGCGGCGGTGAAACGCAAATCCTCGGTGCCGGTGTTCGTGGCCTCCAGGCCGACTTCGATCCAGCCTTCGCCGAGGCGGACGGTCAAACCGAGGGCGAAGGGATGCGGCCAGGCCGCGGGCGCGAGGCGCGGGTCGAACGCCAGGCGGACCATGTCGCCGGTGGTCTCGACCACGTCCCAACGGTTCACCCGCACGAAGCCGTGCTTCTGCAAGGGCCCGCGATCGGAGAACTGGGGAAAGCACACCGGCACGCCGCCGCGAACCGCGCGGCCCGGCGTGGCGGGCGACAAGGCGCTCCAGTAAAGCTGTTCGCGGCCGCCGGCCTGCCAGGAGAGGAGTTGCGCGCCTTCGGGACTGATGAGCGCGCGGTCGCCGCCCGGGGTTCGGAGTTCGACCAATCAGCGCCTGCGCAGCACGTGCACGAACTCGCCGCCCACGGTCTGCTGCTCCACCAGCTCGTTGCCGGTCTGCTTGGAAAAGGCCTGGAAGTCGCGCAGCGAGCCGCCGTCGGTGGAGATCACCTTCAGCAGCTGGCCGCTCTGCATGTCCGTCAGTGCCTTCTTGGCCTTCAGGATGGGCAGCGGGCAGTTCAGGCCGCGGGTGTCGATTTCCTTGTCGTAATTCATTGCGTCTCTCTCCTCAGGCGCGAGCGGCCATCTCCATGTACTGCGGCTCGTGGCCGCGGCTGCGCAGCCAGTCGGCCAGCGCGTGCCCCGTGCCCGCCGGCCAGCACCGCACCTGGTCGGGGCCGAACAGCTTGTAGTCCACCAGTTCCGGCGACAGCTTCACCGTGCCGGTGCAACGCGCATGGTAGGCGATGATGACCTGGTTCATACGCTGGAAGTCGTAGACGCCGATCAGATTCAGCTCCTCGGCCTGCAGGCTGGTTTCCTCGGCGATCTCGCGGGCGATGCCATCGCGCGGCGTTTCGCCGGCTTCCATGAAGCCGGTGATCAGCGCGTACATCTTGTGCGTCCAGGCGGCGTTGCGCGCCAGCAGGATGCGGCCGTCGTACTCGATCACGGCCGCCAGCACCGGCGTCGGGTTGTTCCAGTGGGTCCAGCCGCACGCCGGGCAGCGCAGGCGCTGCTTCTCGCCGCCGTCTTCCATCTGCGCCACCAGCTGCAGCGCCGTGGCGCACTGCGGGCAGAAGCGGTAGTCACTCACGCCGGAAAGACTCCGGTGGACAGGTAGCGGTCGCCGCGGTCGCAGACGACGAACACGATGGTGGCGTTCTCCACCTGCTGCGCCACCTGCAGGGCGACCCAGCAGGCGCCGGCGGCGGAGATGCCGCCGAAGATGCCCTCCTCGCGGGCCAGGCGCCGGCACATGTCCTCGGCATCCTCCTGGCTGACCGAGATGGTCTCGTCCACCGCGCCCGGGTCGTAGATCTTGGGCAGGTATTCCTGCGGCCACTTGCGGATGCCGGGAATGCGCGAGCCTTCGGCCGGCTGCGCACCCACGATGCGCACGGCCTTGTTCTTTTCCTTCAGGAAGCGCGACACGCCGGTGATGGTGCCGGTGGTGCCCATGGCGCTGACGAAGTGCGTGATGCGCCCGCCGGTCTGCTCCCACAGCTCGGGGCCGGTGGTCTCGTAATGGATGCGCGGGTTGTCGGCGTTGGCGAACTGGTCCAGCACGCGGCCCTTGCCTTCGCGCTGCATGTTTTCCGCAAGGTCACGCGCGTATTCCATGCCGCCGCTCTTGGGCGTGAGCAGAAGTTCGGCGCCGAAGGCCTTCATGGTCTGCGCGCGCTCGACCGACAGGTCTTCCGGCATCACGAGCACCATGCGGTAGCCCTTGATGGCCGCGGCCATGGCAAGCGCGATGCCGGTGTTGCCCGAAGTCGCCTCGATCAGCGTGTCGCCGGGCTTGATGTCGCCGCGCTCTTCGGCGCGCCGGATCATCGACAGGGCAGGCCTGTCCTTGACCGAGCCGGCGGGGTTGTTGCCTTCTAGCTTGCCGAGGATGACGTTGCCGCGCTTCGCGTTGTCCGCGGCGCCGATCCGCTGCAGGGCCACCAGCGGCGTCTTGCCGATTGCGTCCTCGATGGTGGGGTAATGCATGTAACTACTGTGCCATAATTTCCGGCTTCCCTCTACGTGCCGCCGGAGTGGCGAAATCGGTAGACGCAGCAGACTCAAAATCTGCCGGTGGCAACACCGTGCCGGTTCGATTCCGGCCTCCGGCACCAGGGCGATAACCCCCCTCGCGCTTCGCGCGTACCGGCCGCTTTCAGGCCCCTGCTTTGCACGGGCGGAGCCGCGTGAGACGTTCATTCGCCAGTTCCTGGAAAACCACCTCAAATCTGTAGCCGTGGGCAGGAGAAACTCTTTGACTGCAACTGCCAGCCGGACGAGACGCACAACCATGCTGCGGGCCGCATTCTGGGTGTATGCGGCTTTCGTGCTGTATCTGGCGCTGACCCCTATGCCCCCGGTCAGGGTGTCTGGCTGGGATAAAGCTAACCACGTCTATGCCTTTGCAAGTCTGGGGGTCTTGGGATTAGCATCTTGGCCGACAAGGCCCGTTCGCATGTTGGCCGTCCTGCTTGCGTATGGATGCCTGATTGAGATATTGCAGTCGTTCACGCCCACTAGGCAAGCGGACTGGCACGACGTTCTCGCCGATTCGGTGGGCTTGCTCGTCGCCGTCGTCATATGGTTCTCAATCCAGTGGTTAGCTCGCAGGTGGCCGAAATGATTGCGAGGGTTGGCGCGCCATTTGTACGGGCACAAAAAAAAGAAACCCGCGCAAGGCGGGTTTCTTCGTTTGCGGTTCAGCGCTCGATCAGCCGCCGGTGACAGGCTGCAGCGTCACAGTGCCGGCGGCCTTGCCGTTGATCGTGACCTGGCCGCCTTCGTTGATGCTGACGGTCACCAAGGTGCCGCTGGAGACCGCGGTGTTCAGGCGCAGCGTCGCGCTGCGTTCACGCGCGATTGCGTCGGCAACGAGCAAGCGAGTGGACACCGTCAGCTGGCAGTTGGCGACCGTCACGGTCTTGCCCACGGCCATCGGGCTCGTCGACGGGAAGGTAGAAGAGGTCACACGGAAGATGCAGGAACCGAACTCCAGCGCTCCGGAGGCAGTGCCGGTGGTCGAGGCGATGCTGAAGGTGGGCGTGGCCGTCGCCGAAGTGGAGGTGACGACGACAGAGGTGGTGCCCGTGGTGCCGAAATCGGGCACAGCACCGAAGGTGAAGGTCTCGCCGGAAATGTCCTGGGCCAAGGCGGGACCCTGGGTCTTGTCCGCCGAAATGGCGAGATCGGACGAGGCAACCGTGAACGTTTCCCCGCCCCCGCCACCGCCGCAAGCGGCCAGTAGAGTTGCGCCGAATAGCGTCGCAATCAAAAGGATTCGTTTTTTCATTTCAAGGCCTTTTCTTCATCAAATTGGTATGCCGCGAGAGTACAAGAAATGCAACCGCTCGTAAACCGCCAATGTGAGACCAAAGCCTCTGGCTCCGCGTTTGCATTTTGAGCATTGATGCGCAAAAAACGGCATCCAGCAACCCCCATTTTCATGATCCACGCTTACGGCAGAGTTCGCCCTCGCGCAGAGGAGCAAGGATCGGGCCCAGAACTGGTTCGCGGTGCGCTCGAACCCTCAAAAAGAGCACAAAGTGCCATGTTTCTTGCTTAATCCCATGGGAGCATTGGCGGGTGCGCTGAGGTTGTGTAGGATACGTCTTGCTGTTGCTTCTAGTTGCAATTGAGCGTAAGAAAGTCCAAGGATGTACCGGATCAACGAAGAACTGACGACCCCTGCGACCGTCCCTGACAGGCTGCGCGAAGAGCAAGTAGCTCTTGGCGCACTTGGCCGTTGTGTGAAGCGCGGCTGCGATGTCGCGGGTGCTGTGTTCTTTCTTGTCCTGTTTTCGCCCCTGTTGCTGGCCGTGATCGTGGGGATCAAGCTGACGTCACGCGGCCCGGTCATCTATTCGCAACCCCGCATCGGGCGCGGAGGCAGGAGCTTCCACTTCTACAAGTTCCGATCGATGGTTTCGGATGCGGATCAGGTGTTGACTTCGTTTCTGGACACCGACAGTGAGGCGCGGCAGCAGTGGGACCAGTATCAAAAGCTGGAAAACGACCCTCGGATTACACCTTTCGGCCGCTTTATTCGCCGCACCAGTCTGGACGAACTACCCCAACTGTGGAACGTGCTAGTAGGCGACATGAGCGTTGTCGGCCCGCGTCCGTGCATGCCCAACCAGAAGAGGCTTTACGGTGTCTACTGGCCGAGCTATTGCGCGGTGCGGCCGGGCCTCACGGGCCTTTGGCAGGTAAGTGGTCGGAACCGTCTGACCTATGCCGAGCGTGTCAGGCTCGATGCTAGCTATGTAAAGAACTGGTCTCTGTGGCTCGACTTCAAGATCCTCGTCAAGACAATACGGGTCGTTCTTACCGGAGATGGCTCTCGCTGAGGCGCGCCTCCAGCGCGGGGCCGGCACCTCAGCCAGGCTGGACGGCAAACTCTTCCAATTTTTTCCCGCTCGCAAGGGCATCGACAACCCACCGCGGCTTGCGGCCACGGCCACCCGACCAGGTTTCCCCGTTGGGACCGCGGTATCTGATTGCGGCCGGGGCGGCACTCTTCTTGGTTGTTGTGGGTCCGCGCTTCTTTACCTGCGCGCCCGCATTGCGGGCCAGGCCCAATTGTTCAGCCGTCAAGCCGTATAGGCGAATTTTCTGTTTCACATCCGCGATGGCGTCGACGATCTCCTTCCTGCGCATGGACTCCGCCTCGGCGAGAAGTTTTTCCGCCTGCTGCTTCAGTTCCAAATAAGTCGCCACGAATGGTCCTCCAAGGTATCCCCAAATTATGCAGATGAACAGGCCGACACCGCCCGCTATCACCCTGCGCTGTTATCTGGAGCTACAGGTTGCGCGCAGTGGCGCGCTTGCTCTCGCCTGTTTGTTTCCCGCGTTCGCGTCGGGGATGGATCAGACATTCACCCAAGGGGGGTTTACGGGCTACGGCATCACCCCGAACGCCCAACTTCTCGGCTGGGGCCGGATGGCTCTAGGCTACGACAATCAACTTGCGGGGTACGTCCGTAACCCGTCGGGCCATAACTATGTGCTGGGTTTCGGCCTGTTGCCCAACATGGAGGTCTCGGGTCGGCTGGCCGCCAGTTCCCCGCAGGACGCGAATTGCTTTGCCGTCGACTGCGGCGCGCGGGATCTGTCCGCTTCGGGGAAGTTCGGCATCGGCCTGGACACCGCCGGACGATTCCGGATCGCCGTCGGCGCAACCGACCTGGGCGGATCGGTCACCTATTTCCGGAGCTACTACGGAGTCGGCACGTTCAGTGCAGGCGATTGGGAGGTCAGCGGCGGTGTAGCCAAGCGCAGCGGAGCCGGCGTAGCCGGCTCTCGGTCCCCGCTCGACGGCCCCTTCGCGGCTGCGGCGTGGCAGCCTGCAGCCTGGGTGCGCGGCCACGTCGAATACACCGATGGAAATGCCTGGGCCGGAGTGCGCCTGTTCGCGCCGCAGGCTTGGCTGCCTGAGGGTTGGAGTGGATTCTTGGGAGCCAATGTCCGGTTGACGGGAACCGACCTGACCGAGAAGTCATGGGTATCGGCGGGGATCTCGATCCCGCTTTACAAAGTCCCGGCACTGGGAGGTGCCGCGAATCAGCCCCCCCCGGCGTTGCGCGGAGTGCAGCAGCCATTGCCCGCTTATGAAGCTCGAGCTGTACCTACACCCATCACCACCTCAGCGCCACCGCTGCCGCCCCAGCCTGGAGCGACAAACAGCCGGCGCGTGAGTGACGACCGAATGCGTGACCTCGCAGCCGCCCTGCGCGCCGCGGGCCTGGAAGATATCTGGGTGGGCCGCATGCCCGACGGATCGGTGGCCGCGCGGGCCAACAACGCCACCTACAACTGGAACAGCCTCGATGCCGTCGGCGCCTCACTGGCCGCGATTGCCCGCACGCTCGGCGACTCGCCAGCCGGCTATCGTTTCATTCTCACGCAGCGGCAGCTCCCGATGGTTGCCATCACCGGACAAACGGACTGCCTGCGCATGTGGATCCAGACGGACGCCGCCGGATGCGCCGCGGGCGAGCTTTCCACTCCCGGGACCACGGCGCTGGATTTGCTGCAGACCGACGCCGACTGGGTGGTGCGCCGCGATGCGCCGAGCTGGCAAACCCTGCGCGTAGCCTTGTCCCCGGTGCTGCGCACAAACATCGGCTCCGAGTTCGGCGTCCTGGATTACTCAGTGGGCGCCAATATCGGCTTTCTCCAGCCTTTGTGGAGCGGCGCCACCGTGGAGGCTCGCTTCGACGTGCCGATCGCGAACAGCAGTGACTACGAAGAAGGCGCAATATTCGGGCGCCGTCGCGTCGTCGGAGGACTCGAGCGGCTTGCGTTCACGCAGGTGATGAGACTGCCGCTGGAGCGCTGGCTCGCCCCCACCGACGACGTCGAGGTCAAGCGGCGCGGCCTCGCAGCGCTGACTGCGCAAGCGACAATCGGCCGCTACGGGAGCTACTACGATGGCATTCACGGCTCGCTGCGCTGGGAGCCCGGCGACGGCAGGCACCGGCTGTCCGCGGAAGCTGGCGTATTCCGGAATGGCGACTATGGCAATCCAGATACGCAGGGGCCGCGCACCGCCCGACCGTTTCTTGCCAGCTACCGTTATCACTTCCAGCCCACGCGCACGTACCTGGAAGCTACGGCGGGCAACTTCATGCGCAACGACGTCGGCGTGCAGGTCGGCATGCGGCAGTGGTTCGGTGACGTGGCGGTCAACCTCTACTACCGCCACAGCAAGTTCGAAAACTCTCCCGCGCGTCAGTTCCTGGGACTGATGGTCTCGGTGCCGATCGGACCGAGACGCGACATGAACCCCGGGGGCCTCCAGGTGACCGGGACGCCTCGCTTTTCGGTGGGCACGGAATCCACCTTGCGAGAAAAAGGCGGCAACACCGTGCGCATCGGCTATGGCGTCACGCCCCCAGTCCCTTCACTGGACGCAGTCTTTAACTCCGATCGCGCCGGCCTGGCCTATTTCGAAGACAACCTCCGACGCATCCGAGACGCGGCGCGGCAATCCCCCGGATCGGGAGCATTGCACGATTAGGACGGGCTCCTCTGTGGGGAGAGGCGGATTTCCGAGGGCGGCTGGGTTAAAGTCACACGTTTGCGTCAAGCGCACGGGATCGAAATGGGGTTGAGACAAAGAATTCGTGCGGGGCTGTATCTCGGAGCGCTCCTGGTTGCAGGCCTCTTGCCAGGTTGCGCCGTGGTGACGGCGCCCGGGTTCGATTTTGCCGACCCCTCCACTCGCAGCAGCATCACGCTGGGCCAGTACGTCCCGGCGGATCCCGCAAATCCGCCGCAAGGGGTAGTCATTCCCATCACGCCGATGCTCATCCAGGCCGAATGGAAAGCCCTGCCGACCGGGATTTCTCCGGACGTAGCGCGTCTGTTCGCAGAGCCCAAGCCGTACACGATCGGCCCCAGCGACATCATCACCGTCGTCGTTTACGACCATCCTGAATTGCTGCCGGCCGCGGGTGCGGTGATCAGCCAGCAGGTGGACCCCACGGGAATCGCCAGCGCGCCGGGATTCATTGTCGACAGTCGAGGCGAAATCTTCTTCCCGTATGCGGGCCGCATCCATGTGGGTGGCCTCACCGAATCTGAAGCCGGTGAACGCGTTCGCGCCAGTATCGCCCGCGTCATCAAGGATCCACAGGTAACGGTGCGCATCAACTCTTTCCGGAGCCGCCGTGCCTATGTCGACGGCGAAGTGCGTCTACCCGGCAGCCAAATCTTTACCGACGTGCCCATGACGCTGCCCGAGGCGATTAACCGGGCCGGAGGGGTCACGCCCAACGGCGACCGCTCGTTCGTCACGCTAACCCGGGGCAACACCACGACGGTGATCGACCTGCTGCGCCTGCAGGAAGCGGGCGTGAACCCGAACCGCATCGTGCTGGAGAGCGGCGATCTTGTGTCGGTGCGCCACCGCGAAGAACGCAAGGTCTTTGTCATGGGTGAAATCCTGCGGCCGTCGGCGCTTCTGATGCGAAGCGGGCGCATGACGCTGAACGAAGCCCTGGCGGAAGCTGGAGGCCCGAACCTGACGACCGCCAACACGGACCAGATCTACGTCATCCGGAGCAACCGGGAAGCGGCGCCCACGATCTACCACCTGAAAGCCGGCAGCCCCGTCGCCTTGGCTTTGGCGGAGAGCTTTCCGCTCCGGCCGCGCGACGTTGTGTACATCGACCCCGTGCCGCTGGTGCAGTGGAACCGAATCATCAACCTGATTGTTCCCAGCGCGCAGACTTTGACGTACGGCCGCCAGATCATCAGCCCATGAGATCGCTGCTGGTCGTGTGCGAGGGCAACATCTGCCGCAGCCCGATGGCGCAGGGGCTGCTCGCTGCGGCGCTTCCCGGCATTGCCGTTCGATCTGCCGGACTGGGCGCCTTGATTGGAGCGCCGGCAGATCCGATTGCAGTCAAGCTGATGCAAGAGCTCCGCATTGACATTTCGGCGCATCGCGCGGTCCAGATCACGAGGCAGATGTGCCTTGAAGCGGACTTGGTGCTGGTGATGTCGGTGGGTCAGCGGCGCCGCATCGAGGAGCAACATCCTCAAGCGCACGGACGCGTCATCCGCGTGGGCGAATTCATTCAGGCGGACGTCCCGGATCCGTACAGACAATCGGAAGACGCTTTTCGACAAGCCCTCTCGCTTCTGGTACAGGGCGTCGACGCTTGGCTACCGCGCATCCAAAAACTTGCAAACCAGGCTACCAAATGAACGCGCCGCACCCGCTTCAACAACAACCGGCGACGAGCCAGGTTGCATTGGCGCCCGCCACCCTTGGAAACGAGCGGCAGGTCGACCTTCTCGAATACTGGGACATCGTCGTCGACAACAAGTGGCTGATCGCCCTGACGACGGCCGTCGCTTTGCTAGGGGGCGTGGCCTATGCCTTCCTTGCCCGCCCCCAGTACGAGGCCAACTTGCTGATTCAGGTGGAAGACTCGGCTGGCTCGGCGAAGAGCTTCCTGGGAGAAGCTGCAAGCCTGTTTGATGTGAAGACGCCTGCCGCGGCGGAAATGGAAATCATCCGGTCGCGAATGGTCATAGGCCGGGCAGTGGACCAGACCTTGCTGTACATCGACGCACGGCCAAGGTACCTGCCGCTGCTGGGAAGCCGGCTGGCCCGGCACGCTACCAGCGTGTCCGATCCCATTCTTCCCAGCATCGGAGGTTGGGTGACTGGCGCCGAGAGCATCAGCGTTCCCAAATTCGATGTGCCGTCCGACCTGGAGGGCTCGCGGTTCAGGCTAACGGCGCTCGGCTCTGGAGCCTACCAACTGAGCCATCCGGAGATTCCCGACATACGTGGACAGGTCGGCACAGCCCTGACGGCTGAAACCCCCGATGGGCCTCTCACCATCCTTGTTTCGGATATCAAAGCCAAGGCGGGCGCGCAGTTCAACGTGGTTCGTCTATCCAGGCTGGCCACGATCGAGTTTCTTCAGGATGGATTGAAGCTTGTGGAGAAGGGCAGGCAGTCCGGCGTAATCGACGCCACGCTCCAGGACTCCGACCGGACGCGCCTGACCCGCATCCTGAACGAAATCGGCAACCAGTACGTTCGCCAGAACGTCGAGCGGAAAGCCGCAGAGGCAGAGAAGACCCTCGCCTTCCTCGATGTGCAACTGCCGCAATTCAAGCGGGCGCTGGACCAGTCGGAAGAAGCGTACAACCGCTATCGCAACCAGCAAGGCACCGTAGCCCTGGACGAGGAGGCGCGCTTGATCCTCGGCCGAAGCGTGGACTTCCAGTCCAAGCTGCTCGAGGCCCAGCAGCGCCGTCGCGAATTGATTTCGCGCTTTACGGCGGAGCATCCGACGGTCCGGACACTGGACGAGCAGATTGCCGCGTGGAACCGCGAGATCGCGGCGCTCAACGCACGGGTGAAAGGTTTGCCCACGGTGCAGCAGGACGCACTTCGCCTTGAACGCGACGTCAAGGTGAACAATGAGCTATACCAGCAACTGCGGAACAATGCCTTGCAGCTGCAGTTGATACGCGAGGGAAAGGTCGGCAATGTGCGGTTGATCGACGCCGCTGTTGCGCCCGAAGGGCCGATCGCTCCCAGGCGCGGCCTGGTGATGCTACTGGCCTTGGCCGCCGGCCTAGCGGGCGGAGTCGCGCTTGCCGTGGCGCGCGCCGCTTTCTTCCGCGGCATCCGCAATCCGCAGGAGATCGAAGCGCACATTGGGCTGAACGTCTACAGCACGATTCCGATGAGCGAGATGCAGGCCTTAATGGCGCAAAGTCTCGCCCAGAAGCGTCCAGGCGTGCACATTCTTTCGAACACTGCTCCGAACGACGTCGCAGTGGAAAGCCTGCGCAGTTTGCGCACGGCACTGCAATTTGCAATGCTGGACGCTCCGAACAATCGGGTCGTGATCAGCGGGGCCACGCCGGGCGTCGGCAAGAGCTTCGTGTCGGCCAACTTCTCCGCCGTACTCGCGAGCGGCGGACGCCGGGTGCTTTTGATCGATGCTGACCTGCGCAAGGGCCACCTGAATCAATATTTCGGACAACCTCGCCGAGGGGGCTTGTCCGAGTTGATCGTGGGTTCGATCTCGCTGGAATCTGCCATTCGCAAGCAAGTTCTGGACAACCTGGACCTGATCACCTCGGGGATCTTCCCTCCGAACCCGGCGGAACTCGTGATGAGCGGTGCGTTTACTACGCTCTTGAACCAGCTCTCCAGCAAATACGACATCGTGGTGATCGACACTGCACCGGTGCTCGCAGCCGCCGATACGCTTTCGATTGCCGGCCACGCGGGCACGCTGCTGCTCGTTGCCCGGGCTGAACAGACCCAGCTCGGTGAACTGCAAGAAACCGCGCGTCGCCTTGCGCACGCGGGCCGACAAGCCACCGGCGTCATCTTTAACGCCGTTGATCTCAGCCGCCGACATTTCGGAAGCTACGGGTATAAATACGGTGCCTACCGCTACCGTCAATACAGCTACGAGCCGCAGGGTTCCGCAGAGCGGACTCCGAATCCCTGAACTCGGGCTCCGGAGTCCGCATTCCTCTACGCACGCCTCAGGATTGACCGATCCTGCGGCGCGCCAACAACTCCTTGAGAGTCGGTTTGCGCCATTTCTCCAGGCGGTGGTCGTACATCCAGGTCGTGTTCCTGCTGAACAATAACTGGATGCGCGGTGGTAGCAGCCACATTACGCCTTCGAAGAGGCACCTGAGCATGTCGAGCGGATTTGGTCGCTGCGAGAAGCTTTGCAGTTCGTCGAAGTACTTTGCTTTACCCTCCGAAAGTTGCCCTTCGTGAATACGGAACCCGGAAATGAATGCGCGGACCGTATGGTGAGGCGCCTGCGCGCCAAAACTCCTCCAAAGATATGCATCGCCCGCAAGTCGAAGCCCGGCGAGCACCTTCATGTCGACGACACTGAGCATATCGGCACGCCAAAAAGTTGACTCCTGCTGAATGGTTGGCAGGTACCTGCCGTACAACCCTTTCATCAACAACTGGGACGTGAACCGAAAGACGGTCTTGCCGCCGACAGGTTGCGAGCGGTCGTTGTAGAACATGTAGTTCCCCGTGAACCACTGCACTTCGTCGTTCTCGAAGATGTCGAGGATGACGTCGAACGCCGTTTTATGCAGATAGTCGCCAGCATTGAGGTACCCCATGATGGAACCCTGTACTCTGGCGAAACCTTTGGCAAGCGCGTCGTACATTCCGGCGTCCCGCTCGGAGACGATTTCGATGCGCGAGTCATTCAGCTGCCGCACCTTCTCGACTGTCGCATCCCGCGACAGTCCATCACAGACGATCAATTGCAGCTGGGCGCGCCCCGAAGCGAGCGCGGTCTGCGAAAGCATGGATTCGACGGTCTCGACGATGTATTTCTCTGCATTGAAGCAGGGCGTCACCATGGAAATGAGTGTGCTCATTGAGACGAAAGCATGGTTGGGCGATTTAACGGGGTCGCGGTATTCAGGAAGTCCTGAAGGGGAAGGCGCGGAAATATCTCGAGCTTTCCACCTGCCGTACAGTTGTACAGCTCTCGACCGGCCGCGCTGTAGACTTTGTGCGCGAGCATGTAGGCCCTTTCGCTTTCCACGAGATCCGGCAATTGCCAGGTCTGTCCATGCGCGAAATAGTTCGGATGAAAGTGGCTGTTATCGGCTCCCTCCGCTTTCACGGCGAGGTTGGGAGTCCCTTTCACGGCGAAGTTGTGGTCACATCCCACCAGCGCCACCCTCGAGAATCCGAGATGGTAGGCGAGCTGGAGCGCCGCATAGGTCACCGTTGCCCCCTCGTACATGCTCGGAAATACTTGCGTAGCGAAATTGTCGACCGGCGACGCATACAGCCAGTGGAGTCCAGGGCGCGCCTGCAAGACTCCAATGCTGCGACTCGACACGAAAGTGGGGATCGCCGTCCGGTTCAGGAAGTCGCAATTCTGCTTGACCACCAGATCGTTGACAGCCACCAAGTAGTCGATCTTCAGACCCGGTATTTCTTCGAGCAGCAAGTTGATCTTGTTCAATCCGATCAACTTCACACCACGCAGGGCTGCGAAATCGACTGACCGAAGGCTGGGGCCGTTGCAAAGGACAACGGCAGCGTTTCCGCGCTCGGACCCGTAAAGTGCGCGGAGCTTGCTATGGCTCGTTGCCGAGGCGATCGGATGGCGCATGCGCCACGAAAGGTAGTCGCGCGCCAAGCGCCACCCCAACCCCGCGGGATTGACGGGGCCGGCGTGGTCGGTAGGGGAAAGTTCATTCATCGCAGTTTCGGTTCAAAAGGACGCATCCCACCGGAACGGGGGGCGCCGGCAGTTTCTTCGCAAGGCACCATAAGGTAACCGAAGTCGCGGCGGGCTCGTCACGGACGGTGGTTGCCTTGTGCCGAACGAAGCCGCCTGCTGTGCAGGCGCGACAAACGCGGCCAAAGTTGGGCCTGCACAAATGGCACGGACGGAGTCCGCTTGTGGAAGTACGGCACGAGCGGGAAAATCGCAGGCTTGACTTCAGATTCAGAATTAACCGCACCGATGCAGTCATCAGTTGATTCCCCCCCGCGACGATTGGTGGAGGTGCAAGGCACGCCGATCGACGCGCTCACCTGGTCCGAGGCGATCGGGACTCTGATTGACTGGGGACGCTCACGCCGATCGCGCTATGTGTGCATTTGCAATGTGCATTCGGTGGTTACCGCGCAGGGCGACGCAATGTTCTCCAAGGTGCTGAAGGAGGCCGACCTGGTCACGCCCGATGGCGCCCCGGTGGCCTGGACGATGCGCCGCAAAGGCTTTCCAGGTCAGGACCGCATCAACGGACCTGACCTCATGTGGAAATATTTGGCCGAGGCCGAGCGACACAAGCAGATTGTCTTCTTCTACGGCGGTCAAGAGAGCACATTGGAGCGACTGCGAGCTGCAGTGCTGCAGGCCTACCCCACCCTCCTGATTGGCGGAATGATTTCGCCTCCCTTTCGAACGATGACCACGGAGGAAGACGATGTCGTCGTGGAGACCGTCAATGCAAGCGGCGCTTCGGTGGTGTTCGTCAGCCTCGGCTGTCCCAAGCAGGAGTTCTGGATGGCTGCCCACCGGCCCCGCGTGAAAGGCGTCATGATCGGCGTTGGCGCCGCTTTCGACTACCACGCCGGCAGTTTGAAGCGAGCGCCAGAGTGGATGCGCGCAGCAGGATTAGAATGGCTGCACCGTCTCGCATCGGAGCCGAGGCGGCTATGGCGTCGCTACGCAAGCACCAACACAAGATTCATTGTCGGTGTCCTGTCCGAAGCAGCGAAACGCCCATCTCGCACCAAGGATTGATTTTCCGCCCGAGCGAGTCGAACCAGATAAAACCCCGCCATGGCAGCGCTTTCAATCACTCTGCGGCTCCTCTTGGGTTTCGCAGCCTTTCTACCTGCCATCGTATGGTGGCAGGGGGGAGACTTGACGCGCGCACACGTGCTGCTGTTCGCGCTCGCTGCCTCCGTTCCTCTTGCAATTGGCGTACACCTGTTGCTGACCAAGCGCCCACATCGGCTGGTGGCTGCCAACAACGGCGTGTACTGGCTCGGTATTGCTCTGTTTCTTCTGGAATTCATAGCGCTGTTCAGAGGCTGGCGGTTTTCCGAGTCGAAGGATGTACGTTTGGCTTGCTTCGGAATGCTGATCTATGTGACGATGATCGTCACCGCGATTGCGGCACTCGAACTCTACCGGGGACGCGCCAACGTCGACGTCGATCCTTTCAAACTGACGCTGAAGCTTCTCGGCCTGTATACGGGCCTGAACCTTGCGTTGTGGGCACTTGGAATGCGGAACGCAAACTACGTTGCCACCACCGAACAACCGGCTCAGATGCTCGCGTACCTCGGCATCGCCATGAATCGGGTTCAGCTTCCTCTAGCCTGGGGCGTCAACAACGCAGGTGTGATCGCCAGCGCCACCTTGACCGCGGGCCTCATCAAGTTCTACCACCAACGGCTCTGGCGTGACGTTCCTTTGCTCATCGCAGCCCCCATCATCACCTGCGTATTGGCTGATAGCCGCGCAGGTTTGGTATGGGCATTTGCGTGTGCTGTCGGCGTCATCGCGGCGCCGAAGCTATCCGGGCGCGCCTTGCTGGTCTTGTGGAGCACCAGCATTCTCTTTGTTGTCGGAGCGGATTACCTGCCCGCCCTGACCCTGGGAGCGCGAGATGGTGCAACCACTTTCACCAATCGCGAGATCATATGGGCCGGCGGCATATTTGAATTGGCCAAAGGCAAGCTCGAACATATCTTCGGATTCGGCCACTATGGCCAGTTCGAGTCCGGGGCATATGCCTTTTATGAAGCAATCTTCGCGACGATTTCAGACCGCCCTGAACTGATTTCTCTTCACAATACCTACCTTCAAGCAGCCTTGGATATCGGGTACGTGGGCCTTGGAATCACCGTCCTTTTCGTATTCGGATCGGTAAAATCTCTTTCGTCGATGCGGGCGGCTGGATGGAATTACAGCGCTGCGCAAGCCGTCATCATGGTTCTGGCCCTGAACGGAATCACTGAGGTCACCCTCGAGTTTTACCAGCCCTGGAACGCGTTGATGTTGGCGTCGATCATTCCCATGCTGCGTATCCGTGAAAACGAGATCCTCCGACGCTAAACAGGTGCCTAACGCACATCGAATGCACGGAGAGTGGAAGCACCTTGGCCTTCTACGATTTCATTCCCGAACGAAACGCCGTGAATGATTTCATCGCCTTTCAGTAGGCCCTTCCTTCTCAAGTCGGCAAAAAAAGCGCCGACCGGCAAAGTTCCCTTTGTCATCGGCTCGCGCGCGACATATGCGATGTAGCGCCACTTACCCTCTTGCGTACTGCTCGTGTGGAGGTCAAACGTGCGTCCGGCCACAGTCAGAGAACCTATTGCGGGATGGTATTGCTTCATGCCCTGGCTCGCGGTCCAGATCATGATCTCGTGAGTCAGTTCCTCCCGCGGCTCGCTTACTTTTGATGTTCTCGAGAGCCATATGTCGAATCCCAGGTTGTAGCGTCCAATGGCGGACATTTCTACGGCGAAGTCGGACTGCAGGCTCTCGGCCCTGGCCACCCCCATTGGGAAGATGCTCTCCTTGGTAATCTTCCCGTCCCAATCCCAGCCGACTGTCACGTGCGGGTACGACTTGACCTGACCTCTGCCGCTGGGGAAATTTCTCCATTCGAACCGCACTGAGGATTCATCGACCGCGACGCATTGGGAGTGTCCCGTGACGGGGTCGATCTTCGCAGCGGCTCCCCACACATTGTTGTAGACGTGCTTGGTGCCCTTCGGGATGAATCCGAAGTTTTCGCAAGTCGTCTGTGCCAGTGCTGACTGAACTGCCAGCAACATCAACACGACAAGAGCCCCGCATCGTTGCGCGGACGCAGTTGAAAAACCAGCGGCGAATGTCATTGGGCAGCACCCCACCAAACATACATCCCAAACAGCAGCAGGCCCGCCGCACCAGCGAGCTCGAACTTCCACCAAGAGGCATCAAGCATCGAGCGACTCTCCGTGACGGAAATCGGGTAACTCAGGAAGGTATAGGCCAAGATCCGCCCCAGCGGCAATGCGAGGATGCCTAGAGGGGGCCACAACAGCGCGGCAAACACGACAAATCCGCAAGACCCGAGGGCGTTGACTACATGCCAATTGATTCTCCCCTGAAGGGCGGAAATCTGAGTGTGCATGCCGACGGCGCGTTCTGCATAGGTGGCGGCAACCAGCAGCGCCCAGAGCGCCGCGTCGGGAAATCCAACGCTTGCATTGGCCTTGGTGAGAATCCTCCCAAACACAACTTGTGCGCCGGCTGCCGCCAGTGGCACGACCACAAGGGCACCGAGATAGCGGAACATGAGCGCCCGGCCAATTATGTGCCCTTCGGCCAGTTGCCGCGCGAAGGTGGGCAGGTACGGATAGAACAGGGCTTGCGAGGCGTTGCCGACGATCTGTACGATGCGCGTCGCCAACAGGAACGGGCCCGCCACCACAGCCGATACCACACTGCCCACGAAGACTGTAATCAGTGCCGCGACTCCCAGGCTAAGAGCCACCCCCGTACCCGATTTCCAGATGTCCGGCCAGCATCGACGCGCATAGGCGCGCCCGTCCGCGCCGTCGACCACGGGCAACGACTTGGTGCGGCGGCGTAGCAAGCACCAGAAGAGCGCCGAGGTGCCAAGGTTGGCCGTCGTGACGGCGACAAGCGGCCACGGCGTTCTTGCCGCAGCGATGGCTGTGCCAACGCTCAAGAGCGAGACGATGGTCTCCATCCACCGCACTTCCACTACGCGCTCATTGCCGCTCAGCACCGCGATGTAGAGGTTCGCATGGGTCGAGAGCAGCAGGGCGGCCATGCACGCCGCCCATGCCGCCCAGGCGTGACTTGTATCGGGCAGGCCGCCCAGGCGAGGTCGAACTATAAACGTCAGGACGGGCAGGAAGATGAACGCAACCACTGCGACAAGGCGGCCATAAGCCCAATGCGCGCCAGCCGTGCTCTCGGCCACTTCTGCCTGTCTTCCCCGCGCGGACGCAATGTGCCGCGTGAACGTCGGGTTCAGCCCGAAGTCCAGGATGCCCACCAGGGAGAGAATCACGCCGAACAGCAGATAGGCAGCGCCTTCGGCTGGGGACAGCGCCGCCAACACGATGGGGAATACGGCCAGGGCTGCCGCGATCCGGCACGCGAGTGCCAACCAGCTCGCGATGGCGGGTGAACGGAAAAGTTGAAGCACGCGCAGGCCGCTGAATGGCTTCACGAGCGCCTGGCAACCGGCCATCGGACTGCGTCCCATCGCCGCGCGTTACACCGGGTCATGCAGCCGGCTCCCGATGCCCCCATCCAGGTTCACCACCGACCCGTTCAGGAAAGGCAGGGTGTCCGCACACATGGCGAAGGCGAGGTCTGCCGTTTCCTCCGGCCGCCCGATCGCCTGCGTCGGGTGATAGCTATTGAGTTGCTCCAGCGCCTTGGGCCGGCTCTTGAGTCCTTCGATCAGCATGGGCGTGGCTATCGCGGCAGGGCAAATGGCGTTCACACGGATGCGATCGCCGAGGTCCACCGCGAGCGCGCGGGTCAGACCCACGAGCGCTGCCTTGCTTGTCGCATAGGCGGCAAAGCCCGGCTTCGTCAGCAGGGCATGGATGCTTGCGATGTTGATGATGCTGCCCCGCGCGTTCGCCAGTTGCGGCAATAAAGCCTGCACCAACAGGAACGGCGCCGTAACGTTCACGTCCATCGTCGCCTGCCACTGCGCCGGGGCGATGTCCGCAGTTGCAGCCAGTATCTGCTCGGCCGCGTTATTCACGAGAGCATGCACCATGCCCCCCGTTGCAACCTCGGTTACGCGATCGACGATCCCGGTTCGATATTGCTCGTCACGCGCAAAACGCTGCAGGTCCGTTTCGACAAAAGTGCTGGGGGCGGCACCATCCGGTTTCCTGCGGTCGAGGCCGACCACCCGGTAGCTCCCCGCCAGGAAACGGGCGACCATCGCATTGCCGATGCCGCCCGAGCACCCCGTGATCACCGCCAGCCGGGTCATTGCACGCCGAGGAAACCGTAAAGCTTCTGCACGGCAATCTGGCTCGTGCGCAGCACCGCGTCGGCCGTGTTGGATCCATTGTGCGAACCGAACAGGCAGCGCCAGCCGAACTCCCGGAGCTGCGAATCGACAGGCAGCGGTTCCACTTCGAACACGTCGACAGCGGCCGAGTGCACATGCCCCGAGCGCAGGGCTGCAACCAAGGCTGCCTCGTCGATGATGGGACCGCGTGCCACATTCACCACGCGAACGCCGGGCTTCATTTGCGCAAGGGAAGCGGCGTTCACCATGTGAAGCGACGAAGGAGTCAGCGCGCAGGTGACGACTAGGAAGTCCGCCTCTCCCAGCTCTTTTGGCCAAGTTTGCAGCTTCACGCCGGCCGGCACGCTGTCCTGCGTGGCAACCGGGTCGTAGCCAATGATTTCCATGCCGCACGCGGCGAGCCGCTTGGCGACGTTGCGGCCGATGTCGCCCATGCCCAGCACGGCGCACTTCCTGCCGGCCAACGAGATGCCACGCGGCTTCGGCCATTCGCCGTTGCGCACGCCGTGGTCGATCGCGAAGGTCTCGCGCGCGAGGGCGATCACATATCCGACGCCTACGTCGGCGACCTCCTGGCCGAACATGCCAGGGGTGTTGACGATCGGGATCTCGAGATCCTTGCAGGCCGCGAAGTCGACGTTGTCCACGCCAACGCCCCACTTGACGGCCGCGCGCAGTCGGCCGGCCTTGCCTGCAACGAACACTTCGCGCGTTGCCGGGTCGTCGCCGATGATCCACCCGTCATGCTGCGGAACGATTTCCTTGAGCTGTTCCACCGAAAGGATCTGCACGACTTCCGGCGTCGTGAGCTGGACGTTCCTGCCTTTGAACAGGGCCTGCAACTGCGGCATCATCCGCAGCATCGGGGGACATGTCACAAGGATGCGCTTCGGCTCAGACATCGTGTTTCTCCAGGTATTGCGCCGCGATTTCCGCGAAATTCCAGTCCTCCTGGTCGTCGATGTCGATCGACTCTATCCGGGGGCCGACGAACAGGATCGGCTTCGTGCCGATGCGCGCATCCGTACGGGCGAAGCTCTCGCGGCTGAAGATGTAAAGGTTGGAGTTTTCCTCGTACCAGGGTTCCAGGTCCTGCGTGCGGATCAGGTTGTTCGGGTCGTGATTGACCGCCGAACCGTCCGCCTTGTAGAAGCGCGTCTGAATGCGGTCCACCGTGAACAGCGAATCCGCGGTGCCCGCAGCCACGCCGGCCTGGTACTCCGCGATGCACTTGCGGATAGTGCCGGACGACAGGAACGGGTTGGTGGTGTGCGTCATCAGGTAGACCGATGCCTCCACGTTTTCCAGGTCGTCGGCAATCACCTTGTTCATGCTCACGAAGTCGCCGCAGATTTCAGGTCGGCGGTCCCGGATCATCACTCGGGCGGCGTCCACGAGGCCGTTCGACGCGAGGATGTGCCGGGCGTCCGTGTTGATGATGACCTGGTCGATCTCCTCAACTTCCAGCAGCGAGTCGAGGATCCAGCGGAACAGCGGCTTGCCGGAGAATTCCCGAAAATTCTTGCCCTTCACTCGTTCACTGTTGGCCTTCATGGGCAACAAAGCAACGATCTTTTTCTTTGACATACTTTTCTCTCTCCACATCCTTCGCATAGAAATACGTGTGCTTCTGCGCGGCCGACACCAGGCGGTGCCGGCGCGAGCCCCGATAGGTCCCCCAGTACTGCATGGACCGGAACTTCAGGATGGCCCCGAATTCCCGCCCGAGGCGACCGATGCGCGCGGCAGCCAGGATGTCCTGGAAAGACGCGGTGACGAAATAGACCAGGAAGTCCAGCAGGTTGAAGTGCACGTTCGGAAGGATCCGCTGCAAGGCCACGGCCTCCCGCTCATAGCGCACACGGACCTGGCGCCAGCTCTCATCGTGGATGTGAAAGACGCCGGCGCTGGCAACGTAGCTGAGCGTGCCTCCGCTTTCCTGGATCTGCCGGGCAAGATACATATCCTCCAGCCCGGTCAACTCTTCATTGTAGGCAAAGCGCTCCCAGACCTCGCGGCGCACCGCGGCGTTCGCGTTGTTGCAGAAGAAGCCTTCCTGCTTCGGCTTGGAATACTCCGGAAAGTATTTCGCCAAGAGTTGCCCTTCGGAAAACTTCGTGGTGTCGCGCCCGATCTGCCGACCGTACGAGCAGGAAACGCCGTCGTCGAGAAGGGGGCGCACCAATTCCTTCAGCCACGTGGGCGACGCAGGAACGCAGTGACCGCTGATCATCACGAACACGAGTCCCGCCGCGGCGCGGCACCCCACATTCAGGGAACGCCCGAAGGTGAAGTCTTCCTTGCGGATGTGCACGATCCGCGCGCCGTGGCGCCTCGCGATGTCCAACGTGCCATCCGTGGAGCCCGAGTCCACCAGCACTACCTCGACGTCGAAATCCGCTCGCTCCTGGGCAGCGATGCCTGAAAGGAGTTCGTCCAGGTACTTCGCTTCGTTGTAGGTGCGGATGATGACACTCACTGCGGGCCGGGCGGAACCGCCTGCAGTCGTCACTTCCGATTCAGCCATCCGTACCTCCAATTGCTCTCATGTCGGTCCGCGGGTTGCGTTCGCTCCTGCTCCCATCCGGACAGTTTCCACCAATTCATTCCAACCGGAACGCGGCGCGTTTCATTTTTATCCGCGCCGGGGCGTCCCTATTCCATGCTCACCTTCACATCGTAGCCATGCGTCTTAAGCAGGGCGTGGCGGCGCGCTTCGTCGAGGTCGTTGGCAACCATTTCGGCGCACATCTGCTGCACCGTGATCTCCGGCACCCAGCCCAGCTTCTCCTTTGCCTTGGTAGGGTCGCCCAGCAGGGTTTCCACCTCGGTTGGCCGGAAATAGCGCGGATCAATGCGCACCACGGTTTGTCCGGGCGTGACGGCCGGGGCCTTGTCGCCCTGCACGTCGACCACCACGCCGACCTCGGACACACCCTCACCTTCGAAGCGCAGCGTAATTCCCAGTTCCGCGGCGCTCCAGGCGATGAACTGGCGCACGCTGTATTGAACGCCGGTCGCGATCACGAAGTCCTCGGGCTTCTCCTGCTGCAGCATCAGCCACTGCATGCGCACGTAGTCCTTGGCATGGCCCCAGTCGCGCAGCGCGTCCATGTTGCCCATGTACAGGCACTCTTCCAGGCCCTGGCCGATGTTGGCCAGGCCCCGGGTGATCTTGCGCGTCACGAAGGTCTCGCCGCGGCGCGGGCTCTCGTGGTTGAACAGGATGCCGTTGCAGGCGTACATGCCGTAGGCCTCGCGGTAGTTCACCGTGATCCAGTACGCGTACAGCTTCGCCACAGCGTAGGGGCTGCGCGGATAGAAGGGCGTGGTTTCCTTCTGCGGCGTTTCCTGCACCAAGCCGTACAGCTCGGAGGTGGAGGCCTGGTAGAAGCGGGTCTTCTTCTGCAGGCCCAGGATGCGGATCGCCTCGAGGATGCGCAGCGTGCCCGTCCCATCGACGTCGGCCGTGTACTCCGGGCTCTCGAAGCTCACGGCCACGTGGCTCATGGCGCCGAGGTTGTAGATCTCGTCCGGCTGCGTTTCCTGGATGATGCGGATCAGGTTGCTGGTGTCCGACAGGTCGCCGTAGTGCAGCTTGAAATGGGCATCCGGCACGTGCGGATCCTGGTAGATCGCATCGACGCGCTGGGTGTTGAACAAGCTGGCGCGGCGCTTGATGCCGTGGACGATGTAGCCCTTCTCCAGCAGGAACTCGGCCAGGTACGACCCGTCCTGTCCCGTGATGCCCGTGATCAGGGCGACCTTGCGATTCATTCGGTTTTCTCCAAGAAATCTCGGTAGGCGTCGGCGAGGCCCTCGGCCAGGCCGACGCGCGGCGTCCAGCCGAGGCCGCGCAGGCGGCCGCTGTCCATCAGCTTGCGCGGCGTGCCGTCCGGTTTCGTGGTGTCGAACCGGATGTCGCCGCTGTAGCCGACCACGCGCCCGACGGTGCGGGCCAGGTCGGCGATGCTCAATTCCTCGCCCGAGCCGACGTTGATGTGGCTCAGCATGGGTTGCGTGTGCTGCGCATAGATCGCGGGGTCCAGGTCCATCACGTGCACGCTGGCGGCGGCCATGTCGTCCACGTGCAGGAACTCGCGCAAGGGCGTGCCCGTGCCCCAGATGGTGACCACCGGCGCCTGGGCGAGCTTGGCTTCGTGGAAGCGGCGGAGCAGCGCCGGCACAACGTGCGAGTTCTCCGGGTGGTAGTTGTCGCCGGGCCCGTACAGGTTGGTCGGCATCACGGAGCGGTAGTCCACGCCGTGCTGGCGGTTGTAGCTCTCGCACAGCTTGATGCCGGCGATCTTGGCGATCGCGTAGGCCTCGTTGGTGGCTTCCAGCGTGCCGGTCAGCAGCGCGTCCTCGCGCATGGGTTGCGGCGCCAGCTTGGGGTAGATGCAGCTGCTGCCCAGGAACAGCAGCTTGCGCACGCCGGTGGCGAAGGACGACTGCACCACGTTGGCCTGGATCATCAGGTTCACGTAGATGAAATCGGCCGGGTAGGTGTTGTTGGCGTGGATGCCGCCCACCTTGGCCGCGGCCAGGTACACCTGGTCCGGGCGCTCAGCTTCGAAGAACGCCCGCACCGCCGCCTGGTCCGTGAGGTCCAGTTCCGCGTGCGTGCGCGTGACGATGCTCTCAGGCGCGTGGCCCGCCGCCAGCAGGCGGCGCACGATGGCGCTGCCGACCATGCCGCGGTGGCCCGCGACGAATATCCTGGATCCCTGCTTCACTTGTTGCTCCGTCCTCAGGACGCCCTGCCATAGGTATCTTCGAGCCGGACGATGTCGTCCTCGCCCAGGTAGCCCCCGGACTGCACTTCGATCATTTCCAGCTCCATCTTGCCCGGGTTGTGCAGCCGGTGGACTTCGCCGATCGGAATATAGGTGGACTGGTTCTCGCTCAGCAGGAAGGTCTCGCTGCCGCGCGTCACCTGCGCCGTTCCCTTGACCACCACCCAGTGTTCGGCCCGGTGGTGGTGCTTCTGCAGGCTGAGCGACGCACCGGGCTTGACGCCGATGCGCTTGACCTGGAAGCGCTCGCCGGCATCGACGCTGTCGTACCAGCCCCAGGGGCGCACGACCTTGCGATGCAGGACGGCCTGGGAGGCCTCGGCCTTCTCCAGGGCAGCCACCACGTCCTTCACCTGTTCGGCGCACCCGCGGTCGGCCACCAGCACGGCGTCGGGGGTGTCGATGATCAGCAGGTCGCGCGTGCCCAGCGCGACGACCGGGCGATGCGGGGCATGGATGAAGGTGCCGCGCGCGCCCTGCACGATGCCCTGGCCGTGCACGCGGTTGCCGTCGGCGTCCGGCTTGGCCAGGTCGGCCACGGCGTTCCAGCTGCCGACGTCGCTCCACTGGCCGTTGAAGGGCAGCACGCAGACGTCGCGGTGCTTTTCCATCACGGCGTAGTCGATGCTCTGGGAACGGCAGGTTTCCAGGGCCGCGCGCGCCGGGCGCACGAATTCGGTCTCGGGCGCGCTGTTGGCCACCTGTTCCGAACGCGCCGCGGCGTCGGCCGCCTCGCACGAGGCCAGGATGTCGGGCGCGTGCGTGCGCAGCGCCTGCAGCAGCGCGTCCGCCCGGGTGAGGAAGATGCCGGCGTTCCACAGCACGCCGCCTTGCAGCAGCAGTTGCTGGGCGGAGGCGGCGTCCGGCTTCTCAATGAAGCGGGCCACCTGGCGGCTGCCGTCGCCGCGCTCGGCGCCCTGGGCGATGTAGCCGTAGGCGGTGCTGGGAAACGTCGGCATCACGCCGAAGGTGACGATGGCGCCCGCCTGCGCCGCGGGAATCCCCGCGCGGATGGTGGCGACGAACTCGTCGATGCCCGGAATGTAGTGATCCGCCGGGCAGAACAGCAGCAGTTCGTCGGGCTTGGCCCGCAGGGCGGCCAGCGCCATGGCCGCCGCCGTGTTGCGGGCCACGGGTTCCAGGATCACGGTGCCGTTGCCGAACGCGCGCGGCAGCATTTCGGCCACCAGGAAGCGATGGTCCTCGGCCGCGACCGCCATGACCCGCGGGCCGAGGCTGGAAACGCGCTCGAGCGTCAGCTGCAGCAGGCTCTTGTCGCCCACCAGGGGAACGAACTGCTTCGGGAAGGACTTGCGGCTGAGGGGCCACAGGCGCGTGCCGGAGCCGCCGCACAGGACGACTGGGGTGATCATGCTTGTTCCTTAAGGAGAAATGAAGCGGTCGCTCAGCCAACTGAAGTCGCCCCCGCAAGGGCACCGTTCGCTAGTGGCTGGACTATCGAGCCCGGACGAATCTCTCGACTGGCGGGCGCGACGTGCCTACTGTATCAAAACGTGAGTTCGGATCGCAGACTCCATTCAAGACTCTGTCACGCCAACGTTGCGGGCAGTCCTCAAAATTAACATCGCATCCTCCGGAGGAATGACCGCGCATACTTATTGCGTATCGCTCCAGATTGAAGCATCCTGTCTGCATTGCTCCGGAGGCCGCGATGCTCTTCTCGCATGGTGCCAGTCGCCCCGTTAAAGCTGTGGCTCTGTTCCTGTGCATGGCGCTGCAAGCCTTCGGCGCTCCCATGCAGGCCCCGAGTCGAGCTGCCGTGGAAACCCTGGTCCAGGCAGCCCATGCCGTCGTCGGCGTCGACGTCACCGCCACCGAAGGCGCGCGTTCGGCCGAAACGCTGGGACGCGAGCGCAGCGGCTCCGGCGTGGTGATCGGTCCCGACGGCCTGATCCTCACCATCGGCTACCTGCTGCTCGAGGCGGACAGCATCCAGGTCACCACGCACGACAACCGCACGCTGCCCGCCCGCGCGGTGGCCTACGACCTGGCCACGGGCTTCGGCCTGCTGCGTCCACTCCTGCCGCTGCGCGGCATCACGCCGGTGCCGCTCGGCAGCCCCGGCCAGACCAGCACCAGCGAACCGCTGATGGCAGCGGTCGGCGGTGACGGCATTGGCGTCGCCATGACGCAGCTGGTGAGCCGGCGCGCTTTCTCGGGCTACTGGGAGTACCACATCGAGGGCGCGCTCTTCACCAGCCCGCCGATGCGCAACCACAGCGGGGCGCCGCTCTTCAACCAGCGCGGCGAGTTGCTCGGGATCGGCAGCCTGTTCGTCGGGGATGCCCTGGGCGACAACGGCCGCGTGCCGGGCAACATGTTCGTGCCGGTGGACCTGCTCAAGCCCATCCTCGCGGAGATGCAGGCTACCGGCAGCACGCTCAAGAGCCGCCGGCCGTGGCTGGGGATCAGTTCCACCGAGCAAGGCGGCCGCGTGCAGATCGTGCGGGTCAGCCAGGACAGTCCCGCCGCGGCTGCCGGCCTCGCGCCGGGCGACGTGGTGCTGGCCATCGACGGCACCTCCGTCAGCACGCTGGAGGCGCTGTACAAGGCCTTGTGGGCGCATCCCAGCCCGGAGGAGGAGGTGTTGTTGACCGTGCTGCAGGGCGCGCAGATCCGGCAGCTGACGGTCAAGCCGGTCGACCGCATGACGACGATGCGCCGCCCCGCGGGAATCTGAGCAGTGAGCGATCTGTCCGACAGGCCTTGTAGGCGTAGTCCGACGCGCATGAAGGCGCGGGGCTATAGCCTTCCTGTTCAGTCATAGCAGTCGGGAGGGGCAGTGATGACGTCGGAATTGCAGGAATCCGAGGTGCGGGCGCCGTCGCGCCTGGCGCGCAGCCTGCGCCTCGTCGCCGGTATCGTCGCCCTGCTTCTCCTGTCCGAAGCCATCTGGCTCTGGCAGACCTGGCCGGTGCGGCAGCTGGTGCGGCCGCAGGCGCCAGCGCAACCGATCGCGTCCGGCCGATGAACTTCCCGTCTCCCGCCCGCGCGGGCGCCTTCCTGCGCCGCCATGCCTACGACTTCGCGCGCGGGCTGCTGGTGGTGTGGGCGCTCGGGCTTTGCGTGGCCGCGGTGCAGCTCGGAAGCTGGCGCCAGGAGCTGACCCGCACGCTCATGCAGTTGAACGCGGATGCGCAGTTCCGCGCGCGCGTGCAGCGGCGCGAGGCGGTGGATCCCGAGTGGTACCGGCGCAAGGCGCTGTCGCTGCTGTCGGCCACCGAGCGGATGCGCCGGGACACCGCCTGGAAGCTGTTCATGCCCGGCTCCTGGCAGGTCTTCGACGACCTCGAGGAACAGCTGCGCGAACGCATCGCCCGCGAGTTCGGCGACATCGTGGTCGAGACGATCCGCCGCGAGCTCTATGCCCGGGCCAGCGCGCTGACCGGCGTGCCGCAAGCCCCCGGCGGCGACCTGCAGATCGATGGCGAATGCCAGTCCCCGTCGCCGGCCAATCCCGAGCGCAAGCTCACCGCGGCCGCTGAAGACCTGCCGGAGTTCGTGGCCGTTGCCGACTACGTCAGGCAGGTGGAGCAGCTCGATGCCGCCGTGCAGGCCTTCCTGTCCTTGCAGTACGCAGCCGGCCAACCGCAGCAGTTGCGCCAGCTGGTGGCCTACACGCTGCACACCGAATTGCCCGGCGACCTCGCCCGCAGCGCGGTCCTCTTCCACGGGCCCGAAGAAGTCAGCCTGCAGCCGGCGCTGATGCAGGCGCGCCTGCAATGGGCGACGCGCTGCTCGCTGGCCAAGGCCATGACGGCGCTGCACTCGCGCCTGCTCAATACCAACGACCTGTTCGCGCTGGAGCAGGGGCTGGTCGCGCGCAGCGCCGGCCTCTTCGACGCCACGGCGCGGCCCGTCGCCTTCGACCGCACGGTGGAACGCTATCGCGCCGTGCAGGCCCTGCTGGACGACCAGGAGGCGCTGCTCACCAAGGGCCGCAACGACTGGATGCGCAGCGGCACCCTGCAGCTCGGGCCGGCCTACCAGCAGGTGCTGCAGAAGATCGCCGCCACGCGCCTGCTCGGCCCCGAGGTCCTGCGGCAGGTCGAAGGCCAATCGGGCGCGGCCTTCGCGGAATTCCGGCGCCAGTTCCAGGCGGCCTTCGGCAGCCAGGGCGAACCCGGCATCGTGTGGCTCGAGAAGGAACAGCGCTTCGGCCTCTCGCCCGATCGCGCGGGCCTGCGCGTGGGCCTCGCCGCCTTGCTGAAGGCGCCTTTCATGGCCGAAGAAGGGCCGCACAACGCTGCCCGCGTGCGCACCGGCGGCTCGCTGGTGCTGGCCACGGACGAAGCCCGCACGCTGGCCGACGCGCGCGTGCGCTTCCTGAGCGATCACCTGGCCACCTTTCCCGCGTATGCGCAGCCCGTGGTGGGGCGCGTCGTCGATGCCCGCGTCTCCGAATTGATCTACCAGAAGGCCTACCGCAGCCTCAAGGCCGGCCTGCCCGCCGACACGCAGGAGCCGCTCGATCCGGTCAGCTTCCGCCAGCAGCGCGACCAGGTCGTGGCGCTGCAGGCGCTGCTGCGCGAGACCGGCGGCCCGGGCTTCGGCGACCGGCTGGCGGCCACGGTCGATGGCGAGTTGCTGCGGCGCCTGGCCGTGATCCAGGAAGACCTGCGCCAGCAACCGCTGCAGGATGCGCGCGGCAGCGATTTCGGCTGGTGGCAGGGCGAAGGCCTGGCGCTTTCGCAGGCGCTGGGAAGCGCCGAGCCGCCCCCGGTCATGGTGAGCCGCCTGGCCACGCGCCTCGACCTTTTGAGCCAGCAGGCGCGCGCGATGATCGCGCTCGGCACCCCTGCGCTGGTCGGCGATCCCGCGGTGCAGCGCTGGCTGCGCCTGCAGGCCGAACTGGAGCGCTACCACGCGCGCGGCGCCGACAGCAGCCTGCTGCGGCTGGAGCGCTACCTCGTCGCGCTGGGACCGGACCTGCGGCGCGAGAACTGCGCCGAGCGCCTGGCCGCGCAGGTGCCGGCCACCGGCAACGAAGACGAAGTGGCGCAGCGACTGCTGCAGATCCACGGCGCGCTCGTGAGCCGCTGCACCGAACTGCGCGTGCAGGCCGCTTCGGTGGCGGGGCCATCCACCGGCACCCTGCCCGCCGGCGCGCAGTAGTTCAGCCCGCGAGTCCGTCGCGCACGGTCGGATAGCGCAGCCGGACGCGCAGCTCGCGCTTCATGCGCGTGTTGTCCAACAAGCGCGATTCGCCCATGAAACTGAGCAGCATCAGGGGCAGCTGCTCCTGCGCGGTGCTGCGCGGCACCCGGGGCGGGCGCGGCAGTCCGTACAGGTCCGCGGCCAGGTCGAAGTAGTCACCCATCTTCAGCGCGCTATCGTCGCTGGCGTTGTAGCTGCGTTGCGGCCGGCCGCGCCACACGGCCGCCGCCAGGGCGCGCGCCAGGTCGTCGGCGTGGATGTGGTTGGTGTAGACGTCGTCCTCGGCGCGCAGCACGGGCGTGCCCTTGTGCAGCCGCTCGCGCGGCGTGCCGCCGGCGCGGTCGCTCGCATAGATGCCCGGGATGCGCAGCACGCTGGTGCGCGTGCCGCTGGCGCGCCCGAAGGCGTGCAGTTGCCGTTCGGCGTCGACACGCCGCTGCGCGCGCGGCGTGTGCGGGCGCACGGCCCGTTCCTCGCCGACCCGGGCACCCTGGCAGTCGCCGTAGACACCGGTGGTGGAGGCGTAGACGAGGGCCGCCGGCGCGGTGCGCAGGCGCAGCGCGCGCAGCAGCGCCTGCGTGCGGCGGTCGCGCCACCACTCGGCGCCGGGCTCGCCGGGCGGCGGCGCGAGGTGGACCACGCGATCGGCGAGGCCGGCCAGCCGTCCCAACGAGCGGGGATCGTCAAGATTGCCGCGCAAGGGAACCAGTCCCCGGGCCCGCAGTTCTGGCACGCGCTGCGGCGAAGACGTGAGGGCCAGCACGCGGACGCGCGGGGCGAGCTCGCGCGCGAGGCGCAGGCCCACGTCGCCGCAACCGACCACCAGCACCCGGGTGCGGCGGAAACGGCCGGGCAGCGCGCCGAGCGGGGTCTGGTTTGAGGGCAAAATCCGATGTTCCAGGCAGTACTACAGAGCACTAGGATAACCAACGCATGACCGCCGCCACGCCCGCGGGCCCCTTCCAGATCACGGTGCAGCCGAGCGGCCGTTCCTTCAGCGTCGAACCCGGGGAGGCCATCCTCGCCGCGGCGATCCGCCAGGGCATCGGCCTGCCCTACGGCTGCAAGGACGGCGCCTGCGGCTCCTGCAAGTGCCGCAAGCTCGAGGGCCAGGTGGTGCACGGTTCCCACCAGAGCAAGGCCTTGTCCTCGGAAGAAGAAGCGAACAACCTCGTGCTGACCTGCCGGGCGGTGCCGCAGACCGACGTCGTGCTCGAGTCGCGCCAGGTCACCGACGAAAGCGCCTTCCCGATCCGCAAGATGCCCTCGCGCGTGATCACGCTGGAGAAGGTCTCGCACGACGTGATGGTGGTCAAGCTGCAGTTGCCGGCCAACGACACGCTGCGCTACCACGCGGGCCAGTACATCGAATTCATCCTGCGCGACGGCGCGCGCCGCAGCTACTCGATGGCCAACGCCCCCCACATGGGGCCGGCGGTGGAACTGCACATCCGCCACATGCCCGGCGGCAAGTTCACCGACCACGTGTTCACGGCGATGAAGGAAAAGGAAATCCTGCGGGTCGAAGGCCCGTTCGGCAGCTTCTACCTGCGCGAGGATTCCGACAAGCCCATGGTGCTGCTGGCCTCCGGCACCGGCTTCGCACCGATCAAGGCGCTGATCGAACACCTGCAGTTCAAGGGCAGCCAGCGCCAGGCCGTGCTCTACTGGGGCGGCCGGCGCCCGTCGGACCTGTACATGGACGCCTGGGTGCGGGACCGCCTGGCCGACATGCCGAACCTCCGCTACGTGCCGGTCATCTCCAACGCGCTGCCCGAAGACAACTGGACCGGCCGCACGGGCTTCGTCCACAAGGCGGTGATGGAGGACTTCCCCGACCTCTCGGGCCACCAGGTCTACGCCTGCGGCGCGCCCATCGTCGTCGACTCGGCGCGCGCCGAGTACAGCAGCCAGTGCCGGCTGCCGCCGGAGGAGTTCTACGCGGACGCCTTCACGACGGAAGCCGACAAGCACCGGGATTGACCGCCCCGGATTATTTCGCGCTTCAGTGGATCCGAACGACGCCGAGAATCAGCAGGGTCCAGGCGGCAAGAGAGAAACACACTCCACCGATCCACACGACCCGGCTCTTCATGAGACCGGGGCCGCGCACATGCGAGCGATGGTGCGCGCTCGGCGCTACATTGCCACTCAACTTCAGCCAGTGTGAATGCATGTTTGCTCCCGTTCTTAGAGTGACTGCCCACGCTCCACCCTCATATTGTTCATCGCCATCAAGTGTCGGTATGTAACTGCGAGTGTTTTGTGTACCTGCGTAAGTTGCAGTTTCAGCGCCGGCTCGACTGCCAGTGGGCGTAGGCCTGGTCGATGCGGGCCTGGCGCGACGCGGCATGCAGGTCGGTCAGGGGCGCGGCGGGACCGGCGCCCATCGCATGCGTGCCGTGCTGCGCGCCGTGGTGCATGCCGACGTGCGTGGCGGCGTGCTTCTTCTTCGCGGTCTTCTTGTGGCTCTTCTTCACGGCGGCCTTGGGCGCGGCGGCGTTCGTGGCCGCATCGGCCTTGGCGTCGGTGTTGGGCGCGGCGGCCATCGCGGAACCGGCGGCCAGCGCGGCCGCGATCATCAGGGCTTGGAGCTTCATGGTGTGTTCCTTGTTGCGGGTCTGCCTCATCACAACGCGCGAGCCCTTCGCGCGCTTGTCGGACAATGCCTTCCATGAAACGCAGACACCTCCTTCTGGGCGGCATCGCCGCCAGCGTCGCCGGCACCGCGTTCGCGCAGGGCCGCCCCATCCGGCTCATCGTTCCGTATGCGGCCGGCGGCCCGATCGACGTCACCGCGCGGCTGCTCGCCGAGCGCGTCAAGGAATCGCTGGGCACCGTCATCATCGACAACAAGCCGGGCGGCGGCGGCAACATCGGTGCCGACCTCATCGCCAAGGCGCCCGCCGACGGCCTCACGATCGGCATCTCCGCGGTGGCCACGCACGCGATCAATCCCTGGCTCTTCTCGAAGATGCCGTACGACCCGGTGAAAGACTTCGCGGCCATCACGCAGATGGTGCGGGTGCCCAACGTGCTGGTGATGAACGCGGACACCGCCGCGCGCCTGAAGATCAACAACGTGCGCGACCTGATCGCGTATGCCAAGGCGAATCCCGCCAAGCTGAATTACGGCAGCGGCGGCAACGGCAGCGCCGGCCATCTCGCGGGCGAGATGTTCAAGCGCGACGCCGGAATCTACGCCGTGCACATCCCGTACAACGGCGGCAACCCGGCACAGCTGGCGTTGCTTTCCGGCCAGGTCGACTTCAATTTCGACAACCTCGCGACCGCTGCGCCGAACATCCGCGCGGGCAAGCTGAAGGCGCTGGCTGTGACCACTTTGCAACGTTCGCCCAGCCTGCCCGAGGCGCCGCCGGTGGCCGAAGTGCTCAAGGGTTTCGCCATCGACACCTGGTGGGGCCTGGTCGCCCCAGCCGGCACGCCCCGGGAAGCGGTGCAGCGCCTGAACACGGCCTTCGTGGCGGCGCTGAATTCGCCGGAAGCAAAGACTCGCTTTGCCGCGCTGATGGCCGAACCCGTGGCGACCACGCCCGACGAATTCGCAGCCTTCATGAAATCCGAGCTCGTCAAATACGAAAAAGTCGTGAAGGCGTCGGGCGCCAAGGTGGATTGAGGCTGAGCCGCGGCTCCTACGCCGCCTGTGGGATTCGTCTTACAAAAGAGGGCGGAACCAGCCTCGACAGTGAACCTCCAAGCACAACGCGAGGAGCCGCCATGAGGTTGCAGCGTACTCTTCTGGGGATGGTCGTGATCGTTGCCGCGGCCGCTGCGGCAACGGCGCATGCACAGGGCGCGCTGCGATGGCGCGGGGCGGACAACGGCGTGGGCCTGCAGGCCGACCGCGCGAGCTTTCGCGTCAACGTGCAGGCCGGCGCGGTCGACACCTATCCGCTGGACCACCTGCTCGGATCCTCGCAAGCCACGGGACTGAACGTGAAGCTGGTCGGCAAGACCGGCTGGTTCAGCGACGTCGGCGTCTATGGCCGCATGGGCACCCTCACCGGCCGGCCGCTGCAAGGCGCCGGTCCCGACACCAGCACCATGGGCTATGGCGTGGGCGTGAGCTGGGACCTGTCGCCGCGCGCGACCGCGAGCCTGGGCTGGGACACCTACGACGTGCGCGGCGCCAGCGACATCCGCGGCACCAGCCTGGGCCTGCGCTGGCGCTACTGAGGCGGCCTATTCGCCGAGGTAAGCGGCGCGCACCTTCGGGTCGTTCAGCATTTCCTTGGCATCGCCGCTCATGCTGATGAGGCCGGACTCCATCACGTAGCCACGGTCGGCGATTTCCAGCGCGCGGCTGGCGTTCTGCTCCACCAGCAGGATGGTCACGCCGCGGGCGTGCACGTCGCGCACCACCTCGAAGATCTTGTCCACCATGATGGGCGACAGGCCCATCGACGGCTCGTCCAGCAGCAGCACCTTGGGCCGGCTCATGAGCGCGCGGCCCATGGCCAGCATCTGCTGCTCGCCACCCGACATCGTGCCGGCCAGCTGGTCGCGGCGTTCCTTCAGGCGCGGAAAGATGCCGAACACCTTGTCCATGTCCTCGGCGATGCCTGCCTTGTCGCGCCGGATGTGCGCGCCCATCTGCAGGTTCTCGGTGATGGTCATGCGGGTGAAGACGCCGCGGCCTTCCGGCACCATCGCCAGGCCCTTGCGCACCATGTCCCAGGCGCCCTTGCCGCGGATGCTCTCGCCCAGGTAGTCGATGTCGCCGTCGTTCATTGGCAGCAGGCCCGTGATGGCCTTCATCGTCGTGGTCTTGCCGGCGCCGTTGGAGCCGATCAGCGTGACCAGCTCGCCCTCGCGCACTTCGAAATCCACGCCCTTGACCGCCTGGATGCCGCCGTAGGCGACCTTCAGGCCGCTCACCTTCAACAGCGTCTGGCTCATTCTTCTTCTCCGTTGGCCGCCACCGCCGGCGCGCTGCCGGTCGCCTTGTGGCTGTGGCCCAGGTAGGCCTCGATCACCTTCTCGTCGCGCTGCACGTCATAGGGCGAGCCTTCGGCGATCTGCTTGCCGTAGTCCAGCACCGTCACGCGGTCGCAGAGGCCCATGACCAGCTTCACGTCGTGCTCGATCAGCAGGATCGTGCGGCCGTCCTTGCGGATCCGGTCGATCAGCTCGCGCAGCACCACCTTCTCGGTGGAGTTCATGCCGGCCGCGGGCTCGTCCAGCGCGATCAGCTGCGGATCGGTGGCGAGGGCGCGCGCGATCTCGAGCCGGCGCTGGTCGCCGTACGACAGCGTGCGCGCCTTGTAGTCGGTGAACTTGCCGATGCCGACGTATTCGAGCAGTTCCTGCGCGCGCTTGGCGATCGCCGCTTCTTCTTCCTTGAACTTGCGGGTGCGGAAGATCGCGCCCAGCAGGCCCGAACCGGTGCGGATGTGGCGGCCCACCATGACGTTTTCCAGTGCCGTCATGTCCGCAAACAGGCGGATGTTCTGGAAGGTGCGTGCGATGCCGGCTTTCGCCACCTCGTGCACCGCGCTGGGCGTGTAGGGCTTGCCGGCCAGCTCGAAGGTGCCGCTGTCGGGCGTGTACAGCCCGGTGATCACGTTGAAGAAGGTGGTCTTGCCGGCGCCGTTGGGGCCGATCAGGCCGTAGACCTGGCCGCGCTCGATGGTGAGGCCGACATCCGACAAGGCCTGCAGGCCGCCGAAGCGCTTGGAGATGCCGCCGACGCGGAGGACGGTGTCGCTCATTGCACCTCTCCCGCCGGGCGGACTTTTCCGTGTTCACGCGTCGGCCAGAGCCCGCGCGGCCGCAGCAGCATCACGATGATCATCGCCAGCGCGATCAGCAGCTGGCGCAGGATGGAGGCGTCGAGGCGGCCGCCCGTGATCGACTGCAGGTCCAGCACGCCCGACACCCAGCGCAGCACCTCGGGCAGCGCCGACAGCAGCACCGCGCCCAGGATCACGCCCGGCAGGTGGCCGATGCCGCCCAGCACCACCATCGCGACGATCATCACCGACTCCATCAGCGAGAAGGATTCCGGCGAGACGAAGCCCTGGAAGGCCGCGAACATGGTGCCCGACACGCCGCCGAAGGTGGCGCCCATGCCGAACGCCAGCAGCTTCATGTTGCGCGTGTTGATGCCCATGGCCTTGGCGGCGATCTCGTCCTCGCGGATCGCCATCCAGGCGCGGCCGATGCGAGAGAGCTCCAGGCGGTGGCAGATCACCACGCTCACCGCCACCAGCAGCAGGAACAGGTAGTAGTACTTGGTGACGGAGTTGAGCGTGACGCAGGACGACTCGGCCCAGCAGAACACGTCGGTCTGCCCCGCGAGGTTGAGGCCCTCGATACCCAGGCTGTCGAACTTGAACAGCGTGATCGAGTCGATCTGGCTCAGGCCCTTGGGACCGTTGGTGAGGTTCACCGGGTGGTCCAGGTTGTTCAGGAACACGCGGATGATCTCGCCGAAGCCGAGCGTCACGATGGCGAGGTAGTCGCCGCGCAGCTTGAGCGTGGGCGCGCCCAGCAGGATGCCGAACAGGCCCGCGACGATGGCGGCCAATGGAATGGTGAGCCAGATCGAGGTGTGCAGCCCGTTCGGGAACATCTGCGCGAACCAGGGGAAATTCTCCGCCAGGTGCGGCGACGCCATGAGGCCGTACAGGTAGGCACCGATCGCGAAGAAGGCCACGAAGCCCAGGTCCAGCAGGCCGGCGTAGCCGACCACGATGTTCAGCCCCAGCGCCAGCAGCACGTACAGCAGCGCGGTGTCGGCGATGCGCACCCAGAAGTTGCCGGCCGCCTGCAGCAGCAGCGGCAGGATGGCGAGCGCCAGCGCTGCCAGCACCCAGACGACGGTCTTGTTCTGCTTGTTCAGCATCATGCTTGCTCCTTACGCCCGGTCCGCCACGCGTTCGCCCAGCAGGCCCGAGGGGCGCAGCGTGAGGATCACGATCAGCACGATGAAGGCGAAGATGTCGGAGTAGTGGCTGCCCAGCACGCCGCCCGTGAGCGCGCCCAGGTAGCCCGAGCCGATCGACTCGATCAGTCCGAGCAGCACGCCGCCGACCACCGCGCCGGCCAGGTTGCCGATGCCGCCGAACACCGCCGCCGTGAAGGCCTTCAGGCCGGGCAGGAAGCCCATGGTGTGCTGCACCGTGCCGTAGTTGGACGCGTACATCACGCCGGCGATCGTCGCCAGCACGGCGCCGATGATGAAGGTGGCGGAGATCACGGTATCGGGCTTCACGCCCATCAGCGCCGCGACGCGCGGGTTCTCCGCGGTGGCGCGCATCGCGCGGCCCAGGCGCGTGTAGTTCACCAGGTACATCAGGATGGCCAGCGACAGCACCGTGACGCCGAGGATCATGATCTGCGTGGTGGTGATCACGGCGCCGCCGAACTGGATCGGCTTCGGCGGCAGCAGCGTAGGATAGGGCTTGTAGTTCGGCTTGAAGATGATCATCGCCAGCGTCTGCAGCAGGATCGACATGCCGATGGCGGTGATCAGGGGCGCGAGCTTGGGACTGTTGCGCAGCGGCCGGTAGGCCACCTTCTCGATCACGAAGTTGAGGGCCGATGCCACGACGCAGGAGATGAGCGTCGCGAGCAGCAGCAGCAGCCAGCCCGGAATGCCGGGCAGCGACTCCTGCGCGGTGGTGATGATCGCCCAGCTGGTGAGCGCGCCCACCATCAACACCTCGCCGTGCGCGAAGTTGATCAGGTTGATGATGCCGTACACCATGGTGTAGCCCAGGGCCACCAAGGCATACATGCTGCCCAGGACCAGACCGTTGATGATCTGCTGCAGCAGGATTTCCATAGCGCTGTTCTCCGTTTCTTGCCGCGTTCGTGGACTTGGACGCCTTCTTGGGGCGCAGGGTCCATCTAGCAAAAAACCCGCCAGACACGTTGTGGGCGGGTATGCGGCGGATTGTAAAGGCGGCGCCTGACACTCCCGCCGCGCGTTTCTAGGGGTTTTACCCTCCCGGCTGGCGCTTGTTCAAGTTGCGCAACTCGCGCAGCTTGTCGCCGATCTTGATTTCGAGGCCGCGTTCCACCGGCCGATAGAACTCCGGCGGCTTCATCCCTTCGGGGAAATAGGTCTCGCCCGCTGCGAAGCCGCCGTCCTCGTCGTGCGCGTAGCGGTATTCCTTGCCGTAGCCCAGGTCCTTCATCAACT
This sequence comes from Ramlibacter paludis, assembly GCF_022012305.1. GTDB lineage: Bacteria > Pseudomonadota > Gammaproteobacteria > Burkholderiales > Burkholderiaceae_C > Ramlibacter > Ramlibacter paludis. The sequence continues at coordinate 840,502 of NZ_JAKLTM010000001.1, read as the reverse complement.
TGGTGGGTGCATTGCGCAGGTGCATGGGAACGGGCCGCGTCCCCTCCTTGCGCACCAGCGCGCGCGCCTCGTTGTAGGCCTTGTAGACGGCGTTCGACTTCGGCGCCACGGCCAGGTACACCAGGCACTCGGCCAGCGCCAGCTCGCCTTCGGGCGTGCCCAGGCGCTCGTAGACGTCGGCGGCATCGAGCGCGATGCGCAGCGCGCGCGGATCGGCCAGGCCCACGTCCTCCACCGCCATGCGGATCATGCGCCGCGCGATGTAGCGCGGGTCGGCCCCGCCATCGAGCATGCGCACGAACCAGTACAGCGTGGCGTCCGGGTCCGAGCCGCGCATCGACTTGTGCAGCGCGCTGATGGTGTCGTAGAACTGCTCGCCGCCCTTGTCGTAGCGGCGCATGCGCTCGCCCAGAACCTTGAGCAGCCAGGCGTCGTCGATTTCGGTGCGCTTTTCCTTCGTCGCCGCGACCGCCAGCGTCTCCAGCGTGTTCAGCAGCCGGCGCGCATCGCCGTCGGCGTAGGCGATCAGCCGGTCCAGCGCGGCCTCCTCGATTGCCGGCACGGCATCGATGGCTTGCGCGCGCTGCACGATCTGCTTCAGGTCGTCTTCAGTCAGGGGCTGCAGCACGTAGACGGCAGCGCGCGACAGCAGCGCCGAATTCACTTCGAACGACGGGTTCTCGGTGGTGGCGCCGATGAAGGTGAAGAGGCCCGACTCGACGTGCGGCAGGAAGGCGTCCTGCTGGCTCTTGTTGAAGCGGTGCACCTCGTCGACGAAGACGATGGTGCGCCGGCCGTGGCCCTGCGCGATCAGGGCCTGCTCCACCGCTTCGCGGATGTCCTTGACGCCGCCCAGCACTGCGCTGATGGTGATGAACTGCGCGTCGAAGGCGTCGGCCATCAGCCGCGCGATCGTGGTCTTGCCGGTGCCGGGCGGCCCCCAGAGGATGCAGGAATGCGGCTGGCCCGACTCGAAGGCGATGCGCAGCGGCATGCCTTCGCCGAGCAGGTGCTGCTGGCCAATCACCTCGCCCAGCGATTTGGGCCGCAGGCGCTCGGCCAGCGGCGCGGTGGCGGAGGGGACGGCCTTGCTGCTCATGCGCCCGAGTTTATAGTCCGCCCCATGGCTACGGCGCTCTGGTCCACCTTCTCCGCCCTGCTCGGCGCCCTGGTCGGCGGCGGCATCAGCTTCCTGCTCAATCGCCAGCAGTTCCGCAACCAGCTGCGCATCCTGCAGGAGCAGCACAAGGTGGAGTTCATGGCGGAGGAAACGGCGCGCCATTTCCTGTCGCACAAGAGCTTCACCGACCGTTCCTTCGAAACGCTGCGCAATCACCTCGGCGGCTTCGAGGACGACGAACTGCGCAAGATCCTCGTGCGGGCGGGCGCGATCCGCGTGTTTCGCGACGACGGCAGCGAATGGTGGCGCCTGCTGTCGCGGATGGACGAATACATCGAGCGCAAGCAGCTCGATCAGATCGCGCGCGAGATCTGAAGGAGGCTGGGGTTGCACCCCAGCCTACGGTCAGGGCGCCTTGACGACGTCCGCCCCCTGCGGCGGCGTGAAGCGGAAGGCGTCGGCCGGCACGCCGGCATTCACCTGCATGCCGTTGAACGTGAGCAGCGAACGCTGGCCGAAGCTGTCGGTGATGTCCAGGGCCGCGAGCTGCTCGCCGCGGAAGCCGACCTTCATGCTGGCCAGCTGCCCTTCCTTGGTGCGCGGCAGGGCCTGCACCCATTGCATGCCGCCGCTATCGGGCAGCGCGCTCAGGTCGAAGTCCTTCTTCAGCGTTTCCAGGTCGGGCGCGGCGGCGATCAGCGCCGCCGGCGTGGAACCCAGCACCTTGGCCTGCTTGCGCGAAGTCACCTGGTTCAGGTCGACGTCGTGCATCCACAGCGTCTGGCCGTCGGCCACGATGGTCTGCTCGAAGGGCTTGCGGTAGACGAAGCGGAAGCGGTTCGGCCGCTCGAAGTCGAAGGTGCCGGTCGAAGTCTTGGTCTTGCCGGCCTGCCCGTTGCGAGGCGGCGCGGAGACGACCTGCGTGAACTCGGAATGCCCGGTCTTCGCGGTCTTGATGAAATTCTCGAGGCTTTCGATCGGGCCCGCGTTCGCCGCGAGGCCGGCGCCGGCCAGCAGCGCGGCGGCAAATAGTTTCTTCATGGATGTTCTCTCCCAACAGGACATTGTCCGTTGGGTGGCGCCGGAGCGGCTAAGTTCGTTACGGAACGTTAGGGAAACTCATTCGGAGCGGCCGGGCACGAGGATTTCGCGCTGGCCGCGACCGTTCATCGGACTGACCAAGCCCGCCTTCTCCATCGCTTCCAGCAGGTTCGCCGCCTTGTTGTAGCCGATGGAGAGGTGCCGCTGCACCAGCGAGATGCTGGCTTTCTGGTTCTTGAGCACGATTTCCACGGCGCGGTCGTACATCGGGTCGCCCTCGCCGCCACCTTCCGCGCCCGGGAGGCCGCCCATTGCGCCGTCCTCGCCGTCGACCGTGCCGCCTTCGAGCACGCCTTCGATGTAGTTCGGCTCGCCGCCCTGCTCCTTCAGGTAGGCCACCACGCGGTGCACTTCCTCGTCGCTCACGAAGGCGCCGTGCACGCGCACCGGCAAGCCCGTGCCGCTGGCCATGTAAAGCTGGTCGCCCATGCCGAGCAGCGCTTCGGCGCCCATCTGGTCGAGGATGGTGCGGCTGTCGATCTTGCTCGAGACCTGGAAGGAAATGCGGGTCGGGATGTTGGCCTTGATCAGGCCCGTGATCACGTCGACGCTGGGGCGCTGCGTGGCGAGGATCAGGTGGATGCCGGCGGCGCGCGCCTTCTGCGCCAGCCGCGCGATCAGTTCCTCGATCTTCTTGCCCACCACCATCATCAGGTCGGCGAGCTCGTCGATCACCACCACGATGTAAGGCAGGCGCTCCAGCGGCTCCGGGCTTTCCGGCGTCAGGCTGAAGGGGTTGTAGATGAACTGTTCCTTCGCCTTCGCCTCGTCGATCTTGTTGTTGTAGCCCGCGAGGTTGCGCACGCCCAGCTTGGACATCAGCTTGTAGCGGCGCTCCATCTCCGCCACGCACCAGGTCAGGCCGTTGGCGGCCTGGCGCATGTCGGTCACCACCGGCGCCAGCAGGTGCGGGATGCCTTCGTAGACCGACATCTCCAGCATCTTGGGGTCGATCATCAGCAGGCGCACGTCGCGCGCCTCGGCCTTGTACAGCAGGCTGAGGATCATCGAGTTGATGCCGACCGACTTGCCGGAGCCGGTGGTGCCGGCCACCAGCACGTGCGGCATCTTCGCGAGGTCGGCCACCACCGGGTTGCCGACGATGTCCTTGCCCAGGCCCAGCGTGAGCTGCGACTTGGCTTCGTTGTACGCCTGCGAACCGAGGATCTCCGACAGCTTGATCGACTGCCGCTTGGCGTTGGGCAGTTCCAGCGCCATGTAGTTCTTGCCGGGGATGGTCTCGATCACCCGGATCGAAACCAGCGACAGCGAGCGCGCGAGGTCCTTGGCGAGATTGACGACCTGCGAGCCCTTCACGCCGGTGGCGGGCTCGATCTCGTAGCGGGTGATCACCGGGCCGGGCTGGGCCAGCACCACGCGCACTTCCACGCCGAAGTCCTTGAGCTTCTTCTCGATCAGGCGCGACGTCATCTCCAGCGTTTCGTTGGAGACGGTCTCCTGCCGGCTGCTGGCGCCATCGAGCAGGTCCACCTGCGGCAGCTTGCTGTCCGGCATCTCGGTGAACAAGGGCTTCTGGCGCTCCTTGGCGACGCGCTGGCTCTTGGGCACGTCGATGACCACGGGCTCGATCAGCACCGGCGTCGGATGGTGCTCCTCGATCTCGATGCGCTCCTCCTGCACCGTCTCCTCGCGCTCGCGCGCGGCGCGCTCGCCCAGCGCCAAGTCTTCGGCGATCTCGCGCTTTTCACGGCGCGATTCGATGAAGCCGTCGACCGCGGCGCCTATGCGTTCGGCGACGTGGCTCCAGGAGAAGCGGAACACGATGGCGGCGGCCAGCACCATCAGCGCCACGAACACCAGGCCTGAGCCGGCAAATCCCAGCCACTGCACCGCGGCCGGCCCGACGAGATAGCCGAGGGCGCCCCCGGCATGGTCCGGCAGGTGGTCTTCCAGGCGATAGAGGCGCGACCACTCGAGGCCCGTGCTGGCCAGCATGAGCACGCCCAGGGCGAGCCAGAAGGCGAGGCGACCGCGCAGCCACTTGTGGCCGGCGGGCGCCGGCTCGCCCGAACGCATCCAGCGCGCCAGCGAAGCAAGCCAGGCGCGCACGCCAGCGGCCAGCATCCACCAGGTCGAGAAACCGAAGACGAAGTAGCTGGCGTCGGCCAGCAGCGCGCCGAGGCGGCCGCCCATGTTGTCGATGGTGGCGTGGCCCCCCGAGGTGGAGAAGGCCGGGTCCTGCAGCGAATGGGTCACCAGCGCCAGGAACCAGTACACGAGGCAAACGGCGCCCAGCAGCAGCGCGGTTTCGTGGGCAAAGCGGCCCAGGCCGGTGCGCGGGGCAGGCGCCGGCGCCGTGTCGGTCAGGGTGTTCAGGGAGTACGTCATGCGCAAGCAGAGCTTAGCGCAGCAGGCGCTCACGTCCGAGCGCCCTGTTGTTTGCCGTCAACCCAGCGTCGTCAGCCTGTCCTTGACGATCATCGAACCGTCTTCCTTGGTCTCGATGAAGCCGCGGTCTTCCAGGTCCTTCATCACGCGGCTGACCATCTCGCGCGAGGCGCCGACCATCTTGGCGATGTCCTGGCGGGAGATGCGTTCGCGGATGGTCATCACGCCCTCGCGGTCCGGCTGCGCGAACTCCAGCAGCGCGCGGGCCACACGGCCGTAGACGTCCATCAGGGCCAGCGACTCGATCTTGCGGTCGGCCTGGCGCAGGCGCTGCACCAGCCCCTTCATGATCGCGTACGACATGGAGCTGTTCTCCGGCAGGCAGCGCGCGAACTCGGCGCGGCCCAGCGTCAGCATGTCGGTCTGCACCTCGGCACGGCAGGTGGCCGAGTGCGGCTCGTTGTCGATCAGGCTCATCTCGCCGATGTAGTCACCGGGGTTGAGCGTGGCGAGGATCACCTCGCGGCCGCGCTTGTCGGAGGTCACCACCCGCACCCGGCCGGTGAGGATGATGTACAGCGTGTTGGACTTCTCGCCCTGCTCCACGATGGTCTCGCCGCGCTTGAAGCGCCGCTTGATCACCGCATCGGCAACACCCTCCGCCTGGGACGATGTCAGCAGGGCAAACAAGGGCACCCGGCGAATCAGTTCCAGGTTGGACAGCATCGACATGTTTCAAATCCCTCCAGTCCGGCGGCCTGCCATCGCTTCTTACAATCGAACGGATAGAGATCGATGAAGCATCCGGCGCGCGTACCCCGTTGATACTTCTCGACTTGGCCCGAAATGTACACTGACCTGTGGCGTATATCACACAGGTTTTTCCATCATGACCAACAAGCACGCCAAAGTACTGATCCTCGGTTCCGGCCCCGCCGGCTACACCGCCGCCGTTTATGCGGCCCGCGCCAACCTCAAACCGCTGCTGGTCACGGGCATCGCGCAAGGCGGGCAACTCATGACCACCACCGAGGTGGACAACTGGCCCGCGGACGTGCACGGCGTGCAAGGCCCCGAGCTGATGCAGCGCTTCCTGGAGCACGCGGAACGCTTCAACACCGAGATCGTGTTCGACCACATCAACAAGGTCGACTTCTCGAAGCGCCCGTTCACGCTCACCGGCGATAGCGGAACTTACACCTGCGATGCATTGATCGTCGCCACCGGCGCGTCCGCGCAGTACCTGGGCCTGCCTTCGGAGACCGAGTTCATGGGCAAGGGCGTGAGCGCCTGCGCCACCTGCGACGGCTTCTTCTACCGCGACCAGGTCACGGCGGTCATCGGCGGCGGCAACACCGCGGTCGAAGAAGCGCTGTACCTGTCGAACATCGCGAAGAAGGTGTTCCTGGTGCACCGCCGCGACAAGTTCCGCGCCGAGCCCATCCTGGTCGACAAGCTGAAGCAGAAGGAAGCCGAGGGCAAGATCGAGTTGAAGCTGTTCAAGACGCTCGACCAGGTGCTGGGCGACGCGAGCGGCGTCACCGGCGTGCGCCTGAAGGACACGCAGACCGGCGCCACCGAGGACCTGAACCTCCAGGGCTGCTTCATCGCCATCGGCCACAAGCCCAACACCGACATCTTCCAGGGCCAGCTGGAGATGAAGGACGGCTACATCATCACGCGCGCCGGCCTGCAGGGCTTTGCCACCATGACCAGCGTGCCGGGCGTGTTTGCCGCCGGCGACGTGCAGGACCACATCTACCGCCAGGCCATCACCAGCGCCGGTACCGGCTGCATGGCAGCCCTGGACGCCCAGCGCTTCCTGGAGCAGGAGGAATAACCGCCTCCAGCGGTCGGTTACCCGCCGGGCTATAATTGCGGGCTTCGCCGGGACACCCCGGCCGGATACCGCCCCCGTCAGGGCGAGGTGAGCCCTTCACGTGAGTGACCGGGCGGTTCTAGGAGAGTGCCGATGGCACGCGTCTGCGACGTAACGGGCAAGGGCCCGATGGTGGGGAACAACGTCTCCCACGCCAACAACAAGACCAAGCGCCGGTTCCTGCCGAACCTGCAATACCGCCGTTTCTGGGTCGAGGCGGAAAACCGCTGGGTGCGCCTGCGCGTGACCAGCGCCGCGCTGCGCCTGATCGACAAGAACGGTATCGATGCCGTGCTCGCAGACATGCGCGCTCGCGGCCAAGCCTAAGGAGAACCGAGATGGCAAGCAAAGGCGGACGCGAAAAGATCAAGCTGGAGTCCACGGCGGGCACCGGCCACTTCTACACGACCAGCAAGAACAAGAAGACGATGCCTGAAAAGATGTCGATCATGAAGTTCGACCCCAAGGCTCGCAAGCACGTCGAGTACAAGGAAACGAAGCTGAAATAAGCTTCGGTCCCCCAGAAAAAAGCCCCGCATCGCGGGGCTTTTTCTTTACTGGTAGCGCGGGTCGTCCGGATACCGGTCGCGGTTGTTGCGCACGCCGTCGCCGTCGCGGTCGCGGCTGGTTCGGGGGAAAGCCGAGGCGTAGGGCTGGCCCCAGTTGCCCCAATTGCCCCAGTTCCCGTAGCCGTAGCCGTAGTAGCCACCGTTGGCAGCCGCGGTGCCCGGGGGCACCAGGCCGCGCTGTTCGGCCAGGCGCACGTCGTAATTGCCGTTGGCGTCGCCACCGGCCTCGGGGTTGATGTTGTCGCACATGCCGCGCGTCACGCAGGCGGCCTGGTCGGCCTGCGCGAGGCCCGCCGCACCCAGTGCGCCGGCGACCAGCAGCACGGAAAGCATCTTCTTCATGGTCTTGCTCCTTGCGGGGGGAAGTCCCCTTTTCTCCATTGGAGCCCCTGCGCTTGTCCAGCACGTGTAGCGCGGGTAGCCATTGCATGTGGGACTGTGACCGCTCGTACGGCAGGAGAAGGAACACGCGCCTTTGTCCGACAGGACGGTCGGCGGTGGGCGCACACCATGGGACCTACCCACAGGAGATCGACAGATGAGCATCCTCGGCAAGATTTTCGGCCGCATCTTCCCCCACGCCAACGCGGCCCAACCCGCTCCCACGGCCACGGCGCAGCAGCCCGCACCCTCCGCTCCGCAAGCGCAGCCGGCCCCGTCCTCCGGCGGCGCCCCTGCCGCGGCAGCCACGATGGAGCGCGTCGACATCGAGCAGGTGCTCGACGGGATGGCCGCCAAGAACGCCCAGAAGCTGAACTGGCGCACCTCCATCGTCGACCTGATGAAGCTGGTCGGCATGGACAGCACGCTGCAGGAGCGCAAGGAGCTGGCCGACGAACTGGGCTACAGCGGCGACAAGAACGACAGCGCCGCCATGAACATGTGGCTGCACAAGGAAGTGATGAAACGCATGGAAGCCAACGGCGGCAAGGTGCCGGCAAACCTCAAGGATTGAGCGCCGCGCAAGAAAAAGGCCCGCGACTGCGGGCCTTTTTCATTGGGGGGTCACGCCTCAGGCGTGCGCAGCCCGCAGCTTCATCGAGAACTGGCGCAGCGCCTCGATGCCGCTCTCTTCGGCGCGCCGGCACCAGGCCTGCAGGTCCACCGCCAGCTGCTCGCGCGTCTGGTTGGTGTTCATCCACATCTGGCGCAGCTCTTCGCGCATGGTGACCATCTTGTCCAGCACCGGGTGGGCGGCGCGGGCCTGGGCCAGCTGCGGCTTCGCGGAGGCCGGCACCTTGTCGTCGTCGCGATGCAGCCAGCGCTTGGCGGACTTCAGCTGGGCGAAGTCGGCGCCCTTGGCCTTGAGCTGCTCCATCTCCGCCTTGCAGGCGCGGCGCATTTCGCGGGCATAGCCGGCCATCACTTCGTAGCGATTGGCGATCACGGCCTCGAGCGTCTTCTCGTCGGCGACCGGCTTGATCGCGCCCAGCACCAGCTTCGGCGGCACCTTCTTGACCGTGGCCCAGCCGACCTTCTTCATCATGCTGATGTAGAACCAGCCCACGTCGAACTCGTACGGCTTGACCGAGAACTTGGCCGACGTCGGGTACGTGTGGTGGTTGTTGTGCAGCTCTTCGCCACCGATCACCAGGCCCCAGGGCGAGATGTTGGTGCTGGCGTCCGGCGCCTCGAAGTTGCGGTAGCCCCAGTAGTGGCCGATGCCGTTGATGATGCCGGCGGCGGTGATCGGGATCCACAGCATCTGCACGGCCCAGACCGCAGCGCCGACCGCGCCGAACAGGGCCAGGTTCAGGATCAGCATCAGGCCCACGCCCTGCCAGCTGTAGCGGGTGTACAGGTTGCGCTCGATCCAGTCGTTGGGCGTGCCGTGGCCGAACTTGGAAATCGTTTCCTTGTTCTTGGCTTCCGCGCGGTACATCTCGGCGCCGCGCCAGAGCACGGCGTCGATGCCGCGCGTCTGCGGGCTGTGCGGGTCTTCCTCGGTCTCGCACTTGGCGTGGTGCTTGCGGTGGATCGCCACCCATTCCTTGGTCACCATGCCGGTTCCGAGCCACAGCCAGAAGCGGAAGAAGTGCGACGGGATGGCGTGCAGGTCCATCGCCCGGTGCGCTTGCGCCCGGTGCAGGAAGATGGTGACCGCCGCGATGGTGATGTGCGTGGTGACCAGCGTATAGATCACGATCTGCCACCAGGACAGATCCCACAAGCCGTGGGCAAGCCAGTCGATCGCCGCGTTCAGCACGGCCCAGTCGGGAAGGAACATGGGTGGGTTGTCTCTTTCTCTGCGCAGCGGCAAATCGGCTGCGATGTCGGTTGGAGGGATTGTAAGGCTTGGGGTTCAGTCCTACACGCGATTTTTCGCTAAGCCCTTGATTTACTGGACTTTTTCCCAGGCTGCGGCGAAGAACCCATCGGTGCCGTGGCGGTGCGGCCAAAGGCGCAGGAACTGTCCCGCTTCGCCACTGTAGAGGCTGGCGGCATCGTCGGATTTGACCTGGCTCAACAGGTCTGCCATCGAAAGCGGCCTGAAACCGGGGTGCGCGGCCCCGAAAGCCTCGGCGATTTCCTCGTTTTCGGCCCGCAGGACGCTGCAGGTGGCATACACGAGATGGCCGCCCGGCTTCAACAGCCGCGCCGCGCTTTCCAGGATCGCCGCCTGCTTGGCCGTCAGCTCCGCGATTCCTTCCGGCTTCTGCCGCCATTTGAGGTCCGGATTGCGGCGCAGGGTTCCCAGGCCGGAGCACGGGGCATCGACGATCACGCGGTCGATCTTGCCGGCCAGGCGCTTGATGCGCTCGTCGCGTTCGTGCGCGATGGCCGCCGGATGGACGTTGCTCAGCTTGCTGCGCGCGAGACGCGGCTTGAGGTTGTCGAGCCGGTGGGCGGAAATGTCGAAGGCGTACAGGCGTCCGGTGTTGCGCATGGCCGCGCCCAGGGCCAGCGTCTTGCCGCCGGCGCCGGCGCAGAAGTCCACGACCATCTGGCCGCGCCGCGCATCGGTGATGAGGGCCAGCAGCTGCGAGCCCTCGTCCTGCACTTCGATCGCGCCGCGGGCATAGGCGTCCAGCTTCGTCAGCGCAGGCTTGCCCTCCACGCGCAGGCCCCAGGGCGAATAAGGCGTGGGCGCGGCATCGATGCCGGCGAGCTTCAGCTCCTTGCGCACGTCCTCGCGCTTGTCGGTCAGCGCATTCACGCGCAGGTCCAGCGGTGCGGGTACGTTCAGGCTGTCCACGAGCGGCCAGAATTCGTCGCCCAGCTGCTCCTGCAGGGGCGGCACCAGCCAGTCCGGCAGGTTGTGGCGATGGCGGTCCTGCAGTTCGCCGGGCTGGACCGCGTCGCAAGTCTTCAGCCAGTCCTTTTCCTGGTCGCTGAGCGCGCCGAGCAGGAAGTCGCGCGGGCCGGCGAATCCGAGGATGGCCAGGCGGCGCTCGCGCGGGCCGCTGCCCGAGCGCGCCAGGTACTCGTACAGCAGCTTGCGGCGCACTACCGCATAGGCCGTCTCGGCCAGCGTGGCGCGCTCGCGCGGGCCGAGCGAGCGGTTCTCGCGGAAGAAGCGCGACACCACGGCGTCCGCCGGGTGCTCGAATTTCAGGACCTGGCCGACCAGGTCGGCGCAGGCGGTGAGCAGGGCTTTCGGATGCATCAGAGCGTGGGGAGCAGTTCCGCGATGGCGCGGGGATAGATCTGGTGCTCCTGCGTCAGCACGCGGGCGGCCAGAGCATCGGCGGTGTCGCCGGGCAGGACGGGCACCACGGCTTGCGCCAGGATGGGCCCGAAATCGAGTTCGGCCGTTACCTGGTGCACGGTGGCGCCGGCGACCTGGCAACCCGCGTCCAGCGCGCGCTGGTGCGTGTGCAGGCCCGGAAACGCGGGCAGCAGCGAAGGATGGATGTTCACGAGCCGCCCCTGGTAGCGCGCGACGAAGCCGGGCGTGAGGATGCGCATGAAGCCGGCCAGCACCACCAGCGCAGGCTGGTGCGCGTCGATGGCGCGCGCCAGGGCTTCGTCGAAGGCTTCGCGGCTGGCGAAGGCCTTGTGGTCGACGACTTCGGTGGCGATGCCCGCGGCGGCGGCCAGCTTCAGCCCGCCCGCATCCGGCCGGTTGCTGATCACGGCGGCGACGCGTGCATCCAGGGCCTTGGCCCAATGGTCGCGTTCGGCCGCGCGCACAATGGCGGCCATGTTGGAGCCCCCGCCGGAGACGAGGATGACGATGTTCTTCATGGGAGGCCGGATTATCCCTTCGAGAACATGGAACCACTGAATCTGACCGAAGCCAGGGTGCTGGGCACCCTGATGGAAAAGGCCCGCACGGTGCCGGACACCTATCCCTTGTCGCTCAACGCGCTGGTGGCCGGCTGCAACCAGCGCAGCAGCCGGGATCCCGTCACCAACCTGAGCGAATCCGAGGTGCAGGAAGCGCTGGATGGCCTCAAGCGCCGATCGCTTGCCTTCACCGCGCGCGGCAGCCGCGTCGACCGCTGGGAACACAACTTCCAGCGGGCGATGGTGGTGCCGGAGCAGTCGGCGGTGCTGCTGGGCCTGCTGATGCTGCGCGGGCCGCAGACACCCGGCGAACTGCGCATCCACAGCGAGCGCTGGTACAAGTTCGCCGACATTTCCTCGGTGGAAGCCTTCCTCGACGAGATGCAGTCGCGCACCGAGGAGAAGGGCGGCCCGCTGGTGGTGCAGCTGCCGCGCGCGCCGGGCGCCCGCGAGGCGCGCTGGGCGCACCTGCTGTGCGGGCCGGTGGACGTCAGCAATCAGGCGGATGCGCCCGCCGCGGCCACCGTGTCCAGTGGGGGTCTGGCGGCCCGGGTTGCCGCCCTGGAAGCGGAAGTCGCGCTGCTGCGCGCCGCGGTTGCCGACATCGCCGGCCAGCTCGGTTTGTCACTCCCCGGACAGACCGAAACGAACGACCGTGCTTAAATTGAAGCTGTACTCGGAGACAAGCCATGGACCTTGCCTTTACCCCTGAAGAACAGAAGTTCCGGGAAGACATCCGCGCCTGGGTGCGCGAGAACCTGCCCCAGGACATCGCGCACAAGGTGCACAACGCCCTGCACCTGACGCGCGACGACATGCAGCGCTGGGCCAAGATCCTGGGCAAGAAAGGCTGGCTGGGCTATGGCTGGCCCAAGCAGTTCGGCGGCCCGGGCTGGAGCGCGGTGCAGAAGCACCTGTTCGAGGAAGAGACCGCGCTGGCCGGCGCGCCGCGCATCGTGCCGTTCGGCCCGGTGATGGTCGCCCCCGTGATCATGGCCTTCGGCTCGCCCGAGCAGCAGCAGCGCTTCCTGCCCGGCATCGCCAGCGGCGAAGTCTGGTGGAGCCAGGGCTACAGCGAACCGGGCTCGGGCTCCGACCTGGCCTCGCTCAAGACCCGCGCCGAGCGCAAGGGCGACAAGTACATCGTCAACGGCCAGAAGACCTGGACCACGCTTGCGCAGCACGGCGACTGGATCTTCTGCCTGGTGCGCACTTCCACCGAAGGCAAGCCGCAGACCGGCATCTCCTTCCTGCTGATCGACATGAAGTCGCCCGGCGTCACCGTGCGGCCCATCATCATGCTGGACGGCGGCCACGAGGTGAACGAGGTGTTCTTCGACAACGTCGAAGTTCCCGCCGAGAACCTGATCGGCGAAGAGAACAAGGGCTGGACCTACGCCAAGCACCTGCTTTCGCACGAGCGGACCAACATCGCCGACGTCAATCGCGCCAAGCGCGAGCTCGAGCGCCTGAAGCGCATCGCGAGGTCGGAAGGCGTCTGGGGCGACCAGCGCTTCCGCGACGAGATCGCGCGCCTGGAAGTTGACGTGGTGGCGCTGGAGATGCTGGTGCTGCGCGTGCTGTCGGCCGAGAAGTCCGGCAAGAACCCGCTGGACATCGCCGGCCTGCTGAAGATCAAGGGCAGCGAGATCCAGCAGCGCTACAGCGAGCTGATGATGCTGGCCGCCGGCCCCTTTGCCGTGCCCTTCATCCAGGAAGCCATGGAAGCCGGCTACCAGGGCGAGTACGTCGGCGCCTCCCACGTGGCCCCGCTGGCCGCCACCTATTTCAACCTGCGCAAGACCACCATCTACGGCGGGTCGAACGAAGTGCAGCGCAACATCGTCTCGCAGACGGTCCTCGGCTGAAGGAGCAACGAACATGGACTTCAATTTCAGCGACGACCAGGAACAGCTGCGCGACGCGGTGCGCAAGTGGGTGGACCGCAGCTACGGCTTCGAGCGCCGCAGCGGCGTCGTCAAGGCGGGCGGCTTCGACCGTGCGGCCTATGGCGAGCTCGCCGAGCTTGGCCTCGCGGGCCTGTACGTGTCCGAAGAACATGGCGGCATGGCCATGGGGCCGGTCGAGGCGATGGTGGTGATGGAAGAACTGGGCCGCGGCATCGTGCTGGAGCCGCTCGCGCAGACGCTCGTTGCCAGCGGCGTGCTCGGCGCCTACGCGCCGGCGGCGGTGCAAGGCCAGTGGCTGCCGACGATCGCGACGGGTGAAGCGCTGGTGGTGCTGGCGCACCAGGAGCGCAAGGCGCGCTGGCGCCTCGATGCCTGCGAGGCGCAGGCCACGCACGGCAGCAGCGGCTGGACCGTCAGCGGCGACAAGAGCGTGGTGCCCGCGGGCGACCAGGCCGACGCCTTCCTGGTGCCGGCCCGCAGCGGCGGCAAGGTGGCGCTGTTCCTCGTCGAGCGCACCGCGCAAGGCGTGAAGACGCGTGGCTATCCGACCATCGCCGGCGAGCGCGCGGCCGAAGTGAGCTTCCGCGATGCGGCCGCCGTGCTGGTCACGGCCGACGGCCTGCCCGCGCTCGAGCAAGCCGTGGACATCGGCATCGCCGCCACCTGCGCCGAAGCGGTGGGCGTCCTGGACAAGACGATGGAAGTCACTGCCGAATACATGAACACGCGCAAGCAGTTCGGCGTGACGCTGGCGACCTTCCAGGCCCTGCGCCATCGCATGGCCGACATGAAGATGCAGCTGGAACTGGCGCGCTCCATGAGCTACTACGCGTCGCTGAAGCTGAATGCCCCCGCCGAGGAGCGGCGCCGCGCGATGGCGCGCGCCAAGTACCAGCTCGGCGTGTCCATGCGCTTCATCGGCCAGAACTCGGTGCAGCTGCACGGCGGCATCGGCGTGACCGACGAATACATCGGCAGCCACTACTTCAAGAAGCTCACGCAGCTGGAGCTGACCTACGGCGACACCTTGCACCACCTGGGCGAGGTCTCGGAGCGCATGCAGGACACGGCCGGCGTGTTCGCCTGACGCCCTGCGCCCAGCAAACGCCCGCAACAGCGGGCGTTTCTCATTTCGAGGAGACACAAGACATGACGACGAATCGCCGCCACTTCATCGCCCTCACCGGCGCCGCCCTGCTCACCACCGCCTGCGCCACCGGCCCTTCCATGACCGAGCTTCCGCCCATCGTCTTCGTGCACGGCAACGGCGACGCCGCATCGATCTGGCAGACGACGCTCTGGCGCTTCGAGTCCAACGGCTGGCCGCGCAGCCGGCTGCACGCGATCGAGCTGCCGTATCCGCTCGCGCGGGACGACGACACCAAGGCGCAACCGGGACGCACGTCGACGGCCGAACACATGGCCTTCCTGGCCGCCGAGGTCGACCGCACGCTGCAGGCGACCGGCGCGCAGAAGGTCGTGCTGGTGGGCAACTCGCGCGGCGGCAATGCCATCCGCAACTACATCCAGAACGGCGGCGGTGCGGCCAAGGTGAGCCACGCGGTGCTGGGCGGCGTGCCCAACCACGGGATCTGGGTGTCGCTGCCCGGCCTGTCCGACAACAGCGAGTTCGCCGCTGCCAGCGCTTTCCTGCGCGGCCTGAACACGCCGAAGAACGCCAATGGCGACGAGGTGACGGGGCCGGTGCAGTGGCTGACGCTGCGCTCCGACAACAACGACAAGTACGCGCAGCCGGACGGCCAGTGGATCGGCAAGAAAGGCGCGGCCACCGGCGTCGGCTACGACGGCCCGGCGCTCAAGGGCGCCACCAACCTGGTGCTGCCGCGCGTGGACCATCGCGAGACCGCGTTCTCGCCGGCTGCCTTCGCGGCCATGCATCGCTTCATCACCGGCCGCGCGCCGGCGACGCTGGAGGTGTTGCCGGAAGCCAGGGTGATGCTGTCCGGGCGGGTCACCGGGCTGGGACTTTCGTCGGCCGATGCGGCCAGCGGCAACTTCGCCAACAACCTGCCGCTGCCGGGCGCGCTGGTGCGCGTCTTCCCGGTCGATGCGGGCACCGCCCTGCGCGAGCGTCCGACCCCGGTCTACGAAACGACGGTGGGCGCCGACGGCCGCTGGGGACCGTTCCAGGCGACCGAGGGCACGCGCTACGAGTTCGTGGTGAGCGCGCCGGGCTATGCCACCACGCACATCTACCGCAGTCCCTTCCCGCGTTCCAGCGACGTCCTCGCCCTGCGGCCGGAGCGCGTGCCCGCGGCCGACCAGGGCGCGCCGTCCCTGGTCATCCTGACCCGCCCGCGCGGCTACCTGGATCCCGCGCGCGACAAGATGTCCTTCGACGGCCAGAGCCCGCCTCCCGGCGCGCTGCCCGGCGCCGGCGTCGCCAGCTCGCGCATCAAGCCGGAGCCGCAGCGCACGGTGGTGGCGGAGTTCAACGGGGAACGGGTGGTGGGCCGCAGCTGGCCGATGGGCAGCGGCGAGGTGTCGGTGCTCGAACTGACGTACTGAGGCGCGCCGGCGCTACGCGTCGTGCAGCCGCGAGTTCTTGGGCAGGTGCGCCATCAGGAACTCCATCTGGTCCGCCAGGATGCGGCGGTTGCGCAGGATGAAGTCTTCCCAGAGGCTGGGCACGTAGGGCGCGTAGAGCAGGTCCATGTGGGCCTGCTCCGGCGTGCGGCTGCCCTTGCGGTGGTTGCAGGCGCGGCAGGACGTCACCACGTTCATCCAGTGGTCCTTGCCGTTCTGGGCGAAGGGGATGATGTGCTCGCGGGTGAGTTCCTCCTCGTGGAACTCGCCGCCGCAGTAGGCGCACACGTTGCGGTCGCGCGCGAACAGCTTGCCGTTGGTGAGGCCTGGCTTGAGGTCGAAGGGGTTGATGTTCGGCACGCCCTTGGTGCCGATGATGCTGTTGACCGTGATCAGGGACTGCCGGCCGCTGGCCGCATTGGTGCCGCCGCGGAACACGGCGACTTCCGCCCCCGCCTCCCACCGGACCTGGTCGGCGGCGTAGTGCAGCACGGCCTGCTCCAGCGAAATCCACGACTGGGGCAGCCCTTGGGCGGACAGCTTCAAGACCTTCAAACGCGACTCCTTCCAGGAAACGACGTCGGCACGGACCTTCAAGCACAATATACCTGTTTTTCGTGCTGGACCCATGACCAGTCCCGGGTGCGTGGGCCTTGCGCCACGCCACCGACTGCTATCAAAAACATACCTCGCCCCCATGCAGATCCTGCGCGGCTTCCACCACCCCCAGATCGCCCGGGCCTGCGCCGTGACGATCGGCAATTTCGACGGGGTGCATCGCGGCCACCAGGCGATGCTGGCCCTGCTGAACAACGAGGCCCGGCACCGCGGCGTGCCCAGCTGCGTGCTGACCTTCGAGCCGCATCCGCGTGACTATTTCGCGGCGCTGCACCGCAAGCCGGAACTGGCGCCGGCGCGCATCGCGACCCTGCGCGACAAGCTGACCGAGCTGGCCGGCTGCGGCGTCGACCAGTGCGTGATCCTCAAGTTCGATGCGCGCCTGTCGAGCCAGGAGCCCGACGCCTTCATCAGCAACGTGCTGGTGAAGGGCCTGGGCGCGAAGTACGTGCTGGTGGGCGACGACTTCCGCTTCGGCGCCAAGCGCGCCGGCGACTACGCCCTGCTGGATTCGTCCGGCAGCCGCCTGGGCTTCGACGTCGCCCGCATGAACGCCTACGAGGTGCACCGGCTGCGCGTGTCGAGCTCCGCGGTGCGCGAAGCGCTGGCCCGCGGCGACATGGCCGGCGCGGCGACCCTGCTCGGGCGGCCGTACAGCATCAGCGGGCACGTGGTGCATGGCCGCAAGCTCGGCCGCGAGCTGGGGTTCAAGACCCTCAACCTGCGCTTCGCCCACTGGAAGCCCGCCGCGAGCGGCATCTTCGCCGTGCGGGTCCACGGGCTGGACGAGCGCCCGCTGGAAGGGGTCGCCAACCTCGGCATCCGGCCTTCGCTGGACCCGAAGGACGTCAACGGCGGCCGGGTGCTGCTGGAGACGCACTGCCTGCAATGGCCCGCCCGGCTGGGGGCCGAAGGGGCCTACGGTAAAATCATCCGGGTGGAACTGCTGCACAAACTGCACGACGAGCTGCGCTACGACGGTCTCGATGCCCTGAAAGCGGGCATCGCGCGCGACTGCGACGCCGCCCGGGCCTTCTTTGCTTCCACCCACGCCGAAACCCGGCGGCAGACCACGCGCGACCGAATTTAACGGTGCCCTTGTCATTGCGGGCCCGACCCGCAATCCATCCCCCACGGTTTCACCGCCGTGGATGCCGGGTCCGGCCCGGCATGACAAGTACAAGCACCGAACAGGCTCCCTCATGACCGACAAGACCGATTACCGCGCCACCCTCAACCTGCCCGACACGCCCTTCCCCATGCGCGGCGACCTGCCCAAGCGCGAGCCGGGCTGGGTGAAGCAGTGGGAGGTCGAAGGCCTCTACAAGCGCCTGCGCGTCGCCCGCGCCGGCCGGCAGAAGTTCGTGCTGCACGACGGCCCGCCCTACGCCAACGGCCAGATCCACATGGGCCACGCGGTCAACAAGATCCTGAAGGACATGATCGTCAAGTCCCGGCAGCTGAAGGGCCTGGACGCCGCCTACATCCCCGGCTGGGACTGCCACGGCCTGCCGATCGAGAACGCGATCGAGAAGAAGTACGGCCGCAACCTGCCGCGCGACGAGATGCAGGCGAAGAGCCGCGCCTTCGCCACCGAGCAGATCGCGCTGCAGATGGTGGACTTCAAGCGCCTGGGCGTGCTGGGCGACTGGGACCATCCGTACCGCACCATGGACTTCGGCACCGAGGCCGGCGAGATCCGCGCGTTCAAGCGCGTGGTGGAACGCGGCTTCGTCTACCGCGGCCTGAAGCCGGTGTACTGGTGCTTCGACTGCGGCTCCTCGCTCGCCGAGTTCGAGATCGAGTACGCGGACAAGAAGTCGCAGACGCTGGACGTCGGCTTCAAGGCCAACGACGCGGCCCAGGTCGCCGCGGCCTTCGGCGTGCCGGCGACCGGCAGCGACATCTTCGCCGTGATCTGGACGACCACCGCCTGGACCATCCCCGCCAACCAGGCGCTGAACCTCAACCCCGAGATCGTCTACGCGCTGGTCGACACGCCGCGCGGCCGCCTGATCCTGGCCGAGGTGCTGGTGGAGAAGGCGCTGGCCCGCTTCAAGCTCGAGGGCAAGGTGCTGGCTACCACCGAAGGCAAGAACCTCGGCGGCCTGGAGTTCCAGCATCCGCTGTACGACGTCGACGCCGGCTTCCGGCGCCTGTCGCCGGTCTACCTGGCCGACTACGCCACGGCCGACGACGGCACCGGCATCGTGCACTCCTCGCCCGCCTACGGCCTGGACGACTTCAACAGCTGCGTCGCCCACGGCCTCGCCTACGACGACATCCTGAACCCGGTGCAGGGCAACGGCTCCTACGCGCCCGACTTCCCGCTGTTCGGCGGCGAGAACATCTGGAAGGCCGTCCCGCACATCATCAAGACGCTGGACGACGCCGGCCGCCTGTTCGCCACCGAAACCATCGTCCACAGCTACCCGCACTGCTGGCGCCACAAGACGCCCGTGATCTACCGCGCCGCGGCGCAGTGGTTCGTTCGCATGGACGAGGGCGTTGGCGTGTTCACCAAGGACAAGGCGCCCGACACGCTGCGCAACCTGGCGCTGGCCGCGATCGACGAGACCGCCTTCTATCCCGAGAACGGCAAGGCCCGCCTGCGCGACATGATCGCCGGCCGGCCCGACTGGTGCATCTCGCGCCAGCGCAGCTGGGGCGTGCCCCTGCCCTTCTTCCTGCACAAGGACTCCGGCGAGCTGCACCCCAGGACCATGGAGATCCTGGACCTCGCCGCCGACATGGTCGACGCCGGCGGCATCGAGGCCTGGAGCAAGGCCAGCACCGAGGAGATCCTTGCCAAGGTGGGCGCCGCCGCCGATGCACCGGCCTACACCAAGAGCCAGGACATCCTGGAAGTCTGGTTCGACTCGGGCACCACGCACACCACGGTGCTGAAAGGTTCGCACGCCGGCGCCGGCCACGAGAACGGCCCCGAGGCCGACCTCTACCTCGAAGGTCACGACCAGCACCGCGGCTGGTTCCACAGCTCGCTGCTGACCGCCTGCGCGATGTACGGCCGCGCGCCCTACCGCGGCATCCTGACGCACGGCTTCACGGTGGACAGCCAGGGCCGCAAGATGTCCAAGTCGATGGGCAACGGCGTGGATCCGCAGGAAACCAGCAAGAAGCTGGGCGCGGAGATCATCCGCCTGTGGGTGGCCGCCTCCGACTACTCCGGCGACATCGCCGGCGACGACAAGATCCTGGCCCGCGTGGTCGACGCCTACCGCCGCATCCGCAACACCCTGCGCTTCCTGCTGGCCAACGTGAGCGACTTCGATCCGGCCAAGGACGCCGTGCCCTTGAACGAGCTGCTGGAGATCGACCGCTACGCCCTCGCGCGGGCGGCGCAGTTCCAGCAGGAAGTGCTGGCGCACTACGAGGTCTACGAGTTCCACCCGGTGGTGGCCAAGCTGCAGGTGTACTGCTCCGAGGACCTGGGCGCGTTCTACCTGGACGTGCTGAAGGACCGCCTGTACACCACGGCGCCCAAGTCGCTGGCACGCCGCAGCGCCCAGACCGTGCTGTGGAACATCACGCACGCCATGCTGCGCTGGATGGCGCCTTTCCTCAGCTTCACCGCCGAGGAAGCCTGGAAGCTTTTCGGCAGCTCGGAGTCGATCTTCCTCGAGGAGTACGCCGAGATCGGCGCCCCGGACGAAGCGCTGCTGGCCAAGTGGAACCGCATCCACGAGATCCGCGACCTCGCCAACAAGGAAATCGAGGCGCTGCGCGAAAAGGGCCAGGTGGGCTCGTCGCTGCAGGCCAACCTGGTGGTGACGGCAGGACCGGACGACCACGCGCTGCTCGCCAGCCTGGGCGACGACCTGAAGTTCATCTTCATCGCCTCGCAGGTCACGCTGCAGCCGGGCGCCGACCTCGCGGTGCAGGCGGTGCCGAGCACCGACACGAAGTGCGAGCGCTGCTGGCATTGGCGGCCCGACGTCGGCAGCGACCCGGGGCATCCCACCATCTGCGGCCGCTGCGTGAGCAACCTGTTCGGCGCCGGCGAAGCGCGGGAGCACGCTTGATGGCCCGCAACCTCTCGCTCTCCACGTCCGGCACCGGCGGCAGCATGCTGCCCTGGCTGGGCCTCGCCCTGATCGTGCTGATCGCCGACCAGTTCACCAAGGTCCTGATCCTGGGCTACTACCAGTACGGCGACTCGACCTACGTCACGCCCTTCTTCAACATCGTGCGGGCGCACAACACCGGCGCGGCCTTCAGCTTCCTGGCCGCGGCCTCGGGCTGGCAGCGCTGGCTGTTCACCGGCATCGCGGTGGTGGCGGTGCTCTTCATCCTGTGGCTGCTGCGCAGCCATTCGCACCAGAAGCTGTTCTCCTTCGCGCTCGCCTGCATCCTGGGCGGCGCGGTGGGCAACGTGGTCGACCGCCTGCTGCATGGCTACGTGGTCGACTTCCTCCAGGTGCACTATGCCAACCGCTGGTACTTCCCGGCCTTCAACGTGGCCGACGCCGGCATCACCATAGGCGCGGCCTGCCTGATCCTCGATGAACTGCTGCGGGTGCGCCGAACCCGGTAAAGCCAAACGCTTACTGGCCCTGGTGCCGGGGCCCGGCGTATCATTGCTTCAAACATGAAGCATCTGCTGAACCTGCTGGCAGCCGTGGCGCTGCTGGTGTGGGGCACCTATCTCGTACGGACCGGCATCCTGCGCGTTTTTGGCGCCAACCTGCGCCACGTGCTCGCGCGCAGCATCGGGACCCGCCCGGCGGCCGCGCTCGCCGGCGTCGGCGTCACCGCACTCGTGCAGTCCTCCACGGCCACCGCGCTGATCGTGTCCTCCTTCGTCGGCCAGGGCGTCGTCGCCCTGCCGATCGCGCTCGCCGTGATGCTGGGCGCCGACGTGGGCAGCAGCCTGATGTCGGTGGTGTTCTCCTTCGACCTGTCCTGGCTGTCGCCCCTCTTCATCTTCGTCGGCGTCGTGCTGTTCATCGGCCGGCAGGCGACGCCCATGGGCCGCCTCGGCCGCGTGCTGATCGGCCTGGGGCTGATGCTGCTCGCGCTGCGGCTGGTGTCGGAGTCGACCGCGATCATGGTGCAGTCGCCGGCCATCAAGGCGCTGCTGCTGTCGCTTTCCAGCGACGTGCTGCTGGAGATCACCGTCGGCGCCGTGATGTCCCTGGTGGCTTATTCGTCCCTGGCGATCGTGCTGCTGACGGCCACGCTCGCCGCCTCCGGCGCCCTGCCGCTGGACGTGGCCCTGGGCCTGACCCTCGGCGCCAACCTCGGAAGCGGCGTGCTGGGCGTGCTGGCCACGGCGAAGTCGCCGGTGGAGGTGCGGCAGGTGCCCATGGGCAACCTGGTGTTCAAGGTCATCGGGGTGCTGCTGTGCGCGCCGCTGGTGGGACTGTGGCTGCGCTACGCCCGGCCCTTCCTCGGCGAATCCCCGGCCACGGTGGTGGTGCTGTTCCACCTGTCCTTCAACATCGTGATGGCGCTGGCCTTCATCGGCCTGACCAAGGTGGTGGCGCGGCAGGTGGAAACCTGGCTGCCCAAGACGCCCAAGCACATGGTCGCGGGGCGGCCGCACCACCTGGATCCGATCGCGCTGTCGACGCCTTCGCTGGCCATCTCCTGCGCCGCGCGCGAGGCGCTGCACCAGGCCGACGTGGTCGAAACCATGCTCATGGGCATGCTGCGCGTGATCAAGGACAACGACCTGCGCCTGGCCGAGGAACTGCGCAAGATGGACGACACGGTCGACCAGCTCTATTCGGCCATCAAGTACTACCTGACCAAGATCTCGCGCGAGGCGCTGGGGGAAGAGGAAAGCCGGCGCTGGACCGACATCATCAGCTTCACCATCAACATGGAGCAGATCGGCGACATCATCGAGCGCATCCTGATCGACATCGAGGACAAGAAGATCCGGAAGTCGCGCAGCTTCTCCGACGCCGGCATGGCGGAGATCTGCGAGCTGCACGCGCGCCTGGTCGACAACCTGCGCCTGGGCATGAGCGTGTTCCTCAACGGCTCCGAGCGCGACGCCCGCAAGCTGCTGGAGGAAAAGGCGCGCTTCCGCGACCTGGAGCGCGCCTATGCGGGCACGCACCTGGTGCGCCTGGCCGAGAACACCGTGCAGAGCGTGGAGACCAGTTCGCTGCACCTGGACCTGATCAGCGACATGAAGCGGATCAACTCCCACATCTGCTCGATCGCCTACCCGATCCTCGATTCGGCCGGCGCGCTGGCGCCGAGCCGCATCAAGCAACTGCTGCCCGACGCCGGCTCCGACCTGGCGTCCTGAGCCTCAGTCGCCCGCGACCTGCACCGGGCGCGGCGCCGCGCCCCAGTCGCCGCCCAGCGCCCGCACCAGCACCACCGTCGCCTGGAACTGCGCCGCGCGCACCTGCAGGGCCTGCCGGCGGTTGCGCAGTTCGCTGCGCTGCGCATCGAGCAGCTCCAGCTGGCTCACCAGGCCGTTCCGATAGCGCGTGCCCGACAGCGTGGTGGCCCGGCGTGCCGCTTCCACCGCGCGCCCTTGCGCCAGCGACTGTTCGTGCAGCAGCCGCAGCGCCGACAGCTGGTCCTCCACTTCGCGGAAGGCGACCAGCACCTGGCCGCGATAGGAGGCGAGCGCCGCATCGAGCTGCGACCGCGCGTCCTCGATGCCGGCCTGGCGGCGTCCGCCATCGAAGATCGGCAGCGACAGCAGCGCGCCCACGCTCCAGGCGCGGGCCGACCAGCGCAGCAGGTCGCCCAGCTCCGGCGACGCGAAGCCGCCCTGGCCGGTGAGCGCCAGGCGCGGGAACCAGGCGGCCTGCGCCACGCCCACGCGGGCCTGCGCGGCCAGCAGCGAGGACTGCGCCGCCGACACGTCCGGGCGGCGGGCCAGCACGGTCGCGGGCACGCCGGCGGGAATCACGGGCAAGGCCGTCGTCCATTCCGCGGCCGGCAGCGTGAACTCGGAAGCGGCGTCGCCCACCAGCACGGCCAGCGCATGCTCCAGCGCGGCCCGCTGTCGCGCGATGGCCAGCGCCTCGGCTTCGGTGGCCGCGACTTCCGCCTGCACGCGCACCACGTCGAGCTCGGCGACGTCGCCGGCCTGGTGGCGGCGCTGCGTCAGCCGCAGCGTGCCGGCATACGCTTCCACCGTCTCGCGCACCAGCGCCTGTTCCACATCCAGGGCGCGCAGCGCGAGGTAAGCCTGCGCGGTCTCGGCCTGCACGGCCAGGCGCGTGCTTTGCAGCAGCGCCGCTCGTGCGTCGGCATCCAGCGAAGCGGCATCGCGCCGGCCACCGGCGCGGCCGAACAGGTCGGGCTCGTAGGCGAGCTGCACGCCGGCCTGGTACAGCGTGAACGGCGCCGGCCCGGCGGCGCTGTTGGCACCCGCCGCACGGTCCGCGGACGCGCCGAGGGCCAGTTGCGGCAGCCGTTCGGCATTGGCCGAGCGCACCGCCGCCCGCGCCTGCGCCAGCCGCGCGGCGGCCTCGCGCACGCCGGTGTTGGCATCGGCGGCGCGCTGCACCAGCGCATCGAGCTGCGGGTCGCCGAAGGCCCTCCACCACTCGCCGCGGTCGCGGGACTCGGCGGGCGCGGCGGTGGTCCACTGCGCGTTCTCCTTGAACTGCGCGGGCGGCGCCGGCTGCGCGGGCAGCTCGGGCAAGGCGGTGGCGCAACCGGCAAGCAGCAGCGCGCCCACCAGCGGAAGCAAGGCAAAGGTCTTCATGATCAGGACTCCTGGGAATGCACGGGCGCCGCGGGCACGGGGCGCACCGCGCCGCCGCCGCCGCTGCCGCTGCCGGCGAAACCCTCGAAGTGCGGCACCTGCCCGTGCTGGCGCAGCGGCCGGTTGCCCGCCAGGCGGCGCAGCACGACGTAGAACACGGGGGTGAGGAAGAGGCCGAAGGCCGTCACGCCGATCATCCCGCTGAACACGGCCACGCCCATGGCGCGCCGCATCTCGGAGCCGGCGCCGGACGACAGCACCAGCGGCACCACGCCCATGACGAAAGCGAGCGAGGTCATGAGGATGGGCCGCAGCCGCAGCCGCGCCGCCTCGATCGCCGCCTGCACCGGCGTGCGGCCGGCGAACTCCAGCTCGCGCGCGAACTCCACGATCAGGATCGCGTTCTTCGCCGACAGCCCCACCAGCACCATCAGCCCGATCTGCGTGAACACGTTGTTCTCGCCGCCGCCCAGCCAGACACCCGTAAGCGCCGCGAAGATGCCCATGGGTACGATCAGCAGGATGGCCAGCGGCAGCGTCAGGCTCTCGTACTGCGCGGCCAGCACCAGGAACACCAGCAGGATCGCCAGCGGGAACACGACGAGGGCGGAGTTGCCGGCCAGGATCTCCTGGTAGGTCAGCTCGGTCCACTCGTAGGAGATGCCCGCGGGCAGCGTCTCCGCGGCAATGCGCTTGATGGCTTCCTGCGCCTGGCCCGAGGAGAAGCCCGGGGCCGGCCCGCCGTTGATGTCGGCAGTGAGGTAGCCGTTGTAGCGCATGGCACGCTCGGGGCCGTAGCTGGAACGCACGTTCATCAGCGACGACAGCGGCACCATCTCGCCGGAGGACGAGCGCACCTTGAGCGCGCCGATGTCCTCGGCCCGCGCCCGGTACGGCGCATCCGCCTGCACGCGCACGCTGTAGGTGCGGCCGAACTTGTTGAAGTCGTTGACGTACACGCTGCCCAGGTAGGTGGACATGGTGTCGAACACGTCGGTGACGGCCACGCCCAGCTGGCGCGCGCGGGTGCGGTCGATGTCGGCATAGAGCTGCGGCACGTTGACCTGCCAGCTGGTGAACAGGCCGGCCAGCTCCGGCGACTGGTAGGCCTTGGCCATGAAGGCCTTCACGGCGCTGTCCATCGCCTCGTAGCCGAGCGAGCCGCGGTCTTCCAGCTGCAGCTTGAAGCCGCCCGTGGTGCCCAGGCCCTGCACGGGCGGCGGCGGGAACATCACGATGAACGCGTCCTGGATGCCGCCGAAAGCCTGGTTCAACTGGCCGGCGACCGCCTCGCCGCTCTGGTCCTTGCCCTTGCGCTGGTCGAAGGGCTTCAGCATCGCGAACACGATCCCCGAATTGGAGCTGTTGGTGAAGCCGTTGATCGACAGGCCCGGGAAGGCCAGCGTGCCTTCGACGTTGGGGTTCTTCTGCGCGATCTCGCCCATCTTGCGGATGACGGCGTCGGTGCGGTCCAGGGTGGCGCCATCGGGCAGCTGCGCGAAGCCGATCAGGTACTGCTTGTCCTGCGCCGGCACGAAGCCCTTGGGCACGGCCTGGAACAGGCCCGCGGTCGCCAGCGCCAGCACCGCGTACACGGCCAGCATCGCGCCCTTGTGCGAGAGCACGGTGCGTACGCCGCCGCCATAGGCGGTGGAGCCGCGCGTGAACACCTTGTTGAAGCGGCGGAACAGCCAGCCGAAGGCGCGGTCCATGAAGCGCGTGAGCGCATCCTTGGGCGCGTCGTGCCCGCGCAGCAGCAGCGCAGCGAGGGCCGGCGAAAGCGTCAGCGAGTTGAAGGCCGAGATCACCGTGGAGATCGCGATGGTCACCGCGAACTGGCGGTAGAACTGTCCCGTGAGCCCGCTGATGAACGCCAGCGGGACGAACACCGCCACCAGCACCAGCGCGATGGCCACGATGGGCCCGGACACTTCCTTCATCGCGCGGTAGGTCGCGTCGCGCGGACTCAGGCCGGCCTCGATGTTGCGCTCCACGTTCTCCACCACCACGATGGCGTCGTCCACCACGATGCCGATGGCCAGCACCAGCCCGAACAGGCTCAGGGCGTTGATCGAGAACCCGAGCAGGTGCAGCACGGCGAAGGTGCCCACCACCGAGACCGGCACCGCCAGCAGCGGAATGACCGAGGCGCGCCAGGTCTGCAGGAACAGGATCACCACCAGCACCACCAGCGCGATGGCTTCCAGCAGCGTGTGCACGACCGACTCGATGGAGGCGCGCACGAACTGCGTGGGGTCGTAGGCGATGCGGTACTCCACGCCCTCGGGCATGGTCTTGCGGATTTCCTCCATGGTCGCGCGGACCTGGGCGGAGATCTGCAGCGCGTTGGAGCCCGGCGCCTGGAACACGCCGATGCCGACGGCGGAATCGTTGTTCAACAGCGAGCGCAGCGAATAGTCGGCCGCGCCCAGCTCCAGCCGCGACACGTCGCGCAGCCGCGTGACGGCACCGTCGGCGCCGGTCTTGACGATGATGTCGCCGAACTCCTCCTCGTCCTGCAGGCGGCCCTGCGCGTTGATGGACAGCTGGATGTCGACGCCGGGCAGGCCCGGCGATGCGCCCACCACGCCGGCCGCGGCCTGCACGTTCTGCTCGCGGATCGCGCGCACCACGTCGGTCGCCGACAAGCCGCGTTGCGCGACCTTCTGCGGATCGAGCCAGACGCGCATCGCGTACTCGCCGCCGCCCCAGATCCCCACCTGGCCCACGCCGCCGATGCGCGCGAGCCGGTCGCGCACGTTCAGCACGGCGTAGTTGCGCAGGTAGTCCATGCCGTAGCGCCCATTGGGCGAGACCAGGTGGACCACCATGGTGATGTCGGGCGAGCTCTTGACCGTGGACAGGCCCAGGCGCCGCACTTCCTCGGGCAGCCGCGGCTCGGCCTGCGCGACGCGGTTCTGCACCAGCTGCTGCGCCTTGTCCGGGTCGGTGCCCAGGCGGAAGGTGACGTTGAGCGTCAGCAGGCCGTCGGTGGTGGCCTGGCTGCTCATGTAGAGCATGCCTTCCACGCCGTTGATGGCCTCCTCCAGCGGCGTGGCCACCGTCTCGGCGATCACCTTGGGGTTGGCGCCGGGGTAGTTGGCGCGCACGACGATGGTGGGCGGCACGACCTCCGGATACTCGGAGATCGGCAGTGCACGCAGCGCGATCAGGCCGGCCAGGAAGACCAGCAGCGACAGCACGCCGGCAAAGATCGGCCGGTCGATGAAGAAGCGGGAGAAGTTCATGCCTTGGCTTCCATCGTCACTTGCTGCGGCTGCACGACCACGCCCGGTCGCACGCGCTGCAGGCCGTTGACCACCACGCGCTCGCCCGGCTTCAGGCCGCTGGTGACGACGCGCAGGCCGTTGCTGGTGGCGCCCAGCGTCACTTCGCGGTATTCCGCCTTGTTGCCCTCGCCCACCACCAGCACGAACTTCTTTTCCTGGTCGGTGCCGACGGCGCGCTCGGTGACCAGCACGGCGCGCGTGCTGCGCGCCTGGCCCATGCGCACGCGGGCGAACTGGCCGGGAATCAGTGCGCCGTCCTTGTTGTCGAAGGCGGCGCGCAGGCGGATGGTTCCGCTCTTCGCATCGACCTGGTTGTCGATCAATTGAAGGCGGCCCGCATGGGGCGTGTCGGCGGTCGCGCCGGTGCCGATCTGCACCGGGATGCGCTCGATCAGCTGGCGGGCGCTGGCGCCGCCGGGCAGGTCCTTCAAGGCGCGGACGATCACCTGTTCGTCGGCTTCGAAGCTCGCGTAGATCGGGCTCACCGAGACCAGCGTCGTGAGCACCGGCGCTCCGGGACCGGCCGCCACCAGGTTGCCCGGCGTGACTTCCAGCTTGCCGATGCGGCCGGACACGGGCGCACGCACCTGCGTATAGCTGTAGTTCAGGCGCGCGCCCTGCAGTTGCGCCTGCGCCGCGCGCAGGTTGGCGCCGGCCTCGCGCGCCGCGTTGACGCGCTCTTCCAGCTCGCGCTGCGCGATCGCGCTTTCTTCCCACAGGCGCTGGGCCCGCGCGTGCTCGCTCTGCGCCTGGGCCTGGCGCGCCTGCGCGGCGGCCACCTGCGCCTCGGCACGCTCCACCTCCGCCTGGTACGGCGCGGGGTCGATCGTGATCAGCAGGTCGCCCTGGCGCACCAGCGCGCCTTCGCGGAAGTGCACGGCCTGCACGGCGCCGGCCACGCGCGAGCGGATCTCCACGCGCTCGACGGCCTCGATGCGGCCGGAGAACTCGTCCCAGGCGGCGACGTCGGTCTCGCTGACCGTCGCCACCGACACCTGCGGCGCGGGCGGCGCGCTGTTGGCCGTGGCCTGGGCGCGGCCACCCTGCAGGCTGATGACGGCGGTGGCGAGGACCGACAAGCTGGCGGCCGCGCCGGCCGCGGTCCACATGCGCCAGTTGCGCTTCTTGTTGTTGGCAGCGTTTTCCATGGTTGATGCCTTTCTTTTTTCGGGATGCGTTGGCCCACCCCGGCCGCTCGGGCCGGGTTGAAGCGTGGGGAGAAGGGGTTGCGCGGGGCGCTATGAAGGTTGCGGCACGGGCGCGGCGAGGAAGCGCGTGAACTCGCCTTGCACCACCGCGGCACACGGACAAGCCTGTGCGGTGGTCTCCAGCGATTCGGGCCAGCCGGTGGCGGGGATCAAGGCCGTGCGCACGGCCACCTCCGCCTGCTCCAGCCGCCGCGCGAAAGCCATCGCTTCGTCGCGCATGGGATCGTCCTCGCCCGCCAGCACCAGCGTGGGCGGCAGGCCCGCCAGGCGCTGCGCGTAGGCCGGCACGGCGTACGGATGCTCGGCGTCGCGCGGGTTGCGCAGGTACTGGCTCCAGCCGGTGCTGAAGCGGCACTGCACCTCGCTGCCCAGGGCTTCGCGCTGCGAAGCCGAGGCCGTGCAAGGGTCCAGCATCGGCGTCACCAGGATCAGGCCGGCCACCGGCGGACCCGCGCGGTCGCGCGCCACCAGCGCGATGCCGGCGGCCAGGTTGCCGCCGGCCTCTTCGCCGGCGAGGAACACCTGCGCCTTGGGGCCGGCAATGCGCGCGCGCTTCTGGTGCAGCCACTCCAGGGCCGCATAGCCCGCCTCCACCGCCTGCGGGAACGGATGTTCCGGAGCCAGGGGATAGCCGATCGACACCACCAGCGCGCCCGCGTCCGCGAGCAGCTGCGCCAGGCATTCGCCGCTGTCCAGGTCGCCGCCCGTGAAGGCGCCGCCATGCAGGTGCAGCACCACGCGGCCGGCGGCTGCGCGCTTGTCGCCGTGCAGGCGCATGGGCATGGGTGAGTGGCCGGGCAGGGCCAGGCTTTCGGGAAGGGACGCGGGAACGCTGGATCGCATGACGGCAAATATAGGCACTGGGACCGTGCGGATAAACAGGGCACCGGCCAGTTCTCTGTTTCCAGACCGTGAACAATGCGGCCACCCAAGAGGACGAACAAGGAGAGAAAGGACATGGACCAGATCCAGGCCATGCGGGTGTTCGGCAGGGTGGTGGAAACCGGCAGCTTCACGAAGGCGGCCGAGTCGCTGGACATGCCCAAGGGCTCCGCCACCAAGCTGCTGCAGCAGCTCGAAACCCGCCTGCAGGTGAAGCTGCTGAACCGCACCACGCGGCGCGTGACCGTCACGCCGGACGGAGCGGCGTATTACGAACGCGCCTCGCGCCTGCTGAACGACCTCGACGAGATGGAGGCGGCGATGACGCTTGCGCAAGGCAAGCCGGGCGGCCGCCTGCGCGTCGACGTCGGTTCATCGATCGCGTCGCAGATCATCATCCCCGCCCTGCCCGATTTCTACCGCCGCTATCCCGACATCCAGCTGGACCTCGGCGTGGGCGACCGGCCGGTGGACCTGATCAGCGACAACGTGGACTGCGTGATCCGCGGCGGCGAACTGACCGAGCAATCGCTGGTGGCCCGCCGCATCGCCAACATGGACCTGGTGTCCGTGGCCACGCCGGCCTACCTGGCGGCCAACGGCACGCCCGCGCATCCCCTCGACCTGGAGACCGGGCACACGGTCATCAACTTCTTCTCGCCGCGCACCGGCCGCCTGTTTCCCAACGTCTTCGAAAAGGACGGCGAACGCATCGAGGTCGCGGGGCGCCACAAGCTGTCGGTGAACGAAGGCAATGCCTATCTCGCCGCGGCACTGGCGGGGCTCGGCATCGCGCAGATCGCGCGCTTCCAGGCAGCGCCGCACATGGCGGGCGGCGCGCTGGTGGAGATCCTCCCGGCCTGGAAGCACCCGCTGATCCCGCTGCATGTGGTGTATCCGCCCAACCGGCATCTGAGCGCGCGCGTGCGCGCCTTCGTCGAGTGGGCGGCGGAGGTCTTCGCGAAGCTCTCGGTTACTTGAGCAGCTTGCCCGAGTTGCCGATCACGGTGACTTCGACGTAGCGCGAGCCGATGCGATTGCGCGGCGCGTAGCCGACGTTCACGCCGCCCAGGTCGAAGTTGGCGAGCGACTCCAGCGCCTGCACCACGCCGGCCCGCGTAGCGTTGGGGCCGGCGCGCTTGAGGCCTTCCACCAGCACCTTGGCGCCCAGGAACTCCTCGAAGCTGGTGTAGTTGACCTGTGCATCCGGCGCGTACTTCTTCAGCAGCGTCTGGTATTCGCGCACCGCCGGCAGCGTCGGGACGTAGGGATACGGCACCACCTGGCTGATGCCCAGTCCGTGGGCGTTCTTCAGCCCGGCGATCTTCACGATCTCCGCCGGGTCCACCACCGAGATGTTATACAGCTGCGCGCCGCCGCCCGCCTCGCGGTACTGGCGCACGAAGGCAGCCGTCGACTTGTTGACCGAGATCATGATCACGGCCTGCGCATCGGAAGCCTTCACGCGGCGCACCGCGTCTTCCACCTTGTCGGTGTTGCGCTCGTAGGGCGCGGCCACCGAGAGCGCCAGGTTGCGCTTGGCCAGCGCCTTCTTCACGCCTTCCAGGCCGGCCTGGCCGAAGCCGTCTTCCTGGTACATCACGGCGATGCGCTTGAGGCCCAGCGTGGTGGCCTGTTGCACCATGTGTTCGGTCTCGTCGGCGTAGCCCGCGCGCACGTGGAAGATCCAGGGATTGAACGGGTCGCGCAGGTTCTCGCCGCCGGTGTACGGCGCCACCAGCGCGGCGCCGCCTTGCGCCAGCACGCCCTCGGCCAGCAGCTTGCCGACGTTGGCGGTGCCGGCAAAGCCGAACAGCGCCACCACTTCGGGCTTATCCAGCAGTTCGCGCGTGAGGCGGACGGTCTCGTCGACCTTGTAGCCGTCGTCGACCACGAGGTGCTTGATCGCGCGGCCATGGATGCCGCCGGTGGCGTTGACGTGGTCGAACCAAATGCGGCCGCCCAGCACCATCTGCGCGCCCGTGCTGGCCAGCACGCCCGACAGCGGGGCGACCTGGCCGACCACGAGATCGGCCCCACGCGCCGCGAGTGCACCCGGCAATGCAAGCGCCGCCCCCAGGCCGAGGACGAGTTCCCGCCGCTTCATGATTTGTCTCCAGATGTAATTCAGGAGCGCGAGCGTAATCGGGAGCGGGGCGGTAAAACCGCCCTAGGTAGTACTACTTCAGGGACAACGCGAAAGGGGCGCGGATCAGGACGGCGCCGACTCGGGGGTCGTGCGGCGCAGGCAGTACTCCACCAGCGCCTCGATCTCGTTGGACTTGTCGAACACGGCATCGGCGCCGAGCTGGGCGCAGCGCCAGCGCACGTCGCGCGTGGCGTGGTTGCTCAACACCACCACCTGCTGGCCGGGCCGGCGCTGGCGCGCCGCCTCGACCACGTTCATGCCGCTGCCCTGGCGCAGGAACAGGTCCACGATCGCCACGTCCCAGTCGGCGTTGGCGGCCAGCCAGCGTTTGCCCTCGTGCTCGGTCTCGGCCATGCCGACGGGGTCCACGCCGGCCAGGTCCTTGAGCGTTTCGATCAGGTTGTCGCGGATCGTCGAACTGTCCTCGACGATGAAGGCGCGCAGCTGCATGTTTCTTTCTCCAGTGGAGAGCGAATCTAGCCTCCCGCCCGCGGTTCGGCTGCAAGCAGCCAGCCTACGGGCTTGTAGGAATGCAGCGTCGGCGTGAATTCAGAGCGTCAGGATCGTGCAGCCGGTGGTCTTGCGCGCTTCGAGCGCCTTGTGGGCCTCGCGCACCTGGACCAGCGGGAAGGTCTGGTCGATGCGGATCTGCACCTTGCCGCTGGTGACGGCCTCGAACAGGTCGTCGGCCATCTGCTGCGTGGTCTCGCGGGTGGAGATGTGGGTGAACAGGGTCTGGCGCGTGACGTACAGCGAGCCCTTGGCGCCCAGGATCCCGGGCGCGAAGGGCGGCACCGGGCCGGACGCATTCCCGAAGCTCGCCATCAGGCCGAAGGGCTGCAGGCAGTCGAGCGACTTGTCCCAGGTGTCATTGCCGACCGAGTCGTACACCACCTTCACGCCCTTGCCGCCGGTGATCTCCTTCACCCGCGCGGCGAAGTCTTCCTTGCTGTAGTTGATCACGTGGGCCGCGCCCAGCGACTTGGCGAGCGCGCACTTCTCGTCCGAGCCGGCGGTGCCGATCAATTGCAGCCCCAGGGCCTTGGCCCATTGCACGGCGATCAGGCCGACGCCCCCGGCGGCCGCATGGAACAGGACGTGGTCGCCCGCCTTCAGGCCGCCCTGCGGCAGCGTGCGCTTGAGCAGGTACTGGGCCGTCAGGCCCTTGAGCATCATCGCCGCGCCGGTTTCGAAGCTGATGGCGTCGGGCAGCTTGCAGACGCAGGTGGCGGGCATCACGCGCACCTCGCTGTACGAGCCGGGCGGATTGCTGGCATAGGCGGCGCGGTCGCCGGCCTTCAGGTGCGTCACGCCCTCGCCCACCGCCTCGACGATGCCGGAACCTTCCATGCCGAGGGTCAGGGGCATCGGCAGCTTGTACAGGCCGGTGCGCTGGTAGACGTCGATGAAGTTGAGGCCGATGGCCTTGTGGCGGATGCGGACCTGGCCGGGGCCGGGCTGCCCGACTTCGACGTCCACCAGTTCCATTTCCTCGGGGCCGCCGTTCTGGCGGATCTGCACTGCCTTGCTCATGCCGGACTCCTGTCAAGTGTTCGCCGCGCATCCTGCCATGAAACCGTCAGCCCCGTCGGCTACAGTGCCGCGCTGCCCATGCAATTGCGACTCACCGCCTCCACCGCCTTCCTCCTCACCCTGGCGCCGCTGCTGTGGGCCGGCAACGCCGTCGTCGGCCGGCTGGCCGCGCCGCTGGTGCCGCCGCTCACGCTGAACTTCCTGCGCTGGGCGCTGGCCTTCGTCCTGCTGCTTCCGTTTGCCTGGCGCCTGCTGCGCGCCGACGGCCCGCTGTGGCCGCGCTTCGGCCGCTTCGCCGTGCTGGGGCTGCTGGGCGTGGGCTGCTACAACGCCTTGCAGTACCTCGCGGTGAAGACCTCGACACCGATCAACGTGACCCTGGTCGGCTCCAGCCTGCCGGCCTTCATGCTGGGACTGGGCGCCCTCTTCTTCGGCCAGCGCATCACGCGGCGGCAGGTGCTGGGCGCGCTGCTGTCGATCGCGGGCGTGCTGGTGGTGCTGTCGCAAGGCGAGTTCGCGCACCTGGCGCAGGTGCGCTTCGTCGCCGGCGACCTCTACATGATCGTGGCCACCGCGGCCTGGGCCCTCTACAGCTGGCTGCTGACACGGCCCGGCGACCCGCCCGAGATCCGCGGCGACTGGGCGGCCTTCCTGATGGCGCAGCTGGTGCCGGGGCTGCTGTGGTCGGGCCTCTTCGCCGCCACCGAAACGGCGCTGGGGACGCAGGCGATCGTCTGGGGCTGGCCGCTCGCGGCAGCGCTGGCGTACATCGCGCTCGGGCCGGCGATCCTCGCTTATCGCAGCTGGGGACTGGGCGTGCAGCGGGCGGGGCCCAACGTCGCGGCGTTCTTCTCCAACCTCACGCCCTTGTTTGCGGCGCTGTTCTCGGCAGCCTTCCTCGGCGAGCCGCCAAGGCTGTACCACGCGCTGGCGTTTGCCTTGATCGTGGCGGGGATCGTGGTGTCGTCGCGGCGCTGAAGGCTGGGTTCGCGCAGCGAACGCAGCATCACCCCCGCGTTAATGCCGCGCGCACCTGCTCGGCCCGCGGAATCGGATCCACCGCGCCAAAGCCCTGCGTCGACAGCGCCGCCGCCACGGCGGCATAGCGCGCCGCATCCTGCAGCGTGTCCCCTGCCACCAGCCGCGCCAGCAGCGAGCCACCGAAGGTGTCGCCGGCGCCCGTCGCGTCGACCGGCTTGCACGGATGCGAGTCGATCCGTACGCGGCGCCGGCCGTCATCCACCAGCGCGCCGTCGGCGCCGAGCTTGAGCACCACCTGGCGCGCGCCGAGTCCGCGGCAGTAGTCGACCAGTGCATCCGGCTCCTGCAGGCCGCTGATCGCGCTGATGTCGTCCAGGCTGGGCAGGCACAGGTCGCTTTGCGCGATCAATTCGCGCATCACGGCCCGAGCGCGGTCGATCGGCCAGAGCTTCAGCCGCAGGTTCGTGTCGAAGGAAACCGGAACGCCCGCTGCACGCGCAGTGGCGATGGCGGCAAAGCAGGTGTCGCACGCACTTTCCGAAATCGCCGCCGAAATGCCGGACAGGTGGAGGAACGCTGCGCGCGCGATGCGCTCCTGCGGCAAGTCCTGCGGGCGCATGCGGCTGGCGGCCGAACCGCGCCGCAGGAAGCTGAAGTGATGCCCTTGCGCGTCGTGCTCCACGAAATACACGGCCGTGAAGGCTTCGGCATCGGTGCGCACGTCGGCATCGTCCACGCCTTCGCGCCGCCACAGCTCGCGCAGCATGCGGCCGTAGCGGTCATCGCCGACAGCGGACAGGTAGCCCACGCGCGCGCCCTGCCGCGCCGCGGCGATGGCCGCGTTGGAGGTGTCGCCACCGAAGCCTTGCAGGTACAGCCGCCCCTCGCCCGCGCCGGTCTGGTTGAACTCCACCATCGGCTCGCCGAGGGCGAGGATCTCCGCGCCCATGCCGCGACTCAGTAGGTGCCGGGGTAGGCGCCGCCGTCGATCAGCACGTTCTGGCCGGTGATGTAGCCGGCATGCACGCTGCAGAGGAAGGCGCAGGTCGCGCCGAATTCGTCGGCGTTGCCGAAGCGCTGCGAGGGGATCGTCTTCATGCGGGCATTGCGCACTTCCTCGACGGGCTTGCCGGCCTTCTTGGCGCCGCCCTCCATCGTGGCCTTGAGCCGGTCGGTGTCGAACGCGCCGGGCAGCAGGTTGTTGATGGTCACGTTGGCGCCTGCGAGCTTGCTGCTGCGCGCGACGCCGGCCACGAACCCCGTCAGGCCGCTGCGCGCGCCGTTCGAAAGGCCGAGGATGTCGATCGGCGACTTCACCGCGCTGGACGTGATGTTCACGATGCGCCCGAAGCCGCGCGCCGCCATGCCGTCGACGGTGGCCTTGATCAGCTCGATCGGCGTCAGCATGTTGCCGTCCACCGCCTTCAGCCAGGCTTCGCGGTCCCAATCACGGAAGTCGCCCGGCGGCGGCCCGCCCGCATTCGTCACGACGATGTCGTAGTCCTTGCGGAACCCGAACACCTTCGCGCGGCCGTCGGCGGTGGTGATGTCGGTTGCGATGGCTTGCACCTGCGTGCCGGCGGGCGCATCGGCGCGCAGTTTCGCGGCCGCCGCTTCCAGCGCCTCCGCGGTGCGCGCGACGATCACGACGTGAACTCCTTCACGCGAAAGCGCTTGCGCACAGCCGAAACCCAAACCTTTGCTGGCGCCGCACACCAGCGCCCATTTGCCCGAGAGACCCAAGTCCATAGAATCCTGCCGGTCATTGAAGAAGAAACACTGATGATACGCACGCACTCGCACCTTCGTTGCGGCCTGGCCGCCCTCCTGCTGCTCGCGGCGGCCGCGCGCGCCGACGAGGCGGTGCTCACGCGCCGCGCGCTCGAGTTGCGCGCGAGCCCCGGCGACGGCGGCGCCAGCGTCGCCAGCCTGCCGCAGCAGTCGCCCGTGACGCGGCTCGATGGGCGGCAAGGTCCCTGGGTCCAGGTGCGCAGCGCGCAAGGAGCGACCGGCTGGGTGCACCTGTTCGACCTCGGGCCGGCCACGGCCAGCGGCGGCAGCAACGGCAGCAGCGGCGGCGGCTTCGTGTCGGGCGCGCTGCGCGGCGTGACCGGCCTGTTCGACAGCGGAACGCCGCGCCAGACGGGGACCACGGCCGGCATCCGCGGCCTCGAGGCGGAGGACCTGGCCAATGCCCACCCCGATCCGGCGGGCGTGCAGCGCATGGCCGGCTGGCGCGCCAGCGAAAGCGATGCGCGCACCTTCGCGGGCCGCGCACCCTGGCGCGCCGTGGCGGTCGAGCCGCTGCCGGCGCCGGCGGCGGCGCGCGCCGGCGAAGCGGCGCGGGAGCAACTGCCATGAAGCTCCGCTTGCAACTCATCGCAGTCTCCGCGCTGCTGGCCGCATGCGGCGCAGCGGGCGCGCAGGACGCCGGCAAGGCGCTCGGCGGGCTGCTGCGGCCCATCAATCCCAACCTGCTGAACACATTGCCCGTGCCTTCGGCAGCGTCGGCGCCAGCGCCTGCCGCAAGCGAGCTGCTCAAGCTGCTGGGCGAGCCCGACCGGATCGACGAAGCGCGCGAACTGGAGATCGGCCGCGAGCTCGCCGCGCTGCTGGTGGGCAGCAAGCCGCTGCACCAGGACGTGGCGCTGCAACGCTACGTGAACCGCCTGGGCCGCTGGATCAGCCTGCAGGGCAGCCGCCCCCACCTGCCCTGGAACTTCGCGGTGCTGGACGATGCGGGCTTCAACGCCTTCGCCGCGCCGGGCGGCTACGTCTTCGTCACCAAGGGCCTGGTGGACCGCGCCGACGAGGCGGAGCTGGCCGGCATCCTCGCGCACGAGATCACCCACGTGAACCGGCGGCATCACCTGCAGGCGCTGGCCGCCGGGGCGCGCGCCGGGATCGCCACGCAGGTCATCGCTTCCCAGGTGCGCGGTGCCGCCGCCAACGCGCTGTCGGCGCAGCTGCTGGCGCTCGGGCGCAAGGTGTACGCGCGCGGCCTGGACCAGGCCGATGAATTCGAGGCCGATCGCGAAGGCGTCGCCCTGGCCGCGCGCGCCGGCTTCGATCCCTATGGCCTGCCCTCGGTGCTGCAGCAGGTGCGCACGGCGCGCGCCGACGATCCGCTGTTCGCGCTGACGCTGTCCACGCATCCGCCGGCGCAGCAGCGGCTGGAACAGCTGGAAGGGGCGATGGGCTCGCGCCTCGATGCGTTCAGCGGCAAGCCGTCGGTGCCGATCGCGCAGCGCCTGCGCTAGGAGCTGCGCGCGGGCCGCGAGAAGACGAAGATCCCCGCCAGCACCAGCAGCGTCCCCGCCGCCAGCCAGGCGGTGAACGGCTCGCCCAGCAGCCAGACGCCGAGGAAGATCGTCGACAGCGGCCCCACCATCCCGGCCTGCGAGGTGGCGGCCGGGCCGATGCGCTCGATCGCCATCATCACCAGCAGCACCGGCACCGCGGTGCACAAGGTGGCATTGAGCACCGACAAGCCGACGACTTGCGGCGCCACCGCGAACGCGGCGGCCCACGGCCGCAGCAGCAAGAACTGCGCGATGCAACAGGCGCACGCGACGCTGGTGGCCAGGCCCACCAGCCGCAAGGAGCCGATGCGTTTCACGAACTCGCCGCTGAACACCAGGTACAGCGCGTAGCTGACTGTGCTCGCGAACACCAGCAGCGCGCCCAGCGGCACGTTGCTGCCTTCGAGCTTCAGCTCCTGCCCGAACACGATCAGCACGCCCACGTAGCTGATCGCCATGCCTGCGACCTGCGCGCGGCGCCACTGCCGCCGGTACAGCAGCGAGCCGAGTACGAGCACCAGCGTGGGCGTGAGGTACATGATCAACCGCTCCAGCGCCGCGGTGATGTACTGCAGCCCGACGAAGTCGAGGAAGCTGGAGAGGTAGTAGCCGCTGAAGCCCAGGCCCGCGACGCCCAGCCAGTCGCGCGCGGCCAGCGCCGGCTGCCCGCGGCCGGCCCACCACGCCATGCCCAGGAACAGCGGCAGCGCGAAGGCCATGCGCAGCATGATCAGCGTGACCGCGTCCACGCCGTAGCGGTAGGCGAGCTTGACGATGATCGCCTTGCCGCTGAAGGCGATGGCGCCGGCAAAGGCCAGCACCAGTCCCGGCAGGGCACGCTCGCCCTGCCCGTCGGCCGCGGCGCTCAATGCTTCCCCAGCAGCCGCACGTGCATCCTGCGCATGGAGAGCCACACGCCCGCGGCGACGATGGGGATCGCGACGGCGGCCGTGGCTTCCGCGCTGAAGGGCCAGCCGAGCGCGTGCGCACCCTTGGCGACGTAGCTCACCAGGCCGACGATGTAATAGGTGATGGCCGCGACCGACAGGCCTTCGACCGTTGCCTGCAGCTTGAGCTGCAGGCCCTGCCGGCGGTTCATGGTGGCCAGCAGCGCCTGGCTGCTTTTCTGCTGCTCGATCTCCACGCGCGTGCGCAGCAGGTTGCTGATGCGCGAGACGCGCTGCGACAGGGCGTCCTGCCGCCGCACCGACCACGCGCAGGTGGCGCGCGCCGGCGAGAGGCGGCGGTCGATGAATTCGCTGAGGCGCTGCAGGCCGGGCAGGCGCTGCTCGCCGATGTCGGCGAGGCGCCGGTCCACCAGTTCGAAGTAGGCGGCGCTGGCGGAGAAACGCGAATGCGTCGCCGCATACTGGCTCTCGACGCGGCCGGCCAGCCGGGTCAGGCGATCGAGCAGGCGCGGCTCCTCGTCGCGGCCGGCGGCGCGGATGGCCTCGGCCAGCTCCGCCAGCTCCCGCTCGGCCCAGCCGAGCTCCGCCGAGGCCTCGCGCGCCGCCGGCAGGCCGAGCAAGGCCGCCATGCGGTAGGTGTCGATCTCCAGCAGCCGCTGCACGAGCCGCCCGAGACGGCGCGCGGAGAGCGCGTCGCCCTTGTCCACCAGCAGCACCATGCGCGCGGCGCCGTCGCCGTGCAAGGCAAAGTCGGTGTAGACGGCGCCGTGGCCCTCGGCGACGCTCGAAGCGACCAGCGCGTCTTCGTTCAACACCTGCCGCAGCACCGCCGTGCCGTTGCCGTTCTCGCGCGGCAGCACCCACAGGTGCAGCGCCGCCAGCACCTGGCCCGGCAGGGCCGCCAGCCAGTCCTGCGGCACCGCCGGCAGCGCGGTCGCGGGTTCGCGCTCGCCCGGCGCATCGGCGGCCATGGGCCGCGAGAAGGTCCAGGTGACGAATTCGGTGTGCAGTTCCCAGCGGATCCGGAAGGCACCCAGATCCATGCGCAGGTGGATGCCGTGCGCGTCCGGTTGCGGCAGGTGGTGGTCGCGCAGCAGGGCCGCCAGGTGCGCGCGGCTGGCCTCGCGCTCCTCGGCGCCGGCCAGCATCACGATGTGCGACAGCGCCAGCGGCGCGTTCATCGCCTCGGGCGGGCGGGCGTGGATCTCGTTGTGGAGCGCGACCCTTTGCGGGTGCATTGCAGGCAGGGCCATGCGTTCATTCTCGCGCAAGAAAAAAAGGGCGCCCGCCGGGCGCCCTTCTTGTTTGGCGAGGTGCCGCCTCAGTCTTCGACGAAGGCTTCCTCGCGCTTGGCCTTGATCGAGGGCAGCGCCACGATGATGACCAGCAGCAGGGCGGCAGCCAGCAGGCCGGCGGACAGCGGACGCGTGACCAGCACGCTCCAGTCGCCGCGCGACAGCAGCAGGGCCCGGCGCAGGTTCTCTTCCATCATCGGGCCCAGGATGAAGCCCAGGAGCAGCGGCGCGGGTTCGCAACCGAGCTTGATGAAGGCATAGCCGACCACGCCCATGATCGCCACCATCCAGATGTCGAACACGTTGTTGTTGGTCGAGTACACGCCGATCGCGCAGAACAGCACGATGGACGGGAACAGCCAGCGGTAGGGCACGGTCAGCAGCTTGATCCACATGCCGATCAGCGGCAGGTTCAGCACCACCAGCATCAGGTTGCCGATCCACATCGAGGCGATCAGGCCCCAGAACAGCTGCGGGTTGCTGGTCATGACCTGCGGGCCCGGCTGGATGTTGTGGATGGTCATGGCACCCACCATCAGCGCCATCACCGCGTTGGGCGGGATGCCCAGCGTCAGCAGCGGGATGAAGGAGGTCTGCGCGCCGGCGTTGTTGGCCGCCTCGGGGGCCGCCACGCCGCGGATGTTGCCCTTGCCGAACGGGACTTCGCCCGGTTGCAGCTTGGTCTTCTTCTCGATCGTGTAGGCCGCGAAGGCCGACAGCAGCGCGCCGCCGCCGGGCAGGATGCCCAGCGCGGAACCCAGGGCCGTGCCGCGCAGCACCGCGGGGATCATGCGCTTGAAGTCGTCCTTGGTCGGGAACAGGCCGGTGACCTTGGCGGTGAACACCTCGCGCTCGTCCTCGTGCATGCCGAGGTTGGAGATGATCTCGCCGTAGCCGAACACGCCCATGGCGATGGTGATGAAGCCGATGCCGTCGGTCAGTTCCGGGATGTCGAACGAGTAGCGGGCGACGCCGGAGTTGACGTCAGTGCCCACCAGGCCGAGCAGCAGGCCCAGCACGATCATGCCGATCGCCTTGACCAGCGAGCCGGAGGCCAGCACCACGGCGCCGATCAGGCCCAGCACCATCAGCGAGAAGTATTCGGCGGGGCCGAACTTGAAGGCGACTTCGGTCAGCGGCGCGGCAAACGCGGCCAGGATCAGCGTGCCGACGCAGCCCGCGAAGAACGAGCCGAGGCCGGCCGCGGCGAGCGCCGGGCCCGCGCGTCCCTGCCGGGCCATCTGGTAGCCGTCGATCACCGTCACCACCGAGGACGATTCGCCCGGCAGGTTGACCAGGATGGCGGTGGTGGAGCCGCCGTACTGGGCGCCGTAGTAGATGCCGGCCAGCATGATCAGCGCCGACACCGGAGGCAGCGCGTAGGTCGCCGGCAGCAGCATGGCGATGGTGGCCACCGGACCGATGCCGGGCAGCACGCCGATCAGCGTGCCCAGCAGGCAGCCGATGAATGCGTAGAGCAGGTTGATCGGCGTGAACGCGACGCCGAAACCGAGTGCGAGGTTGCTAACGAGATCCATGGTGTCCT
Source organism: Ramlibacter paludis (assembly GCF_022012305.1). GTDB lineage: Bacteria > Pseudomonadota > Gammaproteobacteria > Burkholderiales > Burkholderiaceae_C > Ramlibacter > Ramlibacter paludis. Next base: position 799,380 of record NZ_JAKLTM010000001.1, on the reverse strand, counting down.
ATCCCTCTCAACCGGTGATGAAGCTGGGCCACACCGGGAACTGAAGCTTCAGCAGCACGATGAAAGCCAGGTAGCTGCCGATGGCCAGCACGGTGGCGAGGATCGCCACTTCCTTGACCTTGAATTCCTCGCCGGCGAGCGCGGCGACGAAGGTCAGCGCGTAGATGCCGACGATCAGGCCCATGGCCGGGATGCCGAACTTCGGCAGGCCGCCCAGCAGCACGCCGAACACCAGGTTGGAAGCGATGATGAAGAACAGGGGCTTCCAGGCCGCCTTGCCGATCTTCTCGCCGTCCTCGGTTTCCACCACCAGGGCTTCGAACACCACGAACAGGCCGATGGCGGCCAGCAGGATGCCCAGCATCAGCGGGAAGTAGCCGGGGCCCATGCGGGCGCCCTCGCCGATGGTGTAGCTCGTCGCGCCCCAGGCGAACGCGATGCCCATCACCATGAACATGAGGCCAGCGAAGAAATCCTTCTGGCTCTTGATCTTCATGAAAGTGTCTCCTCGATGCGGATTTGCAACCGGCGGATTGTGGGGTCAAAGCCCCCCGGAACCCATGTGGGTTCCACCTACATCCGGTTACCCCACCGCAGCCTGACTTCCCCGGCGGGCAGTAATGTCTTTGTCAGTCGAGGGGCGGCGTGGCCGCCAGCACTTCTTCCATCGTGGTCAGGCCCTCGGCCACGCGCAGGGCGCCCGCCAGCCGCAGCGGCCGCATGCCGTCGGCGATGCCCTGCTTCTTGAGGGCCGCCAGGCTCGGCTCCCGCGTGACCCTCTCCTTGAAGGCCTCGCTCACCGACAGCAGCTCGTACAAGCCCATGCGGCCGAGGAAGCCGGTCATGCGGCAGTCGACGCAGCCCACCGGGCGGTACGGCCGCCAGTCGCCGCTGATCTTCCAGGGCTTCACCACCGCTTCGAGCGCGGCCCGCGCGGTGTCGCCGTCGGGCTCGCGGCACTGCTTGCACAGCGTGCGCACCAGGCGCTGCGCCAGCACGCCGATCACCGTGGCATTGAGCAGGTAGGCCGGCACGCCCAGCTCCATCAGGCGCGTGATGGCCGAGGGCGCGTCGTTGGTGTGCAGCGTGGAGAACACGAGGTGGCCGGTCAGTGCCGCCTGCACCGCCATGTCGGCGGTGGCCAGGTCGCGGATCTCGCCCACCATGATGATGTCGGGGTCCTGCCGCATCAGCGCGCGCAGGCCCTCGGTGAAGCCGAAGTCGAGCTGCGGCTGCACCTGGGTCTGGTTGAAGGCCGGCTCGATCATCTCGATCGGGTCCTCCACCGTGCTGACGTTGACCTCCTCGGTGGCGACGCGCTTGAGCGTCGAGTACAGCGTGGTGGTCTTGCCGGACCCGGTGGGGCCGGTCACCAGGACGATGCCGTAAGGGCGCTGCACCAGCGCCTCCCAGCGCTGCGCGTCGTGCGGCGCGAAGCCGAGCGCGTCCAGGTCCTTCACCGCGGTGTCGGGGTCGAAGATCCGCATCACCATCTTCTCGCCGAAGGCGGTGGGCAGCGTCGACAGGCGCATCTCGACCTCGTCGCCGCGCGGATTGCGGGTCTTGATGCGCCCGTCGAGCGGACGGCGCTTCTCGACCACGTCCATGCGCCCGAGCAGCTTGATGCGCGCGATCATCGCGTTCAGCACCGTGGGCGGCAGCTGGTACACCGGGTGCAGCACGCCGTCGATCCGGAACCGGATGACTCCCTGCTCGCGGCGCGGCTCCAGGTGGATGTCGCTGGCGCGCTGGTCGAAGGCGTACTGCCACAGCCAGTCGACGACCTGCACCACGCCCTGGTCGTTGGCGTCCAGCTGCTTGGTGTTCTTGCCCAGCTCCACCAGCTGCTCGAAGCTGGCGGCGCCGGCGTTGCCGCCGGCCTTCTGCGCCTGCCGCACCGACTTGGCGAGCGCGAAGAACTCGGCGGTGTAGCGATGGATGTCCTGCGGATTCGCGACGACGCGGCGGACGCTGCGCTTGGACTGCCGCTGCACCTCGTCGACCCAGTCGACCAGGAAGGGTTCGGCGGTGGCCACCACCACTTCGCTGGACGTCACCTGCACCGGCAGCACCTTGTGGCGCTCCGCGTAGGCGGCGCTCATGGTGTCGGAGACCTTGCCCACGTCGACTTTCAGCGGGTCGATGCGCAGGTAGTCGAGCTGCGCGCGGCCGGCCAGGTACTGCGTCAGCGCCTCGATGTCCAGCGGCTTGCCGTCGCGCATGCGGGTCATGGACACCGCGGCCAGGCGCACCAGCGGATGCTGCGCGCTCTCGGCCTGCGAGCAGCGCGTAATGGTGCGGCGCGCCTCCTCGGCGGAAATCACGCCGTCCTCGCTGAGCCACTCGACGATCCGCTGCCAGTGCAGCGGGCCGCGCGGTTCGGTGCGGGCGGAGATCTTGGGCGTGGCGCTCATTCCGGGATGTTACTCAACGACCGCGCAGGCATTTCGCATTTACTCCGCCGGCTTGAACACCCGCAGCCACTTGCGGGCCGGCAGCCCCCAGCGGCTTTCGATGTCGTCGGCGCGGGCGGCGAGCTCACCGCGTTTGGGCTGTTGCGGCTCGCGCAGCGCCAGCACCACGGTGTTGCCTTCGCGCGTCGGCTTGAAGGCCCAGACCGCCTCGGCGCCGAAAGCCGCCTGGATGCGCTGCAGGCTGCGCTCGTAGCTGGAGGCGCGGCCGAACAGGTTGACCGTCATGCCGCCGTCCTCCGTCAGCAGGCTGCGGCAGTCGCGGTAGAAGTCCTCGCTGTCCAGGACCGGCGCGGCCGCTTCGTGGTCGTACAGGTCCACCTGCAGCGCATCGATCTCGCCGCGCCAATGCGCGTGCGAGGCCACCTCGCCCGCATCGCCCAGCACCACCGACAGCCGGCTGTCGTCCTTGGGCAGCTTGAACCACAGGCGGCAGGCCGCCACGACCTGCGGGTTCAGCTCGATGGCCGTGGTCTTCATGCGCAGCTTCTTGTGGCAGAACTTGGTGAGCGAGGCGGCGCCGAGCCCGAGCTGCATCGCGTGCCGCTTCGCGACCGTGTCCGGCTCGACGAACAGCAGCCAGGCCATCATGCGCTGCACGTATTCCAGGTCGAGGTCGTAGGGCGCGTCCAGCCGCATGGAGCCCTGGATCCATTCGGTCTCCAGGTGCAGGTAGCGCGTGTCTCCGTGGTCGGAGAAATGGACTTCAGGCAGGGCGGCGGGTTTGTTCTTCACTGGGGCGCGATTATCCCGGCCAGCCGGGGCAGCGCGGCGCAGGCGTTGCGCGTGGTCGCCGCGGCCAGTTCTTCCACGGCGATGCCGCGCAGCTGCGCCAGCGCGGCGCCTATGGCCGGCAGTTCGGCCGGCTCGTTGCGGCCCTGGCCGGCGCCGTCCTCGCGCTCCTGCGCCGTCCGGTACAGCCAGTGCGGCGGGATGTCGGGCGCGTCGGTTTCCAGCACGATCGCCTCCAGCGGCAGGTCGGTGGCCAGTCGCCGGATCTGCAAAGCGCGGTCGAAGGTCACCGTGCCACCGAAGCCCAGCCGGAAGCCCAGCCGCACGAATTCCGCCGCCTGCTGGGCGCTGCCGTTGAAGGCGTGGGCGATGCCCGTGACCGGAACGCGGCGCAGGTGTTTCAGGAGCTGGTCGGCCGAGCGGCGCACGTGCAGCAGCACCGGCAGCCCATGGCGCTGCGCCAGCGCGAGCTGCGCGGCGTAGAACTTCTCCTGGCGGGCGGCGTCCAGCCCGGGCACGAAGAAATCCAGGCCGATCTCGCCCACGGCCACCAGCCGCGGGTCGCCACGGTGTTGGTCCAGCGCGCGGTCGAGCAGCGCGAGGTCCTCGTCCTGGGCTTCCCCCGTGCAAAGCGGGTGGATGCCGAGCGCGTAGGCATCCCCGTGGGCGTGCGCCAGCGCGCGCACGGCCTCGAAGTTGGAGGCGGCGACGGCGGGAATCACGCACAGGCCCACGCCGGCGGCGGCGGCCCGCTGCCGCACCGCGTCCCGGTCCGCCGCGAATTCACCGGCATCCAGGTGGACGTGCGTATCTATCCACAACCCCATGCGCCGATGATGCCGCAAGGCGTGCAGAGCCCCGCAAACCGTGATACCGTGTGCCACGAACGGGACCGTTACGCTGCGGTTCCGCAGTCAGTTCGTTGAAGGAAAACGGATGCGCAGGCCCGCTCTCTACAGCTCCAGCCGCCCGGCCCGTTCGGAGGCTCCCGTTGCGCAAGCCGTTGCGGCCGAAGCCGGCACCGAAGGGGCTGCGGCTCCGCGCGCCGCCCGCCGGCGCCGCCTGGCCGGCGCCGCCTCCAGCCCCTGGCTGCTCTGGGGCGCCATCCTCCTGCTCGCCGCCGCGCTGGCCACCACCCTCGTGCTGCGGCCCATGCAGCGCAAGCTGACGCAGGACGACATCAACGCCGCGGTCCTGAAGACCATGGAAACGCAGGTGATGCCGTCGGAATACGCGCGCGCCTACGACCGCATCCGCCCCTCCGTGGTGCGCGTGGTCAGCTACATCAAGAAAAGCCGCCTGCGGGAAGAAGAGCAGAAGCTCGCCTCCCGCACCGCCAAGCCCAAGCCGCTAGGCCCGGCGCAGGCCGACGTGACGGGCGACAACGACGAGGTCGAGAACGGCGTCGGCACGGGCGTGGTCATCATCGACAAGGGCGTGATCCTGACCAACCTGCACGTGGTGTCCGGCGCCGACCACATCAAGGTGATCTTCCACGACGGGCTCGAGTCGCGCGCCAACATCACCGGCGTGCAGGCCGAGAACGACCTCGCGGTGCTGCAGGCCGCCAAGATTCCGGACGACATGATCGCCGCCACCATGCGCTCGACCAGCGACCTGGCGCCGGGCGACAAGGTGCTGGCAGTGGGCTTCCCCTTCGGCATCGGGCCCTCCGCTTCGGGCGGCGTGGTGTCCGGCCTCGGCCGCGTGTTCCGCTCGCCCGAGGGCAAGCAGGAAATGCGCAACCTGATCCAGTTCGACGCGGCCGCCAATCCCGGCAACTCCGGCGGGCCGCTGGTCACCATGGACGGCGAAGTGGTCGGCATCGTCACCGCCATCCTGAACCCCACCTCGGCGCGCACCTTCATCGGCATCGGCTTCGCCGTGCCGATCGAAAACGCCGCCAGCGCCGCCGGGCTGCCGCCGTTCTGACGGCGCGCCGCCTTCCCCCTTCCTTCCAACCAGCAGGACCCATGGACACATCCAGCCGTACGGACAGCGCCACCGCGCAACTCATGGAGCAGATTCTTTACGAGGTCAAGCGCGTGGTCGTCGGCCAGGACCGGTTCCTGGAACGCGTGATGGTCGCCATGCTGGCGCAGGGCCACCTGCTGGTCGAAGGCGTGCCCGGCCTGGCCAAGACGCTGACGGTGAAGACCCTGGCCAACACCATGCGCGGCCAGTTCAAGCGCATCCAGTTCACACCCGACCTGGTGCCGGCCGACCTGGTGGGCACCCGCATCTACAACCAGAAGACCGGCGAGTTCGCCACCTCGCTGGGCCCGGTGTTCGCCAACCTGCTGCTGGCCGACGAAATCAACCGCGCGCCGGCCAAGGTGCAGAGCGCGCTGCTGGAAGTGATGCAGGAGCGCCAGGTGACCATTGCCGGCGAGACGCACAAGGTGCCCAGCCCCTTCCTGGTGATGGCCACGCAGAACCCGATCGAGACCGAAGGCACCTATCCGCTGCCCGAGGCGCAGGTCGACCGCTTCATGATGAAGGTGCTGGTCGACTACCCCACGGACGAGGAAGAGTTCGTGATCGTGCAGCGCGTCACCGGCCCCGCCGTGGACGTGACGCCGGTCGCCACCACCGAGCAGCTGGCGGAACTGCAGAAGGAATGCCGCCAGGTCTATGTCGATCCGTCGCTGGTGCAGTACGCGGTGAAGCTGGTGTCGGCCACCCGCACGCCCGAACGCCACGGCCTGAAGGACCTGGGCAAGTACATCACCTACGGCGCCAGCCCGCGCGCCACCATCAACCTTACCGAAGGCGCCCGCGCGCTGGCCATGCTGCGCGGCCGCGGCTACGCCCTGCCGGAGGACATGACCGACCTGGTGCCGGACGTGCTGCGGCACCGCGTGGTGCTCTCGTACGAGGCGCTGTCCGAAGGCCTGAGCTCCGACCAGGTGGTGCAGAAGATCATGGCCAAGATCCTGGCCCCGGCCAAGCCGCTCGAGCATGAGAAACTGGCTGCGTAGGAAGCCGGCCGCCGAGGCCGCCGCCGCCCCGGCGACGGCGGCGCCTGCGCACCAGGCCGAGCACGTCCTGCGCCGCCTGGAGTGGAAGGTCATCCGCCGGCTCGACGGCCTGCTGCAGGGCGACTACCGCACCCTCTTGCGCGGCGCCGGCCTCGACCTGGCCGACCTGCGCGAGTACCAGCTGCACGACGACGTGCGCCACATCGACTGGAACGTGACGGCCCGCATGCAGGTGCCGCACGTGCGCGTGTTCACCGAGGACCGCGAGATGTCGGCCTGGTTCCTGGTCGACCTGAGTCCCTCGGTCGACTTCGGTTCCGGTGAACTGCGCAAGCGCAACGTCTCGGCCGAGTTCGTCGCCGTGCTGGCGCGCCTGCTCACCCGCCACGGCAACCGCGTCGGCGCCATGCTGTACGGCAGCGGCGTCGAGACCGCCATCCCCACGCGCAGCGGCCGCCGCCACGTGCTGCACCTGCTGCATCGCATGCTGGACCGCGGACCGGCCACGGAAACCGGCCCGACCCGCCTGAACGAACTGCTGGCCGCTGCCGCCAACCTGATCAAGCGCCGCTCGACGGTCTTCGTCATCTCGGATTTCATCAGCGAGCCCGGCTGGGAGAAGACCCTGGCCCAGCTGGCCCAGCGCCACGAGGTGGTCGCCGTGCGCGTGATGGACCCGCTGGAGCTCGAGCTGCCCGACCTGGGCCTGCTGACGCTGCGCGACGCGGAAACGGGCGAGCGCATCGTGGTGGACACGCACGACGCGGGCTTTCGCAAGCGCTTTTCGCGAATCGCCGCCCAGCGCGAATCCGACCTGCGCGCGGCGCTCGTGACCGCCGGCGTCGACGCCCTCGAACTCTCCACGGACGCCGACCTGGTCGATGCCATCGTGCGCTTCGTCGAGATGCGCAAGCGCCGCAGCCAGCTGGCCGCGGGCGGCCTGCCCGCGCACTTGCGCCGGGTGGCGTAGGAGCAGAATATGGAAACCCAAGGCCTGTCATGAATTTCCTCTGGCCCCAATTCCTCTGGCTGCTGCTGGCCCTGCCGCTGCTGGTGGGCGTGTACGTCCTGCTGCTGCGGCGCAAGAAGAAGCTGGCGGTGCGCTACGCCTCGCTGTCCATCGTGAAGGAAGCGATGGGCGCGGGGCAGCAGGTGCGGCGCCACATCCCGCCCGTCCTGTTCCTGCTGGCGATGGCCGCCCTGCTGCTCGCCGCGGCGCGGCCCGTGGCGGTGGTCACCCTGCCCTCCAACCAGCAGACCATCATCCTGGCGATGGACGTGTCCGGCTCCATGCGCGCCACGGACGTGCAGCCGAACCGGCTGGTGGCGGCGCAGAACGCCGCCAAGGCCTTCATCGGCGAGCTTCCGCGCCACGTCAAGGTCGGCATCGTCGCCTTTGCCGGCTCGGCCCAGGTGGCGCAGCTGCCGACGGTGAACCGTGAAGACCTGGTGACGGCGATCGACCGCTTCCAGCTGCAGCGCGCCACGGCGACCGGCAACGCGATCGTGATCTCGCTGGCCACCTTGTTCCCGGATGCCGGCATCGACCTCAACCAGATGCAGACCGGCCGCGACCGCCAGCGCGGCTTCGCCATCGACGGCGAGAAGAAGGAAAAGAAGGAGTTCACGCCGGTGGCGCCGGGCTCCTATACCTCGGCCGCGATCATCATGCTGACCGACGGCCAGCGCACCACCGGGGTCGACCCGCTGGACGCCGCCAAGATGGCCGCCGAGCGCGGCGTGCGCGTCTACACGGTGGGCATCGGCACGGTGGACGGCGAGACGATCGGCTTCGAGGGCTGGTCGATGCGGGTGCGGCTGGACGAGGAGACGCTCAAGGCCATCGCCCAGAAGACCCAGGCCGAGTACTTCTACGCCGGCACGGCGCAGGACCTGCGCAAGGTCTACGAGACGCTCAGCTCCAAGCTGACGGTGGAGAAGAAGGAAACCGAGGTCTCGGCGCTGTTCGCGCTGGCGGCGGCGGCGCTGGTGCTGCTGTCGGCGGGCTTGTCGCTGCTCTGGTTCAACCGGATTCTTTGAGGTTGCGCAAGGAAGGCATGTCGTCCCGGGCTTGACCCGGGATCCATCTCCCGCGGCCATGCCAGCAGCCGGAGCTGGATTGCGGGTCAAGCCCGCAATGACATTCCGGGCTCACGATCCCGTCAGGTGCCCCGACGTCAAGCGCAAGGTCCGCCCGCACTTCGCGGCGAGCTGCTCGTCGTGCGTGACCATCACGAACGCCGTCCCGCGATCACGCGCCAGCTGCAGCATCAGCTGGAACACCGTGTCGGCGGTGCCGCGATCGAGGTTGCCCGTCGGCTCGTCGGCCAGCACGCAGGCCGGATGCGTCACCAGCGCCCGCGCGATCGCCACCCGCTGGCGCTCGCCGCCGGAGAGTTCCGATGGCCGGTGCTTGATGCGCTCGGTCAGGCCCACCGCCTTCAGCACCGACGCCGCCGTCGCGCTCACTTCCTCCAGCGGCTCGCGCCGGATGCGCAGCGGCATGCCGACGTTGTCCAGCGCGCTGAACTCGGGCAGCAGGTGGTGGAACTGGTAGACGAAACCCAGATAACGATTGCGCAGCCGCCCTTGCGCGGCCGGATCGAGCGCCGCCATCGGCTGCCCCATCAGCTGCACCGCGCCGCTGCTGGGGGCATCGAGGCCGCCCAGCAGGTGCAGCAGCGTGCTCTTGCCGGAACCGGAGGCGCCGACGATAGCCAAGGTCTCGCCGGCATGCACTTCGAGGTCGACGCCCTTCAGGACTTCGACATCGAGCCCGCCTTCGCTGAAGCGTTTCGTCAGGCCCTGGCAGGCCAGGACCACGCCCTTGTGCGGATCCACTTCATTCATAACGCAGGGCCTCCGCCGGGTTGACGCGGCTGGCGCGCCAGCTCGGATACAGCGTGGCGACGAAGGCCAGCACCAGCGAGATCACGGCGATCGGGATCACGTCCGAGGACTGCGGGTCGCTCGGCATGCGGCTGATCAGGTAGACGTCCTTGGGCAGGAAGCTCGCGTTCAGCGCGTGCTCCAGCGCCGGCACGAGGACGTCGATGTTGAGGGCGATGCCCAGGCCGAGCAGCAGTCCGGCCAGCGTGCCGATCACGCCGACCGCCGCGCCCTGCACGACGAAGATGCCCATGATGCTGCCCGGGCTCGCGCCCAGGGTGCGCAGGATCGCGATGTCGGCGCGCTTGTCGGTGACGGTCATCACCAGCGTGCTCACCAGGTTGAAGGCCGCCACCGCGACGATCAGCGTGAGGATGATGAACATCATGCGTTTCTCGAGCTGCACGGCCGCGAACCAGGTGCGGTTCTGGCGGGTCCAGTCGCGCACCAGGAACTCCCCGGTGAGCTGGGTGCCGAGTTGCGCGGCGACTTCGCGGGCCCGGTTCAGGTCCTTCAGCTTCAGGCGCACGCCGGTGGGGCCCTCCAGCCGGAAGATGCGCGCCGCGTCCTCGATGTTCAGCATCACCAGGCCGCTGTCGTATTCGAAGTGGCCCGAGTCGAAGGTGCCGGCCACCGTCATCTGCTTGATGCGCGGCACCACGCCGGCCGGCGTCACCACGCCGCCGGGAGCGATCAGCGTCACCGCGTCGCCCTTCTGCACGCCCATGGCCCGCGCCAGTTCGACGCCCAGCACGATGTTGAAGGCGCCCGGGGTCAGCTGGTTGAGCGTCTCCTGCGAGGTCGCCGCCAGGTCCGTGACCTGCAGTTCCAGCTTGGGGTCGATGCCGCGCACCAGGGTGCCGCGCATGTCCTCGCCGCGCGCCAGCAGCGATTGCGCCGCCACGAAGGGCGCCGCGCCGACCACCTCGGGGTTCTTGCGAACCTCCCCCAGGGTCCTGTTGAGATCGGGCAGAACGCCGCCGCCCGGGCCGAAGACCTCGATGTGCGAGACGACGCTGAGCATCCGGTCGCGCACTTCCTTCTGGAAGCCGTTCATCACCGACAGCACGATGATGAGCGCGGCCACGCCCAGCGAGATGCCGAGCATCGAGACGCCGGAGATGAAGGAAATGAAACCGTTGCGGCGGGTGGCGCGGCCGGCGCGCGTGTAGCGCCAGCCCAGCACCAACTCGTAAGGAAGTGCCATCGGGGCCTAGAGCAGGGATTTATGCATCGGCGGGCATTGTGGCATCCCCGACAATACGGCTGTGTCAGACGGTGTCCACTTGCTTGTTCCCTTCGCCGGCAGCCCTCCCGGCGGCTCCCCCGAGGCCTTGGCCGGCCTCCAGTTGCCCAACCTGCAGCGGTTGCTGGCCCGCCTGCGCGAGGACGGCGCGGACACGGGCGCGCCCGACAGCCTGTCGATGCCCCACGAGCGCGCCCTGGCCCGCGCCTGGGGCCTGGAAACCGCAACCGACGGCCTGATCCCCCTGGCCGCCTGGCAGGCGCGCCAGGACGGCCTGGAAGGCGCCGAAGGCGCGGGCTGGGCCTGGATCACCCCCAGCCATTGGCGCGTGGGGCGCGACCACGTCGAGATGGCCCCTGCGGCCGCTCTCGCGCTGGACGGCGTCGATTCGCGGACGCTGCTGTCCGCCATGGAACCCTATTTCGCGGAGGACGGCATCACCCTGCACTACCAGGCGCCGCTGCGCTGGCTGGCGCGCGGCGAGCTCTTTCGCAAGCTGCCGACCGCCTCGCTCGACCGCGTGGGCGGCCGCACCATCGACGGCTGGATGCCGGCCGGGGCCCCCGGGCGCCCGCTGCGCCGGCTGCAACAGGAAATGCAGATGCTGCTGTACACGCTGCCGCTCAACGATGCCCGCCAGCGCGGCGGCTTGTTGCCGGTGAACTCCTTCTGGGCTTCGGGCAGCGGGGCCCTCCCGGCCAATGTCGCGGAGGGTGCTGCGACGCCGCCGGCCGGCCTGCGCCTGCCCCAGTCCTTGCGCGAAGCCGCACTGCAAGGCGACCCCGCGGCCTGGCGAGCCGCCTGGCAGCAGCTCGATGCGCGCGAATGCGCCCAGCTGCTGGAGGAGCTGGACGCGGGCCGGCCGGTGCGCCTCACGCTGTGCGGCGACGCCCATGCGCGCAGCTGGGTCTCGGGCAGCGCCGGCGCCTGGCAGCGCTTCACCGCCTTGTTCTCCAGGCCCGCGCCGGCCGCCTTGCTGGGGGCCCTATGAAGATCGTCACCCGCGACGTGCCGCCGCGCGCGGCCTGGGCGCTGGAGCAGGCCGGCATCCATCCGCTGCTGGCCCGCCTGTATGCGGCGCGCGGTGTCCTCGGGCAGGACGAAATGGACAACGGCCTCGCCAAACTGCTGCCGCCCGATTCGATGAAGAACGTGCCCGAGGCCGCGCGCCTGCTGGCCGACGCCATCGCCGCCGGCCGCCGGATCTGCATCGTGGCCGACTACGACTGCGACGGCGCCACCGCTTGCGCCGTGGCGCTGCGCGGCCTGCGCTTGCTGGGCGCGCAGCACGTTGACTACCTGGTGCCGGACCGCGTGGTCGACGGCTACGGCCTCACGCCGCCGATCGCGCGCCGCGTGAAGGAACGCGGCGCCGAGCTGCTGGTGACGGTGGACAACGGCATCGCCAGCATCGATGGCGTGGCGGCCGCGCGCGCGCTCGGCCTCGAGGTGCTGGTGACCGACCACCACCTGCCCGGCCCCACGCTGCCCGAAGGCGCGCTGGTGGTGAACCCCAACCAGCCCGGCTGCGCGTTCGAGAGCAAGTCGATCGCCGGCGTCGGCGTGATGTTCTACGTGCTGCTGGCGCTGCGCGCCGAATTGCGCACGCGCGGCGCCTTCGATGCGGCCAGCCAGCCGCGGCTCGACGCACTGCTGCCCCTGGTGGCGCTCGGCACGGTGGCCGACGTCGTCAAGCTCGATGCCAACAACCGCCGCCTCGTGGCGCAGGGCCTGAAGCGCGTCCGCGCGGGCGCCCTGCCCTGCGGCTTGGCCAGCCTGTTCGGCGTCGCGGCCCGCAAGCCGCAGGCGGCAACCACTTTCGACTTCGGCTTTGCACTGGGGCCGCGCATCAATGCGGCCGGTCGCCTCTCGGACATGACGCTGGGCATCGAATGCCTGCTGACCGACGACGCGGCGCGCGGCGACGAACTGGCGCGCACGCTGGACGGGATCAACCGAGAACGGCGCGAGATCGAGGGCGACATGCGCGAGCAGGCGATGGAGATCGCCGAATCGCTGTTCGAGGAAGGCGACGAGCCGCCGCCCGCGATCTGCGTGTTCGACCCGGACTTCCACGAAGGCGTGGTCGGCATCGTGGCTTCGCGCATCAAGGACAAATTGCACCGGCCGACCTTCGTCTTCGCCGCGAGCCAGGCGCCAGGCAAGGAGCACGAGCTGAAAGGCTCGGGGCGTTCCATCCCCGGCTTCCACCTGCGCGACGCGCTCGACCTGGTGGCCAAGCGCCATCCCGGCGTGCTGCTGCGGTTCGGCGGGCACGCGATGGCCGCAGGCTGCACGGTGGCCGAGGAGCACCTGGACGTCTTCGAGCAGGCGCTGGCGCAGGTGGCGCAGGAATGGCTGGATGCGCCGACACTGCTGCGGCGGCTGCACACGGACGGCCCGCTCGCACCCGAATACCGGCGCGCCGATCTCGTCGACACGCTGCACGCGGAAGTCTGGGGCCAGGGCTTTGCCGCGCCGGTGTTCAGCGAAGAGGTGGAAGTGCTGTCGCAGAAGCTGGTGGGCGAGAAACACCTGGCGCTGAAGCTGAAGCACCAGGGCCAGCCGGTGGACGGCATGTGGTTCGGCCGCACCGAACCGCTGCCAGCACGCGTGAAGATCGCTTTCCGCCTCGATGCGGACGAGTGGCAAGGGGTGCGGCGGGTGCGCTTCCTGGTGGAAGCCGCGGAATTTTGACGTCATCCCCGCGCAGGCGGGGATCCAGGGCGCCCGAATTGAAAGACCCCGCTGCGCGGGGTCCTGGAAGCTCTGGATTCCCGCCTTCGCGGGAATGACGATTACGCGGTGCCGAGCATCGGCGTCGCCGAATGCCGCGGATCGTCGAAGTAGCCCGCCAGGCGCATCGCGACGTCGCCGAGCTCCGCATCGTCCATCGCCTTGGCACACGACAGTTGCCACATCGCGTACTCGCCGTCGCCCAGCATCATGTCGGTGTTGACGCAGCGGCCATGCCCCGCCATCAGCAGGGCGAAGCAGGCCAGCAATTCCATGGGGCAATAGCGCGCGTGGGCCGCATCGTCCGGCGCATCGAAGACGGAGTCCTGCGGCGCAAGGCCGGGCTCCTCGGGCGACAGGGGAAGCGGCTGCGAGTCCATGGCGGACTCCTGCTTCAGCGGTAGGTGTAGCTGACCGGCATGGCGCCGGTCACCGGGGTTGCGGGCTGGACCGCCTTGGCGTGTTCGAGCTGGTTGCTGCAGCTGGCGATCGTCGAGCCGGGGATGTACTGCAGGCAGTCCGAAAGGGCCATCTGCTGCACGGCGACGGCGTTGTCGCGCACTTCGGCCTGGCGCACCTGGTGGCTGCACACCATCCAGAAGGCCACGAGCTGCAGCAGCACCAGCGCGCCCACCATCGTCCAGAACAATCGGTTGCGCTCGAGCGGCGGCTGTTGCTCTTCATGCGTGACGGCGGTGATGGCAGGCATGGCGGGGTACCTCTTTGCAGTCATCGTATTCCTGCGCGAATGGCCACGCCAGTGGCGGGTGCGCGACTTGATGTAGGACAGTAGCTCTTCGGCTCAGGCACCGACGATTGGAGCCATGAAACACCCATTGGGTGACGCGCGCATGTCCGCGCGTCGCCCGTTCTGGAAAACCCGCAAGCGGCGACCGCGGTGTTGCGCGGCGTGGACGGAAACGCTCAATCCTTGCTGGCACGACCGTGCACAAGCGGCGAAGATGTTGCGCGGCAACCGCGAGCGCGCGCTGACGACGCACCATGCACGTGCAGCGAGCTTGCTCGACCGTAGACCGCGCGAAGCGAGCGCACACGTGGAGGGGTCGCGCAGACCTCCAAATGGATGACACGAAAAAAACTTTGGCAGGCCTGTTTTCTCGTCGCCGCCCTGGCGTTCCCGGCAACGGGCGCGCACGCGGATGAAGTGCGCGTACTCGCTGCCGGCGCGGCCAAGCATGCCCTCGAGGAAATCGCGCCCGCGTTCGAGCGCGCCAGCGGCCACACGCTGCGTGCGGGCTACGACACCGTGGGCACGCAACGCGATCGCGTGCTGCAGGCCGCGCCGGGCGCAGTCGCCGACCTCGTCGTCCTGAGCGACGCCGCCTTGCAGCAGCTGCGCGTGGCGGATCGCCTGCAGCCGCGCGCAGCGGTCGGCATCGGCCGCGTCGTCGTGGCGCTGGCCGCGCCTGCGGGCACGTCACCGCTGCCGGACATCTCCGATGCGGCACACCTGCGCGCCGCCTTGCAGGCCGCGCCCAGCATCGCCTATGCGGATCCCGCGCGCGGCGCCACCGCCGGCACGCACTTCGCGAAGGTGCTCGATGCGCTCGACCTGCGCGCGGAGCTCGCCCCCCGACTCACCGTGCTGCCTTTCGGCGTCGACGTGATCAACGCGGTGGCGGCCGGCAAGTTCGCGCTGGGCGTGAGCCAGTCGAGCGAGATCATGGCGGCGCAAGGCGTGCGCTTCGTCGGCGGCCTGCCCGCGCCGCATGCGCAGGCCACGGGCTATGGCGCTGCGCTCGCAAGCGGCAGCGGTGCCGCCGTGGCCCTGCTGGAATTCCTGGCGACGCCGGCGGCGCAATCGGCCTGGCGCGCGAGCGGCTTCACTGCGCCCTGAAGGCCCTCAGGCCTTGGGCAGCGTGACGCCCGACTGCCCCTGGTACTTGCCGCCCCGGTCCTTGTAGCTGGTCTCGCACTCCTCGTCGCTCTCGAAGAACAGCACCTGCGCGCAGCCTTCGCCGGCGTAGATCTTCGCCGGCAGCGGCGTGGTGTTCGAGAACTCCAGCGTCACGTAGCCTTCCCACTCCGGCTCGAAGGGCGTGACGTTGACGATGATGCCGCAGCGCGCGTAGGTGCTCTTGCCCAGGCAGATGGTCAGCACGTTGCGCGGGATGCGGAAGTACTCCAGCGTGCGCGCCAGCGCGAAGCTGTTGGGCGGGATGATGCAGACGTCGTCGTGGAAGTCGACGAAGCTCTTCTCGTCGAAGTTCTTCGGGTCCACCACCGTGCTGTGGATGTTGGTGAAGACCTTGAATTCCGGCGCGCAGCGGATGTCGTAGCCGTAGCTCGAGGTTCCGTAGCTGATGACGCGGCGGCCCTCCACCTGGCGCACCTGGCCGGGCTCGAAAGGATCGATCAGGCCGTGCTGTTCGGCCATCCTGCGGATCCACTTGTCGCTCTTGATCGTCATTGGGGCACTCCTGGGCCGCCATTCTAGGGGGCCGCCGCGGCGGCCCCTTCGATCACGACCCGGTCTATGGCGCGGTCGTCCCCCAGCACGATCAGCGAGAACAGGAGCTCGTCGAGGTCGCGCGCGTTCGCGGTCTTGCGCGCCAGCAGCGGCGTGGCGGCGGGATCGATCACCACGAAATCGGCCTCGCAACCCGGCTGCAGGTTGCCCACCACGCCTTCGAGGCCCAGCGCCTGCGCCGCGCCGGCGGTGTGCTGCCACCACAGGTTCTGCGGCGACAGGCTGAGCCCCGGCTTGGTCTGCCCTTCGCGGCCGACGTAGTACGCGGCCAGCATGGTGTGGAAGGGGCAGAAGCTGGTGCCGCCGCCGACGTCGCTGGCCAGGCCATGGCGAAAGCCGATCCGGCGCGCGCCCTCGTAGTCGAAGAAGCCGCTGCCCAGGAACAGGTTGCTGGTGGGGCTCACGGCCGCGGCGGCGCCGGTGTCGCGCATCAGCAGGCGGTCTTCGTCGTCGAAGTGGATGCAATGGGCGTAGATGGCGCGCTCGCGCATCAGCCCGAAGTCCTGGTAGACCGCGAGGTAGCTGCGCGACTGCGGGAACAGCTCGCGCGCCCAGCGGATCTCGTCCTTGTTCTCGGCCACGTGCGACTGGATCCATGTGTCCGGGTAGCGCGCGGCCAGCTCGCCGGCGCCGCGCAATTGCGCCTCGCTGCAGCTGGGCGCGAAGCGCGGCGTGATGGCGTAGCCGAGGCGGCCTTTCTTGTGCCAGCGGCGGATCAGGGCTTCGGTGTCGACCAGCGACTGCTCGGTCTCGTCGCGCACGCCGTCGGGCGAATGCCGGTCCTGCAGCACCTTGCCGGCGATCAGCCGCAGGCCGCGCCGCTCCGCCTCCTCCATCAGCGCGTCGACCGAATGCGGGTGCGAAGTGCAGAAGGCCAGCGCGGTGGTGACGCCGTTGCGCTGCAGCTCGTCGAGGAAGACGGAGGCAACGCCGCGCGCGTAGGCCGCGTCGGCAAAGCGCGCTTCGTGCGGGAAGGTGTAGTTCTCCAGCCAGGGCAGCAGGCCCTCGGCCGGCGAGCCGATCACGTCGGTCTGCGGAAAGTGGACGTGCAGGTCGATGAAGCCGGGCGCGATGATCTTGCCGGGCAGGTGCTCGATGCGGACACCGGGATAGTTGCCGTGCAGCGCCGCATGCGAGCCGGCCGCGCGCACCACCTTGCGGCCCTGTGCATCGGGGCCGACGACGAGCAGGCCGTCCTCGTCGTAGAGGGCCGAGCCGTCGTCGGCGAAACGCAGGAGGGCGGCGCGGAATGCTTGCATGAGGCTTGTCATGCCGGGCTTGACCCGGCATCCAGAAGTTCAAGCCGTGGATCCCGGCTCAAGGCCGGGATGACACGTGAACGCCCGGCGGGCGTCCAGGCGTCATTTTGCGATCTTCCCCTGCACGCCCGATACGAGAAAGTTCATATTCAGTATCTGGTCGTCCGTCATTGCCTTGCCCTTGGCCAGCACCTCGTGGCCTTCGTTGTCGGCGATGGGGCCGGCGAAGGGGACGAGCTTGCCGGCGGCGATGTCCTTCTGCCGCTGCAGCACTTCGGCCTGCACGGCCTGCGGCACCTTGGGGCCGAACCAGCCGACCCGGATCATCCCTTCCTTCACCCCGCCCCAGACGTTGCCGCTCTTCCAGCTGCCGTCCAGCGCAGCCTGCGTGCGGCGCTGGTAATAGTCGGCCCACTGGTGGGTGACGGCCAGAACCTGCGCATCGGGCGCGGCCTTGCGCATGTCCGAGTGGTAGGCGATGGCCAGCTTGCCGCGTTCCTGGGCGGCCGCCATCACGGCGGTGGAGGCGGTGTGGAAGGCCAGTACGTCGGCATCCTGGTTCATCAGGGTCATGGCCGCTTCGCGTTCCCGGGCCGGGTCGAACCAGGTGTTGATCCACACCACCTTGACCTGCGCCTTCGGGTCGACCGAACGCATGCCCAGCGTGAAGGCATTGATGCCCTGCAGCACTTCGGGAATCGGGAAGCCGGCCACGTAACCCGCCACATGGGTCTTGCTCAGGCGCCCGGCGGCGACGCCGGCGAGATAGCGGCCCTCGTAGTAGCGCGCGTTGGCGGTCGCGACGTTGGCCGCGGTCTTGTAGCCCGTGACCGACTCGAACTTCACGTCGGGGAAGTCCTTCGCCACCTTCAGGGTGGGCTCCATGTAGCCGAAGCTGGGAGTGAAGATCAGCTTGTGGCCGGTGGCGGCGAGGTCGCGGATGACGCGTTCGGCATCGGCGCCCTCGGCCACGTTCTCGACGAAGCTGGTCTGCACGCGCTTGCCGAAGGCGGCCTGCACGGCCTGGCGCGCCTCTTCATGCTGGTGCACCCAGCCCGCGTCGGTGACGGGCGCGACATAGACGAAGCCGACCTTGAGGGGCTCGCTCGCCTTCTGCGCGTGGGAAAGGGGGGAGAAAAACAAGGCGGCCGCCATGCCGGCGGCTGCGAGGTTTTTGTACATGGTGTTCCTCTACATGGCCCCGGGAAAAGAAAAAGGCCGCCGGGGCGACGACCTGTGGGCCGATTTTAACCGTGCGCGGCGAACACGGCGTCGAGCCGGTCCCTGTACCTTTGCTTCGCGTCCGCTTGCGCAAAGCTGCCTTCGAAGCTGTTGGCCGCGAGCCGGTAGGCGTGGCGCGCGTCCATGCCGGTGGCGGCAAAGGTCTGGAGGAAGTTCTCGTTCAGGTAGCCGCCGAAGTAGGCCGGGTCGTCGGAGTTCACGGTCGCCACCACGCCGGCGTCGAGCAGCTGCCGCAGGTTGTGGTCGGCCAGCTTGGGAAACACGCACAGCTTCAGGTTCGACAGCGGGCACACCGTGAGCGGGATGCGGTCGCGCACCAGCCGCTGCATGAGCGCCGGGTCGTGCACGGACTGCACGCCGTGGTCGATGCGCTCCACCTTCAGCACGTCGAGCGCTGCCCACACGTAGGCCGGGGGGCCTTCCTCGCCGGCATGCGCGACGAGGTGCAGCCCCAGTTGCCGGCACTTCGCGAACACGCGGGCGAACTTCTCCGGCGGATGGCCCAGTTCGCTCGAGTCGAGGCCGACGCCGATGAAGAGGTCGCGCCAGGGCAGCGCCTGCTCCAGCGTCGCGAAAGCCTCGGCCTCGCTCAGGTGGCGCAGGAAGCACAGGATCAGTTCGGCATCGACCCCGAGCTGGATGCGCGCATCGGTACAGGCGCGATGCAGGCCTTGGATCACGGTCTCCATGGGAACGCCACGCGCCGTGTGCGTCTGCGGGTCGAAGAAAAGCTCGGCGCGCAGCACGTTGTCGGCCTGCGCGCGCAGCAGGTAGGCCCACGCCATGTCGTAGAAGTCCTGCTCCTGCAGCAGCACGCTGGCGCCGGCGTAGTAGATGTCCAGGAAGCTTTGCAGGTTGGTGAAGGCATACGCCTTGCGCAGTTCGTCGACGCTGGCATAAGGCAGGGCGACGCCATTGCGTTGCGCCAGCTGGAAGATCAGTTCCGGCTCCAGCGAGCCTTCGATGTGGATGTGCAGTTCGGCCTTGGGCATCGCGGCCAGCAGGGCCGGCAGGCGGGCGGCGGGAACGTCGTTAGGCATTGCGGGCGGCATCAGGTGACTCCGAAGGTGATGGCCATGCGCGCGAGGTAGCGCCGGTAGGCCGAGGACGCGCGGTCGGCCGCGCTGTGCAACTCGGCCCGCGGGTCCAGCGGCAGGCGCTTGGGGCTTTGCGATTCCAGCACCGGCTGGTCCTGGCGGAAGATGGTGTCCTGGAAGGCGCGCAGCTTCTCGTCGCCCGATTCGAAGTCCGCGACCGCCAGGCGGAACCACACCAGCGAGCGTTCGGGCTCGACCGGGCAGATGAAGAGCGCGATCGCTTCGCGCCAGTCCGGCACCGCCACGCTGCCCGCCTCCGGGATCTTGGTCAGCACCGCCGCATAAGGGTCGGTGACCTCGTAGGTGTATTCCACCTGCGCGGGCGCGGTCGAATGCAGGTTGGACTGCGGCTGCCAGGCCCGGCACTGCGTCGCACGCAGGCCGGTGGGGGTTTCTTCCACGACGTAATCGTCGATGGCCGCCGCCCCGCGCGCGCCCAGCCAGCCTTCGTGCACGAAGGCGAAGTGCGAGAGGTCGAGGAAGTTTTCCACCACGCGCGGCGCGCTGGTGGCCACCTCGTACGGCCCGCAATTCAGCTTGCGCAGGCGCGCATCGTCCTCCGCCGCGAAAGCCGGCAGCACGTCGCGGCTGCCCGCCAGCCGCACCCAGGCAAGTCCATGGGCGGCCTGCACGTCGAAGGAAGCCACGCGGTGGCCGGCAGGCGGCACGAAGCCGGGCAGCGCCGGCACCTGCACGCACTGGCCTTTCGCGTCGAACTGCCAGCCGTGGTACGCGCACTCGAGGCGGTCGCCGCACACGCGGCCCAGGGACAGCCGCGCGCCGCGGTGCGGGCACCGGTCCGGCCAGGCGTGGAGGGCACCGGCGGCATCGCGCCAGAGCACCAGGTCTTCTTCCAGCAGGCGCACGGGCAGGGGGGCATCGCCCAGCGCATCCAGCGAGGCGACGGGGTGCCAGTGCTGCTTTTCTATCATCTTGTCTTCATCCGATCAGTCGATCTTCGGGTAGGTCCCTAGGGGTTGGAGCTTACTTCGGGGCGCGGTACAGAAAGTTACTCGCCAAGCTCGGCTAGGCCCCATTGACGCGGGAACTTTGGCGTGACGGAATGTGTCCCGGCCGCCGCCCATCCTTTTTTGGGCTCCGTCCATCGGTGTCAAAACATTCCAGCCTCCCACGAGCCGGATGCCCACAAGGCGGCCGGCACGGTATGACCAAGGAGATATCTCGATGATCCCCGTTTCGCGCAAGCGCCCGCTTGCAATCGTCTCCCTGCTCGCGGCAGCCTTGCTCGCCGCCTGCGGTGGGGGCTCGGACTCGCCAGCCCCCAGCGCCTCGGCGCAATCCGGCACGGCGCTCATGGCCGACGTCCAGTCCCAGGCTGCCGCGACCGGCGAGGTCACCAGCCAGCCGGTGGACAGCGACCGTGGCACCCGGCGCGGCAACGCGGCCCCGGCCACCAACAGGGCGTACATCGTGCAGATGGACGAACTGCCGGCCTCGGCCTACGACGGGCGCACGCCCGGCCTGAAGGCGACCAAGCCTTCCAAGGGCCAGAAGCTCGACTCCGAGTCGCCGGCCGTCGCGAACTACATCGCGCACCTGGCCAGCAAGCACGACGCCGCGCTGCAGAAGGTGGGCAATGCCCGCAAGCTGTATAGCTATGGCTACGTCTTCAACGGCTTCGCCGCCGAACTGACGGATGCGCAGGCGCAGAAGCTCGCCGCAACCAAGGGCGTCGTCTCCGTGACCAAGGACGAACTGCGCCAGATGGACACCGCGTCCACCCCCAGCTTCCTGGGCCTGGCGGGCTCCACCGGTTTCTGGGCCAAGACGGGCGCCACCGGCGAAGGCGTGGTGATCGGCATGGTCGACTCCGGCATCTGGCCGGAATCGGAAAGCTTCAGCGACCGCACCGGCACCAACGGCAACGAGACGCAGGATGGCAAGCTCTCCTACCAGAACATCCCGGGCTGGAAGGGCAAGTGCATCAACGGCGACCAGTTCAACAACAGCATGTGCAATCAGAAGCTGATTGGCGCCCGCTACTACAACTCCGGCTTCGGCGGCAACGCCGGCGTGATGGAGCGCTGGGGACCCACCGGCGAATTCAATTCGCCGCGTGACTGGGGCGGCCACGGCACGCACACCGCCAGCACCGCCGGCGGCAACAGCGGCGTCACCGTCACCGGTCCGGCCGCGCCCTTCGGCAAGATCAGCGGCATGGCTCCGCGCGCCCGCATCTCCGTCTACAAGGTGTGCTGGTCCGAAACCGCCCTTGGCGGCGGCTGCTTCGGCTCCGACAGCGTGGCCGCCATCGAGCAGGCCATCGCCGACGGCGTCGACGTGATCAACTTCTCGATCAGCGGCAGCACCACCAACTTCCGTGACCCGGTGGAAATCGCCTTCATGTATGCGGCCGACGCCGGCGTCTTCGTCGCCACGTCCGCCGGCAACAGCGGCCCCACGGTCAGCACCGTCGCCCACCCCAGCCCCTGGCTGACCACGGTGGCTGCCGGCACCCACAACCGCGCCGCCATCGGCACGGTCACGCTGGGCAACGGCGCGGTCTACACCGGCGCCTCGCTGGCCGCGAACGCCGTCTCCGGCGCGTTCATCGACTCGCAAGCCGCCGCCCTGCCCGGCGCCGACCCGACCGCGGCCCGCCTGTGCTTCTCGACGTCCTGGGCCGGCGCCCCGGTGCTCGACCCCGCCAAGGTGTCCGGCAAGATCGTGCTGTGCGACCGCGGCACCAACGACCGCGTGAACAAGAGCCTGGCGGTGCAGGAAGCCGGCGGCATCGGCATGGTGCTGGTCAACACCAGCCCCAACACGCTGAACGCCGACTACCACGTGGTTCCCACCGTGCACATCGCCGACACCGCGCGCACCGCCGTCAAGGCCTATGCCGCGACGACCGGCGCCACCGCGGCGATCTCCCAGTCCACGCTGGACTTCAGCGCGGCCGCGCCCTTCACCGCTTCGTTCTCCTCGCGTGGCCCGTCCCTGGCCGCCGGTGGCAGCGTGCTGAAGCCGGACATCATCGCCCCCGGCCAGGACATCCTGGCTGCCGTGGCGCCTCCCGGCAACGGTGGCCGCAACTTCGACCTGTACAGCGGCACCTCGATGTCCAGCCCGCACATCGCCGGCATCGCGGCGCTGTTCAAGCAGCTGAACCCCTCGTGGTCGCCCATGGCGATCAAGTCGGCGCTGATGACCACGGCCGGTGACGTGCTGGATGGCCCGAACACCAACCCGCTGGTGATCTTCCGCCAGGGCGCGGGCCACGTGAAGCCGTCCGCGGCGCTCGACCCGGGCCTGGTGTTCGACTCGAACATCGTGGACTGGATCGGCTTCCTGTGCGGCACCCAGCTGCCGGCCTCGTACTGCGCGGCCAACGGCATCCCGGTGGTCGACCCGACCAACATGAACGTCGCCTCGATCGCGCTGGGCGCCCTGCCGGGCACGCAGACGATCACGCGCCGGGTCACCAACGTCAGCAACAGCTCGGCCACCTACACGGCCAGCTACACGGGCATGGCCGGCTTCACCGTCGCCGTCGCCCCGGCCAGCCTGGTGATCGCCCCCGGCCAGACGAAGAACGTCACCGTGACCATCACGCGCACGTCCGCAGCCCTGAACGCCTACGGCGGCGGCCAGCTGACGCTGACCGACGGCACCCACAAGGTGCGCGTGCCGATGGTGGCGCGCCCGGTCGCCCTGGGCGCTCCGGCGGAAGTCACGGGCAGCTACAACGTGACCTTCGGCTACGACGGTGCGTTCAGCGCCACGGCGCGCGGCCTCGTGCCCGCGGTCAAGGCGTCCGGCTCGGTGGCGACCGACGGCACGGCGGACTTCCTGGTCACCGTCCCGGCCGGCATGTCGCACGTGCGCTTCTCGACGTTCGACAGCGATGTCAGCCAGGCGAGCGACATCGACATGGAGGTCTACAACTCCGCCGGCACCTTGGTCGGCTCCAGCGGCGGCTCCACCGCGCAGGAAGAAGTCAACATCCGCAACCCGGCGGCCGACACCTACCGCGTTCGCGTGGTGGGCTTCGCGGTGCCCTCGGGCGCGGCGAGCTTCAACCTGTACAGCTGGGTGCTGGGCACGGCTGCCGCGGGCAACATGACCGTGAGCGCGCCGGCAACGGCGGTCACCGGCCAGACGGGCGCGATCACGATCACGACCAACAGCCTCGCGGCCGGTACGAAGTACATGGGCTCCGTGGTCTACGGCGGCGCCACCGGCCTGCCGAACCCGACGATCGTCCGCGTCGATCCCTGATCGAACGCAGGGCCGCGCAAGCGGCCTTCCAAGGAACAAACGGGGCCCATGGGCCCCGTTTTTCTTTGGCTGCGGGGATGCCACCGACTGCTCGACGTCGCAGCGGGCAGTGCGCGGTGCAGGCCCGCATGAAGGGGCAGTCGCCTGACCTGCGGGGTCCCCGGAAAAAAGCTCTGGCTTTTTTTCGGGGGGGCAGGTGGCCGGTCCCGCCGGCGGAGCACGGCTACGAGAGCGTCAGCGAATCGAGCCGCGCGTATGTTTCATGCTGACGAGGCACCTGTTTGAGTGGAGTTTTTGGCCGCGCAGCGGACAAAAACTCAACGAGTTGTGCCTCGCTACGCCGGCGGGACCGGCCTTTCAGGGGAGTCGGCGCGCGAAGCCGCCGACCGACGCCCCAGCGGGCCTGCACCGCGCACTGCCCGCTGCGACGCCCCTGGAAGACACCCTGACCCCGACCAGTGCTTCAGTTCCGCCCGCCCGGCGCGGGCTCCTGCGACTGCCCCGGCGCGCACAGCTGCACGTTGCCGCGCTCGCTCGCGTGGTAGTCCCACACTTCCTTGCCGACGCGCAGCTTCACCCGGTACCCGGGTACTTGTGCCTGGGGATAGAGCATGCCCTTGCGCGGGCAGCCGAGGCCGCCGTCGGGCCAGGTGACGGCTTCGGCGCTCACCACCTGCAGTTGCCTGGCAGCCAGCCCGGAGCGCTTGGCGGCATCGCTGCGCGCAGCTTCGATCACGGACGCGGGCGCGCCCATCGCGGCCGGTGGCAGGCCGGTGCCGGCCGGCGCCACGGCGCAGGCAGGAAGAAAAATGGCCACGATCAAGGGTCTGATCATGGCCACCATTATGTTGCGGCGTGCCGCGGGCCGGAGCCCGCGCACGCCCCGCTTTACTTCTTCTCGCCGCCCGGCACCTTGCCTTCGACGCCCTTGACGTAGAAGTTCACGCCGCCCAGGAACTTGTCGTCGCCGACGGCGTCCTTGGCCAGCACTTCCTTGCCGGTGTTGTCGGCGATCGGGCCCTTCCAGATCTGCAGCGTGCCGTCCTTCAGGCCGGCCTTCACTTCGTCGAGCTTCTTCTTGGCGGCGTCCGGCACGTCGGCGGCCACGGAGACGAAGTCGATGGCGCCTTCCTTCACGCCCCACCAGCTCTGGCCGGTGGCCCACTTGTTCTCCAGCACGTCACGCACGGCCTTGATGTAGTACGGGGCCCAGTTGATGACGGCCGAACCCAGGTGGGCCTTGGGACCGTAGCTGCTCATGTCGCTGTCCCAGCCGAAGGCGCGCTTGCCCATCTTCTCGGCGGTCTGCAGCACGGCCGACGAGTCGGTGTTCTGCATCAGCACGTCGGCGCCGCCGTTGATCAGCGCGGTGGCCGCTTCAGTTTCCTTCGGCGGATTGAACCAGTCGCCGACCCACACGACCTTGGTCTTGACCTTCGGGTTGACCGATTGCGCGCCCAGCGTGAAGCTGTTGATGTTGCGCACCACTTCCGGGATCGGGATCGAGCCGACCACGCCCAGCGTGTTGGTCTTGGTCATGCTGCCGGCAATGACGCCGGCCATGTACGCGCCTTCGTAGGTGCGGCTGTCGTAGGTGCGCAGGTTGTCGGCGGTCTTGTAGCCGGTGGCGTGCTCGAACTTCACGTCCTTGCTGTCGGCGGCGACCTTCAGCATCGGCTCCATGTAGCCGAAGGTGGTGCCGAAGACCAGCTTGTTGCCCTGGCTCACCATGTCGCGCATCACGCGCTCGGCGTCGGCCGACTCGGGCACCTTCTCGACGAAGCTGGTCTCGACCTTGTCGCCGAACTCCTTCTCCACCGCCTTGCGGCCGTTGTCGTGGGCGAAGGTCCAGCCGCCGTCGCCGACCGGGCCGACGTAGGCCCAGGCGATCTTCAGCTTGGGCGCGGCCGGGGCCGGCGCGGGCGCGGCGGCCGCCGGGGCGGGGGCCGGGGCGGGCGCCGGCGGCTCCGTCTTGCTGCAGGCCGCCAGGCCGGCAACGGCCGCCGCGAGGGCTGCAACTTGGAGCAGGTTACGTTTCTTCAGGTCGGTCATTGCCAATTCCTTCTTCGGAGGGCGTTTGGGTGAAAAGCAGGATTATGTTCCGGGATAGAACGGCTTTCCAAGGGAGGCCGGCATGTTGATCCGGATCCACGCCGGGTTGCGCGAGATCAGGGCCAGCACCACGATGGTCGCCACGTAGGGAAGCATGTTCAGGAACTCGCTCGGGACTTCGACGCCGATGCCCTGCAGGTGAAACTGCAGCATCGTCACGCCGCCGAACAGGTAGGCGCCAAGCAACACCCGTGCCGGGCGCCAGGTGGCGAAGGTGGTCAGCGCCAGCGCGATCCAGCCCTTGCCGGCCACCATGCCTTCGACCCACAGCGGCGTGTAGATGATGGAGATGTAGGCGCCGGCCAGGCCGCACAGCGCGCCGCCGGCGACCACCGCCGCGAGGCGGATGCGTCGCACCGGGTAGCCCAGCGCATGCGCCGACTCGGGCGACTCGCCGACCGAACGCAGCACGAGGCCGGTGCGCGAGCGGTACAGGAACCACACCAGCCAGGCGACCAGGGCGATCGCCAGGTAGACCATCGGGTGCTGGCGGAACAGCGCCGGCCCCAGCACCGGGATGTCGCCCAGCAGCGGGATCGAGAAGTGCGGCCGCTCCGGCAGCTTCTCCTGCACGTACTTGATGCCCGCGAACGCCGAGAAGCCCGCGCCGAAGAGGCTCAGCGCGAGCCCCGTGGCGTACTGGTTGGTGTTCAGCCAGATCACCAGCAGGCCGAAGATCGCCGCCAGCAAGGCGCCGGCGCCGGCGCCGGCCGCGAAGCCGATCCAGTCGTTGCCGCTGCCCACCACCGCGGCGAAGCCCGCGATCGCCGAGCACAGCATCATGCCTTCGGCGCCGAGGTTGACGATGCCGGCCTTCTCGTTGATCAACAGGCCAAGCGCCGCGAGGGCGAGCACCGTGCCCGCATTGAGCATGGAGGCAAACAGGAGTGCGTAGCTGTCCATGTCAGGCGCCTTTCACGGCCGGCGTCGCGCCGGGAAGGAAGCGGATGCGGTAGGCCATCAGCGTGTCGCAGGCCAGCAGCGTGAACAGCAGCAGGCCCTGGAACACGCCGGTCAGCGACTTGGGCAGGCCCAGGCGTGACTGCGCCAGCTCGCCGCCGATGTAGAACATGCTCATGAGGATGGCGGAGAACACCATGCCCACCGGGTGCAGGCGGCCGACGAAGGCCACGATGATGGCGGCAAAGCCGTAGCCGGCGGGGACGTAAGGCGTGAGCTGGCCGATGGGGCCGGCGACCTCCAGCGCGCCCGCGAGGCCCGCCGCACCACCGGAGATCAGCAGCGCCGTCCACAGCGCCTTGCGCGAGGAGAAGCCCGCATAGCGCGCCGCCGCCGGGGCGAGGCCGCCGACCTGCTGCGCGAAGCCGGCGCGGGTGCGGAACAGGAAGATCCACAGCGCCACCACGCCGCCCAACGCGAGGAAGATGCCGATGTTCACGCGCGAGCCCGCCATCAGCTTGGGGATCTGCGTCACCGCCTCGAAGGTCTTGGTCTGCGGGAAGTTGTAGCCGGCCGGGTCCTTCCAGGGCCCGAACACGAGATAGTTCAGGAGCAACGTGGCCACGTAGACCAGCATCAGGCTGACCAGGATCTCGTTGGCGTTGAACTTGTCGCGCAGCAGGCCGGTGATCGCGGCCCAGGCCATGCCGCCCAGCACGCCCGCCAGCAGGATCGCAACGACGATCAGCCGGCTCGTGTCCTTGCCGGCCAGCAGCGCGACGCCGCCGGCCACCACCGCGCCAATCACGAACTGGCCTTCGGCGCCGATGTTCCAGACGTTGGAGCGGAAGCACACGGCCAGGCCCAGCGCGATGATCAGGAGCGGCGTGGCCTTCACCATCAGTTCGCCGATGCGGTAGCCGGTGGAGATCGGCTCCCAGAAGAACACCTGCAGCCCGCGCATCGGGTCCTTGCCCAGCGCCGCGAACAGCAGCACGCCCAGCACCACCGTGATCGCCAGCGCCAGCAGTGGCGAGGCCATGCTCCAGAACCTGGAGGCTTCGGGACGGGGTTCGAGCTTAAACATGGCCTTGGCCTTCCTGGTTGTCTTCACGCCGCGGCGTTGCCGGCGGCCCTTCACGCAAGGTCTTCACCACCCACAAGCCGCTCATCCACTCGCCGATCTGCGTGACCGTCGCCTTCGCGCGGTCGACGCTCGGCGAGAGCCTGCCTTTCGCGATCACGTGCAGCCGGTCGCACACCTCGAACAGCTCTTCCAGTTCCTCGCTCACCACCAGCACGGCGCAGCCTTCGTCGCGCAAGGCCAGGATCTCGCCGCGGATCTGCGCGGCCGCGCCGACGTCGACGCCCCAGGTCGGCTGCGACACGATCAGCAGCTTCGGCCTCGCGTCGATCTCGCGGCCGACGATGAACTTCTGCAGGTTGCCGCCGGACAGCGAGCGCGCCGCGGCATCGGGCCCGCCGGCCTTGACGTTGAAGCGCCGGATGATGTCGGCCGCCTGCGCCTTCAACGCGCCGACGTCGATCCAGCCGCTCTTGCCGATCGCTTCGGTGCGCGTCAGCAGCAGGTTGTGCGCGAGTCCCAGCGAAGGCACGGCGCCGCGGCCGAGACGCTCCTCCGGAACGAAATGCAAGCCCAGGCGGCGCCGGCGCGCCGGCCCGAAGCGCCCGACGGCCTGGCCGCCGACCTGGATGGACTCCGGCGCCGCGCGCCGGTCTTCACCCGACAGCGCGTACAGCAGTTCGCGCTGCCCGTTGCCCGAGACGCCGGCGATGCCGACCACTTCGCCGGAACGCACCTGCAGCGTGATGCCGTCGAGGTCGACGCCGAACTGGTCTTCGCGCGCCAGGGTCAGGCCATTCACGCCCAGCACCACCTCGCCGGGCTGGCGCTCGTGGTGTTCCAGCGCCGGCGGCTCGGCGCCGATCATCAGGCGCGACAGCGAGGCGTTGCTCTCGCGGCGCGGATCGGTCACGCCGGTCACCTTGCCCGCGCGCATCACGGTGCAGGCGTTGCACAGCTCGCGGATCTCGTGCAGCTTGTGGCTGATGTAGAGGATGCTGCAGCCTTCCGAGGCCAGCTGCTTCAGCACCACGAACAGTTTCTCGACGGCCTGCGGCGTCAGCACCGAGGTGGGTTCGTCGAGGATCAGCAGCTTGGGGTTGGTGAGCAGCGCGCGGATGATCTCCACCCGCTGCATCTCGCCCACCGACAGCGTGTGCACCGGCCGCGACGGGTCGACGTCCAGCCCGTACTCGCGCGCCTTGGCGCTGATGCTGTGCGTCACCTGGTTCAGCGTCAGGCTCTTGTCCAGGCCGAGCCAGACGTTCTCGGCCACCGTCAGCGTGTCGAACAGGCTGAAGTGCTGGAACACCATGCTGATGCCCAGCGCCCGCGCCTCCTGCGGGTTGCGGATGTGGACCGGCTGGCCGTTGAAGAGCACGCTGCCTTCGTCGGGCTTGACGGCGCCGTAGATGATCTTCATCAGCGTCGATTTGCCGGCGCCGTTCTCGCCCAGCACGGCGTGCGTCTCGCCGGGCTGGACGGTCAGCGACACGTCACTGTTGGCCACCACGGAGGGGTAGCGCTTGGTGATGTGCGCGAGCTGGAGTCGCGGGATGCTCACTCGATTTGTCTCCTGAGGTTGTCATCCCGGGCCGGGCCCGGGATCCATGCCCTTTTCATTGCAGCGCGGCGGCGACCTGCTTCACCCGCTCGCGCAGCCAGCGTCCTGCCGCGGACGCATGCGTCCGCTCGTGCCACAGCTGGTAGTAGACGAGTTGCGGAAATTCGACCGGGCAAGGCAGCACCTGCACCGGCAGGCGTTCCGTGAACCGTTCGCAGAATTGCCGGCCGGTGGTCAGCACGAGCAAGCTCGATGCCACCATGCGTGGGATCAGCCCGAAATGCGGGCAGCGGGCCGTGATGTTGCGATGCAGTCCCTGCGACTCCAGGTATTCGTCGATCACGCCGCGCGCACCCGGGTGGGTCGGCGTGGGCGCGATGTGCTCGGCCTCCAGCCAGTCCTCGCGCGACCAGCCGCGCTTGGCCGCCGGGTGGTCCTTGCCGACGAGGCAGACGATCTCGTCGGCGAACAGCTTGCCGAGGTGCAGTTCCTCGGGCGGCTTCAGCCAGTTGCCGATCACGACGTCGACCTCGCCCTGCGCCAGCTGCGTGTGGTAATCCGAAGCCGCCGACAGCGGATGGATCTCGATGTGGCACAGCGGCGCCTGCGCCTTGATCTGCGCCACCAGCTGCGGCAGGAACAGCGGGTCGAGATAGTCGGCCGCGGCGACGCGGAAGGTGTTGGCGGCGGTCTGCGGCTCGAAGCCGCGTGCCGCGGAGAACAGCGTCTCGGCGGCACGAAGGATGCTTGCGCTGGGCTCGATCATGCGCAGGCCGGCGTCGGTGGGCACCATGCCGGAGCCCGAGCGCACCAGGAGGGGGTCGCCTGCCAGTTCCCGCAGCCGCTTCAGCGAGGCCGACACCGCCGGCTGGTACATGCCCAGCCGGAGAGCTGCCTTCGATACGCTGCGTTCGGTCAACACGGTATGCAAGACCCTGATCAAGTGGAGGTCTATCTTGTCGAAAAGCGCCTGGTCTCTCATACCTTTGCATGCATCCGTTTCATATGGCCGCCCATATGCGTAGCACCGGGGTCTGAACCTACCCTCGTGGCATCCCCTGGAAATTGACCCATACTGGATTGCATGGACATGGAACCGAAGAAGATCCGATTCGTTCGACGGGGCGAGCTCGTCAGCTTGGAAAATGTACCACCCGAGCGCACGCTGCTGGAGCTGCTGCGCGAAGACCTGGGCTGCACCGGCACCAAGGAAGGCTGCGGCGAAGGCGACTGCGGCGCCTGCACGGTGGTACTGGGCGAGGAACGCGAAGGCCGGCTCGCGTACAAGGCCATCAACAGCTGCATCCGCCTCGCCCACTCCGTCGACGGCCTGGCGGTCTGGACGGTGGAAGACATCGCCGCCGCGGACGGCACGCTGCACCCGGCCCAGGAGGCCATGGTGCAGTGCCACGGATCGCAATGCGGCTTCTGCACGCCCGGCTTCGTGATGAGCCTGTTCGGCATGTACCAGAACCACACCTGCCAGGGCGAGGCGATCTCCCGCGCGCTGGCGCAGGAAGAGCTGTCGGGCAACCTGTGCCGCTGCACCGGCTACCGGCCCATCCTCGATGCGGCGCAGCAGATGGCGGAACTGCCGGCTATGCGGGTGGACGAGGCAGCGGTGCTGGCGCAGCTTGCGGCATTGCGTGACGAAGCGCCTTCGTCGACCTACCTGCTCCCCAAGTCCTTGCCCGAATTGCTGGCGCTGCGGGCGCAGCATCCGCAGGCGCAGGTGGTGGCCGGCTGCACCGACGTCGGCCTGTGGGTCACCAAGATGCACATGCAGTTTCCCCAGGTGCTGGACGTGACCCGCGTGGAGGAACTGCGACGCATCGAGCCCTACGAGAACCACATCGCGATCGGCGCCGCGGCAACCTTGACCGAAGCCTTCGAGGCGCTGGTCGAACAGCGGCCCCAGCTCAAGACCTTCGCCAACCGCTTCGCCGGCCTGCCGGTGCGCAACTCGGGCACGTTGGGCGGCAACGTCGCCAACGGCTCGCCCATCGGCGACTCGATGCCGCTGCTGATCGCGCTGGGCGCGCACGTCGTGCTGATGTCCGCGCGCGGACACCGCGACCTGCCGCTGGAATCCTTCTACACGGGTTACCGCAAGAACGTGCTGGCGCCCGATGAAGTGGTGGCCTGGATCAAGGTGCCCCGGCCCACGGCGGGCGAGACGCTGCGTGCCTACAAGATCTCCAAGCGCTACGACGACGACATCTCGGCGGTGTGCCTGGTGGTCAACGCTACCATCGAAAACGGCGTGGTCGCGCAAGTGCGGATAGGCGCCGGCGGCGTGGCTGCCACGCCCGCCCGCGCCTTGCAGGCCGAAGCGGCGCTGCGTGGGCAGGCCTGGACGCTGGAAGCGGCGCAGCGCGCCACGGCCGCCTTGCGCGCCGAGTTCCAGCCGATCAGCGACATGCGCGCATCTTCGGCCTACCGGGCCGAGGTGCTCGGCAACCTCATGCAGCGCTTCTGGCTGGAAAGCCAGGGCCTGCGGCAGATCAACCTCGAGAGCTTCCGGCTGGAGGAAGCAGTGACATGAACGCCCCCGAGAAATTCCTGGCCCGGACGGCCGCGCGGCCGGCCACCGGCCAGTCGCACCCTCACGAGAGCGCCCGCGCCCAGGTGGCGGGTGGCGCCACCTACATCGACGACATCCCGGAGGTGAAAGGCACGCTGCATGCCGCGCCCATCCTCTCCAACGTCGCGCGCGGCAAGCTGCGCGGCGTCGATGCGAGCGCAGCACTGACGATGCCCGGCGTGAAGGACGTCGTGCTCGCGGCCGACATCCCCGGCGACCCCATCCTCGCGACCTTCGTCCACGACGAGCCGATCTTTGCCCGCGACACGGTGGAATTCATCGGCCAGGTGGTCGGCGTGGTGGTGGCCGAGACGGTGATGCAGGCGCGGCGCGCGGCACGCAAGGTCAAGCTGGACATCGAAGCACTGCCGGCGATCGTCGACGTGCGCAAAGCCTTGCAGGCGCAAAGCTTCGTGCTGCCGCCGGTGACCGTGCGACGCGGCGAGCCCGAGCAGGGAATCGCGCGGGCCCCGCACCGGCTGAGCGGCTCGCTCGAAGTGGGCGGCCAGGAGCACTTCTACCTGGAAGGCCAGGTCGGCTACGCGCTGCCGCTGGAGCAGGACCAGTGGTGGATCTATTCCAGCACGCAGCACCCGGGCGAGATCCAGCACTGGGTCGCGCATGCGCTGGGCCTGGAGAACCATGCAGTGATCGTCGAGTGCCGGCGCATGGGCGGCGGCTTCGGCGGCAAGGAAACGCAGTCGGGCCATATCGCCGTGTGGGCCGCGCTGGCGGCGCGCAAGACCAAGCGGCCGGTGAAGCTGCGGCTGGACCGCGACGACGACTTCATGGTCACCGGCAAGCGCCATCCCTTTGCCTACGACTGGGACGTCGGCTTCGACGACAGCGGCCGCATCACCGGGCTGCAGCTGAAGCTGCTGGCCAACTGCGGCTGGAGCGCGGACCTGAGCGGCCCGGTGGCGGACCGCGCGGTCTTCCACGCCGACAACGCCTACTTCCTCTCCGACGTCGAGATCGTCTCCTACCGCTGCAAGACCAACGTGCAGAGCCACACGGCCTTCCGTGGTTTCGGCGGTCCGCAGGGCATGATCGCGATCGAGGCGATCCTGGGCGACATCGCGCGCGCGCTGGGGCTCGACCCGCTCGACGTGCGCCGCGCCAACCTGTACGGCGTCGAGGACCGCAACGTCACGCACTACCAGATGCAGGTGGAGGACAACATCCTGCATCCGCTGCTGGAGCGGCTGGAAGAGTCCTCGTCGTACCGCGCGCGGCGTGCCGCCATCGCGCAGTGGAACGCGAAGAGCCCCGTCATCAAGCGCGGTCTGGCGCTGACGCCGGTGAAGTTCGGCATTTCCTTCACCGCCACCTTCTTCAACCAGGCCGGCGCGCTGGTGCACTGCTACACCGACGGCAGCGTGCAGGTGAACCACGGCGGCACGGAGATGGGCCAGGGCCTGCACACCAAGATCTGCCAGATCGTCGCCGACGAACTGGGCATCCCGTTCGAGCGCGTGCGCATCACCGCGACCGACACCAGCAAGATCCCCAATGCGAGCGCCACGGCGGCATCGAGCGGCACCGACCTCAACGGCCGCGCCGCACAGTTCGCCGCGCGGGAGATCCGCGAGCGCCTGGCCGCCTACGTGGCGGACAAGCAGGACTGCCGGCCCGAGCAGGTGATCTTCGCCCACGGCCAGGTGAGCGGGCCGCAGGCCGTGATGACCTGGGAGCAATTGCTCGACGACGCCTACCACTCGCGCGTGCAGCTGTGGAGCGACGGCTTCTACAAGACGCCCAAGATCCACTACGACAAGCACACGCTGACGGGGCGGCCGTTCTACTACTTCTCGTACGGCGCCGCCTGTACGGAGGTGGCCATCGACACGCTGACCGGCGAGAGCCGCGTGCTGAAGGTGGACATCCTGCACGACGTCGGCACCTCCATCAATCCGGCCATCGACATCGGCCAGATCGAAGGCGGCTTCATCCAGGGCATGGGCTGGCTCACGACCGAGCAGCTGGTGTGGAACGACAAGGGCTACCTCGCAACGCACGCACCCAGCACCTACAAGATCCCGGCGACGGGCGACGTGCCGGAGCACTTCCAGGTGGAGCTCTGGCCGGAGGCCAACCGAGAAGACAACGTCGGCGGCAGCAAGGCCGTCGGCGAGCCGCCCTTCATGCTGGCGATCAGCGTGTGGGAAGCGCTGCGCGATGCGGCGGCGCAGGCCAAGGGCAAGGCCGTGCGGATGGACGCGCCGGCGACGGCGGAGAACGTGCTGCGCGCGCTGAAGTGATTGGCGACAATGGCGGCGTGATCTCCGAAGGCTCGCCCGCCCTGCTCCACGCGCGCTCCCGCTTTGCCGAACTCGGCCTTCAGCTGGCCGCTGGCGGGTTGGTATTTCGCGCGCCGCCGCCCGAACCCGACACCTGCTGCGGCAAGGGCTGCAACGGCTGCGTGTGGGAAAGCTGGTTCGCCGCGGCTGACTACTGGTGCGAGCAAGCCGCGGCGCTGCTGCCATCCGTCCCCTGAGGGAGCCCTTCGGGCGCGGCGCCGGGGCCCGCCGGTAGCGCTTTCCTATACTGGACCCAGCGAGCCGCGGCACAGCGGCCGGCCGCGGCCACAGTCGCCGCACGGCAATCCTGCGAGGGGGTTTGGCATGGTCATCTGGGGCGCGATCTGGGGAGCGGTGCTGGGCCTTCTGTGGCGCGGCTACGGCGATTCCGAATTCCAAATGGTCCTGGGAGCGATCCTGGGCGCGGCTGCCGGCTGGAGCTTGCGCTCCGCGGTGCGGCGCGAAGTCGCGCGCACGCAGGCCGGGCCGGCACAGGCCATCGTGCCGGCGCCCACCGTTGCGGCCGCAACCGCCGCGGCGCCGACCGCGGTTGCGCCTGTCCCGGCTCCCGTCGTCGCCGCGCCAACCACGGTGGTTGCCGAAGCGCCGGCACCGCGTCCCCGCGCCCCGGTGAAGCCCGCCGAGCCCGACTTCGTCACCCGCCTCTTCTGGCGGGCGCGCGACTGGCTGTTCGGCGGCAACACGGTGGTGCGCATGGGTGTGCTGGTGCTGTTCGTCGGGCTCGCCTTCCTGGCCAAGTACGCGGTCGAAAACGCGCTGCTGCCGCCGCAGCTGCGGCTGGCCGCGATCGGGGCCGCCGGCATCGCCCTCTTCGTCTTCGGGCTGCGCGCCGGCAGCAAGGCACCGGCCAAGCGCGGCTTCGCGCTCACCTTGCAAGGCGCTGGCGTGGCGGTGCTGTACCTCACCGTCTTCGCCGCCTTCCGCCTCTACCAGTACCTGCCGCCCGCCGCGGCCTTCGGCGCGCTCGGCCTCGTGTGCCTGTTCTCCACGATCATCGCGCTGGCGCAGAACGCGCTGCCGCTCGCCTTCATCGGCTTCGCCGGCGGCTTCGCGGCGCCGCTGCTGGTCTCCACCGGCCAGGGCAGCCATGTCGGCCTCTTCGGCTACTACCTGCTGCTGGGCGTGGCGATTGCCGCCATCGCCTGGGTGAAGGCCTGGCGCGCGCTCAACCTGCTCGGATTCTTCGCCACCTTCGGCGTAGCGACGCTGTGGGGCGTGCTGAAGTACAGCCCCGCCGACCTGGAAAGCACCGAGCCCTTCCTGGTCGCCTTCTTCCTGCTGTACCTGCTGGCCGCGCTGTTCTATGCGCTGCGCCACGGCGACGGCGCACGCAAGGCGATCGATGCGACGCTGTTGTTCGGCAACCCGGTGGTGGCTTTCGGTCTGCAGGCCGGTCTCCTGCGCGACGTGCCTTATGCGACCGCCTTTTCCTCGCTGGCGCTGGGCGCGCTGTACCTGGTGCTGGGCTGGTGGCTGGTGCGGCGCCAGGCGGGCGATCGCACGGTGAACCAGTGGCTGGCCGAGTGCTTCGCTGCCCTGGCGCTGGGTTTCGTCACGCTGGCCGTGCCGCTCGCGCTCGATGGCCGCTGGACCTCCGCCGTCTGGGCGGTGGAAGGCGCCGCGGTCTACTGGATGGGCCGCCGCCAGGGCCGCTGGCTGGCCCGCGCCGCCGGCCTGGCGCTGCAGGGCCTGGCGGCATTGCTGTATCTCGAAGGCAGCTCGCACGCGCAACTGGGCCAGTGGCCGTTGGCGAACCCGGCATTCCTCGGCGCCACCATGCTGGCCGCCGCGGCGCTGGCCATCGCCTGGTGGTCCCGCACGCCGCGTGCGCCCGAGAACGCGGGCGCGCCGGCCACGGCCTTTGCGGGCCTCGAGAACGCGCTCTCTCCCTGGCTGTTCTGGGCCGGCTTCCTCTGGTGGCAATGGGCACTGAGCGGCGAGATCGGCCGCTTCAGCGTGGACGCCCAGGGCGGCTATGCCACGCTGTTCGATCCGGCACAGCGCCAGCTGCTGCACCTGCTGGCCTGGGCGCTGAGCGCCTTTGCGCTGCACCACCTTGCCCTGCCCAGGCGGGCATCGCCGTGGCCGGTCGCGGCAACACCCGCGTGGACGGTGATGCCGGTGATGCTGATGGCGGCCGTGCTCGGCATGGCCACGCTGGACCACGTCTTCCAGTCCGGCGGCTGGCTGGCCTGGCCCCTGGCGCTGCTGCTGCATTTCACGATGCTGCGCCACCTCGATGGCGGAGCGCCCCAAGCCTGGTGGCCGTGGGTGCATGCGGGCGGCGTCTGGCTGCTGGTGCTGCTGCTCGGGAACGGGCTGGTGTTCGCGATCGGCAAGGCGCAGCTCTGGCAGACGGCGTGGGCGACGGTGATCCTGCTGGTGGCGGCGACCACGGTGATGCTGCTGCTGGGAACGCGGAAGTTGTGGGAAACGGCGAAAGCCGGGGTTGCCACCGCGGCCTACCCGTTGAACCGGTTCGGCGCGGCCTATCTCTGGCGCGCCGCGGCGCCGCTGGCGATCGCGCTGGCGGCCGGGACGGTGCTGGTGGCCGTGCACTCGCGCGGCGATGCAAGGCCGCTGCCTTACCTGCCCTTGCTCAATCCGACCGACCTGGCACTGGCCCTCGCCCTGCTGGCCTGCGCGCGCTGGCTGCTGCGCGTGCGTTCCGGCTACCTGCAGGTGCCGGCCGCCGCGCTGGGCCCGGCGCCCGGCGCCGTGCTGGCGGGGATCGCCTTCATCGCGCTCAACACCGTATGGCTGCGCATGGCGCACCACTACGGCCACGTGGCGTGGGACGCGCACAGCCTGTTCTCGTCCTTCCTCGTGCAGGCGGGCTTCTCGATCCTGTGGACCTTGCTGGCCCTCGTGCTGATGGTGGTCGCCCATCGCCAGGCCCTGCGCACGCCCTGGATGCTGGGCGCCGGCCTGCTGGGGCTGACGGTGCTCAAGCTGTTCGTGATCGACCTGTCGAATCGCGGCGGCTCCGAGCGCATCGTCGTCTTCATCGCGGTCGGCCTGCTGATGCTGGTGGTGGGGTGGTTCGCGCCGCTGCCCCCGGCGCGCGCCTCGCAGTCGCCGGGGGGCGAAGGTTTGCAGGGAGCCGCGACATGAAGGTCACCCTGGTCCTGGCCGCCGCACTGATGGCGCTGCACGCCCACGCCGCCGACCCCGGCGCCGCCGACTTCCAGTGGCGCGCGACGCTGGACACGGGCGGGCGCAGCGGCCTGGTGCGCGCATCGCTGCCGGCCGACGCGCTTGCGCGGCTGCAGTCGCCCAGCGCCGCCGACCTGCGCGTGTTCGATGCCAAGGGCCAGCCCGTGCCCTTCGCGCTGGCCGCCCCTGCGCAGCCGAACGCCGCGGCACGCACCGCGACCGCCGCGTTCCCCGCGCTGCAGCTGCACACCGCCGTGCCCGGCCGCGCCTTGCCGGCCGGCGCCGTGCAGCTGAAGGTGGACAGCAACAGCGCCGGCCAATCGGTCTGGGTGCAGATGGGCGGCACGCCATCTGCCGCCGAAGGCAAGGCGCAGAAGCTGCCGGCCGCGCTGTTCGACACGCGCAAGCTGCAGGACCCGGTCACCGCACTCGTGCTCAAGGCCACTTTGCCGCCCAATGCGCCGGTGCGCATCAGCGCCAGCAGCAGCGCGGACCTCGAGAACTGGACGCCCATCGCGCTGCAAGGCCGCGTCTACCGCTTCGAGGGCGACAACGCGCCGGCCAACGACCGGCTCGAACTGCGCGAGCCGCTGCGCCTGCAGGACCGCTACCTGCGCCTGGAGTGGACGGGCCAGCAAGGCGTGGCCATCGAATCCGTCACCGGCCTGGTGAGCGCAGGGCCCGTGCAGCCCGAACGCCCGGCCATCACGCTGCCTGCGCCGCAGCCGGACGCCGATCTGGCGCTCGAGTGGGGACTGCCTTTCGCCACGCCGGTCGCGCAACTGGAAATCACCACGCCGCGCGCCAACACGCTGCTGCCGCTGCGCATCCTCGGGCGCAACCGGGCCTCCGAACCCTGGCGCTTCCTCGGCAGCGCGGTGGTGTATCGCCTGGGCGAAGCGGGCCAGGAGAGCGTCAACCTGCCGGCCGTGCTGCAGCACCCGTCGGTGCGCATGCTGCGGGTGGAAGCCACGCACGGGACACGGCTGCAAGGCGTGCCGATCGCGGTGCGCGTTCTGTTCGATCCGGTGGACCTGGTATTCGTCGCCGGCGCGGACGGTCCTTACCAGCTGGCCGCGGGACGCGAAGCCACCGCCGCCGCCGCCCTGCCGATCGGCATGCTGGCCGCCACGACCACCAAGCGCCTCGCCGACCTGCCGCTGGCGCAGTTGCGCGACGCCCGCAGCGACCCGGTCGCGGCACCTCCTGCCTGGTTGCCACGCGGCCTCGATGCGCGCTCGGCCGGCCTCTGGGCCGTGCTGCTCGCCGCCGTGCTGGTGCTGGGCGGCGTGGCCTGGTCCCTGCTGCGGCAATTGCGCCGCGGCGAAACCCCGCCGCCGGCCTGATCAACGCGGCCAGCGCTCCTCGCGGAACCAGCGCACCAGGAAGTCGACCAGCAGCCGCACCTTGGGCGTGAGGTGCTTGCGGCTCTGGTAGACGGCGTGGATGCCCAGCGTGAGCGAGCGGTACCTGGGCAGCACTTCCACCAGCTTGCCGCTCGCCAGGTCGGCGCCGACGATGAAGGTCGGCTGCAGGATGATGCCCTGGTGCTGCAAGGCGGCGGCCCGGCAGACGTCGCCGTTGTTGGTGCGCAGCCAGGGATCGGTGCGGACGGCCACGCGGCCTTCGGGTCCGTCGAACT
Source organism: Ramlibacter paludis (assembly GCF_022012305.1). Taxonomy (GTDB): domain Bacteria; phylum Pseudomonadota; class Gammaproteobacteria; order Burkholderiales; family Burkholderiaceae_C; genus Ramlibacter; species Ramlibacter paludis. The sequence goes on along the minus strand of NZ_JAKLTM010000001.1, from coordinate 760,631 downwards.
CCCAGGTGTCGCGTTCCGACCAGTAGCTGTACGCCACCACCGCGTGCCGCGCCAGGTCCGAAGGATGCGCGGGCTTGCCGGCGCGCTTGAGGTATGGCGGCGAGGCGCACAGCACCATCCGCGTTGCGGCCAGCTGGCGGCTCACCAGGCTGGAGCTGGGCAGGCGCGCGATGCGGATGGCGACGTCGAAACCTTCCTCGGCGAGGTCGGCCACGCGGTCGGAGAGGTTCACCTCCAGCGCCACCTTGGGATGCTTCTGCCGGAACTGGCCCCACACCGGCGCCAGGTGCTGGATCCCGAAGCTGACCGGCGCGCTCACGCGCAACTGCCCCACCGCTTCGCGGCTGCGGCTGGTCAGCTCCGCTTCCGCCTCCTCGAGCCCGGCCAGGACGTCGCGGCTGCGGGCATAGAAGACCTCGCCTTCGTCGGTGAGCGAGAGCTTGCGGGTGGTCCGATGCAGCAGCCGCACGCCGAGCCGGGCTTCCAGTTCCGCGACGTGGCGGGAGATCGCGGCCTTGGACAGGCTGAGCTGGTCGGCGGCGGCGACGAAGCTGCCGGCATCCACCACTTCGGTGAAGGAGCGCAGTTCGAGGAAGCGGTCCATTGTTCAACCTCGCGAGACAGTGTGTGCCATTGAAGCACGTTTATCTTTCCCGGCGCGACAACTACATTGGATGGATCATGGAACGCACTCCTGTCCTCTTCGTCTCGCACGGCGCGCCCACCTTCGCGCTGGAACCGGGCCGCCTCGGCCCCCAACTCACCGCGCTCGGCAAGGCGCTGCCGCGCCCGAAGGCGCTGCTGGTCGTGTCGCCGCACTGGATGACGCGCGGCCTGCGCGTAGCCGCTACCGCCGCGCCTGCCACCGTGCACGACTTCGGCGGCTTCCCGCGCGCCTTGTTCGAACTGCAGTACCCGGCCCCGGGCGCCCCCGCGCTGGCGCGGCGCACGCAGGAAGTGCTGCGCGCTGCCGGCTGGCCCGCGGAACTCGACGAACACCAGGGCCTGGACCACGGCGCCTGGGTGCCGCTGCGCTTCCTCTATCCCGCTGCCGACGTGCCGGTGTTCCAGCTCTCGCTGCCCGCGGCCCTCGACGCGAAGCAGGCCTATGCGCTCGGCCAGGCGCTGCGCCCGCTGCGCGACGAAGGCGTGCTGGTGGTCGGCTCCGGCTCGCTGACGCACAACCTCTACGAGTTCCGCATGCACGACGACGGCCACGAAGCGGACTACGCCCGCGAATTCGCGGCCTGGGTGCGCCAGGTGGTGGAGGCGCGCGACGACGAGCGCCTGCAGCAGACGCTGGCGATCGCGCCGCACGCGAAGCGCGCGCACCCGACGGCGGAACACTTCCTGCCCCTGCTGGTGGCCGCGGGCGCCGCGGCGCCGGACGACCGGGTGCAGACGCTGGAAGGCGGCATCACCTACGGCGTGCTGTCCATGGACTCCTACGTGTTCGGGGGCGCAGCGTCATGAACGGCGCACTGGTCCTGCAGGCACCGGCGCAGCCGACCGAACTGGTTCTGCTGTTCCACGGCGTGGGCGCGAGCCCGCGCGACCTGGCCCCCGTGGGCGCGCGCATTGCGGAAGCGCGGCCCTCCGCCTTCGTGGCCAGCATTGCCGCGCCCGATGCCTCCGACTTCGGAACCGGCCGGCAATGGTTCTCGGTGCGCGGCGTGACCGAAGACAACCGGCCGGCGCGCGTGCGCGAGACCCTGCCGCGCTTCCTGGCGACCGTGCGCGACTGGCAACAGCGCGCCGGCGTCGGCGCGGCGCAGACCACGCTGGTCGGCTTTTCGCAGGGCGCAATCATGGCGCTGGCTTCGACCGCCCAGGCGGACCCGCCGGCCGCGCACGTGGTCTCGCTGTCGGGCCGCTACGACGCCTTGCCGGAGCAAGCGCCACGCGGCGTGCGCATCCACTTCATCCACGGTGACGCCGACCCGGTGATCCCGGCCGCCCATGCCTACGCGGCTTCGCAAAGGCTGCAGGCGCTGGGCGGCGACGCCAGCTACGACGCCATCGCCGGGCTCGGCCACGGCATCGACGCCCGCGCGCTGGAGATCCTGCTGCAAAGGCTGGCCGCATGACCACGCTGGAGCTTTCGCCGCGCAGCCTGCGCTTCGTGCCGCAGGACGTCGTTGCGCCGGTCGGTCCGCAATTGCTGGTCGACGCAGTGCTGCGCCACGCGCCACCCACAGCGCTGGAGGCGGAGACGGCGATCGAGGTGATCGAGGACGCGGTGATGCCGCTGCATCGCCGGCTGCCGGGGGGCGGTGAACTGCTGGTGCGTGGAGGCGCGGAAGTTCAGGCCCTGCTGCAAATCGCGGGCGCGACGCTGGACGCGGACACGATCGAAGCCTTGTTCACGCGGGCGGCGGCGGTGGCGCAAGGGCGGCCGGCCGCGAGCGAGCCGGTGCTGGCGCAACCGGCCGTCTTCGCCTGCTTGTTGATCCTGCGCGAGGTGCTGCACCACCTCGGCTTTCCGGCGCTCCGGCTGGAGCGCTGACTACCCGATCACCACCACCCGGGCATTGGGGAAGCGTGCATACGGGTCGTAGCCGCGCATGCCTTCGCGCAAGGTGGGTTCATGCTTCTCCGCCAGGCGGAGGCGCTGCGCCGGCGTGCAACGCCACATCACGTCCAGCAGGTCCTGGTCGAAGCGAAGCAGCACGGGGGCCGCATAGGGGTAGCGGGCGCCGGGTTCGTCCATGATGGACCAGGAGATCACCACGTTGCCGTTGGGCGTCTGCGCGGCCAGGGAATGCGGCGGGAACAGGTGCTTGTACGCCTGCCAGAAGACCGAGCGCACGTTGTCCAGCGAACCCACGCCCACGTGCGGCGGCTGGGTCGTGGTGGGCTGGCTCTCGGGAGCGTCGTACTTGCCGGCGCTGCGGAACGTCATCCAGACCGAAGTCTTGCCCGGACGGTCGGGGGCGCTGGCCGAAAGATTCCTGTCCATCTGAAACCTCCAGGGGATCGAATGGTAGGGAGGCTTTTCGGCTGAAATCTGTAGGACAGGACCCACAAGCGTGTCGGAGGCAGGCTTGCTGTCGGGTACTTTCGGGGTATCGGGCTCAAGCCCATCTATCATGCGGGTCAGGGAGCACTAACTCGCCGAGCCAGGGCAACGACGCCGAGCCGGCAGAAACCACGCGCAAATGCCCAACATCGCCGTTGTCCTGAAGGAAGAGATCGCCCGGCTGGCACGCAAGGAACTGCGGTCCCAGACGCAGGAACTGAAGAAGGCCTCCGTCCAGTATCGAAGCCACATCGCCGCCTTGCGCAAGCGCGTCGAAACGCTGGAACGCCAGCTCAAGAAGGTCAACCGCGCCGCCGGCCGCAACGTCGCCTCCGCGGCATCGGAAGAGGGCTCGGACGAATCCACTTCCCGCCGCTTCAGCCCCACGCGACTGGCGGCCCAACGCCAGAAGCTCGGCCTGTCGGCGGCGGACTTCGCGGCGCTGATCGGCGTTTCGGGGCAATCGGTCTACAAGTGGGAGCATGGCGAGTCGCGCCCCCGCGCGCGCCAGCTGGAAGCCATCGCCGCCCTGCGCGGCATCGGCAAGCGCGAAGCCAACACCCGCCTCGAGCAGTTGCGCAAGGGCTGATCCGTTCGCTCCCGCGCATGGCTCGGGCGCCGTCCTAAAAGATCGATGGAGAGAAGCTGACAGGGCAGGCGCCGGCTTGCGGCGACCCTAGGGGCATGGACAGAGACCCCATCGACCTTTCCCGCGGCGAACTGGATTTCCTCAAGCACCTGCTGCAGGACCTCCAGCAGGAACTGGGCTGCGGCCGCCCGGCCACCGACGCAGAGCTGACGGCGGCCGTCACGCACTCGCTGGCCACCCTGCAGTCCGACGGGCGGGACTGCCCGCCGCTGGAAGCCAGGCCCCGGCCCGTGTTGCCGATCCGCACTATTCCTTGAACAGCGTCTCGATCACCCCGCGCAGCCAGCGGTTGCCGGGGTCGGCCTCGAAGCGCCGGCTCCAGTGCAGCGCCACCACGAAGTCGCGCTGCGGAAATTCCGGCTCGACGATCGCGTAGCCGCCTTCGAAGCCGCGCGCGATGTTGCGCGGCATCACCGCCGCCAGGTCGGTGGCCGCGACGATCGCCGGCAGCACCATGAAGTGCTCCGTCACCAGCCGCATCCGGTTCTCCAGCCGCAGCTGCTGCACGATGCGCAGCGTGTCGGCATGCGAGCGCACCCCGACGAATTCGAGCTCCCGCAACGCCTCCAGCAGCGCCTTGCCGGCGCGCCGCTTGCGCGCGAAGGGATGGCCCGCGCGCAGCAGCACCACGTAGCGGTCCTTCAGCAGCTGCAGCCGCTGCGTCTCCTTGACCATCGGCAGGAAGCCGAAGGCGAAGTCGATGCGGCCCGCGTCCAGCGCTTCGGTGATCTGCTCGCGCGGCAGCGGCCGCGTCTCGATGCGCACGCCGGGCGCCTGTTCGCGCAAGGTCACCATCAGCTGCGGCAGGAATCGGCTCTCGCCGATGTCGCTCATGTGGATGTGGAAGCTGCGGGTGGCCTGCGCCGGGTCGAAGCCCGCGGTGTCGGCGAGCGCCTGCTCCAGCGTGGCCAGTGCCTGCCGCACCGGTTCGGCCAGGCGATGCGCCTTGGGGGTGGGCTGCACGCCGCCGGCGCCGCGCATGAAGAGCGGGTCGTGGACCAGCGTGCGCAATCGCGTCAGGCCCTGGCTCGCGGCAGGCTGCGTGAGGTCCAGCAGTTCGGCCGCGCGGCTCACGTTGCGCGTGCGATAGACCGCGTCGAACAGCCGCAGCAGGTTGAGGTCGACGTCCTTGATGTGCATCGGCTGGATAGGGTCCGGCCGATTATCTCCGTGCCGCGTACCAGGCCAGCAGGTCGAGGTCTTCCACCGGCACCTGGCTGACCGCGGCGGTCATCGCCTGCGTGTAGCCCGGCCGCCCGCCCGAGTGGAAGCCGCGCAGGCTTTCCCGCAGGTAGTCCTCGTGCTGCCCCGCGATCCGCGGCACCTGTTGGCCGCCGGCCAGGTCGGCGCCGTGGCAGAACACGCACTTGTGCTGCTCCGCGAGCGCTCGGCCCTTGGCCATCCGCGCCGCATCCGGCGGCGTCGCCGGCGCCGGCGGGGGCACGGCGGGCAAGGTGCCGATGTAGTCGGAGAAGCCTCGCAGGTCATCGTCGCTCAAGGTCTTGGCGACCGCCGTCATCGCTTCGTTGCTGCGACGGCCTTCGCGGAACAGGAACAGCTGGGTGGCGGCATACAGCGAAGGCTGGCCCGCCAGCACCGGCGCCAGCTCGCTGCGGCCCTGCGGGCCGTGGCAGGCCGCGCACAGGCCGGCGAAGCGCGCGGCATAGTCCGGCGCCGGCGCCTTCGCAGCCGATGCGGGCCTCGCAGCCGGCGCCTTCTTCGCCTGGCCGCCGGCCTGGGGCGCAGCCAGCAGCAAGGCCAGTGCCGTCGCGCAAGCCAGCAGCGAAGCAGCGCCCTTGACCATCACTTGCCGTAGCTGATGCGGTAGATGGCGCCCGCGTGGTCGTCGCTCACCAGCAGCGAGCCGTCCTTCATCACCAGGAAGTCGACCGGGCGGCCGAGGTACTGGTTGTTCTCGACGAAGCCGGTCATGAAGGGTTCGACCTTGGCGCCGCCCTTGCCGTCCGGATAGCCTACGTAGACGCCGTTGTACTTGGTGGTGCGGTTCCACGGCCCGTGCACGGCGATGAACATCGCGCCCTGGTACTTGGGCGGGAACATCTTGCCGGTGTAGAACTTCAAGCCCAGCGAACCCGCGTGCGCGCCCAGCAGGGCGGCCGGCTTCTGGTAGTCGCCGCAGGACTTGCCCCAGCCGAATTCCGGATCCGGGATGTTGCCCTGGTGGCAGTACGGATAGCCGAAGTGCTGCTGGCCGGGCTTGGTGACCACGTTCAGTTCGTCGTTGGGCAGCTCCTCGCTGAACCAGTCGCGGCCGTTGTCGGTGAACCAGAGGTTGCCGGTCTTGGGATCGAAGTCGAAGCCCACGGTATTGCGCACGCCGGAGGCGATGGTCTCGACGCCGCTGCCGTCGAGGTTCATGCGGTAGATCTTCGCCCATTCGCCCGGGTCGCAGATGTTGCAGGGCGCCCCGACGGCGTAATAGAGCTTGTTGTCGCGGATGCGCAGGAATTTCCAGCTGTGGTCGCCGCCGCCCGGCAGCTTGTCGTAGATCACCTTGGGCTCGCCGAGGTTGTCCATGCGGTTGTCGACGTTGTCCCAGCGGTAGATCTTCTCGTTGGTCGCCAGGAACAGGCTGCCGTTGGCGTACTCGATGCCGGTCGCGAAGGGCATCTTGTCGATGATCACCCTGGCCTGGCGGTTGCCCTGCTCGGGAACCATGTAGACCTTGTTGGCGACGAACAGCGAGCTGACGATGACGCTGCCGTTCGGCCCCTGCCGCAGCCCGCGCGCATCCAGGATGCCCGAGGCCCAGGTCTCCACCTTGAAGCCCGGTGGCAGCTTGAACTTGGACGTCGGCAGCTTGTCGGGCGCCGTGGGGATCGGGAAGGCCGGCACGGGCGCCATCTTCATCGCGCTGTCGTTGGCCTTGGGCCGTCCCTTGGCCCATCCGGGTTCATCCGCGGGTGGGGTTTGCGCCAGCGACGCGAGGCCGATACAGCAAAGCCCTGCGAGTACAACAAGCGAGCGAACATGCTTCATGACTTGTCTCCTTCGGTTTCCGGGAGCGCGATTCTGTGGCGAAGCCCCCGGCCCGGCAATAGGGAAAGAGGGAAGTTACTCGCATGCATCCAATGCATGTCGCTTAGTCGCCTCATTGGATTGATCGATGGCGCCCACTGCGCCAAACTGCCCCGTTGGTCCCGGAGGCAAGACATTGGAAGTTTCGTTCAGCAAGGAAATCGAGTCGCTGCGCCTGGGCGCGGGCGACACCTTCCACGGCGAGGGCATCCTCGCCATCACCAAGGCGCTGCTGCAGTCCGGCGTGGCCTACATCGGCGGCTACCAGGGCGCGCCGGTGTCGCACCTGCTGGACGTGATGGTGCAGGCCAAGGAATACATGGACCAGCTGGGCGTGCACGTCGAAGCCTGCTCCAACGAAGCGTCGGCCGCGGCGATGCTGGGCGCCTCCATCCACTACCCGCTGCGCGGCGCCGTCACCTGGAAGTCGATCGTCGGCACCAACGTGGCGTCCGACGCCCTGTCCAACCTCTCCTCGCCGGGCGTCACCGGCGGCGCGCTGATCGTCGTGGGCGAAGACTACGGTGAAGGCGCCTCGGTGATCCAGGAGCGCACGCACGCCTACGCCATGAAGTCCAGCATGTGCCTGCTGGACCCGCGGCCGGACCTGGGTGTGATGACCCGCATGGTGGAGGAAGGCTTCCGGCTGTCGGAAGCGTCGAACATGCCGACCATCCTGGAGCTGCGCATCCGCGCCTGCCACGTGCGCGGCAGCTTCGCGACCAAGGACAACGTGTCGCCCGCCGTGTCGACGCGCGCGCTGATGGAAGACCCCAGCGCCTTCGACTACATGAAGCTGGCGCACCCGCCGGTCACCTTCCGCCACGAGAAGCTCAAGGGCGAGCAGCGCATTCCGGCCGCCCGCAAGTACATCGTGGAGAACCGGCTCAACGAGCTGTTCCCGGGTCGGCATGACGACCTGGGCATCATCGTGCAGGGCGGCCTCTACAACTCGCTGGTCCGCAGCCTGCAGCAGCTGGGCCTGGCCGACGCCTTCGGCGAGAGCGAGATCCCCCTGCTGGTGCTGAACGTCACCTACCCGATCGTTCCGGAGCAGGTGGCGGACTTCTGCATCGGCAAGCGGTCCGTGCTGGTGGTGGAGGAAGGCCAGCCCGAATACATCGAGCAGGAGATCGCGACCTTGCTGCGGCGGCGCGACGTGCAGACCCGCCTGCATGGCAAGGACCTGCTGCCCGCGGCCGGCGAGTACAGCGTGGAAGTGCTGTCCACCGGCCTCACGCAGTTCGCGTCCGCCTACCTGCCCGGCCCTGCGACCGAAGAAGCGCGGCGCTGGCTCACCGGCAACACGGAGCGCAGGCAGGCCGCGGCCGCAGCCCTCGCGAAACCCCTGCCGGCGCGGCCGCCGGGATTCTGCATCGGCTGCCCGGAACGGCCGGTGTTCTCGGCGCTCAAGCTGGCGCAGGAACAGATCGGCAATGTGCACGTCGCCGCCGACATCGGCTGCCACGCCTTCGGCACCTTCGAGCCCTTCTCCATGGGCCACTCGATCCTGGGCTACGGCATGTCGCTGGCCTCGCGCGCCGGCGTCTCGCCGATGATGCAGCGGCGCACGCTGGCCATCATGGGCGACGGCGGCTTCTGGCACAACGGCCTGCTCACCGGCGTGCAGAGCGCGCTCTTCAACGGCGACGACGCCGTGCTGCTGATCTTCAAGAATGGCTACACCTCGGCCACCGGTACGCAGGAGATCATCTCCACGCCCAGGGAGGACGCGCGCTTCGAGGCCACCGACAAGGGCGCGAGCATCGTCCACACCAACCAGACCATCGAATCCGCGCTGCGGGGGCTGGGGGTGCAGTGGATGCGCACCGTCACCACCTACGAGGTGGAGAAGATGCGCGCCACCATCACCGATGCCTTCACCAGCGACTTCAACGGCCTGAAGGTGATCATCGCCGAGGGCGAATGCCAGCTGGAACGCCAGCGCCGCATCAAGCCCTGGCTGGCCAACCTGCTGAAGAAGGGCGAGCGCGTGGTGCGCGTGAAGTACGGCGTGGACGAAGACGTGTGCAACGGCGACCACGCCTGCATCCGCCTCTCCGGCTGCCCCACGCTGACCATCAAGGACAACCCCGATCCGCTCAAGGTGGATCCGGTGGCGACCGTGATCGACGGCTGCGTCGGCTGCGGCCTGTGCGGCGCCAACGCGCATGCCGCCACGCTGTGCCCCAGCTTCTACCGCGCCGAAGTCGTGCAGAACCCCAAGTGGCACGAGCGCCTGTTCAACTCCTTTCGCGGCGCCATCGTGCGCGCCCTGCAGCCCGCATGAAACAGAAACCGATCTCCCTGCTGATCTGCGCCCTGGGCGGCGAAGGCGGCGGCGTGCTGACCGAATGGCTTGTCGACATCGCCCGCCACGCCGGCTATCCCGCGCAGGCCACGTCGATTCCCGGCGTGGCGCAGCGCACCGGCGCGACCACCTACTACATCGAGGTGTTCCCGGCGACCCTGGCGGAACTCGCCGGCCGGCGTCCGGTGTTCAGCCTGAACCCCGTGCCGGGCGCGCTCGACGCGATGATCTCTTCCGAGTTGCTGGAGACGGCGCGCCAGGTCGGCAACGGCCTGCCCTCGCCCGAGCGCACGCTGGTCATCACCTCCTCGGCGCGCACCCTGACCACGCAGGAACGCATGCAGATGGCCGACGGCCGCGCCGACGACGCCGACCTGCTGAAGCTGGTGCGCCAGTTCAGCCGCGCGCACCAGGTGTTCGACATGGCCGCCATCGCAAAGGAGGCCGGAACGGTCGTCAGCGCCGTCATGCTGGGCGCGATCGCGGGCAGCGGCCTGTTCCCGTTCAAGCGCGAGGACTACGAAGCCGTGGTGAAGGCCGGCGGCAAGGGCGCCGAAGCCAGCCTGCGCGGCTTTGCCAGGGCCTTCGAGATCGTGGCGCAAGGCAAGGCGCAGAGCGACTTCGTCGCGCAGGTGCTGGCGCCGCAGCTTGACCCGGCCGGCACGCTCGCGCCGCAGGCCTCGCCGCCGCATCACGCCGCCCACTTCCCGGCATCGGTGCACGAGATGTTCGGCCTGGGCTACGCCCGCCTGCTCGAATACCAGGGCCGCGACTACGCCGAGCTCTACGTGCAGCGCCTGCAGCAGGTGCTGGCCGCCGAGCGCGAGGCCGATCCGGCCGAAGCGCGCGGCCACGCCACCACGCGCGAGATGGCCCGCTGGCTGGCGCTGTGGATGGCTTTCGACGACATCGTGCGCGTGGCCGACCTCAAGAGCCGGGCCTCGCGCTGGTCGCGCGTCAAGGGCGAGGTGAAGCTGGGCGACGCCGACCTGCTCAAGCTGTACGACCACTTCAAGCCCGGCGTGCCCGAGTTCGCCGCGCTGCTGCCGCCGGCTTTCGCCGGCAGGCTGGTGGCCTGGGACCGCAAGCGCGTGTCCGACGGCAGGCAACCCTGGGCACTGCCGCTGAAGGTCGGCACCCACAGCGTGCTCGGCATGCTGTCGCTGCGCACCCTGGCCTCGCTCAAGTGGCTGCGCGTGCGCGGCAGCCGCTACGCCGTGGAACAGCAGATGATCGAGAAGTGGCTGCAAGGCGTGGTGCAAGGCACGCGCCGTGACTGGCAGCTCGGACACGAGATCGCGCTGTGCGGCCGCCTGATCAAGGGCTACGGCGTCACCAACGAACGCGGCAAGGAGAACCTGCTGCACGTGCTGGACCACCTGGCCCACGCCGCCGATGCGGCCGCCGCGGTGCGCGCCGCGCGCGAGGCCGCACTGGCCGACGACGCCGGCAAGGCGCTCGACGCCACGCTGGTGCAGCACGGCGCGCCGCCGCGGCCCGTCAAGGCGGTGCCGATCCGCTGGATGCGCAAGCCCAAGCTCGGTGAAACCACCAAGGCTGCATGAACAGCTTCGTTATATAACGTAATCGATTTTCGAGACACCAACCTGCAGGAGACAGACATGAACAAGCGCCTTTCCCCGTTCCAACCGGCCGCCCTGGCCCTCGCCGCGGCGCTGGCCCTCGCCACCGGCGCCGTGCAGGCGCAGGACAAGCCCGTGGCGCTCAAGCTTTCCAGCTGGGTGCCCGCGCAGCACGCGTTGAACCCGGCGCTGGCCGCCTGGGCCGAGGACATCAAGAAGCAGTCCGGCGGCACCATCACCTCCACGCTGTTCCCCTCCGAGCAGCTGGGCAAGGCCTTCGACCACTACGACATGGCGCGCGACGGCATCAGCGACTTCTCGTACGTGAACCCGGGCTACCAGCCGGGCCGCTTCCCCGTCTTCGCGGCCTCGTCGCTGCCCTTCATGGTGAGCAACGCCAAGGCCGGTTCCGCCGCCATCGATTCCTGGTACCGCCAGTACGCGGCGAAGGAAATGAAGGACGTGCATTTCTGCTTCGCCTTCGCCCACGACCCGGGCGCGCTGCACTCGAAGAAGAAGGTGGTGCTGCCTACCGAGATCAAGGGCATGAAGATCCGCCCGGCCACCAGCACCATCGGCCAGATGGTCACCACGCTGGGCGGCACCAACGTGCAGTCGTCGGCGCCGGAAGCGCGCGACATGCTGGAGCGCGGCGTCGCCGAGGCGATCACCTTCCCCTGGGGCTCGCTCAACCTGTTCGGCATCGACAAGGTGGTGAAGTACCACATGGACGTTCCGCTGTACGTCACGCCCTTCGTCTGGGTGATGAACAACGACAAGTACAACGCCATGTCGGCGGCGCAGAAGAAGGTGATCGACGACCACTGCACCAGCGAATGGGCCGAGAAGATCGGCAGCGCCTGGGCCGATTTCGAGATCGCCGGCCGCGCCAAGATCGCCGCCGAGGCGGGCCACGAGGTCTACAAGCTCACGCCCGACCAGCTCACCGCCTGGCGCACCGCGGTGCAGCCGGTGGAAGTGCAGTGGGCCGACGGCGTGAAGAAGGCCGGCGGCGACCCCAAGCAGGTGCTCGACTCGTTCAAGGCCAGCCTGGGCAAGTACAAGTCCGCGCTGTAACCTTCCGGACCTGACCCGGGCCGGCGTGCCACTCGGTACGCCGGCCCTTTTCACACGCGGCGCCATGGACAAGAAACAGAACTTCGCCGACCGCTTCATCAACACGATCGAATGGCTCGCCGCCATCTTCGTGGGGATCGTCGCGCTCAACATCTTCGTCAACGTGCTGCTGCGCAAGTTCTTCAGCACGTCGATCCCCGACTCGTACGACTTCGGCCGCATGCTGCTGGGCATCCTGATCTTCTGGGGCATCGCCGCCACCAGCTACCGCGGCGGCCACATCACGGTGGACCTGGTCTGGGCCGCGGTGGGCAGGAACAAGAAGCGCCTGATCGACGTCTTCGCCACGCTGGTGCTGCTGTTCGTGGTGACGGTGCAGACGGCCATGCTGTTCGACAAGGTGCGCGGCACTTTCACCGACCACGTGCTCACCTACGACCTGAACATCCCGACCTGGCCCTTCTACGCCGTGGCGTGGATAGGCGACGTCTGCGCCGTGATCCTGATCGCGATCCGCACCTGGCGCCTGGTCTTCAAGCCGGAAGCGCTGCACGACGAGCACTTCGAACAGAAAGCCATGGAATGAGCAACGATCTCGTCGCCCTGACCGGGTTCATTGCCCTGTTCGCGCTGATGCTGCTGCGGGTGCCCGTCGGCATGGCCATGGGCCTGGTCGGCATCACCGGCTACGGCTACCTCACCGGCTTCGCCCCGGCGCTGAAACTGGTCGGCCAGACCTCGATGCGCACGGTCACCGACTACACCTTCGGCGTGATCCCCATGTTCATGCTGATGGGCGCCTTCGTTTCGGTCTCCGGCGTGAGCCGCGAGCTGTTCAAGGCGGCCAACTCGCTGATCGGGCACCTGCGCGGCGGCCTCGGCGTCGCCACCGTGCTGGCCTGCGGCGGCTTTGCCGCCATCTGCGGCTCCTCGGTCGCGACGGCGGCCACGTTCTCCAGCGTGGCCTACCCGGAAATGCGCCGCTTCGGCTACCCGCAGTCCTTCTCCACCGGGGTGATCGCGGCCGGCGGCACGCTGGGCGCGATGCTGCCGCCCTCGACGGTGCTGGCGGTGTACGCCATCCTGACGCAGCAGGACATCGGCAAGCTGTTCATGGCCGGCGTGATCCCGGGCCTGTTCGCGATGCTGCTGTACGTGGTCACCATCATGATCATCGTCAAGGTGCGCCCCGACTGGCTGCCGCGCGGCGAAGCCAAGCCCTGGAGCGAGCGCGTGGTGGACCTGAAGAACGTCTGGGCGCCGCTGGTGCTGTTCCTGTTCGTGATCGGCGGCCTGTACGGCGGCTTCTTCACGCCGACGGAAGCGGGCGGCGTGGGCGCCAGCGGCGCCTTCCTGCTGGGACTGATCCGCGGCAAGCTCGATCGCGCCAAGATCAAGGAAGCGCTGCTCTCGGCCACGCGCACGGCGGCCGCCGTGTTCACCGTGCTGATCGGCGCGCTGATGTTCGGCTACTTCCTGACCATCACGCAGACGCCGCAGAAGCTGACCGAGTTCCTGACGGCGCTGGGCATAGGCCGCTACGGCGTGCTGGCCATGATCATGATCATGTACTTGGTGCTCGGCTGCCTGATGGACGCCATGGCGATGATCATCCTGACCGTGCCGATCATCTTCCCCGTGATCACGCAGCTGGGCTTCGACCCCATCTGGTTCGGCGTGATCATCGTGATGACGGTGGAACTCGGGCTGATCCATCCGCCGGTGGGCATGAACGTGTTCGTGATCAAGAGCGTGGTGCAGGACGTGAGCTTCACCACCATCTTCAAGGGCGTGCTGCCCTTCGTGGCCACCGACCTGTTCCGCCTGGTCGTGCTGATCTCCTTCCCGATCATCGCGCTCTGGCTTCCGGGGAAAATGGGCTGACCATGGCCAAGGAAATCGTCTACACCCAGCGCGTCGAGTTCGGCGACTGCGACCCGGCGCGCATCGTCTGGTTTCCCAACTTCTTCCGCTGGATCGACGCGGCCTCGCGGCACTTCTTCATCGCGTGCGGCGTGCCGGACTGGAACGAGACGGAGAAGCTGTGGGGCGTGATCGGCACCCCGCTGGTCGACACGCACGCGAAGTTCATGAAGACCGCCAGCTACGGCGACGTGCTGCAGATCCACGTGAGCGTCGCCGAGTGGCGCGGCAAGAGTTTCGTGCAGCGTTACCGCATCGTCCGGGGCGATGACGCGATCATGGAGTGCGAGGAAGTGCGCATCTTCGCGGCGCGCAAGGAAGGCGATGCCACCGGCATCCGCGCCGTGCCGGCGCCGGAGGAGATCCGCAGGCTCTGCGAGTAAGGGGCGCGGCTACTTCCGCCGCGCCGTCGAAGCCCGCACATCGCACTTCAGCACGGTGGCCATGTGCTTCATCGCCGCCGCCTTCGCGCCCGGCGTTTCCGCCGCGGTGCAGTCGGCCGGCGCCCAGACCTTGAAGCCGCGCATGAAGGCGTCCGCCGCCGTCAGCTGCACGCACATGTCGGCCGCCAGGCCGCAGACGAAAAGCTCCTTCGCCTCCATCTCGCGCAGCACCAGCTCCAGCGGCGAGCAATAGAAGGCCGAGTGGCGCGGCTTCAGCAGCGTGAGGTCGGTGGCGCGCGGCGCCAGCAGGCGCGCGATCTCGCCGGCCTCGCCGTCGCGGCCGGTCAGCTGCGAGACCAGGCTGTGGAAGTCGGACTGCCAGACGCCGTAGTTGTCGTTGCAATAGACCACCGCGATGCCCTGCCGGTCGCAGCGGTCGCGCAGCTTCGCTGCGGCCTTGGCAGCGCGCAACGCCGGTGCCGCCAGCTTTTCCGCGCCGGGGAAGTCCAGCGGGTTGATGAAGTCGATGAGGAGGAGCGCCCGTTCGCTGTGGGGCACCTGCGCGTGGGGCATCATGGTGCGCACCATGGTAAAGGCCGCCCGGAGGCGGCCTTTGTAGGAGAGCGCCGAAGCTACTTCTTGCCCAGGCCCATGCGGGCGGCACCTTCGGTGTACAGCTTGGTCTTGTCCGCCATGAAGGCATCCATCTGCTCGACGCCGACGTTCACCAGCTCGAAGCCGCTCTTGGCCGCCAGCTCCTTCATCTCGGCGTCGTTGTTCATGCTGCGCCACATGTCGGAGATGCGCTTGCGCGCTTCCGGCGGCGTCGACTTGGGCATGCCGATGCCGCGGTAGGCGCCATCGACCCAGTCCACGCCCAGCTCCTTGAAGGTGGGCACGTTGGGCATCAGGGGGTGGCGCTTCTCCATCGCGACGGCCAGCGGGCGCACGCCCTTGTCCATGTTGGCGATGGCGAAGGGGGTGTACGTCATGGCGCCGTCGACCTGGGCGCCGATCACCGAAGCGGCGAGGTCGCCGGTGCCCTTGAAGGGCACGTACAGCGTCTTCACGCCGAAGGCGGCATCGAGGCGCTCGTGCGCCGCGTGGTTGGCGGAGTACTGGCCGGAGCCGGCCAGGCTCAGCTTGCCGGGGTTGGCCTTGGCGGCGGCCAGGAACTCCTGGAAGTTCTTGATCGGGCTCTTGGCGTTGACCACCAAGATGTCCGGCGTGAAGTGGAACCAGTACACCGGAACGACGTCGCCGGTCTTGTACTGCACGTCGCCCTGGATCGGCTGGAACACGATGTGCGGCAGGTTGACGCCCACCACGTTCAGGCCGTCGGCCGGCAGCTGGTTCATCTGCGACCACATCAGCGCGCCGCCGGCGCCGGCCTTGTACTGGATGATCGTCTCGATGCCGGGGCACTTCTTGTGCAGCACCAGCTGCTGGTGGCGGGCCGACAGGTCGGACTCGCCGCCGGGCGGGAAGGCCTGCCAGTACTGCAGGTTTTTTTCTGGGCAGGCCTGGGCCATGGCCAGGGGTGCCAGCAAGGCCAGGCCGAGGGCCGAAATCAGTCGCTTCATTGCTTGTCTCCTGCGGGTCTATGCCGTCGTATGGCACGTCACTTTAGGGAAAAGCGCAGTGGACGACCAGCCCGGGATTCAAGGCATTGTTAACCGGCCCTCAAGAATGGGCCGGATTCAGAGCGCGCGGTTGAGGTCGACTTCCAGGCCGGCCTGCTTCATCGCGCGGGCCAGCAGCAGGCGCCAGACGCCGCTGTCCTCGATGGTGTGGTGCGCCAGGCCGGACAGCGCAGCGGGGCCCTCGCCGGTTTGCAGCACGAACACCTTCGCGCGGCCGAGCGTCGCCAGCAGGAAGCCGATCTCGATCTGGCGCTCGGCCTGCAGCACCAGCGCGAAGTCGGCCTCGCGCAGGCGCTCCAGCACTTCGAGCGAAGCGCCGTCGGCGCCGGGTTCCTGGCTGATCACCGGCTCGAGCCCGAGTTCGGCGATGAAGGTGGTGACCGCTTCGCCGTTGTTGTCGTCGCGGCAGACGATCGCGATGCGCGGCGTGCGGCCGGGGGCCGCGGCGGGAACGGGAGCGGACATGGAGGCTTTCGGGGCAGGAGCGGGGGTCGCGGCAGGGGCGGGCGCGGCCGTGGGCTTGGGGGTGGGCGCCGGAGTCGGCGCCGGAGTCGGCGCGGGGGTCGGCGCGGGGGTCGGCTTCGGCGTCGGGGCCGGTGTGGGGGCCGGGGTCGGCTTGGGAGTCGGGGCCGGCGTCGGAGCGGGGGTGGGCTTCGGGGTAGGCGCGGGCGTGGGGGCCGGTGTGGGCGCTGGCGTGGGGGCTGGTGTCGGCGCCGGCGTTGGCGCGGGCGTTGGCGCAGGGGTCGGCGCGGGCGTCGGTTCGGGCGTGGGGGCTGGCGTCGGCGCAGGGGTCGGTGCTGCCGTTGGGGCCGGGGTCGGTTCGGGCGCCGCCTCCGGCGCGGCGGCCTGCGGCGGCTTGTCCACCGCCAGCTTGCTGATCGCGTCGAGCCGGATGATCGCCTGCTGGATGGCCGCGCGCAGGCAGTCGTGGAATTCACCCAGGGTGTAGCGCTCGCCGAAGGTCGAATCGAGCGCGGAGTCCAGCGGCGGGATCGCCTGCTTCTTGTACTCCGGCGTACCGGCGCCCAGCACGTCGGCCACGTGCGCGTTGACCTTGCGCTGCATCACTTCCAGGCGGCCATCCCAGCGGTCCTGGATGACGGAGACGTCGAAGCCGCGCAGCTCGCGGATGGTCCGGCCGATTTTCTCGAGGTGGGCGCGCTCGTGCGTGCCGACGGACTTGGACATGCATTTCCTCCTGCCTGGATGCGACTCTACCTTGTCGCGGCACAATCCCGGCATGGACAACGCTCTCCCGGACGCGAAGGAAGCCCGCCTGTCGCGCCTGAACGCCGCCGTCGCCCTGTCGGTGGCGCTCCTGGGCACCGTGATGGGCGTCTGCAAGGTCAAGGACGACAACATCGTGCAGGCCATGCAGCAGGCGCAGGCCGACAAGATCGACCACTGGGCCTTCTACCAGGCGCGCAACCTGCGCGAAGAAGTCGCGAAGTCCACGCTGGTGCTGCTGCGCCTGCAGGCCGCGGGACGCCCGGCGGCGGAGCGCGCCGGCTACGACGCGGCGATCGCGCAGTACGAGAAGCTGGCGGCGGACCAGGCGCAGAAGAAGGAAGAACTGCGCCTGCAGGCCGGCCGCGACCAGCAGCAGTACGACGCGCTGAACTACCGCGACGACCAGTTCGACCTGGCCGACGCCGCCATCTCGATCGCCATCGCGGCGCTGGCCGTGGCCTCGCTCACGCAGGCCTGGTGGCTGTATGGCGTGGCGATGATTCCCGGGCTATTCGGCACCGCCATGGGGGTCGCCGGACTGGCAGGGTGGCATCTGCATCCCCAGGCGTTGGCGCAGCTGTTGTCCTGACGGCGTCACAGCACCAGGATCGCCCGGAAGTCGTTCACGTTCGTGTGCGTGGGCCCGGTCACCACCAGGTCGCCCAGCGCATCGAAGTAGCCATAGGCGTCGTTGCGCCCCAGGTAGGCATCGATCTTCATGCCTTGCGCCAGCGCGCGCGCCAGCGTGTCCGGCGCGACGAACGCGCCCGCGTTGTCCTCCACGCCGTCGATGCCGTCGGTGTCGGCGGCCAGCGCCCAGACGCGCTCCTGGCCTTGCAGCGCCAGCGCCAGCCCCAGGCAGAACTCGCCAGCCCGGCCGCCGCGGCCGCGCGGCGTGCCTTCGGGCTGCTTCCGCACCGTCACCGTGGTCTCGCCGCCGGAGAGGATCACGCACGGCCGGGCGAAGGGCTGGGCGCGATGCGCGACGGCGCGCGCCAGGGCCGCATGCACCTTGCCGACTTCGCGCGACTCGCCTTCCATCTCGTCGCTGAGGATGTGCGCCTCCAGGCCGGCCGCGCGCGCCGCGTCGGCGGCGGCCTCCAGCGACTGCTGCGGCGTGGCGATCATGTGCACCGACTGGCCGGCGAAGGCCGGATCGCCCGGCTTCGGCGTTTCCAGCGCGCCCTGCTCCAGCAGGCTCATGATGGCGCCCGGCACCGCGATGCCATAGCGCTGCAGGATGGCCACGGCGTCGGCGCAGCTGCTGGCATCAGGCACCGTCGGGCCGCTGGCGATCACCGAGGGATCGTCGCCGGGCACGTCGCTGATCGTGAGCGTGACCACCTGCGCCGGCGCGCAGGCCGCGGCGAGGCGTCCGCCCTTGATGCGCGACAGGTGCTTGCGCACGCAGTTCATCTCGCCGATGTTGGCCCCGGAATTCAGCAACTCGCGGTTGATGCGCTGCTTCTCCTCGAGCGTGAGGCCTTCGGCCGGCAACGTGAGCAAGGCGGAGCCGCCGCCGGAGATCAGGCACAGCACCAGGTCATCGGCGGTCAGCCCCTGGGTCAAGGCAAGGATGCGCTGCGCCGCCTCGAGGCCGGCCGCGTCCGGCACCGGGTGCGAGGCCTCGACCACCTCGATGCGCTGCGGCGGGCCCGCGGGCCGCGGCGGCGTGTGGTGGTAGCGGGTGACGACCAGGCCCGACAGCGGCGCATCCGCCGGCCACAGCGCCTCGACCGCCTGCGCCATGGAGCCGCCGGCCTTGCCGGCACCGATCACGATGGTGCGGCCCTTGGGCGGCGGCGGCAGGAAGGCCGCGGTGTTGTGCAGCGGCAAGGCGCGGTGCACGGCCGCGCGGTACAGGTGTTCGAGGAAGGCGCGCGGTTCGGCGCGGGGATCGGGCGCGGTCATGGTTGCGATTGTGCCGCCGTAACCGCGCCGTAACTCAGTTCAGCTTGGCGCCGTCCAGGAACCACTGGCCGATCAAGGCGCGCTCGGCGTCCGTGATCTGCGTGGCGTTGTTCATCGGCATGGTCTTGGCCACCACCGCCTGCTGGTAGACCGCCTGCGCGTGCTGCTTCACCGCCTCGGGCGTGTCGAGCCGCACGTTCTTCATCTGCACCTGCGCGCCGTGGCACATGGAGCAGCGCTGCTCCAGCACCTTCTGCACCGAGGCGAAGTTCGCGGTGGCGGCGGGCGCCTTCGCCAGCGCGCCGGCGTCGGGCGCCAGCCAGGCGATGGTGGCCGCGATCACCGCAACGCCCACCAGCGCATAGCCGGCGGGATGCTTGTTGCGACCGAGTTTCCAGCCATGGCGCATCACGAAGAACTGGCGGATGGCCGCGCCGGCGAACATCATCAGGATCAGCACCAGCCAGTTCAGCTTGCTGGTGGTGAGGAAGCTGTAGTGGTTGGACAGCATCGCGAACAGCACCGGCAGCGTGAAGTAGGTGTTGTGCACGCTGCGCTGCTTGCCGCGCACGCCGTGGATGGGATCCACCGGCGTGCCGGCCTTGATGGAGGCGATCACCTTCTTCTGGCCGGGGATGATCCAGAAGAACACGTTCGCGCTCATCGCGGTGGCGATCATCGCGCCCACCAGCAGGAAGGCGGCGCGGCCGGCGAACCAGTGGCACGCCAGCCAGGCCGCCACGCACACGAGCAACAGCACGAGGCCGCCGACGATGGCATCGCCGTTCTTGCGCTGGCCGAAGGCCTGGCAGATGGCGTCGTACAGGATCCAGAACACCACCAGGAAGGACAGCGCCACGGCGATGGCGGCGCCGGGCGACCAGTTCATGAGCGACTTGTCGACGAGGTAGGTGCTGGCGTTCCACAGGTAGCTGACCGTGAAGAGCGCGAAGCCCGACATCCAGGTGGAATAGCTTTCCCAGAAGAACCAGTGCAGGTGCGGCGGCAGTTGCGGCGGCTGCACCGCGTACTTCACCGGGTGGTAGAAGCCGCCACCGTGCACGGCCCAGAGCTCGCCGGTGGCGCCTTCGCGGCGCAGGCCCTCGTCCGCGGGCGGCGTGAGGCTGCTATCCAGGAAGACGAAGTAGAAGGACGAGCCGACCCAGGCGATCGCGGTGATGACGTGCACCCACCGCAGCAGCAGGTTGGCCCAGTCGAGGAGATAGCTTTCCATGGCTGTCTATCCGAAGGACCTGCTCACCACCGCGGGCGCTCTGAGCAGAGGTTGGTGTCGCGCACATTGAATCGGGTTCTGATCCCGATTCAAGCGCCGCTGCGACTTTGTGTGGACCGCAGTGTATACACCTTGCGGCAGTTACGGAAGCGGCGCTTGCAGCAGCTGCGCCGCCACCGCGACCGCGATCACCTCGGGCTGCTTGCCGGCGATGCCGGGGACGCCGATCGGGCAGGTGACCTGCGCCAGCTCCTGCTTGCGAAAGCCCCGTTCCTCCAGGCGATGGCGGAAGGTGGCCCACTTGGTCTTGCTGCCGATCAGCCCGACGTAAGGCAGGTCGCCGCGCTCGCGCAGGCGCTTCAGGCAGGCAGCCACCACGTCCAGGTCTTCGGCGTGGCTGAAACTCATGATGAGGACGCGCGAGTGCGGGGCGAGGTCGGCCACCGCGGCCTGCACCGGGTCGGAGTGCTCGCACTCGACGTTGGCGGGCACGTCGTCGGGGAAGATCTCGTCGCGGCTGTCGATCCAGGTCACGGCGAATGGCAGCGGCGCCAGCACCTTCACCAGCGCCTTGCCGACGTGGCCACCGCCGAAAAGCGCGACCGGCGCGCATCCGGCCGCGAAACGGCGCGCCAGCGCCGGCGCGTCGGCGGCGCCGACCTTCTCGAAACGCAGGTGCACCACCCCGCCGCAGCACTGCCCGAGGCTCGGACCGAGGGCATAGCGCAACACCGGCTCGCCGCTCGTCCCCGACAGGCGGCTGCGCGCCTGGGCGATCGCATCGAATTCCAGGTGCCCGCCGCCTATGGTTCCGTGCACGAAGTCAGTGAATACCAGCATCCACGCTCCGGCCTCGCGCGGCGCGGATCCCTGCGCCGAATCCACCGTGACCAGCACCGCGTCTTGCGACCCCAACCGCTGCGTGATTTCTTTGATGGCCGGCATGCTCTTTACTTTGCAACCAATGGCAAGGCCGTTGCGGCGCGGGCTTCCAAGGTCATCATTGGCGCACCGGGTTTAATCCACAGGCAGGACCCATGATGAAGCAATCCCTCTCCCCGCGCTACCTGGCCCCGGCAGCTTTGGCTACCGTGGCTGCCTTGCTCGCCGCATGCACGTCCTCGGTGCCGCTGCAGGACGCCAAGCCCGCAACGGTGGCGCCCGCCGCGCCGTCCTCCGCCGAAGCGCAGGTCGCGCCCCCGGCCGCCGCCATCGCTTCGCACCATGCGGGCACCTCCAACGCAAACAACCCCCGCGCCTACCGGGCCGACGCCGCGCAGCACATCTACGCGATGAACTCCGAGCGCATCTGGAAGGGCCGCCTGCCCCCGCTGCTGTACGCCATCGGCGTGCTGCAGGTGGAAGTGGACGGCAAGGGCGCCGTGCGCAACCTGAACTGGATGCGCGCGCCCAAGCACGCACCGGAAGTCATCGCCGAAATCGAGCGCACCGTGCGCGCCGCCGCGCCCTACCCCGTGCCCGCCAAGATGGGCAAGGTGGTCTACACGGACACCTGGCTGTGGCACAAGAGCGGCCGGTTCCAACTCGATACGCTGACCGAAGGCCAGGACTGAATCAGGGGCTAGGAGCTGGAGGCTAGGGCATAGGGAAGAACCGCGGTTTCGTCCCCTAGCCCCTAGCCTCCAGCCTCTAGCCCCTTTTGTTTTCACGAGCCCCGGTACGTCGAATAGCTCCACGGGCTCACCAGCAGCGGCACGTGGTAGTGCGCGCTGGCGTCGGCGATGCCGAAGTCCAGCGTGACCCGGTCCAGGAAGGGCGGATCGGGCAGCTGCACGCCGCGGGCGCGGAAGTACGGCGCCACGTCGAACACCAGCCGGTAAGTCCCCTTCTTCAGGCTCGCGTTGTCGAACAGCGGCCCTTCCGGGTTGCGGCCATCCCCATCGAGCACGAAGCTTTTCACCAGCTTCGCCTGCCCGCCCTCCATCGCATGGAGCTCCACCGCCATGCCGCCCGCCGGCGTTCCGTGCATGGTGTCGAGGACGTGCGTGCTGAGGCCCATGGGCGATCTCCTGAAGATTGTGGACCAGAGTGTATACACTTTTGGCGCTTGCGGCTATCATGCGCGCCATGGAGCCCACCCCCACCCGTGTCATCGCCGATGCGCTGACCCGCGCCATCGTCGAGCACAAGCTGCAGCCCGGCACCAAGCTGGCGGAACAGAAGCTGGCCGACCACTTCGGCGTCTCGCGCACGCTGGTGCGCCAGGCCTTGTTCCAGCTCGCGCAGAACCGGCTGGTGACGATGGAGAAGGCGCGCGGCGCCTTCGTGGCCGCGCCCACCGTGGAGGAAGCGCGCCAGGTCTTCCAGGTGCGCCGCATGCTGGAAACCGAAATGGTGCGGCAGTTCGTGCGCAGCGTGACGCCCGCCAAGGTCAAGGCCTTGCGCGAGCACATCGCACAGGAGAAGACGGCCGTCGACAGCCGCGACTCCAAGCGCATCGAGCTGCTGGGCGACTTCCACGTGCGCATGGCGGAGCTCTCCGGCAACGAGGTGCTGGTCCGCATCCTGCGTGACCTGGTCTCGCACAGCTCGCTGATCACCCTCATGTACCAGCGCGACGCCGCCGCCGCGCATTCGCAGGAAGAGCACGTCGAGCTGGTGAAGGCCATCGCGGCCAAGGACGAGAAGCTCGCCGTGCGCCTGATGGAAGAACACCTGCTGCACGTGGAAGAGAGCCTGGCCTTCCACAAGCCGGCGCCCAGCAACGACATCGCACTGGCCCTCGCATGAGCATCACTTACGACTCCACCGCTTCCTACCCGCGCGACCTCGCCGGCTACGGCCGCAACCCGCCGCATGCACGCTGGCCGGGCAATGCCCGCATCGCGGTGCAGTTCGTCCTGAACTACGAGGAAGGCGGTGAGAACTGTGTCCTGCACGGCGACCCGGCGTCCGAGCAGTTCCTCTCCGAGATGTTCAATCCGCCGGCCTTTGCCGCGCGCCACCTGAGCATGGACGGCATCTACGAGTTCGGCTCGCGCGTCGGCGTCTGGCGCCTGCTCAAGGAATTCGAGAAGCGCGGGCTGCCGCTCACGATCTTCGGCGTCAGCACCGCGCTGCAGCGGCATCCGGAAGTGACCCAGGCTTTCCGCGAGCTGGGCCACGAGATCGCCTGCCACGGCCTGAAGTGGATCCACTACCAGGGCATGGACGAGGCGGCCGAGCGCGAGCACATGCGCCTGGCCATGGAGATCATCCAGCAGATGACCGGCGAACGTCCGCTCGGCTGGTACACCGGGCGCGACAGCCCCAACACGCGCAGGCTGGTCGTCGACTACGGCGGCTTCGACTACGACAGCGACTACTACGGCGACGAGCTGCCCTTCTGGATGAAGGTGCAGAAAAGCGATGGGCAGGTGGTGCCGCAGCTGATCGTGCCTTACACCCTGGACACCAACGACATGCGCTTCGCCCTGCCCCAGGGCTTCTCGCACGCCGATCCCTTCTTCGATTACCTGCGCGACAGCTTCGACGTGCTCTACGCCGAAGGCGACGAGGCGCCGAAGATGATGTCGATCGGCATGCACTGCCGCCTGCTTGGGCGGCCCGGGCGTTTCATCGCGCTGCAACGCTTCCTGGACCACATCGCGAAGCACGACCGCGTGTGGGTCTGCCGCCGCATCGACATCGCGCGGCACTGGAAGCAGGTCCACCCTTACACCGGAAACTGACATGGCGCTCACCATCGACCAGATCAACCGCGCCGGCGACACCGAGGCGGCGCGCCTGCTGGACGGCCTCTACGAACATTCGCCCTGGATCGCCGAAGCGGCACTGGCGCACCGGCCCTTCCGCTCGCTCAGTCACCTCAAGCAAACGATGGCCGACATCGTGCGGGCAGCCGGCCTGGACAAGCAGCGCGCGCTGATCCGCGCCCACCCCGAGCTGGCCGGCAAGGCCATGGTGAGCAAGACGCTCACCAGCGAGTCGACCAACGAGCAGGGCAAGGCAGGCCTCACCGATTGCTCGCCGGAGGAATTCGCGCGCATCCAGCAGCTCAACGCGGACTACAACGCGAAGTTCGGCTTTCCCTTCATCCTGGCCGTGCGCGGACCGCGCGGCACCGGCCTGAACCGGCAGCAGATCATCGAGACCTTCGCCCGGCGCCTGGACAACCATCCGGACTTCGAACGGGCCGAGGCACTGCGCAACATCCACCGCATCGTCGAACTGCGCCTGAACGACAAGTTCGGCGTCGAGCCGGCGCTCGGCAATCTCGTCTGGGACTGGGAAGAGCAGCTCGCCCGCCACAGCGATCCCGGCTACGCCGAACGCGGCCAGCTCACCGTGACCTATCTCACCGACGCGCACCGCGCGGCGGCGAAGCAGATCGCGGACGACATGCGCGAATGCGGCTTCGACGAGGTAAAGGTCGACGCCGTCGGCAACGTCGTCGGAACCTACCGCGGCACCGGCGCCAAGGCGCTGCTGACCGGCTCGCATTACGACACGGTGCGCAACGGCGGCAAGTACGACGGCCGCCTCGGCATCTTCACGCCCATGGCCTGCGTGCGTGCACTGGCGCAAGCCGGGCGCCGCCTGCCCTTCGGCATCGAGGTCGTGGCCTTCGCGGAAGAAGAAGGCCAGCGCTACAAGGCGACCTTCCTCGGCTCCGGCGCGCTCACCGGGCACTTCAATCCGGCCTGGCTGGAGCAGAAGGATGCCGACGGCGTGAGCATGCGCGACGCGATGCGCAATGCGGGACTGCCGGGGACCTTGGATGCGATCAAGACCCTGAAGCGCGACGCCAAGGACTACCTCGGCTTCGTCGAAGTCCACATCGAGCAGGGCCCGGTGCTCAACGAGCTCGACCTGCCGCTGGGCATCGTCACTTCCATCAACGGCGGCGTGCGCTACCTGTGCGAAGTGGTCGGCATGGCCAGCCACGCCGGCACCACGCCGATGAACCGCCGGCGCGATGCAGCCGTGGCGGTCGCCGAACTGGCGCTGTTCGTCGAGCAGCGTGCCACGCGCGATGGCGATTCGGTCGGCACCATCGGCATCCTGAACGTGCCCAACGGCTCCACCAACGTGGTGCCGGGCCGCTGCCAGTTCACGCTGGACCTGCGCGCGCCCACCGATGCGCAGCGCGACGCCATGGTGGCGGACGTGCTGGCGAAGCTCAAGGAGATCTGCGAGCGCCGCGGCCTGCACCACACGGTGGAGGAAACCATGCGCGCCGCCGCCGCGCCCAGTGCGCCCGAGTGGCAGCAGCGCTGGGAGCGAGCGGTGGAATCGCTCGGCGTGCCGCTGTACCGCATGCCCAGCGGCGCCGGCCACGACGCCATGAAGCTGCACGAGATCATGCCGCAGGCGATGCTGTTCGTCCGCGGCGAGAACGCGGGCATCAGCCACAACCCCCTGGAGTCCAGCACCGCCGACGACATCGAGCTCGGCGTGCGGGCCTTCCAGCAGCTGCTGGAGCAGCTCGCCAAGGAAACCGAATGAACGACGACTACGCAAGGCTCGACGCCTGGATCGACGCCCACTTCGACGAGGAAGTTCGCTTCCTGCAGGAGCTGGTGCGCGTGCCCACCGACACGCCGCCCGGCAACAACGCGCCGCATGCGGAGCGCACCGCCGAACTGCTGCAGGGCTTCGGCTTCGCGGCGGAGAAGCATCCGGTGCCCGCCGCCGAGGTGAAGGCCTACGGCCTCGAATCGATCACGAACCTGATCGTGCGGCGCAAGTACGGGGAGGGCCGGACCATCGCCCTCAATGCGCACGGCGATGTGGTGCCGCCCGGCGAGGGCTGGACGCGCGACCCCTACGGCGGCGAGATCGTGGACGGCAGGATCTATGGCCGCGCCACCGCGGTCAGCAAGGGGGACTTCGCCAGCTTCACCTTCGCGGTGCGGGCGCTCGAGTCGCTGGGCGCGCAGTTGAAAGGCGGGGTGGAGCTGCACTTCACCTACGACGAGGAGTTCGGCGGCGAGATGGGCCCGGGCTGGCTGCTGAAGAACAAGCTGACGAAACCCGACCTGATGATCGCCGCGGGCTTCAGCTACGAAGTGGTCACCGCGCACAACGGCTGCCTGCAGATGGAAGTGACGGTGCACGGCAAGATGGCGCACGCGGCCATCCCCGACACCGGTGTCGATGCGCTGCAAGGCGCGGTGAAGATCCTGAATGCGCTGTATGCGCAGAACGCCGAATACCGCAAGGTCACGTCCAAGGTCGCGGGCATCAAGCATCCGTACCTGAACGTGGGCCGCATCGAAGGCGGGACCAACACCAACGTGGTGCCCGGCAAGGTCGTGTTCAAGCTCGACCGGCGCATGATCCCGGAAGAGAACCCGGTCGAAGTGGAAGCGGCGATCCGCAAGGTGATCGCCGACGCCGCGGCGCAGAGCCCGGGCATCTCGGTGGAGATCCGACGCATGCTGCTGGCGAATTCGCTCAAGC
Organism: Ramlibacter paludis; assembly: GCF_022012305.1. Lineage (GTDB taxonomy): Bacteria > Pseudomonadota > Gammaproteobacteria > Burkholderiales > Burkholderiaceae_C > Ramlibacter > Ramlibacter paludis. The sequence continues at coordinate 734,203 of NZ_JAKLTM010000001.1, read as the reverse complement.
CGAATGCCGGCAACCAGCCGCTGGTGCAGGCGATCCAGAAACATGGCGAGGCGCTGTTCGGGCAGCCCATCCCGGCGATGGGCACGCCGCTCTACACCGACGTCCGGCTGTACGGCGAGGCGGGCATTCCGGGCGTGATCTACGGCGCGGGACCGCGCACGGTGCTGGAGTCGCATGCCAAGCGCGCGGACGAGCGGCTGGAGCTGGAGGACTTGCGCAAGGCGACCAAGGTGGTGGCACGCACCTTGCTCGACTTGCTTTCGTGAACGGCGATTACATCCGCCCCGGTCAAAGCTGATTCAAGCGCCCGAGACGGCGCCGAACGGGTAAGCCTGTATACGCATCGACCGCTAACGTGTATACAGTTTAGTGCACGATCCGACCACCAAGGAGCAGCGCATGGACCATCCCGACTGGACCGCCAAGGGCTACAGCCCCGGCCTCACCAATGAAGACCTGGCGCCCACCACGCCAGCCCAGCGCACCTGGGGCGCCTTCAGCATCTTCAACGTCTGGACCTCGGACGTGCACAGCCTGTGGGGCTACTTTCTGGCCGCCAGCCTGTTCCTGCTGTGCGGCAGCTTCCTCAACTTCCTGATCGCCATCGGCATCGGCTCGCTGGTGATCTTCGGCCTGATGCAGCTGGTGGGCCTGGCCGGCGCCCGCACCGGCGTGCCTTACCCGGTGCTCGCGCGTGCCTCCTTCGGCGTCTGGGGCGCCAACTTCCCGGCCGTCATCCGCGCCATCGTGGCCTGCTTCTGGTACGGCGCGCAGACCGCCGCCGCCTCCGGCGCCATCGTGGCGCTGCTGACGCGCTCGGACGGGATCATGGAATTCCACAAGAACGTGCACTTCCTCGGGCACTCGGGGCTGGAGGTGATCTGCTACGTGGTCGTCTGGGCGCTGCAGCTGCTGATCATCCAGCGCGGCATGGAAACGGTGCGCAAGTTCCAGGACTGGGCCGGTCCCGGCGTCTGGCTCGCCATGCTGGTGCTCGCCATCGGCCTGTGCGTCAAGGCGGGCGGCTTCGAGTTCTCCAGCACCATCCCGCACGACGTGCTGCTGGAGAAGACCAAGGACGCCGGCGTGCCCGGCACGCCCGGCTCGCTCACCTCGCTGATGGCGGTGGCCGCGGTCTGGATCACGTACTTCGCCGCGCTGTACCTGAACTTCTGCGACTTCACCCGCTACGCCAAGGATGAAAAGGCCGTGCGCGTCGGCAACCTCTGGGGCCTGCCAGTCAACCTGCTGCTGTTCTCGCTGGTCGCGGGCGTCACGACCCTGGCCGCCTACAAGGTCTACGGCGAGGTGCTGATCCACCCCGACCAGATCTCGGCCAAGTTCGACAGCTGGCTGCTGGCCGCCCTGGCCGCCCTCACCTTCTGCGTGGCCACGCTGGGCATCAACGTGGTGGCCAACTTCGTCTCGGCGGCCTTCGACATCTCCAACACCTTCCCGCGCCAGATCAGCTTCAACAAGGGCGGCTACATCGCCGCCGCCATCGCGCTGGTGCTGTATCCCTTCGCGCCGTGGGAAGGCAGCGCGGCCGGCTTCGTCGGCGCCATCGGCTCCACCATGGGGCCGCTGTTCGGGATCATCATGGTCGACTACTACCTGATCGCCAAGGGCAAGGTGCACGTCGACGAGCTCTATCGCGAACACGGCCGCTACCGCTACCAGGGCGGCTGGCACGTGAAGGCGCTGGTCGCCGCCGGCGTCGGCATCCTGTTCTCGACCCTGCTGCCCAACTTCACCCACCTGCTGCCCACGTGGTGGGGCCTCTACGGCTGGTTCTTCGGCGTGGCCATCGGCGGCGCCAGCTACTGGGCGCTGCGCATGCTGCCCGAAGTGCAATCGGAAATGACGCGGAGCGCCTGAGATGCGAGACAAGGGTGGGGTCGCCGGCGCGAACCCACCCTGCGAAAGTCACGCAAGCACGGCGAACCGTTGGACACAAGGCTCCGGAGGGCGGAGGCCCCGCGCCAGTAGAATCCGCCACCGATGGAATTCCTGAACTCGCTCTACCCGGACGTCAAATGGCTGCTGGTGGCGGCGGCGCTGGCCCTGCTGGCGGGACTCGTCAGCGGCACCCAGCGCAACGAAAGGCGCTACCTTGCGATTTTCACCGTCCTCATGGCCGTCGCCGGCGTGCGCTACCACCAGCACAACGTGCAGGACCAGGCCGAGCACGCGCAGCGCACCGACGCGGCCGTCAACCGCATGAAGGCCGGCGGGGCGCGCGCCCCTAGTCGTTGAAGCGGATTCCGGCGGTCACCGGCCCGGGTGCACCCGGCTCGGCGATCGCGCTGCAGTTGTTTTCCTGCGCCTCACCGGCAAACGCACGCCGCACGAATCGCAGTTCGTCCTCGAACGCGGCATTCACGATGCCGTTGTGCGTGATGCCTGCATAGGTCTTCCACAACACCGGATTGCCCGCGGCGCACAGCGCGACGGCGGCTGCGTACTGGCGCCGCGGCGGGATCGTGCGGTCGGCCAGGCCCGTGCCCAGGAACAGCGGCGCCGGCATGCGCACCATGGTCATCTCGCTCGAGCGCGTCAGCAGCGCGGCCAGCTTGTCCGGCGCCAGCGTGAACGCATTGCCCGCGTTCAGGCCGTGCTGCTGTTCGTAGCCGCGCATGTCGTCGACGCAGGTCTCGCGCGCCATCTTCAGCACCGGCTGCGCCTGCGGCGTCACCAGCGATTCGGCGCTCGGCCCGCCATCGGGAATGGCGCCGCCCACCAGGCGCAGCATCTGGAAGCGCACCGGGCCACTGGGGCTGGGCGCGGCTTCGGGCGCGCTGTACGGCCCTTGCGGGAACGAGGGCGCGACGCCGGTGGCGATCGTGGCGCGCAGCTTCAGCTCCGGCGCATAGGCAGCGGCAATGCGGCTCGCGCCGATCGAGGAGCTGGAGCCCTGCGACTGCCCGGTGATCACCAGCTGGTTGGCGATGCGGCCCGGGTTCGCAGCCAGGGCCGCGCGTGCCGAGTCGAGGATCGACCGGCCCTCCGCCTCCCAGAACAGGTAGGGATGCGGGCCGGGACCGCCCAGGCCCTGGTAGTCGGTCGCGACCACGGCAAAGCCCTGCTCCAGCCAGCGGTTCATGTAGGTGGCGTCGCGCGGGCGCGGCATGGTCCACGAAGGTGCGCAGGCATCGGCCACGCCCAGCGTCCCGTGTGCCCACGCCACCAGCGGCCAGCCGCCGGGCGGCGGCTCGCCCTTGGGCAGGTAGAGCGCGCCGCTCACGGGCAGCACGCCGGAATTCCAGCGGGCATCGGTCGAGGTGTAGAGGATGCGCTGCTGCGTGCCGGCGGCGCCGAACTCCGGCTGCGGCGGCATAGTCTCGGTGCGCAGCATCACGCCGGGCCGCGCCGGCAGCGCCGCGGTCCAGGCGTAGAAGGGCGACAGCACGCGGTCGCCGGCGGCGGCGCCTGTCGGCAGCATGCCCGTGCGAGGAGTCGTGGCGCAGGCGGCCAGCAACGCGGCCGCGGCAAGGGAAGCGATGACGGTTTTCATGAGGTTCCTGCGCGGCGCGCGATGAAGTCCAGCACCAGCCGGTTGAATTCCTCCGGCTTCTCGAAATAAGCCGAGTGGCCGGCGTCGGCGACGACGGCCAGTTCGCTGTCGCGAACCAGTTGCGCCACTTCGCGCATCACCGCCACCGGCACGATCGGGTCTTCGCTGCCCACCAGCAGCAGGGTCGGGCATGCGACCTTGCGCAAGGCGTCCATCGGAATCAGGCGGCCGGGCTGCAGCAGCGCCATGAGCGCCGCGCCCCATTGCGCCGCCGGAATGGAATGCGCGCTCGGGTTGAAGTGGTTGATCTGCGCATACAGGGCCGCCTTGTCCGGGTGCCGCTCCAGGAACCACCGGCCCAGCGAGCGCTGCTCCACGCTCACCGCGCGCTGCGAGATCTGGCGCTTCGCGATCGTCTCCAGCAGCACCGGATGGTCGATCGCCAGGGAGCTGTCGACGGCGGCAAAGGCCGCGACACGCTGCGGCGCGGCCAGCGCCAGCTGCAGGCCGATCATGCCGCCCAGCGACTGGCCGACGATGGCGACGCGCTGGATTTCCTCGCGATCGAGGACCGCCAGCGCGTCGGCGGCGAAGTTCTCCAGCGTGAACTCTTCCACCGGCGCGACCGAACGGCCGAAGCAGCGGATGTCCATCGTGATGCAGGTGTGGCGCGCGCCGAACGCCGGCAGCTGCTGCCACCAGGTCGCGGCATTGGAACCGGCGCCATGCAGGAACAGCACCGGCGGGCCCTCGCCCTGGCGCTCGCAGTAGATGCGCCGGCCGCGCGATTCGACGAAGGGCATCTCAGTTCGCCTTCAGGTTGAGGGCCTTCACCAGCTGGCCCCAGCGCTCGGTGTCGCTGCGCACCAGTTGCGCATACTGCTCCGGCGTGGTCGACATCGAGATGAGGCCTTCGAACTCCAGCTGCTTGAGCAGCGCGGGATCCTTCAGCGCGGCTTCGAGCGCGGCGTGCAGCTTGCGCACCACCGGCGCCGGCGTGCCCTTGGGCGCGGAGAGGCCGACCCAGGAGCTGATGGTCAGCTGCCTGTAGCCCAGCTCGGCGAAGGTCGGCACGCTGGGGACGACGGGGCTGCGCTGCTCGCTGGAGACGGCCAGCACCTTGAGCTTGCCGGACTGGATGCTGCTCATGGCCGCATTGGGCGGGATCACGATCACCGACACCACCCCGGCCAGCACGTCCTGCAGCGCGGGTGCGCCGCCCTTGTACGGCACGTGGGTGAGCTGGATGCCGGCCGCGCGCTGCAGCTGCTCCATCACCAGGTGACCCGTGCTGCCGGCGCCGGAGCTCGCGTAGTTGATCTTGCCGGGCTCCTTCTTCGCCTGCGCCAGCAGGTCCTGGAAGCTCGCGATGCCGGCGTCGCTGCGCACCACCAGCCACTGCGCGCCGCCGCCGATGGCGCCCACGTGCTCGAAGTCCTTCACGATGTCGAAGGGCACGTTCTCGTACATGCCTTGCGCGATCGTGTTGAGCATGCCGGTCATGGTGAGCGTATAGCCGTCCGGCGCGGCGGCGGCGCCGGCCTGCGTGCCGACGATGTTGCCGGCGCTGGGCCGGTTGTCGACCACCACCGGCTGCTTGAGCGTCTGCGCCATGTGCTGCGCGAGCGGACGGATCACCCGGTCGTAAGGGCCGCCCGCCGGCGCGGGCACGATGATGCGGACGGGCCGCGTCGGGAAATCCTGGGCTTGCGCGTGCGCAACGGCAGCCAGGGCCACGCAGCCGGCGGCCAGCCAGCGGTAGAGGGATCGCATCTTGTCTCCTTGGTTTGCCCGCATCTTGGTCCGCCCAGCCATCGCCAACAAATTAATTCGGCCGGGGAGCCATTAGACTTTGCGATACCTTGCAGCACTCCGCCAGCGCCCTCCTGAACCGACTGCTTGCGCGCGGCAAATTCCGCCACGTGCAGGTGCTGCTGCAGCTGGCCGAGCTGGGCAGCGTGCAGCGCACCGCCGATGCCATCGGCATGACGCAGTCCTCGGTGACGCAGACCCTGGCCTACCTGGAGAACCTGCTCGAGGTGCGGCTGTTCGAACGGCACGCACGCGGCGTGCGGCCGACGCCGGCCTGCACCGACCTGCTGCCGGTGGCGCGCCAGCTGATGCTGGGCGTGGCGAACAGCGCGGACGTGGTCACGGCGCGGCAGAACCAGGGGGCGGGCGTCGTCCGCGTGCTGGGTTCTGCGTCGGCCCTCCACGGCCTTCTGCTGGACGCACTGCCGGCCTTCGCCGACGCGCATCCGGCCATCCAGGTGCGGCTGGACGAAGCCGAGGGCGAGGACCAGCTGCTGGCCATCACGCGCGGGGAAGTCGACCTCGTGGTGTGCCGGCGCCCGCCGGTGATCCCGGAAGGCTGGGCCTTCCATCCGCTGCGCGACGACCGCTTCATCGTCGTCTGCCGCAAGGGCCACGCCCTGTCACGGCGCCGCGCCATCAAGTGGGCCGACCTGGCGGCAGCCACCTGGGTGCTGCTGCCGGCAGGCGTTGCGGCGCGGGCCCGCTTCGACGCCGTGAGCGCGCAGTTTCCGCAGGCGCCGCGCAGCTACCCGGTAGTGACGCGCTCCTTGCCCATGCTGTGGCGGCTGCTGCGCCAGCGCGACGTGCTGGCGCTCGTGCCGCTGAACCTGGCGCGGCCGCTGATCGCCGAAGGCGAACTGGTGGAGCTGCGCGTGGGCGAAGCGATGGTGATCGAACCGATCGGGATCCTGCAGCCGAAGGCCGCCCTCGGTGAGGCGGCCCGCCGGCTCGGCGACTTCCTGCGCAAGTTCGCGGCCTAGCGCCGCAGCTTGGCGAAGTCGCGATCGAGACTGGACGAGGCCGTCGCCAGCTTTTCCTTGGCCCCAAGCACCCAAGCGGTGTCCTGCTGCAGTTGCTGGCGTTGCGCCGCCAGCATGCGCGCCACTTCGGCCGGCTGCGGGCCACCGGTTCCCTTGCTGGCACGCACCATGTTCTCGGCGGTCAACGCGGTGCGGAAGGCCGCCTCGTCCAGCGGCAGCGTGCCGCTCGCGCCGGATTCGCGCGCGGACTCGGCATAGATCCGCTGCGCGTCGGCATAAGGAATCTGCACCGGCCGCAGGTTCTTCGAACGGCCGAAGGTCACCAGGTTGGAGGCGAAGTGATGCCCGACGCGGAACGGCACGTCGGCGACGCGCTGCAGCGTGTCGGCGAGTTCGGTGGTGGTCGAGTAGTCGGCATTGACCTCGTCGAGCGCCCGCGCGGGGTCGAAACGCAGCGCGCCCAGGATGCCGGTGGCCTGGTTCAGCACGCGCGTGGCCAGGCGCAGCGTGGGGTCGGGCTCGGTGATCTTGTAGTCGGTCATGCCCGCCTGCACGTTGTGCGCGCGCAGGGCGTAGGTCTGCGCGCTGCCGATCACTTCGCTGGCGAGGCTGCGCGTGTAGACGATGGAAGACGGGTTGCGCTTCTGCGGCATGATGCTGCTCACGCCCGTCTGCGCGCCCTCGGTGAGGATGAACCAGGGCTTGGTCTGGCCGTACTGGGCGGTGACGTCGGCCAGCAGCATGCCGACCGTCAGTGCGACGGAGCTGGCGGTGGCACCCGTCTCCATGCGCATGTCCACCGGCGCGATCTGGATCGCGTCCAGCGAGTTCTCCAGCACGCCGTCGAAACCGAGCAGCGCCGCCAGCCGCGCGCGGTTCACCGGGAAGCTCGAAGTGCCGAGCGCCGCGGAGCCCAACGGGGACCGGTTCAGGCGCCCCCACAGCTGGCGCAGGCGTTCACCATCGCGCGCAAGTGCCTGGCTGTAGGCGGCAATGTAGTGGCCATAGGTGATGGGTTGCGCCTGTACGCCCCAGGTGTAGGCCGGCAGGATCGCATCGGGATTGGCCTGCGCCATCTTCAGCAGCGCATCGCGGTAGGCGTTGAGCGCGGTGAAGAAGTCCAGCACGTCGCCGCGCAGGAAAAGGCGCTCCGAGGTGGCGGCCAGGTCCTGCCGGCTGCGGCCGGAATGCACGCGCGTCACATCCGGGCCGCCGACGGCGATCAGGTCCTTCTCCACCACCAGGTAATCGCCCGAGCGCCGCGCGCCGGGCTTGTCGCCGTCGGCGATCACCTGCGTGATGGAACGCGCGATCGTGTCGCCGAGCGCCGGCGGCACGATGCCCTGCTCGACCACCATCACGGCCGAGGCCTTGTTCATCTCGTTGAGCCAGTAGAACTGATCCTGCGGCGCGGCGAAGGCGGAGGCCGCGACCATGCACGCGGCGGCGAGGAGGGCTTTGCGGAATTTCATGGCGGCACGTTACCACCGACGGACGTTCAAGCCGCGCCTTGCGTATTCACGTACAGCGCATACACCGAATGGCTCGCCGCCATGAACAGGCGATTGCGGTGCCGCCCGCCGAAGCACACGTTCGCGCAGCGCTCCGGCAGGTGGATGTGCGCGATGGCCGTGCCGTCCGGCGCAAACACGCGCACGCCGTCCAGTTCCTCCGCCTTCGCATCCTTGGCGCCGTTGGTCCCGAAGCCGCACCACAGGTTGCCCTGCACGTCGACGCGGAAACCGTCGAAGGCGCCGGGACCTTTCGCATCGGCAGCCACGCGCTTGTTCGACAGCGTGCCGTCGTTCGCGTGGTCGTACGCCCAGATCTTGCGGTGCGGCGCGGCGCGGCTCTCGACGATGTACAGCACCGATTCGTCGGGCGAGAAAGCCAGGCCGTTGGGCGCGGCCAGATCGGTGAGCACCTGCCGCAGCTTGCCGTCCGGCGCGATGCGGTAGACGGCATGCGGCAGTTCCTGCTCCCCGGGTTCGCCTTCCCAGTAGCCGCCGATGCCGAAGCTCGGGTCGGTGAACCAGATGCTGCCGTCGCGCGCGCAGACGATGTCGTTGGGCGAATTCAGGCGCTTGCCGTCGAAGCGTTCGGCCAGCACGGTGATGCTGCCGTCGTACTCGGTGCGCGTCACGCGCCGCGTCAGGTGCTCGCAGGACAGCAGCCGTCCCTGCCGGTCGCGGAAGTGGCCGTTGGCGTTGTTCGACGGCCGGCGGAAATCGCTGACCTCGCCCGAAGCTTCGTCCCAGCGGATCACGCGGTTGTTCGGGATGTCCGACACCAGCAGGTAGCGGCCGTCGCCGAACCACACCGGCCCCTCCGCCCAGCGCAGGCCCGTGGCGATGCGCTCCACGCTGGCGCTGAACAGGCGCAGCGCGAGGAAGCGCTCGTCGAGCACTTCGATGGCCGGATCGGGGTAGCGCGGGTTGGGCGTGAAATCGCTCATTTCAGGACCCAGTTCGGCAAGGCCATCGAGAACGCGGGAACGTAGGTCACCAGCATCAGCGCCACCACCAGCCCGCCGTAGAAGGGCCAGATGGTCTTCATCACCGTCCCGACCGATACCTCGCCGATGGTGCAGCCGACGAACTGCGTGGTGCCCACCGGCGGCGTGTTGAGGCCGAGCGCGCAGTTGATCAGCATGACGATGCCGAACTGCTCGGTGCTCATGCCGAACTGCTGGCAGATCGGCAGGAAGATCGGCGTGCAGATCAGGATGGTGGCCGCCATGTCGAGGAAGGTGCCGAGCACGAACAGGATGATGTTCACCCACAGGAAGATCACCCAGGGCTTGTCGCTCACGCCGCCCAGCATCTTGCCGGTGAGTTCCGCCACGCCGTACAGGCCGATCAGGTAGCCGAACATCGAGCTGATGCCGATCAGCAGCAGCACCGTGCCCGTGCTCTTCACCGCCTTGGCCGCGGCCTTCAGGAACTGCTCGCGCGTGAGCTTGCGGTAGACCAGCGCCGCGAGGAACAGCGCCCACAGCACCGCCACCGAGGCCGACTCGGTGGCCGTGAAGGCGCCCGACAGGATGCCGGCAATGATGATCGCCACCACCGCCAGGCCCGGCAGCGCGGCCGCGAAGGAGTAGGCAACGATGTTCCAGCCCGGAAAAGTGCCCTTCGGGTAGCCACGCTTCACCGCCACGAAGTAGGCCGCGCCCAGGTTGCACAGCGTGAGGATCACTGCGGGCACGATGCCGGCGAGGATCAGCGCCGCGATGCTCACCTTGCCGCTGGCCGCCAGCGCGAAGATGATCAGGTTGTGCGAGGTCGGCATCAGCGCGCCCACCAGCGAGGCGTGCGTGGTGACGTTGACCGCGTAGTCGGCGTCGTAGCCTTCCTTCTTCATCTGCGGGATCAGCACCGCGCCCATCGCCGACACGTCGGCGACCGGCGAGCCGGAGACGCCGCCGAACAGCGTGCAGGCCAAGACGTTGCTCATGCCGAGGCCCCCGCGCACGTGGCCGGCCAGCGATTTCGCCAGGGCGATGATCTTGTCGGCGATGCCGCCGTACATCATGATTTCGCCGGCGAAGATGAAGAAGGGGATCGCCAGGAACGAGAACGGGTTCATGCCCGAAATCATCTGCTGGAAGCCCACCGCCAGCGGCAGGCCCTCGTACAGCAGGGTCGCCAGCGAGGACAGCCCGATCGAGAAGGCCACCGGCACGCCCAGCAGCAGCAGCAGCGTGAAGCTCACGCACAGGATGGTCAGTGCCATGAGGGTTCCACTTCCTCGCCGCGCGCCAGCGCGATCAGGTGTTCCAGGGAAAACAGCGCCACCAGCGCGCCGGCCATGGCCGGCGGGATGTACTTGAAGGCTTCGGAAATGCCCAGCGTCGGGATCTTGTAGGCCCAGACGCTTTGCGCCAGCACGCCGCAGTTCCACGCCATGACGACGCCGAACAGGAGCACCAGCACGTGGATCAGGCGTTCCATCGCCAGGCGCACCTTGTCCGGCGCCAGCACCAGCATCGATTCCAGCCCGATGTGGCCGGCGTCGCGCACGCCGACGGCCATGCCGAGCATGGTCACGTACAGCACCAGCAGCACGGCGCCGCTTTCCGCCCAGGTGGGCGTGTCGTTGAAGATGTAGCGGCCGACCACCTGGTACAGCACGGCCACGATCAGCAGGCACATTCCGGCCACGCCGATGCGCAGGCAAAGCCGCGCGAGCGCGGCGCAGAAACGGGTGTACAGGTGGGCCGCCGCCGGAACATCCGGGGCGGCCTCCACGGCTTGGGTATGCATGGAGGCGGGCTTCGCTTACTTGGTCTCGCTGACGCGCTTGACCATGTCCTGCAGCTTCGGGTCCTTCAGGTACTTGTCGTACACGGGCTTCATCGCGGCGCGGAAGCTCGCGGTGTCGACCTCGACGATCTGGGCGCCACCCGCCTTGACGGTGGCCAGCGACTTGGCCTCGCGCTCGTCCCACAGCTTGCGCATGTAGACGACCGACTCCTTGGCCGCGGCGCGGATCTGCTTCTGGTCTTCCGGCGTCAGCGTGTCCCAGGTCTTCTTGGAGAACAGCAGGATCTCGGGCGCCATCGAGTGCTCGGTCTTGTTGTAGTACTTGGCCACCTCGAAGTGGCGGGTGCTTTCGTAGCTGGGATAGTTGTTCTCGGCGGCGTCGACCAGGCCGGTCTTGAGCGCGGTGTAGACCTCGCCGAAAGGCATCGGCGTCGCATTGGCACCCATCGCTTCCATCAGCGACACCCACAGGTCGGACTGCTGCACGCGGATCTTCATGCCCTTGGTGTCGGCGATGGTCTTGACCGGCTTCTTGACCGAGTAGATGGAGCGCGCGCCCGAGTCGTAGAAGGCGAGGCCGACGAAGCCCTGCTCCTCGCAGCTCTTGAGGATCTCGTCGCCGATGGCACCGTCCAGCACCTTGCGCATGTGCGCGGTGTCGCGGAACAGGAAGGGCATGGTCGGCACCATGGTGGCCGGGCAGATGTTGTTCATCGGCGCGACGTTCACGCGCGTCATGGCCAGCGCGCCGAGCTTGGTCTGCTCGATGGTGTCCTTCTCCTGGCCCAGGGCCGACTTGGCGAACACCTTGATGGTGTGCTTGCCGTTGGTGGCCTTGGACAGCACCTCGCCCATGTGGCGCACGGCCAGCACGGTGGGGTAGTCGTCCGGGTGGATGTCCGAAGAACGGAATTCGGTGGCCTGCGCGCCGGCGGCGGCAGCCAGCGCCATTGCGGCGGCGATCTTGCTGAGCGTGTTCACTTGCTTGTCTCCTCGTAGAAATCGGTTGGGTTCAGTTCTCGAACGGGCCCTTGTGGACGAAGCCACCGGCCTGGTAGAGGACCGCGGGATCGTTCAGGTCGAGCCTGGGTTGCGCGGCTTCCTTCGCCGCACGGAAGGGTTCCGAGCTGTCCTGCGGGCGCCAGCCCAGGTGGCGGGCCGGGGTGTTGTCCCACCAGACGGTCTCGTTGTCGGACATGCCGTAGACGATGGTGTGGCCCACCACCGGTGCGGTGAGGCTGGCCACCAGCAGGCGCTCGAGGTCGCCGTAGCTGAGCCAGGTGGCGAGCATGCGGCGATCCGCCGGTTCCGGAAAGGACGAGCCGATGCGGATGCACACCGTCTCGATGCCGTAGCGGTCGAAGTAGAAGCGCGAGAGGTTCTCGCCGAAGGCTTTCGAGATGCCGTAGTGCCCGTCGGGCCGCACCGGCATCGTCGCGTCGATCACTTCGTCCTGGCGGTAGTAGCCGGTGACGTGGTTCGAGCTGGCGAACACGAGGCGCTTGACGCCATGCTTGCGCGCCGCTTCGTAGACGTTGTAGACGCCGATGATGTTGGCCTGGACGATCTGGTCGAAAGGCTGTTCGGTGGAGACGCCGCCCAGGTGCACCACCGCGTCGACACCCTGCAGCAGCGCGTGCACGGCCGCGCGGTCTTCCAGCGCGCACTGCACGACTTCCTCGCCTTCCTGCGCCGGCGCCATGGCGGCGACGTCGCTCACGCGCAGGAAGCTGGTGCGGGCGCGCAGGCGGCCGCGCAACTCCTTGCCGAGGCCGCCGGCGGCGCCGGTCAGCAGCAGGCGGCCGAGGGAAAGGGAGGATGGCGAGGCGGGCATTGCGGTTTTCCTTCGCGCTGCCCGTAGACTGCCGGGTCCTTGCGCTTGTGTTATGTCGTCAGTTGTCGTACAAGAATGGTATGAATACGAAAGCTCCCCGCCATAGAGGGTTAACCCCATGACCGAAGTCATAAGGCGACGGCCCCGCAGCCTGGCGCATGACGTGGTCGATACCTTGTCGGGTCGTATCCGCGACGGCTCGCTCGCGCAGGGCGAGAAGCTGCCCACCGAGGCGGCGATCATGGAAGAGTTCGGCGTCAGCCGCACCGTGGTGCGCGAGGCCATCTCGCGCCTGCAGGCCGCCGGCCTGGTCGAAACGCGGCACGGCATCGGCACCTTCGTGGTCGGCATGGGCGATGCCGCGACCTTCCGCATCTCCCCTGAACAGCTCGGCACGCTGCAGGACGTGATCGCCGTGCTGGAGCTGCGCATCGGCGTCGAGACCGAGAGCGCGGCGCTGGCGGCGATGCGGCGCACGCCGGAGAACCTGGTGACCTTGCGCAATGCGCTCGCGGCCTTCATCACGGCGGTGGAAGAAGGGCGCGATGCAGTCGGGCCGGACTTCCAGTTCCACCTGGAAATCGCCAAGGCCACGCAGAACCACCATTTCGTGGACCTCATGGCCACGCTGGGCGGAATGATGATCCCGCGGGCGCGGCTGGAGCCGCCGGGACCGCTGACGCCGGAGCGGCAGGCCTACCTGCGCAAGGTGAACAGCGAGCACGAGAGCATCGTCGACGCGATCTCGCGGCAGGACGCCGAGGCTGCGCGGGCAGCGATGCGCACGCACCTGGCGAACAGCCGGGAGCGGCGCAGGCGCTTGGCCGAATCCCGGTAGACCGGGGTGGAAACCCCGGCTCCGCGGCAAGCCGGGTTTTCCACCCCGGCCTACGTGGTTTCCGATTTGACCCGCGCCTCTTCTAGTTGTACGATGTCCTATCTCTTACCGAAAGAAGACTGCCATGTCCCCGAATGAACTGAAGAAAGCCCTTTCCACCGGCCTGCTGTCGTTTCCGCTGACCGACTTCGACAGCGAGCTCAAGTTCGAGCCCAAGGGCTATGCCGACCGCCTCGAGTGGCTGATGCCCTACGGCGCCACCGTGCTGTTCGCCGCCGGCGGCACCGGCGAGTTCTTCTCCCTGGAGCCGCAGGAATACGCGGGCGTCATCAAGACCGCCGCCGAGACCTGCAAGGGCCGCGTGCCCATCGTCGGCGGCGCCGGCGGCGGCACCACCCTCGCCATCAAGTACGCGCAGGAAGCCGAGCGCAACGGCGCGCAAGGCGTGCTGCTGCTGCCGCACTACCTGACCGAGGCTTCGCAGGAAGGCCTGCTGGCGCACGTGGAAGCCGTCTGCAAGAGCGTGAAGATCGGCGTCATCGTCTACAACCGCGGCGCGACGCGCCTCACCGCCGAAACGCTTCAGAAGCTGGCCGAGCGCTGCTCCAACCTGATCGGCTTCAAGGACGGCACCGGCGACATCGAGCGCGTCGTGTCCATCCGCCAGAAACTGGGCGATCGCCTGGTCTTCATCGGCGGCATGCCCACGCACGAGGTCTATGCCCATGCGTACAAGGCGCTCGGCGTGCCGACGTATTCGTCTGCCGTCTTCAACTTCATCCCGCGCACCGCGATGGAGTTCTACAACGCATACTGGGCTGGCGACACGGTCACCACCGGCCGCCTGCTCGACGAGTTCTTCCTGCCCTACCTGGCCATCCGCAACAAGGGCGAAGGCTATGCGGTTTCCATCGTCAAGGCAGGCGCCACCATCGTCGGCAAGACCGCCGGCCCGGTGCGCCCGCCGATCAACGACCTGAAGCCGCAGGAAGTGGAAGAACTGGCCGCGCTGATCCGCAAGCTCGGCCCGCAGTAAAGCAAAGACCCAAGGAGACCTTTCCATGTTCAAGAAGACCCTCGTCGGCCTGGCGCTCGCCGCCGCCGCGACCCTGAGCGCATTTGCCGCCTACCCGGACAAGCCGGTCACCCTGGTGGTGCCCTTCCCGCCGGGCGGCTCCACCGACGCCATCGCCCGCGTGCTGGCGCAGAAGCTGCCCGAGAAGCTGGGCGGCACCTGGGTGGTGGACAACAAGCCGGGCGCCACCGGCACCATCGGCGCCGCCTTCGTCAAGCGCGCACCGGCCGACGGCTACACGCTGTTCGTGTCCTCGCTCGGCCCGTTCGTGATCGCGCCGCACCTGATCAAGGGCGCGCAGTACGACGCGCTGAAGGACCTGGACCCGATCACCGTCGCGGTGCAGGCGCCGAACGTGCTGGTCGTGCCCGCGAGCTCGCCGGACAAGACCGTGGCCGACCTGCTGGCCCACCTGAAGAAGAACCCGGGCAAGGTGAGCTTCGCTTCGTCGGGCAACGGTTCCTCGGACCACCTCTCGGCCGAACTGTTCTGGCAACAGAGCGGCACCGAAGGCCTGCACATCCCGTACAAGGGCGGCGGCCCCGCCATCAACGACCTGCTCGGTGGGCAAGTCGATGCGGCCTTCGTCAACATCAACAGCATCATCCAGCAGATCAAGGCCGGCAAGGTCCGCGCGCTGGGCATCTCCTCGGACAAGCGCAACCCGCTGCTGCCGGAAGTGCCGACGCTGCAGGAGCAGGGCGTGAAGGGTGCGGAAGTGCAGTCCTGGCAAGCCGTCGCCGGCCCCAAGGGCCTGCCCGCGGACATCAAGCAGAAGCTGTACACGGCGATCGCTTCCATCCTGAACGAGAAGGAAGTGAAGGACAAGCTGCTGGCGCAGGGCTTCGAGATCGTGGCCGACACGCCGGAGCACTTCGCGAAGTTCCAGGCGACCGAGTACGCCAAGTGGAAGCAGCTGATCGAAACCCGGAAGATCACGGCGGACTGATCCCATGAGCGCGCCCATCGTCAAGACCATGCGCGTGGTCCCGGTCGCCGGCCGGGACGACATGCTGCTGAACCTGTCGGGCGCGCACGCGCCCTTCTTCACGCGCAACATCGTCCTCGTCACCGACAACGCGGGCCACACCGGCCTGGGCGAAGTGCCGGGCGGCGAGAAGATCCGCCAGACGCTGGAAGACGCGCGCTCCCTGGTCGAAGGCCAGACCGTCGGCAACCTGCAGGCGATCCTGAACGCGATGCGCGTGAAGTTCGCCGACCGGGATTCCGGCGGTAGAGGCAACCAGACCTTCGACCTGCGCACGACCATCCACGCGGTGACCGCGGTGGAGTCCGCGCTGCTCGATTTGCAAGGCCAGCACCTCGGCGTGCCGGTCGCGGCCCTGCTCGGCGAAGGCCAGCAGCGCGATGCGGTGCAGATGCTGGGCTACCTGTTCTACGTGGGCGACCGCAGGAAGACCAACCTGCCTTACGCGTCCGAGCCGGACGCGAAGGACGACTGGTTCCGGCTGCGCCACGAAGAAGCGATGACGCCGCAGGCGATCGTGCGCCTGGCCGAAGCCGCGCAGAAGCGCTACGGCTTCCAGGACTTCAAGCTGAAGGGCGGCGTGCTGCGCGGCGACGAGGAAGTCGAAGCCGTCACCGCGCTGCACGAGCGCTTCCCGCAGGCGCGCGTGACGCTGGACCCCAACGGCGGCTGGCTGCTGAAGGATGCGATCCGCCTGGGCGAGAAGATGCGCGGCGTGGTCGCCTATGCCGAAGACCCGTGCGGCGCCGAGGACGGTTTCTCCGGCCGCGAAGTGATGGCGGAATTCCGCCGCGCCACCGGCCTGCCGACCGCGACCAACATGGTGGCCACCGACTGGCGCCAGATGGCGCACTCGCTGGCGCTGCAGTCGGTCGACATCCCGCTGGCCGACCCGCACTTCTGGACCATGGCCGGCTCGGTGCGCGTGGCGCAGACCTGCCGCGACTGGGGCCTGACCTGGGGTTCGCACTCCAACAACCACTTCGACATCTCGCTGGCGATGTTCACGCACGTGGGTGCGGCCGCGCCGGGCAAGGTGACCGCGATCGACACGCACTGGATCTGGCAGGACGGCCAGCGCCTGACGAAGGATCCGCTGCAGATCGTGGGCGGCTATGTCCAGGTGCCGAAGAAGCCGGGCCTCGGGATCGAGATCGACGAGGGCGAGCTGGAGAAGGCCAACGCGCTGTACAAGCAGCACGGCCTGGGCGCACGGGACGACGCGATCGGCATGCAGTTCCTGGTGCCGGGCTGGAAGTTCGATCCGAAGCGGCCTTGCCTGGTGCGGTAAACCACAAGGGGCTAGAGGCTAGGGGCTGGGAGCTAGGGAAACTGCCGCGGTCCCACCCCCGGCCCCCAGCCCCCAGCCCCCAGCCCCCAGCCCCCAGCCCCCAGCCCCCAGCCCCCAGTCTCTAGCCTCTAGCCTCTAGCCTCTAGCCTCTAGGAGTCTTCATGTTCAAGAACCTCATCAACGGCGAATGGGTCCAAGGCCCGCGCGCCAGCCGCAACATCAACCCCTCCGACACGCGCGACGTCGTCGGCGAATACGCGCAGGCCGACGCCGCGCAGGCGAAGGAAGCCATCGCCGCTGCCGCCAAGGCGCAAGCGGCCTGGGGCCTCAGCACGCCGCAGCAGCGCTTCGACGTGCTCGATGCCGCCGGCGCCGAGATCCTGGCGCGCAAGGCCGAACTCGGCGACCTGCTGGCGCGCGAAGAAGGCAAGACCCTGCCCGAAGCCATCGGCGAAGTCGCCCGCGCCGGCAACATCTTCAAGTTCTTCGCCGGTGAAGCCCTGCGCGTCGGCGGCGAAGTGGTGCCGTCGGTGCGGCCCGGTGTCGGCGTCGAAGTGACCCGCGAGCCGGTCGGCGTGGTCGGCCTGATCACCCCCTGGAACTTTCCCATCGCGATTCCCGCCTGGAAAATCGCGCCGGCGCTGGCCTTCGGCAACACGGTGGTGCTCAAGCCCGCCGACCTGGTGCCGGGCAGCGCCTGGGCCCTGGCCGACATCCTGCAGCGCGCGGGCCTGCCGGCCGGCGTGTTCAACCTGATCATGGGCCGCGGCTCCGAAGTCGGCCAGGTGATGCTGGAAGACAAGCGCGTCAACGCCATCAGCTTCACCGGCTCGGTCGCCACCGGCCAGCGCATCGCCGCCGCCTGCGTGGCGCGCATGGCGAAGTTCCAGCTGGAGATGGGCGGCAAGAACCCGATGGTGGTGCTGGACGACGCCGACCTCGACGTCGCCGTGGCCGCCGCCATCAACAGCGGCTTCTTCTCCACCGGCCAGCGCTGCACCGCGTCCTCGCGCCTGATCGTCACCGAAGGCATCCACGACAAGTTCGTCGACGCGATGGCCAAGCGCATCGCAACTCTGAAGGTCGACGACGCCCGCAAGGCCGGCACCGAAGTCGGCCCCGTGGTGGACGAGAAGCAGCTCGCCCAGGACCTGGAGTACATCGCGATCGGCAAGGGCGAAGGCGCCCGCCTGGTCGCTGGCGGCGAAGCGATCGCGAAGAACGCCGACGGCGCGCCGGGTTACTACATGCGCCCCGCTCTGTTTGCCGATACGACCAAGGACATGCGCATCAACCGGGAAGAGATCTTCGGCCCGGTGGTGAGCGTGATCCGCGCGAAGAACTACGAAGAAGCCCTGGCCCTGTCGAACGACACCGAGTTCGGCCTGGCCGCCGGCATCGCCACCACCTCGCTCAAGCACGCGACGCACTTCAAGCGCCACGCGCAAGCCGGCATGGTGATGGTGAACCTGCCGACCGCGGGCGTTGACTATCACGTGCCGTTCGGGGGCCGCAAGGGATCGAGCTATGGTCCGCGCGAGCAGGGCAAGTATGCGGCGGAGTTCTATACGACCGTGAAGACGGCGTACACCCAGGCCTGATGCCGTGCGGCGGCGCGAGTGGATCACCGCTCTGGCCGCTGTCCTGGCGGGTGGCGCCTGGTTCCCGCGCGCGGGGGCCGTGAGCTACCCGGCGCGCCCCGTGAAGCTGCTGGTGGGTGCGCCGCCGGGCGGGCCGAGCGACTACCTCGCCCGCATCTATGCGAAAGCGATGGGCGCCGCGCTGGGTGGCTCGTTCGTCGTGGATTACAAGCCGGGCGCCAGCGGTACGCTGGCGGCAGAAACGATTGCACGTTCGCCGGCGGACGGCCAGGCGTTGCTGGTCTCCGGCCCCGCCGCCATCTCCGCAGCGCCCCACTTCATGAAGCTCGGCTACGACCCTGCTGCCGCCCTGGCGCCGGTCTGCATGCTGGGCGCCGGCGCTTTCGTGCTGGCGGTGCATCCGTCGGTCGGCGTGAGGAGCGTGCGCGAACTGCGCGACATGGCGCGCGCGCGACCGGGCTCGTTCTCCTACGGCACCGGTGGCAGCGGGTCCGCGTCGCACTTGTGCATGGAGTTGTTCAGCGAAGCCATCCAGGCGAAGATGAGCCACGTGCCCTATAAGGGAGAAGGGCAAGCCGTCTCCGACCTGCTCGCGGGCGAGATCCAGCTGATGTTCACCGCGCCCAACGTTGCCGTGCGGCACGCGCGGGCGGGTACGCTGGGCCTGTTGGCCGTCACCGGGAGCGACCGCCTGGCGACCCTGCCGGAAATTCCGACCGTCGCCGAGTCGGGGTTGGCGGGCTTCGAATACCTGGCCTGGCAGGTCGTCTTCGCGCCCGCGGCCACGCCGGCGCCCGTGCTGGCGGCTCTGGTGTCGGCGTGGGACGCCAGCCGCACCACGCCGGCCGTGCAGGATCAGCTGCTCGCGCTGGGGATGGCCGCGCCGGACCGGCTCGTTTCCGGGGATCCGCTGCACCGCTTCCTGCGGGCCGAGTCCGCGCGTCTGGGCTCCCTCATTCGCAGCGCGGGCATCAAGGCGCAGTAGCCGCAGGTGCCGCGGTGCTTTCGCGCTGGACGATCGTGAAGCCGACGTCCACCGCGCGCCGGGGCAGTGGCCGGCCGGCGAAGCGGTCCAGGAACATGCCGGCGGCGACTTCGCCGATGCGTGCACCGTCGATGCGCACGGAGGTCAGCGCAGGGAACAAGGCCGCGGCAAAGTCCGTGTCACCGGTGCCCATCACCGCGATATCGCGGGGCACGGCGATGCCGCGCTCGCGGGATTCCGTCAGCACGCCCGCTGCCGCCATGTCGGAGCCGCAATAGATGGCATCGACTTGCGGACCCCGCGCGAGCAGTTGCGCCATGAGCTCGCGGCCCAGGGCATGGCTGGTCGGGGGCGGTACCTCGACGACGTGCGGAACCGGCATGCCCCGTCGCTGCGCTTCGCGGGCGAAGGCCCGGTTCCGGCGCTGCGCACGGTCGTCGTTCCCGCTGAAGACGGCCAGGCGCCGGTAGCCGAGTGCCGCCAGGTAGCTGCAGGCCGCCGCGCCGATCTTTTCATTCGACATGCCGACGGCCATGTCCAGGTGGTTGCGCACCAGGTCGCCGGCTTCGATGACTGGAACGCCCGATGCCGACAGCATGCTGCGCACGGCCTTGTCGCGCACCGACCCGGCCAGCAGGATGCCGTCGGGCCTCCGGCCGAGGGTCGTGCGTATCAGGTCGACCTCGCGTCCCGGCTGGTACTGCGTCTGGCCGATCAGGACTTCGTAGCCTTCCCTGGCCAGTTCCGCGGTCAGCTTCGCCAGCATGGCGTCGAACACGTGGGTCGCGAGTGTGGGAACGATCGCAGCGACAAGGCGGGTCTGCGCCAGCCGCAGGCTGACTGCCGCCATGTTGGGAACGTAACCGACCTCGTCCATCGCGGCGCGCACACGCTCGAGGGTCTCGGGGGCCAGCTGCTGGGGCTGCTTGACCGCGCGCGACACGGTCATCAGGGACACGCCGGCGAGCTCGGCGACTTGACGGATCGTGGCGTTGGGACTGCTGGCGGCGGGCATCGGCGGATGCTAGCAGGCGCGCCGATGCGCACCTGTGGAACGTTTTCTTGCGGGAATTCCCTGAGCGACGCCTTGGATGTTAACGTTAACATGATTGGGTATTTCAACCCGGCCCCGCGCGCGCGGGGCCCGACTCCCGAAGGAACCACCTTGCGAATCTCCAGCACCCATTCCCGCTGGCTGCCGACCGCCCTCGCGTCGGCCGCCATCCTTGGATGTGGCGGCAGCGGCAGCTCCGAGCCGCCCGTCGACATCACCAAGTCCTTCCGCTCGGCCGGCGTGGTCTATGCCGCGCCCACGGTCGGCAGCGACCAGAGCATCAGCGTCCAGGTGCTGACTGCATCGGGCGTGCAGACGCTGAAGACCGCGCCGGTCGACAGCGCCAAGGCCGCCACGGTGCAAGCAGCGCTGGTCCCGGGCAACCTCGTCGACTGGGTGCCGGGCACCGACAAGAACAGCGTGAAAGTGGCCTCCGATGCCGCCGCGACCTTCAACGTGATCCTTGCCAAGGGCAGCTCCAGCGCAGCGCAGTTCAACCTGGCGAAGTACGGCGCCTCGGTGACCCGCAACGAGAACGTGCCCGGACCCATGGTCGCCGCGGGCTGGATCTACAACAAGGGCGCCGGCACGATCACCATCGGCGACGGTCGCATCGTCACGGCCGACATGGCCGGCCGCGCGTATCCCGCGCCGATCAAGCGTTACGAAGAAACCTACAACGTTTCGCCGGACGTCAAGGTGTTCAACGTCAACACCGCCAACTACGCCAGCAGCGCGGCGTCCGACTTCGCCGCGATCCCGGTCACGGCCGACTACAACTACGCCACCACGTCGCGCCAGGCGGCCTACCTGCTGTTCGACAACAATTACCAGAATGCCGACAAGGCCAAGGTGGTCGCCATCTGGTACTTCACGCCCAAGTCGACCGCCGACGGCAAGCCGGTGTGGGACGTGCCGACGCAAAGCCCCCTGCTGGCGGACAAGGGCAACGACCCGGTATCCGGGCAGCCTTTCGCCACCATCAACGCCACCGGCGTCACCCAGGCTCCGTACACCCGCAGCACCGAGCCCTTCGAGATCGTCAAGGGCACGATGTACTACGTGGGCGACAACGAAGTGGCCTCCTACGTCCTGAAGGCCGACATGGGCACCGCGGATCCCTCGGACGACCGGGTGATCAAGGTCGACGCCGGCTGGCCGAACAGCGGCTACCAATACTGGAAGAACATGGAGCTGCTCGGGCTGGATCCGCGCTCCGTCACCGACTCCTGGCTGACGCACGCCCACGGCGACCACTACGGGACGATCGTCGAACAGGTCCGCATGATGGACAACGCGGGCAAGCCGGTCCGGCTATGGGGCTCCAAGGAAGACATCATCGGCATCACTTCGGACCTGCAGGGCAACGCCTGGAACATCGCCGGCACGCTGCCGGCTTCCGAGACCGAGATCCGGGCCCGCACGACCAACTACTACGAGTTCGACAAGTGGTACGACTACGGCAACGTGCAGATCAAGGTGATCTGGTCGCCCGGCCACACCACGGGCACCACGAACATGCTGTTCAAGGTGAAGAACCCCACGGACGGCAAGTTCTACACCTTCGGCTACCACGGCGGCTACGGCGTGAACGGCATGGAAGCGCCGA
Organism: Ramlibacter paludis; assembly: GCF_022012305.1. Lineage (GTDB taxonomy): Bacteria > Pseudomonadota > Gammaproteobacteria > Burkholderiales > Burkholderiaceae_C > Ramlibacter > Ramlibacter paludis. The sequence continues at coordinate 712,354 of NZ_JAKLTM010000001.1, read as the reverse complement.
CTGCGGCAAACGGCTGGCGCCGCCTCGCCTGGCAGCACGGCTTCAGCTACCTGCAGAACACGATCGACACCGACTTCGTGTCGCCGCAGCACACCAACCAGTTCCCGATCGTCGAGGTGTACCAGGCCCTCAAGGCCTACAACCGCGATCCAGCCAATGCCGGTCAGCAGCTGACCATGCTGGATGCCTTGCGCTCGCGAGTGTTCGACTCTCCGCAGGTGAACGGCGTGAACGTGACCACGGAGTTCGCCAACCAGCTCGAGAAGCGCCGCTCCGTCATCACCTACGCCGCCAGCGATGCGGCCAACACGCGCTACAAGAGCATCGAGACTTCCGGTCCTTTCAAGCCTGGCCGCGAAACGGGACTCACCAACGTGACGGCAAAGCTCCTGGACGGTGGCAAGATCGTCCAGGGTTTCGTGGGCGCGCAGAACAAGAACCCGCGCATTCCGCTGCTGGCAAATGGCATTCCGAACGCGACCGATGGCTACACGAACGATCCCGCCGGGTTCTTCGTGCAGGTGGCCATCGACGTCCAGGATGCCGCCTACAAGGGCTTCCTGCCGGAAGGTTTCACGCAGTTCAGCCCCGGAATGAACGCGACGATCACCTACCAGGGCGGGCCGATCGAGTCGACCAACGCTGCGAAGGGCACCTACCATCCGCCCGAGTACCTGCGCACGCAGCGACTGAACTCGCTGGCTGACGCACAGGCGATCCTGGCGAGCATCGCCGCCGGCCGAACGGTCACGCTCTCCCTCACGCGGGACAGCCAGATCGTCGTCCCGACCGACGTCACGAAGACGTTCCGCTGAGCGACGTTGCCTGAACACGCCCGGGGCCGTCGGCCCCGGGTGTCCTTTTTTGGGGAAGACCATGAATTCGAAGATCGTCGCGATGCTTCTGGCGCTCCTGGCTGCAGGCGCACAGGCGGATCCGGCCGACGCGCGCAAGGAGTACGAGCGGGCCCGCTACTTCAGCGGCCAGACCGGCGAACGCCTCGACCTTCGCCAGGCCCACGTGCACTTGCGCAATGCGGCGCGCCAGGGCCACGTGCCGGCGCAGGTCGACCTGGCGTTCGTGTACTTCAACGGCAACGAGCAGGTCGCACGCGATCTCTCGCAGTCCTTCCACTGGTTCCGCCAGGGCGCGGCCGGCGGCTCGGTCACCGCGCAATGCATGCTCGGCGACTTCTACAAGAGCGGCTTGGGCGGTGCATCGAAGGACGCCAGGGAAGCGGTGAAGTGGTACCGCCTCACCGCGGCGAAGGACGATCGATGCGCGTCGAAATCACAGTACGAGCTGTATGCGGCGTACGAATCGGGCCAAGGCGTCACCAAAGACCTGGAGACGGCAACTGCCTGGCTGAAGAAGGCGGCCGACGCGGGCAACCCGCGTGCGCAGGCAACGCTGGGCCGGGCCTTTCGCAAGGGCTACGGCGTGCCGCAAAGCGACGAGCTCGCCCGGCAATGGTTGCGCAAGTCGCGCGAGGGCGTGGCGCCGCACGACGACGAAGAGGAAGAACACGGGCGGCAGCACAAGCATTGAACCACCGCCCGCGGCGGATCAATCCGCCGTGATCTTCCCCACCTCGATCACCTTCTTCCAGCGCGCGAACTCGCTGGCCTGGAAGGCGGTGAACTGCTCCGGCGTGTTGGCCACGATCTCGAAGCCGAGGTCCAGCAAGGGCTGCTTCACCTGCGGGTCGTTCAGCACGGCGACGATGCCCTGGTGCAGCTTCGCCTTGATGTCGGCCGGCAGCCCCTTGGGCGCGGCCACCGCCTGCCACGAGTAGACGGTCACGCCCTTGTAGCCCAGCTCCTCCATCGTCGGCACGTCGGGCAGCAGCGGCGAGCGCTTGGTGCTCGTGATCGCCAGCGCGCGCAGCTTGCCGGCCTTGATGTTGGGCAGGCCGGTGTTGATGTTCATGAAGGTCGCGTCGACCTGGCCGCCCAGCAGGTCCTGCATCGCCGGGGCGCCGCCCTTGTAGGGAACGTGCGTGCCCTTGGTGGCGGTCTCCTGCCAGAACAGTTCGGCGGTCAGGTGGTCGCTGGTGCCGTTGCCGGCGGAGGCGAAGGTCATCTTGCCCGGCTGCGCCTTCAGGTGCGCGAGCACGTCCTTGACCGAGTGGAACGGCGAGTTCGCGGGCACGGCCAGCACGTTCGGCGCCTGCACGGCGACGCTGACATAGTCGAAGTCCTTCAGCGGGTCATAGGCCAGGCCCTTCATCAGGTGCGGGCCGATCACGAAGGGGCCGAGCGAAGAAACGAAGAGCGTCGTGCCGTCCGGGGCAGCGCGCTTGGCCGCGGCTGCGCCCAGCGTGCCGCCGGCGCCGGCGGTGTTGGTGACGACGAAGGTGCCGCCGCCCAGCTTCTCGGGCAGCTTGGTCGACAACGTGCGGGCGATCATGTCCGTGGACCCGCCGGGCGGGAAGGGCACCAGCAGCGTGACGGGCTTGGTCGGCCAGGCTTGCGCGCCGGCGGTGAGGGCGGCGGCGCCGAACAGCAGCGCGGTCAGGACTTTCTTCATGCTTGTCTCCTGGGTTGAAACATTCACAACGCGAATTGCGCCCGCTCGCGCGTCCAGGCCTGCGCCTGTTCACTGAGCGTGACGCCGAGGCCGGGCCGCGTCGGTACCAGCATGCGGCCGTCGCGGATCTCGATGCGCTCGTTGAAGAGCGGCTCCAGCCATTCGAAGTGCTCCACCCAGGGCTCGCGCGGGAAGGCCGCGGCCAGGTGGATGTGCAGCTCCATCGCGAAGTGCGGCGCCAGCATCAGGCCGGCGTGTTCGGCCAGCGCGGCGATCTTCAGGAAAGGCGTGATGCCGCCCACGCGCGGCGCATCGGGCATCAGGTAGTCGGCCGCGCGGTGCCGGATCAGGTCGCCGTGTTCGGCGGCGCTGGTCAACATCTCGCCGGTGGCGATCGGCGTGTCGAAGGCCTGCGCCAGGGCGGCGTGGCCTTCGTGGTCGTAGGCGTCCAGCGGCTCCTCGATCCAGACCAGGTTGAACTGCTCGAAGATCCGGCACATGCGCTGCGCCGTCGGGCGGTCCCATTGCTGGTTGGCGTCCACCATCAGCGGCACCGCATCGCCCAGGTGCTTGCGCACGGCCTCGACCCGCTTCACGTCAATGCTGCCATCGGGCTGGCCCACCTTCAGCTTGATGCCGCCGATGCCGCGCTCGCGCGATGCGGCGGCATTCACGAGCAGCTGCTCGGTAGGCGTGTGCAGGAAGCCGCCGGAGGTGTTGTAGCAGCGGACCGACTCGCGATGCGCGCCGAGCAGCTTGGCCAGCGACAGGCCGGCGCGTTTCGCCTTCAGGTCCCACAGCGCGACGTCGAAGGCGCCGATGGCTTGCGTGGACAAACCGCTGCGGCCGACCGAGGCGCCCGCCCAGCACAGCTTGTCCCACAGGCGGGCGATGTCGCTCGGGTCCTCGCCGAGCAGCGCCGGTGCGATCTCCTTCGCGTGCGCGAACTGGCCGGGTCCGCCGGCGCGCTTGGAATAGCTGAAGCCCATTCCTGTGCGGCCATCGGCGGTTTCGATTTCGGCGAGCAGCATCGCGATCTCGGTCATCGGCTTCTGGCGGCCGGTGAGCACCTTGGCGTCGCTGATCGGCGTGGCCAGCGGCAGGTAGCAGGAGGAAACCCGGACTCGGGCAATGCGGTCGGCGCTCATGGTAACGTTGTCATCTTGGCAATGAAAAGCGGGCACTTGCGCCCGGACGAAGAAGATGATAACGTTGTCATTCTTCGCCCGTCAAGCGTGGTTTCCACTACTCCATGAACGCCCTTCCGCCCCGCACCAAGGCCGCCACGCTGCACGACGTGGCGCGCGCCGCCGGCGTGTCGCTCATCACGGCCTCGCGCGCGCTGGGCAATCCGGGCCTGGTGTCGGATGCCACCATCGCGCGCGTGCAGCAAGCCGTGCTGGAAACGGGCTACATCCCCAACCTGCTGGCCGGCGGCCTGAAGTCGAAGCGCAGCATGACGGTGGCTGGCCTGGTTCCCATCATCTCGGTGCCACAGTTCCTGCCGACCGTGCAGGCGCTGACGGAAACGCTGGACGCCGCCGGCTACCAGCTGATTCTCGGCCAGAGCGGCTACGACCACTCGCGGGAAGACCGGCTGCTGAACACCATCCTCGCGCGGCGGCCCGATGCGCTGGTGGTCACCGGCCTCGTGCATTCGCAGGCGGCGCGCGAGCAATTGCAGCGCGTCGGTATTCCAGTCGTCGAGACCTGGGACCTGAGCGACCGGCCGGTCGACATGATGGTCGGCTTCTCGCACGTGAAGGTCGGCAGCGCCGTCGCCGGTTATTTCCTCGGCAAGGGCTGGCAGCACCTGGCGATCGCCACCGGTGACGACCACCGCGCCTCGCTGCGCCGCGACGGCTTCCTCGCGGCGGTGGGACGGCAGGTGCCGATCGCCACCGTGCCCGCGCCCAGCAGCCTGGCGCTCGGCCGGCGCGCGCTGGGCGAACTGCTCGCGCAGGACCCGAAGATCCAGGCGGTCTACTGCAGCTCCGACGGCCTGGCGCAAGGCGTGATGGTGGAGGCGCTCGCGCGCGGCCTGCGCATCCCGCAGGACATCGCGATCTGCGGCTTCGGCGACGCCGATTTCGCGGCGCACCTGCAGCCCTCGCTCACCACCGTGCACGTCGACGGCGCCGCCATCGGGCGCCGCGCCGCCGAACTGATCATCGCCCGCTGCAACGGCCAGCCCATCGAACAACCCGTCGTCGACCTCGGCTTCCGCATCGCCGAGCGCCAATCCACATTCCTCTCGTGACCACCATGCAGACCGCCGCGTCGCTTCCCCTCCACATCTCCATGCACCCGGCCGACAACGTGGCCATCGTCGCCAACAACGGCGGCCTGCCCGAGGGCACCACCTTCGCGTCCGGCCTGCGCCTGCGCGAGCACGTGCCGCAGGGCCACAAGGTGGCGCTGGTCGACCTGCCGCAAGGCAGCGCGGTGCTGCGCTACAACGTGCCGATCGGCTATGCCCTGAAGGACATTCCCGCCGGCAGCTGGGTGCACGAACGCCTGCTGAAGATGCCCGATGCGCGCGGCCTCGACGACCTGCCGATCGCGACCGCAAAGCGCGAATCGCTGCCGCCGCTGGAGGGCTACACCTTCGAGGGCTTCCGCAATCCGGACGGTTCGGTCGGCACGCGCAACATCCTCGCCATCACGCAGACCGTGCAGTGCGTGGCCGGCGTCACCGATTTCGCCGTGCAGCGCATCAAGAGCGAGCTGCTGCCGAAGTTCCCCAATGTCGACGACGTGGTGGCGCTGGAACACGGCTACGGCTGCGGCGTCGCCATCGATGCGCCCGACGCCGTGGTGCCGATCCGCACCCTGCGCAACATCAGCCTGAACCCCAACTTCGGCGGCGAGGTGATGGTGGTGAGCCTGGGCTGCGAGAAGCTGCAGCCCGAGCGCCTGCTGCCGCCCGGCAGCATCCCGTTGGTGGACGAGCGCAACGTGGCCGACATCGGCCAGACCGCCGAGGCGAAGCTTGACGTGGTGTGCCTGCAGGACGACGCGCACGTCGGCTTCATGTCGATGGTGGAATCCATCATGCGGCAGGCCCAGGAACACCTGGAACGCCTGAACGCCCGCCGGCGCGAGACCGTGCCGGCCAGCGAACTGGTGGTGGGCGTGCAGTGCGGCGGCAGCGACGCCTTCTCCGGCGTGACGGCGAATCCCGCGGTGGGCTTCTGCACCGACCTGCTGGTGCGCGCCGGCGCGAGCGTGATGTTCTCGGAAACCACGGAAGTGCGCGACGGCATCGCGCAGCTCACCGCGCGCGCGACCACGCCCGAGGTGGCGCAGGCCATGATCCGCGAGATGGCCTGGTACGACGAATACCTGAAGCGCGGCAGCGTGGACCGCAGCGCCAACACGACGCCGGGCAACAAGAAGGGCGGGCTGTCCAACATCGTCGAGAAGGCGATGGGCTCGATCGTGAAGTCGGGCTCGTCGCCGATCTCCGGCGTGCTGTCACCGGGCGAGAAGCTGAAGCAGAAGGGCCTGACCTACGCTGCCACGCCGGCCAGCGACTTCATCTGCGGCACGCTGCAGCTGGCGGCCGGCATGAACCTGCACGTGTTCACCACGGGCCGCGGCACGCCTTACGGCCTGGCCGAGGTGCCGGTGATCAAGGTCGCGACGCGCAGCGACCTGGCGCGGCGCTGGCACGACCTGATGGACGTCAACGCCGGCACCATCGCCGACGGCACGGCCACGATCGAGGAAGTGGGCTGGGAGCTGTTCCGGCTGATGCTGGACGTGGCGAGCGGCCGCAAGAAGACATGGGCGGAGCAGTGGAAGCTGCACAACGCGCTGGTGCTGTTCAATCCGGCGCCGGTGACTTGAGCAGGCAGCCGGGGTTGCCACCCCGGCCTACGGGGGGCCCGGGACAAGCCGCGGTCGTAGGCCGTGGTGAGGAACGAACCGCGGCTCCCCGTCAAGGCGCCATCAACAACTTCATCGTGCGCTGACCGGCCCGCTTCTGCGGCGGCAAACCCTTGGCGGCGAATTCGGCGGCGATCGCTTCGCGCGTGTTGCGGCCCTGCACGCCGTCGGGCTTCACCTCGGTGTGCCCGCGCTGCACCAGCCATTGCTGCAGCTCCTTCACCTGCGCGCGCGTGAGCCCCGGATCGTCCGTGGGCCACGGCGTGACGAAGTCCTTGCCGCCGGCCAGCTTGTGCGCGAGCAGCGAGACCTCCATGCCGTAGCGCGTCGAACTGTTGTAGCGCAGGATGGTGTCGAAATTGCGCGTGACCAGGAAGGCCGGCCCCGGCAAGCCGACGGGCAGGAAAGGATAAGCCTCGAAGTCGCCGGCCAGCGGGAGGCTTTGGCCCGCCGGACCGACCGCCGTCCAGCCAGCGGCTGCCCAGTCGGCCAGCTTGCGCGTGCGGTCCCGCTGTCGCACGGTCTCGCCCTTGCTGGCGAATGCCGCCTGTTCGGCATCGGGCACGCGCACTTCGATCCACACCGGCGCGCCCGCGATCCAGCCGCCGCGCGTCTTGAGGTGGTTCGCGGTGGAAGCCCAGGCATCGCGCTCGGAGTCGACCACGTTGACCTCGCCGTCACCGTCGAAATCGACGCCCAGCATCTCCAGGGTGTCGGGCACGAACTGGGTGCGCCCGAAGGCAGCCGCCCACGATCCCTGGAAGTGCTCGGGCTTGACCTTCTGGTCACGCAGCAGGCGCACCGCGGCGAACGCGCGTTCGCGCGAGCGGCAAGTGGCCGGGCCGGAGGAGCTCGCCGGACACGGCCGCAGGCAGGCGAGGCTGAGCGCGGCGTCCAGCACGGGAATCTTGCCGCCCGCCGGCCCGTAGTTGGTTTCGATGCCGTAGATGGCGACGATGACTTCCTTGGGCACCCCGAAGCGCGCCTCGATCTTGCGCAAGGCGTCACCTTCGCGCGCCAGCACGGCCTTGCCGTCGGCCACGCGCTGGTCGTCGGTGGTCGCCGCGAGTTCGTCCCACCAGTAGGTCGGCTCGCCGGCCTGCACCAGCATCGACTGGCGCACGCGATCGTCGTACTTGCCGGTGGCGGCGATGCGCTCGAAATCGGCGCGCGCGAGCGGCTTGCCGGCACTGCCGACCTGGTCGGCGAGGCCTTGCACGCAGGCGTTGAACTGCTCGGTCGGCAGGGGCTGGTCGAGCAGCCCGGCGGAGGCGGCGAGCGGCAGCAGGGCCGCGGCGCAATGGATGAGGCAGGAGCGGAGGTTCACGGGCCAGTATAGGTTTGGCGTCCCGTTTTTGGGGGTGGCCGGCCCTGGGCGACAATGCGCGCCATGGAAGAAGCCAAGCAACGCCCCGAACTCCCCGACCATCTCTCGGCCGATCCGCGCAGCCCGCACCACGTGCCTGCCGTGTTCGAGCACGACGTCGGCATCCGCTTCAACGGCAAGGAACGCAGCGACGTCGAGGAGTACTGCATCAGCGAAGGCTGGGTGAAGGTGCCCGCCGGCAAGACGCTGGACCGCAAGGGCCAGCCGCTGATGCTGAAGCTCAAGGGCAAGGTCGAAGCCTTCTACAAGTAGCCATGGCCCGCTTGACCGCCCCCGAGATCGCCCGCTACCGGGAAGAGGGCTGGGTCAAGCCCGCCTTCCGCCTGCCCGAGCCGCAGGTGCGCCACATGCGCGATGCGCTCGACGACCTGATCGCCCGCAATCCCGGCGTGCGCCCCGAAAAGCTGGTGTCGGCCCACATCGAGGGCGACAACGGCGAAGGCGTGCGCGGCAGCGCGGCCTTCCTGGAGCTGGCGCGCGACCCGCAGCTGGTGGAGCTGGTGTCGGGCGTGATCGGCGAGGACGTGATCCTCTGGGGCTGCCACGTCTTCTGCAAGCCGCCGGTGGACGGCTTCGAGACGCCCTGGCACCAGGACGGCCACTACTGGCCGATCCGGCCGCTGGCCACCTGCACCGTGTGGGTGGCGCTGGAGGAGTCGAAGATCGAGAACGGCTGCCTGCGCGTGATCCCCGGCTCGCACATCGGCCAGCAGCTGCACGAGCACCTGCACGAGGACCGCAACGACCTCACGCTCAACCAGCGGATGGCCGCCGGCAGCTTCGACGAGTCACGCGCGGTCGACGTGCAGCTGGAGCCCGGCGAGATGTCGCTGCACGACGTCTACATGATCCACGGCGCGCGGCCGAACACGTCCACCAAACGCCGCACCGGCGTCGCGCTGCGCTACATGCCTTCCACGTCCCTGTTCGACCGCGCGCTGCGCCCGGTGGACGGCAAGACCGGCGTCGCCGTCAACTTCGGGCAGCGGCCGCTGTGGCTGCTGAAAGGCGTCGACCGCCACGGCGGCAACGACTTCACGACCGGCCACCGCGCGCCTTGAGCACGAACTCGCGGATGGTCTTCTGCGCCGGGTTGAAGGCGTCGTCGCGCCACGCGAGGTAGATCTCCGCGAACAGGTCGGCGCGCCACAGCGGCCGGAACACCACGTTCTCGAAGCGCAGCTGCTGCGCCGACGCCGGCACGATCGCCAGGCCCAGGCCCGCGGCGACCAAAGCCATGATCGTGTGGGTCTGCCCGATGTGGTGGACGTAACGCGGCTGCACCTTGCTGGCCGTGAACAGCGCGGCGATCTTGTCGTGGAAGTACTGGCCTTCCTTCTGCGAGTACATGATCAGCGGCTGCCCCGCCATGTCGGCCAGCCGCGGCTTGGCCTTGGCCGCCAGCGGATGCGCGGACGGCAGCGCGAGCAGCATCGGCTCGCGCGCGACCCGCTCGTAGTGGAAGGCACCGGTGGTGTGCAGCGGCCGCACGAAGGCCAGGTCCAGCACCTCGGCCTCCAGCGCGCGCAGCTGCTCCGAGGACACCGCTTCCTGCAGCTCGATCTCGATCTCGGGAAAACGCCGTCCGGCTTCCGCCAGCAGCGCGGGGATCAGCGCGTAGCCCGACACCGCGGTGTAGCCCACCACCACGCGGCCGGCCTGGCCCTTGCCGGTACGCTCCGCCGCCTCCGCTGCCTGCTGCGCCAGCCGGAGCAGAGTGGCCGCATCCTTGTACAGCACCGCCCCGGCCGCGGTCAGCCGCACGCGGCGGCTGGTGCGCTCCAGCAGCTGCACGCCGACCGCGTGTTCCAGCAACTGGATCTGCCGCGACAGCGGCGGCTGCGTCATGTGCAGGCGCGCGGCGGCGCGGCCGAAGTGCAGTTCCTCGGCGACGGCCACGAAGCAACGCAGCTGGAAGAGATCGAGCATTCATCCAAGTATTGCATCGTTCGATTCACGATCTGGCTTGGACGCGCAACGATCGCCTCCCTATACTTTTTCCGAATCCACCGGAGAGAGACATGAAACGACTGATCGCCACGGCCCTGCTGCCGCTGGCCTGCGCCGCCGCCTTCGCCCAGGGCGCTTGGCCCACCCGCCCCGTGACGCTCGTCGTGCCCTTCCCGCCCGGCGGCGGCACCGACACCGGCGCGCGCATCATCGCGGAGCAGCTCTCGCGCAAGTGGGGCCAGCCGGTGCTGGTGGACAACAAGGGCGGCGCCGCCGGCCAGATCGGCGCCGACATCGTGGCCAAGGCCAAGCCCGACGGCTACACCATCCTCATGGGCAACATCGGCACGCAGGCGATCAATCCCTCGCTCTACCCGAAGATGCCTTACGACCCGGACAAGGCCTTCGCGCCGATCACGCTGGTGGCCGAACTGCCGCTGGCCATGATGATCAATCCGAACGTGCCGGCGAAGACGGTGAAGGAGTTCGTGGCGCTGGCGAAATCGCAGCCCGGCAAGCTGAGCTACAGCAGCTCCGGCGCCGGCGGCGGCCCGCACCTCGCGGCGGAGATGTTCAAGGACGCCACCGGCGCCTTCATCCTGCACGTGCCTTATCGCGGCGGCGGCCCCGCCATCGGCGACCTGCTGGCCGGCCACGTGCAGCTCTCGTTCATGACGGTGCTGGAGGCCAGCGGCAACATCAAGGCCGGCAAGCTGCGCGCCCTGGCCGTCACCAGCGACAAGCGCGTGAGCGCGCTGCCCGACGTGCCCACGCTGGCCGAGTCCGGCCTGCCCGGCTTCAACAGCATCAGCTGGATCGGCCTGCTCGCGCCGGCCGGCACGCCCAAGGACATCGTCGACAAGATCGCCGCCGACACGCGCGAACTGGTCGTGCGCGAGGACGTGAAGGAGAAGCTGGTGGGACTGGGTGCCGTGCCCGCGGGCACCACGCCGGCGCAGTTCACCACCCTGATCGACAATGACCGCAAGCGCTATGCCCAGATCATCCGCGAGCGCAAGATCACCGTGAACTGAGAGCCCGATGCCGCAACGCCCCGTCCTCCTGCAAGCCCTTGCCCTCACGCCCGCGCTCGAACGCGGGCTGGCGGAAAGCTACGAAGTCCACAAGCTGCCGCCCGCCGGCGCCGAACGCACGGCCTATCTCGCCGAGCACGGCGCGCGCTTCGAAGGACTGGTGACGTCGGCGGCGCATGGCGCGGATGCCGCCTTGATCGACGCGCTGCCCAAGCTGCGCGTGATCTCCAGTTTCGGCGTCGGCCTCGACAAGCTGGCCGTGTCGCGCGCCGGCGAGCGCGGCATCCCGGTCGGCTACACGCCCGACGTGCTGAACGACTGCGTGGCGGACATGGGCTTCGCCCTCTTGCTGGCGGTGGCGCGACGCATCGGCGAGGCGGAGCGCTACGTGCGCGCCGGCCGCTGGGCCGCCGCGCCGGGCACGCCTGCGTCCACGCCGTTCCCGCTCGGACGGCAGGTGAGCCACGCGAAACTCGGCATCGTCGGTCTCGGCCGCATCGGCCGCACGATCGCCAGACGCGCGAGCGGCTTCGACATGGAAGTGCGATACCACGGCCGCCGCCCGGTGGCCGACGCGCCCTGGGTCTACGAGAAGAGCCTGGTCGAACTGGCGCGCTGGTCGGACTTCCTGGTGGTGATCACCGCCGGCGGTCCCGAGACGAAGCACCTGGTGAATGCCGAGGTGCTGGATGCGCTGGGCCCCAAGGGTTACATCATCAACGTCGCGCGCGGCACGGTGATCGATGAAGCGGCCTTGCTCCGCGCGCTGCAGGAAAAGCGCATCGCCGGCGCGGGCCTCGACGTGTACGAGCGCGAGCCCGCCGTCCCGCAGGAATTCTTCACGCTGGACAACGTGGTGCTGGCTCCGCACATCGCGAGCGCCACGGCGCAGACGCGCGAAGCGATGGCGCAGCGGGTGCTGGACAACCTTGCGGCGTTCTTCCGCGGCGAGCCGCTCGTCAGCGCAGCGTAGGCCGCCGCTCCCCTAAGCGCCGCCTCAGGAATTCCCCTAAGAACTCGGCCTGCCTCCGCCGGTCCCATCCGGTCCCCCGGAGGAAGGCATGAGAGCAGTACCCGCGAAAAATTACCCGGTCGCCGAGGCGCGGCCATGAAGAGCATCGACCCGCTGCTGCGCAAGATCCGCATCGCCTTCCTGATCGCCGGCCTCGCGCTCGGCGTGTTCGCCGCCGCGGGCTACTACACCGTGGAGCGGCTGGTGCACTTCGCGGAGAGTTCGGCCATCAAGCAGGAAAAGCTGCTTGCCCTGGAACGCCTCGTCGCGACGCTCAGCCGCACGCAGGCCGCGCTGCACGAATACCTGTGGACCGGCCAGCAGAGGGACCGCGACGCGTTCGAGGCGCGCGTGTGGGAGCAGAAGAGCGCGGTCGAGGAACTCGGCGAGCCGCCGGTGCTGCCCGAGCAAGCCACGCTGGAGCGGCTGGTGACGCAGAACGGCCTGCTGCAATACGAGGCGGCCGCGGCGCGCGCCCGCCACGACGAAGAGGCCGCGCAGCGTGTGCTGGAGTCGATGCGCGCGCAGGGCAACATCGCGCAGCTCACCGGCCTGCTGCACCAGATCCGGCAAAGGGAACAGGGTGTGTGGTGGAAGTCGCAGGTCGTCGCCACGCTGGAGCGGACCGAGTCCGTCCTGGTGGGAGCGGGCCTGCTGCTGCTGGGGATGATCGCGTGGGCCGCCTGGGTCGTCTGGCGCTACGAGAGCGAACGCCGGCGCGTGACCTCGCTGCTGAACCAGACCGAGGCCATGAACGAGGCCCTGGCGCAGAACATGGCGGACGGCCTGGTGACGCTGACGGAGGACCTGGCCGTCGTGGCCATCAACCGCGCTGCACAGGAGATGCTGGGGTGCACCGAAGCCGACGTGGTCGGCCGCCCCGTGGCGGAGCTGGTCGCCGACTATCCCGGCCGCCAGGCCTTCCGCCTGCGCCTGCAGGACGCCATCGCCCGCGGCCAGTCCTTCCGCATCAAGAACGTGGACCTGCCGGTGCTGCGCAAGGACGGCAGCGTGCTGCCGGTGCAGGTTTCTCTCAACGACGTGCACCTGGGGGGCGTGCGCCGCGTCACCGCCCTGATGCGCGACATGAGCAGCATGCGCCAGGCCGCCGAAGCGGTGCAGGCGAGCGAGCGCCACCTGCGCGAGATCACCGACACCCTGCCGGTGAGCATCGTGGAGTTCGACCGGGAGAAGCGTGTCCGCTTCATCAACCGCGCCTGTGCCGAGTTCCTCGGCATGCCGGGCGAGGAGGCGATCGGCCACCGCCTGGCCGACATCCTCGGCGCCGACCTCAACGCCCTGCACGACGGGCACGTCGAGACGGCCTTGCTGGGCCAGGTCGCGCACTACGAAGTCACGGTGAAGAACGCCAGGGGTGAGCTGGGCATCTACGAGATGCAGCTGATGCCGCGGCGCGCGGCGGGATCCGGCGAAGTGCTGGGCGCCTGCGCCTTCGCGACCAACATCACGGAGCTCAAGCGCATCGACCAGATGAAGACCGAATTCATCTCCACCGTCAGCCACGAGCTGCGCACGCCGCTGACCTCCATCCATGGGTCGTTGTGCCTGATGGGCGCCGGCGTGGCGGGCAAGCTGCCCGAAGAGGCCGCCATCCTCACCGGCATCGCGCAGAGCAACTGCGACCGCCTCATCCGCTTGATCAACGACATCCTGGACAGCGAGAAGATCGAGGCCGGCCAGTTGCCCATGCGCATGCAGGCCCTGGCGCTGGAGCCGCTGCTGCGCAAGGCGCTGGAGCAGAACGAAGGATTCGCGCAGAAGCACCAGGTGCGCCTGCGGCTGGAAGCGCCCACCGCGCCGCTGGTGGTGCAGGCCGACGCCGACCGCCTGCAGCAGGTCGTGACCAACCTGCTGTCCAACGCGGTCAAGTTCTCGCCGCCGGGCGCCGACGTGACGGTGCGTCTCCTGGCCACGCAGGGCCGGGTCCGGGTGGAAGTGGCGGACCAGGGCCCCGGCATCCCGCTGGAATTCCAGTCGCGCATCTTCCAGAAGTTCTCCCAGGCCGACTCTTCCTCGACCCGCGCCAAGGACGGCACTGGGCTGGGGCTGAACATCTCCCGCAACCTCGTGGAAAAGATGGGCGGAAACATGGGCTTTCGCAGCGAGCCGCCGGCGGGCACCACCTTCCACTTCGAACTGCCGGCGCACGATGGGCCGCCCGAGACCGCCGCGGTGGTCCCGATGGCCCCCGAATGGGTGCCGCCGCGCGCCGCGCGCATCCTGCATGTGGAGCCGGAGCCGGGCATCCGCGCGATCGTCGCCAACCTGGCCGGGCCGCGCGCCGACTGCGTGCCCGCCGCGTCCTTGCAGGAGGCGCGGCAAGAGCTGCGCGCAGGGCGCTACGACCTGGTGCTGCTGGAACCGGAACTTCCCGACGGCTCGGGCTGGGACCTGCTGGCCCCGCTGGAAGCCGAGGCCGTGCCCGTGCTGGTGTATGCCGCCGGTGACGGGCTGCCCGCAGGCCGCCAGGTGCAAGGCTTCATGGTGAAGTCGCAGACCAGCGAGACCGTCCTCATGCAAACCATCCGCCGCGCCCTGGCCGGCACCCTCGACACCGTGCCCGCGCCCCTGGAGGCCTGACCATGAGCGAACCGCGACGCATCCTCTACGTGGAAGACGAGCCGGACATCCGCACGATCGCCGAGATCGCGCTGGAGGTCGTGGGCGGCTTCACCGTCACCTCCTTCGCCAATGGCCACGACGCAGTGGCCGGCGCCGCGCGCGTGCAGCCGGACCTGCTGCTGCTGGACGTGATGATGCCCGGCATGGACGGCCTGTCCACGCTGCAGGCCTTGCGCCAAGTGCCCGAGACGGCCACGACGCCGGTGATCTTCATGACGGCGAAGGTGCAGGCCGCCGAAATCAACAGCTACAAAGCCGCCGGCGCCCTCGACGTGATCGCCAAGCCCTTCGACCCGATGGCGCTGCCGGGGGTGATACGCTCGATCTGGGCGCGAGGCCACGCCGTGGCGTGAGCCCGCGGCATTCAGTGCGCCGTGACCTCGTCCTCGAACTCGATCTCCAGCACGCAGGGCTGCAGGGCCGAGACCCGCATCGCGTCCTCGCGCTCGGCGCAGTAGCACTCGTCCGCGCCCAGGATCACGTCCTTCGGGTCGCCGTCGTGGGTGATCCAGACACTGCCGCTGGCGCAATGCACCTTCACCGTGTCGTCGACGCAATCGAAGACGTGCGTGCTGCCGCCATCGAGCTCCATCGCCACGCGGCGCGTCACCCGCTGCCGCGGCACCAGGCTGAGTTCCCGGTCCAGGGGAGAGCCGTGCTGGTGGCGCAATCGCTCCTGCACGAACTGCAGGGATTCCTCTTTGTTCATGTTTCGCTCCTTGCCTGCATGGTGCGGCCAGGTCTGTCGACGGAATGCCCGCAGCCAGTGGCAAGCGCCGTCGGAACCTGCCTTCGCCTCCGGTAGGGCGGGCCGCCTGAACGGTTACGACGCGTTTTCCCTAGCACGTGGGTCAGGAATTCCCCTAAGAACTCTCGAGCTGCTCGACGGGTCACATCCGGTCCCTCGCACGAACGACATGACCGAGCAATACGAGAACAAATACCTGGCCGACGCGCTGTCCACCCGCGTCGCCCGCGACTTCGCGCCCGCCGTCTGGCAGAGCCTGTTCGCGCAAGGCCACGATGCCGTCGAGATGCACACGGGGACCTGGAGCGTCGTTTGCGCGGAAAGCCCGTGGGATGGGCGGATGAGCCATGACCAGGTGCGCCGCGCGCTCGCGTCGCTGGCCGAACTGCACGGCGGCCATCTCGACGCCGGCCCCGGCTCCACCAGCTTCGCCGCCTTCGTCGATCCGGAAGCGGCCCTGCGCACCGCGCTGGCCCTGCACCGCGACACCGCCGGCGCGCGGCTGCGCATCGGTGTCGTCGCGGCGCGCGCCGGCCTGGCGCAATTCCGCGCCGAGGGCGCCGCAGTGAGCCTGGTGGTCGGCGAGCCGCTGGAGCGGGCACCGGCCGTGCTGCAACGCGCGGCGCTGGGCACCGTGCAACTGTGCGCCGCCACCTACGGGGCGCTCGCCGGCTTCAGCCCGCAGCTCGATGCCTGCGTGGTGATGGCCGAATACGATCGCGACCAGCTCACGCAGGTCGCGCTCACCCCGCCGCCGGCGCGCGGCGAATTCCTGAGCACCTTCGCCGGTCTCGGGCTGACGTGAGCCTGGAGCGATGAAACGATTGATGAAGTGGGCCGGCTCGCAAGGCAACTGGGCCCAGTCGGAATTCGGCGGCTTGCCCGCCGTGCAGCGGGAGGCCGTGCCCCTGCTGCAACGCTGGCAGGTGGTGGCAGGCGGCCTGGCGCTGGTGCTCTCGCGCGCGAGCCGCACCGAACGCGAGGCCCGCTTCCATGCCTCCAACCGCCTCTACCAGGGGCTGCGCCGGCGCCTGCGCCAGGGCGCGGCGATCGATGCTTCCACCGAATTGATCCAGGACGTGATGCACGAGATCGCCGGCGTGGCCGACGTGCAGACCACGCAATGCCTGCGGGCCTGCTTCGATGCGAGCCTGGGGCGGGACGGCATCGACAGCGCGCTGGGGCTGCGCCAGGAGCGCGACACCTCGCGCCTGAATTCGCAGCCGCGGCCTTCGGACTGGCAGGACACGCAGCAGCAGCGGCGCGCGTGATCAGCGCGGCAACGCTTCCCACCACTTCGCGCCGAAGCGTCCCTGCAGGAACGCGATGAAGGCCTGCACCTTCTGCGGCACCAGCTTCGGCGACGGGTACACCGCATGGATCTCCTGCTCCGGCAGGCTGTGGCCCTTGAGCACTTCCACCACCGCGCCCGCGGCCAGCGAGTCCGAAGCCACGTACCAGGGCAGCGCGGCGATCCCCAGGTGCGACCGCGCCGCCGCAAGCACTGCCGACAGGTTGTTCGAACGCAGCCGCGCCGTCACCGGCACGGTGCTGGCCTCGCCGCGCGGCGACACCACCCGCCACACGTCGCTGCCCTGCACGCTGCTGTAGATCAACGTTTCGTGGGCGCTCAGGTCCGCCGGCCGTTTGGGCGCGCCGGCCTTCTTCAGGTAGCGCGGCGAGGCCACCATCAGCCAGGGATTGGTGCCGAGGTAGCGCGCACCGAGTGACGAATCGGCCAGCTTGCCCATCCGGACGGCGACGTCGATGCCCTGTGCCACCAGGTCGGTGTAGCGGTCCTCGAAACTCAGGTCCACCTGCAGCTGCGGGTGCTGCTGCATGAACTCGAGCGCCAGCGGCACCAGCACGCGCCGGCCGAAAGCGACCGAGCTGCCCACGCGCAGCAGGCCTTGTGCCTGCGTCTGCTTCAGCTGCACCACGCTATCGGCCTCTTCGGCGGCCCGCACGATGCCCTTGCACTTCTCGTAGTACAGCGCGCCGGCCTCGGTGAGGCTGACGCCGCGCGTGTTGCGATTCAGCAGCCGCACCTTCAGCCGCGCCTCGATGGCCGCGACCTGCTTGGTCACCGTGGGCTGGGTGGTCGCGAATTCGCTGGCGGCTTTCGAAAAGCTGCCGGTCTCGACGACCCGGACGAACATCTCCATCGCTTGCAGTCGATCCATTCATTCGCTCCTGGAATAGATCTTATGGCCGGGGCTGGGGTTCATCAATCGCCTCGCGGTTCCTACAGTCGCACCCAGACAAGGAGCAAATCATGGCCAAGATGACCGCCGCCCAGGCCGCTGCCTGGGTGCTGGAGAAGGAAGGGATCACGCAGGCGTTCGGGGTGCCGGGCGCCGCGATCAACCCGTTCTATGCAGCCCTGCGCAAGCAAGGCACCATCGCCCACATCCTGGCGCGCCACGTCGAAGGCGCCTCGCACATGGCCGAGGGCTACACCCGCGCCGCGCCGGGCAACATCGGCGTGTGCATCGGCACCTCGGGGCCCGCCGGCACCGACATGATCACCGGCCTCTATTCGGCGCAGGCCGATTCCATTCCCATCCTCTGCATCACCGGGCAGGCGCCGCGCGCGCGCCTGTACAAGGAGGACTTCCAGGCGGTCGACATCGAATCCATCGCCAAGCCCGTCACCAAGTGGGCGGTGACGGTGCGCGAGCCGGCGCAGGTGCCGCGCGCCTTCCAGCAGGCCTTCCACCTGATGCGCTCGGGCCGGCCCGGACCGGTGCTGATCGACCTGCCTTTCGACGTGCAGACCACCGAGATCGAGTTCGATCCGGACACCTATTCGCCGCTGCCGGCCTACAAGCCTTCCGCCACGCGGGCGCAAGCCGCGAAAGCCATCGCGATGCTGCAGGAGGCCGAGCGGCCCTTGATCGTGGCGGGCGGCGGCGTCATCAACGCGGACGCCACCGACCTGCTGCTCGAGTTCTGCGAGCTGACCGGCGTGCCGGTGGTGCCCACGCTGATGGCCTGGGGCTGCATCCCGGACGACCATCCCCTCATGGCCGGCATGTGCGGGCTGCAGACCAGCCACCGCTACGGCAATGCCACGATGCTGGCCAGCGACTTCGTGCTGGGCATCGGCAACCGCTGGGCGAACCGCCACACCGGCTCGGTCGAGGTCTACACCAAGGGCCGCAAGTTCGTGCACGTGGACATCGAGCCCACGCAGATCGGCCGCGTGTTCGCGCCCGACTACGGCATCGTCTCGGATGCCAAGGCGGCGCTGCAGCTGTTCCTGGAAGTGGCGCGCGAGCTGCAGTCTGCCGGCAAGCTGCGCGACCGCACCGCGTGGGCCGCCGACTGCCTGGAGCGCAAGCGCACGATGCTGCGCAAGACCAACTACGACGACGTGCCGATGAAGCCGCAGCGCGTCTACCAGTGCATGAACCGCAACTTCCCGCGCGACACCTGCTACGTCAGCACCATCGGCCTGTCGCAGATCGCCGGCGCACAGTTCCTGCACGTGTTCAATCCGCGCAACTGGATCAACTGCGGCCAGGCCGGACCCTTGGGCTGGACGATCCCGGCGGCGCTGGGCGTGCGTGCCGCCGACCCGACGCGCAAGATCGTCGCGCTCTCGGGCGACTACGACTTCCAGTTCATGATCGAAGAGCTGGCCGTGGGCGCGCAGTTCAAGCTGCCTTACCTGCACATGGTGGTGAACAACTCCTACCTGGGCCTGATCCGGCAGTCGCAGCGCGGCTTCGACATGGACTACTGCGTGCAGCTCGCCTTCGACAACATCAACATGCCCGAGTCGGCGACTCCGGAGCGCGGCTACGGCGTCGACCACGTGAAGGTGGTGGAGGGCCTGGGCTGCAAGGCGATCCGCGTGCACAAGCCGGACGAACTGGCCCCGGCCATCGCGCAGGCCGAAGCCTGGATGAAGGAACTGCAGGTGCCGGTGGTGGTGGAAGTGATCCTGGAACGGGTGACCAACATCTCCATGGGAACCGAGATCGACAAGATCAACGAGTTCGAAGAGCTGGCGGCTTCGCTGGCCGATGCCCCGAGTTCCATCGCCGCCCTGTTGGACTGACATGCCGAAATTCGCCGCCAACCTGACCATGCTCTTCACGGAGCTGCCGTTCCTGGACCGCTTCGCCGCTGCGCGCGCGGCAGGCTTCGACGCCGTCGAATACCTGTTCCCCTACGAGTACCCGAAGGAAGAACTGGCCGCGCGGCTGCGCGCCAACCGCCTGAAACAGGTGCTGCACAACCTGCCGGCCGGCGACTGGGCCGCCGGCGAACGCGGCATCGCCTGCCTGCCGGACCGGGTGGAGGAATTCCGCGCCGGCGTGGCGCGCGCGATCGACTACGCGCACGCGGTCGACTGCCCGCAGCTCAATTGCCTGGCCGGCAAGCTGCCCACCGGCTGCAGCCGCGAACTCGCGCAGCGCACGCTGGTCGGCAACCTGCGTTTCGCCGCCAATGAACTGGCGCATGCGGGTATCCGGCTGCTCGTCGAGCCGATCAACACCTTCGACATCCCCGGCTTCTTCCTCACGCGCAGCGACCAGGCGCTGGCGCTGATCGAGGAAGTGGGCAGCGACAACCTGTTCCTGCAGTACGACCTGTACCACGCGCAGCGCATGGAAGGCGAACTGGCGGGCACGCTCAGCCGGCACCTGGACCGCATCGCGCATATCCAGTTGGCCGACAACCCCGGCCGCAACGAACCCGGCACCGGCGAGATCAACTATCCCTTCCTGTTCCGGCACCTCGAAGCGCTGGGCTACAAGGGGTTCGTCGGCTGCGAATACAAGCCACTGACCACCACGGCCGAAGGGCTGGGATGGATGCGATGACCAAATCCGGACTCAAGATCGGCTTCATCGGCCTGGGCATGATGGGCGCGCCCATGGCGGGCCACCTGCTGCAGGCGGGTCACCTGCTGTACGTCCACACCCGCAGCAAGGTGCCCCAGCCGCTGGTGGACGGCGGCGCCACGCTGTGCACCACCGCGCGCGGCGTCGCCGAGCGCGCCGACATCGTCTTCCTGATGCTGCCCGACACGCCCGACGTCGAGGCCGTGCTGTTCGGCGAGTACGGCGTCGCCGCCGGCCTCGCGCGCGGCAAGGCGGTGGTCGATTGCAGCTCGATCGACCCGATCGCCACCCGCGCCTTCGCGGCGCGCATCCAGGAACTGGGCTGCGACTACCTCGATGCGCCGGTCTCCGGCGGCGAGGTCGGCGCCAAGGCGGCGAGCCTCAGCATCATGGTCGGCGGCACGGAGATGGCGTTCGAGCGCGTGCGGCCGCTGCTGGCGCTGATGGGCAAGAACATCACCCACGTGGGCGCGGTTGGCGATGGCCAGGTGTGCAAGGTGGCCAACCAGGTGATCGTGGCGCTGAATATCGCGGCGGTGGCCGAAGCGCTGGTGTTCGCGGCCAAGGCGGGCGCCGATCCCGCGCGCGTGCGGCAGGCGCTGATGGGCGGCTTCGCCGCCTCGCGCGTGCTCGAGGTCCACGGCGAGCGCATGCTGCAACGCAAGTTCGAGCCGGGCTTCCGGATCGCGCTGCACCAGAAGGACCTGAACCTGGCACTGCAAGGCGCGCGCGCCCTGGGCGTGGCGCTGCCGCAAACCGCCCTGGCCGCGCAGCTGATGCAGGCCTGTGCAGCGCTCGGTCTGGCACAGGCCGACCACTCGGCGCTCGTCCGTAGCCTGGAGAACCTGGCGCAGCACCAGCTCGACAGCGCGCGGAGCGCGTCCTCGTAGTTACACCCACCACGCCCGCGGAGGAAAGGCGTACCGTCATGGCGACAACAAAGGAGACGCGCCATGAAAGAGATGAAGGAACCCACCTCCCAGGCCGAACTGGCCCTGCGCGACGCGGCGCGCGAGTACCACCGGATGCCCACGCGCGGCAAGATCGCGATCAGCCCGACCAAGCCCCTGCTGAACCAGCGCGACCTGTCGCTCGCCTATTCGCCGGGCGTCGCGTATCCCTGCCTCGACATCCAGGCCGACCCGCTCAAATCCTACGAATACACCTCGCGCGGCAACCTCGTCGGCGTGATCACCAACGGCACGGCGGTGCTGGGGCTGGGCGACATCGGGCCGCTGGCGGGCAAGCCGGTGATGGAAGGCAAGGGCTGCCTGTTCAAGAAGTTCGCCGGCATCGACGTGTTCGACATCGAGCTGGCCGAACGCGACCCGGACAAGCTGGTCGACATCGCCGCGGCGCTGGAGCCCACGCTGGGCGGCATCAACCTGGAGGACATCAAGGCGCCCGAGTGCTTCTACATCGAGCGGAAGCTGCGCGAGCGCGTCAACATCCCGGTGTTCCATGACGACCAGCACGGCACGGCGATCATCTCCGGCGCCGCGCTGCTCAATGGCCTGGAGCTGGTGGGCAAGAAGATCCAGGACGTGAAGCTGGTGTCCTCCGGCGCCGGCGCCGCGGCCATCGCCTGCCTCGACCTGATGGTGGGCCTGGGGATTTCCAAGCGCAACATCTACGTCGTCGATTCCAAGGGCGTGATCTACCAGGGCCGGCCGGGCGGCTACGACGAGTCGAAGTCCGCGTATGCGCAGGACACCTCGGCCCGGTCGCTGGCCGACGTCGTGAAGAACGCCGACGTGTTCCTCGGCTGCTCCACCGCCGGCGTGCTGACGCAGGACATGGTCAAGTCGATGGCGGACAAGCCGATCATCCTGGCGCTCGCGAACCCGGAACCGGAGATCCGGCCCGAGCTGGCGAAGGAAGCGCGGCCGGACTGCATCATCGCCACCGGCCGGTCGGACTACCCGAACCAGGTCAACAACGTGCTGTGCTTCCCCTACATCTTCCGCGGCGCGCTGGATTGCGGCGCCACCAAGATCACCGAGGAGATGAAGCTGGCCTGCGTGCGCGAGATCGCCGACCTGGCCAAGGCGGACATCAGCGAGGAAGTGGCCAATGCCTATGCGGGCAAGGAGCTCTCCTTCGGCCCCGACTACATCATCCCGACGCCTTTCGACTCGCGGCTGATCCTGCGCATCGCGCCGGCGGTGGCGCGCGCGGCGGAGAAGTCCGGCGTGGCGACGCGGCCCATCGCCGACTTCGAGAGCTACACCCAGAACCTCACGCGCTTCGTCTACCAGACCGGCATGATCATGCGGCCGGTGTTCACGGCGGCCAAGGCGTCGACGGCCAAGCGCGTCGCCTTTGCCGAAGGCGAGGACGACCGCGTGCTGCGGGCCGCGCAACTGGCGCTCGACGAAAAGCTGGCCACGCCGATCCTGATCGGGCGGCCGGCGGTGATCGAGGCGCGCATCGCCAAGGCGGGCTTGCGGATGCGGCTGGGCACCGACGTCGAATGCGTCAACCCGGAAAGCGACGCGCGCTTTCGCCAGTATTGGGAGACCTACCACCGGCTGATGGGCCGCAACGGCATCACGCCGGAAGCGGCGAAGGCCGCGGTGCGCCGATCCAACACGCTGATCGGCGCGCTGTCCGTGCAGCTCGGCGATGCGGACGCGATGCTGTGCGGGCTGGTGGGGCGCTTCGACCACCACCTGGAACACATCCGCGCCGTGATCGGCACCGCCGAGGGCGAGCCCGGCTTCGCCACGATGAACGCGCTGACGCTGCCCGAGCGCATGCTGTTCATCGCCGACACCTACGTCAACGAGGACCCGGATGCACACCTGCTGGCGCGGATCGCCAAGATGGCGGCCGCACAGGTGCAGCGCTTCGGCCTGCCGCCCAAGGTGGCCTTCCTGTCGCACAGCAACTTCGGTTCGTCGACGCGGGGCTCGGCGGCCAAGATGCGCAAGGCGCGCGAGATCTTCGCGCAGATCGCGCCGGACATCGAAAGCGAAGGCGAGCTGCAGGGCGACGCCGCGCTCTCGGAAACCGTGCGCCGCTCCAGCCTGATGGACAGCACGCTCACCGGCGAGGCCAACCTGCTGATCTGCCCGAACCTCGATTCGGCCAACATCCTGTTCAACGTGCTGAAGATGACGGGCGGCCACGGGATCACGGTGGGGCCCATCCTGCTGGGGGCGAAGGCGCCGGTGCACGTGCTGACGCCATCGGCGACCGTGCGGCGGGTGGTGAACATGACGGCGCTCACCGCGGCCAGCGCGGCGCGCGGCTAGGCCAAAAGAAAAGGGCGCCAGAGGCGCCCTGATGGGAAGCAGGCCTCGCGGCCCGCTCCAGGCATTCAGTTTCTTGTATTCGTGCGCTTAGCGGACGCGGCCGCGGCGGAACAGGTTCACGATGGCCAGCAGGATGATGGCGCCGACCAGCGAGACCAGCACCGAGCCGATGCTGATGCCGTCATTGATCGTGCCCACGCCCACCAGCGGGGAGATCAGCAGGCCGCCCAGGAAGGCACCCACGATACCCACCACGACGTTCAGCAGCATGCCCTGCTGGCCGTCGGTGCGCATGACCAGGCTGGCGAGCCAGCCGACGATACCGCCAATGATCAACCAGATAAGAAAACCCATAGTCGCACTCCTAATGCCGCGAACGGCTGTTTGTTGATAGTGGGCCGCCGCCCCGGGGGCTTCGACCACCTGCCCTAGGGCTGGTGTTGGTAACTATGGGCAGCTAGCGCAAGCGCGGGCGTAGTCGCCTGTAAAGCCTGCAAGTGCGGGGGCATCCCTACGCCGCGTCGGACAAGCGCCCATCGCAACGGGCTTATTCACGGGTTAGTCCCGGCTGGCCCGGTGCCGCCACGGATGACAATCGGGACTCCAGCTCGACGGCACCGTTCTTGCTAAGTCTCCTGTTCACTGCATTCCGGAGTTCACCATGCCCACCAAGCGCGCCTTCCTTGCCGCCAGCCTCCTGGCCGCCACCCTGGCCACGGCCACGGCCCACGCCCAGACGCTCACCCCCATCAAGTTCCTGCTCGACTGGCGCTTCGAAGGCCCGGCCGCCCTGTTCCTGCAGCCCGTGGCCAAGGGCTATTTCCGCGACGCCAAGCTGGACGTGACCATCGACGCCGGCACCGGCTCCGGCGCCGCCGTGCAGCGCGTGGCCAGCGGCACCTACGACATGGGCTTCGCCGACCTGGCGGCGCTGATGGAATTCCACGCCAACAACCCCGACGCGCCCAACAAGCCGGTGGCGGTGATGATGGTCTACAACAACACGCCGGCGGCCGTCATGGCGCTCAAGAAGTCGGGCATCAAGTCGCCGGCCGACCTGAACGGCAAGAAGATCGGCGCCCCGGTGTTCGACGCCGGCCGCCGCGGCTTCCCGATCTTCCAGAAAGCCAACAACATCAATGCCGTGACCTGGGTGTCCATGGACCCGCCACTGCGCGAGACCATGCTGGCCCGCGGCGACATCGACGCCATCACCGGCTTCTCGTTCACCTCGCTGCTGAACCTGGAGGCGCGCGGCGTCAAGCTGGCCGACGTGGTCACCCTGCCCTACGCCGAAAACGGCGTGAAGCTGTATGGCAACGTGATCATCGCCTCGCCGAAACTGATCCGCGAGAATCCGGCTGCCGTGAAGGCCTTCCTGGTGGCCTTCAGCAAGGGCGCCAAGGAGGTGATGGCCAACCCCGACGCCTCGGTGGAGTACATCAAGCAGCGCGACGGCATCATCAACACCGACCTCGAGAAGCGCCGCCTGCGCATGGCGATCGACTCGGTGATCGCCAGCCCCGACGCCCGCAGCGAGGGTTTCGGCCAGGTCGTCCCGGGCCGGCTGGCGCTGATGGCCTCGCAAGTCTCCGATGCCTTCGCCACCAAGACCCGCGTGAACCCCGACGCCGTGTGGAACGCCAGCTTCCTGCCGACCAAGGCGGAACTCAACATCCTGCCGCCCGCCAAGAAATGAGTCCTGGGTCCACGAGCTTCATCGACTTCCGGGACGTCTGGCTCGCCTACAACGACGAACTGTTCGCGCAAGGCCAGTTCGCCGTCGAGGCCATCGACCTGCAGGTGGGCGAAGGCGAGTTCATCGCCATCGTCGGGCCTTCGGGCTGCGGCAAGTCCACCTTCATGAAGCTGGCCACCGGGCTGCGCATGCCTTCGCGCGGGCGCATCCTGATCGACGGCCAGCCGGTCACCGGGCCGCTGAAGATCTCCGGCATGGCTTTCCAGGCGCCCTCGCTGCTGCCCTGGCGCACGACGGTCGACAACGTGCTGCTGCCGCTGGAGATCGTCGAGCCCTATCGCAGCAGCTTCAAGGCGAAGCGCGCGGAGTACGAGGCGCGCGCCCGCGCCCTGCTGCAGAAGGTGGGCCTGGCGGGCTACGAGAACAAGTATCCCTGGCAGCTGTCGGGCGGCATGCAGCAGCGCGCCAGCATCTGCCGCGCGCTGATCCACGAACCCAAGATGCTGCTGCTGGACGAGCCCTTCGGCGCGCTGGACGCCTTCACGCGCGAGGAGCTGTGGTGCATCCTGCGCGACCTGTGGACCGAGCAGCGCTTCAACGTGATCCTGGTGACGCACGACCTGCGCGAGTCGGTGTTCCTGGCCGACACGGTCTACGTCATGAGCAAGAGCCCCGGGCGCTTCGTCGTGAAGAAGCAGATCGAGCTGCCGCGGCCGCGCGAGCTGGAGATCACCTACAGCAAGGAGTTCACGGACGTGGTCCATGAGCTGCGCGGACACATAGGCGCGCTGCGCCAGACGTCCCCCAGCGTGGCGGTGCCGCAATGAAGGCCCGGCATTACGAGCGCTGGGCGCCGGTGCTGCTGGCCGCCGCCCTGGTCCTGCTCTGGCAGGTGGTGGTCACGGCCGCCAACATTCCCGATTACCTCTTCCCCAGCCCCTGGCAGATCGCGCAGCAGTTCGCGGAGTTCAAGGGTCCCTTGCTGGCAGCGGCCTGGAGCACCTTCTGGGTGACGATGGTCGGCTTCGGCATCGCGATCGTGGTCGGCGTGCTGCTCGGCTTCCTGGTCGGCTCGTCGCGCACGGCGTATGCGGCGGTCTATCCGCTGATGGTCGGCTTCAACGCGGTGCCCAAGGCGGCGATCGTGCCGATCCTGGTGGTGTGGTTCGGCATCGGGCTCGGGCCGGGCATCACCACGGCCTTCCTGATCTCCTTCTTCCCGATCACCGTCAACATCGCCACCGGCCTCGCGACCCTGGAGCCGGAGCTGGAAGACGTGCTGCGGGTGCTTGGCGCAAAGCGCTGGGACGTGCTCGTGAAGGTCGGCCTGCCGCGCTCCATGCCCTACTTCTACGGCTCGCTGAAGATCGCGATCACGCTCGCCTTCGTCGGCACGGTGCTGGCCGAAATGACGGCGGGCGACAGCGGCATCGGCAACCTGATCCAGACGGCCGGCAGCCAGCAGCGCATGCCGCTCGCCTTTGCCGGCCTGGTGGCGATCAGCGTGATGGCGATGGCGATGTACGAACTGTTCAGCTACGTCGAGCGCCACACCACGGCCTGGGCGCACCGCGGTTCGCAAGGGCAGTAGCGTGGCCTGGCACGCCGGCCTGCGGCTGGACTACGCGCAAGAGGGCGGCCGCAGCGTCGCCCGCTTCGCCCACCAGGGGCCGCTGCGCATCCTGCAAAGCCTCTACCCCGAGGGCGACGGCGTCTGCCACAACGTGCTCGTGCACCCGCCGGGCGGCCTGGTGGCGGGCGACACGCTGGAGGTGCAGGTCACGGCCGCTGGCGGAAGCCACGGACTCGTGACCACGCCCGGTGCTTCGCGCTTCTACCGCAGCGAAGGGGCGGAGGCACTGCAGGACGTGCGCATCCACCTCCAGCCCGGCGCGCGGCTCGAATGGCTGCCGCTCGAAGCGCTCTACTACAGCGGCTGCAATGCGCACAACCGGCTGCGCATGCGGCTCGAGCCTGGCGCAGAGTTGCTCGGATGGGACCTGGCCGCGCTCGGCCTGCCGCAGGCACAACAGCCTTTCGTGCGGGGCAGCGTGCTGCAGCACCTGGAACTGCAAGGCGCGTGGCTGGAGCGCGGGCGCATCGCGGCGGAGGACCAGCGCCTGCTCGATGGGCCGCTGGGCCTGGCGGGCCATCGCTGCCTCGGCACGCTGTTCTTCGTCGCCGGCAGCGAGATTCCGCGCCAGCGGCGCGACGACTTGCTGGAGAGCGCCCGCGCGCTCCTGGAAGCGCATCCGCTGGTGGCAAGCGCCGGTGCCACGTCGCCAGGACCGCGCGTAGTGGTCGTGCGGGTGCTGGCGCCCCTGGTCGAGCCGGCCCTGCAGCTGCTGAAACAGGTGCGCCACGCCTGGCGGCCGCTGCTGTGGAATCTTCCCGGCGTGGACCCGCGCGGCTGGGCGATCTAGGGCCTTCCGACCCGGCCGGCAGGCCGCGTCCTACCCGACCATGGGTCACCGGCGGCGCGCTGGAACGCCCCTCTCCGGCAGTGCGCAAGCCGCCTGCGATCCACACTCCCTTCATTGAATCGAAAGCAATGCAAGGAGCCCCCCGATGAAAAACCCGGCCAACCGCTCGCGCAAGAGCCTCATTTCCTTCGGTGCGATCGCCCTGCTGGCCGTCGGCGCCGCCACCGCCCAGGTGGCCATCAGCGGCACCACGGGCATCGACGCCACCGGCAGCTACCAGTCCGAAGTCAACGCCTGCATGAGCGGCCTGACCCAGCAAGACCGTGCCGACTGCCTCAAGGAAGCCCGCAACGCGAAGGCCGACAAGCAGCGCGGCGTGCTCGACACGCAGGGCAGCCTAGAAGCCAACGCCATGGCCCGCTGCAACGTGTTCTCCAATTCCGAGGACAAGGCGGCCTGCCAGGCCCGCACCATGGGCATGGGCAGCGCCGAAGGCAGCGTCGCCGGCGGCGGCCTGATCAAGGAAGTGGAAACCGTGGTGCTGCCCTCGGGCCAGAGCTCGGTGACCATCCAGCCGCAGACCTCCGACCCGGTGGTGCTGGTCCCGTCCAAGTAAAGCCCGCGTCCGACGCACCCGACCCGCTGCAAGGCCTAGCCTTGGGCGGGTCGATCCGTTTCTGGAGAGGAATGAACATGGACAACACGGAACAGCCGCGCGCCGAACATGGACCGCAAAGCGAAGTCACCTGGGACGACGGCAAGGGCCGGCAGCCCTATGCCAACCAGGGCAAGGAAGAAACCACGTCGGGCAGCCTGCCCGACGTCGAAGGCGGCGACCGCGGAAATGCTTCCGGCCGCAACCTCGACCAGCTGGAGCAGGTCGAAGGGCGGCCGGAAGGCGAGCGGCGCTGAGCTCAGAGCACGCCGAACAGCATCAGCAAGAGCACGATGCCGAGCGGCACGCCGAGCAGCCAGAGGATGACGGGCATTTGATTTCTCCTGAGTGGACTTTCAGGAGAGCTTAAGAAATCCGGTGCGCGCGGGCTGCCGGGCGGCAGCGGCAAAGGCGGTAGGCAGGTGCCTACCGTTGTCCTAGATGGCTACTAGTTGCCGCACGCCGTCGGCCTCCATGTCCTTGCCACGGCCGCGCGCGATCACCTCGCCGCGCTCCATCACCAGGTAGTCGTCGGCCAGTTCCTGGGCGAAGTCGTAGTACTGCTCGACCAGCAGGATGGCCATGTCGCCGCGGTCCGCCAGCATGCGGATCACGCGGCCGATGTCCTTGATGATGCTGGGCTGGATGCCCTCCGTGGGCTCGTCCAGCACCAGCAACCGGGGTTTGGAAGCCAGCGCGCGGGCGATGGCCAGCTGCTGCTGCTGCCCGCCGGAGAGATCGCCGCCGCGCCGGTGCAGCATCTGCTTCAGCACCGGAAACAGCTCGAACAGCTCGGCCGGCATCGGCGTGCTGCCCGGCTGCGTGGCCAGGCCCATGCGCAGGTTCTCCTCGACGCTCAGCCGCGCGAAGATCTCCCGCCCCTGCGGCACGAAGCCGATGCCGGCGCGGGCGCGCTGATAAGGCGTGGCATGCGTGATGGCCTTGCCGTCGAATTCCACCGTGCCGGTCTTCACCGGCACCAGGCCCATCAGCGCCTTGAGCAGCGTCGTCTTGCCGACGCCATTGCGCCCCAGGATCACCGTGACCTTGCCCAGGTGCGCATCGAGGCTGACGTCGCGCAGGATGTGCGAGCCGCCGTAGTACTGGTTGACGTTCTTGATTGAGAGCATAGGTGCTAGAGACTGGAGGCTAGAGGCTAGGGAAGAACGCGCGTCGGGCCCCAGGCTGTTTCCCCTAGTCTCCAGCCTCTAGCCTCCAGACCCTCTTGGCTACGTTCAGCGGCCAAGGTACACCTCGATGACGCGCTCGTCGTTCTGCACCTGCTCCAGCGTACCTTCGGCCAGCACCGCGCCTTCGTGCAGCACGGTCACCTTCTCCGAGATGGTCTTGATGAATCCCATGTCGTGCTCCACCACCAGCAGCGAGTGCTGGCCCTTGAGGGAGA
Source organism: Ramlibacter paludis (assembly GCF_022012305.1). Taxonomy (GTDB): domain Bacteria; phylum Pseudomonadota; class Gammaproteobacteria; order Burkholderiales; family Burkholderiaceae_C; genus Ramlibacter; species Ramlibacter paludis. The sequence continues at coordinate 682,865 of NZ_JAKLTM010000001.1, read as the reverse complement.
GGAACAGTTCGGCGGTGCGCGCGGTTTCTTCGTCCGTCATGCCGGCGACCGGCTCGTCCAGCAGCAGCAGCCGCGGGTCCTGCATCAGCAGCATGCCGATCTCCAGCCATTGCTTCTGCCCGTGGCTCAAGGTGCCGGCCGGGCGATGCACGCTGTCGGAAAGGTGGATCGTGCGCAGCACATCGGCCAGCCGGTCGCTCTCGGCCGAATCCGGCTGGAAGAAGATCGAAGCACGCACGCCCTTGTCCGTTTTCAGCGCCAGCTCGAGGTTCTCGTAGACCGTGAGCTGCTCGAACACGGTGGGCTTCTGGAACTTGCGGCCGATTCCCAGCTGGGCGATCTCGGCCTCCTTGTAGCGCAGCAGGTCGATGGTGCTGCCGAAGAAGACCGTGCCGCTGTCGGGCCGCGTCTTGCCGGTGATGATGTCCATCATCGTCGTCTTGCCGGCGCCGTTGGGGCCGATGATGCAGCGCAGCTCCCCCGGCGCGATGTCCAGCGACAGCTTGTTGATCGCCTTGAAGCCGTCGAAGCTGACGCTGACGTCTTCCAGGTACAGGATGCGGCCGTGCGTGGTGTCCACCTCGCCCGGCAGCACGGGGCGGCCGAAGCCGGCGGCGCGTCCGCCCGATGCGGTCTTGCCCTGCGCGGCCAGCTTGCCGTAGGCGGAGACGCGGCGCGCGCCCTCTTCCATCAGGTCGGGGGTCATGCGCGCGTCCTCCCCGCCTTGTTCCACAGCTTCTTCGCCAGGCCGGCCACGCCATCGGGCAGGAACAGCGTGACGGCGATGAAGAGCGCGCCCAGGAAGTACAGCCAGAACTCGGGCGCGAACACCGTGAGCCAGCTCTTGGCGCCGTTGACGATGAAGGCGCCGACGATGGGGCCGACCAGCGTGGCGCGGCCGCCGACCGCGGCCCAGATCGCGATCTCGATCGAGTTGGCCGGGCTCATCTCGCCCGGGTTGATGATGCCCACCTGCGGCACGTAGAGCGCGCCGGCCACGCCGCACATGATGGCCGACAGCGTCCAGATGGCGAGCTTGAAGCCGATCGGGTTGTAGCCGGAGAACATCACGCGCGACTCGGCGTCGCGGATCGCCTGCAGCACGCGGCCGAACTTGCTGGCCACGAGGAAGCGCGCCAGCAGGAAGAAGCCGAGGAGCGTGAGGCCCGTCAACACGAACAGCGTCATGCGCGTCTGCGGCGTGGCGATGGCGATGCCGGCGATGCGCTTGAAGTCGGTGAAGCCGTTGTTGCCGCCGAAGCCGGTCTCGTTGCGGAAGAACAGCAGCATCGCGGCGTACGTGAGCGCCTGCGTGATGATCGAGAAGTACACGCCCTTGATGCGCGAGCGGAAGGCGAAGTAGCCGAAGACGAAGGCGACGATGCCGGGCACGGCCACGATCAGGATGCAGGTGGCGAACAGGCTGTCGGAGAAGGTCCAGTGCCAGGGCAGCGCCTTCCAGTCCAGGAACACCATGAAGTCCGGCAGGTCGCTCTTGTAGTTGCCCTCGCGCCCGATCTGCCGCATCAGGTACATGCCCATCGCATAGCCGCCCAGCGCGAAGAACAGGCCGTGTCCCAGCGACAGGATGCCGGTGTAGCCCCAGATCAGGTCCATGGCCAGCGCCGCGATGGCGTAGCACATGATCTTGCCGACCAGGGCGACGGCGTAGTCGCTCATGTGGAACGGGCTCGTGGCCGGAACCACGAGGTTCAGCAGCGGCGCGACGGCGCAGACCAGCACCACTGCCGCGAGGAAGGACGTCCAGCCGGCCTTGGTCAGCAGCGGCTTGCGCCGCATGACGTCCTCCCTAGCCTTCGGAGGGAGGGTAGGGGTGGGGGCGGCGCTAGTCGCCGCAGGTTCGAAAACCGACTCGGGTGGCAAAACTGCGCTCATGCCTCCGCACTCCGTCCCTTGACCGCGAACAGCCCCTGCGGCCGTTTCTGGATGAACACCACGATGATCACCAGCACCGCGATCTTGGCCAGCACCGCGCCGGCCCAGCCTTCGATGAACTTGTTCAGGATGCCCAGGCCGAGCGCCGCATAGACGGTACCCGCGAGCTGCCCCACGCCGCCCAGCACCACGACCATGAACGCATCGACGATGTAGGCCTGCCCGAGGTCCGGACCGACGTTGCCGACCTGGCTCAATGCGCAGCCCGCCAGCCCCGCGATGCCGGAGCCCAGCGCGAAGGCATAGGTATCGACACGCGCCGTGTTCACGCCCATGCAGGACGCGATCGGCCGGTTCTGCGTGACGCCGCGCACGAACAGGCCGAGCCGCGTGCGCGCGATCAGCAGCGCCATGCCGCCCAGCACGGCGAAGGCGAAACCGACGATGACGATGCGGTTCCAGGGCAGCTGCAGGTTGCCCATCACCAGCCCGCCGCTCATCCAGCTGGGATTCTCGACGCCGACGTTCTGCGCGCCGAAGACGCTGCGCACCAGCTGCATCAACATGAGGCTGATGCCCCAGGTGGCCAGCAGCGTTTCCAGCGGGCGCCCGTACAGGAAGCGGATCACGCCGCGTTCCAGGATCGCGCCCATCAGCGCGGAGGCGAGGAAGGCCGCCGGCAGCGCGGCGACCAGGTACCAGTCGAAGGCGCCGGGCAGGTACTTGCGAAACAGGCCCTGCACGACGAAGGTCGCGTACGCGCCGATCATCATCAGCTCGCCGTGCGCCATGTTGATCACGCCCATCAGCCCGTAGGTGATGGCCAGGCCCAGCGCCACCAGCAGCAGGATGGAGCCGAGGCTGATGCCCGAGAAGACGGCGGCGGCGCGTTCGCTCCAGGCGAGCGAGCCTTCCACCGCGCGCAGCGATCCTTGCAGGGCGAACTTGACGTCGGCGTCCTGTTCCTCCTTCAGCCGTTGCAGCAGCAGGCTGCGGGTGGAAGAACTCCTGCTGCCGGCCAGCATCTGCGCCGCTTCCAGCCGGCGCGCCTTGTCGCTGCTGGTGAGCAAGGCCTGGGCGCGGATGAGGCCCAGCTGCTCCTTGATGGCGGCATCCTGTTCGGCCGCCCAGGCTTTCTCGATGAGCGGCAGCTTGGATTCGTCGGGATCCTTCTGCAGTTCGGCGATGGCGGCGCTGCGCAGCTTCGCGTCGCGGGAGAAGAGCTTGAGCGCAGCGAGGGCGGAGTCGAGCTCGCCGCGCATGCGATTGTTGTTGACCACGTCTTCGGCGTCGGCGGGCACTTGCACCGCGGCGCCCGTGACGGGATCGCTGGCCTTGTCGTCGCGCACCACGAAGACCTTGCCGCCGGCGGTCTTCACCGCGTCATCGGACAGCGCCTGCAGGAAGGCCGCCGTCTTGTCGTCGGCGTTGCCCACGGCCTTGTTCAGCGCTTCGACGCGCGTGTCGGTCTCGCCGATGGCAAGGGCCGCCGCCTCGTCGTTCGTGAGGGCGTGGGCGCTGCCGGCGAACAGCGCCAGCAGGAGGAGAAGTCGATGGAGCATGGGAACCCTAGCCCATGTCATCCCGGCCTCGAGCCGGGATCCATCTCCGGGAGATGGATTGCGGGTCGGGCCCGCAATGACATGGCGTTGTGGAGTGGACTTCTTACGTCTTGCTCTTGCCGTCCGGCTCGTCCTTCTTCTTGTCGTTGCCGTCGATGAAGGGCGACCAGGGCTTGGCCTTCACCGGGCCGGGCGTCTTCCACACCACGTTGAACTGGCCGTCGGACTTCACTTCGCCGATGAACACCGGCTTGTGCAGGTGGTGGTTCTTCATGTCCATGGTGGCCGTGAAGCCGCTGGGCGCCTTGAAGGTCTGGCCGGCCATCGCTGCGATCACCTTGTCGGTATCGGTGGACTTGGCCTTCTCGACGGCCTGGGCCCACATGTGCACGCCGATGTAGGTGGCTTCCATCGGGTCGTTGGTCAGCGGCTTGTCCTTGTGGCCGGCGATGGACTTGGTCTTGGCGTAGGCGCCCCACTTCTTGGTGAACTCGCTGTTGGTCGGGTTCTTCACCGACATGAAGTAGTTCCAGGCGGCCAGGTGGCCCACCAGCGGCTTGGTGTCGACGCCGCGCAGTTCTTCCTCGCCCACCGAGAAGGCGACGACCGGGACGTCCTTGGCCTTCAGGCCGGCGTTGCCCAGCTCCTTGTAGAAGGGCACGTTGGAGTCGCCGTTGATCGTGGAGATCACCGCCGTCTTCTTGCCTTCGCTGGAGAACTTCTTCACCTTGGCGATGATGGTCTGGTAGTCGCTGTGGCCGAAGGGGGTGTATTCCTCCATGATGTCCGCGTCGGCGATGCCCTTGGACTTGAGGAAGGCGCGCAGGATCTTGTTGGTGGTGCGCGGGTAGACGTAGTCGGTGCCCAGCAGCACGAAGCGCTTGGCGCCGCCGCCGTCCTTGGACATCAGGTATTCGACGGCCGGGATGGCCTGCTGGTTGGGCGCCGCGCCCGTGTAGAACACGTTCTTGGACAGCTCCTCGCCCTCGTACTGCACCGGGTAGAACAGCAGGCCGTTCAGCTCCTCGACCACCGGCAGCACCGACTTGCGGCTGACCGACGTCCAGCAGCCGAAGATGACGGCGACCTTGTCCTGGGTCAGCAGTTGCTTGGTCTTCTCGGCGAACAGCGGCCAGTTGGAAGCCGGGTCGACGACCACGGGCTCCAGCTTCTTGCCGAGGACGCCGCCCTTGGCGTTGATTTCCTCGATGGCCATCAGCGCCGTGTCCTTGAGCACGGTTTCCGAGATGGCCATGGTGCCGGACAGGCTGTGGAGGATGCCGACCTTGATGGTGCCTTCGGCGGCAAAGGCCGGCAGGCCGGCGGCGGCCAGGGCGACGGCGGCCGTGAGGGCCTGGAGGGTGAAACGACGTTGCATGCTGGGTTGCTCCTGAAATGACAGGTCCACTCTAGGGATGGCAAGCGCGGCGGTATGTACGGCACATGGCGTACGGCTCCGGCATGGAGCGACGGCGAACGCCCGGCAGCGGATGCGCCGCCGTCCGACACGCGGCACCCCGGCCGCGCGGCTCAATCGCTCCCATGTCGTCCCTTCTCGCCCAGCTGTCGCCCAGCATCACCAACCTGATCCGCCTGGACCACACGCAGGTCCTGAGCGCCTTCCACCAGTACGAAGTGGGCTCTTCGCCGCGGCTGAAGAAGGGACTGGCCGACAAGGTCTGCCTGGCGATCGAGATCCACACGCAGCTGGAAGAGGAGATCTTCTACCCCGCGCTGCGCCTGGTGGCGGACGACGAGGTGCTGCGCAAGAGCACGCCCGAGCACGACGAGATGCGCGGCCTGATCTCCCGCCTGCGTGCCATGGCCGTGGAAGACCCGGCCTTCGACGACACCTTCTTCTCGCTCATGCGGCACGTGATGCACCACGTGGCCGACGAGGAAACCCAGTTGCTGCCCGCCGCCGAGCGCCTCATCCCCGAGCAGCTGGCCGAGCTGGGCTCGCGCATGACGCGCCGCCGCTTCGAACTGGCCGGCCGCCGCACCCCGGAATACGCCAGCAGCATGGCCCGCTCCTTCAGCGCCGGCGCGCTGCTGTCGGCCGGCAGCGCCGTGCTGTCGGGCGTGCACCTGCTCACGCGGCACCGCCACGGCGCCGGCCCGCTGGGCCGCACCCGCCCCGGACGGGCCGTCTAGGCACAGAATGGCGGTCTCCTCCGGAGGCCGTCATGACAGCTACAACAACGACGCCGCGGCGCCGCCCGCTCTACCGGTCGCTCTACGCCCAGGTGCTGGCGGCGGTCGTCATCGGTGTCCTCCTCGGTCACTTCATGCCCGAGCTGGGCACGAAGATGAAGCCGCTGGGCGACGGCTTCATCAAGCTGATCAAGATGATGATCGCGCCCATCATCTTTTGCACGGTCGTGGTCGGCATCGCCGGCATGGAAGACATGAAGAAGGTGGGCAAGACCGGCGGCCTGGCCCTCCTCTACTTCGAGGTCGTGAGCTCGATTGCGCTGGTGGTCGGCCTGGTGCTGGTGAACCTGGTGAAGCCCGGCGCGGGCATGAACGTGGATCCGGCCACGCTGGACACCAAGGCCCTCTCGGCCTACACCGAACCCGGCAAGCTCGGGACGACCACCGACTTCCTGCTCAACGTCATTCCGAACACGCTGGTGGACGCCTTCGCCAAGGGCGAGATCCTGCAGGTGCTGCTGATCGCGGTGCTGTTCGGGTTCGCGCTGCACCGCTTCGGCGGGCGCGGCACGCTGGTGTTCGACTGGATCGAGAAGAGCTCGCACGTGCTGTTCACGATGGTCGGCTTCATCATGAAGCTGGCGCCGATCGGCGCTTTCGGCGCCATGGCCTTCACCATCGGCAAGTACGGCATCGCCTCGCTGTGGCAGCTGGGCGCGCTGATGGCGACCTTCTACGCTACCTGCCTGATCTTCGTCTTCGTGGTGCTGGGCACCATCGCGAAGGTGCACGGCTTCTCGGTCTGGAAGCTGATCAAGTACATCAAGGAGGAACTGCTGATCGTGCTGGGCACCTCGTCGTCCGAGTCGGTGCTGCCGCGGATGATGGAGAAGATGGAGAACCTGGGCGCGCGCAAGACCACCGTGGGCCTGGTGATCCCGACCGGCTATTCGTTCAACCTCGATGGCACCAGCATCTACCTGACCATGGCGGCGGTGTTCATCGCGCAGGCCACCAACACGCAGATGACGCTGATGCAGGAGGTGACGCTCCTCGGCGTGCTGCTGCTCACGTCGAAAGGCGCGGCCGGCGTGACCGGCAGCGGCTTCATCGTCCTGGCCGCCACCTTGTCCGCCGTCGGTCACGTGCCGGTGGCCGGCCTCGCGCTCATCCTGGGCATCGACCGCTTCATGTCGGAAGCGCGCGCCCTGACGAATCTCGTCGGCAATGCGGTGGCCACGCTGGTGGTGGCGAAGTGGACCAACGACCTCGACGTCGCGCAGCTGAAGGCGCGGCTCGACGGGCAGGACTGGGAGGAAACCGGCGAGCCCGAAGCCTTGCACGAGGCGAAGGTGGAGCGGATGCACGTCCCGCCGGAAGTCACGTAGGCCGTGGTGAGCCTTCAGGCGATCCGCGGCTCACCAGACCTTCCACGAACCCCGCCGCCGCCGGCGACAGCTCGCGGTGCCGCCGCGTGATGAGGTGCACCGGCGGCACCCGCAGCGGCAGGGCGATGGCCACCACCTGCAGGATCCCCAGCCGCGCATAGTGCGCCGCCAGCGACGCCGGCATGATGGCCGCCATCTCCGTCGCCTCGAGTAGCGCCGTGGTCGCCACGGTCGACGAGGTCTCGGTGATGTCCAGCCGCACGTGCAGGCCCGCCTCGCGCAGTGCCCCTTCGAAGCGCGTGCGCTGCGGCGACCCGGGGGGCTGCAGGATCCAGGGCCAGCGCACCAGGTCTTCCAGCTTGGGCGCGGCGATCTCCAGCAGCGGATGGCCCTTGCGCACCACGGCCACCTGCGGTTCGGCCAGCAGCGGCCGGCTTTCCAGTTCGTCCTCGTAGTGGCCTTCGGCCAGCCGCCCCAGCACCACGTCGACCTCGCCGCGCTGCAGCTGCGCCAGCATCACGTCGCTCGTGTCTACCAGCACTGACACCGCCACCTTGGGATGGCGCTTCTTGTAGCTGGCGAGCGCCGGCGCCAGCAGCTCCGGCAACGCGCCTGGCACGCTGCCCAGGCGCAGCCGGCCGCGCAGGCCGGAGCGCAGCGCCGCCATCTGCTCGCGCGCGAAGCCGAAGTCGACCAGCGCCTGCCGCGCATAGCGGATCAGCACTTCGCCGCTGGGCGTGGCCTCCATGCCGCGCGCCTGCCGGGTGAACAGCGCGACGCCGGTCGCCTCCTCGGCCTGCTGCAGCAGCTTGGTGGCCGCCGGCTGGCTCATGCCCAGCGCGGCGGCGGCGCGTCCCAGGTTGTGCTCGCGGCCCAGGGCTTCCAGCAGCAGCAACTGGCGGGTACGCAGCCGCATCAGCAAGGCGGCATCGGTGAGAGGGGGAGAGGTCCGGGCCATACATGAATGTGGATAGTATGTACTTGACAAACCCTAAGGTCTGTCCATAATGGAGTCATGGCCGAAGCAATCCTCAACCAGCCGCAGTTCCAAGACGCCGACAAGGCCCGCGAGTACTTGGAGGCTCTGCGCTGGCCGAGTGGCCCGGTTTGCCCGCACTGCGGTTCTGTCAGCGGCAAGCATCTGACCCTCAAGGGTAAGGCTTACCGTCCGGGCCTCTTCAAGTGCTCCGACTGCTACGAGCAGTTCACCGTCACCGTGGGCACTGTCTTTGAACGCTCCAAGATCGCGCTGAACGTCTGGCTGCAAGCCGTGCATCTGATGTGCGCCAGCAAGAAGGGCATCAGCGCCAAGCAACTGGAACGCATGCTGGGCGTCACCTATAAGACGGCCTGGTTCATGGCCCACCGCATTCGCGCCGCCATGACCACCGAAGGCGGCGGCTTGATGGGCAGCAACGGTGGCATCGTTGAAGCCGATGAAACCTATTGGGGCACTGCCACCGACAAGGACGACAAGAAGATCCGCACGCCGAAGGGCGGCTTCCGCCACAGGATGATGATCGTGTCGCTCGTTGAGCGTAACGGCGAGAAGCGCTCCTTCCACATCCCCAACGTGAACGGCCAGACCCTCAAGGCTGTTCTCAAGTCGCAGGTCTCGCCCGAAGCCCACCTGATGACGGACTCTGCGAAGTACTACCGCGCCATCGGCAAGGAGTTCGCCTCGCACCAGTACGTGAACCACAACAAGGGTGAGTACGTGCGCGGCAACGTGTCGAGCAACACGGTTGAAGCCTCGTTCTCACTCTTGAAGCGTGGCCTCGTCGGCACGTTCCACAGCGTGAGCGAGAAGCACCTCCAGCGTTACTGCAACGAGTTCGACTTCCGCTGGAACACTCGTATCGCTCTGGGCTTCAACGATCAGGAACGCGCTGACTAATGCCTCATCGGCATTCAAGGCAAGCGTCTGACCTATCGGCGGATTGGTGGCGAGTCGCAAGCCAACGCTTGATGGCGTCCTCATGGCATTACTGTCTAAACAGACAGCATAGCGGCTGCTCTTTACCTCCTGTAAGCCACAAACTGCACGCGGAATCGAATTCTTCTGCTGACAAGGAGGTCCATACTCATGTTCAATACGGCCATGGGAATCTTCCGTCGCAAGCCAACGGTCGTAGTGCGTGATGAGAACGTCTACGATGAAGCTCTGCGTGAGTTCGGGAGACACGACGATTTGCCGCCAGCTCACATTGACGTTGAGCGGTTTGATCGTGCCCTCGCAGGGCTAGCCCTTGATCGAACGATCATCCCTAATGGCTTGACTGTCGAACAAATCGGACAGTTCATGGACTACATCTCCAAAGAGGGATGACGTTCACCGTAGGGGTTGGGCCCCAGTGGCGCAAAGAGTGGCCCAACTATCAGCCCGACCAGAAGCAACGGGTCGCGCTATTTGTCCATACGTTCCAGACTCATGGTCTAAATCAGACCAAGTTCCAAGGGCGCATCTCACCATCCTGGATGAATCGTGTGAAGGGTAGTCCGCCCTACACGTATGCGACAACGAACTGGCTATGGCACTACCACATCGGACTTCCCGCATATACCAAGACTGCTGTGGGTGACTACGTTTCTGACTGGCTACTCCACTTCCAATGGGTGAATCACAGCAGACATATTGATCTCATTGAGTTGAGTCCTCACCAAGTCGCGGGCAAGTTCTATTTGCCTCCCGCTTCCTCGTTGCCGACCGCATCCCCGGCCCCCAGTCCCAAGCCGTGAGCGTTTAGGCCGGTTTTTTCTTTTCTGGCTTCGCCTCACCCTTTTGCCGAACCTTCGGGTCTGGCGGGGTTGATAGCATGCGCCTCAGTACGGCATCGAATCGAGGCGTGACCGCTTCGTCGGGCCGCGCAGAGGAGGGCTTTGCTTTGGACATGGATGAATACTATCTCTCGCTCGGCAGATTCGTTGATCGATTTTCCGACGCTGAAGATCGCATCTTCATAGCAGTGTCAGTCTTGAGCAGGATGACCTTTGAAACCTGCCAGGCTCTCTTGTCGGGAATGCGCATGAAGCAGGGCGTTTCCAATATCCGCCGAGTCCACGAAGCGCGTGGTAAGCCTACGCCGCCCCGGCTTGATGAAGTGCTGGCACATGCGACGGCCATCACAACCTTCCGCGATCATCTTTTGCATTCTGGCGCTCGCAATTACGGGTTTGCAATTGAGTCCAGCAACCGACTCCGGGCCCACACCAATCGAAGCCTGAAAGAAGTTCCGGTGTCTCCGGAACTCCTAGATCGAATCACCGCCGACTTGGACACGATAGTTGCGGCGCTGGACATCTTCACTCTCCAGCAGTCTTTCCCGGACGTAGATTTCGCGAAGGAGTCTGCAAACCAGAATCACGCGGTGTATCTCGCTTCGCTCGCTCCATGGCGATGTAAACCCGGCGAGCTAGATCCCAAGGCTCAATCGAGTCACCCGACCACTCGACCTCAGAAACGCCCGCGTCAAGCATCTCCGAAGTGATAACCACTTCCTGAGAATCCAGCCTGTCACGCTGGTCCTCATTCTCATGGTTTGTACTAGGGTTTGTCAAGTACATACTATCCATGAATGTATATGGATTCTTCAGGCAAATTCATTGGATTGGAATGGCTCGGGCCCTTACGCTGCGCCCACAACAGGAGACAAGCCATGCCCATTTCCACCGCCCGACGGCTCGCCCTTTCGCTGGCCGGCGCCAGCCTGCTGCTGGCCGCCCTGCCCGCGGCCGCCCAAACCTGGCCCGACAAGTCGCTCAAGATCATGGTCGGCGCCTCGCCCGGCGGTGGCACCGACATCCTGGCGCGCATGCTGGCCGACAAGATGGCGCCGCAGCTCAGGCAAAGCGTGGTGGTGGAGAACCGCCCCGGCGCCTCCAACACGATCGCCGCCGACCTGACCGCGCACGCCGCGCCCGATGGGACCACCCTCCTGCTCGCCACCAACACCGGCCAGGCCATCGCGCCCCACCTGCTCAAGCTCAAGTTCGATCCGCTGAAGGACCTGCAGCCGATCGGCCTGGTCGCGGTGATGCCCAACGTGCTGGTCGTCGCCGCTGACTCGCCCTACAAGTCGGTGAAGGAGCTCACCGCCGCGATGGTGGCCAAGCCAGGCCAGCTGAAGTACGCGTCCTCCGGCATCGGCAGCACCCAGCACATCGCCGGCGAAGCCTTCAACCTGGCGACCAGCACCAAGGCGATCCACGTGCCCTACAAGGGCAGCTCGCAGGCGCACATCGACATCATCTCGGGCGAAGTCACCATGATGTTCGACTCCACCTCGTCGGCCATGGGCCAGATCCGCGCCGGCAAGTTCCGCCCGCTCGCGGTGATGTCGGAGAAGCGCGCCGCCGAACTGCCCGACGTGCCGACCATGGCCGAAGCCGGCGTCAAGGGCGCCGACGTGCAGACCTGGTACGCGCTCTACGTCACGGCCGGCACGCCCAAGCCCGCCGTCGACACGCTGGTGGCCGAACTGCAGCGCGTGCTGAAGCTGCCCGACGTGCAGGCTCGCATCAAGGGCCTGGGCGGCGAGGTGGGCAACATCGGCGTCGACCAGTTCGCCGAGATGAACCGGCAGGAGTTCGAGCGCTTCCGCAAGCTGGTGAAGGACGCGAACATCAAGATGGAGGGCATGTGAGCGAAGAACGCAAGCCCCGCCTGGCCGTGGTGCTGGGCGACCCGGCCGGGGTCGGCCCCGAGATGGCCGTGAAGCTGCTGGCGCGCCCCGCGAATGCCGACCGGGCCGACCTGCTGGTGGTGGGGCCGCGTTCCACGCTGGAGCGGGCGCAGCGCATCGCCGGCACGCGCATCGATCCGCGCGTGCAGCACAGCGAGCGCCCGGAGCCGGCCGGCGGCGAACCGGCGCTCGGCGCCTTCAGCGAAGCCGCGGGCGCGATCGCGCTCGACGCGCTGCGCCACGCGACCGAGCTCGCGCGCCGCGGCGAAGTGGAAGGCGTGGTCTACGCGCCGCTGAACAAGCACGCGCTGCGCCTGGCCGGCATGCGCGAAGAGGACGAGCTGCGCTTCATGCAGGACCTGTTCGGCATCGAGGCCTTCACCTGCGAATTCAACATCACCGGCAAGCTGTGGACCGCGCGCGTCACTTCGCACGTGCCGCTGCGCGAAGTGGCGGACCTGATCACGCAACAGTCGGTGCGCGATGCCGTGCACCTGATAGCCCGCACGCTGCGCACCGCCGGCATCGCGCGGCCGCGCATCGCGGTGTCGGGGCTGAACCCGCACGCGGGTGACGGCGGCTCGATCGGCCGCGAGGAGATCGAGGTGATCGCACCGGCGGTGGAGTCGCTGCGCGCCGAGGGCGTGGAAGCGAGCGGCCCCTGGTCGCCCGACATCGTCTTCCTCGCCGCGCGGCGCGGCGACTTCGATGCGGTGGTGTCGATGTACCACGACCAGGGCCAGATCGCGATGAAGCTGCTGGGGTTCGAAAGCGGCGTGACGGTGGCCGGCGGACTGCCGGTGCCGGTGATGACCTCGGCGAGCGGCAGTGCGTTCGACATTGCGGGCAAGGGGATTGCGCGCGTCGACGGGCTGCAGAGCGCGTTCGATTTGTGCGCGAGGATGGCGGCGCAGAAGTTGCGGGAACCCGCCGCCGTGGCGGCCTGACCGCAAGCCTTCATGTCATTGCGGGCTTGACCCGCAATCCACCTCCGGTCGCTTGATGGACCGCCGGGGATGGATCCCGGGTCAGGCCCGGGATGACGTGCGGGGGCTCAAGCCTCGAACTGCGGATGCAGCTGCCGGATGCGGTTCATCGCCATCGCGGCCGCCGAGGTCCGCGTCTCCACGCCCAGCTTGACGAAGATCCGCTCCAGGTGCTTCTTCACCGTCGCCGGGCTGGCGCCGAGGATGTCGGCGATGTCGCGATTGATCTTGCCCTTCACCACCCAGTACAGCACCTCGGCCTCGCGCGCAGTCAGCTTGAAGGCCAGGCCCATCGCCTCGATCACCACGGCGTCGGACACTTCGCGCATCACGATCAGCCAGTCGTCGTCGCCGGTCTGCTGGTGCAGCCGGATCGACAGCCGCCGCGCGCCCTGCTGCGCCGACAGCCGCGGCGGCTCGATGTTGCGTTCGGCGTCCTGCAGGTGGCGGCGCAGCCACTCCAGCACCGGCGCCGGCGTTTCCGGCGCGCTGGTTCCGTAGTACGCCTTCAACAAGTCGCGCGCCAGCGGCGTCTGCCACATCAGGCGGCCGTCGCTGGGACGCACGGTGATGCTCGCGTAGCCGAAGGCGTCGAGCGCATTGCGCGTCTGGCGCGCGAGGCGCGCGCTCTGCAGATGCACGCCCATGCGCGCCAGCACTTCCTTGGGCTTGATCGGCTTGGTGACGTAATCGACACCGCCCGCCTCCAGCGCGGCGACCAGGTGCTCGGTCTCGGTGAGACCCGTCATGAAGATGATGGGAATGTGCGCCGTCTGCGGCCCCGCCTTCAGCCGCCGGGCGACTTCGAAGCCATCGAGGCCCGGCATCATCGCGTCGAGCAGCACGATGTCGGGCAAGGCCTGCGCCGCGCGCTGCAGCGCGGCTTCGCCGCTGGTGGCGACCAGCACCGTGTAACCGGACTCGTCCAGCGCGTCGTGCAGCACCGAGAGGTTATCGGGAACGTCGTCGACGACCAGCACCACGTCGCTGTCGACGCGATCGGGGAGCGCATTCATGGGGTGGGCTCCAGCGCCTGGCCGATCGCCTCGAAGCGGAAGTTGCGCGCGAGTTCACGCATGGCGGCAGTGAAGCCGGCGCAGGCCGGCGAGGCGGCGTCGATCGCGTCGAGCTGGTTGAGGATGCCGCGGTAGTAGCCGAGCTGCACCGCCTGCTGCAGCGGCGCGAGCAGGTCCGGCGCGGGCCGCACCCACTCCTGCGCTGGCGCCGGTTCCGGCGCCGCAACCGGCGCCTCCTGCAGCCAGCGCAACTGCAGCGAGCGCTCCAGCCAGTCCAGCAGCTCGCTGTGCCGCACCGGCTTCAGTATGAAGTCCTCCGCGCGGATGCCGGCGTCGTTCTCCAGCCCCTTGTCGAAGGCGTTGGCCGAGACCACCGCCACCTTCGCCCGCAAGTGCTCCATGCGGCGGATGCGCCGGATCGTTTCCCAGCCGTCGATGCCGGGCATGGCGAGGTCGACCAGCACCGCGTCGGGCTGCAGGCCCGCGGCAAGCAGGTCGAGCGCATCGTGGCCGCTGGCGGCGGTGCGGAGCTCGAAGCCGAGGGGCGCCAGCAGGTGCACCAGCAGTTCGCGGTCGGCCTCCTCGTTGTCCACCACGAGGATCTTGCGGCGCGCGCCTTCGTAGGCGCGACGCAGCCGGGGCGGCGCTACCCGCGCGACGGCGGCTGCATGCACCTCCGGCAGGAACAGCCGGACGCGGAACACCGAACCCACGCGCGGCGTGCTGCGCGCGGAGAGCTCGCCGCCCATCAGGTCGGTGAGCATCTTGGCGATGGTCAGCCCCAGCCCGGCGCCGGGCGCCGAGTGGCTCGCGCTGTTGCCACGCGCGAAGGGCTCGAAGATGGTCGCCAGTTCCTCTTGCGTGAGGCCCGGCCCGGTGTCCTCCACCTCGATCAGCGCCATCTCGCGGGAGTGCCGGATGCGGAACACGACGCGCCCTTCGGACGTGAACTTGATCGCGTTGCCCAGCAGGTTGATCAGGATCTGGCGCACCCGCTTCTCGTCGGCGCGTACCACCTCGGGCACGGCGCCTTCGGTCTCGAAGCGGAAGGCCAGGCCCTTGGCGGCGGCCTGCAGCTCGAACAGGCCGGCCATCTCGTGCACGAAATCCGCAAAGCGCATGGGCGCGACGTTCAGCGTCAGCTTGCCCGACTCGATGCGCGCGATGTCCAGCGTGCCTTCGATCAGCGACAGCAGGTGCTCGCCGCCGCGCCGGATGACGTTGACCGCGTGTTTGCGATGCGAGGGGATGGCCGCGTCCTCGCCCATCAGCTGCGCGTAGCCGAGGATGCTGTTCAAGGGCGTGCGCAGTTCGTGGCTGATGGCGCTGATGTAGCGGCTCTTGGCCTGGTTGGCGGATTCGGCCACGCGGCGCGCCTGCTGCAGCGCCTCGTCGGTCTGGCGGTGCGATTCGATCTCGCGCATCAGCAGGTTGGACTGCCGGTTGGATTCCTCCTGCGCCACCTGCCGGCTCTTGTGCGCCAGCACCAGCCACCACGCCACGATGCCGGCCACCAGCAGCAAGGCGAAGTAGGCCTTGACGAAGGTGGCCTTCAGGGTGCCTTGCACAAGCCAGCCCGGCTCGCTGGGCTGCGGCAGCGCCTGCACCTCCTGGTGGTATAGCAGGCCGAACAACGCGGCCAGCAACGGCGCGATCACCAGCATCAGCAGCAGGAAGTGGCCGAGGCCGGTGTCGAGGTAAGGCCACACGCGCCGCGGCAGCAAGGCCCGCAGCGCGCCCGACCATTGCGCCGACAGGCTTGCGTGCGGTTTGCACAGGTCGCCGCAGCGCGCGTCCAGCGTGCAGCACAGCGAACAGATGGGGCCCTGGTACGCCGGGCAGTGCGCCATGTCCGGGCCTTCGTACTCGCGCTCGCAGATCACGCAGCGGTGCGTGGCGAGCCGGTCGAATTCGGCGACCGGGGTGCGCGCGATGTAGTACCGGCCCTGGGTCCCCCATGCGATCAGGGGCGCCGTGACGAAGGCCACGCCCATCGCGATCAGCGCCGAGAACGCCTGCGCCGTGGGCCCGAACACGCCCAGGTAGGCGCTGATGGACAGCAGCGACGCCAGCGCCATCGCGCCGACGCCCACCGGGTTGATGTCGTAGAGGTGCGCGCGCTTGAACTCGATGCCCGGCGGCGACAGCCCCAGCGGCTTGTTGACGACGAGGTCCGCCACCACCGCCATCATCCAGGCGATGGCAATGTTGGAATACAGCCCCAGCACGTCGCCCAGCGCCTGGAACACGTTCATCTCCATCAGCATGAAGGCGATCAGCGTGTTGAACACGACCCAGACCACGCGCCCCGGGTGGCTGTGCGTGAGGCGCGAGAAGAAGTTGGACCAGGCCAGCGAGCCCGCATAGGCATTGGTCACGTTGATCTTCAGCTGCGAGATCACCACGAACAGCGCCGTCGCCGCCACCGCCCAGCCGTAGTTGGGAAAGACGTATTCGTAGGCGGCCAGGTACATCTGGTTTGGGTCGACCGCGCGATCCAGCGGCACCATGTGCTGGATCGCAAGGTAGGCGAGCAGCGCGCCGCCCAGCATCTTCACCACGCCCAGGATCACCCAGCCCGGCCCGCCCGCCAGCACGCCGGCCCACCAGGCCTTGCGGTTCGCCGCGGTGCGCGCCGGCATGAAGCGCAGGTAGTCGGCCTGTTCGCCCATCTGCGTGATCAGCGCGATGCCCACCGTGAGCGCGGCACCAAACAAGTGCAGTTCGAAGCCGCTGCCCGCCGATTTCTCCCCGGCGTAGTGCACGATTCCGTTGAATGCACCAGGGTCGCGCAGCAGCACGTAGACGAAAGGCACCACCAGCATCACCAGCCAGACCGGCTGCGTCCAGGCCTGCAGCCGGCTGATGGCGGACACGCCGTGCGTGACCAGCGGGATCACCACCAGCGCGCAGATCAGGTAGCCCCACGAGGGCGGGATCCCCAGCGCCAGGTCGAGCGCATAGGCCATCACCGCCGCCTCGAGCGCGAAGAAGATGAAGGTGAAGCTCGCGTAGATCAGCGAGGTGAGCGTCGAGCCGATGTAGCCGAAGCCCGCCCCGCGCGTGAGCAGGTCCATGTCGGCGCCGTAGCGCGCGGCGTAGATGGAGATCGGCAGGCCGGCGACGAAGATGATGAGGCCGGTGGCCAGGATGGCCCAGAAGGCATTCATGAACCCGTACTGCACCAGCAGCGTGGCCCCCACCGCCTCGAGGATCAGGAACGAGGCTGCCCCGAACGCGGTGTTGGCGACGCGGAAGGTCGACCACTTGCGAAAGCGCTCCGGCGTGTAGCGCAGCGCGTAGTCTTCCATCGTCTCGTGCGCGACCCAGCTGTTGTAGTCGCGGCGCACCTTCACCACGCGCTGCGGCGCTTCGGCGGGGTGGATGGGGATGGTGCGGCTCACGCAAGGCAAGTGCACGTTCCATGCCTGGCCCAGCTCTTGCACTAAGATCGTTAGCCCATGGAACTCACCCCCCGCGAGAAGGACAAGCTGCTGCTGTTCACCGCCGCCCTGCTGGCGGAGCGGCGCCTGGCGCGCGGGCTGCGGCTGAACTACCCGGAGGCGATGGCCTTGATCTCGGCGGCGGTGCTCGAAGGCGCGCGCGACGGCAAGTCCGTGGCGCAGCTCATGAGCGAAGGCCGCAGCGTGCTGACCCGCGCGCAGGTGATGGAAGGCGTCGCCGAGATGATCCCGGAGATCCAGGTCGAGGCCACCTTTCCCGACGGCACCAAGCTGGTCACGGTGCACCAGCCCATCGTCTGAACCCAGGAGAACGACCCATGTTCCAGCGCCTGCTGCCCGCCGCCCTGTGGGCGTTTGCCGCCTCCGCCCACGCGCACCCGGGCCACGGCGCGGTGAGCGAATGGCACTGGCATGCCAGCGACACCGCGGGCTTCCTCACGGTGGCCGTGCTGGCCGGCATCGCGCTGTGGCTGTCGCGCGGGGACTGAGACGGTGATCCCGGGCGAACTGCTCACCGACGCCGGCGACCACGCGCTCAACGCCGGCCGCCGGACGCTCACCGTCGTCGTGCAGAACACCGCCGACCGGCCGATCCAGGTCGGCTCGCACTACCACTTTGCCGAGACCAACGGTGCCCTGTCCTTCGACCGCGCAGCGGCGCGCGGCATGCGCCTGAACATCGCGTCCGGCACGGCCGTGCGCTTCGAGCCGGGCCAGCAGCGCACGGTGGAACTCGTCGACTTCGCCGGCGACCGCATCGTGCACGGCTTCCGCGCGCTGGTGCAAGGAAAACTCTAGATGGCAACGATTCCCCGCCGCGCCTATGCCGAGATGTTCGGCCCCACCAAGGGCGACCGCGTGCGGCTGGCCGACACCGAGCTGGTGATCGAGGTCGAGGACGACTACACCTTGCGCGCCGGCGGCTACGGCGAAGAGGTGAAGTTCGGCGGCGGCAAGACCATCCGCGACGGCATGGCGCAATCGCAGCGCACCCGCGCCGAAGGCGCGATGGACACCGTTCTCACCAACGCGCTGATCCTCGACCACTGGGGCATCGTCAAGGCCGACATCGGCTTGAAGGGCGGCCGCATCGCCGCGATCGGCAAGGCCGGCAACCCGGACACGCAACCCGGCGTCGACATCATCATCGGCCCCGGCACCGAGATCATCAGCTGCGAAGGCTCCATCGTCACGGCGGGCGGCATCGATGCGCACATCCACTTCATCTGCCCGCAGCAGATCGACGAGGCGCTGGCTTCGGGCGTGACCACCATGTTCGGCGGCGGCACCGGCCCGGCGACGGGCACCTTCGCCACCACCTGCACGCCCGGCCCCTGGAACATGGAGCGCATGCTGCAGGCGGCCGACGGCTTCGCGATGAACCTGGGCTTCATGGGCAAGGGCAACGCGAGCCAGCCGCAGGCGCTGCGCGAGCAGGTGGCGGCCGGCGCCATCGGCCTGAAGCTGCACGAGGACTGGGGCACCACGCCCGCGGCCATAGCCAACTGCCTCGACGTGGCCGACGAGATGGATATCCAGGTCGCCATCCACTCCGACACGCTCAACGAGTCGGGCTTCGTCGAGAACACCATCGCGGCCACCAAGGGCCGCGGCATCTGCGCCTTCCATACCGAGGGCGCGGGTGGCGGCCACGCGCCCGACATCCTGAAGGTGGTGGGCGAGCCCAACTTCCTGCCATCGTCGACCAACCCGACGATGCCTTACACCGTGAACACGCTCGACGAGCACGTCGACATGCTGATGGTGTGCCATCACCTCGACCCGGCGATCCCGGAAGACCTGGCCTTCGCCGAAAGCCGCATCCGCAAGGAGACCATCGCGGCCGAGGACATCCTGCACGACCTGGGCGCGATCAGCATGATGTCCAGCGACTCGCAGGCCATGGGCCGCGTGGGCGAAGTGATCCTGCGCACCTGGCAGACCGCGCACAAGATGAAGCTGCAGCGCGGCGCGCTGCCGGGCGACGGCGAGCGCAACGACAACTTCCGCGCCAAGCGCTACGTCGCCAAGTACACGATCAACCCGGCGATCGCGCACGGTATCAGCCACGAGGTGGGCAGCATCGAGGTCGACAAGTGGGCGGACCTCGTCGTGTGGAAGCCGGCCTTCTTCGGCGTCAAGCCCGCCCTGATCCTCAAGGGCGGCTTCATCGCGATGGCGGCCATGGGCGACGCCAACGCCTCGATCCCGACGCCGCAGCCGGTGCACTACCGGCCCATGTTCGGCAGCTTCGGCGGCGCGCTGGCCCGCGGCTCGCTCACCTTCGTCTCGCAGGCCGCGCTGGCGGTTGGCGTGAAGGAGAAGTACGGCCTCGCCAAGACCGTGAGCGCGGTCGCTGACATCCGCCGCGTGCGCAAGCAGCACCTGGTGCACAACAGCTACGTGCCCAAGATGGAGATCGACGCGCAGACCTACGCCGTCCGCGCCGACGGCCAGCTGCTCACCTGCGAGCCGGCGGTGGTGCTGCCGATGGCGCAGCGGTATTTCTTGTTCTAATCCGCGCATGCTGCAAGTTTCGAAGATCCTGCCGCGGGGGCAGGGGCTGGCCCCCGTCCTCCTCAAGCGTGCCGCCAGCGTGGAACTCGACTGGGACGTGCGCCAGAAAAGCCGCTTCGACGCCACCGATTCGCAGGGCCGCCGGCTCGGCGTGTTCCTGCCGCGCGGCACCGTGGTGCGCGGCGACGACGTGCTGGTGGCGGAGGACGGCTCGATGATCCGCGTCATCGCCGCCGCGCAGCCGGTGCTGGTGATCACGCACTGCCCCGAGCACGGTACGCCTTTCGACCTGGTGCGCGCGGCCTACCACCTGGGCAACCGCCACGTTGCCATCGAGCTCAAGCCCGACCACCTCAAGATCGAACCGGACCACGTGCTGGCCGACATGCTGCGCGCCATGCACCTGATCGTGAAGCCGCAGGACGCCGCTTTCGAACCGGAAGGCGGCGCCTATGCCGCCGGCGGCCACCACGGCCATGACCACGCTCACTGACGAAGAACTGCTGCGCCTCACGTGGCTGGCCTCGCCGGCCCTGCCCGTGGGCGGTTTCTCCTATTCGGAGGGCATCGAGGCGGCCGTGGAAGCCGGTCTGGTCCGCGACGAGGAGAGCGCGGGCGACTGGCTGGTGGACCAATTGCTGGTGGCGGTGGCCCGCGGCGACCTCGCCGTGGTGGCCGCGGTGGCGCAAGGCCCTGCGCGCGCTGCCGAGATGGACGACTGGGTTCGACAGACGCGCGAGACCAGCGAGTTCCGCCTGCAATCCGAACAGATGGGCCGTTCCCTCTCCGACGTAGGGTGGGTTCGCGCAGCGACCCCACCATCCGAAGATCCGCAGTCCAGGACCTACCCCGTCGCCTTCGCCCTCGCCGCCCAAGGCGCCCCCGCCCGTGCCACCTGCCTCGCCTACGCCTTCGGCTGGTCCGAAAACATGATGCAGGCCGCGATCAAGTCGGTGCCGCTGGGGCAGGCCGCCGGCCAGCGCATCCTGGGCCGCCTGGCGCAAGAGATCCCCGCCGCGGTCGACCACGCCTTGGCCAGCGCGCCGCAGGCCTTCACGCCGATGCTGGCCATCCTTTCCGCTCGCCACGAAACGCAATACTCGCGACTGTTCCGCTCATGACCACCCAACTGCACCACATCGCCAACCGCACCAAGAAATTGCCGCCGCTGCGCGTCGGAATCGGCGGCCCGGTCGGCTCGGGGAAGACGACGCTGCTGGAGATGCTGTGCAAGGCCATGCGCGAGCGCTACGACCTGGTGGCCATCACCAACGACATCTACACCAAGGAAGACCAGCGCCTGCTGACCGTGAGCGGCGCGCTGCCGGCCGAACGCATCGTCGGCGTGGAGACCGGCGGCTGCCCGCACACGGCGATCCGCGAGGATGCCTCCATCAACCTGGAGGCGATCGACCGCATGCTGGAGAATTTCCCGGATGCCGACATCGTGTTCGTCGAATCGGGCGGCGACAACCTGGCGGCCACGTTCAGCCCGGAACTGAGCGACCTCACCATCTACGTGATCGACGTCGCCGCGGGCGAGAAGATCCCGCGCAAGGGCGGGCCCGGCATCACCAAGAGCGACCTGTTCGTCATCAACAAGACCGACCTGGCGCCCTACGTGGGCGCCGACCTGGGCGTGATGGAAGCCGACACGCGCCGCATGCGCCGCGACAAGCCCTTCGTGATGACCAACCTGAAGACGCGAACGGGGCTCGACGAAGTCGTCAAGTTCATCGAGCGCAAGGGAATGCTTCAAGACTTGCCGGGTAGTCACCAGATGTAATCGGCGACGCGGCCGCGTCCTACAGTCAGATCGGCCGGCGCCGCGTAAGTTGGCGGCATGAAACTGCTGCACGAGCCGCCCGCCGGGTTCGACGGGATCGCCAGGAGCTTCGCGATGGCGAAGCACATGCCCACCACGCACCGCCTGGGGCTGAAGATCGGCATCGCCCAGGAAGGCGTGCTGCTGGCACAAGGCGAGCTCGATGGCTACCGCCAGGTCGCCTTCTTCTCGAAACACTTGCGCAGCCTCGGCTACAAGGAACACCTGCTGGGTGGCGAGGACGAAATGTTCGGCTGCGACATGCTGTTCTCGGTGGCGCCGCCGCCCAAGCGCCGCGTCGAGGACAGCGACCCGTCGTTCATCCGCCGGCCAGCGGTGGAACTCTGGCCCGCACGGAACTGATTCCATGCACAGCAACTCCAGGCCGGCTGCCCTCACCGACGACGCGGACGGCGAACTGCCGGAGCCGGGCCAGCGCTGGGGCTCGGGCGCGCAGAGCGTGCTGCCTTACCTGACGAAATCGCTGCGCGCCAAGCCGGCAAGCGCCGTCGATCCGCGCGATGCCACGCGTCCTGGCGGACGCAACCCCGTCTTCAGCGATTGGCCGCGGCGCTCGCAGTCCTAGGCTTTCGTCCTCTGCTTGCGGCGGGTATCGAGGTACCACGCAAGGAAAGGCAGCAGCAGCATCGAGCCCGGGATCGCCCAGATGAAAAGGTAGGGGCTGACCGACGACGCCGATCGCACCATTCCCTTGAGCTTGTCCTTCTCCTCGGGCGTCCACTTGCCGCCGCGGCGCTGCTTCATCAGCAGCGGCCACGCGCCTTTCATCGACGCGAGCTCGTCGCGAAAGCGCCGCTGCTCGCGGTGATTGCCGGCGAGGAAGGAACAGAACCACACCGGCGCCCGTTTCATCCGCGCCTGGAAATGCTTGGTGGAGTTCGGGTCGAACTCGGCAGTAGGAGCAGGCGGGGAGGATTTCCAGAGGCGCATCCGCGAAGGATAGGCCGATCACGCGGCGGCCACAACGCTCAGATGGCGGAAGCGGTGAGATTCGAACTCACGGACGTCTCACAACGTCGGCGGTTTTGGTAGTCACTCACATTGCTGCGCAATATGAGTGCCTCCCCAACGCTACGCGTTGAACAAGACCGCGGCACCGGCGTCATCCCCGCGAAGGCGGGGACCCAGGGCTTCCAACAAGCAGAGGTAGTGGCGGAAGCGGTGAGATTCGAACTCACGGACGTCTCACAACGTCGGCGGTTTTCAAGACCGCTGGATTAAACCACTCTCCCACGCTTCCTTCTGGCCGATTCTAGTCGGCGAGGAACAGCGCCTGCAGGTCACTGAGGAAATCGAAGCCCCGCTCCGTCGGCCGCACGCGGGCGAAGTCGCGCTCGATCAGGCCCTTCGCCTCCGCTTCTTTCAGCGGCTTCTCGATCGCGCTCAAGGGCAGGCCGGTGCGATCCACGAAATCCTGCAGCACGAAGCCCTCGCGCAAGCGCAGCGCGTTCAGCATGTACTCGAACGGCAGCTGCGCGCGCGGCACTTCCTCGTCCTGCGCGATGGCGTTGCCGGCCAGGGCGTTGTCCATGTACAGCTTGGGCTCGCGGTAGCGGACCTGCCGCACCACGCGATGCGGAAAACTCAGCTTGCCGTGCGCGCCCGCGCCTATGCCCAGGTAGTCGCCGAACTGCCAGTAGTTGAAGTTGTGCCAGCAGCGGTGCTCCGGCCGCGCATAGGCCGAGACTTCGTAGCGCTCCAGGCCGGCGCCGGTGGTCATCTCGGTGATGCGATCGAGCATCGCGTACGCCGTGTCTTCCGGTGGCGTGACCGGCGGGAACTTGGCGAAGTAGGTGTTGGGCTCGATGGTCAGGTGATAGATCGACAGGTGCGGCGGCGCCAGCGCCAGCGCCTGCGTCACGTCTTCCTCCAGCTGCGCCAGCGTCTGGCCGGGCAGCGCGTACATCAGGTCGATGTTGAAGGTCTCGAAGGAAGCCGCGGCTTCCTCCACCGCGGCGATCGCCTGGCCGCTGTTGTGCACGCGGCCCAGCGCGCGCAGGTGCGCGTCGTTGAAGCTTTGCACGCCCACCGACAGCCGCGTGACACCCGCCGCGCGGAAGGCCTTGAAGCGGTCCTTCTCGAAGGTGCCGGGGTTCGCCTCCAGGGTGATCTCGCAATCGGCCACGAGCTTCAGCCGCGCGCGGATGTCGGAGATCAGGCGTTCGATGCCTTGCGGCGAGAAGAGGCTGGGCGTGCCACCGCCGATGAAGATGCTGTGCACCTCGCGGCCCCACACCAGCGGCAGCGAGGCCTCCAGGTCGGTCACCAGCGCATCGAGGTAGCGCTGCTCCGGCATCGCCGAAGGCTGCATCTCGTGCGAATTGAAGTCGCAGTACGGGCACTTCTTCAGGCACCACGGCAGGTGCACGTAGAGCGACAGCGGCGGCAAGGCCGCCAGCTGCAGCGTGCCCGGCCGCATGTAGCGTTGCATGTCGGGGGTCATAGCCAGCGTTCGCGAATGAGCTGGACCATCTGCCGCGCCGCCTGGCCGCGATGGCTGTTCGCGTTCTTCACTTCCGGCGGCAGCTGCGCGAAGGTCTGGCCGAAAGCCGGGATGTACATCACCGGGTCGAAGCCGAAGCCATTGCGGCCCACCGGTTCGCGCGCGATCTCGCCAGCGGCACGACCCACGGCGATCAGCGGCTCCGGATCTTCCGGCGAGCGGACCGCCACCAGCGTACTGACGAGCGCGGCGCGCCGGTTCTGGATGGTCTGCATCTGCTCCAGCAAGGCCTTGACGTTGTTGTCGTCGCCCTTGGGATAGCCGAACTGCGTCGCGTAGAAGGCCGTGTCCACGCCCGGCAGGCCGCCGAAGGCATCGACGCACAGGCCCGCGTCGTCCGCCACCGCGGGCAGCCCGCTGTGCTGCGCCGCGTTGCGCGCCTTGGCGAGCGCGTTCTCGACGAAGGTGCGGTGCGGCTCCTCGGCCTCGGGCACGCCGAGGTCGCCCTGGCGGATCAGCTGCACGCCGAGCGGCGCGAACATGTCCTGCAGCTCGGCGAGCTTGCCGGCATTGTTCGACGCGAGGACCAGCTTCACGCCGCCAGCGCCTGGTTCTGCAGGACGACCAGCTCGCCGATGCCCTTTTCGGCCAGGCGCAGCAGTTCGTCCATCTCGGCGCGCGTGAACGCAGCGCCTTCGGCCGTGCCCTGCACTTCGACGTAGTGGCCGGCTCCCGTCATCACCACGTTCATGTCGGTGTCGCAGGCGACGTCCTCGACGTATTCCAGGTCCAGCAGCGGCGTGCCTTCGACGATGCCCACCGAGATCGCGGCGACGGGGCCGAGCACGGGCGACTCGGCCAGCTTGCCGGAGGCCAGCAGCTTGTTCACCGCATCGCGTGCGGCCACGAAAGCTCCGGTGATCGCGGCGGTGCGGGTGCCGCCGTCGGCCTGCAGCACGTCGCAGTCCAGCGTGATGGTGCGCTCGCCCAGCTTCTTCAGGTCGAACACGGCGCGCAGCGAGCGGCCGATGAGGCGCTGGATCTCCTGCGTGCGGCCGCTTTGCTTGCCGCGGGCGGCTTCGCGGTCGCCACGGGTGTGCGTGGCGCGCGGCAGCATGCCGTATTCCGCCGTCACCCAGCCTTCGCCGCTGCCGCGCTTGTGCGGCGGCACTTTTTCTTCGACCGAGGCCGTGCACAGCACGCGGGTGTTGCCGAACTCGATGAGCACCGAGCCCTCGGCGTGGATGGTGAAGCCGCGGGTGATGCGGACGGGACGGAGCTGGTCGGCGGCGCGGCTGCCGGGACGGACAAAGGAAGACATGCGCGAATCATAGCCATCGCGCAATGTCATCCCGCGCGGGCGGGAATGACGGGCTGCTAGCCCTTGCGGGCCGCCGAGCGCTTGATCGCTTCGTTGATCTCGGCGATGGACCGCTCGATGGCGGCGTCGTCGAGGTCGTCGACCAGGGTGTCGAGCACGCCGGCCTGGATGGTCGAGGCGAAGACGCCGTCGCTGATCGAATCCGTGCTGATGCCGCGGGTGGACTCGAAGCTGTCCGGCGTTTCCCACTCCATCGCGATCACGGTGACGTTGTCGGAGTGCTCGCCGCCGTTGCGCAGCGCCCCTTCGACGAGGTCGGGCACCGCCTGCGCGACCGGCTTGCCGCTCAGCTCGCGCACGATGTCCAGGTCGCTCAGGCTGCCCCACAGGCCGTCGGAGCACAGCAGGATCTTGTCGCCCTGCTGCAGCTGCACCGGGCCGGTCACGTCGAAGACCGGCTTGGTCGGCGAGCCCAGGCAGGTGAAAAGGATGTTGCGGTTGATCCGGTCCATGCGGATCACGCCGGCGTTCTGCTGCTCCAGGTACGAGTGGTCGCGCGTGCGCGTCAGCATCTCGTTGCCGCGCACGACGTACAGCCGCGAGTCGCCGCAGTGCACCCAGGTGGCGTGCTGGCCCTGGACGATGGCCGCCACCAGCGTGGTGCGGGGCGTGTCGAGCATGCCCTTCTCGCTGGCGTAGCGGATGATCTGGTGGTGCGCGGCCATGAGGGCGACGGAGAGGAACTCCGTGACGTCCTTCACGACCGGGCGCGCTTCCTTCTGGTACAGCGCGGAGATGGTCTGCAGCGCGAGCTGGGCGGCGATTTCGCCTTCCGGATGGCCGCCCATGCCGTCGGCGAGCAGGAACAGGCCCGACTCGCGCGTGTAGCAATAGCCCATGCGGTCTTCGTTCTTTTCGCGGCCGCCCTTGCGGCTGACCTGGAAGACCGAGAATTTCATCGTGCCTTGGCTCCGCCGAACCCG
Source organism: Ramlibacter paludis (assembly GCF_022012305.1). Lineage (GTDB taxonomy): Bacteria > Pseudomonadota > Gammaproteobacteria > Burkholderiales > Burkholderiaceae_C > Ramlibacter > Ramlibacter paludis. The sequence goes on along the minus strand of NZ_JAKLTM010000001.1, from coordinate 656,607 downwards.
GTTGCGCGCTTCATGCTCTTCTTGGTGTCGGTGACCATGTTGTCGAACTGGAGCCGCATCTTCTCACCGACCGACAGCTTCGTGTAGCGCCGCTCGCCCTCCCGGCTCAGTTCCTTCTGGAGGGCAAACACCGACTGCGGGCGCGAAAGCGGATCGAGCGACATGCACCATTCGACCACTTCGATCAGGTTGTCGCTATAGACGCCGCGCAGGCGGCTCAATGCAAGCGCCAGGCGGTCTTTTTCCAGCCGCTGCGGCGCGTCGTTCGGGGGATAACCCTGCATGCAGGCATAGATGCAGGCGCCGATGGCGTAGATGTCGGTCCACGGCCCCATCGAGGAATCGCGCCGGTACATCTCGGGCGCCGCGAAGCCGGGGGTGTACATCGGGCGGATGAAGTTGCCTTCCTTGGACAGCACTTCGCGCGCGGCGCCGAAGTCGATCATCACCGCGCGGTTGTCGTCGGTGATGAAGATGTTGGCCGGCTTGATGTCCAGGTGCAGCATCTTGTGCTGGTGCACGATGCGCAAGCCGCGCAGGATCTCGTCGAACAGCGAGCGGATGGTGGACTCGCGGAACACCTTCTGCTTCTTCAGCTCGCGGGCGGTGATGATGAAGTCCTGCAGGGTCGCGCCCTCCAGGTAGTTCATCACCATGTAGACGGTTTCGTTCTCGCGGAAGAAATTCAGCACGCTCACGACCGAGCTGTGCGAGATCTGGGCGAGCGAACGGCCTTCTTCGAAGAAGCTTTTCAGGCCCAGGCGGTAGAGGGAGAGCTTTTCCGGCGCCACCTGCGGCAGCAGTTCACCGGGCGGCCGGGTGGCCAGGGAGGACGGCAGGTATTCCTTGATGGCGACCTGCTGGCCCTCGTTGTCGACGGCCAGGTACACAACCCCGAAACCCCCGGCGGAGAGCTTGCGCACCACCCGATAGCCGCCGATCACGGTATCCGGCGGCAAGGGGGCGGGTTTGACCTTTGACATAATTTGAAGATTGTGCGGGCCTGCCGATGGCCCGGTGTCCCTTCCTCGCAACGAACAGCAAAGAACTCCTCCGTGCCAGTTTACAGCATGACCGGCTACGCTTCGGCGCAGCAAACCCCGGGTTCGCAGCCTGCCAACAACGAAAGCGGCAAGCCTGCAACACCCGCGGCGCGCCTGGGACTGGAGATCCGCTCGGTCAACAGCCGCTTCCTGGACCTGTCGTTCCGACTCGGCGAGGAACTGCGCTCCCACGAGCCGGCGCTGCGGGAATTGATCACCGCCCGGGTGAAGCGCGGCAAGGTCGAAGTGCGCGCGGGCGTCGAGGGCACGGCCGCCGACAGCGTGCGCGAGCCCTCGGTGCGCACCCTGCAGCGCGTCTCCGCGGTGCAGGACACCGTGCGCAGCTGGATGCCGGAAGCCGGCGCCCTGTCGGTCGCCGAGATCCTGCGCCTGGCCTCGGCCGAGAACACCGGCGACGCCGACTACGCCGAGCCGCTGCAGGCCCTGGCCGGCAAGGTGCTGGCCGACCTGCTGTCCGCCCGCGAGCGTGAAGGCGCCCGCCTGGCCACGATGCTGCTTGGCCACCTGAAGCAGTTGCGCGCCCTGGCCGAACAGGCCAGGCCGCTGGTGCCGCAGCTGGTGGAGCAGCAGCGCAACCGCTTCCTCGAACGCTGGAAGGAAGCGATGGCGCTGGGCGAAGGCACGGCCACGCCGGAGGCGGCCCAGGACCGCGCGCTGACCGAAGCCACCGCTTTCGCGATCCGGATCGACGTGGCCGAGGAGCTCACGCGCCTGGCCGCCCACCTGGACGAGATCGAGCGCCTGATCACCAAGGGCGGCGAGATCGGCAAGCGGCTGGACTTCCTGATCCAGGAACTGCACCGCGAGGCCAACACCCTGGGCTCGAAGTCCGCGGCGCTGGAGCTGACCCGGATCTCCGTCGACATGAAGGTCCTGATCGAGCAGATGCGCGAGCAGGTCCAGAACATCGAATAAGCTCGCGTATGGACTACCCGGGTAACCTTTTCGTTGTGGCCGCGCCTTCCGGGGCGGGCAAGTCCAGCTTGGTCAAGGCCCTGCGCGAGCTCGACTCGCACGTGATGCCCTCGGTGTCGCACACCACCCGGCCGCCGCGCGGCCAGGAAAAGCACGGGCGCGAGTACTTCTTCGTGCCGGCCAGCGAGTTCGACCAGATGGTGCTGGCCGACGGCTTCGTCGAATGGGCCCACGTGCACGGCCACCGCTACGGCACGTCCAAGAAGGCCATCGAGGACCGCATCGCCCAGGGCGCCGACGTGATCCTCGAGATCGACTGGCAGGGCGCGCTGCAGATCAAGCGCATCTATCCCAACGCGGTGCTGATCTTCATCCTGCCTCCCAGCTGGGACGAATTGCGCTCGCGGCTGGAGCGGCGCGGCGAGGACACCCCTGAGGTCATCGAAACCCGGCTGGCCAATGCGGCTGCCGAACTGGCGCAGGCAAAAGAATTCGATTTCGTTATAATCAACGAGTTATTTGAGCGTGCCCTGTTCGATCTCAAGGCAATCGTGCACGCCCAGCGGCTGAAATACCTGTCCCAGCGCCGCCTGCGCGCCGAGGTCTTCCAGGCTCTCGGCATCTAGACAGAACCCCCCTCGGAAAGAATCCATGGCCCGTATCACCGTCGAAGACTGCCTCGAAAAGATCCCCAACCGCTTCCAGCTGGTGCTGGCCGCGACCTACCGCGCCCGCATGCTGAGCCAGGGCCACGCGCCCAAGATCGAAAGCAAGAACAAGCCGGGCGTCACCGCCCTGCGCGAGATTGCCGAAGGCAAGATCGGGCTGGAGATGCTGAAGAAAGTGCCGGGTTAAGCGAAGCGTTCGCCCGGCATCCCCGCGTAGGCGGGGATCCAGTAAAAGCACCGCCTGGCGGTGCTTTTTTGTTTTGCCCTCTATCATGGGGCCATGAGCGCGGTGCTCCACCCCACGGGCAAGCGACCCAGCAGCCCCATCCTCCCCTCCCCCGCCGCGGCCAACGCCGCAGCGGCAAGCTTTGCCGCGCTCACCGCCCGGCTCGACTACCTGGACCCGGCCGAGGTCGACCAGGTCCGCAAGGCCTACCGCTTTGCCGACGAGGCGCACCTGGGCCAGATCCGCGCCAGCGGCGAGCCCTACATCACCCACCCGATCGCCGTGGCGGCGCAGTGCGCCGAGTGGAAGCTCGACGTGCAGGCCCTCATGGCGGCGCTGCTGCACGACGCGATCGAGGATTGCGGCGTCACCAAGCCGGAGCTGATCGAGCGCTTCGGCGCGCCGGTGGCCGAACTGGTCGACGGCCTGACCAAGCTGGACAAGCTGCAGTTCAACACCCGCGAGGAAAACCAGGCCGAGAGCTTCCGCAAGATGCTGCTGGCCATGGCCCGCGACGTGCGGGTGATCCTGGTCAAGCTGGCCGACCGCTCGCACAACATGCGGACGCTGGAAGACGTGCCGCGCGAGAAGTGGGCGCGCATCTCCTCCGAGACGCTGGACATCTACGCGCCCATCGCGCACCGCCTGGGCCTGAACGCCACCTACCGCGAGCTGCAGGAGCTGGCCTTCCGCTACCTCAAGCCCTGGCGCTACGCCATCCTGAACAAGGCCGTGAGCAAAGCCCGCAGCCGCCGGCGCGACCTGATCCAGAAGGTGCAGCGCGACGTCGAGGCGTCCTTCGAGGCCGCCGGCATGAAGGTGCGCATCGCCGGGCGCGAGAAGACGCTCTATTCCGTCTACCGCAAGATGGACGAGAAGCACCTGAGCTTTGCCCAGGTCACCGACATCTACGGCTTCCGCATCATCGTGCCGACGGTCACCGACTGCTACACCGCGATGGGCCTGCTGCACCAGCAGTACAAGCCGGTGCCGGGCCGCTTCAAGGACCACATCGCCATCCCCAAGATCAACGGCTACCAGTCGCTGCACACCACGCTGGTCGGGCCCTCGGGGGTGAACGTCGAATTCCAGCTGCGCACCGAAGCCATGCACCTGGTGGCCGAGTCGGGCGTGGCCGCGCACTGGCTGTACAAGGCGACCGCGTTGCAGGAAGAAAGCCAGGAGCGGCTGGGCACCAAGTGGCTGCAATCGCTGCTGGACATCCAGAACGAGACGCGCGACGCCGCCGAATTCTGGGACCACGTCAAGATCGACCTCTTCCCCGATGCGGTCTACGTGTTCACGCCCAAGAGCCAGATCCTGGCGCTGCCGCGCGGCGCGACGGTGGTCGACTTCGCCTACGCCATCCACTCCGACGTGGGCGATCGCACGGCCGCCGCCCGCATCAATGGCGCGCAAGTGCCGCTGCGCACCGAGCTGAAGAACGGCGACGTGGTGGAAGTGGTGACGGCTGCCGTGTCCGCTCCCAACCCCGCGTGGCTGGGCTTCGTGCGCACCGGCCGTGCCCGCTCCAAGATCCGGCATCACCTGAAGACGATGGCGCATGCCGAGTCGCAGGAGCTCGGCGAGAAATTGCTGGCCCAGGCGCTGCGCGCCGAAGGCCTGGAGCGCCTGCCGCCGGACGACGAGCAGTACCACGCGCTGTGGGAAAAGCTGCTGCGCTTCACCGGCAACCGCAGCCGGGCCGAGCTGCTGACCGACCTGGGCCTGGGCCGCCGGATTGCCGGCATCGTCGCCAAGCGCCTGATGGTGCTGCTGGGCGAGATGGGCGAGAAGCCGGACGCGCTGCTTCTCAGCCGCGAGCGCTTCACCGCGCACGAGAACGTATCGCAAGGCGGGATTACGCTGGACGGCAGCGAGAACGCCTCGGTGCAGTTCGCCACCTGCTGCCGCCCCATTCCGGGCGACCCCATCGTCGGCTACCTCGGTCGCGGCGAGGGCCTGGTCGTGCATGCCGAGACCTGCTCGGTGGCGCGCCGCCTGCAGCACAAGGATGCCGAGCGCTTCATCGGCGTGGAGTGGGCCGACGATCCGGTGCGCTCCTTCGAGACCGGCGTGCTGGTGACCGTGGCCAACGGCAAGGGCACGCTGGCGCGCGTCGCCGCCGCGCTGGCCAACGCCGAAGCGGACATCGTGCACGTCGACATGGACGACGGCCGCGCCCAGGACGCCACCGACCTGCGCTTCGTCGTTTCGGTGCGCGACCGCAACCACCTCGAGGCGGTGCTGCGCAATTTGAAGCGCACGCCTTCGGTGATGAACGCGGTGCGGATCAGGCCGGGGAGCTGACCCCGGTCGCGGGCGGATACTCCACCCGCAGCACTTCGACCTCCTGCGCCCCCGCCGGCGTCACCAGCTTCACCACGTCGCCTTCCCTCGCCTTCAGCAGGGCCCGGGCGATCGGCGAGATCCAGCTCACCTGGCCTTGCGCGCTGTCGGCCTCGTCGATGCCCAGGATGGTGACCGTGCGCTCGGTGCCCGACTCTTCCGCATAGGTCACGGTGGCGCCGAAGAACACTTGGTCGCGGCCCGCGTGCACCGTCGGGTCGGTCACTTCGGCGATCTCCAGGCGCTTGGTCAGGAAGCGGATGCGGCGATCGATCTCGCGCAGCCGCTTCTTGCCGTAGATGTAGTCGCCGTTCTCGGACCGGTCCCCGTTGCTTGCCGCCCAGTGCACGATCTCCACCACCTTGGGCCGCTCGTCGTCGATCAGCTGCAGCAGCTCCGCGCGCAGGCGCGCGTAGCCTTGCGGCGTGATGTAGTTCTTGCTGCCCGCGGGCAAGGGAGGGAGTCCGCCGCCGTCTTCGTCGTCGTCGATGTCGCTGTCGGTCTCGCGCGTGAACGCCTTGCTCATCCCGCAAGCATAGCCAGTGCGCCGCGCTGGTGCGCGGACTTCGGTTGCGTCCTACATGCGGAAGCGCCGCGCGCCGCAGGGTGGCTCGTCGGCGGCGCAGCACCATGGCCCCATGCCGCAAGAACTCGCCGCCCCGCCCGCCATCAACCCGACCGCCGAGGAGGCGTACTGGCGCGACGCGTACCGGCGCGAGCCCTACTACCGCGCCGAGTTCAGCTACGAGGACTACAGCCCCGCCTACCGCGTGGGCTACACCGGCCCGGTGCGGCGCCACGGCGAGTTCGACGAGCTGGAACACGCGCTGAAGGACGACTTCCAGCGCGTGCGCGGACGCTCCCGCCTGCGCTGGGAAGAAGCCCGCGAGGCCACTCGCGCCGCCTGGCGCCGCGTGACCAAGGGCGAGCACCCGCACTGAGCCTCCCCCGATCTGGGGAGGCCGCGCCGCCCGCGCAGCTCCTAGAATCCGCGCAGATCAGCTGGCGGCCGTCCGCCGCCGCTGCCTGCCCGTGAAGAACACCACCGTCTACTTCCAGGACCTCGACGAAGACGAAGAGGACATCGCCCAGGCGCTCCGCCGCCCGCTGGTGGCCGTCATGCCATTCGCGCCCGCCGGCGACGATGCGGCGCTGCGCCTGCTGGGAAGCGGGCTCGCGCAGCAACTCCGAACCGGGCTGATGCAGACCCCGGCCATCGAAGCGATCCTCGTCAACTCCGAATTCATCGAGCGCGCGCCCGAACACGCGCTGGAGCTGATCTGCCGCCAGCTGCGCATCGGCCACCTGGTCACCGGCCGCTGCTCGCGCGACGCGCGCGGCGGCTGCTCGCTGTACGTCGAAGTGACCGACACGCGCGATTGGGCCGTGCACTGGGCGCAGGTCTTTCGCGGCACCGCCGACGCCATGATGCTGCCGGAGAGCAGCGAGCTCGCGCGCATGCTGGCGAGCGTGCAGGCGGCCCTGCTCTTTCACGTGGTGCGCTAGCGCGCCCGCGCGGAAGCCAAGCGACGGCACCGTCCTACGTCATCCATTCGGTCGCCCGGCCGATACTGCGGCCGGCATGACGCTCAACCTGGTCGACGCCCTGCTCGTGGGCATCATCTGCATCGGCGCCGTCGGCGGCTGGGCGCGCGGCTTCGTCTACGCGACGCTCGACCTGCTGACGCTGGCGCTCAGCCTTGCCCTGGCGTTCTTCGGCTACCGCTATCCGGCCGCCTGGGCCTTGGCGCTGCTGCCGCAACTCGGCGTGTGGGCGGCGCCGGCGGCGTTCGTGCTGCTCTTCTTCCTGGTGCACTTCCTGTTGGGCGCCGCGACGCTCCGGCTCGCGCGCTGGGCGCCGCCGGGCGTGCATCGCAATGTCCTGAACCGGCTGGCGGGACTCGTTCCCGGCGTCGTCAACGGCGCGATCTTCGCTACGGTCGTCGGCGTGGTGCTGCTGACGGTGCCGCTCGGCCCGTTCACCGTCTGGGCGCGTGAAAGCCAGCTGGCGGCGCGGCTGGCCACGCCGGCCGAATGGGTCGAAGTTCAGGTGGCGCCCATCTTCGACCCCGCCGTCCACCACACGCTGCAGTCGCTGACCGTCGATCCCGAGTCGCGCAAGTCGATCGCGCTGCGTTATCCGGTCGCGAAGACGGTCGTGCGCAACGACCTGGAGGACGCGATGCTCGACCTGGTGAACGGCGAGCGCTCGCAGCGCGGCCTGCAGCCGCTGAAGGCCGATCCCATGCTGGCGGAGCTGGCGCGCGCCCACAGCCGCGACATGTACGCGCGCGGCTATTTCTCGCACGTCACGCCGGACGGCCGCGACCTCGCCGACCGCATGCGCACCGCGCGCCTGGGCTACCTCGCCGCGGGTGAGAACCTGGCGCTGGCACCCACCTTGGCCGGCGCGCACCAGGGCCTGATGCATTCGCCCGGCCACCGCGCAAACATCCTGCGGCCGCAATTCGGTCGGGTCGGCATCGGCGTGCTCGATGGCGGCGCGCAGGGCCTGATGGTCACGCAGGACTTCCGCAACTGACATGGCCCTGGAAGACTTCACCACCACGCCCGTCGACCCGAAGGAGGCCGCGGAATCGGCCGGCCTGAGCTATGTGTCCGACGAGGACAAGGGCATCCGGCGCGAGCGCAAGGGCGACGGCTTCCGCTTCCTCAAGCCGAACGGCAGCGAGGTCGACGACGAGGCCACGCTGGAGCGCATCCGCAAGCTGGCCATCCCGCCGGCCTGGGAAGACGTGTGGATCTGCGCCAAGGCCAGTGGCCACATTCAGGCCACCGGCCGCGACGTGAAGGGCCGCAAGCAGTACAAGTACCACCAGCAGTTCCGGGAGGTGCGCGACAGCACCAAGTACGAGCACATGATGGAGTTCGCGCGCGCCCTGCCCGCCGTGCGCGCGAAGATCGCGCAACATATGGCGCTGCGCGGCCTGCCGCGCGAAAAGGTGCTGGCGACGGTGGTGCACCTGCTGGAGACCACGCTGATCCGCGTCGGCAACGACGATTACGCGCGCACCAACAAGAGCTATGGCCTGACGACGCTGCGCAATCCGCACGTCAAGGTGGAAGGGGCGGAGCTGCGCTTCCAGTTCAAGGGCAAGAGCGGCAAGACCTGGCGGCTGCAGCTGAAGAACCGGCGGGTGGCGAAGATCGTGCGCGCCTGCCAGGAGTTGCCCGGCCAGCGCCTGTTCCAGTACCAGGACGAGGAAGGCGAGGTGCGCGAGGTGACCTCGGCCGACGTCAACGCCTACCTGAAGGAAGTGACCGGCAGCGACATCACGGCCAAGGACTTCCGCACCTGGGCCGGCACCGTGCTCGCTGCGCTGGCGCTGCAGGAGTTCGAGGAGATCGACACCCAGGCCGCGCAGAAGAAGAACATCAAGGCCGCGATCGAACGAGTGTCGGCGCGCCTGGGCAACACGCCGACGATCTGCCGCAAGTGCTACGTGCACCCCGAGGTATTGAACGCCTATGTCGAGGGCGACCTGCTGCTGCAGGTGAAGGAGCGCGCCGAGGAGGAGCTGCGCGAAGACATCGCCGAACTCAAGCCCGAGGAGGCGGCGGTGCTGGCGATGCTGGAGGGGCGCTTGAAGCGGACGCTGGAGGGATCGCTGAAGGCGAGCTTGAAGGCGGTGAAGAAGCGATCCCGAAAGACACGCTAGCCAGCCCGGCCTCCAAGGTCTGCCGGCCGCCGGAACCGGCCGCAATCGTCGGAGGTCTTGCGCAACTGGCCGATGGCGACCTGCGCGAACACCCTTTCGGGGTCGCCGGCGTCCGTCCGTGGGTTGCTGACCGTGCGGCTCCAGCTGGCGGTCAGCACGCCTGCGGGCTCCTCGACCAGCGCCATCGACTGGGTCTCGATCCAGGCCGGATTCGATTCCGCCTGCGCCTTGACGAAGGAAAACACGTGCGACGTTCCGGAGCGCTCGTAGCGATAGCTCGCCAGGCCCAAGGCGTAGCCTTTGTCCCTCTTCCAGAAGAACGAAGGCACGCCGTCACACACGGAAAAGACGATTTCCTTGGTGCCCGAGAGTTCACCGTCGATCGGCTGGGACGAATGGAACTGCACTTCGCCCCTCCACAGACCCGAGAGCTCTGGAGCAAGCCTTCGCTCCGGTCCCACCGCAGTTGTCGCGCAGCCAGCGAGCGCCAGCGCCAAGCCAGCCAGCAACAGAGAATGAGCCGCGCCTTTCACGCCCGGCACCCGCTGATCGCCTCGGTGCCGGCAACGAAGGCCCGCCACTCGCGCGCATCGTCCGCCGAGCGCCTGGCCGCGAGGTAGTAGCGAACGCAGGGCTTGGCGTCGATGGTCACGGCGAGCCGGCGCGAGCCGCCGTAGCCCATGGCGACGTTGTTGCCGGCGGGAACGCTCAGCACGAGCTTGCGCAAGCCGGGCTGGACCGGGTCGTTGCGCTCGATGGAGCGCACTTCGCCGTCGACCTCCAGCAGGAATGCCGGCCGCGTGTCGGCGTCCAGTCCGCCCTGGGCGGGTTCGAATTGCGCGTAAGGCTGGTTGGGCACGCCAGGGCCGCTTGCGCACGCGGCGACCAGCGCGGTCGCGATGGCCAGCATGCCGGCCGCCGGGAGATTGGTGAACTGCATGGCTGCCGAGTCTAGCGGCAGCCCGCGGATGCGCTCTCCGGGCGGGCCTCGGCTCAATACGCCGCGCCCGGCTTCGCGACGGCCGCACCCAATCCGTACTCCGCCGCCAGCTTCCGCGCCGCACTGGCGTACAGCAACACATCGACCCCGGTGGCAACGAAGGTCGCACCGAGCTCGAGATACCGGCCCGCCAGCTTGGCATCCGAGGTCAGGATGCCCGCGGCCTTGCCGCTCTTCACGATCCGCGTGATCGCCCCTTCGATCGCAGCCTGCACTTCCGGATGCCCCGGATTGCCGCGATGGCCCAGGGACGCCGACAGGTCCGCCGGCCCGATGAACACACCATCGATGCCTTGCACGTCGCAGATCGCTTCCAGGTTCTTCAGCGCCGTCACCGTCTCGGCCTGCACCAGCAGGCACACCTCGTCGTCGGCCACCTGAAGGTAGTCGGCGCGCTGGCTCCAGCGCGATGCGCGGCCCACCGCGCTGCCCACGCCGCGGATGCCATTGGGCGGATAGCGGACGGCTTGCACAAGCGCGCGCGCCTGTTCGACGGTGTCGACCATCGGAATCAGGAGGTTCTGCGCGCCTATGTCCAGTAGCTGCTTGATGAGCGGCACTTCGCCGGCCACCGCGCGCACAACGGGTTGCGAACGATAAGGCGCGACGGCCTGCAGCGCGGCCAGCGTGCTGCGCAGGTCGTTGGGCGCGTGCTCGCCGTCGATCAACAGCCAGTCGAAGCCGGCCGTGGCGCTGACTTCTGCCAGGTAGGGATCGGCCATCGAGAGCCAGAGGCCCACCTGCGCCTGTTTCGCGGCCAGCGCCGCCTTGAAGGGATTGCCGCTCATTTCAGGTTTCCTTGGCAGAGGTATTTCACATGCAGGTAGTCGTCGAGGCCGTGGCGCGAACCCTCGCGCCCGTAGCCCGATTCCTTGACGCCGCCGAAGGGCGCGGCCTCGGCGGCCAGCGCGCCTTCGTTGATGCCGACGATGCCGGTCTCCAGCGCGTCGGCCACGCGCCAGATGCGCGCGGCGTCGCGGGTGTAGAAATAGGAAGCCAGGCCGAAGGGCGTGTCGTTGGCCAGGCGCACGACTTCTTCCTCCGATGCGAAGCGGAACACCGGCACCACCGGCCCGAAGGTTTCCTCGCAGGACAGCTCCATCTGCGGCGTGGCATCGACCAGCACGGTAGGCGCGTAGTAGTTGCCTTCGAGGCGCCGGCCGCCGGCCACGGCCTTCGCACCCTTGGCGATCGCGTCCCGCACGTGGCGCTCGATCTTGTCGACGGCGCGCGCATTGATCATCGGACCGATCTGCGAAGCCGCGTCCGTCGCGGGGCCGACCTTCAGCGGGGCAACCCGCGCCGCCAGCTTGTCGACGAAGCGCCCGTGCACCGCCTCGTGGACGTAGACGCGGTTCGGGCAGACGCAGGTCTGGCCGCCGTTGCGGAACTTGGACACCATCAGGCCTTCGACCGCAGCATCCAGGTCGGCGTCCTCGAACACGATGAAAGGCGCATTGCCGCCCAGCTCCAGCGACAGCTTCTTCAGCGTGCCGGCCGAAGCGCGCGCCAGGTGCTTGCCCACCGGCGTGGAGCCGGTGAAGGTGATCTTGCGCACGCGCGCATCGTCCAGCCACACGTCGACGACTTCGGGCGTGCGTTCGCGCGAGGCACTGACGATGTTGATGGCGCCGGCGGGAAAGCCCGCCTCCTGCGCCAGCGCGACCAGCGCCAGCGCGGTGAGCGGCGTGTCCTCGGCCGGCTTGGCCACCACCGTGCAGCCGGCGGCGAGCGCGGGCGCCAGCTTGCGCGCGATCATCGCCAACGGGAAGTTCCAGGGCGTGATCGCCGCGACGACGCCCACCGGCTCCTTCACCGCCAGCAGCTTCTTGCCGCGCACCGGCTCGGGAATCACGTCGCCGTGCGTGCGCGTGGCCTCCTCGGCAAACCATTCCACGTAAGACGCGCCGTAAGCCACTTCGCCGCGCGCCTCGGCGAGCGGCTTGCCCTGCTCGCGCGAGATGACCTGCGCCAGCGCTTCCTGGTTCTGCAGGATCAGCGCATTCCATTTCTTCAGCACCTGCGCACGCTCGCGGCCGCTGCGCTCGCGCCAGGCGGGGAAGGCCGCGGCGGCTGCGTCGAGCGCGGCGCGGGCGTCGGCGGCGCCGCTGTCGGCGACACGGGTGATGGTTTCCAGGGTGGCGGGGTCGACGACGTCGAATTCGCGGCCGTCGCCGGCACGCACCCATTCACCACCGATGAAGTTCCGGTTCTGCAGCTTCATGTCAGCTCACGATTCCAAGGTGCCACGGCACGAATTCGTTGTCGCCCAGACCCAGCGCTTCGCTCTTGGTCTGCTCGCCCGAGGCGTGGCGCAGGATCGCTTCGAAGATGCGCTGGCCCATCTGCGGCACGTCGACCTCGCCGTCGAGGATGGCGCCGCAGTTGATGTCCATGTCACCCTCGAGCTTGCGGAACATCGGCGAGTTGCTCGCCAGCTTGATCGTCGGCGCCGGCTTGCTGCCGAACATCGAGCCGCGGCCGGTGGTGAAGCAGATCAGGTTGGCGCCGCTGGCGATCTGGCCCGTCACGGCCACCGGGTCGTAGCCCGGCGAGTCCATGAACACGAAGCCGCTGCGGTCGATCTTCTCGGCGTACTCGTACACGCCCTGCAGCGGCGTGGTGCCGCCCTTCATGGCGGAGCCGAGCGACTTCTCGAAGATGTTGGCGAGGCCGCCGGCCTGGTTGCCGGGGCCGACCACGCCGTTGAACTGCCCGTTGTGGCCGCGGGTGTACTCCTCCCACCAGGCCAGGCGGTCCAGCAGCTTCTGGCCGACTTCCGGCGTCACCGCGCGCCGCGTCAGCATGTATTCCACGCCGTGGATCTCCGGCGTCTCCGACAGGATGGCCGTGCCGCCGTGCCGCACCAGGATGTCCATCGCCGCGCCCAGCGCGGGATTGGCCGTGATGCCCGAGAAGCCGTCCGAGCCGCCGCACTCCAGGCCGATCTTGATGTGGCTCGCGGACACCGGCGTGCGCCGGTACGCGTTGGCCAGCGGCAGCATCTCCTCGATCGCCTCGATGCCCGCCGCGATGGTCTCCACCGTGCCGCCGACTTCCTGCATCACCATCGTGCGCAGCAGCCGGCCCTTCTCGAGCCCTTGCGAGTCGACCAGGTCGGCCACCTGGTTGCGTTCGCAGCCCAGGCCGACGATCAGCACGCCCGCCATGTTGGGATGGCGCGCATAACCGGCCAGCGTGCGCCGCAGCAGGTCGAAGTGCGGGCTGGGCGAAGACATGCCGCAGCCAGTGGTCTGTGGGAAGGCCGCCACGCCATCGACGTTGGGAAAGTCCTTCAGCCGCTCCGGCGTGAAGTGCGCGGCGATGCGGCTGATGACGGTGGCCGAGCAGTTCACCGAGGACAGGATGCCGATGAAGTTGCGCGTGCCCACGCTGCCGTCCTCGCGCACGTAACCCATGAAGCTCGCACGTTCGCTCTCGGGCACGAAGGCCACCGGCTTTACGTCGAGGCCGAAGCCCGGGTCGCGGTCGAATTCCACGAGCTCCAGGTTGTGCGAGTGCACGTAATCGCCGGCCTCGATGTCGCGCGCGGCCACGCCGATCACCGCGTTGTACTTGCGCACCGGTTCGCCCTTGGCGATGCGGCACGCGGCGATCTTGTGGCCGGCGGGAACCTGGGCCCGCACCCTCACTTCCAGCTCGGGCAGCACCTGGCCCAGCGCCAGGGGCGCCTTGGCAACCAGGACGTTGTCGGCCGGATGCAGCCGGATCAGCGGGCTCGTGCTCATGGTGCCGCTCAGCCCTTGGCCAGCAGTTCCTTCAGCTTCAGGCGCTCGATCAGCTGGGTCTCGCGGTCATAGACCTGCGCCACGTACTTCTTGTAGTCGGGGCCATCGAGGTACATCACCGGCGAGTCGATCTTGGCGGCGACCGCCTTGAACTCGTCGCTGTTGACGGCGAAGCGCATGGCGTCGCGCAGCTTCTTCTCCACTTCCGGCGGCAGGCCGGCGGGTGCGCCGATGCCGTTGGGCGCATCGACCACGACCTTGTAGCCCAGGTCCTTGAGCGTGGGCGTGTCCTTGAAGCGCGGGGTGCGCTGCTCGCCCCAGGTGGCCAGCAGGCGCAGCTTGCCGGCCTCGACGTGCGGCGCCCAGCTGCTGGAGTCGGCCAGCATGTCGACCTGGCCGCCCAGCACGTCGTTCAGCGCGGCCGAGCCGCCCTTGTAGGCGATGGCGTTCAGCTGGATGCCCGCAGCCAGCGCGAACTCCTCCATGCCCACGTGCGTGGCGCCGCCGACGCCGGCGTGCGCGTAGGTCACCTTGCCGGGGTTGGCCTTGGCGTAGGCCACCATTTCCTTCAGGTCCTTGAACTTCGACGAAGGCAGCACGGCGATGCCGAAGGTCTGGCCGTTGGTGCGGGCGAGGAAGGTGAAGTCCTTGCGCGGGTCGGCCTGCAGCGTGCCCAGCTGCGAGAAGCGGGTGACCGAGATCGGGATCTGGCCGATGGTGTAGCCGTCGGGCCGGGCCGAAGCGATGGCCTTGGCGCCGATCATGCCTGCGGCGCCGGCCTTGTTCTCCACCGTGATCGGCTGCTTCAGCACGCGCGACGCCACCGTGCAGATCGCGCGCATGGAGGCGTCGGCGGTGCCGCCGGCCGGCCACGGGCAGATGAAGTTGATCGGGCGGTTGGGAAAGTCGTCGGCAGCCTGGGCCCACGCGGGCAGCAGCAGGCCCGAAGCGGCAGCGGAGGTGCCCAGCAGCAGCTTGCGGCGGGTCAGCTGGAAATCGGATTGTCCGGACATCATGTCTCCTCGATTGGAAGCCGGATTGTTCGCGCGCCGGCCATAACGGTCCAATCACAATTCAGAATTGCTTCATGAGTCGCCGGTTAACTATGATGCCGGCATGGCCCAGATCGATCGCGTCCTGCGCTCCAACATCAAGCTGCGCCACCTGCAGCTGGTGGTGGCGCTCGACGAGTTTCGCCACCTCGGGCGAACCGCCGAATTCCTGTCGGTGAGCCAGCCGGCGGTCTCGAAGATGCTCAGCGAGGTGGAGACCATGCTCGACCTGACGCTGTTCGAGCGTTCCAGCCGCGGCAGCGAACCGACCGCCAGTGGCGAGGCCATCGTGCGCTTCGCGCGCTCCGTGCTGGCCGAGTACGAACGCACGCGCGACGAGATCGCGTCCGAAGCCAGCGGTGCGGCGGGCCGCACGCGCGTCGGATCCATGGTGGTGGCGCTGCCGGTGCTGGTGGCGCGCGGCGTGGCACTGCTGAAGCAGCGCTTCGCGCAGGCGACGGTGCTGGTGGAGGAAGGCGACCTCACGCGCCTGCTGCCCAAGCTGCGGCTGGGCGAGCTCGACCTGTTCGTCGGACGCCTGGAGCCGGGCTACGCCGCGCCCGACCTGGTGACCGAGCCCCTCTTCAACGAGCCGATGGTGGCGGTGGTCGCCCATGGCCATGCCCTGGCGCAGAAGAAGCGGCCGACGTGGCGCGACCTGGCCGGGCTGCCCTGCGTGCTGCCGCCGCCCTGGGCCTCGCTGCGCGTGAAGCTGGAGCAGCAGTTCTACAAGCATGGCCTGCAGCCGCCCGGCGACGTGATCGAAACCGCATCCTTCCTCGCGCAGGCCACCTTCATCGCGCAACGCGGGGCCGCCGGCTTCATGGCCCGATCGGTGGGCCGGCATTTCGAGCGCGAAGGTGTCGTGCAAGTCCTTTCGCTGACGGTGCCGGTCGAACTGCCGCCCATCGGCCTGATCACGATGCGCGGGCGGCGCGCGACGACGACGACGGAGTTGTTGATGGATTGTTTGCGCAAGGCCGCGAAGGAACGCCCATGAGCGAGCGCCTGGACCTGCTCACGCTGCGTGTCGTGATGGCCGTGGCCGAATCCGGCTCGATCAGCGCCGGCAGCGACCGCCTGCAGCTCGCGGTGGCTGCCGCG
This sequence comes from Ramlibacter paludis, assembly GCF_022012305.1. Taxonomy (GTDB): domain Bacteria; phylum Pseudomonadota; class Gammaproteobacteria; order Burkholderiales; family Burkholderiaceae_C; genus Ramlibacter; species Ramlibacter paludis. Next base: position 640,800 of record NZ_JAKLTM010000001.1, on the reverse strand, counting down.
AGTGCGCGCATCTCCTCGATGGAGGCCGCGCTCGGCATCCGCATCTTCGAGCGCTCCTCGCGCGGCGTGGAGCTCACCTCCGCCGGCCGCATGCTGGTCCAGCGGGGCCGCGAACTGCTGGCCGATGCGGACCGGCTGGCCACCGACCTGCGCGACTGGAGCCTCGGCCTGGCAGGCCAGGTGCGCATGCTGGCCAATGCGTCGGCGCTGCTGCAGGTACTGCCGCAGCGACTGGAGGAATTCACGCGCAGCCATCCGCGCATCCGCGTCGACGTCGAGGAGCGCATGAGCCCCGAGATCCATGCCGCGCTGGCCGAGGGCCGTGCCGATGTGGGCGTGGTCGACGCGATGGCGCCCGCGCCGGGCCTGGCCTACTTTCCCTTCTTCCGCGACCAGCTGGCGCTGGTGGTGCCGGCCGGTCACGGGCTGGCCGGCGCGAGCGAGGCGCGGCTGCACCAGCTGCTGGGCGAGAACTTCATCGTGATCGCCGGCAGCAACGCCGTGTCCATGCGCCTGTTCAACGCAGCGGCGGCGATGGGCGAGACACTGAAGGTGCGGCTGCAGATGCGCAGCTTCGATGCCGCCTGCCGCATGGTCGCCGCCGGCCTCGGCGTGGCCGTGCTGCCGGCCGCGGCCATCGCGCCGCAATTGGCGCACCTCGGATTGAACGCGATTCCGCTGGTGGAGGAGTGGACCCAGCGCACCCACTACCTGGCCCTGCGCACCGGGGACGAGGCGCCGGCCGCGGCGCGGACGCTGGTCGAGGCCTTGCGGGAGGCGTGACGTTTACGGCTTGAACTTCTTCATGCACTCGCCGATCGGCTCGGTGCCCGCGATGAAAGGACTCCAGTCGCTGGAGGTGGACGTCGGGCGCCTGGCCGCCAGGTAATAGCGCATGCAGGGCTTGGCGTCGATCGTCATCGTTTCGTGCTTCGACTCGCTCATGCCGCGCGCGCCGGGCACGCTCACCACCACCGTGCGCATGCCGGGCGTCACCGGGTCGCTGCGGTTGATGGTGCGGTCCTCGCCGTCGACCTTCAGGATGAAGGCCGCGCGGGTGTCGGCGGGCACCGAGCGCTGGTCGGGTTCGAACAAGGCATAAGGCTTGTCGTACATGCCGCCGCCACCGCTGGCGCAGGCGGCCAACAGGGCTGCGACGAGGGCGAGGGGCGCGAACTTCATCGTCTGTCTCCACGGTCTGCGGGTGGTCCATGATCCGCGCGCCGGCGCCGCGGCGAGTATTGGACCTTGGTCCCACGCGCCGCCGGCCGCAGGGCAGCGCCGTCTCAGGACCGCCGCCAGACGCTCGCGAGCCAGGGCTGCTGCTCGCGCGGCAGGCCTTCGGGCCGGTAGTAATGCTCCAGCTCTTCGAAGCCCGCAGCCTGCAGGAAGGCGCGCCAGCCTTCCAGCGAGTGCCAGGCGCCGTAACGCGCGCCCTGCCAGCCCTCTTCGTCGTTGCCGCGGGGATTGGACGCGAACAGCACGCCGCGTGGCTTGAGCGCCGCATGCAGTTCGGCGAGCACGCGCGGCAGTTCGCTGCGCGGCACATGGAAGAGCGACGCGTTGGCGAAGATGCCGTCGAACTGCGCCGCCGGCAGCTGCAGGGCGAGGAAGTCCTGTTCCCACACCGTGCAGCCGCTGTGCACACGCGCCAGCGCCGCCAGCTCGCGGGAGCCATCGACGCCGATCGCCTCGTGCCCCAGCGCGCGGAATTCGGCCAGGTCGCGCCCCGGCCCGCAGCCGAAGTCGAGGATGCGCCAGGGCGCGGGCCCTTCGATGTGGCGCAGCAAGGCGGCGATGTTCTGCCGCACATCGTGGCCGCGCGTGCCCTCCCAGAAGGCCGCGGCACGCTCGTCGTAGTGCCGCAGGGTGCCTGCGGTGATGCGCGCCAGGTCTTCGGGCAGGTCCGCCATGGCGGACCTAGGCCTTGGCCTTCTTCGCCGCCGGCTTCGCCTTGCCGGCCGCGTTCAGCGCCGCGGCTTCGCGCACCAGCGCCTTGAATGCGGTGGCGTCGACCGTCTCGCCTGCGTGGATGTCGATCGCGCGGCGGACCTTGCCGTCCAGGCTGGAGTTGAAGAGGCCGGCCGGATCCTTCAGCGACGCGCCCTTGGCGAAGGTGAGCTTCACCGCCTGCTTATAGGTCTCGCCCGTGCAGACGATGCCGCTGCTTTCCCAGACGGGGATGTTCCACTTCCAGGATTCGACGACGTCGGGCAGCGCCTGCTGGATGAGCTTGCGCATGCGGGCCAGGGTTTCGCCGCGCCAGTCGCCGAGGTCGGCGATGCGCTGCGTGATGAGGTCGGGGGGTGAGGCCGTCATGGCCGTTGTTCTACCACGGCTGCGCCGCGCCCCCGGGAGAACCCGGATTTCGCGCCCGGCGAAAGCGCCCTTCGCCAAACCCGCTTGCCGCCCCCGGCACCGTCGCGCAGACTCCATGCGATGAAGATCGCCTCGGTCCGCGCGACCCCCTTGAACCTGCCCGTCACCGTCGGCACCGGCAGCCGCACCAAGTCCACCTCGCTGTCCGTCTGCATCGTCGACGTCGAACTCGACGACGGCCGCATCGGCACCGGCATGACCGCCATCACCGAGGAAGAGGTGATCGCGTCCATCGTCAACGACATCGCCGCCCACGCGCTGGTGGGGATGGACCCGCTGCGCCACGAGCAGGCCTGGGACAAGCTGTACTGGCTGCTCACGCCGCGCGGCCAGTCCGGCTACGCCAGCCACGCCATCGCCGCCATCGACCTCGCGCTGTGGGACCTGAAGGGCCAGATCCTGGGCCAACCCTGCTGGAAGTTGCTGGGCGGCGCGCGCAACCAGGTGCCGGTGTACGCCACCTTCGGCTTCGCCTTCTTCGACCGCGACGAACTGGCCGCGGCCGCGAAGGGCTGGGTCGAGCGCGGCTTCCAGCGCCTGAAGATGACGGTGGGTCACCACGGCCTGCAGCGGCGCGACGAGCCGCGGCCGCTCGCCGACGTCATTGCCGAAGACGTGAAGCGCATCGAAGCCGTGCGCGCCGCCGTCGGCCCCGACGTGCAGATCTACATCGACGCCAACTGCAGCCTGGACTACTTCCACGCCGCGGCGCTCGCGCAGCGCATCGAGCCGCTGGGCATCACCTTCTTCGAGGAGCCGGTGTCGCAGAACGACATCCCCAACCTGGTGAAGCTGCGCGCCAAGACCCGCATCCCGCTCGCGGCCGGCCAGAACGAGGGCCTGGCCAGCCGCTTCCGCGACCTGCTGGTGGCGCAGGCGGTGGACGTGGTGCAGCCCAACGCCTGCATCACCGGCGGCTACACGCAGTGCCTGCGCATCGCCGGCATGGCCGCGGCCTTCAACACGCATTTCGCCAACGGCGGCGCCTGGCCGCACCACAACATGCACCTGCACGCGGGCCTGGCCAACGGCTCGCTGGTGGAATACCACTCGGTGGCCGTCAAAGTCTGCAAGCAGGTCTTCGACGGACTGCCGGAGCCGACGCAGGGCATGCTCACGCTGCCCGACGCGCCCGGACTCGGCTTCCGGCCGAACCGCGAACGCATTGCCGAACTGGCCAAACGGCCCGGCTCGCGCGGCGTGGGCAAGGCCTAGCAACGACAACGAACACAGGAGACAAGCTTTGCGATTCCTTCTTTCCCGCCGCGGCGCCGTGATCGCCACCGCGCTGGCCCTGGCCGCGCCGCTCGCCGGCGCGCAGGCCTTTCCGAACCGCCCGATCAAGCTGATGGTGGGTTATGCCGCCGGCGGCGGTGTCGATGCCATCGCGCGCATGCTGTCCTCGCGCCTGCCCGCGCTGCTGGGGCAGCAGGTGGTGGTGGAGAACAAGGCCGGCGCCACCGGCATGATCGCCGCCGACACGGTGGCCAAGTCGCCCGCCGACGGCTACACGCTGCTGCTGGGCGAAAGCGGCATGCTGATCGCTTCGCACCTGCAGCCGCGGGCGTCGGTGGATCCGCTGAAGGTCTTCACCCCGGTGGCCGGCGTGTTCGTCGCGCCGCTGATGATCGTCGCCAACAACAACATCAAGGCCAACAACCCGAAAGAGCTGATCGCGCTGCTCAAGGGCAACCCGGGCCGCTATTCCTATGCGACCTCGGGCGTCGGCACGGTGCACCACCTGGGCTTCGAGCTGCTGAAGGCGAAGACGGACACCTTTATCGTCCACATCCCCTACCGCGGCGCGGCGCAGATCGTGCCGGACGTGATCAGCGGGCAGGTCCCCTTCGGCGTGGTCAGCGCCGCGGCCGGCCTCGCGCAGGCCAAGGCGGGCAAGCTGCGTCCCATCGCCCTGATGAACACGGGCAAGCTGCCCGGCGCGGAGAACGTGCCGGCGCTGGCCGACGCCCTCCCCGGCTTCAACGTGGCGCCGCGCCTGATGCTGCTGGCGCCCGCGGGCACGCCCGCTGCCGTCGTCGAGAAGCTGAACGAGGCGGTGCGCACCGTGCTCGCGAGCGCCGACCTCGCGCAGGCTGCCGCCGCACAAGGCGCGGTTCCAGCCTACATGCCGCCGCAGCAGCTCGCCACCGAGATGGCGCGCGAATCCACCGAGTGGGCGCGCATCATCAAGGCGCAGAAGATTTCGGCGGAGTGATGGCCGGCACCCCCGTCATCGGCCTCATCGTCCCGCCCGCGCACGGCCAGGTGCCGCAGGACGCGGCGGATCTGTATGGATCGCGCTACCGCTTCATCGCGCGCGGGCTCGGCATCGGCGGCGTGTCGCCCGAGGGCTTCGCGCCGGTGATCGACACCGTGCTGGACAAGGCGCGCGAACTGCGTGCCGCCGGCGCCGACGTGATCTCGCTCATGGGCACGTCCATCAGCTTCTACCGCGGCCCGGAGTTCACCGAGTCCTTGCGCGCGGCCATGCAGGAAGCGACCGGCGTTCCCTGCACCACGATGAGCCATGCCATCGTCGCCGCGCTGCGCCGCCTGGGCATCCGGCGCGTGGCGGTCGCCACCTCGTACATCGACGAGCTGAACGACAAGCTCGTCGCCTATCTCGAGCACGCGGGCTTCACCGTGACCGCCATCGAAGGCATGTCCATCACCGGCGTCAAGGAAGTGGGTGAGGTGTCGACGCGTGCCCTGGTCGAACTCTCGCGCAAGGTCTACCTGCGCGACCCCACCGCAGACGGCATCTTCATTTCCTGCGGCGGCTTGCTGACGCTGGATGCGATCCGGCAGCTGGAACGCGAGCTCGGCCTGCCGGTCACCGCCAGTTCGCCCGCGGGCTTCTGGGACGTGGTGCGCCTGGGCGGCTGGGATCCGCGCAGCAAGGGCTTCGGCCGCCTGTTCGACGTGCTGCTCTAGCGCGCCGGCACCGTCACCACCGGCGCCGTCTGCGCCGTGGAGGTTTCCGTCAGCGAGAACAGCAGCATCAGGAAGCTGAAGGCCGCCTTCGAGCGGTACTCGCCGTCGGCGATCCAGAACCAGTGCCCCCGGTATTGCACGGAGACGAAGGCATCGCCCGGCCGCTCGAGGCCCGAGCGCACCCGCACCGATGGCGGCAATCGTGCGCCGGCTACTTCCGTGGGGGGCGGCAGGATGCCTTGCGCGTCTTCACCGGGCGGTGCCTCGATGCGTGAGGCCACGTCGAGCATCACCTGCAGGATCGAGCGGCTGAGGATCGCGACCTCCGTCCCGCCACCGGGGAAGGAGCCGAAGGCCACGTCGTATTCGCGCAGGCCCGGCTGCAGGCCCAGCAATTCGCGGATGCGCCGGTGCCGCTCGGCCATCGCCGCATCGAGCGGCTCGCGCAGCAGCATGAGCGTGCGGCTGCGGCTGCCCTCCTGCTTGGCCTCGAAGCCCAGGCCGCCAGCAGCCTGTTCTTCCCGCAGCAAGCCTATGAGCTCCAGGAAACGCGGATCGCCCGCGCGCGTGGAAGCGCCGGCATTCGCGTTGGCCATTCCGTTGATGGCGTTCAGCGCGAAACGCAGCACCACGTCGGCCTGGTAGCCGCTCTCCACCAGCAGCAGGATCGCGGGCACCGGGATCGGCGCCATGATGCCCTTGGCGAACTTGTCGCCCATGAGCGGCACGTAGCTGATGGTCGGGCGCTCGGCGTAGCGCGCGCTGCCGCCGAACCCCAGGAAGGTGTCGCCCCGGCCCGGCGGCGCGTATTGCGCGGCGCCGTTGACCTCGCTCTCCAGCGAATAGGCATTGATGATCGAAGTGACGTCCAGGAAGACGGGGACATCGCCGTACCGCAGCCGCACCAGGTTCAGCAGCATCTGCTGCTTCCAGGATTCGGACAGTGCGGAAACGTAGGCCAGCCGGTCGCGCGGCAGCGTCGGCGGGCCCACGCTGGCGCATCCTCCGAGCGCCACAAGGAGGATGAGCGCCGCCGCGCGGACCACGGTGCGTGCCATGGGGCGCCATGTTCGCCTCAGCCGTCGCGGCGGCCTATGGGACGTTGGTCCCAAGGGGGCCGCCAATGCCCAGCAGGGGCGGCGCATTTTTCGGTACTTTCGTGGAATCCGTCCGCCCCGTGCGCTCATCCTTGGACCGCTTCCTACGACGCGCCAGCGCCGTGGCCGCTAAGGTAAGGACAGGGCAACTCGGGAAAGCCGCACATGTTCACCGTCAGCGTTTCGCGTGACCGGTACCTGCTCTGCACTGCGACCGGCGATGCCGACCTCGTCGACCTGTGCGGGCTGGCAGCGATGGTCTCGGAGGAAGCGCGCCGGACGTCCAGCGTCGAGGTCGTCCTCGACCTGCTGGCGGCCACCTCGCGGCTGGACGAAGCGGAAAAGCGTCAGCTGGAAACCATGGTGGCGAACGCCTTCCGCGGCCTGCGCGTGGCCTGCGTGATTTCCAGCCTGAAACACGAATGCGTGCGCAGCCGCTTCGCCGCGCAGGCCGGCCTAACCTACTCGACCTTCACGGACCTGCGTGATGCCGAGCACTGGGTGCGCAGCGACCAGCCCGCGCACGCGGAAGCCGGCGCCTGAGCTCAGGCCGGCTGCAGCGCATCGTCGATGCGCCGCACCGGCGACGCCACCCAGGCGATCGCGGCCACCGCCACCAGCAGCAGGCCGCAGGCGCTGAACAGAGTGGCCAGCGACACGTGGTGCAGCACCCAGCCCGTGACGGCCGCCGCCAGCGGCACGAGCCCCATGAAGATGAACATGAACAGGCTCATGGCGCGGCCCAGCATCGCCGGCGCGACGCGGCGCTGGATCCATGTGAACACCGCCACCTGCATGAAGCCGCCCAGCACGCCGACCGCCAGCATCAGCGCCACACCCTGCGCCGTCGCCGTGATGTGGCCCATGGGCACGAACAGCAGCCCCATCACCACGTCGGCCAGCAGCAGGCTGGTGCCCAGCGTGCCGATGCGCAGGCGCCGCGCGCCGGAAAGCAGCATCCCGAGCAGCGTGCCGCCGCCGTGCGCGCCGGCCATCAGGCCCAGCGCCGAAGCACCCAGCTGCGGCAGGCTTTGCGCCAGCACCGGCAGCGCGATCTGCAGCGGCCCCAGCACCAGCAGCGCCACCGCCGTCCAGTAGAGATAACAGGCCCGCAGCTCGCGGTCGCGGCCGACGTTGCGCAGCCCTTCGGCGATCGCCGAACCGAGCGTTGCGTTCGCCTTGGCGGGCGCGGGCGCCGCATGCAGCCGGACGCGCGCGAGCGTCCATGCCGACAGCGCGAAGCTGAAGGCATCGACCGCGAAGGCCAGGGCGATGCCGGTCGGCTGCCGCACCGCGCCACCGCCGCCATCGCCGAACAGCGCGATCAAGAGGCCGGCGGCCATCGGGCCGATGAAGAAGCTCAGTTGCCGCAGTCCCATCATCACGCCGTTAGCGGCAGCCAGGAAACGCGGCTGCAGCGCGTGCGGCAGCAGCGACGTGCCGGACGGAATGCTGAAGGCGCTGGCCAGGCCCAGCGCGAGCGCCAGCGCATAGAGCGCCGGCAAGGGCGGCGCGCCCAGGTACACGCCGACGGCCAGCACGGCCAGCAGCACCGCGTTGACATACTTGGTCAGCATCAGGACGCGGTACGGCGAGAACCGGTCGACCACCGCGCCGCCCACCAGGATGAACAGCGCGCGCGGCACGCCGATCAGCGCCAGCACCAGGCCGAGCGCCGCGGTGTCGCCGGTGATGCGCAGCACCAGCCAGGGCAAGGCGATCAGGGTGAACTGGTCGCCCAGCAGCGACACCGCGCTGCCGGCCATCAGCCAGCGGAAGTTGGGGTCGCGCAGCAGCTCGGCGCGCGGGTTGGTCGTTGTTTGCATGTGGATCCTCCTGGGACGGGATCCACTTTCGGGCCTCACGTTACGTGAGGGTCAAGCGCTTTCGCCGGCGGCCTGCAGGAAACGCCGCACCTCCGGTCCGAGCGGATGCCCGGCCAGCAGCAGCGGATCGGCCAGGTGCATCGTCTGCAGCTTGCGGCGGATCGCGGCGTTGCCGCCGGAGGTGCGCTCGGTCAGTTCCGCCCAGCGCGCGAAGAGCGCCCGGGCCGGCCGGCTGCGCGGGCTGGCGCCTGCCGCCAGCAGCTTCTGCCCGGCCGCCTCGATGGCGGCGAACTCGGCGTCCGGGACGTAACCCACGGCCTTGATCTCGGCCTCGTCGAAGTGCGTGCACAGCAGCCGGTAGCGCCAGGCGATCGCGCCCTCCATGTAGGCGATCATGTCCGCCGGCGGCGCGCCGTGCATGCCGTGCGCCGAGGGTTCCTCGCGGTACATCGCGCCCCAGCGCTCCATCAGCGCGAAGTCGCCGCGCATCCAGCGCATCATCAGCTGCATCCAGCGCCGCGTGAGCGCCTGGCCCGCCGGCGAATCGATCGCACCGCCGGCCTCCATATGCGCCCGCACCTCGGGCTGCAGGGCCAGCCATTCGCGCTGGACCTCGGCGTAGCGGGTGAAGATGGACTTGAGTTCGCCGGCGCTGAAGTACTTGCCGAAGGTCGCCATCCGCTGCAGGCTTTCCACCCAGTCGGCGATGTCCAGGGCCTTGCCGGCCAGGATGCCCTCGCGCAGCAGCGCCAGCCGGTCGTGCAGCTCGGTCGCCTCGCGGATCTGCCGCTGCAGCGCCCGCATCTGCTCGTCGATGATCGCTTCCGGCCTGGCGTGCCGGCCGTCCAACAGGGGTCCGATCTCCGCCAGCGGCATCCGCATGTAGCGCAGGGCCTGGATCGCATGCAGCCGGGCGACGTCCTGCGCGTCGTACATGCGGTAGCCGGACTCGCTGCGGCCCGAAGGCTTGAGCAGGCCGATTTCGTCGTAATGGTGGAGCGTGCGCACCGTGAGGCCGGTGCGCCGCGCGAGTTCGCCGACCTTGAGGTGCATGGGGCGCCGATTATCGTCGGCTCGCGCAACGGAAATGGCCTGGAAGCGGTGAAGCTTCCAGGCCATTCGGAAAGGTTCTGGTGCGGCTGGCAGGATTCGAACCCACGACCCCTTGGTTCGTAGCCAAGTACTCTATCCAACTGAGCTACAGCCGCGCAGAGCTCGAGATTATAGCAGGCAATTTGGCGGCTGCTGACGCGGGGCTTTCGGGCCTCGGGATCAGCGCAACGTACGCGGCCGCGCGTGCCGCTGGTGGGCCGCATGGCTCACTGCGGCCAAGCCGCCCGGAGGGCGGAAGCGGGCGTCGAGGCTGCGGCAGAACTCGACGCAGTAATCCACCAGCGCGTCGAGTTCGAAGGATTTGTCGAACACCGCGTCGGCGCCGGCCTGGCGGGCGTGCTCGCGCACCGGGTCGCGGGTGTAGTTGGTGACGACGACGGCGCGCTGGTCGCGCCGCAGCTTGCGGCAATGGCGCAGCACCTCGAAGCCGTGGCCCTGCTGCAGGAACAGGTCGACGAGCGCGAGGTCCCAGCCATCGGGGTGCAAGCGCAGCCAGGCCAGCGCCTCCTGCTGCGTGCGCGCAACCGCGACGACCTCGGTGCGCTCCATGGATTCCAGCATGCGGCGGAACTCGTCCGCCATCCGCGCGTTGTCTTCAACCAGCAGTACTCTCACTCGATAACTCCGTCTCGTGTTGTTCGTTGTCGGCCGGCTGGGCCGGCGCTGCCTTGCAGTACTGCGTGACCCAGTCGACGATGCGCTGGGCGGCGTCGGCGCGCACCGAGGGCTTGCCCTCGCCCAGGAAGTGGTGGTCTTCGCCGGCATAGAGCGCGAGCTCCGCGGGCGTGTCGCCGGCGCGCAGCATGCTCACGAAAAGCTCTTCCGACTGGCACTTGGGGCAGCGCTCGTCTTCCTTGCCCTGCAGGAACAGCGTCGGCGTGGTGGCGCGCTCGATCGATTGCAGCGGCGACAGCTTGCGCGCGAGCTTGCGGTCGAAGTGACCCGGCGTGCCCATGTAGAGCGGGTCGGCGTAGTAGCCGCCATCGGACGTGCCGTAGTGCGTCTCGATGTTGCCTACCGGCGCCATGACGACGGCCGCGCGGAAGTCGTCGCAGTGGCCGACGGCCCAGGCACTCATGTACCCGCCGTAGGACTTGCCGCTGATGGCCACGCGGTCGTCGCACAGGCCTTCGCACTGCAGTTGCGCGACCGCGGCCCGGTGCTGCGGCAGGTCGTACTCGCCCCAATGGCCCGCCAGGCGGTCGCAGAACTCGCGCCCGTAGCTGGCCGAGCCCACCGCGTCGAGCGCCAGCACCGCCCAGCCCTGCGCGCACAGCACCTGCCAGAAGACGTTGGTGTCGTAATCGAGCTGCACGTAGGCGGCCGGGCCGCCGTGCACGTCGTTCAGCAGCGGCAGCGGACCCTTCCGGTCCTTGGCGCGCAGCAGCCAGCCCTGGATGGTTTCCTTGCCGCCGCGGCCGTCGGGCACCTCGAAGGTGCGCGCTTCGCAGGTCAGCGGCGCGCGTTCGCGGTACCAGGAGTTGAGGTCGCTCAGCCGCTTTTCCTGGCTGCCGTCGGCCATGCAGGTGAACAGGTCGGAAGGCGCGGTCATGGACTCGATCGGATAGGCGAAGCGTTCGCCGTCGAAGCCCAGGGCGCCGAGCTGGCGGTCGCCGGCGCGCAGCTCAGTGATCTTGTCGCTGCCCAGTTCCAGCTTGACGATGGGATGGCGGCCGCGCGAGGCCTGCGCTAACAGGAGCGTCTGCGAGTCGGCGCCCCAGTGCACGGCGTCCGGCGCCGCCGCTTCCAGGTCGTCGCTGCCGACGCGGCGCACCTTGCCGGTGGCGAAATCCAGCAGCCACAGGCCCATCCGACCGTCGCCTTCCGCCTGAGCGCCGGTGAAGGCGATCCAGCGGCCGTCGGGCGACCAGACCGGCTGCATCACCGTGGCGATGTCCTTCGTGAGCTGGCGCGCGTTGCCGCCGTCCGAGTCGCTGACCCACAGGTCCGTGGCGTGCGCGAAGCGCCCGATGCGCGTGCGCACCTGCGCGACGCGCTGGCCGTCCGGGGAAATGTCGAAACCGAGGATGTCGAAAGCGCCGTCGGTGAGCTGCTTCTTTTCGCCCGTGTTGGCATCGAGACGGAACAGGTGGATCTCGCGCCGCAGCGTGTAGCCGATGCCGTCGCTCTTGTACGGCAGCTTCCAGGCCAGTTCGGCGGGGCCCGGGTTCGCCTTGCGGCCGGCGGCGCGGCTGCCGCGCCAGTCGGGATCGACCGTCACCGCAGCCGTAACCGCCAGCCACTGGCCATCGGGGGCCCAGCAAAGGCCGGACACGGCCGAATCGAACCGGCCCAGCGCCTGCGCCTCTCCGCCTTGCAGGGGCAGCAGGTAAGGCTGCAGCACGCCGGAGCGCGAGGAGATGAAGGCCAGCCGGTCCCCTTGGGGCGACCAGCGCGGCGAGTTGTCGTCGCCCGGGCCATGGGTCACCTGGCGCGGCGGCGCCGATCCGTCCAGGGGAGCGAGCCAGATGCACGAGAAGTAGCCGTCCTTCTGGGCGTCGACGCTGCGCACGGTAAAGGCTGCTTCGCCCGTCCCCTGCCGGCAGGCTACCTCGGTGATCTTTTGGTGCAGGTAGAGATCGTCGACTTCGAAGAGCTTCTTCGTCATGCACCAACTTTGACGCGCGGCGAGCCTCCGCCCCGTCGGCCGCAAGCCACGCGCGCGCAGCGTGCCTTCCTACGTGGCGCTGGAAGTACGGCAGGCTCTGCAGGTCAAGAACTTTTCCGACACGACGGCCGCGCTGGCGGATGCAAGCATGCGCGCCATGGAACAGCACTCCGACTTTCGCAGCAATCGCCTGCTGGCGCAGCTCCACGAGCCGGCGCTGGCGGCACTAGCCGGGGAACTGACGTTCGTGCAACTGCACGTGGGCGACCCGGTGATGGCGCACGGCCGCCTGATCCGCAACGTGTGGTTTCCCGCCGATGGTGTGATCTCCATGCTGGCGCCGGCGGACGACCGCGGCCGGCGCGTGGAAGTGGGCACCATCGGCAAGGAAGGCATGGCCGGTGCCTCGCTGCTGCTGGGCGCGCCGCACTCGCCCGGCGACCTTTTCGTGCAGGTCAGCGGCCACGGCTGGCGCATGGAAGCCGAGGCCTTCCAGCAGGCCGCTTACACCATCCCGGGCGTGGCGGACGTCGTGCTGCGCTACGCACACACGCTGTTCATCCAGGCCTCGCAAGGCTGCGCCTGCAACCGCACGCACTCGGCGCTCCAGCGTTGCGCCCGCTGGCTGCTGATGACGCACGACCGCGTGAACGGCGACGAATTCGACCTGACCCAGGAGTACCTGGGCCACATGCTGGGCGAGCGCCGGGCCACGGTGAGCCAGGTCGCCTCCACGCTGCGGGACCGCCGCCTGATCACGTACAACCGGGGCCACATCCGCATCCTGGACCGCGACGGCCTGGAAGATGCGAGCTGTCCCTGCTACCGCATCATCCGGGGCGAATACGAAAGCGCGATAGCGGGCCGCAAGGCCTAGCCTGTGTTCGTTATCGGACAGAACCGCTCGCTAAGGTTGCTCTCGCAAGTACGGAGAGCAGACAGTGGAAGAAGCCGACGACAAGGTCCCGGCGGCGCGGCTGATGGCGGCGCTGCAGTCTTACCAGGCGATCATCGGCGCCCTGGCGCAGCCCGATTGGAAGATGGAGAACTACCGCGCCGCGGCCGACCTGCTGCTGCAGATGCATCGCGCGGCGACCGGCCTGCCCTGGCTGCACGCCGAATGGCTGGAGGTGCACATCAGCCACTTCGAGTTCACGCAGGCGTTGTGGGAACTGCGCGCCGCGGCGAAGGGCCTCGATTGGCTGGTGCAACGCCATGCGCGTCATGAGGGTGCGCTGGAGAGGCTGCGGCTGCGCTGCGAGCAGCCGGACGCGCGTCGCGGCTGACAAGCCCGTCAGCGCCGAGCCGACACTCGCGTCGGCGCATGTCCGTGAAGCTCCTGCGTTCGGCCGCAATTTCCCCCAGGAGAGTTCATGGACAGTTTCGAAGACGACCTCAGCGTCTCGCGCCGCGACGTGCTGATCGCCGGCGCCGCCTCGGCGGCCGCAGCCGCAGTGACGACCGAAGCCGGCGCAGCGCCCGCGGCCGCCGCACCCACCGCCAATGCCTCGGGCGCCGGCACCGAAGTGGTGCTGGAAGTGAACGGCGAGCGCCGCACGCTGCAGCTCGACACGCGCACCACCTTGCTCGACGCGCTGCGCGAGCACCTGAAACTCACCGGCACCAAGAAAGGTTGCGACCACGGACAGTGCGGCGCCTGCACCGTGCTGGTGGACGGCGAACGCATCAATTCCTGCCTGACCCTCGCCGTGATGCACCAGGGCAGCAAGGTCACGACCATCGAAGGCCTGGGGACGCCGCAACGCATGCATCCCTTGCAGGCGGCCTTCGTCAAGCACGACGGCTACCAGTGCGGTTACTGCACGCCAGGCCAGATCTGCTCCGCCGTGGGCGCGCTCGACGAACTGCGCCGCGGCATCCCCAGCCACGTGAGCGGCGACATCACGGCCAAGCCCCTGCTGTCGGTGGACGAACTGCGCGAACGCATGAGCGGCAACATCTGCCGCTGCGGCGCCTACTCCAACATCGTCGACGCGATCAGCGAGGTTGCAGGGGTGCGTACATGAAGGCCTTCACCTATGAAAAGGCCGGCTCGCCGGCCGAAGCGGCCGGCGCCGTCGCGCGCCGGCCCGATGCGAAGTTCATCGCCGGCGGCACCAACCTGCTGGACCTGATGAAGCTGCAGATCGAGGCGCCCGGCCACCTGGTGGACGTAAACGGCCTCGCGCTGGACAAGATCGAAGCCACGCCGGAAGGCGGCCTGCGCATAGGCGCACTGGTGCGCAACACGGCGCTGGCCGCCGACGAGCGTGTGCGGCGCGACTACGGCGTGCTGTCGCGTGCGCTGCTGGCGGGCGCGTCCGGGCAACTGCGCAACAAGGCGACCACCGCGGGCAACCTGCTGCAGCGCACGCGCTGCCCTTACTTCTACGACACCGACCAGCCCTGCAACAAGCGCAAGCCCGGCAGCGGCTGCAGCGCGATCGGTGGTTTCAGCCGCCAGCTGGCGGTGGTGGGCAGCAGCGAAGCCTGCATCGCCACGCATCCAAGCGACATGGCGGTGGCGATGCGCGTGCTCGACGCGCAGGTGGAAACCGTGAAACCGGATGGCCGCGCGCGGGTCATTCCCATCGCGGACTTCCATCGCCTGCCCGGCAACACGCCGCACATCGACACCAACCTCGAACGCGACGAGCTGATCACCGCGGTGACGCTGCCGCGTCCGCTGGGCGGCACGCACGTCTATCGCAAGGTGCGCGACCGCGCTTCGTATGCCTTCGCGCTGGTCTCCGTCGCCGCCATCGTGCAGCGCGACGGCAGCGGCCGCGTCGCGCTGGGTGGGGTCGCCCACAAACCCTGGCGCGTCGAAGCGGCGGAAGCCGGCCTGCCGCAAGGCGCGCGCGCGTTCGCCTCGCAACTGCTTGCCGGCGCCCGGCCCACCCACGACAACGCCTTCAAGCTCCCGCTGGCGGAGCGCACCATCGCCGCGGCCGTGGCACAGGCAAGGGGCTGACATGAAGTTCGACACTCCCGCAACCACCAACCCCATCGACCAGCTGAAGGTCATCGGCAAGCCGACCGACCGCGTCGAAGGACCGCTGAAGACGACCGGCACGGCGCCTTATGCCTACGAGCGTCACGACGTCGCGCCCGATGCCGCGTACGGCTACGTGGTCGGCGCCGGCATCGCCAAGGGCCGGATCGCCTCCATGGACCTGGCTGCCGCGCGCGCGGCGCCGGGCGTCATCACCATCGTCACCGCGCGCAACGCCGGCAAGCTGGGCAAGGGCAACTTCAACACCGCCAAGTTGCTGGCAGGCCCGCAGGTGGACCACTACCACCAGGCCGTGGCGCTGGTCGTCGCCCGCAGCATCGAGGAAGCGCGAGCCGCGGCGCAGCTGGTGAAGGTCACCTACGAGCGCACGCCCGGCAAGTTCGACCTGCAGGCCGAGAAGGCCGGCGCCAAGATGCCCAAGCCGACGGCCTTTGCCGGCCCGCCGCAATCCAAGGTGGGCGATTTCGAAGGCACGTTCCCGACGGCGCCTGTGCAACTGGACGCGAGCTACACGACGCCCGACCAGTCGCACGCCATGATGGAACCGCACGCCACCGTCGCCGCCTGGAAGGGCGACAAGCTGACGGTGTGGACATCCAACCAGATGGTCGCCTGGAGCGTGGGCGACCTGGCCAAGACGCTGGGCATCCCCAAGGCCAACGTGCGCCTGGTCTCGCCCTTCATCGGCGGCGGCTTCGGCGGCAAGCTGTTCCTGCGCGCCGACGTTCTGCTGGCTTCGCTGGGCGCGCGGGCCGCCAAGCGCCCGGTGAAAGTCGCCCTGCAACGCCCGGTGATGATCAACAACACGACGCACCGGCCGGCAACCATCCAGCGCGTGCGCATCGGCACCACCCGCGACGGCAAGATCACCGCCATCGCGCACGAAGGCTGGTCGGGCAACCTGCCGGACGGCTCGGCCGAAACGGCCGTCAACCAGACGCGCCTGCTCTACGCCGGCGCCAACCGCCTGACGACCACGCGCCTCGCGGTGCTGGACCTGCCCGAAGGCAACGCCATGCGCGCGCCCGGCGAGGCGCCCGGCCTGATGGTGCTGGAAATCGCCATGGACGAAATGGCGGAGAAGCTGGGCATGGACCCGGTGGAGTTCCGCATCGCCAACGACACGCAGATGGATCCGGAGAAGCCGGGCCGGCCCTTCTCGCAGCGCAAGCTGGTGGAGTGCCTGCGCACCGGCGCGGACCGCTTCGGCTGGAACAAGCGCAATGCGAAACCGGCCCAGGTGCGCGACGGCCGCTGGCTGGTGGGCATGGGCGTGGCCGCGGCCTTCCGCAACAACCTGCTGACCAAGTCCGCCGCGCGCGTGCGCCTGGACAACCGCGGCATGGTGACCGTGGAAACGGACATGACCGACATCGGCACCGGCAGCTACACCATCATCGCGCAGACCGCCGCCGAGACCATGGGCGTGCCGCTCGCGAAGGTCTTCGTGCGGCTGGGCGATTCTGCGTTCCCCGTGTCCTGCGGTTCCGGCGGCCAGTGGGGCGGCAACAACTCGACGTCGGGTGTGTATGCGGCGTGCATGAAGCTGCGGGAAGCGATCGCGAAGAAGGCGGGCATGCCCGCGGCGGACGTGGAGTTCGCCGACGGCATGGTGCGTTCGGGCGAACGCTCGATGCCGCTGGCCGAAGTGGCGGGCAGCGACGGCCTGGTCGGCGAAGACTTCATCGAATACGGGGACCTGGACAAGAAGTACCAGCAGTCCACCTTCGGTGCCCACTTCGTCGAGGTCGCCGTCGACGCCGCCACCGGCGAAGTGCGGGTGCGCCGCATGCTGGCCGTCTGCGCGGCCGGCCGCATCCTGAACCCGAAGGCGGCGCGCAGCCAGGTGATCGGCGCGATGACCATGGGCGTGGGCGCGGCGCTGATGGAGGAACTGGCCGTCGACAAGCGGCGCGGCTTCTTCGTCAACCACGACCTCGCCAGCTACGAGGTGCCGGTGCATGCCGACATCCCGCACCAGGACGTGATCTTCCTGGACGAGACCGACCCGATTTCCTCGCCGATGAAGGCCAAGGGTGTCGGGGAGCTCGGGATCTGCGGGGTGGGAGCAGCGGTGGCGAACGCGATCTACAACGCCACCGGCGTGCGGGTGCGGGACTATCCGATCACGCTGGACAAGCTGTTGGCGGGCTTGCCGGCGGTGGCTTGAGGGCGCGGATGCGCGGGGACTGGTAGGCCGTGCAGGACTTGAACCTGCGACCAAGGGATTATGAGTCCCCTGCTCTAACCAACTGAGCTAACGGCCCGCCAGCGAGGATTGTAGGCGGCGGATGCTCGTGAGACCTTGGTCCAAGTGCGCGCCAGGAAGGCGGCCTCCACACTCCCGCCGCATGAGCCGCCTCTTCGCCGCCGCGCTGGTGCTCCTGCTTCCCGGCTGCGGCCAGCTGCTGTCCCTCAAGGACGAACTGCAGGTCTACGACGCCACGGTGGCCACGGTGGGCGGAACGCTCCGCTTCGATGCGTGCCAGGACTGCACGCTGCTGCTGGTCTCGCTCGATGGCGAGGGCCACACGCTCAGCTTCAAGGTGTTCGACGGGGCCGGTCCGTTCGAGGCGCTCGTGCACCGCTCGGCGCGCAGCGTCTTCGCCTTCCACGACGCCAACGGCAACCTGCAATACGACGCGGAAGAGCCCTTCGCCTGGCATCCACTTCCCGCTGGTCCTGCGCGCGATCCGCTCAGGCTGCAGCTCCGGCCTGCCGCCGACCAGGCGGCGCCACCCATGCGCCCCCAGGGCAGCCTCTTCGCCGCCCGCGATCGCCTGATCGGGGGCGTGCCCACGCAGCTGGGAACGGTGGCCGGCCTGGACGATCCGCGCTTCGACCGCGAGAAGGCGCGCGAAGGGATGTGGAAGCCGGTCAGTTTCATGCGCGAGGGACTCGCGGGCATCTACTTCCAGCAGCCCTACGCGGCGGACCGCACGCCGGTCCTGCTGGTGCATGGCATGGGCGGTTCGCCGCGCGACTTCGATGCGCTGGTGCGGGGCCTGGACCGCAGCCGCTTCCAGCCCTGGTTCTTCTATTACCCCTCCGGGCTGGACCTCGACGTGGTCGGCACCGGCCTGCTCGCCATGCTGAACCAGCTGTGGCTGGAGCGCCGCTTCACCGGGCTCCACGTGGTGGCGCACAGCATGGGCGGGCTGGTCGTGCGCTCCTTCCTCCAGGACTGCCGGGACGCGGGGGAATGCCGCTACGTGCGCAACTTCGTCTCCATCTCCTCGCCATTTGGCGGCGCAGCCGCGGCGCAGCCGCGGCGCAGAAAGGCGTTGACCATTCCCCCGTGGTGATGCCGGTGTGGCGCGACATGAGCCCTCGCAGCACCTTCGTCGACAACCTGTTCGCGCAGCCCCTGCCGACGGGCGTGCAGCATCACATGGTGTTCGGCTATCGCGACACGACGGTGCCGCTGGCGAGCCAGCTGCACTGGGCGGCTCAGCGGCAGGCGGCGTCCGTGCGCGGCTTCGACGACGACCACATCGCGATCCTGGAGGATCCGCTTGTGGCGCAGCACATCGATGCCATCCTGCGCGGGCGCTGATTCAGTGCGCGCGATGAGCGCCGGCGCTCAGGACTTGTGGCTCAGCGCGTTGCTCACCAGCTTCGACGTGATGTCGACGATCTGGATCATGCGGTCGTAGGCCATGCGCGTCGGGCCGATCACGCCGAGCGTGCCGACCACGTGGCCGTCCACTTCGTAGGGCGCGCTCACCACCGAGAGGTCCTCGAACGGAACGATGTGGCTCTCGCCGCCGATGAAGATGCGCACGCCTTCCGCTTGGCTGGAGACGTCCAGCAGGCGCATCAGTTGCGTCTTCTGCTCGAACAGCTCGAAGGCGCGGCGCAGGTGGGCCATGTCGCTCAGGTCGCTCACGGCCAGCAGGTTGCGCTCGCCGGAGATCACGACTTCCTCCTGGTCCTCGTTCATGGCCTGCGAGCTGGCCTCCACCGCGGTCTGCATCAGCACCACGATCTCGCTGCGCAAGGCGTCCACCTCGTTCTTCAGGCGCGAGCGCACTTCCTCCATCGCCAGGCCGGCGTAGTTGGCGTTCAGGAAGTTGGCGGCTTCGGCCAGCTGCGACTGGGTGTAGTCCGCGGCGGTGTGCACCACGCGGTTCTGCACGTCGCCGTCGGGCGACACGATGATCACCAGGAAGCGGCGCTCCGAAAGGCGCAGGAATTCGATGTGGCGAAAGACCGAGCTGCGGCGCGGCGCGACCACCACGCCGACGAACTGCGACAGGTTCGACAACATGTGCGCCGCGTTGGCGATCACCTTCTGCGGCTGGTCGGCCGGCAGCGACGGTGTCGCGAAGTCGTCACGCTTGGCGGTCAGCATCGTGTCGACGAACAACCGGTAACCACGGGCGGTGGGGATGCGCCCGGCGGAGGTGTGCGGGCTGGCGACCAGGCCCAGTTCCTCCAGGTCCGACATCACGTTGCGGATGGTGGCGGGCGAGAGTTCCAGCCCCGAGGCGCGCGAAAGCGTGCGCGAGCCTACCGGCTGCCCCTCGGCGATGTAGCGCTCGATCAGGGCTTTCAGCAACAGCTTGGCGCGGTCGTCGAGCTTCATGGGGGTCACGTTGGCGATTTTAGTGATGTAATTTGCCGATGAAATCCATCTTCCGGCAGGTCGCGCTGATCGGCAAGTACCACGCCGCGGTTCCGCCGGCGGTGGCGGCCTCCACGCGCGCCGCGATGGACGACATTGCGAATTTTTTGGCGGCCCAGGGCTGCGAAGTGGTGGTGGAACGCGACACCGCCTCCAATGCGGGACTCGCGGGTTATCCCACCCTCGAGGTTGCCGAGATCGGCGCCCAGTGCGACCTGGGGCTGGTGGTGGGCGGCGACGGCACCATGCTGGGGATAGGGCGCCAGCTCGCGCGCCACGGCGTGCCCCTGATCGGCATCAACCAGGGCCGGCTGGGTTTCATCACCGACATCCCCCTGGAGCACTTCCGCACCGTGCTGCCGCCCATGCTGGCGGGCGAGTACGAGGAGGACCAGCGCACCCTGATGCACGCGCGGGTGTTGCGCGACGGCCAGTGCGTGTTCGACGCGCTGGCCATGAACGACGTGGTGGTGAACCGTGGCGCCACCTCCGGCATGGTGGAACTGCGGGTGGAGGTGGACGGCCATTTCGTGGCCAACCAGCGCGCCGACGGCCTGATCGTGGCCTCGCCCACCGGGTCGACCGCCTATGCGCTGTCGGCGGGCGGGCCGCTGCTGCACCCATCCATCCACGGCTGGGTGCTGGTGCCGATCGCGCCGCACACCTTGTCGAACCGGCCCATCGTGCTGCCGGACAGCGTGGAGATCGGCATCGAACTGGTGGCCGGCCGTGACGCCAGCGCCAATTTCGACATGCAGTCGCTGGCCTCGCTGCTGCACGGCGACCGCATCTCGGTGCGCAGGTCACAGCACAAGGTGCGCTTCCTGCACCCGAAGGGCTGGACCTATTTCGATACGCTGCGCAAGAAACTGCACTGGAACGAGGGCGCATGAGCCTCAAACGCATTGCTCTCCGTGATTTCGTGATCGTCCGCGAGCTCGAACTCGACCTGGGCGACGGTTTTTCCGTGCTCACCGGCGAAACCGGCGCGGGCAAGTCCATCCTGGTCGATGCGCTGCAGCTGGCGCTGGGCGCGCGCGCCGAGGCCACCGTGGTGCGCGAAGGCGCCACGCGGGCGGAGATCTCCGCCGAATTCGAGTTGCCCGACGCACTGGTGCCGTGGCTGCAGGAGGCCGGCTTCGACGCCGGCGACTCCCTTCTGCTCCGGCGCAGCATCGACAGCCAGGGCAAGAGCCGCGCCTGGATCAACGGGGGCGCCGCCACCGCCACGCAGTTGCGCGAAGCAGGCGAGCAGCTGGTGGACATCCACGGCCAGCACGCCTGGCAAAGCCTGACGCGCCCCGCCGCGGTGCGCGACCTGCTGGATGGCTACGCGGGGCTGGATGCCGGCAATCTGCAGTCGCTGTGGCAAGGCTGGCGCGCGGCGCAGAAGACGCTGGCCGATGCGCGCGCGGCCCAGGATTCGCTCCAGCGCGAACGCGAGCGCCTGGCCTGGCAGATCGGCGAGGTCGACAAGCTGGCGCCGCGCGACGACGAGTGGGACGAGCTCAATGCCAGCCACACGCGCCTGTCGCATGCGCAGGCGCTGCTCGATGCGGCGCGGGCCGCTCAGGAAGTGCTGGATGGCGAGGACGGGGGCGCCCGCCAGGGCGTGGCGCAGGCGCTGGACGCGCTGCGCGGGCAGGAGCACCTGGAGCCGCAGTTCCGCGAGATCGCCGAAGTGCTGGCCTCCAGCCTGGCGCAGGTGGAGGACGCCGCGCACTCGCTGCAGGCCTACCTGCGCAAGACCGACCTGGATCCCGAACGCCTGGCGGAACTGGACGAACGCATGGCGTCCTGGCTGTCGCTCTCGCGCCGGTACAAGCGCACCCCGGCCGAACTGCCGGCTCTGCTGGCGGGCTGGAAGCAAGAACTGGCGAAGCTGGATGCGGCCGCCGACCTCGCCGCGCTGGAAGCCGCGGAGAAGAAGGAAGGCGAGGCCTTCCTGGCCGAGGCGCGCAGCCTGGCCAAGGCGCGTGCCAAGGCGGCGCCGCAGCTGGCCAAGGCCGTCACGGCGGCGATGCAAGGCCTGGGCATGCAAGGCGGCCGCTTCGAAGTCGCGCTGGAAAAGCTGGAGACGCCTTCCGCCTTCGGGCTGGAGGAAGTGGCCTTCCTGGTGGCCGGACACGCAGGCAGCACCCCGCGCCCGGTGGGCAAGGTCGCCTCGGGTGGCGAGCTCTCGCGCATCGCGCTGGCGATCGCGGTGACCACGAGCCGCATCGGCACGGCCGGCACGCTGATCTTCGACGAGGTCGATTCCGGCGTCGGCGGCGCGGTGGCCGAGACGGTCGGCCGCCTGATGAAGCAATTGGGACGCGACCGCCAGGTGCTGGCCGTCACGCACCTGCCGCAGGTTGCGGCCTGCGCCGACCATCACTTGGTGGTGGCCAAGCAGGCCGCGGGCAAGGGCGTTGCCAGCAGCGTCACGGCCGTCGAAGGCGAGAAGCGCGTGGCCGAAGTCGCGCGCATGCTCGGTGGCGAGCGCCTCTCGGGCACGACGCTGGCGCATGCCAAGGAAATGCTGGGGCTCAACTAGTGTCCCTCGAACTCGTCCTCATCACCGGCATGTCGGGCTCCGGCAAGTCGGTGGCGCTGCGCGCGCTGGAAGACGCGGGCTACTTCTGCGTGGACAACCTGCCGCCGGAACTGCTGCTGTCCTTCGTGGAACTCGAGGTGAAGCACGCGGCGCACCGGGTGGCGATCGCGATGGACGTGCGCAGCGCGGTGTCGCTGCCGCTGGTGCCGGCGCAGCTCCGCCAGCTGATGACGCGCGGCATCGCCGTGCGGCCGCTGTTCCTGGACGCGACCACCGACACGCTGGTGCGGCGCTTCTCCGAAACGCGGCGCCGCCATCCGCTGTCGAAAGCGGGCGTCGAGGATGGCGTCGACCAGCACCGGGCGCTGGTGGATGCGATCGAGCTGGAGCGCGAGCTGCTGGCCGACCTGCGCGAACATGCGCACGTCATCGACACCAGCGTGCTGCGCGGCGCGCAGCTGCAGGATTACGTGAAGTCGTTGCTGTCGGCGCCGCATGCGCAGCTGACGCTGGTGTTCGAATCGTTCGCGTTCAAGCGCGGCATACCGGTGGACGCCGACTACATCTTCGACGTGCGCATGCTGCCGAACCCGCACTACGTGCCGGAGCTGCGCGACCTCACGGGCCTCGACGAGCCGGTGGCCGCCTACCTGCGCGAGCACGAGGAAGTCGACCAGATGTACGAGCACATCGCGGCCTTCCTCGACCACTGGCTGGAGCCGCTGGCGCGCAACCACCGCAGCTACGTCACCGTGGCCATCGGCTGCACGGGCGGGCAGCACCGCTCGGTGTACCTGGTGGAGAAGCTGGCGGAGGAGTTCGAGGAGCGGTGGACGACGCTGAAGCGGCACCGGGAGCTGGGCAAGCGGTGATGCCGGGGTGGCAACCCCGGCTCCCCGGCGGATCAGCCCGCTTCGAGGATCCTGCGCACCGGCGCCGGCAATCCCAAGGCCGGCCACTCCTTCGCCCCGAACCACGCGCCTTCGATACCACCCCACCCGGCCGGCAACACGGCCTCGACCGGATGCAGATGCAGGTCCTTGTGCGTCAACACATGCACGAAGGGCTCCGCCTCGCGCACCTTCGCCTTGCGGGGCAACACTTCATCCAACGCTTCCCGGCTGGCAAACACCGGCAGGCAATACAAGCCCGCCCACACCCCGGGCGTCGGCCGCTTCTGCAGCCACACCCGGCCCTCTTCGGCCTGCGCGTGCAGCAGCCACAACGACTCCGCGCTGCGCTTCAACTTCTTCGTCTTGACCGGATAGGCCTCCGGCCGACCCTCGGCCGCCGCGCCGCAATCGGCCTGCACGGGGCATAGCAGGCAGGTCGGATTGCGCGGCGTGCACAGCGTCGCGCCCAGGTCCATCAGGCCCTGCGTGTAGCGCGGCATGTTCTCCTGCAGCTCGCGCGCCGGCAGCAGGCCACGCGCGTGATCCCACAGCACGCGCTCGTTGGCCGATGACGACAGGTCCTCGCCATAGGCCAGCACCCGCGAAAGCACCCGCTTGACGTTGCCGTCGAAGATCGCAACCCGCTCGCCGAAGCAGAAAGACGCGATCGCGGCAGCGGTCGATGGCCCGATGCCCGGCAGCGTCTGCAGTACTTCGGCCTTGCGGGGGAATTCGCCGCCGTGCAGTTCCACCACTTGCTGCGCGCACGCGTGCAGGTTGCGCGCACGCGAGTAGTAACCCAGCCCGCTCCACAAGCCCAGCACGTCGTCCAGCGGCGCCGCAGCCAGCGCGCGCACGTCGGGAAAGCGTTCCAGGAAGCGCGAGTAGTAACCCAGCACCGCGGCGACCTGCGTCTGCTGCAGCATGATTTCGGACAGCCACACGCGATACGGGTCGCGCGTGTTCTGCCAGGGAAGGGTGTTGCGGCCGTGCGTGCGCTGCCAGCGCACCACGCGGCCGGCGAAGCCAGCCGGCAGCTTCATGGCCTCAGGCTGTCTTCAGCGCCGACTGCGCGTTGGCCGCCTTGGCAGCCATCGGCGTCGCGGTCAGGTGCGAGGTGAGCTCGGCGAGCTTCGCATCGAGCATGTCGAGCGCGTGCTCCTGCGACTCGATCTCGGCGATGCGGTCGTCCAGGCCGCTGGCGGCCTGCTGGATGCGCTCGATGGCCTCGATGCGGCGGCCGAAGTTGCGGCGGCGTTCGCGCAGCTGCGCGTCGAGCTGCGCGGCCGCGGACTTGTTCCACAGCTCCACTTCGCCCAGCGCCGATTCGTAGATCACGCGCAGCCGCGTGGCCAGCGCGCGCACCAGGCGGTCGGCGAACTCCGGCTGCGCCAGGCGCAGCGCGTTGCTCACGCCCAGGTACTGGTTGTGGCTGCGCTCCACCAGGTCGAGGTCGCGCTCGTAGCGCGCCAGGTCCGGCTCGCGCGGCGCCTGCAGCGAGAAGCCGTATTCGGCGTTCAGCTGGCGGAAGGTGCCCGTCAGCATGTTCTGGATTTCGCTGCTGGTCTTTTCGGCCTTGCGCAGGCCTTCGCGCAGCCGGTTGAAGGTGGCGGCGTAGGCCTTGCGCACACCCAGCTTGATGCCGGGTTGGCGCAGCGCCGTGGTGAGCTCGCCCATCTCCGACTTCATGGTCTGCGTGCCGAGCAGGTTGAACACGTCGCGCAACAGCTTCAGGTGCACCGAGCGCACGGCGTGGATCTTGGCGCCGCTGGCGTCGAAGTCGGCCTGTTCCTGCTCGATGCGCGCGCGCATGTGCTTGATGACCGAGGTGTTCTTGCCGCGCAGGCCCTTGAGTTCCACCATCTGCTCGGCGAGGTCGCGGCGGCGGATGCCCAGCACGCGGGTGGCTTCGGTGCGCAGTTCGCTGATGTTGCTGCCGACGGCGGAGCGCAGGATGTTCTGCCGCTGCCCCATCACGCCTTGCGCCAGGGCCTGTTCCAGGATGGGCAGGCGGCTGGCGGCCAGCAGCTCGGGATCGTTGTTGACCTTGGCGACCAGGCCCTTCTGGCCCGAGACCGGGATCACCTGGTCCTGCTGCAGGCCCAGGATTTCGGCGGTGGTGGCGCGCTGGCGGTCGATCTGCGCCTGCACCTGTGCCGGCGTGGACAGCGAGTCCCACATGGTGTCGATCTTGTTCAACACCACCAGGCGCGAATCGGCGTCCGCGTCCTCGGCGATCAGGTGCTCGCGCCAGATCGCCAGGTCGGACTTGGTCACGCCGGTGTCGGCGGCCAGGATGAAGACCACCGCGTGCGCCTGCGGGATCAGGTTGACGGTCAGTTCGGGCTCGGCGCCGATGGCGTTCAGGCCCGGGGTGTCCAGGATCACCAGCCCCTGCTTCAGCAGCGGGTGCGCGATGTTGATGAGGGCGTGGCGCCACTTGGGCACTTCCACCAGGCCGTCGGCGCCCACCATCGGGTTGTCTTCCGGCGCTTCCTCGTGCCAGAAGCCCAGGGCCTTGGCCTCGTCCTTGGTGACGCGGCGCACTTCCGAGACCTTCTCGAAGGCCTGGGCCAGCTGCGCGGGATCGTTGACGTCCAGGTCCAGCCGCGCCCACTTCTCGGGCACCGCGCGCCACTCCATCAGCGGCTGCGGGTGCAGGCGCGTCTCGATCGGCAGCAGGCGCAGGCAAGGCGGCACTTCGGCGTCGTAGCCCAGCTCCGTGGGGCACATCGTCGTGCGCCCGGCGCTGGCCGGCATGATGCGGCGCTTGTAGCCGGCAAAGAATATCGCGTTGATCAACTCCGACTTGCCGCGCGAGAACTCGGCGACGAAGGCCACCATGACCTTGTCGGAACGCATCTGGCCTTCGAGGCGGCGCAGGCGCTCCTCGACGGCGCTATCGAGCAGGTCGTGGTCCTTGAGCCACTCGGACAACAGCTTCAGGCGCAGGGCGAATTCACGCCGCCATGCGCCATGCTGGTCGAACTGGTCGTTGAAGGAAGTAGCCACTTTGCTCACTTGGTCTCTTTGACTATAGCATCGGCCCCTTTTTCGACCCTCAGCTTTTCTGGCAGTGCGGGCAGAAAAACGTCGCCCTCTGCCCCTGGCGGATCATGCGAATGGGTGTGCCGCAAACGCGACACGGCTCCCCTTTCCGGTCGTACACCATGGCCTCGAGCTGGAAGTAGCCGGTCTCGCCGAAGGCATTGGAAAAATCGCGCAAGGTGCTGCCGCCTTTTTCCAACGCCCGTGCCAACACTTCTTTGATCGCCGCATGCAGGCGGGCGGCGCGGGGGCGGCTGATCTTCGCGGCCGACAGCGTGGGACGGATGCCGGCCAGGAACAGGGCCTCGGATGCATAGATATTTCCCACGCCCACCACCAGGTCGCCGGCCAGCAGCACCTGCTTGATCGGCGCCTTGCGGCGCTTGAGGCCCGCCTGGAAAGCGGCCAGGTCGAAGCCTTCTTCCAGCGGCTCGACGCCCAGGCCGCCCAGCAGCTTTACCGCTTCCGGGGCGGACTCGCCTTCGGCAAACACCACGGCGCCGAAGCGGCGCGGGTCGTTCAGGCGCAACACGCCCTGGCTGGTGACGAGGTCGAAGTGGTCGTGCAGGGCCGCCTCGGGCATGGCGCGGTCGAAGCGCAGGCTGCCGGACATGCCCAGGTGCATCAGCAGCACGCCCGCATCGAGGTCGACCAGCAGGTACTTGCCCCGCCTGCGCACCCCGCGCACCGTGCGGCCCACGAGCTTCTCGGGCTTCACGCCCAGCGGCCAGCGCAGCGGCTTGCCCAGGCGCACCGCCTCGATGCGCGCGCCCGCGATGCGGTCGGCAAACGAGAGGCGGGTGGTTTCTACCTCGGGAAGTTCAGGCATAGACCTTGGATTATTATGGTTCGATGAAGAGATTCCCCCGCGCAGCCGCCGCTGCGATCCTGGTGTTGAGCGGCGTCTGCGCGCCGGCCTTTTCCCAGGACGACCCGCCGCCCGCCGACAGCGGCCTCGACGCCGCGCTGTTCTACCAGCTGCTGCTGGGCGAGCTGAACGTCCGCGGCGAAGAGCCCGGCGCGGGCTTTGCCCTGATCCTGGACGCCGCCCGCAAGACCAACGACCCCGAGCTGTACCAGCGCGCCGTGGAACTCGCCTTCCAGGCCCGCTCCGGCGACGCCGCGCTGCAGGCCGCGCGCGACTGGAAGAAGGCTTTCCCGCAATCGCGCGAAGCCAACCGCTACGTGCTGCAGGTGCTGGTGGCGCTCAATCGCATGGGCGAGATCGCCGAGCCGCTGCGCGCCGAGATCGCATTGGCCGACGCCAAGGACCGCGCGGCGGTGATCAACGCCCTGCCGCGCAACTTTGCCCGCGTCACCGACAAGAAGCTGGCCGCCACCTCGGTGGAACAGGCCTTGTCCGACTACACGGCCAAGACCGATCTCGGCCCCGCCGCCTGGACCACCATAGGCCGCATGCGGCTGGCGGCCGGCGACACCGCGGGCGCGCTCGAAGCGGCGCGCCGCGGCCAGACCCTGGACGCGCGCTACGAAGGCCCGCCGCTGCTGGCCCTGGAGCTGATGGATCCGAAGATGCCCGAGGCCGAGGCGATGGTGCGCAAGTACCTGGACGCGAATCCGCTGCCCGAGATCCGCATGGGCTACGCCCGCGCCTTGCTGGACGCACAGCGCTACCCCGAGGCGCTGCAGCAGCTGAAGGCGATCACCACCGAGCGCCCCGAGTTCGCGGAGGCCTGGCTGGTGCAAGGCACGCTGATGGTCCAGGACAACCAGCTGCCCGCGGGCGAAGTTGCGCTCAAGCGCTACATCGAGCTGGCGCAGAAGCAGGAGGGCGACGAGCGCAAGCGCGGGCTGGCGCAGGCCTACCTGTCGCTGTCGCAGGTGGCCGAAAAGCGCAAGGACTACGCCGGCGCCGCCGCATGGCTGGACCGCATCGACGACCCGCAGGACCTGATGGCGGCGCAGAACCGGCGCGCGTCCATCCTCGCGCGCCAGGGCCGGATCGAGGAAGCGCGCAAGCTGATTCGCGCCATCCCCGAACGCAAGGCCGGTGACGCGCGCCTGAAGATGATGTCGGAGATCTCGCTGCTGCGGGACCACAAGCAATACAAGGCGGCCTACCAGCTGCTGGCGCAGGCGGTGGCCAAGGAGCCGAAGGACCCGGACCTGCTGTACGACCAGGCCATGATGGCGGAGAAGCTCAATGACTTCACCGACATGGAAAAGCTGCTGCGCCAGGTGATGGTGCTCAAGCCCGATTACCACCACGCGTACAACGCGCTCGGCTACTCGCTGGCGGAACGCAACGTGCGGCTGCCGGAAGCGAGGCAGCTGGTGCTGAAGGCGCTCGACTTCGCACCGGGCGACCCCTTCATCAGCGACAGCCTGGCCTGGGTGGAATTCCGCATGGGCAACAAGGAAGAGTCCCTGCGCCTGCTGCAGGCCGCCTGGAAGGACAAGCCCGATCCCGAGATCGCCGCGCACCTGGGCGAAGTGCTCTGGAGCATGGGCCGGCGCGACCAGGCCGAGAAAGTCTGGCGCGAAGGGCTCGCGCTCAACGCGGAAAACGACACGCTGGTGGAAACGCTCAAGCGGCTGAAGGTGAAGCCTTGACGCGCGCCTGGCGCCTCTTCGCGCTGGCCCTGCTGCTGGCCGTGCTGGCCGGCTGCGCGACGCCGCGCCGGCCGGACGTGCCGCCCGGCATGCAGGCCTGGAGCGGCCGCCTGTCCCTGAACATGGACGGCGCCCAGCCCTTCTCGGCCGGCTTCGAGCTGAAGGGAACGCCGGCGTCCGGCGAGCTCACCCTGCTCACCCCGCTGGGCGGCACCGCCGGCGTGCTGACCTGGTCGCCCGGCTCGGCGACGCTGCGCTCCAGCCGGGAAACGCGCCAGTTCGCGTCGCTGGAGGCGCTGGTCACCGAAGTGACGGGCACGCCCTTGCCGGTCGCCGCCCTGTTCGATTGGCTGGAAGGCCGGGCCACGGAAGTGCCGGGCTGGCAGGTGGACGTGAGCCAGGTCGGCCAAGGCCGGCTGCGGGCGCAACGCACTTCGCCGGCGCCCGCGGCCGACCTGCGGGTCGCTTTCGAACACTGATGCGGGCCCTGTACGACGTTCCGGCGCCGGCCAAGCTGAACCTGTTCCTGCACGTCACCGGCAGGCGGGCCGACGGCTACCACCTGCTGCAGTCGGCCTTCATGCTGGTCGACTGGCAGGACACCTTGCACTTCGAGCTCCGCCCCGGCGGGCACCTCAGCCGCGAAGACCTGGGACCGGCGCTGCCCCCCGAGGACCTGGTGCTGCGCGCCGCCCGCGCCTTGCAGCAAGCCACCGGCAGCGCAGCAGGCGCCCACATCCAGGTCGACAAACGGATCCCGGCCGAGGCCGGCATGGGTGGCGGATCCTCCGACGCGGCCAGCTGCCTGCTGGCCCTGAACCGGCTGTGGAACCTGGGCCTGGGCTTGCCGGCGCTGGAGAAGATCGGGCTGGGACTTGGCGCCGACGTGCCCTTCTTCCTGCGCGGACGCAACGCCTGGGTCGAGGGCATCGGCGAGGCGATCACCCCGATTTCGGTGCCGCCCGCCCGCTTTGCCGTGGTGAAACCCGCTGCCGGACTCGCCACGAAAAACATCTTCCAGGACCCGTCGCTGAAACGGGACAGCGACAGTGCTACAATCGCAGGCTTTGCTGCAAACCCCTTTGGTTTCGGTCACAACGACCTGGAGCCGGTGGCCCGCAGGCTTTGCCCCGAAGTGGACGAAGCGCTGCAATGGCTGGGTTCGCAGGGCTTGCGAGGCCGGATGACCGGCTCGGGCAGCGCGGTTTTTGCGAAAATACCGCCGCTGTGGGCGCCGGGGCAAACCCTGGCGCAGGCTCCTGCGGGCTGGGTGGCGAGAGAATGCAGCAATATGGAGGTCCATCCGCTGGTCGGTTGGGCACCCAGCGACGATTCGGTTTGAGGCTGGTTGCAGCGTCAGACCTGCGTAGGGGAGTCGCCAAGTTGGTTAAGGCACCGGATTTTGATTCCGGCATGCGAGGGTTCGAGTCCTTCCTCCCCTGCCAAACCTCATAGTCGCCGTTCGGCTGAATACATCGCTGGTTCAAATGCAGGCTGCACCCACACCCGATTTCATGGTCTTCACCGGCAATGCCAACCCGGCATTGGCGGAAGAGATCGCCGGCCACCTGGGCATCAGCCTCGGTGCGGCTTCGGTCAGCCGCTTCTCCGACGGTGAAGTCACCGTGGAGCTGAACACGAACGTGCGGGCCCGCGACGTCTTCGTGGTGCAGTCCACCTGCGCCCCGACCAACGAGAACCTGATGGAACTGCTGATCATGGTCGACGCGCTCAAGCGCGCCTCGGCCGAGCGGATCAGCGCGGTGATTCCCTATTTCGGCTACGCGCGGCAGGACCGCCGGCCGCGTTCCGCCCGGGTGCCGATCTCGGCCAAGGTGGTGGCCAACCTGCTGGAAACGGTGGGCGTGGCGCGCGTGCTGACCATGGACCTGCACGCCGACCAGATCCAGGGCTTCTTCGACATCCCGGTGGACAACATCTATGCGTCGCCGGTGCTGCTGGGCGACCTGCGCCAGAAGAAGTACGAAGACCTGATCGTGGTGTCGCCCGACGTCGGCGGCGTGGTCCGCGCCCGCGCGCTGGCCAAGCAGTTGGGCACCGACCTCGCGATCATCGACAAGCGCCGCCCGAAGGCGAACGTCTCCGAAGTGATGCATGTCATCGGCGAGATCGACGGCCGCAACTGCGTGATCATGGACGACATGATCGACACCGCCGGCACGCTGGTGAAGGCGGCCGAGGTGCTCAAGGAGCGCGGCGCCAAGAACGTGTACGCGTATTGCACCCACCCGATCTTCTCGGGCCCGGCCATCGACCGCATCTCCAAGGGCTCGGCCCTGGACGAAGTGGTCGTGACCAACACCATCCCGCTGTCGGACGAGGCGCGCGCCTGCACCAAGATCCGCCAGCTCACCGTCGGCCCGCTGATCGCTGAAACCATGCAGCGCATCGCCAAGGGCGAGTCGGTGATGAGCCTTTTCTCGGACCAGGTCAACCTGTTCTGAGGATTTCGTAGCCCCTGACCGGGCAATTTGTGAAACGGAAGCGCACTGGTCGCGGTGCCTTCCTGACTGGAGTTGACTATGAAATTCACCGCTTTCGAGCGCGCCAAGCAGGGCACGGGTGCGAGCCGCCGTCTCCGCAATTCCGGCAAGACGCCGGGCATCGTGTACGGTGGCGAAGGCCAGCCGCAACTGATCGAGCTGGATCACAACGCCCTGTGGCACGCCCTGAAGAAGGAAGCGTTCCACTCGTCGATCCTCGACATGGAACTGGCCGGCAAGGCCGCCAAGGTCCTGCTGCGCGACGTGCAGTACCACCCGTTCAAGCAGCAAGTCCAGCACATCGACTTCCAGCGCGTCGACGCCAACACCCGCCTGCACATGAAGGTGCCGCTGCACTTCAAGGGCGCGGAAGAATCCGAAGCCGTGAAGCTGGAGCACTGCCTGGTGAACCCGGTCGTCAACGACCTGGACATCTCCTGCCTGCCCAAGGACCTGCCCGAGTTCATCGAGGTGGACCTGTCCGGCCTGAAGAAGGGCATGTCGCTGCACCTGGCCGACATCACCCTGCCCAAGGGCGTGAAGGCCGTGACCCACGGCAAGCCGAACCCGGTGATCGTGTCGGTGGTGACCTCCGCCGCCGAAGAGTCCGCCGCCGAAGCCGCCCCGGAAGCCGCTGCCGCTCCCGCTGCCGACGCCAAGGCCGCTCCCGCTGCCAAGGGTGGCAAGGACGCCGCCGCGAAGCCGGCCGCCAAGGCCCCGGCCGCGAAGAAATAAGCAACACGTCATTCCCGCGAAGGCGGGAATCCAGGGCGCCCTGGGTCCCCGCCTTCGCGGGGATGACAAGAAACTCGAGCCCGCGCAAGCGGGCTTTTTTCATTCCGCCACGGTGACAATAGTCGCCATCGCGCCCCCGCGCTTTCAACTACCTTCGCACCATGATCAAGCTGTTCGTCGGCCTGGGCAATCCGGGTCCCGAGTACGAGGCGACGCGCCACAACGCCGGCTTCTGGTGGGTGGACGAACTTGCCCGCGACTTGAAGGTGAACCTGGTCCACGACCGCGGCTACCACGGGCTGGCAGCGCGCGCCAACGTGCACGGCCACACCGCCTGGCTGCTGGAGCCGCAGACCTTCATGAACGTCTCCGGCAAGTCGGTCGCCGCGCTGGCGCGCTTCTACAAGATCGCCCCCGAGGAGATCCTGGTCGCGCACGACGAACTCGATGTGGTGCCCGGGCAGGCCAAGCTGAAGTTCGGCGGCAGCCACGCCGGCCACAACGGCCTGCGCGACATCCACGCGCAGCTGGGCACGGGCGACTACTGGCGGCTGCGCATCGGCATCGGCCATCCGGGCGTGAAGTCCGAGGTGATCAACTGGGTGCTGAAGAAGCCGCTGGCCGAACAGCGCACGCTGATCGAGGAATGCATCACCCGCACGCTCAAGGCGGTGCCGGCCATGCTGGCGGGCGAGATGGACAAGGCGACCCTCATCGTCCACACGCACAAGGCGCCGCGGCCCAAGCCGCCGCGCCCGGACGAGGCGCCGTAACGGCTCTCAACCCCCTGGAGGAGGCAGCGTGAACAGGAAGACCCTCATCGCAGCCATCGCGCTGGCCGCGGCCGGCGCCGCCGGTGCGCAGACCATGTACCGCTGCGGCAGCAGCTACAGCCAGCAGCCCTGCCCCGGCGGCAGCGAGATCGCCGGCCTGGCGCCGCGGCCGGCCTCCGACATCGCCCAGGCCAAGGCTGCAGCGCATGCCGATGCGAAGCGCGCCGACGCCATGGAAAAGGCGCGGCTGCAGCAGGAGAAGAACGCGCCGAAGGCGATGGTGATGGGGCCGAAGGAAGTGGCTTCCGCGCCCAAGGCGGTGGTGGCGAAGAAGAACAAGGGCGGCAAGCCCGAGGAGTTCACGGCGGTGCAGCCGGGGACGGGGAAGAAGAAGAAATCCTGAACGCCCCGGGTTCCCGCCTCCGCGGGCATGGCGGGGTTATTTCTGGGAGACCAGCCGGACGTACTTCTGGTACAGCGTCTCCCGGTCCTCCACCCGCGCGGGGTTGACGGGGATGCACGCCACCGGGCACACCTGCACGCACTGCGGCTCCGGGAAGTGGCCGACGCACTCGGTGCACTTGTCCGGGTTGATCTCGTAGATCTCCGGCCCGAGGAAGATCGCTTCGTTCGGGCACTCCGGTTCGCAGACGTCGCAGTTGATGCACTCGTCGGTAATCATCAATGCCATATGGCATTATCCCCGGCTTCATGAGTCTGTTCCTGTTCAAGCGGCTCATCACCCTGGTCGCGACGCTGGTTGGCACTTCGGTGGTGGTGTTCCTGGTGCTGGAGATCCTTCCGGGCAACGCCGCCCAGATCCTGATGGGCCCCGATGCCTCGCCGGAGGCCGTCACGGCCCTGGCCCACAAGCTCGGCATCGACCAGCCGGCCTGGACGCGCTACTGGCACTGGGTGGGCGGCATGTTCCACGGCGACCTGGGCCTGAGTTATGCGTACAGCACGCCGGTGTCCGAACTCATCGTCGAACGCCTCTCCCTGACCGTGCCGCTGGCCCTGATGGCCATGGCGCTCACCATCGTCCTGGCCCTGCTGGCGGGCGTCTACGCGGCATCGCGCCACAACAAGCTGGGCGACGTGGGCGTGATGGGCCTCACCCAGATCGGCATCGCCATCCCCAACTTCTGGTTCGCCATCCTGCTGATCCTGCTGTTCTCGGTACAGCTCAAGTGGTTCTCGGCCGGCGGTTTCCCCGGCTGGGAGGACGAAGGCATCCTGGGCGGGCTGAAGGCGCTGATGCTGCCCGCGCTGTCGCTGGCGGTGGTGCAGTCGGCCATCCTGGCGCGCATCACGCGCTCCGCCGTGCTGGAGGTGCTGCGCGAGGACTTCGTGCGCACCGCGCGCGCCAAGGGCGTGACGCAGCGCGGCGCGCTCTGGGGCCACGTGCTGCGCAACGCGATGATCCCCGTGGTCACCGTGATGGGCCTGCAGTTCGCCGAGCTGCTGGCCGGCACCATCGTGGTGGAAAGCGTGTTCTACCTGCCGGGCCTGGGCCGGCTGATCTTCCAGTCGATCTCCAACCGCGACCTGATCGTGGTGCGCAACTGCGTGATGCTGCTGGCGGCCATGGTGGTGATCGTGAACTTCGTGGTGGACATCCTGTATGCGGTGATCGACCCGCGCGTGAAGGCGAGCGACATATGAGTGCCGTGCTCCCTTCGACCGTTCCCGTCGCCGTCAAGGCGCCCGGCTTCTGGAAGCGCGCGCGCCACAACCCCAGCTTCATGATCGGCCTGGTGCTGACCGTGCTGCTGGTGCTGGCGGCCGGCCTGTCCTACCTGTGGACGCCGCACGACCCGTACGACATCAACATGGCGCTCAAGCTGCAGGCGCCGGGCGGCGGCTACTGGCTGGGCACCGACCCTTTCGGGCGGGACGTCGTTTCGCTGCTGCTGGTGGGCGCGCGCGCTTCGATTGCCGTGGGCCTGATCGCCGTCGGCATCGGCCTGGTGATCGGCACGGCGCTCGGGCTGCTGGCATCGGCCCGGCGCGGCTGGGTCGAGGAAGCCATCATGCGGCTGTCGGATTTCGGCTTCGCTTTCCCCGCCATCCTCTCGGCCATCATGCTCACGGCGGTGTTCGGCCCGGGCATGGTGAACGCCATCATCGCCATCGGCATCTACAACATCCCGACCTTTGCCCGCATCACGCGCGCCTCGGCCAACGCCGTTTGGGGCCGCGAGTTCGTGCTGGCCGCGCGCGCCTGCGGCAAGGGCAGCTTCGCCATCACGATGGAGCACGTGCTGCCCAACATCCTGTCGGTGCTGATCGTGCAGGCGACCATCCGCTTCGCGATCGCCATCCTGGCCGAGGCCGCCCTCTCCTACCTGGGCCTGGGCACGCAGCCGCCGCAGCCGTCCTGGGGCCGGATGCTGAGCGAGGCGCAGACCCTCCTGTTCCAGGCGCCGCGGCTGGCGGTGTTTCCCGGCATCGCCATCGCGCTCTCGGTGCTGGGCCTCAACCTGCTCGGCGACGGCCTGCGCGATTTGTTCGACCCGCGCCTGGCCAGAAAGCGCTGATGGCATTGCTGGAAGTCCAGGACCTCTCGGTCCAGCTGCAAACCCACCGCGGCCCGGCCTACGCCGTGCGCAACATCAGCTTCACGCTGGAGCGCGGCGACGCGCTGGGCCTGGTCGGCGAATCGGGCTGCGGCAAGTCGATCACCGTGATGGCGCTGATGGGCCTGCTGCCCGAAAACGCCAAGGTCACCGGCAGCATCCTGTTCGACGGCCAGCAGCTGGTGGGCAAGCCCGAGCGCGAGATGTGCGCGCTGCGCGGCGACCGCATGGGCATGATCTTCCAGGAGCCGATGACGGCACTCAACCCGGTGCACACCATCGGGCGCCAGGTCGCGGAGCCGCTGCGGCTGCATCGCGGCCTGGACGCGGCCGCAGCGCGCAAGGAGGCCGTCGCGCTGCTCGATCGCGTCGGCATCCCCGACGCCGCGCGGCGCATGGACGCCTACCCGCACCAGTTCTCCGGCGGCCAGCGCCAGCGCATCACCATCGCGATGGCGCTCGCCTGCGGGCCCGACCTGCTGATCGCCGACGAGCCGACGACCGCGCTCGACGTTACCATCCAGCGCCAGATCCTGGACCTGATCCGCGAGCTGGTGGCCGAACGCGGCATGGCGCTGATGTTGATCTCGCACGACCTGGGCGTGATCGCGCAGAACGTCCGCCGCATGCTGGTGATGTACGGCGGCAGCGTGGTGGAAAGCGGCGAGACCACGGAGGTGTTCGCGCACCGCGCCCACCCTTACACCCGCGGATTGTTCGCGGCCCGGCCCGGCTTGCGCTCGGCGCGCGGAATCCGCCTGGCGACCATTCCCGGCACGGTGCCGGAGCTGGCGGACCTGCCGCCGGGATGCCCGTTCGCGGGCCGCTGCGCCTACACCATCGACGCCTGCTACACCACGGCGCCCCCGCCGGTGGAAATCGGCGCAGGGCACCTCGCCCGCTGCCTGCGGCTGGGAGAGATTCCGCGATGACCGAGCCGCTGCTGCAAGTCGACAACCTCGTGCGCGAGTACACGCTCCCGCGCGAGAAGCTGTTCGAGGCGCCCGGCAAGGTGCATGCGCTCAACGGCGTGAGCTTCACCATCCAGGCCGGGCGCAGCCTGGGCATCGTCGGCGAATCGGGCAGCGGCAAGTCCACGCTCGCCCGGCTGGTGATGGCGCTGGACCAGCCCACCGCCGGCACGGTCCGCATGCTGGGGCGCGACCTCCATGCCTTGCCGAAGGAAGAACTGCGCCGGGCGCGGCGGGACTTCCAGATGGTCTTCCAGGACCCTTACGGCTCGCTCGACCCGCGCCAGACCGTGGAGCGCATCGTCTGCGAGCCGCTGGGCGCGCAAGGCGGCGTGACCCGCGCCGACCAGCACCGGCGCGCCACCGAGGCCCTGGAGGCCGTGGGCCTGCGCAGCAACGACCTGGGCAAGTATCCGCACGAGTTCTCCGGCGGGCAGCGCCAGCGCATCGCCATCGCGCGGGCCCTGGTCACGCGGCCGCGGCTGATCGTGGCCGACGAACCGGTGAGCGCCCTCGACGTCTCCGTGCAGGCGCAGGTGCTGAACCTGATGCAGGACTTGCAGGCGGAGTTCGGCATCACCCACATGTTGATCAGCCACGACCTGGCGGTGGTGCACCACCTGTGCGAGGACGTGGCCGTGCTCTGGCAGGGCCGCATCGTCGAACAGGGCCCGCCCGAGCGCCTGTTCACCGCCGCCGAACACCCGTACACCCGCACCCTGCTGGCCGCCGTGCCGGAGGCGGAGCCGGGCTTGCGTCCCCCTGTCAACCCTCTTGCAGCCCCCGGGGAATCTCGTCCATGATGATTCTTCCAACCATCCATTCCAAGTCGTCGGAGTCCAAGCCATGATCAAACGCCGCAGCGTGCTCACGCAGACCGCTTCCCTGGCCGCCCTTGCCACCCTGCCCCTGGGCGCGCTGGCGCAGAAGAACAAGGACTCCATCGTGCTGGCGATGGCGCTGGAGCCCAGCCCGGGCCTCGACCCCACCGGCGGCGCCGCCTCGTCGATCGCCGAGGTCACGCTCTACAACATCTACGAGACGCTCACCAAGATCAACCCGGACGGCTCGGTCACGCCGCTGCTGGCCGAGAGCTGGGAGGTCTCGCCCGACCTCACCACCTACACCTTCAAGCTGCGCAAGGGCGTGAAGTTCCAGAACGGCGAGCCCTTCAACGCCCAGGCGGTCAAGTTCTCCTTCGACCGCGCCGGCGCCGAGAAGAGCACCAACAAGGACAAGCGCACCTTCGCCAACCTCACGACGCGCGCAGTCGACGAGAACACCGTGGTGATCCTTACCAAGGAAATCGACCCCGACTTCCCCTTCCTGCTCGGGCAGGCCACGGCGGTCATCGTCGAACCCAAGAGCGCCGACAGCAACATGACCAAGCCGGTGGGCACCGGCCCCTTCAAGCTGGAGAACTGGGTCAAGGGCTCGTCGATCACGCTGAGCAAGTGGGACGGCTACCGCAACGCCCCCGCCATCAAGCTGAAGAAGGCCACCTTCCGCTTCATCGCCGACCCGGCCGCGCAGGTCGCGGCGCTGCTGGCCGGCGACGTCGACGCCTTCCCGCGCGTCACGCCGCGCAGCGTCGAGCAGTTCAAGGGCAACGGCAAGTTCCAGGTGGTGGTGTCGGGCTCGCGCGCCAAGACCATCCTCGCCATCAACAACAAGAAGAAGCCCTTCGACGACGTGCGCGTGCGCAAGGCGATCGCCATGGCCATCGACCGCAAGGCCGTGATCCAGGGCGCCGGTGACGGCTACGGCGCGCCCATCGGCAGCCACTACCCGCCCAGCGCGCCCGGCTACGTCGACACCACCGCGATCAACGGCTACAACCCGGAGAAGGCCAAGGCGCTGCTGAAGGAAGCCGGCGTCACGACGCCGCTCGAAGTGACCATCACGCTGCCGCCGCCGCCGTACGCGCGCCAGGGCGGCGAGGTGATCGCCTCGCAGCTGGCCAAGGTGGGCATCAACGCCAAGCTGCAGAACGTGGAGTGGGCGCAGTGGCTGTCCAACACCTACGGCGGCGCGCACAACTACGACATGACCATCATTTCCCACGTCGAGCCCTTCGACCTGGGCAACTTCGCCAAGCCCGACTACTACTGGGGCTACCGCTCCACGAAGTTCGACGACATGTACGGCAAGTACAAGACCACGGCCAACGCCAAGGACCGCAGCAAGCTGCTGGGCGACATCCAGAAGCAGCTGGCCGAGGACAGCGTGCATGCCTTCCTGTACCAGCCGCAATGGGTGACGGTGGCCAACAAGAACGTCAAGGGCCTCTGGAAGGACATGCCGATCTTCGTGAACGACCTGTCGTCCATGTCCTGGAGCTGATGCGAAGCCTATGACCGAGAAGTCCCCGACCGCGCTGCACGAACTCGGCGCGGCCGAACTGGTGGCGGGCTACCGCCGCCGCGAGTTCTCGCCGGTCGAGGTGGCGCGCAGCGTCCTCGGCCACGTCGAACGCTGGGAACAGCACCTGCAGGCGCTGTTCCTGCTGCGGCCCGAGCAGGTGCTGGAGCAGGCGCGCGCCAGCGAGCAGCGCTGGCTGCGCGGGGAGCCGCTCGGCCTGATCGACGGCGTACCCGTCACCATCAAGGACAACATCGCGACGCGCGGCGATCCCACGCCGCTGGGCACCGCGGCGACGCCGGCGACGCCCGCGGGCGCCGATGCGCCCCCGGCGGCGCGCGTGCGCGAACACGGCGGCGTGGTGCTGGCCAAGACCACCATGCCCGACTACGGCATGCTGTCTTCGGGCCTTTCGAGCTACCACAAGCTCGCGCGCAATCCCTGGGACCGCACACGCACGCCCGGGGGCTCCAGCGCCGGCGCGGGTTCCGCGGCGGCCGCGGGCTACGGGCCGCTGCACATAGGCACCGACATCGGCGGCTCGCTGCGCCTGCCGGCCAGCTGGTGCGGGATCTTCACCCTCAAGCCCAGCCTGGGCCGCATCCCGATCGACCCGCCCTACATCGGCCGGGCCGCCGGCCCGATGACGCGCACCGTCGCCGATGCGGCGCTGTTCATGGACGTGCTGGCGCGGCCCGACGACCGCGACAGCATGAACCTGCCGCAGCAGGACATCGCCTGGTCGGCCTTCGATGCGGGCGTGGAGAAGCTGCGCGGCCTGCGCATCGGCTTGCTGCTCGAAGCCGGCTGCGGCCTCGCGGTCGAACCGGAAGTGGCGGAGGCGGTGAAGCGCGCCGCCGCCTTGTTCGAACGCGCCGGCGCGGTGGTCGCGCCCATGCAGCCTTTCATGACGCAGGCCATGCTGGATGGCATGGACCACTTCTGGCGCATGCGCTCGCACGTCGACATGAAGGCCTTGCAGCCGCAGGCCAAGGCCAAGGTGCTGCCTTACATCCAGCAGTGGGCCGACAGTGCCGTGGGCATGAGCGGCGAAGCGGTGTTCCGCGCCTTCCACCAGTTCCACCTGACGCGCCTCGCGGCGGTGGAGGCCTGCCGGCCTTTCGATTACGTGCTGTCCCCGGTGTCGCCGGTGCCGGCGCCGCCGGCGGAAGCCGCGTCGCCCACCAACGACCCGATGCGGCCGCTGGAGCACATCGGCTTCACCGTGCCCTTCAACATGTCGGAGCAGCCGGCTGCGTCGGTCAACTGCGGCTACACGTCCAGGGGCTGGCCGATCGGCCTGCAGATCGCCGGCAAGCGCTTCGACGACCTGGGGGTGCTGCAGGTGGCGCGCGCCTTCGAGCTGATCCGGGAACCGCAGCGGCCGTGGCCGCAGCCGCCCTCGGAAGCGCTCCACCATGTCGACTGATGTCCTGGGCAACCCGGTCTCGCTGGCGTCCGATGCGGCCCTGGCGCCGCTGAACGACTTCGTCGAAGGCTTCATCGCCAGCGAGGCCCGGGCGGCCAACATCCTGCAGGCGCAGGCCGACCCGAGTCCCATCGTGCAGGCCTATTGCGCGGCGCTGCACATGTTCGCGGAGACCGGCGACGCGCCCGGCAATGCGCGGCCCTTCATCCAGCGGGCTCTGCTGGCAGCCGGCAGCGCGACCGCGCGCGAGCAGCGCTTCATCAACGCCATCGCCGCCTGGGTGGCCGGCGACATCCCGTGGGCCATCGCGCTGCACGAGGAGCAGGCGCGCGAGCATCCGCGCGACCTGGCTTCGCTCAAGCTCGCGCACTACCACCTGTTCAACCGCGGCGACGCGCCGGGGATGCTGCGCACCGCGCTGGCCGCGCTGCCGGCTGCCGGCGACGTCCCTTACCTGCACGGCATGCTGGCTTTCGGCTGGGAGCAATGCCACTTCCTGGAGCAGGCGGAAGCCTCGGCGCGACAGGCCATCCGGATGCGGCGCAAGGAGCCGTGGGCGCACCACGCGCTGGCCCACGTGATGCTGACGCAAGGGCGGCTGCGCGAAGGGCACGAGTTCCTGCGCGACATGAGCGACACCTGGACCGGCCTCAACTCCTTCATGGTCACGCACAACTGGTGGCACCAGGCGCTGTTCGCGCTGGACCTCGACGAATTCGACGAGGTGCTGGCCATCTACGACCGCCACGTGTGGGCGGAGGCCAAGGAATACAGCCAGGACCAGATCAACGCGGTGTCGCTGCTGGCGCGGGTCGAGCTGGCCGGTGGCGACGTCGGCGATCGGTGGAAGGAACTGGGCGACTACCTGGCCCGGCGCGGGCCCGACCACGTGCTGCCTTTCCTGGACATGCAGTATCTCTACGGCCTCGCGCGCGCCGGCCGCGTAGCCGAAGCGCGGGCCTTGCTCGCCGGCATGGAGCGGCACGCGAGCCAGTTGCCGGCCGAAGCGGCGGCGCCGTGGCTGCGCGTCTGCATTCCCGCCAGCCGGGGCCTGCTGGCACATGCCGAGGGCGACTGGCAAGGCGCGATCGACGGGCTGGGGCAGGCGCTGCCGCGACTGCTGGAGATCGGCGGCAGCCACGCACAGCGCGACCTGTTCGCGCAGGTGCACCTAGATGCCCTGCTGCGTAGCGGTCATTCCGCCGGCGCGCAGAACCTGTTGCAGCAACAGGTGCGTTCGCAGCCGGAATCGAAGCGCCTGCAGCGGCAGGCGAAGCAGGTCTACGCCGCCTTGGGCTTCGCCAGCGACTTCTGGTCGTAGACCGGCTGCGGCGGCAGGTCCGCCAGGTGCCGGGTGTCGGCCCAGTCGAGGATGTCGATGCCGCCATCGCGCACACGGACCCGGTTCAGCCCCGCATTCGGGATCTCGCTTTGGCGCGGCCCGCTCAGGCCCAGCGAACGCGCGGTGCGGTAGATCATGTCCAGCACGCCGCCGTGCGTCACGACCACCAGCTTGCCGCCCCGGTGCGCGGCCACCAGGCGGTGCACCGCTTCCATCACGCGCTTGTGGAACTGGTGGGCCGACTCGCCCTCGGGCATGGCGTAGTGCTCCCCGAAGCGCAGCCAGCCTTCCCAAGCCTCGGGATGCTGCACCTTGATGTCGTCCACCTTCATGCCGTCGACGCGGCCGAAGCTCTGTTCGCGCAGGCCGGTTTCCGGCACCGCCGGCAGCGCCAGCCCGCTGGCGATCGGCTGGGCGGTCTGGCGTGCGCGCAGCAGGTCGCTGGCATAGAGGGCGTCGGCCTGCTGGCCCGCCATGCGCGCGGCCAGGCGCCGGGCCTGCTCGAGGCCGGTGGCGTTAAGCGACACATCGACATGGCCCTGGAAGCGAAGCTCCCGGTTCATGTCGGTTTCGCCGTGCCGGATCAGGACGAGTTCCGTCATGGCTGACTGGCTTGCATTGGAATGATTATGGGCAGCGGCATCTTGGGCAGAATACGGCGCACCCCGAACGGTTCCCTGCACCCGCCGAATGGACTCCACCCTGTTGCTGATTCCCGGCCTGGCCGCCGACCGGACGATGTGGCGCGACCAGCTTTCCGGCCTGGCCGACTACGGCCCGCTGGTGACGGACGTCGCCGCGCGGCAC
This sequence comes from Ramlibacter paludis, assembly GCF_022012305.1. Lineage (GTDB taxonomy): Bacteria > Pseudomonadota > Gammaproteobacteria > Burkholderiales > Burkholderiaceae_C > Ramlibacter > Ramlibacter paludis. The sequence continues at coordinate 598,648 of NZ_JAKLTM010000001.1, read as the reverse complement.
CCCAGCATCCCCGCGATGGCCGCCGCGATGCTGGAGGAGCATCCGGGCAAGCTGGTGCTGTGCGGCGCCTCGATGGGCGGGATGATCGCGATGGAAGCGGCGCGCCAGGCGCCGGACCGCATCGCCGGCCTCGCCCTCCTGGGGACCAATGCGAATCCCGAAACGGAGGAGATGCGGGCGCTGCGCGAGAGCGCCATCGTCCTGTTCGAACAGGGCCGGGTGACGGAAGTCATCGCGCCGAACGTGGCCCTGGCGTTTCATCCGGACCACGCGCTGGCGCTGGCGCCGGAGTACCTGCGCTTCGTGCTGGCGGCCGGGGCCGATCAATTGATCCGGCAGAACCGCGCGGTGATCACCCGGCCCGATGCGCGGCTGCACCTGGCGCGGCTGGAATGCCCGGTGCTGGTGATGTGCGGGGAAGACGACCAGCTGGCGCCGCCGGGGCATTCGCGCCAGATCGCGGCGCTTTGCTCCAACGCGAAGCTGGTGATGGTGCCGCGTTGCGGGCACATGCTGACCATGGAACGGCCGGACGTGGTGAACGCGACGCTCAGGGAGTGGCTGCAGGACGCGGTGGGCGCCTGACGGGAGCTACTCCCGCCCGAGGCTGCGCACCTTCTCGATCAGGCGCTGCTGCACCGTCGCCGACGTGAACTGGTGCACCTCGCCGCCCAGCACCGCGATCTCGCGCACGAAGGTGCTGCTGATGAACTGGTACTTGTCGCTGGGCGTCAGGAAGACGGTCTCCACGTCCGGCATCAGGTGGCGGTTCATGCCGGCCAGCTGGAATTCGTAGTCGAAGTCGGTGACCGCGCGCACGCCGCGCACCATGGCCTTGCCGCCGCGCGCCACCACGAAGTCGCGCACCAGCCCGGAAAAGCCTTCCACCGTCACCTGGGGATTGCCGGCCAGCGCCTCGCGCGCCATGTCCATGCGTTCCTGCAGCGTGAACAGCGCCTTCTTGTGGTGCCCCGCCGCCACCGCCACGATGATGCGGTCGAACAGCTGGCAGGCGCGCCTCACCACATCCTCGTGGCCCAGGGTCATGGGATCGAAGGTGCCGGGATAGACGGCGATGACGTCGGTGGCCATGGTGGTGTCTCCTCAATGGCCTGCCGGCGCATTGTTGCGCTGCATTATGCAGCGCGGCGCAACAGGTGGCCGTGGACGGCGCCCGCTTTCAGGTGGCGGGTGAGCTCCAGGCGGTGTTTCGCGAGCGCCGCCTCGTCCCAGCGCGTGGGAGCCTCCAGGTAGATGTAGCCCTCGGGCGCCAGCGCCGGCACGGCGGCGGCCAGGGCCTTGTCGAACAACTGGGCGTCGAATGGCGGATCGAGGAAGACGAGGTCGACGCTGCCGGCCGGCAAGGCCGCCAGCACGCTCACGCCGTTGCCTCGCTGCACGCGCACGTTCGTGGCGGCCAGTCGCTGGGTGACGGCGCGGATCTGGTCGACGAGCGAAGCCTCGGCTTCCACCAGCAGCACGTCGGCCGCGCCGCGCGAGGCGGCTTCGAGTCCGAGGGCGCCGGTTCCGGCAAAGGCGTCGACGCAGCGCCAGCCCGCCAGGTCCTGGCCCAGCCAGTTGAAAAGGGTCTCGCGGACCCGATCGGGCGTCGGCCGCAAGCCGGGACGGTCGGCAACTTCCAGCTTCGTGCGCTTCCACTGGCCGCCGATGATGCGAATCTGGGGCATGCGGCGAGCTTAAAGGCAAAAAAAAGGGGACACGGGTCCAGCCCGTGCCCCCGACTCACTCCCTCTGATCCGTTCCGGATTCTTGTGTGCGTGACAGCGCAGTGGCATTGTTGAGTGCCCGGCGGCAGTCTGCACGCCCACCCCTGTCAAGATTGACAGGGGACCCCCCATCGGGAGGGGTTTTACTGTCGGGCCGGCGCGACGGGAGCGCCCACTACGACCGTCACCATGCGGTCCGGCTGCAGCTTGCGGGCGAAGGCGGCCCGGATATCGGCGGCCGTCACCTTCTCCACCTGCCTGGTCCAGGTATCCAGGTAATCCAGCGGCAGGTCGTTCCAGGCGATGTTGGCCAGGTTGTCCAGCAGCTTGCTGTTGCTGTCGATGCGCAGCGCGAAGCCGCCGATCATGAAGTCCTTGGCGGCCTTCAGTTCGGCCTCGGTCGGGCCTTCGGCCACGAAGCGCTTGAGCACGTCGCGCGACACTTCCACCGCCTGCGCCGCCTGGTCGGGCCGCGTCTGCAGTCCGAGCGTGAAGGCGCCGGCATGCATGCCGGGGTTGAAGTAGCTGTAGACGCTGTAGCTCAGGCCGCGCTTTTCGCGCACCTCGGTGGTCAGGCGCGAGACGAAGCCGCCGCCGCCCAGGGTGTAGTTGCCCACGGTGAGCGGGAAGTAGTCCGGGTCGGAGCGCTTGTAGCCCGGCTGGCCGATCAGCACCTGCGCCTGCGCGGCGGCGAAGGGGATCGCCCTTTCGGCGGCCGCGGTCAGGGCCGGCACTTCCGGCACCGGCGGCAGCGGCGCGCACGTGCCCGCCGGCAGGCGCGAGAGCAGCGTCGTGACGATCTGGTCGGCCTGCGCGCGGTTGACGGCGCCGACGATGCTCACCTTGGCGCGGCAAGGCTGCACCAGCTTGTAGACCTCGCGCATGTCCTGCGTGGTGATGCGCCCCAGCGACTCCTCGGTCGTGTCGTAGCCATAAGGATGGCTGCCGTACACCGCCTTCTGGAAGGCCTTGCCGGCCACGGTGCCGGGACGCGTGTCGGCTTCGCGGATCGCGGCCGCCATGCGCTGGCGATCGCGCTGCCAGACGTTGTCCGGGAAGGACGGCTCTCCCAGCTGGCGCGCCCCCAGTGCCACGGCTTTCGCCAGCAGGTCCGGGTAGGTCAGCGAACGCAGCGTGAAGCTCATTCGGTCGGCGCTCGCGCTGCCGCCGAAGCCGGCACCCAGGTCGGCCCAGGCTTCGGCCAGCTGGTTCTCGTCCAGCGCCGGCTGGCCGTCGCGGGCCGAGATGCCCTTGGACGTCATCGAAGCCGTCACGCTGTGCAGGCCGGCCTTGTCAGCCGGGTCGCGCCGCTCGCCGGCATCCACGTCCACCTGCACGTCGACGATCGGCAGGCTGGGACTTTCGATCAGGTACACCTGCGCGCCGCTGGCCTGCTGCCACTTCTGGATCGGCAGGGCCGCGGCGGCCGGCAGGGCGCACGAGGCGGCGAGGAAGGCGGGCGCGGCCCAGCGCAGGATGGTTTTCATGTTGTTCTGGTTCATGTCAGTGGCGCAGTTGGACGGCAGGAGTGCGCGGCTTGCGATTCGGGTCCAGCGGCAGCGGACGCAGCACGCCCACGGTGAGCTGGTCGTCGCCGAAGTACTTGGCGGCAACGGCCTTGACCTGGTCGGCGGTGACGGTGCGCAGGCGTTCCAGCAGGCGCTCGTCGGCGTCCACCGGCAGGCCCATGATCCAGGCGCTGCCCAACTCGCGCGCCTGGTTCATCAGCGAGTCGAGCTTGTAGATCTCGCCGGCGATCCAGCGCACCTTGACCCGATTGAGTTCGGCCTCGGTCACGCCTTCTTCCGCCACTTTCTTCACCTGCGCGCGCAGGCCGGCCTCGACCTGCTCGGTGGTCTTGCCCTTGGCCGGCACGCCGCTCAGCGTGAAGAGCTGCGGGCCGCGGCCCCACAGGCCGTTGTCCGCGCCCACGCTGTCGGCCACGCGGTCGGCGCCCTGGGTCAGGGCGCGGTCCAGGCGCGCGCCTTCGTAGCCATCGAGCACCGCGGCCAGCACGGTGAGCGCCAGTGCGTCGTCGTTGTCCGGGGTCTTCTCGAAGGACGTCAGCTGCGGCACCTTGAAGGCCATCACCAGGTAGGCCTGGTCGGCCGGCGCCTTGAACTCCATGCGGCGGATGCCGGTCTGCTCCGGCTCCTCGCGCGGCTTGCGCGGCGGCACCGGGCGCGCCGGGATGCTGCCGTAGTACTTGTCGACCAGCTGCCGCACCTTGGGCACGTCGACGTCGCCGGCGATGATGACGGCGGCGTTGGCCGGCACGTACCAGTGCCGGTAGAACTCGCGCGCATCGTTGGCGGTCATCGAATCCAGGTCGCTCATCCAGCCGACGACGGGGCGCCGGTAGGGCGAGGCCTGGTAGGTGACGGCGCTCAGCTGCTCGTAGAGCTGCGCGCGCGGGTTGTCCTCGGTGCGCATGCGGCGCTCCTCCTTCACCACCTCCAGCTCTCGCTTGAATTCGTCGTCGGGCCACTGGTTGTGGGCGAAGCGGTCGGACTCCAGCTTGATCACGTCCTCCAGCCGCGACGCCGGGATCTGCTGGTAGTAGCCGGTGTTGTCGCGGGTGGTGAAGGCGTTTTCGCGGCCGCCCAGGGCGGCGACGCGGCGCGAGAATTCGCCCGGCGGCACGTCCTTGGTGCCCTTGAAGAGCATGTGTTCCAGCATGTGGGCCAGGCCCGTGCTGCCGTCCACTTCGTCCATGGCGCCGGCGCGCACGTAGACCATGTGCACCGCGGTCGGCGCGCGCCGGTCGGGCTTGATGATCACGGTGAAGCCGTTGGGCAACTGGTACTGGATCGGCTTTTCCTGCTTGGGGGGCGGGCCCGAGAACTGGGACTGGGCCGGAGATGCGGCCAGAAAGGCCAAGGATGAGATGAGTGGAAGAAAAATTGAGCGCAGATGGCGTTTCATAGAATCAGTGTGATTCAAGATCGGGTTTCGATGTTCAGTTTCTTCAAGAAAAAGCCCCCGCCCGCCCCGGCGGCCCCGCCTGCCGACGCAACGGCAGCCGTGCCCGCGCCCGCGGCGGTCACTGCGCCGGCGCCCGCATCCGGCGGCCTCATCGGCAGCGCGCTGGTCGCTCCGATGGAGATCCCGGTCGCCGTCGAAGTTCCGGCCGAACGCCAGAGCTGGATGGAGCGCCTCTCCAGCGGGCTGCGCAAGACGGGCTCCAGCATCTCCCAGGTCTTCACCGGCGCGACGATCGACGACGCGCTCTACGAGGAGCTGGAGACGGCGCTGCTGCTGGCGGACACCGGCGTGGCCGCGACCGAATTCCTGCTGAACGAGGTGAAGCGCAAGGTGGCGTCCAGCGGTGCGACCCGGCCGGTGCAGGCCAAGAACATCCTGGTGGACGCGCTCACGCAGTTGCTGCGGCCGCTGCAGAAGCCGCTGGTGATCGGCGAACACCAGCCGACCGTGATCATGGTGGCCGGCGTCAACGGCGCAGGCAAGACCACCTCGATCGGCAAGCTCACCAGGCACCTGGCCGAGGAAGGCCAGACCGTGCTGCTGGCGGCGGCCGATACCTTCCGCGCCGCGGCGCGCGAACAGCTCACCGTCTGGGCCGACCGCAACAAGGTCGAGATCGTCAGCCAGGAAGGCGGCGACCCGGCGGCGGTGAGCTTCGACGCGGTGAGCGCCGGCAAGGCGCGCAAGAAGGACGTGGTCATCGTCGACACCGCCGGCCGCCTGCCGACGCAGCTGCACCTGATGGAGGAGCTGCGCAAGATCAAGCGGGTGGTGGGCAAGGCCGACGCGAGCGCGCCGCACGAGGTGATCCTGGTGATCGACGGCAACACCGGGCAGAACGCGCTGGCGCAGGTGAAGTCCTTCGACAACGTACTGCAGCTCACGGGGCTGGTGGTGACCAAGCTCGATGGCACCGCGAAAGGCGGCGTGCTGGCGGCGATCGCCCAGGAGAAGCCGGTGCCGGTCTATTTCATCGGCGTGGGGGAGAAGCTCGAGGACCTCGAGACCTTCGACGCGCGGGAGTTCGCTCTCGCTTTGCTGGCATAGGGCCTAGCTTCCGCGGCCCGCGCTCACTGCCTCTCATAACCCACGGAGGAAAGAGTATCGGGGAAGCCTTCCACGTCCGTCCGGTACCCGGCCTCCTGCGGGTCGCTGCCGACGTACAGCTTGCCGTCAGCGCGGATCACGAGGATTTCCTTGTGGCTGCCGCCGGGACGGGAGAAGATCGCCTTGTGGACGGTCTCGCCGGATACTGTCTTGACGCCCACGAAGCTCACGGAAGCCGCATCGGTTTGCGTGACGCTGCCGCTGCCCTGGCAGCCGGGAGCGGCGAAATGCATCACGTTGAAGCGGAACGTTGCCGTGCCGGCGCCCGTCCTCTCGAAGACGAATTGCTCGGCGCTCGAGCCGCCATCCTGCGTCATGGGAAAACAGGCCCGCCAAGTGCCAGCATAGGCATCCGCAACGCCCAAGGTCGGAGGCGCGGGATTCGCTTCCGGCGTGGACTTCCCCGTATCGCTTGTGGGCGCGGGTAATTCCTCGCCACCACCACAACCGCCGACGGCGGCCACGAGGACGAGCCCGGAAAGTAGATTGAGCATGCTGTGTCGGATCGGGGACATGACAACTCCTTCGCGCGTTGGGCGCAACGCTGAACGGCTCCCGTAAAGGGCCAAAAGGATGAGGCGAGGACTCGTGCGTCGAGCCGGTCGCTGCAGGGGCCGAAACTAGTCGACGCGGATCTGGCGTTCGGCCGCTATCCGCTGGTAGTTGGCCGTTTCGACCGCATACCTGGTGCGCAATTGCGCCAAGGTCATGGGAGCGGCGGGCTCCCCACCGTTGGCAAAGATCCGCGCACGCAAGTAGGTATCGGCCATCACGCGTTGCATTGCGTGATTCAACTTTTCCTGGATCCCGTCCGGCGTCCGGGCGCTGACGAACAGGCCGCCCCAGGACGAGTAGTCGATTTGCCGGAACATGCTTTGTTCGTTGATGGTGGCCAGGTCTTCCGCCAAGGGACTGCGCGCCGGCGAGAGCACGCCCAGGCTCCGCAGCTTCCCCGATTTCAGGTGGTCCAAGGTTCCGCCCGTGAGCGTGACAACGGAGACGTCGATGTGCTGCCCCAGGAGGTCAGCGAGCATCGGGCCCACGCCCTTGTAGGGTACGTGCGTCCACTGAAGCCTGCGGGCGCTGCTCGCGAGTGCCGCGGCCGCGAGATGCTGGATGGACCCCACTCCCGGGCTCCCGTAGTTCACGTGGCGGCGCGGATCGGCCCGCAGGAAGGTGACGAGTTCTTCCGCCGTGAGGTAGGGTGCGCCGGAGTGGGTCACAAGCGCCAGCGGCGTCCGGACCACGAGGGCTACGGGAGCGAACTCGTCGGGCCGGTAGCGCACAGCGGAATTCGTCGCCGGCACCAGGATCAGTTCGTTTTGCGATCCGTAGACCAGCGTACGACCATCCGGCGGCGCCTCGAGTAGCTTCTGCAGGGCGATTGCGCCTGTGGCACCCGCGATGTTTTGCACGACCACGTTCAGCCCCAGCTCCCGCTCCAATTCGGGGGCGATCCGGCGTGCGCCGACGTCGGAAGGCCCGCCGGGCGCATAGGGGACGAGAAGTGTCACCACTGCGGGGTCGGCAGCGGGCGCGTGGACCGATGCAGTTGCCAGAAGCACGGTTGCGACCAGGTTCAGGATGCGCTTCATGTTGCCTCCATGGAACGCCTCGATTGGACCGGCGCCGGCGCGCCGGTGGAAGGATGCAGATGCATCAGAACACTCGACCCAGGAGGGAGAGCGCCTGGTTCACTTCCCCGCGATTCCTCGCGGCAAGCTTCTCGTGCACGCGCTGCAGGACGTTGCGCGCGGTGACGGGGGCGATTCCCATGCGCCGCGCGATTTCCTTGTAGGTGAAGCCGGCGCCGTCCAGGCGAGCTGCCTCCAGTTCGCGAGGACTCAAGCCGTCCGCGCCACAACGCCGTCGGACCCGCAGGAACACCATGCCGTGCGCCACTCCTGACTGGGCTACAAGCGTCCGGCCGGCGTAAACGCTGGTCCGTGCGACTGCCTCCCACAGCGGCAGGGGAACCTTTGCCATGTCGGCTTCGGGCCACTCCATCCGCAGCATTTCCCGCAGCCGGTCTTCGGCAAACAGCACCGAACGGTCTTGGTCGGCCACTCCCACGCTGAAGGGATGGTTACTCGCGCAAGCCGCGTTGCTGATGATCGTGTTGACGGCGAGCGCCTCCACGAAGTGGGGGAGCAGCAGGCTCATGCGCGACACCTCGCGCGCGGTGAACCGGTCGTCCGTACGTGCTCGGTGGAGCGCAATCATGCGGTAGCGCGTGCAGTCCGGAAGCCTGCGCTTCACGATGGCATTGAGAGTGTTCTCGTGCGCGTAACGCCGCTGGTATTCGCGAATTTCTCCGGTGGCCGGCGTGTTGAACATGGCTGCCGAGTTGTACGCATAAGCGAAAGGCCCGAGGGCCGGCGAGCAGACGGCCCGCCAGTTGGGCGCATTCTGTTCGATGACCAGCTCGTGTGCCGCCAGCATTTCGGGGGAGTCGTTGAACAGGACGGCCTCGTTCACCTGGATGCTGCGCGGCGCGATGTACGTGGAGCGCAACCAGCGACCGGAATCGAACGGCAGCTGCCGCCGCAGAAGCGCAAGTGCTTCCGATGGGAACCGCTCGCTGGTGCATTCCCGTGCGAGGCGGTAGAGGTCCAGCAGGAAAGGAGTCTCCATGGGCTGGCGCGGTGAAGGTCTGGCAGACGAATTTAGCGCCCGCGAAGGCAGTCCGCAATGCGTTTTCGACTGCCGCAGGACAGGTCGACCCTCCTCAGGCAGGGGTCACCGATGCGACCCCGCCGGTCACGACACCTCGTTGCGCACCCAACCGGCGTAGGCCGCGCTGGCCTGCAGCGTCATCGCCAAGAACTCCGGCACGTCGTAAGGATGGTGCTCCTGGAAGAACGCCTGCAAGGCGTCGGACTTCGAGGTAAGCGTCTTGGCCGTGAGCCGCACCTCCGCCTCGTCGCACAGCTTCTCGCCCCAGCGGTAGACCGACTGCACCGCATCGACCTGCACGCAGGCGGCGAGGCGGGCCTCGACGAGCGACCGGGCAAGCGCCTGGCCCTGCGCCAGGGTCGCCACCGTGGTGGTGACGACGAGGATGTCGCGGTCTTGACTGCCGGTCATGGGGCGCCTTTCCTGCAATGGCATCATTGTCGTCCGTCTTCCCGGAGGGCCGCATGTCCACGACGCTCGAATCCACCGACGCTGCCGCCAGCCCGCGCAAGGTCGACCAGCTGCTCGCGCACTACGGGGAAAGCCACCGCAATCCCCGCAACGAGCGCATCCACTTCGTGGCGATCCCCCTGATCATGCTGAGCCTGGTGGGCCTGCTTTACGCCCTGCATCCCTGGGTGGCCTATGCCTTCCTGGCCGCGAGCATGGTCTATTACGCGCGGCTGTCCATGGTGTTCCTGGTCACCATGGCGCTGGCCTCGGCGCTGGTGCTGGCCCTGGTCCTGGCGATGGGCGACAAGGTGCTGCCGATCTGCATCGGCATCTTCGTGGCCGCCTGGATCGCCCAGTTCATCGGCCACCGGATCGAGGGCAAGAAGCCCTCGTTCTTCGAGGACTTGCAGTACCTCTGGGTCGGCCCCATCTTCGTTTTCAGCAAGCTCTTCCTGAAGCTCGGCATTCGCTGGTAAACGAATTAAAAAGCATTCGTTTTCTGCTCGGCTAATTCTGGGGTAACCCGGGATTACCCTCATTCGGCTATTCTGACTACGGAACCCAAGGCTTAGCACTCTGTCTAACAGAGTGCTAATATTTAACGAGCAGAAGGAGTTTCGGCATGTCCTCACCTCATGGAACCGCTGGCACCACCGCGTTGGCTGTAGCCAATCCGTGGGCGGTCGTTCCTTCGCTGGGCAACCTGGACGCCTACATTTCGGCGGTCAATCGCCTGCCGATGCTGACGCCCGAGGAAGAACAGGAATTCGCCCGCAAGTTCAAGGACGGAAACGACCTCGAAGCGGCCGGGAAGCTGGTGCTGTCGCACCTGCGCCTGGTCGTGTCCGTGTCGCGCAAGTACCTGGGCTACGGCCTGCCGCACGGTGACCTGATCCAGGAGGGCAACATCGGCCTGATGAAGGCGGTGAAGCGCTTCGACCCCAACCAGGGCGTGCGCCTGGTCAGCTACGCGCTGCACTGGATCAAGGCGGAGATCCACGAGTACATCCTGAAGAACTGGCGCATGGTCAAGGTCGCGACGACCAAGGCGCAGCGCAAGCTGTTCTTCAACCTGCGCTCGATGAAGCAGGGCTTCAAGGACGACGAGGACGCGCAGACCCACCGGGAGACGCTGACCGACGCCCAGATCGAAGTGATGGCGCGCGAGCTGAACGTGAAGCGCGAAGAAGTCGTCGAGATGGAAACCCGCATGTCCGGCGGCGACGTCATGCTGGACCCGGGCCCGGCCGACGACGGCGAGGAAGCCTTCGGCCCCATCGCCTACCTGGCCGACTCCTCGCACGAGCCGACCCAGGAGCTGGAAAGCCGCGAGCGCGACTCGCTAGCCAGCGCCGGCATCGCCGCGGCGATGGAAACGCTGGACCCGCGCAGCCGCCGCATCGTCGAAGAGCGCTGGCTGAAGGTCAACGACGACGGCTCCGGCGGCATGACGCTGCACGAGCTGGCGGCCGAATACGGCGTGTCGGCCGAGCGCATCCGCCAGATCGAGGCGGCGGCGATGAAGAAGATGAAGAAGGCGCTGGCGGCCTACGCCTGACGCTGATTCGCGACGAAGCCCGGCTTGTCCGGGCTTTTTTTTTGCCCGCTCGCCCTGCGCTGTGCTTTTTTCACGCATTTGGCCTCGGGAGCCAGGCTGGTGCTGCAACAATCCCGGGCCATGCGGAGGGGAATCCTGCGCGCGCTCGTCGCCGCCTTCTTGTGGTGCATGGCCTTGGCTGCCGGCGGTGCCGACGCGCCCGAAACGGAGTCGGCCCAGTTTCCGACCCTGCTGGCGCGCGGTGCCGATCCCGTGCCCTTGCACCCTTATTCCCGTTCCTGGATCGACGAGACCGGCGTGCGCCGCATCGACGAAGTCGAAGCCAGCGCCGCATCGCTGCCGTGGAAGCGGCGCAAGATGGAGCAGGCCGACCGCATCGAGGGGCGCGCGCTCTGGATCGAGTTCGAAGTGATGGTCGGCGAGCCGGACCAGTGGTTCGTGGAAGTGGGCGGCGCGGGCATCGACCGTGTCGAGCTGTATTACCGTAATGCCGCCGGCGCCTGGGTGACGCAGAAGTCGGGCGACGACCAGCCGATCTCCTCCTGGCCGGTGCCGGGCCGCTATCCCACCTTCGCGCTGGCGCAAGGCATGGGCCGCCCGGTGCGCTACTGGATGCGCGTGGAGCATTCGCGCCTGGACTTCGCCGCGCCCCTGACCGTGTACCGCGAGCGCACGCTGCTGGCCAAGCGCGATCGCGAGCAGTTCCTGCTCGGTGCGTACTTCGGGCTCGCGGCGCTGCTGGCGATCGCCTCCGTGGTGAGCGGCCTGGTCTACCGCGATCGCGCCTTCCTGGCTTTCGCCGCGTACATCACGCTGGTCGGCTGCAGCCAGCTGGCGCGCGCCGGGCTGGGGGCCGAGCATGTCTGGCCCGACTGGCCGTACTGGAACGACCTCGCGGTGCTGGCCTGGCCTGGCCTGCCGGTGGCGGCGGCCTTGTGGTTCATTCGCATGGTGACCGAGCCGGCGCGGCTGTCGCACGCGCTGGACGCGGCGGTCATCGGGCTGGTGGCAGCGGTGCTGCTCGGCGTCGCGGCCGACGCGATCCTGCAGGCGCGCAACACCATGGTGCTGGTGCTGGCCTTGAGCGGCCTCTCGCTGGCGGCGGTGGTGGCGATGGTGGTCTGGGGCTGGGTGGACGGGCGCGACCCCGACCTGCGCTGGATCGCCTACGGCTTCCTGCCGGTCGTGGTGCTCGCGCTGTTCCCGCTGGCCCGCGGCTTCAACCTGATTCCGGTGAGCGTGATGACGCGCTTCGCCGTGTTCTTCGGCACCGCGCTGCAGATGCCCATCCTGTACTACGCGCTGCAGCGGCGCAGCGCCCGCCGGCGCGAGAGCCAGCTGCGCGCGGCGGCGCTGTCGCACACCGACGCGCTGACGGGCCTGCCCCACCGCGGGACCTTCCTCGAGCGGCTGGAGACGGCGCTGGCCCGCGCCCGCAACAGCAAGCAGCCGCTGGCGCTGATGGGCGTGCGCATCGCCAACCTGCAGGCGATCGCCGAGGAGTTCGGGCGCGACGCGGTGGAGAAGGCGCTGGTGGTCGCGGCTTCGCAATTGCGCCGCTGCATCACCGACATCGAGATGGTGGCGCGGGTGGGCGAGAACGAATTCGCGCTGCTGATGGAGGGGCCGCTCGACGGACCCACCGTCACTTCGCGGGCCCAGCAGGTGGTGGCGAGCGGCCTGCGCCAGACCGAGGCCCTGCCGGCGGCGCTGACGCTCAAGTTCCACGTCACGGCCGCCCTGCTGCCGCACGGCGAGCTCGATGGCGTCGCGACGCTGCAGTGGGTGCTGGACGCGCTCGACCAGTTCGCGGCCGATGCGCGCAAGCTGATCAAGCCGCTGAACTTCTAGGCTGCTCGCGCACGCAACTACTTGAGCAGCAGGCGGATGTCGTCGGCCAGCGCCTGCGGGCCGCTGCCATAGCGGGCGTAGAGGCGCAGGCGGCCTTGCGGGTCGTAGACGTAGCTCGCGGCGGAGTGGTCCATCGTGTAGCTGCCCGGGGTCTTGCCTTCGACCTTCTTGTAGTAGATCTTGAAGTCCTTGGCCACCAGCGCAGTCTGGTCGGGCGTGCCGCGCAGCGCGACGAAGCCGGGATCGAAGTTGCCCATGTAGGCCTTGAGCACTTCCGGCGTGTCGCGCTCGGGGTCGACCGTGATGAACACGCCTTGGACCTTGCCGGCATCGGCGCCGAGCAGCTTCTTCGCCTGGGCGATCTCCGCCAGCGTCGTGGGGCAGACGTCGGGGCACTGCGTGTAGCCGAAGAACAGCACGACTACCTTGCCGGCGAAGTCCTTGATGCTGCGCAGCTTGCCGTCGATGTCCGGCAGCGGGAAGTCCTTCGCATAGTCGGCGCCGGTGATGTCCACCGCCTTGAACTGCGGCTTGCTTTCCATGCAGCCCGCGACAGTGAGTGCGGCGAGGGACAACAGGGCGGTGCGTCTTTGCATGGCGCTCTCAGAAGAAGAGGTAGTGGTCGACCAGCAGCGCCGCGAACAGCGCGCTCAGGTGGATCAGGGAAAACCGGAAGGTCTTGCGCGCGAGCGCGTCGGAGTACTCGCGCCACAGGCGAAAGCCATACCAGGTGAAGCCGGCGCTCAGCACGCAGGCCACCGCGAGATAGAGCCAGGAGCTCATGCCGTAGGCGAACGGCATCAGGCAGGCCGCGAACAGCACCAGCGTGTAGAGCAGGATCTGCAGGCGCGTGAACTCGTTGCCGTGCGTCACGGGCAGCATGGGCAGGCCGGACTTGCGGTAGTCCTCCACGCGATACAGCGCGAGCGCCCAGAAGTGCGGCGGCGTCCACAGGAAGATGATCAGGAACAGGATCAGCGCCTCGGGCCCGACGTCGCCCGTCATCGCAGCCCAGCCCAGCACCGGCGGCATCGCGCCCGACGCGCCGCCGATCACGATGTTCTGCGGCGTCAGCGGCTTGAGGATCACGGTGTAGATCACCGCATAGCCGACGAAGGTGGCCAGCGTGAGCCACATGGTCAGCGGGTTCACCCACGCGTAGAGCACCCAGCAGCCGATCGCGCACAGCACGCCGGCAAAGGTCAGCGTCTGCCAGTCGTTCAATTCGCCCTTGGCCGTGGGGCGCCAGGCGGTGCGGCGCATCTTGGCGTCGATGCCCTTTTCCACCAGGCAGTTGAAGGCGGCGGCGGCGCCGGCCACCAGCCAGATGCCGGCGCACGCGATCAGCGCCAGGCGCACGTCCTGCCAGCCGGGAAGGCCCGGCACGGCAAGCACCATGCCGATCAGGGCGCAGAAGACGATCAGCTGCACCACGCGCGGCTTGGTCAGCGCGTAGAACTGTTGCCAGTGGGTCGTCATGCCGAGACCTCCCGCGCGCGCGCAGCGTGCAGTGCGACGCCGTTGGCGCGGCTTTCGCGCAGGGCCCAGGTCAAGGCGACGACGAGTGCCGCCCCGCCGCCGGTGTGCGCCACCGCGCCAACGAGCGGCCAGCCGAGCACGACGTTCGACAGCCCCGAAAGGAACTGCCACGCCAGCAGGAAAGCGATCCACCCGGCCACCTTGCGCAGGGCCGTATGCCGCAGTTCCCAGGCGAGGAAGCCGAGCACGAGGAACACCGCATAGGCCATCAGGCGATGCACGTAGTGGATGGCCGTCAGCGCAGCGAAGGTGACGTGCTCGCCGCCGCCGGTCTTGCCCAGCGCGCGCCAGAACTCGAAGCCCTGCGCGAAGTCCATCGCCGGCCACCACGAACCCTGGCAGGTGGGAAAGCTGCTGCAGGCCAGCACCGCATAGTTGGTGCTGACCCAGCCACCCAGCGCGACCTGCAGCCAGAGCAGCGCATAGGCGGCGATGAGCCAGTTGCGCAGGGGCGCCGCGATCGTGGCCGGGCCGGTGCCGCGCTCGGCCTGCCGGTAGGTCACGGCCTGGATCGCCAGCAGCGCGAGCAGCACGAGCGCGCCCAGCAGGTGCATCGTCACGATCGCGGGAAAGAGCTTCATCGTCACCGTGAGCGCGCCGAACGCGCCCTGCAGGCAGAAGCCGAGCAGGGTGAGGGTCGGCCAGAGCGGGCTCACCGGCAGCCCGCGCTTGCGCAGCAGCCAGGTCGCGCCGGCGAGGGCGGCCACCAGCGCGCCGGTGCCGGTTGCGAGGTAGCGATGGACCATCTCGATCCAGGCCTTGCTGTGCGTGACCGGCCCGGTCGGCATGCGCGCCTGTTCCGCGCTGATCTGCGCCACGGCGCCCACCGGGCTGCTGTTGCCGTAGCAGCCGGGCCAGTCGGGGCAGCCGAGTCCCGAATCCGTCAGGCGCGTGAAGGCGCCGACCAGCACCAGGTCGAAAGTGAGGTACAGCGTGAGCAAGGTGACCGCGGCGAGCCATTGCGCCGGCCCGGCGTGCCGCTTGCGCAGCCAGGTCCACCCGAGCGGCACGGCGGCGATGGCGGCGCCCAGCACCACGATCTCGAAGACCGGCGCCATGTTGTAGAGCGAAGCGGAGTCCATGCTCAGCGGCCCGCCTTGTCCCAGCCGGCCGAGCCGCGCATCAGGCGCTCCAGGTCGCGCCGCACGCTGGCCGCATGCGAGCCGTCGACCGCCGCGGGGAAGCGCATCATCCAGTGCCCCATCGGGTCGACGACGTAGAGATGGTCCGCCAGCGCATGGCCTTGCGCGGGCTGCAGCCATTGATCGAGCTGCGCCGCGTCCACGCGCAGCACCGTCGCGGCCGCCACCGCTATCTTCAGGTCCTCGCGCACGGGCGCGTTGTCGGGGACGATCCAGACCCAGTCGACGCGATCCTTGTCGCGGCCCAGGCTCTCGCGCAGCTGCCGCTGCAGGTACAGGTGCTGTTCGCAAACCTTGTCGCAGCCGCCGCCCGCCACGCTCACCAGCAGCCACTGCCCTTGCAGGGAGGGCAGCGGCACCTTCCTGCCGTCGAGCGTGGTGGCGTTGATGGAAGGCAGCGGACGCTGCGGCTCGATCAGCTCGCCGTAGGCGCGCCGGCCCTCGGGGCGGATCACGTAGTAGGTGAAGTAGGAGGCGATGACCGGCGCCGCGCACACCAGCATGACGGCCAGCATCTTCCAGCGCCCGCGCTTCGTGCGTTCGGCGTCGGCCACCCCCGCTTCATGCGGCAGCGGCATGGAGTGCACCGTCAGCCCGAGCGGCTGGTCAAAGGCCCCGGGCTTGGCGGCGGCGGGGGAGGATGTATTGGAACCAGGCATAGAGGATCGCGATCAACGCGGCGATGGCCCACCACTGGAAGGCATAGCCGTAATTCTTTTCGGCGCCGCTGCCGGCCTGCGGCCACTGCCGCAAGAGGCCTTCGGAGGCGGCGCCGGTCTGCTGCACCGAGAGCGGCGCCAGCGGCAGGCCGGTTTCCGCGCGGAAGCGGCCCAGGTCGAGATTTTGCCGGATAGGGCCGGTCTCTTCCCCGCCCAGGGCATAAAGCTTGGCGGGAGGCGGGGCCAAGCGGCCTTTCACTTCCACCGGGCCGGCCGGCGTCGCGACGGGCGGCAGTGCCTCGCGTCGCGTGAAATTGCGCGGCGCCCAGCCGCGCTGCACCAGGACGACGGTGTTGCCGCCTTCGAGCTTGAGCGGCGTGACCACGTAGAACCCCGGCAAGGCGTTCATCTGCCGGTTGTCGAGCCAGATGGTGCGCTCGGGGATCCAGGTGCCGCGCAGGACGACGGTGCGGTGCACGGCCTGCGCGTCGGCCAGCGCCTCGGCGCCCAGCGCCGGCAGGCTTTCCTGGCGTTCCATCGCCTCGTGCAAGGCCGTCTTCTGCGCCCCGCGCCCCCACTGCCAGAAGCCCAGCGCGATGGCCGCGGCGATGCCCACGGCGGCGGCCAAGGCGATCAGCGCGCGCTTCAGCATCGCTCGGGCCCGCCACCGATAATCGAGGGCATGAAATACCTCGTCGCCCTGGCGTTCGCCGCCATCCTGGGCAGCCTGGCCTCAGCGCTGTACTTCATGATGAAGGACGGCCAGGACGGCAAGCCCAAGACGAGCAACATGGCACGCGCGCTGGCCTTCCGGGTCGGCTTTTCCATCCTGTTGTTCGTCTGCATCCTGATCGCCTGGAAGCTGGGATACATCCAGCCGACGGGAATTCCTTTGAAGTGAAGCAAAAAAGGGCCGCGTGAGCGGCCCTTCTGCTTGGGGGTGGCCCGTGGCTTACATCCAGTACACGAGCGTGTACAGCCCCAGCCACACCACGTCCACGAAGTGCCAGTACCAGGCCGCGCCTTCGAAGCCGAAGTGCTTGTCCGCGGTGAAGTGGCCCTTCATCAGGCGCAGCGTGATGAAGAACAGCATCAGCATGCCGACGAGCACGTGGAAGCCGTGGAAGCCGGTCAGCATGAAGAAGGTGGAACCGTAGGCGCCCGAGGTGAGCTTCAGGTTCAGTTCGTGGTACGCATGGAAGTACTCGTAGCCCTGCACACCGACGAAGGTCGCGCCCAGCAGCACGGTGATCCACATCCACAGGATGGTGGCGCCGCGCTTGTTCTCGCGCAGCAGGTGGTGGGCGATGGTCAGCGTGACGCCGGACGTCAGCAGCAGCGCGGTGTTGATCGTCGGCAGCCAGAACGGCGTCATCGTCGTGAAGGGCTCGATGATGCCGCCGGGCGAGGCGGTGGTGCCCGGTGCGACGCTCGGCCACACGGCCTTGAAGTCGGGCCACAGCAGCGCGTTGTCGACGCTGCCGAGAGCCGGCACCGAGTGCGAGCGCATCCACCACAGCGCGGTGAAGAAGGCGCCGAAGAACATCACTTCCGAGAAGATGAACCAGCTCATGCTCCAGCGGAACGAGAGGTCGATCTTGCGGCCGTACTGGCCGGTCTCGCTCTCGTGGATGGAGTCGCGGAACCACTGGAACAGCACGCCGAACAGCCACAGCATGCCGAAGGCCAGCAGCCACTTGGCCCAGTCCTGGCCGTTGATCCAGTTGGCGGCGCCGAAGATGACGAAGAACAGCCCGAATGCCGCGAACGCCGGGTGGCGCGAGGGCGCGGGCACGTAGTAATGGGGCGTGGTCCCCGGTGCGCTAGTGCTCATCTTGACTCCTGAATCCTCAATCCGATTTCTTCAATTCAATTCTTCACGACCCAGTTCACCAGCACGATCAAGCCGACCACGAACAGCGCGACGAGCCCGAGGGCCACGGCGATGATCGCGAAGGGATTGGCGCGGCCCAGGTCCTCTTCGTATCCACTGCGCTTGCGGATCCCGATGAACGACCAGAGCACGGTCTTCACGGTCCTCAGCAAACTCATCCCGGCGCCCCCGGCATCTTCCCGCCCACCTCGAAGAAGGTGTACGACAGCGTGATGGTCTTCACGTCCTTGGGCAGCTTGGGGTCGATGACGAAAGCCACCGGCCATTGTTTCTTCTCACCCGGCGCCAGCGTGTACTGGTTGAAGCAGAAGCACTCCAGCTTGTTGAAGTGCGCCGCGGCATTGCGCGGCGCGTAGCTGGGGATGGCCTGCGCGGCCATCGTGCGGTCCTGCACGTTCTGGAACTCGTACATCACGGTGGCGAGCTGGCCCGGGTGCACCTGCACCGAGGCCTGCGCCGGCTTGAACTTCCACGGACCCTGGGAATTCGCATCGAACTCCACGGTGATCGTGCGGCTCTCGTCGACCTGGGTGTTGGCCGCGACGGTGGAACCGCCCGGCACCTGCTTTTCGCCCACGGCCAGGATGTTGATCCCGGTGAGCTCGCAGATGTGCTTGTACAGCGGGATCAGCGCGTACCCGAAGGCGAACATGCCGGCGGCAACCACCGCCAGCTTGCGCACCATCTTCAGGTTTTCACCGCGCAATGCCATGTGTCAGCGGCCCAGGAACACCATCTTGGCGACGAAGCCGAGGAAGAACACCAGCGCCACCGACGCCAGGATCAGGCCCAGGCGCACGTTGGCTTTGCGGCGTTCCTCGTCGTTCATGCCGGCGTCGCTCAATGCACGGCCTGCGGGTTCTCGGGCTGCACGCGCGCGTCGAGCACGCGGGTGGCCGTCGGGTCCAGGCGCGGGGGCACTTCGAAGGTGTGGAAGGGCGCCGGCGACGGCACTTCCCATTCCAGGCCTTCGGCGCCCTTGCCGTCGGGGTCGTTCCACGGACGCTGGGGAGCGACCGCCCCCTTGCCGCGCATGCAGGGCAGCACGACGAAGAGGAAGAAGTACACCTGGGCGAAGCCGAAGAAGAAGCCGCCGACCGAGGCGACCGCGTTGAAGTCCGCGAACTGCATCGGGTAGTCGGCGTAGCGGCGCGGCATGCCCGCCAGGCCCAGGAAGTGCATCGGGAAGAAGGTGACGTTGAAGGAGATCAGCGACCACCAGAAGTGGATCTTGCCGCGCGTCTCGTTGTACATCACGCCCGTCCACTTGGGCAGCCAGTAGTAGGTGCCGGCGAACATGGCGAACAGCGAGCCGGCCACCAGCACGTAGTGGAAGTGCGCCACCACGTAGTAGGTGTCCTGCAGCTGCAGGTCGATCGGGGCCATCGCCAGGATCAGGCCGGTGAAGCCGCCCATGGTGAACACGAAGATGAAGCCCACCGAGAACAGCATGGGCGCCTCGAAGGTCATCGAGCCCTGCCACATCGTCGCGATCCAGTTGAAGATCTTCACGGCCGTGGGCACCGCGATCAGCATGGTCGCGTACATGAAGAACAGCTGGCCGGTCACCGGCATGCCGGTGGTGAACATGTGGTGCGCCCAGACGATGAACGACAGGATCGCGATCGACGAGGTGGCGTAGACCATCGACGCGTAGCCGAACAGGCGCTTGCGGGCGAAGGCGGGCACGACCTGGCTCACGATGCCGAAGGCCGGCAGGATCATGATGTAGACCTCGGGGTGGCCGAAGAACCAGAAGATGTGCTGGTACATCACCGGGTCGCCGCCGCCGGCGGGGTTGAAGAACACCGTGCCGAAGTGGCGGTCGGTCAGCGTCATGGTGATCGCGCCGGCCAGCACGGGCATCACGGCGATCAGCAGGTAGGCGGTGATCAGCCAGGTCCAGCAGAACATCGGCATCTTCATCAGCGACATGCCGGGGGCGCGCATGTTGAGGATGGTCACGATGATGTTGATCGAGCCCATGATCGAGGAGGCGCCCAGGATGTGCATCGCGAAGATGCCGGCGTCCATCGACGGGCCCATCTGCAGCGTCAGCGGCGCGTACAGCGTCCAGCCGGCGGCGGGGGCGCCGCCGGGCATGAAGAAGGACATCACCAGCATCAGCGCCGCGGGGATCATCAGCCAGAAGCTGAAGTTGTTCATCCGCGCGAAGGCCATGTCGGGCGCGCCGATCTGCAGCGGGATCATCCAGTTCGCGAAGCCCACGAAGGCCGGCATGATGGCGCCAAACACCATGATCAGGCCGTGCATCGTGGTGAACTGGTTGAACAGCTCGGGGTTCACCAGCTGCAGGCCGGGCTGGAACAGCTCGGCGCGGATCAGCAGGGCCAGCACGCCGCCCACCATGAACATGGTGAAGGCGAACAGCAGGTACAGCGTGCCGATGTCCTTGTGGTTCGTGGCATAGACCCAGCGGCGCCAGCCGGTGGGCGCATGGTGGTCATGGTGATCGTCGTGTCCAGCGGCGTGGCCGTGGGGGTCGAGAACTGCACTCATTGATTTCTTCCTCTATTCCTTCGACCGGATCACTTGCCGCGCTCGGCCAGCACTTCGGACGGCTGCACCAGCTGGCCCGTCTTGTTGGACCAGTTGTTCTTGGTGTAGCTGATGACGGCGGCCAGGTCGGTGTCGCTCAGCTGCTTCCAGGCAGGCATGGCGCCCTTGCCTTGCAGCACGATGTGGATCTGCTTGGTCTTGTCGGCGTCCTGCACGATCGGCGAGCCGTCCAGCGGCTTGATCGGGCCGGCGCCCTTGCCGTTCGGCTGGTGGCAGGCGGCGCAGTTGGCGGCGTAGACCTTCTCGCCGCGGGCGACGATGTCGGTCAGGGTCCAGACCTTGGCCGGGTCGTCCTGCTTGGCGGCCATCTTCTTCTGCTCGCCGCCCACCCAGGCGGTGTATTCGGCGGCCGACACCACCTTCACGTGGATCGGCATGTAGGCGTGTTCCTTGCCGCACAGCTCGTAGCACTGGCCGTAGAAATCGCCGGTCTTCTCGCTGCGGAACCAGGTGTCGCGCACGAAGCCGGGAATCGCGTCCTGCTTCACGCCGAAGGCGGGCACGCCCCAGGCGTGGATCACGTCGTTGGCGGTGGTGATGATGCGGATCTTCTTGTTGACCGGCACCACCAGCGGGTTGTCGACCTTCAGCAGGTAGTCGTTGGGGATGTCGGCGGCCTTGGCGCCGTCGTTCGACATCTCGCGGTGCGTGCTGTCCAGGGTGGCCAGGAAGCTCACGCCCTGGCCTTCGCCGGCCAGGTAGTCGTAGCCCCACTTCCACTGGTAGCCGGTCGCCTTGATGGTGATGTCGGCGTTGCTGGTGTCCTTGGCGGCGACCAGCACCTTGGTGGCGGGCAGCGCCATCAGGATCACGATGATGAAGGGGATGATGGTCCAGATCACTTCGACAGTGACGGACTCGTGGAAGTTGGCCGGCTTGTGGCCCACCGACTTGCGGTGCTTCCAGATCGAATAGAACATCACCGAGAACACGGCGATGAAGATCACGACGCAGGTGATCAGCATGAACCAGTGCAGCCATGCCTGCTCCGCGGCGATGCGCGTGACGGGTGCGTGGAGGTTCAGCTGGCGCACGCCCGGGCCGCCCGGCAGGTCCTGCACCGCCTGGGCCGCGCCGGCGAATGCGCCGGCGGCCATCAGCGCAGCCGCGATCTTCGAAATACTCTTCATCGTTTTCAGCCTCAAGCCTTCAATAAACCGTCCCACGAGCCGCCTAAGCCTCGCGCAGCGCCAGCCGGATCTCCCGTGCCAGCGCCGGCCGCAGCTCCGGCCGCAGGTAGCGCCCCACGATCACCCGCCGGCCCTGGCCGGACACTTCGATCAGCGACCTGTCGTCCGCTCCCGGCTCCACGCGGACCCAGTCGCGATTGAACTCCGCCCGCTCCAGCCGGCCGCCCTGTTCCAGCTCCACCACCAGCCTGCGGCCTTGCAGCAGGATGTGCTCGCGGTCGGCGGCGTGCCGTGCGTACGCCACGAAGGCGACGCCGACCGCGGCCAGCTCGAGCCAGGCGAAGGGGAGAATCAGGACCGCCCCCTGGAACCAGAAAAAGGTTCCTATTCCGAGCGACACGACGCAAAGCGAGGCGTACAGCCAGCCCAGCTGGGCCGGCGTCACCGAGCAATTGCGCCTCAGGAACCAGTGGATGGCCTGGCCCTGGACAGTGGCAAAACGAAAAACGAGATTGGCCACGTGTGACACACGAAAAATCAACCGCGCATTGTAGCGGGTGCGGGTAGGCCCCCTCCTACCGGCCCGTCCTTGGGGGCCCGGCTAGTCCGGCTGGCGCTTGCCGGATCCGAGCATGGCGCGCATGTCCTGGAGCGAAACGGCGCTCTGCTCGCTCACGCGGGCGCGCGGCATCGGCTTGAAGGCGTGCCCGTAGATGATCTCGAAGGTGAGCGCGAGCTGACCGTCCGGGCCGCGCAGGCGCTCGGCCAGGGCCTGCTCCAGGCCTTGGCGCCAGCGCTTGCCGCGCAAGGCCTGGAAGCGCCCCGGGTGCAGGTTGGCGCCCAGCTCGCGCAGTTCGGCCAGCAGGCGCTGCGGCGTGGAGAAGCTGAGGGTGATGCGTTCCATGTCCATCACCGGCTCGGCAAACCCGCTGGCCACCAGCATGTCGCCCCAGTCGTGCATGTCGGTGAATTCGTGGGCGGGCGGAGGCCAGCCGAGGGCGGAATACAACGCGCGCAGCTCGCGCACCGTGTCCGGGCCCAGGCAGGAAAACATCAGGAAACCGTCGACTGCCAGCGCCTTGTGCCATTGGGCGATCAGCGCCTGCGGGTCGGCGGCCATGTGCAGCTGCATGTTGGACCAGAGCATCTGCACGCCGGCGTCCGGCACCGGGCCGAACTCGGCGCCGCCGCCGGACAAGCGTTTCCACCAGGGGCGCGCGAGCGCGCTGCGCGCCGCATCCTGCCGCCGCGGCTCGACCACGTAGGCCCGGGCTTGCGGATAGCGCGCAGCAATGGCGGCATGCGCCTGCAGGCCGCCCCGCACCGGCTCCCAGTCGGCCCAGGCGGTGGGCGCGCGCTTGATCCACTGCAGGCGGTCTTCCATCCGGCGCGCGACCTCCTCGTGCAGCCAGGGACTGGCGGCGGGCGCGGCTCGTTCCCACCGCTCGGCGGCGGCGGGATCGATGGTGGGCGGACGTTCACTTGCCATGGGGCCGACGAGTATAGAGATTCACTTGAAAAATTCGCTGAAGCGAATTTTTCAAGTGACCTGATCAGAGTGAAGGGGCCCGGCAAAGCCGGATCCCCTTCACAAAGGGGACCGGCCTGCGCGATGCTCCGTCCGGTCCACGTGCCACTGCGCGGTCCGAAAACCGACACCGATCGTGCAGTTTCAAGGACCGCGCGGAATATCATGCAGCGCGGTCTCCCTTGTGAAGAGGATCCGGCTTTGCCGGGCCTCTTCACACTAGCTGAACAACGTTTGAAAATCGCTCCAGCGATTTTCAAACGTTAAATGACCCGATGCGCACCGGCTTGCTGCAGAAAATCGCGTCGGCGGCTCCGAGCCGCTGTGCGATCTGCGGTGCGTGGCCGGCCAGCGCGCTCTGCCCGGCGTGCATCGCGCGCTTCGCGGCGCCCCAGCCGCGCTGCCGCCGCTGCGCCCTGCCCGTGCCGGCTGGCGTCCCGGTCTGCGGGGGCTGCCTGCGCGAGACGCCTCCGCTCGATGCCTGCTATGCAGCCGTGAGCTATGGCTATCCCTGGTCCGGGCTGGTGGCGCGTTTCAAGTTCCAGGGCGAACCGGGCTGGGCGGCCAGCCTGGCGGCGCTGATGCGCGCCGTTCCGCAGGTCGACCAGGAACTCGCAGCGGCCGATGTCGTGCTGCCGATGCCGCTGGCCGCGCCTCGGCTGGCCGAACGCGGATTCAACCAGGCGCTGCAACTGGCGCGCGAACTTGCGCCGGCGAAGACGACGCCGAAGCTGCTGCTGCGGGTGCGGAACACCGGCAGCCAGTCCGCCCTCGACAAGGCGGCGCGGCAGGCGAACGTGAAGGGCGCCTTCGGCATCGAGCCGCTGCGGCAGGGCGAATTGCGCGGCAAGGCGGTCATGCTGGTCGACGACGTGATGACCAGTGGCGCGTCACTGCACGCCGCGGCGGCGGCGGTGCGGCAGGCGGGCGCCGCGCGGGTCAGTGCGGTGGTACTGGCGCGCACCGATCCGCCCGGGTGAGCCCGCACAATCTCGTCCCATGTTCCACATCGTCCTGGTCACCCCCGAAATCCCGCCCAACACCGGCAACGTGATCCGCCTGGCGGCCAATACGGGCTGCAAGCTCCACCTGGTGGAGCCGCTGGGGTTTTCGATGGACGACAAGCACATGCGCCGCGCCGGCCTCGATTACCACGAGTACGCGGACGTGCGGCGGCACCCGGATTGGGAAGCTTTCCTGCGCGATGCATCGCCCGATCCGCTGCGGATGTTCGCCCTGACCACGCGCGGCACGCGCGCGGTGCACGACGTCGCATTCCAGGCCGGCGACTGGCTCGTGTTCGGTTCCGAGACCAGCGGCCTGGGCGAGGAACGCCTGGCCCATTTCGCGCCCCCCCAGCGGCTGAGGCTGCCGATGCGGTCCGGCCAGCGCAGCCTGAACCTGTCGAATGCCGTGGCGGTGACGGTCTTCGAAGCCTGGCGGCAAATAGGCTTTGTGTAGCCGAAGCAATATTTCATTACGCCCGGCTGTGTTTGAAAGCCAACGCGGCCCCACCATGTAGTTATCAACCAGCCCTGACAAGGCAGGCCAAGGCAACCCAGACTCCTTTCCTCGCCCGCGCTTGCGCGGGCATTTTTTTGGCGGTCAGGGGTAGCGGCGCGTCAAGGACTCGGCGACGCACACGGGTTTGTCGCTGCCTTCGCGTTCCACCGTCACTTGCCAGGTCAGCTGCATGCCGTCGTTGGCCACCGGCTCGCAGGCCAGCAACTTCATCTGGGCACGCAGGCGGCTGCCGGCGGGGACCGGCGCGGTGAAGCGCACGCGGTTCAGGCCATAGTTCACGCCCATCCGTGTGTTGCGAACCTCGATGGCCGTTTCAAAGAATTTCGGCAGCAGCGACAGCGTGAGGAAGCCGTGCGCAATGGTCGCGCCGAAGGGCCCGGCCGCCGCCCGTTCCTGGTCGATGTGGATCCACTGGTGGTCGCCGGTCGCCTCGGCAAACAGGTCGATCTGCTTCTGGGTCACGGCGATCCAGTCGCTGGTGGCGACCTGCTGGCCCACCAGGGGAACGAGTTCGGCGAGGGATTCGAATGTACGCATGGCCGCAATCTAGCGCGGCCCGCCGCCGGGTGTTGTCCCTCAGGCGTCCAGCCAGCGGCAGATGCCCTGCCACTGCTCCAGGTCGCGCTCGACCTTGCCGGGCGCCACGTCCCACAGCGTGAGCCCGCGGGCGGCGAGGTGCACGTAGTTCTGCGTCGGCCGCAGGTAGCCCAGCACCGG
The DNA here is from genome assembly GCF_022012305.1 of Ramlibacter paludis. Classification (GTDB taxonomy): domain Bacteria; phylum Pseudomonadota; class Gammaproteobacteria; order Burkholderiales; family Burkholderiaceae_C; genus Ramlibacter; species Ramlibacter paludis. Next base: position 573,578 of record NZ_JAKLTM010000001.1, on the reverse strand, counting down.
CAGGCCGAGGCCGCCCACGAATTCCTGCAGGTGGTCGGCGGCGATGGTGCGGCTGTCGACCCGCGTGCCCACGATCCCCACCTGCAACTTGCTCGCCTTGCCGTGCTGCGCTAGTTCGTCCAGGAAGACGCGGGTGGCATAGATGTCGAAGATGCTGGGCGACAGCGGCACCACCACCTTGTCGGCGATCTTCAGCGTTTCCTTGAAGAGCTTGCCGTGCAGGCCTGCGGCGGTATCCAGCACGACGTGGGTCACGCCCTTGGGCGGCCGGGCGATCTCGTCCTTGTCGACTTCCCAGCTGGCGATGGGCCGGGCCTCGGGCGGGCGCAGGTGCAGCCACAGGCGGGAAGACTGCTGCCGGTCCGCGTCACCCAGCATCACGGGGTGGCCGCGGCTGGCGAAATAGCCTGCGATGTTGGTGGCGACTGTCGACTTCCCGACTCCGCCCTTGGGGTTGGCTACGACGACGACCGGCATGCACGGACCTCCTCGAGTTCAAGAGGCCCCACAGCAGGAGCCGCATGCGCTATGTTACCGGGCATGGATGAGTTCGCAACCGGGCGGCCCGCCGAGGGCATCTACGTACTGGCGGCACACCCGAACTGGCGCGAGTCACGGGTGAACCGCAAGCTGTTCGAACGCGCGCGCGGCGTGCCCGGGGTGACGGTGCAGGACCTCTTCGGCCGCTATCCGGATTACGACATCGACGTCCCCGCCGAACAGGCGCGGGCCAAGGCGGCCGACCTGATCGTGCTGCTGCACCCGGTGCAGTGGTACTCGATGCCGGCGCTGATGAAGCTGTGGCTCGACGAAGTGCTGGCCTATGGCTGGGCCTACGGGCCGGGCGGCACCGCGTTGCAGGGCAAGGACCTGTGGCTGGTCGCCAGCACCGGCGGGCCCGAGGAGTCGTACCACCCGCAGGGCTACAACCGCTATTTCTTCGACGCCTTCCTGCCGCCCTACGAGCAGACGGCGGCCCTGTGCGGCATGCGCTTCCTGCCGCCGCTGGTGCTGCACGGCGCCCACCGGGTGAATCGCGACGCGGTGGAGGCCCACGTGCAGGTCTTCACCGAACGCCTTGCGAGCTACCCCAACTGGCCCGAGATGGACGACTTGCCGGCCTGCCCCGCCTGTGACGTGCCTACGACCGACCGCCCCGCGGCCGAGCCGCAGGAAGAGGCGGCCTGAGATGGAACACGCGCCGGCCTGGCTGACCAACAGCCTGATCTACCTGGGGGCGGCGGTCATCGCCGTGCCCTTGTCCAAGGCCATCGGCCTGGGCTCCATCCTCGGCTACCTGGCCGCGGGCATCGTGATCGGGCCCTGGGGCTTCGGCTTCGTGACCAACGTCGAAGACATCCTGCACTTCGCCGAGTTCGGCGTGGTGCTGATGCTGTTCCTGATCGGCATGGAGCTGGAGCCGCGCCGCCTGTGGAGCCTGCGCCGGCCGATCTTCGGCTGGGGCAGTGCCCAGGTGCTGGGCTGCGCGGCGCTGCTGTTCGCCGCAGGCGTGCTGGCGGGCGCGCCCTGGCGCACGGCGCTGGTGGCCGCCCTGGGCCTCGCGCTGTCGTCCACCGCCATCGCCCTGCAAGTGATGGGCGAGCGCAACCTCCTGCCCACCAGCAGCGGCCAGGCCGGCTTCTCGATCCTGCTGTTCCAGGACGTGGCCGCCATTCCCATCCTCGCCTTGCTGCCGCTGCTCGGCACGGTCGACGCCGGCACGGCCGACCCACTGTGGCTGCGGGCCGGCAAGTCCATCGGCGTGATCGTGCTGATCATCCTGGGCGGGCGCCTGCTGCTGCGGCCGGTGCTGCGCACCATCGCCAAGAGCCGCACGCCCGAGATCTTCACGGCCGGCGCCCTGCTGCTGGTGGTGGCGATCGCGGCGCTGATGCAGCTGGTGGGCATGTCGATGGCGCTCGGCGCCTTCCTTGCCGGCGTGCTGCTGGCGGAGAGCGAATACAAGCGCGAGCTGGAAACCGACATCGAGCCGTTCAAGGGCCTGCTGCTGGGCCTGTTCTTCATGGCGGTCGGCATGAGCATCGACTTCGCCGTGCTGCTGCGCTCGCCGCTCACCATGGCCTTCATCGTGATCGTGCTGCTCGCGCTGAAAGGCGTGGTGATCTGGTGGATCGCGAAGACCATGGACGTCCCGCTGATGGAGCGTCCGGTGTTCACCGTGCTGCTCGCGCAGGGCGGCGAATTCGCCTTCGTCGTGTTCCAGGCGGCGGCGGGCGCGCAGGTCTTCACCGCGGAAATGGCGTCGCTGCTGGTCGGGTCGGTGGCCGTCTCGATGATGGTCAGCCCGGTGCTGCTGGTGGCGGTCGACCGCGTGCTGCTGCCGCGGCTGGCGGGCCATGCGCGCGCCAGCCTGCCCGAGCTCAGCGAATTGCAGAGCGCGCCGGTCATCATCGCGGGCTTCGGCCGCTACGGCCAGATCGTGGGCCGCCTGCTGAACGCGCAGGGCTTCAAGGCCACGGTGCTCGATCACGACGCCGACATGGTGGAGGCCGCGCGCAACTTCGGCTACCAGGTCCACTACGGCGACGCCACGCGGCTGGACCTGCTGCGCACCGCCGGCGCCGAGAAGGCGAAGGTGCTCGTCGTCGCGGTGGACGACAAGGAGCAGTCGCTGCGCATCGTCGACCTCGCGCGCGAGCACTTCCCGCATCTCGAGCTGGTGGCCCGCGCACGCGACGTCACGCACTGGAACGAGCTGCGTGCCCGCGAGGTGACGCGGGTGGAACGCGAGCTGTTCGAGTCCAGCCTGCGCAGCGGCCGCACGGTGCTGGAGCTGCTGGGCCTGCAGCCGCATGAAGCACGCCGCCAGGCGATGCGCTTCCGCCGCCACAACCTCGCCCTGTTCGAGAAGATGTACCCGCACTTCCGCGACCGCGCCAAGCTGATCGCGGTGGTCAAGGAAGGCCGGCAGCAGCTGGAAGAACAGATGGCGCGCGAGCGGGCCGAAAACGCCGAGCGGATGCTGGAGGCCGCAGACCGCCGCCCCGGCTGGGACGCCGAGGAGCGCGAGCGCACCTGAGGCGCCGCCTCAGTGCGGCGCGGGCTGGTCGGCCGGCGTCTCCGTGTGCATCACGCACTTCCAGGCGCCGTCGACCTGCACCCAGGTGGAGGAGTAGTTCTTCTCCTCCATCTTGCCGCCCTTCTGGCCGCGCGGGGCCATGGCCTGCCTGGCGTGGTAGGTGACGACGGCCGTGGTGTCGTTGGGGCACAGGACTTCGACGTCGCTCAGCTCGTAGGAAGTCAGCACCATGCTGCCCTGCTCCGCCATCTTGCGGTAGCCGGCGTGGTCGAACTTCATGGCGCCGTGGGAGCTGACCATGACGGCGGGCTCGGCCAGCAGGTCGAGCGCGGTGGCCGTGTCCTGGTCCACCAGGGATTGCCAGAACTTGCGCTCGAGGTTGGTAACGGTCTCTGCAACTGGAGGCATGGGGAGGTCCTATGATCGCGATGCTCCCCATCGTCCACGCTCCCGCGCGGGGCTCCAAGCAGAAGGCACTCGGCATGTTCGCAGGAATGGTCCTACGTCGGCGTTCGCTCGCCCTCCTCGTCATTGCGGCCGGGCTGGCCGGCGCGGCGCAGGCCCAGCCTGAGGGCTTGAAGGTCCTGTCCGCCGGCGCCTTCAAGCAGGTGGCGCTGGCGTTCGTGCCAGGGTTCGAAGCCGCGAGCGGCGCCAAGGTCGGCATCGACAACGACACGGCCGGTGCACTGGTCCGCCGCATCCAGGGTGGCGAAGCCTTCGACCTGGTGATCCTGCCGCCGGCTTCCCTGGACACGCTGGCGAAGGCCGGCAAGATCGACGCCGCAAGCGTGCGGCCCGTGGCCCGGGTCGCGATCGGCGTCGCGGTGAAGGCCGGCAGCGCGCGGCCGCCGCTCGAGAACGTCGACCAGTTCAAGGAGGCCGTGCTGCGCGCGCGCAAGGTCGCCTACATCGACCCCGCCTCGGGCGGCTCCAGCGGCATCTACCTGGACGGCCTGTTCCAACGCCTGGGCATCGCGGATGCGATGCGCGCGAAGGCGGTGCTGGTGCCCGGCGGCCTGGTCGCCGAACGCGTCGCGAACGGCGAAGCGGACCTGGCCATCCACCAGGTCAGCGAGATCCTCCCGGTGGCGGGCGTGGAACTGGTCGGGCTGCTACCGGAAAGCGTGCAGAACTACACCACGTATGCCGTCGGTTTGCCGGCGGCGGCGACGCCGGCCGCAAAACGATTCGCGGATGTGCTGGCCGGACCCGCGGCGGCTGCAACCCTGCGTGCCAAGGGCATGATGCCGGCGCATTGAGGCCGCCAAGGAGCCAGCAGAATGACCAACCTCGCACGTCGTTTCATTTCCGCCCTGGCGCTCGCGCTCGCCAGCTGCGCCGCCCTCGCCGGCCCCACGCCCGCGCCGGTCCGAGCCGAAATCGATGTCCTGCTGGCGCGCCTGCAAGCCTCGGGTTGCCAGTTCAACCGCAATGGTTCCTGGTACGACGGGGCCGAGGCGCGATCGCACCTGCTGCGCAAGCTCGATGCGCTAGAAGGGCGCGGCACCGTGCAGAACACCGAGCAGTTCATCCAGCTGGCGGCCTCGGGCAGCAGCATGTCGGGCAAGCCCTACCTGGTGCGCTGCACCGGCGCAGCGGCGGTGGAGAGCCGGCAGTGGCTGACCGAGCAGCTGGCGCAAGTGAGGAGTGCCCCGGCCCGCCGGCCATGATCCGCCTCCTGCTGCGGATCGCCTTCCGGTTCGCGCTGTGCTGCGCGGCCACTTACTTGCTCTGGCTGCGCCTGGGCACCATAGCCTTTGCGGTCGCCGCGCCCATCTTCGGCGCGGCGCTCGCGCGGCCCCTCATCGACCTGGTGGGGGAACTCGCGGGAGAGGTCAAGCGTGCCGCGCTGGCCGACCTGGAAGGCCGCAACTACGAATTTCGCGGCATGCGGTTCGACATCGCCGACCACGTCGACGGCTACCGCTGGATCAGCGTGCGCGACGTGCGCAAGGTGCTGCGCGCCATGCCGCGCGATGCGGTGCTGCGCGCGCAGTTCCCGGCCGACCTGCTGCACGACGAAGGCCTGAAGGGCGACCGCATCCGCGCCGAGGCGCTCCTCGCCTACCTGCGCAAGGCCACCGAGACCGATTCGATCAAGTTCCGCAACTGGCTGGAGAAGGACGTGGTGTCTCCGGCGGCGAAGGCCCGTCAGTGACGGGCGCGGCGGGAGGTCGCCGCGCCGTAAGCCGCGGCGATCGCCGCGGCCAGCTCGCGCGCCGGCTTGCCCAGAGCGCGCTGCGGCCCGTGCACCAAGCCGATTTCGCGGTGGAAGGTGCAGTCTCCCAGGTCGATCGCCCGCACACCCGCCGGCCAGTGCGGTGAGCCGAGCATCTGGGGCACGAGTGCTACGCCGACGCCCTGCGCCACGAGCGCGACCAGCGCATCCAGTTCATCGATCTCGCAGGCATCGCGCACATCCAGGCGCTGCGCGCGCAGGAAGCGGTCCACCTGGCGGCCGCCGTAAGACGAGCGGTCGTAGCGCAGGAAGGGATGCAGGACCAGCAGCGCGCGCCAGTCCGCGCCGCGCACCGCGCGCGGCACGAGCAGCCGAAACGGTTCCGCCGCCAGCGTGGTCCATTGCAGTTCGCGCTGCAGGGCGAAGGGCGGACGGATGATGACGGCCATCTCGAGCTCGCGCGCGTCGACCTGGTCGATCAGCGCCGACGACACGCCGGGAACGATGCGGGTGCGGGCATCCGGATGCGCGCCGTGAAAGCGCGCCAGCGCCGCCGGGAGCACGGAACGCTGCACCGAAGCGATGGCCCCCAGGCTCAAGGCAGGCCCCGGCAATGCGGCGCCTGCGGTGGTGCCGATGGCACCGGCCAGGCGCACCAGCTCCTCGGCTTGTTCCAGCACTTCGGCGCCGCGGGCATTGAGGCGGGCCGAGCGGCCGGTGCGGTCGAACAGGGGAAAGCCCAGCTCCGCCTCCAGCCGCTGCATCTGCGCGCTGACGGCCGCTTGCGTGAGGCCGACGCGCTCCCCCGCCGCGGCAAAGGTGCCTTCGCGGGCGACGGCGAGGAGGGTCTTCAGTTCGCGGATCATGGCTCAAGGAAAATCGATGCTCGGACCAAAAAAAGATTGATTTTCATTTTGCACGAGCGCCCCTAGCATTGGCGCATGCAAGCCCCCCAGACCAACCCCGCCCCGCTCTCCCCTTTCCACCTCGCCTTCCCCGTGCACGACCTGGCGCAGGCCCGCGAGTTCTACGGCAACGTGATGGGCTGCCCCGAGGGGCGCAGCTCGGACGAGTGGATCGACTTCAACTTCTACGGCCACCAGATCGTCGCGCACCTCGCGCCGCAAGAGATCCGCCCCGCGGCGCAGAACGCCGTTGACGGCCACGGCGTGCCGGTGCGGCACTTCGGCATCGTGCTGCCCCTGGCCGACTGGGAAGCACTGGCCGAGCGGCTGCGCGCGCGCGGCACGCAGTTCGTCATCGAGCCCTACATCCGTTTCAAGGGCGAGCCGGGCGAGCAGGCCACGATGTTCTTCCTCGACCCGTCCGGCAACGCGATCGAGGTCAAGGCGTTCAGCGACATCAAGCGGCTGTTCGCGAAATAGCATCGTCGGGCGGCGCGCGTGTTCCTCCCTTCCCAGGCCCAGCGCCCCGCACGCCGGCCCGCCAGCATGGGCGGCGTTCTCGTGCTCTTCGGCGCGCTGTTCGCCTTTGCCGGCCTCTACGCCTTGCTGTGCCTGGGCCTCGGCGAGCGGATGCTGGTGGTGACGCTGGTCATCGGCTTCGGATTGCCGGTCTTCCTTTGGTTGGCGATGGAGTGGGTGGCGCCTCCGCTGGTCGCCGCCCTGGCCGGGTCGTCGGCGCGCTACTTTCCGCTGTGCTCGCTGCTCCTCGGCATTCCCCTGGTGCTCGTGTACACGTTCGTGTCGCCCGTGGCGATGGGTGGATCGAGCGACTTCTCCGTCCCGCTGCCGTGGCTTTCGGTCCCCAAGGTTCGCGCGAAGGGCCTGCAAGACCTGCTGCTGTGGCGCGCGCAGATGTGGCTCGCCGTCTACGCAGCCGTCTTCCTGCTGGCGTACGTGAGTCGGTTCGTGCGCCCGCCGCTGCGGCCCGGACCTGGCGACGACGCGGCGCAAGGCAGCGCGTTGCAGGAATCGCTGCGCAGGCAGGCCGAGAACAAGCGGATCCTTCGCGGCGCCAAACCCCGCTGAGCCTTCCGCCGCCGGTCAGCCCGCGAAGAATCCGTCCCACGCCAGCTTGCAGCCGGTGAGGAACATCCCGAGGTAGATCAGCCGGTAGAACAGCTTCGGGTCGATCCGCCGCGCCATCTTCACGCCGATCACCACGCCGATCGGCGCGAAGGGCAGCAGCGCCAGCGAGGTCGCCATGTTGCGCAGGTCCAGCAGGCCGAGCCAGGCGTACGGGATCCACTTGCTCAGGTTGATGACGAAGAAGAACACCGACATGGTGGCCGCGAAGGTCACCGGTGCCAGCCGCAGCGGGATCACGTAGGCGTTGATCGGCGGGCCGCCGGCGTGGGCGACGAAGCTGGTGAAGCCGGAGATCGCGGTGAGAATCGCGCCCAGCCAGCGCGGCGGCGGCGGGCTGTCCGGCTTGGGCGGGAACAGCAGGCGCTGCGCGAGGAACAGCAGCGTGAAGATGCCGACGATGCCGGCCACCAGGTGCGAATCGAGGAGCCGGAAGGACAGCGTGCCGATGACGGTGCCGACCAGGCCCATGGGCACCAGGAACTTCAGCAGCGGCCAGTCGAAGTTGCGGCGAAAAGCCGCCAGGCCCATGACATCCATCACGAACAGGATCGGCATGAGGATGGCGGCCGCATCCGGCACGGTGACCGCCAGGGCCATCAAGGGAACCGCGAGCGAGCCGAAGCCCGCGCCGAAGCCGCTCTTGCTGACCCCGAGCAGGATGACCGCGGGAATGGAGACGGCATAGAAATGCCAGTCGGTGATGAAGGGAAGCGAGCTCAAGGCAGCGATTGTGCCTTCGCGCGTGCACGTGATAATCGACGGTCCATGGTTCGCCGCCTCCTCGTCCTGCCCTTGCTGTTGCTCGCTGTCGTGGCGCGTGCTGACGACTTCGTGGAATCGAGCACGCGCGGCATGCCGGGTTCGAAAGGCATGGAGCTGCGCCTGCAGCATCCGGCCGACTGGAAGCGCATCGAGAGCGAGGACCCGGCGGCGCTGATCGAATTGCGCGGGCCGGAGGGCGACGTGAGCGGCATCCTGCAAGTTGCACGCGGACGGCGCCGGCTCGGCGCCGACGCGCAGTGCGAGCCCGATCGCGCGCGCAGCATGCTGCAGCACATGGCGTCCGACGAAGCCGACGCGCGCGTCACCGACCTCTTTGCGCGCAGCGTCGACGGCCGGCCCGGCTACGCGCTGCGCTACGAACGCGCCAATGCGCCCGGCTACCTGCGGGTGCGCAGCGTGATCGTCTGCCTGAAGGACACGCGGGTGCTGGTCAGCTGCGGCGCCAGCAGCCCGAAGAAGGCGGCGCTGCGCGAGATCGAGCCGGTGTGCGAACGCGTGCTCGAGAGCGTGCGGATTTCCGAAGAGTGAGCAAGCAGACCGAGCACCGCTTCCGGGCGGCGGCCAGCGTCGCGCTCGGGCCGGGCCCCTTCGCCGCGGCCCTGCTGATGAACGCGCCGGCGCTGGGAGTCGTCGCGGTGATCGGCTGGGTGGCCATGAACGCCGACGACCCCGCCGCGGCCGCGATCGCGTGGATGTTCTTCGCGATGGCGGCCGGGTGGGCCGGGCTGGTCACCTCGGAGTCGTGGCGCGTGCTGCGGCGCTTCGCGCGCCGCGGCAGGAAATCGGGTTCTGACCCCGATTAACGTTAATTAGCGGAGGCGCGACTTCAGGGCCTGCAGCGAGACCAGCAGGTCCTTCACGAACTTCGCGCTGGCTTCGTCGGTGAGTTCGCCTTCGGCGTTGAACTTGGCCGCGCAGTTGGAGATGAACACCTCCGGCTTGTTCACGGTGAAGGTGTTCATGAACACCAGCACCTTGCGCAGGTCGTACTGCACGCGGGCGGTGCCGACCGGGCCCGGGCTGGCGCCCATGATGGCGACGGGCTTGCCGTCGAAGGGCGGCTCGGGCGGGCGCGACATCCAGTCCAGCGTGTTCTTCAGCACGCCGGGGATGGAGAAGTTGTATTCGGGCGTGACCAGCAGCACGGCGTCGGCCGCGCGGATCTGCGCCTTCAGCGCGGCGACTTCGGCGGGCTCGCCGGCCGCGCGCACGTCGTCGTTGTACATCGGGATGCGGCTGATGTCCGCGATCTCCACCGTCACGCCTTCGGGGGCCAGCTTCTGCGCCGCGCGCAGCGCCATGGAGTTGTAGGAGCCCTTGCGCAGGCTGCCGGAAATGCCGAGAACTTTCATCAGGTCGTTATCGTGAGTTGGGGGATTCTTATTCGGGCCGGATGTTGAGCGACTTCACGAGCTGCGTCCAATGCTCGACGTCGCGCCGCACCACGGCACGCGCATCATCGCCCACCAGCGCCATCGGCTTGCCGCCGCCCTTGACGAGCGCTTCCTGCACGTCGGTCAGGGCCGCGACCCTGGCGAAGTCGGCACGCAGCTTCTGCAGCACATCGGGCGGCGTCTTCGCGGGCACGAACAGGCCGAACCAGGACTCGAGCTCCAGCGCGGCGACGCCGCTTTCCAGCACCGTCGGCACTTGCGGATGCATGCTGTTGCGCGCGGCGCCGGACACCGCCAGCGCCCGCGCGTTGCCGGCATCGACCTGCACGCGCGCGGTGGGCGACAGGTCGAAGAAGAGGTCGACGCGGCCGCCCAGCAGGTCCTGGTAGGCCGGCTGCGCCCCTCGGTACGGCACGTGGGCCACGTCCACCTTCGCCAGGTGCCACAGCGCCGCCGCCAGCACGTGCTGGCCGGAGCCGTTGCCGGCCGAGGCGTAATTCAGCTTGCCGGGATTGGCCTTCGCGTAGGCGATGACGTCGGGCAGCGACTGGAACGGCAGGTCCTTGCGCGCCATCAGCGTGTAGCTGTAGCTCACCAGCAGGCCGACGGGTTCGAAGTCGCGCAGGCTGTCGTAAGGCAGGTTCGCGTAGAGACCGGGATTCAGGGCGAGGTTGCTGATCGAGCCCACCAGCAGCGTGTAGCCGTCCGCCGGCGCCTTGGCCGCGAGGTCGGTCCCCACCAGGGTGCCGGAGCCGGGGCGGTTTTCCACCACGAAAGCCTGGCCCGCCTGCTTGCCCATGCGGTCGGCCAGCAGGCGGCCCACGTTGTCGAAGCCGCCGCCGGGCGGCTGCGGGACGATGATGCGCACGGCCTTGTTCGGATAGGGCTGCGCCTGCGCCAGCGATGCAAGCGCGGACAGTGCGGCGGCGAAAGCGAGCTCGCGGCGACGCACGTTCAGCGCTCCAGCTCGCCGCCGGCCAGCCAGCGCGCGCCGCGGCGGTACAGCTGCTGCACCTGCGCGCCCTTGAGCATCGGCATGTCCATCTTCACCTGGTAGCCGATGCGAGTCTGGATGTACGCGAGGTGGCGATAGCCCTCGGGCATGGAAGCCAGCAGCTTGGCGTCGAGCCGCAGCTGCGCGCCGGGGTCGACCGGGTCGATGCGGTCCTTCTCGTAGATCGGCTGGCGGTGCAGCAGCTTCCAGCGCGCTTCGTGCTTGGCGATGAAGTCGTAGAAGCGGCCGGTGCAGACGACGTCGCACAGCACCGGGCCGTCCACGCCTTCGACCATGCCGCGCTGGGAGATCGTCATCTTGGTCTGCGCGATGGCGCGGTCGCCCGTCACCTCGATGGCCGAGCCGCCCAGGAAGTGCAGGATGCTCACGCCCTTCTCCCAGCCTTCCTGCGTGACGCGGATGAATTCGGCAAAGGGGCCCTGGAACCAGGTGGCCATCATCACGCCGTCGGGATGCCAGCAGGTGGCGAAGCGCTCCCAGTCGCCGGCGTCGCGCCAGACGGCCCAGCGCTCCACCAGTTCGCGGATCAGTTGCTTGTCGACGAGGGTATGGGGCATGGCGCGGACTCTAAGGCGCGCGCCGCGGCGGGGAAAGGCCGCGCCCGCAAATGACTTTTCCGCCGGGCGGAACAACCCGTCCAGGCGGCGACTTGCGCTTTCGTCCTACAGTGGCGGGCCGCCGCGCCGGCGCTCGGGCGCGGGCGGAACTGGCATCCTGTGGGCATCCCGCCCGGGCGCATCCGCGTCCCCCGCCCCGCACCCCGCCCGCATGATCTCCCAGCCCACCACCCACTCCCCCCTCGCCTTCCAGCGCGCCCTCTCGCATTTCAACGCCCGGCGCCTGCGCCCCGGCAAGCCCTCGCCTGCATGGCGGCAGGACCTCGTCGAGGAAACCGCCATGCGGCAGGCCGAAGGTGAATTCATCGAAAGCCTGCGCCATGCCGTGCGCGGGCTCCTCCCTGCTGCCGGCAGCAGCGCCGATGCCTTCATGGACTGGTTCGCGTCCCTGCTGGACGATGGACCCGGCCAGGGCCACCCGTACTTCGACTGGCTGGCGGAAGAAGCGGCGCCGGAACACGTCCTCTGGTTCCTGCGGCAGGAGGCCGCGGGCGAGGCGGGCTTCGAGGACCTGGTCGCCTACACGCAGGTGCGCCTGCCCGAGCAGCCCAAGCTGGAATGCGCGCGCAACTACTGGGACGAGATGGGCCACGGCAAGGCCGGCGCCACGCATGCCCGCCTGCTCGGCCGCATGGTGGAAGAGTTGGCGCTGCACCCCGCGATCGACGAGACCGTGGCGGAGTCGCTTGCCCTGGGCAACGCGATGGTGGCGATGGCGACCAACCGGCGCTACGCCTTCCACTCGGTGGGCGCGCTGGGCGCCATCGAGCTGACCGCGCCCACCCGCGTCGGCAAGGTGTCGGCCGCCATGCGGCGCATCGGGCTGGCGCCGCGCACGCGCGCCTACTTCGACCTGCATGCGGTGCTGGACGTGTCGCATGCGCACGCCTGGCTGGGCGAGGTGATCCGCCCGCTGGTCGAGGACGATCCCGCCTGCGCACCCTTCATTGCCGAAGGCGCGCTGATCCGCCTGCTGTGCGGCCAGCGCTGCTTCGACCGCTACGCCGCCGAAATGCCCGCGGAGCAGGCGTGCTGAGCGCGGAGGCCGCGCTGCAGGCGCTGCCGCGTGAACTGCTTGCGCGCGGCTACCGCTTCATCACCACGACGCCGCTGTCGCACCAGCGCGTGCTGGCACGGCGCCACGGCGAGCGCGCCGGCAACCTGCGCGACGTCTTCGGCTGGAGCCTGCCTTTCGACCAGGGCCTGCTCGACCCGGACTTGTTCGATGCGATGACGCGCGCCGGCGTCGTCCGCGACAGCGGCGGCGCGCTCCGCAGCACCGTGCGCGTGTCCACCCTCGCCGACGATGCCTTCCTGCATTCGGCCTATCCCACGCTCGAAGACGACGCGGTGTTCTTCGGCCCGGACACCTATCGCTTCGCCCGCTTCATCGCGCAGGAGCTTGCCCTGCGCGGCGGCGAGCGCAGCGCGGATGCGCCGCCGCTGCGGCTGCTGGACGTGGGTTGCGGCTCGGGCGCGGGCGCGCTTGCCGCGCTGCGCTGCCTGGCTGCGCGCGGCCTGCGCGCCGAGGCAACGCTCAACGACATCAACCCGCGCGCGCTGCAACTGGCCGCCGCCAACTTCGCGGCCGCGGGCCTGGGCGCACAGCTTGCACGCGGCGACGCGCTGGAGGCCGTAGATGGGACGTTCGACCTCGTCATCTCGAATCCGCCTTACATGGCCGATCCGCGCCATCGGGCCTACCGGGACGGTGGTGCGGGGCTCGGTCGTGCGCTTAGCGTGCGCATCGCGGCGCAGGCCTTGTCGCGGCTGGCGCCCGGCGGCCAGCTGCTGCTCTACACGGGCGTTGCGATGATCGACGGCGCCGACCCTTTCCTGGCGGAGATGAAACCGCTGCTGCGCGACGCTCGCGTCGAATGGTCGTACTCCGAGATCGACCCCGACGTGTTCGGGGAAGAACTGGAAGCCGCGCCCTACGACGCCGCCGAGCGCATCGCGGCGGTGGGCCTGGTCGCCACCCGGAGGCTGGCCTCGTGACGTCGGCAGCGAACGGAGCGGCGCCGGATGCGCGCGAAGCGGCGGACGGCGACTTCGCAAGAAGGCTCAGCACGCTGGAGCGCATGCCCAAGTGGCTGATCTGCGTGCCGTTGACGCTGCAGTGGCTCTGGCTGGGCCTGCGCCATCGCAGCATGACGCTGCCTTCGGCCGCCAATCCGGCGATCACTTCGGGCGGACTCGTCGGCGAAGGCAAGCTGGAATACTTCCGCGGCATGGGGCCGCTCGCACGCGCGGCCACGGCCAGGCACTGCGGCGTGGTCAACGAACCCGCCGTGGATGCCAGCACATTGCAGGGATTGCTTCGCGCCGCAAACCTCGCCTTCCCGCTCGTTGCCAAGCCCGACCTCGGCCTGTGCGGCCATGGCGTGCGCCGCATCGAGGGCATGCCGCAGCTGCTGGACTACCTGGCGCGTTTCCCGCGCGGGGAAACAGTGGTGCTGCAGGAATACCTGGCGCAGGCGGGCGAGGCCGGCATCTTCTATGCGCGCGACCCGGCCAGCGGCGAAGGCAAGATCATCGGCCTGGCCTTGCGCGACTTCCCGCAGGTCACCGGCGACGGCGTGCGCACGGTGGCCGAACTGGTTGCCGCCGACCCTCGGGCGCGCCGCATCGCAGGGTCGGCGCGGCACGATTGCGTTTTCGATGGGCGCGCCGTGCCCGCCGTAGGCGAAACCGTTCGGCTCGCGACCATCGGTTCGACCCGCGTGGGCGGCCTCTACCGCGACGGCGCCGCCTGCATCACGCCGCAGCTGGTGGCGGCCGTCGACGCCATCGCGCGCGACATGCCGCAGTTCCACTTCGGCCGCTTCGACGTGCGCTACGACAGCCTGGCCGGCCTGCGCGCCGGCACGGGCCTGCGCATCATGGAGGTCAACGGAGCAGGCTCGGAAGCCATCGAGGCCTGGGACCCATCCACCGGCCTCGTCGCCGGCCTGCGCACGATCTTCCGCAAGCAGGCGCTGCTGTTCGCCATCGGCGCCGCACGCCGGCGCGAAGGCGTGCGGCCGATCGGGCTGCTGGAATTGGCGCGCCTCAACCGCCGGCAGTACCGGCTGATCGCCCTGTACCCGCCGTCCAATTGAGGGAGCCGACTTGCCGGACTGCGACACCGCCACCACCGCCACGCCCGCCGTCATGCGTGCGCCCTCCGCAACGGCGCGCCGGGCGCATGCGCCCGGCTTCGCCATCGAATGGGCGAACAGCGAAGCCGATTTGCGCGAAGCGCAGCGCCTGCGCTTCCGGGTCTTCGCGCAGGAGATGGGCGCGCACCTCGCGCCGCCACCCGGCACGCCGCCCGGCCTGGACGCCGACCGCTTCGACCCTTACTGCGATCACCTCCTGGTGCGAGCAGCGGCGCGTGTCGACGGCGAACGCGGCCCTGTCGTCGGCACCTACCGCGTGCTGCCACCGGCGCAGGCACGCGCCGCCGGCGGTTTCTACAGCGACGCCGAATTCGACCTCGCGCCGCTGGCGGCGCTGCGGCCGCGCGCGCTGGAGCTCGGACGCTCCTGCGTGGATGCGCGCTGGCGCAGCGGCGGCGTGATCATGGGCATGTGGACCGCGCTGGCCGGCTACATGGTGCGGCATCGCCTCGAAACGATGGTCGGCTGCGCCAGCATCAGCGTCGCGCCCGGCACCCTGCCCGCGCTGGCGCTGTGGGAGCACCTGCGGCACACCCACCTGGCGCCGCCGCACTGGCGGGTGCAGCCGCGGCATGGGCTCCCTGGCGCAGCGGCGCTGGACACACCGTCGGCGACGCCGGCGCCTCGCGGATTGCCCGAAGCCCCGCCCCTGGTCAAGGGCTACCTGCGTTGCGGCGCGCGCGTGCTCGGGCCGCCGGCGCTGGACGCGGCCTTCAACACCGCCGACCTGCCGATGATGCTGCGGCTGGCGGACATGGCGCCGCGCTACCGCCGCCACTTCCTCGCGACCGCGTGAACGACCGGCGCGACCTGGGCTGGGTGCTGGCCGGCCAGTTCCTGGGCGCGCTGGCCGACAACGCCTTGCTGCTGGTGGCGATCGCCTTGCTGGTGGAACGGCATGCGCCGGCCTGGAACGCGCCCGCGCTGCGCCTCGTCTTCTACGGCGCCTACGTGCTGCTCTCCGCCTTCGGCGGCGCGGCCGCCGATGCCTGGCCGAAGAAGCGCCTGTTGCTTGGTATCAACCTGCTCAAGGTGGGCGGCGGCGCGCTGCTGCTCACGCAGGTGAATCCCTTGTTCGCCTACGGCCTGGTCGGCCTCGGCGCGGCAGCCCATGCGCCCGCGCGCTACGGCATCCTGGCCGAGGTGGCCCAACCCGGCGCCCTGTTGGCCGCGAACGCGTGGATGGAAGTGGCGACCGTGCTGGCCCTGCTGCTCGGAACGCTGTGGGGCAGCCTGATGCTGGAGGGGGTGGCCGTGCTGCCGATGGCCGGCAGCACTGCGTCCGCGGCGGCGTGGACACTCGCCTGCGCCTACCTGCTGGCGGCGCTGTGCACGCTGCCCGTGCATGGCCAGGGTGCCAGCCAACCGCGGGCATTACGCCAGCCGGCCCTGTTGCTGCGCGAGTTCCTGCGCTGCGCGCGGCTGCTGTGGCGTGACCCGCAGGCGCGCGATGCGCTCGCCGTGACCTGCACGTTCTGGGCCGCCGCCGCAGTCCTGCAGTTCCTCGTCCTGCGCTGGGCGATCGAGCGGCTGGGTCTCGCCCTGTCGGGCGCGGGCTTGCTGCAGGCGGCGGTGGCTTGCGGAATGATCGCGGGCGCCGCGGCAGCGGGTCGCTGGGTGCGCGACGAGCGCATGGCGGCGCTGCTGCCGCTGGGACTCGCGCTGGGCGGCTTGCTGGCCGCGATGGCCCTCGTGCGCAGCGTCCCCATGGCCGCGGCGCTGCTGTTCGCGATCGGCACGCTCTCGGGCTTGCTGGTCGTGCCCGCCAACACGCAGCTGCAGCGGCGCGGGCTGGCGCTGGCGCACGGCGGGCTGGCGGTCGCGGTGCAGAACGGCAGCGAGAACCTGGCGTCGCTCGTGGGCCTGGCAGTGTACGGAGCCGCGGTCTGGCTGCACGCGGCCGTATTGCCCATGGTGGTGATGCTCGGCGCGCTGGTGATCGTGGCGATGGCGGGGACGGCGCGCTTGCGCAGCGCCTGAAACCGCTGCTTCCGCATCCGCGACGCGACGCGCGCCGCTACGCCTGTCGGAACCCAGCTGCCGCCTGGAGGAGCCCGGCGCCGCCGGGCGGCACCCCGCCCCAGAATGGCCGCAAACGAGTCGGAGGGGGCTATGGACCGCAAGAGCCTGGGACGCTACGAGATCGTCCGCGCGCTGGAGAACGCACCATGGGGCCCCGTCTACGAGGGCCGCGACGCCGTGCTGCAGCGCAAGGTGGTCCTGCACTGCGTGGACCTGCACGACCTGTCGCCGCAAGCGGCCCACGAATTCACGGAGCGCTTCCAGGACGAAGCCGCCGCCACCTCGCGCGTGTCGCACCCGGGCATCGTCGGCATCGCCGATTTCGGCCGCACCGACGACCTGGCCTACCTGGTCGTGCAGCACGTCGACGGCGAAACGCTCAAGGCGCGCCTGGAGCGCGGCGAACGCATGGCCTGGCCGGCGGCCGTCGCCCTGGTCAAGGACCTGCTCGATGCGCTGGGGCATGCCCACGCCTGCGGCATCGTGCATCGCAGCGTGCGGCCAGCGCACCTGCTGCTGGCCGACGGCCGCATCAAGTTGGCCGGCCTGGGCATGGCCTGCATCCAGCAATCCGAAGCAACCACCGGCGCCAAGCTGGGGGTGCTGGCCGTGGGCACGCGCTACATGTCGCCCGAGCAGGTGCAAGGACAGCCGCTGGAGTTCCGCTCCGACCTGTTCAGCGCCGGCGTCGTCCTGTACGAGCTGCTCACCGGCGCCTGCCCGTTCGAGGGCGACAACCCCTTCGCGACCATCCAGCGCATCGTGACGCTGCAGCCGCCCGCGCCTTCGCAGCTGGATCCGGCCTTGCCGGGGGCGCTGGACGCGATCCTCGCCCGCGCGCTCGCCAAGGACAAGGCGGCCCGCTTCGCTTCGGCCGCCGAATTCGGCCACGCGCTGGCCGCGCTGTCGCCGGTGAAGGTGCCGGCAGCGGAGCCGCAAGCGCGCGTCGAAAGCACGATCGCGCTGGAGCTCGAGCTCGAGTACTGGAAGGACATCAAGGAGTCGGAGGACGCCGCGGACTTCCTCGAATTCCTGAAGACCTTTCCCGCGGGGCGCTTCGCGCCGCTGGCGCAGCGGCGCCTGCGCCTGATGGGACAAGGCGCGACCTGACCCGGGCTTGGTAACCTCGGCGGCATGCAAGTGCTGGACACCGAGGTGCTGGTCGCAGGCGGCGGGCCTTTCGGCCTCATGCTCGCCAACGAGCTGGGGCGGCGCGGCGTGCGCACGCTGGTCGTCGACGCGAAGCCTTCGACCGCCTTCAATCCGCAGGCCAACGCCACGCAGGCGCGGACCATGGAGCACTTCCGCCGGCTCGGATTCGCGGACGAGGTGCGCGCGCTCGGGCTGCCCCCCGATCACCCGACCGACATCGCCTACTTCACGCGCTTCACCGCGTGGGAGCTGGCCCGCCTGACCCTTCCCACTGCGGCCGAAGCCGTGCGCAACGTGAAGACCCTGGCGGGCTCGTGGAGCGCGGCGGAGCTGCCGCACCGCGTCTCGCAGAAGTTCGTCGAGGCGGTGCTGCGCCGGCACGCGCAGGCCCTGCCCGCCAACGACATCCGCTATGGCTGGCAACTGCTGTCGTTCGAGGACCGCGCGACGCACGTCGAAGCCCTCGTGCAGCCGGTGGGGGCCGGCGCGCCGGTGCCGGTGCGCGCCAAGTACCTGGTGGGCGCGGACGGCGCGCGCAGCATGGTGCGCAACGCGCTGGGCATCGCGTGGGCCGGCCACTCCGGCATCAAGCGCGATTTCATGGGCGGCCAGATGTTCGCCGCGTACATCCGGGCCCCCGGGTTCTACGACGTGTTTCCCCATGCACGCGCGTGGATGTACGTGAGCGTCAATGCCGAGCGGCGCGCCTTCATGGCGTCAGTGGATGGACGCAGCGAGTTTGCCTTCCACGCCGCGGTGCATCCCGGCGAGGACGCGGACCGCTGGACGCCCGACGATGCACGGCGCGTGTTTGCCGAGGCGGTGGGGCGCGATCTTCCCATCGAGATCCTGTCGCTGGGCACCTGGACCGCCGGGCACTCGCTGGTCGCCCAGGCTTTCGGGAAGGGCCGGGTGTTCATCGGCGGCGATGCCGCCCACCTGTTCACGCCCACGGGCGGCCTGGGCTACAACACGGCGGTCGAGGATGCGGTGAACCTGGGCTGGAAGCTGGCGCAGGTGCTGCGCGGCGTGAGCGCGCCCAGCCTGCTGGAAAGCTACGAGATCGAGCGGCGTCCGCTGGCGCTGCGCAACACGGCGTATGCGCGCCGCTTCGCGGACTCGGTGGGCCTGTTCAGCGCCAGGCCGGAACTCGAAGCCGAGGGTCCCGCGGGCGAGGCCGCGCGCGCGGAGGCGGCGCGCCATCTGTCCGCGCATGTCCGCATGGAGTTCAACATTCCCGGCGTCACCTTCGGCGGGCGCTACGACGGCTCGCCGGCCATCGTGCCGGACGGCACCACGCCGCCGCCGGACGAAGCGAACGTCTACGTGCCCACGGCCTGTCCCGGCGGCCGCCCTCCCCACGCATGGCTGGCCGACGGCCGCTCGCTGTACGACACCTTCGGGCCGGAGTGGACGCTGCTGGTACTGGGCGGCGATGCGCCCGACGTGGCACCGTTCACGCGACTCGGCCTGGACCTCGCCGTCGTGCGCCACGAGGACCCCGCCCTGCGCGCGTTGTACGAAGCGCCGCTGGTGCTGATCCGCCCCGACCAGGTCGTGGCCTGGCGCGGCGCCGATGCAGCGACTTACACGCCCAGGTAGGCCTTCTGGATCTCCGGCCGTTCCATGAGTTCGCCGGCGGGACCTTCGGCGACGATGCGGCCTTCCTCCATGACATAGGCGCGTTGCGCAAGCTCCATCGCCATCGCCACGTTCTGTTCCACCAGCAGCACCGAGGTGCCTTCCGCATTGATCTGGCGGATGGCCTGGAACATCGACTGCACGATCAGCGGCGCCAGGCCCAGCGAAGGCTCGTCCAGCAGCAGCAACTGCGGCCGGCTCATCATCGCGCGGCCGATCGCCACCATCTGCTGCTGGCCGCCGGAAAGCGATCCCGCCGGCTGCGCCAGCTTCTGCTCCAGGGCCGGGAACAGCGCGAGCACGCGCGCGAGCGACTCCGCGCGCTGCGCCCGGGGACCAGGCAAGTAGCTTCCCAGCTCCAGGTTGTCGCGCACGCTCATGCCGGTGAAGAGGCGCCGGCCCTCGGGCACGATGGCGATGCCGTGCGTGCAGAAACGGTGGCTGGCCAGCTGCGTGATGTCCTGCCCGTTGAAGCGCAGCTGCCCCGCGCGCGCCCTGTGCAGGCCGGCGATCACGTTGATCAGCGTGCTCTTGCCGGCGCCGTTGGGCCCCACCACGCAGACCAGTTCACCCGGTTCCACGCGCAGCGACACGCCCCACAAGGCCGGCGCGGCGCCGTAGTTCACCTTCAGGTCGTCGACTTCAAGCATGGGCGGGTCGTCCCAGGTAGGCGCTCATCACTTCGCTGTCCTGCATCACCGCGGTGGCCTCGCCCTGGGCGATCAGCTTGCCGTGGTTCAGCACCACGATGCGGTCGGTGAGCGCCATCACGGCGCGCATCACGTGCTCGACGAACACGATGGTGGAACCCTGGTCGCGGATGCGGCGGATCAGGGCTATGGCTTCGTTGATCTCGCCCGGCGTCAGGCCCGAGAGCACTTCGTCCAGCAGCACCAGGCGCGGCCGCGCGGCCAGCGCGCGCGCCAGCTCGAGGAACTTGCGCTGGTGCAGGTTCAGGTCGTCGGGCAGCGCATGCGCGCGGGCCTGCAGGCCGGTGAACTCCAGCCACTTCCAGGCTTCGCGCTGCGCCTGCTGCCGGTCGAGCGCGGCGCAGCCGAACATCGCCACCATGGCCACGTTCTCCAGCACCGTCATGTGCTTGAAGGGCCGCGGGATCTGGTAGGTGCGGGCGATGCCGGCCTGCGCCATGCGGTGCGCGGGTTGGCCGGTGAGCACGCGGCCGTCGAAGACGATCTCGCCGCCGGACAACGGATAGTGGCCGCTGACGACGTTGATGAAGGTGGACTTGCCGGAGCCGTTGGGACCGAGCAGGCCGAGGATCTCGCCCTGGCGCACCTGGAGGCTGACCTTGTCGAGCGCCTGGACGCCCTTGAAGGATTTGGACAGGCCGCGCACTTCGAGCAAGGGCT
Source organism: Ramlibacter paludis (assembly GCF_022012305.1). Lineage (GTDB taxonomy): Bacteria > Pseudomonadota > Gammaproteobacteria > Burkholderiales > Burkholderiaceae_C > Ramlibacter > Ramlibacter paludis. The sequence continues at coordinate 553,153 of NZ_JAKLTM010000001.1, read as the reverse complement.
TGCCGGTGACGACGGCGGGTGCGGCGGGGGCGGCGGATGCCGGAGATGGATCCCGGCTCGGGGCCGGGATGACGTTCGCCGGCTGCTTCTTGCGATGCACGAAGCCCAGGATGCCGTTCGGCATGAACAGGATCACCAGCACCAGGATCACGCCGACCGCGGCCTTGCCCGCCACGGCGTGGTCGCCGGCGGTGAAGAGATACAGCAGGCCGGTGATCGCCGCGGCGCCCACGGCGGGCCCGCCCCAGAAGCGCGTGCCGCCCAGCACGCTCATGAGCACGACCGTGAGCGGCACGGTGATGTTGAAGGTCTCGCCGGCCGTCACGTACGAGACGAACAGCGCGTGGATGCCGCCCGCCACGCCGGCCAGGCCGCAGGAGAGGGCAAAGGCGAGCAGCTTGTAGCGGAAGGTCGGCACGCCCATCACCTCGGCCACGTCCTCGTCGTCGTGGATCGCGAACAGGCCCGTGCCCAGCTTGCTCACGCGCACCCACCACGCCACCAGCAAGGTGGCGATGGCGGCCAGCAGGATCAGCAGGTACAGCGACGCGGAAGGAGTCGGACCGAGCGCCGGCACGGCCACCGTGTTCAGGTAGATCCCGGGCCCACCGTCGATGGGCGTGTTGAGGATGATGGTCGCCACCACGAAGGTGACGGCCAGCGTGAGCAGCGCGAACAGTTCGCCGCGCACCGCCTTCACGCGGAACACCACGAAGCCCAAGCCCAGCCCCAGCAGCGCGGGCACCGCGGCCGCCGCCGGCAGGGTCGCCAGGAAAGGCCAGTTGAAACGTCCCGCCAGCACGGCGGTCGCATACATGCCGATGCCGAACCATGCGCCGTGGCCGAAGGAGAAGTAGCCCGAGTAGCCCGAGAGGATGTTCCACGACAGCGCGAGCACCGCCCAGTGGCACACCAGGTAAAGGAAGGACTCGTAGAAGGACGGCAGCCCCAGCCAGGGCACGCAGGCCAGCGCCGCCCCGCCGAGGAGGATGCCGATGACGTTGCGGTTCATGCGCCGACCTTCGCCGGCCGCAGCAACAGCATCACGATCAGCAGCGAGAAGGACACGATCGGCGCCCAGGAGGGCGAAGCCACTGCCATGGTCACCGCCTCGCTCACGCCGATGATCACGCCCGCGACCAGGGGTCCGAGGGCGCTGCCGAGGCCGCCGAGCATCACCGCCGCGAACACGACGCCCACCCACGCGAAGATCTGCGACGGCGCCAGCGTGAAGGTCAGCGCGAGGCACACGCCCGCCACGCCCGCCAGCGCGGCGCACGCGCCGGCCAGCAGCAGCGCGAGCGAACGCGAATTCACGCCGAACGCCGCGGCGATCGGCCCGTCCTCCGCCATCGCTCGCATCGCCTTGCCCAGGTCGGTGTAGCGCATCGCGGCCCAGATGCCGAAGGACACGGCGAGCGCCAGCACCAGCGTCAGCAGTTCCGGCACCGGCACGTACAGGCTGCCCACCATGAACTTCATCGCGTTGTAGGGCGACTCGAGCTTGCGATAGTCGGCCGTCCACACGCCCTGGATGCCGCTTTCGATGACCACCGTGATGCCGAATGTGACCAGCAGAGAGTTGAAGGGCGAGATGGCAAAGCGCGACAGCACCCACTGCATTGCCACCCCGATGAAGAAGAACAGCGGCGGCACCAGCAGCAGCGCCAGCAGCGGGTCCATGTGCCAGCTGTGCGCCATCTGGTAGCTCAGGTAGCCGCCGAGGAACACGAGGCCGAAGTGCGACAGGTTGATCTGCCGCAGCAGGCCCCAGGTGAGTCCCAGCCCCAGGCCGATGAGTCCGTAGAGGGCGCCGATGAAGACGCCGGACAGGATGGACTGCGCCAGCAGGTTGAAGCTGGGAAGCGACATCGGCTCAGCGGACCTGCAGTCGCGCGCCCGGCGCCGCCCACGACTCGGGCCAGATCACCTTCCAGGCGCCGCCCTGCACCTGCTTGATCTTCATCAGGTCGTCGCCGTAGTTGCCCGGCCCGTCGAAGCGCAGCCGCCCCTGGATGGTGTCGACCTTGTTCTTGCGCAGGAAGGCGGCGATCTGCTTGTCGTCGAGGCTTTTCGCGCCGACCACGCCGGCCTCGAGGATCTGCCAGGCGGAGTACGAAGCCGCGGCCTGCACCTCGACGTGCGTATCGGGCAGGCCGGCCGCCGCCGCGCGCTGGTTGAAGGTGCTGACGAAGTCGGCGGCCACGCCCGAATTGGTGAACGGCGTGTGCTCCTCGAAGATCGTCACGGCCAGCGCGTTGGCGCCTTCGGGCGACTTGGTCATCGGGCCCGGCGCGGGATACAGGTGGAAGTGCAGCGGCGGCACGTAGTCGATCTTCTTCATCGCCTCCAGCAGCATGTTGCCTTCCAGGCCGATGTCGCCGATCCACAGCAGGTCGGGCTTGGCATCCTTCACGCGCGCGGCGATCGGGCCGAAGTCGCGGTTGCCGAAGTCCCATTCGAGGAACAGCACTTCCTTGTAGCCGCGCTTCTTGGCCACTTCGCGCCCGCCCAGCGACATGAAGTGGATCGACGGGAACTTGCTGGTGACGATGGCGATGGTCTTGGGCGGCTGCTTGGCCGTGGCCATCAGGTCGAACAGCGAGTTCGACACCGTGTTCTGCGGATCGGGGCCGAGCGACCAGGCCGGAAACTGCATGTCGTACTTGGCCAGCGAGGGAATGCCGAAGGTGTGGTGCACCAGCACCTTGTTGTAGCGCTGGGCCACGCCCATCGCCGACAGGATGGCGCCGGTGGCGTACGGTCCCATCAGCAGGTCGACCTTGTCGGAGGTGATCAGCTGCTCGTACAGCGTGCGCGCAAGTTCGGGCTTGGACTGGTCGTCCTTGACGATCCACTCCACCTTGCGTCCCAGCAGGCCCCCGCGCTTGTTCAACTGCTCCACGTAGATCTCGCCCACCAGCTTGTGGGTGAGCGCGGTGGCCGACAGCGGGCCGGTGAGGGCAAGCGTGCTGCCGATGCGCACGGGCGCGCCCGGCTGGGCCAGCACGGGGCCGGCAAGCAGCGCACCGGCGGCAGCGCCGGTGGCGGAAAGGATGCGGCGGCGGGAAATCGTCATGGCCTGGTCTCCTGATGTTTTTTCAGCGGAAGGAATCAATCCACCTGCGCGCCCGAGCGCTTGACCAGCTCGGACCACTTCGCGATCTCGACCCGGCCGAAGGCGGCCAGTTCGTCCGGTTTGAGCGCCGGCACTTCCAGGCCCTGCGCGGCCAGCTTGGCCTTGACCTCGGGGTTGGCGACGGCCTGGTTCACCGCATCGCGCAGCTTCGCCAGCACCGGCGCCGGCGTCGCGGCCGGCGCGTACAGCATGAACCACGCGACCAGGTCGAACTCGCCGAAGCCTTGTTCGCTGACGGTGGGCACGTCCGGCGCGGCGGCGCTGCGCTTCGCGCTCGACACGCCCAGCGCGCGCAGCTTGCCGGCCTTGATCTGCGGCACCACGGCGGCCGGGTGGTAGAACATGAACTGCACCTGGCCCGCCATCACGTCGGACATCGCCAGGCCGCCTTCCTTGTAAGGCACGTGCACCATCTCGCCACCCAGGCGCGCCTTGAGCAGTTCGCCGGCCAGGTGGCCCGAGGTGCCGTTGCCCGCGGAGGCGAAGCTCACGCCGCCCTTGGCCGCCTGCGCCTGCGCCTGCAGGTCCTTCAGCGACTTGAGCGGCGAATTGGCAGCCACCACCAGCAGTGTCGGCGTGTAGCCCGCGAAGCCGATGGGCGCGAAGTCCTTCAGCGCGTCGTACGGCATCTTGCGATACAGACCCGGGTTGATCGCATGCGTGCCCACCGTGCCCATCACGATCGTGTAGCCGTCCGGCTGCGCCTTGGCGACCAGGTCGGCGCCGATGTTGCCGCCGGCGCCGGACTTGTTCTCCACCACCACCGGCTGTCCGAGCGGCTTGGCCAGCGCCTCGGCAAACACGCGCGAAATGATGTCGGTGGTGGTGCCGGGGCCGAAAGGCACGACCAGCTTGACCGGGCGGGTCGGGAAGTCCTGCGCGAAGGCGGGTGCCGCCAGCGCGAAAGCGGCCAGGGTGGCCAGGACGGAACGGCGTAATGTCACTTCCTCGTCTCCTTCTGTACCTGGCCGCGCGGCCGCCAGCCGGCGCGCAGCTCCTCGTTGTGTTCGCCCAGCACCGGCGGCGCCGTCACTTCCAGCGGCCGCTGGCCGTCGAAGGAGACCGGCGAGCGCACCGTGCGGAAAGTGCCCACCGTGGGATGCTCGGTCTCGACGAACAGCTGCAGGTGCCTGGCCTGTTCATCTTCCGGTACTTCGGCGGTCGTGTACATGGGGGAATGCGGCACGTCGTTGGCGTCGAGGCGGCGGCACCATTCGGCGCGATCGTGGCGCGCGAACACCGGCCGCATCACCGAGATCAGGTCTTCCTGGTTCTCGATGCGGGCCTGGCGGCTGGCGAAGCGCGGGTCCTGGAAGATGTCCGGGCGCTCCATGGCCGTGGCCAGGCCCTGCCAGAACTTCTCGGGCGAGGACATGTGCAGCGCGATCCACTTGCCGTCGCCGCACTCGAGCACGTACGACTGCGACACGCTCGGCCGGCTGAACGGGCCCATGACTTCGTCGGCCGAGAACAGGTGCTGGAAGGCGTCGAGGTTGAAGTGCGTCATGGCCTCGAACATCGACAGTTCGACCTTGCGCGCCGTGCCGGTGCGCTCGCGCTCGTAGAGGGCGCCGAGGATGCCGTAGGCCGCGTAGAAGCCGGTGACGAAATCGGCGATGGCCGGACCAACCACGCGCGGATTGGCCGGGTTCACCAGCAGCCGCAGGTAGCCGCTGGCCGCCTGCGCGACGCTGTCGTAGGTCGGGCGGTGCGCCGCCGGGCCGGTCGCGCCGAAGCCGCTGATGGCGCAGTAGATCAGCTTTTCGTTGATCCCGCGCAGCCGCTCGAAGCCGGTGTTGATCTGCTCGGCGAAGCCGGGGCGGAAATTCTGGATGTAGACGTCGGCATCCTTCACCAGCGCGTCGAACTGCGCCAGGTCCGCCGGCTGCTTGGTGTTGAGCGTGATGCTGCGCTTGTTGCGGTTCACCGTCTGGTAGTGCGGTGAGTAGAGCCCGCCCTTGAAGGCGCGGAAAGGGTCGCCGGTGCCGGGCAGTTCCACCTTGACCACGTCGGCGCCCAGGTCCGCCAGCAGCATGGAGGCGGCGGGGCCGGTGATGAAGGTGCCGTGCTCCAGCACGCGCACGCCGTCCAGGACCTTGATCACTCTGCCGCTCCCGGCATCTCGCCCGTGTACTGGAATTCGCGCGTGGCCTGGTAGGAGAGCGCGAAGCCGATCGGATCGGCCAGCTCCTCGTTGAGGTGCGCGATCAGGCTGGCGGTGCGCGCCAGCATCGGCACGCCGCGCAGCGCGTTGACCGGGAAGCCGACGCCCAGCAGCACCGCGGGGATCGCCGCCGACACGTTGAGCTTGAGGTCGCGCCCCAGGATGGCGGGAATCACGTCCTCGACCACCTTGGCGATCTCGACGAAATGCTGGCCGCCACCGGCGCGCGCCGAAACTTCGAACAGCGCATCGACGCGAGGATCGCGGCGCTTGTGTTCGGGATGGCCGTAGCCGGCGATGGGAATGCGCTTCTCGCGCTTTTCCGCCACGACCGCGTGCGCGGCCGCGCGCAGGTCGCCGCCGCTGGCTTGCGCGCGCTCGTCGATCTCGACGAACAGGCGGCCCGCGGTTTCCGATGCGCCGAGGATCACCGAGCCGGAGCCGAGCAGGCCGGCCGCCACCGCGCCTTGCATCGCATCGGGCGCGGCCGCGAGGGTCATGCGCGCGGCCTGCACGCTGGGCACGAGGCCGTGTTCCGCGATCGCCACCAGCGTGGCGTTGAGGACCGTGCTGGCCGCCGCATCGGGCTTGCGGCCGGTGAGCAGCAGGAAGAAGTAGTCGCCGAAGTTGACCTTGCCGATCAGCTCGCGCGCCAGGTCGTGCCCGCGCACGACGATGGTGTCTTCGTTGGAGGTGCAGATCGCCGAGCGCGGCACCGTGGCCTTGCCGATCTTCACGCGGTCCTCCCGGACGGCACCAGCCGGAAGTCGTACTTCGCCGTGTAGAACGGCTTGTCCATCGTGCGCCCGTCGGGCGCCTTGCCCGGCGGATGCTTGGGAAAGTCGACGATCAGGCTGTTGCGCACGCCGAAGACGGCGTCGGAGTCGAGGTAAGGGCTGTCCTTGACGAAGATGTGTGTCACCAGCCGCTCGTGGCCCGGCGCGTTCAGCATCATGTGCATGTGGCCGGGGCGGTTGAGGTGGCGGCCCATGCGCGCCAGCATGCCGCCCACCGGCCCGTCGCCGGGCACGGGGTAGAAGGTCGGCTTGATCGACCAGAAGCGGTAGTTGCCTTCGGCGTCGGTACGGAACTGGGCGCGCAGGCTCATGCTGTCGCCCTTCTGCATGTCGTAGAGGCCGCCCTCGTCGCCCGACCAGACATCGAGCTCGCAGTTTGCCAAAGGCTTGCCGAAGGTGTCGGTCACGCGGCCGTGGTACAGGGTGGGCTCGCCCAGGCCTTCGCCGATGTCGGCGCCCAGCTCCTTCTTCGGCGCGCCCGGCCAGAAGAACGGGCCTTGCACGGTGGCTTCGGTCGGACGCTCGCCGGGCTGGTCGGCCAGGGCCTTGGCGCCGCGCGCCTGCTCCAGCGCCACGACCAGCATCGACATGCCCAGCGTGTCCGACAGCAGGATGAACTCCTGCCGCTTCTCGTCGCACTTCTTCCCGGTGGCGGTGAGGAACTGGATGGCGTCCATCCACTCGTCGGGGGTCAGGTCCACTTCGCGGGCGAAGGCATGCGCGTGGCGAACCAGTGCGCTCATCACCTGCTTGAAACGGGCGTCCTTGCACTCGCCCATGCGGTCGATCACGGCCTGCGCGAAATCTGCGGCTTCCAGTTGCGCCATGCTTACCTCCTGCGGTTGCGGCGGAGTCTAGGTCGGAGCGGCCCAGCATGAAAGTGATGAATTTCGACGGTTATGATCGATGCCATCGATCGCAATCCGGGCGAACCCGCACATGGAACTGCGCCACCTGCGCTACTTCGACGCCGTCGCCGAGACGCTCAACTTCACCCGTGCGGCGGAGCGCCTGCACGTCACGCAGTCGACGCTGTCGCACCAGATCAAGCAGCTGGAAGACGAACTGGGCACGCCCTTGTTCGACCGCAGCGCCAAGCACGTGCGCATGACGGAGGCCGGCGAGATCCTGCGCAGCCACATGACGCCGGCACTGGAGAAGATCGACCTCGGACTGCAGGCGCTGCGCGCGCCGGCCGAGGCCATCACCGGCAGCATCCGCCTGGGCACCACCTCGAGCTTCAACACGCGCATGGTTCCGCAATGCGTGGCCACGCTGCTGAATGCCTACCCGGGCATCCAGGTCAGCGTGGAGGAACTCGCCGCCGGCCAGATCCTCAAGCGCCTGCGCTCCGGCCACCTGGACATCGCAGTGGCCTATCCGCCCGGCGAAGGCAGCGACCTCTGGTTCGAGCCTCTCTACAACGAGGAGCTGCGCCTGGTGGTCGGCAAGTCGCATCCGCTGGCGCGCCGCCGCCGCGTGCGCATGGTGGAACTGCATGGCGTGCGCATGGTGCTGCTGCCCGGCCAGTTCCTCACCCGCAAGCTGCTGGACGACTGCTTCGAGCAGGCGGGCGCGAAACCCGTCGTCGCCGCGCAGATCAATTCGGTGGCGCCGATGATCGAGCTGATCCGGCAGACCGACCTGGCGGGGATCATCACGGAGACCGCCGTTTCGCAGACGGCGGACCTGCGCGTGATTCCGCTGGAAGACCCGACGCCGATCCGCACGCCTGGCCTGCTGTGGCCCAAGGGCGCGGCGCGCTCGCCGGTGTTGAAGCACTTCGCGGAGATCATCCGCCGCGCCGCGGTCAATCCGGCGTAGGCTGCTCCCCTTGTCCCAGGGCCCGGGCCAGCAGCAATCCGATCACCCCGCCGACCGCCTGCGCCGCCAGGAACCCCAGCACCGAAGCCGGCGCGATGCCCGCGAACGAATCGCTGAACATCCGACCGAAGGCCGCAGCCGGATTGGCGAACGAGGTGGACGAAGTGAACCAGTAGGCCGCGCCGATGTAGGCCGCCACCAGCGCCGGCGCCCGCGTTGCGCCGGCCCGCGCGATCACCAGCACCAGGCCCGCCGTCGCCACCGCTTCGGCGATCCACTGGCCGTAGCCACCGCGCGCCTTGGCCGCGAAGCCGAGCAGCGGCAACTCGAACATGGCATTGGCCAGGGCCGCCCCCGCCAGCGCGCCCAGCAGCTGAACGGCGACATAGGCCGCTTGCGACGACGACGCCAGTCCCGCCTTGCGGCCGAAGGCCAAAGTCACCACGGGATTGAAATGCGCGCCGCTCACGGGCCCCAGCACTTCGATCAGCACGAACAGCGCGAACACGGTCGCCAAGGTATTGGCCAGCAAGGCCACCGCGGCATTGCCGCCGGCCAGCCGCTCCGCCATGATTCCCGAGCCGATGACGGCTGTGAGCAGCAGCAGCGTGCCGAGGAATTCCGCCAGCAGGCCGCGGCGCAGGCGCGCGCCGCTCACCGGCCCGCCAGCGCGCGGGCCGCCTGTTGCAGGCGCGGCTTCTGCAACTGCTCTGGCGGCAACTGCACGAACAGTTCGATCCGCTGACGGATGGCCTGCAAGGTCCGCCGGAAAGCATCCTTGCGCTCCCGCTCCGAGCCCTGCACCTCCGACGGGTCGGCGTAGCTCCAGTGCGCGGTCGCCGGATGGCCCGGCCAGACCGGACAGGTTTCGCCGGCCGCGCTGTCGCACACGGTGATCACGAGGTCCATGGCCGGTGCACCGGCCGCGGCAAACACGTCCCAGCTCTTGCTCGAAAGGCCGGCCGTGGCATAGCCCGCCTCGTCCAGCACCGCGAGCGCCAGCGGATTCGGCTGCTGGTTCTCGCGCGGGCTGCTGCCGGCGGAGAACGCGCGGAAGCGGCCCTGGCCCAGGGCGTTGAGCGACGCTTCGGCCAGGATGCTGCGCGCCGAGTTGTGCGTGCAGAGGAACAGGACGTTCCATTCAGCCACAGCAGGCCTTCGCGCCGGCCGGCTCGCCTCCGAACAAAGGGATGTTCGACAAGGTGTGGAACTGCTCCCAAGCCACGCCCTGGGGATCGGTCACCCAGTACTTGTCGCTGCGGGCGTAGCAGCAGGAGGTTTCGCCCTGGTCCAGCAGCGCCATGTCCGCTTCACGGGCTTGCGCCTTCAGCGCGGCCAGTTCCTCCTCGCTGTCCACCTGCATCCCCAGGTGGCCCACGCCCGCCTTGCGCCCACGGCTGCTGATCGCGAAGTTGATGCGCGGGTCCTCGAGCATCCACTTGGCGTAATCGGACTCGACGCGCGTGGGCTGCGCGCCGAACATGGCGGAATAGAAGGCGATGTTCTTCTGCAGGTCGTCGACGTGGACGTGGACGTGGAAACGCTTCATGGGACTCTCCTTTCAGCAGCCGCAGCCTGCGGCGGGGGTTTCGACGGCGTACGCGGCGCCCTGGCAGCAATGCGCCGTCAGGTACGCCAGCACGCCGTTCATGAGTTCGTAGCCGGCCCGGTAGACCAGGTTGCGGCCCACCCGCTCCTGCGTGACCAGGCCGGCGTTCATCAATTCCTTCAGGTGGAAGGACAGCGTCGCGCCGGGCATGCCCAGGCCCTCGGCCATGGTGGCGGGCGTGAGGCCGGCCTGGCCGACGACGACCAGGGCGCGGAAAGCCTGCAGGCGGGCCGGATGGGCCAGGGCGGCCAGCGCGCGGACGACTTCTGTTTCTTCCATATTTCGATAATAGTCGAAATATAAAGAGTTTGCGCGTTGCGCCCGGCTCCCAGATGTCTGCAAGATTGCGGCGCAGGATTCCACCATGGCCTACCTCCCCTCTTCTCCTGCGCGCGGGCTTGCGGCCCTCGCTTTCGCAACCTGCCTGGCGCTGCCCGCCGCGGCGCAGATGGGCTTTCCCGGCGGCACGGGGGGCTCGATGGGCGGCCCCATGCGCGGCGGACCGCGCGGCGGCGAGCCCATGCGCGACATGCCGGCGGAGATCGCAGCGCCCTCGCCGGCCGACCAGCTGTACCAGGTGCGCATGCGGCTGCTGGTGACGCCGGAGCAATCCCCGGCGTGGGAACGCTTCCACGCCGCCTACCTCGCGCTGCGGGCCGTTCCGCCGCAACGCGGCCCCGACGACGGTGCGGTCACGGCGCAGCAAGCCATGCAGATGCGGCTGGGCGCGGCGCAGAACGGCTATGCGCGCACCGAGGAACTGTCCGAAGCCCTGAAGACCCTGCTCGCGAAACTGGACGAGAAGCAGCTCGCCGCCGCCAACGAGGCCCTGCCGCGCCTGCTGCTGGACGCCGGCGCGGGACCGCATGGCATGCGCGGCCGGCCGCTCGTGCGCTGAGCGCCGACAATCGCGGCATGCAAGCCGCACCCCAGCTCAAGCCACGCGACATCCTTGCCATCCTCGTCGTGGTCCTGGTCTGGGGCATGAACTTCGTCGTGATGAAGGTCGGCCTGGCGTCGTTCACGCCCTTCCAGATGGGCGCCGGTCGCTTCGTCTTTGCCTTCCTGCCGCTTGCCTTGCTGGTGCCGCGGCCCAGCGTGCGGGCGCGCTGGGTACTCGCTTTCGGGCTGACGCAGGGCCTGGGCCAGTTCGGCTTCCTGTTCGTCGCGCTGCATGTCGGCATGACGGCGGCCCTGGCCTCGGTGCTGATGCAGACGCAGGTCTTCTTCACCGCGCTGCTCGGCGTGCTGCTGCTGCACGAGCGCATCGGCGGCGCGCTGAAAGGCGGCATGGCCTGCGCGGCCCTCGGCCTGGCCTGCTTTGCCGCGAACTTCGCGCTGGCGCCCGGCAGCAGCGCGGTGACCGGCTGGGGCCTCGTGCTGAACCTGGCGTCCGCCGCGAGCTGGGCCGCCTCCAACATCGTCGTGCGCAAGGCGCAGCAGGAAGGCAGCGCCTTCGAGCCGCTCTCCTTCGTCGCCTGGGCCAGCGCGGTGCCCATCCTGCCCTTCCTGGGCCTGAGCTGGCTGCTGGATCCGCCGGCGGCCCAGGCAAACTGGCTGCACGCGCCCTGGCAGGCCTGGGGCGCCCTGGCCATCCTCGGCTGGCTGGCCACCAACCTCGCCTATGGCCTGTGGACCGGCCTGCTCAAGCGCTTTCCCGCCAGCCGCGTCGCGCCCTTCAGCCTGGGCGTGCCGCTGATCGGCCTGCTGGCCGGCATCCTGCTGCTGGGGGAGCGCGTGACGGGGCTGCAATGGCTGGGCGCGCTGCTGGTGTTCTGCGCGCTGGCCTGCGTTCTCGTCGGCCCGCAATTGGCGAGGCGCCGCCCCGCCTGAGGGAATCTTGTCGGTGTACTCCCACAAGATGGGACTGCGCCCGCCTGCGGGCGCCACGGCCGCGCAGTGCCACAGTGCGACACCATGAATGCACGCACCCTCCTCACCGCAATCTGCATCGCGGCCGCCGGCAGCGCCTTTGCGGGCGGCGGCGGCATGAGCAAGGACGCCTACAAGGCGATGAAAGACCGCATCGAAGCGAAGCAGGACACCGAGCTCCAGGCCTGCGACAAATCGCAGGGCAACGCCAAGGACATCTGCCGCGCCGCCGCCAAGGGACGGGCGCGGGTGGCGCTGGCCGACCTGAAGGCCGAATACCAGCCCAGCCCCGAAGCCGACCGCGGCAAGATGATGGCGCTGGCGGACGCAGAGTACGACGTCGCCAAGCAGAAGTGCGACGATGCCAAGGGCCCGGCCAAGGACGCCTGCAAGGCGAAGGCCGACCACGTGCATGAAGCCGCCGTGCGGCGCGCCAAGATCGAGCGGGTGGAAGCCTCGCGGCGGCTGCAGAAGTCCGCCCACGCGGCGGCACCGGTCCAGGCCACGCAGGAAGAGAAGTTCGCCTCGGAAAAGGCGCGCTGCGGCTTGCTGGGCGAAGAGCGTGACAGCTGCATGGCGGACCTGAAGAAGCGCTTCAATCGCGGGTAAGTGCCGGGGCGGCGGTGGGGTCGCTGGCGCGAACCCACCCTACAATCCGCCGTTTTGTCGGCAGGAGCCGGTTCCCATGCTTCGATTCACGCTCGCGGCGCTGCTGCTGGCAGCCGGCGCAGTCCACGCGCAGCCGGCCCCGGCGGTGCTGTCGCCCAACGAAAACCTGGTTGCCGAAGGCATTCCGCCGATTCCCGCCGCCCTGGCCGAGGAAGTGCGCCGCTACACCGAAGCCCGCTCCGCCCGCTTCCTCGACTGGCACCCGGTGCGCCACGAGATGCTGGTCTCCACCCGCTTTGCCGAAACGCCGCAGGTGCACCTGGTGCGCGCGCCGCTCGGGGCGCGCACGCAGCTGACCTTCTTCAACGAGCGCGTCGGCGCCGCGCTGTGGCAACCGACCCGCGGCGACTTCTTCATCTTCAGCAAGGACGTTGGCGGCGGCGAGTGGTACCAGTACTACCGCCAGGACATGGCCGATGGCCGCGTGACGCTGCTGACCGACGGCGCATCGCGCAACACCGGCGCGACGTGGTCGCAGGACGGCGAGCGCATCGCCTACCACTCGACCCGCCGCAACCGCAAGGACGCCGACCTGTACGTGATGGACCCGCGCGACCCGCGCAGCGACAAGCTCGTGCTGCAGCTGGAAGGCGGCGGCTGGGAAGTGCAGGACTGGTCGCGCGACGGCATGCAGCTGGTGCTGCAGGAGTTCATTTCGATCAACGAGAGCTACCTCTGGCTGGCCGACCTGAAGACCGGGACGAAGAAACTCGTCACGCCCAAGGGCGGCGCCAAGGTGGCGTACGGCGGCGCCCGGTTCACCGTCGATGGCCGCGGCCTGTGGGTCACCACCGATCGCGACTTCGAGTTCCAGCGCCTCGCGCGCCTCGACCTCGCCACCGGCCGCTACGACTACCTCAGCACCCACGTGCCTTGGGACATCGCCGACTTCGACGTCAGCGAGGACGGCCGCAGCATTGCCTACACCAGCAACGAAGCCGGCAACTTCGTCGTGCGCCTGCGCGACGTGGCCAGCGGGCGCGAGCGCACGGTGGAAGGATTGCCGCCCGGCATCCTCGGCCGCCCCAAGTTCCACAAGGACGGCTGCGAACTGGCCGTGCAGTCGTACAACCCGCGCACGCCGGGCGACGCCTGGTCGGTCGACCTCGCGACCAACCGCGCGCGGCCCTGGACCGAAAGCGAGTTGGGCGGCCTCAATCGCGATGCGATCCAGGTCCCGAAGCTGGTGAAGTGGAAAAGCTTCGACGGCCTGGAAATCTCGGGCTGGCTGACGCAGCCGCCGGCGAAGTTCACCGGCAAGCGGCCGGTGATCATCGACATCCATGGCGGGCCCGAAGGCCAGTCGCTGCCTTCGTACAAGGGCCGGCGCAACTACTTCGTCAACGAGCTGGGCGTGGCGGTGATCGACCCGAACGTGCGCGGCTCCACCGGCTTCGGCAAGACCTTCGTCGCGCTGGACAACGGCATGCTGCGCGAGAACACGTACAAGGACATAGGCGCGCTGCTGGACTGGATCGCGCAGCAGCCCGACCTGGATGCCTCGCGCGTGATGGTCACCGGCGGCAGCTACGGCGGCCACATGACCTGGGCGCTCTCCTACCTGTACAGCGATCGCCTGCGCGCGGCGCTGCCGGTGGTGGGCATGTCCAACCTGGTCACCTTCCTGGAGAACACCGAGTCCTACCGCCGCGACCTGCGGCGGGTGGAATACGGCGACGAGCGCGACCCGAAGATGCGCGAGTTCCTGCAGCGCATCGCGCCCATGACGCATGCCGCGAAGATCCGGCATCCCGTGTTCGTGGTGCAGGGCAAGAACGACCCGCGCGTGCCGTGGAGCGAATCGGACCAGATGGTGCGCACCATCCGCGCCAACGGCGCGCCGGTGTGGTTCCTCACCGCCAACAACGAGGGTCATGGCTTCGGCAAGAAGCCGAACCAGGACTTCCAGTTCTACGCCACGGTGATGTTCATCCGGGAGTACCTGCTGAAGTAGGCGCAGGGCTTTGCGCGGTCGGCGGACGCGCCGGGGCCGCGCTGCCCGCGCCCAGCGCCAGTCCGCTGGCCACCATCTTGTCCTTGAGCGCGTGCGGCGCAGGTGCGCCGACCGCCACCCGGCTTTCCTGCAAGCCCAGTTTCACGACCGCTTCGCGCATCGCCTGCGCGCGCTGCTGCGCCAGCGCCAGCAGCGCGTCGTCGGCCACGGCCACCTGGACCGTCAGGCGCTCCAGCAGCTCGGCGTGGAAGGCCGAAGCCGGCCCGGCATCGCGTTCCTTGAAGCTGCGGCCCAGGCGCTCCAGCGTCTGTGACTGCAGCAGGCGCGTGACCGCACCCGCGTCCTTGTCCTGGTAGCCCGCGCGCAGCTGCTGGTAGTCCTGCTTGCCGGCGCTTGCCGCATAGCGCTCCTCCAGCCAGGTCTGCACCTTGTAGTTGTTGACGTCCACCGGCCCCGGATCCTGGCCCGGTGTGAGCTTGAGGCTGGCCGCCGTCGCCGCCTCGCGCCGCATCGCCGTCTCCTGCAGCGCCCGCCGGTCGGCTCCCGGGTCGTAGCCCGGCGCGATTGTCACGGTCAGGGCCGGCCGCTTCGCGAGCGCTTCGGCCAGCAGCTTCAGCTTTTCCTGTTCCGGCGGCAGCAGCACGCTGCTGCCCGGATCGAAGCCCACCGCTTCCAGCGTGTCGGTGTTCATCCCCAGCGCGGCGCCGAGCGCGCGGAACGGCGCCGTCACCAGTTTCTTGAGCACGTTGACGACGGCCTTCCAGACGATGGCGCCATAGCTGAATTGCGGATCGTCGAGGCTGCCGGAGACCGGCAGGTCGAGGTCGATCACGCCGTCGCTGTCCTCCAGCAGCGCAATGGCCAGGTCCAGCGGCAGCTTCATCGCGCCTGGGCTGTCCACGTTCTCGCCCAGCCGCAGCTTCTGGATCACGAACTTGTTGGCGCCGGCCAGCTGGCGCGCCTGCACCTTGTACTGCAGGTCCACGGAAAGCCGGCCCGACTCGATGCGGCGGCCCGCGAACTTGCCGGAGTACGGCGTCAGCCGCGTCATCTCCAGGTTGCGGAAGGCGAGGCCGAGGTCGGTGAACTCGGTGGCGCGGAAAGGCTGGATCGCGCCGCGGATGCGCGCCGAGCCGAACTCCTCGACCTTGCCATCGAGTTCGACCTGCGCGTTCGCGGCGGGATCGCTCGAAAGCCCGGTGACCACGCCGTTCAGCGCGTGCATGCCGGTGCCGAACTGCGGCCGCAGCGACAGGTCGGCGAATTCCGCATCGGCGTCGACGATGCGCAGGCGCTCGATCGCAACCGGGAACACAGCCTGCGCCTGCTGCTGCGCGGGCGCGGGCGCGGCTGCGGGCAGCGCCGCGCTCGTCCGCAGCATGCGCGTGAGGTTGAGCGACTGGTCCTCGAAGATGATCACCTTCACCAGCGGCTTGACGGCCACCACTTCGCCGATGTGCACGCGGTCGGGGCCCAGCGAGATGCTGGTGCTGCCCGACGACAGCTTCTTCCAGCCGAGGAAAGGCGCCCCGCCCTCTTCCTCCACGATGGCCAGGTCGTCCACCTGGAAGCCGCCGTTGAAAGCCAGGCCCACGCCGGCCTTGGCCGGCGCGAAGGCCAGCTTGCCCTGCACGCCGGCCGATCCCGACTGCAGCTTCAGGCGCGCGAACTGGTTGACGTAAGGTGCGAAGGGCGCGAGCGCCAGGCCGGCCAGCTTCAGGTCGAGCCGCCCCGCAGGCCGTGCCGGCGTGATCGTGCCTTTCGCTTCGAAGCGCCCGCCCTGCTGCAGCGAGAAGGCGGCCTCCAGCGGGATCGCGCGCTCCAGATCCAGGCCGACGTCGCTGAGCGCGACGCGGCCGCCGGCCAGGTCCAGCGTGACCGGCGTGCCGCCGGCGGAGTCGCTCACGCGCAGCTGGATGTCGTCCGCACTCAGGCGCGCGACGCGCAGGTCGGGCGGCGCAGAGGCCGGCGTCGCCGCGGCGGGCGGCTCCACGCTCCTGCGCAGGATTTCCATCCAGTTGACGCGCTGGTCCTTGTCGCGCAGAACTTCCGCGCGCGCGCCGGTCAGTGCGATGGCGTCGATGCGCAGCCGGTTCTCCGGCAGGGCCAGCAGCCCGTTGCTCAAGGCGACGCGCTGCAGCTGCGCCACCTGCTGCGCCCCCGACACCAGCCGCACCGGGCCGGCCGAAGCATTCACCGGTCCCACGCCCAGCAGCGGCGTGGCGCCAAGCTCTCCGGCAACCGCGGCGCTCAGTTCGAAGGCCTCGGCGCTGGCTTCCAGCGGCGTGGCATAGCCATGGTCGGTGAAGCGGGCGGACCAATCGGTGAGGCGCAAGTCGCGCAGCGCGAATTTCCAGGGCGGGGCATCGTCTCCAGCCGCCGCCGCATTGCTGCCGCTTGCCGGCGCGGACGCCAGTAGCGCCTGCCAATCCAGCACGCCCTGCGCGTCGCGGCTGGCCCTCACCTTGCCGCCTTGCAGGTGCAGCGCGCCGACCGCGATCTCGCGCTTGAGGAGATCGAAGGCGGCATCGCTCACGCGCGCCTCGGCGAGTTGCAGCAGCGGCTCGCCGCCGTCGCGCGGCGCCAGCGCGAAGTCGCGCACCTGCAGGTTGGCGCCCGTGACGACCAGCGAGGGAACGTCCGCGTGCGAGCGCGCGCGCAGCAGCGCGAAGCGGTAGTGCAGCGCCGCCGCCAGCGTGCCGCTGGGCGCCAGCCCGATGCGGTCCTCCACCAGCCGGCGCAGGCGTTCGAGATGCGCGCCTTCCAGTGCCACCTCGCCCTGCGAAACCAGCGGGTTCAGCGCGATGTCGCCCTTCCAGCGCAAGGTGGCACCCTGCTGCGGCAGGCGCGCGGCGATGAGGTACTCGCCGCGGTCCTCGGGCAAGGTGGAAATCGCGGCGAGCTCGATGCCCAGCGGCTTGAACGCAGCCTCGAACGGCTCCCCGGGCCGGTCGGCGTCGCTGTAGAGGATGTCGCCGTCGGCGATGCGGATGCGGTCGATGAGCAGGCGCGCCATCCGGTCGGACGGCGGCCCGGCGTCTTCGCGCAGCCTGGCGATCAAGGCATTCCAGTTCGAGGCGCCGCCCTGCCGGACCACGAAGCGCGCATGGGGCCGCTGCAGTTCGATGGCATGGATGCGCCAGGCCCAGCGCGCGAGGCCGTCGACGCCGAGGTCGAGGTAGAGGTTCTCGACGCCCGCCAGCGGCTCGCCGCCGGGCTCCGCCAGCGCGAGGCCCTGCACGCGCAACTCCAGCGTGAGCGGATTGAAGTCGACGCGCTGCGCCTGCAGCCGGCTGGCCAGGTAGCGTTCGCCGGCCCAGGGCAGCAGCTTGCGCGCGAGCGGATCGACGAGGAAGAAGCCGGCGAGCAGCCAGGCCACGAACAGTCCGGCGACTGCCAGCACCGGCAGGCTGCGCGCGACCTTCAGGATGCGCGGCCACATGGAGTTCATCATGGGCCGGCGGGCGCGGCCCACCATGGGACCTTGGTCCCACCTCGCCGCTGGCGTGCGATCAACTCGAGGGGTTGGCGGAAGACAGGCGGCGCGCGGCCGGCACCAGCTGCGGCGCCAGGCGCTGCAGCAGCTGCGCCAGTTCCGACTGCTGCTGCGTGGTCCACTGGCCGAAGACTTCCTGCAGGTGCTGCTTGCGCGCTTCCACCAGCCGCGCCAGGTCGGCGCAACCGGCTTGCGTCAACTCCCAGGCGCCGGAGGCTTCCTGCAGCACCAGGCCCTGCGCAGCGAGATCGGCGGCGGCGCCGTCCACTTCGGCGGCGGTGAAGGGCGATGCCGGAACCAGGTCGACCAGCTGCGCCTGCGGCGCTTCGTTCAGCCGCACCAGCAGCCAGGCCGAAGCCGGCGCCAGCGTGAGCCCCGCGCGTTGCACCACCAGCCCGATGTGGTGCCGGCGCAGGTCCTGGTCCATCACCGCGGCCAGGCCGCGCACCAGTTCGTCGTCGGGTGCAGGCGCGCTGGGCAGGGCCATGGCCTGGCTGGTTTCCTCGCCCACGTCGGCGCTGGCGGCAGCGAGCGTGTCGCGCAGCTTCTTCTGCGGCAGCAGCCAGCTGAGGGCGAAGCCGGCCAGCGCAACCACGGCCGCGACTTCGAAGACGGTGGCCATGCCGCGCGCGAAGGCGCTCGCGTAGACCGCGCGCGCTTCCGGCGTCATCTGCGCCACTTCCTGGATGTTCGGGATGTCGATGCCGGGCAAACCGCGCGCCACCGCCGCCAGGAACACCGCGCCCAGCGCCGCCGTGCCCACCGCGCCGCCGATCGAGCGGAACAAGGTCGAGCCCGCCGTCGCGACGCCGAGGTCGCGGTAGTCGACCGCGTTCTGCACCGCGATCACCAGCACCTGCATCACCATGCCGATGCCCAGCCCGAGCAGCAGCGCCAGCGCCAGGATGAAGGGCATGCCGCTATCGGCGCGGATGGTCGACAGCGCGAACAGCGCCACGGTCATCAGCCCGGTGCCGACGATCGGGAAGATGCGGTAGCGGCCCGTGCGGCTGATGATCTGGCCCGATGCGATCGACGACACCAGCATGCCGGCGATCAGCGGCAGCATCTGCAGCCCGGCGGCGGTCGGCGTGTCGCCCTTGGCGACCTGCAGGAAGATGGGGATGTAGGTGACCGAGCCGAACATCGCGAAGCCGACCACCAGCCCGACACCCGATGCGACGAGGAAAGCCCTCTGCTTGAAAAGCCGCAGCGGCAGGATCGGTTCCGCCGCACGCATCTCGACGAAGGGGAACGCGACCAGGGCAGCGAGCCCGGCGGCGGCCAGCGCCAGCAGCCAGGGCTCGTGCAGGGCCGCCTTGTTGCCGCCCAGGTCCGTCACCAGCACGATGGCGGCCAGGCCGAGGGCCAGCAGCGCAGCACCCAGGTAGTCGATGCGCGGCCTGGCACGCTTGGGCGACGCCGGCAGGGTGGTGGCGATCAGCGCCAGCGCGAGCAGGCCCAGCGGCAGGTTGATGTAGAAGATCCAGCGCCACGACAGGTGGGTGGAGAAGTAGCCGCCAATGACCGGCCCGGCCGCGCTCGACAGGCCGAACACCGCGCCGAACAGGCCCTGGTAGCGGCCGCGCTCGCGCGGCGGCAGCACGTCGGCGATCACCGCCATCGCCGTCACCATCAGCCCGCCGCCGCCCAGCCCTTGCAGCGCACGGAATGCGATCAGCTCGGGCATGTTGCGCGCCATGCCGCACAGCACGGAGCCGACCAGGAAGATGAGCACGGCCACCTGCATCATGCGTTTGCGGCCGTACAGGTCGCCCAGCTTGCCGTACACCGGCGTGGCGACGGTCTGCGCGAGCAGGTAGGAGGTGACGACCCACGACAGGCGCTCCAGCCCGCCGAGCTCGCCGACGATCACCGGCAGCGCCGTGCCGACGATCGTCTGGTCCAGCGAGGCCAGCAGCATGGAGATCAGCAGTCCGCTGATGGCGGCCAGGACGCCGCGGGGCGGGTGGCCTTGTTGTCGTGCGTTGTGGTCCACGCTGCCCACCCTAGTGGCCCGGCTTTGGCGTCCCGGTAGGACGGGGCCGAAATCTTCCGCGGCAACGCGCGGAAACACCTGCCGACCCCGGATTTGGCGATGATGGGCCTGCACTCGCAAGCGCTGCCAGCCCGGCCGCGCAGCGCGGCAGCATGGAGGTTTCACATGGGGTTCTTCAGCAAGATCCTGGGCAAGCTGGGCATGGACGCGGGGGCGGGCAAGGTCGACGAGATGCTGCGCACGCCCGCGGCGCCGGCGGCCCCCAACACCAGCGTCGCTGGAGCAGGCGCGGCGCCCGCGGCATCGGCGGCCGCGGCCAAGCCGGCAACGCAGGTCGACGTCACCGCGCAACTCGAACAGAAAGCGGCGGCCAATGCGCAGAAACTCAACTGGCGCACCTCCATCGTCGACCTGCTGAAGCTGCTCGACATCGACAGCAGCCTCGACGCGCGCAAGGAGCTGGCCAAGGAACTGGGCTGCCCCGCCAACCTGATGGCCGACTCGGCGCAGATGAACACCTGGCTGCACAAGGCGGTGATGCAGAAGCTGGCGGCCAACGGCGGCAAGGTGCCGGCCGAACTGCTCGACTGAGGACACGCCATGCAGATCACCGACTTGCTGGCCCAGACGGGCGGGCTGGAATCGATCGCGCGCGAGCTCGGCGTGGACACGCAGCAGGCCCAGACCGGCGCGGCCGCGCTGCTGCCTGCGATCCTGGGCGGCTTGCAGAAGCAGGGACAGGGCGGCAGCGGCCTCGGCGGCCTCGGCGACTTGCTGGGACGCCTGGGCGGCGGCGGCCTGATGGACCAGGTGCTGGCGCCGGAACCCACGGACGTGAGCCAGGGCAACCAGGTGCTGGGACAGATCTTCGGTTCCAAGGACGTGAGCCGCGAAGTGGCGCAGGAGGCCGCGGGGCATACCGGGCTCGACCCTTCGCTGCTGAAGAAGATGCTGCCGCTGCTGGCGATGCTGGCGACGGGCTACCTCGCCAAGCAGGGTGGCGAAGCGATGCGCAGCGGCGGCGGGCTGGGCGGCCTCGGCGGCCTGGGCAACGTGCTCGGCGGACTCCTGGGCGGGAAGCGCTAGCCGCTAGCCGCTAGCCGGGACGCCGGCCTTCCCAGGCGTCCTGCAGCAGCTGCCGGATCGCGGCGCGTTCCAGCGGCCGCGGGTTCGGGTACTGGTTGGACAAGGCGATGTCGCAGGCCTGGTCCAGGTCGGTCTCGCGCATCCCGATGTCCTTCAGCGCCACGGGCGCGCCGTTGTCGTGCGCCAGGTCGTAGACCGCCTGCGCGGCGCTGCTGCCTTGGAGTGCCTGCGCGATCTTGCGCATGGCCTCCGGCGCCGCCGCGGCGTTGTAGGCCAGCGCATGCGGCAGCACGATGGTGTGGGTCTCGGCATGCGGCAGGTTGAAGCTGCCGCCCAGCGTGTGGCACAGCTTGTGGTGCAAGGCCATGTCGACCGACGCCAGCACCGTGCCGCACAGCCACGCGCCATAGAGCGCATCGCTGCGCGCCTCCATGTCGCGCGCGTTCGCCTTGATGCGCGGCAGCGCGCGCCCCAGCGCCTCCATGCCCTGCTGCGCCATGATCTCGATGATGGGATTGGTGGTCACCGAGTACAGGCCTTCTGCGGCATGCGCGATGGCGTTGATGCCGCTGGTGATGCTCAGGCCCACCGGCAGTCCGGCGGAGAGCTCGGGGTCGTACAGCACCGTGCGCGGCAGCACCTGGTCGGCGCGCCCCGTCTTCTTCATGCCGCCTTCCGTGATGCCGTAGATGGTGGTCATCTCCGAGCCGGCGTAGGTGGTCGGGATGGCGATGACGGGCAGCGCCGATTCGAGCGCGATGGCCTTGCCGAGGCCCACCGTGGAACCGCCGCCGATGGCCACCGCGCAGTCGGCGCCGTGGCTGGCTGCGAAGGCACGCGCTTCGCGCGCGGTCTCGATCGGCACGTGCATCACGGCACGGTCGAAGATCCCCGCGGCGCGCGTGCCCAGGAGATCGGCCACCTGCTGCGCCGAAGCGCGCTGCTCCGGCGTGGACAGCACGATCGCCTTGCGCGCGCCCAGCCGGTCGACCTCGGCAGGCAGTTGCTGAAGGGTGCCGGCACCGAACAGCACGCGGGCCGGGCGGGCGATGTAGGTGAAGGGATTCATGGCGCCAGTCCGAGCGCCGCGGTGATCTTGCGGCCCGACGCACGCAGCTCCTCCAGCCCGGGCGCGAGATCCACGCCCACCAGCTTGCCGCCACGCTTCTTCCACTGGCCGGCCACCATCACGCTGTCGATGTTCGCGAGCGACGCCTGGAAGACCACCGAACTCACCGCGTCGTGCACCGGCTGCATGTTGAGGTCGCTGGCGCGGATCACGACCAGGTCCGCCTGCTTGCCGGCGGCGAGCGAACCGATGCGGTCCTGCTGCTGCAGCATGCGCGCGCCTTCGATGGTGACCCAGGCCAGCGCCTCGCGCGTGGTGATGGTGGAGGTCGGCGGAATGCTGCCGTGCTCGGCGCGGTAGGCCACGTTGTCCAGGCTGCGCTGGATGCCCAGCGCCACGCGGGCCTGCGTGAGCATGTCGCCGGAAAGCACGCTCTCCAGGTCGACGCCCAGCGATGGCGCGCGGCCGAATTGCCGCAAGCGTCCGGTGAGCGGATGGCCGTGGCCTTGCGACATCTCGCTTTCCGCCGCCGCGGAGAAGCTCATGCCGAGCGCGCAGAAGCGTTCCAGCTGCGCGTCGCTCAAGGCGTGGCCGTGCACGATGTTGATCTGCGGCCCGAGCAGGCCTTCCTGCTCCAGCCGCTCCCAGCCATCGGGGGTGCGCGCCGGACCGCCGCCCTGGTGCAGCGAAGCGATGATGCCCAGCTCGCGCGCCATGCGGAAGTCGTGCAGCGCCACCGGCAGGGTCGAATAGTGCGGGCCGAGCACCGCGGCATGGATGGTGAGCAGCGGGTCGCCCTGGTGCGCCTTCAGGAGGCGCTCGACTTCCGCGCGCGGATGCGGCACTTCCCAGAACGGCACCTGCCCCGGCTTGGGATCGGGCTTGGGCGTGCCGTGGAAGAAGGCGGCGCGGATGCCGCTGGCGCGCAGGCCCTCGATGGCGGCGTCGTTGTGCGCCGGCGTCGGGTTGTTGTGGCACCAGTCGGCCAGCGTGGTGGTGCCGCAATTCAACTGATTCAGTGCGCCCATGCGGGTGGCAATGCGCAGGTCGGCCGGCGTGAAGACGGTGGCCAGGCCGGCATGCATCTTCTGGAAGTACTCCAGCAGCGTCCAGTTGGCGGCCACGCCGCGCAGCGCCGTCTGCCAGGTGTGCATGTGCGCGTTGACCAGGCCGGGAATGACGATGCAGCCGGCGGCGTCGACCACCTCGGCGTCCTCCACCTGCAGCGAGGGCGCGATCTCCAGGAGGGTGTCGCCGCGCACCAGCACGTCGGCCACCGGCAAGTCGCCCTGGCGGTCCATGGTGATGACCGTCGCGCCGCGGATCAGGGTCTGTCGTGCCATCTCAATCCACCTCGTAATCGACCTGGTGCCGGGCGATGCGCAGGTCGCCGATCTCCTGCTTCACCCGCAGGTGCTCGGGATGGTTCGCATAGGCGTCCAGCGCCACCTGCGAATCGAAGAGCGTCAGCAGCACGACGTCGCAGGCGTAGTCGACCCGGCTCGAATCGGCGCCGACCTCCAGCTCCAGCAGGCCCGGCACGCGGCCGCGCAGGCTGAGGAAGCTGCGGCGCAGCTGGGCGACGGCCGCGTCCTTCTCCGCCTGGTTGGCGCCGCGCACGTTCCACATCACCACGTGGCGGATCAACGCGCTTCTCCTGCGGGATTCAGCACGAAGTCGTATTCGACCTTGTACCGGCCGTCCGGCTGCTTCACCCAGTCGGCCACCAGCGACTGGCGCACGCCGAACACCGCATCCGAATCGAGATAAGGGTCGCCGTTGCGGAACACGTGCGTGATCAGCGTCTCGTAGCCTGGCGCCTTGATCATGAAGTGCAGGTGCGCCGGTCGCCACGGATGGCGCCCGGTGGCCTTGAGCATGTCGCCCACCGGGCCGTCGTCGGGAATCGGGTAGGCCTCGGCCAGGATGGAGCGGAAGTGGTACTCGCCCTTGCCGTTGGCATGCAGCACGCCGCGCGCCCGGTGGCCGTGCGCCTCGCCGCGCTGCACGTCGTACTTGCCTTCGGCGTCGGCTTGCCAGACGTGGATCTCGGCCCCGGCCACCGGCTCGCCGCCCAGCCCGCGCACCACGCCGCTCACGTCGCAGGGCTCGCCGGGGGCGCCGCGCGCGACGTCTTCGCCCAGGTCGAAGCTCGGCGCGTCTTCCACGTAGAAGGGGCCGAACACGGTGGCTTCGGTGCAGCCGGCCGGCTTGTCGTTGTTCATCGCCACGGTCAGCATCGACAGGCCCAGCGTGTCCGACAGCAGGATGAACTCCTGCCGCTGGGCGTCGGTGATGTGGCCCACCCGCGTGAGGAATTCGATGCCCTGCATCCACTCGCCCTCGGTCAGCTTCACCTCGCGCGCGAAGGCGTGCAGGTGCTGCACCAGGCTGGTCAGGATCGCCTTCAATCGCGGGTCGGGCGTCTGCGCCAGGCGCGCGATGACGGCCTGGGTGATGTTGTCCTGGGTGAGGTTGCGCATGGGAGCACTCTAGGGCGAGGCCATAATTTGGGAAAGCGCGGCTGGGCAAATGAGTTTTCCGCCGCGCGCAAAGGAGACGCAGTCTTGGATCGCTGGACCGAGATGGAACTGTTCGTGCAGGTGGCCGAAACCGGCAGCCTGAGCCGCGCCGCGGACGCCCTGGGGCTGTCCAATGCCGCCGCCAGCCGCCACCTGTCGGCGCTGGAGGAGCGGCTGGGCGCGCGCCTGGTGGAGCGCAACACGCGGCGGCTGTTCCTCACCGAGCCGGGGCAGGAGTTCCTGCGCCGCAGCAAGTCCATCCTGGCCGACCTGCAGGATGCCGAATCGGCGGTCAACGCGTCCACGCTCAACCCCACGGGCACGCTGCGGGTGACGGCTTCGCTGTCGTTCTCGATGCACCACATCGCGCCGCTGCTGCCCGAGTACACGCGGCGCTACCCGAACGTGAGCGTGCACGTGGAGACGGCCAACCGCTACCTGGACCTGATCGACAACAACATCGACGTCGCCATCCGCACGCGCGAGATGGAGCCGGACTCGAACATCAGCATCCGGCGGCTGGCGGAAACGCGCCGCATCCTCGCCGCCTCGCCTGGCTACCTGGCGAAAGCCGGCACGCCCCAGGGGCTGGACGACCTGGCCAAGCACGCGCTGCTGGTCTACACCTATGCCAACCATCCGCACGAGCTGCGCTTCACGCGCGACGGCGAGACCACCACGGTGGCGGTGAAAGGCGTGCTGGAATCGAACGACGGCCAGGTGCTGCGCGCCGCGGCGCTGGAGGGGCTGGGCATCCTGGTGCAGCCGACCTACATCCTCTACGACGACATCGTCGCCGGCCGGCTGGTGCCGGTGCTGGACGCCTGGGACCTGCCGCGGCTGACGATCAACCTCGCCTACCCGAGCCGCAAGCACCTGTCGGCGAAGGTGCGGACCTTCATCGACTTCATCGCCGAGCACTTCGAGCGGATGGAGTACGAGCGGAAGTGGACGGCGCGGTTCGGGTATTGAGGGGGGCTACGGGCGGATGTACGCCCAGCCCTGCTGCTGCTTCTTCATCAACTCGACGACGCCGGCCTGCACGTAGCCGATGTTCGGCAGCATGTCCGACTTCTGCAGCTTCTGGCCGGCCATGGTGTTCTCGCACGCCACGACCTTGACGCCGTTGCCCAGCGCGCTGGAGATGCGCGCGGCCACCGGCGAGTCGGCCTTCAGCATGCCGATGCCCGGGCCATAGGCGACGATCTCGAGCTCGACGTCGTCCATCCCCAGGTCCTTCTGCAGGTTGGCCGCGTTGTTCAGCGCGAGGTTCCACTTGGCCGGGTCGTTGTCGCTGACCTGCATCACGACCTGGTTCTTGTGCGCGGGCTTCTGCGCCAGCGCGGGCAGCGCCGCCACGAGGGCCAGGGCGACGGCGCCGGTGGCAAAGGCGCGGCGGGAAACGGCAGGGGTCTTCATGCGGGCATCTCCTTCGATGCCCGCGATCCTAACGGATCAGTGCTTGCCGCCCTTCTTCAGGCCTTCGGCGTGCTTCAGGTGTTCCTTCAGCGTGGGCAAGGTCTTGGAAGCGAAGGCCTTGACGTCGGCGTCGGAGGCGCCCTTGGCGGTCTTCTCGAACAGGGCGATGTCGGTCTTGTGGTCGTGCAGGCCCACTTCCTTGACGAAGTCCTGGTCGAAGTGCTTCGACTTGGCCAGCTTGTCCAGCGTCTTCTGCATCTTCGCGGGGACGGCGTCCGGCAGCTTGGCGCCCTTCTTGGCCGCCAGCGCCTTCAGTTCCTCGTTGGCGGCGCCGTGGTCCTTCTCCAGCATGCTGCCGAAGGACTTGACGCCGTCGCTCTGGCCCTTGCTCTGGGCCAGCTTGCCGGCCTCCACTTCGAACATGCCGCCACCGGCGGCCTTGGTGAAGAACTCCTGGTCCTTCTTGCTGACGGCGGCGAAGACCGCGGGGCTGGCAATGGCGACGGCCGCGGCCATGGCGGAAATGAGAAAGCGTTTCATGGGCACCTTGATCGGGGGAATGGGTCTCCCATCGTCGAAGACGCCGAAGCCCTGCGACGTAGGACGCCGCCCATAGAACTGCCGGGCAGCTCAGGGAACCAGGCCGGCAGCGCGCTCCACGGTCTTGATGATCGCCGCGTAATCGGCGCCGCCGTCGCCTTGCGCGATGGCCGCCTGCATCAGCTGCAGCGTGGCGGCCGTCTGCGGCAAAGGCACGTGTGCGACGGCGCCCGCGTCGAGGATCAGGCCCAGGTCCTTGGTCATCTGTTCGACGGTGAAGGTCGGCGTGAAGTCGCGCCGCGACAGCTGCACGGCCTTGGCCTTGACGATGGGCGAGGCCACCGCGCTGGCGCCCAGCACCTCCCACATGTCCGACCACTGCAGGCCGCCCTTGCGGCCCAGCGCCAGCGCCTCGGCGAGCATGGCGCTGGTCTGCGCGATCATCAGGTTGACCACCAGCTTCATCAGCCGCGCCTGCTCGGCGTCGCCCAGGTAGAACTGCGCGGGGCCCAGCAAACGGAACAGCGGCAGCGCGGCTTCGTAGGCCTCGCGCGGGCCGGAAGCCATCACCCTCAGCTGCGCGGCTTCGGCCATGTGGTTATTGCCGGAAACGGTGGCACGCAGGTAGCGCACGCCGGCCGCATCGCATTGCGCGGCGACCCGCGCCGAAGCCTCCTGCGAGACCGTGCTGGTGTCGACGTAGAGCGCGCCGCGTGGTGCGCCGCGCGCAACTTCTTCGCCGACCGCCAGCAGGGCCGCGTCGTGCGGCAAGGACGACAGCACGACGTCGGCGGATGCGAGCCCGGCGGCCGCGACCTCCAGCCCCGCCGCACGCGCCAGCGCCAGGCGCTGCGCATCCGCGTCGTGCACGCTCACCGCATGGCCGGCCGCGGCGAAGTGCCGCGCCATCGGCAGCCCCATCTTGCCGGCGCCGACGATGTGCAGGCGCATCACTGCGCCTTGAGGTTCGCGGCCTTGGCGATGGTGGCCGCCGCGTCCATCTCGGTCTTGATGTAGGCGTTGAAGGCAGCCGGCTCCATCGTGAAGGCGTCGGCGCCCAGCCTGGCCATGCGCTCCTTCACTTCGGGACTGGCCAGCGCCTTGAGCGCTTCGTCGTGCAGGCGCTTGACCACCGGCGCCGGCGTCGCGGCCGGCACGATCATGCCGACCCAGAAGGTGTAGTCCGAGCCGGGCACGCCGGCTTCCACCGTGGTCGGCACGTCGGGCAGCGAAGGGGAGCGCTTGGCCGTGCTGACCGCCAGCGCCTGCAGCTTGCCGTCCTTGATCAGCGGCAGTGCGGAAGACAGCGGCGCGAAGAACCAGTCGTTGCGGCCGCCGATCACGTCGCTCAATGCCTCCGGCGTTCCCTTGAAGGGCACGTGCACGGCATCGATCCCGGCCTGCAACTTGAACTTCTCTGCGTTGAGGTGCGTCGCGCTGCCGACGCCGGCGGACGCGTAGTTCAGCTGGCCCGGCTTGGCCTTGGCGGCGGCGACGACGTCCGCCACCGTCTTCCAGCCGCGCGTGGGCGACACGACCATCACGTTGGGCAAGGCCGCCAGCGGCGTGACGCCCGTCAGGTCCTTGATGGTGTCGTAGGACAGGCTCGGATAGATCGCCGGATTGAGCGCGTGGCCCGAGGAGTGGATCAGCACCGTGTAGCCATCAGGCTCGCTCTTGGCCACCTGCGCGGCGCCTATCGTGCCGCCCGCGCCCGGCTTGTTGTCGACGATCACCGGCTGGCCCAGGCCCTTGGCCATGACGTCACCGACGGTGCGGGCAATGATGTCCGTGCCGCTGCCGGCGGTGAACGGCACCACCAGCCTGATCGGCTTGCTGGGCCACGCGCCTTGGGCGAAAGCGCCGCCGGCCACGAGCGTGGCGGCGACGAGGGCAATGAGTCGCTTCATTTGTTGTCTCCTTCGAGGCCGTCGGTCATCTTCACGTTGTCGGGCTTGAGCTCCACGCCGGCGTCCTTGGCCATCTCCAGCAGCAGCACCGCGAAGTCGATGTCTTCGTAGCCGCGACCGACCAGCCGCGCCACCGATTCACGCGTCGCCGCGGCGGCCGGCATGGCGACGCCATGCGCCTTGGCCGCGCCCATGCCCAGGTCCATGTCCTTCAGCAGCAGCTTGGGCGTGAAGGTGACCTGGTCGAAGGTGAGGTTGGTGAGCATGGGCGTCTTGTACTTCGTGTACATGGAGCCGAGCACCGAGTCGTTGATGCTCTCCAGGAACACGTGGCGCGGAATGCCCGCCTTCTCGGCCAGCACCGTGATCTCGCACAGGTTCTGGATGATCACGCCGAACATGGTGTTGTGCGCGATCTTCCAGATGCGCGCCAGCTCGCCCTCGCCCACCCACATCGCCTTGCGGCCCATGGCCTGCAGGTAGGGCTGGGCGCGCTCGTACAGCGCCTTGGGTCCGGAAGCGACGATCAGCAGCTTGCCCGCCTTGGCCACCTTGGCGTTGCCGGAGACCGGCGTGCAGAGGTAGGCGACGTTCATCGCTTCGAGCCGCTCGCGGATCTCGGCCGAGCCCTCCTGCGAGATCGAGGAGGAATCGACCACGACCTTGGGCTTCTTCGCCCCGCTCACCAGGCCACCCTCGCCGAACAACACCTCCTTGAGGTCGTCGGTCGTCGACACCATGGTGAAGACCAATTCGCAGGCGGCGAGATCCGTCTTGTCGCGCACGATCTCCGCGCCGTAATCGGCCAGCGGTTCGGCCTTGCTGCGCGTGCGGTTCCACACGCTGACGCCGTGGCCGGCCTTCAGCAGCCGCTTGACCATCGCCTCGCCCATGCGGCCCAGGCCTATCCATCCGATTGCGTTCGCCATCCCTTGTCTTCCTTGCATCAACGCGCCATGGCCTCGCGCCAGTAGCGGCGGTCGAGGTACTTGTCGGGGTTGTCCAGCGTGCGCGCCGGCTCGCCCAGCTTGCCGCGCAGCGCCAGCACGGCCTGCACCGCGCGCGGCTCCATGCCGGCGTCGGCGAAGAAGCCGCTCTTCGGGTCCAGCATCAGCGCCGCGGACTGCTGCGCGATCTGCGGGCTCATGTTCGGCACGTTGCGCACCAGCAGCGCCTCGGCGGCGGAGCGGTTGGCGGGGTCCTCCAGCCAGCGCACCGCATCGCGGTACGCGCGGATGAATGCGACGACCTGGGCCGGATGCTCGCGCGCCCAGCTGCGGCGCGCGGCGCCCACGATGCCCAGGTAAGGACCGATCACCTCGCGCGCGGTCGCGAGCTGGTTGAATCCGCGGTTGGTGGCCTGCAGGTCGAAGGGCGCGCGCAGCATCGTCGCGTCGTGCTGGCGCTCCATCAGCGCGGCGAAGCGGCGGTCGGTGCCGCCGGCACGCGCCCATTTGACGTCGGACTCGGCGACGCCGTTGCGCGCCAGCATCTCGCGCAGCGCGAAGGAGAAGCCGTTGCTCATGGCGTCGACCGACACGGTCTTGCCTTTGAGCTGCGCGACGCTCTTCACCTCGGGCACGGCGACCAGGCTCAGGAAGCCGTCGTCCGAGCCCATGAAGGCGAAGAAGTCGCTGGGCGGATCGAACTTCAGCTCGCCCTGGCCTTCCTGGTAGGCGACGATGTTGTCGAAGGCGGTGATGGCGACCTGGTAGCGGCCTTCCATCAGGCCGTTGAAGACGTTCTTCGAGTCGGGCGTGACCTGCAGGTCGGCCACGAGCCCGTGCTTCGCGAAGAAGCCCTGGTCGCGCGCGGCCCACAGCGGCAGGTTGAAGCCGCCGCCGAAGCTGATGACCGAGATGGGTTGGGGGGTGAGCGGCACGGTGGCCGCGCAGCCGGCCAGGCCGGCCAGCGCGGCGCCCGAGGCGGCCGCGAGCAGGCCGCGGCGGCGAATCTTGTTTGTCTCCATGGGGCGCAGTGTCTTGCGCGCCCCGCGCGGGTGCAAGGAGGTGCGGCGGAATTCAGTTTTCCGGCGCTCGGAAGAGATTTGTCATTCCCGCGAAGGCGGGAATCCAGGGCGCCCTGGATCCCCGCCTCCGCGGGGATGACGTCAGACCCGTTCCAGGATCACCGCAATCCCCTGCCCCACCCCGATGCACATGGTGCACAGCGCATAGCGTCCGCCGCCCTTGTGCAGCTGGTTCACCGCGGTGGTCGCCAGCCGCGCACCGGAGGCGCCCAGCGGGTGGCCGAGCGCAATGGCGCCGCCGTTGATGTTGACGCGCGCGTCATCGTCCTTCAGCCCCAGCATGCGCAGCACGGCCAGGCCCTGCGCGGCAAAGGCCTCGTTCAGTTCGATCACGTCGATCTGGTCCAACGTGATGCCGGTCAGCGCCAGCACCTTCTGCGTGGCGGGCGCGGGGCCGATGCCCATCACCCGCGGCGCGACGCCGGCGGTGGCCATGCCGACCACGCGGGCGCGCGGCGTGAGGCCGTTCTTGGCGGCCGTGGCCTCGTCGGCCAGCAGCAGCGCGCAGGCGCCGTCGTTGACGCCGCTGGCGTTGCCGGCGGTCACGCTGCCGTCGGGCTTCACGACGCCCTTCAGCTTGGCCAGCGCCTCCAGCGAAGTCTCGCGCGGGTGTTCGTCCTTGCCGACGACGAACGCCTCGCCCTTCTTCTGCGGAATGGTCACCGGCGTGATCTCGGCATCGAAGAAGCCGTTCTTCTGCGCCGCCACCGCCTTCAGCTGCGAGGCCAGGGCCATGCGGTCCTGCGCTTCACGCTCGATCTTGTAGTCGACCGCGACGTTCTCCGCCGTCTCCGGCATGGAGTCGACGCCGTACAGCTCCTTCATCCGCTTGTTGACGAAGCGCCAGCCGATGGTGGTGTCGTAGACCGCGTTGGCGCGCGAGAAGGCGCTTTCGGCCTTGGGCATGACGAAGGGCGCGCGGCTCATGCTCTCCACGCCGCCGGCGATCATCAGCCCGGCTTCGCCCGCCTTGATGGCGCGCGCGGCGCTGCCCACGGCGTCGAGGCCGGAGCCGCACAGGCGGTTGATGGTGGCGCCCGGCACATCGATCGGGAGGCCGGCCAGCAGGGAAGCCATGCGGGCCACGTTGCGGTTGTCCTCGCCGGCCTGGTTGGCGCAGCCATAGAGCACGTCGGTGACGGCCGCCCAGTCGACCTTGGGATTGCGCGCCATCAGCGCCTTGAGCGGGATGGCGCCGAGGTCGTCGGTGCGCACGGAGGACAGCGCGCCACCGTAGCGGCCGAAGGGCGTGCGGATGGCGTCGCAGATGAAGGCTTGGCGGGTCATGGGAGGTTCTCCAACGGGGTTCAGGCTGCGATCGGCAGGCCCACGAGTTGTTCCAGTTCGGCGTGCGAGAGGCCGGGGACCGTGTCGACCAGCTTCAGGCCCTGCGGCGTGCACTCCAGCGTACAGAGTTCGGTGTAGATGCGCTTCACGCAGGCGACACCGGTGAGCGGATAGGTGCAGCGCTCGACGATCTTGCTTTCGCCCTTCTTGGTGAGCAGGTCCATCATCACCCAGGTCTGCTTGGCGCCGATCGCCAGGTCCATCGCCCCGCCGACAGCGGGAATGGCGCCGGGCTCGCCGGTGCTCCAGTTGGCGAGGTCGCCGGTGGCCGAGACCTGGAAGGCGCCCAGCACGCAGATGTCGAGATGGCCGCCGCGCATCATCGCGAAGGAGTCGGCGTGGTGGAAGTAGGCGCCGCCGGGCAGCAAGGTCACGGGCTGCTTGCCGGCGTTGATCAGGTCGTAATCTTCCGCGCCCGCCGCAGGCGCAGGGCCCATGCCGAGGATGCCGTTCTCCGAATGCAGCACGATCTCGATGCCGGCCGGCAGGTGGTTGGCCACGGCTGTGGGCATGCCGATGCCGAGGTTGACGTAGGCGCCGTCGTGGATGTCGCGCGCCACGCGCTGGGCCAGCTGGTCCTTGCTGCGTTTTTCGTAAGCCATGGTCAGGCCGCCTTCCTGAAGCCGCCGGCCTGCGTCGCCACGCGCGGGATCTTGACGATCTTGCTGACGAAGATGCCGGGCGTCACCACGCTCTCCGGATCGAGTTCGCCGAGTTCGGCGATGTCGTAGACGCTGGCGATGGTCTTCTTGGCCGCCATCGCCATCACCGGGCCGAAGTTGCGCGCGGCCTTGCGGTAGACCAGGTTGCCCCAGCGGTCACCGCGCTCGGCCTTGATCAGCGCGACGTCGCCGCGGATCGGGTACTCCAGCACGTAGTGCTTGCCGTCGATCTCGCGCGTTTCCTTGCCCTCGGCCAGCGGCGTGCCATAGCTGCTGGGGCCGAAGAAGGCGCCGATGCCGGCGCCGGCGGCGCGCATGCGCTCGGCCAGGTTGCCTTGCGGCACCAGCTCCAGCTCGATCTTGCCGCTGCGATAGAGGCCGTCGAAGACGTGGCTGTCGACCTGGCGCGGGAAGCTGCAGATGATCTTGCGCACCCGGCCCGCGACCAGCAGTGCGGCGAGGCCGGTGTCGCCGTTGCCGGCATTGTTGTTGACGACGGTGAGGTCCCTGGCGCCTTGTTCCAGCAGCCCCTCGATCAGCTCGCCGGGAATGCCGGAGGTGCCGAAGCCGCCGATCAGCACCGTGGCGCCGTCGCGCACGCCTTGCAGCGCCTCGGCGATGGATGGGGCGATCTTGTCGATCAATTCTCACTCCTGGGGTGACGGGGAATTATCCCGCCGGCGCGGCGGCGGCGTCGCGCAAAACTGCTTTTCAGGCGGAGCGCTACTTCTTCTTCGTCGCCTCGTAGCGGGCCTTGTTCTCCGCATTCGGCGGATACAGCCCCGGCAGCGCCGCGCCCTTGTTCACTTCCTCCATCAGCCAGCCCTCGAAGCGCTCCTGCTCCGGCGCTTCCGCCAGCACGTGGGCTAGGGAGGCGGCGGGGATGAGCACGCAGCCGTCGTCGTCCGCCACCACCACGTCGCCGGGAAACACCGCGACGCCGCCGCAGCCGATCGGCTGCTGCCAGGCCACGAAGGTCAGGCCGGCCACGGAAGGCGGGGCCGCGGCGCCGCTGCACCAGACCGGCAGGTTCGTGCCCAGCACGCCGTGCACGTCACGCACCACGCCGTCGGTGACCAGCGCCGTGATGCCGCGCTTGGCCATGCGCGCGCAGAGGATGTCGCCGAAGATGCCGGCGTCCTGCACGCCCATGGAGTCGACCACGGCGATGCAGCCGGCCGGCATGTCCTCGATGGCGGCGCGCGTCGAGATCGGCGAGCCCCAGGACGCGGGCGTGGCCAGGTCCTCGCGCGCCGGCACGAAGCGCAGCGTGAAGGCGCGGCCCACCAGGCGCGGCTGGCCGGTGCGGATCGGCCGGGCGCCGCGCATCCAGACGTTGCGCAGGCCTTTCTTCAACAACACGGTGGTCAAGGTGGCCGTCGTCACCTGCGACAGGGTGGCGACGATGGCGGGGTCCAGGTCCATGGACGGGACCGGTTCGCTGGCAGGCATGGGCACGGGAAATCTCCGTCAGTTCAGTTCACGCAGGCGCTTGTCCTGGCGGCGCACCAGCAGCGCGATGTCCGCCACGTCGGCGGCCGAGAGCTTGGGGCCGGGCTTGCGCACGAAGTCCGAGGCGATCACGCCTCGGTCCTTGAACAGGCGCTTGCGCACCGCCAGGCCGATGCCGGCCTGCTGCTCGTAGCGCGCGAGCGGCAGGTAGGCGTCGAACAGGTCGTGCGCGCGTTCGCGGTCGCCGCGCGCATGCGCCGCCACCACGTCGACCATCATCTCCGGATAGGCGAAGCCGGTCATGGCGCCGTCGGCGCCGCGCGTCAGTTCTTCCGGCAGGAAGAGGCCGCCGCCGTTGCCGGTGAGGATGGAGACGCGCTGCACCTCGCCCTTGTCGCTGGCGGCGCGCAGCGCCGAGAGCTTGGCGAGGCCCGGCCAGTCCTCGTGCTTGACCATCACGCAGTTCGCCGCGTTCTTCAGGATGCGCAGCATGACAGCGGTCGACATCTGCACGGTGGTCGACACGGGATGGTCCTGCAGCACCCAGGGCACTTGCGGGCCGACGGTCTCCGCCACCATGGCGAAGTAGGCGGCGATCTGGTCGTCGGTGCGCACGCTGGGCGGCGGAGCGACCATCACGCCGGAGGCGCCGAGCGCCATCACCGAATCGGTGAGCTCCTTCATGGCGGCAAAGCCGGGCGCGGACGCGCCCACCACCACGGGCACCTTGCCGCCCACGCGCGCCAGCACCTGCCGGACGAACACCCTGGACTCTTCGGCGGTGAGCTTGTTGGCCTCGCCCATGATGCCCAGCACGGTGAGGCCGGTGACGCCTTTTTCCAGGCAGAAGTCCACCATGCGGTCGGTGCTGGCGAGGTCCAGCGCACCGCTGTCGGTGAAGGGCGTGACGGTGATGAGGTAGACGCCTTTGGCGGCGCGATCGAGTTGCATGCCGCGATGCTACGCCGGTTGCGGCACCGGCCGCATCAGCTGCATCGCCAGCACCGCCAGCACCAGCGCGATGCCCACCAGGTCGGCGATCCAGCCGGGATAGGCCAGTGCGAAGCCGGCCACGATCAGCAGCACGCGTTCCAGCCGGCTGGTCTTGCGGAAGGCCCAGCCCTGGAAGCCGGCGGCCAGCGCGGCGATGCCCAGCGCGCAGGTGATGGTGACTTCCGCGATCGACCACCAGTCGGCATGGGCCAGCGCCTTGCTCGATCCCATCAGCAGCAGGCCCTGTCCGCTCGGGTCCAGCACGAACACGAACGGGACGAGGAAGGCCGGCACGGTGTACTTCCAGCACTGCAGCGTGGTCTTGTAGGGATCGCCGCCGGTGATGGCCGCCGCCGCGAAAGGCGACAGCGCGGTCGGCGGCGACACCTCGGACAGCACCGCGTAGTAGAAGATGAACATGTGCGCCGCGAAGTCCGGCACGCCCAGCTTCGTGAGCGCCGGCGCCGCGATCACCGCGCAGATGATGTACGAGGCTGTGACCGGCACCGCCAGGCCGACGATCCACACCACCAGCGAGGTGAAGATCGCCGTCAGCAGCAGCGAGCCGTTGGCGTAGTCGATGACGATGGTGCTGAACTTGAGGCCCAGGCCCGTGAGCGTCACGACGCCGACGATGATGCCGGCGCCTGCGCAGGTCGCGGCCACGTTCAGCACGCCGATCGATCCGCCTTCCATGGCCTTGATGAAGGGCGAGTTCCACAGCTTCTTCGCGATGCCCGGCCCGCGGAAGCTGTCGTAGGGGATGAGCGCCGTGTCGCGCCGCAGGAAGCTGGTGAAGAAGGACACCACCGTGGCCCAGAACACGGACAGCACCGGCGAGAAGCCCCACATCATGAAGAAGATGATGGACACCAGCGACAGGAAGTGGAACCAGTACTTGCGCGTGAGGTTCCAGACCGTGTCGGCCTTCTCGAAGACCGTGTTGCCCATGCCGTACTTGCGCGCGTCGATCTCCACCATGAGGAAGAGCGCGAAGTAGAACAGCAGCGTGGGGATGCACGCCATCAGCAGCACGTCGAGGTAGGAGATCTTCAGGAACTCGGCGATCAGGAAGGCCGCGGCGCCCAGCACCGGCGGCGAGATGATCGCGCCCAGCCCGCCGGCCGCGAGCAGCCCGCCGGCGGCGTTCTTCTCGTAGCCCACTTTCGCGAGCATGGGGTAGGCGACCGAGCCCAGCGTCACGGTGGTCGCCACGCCCGAGCCCGAAGGGCCGCCCAGCAGGAAGGACGCGAGCACCACCGTGCGGCCGGCGCCGGTCGGCTTGCCGCCCATCGCGGAGAACGAGAAGTCGATGTAGAACTTGCCCGCGCCCGAATACTGCAGGAAGGCGCCGAAGATGGTGAACAGGATGATCAGCGAGGACGAGACGTCGACGGCCGTGCCGTAGATGCCTTCCAGCGTCATGTACATCACGCCGACCAGGCGGCCGACCTCGTAGCCCTTGTGCGTCCACGGCGCGGGCAGCAACGGGCCGGCGAGCGCATAGGCGATGAAGGCGCAGCAGATCGCCGGCATGATCCAGCCGGCCGTGCGGCGCATCGCTTCGAGCACCAGCCCGACCAGGCAGATGCCGAAGAAGATGTCCCAGGGCAGCGGCGAGGTGTTGCGGTCGGTGATGTCGTCGCCGCCCTGGATCAGGTAGACCGCGACCGCCACCGACAGCAGCGCCGCGATCCAGTCCCACCACATGGTGCGGTGCCGGTAGCGCGCGGCCACCGGGAACACCAGGAAGGACAGGAACAGCACGAAGGCCACGTGCACCGGCCGCAGCGTCTGCGTGGGCACGATGGCATAGGCCGTGTAGAGGTGGAAGGCGGACATCACCACCGCCGTGAGCGTGATGAAGACCGCCATCAAGCCCTTGAACTTGTTGGCGGCGCCTTCCTCCTGCTCGATGTATTCCTCGGCCTTCTGCAGCGCGGCTTCGCTCACGGCCTCGCTGACCGCCACCCTCTCGGCCTGGTTCCCCGCCTGGCGTTGTGTCATTTTTTCTGGGCGGTTCGCGTCAGTTCAGCTTGATGCCCTTTTCCGCGAAGTACTTGATCGCGCCCGGATGGAAGGGAATCGGCGAGGCGGCGTTCTTCTGGTTCTCCAGCTTGAAGTTCTCCGCTTCCTTGTGCACCGCGACCAGGTCCGCCTTCTTGTCGAAGATGGTCTTGACGATGTTGTACGCGGTCTTCTCGTCCATGTTCTCGTGCGCCACCAGGATGTTCATCACCGTGGCCTGCTTGTTGTCGTGGTCCATGCCGCGGTACACGTCCTTGGGGATGGTGTCCTCGACGTAGAGGTTGCCCCACTTCTTGTTCATGGCGGAAACCAGCTCGCTGTGGTCGACCATCTTGATCTTCGTGCCGGGCGTGTTGGCGAGGTCGGACACGGCGGCGGTGGGCAGGCCGCCGACCCAGAAGAAGGCGTCGATCTTGCCGTCCTTGATGGCGTTCACCGATTCGGCGGCGCCCAGGCGCTCGCGCTTGAGGTCCTTGTCCTTGTCCATGCCGGCCGCCTCGATCAGGCGGAAGGCCATCACCTCGGTGGCGCTGCCCGGCGAGCCGGTGGAAACGCGCTTGCCCTTCAGGTCGCTGAACTTGTTGATGCCCTTGCCCTCGACCGACACGACGTGCATGCGGTTGGGGTACAGGACCATCAGCGTGCGCAGCGGCACCTTGTTGCCCTTGAACTTGTCCTCGCCCTTGTAGGCGTCCTGGGCCGCGTCGGTCATGCTGAAGCCGACGTAGGGCTTGCCGCTGCCGATCAGCTTGAGGTTGTCGACCGAGCCGCCGGTGACTTCGGCGGTGGCCTGCATGCCGGGCACGTACTTGGAGAGAGCCGCGGCGAGGCCGCCCCCCATCGGGTAGTACACGCCGCCGGTGCCGCCGGTGGCGATGGAGATGTTCTGCGCTTGCACGCCGAGGGCCAGGCCCACGGTGGCGGCCAGGGCGAGGAATGCGGATTTCCAGGACTTCATGGGTTTGTCTCCGAAGTAGAAAGCACTCACGCCGCATGCTTGGTGCGGCCGTTGCCGGGCCATTCTGTCTGCGGATGGCGCCCGGGTGTCTACAGACTTTCCCCGTGCTACGCTGTCCGGCTATGTTCAATCCCTCCCAGGAAGAGGTGCGCCGCTTCTTCTGCGGCGTGCACGCGAAGGCGCGCGCGGGCCAGATCCTCGACGCGCTGGAAACGCTGGCCAGCGAATGGCTGAAGCAGCACCCCGAATACGACCCCGACCTGGCCGACGCCGACGCGGCGGTGGCGCGCGTCTACGACGGATCCGGCGGCGCGAGCAATCCCTTCCTGCACCTGTCGATGCACCTGTCGATCAGCGAGCAGTGTTCGATCGACCAGCCGCGCGGCATCCGCCAGGCCGTGGAGCTGCTGGCCGCCCGCCGCAACTCCCTGCACGACGCGCACCACGAGGCGATGGAATGCCTGGGACAGATGCTGTGGGAGAGCCAGCGCGCCGGGCGGCCGCCGGATGGGGATGCGTACGTGGCCTGCGTGCAGCGGCGGGCGACGAAGGACTGAGCCACCCAAAAGCAAAAGGGCCCCGCGGGGCCCTTCTTCATTGACGCGTCGGCGTCAGTGCGACTGGTGCAGCTTGGGTTCCGGCACCGTCTGCAGCTCGCCGTCCAGCGACGCCACGTACTTGGCCAGCACCTTCAGTTCGGCGTTGGAGAACTGCTTGGCGATGGCGCCCATCACGCCGTTGCTGCGGCCGACGCCGGGGTTGTTCTCGGTCTTGTACGACTTGAGCGCGACGAACAGGTAGTCGGCGTGCTGGCCCGCGATCTTGGGATAGTTGGGCGCGATCGGCTTGGAGAAGTTGGCGCCGTGGCAGGACGCGCAGGCGGCCTTGTTCAGGAGCGCGGCGACCTGGGCGTCGGGCTCGCGGCTGGCCTTGTCGGCGGCCTTGGCCGGGGCACCCTGCTTCTCGTAGAAGGCGGCGATGTCGTTGATGTCCTGGTCGCTCAGCGAGGTGGCGATGCCGCGCATGGTCGGGTGCTTGCGCTCGCCGCCCTGGTAGGCCTTCAGCGCCGCGGCGATGTAGCCCGCGCTCTGGCCGCCCAGCTTGGGAACCTTGTAGACCTCGGGGAAGCTCGCCTGGTAGCCCACGATGTTGTGGCAGCCGTAGCACATGGCCGTCTTGGCCTCCAGCGACTTGGGGCTCGCGGCCTGGGCCACCGGCTTGGCCGCCGGGGCGGCGGGGGCCGCCGGAGCCGCCGCAGCGGCGGGCGCGGAAGCGGCGGCGGGGGCCGAAGCGGCCGGTGCCTGGGCCATTGCGACACTGGTCGCGCAAGCGACAGACAGGGCGAAAAGCGTGTTCAACAACTTGTTCATTTTGCGCGCACAATCCGACGGAGGTCAGTTTCTTTCGATCAACCGGCGATTATATCGGGGCCTCCCCGCCGCCTTTTTCCTCCCCCGACCACGATGAAGTTCCAAGGCTCCCAGAACTACGTTGCCACGCAGGACCTGATGCTGGCAGTCAACGCGGCCATCACCCTCAAGCGTCCGCTGCTGGTGAAAGGGGAGCCGGGCACCGGCAAGACGATGCTGGCCGAGGAAGTGGCCCAGGCCCTGGACATGCCGCTGCTGCAGTGGCACATCAAGTCGACCACCAAGGCGCAGCAGGGCCTGTACGAGTACGACGCGGTCAGCCGCCTGCGCGACTCGCAGCTGGGCGACGCCAAGGTCAAGGACATCCACAACTACATCGTCAAGGGCGTGCTCTGGCAGGCCTTCACGGCGGACCAGCCAGTCGCGCTGCTGATCGACGAGATCGACAAGGCCGACATCGAATTCCCCAACGACCTGCTGCGCGAACTCGATCGCATGGAGTTCTACGTCTACGAGACGCGCGAGCTGGTCCGGGCCAAGCACCGGCCGCTGGTGTTCATCACCTCCAACAACGAGAAGGAGCTGCCCGACGCCTTCCTGCGCCGCTGCTTCTTCCACTACATCAAGTTCCCGGACGCCGAGACGATGAAGCGCATCGTCGACGTCCACTTCCCCGGCCTCAAGCAGGAACTGCTGGCCGCGGCGATGAAGACCTTCTACGACGTGCGCAACCTGCCCGGCCTGAAGAAGAAGCCCAGCACCTCCGAGCTGCTGGACTGGCTGAAGCTGCTGGTCGCCGAGGACATCCCCACCGAGGCGCTGCAAAGCAAGGACGACAAGGTGGCGGTGCCGCCGCTGGTGGGCGCGCTCTTGAAGAACGAGCAGGACGTGACGCTGTTCGAGAAGCTCGTCTTCATGCAGCGCCACAACCGCTGAGGGGACCGCGATGGGCCAGTCCTGGGTCAAGCCCGTGGAACTGGCGGACCGTGGCGTCCGCCTGGTGCCGCTGGCGCTGGAACACGAAGCCGGCCTGCGCGCCGCGGCGGCCGACGGCGAACTCTGGAACATCCGCGTCACCTCGGTGCCGCGCCCGGAAGACACCCGCAAGTACATCGAAGATGCGCTGCGGATGGACGAGGAAGGCAAGCGCGTGGCCTTCGCCGTGCTCGACGCCGCCAGCGGCCAGGTGCTGGGCACCAGCAGCTACCACGACATCCTGCCGGAAGTGAAGCGCCTGGAGATCGGCTACACCTGGTACGCGAAGAGCCGCCAGCGCACCGCGCTCAACACCACGGCCAAGCTGCTGCTGATGCGGCACGCCTTCGACACGCTGGGCGCGGGCGTGGTGGGCTGGCGCACCGACAACTTCAACTTCGCCTCGCAGCGCGCGATCGAACGCCTGGGCGCCAAGAAGGAAGGCGTGCTGCGCGGCCATGCCATGCGGCGCGACGGCACCATCCGCGACACCGTGCTCTATAGCGTGACGCGCGGCGAGTGGCCGGAGATCCAGGCGCACCTGCTGTACCAGCTGTCCAGGCCGCGGGAGGGAACGTGAGCCCCCACGCTCGTCACTTCGTGTACTCCCTGCCCCCCGAGGGGGCTTCAGCCTCCTTGAGGCGGCTCGGCGGAGGCTGAGGCCATGCTGATCGACTTCTTCTACACCCTGCGCAGCGCGAAGCTGCCGGTCTCGGTCAAGGAGTACCTCACGCTGGTGGAGGCGCTCAAGGAAGGCGTGGTCGGGCCGGAAAGCGACGGCGCGTATTCCATCGACGACTTCTACTACCTCGCCCGCACGGCGCTGGTGAAGGACGAGAAGCACTACGACAAGTTCGACCGCGCCTTCGCGGCCTACTTCAAGGGCGTGGAGCTGATCGCCGACTTCACCAAGGACGTGCCGCTGGAGTGGCTGCGCAAGAACCTCGAGCTCGAACTGTCGCCGGAGGAGAAGGCGAAGATCGAGAAGATGGGCTGGGACGAGCTCATGGAGACGCTGAAGAAGCGCTTCGAGGAGCAGAAGAAGCGCCACGAGGGCGGCAGCAAGATGATAGGCACGGGCGGCACTTCGCCCTTCGGCGCCTACGGCGTCAATCCGCAGGGCATCCGCATCGGGCAGGACAAGAGCCGCAACAAGAGCGCGGTGAAGGTGTGGGACCAGCGCGCCTACAAGGACTACGACGACACGCAGGAACTCGGCACGCGCAACATCAAGATCGCGCTGCGCCGCCTGCGCAAGTTCGCGCGCGAGGGTGCGGCCGACGAACTGGACCTCGACGACACCATCCGTTCGACCGCCGCCAACGCGGGCTGGCTGGACATCAAGATGGTGCCGGAGAAGCACAACAACGTGAAGGTGCTGCTGCTGATGGACGTGGGCGGCACCATGGACGAACACATCCACCGCGTGGAGGAGATGTTCTCGGCGGCGAAGGCGGAGTTCAAGCACCTGGAGTTCTATTACTTCCACAACTGCGTCTACGACTTCATGTGGAAGAACAACCGGCGCCGCTTCAGCGAGAAATTCCCGACCTGGGACATCATCCGCAAGTACAACAAGGACTACAAGCTGGTGTTCGTCGGCGACGCGACGATGAGCCCCTACGAGATCCTGCAGCCGGGCGGCAGCGTCGAATACAACAACGAGGAAGCCGGCGCCGAATGGCTGCAGCGCCTGACCAACGCCTTCCCCAAGTTCGCCTGGATCAACCCCGAGCCGCAAGGCGTCTGGCAGTACCGCCAGAGCATCTCCGTCATCCAGCAGTTGATGAACCAGCGGATGTATCCGTTGACGATCAAGGGGCTGGAAGAGGCGATGCGGCTGCTGTCCAAATAGCGACGCCCTACAATCGGGCCCCGCCGCCGTAGTTCAATGGATAGAACGAGCGCCTCCTAAGCGCTAGATGTGGGTTCGATTCCCGCCGGAGGCACCAGTCAATTCGTGGCCAGCTCCGCCGCCCGGCGCAGCTTCAGGCGCGCCCCGTCCAGCCGGTCCAGGTCGTGCCCCGCCTGCGGCATCAGGCCGCAGCGGTGCCGCAAGGCCGCCGCTTCCCGCACCAGCCTCTCCTGGGCCGTCTGCACCCGCAGCGCCAGCGACATCGCCTGCGTCGCCCAGATCTGCGCGTCGCTGCGCGCGCCGGCGAGGGTGGTGGCGGCGCGGCTCGAAGGCGCGCCGGCGTTCAGGATGTGGTCGGCGCGCGCGCCGAGGAGCACGCACGAGGGCTTGATCTTGCCTTCCAGCGCCTCGGCCAGCTTGGGCCGGGTGTTGGCCAGGTTGTCGGCCAGGGCATGGACGTTGCGCGCGCTGCGGTCCACCGCCTGCAGCAAGGCGAGCCGGCTGCGCAACTGGCCGGCGCGTTCGGCGAGCGCGTCCAGGGTCTCCAGGTCTTCGCCGTCCGCATCCTCGCGTCGCTGGGCGATGCCCTCTTCCATCTGTTCCAGCCAGTCGCCGCAGCGATCGACCACCTTTTCCAGCGCGCGGAATTCCTGCAGGAAATCCGCCAGCAGGGGGGCCAGCCGGGTGGCGCCGGTGGAGCTGCGCTGCAGGAAGGTCTCGCCGTCCTGCAGCGCGCGGTCCGCGCAGTCCTTGACGATGGAGGCGTCGATGGCGAGCTTGGCGCGGGCCGCCTGCGCGTCGGCCGGCGAGGTCATCGGCGTCCACTCGACGGCGGTCACGCTGTCGTGCAGGGCGTGCAGGCTGGACTGGAGGCCGCCGGCATGCCAGGCGGCGTGCTGGTGCAGCTGGGCGCCCAGCGCCGACAGGGCCGGCAGGTGCCGGGTCGCCCGTGCCATCACGCGTTGCAGCCAGGACGCCAGGATCGCGGGAGAGCGCTGGCGCTGGGGATGGGACAAGGGACCTCCGGACGACTTTGTTACAAACTGACAAACATTCTGTAACAACCGTTCCGGACGGGTCAAGGGCTGCCCGGCAAAAAGTCCTACGGACGGAGCGGCTTGCGCCTACAGACGGTAGCCACGGTTGTGGCGCGGACGCTGCAATGCACCATTGCAGCGCGTTACAGGTGACACCCCGGTCTTGCAAGGACGTCACGGCGCCGCCATTTTTGGCCCCTAGGATGAATCCCAAGCAAGCAGTCACAGGAGAGCTTCGATGACAGCCGCCGAGTACCGGATCGAAAGCAGCCAGCCGTTTGCCGCCCGATTCCTTGCCGCGGACGGTGCCACCCAGTTCGCGGTCAGCAACCGCGACCTCGCCGTCAGCCTGGCCGCCAAGGGCATGACCGGCCGTGGCGAAATCCGCGTGGTCCACGTGCCGACCGGGGAAGTGGTGTTCCGCAAGCCGGCGCCCCAGCGCGCCGAATGGAGCGAGGAGCTCTAGGAGCCTGGGCGGCAGAGAAACGGGCCCGCGTTGGGTCTGCAAGGGGGTGGAGGCAAGGCGCGGAATCGGGTCAAGCCTGGGCGGCTTGACCCGATTTCGCAACGCCGCATACGCCCCCTTGCAGGCCCAACCCTTCGGGCCGGTGCCTGGAATCGCGCCATGCGTCGTTACAGCCTCCTTGAGTGGTTGACCACACGGCGTCGGCTGCGCCTAGCCTGACGCGATTCCAGACACCGGCGCGAGCCCGTTTCTCTGCCGCCCAGGCTCCCGCCGGCTGTGCCATAAAGTCGAAAAAACTGGAGACCCGCCCTTTGACCGCCCCAGGCCTGCCCCCTTTCCGCGCCATCCCCGACGTCCTGCGCGAACTCGCGCGCAAGCATCCGCGCCACCTCGCGGTGCGCCAGGGCGAGCGCAGCCTGCGTTGGGACGAGCTCGAGGCAGCGGTCGCGCGCGTCGCGGCGAGCCTGCAGCGCGATGGCGTGCAGCCGCGCGATCGCGTCGCGATCTGCGGCGCCAATTCGATCGACTACCTGGTGCTGTTCCTCGGCGGCCTGCGCGCGGGCGCGGCCGTGGCGCCGCTGCCCAACACCGCCTTGCCGCAGCAGCTGGCCGGCATGCTGGCGGACAGCGGCGCGAAGCTCTTCTTCACCGATGCCAGCGTGCCGGCCTTGGAGACGCAGGTGCCGTGCATTCGCTTGGACGATCCGGAGGCCTTGCGCGCCTGGCTGCTGCCGGCCGGCGCGCAGCCCAAGCCGGTGGCGATCCAGCCGGACTGGCCGTTCAACATCATCTATTCCTCCGGCACGACCGGCACGCCCAAGGGCATCGTTCAGCCGTACCAGATGCGCTGGGCGCACGTGGCGCGCGCGGAGAACTACGGCTATGGGCCCGACGCGGTGGCGCTGGTCGCGACCTCGCTGTGCTCCAACACGACGCTGGTCGCGGTGTTCCCCTGCCTGGCCAAGGGCGGCTGCGTCGTGTTGACGCAGGGCCGCTTCGACCCGGGCGCCTACCTGAAGCTGGCCGAGGAAACCGGCGCCACGCACGCGATGCTGGTGCCGGTGCAATACGCGCGGCTGATGGCGCATCCCGAGTTCGACCGGTACGACCTGTCGCGCTTTCGCATGAAGTTCTGCACCAGCGCGCCCTTCGCGGCGGCGTTGAAGGCCGACGTGCTGGCCCGCTGGCCGGGCGGGTTGGTGGAGTACTACGGCATGACCGAAGGCGGCGGCACCTGCATCCTGGAGGCGCACAACTTCCCCGACAAGCTGGCCACGGTGGGCAAGCCGGCGGAGGGCCACGACATCCGCCTGATCGACGAAGAGGGCAGGCAGGTCGCGCCCGGCGAGATCGGAGAAGTCGTCGGGCGCTCGGGTTCGATGATGACCGGCT
This sequence comes from Ramlibacter paludis, assembly GCF_022012305.1. Taxonomy (GTDB): domain Bacteria; phylum Pseudomonadota; class Gammaproteobacteria; order Burkholderiales; family Burkholderiaceae_C; genus Ramlibacter; species Ramlibacter paludis. The sequence goes on along the minus strand of NZ_JAKLTM010000001.1, from coordinate 508,520 downwards.
ACAACAACCAGCCGGCGAAGACGCGCGAGGCCGAGTGGTACGACGCGGACGGGCAGCGCTTCATCCGCACCGGCGACGTCGGCCGCTTCGACGCGGACGGCTTCCTCACGCTGATGGACCGGCGCAAGGACATGGTGATCAGCGGCGGCTTCAACATCTACCCGAGCGACCTCGAGGGTGTGCTGCGCCAGCATCCGGGCGTGGCCGACGCGGCCGTCGTGGGTGTGCCCTCGACGGAGTGGGGCGAGACGCCGGTTGCCTTCGTGGTGCCGCGCGACGAGGCGCCGGACCCCGAGGCCTTGCGCGCCTGGGCCAACGAGCGACTGGGCAAGACGCAGCGCCTCGCGGGGCTGCGCTACCTGCCGGAACTGCCGCGCAGCGACATCGGCAAGGTGTTGAAGCGGGACTTGCGCGAGCGCTGGTAGCACGGCTGAGTTGATTGCCCGGGCAATGGAAGCCTTGACAATATTTGCCTAGGCAAGTATTATCCGGGCTCCATGACGCCAGCCAAGCCCAAGGAGTTCTACCGCCCGGACAGCTACAACCCGGACGAGAGCGCTGCCTACCTGATGAAGCGCATCCTCGCCTGCATGGCGGCGGACGTCGACCTCGCCCTGGAGCCCCAGGGGCTCACCCACGCGCAGTGGATTCCCCTGTTCAAGCTGCAGCAGGGCATCGCGTCGACGGTGGCCGAGCTGGCGCGCGAATGCAACCTCGACGCCGGCGCCATGACGCGCCTGCTGGACCGGATGGAGGCCAAGGGGCTGATCGCCCGCGTCCGCTCCTCGCAGGACCGGCGCGTGGTCAACCTCGAACTGACCGAGGAAGGCCGGGCCACCGCGAACCAGATTCCGAAGGTGCTGTGCCAGGTGCAGAACAAGTTCCTGCAGCCTCTCAGCGTGGCGGAGTGGGAGCAGCTCAAGGACCTGCTGCGCCGCGTCCTGGACAACGCCCTCGCCCGCCAGGGCGAAGCCACGAAAGAAGAAACCGAATGACCGACTTCCGTTCCGGCCGGCGCCTTGCCGGTCTGGCCGCCGCTTTGCTGCTGGCCGGCTGTGCCAGCTTCTCCGGCATCGAGCCGCAGGCCCAGATGCGCACGTCCGCGGCCGCTGCCGAACCCGCATCGTCCAATGTGCCGGCCGTTTCGCCGCAGTGGTGGCGCGAGTTTGGGGATCCGCAGCTCGATGCGCTGATCGAGGAAGCGCTGCGCGGCAACCCATCGCTGGGCGTCGCCCAGGCCCGCCTGCGCCGCGCGCAAGCCGTGACCGAGACCGCCAACGCCGCGCGCATGCCGCAGGTGAACGGCAGCCTGGACGTCACGCGCCAGCTCTATACCGAGAACGGCCTCTATCCGCCGCCGCTGGCCGGCTCGGTCAACGACAGCGGCACCCTGCAGCTGAACGCGAGCTGGGAGCTGGACTTCTTCGACAAGAACAAGGCGGCGCTCGAAGCGGCGCTGGGTGCGGCGCGTGCCGCGCAGGCCGACGTCGATGCCGCCCGCGTGGTGCTGGCCGCCAACGTAACGCGCAGCTACTTCCAGCTGGTGCGCGTGAAGGAGCAGCTCGCCGTCGCGCAGCGCACGCTGGAGCAGCGCGGCCAGCAGCTGCAGCTGGTGCGCCAGCGCGTGGGCGCCGGTCTCGACACCAACCTGGAACTGCGCCAGAGCGAAGGCGCGCTGCCCGAGACGCGGCAGCAGGTCGAGGCGCTGCAGGAGCAGGGCCAGGCCGCGCGCAACGCGCTGGCGGCGCTGGTCGGCAAGCCCGACGTGCCCGAACTCGCCGCCGTCCCCGCCATCAAGGCGATCCCGGCCAGCACCAGCCTGCCGGCGCTGCCCGTGGACCTGCTGGCGCGCCGCGCCGACGTGGCCGCCGCGCGCTGGCGCGTGGAAGCCGCCGGTGAGGACATCAAGAACGCGAAGGCGCAGTTCTATCCCAACATCAACCTGGTGGGCTTCCTCGGCCTGTCGACGATCGGCCTCGGCCGCCTGATCGACATGGGCAGCCTGCAATACGGTTTCGGCCCGGCGATCCGGCTGCCGATCTTCGACTCCGGCCGCCTGCGCGCCAACCTCAAGGGCAAGACGGCCGACCTCGACGCCGCCATCGAAAGCTACAACGGCGCCGTGCTGGAAGCGGTGCATGAAGCGGCCGACGCGGTCGGCAGCCTGCAGTCGCTGGAGAAGCAGCGCAAGGAACAGCGCGATGCCGAGCAGGCCGCCGAAGGCGCGTACCAGATCGCGGTGCAGCGCTACCAGGCCGGCCTGGGCACCTACCTGAACGTGCTGGCCGCCGAGACCACCGTGCTGAACCAGCGCCGCCTCGGCGTCGACCTGGCCGCCCGCGTGCTCGATTCGCGCGTCGCCCTCTACCGCGCCCTGGGTGGCGGCTACTCCGCCGATGCCACCGTCGCCGCCCACTGAACACCTTCCCGAGAGAAACACCATGAGCGAAGTCCAAACCCTGCCGGCCCAGAACGGCAATCCCAAGCGCAGGAAAGCCCTCACCGCCCTGGCCGCGATCGTCGTCGTCGGCGGCCTCGGCTGGGTCGCCTACGAATGGCTGGTGGCCAGCCACTACGAAGACACCGACAACGCCTACGTGCAGGGCAACGTCATCCAGATCACGCCGCAGGTGGGCGGCACGGTGCTGGCGATCCACGCCGACGACACCGACTTCGTGAAGGCCGGCCAGCCGCTGGTGAACCTCGATCCGGCCGATGCGCAGGTGGCGCTCGACCAGGCCGAGGCGGCCCTGGGCCAGACGGTCCGCCAGGTGCGCACGCTCTACGCGAACAACGGCTCGCTGTCGGCGCAGATCGCGCTGCGCGAGGCCGACGTGGCCAAGGCGCAGTCCGAAGTCGCGCGCGCCACCGACGACTACAACCGTCGCGCCGCGCTGGTGTCCACCGGCGCCGTGTCGAAGGAAGAACTGAACCACACGCAGTCGCAGCTGAGCGCCGCGCGCAGCAGCTTGGTCGCCGCGCAGGCGGCCGTGGTCGGCGCGCGCGAACAACTGGCCAGCAACCAGGCCATGACCTCGGGCACCGACGTCGAGCAGCACCCGCAGGTGCAGGCCGCCGCCGCCAAGGTGCGCGAGGCCTGGCTGGCGCAGCAGCGCGCCGCGCTGCCGGCGCCGGTCGACGGCTACGTCGCCAAGCGCACGGTGCAACTGGGCCAGCGCATCGCGGCCGGCACGCCGGTGATGTCGATCATTCCGCTGAACCAGGTCTGGGTCGACGCCAACTTCAAGGAAGTGCAGCTGCGCAAGATCCGCATCGGCCAGCCGGTGACCCTGACCGCCGACGTGTACGGCAAGAAGGTGGAATACCAGGGCAAGGTCGCCGGCCTGGGTGTCGGCACGGGTGCGGCCTTTTCGCTGCTGCCGGCGCAGAACGCCACCGGCAACTGGATCAAGGTGGTGCAGCGCGTGCCGGTGCGCATCGCGCTGAACCCGTCGGAACTCGCCGCGCATCCGCTGCGCGTGGGCCTGTCGATGGACGCCAAGGTGGACGTGAGCAAGCAGGACGGCAAGACGCTGGCCGACGCGCCGCGCGGCGGCTCGACCTCGCAGACGCAGGTGTATGCGAAGCAGGACGACGGCGCCGCCGCCGAAGTGCGCCGTGTCATTGCGCAGAACTCCGGCCGCGCGCCGGCTGCCACCGCCACCGCCCAGCGCGCGAGCACCGCCAAGGCCACGCCCGTCGCGCACGCCGTGATGGGTGCCGCCGTCGCCGCCTCGTCCACCACGCGCTAAGCCATGGCGACCAACGCGCCGGCCCTGCCGCACCCGCCGCTGGAAGGCTCGGCGCGGCTGTGGGGCACGATCGCGCTGTCCGCGGCCACGTTCATGAACGTGCTGGACACCTCGATCGCCAACGTCTCGCTGCCGGCCATCGCCGGCGACCTCGGCGTCAGCCCGAACCAGGGCACCTGGGTCATCACCAGCTTCGCCATCGCCAACGCGATCGCGGTGCCGCTCACCGGCTGGCTGTCGCAGCGCTTCGGCCAGGTGCGCCTGTTTGTCGGCAGCGTCATCCTGTTCGTCATCGCCTCCTGGCTGTGCGGCCTGGCGCCGAGCATGCCGATGCTGATCGGCTTCCGCGCGCTGCAGGGCTTCGTGGCCGGGCCGATGATCCCGCTTTCGCAGACGCTGCTGCTTTCCAGCTATCCACGCGCCGCGGCGGGGCTGGCCATGGCCTTGTGGTCGATGACCACGCTGGTCGCGCCCGTGATGGGCCCGCTGCTGGGCGGCTGGATCACGGACAACATCACCTGGTCGTGGATCTTCTACATCAACATCCCGGTGGGCATCGTCGCGGCCTTCGGCGCCTGGGCGATCTACCACAAGCGCGAGAGCGTGCGGCACGCGCTGCCGATCGACCGCGTCGGCCTCGCGCTGCTGGTGCTGTGGATCGGCTGCATGCAGATGATGCTGGACCTGGGCAAGGAGAACGACTGGTTCCACTCGCAGCTGATCGTGGGGCTGGCGGTCACCGCGGTGGTGGGCTTCGCCTTCTTCCTGATCTGGGAACTGACCGACAAGCACCCCGTGGTGGACCTGCGCCTGTTCAAGCGCCGCAACTTCTGGGCCGGCACGCTGAGCGTGTCGGTGGGCTACGGCCTCTTCTTCGGCAACGTGGTGCTGCTGCCGCTGTGGTTGCAGCAGTTCATGGGCTACACGGCGACCGACGCGGGCCTGGTCACCGCTCCGGTGGGCCTGCTGGCGCTGGTGTTCTCGCCCATCGTCGGCAAGACCATCGCCAAGGTGGACCCGCGCCGCTACGCGACCTTCGCGTTCCTGGTGTTCGCGCTGGTGCTGTGGATGCGATCCAACTTCAGCACCCAGGCGGACATGCGGACGATCCTGATACCGACCATCGTTCAGGGCGTGGCGATGGCCTTCTTCTTCATCCCGCTGATGACGATCACGATGTCGGGCATGACGCCGGACCGCATGCCCTCGGCCTCGGGCCTGAGCAACTTCGTGCGGATCACCGCCGGCGCCATCGGTACTTCGGTGTCGACGACGCTGTGGGAAAGCCGCGCGGCGCTGCACCACGCGCAGCTGGCCGAATCGGTCAATGCCGGCAGCGTGGCGGCGCAGCAGGCGCTGGCCGGGCTCCAGGCCGCGGGGCTGTCGGCAGAGCAGGCGCTGGCGCAGGTGAACCGGCTGGTCGACCAGCAGGCTTTCATGATGGCCGCCAACGACATCTTCCTGGGTTCGGCGGTGCTGTTCCTCTGCCTGATCCCCCTGGTCTGGCTGACCCAGCCGCAGAAGGCCACCGGGCCGGGCGCGAGCGAGGCCGCCGCCGGCGCCCACTGATGCAGGAGGCCGCCGACACGGCCTTCCAGAAAGCAACACGGCGGTGACGCCTGTTCCGACGCCTGAGCCCGACGCCCACCGGCCCCATCAGGCTCGCCGGACCCACAGCGCGAAGCCGGCTCCGCGTCCATCCTTGATGCATCCCACGGAGATGCTTCATGAAATACATGCACAAGGCGATCTGGCAGGCGGACGGCAACCTGGTCATCCGCGGCAACACCCGCGCCCTGTTGTTCCGCGCCCTGGAAGACGCCCGCTCGCAGCTGGGCCAGGGCGCCGACGACCAGCTCGCTCGCACCCTGCAGGCCCTGCAGGACGTCCTCGGCCGCTATGACGGCAACCTGCCTTCCGCGGTCGACCTGCTGGGCGACCCGAAGCGCGACCAGGTGTCGCGCAACCTCCTGAAGGGCTGAGCGCGCATTCCTCCACGCTTGCGCGTTGTAGTTGCGCGACAGCGCTTGCGCGGCCTCCTGGTTTGATGCAAATTCCAGGCGACCGAAACACACAGTTACAGGCCGCCTGTGATCCAGGTCGGCCTGATCTTCATGCGCATGCGCTTTTTCCAGACGCGGGGCATCGCCACCCGCTTGTGGTGTGGCTTTGGCCTGATCCTGGCCCTGCTGCTCCTGGTCGCGGGTGTCAGCCTCGACCGTCTGCAAACCTACCAACGCCAGGCTGACGGGCTCGTCAGCGAAAGCATCGGCCTGCTCGATGCGATCGGGCAGGTGCAGGACATTGCGGGTCAGCGCGCGGTGATGCTCCGCGACCTGGTCATGACCTACAACCCGGCCGTGCGGCGCGAGCTGCAGACGCGGCTGGACGCCAACACGCAGGCCCGCGTCGACGCCTCCAGGCGGCTCGAGACGCTCTCCGCCGCTTCGCAGGTGAACGCCTCGCGCGAAACCGCGCAGAAGGTCGTCGCGCTCGAGCGCGAGCTGGCCGACATGGAAAGGGCCGTCCACGTCAAGGTGGGCGACGCCCAGTTCGAGGAGGCCAAGGCCTTCGTCGCGCAGACGGTGGCGCCGCGCCAGCAGGACCTGCAGAACCAGTTGCGCGACTTCACCCGCGCCACCATCGCCGAGGCGCGCGGCTCCGTCGAACGCAACCGCGCCGGCTCGCGCATGGTGCTGCTTTTCGTCGCCGGCCTGACGCTGCTGGCCGTGGTCGTCGGCGGCAGCATCGCCTTCTTCACCACGCGCGGCGTGGTGCAGCCCTTGCACGCCGCGCGCGAGGCGGCGCTGAAGGTGGCGCAGGGCGACCTGAGCCAGGAAGTCGAATACGAAGGCAACGACGAGATCGCGCAGCTGGTCGGGGCGCTCGAGTGGATGCGCATGTCGCTGGCCGACGCGGTGAAGGACATCCGCACCGCCGCCCTGGGCGTGCGCGAAGGCGCGCAGCAGATCGAACGCGGCAACGTCAGCCTGGCGGCGCGGACCGAGGACCAGGCGGCCAGCCTGGAAGAGACCGCCTCCAGCATGGAGGAACTCACGGCCACCGTGCAGCAGAACGCGCACGGCGCGGGCCAGGCCAACAAGCTGGCGCAAGGCACGTCGACCATCGCCACCCGCGGCGGCGAAGCGGTGCGCGGCGTGGTGGCCACGATGCAGGGCATCCACCAGTCGTCTAGCCGCATCGCCGACATCTCCGGCGTGATCGACAGCATTGCTTTCCAGACGAACATCCTGGCGCTGAACGCCGCGGTCGAAGCCGCGCGTGCGGGCGAGCAGGGCCGCGGTTTCGCGGTGGTGGCCTCCGAAGTGCGCTCGCTGGCGCAGCGCTCCGCCACCGCCGCCAAGGAGATCAAGGCGCTGATCGAGGAATCGACTTCACGCGTCGCCGGCGGCGTGCGCGAGGTGGAAACGGCCGGGCGCACCATGGACGAAATCGTCGCCTCGGTGCAGAAGGTGAACGACCTGGTGGCCGAGATCGCGCACGCCAGCGCCGAACAGCTCGCGGGCATCGAACAGGTGAACCGCGCCATCGCCCAGATGGAAGGCAACACCCAGCAGAACACCACGGTCGTCGAACAGGCCGCCGGCGCCGCCGAACACCTGGCGCAGCAGGCGCAGGTGCTGGTGCAGACGGTGGCCAGGTTCAAGGTGGAAGGCGGGGAGGCGGAGGCGGTGGAAGCGATGGAAGAGCCCCGCCACACCGATTTCCCCCTTTTGAGTGGACCCGCGCCCTTGATGGCCTAGCCTACGCGGCGGCAGAATCGGCGCTTTCTCCAGGAGCACTCCATGCGCATGCCTCTCCTCCTCGTTGCCGCGGCCCTCGCGGTGGCCTGCCTGCCGGCCGGCGCCCAGCAGCTCAAGCCCGGGCTGTGGGAAATCAGCAACAAGATGAAGGGCAGCGGGGAGATGGACAAGGCGATGGCGGACATGCAGCAGCAGCTCGCCTCGATGCCCCCGGACCAGCGCAAGCAGATGGAAGCCATGATGGCTCAGCGCGGCATGCGCATGGCGGGGCCGGCGGCCGGCGGCGGCATGACGATGCAGATGTGCATGACCAAGGAGATGGTCGAACGCAACGACGTGCCGATGCAGGAAGGCTGCACCATGACGAAGCAGCAGCGCAGCGGCAACACGATGAAGATGGCCTTCACCTGCACGAAGCCGCCCTCCAGCGGCGAAGGCGAGTTCACCTTCATGGGCAGTGAGGCCTACAAGAGCCACATGGTCATCAACACCAGCGCCAAGGGCAAGCCCGAGACGATGGAGATGGATGCCGCCGGCAAGTGGCTGTCCGCCGACTGCGGCAGCATCAAGCCGGTCGCGCCGCCGAAGAAGTGACGAAGTCATCCCGGGCTTGACCCGGGATCCAGTTCCTGCTTCCGGCCGCCGAAGATCGCGGTCCCCACCCGCACCATCGTGCTGCCGGCGTGGATCGCGGCTTCCAGGTCCGCCGTCATTCCCATCGAGAGCGTGTCCAGCGCCAGGCCCTCGGCCTGCAGCGCCTCGAACAGCGCGCGCGCCTTGCGATGCACTGCCAGTTGCGCCTCGAAATCCTCGGCCGGTTCCGGAATCGTCATGAGGCCGCGCAGCTGCAGCCGCGGCAAGGCAGCCACCGCATGCGCGAGGGCCGCGGCTTCCTCCGGCGCGACGCCGGACTTGGTGGCGCCGCCGTCGACGTTCACCTGCAGGCAGACCTGCAGCGGCGGCAGGCCGGCGGGACGCTGCTGCGAAAGCCGCTCGGCGATCTTCAGCCGGTCCACGGTGTGCGCCCAGTCGAAGTGCTCCGCCACCAGCCGCGTCTTGTTGCTCTGGATCGGGCCGATGCAATGCCATTGCAGCGGCAGGTCCGCCAGCAGGGCGATCTTCTCCACGGCTTCCTGGATGTAGTTTTCGCCGAAGGCGAACTGGCCCGCGGCATGGGCTTCGCGCACGGTGTCGGGCCCGAACGTCTTCGACACGGCAAGCAGCGTGACTTCGTTCACGTGGCGTCCGGCCTGCGCGCATGCCTGGGCGACGCGCTCGCGCACCCGCTGGAGGTTGCTGGCAATCGTGGTCATAATGGACCGGCCATCCCCGGCAGGTGCCGCCGCGGGAGGGGTCATACATAAGAGGGATTCGTGGATATTACCCAGCTGCTGGCATTCAGCGTCAAGAACAAGGCTTCCGACCTCCACCTCTCCGCGGGGCTGCCGCCGATGATCCGGGTGCACGGCGACGTGCGCCGCATCAACGTCGATCCGATGGACCACAAGCAGGTCCACGCCATGGTGTACGACATCATGAACGACACCCAGCGCAAGAACTACGAAGAGTTCCTGGAGGTCGACTTCTCGTTCGAGATCGAAGGCCTGGCCCGTTTCCGCGTCAACGCCTTCAACCAGAACCGCGGCGCCGGCGCCGTGTTCCGGACGATTCCGTCCAAGATCCTCACGCTGGAACAGCTGAACGCGCCCAAGATCTTCCAGGACCTCGCGCTCAAGCCGCGCGGCATGGTGCTCGTCACGGGCCCGACGGGCTCGGGCAAGTCGACCACCCTGGCGGCGATGATCAACCACCTGAACGAAACCGAGTACGGCCACATCCTGACGGTGGAAGACCCGATCGAATTCGTGCACGAGTCCAAGAAGTGCCTGATCAACCAGCGCGAAGTGGGCCCGATGACGCTGTCGTTCGCGGCGGCGCTGAAGTCCGCGCTGCGGGAGGACCCGGACTGTATCCTGGTGGGCGAAATGCGCGACCTGGAAACCATCCGCCTGGCGATGACCGCCGCGGAAACGGGCCACCTGGTGTTCGGCACGCTGCACACCTCGAGCGCCGCCAAGACCATCGACCGGATCATCGACGTGTTCCCGGCCGAGGAAAAGGAAATGGTCCGCGCGATGCTGTCGGAGTCGCTGCAGGCGGTGATCTCGCAGACGCTGTGCAAGACCAAGGACGGCGCCGGCCGCGTGGCGGCGCACGAGATCATGATCGGCACGTCGGCCATCCGCAACCTGATTCGCGAAGCGAAGGTGGCGCAGATGTATTCCGCCATCCAGACCGGCAACAGCGTGGGCATGATCACGCTGGACCAGAACCTGACGGAGCTGGTCAAGCGCAACATGATCAGTCCGGCCGAAGCGCGCAGCAAGGCCAAGATCCCCGAGAATTTCCCAGGCTAAGCCGTTTCAGGAAGGAGTTCCATCATGGAACGCGACCAGGCAACAAAATTCATCAACGACCTGCTGAAGCTGATGGTGGGCCGCAACGGCTCGGACCTCTTCATCACGGCCGATTTCCCGCCGGCCATCAAGGTGGACGGCAAGGTGACCAAGGTGTCGCCGCAGCCCCTGAACGCCTCGCACACGCTGGCGCTGGCCCGTTCGATCATGAACGACAAGCAGGCCGCCGAGTTCGAGCGCACCAAGGAGTGCAACTTCGCGATCTCGCCGCCGGGCGTGGGGCGCTTCCGCGTCAACGCCTTCGTGCAGCAGGCCAAGGTGGGCATGGTGCTGCGGGTGATCCCGCAGGTGCTGCCGACCATCGACAAGCTGGGCGTGCCCACCGTGCTGAAGGACGTGGTGATGTCCAAGCGCGGCCTGGTCGTGCTGGTGGGCGCCACCGGCTCGGGCAAGTCGACCACGCTGGCGGCCATGATCGACTGGCGCAACGAGCAGAGCTACGGCCACATCATCACCATCGAGGACCCGGTGGAATTCGTGCACCCGCACAAGAACTGCGTGGTGACGCAGCGCGAAGTGGGGCTCGACACCGACAGCTGGGAAGCCGCGCTGAAGAACACGCTGCGCCAGGCGCCCGACGTGATCCTGATGGGCGAGATCCGCGACCGCGAGACCATGGAACACGCGATCGCCTTCGCCGAAACCGGCCACCTCTGCATGGCCACGCTGCACGCCAACAGCGCCAACCAGGCGCTGGACCGCGTGATCAACTTCTTCCCGGAAGAGCGCCGGCCGCAGCTGCTGATGGACCTGTCGCTGAACCTGAAGGCCTTCATCTCGCAGCGCCTGGTGCCCAAGCAGGACGGCAAGGGCCGCGGCGCGGCGGTGGAGATCATGCTGAACTCCCCGCTGATCTCCGACCTGATCTTCAAGGGCGAGGTCTCCGAGATCAAGGAGATCATGAAGAAGAGCCGCAACCTGGGCATGCAGACCTTCGACCAGGCGCTGTTCGACATGTACGAGAACAACGTCATCAGCTACGAAGATGCGCTGCGCAACGCCGACTCGGTGAACGACCTGCGCCTGCAGATCAAGCTGAACAGCCAGCGCGCGAAGACGCAGGACCTGTCCGCGGGCACCGAGCACCTGGCCATCGTCTGACGCCAGCGGGGCGAACCCGTTAAAGTTCGCCCCCATGAGCAGCAGCACCAACCCCCGCACCTACGAACCCACGCCGGCCCGCAAGGTCGCCTTCCTCGGCCTCGGCGTGATGGGCTTTCCCATGGCCGGCCACCTGGCCCGGGCCGGCCATGCCGTCACCGTCTACAACCGCAGCGCGCCCAAGCGCGATGCCTGGGTCGCCGAGTTCGGCGGCAAGGCGGCGCCCACGCCGCGCGAAGCGGCCGCCGGCTGCGACATCGTGTTCTGCTGCGTCGGCAACGACGACGACCTGCGCTCGGTGGTGCTGGGCGAGCAGGGTGCGCTGGCCGGCATGAAGTCCGGCGCGGTGTTCGTCGACCACACCACCGCATCGGCCGACGTCGCGCGCGAACTCGCGGCCGAAGCCGCGAAGCGCGGCGTGCAATTCATCGACGGCCCCGTCTCCGGCGGCCAGGCCGGCGCCCAGAACGGCCTGCTGACGGTGATGTGCGGCGGCGAGCCCGCCGCCTTCGACGGCATCAAGCCGGTGGTGATGAGCTTCGCGCGCGCCTGCACGCTGCTGGGCGCGAGCGGGGCGGGCCAGCTGGCCAAGATGGTCAACCAGATCGCCATCGCCGGCCTGGTGCAAGGCTTGTCGGAAGCCATTGCCTTCGGCCAGAAAGCCGGCCTCGACATGAACCAGGTGCTGGAAGTCATCGGCAAGGGTGCCGCCCAGAGCTGGCAGATGGACAACCGCGGCAAGACGATGATCGCCGACCAGTTCGCGTTCGGCTTCGCCGTCGACTGGATGCGCAAGGACCTGGGCCTGGTGCTGGACGAAGCCAAGCGTAACGGCGCGCGGCTGCCGGTGACGGCGCTGGTGGACCAGTTCTATGCGGACGTGCAGGCGCTGGGCGGCAACCGCTGGGACACGTCCAGCCTGATCAAGCGCTTGCGGTAGTTCAGCGCACCGGGGACACGACCACGCCGCCGGCGTCCGGAGCCGGCGCGGTGGCAGCCGGCGCGGCCGGCGCGGGCGCAGGGGCCGGCGCCGGTGCCACGGCCGCTGCCGGCGCGGCGCCCGGCGGCGTCAGCCCGAGTTGCCGCATCTCTTCCGGCGTCAGCACCTCGAACATCCGCACCACCTTGTTCACGCCACCGATCTGGCGGGCGATCTGCGTGCCGCGGTCGGCCTCGCGTTGCGAAACCCGGCCCATCAGGTAGACGGTGCCGCGTTCGGTCACGACCTTGAAGGCGTTCGACTGCAGGTCCGCTGCGTCCACGTAGGAAGCGCGGATCTGGCCGGTGATGAAGGTGTCCGCCGAACGCTGCGTCATCGAGCTGGCCGGCAGGACCGCCAATTCGTTGCTCACGCCGCGCACGTTGTCGACGCGGCTCACCAGCTGCTCGGCCTGCTGGCGCGCCGCATCGCTGGGCACTTCGCCGGTCAGCAGGACCTGGCGGTTGTAGCTCGTCACGTTGATGTGGACGCGGTCGCCGAGCGCATCGCGCAGGCGCGAAGCCGCGCGGATCTCGATGGACTCGTCCTCGATCTGCGCGCCGGAGCTGCGGCGGTCGGTGGCCATCATGGCGGTGCCGACGGCGGCGCCGCCGATGATCAGCGGCGCGCAGCCGGCCAGGGTGGCGCCCAGCAGGGCGGCGGCCAGCACGCGGGTGGCCAGGGAAGAGGGACGCAACTTCATGGGGTGGGTTCCTGGTCGCCGAGCAGCTGCGCGTCGACGCCGTCGCAGATGCAGTGGATCGCGAGGATGTGGACTTCCTGGATACGCGCGGTGCGTTCGTGCGGCACGCAGATGTGCACGTCGGTTTCGCGCAGCACGCCGTTCATCTTGCCGCCGCCGCGCCCGGTGAGCGCCACCACGGTCATCTCGCGCTCGTGCGCGGCCTCGATCGCGGCCAGCACGTTGGCGGAGTTGCCGCTGGTGGACAGCGCCAGCAGCACGTCGCCGGCCTGGCCGAGCGCGCGCACCTGCTTGGAGAAGATGCGGTTGTAGTCGTAGTCGTTGGCGATCGCGGTGAGGATGGAGCTGTCGGTCGTCAGTGCGATCGCCGCGAGCTCGGGCCGCTCACGCTCGTAGCGGCCGACGAATTCCGCAGAGAAGTGCTGCGCGTCGGCGGCAGAGCCACCGTTGCCACAGGCCAGCACCTTGCCCCCGCTGGTGACGCAAGCGAGCACAGCCTGCACCGCCTGCGCGATGGGCTTGCTGAGCGTCTGCGCCGCCTGGTACTTGAGGTCGGCGCTGTCGATGAAGTTCTGCTGTATCCGTTGCTCGAGCATGTGGGAATGATACCTGCGGCCTCACGGCGAGCGGATGAAGTTTTGTCAAGGCGCCCAACACCTCGTTACGCGGTTTTCCTGCACGTGCGTTTCGCACGGAACTTGTAGGCCTCATCGGACGAGTGCGGCGCGGAATCGCCGACGCCGGCCCGGACGCGACCCGACACGAGGTGCCGCGACACGCTGACTCGCCGGCCATTGCCGGTTCACTACTCTACGTATCGCTGGCTTCAGTGCCTGCAGGATCACAGTTCACAAATCACGTTAGGAGAAGTTGCAATGGCTGTCATGAAAAAAATCGCTGGTGTCATCGCTGGTGCGTCCGCTGTCGCCGTCCTCGGTGTCGCCATGGCGCAGGGCGTTCCGCCCAACCCGTTCATCACCAACCCCGCCCTCGGCGCCGGCCAGCAGAGCACCCACCTCACCTCCATGGGTGAGACCGGCGTGCCCGGCATGATCGACCAGGTCTACACCGCGCAGTCCGTGGTGGAAGAGCGCACCGCCATCGTCGAGACCCCGGCCCCCGTGGTCGCCCAGGCCCCCGTCGTGGTGGAACAGCAGTCGATGGGCGCCGCCCCGGCTCCCGAGCCGACCGTGGTCGCCAAGGCCGACCGCAACTAAGCCGGCGCTTCGCGTCTAGCTGGGGCTCTGCGGCCCTGGCCAGCTTGAAAGGCGGCGCGCATCTTCGGATGCGCGCCGCTTTTTCGTTGCGCGAGCGACCCGTGGCGGGGCAGTGGCCGACGCCACGCCGGGCATATCACTACACGAGGTACCGCGCGGGGCTGACGCCGCGAAAGTTGCGGCTCACTAATCTACGTATCGCTGGCTTGAGTGCCTGCAGGTTTTCAATCCATTTTCACAAATCAAGTCTCAGGAGAAGTTGCAATGGCTGTCATGAAAAAAATCGCTGGTGTCATCGCTGGTGCGTCCGCTGTCGCCGTCCTCGGTGTCGCCATGGCGCAGGGCGTTCCGCCCAACCCGTTCATCACCAACCCCGCGCTGGGCGCCGGCCAACAGAGCACCCACCTCACCTCCATGGGTGAGACCGGCGTGCCCGGCATGATCGACCAGGCCTACACGGCCCAGACGGTCATCGAGCAGCGCACCGCCATCGTCGAGACCCCCGCCCCGGTCGTGGCCCAGGCCCCGGCCCCGGTGGTGGAGCAGCAGTCGATGGGCGCCGCCCCGGCCGAGCCGATGGTCGTCGCGAAGGCCGACCGGAACTAAGAACTCCAGTCGAGAAACGCAGCGGGGACTTCGCGTCCCTAGCTCGCATCGAAGGCGGCGCGCATCCACTGGATGCCGCCGCTTTCGTCTTCCAGGCACACCACGTCGAAGCGGCAGGGCGGCTGCGAGCGCAGCTTCAGCAGGTAGTGGCGCGCCGCGAAGACGATGCGGCGCTGCTTGGCCGCGGTGATGCTGCCCAGCGCACCGCCGAACGCGCGCGAGGCGCGCTTGCGGACCTCGACGAACACCAGCGTGCCGTCGCGATCCCACAGCACCAGGTCGATCTCCCCGCCGCCGCGGCCGGGCGTCCGATAATTGCGGGCAGCCAGCCGCAGGCCGCGTCCCAGCAGGTAGTGCAGGGCGCGGTCTTCCGCCGCATCGCCTTCAGCCTTGGTGGTGACCACGGCGCGGCCACCTTCAGGAGAGTCCTTGAGCGCCACATTTGCCTCCGCCCTCGCCGCCGCGCGCGAGGCGGCGTCCTCGCAGAATTATCCGCAACAAGCGCTCTATGTCGTCGCCACGCCCATCGGCAATCTGGCGGATGTCAGCCTGCGGGCCCTGCACGTCCTGGAGCTGGCCGATTGCATCGCCTGCGAGGACACGCGGCACACGCAGGCGCTGCTGCGCGCCTACGGCATCGCCAAGCCGGCGGGCGGCTGGCTCAGCGTGCATCAACACAATGAGGCGCAAGGTGCGCAGGAAGTCGTGCGGCGGCTGCAGCAGGGCGAGCGCATCGCCTATGCCAGCGATGCCGGCACGCCTGGCGTCAGCGACCCCGGCGCGCGCATTGCCGCGGCCGTGCGCACGGCCGGCCTGGCCGTGGTGCCGATTCCGGGCGCCAGCAGCGTCACCGCCGTGCTGAGCGCGGCCGGCGCGGCGGGCGAGGATGCGGGTTTCGTCTTCCAGGGCTTCCTGCCCGCCAAGCCGCAGGAGCGGCAGCAGGCGGTGGAGAAGCTGGCCGGCGAAGCGCGCGCCGTCGTGCTGCTGGAGGCGCCGCATCGCATCGCCGCGCTGGCGGATGCGCTCGCGGTGCTGGGCGAACGGCCGGTGACGGTCGGGCGCGAGCTCACCAAGCAATTCGAGGAAATTGCCACGCTGCCTTGCGCCGGGCTGCCCGCATGGCTGGCGGCGTCGCCGCAGCGCAGCCGTGGCGAATTCGCGTTGGTGCTGCACCCTGTCGCCGTGGCGGAGGACGATCGCGAGGCGCTGCGGGTGCTGCGCCTGCTGCTGGCGGAGCTGCCGGTGAAAAGCGCGGTCAAGCTGGCGGCGGAAATCACCGGCGCGCCGCGCAATGCCTTGTACGAGCTGGCGCTGAAGGAGAAATCTTCCTGAGGCTTCAGATCACGAGCGGATCCACGTCCACCGCCCAGCGGATCAGGCCGCGTGGCCGCACGGACTGCAGCCGCGCCTGCCAATCGGCCAGGAATGCCTGCAGGGCCGGCCGCGAACCGCTTTCGAGCAGCAGCTGCGCGCGCTCGACGTTGGCCACCCGCTGCACGGTCATCGGCACCGGCGCATAGACGAAGACGTGCTCGCTGCCTTCCAGGCCGGGCGCGGAATCCGCGGCGGCTTGCAGGAACTGCTGGGCCACCTCCTGCGTGCGCGCCTCGGCGCGCAGCACCGCCTGGTACGCGAAGGGCGGCATCGCGGCCTGCTGGCGCTCCTTCAGCTGCTGCGCGGCGAACGCCGGGAAGTCGTGCTTCTTCAGTGCGGCAAACAAGGGATGCTGCGGGTGCCAGGTCTGCACCCACATCTCGCTGGCCGACGCCTGTGCCGCGTCGCGCCCGGCCCGGCCGGCCGCCTGCATCAGCAAGCTGAACAGGCGCTCCGGTGCGCGGAAATCGCTGGAGAAGAGCGCCGAGTCCGGATTAACCGCCGCCACCAGCGTGATGCGGCGGAAGTCGTGGCCCTTGGTGACCATCTGCGTGCCGACCAGCACGTCGACTTCGCCGGCGTGGACTTGCGCGAGCTGCTGCTCGAGTGCGCCCTTCTGCCGCGTGCTGTCGGCGTCCATGCGGGCGACCCGCGCGGGCGTGCCGTCGGGCCGGGTGGCATCGGCCAGCAGTTCGGCCAGCTGCTCCTCCAGCCGTTCGGTGCCGCGGCCGAGCGGCGCGATGTCGACGTTGCCGCAGGCCGGGCAGGCGCGCGGCACGCGCTCGGTGTAGCCGCAGTGGTGGCAGCGCAGCGTGCGATCGATCTTGTGGAAGACGCGGTAGGCGCTGCAATGCGGGCAGTCGCTGCGCCAGTCGCAGGCGCCGCAGGCCAGCACCGGTGCATAGCCGCGCCGGTTCAGGAACACCAGCGACTGCTCGCCGCGCGCGACGCGTTCGCGGATCGCAGCCATCAGCGGCGCCGAGAACAGCGTGTGCTTGGGCTGCTGGTTCATGTCGACCAGCCGCACGCGGGGCAAGGCTCCGGCGCCGACGCGGCTGGGCATCTCCAGCAGCCGGTAGCGCCCGCGGTCGCAGGCCTGCCAGCTTTCCAGCGACGGTGTCGCCGAACCCAGCACGACTTTCGCGCCTTCGAGCCGTGCGCGGTAGACCGCGAGGTCGCGGGCCGAGTAGCGGGCGCCTTCCTGCTGCTTGTAGCTCGGGTCGTGCTCCTCGTCGACGACGATCAGGCGCAGCTTCGGCAGCGAGGCGAAGATCGCCATCCGCGTGCCCAGCACGATGCGCGCCTGGCCCGCATGCGCCGCCAGCCAGCTGCGCAGCCGCTGCGGGTTGGTCATGCCGCTGTGCAGGGGGACCACGGCGTTCGCCCCGAAGCGTTCGACGAAGCGCGCCTGCAACTGCGGCGTGAGGTTGATCTCGGGCACCAGCACCAGGGCCTGCGCGTCCGGCTCGCGCGCGAGGAGTTCCTGCACCGCGTTCAGGTAGACCTCGGTCTTGCCGCTGCCGGTGGCGCCGAACAGCAGGAAAGGCCCGGCCTCCGCACGGATCGCGGCCAGTGCGTCCGCCTGTTCGGGCGTCAGCGGCGGCCCTTGCGCGGGGGCTGCTTCGGAAGCGTCGGCACGGGCACGCTTCAAGCGGCGTGCCAGCTGCCCCGCATCGAGTTCGCGCAATTGCGGCGGCAGCGCGGCGAGCGCGACTTCGCCGAGGCTGCGCTGGTAATAGTTCGCGGCGAAGGTAACGAGCTGTCGCCAATTCGACGACAGCGGCGCGATGTCGCCGAGCGGCCCGCCGATCGCCTTGATCTTGTCTGCCGCCAGCACTTCGGCAGCGCCGTCTTCCGCATCCCACACCACGCCGCAAACCTCGCGCCGGCCCAGCGGCACACGCACCAAGCATCCCGCCGCGAGTGGCAACTCACTTGCGTAGGTCAGGGGTTCGCTGAGCTGGCTGTGGGCCGGGGTGGGGACGACCACCCGGAGCGTCCGCGTCATCTTGTGGTCGAGTTAGATGGTCTTGCTGAGGCCCTCCCCGCACAAACCCCCGTAAGTCCTTGATTCCACGAAGCTTTGTAAAGAAGAGTTGATTGCTGTGGATAACTTTGTTGATAGACGGCACCGGTCAAGCCCGGGAAGCCCGAAAAATCAAGGGCTTGCCGGGACGGCGCCGAAAAAGTGCATATCTGGAATCTCAACAAAATCAATGACTTAGCGGCGCTAGCGTTTTTGGAGCAGGCCGGCGGCCGTACGGCCGGGTTCGTTGCGCCGCAACACGTCTTCTGTGCACAAGTCAAGCGCCACGACGGAGGATTTGCCGCGCCTGTCAGCTAGGGAACACCCCGATGACGCCTGTTTCACGCCGCGCTTGCGCCCCGCATTTGCGCCGAATGTGCATGCACTGCTTCCACCAGTGCCTGCACGTGCTCCGGCGGTGTGTGCTGGTTGATGCCGTGTCCCAGGTTGAAGATGTGCGTCGGCCCGGTGCCGCTGCCGGTGTGCGGCGCGCCGAATTCATCGAGCACGCGGCGCGCTTCGGCGGCCACCTGCGCCGGCGGCGCGAACAGCACGGCGGGGTCGAGGTTGCCTTGCAGGGCCTTGCTGCCGCCGACCTGCGCGCGGGCCTGCGCCAGGCTCACCGTCCAGTCGACACCCAGGACCTCGCAATCCAGCTTCTCCATCTGCGGCAGCCACAGGCCACCGCCCTTGGTGAAGACGATGCGCGGAATGGTCGTGCCGTCCTGCGAACGCTTCAGCTTCGCCAGCACCTGCGCCGTGTAAGGCAGGCTGAATTCGAGGAAGGCGCGGTGCGACAGCGCGCCGCCCCAGCTGTCGAACACCATCACCGCCTGCGCGCCGGCGTCGATCTGCGCATTGAGGTAAGCCGCGACTGCCTCCGCATTGATTGCCAGGATGCGGTGCATCAGGTCGGGCCGCGCGTACAGCATGCTCTTCACGCGGCGCCAGTCGTCCGAGGAACCGCCGCCTTCGACCATGTAGCAGGCCAGGGTCCAGGGGCTGCCGGAAAAGCCGATCAGCGGCACGCGGCCGTTCAGCGCGCGGCGGATCGAGGTGACCGCATCGAAGACGTAGCGCAGCTTGTCGAGGTCGGGCACGGCCAATGCCGCCACCGCGGCTTCGTCGCGCAGCGGGCGCGCCAGCTTCGGGCCTTCGCCTTCGGCGAAGCTCAGCCCCAGTCCCATCGCATCGGGCACGGTGAGGATGTCGGAAAACAGGATCGCTGCGTCGAGCGCGAAGCGGTCCAGCGGCTGCAAGGTCACTTCGGTGGCGTAGTCCACGTTGGTGGCCAGGCCCATGAAACTGCCGGCGCGGGCGCGCGTGGCCTTGTATTCGGGCAGGTAGCGGCCGGCCTGGCGCATCAGCCAGACCGGCGTGTAAGGCGTGGCCTGGCGCAGGCAGGCGCGCAGGAAGGTGTCGTTCGCGAGCGGGGGAAAGGCCATCCCCCGATTGTCGCAGGCCGGCCCGGCGCGCCCCTATCATCGGCAGCCACATGGACACCGCTCTCGACCAGGCGCGCCGCTTCTTCCAGGACGGCGTGGCGCATTACCAGGCCGGCCGGCTCGAGCAGGCGGAACGGCAGTTCGTCGCCGCGCTGGCGCTGGCGCCCGGGCGGCCCTCGGTGCTCACCAACCTGGGCGCGGTGCGGCTGAAGCTGGGTCGGCCCGCGGATGCATTGGCGGTGCTGCAGGAAGCGGTCGAACGCGAGCCCGGCAACGCGGAGGCCCTCGGGCATTGCGCGGCAGCCCATGCCGAACTGGGGCATGCCGCCGAGGCGCTGGCCTTGTTCGACCGGGCCCTGGCGATCGATGCGAAACGGCCGGCACTGTGGACCTTGCGCGGAACGTTGCTGCGGGAGATGGGCCGCACGCAGGAGGCTGCCGAGTCTTTCCGCGAAGCGCTGGCCCGCGGCGGCGACGCCGAACTCAATCGCTACTACCTCGGTGCGCTGGCCGCGGGCGAGGCGCCCGCCAGCGCGCCGCGGCACTACGTGGAGAACCTGTTCGATGCCTACGCGGCGCAGTTCGACAGCCACCTGGTCCAGGCCCTCAATTACCGCGCCCCGGAACTCCTGACGGCGCCGCTGGCGGGCCGCCGCCACGCGCGCGCGCTCGACCTGGGCTGCGGCACGGGCCTGGCCGGGCCGGCGCTGCGGGCGCTGGCCGGCGAAGTGACGGGCGTCGACGTGTCCGCCAACATGCTGGCGCAGGCGCGTGCGCGCGATGTCTACGACACGCTGGTGCAGCAGGACGTGCTCGAATTCCTCGCTGGCTGCGAGACGCCGTTCGACCTGGTGCTCGCGGCCGATGTCTTCATCTACGTCGGCGCGCTGGAGGGCGTCTTCCGCGAGCTGGCGCGCGTGATGCCTGCTGGCGCCAGCTTCTGCTTCACCGTGGAAGAAGCCGCGCAGGACCTGGTGCTGCGGCCCAGCCTGCGCTACGCGCATTCCGAAGAGTATGTGCGGCGCCTGGCCGCGGAGAACGGCTTCGTGGTGACGCGCCTGGAGCGCAGGCCGGTGCGCGAGGAGCAGCGCGTGCCCATTCCGGGGCTGTTCGTCTGGATGGAGCGACGGCCCTAGGCGCGTTTCAGGCAGCAGCCTGGCGCAAGGCCTGGTCCACGTCCCACAGGATGTCCTCGACATCCTCGATGCCCACCGAGAGCCGGATCATGTCGGGGCGCACGCCGGCGCGCGCGAGTTCCGCCTCGTCCAGTTGCCTATGCGTCGTCGAGGCCGGATGGATCACCAGCGTCTTGGCGTCGCCGATGTTCGCGAGGTGGCTGAGGAACTCGCAGGCGTCGATGAAGCGTTCGCCTGCCTTCACGGGATCGGCGGCCCGGATGCCGAAGGTGAGGATGCCGGACGATCCCGGTTTGCCGTCGATGGCGCGGAACTGCTTCTTCGCCAGCGCGTGGTGCGGCGAGTCCGCGAGGCCCGGGTAGTTGACCCAGCCCACCAGGGGATGGTCGGCCAGGAATTCGGCGACCCGTTGCGCGTTGCGGCAATGCGCCTGCATGCGCAGGTGCAGCGTCTCGATGCCTTGCAGGATCAGCCAGGCATTGAGCGGCGAAAGGGTGGCGCCGAAGGTGCGGTTGACCTCCATGCGCGCCTTCATCGTGTAGCCGAAGTCGCCGAAGGTCTCGTAGAACTTCACCCCGTGGTAGGCCTTGCTCGGCTCCAGCATCTCCGGGAAGTTCTGCGCGGCCAGGCCGCTGCCCCAGTCGAACTTGCCCGACTCGACGATCACGCCGGCCATCGTCGTGCCGTGGCCTCCGAGGTACTTGGTGGCGCTGTGCACCACGATGTCGGCGCCGAAGGCAAAGGGGTTGCACAGGTAGGGGCTGGCCACCGTGTTGTCGATCACCAGCGGCAGTCCGTGCTCGTGCGCGATCGCCGCGACGGCTGCGATGTCGAACACGTTCACCAGCGGGTTGCCCAGCGTTTCGCCGTAGACGGCGCGCGTCTCGGGACGGATCGCGCGCCGGAAATTGTCGGGGTCTGCCGGGTCGACGAAGGTCGTCGTGATGCCCAGGCGCGAGAAGCCGATGCCCAGCTGGCCCACCGTGCCGCCGTAAAGCGTGGAGGCCGCGACGATGTGGTCGCCGGCCTTCAGGATCGCCAGCAGCGCCGTCATTTGCGCCGCCATGCCGGTGGCGCAGGCCAGCGCCGCGCGCCCGCCTTCGAGCGAGGCCACGCGCTCTTCCAGAGCCGCCACCGTGGGGTTGCTGATGCGGCTGTAGACGTTGCCGAAGGTCTGCAGGTTGAACAGGCTCGCAGCGTGTTCCGCGGAGTCGAACACGAAGCTGGTGGTCTGGTGGATCGGGATGGCGCGCGCGCCGGTCACCGGGTCGGGAATCGCGCCGGCGTGGATCGCCCGCGTCCCGAAGCCGTACTGGTGGTCCTTGTCGCTCATCTCAGTAGAACAATTGCTGCGGCCGGCGGGCCGAGATGACTTTGGTGTCGACGCCGGCCCAGTTGAGGCCGCCGAACAGGCGCGCATGCTCGATCTTCACGCAGCGGTCCATCACCACGTCGAGGCCGGCGGCGCGCGCCTTGGCGGCCGAGGCTTCGTCGACCACGCCGATCTGCAGCCACAGGCACTTCGCGCCGATGGCGATGGCTTCGTCGGCGATCGGCGGGATGTCGGCGCTCTTGCGGAAGCAGTCCACCATGTCGATCTGCACGCCGTCCTGTGCCGCGGCCGTCACGCTCGGGTAGCTGCGCTGGCCGAGGATCTCGGGCGCGGAAGGATTCACCGGCACGATGCGGTAGCCGTGCTCCTGCATGTACTTGGCGGCGAAGAAGCTGGGGCGGTGCCATTGCGGCGACAGCCCCACCACCGCGATCGTGCGGCAGCTGCCGAGGATGCGGCGCAGGTCGCGGATGGAGTCCATGCCGGCCAGTGTACGGCCGGCGGCGCCGCCTACGACTTGTACTTGATGGAGCAGCCGTAGGGCCGCGTGCTGGCCTGCGTGATCGGCTTGCCGGCCGCCGCTTCGGCCAGGGCCGCCTTCACGTAGTTCGTCGCCTTCGGGATGTCGTCCGCGCTGCTCGATGCGATCGAGTCGATGCCGCCTGCATACACCAGCCGCCCTTGCGGATCGACGATGTACATGTGCGGCGTGGTGCGCGCGCCGTAGGCCTTGCCGGCGACGCCGTCTTCGTCCATCAGCGTCGCGGTGGCCTGCAGCTTGCGCTCCTTCTGCCAGGCGACCAGCTTGGCCGGCTCGAGGTAGTCGCTGCTGGCGCGCTCGGTCGAATTGACCGAGAGCCAGACCACGCCCTTGCCGGCGGCGTCGTGCTGGGTCGATGCCATGTTGCCGCTGTTGTAGTGCTTGCGCACGAAGGGACAGCCGGGGTTGGTCCACTCCAGCACCACGAACTTGCCGCGGTAGTCGCTCAGTTTCACGACCTGGCCGGCCGCGTCCTTCAGCACGATCTCGGGCGCGGGCTGGCCGACCGCGGGCGCTGCCTGCGCGCCGGCAGCGAGGACCAGGGAGGCACAGGCAAGCAGGGCGCGACGCAGCATGGCAAAGCTCCTTACAGGGACGGGGGCGCCAGGGCGGCGCGGACTTCCTGCACGCCCAGCACTTCGGACAGCACCACGGGCGCGCGGCCCTGGCGATAGACGACGTACACCGGCACGCCGTTGCGACCCAGCTGCGCCAATGCCGCCGTGATGGCGGGGTCGCGGCGGGTCCAGTCGGCGCGCAGCAGCGCGAACTTGTTGGCGTCGAAATCGGCCAGCACTTCGCGGTTGGCGAGCGTGGTCCTCTTGTTGTACTGGCAGGTGACGCACCAGGCCGCGGTGAAATCGACGAACACCGGCTGGCCGGCCGCGAGCAGCTGGTCGACGCGCCCCGGCTCCCACGGCTGCCAGCCGCTGGCGAGCGACTGCGACGGTGCGGCCTCGTGCGGACGGGTGATGGCGCCGCCGGTGCTCCAGGCCACCAGGCCGAGGCCGATGACGGCCAGCGAAGCCAGCGCCACGCGCGTGCGGCCACGCAGCGTGAAGGCCCACACCACCATGCTCATGGCCACCAGCAGCGCCAGCAGCGCGCCGGCGCCGTCGATGCCGCTTTGCTGGCCCAGCACCCAGACCAGCCAGGCCACCGTGGCGAACATCGGGAAGGCCATCAGGCGGCGGAAGGTTTCCATCCAGGCACCGGGCCGCGGCAACATCCGCGCGACCGCCGGCACCAGGCTGGCGGCGAGGTAGGGCAGCGCCATGCCGAGGCCGAGCGCGGCAAAGATCGCCAGCGCTTCGATCGCCGGCAGGCTGATCGCCAGGCCCAGCGACGCGCCCATGAACGGCGCCGTGCAGGGCGATGCGATGGCCGTGGCCAGCACGCCGGTCAGGAAGGAATTCAGCACCGGGTGCTTCGCTTCCAGCGAGGCCACGCTGCTGGGAAGGAAGGACCCGAACTCGAACACGCCCGCGAGGTTGAGCGCGATCAGCGTGAACAGGGCGGCCAGCACCGCGACCACCGCGGGCGACTGCAGCTGGAAGCCCCAGCCGAGTTGCTCGCCGGCCGCGCGCAGGGCCAGCATCACGCCGCCCAGGGCGAGGAAGGAAACGACGACACCTGCGGTGTACGCGAAGCCGGCGACGCGATGGCCGCGCTTGTCGTCGGCATGCTGCGTGAAGCCGACCACCTTGATGGCCAGCACCGGGAACACGCAAGGCATCAGGTTGAGGATCAGGCCGCCGAGCACGGCGCCCAGCAGCGCCGCGATCAAGCCGATGGAGGGCGTGGACGCCGGCGGCTGCGCATTGGCCTTCAGCGCGGCTTCCAGCGCCGGCGACACGCCCGCGGTGGGCGCGCCTGCCGGCCAGCCACCCGCGACCGTCAGCTCGGCGCGGTAGCCCTTGCCGTCGGCGACGACCACGGCAGGCAGCACGGTGGGGCTGGCGCTGCGCTGCGGGAACAGCGGCACCTGGGCACGCCAGACCGCGCCCTGCCATTCCTGCGTCCACTTGGCGCCGGGTTCGATCACTTCCGCGACTTCGGGGAAGAACTCCAGCGTCTTGCCGCGCGCCTGCACGGGCAGGCCTTGCACCGTGAGGGCGAGCATGGTGCCGTCGACGCGCGCCGAGCTCGGGGGCGTGATCTCGCCGCCCGCGGCAACGTTCTGCGGCCGCGCGGCCAGTGCGGCATCGAAGGCCGCGCCGTTGCCGGCCGTGGTGCTCTTTGCCGGCAGCTTCAGCGTGAAGTCGCCCTCTTCGGGAATGCATTCCTTCTGGCAGACCAGCCAGTTGGCGTGCAGCTTGATCTCGAGGTCGCCGCCCAGCGCCGAGGGCTTGAACTGCGGCGTGATCGTGAGCGGCACCGGCAGCAGCACGGTGTCCTCGTAGCCGTAGTTGGCGAGGTTGCCGATCGGGATCTTCTTCGGCACCGGCCAGTCGATCTCGCCCGCGGTGACGCCGGCCGGCAGCGTCCAGGCCAGCTGCGTCGGCAGTCCGGAGTCGCCCGGGTTCTTCCAGTAGGTGTGCCAGTGCGGCTGGTGCTTCAGCTGCAGGCCGACCCAGACCGGCTTGCCCGGCTCGACGCCCTGCGGCGCGTGGGCCATGAGTTCGGCCCGCACCCTGTCCGTGGTGACGACGGCCTTGCCTTGCGCAAGCACCGCCGCCGGCAGCAGCAGGGAGACGAGGGCGGTGGCGGCCAGGAAGCGTGAAAATTTCATTGTTGCGATGGAGCGGGGCGGAAGCCGGGAAGTTCCGGCCGGTCAGGCGAAGCCAAGCACCACTCGTCGCGTGGTGGCGCTTTTCTTCTCGATCTTGGTCACGACCACGGCGCCGATCTCGCCGGTGTTGGCCACGTGGGTGCCGCCGCAGGGCTGGAAGTCGACTTCGCCGCCGATGCGGATGGTGCGGATGCGGCCGGTGCCGCGCGGCGGCTGCACCGACATGCTCTTGACGAGCGCGGGATTCGCGTCGAGCTCCTCGTCGGTGATGGCGCCCACTTCCACCGCATGACCGGCGGCCACCAGCCGGGCGATCCCGGCGCTGAGCGCGTCCTTGTCCAGCGGATCGGTCATGTTGAAGTCGAGCCGGGCCGACTCGGCGGTGATGGAGCAGCCGTTCACCAGCTGCGGCACCAGGTGGCAGAGCAGGTGGGTCGTCGTATGGAAGCGCATCAGCTTGTGCCGGCGCTCCCAATCGATGCGGGCAGTGACAGCCGCACCGGCTTGCAGCCGCGCAAGCAACTCGTCCTGGCCCGCCTGCGGCACGTGCACGATCGCGCTGGTCGGCCGGCCTTCGGCATCCTTGCCCTTGCGGGTGTCGGCGATGGCCAGCGCGCTGCCGTCGGCGAGCAGCAGCACGCCGCTGTCGCCGGCCTGGCCGCCACCCAGCGGATAGAACACGGTGCGATCGAGGACGATGCCTTGCGGGTCGACGGCGACCACGGTGGCCGGCGTCTCCCTGAGGTAGGCGTCCTGGCGGAACAGCTCTTGGGTCATCCCGCGATTGTCCCGTTTTTCCTTCGACCCTCCCACGGCCGGGGAGTCGTGCGGCAAACTGGCGCCATGCCTTCGCGAATCCTCGTTCCTTGCGCCCTGGCGCTGCTGCTGGCGGCTTGCGGCGACACCGCAAAACTGCCGGAGCAGACCGGTCCCACGCCGCAGCTGCCGCAGCCGGTGCGCTCGCTGATCCCGACCGTCCACATCGCCCCGGCCGAGAGCTGGCCCGCGGGCGGACAGCCGGTCGCGCCCGCCGGCTTTCGCGTCACCGCCCTGGCGCGTGGCCTGGACCACCCGCGCTGGCTGCTGGTGCTGCCCAATGGCGATGTGCTGGTGGCCGAGAGCAACCATCCCGCTCCACCTCCAGGGCAGGAGGAGAAGGGCATCAAGGCCTGGGTGATGAAGAAGGTGATGGCGCGCGCCGGGGCTGGCACGCCCAGCGCCGACCGCATCACCTTGCTGCGCGACGCCGACGGCGACGGCCAGGCGGAAACCCGCAGCGTGCTGCTGGAAAAACTGCATTCGCCTTTCGGCATGGCGCTGGTGGGCGACAGCCTGTACGTCGCCAATGCCGATGCCGTCGTGCGCTTCCCGTATGCGGCGGGCCAGACGAAGATCGCCGCAGCCGGCGTGCAGGTGACCGACCTTCCCGGCGGCCGGAACCACCACTGGACCAAGGGCCTGGTCACCAGCCCGGACGGGACGAAGCTCTATGCCTCCGTCGGCTCCAACAGCAATGTGGCCGAGGCCGGAATGGCGATCGAAGAAGGCCGGGCCGCGATCTGGGAAATCGACCTGCCCGCCGGCACCAAGCGGATCCATGCGAGCGGCCTGCGCAACCCGGTGGGCCAGGCCTTCGAGCCGGGCACGCAGGCGCTGTGGACGGTTGTCAACGAGCGCGACGAACTCGGAAGCGACCTGGTCCCCGACTACCTCACTTCCGTGCGGCAGGGCGCCTTCTACGGCTGGCCCTGGAGCTACTGGGGCCAGCACGTCGACGAGCGGCCGCAGCCGGCCCGGCCGGAGATGGTGGCGAAGGCCGTCGCGCCCGACTACGCGCTGGGCAACCACGTGGCGCCCCTGGGGCTGGCGTTTTCGGACGGCAAGCTGCCGGCGCCGTATACCAGCGGCGCCTTCGTCGGCGAGCACGGGTCCTGGAACCGCAAGCCGCGCAGCGGCTACAAGGTGGTGTTCATTCCCTTCGCCGGCGGCCGCCCCGCGGGCGCGCCCGTGGATTTCCTGACGGGATTCCTGAGCCCCGAAGGCAAGGCCTGGGGCCGGCCCGTGGGTGTGGCGCTGGATGGCAAGGGCGGGCTGCTGGTGGCCGACGACGTCGGCAACACAGTCTGGCGGGTCGCGCCGGCGCGCTGACTCAGTTGAAGTAGTTCTGGATGATCAGCGCGGTCAGCGAAGGGCCGCGCGTGGCCTGGTCCATGGCACAGAGCACGGCAAGCGCGACAGTCGCCCAGACGACCTGGACCCACTCGTGGGGTGCCAGCTGGCGGTTGATGAGGGTGCGTAGCGTGTCCATGCAGCCAATGTCGCTTTTTCCCTTCGCCTTGTGACTCGGACGATGGCGCCACGAAGGCCTCCGAACGGAGTGCGCGGCAGTCGGAGCGGCGAGCACGGCTTGTCAGCCGCTACGGACGAGCTGTAGTCCGTTCGGCGGCCGCCGCCCACAAGCCCTAAAGTAGCGGCATGGCCGACGACAGCATTACCCGTTACCTTGCCGACCAGGGCGGCGACCACGATCCCGGCGAGACCGCCGAATGGCGCGAAGCCTTCCTGGCCCTGGTCGCCACCGAAGGGCCGGCGCGCGCGCGCTTCATCCTCGACCAGCTGGCAGTGCTGGCGCGCAGCCCCAACGTCGCCTGGTCCCCCGAGCTGGTCACGCCCTACGTCAACACGATCGCGGTGGAGCGGCAGCCGGCCTTCCCGGGCGACCTGGCCATCGAGGAGAAGCTTGCTTCGCTGATGCGCTGGAACGCGCTGGCCATGGTGGCGCGCGCCAATGCCGCCTACGGCGAGCTGGGCGGGCACATCGCCAGCTATGCGAGCGCGGCCGACCTGTTCGAGGCCGGCTTCAACCATTTCTTCGGCGCGCGCGACCTGGTGTTCTTCCAGCCGCACAGCGCGCCCGGCGTCTACGCCCGCGCCTATCTCGAGGGCCGGCTCACCGAAAACGACCTCGCGCACTACCGGCAGGAGCTGACCGCGCCGGCCGCCGGCGCGCGCGGGCTCTCGAGCTATCCGCATCCGTGGCTGATGCCGGACTTCTGGCAGTTCCCCACCGGCTCGATGGGCATCGGCCCGATCAGCTCGATCTACCACGCGCGCTTCATGCGCTACCTCTCGCATCGCAACCAGCTCGATTGCGCCGGGCGCACCGTGTGGGGCGTGTTCGGCGACGGCGAGATGGACGAGCCGGAGAGCATGAGCGCGCTCACGCTCGCCTCGCGCGAGAAGCTCGACAACCTGGTGTGGGTCGTCAACTGCAACCTGCAGCGCCTGGATGGCCCGGTGCGCGGCAACGGCCGCATCGTCGACGAACTGGAGAAGCTGTTCCGCGGCGCCGGCTGGAACGTGATCAAGCTGCTGTGGGGCAGCGACTGGGACGGCCTGTTCGCCCGCGACACGACGCATGCACTGGTGCGTGCCTTCGCGCACACGGTGGACGGCCAGATGCAGACCTTCGCGGCCAAGGACGGCCGCTTCAACCGCGACAACTTCTTCGGCCAGGACGCCGAGCTCGCGCGCCTCGCGCAAGGCATGACCGACGAACAGATCGACCGCCTGAAGCGCGGCGGCCACGACCTGGTGAAGATCCACGCCGCCTACGCCGCGGCCGCGGCCCATCGCGGCCAGCCCACCGTCATCCTGGCCCACACCAAGAAGGGCTACGGCATGGGGGCGGCCGGCCAGGGGCGCATGACGACCCACAGCCAGAAGAAGCTGGACGAGGCGGCGCTGCTGGAATTCCGCAACCGCTTCAACCTGCCGCTGTCGGACGACCAGGCGAAGAACCTGGATTTCTTCAAGCCGGCCGAAGACAGCCCCGAGATGCGTTACCTGCACGCGCACCGCGAGGCGCTGGGCGGCTACCTGCCGCAACGCAAGACCGAGTGCGCGGTGGTGCCGGTCCCCGATGTCTCCTCCTATGCGCAGTTCGCGCTGGCCGCGGGCGGCAAGGAGATGTCGACCACCATGGCCTTCGTGCGCCTGCTCGGCACCTTGCTGAAGGACCCCGAGCTGGGCCCGCGCATCGTCCCCATCGTGGCCGACGAGGCGCGCACCTTCGGCATGGCCAACCTGTTCAAGCAGGTGGGCATCTATTCCAGCGCCGGCCAGAGCTACGAGCCCGAGGACATCGGCTCCGTGCTGTCGTACCGCGAGGCGCTCGACGGCCAGATCCTGGAAGAGGGCATCAGCGAAGCCGGCGCCATCGCGAGCTGGACGGCCGCGGCCACCAGCTACAGCGTGCACGGCCACCCGATGCTGCCCTTCTACATCTACTACTCGATGTTCGGCTTCCAGCGCGTGGGCGACGCGATCTGGGCCGCCGCCGACCAGCGCGCCCGCGGCTTCCTGCTGGGCGCGACCTCGGGCCGCACGACGCTGGGCGGCGAGGGCCTGCAGCACCAGGACGGCAGCAGCCACCTCGTGGCCGCGACCATCCCCAATTGCAAGGCCTACGACCCGGCCTTCGCCGGCGAGATGGCGCTCATCGTCGACCGCGGCATGCGCGAGATGCTGGTGGAGCAGCGCGACGTCTTCTACTACGTCACGCTGATGAACGAGAACTACGCGCAGCCTGACCTGCCGGAGGCCGCGCGCGAGGGCGTGATCCGCGGCTGCTACCGGCTGGCGCGCTATGGCGACGAAACCGCCAGCCGCCGCGTGACCCTGCTCGGTTCGGGCGCGATCCTCACCGAGGTGATCAAGGCGGCGGAGCAGCTGGCTGCCGACGGCGTGCCGACCGAGGTGTTCAGCGTGACGAGCTGGAGCGAACTGGCGCGCGACGGGCTGGCTTGCGAACAGCGCGCCCTGAACGGCGATGCGGAGCCCGGCACGGCCTACGTCACCAGCCAGTTGGCCGGACGCGGGCCGATCATCGCGGCGAGCGACTACGTGCGGGCGGTGCCGGAAAGCATCCGCGCCTTCCTGCCCGCCGGCCGCCGCTACCTCACGCTCGGCACCGACGGTTTCGGCCGCAGCGACACGCGCGCGGCGCTGCGGGAATTCTTCGGGGTGGATGCGGCGAGAATCGTGCGCGCCGCGGGGCATGCCCTGCGCGATCCGCGCGGGTGATCAGTCCTTGACGACGCCAGACTTCTTCAGCCAGCGCGCCAGCAGGTAAATCGCCATCCAAGTGCCAAGCGCGCCAGCAATGGCGGGGTGGGGGGGCAAAGCGGAGGTGCCGCCAATACGGTACTGACGCCACAGCAGGAGCACGCCTAGCGAAAGCAATAGCAGGAGGCCCGTGTTGTATTCCTTGACCAGCACGCGCCCCCAGTTGAAGTGCAGTCCTTGCAGCGACGCAGCCCAGCCATTCATTCGGGGCCACCAGCGCCCGACGCGCGCACAGTAGGCAGTGTAATCCAGTCCGAACTTGTTGCGCAGATAGGCCTCTTCTGCGGAAACTATCAACATGTATGCCAGCAGCACGCAGGGAATCAGCCCATAGAAGATCGGCGAGTTCGCAACAAGAGCCAGACCGACGCAGATCAGGATGTTGCCGACATACAGCGGATTGCGGCAGTGGTCGAAAACGCCGCCCACGACTAGTTTGCTCGCATAGACCTGGCGGTTGCGGCCGCCGCGCTCGATGTACTCGAAGCCGATGGTAAAGATCCTCACCCCGGCGCCCGCCAAGGCGACAAGCACTCCCATGGCGGCTAGCAGCGCGCCAAGGTCGGGGCGACCCAAGGGGTTCATCGGCTGCGCAGTCGCAAGAGCGAGCAAGAAGGCGATCGGCCCGATGCCATTCCGAAAACGAAACAGGAAATTGCCCAGGCGTACCTTCAAAGGTTGCGGCAGGGGCGATTCGACGGCTGCGCCGCCCGAGGATTGCGTGTCTGCCTGCATTACTTGACTGCCAGGAAACCTTCGAAGCAGACGTATTTCTGGATGCTCATGACGTCGGTGAAGCCGGCGCGCTTGAGCAGGTCGAGGTCGCCTTGCGTGGAGAAGGGTTCCATCACGCCCTTGATGCTGCGCGACTTGTTGACGATCTCGGCTTCGCTGAAGCCGTTCTCGAGCTTGAATTCCATGTACACCTGGTTGGCGTAGTCCTGGAAGCGGCCATCCGGCGCGCGCACCTTCTCGAACATGAAGAAGGCGCCGCCCCAGTTGAGCGCCGCGTAGATGCGGTTGATCATGTCCTGGCGCACCCGCGGCGGCAGGAACTGGATCGTGTAGTTGGCGATGATGACGTCGGCCGGCTCGAACTCGACGTCGAGCGCGTTGCCGTGGATGAAGGACAGGCGCGCATCCTTCTTCTCCAGCCGCCTCGCCATGCCCACCATGTCGGCGACCGTGTCGACGCCGATCAGTCGCAGCTCCTGCTTCTGCGGGTGGCGCGCCGCCAGGCGGGCGAGCATCTGGCCGGTGGAGCAGCCGATGTCGTAGACGACGCTGTCGGCCTTGAGGAAGAAATCGCTGTAGTGGCAGACCAGCTTGTGGCCCAGGTCGTACAGCGGGATCGACTTCTGGATGTGCGAATCGAAGTCTTCGCTGATGTTCTCGAACGACCAGCCGGCGTTGTGTTGATTGATGTTTCTATCTACTGCGTTCGACATGAATTCCTCCGCTGTCCCGTTGCGCTTAAGATCGGCCGAATGCCGCCAACTTCGCGCTTCTGGGCCGACTTGCGCACCACGGACTTCGCCGGGCTGGATCCGGCCGCAACCGTGGCCATCCTGCCCGTGGGGGCCACCGAACAGCATGGGCCGCATTTGCCCCTGTCGGTCGACCGCGATCTCGCGGACGCCATCGTAGCGCACGCGCTACCTCTTCTGGCCACGGAATTGCCGGTACTGGTATTGCCGACGCAGCAGGTCGGGTATAGCCCCGAGCACGAGCAATTCCCGGGCACGCTGACCTTGCCGGCTCCGACGGTCCTCGCCAACTGGGTGGGCATCGGTGAAGGGGTGGCCCGCGCCGGCGTGCGCAAGCTGCTGATCTTCAACAGCCACGGCGGGCAGGCGAGCCTGCTGGACATCGCCGCCCGCGAATTGCGCACCCGCTGCAACCTCATCGCCTACGGCTGCAGCTGGTGGAACCTGCCCTTGGGCGACGAGGTGAACGGGCTGTTCCCGCCGGACGAGCACCGCTTCGGCGTGCACGCCGGCGAGATCGAAACCTCCCTGATGCTGGCGCTGCGGCCGGAGCTGGTGCGCATGGAGCAGGCGCAGGACTTTCCTTCGACGTCGCGCGACCGGGCGGCCCGCTATCCCGTGCTGGGCAACGGCCGCAGCGCCAAGCTCGGCTGGGCCATGCAGGACTACAACGCGCAGGGGGCGGCAGGGAACGCCGCGGCCGCTTCGGCGCAGAAGGGCCGCGCGGTGCTCGAGGCCGCCGCGCGCGAGCTGGCGCGCTTGCTGGCGGAGATCTCCGCGCTGCCGCTGTCGACGCTGGTCGCGCGTCCCGCCGCCTGAAAATAAATTCATCGGGGGTACGGCCGAGTTGGTGGCCGGCCACCGGCGCGTGAATATTCACGAACTCCGCGCAGTCGTTCACACCGCTGACACATGAGCCTGCCTAAACTTTGGGCAAGGGTGAACCTCATGCGTTTTTCAACCGCTTTCCAATTGCCAGTGGCTTCGCGACTCGCGGCGGAGGGGCCCGCGCCCGTGCGGGAAGGGAAGCCGGGCGCCGAGGCGCAACCCGCAGCGCCGCAGAAGACGTCCGTCGAACTGCCCGATGACCTCGACCAGCGCGTGCGCCTGGTCGGCGAGTGGCAGCTGGGCGAAGACTGATCGCCGGCCGCAGGAAAAAAAGCCGCCCGAGGGCGGCTTTTTTCATGGGTGCGCCTTGCGCTCAGTGGTCGCCGCGCGAGCCGCTGTTGCTGCCGGAGTTGCTGTTGCTGCTGCCGTGGCTGCTCATGCCGCTGTTGCTGCCGCTGGCGTGGCTGCTGCTGGCGCTGGACTGGTTCAGCGCATTGCGGCGGTTGGCGCTGCGCGCCTGGCCGCCCTTGCGGCCGGCCTCGCGGGCTTCCTCGGAAGTGAACTCGTGGGCGGTGCCCTTTTCGTGCGCGGCGCGGCCGCCCTCGCTGGCAATCTCGCGCTGGCGTTGCGGGTCCATCGAGGCGAATCCGCGATTCGATTTGCCGCTCGAGTTGCCCTGATTGTTGGAAGCCATGTGTTGATCTCCTTGCAAAAACGAAAGTGTTGGAACTGCATGGCTGGTCTGCGCCGGCCATGGTCCGATTGAGCTTGCAATCACTTCCGTTGATCGTCAGGCGTGAAAGCGGGAGGGTGTAGGAGCGGCCCTACCTCTTCAGACGCGGCTTCGGCGTAGGACGCGCTCCTGGAGCCGACGCAAAAGGGGCGTTGCCTCCACCCCGAGGCCCGGCGCCGCGCCGGGCTGGGCCTGCAAGGTGGCCAGCAGGCGCGCCAGGCCGGCGGCCGAGGGCGGGATGGGGCCGAGGAACAGGGCCTGGTCGCCGCGCGCGACCAGCAGCGTGGGGAAGGTCTCGATGTCGACCTCGCCCATCGCGTCGGCCTCGTCCTCGACGTCGACCCAGGCAAAGGCGAGATGCGGGTGCGCGCGGGCCTGTTCCTCGAAGGCCGCCCGCCAGTCGCGGCAGACGCCGCACCATTGCGCACACAGGCAGGCGACCCAGAAGGTCGCGTCGCTTCTTTCCTCGGACATCGGCCGCAGTCTAGCGGCGCTCAGGGCGCAGCGCAGTGCGCGTACGCGTCGAGCCCGCGCTGGTAGGCGCTGGTGCTCACGCGCATCAATCCCAGCACGGAATGAAAGAGGTTGTCGTGCGAGACCGGCTTGTCGACGTCGGCGCGCAGGCAGGCGCCGGTGATGCCGGTGGCCTGCTCGAAGCCGGGCGACATCCAGGTCACCCACGGAACGTGCTTCTGCACGTCCGGGGCGATGGCATACGGCAGGCCGTGCAGGTACAGGTTGTTCTCGCCCAGCGACTCGCCATGGTCCGACACGTACAGCAGCGCGGTGTCGAAGTCCGCGCGGCCGCGCAGCCAGGTGATGGCCGAGCCGAGCACGTGGTCGGTATAGGCGATTGTGTTGTCGTAGGCGTTGCGCACCGCCTGCACGTCGCAATCGGGCAGGTGGCTGCTGGTGCACTCCGGCAGGAAGCGCTTGAAGGCCGGGGGCGAGCGCAGGGAGTACGCCGGGCCGTGGCTGCCCATCTGGTGCATCACGAGCACGACGCCGCGCGCGCGGCGTTCCGCGGGCAGCGCCGCGATGCGCTCGTCCAGCCCCTTGAGCAGGATGGCGTCGAGGCATTCGCCGCTGGCGCACAGCTGCGGATCCTTGCTGGCCGAGACGTCGACGGTGGGCACGCGGTCGCACACGCCCTTGCAGCCGCCCGGCTGGTTGTCCAGCCAGAGCACGGCCAGGCCCGCGTGCTGCAGGACGTCCATCAGGTTTTCGGAATCGCGCTCGCGCGCCGCGAAACCCTCGCGGCCGAAGTGCGAGAACATGCAAGGCACCGATGCCGCGGTGCTGGTGCCGCAGGACCAGGCGTTGCGGAAGCTGGTGACGCCGGCGCGCGCGAGTTCCGGCGTGGTGTCGCGCGCATAGCCGTTGATGCCGAAATTGCCGCTGCGGCCGGTTTCACCCAGCACCAGCACCAGCAGCGGCGGCTTGCCGTTCCCGGCCGCCACTTTCGCATCGGTGCCGAGCGCCACCACTCCCGGGGGACGCCGCTTGCCGCCGACCGCGGTCTGGCCGAAGGCGTAGAGCGAGTTGAGCGGATTGAGCAGGTAGCGCACCTGCTTGTGGTTGCGCATCGTCGAGGCGAGCGGCTGGAAGCTGGCGAGCACCAGCCCCACGGCGATCAGCAGGCCGGCGGCGGCGGCGCCGGTGTTGCGCAGGGCGCGCGATTTCCAGTTGCCGTAGACCAGGGGCGCGCGCCACACCAGCCACATGGGCAGCAGCCAGCCGACCAGCACCACCAGCCCCAGTTGCGGCGTGAGCAGCGCCCGGGTTTCATGCCAGTCGGTCTGCAGGGTATTGGTGGCCATCGTCGCGTCGATCACGACCCGGAAGGTCCACATGAAATACGCGCCGAACGCGGTCGCGGCCAGCAGGAAGGCAATGGCCGGCTTGAGCAGCGGACGCCAGGCCAGCAGGCTGAGGAGGGCGAACAGGGCTGCCGCGAGCGTGCCGCCCAGGCACAGCGCCAGCAGCCAGCCGGACTGCGCGGACAGCAGGCCCAGCGCCCCCAGTTCGCGCCACAGCGGCGCGTTGCCTACGGTGGCCATCCACAGGCTGGCGCACAGGACCGGCAGCACCGGCCGCCAGCTCCGTGGCGATTGCATGTTCATCTCGCTCCAATCTCCGTTCGCGTGGGCCAGGCAGCGTCGATCGCCAGTGCGGTGCACCAGCAGACGACGCCGCTCCACAGGGTATGGCTCATGAAGTGGGCGCCGCGCCACTGCTGGGCCAGCCCGAGCAGCAAGCCGCCGGCGCCGGCCAGGATCAGCCATGCCCAGGCCAGGCGGCGGTCGGTGCGCCGGAAGGCGAAATAGCCGCCGAACAGGCTGAAGCCCGTGGCTGCGTGCCCGGCCGGGAAGCAGTGGCCCGAACCGCCGTCGCCCAGCCCGCTCCAGTGTGACACATAGCGCGCGGCACCACCGAATTCACGCAGGTCCCAGGGGCAGCTGGTGGCGTTGCCCGCCTTCAGCAAGGTCACGGCCAGCGCCGCGACCAGCGTCGTCAGGGCGAGTTGCAGCCGCTGGGCCGGTGCCAGCCGCGTCAGCGGTCCGATCGGCCACCAGACGCCCAGGACCAGGCCCAGCGCCAGCAGCCAGGAGAAGCGGCGGGCCCCCTCATGGAACACGTCGACCAGCAGCCAGTGCTGGCGCCAGGGAAAGCCGGCGTGCGTGCCGGCCAGGCGGGCCAGGGGCAGGTCGAGCCCGCTGGCATCCCAGGCGAGCGCCAGCGTGAAAAAAGCCAGCGTGATCCAAAGTGGCGCAAGGTCGCGCCGCGGCAGCGTCAAGGAGTCCCTCATCTTGGGGCGGATGCTCGGCCGGACAACTTAAGCCACCCTTAAGCAGCTCCGCCACAATGGCCGGCATGCGGGTGCTGGTGGTGGAAGACGATGCGGGCATTGCGGCGGGGCTGGCGGGCCACCTCGCGGCCAGCGGCTGCGCGGTGGACACGACGCCCACGGTGGCCGGCGGCTGGGCGGCGCTGGCCGCCGAACCTTTCGACATCGTGCTGCTGGACCTGGGCCTGGCCGACGGCGACGGCACCACGCTGCTGCGCAGGCTGCGCCAGGCGGCGCCCGGTCGCCTGCCGGACCCCGCGACGCCGGTGCTGATCATGACGGCGCGCGACCAGGTCGCCGCGCGCATCGAAGGCCTGGACCTCGGTGCCGACGACTACCTGCTCAAGCCCTTCGACCCCGACGAACTGGCGGCGCGCATGCGCGCGCTGCGGCGCCGCGCCGCCGGCCGCGCCCAGCCGAAGCTGCGCTATGGCGAGCTGGAAATCGACCCGGCCGCGCGCACCGTGCTGCGCGCCGGCGTGGCCGTGGACCTGTCGGCGCGCGAGTTCTCGGTCCTGCTGGCGCTGATGGAGGCGCGGCCGCACGTGCTGTCGCGCGCCCAGATCGAGGCCAAGCTGTACAACTGGGACGCCGCGCTGGAGAGCAATGCGATCGAAGTGCACGTGCACCGGCTGCGCCGCAAGCTGGGCGAGAACGTCGTGCGCACCGTGCGGGGCGTGGGCTATTACGTTCCCGCGGAGACCGGCGCATGAAGACCGTCGCGCGGGCGGCGCTGCCGACGCTGACGCGCCACCTGCTGGCGTGGGCGCTCGGAGCCCTGGTGCTGGTGTGGGGTGTGTTCATCGTGATGGGCTACACCACCGGCGAACTGGAGGCCGATGAACTGACCGATGGGCACCTGGCCTCGGTGAGCTCGCTGTTGCTGCCGCTCGCGGCGGAGGGCCTGGGCCAGCGGCGCGTGCCCGCCGCCAGCTTGTCGGAGCTGAAGGCGCACGACTACCAGCAGTCCATGAGCGTGGTGGTGTGGGACGCCCGCGGGCAGCTGATGTCGCACACCGGCGACGCGCCGCTGCCCCGGTTCGACAGCGCGGAGGGCTTCTCGACCCTTCATCTCGGACAGCCACCGCGGCCCTGGCGGGCCTTCACGCGCTGGGACGAGGGCCGCACGCGCAAGCTGATGGTGCTGCTGTCGCAGGGCGAGCGCGACGACCTCGCGCAGGACATCGCGCAGCAGGTGATCGAGCCGGGGCTGTGGCTGCTGCCCGTGGTGGCGCTGGTGCTGGGCCTGGCCATCCATCGCGGGCTGCGGCCCTTGCGCACGCTGGCGGAGGAAGTCCACGCGCTCGACGTGCAGCAGCCCAAGCCGCTGCGTGCGCCCGCGAACTACGAGGAGCTGGCCGCGACCGAGGAGGCGATCAACCGGCTGGTCGAGCGCTACCACGCGGCGCTCACGCGCGAGCGCGACCTGGCCGACGAGTTCGCACACGAATTGCGCACGCCGCTGGCGTCGCTGGCGCTGCAGACGCGCGCCGCGGCGGACGCCGCTCCTGGCGCCGCGCAGCAGTCCGCGCTGGCCAGCGTCCGTGCCGATGCCTTGCGGGCCGGCGCGGTGCTGTCGCACCTGCTGGCGCTGGCCCGGGCCAGCCGCGCGGAACTGGACGAAGCCGCCCAGCCGCTGGACCTGGACGAGGTGGCGCGGCGGCTGGTCGGCGAGTACGCGCCCGCCGCGCATGCGGCCGGCAGCGACCTCGGGCTTTCCAGCCCCGGCCACTTCCCGTTGGCGGGCCATGCGCTGCTGCTGGAACTGGCCCTGCGCAACCTGATCGAGAACGCGCTGGCCCACACGCCGCCGGGCACGCAGGTGGAGGTGGAACTGGACCCGGCCGCGCGCTGGCTGCAGGTGAGCGACGACGGACCCGCGCGCGAAGGCGCCGCGACGGCGTCAACGCAGTCCGGGCTGCAGCCGCTCAAGCTGGGGCTCGGACACCGCGTGGTGGAGAAGGTCGCTTCGCTGCACGGTGCCGGCTTCGAACCCGCGATCGCGCTGCCCGGCGGACGGCGCGGCTGGCGGCTGGTGTTCCCGCCGGAGCCGGCGCCGGTTCAGGCGTAGGTGACCCAGTCCTTGAAGGCCGGCGCGTCCAGGTGCGGGATGCCGTTGTAGCTCACGAGCATGTGGCGCTTGGGCGTGAAGGCGAACTCGGTTACCGAGGTGTTGCGGATGCGCAGGTTCAGCTCGATGGTCGCCTCGGGCTTCATGTCGAGCACGTGGCCGACCGCGGTGGAGATCGGCCCGCCGCTGGTGACGACCAGCACGTTCTGCCCATAGTGGTTGGCGCGCACGTGGTCCAGCGCACCGGCCACGCCGGCGACGAAGTCCGGGTAGCTGGGCATGCCGGAGGGCTGCGCAGCCCCCGTCATCCATTGCGCCAGGCCGTCGCGCAACAGGCGGAAGTGGTGGCGCACCATTTCCGGCGAGTCCGGCTTCTGCAGCTTGTGCGGGTGCACGGTGGCGATCACCGCCTCGCTGTCGTATTCGTTCAGGCCTTCCCACGCCAGGTGCTCGCCCGCGCGGTCCATGCCGCGCAGGATGCCTTCCAGCGTCTGCTTGTGGCGCCGCAGCGTTCCGGCGATCAGGCCGTCGAAGTGGATGTCGCGCTCGGCGAAGTACTCGCCCAGGCGCACGCTTTGCCGGTGCCCGAGTTCGCTGAGGTTGTCGTAATCGTCGGCGCCGAAGGAAGCCTGGCCGTGGCGGACGAGGTAGAGCGTGCCCATGGCGCCATTGTGCGCAGGCGCCGCGCGCGTGGCGGTCCCTTGCGTGACTTCAGGCAGCGGCGCCGGCGAGCACGCGGGCGAACACGTCGCTGTCGACGTTGCCGCCGGTCAATGCGAAGCCCATCGGCTGCCTGGGCGCGCGGTCGCGCTGCTGGATCGCGGCGGCGAGGCCCGCCGCGCCTGCACCTTCGGCGACGTTGTGGGTGGCCGCGAACAGCAGCCGCATCGCCTCCGCGACTTCCGCGTCGCTGACGGCGACGATGTCCTCGGCCTCGCGCAGCACGACCTCGAGCGCGTCCTGGTCGGCGATCCGGCACGCCATGCCGTCGGCCAGCCGTGTCGTCACCGGCGCTTCGACCACGCGGCCCGCGCGGAAGGAGTCGAGGTAGGTCGTCGCATGCGATGACACCACGCCGACCAGCTTGCTGCCGGCACCCGTGTAGGCCCGCGCGGCGGCGGCGGCGCAGAAGCCGGAGCCCTGGCCCACGGGCACGTACACCACCGCGGGCGCCTCGCCGCGCGCGAAGCTCTCGAAGAACTCGACCCAGTACGTCATGACGCCGCGCACCAGCTCGCGATGGAAGGAAGGAACCATGTGCAGGGACTGCCGCTGCGCCAGCGCGATGGCGTGCTCGCGCGCTTCCTGGAAGTCGTCGCCGTGCTCCAGCAATTCGACGCCGAGCGCGCGCATCGCCGCGTTTTTCTCCACCGAGTTGCCGCGCGGCACCACCACGGTGGCCGCGAGCCCGTGGCGGCGGGCGGCGAAGCCGACGGACTGCCCGTGGTTGCCGCGCGTCGCCGACACCACGCCGCGCACGCCGGGCTGTTCGCGCGCCAGCGTCTCGAAGTAGGTGAGGCCCCCGCGCAGCTTGAAGGCGCCGACCGGTGTGTGGTTCTCGTGCTTCACCCAGACCGGCCGGCCGAGGCGCGCCTGCAGCAGCGGCCAGGCGAATTGCGGCGTCGCCGGGACCACCGCGGCGACCGTGGCGCGCGCCGCCTCGACTTCGTCGCGGCTGAAAGTCATGGATGCAGGCATCACAGTCCTCCGGATTCGAGTTGCACGCGGCCGCGGGGCGTGTCCAGCGTGGCGCAGAGGTTGGCGGGGCCCTGGCGCACCTGCAGCCGCTCGAGGCCGATCGCTTCGTGGGCCGAGCGCAGTTGCGCGGCCTGCGGATGCTGCGCGAGCAGCGCATGCAGCGTCACGCCCGATTCGCCCATGCCGGCGGCCGGATGGGTGGCGCCCCATTCGATCAGCGTCGGCAGGGTGCCGTCCAGCAAGCGCTGGCCGTCGGGACGGATGGTGATCTGCCATTCGAGCAGCCCGCGCGCGGTCATGCGGGAGGCCTGCACCACATTGCCGCGGTCCAGGCCCACGCCTTGCAGCGCCGCCACCGCTGCGCGCACATCGGGCACGCTGGCGACGTAGTGGAGCAGGCGTGGGCCGCCTTGCCGCAGCGTGTCGCGCACGGCTTCGGCGTCCAGGTCGAACCAGCGCTTGCCCTGTTGCGGCGACTGGCCGGGCTGCACCGCAATGATCTCGAGGTAGGCACGCGGGTAGTCGACGGTGGCAATGCGCAGCAGGCGGTTGTGCGTGCCCATCAGCGGGTGCTCGCCACCGGGCCCGGGCGTGACGCCCAGCGTCGCCTCGGCCCAGGCGACGCCTTGCTCGAGGCTGGCGGCGCCGATGACGAGGTGGTCGACCCGGGCTGCCATGTCAGAGCCTCACGCTGCCATCGACGCAGGTCACGGAAGCGCCGCCTATCCAGATCTCTCCCGCCGCGTCGCGCTGCACATGGACGCGTCCTGCGCGGCCCAGCGCCGTGCCTTGGCTGGCCACGTACTGCGGCGGCGCGATGCCCGCGCCTATCAGCCACTGGGCCAGCGCCGCGTTCAGGCTGCCGGTGACCGGGTCTTCCGCCATGCCGTTGTTGCCGGGGAAGAAGGCGCGGACTTCGAAGGCGATGCCGTCGTCGTGGTCGTCACGTGCGCCGACGACGCCCACCTTGCCGCGCGGGCCCACCACGCCGACGTCGAGGCCGGCCAAGGTCGCGGCATCGGGCCGCAGCGCCAGCACCTGCTCGGCGGATTTCAGCAGCACGCCGCGCCAGTTGGGGCCGTTGTCGCACCAGGCGTGGTCGACGATGTCGGCGCGCGCGATGCCGAGGCCGCGGGCGATCAGGGCGACGTCGGCTTCCGCCAGCGGCCCGCTCTTGCGCAGCGGCGGTGCGGCGAAGGCGAGGCGCTCCTGCCCCGGCCCGGACTCCCGCTTGAGTTTCACCAGGCCGATGCCGCATTCCTGCACCACGTACTCGCCCCGCGGCTTGCCGCCGGCTTCCAGCCAGGCGTGGCAGCTTCCCAGCGTGGGGTGGCCGGCAAA
Organism: Ramlibacter paludis; assembly: GCF_022012305.1. GTDB lineage: Bacteria > Pseudomonadota > Gammaproteobacteria > Burkholderiales > Burkholderiaceae_C > Ramlibacter > Ramlibacter paludis. Next base: position 467,202 of record NZ_JAKLTM010000001.1, on the reverse strand, counting down.
GGGCAACTCGCGGCCCGGGCAGAAGATGCGCACGCGGTAATCGGCCCCGGCCTGCGTCGGCGGCAGCAGGAAGGTCGCCTCCGACAGGTTGGTCCAGTTGGTGAAGTGCTGCATCTGCTCCGTCGTCAGGCCGTCGCCATCGAGGACCACGGCCAGCGGATTGCCGCGATAGGGCACCGCGGTGAAGACGTCGACTTGCTTGAAGGGGCGTTGTTGCATGGTCAGCTCAGGGGAACGTCGAGGGCGCCGCGCGCGGCGGGCCGGGCCAGCAGGCCTTCGTACCAGCGGCGCAGGTGCGGCCGCGCCGGAAACTCCAGCGGCAGGCCCCACCAGCGGTGCATCTCGCAGGCGACCGGGATGTCGGCCATCGTGAGCGTGTCGCCGGCCAGGAAAGCCTGGCGCGCGAGTTGCGCATCGAGCATCGCCAGCAGGGGCTCGGTGGCGGCGACCGAAGCGTCGATGGCCGCCTGGCTGCGCTGTTCGGCGGGCGTCCGCACCAGCTGGATGAAGGCCTCGCGGCCCGCCGGATTGAGCGTGGTCTGCTGCCAGTCCATCCAGCGCTCGGCGTCGAAGCGCGCGCGCAGGTCCTGCGGATACAGGCCGCGGTCCGCGTGCCGGGCGCACAGGTAGCGCACGATCACGTTCGACTCCCACAGCGTGAAGTCGCCGTCCTCCAGCAAGGGGACCAGCGCGTTCGGGTTCTGCGCGAGATAGCCCGGCGTGCGTACCACGCCGAAGGCAGCGCCCGCATCGACGCGTTCGAACGGCAGCTCGAGCAACTGCGCGGTGAAGACCACCTTGCGCACGTTGATGGAGGACAGGCGGCCCCAGAGCTTGAGCATCAGCGGGCTTCCAGCGCTTCGCGGATCGTCGCGGCGAGGGCGGCGATGCCGGTGTCGATCTGCGCGGTGGTGGCGGTGACGAAGGACAGGCGCAGCGTGCGCGCATCGGCTTCGCCGGCATAGAAGGGAGCGCCCGGCACGAAGGCCACGCCCTTGTCGACCGCCTTCGGCAGCAGCGCGGTCGCGTTCAGTCCTTCGGGCAGGCGGGCCCACAGGAACATGCCGCCGGCCGGCTTGTTCCAGGTCATGCCGAGGCCGGTCATCTCGCGCTCCAGGGCCCGCAGCATCGCGTCGCGCTGGGACTTGTAGAGGGCGCGGATGGTGGGCACGTGGCGGTCGAGGAAGCCGCCCTGCATCACTTCGCTCACCAGGCGCTGGTTGAAGCCGGGGCTGTGCAGGTCGGCGGCCTGCTTGGCCTGCAGCAGCTTGGGGGCGATCGCCGCGGGCGCGACGACGTAGCCCAGGCGCAGGCCGGGCGCCAGCACCTTGGAGAAGGAGCCGAGGTAGATCGCGCCTTCGGGATTGCGCGCGGTCAGGGGCGCGGGCGGCGGGGCGTCGAACCAGAGGTCGCCGTAAGGGTTGTCTTCCACCAGCGGCAAGCCGACTTGCGCGGCGGCGGCGGACAGGGCCGCGCGCCGGTCTTCGTTCATGGTGCGGCCGGTCGGGTTCTGGAAGTTGGGCAGCACGTAGAAGAAGCGCGCGCCCGGCGCCTTGGCGGCCAGGTCGGCGATGGCGACCCCATCGTCGTCGCCTTGCACGCTCTCGACTTCGGGCTCCATCGGCGTGAAGGCCTGCAGCGCGCCCAGGTAGGTCGGCGCCTCCACCAGGATGCGGCTGCCCGCGTCGATCAGCACCTTGGCCACCAGGTCCAGCGCCTGCTGCGAGCCGGTGGTAATCAGCACCTGCGAGGGCTCGACCTTCCACGGCAGCATGGCGGCCACCTGCTCGCGCAGCGGCCCGTAGCCTTCGCTGGCGGCGTACTGCAACGCGCCGCGGCCGTCGTTGCCCAGCACCTTGGCGCAGGCTTCGGTGAATTCCGCCACCGGGAAGGTCTGCGGCGAGGGAAGGCCACCGGCGAAGCTGATGATGCCCGGGCGCTCGGTGACCTTGAGGATCTCGCGGATGACGGAGGGATTCATGCGCTCGGCGCGGCGCGCCAGGGTCCAGGCGGGGGTGGCCTGCAGGTCGTTCAGTTTCATGCTTGCTCCAGGGGAACCAGGGGACGGACCGGCGCGGCGTGCACCGGCATCTTCTTGCCGACAAAGACGGTGGCGATGACCGCGAGCGCGAAGCCCACGCTCAACGCGTCGAGGCGTTCGCCGAGCAGGGGCACGGCGAACAGCATGCTGAGGAAGGGCTGCACCAGTTGTACCTGGCTCACGCGCACCGTGCCGCCGAGGGCGAGGCCGCGGTACCAGGCAAAGAAGCCCAGCCACATGGAGAACAGCGCGACGTAGCCGAAGCCCCACCACGCCGCGGTGGGCAAGGGCGCCTGCGGCTGCGTCCACAGCGCGAGCGGCAGCGTCAGGGGCAGCGCCACCACCAGTGCCCAGCAGATCACGTGTTCGGCGCGCATGCGTTGCGACAACCGTGCGCCGTAGCCATAGCCGACCGCCGCGCAGGCCATGGCGGCCAGCAGCAGGAGGTCGGCGAACTGCAGCTCCATGCCGCTGCCGGACTTGAGGACGCCGAAGGCCACGACCAGCGCGCTGCCGATGCCGCCGCACAGCCAGAAACCGAAGGAGGGACGCTGCCGGTGCAGCATGGCGCCGACCAGCGCCGTGGCCAGCGGCAGCACGCCGACGATCACGCTGGAGTGCACCGCTTCGACGTAGCGCATGGCCACCGAAGTGAAAAGCGGGAAGCCGAAGACGACGCCGGCGGACGTGAGCAGCAGCGGCCCCCACTCGGTTCGGCGGGGCCACGGCGCGCGGGTCAGGATCAGGAAGGCGATGGAGAGCAATGCGGCCACCGCGGCGCGTCCCATTGCCACGAACACGCCCGACATCAAGGGCACCTGTGGCGTGCCGACAGCCAGCCGCGTCATCGGCAGCGTCAGCGCGAAGATGACGACGCCGGCGAGGCCGAGCCAGAGACCCTTGCGTTCCGCCGGGCTCATACGAACAGCATCCAGCCGGCGGTGGTCACCAGCACGAGCGCCAGGGCGCGGTTGAACCAGAGCAGGCGGCGGCCTTGCGCCAGCCATTGGCGCAGCAGCGAGCCGGCCAGCGCGTAGCTGAAATTGCTGCTGAAGGCGAACACGGCCATGATCGCGCAGATGATCGCGAGGCGCTCCAGCGGATTGGCGGCGGGCTGTCCCGAGGCGTTCACGACCCAGCCCGCCGTCAGCGTCAGGGCCAGCATCCAGGCCTTGATGTTGACGAACTGCAGCGACACGCCTTGCCAGAAGCCGACGGCCAGCTTGCTCTCGTCCACCTGCGCGAGCTGGCCCGCACGGGCAAGCTTCCAGGCCAGCCACAGCAGGTAGGCGACGCCCAGCAGCTTCACCGCCCAGCGCAGCGCCGGCAGGCCCAGCACCAGCGCACCCAGGCCCAGGCCGCTGCCGGCCATGAGCAGCGTCCAGCCGGCCGGCACGGCCAGGCAGAAGCGCAGCGTGCGGCGCAGTCCCAGGTTGGCAGCCATCGCCGTGGACAGCGTGGTGTTCGGCCCCGGCGAGAAGCTCATGGCGGTGCAGAACGCCAGCAGCGCGGTGAGTTCCGTGGCGTTCATGGGGCGAAGGCTTGCAAGGGCATCGAAGCCACTGTAATCTTTGGCACCAGTACACGACCAGTACAGTTAGCCAGATCACACCGCGTTTCTGTACTGCCCGCCATGCCAATACACGCGAGCTTGCCGCCATGCTGATGAAGGCCTCGTCCCAGTCGCTCACGGAGCAGCTGGCAACCCGTTTTGCCGAGCGCATCCGCAACCGCCTGCTGGCGCCGGGCGCCCGGTTGCCCTCGGTGCGCCAATGCGCCGAGCAGCACGGCGTGAGTCCGTCGACGGTGGTGTCCGCTTACGACCAGCTGCTGGCGCAAGGCCTGGTGGAGGCACGCAAGAACCGCGGCTTCTTCGTGCGCGAAGCAGGCGCGGACGCGCAGGAGCCCGTCAGCGGCGCAAGCGGCGACGACGCTTCCAAGTGGAGCGCGGCGCACTGGCTGGTGGCGCGCCGCAATCCGGGACCAGTCAACGCCACCGCCCTGATCCGCGGCATGTTCCACAAGATCAGCGACAAGCCCCAGCCCGGCATGGGCGTGTTTCCCGCCGACTGGCTGGAGTCGACCTTCATGCCGGCCGCCGTGCGCAAGGCGACCAGCACCCGGGCGCTGCACGAGTTCTCGCTGCAATACGGCGAGCCGCTGGGCGACGGCAGCCTGCGCCGCGCGCTGGCCAACAAGCTGGCGGGCCTCAACGTGCCGGCCTCGCCGGAGCAGATCATCACCTCGGTGGGCGCGACCCACGCGCTGGACATCGTCAGCCGCACGCTGCTGCGTCCGGGCGACCCGGTGATGGTGGAGGAGCCGGGCTGGGCGGTGGAATTCGCGCGCCTGAATGCACTGGGCATGCGGCTGCTGCCGGTGCCGCGCCGCGCCGACGGCCCCGACCTGGACGTGATGGCGCAGTACTGCCGGCTGCACCAGCCCAAGCTCTATGTGAGCGTGAGCGTCTTCCACAACCCGACCAGCTACTGCCTGTCGCCCGGCAGTGCGCACCGCATCCTGCAGCTGGCGAACCAGCATGACTTCCACATCGTCGAGGACGACACCTACAGCCACATCGCGCCGGCGCACGCCACGCGCCTGTGCGCACTGGACGGCCTGCAGCGCACGATCTACGTCGGCGGCTTTGCCAAGATCCTCGCGCCCAACTGGCGCATCGGCTTCATGGCGGCGCCCACGCAGCTCGTCGAACGCCTGCTGGACACGAAGCTGCTGGCGACCCTGACCACCCCGGCGCTGCTGGAGCGGGCGCTGGCCCATTGCATCGAGCAGGGGCAGCTGCGCCGCCACAGCGAGCGCATCAAGACCCGCCTGGACGCCGCGCGCAGCCGCAGCGTGAAGCTGGCGCTGGGTGCGGGCTGCACTTTCGCCGCGGAGCCGGCGGGCCTGTTCGGCTGGGTGGAGACCGGGGTGGACACCGACCAGCTGGCGCAGCGCATGCTCGATGAAGGCTACCTGCTGGCGCCGGGCGCGCTGTTCCACGCCGAGCGCAAGCCGAGCACGCTGATGCGCATCAACTTCGCGACCACGCAGGATGCCGCGTTCTGGAAGAAGTACGCCGAGATCGTTCGGCGGATGTGAGGGCGCCGGGCGCTAGAGCATCGCGTCGGGCGCGAACGGTCCCAGCAGCTTGACGAAGACCTTGAGGCGCGTGCTGGCGCCGGGCTCCTCGTCGGAATCCGGAAAGCCCGCGCCCTTGGGCGCCACCCAGTGGTAATGCCCGTTGCGCTGTTCCAGCCGGTAGGCACCCGTGGCCAACTGGCGTTCGATGACGGCGGTGGCCTGCTGCGTGAGCGGCGCGCTGCGGATCACCAGGCCCACTTCGCTGTTCTTCAGCTTGGAACGCAGGTCGAGGTTCATGGAGCCGATGACCGCCAGGCGACCGTCGATGAAGACGGCCTTGGAATGCAGGCTGGCGCGCGATTGCGTGCCGCTCTTGGAGCCGCCGGCGGCGCTGCCGATGCCTATGCCAGTGCCGACCTCCTTTTCGCTGCGGCCGCTGCTGCTGCCGCCGCCATGCGAGCCGATCAGGTTGGCGACGGCGGCCGGATCCGAGCGCATCTCGTACACCTCGACGCCCATCTTCAGCAGCGCGTCGCGGTAGCGCGCATAGCCGGCATGCGCCGCGGGCGCGTCGTTGGAGGCCAGGGAATTGGTCAGCACGCGGATGCGCACGTTGCGCTGCCGCAGCTGGCGGTACACGCCCATCATCTGCTCGCCCGGCACGAAGTAAGGCGAGACGATCAGGACGTCGCGCTGCGCGGCCTGCATCAGCGACAGCAGGCCGTCGATGACGGTCTCGCCGGCGTCCACTTCATCGTCGCCGGGCCCGACCTTCCCCGGCTGGTCGACCAGCAGCGTAGCCGGCGCCCAGTACAGGGGAACGCTGCGCAGGTCCAGCGCGGGGCGGTCGGCATTGGCCGCCGCGGCGACGCTCACGGCCGGCAGCACGGTGGGGCTGGCGGTCACGGGCAGCGTGGGCGCAGGCCCCGGGCCGCCGGGCACCTGCGCGGCCGATGCCGCCGCGTCCGGCTTGCGCAGGGCGGCAAGCTCCTTCTCGTCCAGCAGCGTCTGCACCGGATACGCGAGTTCGTCGTTCCAGAAGCGGTCGAAGCTCGCGGACATGTCGCGCACGATGCGCCCGGCCGCCAGCACGTCGAGGTCGACGAAGTTCTGCTTGTCGCTGGTGCCGAAGTAGGCGTCGCCGAGGTTGCGGCCGCCGGTGATGCCCCAGGCGTTGTCGGCGATGAACATCTTGTTGTGCATGCGCTTCTGCATGCGGCCGAAGTCGTGCAGCGAGGTGACGATGCGGCCCACCATGTTGTCCCGCGAACCCGGCACCGGGTTGAACAGGCGCATCTCCACGTTGGGCAGGAAGGCCAGGCGCAGCACCTGCGCGTCCTCGCCCACCGAATTGAAGTCGTCCAGCAGGATGCGCACGCGCACGCCGCGGCGGGCCGCGTCGCGGATGCCCTGCAGCAGCACTTCGGTGCTGGCGTCGGCATGGATGGCGTAGTACTGCAGGTCGAGCGAGCGGGTGGCGCGTTCGATCAGCGCGATGCGGCTGGCCAGCGCGATGTCGACGTTCTCCATCACGTGGAAGGCCGAGTCGCTCTTCACGGCGGCCTGGGCGCGGCGGGCCAGCACGAGCTGGCCGAGCGGTGTCTGGTCCGGTTGCGCGAAGGCCGTCGTGTTCGTGCGATTGATGTTGGCCGGCAGGCTCGCGCAGCCGCTGGCCCAGCTGAGGAGAACGGCGGCTGCGAGCCAGCGCCACCACCCGCGGCTGGAGGGATGGGAGGCAGGGGCGGCGGGGCTGGCGGCTGGGGTACGCATAGGGTGACGGGAATGTAGCCCGCGCCCCGGCTTTAAGGGGTTACCGCAAGGTCAGCAATGGCCACGACTCGCTGCCAGTTGCCGCCTACAGCTGGCCCAGGGCGTCCCAGCGTTCCAGTGCCTGCATCAACTCGTCTTCGATCTGCGCGTTGCGTTGCGCCAGTTGCGCGCCGCGGCCCGGATCGTCGCGATAGACCGCGCCGTTGTTCTTTTCGAGCTCGGTCTGGATGGCCTTCTGTTCCTGCTCCAGCGACTCGATGCGAGCGGGCAGGGACTCCAGTTCGCGCTGCTCCTTGTAGCCCAGCTTGCGCTTGGGTGCGGCTGGGGGCGCTGGGGCCGCGGGCTGCGCCTTTTCGCGCGCGGCGGTCGGCGCCGCTGCGGCCTGCGTTGCCGCGATTTCGCGTGACCGCCGCGATTGCGTCAGCCAGTCCTGCACGCCGCCTTCGTATTCGCGCCAGCGGCCGTCGCCCTCGAAGGCGATCGTGCTGGTGACGACGTTGTCGAGGAAAGCGCGATCGTGGCTGACCAGGAACACCGTGCCTTCGTAGTCCTGCAGCAGTTCCTCGAGCAGCTCCAGCGTGTCGATGTCGAGGTCGTTGGTGGGTTCGTCCAGCACCAGCACGTTGGCCGGGCGCGCGAACAGCCGCGCGAGCAGCAGGCGGTTGCGTTCGCCGCCGGAGAGGGAGCGCACCGGCGAGCCGGAGCGCGCCGGAGAAAACAGGAAGTCGCCGAGGTAGCTTTTGACGTGCTTGCGCTGCTTGCCGATCTCGATCCACTCGCTGCCGGGGCTGATGAAGTCCTCCAGCGTGGCGTTGGGGTCGAGCGCGGTGCGCATCTGGTCGAAATAGGCCACCTGCAGGTTGCTGCCCTGGCGCATCTTGCCGCTGTCGGGCGCGAGCTCGCCGAGGATCATCTTCAGCAGCGTCGTCTTGCCGGCGCCGTTGGGGCCGACCAGGCCGACCTTGTCGCCGCGCAGGATGGTGGCGGTGAAATCGCGCACCACGGTGCGCCGGCCGCCGCCTTCAATCGGGAAGGACTTGGAGACGTCGGTGAGCTCCGCGACGATCTTGCCGCTGGATTGGCCCGTGGCGACGTCCATGCTGACGCGGCCCAGCGCCTCGCGCCGCTCGCTGCGCCGCGCGCGCAGCTGCTGCAGGCGGGTGATGCGGCCTTGCGCGCGCGTGCGCCGCGCCTCGACGCCCTTGCGCACCCAGACTTCCTCCTGCGCGAGCAGCTTGTCGGCCTTGGCGTTGATCACCGCTTCCTGTGCGAGCTGCTCCGCCTTCAGCGCCTGGTACTGGCTGAAATTGCCGGGATAGGACAGCAGCCGGCCGCGATCGAGTTCGACGATGCGGGTCGCCACGCGATCGAGGAAGGCGCGGTCGTGCGTGATCAGCAGCACGCTGCCGCGGAAGTCGATCAGCAGGTTTTCCAGCCATTCGATCGAATCGAGGTCGAGGTGGTTGGTCGGCTCGTCCAGCAGCAGCACGTCGGGGCGGCGCACGAGCGCCTGCGCCAGGGCCACCCGCTTGCGGTTGCCGCCGGAGAGCGTGCCGATCACGGCTTCGGGCGCGAGGTGCAAGCGCTGCAGGGTCTCGTCGACGCGCTGCCGCCAGTTCCAGCCGTCCTGCGCTTCGATCAGGCCTTGCAGCGCATCGAGGTCGCCCTGGCTGTGCGTGTAGCGGTCGACCAGCGCGATCACGTCGGCAAGGCCTTCCTGCACGGCGTCGAACACCGTCTGGTCTTCCTTGAGTTGCGGCTCCTGGGCGACGAAGGCGATGCGCAGGCCCTGCTGCACCTGCACGGTGCCGTCGTCGGGCCGCTCCATGCCGCCCACGATGCGCAGCAGCGAGGACTTGCCGGCGCCGTTGCGGCCGATCAGGCCGACGCGCTCGCCGGACTGCAGCGAGAAATCGGCGTGGTCCAGCAACGCGAAGTGGCCGAAAGCCAGCTGGGCGTCGGCAAGGGTGATCAGGGCCATGGAAATCCGGGGAAAGCGTTGGAGGTTATCACCGCGGCGGCGGCGCAACAGGGGCATTCGCCGGATACGGTCGGGTTGGCTATAGTGGAATCCACACCGGCGCTGGGAGCGTTCCTTGGAACTAAACATCAATGGCGCCCGCAGGGACGTGCAGGCCGACCCGGCCATGCCGCTGCTGTGGGTGCTGCGCGACCTGCTAGCGATGACCGGCACCAAGTACGGCTGCGGCGTCGCCGCCTGCGGCGCCTGCACGGTGCGCATCGACGGCCAGGCCGTGCGCTCCTGCGTCACCACCGTCGGCAGTGTGGCCGGCAGGAAGATCCAGACCATCGAGGGCCTGGCCCCCGCCGGCAAGGCGCATCCGCTGGAGGCCGCGTGGATCGCCGAGCAAGTTCCGCAGTGCGGCTATTGCCAGAGCGGCATGCTGATGGCTGCCGCGGCGCTGCTGGAGAAAAAACCCAAGCCCAGCGATGCCGACATCGACGAGGCGATCACCAACATCTGCCGCTGCGGCACGTACCAGCGCGTGCGTGCGGCGATCAAACGCGCGGCCGGGGTGAAAGCGTGAAACGCCGCACCTGGCTGCTGGGAACCACCGCCGGCGCCGGCGCGCTGCTGGTCGGCTGGGCGTTGACGCCGCAACGCTCGCGCATCGGGCTCGGACAGTTGATGTTGCCCGGCGAGGGTGACATGGCGCTCAACGGCTGGATCAAGGTGCTGCCCGATGGCAGCGTCGTCCTGGCGATGCCACGCAGCGAGATGGGCCAGGGCGTGCACACCGCGCTTCCCATGTTGGCGGCGGAGGAACTGGATGTGCCGCTGTCGGCGATGCGCATCGAGCAGGCGGGCGCCGACGCGATCTACGGCAACGTCGCGATGCTGGTGGCGAGCCTGCCCTTCCATCCCGACGAAGAAGAACGCGAGGACGGCTTCGGCCGGGTGAAGGCGAGCCGTTGGCTGGTGGGCAAGGTGGCGCGCGAGCTGGGCATCAATGCGACCGGTGGCTCCTCCAGCGTGGCCGATGCCTGGGAGGTCGTGCGCATGGCCGCGGCGACGGCGCGTGCGTCGCTCATCGGCGCGGCGTCGCTGCAATGGAAGCTGCCGGTGGAAGACTTGAGCGTTGCCAACGGCGTGGTCACCCATCCTTCCGGCTTGTCGGCCCCGTATGGGGAACTGGCGCGCCATGCCGCGGCAACGCCGCCGGGCGAGGTGCGGCTGAAGGAGCGCAAGGACTGGAAGCTGATCGGGCGGCCCGCGCCGCGGCTGGACCTGGCTGCCAAGGTGAACGGCACGGCGCGATTCGGCATCGACGTGCGCCTGCCGGGGATGTTGCATGCGGCGTTGCGACTGAGCCCCGTGCTGGGTGGAGCGCCCGGGCGCATCGATGCGAGCGCCGCGCTGGCGATGCCGGGGGCGCGGCGGTTCGTGCAATTGCCGGCCTTTGCTGGGTCCGCGGCCGGCATCGCCATCGTGGCCGACAGCCATTGGCAGGCGCAGCAGGCGGTGAAGGCGGTGGAAGTCGAGTGGTCGGCGCCGACGCAAGGCCGCGTGGACACGCGCACGATCGCCAAGGAGCTGGAACAGGCAGTCAAGACGGGCGATGGGCACGTCTTCCACGCGCGGGGCGACGCCGAGGAGGCGCGGCGCACCGGAACCCGGACGCTCGAGGCCTGGTACAGCGCGCCTTATCTTGCGCATGCGACGCTGGAGCCCATGAACGCGACGGTGCGCGTGGTGGGGGATCGTGTCGAGATCTGGGCGCCGACGCAGGTGCCGCAGATGTGCCGGGGCGTTGCGGCGCGCGTGGCGGGCGTGCCGCTGGCGAACGTCGATATGCACGTCACGCTGCTGGGCGGCGGTTTCGGTCGCCGGCTGGAGGTGGATTACGTGGCCCAGGCCGTGCGCATCGCCATGGACATGCCGGGCGTTCCCGTCCAGCTGCTGTGGTCACGCGAGGAAGACACGGCGCATGATTTCTACCGGCCCATGCATGTGGCCCGGATGCGCGCAACGCTGGACAAGGCGGGTGAGCCGGTCGCCCTGCAGATCAAGTCCGCCGGCGATGCGATCACGCCGCGCTGGACGGAGCGCGGCATGCCGGCGCTGGCGGGGCCGGTGGAATTGCCCGACAAGACCGCGTCGGAAGGCCTGTTCGACCAGCCCTATGGATTCGCGCACCAGAAGATGGAGCATGTCTTCACGCGCTCCGGGGTTCCCGTGGGCTTCTGGCGTTCGGTCGGCCATTCGCACAACGCCTTCTTTGCCGAGTGCTTCGTCGACGAACTCGCCGCCGAGCTGCAGCGCGATCCGGTCGAACTGCGGCGCGGGCTGCTGAAGAAGGCGCCGCGCCATCTGGCAGTGTTGAACCTGGCGGCGGCGCGGGCCGGCTGGGGTGGCAAGCTACCGGCCGGGCGGGCCCGCGGTGTCGCCTTGCACGAATCCTTCGGCTCCATCGTGGCGCAGGTGGCGGAAGTGTCGATCGAGGGCGGCCAGCCGCGCGTGCACCGGGTGGTGTGCGCCATCGACTGCGGCACCGCGATCAACCCCAACATCATTGCCCAGCAGATGGAGGGCGCGGTGGTCCTCGCCCTGACAGCCGCCCTGTATGGGCGTGTGGATGTTCACGACGGGGTGGTCCAGCAGGGGAACTTCCCCAGCTATCCCATGCTCGGACTCGCTGCGACGCCGCAGGTGGAAACCTGGATCGTGGCGAGCGAGCGGCCTCCGGCCGGTGTCGGGGAACCAGGCGTGCCTCCCCTGGCGCCGGCGGTGGCGAATGCGCTGTTTGCCCTGACCGGGCGCCGCAACCGCTCGTTACCGCTCACGGCCTAGTCAGGGTTTCCCCGATCGTGCTATAGTCGCGGGCTCCGCTGATCGCTGCGAACGAAAACGTTCAACGCAATCGGCAGAGACCGGAAGAGACTGAAGGTTTTGACTGACACGCAAAAGTCGGTATAGAATCCAAGGCTCCGCTGAACGCGAAAGGCAACGCAAGACGCCAATCGAACGAAGCGAAAAAATTTCTAAGAGCTTGACGGACTGCTAAAAAATCTGTCATAATCGAGGGCTTCGCTGATCGCAGCGGGGTTAGCAAGAAGACGAAGCGCAAAGCTGGTGATTCTTGCGGGTTCATTAAAAACATACAGCCGATAAGCGTGGGCGTTTGATGGCGAGCTGCCAAGTTCTTCGGAACAAATCAAACGCTCATAGAGAGAAGAAGTGAAGTTCACTTCGATTCCTATTGAGCAAACATCAAGATCGAACTGTAGAGTTTGATCCTGGCTCAGATTGAACGCTGGCGGAATGCTTTACACATGCAAGTCGAACGGCAGCACGGGGGCAACCCTGGTGGCGAGTGGCGAACGGGTGAGTAATACATCGGAACGTGCCCAGTTGTGGGGGATAACGTAGCGAAAGCTACGCTAATACCGCATACGAACTGAGGTTGAAAGCGGGGGATCGCAAGACCTCGCGCAATTGGAGCGGCCGATGGCAGATTAGGTAGTTGGTGGGGTAAAGGCTCACCAAGCCGACGATCTGTAGCTGGTCTGAGAGGACGACCAGCCACACTGGGACTGAGACACGGCCCAGACTCCTACGGGAGGCAGCAGTGGGGAATTTTGGACAATGGGCGCAAGCCTGATCCAGCCATTCCGCGTGCAGGATGAAGGCCCTCGGGTTGTAAACTGCTTTTGTACGGAACGAAAAGGCCTTTTCTAATACAGAGGGCTCATGACGGTACCGTAAGAATAAGCACCGGCTAACTACGTGCCAGCAGCCGCGGTAATACGTAGGGTGCAAGCGTTAATCGGAATTACTGGGCGTAAAGCGTGCGCAGGCGGTTATGTAAGACAGGTGTGAAATCCCCGGGCTTAACCTGGGAACTGCATTTGTGACTGCATAGCTAGAGTACGGTAGAGGGGGATGGAATTCCGCGTGTAGCAGTGAAATGCGTAGATATGCGGAGGAACACCGATGGCGAAGGCAATCCCCTGGACCTGTACTGACGCTCATGCACGAAAGCGTGGGGAGCAAACAGGATTAGATACCCTGGTAGTCCACGCCCTAAACGATGTCAACTGGTTGTTGGGTCTTCACTGACTCAGTAACGAAGCTAACGCGTGAAGTTGACCGCCTGGGGAGTACGGCCGCAAGGTTGAAACTCAAAGGAATTGACGGGGACCCGCACAAGCGGTGGATGATGTGGTTTAATTCGATGCAACGCGAAAAACCTTACCTACCCTTGACATGTCTGGAATCCCGCAGAGATGTGGGAGTGCTCGAAAGAGAGCCAGAACACAGGTGCTGCATGGCTGTCGTCAGCTCGTGTCGTGAGATGTTGGGTTAAGTCCCGCAACGAGCGCAACCCTTGTCATTAGTTGCTACGAAAGGGCACTCTAATGAGACTGCCGGTGACAAACCGGAGGAAGGTGGGGATGACGTCAAGTCCTCATGGCCCTTATGGGTAGGGCTACACACGTCATACAATGGCTGGTACAGAGGGTTGCCAACCCGCGAGGGGGAGCTAATCCCATAAAACCAGTCGTAGTCCGGATCGCAGTCTGCAACTCGACTGCGTGAAGTCGGAATCGCTAGTAATCGCGGATCAGCATGTCGCGGTGAATACGTTCCCGGGTCTTGTACACACCGCCCGTCACACCATGGGAGCGGGTTCTGCCAGAAGTAGTTAGCCTAACCGCAAGGAGGGCGATTACCACGGCAGGGTTCGTGACTGGGGTGAAGTCGTAACAAGGTAGCCGTATCGGAAGGTGCGGCTGGATCACCTCCTTTCTGGAAACACTAGCAGTTCAAGCTCAAACGCTCACACTTATCGGTTGTTGGAAGATGTCGCCAGCGGCGTACTGCTCGTTTAAGCGACCGGCCTGGGTCTGTAGCTCAGTTGGTTAGAGCACCGTCTTGATAAGGCGGGGGTCGTTGGTTCGAGACCAACCAGACCCACCATCTCCACTGGATCCAAATTCCTGGGGGATTAGCTCAGCTGGGAGAGCACCTGCTTTGCAAGCAGGGGGTCGTCGGTTCGATCCCGTCATCCTCCACCAAACAACATTATCGAAATAGATCAACACCAAAGCGGCTTGGCGCTTCGCCAGGCTGCTTTGTTGTTGACTCCAGGATCTCCTGGTGTCAATCGGCTGTTCTTTAACAATTCATAGAGTCGAATCAGCGTTATTGGCGGAAACTGCTTCATGGCAGACCGTGCCGCCAATGACAATTTTTTGATTGCGTCAACCAGACTTCAATTTCGGATCAAACCGAAAGTATGAAGACGGCATAACGCGCGAGGTGAAAGACCTCGCGATTCCTTGATTGACTGTGAATCCTCGTGAGAGGGGTCAAAGTTATAGGGTCAAGTGAATAAGAGCATGTGGTGGATGCCTTGGCGATTACAGGCGACGAAGGACGTGATAGCCTGCGATAAGCTTCGGGGAGCTGGCAAATAAGCTTTGATCCGGAGATTTCCGAATGGGGAAACCCACCCTTAGGGGTATCGCATGATGAATACATAGTCATGCGAGGCGAACCGGGTGAACTGAAACATCTCAGTAGCTCGAGGAATAGACATCAACCGAGATTCCGAAAGTAGTGGCGAGCGAAATCGGAACAGCCTGCTAGTGATAGCGCAGAACTTAGCGGAACGGCTTGGAAAGGCCGGCTACAGAGGGTGATAGCCCCGTACGCGAAAAGATCTGTGTGGTACTGAGCTAGCGAAAAGTAGGGCGGGACACGAGAAATCCTGTCTGAAGATGGGGGGACCATCCTCCAAGGCTAAATACTCGTAATCGACCGATAGTGAACTAGTACCGTGAGGGAAAGGCGAAAAGAACCCCAGGCGGGGAGTGAAATAGATCCTGAAACCGCATGCTTACAAAAAGTAGGAGCCCGCAAGGGTGACTGCGTACCTTTTGTATAATGGGTCAGCGACTTACATTCAGTGGCAAGCTTAACCGAATAGGGAAGGCGTAGGGAAACCGAGTCCGAACAGGGCGTCTAGTCGCTGGGTGTAGACCCGAAACCAAGTGATCTATCCATGGCCAGGATGAAGGTGCCGTAACAGGTACTGGAGGTCCGAACCGACTAGTGTTGCAAAACTAGCGGATGAGCTGTGGATAGGGGTGAAAGGCTAAACAAACTTGGAAATAGCTGGTTCTCTCCGAAAACTATTTAGGTAGTGCCTCGCGTATTACCTTCGGGGGTAGAGCACTGTTTTGGCTAGGGGGTCATGGCGACTTACCAAACCAAGGCAAACTCCGAATACCGAAGAGTACAGCGCGGGAGACAGAGCACCGGGTGCTAACGTCCGGACTCAAGAGGGAAACAACCCAGACCGCCAGCTAAGGTCCCTAAAATTGGCTAAGTGGGAAACGAAGTGGGAAGGCTAAAACAGTCAGGATGTTGGCTTAGAAGCAGCCATCATTTAAAGAAAGCGTAATAGCTCACTGATCGAGTCGTCCTGCGCGGAAGATGTAACGGGGCTAAGCCAGTTACCGAAGCTGCGGATTTGCACGCAAGTGCAAGTGGTAGGAGAGCGTTCTGTAAGCCTGTGAAGGTGTCTCGAGAGGGATGCTGGAGGTATCAGAAGTGCGAATGCTGACATGAGTAGCGTTAAAGCGGGTGAAAAGCCCGCTCGCCGTAAGCGCAAGGTTTTCTACGCAACGTTCATCGGCGTAGAGTGAGTCGGCCCCTAAGGCGAGGCAGAGATGCGTAGCTGATGGGAAACAGGTCAATATTCCTGTACCGATGTGTAGTGCGATGTGGGGACGGAGAAGGTTAACTCGGCCGGGTGTTGGATGTCCCGGTTCAAGCCTGTAGTCGTGCCTGGTAGGTAAATCCGCCGGGCTTAGATGAGGGGTGATAACGAGGCGGCTTGCCGCCGAAGTGAGTGATACCCTGCTTCCAGGAAAAGCCACTAAGCTTCAGCTACACACGACCGTACCGCAAACCGACACTGGTGCGCGAGATGAGTATTCTCAGGCGCTTGAGAGAACTCGGGAGAAGGAACTCGGCAAATTGACACCGTAACTTCGGAAGAAGGTGTGCCTTTAGTAGGTGAAGTCCCTCGCGGATGGAGCCCAATGAGGTTGCAAAAAATCGGTGGCTGCGACTGTTTAATAAAAACACAGCACTCTGCAAACACGAAAGTGGACGTATAGGGTGTGACGCCTGCCCGGTGCTGGAAGATTAAGTGATGGGGTGCAAGCTCTTGATCGAAGTCCCAGTAAACGGCGGCCGTAACTATAACGGTCCTAAGGTAGCGAAATTCCTTGTCGGGTAAGTTCCGACCTGCACGAATGGCGTAACGATGGCCACACTGTCTCCTCCCGAGACTCAGCGAAGTTGAAATGTTTGTGATGATGCAATCTCCCCGCGGAAAGACGGAAAGACCCCATGAACCTTTACTGTAGCTTTGTATTGGACTTTGAACGGATCTGTGTAGGATAGGTGGGAGGCTTTGAAGCCGGGTCGCTAGATCTGGTGGAGCCAACGTTGAAATACCACCCTGGTGCGTTTGAGGTTCTAACCTAGGCCCGTTATCCGGGCCGGGGACAGTGCATGGTAGGCAGTTTGACTGGGGCGGTCTCCTCCCAAAGCGTAACGGAGGAGTTCGAAGGTACGCTAGTTACGGTCGGACATCGTGACGATAGTGCAATGGCATAAGCGTGCTTAACTGCGAGACTGACAAGTCGAGCAGATGCGAAAGCAGGACATAGTGATCCGGTGGTTCTGTATGGAAGGGCCATCGCTCAACGGATAAAAGGTACTCTGGGGATAACAGGCTGATACCGCCCAAGAGTTCATATCGACGGCGGTGTTTGGCACCTCGATGTCGGCTCATCTCATCCTGGGGCTGTAGCCGGTCCCAAGGGTATGGCTGTTCGCCATTTAAAGAGGTACGTGAGCTGGGTTTAAAACGTCGTGAGACAGTTTGGTCCCTATCTTCCGTGGGCGCTGCAGATTTGAGGAAGCCTGCTCCTAGTACGAGAGGACCGGAGTGGACGCACCTCTGGTGTACCTGTTGTCACGCCAGTGGCATTGCAGGGTAGCTAAGTGCGGAAGAGATAACCGCTGAAAGCATCTAAGCGGGAAACTCGTTTCAAGATGAGATCTGCCGGGGCCTTGAGCCCCCTGAAGAGTCGTTCTAGACCAGGACGTTGATAGGTCAGGTGTGGAAGCGCAGTAATGCGTTAAGCTAACTGATACTAATTGCTCGTGCGGCTTGACCCTATAACTTTGATCAGACCGATCAAGGTGTTATGCCAGGGTTGAACGCAATCAAATACCGGTGCTCCCAAGCACCAAGCTGATAAGACTCTATGAATTGGCTGTCTTGCCCCAAAAGCAAGATGGCAAAAAGTTATGCCTGATGACCATAGCGAGGTGGTCCCACTCCTTCCCATCCCGAACAGGACAGTGAAACGCCTCTGCGCCGATGATAGTGCGGGTTCCCGTGTGAAAGTAGGACATCGTCAGGCTGTTATAGCGAGGCGCCCCGTCTACGGACGGGGCGTTCTCATCAGTGCTCCGCAAACGAGCATTGATGAGAACGCGAAAAGCGTGCTAGAATTCAAGGCTTCGCTGAAGAAGCAAGCGGCTGCGGAGGCAGTCCAGTCAATCAGCGAAAACCCTGAGAAGTTGACGGGCCTTCCTAAAATCTGTCATAATCGAGGGCTTCGCTGATCGCAGCGGGGTTGGCAAGAAGACGAAGCGCAAAGCTGGTAATTCTTGCGGGTTCATTAAAAACATACAGCCGATAAGCGTGGGCGTTTGATGGCGAGCTGCCAAGTTCTTCGGAACAAATCAAACGCTCATAGAGAGAAGAAGTGAAGTTCACTTCGATTCCTATTGAGCAAACATCAAGATCGAACTGTAGAGTTTGATCCTGGCTCAGATTGAACGCTGGCGGAATGCTTTACACATGCAAGTCGAACGGCAGCACGGGGGCAACCCTGGTGGCGAGTGGCGAACGGGTGAGTAATACATCGGAACGTGCCCAGTTGTGGGGGATAACGTAGCGAAAGCTACGCTAATACCGCATACGAACTGAGGTTGAAAGCGGGGGATCGCAAGACCTCGCGCAATTGGAGCGGCCGATGGCAGATTAGGTAGTTGGTGGGGTAAAGGCTCACCAAGCCGACGATCTGTAGCTGGTCTGAGAGGACGACCAGCCACACTGGGACTGAGACACGGCCCAGACTCCTACGGGAGGCAGCAGTGGGGAATTTTGGACAATGGGCGCAAGCCTGATCCAGCCATTCCGCGTGCAGGATGAAGGCCCTCGGGTTGTAAACTGCTTTTGTACGGAACGAAAAGGCCTTTTCTAATACAGAGGGCTCATGACGGTACCGTAAGAATAAGCACCGGCTAACTACGTGCCAGCAGCCGCGGTAATACGTAGGGTGCAAGCGTTAATCGGAATTACTGGGCGTAAAGCGTGCGCAGGCGGTTATGTAAGACAGGTGTGAAATCCCCGGGCTTAACCTGGGAACTGCATTTGTGACTGCATAGCTAGAGTACGGTAGAGGGGGATGGAATTCCGCGTGTAGCAGTGAAATGCGTAGATATGCGGAGGAACACCGATGGCGAAGGCAATCCCCTGGACCTGTACTGACGCTCATGCACGAAAGCGTGGGGAGCAAACAGGATTAGATACCCTGGTAGTCCACGCCCTAAACGATGTCAACTGGTTGTTGGGTCTTCACTGACTCAGTAACGAAGCTAACGCGTGAAGTTGACCGCCTGGGGAGTACGGCCGCAAGGTTGAAACTCAAAGGAATTGACGGGGACCCGCACAAGCGGTGGATGATGTGGTTTAATTCGATGCAACGCGAAAAACCTTACCTACCCTTGACATGTCTGGAATCCCGCAGAGATGTGGGAGTGCTCGAAAGAGAGCCAGAACACAGGTGCTGCATGGCTGTCGTCAGCTCGTGTCGTGAGATGTTGGGTTAAGTCCCGCAACGAGCGCAACCCTTGTCATTAGTTGCTACGAAAGGGCACTCTAATGAGACTGCCGGTGACAAACCGGAGGAAGGTGGGGATGACGTCAAGTCCTCATGGCCCTTATGGGTAGGGCTACACACGTCATACAATGGCTGGTACAGAGGGTTGCCAACCCGCGAGGGGGAGCTAATCCCATAAAACCAGTCGTAGTCCGGATCGCAGTCTGCAACTCGACTGCGTGAAGTCGGAATCGCTAGTAATCGCGGATCAGCATGTCGCGGTGAATACGTTCCCGGGTCTTGTACACACCGCCCGTCACACCATGGGAGCGGGTTCTGCCAGAAGTAGTTAGCCTAACCGCAAGGAGGGCGATTACCACGGCAGGGTTCGTGACTGGGGTGAAGTCGTAACAAGGTAGCCGTATCGGAAGGTGCGGCTGGATCACCTCCTTTCTGGAAACACTAGCAGTTCAAGCTCAAACGCTCACACTTATCGGTTGTTGGAAGATGTCGCCAGCGGCGTACTGCTCGTTTAAGCGACCGGCCTGGGTCTGTAGCTCAGTTGGTTAGAGCACCGTCTTGATAAGGCGGGGGTCGTTGGTTCGAGACCAACCAGACCCACCATCTCCACTGGATCCAAATTCCTGGGGGATTAGCTCAGCTGGGAGAGCACCTGCTTTGCAAGCAGGGGGTCGTCGGTTCGATCCCGTCATCCTCCACCAAACAACATTATCGAAATAGATCAACACCAAAGCGGCTTGGCGCTTCGCCAGGCTGCTTTGTTGTTGACTCCAGGATCTCCTGGTGTCAATCGGCTGTTCTTTAACAATTCATAGAGTCGAATCAGCGTTATTGGCGGAAACTGCTTCATGGCAGACCGTGCCGCCAATGACAATTTTTTGATTGCGTCAACCAGACTTCAATTTCGGATCAAACCGAAAGTATGAAGACGGCATAACGCGCGAGGTGAAAGACCTCGCGATTCCTTGATTGACTGTGAATCCTCGTGAGAGGGGTCAAAGTTATAGGGTCAAGTGAATAAGAGCATGTGGTGGATGCCTTGGCGATTACAGGCGACGAAGGACGTGATAGCCTGCGATAAGCTTCGGGGAGCTGGCAAATAAGCTTTGATCCGGAGATTTCCGAATGGGGAAACCCACCCTTAGGGGTATCGCATGATGAATACATAGTCATGCGAGGCGAACCGGGTGAACTGAAACATCTCAGTAGCTCGAGGAATAGACATCAACCGAGATTCCGAAAGTAGTGGCGAGCGAAATCGGAACAGCCTGCTAGTGATAGCGCAGAACTTAGCGGAACGGCTTGGAAAGGCCGGCTACAGAGGGTGATAGCCCCGTACGCGAAAAGATCTGTGTGGTACTGAGCTAGCGAAAAGTAGGGCGGGACACGAGAAATCCTGTCTGAAGATGGGGGGACCATCCTCCAAGGCTAAATACTCGTAATCGACCGATAGTGAACTAGTACCGTGAGGGAAAGGCGAAAAGAACCCCAGGCGGGGAGTGAAATAGATCCTGAAACCGCATGCTTACAAAAAGTAGGAGCCCGCAAGGGTGACTGCGTACCTTTTGTATAATGGGTCAGCGACTTACATTCAGTGGCAAGCTTAACCGAATAGGGAAGGCGTAGGGAAACCGAGTCCGAACAGGGCGTCTAGTCGCTGGGTGTAGACCCGAAACCAAGTGATCTATCCATGGCCAGGATGAAGGTGCCGTAACAGGTACTGGAGGTCCGAACCGACTAGTGTTGCAAAACTAGCGGATGAGCTGTGGATAGGGGTGAAAGGCTAAACAAACTTGGAAATAGCTGGTTCTCTCCGAAAACTATTTAGGTAGTGCCTCGCGTATTACCTTCGGGGGTAGAGCACTGTTTTGGCTAGGGGGTCATGGCGACTTACCAAACCAAGGCAAACTCCGAATACCGAAGAGTACAGCGCGGGAGACAGAGCACCGGGTGCTAACGTCCGGACTCAAGAGGGAAACAACCCAGACCGCCAGCTAAGGTCCCTAAAATTGGCTAAGTGGGAAACGAAGTGGGAAGGCTAAAACAGTCAGGATGTTGGCTTAGAAGCAGCCATCATTTAAAGAAAGCGTAATAGCTCACTGATCGAGTCGTCCTGCGCGGAAGATGTAACGGGGCTAAGCCAGTTACCGAAGCTGCGGATTTGCACGCAAGTGCAAGTGGTAGGAGAGCGTTCTGTAAGCCTGTGAAGGTGTCTCGAGAGGGATGCTGGAGGTATCAGAAGTGCGAATGCTGACATGAGTAGCGTTAAAGCGGGTGAAAAGCCCGCTCGCCGTAAGCGCAAGGTTTTCTACGCAACGTTCATCGGCGTAGAGTGAGTCGGCCCCTAAGGCGAGGCAGAGATGCGTAGCTGATGGGAAACAGGTCAATATTCCTGTACCGATGTGTAGTGCGATGTGGGGACGGAGAAGGTTAACTCGGCCGGGTGTTGGATGTCCCGGTTCAAGCCTGTAGTCGTGCCTGGTAGGTAAATCCGCCGGGCTTAGATGAGGGGTGATAACGAGGCGGCTTGCCGCCGAAGTGAGTGATACCCTGCTTCCAGGAAAAGCCACTAAGCTTCAGCTACACACGACCGTACCGCAAACCGACACTGGTGCGCGAGATGAGTATTCTCAGGCGCTTGAGAGAACTCGGGAGAAGGAACTCGGCAAATTGACACCGTAACTTCGGAAGAAGGTGTGCCTTTAGTAGGTGAAGTCCCTCGCGGATGGAGCCCAATGAGGTTGCAAAAAATCGGTGGCTGCGACTGTTTAATAAAAACACAGCACTCTGCAAACACGAAAGTGGACGTATAGGGTGTGACGCCTGCCCGGTGCTGGAAGATTAAGTGATGGGGTGCAAGCTCTTGATCGAAGTCCCAGTAAACGGCGGCCGTAACTATAACGGTCCTAAGGTAGCGAAATTCCTTGTCGGGTAAGTTCCGACCTGCACGAATGGCGTAACGATGGCCACACTGTCTCCTCCCGAGACTCAGCGAAGTTGAAATGTTTGTGATGATGCAATCTCCCCGCGGAAAGACGGAAAGACCCCATGAACCTTTACTGTAGCTTTGTATTGGACTTTGAACGGATCTGTGTAGGATAGGTGGGAGGCTTTGAAGCCGGGTCGCTAGATCTGGTGGAGCCAACGTTGAAATACCACCCTGGTGCGTTTGAGGTTCTAACCTAGGCCCGTTATCCGGGCCGGGGACAGTGCATGGTAGGCAGTTTGACTGGGGCGGTCTCCTCCCAAAGCGTAACGGAGGAGTTCGAAGGTACGCTAGTTACGGTCGGACATCGTGACGATAGTGCAATGGCATAAGCGTGCTTAACTGCGAGACTGACAAGTCGAGCAGATGCGAAAGCAGGACATAGTGATCCGGTGGTTCTGTATGGAAGGGCCATCGCTCAACGGATAAAAGGTACTCTGGGGATAACAGGCTGATACCGCCCAAGAGTTCATATCGACGGCGGTGTTTGGCACCTCGATGTCGGCTCATCTCATCCTGGGGCTGTAGCCGGTCCCAAGGGTATGGCTGTTCGCCATTTAAAGAGGTACGTGAGCTGGGTTTAAAACGTCGTGAGACAGTTTGGTCCCTATCTTCCGTGGGCGCTGCAGATTTGAGGAAGCCTGCTCCTAGTACGAGAGGACCGGAGTGGACGCACCTCTGGTGTACCTGTTGTCACGCCAGTGGCATTGCAGGGTAGCTAAGTGCGGAAGAGATAACCGCTGAAAGCATCTAAGCGGGAAACTCGTTTCAAGATGAGATCTGCCGGGGCCTTGAGCCCCCTGAAGAGTCGTTCTAGACCAGGACGTTGATAGGTCAGGTGTGGAAGCGCAGTAATGCGTTAAGCTAACTGATACTAATTGCTCGTGCGGCTTGACCCTATAACTTTGATCAGACCGATCAAGGTGTTATGCCAGGGTTGAACGCAATCAAATACCGGTGCTCCCAAGCACCAAGCTGATAAGACTCTATGAATTGGCTGTCTTGCCCCAAAAGCAAGATGGCAAAAAGTTATGCCTGATGACCATAGCGAGGTGGTCCCACTCCTTCCCATCCCGAACAGGACAGTGAAACGCCTCTGCGCCGATGATAGTGCGGGTTCCCGTGTGAAAGTAGGACATCGTCAGGCTGTTATAGCGAGAGAGGCCCGTCAGAAATGACGGGCCTTTTCTTTTTCCGAGACGGAAAAGCCCGCGAAAAAAAAGCGGCCGCAAGGGCCGCTTTCCGTGAAGTCGCGGAGAGTCAGGAACTGGTCGCTTCCTTGGCGTTGAAGACCTGTTCGCAGTTGCCCCGCCCGGCGTCTTTCGCCGGCACCTTCTTGCAAACCTTCTCCAGGTCGACGCGCACCTGCGTCACGACTTGAGATCGGCTCGCATCGGCGCCCTGCCACTCGGCCATGCGCTTGGCCATGCGCTGCAGCGATCGCTGGTTGCGCTCGAAGAAGGTTTCGCCTTTCGGCTCGAGACCGCCGACCACGGCGCGTGAAGCAGTAGAGATCCGTTGGATGTCGTTAGGCGTCAATTCGATGATGTTGCGAACGTAATTGGTGCCCCACTGGACGCGCGTGGCCGGACCTTCCGAAGCCTTCCACGCTTGCTCATACCAGGACAACGCTGTCTTGGCATCCTTCCGCGTCTTGGCGTTGTCCGCCAGCGCAAGCATGTGATAGTAGGGCGCCACCGCGCGCGGCAGTTCGGCCTTGAGCATCGCATCCGAGGCATCCAGCAGCCCGGAGCGCGAAAGTACGTGAGCGGCGCTGGGGACGACGGCTTGCCGTTCGTACCGGTCGGTCGTGGCGGCAACCACCCGCGCCACTTCCTTCTGCATCTCAGCGACGCGAGCAGGAGACAGGGTTTCGCTGCGCTCGGCAAGTTTCAGCAGGACCACGCGCGCATACAGCCCATCGACCTGTTCCGAGTTGGAAAGGCCGCCTTCGGAAATCCGGCGCGCGAGCGCCTTCTCCCAGGAAGCAGCCAGCGTCACCCGAGCGGTCGGATCGGGCGCCAGGTACTTCACGAACTTGTCCGAAACGGCGGACAGCTGATCCCACTGCTGCCGGACGCTCTCCGGATCCGCCAGCATGCGCTCAACCGCGGCGCGATCGGCCTGCGCCACCGCCGCATCGGCCGGACCGTCGATGCGAGCCGCGATGGCCTTCAGTGCGAGTCGATCGCGCAGTTGGGGCAGGTTCGCAGGCACGTGCGCGGCCAGCTCCCCGAGCCGCTTGCCGAGTTCCGCATTCGGCATCACTTGCTGCTCGTCGGTGTCCCACGAATAGAAGGCCAGCAGGTTCCACTGCTCGTCGGTCAGCTTCTGGCCGGCCTGCGCGCGCGCCACCAGATCCTTCACCGGCGCCTGGGCGTTGAGGGCGGCGCTCAAGGTCAGCAGGTAACGCTGGGGATCGACTTCGCCCGGCAAGCGTGTGATCTCGGTTCCGTCCGGACGGAACACCACCATCGTCGGATAGCCCGACACCTTGAAGCGCGACGCGATCTTCTGCGCCCCCGGCCGGTCGCCATCCACGTACACCGGGATGAACGCACGCGAGCGCTCGGCGAAGTCGGGCCGGTTGAACAGCGTCGCCTTCACCTGGTTGCAAGGAGGGCACCAGACCGCGCCCCAGTACAGGTAGACCGGCCGCCCGGTCTGCCGCGCCTGGGCAAAGGCCTTGTCGACTTCGGCATCCGTGGACGCTGTGACCCAGCCGATCTTGGAATGCGCCGGCACAGCCGCCGCGGCAGGAAGGCACGCAAGCGCGCCGAGCGCCAGCACCAGGGCGGCGGCCGATCGATGGAGAGGATAGGACGGCATCATTCCAGGATGATAGTGAGGCTTCAACGATTCGTCGCGAAGCCAGGCTCCCGCCCGGCAGCGCCCGATTCCGCCAATTCGGCGTACAGCTGCTGCACCCAGCCCGGCAGCGATTGCCCCGGAAACCAGCGTTCACGCACCAGTCGAAAGTAAGGGGTGGCCACGGCCCAAGCGACGAACTCGTCCCACGGCAGGCGCTGGACTTCCAGCAACTTGAACTTCAGCAGCACCTTGGCCGCGTGGATCGCGTGGCGGGTCGGCTGCGAGCGATACGCTTCGAGCCGGCTGCGCGCGCGCGACAGGGCGCCGGCCACGTCGGTGAACATGCTTCCGTGGCCCGGCACGACGAGGGCCGGCTGCAGCGAAGCGATCAGGTCCAGCGTGGCGGCCACTTCGTTGAAAGCCTGCTCGCCTTCAAGTTCGGGGAAAACGACGCCAAACCCGTTCTCCCACAGCGCATCGGCCGAGAGCAGCGCGCGGCTGTGCGGCTCGAACAGCACCACCGAGTGGGGATCGTGGCCCGGCGCCGCATGCACCTGCCAGGCGAGGTCACCGAGCCGGACTTCGCTGCCAGGCAGCAGCGTTCCATCGATGCGGAACGGCGGGCACTTCTGGCCGGTCGGCTCGTAGCTCAAGGCCACGGGATCCCAATCGCGCACATGCGCGGCAAGCCCGGGCGGAATGAAAGTACGCGCCTTCGGATAGGCCGCCTGCAGCGCCGCGTTGCCGCCGCAGTGATCGCTGTGCAGGTGCGTGTTGACGATGACGTCGAGCGGCCGGTCCCCGAGCGCGCCGCGCACCAAGGCCAAGGTCTGGTCCGAATGCGTCACGTAGCCGGTATCAACGACGGCTGTCCCCTGCGCACCCTGCAGCACGATCAGGTTGGCAGACAGCCAACCGCGCTCGTGCACGGCCACGCCTTGCGGCAGCAACTCAGGCGGCCGCACGCAGTTCGCGCCTCAGGATCTTGCCGACGTTGCTCTTGGGCAGTTCGTCGCGGAACTCGATGTATTTCGGCAGCTTGTAGCCGGTCAGGTGCTGCCGGCAATGCCCGGCGACGCCTTCCTCGGTCAGCGTCGGATCGTTCTTCACGACGAACACCTTGATCGCTTCGCCCTGCTTTTCGTCCGGTACGCCGATCGCCGCGCATTCGACGACGCCCGGACAGGTGGAGATCACGTTCTCCAGCTCGTTCGGGAACACGTTGAAGCCGCTCACCAGGATCATGTCCTTCTTGCGGTCGACGATGCGCGTGTAGCCCCTCTCGTCCATCACGCCGATGTCGCCGGTGCGCAGGAACCCGTCGGGCGTGAACGCCTTTGCATTCTCCTCGGGCTGCCGGAAATAGCCCGTCATCACGTTGGGGCCGCGGACGCAGATCTCGCCGCGTTCACCCAGCGGGAGGGACCCGCCCGCGTCGTCCTTGATCGCGATGTCGATGCCCGGCAGCGGCAGGCCGATCGTGCCGGAGAACTCGCGCGTATTCAGCGGATTGTTGGTGCCGATGGCGCAGGTCTCGCTCATGCCCCAACCCTCGACCATCACGCAGCCGGTCGCCTGGCGCCAGGCTCGCGCCGTCCCCTCGGAAGCGGCCATGCCCCCTGCCTGCGACACGGACAGCTGCGAGAAATCGACGGAGCGGAACTGCGGATGCTGCAGCAATGCATTGAACAGCGTGTTGACCGCCGGCAGCATGTGGAAAGGGCGCTTCTTCAGCACCTCGACGAACTTGCCGATGTCGCGCGGGTTGGGAATCAGCGTCATGTGCGCGCCCCAGCGGATCGCCAGCAGGCACAGCGTCAGCGCGAAGATGTGATACAGCGGCAGGGCCGCGATCGCATTGACCCGGCTGACGTCGCCCACGCGTCCCAGTGCCGGCGTGAACCAGGCCTCCGCCTGCAGGATCGCCGCCACGATGTTGCGGTGGGTGAGGACGGCGCCTTTCGACAGGCCGGTCGTGCCCCCGGTGTACTGCAGGAAAGCCACCGAATCCAGCGACTGCTCCACGTTGCGGAACTGCAGTCCTTCCCCTTCGCGCAATGCCGCCGGGAACGAGGTCACGGTGCGGCCTTCGTCCAGGGGCAGGCGGTAGGGCGGCACCATCTTCGCGAGGTGGCGCACGGCAAACGTGATCCAGCGCCCGTTCCAGGGCCCCAGCAGGTCGCCCATCGCGGCCAGCACCACGTGTTTCACCGGCGTTCGGTCGGCGACCTCGGAGAAAGTCCTGGCGAAGTTCTCCAGGATCACGATAGCCGTCGCGCCCGAGTCCTTCAGCTGGTGTTCCAGTTCACGCGCCGTGTAGAGCGGGTTGACGTTGACGCAGGTATAGCCGGCCCGCAGCACCGCGGCCATCGTCACCGCGAACTGCGGGATGTTGGGCAGCATGATCGCCACCCGCGCGCCCGGCTCGAGCCCGCGCGACTGCAGCCAGGCGCCCAGCGCGCGCGAGTGCTCGTCCAGCTCGCGATAGGTCATCCAGTGTTCCATGCACACGGAGACGGGACGCGCCGCGTGCTTGCGGAACGATTCCTCCAGCAGCTGGGTGAGCGACGCGTATTGTTCCGGCCGCACCGCGTGCGGCACGCCTTCGGGATAGCTCTCCAGCCAGGGCCTGGGCTGCGTGTCCATTGCTTGCTCCATGGCGTCCATTGTGGGAAGAGCTGCCGCGCCGGGCTAGCGGGCTTGTCCTAGGATGCGCGCCAGTTCGGTCTCGCAAGCGACAGGCTCGGCGTCGAACAGAAGGCGCAGCACTTCCCGCTCGCGCGCTTCGATCATGGCCAGGAAGACCGCCACGCCGTCGCGCGATCGCGCGACGGCCGCAAAGGTGTCGAAGCCCGCCTCCAGGAAGCGCTGCAGCGAAGCCATCCCTGCCGCGGTGGCCGGTCCCCGCATCATCTTCAGCATCAGGCGCAGGCCCGGGAGGCGCGTGATGCGGCCCATCTCGCGGCCGATCGCCAGCACGCGTTCCAGCTGCCGCTCGCGCTCGGCGCGGCGCCCGACGCGCCGCCAGGCTGCAACGTAGCGGGCTACCTCGTCGCCGGACGAGGCCTCCATCGCGATGGCCATCGCGTGGTCCAGCGACTCGGTCAGGGCATGCAGTTCGGCCAGGGCCGCCGCCGTCTCCGCCACGTCACGCGGGAACAGCTTCTCCATCGCGCCGGCGATGCGCGCGAACTGCGCATCGCGTTCGGCGTAGTCGCGATCCGTGTACAGCTCCTCGAGGAAGAAGCGCGTCGCCGTCGCGTACGGGCCGCCGGCCAGCAGGTCGGCATAGGTGCCACCGAAGCGGCGCGACTGCAAGGTCTTCACCGCCGAGACCGCGGCCCGGATGCGTGGCACGGCCTGGTTCTCCTGCCGCAACTGTTCGACTTCGGCAACGGCGCGCCGGATGCGTTCAGCGGTGTTCATCGAGGCCACAGTCTAGCCATCCCGTGGCGGATACTCGAAGCCATGCCGGTCCGCTCCCAGCTTGCCCGACTCCTGCGCCGCATGGGCTATGTCCAGGCGGTCGCCGCCCTGGCCTGGCTGGCATTCTGGGCCAGCCGTGCGCCGGCGCTCGCCTGGACCGGCTTTGTGCTGCTGCTATTGCTCGCGCCCATCGTGCTGGCCATCGAATTCGCCTTGCTCGCCCTGGTCGCGCGCGGCGACCGGGATGTCCCCGATGCTTCCCCCGCGCAGCTGCTGCGCGCGTGGCTGGGCGAAACGCGCCAGCTGTTCCAGGTCTTCTACTGGCGGCAACCACTGCGCTGGCGGGAGGTTGACGATTACCTTCCGCCAGAAAGCGAGGGGCGCACCGGCGTGGTCCTGCTGCATGGCTTCATGTGCAATCGCGGCTTCTGGGCGCCCTGGATGCGCAGGCTGCGCGAGCGCGGAGTCCCGCACATCGCAGTCAACCTCGAACCGGTGTTCGGCGAGATCGACGCCAACGGCGACTGCGTCGAAGAAGCCGTCCGACGCCTGACGGCGTTGACCGGCAAACCCCCCGTGCTCGTCTGCCACAGCATGGGCGGACTCGCGGCGCGCAGCTGGCTGCGCACGCATGGCGCGGCCAACCGTCTGCAGCACGTGGTGACCATCGCCAGTCCCCACCATGGCACCTGGCTCGGACGCTTCAGCCGCCGCCCCAACGGCCGCCAGATGCGCCTGGACAGCGGCTGGTTGCGCGGCTTGCAGCAACACGAATCCGCGCACCCGCGGCCGCCGTGGACCTGCTGGTACACCAACTGCGACAACATCGTGTTCCCGCCGTCGACCGCACGCCTCGAAGGCGCCGACAACCGCTTCGTCCCCGGTCGCGCCCACGTAGACCTGGCCTTTGCCCCGGAGGTGATGGACCACACGCTTTCCGTGCTGTCCAGGTGAATCTTTCACAAGGGCTCCCCCGGAAAATGCCTCACGCCGGGGGCTCCCGCCTTCCTAAGCTGTGCGCCGAGGGAGTGAAAAGATGAACCATCTGGCTACGACCAGCCCCTTGGGCGTGGGGCATTTGCGGGCAGCCCACGAGCGCGTGGGTGGCGCCTTGGCAATGCTTTTGGACGAACTGGCACACGGCGTCGTCCTGGCCAGCTCCGAGGGCCGGCTGCTGCTGGCCAACCAGGCCGCGCGCCAGGTGCTGTCGCGGGGCCAGCCGCTCGCCGTGCAGGAAGGCTATCTCCAGGCCCACGATCCGAAGCAGACCCGCGTCCTGCGGCAAGCCCTGGCCAAGGGCGGCGCCGGCAAACGAAGCCTGGTGAGCCTGCGCTGCCCCGCGGGCTGGGGCTTGAGCGTCGCCGTGGTGCCGTTGCGCGGGGAGGGGCCGGCCCGGGCGCCGACCCTGGGCCTGTTCCTTTCCCGCACCTCGGTATGCGACAGCCTCATGCTGTGCTTCTTCGCCCGCAGCCACGGGCTGACCCACAGCGAGGAGCAGGTGCTCGCTATCCTGTGCCAGGGCTGTTCGGCGCCCGAGGTGGCGGTGCAGCTGAAGGTAGCGGTGTCCACTGTGCGCAGCCATATCCGCAGTCTCTGCGCCAAGACGCAGTCGAGCGGCGTGCGGATGCTGGTGGGGCGGGTCGCCGTCCTGCCCCCGCTCGGCTCGCCGCTGCACCATCCGGTCCACTAGCGCCGGCCCTCTTGGGCTGCGCTTACTGCCGTGCTAGAGTGATTTTTCAAGGGGGGACGCCATGAACGTGTCCAGGACTGCCGCGGAGCAGGAGCGGCTCATTGCGATGCTCGAACCGTCCATCGGCCGGCTGGCCGCGCGCGGCATCCTGCGAAGTTATCGCAAGAACACCATCCTGCTGAACGAAGGCGAACCCGGTGATTCGCTCTTCGTGCTGCTCCAGGGCCAGGTCAAGGTCTACGCCACCGACGAAAACGGCCGCGAGATCACCTACGGCACCATCGTGGCGGGCGACTACTTCGGCGAGATGTCGCTCGATGGCGGCCCGCGGTCGGCTTCGGTGATGTCGCTCGGGCCGGTGCTGTGTTGCCTGGTCACGCGTCAAGCCGTGTTGCAGCACCTCGACGAGGAGCCGACCTTCGCGATCAAGCTGGTGACGCAGGTGATCCGCCGGGCGCGCTCGGCCACCGAAACGGCGCGGCAGATGGCGCTGCTCGATGTCTACGGCCGCGTGATCCATACGCTGGAAAGCGAGCATGGTCCGGCCGCGGCACAGACGCCCGTGCAGCTCACGCAGATCACGCACCAGCAGATCGCCAGCCGCGTCGGCGCGTCGCGCGAAATGGTGAGCCGGCTGCTGAAGGACCTGGAAAAAGGCGGCTACGTGGAACTCGGCGTCAAGCGCATCACGTTGAAGAAGAAGCTGCCGGCACGCTGGTAGCTTCAGCCCCCGGGACGCCCGCCAGCGCAAGGGCGTCGACCGCCTGCTGCCCCAGGATCGCTGCACCGGCGCCGCCCTCGGCATACACGCGCAGCGTGAAGTCCGGCCGCAGTGCCAACAGCTGCTGCACGGTGGCCCGCGCGTCATCGAGGCGACCGACTGCGTGCTGGGCCAGCGCCAGCACGCACAGCGTGGGCACGCTCTCGGGCTGCGCGGCGGCGGCGCTGTGGGCCAGTTCCAGGGCGCGTGCGGGCTCACCTGCCACCAGCGCCGCCTGCGCCGCGATGCGCTCGTACCAGGGCCGCACCTGTTCCAGCCTGCAGAGAACGAGCGCACGTTCAGCCAGAAGCAGCGCTTCGGCGCCCTCGCCACGCAGCGCCAGCAACTCGCCTTGCAGCAGCAAGCCGAGGGGGTCGTCGGGCTTGTGCCGCAGCAGCTGGATGTAGCGCGCCGCCGCCAGCTGCGCATCGCGCTGCAGGTGCAGATGCATCTGGCCGCCCAGGCACAGCGCCAGAGATGAGCGCGGATCCGACTTGAGCGCCGCATTGGCGTACTGGCGCGCCATGCCCACCTGCGTGCGCCGGTCGCTCGGCCCTCCCTGCCAGAGGTTCAGCACATGCCAATGCGCCAGCCAGGCAAGTACGGCCGGGTGGTGGCGGTTGCGTTCCAGCAGGTGCTCCAGCATCGCGCGGGCGCGTTCCAGGTCGCCGGGCGCGAGCCGGTGCATCAGGTCGATGGCGCCCAGCAGCAGGGTGTGGTTGGCGAGCGTGGGCAGCGGCCGGCCGCGCCCCCGTTCCGACTCGCTGGCCACCAAGCCCGAGACCACCGCCGTCACCACGGCCTGGATCAGCGTCGCATTCTCGGAAAAGAGCTCGGACGAGGTGCCCTTGTAGCTGTGGGCCCAGGCGACGTGGCCGCTCGTGGCTTCGCTCAGCTCCACGAACAGCCCGATCCGCCCCTCGGCGTGCCGCGCGTGCCCGCGCAGCAGGTAATGCGCGCGTTCCGCGACGGGCTGCGTCCCGCCCAGCCGCGACAGGACCTGCACTTCGCCGAGTTGCGCCAGCGCTGCCACCACCTCGTCGGCCACCGCCTCGCCGAGGCCCTGGGTGCCGACGTCTTCGGTGAACGGCAGCACCGCGAGCGCCACGCGTGTCGGAACGCGTCCACTGTCGGCGGCCGGCAGCACGGGCGCGCGACCTGCACGTCCCACCCGAAACGCCCGCACAGGTTGCCGCACGTGCTTCAGGTGGCAGTGCCCCAGGTCCTCCAGGAAGCCTTCGAGCTCGCCGCGGATGCGGTCGCGCAGGGCGGCGGAGATGACGATCTCGCCCGGACCCGCCAGCGTGGCGATGCGCGAGGTGAGGTTGACGTCGGTGCCGTAGATGTCGTGTTCATCGGCGACGAAGTCCGCCACGTGCGCGCCTATGCGCAGGTGCACGTGCTCCTCCAGCGGCAGGCCGTGGTTGCTTTCGTCGAACCAGGCCTGCATGGCCAGCGCGGCCCGCAGGCAGCCTTCCGGATCGGAGAATTCCACCATCAGGCCGTCGCCCAGGCTCTTGTGCATGCGCCCGGTTTCCTGCGGCAGGTGGCTCTTGAAGAAGGTGATGAACCCGTGCCAGCGGCGGATGAATTCCTGCTCGTCCTGCTCCATCAGCCGCACCGACTCGACCACGTCGGCCACGGCGATCACCTTGGTATGGCGAGCGAGTCGGTTGGCGACGGCTCTTGGCATTTCTTGCAGTTGGCTGGCAGCGGTGCCGAAGGCGGCTATTTTGAAACAGCTTGCGACAATTGCCCGTCCTGCCGATTAGGTAGTACTACCGTTCTCGGCCTCCAAACCCTTGGAGGGCTCGGGGAAACCCTTAGATTAGAGCCATGTCCGAGACGCCTGCCCTCTTCAAGCCCGCGGGGATCGTGCCGATCCGCTCGCTGGGCGCCGGCCAGCGCGAACGCATCCTCAAGCACCTGCTGGCCCTGGACGCCCAGGATCGCTACCTGCGCTTCGGCTACGCCGCCACCGACGAGCACGTCCAGCGCTACGTGGAACAACTCGACTTCGAACGCGACGAGGTTTTCGGCATCTTCAACCGCCGGCTCGAACTGATTGCCATGGCGCACCTCGCCTTCATTCCGGAGCCGGGTGCCACGCCGGGCGCGGAATTCGGCGTGTCCGTGCTGAAGAAGGCGCGTGGTCGCGGCTACGGCGCCCGGCTGTTCGATCGGGCCGTCATGCACGCGCGCAACGAGGGCGTGGAGCTGATGTTCATCCACGCGCTCTCCGAGAACGTCGCCATGATCAAGATCGCCCGCAATGCGGGGGCGACGCTCGAGCGCGCGGGCAGTGAAACGGAAGCGTACCTGCGCCTGCCGCCCGCCACGCTCGAAGGCCGCGTGAGCGAGTTCCTGGAAGAGCAGATCGCCCAGACCGACTATCGCCTGAAGAAGCAGGCGCGCAATTTCCTGGACCTGCTGGCCACCGTCCAGGAGATCCGTTCCGGCGCCAGCAGCACGCGCGGCAAGTCCGGCCGCTGAACGGCCGCACCGCCGGGCAGCCCCCGCGCGCGGCCAATCCGCTATCCTATTGGTCCCTCCACTCCGCCTCACGGCTGTGTCAGAACCACACCCTGCGCGCGCCACCGCATCCGACAAAACGGACAAACGCACCTTCCTGCAGAAGGTTGCCGAATTCATCCACCCAGGTCCGGACTCCACCGAGGAGCTGATCGAAACGCTGGCCGACGCCGAGGACAACGACATCATCGGCCCGGAGTCGCGCGTCATGCTGGAAGGCGTGATCCGCATGGCCGGGCTCACCGCCGGCGACGTGATGGTCGCGGCCCCGCGCATGGACTGCGTGAACGTCGACGCCCCGTACGAGGAAATCCTCAACGTCGTGATCGACACCGCGCACTCGCGCTTCCCCGTCTATGAAGGCGACCGGGACAACATCATCGGCATCCTGCTGGCCAAGGACCTGCTGAAGCTGCAGCGCGCGCCGACGTTCAATCCGCGCCAGTTGCTGCGGCCGGCCACCTTCGTGCCGGAAAGCAAGGGGCTGAACGACCTGCTGCGCGATTTCCGGGGCAATCGCAACCACCTGGCGATCGTCATCGACGAATTCGGCCGCGTGGCGGGCCTGATCACCATCGAGGACGTGCTGGAGCAGATCGTCGGCGAGATCGAGGACGAGTTCGACATCGCCGAGGACGAGGGCGACATCTTCGGCCTGGCCGACCAGACCTATCGCGTCAGCGGCGACACCTCCATCGAGCGCGTCAACGAAGCCTTCAGCGTCCGGCTCGAAGGCAAGGAGGCCGACCAGGACTTCGACACCATCGGCGGGCTGATCGCGCACGAGATGGGCCACGTGCCCAAGCGCGGCGAGTCGACGGTGCTGGGCGGGCTCAACTTCGTGGTGCTGCACACCAAGGGCGGCGCGGTGCGCTGGTTCAAGGTGACGCCGGTCGACGCCGCCGGCCGCAACGCTTGAGCCCGCGGATCGCGCTGTTCGCTTCCGTGCTGCTGGCCGCGCTGGCCGGCGTGCTGCAGGCTTGCGCGATGGCCTCGCCCTGGGACGGGCAGCCGCAGTGGTGGCTGCAACTGCTCTCGCTCGCCGCGCTGTGCGCACTCCTGCAAAGGCAGGTCACGCCGCTGCGCGCCGCGCTCATGGGCTGGATCTATGCCCTGGCCTGGCTGGCCGCGACCTTCTGGTGGCTGTTCATTTCCATGCACGTCTACGGCGGCCTGCCGGCGCCCCTGGCCGTGGTGGCGGTCCTGGCGCTGGCGGCCTTCCTCGCTTGCTATTACGCCGCTGCCTGCGCCGGGCTGGGCTGGCTGGCGCCGCGCAACACGCTGCCCACCGGCCTGCTGTTCGCGCTGCTGTGGCTGGCGGCGGAGCTCGCCCGGGTCACCTGGTTCACCGGCTTTCCCTGGGGCGAGGGCGGCTATGCCCACACCGATGGACCGCTGGCGCTGCTGGCGCCCTGGATCGGCGTGCATGGCATCACCGCAGTGGCCGCAGGGCTGGCCTGGCTGCTGGCCTTGTTGCTCGATCCGGTCATGCGCGGCAGGCGCCGCTACTGGCTGGTCGTGGCGGCCGGCGCGGGGCTGCTGGCGGCCTGCACCGCCGCACAGCGCCTCGCGCCCATGGAGCAGCCGATCACGCGCCCGGTGCGGGTGGCGCTGCTGCAGGGGAACATCCCGCAGGACGAGAAGTTCGAGGGCGGCAGCGGCATCCCGCTGGCGCTCGGCTGGTACGGCGAGGAACTGGCGAAGACGAACGCCGCGCTGGTGGTCGCGCCCGAAACCGCCTTGCCGCTGCTGCCGCAGCAACTGCCCGAAGGCTACCTGGACGCGCTGCGCAACAGCTTCAAGCCGGGCGGCCGCGCGGCGCTCGTCGGCATTCCGCTGGGCAGCTACGAGCAGGGCTACACCAACTCGGTCATCGCCATCCAGCCGGACGGCGCCAGCTACCGCTACGACAAGCACCACCTGGTGCCTTTCGGCGAATTCATCCCGCCCTTCTTCAAGTGGTTCACGCGGCTGATGAACATCCCGCTGGGCGACTTCAACCGCGGCGACGTGGGGCAGCCTTCCCTGGAGTGGCAGGGCGAGCGCTGGGCCCCCAACATCTGCTACGAGGATCTGTTCGGCGAGGAACTGGGCGCCCGCTTCATCGACCCTGCGCGCGCGCCCACGGTCTTCGTCAACGTCAGCAACATCGGCTGGTTCGGCAATTCCATCGCCATCGACCAGCACCTGCAGATCAGCCGCATGCGCGCGCTGGAGTTCGCGCGGCCCATGCTGCGTGCGACCAACACGGGCGCGACGGTGATCATCGACCGGCGCGGCGTAGTGACACGAGCCTTGCCGCGCTACACCCGTGGCGTCCTGCTGGGCGACGTGCAAGGCGGCCGGATCATCACCCCGTATGCCTGGTGGATCGCGCGCCTGGGACTCTGGCCCTGGTGGGCACTGGCGGCGGCCGCGGCGGTTGCCGCCTGGGCCCTGCGCCGCCGCGGGGCCGCCCCCTACAATTGACGGTTCCGCGGGCCGCCGGCCCGCGCCTGATTCCGGGAGCGGCCGCGGCCGGTCCCGCAGCCCCATGCTCACATTCCAGCAAATCATCCTGAAGCTGCAGTCGTACTGGGACGCACAGGGCTGCGCCCTGCTGCAGCCCTACGACATGGAAGTCGGCGCCGGCACTTCGCACACGGCCACCTTCCTGCGCGCCATCGGTCCCGAACCCTGGAAGGCCGCCTACGTGCAGCCCAGCCGCCGGCCCAAGGACGGCCGCTACGGCCAGAACCCGAACCGCCTGCAGCACTACTACCAGTACCAGGTGGTGCTCAAGCCCGCGCCGGCCAACATCCTCGAGCTGTACCTCGGTTCGCTGGCGGCCCTGGGCTTCGACCTGAAGAAGAACGACATCCGCTTCGTCGAGGACGACTGGGAGAACCCGACGCTGGGCGCCTGGGGCCTGGGCTGGGAAGTCTGGCTCAATGGCATGGAAGTCACGCAGTTCACCTACTTCCAGCAGGTGGGCGGCATCGACTGCAAGCCGATCACCGGCGAGATCACCTACGGCCTCGAGCGCCTGGCGATGTACCTGCAGGGCGTGGACAACGTCTACGACCTGAAGTGGACCGAGGGCCTGAGCTACGGCGACGTCTACCACCAGAACGAGGTGGAGCAGTCGACTTACAACTTCGAGCACAGCGACGCCGACTTCCTGTTCACCGCCTTCGGCGCGCACGAGAAGATGGCGAAGCACCTGATGGAGCAGCAACTGGCGCTGCCGGCCTACGAACAGGTGCTGAAGGCGGCGCACAGCTTCAACCTGCTGGACGCGCGCGGCGCGATCAGCGTGACCGAACGCGCGGCCTACATCGGCCGCATCCGCAACCTGGCGCGCAGCGTCGCCCAGAGTTACTACGAAAGCCGCGAGCGGCTGGGCTTCCCCATGGCGCCGCGCGAATGGGTGGCCGACATGCAGAAGAAGGCGGCCTGAGCGATGGCGAACAAGAACCTCCTGGTCGAACTCTTTGTCGAGGAACTGCCGCCCAAGGCGCTGAAGAAGCTGGGCGAGTCCTTCTCCGGCGTGCTGCTCGAGCAACTGAAGGCGCAAGGGCTCGCAACTGCCGATTCGAAGCTCACCGCCTTTGCTTCGCCGCGCCGGCTGGCCGCGCACATCACCAACGTCGCCGCGCAGGGCGCGGACAAGGCGGTGTCGCAGAAGCTGATGCCGGTGAGCGTGGGCCTCGATGCGAGCGGCAATGCGTCGCCCGCGCTGCTGAAGAAGCTGCAGGCGCTGGGCGCCGACGCGTCGGCGGTTCCCGGCCTGAAGCGCGCGATGGACGGCAAGGCCGAAGCGCTCTTCTACGACAGCACGGTCAAGGGCGCGAAGCTGGCGGAGGGCCTGCAGAAGGCGCTGCATGAAAGCCTCGCCAAGCTGCCGATCCCGAAGATCATGACCTACCAGCTGCAGGACGGCTGGAGCGACGTGAAGTTCGTGCGCCCCGCGCATGGCCTGGTGGCACTGCACGGCAGCGAGGTCGTTCCCGTCCATGCGCTGGGACTGCAGTCCGGCCGCAGCACGCAGGGCCATCGCTTCGAAGCCGCCAAGGCCACGGTCAGCCTGGACGATGCGGACAGCTATGCCGCGACGCTGGAAAAGGACGGCGCTGTGATCGCCGGCTTCGAGGCCCGGCGCGCCGAAATCGTGCGCCAGCTCGAGGCAGCGGCGGCAAAGGTCGGCGGCGGCGCCAGGCCCATCGAAGACGAAGCGCTGCTCGACGAAGTAACCGCGCTGGTCGAACGCCCGAATGTCCTCGTCTGCGAGTTCGAAAAGGAATTCCTCGCGGTGCCGCAGGAATGCCTGATCCTCACGATGAAGGCGAACCAGAAGTACTTTCCGTTGCTGGACGCCCAGGGCAAGCTCACCAACAAGTTCCTGTTAGTCAGCAACATCCGGCCGCAGGACGCGAGCGCGGTCACCGGCGGCAACGAACGCGTGGTGCGCCCGCGTCTCGCCGACGCCAAGTTCTTCTTCGACCAGGACCGCAAGAAGACGCTGGAGTCGCGCGTCGCCGGCCTGGCCAAGGTGGTCTACCACAACAAGCTGGGCACGCAGGGCGAGCGCATCGAGCGCGTGCGCGCGATCGCCAAGGTGATCGGTGCGCAACTGGGCAGCGACCACCTGGCGCATCAGGCCGACACGGCCGCCCGCCTGGCCAAGGCAGACCTGCTCACCGACATGGTGGGCGAGTTCCCCGAGCTGCAAGGCATCATGGGCGGCTACTACGCGCGCCACGACCAGCTGGGCGACGACGTCGCCTCCGCCATCGAGGACCACTACCGCCCGCGCTTCGCCGGCGACGCGCTGCCGCGCAATGACGTCGGTGTCGTGGTGGCCCTCGCCGACAAGCTGGAGACGCTGGCGGGCCTGTTCGCCATCGGTCAGTTGCCCACCGGCGACAAGGACCCGTTCGCGCTGCGCCGCCATGCCCTGGGCATCGTGCGCATGCTGATGGAGAGGGACCTGCCGCTGAACCTGGGCGACCTGGTCGTGGAAGCGCTGGGCCTGTTCCCGCAAGCCCAGCCCGGCACCGCGGAGCAGCTCACCGACTTCATCTACGACCGCCTGGCCGGCTCCTTGCGCGAGCAGGGCTACAGCGCGCAGGAAGTCGACGCCGTGCTGGCGCTCAAGCCGCAGCGCCTGGGCGACGTCGCCAAGCGCCTGGCCGCGGTGCGCGCCTTCGCGGCGCTGCCGGAAGCGCCGGCCCTGGCTGCGGCCAACAAGCGCATCTCCAACATCCTGAAGAAGGCCGAACAGGCCGATGCGCACGTCAATCCGCAGTTGCTGAAGGAAGAAGCGGAGAAGGCGCTGTACGAGGCGACGCAGAAGATCGCGCCGCAAGCAGGTACCCGCTTCGACGCCGGCGACTACACCGGCTCGCTCCAGGCGCTGGCCGCGCTGCGGGGGCCGGTCGATGCCTTCTTCGACGACGTGATGGTCAACGCCGAGGAAGCCGACTTGCGCCTGAACCGGCTGGGCCTGCTCGCCACGCTGCACCAGGCGATGAACCGCGTGGCCGATTTGTCTCGCCTGGCGCAGTAAAGGTGCACACGATGAAGCTCGTCATCCTCGACCGCGACGGCACCATCAACGTCGACAGCGACGAATTCATCAAGACGCCGGACGAGTGGATGCCGCTGCCCGGCGCGCTGGAAGCCATCGCGCGCCTGAACCACGCCGGCTGGCACGTGGCGGTGGCCTCCAACCAGTCGGGCCTCGGCCGCGGCCTCTTCGACGTCGCCTCGCTCAACGCCATCCACGCCAAGATGCACAAGTCGCTGGGCACGCTCGGCGGCCGCATCGATGCCGTGTTCTATTGCCCGCACAGCCCGGACGAAGGCTGCGCCTGCCGCAAGCCGCTGCCCGGCCTGTTCGAGCAGATCGGCGAGCGCTTCGGCGTCGACCTGAAGACGGTGCCGGCCGTCGGCGACACGCCGCGCGACCTCCAGGCCGGTGCGGCCGTGGGCTGCCAGCCGCACCTGGTGCTGACCGGCAAGGCCGAGGCCTTGCGCGGCAAGCCGCTGCCGCCCGGCACCTATCCCGCCGACACGGTGGTGCACCAGGACCTGGCCGCCTTCGCCGACTGGCTGATCGCGCGCGCCCCGGCGCCGCGGCCCACCTGAGATACTTCGCGCCCTATGGCTTTACTCCGCTCCCTGCTGCACGCGCTCTGGATGCTCGTGACCGTCATCCCGTGGGGGATCTGGATGGTGGTGTCGTCGATCTGGTCGAACGGCGAGCAGATGTGGTGGAAGGCGGCGCGCTGGCTGCGCTGGCAGACCGAGGGCCTGCGCATCCTGTGCGGCGTCCAGTACCGCGTGAGCGGCATGGAAAACCTGCCGCAAGGCAAGACCAGCCCCGGCATCCTGCTGGTGAAGCACCAGTCGACGCTGGAAACCTTCCTGATGCCCTCGCTGATGCCGCATCCGCTGGCCTACGTCTTCAAGCGCGAACTGATCTACATCCCCTTCTTCGGCTGGGCGATGGGTCGCATGGACATGATCCACATCGATCGCAGCCAGCGCGCCCAGGCTTTCAACAAGGTGGTGGAGCAGGGCAAGCGGCTGCTGGCGCAAGGCATCTGGGTCATCATGTTCCCCGAGGGCACGCGCATCCCGCGCGGGCAAGCCGGCACCTACAAGTCCGGCGGCACGCGCCTGGCGATCGCCACCGGCGCGCCGGTGATCCCGATCGCCGTGACCTCCGCCAAGGTCTGGCCGCGCAAGGCCTTCATCAAGCGGCCCGGCATCGTCGACGTCTCCATCGGCAAGCCGATTCCCAGCGAAGGCCGCAGCGCCGATGAATTGATGCGCGAAGTGGAGGCATGGATCGAAGGGGAAATGCGCCGCCTCGATCCGGAGGCGTACGGCCGGGACTAAAATCGCGGCCCATGCAGTCTCCGTTTCAGTTCCTCCTCGACCTGTTCGACGAGCCGAAACCACTGCCTCCCGCGCCTGCTCCGGCGCCCGTGCTGTCCCTGGTGCCCGCCGCTCCGGCGGAGCCGCTGGACAAGGTCTGCTCCCCGCAGGCCTTCCGCCATCCCGATGCCAACCGCGAAGCCCTGCTGGGCGACGTGCTGGTGGCTTACGAATTCCGCCGCGGCAAGCGCAAGAACATCGGCTTCTCCGTCGGCCCCGAGGGCCTGGTGGTCAGCGCGCCGCGCTGGGTGCCGCTGGGCGAGGTCGACCAGGCCGTTCGCTCCAAGTCCAAGTGGATCGTCAACAAGCTCGAGGCGGCGCGCGAACGCAACGAGCGCCTCGAGGCCGCCCGCATCGAGTGGAAGGACGGCGCCACTTTTCCCTACCTGGGCGAGACCGTGATCGTGGTGCTGGACCCGCGCCACGACTTCCGCGAAACCGGCGGCGTGCTGCACACCGACACCGAGACGCTGCCCGGCGTGGCGCGCATGACGCTGCACATCGGCCTCGCGCAGAACGCGCAGCCCGCCCAGATCCGCGACGCCGTGCAGGCCTGGCTGATGCGCCAGGCCAAGAAGCTCTTCACCGAGCGCCTGCACCACTACGCGCCGCAGCTGGGCGTGCAATGGCGCAAGCTCACCCTGAGCAGCGCCGGGACGCTCTGGGGCACGGCGCACAGCGACGGCTCCATCCGCCTGAACTGGCGGCTGGTGCACTTCCGCCTGCCCGTGATCGACTACGTGGTGGCCCACGAGCTGAGCCACCTGCGCGTGATGGACCACAGCCCGCGCTTCTGGGAAACGGTGAAGACCGTGGTGCCCAACTACCCCGAGCTGCGCGGCGCGCTCAAGGAAGAAGCGATCCCGGCCTGGTGATTGACGTTGACGTAAACGTCAGTTGTAATCGGCGGCGATGGTTACCTCCCCCGCCCACAGCTACACGATCAGCGACCTCGCGCGCGAATTCGACCTGACGACGCGGGCGATCCGCTTCTACGAGGACATGGGGCTGCTGACCCCGGAGCGCTCCGGCCCCGGCGGCCGCAACCGCGTCTACAGTCCCCGCGACCGCACCCGGCTGAAGCTCACCCTGCGGGCCAAGCGCCTGGGGCTGTCGCTCACGGAGGCCAAGGACATCATCGAGATGTACGACAGCCCGCGCGACACCGGGCCGCAGCTGCGCAAGTTCCTCACCGTGCTGGCCGCGCACCGGCAGCAGCTGGAAGAGCAGATGGCCGAACTGCAGGCCAACCTGGAGGAAGTCCGTACCCACGAAAAGGAAGCGCGCGCCCTGCTGGCGCGCCTGGACAAGTCCAAGGCATAATTGACGTTTACGTAAACGTCAATTGTTTGCCGCAAGGGGTTTGCCATGGACGCACCGCGCTTCGAGCCCGCCGACGCCGCCTATGAGCAGCGCGTGCGCGCCAGCTTCGGCCGGCAGGCCGCCATGGCCACCATCGGCGCCACGCTGGCGGAAGTGGAGCCCGGCCGGGTCGTCATCGAGCTGCCCTGGCAGCAGGCCCTGACCCAGCAGCACGGCTTCCTGCATGCCGGCATGGTGGCCACCGCGCTCGACTCCGCCTGTGGTTATGCGGGCTTCTCGCTCATGCAGCCGGATGCCGCGGTGCTCACCATCGAATTCAAGATCAACCTGCTGGCGCCGGCGCAAGGCCAGCGCTTCCGCATGGAAGGGCTGGTCATCAAGCCCGGCCGCACGATCACCGTGACCGAGGGCCGGGCCTATGCACTGGACGGCGGACGCGAGAAACTGGTCGCCACCATGGGCGCCACGCTGATGGCCGTCGCCGGTCGCGGCATCCAGCACTGAACACCATTCAAAGGAGACGTGACATGCAACTCCCCGGCCTGGACTTCGGCCTCGGCGAAGACCTCGAAGCGCTGCGCAACGCAGTCCACGACTTCGCCCAGAGCGAGATCGCCCCGCGTGCGGCGGAAATCGACCGCAGCGACCAGTTCCCCATGGACCTGTGGCGCAAGATGGGCGACCTCGGCGTGCTGGGCATCACCGTGCCCGAGGAATACGGCGGCGCCGGCATGGGCTACCTGGCCCACATGCTGGCGATGGAGGAGATCTCGCGCGCATCCGCCTCGGTGGGCCTCTCCTACGGCGCGCACAGCAACCTGTGCGTCAACCAGATCAAGCGCAACGGCAACGAGGCGCAGAAGAAGAAGTACCTGCCCAAGCTGATCTCGGGCGAGCACGTGGGCGCGCTGGCCATGAGCGAGCCGGGCGCCGGCAGCGACGTCATCTCGATGAAGCTGAAGGCCGAGGACAAGGGCGGCTTCTACCTGCTCAATGGCAACAAGATGTGGATCACCAACGGCCCCGATGCCGACACGCTGGTGGTCTACGCCAAGACCGAGCCCGAGCTCGGCGCGCGCGGCGTCACCGCCTTCCTGATCGAGAAGGGCATGAAGGGCTTCTCCATCGCGCAGAAGCTGGACAAGCTGGGCATGCGCGGCAGCCACACCGGCGAGCTGGTGTTCGAGAACGTCGAAGTGCCGGCGGCCAACGTGCTGGGCACCCTCAACGGCGGCGCCAAGGTGCTCATGAGCGGCCTCGACTACGAGCGGGCGGTGCTCGCCGCCGGTCCCATCGGCATCATGCAGGCCGTGATGGACAACGTGGTCCCCTACGTGCACGACCGCAAGCAGTTCGGCCAGAGCATCGGCGAGTTCCAGCTGATCCAGGGCAAGCTGGCCGACATGTACACCATCCTGCAGGCCTCGCGCGCCTACTGCTACACGGTGGGCAAGAACCTCGACCAGCTCGGCTCCGAGCACGTGCGCCAGGTGCGCAAGGACTGCGCTTCCGTCATCCTGTACTGCGCCGAGAAGGCGACCTGGATGGCGGGCGAAGGCATCCAGGTCTTCGGTGGCAACGGCTACATCAACGAATACCCGCTGGGCCGCCTGTGGCGCGACGCCAAGCTGTACGAGATCGGCGCCGGCACCAGCGAGATCCGCCGCATGCTGATCGGTCGGGAGCTGTTCGCGGAGACGATGTGAGCGGCGCGGTCGTCGCCATCGGCGGCGGTGGCTTCCTGATGGAAGACACGCGCGGACTGCAGGAGCGCTACCTGCTGTCCCTGCTGCCGCAGCGCGGGCGTGCGCCGCGGGTGCTGTACCTCGGCACTGCGTCCGGCGATGGCGAGCGTGCGCAGTTGCGCTTCCTGAAGCTGTTCCTCGCGCTCGGCTGCGACGCCTCGACCCTGCCTTTCTTCCCCTATGAGATGAAGCGCGACTACGCCCAGGCGGTGCGCGATGCCGACCTGGTCTACGTCGGCGGCGGCAACACCGTGGCCATGCTGGCCGTCTGGCGCGAGTTCGGCTTCGAGCGCGCGTTGCACGCGGCCTGGCAGGCCGGCACCGTGCTGGCCGGCATCAGCGCCGGCGCCAACTGCTGGTTCGAGCGCTACGTGACCGACAGCGTGCCGGGCGGCGGGGTGCGCGAAGGCCTGGGCTGGCTGCCCGGCACTTTCTGCCCGCACCTGGACAGCGAGCCCTGGCGCCAGGCGTTGGTGGAAGCCGAAACGCATGGCCCGGTGCATGCGGCGCCGGACGGCGTGATGGTGCGCTTCGAGGGAGGCCGCGCGGTCGAGGCAGTCACCAGTCGTCCCGACCTGGCTGCCTTGCAGAGGCCCGCGGCCGGCGCCCCGCTCAGTCCGCTGCCGACGCGCGTGCTGGACGGTGCAACCCGACCATAGCCGCCACGCGACAATCACACCATGGCCAACATCAACGACCTCTTCTCCCACAACCGCGCCTGGGCCGCGGAAATGGAACGCACGCGTCCCGGCTTCTTCACCAGCCTGACCAAGCAGCAGAAGCCCAAGTTCATGTGGATCGGCTGCTCCGACAGCCGCGTGCCCGCGAACCAGATCACCGGCCTGGAGCCGGGCGAGGTGTTCGTGCACCGCAACGTCGCGAACGTCATCGTGCACTCGGACCTCAATGCGCTGTCGACCGTGCAGTTCGCGGTCGACATGCTGAAGGTGGAGCACATCATGGTCGTGGGCCACTACGGCTGCGGCGGCGTGCTGGCCGCGCTGAACAACACGCGCGTGGGCCTGGCCGACAACTGGATCCGCCACATCCAGGACGTGCGCGACCGCCACCGCGGCATCCTCGACAACCTCGGGCCCGAGCGGCGCGGCGACGCGCTGGTGGACCTGAACGTGATCGAGCAGGTGGTGAACCTGTGCGTCAGCACCGTGATGACCGACGCCTGGGCCAAGGGCCAGAAGGTCTGCGTGCACGGCTGGGCCTTCGGTGTCCACGACGGCCTGCTGCAGGACCTGCACATGACGGTGGCCGACACCGACCAGATCGAGCCGGCCTACCGTGCGGCCGTCGAAGGAGTGGTCGCCGCGCGCCGCTAGCCGCGCGCGCCGGCCAGCCCAGA
Source organism: Ramlibacter paludis (assembly GCF_022012305.1). GTDB lineage: Bacteria > Pseudomonadota > Gammaproteobacteria > Burkholderiales > Burkholderiaceae_C > Ramlibacter > Ramlibacter paludis. Next base: position 422,792 of record NZ_JAKLTM010000001.1, on the reverse strand, counting down.
CCATGTTCCCGCAGCGCCTGGACTCGCCGCTCGCCTACGACATCGCCAAGGCGATGCTCGACGGCTTCAACCGGCACTACCGCCTGTTCCGGCTGGAGTCCGCGCGCGCCAAGCACCGCTTCGAGACTGCGGACTGGCTCGCACAGCAGCGCGCGCAGCGCGAACGCATCGAGTTCTACGACCTGCGGGTGAATGAGGCGGTGCAGCGCCTGGAGCTGGAGTTCAAGGCCGGCGAGCAGCCGATGGAGGTGTGGCAGCAGGTCAAGCTGCACTTCATCGGCCTGCTGGTCGACCACCACCAGCCCGAGTGCGCCGAGACCTTCTTCAATTCGGTCACGACCAAGATCCTGCACCGCACCTACTTCCACAACGACTTCATCTTCGTCCGGCCCGCGGTCAGCACCGAGTACATCGAGGACCATGAGCCGGCGGCCACGCCGACCTACCGCTCCTACTACCCGACGCGCGAGACCCTGCACGAGACCCTGGTGCGCATCGTCGACAACTACCGGCTGCAGCGGCCCTTCGACGACCTGGAGCGCGACGCGCAGCTGGTGCTGGAAGCCATGGCCGGGCGGCTTTCGCACGTCACGCTGCGCGCCAACTTCCAGGTGCAGGTGCTGTCGTCCCTGTTCTTCCGCAACAAGGGCGCCTACGTCGTCGGCAAGATCATCAACGGCTTCAACGAGCTGCCCTTCGCGCTGCCGATCCTGCACAACAAGGCGGCGAAGCTGGTGATCGACACCTGCCTGTTCGGCGAGGACGAACTGCAGATGCTGTTCTCCTTCGCCCGCGCCTACTTCATGGCGGACATGGAGGTGCCGGCGGCCTACGTGCAGTTCCTGCGCACCCTGATGCCGCGAAAGCCGCGCAACGAGATCTACAACGCCATCGGCCTGGCCAAGCAGGGCAAGACGCTGTTCTACCGCGACTTCCTGCACCACCTGCGCCATTCGAGCGACAAGTTCCGCATCGCGCCCGGCATCAAGGGCATGGTGATGCTGGTGTTCGACCTGCCGTCCTTTCCCTACGTGTTCAAGCTGATCAAGGACTGGTTCCCCGAGCAGAAGGACACCAGCCGCGAGCAGGTGCAGCGCAAGTACCTGCTGGTCAAGCAGCACGACCGGGTGGGCCGCATGGCCGACACGCTGGAGTACAGCGAAGTCGCGTTCGCGCGCGACCGCTTCGAGGACGAACTGGTGGAGGAGATCCGCAAGTTCGCCCCGAGCCAGCTGGAGATCAGCGACCGCGACGGCGACGGCCACGACGAGGTGATCATCAAGCACCTGTACATCGAGCGGCGGATGATCCCGCTCAACATCTACCTGCAGGAAGCCTTCGACGCCGGCGCGCAGGAGCAGGTGGAGCACGCCGTCATCGAGTACGGCAATGCCATCAAGGACATGGTGGCGGCGAACATCTTCCCGGGCGACATGCTGTGGAAGAACTTCGGCGTCACGCGCAACGGCAAGGTCGTGTTCTACGACTACGACGAGGTCGAGTACCTCACCGAGTGCAACTTCCGCAAGGTGCCCGAGGCGCGCACCGAGGAGGAGGAAATGTCGGGGGAGGTCTGGTACAAGGTCGGCCCGCGCGACATCTTCCCGGAGACCTTCGGCCCTTTCCTGCTCGGGAACGCCGCGGTGCGGGAGGTGTTCATGGCCCACCACGCCGACCTGCTGGATCCGGCCTTCTGGCAGTCGCACAAGGAACGCATCCTCGCCGGCCACGTCCACGACGTGTTCCCCTACGAGCGGGAGAAGCGCTTCGCGCGGCGACAGCAGCCGGCGCAGGCGGAGGCGGCTGCATGAGCGAAGAATGGAAGGACTTCTGGGAAGTCGCCAGCTTCATCGTCACCACGCTGGGCCTGCCTTTCGCCATCCTGTTCTTCGCCTGGGAGCAGCGCAAGGAGCGCGACAACGAGGAGGAGGAGCAGTACCAGCTCCTGTCCGACGCCTACATCGACTTCCTCGAGGTGGTGCTGCGCCACCCCGACCTGCACCTGCGAACCAACGAGCCGCTGGAGAATCCAACCGCGGAACAGCGCGAGCGCATGCTGGTGATCTTCGACATGCTGATCTCGCTGTTCGAGCGTGCCTACCTCGTCGCCTTCAAGCCCGACATGGGCGAGACCGAGCGGCGCCGCTGGAACAGCTGGGACGACTACATGCGCGAGTGGTGCCAGCGCGAGGATTTCCACAACGCCCTGCCGCTGCTGCTGCGCGGCGAGGACCCGCAGTTCCAGGACTACATCCGCCGCATCGCCGAAGAGGCGCGCGGTCCCATCATCGCCTCTACCCTCTGAAGGAGAATCACCATGGCTGAATCCATCGTCATCGTCGGCGCCGCCCGCACCCCCATGGGCGGCTTCCAGGGCGACTTCGCGTCGCTCGCCGCGCACGACCTCGGCGGCGCCGCCATCAAGGCGGCCGTCGAGCGCGCCGGCATTCCCGCCGACGCCGTCGGCGAAGTGCTGTTCGGCAACTGCCTGATGGCCGGCCAGGGCCAGGCGCCGGCGCGGCAGGCGGCCTTCAAGGGCGGCCTGCCCAAGTCGAGCGGCGCGGTCACGCTGTCGAAGATGTGCGGCTCCGGCATGAAGGCCGCGATGCTGGCGCACGACATGCTGCTGGCCGGCACGCACGAGATCATGGTCGCGGGCGGCATGGAGAGCATGACCAACGCGCCTTACCTGCTGCTGAAAGGACGCGGCGGCTACCGCATGGGCCACGACAAGGTCTACGACCACATGATGCTGGACGGGCTGGAAGACGCCTACCAGGCCGGCCGCTCCATGGGCACCTTTGGCGAGGACTGCGCCGCCAAGTACAAGTTCACGCGCGAGCAGCAGGACGCCTTCGCCACCGCATCGGTGCAGCGCGCCAAGAAGGCCACGGAGAGCGGCGCCTTCGCCGCCGAGATCGTGCCGGTGGCGGTGAAGGACCGTGCCGGCGAGCGCGTGATCAGCATCGACGAAGGCCCGGGCAAGGTGAAGCTGGACAAGATTCCGCAGCTCAAGCCCGCCTTCAAGAAGGACGGCACCATCACCGCCGCTTCCTCTTCCTCGATCAACGACGGCGCGGCAGCGCTGGTGATGATGACCGAGAGCACCGCCAAGCGCCTGGGCCTGAAGCCGCTGGCGCGCATCGTCGCCCACACCACGCACGCGCAGGAGCCCGAGTGGTTCGCCACGGCGCCGGTCGGCGCCACGCAGAAGCTGCTGGCCAAGACCGGCTGGAAGACCAGCGACGTCGACCTGTGGGAGGTGAACGAGGCCTTCGCCGTCGTGCCGATGGCGCTGATGGAAGAGCTGAAGATCTCCCACGACATCGTCAACGTCAACGGCGGCGCCTGCGCGCTGGGCCACCCGATCGGCGCGTCCGGCGCCCGCATCATGGTGACGCTGCTGCACGCGCTGAAGGCGCGCGGCGGCAAGCGCGGCGTCGCCACGCTGTGCATCGGCGGCGGTGAAGCCACCGCGGTCGCGCTCGAGCTGGCGTGAACGTCCTCGTCCTCGGCGCGTCACGCGGCATCGGCCTCGAGTTCGTCCGCCAGTACCGCGCGGCGGGCGATCGCGTGATCGCCACGGCGCGCGATGCCGACGGCCTGCGTCGCATCGAAGCGCTGGGCGCCAAGTCGCTCAAGCTCGATGTCACGGACACGGCCAGCATCAGCGGCCTCGGCTGGCAGCTCGATGACGAGAAGATCGACGTCGCGCTCTACGTCGCCGGGACCATCTCCCGCGGCGGCGCGACCCAGCCGCCTGCGCGCGACGAATTCGACGGCGTGATGCGCACCAACGTCTGGGGCGCGATGCAGGCGATCCCCCAGGTGGCGCCCTTGCTCGAGGCGACGCAGGGCAAGTTCGTCTTCATCAGCAGCGGCATGGGCCGTATCGCGGACGTTGCTTCCAGCTACAGCTGGGTGTACCGCGCCAGCAAGGCAGCGCTCAACATGGCCGTCGCTTCGGCGCAGGCCGACTACCCCAAGGCCATCCTCGTGGCGATGAACCCGGGCTGGGTGCAGACGGACATGGGCGGGCAGGGCGCGCCCTTGCAGGTGCAGGACAGCGTGGCCGGCATGCGCCGCGTCATCGCGGGCCTGACGCCGGCCGACAAGGGCAGCTTCCAGAGCCACGATGGCAAGCGTTTCGACAGCTGGTGAAGCCCGGCTGGTGCAAGATCGCGTTTTTCCCTTTTCGGAGTTGTCCTTGAAGCCGTTTGCATTCGCCGCCGTTGCCGCCGCCGTTCTCGCCTTCTCCCAGCCTGGTTTCGCGCAGCAGCGCGACGACGCCCTGTTCCAGGCCGCCACCGGCGAGCAGGCCGCCGTGGTGCGCACGCTGGAAAGCCTGGTCAACATCGAGACCGGCACCGGCAACGCCGAAGGCATGGCCGCCATGGACAACCTGCTGGAGCAGCGCCTGCAGGCGCTGGGCGGCAAGGTCGTGCGCCACAAGGCCGAAGCCGGCATCGCGGGCGACAACCTGCAGGCCACTTTCCCGGGCCGCGGCGGCAAGCGCCTGCTGCTGATCGCCCACATGGACACCGTGTACGTGAAAGGCACGCTCGCCAAGGCGCCCTTCCGCGTGGAAGGCAACCGTGCCTACGGCCCGGGCATCGCCGACGACAAGAGCGGCGTCGCCATCATCCTGCACACGCTGGCGCTGCTGAAGGCGCGCAACTTCCAGGACTTCGGCCAGATCACCGTGCTCTTCAACACCGACGAGGAAAAGGGCTCCTTCGGTTCGCGCGACCTGATCCAGAAGGTGGCCGGCGAGCACGACTACGTGCTGTCCTTCGAGCCGACCAGCGTCGACCAGGAGAACCTGACGCTCGGCACCTCCGGCATCGTCTACTACAAGGTGGGCGTGAAGGGCCTGGCCGCCCACGCCGGCGCGAACCCCGAAGCCGGTGTCAATGCGGCGGTGGAAGCCTCGGACATCATCCTGCGCACGATGGACCTGGACGACAAGTCCCGCGAGCTGCGCTTCAACTGGACGATCGTGAAGTCGGGCCAGGTGTCCAACATCATCCCGGACGACGCCTACCTCGAAGCGAACATCCGCTACGGCAAGAAGTCGGACCTCGACGGCCTGCTGAAGACGCTGGAAGACCGCATCAACAACAAGAAGCGCCTGCCGAAAGCCGAAACGAAGATCACCGTGGACTATGGCCGTCCCGCATTCAATGCCGATGCTGAAGGCAAACGCATGATCGAAAAGGCCGTCGCGATCTACCGCGAGACCGGCGCCGAGCTGAAGGTGAGCGAGCGTGGCGGCGGCGGCACCGATGCGGCGTACGCGGCGCTCTCCGGCAAGCCGGTGATCGAAAGCCTGGGCCTGCCCGGCTTCGGCTACCACAGCAACCAGGCGGAGTACGTGCTCGTCGACGCGATCCCGCGCCGCCTGTACCTCGCCTCGCGCCTCATCATGGACCTCGCCAGCGGTCGCTAACCAAGCCCTAGAAGATGCTGCTCACGCCCGACCAGGAAATGATTCGCGATGCGGTGCGCGATTTCGCGCAGCGCGAACTGTGGCCGCACGCGGCGCGATGGGACCGCGAGCACGTCTTTCCGCGCGAGGCGCACCAGGGCCTGGCGGCGCTGGGCGCGTACGGCATCTGCGTGCCCGAGGAATTCGGCGGCGCCGGGCTGGACTACGTGACGCTGGCCTTGGTGCTGGAGGAAATCGCGGCCGGCGACGGCGGCACCAGCACCGCGATCAGCGTGACCAACTGCCCGGTCAACGCGATCCTGATGCGCTACGGCAGCGATGCGCAGAAAAAGCAGTGGCTCACGCGGCTGGCGCAAGGCGAGCTGCTGGGCGTGTTCTGCCTGACCGAGCCGCATGTGGGCAGCGATGCGTCCGCGCTGCGCACCACGGCGACCAAGGATGGGGAGGGCTACGTGCTGAACGGCGTCAAGCAGTTCATCACCAGCGGCAAGAACGGCCAGCTGGCGGTGGTGATCGCCGTCACCGACAAGGGCGCCGGCAAGCGGGGCATGAGCGCATTCCTGGTACCGACCGACACGCCGGGCTACGTGGTCGCGCGGCTGGAAGAAAAGGTCGGCCAGCACTCGAGCGACACCGCCCAGATCAATTTCGAGAACTGCCGCATCCCGGCGGCCAACCGCATCGGCGAGGAAGGCGAGGGCTACAAGATTGCCCTGTCGGCGCTGGAGGGCGGCCGCATCGGCATCGCGGCGCAGAGCGTGGGCATGGCGCGCAGCGCTTTCGAGGTCGCGCTGCAGTACGCCCGCGAACGCGAGAGCTTCGGCACCGCCATCATCAACCACCAGGCGGTCGGCTTCCGGCTCGCCGACTGCGCGACGCAGATCGAAGCGGCGCGCCAGTTGATCTGGCATGCGGCGGCGCTGCGCGATGCGGGCCGGCCCTGCCTGAAGGAAGCGGCCATGGCCAAGCTGTTTGCCAGCGAGATGGCCGAACGCGTGTGCAGCGCGGCGATCCAGACGCTGGGCGGCTACGGCTACGTCAGCGACTTCCCGGTCGAACGCATCTGGCGCGACGTGCGGGTCTGCCAGATCTACGAAGGCACGTCCGACGTGCAGAAGATCATCATCCAGCGAGGGCTCTGACATGGCGATCACCAAGGGCTACCGCGCGCTCGTCGACGAAGCGATGGCGCAGGTCAGGACCTACTCGGTCGGCGAGGTGCAGGCGCGCCTGGGCCAGCCGGACCTGCAACTGGTCGACATCCGCGACATCCGCGAACTGCAGGCGGAGGGCAGCGTCCCGGGCAGCTACCACGCGCCGCGCGGCATGCTGGAGTTCTGGGTCGACCCCGATTCCCCGTACCACAAGAAGCTGTTTGCCGACCCGGGCAAGGAGTTCGTGCTGTTCTGCGGGGCCGGCTGGCGCAGCGCTCTGGCGGCCAAGACGCTGCAGGACATGGGCATGGCCAACGTGGCCCACATCGACGGCGGCTTCACCGAGTGGGTGAAGCAGGGCGGCGCCACCGAAACGCTGGAAGCGCGCAAGGCGAAGAAGGGATGAGGGCGCAGGCGGCCGCGGCCTGTCCGTGCGGCCGCCCGGAGCTCGCACGCTGCTGCGGGCCCTACCTGGCCGACTTCGACGGCTGTCCGGCGCCCGACGCCGAAGCGCTGATGCGCTCCCGCTACAGCGCCTTCGTCCTGGAAGACGCCGGCTACCTCCTGGCTACCTGGCACGCATCGACGCGCCCGCGCGAGCTCACCTTCGAAGCTGGCCTCAAGTGGCTGGGCCTGGAAGTCCGCGACGCGCGCCAGCAGGACGCGGACCATGCGGAAGTCGAATTCGTGGCACGCTCGCGGCTGGCCGGCCGCGGCCAGCGGCTGCACGAACGCAGCCGCTTCGTGCGCGAAGGCGGCCGTTGGTATTACCTGGACGGGAATTTGAAGTGAGCGAACGATTCGAGGCCGTGCTGTTCGACTGCGACGGCGTGCTCGTCGACAGCGAGGGCATCACCAACGGCGTGCTGCGCGCCATGCTGGAGGAATTGGGCTGGAAGCTCACGCCGGCCGAGTGCATGCGCATCTTCGTCGGCAAGGCGGTCAAGGACGAACAGGCGCTGATCGAGGCGCAGACCGGCAAGCCGCTGGCCGAGGAATGGTTCGTGCGCTTTCGCGAGCGCCGCAATGCGGGCCTGGTGGCCCACGTGCAGGCGATCCCGCGCGCCGTCGAGGCCGTGGCGCAGGTGAGCGAACGCTTCCAGGGCCGCATCGCCTGCTGCTCCGGCGCCGACCGCTTCAAGGTGGAACTGCAGCTGCGCAAATGCGGGCTGCTGGATTTCTTCGAGGGCCGGGTCTTCAGCGGCCATGAAATGCCGCGCTCCAAGCCTTTTCCCGACGTGTACCTGGCCGCCATGGAGCGCCTGGGCGTGCATCCGGAGCGCTGCGCGGTGGTGGAAGACACCGTGACGGGGGTCCGCGCCGGCGTGGCAGCGGGCGCGAAGGTCTATGGCTACAGCCCCCCGGAAGCAGGCCATGATGCCCCGGCCGCCCTGCGCGCGGCAGGCGCGTCGGTCATCTTCGTGGACATGGCTCAACTGCCAGGCCTGCTGGGTTAGACAAGGCCGCAAATGCGTGTGGGCCTTCTCCTACACCCAATGCTCGACTGCACTGCGCATAATGGTTGAGCCTTCCTCAACCATTCCTACACCCCCATGAGCCAAGAAACCACCGTCCTGCTCCGCCTGCTGGAGCAGCACGAAGCCCAGATCATTGCCGAATGGCAGCAGGAGGCGGGGGCGGGATCGAGCCGCGTTTCCGACTCGGGGCGGCGCGGCATGCAGTCCGAAACGCAGGAGATCGTGGGGGCCTTGCGCCAGGCGCTGGCGGCGGGCGCGGGCCTCGACGCGTTCCAGGATGCATCGTGGACGCCGCTGCGCGCCGCGCTGGAATCCCTGTCACGATCGCGCGCGGCGCAGGGCCAGTCGGCCGGCGATACCAGCGTGTTCGTGCTGGCCCTCAAGCGGCCGCTGTTCAAGTTGATCCAGCAGGAGGCGGGCAGCAACGCGCAGCAGCTCATGACGCTCGTGTGGGCCACGACGGCGCTCGTCGACCGCATGGCGCAATGGACGGTCACCACCTACCAGCAGACCCGCGAGGACATCATCAAGCGCCAGCAGCAGGACCTGCTGGAGCTGTCCACCCCGGTCATCAAGCTGTTCGAAGGCGTGCTGGCCGTGCCGATGATCGGCACGCTCGACTCGGCGCGCACGCAGGTGGTGATGGAGACGCTGCTGGAGCGCATCGTCAGCACCGGCTCGCGCCTGGCCATCATCGACATCACGGGCGTGCCGACGGTCGACACGCTGGTGGCGCAGCACCTGCTGAAGACGGTGAGCGCCATCCGCCTCATGGGCGCCGAATGCATCATCAGCGGCATCCGCCCGCAGATCGCCCAGACCATCGTGCACCTGGGCATCGACCTGCAGGGCATCGCCTCCAAGGCCAGCCTGGCCGACGCGCTGGCGCTGGCGATGGACCAGCAAGGCTACGTGGTCACGCGCCGCGGCGACGCCTGAGTCCGCGATGTACCGCATTCCCATCCTGCAGATGGGCCAGGTGCTCCTGGTCACCATCCAGCTCGACATGCAGGACCAGATGGCGCTGGCCTTGCAGGACGACCTGGCCAACAAGATCTCCACCACCGGCGCCAAGGGCGTGATGATCGACATCTCCGCGCTGGAAATCGTCGACTCCTTCGTCGGCCGCATGCTGGCCAGCATCTCCGGCATCTCGCGCATCCTCGACGCCACCACCGTGGTGGTGGGCATGCAACCCGCTGTGGCCATCACCCTTGTGGAGCTGGGCCTGTCGCTCGAAGGCGTGCGCACGGCGCTGAACGTCGAACGCGGCATGGAGCTGCTGGCGCACAGCCGCAAGGGGGGGCCGCTTGCCCGCTGAAGAAGCCCAGGGATCGATGCCGCTGCGCAGCGAGGAAGACATCGTCGCCAGCCGCCAGAAGGTGCGCGTCCTCACCCAGCAGCTCAAGTTCTCGCTGGTCGACCAGACCAAGATGATCACGGCGGCCAGCGAGCTGTCGCGCAACACCGTGATCCACGGCAAGGGCGGCGACATGCACTGGGCACTGCTGGACGACGGCCTGCGCCGCGGCCTGCGGCTGCTGTTCGAGGACCAGGGGCCCGGCATCGCCGACATGAAGCTCGCCCTCACCGACGGCTGGACATCCGGCGGCGGCATGGGCCTGGGCCTGCCGGGCAGCAAGCGCCTGGTGCATGAATTCGACGTCCAGTCGACGCCCGGCGCCGGCACCCGCGTGAGCATCGTGCGGTGGAAGTGATCACCGGGACCCTGCACACCGTCTTCCCGATGGGAGACACCAGCCGCGTGGGCGAAGCGCGCCGGCACGCGGCCGAACTCGCGCGCGACTGCGGTCTCGACGAGGTGCAGGCCGGCCGGCTGGCGCTGGTGGTCACCGAACTCGCAACCAACCTGGTCCGCCACGCCGACAAGGGCCGCCTGCTGCTGTCGGCGCGCACCGAGCGCGGCGAGGTGGAGGTGATTTCCATCGACGAAGGCCCGGGCATCCGCGACGTGGAGCGCTCGCTCGGCGACGGCTTTTCCACCGGCAGCACGCCGGGCACCGGCCTCGGCGCGGTGCGGCGGCTGGCCGGGGACTTCGACCTGTATTCGTCGGTGCCCCAGGGGACGGTCGTGGTCGCGCGCGTGCGCGCGGAGCGGCCCACGCCGCCGGCGGCGGAAAGCGCCATCGTGGTCGGTGCCATTTCGCTCGCGGCTCCGGGCGAGACCGTCTGCGGCGACGGCTGGGGCTTCGCATTGCACGGCAACAAGGCGACGGTGATGGTCGTCGACGGACTGGGCCATGGCCCCGAAGCGGCCGAGGCCGCCGAGGCCGCGCTGAAGATGTTTCGCGAAGAGCCGCTGGCGGCACCCACCGAGCTGCTGCAGGACGTGCACCGGCGCCTGCGCGCGACGCGGGGCGCTGCCATCGCAATGATGCAGGTCGATGCCAGCGCGGATACGGTGCGGACGTCGGGCGCGGGCAACGTGGTGGGCCGGCTCGTTTCCGGCATCAGCGACCGCACGCTGCTCACGCAGCACGGCACTGCCGGGGTCACGATCCGCACGCCGGAAGAGACCAGCACGGCCTGGCCCGCGCATGCGCTGCTGGTCGTGTGCAGCGACGGCATCGCCACCCGTTGGCAAGCGGATCTGCTCGGGCCCGTGCTGGGACGCGATCCCGCACTTGCCGCCGCCCTGCTGGTGCGCGACCATTGCCGGGGCCGTGACGACGCAACCGTCGCCGTGTTGCGGCGGAGGCACTGACATGAGCGACACCGATTCCCTGGCGGCGAAGCTGGCCCACGCGCAGCAGGAAGCGCAGGAGCTGCGCGCCGAGCTGGAAGAGACCAACCGCGGCGTGCTGGCGCTCTACGCCGAACTCGACTCGCAGGCCGACCAGCTGCGGCTGGCCACCGAGCTCAAGAGCCGGTTCCTGGCCTACATGAGCCACGAATTCCGCACGCCGATCAACTCGATCCGCAGCATCGCGCGCCTGCTGATCGACCGCGTCGACGGCCCCTTGACCGAGGAACAGGCCAAGCAGGTCGAGTTCATCCAGCAGAACGCGACCGAATTCGCCGAGATGGTCGATGACCTGCTGGACCTGGCCAAGGTGGAGGCGGGCCGCGTGGAGATCTCCCCGGCCTGGTTCGAGATGGTCGACCTGTTCTCGGCGTTGCGCGGCATGTTCAAGCCGGTGCTGACCAATCCCGCGGTGAACCTGGTGTTCGAGGAGCCGCAGGACATCCCCAAGCTCTTCACCGACGACCGCAAGCTGTCCCAGATCCTGCGCAACTTCATCTCGAACGCGCTGAAGTTCACCGCCAAGGGCGAGGTGCGGGTCGCGGCGCGCTTGGAAGGCCCGGGCCACATCACTTTCTCCGTCGCGGACACGGGCATCGGCATCGCGCCCGAGTACCACGGCGCCATCTTCCAGGACTTCGCGCAGGTGAAATCGCCGCTGCAGAAGCGCCTGCGCGGCACCGGCCTGGGCCTGTCGCTGAGCAAGAAGCTCGCGGAGTTGCTGGGCGGCACGGTGGGCCTGTCCAGCGAGCCGGGCAAGGGCTCGGTGTTTTCCGTCACGATCCCGCTCCAGCTGGAGGGCGCCGGGGCGCCATGATCGAAGCGGACGTCATCAACACCACCATCGACCGCTCGCGGCACACCGTGCTGGTGGTCGACGACAACCCGGCCACGCGCTATTCGACCGCGCGCGTGGTGCGTGCCGCCGGCTTCAAGACCGTGGAAGCCGGCTCCGGCGGCGAGGCGCTCGAACTCGTCGGCGAGGGCGTGTCGGCCGTGGTGCTCGACGTGCATTTGCCCGACACGGACGGCTTCGAGGTTTGCCGCGTGATCCGGTCCCGTCCGGCCACGGCCACGCTGCCGGTGGTGCACCTGTCCGCCGCCTTCGTGCGCAACGAGGACCGCGTGACCGGCCTGAACGCCGGCGCCGACGGCTACATGGTGCACCCGGTCGAGCCGGCGGTGCTGGTCGGCACGCTGCAGGCATTGATCCGCGCGCGCACCGCCGAAGACCAGATGCGGCGCAGCGAGAAGCGCTTCCGTGCCATCTACGACCAAGCGCAAAGCGGCATGGCCTTGCTGGATAGCCAGGGCCGCTTTGCCGACGCCAATCCCGCGCTGCTGCAGATGCTGGGGCGCAGCGCCGACGAGATCCTGGGCCGCTCGCTCGGCGAGCTGGCGCCGCCCGCCTGGCTCGCCAGCGTGGAGCGCCACACGGTGGCGCCGGCCGAAGGCGGCGCGCCGTGGCGCGGCGAATTCCCGCTGCTGGCGGCGGACGGCCACGAGGTGCATCTCGAATGGAGCATCTCCGCGCACGTCGAGCCGGGCGTGCGGATCGCGATCGCCATCGACGTGTCCGACCGCCACGAACTGGAGCAGCGGCGCGTCGACGTGCTGGAGCGCGAACAGGCGGCGCGCGTGGTGGCCGAACGCCACAGCCGCACCAAGGACGATTTCATCGCGGTGCTGTCGCACGAACTGCGCACGCCGCTGAATGCCATCGTCGGCTGGGTCCACATCCTCAAGCGGCGCGGCGTGCTGCCCGAGGGCATGCGCGGGATCGAGGCGATCGAGCGCAATGCGAAGACCCAGGCGCGCATCATCTCGGACATCCTCGACGTCTCGCGCATCAACTCGGGCAAGCTGCGGCTCGAGCGCGAGTGGGCCGATCCGGCGGAACTCGTGGCCAGCTCGATCGATTCGCTGAGCATCAGCATCGACGAGCGCAAGCTGCAGGTGGAGACCGACGTCGCCGGCGCGCACGAGCCCGCTTACATCGACACCGGCCGCTATCAGCAGATCTTCTGGAACCTGATGACGAACGCCATCAAGTTCTCGCCGCAGGGCGGCAAGGTGCAGGTGGCATTGAAGCGCACGGGCGACCGGCTGGTGCTGGACGTGCGCGACTTCGGCCAGGGCATCGAGCCCGACTTCATCCCGCACCTGTTCGACCGCTTCACCCAGAGCGACGCGCCCGGCAACCGCTCGCATGGCGGCCTGGGCCTCGGCCTGTCCATCGTCAAGCACCTCGTCGACTTGCACGGCGGCACGGTGGTGGCGAGCAGCGAAGGCCGCGGCAAGGGCACGCTGATGCGCGTCGAATTGCCGGTGGACGGCAGCGGCGGCGACAGCGTGGGCGGCGAGCTGGAAGGCGACAGCGGCCCCGACAGCGAGGAGCACGAGCCCGAGGCGCTGGAGCGGCTCGACGTGCTGGTGGTGGAGGACGATCCCGAAGCCACCGAGATGATGCGCGTGGTGCTGGGCGACCGCGGCGCGCGCGTGCGCACCGCGTACGACTTCGACAGCGCGCTGGCCGCCTTGCAGCAGGCCTGGCCCGACGTGCTGGTCAGCGACATCGGCCTGCCGGGCCGCGATGGCTACGAACTCGTGCGGCGCGTGCGCGAGCTGGAAGCGGGACGCGGCACACGCCTGCCGGTCATTGCGCTCACGGCGTTCGCCCGCGCCGAGGACCGCACCAAGACCCTGGAGGCCGGCTTCGACCTGCACCTGGGCAAGCCGCTCAAGCCGCATGCGCTGCTCGAAGCGATCGCGCGCTGCCGGCGACCGGCCGGCGGTAACACGAAGACGTGAGCGCCTACCGACGCGTCACGGCGCCTTGTCTTGCTACAAAGCCGTGACACCTTGGTGACATTGCCTATTTCTTGAGCAGCCCGGCAGGGGGCCCGCCGGCCCTTGATTTCGCTGCAGGCACGCTGCTTTTCCCCTAAGCATTGTCCACAGTGGCAGTGGATATCTTGGCGCCGCGGGGCGCCGGGCGTCACTGGACGTCCGCGGCTCAGACCACGTAATCGGGATGCTCGGCGCGGATGCGTTCCACCTGTCCCAGCGTGCCGGAAAGGTGTTCGCGCACGCGCTCGCGCGCCGTGTCCGGCTCGCCCGCGGCAATCGCTTCGACGATGCGCTTGTGGTCGCGGACGACGGCCTTGGCCTTGCCGGCCGCGGGCAGGTGCAGGCGCCGCAGGCGATCGACGTGGCCGCTGCGCCGCCGCACCAGGTCGTACAGGTCCGGCACGCCGGCCGCCACGTACATCAGCCGATGGAACTCGCGGTCGGCGGCGATGAACCGGTCGTAGTCGTCGCCGCCGGCAAGAGCCGCCTGCACGTCGACCTGCGCGCGCAGTTGCGCCACCAGCAGCTCCGTCGGTTGCGCCGCCAGCGTGCCGGCCACCTCCAGCTCGATGGCCTGGCGCAGGAAGTGCGCCTGCAGGGCGGAGGCGACGTCGATGCGGCTCACCACCGTGGCGTGCTGCGGAAAGATGTCGACGAGGCCTTCCTCGCTCAGCTTGATCAGCGCGTCGCGCACCGGCGTCTGGCTCACGCCGAACATGGCCGCGAGGTCCGCGCGCGCCAGCACGGCGCCCGGCGCGAGTTCGAGCGCAATGATCATCTCGCGCAGCCGGTCGAACACCTGCGGCGCGGCCTGCCGCGTGCGGTCCAGCCGTTTCGGCTTGCGGGCGTGGGCGGCGGCGAGGGCGGAAGCGGGCATGGACCGGATTCTAAGCCGGGCCGGCTTGCATTGACGCACTAATATATTTGTGTTTCACTTGCGGTCCGCGACCGATTCCAACGCCAGATCCCGAGGAGACATCCCCCATGAAGCGCCGCCACGTCCTGTCCTGCATTGCCGCCTCCCTGGCCGCGCCGTCCTTTGCCCAGAGCGAATGGCCGGCGGCCAAGGCGATCACCTATGTGGTTCCCTTCACGCCGGGCGGCTCCACCGACGTCATCGGCCGCACCGTCGCCGAGAAGCTGCAGGCCGCGCTCAAGCAGTCGGTGATCATCGACAACAAGCCGGGCACCGGGGGCGGCATCGGCGCCACCTACGTGGCCAAGGCGCCTGCCGATGGCTATACGCTGCTGGGCGGCACGATCAGCACGCACGCGATCAACGCGAGCCTGTACAAGAATCTCTCGTACGACCCGGTCAAGGACTTCGAGCCGGTGGCCCTGGTGGCCTTCCTGCCCAACGTGCTGCTGGTCGACCCGAATGCCGGCGTCAACAGCGTGCAGGACCTCGTTGCGCTGCTGAAGAAGGACCCCAACCGGCGCACCTTCGCCTCCTCCGGCAACGGCACCTCCACGCACCTGGCCGGCGAAATGTTCGCCGACATGATCGGCGTGCCGCTCACGCACGTGCCGTACAAGGGCACGCCGCCCGCCATGATCGACGTGTCGGCCGGCCAGGTCACCTTCATGTTCGACCAGATGACGGCGGCGCTGCCGCTGCTGTCGGCCGGCAAGCTGAAGCTGCTGGCCGTGACCACCGGCAAGCGCATCGCGCTGGCGCCCAACACGCCGACCATGATCGAAGCCGGCATTCCGGGCTTCGAGATGTCGTCCTGGCAGGCGATCTATGCGCCCAAGGGCACGCCCAGGCCGGTGGTGCAGCGCCTGGCGCTGGAGATCCAGAAGGCGCTGAAGCTGCCCGACGTGCAGGACAAGCTGGGCAAGCAGATGGGCATGGAGATCGTTGCCGGCGGGCCGGAGGAACTGGCCGCGCTGATGCAGAAGGAGATCCCGCGCTGGGCGGCCCTGGTGAAGAAGTCGGGCGCCAGCGCCAACTGAGGAAGCAGCCACGATGAACCGCGACGTCCGCATCACCCAGGTCCGCATCACGCCCGTTGCCTTCCGCGACGGGCCGCTGCTCAATGCCGCGGGCATCCACGAGCCGTGGGCGCTGCGGGCGATCCTGGAAGTCGAGACCTCGGATGGCCGCGTCGGCATCAACGAGACCTATGGCGACGCCTCCATGCTGTCGCTGCTGGAGGATTGCAAGCCGCACATCCTGGGCCTGTCGCCGTTCGCGTTGAACCGGATGGAGGACCGCCTGCGTGCCTCGATCCGGCGCGAGCAGGCGCCGGCCTATACGCTCGCGCCGGGCTCCGATCCGTCGCGCAACACCGCCAAGGCGATCAGCGCCTACGAAGTCGCGATGCTCGACCTGCAAGGCCAGATCGTCGGCGCACCCGTCGTCGACCTGCTGGGCGGCCCGGTACGCTCCAGCGTCGCCTACAGCGCCTACCTGTTCTTCAAGTACGCGGAACACCACGGCCAGCCCTACGAGCCCGACGCCTGGGGCGAAGGCATCAGCCCGCAGCAGATCGTGGCGCAGGCCAGGCGGATGATTTCGCAGTACGGCTTCCAGAGCATCAAGCTCAAGGGCGGCGTGTTCGAGCCGAAACACGAGATCGCCTGCATGCGCGCGCTGCACGAGGCTTTCCCGGGCATGCCGCTGCGGCTGGACCCCAATGCCAACTGGTCGCTCGCCACCAGCATCGCCGCGGCGCCCGAGCTCGACGCGATCCTGGAGTACTACGAAGACCCGTGCCCCGGGCTGGACGGCATGGCCGAACTGGCGAAGCACACGCGCCTGCCGCTCGCGACCAACATGGTCGTGACCAGCATGGAGGAGTTCAAGCGCAACGTGCAGACGCAGTCGGTCAAGGTGGTGCTGTCCGACCACCATTACTGGGGCGGACTGCGCGCCACCCAGCAGCTTGCGCACATGTGCCGGTTGTGGGACCTGGGGCTCTCGATGCACTCGAACTCGCACCTGGGCATCAGCCTGATGGCCATGACGCACGTGGCGGCGGCCGTGCCCAACCTCAGCTATGCCTGCGACACGCACTATCCGTGGCAGGACGAGGACATCGTGGTGGGAGGCCGCATTCCCTTCGTGGAAGGCAGCGTGCGCGTGCCGTCCGCGCCCGGCCTGGGCGTGCAGATCGACCGCGACGCCCTGGCTAAGCTGCACGACCAGTACCTGGCGTGCGGCATCCGCCAGCGCGACGACCGCGCCCAGATGCGCAAGTACGATCCGTCGTTCACGGGCGCGTGCCCGCGCTTCTGACGGCCCGCGTCAGCGGCTGGGCTTGTCCTTCAGGTACTCGCGCACCTTTTCGGCCCGGTCGCCCACCGCCTGCACGGCTTCCTTCAGCCGCTCGGGCGTGGTGTTGAGCGACTTGCACCAGTCGCGCAGCTCGTAGTCCTGGTTCACGTTGATGCGCTGGCGGTCCTGGCCGCCCGAGTTGCTCTTGTCGTCTGACATGGTCGTGGCTCCTTTCGCCCCATCTTGGGCGCGCGCACGAGCCCCGACACGTAGGAAGCTGCACCATCCGCCTGTCAGCCGCGGCAATAATGGCGGCATGCAGATCCTTCGCCTCACCTTGCTGGCTCCGCTGTTCGCCCTGGCGGCCGGCTGCGGCAACAACGCCACCAACCCCGCGCTGGCCACGGCCACGGGCAGCGCCAAGACCACGACCGCGAGCGGCATCGTTTTCGAATCGATGGTGACCGGCAGCGGGCCCGCGCCCAAGGCCACCGACAAGGTGCGGGTGCACTACCGCGGAACCTTCCTCGACGGCCGCGAGTTTGACAGCTCGTACAAGCGCGGCGAGCCGACCGAGTTCCAGCTCAATCGCGTGATCAAGTGCTGGACCGAAGCCGTGCAGCTGATGCGCCCGGGCGGCAAGGCGCGCATCATGTGCCCGGCCGCCGTCGCCTACGGCGAGCGTGGCGCGGGCGGCGGCGTGATTCCGCCGAACACGCCGCTGAACTTCGAGATCGAGCTGCTGGCCATCGTCCCCTGACGGGGGAATCGCACGCTGGCGGGCCCGCGGCGCCGGAGCAATAATGCTGCGGTCTTGTCCTGGAGGTCCGCATGCTCACGCTCTATTACGCGCCCGGCACCTGTGCCCTTGCCACGCACCTGGCGCTCGAATATTCCGGCGCCGACTACGAGGCGAAGCGCATCGACTTCAAGGCCGAGCAGCAGCGCCAGCCTGAATTCCTCAAGATCAATCCCAAGGGCCGGGTGCCGGCGCTGGTCACCGACCGCGGCGTGCTGACCGAGAACACGGCCTTGCTGCAGTACATCGCGCAGAGCTTCCCGGCCGCGCAGCTCGCGCCGCTGGACGATCCCTTCCTCATGGCCAAGGTCAACGAGTTCAACGGCTACCTGGCCTCCACCGTCCACGTGGCGCATGCCCACAAGGGGCGCGGCTACCGCTGGGTCGATGCGGCCGACACCGCATCGCAGGACGCGATGAAGAAGAAGGTGACGCAGAACATGGCCGACTGCTTCACGCTCATCGAGGAGAAATACCTCAAGGGCCCCTGGGTGCTGGGCGAGCGCTTCAGCACCGCCGACCTCTACCTCTACACCCTGGCCGGCTGGCTGGAAGGCGACGGCGTCGACGTCAAGCGCTTCCCCAAGGTGGCGGACCACATGCAGCGCATGGACGCGCAGCCGCAGGTGCGCAAGGTCCTCGCGGCGCAGAAGGCGGCCTGACCATGTACGCCCCCTTCGATCTCAGCGGCCGCGGCGTGGTGGTGACCGGCGGCAATGGCGGCATCGGCCTGGGCATGGCGCGCGCCCTGCTGGCGGCCGGTGCGGAAGTGGCCATCTGGGGCAGCAACGCCGAGAAGACCGCCCGGGCCCGCGCCGAGTTGGCCGAAGGCTGCGGCGATTCGCTGCGCGTGCATGGCTTCACCTGCGACGTCAGCGACGAGGCGCAGGTGGAGAAGGCCTTCCACGCCTCGGTGGCCGCGCTCGGCACGGTCTCCGCCTGCTTTGCCAACGCGGGCATCAGCGGCAGCAACACGCCGCTGCTGGAAATGGACCTCGAGCAGTTCCGCCGCGTGCAGCGCGTCAACGTCGAAGGCGTGTTCCTCACCTTGCGCACCGCGGCGCGCCACATGGCCCGCGGCAACGGCGGCTCCCTGGTCGTGACGGCCAGCACGGCGGCGGTGGAAGGCGCGGCGCGCAACTGCGAGTACGGCGCCTCCAAGGGCGCGGTGACCTCGATGGTGCGGGCGCTGGCCGTGGAGCTCGCGCGCCACAAGATCCGCGTCAACTCCATCCTGCCCGGCTGGATCGAGACCGACATGACGGACAAGGCGATCCACAACGACAAGTTCGCGTCCTCGGTGCTGCCGCGCATTCCGGCGCGCCGCTGGGGCGACCTGGCCGACTTCGGCGGCATCGCCGTCTTCCTGGCCAGCGATGCCTCCGCCTACACCACCGGCGCCGACTTCCTGATCGACGGCGGCTACACCAAGTTTTGAAGCAGCGGCTTTCGACGCTCGCCGTCGCGCTGGCGCTGTTCGCGCTGCTCGCCTACGGCGTCGTCTCGCAAGGGCCGCTCACGCGGATCGACCAGGACATCGTGCTGTTCATGGTGGCGCACCGCGCCGCCTGGCTGACCACCGTGGCGAAGGCCGTCAGTGCGGTACACCAGACCGTCGTGGTGTTGTGCGCCACCGCGCTGGTGGCCGCGTTGCTGGCCTGGCGCCGCCATGCCTGGTGGGCGCTGGTGCTGTTCGCGGTGCCGACCGGCATGCTGGCCAACAACGGCATCAAGCACCTGGTGGGCCGCGCGCGGCCCGTGCTCGACGATCCCCTGGTGCGCCTGAATACCCTGAGCTTTCCCAGCGGGCATGCCATCGCCGGCACGCTCTTCTACGGCGCGCTTTGCCTCGTCGTGCTGGCGCACGTGGAAGACAGGACGTGGCGCATGGCTGCCGTCGCCGCGGCGCTGGCGATGATCGCGCTGGTCGCGGCCAGCCGGGTCTACCTGGCCGTGCACTACCTGTCCGACGTGCTGGCCGGCATCGCCTTCGGCGTGGCCTGGCTGGCGCTGGCGCTCGAATTGCTGGCACGCTGGCAACGGCGCCAGGCCCCGGCCGTCTGCTAGGCTCCGGGTCCTCATGGACCACAGCTTCCTCTCCGCCTTTGTCCTGCTCCTGCTGGTGCTGGATCCTTTCGGCGCGCTGCCGGTGTTCATCTCGGTGATGGGCGAGGTGCCGCCGCAGCGGCGCGTGCACGTCGCGCTGCGGGAAAGCGCGATCGCCTTCTGCATCCTGCTGGCCTTCATGCTGGCGGGCCACGCCTTCCTGGCGCTGATGCACCTGTCGGAACGCTCGCTCGAAGTGGCCGGCGGCGTGATCCTGCTGGTGATCGCGATGCGCATGATCTTCAGCGACGGCGATGCCACCGGCGTGTCCAACGCGGGCCTGCGCGAGCCGCTGATCTTCCCGCTGGCCGTTCCGCTGCTGGCCGGCCCGTCCGCGATGGCCACGGTGCTGCTGCTGGCCTCGCGCCAGCCCGATCGCACCATCACCTGGGTCGGCGCGCTGGCGCTGGCCATGGCGATCTGCGGCGGCGTGCTGCTCTCGGCCGACCGCCTGCGGCAATGGCTGGGCGTCTCCGTCGTCGTGGCGATCGAGAAGCTGATGGGCCTGCTGCTCACGGCCGTCGCCATGGAAATGATGCTGGCCGGCCTGAAGCGCTACTTCTTCGACAAGCCCTGACCGTGCGCATCTTCGACGCCGAAGCCACCGCCGCCGCGTTGCCTTTCGCGCGGCTGGTGCCGGCCTTGAAGCGCATGTTCGCGCAGGGTTGCACGGTGCCGCCGCGGCACGTGCATGAAGTGCCGGGCGGCTTCACCTCGCTGCTCATGCCGGCCTGGGTGGAAGGCCGCTACTACGGCATCAAGACCATCAACATCGCGCCGGGCAATGCGGCGCGCGGGCTGCCCGGGCTGCATGCGAGCTACACCTTGTACGACGGCGTCACCGGCGTACCGTTGGCGCTGATCGACGGCAACGAGCTCACGGCGCGACGCACCGCGGCCGCCTCCGCGCTGGCCGCGAGCTGGCTGGCGCGCGCGGATGCGCGGCATTTGCTGGTGGTGGGCGCCGGCCGCATCGCACGCCTTCTGCCGGAGGCTTATCGCGCCGTACGGCCCATCGGCCAAGTCACCGTGTGGGCGCGCGATGCCGCCAAGTCGCGGTCCCTCGCGGCAGATTTGCAAGCCGATGCCGCGACCGACCTCCGGACTGCTTGCGTCGCCGCGGACATCGTGAGCTGCGCCACGCTCGCTACCGCGCCGGTCGTGCACGGTGCCTGGCTCGCGCCCGGCAGCCACCTGGACTTGATCGGCAGCTTCACGCCGGCCATGCGCGAAGCCGACGATGCCTGCTTCGCCGGCGCGGCCATCTATCTCGATACCGAAGAAGCGCTGAAGAAGAGCGGCGAGCTGCTGGGGCCGATGGCACGCGGCGTCTTTGCCGCGCAGGACGTGCGGGGCACGCTGGAGGCGCTGGCCCGCGGTCTGGCGACGGGACGTACGTCGGCGCGGCAGCGCTCCGTGTTCAAGTCCGTGGGAACCGCGCTGGAGGATCTCGCCGCGGCGATCGAGGTCTACGAGGCGGACGGCCCGTAGGGTGCGGCGGCCGTGATGGCGTCGGCGGCCAGGCCGGCGAGCATTTCGACGGTCTCGCGCTCCTGCGCCGTGGGCTCGCGCCGCTCTCGGAAGTAGGTGCCGAAGGTGCCCAGCACCTTGCCGTTCCCCGCCTTGATCGGCTGGCTCCAGGCGCCGGCGAAGCCCAGCGCCAGGGGGAGGTGGCGCAGCTCGGCCCAGCGCGCGTCGGCGGTGAAGTCGGGCGTCAGCACCACTTCGCCAGTGGCGGCCGCGGCAGCGCAGGTGCCGAGGTTGGGATGCGGCTTCAGGCGGTCGATGGCGTCCAGGTAGTCGGCCGGCAGGTTGGGAGAAGCGCCGTTGCGCAGCAGCCCTTCGCGGTCCAGCAGCAGGATGGAAGCCACCACGCGTCCCTGGGCCAGCGCTTCCACGGTGGACGCCAGGTGCGCGAGCACGTTGCGCAGCGGCGCGCCGTCGGCAACCATGCGCAGGCCGCGCTCGCGCGCGGCCTCCAGGTATTGGCGGCGTCCCTCGTCCGTGGATGGCATGCCAACAGTATAAAGAGGCTGCCGCATAGCACAAGACGGAGATGCCATGGCCATAGAACTCGGCAAGGAGGCGCGCAAGGAAGCCGTCGCCTCCATCGAACGCTACTTCCAGGAGAACATGGAGGAGCGCATCGGCAACATCGCCGCCGGCGCGCTGCTGAATTTCTTCCTGGAAGAGATCGGCCCGGTGGTCTTCAACAAGGCCGTCGCGGAGGTGCAGGAGCGCCTGCAGATGCGCCTGTCGGAGATCGACATCGAGGTGCACGAGGACGAATTCCAGTACTGGCGGCGCCAGGAGAAGGGGCGCCGCAAGTAGGGACTGGGGTCCTGTGTCAGAATGGGCGCTGCTCCGGGGTGTACGCCCAGCTTTGGCTGGCGTGCTGAGACCAGACCCGTGAACTTGAACCGGTTCATACCGGCGGAAGAAGAGCTGTCACCCTGACCCATCGCGGTCGCGGGGGCGTTCGCCTTCGGAGCAGAGTTTCGCTCGCGAAGGAGCCTCCTTGAACACCACTGCCAATTCGCGCTATCCCCGCGTCCTGACCATCGCCGGATCGGACAGCGGCGGCGGCGCCGGCATCCAGGCCGACCTGAAGACGTTTGCCGCGCTCGGCTGCTTCGGCATGAGCGCCATCACCGCGCTCACGGCGCAGAACACGCTGGGCGTGCGCTCCATCCATGCGGTGCCGGCGCAGATCCTGGCCGACCAGGTCGACGCGGTGGCCGAGGACATCGGCATCGATGCCGTGAAGATCGGCATGCTGCATTCCGCCGAGACCGTGCGCACGGTCGCGGCAGCGCTGCGCCGCCACGCGCTGCGCACCGTGGTGCTCGACCCCGTGATGATCGCGACCAGCGGCGCCGTGCTGATCGACCAGGAAGCCATTGCGGTGCTGGTCTACGAACTGTTCCCCCTGGCCAGCCTGGTGACGCCGAACCTCGACGAAGCGGCGCTGCTGGTGGGCCGGCCGCTCGCCACCGAAGCCGACATGGAGGGTGCCGCGCGCCAGTTGCTGGAGATGGGCGCGACCGCGGTGCTGGTTAAGGGCGGCCACTTGGCCGGCGACACGGTGAGCGACCTGCTGCTGGCGCGCGGCGAGGCGCCGCACTGGATGCGCTCGCCACGCATCGCCACCCCGAACACGCATGGCACCGGCTGCACCTTGTCGAGCGCCATCGCAGCGCAGCTGGCTCTGGGCCTGCCGCTGCGGGAAGCGGTGGAGGCCGCGCGCACCTTCATCCGCGGTGCGCTCGAGGCCGGCGCCGGCGTGCGCACCGGCGCGGGCAGCGGCCCCTTGAACCACGGATACGCGCCGCAGACGATGCGGCGCCTGCCGCTGCCATGAACGGCGAAGCCCAGGCCCTGGTCGATTCCCTGCTGGCCTTCCTGGCGCAGGACGGCTGCACCGACGCCGAGTTCGACGCGCTCGCGCTGCGCCTGTTCGCCTGGCAGCACGCCAACAACGAGGCCTACCGCCGCTTCTGCCAGCGCCGCGGCGCGACGCCGCGCACGGTGAAGAGCTGGCGCGAGATCCCCGCGGTGCCGATCAGCGCCTTCAAGGAGGCCACGCTCAGCTGCCTGCCGGCGCAGGACGCGCAGCGCGTCTTCATGACCAGCGGCACCACGCGCGGCGACGTCAAGGGCCGGCACTACCACCCTACGCTGGCCGTGTACGACGCCTCGATGACGCGCAACTTCGCGCGCCGCTTCATGCAAGGCGCCGACCGGCTGCCGATGGCGATCCTGTTTCCTACCGAGGAGGCCTTGCCGAATTCCTCGCTGGCGCATTACCTGGCGCTGGCGGTGCAGCACTTCGGCGCCGCCGAAAGCGCGACCTTCGTCTCGCCGCAAGGCATGGACGGCAGCGGCCTGCGCGCCTGGCTGCGCGCACGCGTCGCGGCCGGTGCGCCGTGCGCGGTGCTGGGCGCCAGCTACAGCTTCGTGCACCTGATGGACGAACTGGCGCGCGACGGCGAGCGCTTCGCGCTGCCGCCAGGCAGCCGCCTCCTCGACACCGGTGGCTACAAGGGCAACTCGCGCGAGCTCCCGCTGGAAGCCTTCTACGAAGCGCTGGCATCGAACTTCGGAGTGCCGCGCGAGCGCTGCATCAACATGTACGGCATGACGGAACTGAGCACGCAGCTCTATGACGACGGCAACGTGCTCGTGCCTTCGGTCAAGTCGGGGCCGCACTGGATCCGCTCGCGCCTGGTCGATCCGCTCACGGGCCGCGAGGTGCCGGCCGGCGAGCGCGGCGTGCTGGCGCACACCGACCTGGGCAACTTCAATTCCGCCACCAGCATCCTGACCGAGGACGTGGGCGTGGCCGCCGGCGCGGGCTTCCTGCTGCTGGGGCGGGCCGAGGGCGCGCAGGCCAAGGGCTGCTCGCTCGCGGTCGAGGAATTCCTGCAGGCGAACGCGGCATGACGACCGCCTGGCGCGCCGGCTACCTGCCCGGCCTCCGTGCGGAGGACGTGCAGTGGCAGTCCTTGCACTTCGGCGACCTCGTCGTGGAAGTGCCGGTGCTGCGTGCCGAGCAGATGCGCGCCCTGGCGCAACGCGTGAAGCGGGCCGCCGCGCGTGAACTGCAGGCGATGACCGTGTCGCGCATCATCGAGATCGTCGATGACGCCGTCGCGCGCCTGCTGGATCCGCGCGACCCGGTGCGCCAGGAGGCCGAGCGCCTGCTGCCCGCCATGACCGGCTACGACGCCGAGATGGTGCGGCTGGGCCTCAGCGCCTACCTGCAGTCCTTCCGCGCGCCGCAGCTGCATCGCTTCGTCGTCGAAGACTTCGCCAATCCGAAGGTGCTGGACGAGTTCCAGCCGGCGGCCAAGGGCGGCTGGGTGCGCGCCTTCGGCCCGCAACTGCTGGTGCACAGCTGGGCAGGCAACGTGCCCGCGCTGCCCTTGTGGAGCCTGGTGTGCGGCCTCTTGGTGAAGGGCGGCAACATCGGCAAGCTGCCGAGCGCCGAGCCGGTGTTCGCGAGCCTGTTCGCGCGCCTGCTGGCCGAAGTGCATCCGCCGCTGGCCGATTGCCTGGCGGTGGTGTGGTGGAAGGGTGGCGACACCGGCGCGGCTGCGGCGCTGTGGAGCGAAGCCGATACCGTCCTGGCCTATGGCGGCAACGAAGCGATCGCGCAGGTGCGCGCGCAACTGCCGGTGACGACGCGATTCCTCGGCTACGGCCACAAGCTGGGCTTCGGCTTGGTCGCGCGCACCGCGCTCGACACCTTGCGTGGCCCGGCGACGGCGCGCCTCGCCGCGCACGACATCGTCCGCTACGAGCAGCAGGGCTGCTACTCGCCGCACCTGTTCTACGTGGAGCGTGGCGGCGCCGTGGCGCCGCGCGAGTTCGCGCGCTACCTGGCCGCCGAACTCGCGAACCTGCAGCGGCGCTTCCCGCGCCGGGCGCTGGCGCTGGAGGAATCCGCTGCACTGGCGGCTTGGCAGCACGCGGCGGAACTGGCGGGCGAGGGTGCGGAACTGTTCGGCGATGCCGGCAGCGCCTGGAGCGTCACCTATGCGGATCGCGCGACGCCGCTGGCGCCGACGGCCGGCGGACGCAGCATCGTCGTCGCAGCGGTGGACCAGCTCGACGACGCGGTCGCGCAAGTGGCGTCGCAAGCACGCTTCCTGCAGACCGCCGGCATCGCGGCCGAGCCGCGCGAGCTGTTCCGCCTGGCCGCGTCGCTGGGCGCGGCGGGCGTGACGCGCATCGCCGCCCTGGGCGCCATGACTTCCCCCGAAGCCGGCTGGCACCACGACGGCCGCTTCAACCTGCTGGACCTGGTGCGCATGGTGGAGATCGAATCCTCGGCCGAACGCGCGGCCGACCGGCTTGCCCCTTATGCGCAGGAGGACGGCCGGTGACGACGGCGCTGGCGATGCGCCAGGTGAGCTTCACCTTTCCCGGCTGGCCGCCGGTGGTGCAGGGCGCCGACCTCGACGTGCAGGCGGGCGAGTTCCGTTGCCTGGTGGGCCGCAGCGGCTGCGGCAAGACCACGCTGCTGAAGCTGGCGGCCGGCCTGCTGCAGCCCGACGCGGGCAGCATCGTCCGTGACAGCCGCGAGATCGGCTTCGTGTTCCAGTCGCCGACGCTGCTCGAATGGCTGCGCGTGGAGGACAACGTGCTGCTGCCGGTGTCGCTGAAGCGGCGCGTCACGCCGGCGGATGCGGCCCAGGCGCACGCGCTGCTGGAGCAACTGGGCCTGGGTGCGCATGCGCGGCGCTACCCGCGCCAGCTGTCCGGCGGCCAGCAAAGCCGCGTCGCCGTAGCCCGCGCCTTGATCCTGCGGCCTTCGCTGCTGCTGCTGGACGAACCCTTCGCGGCGCTCGATGCGATCACCCGGGAGGAACTGCAGCACGACCTCCTGGAGCTGTGCCGGGCGCAAGGCACCACGGTGGTCTTTGTCACGCACGACATCGCCGAAGCGGTGTATCTCGGCGACCGGATCGGCGTGGTCGATGCCGGCCGCGTGGTCGACGAGATCGCGGTGCCGCTGCCCAAGCCGCGCGCAACGGGCGTGCGCTCCAGCCCCGCCTTCACGCAGGCCTGCGCGCAGGTGCGTGCGGCGATGCACCTGGACACGGTGGACGCATGAAGCCCGCCACGCTGCGCATCGCTTCGCTCGCCTTGCTGGCGCTGCTGCTGCTCGCCTGGGAAATGGCGTGCCGCACGCTCGCCATTTCGCCGCTGGTGCTGCCGACGCCGTCGGCCATCGCGCAATCGCTGGTGCGCGGCCTCGCCAGCGGCTACTTCTGGCCGCACATCCGCGCGACCGCGCTGGAACTGCTGCTCGGCGTGCTGGCCGGCTGCAGCATCGGCTTTGCCGCCGGCGTGGTCATGGCGGAGACCCGGCTGCTGCGCGCGCTGCTGATGCCTTACGTCGTGGCGTCGCAAGTGATTCCCAAGCTGGCGCTGGCGCCGCTCTTCGTGCTGTGGTTCGGCTTCGGCATCACGTCGACCGTGGTGATCACGGCCCTGATCTGCTTCTTCCCGCTGCTGGAAAACACCATGACCGCGCTGGCGCAGGTGCCGCCCGAGCGGCTGGAGCTGTTCCGCATGCTCGGCGCGAGCCGCATGCAGACGCTGTGGCGCCTGAAGCTGCCCGCCGGCGCGCCCGGCATCCTGGCCGGCGTGCGCGTGGCCGTCGTGCTGGCGCTGGTGGGCGCCGTCGTCGGCGAGTTCATCGGCGCCAGCCGCGGACTGGGCGCGCTGGTGATCGCGTCGCAAGGAACCATGGACACGCCGCTGATGTTCGCGGTGCTCCTGCTCATCGCCGCCCTCGGCATGCTGGCCTACCAGGCCACGCTGCTGCTCGAGCGCTGGCTGCTGCTGCCCTTTACCCGAACTTCCTGAGGAGATGACCGTGCAACACCCTTCCAGCGAACGCCGTCGCGCCCTGGCCCTGTTGGCCGCATTCGCCGCGACGCCCACCCTGGCCCTGGCGCAGGCCGCGCGCCTGGACAAGCTCACCGTCGCCGGCTGGAGCAAGCCCATCACCGAGGTGACGCCGCTGCTGGTGGACGAAGACAAGGGCTTCTACCGGCAGCAGGGGCTGGCGCTGGAGTACGTGCCGGGCGCGGGCGGCGGCGACGCCATCCGCAACATCCTGGGCGGCCAGGCCGACGTGGCCTTCACCGACCCCGGGTCCTTCTTCGCCGCGCTCGACAAGGGCGAGAAGCTGCGCGCCATCTACGACATCTATCCGCAGAACGTCTTCAACGTGGTGGCGCTCAAGTCCAGCGGCATCGCCAAGCCCGCGGACCTGAAGGGCAAGAAGATCGGCGTCTACAGCCTGTCGAGCGGCACGCGGCAGAACCTGCAGGTGCTGCTGCAGCAGGCCGGCCTGAGCGAAGCGGACGTCACCGTGGTCGTCACCGGCGTGCTGAACTTCGCACCGCTGCTGCAGGGCCAGGTGGATGCCACGGCCGCCACCGACACCGGCCTGCTGGTGGGCCGCAGGCGCGGCCTGGGCGACGTCAACGTGATCGAGGTCGGCAAGTACCTCAACGTGTCGAGCGACCTGTTCGTGGTGCGCGAGGACGTGTACCAGCAGAAGAAGGCGCTGCTGGCGCGCTTCCTCGCGGCCTATCGCAACGCCGCGGCCTGGATGATCGCGAAGCCCGAGGAGGCGGCGCAGCTGGCGGGCAAGCGCGCCATCGACGGCAGCGATCCGGCGCTGAGCCTGGAGATCATCAAGGTGCGCAATGCGTCCAGCGTGTCGGACCTCACGCGCAAGCAGGGGCTCGGCGCCATCGACGTCAAGACGCTGCAGGCGGCGGCGGACACCTACCGCAAGCTGGGCCTGGTGCAAAAACCCATCGACGTGACGCAGGTGGTGGCGCACGACCTGCTCCCGGGGCTCTGAGATGGACTTCGCCGGCAAGGTGGTGCTGGTCACCGGCGGCGGCCGCGGCATCGGTGCGGCCATCGCGCGCGCCTTCGCTGCCGAGAAAGCGCTGGTGGCCGTCAACTACCTGCGCGATGCCGCGGCGGCCGAACAGGTGGCTGCCGATTGCCGCGCCGCGGGTGGCGATGCGTTCGCCGTGCAGGCCGACGTCACCGTGCCGGAGCAGGTCGCGCGCATGGTGGAGCAGGTGGTGGCCGAGGCCGGCCGCATCGACGTGCTGGTGAACAACGCCTTGCGCCCCTATGCCTTCGATCCGGAACAGCGCAAGACCTTCGAGGCGCTGTCTTTCGACGACTACCGCGCGCAGTTCGAGGGCGCCGTGGGCGCGGCCCATCACGTGAGCAAGGCGGTGCTGCCGCACTTCGCGGCGCGCGCGCAAGGCAGCATCGTCAACATCGTGAGCAACCTGGTGGAACATCCGCTGGTGCCGTACCACGACTACACGACGGCCAAGGCAGCGCTGGTGGGCTTCAGCCGCAACCTCGCCGCCGAACTCGGGCCGCTGGGCGTGCGGGTGAACTGCGTCGCCCCCGGGCTGGTCTATCCCACGAGCGCCAGCGGCACGACGCGGGCGCGCTTTCGCGACGACATCGCGGCCGCCACTCCCTTGCGCCGCATCGCGCGGCCGGAGGACGTGGCCGGGCCGGTGTTGTTCCTCGCTTCCGACTGGAGCGGTTTCATGACGGGCCAGGTGCTGTTCGTCGACGGCGGATTGGTGATGCGATGAATTTCCATGTCGTTCAGGCCGCGGGTGACGCGGCATCGGTGCCGGCGCAGGCGCGCAAGCTGCGCGCGGAGCGCGATGGCGACGTCTGCGTCGCCGGCGTGGTGCAGGCCGACGGCCGCATCATGGACTGGCTGGAGACGGAACACGCGAGCGGCTGGCTGTGGACGCTGGGCCTGGTCGGCAGCGAGGAGACCTTTGCCGCCGCGACCGAGTCGGCCATGGTGCAAGGCTATGTCGCGGCCGATGCGGCCATCCTGGCGCGCTGGAACGGCGCCGGGCCGCTGCCGCTGCTGTCGTGGGGCGAGTTGCCGCCGGCAAGCGCGCGCACGGCCGCCAGGCAAGAGCCATTGGGGCTCTATGCCATCGTCGACAGCGCGGCGCGGATGCGGCAGGTGCTGGCCGCCGGCGTGCGCACCGTGCAGCTGCGCATGAAGGCGCCCGAATCGCAGGCGCAACTGCGCGAGGAGATGCAGCAATGCATCGCCGATTGCGCGGCCGCCGGCGCGGAACTGTTCGTCAACGACCACTGGCAACTCGCGCACGAACTCGGCGCGCGCGGCGTCCACCTGGGGCAATCGGACCTGCTGGCGCTGGGCGACGAGGGCCGGGCGCAGGTACTGGCCACCGGCATGGCGCTGGGCGTGAGCTCGCACGCGCTGTGGGAACTGTGCCGCGCCCGCGCGCTCGCCCCGCGCTACATCGCCTGCGGGCCGGTGTGGCCGACCACCACCAAGGACATGCCCTGGCTGCCGCAAGGCCCGGACAACCTGGCGTGGTGGTGCGCGCATGCCGGTGCGCCGGTGACGGCCATCGGCGGCATCCTCGCAGCGGGCCAGGTGCAGGAAGCAGCGCGCAGCGGTGCGGATGGCGTGTGCATCGTGCGCGGACTGGGTGACGATCCACGCGCTGTGGTGCCCGGCTTGCAGGCTGCGCTGGAGGCGGGCTGGGCGCGGCGCAACGAGCTTCGTGCTCCGCAGTGGCCGCATCCGAGCCTGCCTTGAGGTAGGACACGGCGCACGCAGTGCGGCGCTTGCGGCTTGCGTGTCCGCGACGGCGCGGCCCTCGTAATACGACAGGTGGCCCAACGCCACCTCCAAACCGCCGGAGCCGAGGCGGTCGATCCGTTCACAACATGCTCAAACTTCTCGCCATCTCCGTCGTCGCCGTTTCGCTGGCGGCCTGCTCCTCCATGTGGGGCGGCAATGCCAACGGCACGCAGCCCAATGCCGGCGCGACCAAGAACAGCTCGGACTCCAACAAGTCCGGCAACCCGGCGGCGGTGAGCCCCGGCAGCGCCGGCAAGTAAGCGCTACAGGACGAAGGGGCGGCCGGTGACCGGAGTCGTCGGCACCGCCATCTCCTGCTTGGCCATCACGCCCGATTCGTAGGCCAGCCGGCCCGCTTCGATCGCGAGCTTGAAGGCGCGCGCCATGGTCACGGGATCGTGCGCCTGCGCCACCGCGGAATTGAGCAGCACGGCGTCGTAGCCCAACTCCATCGCCTGTACGGCGTCCTTGGGCGAGCCGATGCCGGCGTCCACCACCAGGGGCACGCCCGGCAGCCGTGCGCGCAAGGTGCGCAGCGCCGTGGGATTCAGCAGGCCCTGGCCCGAGCCGATCGGCGCGCCCCAGGGCATCAGGATGCGGCAGCCCGCGTCGAGCAGGCGCTGGCAGGTGACGAGGTCGTCGGTGCAATACGGGAAGACTTCGAAGCCCTCGCGCGCGAGCGTGCGCGCTGCCTCGACCAGCTCGAAAGGGTCGGGCTGGAGCGTGTAGTCGTCGCCCACCACTTCCAGCTTGATCCAGTTCGTGCCGAACAGCTCGCGCGCCATTTGCGACAGCGTCACGGCCTCGCGCGCGCTGCGGCATCCGGCGGTGTTGGGCAGCAGGTGCGCGCCGCTTTCGCGGATCAGCTTGTAGAAATCGCCCGGCCCGCCGCCCGCGGCCAGCTGGCGCTTGAGGCCGACGGTGACGACCTGCGCGCCGGAGGAAACGATCGCTTCCTGCAGCACCTGCGGCGAGGGATAGCCGGCGGTGCCGAGGAAGAAGCGGCTCTGCAGGGCGACGCCCCCGATGGAGAAGGTCATGCTGTTCAACCCCCGGTGATGGGCTGGAAGGTGAAGACGGCGTCGCCGGCGCGCAGCTGCACGCCGCCGCGCGCGTCGCGCGCCACGAACTCGCCGTTGACGGCGGTGGCCAGCGCCTGCGGCGCCTGGCCCAGGGCCGCGACCAGGTCGGCCAGCGTGCTGCCCTCGGGCACGCTGCGCGGCTCGCCGTTGACGGTGATCTCTTGTTGCTTCATGTCAGGTCCTGCAAGGCCCGTTCGACCAGCGCCGGCGCGATGAGCCAGCCGTGGCGGAACAGGCCGTTGATGCGGGTCAGGCCGTCCTGCTGCTGCAACAGCGGCAGGTTGTCCGGCAGCGCGGGCCGCAGGTTGGATTCGCTATGGACGATGCGCGCCTCCGCCAGCTCCGGCAGCACGCTGTGCGCGGCCGCCAGCAGTTCGACGGTGCTGCGCAGCGACACCGGCGAGCGGTCTTCCGACTCGATCTCGCTGGCGCCCACGACCACGAGGTCGGGCGCGCGCGGCACGATGTAGACGCGGTGACGCGGATGCAGCAGCCGGATCGGCCGGTGCAGCGCGAGACCGGGCGCCTGCAGCCAGAAGATCTCGCCGCGCACGCCGCGCACCGGCAGCTCGGGCCGGGCGCCGGTGCCGCGCAGGTCGAACACGTGGTCGAAGCGATGTTCACCCTCGCCGGTCACCAGCAGGCCGGGCGCGGTGCGCGACACGCTTGTGCCCCAATGCCATTCGGCGCCGACGGCGCCGGCGGCCAGGGCCTGCATCGCCTGCACGGTGTGGATCTGTCCTTCGTGCGGCAGCAGCCAGGCATGCGAAGGCCCTTGCACAGACGGCTCGAGTTCGCGCAATTCCGCCGCAGCGAGGGCACGCGGTTCGTGGCCTGCGGGCGCCTTGCTGGCCAGCAGGTCCAGTACGCGCCGCGCCGAGCCTTCATCACCGCGATGCGCCACCAGCAGGCTGCCTTCGAAGCGGAACTCCACCGGCGCCGGCAGGCGCGCGAGCACCTGCGGCCACAGCTCCAGCGTGCGCAGTCCCAGCGCGAACACGCCCGCGTCCGCGCACTCCAGTTCCGCCACCGGGCTCAGCATGCCGGCCGCGGTCCAGCCCGCGGCGCCGCGGGCTTCCGCGTGCGCGGCCGGGTCGAACACATGCACGGCGTGGCCGCGCGCGCGCAGCTCGAACGCGAGCAGGCGGCCCAGCAGGCCGGCGCCGGCGATGCCGATCTTCATTTCGGGGAGTTGCCGCGAAGGGCGGCGCTGGAGAAAGAGGTGTGCTGCATGGCTCTTCTTACGCCGGTACGAACCGGTTCAAGTTCACGGGTTTGGTGGATTCCATCTCAGCGAAGGCGGCCTGCGCCACTCGCACCCCGGAGCGTGCTGCCAGTATACCGGCGGCGGGCAGCGCGGGCTTTTGGGGGCAGAATCGCCCTCCATGGCACGCAAGAAGGATGAAGGCGCAGGCGACCTCGACCAGGGACGCATGGACGAGGCGATGCTGCACGACCTGGTCGGCTACCAGCTGGCCCAGGCGCAGATCGCCACGCTCGCGGTTTTCTACGGTTCGGTCGGACGGCCGCTGGACCTGCGGCACGTGGAGTACACGGTGCTGGCGCTGATCAAGGAGAACCCGGCCTGCACGCCCGCCCGCCTGGCCAAGGAACTGGCCGTGACCGCCGGCAACATCACCATGTGGGTCGACCGGCTGGTGCAGCGCGAACTGGTGCGGCGCGAGGCCAGCGTGTCCGACCGCCGCGTGCAGCACCTGCACGTCACTCCCAAGGGCGAGGCGCTCGTGACCGCCGCGACGCGGCAGCTGCTGGAGGGCGAACGCAAGCGCATCACCGCCCTGTCGCCGGCCGAGCGCGCCCTGCTGGTGGAGCTGCTGCACAAGGTCGCGACCTGCCGCGACTGACGCCGGCGACATCCTTCATTAGCTGAACAGCGGCTTGCCTGATCCTTAGGGGAAAACGCTAGTCCTCGGGCGGCCGAATACTTCATACGATGAAGTTGTTTTGCCCGCCCAAGAGGAGACAGTCCCATGATCCAACGGCCCTTGAGCCATGCCGCGACCGCGGCTGCCGTGCTCGTCGCGCTCTCCGCCTGTGGTGGCGGCGGCGGCGACTCGACGCCCCCGCAGCTGAGCCCCGCCGTCGGTGCGGCGCTCTCGTCCTGCACGGACCTCGTCGCGCGCATCGCCATCCCGAACACCAACATCACTGCGGCCAACGCCATCGCGGCCGGCACGCTCACCATCGCCGGCACGCCGGTGCCGGCGCACTGCCAGGTCACGGGCCGCATGTTCCCGCGCACCGGCATCGACGGCAACAGCTACGCCATCGGTTTCGAGATGCGCCTGCCCAACGCGTGGAACGGCCGCTTCTTCTACCAGGCCAACGGCGGCATCGACGGCAGCATCGGCACGGCCACCGGCCCGGTCGGCGGCGGCGGCCCTCTCAATAACGCGCTGAAGATGGGCTTTGCCGTCATCAGCTCCGATGCCGGCCACGCCGGTTCGCTCGGCCCGTTCTTCGGCCTCGACCCGCAAGCCCGCCTCGACTACGGCTACCAGGCCGTCGGCAAGCTCACGCCCATGGCCAAGAGCCTGATCCAGACCGCCTACGGCAAGGGCCCGGACCGCTCGTACATCGGCGGCTGTTCCAACGGCGGCCGGCACACCATGGTGGCGGCGTCGCGCTATGCCGACCAGTACGACGGCTACCTCGTCGGCGATCCGGGCTTCCGGCTGCCGCTGGCGGCCATCGCCAACATCGCCGGCGCGCAGGCGTACAACGCGGTGGCCACCACGCCGGGCGACCTGAACAGCGGCTTCACCCTCGCCGAACGCACGCTGGTCTCGAACGCCGTGCTCGCCAAGTGCGACGCGCTCGACGGCCTGTCGGACGGCACGGTGCAGGACATCAAGGCCTGCCAGGGCGCCTTCAACCTCGATCGCGACGTACCCACCTGCAGCGGCGCGCGCGACGGCAGCTGCCTGAGCGCCGCGCAGAAGACCACGATCGCCAAGCTGTTCTCGGGTGCCACCACCAGCACCGGCGCGAAGATCTACTCCAGCTTCCCCTTCGACAACGGCCTGGGCACGGTCGGCTGGGCGGTGTGGAAGTTCAGCAACCCGCTGTCGCTGGACTCGGGCGCGGTCGGCTTCATCTGGCAGGTGCCGCCGGAAAGCCGCACCGGCTTCAACGGCGCGAACTTCGCGCTGACCGGCAACGTCGACACCATGCTGGCCAAGGTCAACGCCACCGACGCGACCTTCACCGAAAGCGCGATGTCCTTCATGACGCCGCCGGACCGTCCCAACCTGGACACGCTGCGCAACCGCGGCGCCAAGATGATGGTCTACCACGGCACGGCCGACCCGATCTTCTCCAGCGACGACACCACCGCGTGGTACGACTCGCTGCAGGCGCGCTACGCCGATGCCCGCGGCTTCTCGCGCTTCTACCGCGTGCCCGGCATGAACCACTGCTCCGGCGGCCCGTCCACCGACCAGTTCGACATGCTCACGCCGCTGGTGGACTGGGTCGAGAAGGGTGTGGTGCCCGACAGCGTGACGGCCACTGCGCGCGGCGCCGGCAACCTCGGCCTCGTCAACGGCGACCTGCCTCAGGGCTGGGCTGCCAACCGCACCCGTCCGCTGTGCAGCTACCCGGCGGTCGCGCGCTACAAGGGCAGCGGCAGCGTGGAGTCGGCCGAAAGCTTCAACTGCGCACTGCCCAGCTTCTGAAGCAGCGCTTTTCCTAAGCCAAACCCATGGGCCGCGGTGGATACTGCGGCCCATGGCGCTTCCGGACCGCCCATTGCACATCGGCATCGTCGGCTGCTCGGCCGAAGGTGCGGCGCTCTGCTACCGCACCATCTGCCAGGGGGGCGCCGAACTGCTAGGCCCGCACGCCCATCCCGAGGTCTCGATGCACACGCCTTCGCTGGCGGCGTATATCGGCTTCCTCGAGCGCGGCGAACTCGACGAAGTGGCGAACCTCATGCTGGCGTCCGCCAACAAGCTTGCGCAAGCCGGCTGCGATTTCCTGATCTGCCCCGACAACACCCTGCATGCGGCCTTCGACCTGATGCAGCCGCGTTCCCCCTTGCCCTGGCTGCACATCGCCGACGTGGTGGCGGCCGAAGCACAAAGGCGCGGCTTCAAGCGCATCGGCCTGACCGGCACGCGCTGGCTGGTCGACAGCGAGGTCTATCCCGACATGCTCGCCAGGCGCGGCCTGGCCTGCGTGAAGCCGGGCGCGGCGGAGCGCGCGAAGATGGAACGCATCATCCTGGACGAACTCGTCAACGGCGAGTTCAAGGCGCCCAGCATCGCGTGGTTCCAGCAATTGATCGCGGCCTTGCACCGGCAAGGCTGCGACGCGGTGGCGCTCGCCTGCACGGAGATTCCGCTCGTGATCCACGATTCGAATTCGCCGCTGCCGACGCTGGACTCGACGCGGCTGCTGGCGCATGCGGCGCTGCGCAGGGCGGTGGGCGCAG
Organism: Ramlibacter paludis; assembly: GCF_022012305.1. Lineage (GTDB taxonomy): Bacteria > Pseudomonadota > Gammaproteobacteria > Burkholderiales > Burkholderiaceae_C > Ramlibacter > Ramlibacter paludis. Next base: position 387,230 of record NZ_JAKLTM010000001.1, on the reverse strand, counting down.
CGTAAAGGCTAGGAGCGGCCGAACTCGTACGAGGCCATCGGCACCTTCATCACGTGGTCGACGAAGAGGCGGTGGCCGGTGTCGTCGCCCGCCGCGCCGGCAACGACCATCAACGGAACCAGGTGGTCTTCCCGAGGATGCGCGAGCCGCGCCGCCGGCGCCTGGGCCCAGTGCGCCAGCATCTCGTTGCGCTGCTGCGCATCGGGCTGCGTGATGGCCTCGTTCAGCCAGTCCTCGAAGGCGGTCGCGGGGGCCGTCGACGCATCCTGGTTGAAGCCGCGCATGTTGTGGTACGTGAGCCCGCTGCCGAGGATCAGCACGCCTTCGTCGCGCAGCGGCTGCAGCGCCTGGCCGGCGCGCAGGTGTTCGCGCGGGTCGTAGCCCGACTTCATCGACAGCAGGACCACGGGCACATCCGCGTCGGGATACATGAGGTACAGCGGCACGAAGGTGCCGTGGTCGTAGCCGCGCTCCGGGTCCTCGCCGCAGGGCAGGCCCGCGTCCTGCAGCAGGCCCTTCACGCGCGCCGCCAGCGCGGGCGACCCGGGCGCCGGATATTGCAGCTCGTAGGTGTGTTCCGGAAAGCCGTAGTAGTCGTAGTCCATGCTGGGCCAGGTCGCGGTCGACACCATGAACTGCGGAGCTTCCCAATGGCCGGTGATCACCAGCACTGCCTTCGGTTTTCCGGCAGGCGCTCCGGCAGCGCGCCGATCTCGCCCACGGTCTTGGCGAAGGCGGCGCGCCGGTCCTCCATCCAGGGCCAGGGGCCGCCGCCATGCGAGACGAAGTAAACGGGGAAACGCGCAGTCGCCATGGTGGGATCCTTTCCGGCCAGGCGAAAGGTTACTCCGATCCGATTGCGGGATTGGCGCCGCGCTGGTCCGGCCTTGTCCGACACCGCCGGCGGGCCGGGGGCCGTTGAATGGAGGTCAAGAGAGAAAGGACCTCCGCATGAAAACCCGCAAAGCACTGGGCTTCGCCCTGCTGGCTGCGGCCTGCGCAGCCTCTGCCATTGCCGCGCCCCCCGCCAAGGACGGCGTGAAGGACCCGGAAACCGGGATCACCCTGCATCCGCCCAAGCACGACACCCAGGCCCCGCCCGGCAGCAAGCAGGAAAAGTTTGCCGCCGAAGTGAAGGCCGCGATGCAGCGCGTGGCGACCGTCACCAAGAAGGCGGTGCACAAGGCCGACGTGGCCTTCCGTGACGCCACCCGCAGCAACAAGACCTGATGCGCCACCACGATCCGCACCGTCCCCGCAACCTGCCGCGCATGCACCTGAGCGCCGGCGGGCATCACCTGCACGCCTGGGTGGCGCGCAGCGCGGAGGAGCACGCGCTGGGCCTCATGCACCGGCAGCAGCTCGGGGATGGCGAAGGCATGCTGTTCGTGTGGGACGTGCCGGAGCGCAAGAGCTTCTGGATGAAGGACACGCCGTTGCCCTTGTCGGTCGCCTTCCTGGAAGAAGACGGCACCATCGTCCGCCTGGCCGACATGGAGCCGCACTCGCTGGAGGGCCACGCGTCCGGCCGGCCGGTACGCTTCGTCCTGGAAGTCAACCAGGGCTGGTTCGAGGACAAGGGCATAGCGCCCGGCATGCGGCTGGACGGCCCGTGCTTTGCAACCACCACAGGGAGCTGACCATGTCGCTGCTTTGGATCGCGTTCTACGTGCTGATCGCACTGTTCCTGGCGGCGATCGTCGCCAAGATCGGCAAGCGCATCGCGCGCCACGGCCACCAGCCGCAGCGCAGCGAACGGCCCTGGCGTTAAGCGCTAGCGCTTGCCGGCGGCATAGGCTGCGGTCGCGGCCAGCGCGTCTTCGACCTTCACGTCGATTTCGCTGACTCCCTCGGGCAGCACGATCACGCCGTCCTCGTCGGCCACGAGCCGCCGGCCCGGCGTGAAGGTGATGCCGCCGAAAGTGACGGGCACGTCGACTTCGCCCGAGCCGCTGCGGCCGGCCCGCTTGGGCACCGTCCCCAGCGCCTTCACGCCGATGTCGATGGCGTCGATCTCCAGGCCGTCGCGGATCACGCCATGCACCACCACGCCCGCCCAGCCATTGCGGCTGGCCATGCCTGCCATCACGTCGCCGAACAGCGCCCGCGCGAACGAGCCGCCGCCGTCGATCACCAGCACCTGGCCCGGGCCGGGCTGGGTGACCAGGTCGCGCATCAGGGCGATGTCCAGTTCGTCGCGGCAGCGGATCGTGCGGATCACGCCGGCAAAGGCGCGGCGCCGGCCCCAGCCGCGAAACGGCAGGGCGCAGGCCTCGGCGTCTTCGCAGGCGTCGCAGAGGTCGGAGGTCTTCAGGGTCATGCCGCCATTACACCCCGCGCGGCCGTCTCCGGGACACTACCTAGAACTTTGCACTGGCTGGCGCGGCGCCAGTCTGCCGCTATCATTGCCCGCTTCAAAAATTGAAGCGAAGAAGATCCCGATGCACCACGTCCTGCTGGCCGCTGCTGCGGCCATCCTGCTCTCCGCCTGCGCGGCGCCCACCGAAACCCTCGCCGAGCGCCCGGCGGTCAAGTGCGACGTGGTCGAGCCCGGCGTCGGCAGCCGCATCCCCAAGCGCGAGAACTGCGTCCGCACGCCCTGATCTGGAATTCGTAGGGTGGGTTCGCGCCAGCGACCCCACCACTCACGCGGTCAGCGTGAGCAGCACATCCGCATACCAGGCGCAATTCAGCCCGAGCGACTCGTCCTTCTCCAGGTCGCGCGTGCCCATGTCCATGCGCGCGGAGTGCACGCCCAGCAGCCGCCAGGGCATGGCCGCGCCTGCGCTCGTGTCGCGCATCACCACCGGCGAGCCGCTGGAGCCGCGGTGCATGCGCGCGTCGGTCAGGAAGTAGCCCTGGCCCTGGAAGCGCACGCCGAAGGACGAAGCGATGATCGCGTGCCGTACCACCGGCAGGTGATGCACCGTGTCGTAGAAACCGAGCGGAAACCCCGGCACCAGCACCGTCGCGCCGACGGCGATGGCGTCCAGTTCCGGCTGCAGGTTGGCGGTGCCGAAGCAGGACAGCACGGCGTCGGGAGGAAGCACGGAGCGGTCGATCTCCAGCGCAGCCACGTCGATCTCGCCGCCGCTGTCTTTCCCCTGCCGCCAATCGGCCTGGCCATCGCGGTACAGGAGCAGCGACAACACCACCGTGCGCGTGAGGTTCACCGGGTCGGTGTGCACCGTGATTTCGATGCGATCGGGGAGGTGCTTGTTCGCGGCGTCGTACAGGACGTGGCGGCTGGTGACCAGGAAGAGGCGCGGCCCGCGTTCGAAGAAGAAGCCGGTGGCGGCGGTGAGGGGGCGGGTGCCGAGGAAGGTGCTGATGCGCGTTGCGCTCAGCAGCAGGGGCTCGGCCAGCGCGCGCGCAACGGGCCGGGCCGCCGGCGGGGCGGGAGAAGCGGGCAAGCTCAGGACTGCGTGGGCTCGGGTTCGGGAACCGCGGGCGCACTTTGCTGGCCGGCCGCCTTCTTCTGGGCGGCCTTCTCTTCCTTCTTGCGCTTCTTCTCCAGCTCGCGCTGGCGCTTCTCGTAGCTGTAATTCGGTTTCGGCACGCGGAGCTCCTGCTTGATGCGGTTGGCTCCAGTATGCGCCCCTTTTTCGCGGCCGCGCCAAAACGCCCCTGGCGGGCGGGTATTCTCGGCGCTCCCATGGAAGATGCCAACCAGATCCAGGTGCCCGAATCCTTCCTGGCGCTCTTTGCCGCGCCGGGCGGCTACAAGCTGACCGAGCCCATGGCATACGTGCGCGAGCGCTACGAGCTGTGCGAGGACATGGCCCAGATGCTCACGGAGCAGGCAGCGGCACGGCAGTTCCAGCTGGGCGTGCCGGGCCAGGAAGTGCTGGACCGGATGCTGGAAGGCCTGGCCGCGGAAGGCTCGCCGCTGCAGCCGGCGGAAGCCGGCTGGGTCGTCAAGCGGCTGGCTGAACTGCTGTCCTGGTAGCTCAGGCCGGCGGCAGCGCGATGCGCACGCGCGCCCCGCCCAGCGCCCCGCGCTCGAGCGCCAGCGTCCCGTTGTGGCTGGCCACCAGGTCGTTCACCACGTGCAGGCCCACGCCATGGCCGGGCACCCGCTCGTCGGCGCGCACATGCAGCTGCAGCACCGAGCGGGTGTCGCTGAAGCCCGGCCCGTCGTCATCGACCGTGATCGCCATGCCGCCGGCCGCGCGCTGGACCTCGACGCGTACGCGCTTGCGCGCCCACTTGGCGGCGTTGTCCATCAGGTTGCCCATCATCTCGAACAGGTCGCCCTCGTCGATGCGCCAGTTCATCGCGTCGGGACAGGCGATCTCGAACTGGAGCTCCTTCTCCGCATAGACCTTGGCCAGCGCTTCGCGGATGCGATGCAGCACCGGCGCGATGGGAATCGCCGGCGTGAAGCGCGTGGCCCCGCCGGCTGCCGCGCGACCGAGCTGGTGCTGCACGATGTCGTCCATGCGCCCGACCTGCTCGCGCACCGTGGCCGGCAGCTGCGCCGGCTCGCCGAGCGCGTTGCGCAGCACCGCCAGCGGGGTCTTCAGGCTGTGCGCGAGGTAGCTGAGCGCTTCCTTGTAGCGGGTCTGCCGCACGCGCTCCTGCTGGATCAGCGTGTTGAGGTTTTCCGTGAGGCCGGTGAGTTCGGTGGGATAGCGGCCCTCGATCGCCGCCTGCTGGCCGCCCTCGATCCGGCCCACTTCCTGCGCCACGCGCTGCAGCGGCGCCAGGCCCCATTGCAGCAGCAGCAGCTGCGCCAGCAGCAGCAGCGCGCCGGCGCCGCCGAGCCAGGCCCAGAGCGTGCGGGCGAAGACGTTGATCTCGTGGTCGAATTCCGCCTTGTCTTCCAGCACCGACAGCACCAGCGGCGCGTCGCCGTTGCGGCCGGCCCAGCGCACGCCGTAGGTCACGCCCAGGTAGGACTTGGCCCCCGCAGCGATCGTCTCCATGTGCCACTCGCCGGGCTTCGCCTCGCTGCGGAAGGGCGGCGTGGTGCCCAGCGTCGACGCCGACTGCCAGGCTTCCTTGCGGTTGGTGTTGAAGATGCCGGCATAGAGGCCGGAGGCCGGCAGCGACAGCCGCGGCTCGGCAAACTCGGGCGGCATCACCAGCGCGCCGCGCTCGTCGAGCTCAGCGCGCGCCAGCAGCAGGTAGATGGTGCCTTGCAGGCGGCTGAAGTGGACGGCGCGCACGCTGTCGGCATGGGCGCGCTGCACCGCGATGCCGGCGCCGGCCATGAAGGCCACCAGCACCAGCGCCGCCCCGAGGAGGAGTCGCGCGCGCAGCGAGTAGCCGCCCGGCGTCATCCCAGGGTAAAGCGATAGCCGCGGCCGCGCACGGTTTCGATCGGCGCCAGCGTGCCTTGCGGGTCCAGCTTGCGGCGCAGCCGCCCGATCAGCACTTCCAGCACGTTGCTGTCGCGGTCCTCGCCGTGCGGATAGAGGTAGTCCGACAGCTCCTGCTTGGTGACGACGCGCGCGCGTTCGCGCACCAGGAATTCCAGCAGCCGGTATTCGAAGGCGGTCAGCTCCAGCGGCGCGCCATCGAGCTTCACGGCCTGCGCGCCCAGGTCGATGCTGAGGGGGCCGAAGTTCGCCACGTCGGCCACGGCCTGCATCGAGCGCCGCAGCAGCGCCTTCACCCGCGCCGCCAGCTCCGGGTACTCGAAGGGCTTGGTCATGTAGTCGTCGGCGCCGGCTTCCAGACCGGTCACCTTGTCCTGCCAGCTGGAGCGGGCGGTGAGGATCAGCATGGGCATGGTGCGGCCTTCGGAGCGCAGCCGCTGCACGATGGTGAGCCCGTTGATCTTCGGCAGCCCCAGGTCGACGATGGCCAGGTCGAAGGGATATTCCTGGGCGAGGAACAGGCCCTCGGCGCCGTCGCCCGCTTCGTCGACGCGATAGCCCTCGGCTTCCAGCTGGCGCTTGAGGCCCTGGCGCAGGGCGGCGTCGTCCTCGATCAGCAGCAGGCGCATGGGCGCTAGGAGGTGCGGCCGGTGGCGACGTCCACCAGGATCACGCGCACGTCGCCGCGCGCCGTCAGCACCTTCACGCGCCATACCGGCTTGCCGCCGGATTCGGAGCGCTCCACGGCCAGCACCCGCCCGTTGCTCGCGCGCTGCGCGATGGCCGCCGCGTCGTCGCGGCTCACGTCCGCCCAGGCGGTCGTGGCCACGGCCAGCAGCAGGGCGCAGGTCAGGCGGGCAAGCGTTTTCATGACGGGTCTTCAGGTCCTCGTTGGTGGGTCAGCGACGCTGGCGATGGTACTCCCGCTCGAGCGGTTCCACCGACACGCGCACCTGCAGGTTGGGGCCCGGGTTCTCGCGCATGACGGTGCTGTACTGCTGGCCGTGGTACTCGTAGTTGACGCGGTAGCCGGTCAGGCGGTTCTGCACGTCGACCACCTGGCGGCAGCTGCGCACTTCGCGCTGGTCCTGCACGTATTGCGGCTGCTGGCCGCTGGTGGCCACGCTGTTGCCGACCATCGCGCCCGCAACGGCGCCGGCGGCGGTCGCGGCTTCCTTGCCGTGGCCCTTGCCGACCTGGTTGCCCAGCACGCCGCCCACGACCGCGCCGATGGCGATGCCGGGAAGGCTGTTGCCCTGGGCCTGCACCGGGCGGGCTTCGTTCACCCACTGGCTGCTGCACTCCTCGCGCGGCACCTGCACGCTTTCATATTGGGGCTCGACGCTGCGCACGCGCGCGTTGTCGACGAAGCCTTGCGGCTGGGCGATGGCGCCGGCGGCAGCGGCGGCCAGGGCGGTAAGAAGGGCGATACGTTTCATTTCTTCAAGACTCCTCGTTTTGGAAGGGGCGCCGCCAGCTTAAGCGGCGCCCCATGAACGCAAGCTGAACGGATCAGCGAACGACTTCGAACGTCCAGGACTTGCGGGATGCGTTGCCGGCGCGGTCGCGCACCTCGATTTCGGCGGTGTGGCGGCCCATGCGCAGGTCCTCGCGGAAGCGCACTTCCTCGGCGGAGACCTGGGCGATCGAGGTCACGTCGCGGCCGTCCAGGCGCAGGCGCACCGTGGCCGGATCGACGCCGCTGCCCTCGTCGTCAAAGCGCACCGCCAGGTGAACGCGGGCGTTCTCGAAGACACGGATGCCTTCGGCCGGCGTCTCCGCGAAGATCCGCGGCGGGCTGGCGTCGCGAGCGACCGGGGGCACCGGCGGCACCGGACGCACGACCGGAGGAACCGGCACCACCACCGGCGGTTCCGCGCGCACGACCTCGAAGCTCCACGCCTTGCGGGTCGCGTTGCCCGAGCGGTCCCGCACCTCGATCTCGGCCGTGTGGCGGCCTTCGCGCAGGTCGTCGCGCCAGCGCACCTCGTCGGCGGTGACCTGCGCGGCGCCGGTCACGTCGCGGCCGTCCAGGCGCAGCCGCACGCTGGCGGGATCGACACCGCTGCCCTCGTCGCCCAGGCGAGCGAACAGGTGCACGCGGCCGCGCTCGCTCACGCGGACGCCGTCGCCGGGCGTCACGTCGGTGATGCGCGGCGGCTGCTCGTCGCGGCGTTCCTCGTCGCCGCGCACGTCGACGCGGGCCATCACACGCTGGTTGCCGACGCGCAGGACGGCGGTGGCGCGTTCGAAGGCGCGGGGGTCGTCGCGGCGGCGGACCGTGTAGTCGGCTTCGTAGACGCCCGGGCGGGTTTCCGTCATGGCGATGCCGCGCATCACGCCGGGGATGTCGACCGTGGCTTGCGCGCCGGGCACGCCCCGCAGGCGGAACCGGAGCTCCTTGCCCGGCTCGATCCGGCCGTGCGTGTTCAGCACGAAGCGCTCGATGGCGGGGCGCGCGAACTCCGCCCGGGCGGGTTGCGCGTGCGCCGGCGGCGTGGCGACCACGGCGGCGGCCAGCGGAAGGAACAGCAGCGCTGCTGCGGCACGGTTGCGGATGGCGGTGGTTTTCATGCGGGGACCTCCAGTGATTTGCTGTGGGTCCACTTTAGATACCGATGAGTGAACGCAGCCTGAACGGAACAATGCTTCAGATTATTTGATTTGTGCCCAGGCGCGCCATTGCGTAACCTCCTGTGCATGGACATCCAACCGATTGCCGGCGCGCTGGGCGCCGAAATTTCCGGGGTCGACCTGCGCGACCCCATCAGCCCGGCGCTGGCGGCGCAGCTGCGCGCGGCCTTCCTGCAGCACAAGGTGATCTTCCTGCGCCGGCAGCCGCTCACGCCCCAGCAGTTCCTGCGCTTTGCCGAAGCCTTCGGCACGCCCATCGAATATCCGTTCGTGAAGGGCATCGAAGGCTTCCCGATGATCATCGAGGTGAAGAAGCTGGAGCACGAGAAGGTCAACTTCGGCGGCGTCTGGCATTCCGACACCACCTACCTGCAGGAGCCGCCGCTGGGCTCCATGCTGCTGTCGCGCGAGGTGCCGCCCTATGGCGGCGACACGCTGTTCGCCAACCAGGAGCTGGCCTACGAGCGCCTGTCGGACACGATGAAGCAGGTGCTGGCGCCGCTGGTGGGCATCTCCAGCTCCGCCAAGGCCGACGTCTCGAAGACGCGCGAGGACCGCATCAAGAGCGACGGCAAGGAGGGCAAGCCCAGCGAATACCGGGCCGAGCATCCCATCGTGCGCACGCATCCCGAAACCGGGCGCAAGTCGCTGTACGTGAACGAGGCGCACACGAGCGGCATCGTCGGCATGACCGACGCCGAGAGCGCGCCGCTGCTGCAGTTCCTGTTCGCGCACCAGGTCCGGCCGGAATTCACCTGCCGCTTCCGCTGGGACGCCGACTGCATCGCCTTCTGGGACAACCGCTGCGCGATGCACAACCCGGTGAACGACTACCACGGCTACAAGCGGCTGATGCACCGCATCACCTTGCAGGGCACCAGGCCCGTCTAGCGCGGCGGGATCAGCGCGTCGCAGAGCGCGACGAAGCGCGCGGCCGCCGGCGACAGCTTGTGGCCACGGATGGTGATGACCGCGATGGTGCGGTTCATCACCGGGCGCGTGATGCGCAGCGTCTTCAACGGCGTGCCCGGCGGCACCGCCACGCCTGGCAGCACGCCCACCCCCAGCCCTGCCTCCGCCATCGCGACGAGGGTGCTGACGTGGGTGAACTCGTAGTTCAGGTCCGGGCTCAGGCCCTGCGCCTTGAGCACGTCCGCCAGCTGGTGATGGAACTGGGAACCCCCTGACAGCGCCAGCAGCGGCAGTTTCGCCAGCTCGCGCAAGGTGATGGTCGGCTTGGCCGCGGCGGGGCTTCGCGGCGGCACCAGCGCCACGTATTCGTCGACGAAGATGGGCGCGAATTCGAGCTCGCCCTTGCGCTCCTGCTGCGGGCCGATGCCGAAATCGACCTCGCGCCGGCGCACCGCTTCGAGCAGGTCCGGCAGCGCCAGCTCGCGCACCCGCACCGCGATGCCCGGATACTGGCGCGCGAAGTCGACCAACAGGGCCGGCAGGCGGCTGCTGGCCACCGATGGCACGCAGGCAAAGGCCAGCTGCCCTTGCTGCACCTGCGCGGTCTGCTGCAACTGCACCAGCGCGCCGTCGATCTCGGCCATCGCCTTGCGGGCGGCGATCACCAGCTGCTCGCCCTCCCGGGTGAGTTCGACCCGCCGCGTGGTGCGCTGGAACAGGGCGACGCCCAGGCGCTCTTCCAGCTGCTTGACCTGCATGCTCACCGCCGGCAGCGACAGGTGCTGCTGCTCGGCGGCCTTGCGGAAGCTGCCGTTGTCCGCCACGGCCAGGAAGGTGCCCAGCAGCTTGAGGTTGATCTTCATCGTGCGCGCAGAATAAACGCACCGGGATCATGTCGAAATCCGGGCGCCTCGCGCGACATTGTCCAGGCGCCGCATGGTGCGGCGCCGTTCTCCCCAAGGAGTGAACGATGGAATACCTCTTGCTGATCCACTCGGACGACACGCCCATGAAGTCCATGCCCCAGGACACCATCGCCGCGCGCATCGCGGCCTACGGCGCCTACACCAAGGCCCTGAAGGACGCCGGCGTGCTGCGCGGGTCGAACCGGCTGCGTCCGGCCAGTACCGCCACCACGGTGCGCGTGCGCGACGGGAAGACCGACGTGCAGAACGGCCCCTTCATCGAGACCCGTGAAGAGCTCGGCGGCTACTACCTAATCGACGTGAAGGACCTGGACGCGGCCCTGTCGTGGGCGGCACGCTGCCCGGGTGCGGCCGATGGAGCCATGGAAGTGCGGCCGGTGTGGGCCATGGGCGACTACTGAGCGCGATGGAAGACGGGGCAGGCGCCGCGCAAGCGGCGGAAGCCGCGGCGCGGCGCAGCTACGGCAAGCTGGTGGCCTTCCTGGCCGCCCGCACGCGTGACGTCGCCGGCGCCGAGGACGCCTTGTCGGAAGCCTTCGCCAGCGCGCTGGCGGATTGGCCGGTGCGCGGCGTGCCGGCCAGCCCCGAGGCCTGGCTGCTGACGGTCGCGCGCCGGCGCATGGTCGACGCGGTGCGGTCGCGCATCCATGCGGAGGACGCGGCCGCATACCTGTTGTTGCTGGAAGAAGTCGCTGAGCCGGTGGACGACGCCGGCATCCCCGACGAGCGCCTGCGCCTGATGTTCGTCTGCGCGCATCCGGCGCTGGCCGCCAACGTGCGCGCGCCGCTGATGCTGCAGGCCGTGCTGGGATTCGACGCGGCCGCGATCGGCTCTGCCTTCCTGGTGGCGCCGGCCGCCATGGGCCAGCGCCTGGTGCGCGCCAAGGCCAAGATCCGCGAGGCCGGCATCGCCTTCGAGGTGCCGCCGCGCGCGGCCTGGCCCGAGCGGCTGGACGCGGTGCTGGCGGCGGTCTATGCCGCCTATGCGGAAGGCTGGAGCGACGCCGAGGGCACGGATCCGCAGCGGCGCAACCTGGCCGACGAAGCGATCTGGCTGGGCCGCCTGCTGGCGCAGTTGCTGCCGCAGGAGCCGGAGCCGCTCGGGCTGCTGGCACTGATGCTGCATGCGCAGGCGCGGCGCCCGGCGCGGCGCGATGCGAGAGGCGGCTACGTGCCGCTCGCGCAGCAGGACCCGTCGCGCTGGGATGCGGCCATGGTGGACGAAGCCGAGTCCCTGTTGCTGCGGGCCAGCCGCTTCGGCGCCGCCGGCCGCTACCAGCTGGAGGCGGCGGTGCAGTCGGCGCATGCGGTGCGGCGCCATGGCGGCGCCCCGGATTGGGCGGCGATCGTCACGCTGTACGAGGCCTTGCAGGCGCTCACCGGCTCGCCGCTGGCCGCGCTCAATCGCGCGGTGGCGCTGGCGCATGCGGGCGATGCGGCGGCGGGGCTGGCGGCACTCGAATCCCTGGCCGGGCTGGACGACTACCAGCCGTACTGGGCCGCACGGGCTGACCTGCTGGCGCGCGCGGGCCGGGCGCGGGAGGCCGCGCCGGCGTACGAGCGGGCGATCGGGCTGGAGCGGGATCCGGCGGTACGGGACTTCCTCCAGGCGCGGCTGGCCCGGCTCGGCGAGCGCTAGGGTGGGTTCGCGAACGCGACCCCAGCAAGCGTGCGCTGCGCGTAGCATCCCCGGCCATGAAGCTCCTCCTGCGCGCCTTCGCCTTCATTCACGCCATCATGGCGCTGCTCTTCGCCGCGGCCGCGCTGGCGCTGGTCGCCATCGCGGCCCGCACCGGCTGGCTGGCGCTCAGTGAAGGCTTCACCGGCGAGGCCGCGCAGCAGGTCATCGAAGCCATCGGCCTGCTGGCGGCGGGCGTGGTGGCGCTGCAGATCGCGCAGACCGTCGCGGAAGAGGAGGTCGTGCGCGAAGCGCAGGTCAGCGCGCCCACGCGCGTGCGGCGCTTCCTCTCGCGCTTCTTCGTCGTGCTGATCGTCGCCATGGCCATCGAGGCGCTGGTGGCGACCTTCAAGGCCATCCACGAGCAGCCCGCGCAGCTGGTCTACGCCGCGGCCATCACGATCGCCACCGGCGTGCTGCTGGCGGCCTGGGGGCTTTTCATCCGCCTGAACACGGCGGCCGAGGAACTCGAGCCGGAGGCGATGGCAGAAGCCAAGCGCGAGGACAACAAGCTCGGGTAAGCCTCAGGCCGACTTGACCTCGATGTAGAGCCGGGTCACCGCCGGGCAGCGCTCCTTCACGCGTTGCTGGATGCGCTGCACGGTTTCGGCAACGTCGCCGCTGGGGAGTTCCGGCCGCACGTGCACGTCGAAGGTGACCAGCACGTCGTCGGGGCCGACGTACATCGACAGCACCGGCCCGGCGCGGTGCACGCTGTCCTCGGCGGTCGCCAGCTCCCGGATCTCGCGCGCCAGCGCCGGCGAGACCCCTTCTCCCACCAGCAGCCCGCGCGACTCGCGGATCAACAGCACCGCCACGCCGGCCAGCAGCACGCCGATGGCCATGGAAGCGACGCCGTCCAGGGCCGGTTCGTCGAAGGCGTGGCTGGCGAACACGCCGATCGCCGCGATCACCAGGCCGGCCAGCGCGGCGCTGTCTTCCGCCAGCACGGTGAAGGTGGTCGGGTCCTTGCTGGCGCGCAGGGCATGCCACAAGGTGCCCGGTCCGCGTTCGGTCTTGAACTGGCGCCACGCCAGCGCCAGGCTGATGCTCTCAAACACGAAGGCGCAGGCGAGCACGACGTAGTTCCAGGTCGGGTCCTCCAGCGGTGCGGGTTCGCGCACGTGCAGGACGCCTTCGTAGAAGGAAACGCCGCCGCCGAGGCCGAAGATCAGCACGCCGACGATCAGGCTCCAGAAGTACAGCTCCTTGCCGCGGCCGAAGGGATGCGCCGGCGATGCCGGTTTCTGGCTTTGCTTGAGTCCCACCAGCAGCAGCGCGCCGTTGCCCGTGTCGACCAGCGAGTGGATGCCCTCGGACATCATCGACGAGCTGCCGGTCACGCCCGCCGCGATGAACTTGGTGACCGCGATGGCGAGGTTGGCGCCCATGGCGCCGTAGATCGCAATCCGCGACTCAGCCACGCGCTGCCCGCTCAGCGGGAGGCATGCTGCTGCGCCTGCCGTTGCGCGGCCAGCTCGCGTTCCTTCTTGTTGGCATGGTGGCGGCCGACCAGGCAGCCGCCGATGGCGCCCAGCACCCCGTGGTGGCCGGCGACGTGGCCGGCAGCGCCGCCGACGGCAGCGCCCTTGAGGCAGCCCTTGGCATTGGCCGCAGGGGCGGCGACGGCGAGGCAGGCCGCCAGCACGGCGGCAAGGGGAACGATCTTCATGGCGGCTCCGGTTGAAGTGGTTTTGCGGTCGATTCTGGGCAGGAGCGCGCCAGCGCTGCGTCGGAAGCGCGGCGCGTTGCGGGTAGGACAGGGCACAGGATTTCCCCGGCCCGGGGGATACTCGCGGGCATGAGCACGCTTGCCACGCCCCGTCTCCAGTTCTTCGCCGATCTCTCGGTCCAGGTCGACCAGCCGCAGGAAGTCGGCAAGGTCTTCGGCGCGCAGCGGCGCGTCATTCCCATCCTCGGCGGCGAGGTCGTCGGCGACGGCTGGCGCGGCCGCATCCTGCCCGGCGGCGCGGACTTCCAGCTGATCGCCAGCGCCACGGTGGCGCAGCTCGATGCGCGCTACGTGGTCGAGACCGATGCGGGCGACCGCATCTTCGTGATGAACCGGGCCTTGCGCTCGGCGCCCGCGGAGGTGACGGCCAAGCTGATCCGCGGCGAGCCGGTCGATCCGGCGCTGGTGTACTTCCGCTGCGTGCCCACCTTCGAGACGGGCTCGCCGGCGCTGGCGTGGATCATGGAGCGGATCTTCGTCGGCACCGGGGTGCGGCGGCCGGACAAGGTGGAGATCAGCGTCTTCGCGGTGGAGTGAGCGCGGCGCGCCGCCTCAATGCGGCACTTCCGCCGGCGCGCCGGCCGCCTGCCGCCTGGGCGTGCGCATCAGCACCAGCAGCGGAATCGCCAGCACCGTCACCGCCATCATCACCCAGAAGTCGTTGATGTACGCCAGCAGCGAAGCCTGGCGTGTCACTTCCATGTTCAACGCCGCCAGGCCGCCCGCGGTGGACGGGTCCATCAGCGGTGGCAGCGCCGCCAGGCCCGCGTTGCCCGGGCCCACCAGCGAGGCCAGCTGCGCATGGTTCTGCGCCACGCCGCGCGTCAGCAGCGCCTGCACGATCGAGATCCCCACCGCGCCGCCGATGTTGCGCAGCAGGCTGAAGATCGGCGTGCCCTCGTTGCGCAGCCGCGGTGCGAGGGTCGCGAAGGCGGCGGCCGACAGCGGCACGAAGGTGAAGCCGATGCCCAGGCCCTGGATGAAGCCGGACCACACGATCAGGCTGGAGTCCATCTGCAGCGTGATGTGCGTCATCTGCCACAGCGAGAAGGCCGTCAGCAGGAAGCCGGTGGCCATGATCATGCGCAGGTCCACCTTGGTCACCAGCCGGCCGACCACGATCATCGCGAGCATGGTGCCGATGCCGCGCGGCGCCGTCACCATGCCGGTATAGACCACCGGGTAGGCCATCAGCGTCTGCAGGAAGGTAGGCAGCAGCGCCATCGTCCCGTACAGGACCACGCCGACGATGAAACCGAACAGCAGGCCGGTGACGTAGTTGCGGTCCTTGAGCAGGTCGCGGTCGAAGAAGGACGTGCCTTGCACCGTCCAGGTGTGCACCGCGAAGAAGGCAAAGGCGACCAGCGCGCCCGCCGCTTCGACCTGGATCTCCAGCGCGTCGAACCAGTCGAGCAGTTCGCCGCGGTCCAGCAGCATCTGCAGCAGGCCGATGGCGACGGAGAGCGACACCAGCCCGAACAGGTCCAGCTTCTGCGGCGCAGGCCGGTTCTCGGGCAGGTAGCGGGCTATGCCCCACAGCGCGAACAGGCCGACCGGCAGGTTGATGAAGAACACCCAGCGCCAGTCGAAGTTCTCGGTGAGCCAGCCGCCCAGCAGCGGCCCGAGGATGGGGCCGACCATGATGCCGGCGCCCCAGATCGCCATGGCCTGGCCCACCTTCTGCGGCGGGTTGATGTCCAGCAGCACGGCCTGCGACAGCGGCACCAGCGCGGCGCCGAACACGCCTTGCAGCAGCCGCGCGATGACAATGGTGTTGAGCGACGTGGCCATGCCGCACAGCGCGGAGGCGATGGTGAAGCCCACCACCGACACGATGAAGACCTTGCGCCGGCCCCATTGCGCGCACAGCCAGCCGGTGAGCGGCAGCGCGATGGCCGAGGCGACGATGTACGAGGTGAGCACCCAGGTGATCTGGTCCTGCGAGGCCTGCAGGCTGCCTTGCATGTGCGGCAGGGCCACGTTGGCGATGGTGGTGTCCAGCGCCTGCATGATCGTGGCCAGCATGATGGAAAGCGTGATCATCCCGCGGTGCGGGAAGTCGTGCTGCTGCGAAACGCTCATTCTTCTTCCGGTGCCTCGCCGCCCGCGAGCTTGAGCAGTCCCTCGCGCGCTTTGCCCAGCAGGGCCAGCAGTTGCGTACGTTCCGCGGCGCTCAGGCCCGCGAGCGAGGCGGTGGTCAGCTCGTCACCGATGGCCAGCGCCTTGTCCATGGCCTTGCGCGCGCTGGGCAGCATGTGCAGTTCGTTGATGCGCCTGTCGTCGGCGCGCGGACGGCGCTCGATCCAGCCGGCGGTGGCCATGCGGTCGCACAGGCTCGCCACGCCCATGGGCGTGAGGCCCAGGCGCAGCGCCAGCTCGGCCTGCGACAAGGCCTGGTCGTCCTCGTGCGCCGCCAGCACGGCGAGCAGGCGGACCTGCGCCTGCGACAACCCCAGCTTTTCGCGGGCCGCCCGGTCGAACTGCTGGCCGTACTGCCGCGCCACGTCGGTCACCAGGAAGCCGAAGCGGCGGTCGAAGCTGGTTTTCATAAGCTGGCAGATTATAAATGGGTTTATGAAATCCCTGCCCGCCGCCGCCGTACCATGGCGGCATGGCGGAACACCAGCACGACCACCCCGGTCACGATCACCACGACCATGGGCATGACCATGGCCACGGGCACGCCCATGCGCACGGCCACGTCCATGCGCCGGCGAGCTTCGGCCGCGCCTTCGCCATCGGCATCACGCTGAATGCCGGCTTCGTGCTGGTCGAGTGGATCTTCGGCATCGCCGCCCATTCGCTGGCCTTGCTGGCCGACGCGGCGCACAACCTCGGCGACGTGCTGAGCCTGCTGCTGGCCTGGGGCGCGACCTGGCTGGCGCGGCGCCAGCCGAGCGGCCGCTTCACCTACGGCCTGCGTGGCAGCTCGATCCTGGCGGCGTTGCTCAACGGACTGGCGCTGATGCTGGTGACCGGCGGCCTGGCCTGGGAGGCGGTGCGGCGCCTTTCCGATCCGGAACCGGTGGCGGGCGGCATCGTCATCGTGGTGTCGCTGGTCGGCGTGGCCATCAACGGCTTCACGGCCTGGCTCTTCATGCATGGCGCCAAGAGCGACCTGAACGTGCGCGGCGCCTACCTGCACATGGCGGCGGATGCGGCCGTCTCGCTGGCGGTGGCCATCGCCGGCAGCATCGTGCTGGTGACCGGCTGGAACTGGCTCGATCCGCTGGCGACCCTGGTGGTGTCGGCCGTGATCGTCTGGAGCAGCTGGGACCTGCTGGCGCAATCGATGCGCCTGGCGCTGCAAGGCGTACCGGCCGGCATCGATGCGGCGGCCGTGCGCGCCAAGCTCGCCGCATTGCCGGGCGTGCGCGAGGTGCACGACCTGCACATCTGGGCCATGAGCACGACGGAGAACGCGCTCACCGCGCACCTGGTGATGCCGGCCGGCCATCCGGGTGATGCGTTCCTGCAGCACCTGGGGCACGAGTTGCACGAGGAGTTCGAGATCCACCACTGCACGGTGCAGATCGAGGTCTCCGAAACCGGCGCGGCCTGCGCGCTGGCGCCCGAGCACGTGGTGTGACGCGATGACGCTGGCCTGGCTGGAGTTCGACTACAGCGAAGACGCCGAGGGCAACGGAAGCTTCGACGCGATGGCCGCGGCTTCACCCGCGCAGCTGCAGGACTTGCAGGGCGAGATTGCCCAGGTGCTCGATTGGGCGCACGCGCACTTCGGCGAACCGATGCCACCCGACGAGGGCGGCGAGTGGCATTACGAGTTGCAAGGCGTGCAGGAGGTTGCCACACCCTTGCGGGTGGCGCATTCGCGCGGACGGCTGCAGGTCGAAGCCGGTGCCGCCGGCACGCCGCGCGTCACCTTGAGCCTGACCGTCGGCGGCACGCCCGGCTTCTGCGCGGCCTTGCGCCAGGAGTTCGGCCTGGCTTAGCCCGCGGGCCAGGTGAAGACCGCGCGCGCCGGTTTGGCGCCCAGGGACAGGCTCTTGCTCTGCGCCTTGCCTTCGTAAGACGCGTTCACGCGGTACGTGCCCTTGCCCGGCAGGTCGAGCAGCATCAGCGGCCCGCCGCAGCGGCCTTGCACCACCGTCTTGCCGCGGCCGTCGGTGACGGTCACGTCGACATCGCTCACGTAGGCCCCCGTGGACAGCGCGAAAGTCAGCAGCGCATCGTGCTGCGATGCTTCGGCCTTGAACTGGTCCTGCTCCGCCGTGCCGATGCCGCCGCAGCGAAAGGTTTGCGCCTGGGCCATCCCGCAGGCGAGCGCCAGGGCCAGGGCGGGCAGGGCGAGGAACCGCTTCTTCATCGTGTCTCCTTGAGTTGGCTCATTCTTGAGCCACGCGACTGCGGCGCGCCGTCGGAGAAGCGGCTACTGCGCGGTAGGACAGGCCGCGCCTGCTAGAGTGCCGCGCCATGAAACGCTTTGTCGCCTTCCTGCGGGGCGTGAGCCCCATGAACTGCAAGATGCCCGAGTTGAAGCGGGCTTTCGAAGCCGCGTGCTTCACGGAGGTGAAGACGCTGCTCTCCAGCGGCAACGTCGCCTTCGATGCCAGCGGCGCGGAGCGCACGGTGCGCAAGAAGGCCGAAGCGGCGATGGAGCAGCACCTGGACCAGGGCTTCGTCGCGTTCGTCCGGCCGCAGGAGGAACTGCTGGCACTGCTCGCCGCCGATCCGTTTGCGCGCTTCAAGCTTGCGGCGGACGCGAAACGCGTGGTGACCTTCCTGCAGGCGGAGCCCGACGATCCGCCGAAGCTGCCGGTGGAACTCGATGGCGCGCGCATTCTTGCCCTGCAGGGGCGCGAGTTGTTCAGCGCTTATGTACCTGGTCCCAAGGGGCCGGTGTTCATGGCGTTGATCGAGAAAACGTTCGGCAAGGACGTGACGACGCGGACGTGGGACACGGTGCGGAAGGCGGCGAATGTCTGACTCGTTGATCGCTGCTCTCCACCCGCGCCAGGACGAGGCAGCCCTCCCTGGCGAATGTCCCCCGCGCGGGCCTCGCCTCCGGCTGCGACCCGCTCCTCCCCCTTAACTTCGCCAGGGAGGACTGCCTCGCCCTGGCGCTGCTCCCCTGCGGAGTCGCGGAGCCGTTCCCCGTTGGCTACCGAAGGACGCGAAGCCCGGTCCCGCGCGCTGCAGGCCCAGGGTGGGGTAGCCCGTTTCAGCGAAGTTAAGGAGGAGGAGCGGACTAAGCCGGAGGCGTCGTCCGCGCGGGGGACATTCGCTGAAACGGGCTGCCCCATCCTGGGCCGGGTTGGGGGCCACCGTTTCAGCGGCTCAAATGTTGATTACCTTCATTCCAACGTGAACCCCACCTGGATCGTCACCTGCCAGTACGCGACCTTGCCGTCGCGGATGTGGCCGCGCGTTTCCGACACCTTGAACCACTGCATGTTGCGCACGGTCTCGGCGGCCTTGGCGACGGCGGTGTTGACGGCGTCTTCGATGCCCGTGCTCGACGAGCCGGTGAGTTCGAGGGTCTTGTAGACGTGGTTCGACATGGCTGCTCCTGGGGTGTGGGGTGTCGTCGCAGTATCGCGCCGGCGCCCGCAGATTGGCTGGAATTCGGGGATTTCCGGCAGGCCTGCGCATGGCCGTCCAGCGCGGCCTTGGGGAGAATCGCGCCATGGAATCCACCCACCGCCCCGGCAACTCGATGGCCACCCAGTGGCTGCTGAACATCGGCCATGCCATCGACCACATGTTCCTGCTGATCTTCGCGACGGCGGTGACCAGCATCGCGGCGGACTTCGGCTTCGCGCGCTGGGAAGACCTCATGCCCTATGGCGTGGCCGCGTTCTTCTTCTTCGGCATCGGCTCGCTGCCCTCCGGCCGGCTGGGTGACCACTGGGGCCGGCGCAAGATGATGACCGTGTTTTTCTTCGGCATGGGCGCCGCCGCCTTGCTGGTGAGCGTGACGCAGTCGCCCCTGCAGCTGGCGCTGGCCCTGGCGCTGCTCGGATGCTTCGCTTCCATCTACCACCCGGTGGGCATCCCGATGCTGGTGCAGAACGCCGTGCGGCCCGGATGGACCATCGGCATCAATGGCCTGGTCGGCAACCTCGGCGTCGCGGTGGCGGCCGTGACCACCGGCTTCCTCGTCAAGTTCCTGGGCTGGCGCATGGCGTTCGCCGTGCCCGGCGTGCTGTGCCTGCTGTTCGGCCTGGCGTTCGCGGTGTTCGCCACCCGCGAGCAAGGGGCGCCCGCGAAGAAGAAGGCCGGTGGCGCGGTGCTGCCGGCGGGCGTCTCGATCCCGCGGCTGCTGCTCGTGATGACGGTCGCCGCCACCAGCGGCAGCCTGCTGTTCAACTTTTCCACCAACAGCAACTACGAGCTGCTCACCGACCGCCTGCGCGGCATCCTGCAGGACCCGGCGCAGATCGGCACGCTGCTGGCGCTGGTCTACGCGGGCGCTTCCTTCGCGCAGCTGATCGTCGGCAACCTGATCGACAAGATGCCGCTGAAGGGGCTGTACCTGGGCATCGTCGGCACGCAGGTGGTGATGCTGGGGCTGGCGGCGGTGGCCCAGGGCTGGACCTTCTACCTGCTGCAGTTCCTGTTCATGGTCACCATCTTCGGCGCCATTCCCTTCACCGACGCGATGATCGTGCGCTTCGTCGACGACAGCATGCGCTCGCGGGTGTCGGGGATGCGGCTGGCGGTGTCGCTCGGCGCGAGCTCGCTGGCGGTGTGGCTGATCGGGCCGGTGGTCAAGCAGGCCGGATTCGCGACGCTGCTCGGCGTGATGACGGCGACGGCCATCGTGTCGCTGCTGGTCGTGAGCCAGCTGCCCGCCACGCCCGCACCGAGGCGCGCGGGGCTCAGTCCGGCGGCCTGATCACGTCTTGACACAGCGAGGCCCGCGCGCGCCGGCCGGGCCGCAAACTGGTCCCCCCACCGGAGAACCACGATGCCCCGCCCCGCCAACGACGATCGCAACGACGCCACGATCCCCGGCAGCCCCCAGCGCCCGACCGACCAGCGCGTCGAGCCGCCGACTCCGGAGAAGGAAGACTCCGGCGGCGAGGCGCGCGACCAGGGCGACCAGACCGAGGACAACCGCAAGCAGCAGGAGTAAGCGCGCCGGGGTTGCCACCCCGGCCTACACGACGGCGACGGCTTCCACTTCCACCTTCAGCCCGTAGTGCAGCGCCCCGACGGGCACCACGGCGCGGCTCGGGCGGCTGGCGCCGGCCCACTGCGAGTAGATGGCGTTGAACTCCGGCCAGTTGTCGCTGCTGTCGACGTAGACGCGCACCTGCACCAGCCGGTCGATGCCGCTGCCGCTGGCCTGCAAGATGTTCGCGACGTTCGCCAGCACCTGCCGCGTCTGGTCAGCGAAGCTGGCCTGCGTGAGCTTCTCGCCGGCGGCGGTGATGGGCAACTGGCCCGAGACGAACACGAAGCCGTTGGCGACCGTGCCGTGCGAATAGTGGCCGCCGGGCGCTGCGTTGCCGGGCGGGTTGATGGGCGTGATCATGGGTTCACCATCCATAGAAACGCGGCCAGTCGGCGACCGTGCCGTCCGCCTGCAGCGCGTGGTAATCGGGAAACTGCGCACCGGTGGCGCAGGCGTGGTTCGGCAGGATGCGCAGCCGCGTGCCCACCGGGAAGCGCGCCGCGATCCCGGGGTCCACGCCTTCGGCGCGGCTCAGGATGCCGTGTTCCTGGTTGGCGCCGCTCAGCACATAGCCTTCCAGGGGCCGGCCGTCTTCCGTGCAGACCAGGCCGTAGCCGAAGTCGTGTTTCTGCTTCTGCGTGCCGCGGTCGCGGCTCATCGCCATCCAGCCGGCGTCGACGATCGCCCAGCCCTTGTCCTCCTGGTGCCCGATCACGGTGGTGAGCACCGACAGGGCGATGTCGTCCACTGCGCAGACCCCCACGTTGTGCATCACCAGGTCGAAGAAGACGTAGACGCCCGCGCGCACCTCGGTCACGCCGCGCAGGTGCTCGGCGGACAGCGCGGTCGGCGTCGAGCCCACGCTGACCGCCGGGCAAGGCAGGCCGGCTTGCCGCAGGCGCTCGGCGGCGCGCACGGTGCCGGCGCGCTCCTGCTCGGCGACGCGGCGCAGGGCTTCGGGCGTGTCGACGTCGTAGCTCGAGCCCGCATGCGCCATCACGCCGCCCAGGCGCATGCCGCCTTCGTGCAGCACGCGTCCCACCGCCAGCAGGGACTCGCCCTCGGGCGGAATGCCGGAGCGGTGGCCGTCGACGTCGATCTCGATCCAGGCTTCGAAGGTCTCGCCGTGTTCCTTGCCGTAGTCCACGATGGCCTGCGCGCCGGCGACGCTGTCGGTGATGATCTTCAGGTCGCAGCCCTGGCGCCGCAGGGTCGCCACCTGGGCCAGCTTCCCCGGCGCCATGCTCACCGCATAGAGGATGTCCGTGATGCCGGCGGCGAAGAACTGCGCGGCCTCCTTCAGCGTGGAAACCGTGATGCCCCGGGCGCCCGCGGCCAGCTGCGCCTGCACCACCGGCAGGCACTTGGACGTCTTCACGTGCGGCCGGAATTTCACGCCCAGCGCGTCCATGCGCTCCTGCATCCTCTCGATGTTGGCCTGCATCCGGCGCGCATCGACCACGGCTGCCGGTGTGTCCAGCCCGCCCAAGCTGCTCATGTGCTCTCCTTGTCTGTCTGCCGAGGACTATAGAAGCAGTTCGTCCGCGCCCACAAAGCTCGGCGGTGCGGCTGCGTTAATTTCCTGCGGTGAGTCCCATTCGAGCGCCCGGTCCCGACTTCCTGCCGGTGACCCTCTCCGACCGCCCGGCCGACGCGAGTTCGCGGCGCGCGGCGCTGTGGGTGGTTGCGCTCTCGGCCGGGCTGTTCCTCGTGCTGGCGCCGCTGGCCAAGGTGCAGCTGCCGCAAGGACCGTGGTTCATCCCGCTGTTCCAGTCGACCCTGATCGTCAACGACCTGATCACGGCCGCGCTGCTGTTCGGCCAGTTGCGCTTCAGCCGGCAACGCGCCGGGCTCGTGCTGGCCGCCGGATACGTCTTCGCCGCCATCATGGCGACGCTGCACCTGCTGAGCTTCCCCGGCGTGTTCGCGCCGGGAGGCGTGCTGGGAGGAGGCGCGCAGACCACCGGCTACCTCCACGTGTTCTGGCACCTGGGCATCCCGTCCGCCGTGCTCGCCTACACCGCGCTGCGGCAGAGCAAGGACAAGCTCGGCACCACGGTGCCGAGGGCCATGGTGCGCGCGCTCCTCGTGGTGGCACTGCTGGCCGCGGCCCTGGCCGTCCTCGCCACGCTGGGCAACGACCTGCTGCCGCCGATGCTGATCGACAGCCATTACTCGTCCGCCTTCAACGTCGGCCGTTACGGGCAATGGTCGATGACCGGGCTGGCGATCGTCGTGCTGTGGGCGCGCCGCATCCGCTCGGTGCTGGACCTGTGGCTGCTGGTCATGCTGTGCGACAGCTTCTTCGAGATCGCGCTCGTGTCGATCTTCAACGCCGGCCGCTACGACGTCGGGTTCTACGCCGGCCGGGTCTACGCGATGTTCGCGTCGTGCGTGGTGCTGGTGATGCTGCTCGCCGAGCACGCCAAGATCTACCGCGAACTGGCCGAGGCGCGCGAAACGGCGCGCTCCGAAGCCGACCTGCGCGAAAGCCGCGAGGTCTTGCGCCTGGCGATGCACGGCGGCCGCATGGCCGCCTGGACGCGCGACCTGGCGAACAAGACCACCTGGTGGAGCCCGGAGGTCGAGGAGCTGACCGGCTGGCCGGCCGCGGCGCTGGCCGCCTCCGACCGCTTCTTCTTCGACCGCGTCCATCCGGACGACCGCGTGGCCGTGCGCGGCCTCATGGACGCGGAGATCCAGCCCGACGAGGAGCTGGCGGTGGAATTCCGCTTCCGCCACGCGGACGGCGGCTGGCGCTGGCTCGACGTGCGCGGGCGCGCGGTGCACGACGAGGAGGACGGGCCGATCCGCCTGTTCGGCGTGGCCGCGGACATCACGCCGCAGAAGCAGGGCGAGCAGGCCACCGCCGAACTCGAAGCACGCTTCCGCGCGCTGGCCGACGGCATGCCGCAGCTGGCCTGGATGGCGCGTCCGGACGGCTGGGTCTACTGGTACAACCGCCGCTGGTACGAATACACGGGCACCACCTTGCACGACGTGGAAGGCTGGAGCTGGCAGAGCGTGCACGACCCGGACGTGCTGCCCTCGGTGCTGGTCCGCATCCGCCGCAGCTTCGAGACCGGCGAGGCCTTCGAGATGGTGTTTCCGCTGCGCGGCGCGGACGGGCGCTTCCGGCCCTTCCTCACGCGCATGATGCCGCTGACGGACGGCGAGGGCCGCGTGCTGGCCTGGTTCGGCACCAACACCGACATCACGCAGCAGCGCGCCGAGGAAGACGCGCTGCGCATCGCCGACCGCCGCAAGGACGAATTCATCGCGACGCTGGCGCACGAACTGCGCAACCCGCTGGCGCCGATCCGCACGGCGGTGGACCTGCTTTCGCGCGCCGGCCCCCTGCCGCCGGTGGTGCAGCGCATGACGGGCATCCTGGATCGCCAGTCGAAGCATCTCACGCGCCTGGTCGACGACCTGCTGGAGGTGTCGCGCATCACGCAAGGCAAGCTCCTGCTGCAGCGGACGCCGGTGTCGCTGTCGGAATGCGTGCACGACGCGGTGCATGCCGCGCGGCCGGCGCTGGAGGCCGCGGGCCACGAGCTGGTCGAGCAGCCCAGTTCCGAGCCGCTGCGGGCCAACGCGGATGCGACGCGCATCACGCAGGCGCTGGTGAACCTGTTGAACAACGCCTCCAAGTTCACGCCGCGCGGCGGCCGCATCGTGGTCTCGTCCTGGCGCGAAGACGGCCTGGCCTGCATCTGCGTGGCCGACAACGGCATCGGCATCGCGCCGGAGCACCTGCGCAGCATCTTCGGCATGTTCTCGCAGGTGACGAGCGCGCGCGAGCGCAGCCACGGCGGCCTGGGCATCGGCCTGGCGCTCGTGCGCGGCTTCGTCGAGTTGCATGGCGGCACCGTGGAGGCCTCGAGCGCGGGCGTCGGGCAAGGCAGCCGGTTCATCGTGCGGCTGCCGCTGCTGCAATCCGATGCGCCGGTGGCCGAGCCGCGGCGCGACGCCGCGCGGCCGGCGATGCTGCACCGCGTGCTGGTCGTCGACGACAACGAGGATGCCGCCAACACCCTGGCGGCGCTGATGACGCACGAGGGCCACGAGGTGCGCGTGGCGCACAGCGGCGAGGAGGCGCTGGCGCTGGCCTTCGAATTCGAGCCCGAGGCGGTGCTGCTGGACATCGGCATGCCCGGCATGAGCGGCCTGGAGGTGGCGCGCGAGCTGCGCCGGCGCATGGGGTCCGCGGTGCGCCTGATCGCGGTCACCGGCTGGGGCCAGGCGCAGGACCGCGAGCAGACCAGCGAAGCCGGCTTCGATTTCCACCTCACCAAGCCGGTCGCCCGCACCGAGGTCGAGGCCCTGCTGGCCGTGAGCCTGCGAACCGGCGCGGCCGTGCGCGATACGGGCGCCGCGCAACGTCATTGAAGGTATGCTCGTCGCCGTTGCATTGGCGGAGGCGAGTCATGGCGGATGTGCGTTGGGGCATTCTCGGAGCGGCGAATTTCGCGCGCCAGCACATGGGCCCGGCGCTGACGCTGGCGCCCGGCGGCCACGTCGCTGCGCTGGCCACCTCGGATCCGGCCAAGGCCGCGCCCTTTCGCCACTTCGCGCCCGGCCTGCGCCTCCACGGCAGCTATGAAGCGCTGCTCGCCGATCCGGACATCGACGCGGTCTACATCCCGCTGCCGAACACGCTGCATGTGGAGTGGAGCGTCAAGGCCATGCAGGCCGGCAAGCACGTGCTGTGCGAGAAGCCGATGGCGATGCAGGCCGGCGACTTCGACGCCCTGATCGCGGCGCGCGATGCGGCCGGCGTGTTCGCCGCAGAGGCCTTCATGATCGTGCACCACCCGCAGTGGCAGCGCGCGCGCCAGCTGATCGCGGAGGGCGCGATCGGCAAGCTGTGGCGCATCGACGGCACCTTCGCGTACAACAACCGCGACGCCGCCAACATCCGCAACCAGGCGAGCACGGGGGGCGGCGGGCTGCGCGACATCGGCGTCTACGTGATGGGCAGCGCCCGCTTCGCCGCCGGCCTGGAGGCCACCGCGGTGCGCGCCAGCATCCAGTGGGAGAACGGCGTCGACGTCTATGCCACGCTCTCGGCCAAGTTCGGCGACGCGGACTATGCGGCGTTCACCTCCACCCGCATGCATCCGCGCCAGGAGATGACCTTCCATGGCGAGGCCGGGGTGCTGCGGCTGCCGGTGCCGTTCAACGCGCGCGTGTTCGGCGAGGCCCGGCTGGAGCTGCACCGCGGCACCGAAACCGTCACCGAGCGCTGGCCGTCCCTGAACCACTATGAGCTGCAGGCGGCGGCGTTCAACCGCGCGGTGAACGAGGGCGGGGCCGGCTACCCGTGCCCGCTGGAGTTCTCGCGCGGGACCCAGGCGATGATGGACGCGGCTTTCGCCTCGGCCCGCTGACCTCGGGCGCCGCCCTGCTCAGGTAGCAAACAGCACGCCGGCCACCGTGGCGAAGACCACGCCGGAGCCGCCCATCAGGCGGGTGTCGGCCTTGGCGTTGCCGCTGCGCACGCCCAGGTAGGCCGCGAAGAACAGGGTGGCGGCGAGCACCGCCGCCATCAGCGCGAAGTCATCTTGCGTCATGGCACGAAGTTACCGGGATCCGCCGCGCCGACCCAGCAGGAGATTCCTGACCGTGGCTCAGGCGGAAGCTGACGCCAGCGCGTCCCGCCCTCCGACCGGCCGGGCTGGCGCTTCGGGCTACCTTGGAGCATGGACCGTCGCTGGCTGCTCCCTGGTGCGCTTGCAGTGTTGCTGCATGCGAGCAGCGGCGTGCGCCCGCCGGTGCCCCTCGTCCTGCCGGTCGCTCCCGTCGCCAAGCGCTCCACGCCGGCCGCCGATCCTCTTTCCGCGCGAACGCTAGGGGTGCCCGTGCAAGGGATCCGCGCCGCGCAGCTGCACGACAACTTCAGCGACACGCGCAGCCGCGGGCGCAAGCACAAGGCACTGGACATCATGGCGCCGCGCGGCACGCCGGTGCTGGCCGCCGACGACGGCAAGGTGGCCAAGATCTCCAGCAACAAGGGCGGCGGCCTGTCGGTCTACCAGGTCGACCCGTCCGGCGCCATCGTCTATTACTACGCCCACCTCGATCGCTACGCCGACAACTTGCGCGACGGCCAGCCGCTGCGCCGGGGCGACGTGATCGGCTACGTGGGCACCACCGGCAACGCGCCCGAGACGGCGCCGCACCTGCACTTCGCCGTGCTGGTGCTGGAGCAGAAGGGCCGCTGGTGGGGCGGCGAAGCACTCAATCCGTATGACGCGCTGGTGCGCGGGGAGGCGGTGACCACGGCGGGGCGGTGAGAAATCAGCCGTGGCCGTACTTCGCGTAAGCCTCGTCACGCGCTAGGCGCGCGGCCCGCAGCAGGCCGCCGGTGTCCTGAGCGGCTGCGAGCGGATCGATGTAATCCCGCTCGCCGAACGGGCCCGGCCTCACCTGGTACACGCCGATGTTGAACATCAGCACGCGGCCGGAGAGCGCCTGGAACCAGTGGATGTTGTGGTGGTCGTCCGAGATCGACGACACGTCGCCCGCGTGGGCGGTTACATCGCCGGCGGGACGAATGAGCATGTGGCTGGCGTCGGCTTCGAGCTTGTCGAAGTGCCGCACCCGCGCTTCGCCTTGAAGCACCATGTGCATGGTCGCCATGTTGTGGTGGCCGTGCGGGACCACGGCGACGCCCTTCTCCAGCGTGAACAGGTAGGGCCGGAAGGCCAGAGGCTGCAGGCGTCCGTCCTCCTGCGGGAAGTACAGGCGCTGCATGCCTTCGGCCTGCGCCGGAAAGCGGGCGCTGCGCGCCAGGGTTTCGAAGTCGAGCGAGCGCAGGAAATCGCGCAGCACGACGCGACCCAGCGTGTCTTCGATGGCGCGTTGCCATTCGCGCGGCGCCAGGCCACCGGCAGCGAGTGCCGAGGACGCTTCGTCCAGCTCGCGCAGCCAAAGCCGCGCACTCCACTTCAGCGAGCCTTCGAGCGCATCGGCGCGCGTCGCTTGCTGGAACAGGCTGGAGAGGAAGAGCGCGTGCAGCGTACCGGCGGTGAAGCTGCGGCGCGAGATGGGGAACGGTTCGTTCAGCACGCGGGGAATTTAATCCGGTCGCGGAGGAACTTCAATGCATCAAGGTAAACGGCATGCCACTGCTCTGGCGCCGGGTCCGCCGCCAGCGGATGCCAGAAGAAGCGGAATGCGTGGCCGCCATCGTCCGCCGCCTGGTGGGTCCAATGGTCGGCAAGCGCCTCATCCACCGCGCAGACGACGAAGTGCCAGCGCGGGGAACCTGGGTCCGGGTCCCAGCTGCCCAGGTCTTGTACGATCCGCGCCTGCGTGATGCCCGATTCCTCGCGCAGTTCGCGCAGCGCCGCCGCTTCGACCGTTTCGCCCGGTTCTATCGTTCCCTTCACCAGTTGCAGGCCGGCCAGCGGATGCGCGAAGGCGAGCATCTCCAGCGCCGCGCCGGCCCCGCGCAGGACGACCGGGCACACCTTGCCGGTCTTCGCTGCCGTCACGCGGCCTCGCGCAGCAACTCCAGCGGGCGGATGCGCTGCTCGCTCAAGCCGTCCCCAGTTCGCGCAGCGCCGACAAAGCGGCAGCGAAGTCGCCGACCACGATGCGGCAAGGCACGGCCAGCATCAGGTTGAGCGGCAGCCCGAATTCCTCCAGGTGCCAGCCGCTGGCGTCGACCAGGCCCTGCCCCACGGCCTGCGGATAGCGGGCGCGGATGCGCTCGGCAAAGCTGCCGGTCTCCGGCAGGTAGCCGATCACCGGCTTGCCGCGCGCGACCGCGTAGCCCACTTCGAAGCAGGTGCCGCTGTCGGGCTCGGGGCCGCGGAAGAACTGCAAATTGGCCAGCACCACGTCGCAGGTTTCGATGTGCGCGATGTTCGCCTGGTAGATGCGGCGCGCCAGGTCGGCGGGCTCGCCGGTCAGCGACGCGTCGAGCGGAAACACCCCGGTGAAGCCGGCCTGCGCGCACTGCGCGACCAGCTCGCGGCCGTAGGCGACGGCGTCGGGCCGGAAGACGTCGGGCCCGGCCAGGTAGATGCGGCGGATCGGCAAGGCGTTCAGTCCGGCACGAAGCGCGCGTTGAAGCGGTTGGCGTCGGCCTCCAGCTCGAAGGTCACCAGCTGGCCGTTCTTGCCGTCGGCCAGGCGATGCGCGGCAAACAAGGTCCACTGGCCCTGCGGTCCGTAGCTGGGCGGGTCGACCAGCGCATAGGGATGCGGCACGAAGACCTCGTAGGCATAGATCGTGCGGCTGCGGTTGCGGGGGGAGGGAAACAGCTTGTAGACGGCGGTGGTGATGGCGGCTTCGGACATGGCTGCACTTTAGGCGAGGCCGATCTTCGCCGCGAGCTGCCGCGCCGCGGCCGCGCTGGCGCCCTTGCCGGTGATGGACAGGGCCGGCTGGTGCGCCAGCATCCGCTGGAACACGGCGCGCACTTCCTCCGCGGTGATCGATTCGATCATCTCGACCGTCGCCTCGGCCGGGATCACGGCCCCGTGCACGAACAGTTCTTCGACCGCGCGCTCCATGGTGGCGTAGGTGCGCTCCGCGGTGCGCACGCGCGCCACGGCCATCTGGTTGCGGGCGCGCTCGAGGTGCACGTCGTCGATGCGCTCCGCATGCTCGCGCAGCAGCCCGCGCGTCGCGTCCACCAGCAGGTCGAGCTTGTCCGGCGTGGTGATCGCATGGACGATGAAGGTGAACCAGCTGTCGCCATGCTCGGTGCTGGCGTCGGCGGTGTAGGCCAGGCCCAGGCGCTCGCGGATGGTGTCGGTGAAAGGCGCGGACATGCCGCCGCCGAACAGCATGGCGGCCATGGAGGCGGCGATGCGCCAGCGCTGCTGCCCGACTTCATCGGCCTGCGCCGGTGCGACCGGCCAGGCCAGGTTGACGAAGACCTGCGACACCTGGCTGAAGCGCCGGCCGACCGCGCTGCCCACGTAGGGCGGCGCCGGCTGGAAGTCGAGCGAGCGCGCAACGGCGCCGGCGCGCGGCATCTGCGCGAACAGGCCTTCCGCCTCCGCCAGGAAGGCATCGACCTCGAAGTTGCCCGCCGCGACGACGACCGTTTTCTCGGCGACGTAGTGCTTCTGCACGTGGTCGACCAGGTCCTGCCGGGTGAAGCGCTCGATGTTCTTCACGGTGCCGATCACCGGCATGCCCATGGGATGCTCGCCCCACAGCGCGCGGTCCAGCAATTCGCTGGAACTCTCCTGCGGGTCCTCGTCATACTCGATCGCCTCCTGCCGGATCACCTCCAGCTCGCGCTGCAGTTCGGCCTGCGGGAAGGTGCTGTTCAGGACGATGTCGGCGGTCATCGCAAGGAAGCGGCTTGCATGCCGGCCCAGGCCGGTCATGAAGTAAGCAGTCGTGTCCTTGCTGGTGAAGGCGTTGACGTCGGCGCCCAGGCGTTCCGCGTCCAGGTTGATCTGCTGCACGGTGCGCGTGGCCGTGCCCTTGAAGGCCATGTGTTCCAGCACGTGGCTGACGCCATTGCTGGCCGGCGTCTCGTCGCGCGAGCCCACGCGGAGGAACACGCCGACGCTGGCGCTCTGGACATGGGGCAGGGGGAGGGCAAGCAGCCGCACCCCGTTGGAAAGTGTTCGCGAAACGTGCATGGATGCCCAATCCTACCGGCTCGTGCGGCACGCCTGCCGCCGTTCAGGATGCGTTCATGAACAGCACTTCACACTGGCGACATGAAGGCTGGCAATTCCACCCTCTTGTTCCTGGCGCAGCTGGTCGGCTCGGTGCTGCTCACCTGCGCGCTGCTGATCCTCGCCGCGGCGGCCTGCTGCTGAGCCTCAGCGGCGCCGGGGCCGGCGGGCGTGCAGCAATTCGAGGAAGCGGGCGCCGGGGCCGCTCAGCGGCCGGTCGCGCGGTACCAGGCTGCCGTACGACTCCAGCTTGTGGGTGAACTGCCAGGGCAGGATGCGCACCGCGCCCTGTCCGGGGTCGCTGCGCGCCACCGCCTCCGGGATCACCCCCAGCAACTGCGAACCGCGTGCCAGGTTGATGGTCGTGAGGATGGAGCCGGTCTCGATCAGCCCGCGCGGCAGCGCCGCATGGTGGCTGCGGAATTCACGCTCGATCACTTCCCGCATCGGGCTGCCTTGCGGCTGCAGGATCCACGGATAGGCCAGCAGGTCCTCGAACTCCAGCTTGCGCTTGCGCGCCAGCGGATGGTCGACGGCGGCGATCACCGCGAGAGCCTCGTCCTCGATGGGCGTGAAGGTGCAGGCGATGCCGTCCAGCGCGGTGTTGCGCCCCACCACCAGCTCCAGCACGCCTTCGCGCAGCTGCGCCAGCAGGCGGTCGCTGGTGTCCACCGCGATCTCGATGGCCAGCATCGGGTAGTCCTGCTTGAGCCCGAGCAGCGCGTCGGTGAGCCGGCCGGGCGAGGCGGCCATGATGCTGCCCACCGAGAACTTGCCGGCGCCGCCTTGCTTCAGCTCGCCGAGCTCGCGGTTCAGCGCTTCCATGCTGCCGCGGATGCTGCGGAAGTAGCCGGTGACCCGTTCGCCCGCCGCGTTCAAGCGCAGCCCGCGGCCCACGCGTTCGAACAGCGGCTGTCCGAGCGCTCCTTCCAGCTCCTGCAGCATCTTGGTGGCCGCCGGCTGCGTGAGGCCCAGCTCGCCGGCGGCGGCGCGCAAGGTCTTGTGCGCGTCCACGGCCAGGATCAACGCGATCTGCCGCATCCGCAGCCGATTCAGCAGCTGCGGGGTGGAATCCTGGCGGTCGATCGAGCCCATGAACCAATCACCTGTCGTTATCAATCGATCAAGAGTTTTTAGTTTACGGGAATAAGCAGGCCCTCCAGAATCGCCTCCAGCCTTCGAAGGAGACAAACCCCGTGAAAAGACGCATTGCCATCACCTGCGCGCTGCTCGCTGCCTGCGCCGCCGCTTCGGCCCAGACCGCCGCGTGGCCCACCAAGACCGTGCGCATGCTGGTCGGCTCCGCGCCCGGCGGCGGCACCGACGCCATGGCCCGCGCCGTGGCCGACCGCCTCGGCCCGCTGCTGAACCAGCCGGTGGTGGTCGACAACCGCCCCGGCGCGTCGAACACGCTGGCCGCCGACGCCACCGCCAAGGCCACCGACGGCCACACCATGGTGATGGGCGTGGTGACCGCGCATGCGATCGCGCCGCACCTGCTCAAGCTGCCTTACGACAACAACAAGGACCTGGTGCCGGTGGTCTTCGTCGGCGCCGTGCCCAACGTGCTGGTCGTCGGCAACGGCGTGGCGGCGGACTCGGTGCAGTCGCTGGTCAAGCTGGCGAAGAAGGAGCCGGGCAAGCTGAACTACGCCACCAGCGGCGCCGGCAGTACCCAGCACATCGCCGCCGAGATGTTCAAGGACGCGGCCGGCGTCGACATCGCCCACGTGCCTTACAAGGGCAGTGGCCCGGCGCTGGTCGACCTGATCGGCGGCCAGGTGCAAATGAGCTTCGACACCATGCCTTCGGTGATCGGGCAGGTCAGGAACGGCAAGATCCGCGCGCTGGCCGTCACCACCGCCAAACGCAATCCGCAGCTGCCCAACGTGCCGACGCTGGCCGAAGCCGGCATCCCCGGCCTGGAGATGAGCGCCTGGTACGGCATCTACATGCCGGCGTCCACGCCCAAGGCGGTGCAGGACAAGGTGTACGAGTCGGTGAGCAAGGTGCTGGCGATGCCCGAAACGAAGACGCGGCTGGAGGCCATCGGCGCCGACATCACGCCGATGACCCAGGCGCAATTCGCGGCCTTCCAGGCCAGCGAGTACAAGCGTTTCGGTGACATCATCAAGAAGAACAACATCCACCTGGACTGACATGACCGCCTCCACGCTCCCCGTCGTCGCGCTCACGCTGGGCGACCCGGCCGGCATCGGCGCCGAGCTGATCGCCCGGCTGCTGGCCAAGCCCGCAGCGGCGACGCTGGCCAACATCGTGCTGGTGGGCGACCGCTGGCTGTGGGAGGAAGGCCAGCGCATCGCCGGCGTCGAGGTCGCCACCGAAGCGGTGCGTTCGCTGGCCGAGATTCGCGGGCGCGCCTCGACCGCGCGCCCCGCCTTCCTGGAAACGCAGACCATCGCGCAGGGCGAAGTCCAGCGCAGCGTGGCGCAGCCCGCCTGCGGCCGCGCGGTGCTGAAGGTGCTGGACCTGTGCATGGACGCGGCCATCGGCGGCGCCATCGACGCGATCTGCTTCGCGCCGCTGAACAAGCAGGCCATGAAGATCGGCGGCATGCGGCACGAGGACGAGCTGCACCACTTCGCCGAATACCTGGGCGTCACCGGCTACTTCTGCGAGTTCAACACGCTGGGCGAACTGTGGACCTCGCGCATCTCCTCGCACGTGCCGACCAAGGACGTGGCGAAGTACCTGAGCGTGGAGCGCATCGAGCAGGCCGCGGAGCTGATCTACCGCTCGCTGCTGGCCGGCGGCATGGCGGCGCCCAAGGTGGCGATCGCCGCCTTCAACCCGCACGGCGGCGACGGCGGCCAGTGCGGGCGCGAAGAGATCGACATCATCGAGCCGGCGGTCAAGCGCCTGCAGGCGCGCGAGTGGCCCACCGAGTCGCCCTTCCACGGCCCCTTCCCCGCCGACACCATCTTCCTGAAGGCGCAGGCCGGCGACTACCAGGCCGTGGTCACCATGTACCACGACCAGGGCCAGATCGCGATCAAGCTGATGGGCTTCAGCCGCGGCGTCACCGTGCAGGGCGGCCTGCCGATCCCCATCACCACCCCGGCCCACGGCACCGCCTACGACATCGCGGGCCAGGGCAAGGCCAACGTCGACGCGACCTGGCAGGCCTTCCGCATCGCCGCCCGCATGGGCGCCGCGCATCGCAAGAACGCCCTGGTCGCTTCCTGAATTTTTCCTCGAGAGACATCGCATGAAGATCAAATCCGTCCGCGCCCGCGTCTTCCAGTGGAAGGGCAAGACCGTCCCGCCGCAGGGCAATTTCTGCTCCAACGCCATGGACCTGCTGTACTCGCCGGCCGAGACCATGAGCACCTTCCGCTTCCATTCGTGGACGGTGGTGGAGATCGAGACCGACGACGGCATCGTCGGCCTGGGCAACGTGGCGCTGGCGCCGGCGATCGCCAAGGCGATCATCGACGAGTACCTCACGCCGCTGGTGGTGGGCCAGGACCCGTGGGACTACGAGTACCTGTGGCAGCGCATGTACCGCGCCACCCACGCCTGGGGCCGCAAGGGCATCACCATGGCGGCGATCTCGGCGGTCGACCTCGCCATCTGGGACATCCTGGGCAAGTCGGTCAACAAGCCGGTGTTCAAGCTGCTGGGCGGCCGCACCAAGGAAAAGATCCCCTGCTACTACTCGAAGCTCTATCGCACCGACATCAAGGAGATGCAGGACGAGGCGCAGAAGTACCTGGACCAGGGCTTCACGATGTTCAAGACGCGCTTCGGCTACGGCCCGGCGCACGGCACCAAGGGCGTGAGCGAGAACCTGAAGGCGGTGGAAGCGCTGCGCGAAGTGATCGGCTACGACAACGACCTGATGCTCGAGTGCTACATGGGCTGGAACGTGGAGTACGCCAAGCGCATGCTCCCCAAGCTGGCGAAGTTCCAGCCGCGCTGGCTGGAGGAGCCGGTGATCGCCGACGACATCGACGGCTACGCCGAGCTGAACAACATGAACATCATTCCGATCTCGGGCGGCGAACACGAGTTCTCGCACTACGGCTTCAAGCAGCTGCTGGAGCGCAACGCGGTGTCGGTGGTGCAGTACGACACCAACCGCGTGGGCGGCATCACCGCGGCGAAGAAGGTCAACGCGCTGTGCGAGGCCTACAGCGTGCCGGTCGTCCCCCACGCCGGGCAGATGCACAACTACCATCTCACCATGAGCAGCATCGCCTCGCCGATGGCGGAGTACTTCCCGATGT
Organism: Ramlibacter paludis; assembly: GCF_022012305.1. Classification (GTDB taxonomy): domain Bacteria; phylum Pseudomonadota; class Gammaproteobacteria; order Burkholderiales; family Burkholderiaceae_C; genus Ramlibacter; species Ramlibacter paludis. Next base: position 352,977 of record NZ_JAKLTM010000001.1, on the reverse strand, counting down.
TCGACGTGGAAGTGGGCAACGAGCTGTTCTATTACATCTTCGACGGCGAGCCGGTGGCGGACAATGGCTTCCTGCAGCTGGACGACAACAAGCCCGGCCTGGGCCTCACGCTCAAGACCGAGTTCCTGAAAGACTTCGACATCATCGGGTGACGGCCATGGCCAACGCGCGCTACCGGGGCTTGTTCCCCGTCGTTCCCACCACGTTCACGGAGGCGGGCGAACTCGACCTGGCGAGCCAGAAGCGGGCGGTCGACTTCATGATCGAGGCCGGCTCCGATGGCCTGTGCATCCTGGCCAACTTCTCCGAGCAGTTCCTGCTGGCCGACGACGAGCGCGAGGTGCTCACGCGGACCATCCTGGAGCACGTGCAGGGCCGCGTGCCGGTGATCGTCACCACCACGCACTTCAGCACCAAGGTCTGCGCCGAGCGCAGCCGGCGCGCGCAGGCCATGGGCGCCGCGATGCTGATGGTGATGCCGCCTTATCACGGCGCCACCTTCCGCGTGGGCGAGCCCAAGATCCACGAGTTCTATGCGCGGCTCTCGGACGCGGTCGACATCCCGATCATGATCCAGGACGCGCCGGCGGCCGGCACGCCGCTGTCGGCGGCCTTCCTCGCGCGCATGGCGAAGGAGATCGAGCACGTCGCCTATTTCAAGATCGAGACGGCTCAGGCGGCGGCGAAGCTGCGCGAGCTGATCCGCCTGGGCGGCGACGCGATCGAAGGACCGTGGGACGGCGAGGAAGCGATCACGCTGCTGCCGGACCTCGATGCCGGCTGCACGGGCGCGATGACGGGCGGCGGCTTCCCGGACGGCATCCAGCCCATCCTGCAGGCTTATGCCGCAGGCCGGCGCGACGAGGCGATCGCCGCCTACGAACGCTGGCTGCCGCTGATCAACATCGAGAACCGCCAGTGCGGGCCGATGGCCGCCAAGGCGCTGATGAAGGAAGGCGGCGTGATCGCCTGCGAAGCCCCGAGGCATCCCTTCCCGGAGATCCATCCGGACAGCCGCAAGCTCCTGATCGAGACGGCGAAGCGGCTGGATGCGATGGTGCTGCGCTGGGGCAGGTAAACCCGTCATTCCCGCGCAGGCGGGAATGACGGGCTTCCTTCACCTCCGCGCCAACACCCACGCACACGCCAGCAACGGCACCGCCAGCACCGCATACCCGATGCGGTAGCTGCCCGAAATCGCCGACACCGCGCCGAACAAAGGCGGCCCCAGCACCACGCCGAGGAAGGTGATTGCCAGCGTCCCGCCGGTCGCGAGCCCCGCCATCCCGGCCGGCGCCTGCCGCGCGACCTCGGCGAGGTAGACGCCGTTCCACCCGATCGCCGACGCGCCGAACACCAGCAGCACGGCGATCACGATGACTGCCGGCATCGCGGGCTGCAGCAGCGCGGTGGCGATGGCCGACAGCGCCATCACGCCGGCCAGCGACGCCAGCATGCGCCGCGCGCCGAACCAGCGGTCGGCCACGTAACCCCACAGCACCCGCCCGATGACGGCGCCCACCTGCGACAGCGCCAGCACGAAGCCGGCCGCGACCAGGCCGTAGGCCAGGCTGTCGGTGAGATAGGTGACGAGGTAGGTGGTGAGCGACAGCTGCGCGATCGAGAAGACGAAGGAGCAGCCGGCCAGCATGCGCAGCTTCGCATCGGACAGCACCAGCTTGACCGGCTCGAAGATGTTGCCCAGGGTGAGGCGGCGCGCCGGGTCGCGGTCGGCGTCGAATTCGGCGCGCAGGCTCTGGGCCACCACGGCGCACGCGATGTTGGCGGCGGCGACGGCCAGCAGGGCGAGCTGCCATCCGGTCAAGAGCTGCAGGCCGGGAACGATGGCGCCGGCGAGGGCGCCGCCCAGCGGCACGCCGGTCTGCTTGACCGAGAACACGAGCGACATGCGGTGCGCGGGCGTGGTGCGCGCGAGCAGGTGCGAGCTGGCCGGCGTCACCGGCCCGTAGCCGATGCCGACCAGCAGCGCGCCGAGCGCGATCACGGGAACGAAGGGGACGGCGCACAACGCGAGTCCTGCCGCGCAGAGCACCAGGCTGATCTGGCTGACGCGGATCGGGCCGTAGCGCGCGACCGCGGCGCCCGAAGCGAGGCTGGCCGACATCGCGCCGGCGTAGGCGACGGCGATGTAGAGGCCGATGTAGGTGGCGGAGATGCCGACCTCGGCCGCCACCTTGGGCGCCATCGCCGGCAGGGTCAGCATCGCCATCGCCACCATGGCCTGGATCGCCAGCGTGATGGCCAGCGGGACCCAGCCGCCTTGGGGTTCTTCTTGCATGGAAGCACTGTAAGCGCAGGCAGCCGCGGTTCGGGCTGCGCCGCTCACCACGGCCTACGATGGCGGGCATCGCGATCCGCGCTGCGCGCATCGCTGGGGTTCGGCCTGCGGCGCTCACCGCCAGCCTACGAGCAGGCGCGACCTGTCACGGCGGCTCTCCCCGTAGGCCGTGGTGAGCGCAGCGAACCGCGGCATGTGCGCCACGCCCGTAGGCTGGGCCGGCGCGCGCGCCGGCGCCGGTAAGCGCAGCGCACCCCAGCTTCCCCGGCCAGATGGTTTCCGGTTACGAGTTCCGGAGCCGCCCAATCTTCGCGGCCGGTTTTGAAAGCGATTCCACTTCGGCTATGTCCTTGCGCGAGTGGCCGCAAGCGGCCAGGGACTCTCGCTGCACAGTGGGGGAGCGACCCCCAGGCACATCCCGCCGTGCCGGTCGTACGGCACGCGCCGGCGGTGTCGCAAGGACACACCCGAAGCGGAACCAAAAACCAAAAAGGCCCGGATCCTTGCGGAATCCGGGCCCCTGCGAAGAGGTGGAGCGTGCCGTGGCTACACGACGCGCACTCCCGGATTCAACGACGGACCTTCGACACCGCCAAGCGCAAGCGCACCACGGCCCGCAAAGCGGGTCAGGTTCGTCTGGACGGGGCAGGTCATTCGCACGTTGCTTCCTTTCGATGTTCGTTGGCCTCTTGCGAGGCAGGGAGCGGACTATAAAGAATCTTCACAAACGTTGTCAAGCGCCCGCACAATACGGGCGTTGTAGATAGTGAACACCGTGACAGACAACGTGACCCTCACGCGCCGGCGCAACATGCTGGCGCTCTACCAGGACTACGCGCGCGAGCACCTGGCGCGCGGCGAAAGCGCCAAGGGCCTGGAGCAGACCTTCGCCGCCACCCTCGAGATCTCGCCCAGCACCTGGTCGCAGATCAAGGGTTCGCGGCCCATCGGCGACCGCCTCGCGCGGCAGATCGAGCAGCATGCGGGCAAGCCGGCCGGCTGGCTCGACGAAAGCCGCGAAGCGACGCAGGCGCCCGACGCCGCCGAGGAGCGATTCGTGGAACTGGCGCGGCGCGCCTGGCGCGCCGCCAATGCCAAGGGCAAGCGCGAACTCGCGCACACCCTCAGGCAGGCGCTGCCGCCTACTTCTTCGGCACCATGATGCCCATCATCAGGTCGGTGTTCAGCTTGGCCATCTGCTGCATCAGCGCCCACTGGCTGGTCATGATCTTGGTGAACTCGGGGCTGGTGGGATTGGCCTGGCCCGACATCGCCAGCTGCGCTGTAGAAGTGGCGATCTTCTGCTGCTCCGCCAGGATCTTCTTGACGGCGTCTTGGTACTCTTCCAGGGTCATGGCTCGCTCCGATGGCCGGGCAGGACGCCCGCGGGCATCTTATGCCTGAACCCGGCCGCGCGGGGTTTCGGTGCCCGGGCGGCGCTTCAGCAGCCAGTGCTCCAGGCCATCGAACACCCACTGCGTCAGGAGCGCCAGCACCGCCGCCGGCACGGCGCCGGCCAGCATCAGCGTGGTGTCGTTGACGGCCAGCCCGGCGACGATGCGCTCGCCGAGGCCGCCCGCGCCGATGAAAGTGGCAACCGTCGCCACGCCAACGTTGAGCACGGCGGCGGTCTTGATGCCGGCAAAGATGGTGGGCGCGGCCAGCGGCAGCTCGACGCTGCGCAGCACCTGGCCGTCGCGCATGCCCAGCGCCAGCCCCGCCTGCCGCATGCCGCCGGACAAGGAAGCGAGGCCGGCATGCGTGTTGCGCACGATGGGCAGCAGCGCATAGACCGCCAGCGCCAGCAGCGCGGGGAAGAAGCCGATGCGCCCAACCAGCACGATCAGGAAGGCGAGCAGTGCCAGCGAGGGCACGGTCTGCACGATGCCGACCACGCCCATCAGCGTGCCTTCCAGCCGCGGCATGCGGTGCGCCAGCACGCCCAGCGGGATGCCGATGGCAACGGCGATGGCGAGCGAGGCGAAGACGAGGGTGAGGTGCTCGCGCAGCAGCCGCGGCAGGTCCGGCGCGAACAGGCGATCGAGGAAGGACTGCGGCTGCGACGCCTTGGCCGCCGGCGCGGATTTCGCTCGCGCCAGGAATCCGCGCGCGGCCTGCTCGAAGGTCTTGCCGTCGATCTCCACCTCGGCGTTCAAGGCGCGCATGGTGTCGTCGTCGATGCGGCCGGCCAGGCGCTGCAGCGGCTGCGGGTCGACCTCGGCGCGCATCAGCAGCACCGCGTCGTAGCGCGGGAAGAAGTTGCGGTCGTCCTTCAGCACGCGCAGCTGGAGGCGCGCGATCTGTGCATCGGTGCTGTAGGCGTCGACCACGTCCACCTGCTTGCCGGCCAGCGCCTGGTAGGCCAGGCCGTGATCGAGCCCGCTGCCCGGCGTGAAGGGCAGGGCGTAGGCCTGCTTCAGCGCGTTCCAGCCGTCGGCGCGCACCAGGAATTCGTGCGACAGGCCGAAGCGCAGCGGCTCCTTGCTGCGCGCCAGGTCGGACAGCGTGGCGATGCCCAGGCGCGCGGCGTCGTCCTCGCGCATCGCCAGCGCATAGGTGTTGTTGAAGCCGAGCGGCACCGCGGCCTTCAAGCCGCGCGGCTTCAGCCACTCGTTCAACTGCTCCAGGCTGGGATGGGGCGCATCCTTCTTCAGCAGTTCGCGCGCGATGGTGCCGGTGTATTCCGGGTAGAGCGCGATGCCGCCGGTGGCGAGCGCCTGTTCCATCACCGCGGTGTTGCCCAGCCCCTGGCGGTGCGTCGCCGCCACGCCCGCCTCCAGCAGGGTCTGGCGCGCAATCTCGCCGAGGATGTAGCTCTCGGTGAAGCGCTTGGAGCCGACGACGACGTCGTTCGCGGCGTGCGAGGCGAGGGCCGCAACTGCAAGGGCGGCGGCAAGGAGCGCGCGAATCAGGCCGGGGCGAAGGATCCTGGGCATCAGCGGGCCCGCAGCGCGACGCGCGCGATCAGCACCAGCAGCAGCACCTGCAAAGGCAGGCGCGCCACCAGCGCCCAGTACGGGACGCCGGGGAACCGTTCGGCATGCTGCAGCATGTAGACATTGGCCGGCGTGACCGCGACCGTCAGCGCGAACAGCCCCCAGGCCGCCCAGCGGCGCGTGCGCGGAAGCAGCAGTCCGGCCGCACCTGCCAGTTCGAAAACGCCCGTCACCAGCACGATGGCGAGCGGCGGCCATGGCAGCCAGGGCGGGACGATGCGCATCTCGGTTTCCGTGAAGGCGAAGTGCGCGATGCCGCCGACCAGGAACCACAGGAAGACGAAAGCCAGGCCGGGTGCGGGTTTGCGCATCGCGCATTCTAGGCAGCCCTGGCCGCGACCCTGCCATTCGTTTCTGGGATAGTGGCCTCATGTCCCGCCCCGCCTGGCTCAAGCCCTGGATGCCGCTCGCACTGGCCTTGCTTGCGCTGGCCGTGCTGCTGTCCGCCGGCGACGGCCCGCCCACGGACGCGCAGGGAAAGCTGCAGGGGACCTGGCTGCGCGAAACGCGGGAGCAGGGTGTCACTGCGCGCCACCTGCTGGTGCTGGAGCCGGGCGGGCTTTTCCACGAGACGGTACGGGTGGTCGATGGCCGCGGCGTCGCCACGCTCTTCACCCATGCGGGCACCTGGCTCTACGACGGCACCAACCTCAAGCGCAGATACACCCTGGTGAACGGCGCGCCGCCTTCGCGCCTGAACGGCCCGCCCTTCGCCACCTTCGAGATCGCCTTCGCGTCGCGCAACGAGTTCGATGGCGTCGACCACATCCACGGCAACCGCATCGCCTACCGGCGCGTTGCGCCGGAGACGGAACTTCAGCAGTAGGGCCCTAGCGGCGACCGCCTGGGATTGACCTGGGGGCGCCGCGTCCTTATCGTTCGCCCCTTGCTGTTTTTTCCGTGCATGAACCAACGATGATCCGCCCGTTTGCCCTCCTTGCCGCGTTGGCCTTGTCCGCCTGCGCCGGTCGCGCCCCCATTTCCGCATCCACTCCCGTCGTCACTGAAGCCGCCCCCCGGGCGATGGCTTGTCCGGCGGAACTGCCCGCCGCCGCCCGCTGCCTGCACGGCCAGGACTCCGCCGGCGCGTTCTACCTGGTGGCGATCCCGCCGCAGTGGAACGGCACGCTGGTGCTGCACGCGCACGGCGGGCCCACGCTCGGCGCACCGAAGCTGGAGCGCACGGTCGAAGACCTGCAGCGCTGGGCGGTGGTGGTGAAGGCCGGCTATGCCTGGGCCGGCTCCAGCTTCCGCCAGGGTGGGGTGGCCGTGCATGCGGCCGCGGAGGACACCGAGCGCCTGCGCCGCATCTTCGTGGCGCAGGTCGCCAAGCCGAAGATGACGATCCTGCACGGCCAATCGTGGGGCGCGAGCGTCGCGGCGGTGGGCGCGTCGACGTACACCGAGGGCAAGCCTTACGACGCCGTGCTGCTCACGAGCGGCGTGCTCGCGGGCGGCAGCAAGGCCTACGACTTCCGGCTGGACCTGCGCGTGATCTACCAGGCGCTGTGCGGCAACCATCCGCGTCCCGACGAAACGCAGTACCCGCTGTGGATGGGATTGCCGGCCGGCGCCAGGATGACGGCGGCGGATTTGCGCCAGCGCTTCGAATCTTGCCTGGGGACGGACAAGCAACGGACGGCGGAACAGCAGCGCAAGGTGCAGACGATCGTGGACCTGGTGAAGATCCCGGCGAGTTCGATCGCCGGCCATTTGAACTGGGCGACTTTTCACTTCCAGGACATCGCGCAACTGCGCACCGGCGGCCGCAATGTATTCGGCAATGTCGGCGTGCAGTACGCCGACGTCGCGCTCGACCGGGCCGTGCAACGCTATGCGGCCGACCCGCAGGCTGTTGCGGCCTTTGCCGCCGACACGGATCCGAACGGGCGGATTCCCGTCCCCGTGCTGACCGTGCACGGCATCGACGACCCGACGGCCTTCGTCGAGATGGACGACAGCTTCCGCCGCACGATGGAGCGGGCGGGGACGGCGGGGCATCTCGTGCAGACCTTCACGTCCGACAACACGCACAGCTACTTGAGCGAGCCGGTGTATCCGGCGCTGCTGGCGGTGTTGTCCGAGTGGGCGCGCGGGGGTTCGAAGCCCACGCCTTCGTTGGTGGCGGCGCGGTGTGCCGAGTTGGAGGTGACGTACGGGAAGGGGTGTCGGTTCCGTACGGATTACGTGCCGCAGCCTTTGTCTGCGCGGGTGCCTCCCAGGTAACGCCCTCCGGTCGGGCCCAGGGTGGGCACGGGAGGGAACGGCGCTGCGATCCCGCAGGGGAGCAGCGTCAGGGCGGGGCAGTCCTCCTTGGCGAAGTTAAGGAGGAGGAGCGGGTCGCAGCCGGAGGCGAGGCCCGCGCGGGGGACATTCGCCAAGGAGGGCTGCCCCGTCCTGGCGCGGGTGGGGAGCAAAGAATCAGGGCTTGCGCGCCATCAGGAATAACAGAGACCCGGACCCCACGATCAATGCGAGCAGGGTGAATCCAACCCGATAGTCCCCCGTCAGGTCGGCCAAGGACCCAGCAATCAACGGCCCCCCGACCTGCCCCAGCGAAATCAGGATCGCCGACAGCCCCAGGATCATCCCGATCGCCTGCAGCCCGAAGTAATCGGCCCGCAGCGCCTGCATGAAGGGCCCGCGCACGCCCCAGGCCACGCCGTGCAGCACGGCGAACGCGCCCAGCATCGCCGGGTGCGACGCATAGGTCAGCATCAACAGTCCCAACGCGTGCGACAGCATGCAGCCGGCCGCCACCCGGCGCTTGTCCCAGCGGTCGCCGACCGCCGCGCCCAGCAACACGCCGCAGCCTTGCGACACCGTCATCAGCGTGATGACGAAGGCCGCCTGCGCCAGTGAGTAGCCCAGGCCTTCCTTGATGTGCGAGATCGCATGCACGTTGACCGCGGTCACCGCGAGCAGTGCGATCGCGTGGCCCAGGCCCAGGAACCAGAACGCGCGCGTGCGCAGCGCCTGCGCCGCAGTGAAGGCGCGTTCGGGCGCCGCGGCGGAAACGGTGGCTCCTGCAGTGGCACCCACGACTTCCGGCGGCGCGATCGGCTCCCCATCCACCGTCTCGCCGATGTCCGCCGGTTTGCCGCGCACCACCGACGCCAGCAAGGACCCCAGCACCAGCCACATTCCCGCGGAGATCAGCGCCATCGTCCGCCAGCCGTAGGTCTGCATCACCCAGCTCACCGCCGGCACCAGCAGCCCGCCGAAAGCGAGTCCCAGGCTCGTGAGCGACAGGGCCCGGGCGCGGCGTTTGCGGAACCAGTGCACCACGGCCACCGACAAGGGGAAGTAGCCGCAGAAACTGCCCGCGACCGCCAGCAGCAGCACCGCGCCGTAGAAATGGGTGATGGTCCGCGTCTGGCTCAGGGCGACGAAACCGAGGGACACGAGCACGACGCCGGTGCGCACCATCGCCCGCGGTCCCACGCGATCGGACAGGTAGCCGAGCAGCGGACCGAGCAAGGCGCCTTCGACCGACAGCAGCGCGGCGGCGCCGGACAAGGCGGTCTTGCTCCAGCCCTGTTCCTCCGATAGCACGGCGACGTAGGCGCCGAAAGCCTGCAGCAGCAGGCAGGCATGCAGTGTCTGGATGCCGACGCTCGCTGCCACGATGCGCCAGCCGTAGAAGATTTTCAAGCGAGCAGTTTAGCGGGGGCCGCCGCACGGCCTAGGGTTCCCCCCAGCCCCCCCGGCAGGAGGGGGCAGCGGGACCACCCCCCTGCCCAGAATTCGCCCACGTCGCGCCACGCCGCGCGCACGCATCCACGGACAACAAAGAGGAGCTCCCTTGAACGCATTCCCGTCGCCCCGACGCGCCATTGCCCTGGCGGCCGCCCTGCTGTGCGCCACCGCCGCCCAGGCGTTCGAGATCGACACCGGCAATCCCGACCTGACGGTGCGCTGGGACAACACGCTGCGCCTGAACTACGGGGTGCGTGCCGAAAGCCGCGACCAGAAGATCGGCAACTCCGCCCTGGCCGACGAAGGCGACTACAGCTTCGACCGCGGCGATGCCGTCGCCAAGCGCCTGGACGTGCTGTCCGAGCTGGACCTGGTCTACCGCAAGAACTTCGGCGCGCGCGTCAGCGCCGCCGGCTGGTACGACGCCGCCTATGGCGACACCAGCCGCAGCAACCCGAACGCGCCGCTGGTGGGCATCCCCAGCTACGTCAACAACCAGTACAGCAACACCGTCAAGCGCTTCTACGCGGGCCCGTCCGGTGAGGTGCTCGACGCCTTCGTCTTCGGCGGCGGCGACGTAGCCGGCGTGCCGGTGCGCGCCAAGGCCGGCCGCCACACCCTGTACTGGGGCGAGTCGCTGTTCCTCACCGGCCACATGCACAGCGTGGCCTACGCGCAGAACCCGCTGGACTTGCAAAAGGGCTTTGCCACGCCGGGCACCGAAGCCAAGGAACTGTTCCGTCCGCTGAACCAGCTTTCCGCCCAGGCGCAAGTGACCGACACGCTGTCGCTCTCCGCGCAGTACCTGCTGGAGTGGGAAGCGGCGCGCTATCCCGAAGGCGGCACCTACCTCGGCCCCGTGGACTTCGTGTTCAACGGTCCCGACCGCCAGTTCATCAGCGCCGGCCTCGGCTTTGCCTACCGCGGCCCCGCCGCCGAACCCAGCCAGCACGGCGAGTTCGGCCTGTCCGCGCGCTGGAGCCCGGCCTGGCTCGATGGCTCCCTGGGCTTCTACTACCGCCGCTTCGCCGACAAGCTGCCGCAGACGCTGCTCACCACCGTGGGCCCGGCCAGCGCCAGCCGCTACAACCTGGTCTACGCCGACAACATCGACCTGTACGGCGTGAGCCTGGCCAAGAACGTGGGCGGCGTGAGCATCGGCGCCGAACTCTCGCAGCGCCGCAACACGCCGCTGAACGCGCAGGTGCTGGGCATCGCCCCCGGCCTGCCGGAGCAGGGCGAGACCAAGGGCCCGCGCGGCGACACCTGGCACGCGCTGGTCAACGCGGTCGGCACCGTGTCAAAGACCGGCATGTTCGACGCCGCCACCTGGGCCGCGGAACTGGCCTGGTCCAACTACTCCAAGGTGCGCAGCGGCGCGAACCTGTTCAACGCGATCGGCTATGCGCCCTGCGCCGGCAAGGACAAGATGGACGGCTGCGCCACGCACAGCTACGTCGGCGCGGCCTTCGCCTTCACGCCCACCTGGTACCAGGTGTTGCCGGGCCTGGACCTGTCGGCGCCGATGTCCTATTCCGTCGGCCTGCGCGGCAACGCCGCCACGGTGTTCGGCGGCAACGAATCGTTGGGCAACTACGCCGTCGGCCTCGGCGCCGACCTCTACCAGAAGTACCGCTTCGACCTGAAGTACATCGACTACGTCGGCCGCTACAAGCACAACGGCACCGCGGTCACCTCCACCAACGGCCTGACCACCTTCCTGCGCGATCGCGGCATGGTCAGCCTGACCTTCAAGACCACGTTCTAAGGAGAGTCGCCATGCGATTCATGCTCACGCTCATCGCCGCCGCGCTGCCCCTGTGCGCCGGCGCCACCATCACTGCCGACGAAGCCAAGGCCCTCGGCACCACGCTCACGCCGATCGGCGCCGAAAAGGCCGGCAACAAGGACGGCAGCATTCCCGCCTACACCGGCGGCATGACGACGCCGCCCGCGGGCTACAAGGCCGGCGACGGCATCCGCCCGAATCCTTTTGCCGGCGAGAAGCCACTGCTGGTGATCGATGCCAAGAACGCGGCGCAGCATGCCGACAAGCTGACGGAAGGCGCCAAGGCGCTGATCCAGCGTTACCCCACGTTCCGCATGGACGTCTACAAGACGCACCGCACAGTGGCCTTCCCGAAGTACGTCACCGACAACACCGCGAAGAGCGCGCTCAAGGCGAAGACGCTCAACGACGGCCGCTCGATGGAAGGCGCGCACGCGGGCTTCCCCTTCCCCATCCCGAAGACCGGCTACGAGGCGATGTGGAACCACCTCGTGCGCTTCAACGGCGTGGCCTACGAGTCCAAGTACCGCAACCTCACCATGGATGCGAACGGCCGCGTGACGCTGGCCGTGGAAGGCCAGAGCACGCAGGAGTATCCGTTCTGGGACGTAAACAAGCCCGATGCCGACATCTTCTGGAAGCTGAAGCTGCAGTACAGCGGCCCGGCCCGCCGCGCCGGTGAAGCCCTGATGCTGGTCGATCCGCTGGACATCGGCAGCAAGGAACGCCGTGCCTGGACCTACCTGCCCGGCCAGCGCCGCGTGAAGGTGGCGCCGGACCTGGCGCACGACACGCCGAACCCCGGCACCGCCGGCTCGACGACCTTCGACGACACCTTCATCTTCAACGGCGCCATGGACCGCTTCGACTTCAAGCTGGTGGGCAAGAAGGAGATGTACGTGCCTTACAACGCCTACCAGGCGGTGTACCAGGCCAAGCAGGACGACCTGCTCAAGCCCAACCACCTGAACCCGGACCTGGTGCGCTGGGAGCTGCACCGCGTGTGGGTGGTCGACGCCACGCTGAAGGCCGACAAGCGCCACGTGTACGGCAAGCGCACCTTCTACCTGGACGAAGACTCCTGGGCGGCGCTGGCCTCCGACGGCTACGACGCGCGCGGCCAGCTCTATCGCGCCGGCTTCGCCTACATGGCGCCCAGCTACGACGTGCCCGCGCCCTACACCGACATGTTCGGCCACTACGACCTGGTCTCGCGCATCTACTCCGTCACCGGCTTCATCGCCGAGACCGGCGGCCTCAAGCAGACCAAGCCGCTGGGCGACCGCGAATGGACGCCCGACGCGCTGGCCGGCTCCGGCATCCGCTGAGGGACGCGACCATGCTGCGCCGCCGTCCGTTGGGGCTGCTGCTGGCGGCCGGCCTCGCCGCCGCCGCCCTGGCCCAGACCGCCGTTCCCGCGCCTTCGCGCGACGTGCTGGACACGCCTGCGGTGGCGACGCGCCTGGCCGACCGCGGCTTGCTCAATGCATTGGCCCGCGCCGGCACGCGCATCGTCGCCGCCGGCCAGCGCGGCCACATCCTGCTGTCGGACGACGGCGGCCGCAGCTGGCAGCAGGCCGAAGTGCCGGTGAGCTCCGATCTCGTGGCGCTGCACTTCCCCACCGCGCAGCTCGGTTGGGCCGTGGGGCACGACGGCGTGATCCTGCACACGCTCGACGGCGGGAAGAAGTGGGCCAAGCAGCGCGACGGCCGTCCCGATGCGGCCGACGTCCCGCTGCTCGACGTGTGGTTCGCCGATCCGCTCAGCGGCTACGCCGTCGGCGCCTTCGGGCTCGTGCTGCGCACCGCCGACGGCGGCGTGCACTGGGAAACGCTGAAGGACAGCGTCGACAACCCGAAGGGCCTGCACGTGTATGCGGTGCGCGGCATCGCCGGCACCGTCTACATGGCGGGCGAGCAAGGCCTGCTGCTGAAGCTCGATGCGGCCAGCGGACGTTTCGTGCGACAGGTGACGCCCTACGCGGGCACGCTGTTCGGCGTGACCGGCAACGACAAGGCCGTGGTGGCCTTCGGCCTGCGCGGCAACGCGGTGCGCAGCGCCGACTCCGGCGCGAGCTGGCAGGCGATTGCGACCGGAATCCCGTCTGGCCTCACCGCCGGAACGGTCGACGCGCAAGGCCGCTTCCTGCTCGCAGGCCAGGCCGGGCAGCTGCTCGCCAGCAGCGACGACGGTGCCACCTTCCAGGCGATCGCGCTGCAACGCGCCTTGCCCGCCGCGGCCCTTCTCCCTGCCGGACCCGCCGCCGTTCTCGTGGCCGGCCCCCGCGGCGTGCAACTGCAGCCGCTGCCCTGATTCGGAACCCTCCCATGCATGCTGCCACCGTGCCCGCCAACCTGGCGGGCGATGCCGCTCCGGAATCGGGCGCGCTGATCGAGCGCCTGATCTTCAACAACCGCCGCGCCGTGCTGGTGCTGTGCGCGCTGCTCACGCTGGCCTTCGTCGCCCTGGCCGGCTGGCGACTGTCGCTGAACGCCAGCTTCGACAAGATGATCCCGCGCGGCCATCCGTTCATCCAGAACTACCTGGCCAACCGCCTCGAGCTGCGCGGCCTGGGCGACTCGCTGCGCATCGTGGTCGAGAACCCGCGCGGCGACATCTACGACAAGGCCTACCTCGACGCGCTGCGCAAGGTGCACGACGAGCTGTTCCTCACCCCGGGCGTCGACCGTGCCTGGCAGAAGTCGCTGTGGGCGCCCGGCGTGCGCTGGACCGAGGTGACGGAGGAGGGCTTCCGCGGCGGCCCGGTGATGCCGGACAACTTCGACGGCTCGCGACGCGCCACCGAGCAGCTCAAGGCCAACATCGCGCGCTCGGGCCTGGTCGGCAGCCTGGTCGGCAACGACTTCAAGTCGAGCATGGTGGTGGTGCCGCTGCTGGAGCAGGACGCGTCCGGCAAGCCGGTGGACTACCGTGCGCTCTCGCACGCCATCGACAAGCTGCGTGACCGCTACGACGCCATGGGCGAGCAGGCGCCGGTGCGCATCCGCGCGATCGGCTTCGCCAAGCTGGCCGGCGACCTGATGGACGGCCTGATGCAGGTCGCGCTGTACTTCGCGCTGGCTGCGCTCACGGCCGCCGCGATCATCTGGCTCTACACGCGCTGCGTGCGCAGCACCGCGCTGGTGCTGGGCTGCTCGCTGGTGGCCGTAGCCTGGCAGCTGGGGATCGTGGCGGCGCTCGGGCTGCAGCTCGATCCGTATTCGATCCTGGTGCCTTTCCTCGTGTTCGCCATCGGCGTGAGCCACGGCGCGCAGAAGATGAACGGCATCATGCAGGACATCGGCCGCGGCGCGCACCAGCTGGTGGCCGCGCGGCTCACCTTCCGCCGCCTGTTCCTCGCGGGCCTCACGGCGCTGCTGGCCGACGCCGTGGGCTTCGGCGTGCTGATGGTGATCGACATCCCGGTGATCCAGGAGCTGGCGCTGTCGGCCAGCATCGGCGTGGCGGTGCTGATCGTCACCAACCTGATCCTGCTGCCGGTGCTGCTGTCGTATTTGGGCGTGAGCCCGGCGGCGGCGCGGCGTGCGCTGGCCGCGGATTCGGAACATGCGTCCGGGCCGCTCGCGCGGCTGTTTGCCGGCCTGCAGTGGTTCGTCACGCCGCGTGGCGCGCGCGTGGCCGTGCTGCTGGCGGTCGTCCTCGCGGCGGGTGGCTATGCGGCCAGCCGGCACCTGAAGATCGGTGACCTCGACGCCGGCGCGCCGGAGCTGCGGCCCGGCTCGCGCTACAACCTGGACAACGCCTACATCACGGGCCACTACACGCTTTCCAGCGACACCTTCGCCGTCATCGTGAAGACCGACAAGGAAGGCTGCCTGAAGTACGGCACGCTGGTCGAAGCCGACCGCCTGGCCTGGGCGCTGCAGCAGGTGCCGGGCGTGCAGGCCACCACGGCGCTGACCAACGCGGTGCAGCGCATCACGGCCGGCAGCAACGAGGGCAGCCCCAAGTGGCTGACCATCGCGCGCAACCAGGACGTGCTGAACTACGCGGCGCAGCAGGCCAGCGTGAACAACCCGGAGCTGTTCAACAACGATTGCTCGGTGATGCCGGTCATCGCCTACCTGTCGGACCATCGCGCCGAGACGCTGGACCGCGTGGTCGCGGTGGCGCAGTCCTTCGCGACGGAGCGCAGCGGCAAGGACCGGCAGTTCCTGCTGGCCGCCGGCAGCGCCGGCATCGAGGCGGCCACCAACATCGTGGTGCGCAAGGCCTGGCTGCAGATGCTGCTGCTGGTGTATGCCGCGGTGGCGGTGCTGTGCTTCATCACCTTCCGCAGCTGGCGCGCCGTGGTGGTCGCGATCGTGCCGCTGATCGTGACTTCCCTGCTGTGCGAAGCGCTGATGGTGGCGCTGGGCATCGGCGTGAAGGTCGCGACCCTGCCGGTGGTGGCGCTGGGGGTGGGGATCGGCGTCGACTATGCGCTGTACCTGCTGTCGGTGCAGCTGGCGCAGCAGCGCGCCGGCGCCTCGCTGGCGCAGGCTTACGCGAGCGCCTTGCGCTTCACGGGCAAGGTGGTGGTGCTGGTGGGCATCACGCTCGCGGCCGGCGTCGCGACCTGGGCGTTCTCGCCGATCAAGTTCCAGGGGGACATGGGGATCCTGCTGGCCTTCATGTTCCTGTGGAACATGGTGGGTGCCGTGGTGCTGATTCCGGCCTTGTCGCATTACCTGCTGAGGGATGCCAGAAGTTGAAGTATTGATTCCCTCTTGAACCCCGCTTCGGCGGGGCTTTTTTTTGCCGGGATTCGACCGACTGCCTAACGTCGCGGCGGGCGGTGTGCGGTGCAGGCCCGCATGAAGGGGCAGTCGCCTGAAAGGCCGGTCCCGCCGGCGGAGCGCGGCTACGAGAGCGCCAGCGAATCGAGCCGCGCGTATGTTTCATGCTGACAAGGCACCTGTTTGAGTGGAGTTTTTGGCCGCGCAGCGGACAAAAACTCAACGAGTTGTGCCTTGCGACGCCGGCGGGACCGGCCTTTCAGGGGAGTCGGCGCGCGAAGCCGCCGACCGACGCCCCAGCGGGCCTGCACCGCGCACCGCCCGCCGCGACGCGCCCCGGAAGCAAAAAAAAGAAGCCGGATCGCCTTCCAGCAATCCGGCCCAAGGGCTTGGAGCCATGAAAAAGAGGGTTGTCGCGCTTACTCCGGCTTGAAGCCGATCGCGTTCAGGACGCCGCCGATGCGTTCGTAGTCGACGGCCAGGCCCTTCTGCATCTCGTCGCTGGTGCGCGGCTGGCCGACGTCGAAGCCGGTCTCCTGCACCTTGGCGCGCAGCGCCGGATCGGCCAGCGCCTTCAGCGCCGCGGCGCGGACGCGTTGCTGCACGGCGGCCGGCACGTCGGGCGCGCTCCACAGGCCCATCCAGGCGAGCGCTTCGAGCTGCGGGTAACCGGCTTCGCGGAAGGTCGGCACGTCGGGCAACTGCGGCAGGCGCGCCGGCGTGCTGACGGCCAGCGCCTTGATCTTGCCGCCCTTGATCAGCGGCAGCGAAGTCGGCACGCCGTCGAACATCAGCGGCACGTGGTTGCCCATCACGTCGGTCAGCGCCGTCGTGGAGCCCTTGTAGCCCGCATGCACCAGCTCGATGCCGGCGGCCTGCGCCAGCTGCTGGCCCATCACGTGCGACAGCGAACCCGGGCTGTACGAGGCGTACACCAGGCGCGGATTCTTCTTCGCGTAAGCCACCAGGTCCTTCAGGTTCGCCGCCGGAACGGTGGGATTGGCCACCAGCACCAGCCCGCCGCGACCGAGCTCGGCGAGCGGACGCAGTTCCTTGGCCATGTCGAACTTGAGCTTGACGATGTGCGGCACTTCGCTGACCAGCGAGCTCACGCCCACCAGCAGGGTGTAGCCGTCGTGCGGCGACTGGATGATGTCCTGCACCGCGATCGCGCCGCCGGCGCCGACCTTGTTGTCGACCACCACCGGCTGGCCCAGTTCCTTGGCCATGGGCTCGGACACCAGGCGCGCAAGGATGTCGGCGCTGCCGCCGGCGGGACCGGCGACGACCAGGCGGATCGGCTTGGCCGGCCAGGCCTGGGCGTGCACGGCGAGGCCGAAGGTGGACAGGACGGCGGCGGCGATGACCGCGCGCCGGGAGATGAATGACTTCATGGGGAATCCCCTTCCGGGTTCAGTTTAGGCAAGCCAACGCAACAGCGCCAGCGCGAGGGCCGCGAGGAACAGGGTCTCTCCGACCATGAGCGCCACGGGCTTAAAGCCCACGGCGACGAGTTCTTTCAAATGCGTCTTCATGCCGATGCCCGCAATCGCGGCCACCAGCAGCCAGCGCGAGACGTCGCTGCCCGACTTCTGCAGCGCGGCCGGAACGAATCCGGTGCTATTGACCGCGACCAGCACAGCGAACGCCACTGCGAACCACGGCAGCAGCGGCGGCCGCTGCGTACCCGGCGCATGCTGCGCGCGCGTGGCCAGCGAAGCCAGCAGGATCACGGGCAGCAGCATCGCCACCCGCAGCAGCTTCACCAGCGTGGCGACATCGCCGGTCTGCGGGGACAGGCTGTAGCCCGCGCCGACCACCTGCGCCACGTCGTGGATGGTCGCACCCAGGAAGATCCCCGCCGGCACCTGCGCGAGGCCGAGCCACTGCACCAGCATCGGATACAGCACCATGGCCAGGGTCGACAGCGCCGACACGCCGATCACGGTGAACAAGGTCGCGCGGTCCTTGAGCGGATGCGCGGGCAGGGCTGCCGAAAGCGCCAGCGCCGCGGACGCGCCGCAGATCGCAGTGGCGCCGCCGGTCAGCAGGCCGAACTGCCCCTTGAAGCCGAGCAAGCGCGCAGCCACGATCGAGACGCCGATCGTCAATGCCACCGACAGCACCACCAGCCCCAGCGGCCCCCAACCCAACGCCGCCACCTGTCCCAGCGTGATGCGCAACCCGAGCAGCGCGATGCCCACCCGCAGCAGCTGCCGCGCGGTGAACTCGATGCCGGGCTTGCAGGCGCCTTCCGCCGACAGGAAGTTCATCGCCATGCCCAGCAGCAGGGCGAACAGCATCACCGGCGCGCCGTAGTGCTCCGACAGGAAGCCGGCGGCGGCGCCGACCACGCCGCAAGCCAGCACGCCGGGAGCGAGCAGGCGAAAGCGGTCGGCCCAGGGGTGGGCACGCAGGGCCAGCAACATCGCTTCAGATCCCGGGCAGGCGGTGCTCGCGGAACTGCTCGCGCAGCTTGTTCTTCTGCATCTTGCCGGTGGCGCCCAGCGGGATCGCGTCGACGAACACCACGTCGTCGGGCGTCCACCACTTGGCGATGCGGCCCTCGTAGAAGGAGATCAGGTCGGTGCGCGAGACTTGCGCCCCCGGCTTCTTCACCACCACCAGCAGCGGCCGCTCGTCCCACTTGGGGTGCGGCGCCGCGATGCAGGCCGCCATCGCCACGGCGGGATGCGCCATCGCGATGTTCTCCAGGTCGATCGAGCCGATCCACTCGCCGCCGGACTTGATCACGTCCTTGCTGCGGTCGGTGATCTGCATGAAGCCCTCGGGGTCGATGGTGGCGACGTCGCCGGTGGGAAACCAGCCGTCCACAAGCACCTGGCCGCCGTCACCCTTGAAGTACTGGCTGATGATCCAGGGCCCGCGCACCATCAGTTCGCCGGCGGCCTTGCCGTCGTGCGGCAGCTCGCGGCCCTCGTCGTCGACGATCTTCAGGTCCACGCCGTACACGGCGCGGCCCTGCTTGGCCTGGATGGCGAGCCGCTGCGCCGCCGGCAGTCCTTGCTGCTGCGGCTTGAGCGTGCACACCGTGCCCAGGGGGCTGATCTCGGTCATGCCCCAGGCGTGCAGCACGGCCACGTCGTAGCGGTCCTGGAAGGTGGCCATCATCGCGGGCGGGCAGGCGGAGCCGCCGATCACCGTGCGCCGCATCGTCGAGAACTTCAGGTTGTTGGCCTCCACGTGCGCCAGCAGGCCCTGCCACACGGTGGGCACGCCGGCCGACATGGTCACGCCTTCGGCCTCGAACAGCTCGTGCAGGTTCTTGCCGTCCAGGAAGGGGCCGGGGAACACCAGCCGCGCGCCCGTCATGCAGGCCGCGTACGGCAGGCCCCAGGCGTTGACGTGGAACATGGGCACCACGGGCAGGATCACGTCGCGGGCCGAGACGTTCATGGCGTCGGGCAGCGCCACCGCATAGGTGTGCAGCATCGTCGAGCGGTGGCTGTACAGCGCGCCCTTGGGATGGCCGGTGGTGCCCGAGGTGTAGCAAAGCGAGCTGGCGGTGTTCTCGTCGAAGGTCGGCCAGTCGAAGTGGTCGGGCTGGCGGTCCAGCAAGTCCTCGTAGCAAAGCAGGTTGGGCACGGCGCTGGAAGCGGGCATGCGCGAGCGGTCGGTCAGGGCGACGAAGGCCTTGATGGTCTTCACGCGCGGCGCGATCGCCTCGATCAGCGGCAGGAAAGTCAGGTCGAAGAACAGCACTTCGTCTTCGGCGTGGTCGGCGATCCAGACCACCTGGTCGGGATGCAGGCGCGGGTTCAGCGTGTGCAGCACGGCGCCGGAACCCGACACCGCGTAGTACAGCTCCATGTGACGGTAGCCGTTCCAGGCCAGCGTGGCGACGCGGTCGCCGTGGTGGATGCCCAGCACGTTGAGCGCGTTGGCCAGCTGGCGCACGCGGCCGGCCATGTCGCGGAAGGTGTAGCGGTGGATGTCGCCTTCCACGCGGCGCGACACGATCTGCTGCTCGGGATGGTGGCGCTCGGCGTGCCGCAGCAGCGAGGAGATCAGCAGCGGCTGCTGCATCATGGATCCGTTCATGGCTCTCTGTCTTTCTGGTTCAGGCGCTGGCGGCGGGGCTCGCGGCGAGCGGCGCCGGCGCGGTGGCTGGAGGGTGGTCGGCCGCGCTCGCGGCGTCCGATTCATAGGTGCGAGCGGCCAGCAGGAAGGCGGCCGCCGCGGGCAGGGCGAACAGCGGCGTGGCGGACAGCGCCGCCTGCAGGCCCCAGCTGTCGGACAGCAGGCCGGCGACGACGGGGCCGGCGGCCAGGCCGAACAGGTTCTGGAACAGCGCGAGCACCGAGGAGCCGGTGGCGCGCACGCCAGGGTGCACGACGTCGATCACGATCGCCGACACCGGGCCGACCGTGCAGGTCATGACGAAGCCGCCGGCGACGATCAGCGCCAGTTGCAGCGTCGCATCCGTGGCCAGGCCGAAGGCGGCGACCAGCAGCAGCAGCGACAGCAGGCACAGCACGGCCATCGCGAGCAGCTTGCGGCGCGGCTGGCGCAGGCCGGCGCGGTCGACCACGGCGCCCCACACCACGCTGCCCGCGGCGCCCGCCAGCACCACGGCACCGGCAAACACCGAAGCGCGCTCGGGGGCCATGCCGTGCAGGCGGTTGAAGAAGCTGGGCAGCCACGACCACACGGCCGAGACCACCACCAGTTGGGCCGCGCCGCCCACGCACACCCACAGCATGGTGCGCGAACGCGTCAGGACGCGCACGACGTGCCGCACGGTGTCGCGCAGGCTGCGGGTGGTGCGATCGAGCTGCGGCGTGAGTTCCACCGTGCGGTAGTCGCGCACCTTCAGGTACAGCACTGCCAGCACCAGGCCGGGGACGCCGACCACGCCGAAAGCAGCCTGCCAGCCCCAGCGGGCCGCGATGAATCCGCCGAGCATCACGCCCAGCACCGAGCCCACCGACGCGCAGGCGAAGAAGCCCGCCAGCAGCGCGCCGCGCAGCCGCGCGGGAAAGTGGCTGGCGATCAGCGCGGCGCCGACCGAGCCGTAGCCCGCTTCGCCGAGCCCGACCATCGCGCGTGCAGCCAGCAGCTGGCCGTAGTTGCGGGTGAACATGCAGGAGATCGTGGCCAGGCTCCACAGGCCGGCCATCGCGGCGATGCTGCGCACGCGGCTCGCGCGGTCGGCGAACAGCGCCACCGGCAGCGCGCCCAGGGCCACGGTCACCGAGACGATGGAGACCAGGCTGCCCAGCTGCGCGTCGGACCAGCCCCAGTCCGCCTTCATGTGCGGGAACAGGGACACGATGACCTGGCGGTCGACGTAGTCGACGATCATCAGGGCGATGGTCATCGCGAAGGCGAACCAGGCGGCGCGGCGGCCGAACAGGTAGCCGTCGGCGCCGCCCAGCGTCGCGGGCCGCGACTCCAGCGAGCTGATCTGCACGCTCATGGCACAAGCACCGTGGCGCCCGTGGTCTGGCGCGATTCCAATGCGCGGTGCGCCTCGGCGGCATCGCGCAGCGCGAAGCTGCGGCTCGGCTCGCTGCGGATCTTGCCGGCCTGCACCAGGCCGAAGAGTTCCTCGGCCATCTTCAGCATGTGCGCACGCGGGGTCGCGTAATGGATCATCGCCGGGCGCGTCACCCAGATCGAGCCCTTCACCGCGAGCAGCGTCGTGTCGATCACCACCGGGCCGGAGCTGGTGCCGTTGCTCACGAGGTGGCCGCGCGGCTGCAGGCTGTCGAGCGACGCCATCAGCGTGTCCTTGCCGACGGAGTCGTAGACCACCGGCACGCCCTTGCCGTCGGTGAGTTCGCGCACGCGCTTGGCGATGTCCTCGCGCGAAGTCACGATCACTTCGGCGCAGCCGTGCGCCTTGGCGACTTCGGCCTTCTCGTCGGTGCTGACGGTGCCGATCATGCGCACGCCCAGCGCCTTGGCCCACTGGCACGCCACCAGGCCGACGCCGCCTGCGGCCGCGTGGTACAGGATGGTCTCGCCGCCTTGCAGCGGATAGACCTGGCGGAACAGGTACTGCGCCGTCATGCCCTTCATCATCAGCGTGGCCGCGGTGCTGTCGCTCACGCCTTCCGGCAGCGGGATCAGCACCTCGGCCGGCACCAGGCGCACGTCCGCATAGGCGCCTTGCGGCCCCAGCAGGTAGCCGACGCGGTCGCCCGGCGCGAATTCGGTGACGCCTTCGCCCACCGCTTCCACCACGCCGACGGCGTCGGAGCCGATGCCGTTGGGCAGCGGCAGCGGATAGCGGCCGGTGCGGAAGTAGATGTCGATGAAGTTGACGGCCACGTAGGCGTGGCGCACGCGCACCTGCCCGGGGCCGGGCGCCCCGACTTCCACTTGCTCGTGGCGCAGCACTTCCGGGCCGCCGGTTTCGTACAGGCGAATGGCGTTGGCCATGGGGTGTCCTCCTTCAGGCGGCGCGCGCGGGAACGCGGGCGGCCAGGATCAATGCGGTGATGAAGTCCTCGGCCTGCGGCCAGGGGCCGTAGCCGGAAGCGGGGTTCAGGTGGCCGACGTCGCCCAGATCCACCAGCTTGGCGCCCCAGTCGAAGGCCATCTCTTCCACCCGCTCGAAGCGAGCCAGCGGGTCGTTGCGGCTGGCCGCGACGATGGCGGGGAAAGGAAGCGGCCCGCGCGGCGCGGGCAGCCAGCCGTTGGCGCGCAGTTCGGCCACCGTCGGATAGCCGTCGGGCATGGGCTCCTCGAAGTCGGGCGGCGTGGCCAGCAGCGCACCCGACACGGCGCGGGTGGTGCGGCGTGCCCACTGCACGACGGTCTTCACGCCGCCGCTGTGCGCCACCAGCACGATCGGCCCGTCGATGGCCTGGGCTTCGCGCTCGAGCGCGTCGACGCGCGTGAGGCAATCCAGGTCCGTGCGGCCCATCGGCGGCACCGAACGCACGCGCGGCAGGCGCGCGGCCAGCATCGTCTGCCAGTGCTGCTCGACGTGGTCGCGCAGGCCGGGGACGATCAGGACGGTCGCGGCTTCGGCGGCAGCCATCACGCCGCCTTGCGCAGGAAGCCTTGCTGCCGGCCCTTGGCGTTCGGCGCGAAGCCGTTGGCAGCCAGCGTCTCTTCCACGGTCTCGTAGAACACGCCGATCTTGCAGATCTTGCGCGCTTCCTTGCCGGTGGCGACCTCGCGGCCGAACTCGCGCGACATGCGCACCAGTTGCTCGACCTGCTGCACCGTGGTCATCTTCGCGGTGCGCGACTGGTTCCACAGGTTGTCCTCGATGCCACAGCGCACGTGCAGGCCCATGGCGATGCCCATCATGTTGACCGGCAGCACGTTGCGCATGCTGCTTTCCACCGTCAGCATGGTGCCGTCGGGAATCGCGCGCAGGAAGTTGGCCAGGCTGTAGATGGTGGGCTGGTCCATGCCGCCGCCGATCGCCACCCAGTTGCAGACCAGCGGGCCCTTGTAGATGCCGCGGCGGATCAGGCGCTCGACGGTCTCGTAGCTGTTGATGTTGTAGAACTGGAAGGCGCTCTGGATGCCGGCCCTGGACAGGCGGCGCACGTGCTCCTCGAAGAAGCTCGGCGTCGAGGGCACGATCATCTCGGTGTAGGCACGGTTGTAGTCCGGCTGCGCGAGCGAGGTGCCGGCGATGTCCTCGAGGTCCATCTGCTCCAGCACGTTCATCTGCGAGGTGTTGACCGTCACCGTCACCTGGTCCGGCTTCGGGTCCAGGTCGGCCAGCATGTGGCGCGTGTCGTCGGACAGCCACTTGGCGGCGGCGCCGTCGCTCTCCGGCGCGAAGGAGATCGAACCGCCCACCTGGATGATCATGTCGGGCACGGCCTTGCGCACGCCGGCGATCAGCTCGTTGAACTTCGACAGCTTCTTGGAGCCCTTGCCATCGAGTTCGCGCACGTGCAGGTGCAGCACCGTGGCGCCGGCGTTGTAGCAATCCACCGCCTTCTGCACCTGCGCTTCCATCGTCACCGGGATGTCTTCCGGGAAGTCGGAAGGCTGCCACTCGGGGCCGTAGGGCGCGGCGGTGATGACCAGCTTGTCCTGGTTTTCGGGAAACAGCGAACCGTCGAGGAAATTCATGGCTTGTCCTAGGGTGGAAATCAGTAGGTGGCTTCGCCGACGATTCCGGCGCGTTCCATCTTGCGGTGGCAGGGCGGGTAGTCCATCACCGCGTAGTGCTGCGTGGACCGGTTGTCCCACATGACCACGTCGCCCGGCTGCCAGCGCCAGCGCACCTGGTATTCGGGGATGTAGGCCTGCGTGACCAGGTAGTTCAGGAGCGCCGGGGCGCCCAGGCTGTAGTCCTGGCCCACGCGCACGTTGGCGGGCGTGTGGAAGTTGGTGAAGTGCGTGGTGAACGCGTTCACGAACAGGATCTTTTCGCCGGTGTCGGGGTGCGTGCGCACCACCGGGTGCTCGGCGTCCGGGAACTGCGCCCGCAGCGCCAGGCGCTTCTCGATCGGCATCGCCGCGCCGAAGCTCGCTTCGATGCTGTGGCGCGCGCGCAGGCCGGCGATCTGCTGCTTGACCTGCTCGGGCAGCCGCTCGTAGGCCAGCGCCATGTTTGCCCACATGGTGTCGCCACCCACCGGCGGGCATTCCACGCAGCGCAGCACGCAGCCGAAGGGCGGCTTCTCGCGCCAGGTGGCGTCGGTGTGCCAGGCGTTTTCGTAGCGGTCGTTGGGCGTGTCGGGCGACTTGTAGATGCGCACCAGGCCGGGATGGTCGGGGTCGCTGCCGGCCACCGGATGGGTCTCGAGCTCGCCGAAGTGGCGGGCAAAGGCGACGTGCTCGGCGCGGGTCAGTTCCTGGCCGCGAAAGAACAGCACTTTGTGCTTCACCAGCTGGGCGCGGATCGCGTCGGCCAGCGCCGGGTTGCGGGAAGCCTCCGCCAGGCTGACGCCTTCCAGGCGGGCGCCGATGGCGCAGGTCATGGGCTCTACACGGATGTCCAAGATGTCTCCTCGGTATGGCCCGAAGAGTAGTCAGGGGAGGGGGGAGAAGACCCCCCCTTGGCAGGGGGGTGGGCGGCGCGGCCGCTACTCGGCCAGCAGGCCGAAGATCCGGGCCCGGGCGACCACCTGCTTGCGCGTGCCGGCGTCCAGCTTGGCGAACAGGTTCTTCAGGTGCCACTTCACGGTCTCTTCGCCCACTTGCAGGGCGCGGCCGATTTCCTTGTTCGACAGGCCCTTGGCCAGCAGCGCCAGCACCTCGCGCTCCTTGGGCGTGAGCGCCATGCTGGGCAATGGGAGCGCGGCGGGCGCGGCTGCCGGCGCCGCGCGCGGGGCCGGTGCGGCGGTGCGTTCACCGCTGCCCGCCAGTTCGCGCACCCAGGCGCCCAGCGCCGGGTGGGCGTCGGCAAACACCCGCTGCAGGCCATACGAATTCGCCAGTTCCAGTGCCTCGCGCAACAGCGGCTCGGCCCGCTCGCCGCAGCGGTTCAAGGCATAGGCGCGCAGGCCCAGCAGCTCGATGCGCATGCGGCCCTGCTTCATCGCCAGCGCAGCGGCGTCGGCGCGCGCCAGCGGCTCCAGCGCCGCGCGCCATTCGCCGGCGGCGATCGCCGCGTAGCCTTGCGTGGCGGCCTGCAGCATGTGCACGCCGCGCTGCCACAGCGGTCCTTGCGGCAGGCCCGGCGTTTCCAGGAACTCGGCCAACTGTTTCGTCAGCGCCTTGCAGGTCTCGCCGCGGCCGCTGCGCGCATGCACGCGCACCTGTTCGGCCAGGCTCGCCACGCGCAGGCGCGGCAGCTTGCGGGCGATGCCGACCGCGTCGAGCGCGCCCAGCAGCTCCAGCGTGCGGTGTTCGGCGCCACTTGCCGCGGCAACGCGGGCCAGCGTGCGGTAGGCGAGCAGCACACATTCGGGCGGCCCGCTGCGCTCCACCACGTCGAGACGATTGGCCAGCACCGCGACGGCCTCTTCGGGCAGGTCGCGTTCCCACAAGGCCGAGGCATGCAGCGCCGCCAGCGCGCAGGCAAACGGGCTGCGGCGGCCGAGGTCGGCTTCGGCGAGGGCGAGCACCGGCCGCAGCAACTGGTCGGCCAGCAGCACCTGGCCTTCCCACAGGTAGCTGAGGGCGATGATGAAGACGCTCCAGCGCTGCAGGTAGCCCTGTTCCGCGCTGAGCGCGGGGCTCGGCCCCTTCTGCTGCTGCAGGCGCGCCAGCGCCGGCTCGCCCTCCAGCAGCGCGAGGAAGGCGCAGCGGTTCGCGTGCACCTGCTGCAGCAGCGGGCTGCCGAGCGGCGGTGAAGAGAGCCAAGGACGGTGCAGTTCGGCGAAGCGGTCCGGCTCGTCGGCAAACAACGCGGCGCCGCCCAGGATCAGGTCGCACTCGCGGCGCAGGCTCTCGTCCACGTTGCGCTGCGCCAGCAGGCGCTGCACGAGCTGCTGGGCCTCTTCGTTGCGCTCGCTCAAGGCGAGCGACCAGGCCGCGGCCAGAAGCAGGCGCGGCCGGTGCTCCAGCTCCTGCGGCGGCAGCAGTGCCAGCCACTCGAGCACCGCACCCTGGCGGCCTTGCTGCATCAGCGAGTCGTAGAGGCTGCGCTCGGCGAGCGCGTAGGCCTGCTGCGTGTCGCCGGCGCTCAGCAACTGCGACGCGGCCTCCTCCAGCATGGCGTGATCGGCCAGCCAGGCCGCGGCACGTTGCCGCACCGCATGCTGTTCATCCGCCGGCAGCGCGTCGAAGCGTTCGCGCATGGCCGTGCGCGCGAGCGCGTGCATGCGCACCCACTCGCCTTCGTGGCTGGCAGTGAAGATCGGCGTGTCGCGCTGCAGGCGCGCGAGGCGCTGCGGCGCCTGCGCGTCCTGCGTGAGCGCGGCGCACAGGTCGGGATGCAGCGGGTCGGCCACCGAGACCAGTGCCAGGAAAGCCGCGTCGGCCGGATCGAGGTTTCCCAGCAGGTGGGCGACGAAGCGCTCGCGCATCGCGCCGTCGTGCGGCTCGCCGCGGTCCATGCCGCTGAAGTCGGCGGGCGTGGTGCGCAGCGACAGCGCCAGCTGCAATCCGAGCGGCCAGCCTTCGGTCACTTCGTGCAGGCGCGCGGCGGCGTCGGGCTGGGCGGCGTCGCCGAAACGCTGCCGCATCAGCTCGATGGTTTCCGCCAGCGAGAAGCGCAGCTGCGGCGCGTCGACCAGCACGGCATGGCCATAGGCCACCATGTCCTCGAGCCCAAGGTTGCAGTCGGAGCGCGCCGCGACGATGCAGCGCAGGTTGGGCGGCGCGTTGCGCAGCACGTAGGCGAGCGCTTCGCGGCTGGCGTCGGGCAGGCGATCGGCCTCGTCGACCACCAGCACCACCTGCAGCGCGCTTTGCGCGAGCTCGGCCAGCCACGCGGTCACGCCTTCGAGGTTGGGGCCGGGCAGGCTTTCCAGTAGCACGTGGCCGAAGGTCGGGCGGCCCGCGCCGCTGCGGACGGCAAGTGCCAGCGCCTGCACGAAGCGCGGAATCTCGTCCTGGCGTTGTGCCTGCAGCCAGGCCACCGCGGCGCCCTCGGCCAGGTGCTCCAGCCGCCATTGCGCCAGCAGCGAAGTCTTGCCGAAGCCGGCCGGCGCCTGCACCAGCACCACCGGCCGGTCGCGCAGGCTCGGGTGGCGTGCGGCCAGCGCCGGCCGCGCAACGAGGTTGCGCGGCACGCGCGGCGGCGTGACCTTCAGCAGCAGGTCGCTGGCGGGAACGGGGCTGGCATCGGCGTGCACACTTTCATGTTACCCGGCGCGACGGCCCCCCGTCCTACAGGGTTGGGCCCGCGCCCTTCCTAGCATTCCGCATGAGCCAAGCCGCCCGCCTCCTTGCCGCCTCGCTCCTGCTGTCCGCGGCCACAGCGACGTTCGCGCAATCGTCCGAAGCTTCATCGCCGGCCCCCGAGCGCAACTTGTGGCTGCCGGCGCTGGAAATCATCGGCTTCGACATCCTCGTGAACCGCATCAACTACTGCTGCGGCGCGGAGAGCGACAAGGCGGACTACGCGGTGACGATGGACTCGATCCGCCGCAACCTGCACAGCAGCTGGACGGTCGACTCCGATCCCTTCAAGACCAACCAGCTCGGACATCCTTACCAGGGCTCGATGTACTACGGCTTCGCCCGCTCGGCCGGCTTCAACTTCTGGGAGTCGATGGGCTATGCGATCGGCGGCAGCGCGCTGTGGGAGATCGCGGGCGAGACCACCAAGCCTTCGCGCAACGACATGGTGTCCACCGGCATCGGCGGAACCTTCCTCGGTGAATCGCTGTACCGCATGGCCAGCCTCGTGCTGGAGAAGGGCGGCGGCATGAACCCCTTCTGGCGCGAGACGACGGCCGCCCTGGTGTCGCCCGCCACCGCCTTCAACCGCCACCTGCAGGGCCGCGGGCCGGACACGGTGTTCAGCAGCCGCGGCGCCGAGTACTACAGCCGCCTGCAGCTGGGCGTGATGGGCAATGTGCACAACACCTCCGGCAATTCCACGGCCTCGGTACGCAACGAGGTGCAGGCCGACTTCGCGCTCGACTACGGCATGCCGGGCAAGGACGGCTATGCCTACCGCCGGCCTTTCGACTACTTCGCCTTCCAGGCCACCGCCACCACCGCCAACTTCTTCGAAAACGTGATGACGCGCGGCCTGCTCGCGGGACGCGACTACAAGGAGGGCAAGGACTACCGCGGCATCTGGGGCCTGTACGGCAGCTACGACTACATCTCGCCGCAGACCTTCCGCATCTCGAGCACCGCCTTGTCGCTGGGCACCACCGGCCAGTGGCGGCACGATCCCTGGGTGGTGCAAGGCACCGCGATGGCGGGCCTGGGCTATGCGGCGGTCGGCACCATCAACAGCGCGGACCCCGCGGTCGACCGCGACTACCACTATGGCGTCGCGCCGCAGGCGCTGGTGGCCGCGCGCGCGATCTTCGGCGACCGCTCCTCGCTCGACCTGACGCTGCGCGAGTACTTCGTGTCCGACGTCGGCAACCGCGGCGGCCACGACAACATCGCACGCGCCGACATCGCCTACACCTGGCGCATCGAGAAGCAGCACGCCGTGACGCTCAAGTACCTGTGGAACCGGCGCGATGCGCACTACCCGGACATCGGCAACCGCGGCCAGACCCGCAGCACCTTCGGCATCTTCTACACGCTGCTGGGGCAGGACCGCTTCGGGACGGTTGATTGGCATTGAGCCGATCTCAGGGTTAACCCCCACGTCGTTGTGCAGTGCCATATCTACAATATGGACAACCCTCCACAATATGGACGTTCCAAGCATGCCAGTTGACCGCAAGGACCCCGAGCCGCTGACTCCCTACCAGTACCCGAACCCGAAGGACGCGCTGCCGGAGATCGTGGTGCCGTACGCCATTCCCGAGGACGAGCGGGTCTGGGTGCCGCAGGCGGAGAACGTCTGGTTCCGGCCCCTGTGCCTGAACGCCAGCCAGGGCTACTGGATGAACCTGCTGCGCGTGCGCAAGTCGGGCGTGCTGAGCCGGCATCGCCATCCGCAGGCCGTGCACGGCTTCGTGCTCAAGGGCCGCTGGAAGTACCTGGAACACGACTGGGAAGCCACCGAAGGCAGCTACGTGTTCGAGCCGCCGGGCGAGACGCACACGCTGTACGTGCCGGAAGACGTCGAGGAAATGATCACCTACTTCCAGGTGAACGGTGTCATGTACTACACCGACCCCTGGGGCAAGGGCATGGGCTACGAAGACGTCTTCACCAAGATCGACATGTGCCGCAAGCACTACGAAGCGGTGGGCCTGGGCGCCGACTACACGCAGCAGTTCATCCGCTGAGCGCCATGGCTTACGGCAAGGCGAAGTACGGCTTCGCGGGGCAGGTCGCGGTCGTCACCGGCGGCGCCAGCGGCATAGGCGCCGAAGTGGCGCGGCAACTGCGCGCGGCGGATGCGACCGTGGTCGCGTGGGACCTGCAGGGGGACGACGCGGTCGACGTGACGGACCGCAGCGCGGTCGAACGCGCGGCCGACCGCGCCGCGCAGCGCTTCGGCCGCATCGACTTCCTGGTCAACAGCGCCGGCTTCGCGGGCCCCACCGTGCCGCTGGACGAATACGATCCCGCGCAGTGGCAGCGCATCGTCGAAGTGAACCTCGTCGGCGTCTACAACACCTGCCGCGCCGTGGTGCCGCTGATGCGCCGCGCGGGCCAGGGCCGCATCGTCAACATCGCATCGCTGGCCGGCAAGGAAGGCACGCCCAATGCGTCGGCGTACAGCGCAGCGAAGGCCGGCGTGCTGGCGCTAACCAAGTCGCTCGGCAAGGAGCTCGCCACCACCGGCATCCTCGTCAACGCGATCGCGCCGGCCGCGGTGCGCACCGCGATCCTCGACCAGATGTCGCCGCAGCACGTGCAGACCATGATTGCCAAGAGTCCCATGCAGCGCCTGGGCGAGCCGGAAGAAGTCGCCGAGATGGTGGCCTGGCTCTGCTCCGGTTCCTGCACCTTCAACACCGGCGCCGTGTTCGACCTGTCGGGCGGGCGCGCCACCTACTGAACCTACCCAAGGAGACACCATGAAGATCGCTACCACCCGCCGCGTCCTCGCGGCCTTCGCCGGCCTGCTGGCGCTGGGCGCCAACGGCGTGCATGCCCAGTCCGACTTCCCGAACCGCCCGATCGAGCTGGTGGTGCCCTTCCAGCCGGGCGGCGGCACCGACGCGCTGGCGCGCTCGTTCGCCGATGCCAGCCGCAAGCACATGCCGCAAAGCATCGTCATCGTGAACAAGCCGGGCGCGAGCGGCTCCATCGGCTGGCAGGACGTTGCCGCCGCCAAGCCGGACGGCTACCGCCTGGCCGTGATCACCGTCGAACTCGCGACGCTGTCGCACATGGGCATCGGCAAGATCTCAGCCGACGACCTGCAGCCGATCGCGCAGCTGAACGCCGACCCGGCCGCCATCACCGTGCGCGCCGATGCGCCCTGGAACACCATCGAGGACTTCCTCGCCGCGGCGAAGAAGGACCCGGCCAAGCTGGGCATGGGCAACGCCGGCAACGGCTCGATCTGGCACCTGGCCGCGAGCGCGCTGGAAGACAAGGCCGGCGTCAAGTTCAACCACGTGCCTTTCCAGGGCGCCGGCCCCGCCGTGCTGGCGCTGCTGGGCGGACACATCGATGCCGTCGCCGTGAGCCCGGCCGAAGTCACGACCTACGTGCAGGCCGGCAAGCTGAAGACGCTGGCCGTGATGGCCGACCAGCGCGTCAAGGGCTTCGAGAAAGTGCCGACCCTGAAGGAGCGCAAGATCGACCTGAGCATCGGCACCTGGCGCGGCATCGCGGCGCCGAAGAACACGCCGCCCGAGACCGTGGCCTACCTGAAGAAGCTGGCGCTGGCCGCGTCGAGCGAGCCGGCCTTCCGCGAGACGCTGGACAAGCAGAACCTGGGCTTCGTGTATGCCGACGACGTGGCCTTCAAGCAGGTCATCGCGCGCGACAACGCCTACTTCAAGTCGCTGATCGGCAAGCTCGGCATCAAGAACTGAGGACGCCATGACCTACCAGGCCGGACTGTTCGCGGGCAAGCGCGCGCTGGTGGCGGGCGCCACGCAAGGCATAGGCGCCGTCATCGCCAACCACCTCGCCGCGCTCGGCGCGGAAGTGACGGCGCTCGGCCTGGGCGCGGGCGACGGCACGCTGGATGCGGCCGTGCGCGTGAAGCAGGCCGACGTCAGCGTGCAGTCCAGCGTGGACGAAGCGCTGGCCGGCATCGGCGACCTCGACATCGTCTTCAACTGCGCCGGCATCATCAAGCGCGGCGCCGAGCACGACCTGGCCGTCTTCGAGCAGGTGCTGGCGGTCAACCTCACCGGCACCATGCGCGTCTGCACGGCGACGCGCGAGAAGCTCAAGGCGCGCCGCGGCTGCATCGTCAACACCGCATCGATGCTGACCTTCTTCGGCGGCGGCCTGGTGCCGGGCTATTCGGCCAGCAAGGGCGGCGTGGGGCAACTCACCAAGTCGCTCGCGATCGCCTATGCGCCGGACGGCATCCGCGTGAACGCGGTGGCGCCGGGATGGATCGCAACGCCGCTCACGCAGGCCTTGCAGGACGACCCGGCGCGCAGCGGACCCATCCTGGCGCGCACGCCGCTGGGTCGCTGGGGCACGCCGGACGATGTCGCACGGGCGGCGGTGTTCCTGTGCACGCCGGCGGCGGCGTTCATGACGGGGGTGATCCTGCCGGTGGACGGCGGGTACATGGTCGCCTGACGGCGGCCCCCGATAATCGCGCAATGCTCCCCCAGGTCGCCGGCACCGCCTCCTTCTCCAAATTCATGCACGTGCTGCAGCTCGTGGCGGA
Organism: Ramlibacter paludis; assembly: GCF_022012305.1. GTDB lineage: Bacteria > Pseudomonadota > Gammaproteobacteria > Burkholderiales > Burkholderiaceae_C > Ramlibacter > Ramlibacter paludis. The sequence goes on along the minus strand of NZ_JAKLTM010000001.1, from coordinate 321,169 downwards.
CTGGCCCGAGGGCAGCGAGGTGCCCAACGTCACCGCACTGATGCACGCCAGCGGCTACCCGCGGCCGACGGTGCACCGCATCGTCGCGGCCCTGGTCGCCGAGCGGCTGCTGGTGGAAGCGCAGGGCGGCGGCCTCGCCCTGGGCCCGCGCCTGATGCAGCTGGCCAGCCGCAGCTGGGGCCGCTCGGACATGCGCCTGCTGGCGGTGGACGAACTGAAGCGCCTGCGCGATCTGACCGGCGAGACCGTGCACCTGGCCGTGCCCAACGGCAGCAGCATGGTCTACATCGAGAAGCTCGAAAGCCCGAGCGCGGTGCGCATGGCGTCGCGCATAGGCACCAGCGTGAGCCTGCATTCGACGGCGGTGGGCAAGGCCTACATGGCGGCCTTGCCGCGCGAGCAGGTCGACCCGCTGCTGAAGGGCCTGCAGTTCAAGCGCTACACGGAACACACCTTGATGGACCGCACGGCGCTGCGGCGGGAGCTCGATCTCACGCGCGAGCGCGGCTGGTCGGTGGACAACGAGGAAAACGAGGCCGGCATCTATTGCTTCGGCGGCGTGATCCTCGGCCAGCGCGGCCTGCCCGTGGCCGCCATCAGCGTGAGCACGCTGCTTTACCGGCAGAAGGAGAACCCGGAACAGTCCTACGTGCAGCCGCTGCTGCAGGCCTGTGCCGCGATCTCCGAGCGCCTCGCGGAAACCCCTGCGCTAGGCACGGACCTGTAGGCTGGGTTCGCCGGGGGCGATCCCGGCTTTCTCCTGTGGCGTCTTCACGATCACCCACGCGATCACCGCCAGCTCGAACACGATCGCGACCGTCTGCACCACCGTCGTGTCCTGCCAGTTCGAGTACAGCACGCTCAGGTTCTTCAGCATGTGCAGCGCCACCACCGGCCACAGGCTGGCGCTGCGATAGCGCACGGCCGCGAACAGCATCCCGCTGACAGCGGTGATCGCCGCCTGGCGCCCGGCTGCCGCCCAGTCGGCGCCCATGAAGCCTTGCAGCAGGTGCATGGACCCGAACAGCACGCCGTTCAGCACGATGGCCTGCCACACCGGAAGCCGCAGCAGCAGCACGAAGATCACGCCGCGGAACAGCAGCTCCTCGCCGAAGGCGTTGGGCAGCTGGATCAGCAGGTCGCCCACGAGGCTGCTGCCTTCGCGCGCGTGCAAGCCATTGGACAGGTTCAGCACCACCAGCAGCAGCGAAGCCAGGAAGACCGCGGGCGGCCAGCCTGGGCGCAGCCGCAGGCCCACTTCCTTCCACAACCCGAAGGCCTGCACCAGCAGCAGCGGCAGCACGATGGTGGAAGCGAAGGCCAGCAGCTTGACCTTGCCGAAGGCCTCGGGCGGCGCCAGCGCCTTGCCGGCCAGCAGGATCGAAAGGGTGAGGAGGAACTGCGCGAGGGCGCAGGCCATGCCCATGAGGGCAGGATGCGTGCGGCGGGCAAGGAACATCTATTGCACCGGGGATCGAAAGAGCGCACTCTACCCGACGGGCCCTGTCACACGACGGTCATGCGCCGCCCCGACAGTGCGGGTTTTTCGTGAGACGAGGAGACAAGGCATGCAGATCCGGTCTTTGTTCATCGCGCTGGCGCTTCCCCTGCTGGCCGCAGCGTGCGGCGGCGGCGCCGGCGATCCCATCTTCAAGACCTTGCAGGGCAGCCCGCCGCTGGTGATCGGCCACCGCGGCGCGGCCGGCGAGCGGCCGGAGCACACGCTGGAGTCGTACCGGCGGGCCATCGAACTGGGCGCCGATTTCGTCGAGCCGGACCTGGTGTTGACGAAGGACGGCGTGATGGTGGCGCGGCACGAGCCGGTGCTCGATGCGACGACCGACGTGGCGACCAAGTTCCCCGCCTCGCGCCGCAGCACGAAGAACCTGGATGGCGTGGCCACGACGGCGTACTTCGCCAGCGACTTCACGCTGGCCGAACTGAAGACGCTGCGCGCCGTGCAGGCCACGGCGGGCCGGTCCAAGGAGTTCGACGGCCTCTATCCGATCCCGACGCTCGACGAGGTCATCGCCTTCGTGAAGAGCGAGGGGGCGAGCCGCGGCCGCACGGTGGGCATCTATCCGGAGATCAAGCACTCCACCTTCCACGCGGGCATCTTCGGCGCCAACGTGTTCGAGGACAAGCTGGTCGCGACCCTGCACGCGGCCTACGGCAACGCGATGGACGCGCCGGTGTTCATCCAGTCCTTCGAGGTCGCCAACCTGCAGTACCTGAACACGAAGACCAACATCCGCCTCGTGCAGCTGGTCGACGCGGACGACGTGAACGACGACGGCAGCATGTCGCTGGTGGCGCCCTACCGGCAGCCGTACGACTTCGTCGTGAGCGGCGATGCGCGCACTTTCGCCGACCTGCTGACCGGCACGGGCCTGGACTTCGTCAAGACCTATGCCGACGCGGTCGGTCCCTGGAAGCCCTACCTGGTGAAGACGGTGAACGACGGCATCGACCGCACCGGCGACGGCAAGCTGACCATCAACGACCGGCGCGTGGACGGCAGCACCGGCGTGATCGAAGCGGCGCATGCGCGCGGTTTGCTGGTGCACACCTGGACCTTCCGCAACGACGCCAGCGGCTATGGCTTCCAGGACCCGCAGGCGGAGATGGAGTACTACATGCGGCTGGGGGTGGACGGGCTGTTCACCGATTTCCCGGGCACGGGCGTGGCGGCGCGGAACGCCATCCTGCGGTGAAGGGCGGGGCGACTAGCGCAAGCCTTCCCACCAGCGCTTGTTGACGCGCGCCTTCCCCATCGTCAACACCTCCCCGATCTCCGGCGTGGCGAGGTCGATGCCGCGCTGCTGCGCCAGCGCCGACACGCGCTCCAGCGGCTCGCGCCAGCCGTGGAAGGCGAGGTCGAAGGTGCTGTTGTGCACCAGGTAGAGCGTGCGCGCGCCCAGGTCCTGGAAGGCGCGCACGGTTTCCTCGGGCGCCATGTGCACCTGCGGCCAGTAGCTGTCGTAGGCGCCGTTTTCCATCAGGGCGACGTCGATCTTCGGCAGCCGCTTGCCGATCTCCGCGAAACCGGCGAAGTAGCCCGAGTCGCCGCTGTAGAAGATGTGGTCGTTGCCGCTGCGCAGCGACCATGAGGCCCACAGCGTCTTGTTGCGGTCCCACAGCGTGCGGCCCGAGAAGTGCTGCGCCGGCGCGGCCGTCACGGTGACTTCGCCCCACTTGCCTTCCTGCCACCAGTCGTATTCCTCGATCTTGTCGGCGGCGATGCCCCAGTCGCGCAGCCGCGCACCCACGCCCAGCGGCACCAGGTAGCGCTGCACACGGTCCTTCAGCGCCTCGATGGTCGGCACGTCGAGATGGTCGTAGTGGTCGTGCGAGAGCACCAGCGCCTCGATGGGTGGCACGTCGGCGAGCGCCAGCGGCGGCGCGTGGAAGCGCAGCGGCCCGGCCCAGGTGACCGGGGATGCGCGCGGCCCGAACACGGGGTCGATCAGCCAGTACTTGCCGCGCAGCTTGAGCAGGTGCGACGAGTGGCCGAGGCGGATGATGTGGTTGGCAGTGACGTCGAGCGCGGCCAGCGCGGCGCGATCGAGCATGCGCACGGGAATCGGGTCGACCGGCACCGTGCCCTGCTTGGACTCCAGCACGAAGCGCTTCCAGATGTCCCAGCTCGATCGCTGTGGCTTGGCATCGGGATTGGGCGGGTTCTGGAAGCGGCAGTCCTCGGCGCCGAACTGCGGCGACTTCAGGTAGCGCGGGTCGCAGCCCTCGGCGCTCGCGTCGGTGGGCAGCAGCGCGCTGAAGAGCGGCAGCAGGCAGCCGCAGGCGAAGCGTTTCATGGGAGGCCTCCGCGTTGGAGCCGACAGCATAGCGTCAAGGCGAGAAAAAGCTCTTGCCCTTCTGCTTCAACAGCTTCAGCACCCGCTGCGTCGCCGGCGACAGGTAACCCGCGCGCCGGTGCGTCACGCCCAGGCTGCGGCGCAGCGTCGTCGCCTGCAGCTTCACCTCGCGCAGCGCGGCGCCGCGCTCCAGAGACAGGGTGTGGCGCGAGACGAAGGTGAGCAACTGCGTGCGCTCCACCATGCGCGGCAGCAGGGCGATCGAGCCGCTTTCGACCTTGACGTCGGGTGCCGGCAAGCCGCGGCCGCTGAAGGCCAGGTCCAGCCACTGGCGGCTGGGGATGTGCGCGCTGGGCAGCGCCCAGCCGTAGTCGAGCAAGGCGGGCATGGTCACCCGCGCGCGCTCGAACACCGGGTGCTTGCGGTCGGCCGCGACCACCACCACGTCTTCCACCAGCGGATGCGACACCAGCTCCGGGTCGCTGTCGACCGCCAGGCCCACCAGCAGGTCGAGCTTGCCCTGGCGCAGCAGCGAACGCAGCTCGAAGCTCGGGCCCACCATCACGTCCATCTTCACCCGCGGCATGTCGGCCAGCACCGCGCGGCACAGCTCGGGCACCAGGTGTTCGGCCGCGATCGGGCCGCTGCCCAGCGCGACCTGGCCGGCCGAGCCCTGCGCGAAGTCGCGCACCTCGCGCAGCACTTCGTCGCTGGCCGCGCGCAGCAGGCGGCAGCGCGCCAGCAGCACCTCGCCGACCGGCGTGAGGCGGATGCCGCGGCCGGCGCGCTCGAACAGCGGGCTGCCGATCTGCAGCTCCAGCCGCTGGATGCACTTGGTCAGCGCCGGCTGCGAGCGGCCCACCTGTTCCGCCGCCTGGCCCAGGTGGCCCAGGTCGGCCACGGTCTCGAAGAAGCGCAGGTCGCGCAGGTGCAGGTCCATCGATTGCTTCGGGTCATGAATCCATGAGCATTATCGAATGGACGGAATGAATCCCGCCTTCCAGAATCCGCCGCCATGACGTTCAAGGTTTTCGTGACCGCGGCCAGGCTGGCGCCGGCGGGGCTGGCCCTGCTGCAGCAGCACGGCTGCGACGTCGCCTTCCTGCGCGATGGCGACGGCGCCGCCGAAGTCGAGGCGCAACTCGCCGCCCAGCCCTTCGACGCCGTGATCTCGCGCACGGTCGATCTCTCCGCCGCCGCCATCGCGGCCTGCCCCAGCCTGAAGGTGATCTCCAAGCACGGCGTCGGCGTGAGCAACATCGCCGTCGACGCCGCCACGCAGCGCGGCATCCCGGTGTACGTGACGCCGGGCGCCAACGCGCAGTCGGTGGCCGAACTCACCATCGGCCTGATGCTCGCCGTGGCCCGCCGCATCGCGCACCTGGACCACGAACTGCGCGAAGGCCGCTGGACCCGCGCGCAGGACGGCCTGCAGCTGGGCGGCCGCCGCCTGGGCCTGCTGGGCTTCGGCCAGGTCGGCCAGCGCGTCGCGCGCGTGGCGCAGGCGCTGGGCATGGAGGTGCATGCGCACGACCCGATGCTCGCCGGCCCGTCGCCGGTGGCCGGCGTGCAGCTCCATGCGAGCCTCGAATCGCTGCTGCCGGTGAGCGACGTGCTGAGCCTGCACGTGCCGCTGACCCGCGCGACCCGCAACTTGCTCGACGCCGCCGCGCTCGACCGCCTGCCGCGTGGCGCGCTGCTGGTGAACACCGCGCGCGGCGAAGTCGTCGACGAAGCGGCCCTCATCGAGCGGCTGGGCGATGGCCGCGTCACCGGCGTCGGCCTCGACACCATGGCCACCGAACCGTTGCCCGCCGACCATCCGCTGACCCACCTGAACAACGTGGTGCTCACGCCGCACGTGGGCGGCTCCACCGCCGCGGCGCTTGCCGCCATGGCGGAAGGCGCCGCGCGCAACGTGCTCTCCTTCCTGCAAGGTAACCCGCCGGACGCGCGCAGCTGCGTCAATCCCGCCACCCTCCAGACCACCACCATCGCCTGACATGAGCAACACAGCCGCCTGGCCTCCCGGCTACGCAGTCCACCCCCGCGTCGAGTCCGTGGACCTCGAACTCCTCGCCGCCTTCCGCGGCGTCCCCGTCGCGCACGCCAGCGACAGCCTGGGCCGCAGCGTCGGCGCGCTGGGCCTCACGGCCTACCACGCCGACCTCAAGCTGCACCTGTGCGGCCCGGCCCTCACGGTGCGCGTGCGCCCCGGCGACAACCTGATGATCCACGTGGCGCTGCAGATGGCGCAGCCCGGCGACGTGATCGTGATCGACGGCGCCGGCGACCTCACGCAGGCCCTCATCGGCGGCCTGATGCGCACCACCGCCATCGCCCGCGGCATCGCCGGCTTCGTGGTCGACGGCGCCGTGCGCGACCTGGCCGAGTGGGCCGAAGGCGGCATCGCGGTCTACGCGCGCGGCCACACCCACCGCGGCCCCAGCAAGGACGGCCCCGGCGAGGTGAACGTGCCCGTCGCCTGCGCCGGCATGAGCGTGGCGCCCGGCGACCTGGTCCTGGGCGACGCCGACGGCGTACTGGCCGTGCCGGCCTCGCAAGTTGCTACCCTGTTGCCCTTGGTGCGCGCGCATGCGGCGCGCGAAGACAAGATCCGCGCCGGCAACAAGGCCGGTGCGCCCGACCCCGAACGCTTCAACGCCCTGCTGCGCCAGAAGGGTTGCCCGGTCTGAGACGAACGACAAAGGAGACAAGCATGCAGAGACGCCAATTCCTCGCCGGCGCAGCCGCCGCCACCCTGGCCCCGGCCTTCGCGCAGGGCGGCTATCCGGCGCGGCCCATCCGCCTGGTGGTGCCTTTCCCGCCCGGCGGCGGCACCGACGCCACCTCCCGGCTGATCGCGGAGAAGCTCACCACGGCGCTGGGCTGGACCATCGTCATCGACAACAAGCCCGGCGCCGGCGGCAACATCGGCCTGGACGCGGTGGCCAAGGCCGCGCCCGACGGCTACACCATCGGCATGGGGCAGGCAGCCAACCTCGCCATCAATCCGGCGCTGTACGCGAAGATGCCTTTCGATCCGCTCAAGGACCTGACGCCCATCGTGTCGGTGTCGGAACAGCCGGTGGTGCTGGTGGTGCGCCCCGACTCGCCCTTCAAGACCTTTGCCGATTTCGTGGCGGCCGCCAAGACGCGCAAGATCGGCGTGGCCCAGGCCGGCAACGGCACCGTGGGCCACCTGGCCGGCGAGATGCTGGAGCGGCGCGCCAACCTCCAGGTGCTGCAGGTGCCGTACAAGGGCGCCGGGCCGGCCATGACCGACCTGCTGGGTGGCACGGTGGAAACCTACTTCGGCAGCACGGTGTCGGTGATGCCGCAGCTCACCGCGGGCAAGATCCGCGCGCTGGCGGTGAGCTCGGCCAAGCGCATCGGTGCGCTGCCCAACGTGCCCGCCATTGCCGAACATGGCTATCCCGGTTTCGACGCCACCACCTGGCTGGGCCTGGTAGGCCCGGCGGGCATGCCGGCCGACATCGTCGCGCGCATCAATGCGGAAACGGTGAAGGTGCTGGCGCGGCCGGAGGTCAAGGAGAAGCTGGCGCAGGAAGGCAGCGAGCCCACGCCCGGCACGGCGCAGCAGTTCGCCGCCTACATCCGCGCCGAGCATGCGAAATGGGGTACGCTGATCCGCGAGGCCAACATCCGCATCGAGTGAAGCCTCGCAGTCCAGAACACAAGGAGACAAGCATGAAGACTTTGGTTGTGCGCGGCGCGCTCGCATTCGCCTGCGCCCTGGCCGTTGCCGGTGCGGCGCAGGCGCAGGCCTGGCCCGCCAAGCCCATCACGCTGGTGGTGGGCAGCGCGCCCGGCGGTTCCAACGACACCTTCGCCCGTGCCATCGGCAAGAAGCTGTCCGAAGCGCTCGGGCAGCCGGTGGTGGTGGACAACAAGCCCGCGGGCGGCGGCGTGCTGGCCAACGCCTTCGTCGCCAAGGCGCCGCCCGATGGCTACAACCTGGTGGTGCTCTCGTCCACCTTCACCACCGGTGCGGCGATCCGCACCAACCTGCAGTACGACGCGATCAAGAGCTTCAAGCCGGTGGCCATGCTGGGCAAGGGCCCGATGCTGATCACCGTGTCGAACGACTCGCCGTACAAGACCATCGGCGAACTCGTCGCGGCGGCCAAGGCCAATCCGGGCAAGCTGAATTACGGCACCTCGGGCGCGGGCAGCATCAACCACTTCGCCACCGAGCTGTTCACCGATGCGGCCAACATCCGGATGACGCACGTGCCGTACAAGGGCATGGGGCCGGCCACCAACGACCTGCTGGGCGGCCAGATCCAGGTGCTGGTGGCCAGTGCGCCCTCGATCCTCGGCCAGGTGAAGGGCGGCCGCGTGCGAGCGCTGGCCGTGACCTCGGCCACGCGTTCGCCGGTCGCGCCCGACCTGCCTTCGCTGGAGCAGTCCGGCTACAAGGGCAGCGCGAGCGAGCTGTGGTGGGGCGTGCTGGCACCGGCGGGCACGCCGCAGCCGGTGGTGGACCGCCTCAACACCGAGATCAACAAGATCATCCTGTCGGCCGACATGAAGGAGTTCTTCCTGAAGGAAGGCGCGGAGCCCGCGTCGATGAAGCCGGCGGAGTTCGAGGCCTTCATCGCGCAGGAGATCGAGCGCTGGAAGCAGGTGGCCAAGGCCGCCGACATCAAGCCGGAATGAGCGCGTCGGGCGTCCTCGCCGCGAGCGGCGGTTCGCGCACCGTGGCGCCCGGCACGCCGCGGCGCCTGCGCGGCATCCTCTCGCTGGAGGACTTCGAGCCGGCCGCGCGCCGCCTGCTGCCGCGGCCGGTGTTCGGCTACGTGGCGGGCGGCTGCGAGACCGACACCTCCTTGCACGAAAACCGCAGCGCCTTCGACGCCTGGCGCTTCGTGCCGCGCGTCCTGCAGGGCGTGGCGCAGCGCTCGCAGGCCACCCCGCTGTTCGGCCACACCTGGTCCGCGCCCTTCGGCATCGCGCCCATGGGCATGTGCGCGCTGAGCGCCTACCGCGGCGACATCGCGCTGGCGCGTGCCGCCGCCGCGGCCAACATTCCCATGCTGTGCAGCGGCACCGGCCTGATCGCGCTGGAAGACGTGCGCGCGGCGAACGCCGATGCCTGGTTCCAGGCCTACGTGCCGGGCGAGCCGGCGCGCATCGAGGCGCTGGTCGACCGCGTGGCCCGCGCCGGCTACGGCACGCTGGTCGTGACGGCCGACACCGCCGTGTCCGGCAATCGCGAGAACCATGTGCGCGTCGGTTTCTCCAGCCCCTTGCGGCCCAGCGTGTCGCTGGCCTGGCAGGGCCTCACGCATCCGCGCTGGCTTGTCGGCACGGCCTTGCGCACGCTGGTCACGCACGGCATGCCGCACTTCGAGAATTCGCAGGCCGTGCGCGGCGCACCCATCCTGTCCCGCAACGCCGTGCGCGACTTCGGCGCGCGCGACCACCTGGGCTGGGAGCACCTGCGGCTGATCCGCGCCCGCTGGAAAGGCAACCTGGTCGTCAAGGGCATCCTGAGCGCGGAGGACGCCCGCGACGCGCGTGATTGCGGCGCCGACGGCCTGATCGTTTCCAACCACGGCGGCCGCCAGCTCGATGGCGCGATCTCGCCGCTGCAGGCCTTGCCGGCGGTGGTGGCCGCGGTGCCCGGGCTGCCGGTGATGATGGACAGCGGCGTGCGCCGCGGCAGCGACGTGCTGAAAGCGATCGCGCTGGGCGCCCGCTTCGTCTTCGTCGGCCGGCCCTTCCTCTATGCGGCCGCGGTCGGCGGCGAAGCCGGCGCGGCCCACGGCATCGCGCTGCTGCAGCAGGAGATCCACCGCAACATGGCGCTGCTGGGCATCACGCGGCTGGAGCAGGTGCGCGACGGCCGCGTCGTGCCGGCGCTATCCTGCGGGGCATGAGAAGCAAGCTGTTCGTGCCCGGCTCGCGGCCGGAACTGTTCGCCAAGGCGCTGGCCGGCGAAGCCGATGGGATTTCGATCGACCTGGAAGACGCGGTGGCCGAGGAGCGCAAGGCCGAAGCGCGAGTCACCGTCGGCGACTGGCTGCGCGCCGGCCCGGACACGCACGGCAAGCTGGTCATCGTGCGCGTCAACGCGATGGACACGCCGCACTTCGAAGCCGACCTGGCCGCCGTCGTGCAGCCCGGCCTGCAGGTGCTGAATCTGCCCAAGCCGGAATCCGCCGCCGACGTGCGCGCCGCCGCCGAGGCCATCGCGCGCGCCGAGCGCGCCAACGGTGTCGCCGAGCCGGTGCAACTGCTGTTGAACATCGAGACGCCGCGCGCCTTGCGCGCCGCCGCCGCGATGGCCGGCGCCGACCCGCGGGTGATGGGCCTGCAGGTGGGGCTGGGCGACCTGTTCGAGCCGCTGGGCATCGCGCGCCGCGAAACCGTCGCCGTGCAGCAAGTCCTGTTTGCAGTGCGCATGGCCGCCGGCGAAGCGGGCGTGGCCGCGTACGACGGCGCCTTTGCCGACGTGCGCGACACCGAGGGCTACCTGGCCGAGGCGCAGCTCGCGCGCCGCCTCGGCTACGCCGGCAAGACCTGCATCCATCCCAGCCAGGTCGCGCTGGCCAACGCCGCTTTCCGTCCGAGCGACGAGGAGATCGCGCACGCGCACCGCGTGACGCAGGCGGCGCAGCAGGCCGAGGCCGCCGGCGTCGGCGCCTTCCTCGTCGACGGCCGCATGATCGACCGGCCCTTCCTGCTGCGCGCACGCGCCATCGTCGACACCGCGCGCCGGCTGGGACTGTTGCCCGGCGCCTGAACCGAAAGCCGTCCATGAACGCATCCCAAGGGCCGCTGGCCGGCATCCGCGTCCTCGACCTGAGCGCCTACATCGCCGGCCCCTACGGCTGCGCGCTGCTGGCCGACCTGGGCGCCGAGGTGCTCAAGATCGAGCCGCCCGCCGGCGACAACCTGCGCAAATACCCCTCGACGCTGGAAGCGGAAAGCCGCGCCTTCCTCGGCGTGAACCGCAGCAAGCGCGGCATGGTGCTGGACCTGAAGCAGCCCGACGATATGCGGCGGCTGCTGGCGCTGGTGCGCACCGCCGACGTGCTGGTGCACAACTTCCGCCCCGAGGTGCCGCCGCGCCTGGGCATCGCCTACGAACAGCTGCGCGCCGTCAATCCGCGCCTCGTCTACTGCGCCGTCACCGGCTATGGCGAGGACGGGCCGCTGCGCGAGAAGGCCGGCTACGACCAGGTGCTGCAGACCATGACCGGCATGGCGGCGCTGCAGGGTCCGGCGGGCGGCCCGCCCGGCATCCTTTACGGATCGGTGGTCGACTACTACGCGGCCTCGCTGGTGAGCGGCGGCGTGTCGGCGGCTTTGTACGAACGCGAGAAAAGCGGCGAAGGCCAGTACGTGGGCGTGTCGCTGTTGCGCTCGGCGCTGGCCATGCAGTCCGCGCGCCTGGTCTGGGCCGACAGCGAGCCGCGCGACGTCGGCGGGCGCGACATGCGCTCGGGCGGCATCACCGGCATCCACCCCACCCGCGAGGGCTGGCTCTACATCTCCGCCAACACGCCGCACTTCTGGCAGGCGCTGTGCCGCAAGACGGGCCTGGAGGCACTGCTGGTCGAGCGCTACGACAGCGTGCGCAAGCGCGCGCAGCATGCGCAGGAGATCGTGCCGAAGCTGCATGCGGCGCTGGCGCAGCGCAGCGCGCTGGAGTGGGAGACGCTGTTCGGCGAAGAAGTGCCTTGCGCCGCGTCGCGCGACGTCGAGGACATGTTCGACTTCCCGCAGGTCGCCAGCGAAGACATGATCCAGCGCTTCGAGCATCCCACCGTGGGCGGCTACCGCGGCTTTGCCGGCGCCTGGAAATTCGGCCGCACGCCGGGCCCCGCGCCCTTCGCGGCGCCGGCGCTGGACGAACATGGGGAGCAGCTGCGCAAGGAAGCGGACCAGGCCGGATAGACTCGCCCGGCACATGGCAGACACCGCCCGCTCCTTCGCCGCGCTGCGCATCCGCGGCTACCAGGCGCACTTCGGCACCTACCTGCTGGCCATGATGGCCGACAACATCGAGCACGTCATCAGCTACTGGATGGCGTTCCAGAAGTTCCACTCGCCGGCCCTCGGCGGCTTCGCGGTGGTCTCGCACTGGCTGCCCTTCCTGCTGTTCTCGGTGCCCGCCGGCGCGCTGGCCGACCGCTTCGACCCGCGCCGCATCATCCAGTGCGGCATGGCGCTGTTCATCACCGCCTCGCTGGGCTGGGCCTGGTTCTTCATCACCGACACCCTGCAGCTGTGGCATGCGATGGCGCTGCTGGTCATCCACGGCTGCGCCGGCGTGCTGTGGCAGGGCGCGAGCCAGATGCTGCTGCACGACATCGTGCCGGCGCCGGCCCTGGCCAGCGCGGTGCGGCTGAACGCGACGGCGCGCACGCTGGGCGTGCTGGTGGGGCCGGCGGTGGGCGGCGCCATCATGCTCACCATCGGCCCGCGCTACGGCCTGCTGCTGAACGCGCTGTTCTTCCTGCCGGCCATCCTGTGGCTGTGGAAGGCGCCCTATGGCCCGCGCTTCCAGTCGCGGCCGGCCGCGCCGCCGCGCGCGGTGCGCGGGCTGGCCGACATCACGCGCACCATCGCCGAAGTGCGCTCGCAGCGCCTGCTGGCCGCGATGATCCTGCTGGCCGGCTGCGCCTCCTTCTTCGTCGGCAACAGCTACCAGGCGCAGATGCCGGGCTTCGCGCACGACCTCGGCCACGGCGATGCGGGCGTCACCTACAGCATGCTGCTGGCCGCCGATGCGGCAGGCGCCCTGTTCGCGGGCCTGCTGCTGGAAAGCCGCGCCGGCCTGCTGCCGACCACGCCGCGCGCGGCGCTGCTCATGGCCATGGCCTGGTGCCTGGCGCTGGCCGGCTTCGCGGCCACTTCCACCTACGGCATCGCGCTGCTGCTGCTGTTCGTCGCCGGCGTCTGCGAGCTGGCCTTCAGCAGCATCGCCATGACCCTGGTGCAGGTGCACGCGCCGGCTGCCTCGCGCGGCCGCGTGATCGGCCTGTACAACATGTCGGCGCTGGGCCTGCGCGCCTTTGCCGGCATCACCGTGGGGCTGGGCGGCAGCGCGTTCGGCATCCACGCCTCGCTGGTCGGGTCGGCCTTGCTCCTGCTGGCGGTGCTGGGCCTGCTGGCCTACTGGATGGGATCCCGCGCCGCCGCGCCGGCCGCTTGAAAGGACGATCGATGCTCGTCAACGCCGCGCCCTTCGCCACCATCGTGCTGCTGCTGGTGTGGATGGGCTTCTTCATGCTCGGCTCGCTGCCGCTCATGATCCTGAAGCACGACACGCCGCTGGACGCGCGCTTCATCCGCGGCTTGTTCGACGTCTACTACAAGGCCGTGATGGTGGTGGCCGGCCTGGGCGTGCTGGCGCATGCGCTGGTGCACAGGCCCGTGGTCACGCTGGTGCTGGCCGGCGTGGTGGCCGTTGCCTACTTCAGCCGCCGGATCATCCTGGGCCACATGGACAGGTTGCGGGCCACGATGAGCGCGCATGACGCACCGGCGATCCGCAGCTTCCGCCGCTGGCACGTGCTGGGCATGGCGCTCAACGTCGCGCAATTGCTGGCAATCTGCGCCAGCCTGCCTTTCGTGCTGTAGCGCGCAGCAGGCGCTGGAAAGTCGGGCACTCGCCGTGGCTGGGCGCCGGGCAGACGGCCGCGTGGCGCAGGCCCTTGCTCACCGACTGCAGGCGGACCACGAGCGCATCGATCTCGTCGGCCTTGGCGGCCAGCAGCTTGCGGTCGATGCTGGTGCCGCCGCCCGGACCGAACATGCCGCCGATCTGCTCGAGCGTGAAGCCGGCCGCCTGGCCCAGGCCGATGAGCGCCAGCTGGTCGAGCACGCGCGGGTCGAAACGTCGCCGCAAGCCTTCGCGGCCGACCGAGCGGATCAGCCCCTTCTCCTCGTAGAAGCGCAGCGTCGCCGCGGTCAGGCCCGAGCGCCTCGCCACTTCGCCGATGTCCATGCAGAATCCCCTTGACTTCAAGTCGACTTGAGTTCGTATCGTGCAAGGACGTTCAATCACCGTCAACCAGGAGTCCTTCATGTCCCACACCCTCAACACCCTTGCCGCCGCCGTCCGTGCCGTGCTGCAGGAGCGCAACGATCCCGCCGGCCGCGAGCAGGTCGCCGCGCTGCTGCGCGACGCGCTCCAGGACCGCCCCTTCGTCGAATCCCTGTTCGACGCCGATTCGCCCGAGCGCAAGATCGTCTACGAGGATCCGCAGCTCGGCTTCTGCATCCTGGCGCACCGTTACACCGACGCCCGCAAGGGGGGCCCGCACGACCATGGCAACTCCTGGGCCATCTACGGCCAGGCCGACGGCGAGACCGTGATGAGCGACTGGGAAATCGTCGCGCCCGGCCAGGTGAAGAAGGTGGCCGAATACACGCTCAAGCCCGGGGATGCGCACCTGTACAACGAGGGCGCCATCCATGCGCCGGGCCGCTCGGGGCCGAACCGCCTGGTGCGCATCGAAGGGGTGAACCTGGAGAAGGTCGCGCGCGGCAAGTACCAGGGGGTGCAGGGCTGACGGCGCGCCGACCTGGCCGCTTCAGTCGGCCTGGATCTTCTTCTCCTTGATCACCTTGCCCCAGCGCGCGGATTCCGCGGCAATGAACCGGCCGAACTCCTCCGCGCTGCCGCCGCCGATCACGTTGCCTTGCGAGGTGATGCGCTCGGCCAGCTCGGGGTCCTTCAGCGCGCGGTTCACCGCGTCGTTCAGCTTCGCGACGACGGCCGCCGGCGTCCCCTTGGGCGCAATGACGCCGAACCAGTTGGACACTTCCAGGCCCTTGATGCCCAGCTCGGCGAAGGTCGGTACGTCGGGGAACTGCGGCAGGCGCTTGTCGTTGGCCACGGCCAGCGCCCGCGCCTTGGGCGGGTTGGCCTTCGCATACGGCAGCGAGGCGGGAACCATGTCGAACATGAAGCTGACGTTGCCGGCCAGCAGGTCGGTGGTCGCGGGCCCGCCGCCCTTGTAAGGCACGTGCAGCATCGGCACGCCGGTCGCGTCTTCCAGCAGTTCGCCCGCCAGGTGGAACGAGCCGCCGGTGCCGGCCGAGGCGTAGCTCAGTTTTCCGGGATTGGCCTTGCCGTAGGCGACGACGTCGGCGAAGGACTTGAAGGGCGACTTGTCGGCGCTCACCAGCAGCACCAGCGGGCCCTTTTCGATCAGCGCGATCGGCGTGACGTCGGTCGCCGCGTCGAAGTTCATCTTGTTGAACAGGTACTTGTTCACCGCCAGCGGCGCAAGGTTGCCGATGCCGATGACATGCCCGTCCGGGTTGGCCTTGGCGATGAAGTCGGTGCCGATGTTGCCGGCCGCGCCCGGCTTGTTGTCCACGACCACCGGCACGCCCAGGAGGGTGGCCATCTTGCCGGCCACCTGGCGCGCGCGCGTGTCGGAGCTGCCGCCCGGCGCATAAGGGACGACCATGGTGATCGTCCTGGACGGGAAAGGCGCCGTCTGCGCGATGGCGCCCGCGCTGGCGGCGGCCAGCAGCAGTCCGGCGAGGGTCTTCAGCGTTCGTCTCTTCATGGTCGTCGTTGCCTCCAGTCAGGATTTGATTGTACTAACGAGTTCTTCAGTACAATAAAAACGCGGTCTAGAGGATTACCCTCGGATCCATGTATCGTCCAGCGGAACACTCTTGGTACATCTGAAAGGAACACCCCCATGAACATCCTGGTCCTCCCCGGCGACGGGATCGGCCCCGAAATCGTCGCCGCTTCCATGGAGGTGCTGCAGGCCGCGGACCGCCGCTTCGAGCTCGGGCTCGCCTTCGACCACGACGTGGTCGGCTTCGAAAGCCTGGCCAAGTTCGGCACGACGCTGCGGCAGGAAGTGCTGGAGCGCGCCAAGACCTACGACGGCGTCATCCTGGGCACGCAGTCGCATGCCGATTACCCCGCGCCGGAGCAGGGCGGCCGCAACGTGTCGGCCGGCTTCCGCATCGGGCTGGACCTCTATGCCAACGTGCGCCCGGCGCGCACGCGGCCCTTCCTCGAGTCCAACATGAAAGCCGGCAAGAGCATGGACCTGGTCATCATGCGCGAGGCCACCGAGGGCTTCTATCCTGACCGCAACATGACGCGCGGCTGGGGCGAGGTGATGCCCAGCCCCGACATGGCGCTGTCCACCCGCAAGATCACGCGCCACTGCAGCGAACGCATCGCCCGCCGCGCCTTCGAGCTGGCGATGACCCGCCGCCGGAAGGTCACCGCGATCCACAAGGCCAACAGCTTCCACATGACCGACGGCCTCTTCCTGGAAGCGGTGCGCCACGTGGCGAAGGACTTTCCGCAGGTGCAGCTGGACGACCTGCTGGTCGACGCGTCCACCGCGCACCTGGTGCGCGAACCGGAGCGCTTCGACGTCATCGTCGCGACCAACTTCTACGGCGACATCCTGTCCGACCTGGCCAGCGAACTCTCCGGCAGCCTGGGCCTGGCCGGCTCGGTGATGGCGAGCGACACCCTCTGCTGCGCCCAGGCCCAGCACGGCTCGGCGCCCACGATTGCCGGCAAGGACATCGCCAACCCGACGTCGATGATCCTGTCGGTGGCCATGCTGATTCGCTGGATGGGCGACCACAAGCAGGTCCAGGCGCTGCAGCGTGCCGGCGACGCCATGCAGCGCGCCGTCGACCGGGTGCTGGAAGACCCGAAGCTGCGCACGCGCGACCTCGGCGGCGACACGGGCTGCAAGGCGTTCGGCACCGCCGTGGCCCGCGCGATCCAGGCGGCCTGAGCGACGTATCGCGAGCCTGCTTGCGGTACGCTAGGCGCATGAAGGCAGTCCGGCTTCCCGAAAACGTTAGCGCGCTGGTGCCCGCGCTGGCCAACCAGATCGTGGCCATGATCCGGCGCGAGGGATTCGAAGTCGGCCACCGCCTGACCGAGCAGGTGCTGTGCGACGAGCTGGGTGTGTCCCGTTCGCCGGTGCGCCGGGCCCTGCAGTTCCTGGAGACCGCGGGTGTCGTTCGCTCCGAGCCGAACAAGGGCTTCCAGGTGGCCAGGCCGCCGGGCGAACTGGGATCGCTGGCCGTGCCGCAGCGCGCGGATTCGGATGAAGCCCTGTACCTCGCGGTCGCCGACGACCGCCTGGCCGCCAAGCTGGGCGAGGAGATCGCCGAAACCGAGCTGATGCAGCGCTACGACGCGAGCCGCCTGCAGATCCAGCGCGTGCTGCACCGGATGGCGCGCGAGGGGATGATCGAGCGCAAGCCCGGGCGCGGCTGGATGTTCCAGCCGCTGCTGAACACGCCCGAGGCTTATCGCGAGAGCTACCGCTTCCGCATGATCATCGAACCGGCGGCATTGCTGGAGCCGGGCTATGCAATCGACCTGGCGGAGCTGGACAAGTGCTACCGGGAACAGGTGGAGCTGCTCTCCGGCGGCATCGAGAAGTGGGCGCGCTCGGAACTGTTCCGTCCAGGCGTCCACCTGCACGAGACGATCGTCGCGGGCGCGCACAACCGCCTGCTGCTGGATGCGCTGAAGAAGGTCAACCAGCTGCGCCGGCTGGTGGAGTACCGGAAGAAGCTCGATCCCAGCCACATGGTGCAGCAGTGCACCGAGCACCTGGAACTGATCGCCCTGCTGCGCCGGGGCGAACGCATGGAGGCCGCGCATTACCTGCGCGAGCACCTGAACGGCGCCAAGCAGCGCAAGGCACCTGAGGGCGCAGCGCAACCGCCTGCGAAGACCCGCAAGGCTTGAAGGCCGCGCCGGCATGAAACGCGTGTTCGTGCTCCTCGCCCTCGCGCCCACGCTGGGCTTCGCGCAGCTTCCGCTGTCGCAGTCGCGGCTGCAGGACGACTGCCTGCAGCGCCTGCGCATGCTGGTGCCGCGCGAAGTGAGGGTGCAGGGCGTGGACTTCTCGGCGCTCGGCAACTACGCGCAGTACTACGTCGTCCACTACCGCTTCGCCGGCCCGCTGGAGAACGGCAAGCGCAGCGCCGCCTGCACCTACCGGCGCGACGGGCAGTGGGTCAGTGACGATGCGGCGGCGTACCGTTTGGCGCGGGAGCTGGAACCCGCGCGCAAACGCTAGCCCGCTGCCGCGGTCACCACGATTTCGATCCGCCATTCGGGCTTGGCCAGCGCGGCCTGCACGGTGGCGCGCGGCGGCGTGTGGGCGGCAGGCACCCAGGCGTCCCAGGCTTCGTTCATGCCGGGGAAGTCCGCCAGGTCGGCCAGGAAGATCTGCGCCATCAGGATCCGCGTCTTGTCGCTGCCGGCGCGCGCCAGCAGGGCGTCGACCATTGCCAGCACCTGGCGCGTCTGGCCGCGGATGTCCTGCGAGCCGTCCTCCGGCACCTGGCCGGCGAGGTAGGCCACGCCGTTGTGGATGGCCATTTCGGAAAGGCGGGGGCCGACGTCGAAGCGCTGCAGGGGGTTGGGCATGGCGCGCAGGCTAGCACGGCGCGTGCAGCGGCGTGGGGAGAGCCGCGGTTCGCCTGCGGGCTCACCACGGCCTACGGGTGATCGTCGTGGGGAGCCGGGGTTGCCACCCCAGCCTACGGGGCGACGCTGCGATGACAACCGCGGCAATGCGCCTTACGCCGGGGTGGCAACCCCGGCTTCCCCGCGCCTCACTCCTGCTCTTCCCCCAGCAACTCCAGCAGCCGATCGACGAACTCCCCATGCGCGGGCAGGCCCTCCGGCCGGTCGCTCACATGCACCGACGCCGGCGCCACCAGGCATTCCCCCGCGTCGCAAAGCACGCCGAGCCAGCCCCCAGGCAGCGCGACATAGAACAGCCCGCTGTCCTGCACGGCAGGATTCGGTTGCACCCACAAGTCATGCAGGGCCAACTGCTCGCGCACCCGTGCCTCGCACACCAGCGTCTCGCCCCAGCGCCCCTGCGCATCGAAGTGCACGAGCGCCGTCATGCCGGGAGCTCCACGCGTGCGAGCGGCCAGCGCAAGCCCCAGGAGCGTGCCGTCACGGCCAGCAGCCGCTCGATCCGCAGCGGCTGCGAAGGACGATCGCGCAGGAAAGTGCCTGGAGCCATCACGTCAATCGCGCGAACGGATCGGGTCGAGGCGCAGGGTGCGAGGCGTCGTCATGGTCACTCCGTTGTTCTCAGGAAGGCGCCCATCATGGAAGCGCCGCCCGCGCAAGGGAACGACCGAGTTTTCACTTGCTTATCGGCATAAGCTCAAGGTCAGCGCGGGCCGGCCTGAGGCCTGTCCTACGCGAAGGCTTCACCGTGGCCCACAGCGCGGCAGCGCGTGCTGTCCTAGATTGGCGGCTGAACACAGCACACCAAGGAAAGACCATGCCCCAATCCACCAAAGATAACCAAGGCGGAAAGACGCACGCGTCCAAGAAGACGCATTCGAGCGGCGCGGTTTCGGACAAGGCCGCCGCCAAGAAGAGCGCACGCAGCGACAAGTCGCCCACCGGTCCCGTCAAGCACGGCGAGAAGCGGACCACGCCGAAGTGAGGCCTACCCCGGCTGTTCCAGCCGGGTCCTGACGCCGTACAGGGCCAGCAGCCCGAGTACGTGCCCGATGGCCACGCCGGGCTCGCCGGCTTCGATGCGGCCTATGGTCTGCACGTGCACGCCCAGGCGCGCCGCCGCGGTGGCCTGGCCTTCGCCGGCGGCGGTGCGGGCTTCGCGCGCGGCGGCGCCCATATCCTTGATCGCCTGCAGCGCCTGGCCGTCGATGTCGGCGGAGATGCGTTTGCCTTGAGCCATGGCGCGATTGTGACCGGCCTGCGCGCGCCGATCACGTCTCCAGCAGGCAATCCCTGGCGACGTCCTGCACCGACGACACGCCCAGCATCGCCATGTCGCGCGAAATCTCGTCGCGCAGCAGCGTGATGGCCTTGCGCACGCCGGCTTCGCCGCCGACCGCCGCTGCATAGTTGAAGGGCCGGCCGACGAAGACGAACTTCGCGCCCAGTGCCAATGCCTTGAGCACGTCGGTGCCGCGGCGGAAGCCACTGTCGATCATGACCGGCAGCTCGGGGCAGGCCTGCACGATGGCGGGCAGCACCCGCAGCGGCGAGACCGCACCGTCCAACTGCCGGCCCCCGTGGTTCGACACGATGAGGCCGTCGGCTCCGGCCTCCACGGCCATGCGCGCATCGCGGACGTCGAGGATGCCCTTGATGACCAGGGTGCCCGGCCACATCGCGCGGATCATGCGGATGTGCTGCCAGCTCAGGTGGCCGCGATCCGAGAAATCGCGCAGCACGCTGGCGGAGAGGATGGGCGCGCCACGCCGCGCGTAGTTGTTCTCGAAGTGCGGCATGCCATGGCGCACGATGGTCTTCAGGAAGGTCCCAAACAGCCAGCGCGGATGGGTCAGCCCCTGCCAGGCCAGCGGCAGGCTGGGCCGCAGCGGCGTCGAGAAGCCGGCGCGGATGTTGTTCTCGCGGTTGGACGCGATGGAGGCGTCCAGCGTCACCACCAGCGTGCCGTAGCCGGCAGCCTTGACGCGCTCGACCAGCGCGACGATCTCGGCCTCCGCGCCCGGCAGGTAGGCCTGGAACCACGCCTGCGGATTCGCCTGCACGATGTCCTCCATCCGGATCAGCGACGAGCCGCTCATCACCATCGGAATTTTTTCGTGCGCGGCCGCCTGCGTGAGCACCAGGTCCCCGCGGTAGGCGGAGAGGGCGCAGATGCCCATGGGCGCGATCCCGATCGGCGCGGACCAGGTCCGGCCGAGGAGGTTCGTCTGCGTCGAGCGCTTCGAGGTATCGACCAGGACGCGCGTCACGAACTCGTAGGCCTCGAACGCCCGCGCGTTCGCCCGCAGCGACTGGTTGCGTTCCACCCCGCCGGAAACGTAGGCGAACACCGGCCGCGGCAGGTGGCGGCGCGCGGCGACTTCGAAGTCGTCGAGGGAAAGCACATGCCCCATGCGCGCCGTCCGCTCCTTACTTCTCACCCCAGGGCATCACCTGCCACAGCTGCTTGAAATTGGCCTCGGTGTCCTTCAGTTCCGTGGCGTAAGCCTGCGGCTCGAGATAGCGCAGCGGGGCGAAGTAGCTGGCCGCCTTGGCCTGGAACTCCGGATCGGCGGCGGTCTTCTTCAGCGCCGCGACCAGCTGCTCGCGCACCGGCGCGGGCAGGCCCTTGGGCGCCGCGAAGCCGCGCAGGGAAGCCATGATGATGTCGTAGCCCTGCTCGCGGAAGGTGGGCACGTTGGGCGCCACCGTGGAGCGGGCCGCGCTCATCTGCCCGAGCTGGCGCAGCTGGTTGCCGCCCTTGACCGCGGCGAGCGCTTCGCCGATGTTCATGACGGCGACGGTGATCTGCTTGCCGACGACGGCGTTGAGCACTTCGGCGGCGCCCTTGAAAGGCACGTGGTTCATCTTGATGCCGGTGGCCTTTTCGAGCTGCAGCGCCGCAAGGTGGTCGTCCGAGCCGACGCCCGTGGTGCCGTACGACACCTCGCCGGGATGCGCCTTGGCATAAGCCACCAGGTCCTTCAGCGTCTTGAACTCGCTGTCGGCGCGCACCGAAATGTTGTCGGGATCGTCCACCACGTTGCCCAGCAGGTCGTAGTCCTGCCAGTGGAAGGCGGACTTGCGCTCGATCGGGATCGTGAGGACGTTGGGCGTGTTGATCATGCCGATGGTGTAGCCGTCGGCTGGCGCGCGCGAGAGCTCGCCGAAGCCGATGCCGCCGCCGGCGCCCGGGCGGTTCACCACCACGATGCTGGCGTTGTTGCCGAGGTACTTGGCCATGTACTGCGCGGCCAGCCGCGCGATCACGTCGCTGCCGCCGCCGGGGGCGTACGACACGATCATCTTGATCGGTTGATCGGGGAAGGCAGCCAAGGCCACGCCGGGGGCGGCGGCTGCGGCGGAGAGCACCAGGGCCGGCACGAGGCGGCGCAGGAGGGCGGTGAGGCGATGCATGTTGTCTGTCTCCTTCGGGGACGATGGAATGGGGGAAAAGGGCGCCTTCAGCGCAGGATCTGCGCGCGGCGCTTCTCGTAGGCAGGCCAGGCTTCGGGGTTGATCAGGCGCGGCGGACGTTCGCCGGCCAGCACGCCGACGATCTGCTCGGCACTGATCGCGGCGACGTTGCCGCGCGACTCGTGCGTCACGCCGGCCACGTGGTAGGTGGCGAAGACGTTGTCCATGGCCAGCAGTGGATGGTCCAGTGGGGGCGGTTCCTGGTCCCAGACGTCCACGCCGGCGCCGGCCAGGTGGCCCGATTGCAGGCCCTGCACCAGCGCCGCTTCGTCGTGGATGCCGCCGCGCGCCGTGGTGATGAAGATCGCGCCCTTCTTCATGCGGGCGAACGCCTTGGCATCCATCAGCTTCAGGGTGCTCGCATCGCGCGGGCAGTGCAGCGAAACGAAATCCGAGCGCGCCAGCAGTTGGTCGAACGTCACCGGCTGCGCGCCACGGCGAGTGATCTCTTCCGGCGACAGCAAGGGATCGGTCGCGATGACTTCGAGGCCGAAGGCGCGGGCCAGGGCGGCGACGCGCGTGCCGATGTGGCCGATGCCCACCAGCCCCACCGTCTTGCCGCGGATCTCGTGGCCCATCACGTCCTCGCGCGTGTAGCCGATCTCGCGCCGCATGCGGCGGTCGCCTTCGATCATCCGGCGCGAGACGCCCAGGATCATCGCCAGCGTGTGCTCGGCGACCGAGACGGCGTTGCCGCCGGCCTGGTTGACCACCAGCACGCCGGCCGCCGTGCAGGCGGCGACGTCGACCGTGTCGTAGCCGGCGCCGCTGGAGGAAACGCAGAGCAGGTCGGGGCAGCGGGCCAGCAGCGCGGCGTCGGCGAAGAATTCGCGCGGCAGTTCGTCCTTGGCCGCGGAGATGTGGAACACGTGCGCGGCCGACAGGATGTCCCAAGCCGCCGCGCTGTTTCCGCGAACCGGGAAGACGCGCAGCGCGATGTCGCGCTCGCCGGCCAGGCGCGCGTCGAAGGCCGGCGCGATCCACAGGTCGGAGCGGACGACGCGCTTCTGCGGGCCGGCCATCACACGGGCTCCGGGTTGCAGCCGATGCGCTGCAGCGTCGCGTCGATCCAGCGCGTGTCGAGCCGGCCCGCCGCGATGTCGGCCAGCATCTGCTTCTCGGCCTCCATCTTCTTGTGCGTGGCGGCGAGCACCTGTTCGGCTTCGTCGAAGGGGACGCACAGCAAGCCGTCGGCATCGCCGACGACCAGGTCGCCGGGGTGGATCACCATGCCGTCGATGGCGACCGGTACGTTGATTTCGCCGGGGCCGTCCTTGTACGGGCCGCGGTGCGTGACCCCCGCGGCATAGAGCGGGAAATCGCCGCGGCCGATCTCTTCCGAGTCGCGCACGGCGCCATTGAGCACCACGCCGGCCACGCCGATCTTCACCGCGGTGGCCACCATGATCTCGCCGAACAGCGAGTTGGTGAGGTCGCCGCCGGCGTCGACCACGATCACGTCGCCCGGCTGCGCCATGGTCAAGGCCTTGTGGATCATCAGGTTGTCGCCCGGGCGGCACTTCACGGTCAGCGCGGGGCCGGCCAAGGGGCCGCCCTTGTGCATGGGGCGCAGGCGCGGGCCGCCGGCCGTCATGCGCGTCATGCAGTCACTGATGTTGGCCACGGGCAGGCCGCGAAAGGCCTCGACGAGCTGCGCCGGGACCTGGCGGCGGCGCTTGAGAATCTGGAGTCCGAGCATGGGAGTGGGTGCGTGGAGGAAGGATGCAATGTACAATAAAAAAACAAAATGGCAAGCTATTCGGGTCGAGGGTTAACGCTTACAGAGTGAAGCCCAGCCGCAATTCATCGCCTTTCAGTACAAATCAGGAACAAACATGGCAAACGCAGCCGACAAGACCTACGAAGCCCTGAAGCAGCGGGTGGTCGGCGGCACCTATGCGCCGGGCGAGCAGTTGAAGGAGGAGCACCTCGCGCGCGAGCTGGACGTGAGCCGCACGCCGGTGCGGGTGGCCCTGAAGCGGCTGGTGGACGACGGCCTCGCCACGGCCGATCCGAACCGCGGCGTCCGCGTGGCCGAGTGGACCGAAGCCGACATCGAGGAGACCTTCGAGTTGCGCGGCCTGCTCGAGTCGCATGCCGCCGACCTGGCTGCGCGCCGCGGCGGTGTCGCACTCGCCGATCGTCTGGACGCACTCAACGACCGCATGGACAACGCGATCCGCGAGGGGGGCGACGAACTGCCCGAGCGCCTGCAGGAAATCAATGCGCGCTTCCACCGCGCGATCCTCGAGGCGAGCGGATCGCCGCGGCTGCGAACGATCCTCACCTCCCTGATCGACATGCCGATCGTGCTGCGCTCGCACTTCATCAGCACGCTGCAGGACAAGGTGCAGAGCCTCAACCACCATCGCGACCTGGCCGCGGCCGTGCGCGCGGGCGACGGGGAGCTGGCCAAGCAGGTGATGCAGCTGCACCTGCGCGTGGCGTCGCACCGCTTCAAGCGCCAGCGCAAGGAATTCAAGCCCGGCGCCACCGGCACCCGAGGGTGATCCCGGCGCTGGTGCCGTCGGGCCGGGCCGACTCGCTCGCCGCGGCATTCCTCGCCGAGCTGCGCCTGCGCGGCTTCGAGGGGGACATCGCGCAGGCGCACGCCGACCGCACGGTGTTCGCCACCGACAATTCGATCTACCAGCTCGCGCCCCAGGCCATCGTCTTCCCGCGCCACGAGACCGACGTGGTCCGCGTCGCCAGGCTCGCCGGCGAAGAACGATTCCGCGCGCTCAAGTTCGCGCCGCGCGGCGGCGGCACCGGCACCAACGGGCAGTCGCTCACCGACGGTATCGCGGTGGACTTGTCACGGCACATGAACGCGGTGCTGGAGGTCAACGCCGAAGAAGGCTGGGCCCGCGTGCAGGCCGGCGTGGTGAAGGACCAGTTGAATGCAGCCGTCGCGCAGCACGGCCTGTTCTTCGCGCCGGAGCTGTCGCCGTCCAACCGCGCCACCATCGGCGGCATGATCGCCACCGACGCCTCGGGGCAGGGCTCGGTGCTGTACGGCAAGACCCGCGACCACGTGATGGAACTCAGCGCGGTGTTCCTGGATGGCACCGCGTGGCGCTCGCGGCCGCTGACGCCCGCGGAGCTGGTCGTCGCCAAAGGCCGCACCGACCGGGTGGGGCATGTGTTGCGGGTGCTGGATCGCATCCGCGAAGACGACGCCGCGCTCATCGCGGAGCGCTTCCCCAAGCTCAATCGCTGCGTGACCGGCTACGACCTGGCGCACCTGTGCGACTGCGAAGGCCGCTTCGACCTGAGCGCGGTGATCTGCGGCGCCGAGGGCACCCTGGCGTTCGTCACCGAGGCGAAGGTCCGGCTCACGCCGGTGCCGCGCTGCACGGCGCTGCTGAACATCCGCTACGCCAGCTTCGACGCCGCGCTGCGTGATGCGGGCACGCTCATGCGGCTGCAGGCGGCGTCGAGCGAAACCGTCGACGCCACGGTGCTGGCGCTCGCGCGCAAGGACCCGGTCTGGCTCGCCGTCAGCGCATATTTCCCGGACGACCCGCAGGGGCCGGCCGAGGGCGTCAACATCGTCGAATTCGTCGCGCCGGACGAAGAGGACCTCGCTGCGCAACTCGCCCGCGTCGAGGCGGTGCTTGCCGCCGGCGGCGCCGGTCGCCGCGGCTACACGGTCGCCCGCGATCCGGCGACTGCAGCCGCCATCTGGTCGATGCGCAAGAAGTCCGTCGGCCTGCTGGGCAACATGCAGGGCGAACGCCGGCCCATGCCGTTCGTCGAGGACACCGTCGTGCCGCCCGAGCACCTGGCCGACTACATCCGCGAGTTCCGGGCGGCGCTCGATGCCCGCGGCCTGGTCTACGGCATGTTCGGCCACGTGGATGCCGGCTGCCTGCACGTGCGGCCGGCGCTGGACATGAAGGACCCCGCGCAGGAGGCGCTGGTGCGCGAGATCTCCGACGAAGTCTTCGCCCTGACGCGCAAATACAAGGGCGTGCTCTGGGGCGAGCACGGCAAGGGCCTGCGCTCCGAATACGTCCCCGAGTTCTTCGGCCCGCTGTACCCGCGCATGCAGGAGGTGAAGGCGGCCTTCGATCCGTACAACCAGCTCAATCCGGGCAAGATCGCCGCGCCGCCGGGCCACGAGCTCACGAAGCTGGATGCCGTCGGAACGCGCGGCCAGGCCGACCGCCGCATCCCGATCGCAGTGCGCCAGGCCAACCAGGATTCCTTGCACTGCAACGGCAACGCCGCCTGCTTCAACTACGACCCGGACGATGCGATGTGCCCGTCCTGGAAGGCGACGCGCGACCGCAAGCATTCGCCCAAGGGCCGCGCATCGCTCATGCGCGAGTGGCTGCGCCTGCTGGCGGAACAGGGCGTCGACCCTACGCAGGCGACGCCGCGACGCTGGCTGGACCTTTCTGCCCGCGCCTTGCACAGCTGGCGGGCGCGCCGCGGCGGCGGCGATTTCTCGCTGCAGGTGAAGGAGGCCATGGACGGCTGCCTGGCGTGCAAGTCCTGCGTCGGCCAGTGCCCGATCAAGGTGGACGTGCCGGCGTTCCGCTCCCGCTTCCTCGAGGCTTACCACGGCCGCTATCTCCGGCCCGCGCGGGACTACCTCGTGGCGGGGCTCGAGACCTGGCTGCCCTGGGCTGCGCGGTTTCCGCGGCTCGTGAATGCCGTGACGCACAACCGCTTCGGCCGTGCCGGCGCGCGTGCGCTCGGCCTGGTGGCGCTGCCGGAGCTGGACACGACTTCCTTGGCCTCGAAGCTCGCGGGGGCAGGCGTGCGGGTCGCCAGCGTGCAGGCCTTGCGGGCACTGACGGAGGAGGAGCGCAGGCGCAGCGTGGTGGTGGTGCAGGACAGCTTCACCTCGCACTACGACACCCAGGTCGTCCTCGACTTCTGCGAGCTGCTGCAGCGCCTGGGTTTCCGGCCGTGGCTGGCGCCCTTGCGCCCCAACGGCAAGCCGGAGCACGTGCTCGGCTTCCTCCAGCGCTTCGAGCGCACCGCCGCGCGCAATGCGCGCCTGCTGCGCGAACTCGCCGCCACCGGCGTCGGCCTGGTAGGCGTCGATCCGTCGATGACGCTGACTTATCGCGCGGAATACGTCAAGGCGCTGGGGGCGCAAGCGGTCCCGGAGGTGGCGCTGCCGCAGGAATGGCTGCTGCGACACCTCGACGCGTTGCCGCAGCTGGAAGGCGAGGGCACTGCACGCTGGGCGCTGCTGCCCCATTGCACGGAGCGCCAACGCTCCCGCGGCCAGCGCGCAATGGGTGCCGCTCGCGGCGCGCTTCGGCATCGAGCTGCAGGTGGTGGCCAGCGGCTGCTGCGGCATGGCGGGGCTGTACGGCCACCAGCGTGCCCATCGCGCGAGCTCCGAGGCCATCTACGGACTGAGCTGGAAGCCCATCCTCGCCGATGCGGCGAATGCGGGCCGCACTGTGGCGACGGGCTACTCCTGCCGCTGCCAGGCGGCGCTGGTGGACGGCGCGGCATTGGTGCATCCCTTGCAGTTGCTGCTGCAGCGTCTTCGCCAAGCGTAGTCCGGCGCCTACAAGGTTTGACGCGGCGACCTTCCAGGCGCGCAGCACGCTGGGGCTGACAATCGACGGCCGGCCACCATGGCCAACGAACTCACAAGGCCCAGGTTGAACCCATCCCAGGAAGCAGAGCGTCTCCGCCTTTTCGTCAGCCGCATCAGCGACTACGCCATCTACATGCTGGCACCCGATGGCACGGTTGCGAGCTGGAACGCCGGCGCCCAGAGGTTCAAGGGCTATACCGCGGACGAGATCATCGGCCAGCACTTCTCCCGCTTCTACACGGAGCGGGAACGCGAAGCGGGAATTCCGCAGAAGGCGCTGGCACTGGCCCGCGACACCGGCAAGTTCGAGGCCGAAGGCTGGCGGGTGCGCAAGGACGGCACCGAGTTCTGGGCCAGCGTCGTCATCGACCCGATCCGGGACGAGTCGGGCGAACTGGTCGGCTTTGCCAAGATCACGCGCGACATCTCCGAGAAGCGCGCCGCGCAGCAAGCCCTGCGCGAGAGCGAGCAGCGTTTCCGCATGCTGGTGCAAGGCGTGACCGATTACGCCATCTACATGCTGTCGCCCACGGGGGAGATCACCAACTGGAACGCCGGCGCCCGCCGGATCAAGCAGTACGAGCAGGACGAGGTGCTGGGCTCGCACTTCTCGCGCTTCTACACGGAGGAAGACCGGGAAGCCGGCAAGCCGTACCGTGCGCTGGAAGAGGCGACGGCCAAGGGCCGGTTCGAGGCCGAAGGCTGGCGCGTGCGCAAGGATGGAACGCGCTTCTGGGCCCACGTCGTGATCGATTCGATCCGCAACGAGGCCGGCGAGCTGGTGGGTTTCGCCAAGATCACGCGCGACATCACCGAACGCCAGCAGGCAGCGCAGGCATTGGAAAAGGCCCGCGAGATCCTGTTCCAGTCGCAGAAGCTGGAAGCCATCGGCAAGCTCACCGGCGGCGTGGCGCACGACTTCAACAACCTGCTGAGCGTGATCACCAACGGACTGGACCTGCTGCGTCCGACCGTGAAGGATCCGGAGGGGCTGGGCCTGATCGAGAGCATGGAGAAGGCGGCGATGCGCGGCGCCTCGCTGACGAACCAGCTGCTCACGTTTGCGCGCCAGCAGCCCGTCACGCCCGAGCCGCGCGACCTGAACCGCGTGGTCGCGGGATTCGAATCGGTGCTGCGGCGGGCGACGCGCAGCTCGGTCAAGTTCGAGATCGAGGTCGCCGGCGAGCTGCCCTCGGTGATGATCGACATGGCGCTGTTCGAAACCGCGCTGCTGAACCTGGTGGTCAATGCCAACGATGCGACGCTCGACGGCGGCAGCATCCGCGTCACCACGCACGTGAGCGATCTTGCCGATGCCCAGGTCGGCTCCCTGCCCAAGGGGCGCTACGTGGTCGTGTCCGTGCAGGACACCGGTTCGGGAATGAGCGAGGACGTGATCAGCCGCGCGATCGAACCCTTCTTCACCACCAAGCCGGTCGGCAAGGGCACCGGGCTCGGCTTGAGCCAGGTCTACGGCATGGTGCAGCAGTTCGGCGGCGAGCTGAAGATCGTCTCGCAGCCTTCGCAAGGCACCACCATCTCGCTGTATTTCCCGGCTTCTTCGGAAGCGCCGGTGCAGGACGCCGGGCCGCCACCGAGCGACAAGGTGCTGATCGTCGACGACCAGCCGGACGTGCTCGACATGGCCACCGAGATGTTCCGCACGCTCGGCTTCGACGTGATCACCGCCGCCTCGGGCCGGCAGGCGCTCGAGATCCTTTCGCGGACGCACGACATCCACCTGCTGTTCTCCGACGTCGTCATGCCGGGGCTCAATGGGGTGGAACTGGGCAAGAAGGCGCAGGAGATTTCGCCGCAGACCCGCATCCTGCTGTCCTCGGGCTACACCACGCCCGCGGGCAGCCTCAAGGGCTTCGAGTTCGTGGCCAAGCCTTACCGGATGGCGGACATCCTGAAGAAACTGCGGTCGCTGGGCTGAACGGTCAGCGCAGGCGGCCGGTTTCCGCGTCGATCACGACCAGGCTGACCTCGCCTGCAGCGGTGAGCACGTGGATGCGCCACACCACGCTGTTGTCCATGTACAGCCCTTGCTCCACCTTCAGCACGCGGCCGGGCGTCTTCTTCTGGGCAAGGGCTGCAGCCTGGTCGCGCCCCACCGCCGCCCAGGCGGACGGCAGCAGAGCTCCCAATCCGAGGAGCAAGGCGATGATGGAGACGGTGAGGCGTTTCATGGGACCTTCTGGTGGTGTTGCATGCAGGATAGCGCCACCAACCTGAACGAATGAGGAACGGTTCGCGCTTTTCCGAGCGAAAAAAAAGCCGGCAAAGCCGGCTTTCCGAGGACAGTGTCCAGTGTTCAGTAACGACCGCCGCCGAAGCCGCCGTTGCCATAGCCGACGTCCGAACGGTTGCTGGCCTTGAAGCCGACGTCCGCGCCGGAGCGGCCCGAGCCGCGGCCTTCTTCGCGCGGGCGGGCCAGGTTCACGGTGATCGAGCGTCCATCCACGGACCGGCCATCGAGCGCCTTGATGGCAGCCTCGGCAAATTCGGCGGATGCCATTTCGACGAAGCCGAAGCCCTTGGAGCGGCCCGTTTCACGGTCCATCATGACCTTGGCGGAGGAAACGCTGCCGAATTCGGCAAAGTTGGATTCCAGGGTGGAATCGGTGACGGAGTAGGGCAGGTTGCCCACGTAGATTCTGCTGCTCATGGCGAGCCTTTCTCAATGGTGCGCAATAGCGCGCACGGGTGCCGCGCAGCAACCTGCCGCGCGATGCGCAACGTCAAAAAGACATCTGGAGGGATTCGGACAACGACGCGGCGGATCGCAAGTTCGCCGGAGGGAGACAGTAATACCTGGAAGAGCGACGATCCGCTCGACGTTCAGCAGCGCCGAGGGTAGCACGTTACGCGTTTTCGTGCAGGGTGCGGCTAACTTCGGCTCCTGCCGTACGAGCGGTCCTGCAGGTAGATGTTCACGAGCAGGAACACGCCGCCGAGCGTGGCGCCGATGAAGCAGACGATCGCCAGGCCGGGGTAGCCGAGCAGGCGGAAGTCGGTGTCGACGCGCATCAGCAGCGCCGCGCCGATGATCAGCGCCGCGAGGACGAGGCCGGTGGTGACGCGGTTGGCGATCTTCTGCATGCCTTCGATCATGCCGGTCGCGTCCGGTGCGCGGACCTTGATCTCCAGCTCCTTGTCCGCCACGGCGTCCATGATGCGGTTCACGCGGCCGGGCAGTCCCGCGGCAAAGCTCTTGAACTCCATCGCCGCCGTGAGGAAGCTCCCTTCGGTGGCCTCGCGCTTCATGCGCGTGGACAGGAGCTTCCCCGCATGCCGGCGGACCGCCGCATTGGGGTCGAACTGCGGGTCGAGCACGCGGCCGATCTCGTCCAGCTGCAGCAGCGTCTTGGCCAGCAGCGCCAGCTCGCTGGGCACGAAGAAGCCGCAATCCGCGGCGACGGTGCTGATGTCCAGCAGCGTCTGGCCGATGTTCACATCCTTCAGGCCGCGGCCCTGCTCGCGCGCGACCAGGATTCCCAGGCGGCGGCGGAAGTCCGCGGCGTCGGCCTCCTCGGTCTTCTCGCTCACCTGGATCAGCGATTCGGCTGCCTTCTCGCTGCGCCCATCGCTCACGGCCAACAAAATCTTGAGCAACTGCTCCTGCATGTCCGGCGTCGTTCGGCCCACCATGCCCAGGTCGAGCAGCGCCAGGCGCCCGTTGTCGGTGATGAATACGTTGCCGGGGTGCGGGTCGGCATGGAACAGGCCGTCCACCAGCACCTGCTTCAGGTACGCGTGGAACAGCTCGTCCAGCAGGGCGGTGCCATCGACCTCCAGCCGCGAGAAACCCGAGAGCTTGGTGATCTTGGTGCCGTGCACGCGCTCCATCGTCAGCACGCGCTTCGTGCAGTAGTCGGGGACCGGCTGCGGCACGGCCAGGCGCTCGAACTCGCGCAGGCTGCGGCCGACCGCGACCAGGTTCTGGGCCTCCCGCTCGTAGTCCAGCTCCTCCTGGATCGACACGCGGAACTCTTCCAGCATCAGCCGCAGGCGGTGGCGGCGGCCGACGTCGGTGTGGGCGTCGAGGAAGTGCGCGATCTGCGTCAGCACGTCGAACTCGTCCGCCACCTGCTTCGCTACGCCGGGCCGCTGCACTTTCACGACCACGGGCGTGCCGTCGCGCAGCGTCGCGGCGTGCACCTGGCCCAGCGAGGCAGCCGCGATGGGCTCCGGCTCGAAGGACTGGAAGGCCTTGGAGATGCGGGCGCCGAGCTCCTCCTCGACGATCGCACGGACCTCGTCGAACGCGAAGGGCTTCACGTCGTCCTGCAGGCGCGAAAGCGCCTTGACGTAGCCGGCGGGCAGCAGGTCGGGCCGGCTCGAGAGAACCTGGCCCAGCTTGACGTAGGCCGGCCCCATGGCTTCGAGGTCGTCGGCCAGCTGCTCGGCGCTTTGCTCTGCAGTCTCGCCGGCCGGGCCATCGCCGGCGCGAACCGCACGTCCGTGCTTCCACATCAGGCGGGCGATTTGCCGCCAGCGCTGCAGGTGATCGATACTGGTTGTCATGCGGCCGGGAAGTTCAGTCGAGAGCCTGAGTGTCCCTATGCCAGAGCCGCAAACTTATCGTCCCGTTGCCCGTCCGTGTGTCGGAATGTGGCACGTCGGCTGGGTCAGCTCATCCTGAGCGCGGGACCCGATCCGTCCCGCGCGCAGGATGGCCGGGTCAGCTACCCGCCCCGCCGGGGAACAGCTGGTTCACCAGTTCGTCGATCTTGCGGTCGGCGTCGATGAACTTGTTCATGTTGGCGCCGCCACGCAGCGAGTCGTACTGGGCCTGCCCGGCGAGCTGGCCGTTGCTGTACACCTTGATCTCCGCAAAGGCCATGTACATGGCCAGGTCCCAACGCCAGTTCGCGCTGTAGGTCGAGGTGGTGGGGCATTCGGTGATTGATGCGGAAGCGGGCAACTGGCGCACGGTGTAGCCCTTGGTCGCCAGCGATCGCTTGTACGCCTCGATGAAACCAGCGCGCACGGCCGGACTTTCGATCACGCACACCTGCCGGCCCTCCAGCTTCGCCACCGGCTTCACGGTCTGGTGGATGGCGCAGCCGCCCAGGACCAGTGTGGCGCACACGGCTGCGCCGAGAACTTTCGTTGCTCGCATTTTTGGAATCCCTCGTTCGTTGTTGTTCAGCGGGCATTGCGCCCGTGGCAACTATAGCGTTGGCGTTGCGCGGAGGGATTGCACTCGTCGCGCTACTCAATGCTGCTCTGGGGAAATCTTCCTGCGACGTGGTTGCTTCGTGCTCGCACCCTGCGCCGGCGCTGCGAAGCCCGCGAGGATGAAGGTCACCAGTTCCTCGGCTCCGTCCTCACTCCTGGGTGGAGACGGTCGGGCCTCGACGCCCGCCAGGGTGTTCCATCCGACCGGAGCGCCCTGTCCCAGCACCAGGTAGCTGGCACCGATGGCGCAGAGCATGCGCCACATCATCTTGTCACGGGGGAGAGTGGGGTAGCAGTTCGACAGCGCATCCAGGTACAAGGCGGTGACCTTGACGGACTCCTCCAGCACATGCTCCTTGCGCTTGCGGTCGACGTCCGCGGCGAACATCAGGTGCAGCATCATCTGCATGACTTCGCGGTTGTGCGGTCGCTGGACGTTCTCGATCCAGGGCTGGATCCAGCAGCGCAACACCTCGCGCGGGTCGGGCGAGGACTCGGTCGCCAGCAGCAGCGAGAGCCGGTCCAGACGCTCGCCGGCAATCTGCGCCGCCATGCCGCGAATCACCTCGTCGAGAAGTCCGTCCCGTCCCCCGAAGTGGTAGTTGATCAGGGCGACGTTTGCGCCCGCGCGGGAGGCTACGTCGACGACCTTGAGTCCGGAGAGGCCGCGTTCGGCCACCAGCTCGCGGGCAGCCTGCACCAGGCGCCGGCCGCTGTCGCCGTACGAAGAAGTGGGGGCTGCGGGGGTTGCCCGGCGCCGCGAAGTGGCCATCTTAAAAACGTTTTGACTTCGATCGAAGCGGAGTGTATTCTTAAAACCGTTTTAACTCGTGCGACATCCTTTCCGACCTGGAGACCAGACGATGACCGAAGACATCACGATCGCCCCGCCCCGCACCTGGGAAGAACTGAGAACCGAAGTGCAGCGCCGCACCGACGCCCAGGTCTATCCGATGACCGGCGCGCGCGGCGAGGACGTGCGCATCATCCTCGGGCGCATCGACAGCCTGGACGACGACGCGTGGGGCCGGTCGTGGTCCGCGATGGCGCGAGAGTGGTTCGAGCGCGGCCAGGCGCTGGAAGCCACGGATCGCAAGGCCGCAGCCGACGCCTTCATCATGGCCTGGCGCTACGGCAGCTTCGGTGCGTGGCCGTCGGCAACGTCCCCCGAAAAGCGCAAGTCGCTCCAGGTGGGCCTCGACGCGTTCGCCCGCTATGGGCGGCTGCAGGCGCAGCCCATCGAGCGCATCGAGGTGCGCTTCGAAGGCGGCGTGATCCCGATCCTGCTGCAGTTGCCGAGCATCGACGGTCCGGCGCCTGTCATGCTGTCGCTGGGAGGCCTGGACAGCTTCAAGGAGTACGTGGCCGAGCGGTACGGGCCGGTGTACATGAAGCACAAGATCGGCTGGGTCGGGCTGGATGCGCCGAACACCGGCGAGACGAAGCTGCTCCCGCGGCCGGGCGTCGAGAAGGCCTACTCCGCGGTCATCGACTACCTGCTCACTCGCAAGGACGTTGACGCGTCGCGCATCGGATTGCAGGGGGTGAGCATGGGCGGCTACTGGGCCACGCGGTTCGCCTTCGCCGAGCCGAAGCGGCTGAAGCTCGCCGTGAACTGGGCGGGACCGCTCGACGCCGCATGGGCGCCGCGGCAGATCCGGGGCGCGCTGTCATCGAAGGAATACCTGTTCGGCCTGCCTGCGGCTTTGCTCGCGCAATCAGGCTGGTCTTCGCTCGCCGAACTGGTGGAGCGCCAGCAGGAACTGTCGATCGTTACCATGGGCCTGGTCGACAAGCCCACGCCCCAGCGAATGCTGATCGTCAATGGGCTGAAGGACAGCCTGGTCCCCGCCTCCGACACCATGCTGCTGCTCCAGCACGGAACCCCCAAGTCCGCCTGGATCAACCCGGAAGGCATCCACCTCGCGCGCTCCGCCGAGTGGAACGACGAGCGGATCAAGCAGCAGATCATCATGCCCTGGATCGTCGACGCGATGGCGGCCTAGGGTCATCGAGCATCCACCCCGACAGAGGAGACAACCATGACGATCACCAGTTCGCTGCGCCCCATCCTGGCAGGCGCCATCCTCGCTGTGGCCACGGCAGGTGCGTTCGCGCAGGCGTGGCCCAGCCGGCCCATCAAGATCATCGTCGGCCTGCCCGCGGGGCTCGCGGTCGACGTCATCGCGCGCGTCTATGCCGACAAGCTCTCGAAGACACTCGGCCAGCCCGTGGTCGTCGAGAACCGCGCCGGTGCAGCGGGAAACATCGCGCAGGACTTCGTGGCCAAGGCTCCGGCCGACGGCTACACGCTGCTCTACGCGATCTCGAATTCCTTCGTCACGAACCCCTACGTCTACGCCAGGCTGCCCTTCGACGTGGACAAGGATTTCGCGCCGGTCTCCATGACGGCGCTCGCGGGCCTGTACGTGGTGGTGGGCAAGGATTTCCCGGCGAACAACATGCGCGAGCTGATCCAGCTCGTGCGCGCGAACCCGGGCAAATATTCCTATGCCTCGTACGGTATCGGCGGATTTCCGCACCTGATGATGGAGCTGATCCTCGACGAGGAGAAACTCAACATGGTCCATGTTCCGTATCGCGGTGGCGCGCTCGTCGAAGTCGCGGGCGGCTCCATCCCGATGGTGATCGAACCGCCCAACACCGCTATTCCCTTCATCCGGGACGGCCGCGTGAAGGGCCTTGCCTATCTCGGCACGAAGCGCCACCCGGCCACGCCGGACATCCCCCTGCTCTCGGAGTCCGTTCCCGGAACGAAGGGCATCATCGGTTTCCACGGCATCTGGGCGCCCGCCGCGACCCCGCGCGACATCGTGGCGCGCCTGAACCAGGAGATCGTCAAGGCCAGCCAGGACCCGGAGGTGCAGGAACGCGTCCGCGCCGCCTTCGCCGAGACGACGTCTTCGACGCCTGAAGAACTTGCCGCGCAGGTGAAGCGGGACCAGGCGCGCTGGAGCGCGTTGATCAAGGCGAAGAACATCAAGGCTGAGTGACGGATGCAGCCAGTGGGCACACAAGGCGCCCACCCAAGTCGCGCTGCGCCGAGGGCCCAAGCCTGAGCAGAAATTGGAGACTGACCAAATGAGAAAGCGGGCTTTCGCCCGCCTTCTCTGATTTCCAGTCGCAGCGCGCCAGCTTACATCCGCGGCTCGCCGCGCTGGTTCACAACCACCTTGTTGTTAGGCGGCGGCGCGGCCATCTGCACCGTGCGGGGCGAGCCGCGGTAGTTGTAGGTCACTTCGTAGTAGGCAGGAGGGCCTTGCACGGTGCTGCAACGCTGCACGTCCTGCGGCGCGGCGCCGACCTGGTAACCCAGGATGCCTGCGATCAGCGCGGCGGCGGGATCCACCGGCGCGGGCGCGGCCTGGCGCTCCACCCAGCAGCGCTGGTTCGGCGGGCCCATGATGGCGCGCACCCCGGTCACCGGCACCTCGCTCGTGCGATCGTTGCCGCGGCGCCGGTATTGGTAGTCGTCGCCCGCCGCCGCTTGCGGCTCGTTGTCGTACCTGCGCTTGTCGCTCGCCTTGCGAACGGAGGAGATCTTCCCATCGAGCCCGGCGGCTTTCAGGCTGGGGTAATTGCCTTGGCGCAGCATGGCGCAACGGCCCTCGAAGCGCGGTTCCTCGCAAACCTCCCAGCGGCCGCGCTCCACCACGATCGAGTTCGCCTGGTCGCCGAGCCCGCGGCGATCCAGGTTGCGCATTTCCTTGTCGATGACCACGGAGCGGCCGCGAAAGCCCTCGCGTTCGTACATGACGACCTGGGCCATGGCTTGCGAGCCCAGGATCAGTGTGCAGACGGCAAGAGCCGTCTTGGTGGCGAATTTCATTGTGTCTCCGGGTTGACGCCTTCGATGACGTGCAGGACAGCATCGTCAGTGAACACCTCGGACCCTGTAGTCCCCTACCGTTGAGCTATGTCAGTCAACAAGCTGGCCTAAGCCGCCGCCTGCTCCCTGAATTCCCCCGGCGCCACCCCCGCCCAGCCCTTGAACGCGCGCGCGAAACTCTTCTCGTTGCGGAACCCCACCTCCGCCGCCACCTGCTTCACCGGCTTCTTCGTGCGATAGAGCAAGTCCTTCGCGCGTTCCATGCGCACTTCGTCTTTCAGCTGCTGCAGGCTCGCGCCCTCTTCCTTCAACTGGCGGTGCAAGGTGCGCGACGACACGTTCAGCAGTCCGGCCAGCGCCTCGGCGCTGTGGCTGCGCTCGGGGTGCGCGGCCAGCGCCTGGCGCACCTGCGGCACCAGCAGGCGGTCCCGGCGATAGGGCAGCACGGTGATCGACAGCGCGCGCTGCAGCATCTGCGCGAGCGCTTTCTCGTCGCGCCGCAGCGGCAGCTTCAGGTAGCGGGCGTCGAAACGCAGCGCCGCCTGCGGGGCGTCGAAGCGCAGCGGGCCGGGGAACATGTGCGCGTAGGCGTCGGCATGCGGCGGGGCCGGGAAGGGGAAGCGCGCCTCCTGCAGCGGGATGCGTGAGTCGACGTACCAGCAGGCGAGGCCATGCACGTTGCGCAGCAGGAAGGCGATGCTGAGTTCGCGGGCCGCGGCCGGCAGGGGCTGCGCTTCCTCCAGCGTGAGCGTCGCCACGCTGCCGGCCACGTCCAGGGACAGGCGCACGTCGTCCGTGAGCAGCGCGTGGTGGCGGCACCAGCGCTTGAGGGCCGTGCCGAGGTCGGGCGCCGACAGCGATGCGCGCGCCAGCATGCCGTAGCTGCCCCAGGGCAACTTGCGGCGGAAAGCGCCCAGGCCCTCGTCGTCGAGTTCGCGCATGGCCGTGGCGGAGAGCTGCTCCATCTGGCGGGCGGTCATGCGCACGTCCGGGCGGTTCAGCTGTGCTGGCGTGATCTGTGCCGCCTTCAGCGCACCCTCCGGCGCCACGCCGTGCCGCTTGTAGGCAGCGGCAATGGCGCGGGCAAAGGCCATCGGGGTGACCGCGGAGGAGGACATGGGCCAAGTATAGGCCTGGCAGGATTTGCAACCGGGGCGGCGGGTCTTGCAGGGCCGGGATCACTATGCTCGGGCGCAAAGCGCTATCGTGGGCGCGAAGACCCAGGAGACTCCGTGTCGGTACTCGAATCGCAACTGAATCCCCGCTCCGCCGACTTCCAGGCCAATGCGGCCGTCATGCAGGAACTCGTGCGTGACCTGGAAGCGCAAGTGGCGCTGCATGCCGCCGGCGGTGGCGAAGCGGCGCGCAAGAAGCACGAAGCGCGCGGCAAGCTGCCGCCGCGCGAGCGCGTGCAGATGCTGCTGGACCCGGGCACGCCTTTCCTCGAGATCGCGCCGCTGGCCGGCCACGGCATGTACCTCGAGAAGGACGGCGTGATGGCCGCACCTTGCGCCGGCATGATCGCGGGCATCGGCCGGGTGAGCGGCGTCGACTGCATGATCGTCTGCAACGACGCCACCGTGAAGGGCGGCACCTACTACCCGATGACGGTGAAGAAGCACCTGCGGGCGCAGGAGATCGCTGCACAGAACCGCCTGCCCTGCGTCTACCTGGTCGACTCCGGCGGCGCCAACCTGCCGAACCAGGACGAGGTGTTCCCGGACCGCGAGCACTTCGGCCGCATCTTCTACAACCAGGCCAACCTCTCCGCGCAAGGCATCGCGCAGATCGCGGTGGTGATGGGCTCCTGCACCGCCGGCGGCGCCTACGTGCCGGCGATGAGCGACGAGACCATCATCGTCAAGGAGCAAGGCACCATCTTCCTGGGCGGCCCGCCGCTGGTGAAGGCCGCGACGGGCGAAGTGGTGAGCGCCGAGGACCTGGGCGGCGGCGACGTGCACACGCGCCTGTCCGGCGTGGCCGACCACCTGGCGATGAACGACGAGCACGCGCTGGCGCTGGCCCGCCAGGCCGTGGCCACGCTGAACCGCGCCAAGGAGGCGCCGGTGGAACTGCGCAAGCCGGTCGCGCCGAAGTTCGACCGCAAGGAGCTGTACGGCGTGATCCCGACCGACGCGCGCAAGCCCTTCGACGTGCGGGAGATCATCGCCCGCATCGTCGACGGCTCCGAGTTCCATGAGTTCAAGGCGCGCTACGGCGCCACGCTGGTGTGCGGCTTCGCCCACATCGAAGGCATGCCGGTGGGCATCATCGCCAACAACGGCATCCTGTTTTCCGAGTCGGCGCAGAAGGGCGCGCACTTCATCGAGCTGTGCTGCCAGCGCAAGGTGCCGCTGGTGTTCCTGCAGAACATCACCGGCTTCATGGTGGGGCGCAAGTACGAGGCCGAGGGCATCGCGCGCCACGGCGCCAAGCTGGTGACGGCGGTGGCCACAGCCAGCGTGCCCAAGTTCACCATCATCATCGGCGGCAGCTTCGGCGCCGGCAACTACGGCATGTGCGGCCGCGCCTATTCGCCGCGCTTCCTGTGGATGTGGCCCAACGCGCGCATCTCAGTGATGGGCGGCGAGCAGGCCGCCAGCGTGCTGGCCACGGTCAAGCGCGACGGCATCGAGTCTCGCGGCGGCAAGTGGAGCGCGGAAGAGGAAGCCGCGTTCAAGCAGCCGCTGCTGGACCAGTTCGCCTTCCAGTCGCATCCTTATTACTCCAGCGCGCGGCTCTGGGACGACGGCGTGATCGATCCGGCCGACACGCGCCGCGTGCTGGCGCTGGGCCTGTCCGCCTCCATGAACGCGCCGATCGGCGAGCCGAAGTTCGGCGTGTTCCGGATGTGACGGCCATGCAGCCGACCATCTACGACCTGCCGGAACACGAACTGCTGCGCGACCAGGTCGCGCGCTTCATCGCGAAAGAGGTCGAGCCGCATGCGCAGGCCTGGGAAGAGCAGGGCATGGTGCCGCGCGAGGTGCTGCGGCGCATGGGTGCCGCCGGCATGCTGGGCCTGATGTTCGAGCCGGACCACGGCGGCGGCGGCGCCGATGCGCTGACCAACCTGGTGTTCGCCGAGGCCCTGTCGCAATCGACCTTCGGCGGCTTCATCATCACCGTGCTGGTCCACACCGACATGGCGGGCCCGCACCTGCACCACGCGGGCAATGCGGCGCAGAAGGACAAGTACCTGCGCCAGGTGACGGCCGGCGAGAAGATCACCGCCGTCGCCATCACCGAGCCGGGCGCCGGCTCCGACGTGGCGGGCATCCGCACGACGGCGAAGAAGGATGGGGATCATTGGGTGCTGAACGGCACCAAGATGTTCATCACCAACGGCGTGCATGCCGACCTGTACTTCGTCGCGGCCAAGACCGGGCCGGGCAAGCGCGAGGTCTCTATGTTCATCGTGGAGAAGGGCACGCCCGGCTTCAGCGTGGGCCGCGCCCTGAAGAAGACCGGCTGGCTCAGCTCCGACACCGCCGAACTGGTGTTCGACAACGTGCGCGTGCCGGCCGCCAACCTGCTGGGCGAGGAAGGCAAGGGCTTCTACTCGGTGATGAAGAACTTCCAGACCGAGCGCATCGCGCTGGCCGCCATGGCCGTCGGCCACTGCCAACAGGCGCTGCGCCACACGCTGGACTACGTGCGGCAGCGCCAGGCCTTCGGCGGCGTGCTGTGGGACCAGCAGGCGATCCGCCAGCGCTTCTCGATGCTGGATGCCAAGACGCGCGCGGCGCGCCAGTTCATGTACCACTGCGCCTGGAGCGTGACGCAGGGCCACGACATCGTGCAGGAAGTCTCCATGCTCAAGGCGCTGACCGGCGAACTGGTGAACGAAGTTGTCGCGACTTGCCAGCAGTTCCATGGCGGGATGGGGTTCATTCGCGAGACGGCGGTGGAGCGGCTGTGGCGCGACGCCCGCGTGCTGGCCATTGGCGGCGGCGCAACGGAAGTGATGCTGGAGGAGGTGGCCAAGCGGTACTGAAACCGGGATTCCCGGGAGAATGAAAACCGCCTGACCACAACGAGGAGGATCCATGCACTTCAACCGTCTGTTCCTGGGCGCCTTGCTGGCCGCGGCCTGCGCGGCGGCCACGGCACGCAACGACCGCCTGCTGCTGCCGATCGACGCGGCCATGCGAAGCAACGGCACGCGCGCCATGCTCGCCCCCGACATCGCGCTGCGCTTCGGCGCGGCGTCCAACCAGGCCGGCGACGCCGGCTTCGTGCTGGCGCACGCGGTGGCCGATCCCTTCGGTGGCGGCAATCCCGCCACCGGCGGCAGCCGCCAGCGCCGCGCCGACGAAGTGGTGTGCCTCGATGCCTTCCGCAAAGCGCTGGTCGACCTGCAGCAGAAGGCCCGCCAGCAAAGCGGCACCGCCGTGGTCGGCATCGTCAGCAACTACAACAACGTGGTGCTGGACAGCCGCGAGGTCTACGAATGCCACATCGGCCATTCGCGCGGCGTCGTCGACCTGAAGGGGGTGGTGGCGCGCAATGCCATGCCGGTGATGGCACCGCCCCTGGCGCCGGCCGCACCGCGCGCGCCGTTGGCGGCCGAGGCGCCCGCGGCGCCGCTCGCGCCGCCGCCGCCACGTTTCGCCAGCGGCTATGCGGCCATCGACGACATCGACGCCGTTCCCTACCTGAGCGACCGCGGCCGGGAAGAGTACCGCCGTTACCTCACCTGGCCCACGCCCAAGGCCTTCGCGCTGGCCAGCAACGGCTACTTCTGGTCGGCCTCGGGCCTCAAGCCCAAGGATCCGGCGCTGCCCACCGATCCCACCGAACGGGCCCTGCAAGGCTGCGAGCGCGCGGCCAAGATGGCGTGCAAGCTCTACGCCGTCAACGGCGCGGTCGTCTGGGGCAAGTAGTCCCTAGGAGAACCCCATGCTGCAAACCGATGCCGCCGGCCCCATCGCCACCCTCACGCTCGATCGTGCCGAAGTGCGCAACGCCTTCAACGACGAACTGATCCCCATGATCACCCAGGCCTTCCGCGACCTGGGCGGGCGCGAGGACGTGCGCTGCATCGTGCTGGCGGCCAAGGGCCCGGCCTTCTGCGCCGGCGCCGACCTGAACTGGATGAAGCGCATGGCCGACTACACCCGCGAGGAAAACCTCGCGGACGCCGGCGCGCTGGCCGAGATGCTGCGCACGGTTTACGCGTGCCCCAAGCCCACCATCGCCAAGATCCAGGGCGACGTGTACGCGGGCGGCACGGGGCTGGTGGCAGCGTGCGACATCGCGGTGGCCATGGACACCGCGCACTTCTGCCTGAGCGAGACGCGCCTGGGCCTGATCCCGGCGACCATCAGCCCGTACGTGATCCGCGCGATGGGCGCGCGGGCGGCGCATCGCTACTTCCTGTCGGCCGAGCGCTTCACGGCGGCCGAAGCGCACCGGATGGGCTTCGTGCATGAAGTGGTGACCAGCGGCCACCTCGACGCCAAGGTGAGCGAGATCGCCAATGCGCTGGCAGCCTGCGGGCCGGCGGCCGTGCGCGCCAGCAAGAAGCTGGTGCAGGACGTGGCCGACCGCGAGATCACGCCGGAGCTCATCGCGATGACGGTGGCCGGCATCGCCGACATCCGCGCCACGCCGGAAGGCCGCGAGGGCGTGCAGTCCTTCCTGCAGAAGCGCAAGCCGAACTGGCTGCCGCAAGCCTGATCCAACGCCCATGGACACCATCGGCAACCTCGTGGGAACCCCGCAGCTGCTCGCGCTGGCAGCGGCGCTCGGCTGGGTCAGCGGCATCCGCCTGTACGCGGCCGTCTTCCTGGTCGGCGCGGCCGGCTACATGGGCTGGGTGGGCCTGCCCGAAGGCCTGCACGTGCTGGAGCACCCGGGCGTGCTGGCCGCCAGCGGCTTCATGTGCTTCATCGAGTTCTTCGCCGACAAGATTCCCTTCGTCGACACGGTCTGGGACACGATCCACACCTTCATCCGCATTCCCGCGGGCGCCGCTCTGGCCGCCGGCGCACTGGGCGCCGACGGTCCGGCCGCCGGCTGGATCGCGGCGATCCTCGGCGGCACGCTGGCCGCGACCAGCCATGCGACCAAGCTCACCGCGCGCGCCGCGGCGAACACCTCGCCGGAACCCTTCTCCAACATCGGCCTGTCTTTGCTGGAGGACGGCTTCACCGTCTTCATGCTGTGGCTGGCCGCGACGCATCCCGTGTGGTTCGCGGTCGTGCTGGTGATCTCCATCGTCGCCGCGGTCCTGCTGATGCTGGTGCTGGTGCAGTTCCTGCGCACGGTGCTGCGCGGCCTCAAGCGCTTCCTCTCCGGTGACGGACTTCCCCAAGGAACCCCATAAATGTTCAAGAAGATTCTCATTGCCAACCGCGGCGAGATCGCCTGCCGCGTCGCGGCGACCGCGCGCCGCATGGCCGTCCGCACCGTCGCCGTGTACTCGGATGCAGACGCAGATGCCAAGCACGTCGCCGCCTGCGACGAAGCCGTGCACATCGGCGGCAGCGCGCCCAAGGACAGCTACCTGCAGTGGGAGCGGATCATCGCGGCGGCCAAGGCGACCGGTGCCGAGGCCATCCATCCCGGCTACGGTTTCCTGAGCGAGAACGAGGCTTTCGCCGATGCCTGCGCGCAGGCGGGCCTGGTCTTCATCGGCCCGCCCGCTTCGGCCATCCAGGCGATGGGCCTGAAGGCGGAGTCGAAGCAGTTGATGGAAAAGGCCGGCGTGCCGCTGGTGCCGGGCTACCACGGCGCCGCGCAGGATCCGGCGCTGCTGCAGCGCGAAGCGGACCGCATCGGCTATCCCGTATTGATCAAGGCCAGCGCGGGCGGCGGCGGCAAGGGCATGCGCGCGGTGGACAAGGCGGAGGACTTCGCCGCGGCGCTCGCGTCGTGCCAGCGCGAGGCGCGCAACAGCTTCGGCGACGAGGCCGTGCTGGTGGAGAAGTACGTCACCCGGCCGCGCCACATCGAGATCCAGGTCTTCGGCGATGCGCACGGCAACTACGTCTGGCTGTTCGAGCGCGACTGCTCGGTGCAGCGGCGCCACCAGAAGGTGCTGGAAGAAGCGCCGGCGCCCGGCATGACCGATGCGCTGCGCAAGCGCATGGGCGAGGCGGCGGTGGCGGCGGCGCGCGCGGTGAACTATGTGGGCGCCGGCACGGTGGAGTTCATCGTGGAGCAGCGCGGCGCGGAGATGAACTTCTTCTTCATGGAGATGAACACCCGCCTGCAGGTGGAGCATCCGGTGACGGAGGCGATCACGGGGCTGGATCTCGTCGAATGGCAATTGCGCGTGGCGTCGGGCCAGCCGCTGCCGCTGCGGCAGGAGGACCTGCGCATCCACGGCCACGCGATCGAAGCCCGCATCTGCGCCGAGAACCCGGACAACAACTTCCTGCCGGCGACCGGCACCTTGTACGTCTATCGCAAGCCGGCGGCCACGGCCTTCGAGCGCGGCACGGTGCGCATCGACGACGGCGTGCGCGAGGGCGATGCGATCTCGCCGTACTATGACTCGATGATCGCCAAGCTGATCGTGCATGGCGCGACGCGCGAGGAAGCGCTGGCGCGGCTGGACGAGGCGCTGGCCGCGACGCACATCGTCGGCCTGGCCACCAACGTGCAGT
Organism: Ramlibacter paludis; assembly: GCF_022012305.1. Lineage (GTDB taxonomy): Bacteria > Pseudomonadota > Gammaproteobacteria > Burkholderiales > Burkholderiaceae_C > Ramlibacter > Ramlibacter paludis. The sequence continues at coordinate 277,164 of NZ_JAKLTM010000001.1, read as the reverse complement.
TCCTGCGCCACGTGGTGAAGAGCCGCTCGTTCGCGCAGGCCGACCTGGACACCGCGCTGATCCCGCGCGAGGCGGCCGCGCTCTTCAACCAGCAGCCGATCGGCTTCGAGCTGGCGGCGGCGGCGGCGGTCGCGCGGACCTTGCTGGACGAGCGCGCGCTGGCCGGTGACGACCCGTTCAGCCGGCGCGACGGCTGGCGCTCGCACGGCACCGGCGTGCGCCGCTTCGAGTTCGACTTCGGCGGCCAGCACACCAAGGCGGAACTGCGTTACCTGCACGACGGCGCGCTGGTGCTGGCGGTGAACGGCGCCGCGTCCCTGCCCTTGTCGTTCCGGGCGAGCGGCGATGCGATCGAGCTGCAGGCGGGCGGCCAGCGCACGCGGGCCATCGTCTACACGCAGGGTGAAACCGACCACGTGTTCACCCAGGCGGGCGCGGCCCAGATCGTGTCGATCGACCTGCTGGCCCACGCCGGCGACCAGGCCGCGGAAGGCGGCCGCCTCACCGCGCCCATGCCGGGCAAGGTGGTCTCCTTCTCCGTCAAGGCCGGCGACAAGGTCAGCAAGGGCCAGGCGCTGGCGGTGATGGAGGCGATGAAGATGGAGCACACCATCGCCGCGCCGGCGGACGGAACGGTGGCGGAACTGTTGTTCGCGCCGGGGGACCAGGTGGCGGAGGGGGCGGAGTTGTTGAAGCTGGCGGCTTGATCTGCCGTCATCCCCGCGCAGGCGGGGACCCAGGGCGCCCTGGGTTCCCGCCTGCGCGGGAATGACGTACTTACAACCGCGGCGCCGTCCGCAACACCTCTTCCAGCTGCGGCTTGTAGAACCGCGCCTGCCCCGTCGTCCCATGCCCCAGCGTCTGCTCGCTTGCCGGAATCAGGTAGACCCGCCCGTTCTTCACGCGCTTGATCTCGCGGTCCATGACGCCCAGCTCGGGCGGGTTGCGCTCGTCGTCGGCGGCGTTGATCGCCACCAGCGTCGCTGTGATCTTCTCCAGCCCCACCGACGGGTTGTAGTCGCGCGAGGACTCCCACTGGTAGATGTGGTCGTTGGCGTCGCCGGCGAAGTCGGCCTTCAGCCGTGCATCGAGCGCCTTGTCGGCCTGCTCGCGCGTGGGCCCGGCCTTGAAGTAGGAGTGGTTGCCGCCGCTGGTGGCGGTGCCGAAGAACACCGAGGCCAGGCGCAGGCTACCGGGCTGCTGCGTGTAGTTGCCGTTGTTCCAGGCCGGGTCGTTCTTGATGCTTTCCACCAGCAGGCGGCGCAGCATCCAGTTGCGGCCGGACATCTGCGTGGGCGTCGCCGCCATCGGCACCGCGATGTCCATGAAGCCGGGATAGCGCTGCGCCCAGATCCACGTGTGCATGCCGCCCATGGAGTTGCCGGTGACCATGCGCAGGTGCTTGATGCCCAGGCCTTCGCTCACCAGCCGGTACTGCGCGTCGACCATGTCGTCGTAGCTGTACTTCGGGAAAGCCATGCGCTGGCCGTCGGAGGGCTTGCTCGAGCCGCCGGTGCCGATGGCGTCGGGCAGGATCAGGAAATACTTCGCCGCGTCCAGCGGCTGGCCGGCGCCGAACAGCTCGCCCGCGTAGCCCGGCGTCAGCATGCTGGCGCCGGAGCCGGTGGTTCCGTGCAGCACCAGCACCGGTTCGCCCGCCGGGTTGCCGACGGTGCGGTAGTGGATGCGCAGCTCGGGCATCACCTGGCCGGACTGCAGCTTGAAGGCGCGCGCTACCCAGTTCGCTTCCTTCGCCGCCGGATAGTCGGCGGCCTGGGCCAGCGTTGCGCCGGCCAGCGCCAGCGCGGCCGCGCAGCCGCGCAGGAAAGTCGTCCACTGCATGCTTGTCTCCTTGGTTTGGGCGGCAGCTTGGCAGCGCGCCACCCGGGCGTCAAGCCTCCCGCACAATAAGGCCATGCGCATCACCGTCTGCTGCTCCGACACCAAGGTCGCCCCGTGGGTGGAGGGCCTGCAAGCCGCCTTGCCCGAGGCCGAAGTCTCCGAATGGAAGCCGGGCGCGCCACCGGCCGACTACGCCATGGTGTGGTCGCCTCCGCAGGCCTTCTGCGATGACCAACAGCAACTCAAAGGCATCTTCAACACCGGCGCCGGCGTCGACGCGCTGCTCAAGCTGAAGCTGCCGCCGGATGCCGTCGTCGTGCGCCTCGACGATGCCGGCATGTCGGTGCAGATGGCGGAGTTCGTCTGCCATGCGGTGATCCGGCACTTTCGCGAGCTCGATGCCTACGAGCGCGACGAAGCGCAGGCCAAGTGGGGCTTCCGCAAGCCGAAGCTGCGCGCCGACTTTCCGGTGGGCGTGATGGGCCTGGGCGTGCTGGGGCAGCGGGTGGCCCAGGCGGTCGCGTCGTTCGAGTTTCCCGTGCGCGGCTGGAGCCGCAGCCCCAAGCAGGTCGAGGGCGTGGAGTGTTTTTCCGGCGACGAAGGCTTCCGGCAGTTCCTGGCCGGCACGCGCATCCTGGTGTGCCTCTTGCCGCTGACCGAGGACACGCGCGGCATCATGAACCGCGCGACCTTGTCGCAGCTGCTGCCGCAGGCGTACGTCATCAACGTGGCGCGCGGCGCGCACCTGGTGGAAGACGACCTGCTGGCCTTGCTCGACGAGGGCCACCTGGCCGGGGCGGCACTGGACGTGTTCCGCACCGAGCCGCTGCCGCCCGAGCACCGGTTCTGGACCCATCCGAAGGTGACGGTCACGCCGCACACCTCGGCCCGCACGCTGCGCGAGGAAAGCATCGCCCAGATCGCCCGCAAGATGCGGGCTTTCTCGCGGGGTGAGCCCATCGCCGGTGTGGTTGATCGCAAGAAAGGATACTGAAGCCATGGCTTATCCCAGCAGAGTCAAGCTCGTCGACGTCGGCCCGCGCGACGGCTTGCAGAACGAGAAGGAGCCGGTGCCGGCGGCGGTGAAGATCGCGCTGGTGCACCGGCTGCAGGACGCCGGGCTGAAGGAGATCGAGGTCACCAGCTTCGTCTCGCCCAAGTGGGTGCCGCAGATGGCCGACAACGCCGAGGTGATGGCGGGCATCCAGCGCAAGCCGGGCGTGCGCTATTCGGTGCTGACGCCCAACCTCAAGGGGCTGGAAGCATCGCTGGCTTCGAAGCCGGACGAGATCGTGGTGTTCGGCGCCGCCAGCGAGGCGTTTAGCCAGCGCAATATCAACTGCTCGATCGCGGAGAGCATCGAGCGCTTCGCGCCGGTGGTGGAAGCCGCGCGCAAGCACGGCATCTACGTGCGCGGCGCGCTGTCCACCGCGGTGGGCTGTCCGTACGAGGGCGAGATCGCGCCCTCGCGCGTCGAGATGGTCGCCAAGCTGATGAAGCAGATCGGCGTGCAGCACCTGGGCGTGGCCGACACCATCGGCGTCGGCACGCCGCGCAAGGTGCAGGCGGCGATGGAGGCGGCCTTGAAGCACTACGCGCTGGACGACATCTCCGGCCATTTCCACGACACCTACGGCCAGGCCTTGCCGAACACCCTGGCCTGCCTGGAAATGGGCATCTGGCAGTACGACGCCTCGGTGGCCGGCCTGGGTGGCTGTCCTTATGCCAAGGGCGCGACCGGCAACGTCGCGACCGAGGACGTGGTCTACATGCTGAACGGCATGGGCATAGCGACCGGCATCGACCTCGACAAGCTGATCGACGCGGGCAAGTACATCAGCGACTTCCTGGGCCGCAAGCCGAACTCGCGGGCGGCGACGGCGATCCTGAACAAGAGGAACAACGAAGCATGTGCGGTGCCGAGCTGAGCGCGCTGCCCGAGGGCGTGCAGCGTGTCGCGCGCGTGCTGCAGGACAAGGGCCATCCCCACACGCCGGTGATGCTGGACGACGCCGCGCGCACCGCGCAGCAGGCGGCCGACGCGCTGGGTATCCAGGTCGGCCAGATCGCCAAGAGCATCATCTTCCGGCGCAAGAGCGACGATGCGGCGGTGCTGGTCATCGCCTCGGGCGACCGGCGTGTCGACGAGAAGAAGGTCGATGCCCTGGTGGGCAAGACCGGCCGCGCGGATGCGGAATTCGTCAAGGCCAAGACCGGCTTCACCATCGGCGGCGTGTCGCCGGTGGCGCACGCGCAGGCGCCGGTGACCCTGATCGACCGCGATCTGTTCCGCTTCGACGAGATCTGGGCGGCGGCCGGGCATCCGCACGGCGTGTTCAAGCTGCGGCCGCAGGACCTCGAACAGCTCACGGGCGCGCCGGTGGCCGACGTCGTGCAGGCGCCGGCGGCATGAGTCCGGCTGCGGAACTCTTGCTGGAGCGGGCGGCGGAGCTGGACGCCGGGCCGGTTCCTTCTCCTTGTATTTCCGTCTGCCGCATGAGTGCCGAGACGGGCTTCTGCGAAGGCTGCTTCCGCACGCTGGAAGAGATTGCGGCCTGGGGCATGCAGGGCGACGAGGAACGGCGCGCGGTGTGGCGCTTGCTGGTCGATCGCGTGCAGGAGGGCAAGGCATGAAGCACATCACCTTCTACCTGGACTTCATTTCGCCGTATGCCTATCTCGCGTTCGAGCAATTGCCGGAAGCGCTGAAGGGATTGAGCTACAGCGTCGACTACAAGCCGGTGCTGTTCGCGGCCTTCCTCAAGCAGCACGGCCAGCTGGGTCCGGCGGAGATCGCGCCCAAGCGCGATTGGACCTATCGGCAGGTGGCGTGGCTGGCGCATGCCCATGGCATTCCGATGGACCTGCCGGCGGCGCATCCGTTCAACCCGATCGCCTTGCTGCGGCTCGCTGTCGCGTGCGGTGCGAACCGCTACGTCTGCGAGACCATCTTCCGCCATGTGTGGCGTGGCGGTGCCGATGCGGCGGATGCGGGCCGCCTCGAAACCTTGCAGGCCTTGCTGCAGCCGAAGCGGGATCTGGCGTCGGACGAAGTGAAGGCGGAGTTGAAGGCCAACACCGACGACGCGCTCGCGCGTGGCTTGTTCGGGGTGCCGACGTGCGAGGTGGATGGGAAGTTGTTCTGGGGCTTCGATGGCTTGCCGATGCTGCGCGCTTACCTCGAAGGGAACGCGTGGTTCGACGCGGGGAACTGGGAAGCCGCTGCGAAGGTGCCGGCGGGCGTCACGCGTTCCCGGTGACGCTCCTGGATCCCGGCTCGAGGCCGGGATGACAAGCGCGCTTGTCATTGCGGGCTTGACCCGCAATCCATCCCCCGCGTCACAACAATCCCGGATACAGATCCTTCCACCCCGGATTCTCCTTCTCGATCAACGCAATCTTCCACTCCCGCTTCCAGTTCTTCAGCCGCTTCTCGGTCTGGATGGCTCCCTCGACGGAGCCGGTCGAATCGAACCAGACCAATGTCTTCAAGCCGTACTTTTGCGTGAAGCCCGCGACGTCGCCCGACTTGTGTTCGTGCACGCGGCGGATCAGGTCATTGGTGACACCGATGTAGAGGGCGCCGTTCTTGCGGTTTGCGAGGATGTAGACGTAATAGGCGGACATCCTTCGATCCCATCGCAATGGCCCGAAGGAGGCAAGGCGGCGAATCACACGGGTCTTGTGAACGAATATGCCGGGGAGCTGGATCCCGGCTCAAGGCCGGGATGACAAGGTCTCGTGGGGGCGCGAACGATAAGGTCTCGTGCGCGGCCGGGATGACAAACCCCTTGTCATTGCGGGCTCGACCCGCAATCCAGAACTCAGGTTTCAGCCACGCCGTAAGTCTGCGTTGGATTCGCGTCAGACGAGGGTCAGAGCCGGGGCGTTGAATGCGGTCTCCACACATCCAGGAGACACAGCACATGGCAACTGCCACCGCCACCGCCGGCGCCGCCGCGGACCGGCCGATGTCCGGCGAGGAGAAGAAGGTCATCTTCGCCTCGTCGCTCGGCACGGTCTTCGAGTGGTACGACTTCTACCTGTACGGATCGCTCGCCGCGATCATCGCCAAGCAGTTCTTCTCCGGCCTCGACGCCGGCTCGGCCTTCATCTTCGCGCTGCTCGCCTTCGCCGCCGGCTTCATCGTGCGCCCTTTCGGCGCCATCGTGTTCGGCCGCCTCGGCGACATGATCGGCCGCAAGTACACCTTCCTCGTCACCATCCTGATCATGGGCATGTCGACCTTCATCGTCGGCATCCTGCCCGGCTACGCCAGCATCGGCGTCGCCGCGCCGGTGATCCTGATCGCGCTGCGCCTGCTGCAGGGCCTCGCCCTCGGCGGTGAATACGGCGGCGCCGCGACCTACGTCGCCGAGCACGCACCGCACGGCAAGCGCGGCGCCTATACCGCGTGGATCCAGACCACCGCGACGCTGGGCCTGTTCCTCTCGCTGCTGGTCATCCTGGCCTGCCGCGAATTCCTGGGCGCCGAGTTCGACACCTGGGGCTGGCGTGTTCCCTTCCTGGTCTCGATCGTGCTGCTCGCCATCTCGGTCTGGATCCGCATGACCCTGAGCGAATCGCCGGCCTTCCAGCGCATGAAGGCCGAAGGCAAGGTCTCCAAGTCGCCGCTGAAGGAATCCTTCGGCCAGTGGAAGAACCTGAAGATCGTGATCCTGGCGCTGATCGGCCTCACCGCCGGCCAGGCCGTGGTCTGGTACACGGGCCAGTTCTACGCGCTGTTCTTCCTGACGCAGCAGCTGAAGGTGGATGCGGTGACCGCCAACCTGATGATCGCCGCGGCGCTGGCCATCGGCACGCCGTTCTTCATCGTGTTCGGCGCGCTCTCCGACCGCATCGGCCGCAAGCCGATCATCATGGCCGGCTGCCTGCTGGCGGTGCTGACCTACTTCCCGGTGTTCCAGGCGCTCACCGTGGCCGCCAACCCCGACCTGGCCGCCGCGCAGGCGAAGAACAAGGTCGTCGTCGTGGCCGACGCGAACGATTGCTCGTTCCAGTTCAACCCCACCGGCACCAGCAAGTTCACCAGCTCCTGCGACATCGCCAAGCAGGTGCTGGCCAACGGCTCGGTGAGCTACGAGAACGAAGCCGCGCCGGCCGGCACCGTCGCCAGCATCCGGATCGGCGACAAGGTGATCCCGGGCTATGCGGCCAAGGGCCTGTCCGCCGACGACGCCAAGAAGCGCGAAGCGGAGTTCAAGAAGGGCGTGGCCGACACGCTGAAGGCCGACGGCTATCCGGCCAAGGCGGACCCGGCCAAGATGAACAAGCTGATGATGGTCGTGATCCTGGCCTACCTGGTGATCCTGGTGACCATGGTCTACGGTCCGATCGCGGCGATGCTGGTGGAGATGTTCCCCACCCGCATTCGCTACACCTCGATGAGCCTGCCGTACCACATCGGCAACGGCTGGTTCGGCGGCCTGCTGCCCACCACCGCCTTCGCCATCGTGGCGCAGACCGGCAACATGTACAACGGCCTCTGGTACCCCATCATCATCGCCGGCGCCACCTTCATCATCGGCACGCTCTTCGTGAAGGAGACGAAGGACGTGGATATCTACGCGAAGGATTGAGCGCGCTCCGTCATCCCCGCGAAGGCGGGGATCCAGGGCATCCAAAGAGAAAGCGGCCCGCGGGCCGCTTTTTCCTTTGGCGGTCATCCCGGGCTCGACCCGGGATCCGGCACCGGTCAAGCCCGCAATGACAATGCGCGCGGCTAGCGCCGGAACTTGCCTTCCGCCCCGATGATCGACAGGTCCGCGAAGTCCAGCCCGGTGTGGTCGTTCGGGCCGTAGCTCACCTCCAGCCCGCCCAGGTCGAACTTGTTCATCCCCTCCAGCGCCTTCTGCACCTTGTCGCGCGTGGGCGAAGGGCCGGCGCGGCGCAGCGCTTCCACCATCACCTTGGCGGCGGCGTAGCCTTCCAGCATGGCGGGCGAGACATCGTCCAGGCCCTTGGCCTTGGCCAGGTCGCGCGCTTCCTTCACCATCGGATAGGCGATGGAACGCTCGTACGGGAACACCTGCGACACGATCACGCCGCGCGAGTTGTCGCCCAGGCTCTTGATGAAGCCGCCGGACGCGTTGTTGGACAGCGTGACCACCTGCGCCGCCGAGCCCGCCTTGCGCAGCGCCTTCACGCCGTCGGCCACGGCGTTGCCCGAAGCGATCCACACCAGCGCCTGCGGGTTGGTCTTGAGCACGTCGGGAATGATCTTCGCGAAGTCCGGCTTGTTGCGGTCGGTCTTGACGATGATGGTCGGGTCGAGCTTGGCCTTGGCCAGGCCCTTCTTGGCGCCCTCGAAGCCGTCGGCGCCGAAGGAGTCGTCGGTGTGCAGCACCGCGATGCGCGTGATGCCCACCGTGCCCAGGTACTCGACCGCCTTCTCCGCCTCGCGCTGGTAGGTGGCGCGCACGTTGAAGACCCACTTGTTCACCGGCTGGTGCAGCACCATCGCGCCGGTCGACGGCGCCACCAGCGGCACACCGTGCTTTTCCAGCAGCGGCAGCACGGCCTCGGTGTGCGGCGTGCCGCGGTTGAGGAACAGGGCGACGACGTTCTTTTCCTCGATCAGCACCTTGGCGTTGGCCGCGGCCTTCTTCGGGTCGAAGGCGTCGTCCATCGCTACCAGCTCGATCTTCTGGCCGTTCACCCCGCCCTTGGCGTTGATGTGATCGAGCCAGAGCCTGGCGCCGTTGGAGGTTTCCTTGACGCCGGCCTCGGCGACGCCCGTGAAGCCCGCGGTCTGCCCGATGACGATCTGGGCGAAGGATGGCGCAAGCGCGAATGCGGCCACTGCCGCGACGATCCAGTGCTTCATGACGTCCCCTCGACTTTGTGTGTACCGAAGTGTAGGTTCGCGGGCACTAACTGTCGAGCAGGGCGTGGTAAACAAGGAATTTTTCGCGCCCGGGCGGCCCTGCGGCCCGGCAAGACCCTCCCGCCTTCCGGCAACGCCACGCTCCCTAGAATGTCGGGCCCCACCAGAACAAGGCCTCCATGTCCCAGGGAACCATCCGCATCCGCGGAGCCAGACAGCACAACCTCAAGAACCTCGATGTCGACCTGCGAACGGGTGAACTGACCGTCGTCACGGGCCCCAGCGGCTCCGGCAAATCCAGCCTGGTTTTCGACACGCTCTATGCCGAAGGGCAGCGGCGCTACGTGGAGACCTTCTCGGCCTACGCGCGCCAGTTCCTGGACCGCATGGACAAGCCCGCCGTCGACCGCGTGGAAGGCGTGCCCCCGGCCATCGCCATCGACCAGACCAACCCGGTGCGCTCCTCGCGCTCCACGGTCGGCACGATGACCGAGCTGAACGACCACCTGAAGCTGCTGTTCGCGCGGGCGGCGCAGCTGTTCGACAAGCAGACCGCGCTGCAGGTGCGGCACGACTCGCCGGAGACCATCTACGAGCAGCTGATGGCCCGCACGAAGGACGGCGACCCGCGCCTGGTCGTGACCTTTCCCGTCGAACTGCCCGCCAGCACCACGGCGGAAGAGATCGAGCAGTGGCTCTCCGCCAGCGGCTTCACCCGCGTGCAGGCCGAGCGCGAAGTCGGCACCGTGACCGGCCCGCGCAAGGTGCTGGACGTGGTGGCCGACCGCTTCCGCATCCAGGGCGTGGAGAAGGCGCGCGCGATCGAAGCGATCGAGGTTGCCTTGAAGCGCGGCAGCGGACGCATGTCGGTGTACGCCGGCGACGACGACGCGAAGGAAGTCTGGAAGTTCTCCACCGGCCTGCACTGCCCCGACAGCGACATCCGCTATTCGGAGCCGGTGCCGTCGATGTTCTCCTTCAACTCGCCGGTGGGGGCCTGCGAGACCTGCCGCGGCTTCGGCCGCGTGATCGGGGTCGACTACGGGCTGGTGATCCCGAACGACAAGCTGACCCTGCGCGCCGGCGCCATCAAGACCTTCCAGACGCCGGCCTGGTCGGAGTCGCAGGACGACATGATGCGGCACGCCGAAGCGGCCGGCATCCCGCGCGACACGCCCTGGTACAAGCTCACGCCCGAACAGAAGCACTGGGTGATCGACGGCGTGGCCGGCTACCAGGACGGCCAGTGGAACAAGAAGTGGTACGGCGTGAAGCGCTTCTTCCAGTACCTGGAAAGCAAGGCCTACAAGATGCACATCCGCGTGCTCTTGTCCAAGTACCGCAGCTACACGCCGTGCGAAGCCTGCGGCGGCGCGCGCCTGAAGACCGAGCCGCTGCTGTGGCGCCTGGGCAGCAAGGAAGACGCCGACGCCGTGCTGGAGCCGTCCAGGCGCTTCATGCCGGTGGGCGTGCAATGGTCGCGCGAGCAGCTGGAAGCGCTGCCCGGCCTGTCGCTGCACGACCTGATGATCCTGCCGATCGCGCGGCTGCGGAAGTTCTTCGACCGCGTCGAGCCGGAGGCGGAAGCCCATGCGGGCACCGGCGAGCTGCAGGCGCTGAAGCTGCTGTTCGAGGAGATCAACACGCGGCTGAAGTACCTGGTGGACGTGGGCATCGGCTACCTCACGCTGGACCGGCAGAGCCGCACGCTGTCCGGCGGCGAGGTGCAGCGCATCAACCTCACCACCGCGCTGGGCACCTCGCTGGTCAACACGCTGTTCGTGCTGGACGAGCCCAGCATCGGCCTGCACCCGCGCGACATGGGCCGCATCACGCAGGCCATGCACCGCCTGCGCGACGCCGGCAACACGCTGGTGGTGGTGGAGCACGACCCCGCCGTGATGGTGGCGGCCGACCGCATCATCGACATGGGCCCGGGCCCGGGTGAGCGGGGCGGCCAGATCGTCTTCGACGGGACCACCAACGACCTGCGCGACGCCGACACGCTGACCGGCGCCTACCTGGGTGCACGCAAGCATGTGGGCATGGGATTCAAGCGCGCCGTCACCGAGTCCACGCCGCGGTTGGTGCTGGAAGGCGCGCGCGAGCACAACCTGCAGAACGTCGCCGTGGAGTTCCCGCTGCAGCGGCTGGTGTGCGTGACCGGCGTCTCCGGCTCGGGCAAGTCCAGCCTGGTGCAGGACATCCTGGCCCCGGCGCTGCTGCGCCATTTCGGCCGCGCCACCGAGACGCCCGGCCTGCACGACCGCCTGCTGGGCGCCGAGCAGCTGGCCGACGTGGTGTTCGTCGACCAGTCGCCGATCGGCAAGACCGCGCGCTCCAACCCGGTGAGCTACGTCGGCGCCTGGGACTCGATCCGCGAGATCTTCGCGACCTCGCCCCTGGCCAGGCAGCGCGGCTACACCGGCAGCAAGTTCTCGTTCAACTCGGGCGACGGGCGCTGCCCCACCTGCGGCGGCTCGGGCTACGAGCACGTCGAGATGCAGTTCCTGTCCGACGTCTACCTGCGCTGCCCGGATTGCGACGGCAAGCGCTACCGGCCCGAGATCCTCGAAGTGCACATCGAGCGGCAGGCGATCGGCGCGCTCGAACCGCGCCGCCTCAACGTGGCCGACGTTCTGGACCTCACGGTGAGCGAAGCGGCTTCGCTGTTCGCCAACGACCGCGACGTGATTCGCGCGCTGCAGCCCATCGTCGACGTCGGCCTGGAGTACGTGAAGCTGGGGCAGCCGGTGCCTACCCTTTCCGGCGGCGAGTCGCAGCGCCTGAAGCTCGCGGGCTTCCTGGCGGAGGCGGCGCGCTCCGCGTCCTCGAGCCGGCAGGCCAAGGCCACCAAGGGCACGCTGTTCCTGTTCGACGAGCCGACCACCGGCCTGCACTTCGACGACATCGCCAAGCTGATGCGGGCGCTGCGCAAGCTGCTGGAAGCGGGCAACTCGCTGATCGTCATCGAGCACAACCTCGACGTGATCCGCGCGGCCGACTGGCTGGTCGACCTGGGGCCGGAAGGTGGCGACCAGGGCGGCCTGGTGGTGGCCGAAGGGCCGCCGGAGCAGGTCAAGCTGCATGCGACGTCGCACACGGCGAAGGCGCTGCGCGACTACGACTCGACGCTGGGCGTCGGCAGCCTGGCGGTGAGCGAGAAAGACGCTGCCGACTACGCCGAACGCGCGACTCGCGCCGCCGAGCGGCCGAACGCGATCCAGATCGTCAACGCGAAGGAGCACAACCTCAAGAACCTGTCCGTCGACATTCCGCACGGCAAGTTCAGCGTGATCACCGGCGTCTCGGGCTCCGGCAAGTCGACGCTCGCCTTCGACATCCTGTTCAACGAAGGCCAGCGCCGCTACCTGGAATCGCTGAACGCCTATGCGCGCTCCATCGTGCAGCCGGCGGGCCGGCCCGAGGTCGACGCGGTGTACGGCATCCCGCCGACCGTGGCGATCGAGCAGCGCCTGTCGCGCGGCGGCCGCAAGTCCACCGTGGGCACCACCACCGAAGTCTGGCACTTCCTGCGCTTGCTGTACGTGAAGCTGGGCATCCAGCATTGCGTGAACGACGGCGCCGAGGTGAAGCCGCAGACCGTCGATTCCATCGTGGCGCAGATCATGAAGCGCTACAAGGGCCAGCACATCGGCCTGATGGCGCCACTGGTGATGAACCGCAAGGGCGTCTACACCGAGCTGGCCGACTGGGCGCGGCCGCGCGGCTATTCGCACCTGCGCGTGGACGGCAACTTCCTGCCCACCACCGGCTTCCCGCGCATCGACCGCTTCAAGGAGCACACCATCGAGCTGCCGGTGTGCGACCTGGACATCACGCCGGCCAACGAAACGCTGCTGCGCGAGAAGATCGCCGTCGCACTGGAACACGGCAAGGGCATCCTGCACGTGCTGGCGCCGCTGGACGGCCTGAAGGCCGCCTTCCTGAACGGCATCGGCAAGCACGACGCCATCGGCAAGGTGGAAGTGTTTTCCACGCTGCGGGCCTGCCCGGTCTGCGCCACCAGCTATCCCGAACTCGATCCGCGCCTGTTCTCGTACAACAGCAAGCACGGCTGGTGCCCCGACTGCGTGGGCACCGGCGTCAAGCTGACGCGCGCGCAGCGCGAGGTGTTCGACGACACGGTGTTCGCCGAGGAGAAGGGCCGCGAGCAGACCTTTGCCGAGCCCGAGGTGGAAGACCTCACCGACGAGGTCTGCGCCACCTGCCACGGCAGCCGCCTGAACAAGCAGGCGCGCGCGGTGCGCTTCGACAAGACCGGCATCGCCGACGTCGCCGCGCTGTCGGTGCGCGACGTGCGGCGCTGGGTCGAGAGCCTGCAGGTGGCCGACGTGCTGAGCACCCGCGAGCAAGGCATCTCGCGCGACCTGATCCCCGAGATCCGCTCGCGGCTGGAATTCCTGGAGGAAGTGGGCCTCGGCTACCTGACGCTGGACCGCGGCGCGCCCACGCTTTCTGGCGGCGAGGCGCAGCGCATCCGGCTGGCGGCGCAGCTGGGTTCCAACCTGCAGGGCGTCTGCTACGTGCTGGACGAGCCGACCATCGGCCTGCATGCGCGCGACAACCAGATCCTGCTGGACGCGCTGCACAAGCTGGGCGGCAAGGGCAACACGCTGGTGGTGGTGGAGCACGACGAGGACACGATCCGGCGCGCCGACCACATCATCGACATCGGCCCCAGCGCCGGCAAGCGCGGCGGCCGCGTGGTGGCCCAGGGCACGGCGGACGACGTCACCGCGAACGCGGATTCGCTGACTGGCCGCTACCTGCTGCACGCCATGAAGCATCCGCTCAAGGCGCGCCGCGAGGTCGAGGGGATGGACGGACGCGAGCCTCCCGGTGCGCCCGTGGCGGCCAAGCCGCCGGCGGCGCCCAAGGGCAAGAAGCTGAAGTCCATGCTGGCCCACATGTCGAGTGCGCTGCCGGTGACCGCCGGCACCGAAGCTGCATCGTTCCTGCGCCTGAAGGGCGCCGACCTGCACAACCTCGACGACGTGGACGTCGACGTGCCGCTGCGCCGGCTGGTCGTCGTCACCGGCGTCTCCGGCTCCGGCAAGTCGACGCTCGCGCGCGACGTGCTGCTGCACAACGTGCAGGCGGCCGTGCAGCAGCGCAGCACCAAGGCCGGCCGCGACGCCGACGATGCGGGCAAGCGTCCCAAGTGGAGCGGCTGCAAGTCGGTGGACGGCTACCAGACCATCGACCGCGTGCTGGAAGTGGACCAGACGCCGATCGGCAAGACGCCGCGTTCCTGCCCGGCCACCTACATCGGCTTCTGGGACACCATCCGCAAGCTGTTCGCGGACACGCTGGAGGCGCGCGCGCGCGGCTACGGCCCGGGCCGCTTCTCCTTCAACACCGGCGAAGGCCGCTGCCCGACCTGCGAAGGCCAGGGCGTGCGGACCATCGCGATGAGCTTCCTGCCCGACGTGAAGGTGCCGTGCGAGGCCTGCCATGGCGCGCGCTTCAACCCGGAGACGCTGGCCGTCACCTGGCGCGGCAAGAGCATCGGCGACGTGCTGCAGATGGAAGTGGACGAGGCGGTGGAGTTCTTCGCGACGATGAACAACATCGCCCATCCGCTGCAGCTGCTGCGCGACGTGGGCCTGGGCTACCTCACGCTGGGGCAGCCTTCACCGACGCTTTCCGGCGGCGAGGCGCAGCGGATCAAGCTGGTGACCGAGCTGTCCAAGGTGCGCGACGACATCACGCGCCGGGGCCAGAAGGCGCCGCACACGCTCTACGTGCTGGACGAGCCCACGGTGGGCCTGCACATGGCGGACGTGGAGAAGCTGATCCGCGTGCTGCACCGGCTGGTGGACGGCGGCCACAGCGTGGTGGTGATCGAGCACGACCTCGACGTGATCGCCGAGGCCGACTGGATCATCGACCTCGGGCCGGAAGGCGGCAGCGCCGGCGGCAAGGTGGTGGCTGCGGCCTCGCCGGAGGATGTGGTGGCGCTGGGCACGCATACCGGGGTCGCGCTGGCACCGGTGCTGGCACGCTGAGTGCGGTTGGCGGCATGAAGATCTTCTACAACGAGGCGCATGCCCAGCACCACGGGCGGCACGAGATGTTTCGCGGCGAGCTGGTGCCTTGCTTCGAGGTGCCCGCGCGCGCCGACTACGTGCTGCAGGAGCTGAATGCGCGCAAGTTCGGCAGCATCGCGTCCGCGCCCGAAGTGCCGCGCACGGTGCTGGAGCGCATCCACGCGCCGCGCTACCTCGACTTCCTCGCCGGCGCGTGGAACGAGTGGGTTGCGCTGGATCCGAGGAACGCCGAACGCGATGCCATTCCGTCGTACTGGCCGATCCGCACCTTCCGCACCGACGTGCTCCCCGCGAGCTTCTTCGCGCGCATGGGCCTGTTCTCGTTCGACGCCGGTTCGCCCATCACCGCCGGCACCTGGGACGCAGCGCGGCGCGGCGCCGACTGCGCCGTCGCCGGTGCGCGCGCGCTGCTCGCCGGCGAGCGCGCCGCCTTCGCGCTGACGCGCCCGCCGGGCCATCACGCGGGGCACGACTTCTTCGGCGGCTACTGCTTCCTGAACAACGCCGCGATCGCGGCGCAGGTGCTACGCGACGCGGGCCTGCAAAAGGTGGCCGTGCTCGATCTCGACTACCACCACGGCAACGGCACGCAGGCGATCTTCTACGAGCGCGGCGACGTCTTCTTCGCCAGCGTGCACGGCAACCCGCACACCGAGTATCCGTACTACCTCGGTTACGCCGACGAGACGGGCAGCGGCGCCGGCGCCGGCTGCAACCTCAACCTGCCGCTGCCGCGCGGGACGGGATTCGCGGCCTGGCGCGAAGCGCTGGCCCAGGCCCTGGCGGCGATCCGCGGTTTCGGTGCGGAAGCCATCGTGCTCTCGCTCGGCGTCGACACCTTCGAAGGCGACCCGATCTCGGGCTTCGGCCTGCGCAGCGACGATTACCTGCGCGTGGGCGAAGCGCTCGCGCGCACCGGCCTGCCGATGTTGTTCGTGTTCGAGGGTGGCTACGCGGTGGCGGAGGTCGGGCGCAACACCGTGAATGTGCTCGAAGGTTTCGAAATGTTGTGATTGCAAAGTCGGCGTCGTCCGACAGGGCTGTCGGAAACGAGCGCACGGCACGAGGGGAACCATCCTCTAGCCTCGGCTTCCTCCCCAACCCCCGAGGTAGCCATGAAAGCTTTACTTGCCACGACCGCGGTCGCATTCTCGGTCCTGCTGGCCGCGTGCGGCGGCGGTGACGAAGGCGTGATCGTCGACGAGAAGGATCCGTCGCCGTCCGGCCAGGCCGCGTCTGTGACCGTCGCCGCGGCGACCGACGCCAACCTGAATGGCGTCTACGCCAGCACCAACGTCAACTCGAACAACGTCACCAAGGTCAATCCCATCGGCGGCGATCCCGAGACCTGCCGCTTCAAGTTCAACGGGCTCACGCAGACCGGCGGCATCCGCATGATGGACGGCGACGTGCGCTACATCCCGGGCAGTCCGGACCTGCGCACCACGATCGTCTCGATCGCCGCGGTGGAATTCCGGCTGCTCGGTTCCGCGGGCGCCGCGGTGGACCGCGCCAACAACCGCGTCAACTTCGCCGGCGCGACGTTCACGTCCACCACCGGCTCCGGCGCGACCATCACCCTGACCGGCGCCGTTCCGATGCGGCCCGACCGTCCGGAAGGCTGCTGAGCCAAGGGCGCCTGTCGCGCAGGTTACGGCCGCCCGGGCTACTCCCGATTGCCGTTGGAAGGGCGACGCGCTGCAATGCGCGCTCGCCCTTTCGCTTTCACAGGAGCCCCGATGCGCCGTCGCCACCTCGTCCAGCTTGCCGCCGCCACCCTGGCCGCGGCCAGCCTGGGCGCCCACGCCCAATCCACGTTTCCCGCCAAGCCGATCAAGCTGGTGATCGCCTTCCCCGCGGGCGGGCCCACCGACATCACCATGCGCCAGCTGGCCGACAACGCCGGCAAGATCCTCGGGCAGCCGGTCGTCATCGACAACAAGCCGGGCGCCGGCGGCACGCTGCCCGCGCAGCTGCTGCAGACGTCCCAGGCCGACGGCTACACGCTCGCGCAGATCCCGCTAGGGGTGTTCCGCCTGCCGTACACGACCAAGATCGCCTGGGACCCGGTCAAGGACATCAACTACGTCATCAACCTCACCGGCTATGCGTTCGGCATCGTGGTGCCCGCCGACAGCCCGTTCAAGAACTGGGGCGACTTCGTCGCGTATGCCAAGGCGAACCCGGGCAAGCTGAGCTACGGTTCCACCGGCACGCTGACCAGCCCGCACCTGACCACCGAGCTGGTCGCGCAGAAGCTGGGCCTGCAGTTGAACCACGTGCCGTACAAGGGCAGCGCCGACCTCGCCGTGGCCATCACCGGCGGCCACATCATGGCGGCGGCCGATTCCACCGGCTTCGCGCCGCTGGTGCAGGCCGGCAAGATCCGCGTGCTCAACACCTGGGGCGAGAAGCGGCTCGACAAATTCCCCGATGCGCCGACGCTCAAGGAACTGGGTATCGACGTGGTGCAGAACTCGCCCTTCGGCATCGGCGCGCCGCGCGACACGCCGCCCGACGTCGTGAAGAAGCTGCACGACGCCTTCAAGAAGGCGATGGAAGATCCCAGCTACGTCGCCGCACTGGCCCGCTACGACATGCTGCCGATCTACATGGACCCCGTGCAGTACACGCGCTTCGCACAGGACACCTTCAAGAGCGAGAAGGCCCTGGTGGAGAAGCTGGGCCTGGCCAAGCCGAACTGAGCGTGAGCTTTTTCCGACGCGGTGTCACGCCGCGTCGGAGCGCGCCGCCGCGGCGCACGAGGCAGGATGGCGGAGCATGCCCAAGCTCCCCCACAAGCCCCTGGTCTGGCTGCCAGCCTGCCACCGCAATCTCGACCTGTCCGATCCCGGCGGCTACACCGTGCTGGCCGACCGCTACGCGGCCGCGGTCACGGCGCTGGGCCTCCAGCCCGTGCTGTTCCCGATGGCCGAAGCGGACGACGTGCCCTGCCTGCTGCCGCTGGTGGACGGCGTGCTGCTCACCGGCTCGCCTTCCAACGTCGAGGCCACGCATTTCGGCGCCGCCGCGCTGCCCACCGACCTGCTCGATCCGCGCCGCGACAAGCTCACCATGCGGCTCGTGCGCGAGGCGTTGATGGCGGGCGTGCCGCTGTTCGGCGTGTGCCGCGGGCTGCAGGAGATCAACGTGGCGCTGGGCGGCAGCCTGCACCAGGCTGTGCACAGCGCAGGCGGCATGCTGGATCACCGCGAGCCCGAGAGCGAGGACCTGGCCGTGCAGTTTGCCGAGGCGCACGACGTGCTGCTGGAGCCGGACAGCGCCTTCGCGCGCTGGGCGGGAGGCACGCGGGCGAAGGTGAACTCGCTGCACGGGCAGGGCATCAAGCGTCTCGGCGAAGGGCTGGTGGCCGAGGCCCGTGCGCCCGACGGCCTGGTGGAAGGCGTTCGGGTCGCCGCGGCGCCGGCCTTTGCCTATGGCGTGCAATGGCACCCGGAGTGGCGCCACGAGCAGCATCCGTTCTACGAACGCACCTTGCAGGCGTTTGCCGAGGCCTGCCGCGAACGCCGGCGGGCGAAGGACGAGGAGGCCGCGGTCGCGTGAGCGAAGCGGCGCGCCTTCAAAGCCCTGGGTTCCCGCCTGCGCGGGAATGACCGGGGGAAAGAATCGCGCGGGCCACTTCAGCGAAACCTGCCCCGCGCTCCCCTGCAGTCACGTAGCGCGGCTTGAACGCCAGCTGGTCCACGAAGCGCCGGATGTTGGCGACGCCCACGCTGTGCGGGAAGTGTTCGAACATCAGCACGTCGTTGGTCGAATCGCCCACATAGGCCCAGTGCTGCAGCTCCGCATCGAGGTCGCGGCCCAGCAGCTCGCGCACGATCCAGCGTGCGCCGGCCAGCTTGTTGTGGCCGCCGTACCAGCCGTTCACGTGGATCGAGCTGACCGTGGCGTTCATGCCTTCCTGCCGCATCAGCGCAACGACGCGGGCTATCGCGTCCTGCGGCAGGTGCGCGAACTCGCTGTGGTCGATGGCGATGTCGGTCTCGCGGCCCGGGCTGTCCTGCGAGATCGTGGCGCCGGGCACCTCGCGCACCACGCGCTGCGCGACCTGCTGCATGCGCGCGAAGTTCGCGCGGCGCGTCGCTTCGTCCTGGATGTAGATCTTCTTCAGCCGGCCGCCCTCGTTCACGAGCGCCACCGCGCCGTTCTCGGCGACGATCGCATCGACCGGCCATTGCAGCGCGAAGGGCTCGCTCCAGCCGACGGGACGGCCGGTGACCGGGATCACGTGCAGGCCGGCCGCGCGCAGCGCGCCCAGCGCCGCGATGACATCGGGCGTGACCGCGTGATTGGTCGTGAGCGTGTCGTCGATGTCGGTCAGCACGCCGACGATGCCGGCGCGCTCGGCGGCCGGCCATTCCTGCAGCGGCTTCAGCGTTCGGCTCCCGTCAGCACCCGTCCCAGCCATGCCGGACGTGCCGGCACTTCGCGTGTGATGCCGGGAATCAAGGAGGACCCCGCCAGGGCGCTGCTGGCCACCGGCGGGCAGGCGCCGTGGTCCGAGTGGTACAGCGCCGCGTTCAGCAGCGGGTCGGTGCCGCTGCCCGCAAAGGCCGCCGGGTTGTCGGTGACTGCGCAGGTGGGCGAGAAGCCGACGGTGTAGTCGCCGAAGCCCTTGGCATTGCTGCCCCGGAACTCGATCGGGAAGAAAGCCATGCCGCAGTTGTTCTTCTGGTGGAAGCCGTAGGGCTTGCCGCAGGTCTTGCTGCCCACCAGGATCACTTCCACGTCGATGCCGCGCAGGCTGTTGATGATCGATTCGCTGGCGGAGCAGGTGTTGCCCGAGGTCAGGATGTAGGCGCGCGTCAGGCCCAGCTGCGGCAGCTCCGTGCCGGCGGGGTAGCGCGTTTCGGCGAAGGTCACGGCGCCGATGAAGGGCAGCGCGCTGGCGGCCGTCTCGGCGCCGCGCTTGTCGTTGTACATCAGCTGCTCGAACACGCGGCCGTTGTTGGCGGGGCCGGTGATCATCGACGCCGTGCTTTGCGCCACGTAGAGGAAGCCGCCCGAGTTGAAGCGCAGGTCCAGCGCGATGTCCTGGATGCCGGCGTCGCGCAGCGCGCGGAAGTCGGAGATCAGTTCGTCCTGCGCGCCCGATGCGTGGTCGTTGAACTGGATGTAGCCCACGCGGCGGCCGCCGGGCGTGGTCACGACCTTGGAGACGGGCACCGAGAACGTGGCGGCCAGCGCCGTTCCCAGGTCGGCCGCGACCGGCGCCGCGGCGGACTGCGCAATGCTCGCGCGCACCGCCGACTCCGGCAGCACCGCGCTGAAGCGGTCCTTGGGCACGCCGTTGGCGTCGGGCGTCTTGACCAGCAATGCGTTGAAGTAGTCGCTGATGTTGGCGTACTGCGACGCGTCGAGCTCGGGGATTTCGTTGTACCAGAGGTACACCTCGTCCATGTACGCGCGGACGAAGCGCTTCTGCCCGTCGAGGGTGCAGATGTTCTCGAGGCTGGAGGAAGCGCCGAAGCGGACCGAGGGCGGCGGCCCCAGCGGGGCGGAGCTGCCGCCGCCGCCACCGCCGCCACAGGCGGCCAGAAGGACGGCAGCAAAGGCCAGCGCCGGAGCAAGGCGGCGGCGGGCTGGGGACATCTTCATGTTGGTCTTCCCTGGCAAACGCGAGGGCCCATTATTGCCGCGCCGCGCCCGCCGGTGGCAGGGCCTGCTAGCCGGCGCTTTGCAAAGCCAGGCCGGCGTGTTCGCGCAACAGGTGGAAGTGGATCTTGGGGAAGCGTTCCTGCGCCAGCCGCACGTCGTAGGGCGACGTGCAAAGGAAGGCCAGGGCGTTGGCCGCGTCCAGCGCCATGCGCTGCGGATAGGCGTCGGTGAAGGCCTTGAGCTCCGCCGGCGTGTCGGCCGTGATCCAGCGCGCGCCGGTGTAAGGGCAGCCTTCCAGCCGCACGTCGCAGTCGTACTCGCCCTTCAGCCGGTGTTGCACCACTTCGAACTGCAGCTGGCCGACCGCGCCCAGCAGCATCGGGCCGCCGACCTCGGGCCGGAAGACCTGGATCGCACCTTCCTCGCCGAGCTGGGCCAGGCCCTGCTGCAGCTGCTTGGTGCGCAATGGGTTCTTCAGCACGACCACCATGAACAGTTCGGGCGCGAAGAAGGGCAGGCCGGTGTACTGCAGGTTGACCGTGCCGTCGGTGATGGTGTCGCCCAGCTGCACGCCGCCGTGCGTGGTGAAGCCGATGATGTCGCCGGCATAGGCCTCGTCGACGGCCTCGCGCCGCTGCGACATGAAGGTCACCACCGAGGTGGGCCGCAGTTCCTTGGACGTGCGCTGCACCTTGAGCTTCATGCCGGGCGTGAACTTGCCCGAGGCCATGCGCACGAAGGCGATGCGGTCGCGGTGCGATGGGTCCATGTTGGCCTGTACCTTGAACACCACGCCGGAGAAGGCCTCGTCGTCGGGCTCGACCACGCGCTCCACGCTCTGGCGGTTGACCATGGCATGGCCCACGCGCGGCTGCGGCGAAGGCGCCAGGTCGACCAGCGCGTCCAGCACCTCCATCACGCCGAAGTTGTTGACGGCGGAGCCGAAGAACACCGGGGTCTGCTTGGCTGCCAGGAAGGCCGCGTGGTCCCACTCGGGCGAGGCGCCGACGGCGAGCTCCATGCTCTCGGCGGCCTGCGTGTACTCGTCGCCGAAGCGCGCCTGCAGCGTGGCGGCGTCTTCCAGCGGAATCGTGTCGAAGTCCTGCGGCCGGCGCTCGCTGCCCGACTCGAACACCGTCATGGCCTGCGTGCGCAGGTTCATGATGCCGCCGAAGCCCTTGCCCTTGCCGACCGGCCAGGTCATGGGCACGCAGGGCATGCCCAGCTCGCGCTCCACCTCGTCGAGGATGTCGAGCGGCTCGCGCACTTCGCGGTCCATCTTGTTGACGAAGGTGATGATGGGCGTGTCGCGTTGGCGGCAGACCTCGATCAGCCGCCGCGTCTGCGCTTCCACGCCGTTGGCTGCGTCGATCACCATCAGCGCCGCGTCCACCGCGGTCAGCACGCGGTAGGTGTCTTCGGAGAAGTCCTTGTGGCCGGGCGTGTCGAGCAGGTTGACCACGTGGTCGCGGTACAGCATCTGCATCACCGACGAAGCCACCGAGATGCCGCGCTGCTTCTCGATTTCCATCCAATCCGAGGTGGCGTGGCGCGAGGCCTTGCGGCCCTTGACCGCGCCGGCGATCTGGATCGCGCCGGAGAACAGCAGCAGCTTTTCCGTCAACGTCGTCTTGCCGGCGTCGGGGTGGGAAATGATGGCAAAGGTGCGGCGGCGCCGGGTTTCGGCGCCCAGGGGCGAGGCGGACAAAGGGAGACTCCGGAGGGGGCGGGCGCACGGGCGGACGCCGCGGCTGGACCCCCGTATTGTGCCAAGCCGGCAGCCGCGTGTGCTTTGCGCGGTCTTTACAAGCTGGCGCGTGACGAATCACCGGCCTTCGGCGTTAATTCCGGCATCGGAGGTCCCATGAGCCCTGCTGCCGACCCACGGCTGGCCGCCGCTGCCCTGAACCGCTTCGGGCTCGGCGCGCGTCCCGGCGAAACCCTTCCGCCCGATCCGCGGGCATTCCTGCTGGCGCAGTTCGAACGCTACGACGCGAAGGCGCCGGCCTGGTCCGGCGAGCCGGGCAGCGGCGAACTGGTCACCTACTACGGCGAGTACCAGCGCGGCCTGCGCGGGCCGGATGAACTGGCCGCGCGGCAGAAGCTGGCCCAGCTGGGGCAGGAGCGCTACCGCAGCGCGGTGCTGGCCCGCACCGCCAGCGCCGTCGAGACCCAGGCCCCGTTCGCCGAACGGCTGGTGCACTTCTGGGCCAACCACTTCGCGGTGTCGGTCGAGAAGGCGCCGCTGGGCCTGCTAGCCGGCAGCTTCGAGGCGGAGGCGATCCGGCCGCACGTGTTCGGCCGCTTCGAGGACCTGCTGCTGGCCGCCGAGCGCCATCCGGCCATGCTGCTGTACCTGGACCAGGCGCGGTCGGTCGGGCCGGAGAGCGCGGCCGGCCGGCGGGCGCCGCCGGAACGCAGGCGCGGCCTCAACGAGAACCTGGCGCGCGAGATCCTCGAGCTGCACACGCTGGGCGTGCGCAGCGGCTACGGCCAGGACGACGTGACCGAGTTCGCGCGCGCCCTCACCGGCTGGAGCGTGGGCGGCTTGCCCGGACTGCCGGCCAACGCGGCGCCCGGCGCTTTTGCCTATTTCCCGGCGCTGCACGAACCCGGGCCGCGGCGGGTGCTGGGGCAGGCCTACGACCAGCGCGGCGAGGCGCAGGCGGCGGCGATCCTGTCGGACCTCGCGCGCCATCCGGCGACCGCGCAGCACATCGCGGCCAAGCTGGCGCGGCACTTTGCCGGCGACCAGCCGCCGCCCGTGCTGCAGCAGCGCCTGGCCGAAGCCTTCCTGCAAAGCGGCGGCGACCTGCCGACCGTGTATCGCGCGCTGGTGGAATCGCCGGAGGCCTGGGCGCAGGCCCAGCCCAAGTTCAAGACGCCCTGGGACTGGACCTTGTCGGCCCTGCGCGGGCTGGGTGTGCGCGAGCCGCGCAGCACGATGCTGGCCCCGATGTTGGCCCAGCTGGGCCAGCCGGTGTGGCGGCCCGGCTCGCCTGCGGGCTACGACGACCTTGCGGCCAGCTGGATGGCGCCCGACCTGCTGCTGCGGCGGGTGGAGCTGGCGCAGCGGCTGGCGTCGCTGGCGCCGGCCACGCTCGATGCGCGGGCGCTGGCGCCGCAGTTGCTGCCCGGCGGCGTGGGTGCGGCTACGGCCACGGCGCTGGCGCGTGCCGACAGTCCGGCCACGGCGCTGGCGCTGCTGATGGTGTCGCCCGAATTCATGAGGAGGTAAGCCATGACAGCCCGTTCCCCTTCGCGCCGCGGTTTCCTCCAGCTCGCTGCTGCCGGCACCGCGTGGCTGGCGGCGCCGCGGCTGGTGCTGGCCGGCGCCGCGACGCAGCGGCGTTTCGTCTTCGTGATCCAGCGGGGCGCGGCCGACGGCCTCGACACCGTCGTGCCTTATGCCGATCCGGCCTATGCGCGGCTGCGCGGCGCGATCGCGCTGGATGCGGCGTCGCTCACGCGCATGGACGGCCTCTTCGGCTTGCATCCCGCGCTGGCCGAGACCGCGAAGCTGCATTCGGCGCAGGAAGCGCTGTTCGTGCATGCGGTGGCCTCGCCTTACCGGGATCGCTCGCACTTCGACGGCCAGAACGTGCTGGAGACCGGCGGCAGCGCGCCTTATCAATTGAAGGACGGCTGGCTGAACCGCCTGGTGGCGCTGCTGCCCAAGGAAGGCGCGGAGGCGGTCGCGATCACGCCGACCCTGCCGCTGGCCATGCGCGGCCCGGCCAAGGTCACCTCGTATGCGCCTTCGGCCCTGCGGCAGGCGCCCGAGGACCTGTTGCAGCGCGTGGAGCAGCTGTACGCGCAGGATGCGCAGCTGCACGCGCTGTGGACGGCCGCGATGGAAGCGCGCGGCATGGCGGGCGCGCCGCTGCGGCAGAACCCGGCCGAGCTGGGGCAGCTGGCCGCGCGCTTCCTGTCGCAGCCTGCCGGTCCGCGCATCGCGATGCTGGAGACCGGGGGCTGGGACACGCACAGTGCGCAAGGTCCGCGACTCGCGAACCAGCTGAAGAACCTCGATGCGATGCTGGCCGCCTTGCGCACCGGCATGGGACCGGCCTGGGTCGACACGGTGGTGCTGGTGGCGACGGAGTTCGGCCGCACCGCGGCCGCCAATGGCACGAACGGCACGGACCACGGCACGGCCTCGGCGGCGATGCTGCTGGGCGGCGCGGTGCAAGGCGGGCGCGTGCTGGGCGACTGGCCGGGGCTGGCGTCCTTGTACGAGGGGCGGGACCTGCAGCCGACGACCGGGCTCGATGCCTTGGTGAGCGCAGCGGCAGGCGAGTGTTTCGGAATCGAGCCGGAGCGGGTGGCGCGGGCGTTGTTCCCGGGCGTGCCGACGGGCAAGGCGTTGCCGCGGTTGTTGCGGAGCTAGCCGCGGTTCGGGCTGCGCCGCTCACCACGGCCTACGGGTGGATGGCGGGGATGGGGGAGCCGGGGTTTCCACCCCGGCCTACGGCTATCCGATTTCGTAGGCCGGGGTGGAAACCCCGGCTCGCCGGTGCGGCCCGTAGGCCGTGGCGGGCGCGCAGCCGAACCGCGGCTGCGTCCGACACCACGCATGCCCCACCCGCGCTAGCTTGCCCTCATGCCCGCCGCCAAGGAAGAACTCCACCTCACGGTCGGCGACCGCGAGGTCATCATCACCAGCCCCGACAAGCTGCTGATCCCCGAAGCGCGCGTGCGCAAGCGCGACCTCGTCGACTACTACCTCGCGGTGGCCGAAGGCGCGCTGCGCGGCGCGGGTGGCCGGCCTTGCGTGCTGGTGCGCTACCCGAATGGCATCGCCGAGGATTTCTTCTTCCAGAAGCGTGCTCCCGAGAAACGGCCCGACTGGCTCGAGGTGGCCCAGATCCGCTTCCCCTCGGGCCGCAGCGCCGAGGAAGTCGTGCCACGCCACGCGAGCGACCTCGCCTGGATGGCCAACCTGGCCTGCCTGGAACTGCACCCGCACCCGGTGCGCGCCGAAGACCTGGACCATCCCGACGAACTGCGGGTCGACCTCGATCCCGTGCCCGGCATCGAATGGCCGCAGATCGTCGAGGTGGCCAAGGTCGCGCACTCGGTGCTGGCCGACCTGGGCCTGGTGGGCTGGCCCAAGACCTCGGGTTCGCGCGGCATCCACGTGCTGGTGCGCATCCAGCCGCGCTGGACCTTCGACGAAGTGCGGCGCGCCGCACTGGCGCTGGCGCGCGAGATCGAACGCCGGGCGCCCCAGCTCGCCACCAGCAAGTGGTGGAAGGAAGAGCGCCACGGCGTGTTCGTCGACTACAACCAGAACGCCAAGGACCGCACGGTGGCCTCCGCCTACTCGGTGCGGGCCAAGCCCGATGCGCGCGTGTCGGCCCCGGTGCGCTGGGACGAACTCGATGCGTGCAATCCGGCCGACTTCACGCTGTGGACCGTGCCCAGGCGGTTCCTGCAGGTCGGCGATCCGCATGCGGCAATCGACGAGCAGCCGCAATCGCTGGAGCCGCTGCTGGCGCTGGCCGAGTCGCACGGCGAAGGCGACGCGCCCTGGCCGCCGCACTACCGCAAGGGCGCCGGCGAGCCGAGGCGGGCGCCGCCCTCGAAGAAGCCGCTGGTCGAAGTTGCGCGCGCGCAGCGCGAAGCCGAAGCGATCGCGGCCGCGGAGGACTGGAAGGCCAAGCACCCGAAGGCCGCGGCTCATCTGCAGCCGGCCGACGTGCTGGTGGACAAGATGCGCGGAAGTTCATCGGTGTCGTACCGCGTGCGGATCAACCTGGAGCACGTGCCGGCGCGCTTGCGGCCCAAGGCGGACAAGCCCGCTTCCACCTGATGCTGACCTAGCCCGGCGCAATCGCTGAGCCCGCCCACGTGTAGGAGCTGGCCGTCCGAGCCCGTCCCCTGTGGATGACACCTTGCGCGGCGCACCCCTGCTCAACATGGCGCATCTGTCCACGGAGAAACAAACCAGATGATCAACAAACTCACCCTCATCGCCGCCGTCGTCGCCGCCGCCGCCAGCGGCTCGGTCCTCGCCCAAACCGCCAACACGGCGACGAGCACCACCGGCACGCAGGCCACCCAGTCGGTCGCCCCGAGCGCGAGCACCACGGTCAACACCGACGCGACCTTCCGGGCGATGCCGCACAGCAACGTCACCATCGCCCCGAGCGCCACGACCAACCAGACCACGTCGGCCTCCCAGAACACCGCCACCACCAGCAGCACGCAGGCGGCAACCGGCAGCACCACGGGATCGGGCAAGAGCGGCAAGACCACGAATCGCGCGGGCAGCACCACGAGCACCACCGCCAGCCAGTCGGTCGCGCCGAAGGCGAGCACCACGGTGAACACGGACGCCACCTTCCGGGCGATGCCGCACAGCAACGTCACCATCAGCCCGAGCGCCGTGACCAACCAGGCCACGAGCGCGACGCAGAACACGGCGACGACGAGCAACACCCAGGCGGGCACCAGCGGCACGAGCAGCACCTCCACCACCCTCGGCGGCGTTGCAGCTGCGGGTGCCGGTGCCAACGGGGCTGGCGCGGTGAGCGCCGGCTCGGTGAGCAGCGCCATCAATGCCGACGGTCCGGGCAAGCACGGCCAGGGCAAGGCCAAGGGCCACGACAAGCACAAGGACTGACCCGCCGGTCTTCCAGGAAAGGGGCTTCGGCCCCTTTTTTTCGTGGTGGCCGGACCGGCCGGCGCAGACCGTACGATCGGCCGATGACCACCTTGAACCGCTGCTCCTGGGCCAACGGCGACGACGCGCTCATGGCCCGCTACCACGACGAGGAATGGGGCGTGCCTCAGCGCGATGCGCGCATGCTGTGGGAGATGCTGATGCTGGAGGGCTTCCAGGCGGGCCTCTCCTGGCGGACCATCCTGCACAAGCGCGAAGCCTTCCGCGAGGCCTTTGCCGGCTTCGATCCGCGCAAGGTTGCGCGCTTCGACGAGAAGAAGGTCGCGAAGCTGCTGGAGAACCCCGGCATCATCCGCTCGCGCGCGAAGATCGAGGCCACCATTGCCGGCGCGAAGATCTACTGCGCCATGGAGAAACAGGGCGAGGACTTCGCCGACTTCTGCTGGTCCTTCACCGGCGGCCAGGTGATCCGCGGCGACGGCCGCAGCCTGCCAGTGAGCACGGAGAAGTCGGAAGAGATCTCCAAGGCGCTGAAGCAGCGCGGCTTCAAGTTCGTGGGGCCGGTGATCGTCTATGCGTGGATGCAGGCCGTGGGCATCGTCGACGACCACGCCGTCGGCTGCTTCCGCCGCGGCGCTGCCCGTTGAAGCTCAGCGCTGGACGCTTTCCACGCGTTCCGGCCGCACGCCGATGCCGACCAGCCGCGCCGGCAGCCGCCGCAGCCGCGGAAAGCGCTGCAGCAGGCGCAGCACGGCGGGCGGGTGGCCCGGCCCGCTCGTGTTGGCCAGCAAGGGCGAGAGCACCGTTTCCTGGATCGCGACCTGGGCGCGCTGCGTCACGCGCGCCGGCCAGTGCCTGCGCTGCTGCACCTTGTGCAGGTCCGCGCTGGTGAGCCTGCCCTCGCGCAGCGGCGCGGCCAGCAGGTTGGCCGCCGCCACGGCATCCTGGATCGCCAGGTTGATGCCGACTCCCCCCACCGGCGACATCGCGTGCGCGGCGTCCCCGATGCACAGCAGGCCGTCGCGGTACCAGCGCGGCAGGTCGGTGATCTGCACGCTCAGCAGCTTGATGTCGTCCCAGCCGGCCAGCGGCTGCAGTTCCGGTTCCAGGTAAGGCGCGATCGCCGCGATGCGCGCGCGGAAGCGCTCCAGGCCTTCGGCGCGCAGCGCATCGAGCGACCCCTTGGGGATGACGAAGGCGCACTGCCAGTAGGTCCCGCGATCCAGCATCACCAGCATCGCACCCGTGCGGATGATGCCGCCGGTGCGCGCCGGATGCCGTGCCGCATCGCGCGGCAGGCGGAACCAGAGCACGTCGATGGGCGCGCCGACATCGGTGGCCTGCAGGCCCGCGCTTTCGCGCACCGTGGTGTGTCGGCCATCGGCGGCGACCACGAGGTCGGCATCGATCCGCCAGCGGCCCTCGCCGTCGCTGCCCTCCAGCCCGGTGACGCGCTCGCCGGTGGTTACCACGGCCTCGGCCCGGCTGCCCATGCGCAGGTGGAAGTGCGGCAGCTCCCGCGCCTTGCGCGCCATGAAGTCCAGGAAGTCCCACTGCGGCACCAGCACCAGCATGTGGCGCGCCGCCGGCACGTGGCGGAAGTCCGCCATCGTGAAGATCTCGCCGTAGACGTCCGCCGTCAGTTCCAGCACTTCGTCGTGCGGCAGCGCGAGGAATTCGTCCAGCAGGCCGAGATCGTCCAGCACCGTCAGCGTGGAAGGGTGGATGGTGTCCCCGCGGAAGTCGCGCAGGAAGTCCGCGTGCTTCTCGAGCACGACCACGTCGACGCCGGCACGCGCCAGCAGGAAGCCCAGCATGATCCCGGCCGGTCCGCCGCCGGCAATGCAGCACTGCGTCGAGGTGGTCCTGTCGGTCATGGCGCGGAGGCCATCATGCGCCGAACACCTTGGAGAGCGCAAACGGCGTCGTCACCTCCAGCTGGTCGTACTTGCAGTCTTCGGCCGGCTTGTCGGCCCGCCAGCGCAGAAAGACCGCGGCGTGGCGGAAGCGGTCGCCTTGCAGGTGGTCGTACTTGACTTCCACCACGCGCTCGGGCCGCAGCGGCTCCCAGCCCAGGTCCTTGCCGCCGCTCCAGCGGCTCTGCGCGCCGGGCATGCGCTGGCCGCCTTCGCCTGCCTCGGCGCCGGCCCAGTCGCGCCAGGGGTGCTTGTCGACGCCGGTGCGCAGCGGCTCGAGTTCCCTGGCCAGCTCCTCGCGCATGGCCATGGTGAAGGACGAAGTCACGCCGACGTGGTGCAGCACGCCTTCGTTGTCGTAGAGGCCCAGCAGCAGCGAACCGACCGCGTCGTCGCGCTCCTTGTACCAGCGGAAGCCCGCCACCACGCAATCGGCGCTGCGCACGTGCTTGATCTTCAGCATCGCGCGCTTGGCCGGCTGGTAGGTCGCCGATTCGAGCTTGGCGATCACGCCGTCGAGGCCCGCGCCTTCGAACTTCTGCAGCCACTCTTCGGCCTGCGCGCGGTCGCGCGTCATCGGCGTGAGGTACAGCGGCGGCTTGGCCTTGGCCAGCAGGCGCTCCAGCCGCAGGCGGCGTTCAGCCTGCGGCAGCTCCATCGTCGACTTGCCGCCGGCGCCCAGCAGGTCGAAGGCCACGAAGCCGGCCGGCGTCTCCTTCGCAAGGCGCGCAATGCGCGAGGGCGCCGGATGGATGCGCTGTTGCAGGGCGTCGAAGTCCAGGCCGCGCTTGCCGGCCACGACGATCTCGCCATCGAGCACGCAGCCCTTGGGCAGCGCTTCCTGCAACGCCTTCTCCAGCTCTGGGAAGTAGCGGTTCAGCGGCCGCAAGTCACGGCTTTGCAGGTAGACCTGGTCGGCGCCGCGGAATACCAGGGCGCGGAAACCATCCCATTTGGGCTCGAACAGGTAGCCTTCGCCGGTGGGCAAGGCATCGGCGATCTTCGCCAGCATCGGTGCGATGGGGGCGGTGGGGAGGGCGGAGGACGGCATGTTGGCCTTTTTAACGGTTCCGGACGCTGCCGTGGGGTGATTGGCGCCCCGGGTCGCTTTGCCGGTAAAATCGGCGCAACCGAGGAGCGTTGCAGCGTCCATCACGGACGCGAGGCTCGGAATCTACATGCAACGACGCTCACCCACTCTTCCGTGCGGTGAGGAATCCCCCCGACTGGACCGAGTGGCTGACTCAAATCTGATTTGGAGCCATCAATGAACGCCGTTCTCAAGCCCGTCCCCACCCAGGACTGCGCCATCGCCGACCTGTCGCTCGCCGACTGGGGCCGCAAGGAAATCCGCATCGCCGAGACCGAGATGCCCGGCCTGATGGCCATCCGCTCGGAGTACGCCAAGAGCCAGCCGCTCAAGGGCGCGCGCATCACCGGCTCGCTGCACATGACGATCCAGACCGCGGTGCTGATCGAGACGCTGCAGGCCCTGGGCGCCACCGTGCGCTGGGCCTCGTGCAACATCTTCTCCACGCAGGACCACGCCGCTGCCGCCATCGCCGCGGGCGGCACACCGGTGTTCGCCGTCAAGGGCGAGTCGCTGGAAGACTACTGGGACTACACCCATCGCATCTTCGACTTCGGCGCCAAGGGCACGGAAGGCGAAGGCCCCAACATGATCCTGGACGACGGCGGCGATGCCACCCTGCTGATGCACCTGGGCCAGCGCGCCGAGAAGGACGCGTCGCTCGTCGCCGGCAACGGCAGCAGCGAGGAAGAGCGCATCCTGTTCGCCTCCATCCGCAGGAAGCTGGCCGAAGATTCGACCTGGTACAGCCGCAAGGCCGCGCAGATCGTCGGCGTGACCGAAGAGACCACCACCGGCGTGCACCGCCTGCAGGAGATGTCGAAGAAGGGCCTGCTCAAGTTCCGCGCCATCAACGTCAACGACTCCGTCACCAAGAGCAAGTTCGACAACCTGTACGGCTGCCGCGAGTCGCTGGTGGACGGCATCAAGCGCGCCACCGACGTCATGATCGCCGGCAAGGTCGCGGTCGTGGCCGGCTACGGCGACGTGGGCAAGGGTTCGGCCCAGGCCCTGCGCGCGCTGTCGGCGCAGGTGTGGGTCACCGAGATCGACCCCATCAACGCCCTGCAGGCCGCGATGGAAGGCTACCGCGTGGTGACCATGGAGTACGCCGCCGACAAGGCCGACATCTTCGTCACGACCACGGGCAACAAGGACGTGATCCGCCACGAGCACATGAAGGCCATGAAGGACCAGGCCATCGTCTGCAACATCGGCCACTTCGACAACGAGATCGACGTCGCCTCGCTCGAGAAGTACGAGTGGGACGAGATCAAGCCGCAGGTCGACCACGTGATCTTCCCGGACGGCAAGCGCATCATCCTGCTGGCCAAGGGCCGGCTGGTGAACCTGGGCTGCGGCACGGGCCACCCCAGCTACGTGATGTCCTCTTCGTTCGCGAACCAGACCATCGCCCAGATCGAGCTGTTCACCAAGCCGAACGACTACGAAGTGGGCCAGGTCTACGTGCTGCCCAAGCACCTGGACGAGAAGGTCGCGCGCCTGCAGCTGTCCAAGCTGGGCGCGCAGCTGACCGTGCTGACGGACGCGCAGGCCGCGTACATCGGCGTGGACAAGAACGGGCCGTACAAGCCCGATACCTACCGTTATTGATGGAAGTTCATGTCATCCCGGGCTTGACCCGGGATCCAGCCCTGCGGCCGAACAGGCACGGGAGCTGGATTGCGGGCCAGGCCCGCAATGACATCCTTCTTCACGATCCCCCCATGCGTGCCGACCAATTGCTCGTCGAACGCGGCCTGGCCGCCACGCGCTCGCAGGCGCAGCGGCTGATCGCGGCCGGCGTGCAGTGGTTCGACGGCAGCGCCTGGAAGCCCGTGGCCAAGAACGGCGACGAGCTGCCCGGCAGCGCGGAACTGCAGCTGCTGGACACCGCCGAGGCGCGCTACGTCTCGCGCGGCGGCCTGAAGCTGGAAGGCGCGCTGCGGACTGCGCAACTCGACGTCCAGGGCTGGAAATGCCTGGACGTCGGCCAGTCGACCGGCGGCTTCACCGACTGCCTGCTGCAGCATGGCGCGGCCCGGGTGACCGGCGTCGACGTCGGCCACGGCCAGCTGCACGGGAAGCTGCGGGGCGATGCGCGGGTGGTGGCCATCGAGAAGCTGAATGCGCGGGAGCTGAGCGCGGAGCAGGTCGGGGCGGAGTTCGACCTGGTGACCGGCGACCTGTCCTTCATCTCGCTGACGCTGGTGCTGCCCGCGCTGGCGCCGCTGCTCAAATCGGGCGGCCACCTGCTGGTGCTGGCCAAGCCGCAGTTCGAACTGCAGCCGGGGCAAGTCGGCAAGGGCGGCGTGGTGCGCGATGCGTCGCTGTACGCGCAGGTGGAGCAGCGCTTGCGCGCTGCCTGTGAATCGCTCGGCTTGCCGGTGCGCGGGTGGTACGACAGTCCCATTGCCGGCGGTGATGGCAACCGGGAGTTCTTTTTGCATGCCCAGAGGAGCGATTGATGCTTCCCTTGAGTCTTGAATTCTTCCCGCCGAAAACGGCGGAAGGCAGCGACAAGCTGCGCGCCGCGCGCAAGCAGCTGTACGCGCTGCGCCCCGAGTTCTGCTCGGTCACTTTCGGCGCCGGCGGCTCCACGCAGAGCGGCACCTTCGGCGCGGTCAGCGAGATCCTGGCCGAAGGCGTGGAAGCGGCTTCGCATTTCAGCTGCATAGGCGCGACGCGCGCCAAGGTGCGCGACCAGCTCGCGCAGCTGAAGGCCATGAACGTGAAGCGCATCGTGGCCCTGCGCGGCGACATGCCCAGCGGCTACGGCATGGGCGGCGAGTTCCAGTACGCCAGCGAGCTGGTGGAGTTCATCCGCGCGGAGACGGGCCGGACCTTCCGCATCGAGGTGGCCTGCTATCCCGAGGTGCACCCGCAGGCGAAGTCGCCGCAGTCCGACCTGCAGGCCTTCGCGGCCAAGGCGAAAGCCGGGGCGGACTCGGCCATCACGCAGTACTTCTACAACGCCGACTCCTATTTCCGCTTCGTCGACGAGGCGCACAAGCTGGGCATCGCGCTGCCGGTGGTGCCGGGCATCATGCCGATCACCAACTCCAGCCAGCTGCTGCGCTTCTCCGACGCCTGCGGCGCCGAAGTGCCGCGCTGGATCCGGCTGCGGCTGCAAAGCTTCGGCGACGACACGGCGTCGATCAAGGCCTTCGGCCTCGACGTGGTGAGCGCGCTGTGCGAGCAACTGCAGCGCGGCGGCGCGCCGGGGCTGCACTTCTACACGATGAACCAGGCGGGGCCGACGCTGGCCTTGTGCCAGCGCCTGGGATGAGGCGGCTTCCCGCTCTCCTGCTGGCACTGGCGGCGGCGTGGCCGCTGGCGGGGCTTGCCGACGAGGCACCCGAGCCCGTCATCGGCGAGCGCGGGCTGGCTTCCTGGTACGGCGCGCGCTTCCACGGCAAGCGCACGGCGAGCGGTGCGCGCTTCGACATGCATGCCCTCACCGCCGCCCATCCCAGCCTGCCGTTCGGGACGCGGGTGCTGGTGCGCAACCTGGCGACCGGCCGCACGGTCGAAGTGCGCATCACCGACCGCGGGCCGCACCTGCGCCAGCGCATCATCGACCTGAGCCACGCCGCCGCCCGGGCCATCGGCCTGGGCCGCGGCCGCGGGACGGCGCAGGTCAGCCTGACCGTGCTGGACGCTACTTCTTCAGATCCGTCTTCCGCTCGATGATGCGGCCGACCAGGCCGTAGTCGATCGCTTCCTCGGCCGACAGCCAGCGGTCGCGCTCGATGTCTTCCAGCACGCCATCCAGCGGGCGGCCGGTCTCGCGCGCGATGGTGCGGGCGATGCGCTCGCGCGCCTTGATGATTTCCTGCGCGTGGATCGCGATGTCGCTGGCCGGTCCGCCCGCGCCGCCGGAGGGCTGGTGGATCAGGAAGCGGGTGTTGGGCGTGCAGAAGCGCCGCTCCTTGGGCACCGACAGGTAGAGGTGCGTCGCCGCGCTGCCGACCCAGCCGGTGCCGATCATGTTCACCGGCGCCTGGATGAAGCGGATCATGTCGTGGATGGCGTCGCCGGACTCCAGGTGGCCGCCGGGCGAGCTCAGGATCATGTCGATCGGCGCGTGCGATTCGGCGTCGAGCGCGATCAGGCGGCGCGCGATGTCGCTGGCCGACTGGTCGCTGACGGCGCCGAACAGCATCACGGTGCGCGACTTGAACGCCTTTTCCTCGAGGAAGGCATTGCGCGGCTCTCCGGTTGCCGCGGGGGTATCGGGATCGGGATGTTCCATGGTGGGGCCTCGTGTCATGGCCGCATGATGCACCAAACCCCGCTTCAGCCGCCGGACTCCACGACCTGTCCCTGGCCGCGACCGCGCCCCAGCACTTCCACCAGCTGCGGCAGCACCTCCTGCAGCGGCGCCTTGAGCGTGTGCGGCGGGTTGATGAGGAACACGCCGCTGGCGGTCAGGCCTTGCCGCATCGGCTGCTCGCCGGGCGTATGGGTCTTGGCCCGCTCGGGCGCCTGCCCGATGTTGAGCGTGGCGTGCAGCCAGGGCTTGCCGGCCTGGTTGGCCAGCGTCTTCAGCCGGCGCGGCAACTCGTGCGCTTCCGGCCGCGGGATCACCGGGTACCAGACCATGTAGGTGCCGGTTGCGAACTTCTTGAGCGACTCCTGGATGCAGGCGGCCACGCGCCCGTAGTCGTTCTTGATCTCGTAGCTGGGGTCGATCAGCACCAGGCCGCGGCGCGAGGGCGGCGGGATCAGCGCGCGCAGGCCCTCGAAGCCGTCTTCCCGCTTGACCGCCACCATGCGGTGGTCCTCGATCTGGGCCACGTGGTCGGCCAGCGCCTTGCTGTCGGTGGGGTGCAGCTCGAACAGCCACAGCTTGTCACGCGGGTCCTGCCGCAGCAGGGCCTGGGTGACGAAGGGCGAGCCGGGGTAGATCTTCTTCTTGCCCGACGGATTGAAGCTGGCGACCAGCTCCAGGTAGTCGGCCAGCAGCGGCGGCGGCTCGGCCGCCAGCGGGCTGGCCCACAATTTCACAATCCCGTCCTGGGCCTCGCCGGAGGTGCCGGCAAAATCGGAGTCCAGGCGGTAGAGGCCGGCGCCGGCGTGGGTGTCGACCACCGTCACGGCGGTCGGCTTGGCCGTCAGGTGCTTCAGGACCGCGATCAGCACCATGTGCTTGAGGACGTCGGCGTGGTTGCCGGCATGGAAGCCGTGGCGGTAGCTGAACATCCGCGGATGGTACCCCTCGGCAAGCCCTGGATCCCCGCCGGAGCCTGCCCCGGCGTAGGCCGGGGCGGGGATGACGACTTACGGCTATAATGCCGGGTTCCGCAGCGCTTAGTGGCCCCGCGACGGAACTGAAAACCCCACCTAAGAGATCCCCGCCAGAGGGAAACCGACCGTGGAAAAGGGCCCGCCAAACTTACTCGAAAGTCTTCAATGACCACTGTCAGCGCCAAGCCCGCTGACGTGAAGCACGAGTGGTTTGTGATTGACGCCACCGACAAGGTGCTCGGACGGGTAGCCAGCGAAGCTGCCCTCCGACTGCGCGGCAAGCACAAGGCCATTTACACGCCTCACGTCGATACCGGCGACTTCATCGTCGTCATCAACGCCTCCAAGCTCCGTGTCACGGGCGCCAAGGAGACGGACAAGGTCTACTACCGCCACACCGGCTATCCGGGCGGCATCCGCCAGCAGACCTTCAAGGAAATGCAGGCCAAGCATCCCGGCCGCGCGCTCGAGAAGGCCGTCAAGGGCATGCTGCCCAAGGGTCCCCTGGGCTACGCCATGATCAAGAAGCTGAAGGTTTACGGTGGCGGCGAACATCCGCACACCGCCCAGCAGCCGAAGCCGCTGGAAATCTAAGGAGCTATTGATGATTGGTGAATGGAACAACGGCACCGGCCGTCGCAAATCCAGCGTCGCCCGCGTGTTCCTGAAGAAGGGCTCCGGCAAGATCACGGTCAACGGCAAGGACATCCAGGAGTTCTTCGGCCGCCAGACCTCGATCATGATCGCCAAGCAGCCGTTGGTGCTGACCAACAACGCTGAAGCGTTCGACATCCAGTGCAACGTGCACGGCGGCGGCGAATCCGGCCAGGCCGGCGCGGTCCGCCACGGCATCACGCGCGCCCTGATCGACTACGACGCGGCCCTCAAGCCCCAGCTGTCCGCAGCCGGCTTCGTGACCCGCGACGCTCGCGAAGTGGAACGGAAGAAGGTCGGCCTGCACTCTGCTCGCCGCCGCAAGCAGTTCTCGAAGCGCTAAGCTTCCCCCGACGACGGCCTACGGGTTGTCGTCCGACACAAAGCCGCACAAGTCAAGACTTGCTGCGGCTTTGTTCTTTGTGCAGCATCCTCATCCATGCGTTTCAAGCTGCTCAGGCGTAGGCTGACCATCAGCGCACCGCGGATGAAGGTGCGCAGCGCCATGCCCTGGCCCCTGCAATGGGCCGCTGCCGCCATCGTGCTGGGTTTCTGCGGCGCCATCGCCCTGTGGACCTTCGAGCTGGGCAAGGGCCTGGCCGGCGTCGACAACACCGACAAGGAAGAACTCGAACAGCTGCGCCTGGACGCCGCCAAGCTGCGCGGCGACCGCGACCGGCTGCAATCCATCCTGAACACGTCCGGCAGCGCGATGCTGGTGGAGCGCTCCGCCCAGGAGCGCCTGGCCAACCAGATCCGCGTGCTCGAGACCGAGAACCGCGCCCTGCGCGAGGACCTGGGCTTCTTCGAGAAGCTCATGCCCGCCAGCGGCACCGAAGCCGTCACCATCCGCGGCCTGCAGGCCGAGGTGCTGTCCGGCACCCAGCTGAAGTGGCAGGTGCTGGTGATCCAGCCGGTGAAGAACGCGCCCGAATTCCGGGGCAAGCTGGAGCTCAACGTGTCCGGCACCCTGGACGGAAAGCCCTGGATGATGGGCCTGCCGGGGGGGCCGCAAGCCCTTCAGTTCCGCCAATACCGCCGTCTGGAGGGAATGGTCGATCTGCCGCCCCAGGCCGTGGTAAAAAATGTTTCCGCCCGGGTGGTGGAAGGGTCGGTCAGCCGGGCCCAGCAGAACGTTTCCTTGTAAGTCGAAAAAGTCGTCAGGAGAATCCAGCATGTTCGGTAAGAAAGCCCAGCCTCCCATCAAGAGCCTGATCGCGCAGGGAACGCGCATCGAAGGCAACATGAAATTCAACGAAGGCCTGCGCGTCGACGGCGAGGTCTACGGCGACATCCAGGCCACCTCCGAGGAGAACAGCCTGCTGGTGATCTCCGAGGCGGCCATCGTGCACGGCGCCATCGTCGCCGACCACGTGATCATCAACGGCACCGTGCGCGGCCCGGTCCACGCCCGCGAGCTGCTCGAATTGCAGCCCAAGGCCCGGATCGAAGGCGACGTTTCCTATATCGCCCTGGAAATGCACCAGGGCGCCACCATCTCCGGTCAACTGCGGCCGCTGCTGGCCAACGGAGCCGCCGGCGAGGAAGAAAAGCCCTTACTCAAGCTGGCAGCAAAGAGCGCCTGAGAGCGGCTGGCCGCCGCCTGGCGTACCATTGGTGGCAAGACCTGAGGAAATCCACATGAGCGCTGTTGCCGAAAACGTCTCGACCGATATGCCCGCCCCGCTGCTGTTCACCGACAGCGCCGCGGCCAAGGTCGCCGATCTCATCGCCGAAGAGGGCAATCCGGACCTCAAGCTGCGCGTGTTCGTCCAGGGTGGCGGCTGCTCGGGCTTCCAGTACGGCTTCACCTTCGACGAGATCACCAACGACGACGACACCGTGATGACCAAGAACGGCGTCTCGCTGCTGATCGACGCGATGAGCTACCAGTACCTGGTGGGCGCCGAGATCGACTACAAGGAAGACCTGCAGGGCGCGCAGTTCGTGATCAAGAACCCGAACGCAACCACCACCTGCGGCTGCGGTTCGAGCTTCTCGGCCTGATCAGGCCGGGTAGATTCCCCCCAACACACGGGCGCCATGGGCGCCCGTTGTGCTTGTGAGCTCCAGTTTTTCGCCGCGCACGGCCTTGCGCGCCAGCCAGGCGAAGGCGGCGGCCTCGACCTGCATGGGCGGGATGCCGTGGTCGCCGCTGGAACTCACCCTGGCACCCGGCAGCAAGGCCTGCAGCCGCCGCATCAGGTGGCCGTTCAGCGCGCCGCCGCCGCAGACGATCAGTTCTTCCAGCTGCGGCGCATGCCGCTTGGCCTCGCTGGCAATCGCTCGCGCGGTGAGCTCGGTCAGCGTGGCCTGCACATCCACCGGCGCCAGGTGGCGGAAGGACTGCAGGTGCGCCTCCAGCCAGGGGCGGTTGAACAGGTCGCGGCCGGTGCTCTTGGGCGGCGGCAGGGCGAAGTAGGGCTCGGCCAGCAGGCGGGCCAGCAGTGGGTCCTGCACGTGGCCGGAGGCGGCCCAGCGGCCGTCGTCGTCGTAGGGCGCGCCCGTGTGCTGCGCGCACCAGTCGTCCATCAACGCATTGCCGGGGCCGCAGTCGAAACCGCGCATGCTGCCGTCGGCGCGCAGCAGCGTGATGTTGGAGATGCCGCCGATGTTCAGCACCCCGACGGCGTGGCCCGAGCGGCCGAACACCTCCTGGTGGAAGAAGGGCGCGAGCGGCGCGCCCTGGCCGCCGGCGGCGACGTCGCGGCTGCGGAAGTCGGCCACCACTTCGATGCCGCTCAGCTCCGCCAGCAAGGCCGGTTGGGCGAGCTGGATCGTGTAGCCGGTGCCGTCGAACTGCTGGGGCCGGTGCCGCACGGTCTGGCCGTGGGCGCCGATCGCCTGTACCGCCGATGCCGGCAGTTGCGCATGCGCGAGCAGGGCATGCACCACGTCGGCATAGACGCGCATCAGCGCATTGCCGGCCAGCCAGGCGCGATGCAGTTCGTCCGGGCCCGAGGTGTTGAGCGCCATCAGTTCCGCGCGCAGGCCATCCGGGAAGGGGGCGCTGGCGTGCTGCAGGACCTGCGGGCGGCCGGTGGAGAAGCCGGCCAGCACGCCGTCGACACCGTCCATGGAGGTGCCGGACATGAGGCCGATGAAGAGGTCGCGCATGGGGGAATGGTATCCCCAAGGCTTGTCATCCCGGCCTGGAGCCGGGATCCAGTGTCAGCGCGCGGAAGCCAGCTGCGGCGCGTTCATCGTCACCGCGGCCAGTTGCGCCCGCAGCGACTCCGCCGCCTTGTCGAAGGCCGGACGCGCCGCTGCCGACAGGGTGGCCGGCTGGCTCTGGCGCGCCACTTCGATCGGGTCGCGCTGGCGGCCGTTCTCGCGGAATTCGAAGTGCAGGTGCGGGCCGGTGGCCCAGCCCGTGGCGCCGACGGCGCCGACCACCTGGCCGCGCTGCACCGGCTGGCCCAGGCGCACGTCGACCCGGCTCAGGTGGGCGTACACCGTGGTGTCGCCCTTGCCATGGTCGATCTGCACCACGTTGCCGTAGCCGTTCATGCGGCCGGCGTAGTCCACCCGGCCTTCGCCGACGCTGCGCACCGGCGTGCCGGTGGGCGCGCCGTAGTCGACGCCGTTGTGCTGGATCCAGGTGTGCAGGATCGGGTGGAAGCGCATCTTGAAGCTGCTCGTCACCCGCGACACGGCCAGGGGCGACGCCAGGAAGGCGCGCTCCAGGCTCTGGCCCTGGAAGTTGTAGTAGCCGCCCCGCTGGCCCGGCTCCTGGAACCACATGGCGTCCAGGCGGCGGCCGGCGTTGGTGAAGTCGGCGGAGATGACGCGGCCGGTGCGCAGCGGCTCGCCGTCGGCTTCCAGCGTCTCGTAGACCACGGCGAACTGGTCGCCGACGCGCAGGCCGCGGTGGAAGTCGATGGTGCCGGAGAACACTTCGACCAGCTGGCTGGTCACGGCATCGGGGATCCCGGCGTCGTCGACGGCGGCATAGAGCGAGGTGCGGACCACGCCGGTGCCGACGCGCAGCGATGCGGTCAGCGGCGCGACCTCGATGCGCGAGGCGAACTTGCCGTCGGCCTGGCGCTCGACCACGAGCCGCTTGAACTTGGTCGGGTCCTCGAAGGACCAGCGAACCGTGAGGCGGGACAGGTTGCGGTTGTCGGTGGCCTCGACGCTGATGGTGCGGCCGGTGACGGCCAGCAGCTGCTGGCGGGCGGCCGGGTCCTGGCGCAGGAAGGTGGCGGCGACGGGGTCGTTGATGCCCAGGCGGCCCAACAGCGAATCGACGGAATCGGCCTTGCGGACCGTGTCGCTGCTGTAGAGGCTGAAACGGTGGCCGTCGAGGGCTTCGACCTGCGCGTCCAGCGGCAGCGTCTCCACGTGTTCCAATACCTCACGGACCGGAAGCAGGGACGGGTCGGGGCCGAGCGAGGCGACGGCGTAGGCGCCGCCACCGCCGCACAGCAGCAGCGCGGCCACGACGGCCGTGATTTGCCGGGGGTGGTGCTCCAGCGTGCGCTTGGCGCGCGACGCGAGCTGCTCCCCGGCACTGATCAGACTCTTCAAAACGGGATCCCCTCTCCGCGATGTCGTTGTTCGTCCTACACCGCGGTAGGTCGTCGCCCACGTCGCCTGGAGAAACCGGCTGGCAACGGGACGGGAAGAAAACGGGTGGCAACTTACAATCGGCAGCTGCCCGGCGAGCCCGCATTGTAGCCAACCTCAGCGGCCCGGCATCTGTAAAACTCCTTATGAATCAAGAGCTTGTTACAAAAAAATGGCCCGTGACCGACGCCGCGCGGGCGGCCCTGGCGGTCACTTTGCGGGGCTGCGAGGAGTTGATCCCGCAGGAGGACTGGCTGCAGAAACTGGCCCGTTCCGAGGCAACCGGGGTGCCTTTGCGCATCAAGTTCGGCCTGGACCCGACCGCGCCGGACATCCACCTGGGCCACACGGTCGTGTTCAGCAAGATGAAACAGCTGCAGGACCTGGGGCACCTGGTCATTCCGCTGATCGGTGACTTCACGACGACGATCGGCGACCCGTCCGGCCGCAACAGCACCCGCCCGCCCCTCACCCGGGAGCAGATCGAGGCCAACGCCAAGACCTATTTCGACCAGCTGCGCACCGTTTTGGACGTGGACAAGGCCGAGGTTCGCTACAACAGCGAGTGGAGCGACCCCCTGGGCGC
This sequence comes from Ramlibacter paludis, assembly GCF_022012305.1. Lineage (GTDB taxonomy): Bacteria > Pseudomonadota > Gammaproteobacteria > Burkholderiales > Burkholderiaceae_C > Ramlibacter > Ramlibacter paludis. The sequence goes on along the minus strand of NZ_JAKLTM010000001.1, from coordinate 236,089 downwards.
CCGCGGGATGATCCAGCTGGCGGCCAAGTACACGGTGGCCCGGATGATGGAGCGCAACGACTTCCACGAGCGCTTCAAGAGCGGCACCTCGATCTCGGTGCACGAATTCCTGTACCCGCTGATGCAGGGCTACGACTCCGTCGCGCTCAAGAGCGACCTGGAACTCGGCGGCACCGACCAGAAGTTCAACCTGCTCATGGGCCGGCACCTTCAGGCCGAGTACGGCCAGGAGCCGCAGTGCATCCTGACCATGCCGCTGCTGGAGGGGCTGGACGGCGTCGAGAAGATGTCGAAGAGCAAGAACAACTACATCGGCGTGACCGAGGAGGCGAACACCATGTTCGCCAAGGTCATGTCGATCAGCGACGTGCTGATGTGGCGCTGGTTCACGCTGCTGAGCGCGCTGAGCACCGAAGCGATCGAGAAGCTCAAGGCCGAAGTGGCCGGCGGCCGCAATCCGCGCGATGCGAAGGTCATGCTGGCCAAGGAGATCACCGCGCGCTTCCACAGCACGCAGGCCGCCGACGCGGCGGAGCAGGACTTCGTCAACCGCAGCAAGGGCGGCGTGCCGGACGAGATCCCCGAGGTCGCGCTTTCGGGCGCGCCGCTGGGGATCGCTCAGTTGTTGAAGCAGGCCAACCTGGCGCCTTCCACCAGCGAGGCAAACCGCCTGATCGAAGGCGGCGGCGTGCGGGTGGATTCGAGCGTGGTCAGCGACAAGGGGCTGAAGCTGGAAGCCGGCACGTATGTCGTGCAGGTGGGCAAGCGGAAGTTTGCGCGCGTCACGTTGGCGTGAGGGGCAGCCGCGGTTCGGCTTCGCGCTCACCACGGCCTAACGGACGGCCCCGTAGGCCGTGGTGAGCCTTGCGAACCGCGGCTTTCCCCGCGTTCCGTATGCCGGGGTGGCAACCCCGGCTGCCCACGGATGCAAATTACGGCGCCGGCGTCGCCAGCGGCTTCCCCTTCTCCACCACATACACCCCGACCAGCTTGATCGGCGCGGCGCTCGCGTTGTGCGCGTCATGCACGACCCCGGCCGGAATCACGAACGACTCGCCCGCCTTCACGGTGCGCGGCGGCTGGCCGTCGACCAGCAGCAGCGCCTCGCCTTCCAGGATGTAGCTGATCTCCTCGCCCGGATGCGTGTGCCGGCCCGCCTTGGCGCCCGGCGCCACTTCGACGCGCGCGATCACGGCTTCGTAGCCCGGCGCCGAGAGGTCGTGCTTGCCCAGCATCGTGCGGGTGAGGCCCGAAGCCTGGGCGAAGAGGGTGCCGGCGGCGACGGTGAGGGCGGCGGCGAAGAGGGTGAGACGATGAGTACGCATTGCGAGTCCTCCGAGAGAGGAGCAAATGCTAGCCAGCGGTCGGCTTCAGGCGCTCGGGGCCTACCCGGGGTGGCTTTTTTATACAAGAGACATACAATCCACAAAATGATCACCAACATCGACATCGACGAAGCGCTCGTCGCACAGGCGATGGAGGTCTCTGGCGCTCGCACCAAGCGGGAGGTGGTCGACCGTGCCCTACGCGAGCTGGTTGCGCGCGCAAAGCGGCCGCGATTCCGGGACTTTCTGGGCGTGGGAGATATCGATCCGACCTACGATCCGAAGGCGTCGTCACCTGAGGAGTTCGGCAGGTATCGCGTCGAACAGGTACGCGCCGCATACAAGGTGGCCGCCAGGCCCTCCAGCAAGAAGACGCCGACTCGGCGCAAAACCTGATGCTGCTCGTCGATTCCTCGGTCTGGATCGATCGCTCCCTGGGCGTGGATACCCAAGGCACCCGATTTGTCGACGAGCGAGATGGTCAAGAGGACATTGCCGTCACAGGCATCATCTACCAAGAGGTGTTGCAGGGCGCCCGCAGCGATCGAGGCTTCGAAGCACTGCGGGACATGCTGTCCACCATGGTGCTGTTGGAACCGCGGGAGCTTTCCACGTACGAAATCGCAGCCATCCTGCATCGGCGCGCGCGGCGCGTGGGATTCACCATCCGCAAGCCTGACGACTGTCTGATCGCTGCAGTTGCACTGGAGCACGGTGCGCTGCTGGTGCACAACGACCGGGATTTCATCGCGTTGGCCCAGGTCGAGCCGGCGCTGATGATCTATCCCGGCCGCCCGCACTAACGCGCGCCCGCCGCCTCCAGCATCGCCACCATCTCCTTGTAGCCGCGCGCCTGCGCCAGCTGCAGCGGCGTGCGTCCGGTGCGATCGGCGAGCTGCAGGTTCGCCTTCGCCGCAACCAGCGCCTGCAAGGTGCGCTGGTGCCGCGGCCCGCCGTCGCCCAGCACGATGGACTCGATCACCGCCGTCCAGTGCAGGTTGTTCACGTGGTCCAGCGGTGCACCCGCGGCGATCAATTGGCGCACCACGCCGTCGTGCCCCAGGTGCGCCGCGGCGATCAGCGCGGTGCCGTCGTAGCGGCTCGTGACCTGCTTCGCGCTGGCGCCCAGCGAGAGCAGCAGCTTCAGCGTCGCTTCGTCGTCGGCCACCGAGGCGATGGTGACGCCGTCGTAGCGGTCGCTTTCCAGCAGGTCCAGCTTCGCGCCGGCCTTGGCCAGGGCTTCGATCGCGCCGCGCTGCTTCGCGAACGTGGCCACGTGCAGCGGCGTGCGGCCGTAGCCGTCGCGTGCATTGAGGTCGGCGCCGCCGGCGGCCAGCCTGGCGATGCGCGTGGCATCGCCCGCGTGCGCGGCGGCATGCAGGCCCTGGTACTGCGCGGCCTCGGCCGGCGTGGGGCCGACCTGCGCCTGTGCGGCGCCGGCCAGGGCCAGCGCGAGGGCCAGCACGATGGTCTTCACTTCAGCTGCTCCTTGACCTGGTCCAGCGCCGCCACCGCGCACTGCTCGTCGAGGTGGCCGCCGGGGGCGCCGCCGACACCGACCGCGCCGATGGTCTCGTTGCCCACCTTGATCGGCACGCCGCCGCCCAGCAGCAGGAAGCCGGGGATGTGCACCAGGTTGGCGGCGGCCGGGTTTTTCTGCGCGCCTTCCATCATGGCCAGCGTGTTGTTCTTGGCCGAGGCGGAGGTGAAGGCCTTGTCGTAGCTGGCCGCCAGCGTGTGCGGGCCGGCATTGTCGGCGCGCTGCACGGCACGGATGCCGCCGGCGCGGTCGACGACGGTCGCGGCCACGGCGTAGCCGTTGGCGGAGCAGGCGGCGACGGTGGCCGCGGCGATCTGGTTGGCCAGGGCCAGCGAGACGTTGCGCTCGGTGCGCACGCCTTGCGCTTGCGCGGCGGCAGCGGTGGCGGTGAGGGTCAGGGCGATCAGGAAGCGGTTCATTCGTGAGGTCTCCGTGGTTGGTGGGAGAACTGTAGGAATCCGCGTCCGGATTGGACATTCGTGCGGCTACGCGCGGGGTTCCGTAGTTTTACGGAGCGACTCGACCGGTCACGCGCCGTCCACCAGGCTCGCATAACGCCGGATCAACTGCGCCAGCGACTCCGCCTGCAGCTTCGCGAACAGGTTCGCGCGATGGGTTTCCACCGTGCGCGGCGACAGCGTCAGCGCGCGCCCGATCTCCTTGTTGGTCAGCCCCTCGACGATCAGGCCCAGCACCTCGCGCTCGCGCTCCGACAGCTGCGCATAGCGCTCGCGCGCCTGCTGGTCGGCCGCGAGCCGCTCGCGCGAACGCACGTGCTGGCGCACGGCGTTCTGCAGCGCCTCCAGCAGCAGCTCGTCGTCCACCGGTTTTTCCAGGAACTCCGCGGCGCCGGACTTGAACGCGCGCCGGCACATGTCCACGGTGCCGTGGCCCGTCAGCATGATCACCGGCTGGTCGACCCCTTGCGCGAGCAGCGTCTCGAGCACCGCCAGCCCGCTGATGCCCGGCATGCGCACGTCGAGCACGATCGCGCCGATGTCGCCGCGCGGGAACTCGCGCAGGAAGGCCTGCGGGTCGCTCCAGCCTTGCACGCGCAGGCCGACGGTGGAGATCAGCAACGCGAGGCTGCTGCGCACGGCCTCGTCGTCGTCGACCAGGTGGATCAGCGGGGACAGCGTCGCGCTCATGTTGCGGGCGCCAGCGGCAGGCGCAAGGTGAAGGCCGCGCCGCGCGGCGTGCGCGGCTGCACGCCGAGTTGTCCGCCCATGGCGGCGGCCAGGCTTTCGCACAGGCTGAGGCCGAGGCCGAGCCCCTGCTCGCGCGTGCTGAAGAACGGTTCGAAGATGCGCGGCAGCAACTCCGGCGGAATGCCCGGGCCGCTGTCGTCCACGGTGAGCGCACCTTGTCCCTGGTCGGCCTGCAGCCGCACCGACAGGCTGCGTTCGCCGGCCGGCACCTGGTCCAGCGCCTGCAAGGCATTGGTCAGCAGGTTGTGGATGATCTGTTCCAGCGCGACCGGCTCGGCCTGCACGGCCAGCGAGGGCGTCGTGCTTTCGAGCCGCGGCGCGACCTGGCGCTTGGCGAACTCGGGCTCCAGCAGGTACAGCGCATTGCGCACGGCCTGTTCCAGCAGCACCGGCTGCAAGGCGGCGCCCTGGCCCGGGCGCTCGATGCCGCGCCGCAGCCGCCCCAGCACTTCGCTGGCGCGCTTGGCCTGGTCGCCGGCCTGCCGCATCGCGTCGCGCGCGGTGGCCAGGTCGGGCGGCTCGTCCTCCAGCAGGCGCCGCGCGGCCTGCGTGTTGGCCAGCACCGCCGTCAGCGGCTGGTTCAATTCGTGCGCGAGGCCGGCGGCCAGTTCGCCCAGGGAGTTCAGGCGGGCGACCTGGCCGAGCCGCAGCAATTCCTCGGCGCGTTGCCGCTCGGCTCGCTGGCGCCGCAGCCATTGCCATGCCGCCACCAGCAGGGCCATCGCGGCCGCCCAGGACAGCATCCAGCGCCAGGGCAGTTCGTTCCAGCCGACGACGCGCAGGGCGGCCACGTCGAAAGGCTGGCTGTCGGCGGCCAGGTGCTTGTGGAATTCATAGCGCCAGCCGGTGCCGGGGTCGCGTCCGGGCTGGAGCAGGTAATGCTGGCCGGCGTGTTCCACGCTCACGCGCACCGGGCTTTGCTGCGGCGCCATCGGCCACTCGCTCCAGGGCACGACGGCGCGCAGGTCCATCGTGAGCGCGAAGCTCGCCGGCGCCCCCGCCAGCAGCAAGCGATAGCGGGCTGCGGCCAGGTCGGCATCGACCAGCACGGCGCGTTTCAAGCTGCGCGATTCGGCTTCGGCGGCGGCCAGCGCGGGTTCCGGCCAGGCGTCCTCGCCGTCGCGGCGCTGCACCGCCAGGATCTGCGGATAGAGCGCGGGCAGGCGCTTCTCGGCGCCGGCGGCGGCCGAAGGTTGCAGCAGTGCCAGCGTCGCCAGCACGGCGTCGTGCTGCACGGCGCGCTGGCTCAGCAGCCGGTGCGCGATGCGGGCATCGGTCTCGAAGGCTTCGCGCAGCCGGCCCAGTTCGGCACGGGCCAGCAGCACGCATCCGGCCGCCGTCAGGACGAACCACAGGGCGATTGCCAGGCCTTGCTGGCCGGTCGGGCGGCGCATGGCGCGGATTCTGGCATGCGGCCTGTCGCACAATCGGCGCCATGTCGCTTGCCCATGCCGCCAGCCGCCTGCAGCCCGAGACGCTGCTGCGCTGGTCCATTGCCGTTGCCATCGTCACGATCGCCATGAAGACCCTGGCCTGGTGGCTGACCGGTTCGGTCGGCCTCGCCTCGGATGCGATGGAGTCGCTCGTCAACCTGGCCAGCGCCGCCTTCGCGCTCGTGATGGTGAAGATCGCCCAGCGGCCCGCCGACGAGGACCATCCTTACGGCCACCACAAGGCGGAGTATTTCTCCTCCGGCTTCGAAGGCATGATGATCTTCATCGCCGCCGCGGCCATCCTGTGGGCCGCGCTGCTGCGCCTGCGGGCGCCGCAGCCGCTGGAGCAGCTGGGCGTCGGCATGGTTCTGTCGGTCCTGAGCTCCGCGCTGAACGGCGGACTGGCGTGGCTGATGTTGCAGTCGGCCCGCGAACATCGTTCGATGGCCCTCGATGGCGACGCGCGCCACCTGATGACGGATGTCTGGACCTCCGCCGGCGTCGTGGTCGGCGTGGGCCTGGCGGCCGCGACCGGCTGGCTCTGGCTGGACCCGGTGGTGGCGATCGGCGTCGCCGCCAACATCCTGCGCGAAGGCGTGTCGCTGATGTGGCGCTCCACCGAGGGCCTGATGGACCGCGCCCTGGAGCCCGACGTGCTGGCCGAGATCGACAAGACGCTGGCGCAGTTCAAGCACCGCACCATCCGCTTCGATCACGTCTCCTCGCGCCGCTCGGGACGCCGCCGCTTCGTCGACCTGCACATGCACATGCCGGCCAACGTGTCCCTGGGCCGCGCGGCCGCCTTGCGCGCCTCGGTGGAGCAGGCCTTGATGAGCGCGGTGCCCGGCCTGCGGGCGACCATCCAGCTGCTGCCGAACAACGTGGAGCCGCACTTCGATGACGAAGAGGACCTGATCTGATGCTGGCCGTGGTGCAGCGGGTGCGCGAGGCGCGCGTCGAAGTGGCGGGGCGCGTGACGGGCGCGATCGATCAGGGCTTGCTGGTGCTGGTCTGCGCCGAACGGGGCGACAGCGAGGTGCAGGCGGACAAGCTGCTGGCCAAGCTGCTGAAGCTGCGCATCTTCAGCGACGAGGCCGGCAAGATGAACCGCAGCGTGCAGGACGTCGCGGGCGGCCTGCTGGTGGTGAGCCAGTTCACGCTGGCCGCGGACGTGAGCGGCGGCAACCGGCCGAGTTTCACCAATGCGGCCGCGCCGGAGGAAGGGCGGCGGCTGTACGACTATTTCGTGGAGAAAGCACGCGGGCAGCATCCGGTCGTGGCGACCGGGGAGTTCGCGGAGGACATGCAGGTGCACCTGGTGAACGATGGGCCGGTGACGATTCCGATGACCGTCAAATGATGTCATTGCGGGCTTGACCCGCAATCCATCTCCCGGAGCTCGTTCGGCCGCGGAAGATGGATCCCGGGTCGAGCCCGGGATGACAAGCGCGCGGGGACTAGTAAGGGTTGGCGATGCCGAGCGCGGCAAGGAGAAGGATCTCCACCGCCTCCATCTCCATGGCCTCGCGCTCGCCCCGCTCGTGGTCGTAACCCTGCGCATGCAAGGTCCCGTGCACCAGCAAATGCGCGTAATGCTCTTCCAGCGACTTGCCCTGTTCCCTCGCCTCGCGCTCCACCACCGGACCGCACAGCACCAGGTCCGCCGACACCACCGGCTGCTGCGCATAGTCGAAGGTCAGCACGTTGGTCGCGTAATCCTTGCGGCGGTACTGGCGGTTCAAGGCGCGCCCTTCGTCCTCGCCCACGATGCGCACGGAGATCTCGCCCGGATTCTTCAGCGCGATCGCCATCCAGCGCTTCACTCGCGCCTTGGTGAGCAGGGCCCGATGCGCGGCGACGCCCGGAAACTCGCCGAACTGCAGTGCCAGGTCGAGCGTCATCGCTCTTTGGCGCGCGCGGCGTCGTAGGCGTCGACGATGCGCGCCACCAACGGGTGCCGCACGACGTCCGCGCTCGTGAATCGCGTGTGGGCGATGCCCTTCACGCGCTTGAGGATGTGCTCCGCCTCCACGAGTCCCGACAGCGCGCCCTTGGGCAGGTCGATCTGGCTCACGTCGCCGGTGACCACGGCCTTGCTGCCGAAGCCGATGCGCGTGAGGAACATCTTCATCTGTTCCGGGGTGGTGTTCTGCGCCTCGTCGAGGATCACGAAGGCGTTGCTCAGGGTGCGGCCGCGCATGAAGGCCAGCGGCGCGATCTCCAGCGCGTTGCGCTCGAAGGCCTTGGCCACGCGGTCGAATCCCATCAGCTCGTAGAGGGCGTCGTACAGCGGCCGCAGGTAAGGGTCGACCTTCTGCGAGAGGTCGCCCGGCAGGAAGCCCAGCTTCTCGCCCGCCTCCACCGCGGGACGCGTCAGCACGATGCGCTGCACCGCGTTGCGCTCCAGCGCGTCGACGGCGCAGGCGACCGCCAGGTAGGTCTTGCCGGTGCCGGCGGGACCGATGCCGAAGGTGATGTCGTGGCCGGCGATGTTGTCCAGATAGACGCTCTGGTTGGCCGTGCGCGCCTTCAGGTCGCTGCGCCGCGTGTGCAGCACCAGCGACCCGTCGTCGTCCTCGGACAGCGGCGCGTCGCCGGCCACCATCAGCTGCACGCGATCGCGGGGAATGCTGCGGCCCGCCGTCTCGTACAGCGCCTGCAGCACGTTCATCGCGCGTTCCGCCTTCGCCTTGGGTCCCTCGACGCGGAAGTGCTCCTGCCGGTGCCCGATGCGCACCTGCAGCGCCTGCTCGATGGTGCGCAGGTGTTCGTCCATGGGCCCGCACAGGTGGCCGAGGCGGTTGTTGTTCAGGGGCGTGAATGCGTGACGCAGAATCAAAGTGATAATCCCCAGGAAGGGACCGCAATGATAGGCAAATTGACGGGGACGCTGAGCGACAAGAATCCGCCGCAGGTGCTGGTGGACTGCAACGGCGTCGGCTACGAGGTGGATGTGCCCATGAGCACGTTCTTCAACCTGCCGGGCCTGGGCGAGAAGGTCACGCTGCTGACCCACTTCGTGGTGCGCGAGGACGCGCAGATCCTCTACGGCTTCGGCTCGCCCGGCGAGCGCGCGGCGTTCCGCGAACTGATCAAGATTTCGGGCGTCGGACCGCGCACGGCGCTGTCGGTGCTGAGCGGCATGAGCGTGGGCGACATCGCGCAGGCGGTGACGGCGCAGGATGCCGGCCGCCTGGTGAAGGTGCCCGGCATCGGCAAGAAGACCGCCGAACGCCTGCTGCTGGAATTGAAGGGCAAGATCGGCGCCGACCTCGGCCTGCCCGGGGGCGGCACGCCGGTCACCGACCACCAGGGCGACATCCTGCAGGCGCTGGTCGGCCTGGGCTACAGCGACAAGGAGGCGCAGGCCGCGCTCAAGTCCTTGCCCAAGGACATCGGCGTGAGTGAAGGCATCAAGCAGGCGCTGAAGGCACTGGTGAGATGAGCATCCAGACCGACGATTTCGCTCCGCCGCCGCCCAAGCGCGTGGTCTCCGCCGCGCCCGCATCGCCGCAGGAAGAAGCGCTGGAACGCGCGCTGCGACCCAAGGGCCTGAAGGAATACGTCGGCCAGGCCAAGACGCGCGAGCAGCTGGAGATCTTCATCGGCGCGGCCCGCAAGCGCGGCGAGGCGCTCGACCACGTGCTGCTGTTCGGCCCGCCGGGCCTGGGCAAGACCACGCTGTCGCACATCATCGCCCACGAGCTGGGTGTGAACCTGCGCCAGACCTCCGGCCCCGTGCTGGAAAAGCCCAAGGACCTGGCGGCGCTGCTGACCAACCTGGAAAAGAACGACGTCCTCTTCATCGACGAGATCCATCGCCTGTCGCCGGTGGTGGAGGAAATCCTCTACCCCGCGCTGGAGGACTACCAGATCGACATCATGATCGGCGAAGGCCCCGCGGCGCGATCGATCAAGCTGGACCTGCAGCCCTTCACGCTGGTGGGCGCCACCACGCGCGCCGGCATGCTGACCAATCCGCTGCGCGACCGCTTCGGCATCGTCGCGCGGCTGGAGTTCTACACGCCCGAGGAGCTGACCCGCATCGTGCATCGCAGCGCCGGCCTGCTGAAGGCGCCGATCGACGAGCAGGGCGCGAGCGAGATCGCGCGCCGTTCGCGCGGCACGCCCCGCATCGCCAACCGCCTGCTGCGCCGCGTGCGCGACTACGCCGACGTCAAGGGCAGCGGCAAGATCGACCACGGCATCGCGCAGAAGGCGCTGGCCATGCTGGACGTGGATCCGCAGGGCTTCGACGTCATGGACCGCAAGCTGCTGGAGGCGGTGATCCATCGCTTCGACGGCGGGCCGGTGGGGCTGGACAACGTCGCGGCTTCCATCGGCGAAGAGCGCGACACCATCGAGGACGTGATCGAGCCCTACCTGATCCAGCAGGGCTACCTGCAGCGCACGCCGCGCGGCCGCATCGCGACGATGGCTGCGTACCGGCACCTGGGCGTGGTGCCGCCTTCGCGCGGGACGGAGCTGTTCGACGGGGCCTGACGGCCCGAGTTGCGTAGATACAACGCCGGAAGAGACCACTGGCGGCCGTTTTCTGCCAACTAAATCACTTGCCGAATGAACATTTGCTGGCGAACGGCGTTGACGGCAGAGCTTACAGTTAGCAACACTGGTCACTTCCTGTGAAAGGTGGTGACCATGGACTTCCTCCAGCAAACCATGCGACGCGCGGCCCTCCTCGGCGCCGCAGTCCTCGCCAGCGTGGCGGTGTCTTCCTGCGGCGGCGGTGAACCTTATACCGGCCTCTGGCAGGGCACGGTCGACAACCGCGCCGCCAGCGCGATCGTCCTCGGTGACGGCACCTACTACCTGAAGTACGCCGGCACGCCCGGAACGCTGGGCGGCCTCGTGCGCGGCACCGGCGATTTCCAGGGCGCGAAATTCACCTCGACCGACGGCGTGGACTACCACTTCGCCTATCCGCCGCAGCGTCCGACGCCCGCCGCCATCAGCGGCAAGGTGACGGGCAGCAACGGCATCAAGGGAACCATGAACGCCGCGGCGCTGCAGCTCGGTTACCTGAAGGCCTTCGATCCCGATGGCAAGCTGGCCGACCTGGCGGGCTCCTACCCGGGCGAAGTGACGTTCTCGCTGGGCCTGCGCCAGACCACCTTCAACGTGACGGCGGACGGCAAGCTGAGCACCGTGCTGAACGGCTGCAGCATCACCGGGCAGGTGGTGCCGCGCCGCGACGACGCCTACGACCTGACCATCCAGTTCGGCGGCCTGCCTTGCGTGTTCCCGGGCGTGGTGTTCTCGGGCGCCGCCGTCTACAGCCACGACCTGCAGCAGCTGGAAGCCGCCGTGGTGAATACCACCTACGGTCAGGCGCTGACGTTCGTCGCCACGAAGTCCTTGTAGGCCGCCCGCACCGAAGGTGCGCGCGCGTTCAGCGCGATCAGCAGCTGCGCGACGTAGTACGTCGCCAGCACCGCGAACTGCGCCATCGGCAGCGGCAGGGCGAACTTGTTGATCGCCAGCAGCGAATCGCTGGCCATGAAGAACAGCGCTCCCGCCGCGACCGCGGTCGATGCGGCATCGCGCACCGCCACCGCCCGCCCGATCGCCTGTGCCGCCATCAGCGCGATCACGAGGGTGTAGAGCGCGACGGCGACTTTCAGCACCGGGTCCAGCGTCGGATAGAGGAAGGCGTACATCGCCGCGCCTGCCGCGAGCGTGCCGGCCAGCGCGCTGCCGCTCGGGAACCACTGCACGCCTTGCCGGAACAGGGCGAGGTAGCAAAGGTGCGCCAGCAGGAAGCTCGCCAGTCCCGGAATGAAATAGCCGGAGAGCATCAGGAACACATCACCGGCCAGCGAGAAGGCCAGCGCCGCGACGAGTAGCGCCTCGAAGCGGCCGCCCCGCCCGCGCTGCAGCACGCAGGCAACCGCCAGCACCATGGCCAGCGGCTTGAACACGAGGTGCGGGCCCTGCAGTCCCAGCGCGGAGGTGGCGACGGACAGCGCCGCCGCCTCGACCAGCAGCACCTGCAGCACCGTCAGCCGTCCTTGCAGCACCGTGCCCACGGCCCACATGCCCGTGCACAGGGCGGCAAGCCAGATCACCGACCCGGCCAGTGGCGCCTGGTCGGCATGCCAGAGGAACCACAGCACGCCGCCCAGCAGGGCGATGAACTGCAGGCTCGCGAACCAGCCCACCGCCATCGACACGGGCGGGTGGTAGCGCTCCACCTTCGCGATGTCGAACGGTGGTTTCGGGAAGCGCTGCGCCACGTCGTCCGGCCGCCAGCCCGGCGGCTTGAACCACACGCGCAGCTTGTCGCCCCAGGACCGCGCGTGCCAGCTGTCCTGCGCCAGCGCCCAGAACACTTCGGCGTTGGACCACAGCGGGTCCCAGCTGCGCAGCGGCGCGCGCGTGCCGTAGACGCACTGCTCGCCTTCCTCGCGGAAGGTGCCGAACAGGCGGTCCCACAGCACCAGGATGCCGCCGTAATTGCGATCGAGGTAGATGTCGTTCACGGCGTGGTGCACACGGTGGTTGGACGGCGAGCAGAACACGCGGTCGAACCAGCCCAGCTTGCCGACGTGTTCGGTGTGCACCCAGAACTGGTACAGCAGGTCGACCAGGGCGACGATGCCGAACACCAGCGGCGGCACGCCGGCCAGCGCCATCGGCACGTAGAACACCCAGTTCAGGAAGGGATAGGTGGAGGGCTGCCGCAGCGCCGTCGACAGGTTGTAGTCCTGGCTCTGGTGATGCACCACGTGCGCGGCCCAGAACAGCGCCACGCGGTGGCCGGTGCGGTGCTGCCAGTAGTAGCAGAAGTCGTAGAAGACCAGCGCCGCGAGCCAGCCGACGGGCGACAGCCAGAAAGCCTGCGCATCGACCAGCGCGATGTGCGCGGCCAGCGCCGTGTAGATGCCGACGCGAAAGAGCGTGAGCAGCGCGCCGCTGGCCTCGCTCAGCATGCCCAGGCTGATGCTGTTGATGGCGTCGTTCAGCCGGTAGGTGTTGCGGCCGCGGTAGATCCCCCAGGCGTACTCCAGGGCGATCAGCAGCAGGAAGACCGGGGTCGCCAGGACGATGACCTGGCTGGGCGACAGTTGCATGCCGCCATTTTGATCCGGCTCAGGTCAGCGCGCCTCTGGCGTCAACCCGGATGATTTTCTCCACCTTGCCGCGCTCGATGCCGCCGCCGACTCCGATCAGATAACGGTGCAGGTTGACGGTGGGATCGCAATGGCCGGGAATGAGCCAGACCACGTCATCGAGCTGGGGCACGCGCTGGTTGGCGCCTTTGGGACGCAGGATGCCGTGCTCGTCGCCGCCGTTGGCGTATTCGAGCTCGCCGGTCGGCTCCAGCGTCAGCACCGTCGGCAGGCCCGAGTCGATGGCGTGGCTCTTGTGGCCGGCATCGCAGACCGCATGCCGCAGGCTCGAGCTCATCACCCGCGACTTGACGTAGAGCGCGTGTTCGAACTGCGGCTGCGCGGGGTCGCGCTCGTTGGCGGCGTAGTCGGCGTCCATGAACAGGAAGGAGCCGGCCTGCAGCTCGCCGAAGACGCCGCTGGCCGCTTCGCAGACCATGCTGCCCGTGCCGGCGCCGGTCACCAGTTCCACCGGCACGCCTTCGGCTTCGATCTGCTTGCGCGTGAACAGCACGTCCTGCACGACGACGCCGATCGCATCGCGCCGCGCCTGTGCGGTGCGCAGGTGCTGCGCCTTGCCGTGGTAGGCCTGCAGGCCGGCGAAGCGCAGCGCGGGGTGCTTGCGGATTTCGTGCGCGAGTTCGACGGCAGCGCGGCCGGGCGGCACGCCGCAGCGCCCCTGGCCGACGTCGATCTCGACGAACACGTCGATCACCGCCGGCACCCCGCCGCCATGCCGGCGCTCGTTCATGGCGCCGGCCAGGCGCCGCACGCCTTCCAGGCTGTCGACGGCAATCGCGAGCTGGCCGTGGCTGGAGGCGAGCTGCTGCGCGAGCTCCGCCACGCGCGCGAGCTTGGCGGGCGCCACCACCTCGTTGCTGATGTAGACGTTGGGTACGCCGCCGTTGACCATCACTTCGGCCTCGGCCACCTTCTGCACGCAGACGCCGACCGCGCCGGCCTGCATCTGCAGCTTGGCCAGGGCGGAGCTCTTGTGCATCTTGGCGTGCGGGCGCCAGCGGATGTCGTGCTTGCGCGCGAACTCCGCCATGCGGCTCAGGTTGCGCTGCATGGCGTCGAGGTCGAGGACCAGCGCCGGGGTGTCGATGGCGCTGACCGGCTGCCCTACGAGCCGCTTGAGCGCTTCAGAAAGAGGTGTTTTCGTCGGCTGCGCCATGTTCCAGGTGCTGGGTGTCGGACCAGCCGACCAGGGTGAACCCCTGCGGGGTCCAGAGCAGGCGGTTGATCGCGCCATTGGGCAGCTGCCAGGTGCGCGGCGAATTGACTTCCTGGCCGGTGGCGATGCGGTACAGCGTGTCCAGCACGCCGCCGTGCGCCACCACCGCGATCTGCTCGCCGGCGTGGCGCGAGGCCAGGTCGCTCACGGTGCGGGTCACGCGCTCGCGCAACTGCAGCAGCGACTCGCCGCCTTCGGGCGGCTCCCACTCGGGCATGCGCTTGCGCCAGTTCTGCGCGTGTTCGGGCCAGGTCTCGTGGATCTCGTCGAAGGTCTTGCCCTCGAACATGCCGAAGCGGCGCTCGCGCAGGCCGGGATGCGCGACCACCGGGATGCCGGCGGCTTCGCCGATGGCGCGCGCCGTTTCGTGGGCCCGCCCCAGGTCGCTGGAATAGATGGCGGCGATCTGCTCCGCCGACAACGCATGGCCGACGCGACGCGCCTGCCAGCGGCCGGTTTCGTTCAGCTGGATGTCCAGCTGGCCCTGGATGCGCGCATCGACGTTCCAGGAGGTTTCACCATGCCGCACGGCAATGATGCGAGTCGCTTCCATAACCGCCCATTGTATGGAGTGGCCTGCGTCCTGCCGCAAAAAAAGATAACTTGTGTTCTCAGCCGCCGACGTGGATGTCGACGCGGCGCGGCCCCGGCGGCGGATTGGGGAAGCCCTGCATGGCCGCCTCGAACATGAGCGGGAACACCACGCGGGCGTCGCTCCAGGGGCCGTCGTTGAGGGCGCGCGTCTCGTACACGACCTGCTGCGTGCCCAGGTCGCGCAGCACCACGCTCACCTCGCGCCGGAACCACAGCTGCTCGAACCGCGACGGGTACATCGAACTGCCGATGCCGACGCCGATCCCGCGGCCGGCGTATCCGCCGCCCCAGCCCCAACCCCAGCCGCCGCGGTAGCTCCACGGGTCGGCGAAAGGCGAGAGCACTTCTTCCTCGCGCGCGCTGACCTGCACGGAATAACGCGGCGAGGTGTCGTCCCGCCGCAACCCGGCCTTGGACAAGGCCGGCTCGGCGGTCTGTTCCAGCGCGACCTGCATCGGCCCCGCGGCCAGTTGCGAAGGCAGGCGCTCGAAGCGATAGCCCGCCTGGGCGGGCGGGGCGGCCAGCTGGGAGAAGGTGAGGACGGTGTTGTCCAGCGTGTAGCCGGTGGCGCAGCCGGACAGGACGACAACCGCCAGGAGGGCGGCGGTGAGGGGAGTGGTCAGGCAACGCATCAGATGTCCTTCCTGAGTGCGAGGCGCCGGTGCCTCAGAGCTTGATGACCTGCAGGCCGGGCAGCTGCGGGGCCACGGGGAATTCCTCGTGGTCGAAGGCCTTGTCGCCGTCCGGGCTCGGCACGCCGTCGGCGGTCAGACCCTTGAAGTCGTGCAACGTTCCATCGGCCAGGTGCGAGGGCACCACGTTCTGCAAGGCGTGCAGCATGTTGTCGAGGCGCCCGGGGAACTTCTTGTCCCACTCCTTGAGCATCGCGCCCACCTGCTTGCGCTGCAGGTTCTCCTGGCTGCCGCACAAGGTGCAGGGGATGAGGGGGAAGGCCTGCACCTCGGCCCAGCGCACCAGGTCCTTCTCGGACACATAGGCCAGCGGGCGGATCACCACGTGCTTGCCGTCGTCGCTCACCAGCTTGGGCGGCATGCCCTTGAGCTTGCCGCCGAAGAACATGTTGAGGAACAGCGTCTGCAGCATGTCGTCGCGGTGGTGCCCCAGCGCGATCTTGGTGGCGCCGAGTTCGTCGGCCACGCGGTACAGGATGCCGCGGCGCAGGCGGCTGCACAGGCTGCACAGCGTCTTGCCCTCGGGGATCTTGTCCTTGACGATGGAGTAGGTGTCCTGCTCCTCGATGTGGAAGGGCACGCCCAGCGCCTTCAGGTATTCCGGCAGCACGTGCTCGGGGAAGCCGGGCTGCTTCTGGTCGAGGTTGACGGCGACCAGCTCGAAGTTCACCGGCGCGCGCTTCTGCAGCTTGAGCAGCACGTCCAGCATCGCGTAGCTGTCCTTGCCGCCGGAGAGGCAGACCATGACCTTGTCGCCCTCGGCGATCATCCCGTAGTCGCCGATCGCCTGGCCCACAAGGCGGCACAGGCGCTTTTCCAGCTTGTGGTTCTCGCGCTCGATCTTGCGATCGGCGGAGAGGGGGATGGGATCGTTTTCTATCCAGACGGCGCTCATGGGCCGTATTTTCTCACCCCGGCCCGGAACGCGCCGTTCAGGGCCCGCCGCCGGAGGCGCCCATGGGGCCGGAGCCGCTGTAGAAATTGCCCATCCAGCTGTCGGGCGCGTCGATGGTTCGCACGAAGCTGGTGCTGCCGGGGGTGAAAGTGGCGGTGCAGGCGCACAGGGCAAGCAGGGCCAGGAGGGCGAAGACGCGCTTCATGCGCGCATTCTGGTCAGGGTGGGCGGGCTTTTCTGTGGGACCAAGGTCCCATGCCCGATTCACCACTGGCCGGTTTCGACGCGGATGGCGACTTCGCAGTCCTCGAAGATTTCCAGCTTGACGATGCGCACCCGCACCCCCAGCACGCCGGGCAGCTGCATCAGCCGGTGGGCCAGCTTGCCGATCATCGATTCCAGCAGGTTCACGTGCGTGGCCGTGCACTCGTCGATGATGATCTTGCGCACCTTGCGGTAGTCGAGGACGTGCGTGATGTCGTCGTCGGAGGGCAGCAGGGGCTGCGTCCCCAGGTTCAGTTCCGCGTCGACCAGGATCGGCTGCGGCGCGGTCTTCTCGTGGTCGAGGATGCCGAGGTTGGCGTCGAAGCGCAGGCCTTCGAGGGTGAGGATCTGGGTGCCGGCCTTGGTCATTTTGATCACATGAGCGAGAAGTCGCGTTCGAATTTCATGAGGTGCTGTCCCCCGTCCACCAGCAAGGTTGTGCCGGTGATCGAGCGATTTTCCAGCGCGAAGCGCACGGCGCCTGCGACGTCCTCGGGCGTGGAAGAGCGGCCCAAGGGCGACAGTTTGTGCAGCTGCTCGAACTTCTCCTGCGACAACAGGTGACTCGTCAGCGTGAGCCCGGGCGCGACACCGACCACGCGCAATTGCGGCGCAAGCGCCTGCGCGAGCAGCGTCGTGGCCGACTCCAGTGCGGCCTTCGACAGCGTGTAGCTGAAGAAATCCGGATTCGGGTTCCACAGCTTCTGGTCCAGCAGGTTGACGACCGCGCCTTCGCCATTGCGTGCAGCCACGTGTTCGTGCAGCGCTTGCGCAAGCAGCACCGGGGCGGCGGCATTGGTGGCCATGTGCTTCGCCAGTGAAGCGGCGGCGAAGCTCTGGGCGTTGTCGTGCTCGAACAAGGACGCGCTGTTCACCACCGCATCCACCGTGCCGTAGTGCTGCACCACCGCGGCGAACAGGGTGCGCACCTGTGCCTCCTGGGACAGGTCCGCCTGGAAGGCCTTCGCCTGCGGACCGCAGTCGGCGACGGTCTGGGCCGCATCGCTGCCGCGATGGTGCACCGCCACGCGCCAGCCGGCCCGCGCCAGTTCAAGCGCGATCGCCCGGCCCAGCCGCTTGGCGGCGCCGGTCACGAGCACGGTGCGGACGGGAGCTGCGTTCATTCGCGGACAATCGCGCAGTGGACCAAGATGCATCGAGTGTAACGAGCGCGCTGGCGAAGCTGGTCGCGCAGCAGGTGGAACGTGCGGGTGGCTGGCTGCCCTTCGACCGCTACATGGCGCTGGCGCTGTATGCGCCCGGCCTCGGCTATTACGCGAACACCTCGCGCAAGTTCGGCGCCATGCCGGCTTCGGGCAGCGACTTCGTGACGGCACCGGAGATGACGCCGCTGTTCGGCGCGACGCTGGCGGTGCAGGTCGAGGAAGCGCTCGAGCAGACGGGGACGCGCGAAGTCTTCGAATTCGGCGCGGGCTCGGGCGCCTTGGCCATGCAGCTGCTGGACACGCTGGGCAAGAGGATCCGCCGCTACACCATCGTCGAACTCTCGGCGAGCCTGCGGGAGCGGCAGCAGCAGGCGCTCGCGAAGTGGGGCGCGCGTGTGCAGTGGGTGAGCGAATTGCCGCAGAAGATGGCCGGCGTCGTCGTGGGCAACGAGGTGCTGGATGCGATGCCGGTGAAGCTGCTGGTGCGCAAGGACGGCGCCTGGTACGAGCGCGGTGTCGGACCTGGCATCGCTTGGGTCGACCAGCCCACGGACCTGCGCCCGCCGATCGAGATCGAGGGCACGCACGACTACCTGACCGAGATCCATCCGCAGGCGCAGGCCTTCATGCGGACCATGGCGGACCGCCTGCAGCAGGGCGCCGCGTTCTTCCTCGACTACGGCTTTCCCGAGGCCGAGTACTACCACCCGCAACGCAGCACCGGCACGGTGATGTGCCACCGCGGCCACCTGGCCGATCCCGATCCGCTGGCATCGCCTGGCGAGAAGGACATCACCGCCCACGTCGACTTCACGGGCATCGCGCTGGCGGCGCAGGAGGCCGGGCTGCCGGTGCTCGGTTACACGACCCAGGCGCATTTCCTCATCAACTGCGGACTGGTGCAGAAGCTGGAACATGCGTCGCTGGCCGAGCGGACGGCGGCGCAGCGGCTGATCACCGAGCACGAGATGGGGGAGATCTTCAAGGTGATGGCCTTCCATCGCGGGCCGTTCTGGGACGCGGTGGGCTTCCGCAACGGCGACCGCACGGCGCGGTTGTGAGGCAGCTGGGTCGGTAACTGGACTGGATCCCGGGGCTAGCCGGGGATGACAGGTCCGTATCACTTCGGCCACGATTTGGCCGAAGATCGCGCTTGCCCGGCTAAAGTGGCCCTCCTAGCATCCGAACCACAACAGGAGACAACAGCGTGACCCGCTGGGACCAGCTTTCGGCCGCCGAGATGGACGTGCTCCAGACCGTGTTCTGGTCGCTGGGCAGTTCCCGCAATGCGCTCGCCGACCGCCTCGAGTGCTCCAAGAGCAAGGCCAACGCGCTGGCTGCCGGCCTGATCGAACAAGGCCTGCTCGAAGAGACCGGCCTGCAAGCCTCTTCCGGCGGCCGCCGCCCCGAAACACTGCAACTCGCGCAAGGCCTGGGCGCCGTGATCGGCGTCGACCTCGGCGCCACCAGCCTCGACGTGGCCGTGATGCGGCCCGACCTCACCGTGCTGGCACGCCACTCCGAAGACGCCGACGTGCGCGCCGGCCCCGGCGTCGTGCTGGCGCGCGTGCGCGACGTGATGCGCGAGCTGCTGGCGCAATGCGGCCTGTCGGCCAGGAAGGTGATCGGCGTCGGCATGGGCGTGCCGGGCCCGGTGGACTTCGCCAGCGCGCAGCTGGTCAACCCGCCGCTGATGCCCGAGTGGGACAGCTTCTCCATCCGCGACTACCTGGGCGAGGCCTTTGCCGCGCCGGTGTTCGTCGACAACGACGTCAACCTGATGGCGCTGGGCGAACTGTGGCGGTTGCAGCGCGGGCTGCAGAACTTCATGGTGATCAAGGTCGGCACCGGCATCGGCTGCGGCATCGTCTGCCACGGCGAGGTCTACCGCGGGGCCAACGGCTCCGCGGGCGACGTCGGCCACATCTGCGTCGATCAGGCCGGGCCGCGCTGCCACTGCGGCAACTTCGGCTGCGTCGAGGCGATGGCGGCGGCGCCGGCCATCACGCGCCTGGCCACCGCCGCCGCCGAAGCCGGCGAAAGCCCCGCGCTGGCGGAGATCCTGCGCGCGAACGGCAAGCTCACCGCAGTCGACGTCGGCCAGGCCAGCCGCAACGGCGATGCCGCCGCCAACGCGATCATCCAGAAGGCCGGCAGCCTGATCGGCCAGATGCTCGCCTCGGTGGTGAACTTCTTCAATCCCTCGCACGTGTTCATCGGCGGCGGCGTCACGCAGATCGGCCCGCTGTTCCTGGCCTCGGTGCGGCAAAGCGTCTATCACCGCTCGCTGGCGCTCTCGACGCGGCACCTCGAGATCCAGTACACGCCGCTGGGCGGCCAGGCCGGCATCGTCGGCGCCGGCGCGCTGGCGATGCAGGAGTCGCTCAAGCTGCATGGAGCGCGGCCATGAGCCTGGGCATCGAGTTCAAGGACCTCACGCGCAACTTCGGTCCGGTGCAGGTGCTGCATGGCGTGAGCTTCGCGATCGCGCCGGGCAAGGTCACGGGCCTCCTCGGCGAGAACGGCGCCGGCAAGTCGACGCTGATGAAGATCCTGGCGGGCTACCTCGAAGCCACCAGCGGCCAGGTGCTGGTGAACGGCCAGCCGCAACGCTTCCGCAGCTCGCGCGAGGCGGAAGCGCAAGGCATCGTGCTGATCCACCAGGAGTTCAACCTGGCGGAAGACCTGACCATCGCGCAGAACATCTTCCTGGGCCACGAGAAGAACCGCGGCTGGCTGCTCGACGACGACGCGATGCGCAAGGCGACCGAGGACGTGCTGAAGCAGGTGGGCCTCGTTGCCAGCCCCGACACCCGCGTGCGGCAGCTGATCGTCGCCGAGAAGCAGCTGGTCGAGATCGCGAAGGCCCTGGCGCGCAAGGCCAGGCTCCTGGTCATGGACGAACCGACGGCGACGCTGACGCCCGGCGAAACCCAGCGCCTGTTCGCGCTGATGGCGCAGCTGAAGGCCGATGGCGTGACCCTGGTCTACATCTCGCACAAGCTGGACGAAGTGGAGAAGGTGACCGACGAGGTGATCGTGATGCGCGACGGCCAGTTCGTCACGCGGCGGCCGACGGCCGAACTCACGCGCCACGCCATGGCCAACCTGATGGTGGGGCGCGAGATCTCCGACCTGTTCCCCGCCAAGGAGCCCGCGCCCGCCGCGCAACCCATGCTGCAGGTGCGCGGCTTCAGCGTGCCCGGCTGGGCGCAGGACGTGAGCTTCGAGGTGCGTCCGGGCGAGATCCTCGGCTTCGCCGGCCTGGTCGGCGCCGGCCGCACCGAATTGTTCGAAGGCCTGCTGGGTCTGCGCGCCTCCAGCGCCGGCGAAGTGGCCGTAGCAGGCAAGGTCGTGCACTTGCGCAATCCGCGCGATGCAGCCAACGAAGGCATCACCTACCTCAGCGAAGACCGCAAGGGCAAGGGCCTGCACGTCGACTTCGGCCTGCGCGAGAACCTGACCCTGATGAACCTGCGCGAATACGCCGCGCCGGTGCTGTCGCCGCAGAAGGAAGAAGCGGCGCTGGCCGAAGCCGTGCAAGTCTTCGGCATCCGCACCGGCAACCTGCGGTCCAGGGCCTCGTCGCTCTCCGGCGGCAACCAGCAGAAGCTGGCGCTGGCCAAGGTGTTGCAGCCGAAGCCGCGCGTCGTGGTGCTGGACGAGCCCACGCGCGGCGTCGACGTCGGCGCCAAGCGGGACATCTACTTCCTGGTGCAGCGCCTGGCGCGCGAGGGCCAGGCCGTCGTCGTGATCTCGTCGGAGCTGGTCGAACTGATCGGCCTGTGCCACCGCGTGGCCGTGATGCGCGGCGGCCGCCTGACCGCCACCCTGCAGGACGAGCACCTGACCGAAGAGGAACTCATCGCCCATGCCACCGGAACCCGTTGAATCGCGCCCGGCGCGCGCCGCCGCCCTGTGGGGCAAGCTGCACGGCTTCGGCCCGGTGGCGGGACTGGTGCTGCTGTGCATCGCCGGCACGCTGCTGAACGCCGAATTCGCCACCCTGGACAACACGCTGAACGTGCTGACCCGCACCGCCTTCATCGGGATCATCGCGGTGGGCATGTGCTTCGTGATCATCAGCGGCGGCATCGACCTGTCGGTCGGTTCGATGGCGGCGCTGATCGCCGGCTGCGTGATCCTGGTGATGAACCACGCGGCGGGCACCATTGCGTCGCCCGCGCTGGTGGTGGCCATCGGCATGCTGCTGGCGCTGGTGCTGGGCGCCGCATTCGGGCTGGCGCATGGGCTGCTGATCACCAAGGGCCGCATCGAGCCCTTCATCGTCACCCTGGGCACGCTGGGGATCTTCCGCGCCTACCTCACCTACTTCGCCAACGGCGGCGCGATCACGCTCGACAACGCGCTGGCGGACGTCTACGCGCCGGTCTACTACGGCAGCCTGCTGGGCGTGCCCTTCCCGGTGTGGGTCTTCGCCCTCGTGGCGCTGGCCGGCGGCTTCATCCTGAATCGCACGGCCTACGGACGCTACGTGCAGGCGATCGGCTCCAACGAACAGGTCGCGCGCTATGCCGCCGTGTCGGTCGACCAGGTGAAGATCTTCACCTACATGCTGCTCGGGCTGTGCGTGGGCATCGCCACGCTGCTCTACGTGCCGCGCCTGGGCTCGGCCTCGCCCACCACCGGCCTGCTGTGGGAGCTGGAGGCGATCGCGGCCGTCATCGTCGGCGGCACGGCGCTCAAGGGCGGCAGCGGCAGCATCGCCGGCACCGTGGTGGGCGCGATCCTGCTTTCGGTCATCAACAACATCCTCAACCTCACCAGCATCATCAGCGTCTACCTGAATGCGGCGGTGCAGGGTTTCGTGATCATCGTCGTCGCCTTCCTGCAGCGAGGGCGGCGATGAAGGACCGTGTTTTTCCACCGCAGCCGCAAGGCCGCTTCTTACGCAACCCCAAGGAGACAACCATGACGAAATTCACCCGCAGGCTGGCGCTGGGCGCCGCGGCGATGGCAGCGATGCTGACGGTGGCGCCCGCCGCCCTGGCGCAGGCCAAGAAGGAGGTGCTGGGCGTGTCCATGCCCGCGGCCACCCACAGCTTCATGGCCGGCGCCGTGTACTGGGCGAACGAAGCCAAGAAGGACCTGGAGAAGGCCAACCCCAACATCCAGGTGATCGTGAAGACGGCGGCCAACGCCTCCGAGCAGGCCAACCAGCTGCAGGACCTGGTGACGGTCAACAAGATCACCTCGCTGGTCGTGTTCCCCTTCGAATCGGCGGCGCTCACCAAGCCGGTGGCACAGGTCAAGGCCAAGGGCATCTACGTCACCGTGGTCGACCGCGGCCTCACCGACCCGAGCGCGCAGGACGCCTACGTCTCCGGCGACAACACCGCCTTCGGCAAGATCCCGGCCGAATACATCGCCAAGGCGCTGAACGGCAAGGGCGAGATCGTCGCGCTGCGCGGCATCCCGACCACGCTGGACAACGAGCGCATGGACGCGTTCAACGCCGTGATGAAGAACTATCCCGGCATCAAGCTGCTGGACGCCAAGCACGGCAACTGGAACCGCGACGACGCCTTCAAGGTCACGCAGGACTACCTGACGCGCTTCAAGCACATCGACGCGATCTGGGCCGCCGACGACGACATGGCCGTGGGCGTGCTGAAGGCGATCGAGCAGGCCAAGCGCAAGGACATCAAGCTGGTGTTCGGCGGCGCCGGCGCCAAGGGCGCGATCAAGACGCTGATGGACGGCAGCGACCCGCTGATCCAGGCCAACGTGTCCTACTCGCCCAAGTTCATGTACGACGCCATCAAGATGACCGGCGAAGCGCGCCTGAAGGGCGCGAAGCTGCCCGCGAACAACATCGTGCCCTCGGTGCTGATCACGAAGCAGAACGCGAAGGACTTCTACTTCCCGAACTCGCCGTTCTGACCATGGCCCGCCCCATCACCCTCTTCACCGGCCAGTGGGCGGACCTGCCCCTGGCCGAACTCGCGCCGCTTGCGAAGCGCATGGGCTACGACGGCCTGGAGCTGGCCTGCTGGGGCGACCACTTCGACGTGCAGGAGGCCTTGCGCAGCGATGCCTACTGCCGCGACAAATGGGCCTTGCTCAAGTCGCACGGCCTCACCTCGCTGGCCATCGGCAACCACCTGGTCGGCCAGGCAGTCTGCGACCTGATCGATGCGCGCCACCAATCCATCCTGCCCCAACACGTCTGGGGCGACGGCGACCCCGAGGGCGTGCGGCAGCGCGCGGCCAAGGAACTCGCCGACACCGCGCGCGCCGCCAGGAAGTTCGGCGTGAAGACCGTCACCGGCTTCACCGGCTCCTCGATCTGGCACGCCACCTACGCCTTTCCGCCGACGACGCAGGAATACTGGGACGCGGGCTTTGCCGACTTCGGCCGGCGCTTCACGCCCATCCTCGACACCTTCGAGCAGGAGGGCGTCAACTTCGCGCTGGAAGTGCATCCGACCGAGATCGCCTTCGACATCGCATCGACGCAGCGCGCGATCGAGGCCGTGAAGGGCCACAAGCGCTTCGGCTTCAACTTCGACCCCAGCCACCTGGCCTACCAGGGCGTCGACTACGTCAAGTTCCTCCGCACCTTCCCGGATCGCATCTACAACGTCCACATGAAGGACGTGTGGTGGGGCAAGGGCGACGGCACCGTGGGCGTGTTCGGCGGCCACACCAGCTTCGGCGATGCGCGCCGCCACTGGGACTTCCGCAGCGTCGGTCGCGGCATGGTCGATTTCGAATCCATCATCGTCGCGCTCAACGACATCGGCTATGCCGGCCCCTTGTCGGTGGAGTGGGAGGACAGCCGGATGGACCGCGTGCACGGCGCGACCGAGAGCGCTGCCTTCAGCCGGCGCCTCGACTTTCCGGCTGCCGCCAGCGGCGCCTTCGACGCCGCCTTCGCCCGGGAGAACCAGTGACCGCAGGAGCCGCGCGCAAGCTGCGCTACGCCATGGTCGGCGGCGGGCAGGGCGCCTTCATCGGCGCCGTGCACCGCAAGGCGATGGCGCTGGACGGGCAGTACGAGCTGGTCGCGGGCGCCTTGTCGTCCACGCGCGAGAAGGCGCTCGCCTCCGGCCGCGAGCTCGGTCTGCGCGACGACCGCAACCACGGCGACTGGCAGTCGCTGCTGGCCGACGAACTGAAGCGCCGCCCCGATGAACGCATCGACGTGGTGTGCATCGTCACGCCGAATCACGTGCACTTCCCGGTGGCCCAGGCCTTCGTCGATGCCGGCTTCCACGTCGTCTGCGACAAGCCGCTGGTGCACACGGGGGCGCAGGCCGAAGAACTCGTGGCCGCGGTGCGCAAGCAGGGCACCGTCTTCGGCGTCACCTACAACTACACCGGCTACCCGATGGTGCGCCAGGCGCGCGCGATGGTGCGTGCCGGCGAGCTGGGAGCGATCCGCAAGGTCGTCGTCGAATACAACCAGGGCTGGCTGGCGACGAAGCTGGAAGCCGAAGGCAACAAGCAGGCCGCCTGGCGCAGCGACCCGGCGCAAAGCGGCGGCGCCGGCGCGGTCGGCGACATCGGCTCGCATGCCGAGAACCTGGTCGCGACCGTCACCGGCCTGAAGCTCGAAAGCCTGTGCGCGGACCTCGCCGCCTTCGTGCCGGGCCGCACCGTCGACGACGACGCGAGCATGCTGCTGCGCTTCGAAGGCGGCGCGCGCGGCGTGCTGGTGGCTTCGCAGGTCAACACCGGGCTCGAGAACGGATTCCGGCTGCGCGTGTCGGGCACGCTCGGCTCGATCGAGTGGTGGCAGGAAGAGCCGAACCGCCTGACGCACTTTCCCGGCGAAGGCCCGATGCGCGTGCTGACGCGCGGTGCACCCTGGCTGCACCCGGCGGCGCTGCGCGCGGGGCGCATCCCGCCCGGACATCCGGAAGGCTTCATCGAAGCCTTTGCCAACGTCTACCTCGGCGTGGCTGCGGCGATCCGCGCGCATGGCGCCGGCGTGGCCGCGGATCCGCTGGAGGCCGATTACCCGGGCGTCGAGGACGGCGCCCGCGGCGTGCATTTCATCGGGGCCGTGCTGGCGTCGAGCCGCAGCAACCAGAAGTGGACCCCGCTGCCCTAAACTGGGCCCCATGATTCGCTGGGTGATCGTCGTCTTTCTCGCGCTGATGCTGATCAGCTGGTTCACGCCGCTGCTGCAGAAGCTGGGCTTCGGCAAGCTGCCGGGCGACCTGCGCTTCAAGCTGTTCGGGCGCGAGTTCTTCATCCCCCTCACCACCACCGTCCTGCTGAGCCTGGCGTGCGCGGCGCTGGCGAAGCTGCTGTAAGGACCGCGCATGAAAGCCTGCATCGACATCGGCGGCACCAAGGTCGCCGTCAGCCTGAATACCGGCGCCGGCCTGGAACTGCTCGCCAGGCGCAGCGAGCCGACCATCAAGACCGGCACCAACGACGCGCTGGCGCGCCAGGTGATGCGCATGGTCGACGAAGCCTGCGCCGAAGCCGGCCTGCCGCCCGACAAGGTGCAGCGCGCCGGTGTCTCGTCGGCCGGACCCTTCGTGCTGCGCAACGGCATGGTGGAACTGAGCACGCCCAACATCTGCGGCGGCCTGGCCGGCCCGGCGCGCGGGCTGCCCAACGACTGGATCACCGCACCCATCGAAGCGCCGCTGCGCCGGCGCTTTGCCGAAGTGCGGGTGGAGAACGACGCGGTGTCGGCGCTGGAAGCGGAGCGCCGCTGGGGCGCGCTGCAGGGCGTCGACGATTGCGCCTACGTCACGTGGAGCACCGGCGTCGGCATGGGCCTGTGCGTCGACGGCCGCGTGCTGCGCGGCAAGAACGGCAATGCCGGCCACGGCGGCCACATGTTCGTGAGCGACAACGACCAGGCGCTGTGCGGCTGCGGCAACGTGGGCGACGTCGAGGCGCTGGTGGCGGGCAACGCGGTCGCGCGCCGGTTCGGCGCCGATGCGGCGACGCTGCTGCAGAAGGCCAAGGCCGGCGACGCCGCGGCGATCCAGACGGTGGACGAGCTGTGCCGCGTGATGGGCCGCGCGCTCTACAACATCACCGCGATCCTCGACCTGCAGCGCATCAGCCTGGGCGGCAGCGTGTTCGGCAACAACATCGATTACCTGCTGCCGCGCCTGCAGGGGCAACTGCGCGGCAAGTTGCCGGCGTTGACGGATGGCTGCGAGCTCGTGCCGGCGGGCCTGGGGGACAAGGTGGGGGATTACGCGGCGCTGGCGCTGCTGGTGTGATGGGCGTTGGGGTCGCTGGCGCGAACCCCCCTACAGGGCACGCAAGCGATCCGCCACGACCTCGGTGCGCACCTTGTGGATGCGCGCGCCGATCTCTTCGCCGCTCGAGCCCTGCTCGCGCGCCTGCGCGGCCAGGACGGCCGTGTCCACCGAACGGGCGGCGGCCAGCACGAACAGCAGGCGGTCCCGCTGCGGGTACGCCCGCTCCTCCAGCCCCAGCCGGCCGCGCGCATCGCATTCGCAGGCCAGCAGCACTTCCTCGAAGCGCTGCGGCTTGCGGAAGGCGTCGCAGCGCTCGAGCAGACGCACCAGCGCCGCTGCGCCGAACTCCTCGCAGCGGTGGATGTTGCCGTGTTCGTACGCCACGACCTTCGCCAGTTCGCGGCAATCGGTCGGTACGCGCAGGCGCTCGCACACATCCTTCAGCAGATGCGCGCTGCGCTGCTCGTGGCCGATGTGTTTTGGCAGGATCTCTTCCGGCGTGGTGCCTTTGCCCAGGTCGTGCGTGAGGCAGGCGAAGCGCACCGTGAGCGGCGCTGCGAGGCGTGCGCTCATGTCCAGCACCATCATCAGGTGCACGCCGGTGTCGACTTCGGGGTGGTAGTCCGCGCGCTGCGGCACGCCCCACAGGCGATCGACCTCGGGCAGGATGCGGGCGAGCGCTCCGCATTCGCGCAGCATCTCGAACATGCGCGAGGGCCGCGCTTCCATCAGGCCGCGCGCGAGCTCCTGCCAGACGCGCTCCGGCACCAGTGCGTCGACCTCGCCATCGGCCACCATGCCGCGCATCAGCGCCAGCGTTTCCGGCGCCAGGCTGAAGTCGGCGAAGCGCGCCGCGAAGCGCGCCACGCGCAGGATGCGCACCGGGTCCTCGCGGAAGGCCTCGGTCACGTGGCGCAGCACGCGCGCTTCCAGGTCGGCCCGGCCGTTGAAGGGATCGATGATGCGGCCTTGCTCGTCCTGCGCCATCGCGTTGATGGTGAGGTCGCGCCGGGCCAGGTCCTGCTCCAGCGTGACGTCCGGCGCGGCGCGGAAGGCGAAGCCGTGGTAGCCGCGCGCGGTCTTGCGCTCGGTGCGGGCCAGCGCGTATTCCTCGCGGGTTTCGGGGTGCAGGAAGACCGGGAAGTCCTTGCCGATCGGCAGGAAGCCGGCGTCCATCATCTGCTCGGGTGTCGCGCCCACCACCACCCAGTCGTGGTCGTGCACGTCCCGCCCCAGCAGGGCGTCGCGAACCGCGCCACCGACCCGATACGTTTGCATGGCGGCGAGTTTAGCCGCCGCAAACTGCGCTTGCCTCAGCGTGAGGTGCGGTACGGCTCGTCGAACGCCACGAAATCGCGCTCCTCCAGCGCCTCGTCCACCCAGGCCTTCACCCCCGGCAGCGCGCAGACGCGGCGCACGTAGTCGGTGATGACGCCGGGCACCGGCAGCGCGTAGTTGCGGATGCGGAAGCACACCGGCGCGAAGAAGGCGTCGGCGACGCTGAATTCGCCGAACAGCATGGGACCCTTGTACGTTTCCAGCAGGCCGCTCCACATGCCGACGATGCGCTCGACATCGGAACGCACGCCCGCCTGGTCGCGCCACACCAGCGCGCCGACCTGCGGCAGCTGCGCCTCGATGTTCATGGGGCAGTGGTTGCGCAGCGACGAGAAGCCCGAATGCATTTCGGCGCAGACGCTGCGTGCGCGGGCGCGTGCCTGCGGATCGGCGGGCCAGAGCTTCCTGTCCGGGAATTTCTCGGCGACGTATTCGGCGATCGCCAGCGAATCCCACACGGCAAAGCCTTCGTCCACCAGCACCGGCACCCGGCCGACCGGGTTGACCTTGAGGATCTCGCGCTTGAACTCGGAATCGGGCGCGTTGAACGAGTCGAAGCGGACCATCTTCTCGTGGAAGGGAATGCCGGCCTGCTTCAGCAGGACCCAGGGCCGCATGGACCAGGACGAATAGTTCTTGTTGCCGATGTAGAGGGTGAGCATGGTGCCTCCGTTGCTGCTGCGATGGCCGCGATGCTAGCCGCGCCGGCGGCGGCCATTGATGCAATCCGCGGCCGGGATTGATGCCCGGCCGCGCGGTCAGGGCCGGGGCCGGCGCGCGCCCATCCGGTTCAAGGGCTTTTCCAGCAGGAAGATGGCCAGCACCAGCAAGGTGCTGAAGACCGCCGTCATTTCGCGCCCCAGGCCGGCGGCCACGCCGATGGCGGCCGTCATCCAGATCCCGGCGGCGGTGGTGAGGCCATGGACGCGCTGCGCCTCGGGGACCTTCAGGATGGAGCCGGCGCAGATGAAGCCGACGCCGGCCAGCAGTCCTTGCAGCACGCGGCTGGTGCCGTCGTCGCCCATGCCCATCTGCTGCGGCACCAGCAGGAACAGCGCCGAGCTCGCCGCCACCAGCATGTGCGTGCGGATCCCGGCCTCCTGGCCGTCACGCTCGCGCTGCCAGCCCAGGCAGCCGCCGAGGAGGGCGGCCAGCACCAGCCGCAGCACGGTGCGCGTCAACTGCTCCAGGTCCGCCAGGTCCGAGAACTCGGACGCGACCGTGCTCGTGATGGTCTGCCACGCCATGCGTCAGGGCAGGTCGCCGTTGGGCCCGGGCTGCGAAGCTTCGCGCGGACCGATGGTGGCCAGGCGCGCCTTCAGCGATTGCGGCTGGCCGGTGAGGATCGCCGCGTAGACGGTGGCGTTGCTCACCACCTTCTTCACGTAGTCGCGCGTCTCGGTGAAGGGCACCGTCTCGGCCCAGGCCGCGCCTTCCATCACCGGGCCGTTGCGCCAGGCGCGCGGGCGCCCAGGCCCGGCGTTGTAGGCCGCGGCGGCCATCGGCATGGAGCCGCCGAAGTCGTCCAGCACCAGCTTGAGGTAGCCCGTGCCGATGGCGATGTTGGTGTCGCGCTCGTGCAGCTGGTCGACGGTGAAGTTCGTCATGCCCAGCTTTTTCGCGGTCCAGCGCGCGGTGGCGGGCATCACCTGCATCAGGCCGGCCGCGCCGACGGTGGACTTGGCGTCCATCACGAAGCGGCTTTCCTGCCGCATGAGCCCGTAGACGTAGGCTGGGTCCAGGCCGATTTCCTTGCTGCGCTTGACCACGCTGTCGCGGAAAGGCATGGGGAAGCGCGTGTCGGCGTCGAACTCCGCCTTGGTGCGCTCGCTGGTGTTGATGCAGCGGTCCCACACCTCGCGGTCGCAGGCCAGCTGCGCGGCGGCCAGCAGCTCGCGCTCGGCGAGGCCGCCGTTGGCGTGCAGGTTGGTGGTGTAGTTCCACTCGCGCGTGCCTTCCGGCCGCAGGCCGATCGCGATGGCATACAGCGCGCGCTGCAGGCCCGGGTTCTGGCGCGCGGCCTGCTTCTCGGTTTCGGTGGGCGGCAGCGGGTCCGGCGGCAGCGTGATCCGCTGGCCCAGTTCCTCCAGCGCGAGCTGCTCGTAGAAGCCGCGCGGCGAGGCGATGGCTTCCAGCAGCTTCTGCGCCTCCGCGCGATGCGCTTCGGTGTTGCCGGTGGCCAGCAGCGCGCGGGCGCGCCAGTAGGTCCAGGTGGGATCCGCCTTGGCTTCGTCGCTCATCGCGGTGATGGCCGGCAGGATGGTGCGCCAGTCCGGGCCCTTGTCCGCGCGCAGCGCGGCGCGGACCTTCCAGGCCAGCAGCTCGTCGCTCAGGTTGCTGTCGCGCGTGACGCGGGCGAAGTAGCCCTGCGCCTCGGGCATCAGCTTGGTGGCGGCCTGGCGCCCGATGACACCCCAGATCCAGTCGCGCTCCTCGGCGCTGAATTGCGGGCCCCACTTGGCATCGAGCATGCGCGCGGCGCTGTCGATGTCGCTGGTGGCGAGCTTGATCAGCGCCAGTCCGATCACTTCCCGCCGCACGCGCGAGGCGGCAACCACCTTGCTGGTGAGGAAGCGCGTGGGATTGGCGTTGAGTTCGGTGACCGCGGGCACGGCATCGGGGTTCACCATCTCGACGGCGGCGATCGCCGCCCGCGGGCGGTTGGCCTCGATGGACTGGCGCGCCTTGCGCCAGGCGTCGGCGGCGGTCAGGCGGTTCGGGCCGTTCTTCTCGTCGATCAGGCGGCTGGCGGCGGTGGTGCAGCCGTCGTCCAGCTCGCGCTGCGCCAGCCAGTTGCGGCGCACCTCGTCGGCCAGCGTGGGCGGCGCGTTCGGGCCTTCGCGCAGGAAGGTGACCAGCAGGTTGTAGCAGCGCAGCTCGCGCTCGTCGCGCATGCGGTAGCGGGCGTAGTTGTCGGCAAAGGCCTCCCATTCCCGGCGCTGGCCGAGCTGCATCAGCCAGTCGGCGCGGAGGCGATCTTCCTGGTAGGTTCCGGCGTAACGGGTGAAGAATGCCTGCACCTCCGAGCTGGAGGCGGTGTCCAGGCGGGCGCGCAGCTCCCAATAGGCGGCCCAGGGCTCGAGGACGTGGCCCTGGGCGGCAGGCAACAGCTGAGCCAGCCTGGCTTTGTTGGTCTGCCGGAAGGCCTGGGCCATGTCCAGCAGCACCTCATCCTTGGGTTGCGCCTGGCAGGCGCTGGCGACGAGCAGGGCGCCGAAGGATGCCAGAATCGTTCTCAACTTCATCGGGGAATTATGGACAGGTCGGAAGAAAAAAAGGCTTTGCGCAAGGCTCTCATCGAGCAACGCCTGAACATGCCGGACCGCCTACACCGTGCCGACCTGCTCCAGCGCGTCATGCGCATCTGGCTGGTGAACCGGCCCGACACCGTGATCGGCGCCTACTGGCCGATCAAGGGCGAGTTCGATCCGCTGCCCGCGCTGCACCGCTGGAAGGAAGACGGCGAACTGCTGGACGAACCGCAGCCGCGCCGGATCGGCCTGCCGGTGGTGGACAAGGTGAATCAGACGCTGAAGTTCCACGCTTGGTTCCCCGGCTGCCCGATGGAAGAGGACGCCTATGGCATTCCGAAGCCGAAGGACACCGAGGTGGTGACCCCCACGCTGCTGTTCGTGCCCTGCGTCGGCTATGCACCGGGCGGCTTCCGGCTTGGCTACGGCGGCGGCTTCTACGACCGCACGCTGGCGAAGCTGCAACCGGCGCCCTACACGGTCGGCCTGGGCTTCGCGAACGGCTTCCTGCCCGACCTGGAGCCGGAGGCGCACGACGTGCCGCTGGATGCGTTGCTGAATGAATTGGGCGTGGTCTGGCCGATTTCGCTGGGGGGTTAGCACTTGTCGAGCCCGCAATGACAAGGATCGGCGCCGGGTCAATCCAGGTGGTCCACCGTATCCGGATCCGGCACCTCGCCGATCGTCTGGCGCGTGATCCGGCTTTGCTGCAGCAGCCATTCGCAGAAGGCCTTGATTTCCGGCCGCTGCGCGCTGCGCGGGCCCACGATCAGCCAGTAGGCCATCGGGGAATCCATCCTTAGCCGGGGCAAGGGCTCGACCAGGTCGCCGTTCGCCAGGCTCTCGGCCACCAGCGGCAGGCGCGCCAGCACCACGCCTTGCCCCGCCAGCGCCGCCTGCACCATCTGGTAGGCGTAATTGAAGTAAAGCCAGCGCTTGGGCTGCAGCTTGGCCAGGCCGTGCTCGTCGAACCAGCGCCGCCACGTCAGCCACTCCAGGTGCGTCTGGTGGGCGTCGCCGGCTTCGATCAGCGTGAACTGCGCGGCGTCCGCGGGCTTGGCCAGCGTGCCGTTCTTCAGCAGCCACGGGCTCACCACCGGCGTGAGCTGCTCGCCGAACAGGCGCACCGCGTTCGGCGGCATGTTGGCCATCGGCCCGTAGCGCAGGGCGAGGTCGACGTCCGCGACATCGAGGTCCATCGCGCCATCCGACGCATCGATGCGGATGTCGATCTCGGGGTTGTCGCGCTGGAACTGCTCCATGCGCGGGATCAGCCACATCGAGGCGAACGAGGCGAAGGTGGTCAGCGCCACGCTGCGCCGCCCGGCGCTCTGGCGGATCTGCCGCACCGCGTTGTCGATGCGCGGCAGCGACTGCGACACCGCCATCAGCAGCAGCGCGCCGGCGCTCGTGAGTTCCACCGCGCGCGTGTGGCGCAGGAAGAGGCCCACCCCCACTTCTTCCTCCAGCGACTGGATCTGGCGGCTGACGGCCGACTGGGTGAGCGCCATTTCCTCGGCGGCGGCGCGGAAGTTCAGGTGCCGGGCGACGGCCTCGAAGGCGCGCAGGTGGCCGGCCGAAATGGGCCGGGTGCGCAGGTGGGTCTGGGAATGCTGCATGCGGGCATTGATGCGATTCGGGAATCAATAGCCTAGCCGCATTTCATTGGACCGCCAAGCATCCGTGAAAGATCATTCAATGCCGAAACAAGATCACCCAGGAGCCCGCCATGAACGCCCCTTACGCCAATTTCCTGTTGCCCGCCGCCGCCCCGGCCCTGCCGGGCACCTGGAAGCTGGCGAAAGGACGCGCCCTGACCTTGCAGCCGCGCACCAACGGCATCCTGCGCATCGCCCACGGCCGCGTGTGGGCCACGGTGGACGGGCCGCACGGCGTCACGCCCACGGATTCCGGCGACCACATCCTGGAACTCGGGCGCTCGATGTGGGTGCGTCCCGGCCAGCGCGTGGTGATCGAAGCCTGGAACGCAACCGGCCCCAGTTATTTCAGCTGGGACCCCGTGTTCGAACCGATCAAGGTGAAGGCGCCGCGCCGGCGCGTGGACTTCGCCGCGGCCCTGCTGCCGCTGGCGGACCTGCGCACCGCGCTGGTGCTGGCGGGCGACGCCTTGCGTCGTCTGGTGATGGTGCTCGCCCGCCAGGCGCTGCCGGCCACCCATAATGGCCGGCATGGCCAAGCCTGCCCCGCCCGCTGACCCGCTCTTCATCGTCGTCATGGGCGTCGCCGGCTGCGGCAAGTCGCTGGTCGGCGCGCGCCTCGCGGCGCAACTGCAGTTGCCGCTGGTGGAAGGCGACGACTTCCATCCGGCCGGCAACATCGAGAAGATGCGGCAGGGCATTCCGCTCACCGACGTCGATCGCGCCGAATGGCTGCAGAAACTCGCCGATGCACTGCGCGCCCAGCCGGGCGGTGCGGTGCTCACCTGCTCCGCGCTCAAGCGGTCCTACCGCAACGCCTTGCGTGGCGCCGTTCCCAATCTGCGCTTCCTGCACCTCGCCCTGACCGAGCACCAGGCGCTCGAGCGCGTGGCTTCCCGCACCGACCACTTCTATCCGCCCAGCCTGGTCGCGAGCCAGTTCGAGGCGCTGGAGGATCCTTCGTCGGAGCCGGGCGTGCTGGCGGCCGACGCCACCGCGCACATCGATCGCGTGGTCGACGGCGCGGCGCGCTGGGCGCGGCAGCCGTTCAACAATCCGTAATGCGTTTCGATTAGTTAAAATCGGGCCCTATCCGCAGGAGTCCCGATGTCCAAAGCCTTCGCGAGCCAGGCCGACCTGGCCGACAAGAAAATCACCTTCGAGCAGCTGTCCGCGCATTGCTGGGCGTACACCGCCGAAGGCGACCCGAATTCCGGCGTGATCATCGGCGACAAGTTCGTGATGGTCAGCGACGCCACCGCGACGCCCTCGATGGCGCGCGACCTGATCCAGCGCATCCGCCAGGTGAGCGACAAGCCGATCAAGTACGTGCTGCTGACGCACTACCACGCGGTGCGCGTGCTGGGCGCCAGCGCCTTCGTGGCCGAGGGCGCCACCGAGGTGATCGCCAGCCAGGGCACGCAGGAACTGATCGTGGAGCGCGGCAAGGAAGACATGCAGTCCGAGATGGACCGCTTTCCGCGCCTGTTCCGCAATGCCGAGGAGATCCCGGGCCTGACCTGGCCGACGCTCGTGATCGGCGGCGGCAACCCGAACATCGGCGAAGTGCCCGGCAAGCTGACCGTCGACCTCGGCGGCGTGAAGGTGCAGATCTGGTCGCCCGGCAACGGCCACACGCGCGGCGACACCATTGCCTGGGTGGAAGAAGAGAAGGTGCTGTTCTCCGGCGACCTGGTGGAATACAACGCCGGCGTCTACACCGGCGACGCCCACCTGCAGGAGTGGCCGGCCACGCTGGCCGCGCTGCGCGCGCTGAAGGCCGAAGCGATCGTGCCCGGCCGCGGCGAAGCGATGAAGGGAAATGCAGCGGTCAACCAGGCGCTCGACTACACGCAGCGCTGGGTGGAGACGCTGTACCGCTGCGCCCGCGAGGCGGCGGAGCAGAACATGGACCTGAAGGCGGCAATGGCGCACACGCGCAAGTCCATGGACCCGATCTTCGGCCAGGTCTTCATCTACGAACACTGCCTGCCCTTCGACGTCAGCCGCGCCTACGACGAAGCGCGCGGCATGAAGGTGCCGCGCGTGTGGACGGCGGAGCGCGACAAGGAGATGTGGGCGTCGCTGCAGGCTTGAGCGTGGCGCGTTCGCGGCGGGCGTAGGCGCCCGCTGACACATCCGAACCCCGGCGGACGACACCTGCCGCGCACCAGCTTTCCTAAGCTGTGCAGCGGCACCCACAGGAGACGCCCCGATGTCCGACGACAAGTCCACCCCCCGCACCCTCCAGCAGCAGCCCGCGCGCGACAGCGACCCCCAGCAGCAGCGCGCCGGCGCCACCGATTTCCAGCAGCGCGGCCAGGCCCAGGGCGGCCAGGTCGAAGGCGAAGGCAGCTACACGGCCACCCGCGACTACCAGAAGAACATCAAGGACTACCTCGACAAGGCCGACGTGTCCGCCGATGCCGAGAACGCCAAGCCGCGCTCCGAATCGGAAGCGCGCGACCTGGAGCAGGCCGAGCGCGAAGGGCGTTCGCACTCCAAGGGCGAGAAGTAAGCCTCAGGCCCGGCGCGCCGCCAGCAGCGCGCCCAGCGCCATCAGCAGCAGCCACGCCGCCAGGCCCGTGAGGCCGGCGGCCTGCAGCGTCCAGCCGCTTGCGAGCGGCCCCAGCGTGCCGCCCCAGGTGTAGCCGGTGATCGCCGCCGCGGCTGCGCCCGCGGTCGCGCGGCCGTCGAAGGCGTGCGCCACCTGGATGATCGCCAGCGTGTAGAGCGCGCCGCCGACCCCGCCCCACAGCAGGCCGCACACCCACAGCAGCCAGGGCGCTTCGCCCGCGAAGGCGATGGCGACGCTGGCCACCACCAGCACCAGCGAAGCGAAGGTGAAGACGCGCCGCACCGGCATGTGGTCCGCGGCCCAGCCCGCCGGATACTGGAACAGGAAGCTGCCGACGCCGATCGCGCCCGCCACGCTGGTGGCCGTGCGCAAGTCCATGCCCAGCGAGGACGCGTGGGCCGTCGTGATGGCGCTCAGGCCCGCTTCGAAGACGCCGCCGGCGAAGGCCAGCGCGGCCAGCCAGGGCACGGCGCGCAAGGCCTGCCAGGTACCCGAGGCGGCGCTCGCGGCCGGTGTGGCCACTGCTTTGCTGCGGGCACTGAGCGCCACCAGCACGCAAGCCGCGACCAGCGCGGCGCCCAGCCAGAGCGCGCTGCGCGCTTTCAGCTGCAGCAGCGCCGGCAGGAAAGGTCCGAGCGCGAGGGCCGCGCCCAGCGCGGTCTGGTAGGCGCCCATGACGCGCCCGCGCGTGGCCGGCGGCGCTTCCTGCGTCAGCAAGGTCTCCGTCGCATTCCACAGCAGCGAAGCGCCCAGGCCGGTCAGCAGGGCGCCGGCGCTCCAGGCGGCCAGGCCGTTGCCCAATGCGTAGCCGACCGCGCCGAGGAGTTGCAGCAGCGCACCCGCGCGGTAAGTGCGCACCAGCCCGAACCGGCCGATCACGCGCGGCACGACCGGCATCAGGAGGCCGATCAGCAGGAAGGGCAGCATGGCGAAGGCGCCGATGGTGGCCGGGCCATGCCCCGCGCGTTGCAGCTGCACGGCCAGCACGGGGCCGGCCATGGCGAAAGCCATGAGGATCAGCGTGGTGGCGGCGCCCAGCCGCCAGATCAGGCTCAATGCGTCCCCGACAGTTCCCGCAGGTCGCGCTGGTAGGCGCGCAGGCGGCGCACGGCCTGCTGGCGCTGCGCGGCCGTCGTGCTTTCGTGCACTGCGGAAAAGATGCGGCAGCCTTCCTGCACCAGCGCGTCCTGCCAGGCGCGGTAGGCGAGGTCGGGCGAGTGCATCACGCGCTCGAGATGGGCGTGCAGCAGGGTGCGTGCGGCCTCGGTGCCGGTCGAGGGCTCCATCATCCGGCGCAGCGTCTGCAGCAGGTCCTGCTGGCGCCGCTGGCGCTCCGCCAGGACGCGCTGCGGGTCGAACATCGACTGCGCGATGCCTTGCCGCAGCACCGCGCGCTGCGGGGCGTCGAGGCTGCCGTAGATCGTCTCGATGCGTTCCAGCATCTGGTCGTAGCGCTTGTCCTTGCGCTCATCCGCGGACACGGCGATCCAGTCCTTGCGGTAGGCATCGTTGTTGCTGCGGTACTTGCGCTCCAGGTGGCGCAGCTGCTTGGGCGTGAGCAGGGAGGCGAGGCCGACGATGGCGGGTTCGGCGCGGGTGGCGACCACGTCCATGCGGGCCTGCACGTCGGCGACCACGGTGCACGCCTGCGCTGCGCTGATGCTGCCGGGCGTCATCTGTTCCAGCCGCGCCAGCAGTTCCCCCAGCTTGGGCAGCTCCTGCTGGCGATGCCAGGCATGCAACTGCGCGAGTTGCTGCCGCGCGAGCGGCTCCTGGGCTTCGTTGAAATCCACGTAGCCGTCGAGCCACCAGTAGGCCAGGTCCGGCAGCGTGCTGTAGCCCAATTTGATGGCGCTGCAGGCGGCCAGCCCCATGGCGACGGCCAAGGCAAGGATAATTCCGGCGGTACGGGCAACGATCAATTTCATGGGCAGGAAGGTACACGAATGACGGCAGTCGATGTGGTGGTGATGGCGGCGGGCAAGGGCACGCGCATGAAAAGCCGCACGCCCAAGGTGCTGCACAAGGTGGGCGGGCGGCCCATGATCCAGCACGTGATGGACACGGCGGCGGTGCTGCAGGCGCGGCGCGTCATCGTCATCACCGGCCATGGCGCCGAGGGCGTGGAACAGTACCTGAAGGGCGCGGCCGAAGGCGCCGGCCGGGCCGCGCCGGACTTCGTGCGGCAGGAGCCCCAGCTCGGGACCGGCCACGCGGTGCAGCAAGTGGTGCCGGTGCTGCCGGACGACGGCATCGCGCTGATCCTGAACGGCGACGTGCCCCTGATCCGGCCGCAGACGCTGCAGGCGCTGGTGGACAAGTGCGGCGGCACGCGCCTGGCGCTGCTGACCGTGGACATGGCCGACCCCACCGGCTACGGCCGCATCGTGCGCAGCGGCGAGGCGGTGCAGGCGATCGTGGAGCACAAGGACGCCAGCCATGCGCAGCGCGCGATCAAGGAGGTCTACACCGGCTTCATGGCGGTGCCCGCGCGCAAGCTGAAGGACTGGCTGGCGCGGCTGAAGAACGACAACGCCCAGGGCGAGTACTACCTGACCGACATCGTCGGCTTCGCGGCCGCCGATGGCACCGAGGTCGTGGCGGCCAAGGCGGGCGAGCAGGTGGAGGTGGATGGGGTGAACAGCCCGCTGCAGCTTGCCGACCTGGAACGCGCCTTCCAGCGCCGCCAGGCCGTGGCCCTGATGGAAGCCGGCGTGCGCCTGGCCGACCCGGCACGCTTCGACCTGCGCGGCACGCTGGAGTGTGGTCAGGACGTGGAGATCGACGTGAACTGCCTGTTCGAAGGCCAGGTGGCGCTGGGCGACGGCGTGCGCATAGGCGCCAACTGCGTGATCGCCAATGCGCGCATCGCGGCCGGCGCGGTGATCCATCCCTTCACCCACATCGACGGCGAGAAGGCCGGCGTGGAAGTGGGCGAAGGCGCGCTGATCGGTCCCTTCGCACGGCTGCGTCCGGGCGCGAAGCTGGGCCAGGAAGTGCACATCGGCAACTTCGTCGAGGTGAAGAACTCCACCCTGGCCAAGGGTGCCAAGGCGAACCACCTGGCCTACCTGGGCGATGCGACGGTGGGCGAACGCGTGAACTACGGCGCCGGCAGCATCACGGCCAACTACGACGGCGCCAACAAGCACCGCACCGTGATCGAGGCCGACGTGCACGTGGGCAGCAACTGCGTGCTGGTGGCGCCGGTGACGGTGGCCGCGGGCGGCACGGTGGGCGCGGGGTCGGTGATCAACAAGAGCACCGAGGCGGGCGCGCTGTCGGTGGCGCGGGCGCGGCAGGCGAGCATTCCGAACTGGGCGCGGCCGAAGAAGAAATGAGTGCTTGTCATCCCGGCCTCGCGCCGGGATCCAGCCCCGCCGCTGGATTGCGGGTCGAGCCCGCAATGACAACTCCCGCGCCTACTTCAGCGGAATCCGCGGCTTGAACTTCGCCCGCTTCACCGAGAAGAAGGCCTTCACGTTGCGCACGTTCGCATCGCTGGTGAAAAGTCGCTGCGCCAGCGCCAGGTAATCCTGCATGTCGCGCGCGTGGACCATCAAGACGAAGTCGGGGCCGGGCGACACGCGGTAGCACTGCTGCACCGCCTCGTCCTCGATCACGCGCGCCTCGAAGGCTTCCTGTTCCTCGTTGCCCTGCCGGTCGAGCGACACCTCGACGACGGCTTCCAGGCCGTGGCCCAGCGCGCGCGCCACGAGCTCCGGGTTCAGGATGGCAATCTCGCTTTCGATCAGGCCCGCATCGCGCAGGCGCTTGACCCGCCGCAGGCAGGTCGGCGGCGACAGGTGGACCCGCTTGGCCAGATCCTGGTTGGTCAGGGAGCAGTCCTTCTGCAGCTGCTCCAGCAGGGCCAGGTCGGCTGCATCCGTGAAGCTATCAGTCGATTCGATAGGCATTTCGGAATTTTATTCCACAACCACAATGCGATGGAAGGAAATTCCAGAAAGACGATGATTTAGCAACCATATTCCACGGCTGCGAGCCTACAGTCCTTGCCACACCAACCCCAAGAGGTCTGTCATGTGCGGTATCGTCGGCGCCGTTTCCACGCGCAACATCGTTCCCATCCTGGTCCAGGGACTGCAACGCCTGGAATACCGCGGCTACGACTCCTGCGGGGTCGCCGTCTACGCGGACGGCCTCAAGCGCGCCCGCAGCACCGACCGCGTCGCTGAACTGATGGACCAGGTCGCCACCGAAGGCATCGCCGGCGGCACCGGCATCGCGCACACGCGCTGGGCCACGCACGGCGCGCCGGCCGTCCACAACGCACACCCGCACTTCAGCCAGGGCCCCGGCGACAATCCGTCGGCGCCCGGGCGCGTCGCCGTGGTCCACAACGGCATCATCGAGAACCACGACGAACTGCGCGCGGCGCTCAAGGCCAAGGGCTACAAGTTCCACAGCCAGACCGACACCGAGGTGATCGTCCACCTGGTCGACAGCCTGTACGAGGGCGACCTGTTCGAGGCGGTGAAGGCGGCGGTCAAGCAACTGCATGGCGCGTACGCGATCGCCGTGTTCTGCAAGGACGAACCGCACCGCGTGGTGGGCGCGCGTGCCGGCTCGCCGCTGGTGCTGGGCGTGGGCAAGGAAGAGAACTTCCTGGCCAGCGACGCGATGGCGCTGGCCGGCGTGACCGACCAGATCGTGTACCTGGAAGAAGGCGACGTGGTCGACCTGCAGCTGGGGCGCTACTGGATCGTCGACAAGAACCACAAGCCGGCGCAGCGCATCGTCAAGACCGTGCAGGCGCACAGCGGCGCGGCCGAACTCGGCCCCTACCGCCACTACATGCAGAAGGAGATCTTCGAGCAGCCGCGCGCGATCGCCGACACCCTGCAGGGCGTGGACAGCGTGATGCCCGAGCTGTTCGGCGACGGCGCGCACAAGATCTTCCAGGAAGTCGACTCGGTGCTGATCCTGGCTTGCGGCACCAGCTACTACGCTGGCTGCACCGCCAAGTACTGGCTCGAGTCCATCGCCAAGATCCCGACGCAGGTCGAGATCGCCAGCGAATACCGCTACCGCGAGAGCGTGCCCAACCCGAAGACCCTGGTCGTCACCATCACGCAATCGGGCGAGACGGCCGACACGCTGGCCGCGCTGAAGCATGCGCGCGAACTGGGCATGCAGCACACGCTGACGGTGTGCAACGTCTCGACCTCGGCCATGGTGCGCGAATGCAAGCTGGCCTACCTGACGCGCGCCGGCGTCGAGATCGGCGTGGCGTCGACCAAGGCCTTCACGACGCAGCTGGCCGGCCTGTTCCTGCTGGCGCTGACGCTGGCGCAGACGCGCGGCCACCTCACCGAGACGCAGGAAGCCGAACACCTGAAGGCGATGCGCCACCTGCCCACCGCGCTGCAGGCGGTGCTGGCGCTGGAGCCGCAGGTCATCTCGTGGGCGGAGGACTTTGCGGCCAAGGAGAACGCGCTGTTCCTGGGTCGCGGGCTGCACTACCCGATCGCGCTGGAAGGCGCGCTCAAGCTCAAGGAGATCACCTACATCCACGCCGAGGCTTACGCCGCGGGCGAGCTGAAACACGGCCCGCTGGCGCTGGTGACCAGCGAGATGCCGGTGGTGACGGTGGCGCCCAACGACACGCTGCTGGAAAAGCTCAAGTCCAACATGCAGGAAGTGCGCGCGCGCGGCGGCGTGCTGTACGTGCTGGCCGACTCGGACACGAAGATCGAGAACAGCGAAGGCATCCACGTGATCCGCATGCCGGAGCATTACGGGCCGCTCAGC
The DNA here is from genome assembly GCF_022012305.1 of Ramlibacter paludis. Lineage (GTDB taxonomy): Bacteria > Pseudomonadota > Gammaproteobacteria > Burkholderiales > Burkholderiaceae_C > Ramlibacter > Ramlibacter paludis. The sequence goes on along the minus strand of NZ_JAKLTM010000001.1, from coordinate 194,808 downwards.
CCCCTGCTGCACGTGGTGCCGTTGCAGCTGCTGGCGTATCACACCGCGCTGGCGCGCGGCACCGACGTCGACAAGCCGCGCAACCTGGCGAAGAGCGTGACCGTCGAATAAGGTCAGTCGCGGGGTCGACCCAGGAGCAAGCCGGCCAGCAGGCCGAGGCCGGCACCGATCCCGATGGCGGTCCAGGGCTGCTGGTGCACGTAGCCATCGGTGGCGTCGGCCGCCGTCCGCACGCCCGCGCCGACGGCGTGCTGCGCCGCCTGCAGGCGTGCCTTGCCGGCGGCCAGGCTCTTCTCGAGGCGCTCGCGCGCGGCTCCCGCTTCGCTGCCCACCTCGCGCTTCAGGTGCTGGAGCAGCTGTTCCGCGTCCGCGATGATGGCGTTCAGGTCCTTCGAGATGTCGTTCATGGAGATTCCCCTGGAAAAGAGGAGTCCATGCTGGCGCCGTTGCGGCCGGCCGGCTTGACGTGGGTCAAGCCCCTTGCGCGGGGAGCGCCCACCATGCAGGCATGCGTCCGCGCAAGCCGGGCGGGAACAGGAGAAGCCATGAAAGGGAAAGACGCGGGTCACGGGCACCGGGTGGGGTGGAGCGTCGCCGGCGTCCTCCTGCTCGCCGCGGCCGTGTTGGCGGCGGTCTTCCTCTTCGTGGTGAACCACATGCCGGACTAGGCCTTCAGCCGCGCATTTCCTGTTTCCATACCGCATCGAAAGCCTCGCAAAACGCTTCCTGCACCACCGATGGCGGCCGGAAGCGATTGCGCAGCACCGCCAGCGGCAGGCGCTCCCGCGTCTGGAACGGGCGCACTGCAAGCCGGGTGAAGGCCGGGCCGGCGACGGCCGCGCGGTCGACCACCGCGACGCCGCCGCCGGCCTGCGCCTGCCAGCAGGCGGAGGTAGCGGAGCGCACCTGGAAATGCACCTTCAACGACGCCCCTTCCTTGCCGTACGCCCGCAGCAGCGCCTGCCCATAGGGCGTGTCCGGCGGCGAGCCGATCACGCGCTGGTCGGCCAGGTCGGCAGGCGTGACGATGCGCTTTTTCGCCAGCTTGTGGCGCGGCGGCGCGACGAACGCGAAGCCGCACTCATGGCTTTGCACGCGCACGAGGTTCGGGTGCTCGATCGGAAGCAGCGCCACGCCGATGTCGATCGCGCGCGTCTGCAGGGCCTCGATCAGGATGGGCGTAACCAGGATCTCCATGCGGGTCTGCAGGTCGGGGAACTGCTCGGCCAGCAGCGCCAGTGCGCGCGGCACCAGGTAAGGCGCGAAACTCGCCGACACGCCCAGCGACAAGGTGCCGCCACGCGGCGATGCCAGGCTCTTGCTCACGTCATGCACGCGCTGCACGCCGCGCCAGAGGGCGTCGATTTCCGCGTGCAGCTCCTGCGCTTCGGGCGTGGGCACCAGTCGGCCCTTGACGCGAGCGAACAGCGGAAAGCCCAGTTGCCGCGCGCATTGCGCCAGCAACTTGCTCACCGCGGGCTGCGACACATGCAGCAGTTCCGCCGCGCCACTGACGCCACCGGCCAGCATCACTGCCCGGAACACTTCCATCTGCCGCAGGTTCATGCGCGACAACATAACCCATGGTTAAGTCCCGGCCAACTCTTTTCATTTGACCGCGTGGCGGCAGGCTCGCACGATGCCGGGAAGGAGACAAGACAAGATGCAGTTGAATCCGGATGCCGCGCTCAGGCGGCGCATGCTGTTGGCTGGCCTCGCCATGGCCGCAGGGCCCGCCCTGGCGCAGGGACAGAAATTCCCGAGCCGCGCGGTGAAGATCGTGCTGCCGCAACCGCCCGGCGGCGCCGCGGACCGCCTCGGCCGCATGGTGGCCGACCGCCTGGAGGCGCAGTGGAAGCAGCCCGTGGTCCTGGACAACAAGCCTGGCGGCGGTGTCGTCGTCGGCACGCTGGCCGTGGTGCGCGCACCCGCGGACGGCTACACGCTCGGCTTGCTGGGCAGCTCGCTCAGCATCAACGCCGTGCAGCGCAAGGACTTGCCTTACGAGATCAAGGACCTGCAGCCGCTGGCGCGCGTGGGTTATTACACCGTGGCGCTGGTCGCCGCGGCGAACTTCCCCGCCAACGACATCAAGGAGCTGGTCGCGCTGGCGAAGAAGCAGCCGGCCAACAGCATCTCCTTCGGCTCCAACGGCATCGGGACATCGGCGCAGGTGGCGGGCGAGATGCTGAACCACATGGCGGGCATCGAACTGCAGCACGTGCCGTACAACGGCGCGGCCAAGATGTACACCGACATCGGGGGCGGCGTGCTGCCGCTCGGGTTCTCGGTCGTGAGCTCCGCCGAGCAGTTCATCAAGGCCGGCCAGATGAAGGTGCTGGGCGTGACCAGCGCGCAGCGCAGCCCGCTCTATCCGCAATGGCCCACCATCGCCGAGACGCTGCCCGGCTTCGAGGCCGTCAACTGGGCGGGCTTCTGCGGGCCGGCCGGCATGCCCAAGGACCTGGTCCGGCAGGTCGGTGACGACCTGCTGGCCGTGCTCAAGGCACCCGACATGGCCAAGGCGCTGGCCGCCATGGGCATCGAGCAGGCGCCGCAGGGTCCCGCGGATTTCGGCGCCTTCATCCAGAGTGAGATGAAGCGCTTCGCGGCCGTCACGCGGCCGCTGGCCGTGCAGAAGTGAGGACGCCGCAGTGAGTGCCACTTACCAGCTTTCCCGCAGCATCCCGTCCGACGCGCCCTACGACCTGGTGGTCGCGGGCGGCGGACCGGCCGGCACGGCGGCCGCCGTCTGCGCCGCCCGCCTCGGGCTGAAGGTCCTGCTCGCCGAAGCGACCGGCTGCCTGGGCGGCATGGGCACCAGCGGCCTGGTCGCCTCCTTCGGTCCGGTCTCCGACGGCGAGCGCATGCTGGTCGGGGGCTTCATGAAGGAGCTGCTGGCCACGATGTGGGAGCAGAAGGCCTTTGCGCCGCAGGTCACGCAGGACTACCTGGACAAGCAGCTGAATCGCTGGGTGCCTTTCGCCCCGGAACACCTGAAGCGCATCCTCGACAACTTCGCCGTGGAGGCCGGCGTGGAGCTGCGCTTCTTCACGCGGGTGGTGGAAGCCGACTGCACCGGCCGCCACGTCAATGGCGTGGTCCTGAGCAACGTGGAAGGGCTGCGCTACGTGCCGGCCAAGGCCTTCGTCGACGCGACCGGCGATGCCGCCCTGGCTGCGCTGACCGGCGCCGAATGCAAGGTGGTGTTGCGCGACACGGAGACCGTCGCGCCCAGCACCCTGTGTTCGCTGCTGGCAGGGATGGACTGGAACGATCCGGCCTATGCCGGCAAGGGACTCGACACGGTCAAGGCGCAGGTGCGCAGCGAGTTCGTGCCGAAGGCCATCGAGGACGGCTTCTTCACGCAGGAGGACCGCTTCTTCCCCGGCATGAACCGCGTCGGGCCGCATGGGGCCACGCTGAATGCGGGCCACGTCTTCAACCTGAACCCGCTGTCGGTGCGCAGCCTGTCCGACGGCATGGTGTTCGGCCGCAAGCTGGCCCTGGAATACACCGAGTTCTATCGCAAGTACGTGCCCGGCTGCGCGGAGCTCGAGCTGCTGACGACCGCGCCCGTCATGGGCGTGCGGGACTCGCGCCGCATCGTCGGTGAGTTCGAACTGGGCATCGACGACTTCCTGGCACGCCGGCAATTCCCGGACCAGGTGGCGGTCTACAACCGGCCGACCGACGTGCACCCCAGCGACACCAGCAAGAAGGAATACGAGCGCTTCCTGAAGGATTTCCACGGCAAGGACAACCTGGGGCGCGGCGAAAGCGTCGGCATTCCCTACAGCATCCTGGTGCCGCGGGGCTCGGAGAACTTGTGGGTTGCCGGCCGCTGCCATTCGAGCGACGCCAAGGTGCACGGCTCGATCCGCGCGCAGTCGGCGGCCTACATGATGGGACAGGCGGTGGGCACGGCTGCCGCGCAGTCGATCGCGACCGGACAGCCCGCCAACGACCTGGACACGCGGGCGCTGGTGCAGACCCTGCGCCGGAACGGCGCGTACCTGCCGCAGACCGAACTGGCGCGGGAGATGACCCGCGCCTGAGTGGCCTCAGGCGTGCGCCGCCGCCAGCACGTCCAGCACGTTCTTCGCAGCGCCCACGCCCATGTTCACGTAGGCGTCGCTCGTCACGCCGCCGATGTGCGGGCTGAGGACGATGTTGGGCACGCCGTGGAAAGGATGCGGCGCCGCCATCGGCTCCACCGCGAAGCTGTCCAGGCCCGCTGCCATCACCTGGCCCGAGCGCACCGCATCCAGCAGCGCGGCCTCGTCGACCAGGCCGCCGCGCGCGGTGTTCACCAGGATCACGCCGCGCTTGGTGGCCTGCAGCGTCTGCGCGTTGACCAGGTTGCGGTTCTCCGGCGTCAGCGGGCAGTGCAGGGAGATCGCGTCGGACTCGCGCCAGAGCGTCGCCAGGTCCACGCTGCGGATGGTCGAAGGCAGGTTCTGCGCGAAGGGATCGAAGCCGATCACCTTCATGCCCATCGCGTCGCACATGCGCGCGAAGCGCTGGCCGATCGCGCCCAGGCCCACCAGGCCGATGGTGCGCCCGTGCAGCTCCACGCTCTTGTGCGTGGCCTTGTCCCAGTGGCCGGCATGCATGCGCGCATCGAGCTGCACCACCGACTTGGCGCAGGCCAGCAGCAGGGCCAGGGCCTGCTCCGCGACCGCGGCGGCGTTCGCGCCGGCGGCGGCGCGCACTTCGATGCCGCGCGCCTTGGCCGCGTCCTTGTCGATGGTGTCGGTGCCGCTGCCGTGCTTGGAGATCACGCGCAGCGAGGGCGCCGCATCCATCACCGCGGCGCCGACCTTGCCGTAGCGCACGATGATGGCGACCGGATCGTGCTGCTTGCACAGCGCGACGAGGTCCGCTTCCTGCGGCGTCTTGCCGGCGTACACGACCTCGAAGTCGTCCAGCAGCGCGAGCGCCTGGGGCGCCAGGTCGGCACCGGTGACGATGAGCGCGCGGCGCCCGCTCACAGCGTTTCGCCTTGCTTCAGCACGCCGGCGGTGCGCAGCGCGGCGTCGAGCCAGCCGGCGGCGGTGTTGCCCTTCTTGATCGCGGCGATGCGCGCGGTCTCGTCTTCCACCTTCTTGCGCGCCAGCGGCAGCAGCGTTTCGACCCGCTCGCGCTCGATGGCCACCACGCCGTCGGCATCGGCCACGATCAAGTCGCCGGAGCGCACGGTCACGCCGCCAATGCTCACCGCATGGCCGATGCGGCCGGGCACGTTCTTGGTCGGGCCATTCGGGTTGGTGCCGAAGGCGAACACCGGATAGTCCATCTCGTCGATCTCGAGGCTGTCGCGCACGGCGCCGTCGATCACCACGCCCGCCAGGCCCAGCTGCTTGCAGGCCGTCATCATGATCGTGCCCATGAGGGCCGCGGTCTGGTCGCCCTTGCCGTCGATCACCAGCACGTCGCCGGGCCTGGCCAGCGAGATGGCGGCATGGATCATCAGGTTGTCGCCGGGCCGCACGTCCACGGTGAGTGCCGGGCCGGCCAGCTTCATGCGCGGGCGCAGGGCGGCGATGCGGCCATGCAGCGCGCCGCGGCGGCCGTTGACGTCGGCGAGGATCGCCGCCTGGAATTCGGCGGCCTGGCGCACCAGGTCGGGCGAGACGCGCTCGAAGTTGCGGAGGATGTCGGTCATGGAAATCTTTCGGGAAAGTGTCTGCGGTCGGTCTTCAGTCGATCTTGGCGCCCGATTCCTTGACGATCTTTCCCCAGCGGGTCATGTCGTCGCGGATCAGCTTGCCGAACTGGTCGGGCGTGCTACCCGCGATGTCCGCGCCCTGGGCGCCCAGCTTCTTTTCCAGCTCGGGGTCCTTCAGCGCCTTGTTGATGTCGGCGTTCAGCTTGGCGACGACGTCCTTGGGCGCATTGGCGGGCGCGAGGATGCCGAACCAGGTGACGGCTTCGAAGCCCTTGTAGCCGGACTCGGCGATCGTCGGCACCTGCGGCAGGTCGTCGACGCGCTTGAGCGAGGTGACGGCGATGGCGCGCATCTTGCCGCTCTTGATGTGGCCGATCAGCGTGGGGATCGACGACACGTACAGCTGCACCTGGCCGCTGATCACGTCGGTCGCGCCCTGCGAAGCGCCCTTGTACGGGATGTGCGTGAGCTTGATGCCGGCGGCCTTCTGGAACGATTCGGCGGCGAGGTGCGCGACCGTGCCGTTGCCCGACGAGGCGTAGTTGACCGAACCCGGGTGCGCCTTGGATTCCTTGACCACGTCCGCCAGCGTCTGGAACGGCGAGTTGGCGCTGGCGACGATCACCAGCGGCGAGCTGGCGACCAGGCTCACCGGCGACAGGTCCTTCACCGGGTCGTAGGGCAGCTTGCTGTACAGGCTGGGGTTGATCGCGAGGTTGCTGGTCTGGCCCATGACCAGCGTATAGCCGTCGGCCGGCGACTTGGCCGCGGTGTCCACGCCGATGTTGCCGCCGGTGCCCGGCTTGTTGTCGACGATGAAGGTGTAGCCCGAGCCATGCATCTTGTTGGCCAGCTCGCGGGTGATGATGTCGGTGCCGCCGCCCGCCGGGAAGGGCACGATCAGGCGGATCGGCTTGCTCGGGTAGGCCTGGGCGAGGGCGACGGAAGCGGCAAAGGTGCTGGCCGCGAGGATGAGGGCGGCACGACGGGTGAATTGCATGGGTTTGTCTCCTTGGAAGCGCGATTCTCGACGAGCGTTGCACTCAGTACAATGGCGTTTCACGTGATGAACCGAGGTGCAGGATGCGCAACGCGGCTTTGAACCACGAAGAACCGGAGGCCCAGGGCGGCGTCGCCGCGGTGACGCGCGCGCTCTCGCTCATGGAGGCCTTCGCCGTCGGCGATTCCTCGCTCAGCCTCGCCGAGTTGAGCCGCCGCGCCGGCATGCACAAGACCACGGCCCTGCGCCTGGCGCGCACGCTGGCCCTGTCCCAATACATGGTTCAGACCGAGGATGGCCAGTGGCGGCTGGGTCCCGCGGCGGGCTGGCTGGGAGCGCGCTACCACGCCGGCTTCGACGTCAACAACGTCGTCGAGCCGACGCTGCACGAACTGGTGAAGGAGACGGGGGAGAGCGCGTCCTTCTATGTCCGCGAAGGCGACATCCGGGCCTGCGTGTCGCGCGTCGAAGGCCCCCAGTCCGTGCGGCACCATGTCCGGATCGGCGAACGGCTGCCCCTGGACAAGGGCGCGCCGGGACGCGTGATCCTCGCCTTCAGCGGCGCGCAGGGCGCACCCTACGAGGCCATCCGCGAGCGCGGGTACCACATGTCCATGGGCGAGCGCGAATCCGATGTGTCCAGCGTGGCCGCGCCGGTGTTCGGCGTGAACTGGCGGCTGCTCGGGTCCATGTGCATTTCCGGGCCCAGCTCGCGCCTGACCAAGGCCAAGCTGGAGAAGCACGCCAAGAGCGTCATCCGCGCGGCCAACCAGCTCTCGTACGCGCTGGCGGGCAACCGCTCGCCGGCGACGCCGGCGGCGCTGTCACGCTGGCACCCCTAGTGAACGCCTAATCGGCCTTGACGCCGGCCTGCTGCACGATCACCGACCAGCGCTGGATGTCGGCGGCGAGGAACTTGCGCAGGTCGTCGCCGCTTCCCAGCCAGGGCACCGAGCCCACCGACGCGAGCTTGGCGTTGAACTCCGGCGTGCCGGCCGCCTTGAGCACGGCTTCATTCACCTTGGCCAGCACGTCGGGCGGCGTGCCGGCCGGCGCGAAGAACCCCATCCACACGCGGGCTTCGAGGCCCGGATAGCCCTGTTCGATCAGCGTCGGGATTTCCGGCAGGGCCGGGTCGCGTCCCGCGCTGGTCACGGCAAGCACGCGCACCTTGCCAGCACGGGCTTGCGGCAGCAGCGAGCCGCCGGCGTCGAAGGCAAACGGGATCTGTCCGCCGATCACGTCCTGCAGCACCATCGGCGAGCCGCGGTACGGCACATGCGTCATCTCCATGCCGGTGGCCTTCTTCAGCATTTCCATCGACAGGTGCTGCGTGGTTCCGGTGCCGCCCGAGCCGTACGACACCTTGCCGCCGCGGCTCTTCACCCAGGCGACCATCTCCTTCACGTTCTTCACCGGCACGTCGTTGTTGCAGTAGAGGTAGAGCGACCCCTGCAGCACTGGCGCGATCGGTACGAAGTCCTTCAGCGGGTCGTAGGTGAGCTTGTCCTTGTAGACCGAAGGATTGATCGACATCGGCCCGCCGGTGGAAACGAGCAGCGTGTAGCCGTCGGGCGCAGCTGCCTTCGCGGCGCTGCCCACGATCATGCCGTGCGCGCCAGGCTTGTTCTCGATGATGAGCGGCTGCCCCAGCAAGCGGGACATGGGGTCGGCGAGGCCGCGGACCCAGCCGTCGGCCGTGTCGCCAGGCGGCGTTCCGATCAGCACCTTGATGGGGCGGCTGGGGTAGGCCGCATCGGCACGCGCCAGGGTGGGCAGCAGGCCGGCGGAAGCGGCGGCCAGGAAGCCGTGGCGCAGGAAGCCGCGGCGGGATTCGTCTTGCATGTCTCTCTCCAAAGTCCGGTTCACAGTTCCACTTCGAGCAGCCGCACGTATTGCTGGCCGCCATGCATGTCGCGCTCGCAGGCGCCGCCTTGCGGCCGCGCGCGCGGGTAGGAAACCTTCACCACCAGCAGCTCGGGGATGGCGAAGTGCTTGACCTGCGCCGGCTCCACGCCATAGAGCGCGGCGATGGCTTGCGGCTGCAGCGCCGGTGACGCGGCATGGCGATCGAAGGCGGCGCGGTCGGGAAACCACAGGTCCAGCGTGATCCAGAAAGGGCCGGCGTTCTTGGAACGCACGTGGCTGCAGGCGTCGGCGACCTTAGGCATGCGCGGCCTCCCTGGCGTTGACGAACACGGTACGCACCAGTTCGTCGGGACGATCCACGTGCACCACGTGGTTCAACCTGAATTCGTAGACCCGTCCGCGCTCGACCTCCGCGGGCGAGAAGGGGAAGGCGTAGCTGGGCAACTCCTGCCCGCGGTCCAGCGGCAGGTGGAAGAACCAGGGGTTGCAGGTCTTGGCGATCTGCGTCGCGATTTCCTGCGTCTCGGCCGTCGCGACGAACATCAGGCCGATCTCGCGCGGGGCGGGCGCTCCCGCCTCGACGTCCAGTCCGCTGACCGCGTTCCAGCCGTAGGCGCGCAAGGAGATGTCGAAACTGCCGGCGCGCGCGCCCATGGTTTCGCGCACGCGCGCCACCAGGACTTCGTGCATGTGGGCGACGAAGCGGTCGATCTCCTTCAGGACGGCGCGGTCCTGGATGCCGACCAGCATCAGGGTCTGCCAGCCGCCGCCGCTCGCGCCTTCGAGCTTCATGGTGTAGGGCCGGGGCTGGAACTGCGCGCCGGTGACGCGCACGATGCGATCGTCGACGGCGGTGTACTTCGCCGCCGTCACGTCGAGCACCCCTCCGGGTTCGTGCAGCAGGAAGGGATCGCTGTTCTCGTACAGCATGTGCGAGAAGACCGTGTCGACGGTGCAGCTGTTGTGCGCTCCCAGCGGCTCGATCGAGAAGTCGTCGCGGCCGACGCGGATCATTACGCCGCCTTCGCGCGGATGCGTGGTGCAGAGCGACCCGCACTCGGCGATCTTGCCGGCGTGCCAGGCAGCGCCGGCGCCTGCGCCGCGCATCAGGGGCACGGCGGCCAGCACCGCGGTGTCGGTGGTGCGGCCGCCCAGCACGATGTCGGCGCCGGCTTGCAGCGCCGCGATGTAGGGCTCGGGCCCCATCAGGGCGACGATATGGTCGCAGCTGCGCAGCAGCGCGGGATCGGCGCCGGTCATCGGTGCGAGCGGCGTGATGCGGCCGGCTTCGGCTCTGGCGGCCATCAGCGCGGGCGCCTGTTCCGAGTAGAGCAGGGCGATGCGCGGCGCGAGTCCGTGCTCCTGCGCGATCTCCAGTGCGATGTCGCGCGTCCAGTCCAGGGCCTGGTCGCTGCCGGACGTGCCGCAGGAGCCGATCAGCAGCGGAATCCCCGCCTTGGCCTGGGCGCGCATCAGGATCGACAGGTCGTGCTTGACCGCGTCGCGCGAGTACTTGGCCTTGCCGGTGGCCAGGTAGGCCGGGCCGCTGTCGGTGGAGCCGGCGTCGCAGGCGATAGCGTGCGCTTCGGCCAGGCGCGCGAACACGTCGCGCTCCTTCACGCCGATGCCGAGCGCGCCGCAAGGCACCAGGACATTGGCGGTGGTGGGGGAGGGTGGGGGCATCGTGCGGGACCTCGCGGTAGACAATGCGATGGATTGTAGACAATCTGAGGCGGTCGTCAACCGCGGCTAGAATCGGCCCCATGACCACTGCCGAAGCCGCCGCGCCCGCGCGGGTGATGATCGACGACACTGTCGCGCGGCTGGAAGAGCTGATCATGCGCGGCGAGTTGCCGGCCGGCGCCCGCCTGCCCGAGCAGCAACTCGCCGACACGCTGGGCGTGAGCCGCGGCCCCTTGCGCGAGGCGATCCGCACGCTGGAAGGAAGGCGCCTGCTGGAGCGCACGCCGCACGCGGGCGTTCGCGTGGTGCAGCTTTCGCTGGAGGACCTCGAACAGTTGCTGGCGATGCGCGAGGCGCTGGAAGGCATGGCCTGCCGGCAGGCCGCCGAGCACATGACCGCGCCGGAGGTGCGGCGCCTGCGCGAAACCGCGCACCGCATCGAGCAACTGCTGGCCGAAGCGCCGCAGTCGATCTTCGCCAGCCAGGCCGATACCGATTTCCACCGCCAGATCGCGGTGGGCAGCCGCAACAAGTGGATCGAGCGCCAGCTGTGCGAGGACCTCTATTCGCTACTGCGCCTGTACCGCCTGCACGCGGTGCGCCGGCCGGGCGGCAGCGCCAAGGTCACCGCGAAGGAGCACCACGCGATCATCGACCGCATCCATGCGCGCGATGCCGACGGCGCCGAGCAGGCGATGCGCGAACACATCCGCCACAGCCGGGACCGGCTGCTGGCGCAGGTGAAGGAGCAGGGCTAGCCCGCGCCGTGGCACTTCTTGTATTTCTTGCCGCTGCCGCATGGGCAGGGATCGTTCCGCCCCGGCTCCGGCGCCTTGCGGATCGGGTCCACGCGCGGCCCGTAGCTGCGCCAGATCTGCCGCAGCTCGTACACCGCCCAGATCGCCGCCGCGAAAGCATCGAGGCGTTCCTCGCTCACGCTGGGCGGGCCGTCTTCCGCGTACATCGACAGCGCCGGCGTGCCCGTGTCGTCTTCGGCGAGCGCCACGATGTCGCCGAGCGCGGTGTCGAGCATCTCGGCGGCGTCGGCATCGCGCGGCGGCTCCCACTCCTCGGGCCAGCTTTCCACCGCGTACATGAAGCCCACGGCCCAGATCTGGCCGTAGGCGGGGACGTTGGCGAAGTCGCCTTCGACACGCTCCTCCGGCGGCAGCGCGAGGATCGCGCCGCGCGTGTCGAGCGCCTCGGGGTGGTAAGTGCGTTCGTCTTCCAGCAGGTCCACCGGCTGGTCGAGGGCGTGCGCGATTTCCTCGCGGCGGCGGCGCCAGCGCCAGACGAACTCCATGTGCTCCATGGGCTTGAAGTTCTCGCCCAGCAGCACCGGCCAGTACTCCTCCGGCGGCACTTCGCGCCGCATGCAGACCAGCGCGGCCAGGAAGCCCTCGCAGAACTCCCACTGCGGAATTTCCTCGGACTGCTCCCGCATGCGGTCGAGCTCGTCGTCGAGCGCGTCGAAATCTTCCGGGGTGAGGGGAGCGTTGGGGGCGGCAGTCGTCAAGGCAGGGTCCGGGGCGAGGGCAATCGCGGATTATCCGGGAACCCGGCGCGCGCACCGGGCATCGAATGCGGGTGGCTCAGCCTTCCCGGCGGGCCCAAGGAGGTGAACCATGCAGCCTCGCATCCTCTTGTCCTGCGCAGCGATCGTCGTGCTGGCCGGCTGCGGCGGCGGTGGTGGCGACCCCGGCACCTGCCACGGCAGCCCGGAGGTCTGCGCCGAAGGCCAGTCGACCAACTCGGCACCCACGACCACCACGACCACCGCCGCGCCGCCTGCAACGACGGCAACCACCGCAACCACGGCCACGACCCCCGCGTCCGAGCCCGTCACCATGGCCGGCAGCGGCTACTGAGCCCGGCCGTAACAGTCTGTTCCGGTCGCGTTGACAGCGCTGCTGGCGCTGCTAACCTGCGGCCATGCAAGCTTCCGAACCGAAACCGGTCGAGGCCGCGTTGCCTTCGCCCGATGCGGAAGCCGCGCGCTACGCGCTGCTGCGCCGCCTGGCCCCTTCCATGCGCCACCACCTGGTGGTCAATCTCCAGCCGATCGGCATGATCTACGAGGTGATGGAGCGGCGCCTGCGCGCGCCGCAGCCCGACCTCGCGCACGTGCACGAGAGCGCCACCAAGATCAACACCTTTGCCCGTGCGGCGCTCGCCTCCTGCATCGACGTGGTCGGCTGGCTGGCGCCCGACGAAAAGATCGGCATCACGGTGCAGGAGGGCGCGCGCGAGTGCTCCAGCCTGCTGGCCACCAGCCTCAGCTTTCGCGGCTATGCGCTGCGCAACGAGGTCGGCGCGATCACGCGCCAGGTACGGCGTTCCGCGCTGCGCAGCCTGCTGGCCGGCACGCTGATCCACACCTCGGACCACCTCAAGCCGCCGGCCGACCTGCAACTGGCGGCGGTCGAGGACGAGGCCGGCGTGGAAATCAGCGTCACTTCGCGCGGTACGGACGGCGACAAGGGTTTCGCCAACGAGCCGCCGTATCGCAAGATCGCGTGGGGCGACCTGCAGGCGCTGGCAGCGGCCGAAGGCGTGCAGCTGTCGCGCGACGGGGCGCGCATCGCCATGCGCCTGCCCTGGCTCGCTACGCCGGCTTGAAGCCCAGCTTCTTCATCGCCGCGCCCAGCGCGACCCGGCTCTTCTCGTAGTCCTCCCAGGGCGTGTTGCCCTGGTCCAGCCGCGTGTGCACGCTGCCGACCGTCCAGTGCGCGCCGCTCTTCAGCCCGGCCAGTTCGTCCCAGCGCACCGGCACCGAGATGCCGAGGCCCGGCCGCGCGCGGGCCGACCAGGCGCAGGCGGTGGTCGCGCCATAGCCGTTGCGCAGGTAGTCGATGAAGATCTTGCCGATGCGGTTGCTGCCGCCGCTCTTGGCCACGAAGCGGTCCGGCAGGGTGCGCGCCAGGTGCTGCACCACGGCCTGGGAAAAGCTCTTCACGGTGTCCCAGTCCAGCAGCCGCTTGAGCGGCACCACCAGGTGCAGGCCCTTGCCGCCGCTGGTCTTCAGGAAGCAGGGCAGCCCGAGCTCGTCGAGCATGGTCCGCACGAGCGTCGCCGCTTCCTGGATCTGCGGCCAGGTGACGCCTTCGCCCGGGTCGATGTCGAAGGTCATGCGGTCGGGCTTGTCGATCGCCGACTTCACGCCGTTCCAGGTGTGGATCTCGATCACGTTCATCTGCGCCGCCGACAGCAGGCCCTCCGGGCTCACGACTTCCAGCATGGCCGGATGGCCGGGGAAAAAGGCGGGATCGAGCTGCGCGATGCCGGCCATCTTGTAGCGGTCCAGGTGCTTCTGGAAGAACAGCTGGCCTTCGATGCCGTCGGGCGCGCGCACCATGGCGATGGGGCGGCCCTTCAGGTGCTCCATCATCAGCGGTCCGACCAGCGCGTAGTAGCGCACCAGCTGGATCTTGGTGGTGCCGCTTTGCGGATCGATCACGCGGTCGGGGTTGCTGACGCGCAGCGTGCTGGGGAGCGCGACCGGCGCCGCGGTCTGGGCCGCCTGGGTTGCTTTCGCTTTCTTCGCCGGCTTGTCAGCGGGCGGGTCGTGCAGCACCGGTTCGTTGACGATGACGTCTGCCGGCTTGTCGGTGCGCAGGCCCTGGAACACCGAGTGGCGCACCTTGCCGTCGCGCGTCATTTCTCCATATGACACTTCGGCCACGAGCTCCGGCTCGACCCAGTGCGCGCCGCGCGGCAAGCCGGTGCCGCCCTGGAACCGGCTCTTGTCCACGGCCAGCTGGTCGAGCCGCGCGCGCAGGTCGCGCAGGCTGCGCTCGTTGAAGCCGGTGCCGACGTTGCCCGCGTAAATGAGCTTGCCGTCGTTGTCGTGCAGGCCCAGCAACAGCGAGCCGATGCCGGTACGCGAGCCCTTGGGGTCGGTCCAGCCCCCGATCACGAACTCCTGCCGGCGCGAGCACTTGAGCTTGATCCAGTCGGTGGAGCGGCGGCAGACGTAGGCCGAATCGCGGCGCTTGCCGATCACGCCTTCCAGGCCGAGCCGGCAGGCCGAGTCCAGCAGTTCCGCCGCCGGCACTTCGAACACCTCGCTGAAGCGCACGTTGGCGTGCGGCTTGCGCGTGACGATGCGCTGCAGCACTTCACGCCGCTGCTGCAGCGGCACGTCGCGCAGGTCGTGCCCGGCGCAATAAGGCAGGTCGAACAGGTAGTAGACGATCTGCTCGGTGCGCTTGCTGTCGAAGGCGCCCTGCAGCGCCTGGAAGTCGGCCGGCGTGTCGGCGCCGGGCATGATGATCTCGCCGTCGTACCAGCCGTCGGGGAGGTCCATGGATTGCAGCGCCTTGACGAGGGCGCCCAGGCGCGTGGTCCAGTCGTTGCCGTTGCGGGTGACGAGGGCGACCTGGCCGCGCTCCACGCGCGCCAGCATGCGGTAGCCGTCGAACTTGATCTCGAAGATCCAGTCCTGCGCGTCCTTCGGCGCTTCGTCGACCAGCACCGCGAGTTCGGGTTGCAGCGTTTCGGGCAGGGCCGCCTTCCTGGCGCCGGCGGGGGGGCCATCGGTGGGTGCGGAGGCAGCAGCGGGGGCGGCCACGGGCGTGGCGATCGCCGCGGGGCGGTCCGCCAGTTTCTGCACGCTGTCGGGCATTTCGTCGACCACGCTGAATTCTGCGGCCGGCCGGGCCAGCGCGTCACGTTCCTTGATCAGGAGCCAGGGGTCTTCGCGGCCGTTGCCGCGTCCCTTCATGCGCACGAGCGTCCAGTGGCCCTGCATCTTGTGGCCGCGCAGCTCGAACTTGAGCTTGCCTTCGCGGTAACCCTTGCGCGGGTCTTCCAGCGGGATCCAGGTGCCCTTGTCCCAGATGATCACCTTGCCCGCGCCGTAGTTGCCGGCGGGGATGGTGCCTTCGAATCGGTTGTACGCGATGGGATGGTCCTCGGTGGGCATCGCCATGCGCTTGTCCTGCGGGTCGTAGCTGGGGCCCTTGGGCACGGCCCAGCTCTTCATCGTTCCGTCCAGCTCGAGCCGGAAGTCGTAGTGCAGCCGCGTCGCCCAGTGCTTCTGGATGACGAAGCTGCGCGCGGCCTCGTTCGCGATGCCGCCTTCGGAGGGCTCCGGCGTCGCGTCGAAGTTGCGCTTCTCGCGGTATTTCCGCAGGTCGCCCTTTTCGCTCAACGCCGGAACCCTTGCCGCGTCAGGACGCGCTGCGGTACGAGTCGCGCAGCATCTTCACCTGGTCGTGGTTCTTCTGCACGCCCTGCAGCTGCTTCTCCACGACCGAGCGCACGTTGGCCGGCAGGTTCTTCTGCAGGGCCTTGGTGTAGCGCGCCTTGGCGTTGTCCTCGCCGCGCTCGGCTTCTTCCAGCACCGCCTTGTCGTCGTAGGTGGTCAGCTTGGACTTGATCGACACCCAGCCGCGGTGCATGGCGCCCAGCGTGCTGCCGCCGTCCTCGGCCTTGCCGCCCAGCTGGCGGATCAGGTCGTTGAGCTCCTGCGCGCCACGGCGGCAATCGTCGGCGCGCTGCAGGAAGGTGGACTTCAGGTCCGGGGCCTTGGCCTGCTCGGCACACTCGCGGAAGCCGTACTCGCCGTCCTTGCTGCACTCCACCAGGTCCTGCAGCAGGTCGATGGTGTCGTCGCGGTCGCCTTCGCCGTTGCCGGCCGTCTGCATCGCGCCCACCGCGGCTGCCGCGCCGCCGGCACGCGCGCTGTCGCCGGTGGGGAAGCTGCGGTACTGCTGGTCGGCACGGTTGTAGGCGGCCTGCGAGGCGGCGCTCGCCTTGGGCCAGTCCAGCGACGAGGTGCCGCGGGTGGTTTCCCATTCGTCGGCCAGCTTGGGCTCGACCGCGGTCCACGGATCCTCGTAGCGGCTGCGGCCCGACAGGCCCAGGCGGTAGGCCGGTCCGTAGTCGTCGAAGCTGCGGCCCGACTCGTAGTAAGGCTCCTTGTCGTAGTTCTCTTTCCAGAAGGCTTCTTCGGCCGTCGGGTTGACCGCTTCGCCCGCGGCCTTGCCGGCGAGTCCGCCGACCACGGCGCCGATCACGCCGCCCACGGCCGCGCCAACGGGGCCGCCGATGGCGCCCGCGGCCGCGCCGGCAACTGCGCCGCCCGCGGCGCCCAGGCCGGTGCCGACCGGGTGCGCACCCGGCTCGTCGGTGATGGGATCGCGGTTCAGGTCGCGCTCTTCGCGTTCTTCAGCAGCCATTGAAATGCTCCTTGTGTGTTTGCAGGGGTTGTGTCCCTCATCTTGGGACTTCGACCCAACCGCAACGTAGGCGCACAGCCGATAGAGCCTGTAGGAATCGGCGTTCCCCGGGCTGCGATGCGGCACGGATGCGCGCGCCCCACAGGGATACGCAGCACCGTCCTACACCTCGAGGATGGCCCGCGCGGCACGCTGGCACGACGGGTGAACCCATGAAATATTCACTGAGAAAAACACCATCGCATCTGCACCTCACGTACAAGTACGGCGAGTCGGCCGGCGGCCTGCTGGGACGCAATCTCGTGCTCGAGGCCGAAGGCAACGTGCTGACGCTCGAGGTCGACCTGTCGGCCAACCTGCTCGCGCGCAACAAGAGTTCGCCGTGGTACCTGGATGCGGTGAGCCTCTCGTCGAACTACCACAAGCTCAAGTCGCTGCAGTGCCCCGACAACCTGGTGCGCACGCGGCTGATCCGCGCGTGGGAAGGCGTGGAGGACCCGAAGCTGCGCATGCGCCTGATCCTCGCGCCGCGCGGCCGCTACCTGTACGAGGTGTCGCCGCACTCGCTGTTCATGGGCGGCATCCAGCTCGACGTCCAGGCCTTCCTGGAAGACGAATCCGAATCGCACACCCCGGCCGAAGCGACGGCCTTGCCCGAAGGCGGCGACGACAGCCCCGATCCCCACCAAAGGAAGCACGCATGAGCCGACCCTTCTTCAACCGCTGGCTGGCCGCTCTCGGCGCTGCCTGCCTGCTGGCCCTGCCGGCCGTGCAGGCCCATGCCGACGCCGGCGCGCTGCGCGCGAAATACGGCGAACTGCGCGAGCCCCTGCGCAACAACGCGTTCGGCCGCCAGCTGTACATCGACTCGAGCGAGAGCGCCAACGCGCTGCAGGGCGACGTCTACGCGGTGCTGGAGCATCCTTTCGAAAAGGTGAAGGATTCGCTGCAGGACCCGAACGCCTGGTGCGACATCATGCTGCTGCCCTTCAACACGAAGTACTGCCATGCCAGCGACAACCAGCTGGCCGTGCGCATCGGCCGCAAGTACAACCAGCCGGTGGAGCAGGCGTACCGCATCGACTTCCGCCTGCAGAACGCGGCGGCGAGCAGCGACTACCTCGAGTCCCGCCTGAACGCGGCGCAAGGGCCGGTCGGCACGCGCGACTACCGCATCCGCGTGGAGGCGGTGCCCATCGAGGGCGGCAAGACCTTCATGCACCTGAGCTATGCGTACGGCTACGGCACGGCGGGCAAGATCGCGATGGGCGCCTACCTGTCGACCGCGGGCGCCTCGAAGGTGGGTTTCAGCCAGACCGACGGCCAGCCGACGACGGGCGTGCGCGGCGCGATCGAGCGCAATGCGATGCGTTACTACCTGGCGATCGATGCCTACCTGGATTCCCTGTCGGCGCCCGAGGCGCAACGCGTGGACAAGCGGATCAACAGCTGGTTCAGTGCGACGGAGCGGTATCCGAAGCAACTGCACGAGATGGATCGGGCGACCTATGTGCAGATGAAACGGGCGGAGTACGACCGGCAGCAGACGGCTGCGCTCAACTGAAAAAGCGGCCCGCGGGCCGCTTTTTTCCTGAGGGTTACTTGAGGCCGGCCGCCGCGCGCAGCGCCTGCGCTTTATCGGTGCGCTCCCAGCTGAACTCCGGCTCCTCGCGGCCGAAGTGGCCGTAGGCGGCGCTCTTCTCGTAGATCGGGCGCAGCAGGTCCAGCATCTGGATGATGCCCTTCGGCCGCAGGTCGAAGTGCTCGTTGATCAGCTCGGCGATCTTGTGGTCGGGGATGACGCCCGTGCCTTCGGTGTAGACGGTCACGTTCATCGGCTTGGCCACGCCGATCGCGTACGCCACCTGGATCTGGCACTGGCGCGCCAGGCCGGCGGCCACGATGTTCTTGGCCACGTAACGCGCGGCGTAGGCGGCCGAGCGGTCGACCTTCGACGGGTCCTTGCCCGAGAACGCGCCGCCGCCGTGCGGGCAGGCGCCGCCGTAGGTGTCGACGATGATCTTGCGGCCGGTCAGGCCGCAGTCACCCTGCGGGCCGCCGATGACGAAGCGGCCGGTCGGGTTGATCAGGTAGCGCGTTTCCTTCAGCCACTCCTTGGGCAGCACCGGCTTGATGATCTCCTCGATGATGGCCTCGGTGAACGAGGACTTCATCTTGTGGCCGTCGCTCTGCTCGGGGCTGTGCTGCGTGGACAGCACCACGGTGTCGATGCTGTGCGGCCGGCCGTCGACGTAGCGCATCGTGACCTGGCTCTTGGCGTCCGGACGCAGGAAGGGCAGGCTGCCGTCCTTGCGCTTCTGCGCCTGGCGTTCCACCAGGCGGTGGGCGTAGTAGATCGGCGCGGGCATCAGCACCGGCGTCTCGTCGCAGGCGTAGCCGAACATCAGGCCCTGGTCGCCGGCGCCGGTGTTCAGGTGGTCGTCGGACGCGTGGTCCACGCCCTGGGCGATGTCGTTCGACTGCTTGTCGTACGCCACCATCACCGCGCAGCCCTTGTAGTCGATGCCGTACTCGGTGTTGTCGTAGCCGATGCGCTTGATGGTGTCGCGCGCGACCTGGATGTAGTCGACGTGGGCGTTGGTGGTGATCTCGCCCGCGAGGACCACGAGGCCGGTGTTGGTCAGCGTCTCCGCGGCGACGCGGCTGCGCGGGTCCTGCTTGAAGATCGCGTCGAGAATCGCGTCCGAGATCTGGTCGGCCACCTTGTCGGGATGGCCTTCGGACACGGACTCGGAAGTGAAGAGGAAATCGTTCGCCATTTGAATACACTCCGTCGATGACTGAAAGGCGCGTTGCCTTGTGCCGGAGCTCTGGCGAACGCTTTAGCAGAAATTTTTTAACGTCGCCCTGCAAGTAGTTCCATAACTCGGCGACGCCCCGATTCTAACCCGCGTGAAAAAACTCTTCCAATCGCTTTCCGGTTGGCCCCTCCCCCTGCTGCATGTAATGGGCGCGCTCCTGGGATGGATCGCCTTCCTCGCGTCGCCGACCTACCGGCGGCGCTTCATCGCCAATGCGCAGCAGGCGGGCTACTCGTTTTCCGAGGTGCGGCGCGCCGTCGGCGAGGCCGGCCGGCTGGTGGCCGAAGCGCCCCGGCTCTGGTTCGGCGCGCCGGTGCCGGTGCAATGGGTGGGCGCCGAACTGGTGGAGGCCGCGCGTGCCACAGGTCGCGGTGTCGTGTTCCTCACGCCACACCTCGGCTGCTTCGAGATCACCGCGCAGGCCTATGCGCAGCGCTTCGGACCGGTCACCGTGCTGTACCGGCCGGCGCGCAAGCCCTGGCTGCGCGAGATCATCGAATCGGCCCGCGCGCGGCCCAACCTCGCCACCGCGCCCACCACGCTGGCCGGCGTGCGGCAGATGCTGCGCGCGCTGAAGGCGGGCGGCGCGATCGGCCTGCTGCCGGACCAGGTGCCGCCGCAGGGGCTGGGCGTGTGGGCGCCGTTCTTCGGCAAGGCCGCCTACACGATGACCTTGCCGGCACGGCTGGTGCAGCAGACCGGCGCGGTGCTGCTGCTGATCTGGGGCGAGCGCCTGCCGGGCGGCCGTGGCTACTGCGTGCGCGTGTCGGCGTGGGAAGGCGAGATTCCGGCGGTGCAGGAAGCGGCCGCCGCGCAGGTCAACGCGCAGATGGAGCGCCTGGTGCGCGCCGGCCCGCGCCAGTACCTGTGGGGTTATGCCCGCTACAAGACGCCGCGCGAGGAGCTGGCGCCATGATCAGCAAGCTGGGCGTGCGCTTCATGCATTTCCTCGCCACGCTGCCGCTGGCCTGGGTGCGGGCGCTGGGCACGGGGCTCGGCCTCCTGCTGTACTGGGTGGTGTGGCCGCGCCGGCACGTGGTGAACGTGAACCTGCGCCTGTGTTTCCCGCAGTGGACGCCGCGCGAACGCCGCCGCGCCGCGCGGGCGCACTTCGTCCTGGTGGCGCAATCCTTCCTCGATCGCGGCTGGCTCTGGCACGCCGACCCCGAGGTCGTGCGGCGCCGGCTGCTCGTGACCGGCGCGGTGCACGAACTCGCCGGCAAGGATCCGGCGATCGTGTTCTCGCCGCACTTCGTCGGCCTCGATGCCGGCGTCACCGCGCTCACGCAGCAGGTGGCCCGCCGCTTCATCGGCATCTACACGCGGCAAAGCAACCCGGTGGTCGACGCCTGGGTGCTGCAGGGGCGGCACCGCTTCGGCGGCGCGCGGCCCATGAGCCGCAGCGAAGGCGTGCGCGAGATCGTCTCGGCGCTGCGCGCGGGGGACGTCATGTACCTGTTGCCGGACATGAACTTCGGGCCGGAGGAATCGATCTTCGTTCCTTTCTACGGCGTGCAGGCGGCCACGGTGCCGTCCCTGTCGCGCTTTGCGCGGCTGGGCAAGGCGAAGGTGGTGCCCGTGGTGGCGAAGCTCACGCCTACGGGCTACGAAGTGAAAGTGCTGCCGGCGTGGGGCGATTTCCCCACCGGTGACCTCCAAGCCGACACGGCGCGCATGAACACCGAGCTGCAGCACTACATCGACGAAATGCCGGAGCAGTACTACTGGGTGCACAAGCGCTTCAAGACGCGTCCGCCGGGGGAGCCTGGGGTTTATTGAGCGTCAGCGCGCGAGGAACGCCGCCAGCCGCTCCGCCACGAAAGCCGGCCGCTCGTGCACGATCCAGTGCGTCGCGCCCGGCACCTTTTCCAGCGTCAGCTGCGACACGTAGTCATCCAGCCCCTCGATCAACTCGGGCGGCAAGGCGATGTCTTCCATCGCCCACAGCACCAGCGTCGGGATGTCCACGGTGAGCATCTCGCGCGGCAGGTTCACCGTGTCGGCGCTTCCCGGCCGCACCGGCGAGGCGCGGTAGTAATTGCAGCCGCCCGTGAGGCTCGCGTCCCACACCTCGATGTAGCGGCGCTTGAGCTCCTCCGTCAGCCACGGCGGGTTGCCGAAGAAGCCCAGGAGGCGGCGGTAGCCGTCCTCGCGCAGCAGCGCTTCCGCGTCCGGGCGCACCAGGAAGTTCATGTACGCACTGGCCTGCTGCTGGCGCGGATTCGATTGCAGCTCGCGCAGGAAGGTGCCGGGATGCGGCGAGTTGATGATGGCCAGCTTGCGCGCGAGCTCGGGCCGCTGGTTCGCCAGGTTCCACGCCACGGCGCCGCCCCAGTCGTGCGCCACCAGGCAGTCGAGCGGCGCGCCCTCGATGTCGATCAGGGCCACGAGGTCCTGCACCAGGTGCTTGGCACGATAGGCGGCCACGTCGGCCGGCTGGCTCGATTGCTCGTAGCCGCGCAGGTTGGGCGCCACGCAGCGGTAGCCGCCGTTTTCGGGGCGCGCGAAATGCAGCAGCAGTTCGTCCCAGACGAAGGCAGCTTCCGGGAAGCCGTGCAGGAACAGCAGCACCGGCCGCCCGCGCTCTCCGGCCGCGCGGCAACTGAGGGTGATGCCGTGGGGGAGAGGCTGCAGCCAGGTCTGGATCATGGCGAGTCGGGAGCTTGGGGAGCTGCGGGAGGTTCCGCCGGGTGGGCCCACTGGAAGAGCGTCAAGGCCGTCTCTTCGATGCCTTCGCGCTTCAGCGCGGAAAACAGTCTCGTCTCTCCGCCGCCGGTTTGCAGTCGCGCAATCGACAGCGCCTTGTTCTGCTCCTGCCGGTTCAGCTTGTCCGACTTGGTCATCAGCACCAGGAACTTCAGGCCTTCCTCCACCCGCGGGCGGATCACCTCCAGCAGGATCTCGTCCAGCTCGGTAATGCCGTGGCGCGGGTCGCACAGCATCACCACGCCGGTGAGGTTCTCGCGCGTGACGAGGTAATTCGCCATCACCTGCTGCCAGCGGATCTTGTCGGCCTTGGGCACGGCGGCATAGCCGTAGCCGGGAAGGTCGGCCAGGATGGCGTCGGTCTCGCCCTGCTTGCCCAGCGCGAAAAGGTTGATCGCCTGGGTGCGGCCCGGCGTCTTGGACGCGAAGGCCAGGCGCTTCTGCTGCGTCAGGGTGTTGATGCAGGTCGACTTGCCGGCGTTGGAGCGGCCGACGAAGGCGATCTCCGGCACGGAGACCGCTGGAAGATGCTCCAGGCGCGGCGCCGTGGTGAGGAAACGGGCGGTGTGCAGCCAGCCAAGGGCTTGCGCGGCGGGGGAAGCGGGGGCGCGCGGGCCCGGGGAGGTGGTCATGCGATCGGGGGGAGGGCTTGGTGGGGCATTGTAGAATCACCGGGTTTTGCGCCAATCAAACCAGAATACCGTGACCAAGTCGCCCGTCTCCCTGCTGCTGGCTTTCGTGCTGGCGGCGTCCGCGCTCCCGACCCTGGCCCAGCACGCCACGCCCGCCGCCGAAGCGCAGCCCGCCGCTTCGGCGCCGGCTGCCGCTGCCGCCCCGGCTGCGGCTCCTGCCGCCCCGGCGCCCCAGATGGCCGCCAAGGTCGACGCCAATGCCGGCGCCGCCAAGTTCGACGCCGTCTGCGCGGCCTGCCACGGGGCCGGCGGCAATTCCGGCACGCCCGCCAACCCCAAGCTGGCGCAGCAGCATCCCGACTACATCGTCAAGCAGCTGCAGGAGTTCAAGAGCGGCAAGCGCCAGAACCCCATCATGCAGGGCTTCGCCGCGCAGTTGACCGACGCGGACATGAAGAACATCGCGGCCTACGTCGGCGGCCAGAAGGGCAAGGCCGGCTTCGCCAAGGACAAGGAACTGGTCGCCAGCGGCGAGAAGATCTACCGCGGCGGCATCGCCAACCGCGCCGTTGCCGCCTGCGCCGGCTGCCACAGCCCCAACGGCGCCGGCGTGCCTTCGCAGTACCCGCGCCTCTCGGGCCAGCATGCCGACTACATCGCCGCGCAGCTGGTCGCCTTCCGCGAAGGCGGCCGCAAGAACAGCGCGCAGATGACGGCGATCGCCTCCAAGATGAACGACCGCGAGATCAAGGCCGTCGCGGATTACATCGCCGGCCTGCGCTGAGACAGCGCCTGCTGTTGAACTAAACCGCCGTTAACAAGACCAAGAAGGGCGGGCACCTCGCGAGGGGGCCCGCCTTTTCACTTCCGGAACCGATGAACGAAGCCACCCTTCCAGCCACGCCTGTCCGCCGCGACGCGACCCGCGCGCGGGCGCTGCTGGAACTGGTGTCGTCGATGCGCTTCGCCATCGCGCTGCTGACGGTGATCTGCATCGCTTCGGTGATCGGCACCATCCTCAAGCAGCACGAGCCGCTGGGCAACTACATCAACCAGTTCGGTCCGTTCTGGGCCGAACTGTTCATGGCGATCAAGCTCAATGCGGTCTACAGCGCCTGGTGGTTCCTGCTGATCCTGGCCTTCCTGGTGACCAGCACCTCGCTGTGCATCGCGCGCAATTCGCCCAAGATCGTCGCCGACCTCAAGGCCTTCAAGGAAAACATCCGCGAGCAGAGCCTGCTGGCCTTCCACCACCGGGCCGAAGGCACGCTGGCCGAAACGCCCGAGGCCGCCGCGCGCAACGTCGGCCAGGCGCTGGCGGGCGCCGGCTGGAAGGTGCGCCTGCAGCAGCGCGGCGACGCCGGCTGGATGGTGGCCGCCAAGGCCGGCAGCCTGAACAAGCTGGGTTACCTGGCGGCGCACAGCGCGATCGTGCTGGTCTGCCTGGGCGGCCTGCTCGATGGCGACCTGATCGTGCGCGCCCAGATGCTGTGGGGCGGCAAGCAGCCGTACAACGGCGGCGGCATGATCTCCGACGTGCCGGCGAAGCACCGCCTGCCCACCAGCAATCCCACCTTCCGCGGCAACCTGCTGGTCGCCGAAGGCACGCAGTCCTCCACGGCCATCCTGAACCAGTCCGACGGCATCCTGCTGCAGGAGCTGCCCTTCTCGATCGAGCTGAAGAAGTTCATCGTGGACTTCTACTCCACCGGCATGCCGAAGCTGTTCGCCAGCGAGATCATCATCCACGACCGCGAGACGGGCGAGGCGATCCCGGCGCGCGTGGAGGTGAACCACCCGGCCAGCCACCGTGGCATCGAGATCTACCAATCGAGCTTCGACGACGGCGGCTCCAGCGTGAAGCTGAAGTCGGTGGCGCTGGACGGCAGCGACAAGACCTTCGAGGTCGACGGCACCATCGGCTCGACGACCCAGCTCACGCGCGGCCAGCAGGCCGGCGCCGAGAAGCTGACGCTGGAATACACGGGCCTGCGCGTGATCAACGTGGAGAACCTCGCGGGCAACGGCACGGGCAGCGGCATGGACCCGCGCAAGGTGGACCTGCGCGACTCGCTCAAGGATTCGCTGGAAGGCCGCCTGGGCGCCGCCAACAAGATCCAGAACAAGAAGACGCTGCGCAACGTCGGCCCCAGCATCGCGTACAAGCTGCGCGACGCTTCCGGCCAGGCGCGCGAGTTCAACAACTACATGCTGCCGGTGGAACTGGGCGACGGCGTGCCGGTGTTCCTGTTCGGCATGCGCGATTCGCCGGCGGAGAGCTTCCGCTACCTGCGCGTGCCGGCCGACGACAAGGGGTCGATCGACGGCTTCTTCCGGCTGCGGGGCGCACTGAACGACGCCGCGCTGCGCGAGAAGGCCGTGCAAAGCTACGCGCGCCAGGCCACCGACCCGGCCAAGCCGGAGCTGGCGAAGCAGCTGGCCCTGTCGACCAGCCGCGCGCTGTCGCTGTTTGCCGGCGCAGAGGCCGGCTCGGGCAAGGCGCCGGGCGGGCTGCTCGCGGTTTCCGAATTCCTCGAAGCCAACGTGCCCGAAGGCGAACGCGCCCGCGCCGGCGAAGTGCTGGTGCGCATCCTGAACGGTGCGCTGTTCGAATTGGCGCAGGCCAGCCGCCAACAGGCCGGCCTGGCGCCGCTGCCGCGCGACGAGAAGACCCAGGCCTTCATGACCCAGGCGGTGCTGGCGCTGTCGGACGCCTTTGCCTATCCGGCGCCGCTGGCCTTCCAGCTGCAGGACTTCAAGCAGGTGCAGGCCAGCGTGTTCCAGGTCACGCGATCCCCCGGCCACCTGATCGTCTATCTGGGTTGCGCCTTGCTGATCCTCGGCGTTTTTGCGATGCTGTACGTGCGGGAGCGCCGGCTCTGGGTCTGGCTGACTCCGCAAGGGGCGGGTTCGCAGGCGCGGATGGCGCTATCGAGCAACCGCAAGCTTTTGGAAGTCGACCGCGAATTCGACCGGCTCCGGGACCGCATCCTCGGGACAAAGCCATGAACACCGCCACGACCACCACCACCATCACCCTCTCCGAGGGCTTCTTCTCGCGCCGTTCGCCGTTCGACTGGCTGTTCGCGCTGGTCGTCGTCGCCGGCGGCCTGTTCGCCTTCGCGCGCTACGGCCAGCACATGGACGTGTACGAGAAGGGCATCCTGCTCGGCGCGATGCCGGCCGCCATCTGGATGGGATGGTTCTGGCGTTCCACGCGCGTCCTCATGCTGCTGGTCGCCGCCTTCGCGCTGCTGGGCATCGTGGCCTACCAGGGCGACCTGGCGCGGGCCGACAGCGTGTTCTGGCTCAAGTACTTCCTCTCCAGCCAGTCGGCGATCCTCTGGATGAGCGTGCTGTTCGTCATGAGCACGCTGTTCTACTGGTTCGGCATGTTCGCGCGCGGCCAGTCCGGGGCGATGGAAGCGATCGGTTCGCGCCTGGCCTGGATCGCGGTCGGCATGGCGCTGATCGGCACCCTGGTGCGCTGGTACGAGAGCTACCTGATCGGCCCGGACATCGGCCACATCCCGGTGAGCAACCTGTACGAAGTGTTCGTGCTGTTCTGCTGGCTCACCACCGCCTTCTACCTCTACTTCGAACAGCAGTATGGCACGCGCTCGCTGGGCGCCTTCGTGATGCTGGTGGTGAGCGCCGCGGTGGGCTTCCTCATGTGGTACTCGGTGGCGCGCGAAGCGCACGAGATCCAGCCGCTGGTGCCGGCCCTCAAGAGCTGGTGGATGAAGCTGCACGTGCCGGCCAACTTCATCGGCTACGGCACCTTCTCGCTGTCGGCGATGGTGGCCTTCGCCTACCTGATCAAGAAGCAGGCCACCGAGACGCGCTGGTACAAGCTGGCGCCGCTGTGGGTGCTGGGTGTGCTCCTGTGCGTGCTGCCCGTGGTGTTCCGCAAGTCGGTGGAAGGCAGCGTCAGCTACTGGACGGCCTACTTCGGCGTCGCGGCGCTGATCGTCGGTGGCATCATGGCCACCCGCAAGCACATCGCCAGCCGCCTGCCGGCGCTGGAAGTGCTGGACGACGTGATGTACAAGTCCATCGCGGTCGGCTTCGCCTTCTTCACCATTGCCACCGTGCTCGGCGCGCTGTGGGCGGCCGAGGCCTGGGGCGGCTACTGGAGCTGGGACCCGAAGGAAACCTGGGCGCTGATCGTCTGGCTGAACTACGCGGCCTGGCTGCACATGCGCCTGATGAAGGGCCTGCGCGGCACCGTGTCCGCCTGGTGGGCGCTGGTCGGCCTGGCCGTCACGACCTTCGCCTTCCTGGGCGTCAACATGTTCCTCTCGGGCCTGCACAGCTACGGCGAACTCTGATTTTGAATCCTGGTCACAATGGCGTGCGTACTCTGATAACGCCAAGACATTTGAACCAGGAGTGCCCATGCTGATCAGGACAGGCCGCGACGGATTCCAGCATCCCGCCGGCAGTGAAATCACCCCGCAGGCGGTCTACGAAGACCGCCGCCGCATGCTGCAGTGGATGGCGACCGGGGCCGCCGGCGCGGCGCTGGCTTCCTGGGCGGGACGTGAAGCGTTCGCGCAAGCTGCGCGGCCCGGCAAGCTGGCGGCGCTGCCGGGTGCCAAGTCCAACGTGGCCGGCGCAGCGACGATGGAAAAGCTGACCGACTACAAGGACGCCACCACCTACAACAACTTCTACGAGTTCGGCACCGACAAGGCGGACCCGGCGCAGAACGCGCACACGCTCAAGCCGAATCCCTGGACCGTGGAAATCGAGGGCCTGGTGAAGAAGCCCGGCAAGTACGCGCTGGAAGACCTGCTGAAGCTGAGTGCGCAGGAAGAACGCGTCTATCGCCTGCGCTGCGTCGAAGGCTGGTCGATGGTGATTCCGTGGGTGGGCTACTCGCTGTCCAACCTGGTGAACCGGGTCGAGCCCATGGGCAACGCCAAGTACATCGAGTTCCTGTCCCAGGCCGATCCCAAGACCATGCCCTTCGTCGGCTCGCGCGTGCTGGACTGGCCTTACGCCGAAGGCCTGCGCATGGAAGAAGCCATGCATCCGCTCACGCTGCTCACCTTCGGCATGTACGGCGAGGTGCTGCCCAACCAGAACGGCGCGCCGGTGCGCCTGGTGGTGCCCTGGAAGTACGGCTTCAAGAGCGCCAAGAGCATCGTCAAGATCCGCTTCGTCGAGAAGGAGCCGCGCACCGCCTGGAACAAGGCGGCTGCCAACGAGTACGGCTTCTATTCCAACGTCAACCCGAACGTGGACCACCCGCGCTGGTCGCAGGCGACCGAGCGGCGCATCGGCGAGGACGGCCTGTTCGCCAAGAAGCGCAAGACGCTCATGTTCAACGGCTACGAGGCGCAGGTCGGCCAGCTCTATGCCGGCATGGACCTGAAGAAGAACTACTGAGATGGCTTCGGCCGCAAAGGTGCTGCTGCATCCGGCAGCGAAGCCCTTGCTGTTCGTGGCGGCGCTGCTGCCCTTCGCCTGGCTGGCCTATGGCGTGGCGGGCGCCTTGCTGTGGAATGCGGACACGCTGGGCGCGAACCCCGCCGAATACCTCACGCGGGCCACCGGCGACTGGACGCTGCGCTTCCTCTGCCTCACGCTGGCGGTGACGCCGGTGCGCACCATCGCAGGCTGGCCGGCACTGCTGCGCTTTCGCCGCATGCTGGGCCTGTTCACCTATTTCTACGTGGTGCTGCACTTCTTGACCTGGGCCTGGTTCGACCAGGGATTCGACCTGGGCGACATGGGCAAGGACATCGCCAAGCGGCCCTTCATCCTGGTGGGCTTCACGGCCTTCGTGCTGCTGACGCCCCTGGCCGCCACGTCCTTCAACCGCGCGATCAAGGCGCTGGGCGTGAAGCGCTGGCAGAACCTGCACAAGCTGGTCTACGCGGTGGCGGGACTGGGCATCCTGCACTTCTTCTGGATGCGGGCGGGGAAGAACAACTTCGCCGAGGTCGCGGTGTATGCGGCGATCCTCGGGCTGTTGCTGGGGTGGCGGGTCTGGCAGTGGGCGATCAAGCGCCGGAGTGCCGGGATCGCGCCAGCGACTCCGGCTTCCCCATCACGGTAGCAGCCGCTCGCCCCGCATCTGCACCTGCGCATCCTCGCGCTCGCGCACCAGGTGCACCTGGCTTCCATCGACCAGCACCTCCGCGGCCCGCCCGCGGGTGTTGTAGTTGCTCGCCATGCTCATGCAATAAGCGCCTGCCGACAGCACGGCGAGGTACTCGCCCGGCTCCACCGCCAGCTTGCGGTCGCGGCCTATCCAGTCGCCGCTTTCGCACACCGGGCCCACCACGTCGAAGGTGGCGGGCGCCACCGTGGTGCGCGTGACCGGCACGATGGCGTGGAAGGCCTCGTACATCGCCGGCCGCGGCAGGTCGTTCATCGCGGCGTCGATGATGCAGAAGTTCTTCTGCTCGCCCGGCTTCAGGTACAGCACCTCGGCCAGGCACAGGCCGGCGTTGCCCACCAGCGAGCGGCCCGGCTCGATCATCAGCTGGCGCTGGCCGTAGCCGCGCGCGTCCAGCTTGGTCAGCAGCTGTTGCCACAGCACGCCGGCATCGGGCGGCTGCTCGCCGCTGTAGTTGATGCCCAGGCCGCCGCCGAAGTCGATGTGCTCCAGCGCGATGCCGGCCTTCTCCACGCTCTCGACCAGGTCCAGCACGCGGTCCATGGCGTCGAGGTAGGGCGACATGAAGGTGATCTGCGAGCCGATGTGGCAGTCGATGCCCACCACCTTCAGCCCGGGCAGTTCGGCGGCACGCCGGTACGCGCGCACGGCGTCCTTGTGCGCGATGCCGAACTTGTTGCCCTTCAGGCCGGTGGAGATGTACGGGTGCGTCTTGGGGTCGACGTCCGGGTTGACGCGCAGGCTGACCGGCGCGCGCTTGCCCAGTTCCTGCGCCACCGCGCTCAGCACCTCCAGCTCGGATTCGCTTTCCACGTTGAAGCAGCGGATGCCGATCTCGAGCGCCCGGCGCATCTCGGCGCGGGTCTTGCCGACCCCGGAGAAGATGATGTCCTCGCCCTTGCCGCCGGCAGCCAGCACGCGTTCCAGTTCGCCGCCGGAGACGATGTCGAAGCCGCAGCCCGCGCGGGCGAACACCTGCAGCACGGCGAGCGAGGAATTGGCCTTCATCGCGTAGCAGATCTTCGCCTTGCGGCCGGCGAAGCCGCGCTGGTACGCGCCCAGCGCCGCCAGCATCGAAGCCTTGGAATAGACGAACAGGGGCGTGCCGTGCTCGCGCGCCACGTCGGCCAGGCGCACGTCCTCGACGAACAGCTCGTTGCCGCGGTAGTGGACCTGCGGCTGGCCCGGAAGGCTGGCGGCGCTCATGGTTCGCGCACCGGCGAGGCCTTGCCCGTGCCCGGCACCGACGAAGCGGGGCCGGCCGGCACCGTCACCGCGGTCGAAGGCGCGAGGATGTCGGCCAGGGTGGCGCGGCCGCTCGCGGCCTCGCCCTTGGGCATGTAGAGGGGACCCTTCTGGCCGCAGGCGGACAGGAGCACGACCCCGGCCGCGGCCAGGGCAAGCCGGCGCAAACGGACGCAAGCTGGAAGGAGGAAGACACCGGACATGCGGAAATTGTACGTTCCGCCCCTCGCGCCCTCGCCGTCAGTCGGGCGCGCGGGTCGCCGGCAATCGCAATGGATAGTGCGTCAGGGGTAGCGCGGCGAGCAGCTGGCCGGTCCGCGGGGCTCCCGGGCGGACGTGCGCTTCGACCGCGGCCATGACGGCCGCTCGCACCGGCGCGTAGCCGGGAACGCAGCGCAGCTCGCCCTTGTGCTCCGGGACCGGGCAGTCTCTCTCGCGCCCGCAGTACACGCTGCACGCGCCGTCGACGTAGGTCACCTTGTAGTGCGGGTCCTGGTTCCGGTAGATCGCCCGCTTGCTCCATTCGATCGACATGCCCAGCACCACGATGCGCGTGTCGGTGGCTCCGGCCAGCACGGAGAGGCCGTTTTGCCCGGACACGAACAGGCGCGCCTTGCGCAGCGTGTAGTAGGTCTGGTCGAGCGAGAGCTTGTTCACGAGGTTGGTCACGCCCCGCAAGGGCGGCGAGCGCTTGACCATGCCGTCGGCCGTGCTCGTGACTTCCTTGCCCACCACCGCGACGCGCAGGCCGCGCGCGACCAGCTCGTTGGCCAGGCGCTGCCAGTTGTCCAGCGGCCAGCTGCGGGTGGGCCAGGTCATCGAAGTGTTCAGCACCACGTCGAAGGCTTCGGCGGTGTCGGGCTCGGTGGGGAAGTACTCGAGCTGCTTCTCCCTGAAAGTCAGGCCGCCCAGGCCGAGCGGAACGCTGATGAAGTCGAAGGTGTCCATCAGCCAGTGCGACAGCTTCTGCAGCTCGAACACGGGCGTCGTCTTGTGCGGGTAGGCCTTGAGGGCCGCTTCTTCCAGGGGGAAGACGCGCTCGACGTAGGGGCAGGCCCTGAACAGGGCGGGCTGCCGCGTGAAGAGGTCGAAGTCGCAGTCGAACCGCGCTTTCATGACCTTGATGACGGCCTGCGCGAACAGGCAGTCGCCCATGCCCTCGCAGTCGAGGATGAGGCCGAGGCGCTTGCGCGCGGGGTTCGAGGATTCCATTCCCACTTTTCTTCTGGACAACTGCGCGCGGTTAAGATGGGATTTTCGAATGCGAGGGCCGGCGCGCCGCGATCTTACCCGGCCCCCCAGAGCACGGATTCCTCCCAATGACCGACCTCGAGTACCTTGACCGCGCCGAAGCCCTGCTGTCCCGCGTCGAGGCCTGCTGCGACCGCATCAACGAAGAAACCGAAGCCGACATCGACAACCAGCGGGTCGGCGGCATGATCACGCTCAGCTTCGAGGACGGCAGCCAGATCATCGTCAACCTGCAGAAGCCGCTGCAGGAAGTGTGGCTCGCCGCCCGCGCGGGCGGCTTCCACTACAAGTTCGACGGCCAGGCCTGGCGCGACAGCAAGGGAAGCGGCGAGTTCTTCGCCGATCTCACCCGCTATGCCAGCCAGCAGGCCGGGCAACCCATCACCTTCAACTAGTTGCGGAACAGGTCCAGGATGCTGCGCTTCTCTTCGGGCGCGGCAGCCGGGTTGCGCGGCGGCGGCAGCCCGTCCGAGTTGCTGAGGCTGCGGTCGCCGGGAACGCCCGGCGATTGCTCGCCCGACGGGCCGGGCGCGCGGCGCGGCGCGGACGGGTCCCCGCCGGCGCCACCGCCGCCATTGGCATCGGAGCCGCCCATGCCCAGGCTGCCGACACCGCCGCCGCGGGCGTATTCCTCGTAGTACCACTCGCCGCCGATGTTGACCACGCCTTCGGGCGCGGCCGGCTCCATCACCGGCACGCCCTTGAGCGCGGTTTCCATGAACGAGATCCACACCGGCAGGCTCAGGCCGCCGCCGGTTTCGCGGTCACCCAGCGAACGCGGCGTGTCGTAGCCCATCCAGACGATGGCGGCCAGCGTCGGATGGAAGCCGTTGAACCAGGTGTCGATCGAGTCGTTGGTGGTGCCGGTCTTGCCGTACAGGTCGGGCCGCTTCAGGTCGCGCTGGGCGCGCGCTGCGGTGCCGGAGCGCGCCACTTCCTGCAGCAGGCGGTCCATGATGAAGGCGTTGCGCGCGTCGATGGCGCGCACCGATTCGTTCAGCAGCGGCGGCTGGCTGTCCACCAGCACCTTGCCCTTGTGGTCGGTCACGCGCGTGATCAGCCACGGATTGACGCGGTAGCCGCCGTTGGCAAACACGGCGTAGCCGGTGGCCATCTGCATCGGCGTGACCGAGCCGGCGCCCAGCGCCATGGTCAGGTAGGGCGGGTGCTTCTCCGCCTCGAAGCCGAAGCGGGCGATCCAGTCCTGCGCGTTCTGCGTGCCCACGGCCTGCAGGATGCGGATGGACACCATGTTCTTGGACTTGGCCAGCGCGTTGTGCAGCGGCATCGGGCCCTCGAACTTGCCGTCGTAGTTCTTCGGCTCCCAGGGCTGGCCGCCGGTGACGCCGGCGTCGAAGAAGAGGGGCGCGTCGTTGACGATGGTGGTGGGCGAGAAGCCCTTTTCCAGCGCCGCGGAGTAGATGAAGGGCTTGAAGCCGGAGCCGGGCTGGCGCCAGGCCTGCGTCACGTGGTTGAACTTGTTCTTGTTGAAGTCGAAGCCGCCGACCAGCGCGTGGATGGAGCCGTCGCGCGGGTCGAGCGCCACGAAGGCGCCTTCCACCTCGGGCAGCTGGGTGATCTCCCAGGTGTCCTTGGGCGTCTTCATCACGCGGATGACGGCGCCGCGGCGGATCTTGATCTTGGGCGTCGCCTTGTCGGACAGGCCCGAGCGCGCGGCTTCCAGGCCGGCGCCGACGATCTCGAAGCGCTCGCCGTTCTGCCGCACGGCCGTGATCTTCTTCGGGTTCACGTCCAGCACCACGGCGGCCATGACGTCGCCGTTGTCCGGGTGGTCGGCGAGCGCGTCGTCGATGGCTTCGTCCAGCTCCTTCGGGTCGGTGGGCAGGTCGACGAAGCGCTCCGGGCCGCGGTAGATCTGGCGCTTCTCGTAGTCCATGATGCCCTTGCGCAGGGCCTTGTACGCCGCTTCCTGCTCGTTGGCCTTGACCGTGGTGTACACGTTCAGGCCGCGGGTGTAGGTCTCGTCGCCGTACTGCGCGTAGACCAGCTGGCGCACCATCTCGGCGATGTACTCGGCGCGCACCGCGGTGGTCTGCAGGCCGGTGCGGATGTGCAGCTCCTCCTTCTTGGCGGCGTCGGCCTGGGCCTCGGTGATGAAGCCCACTTCCTCCATGCGCTCGATGATGTACAGCTGGCGGGCGCGGGCGCGGGCCGGGTTGACGATCGGGTTGAAAGTGGACGGGCCCTTCGGCAGGCCGGCCAGCATCGCGGCCTCGGCGATGGTGATGTCCTTCAGCGGCTTGCCGTAGTAGATCTCGCAGGCGGCGGCGAAGCCGTAGGCACGGTTGCCCAGGAAGATCTGGTTCATGTAGATCTCGAGGATCTGGTCCTTCGAGAGCATGTGTTCCAGCTTGAAGGTGAGCAGCACTTCATACAGCTTGCGCGTGAAGGTCTTCTCGGACGAGAGGTAGACGTTGCGCGCCACCTGCATCGTGATCGTGGAGGCGCCCTGGCTCTTGGCCCGGCCCAGGTTGGCCAGCGCCGCGCGCAGCATGCCCTTGTAGTCGACGCCGCCGTGCTCGTAGAAGCGCGCGTCCTCGATGGCCAGAACGGCCTCCTTCATCACCTTCGGGATCTCGCCGATCGGCGTGAGGTTGCGCCGCTCCTCGCCGAACTCGCCCAGCAGCACGCCCTCGGTGGAGAACACGCGCAGCGGCAGCTTGGGCCGGTAGTCCGCCAGGTCGCCGATGTCCGGCAGGTTGGGATAGGCGACGGCCAGGGCGACGCCACCGACGGTGACCCCCACCGCCAGCAGCGCCAGCAGGAGGCCGAAGGTCCAGGCCAGGAAGCGCAGCAGGAAGCGCTGCCAGGCGGGCCGGGCGGCGGGGCCGGGCTTGTCGTATTCGGAATCGGAAGTCATGGAACTCCAGCGGGGCGGCCCGGGCCCCCATTATAAAAATGCATCCATCGCGGGCCGGAAAGGGCTGCGCCACGCCACGTAGCGACGCCTAAGCAGCCGGAGTATGGCAGCCCAGCGCGTCGGTTTTTGACAACGTGCGAAGGGGTCCAAATCGGATTTTTCCTTTGTGGGACAAGGATGTTACTGCTAGCATTCAAGTGGAATCTTAAGTTTGTTACGCCTTGAAATAAGGCGTGTCCGGGAGACTCGTTTGATCTCAATCGGCTCAATGTTCAGCCGCCAGGCCGCCCCCCTGCTGGGCCTCGATATCAGTTCTTCGAGCGTGAAGCTCGTGGAGCTCGGCCGTGGCAAGGACGGTAATTTCATCCTCGAGCGCTGCGCCATCGAACCACTGGAGCGCGGCTGGATCAACGACGGCAACGTCGAGAAATTCGACGAGGTTGCCGAGGCCATGCGGCGGGTCATCAAGAAAAGCGGCACCCGCACGCGCAACGTCGCCATGGCGCTGCCGGCCTCCGCGGTGATCACCAAGAAGATCATCCTCCCCGGCGGCATGAGCGACCAGGACCTGGAAGTGCAGGTCGAGACGGAAGCCAACCAGTACATCCCCTTCTCGCTGGACGAAGTGAGCCTCGACTTTTGCGTGGTCGGCCCGAGCCCGACTTCCGCCGGCGACGTCGAGGTGCTGATCGCCGCCTCGCGCAAGGAAAAGGTGCAGGACCGCCAGGGCCTGGCCGAAGCCGCGGGCCTGAAGCCCCTGATCATCGACGTCGAGAGCTACGCCTCGCGCCTGGCCGCCGGCCGGCTGATCGAGGCGCTGCCCAACGAGGGGCGCGACCAGATGGTGGCGCTGTTCGAGGTGGGCGCCTCCGCCACCAGCATGCAGGTGATCCGCAACGACGAAGTGCTCTACGACCGCGACCAGGCCTTCGGCGGCGCCCAGCTCACGCAGCTGATCGTGCGCCAGTACGGCTTCTCGCCGGAAGAGGCGGAAAGCAAGAAGCGCAGCGGCGAGCTGCCCGAGGACTACGAGTCCGGCGTGCTGCGGCCTTTCGTCGACAGCATGGCGCAGGAAGTCGCACGCGCGCTGCAATTCTTCTTCACCAGCACGCCGCACAACCGCGTCGACCACATCATGGTGGCCGGCGGCTCCGCGGGACTGGCGGGGCTGACCGAAGCCATCACCGCCCAGACTTCCTTCCCCTGCGCCCTCGCCGATCCCTTCCAGGGAATGACGATCGGCGACGGCGTGCGCGAGAAGAAGGTGCGGCGTGAGGCCACGTCGTACCTGACGTCCTGCGGGCTGGCCATGCGGAGGTTCATGCAGTGATCCTGATCAACCTGTTGCCGCACCGGGAGGCGGCACGCAAACTCCGGCGCGAGATGTTCTACGCCGCCCTGGGGGCCGCGGCCTTCGCGGGCGCGGTCGTCGCCGGCGGCATCTACCTCTGGTTCGCGGCGCAGATCTCCGACCAGCAGGCGCGCAACCAGATGCTGGTCTCCGAGACCAAGAAGCTCGAAGCCCAGATCAAGGACATCGCCTCGCTGCAGGAAGAGATCGCCGCGCTGCGCGCGCGCCAGCAGGCGGTGGAAGACCTGCAGGCCGACCGCAACATCCCCGTGCACCTGCTGAACGAGCTGGTGCGGCAGCTGCCCGACGGCGTCTACCTCACCAGCATGCGCCAGCAGGGCGACGTGGTGGGCCTGACCGGCGTGGCGCAGTCGAACGAGCGCGTCTCGGAGCTGCTGCGCAACCTCGGTTCCGGCAGCCCGTGGATCTCGAAGCCGGAACTGGTGGAGATCGTCGCGGCGAACGTCAGCCTGAGCCCGCGTGACCAGCGCCGGGTCTCCAACTTCAGCATGCGCGTGAAGGTGAACAAGGCCAGCGAAGCGCAGAAGGCCGCATCGGCCGCCGCCGCCGCCGCGGCCGCCTCCGGCCTGGTGCCCACCGCGGCCCTGCCGGCCAGCGCCGCCGTCGCCGCCGCCTCGGCTGCGCCCGCGCCGATGCCCGCCCCGGCACCGGCCACCCCGGCTGTCCCCGCCGCCCCGGCCTCGGCCAAGAAGTGAAGAAGGACTGACCATGGCCACCGCAGCAAAGAAGTTCGACCCCGCGGCGCTCCAGGAGCAGATCGCCTCCCAGTTCCGCAACCTCAATCCCAACGACCCGGCCTCCTGGCCGATCGTGCCGAAGGCCGCGCTGTGCCTGTTCGTCACGATCGCCATCGTGGTCGCGCTCTGGTTCCTCTGGCTGACCAACTCCGCCGAGGAGCTCGAGGCCGAACAGAAGAAGGAAATCGGCCTGCGCGAGGACTACAAGAAGAAGCTGGTGCAGGCGGTCAACCTCGACGCCCTGCGCAAGCAGCGCGAACAGGTGCAGCAGTACGTGACGCAGCTGGAAAAGCAGCTTCCCAGCAAGGCCGAAATGGACGCCCTGCTGTCCGACATCAACCAGGCCGGCCTGGGCCGCAGCCTGAACTTCGACCTGTTCCGGCCCGGCAACGTGAGCGTGCGCGAGTACTACGCCGAACTGCCCATCCAGGTGCGCGTGACCGGCCGCTACCACGACATCGGCTCCTTCGCCTCGGACATCGCCCACCTTTCGCGCATCGTGACCCTGAACAACCTCAACGTCATCCCGGCCCCCGAAGGCAAGCTGGCGCTGGAAGCGACGGCCAAGACCTACCGCTACCTGGATCCGGACGAAGTGGCGAGCCAGCGCAAGGCCGCGCCCAAGGGGAAGAAATGAGGCAGAACCTCTTGCTCGCCCTCGTCGCCGCCGGCGCGCTCAGCGCCTGCGGGTCCTCCGACCAGGAGGAGATCCAGAAGTGGATGCGGGAACAGCGCGCCCAGACCAAGCCGAACGTGCAGCCGATCCCGGAGCCGAAGAAGTTCACTCCGCAGGACTACACGCAGGAAGCGGCCATCGATCCCTTCAGCATGCAGAAGCTGACGCAGGCCCTGAAGCGCGACTCGCAACAGAGCTCGTCGGCCAGCGCCGCCCTGCTGGCGCCCGAACTGAACCGCCGCAAGGAGCCGCTGGAAGCCTTCCCGCTGGACGCGATGGCGATGGTGGGCAGCCTGGTGAAGCAGGGCCAGCCGGTGGCGCTGGTGAAGGTGGACAACCTGCTGTACCAGGTGCGTCCGGGCAACTACCTGGGCCAGAACTACGGCCGCATCACCAAGGTGGGAGAAACGGAAGTCGTGCTGCGCGAACTGGTGCAGGACGCCGCCGGCGAATGGGTGGAAAGAACCGCGTCACTGCAACTGCAGGAGAAGTCGAAATGAAGATAACAAATCAATGGGGCTTGCGCAGCCTGGTGGCCGCCGCCGTGGTGCTGGCGGCCGCGTGGTCGGGCCCGCTGCTGGCGGCGCCGGCGGTGGAGAGCGTGACGGGCGTCCAGCAGGGCGGCGCCGAAGTGGTGCGGATCGATTTCTCGGAGCCGCTGTCGGCGGTGCCCAACGGCTTCGCCATCCAGTCGCCGGCGCGCATCGCGCTGGACGTGCCGGGCGCGACCAACGGCCTGGGCAAGAACCTGGTGGAAGTGAACATCGGCAACCTGCGTTCGGTGAACGTCGTGCAGGCGGCTGACCGTTCGCGCCTCGTGCTGAACCTGCGCCAGCCGACCAACTACCGCACGCAGATCGAAGGCAAGTCGCTCGTGGTGACGCTGGACCCCGTGGGCGCCACGGCTGCCGCGCCGACCGCCGCGCCGGTGTTCGCCGAAAGCCGCAACCGCGACGCGCAGCCGCTGCGTGACCTCGACTTCCGCCGCGGCCCCGACGGCTCCGGCCGCGTGGTCGTCGACCTGCCGAGCAACCAGGTGGGCGTCGACATCCGCCAGCAGGGCCAGAACCTGGTGGTCGAATTCCTGAAGTCCTCGCTGCCCGAAGGCCTGCGCCGCCGGATGGACGTGACCGACTTCGGCACCCCGATCCAGACCGTCAGCACCTTCCAGTCGGGCGACCGCGTGCGCGTGCTGATCGAGCCCAAGGGCGCCTGGGAGCACAGCGCCTACCAGAGCGACAACCAGTTCGTGGTCGAAGTGCGGCCGCAGAAGATCGACCCGACCAAGCTGACGCAGGGCCCGGGCTACAGCGGCGAGAAGCTGTCGCTGAACTTCCAGAACATCGAAGTGCGCTCGCTGCTGCAGGTGATCGCCGACTTCACCAACTTCAACATCGTCACTTCCGACTCGGTGACCGGCGGCGTGACGCTGCGCCTGAAGGACGTGCCCTGGGACCAGGCGCTGGACATCATCCTGCAGGCCAAGGGCCTGGGCATGCGCCGTTCCGGCAACGTGCTGTGGATCGCGCCGAAGGACGAAATCGCGCAGAAGGAGAAGCTCGAGCTCGAGGCCAACGCCGCGATCCAGAGCCTGGAGCCGCTGCGCACCCAGTCCTTCCAGCTGAACTACACGAAGGCCGCCGACATCGCCGTGCAGCTGACCGGCACCGGCGCCGCCCGCATCCTGAGCACCCGCGGCAGCGCGATGGCCGAGCCGCGCACCAACCAGCTGTTCGTGACGGACGTGCCGTCCAAGCTGGAGCAGGTGCAGGGCCTCATCACCAAACTGGACATCGCCGTGCGCCAGGTGCTGATCGAAGCGCGCATCGTGGAAGCCTCCGACAGCTTCGGCAAGTCGATCGGCGTGCGCCTCGGCGG
The DNA here is from genome assembly GCF_022012305.1 of Ramlibacter paludis. Taxonomy (GTDB): domain Bacteria; phylum Pseudomonadota; class Gammaproteobacteria; order Burkholderiales; family Burkholderiaceae_C; genus Ramlibacter; species Ramlibacter paludis. The sequence continues at coordinate 156,073 of NZ_JAKLTM010000001.1, read as the reverse complement.
CTCCGACCTGCGCGGCATCAACGGCGGCGACGCCGGCTATGCGCTGCGCAACGGCAACCGCGTCGCCTTCGGCGGCACTTACGACGCCGTGTCGGGCACGACCGGTGAGAGCAACACGCAGCTCACCACGACCAACACCACCTTCGTCAACCTGCCGGCGGCCGGCGTGGGCGGCTACAGCCCCTCGACCTTCGCCGTGTCGATCTTCAATTCCGCGGCCAACCGCTTCCTGAACCTGGAACTGCAGGCGCTGGAAGCCGACGGCAAGGGCAAGCTGGTGTCCAGCCCCCGGGTGGTGACGGCCGACAAGACCAAGGCGCTGATCGAGCAGGGCACGGAATTCCCGTACCAGCAGGCGACCTCCAGCGGCGCGACCTCGGTGTCGTTCCGCCGGGCCACGCTGAAGCTGGAAGTGACGCCGCAGATCACGCCGGAAGGCAACATCATCCTCGACCTCGACATCGCCAAGGACAGCCGCGGCGAGACGACGGCGGCCGGCATCGCCATCAACACCAAGCACATCAAGACGCAGGTGCTGGTGGAAAACGGCGGCACCGTGGTCATCGGCGGCATCTTCGAACTCACCGAATCCGACAGCGAGACGCGTGTTCCGCTGCTGGGTGACCTGCCGGTGGTCGGCAACGCCTTCAAGACCAAGACGCGCAGCACCGCCAAGCAGGAAATGCTGGTTTTCATCACGCCGAAGATGGTGGCCGAGCGCGCCACCGCCGGCCGCTAAATGCAGTCCGTAGGAGAGGGAAAGAAACTCATGGTCCGATTCATCAAAATGTTGGGAGGCGTGCTGCTTGCGGCCACCCTGGCCGCCTGCGGCGGCGGCGGCGGCAGTCCGGGCACTACGACCGGTGGCAGTGGCGGCAGCGGCGGTAGTGGCGGCAGCGGCGGGTCCGGCACCACGACCGGTACGCCGACCCTGGCGCTGAGCCTGGTCGATTCTTCCGGTGCGGCCGTGAACGGCAATGCCGTCACCTCGGGCAGCACCGTCTTCGCGAAGGCCGCCGTGAAAGACGCGGCCGGAGCCGCGGTGGTGAGCAAGCTTGTTTCGTTCACGTCCTCGGGTGGCGTCATTGCTTTCCAGCCGGCCTCGGGCCAGGTCCTGACCGACGCGAGCGGCGTGGCAACCGTGCAGGTCGCACCGGCCAGCATCAACAGCGCCGGCGCGGACAGCCTGACCGCCAGCACCACCGTCAACGGAACACCGCTGACCGCGTCGCTGGATGTGCAGACCTCGGCGTCCAATGTGAGCCTCTCCAACCTCACGCCGGCGCAAGCTACGCTGACGGCCTACCAGAACACCACCGTCTCGGTGGATGTCGCGGTCAACGGCGCGCCTGCGACGTCGACGCCGGTGACCGTGGCGTTCACGGCCAGTTGCGGCACTTTCAGCCCGGCGACGGCGGTTTCGACCTCCAGCGCCAAGGCCTCCTCCACGTTCCAGGCCGCCGGCTGCTCGGGTGGCAACGCCACGCTGACGGCCTCCGCGCCCGGGGCCGCGCCCGTCCAGACGGCGGTGGCCGTGCAGCCTGCCCAGGCGACGAACCTGCTGTTCCAGTCGGCCGCTCCGACCACGATCTACACCTCTTCCGCCTCTTCCGGCGTGAAGCAGTCCACGGTGAAATTCAAGGTCGTGGACGCGGCAGGCAACCCGGTGCCTTCGAGCCAGGTGCAGGTGTCGCTTTCGCCCTCGGCGATCGCTGCAGGTGTCGTGTTTGCCGACACCAATTCGACGGCTGCCCAGACCATCTCGACGGATGTGACCGGTGTCGTGTCCGTGATCGTCAAGTCGGGCGCCTTCCCGACGCCGCTCAGCCTGACCGCTGTCCTCGTGTCGAACCCGGCCATCACCGCGGCCTCATCGGGGCTGAGCGTCGACTCCGGCCGCGCGGTGCAGAACTTCTTCTCCCTGGCAGCCAGCGTCTTCAACATCGAAGGCTGGACCTACGATGGCGAGATCACGACCCTGACCGTGCGCACGGCCGATCGACTGGGCCAACCGGTGCCCGCAGGCACGCCGATCTCCTTCATCACCGAAGGTGGCCAGGTGACCGCTTCGTGCAGCGTGGTGATCGACGCCAACGGCAAGTCCGGCTGCTCCGTGACGCTGCAGAGCCAGGCTTTCCGGCCCAGCAACGGCCGGGTGACGGTGCTGGCGTACATGGACGGTGACGAGATCTTCGTCGACGCCAACGGCAACAACCGCTACGACGCCGGCGAAACCTTCTACGACATGGGCCAGCCTTTCCTGGACGACAACGAAGACGGCATCTTCACGGCGCCCGAGCAGAAGGTGGGCGACCCGTCGGTGCCCGGCTCCGGCATCGGCACCGTCGCCTGCGCGGCGCACCCGAACCTGATCGCCAACGTCCCCAACACCTGCGACGGCACCTGGGGTGCGACGCGCGTGCGGGGCCAGGGCGTGATCATCTTCTCGGGCAGTTTCGCGCAGACCACGGGCGTGTTCAGCAACACCAGCGGTGTCGGCACCACCGTGTTCGTCCGGGACGTCAACAACAACCCGCTGCCCTTCGGCACCAGCGTGTCGGCGACCATCAGCGGTGGTACCAACTGCACCATCGTCGAAGTCATCGGCCCGACCGTTCCGAGCACGACGCTCCCCTCGCTCCATCGCGTGGTCACCACCCGCGGCAGCGCCCCGGGCGACACCTGCAGCGGCGCCACGGTCACCGTGAAGACGACGACGCCGAAGGGCAACGTGACCGCCCTCGGTTCCGTGGTCCTGCCCTGAGAGCGCAGGAGCGAACCTGCTCATCGTTCTTGTCGGCATGCCCGGCAGTGGCAAATCCACTGTCGGGCGCCAACTGGGAAGGCGGCTGCGGCTGCCTTTTTTTGATTCCGACCACGCGATCGAGCAGCGCCTCGGCTGCAGCATCCGCGACTACTTCGCCCAGCAGGGCGAAGACGCGTTTCGCGACGTCGAACAGGAAACGCTGGCGCAACTCCTGGCCGGGCCCGCCTGCGTGCTGGCCACCGGCGGCGGCAGCGTGCTGAGGGCGGCCAACCGCGAGGCGCTGCGCGCGCGCGGGCAGGTCGTGTACCTGCGATCCACGCCCGAAGACCTGTACCGGCGCCTGCGCCACGACACGCAGCGGCCGCTGCTGCAGGTGGCCGATCCGCTGGACAAGTTGCGCACGCTGTACGCCGAGCGCGACCCGCTCTACCGCGAGGCCGCGCATTTCACCGTCGAGACCGGCCGGCCTTCGGTGCCGACGCTGGTCAACATGATCGCGATGCAGCTCGAGCTCGCCGGGCACCTTCCGGGCGGGACTTAAACTCGGGGCATGGCAGCCCCCTCCAACGTGCGCATCGCCCTCGGCGAGCGCAGCTACGACATCGCGATCGGCGCCGGCCTGCTGGAGGCCGCATCCAGCTGGGACGGCCTGCCGCCCGCCAGTGCCGCACTCGTCGTGAGCAACACCACCGTCGCGCCGCTCTATGCCGCGCGGCTGCGCGCCGCCCTGGCCCCGCGCTATGCGCAGGTGCACGAAGTGGTCCTGCCCGATGGCGAGGAGCACAAGGACTGGCAGACGCTCAATCGCATCTTCGATGCGCTGCTGTCCCACGGCTGCGACCGCAAGACGGTGCTGTTCGCCCTGGGCGGCGGCGTGGTGGGCGACATGACCGGTTTTGCGGCGGCGAGCTACATGCGCGGCGTGCCTTTCGTGCAGGTGCCGACCACGCTGCTGGCGCAGGTCGATTCCTCGGTGGGCGGCAAGACCGCGATCAACCATCCGCAGGGCAAGAACATGATCGGCGCCTTCTACCAGCCGGCGCGCGTGGTCTGCGACCTGGACACGCTGGCCACGCTGCCCGCGCGCGAGCTGAGCGCGGGGCTGGCGGAGGTGATCAAGTACGGACCGATCCACGACCTCGCTTTCCTGGACTGGATCGAAGCAAACCTCGACGCGTTGCTGGCCCGCGATCGCGCAGCCTTGGCGCACGCCGTGCGGCGCAGCTGCGAGATCAAGGCCGAAGTGGTGGGGCAGGACGAGCGCGAAGCCGGCCTGCGCGCCATCCTGAATTTCGGCCACACCTTCGGCCATGCGATCGAGGCCGGCCTCGGTTACGGCGAGTGGCTGCATGGCGAGGCCGTCGGTTGCGGCATGGTGATGGCGCTGCAGCTGTCGCGCCGGCTCGGCCTGGTCGATGAAGCGTTCACCCGCCGCGTGACCACGCTGATCGCGCGTGCCGGGCTGCCCACGGTGGGCCCGAACCTCGGCGCCGAGCGCTACCTGCAGCTGATGCGCGTCGACAAGAAGGCCGAGGGCGGCCAGATCCGCTTCGTCGTGCTCGAAGCGCCCGGCCGCGCCGGCGTGCGCGGCGCGCCGGACGAAGTGGTGCGCCAGGTGCTCGCGGACTGCACCCGCTGACGGCCATGCGCCTGGCCGCCTACGCCTGCGATCCCGCGCGCAGCCGCGGCCGCCGCCACGCGGAAGCGCCGGCGCCCACGCGCACCGAGTTCCAGCGCGATCGCGACCGCATCGTCCACTCCACCGCCTTCCGCCGGCTGGTCTACAAGACGCAGGTCTTCATCAACCACGAGGGCGACCTGTTCCGCACCCGCCTCACGCACTCGATCGAGGTGGCGCAGCTGGCGCGTTCGATCGCCAGGCCGCTGCTGCTGAACGAGGACCTGGTGGAAGCGATCGCGCTCGCGCACGACCTGGGCCACACGCCCTTCGGCCACGCGGGGCAGGACGCGTTGAACGAGTGCATGGCCGGCCATGGCGGCTTCGAGCACAACCTGCAGAGCCTGCGGGTGGTCGACGCGCTGGAGGAACGTTATCCGCAGTTCGACGGCCTCAACCTCTGCTTCGAGACGCGCGAGGGCGTGCTGAAGCACTGCTCGCGCGCCAACGCCGAACGCATCGAGCAAGCCGAGCCGGGCGGCGTCGGCCGCCGTTTCCTCGATCGCACCCAGCCCAGCCTGGAGGCGCAGCTGTGCAACCTGGCCGACGAGATCGCCTACAACGCGCACGACATCGACGATGGTGTGCGCTCCGGGCTGATCACGCTGGAGCAGGTGCGCGAGGTACCGCTGTTCGGCCTGCACATCGCCATGACCTTGCGCGACCATCCGGACTTGCAGGGCCGCCGGCTCCTCTATGAAGGCATCAGGCGCATGCTGAGCGCGCTGGTGTACGACGTCATCGCGGCCACCGGCACGGCGCTCGCGCAGGCGCAGCCGGCGAGCGCGGATGCGGTGCGGGCCGCGCCTCCGCTGGTGGCGTTCAGCGCCGAGGCACGCGCCCGATCGGTCGAACTCAAGCAGTTCCTGTTCCAGAACCTGTACCGGCATCCGCGCGTGATGGAGACGAGCGCGCAGGCCCAGGAAGTCGTGCGCGACCTCTTTCAGCGCTATCTCGCGGCGCCGGCGGAAATGCAGGCCGGCTTCGCCGCCCGCAGCGACACCCCGCGCGCGGTGGCCGACTACATCGCCGGCATGACCGACCGCTACGCGCTGCGCGAGCACGAGCGGCTCACCGGCCGCCGCCTGCTCGCCGCCGCGCCATGAAAGGGCCGCATCCGGCCACGCTGGTGGTGCTGGCCGGCATCAGCGCCGCCCTCCACGTGGGCAAGCTGCCGCCGGCGTTGCCGGCCTTGCGCGAGGCACTGGGCATCAGCCTGGTGCAGGCCGGCTTCCTGCTGTCGCTGGTGCAGCTGGCCGGCATGACCCTGGGCCTGGCGATGGGTGCCGCGGCCGATGCGATCGGGCCGCGCCGCACCATGGTGCTGGGGCTGGTGATCCTCTCGGTGGCCGGCGCGCTGGGCGGCTTCGCCACGAGCGCCGAAGCGATGCTGCTGCTGCGCGCTTTCGAAGGCCTGGGCTTCCTGCTGGCTTCGCTGCCGGGTCCCAGCCTGATCCGCCGGCTGGTGGAGCCGGCGCGTCTCAGTGGCCGGCTCGGTTCCTGGGGCACCTACATGCCGATCGGCACCGGCAGCGCGCTGCTGCTCGGCCCCGCGGTGATCGCGCTGGGCGGGTGGCCGGGCTGGTGGTGGCTGACCGCGGCCGCTTCGCTGGGGATGGCCGCCTGGTTGTGGCGCGCCCTGCCGGCGCATTGCGACGCGCGGCAGGCGGCGGGTGGCGGCCGCCATCGCATCCTGCGCACCCTCACGTCAGCCGGCCCCTGGCTGGCGGCGACGACCTTCGCCACCTACTCCGCCCAGTGGCTGGCGGTGATCGGCTTCCTGCCCACCATCTACGCGCAGGCGGGCCTTCCTGCTGCCTGGGCCGCGGCGGCCACCGCCCTGGCGGCCACCATCAACCTCACCGGCAACCTGATGGCGGGGCGGCTGCTGCAACGCGGCGTGCCCGCGACGGTCCTGCTTTATTGCGGGCTCGGTGCGATGGCGCTCGGCGCGGTGCTGGCCTTCGCGCCCTGGACCACTTCGACTGGCATCGATGCCGTGGCCGTGCGCTACGCCGGCGTGCTGCTGTTCTCCGCCGTGGGCGGCCTGGTGCCCGGCACCTTGTTCTCCGTGGGCGTGCGGCTGGCGCCGGACGAGGGCACCGTCTCCAGCACGGTCGGCTGGATGCAGCAGTGGTCCGCCATCGGCCAGTTCGCGGGCCCGCCGCTGGCCGCCTGGCTGGCCGCCCGCAGCGGCGGCTGGGAATCGACCTGGCAGGTCACGGCCGCATTCGCCGGCGCGGGCATGGTGCTCGCGGCCTGCATCGGGCGGGCTTTGCAGCGCCAGGCGCACGCGGCGGCGGCGCCGGCCTCGTAAAATCCAGCACCACCCCGGCAGTACCCGATGAGCTTCCTCCAACAGCTGAAATCCCAGGCCAAGGAACTGCAGACGCAGCGCACCGAACAGGATTCGCTGTTCGAAGAACGCAGCGCGCAGACCGATCACGCCTGCCGCTTCATCCTGCCTTACCTGCAGGACCTGGCGCGCCAGCTGAACGTGATCGAGCCGCCGGCGCCGGCCTTCTCCCTCGACGGCAAGACGCCCTGGCCGCCGATGAAGCTGGTCGACTTCCGCGTCGATGCGCGCCGCAAGCGCTTGCGCGACGTCGAAGTCATCGACTACATCGGGATGGGCTGGCGCGTGGTGCCGCAGTCGGGCGAGCCGGTGGTCGGCGTGGTCAGCGTGAACTTTCCGATCGAGATGCAGAAGGTGGAGCAGCGCCTGGCCATGGGCCCGGTGAAGCACGAGCGGCGCGAGATCCGGCATCCGGAAAAGAGCGTGCTGCTGGAAGTGCGCTACGAATACCTGACGGAGACGCGCGGCTCGGTGGTGGCGACGTCCGACCACGACAACGGCCGGATCCATTTCCGCCTGCTCAACACGCAGGGCTTCGAGGCGGTCGATGCGCCGTGGCCGGCCCAGCGCATCGGCAACGACACGCTGGACGAGCTGGCCAAGCGCATCGTCGGCCAGCCCAGCCTGTTCGTCTGAACGCCATGGACCTGCATGCGACGGCGGAGGCCGACACCCGGCGCTGGCTGGAACGCGCAGTCGTCGGCCTCAACCTGTGCCCGTTCGCCAAGGCGGTGCTGGTGAAGCGGCAGGTCCATGTCGCGGTGACGGCGGCCGAAGACGCGGCGGGCGTGCTGGCCGACCTGGCGCGTGAACTCGACGAACTGCTGGCGCGCGACGCGCAGGCGCGCGACACCACGCTGCTCGTGATCCCGCGCGGCTTCGAGGACTTCCTGGCCTTCCACGATCTCACGGCGCGCGCCGAGCGCCTGGTGCGCAAGCAGGGACTGGAGGGCGTCGTGCAGGTCGCGAGCTTCCACCCGCGCTTCGTCTTTGCCGGCGAGGACGAGAACGACGTGACCAACAACACCAACCGCGCGCCGTACCCCACGCTTCATCTCCTGCGCGAGGCCAGCATGGACCGCGCGGTGGCGGCGTTTCCGGACGCGGCGGCGATCTACGAGACCAACATGGACACATTGCGCCGCCTCGGGCAGGCGGGCTGGGACGCGCTGGGCGTGGGGCCGACGGCATGAAGCGCGACGAACTCGACCTGCGTCCCGGCCAGTCCACCGAACTGCTGAAGGAACTGCACATCCTCACGCGCGAGGGGAAGATCAACCAGGACTCGCGGCGCAAGCTGAAGCAGGTCTACCACCTCTACCAGTTCATCGAGAAGCTGCTGCAGGAGGTGCCGGCGGGCGAGGGCCATCCGACGCTGGCCGACCATGGCGCCGGCAAGTCCTATCTCGGCTTCATCCTCTACGACCTGTTCTTCAAGCCGCTGGGACAGGGCCACATCTACGGAATCGAGACCCGCGCGGAACTGGTGGAGAAGTCGCGGGCGCTGGCGCAACGGCTCGGCTTCGATCGCATGTCCTTCCTGGACATCAGCGTGGCCGAGGCCACCGAGGCGAAGGAACTGCCCGCGCAGATCGACGTGGTGACCGCGCTGCACGCATGTGACACGGCTACCGACGACGCGATCGCCTTCGGGCTGCGCAAGGATGCGCGCTTCATGGTGCTGGTGCCTTGCTGCCAGGCCGAAGTGGCCGGCGTGCTGCGGGAACAGAAGGCGCTGGCCCTGTCGCGCACGCCGCTGTCGGAGCTGTGGCGGCATCCGCTGCACACGCGCGAGATGGGCAGCCAGATCACCAACGTGCTGCGCTGCCTGTACCTCGAGGCCATGGGCTACCAGGTCACGGTGACCGAGCTGGTCGGCTGGGAACACAGCATGAAGAACGAACTGATCCTGGCCCGCCGCACCGGCCAGAAGAAGCGCAGCGCCGCCGAGCGCCTGCACGCCATCCTGGCCGAGTTCGGCCTGGAGTCGCTGTCGGAGACCCGCTTCAAAACATAATTGGGGTCAGAACCCAATTATCTGGAGGCGGCGATGGCGCGCCAACCCCGGCTGACCGTTCCCGGTTACGCCCACCACATCATCCAGCGCGGCAACAACCGGCAGGCGATCTTCGGCTCCAACGCCGATTACGAGCTGCTGCTGGACCTGCTGCACGAGCACGCGGCCAAGCAGAAGGTCGCAGTGCACGCGTACGTGCTGATGACCAACCACTTCCACCTGCTGGCCACGCCGGAGACCGTGGAAGGCATCCCGCAGATGATGCAGGCGGTGGGGCGGCGCTACGTCCAGAACTACAACCTGCGGCACCAGCGGTCCGGCACGCTCTGGGAGGGCCGCTACCGCTCGACCCTGATCCAGACCGAGCGCTACCTGCTGGCGTGCATGGCCTATATCGACCTGAACCCGGTGCGGGCGGGACTGGTGGCGGATCCGGCGGACTATCCCTGGTCCAGCCACCAGCACTACATTGGCCGGCGGACGGATCGCCTGGTCACCCCGCACGGCCTGTACTGGGAAATGGGCAACACGCCTTTTGCCCGGGACCAGGCGTATGCGGAGATGGTCCGCGCCGGCATTGGCCAGGACCAGCAGCGGGCACTGACCGACTCGGTGCTGCGGGGATGGGCGCTGGGCGAGCCGGACTATGTCGCGGAACTGCAGCGGCGCACGGAGCGGCGGGTCGCCAAGGGACAGGCAGGTCGGCCCGTCAAGAAGCCGGATCGACCTGTCCCCAATTAAAGAAGACCGGTCAAGCGATCGAGTTAATTGGGTTCTGACCCCAATTATTCTGCTTGGCGAACGTGTTGCGGTGCAGTAACCTCCGGGTTTCCCCGAACTTTGAGGTGCGCGCCATGACGACGGCTGCCGAGATCGCCCATCTGCAAGAACAAGGCCTGTATGCGGGCGCGAACGAGCACGACGCCTGCGGCGTGGGCTTCGTGGCGCACATCAAGGGCGAGAAGAGCCACAACATCATCCAGCAGGCGCTGCAGATCCTGAAGAACCTGGATCACCGCGGCGCCGTGGGCGCGGACAAGTTGATGGGCGACGGCGCCGGCATCCTGCTGCAGCTGCCCGACGCGCTGTACCGCGAGGAGATGGCCAAGCAGGGAGTGGAACTGCCGCCGCCCGGCGAATACGGTGTCGGCATGATCTTCCTGCCGAAGGAACACGCGTCCCGGCTGGCCTGCGAGCAGGAGCTGGAGCGCGCGATCAAGGCCGAGGGCCAGGTGCTCCTGGGCTGGCGCGATGTGCCGGTCGACAGCGAGATGCCGATGTCGCCCGCCGTGCGCAAGAAGGAGCCGGTGATCCGCCAGGTCTTCATCGGCCGCGGCAACGACGTGATCGTGCAGGATGCCCTGGAGCGCAAGCTCTACGTGATCCGCAAGACGGCCAGCGCCGCCATCCAGCGCCTGCGCCTGAAGCACTCCAAGGAGTACTACGTCCCCAGCGTGTCCAGCCGCACGGTGATCTACAAGGGCCTGCTGCTGGCCGACCAGGTCGGCGTGTACTACAAGGACCTGCAGGACCCGCGCTGCGTCTCGGCCCTGGGCCTGGTGCACCAGCGCTTCTCCACCAACACCTTCCCCGAGTGGCCGCTGGCCCACCCGTACCGCTACGTCGCGCACAACGGCGAGATCAACACGGTCAAGGGCAACTACAACTGGATGAAGGCGCGCGAGGGCGTGATGACTTCGCCGGTGCTCTCCACCGACCTGAAGAAGCTCTATCCCATCAGCTTCCCCGACCAGTCCGACACCGCCACCTTCGACAACTGCCTCGAGCTGCTGACGATGGCCGGCTACCCGCTGGCCCAGGCCGTGATGATGATGATCCCCGAGCCGTGGGAGCAGCACACGCTGATGGACGAGCGCCGCAAGGCCTTCTACGAGTACCACGCGTCGATGCTGGAGCCCTGGGACGGCCCGGCCTCCATCGTGTTCACCGACGGCCGCCAGATCGGCGCCACGCTGGACCGCAACGGCCTGCGTCCTTCGCGCTACTGCGTGACCGACGACGACCTGGTGATCATGGCCTCCGAGTCCGGCGTGCTGCCGGTGCCGGAGAACCGCATCGTGCGCAAGTGGCGCCTGCAGCCCGGCAAGATGTTCCTGATCGACCTGGAACAGGGCCGCATGATCGACGACGAGGAGCTGAAGGCTTCTCTGGCGAATGCCAAGCCCTACAAGCAGTGGATCGAGAACCTGCGCATCCGCCTCGACGACCTGTCCGAGACCTCCGGTGAAGCCCCGCAGAGCAACGTCGAACTGCTGGACCGCCAGCAGGCCTTCGGCTACACGCAGGAAGACATCAAGTTCCTGATGTCGCCGATGGCGCAGGCCGGCGAGGAAGGCATCGGCTCGATGGGCAATGACAGCCCGCTGGCCGTGCTGTCCGACAAGAACAAGCCGCTCTACAACTACTTCAAGCAGCTGTTCGCGCAGGTGACCAATCCGCCGATCGACCCGATCCGCGAGGCGATCGTGATGTCGCTGGTGTCCTTCATCGGCCCCAAGCCGAACCTGCTTGATATCAACCAGGTCAACCCGCCGATGCGGCTGGAGGTGAGCCAGCCCATCCTCGACTTCGCCGACATGCAGAAGCTGCGCGAGATCGAGAAGCACACGCACGGCAAGTTCCGCAGCTACACCCTCGACATCACCTACCCGCTGTCGTGGGGCCACGAGGGCGTCGAGGCCAAGCTGGCTTCGCTGAACGCCGAGGCCGTGGATGCCATCCACAGCGGCAAGAACATCCTGATCATCAGCGACCGCGCGGTCTCGTCCACCCAGGTGGCCATCCCCGCGCTGCTGGCCTTGTCCTCGATCCACCAGCACCTGGTGCGCGAGGGCATGCGCACCACCACCGGCCTGGTGGTGGAGACGGGCTCGGCGCGCGAAGTGCATCACTTCGGCGTGCTGGCCGGCTACGGCGCGGAGGCCGTGCATCCCTACCTGGCGATGGAGACGCTGGTCTCCATCCACAAGGACCTGCCGGGCGACCTGAACCCCGACAAGGCGATCTACAACTACATCAAGGCGGTCGGCAAGGGCCTGTCGAAGATCATGTCCAAGATGGGCGTGTCGACCTACATGTCCTATTGCGGCGCCCAGCTGTTCGAGGCCATCGGCCTGAACGGCGACACCATCGAGAAGTACTTCACCGGCACCGCCAGCCGGGTGGAAGGCATCGGCGTGTTCGAGATCGCGGAAGAAGCGATCCGCTCGCACCGCGCGGCCTTCGGCGACGACCCGGTCCTCGACGGCATGCTGGACGCCGGCGGCGAATATGCGTGGCGCACCCGCGGCGAAGAGCACATGTGGACGCCCGACGCGATCGCCAAGCTGCAGCACAGCGCGCGCGCCAACAACTGGAACACGTACAAGGAGTACGCCCAGATCATCAACGACCAGAGCCGCCGCCACATGACGCTGCGCGGCCTGTTCGAATTCAAGGTCGACCCGGCCAAGGCCATTCCCGTCGACGAGGTCGAGCCCGCCAAGGAAATCGTCAAGCGCTTCGCTACCGGTGCGATGTCGCTCGGCTCGATCTCCACCGAGGCGCACGCCACGCTGGCCATCGCCATGAACCGCATCGGCGGCAAGAGCAACACCGGCGAAGGCGGCGAGGACCCGGCGCGTTACCGCCAGGAGCTCAAGGGCATCCCGATCGCGCAGGGCCAGACCATGGCCGACATCATCGGCAAGCAGGAGGTCGAGGTCGACATCCCGCTGCAGGCCGGCGACTCGCTGCGTTCGCGCATCAAGCAGGTGGCCAGCGGCCGCTTCGGCGTCACCGCCGAATACCTGGCGTCGTCCGACCAGATCCAGATCAAGATGGCGCAGGGCGCCAAGCCCGGCGAAGGCGGCCAGCTGCCCGGCGGCAAGGTCTCCAAGTACATCGGCAAGCTGCGCCACTCGGTGCCGGGCGTGGGCCTGATCTCGCCGCCGCCGCACCACGACATCTATTCGATCGAGGACCTGGCGCAGCTGATCCACGACCTGAAGAACGTCGCGACGCAAGCTTCGATCAGCGTGAAGCTGGTGTCGGAAGTGGGCGTGGGCACCATCGCCGCCGGCGTCGCCAAGTGCAAGGCCGACCACGTGGTGATCGCCGGCCACGACGGCGGCACCGGCGCCTCGCCCTGGTCGTCGATCAAGCACGCCGGCTCGCCCTGGGAAATCGGCCTGGCCGAAACCCAGCAGACCCTGGTGCTGAACCGCCTGCGTGGCCGCATCCGCGTGCAGGCCGACGGCCAGATGAAGACCGGCCGCGACGTCGTCATCGGCGCGCTGCTGGGCGCCGACGAATTCGGCTTCGCCACCGCGCCGCTGGTGGTCGAGGGCTGCATCATGATGCGCAAGTGCCACCTGAACACCTGCCCGGTGGGCGTGGCCACGCAAGACCCGGTGCTGCGCAAGAAGTTCTCCGGCAAGCCCGAGCACGTCGTCAACTTCTTCTTCTTCATCGCCGAGGAAGTGCGCCAGATCATGGCGCAGCTGGGCATCCGCAAGTTCGACGACCTGATCGGCCGCGCCGACCTGCTCGACACCCGCAAGGGCATCGCGCACTGGAAGGCGCGCGGCCTGGACTTCAGCCGCCTGTTCGCCCAGCCCAAGGTGCCGGCCGACGTGCCGCGCTTCCACTGCGAGGAGCAGGACCACAAGCTGGAGAAGAGCCTGGACGTGGTGCTGATCGAGAAGTCGCGCGCGGCGATCGACCGCGGCGAAAAGGTGCAGTTCATGGAGGTGGCGCGCAACGTCAACCGCTCGGTGGGCGCGATGCTCTCCGGCGCGCTGACCAAGGTGCACCCCGAAGGCCTGCCCGACGACCACCTGCGCATCCAGCTGGAAGGCACGGGCGGCCAGAGCTTCGGCGCCTTCCTGGCGCGCGGCATCACGCTGTACCTGATCGGCGACGCCAACGACTACACGGGCAAGGGCCTGTCCGGCGGCCGGATCGTCGTGCGGCCCTCGATCGACTTCCGCGGCGAAGCCACGCGCAACATCATCATCGGCAACACCGCGCTCTACGGCGCGACCACCGGTGAAGCGTTCTTCTCCGGCGTGGCCGGCGAGCGTTTCGCGGTGCGCCTGTCGGGCGCCACCGCGGTGGTGGAAGGCACCGGCGACCACGGCTGCGAATACATGACGGGCGGCACGGTGCTGGTGCTGGGCAAGACGGGCCGCAACTTCGCGGCCGGCATGTCGGGCGGTATCGCCTACGTCTACGACGTCGACGGCCAGTTCGCGAGCCGCTGCAACACGGCCATGGTGTCGCTGGAGCGCATCGTTGCCACCGCCGAACAGCAGGCCGCCGGCGCGCGCACGCGGCTGCACCGCGACCAGACCGACGAAGCGCAGCTGAAGAAGCTGCTGGAGGACCACAACCGCTGGACGGGAAGCCGGCGCGCGCGCGAACTGCTGGACGACTGGGCCAACGCGCGCCAGAAGTTCGTCAAGGTGTTCCCCAACGAGTACAAGCGCGCACTGGCCGAGATGTACGAGCGCGAAGTGGAACTGGCGAGCACGGGCAACAACGCACACGTTGCCATGAAGCACGAACCCGTCCCCGCCAAGTAAGAGGAAGAAGAAACATGGGCAAAGTCACCGGCTTCATGGAATTCGAGCGCGTCGAAGAGGGCTACAAGCCTGTTCCGGAGCGTGTGAAGCACTACAAGGAATTCGTCATCGGCCTGACCGACGCGGAAGCGAAGGTGCAGGGCGCGCGCTGCATGGATTGCGGCACGCCGTTCTGCAACTCGGGCTGTCCGGTCAACAACATCATCCCGGACTTCAACGACCTGGTGTACCGCCAGGACTGGAAGAACGCCTGGGCGGTGCTGGACTCCACCAACAACTTCCCGGAGTTCACCGGCCGCATCTGCCCCGCGCCCTGCGAGGCCGCCTGCACGCTGAACGTGAACGACGACCCGGTCGGCATCAAGTCGCTGGAGCACGCGATCATCGACCGCGCCTGGGAGAACGGCTGGGTGCAGCCGCGCGCCGCGCGCATCAGGACCGGCAAGAAGGTCGCGGTGGTCGGCTCCGGCCCCGCCGGCATGGCCGCGGCGCAGCAGCTGGCCCGCGCCGGCCACGACGTGACGTTGTTCGAGAAAAACGACCGCATTGGCGGCCTCCTGCGCTACGGCATCCCCGACTTCAAGATGGAGAAGACGCACATCGACCGCCGCGTCGAGCAGATGAAAGGCGAGGGCGTCGTCTTCCGCACCGGCGTGATGATCGGCGAGCTGCCCAAGGGCTCCAAGGTCACCAACTGGGCCAAGGAAACCATTTCGCCCAAGCAGCTGCAGGCCGACTTCGACGCCGTGGTGCTCACCGGCGGCGCCGAAGCCTCGCGCGACCTGCCGGTGCCCGGCCGCGACCTCGACGGCATCCACTTCGCGATGGAGTTCCTGCCGCAGCAGAACAAGGTCAACGCCGGCGACAAGGTCAAGGGCCAGATCCGCGCCGACGGCAAGCACGTCATCGTGATCGGCGGCGGCGACACCGGCAGCGACTGCGTGGGCACCAGCAACCGCCATGGCGCCGCCAGCGTCGTGCAGTTCGAGCTGATGCCGCAGCCGCCCGAGCAGGAAAACAAGGAACTGACCTGGCCCTACTGGCCGTACAAGATGCGCACCTCGTCCTCGCACGAGGAAGGCTGCGAGCGCGAGTTCGCCATCGCCACCAAGGAGTTCATCGGCGAGAAGGGCAAGGTCACCGGCCTGAAGACCGTGCGGGTCGAGTGGAAGGACGGCAAGATGCAGGAAGTGCCCGGGACCGAGCAGACCCTGAAGGCCGACCTGGTGCTGCTGGCGATGGGCTTCACCGCTCCCGTCGGTTCCATCCTCGAGGGCTTCGGCGTCGAGAAGGACGCGCGCGGCAATGCCAAGGCCACGACCGACTTCAACGGCGGCTATGCGACCAACGTGCCCAAGGTTTTTGCTGCCGGCGATATGCGCCGCGGTCAATCCCTGGTGGTATGGGCGATTCGCGAGGGCCGACAGGCGGCGCGCGCGGTCGACGAGTTCCTGATGGGATTCAGCGACCTGCCGCGTTAAAGCGACACCGGAGCGGCACCGTCAGTTACACCGAAGCCGGCAATTAGGGGCATCCCCTATCATCCGGGGGTCCCAGTTCTCCCGGCCGGCTGCCGCCTGCCCCAATCCCCGGATGAATCCACCCGATGCCAGCATGCTGGTCGAATGCCGCCATTTGAGCTTCGGCTATGGCGCGCGCCGCATCCTGGAAGACGTGAGCTTCAGCGTGCCGCGCGGCAAGGTCACCGCCCTGATGGGCGCGTCCGGCGGCGGCAAGACGACGGTGCTGCGCCTGATCGGCGGCCAGGTGCGGCCGCAGCAGGGTGAATTGCTGTTCGACGGCGTAAATGTCGCCACCATGGACCGCGCCGGCCTGTTCGCCATCCGCCGCCGCATGGGCATGCTGTTCCAGTTCGGCGCCCTGTTCACCGACCTGTCCGTGTTCGACAACGTGGCCTTCCCCTTGCGCGAACACGCGGGCCTGCCCGAAGCGCTGGTGCGCGACATCGTGCTGATGAAGCTCAATGCGGTGGGGCTGCGCGGCGCGCGCGACCTGATGCCCAGCGAGGTGTCCGGCGGCATGGCGCGCCGCGTCGCTCTGGCGCGCGCGATCGCGCTCGACCCGGACCTGGTGATGTACGACGAACCCTTTGCCGGCCTCGACCCGATCTCGCTCGGCACCGCGGCGCAGTTGATCCGCCGCCTGAACGACACGCTGGGCATCACCAGCATCGTCGTGTCGCACGACCTGGAAGAAACCTTCCACATCGCCGACCAGGTGATCGTGCTGGCCAACGGCCGCGTGGCGGCGCAAGGCACGCCGGCGGAAGTGCGTGCCTCGACCGACCCGCTGGTCCACCAGTTCGTCAATGCGATGCCGGACGGCCCGGTGCGCTTCCACTATCCCGGCCCCAGCGTGGCGGACGACTTCAGCGAGGGCCTCGGCAAGTGAGCTGGTACAACCCCGCCGACGTCGGCTACGCCGTGCGCCGCAAGCTCGACGACTATGGCTACGGCGCGCGCCTGCTCGGCCGCCTGCTCGCCATGGCGGGCCCCACGCTGCGGCGCGGCGGGCTGGTGCGCGACCAGGTCCATTTCCTGGGCAACTATTCGCTGGCCATCATCGGCGTGTCCGGCCTGTTCGTCGGCTTCGTGCTGGCGCTGCAGGGCTACTACATCCTGCAGCGTTACGGCTCGACCGAGGCGCTGGGCGTGATGGTGGCGCTGAGCCTGGTGCGCGAACTCGGCCCCGTGGTCACGGCACTGCTGTTCGCCGGACGCGCCGGGACCTCGCTGACCGCGGAGATCGGCCTGATGAAGGCCGGCGAGCAGCTGTCGGCCATGGAAATGATGGCGGTCGACCCCGTGCAGCGCATCCTGGCGCCGCGCTTCTGGGGCGGCGTGATCGTGATGCCGCTGCTGGCCGCCGTGTTCAACGCGGTCGGCATCCTGGGCGGCTGGGCCGTGGGCGTGCTGCTGATCGGCGTCGACCCGGGCGCCTTCTGGAGCCAGATGCAAGGCGGCGTCGACGTCTTCAAGGACGTCGGCAACGGCGTGATCAAGAGCCTGGTGTTCGGGGTGGCCGTGAGCTTCATTGCGGTGCTGCAGGGCTACGAGGCCCAGCCGACGCCGGAAGGCGTGGCCCGCGCCACCACCCGCACCGTGGTGATGGGGTCGCTGGCCGTGCTCGCATTGGATTTCGTGCTGACCGCGATGATGTTCAGCATCTAGGAGCAAGACGATGGAACGTACCAAGAACGACGTATGGGTGGGGCTTTTCGTGCTGATCGGCGCGGCCGCGCTCGTCTTCCTGGCCCTGCAGTCGGCGAACCTGCTCTCGCTGAGCTTCGCGCCGACCTACCGGGTGAGCGCCCGCTTCGACAACATCGGCGGCCTGAAGCCCAAGGCGGCGATCAAGAGCGCCGGCGTCGTGGTCGGCCGGGTCGAGGGCATCTCCTTCGACGACAAGACCTTCCAGGCCCGGGTCGACATGGCCATGGACAAGCGCTACCAGTTCCCCAAGGACAGCTCCCTCAAGATACTGACGAGCGGCCTGCTGGGTGAGCAATATGTGGGAATCGAGGCGGGCGCTGACGACAAGCTTCTTGCCGCCGGCGATACCATCACGACGACGCAATCGGCCGTGGTACTGGAAAACCTGATCGGGCAGTTCCTGTACAACAAGGCGGCCGATGGCCCCTCCGGAACGCCAGCCAAGAAATGAAAACCACAAGCTCCAACGTTTCCCGCGCCGCCGCAGTCCTGGCCCTGGTCGCTGGCCTGCTTTCCATGGGCGGTTGCGCCTCGGTGCCCAACCCGAACCCCCTCGACCCCTGGGAGCCCATGAACCGCGGCACCACCCAGTTCAACGAGGGTGTCGACGCCATGCTGCTCAAACCGGTGGCGACGGTCTACCAGCGGCACGTGCCGCCGATCGTGCGCACCGGCGTGTCGAACTTCTTCGGCAACGTGAGCGACGCCTGGTCGTTCGTCAACAGCGTGCTGCAGCTGCACCTGCAGGATGCCGCGGACAACTTCGCCCGCGTGCAGACCAACACGGTGTGGGGCGTCTTCGGCCTCTTCGACGTCGCGAGCGACCTCAACATCGAGCGGCACCGCGAGGACTTCGGCCAGACGCTGGGCCGCTGGGGCGTGGGTTCCGGTCCTTACCTCGTGCTGCCGCTGCTGGGGCCGTCCACGCTGCGCGACACCGTGGCGCTGCCGGTCGACTGGAAGGGCGACCTGGTGAACCTGATCGACCCGACCAGCGCCCGCAACGCCACGAAGGCGCTGCGCGTCGTGCACCTGCGCGCCTCGCTGCTGCGCGCCACCAACGTGCTGGACGAAGCCGCGCTGGACAAGTACAGCTTCACCCGCGACGCCCACCTGCAGCGCCGGCGCGCCCTCATCTACGACGCGGACGATCCGCGCCGCGACGTGCCGCCCCCGCTGCCCGACGACGCCGAAAAGCCGGCCGCGCCGGCCGCGCCCGCGCCGGCGCCCGCCGGACAACCGGCGTCCGCGCCGGCGCGTTAATGGGCTTGCATTAAGTTGCAATGCCGCCACCTGAGGGGGAAACCCTGTCACGCTGGGGCATTCGAAAAGCATTTGCCGGGCGCGAGCCCGGCGCAGAAGGATAGAGATGAACCGACGTACCCTGGGCCGCTTCGCGGCCGCCTTGCTGGCCACGGGCCTCGCCTTCGGCCTGGCCCCGCTGGCGCATGCCGCCGACGAGGCGCCCGAAGCGCTGGTCAAGCGCCTGTCCGATGAAGTGCTGGGCGCCATCAAGGCCGACAAGAGCCTGCAGTCCGGCGATCCCGCGAAGCTCATCGCGCTGGTCGACGCCAAGGTGATGCCGCACGTGA
This sequence comes from Ramlibacter paludis, assembly GCF_022012305.1. Lineage (GTDB taxonomy): Bacteria > Pseudomonadota > Gammaproteobacteria > Burkholderiales > Burkholderiaceae_C > Ramlibacter > Ramlibacter paludis. Next base: position 136,845 of record NZ_JAKLTM010000001.1, on the reverse strand, counting down.
ACTTCGCCCGCATGACGGCTTCCGCGGTGGGCCCGGCCTGGCGCCAGGCCACGCCGGAGCAGCAGAAGCGCCTGCAGGACGAATTCAAGACGCTGCTGGTGCGCACCTATTCGGGCGCCCTCTCGCAGGTGGCCGAGGAAACCGTCACCGTCAAGCCGATGCGCGCGCAACCGACCGACACCGAAGTCGTGGTGCGCAGCGAGATCCGCGGCCGCGGCGACCCGATCCAGCTGGATTACCGGATGGAGAAGACCCCGGGCCAGGGCGCCGGCTGGAAGATCTACAACCTGAACGTGCTGGGCGTGTGGCTGGTGGAAACCTACCGCAGCCAGTTCGCGCAGGAAGTCAACGCCAAGGGCATCGACGGCCTGATCGCCTCGCTGTCCGAGCGCAACAAGAGCAACGGCAGGAAGGGCTGACACCTTGCTCGTGCTCCCGGCCGAACTCACGCATGCGCAGGCGCCCGCCTGCGCGCGCATGCTGGCGCAGGCCCTGCGCTCGCAGCCGGGCCAGCAGGCCGTGGCCGATGCCTCGGCCCTGCAGCACTTCGATTCGTCCGCGCTGGCGGTGCTGCTCGAATGCCGGCGCGAGGCGCTGGCCCAGGGCAAGTCCTTTGCCGTGAGCCAGCTGCATCCGCGGCTGCGCGAGCTGGCCGGTCTCTACGGCGTCGCGGAGCTCCTGCCGGAGGCGGTGTAGGCCGTTGGTGAGCGCGAAGCCGAACCGCGGCGTTCCCCCCGGCCAACGCGGGTGAACCCCGCTCGCTAAAATGGCGGGTTGCCCATGCCCGCCATCTCCTTCCAGTCCGTCTCCAAGACCTACAGCACCGCGCGCGGCAGCTTCCAGGCGCTGGACGGCGTCTCCTTCGACATCGAGCAGGGCGAGTTCTTCGGCCTGCTCGGTCCCAACGGCGCCGGCAAGACCACCTTGATCAGCATCCTCGCGGGGCTGGCGCGCGCCAGCGGCGGCAAGGTGCTGGTGCACGGCCACGACGTGCAGTCCGATTACGCCGCGGCCCGTCGCGCGCTGGGCGTGGTGCCGCAGGAACTGGTCTTCGACCCGTTCTTCACCGTGCGCGAAGCCCTGCGCATCCAGTCCGGCTACTTCGGCGTGAAGAACAACGACGCCTGGATCGACGAACTGCTTTCCAGCCTGGGCCTGGCCGACAAGGCCGGCTCCAACATGCGGCAGCTCTCGGGCGGCATGAAGCGGCGCGTGCTGGTGGCGCAGGCGCTGGTGCACCGGCCGCCGGTGATCGTGCTGGACGAGCCCACGGCGGGCGTCGACGTCGAACTGCGCCAGACGCTGTGGCAGTTCATCGCCCGCCTGAACAAGGAAGGCCACACGGTGCTGCTCACGACCCATTACCTGGAAGAGGCCGAGGCGCTGTGCAGCCGCATCGCGATGCTCAAGGCCGGCAAGGTGGTGGCGCTGGAGCGCACCAGCGAACTGCTCAAGGCCGCCTCGGCCAACGTGCTGCGCTTCAAGCTCGATGGCGCGCTGCCGGCCGAATTCGAAGGCAAGGCGCGGGTCACCGGCCGCATCGTGCAGCTGCCCGCCCACGACGCCCACGAGATCGAACAGCACCTGGCGGTGATCCGCCAGGCCGGCCTGCGGGTGGAGGACGTCGAGATCCGCAAGGCGGACCTGGAAGACGTGTTCCTCGACGTGATGGCGGAACGCGAGGGAGTCCCGGCATGATAGGCACCATGACCGGCTGGCGCGCCCTCCTGTACAAGGAGACGCTGCGCTTCTGGAAGGTCGGCTTCCAGACCGTCGCCGCGCCGGTGCTCACCGCGCTGCTGTACCTGCTGATCTTCGGCCACGTGCTGTCCGACCACGTGAAGGTCTACGACAGCGTCAGCTACACCTCCTTCCTGGTGCCCGGCCTGGTGATGATGAGCGTGCTCCAGAACGCCTTCGCCAACAGCTCCTCGTCGCTGATCCAGAGCAAGATCATGGGCAACCTGGTCTTCGTGCTGCTCACGCCGCTGTCGCACTGGAGCTGGTTCGTCGCCTATGTCGGCTCCTCGATCGCACGCGGCCTGTGCGTGGGCTTCGGCGTGTTCGTGGTGACGGCGCTTTTCACGCACCTGAGTTTCGCCGCGCCGCTGTGGATCCTGGTGTTCGCCTGCCTGGGCGCCGGGATGATGGGCGCGCTGGGCGTGATCGCCGGCCTCTGGGCCGAGAAGTTCGACCAGATGGCGGCTTTCCAGAACTTCATCATCATGCCGATGACCTTCCTGTCCGGCGTGTTCTATTCGATCCATTCGCTGCCGGAGGTCTGGCAGCGCGTGAGCCACCTCAACCCGTTCTTCTACATGATCGACGGCTTCCGCTACGGCTTCTTCGGGGTCAGCGACGTCTCGCCCTGGGTGAGCCTGGGAGTCGTGGGCACCGCCCTCGTGGTGGTGGGCGCCATCGCCGTTCATCTGCTCAGAATCGGCTACAAGATCAGGAACTGACCATGACCGCAGACGAACTCCGTTCCATCATCGCCGCCGGCCTGCCCTGCGAACACCTCGAGGTGGACGGCGACGGCCGCCACTGGTCGGCGCTGATCGTGTCAGCCGAGTTCGCCGGTTTGCGTGCAATCCAGCGCCACCAGCGCGTCTACCGGACTCTCGGTGCGAGAATGCAGACCGACGAGGTACATGCCTTGTCGATGAAGACATTCACGCCCGCCGAGTGGGCTTCCCAATCCAGTTGAAGACACGATGGACAAGCTCTTGATTCGCGGCGGCCGGCCGCTTTCCGGCGAGATCCGGATCTCCGGTGCAAAGAACGCGGCCCTGCCCGAGCTGTGCGCCGCACTGCTCAGCGCCGAGCCGATGACCCTGCAGAACATTCCACGCCTGCAGGACGTGGCGACCATGCTCAAGCTCATCCGCAACATGGGCGCGACCGCCGAGTTCAGCCCGGAAGGCACGGTGAGCATCGACTCGAGCAGGCTGCACTTCCCGGAGGCGCCGTACGAGATGGTGAAGACCATGCGTGCCGCGGTGCTGGCCCTGGGGCCGCTGCTGGCGCGCTTCGGCGAGGCCACGGTGTCGCTGCCCGGCGGCTGCGCCATCGGGGCGCGCCCGGTCGACCAGCACATCAAGGGCCTGCAGAAGATGGGCGCCGAGATCGTGATCGAGCACGGCTACATGATCGCCAAGCTGCCCAAGGGCTGGACGCGGCTGAAGGGCGCGTCGATCCGCACCGACATGATCACGGTGACCGGCACCGAGAACTTCATGATGGCCGCGGCGCTGGCCGAGGGCGAGACCATCCTCGAGAACCCGGCGATGGAGCCCGAGATCACCGACCTCGGCGACATGCTCAATGCGATGGGCGCCAAGTGCGAAGGCCACGGCACCGACCGCATCCGCATCGTCGGCGTGGAGAAACTGCATGGCGCCACGCACAAGGTGGTGGCCGACCGCATCGAATGCGGCACCTTCCTGTGCGCCGTGGCCGCCACCGGCGGCGACGTGCTGCTGAAGGACGGCCGCGCGGACCACCTGGAAGCCGTGATCGACCTGCTGCGCGCCGCCGGCGCCGAGGTGCAGGCCGTCGATGGCGGTCTGCGCGTCAAGGCGCAGGGCCGCCTGCACGCCCAGAGCTTCAAGACCACGGAATATCCGGGCTTCCCCACCGACATGCAGGCGCAATTCATGGCGCTGAACTGCATCTCGGAAGGCGATGCCAAGGTCACCGAGACCATCTTCGAGAACCGCTTCATGCACGTCAGCGAGCTGATGCGCATGGGCGCGAAGATCACCGTGGACGGCAAGGTCGCCATCACCCACGGCGTCGAGCGCCTCTCGGGCGCCACCGTGATGGCCACCGACCTGCGCGCTTCCGCCAGCCTGGTGATCGCCGGCCTGGTGGCCGATGGCGAGACCATCGTCGACCGCATCTATCACCTGGACCGCGGCTACGAGTCCATGGAGGGCAAGCTGCGCGCCCTGGGCGCAGACATCGAACGAGCAAAGTAACCCGATCTTGATCACCCTCGCCCTGTCCAAGGGCCGCATCTTCGACGAGACGCTGCCGCTGCTGAAGGCGGCGGGCATCGTCGTTTCCGACGATCCCGAGAAGTCGCGCAAGCTGATCCTCGCCACCAACGATCCCGAGCTGCGGGTGGTGCTGGTGCGCGCGACCGACGTGCCGACCTATGTGCAGTACGGCGGCGCCGACCTCGGAGTGACCGGCAAGGACACGCTGATCGAGCACGGCGGCCAGGGGCTCTACCAGCCGCTGGACCTGCAGATTGCCAAGTGCCGCGTCAGCGTCGCCGTGCGGTCCGACTTCGACTACGCCTCCGCCGTGCGCCAGGGCTCGCGCCTGCGCGTGGCCACCAAGTACGTGAGCATCGCGCGCGACTTCTTCGCCGCCAAGGGCGTGCACGTCGACCTGATCAAGCTCTATGGTTCCATGGAGCTGGCGCCGCTGACCGGCCTGGCCGACGCCATCGTCGACCTGGTGTCCACCGGTGGCACGCTCAAGGCCAACAACCTGGTCGAAGTCGAGCGCATCATGGACATCAGCTCGCGGCTGGTGGTGAACCAGGCCGCGCTCAAGCTGAAACAGGAGCCGATCCGGCGCCTGATCGACGTCTTCGCCCGCACCATCTCCGCTTCCGTTCCCGCCTGACATGCCATTCACTGCCCGTCCCTTGCGCCTGTCCACGGCCGACAGCGGTTTCGACGCCGCCCTGCAGCAGCGGCTGCATTGGTCGGCGGACACCGATGCGGGCATCGAGCAGGCCGTGGCGGACATCCTGCGCGACGTGCAGCAGCGCGGCGACGCGGCGGTGCTGGAGTACACCAACCGCTTCGACGCGATGCAGGCGGCGTCCATTCCCGACCTGGAACTGAAGCCGGCCGAACTGAAGTCCGCCTTCGATTCGCTCGTGGCCGCGCAGCGCCATGCGCTGGAAGCCGCCGCCGAACGCGTGCGCAGCTACCACGTGGCCCAGCGCAAGGCCAGCGGCGAGAGCTGGAGCTACCGCGACGCCGACGGCACGCTGCTGGGGCAGAAGGTCACGCCGCTCGATCGCGTCGGCATCTACGTTCCCGGCGGCAAGGCGGCCTATCCGTCGTCCGTGCTGATGAACGCGATCCCGGCGCAGGTGGCCGGCGTCGCCGAGATCATCATGGTGGTGCCGACGCCGCGCGGCGAGAAAAACCCGCTGGTGCTGGCCGCTGCCCACGTCGCCGGCGTCACGCGCGCCTTCACGATCGGCGGCGCGCAGGCGGTGGGCGCGCTCGCCTACGGCACGCAGACCGTACCGCGCGTCGACAAGGTCACCGGCCCGGGCAACGCCTACGTCGCCTCGGCCAAGCGCCGCGTCTTCGGCCAGGTCGGCATCGACATGATCGCCGGCCCGAGCGAGATCCTGGTGCTGGCCGACGGCAGCACGCCGCCCGACTGGGTGGCGATGGACCTGTTCTCCCAGGCGGAGCACGACGAGCTGGCGCAAAGCATCCTGCTGTGCCCGGACGCCGGCTACATCGCGCAGGTGCAGTCCGCGATCGACCGCATGCTCGACGAGATGCCGCGCGCGGAGATCATCGCCAAGTCGCTCACCGGCCGCGGCGCGCTGATCCAGACCCGCTCGATGGAAGAGGCTTGCGAGATCAGCAACCGCATCGCCCCCGAGCACCTGGAGATCGCCAGCCACGAGCCGCACCGCTGGGAGCCCTTGCTGCGGCATGCCGGCGCGATCTTCCTGGGTGCCTTCACCAGCGAGTCGCTGGGCGACTACTGCGCGGGCCCCAACCACGTGCTGCCCACCAGCACCACGGCGCGTTTCTCCAGCCCGCTGGGCGTCTACGACTTCCAGAAACGCAGCAGCATCATCGAGGTGAGCGAGGCCGGCGCGCAGAAGCTGGGCGCCATCGCGGCCGAATTGGCCTACGGCGAGGGCCTGCAAGCCCATGCCCGCGCGGCGGAGCTGCGGCTCAAGCGGTAACATCGGGGTCTCCCCCAGCTTTCCGAAAGCGTCCGCCCCGCGGACGCCTGGCCCTTTGCCCATGAGCGCGCGCCTCGCCCAGATCATCGCCACCCGCATCCGCCAGGACGTGCAGTCCATGCACGCCTATGCCGTGCAGGATTCGCGCGGGCTGGTGAAGCTCGATGCGATGGAGAACCCGCACCGCCTGCCGCCCGAGCTGCGCCGGCAGCTGGGCGAGCGGCTGGCCGAGGTGGCGCTGAACCGCTATCCGGGCGACCGCGTCAACGACCTGAAGCTGGCGCTGGCGCGGCATGCCCGGCTGCCCGCCGGCTTCGACCTGATGCTGGGCAACGGCTCGGACGAACTGATCTCGCTGCTGGCCATGGCCTGCGACGTGCCCGGCGCGTCCATCGTGGCGCCGGCGCCCGGCTTCGTGATGTACGCCATGAGCGCGCAGCTGCAGGGCCTGAAGTTCGTGCCGGTGGACCTGACGCCCGACTTCGAGCTCGATGAGAAGGCGATGCTGGACGCGATCGCGCTGCACCAGCCCGCCATCGTCTATCTCGCCTACCCGAACAACCCGACCGCCAACCTCTGGAACGATGCCACCATCGAGAAGATCGTGGAGGCGGCGCCCGGCCTGGTGGTGATCGACGAGGCCTACCAGCCTTTTTCCAGCAAGACCTACCTCGATCGCTTCGCGCGGCACGAACACGTGCTGCTGATGCGCACCCTCAGCAAGTTCGGCCTGGCGGGCGTTCGCATCGGCTACATGATGGGCCCGAAGGCGCTGATCGCCGAGGTCGACAAGGTGCGGCCGCCCTACAACATCAGCGTGCTGAATTCCGAGGCTGCGCTCTTCGCCCTGGAGCACGAGGCCGTGTTCGCGGGGCAGGCCGCCGACCTGCGTGCGCAACGCGAGCGCATCCAGGCGGCGCTGCGCGAGCTGCCCGGCGTGAAAGCCTGGCCCAGTGACGCCAACATGATCCTGGTGCGGGTGCCCGATCCGGCCCGCACCTTCGAGGGCATGAAGGCGCGCGGGGTGCTCGTCAAGAACGTTTCTAGAATGCATCCATTGCTGGCCGGATGCCTGCGCCTCACCGTCGGAACGGCGGAAGAGAACACGCAGATGCTGTCCGCGCTCCAGGCTTCCCTATGACCACCGCCCGCACCGCTGAAATCTCCCGCAACACCGCGGAAACGAAGATCACCGTCCGCGTGAACCTGGACGGCACCGGCCAGGCCAGGCTGGAGACCGGCATCGGCTTCTTCGACCACATGCTGGACCAGATCGCCCGCCACGGCCTGATCGACCTGGACATCGTCGCCCAGGGCGACCTCCACATCGACGGCCACCACACGGTGGAGGACGTGGGCATCACGCTCGGCCAGGCGGTGTACCAGGCCGTGGGCGACAAGAAGGGCATCCGCCGCTATGGCCACGCCTATGTGCCGCTGGACGAGGCCCTGTCGCGCGTGGTGATCGACTTCTCCGGCCGGCCGGGCCTGGTCATGAACGTGCCTTTCAAGAGCGGCATGATCGGCACCTTCGACACCCAGCTGGCGCACGAGTTCTTCCAGGGCTTCTGCAACCACGCCTTCGTCACGCTGCACATCGACAACCTGAAGGGCGAGAACGCCCACCACCAGTGCGAGACGGTCTTCAAGGCCTTCGCCCGGGCGCTGCGCTCGGCGCTGGAACTCGACCCGCGCGCGGCCGGCACGATCCCTTCCACCAAGGGCAGCCTTTGAGCACTCGGACCGTCGCGGTCGTCGATTACGGCATGGGCAACCTGCGTTCGGTGTCGCAGGCGGTCATGCACGTCGCGCAGGGCAGCGGGCTGGAAGCGGTCGTCACCTCCGACCCGGAGGCCGTGCGCCGGGCCGAACGCGTCGTCCTGCCGGGGCAGGGCGCCATGCCCGACTGCATGCGCGAGCTGCGCGATTCCGGCCTGCTGGAGTCCGTGCTGGAGTCGGCCGCCAGCAAGCCCCTCTTCGGCGTCTGCGTGGGCATGCAGCTGCTGCTGGATCGCAGCGAGGAAGGGCCCACGGAGGGCCTGGGGCTGATCCACGGCGACGTGGCTCGCTTCCGGCTGGAGGGCCAGTTGCAGCCGGATGGCAGCCGTTACAAGGTGCCGCAAATGGGCTGGAACCAGGTCTGGCAGAGCCAGCCGCACCCGATGTGGGCGGGCGTGCCCGATGGCAGCTACTTCTATTTCGTCCACAGTTACCACGCGCGGCCGTCGGACCGGCGCCACAGCGTCGGGGAATCCGATTACGGCGCGCGCTTTACCGCCGCCGTCGCCCGCGATAATATTTTTGCGACCCAGTTCCACCCTGAAAAAAGCGCAGACCAGGGGCTCACGCTCTACCGAAACTTCCTGCACTGGACGCCGTGATGCATCCGCACATGTTCCGCGCTTCCGGTTCCGCCGCCACTTCCCGCCATGCTGCTGATTCCCGCGATTGACCTGAAAGACGGCCACTGCGTTCGCCTCAAACAAGGCGACATGGACCAGGCCACCACCTTCAGCGAGGACCCCGCCGCGATGGCGAAGACCTGGCTGGAGCGGGGCGCGCGCCGCCTGCACCTCGTCGACCTGAACGGCGCCTTCGCCGGCAAACCGCAGAACTTCAGCGCCATCCGCTCCATCCTGAAGGCGGTGGGCGACGACATCCCGGTGCAGCTCGGGGGCGGCATCCGAGACCTGGACACCATCGAGAAATACATCGACGGCGGCCTGCGCTACGTGATCATCGGCACCGCCGCGGTCAAGAACCCGGGCTTCCTGAAGGACGCCTGCACGGCCTTCGGCGGCCACATCATCGTGGGCCTCGACGCCAAGGACGGCAAGGTCGCCACCGACGGCTGGAGCAAGCTCACCGGGCACGAGGTGGTGGACCTGGCGCGCAAGTTCGAGGACTGGGGCGTCGAGTCGATCGTCTACACCGACATCGGCCGCGACGGCATGCTCTCGGGCATCAACATCGACGCCACCGTGAAGCTGGCGCAGTCGCTGTCCATCCCCGTCATCGCCTCGGGCGGCCTGGGCTCCATCGCCGACATCGAAAAGCTGTGCGCGGTGGAGGACGAAGGCATCGAAGGCGTGATCTGCGGCCGCGCGATCTACTCCGGCGACCTCGATTTCGCCAAGGCGCAGGCCCGCGCCGACGAATTGAACGGGCGGAGCTGAGTGCTCGCCAAGCGCATCATTCCCTGCCTGGACGTCACCGGCGGCCGGGTCGTCAAGGGCGTCAACTTCGTCGAACTGCGTGACGCCGGCGACCCGGTGGAAATCGCCGCGCGCTACAACGAGCAGGGCGCGGACGAACTCACCTTTCTCGACATCACCGCCACCAGCGACGAGCGCGACCTGATCCTGCCGATCATCGAAGCGGTGGCTTCGCAGGTGTTCATTCCCCTCACGGTGGGCGGCGGCGTGCGGACGGTGGAAGACGTGCGGCGGCTGCTCAATGCCGGCGCCGACAAGACCAGCTTCAATTCCGCCGCCATCGCCAATCCGGGCGTGATCAACGCTGCTTCGGCCAAGTACGGCGCGCAGTGCATCGTGGTCGCGATCGACGCCAAGAAGCGCAGCGCCGAAGATGCCGCCACCCGCGGTCCCGGCTGGGATGTCTACAGCCACGGCGGGCGCAAGAACACCGGCCTCGATGCGGTGGCCTGGGCTACCGAGATGGCGAAGCGTGGAGCGGGGGAGATCCTGCTCACCAGCATGGACCGGGACGGCACGAAGTCCGGGTTCGATCTGGCGCTGACGCGCGCGGTGAGCGATGCCGTGAGCGTGCCGGTGATTGCCTCTGGCGGCGTCGGCAACCTGGACCACCTGGCGGACGGCATCCAGCAAGGTGGAGCGGATGCCGTGCTGGCTGCCAGCATCTTCCACTACGGCGAGTACTCGGTCGGCCAGGCCAAGCGGCGGATGGCGGAGCGGGGCATTCCGGTCCGCCTCTAGCGTCGATCCCGCGAAGGCCCCGGGTCCCCGCCTTCGCGGGGATGACGGGGTTCGGGGACAATACCGCCATGGACTGGTTATCCGAAGTCAAATGGGACGCGCAAGGCCTCGTTCCCGTCATCGCGCAGGAAGCGAAGTCGGGCGACGTGCTGATGTTCGCCTGGATGGACCGCGCGGCGCTCGAGAAGACCGCCGAGACCGGCCGTGCCGTCTATTTCAGCCGCTCGCGCCAGAAACTCTGGTTCAAGGGCGAGGAATCCGGGCACGTGCAGCAGGTCCACGAGATCCGCCTGGACTGCGACAACGACGTCGTGCTGCTGAAGGTGACGCAGCATGGCCACGATCCCTCCATTGCCTGCCACACCGGCCGCCACAGCTGCTTTTTCCAGCTTTACCGCGACGGCGCCTGGCACGCCGTCGAACCGGTCTTGAAAGACCCCGAGAGCATCTACAAGTGAAGGCCATGAACTCCGTCGATTCCCTGGCGCGCCTGCACAGCGTGATCGAAAGCCGCAAGCCCGCCAACGGGGGCGATCCCGAGGCGAGCTACGTCGCGCGCCTGCTGCACAAGGGCCCTGACGCCTTCCTGAAGAAGATCGGCGAGGAAGCGACCGAGGTGGTGATGGCCGCCAAGGACGCCGACCACGGCGGCGACCCCGCGAAGATCGTCAACGAGGTGGCCGACCTCTGGTTCCACTGCATGATCGCGCTCTCCCACTACGGCCTGGAGCCGGCCGACGTGGTGGCCGAACTGGCGCGGCGCGAAGGCACCAGCGGCATCGAGGAAAAGGCCTTGCGCAAGGTCCGCGCGCGCGAAGGCAGCGGCGAATAAGCACAGGAGGGCAACGATGGCCGACACGCAGGTTTCCACTTTTGCCGGCAAGACCGAGAGCGACCGCACCGTGATGCACGTGCTGTACGGCATGCACACGGTGGCGCCGTTCACGCTGTGGTCGCTGTCGGTGATCGCGCTGATCGTCAACTACATCCGCAAGTCCGACGAGCAGGACCCCCTGTACGTCGCGCACCACGACTACATGATCCGCACCTTCTGGTGGGCGGCGCTGTGGCTGGTGCTGAGCTCGCCGCTGTACCTGCTGTTCATCTTCCCGGGCGTGTTTGCCTGGTTCGTCGTCGGCGCCTGGTACCTGTACCGCTGCATCCGCGGCTGGCTGCGCTTCAACGACAATCGCGCGCCATGAGCAGCAACCACGACCCGAACTGCATCTTCTGCAAGATCGCGGAAGGCAAGATCCCGTCGAAGAAGGTCTACGAGGACGAGGAAGTCCTCGCCTTCCACGACATCCATCCCTGGGCGCCGGTGCACTTCCTGCTGATCCCCAAGCGGCACATCGTGTCGATGGCGCATGTGCAGGACGGCGACGCGCCGCTGCTGGGCAAGATCATGGCCCTGGTTCCGAAGCTGGCCCAGCAGGAAGGCTGCCGGCCCTATCCGGAAGGCGGCTTCCGCGTGGTGACCAACACCGGCGCCGACGGCGGGCAGGAGGTGCCCCACCTCCATTTCCACGTCATCGGTGGCCCGCGCCCGTGGTTGAAGGGCTGAACTAAGCCACCCGACTAGAATCAACAGGTTGTGAAGGAGTAGATATGGGTTCGTTTTCCATTTGGCACTGGCTGATCGTTCTGGTGATCGTCGTGCTGGTGTTCGGCACCAAGAAGCTGAAGAACATCGGCAGCGATCTGGGCGGCGCGGTGAAGGGTTTCAAGGACGGCATGAAGGACGGCTCGCAGCCGGACGTGCCGGTGCCGCCGGCCAGCCAGGTCACGGCCTCGCAGGGCCCGGTGGGCGACAAGACCACCATCGACGTCGAAGCCCGCAACAAGTCCTGACCTGAAGCCCGCCCGTGCTTGACCTCGGCCTGGAAAAGATGGCGCTGATCGGCGTCGTGGCCCTGATCGTGATCGGGCCCGAGAAGATGCCGCGCGTCGCCCGCACGGTCGGCACGCTGCTGGGCAAGGCCCAGCGCTACGTCAACGACGTCAAGGCGGAAGTGAACCGCTCGATGGAGCTCGACGAGCTCAAGAAGATGAAGGAGACGGTGGAAAGCGCCGCCCGCGACGTCGAGTCGTCGGTGCACACCGCCGCTTCGGATTTCGAGAAGCAGTGGCAGGAAGCCACCGCCGAGGCCAACCAGGCCGGCCTGTCCGCAACGCCATCCTTCCCCGAGTACAAGCACCCGAAGAAGAAGTGGCGCGTGAAGCAGGGCGCGGTGCCGCAGTGGTACAAGGCGCGCAGCGGCGTGCGCACCAAGGCCCTGTCCGGGGCCGCGCGTGTGGCAAAGTACCGTCCGCAGAAGTTCAACTAAGACGGAGCCGGCCCCTGCGCCGGCCGCCGTTCACCCCATGTCCACATCTCCCAACGACCAGGAAGACGAGCTGGCCGGCACCGAACAGCCGTTCGTGGCCCACCTGGTCGAGCTGCGCGACCGCCTGGTCAAGGCGATCATCGCCGTCGCCGTGGTGGCGGCCGTGCTCGCCATCTACCCGGGGCCGTCGGCGCTCTACGACCTCCTGGCCGCGCCGCTGGTGGCCAACCTGCCCAAGGGCGCGACCCTCATCGCCACCTCGGTGATCTCGCCTTTCGTGGTGCCGCTGAAGATCCTGCTGATGGCGTCGTTCCTGATCGCGCTGCCGGTCGTGCTGTACCAGACCTGGGCCTTCGTCGCGCCGGGCCTGTACTCGCACGAGAAGAAGCTGGTGCTGCCGCTGGCGGTGTCCAGCACGATCCTGTTCTTCGCCGGCGTGGCTTTCTGCTACTTCTTCGTCTTCGGGCAGGTGTTCAAGTTCATCCAGAGCTTCGCGCCCAAGAGCATCACCGCCGCGCCGGACATCGAGGCCTACCTGAGTTTCGTGCTCACCATGTTCCTCGCCTTCGGCGCCGCCTTCGAGGTGCCGATCGTGGTGGTGGTGCTGGCGCGCATGGGCATCGTGCCAGTCGACAAGCTGAAGGCCTTCCGCGGCTACTTCATCGTGCTGGCCTTCATCATCGCCGCCGTCATCACGCCGCCCGACGTGGTGTCGCAGCTGGCGCTGGCCGTGCCCATGTGCCTGCTCTACGAGGTGGGCATCTGGGCCGCGCAGATCTTCATCAAGCACACCAAGGCGCCGGAAGACGGGGCCGAAGCGGCCAAGTCCTGACGCGCGGCGTCAGCGCTGTTGCGGTGCCTGCGGCGGCGCCTGCCGCGCCTTGGGCCGCTTGCCGGGCGTCACGGTCACGTCGACGCTGTCGTCCCGCCGCTGCAGCTTGAACTGGGTGGCGGTGCCGGGCTTGAGCGCGGCCACGGTCGACAGCAGTTCGGACACGTTGGCCACGTCCTTGCCGCTCACCTGCACCACCACGTCGCCGGGCCGCACGCCGGCCTGGGCGGCGGGGCCGTTCTGCAGCACGCCGGTGATCAGCACGCCCTTCTTCGCCTTCACGCCGAAGGTCTCCATCAGCTCCGGCGACAGGTCGGCCGGCTCGACGCCGATCCAGCCCCGCGTGACGACGCCGTCCTTCACGATGCCTTCGAGCACCAGCTTGGCGGTGGAGACGGGAATCGCGAAGCCGATGCCCATGCTGCCGCCCGAGCGCGAATAGATGGCGGTGTTGATCCCCATCAGGTTGCCGTTGACGTCCACCAGCGCGCCGCCGGAGTTGCCGGGGTTGATGGCCGCATCGGTCTGGATGAAGTTCTCGAAGGTGTTGATCCCCAGCTGGTTGCGCCCCAGGGCGCTGACGATGCCGCTGGTGACGGTCTGCCCGACGCCGAAGGGATTGCCGATCGCCAGCACCTGGTCGCCCACCTGCAGCGCGTCGGAGTTGCCCAGCGTGATGACCGGCAGCCGGTCCAGCGTGATCTTGAGGATGGCCAGGTCGGTTTCGGGATCGGTGCCTATGACTTTCGCGCGCGTCTTGCGGCTGTCGTTCAGCGCCACTTCGATCTCGGTCGCGCCCTCGACCACGTGGTTGTTGGTGAGGATGAAGCCGTCGGGACTGATGATGACGCCGCTGCCCAGGCCCGACTGCGGCTGCGCGCCCTGGTCGCCGAAGAAGAAGCGGAACCACGGGTCGTTGGAGGAAGGCCGGTCGGCCGCCTTGCTGGTGTTGATGCTCACCACCGCCTGCGAGGCCTTCTGCGCCGCCAGCCGGAAGCTGCCCAGGGGCTGGGCCGCCGTCACCGAGGCGGGCGCTTCCACCAGCGATACGCCGGCACTGGACGACACCGTGGCGGCGCGCCGGCTGAGCAACTCGGGCTTCAGCGTGGCCACGACGAACCACGCGGCCAGCAGCACGGTGACGGCTTGGGAGAACACCAGCCAGTAGCGTCGCATCTTTTCGTTTTACCCGGGGGAAAGCCCGAGTGTAGACCGCGCTGCGGGCGGCCGGGGCCTCAGGCGGCCGGCCGCAGCCAGCCGCGCCGCGGCGAAAGCGCGGCATGTTCCACCGGCACGACGGCTGCCGACACCGGGTCGCGCATGGCGGCACGCGAGCGCATTCCGCGCGCCTCGGTGGCCAGGCGCTGGGCGGCATGCAGGACGTCCTCGATCTCCACCGGCCCCGGCGGCAGGTGCACCACGCCGACGCCGATGTCCGCGTGCACCTTGACCCGGTCGCCGCCCAGGCCCTGGACTTCGATCGGGTGCCGCAGGCTCACCGCTAGCTTGAGCCCCAGAGTCCGCAACCAGGGCAGGGAAGGAATGGTCTCCACGAAGCCGACGAAGCAGCGGTCCCAGTAGCGGCCCACGGGATTGACCACCCCCAGCTGGCGCCGCATGCGCGCCGCGAGCGCGATCCACATCTCGTTGACGCCGGCCGCGCCCACCTGCGCGGCGACGCGCTCGACGTCGAACACCATGACGGCCACGAGCGCGCCGTCGCGCCCGGTGCGGCGCCGCCGGCGCAGGGCCGCGAGCAGGCGCCGCACCAGCGTCCGGGCGCTTGCCAGCTGCGTGACGGGGTCGTGCGCGGGCACCCGGCCGGCGCGGCTGCGGGTCTGCCAGGCCAGGCGGTCGCGCCGCCACAGCACCAGCCCCGTCAGCGCATTGCTCACCGCGGCCAGGAGGGCCAGGGACGCCTGCGCCAGCGTGCCCAGCGGCACCAGGTGCATCGCCAGCGCGTAGAGGCCGGCGATGGCGGGCAGGGTGCAGAAGCAGCCGAGGGCCATCGCCAGCGCCATGCGGTCTCCCATCAGCCAGGCGCGCACCGTGAGCCAGAGCGTCAGCACCCCGCCCAGCAGCGAGATCGCCGCCGCCGCCGGCAACTGCTGCGGCCGCGGCAGCAGCAGCGCGAGAAGGCCCAGCCCCGGCAGCACGAAGGCGGAAGCCCGCAGCAGGACGGCCATCAGCCGGTCGCGCTGGCGCGCGCGCAGCCAGCCGTGGATCCAGTGGTTCGAGAGGCCCACGCACAGCGGCCCGGCCAGCACCTGCAATGCCAGCAGCAGGCCGGAGGCCGGTGCACGTGCATGCGCGAGGACGCCGCTCAGCACCAGGACCAGCAGGAACACGCTGAGGTGATAGGCCACGGCGCGCAGGCGCGAGACCGTGGGCCGGGCGACCAGGTCGGCCAGGCGGGCCACCGCCAGCGCGGCGATCACCCCCAGGGCCATGCTCCACACCATCAGCGCCAGCGCGTCCATGTCTCGTCCCCTTTCGCGGCGACGATTCTCGGCCGGGCCGCGCGCGCCGGCATAGGACAATAAGGCCCGGAACCTGTGACCTCTTGCCATGCCCCACCGCCACGAACTGCTCCAGGCCTTCGACCGCCTGCTGGCGCCCGAACGCTTCAAGGACTACGGGCCCAACGGCCTGCAGGTGGAGGGCCGCGCGCAGGTGCGGCGCATCGTCTCGGGGGTGACGGCCAGCCGCGAGCTGATCGAACAGGCCATCGCGGCGCGCGCCGATGCGATCTTCGTGCACCACGGCCTGTTCTGGCGCGGCCAGGACGGCCGCGTGACCGGCTGGATGAAGCAGCGCCTGGCCCTGCTGCTGGCGCATGACATCAACCTGTACGCCTACCACCTTCCGCTGGACGCGCACCCGACGCTGGGCAACAACGCGCAGCTGGGCGAGCGGCTGGGGCTGCAGGCCGACGCGCGCTTCGGCGAGCAGGACCTCGGTTTCATCGGCAATGCGGACTTCGCCGATGCGGGCGCGCTTTCAGCGCATGTCGAACGGGCCTTGGGCCGCGCAGTGACCTGCGTGCCCGGCGCCGACGGGCCGCTGCGCCGCATCGCCTGGTGCACCGGCGGCGCGCAGTCCTATTTCGAGGCGGCCATCGCCGCCGGCGCGCAGGCCTTCCTCACCGGCGAGATTTCCGAACCGCAGGCGCACTACGCGCGCGAATGCGGCGTGGCCTTCCTGGCCTGCGGGCACCACGCCACCGAGCGTTATGGGGCGCCGGCCGTCGCCGCGCACGTGGCGCAGGAACTGCACATCGAGCACGAATTCATCGACGTGCCGAATCCCGCATGAGCCGGCCGCTTGCAATCACCATGGGCGATCCGGCGGGCATCGGGCCGGAGATCGTGGCCAAGGCCTTCCGCGAATCGCCCGCGCTCACGCAAGGCTGCTTCGTCGTGGGCGACGTCGCCTGCATGCGCCGCGGCGCGGCGGGCAAGCTGCCGGTCGCCGTGATCGACCAGGTCGCCGATGTGCATCAGGTGCCGCCGAACTGCATTCCGGTCCTGCAAGCCGGCCCCTCCTTGCCGCCGCCCGCCGTCGGACAACTGAGCGCCGCCGCCGGCCGCATGGCCGCCGACGCCGTGCTGTGGGCCGTGCGCGCCGCGCTGCGCGGCGAAGTCGCCGGCCTGGTGACGGCGCCCTTGAACAAGGAGGCGCTGCACGCGGCCGGCCTGCCTTATCCGGGCCACACGGAACTGCTGCAGGCGGAAGCCGCGGCCCACGCAGGCGTCGCGATCGACCGGATGCCGGTGCGCATGATGCTGGCCAACGACGAACTGCGCACGGTGCTGGTGAGCATCCACCTGTCGCTGCGCGAGGCCATCGAAGCGGTGACGCTGGAACGCGTGCTGCAGACGCTGCGCATCACTGATGCGGCACTGGGCGCGTCGCTCGGCCGGCGCCCCCGCATCGCCGTGGCCGGCCTGAACCCGCACGCCGGCGAAGGCGGCATGTTCGGCCGCGAGGAAATCGAGGTGATCGCGCCGGCGGTCGCCGCCGCGCAGGCCGACGGCATCGCGGCGCAAGGCCCGTTCGCGCCCGACACGGTGTTCATGCGCGCGCGGCGCGGCGAGTTCGACGCGGTGGTCGCGATGTACCACGACCAGGGCCTGATTCCCGTGAAGTACCTGGGCGTGGAGAAGGGCGTGAACGTGACGCTGGGCCTGCCGCTGGTGCGGACCAGCCCGGACCACGGCACGGCCTTCGACATCGCCGGCACGGGCCGGGCCGACGCGGGCAGCCTGGTCGAGGCGATCCGCGTCGCCCGCGAGCTGGCCGCCTAGGAGCGCTTCAGGCTGTCGCGGATCTCCCGCAGCAGCAGGATGTCCTCCGCCGGCGGCGCCGCTTCCGCCGCCTGCTGCGCTTCGTGCTTGCGGCGCAGCCGGTTGATCGCCCGCACCAGCAGGAAGATCACGAAGGCCAGGATCAGGAAGTTGACGGCCACCGTGATGAACTGGCCCCATGCCAACACCGGCACGCCGGCCTTCTTCAGCGCGTCCAGGTTCATCGCGGTGCCGGCAGGCGCCGGGCCCAGCAGCAGGAAGTAGCTGGAGAAGTCCATCTTGCCGAAGATCGCGCCGATCACCGGCATCACGACGTCGTTCACCAGGGAGTCGACGATCTTGCCGAAGGCGGCGCCGATGATGACGCCGACCGCGAGGTCGACGACATTGCCCTTGATGGCGAACTCCCGGAACTCGTGCAGCATCTTCCTCATGGCGACCCCTCGTCGTGGTTGGAGCAACGAGCGGGAGTGTATGCGCTGCAACCCGCCCGTTGAAAACGCCGGAAACGACCCGCTACAATCGCGGGTTGACCCTAAACAGCGAGAGATCCTCGAGGACCCGTATGAGCAACTCCACGGTGGACGCCAGCAAACGGACGTGGCTGATCGCGTCCAGTTGTGCCGGCGCGGTGGGCGCAGGCTTTGTAGCCGTTCCCTTCGTCAGCAGCTTCCAGCCCTCCGAAAGAGCGAAGGCCGCCGGCGCGCCGGTCGAAGTCGACATCTCGGCCCTGCAGCCCGGACAGAAAATGACCGTGGAATGGCGTGGCAAGCCGGTGTGGATCCTGCGCCGCACGCCGGAGCAGATCGCGGCCCTGAAGAAGACCGACAACGAGGTCGCCGACCCGAACTCGGAACGCAAGGCCTACCCGATCCCCGACTACGCCAAGAACGAGGCCCGTTCGATCAAGCCCGAATTCTTCGTCTGCGTCGGCATCTGCACGCACCTGGGCTGCTCGCCCTCCGACAAGTTCACCCCCGGCCCGCAGCCCTCGCTGCCGGACAACTGGGAAGGCGGCTTCCTGTGCCCCTGCCACGGTTCGACCTTCGACCTGGCCGGCCGCGTCTACAAGAACAAGCCCGCGCCCGACAACCTGGAAGTGCCCCCGCACATGTACCTGTCGGACACGCGCCTGCTGATCGGCGAAGACAAGAAGGCCTGATGCACCATGGCTGAATTCAAGGAAATCTCCCCGAACGCCAGCGTCCCCGCCAAGGTGGACAACTGGATGCGCAACCGCTTCCCGTTCGCCTACACGTTCTACAACGAACACATGGCGGACTACTACGCACCGAAGAACTTCAACTTCTGGTACTTCTTCGGCTCGCTGGCGCTGCTGGTGCTGGTGATCCAGATCGTCACCGGCATCTTCCTGGTGATGCACTACAAGCCGGACGCGAACCTCGCCTTCGCCTCGGTCGAATACATCATGCGCGACGTGCCGTGGGGCTGGCTGGTGCGCTACATGCACTCCACCGGCGCCTCGGCCTTCTTCATCGTGGTCTACCTCCACATGTTCAAGGCGCTGATCTACGGCAGCTACCGCAAGCCGCGCGAGCTGGTCTGGATCTTCGGCTGCACCATCTTCCTGATGCTGATGGCCGAGGCCTTCTTCGGCTACCTGCTGCCCTGGGGCCAGATGTCCTACTGGGGCGCCCAGGTGATCGTGAACCTGTTCGCCGCCGTGCCCTTCATCGGTCCCGACCTGGCGCTGCTGATCCGCGGCGACTACGTGGTGTCCGACGCGACCCTGAACCGCTTCTTCAGCTTCCACGTGATCGCGATCCCGCTGGTGCTGCTGGGCCTGGTGGCCGCGCACATCCTGGCGCTGCACGACGTCGGCTCCAACAACCCGGACGGCGTCGACATCAAGGGCCCGAACGCCCCCAAGGACGCCCGCGGCAAGCCGGTGGACGGCATCCCCTTCCACCCGTACTACAGCGTGCACGACATGGTCGGCGTCGCCGTCTTCCTGATGGTGTTCAGCGCGATCATCTTCTTCGCGCCGGAACTGGGCGGCTACTTCCTGGAGTACAACAACTTCATCCCGGCCGACTCGCTGAAGACCCCGCTGCACATCGCGCCGGTCTGGTACTTCACGCCGTTCTACTCGATGCTGCGCGCCACGACCGACGTGATGGTCGACGTGTTCTGCGTGATCGTCGCGCTGGCCGCCGTGTTCGCCCTGTGGAAGGGCCGCCTGGGCCTGGTCGGCAAGGTGGCGCTGATCGTCGTCGCGGCCGTCGCGATCGTCCTGCTCAAGACCTTCGACGCGAAGTTCTGGGGCGTGGTGATCATGGGCGGCGCCGTCATCATCCTGTTCTTCCTGCCCTGGCTGGACGCGAGCCCGGTGCGCTCGATCCGCTACCGCCCGAGCTGGCACAAGTGGGTCTACGGCGTGTTCGTGGTGTTCTTCTTCGTGCTGGGCTACCTCGGCATCCAGCCGCCGTCGCCCATCGGCACGCTGATCGCGCAGATCGGCACGATCTACTACTTCGGCTTCTTCCTGCTGATGCCGGTGTGGAGCCGCCTGGGCGAGTTCAAGCCGGTGCCCGACCGCATCACCTTCGCCGCGCACTGAGAAGCCCGGAGCCACAGAGAATGAAAAAACTGATCTTCTTCGTGCTGGTCGCGTTCGGCCTCGCGGGCGCCGCGCTGGCGTCCGAAGGCGAGGGCGTGCATTGGGACAAGGCGCCCAGCCGCACCAACGACCTGCCGGCCCTGCAGAACGGCGCCAAGCTGTTCGTCAACTACTGCCTGAACTGCCACTCCGCCGCGTACATGCGCTACAACCGCCTGCGCGACATCGGCATCACCGAGCAGCAGATCAAGGACAACCTCCTCTTCACCGACGGCAAGGTCGGCGACGTGATGAAGGCCGCGATCGACCCGAAGGACGCCAAGGAATGGTTCGGCGCCAACCCGCCCGACCTGACCCTGATCGCGCGTTCGCGCTCGGGCCATGGCGGCACCGGCGCGGACTACCTGTACACCTACATGCGCACCTTCTACCGCGACGCCGAAAAGCCGACCGGCTGGAACAACCTCGCTTTCCCGAACGTCGGCATGCCGCACGTGCTGTGGCAGCTGCAGGGCGAGCGCGAGCCGGAGTGGGAAACGCTGAAGGAACACGGCCACGAGGCCAGGATCTTCAAGGGCTGGAAGCAGCTGAGCCCCGGCGCCATGACCCCGCTGCAATACGACCAGGCGGTCGGCGACCTGGTGGGCTACCTGCAGTGGATGGCCGAGCCGGCGCAGAATCACCGCGTGCGCGTCGGCGCCTGGGTGATGCTCTTCCTGGTGGTGCTGTTCGTGCTGGTCTGGCGCCTGAACGCGGCCTTCTGGAAAGACGTTAAATAGACAAAACGCGGTCCGGCCTCCGGGCTGGACACGCGTACTTGGAGTGGGTGCCCCTGCACCCACTCTTTTTGGTTTTTAAAGGACAAACATCATGATGGTGCTCTACTCGGGAACCACCTGCCCCTTCTCCCATCGCTGCCGCTTCGTGCTGTTCGAAAAGGGCATGGACTTCGAGATCCGCGACGTCGACCTGTACAACAAGCCGGAAGACATCAACGTCATGAACCCGTACGGCCAGGTCCCCATCCTGGTCGAGCGCGACCTGATCCTGTACGAGTCGAACATCATCAACGAGTACATCGACGAGCGCTTCCCGCATCCGCAGCTGATGCCCGGAGACCCGGTGGATCGCGCCCGTGTCCGCCTGTTCCTGCTCAACTTCGAGAAGGAACTGTTCGTGCACGTGTCGACGCTGGAGTCGCGCGCCGCCAAGAGCAACGAGAAGGCGCTGGAGAAGGCCCGCTCGCACATCCGCGATCGCCTGACGCAGCTGGCCCCGGTGTTCCTGAAGAACAAGTACATGCTGGGCGAGAACTTCTCGATGCTCGACGTGGCCATCGCGCCGCTGCTGTGGCGCCTGGACTACTACGGCATCGAGCTGTCGAAGAACGCCGCGCCGCTGCTGAAGTACGCCGAGCGCATCTTCTCGCGCCCGGCCTACATCGAAGCGCTGACCCCGTCCGAGAAAGTGATGCGCAAGTAAGCGCTATTCTTGCGGGTAGAGATGAACGCCCTCGAATCGACCTCCACCCGCCCGTACCTGATCCGGGCGCTGTACGAATGGTGCACCGACAACGGCTTCACGCCGTACGTCGCTGTGCTGGTCGACGACTCGGTGCAGGTGCCGCGCGAGTACGTGAAGAACGGCGAGATCGTGCTGAACATCAGCTTCGACGCCACCAGCTCGCTGAAGCTCGGGAACGACTTCATCGAGTTCAAGGCCCGCTTCGCCGGCACCGCGCGCGAGATCATGGTGCCGGTGAATCGCGTGATCGCCATCTACGCCCGCGAGAACGGCCAGGGCATGGCCTTCCCGGTGCCGGTGTCCGGCGGCGGCGAGGCCGAGGCTTCCAAGCCGTCACCGCTGACCAGCGTGCCGGCCGCGCCGCATGAGGCGGAAAGCAAGGTGGTGCAGCTGGTGACGCCCGACGGCGCGCCGGCATCGACACCCGACAGCGAACCGCCGAAGCCGCCCAGCCCCGGCGGCCCGCGCCCGGCGCTCAAGCGGGTCAAGTAGTTTCCACGACTTCCCCCAGCGACCAAACCGCTTCAGAATCGCTCCGGCGTTGCCCGGGGCGATGTACGCCGATTTAGCTCAGTTGGTAGAGCAACTGTCTTGTAAACAGTAGGTCATCCGTTCGATTCGGATAATCGGCACCATCCGACCGACCGGCGGAGCAGGCGCTTACCTTTGGTGGCTTCCAACCTTCAGGCGGATTGAAGTAACCTGCCACCCACGGCTGTTGAGCTTGTCCTGGAACAAGGGCAGCAACTGCCGGAGCTTCGCCGCCGCCGCGCTGCCGTCCACCAGGAGGCACCAGCCGGTTCCCTCGATGGGACCCGGCCGGACCGCAGGCCGCAGGGGAGCAGGGATCAGGGGCTCGATTGCCTTGAGCCGTTCGCCGGACTCGCGCGCCAGTTGCGCGAGACGCGCCAAAGTAGGCGCTTCCTCGGCAGCCTCGTGCAGGGGCACCGGGTAGTGGCGGCGGGTCATGGAGGTCGTTGGAGAGGAGAAGAAGAAGTGCATTTCATTATCACGGATGCCTGGTTGGCGAAGAGCCGAGCCATCCACCTGAGCGGCACCAAGCTGGTTGCCGCGCTCGCCACGCTGTCGCTCGTGCTGATGCTGGTGGCGGCGGGCCTGTACCACTGGGTCTTCCTCAAGGGCGCGCGCGAGCGCTGGCCCATCGTCGGCACGCTGGTGCGGCTGGTGGTGGCCGACGAATTCGAGCAGCGCGACCGCTACATGCGCGAGAACCTCGACGCGATGGCGCGCAAGCTGGGCGAGATGCAGGCCCGCATGCTGCAGCTGGAGGCGCTCGGCGAGCGCGTCGGCGGCCTGGCCGGCGTCAATCCCCACGACCTGAAGATCGTCGCCGGCCGCGGCGGCGCGCTGGTGGAAGGCCGCCCGCTGTCGCTGGAAGAACTGCAGGCCACGCTGAACGACCTGGAGCAGCTGACCGGCGAGCGCACCGACCTGCTGACCGTCATGGAGTCGCGCCTGATCGACCAGCGCCTGAAGACCATGATGATCCCGACGCAGCATCCGGTGGCCGGCCCGCTCGGCTCCTCCTTCGGCTGGCGCATCGATCCCTTCACCGGCCACTCGGCGCTGCACACCGGCCTGGATTTCCAGGCGTCACCCGGCACGACCATCCAGTCCGCCGCCGGCGGCGTGGTGGTCGCTGCCGAAGTGCACCCGCAGTACGGCAACATGGTCGAAGTCGACCACGGCAACAACCTCGTCACCCGCTATGCCCACGCCTCGCGGCTGCTGGTGAAGAAGGGCGACCTGGTCAAGCGCGGCCAGAAGGTCGCGGAAGTCGGCACCACGGGCCGCTCCACCGGCCCGCATCTGCACTTCGAGGTGCTGGTGCAGGGCGTGCCGCAGGACCCGATGAAGTTCCTGAACGCCGGCCGCAACGCGCCGGCGACCGTCGCCGCCCTGGCGCCGTCCGTGACGGCCCCGCGCGCCATTCACTGAGCCGTCCTACAAGCCGCCTGCCCGCCCCGGGTAAAATCCGGGGTTTTGCCGTGCGGCTGAGCCTTGTGGCCCCGCCCGGCGCCTCCATCTGATCCTGCTGACAACAAAGGGATTGCGCTGACCCGGCCCCTCGTGGCTGCGGCGGAACCGCGTTCATGGCCACCAACTTCCTGACCAAAATCTTCGGCTCCCGCAACGATCGGCTGCTCAAGCAGTACCGCCGGACCGTGGAGCAGATCAACGCCTTCGAGGCCAAGCTCGAACAGCTTTCCGACGAAGCCCTCAAGGCCAAGACCGAGGAGTTCCGCGGCCGCATCGCCCAGGGCGAAGCCCTCGACGACGTGCTGCCCGAGGCATTCGCCGTCGTGCGCGAGGCCTCCAAGCGCGTCATGAAGATGCGCCATTTCGACGTGCAGATGCTGGGCGGCCTCGCGCTGCACCAGGGCAAGATCGCCGAAATGCGCACCGGCGAAGGCAAGACGCTGACCGCCACGCTGCCGGTGTACCTGAACGCGCTGTCCGGCAAGGGCGTGCACGTGGTCACGGTCAACGACTACCTCGCCAACCGCGACGCGCAGTGGATGGGCCGGCTGTACAACTTCCTCGGCCTGTCGGTCGGCATCAACCTGCCGCAGATGCCGCGCGAGCAGAAGCAGGAAGCCTACCGCGCCGACATCACCTACGGCACCAACAACGAATACGGCTTCGACTACCTGCGCGACAACATGGTGTACGAGACGGGCGACCGCGTGCAGCGGGGCCTGAACTACGCCATCGTCGACGAAGTGGACTCGATCCTGATCGACGAGGCCCGCACGCCGCTGATCATCAGCGGCCAGGCCGAGGACCACACCGACCTGTACCTCGCGATCAACCGCGTGGTGCCGCAGCTGACCAAGCAGGAAGGCGAAGCCGACCCGCGCACCGGCGAGGGCGTGACCAAGCCGGGCGACTTCACGGTGGACGAGAAGACGCACCAGGTCTTCATGACCGAGCAGGGCCACGAGAACGCCGAGCGCATCCTGTTCAACATGGGCCTGATCCCCGAAGGCGCCACGCTGTACGACCCGGCGAACATCTCGCTGATGCACCACCTGAACGCGGCGCTGCGGGCCAACCACCTGTACCACCGCGACCAGCACTACGTGGTGCAGGAGGGCGAGGTCGTCATCGTCGACGAGTTCACCGGCCGTTTGATGAGCGGCCGGCGCTGGAGCGACGGCCTGCACCAGGCCGTGGAAGCCAAGGAAGGCGTGCAGATCCAGCCCGAGAACCAGACGCTGGCCTCGATCACCTTCCAGAACTACTTCCGCCTGTACGGCAAGCTGTCCGGCATGACCGGCACGGCCGACACCGAGGCCTACGAGTTCCAGGAGATCTACGGCCTCGAAACCGTGGTGATCCCGCCCAACCGGCCCAGCAGCCGCGACGACCAGCTCGATCGCGTCTACAAGACGGCGCGCGAGAAGTACGACGCGGCCATCCAGGACATCCGCGAATGCCACGGCCGCGGCCAGCCGGTGCTGGTGGGCACGACCTCCATCGAGAACTCGGAACTGATCTCCGACCTGCTGAACAAGGCGGGCCTGGAGCACCAGGTGCTCAACGCCAAGCAGCACGCGCGCGAAGCCGACATCGTGGCGCAGGCCGGCCGGCCGAAGATGATCACCATCGCCACCAACATGGCGGGCCGCGGCACCGACATCGTGCTGGGCGGCAACGTCGAGAAGGCGGTCGAGGCGCTCGAAGCCGACGAGACGATGGACGCGGTGTCCAAGCAGGCCCGTGCGGCGGAACTCCGCGCGCAATGGGCCAAGGACCACGAGGCGGTCAAGGCCAATGGCGGCCTGCGCATCATCGCCACCGAGCGGCACGAGAGCCGGCGCATCGACAACCAGCTGCGCGGCCGCTCCGGCCGCCAGGGCGACCCGGGCTCCTCGCGCTTCTACCTGTCGCTGGACGATCCGCTGATGCGCATCTTCGCGGGCGACCGCGTGCGCGCCATCATGGAGCGCCTGAAGATGCCCGACGGCGAGGCCATCGAGGCCGGCATCGTCACGCGCTCGATCGAGAGCGCGCAGCGCAAGGTGGAAGGCCGCAACTTCGACATCCGCAAGCAGCTGCTCGAATACGACGACGTGTCGAACGACCAGCGCAAGGTGATCTACCAGCAGCGCAACGACATCCTCGATGCGCAGGCGCTGGGCGCGCAGATCGCCGCGCTGCGCGAAGGCTGCTTCGAGGACCTGGTGCACCAGTACGTGCCGCCGGAGTCGGTGGAAGAGCAATGGGACCTGAAGGGCCTGGAGAAGGCGCTGGCGGACGACTGGGGCATCGAGCTGGGCCTGGCCAAGCAGGTCGAAGCCGCCGCCTCCATGACCGACGAGGACATCGTCGAGAAGGTGGTCGCCGCGGCGCATGCCGCCTTCCAGGCCAAGGTGGACCAGGTCGGCGAGGAGAACTTCACCCAGTTCGAGCGCATGGTGCTGCTGCAGAGCATCGACTCGCACTGGCGCGAGCACCTGGCCGCGCTGGACTACCTGCGCCAGGGCATCCACCTGCGCGGCTATGCGCAGAAGCAGCCCAAGCAGGAATACAAGCGCGAAGCCTTCGAGCTGTTCGGCCAGATGCTGGACGCGGTGAAGAACGAGGTGACCAAGGTCCTGATGACGGTGAAGGTCCAGTCGAGCGAACAGCTCGAGCAGGCCGCCGAGGACCTGGAAGAGCGCGCCGAGCACATCGCCAACGTCACCTACACCGCGCCGACCGAAACCGGCGAGGTGGAGAGCATGGTCGACGAAAGCACGGCCGCGGTGGCCGCCGCCGACCTGCCGCGCGTGGGCCGCAACGATCCCTGCCCCTGCGGCAGCGGCAAGAAGTTCAAGTTCTGCCACGGCAAGCTGAGCTGAGCCCTTTGTCGGGCTGGCGACCTGCCACCGACACAATCCGTAAGACTCTGTAACCCCCCTGTCAGACCTGACAGGGGTGTAGGAACGCGCTGACAAGACATTTCGTCCAATGAACAGCTCAAAAAGCAGTTGGAGCAGTTCATGGAAGTCGTTGGAGTCGTGGAACCGGGGCTGTCGTCCCGGCTGAGGCAGCGCATCGAGACCCAGTTCAAGGAGCGCTGGGAAAAGGAATGGGGCCGCAAGTTCGTGACGCACGGCGTCGCGCCCGGGCCGAACGCGGTCCGGCTCGACGGCAATGATTACTTGTCGGTCACCGGCCACGCCGACATCGTGCAAGCGCAGCTGGACGCGCTGCGTGCCAACCGGGAGTACATCGTGCAGTCCGGCGTGTTCCAGCTGGACGGCAGCCCGACCTCACGCTTCGAAGCGGCGCTGGCCGACCACGTGGGCAAGCAGGGCGCGCTGCTCTGCCAATCCGGCTACACCGCCAACCTGGGCCTGATCCAGGTCATCGCCGACGCCGAGACGCCGGTCTACCTGGACAGCCTGGCCCACATGTCGCTGTGGGAGGGCGTGCGCGCCGCCAACGCGCCGGCGCATGCCTTCCGCCACAACGACCCGGCGCACCTCGAACGCATGATCCAGCGCCACGGGCCCGGCTTGGTGATCGTCGACTCGGTCTACAGCACCACCGGCGCGCTATGCCCGCTGGAGCAGGTCGTGGAAGTCGCGGAAGCGCACGACTGCATGATCCTGGTCGACGAGTCCCACTCGCTGGGCACCCACGGCCCCGAGGGCCGCGGCCTGTGCGCGGAGCTGGGCCTGACGCACCGCGTCCACTTCATCACCGCCAGCCTCGCCAAGGCCTTCGCGGGACGCGCCGGCTTCTTCACCATGCCCGACGAACTGCGGCCCTACCTCATGTGCCACAGCTACCCGAGCATCTTCAGCTCCTGCCTGCTGCCGCACGAGATCGCGGGCCTGGCCGCCACGCTGGAAGTGGTGAAGCGCAGCGACGAAGCCCGCGCGCAATTGCGCCGCAACACGCAGCGCCTGCGCCAGGCCTTCAGCGATTGCGGCTTCCCGATCCACCATGGCAGCGAGCAGATCATCTCGCTGGAAGCCGGCGCCGAAGCCGACACGCTGGCGCTGCGCGACAAGCTGGAGCAGCGCGGCGTGTTCGGGGCGGTGTTCTGCGCGCCGGCCACCAGCCGCAATCGCGCGATGGTGCGCCTCACGCTCAACGCCACGCTGACCGACGCGGAAATGAGCCACGTCGAAGGCGTGGCGCGCGAAGTGGCGCCGCTGGTGAAGCCCTGGGAGTGGGCAATCGCGCGGCGGCAACGCGGCCGCGCGGAGTAGACCTACTCCTGCACGTGCCGCTTGGGCTGGCGCTTCAGCCAGGCGGCATAGCTGTTGTTGGGGTCCGGCCCTTGCGCCGCTTCGACCGGGAACAGGGCCCCCAGCAAGGTGCTCGATCCTTCGCCGACCTCGAACGCCGGCACGAGCGCCACCGGCTGTGACGACGACAGCGCCTGGCGCAGTTCCACGTCTGCGAGCCTGGCGCCGCTGCGGATCTCGGCCACCGCCTCGCCCGGCACGCCGGCCACGTCGGCCAGCTCCGCCAGCGCGGGCAGGCCCTCGCGTGTCTCCAGTTGCAGCCAGCCGATCTTGCCAGCGGCATCCATGCCGAGCACGCCGAAGGGGTCGCCGATGGCGACGTGCTCCACCCAGTGCTTGGCGCAGAAGGCCGATAGCCAGTTGGCCACGCCCGGCGCGCGCAGCAGCGCGTTCTGTTCGGGCTTGAGCGTCACGCGCCAGGTCTGCGCATGGCGCGCATGCGAGGTGAACAGCAGGCGGTCCACCGCCTCGATCAGGCGGCGCGAGATGTCGGGCGTCTGCTTGGGGATGAACTGGTCGATCAGGCCGTGGTTGAAGGCGCGCACGGCGACTTGTTCATCGGCCTGGCCGGTCAGGAGAACGCGCGACCCGGGCCAGTCGCCGAGCTCGGCCAGCGCCTGCAGGCCGTCCATGCCGGGCATCGAATAGTCGACCACGCACACGCGCGAGAGTGCATAGCGTTCGGTGTACTTCGACCAGTAGCCCAGGATCTGCGGGATCAGCGGCTTGCCGTCGCGCCAGTTCTCGATCAGCTGCTGCTGGTTCCAGGCGTCGGCCTCCCAGAAGGGCGGCTCCTGCAGCAGGTGGGCAATGGCCTCGGGCGGCCGCAGGAACAGGCGCAGGTGCCACTGGCGCGGCAGCACCAGGGCCAGCATCTCCAGGTAGTCGGGGTCGTCGTCCAGGAAGACGACGGTGCCGGGGCGGTGGAACAGGGGAAAGGTCATGGGCGGTGCGGTCGCACGGGGTGCATTGTGCTACGCGAGCGGCAGTTCGATCGTGAAGATCGCGCCCTTCAGCGGGGCGGATTTCACGCGGATGGTGCCTTGCGCGCCCTGGACGACGCGCTGGCAGAAGGCCAACCCCAGGCCGTGGCCGGTGCCGCGGTCGGTGGAGAAGAAGGGCTGGAAGATGCGGGCCTGCAGGTCGTCGTCCATGCCCACGCCCTTGTCGGTGAACACGATGCGGCCCCGGTTGCCCTGGGCGCCGACCTCGATCAGCAGGTCGCCGGGCCGGCTCGCGGTGGACGCCGCGGCCAGCGAGCGCAGGGCGTTCTTGGTCAGGTTGTCCATTACCTGCAGGAAGAGCGCGCGCGAGCCGAGGAAGCGGAAGTCGCCGTGCACCCGGATCACGACGCAGTCGCGTTCGCGGCTGCTGCGAAAGGGATAGTCGGCGATCGCCAGGTCCACCAGGGCGGCCGCCGACATGGCCTCGGTGTGGCGCGGCAGCCGCATCAGCCGCGCGTTGGTGATCTGCATGTCGATCTGGTGGTTCATGTTGCGCACCAGGTTGGTGAGGCGCTGCGCCAGCATCTGGACGCGCTCGCCGTCCTCGCCTTCCTGGCGCGCCTCGTTGCGCAGGGCCTCGCCGATCAGCTGCATGGTGGCCAGCGGCGTGCGCAGTTCGTGCGCCATGATGCCCATGGTGCCCAGCGTGTAATTCAGTTGCTCGCGGCGCAGGTTGGACGACGACAGGCCCAGCGTGATGGCCATGAACCAGCAGAAGGCCAGCACCACGGCGTTGGTGGCGCCCAGCGCGAAGGTGATCGGCTGCGCGTCCGGGCCCACCGCGTGGAACATCGCCCAGGCAACGACCAGGCCGCTGATGCTGCCCACGGTGGCCAGGCGCCAGTCGGTGAGGTGGTAATAGATCAGGAACATCGCGCCCAGGCTGGCGAGCCAGACCGGGTTGCCGCTGTTGCAAAAGTACATCCACGAGAAGAACCAGGGCAGCGTGATCCAGAAGATCAGCGTGAAGGTGGTGGCCGCCACGCGGCTGGGCGGGCTGGCCGTGAGGCCGGGAACGACCAGCAGGCTCAGGCCGAACAGCGACATCATCAGGCGCAGGACCAGGTCCTCGTAGGGCTGCGGCAGCCACAAGGTCCAGATGAAATAGAAGAGGGGATGGCCGACGAAGGTGGACATGCCCAGCGCGCGGATCCGCCACGTCGACGGGTGGAGGATCGGCTCCACCAGCGTCTGCCGCACCTCGGCGGCCGTCCATTGCCGCACCCGCCGGGCCATGGCCTCGAATCGGGCGCGGGGCAGGGCGGACGGGTAGGTGGGGCGGCGCAAATCCTCGTTCATAAGGGCGATGGTGATATTGTCACAGCCCAGCGTGCGCGCAAGAACGAGAAGTGATGGGGATCCCTGTTAACTTTGACAGTGTCAGCCTGGACGGCATCCTCAGTGACTGGGTGGCCGCCCTGCGCGAATTTTCCGTGGAGGCGGTAGTCATCCTCGGCCCCGACCCCTTCGGCGGCAGCGAAGACCGCCAGGTGGTCGCCGTCCACCCCCCGGTGGTCGCCGAGGCCGCGAAGGCGTTGGCGGAAAGCCGCGACTTCGGCGCGCGCTGGCGCGACTCCGACGCGCCGCTGGTGGCCTGGCAGACCATTTCCCGCACCGACCCCGAACATTCGAGCCGCTGGCGCATGCTGTGGCTCGCGCATGGCTACCAGACCGTGGTGCGGGTGGAGTTCTCGCTGCCGGCGGGCCGCGCCTTCGAGTGCTTCATGTTCAGCCCGCGCGAGCTGACCGACCGCGCCGAAGCCGCGGCGCTGGCCTGGTCGGCGCTGAACATCTGGCCGCAGGTGCGCCGTTCGATCGCGGTAGCCCGATCGACGCTCAGCCCGCGCGAGCGGGAATGCCTGGAGCTGGCCTTCCAGGGCCTGACCGCGCGCGAGAGTTCGCAGCGCCTGCTGTGCAGCGAGCGCACCGTGAACTACCACCTGGCCAACGCCATGAGCAAGCTGAAGGTGGACAACAAGATGGCGGCGATCCAGCGGGCCTGTTGGTTGGGCGCTATCTAGCACCTGCTCGGCCGCACCGCTACCATTGCGCCCATGCAAGACGACGACGACCGCACCGCCTCGCTGATGACGCCGGCCAAGCTGGCGCAGCTGAAGGTCCGTCCCAAGCCGGCGGCGAGTCCCGCTGCCTGGCTGGACCAGCTGGCGGCGGACGCGGGCAGCGGCCACGTCCGGCGCCTGGTCGACCTGCGCAAGCAGCTCGAGGGCCAGGTCGCCGAGGCCCGGTTCGATGCGGTGCGCGGCGCGCTGGACGCGCTGGCGGCCCAGGCCGGCCAGCTCGATTTCGCGCAGCTGCAGCCCAAGGGCTGGCTGGCGCGCGCGACCGGCAAGGGCAAGGAACAGGCCGCGGAGTTCCTGGCGCAGTACGACCGCACGCGCAAGTGCGGCGAGGACCTGCAGGACGACGTGAAGGCGCTGCAACGCGCGCTGGTCACGCAGGGCACCGCCGTCGAGCGCTCGCTGCTCGAGGTCGAGGTCGAGCTCAAGGCCATCGAGAAGATCATCGACCAGGGCGCCCGCTGGCTGCAGGACATGCGCAACCAGCTGAAGGCGCGCGAAGCCGCGGGCGGCGACGAGGCGGCCAGGCAGTCCATGCAGGAAGACGAAGCGCGTTGCGAATTGCTGGTGGCGCGGCTGAAGCAGCTGCGCGGCGCCAGTTCGGCGGCGCAGCAGGCGCTGGAGCAATGCCGCCAGCAGGCCGGGCGCCGCTCCGCGCTGCTGGAGCGGTTGCAGCAAGCCCTGGAGACCGAGTGGAAGACCTGGCAACGGCACCTGACCGCGGTCGCGCGGGAAGCCAAGGCCGGCGGCTCGGCGGCCCCCGAAGGCACCGAGGTCGCGCGGAGCGCCGACCAGGCGCTGAAGCAATGCGCATTGCAGGCGGCCGAGGACTGCGGCGCGCTGCAGGCGCAGGAGCAGGCGCTGGTGGCCGAACTGGTGGCGCTGCAGGAGCCCTTGCGGGCCGCCGCCTGAGGCCGCGTCGCCCATGACCCTGCTCGCCCTCGACATCGGCAACACCCGGCTGAAGTGGGCGTTGTACGAACGCGCCGCTGCCGGCGAACAGCCGCTCGCGCATGGCGCGGAATTCCTGGAAAACATCGACAAGCTGGCCGACGGCCCTTGGTCCGGCCTGCAGGCGCCCGCGCGCATGATCGGCTGCTGCGTCGCCGCCGATGCCATCAAGCGGCGCGCCGAGGAGCAGATGGAGGAGCTGTGGGACGTGCCCGCCCAGTGGGTGGTCGCGAGTTCGGCCGAGGCCGGCGTCTCCAACGGCTACGACCACCCGACCCGCCTGGGCGCCGACCGCTGGGTGGCGATGATCGGGGCGCGGGCGCGCATGCTGGCCGAGGGCGCCGCGCGGCCGATGGTGGTGGTGATGGTGGGCACCGCGGTGACGGTGGAGGCGCTGGACGCCGAGGGCCGCTTCCTGGGCGGCTTCATCCTGCCGGGCCACGGCATCATGCTGCGCGCGCTGGAAAGCGGCACCGCCGGCCTGCACGTGCCCACCGGCGAGGTGCGTGAATTCCCCACCAACACCAGCGACGCGCTCACGAGCGGCGGCACCTTCGCCATCTCCGGCGCGATCGAGCGGATGGTGCAGCACGTGCGCCGGCATTGCGGCGCCGAGCCCTTCTGCGTCATGACCGGCGGCGCCGGCTGGAAGGTCGCGCCCCACATGGCGGTGCAGTTCGAGCTGGTGGAAAGCCTGATCTTCGACGGACTGCTGGTGATTGCGCAGGAGCGGGCGCGCAGTTGACGTCATTCCCGCGAAGGCGGGAACCCAGCGCTTCCGCATTGCCTGCGCGCACGCGCGCAGCCTCGAACGCCCTGGGTCCCCGCCTTCGCGGGGATGACCTTCAGGAAGCCAGGCCGTCCACTGCCTGCGTCAACGCTTCCTTCGCCTGCACGACGATCTGCTCCCGCCACGCATCGCTGTCGGTATAGAACGCCTGCTTCATCCCCTGCCGGATCGCATCGGCCACCGCCGGCGCGGCCTCGGGATGCCGCCGCAGCCACTGCTCGCCTCGCAGCGCATGCAGTGACTGCAGCACCGGCACGGTTCCGTATTCCAGCGCGATCCCGGTGTACTCCGCCTGCGGGCATTCCTCGTAGGCGGCGTTGAACATCATGCCGGTGAGGAAGGCCGAGGTGGACGAGCCGTCGTAGATCGAGGTGATCGGCGTGCGGCCGCCGCCGTCCCACCAGGCGCGGCAGCGCGCCAAGCTGTCCTTGTCGTCACGCCCCGCATAGATGCGCTCGCCGACGCCGTTCGGCCCGAGGCCGGTGTGGATGTCGATCCACGCCAGCCGCGCCGCGCGGCGGCCATGCGCGCGCAGCACCTCGCGCAGGGACTGGTTGCTCCAGGTGGCGGAGCGGCCGCCGAAGAAGAGGCCGTCGGCATATTCGTACTGCCCGCCGCTGACGGCGCTCTGGTAGGCCCGCTCGCCGTGCGCGGACACCCAGTCCTGCAGCGCCTTGTTGTTGGCGGCGGTGGGCGGCCATTCGGGCGGCACCAGCAGCGCGTGCAGCTCGCGATAGGCCGCATTCACCGGCAGCGGCTTGTCGAAATCGTTGAAGTTGCGGTTCAGGTCGACGTTCTCGTGCGTCGCGCGGAAGCCGTGCGAGAAGCCGTAGGGGTTGAGCCCGTGGACGTACAGCAGCGCCACGCCGGCGGCGCGTGCGCGCTCGCGGAAGGCCGCGTCGCGCAGCGTGGCGACCTGCACGCCGCTGCCGCAGAAGCCTTCGACGCCGTGGCAGGCGCTGCTCAGGACCAGCAGCTTCGACGCGTTGGGGTCGCCGTCGCGCGCCACGTCCATGGCGAGCGCTTCGCCCTGCAGGCCGGGCAGCGGATGCGTCCTGGACTCCACCGCCACGCCGCCAGCGGCGGCGGCTTGCAGGAACTTCTCGCGGGCCTGGGCGTAGGTGGGAGCGAATGCGTCGCTCGCCCCGCTCATGCGCGGTCCCTGGCGAGCCAGGCTTCGGCCAGCCGCACCCAGTAGGTGGCGCCCAGGGGGATCAGGTCGTCGTTGAAGTCGTAGCTGGGGTTGTGCAGCATGCAGGGCCCGCCGCCGTGGCCCATCTCGCGGTGGCTGCCGTCGCCGTTGGCGATGAAGCAGTAGGCGCCCGGCTTGGCCTGCAGCATGTACGCGAAGTCCTCGGCGCCCATGGTGGGCTCCTGTACCAGCACGTTCTGCTCGCCGACGATGCTGGCCATCACGCCGCGGGCGAACTCCGCCTCGTCCTTCGAGTTCACGGTGGGCGGGTAGTTGCGCTGGAACTCGAACTCGCAGGTGGCGCCGGCGGCGGCGCTGGTGTGCTCGGCGACCTTGCGCATGCGCTGCTCGATCATGTCGAGCACTTCGGTGGTGAAGGTGCGCACCGTGCCCTGCAGCTCGCAGCTGTCGGGGATGACGTTGGTGGCTTCGCCGGCGTGGATCATGGTCACCGAAATCACGGCGGCGTCGATCGGCTTGGTGTTGCGGCTGACGATGGTCTGGAAGGCCTGCACCATCTGGCAGGCCGCCGGCACCGGGTCGATGCCCAGGTGCGGCATGGCGCCGTGGCCGCCCTTGCCGCGGATCGTGATCTTGAACTCCGAGGTGGAAGCCATGACCGGGCCGGGGCTGACGGCGAACTTGCCGACCTGGCTGCCCGGCCAGTTGTGCATGCCGAACACGGCCTCCATCGGGAACTTCTCGAACAGGCCGTCGTTGATCATCTCGCGCGCGCCGCCGCCGCCTTCCTCGGCGGGCTGGAAGATCAGATAGACCGTGCCGTCGAAGTTGCGGTTCCTGGCGAAGTGCTGCGCCGCGGCCAGCAGCATGGCGACGTGGCCGTCGTGGCCGCAGGCGTGCATCTTGCCGGCGTTCTTGCTGGCGTGGGCGAAGGTGTTGAACTCCTGCATCGGCAGGGCGTCCATGTCGGCGCGCAGGCCGAGCGCGCGCGTGGAGGTGCCGTTCTTGACGATTCCCACCACGCCGGTCGTCCCCATGCCGCGGTGGATGGGGATGCCCCACTCGGTGAGCTTGGCGGCCACCAGGTCCGCGGTGCGCTGCTCCTGGAAGCAAAGTTCGGGATGGGCGTGGATGTCGCGCCGCACGGCCGCGATGGACGCGGCCTGGGTGACGATGGAGTCGAGGAGTTGCATGGGCAGTCCGGGGTAATGCTTCTTGGAGCCGATCAGTCTAGCCGGGCAGCAAGCACCGTGCCATGAGGGGAATCCGCGACAATGGGGCATGGCTGTCACCTCCTTGTCTCCCCGTGCGCTGGAACTGGCGCAGACCCTGGTGCGCTTCAACACCGTCAGCGCCAATTCGAATCTCGACCTGATCCATTTCATCCGCGACGAGCTCGCGAAGCTCGGCGTGAAGAGCCGCCTGAGCTACAACGCCGAGAAGACCAAGGCCAACCTGTTCGCCACGCTGGGCGAGGGCAAGCCGGCCGGCCTGATCCTGTCCGGGCACACCGACACGGTGCCCTGGGACGGCCAGGCCTGGACCGTTGATCCGCTGGGCGCCGTGGTGAAGGACAGCCGCCTCTACGGCCGTGGCTCGGCCGACATGAAGAGCTTCATCGCGATCGCGGTGGCCCACGCCGAGGCCTTCCTGAACAGTCCGGCGCCGTTCGCCATCCACTACGCCTTCAGCTACGAGGAAGAAATCGGCTGCTTCGGCGTGAAGGAGCTGATCGCCGACATGCGCGACGCCAGCATCCAGCCGCTGGCCTGCATCGTGGGCGAGCCCACCAACATGGTGCCGGCCATCGCGCACAAGGGCGTCTACCGCTACCGCTGCTGCGTGCGCGGCAAGGAGGCGCATTCCTCGCTGACGCCGCAGTCGGTCAACGCGATCGAGATGGCGGCGCGGGTTGTGGGCCGGGTGCGCGACATGGCCGACCGCTTCGAGCGCGAAGAGCCGCGCTACGCAGGCTTCGACGTGCCGTTCTCCACCGCGAGCGTGGGACAGTTCCACGGCGGCATCGCCGACAACGTGGTGCCGCGCGACGCCGAGTTCCGCTACGAGTTCCGCGACCTGCCGACCGCCGACGCGCGCGAGATGCAGCAGCAGGTAGTGGCCTATGCGAAGTCGCTGGAGCCGGCGATGCAGAAGGTCGCGCCCGGCACCGGCTTCCGCTTCGAGACGATCTGCGAGATCCCCAGCTTCCTCGGCTCGGCGCAGGACGACGTGACCCGGCTGGCCCAGCGCCTGTCGGGCGAGAAGGAGACGACCAACGTGGCTTTCGGCACCGAAGCCGGCATCTTCAAGCAGGCCGGCATCCGCACCGTGGTCTGCGGCCCGGGCAGCATCACGCAGGCGCACCAGCCCGACGAATACGTCAGCCTCGAACAGCTGGCGCGTTGCCAGGCCTTCATGCAGGGGCTCTCGGAAATCCGCACGCTCGATGAAAAGAATGGTTGAGACGACGACTACCCGGCAAGTGCGCGGGGCCTGCCCGCACGACTGCCCCGACACCTGCGCGCTGGTCACCACCGTGCAGGACGGGCGCGCCATCAAGGTCCAGGGCAATCCGGCGCACCCCGCCACCGCGGGCGTGCTGTGCACCAAGGTTTCGCACTACGCGGAGCGCACCAACCATCCCGAGCGCTTGCTCACGCCGCTCAAGCGCGTGGGCCGCAAGGGCGAAGGCCGCTTCGAGCCGGTCGGCTGGGACGAGGCGCTGGATGCGATCGCGGCGCGCCTGCAGGCCATCGCCGCGCGCGACCCGCAAGCCATCCTGCCCTACAGCTACTGCGGCACCATGGGCCTGGTGCAGGGCGAGAGCATGGCCATGCGCTTCTTCCACAAGCTCGGCGCGTCGCTGCTCGATCGCACCATCTGTGCATCGGCCGGCGCCGAGGCGCTGAACCAGACCTATGGCAACCGCGTGGGCATGAAGGTGGAGTTCTTCGCCGAAGCCCGGCTGATCGTCATCTGGGGCAGCAACTCGATCGCCAGCAACCTGCACTTCTGGCGGCTCGCCAACGAGGCCAAGCGGCAGGGTGCGAAGCTCGTGTGCATCGACCCGCGGCGAAGCGAAACGGCGGAGAAGTGCCACGAGCACATCCAGCTGCTGCCCGGCACGGACGCCGCCCTGGCGCTGGCGCTGATGCACGAACTGGTCGTCAACGACTGGCTGGACCACGACTACATCGCGCAGCACACGCTGGGGTGGGAAGGCCTGCGCGAGCGGGCCATGCGCTGGACGCCCGAGCGCGCGGCGCAAGTGTGCGGCGTGCCGGCGGAGCAGATCCGCGCGCTGGCGCGCGACTACGGCACGACGAAGCCTGCGGCGATCCGCCTGAACTACGGCATGCAGCGGGTGCGCGGCGGCGGCAACGCCGTGCGGGCGATCGCCTGCCTGCCGGCGCTCACGGGCGCCTGGCGCCATCGCGCCGGCGGCATGCTGCTGTCGACTTCCGGCTACTTCCCCACCGACAAGGCGGCGTTGCAGCGGCCCGACCTGCTGGCCGGACGCACGCCGCGCACCATCAACATGGTGCAGATCGGCGACGACCTGCTGCGGCCGGCCTCGCCCGCGTTCGGTCCCGCGATCGAAGCGGTGGTCGTCTACAACAGCAACCCGCTGGCCGTGGCGCCCGAGTCGGGGCTGGTGGCGCGCGGCTTCGGCCGCGAGGACCTGTTCACCGTGGTGCTGGAGCAGTTCGCGACCGACACCGTGGACTATGCCGACTACGTGCTGCCGGCCACGACGCAGCTCGAACACTGGGACATCCACAGTTCCTACGGCCACACCGACGTGCTGTTGAACCGCCCGGCGATCGCCCCCATGGGCCAGGCGCGCACCAACACCGACGTGTTCCGCGCGCTCGCGCGGCGCATGGGCTTCGCAGATCCCTGCTTCTCCGACAGCGACGAGGCCCTGTGCCGCACCGCTTTCGGCGACCGCGTGGACTTCAACGTGCTGCTGGAGGAAGGCTTCGCTTCGCTGCAGGTGGCCGACGCGCCCTTTGCCGAAGGCCGCTTCCCGACGGCTTCCGGGCGCTGCGAGTTCTTCAGCGAACGGCTGGCGCGGCAAGGCCTGGACGGCCTGCCGGACCACCTGCCCAATTACGAAGCGGCCGGCACGTCGGAGCGCTACCCGCTGGCGATGATCTCGCCGCCGGCGCGCAACTTCCTCAACTCCAGCTTCGTCAACGTGCAGAGCCTGCGCGACATCGAGGGCGAGCCCCTGCTGGAGCTGCATGCGAGCGACGCCGCGGCGCGCGGCATCGCCGACGGCGCCATCGTCCGCGTCTTCAACGACCGCGGCGACTACCTGGTGCGCGCCCGGGTGTCGCGGCGCGCGCGGCCCGGCGTCGTCAACGGCCTGGGCATCTGGTGGCGCAAGCTGGGCCTGGGCGGCACCAACGTCAACCAGCTCACCAGCCAGAAGCTCACCGACCTCGGGCGGGCGCCGGTGTTCTACGATTGCCTGGTCGAAGTCCAACCCGCGTGAGGAAGAAAGCTCTCTACATGACCCTCGCGGCAGTGGCAGGCGCGGCAATCCTGGCGACGGCCTGCCTCACGGGGTGCAGCAACCTCGGTTACTACCTGCAGTCGGCCAGCGGCCACCTGAAGATCATGGCCGCCGCGCATCCGGTGAAGGACATCGTCCAGGACCCGAAGATGGCGCCGCGGCTGCGCGAGAGGCTGGAGCTGTCGCAGCGCATCCGCGACTACGCCAGCGCCGAACTCAAGCTGCCGGACAACCCCAGCTACCGCCGCTATGCCGACCTGCACCGCAGCGCCGCGGTGTGGAACGTCACGGCCGCGCCCGCCTACTCGCTGGAGCTCAAGACCTGGTGCTTCCCGGTGACCGGCTGCGTGGGCTATCGCGGCTACTACGACGAGGCCGACGCGCGCGCCTTGTCCGCCACGCTCGCCGGCGAAGGCTACGAGGTCAACGTCTATCCGGTCACGGCCTATTCGACGCTGGGCTGGATGAACTGGGCGGGCGGCGACCCGCTGCTGAACACCTTCCTCGGCTACCCCGAGGGCGAGCTGGCGCGGGTGATCTTCCACGAGCTCGCGCACCAGGTGATCTACATCCAGAACGACACCATGTTCAACGAGTCCTTCGCGGTGGCGGTGGAGCGCCTGGGCGGCACGCGCTGGCTGCAGACCCAGTCCACGCAGGCCGCGCGCGACGAGTACGTCGCCTTCGACAGCCGGCGCCACCAGTTCCGCGACCTGAGCCGGGCCACGCGCGAACGCCTGAAGGCCGTCTACGACGCGCCCGGCCAGTCGCCGCAGGCGAAGGAAGAAGCCAAGCGGCGCGTGCTGCAGCAGTTCCGCGACGAATACGCGCAGATGCGCGCCGCCTGGCCCGGCGACCCGGCGCGCTTTCGCGGCTACGACCGCTGGGTGAACGAGGCGAACAATGCCTTCTTCGGCGCGCAGGCGGCCTACGACGAACTGGTGCCCGGCTTCGAGGCCCTGTTCCATCGCGAAGGCGACGACTTCCCGCGCTTCTACCAGGCGGTGCGCGAACTCTCGAAGCTGCCCAAGGACCAACGACACGCCAAGCTCAAGGAGGCCGCCGGTGGCTGACATCCATATCGTGCGGACCCACACCCTGGGCCTGGCGCAGGCGCGCAAGCTGGCCTTCCGCTGGGCCGAGGTGGCCGAGGAGCAGGCCGAGATGGAGTGCACCTACGAGGAGGGCAAGACTTCGGACGTGGTGCGCTTCGAACGCCCCGGCGCCAGCGGCACGCTGAAGGTGACCAAGGACCACTTCACCCTGGACGCCCAGCTGGGCCTGCTGCTCGGCATGTTCCGCAGCCGCATCGAGGACGAGATCGTCAAGAACCTGGACCGGCTGCTGGCGGAAAAGGAGCCGCTCAAGGCCTTCGAGCACGGCCTCAAGAAGCACAAGGCCGGGAAGAAGTGATCAGCTGAGCGACTGGATCAGCTCGACGTACTGCCGCTTGGCGTCGTCGCTGCTGGTGCCTTTCAGGCCGTTCCAGGCATCCCACTTGGCGCGGCCGACCATGTCGCCGAAGCCGGGCTTCTTCTCGGTGACGTCGCCGCTGGTGGCCTGTTTGTACAGGCCGTAGATCTTCAGCAGGGTGGTGTTGTCCGGGCGCGTGGCCAGTTTCTTGGAATTGGCGACGGCGGCGTCGAAGTCGGCTTGCAGATCGGCCATGGGAATGCGTGCTCCTGGGAGTGATTGGCCGTATCTTATAGGGACGCCCCCCAAAAACAACGACGAGGAGCACGCATGAAGCAGCGCCAGCGCGCCGGCCGCAGCGAGCGCATGTCCCGGGTGGACACCGCCTGGCTGCGCATGGACTCGGCCGCGAACCTGATGATGATCATCGGCGTCTGGACGCTGCGTCCCGCCATCCGCTACGCCGACCTCTGCGCGCGGATGCAGGAGCGGCTGCTGCCCTACGCGCGCTTTCGCCAGCGTGTCGAGGAAGACGCCACCGGCGCGCGCTGGGTCGACCACGACGTCGACATCACCGAGCACGTGGTGCGCGAGCGGCTGCCCAAGGTACGCGCCGGCGGCGCGCAGGCGGCGCTGCAGCGGCGCATCGGCGAGCTGGCGATGCAGCCGCTGGATCGCAGCCGGCCGCTGTGGCAGATGCACCTGGTCGAGGACTACGAAGGCGGCAGCGCGCTGGTGGTGCGCATCCACCATTGCATCGCCGACGGCATTGCCTTGATCGCCGTGACCATGTCGCTGGTCGATGGCGGCGCCGCGCCGTCCCGCCGCGTGCGCCAGGAAGCGCCGGAAGGCGCGCAAGGCTGGTTCGCCGAGACGCTGGTCAAGCCGTTCACCGAGGTCGCCCTGAAGGCGCTGGACTCCGCCGGCGAGGGCGCGGCGCGCTCGCTGCACCTGCTGCTCGATCCGAAGCAAGGCATGGCCGGTTCGCTGGAGGTGGCGCGGCTCGCCTACCAGGTGCTGGGCGACGCCGCGGCCATGGCGCTGATGCCGGACGACTCGCCGACGCGATTGAAAGGCAGGCCGGGCAACGCCAAGCGCGTGGCCTGGTGCCCGCCGCTGCCGCTGGACGAAGTGCGGGCGGTCGGCAAGGCATTGCAATGCTCGATCAACGACGTGCTGCTGTCCTGCGTTGCCGGCGCCATCGGGCAGTACCTGCGGGCCCAGGGCGATGCCGCTGAAGGTGTCGAGATCCGCGCCATGATCCCGGTGAACCTGCGGCCGCTGGAACAGGCGCACAAGCTGGGCAACCGCTTCGGGCTGGTGCCGCTGGTGCTGCCGGTGGGGATCGCCAATCCGGTGGAGCGCCTCTACGAAGTGCGCCGGCGCATGCAGGCGCTCAAGGGCAGCACGCAGCCCTTGCTGGCCTTTGCCCTGCTCGCGGTCGCCGGCCTGCTGGTCAAGCCGGCGCAGGACGCGCTGCTGCAGCTGTTCGGCCGCAAGACCACGGCGGTGATGACCAACGTGCCGGGGCCGCGCGAGAAGCTGCGCTTCCTGGGTTCCACGCTGGAGCAGACGATGTTCTGGGTGCCGGCGTCGGGCGACATCGGCCTGGGCGTGTCGATCCTGAGCTACGGGGGCGGCGTGCAGTTCGGCGTCATCACCGATACCGCGCTGTGCCCGCAGCCGCAGGACATCATCGACCAATTCGCGCCGGAGTTCGACCGGCTCGCCTGGCTGACCCTGATGCTGCCCTGGGGCGAGTGAATCAGCTCTCGGCGGAGTTGATCGGCATCTCGCCGAGGCGGAAGGTCGCGAACTCCGCTTCGTAATCCTTCGCCAGCTGCGTCTTCTCGCGTTCGCCCAGGACCTTGCCGGCCAGCTGGAAAATCGCATGCTCCTCGTCTTCCAGGTGGTGGAAGACCTTGTCGCGCAGCTTGTGGAAGTGCGGCAGCCAGCCCGGCGAGCTCATCTCCATCTTGTTCAGCTCGTCCACCAGTTCATCCATCTCGTGGTGTTCGGCCATGCCGTGGCGGGCCTGCGCCATGGTGGAGTCGAAGCCGATCAGCGGCGTGTAGAAGCAGCGCTCCTCGGCCGCTGCGTGGGCCGCCAGCTCGTGCTTGAGTTCGCGGAACAGGCGATTGCGGTCCGGCGAATCGCCCTGCGTCTGCAGCAGCTGGGTGGCCAGCGCGCGCTGGGTGTCGTGGCTCAGGCGAAGGGCTTCGAAGATGTTCATGGGACGCGATTCTTCCCGGCCCCAGGCGGGGAGCCTGTAGGCCCCAGGCTCATCCGCGCGTCCTCACTCCGCGAGTTCGGCGCGCGCGAGCTCCACGTCCAGCCGCTCCATGGCGTCGGCGGGTGCCAGCGCCGCCGCCTGCTCGTAGAGCCGCGTGGCCTCCTTCATGCGCTTGTCGCCCTCGAGCATCACCAGGCCGTTGGCATATTCGATCAGCGCGATCGGGGAGTTGGGATGAATCGCCAGGGCCTGCTGGAACATCTTCAGCCCCGCTTCCTTCTTGGCGCCGTAGGTCATGCCGCCGATCAGCGTGCCCACCTTGTCGATCACCTCCGCATGGAAGGCGCCCAGCGCGATGTGCGCATCGGCGTGGCGCGGCTGCAGGGCGATGGCGTGCTCCAGCGCATCCTTGACCTTGCTGCCCAGGCCTTGCGCCAGCGCCTTGGCGACGCTGATGCCCTGGCTGTAGCGGCCCAGCGCATAGGCCTGCCAGTACCAGGCATTGGGGTTGGAAGGCTCGGCGGCGGCCTGCGCCTCGGCCCGCTGCGCGGCTTCGAGGAAGAGGTCGAGCCGCGTCTTTTCCTTCTTCTCGAGGTAGTTGGCGTAGATGCAGGCCGCCTTGTTGGCCGCCGTCAGTCCGCTCGGCCCGGCCTTCAGCCCGGCTTCCATCGCCTGGAAGAACTCGCCGTTGTGGAAGAAAACCCAGGCGTCGAGGGCGGCCGGGTCCGTGGGCAGCGGCTCGGCGTCGCCCGCGTGCAGGCGGCTCCAGTTCCGGCGCAGCGCGGCGGCGTCGTACTGGAATTCGCCCAGGTGCGGGAAGGCCGTCCACTTGGCCATTCGGCTTGTCTCCGGTTGCGGACCGATGGTCCCGGCGCTAGGGGCTCCCGCTGTACGCGCCCGCCAGTTGCAGCAAGTGCTGGCGCTGCGCCGGTTCCAGATAGGGTACCAGCAGATGAAGCACGTGGTGTGCGCCGCGCAGCAAGGCCTGCTGCGCGCTGCCCGGCTCCAGGGCATGGCGCGGGTCGCGCACGTACTCGTAACTCAGCCAGTAGGTCAGCACGACCACCATGCTGGTGGCCATCGGTTCGGCTTCACGCGTGTCGATGCGCACCGCGCCCGAACGGCTCATGCCATCGAGCAGCGCACGCACGGCCTTGGTCTTGTTCTTCAGCACGTGCTGGAAATGCGTTTCGAGCAGCCGGTTCTTGGACAGCAGGTCGTTCAGGTCGCGGTAGAGGAAGCGGTACTGCCAGATCAGCTCGAACAGCGTGTGCAGGAAGAACCAGGCGTCCTCGACGTCGCGGACGTCGCCCGCGGCCGCCAGCAACTCCCCCAGCGCACGCTCGTAGCGGTCGAACAGGGAGTTGATCAGCTCGTCCTTGGCCGGGTAGTGGTAGTAGAGGTTGCCGGGGCTGATGTTCAGCTCGGCCGAGATCAAGGTGGTGGAAACGTTGGGTTCGCCGAAGCGGTTGAACAGGTCCAGCGTGACCTCGAGGATGCGTTCGGCCGTGCGGCGCGGGGCTTTCTTGGCCATGCTCAGGCCGGGCGCAGGCGGCGGTCGATGCTGTCCAGGGCCTGCCCCA
Organism: Ramlibacter paludis; assembly: GCF_022012305.1. Taxonomy (GTDB): domain Bacteria; phylum Pseudomonadota; class Gammaproteobacteria; order Burkholderiales; family Burkholderiaceae_C; genus Ramlibacter; species Ramlibacter paludis. The sequence goes on along the minus strand of NZ_JAKLTM010000001.1, from coordinate 93,363 downwards.
GGTCGGCCAGCGTGCGCCCGAGGCGGTGGCGTGGGGGCGCCTGCGCGATCAGGCTGCGGCTTGTGTCCGCCAGCAGGTCCGCCCGCAGCACCAGCCCATGGCGCGCGAACATCGGCGCCAGCTGGCCGTGGCGCGCCAGCAGCTGCGCACGGGTCTGCCGGTACGCGTGCTCGGCCAGCTCGCGCCGCCGCCGGTAGCTGAAGGCGCTGGCGAGGTGCACGCGGGCGTCGTCGGGCTCGGGTTCCAGCAGGACGATGTCGGTGCCCGGATAGGCCCGCGCGTAGTTCCGCATCGCGGCCTCGAGCCGCGAGTGGATCAGGGCGCGCAAGGTCTGTCCCAGCACCGCGGGCAGGCCGCCCTCGGCGATGCGCGCCGTGCCGCGGTAGGGCGCCAGCGGGTTCAGGCAAAGCAGCAGGTCGGTGCCTTCCTCGAGCGCCACCGAGGCGTGCAGCGTCTTCTTCAGGGCGCCGTCGACGAAGGAATGGCCGTCGATGTCGACCGGGGGGAACAGGCCGGGCAGGGCGGCCGTCGCCTGCACGGCCCGCGAAATGGGGACGTGGTCCCAGCCCTTGCCGCCCAGGGCGACGGCGTCGCCGCTATCCAGGTCGGTGGCGACCAGGCTCAGGCGCGCGCGCAGCTGGCGGAAGTCGTTGCTGCGGCCGCCCTGGCTGAAGACGCGGGCGAGCCGGCGGTGGATTTCCTCGTTGGCAAACAGGCCGGTGGGGATGGCCGGACCGAATTCGGCCAGCAGCGCGGCCCAGCGCCATGGGCCGGCCAGCGCGGAGGCGGCCAGCAGGGGCAGCCGCAGGGCGCGCCGCGCGAACTCGGCGTACGCGGGCACCATCAGCCAGGCCGGATCGAAGGCTTCCGCCGCCTCGCCGCCGCCGTCCTCGACGAAGGCGGCGCACAGGGCGCGCGGCGACAGGCCGTTGGCGAGCGATGCCGCGATGAAGCCGCCGGCGGAGACGCCCACGTAGTGCTGCAGCCGGGTGCAGTCGAGGCCGTCGACGGCCTCTTCCAGCGCGCACAGCGCGCCGATCTCGTAGACGGCGGCGAGCGGGCCGCCGCCGGCCAGGGCCAGGGCGATGCGGGGAGCCGCGCGGGTCTTCCTCATGCGTTGCGAGTGTAGGGCGCCGGCCGGCGCCCGTCACCTCGCTGGCTCCGTCTATTCCGCGGCCTTGCGCGCGGTCTTGCGCGGCGCCTTGGCCGCGGCCTTGCCGGCCGGCGCCTTCTTCGCCACGCGGCGCGCCGGACTGGCCGCCCCGCCGTTCATCCGGGCGACATTGCGATTGAGCTCCTCGACCCGGGCGGCCAGCGCGGCGACGTCCTTGGCCGTGGGCACGCCCAGGCTCTTGAGCGCGCGCGCCACGCGGTCCTCGAAGATGTTCTCCAGCTTGTCCCACTGGCCGGTGGCCTTGGAGGAGAGATCGGTGGCCATCGCCGACATCCGGGTGGTGGCCTCGCTCAATTTGCCTTCGGCGGCCGCCTGCGTCTTGCGCTGCAGGCCCACGCCTTCCTTCACCAGCGCCTCGAACACCTTGCCGCCTTCCTCCTGCGCCTTGGAAAAGGCGCCCAGGCCGGCCAGCCAGATCTGCTGCGCCGACTCGCGCACGGTGCTGGCGAGCTGGGCGGACGAGGGGCCGGCAGCGGCGGCCTCGTCGCCGGACGTCTTGTGGATCTTCTTCACCATGGCGGTCTCCTGGTCAGTCTGGCTTGAATTTAACGCGGCGGCGGCGTGGCCGTTTAGGTGCCTCCTCCTAGAATGGCCGGCCAAGGAGGCTGCCATGCACTACTTCGTCACCGGCGCGACCGGGTTCATCGGCAAGCGCTTGGTCCGCAAGCTGCTGGAACGCAAGGGCGCCGTCGTCCACTTCCTGCTGCGGCCGCAAAGCGAGGACAAGGTGGCGGAACTGCGCGCCTTCTGGGGCGTGGGCGCGGCGCGCGCCATTCCCGTGTTCGGCGACCTCACGGCGAAGAAGCTGGGCGTGGCCGCCGACGAAGTGAAGAAGCTCAAGGGCCAGGTCGGCCACTTCTTCCACCTCGCCGCGGTCTACGACCTGGCGGCCGACGAGGAAAGCCAGGTCGAGGTGAACGTGGCCGGCACGCGCAACACGGTCGACTTCGCCCGGGCCATCGACGCGGGGCATTTCCACCACGTGTCGTCGATCGCCGCGGCCGGGCTGTACGAAGGCGTGTTCCGCGAGGACATGTTCGAGGAGGCCGAGAACGTCGACCACCCGTACTTCATGACCAAGCACGAGAGCGAGAAGATCGTGCGGCAGGAGGCGAAGCTGCCCTGGACGGTCTACCGCCCGGCGATGGTGGTGGGCGACAGCCGCACTGGCGAGATGGACAAGGTCGACGGGCCGTACTACTTCTTCAAGCTGATCCAGCGCATGCGCCAGCTGCTGCCGCCCTGGATGCCGGCCATCGGGCTGGAGGGCGGGCGCATCAACATCGTGCCGGTCGACTACGTGGTCGACGCGCTGGACCACATCGCGCACCAGGATGGGATCGCCGGCAAGGCCTTCCACCTGGTCGACCCGATGGGCTACCGCGTGGGCGACGTGCTGGACATCTTCAGCCGCGCGGCCCACGCGCCGCGCATGAACCTGTTCATCAACGCGGCGCTGCTGGGATTCATCCCGAAGAGCGTGAAGAAGGGGCTGATGGCGGTGGCGCCGGTGCGGCGCATCCGCGCCGCGGTGATGAACGACCTGGGCCTGCCCGAGGACATCCTCACCTTCGTCAACTACCCGACCCGCTTCGACAGCCGCGAGGCCGAGGCCCGCCTCAAGGGGTCCGGCATCGCCTGCCCCAACCTGAAGGACTACGCCTGGCGCCTGTGGGACTACTGGGAGCGCCACCTGGACCCCGACCTGCACATCGACCGCACCCTGCGCGGCACGGTGGGCGGCAAGGTGGTGCTGGTGACCGGCGGTTCTTCGGGCATCGGGCTGGCCGCCGCGCACAAGTTCGCCGAGGCCGGCGCCACCACCATCATCTGCGGGCGCGACCAGGACAAGCTCGACGAGGCCTGCGCGGAAGCGAAGGCCAAAGGCTACGAGTTCGTCGCCTACCCGGCCGACCTCGCCGACATGGCGGACTGCGACCGTTTCGTGCAGCTGCTGGTGGAGCAGCATGGCGGCGTCGACTTCCTGATCAACAACGCCGGCCGCTCGATCCGCCGCGCCATCGAGGCGAGCTACGACCGCTTCCACGACTACGAGCGCACGATGCAGCTGAATTACTTCGGCTGCCTGCGCGTGACCATGGGGCTGCTGCCCGGCATGGTGGCCAGGCGGCGGGGCCACGTGGTCAACATCAGCTCGATCGGCGTGCTGACCAATGCGCCGCGCTTCTCCGCCTACGTCGCCTCCAAGGCGGCGCTGGATGCCTGGACGCGCTGCGCCGCCAGCGAATTCCAGGACCAGGGCATCACCTTCACGACGATCAACATGCCGCTGGTGCGCACGCCCATGATCGCGCCCACCAAGATCTACAACAACGTGCCCACCCTGGCGCCGGAAGAAGCGGCCGACATGATCGCCGAGGCCTGCATCGCCAAACCGGTGCGCATCGCCACCCGCCTGGGCATCACCGGCCAGCTGTTGCACGCCTTGGTTCCGCGTGTCGCGCAGGTGGCGATGAACACCAGCTTCCGCATGTTCCCGGACTCGTCGGCAGCCAAGGGAGACAAGGGCGCGAAGCCGCAGTTGTCGGCGGAAGCGGTGGCTTTGCAGCAGATGATGCGGGGCATCCATTTTTGAAGGGTCGCGCCGCTCCGATCGAAGGAGAAGCTGCCGCGGGTCGCTTTTTGGCGGATGAGATAATTCACCGCATCACAAGGGTATCTGCATGATCCTCGTCACCGGCGGCGCCGGCTTCATTGGCTCCAATTTCGTGCTCGACTGGCTGCGGGCCAACGGCGAAGCCGTGGTGAACCTCGACAAGTTGACCTACGCCGGCAACCTTGAGAACCTCGCGTCGCTGAAAAACAACCCGGGGCACGTCTTCGTGCATGGCGACATCGGCGACCCGAAGCTGGTGGCCGAGTTGCTGACGCGCCATCGGCCGCGCGCGATCGTGAATTTCGCCGCAGAGTCCCACGTTGACCGCTCCATCCACAGTCCTGGCAGTTTCATCGAAACGAATGTCGTCGGCAGCTTCCGCCTGCTGGAAGCGGCGCGTGGTTATTGGGATGCTTTGCAGGGCGCGCAGAAGGACGGGTTTCGCTTCCTGCACGTTTCGACCGACGAAGTCTACGGTTCGCTCACCCCCGGCGATGCTGCCTTCCGCGAGGACAACCGCTACGAACCGAACAGTCCTTATTCGGCCAGCAAGGCCGCGAGCGACCACTTGGTGCGTGCCTACCACCACACGTACGGTCTGCCGGTGCTGACAACCAACTGCTCGAACAACTACGGCCCTTATCACTTCCCCGAGAAGCTGATCCCGTTGGTGATCGTCAACGCGCTGGCCGACAAGCCGCTGCCCGTGTACGGCGACGGCATGCAGATCCGAGATTGGCTGTATGTAGGCGACCATTGCAGCGCGATTCGAAGGGTGCTGGAAGCAGGCCGTGTGGGCGAGACCTACAACGTGGGCGGGTGGAACGAGAAGCCGAACATCGAGATAGTCCAGACGATCTGCGCGCTGCTCGACGAGTTGCGCCCGCGTGTGGCCGGGGGCAGTTACGCGCAGCAGATCACCTACGTCAAGGACCGTCCCGGCCATGATCGCCGCTATGCCATTGACGCCCGCAAGATCAAGCGCGAACTGGGCTGGAAGCCGGCCGAAACCTTCGAAACGGGCATCCGCAAGACGGTGCAGTGGTATCTGGATCACGGTGATTGGGTGCAACGCGTGCAAAGCGGTGTCTACCGCGAGTGGATCGCGGCCCAGTACGAGCGAGCGGCCTAGGACCGGTGTGAAAATCCTGTTGTTCGGTCGCAACGGCCAAGTGGGCTGGGAGCTGCAGCGCAGCCTCGCGCCGCTGGGTGAAGTCGTTGCGCTCGACTCCCAAGGCGAGGAGGAGCTCGTCGGGGCCTTCACCGACCTGAAGGGACTGGCGAGTACCGTCGTCAAGGTGAGACCCGATGTCATCGTCAACGCCGCCGCCTATACGGCGGTCGACAAGGCGGAGAGCGAGCCGGAATTGGCTCGCACTGTCAATGCACTGGCACCCGGCGTCCTGGCGGAGGCGGCCAACGAGGTAGGCGCTGCCCTGATCCACTACTCCACCGATTACGTGTTCGACGGCAGCGGCAGCCGCGCCTGGCGCGAAGATGACGCCACCGGCCCCCTCAATGTCTACGGCAGCACGAAGCTCGAAGGCGAACAATGCGTTGTCCGCGCCCTGCCCCGCCACCTGGTGTTTCGCACCAGCTGGGTCTACGCGGCGCGCGGAGGCAATTTCGCCAAGACCATGCTGCGGCTGGCGCGTGAACGCTCCGAGCTGATGGTGATCGACGACCAGCATGGCGCCCCGACCGGCGCCGAATTGCTGGCGGACGTCACGGCCCATGCATTGCGCGCGCTGCTGGCCGATCCGCGCAAGGCTGGAACGTATCACTTGGCTGCAGAGGGGGCCACCACTTGGCACGGATACGCCCGCTTCGTGCTGGAGCACGCACGTCAGGCGGGACAGGACCTGAAGGCGGGCGCGGCCCATGTGCGCGCCGTGCCGACCTCCGCCTTTCCGACCCCGGCGCGCCGCCCCCATAATTCCCGGCTGGACACGGCGCGCCTGCGAGCCGCTTTCGGCCTCACGCTGCCCCCGTGGCAAAACGGCGTGGCTCGCATGCTCCAGGAAATCCTTTGACCCCCATGACGCGACGCAAAGGCATCATTCTCGCCGGCGGCTCCGGCACCCGCTTGCATCCAGCGACCCTGGCATTGAGCAAGCAACTGCTGCCGGTGTACGACAAACCCATGGTGTATTACCCGCTGTCGACACTGATGCTTGCGGGCATGCGCGACATCCTGGTGATCAGCACTCCCCAGGACACGCCGCGCTTCCAGCAGTTGCTCGGTGACGGCGCGCAATGGGGCCTGAACCTGCAGTACGCAGTGCAGCCCAGCCCCGACGGGCTGGCGCAGGCTTTCATCATCGGGGACAAGTTCATCGGCAACGACCCGAGTGCGCTCGTGCTGGGAGACAACATTTTCTATGGCCACGATCTCGCGCCGATGCTGGCGGCCGCCGATGGGCAGGCGCATGGCGCCACCGTGTTCGCGTACCACGTCAATGATCCGGAGCGTTACGGCGTCGTGGCTTTCGACGCTGATGGCAAGGCGAGCAGCATCGAAGAAAAGCCGAAGGAGCCGAAGAGCAACTACGCCGTGACCGGTCTCTATTTCTATGACCGGCAAGTAGTCGAGATCGCCAAGGCCGTCACGCCAAGCGCACGCGGCGAGCTCGAGATCACCGCGGTCAACCAAGCCTACCTGGAGCAGGGGCACCTGTCCGTTCAGATCATGAAGCGGGGCTATGCGTGGCTGGACACCGGCACACATGACAGCCTGCTGGAAGCCAGCCAGTTCATTGCCACGCTGGAGCATCGCCAAGGTCTGAAGATCGCTTGTCCGGAAGAGATCGCATGGCGCTCGGGTTTGATCGATACCGCCCAATTGGAGCGGCTGGCGGAGCCGATGAAGAAGAACGGGTATGGCCAGTATCTGCTGCAGTTGGTCCGGGACGGGGGAAAGTGACATGAAGGTATTGCCAACGGCCATTCCCGATGTGCTAGTGCTCGAACCGAAAGTGTTTGGAGACGAGCGCGGGTTTTTTTTTGAAAGCTACAACGAAGCTGTTTTTCACGGACAAACTGGCCTGCATGTGCGCTTTGTGCAGGACAACCACTCCTGTTCTGCGCAGGGGGTGTTGCGAGGCCTGCACTATCAGCTCGAACAGCCGCAGGGCAAGCTTGTTAGGGTGTCCCGCGGCAAGGTATTCGACGTTGCGGTGGATCTGCGCCGCTCTTCGGCGACTTTCGGGCGATGGGTCGGCGAAGAACTCAGCGCGGAGAATCACCGCCAAATGTGGATACCTCCCGGATTCGCGCATGGCTTCCTGGTGCTGAGCGACACTGCCGAATTCCTGTACAAGACGACAGATTTCTACGCCCCGCAATACGAACACTGCCTCGCCTGGAACGACCCTGAGGTCGGAATCACATGGCCGTTGGGGCTGGCGAGCCCATCGGTTTCGGCCAAGGACGCTCAGGGCGGATGGTTGCGCGATGCTCAAACCTATCCATGAGGGACGCGGACAGGAGCTGTTTCATTTCGACGCATACGCCGGTGCACCATCTGTCTTGGGATTTTCCCCAATGTACGCGCGGGCGATCCCATGTGGATGTGAGAGAATGATCCAAGGCAAGCTCCCTGCGTAGGTGCTTGCATCCCGGTCGGCGGCTCGAAGCGGTCCGACCGGTCCGGCTTTGCCCCATGGTCCACCGGACCAGGCGGTCACCAGCGCGAATGCGCCTTCCAGATTGCAGGAATCGAATTGGGATACCTTGTCGAAAAGTACACCGCAGCCTATTTCTTGAAGAAGGATGAAAACGGGGCTGCCGTTCCTTACGGAGTCGAGGGAATTGAAGCCTTCCAGCAAGGCCAGCTGCGTGGACACGACAGCGAGATCCTGGAGCACGTGAACTTCCGTGACGCCAGCGTTCTGGAATTCGGCTTCGGACGTGGGGAGTCGATCAAGTATGCATGGGAGCATGGCGCTGGCGGCTACGTTGGTGTCGACTTCTCGGAGCCCGCCTGCCGCATTGCCGGCGAATTCCTGAGCAAATATGCAATCGAAGGCCCCCGCATCGTCTGCTCCGATGCACTTGAATTTCTGCGCGACTACACGACGAATCCGGAAACTGCTGGCAAGAAGTTCGACGTGGTGATGATGCTCGATTTCGTTGAGCACGTGCCCCGCAGCGAATTGGCCGAACTCCTGCGCCTGTTGCGCGGATGCCTGCATGACACGTCCGTAGTGGTCGTGAACACGCCAGACTTCCTCTTCGACAATGACGTGATTTCGGAAGGTTTGAATGAGCTTGGCCGCGACTCGTCCGATTTCATCGACGAAACGCGTGGCATGCACTGCAACCGGTACACGCTTGACAGCCTGCGCAGGTTCTTTCTCGCTCTCGGCTATGCAGCAGTTAGCCGCGGACACTATTTCGTGCCCGCAGTTGCGGAAGACATGGATTTCTGGCAGGGTCAGCGCAGCTACGCAGGCGCCTGGGCCGCGGCGCAGGCGCGCGGGTGCCGACTCCAGGGTGCTTTTCCGCGTGAGACCTTCGAGATCACGCACCAGGTCAAGGAAAAGGCGGAGTTGCACACCTTTGCGGACGGAAACCTTGCCGGCCTGTCGATCTACGTCACCAAGAGCTACCTCGAGTATTACGGGGGCGGCAATTACGATTCCTTCCTGTCCGGCTTCATTGCGAGGCAGGAGCTCGCCGGCAAGGCGGTTTTCGATCTGGGCTCCTTCGTCGGCGTAAACAGCCTGCAGCTTGCGCGCCTAGTGGGTCCTACGGGGCGCGTCTGCGCCTTCGAGCCCAACCCCTTCAACGCAGACCGTCTGCGGATGAACCTGTCCGAAAACCCCGATCTGGAAGCGCGTGTGCGCGTGTTCCCGCTGGCGCTCTCGAACGAGCAGGGCACGGTGCGTTTCAATCTGCACCGGAACGTGGATGCGGGCGTCAGCAGCGCCTCGTATCTCCAGGGCGCGCGCACCACGCTGTCCGAGGAGACACTCGTCGAACTCGGCTTCCAGGAAATGGATGTCATGACCTGCACGCTGGATGAATTCGTTCGGCGGACGGGAATCAAACCGGCTCTCTTGAAGATCGACATCGAAGGCTCCGAGCATTTGGCGTTGCTCGGCGCAATGGCCACGATGAAGGAAGCCGCGCCGGCACTCATGGTGGAACTGCATTCGACCTATTGCGCCGTGATGGTCCTCAATACGCTGGACACGCTCGGGTACTCGAGTGAGTTGCTGCACATCGAGGAAGACGGGCGCTGCTACATCGGCGCGAGCCGCAGCACCGGCAAGCTGGAGGATTCTCGGCGGCGCGAATTGGAAGGCGTGGCGCTGCAGGCCAACGTGTTTCGCCATGAGCTCGACCGAGTGCGGATGCAGCAGGACGTCCAGGCGCGCCAAGCTGCGCTGCGGGATCAGGAGACGACGGCGAAGTTTGCTTCGTTGAGCGATGAAATTGAGAGACTGAAGGCCGAGGCGGACCTGCAGCAGCAGGAGAAGGTGCGGTTGGACGCCGAGGTCGCCCGCCTTGGAGGTGAAGCCGCACAACTGAGTGCAGAGGCCTCCCGTCTGGAGGCCGAGCGCGCCCGGTTGGAGGGAGAACGGGCGCGGCTCGAGGGCGAACGGGCTCGACTCGAAAGCGAACGCGTGCGGCTGGACGAAGAGCAGCAGGTTGAGCGCCTTCGCCTGCAGGCCGAAGCCTCCCATCTGCAGGCAATGTTGACGGCCGTGAGCACCGAGCGCGACCAACTGGCGCAGGAGAAATCCGGATTGACTACTCGATTGCTCGAAGAGCAGGCCGCAACGGTCGCGGTGAATGGCGAATTGCAGGTGGAGAAGGCGATTCGTGCCGCGTTGGAGCAACAATTGCAGCTCGAAAGATCGGCTGGTGCAGAACTCGCACGGCAACTCGAGCAGGAGAGAGCGGCTGCGTCTGCCCAGCTCGAGCAGGAGCGGGCCTCAGGCGTGACCCTCGGCCGCAAATTGGAGGAGGAGCGTAGCGTGCGTGCCAAGCTGGCCACGCAACTTGAGGAAGAACGGGCGACAGGTGTTCGGTTGGCTGGTCAGCTCGAGGAGGAACGAGCGACTGCTGTTCAGTTAGCGGGACAACTGCAGGAAGAACGCTCGGCCGGAGCGAGGCTGGCTGGGCAGTTGAAGGAGGAACGCGCGGCCGCCTCCAAGCTGGCTGGGCAACTCAAAGATGAACGAAGCGCTCGCGCCAACCTTGAGCAGCAACTCGAGAAGGAACGTGCCGAAGCTACCGCAGTGGCCCGCCAACTCGAGCAGGAACGTTCAAGCGCCGCTGGACTGGCGGCAGATCTCGAACGCATTCGCAATTACCCGCTGATCCGGGCTGGACGAACGGTGCGCCGGGCCTTTTTGTCAAAGAAGTAGACCGGTCTTCGGGTTGTCATGGTCATCAAACTGCGAATTTTTTATAGCTTAGTCGTCGCTGACCTGAAGCGGCGGTATACGGGAACCTACCTGGGAATGGCTTGGGCCCTCGCCGCCCCTCTGGTGACGATAGCGGTCCTGCTTTTTGTCTTTCGCTACGGGTTCCGGGCAGGCCCGGTCGGCGGCGTCGACTTCACCGTCTGGCTGGTGGTCGGGTTGATCCCCTGGTTTTTCGTCAACGACGGGCTGATAGCCGGCGCGAATGCAATCGCGGAATACAGCTTCCTCGTGCGCAAGATGAACTTCTCCACCGAGATGCTTCCGCTCGCCAGAATTTGCTCCTCCCTGTGCATCCACCTCGCCCTGCTGGTCTTCATGTTCCTGCTGCTGATGGTTCAGGGGCATCCGCTTACGCTGTACTGGCTGCAACTGCCCTATTACCTGGCCTGCCTATTTCTGCTTGTACTGGGCGCGGGGGTGTTGTGTTCGGTCGTGCAGGTGTTCGTCAAGGATTTCCAGCAGATCATCATCATGCTGATGCAGATACTTTTCTGGGCGACGCCTGTCGTGTGGGAAGCGAAGATCCTTCCCAAGGAGTTCGACCTGATGCTGCTGATGAACCCGGTCCATTATGTGGTTCAGGGATACCGCGATACCTTTCTAAACGGCATTTGGTTCTTCGAGCGGCCCCAGGAAACTCTGTGGTTCTGGCTTGGCACAGTGGTGCTCATCGCCGGCGCCCATACGCTGTTTGGCCGGATGAAACATGAATTTGCCGATGTCCTCTGAAATTTCCCCTGTCGTCATCCGTGTGCGCGGCGTCACCAAGGCTTATCGCCTGTACAACAGCAAGGCCGACCGCGCCGCTGAACTGTTCCTGCCGTTCGGCAGGAAACGCCACCACCTGCATTACGCCGTACGCGATGTCGACTTCGACGTGGCGAAGGGCGAAAGCATCGGCATCATTGGACGCAATGGCTCCGGCAAGTCGACGCTGCTGAAGATCATTTCGGGCGTGCTGACAGCGACCGCTGGGGAAGTTTCTCTGCAGGGGCGGTTGGCGTCGCTACTGGAACTTGGCGCAGGCTTCAACCCCGAACTTACCGGCCGCGAGAACGTGTACTTCCAAGGCGCGTTGATGGGCCTGTCAAGTGCCGAAATGGAAATGCGCGTGGCGGAAATCCTTACATTCGCCGACATCGGCGAGTTCATCGACCAGCCCGTCAAGACCTATTCCAGCGGGATGTTCGTGCGCCTTGCATTTTCGGTTTCCATCCATGTCGATCCCGAGGTGCTGATCGTGGATGAGGCCCTGGCCGTGGGGGATGTGCGATTTCAAAAGAAGTGCGTTGACTGGATGAGACGGTTCCAGCAGCGGGGTGGTACGGTACTTTTCGTGAGTCACGACATCTACACGGTCAAGGCTTTCTGCAATCGCCTCATCCTAATCAACAACGGTGTTGTAGAGGCGATGGGCGATCCGGACACTGTGGCGAGTCGCTATTACCAGATCATGTTTCCGAACGCTTCCAGTAGCGTCACTGTTGCGGGGGATGAAATGGTGGCCCTCCAATCCGAAGTCGAAGCGGGCGCTGCGGGTGAAACGGAAGTTGAGATCGAGGCGGACGCTTCGGCGGCGATTGATGTGCCCGACCAGGACGACAAGGACCGTTACTGGTTCGAACCGGACATGAGCGACAAGCAGCTCCAATGGGGCAGCGGGGCGGCCTGGGTCGCTCGCTTACGGGTCGCCGGAGTACGGGACCCAAATCTTTTTGATTGGAATGACGAAATCATTTTCGACGTCGTCGTGCGCTGGGACCGCGAGGCAGTCATGCAACTTTGCGCCGAATACCACTTGCAGCCGAATCTGCTAGTTGGATTCCGGCTCGAGAACAGCAAGGGGTTCGTCATCACGAATTTCACCAATGGCCTGCTTGAAGGAAAGGGATTCGACATTGCAGCGAGTGAGGCTGACGAATGCCGCATCCAGTGTCGGGTTGCCCCGCTGCAGCTCGCCGCAGGAAATTATTTCCTGACGCCGGGCTTGGCTATCGGCGTCATTGATCACCTTCACCCCGTCATGGAATACACGAATCTGGTTCACCTGCTCTGCGACACGTCGCGGCAGGTGATGGGCCAGATGCGCTTGGACTACGACATCACGCTCAAAGCGGCAATGCCGGTCGAATCGTCGGTAGTGCCGGCCTGACCCTCGAGGGCAGGTTGCGCCGGCAATCCCTGCAGGATAGTCGCGTAGTAGGCCTTGGCCTTCTCGCGCAGGATTCGCTCGTCGAGGCGCTGTACAACGGTGGTCCAGTTCAACGTGGCCGCATCGTCGACCAGCGCGTCATTCTGAAGCGCCTGCCGCAGGCAGTCGGCAATCACGTGAGGGTTGTCCTGGGGTATCTCCATGCCGGTCACGCCTTGCTGAATCCATTCGTTGCAGCATGAAGTGTTCGTCTGGATGGGGAATGCGCCCATCGCCATCGCTTCCAGCAGCGAAGTGCTGATCGCATCGCTGGCGCTCACCCCGAGATAGATGCGTGCCCGGCTGAACATCCTCAGCATGTAATCGTGCGGAACGTGGTGAAGAAGGCGTATGTCGATCTTGAGCCACTCGCGCAGCTCATCCACGCGGCCATGGATCTCCGGCGATGCCGTATACACGATGACTTGATATCCTTTCAGCAGGTCCGCGCAACGTTCGATTGCCTCCAGCGCGACCATGGCTCGACCGGCGAAATGCTGGTAACCCTTCACCATGATCAGCTTGCGCTTGGAAGGCTGGTGGGTGAAGCGCACGCGCGCGGCCACTTCGACGTTGAAGCCTCCAGTATTTGGCATGACCGGCATCACAGGCGCTGTTAGCCCCAGTTCGCGAGCCATTCCAACATCGCGTTCGCATTCGCACGAGTAATAATCCACGCTGCGTAGCAGACGTGAGATCTGCTGTCGGTGCCCCTCCAGCTGCCGGTAGTAATAGATGTCGCTGCCCCAATTGGTCGCCAACCACTTGGGAAACCCGTCCGCCCCCAGCAGGTCGCGAGCAGCGAGCACCAAATAGCCGCAATGTTGGAACTCGAGCGAATGGATCAGGTCAGGGCGCAGCTTGCGGATTAGTGCACCAAGTACGCGCGGGCCGTAGATAACGGGGGCCGTCTGGTCGGACTCGCCCAGCCGCATTCGGCGCGCATTCAGGTAGGGCATCCATCGAGTGAGGACCGGAACGCCGTACACATGGCCAACCGGGCAGGGAACAACCGGAGGCGTCGCCGGGTGCCGGCCCATCAGGCGCAGGACGACGTTCTTGGCCCATTGCTTGAGCGCGTGTCGCGGCCTGGCGATGGGGAAAGGCTGATGGATGGTTACCCCACGCAGGTCAGGATGCGCCGGCAGGTGGTTGACGGGGAAGAGGTGGATGTCATAGCCGGCATCCGAGAGCTGGTTGATCCAGCGGACTGTGTGCGTGCTCATCTGCATCGCCACGAAGAGAATCTTCTTCAACTGACTAACCTTTCCGGATGATATCGGCGAACTGGCGCGCGACATGTTCGCCGCTCAGCATCGACCGAAAGGATTCATTGCAATTGCTGCCGCTGTAGCCCGTCCGCACATGGTCGATGGCGCCTTCGAGCGCGCTTTCGATTCCCGTGATATCGCTCGGGCGGGCATGCCAGGCGCCGAGCGACTGCATCGCCTCTTGCGACGCGCCGGGTGGCACGATGCCGACAATAGGCCGCCCGGCGCCGACGTAGTCGGCTACCTTGCTGGCCAAGAACAGGTTGCGGCGCACATCGGCTTCGATGAGCAGCAGGACGTCGGCGTCATACATTAGCTGCAGCGACTCCAAGTATCCGACCTGCGCCACGGTCCGAATCGTGCCGGCGGGCAAGGCCAAAGCCGCAGGCGTCTGCAGCATTTCGGGCGGGACGAGGCCCACCAGTTCAACGACTACTTGACCGCGCAGCGCCGGTCGACGCTGGAACAGGCGCCCCAGCGCCTCAAAAACGGGCTCGGGCGAGCGGCGTCCGTACAAGACGCCGACATACCGCAAGACGATGTGCTCGTTGTTCGCCTTGGGACGCGCAGGGTACAAATCGCGGTTGTACACGTGCGGCAGGACGCCGGTCTTGCTGCGCAAAGGCGCCCTCATGCCCCGGAACATCAGATCCAGCGAATGTGGGGAGCTATGGATGATATGGTCCGCCCGCCGGATCGACCAAGGCTCGTGCCAGGTGTTCCATAGCTTGGTCCGAATATCGATCTCCAAGGGGTTTCCAGCCCAAGGGTCGCTGAACTGCGCGATCCAGCGCACTCCTTTACGTTGCGCCTTCACCTTGGCCATGACGGAGTTCACGGAGTGGAACGGTGACCAAGTCATAACCGCCTCGTATCGGGTCAGGTCGCGCCCCATCAACTCCTCGTAAGCCGGCTGGTGCAGCACGGTCATGAGGTCCGGGACGCGCGCCAGGCCCTTGAATCGCGCCTGCGCCCAGCCCCGCCAGCCCAGCGGCGGCTCGAGCCGCTTGATGTCTCCGAAGGTTCGCTCGGCGAAGGGAACCAAGCCGTGGTCCAGAGGCAACTCCCGGCAGAAGGAACCGGCGCAAACAACGTCAACGGAATAGCCAAGCCGTGCCAGTGCCGCCATCGGCTTGAAGACTGCCGGGGTCATCTGGACCTGCATGGGCGGAAATGCATAGGCAAACAGGAGGACGCGCCCAGGCGGTGAGGGAGAATGCGTCCTTCGTGTTCCTGCGCGTGTTTCTGTCTCTGTCGAAATGAACATCTTCAACCTGGATCGGCATACCGCCGCTTGCCTGAGGCAAGGGCGGTTCGCTTGGGTAACTGGGAAATCGGCTGCCTGCTTCGAACGGCGGGGTCGAGTGGCAGACCTCCATTTTGCCACTGCGGGAGTACTCCCTTTTCGTCGGCGCGTGCATGGCTAAAGTGCTTTTGAGCGCTTTCGGCATTCATTCAGGCGGCGGCCGAGTTCTGCTCGATGCCATCCTGCGCGAATTGAAGCCGGAATTGAAGGCCGTTGCGCTCGATGCGCGCATGCGCGGGCACGTCGATACCGAAGGCGTGGCTTGCGAGTTTGTTCGCCCCTCCATGGCAGCCCGCCTTCGCAGCCTCCAGCGCCTCGCCGGGCGCGCTTGCCAAGGCGATGTGTTGTTCTGCTTCAACAACCTGCCGCCATTGCGCGGGCCGGCGGGCGGTCGGGTGATCGTTTACATGCAAGGCCGACACCTGCTTGCACCCGATCCGGGCATCCGGTATCCGACGCGGACTGCGCTCCGTGTCGCGATCGAGCGCTGGTGGCTCCGCCTTGGCATCAGGAACTGTGACGAAATGTGGGTTCAAACGCCCACCATGGCCGAACTGGCGCGACAAATCTTTCCCGGTCTTGCGGTTCACGTAAGGCCCTTCTGCGACGCGGCCGTTGCCGAAGGTCTTCTGGCAAATGAGGCACCGACAAGAGCGCTTATTCCTCCGGCGGAAAACGCCACGTTTTTCTATCCGGCGGACGCGGCGGCGCACAAGAATCATGTGATCCTCCTGGCCGCTTGGCAGAGGCTCGCCGTGAAAGGCTGCCGGCCGCTTCTCTACCTGACTCTCGACAAGGCCGCCTTTGCTCGGCTCGCAAGGAGCGCCGGTCTGGAAGAGGCTACGGGGCCGCGGATCATCAATCTTGGAGAGCTGACGCGCTCTGCCGTGCTGCACCGCATGGCGCAGAGTTCGGCGCTGCTCTTTGCATCATCGCTAGAGAGTTTCGGTCTTCCTCTGCTGGAGGCGCGCTCCTTGGGCATGCCGATCCTCGCGGCGGAACGCGACTTTGTGCGGGACGTCTGCATTCCCCGCGAGACCTTTGACCCGGCATCGGCGCGCTCGATCGAGGCAGCGGTATTGCGCTTTCTGGCGCCGGGCCTCGCGCCGGCGCCGTCGGTGGTCTCGGCCCGGGAATTTGTACGCGTCTTGTTGGAATGAAAGTTCTGATCATCAGCCAGCATTTCTGGCCGGAGTCCTTCCGCATTAATGAGGTGGCGTTGCAGTTACGCGACGCGGGCTGCGAAGTCACAGTGCTCACGGGCAAGCCGAACTACCCGCATGGAACGGTGTATCCGGGCTATCGTGCGGGCGGCATCGCACAGGAGTCGTATCAAGGGATCCCAGTGTTCCGCGTGCCGCTTGTTCCGCGCGGAAGGGGTGGCATCACTTCCTTAGGGCTCAACTACCTTTCATTCGTGCTCACCGGCGCTCTGATCGGCCCCTGGGTGCTGCGTAGCCAGCAGTTCGACGTGATCTTCGTCTACGGCACCTCTCCCATCCTCCAGGCGATCCCGGGCGTGGTGTTGCGATGGATTAAGCGGGCGCGGCTCGTGGTGTGGGTTCAGGACTTGTGGCCGGAAAGCCTCCAGGCCGCGGGCTTCATCCACAACCGTTACATTCTGGGGGCAGTTGCTCAGGTGGTGCGGCTGATCTATCGCTGCTCCGACCTCTTGTTGGTGCAATCGCGAGCGTTCGGCCCAGCAGTGACGCCGCTTGCCGGCCAGACTCCAGTCGAGTACTTTCCCAATCCGGGCGAGAGCGCATTTGCGGGAACGGATGAGGTGGATACCGGACCGACCCCACTGCAACTCGAGCCCGGATTCAATCTCGTGTTCGCGGGCAATCTGGGCATCGTGCAAGGTCTCGACAGCCTGCTGGGCGCCGCGGAAAGGCTGAGGGCCTATCCTGACATCCGTCTTGTGCTGGTTGGAAGTGGCCGTCGCAGCGCCTGGTTGCATGAGCAGATCGCACTCCGAAAGTTGAACAACGTGGTGCTGCTCGGCCGCTACCCGTCGGAGGCGATGCCGGCCATCTTCGCGCAAGCATCGGCGCTGGTGCTGACACTGGCGCGCAACCCTGTCATGAGCCTTACCGTGCCGAGCAAGCTGCAAGCTTACCTGGCGGCCGGACGACCCGTCATCGGAGCACTGGACGGGGAAGGTGCCCGCGTCGTCCAGGAGGCTGGGGCGGGGTTCGCCTGCCCTGCTGACGATGCCGCCGCACTAGTAGCAGCCGTTTTGCGGCTTTACAAACTGGATATTTCGGAGCGCGAGGCGATGGGGCGCGCTGGACGCAACTATTATCTGGAACACTTCGAGCCGACCAAGCTGGGTAGTCGTCTCGCGGAACGGTTCCGGCGCTTGTAATAATCTCGCCTTGATCACCAAAGGGAGTAATTCATGACTGGGCCGACAGCCACCCGGGTCTTGGTACTAGGCGCCTCGGGAATGCTGGGGAATGCAGTACTGCGCCTATTTGCCGATACTCGCGATTTTGACGTGCGCGGCACGGTTCGCAGTGCTTCGTCGCTGCGCCTGTTGCCGGAAGCCGTGCGAGAGCGAATCGCCGTGGGCGTGGACGTGGAGAACCAGGACAGTCTGGCAGGGGCATTTGCGACTGCTCGCCCCGACGTGGTCATCAACTGCGTCGGCGTCGTCAAACAACTCGCTGAGGCCGACGAGGCGTTGACCGCCATTCCTATCAACGCCTTGCTTCCCCATCGCCTGGCGCGCCTATGTGCCGTCGCCGGTGCCCGATTGGTGCACGTGAGCACAGATTGCGTATTCTCCGGTTCGAAGGGGGGGTATACGGAAGCTGATTTCCCGGACGCGAATGATCTTTACGGTCGCAGCAAGTATTTGGGCGAAGTCGACTATCCAAATGCCGTAACGTTGCGCACTTCCATCATCGGGCACGAGTTGGCCAGCGCGCATGGGCTAGTGGGCTGGTTCCTAGCGCAGCAAGGCAAAGTCAAGGGCTTCCGGCGAGCCGTATTCTCCGGACTTCCGACGGTGGAACTGGCGCGCGTGATTCGGGACCACGTGCTGCCTCGTGGCGATCTCCATGGAACCTGGCATGTCTCGTCCGCGCCGATCAACAAGTATGACTTGCTGAAGCTGGTGGCTGAAAGCTACGGCAAGGAGATCCGGATCGAGCCCGACGAGCGGCTGGTGATCGACCGCTCGCTTGATTCCCGGCGCTTTCGCCAACTAACCGGCTACACCCCCTCGGCGTGGCCTGAGCTGGTTCGCCGCATGCGCGACTTTGGTTAACCAACGATTCACTCACATGTTCAAGAACAAGACCCTTCTTATCACTGGCGGCACCGGCTCTTTCGGTAACGCAGTGCTGCAACGATTCATCGATTCCGATTTCGCCGAAATCCGTGTGTTCAGCCGCGACGAAAAGAAGCAGGAAGACATGCGCATTGCGCTCAATAGCGACAAGGTGAAGTTCTACATCGGAGACGTCCGCAACCCCGACAGCGTCACCGATGCGATGCGGGGCGTGGACTATGTGTTCCACGCCGCGGCCCTGAAACAGGTGCCTTCCTGCGAGTTCTATCCGATGGAAGCGGTTCGCACGAACGTGATTGGCGCCGAGAACGTGATGCGCGCGGCCATCGAAAACAAGGTCAAGCGCTGCGTGGTCCTGAGCACCGACAAGGCCGTCTACCCGATCAACGCCATGGGCATGTCCAAGGCGATGATGGAGAAGGTGATGGTTGCCAAGTCGCGGCTATCTGGGCCCGATGGCACTGTCCTGTGCGCAACGCGCTACGGCAACGTCATGGCGTCTCGCGGGTCCGTCATTCCGCTTTTCCTGGAACAGCTACTGGCCGGAAAGCCGTTGACGATCACCGACCCCACGATGACCCGCTTCCTGATGTCCCTCGAGGAATCGGTCGACTTGGTACTGTATGCATTCCAGCATGCCCGCCCGGGCGACATTTTCGTCCAGAAGGCTCCCGCCTCCACGGTAGGGGACTTGGCACAGGCCCTGAAGGAGTTACTGCGACGCAACAACGCCGCGATCAATGTCATCGGCACGCGCCATGGCGAGAAACTTTACGAATCTCTGGTGTCGCGTGAGGAAATGGCGCGGTCCGAGGACCTTGGAGGCTACTATCGGGTTCCCGCTGACTCCCGCGACCTCAATTACAACAAATATTTCGTCGAAGGCGAACCGGAAATCTCGCAGATCGACGACTATACGTCGCACAACACGCGCAGGCTGAACGTTCGCGAGGTCAAGGAAACCCTCATGTCGCTGAAAATCGTGAGGGACGCGATCCGTGACTAAGCTTAAGGTAATGACCATGGTCGGCACGCGTCCGGAAATCATCCGGTTGTCGCGCGTGATCGACCGCTTCGACCGTCACTGTGAACATACGCTGGTTCACACCGGACAGAATTACGACTACGAACTGAACGAGGTATTTTTCAGCGACCTGGGAATCCGCCGCCCCGATGTTTTTCTGGAAGCTGCTGGCAAGAACGCCGCGGAAACCATCGGCAAGGTCATCACGGCCGCGGATGAAGCACTGGAGCGCCACGCGCCAGAGGCTCTGCTGATCCTGGGCGATACGAACAGCTGCCTTGCTGCCATTGCCGCCAAGCGACGGAAGGTGCCGATCTTCCACATGGAAGCCGGCAACCGCTGCTTCGACTTTCGAGTGCCCGAGGAGATTAACCGGCGCATCGTGGACCACACGGCGGACATCAACCTGACATACAGCGAAATTGCCCGCAGTTACCTCCTGCGCGAGGGCCTGCCGCCGGATCAAGTGATCAAGACCGGCAGTCCCATGCGCGAGGTCATCGAACACTATCGGGAGGGGATCGAATCATCGCAGGTGCTGGAGCGGCTCGGGTTGCGCGAGGACGGTTATTTCTTGGTCAGCGCCCATCGCGAGGAGAATGTTGATGCGCCTGAGCGGCTGCGCAAGCTGTTCCAAGTCCTGAACCAATTGGCGACCCGCTTCGAACTTCCGGTGATCGTGTCCACGCACCCCCGTACGCGCAAACGTATGGAGGCGCTCGGCCTCGAGGCGCATGGTAACGTTCAGTTCAACAAGCCTTTCGGATTTCTCGACTACGTCGCATTGCAGACTAAGGCACGTTGTGTTCTGTCGGACAGTGGGACCATTACAGAAGAATCCTCGATCCTCAACTTCCCGGCTCTGAACCTGCGCGACGTCCATGAGCGTCCAGAGGGCTTCGAGGAGGCCAGCGTGATGTTCGTAGGCCTCGAGATCGATCGCGTCCTCCAGGGACTGGAGGTTCTTCAGGATCAGCCGCGCGGAGAGCAGCGGCTGCTGCGCTTGGTCGAAGACTATTCACCACGAAACGTTTCCGACAAGATTCTTCGGATCGTGCTGAGCTACACGGGGTTCGTCAACCGCAGGGTGTGGGGTCGATGATTTTCCTCACGCTGGTAAGTGCTGCTGTGGCATTCGCACTGTGCCTCGTATTCATACGAGCGGCCAGCGGACATGCGCGGCGTTATGCCGCGAAAAAGCCCCAGCGCTTCCATGTGGGCGACGTCCCGCGGATTGGTGGAGTTGCGGTACTTCTGGGCGTAAGCGCCGGGTGGCTAACAGCTGTTTTCTCCAACAGCCTAGGTCATGACCAGTTGAACACCGGCATAGGACTGCCGATGGCCGTGACTTGGCTGGTTATTCTGCTCCCCACAGCACTCGGCGGAACGTGGGAAGACGTGACGCAGGACCTTTCGATTGAACTTCGCTTCGGGATGACCGGACTCAGCGCCGCTCTATCCTGTTGGCTGCTGGACGTGGCCCTGGTCCGCACGGGATTGCCGATAGCTGACGCGGCACTCAGCGCTTTTCCGGCCCTTACAGTGCTGCTCGGGTTCACCGCCGTGCTCGGTCTACAGCACGCGTTCAACCTCATAGACGGATACAACGGTTTGGCAGGTACTGTCGCGTTGCTAATCTGCCTGGCGCTGGCCCATGTCGCACTCCAGAACAAGGATCGAGAGTTGGCCGGATACATCATCTGTGTAGCGGGCGCGACGGCTGGGTTCCTGGTGTGGAATTACCCTCGAGGTTCGATTTTCGCCGGCGACGGCGGAGCTTACTTGTGGGGGCTGGTGATTTCGGTTGCCTCGTTGCAGCTTGTGCAGCGGCACCCCGAGGTTTCGCCTTGGTTCCCCTTGCTGCTCGTCATTTATCCAGTATGGGAAACTTTCTTTTCCATCTACAGAAAGATGGTGAAGGGGACGGCTCCCGGCGTCGCCGATGCGCTGCACTTTCATCAGCTCATCTATCGGCGCATCGTGCGCAACGTGCTTGACGAAGACAGGGCGCGCCGCATCTTGCGCCGTAACAACCGCACATCGCCCTACTTGTGGGGGTTCACGATTTTGTCAGTTGGACCCGCCGTTCTTTTCTGGTCCTACACGCCGGCGCTCGTTTTCTTCTGCCTACTCTTTGCGTTTTCGTATGTTTCTGCGTACCTGATGATTGTGCGGTTTAAGGTGCCCCGGTGGATACGCGCGCTCCCGGGAAGGCGCCGGCCACATCGGCCAGCCGCGGGGCGGCGCAAGGGCAAAGCAGCGACGCCGCCGCCCACGCGCTGGAGTCCCGGCGCGCCCGCCGATAAAGAGCGCACTTGAGCATCCGGGGCGCCCGGTGTTGCAAAATCGGGCTTCCCACTCCCGAGCGCCAATGAACGACGTCAACCACATCGCCCCGCGCGACAAGGCCGAAATCCTGGCCCAGGCGCTGCCGTACATCCGCAGGTTCCATGGCAAGACCATGGTGATCAAGTACGGCGGCAACGCCATGACCGACCCCGAGCTGCAGGCCGACTTCGCCGAAGACGTCGTGCTGCTCAAGCTCGTTGGCATCAACCCCGTGGTGGTGCACGGCGGCGGGCCGCAGATCGAGCAGGCCCTCAACCGCCTGGGCAAGAAGGGCGAGTTCATCCAGGGCATGCGCGTCACCGACGCCGAGACCATGGAAGTGGTCGAATGGGTGCTGGCCGGCGAGGTGCAGCAGGACATCGTGGGCTTCATCCACAAGGCCGGCGGCCAGGCCGTGGGCCTGACCGGGCGCGACGGCGGCCTGATCCGCGCCAAGAAGCTGAAGATGGTCGACAACAAGGACCCGAACAAGCACCACGACGTCGGCCAGGTCGGCGACATCGTGGAGATCAGCCCCGGCGTCGTGCGCGCGCTGCTGGAAGACAACTTCATTCCCGTCGTCAGCCCGATCGGCTTCGGCGACGAGAACGAGAGCTACAACATCAATGCCGACGTCGTCGCGTCGAAGCTGGCGGAAGTGCTGCAGGCCGAGAAGCTCGTGCTGCTCACCAACACGCCCGGCGTGCTGGACAAGTCCGGCAAGCTGCTGACCGACCTGACGTCCAAGGAGATCGATGCGCTGTTCGCCGACGGCACCATCTCCGGCGGCATGCTGCCCAAGATCAGCGGCGCGCTCGACGCGGCCAAGGCCGGCGTCAACGCGGTGCACATCATCGACGGCCGCGTGCCGCACGCGATGCTGCTGGAGATCCTGACCGACCAGGCCTACGGGACCATGATCCGGTCGCACTGAGCATGAGACTGCTGCTGGTCGAAGACGACGTGATGGTGGCCAGCGGCATCAAGCTGGGCCTGGCCAACGCGGGCTATGCCGTCGACTGGGTCGGCAGCGGCGAACGCGCCGAGGAGGTGCTGCGCACCGAGGTCTTCGACGCCGCCATCATCGACATCGGCCTGCCCAACATGGACGGCCTGGAGCTGACGCGGCGCCTGCGCCGCCCCGAGATGGCCAGCCAGCACATGCCGGTGCTGATCCTCACCGCGCGCGACGCCTTGCACGACCGCGTGCAGGGCCTCGACCTCGGCGCCGACGACTACATGATCAAGCCCTTCGAGCTGCCCGAGCTGCTGGCGCGCCTGCGCGCGCTGCTGCGGCGCTCGCAGGCCGCCACCTCCGCGGTGCTGTCCTTCGGCCCGATCGAGCTCGATACCGCCAACCGGCGCGCCAGCGCGCAGAAGAACGGCCATGCGGTGCCGATCGAGCTGGGCCCGCGCGAGTGGACGGTGATGGAGTACCTCCTGATCAACGCCCCCAAGCCCGCCAGCAAGGAAAAGCTGCTGCAGGCCCTGACCGGCTGGGACAAGGAGATCACGCCCAACGCGGTGGAGGTCTACATCTCGCGCCTGCGCGGCAAGCTGGAGCCGCACGGGGTGGCGCTGCGCTCCATCCGCGGCTTCGGCTACCGGCTGGAACTGCGGCCCTCCGAGGGCGAGTGAAGCTGTCCTTCCGCCCCGTCGCCCGGGCGGCGGCGATGACCTCCGGCCTGCGGCGCCGGCTGCTGGTGATGCTGATCGCGCCGCTGATCCTGCTGGCGGTGCTCAATGCCTGGTTCGACTACCGCTCCGCCGGCAACGTGGCCACGCAGCAGGACCAGCGCCTGCTCGCGCTGGTGCCGCTGGTGGCCGATTCGGTGATCGGCGAGGGCGAGCCGCCGCTGGTGCTGCTGGCCCCCGCCGTGGAGGAATTCCTCAAGGAGGGCGGCGGCTTCACCGCCTTCGCGCTGGTCGACGCCGACGGCAAGCTGCTGTTCGGCCAGCCCTGGCTGGGCGGCCTGCCGCCTTCCGGCGCCGAGCCGGAGCTGCACAGCGAGGAGCACGGCGGCGCCACCTGGCGCATCGTGCGCCAGCGCCAGCCCACGGTGCTGGGCGACACCGGCATCGTCGTGGCCGATGGCGCCGATCCGCGCCAGCAGTGGCTGCGCTCGGTCGTCTTCAAGGTGCTGCTGCCGAACCTGGTGCTGATCGCCGCGGCGGCCTTCGCGGTGGGCTGGGCGGTGGAGCGGGCCCTCAAGCCCTTGCTCGAACTGAAGGACGCGGTGGAGCGGCGCTCGCCGCGCGACCTGAGCGCGATCGACGAATCGGCCTCGCCGGCGGAGGTGCGGCCCCTGGTCGATTCGCTCAATCGCTTGTTCGGCCTCGTCAACGCGCAGGCCGAGGGCCAGCAACGCTTCGTCGCCGACGCGGCGCACCAGCTGCGCACGCCGCTGGCCGGTTTGCAGGCGCAGGTGGAAGCCTGGGCGCAGCAGGCCGGCGCGCAAGACACCCTGGAGCTGCCCGCCGACCAGGTCTACAAGCTGCGCAGCGCCACCCGCCGCACCTCGCAGCTGGCCAACCAGCTGCTGGCGCTGTCGCGCGCCGATGCCCGCGGCATGCATTCGCAGCCGGTGCAGGCGGTTGACCTGAAGGCGCTGTGCGAGGACATCCTGCAGCAGCACCTGGACGCCGCCACCGCCCGCCACATCGACCTGGGCCTGGACGCGGAGCCGGCCGAGGCCATGGGGCACGCCTGGCTGCTGCGCGAGCTGCTGTCCAACCTGGTCGACAACGCCGTGAAGTACGGCCACGAACGCGGCGCGGTGACGATCCGCTGCGGCGTCCGCACCGGCGTTCCTTTCCTGGAGGTGGAAGACGACGGGCCGGGCGTGGCGACGCCGGAGCTGCCCCGGATCCTGGAGCGCTTCTACCGGGTGCAAGGCACGCAGGGCGAGGGCAACGGCCTGGGCCTGGCGATCGCCGAGGAAATCGCGCGCGCCCACCACAGCCACCTGCAGCTGCAGCCCGGCGCCGGCGGCCGCGGACTGCGGGTCACCCTGCCGCTTCCCGCCTGACGCCTGCTTTTCCCGGTTGGCAAGTGGGCACTTGCAAAAGCGCAACAGCCCGGATAACCCTTACTGTCGGGTATGCGAGAATGATTTTCGACACAGCTGTTTCCGCCTGCCCCAATGTCCCACGCCGAGCTCGATTCCCCCGAACCCACCCCTGGCGGTGAAGCGGCCACTGCAGCCGTGGGACGCAAGCGTCCCAAGCCGGGGGAGCGGCGCGTGCAGATCCTGCAGGCGCTGGCGACCATGCTGGAGCAGCCGGGCGCGGAGCGCATCACCACCGCGGCCCTGGCCGCGAAGCTGGACGTGAGCGAAGCCGCG
This sequence comes from Ramlibacter paludis, assembly GCF_022012305.1. Lineage (GTDB taxonomy): Bacteria > Pseudomonadota > Gammaproteobacteria > Burkholderiales > Burkholderiaceae_C > Ramlibacter > Ramlibacter paludis. The sequence goes on along the minus strand of NZ_JAKLTM010000001.1, from coordinate 68,373 downwards.
CTGTACCGCCATTTCGCCAGCAAGGCGCAGATGTTCGAAGGCCTGATCGAGTTCATCGAGCAGAGCGTCTTCAGCCTGATCAACCAGATCGGCGAACGCGAAGCCGAGGGCCAGGCCCAGGCCGCGCGCATCGTCGGCATGCTGATCCAGTTTGCCGAGAAGAACCCGGGCATGACCCGCGTGATGGTCGGCGATGCGCTGGTGTTCGAGAACGACCGCCTGCAGCAGCGCATGAACCAGTTCTTCGACAAGGTCGAAGCCTCGCTGCGGCAATGCCTGCGCGGCGCCACCGCCGACGCGGCGACGCCCACGGTCGATGCCCAGGTGCGCGCCTCGGTGCTCACCGCCTTCATCGTCGGGCGGCTGCAGCGCTTTGCCCGCTCCGGCTTCAAGCGCGCGCCTTCGGAGCACCTGGAAGCCAGCCTGGCCCGCATGCTCTGACTTGCTGCGCATCCGCCTTGCGGGTGAGGATGCCCTGCTGCATCCCACCGGAACCCTCTATCTCTCCCGCTGGCACACGCTGCTGGTCGCCGACGCGCACTTCGGCAAGGCGGTAAGTTTCCGCAAGCTGGGCGTGCCGGTGCCCAGCGGCACCACCAGCGGCAACCTCGCCAAGCTCGACGAAGCCATCGCGGCAACGGGCGCGCAGCAGGTGGTGTTCCTCGGCGACTTCCTGCATTCGCGCCGCTCGCACGCCGCCGGCACGCTGGGCGTGCTGCACGAGTGGCGCGCCGCCCGGTCGGATCTCGCGCTGACGCTGGTGCGCGGCAACCACGACGATCGCGCCGGCGATCCGCCGGCCAGCCTCGGCTTCACGGTGGTCGACGAACCGCTGGCGCTCGGACCGTTCGCGCTGTGCCACCATCCACGTCCGCGCGCCGATGCCTATGTGCTGGCGGGCCACTGGCATCCGTGCATCAGCGTCGCCGGCCGCGCCTTCGAAAGGCTGAGGCTGCCTTGCTTCTGGCTGGGGGAAGAGGTCGGCGTGCTGCCGGCTTTCGGCAGCTTCACGGGGATGCACCGGATCGATCCGCGTGCGGGCGACCGGATCTTCCCGATTGCCGACGACGTGGTGCGCGCGCTGCCGCCGCTGCCTCTGCCTTAGGGGCCGGGGTCGGACAGCGCACTACAAGCGCTGATGGAAAAGGCTGTCGCCGCCGTCGCGCGGGCGGCCCTGCAATAGGGGCAGACCAACCGACCAAGGAGTCCCCATGAAACTGAAACATGCCGGCTGGGCCATCGCCCTCGCCGCGGCCGCCGCCGCCCCCGCCTTTGCGCAGACCTCCGTCGTCACGACCGGCACCGGCGCCACCGTCACCACGAGCACCAATATCGCCGTGACGCCCGCGGTGCCCGCTCCCGCCATCGCCGCCCGCACCGTGACCATCCCCGGTGCCGTCGTGTCGGAGATCGGCTCCAACACCGTGGTGGCCGGCAACACCCGCACCACGACGACCGGCTACTGGGTCAACGTGCCGCAGGACGTAACGCGCGATCCGAGCTTCCAGCGCTGGCAGTCCCTTAAGTAAATCAGTCGATGCGGGCGCCGACCTTGGCGCCCGCGGCGACGATTTCCTGCCAGGTGGTGTCGTCGACGACGATGCCTTCGCGCTCGCGCTGAACACGCGCGGCGCGTTCCGGCTCGCCCGCCAGCAGCACGCCTTCGCTGCCCGGCGCGGGCGGGCTTTGCTTCAGCCAGTCGGCAAAGGCCAGCGCCTCGCGGGCGAACTCGCTTTGCGTGCCCAGCTTGCGCGGGTCGACCAGCACCGTGAACATGCCGTTGATGACGGCCCGCTTGGTGTCCGCCGGGCGGTGCCAGGTGCCGCTGCCCGTGAGCGCGCCTCCCAGCAGCTCGCAGGCAACGGCCATGCCGTAGCCCTTGTGCTCGCCGAAAGCCATCAGCGCGCCGAACATGCCACCCGCTTGCGGCACGACCACCACGCCCGGATTGGTGGTGGGTTGGCCTTTCTCGTCGATCAGGTAGCCCGGTTCGACCTGGCGGCCTTCGTTGTGCGCGACGCGCATCTTGCCCTGCGCCACACGGCTGGTCGCGAAGTCCAGCACGAAGGGTTCGCGGCCTTCCATCGGCACGCCGACGCAGAAGGGATTGGTGCCGTAGCGGCCGTCCCCGCCGCCGAAAGGCGCCACCACGGGGCGCGACTGCACGTTGACGAAATGAATGCTGACCAGTCCGCGCGCCACCGCCATCTCGGCGAAGTGGCCGATGCGGCCCAGGTGGTGCGCGTTGGCCAGCGCCATCACGCAGCTGCCGGTGGCTTGCGCGCGCTCCATCGCGAGCGCCATCGCCTGCGCGCCGACGACCTGGCCGTAGCCGCGCTGGCCGTCCAGCGCCAGCAGGCTGCCGCCATCGAGCTTCACGGCGATGTCGGTGTTGGGCTTGAGGCCGCCTTCCAGGACGGCGTCGATGTAGCGCGGAACCATGCCCACGCCATGCGAGTCGTGGCCGCTCAGGTTGGCCAGCACCAGGTTGTCGGCGACGGTCTGCGCTTCTTCCTTCGAACTGCCACCGGCGACGATGATGTCGGCGACGGTCTTGCGCAGTTGCGCGGCGGGGAGGGTCTTGCTCACTCGGGTCTCCTTTGATTCTTGTGCCTTGTCATTGCGGGCTCGACCCGCAATCCAGCAACTGCGCCCGATCCGAACGCGGGACTGGATCCCGGGTCAAGCCCGGGATGACGGGGGAGGGATCACATCACCGCGCCGACTTGCCACGGCACGAATTCGTTCTGGCCGTAGCCGTGCTGCTCGCTCTTGCTCGCTTCGCCGGACGCGGTGGCGAGGACGAGGCGGAAGATCCGCTCGCCCATCTCCTGGATCGAGGCCTGGCCGTCGATGATCTCGCCGCAGTTGATGTCCATGTCCTCCTCCTGCCGCTGCCACAGCGCCGTGTTGGTGGCGATCTTCAGCGAAGGGGAGGGCGCGCAGCCGTAGGCGGAGCCGCGGCCGGTGGTGAAGCAGATCATGTTGGCGCCGCCGGCCACCTGGCCCGTGGCGCTGACGGGGTCGTAGCCGGGCGTGTCCATGTAGACGAAGCCGTGCGCGTCGACCGGCTGCGCGTATTCGTACACGGCCTGCAGGTTCGAGGTGCCGCCCTTGGCCACCGCGCCGAGCGACTTTTCCAGGATGGTGGTGAGGCCGCCCGCCTTGTTGCCGGGCGAGGGATTGTTGTTCATCTCGCCTTCGTTGACGCGCGTGTAGTTCTCCCACCAGTGGATGCGCTCGATCAGCTTCTCGCCCACTTCGCGCTTCACCGCGCGCCGCGTCAGCAGGTGTTCGGCGCCGTAGATCTCCGGCGTCTCCGACAGGATGGCGGTGCCGCCGTGCGCCACCAGCAGGTCGACCGCCGCGCCGAGCGCCGGGTTGGCGCTGATACCCGAATAGCCGTCGGAGCCGCCGCACTGCAGGCCGATGGTGATGTGCGCGGCGCTGCAAGGCTCGCGCTTCACGCGGTTGGCCGCCGGCAGCATCTGCTTGATCAGCGAGATGCCTTTCTCCACCGTCTTGCGCGTGCCGCCGGTGTCCTGGATGTTGAACACCTGCAGCGTTTCGCCTTCGCGCAGGCTGCTGTGCGCGAGCCAGGCGTTGATCTGGTTGGCCTCGCAGCCGAGGCCGACGACGATCACGGCCGCGAAGTTGGCGTGCGTTGCGTAGCCGGCCAGCGTGCGCTCCAGGATCTGCATGCCCGCGCCTTCGGTGTCCATGCCGCAGCCGGTGCCGTGGGTGAGCGCCACCACGCCGTCGACGTTGGGGTAGTCCGCCAGGGCGCGCGGGTTGGTCTGGCGCGAGAAGTGGTCGGCGATCGCCCGGGCGGCGGTCGCCGAGCAGTTCACGCTGGAAAGGATGCCGATGTAGTTGCGGGTGGCGACCCGGCCGTCGGCGCGCTGGATGCCCATGAAGGTCGCTTCGCGCAGGGGCGCGGCCGGCTTGACGTCGGCGCCGAAGGCGTAGTCGCGGGCGAAGGCGCCGCCCTCCGCACCCATGCCCAGGTTGTGCGTGTGCACGTGCTCGCCGGCGGCCACGGGCTTGCTGGTGAAGCCGATGATCTGGTTGTAGCGCCGCACCGGCGCGCCGGCCGGCAGGTCGCGCACGGCGACCTTGTGGCCGGCGGGAATCAGGCCGCGGACGGCAATGCCTTCGACGCTGCTGCCGCCCACCAGCTGGGAGCGGGCGATGAGCACGTCGTCGTTCGGATGCAGGCGGATGAAGGGGGTCATGGGGTCCTCGTGGAGATTCAGGTTCCAGGCTTGTTGGCGCGCTTCCAGCTGGCGCTGTAGCGGCCGGTGGCCTTCTTCAGGTGTTGCTGCATGGCCGCGCGCGCGCCTTCGGCGTCGCGCGCGCGGATCGCCGCCAGCACGGCGGCATGTTCGGTGAGCGCGGCCTGCCAGGACGCGGCGTTCTCAAAGTGGTCGCCCAGGCGCGAGAAGATCGGCTCCTGGCGCGCGTTCCAGTAGCCGCGCACGGTGTCGACCAGCACCTCGTTGCCGCAAGCCTGGGCAATGGCCTGGTGGAAGGCTTCGTCGCCGCCTTGCGGGCCGTCGCCGGACTCGGCTTCCTCGCGCATGCGCGCCAGGGCCGAGGCCATCGCGGCCAACTGCGGTTTCTTCGCGTGCCGCGCGGCCAGCGCCGCCACTTCGCCTTCGACCAGTTCGCGCGCCTGCATCACCTGCAAGGGGCCCCATTCGGCGCTGCCGTTGGCGGCGGGCGCGCGCGCCACCGACGCCCGCTGCGCCTGCGGCTGCACGTAGATGCCGGAGCCGGTGCGCACCTCGACCCAGCCTTCCACCTCCAGCGCGATCAGCGCCTCGCGCACCGAGGGCCGGCTCACGCCGAGCTGGCGCGCGAGATCGCGCTCCGCCGGCAGCCGCGTGCCGGCGTCGAACTCGCCGCCGGTGATCAGCCCGCGCAGCTGTTCCGCGATCTGGCGGTACAGGCGGCTGGATTCGACGGCTTGCAAAGGCACAGGGGTTAGAGGCTGGAGGCTGGGGACTAGGGAGGGGCGGGTTGGCACTAAGTGGCCAAGTGGTCAGACCAATTATGATCCGGAAAACCACTGGGTGCCAACACGGTTTTCCCTAGCCCCTAGCCTCCAGCCCCTAGCCCCTACGAAGGAGCACACCGTGCGACTGAAGAACAAGACAGCCCTGGTCACCGCGGCCGGGCAAGGCATAGGCCGCGCGAGCGCGCTGGCGCTGGCGGCGGAGGGCGCGCAGGTCTGGGCGACCGACCTCAATCCGCGCCTGCTGGACGCCTTCGAAGGCGTCGATGGCATCCGCAGCGTGCAGCTCGACGTGCTGGACAAGCCGTCGATCGAGCGCGTCATCCAGGGCATGCCGGCGCTCGACGTGCTGTTCAACTGCGCCGGCTTCGTCCACAACGGCACGGTGCTGCAGGCGACCGACGAGGAGTGGAACTTCGCGCTCAACCTGAACGTGCGGGCGCAGTTCTGGGCGATCCAGGCGGCGCTGCCGCGCATGCTGCAGAACGACGAGGGCAAGGGCCGCGGCAGCATCATCAACATGGCCAGCGTCTGCAGCAGCATCAAGGGCCTGCCGAATCGCTTCATCTACGGCACCACCAAGGCGGCCGTGATCGGCCTGACCAAGAGCGTCGCGGCCGACTACGTGGCCAACGGCATCCGCTGCAATGCGATCTGTCCCGGCACCGTCGACACGCCTTCGCTGCAGGACCGCATCAACGCCAATGCCGATCCGGTGGCCGCGCGCGCGGCCTTCATCGCCCGCCAGCCCATGGGCCGGCTGGCGCGCGCCGAGGAAATCGCGCCGCTGGTCGTGTTCCTGGCCAGCGACGAGGCGCAGTTCGTGACCGGCCAGGCCTACGCCGCCGACGGCGGCATCACGATATGAACCGCCTCGACTTCGACGGCCGCCACGCGGTCGTGACCGGCGGCGCCACCGGACTCGGCTTCGCCATCGCGCAGCGGCTGGTCGCTTCGGGCGGCACGGTCTCGCTCTGGGACCGCGACCTGGCCGCCGGCCGCGCGGCCGCCGAGCGCCTGGGCAGCGGCAATGCCTTCGTGCAGGTCGACGTGGCCAGCGAGAGCTCGGTGCGCGAGGCGGTGCAATCCACGGTGCGGCGCGCGCAGCGCATCGATGCGCTGGTCAACAGCGCCGGCATCACCGGCCCCAACGTCAAGCTGTGGGACTACCCGCTGGACGCCTGGCAGGAAGTCATGGCCGTCAACCTGAATGGTCTGTTCCTCTGCTGCCGCGAAGTGGTGGGCGTGATGCGCGCCGCCAACTATGGCCGCATCGTCAACATCGCCTCGGTGGCCGGCAAGGACGGCAACCCCAATGCCAGTGCCTACAGCGCCAGCAAGGCCGCCGTGATCGCGCTGACCAAGTCGCTCGGCAAGGAACTCGCCGACACCGGCGTGCGCGTGAACTGCGTGACGCCGGCGGCGGTGAAGACGGCGATCTTCGACCAGATGTCGCAGCAGCACATCGACTTCATGCTGTCGAAGATTCCCATGGGGCGCTTCGGCCTGCCGGAGGAAATCGCGGCCATGGTCGGCTGGCTGTGCACCGAGGATTGCTCCTTTTCCACCGGCGCGACCTTCGACCTTTCGGGCGGCCGCGCCACGTACTAGACCAACAACGAGGAAAGAAGAAATGAAACTGGTTCGCTACGGCAATCCCGGCAAGGAAAAGCCCGGCCTCATCGACGACGAGGGTCGCGTGCGCGACCTGAGCAGCGTGGTGCCGGACATCGGCCCCGCGCAACTCGGGCAAGTGGGCCTGACCCGCATCCGCAAGGCCAACCCGGCCAAGCTGCCGCTGGTGCGCGGCACGCCGCGCTTCGGCTCGCCGGTGAACAACGTCGGCAAGTTCGTCGCCATCGGCCTGAACTACGCCGACCACGCCGCCGAATCGGGCGTGCCGATCCCGAAGGAGCCGGTGGTGTTCATGAAGGCCACCACCTGCATCCAGGGCCCCAACGACGACGTGATGCTGCCGCGCGGCTCGGTCAAGACCGACTGGGAAGTGGAGCTGGCCGTGGTGATCGGCACGCTGGCGCGCTACGTCCCCATGAACAAGGCGCTCACCCACGTGGCCGGCTATGCGATCTGCAACGACGTGAGCGAGCGCGAGTTCCAGCTGGAGCGCGGCCCGCAGTGGGACAAGGGCAAGGGCTGCGACACCTTCGGCCCGCTCGGTCCCTGGCTGGTGACCACCGACGAGATCGAGAACGTGCAGAAGCTGGACATGTGGCTGGACGTGAACGGCAAGCGCATGCAGACCGGCAACACCCGCACCATGATCTTCAACGTGGCCAAGCTGGTGAGCTACGTGAGCCACTTCATGACGCTGATGCCCGGCGACGTCATCACCACGGGCACCCCGCCCGGCGTGGGCCTGGGCATGAAGCCGCCGACGTACCTGAAAAAGGGCGACGTGATGACGCTGGGCATCCAGGGTCTCGGCGAGCAGCGGCAGCTGGTGGTTCCGTTCAAGGCCTGACGCGCTGCGGTGGCATGAAGCCGGGGTTTCCACCCCGGCCTACGCATCGCTCGTAGGCCGGGGTGGGAACCCCGGCTTTCTTCCTAGGTCCGCCGCTCTAAATCCCGGCGTCCTTCCCACATGCCGCGAAAATGCTGCAGAATAGAACGACCGTTCGTTTTTATTCCGCCCAAGCATCTTCCCGCCATGTCGGTCACAGACCTGCCGCTGAAACCCGCCCGCAGCCGCGACGGCCGGGCCCTGCAGAAGGGCCAGCAGACCAAGGCCGCCATCGTCGAGGCCGCACTCGGCCTGGCGACGCAGATCGGCCTGGAAGGCCTGTCCATCGGCGCGCTGGCCGAGGTCACGCAGATGAGCAAGTCGGGCGTCTTCGCGCACTTCGGCTCGCGCGAGGAACTGCAGATCTCGGTGATCCGCGAATACCACGACCGCTTCGAGCAGGACGTGTTCTATCCCTCGCTGGCCGCGCCGCGCGGCCTGCCGCGCCTGCAGGCCATGTTCGCCAACTGGATGAAGCGCACCTCGGTCGAGATCGACTCGGGCTGCATCTACATCAGCGGCGCGGTCGAATTCGACGACCGGCCCGGCCCGGTGCGCGATGCCCTGGCCTCGTCGGTGCAGACCTGGCATGCCGCCATGAAGCGCACCATCGTGATGGCCAAGGAAGAGGGCCACCTGCGCGCCGACGTCGACGAGGAGCAGATGCTGTTCGAGATCCACGGCCTGATCCTCGCGCTGCACTACGAAGCGCGCTTCCTCAAGAATCCCGGTTCCATTGCCCGCGCCAACACCGGCTTCGAGCACATCCTGGCGCGCTACGGCGCCGCCGCCCCCAAGCCAGCCCGGTTGATGAAGACCGCCAAGAACACCAAGGAGTAGAGATGCCCACGTACAACCCGCCCGTGCGCGACATGCAGTTCGTGCTGCACGAAGTGCTGAAGGTCACCGACGACTACGCCGCCATCCCGCGCCACGCGGAAACGGATGCCGACACCATGAACGCGGTGATCGAGGAAGCCGGCAAGTTCGCCGCCGAGGTGACCTTCCCGCTCAACATCGAAGGCGACACGGTCGGCTGCAAGTTGAACAAGGAGACCCACGAGGTCACCACGCCGCCCGGCTTCAAGGATGCCTACGCCAAGTTCATCGCGGGCGGCTGGACGGCGCTCTCGTGCGACCCGGAGTTCGGCGGCCAGGGCCTGCCGTTCACGCTGAACCAGTGCCTGTACGAGATGCTGAACAGCGCCAACCAGGCCTGGACCATGTACCCCGGCCTGTCGCACGGCGCCTATGAAGCGTTGCATGCGCACGGCACGCCCGAGCAGCAGAAGACCTTCCTCCCCAAGCTGACCAGCGGCGAGTGGACCGGCACCATGTGCCTGACCGAACCGCACTGCGGCACCGACCTGGGCCTGCTGCGCACCAAGGCCGAACCGCAGGCCGACGGCACCTACAAGCTCACCGGCAACAAGATCTTCATCTCGGCCGGCGAGCACGACATGACCGAGAACATCGTGCACCTGGTGCTGGCGCGCCTGCCGGACGCGCCGCAGGGCAGCAAGGGCATCAGCCTGTTCATCGTGCCCAAGTTCCTGGTCAACGCCGACGGGTCCCTGGGCAAGCGCAACCCGATCTTCTGCGCCGGCCTGGAGCACAAGATGGGCATCCACGGCAACGCCACCGCGCAGATCGTGCTCGACGGCGCCGTCGGCACGCTGGTGGGCGAGCCCAACAAGGGCCTGCAGGCGATGTTCGTGATGATGAACGCGGCGCGCCTCGGCGTCGGCACCCAGTCGCTGGGCCTGACCGAAGTGGCCTTCCAGAACGCGCTGGTTTACGCCAAGGACCGCATCCAGATGCGCTCGCTGTCCGGCGTGAAGGCCAAGGACAAGCCGGCCGACCCCATCATCGTGCACCCCGACGTGCGCAAGATGCTGCTGACCGCCAAGGCCTACGCCGAAGGCGGCCGCGCGCTCACGCTGTTCTGCGCGCACCTGATCGACCGCGAGCTCTTCCACACCGACGAGAAGGTCAAGGCCGAAAGCGCCGAACTGGTCGCGCTGCTCACGCCCATCGTCAAGGCCTTCCTCACCGACAACGGCCACGTCGCCACCAACGCCTGCATGCAGGTCTTCGGCGGCCACGGCTACATCAAGGAATGGGGCATGGAGCAGTACGTGCGGGACAACCGCATCAACATGATCTACGAAGGCACGAACACCGTGCAGTCGCTGGACCTGCTGGGCCGCAAGATCCTGGGCAACAATGGCGCGACCCTGAAGAAGTTCGGCAAGCTGGTGGCGCAGCTGGTGGAGGAGGAGGGCGTCAACGAGAAGATGGCCGAGTTCATCAACCCGATCGCCTTCCTGGGCGACCAGATGACCAAGTTCACCACCGAGCTGGGCTTCAAGGGCTTCCAGAACCCCGATGAAGTGGGCGCCGCCGCCGTCGACTACCTGCGCGTGCTGGGCCACCTGGTGTTCGGCTACTTCTGGGCCCGCATGGCGCAGGTGGCGCTGCGCGAAGTCGAGGCCGGCAACACCGACCCCTTCTACCAGGCCAAGCTGCAGACGGCGCGCTTCTACTTCGCGCGCCTGTTCCCCGAGACGGCCACGCTGATGCGCACGGCGCGCGCCGGCGTTTCCAACCTGCTCGACACGGACGCGGCGCTGGCATGAAGCGCCTCGTCCTCGCCCTCGCGACGCTGGCGGCCGGCGCCGCCTTCGCCCAGTCCACGCCCGTGGGCCTGTGGCGCAACATCGACGACAAGACCGGCGAAGCCAAGGCGGAGATCCGCATCGTCGACAACGGCGGCGCCCTGAGCGGCCGCATCGAGAAGCGCCTGATCAAGGACGCCAAGCCCGATGCCGTCTGCGAGGAATGCAAGGACGAGCGCAAGGGCAAGCCGATCGTGGGCCTGGAGATCATCCGCGGCGCGCGCAAGGCCGAAGGCAAGGAACAGTGGGAAGGCGGCAAGATCCTCGATCCCGAGAACGGCCGCGAATACGGCCTGCGCCTGACGCCGGTGGACGGCGGCCAGAAGCTGGACGTGCGCGGCTCCTTCGGGCCGTTCTGGCGCACCCAGACCTGGGTCCGCGTGCAGTAAACCCTTTTGAAGAAACAAGAAACGATGAGCCGATTCCAGGTGAAGAAGGTGGCCGTGCTCGGCGCCGGCGTGATGGGCGCGCAGATCGCGGCCCACCTCGTCAACGTGCAGGTGCCCGTCGTGCTGTTCGACCTTCCGGCAAAGGAAGGCCCGAAGAACGGCGTCGTGACCAAGGCGGTCGAAGGGCTGAAGAAGCTCAAGCCGTCGCCGCTGGGCGTGGCCGAAGACGCCGCGCTGATCCAGCAGGCGAACTACGAAGAGCACATGGGGCTGCTGGCCGAATGCGACCTGGTGATCGAGGCGATCGCCGAGCGCATGGACTGGAAGCTGGACCTGTACAAGAAGATCGCGCCGCACGTGGCCAAGCACGCGATCGTCGCGTCCAACACGTCCGGCCTGTCGATCACCAAGCTGTCCGAGGCGCTGCCGGAAAGCCTGAAGCCGCGCTTCTGCGGCATCCACTTCTTCAACCCGCCGCGGTACATGTACCTGGTGGAGCTGATCGCGACGCCGACCACGCAGCCGCAGGTGCTGGACGACCTCGAGGCTTTCGTGACCTCGGGCCTCGGCAAGGGCGTGGTGCGCGCCAAGGACACGCCCAACTTCATCGCCAACCGCGTCGGCATCGCCGGCATGCTGGCGACGATGCGCGAGGTGGAGAAGTTCGGCCTGAGCTACGACGTGGTGGACGACCTCACGGGCAAGAAGCTCGGCCGCGCCTCCAGCGGCACCTTCCGCACCGCGGACGTGGTGGGCCTGGACACCATGGCGCACGTCATCAAGACGCTGCAGGACACATTGAACGCCGACACGGACCCGTTCTACGCGAGCTTCGGCACCCCCGAGGTGCTCAAGACGCTGCTGGAACTGGGCAACCTGGGGCAAAAGAGCAAGGCCGGCTTCTACAAGAAGGTCGGCCGCGACGTGCTGCGCTTCGATGCGGAGAGCAGGGAATACGTGCCGGGCGGGCAGAAGGCCGACGAGGTCTATGGCCGCATGCTGAAGAAACCGGCGGGCGAACGGCTGAAGCTGCTGCGCCACAGCACCGGACCGCAGGGCCAGTTCCTGTGGTCCATCCTCAGAAACGGCTTCCACTACGCCGCCGTGCACCTGGGCGACATCGCCCAGACCGCGCGCGACGTCGACCAGGCCATGCGCTGGGGCTTCGGCATGAAGCAAGGCCCCTTCGAGCTGTGGCAGGAAGCCGGTTGGGCGCAGGTCGCGCAGTGGGTGCAGGAAGACATCGATGCGGGCAAGGCCCTGTCGAAGGCGCCGCTGCCGGCCTGGGTCTTCAAGGGTCCGGTCGCCGATGCGGGCGGCGTGCACACCGAGCAGGGGTCCTGGAACCCGACCTCGGGCAAGTTCGAGCCGCGCCGCGTGCTGCCGGTGTACTCGCGCCAGCTGTTCCCCGAACTGCTGCGCGGCGAGGCCGGTGCGCGCTTCGAAACCGCGGGCAAGACGCTGCACGAGGACAAGAACATCCGCCTGTGGACGCTGGACGATGAGGTGCTCATCGCCAGCCTGAAGACCAAGATGCACGTCATCAGCCCCGAGGTGTGCGAAGGGCTGCAGCAGGCCGTGGAGATGGCGGAGCAGGACTTCCGTGGCCTGGTGATCTGGTCGGGCGACGAGCCTTTCAGCGCCGGCGCCGACCTCGAGTCCATGCTGCCCGCCTTCATCGCCGTCGGCGTGGCGGCGATCGAGGATGCCGAAGGCTTCATGCAGCAGACCATGCTGCGGCTTCGCTACGCGTCCGTGCCGGTCGTCTCCGCAATTCGCGGCCTGGCGCTGGGCGGCGGCTGCGAGCTGGCCCTGTATTCGGCCAAGCGGGTGGCGGCGATGGAAAGCTACATCGGCCTGGTCGAGGTGGGCGTGGGCCTGGTGCCGGGCGCCGGCGGCCTGACCTACATCGCCCGCCGTGCCGCGGAGAATTCGGTGGCCAGCACCGACAAGGACCTGCTCAAGTTCGTCACCGAAGGCTTCACCGCCGCGGCGATGGCCAAGGTCGGCACCAGCGCGCTGGAGTCGCGCCGCCTCGGCTACCTGCTGGACAGCGACATCATCTTGCCGAACAAGGACGAACTGCTGTACGTCGCCGTGCAGCAGGCCAAGGCGATGTTCGACGGCGGCTACCGAGCGCCGCACAAGCGGATGTTCCCGGTCGCGGGCCGCAGTGCCAAGGCGACCATCCAGGGCCAGCTGGTGAACATGCGCGACGGCGGCTTCATCAGCCGGCACGACTTCCACATCGCCTCGCTGATCGCGGGCGTGGTGACGGGCGGCGACGTCGACGCGAACACGCTGGTCACCGAGGAATACCTGATGACGCTGGAGCGCCAGGCCTTCGGTTCGCTGGTGCAGCACAAGAAGACGCAGGAGCGGATCCTGGGCATGTTGAGTACCGGCAAGCCCGTTCGGAATTGAGGACTGATTCAGTGAGCAAACAAATCCAGGACGCCTACATCGTCGCCGCCACCCGTTCGCCCATCGGGCGTTCGCACAAGGGTTTCTTCCGCAACACGCGGCCGGATGAACTCCTGGCCTCCGTGCTGCGCGCCGCCATGGCGCAGGTCCCCGGCCTCGATCCGCATGCGGTCGAGGACATCATCTGCGGCTGCGCGATCCCCGAGGGCCCGCAAGGCCTGAACGTCGCGCGCATAGGCGCGGTGCTGGCCGGACTGCCCAAGAGCGTCGGCGGCATCACGGTCAACCGCTTCTGCGCCTCCGGCCTGGCCGCGGTGCAGATGGCCGCCGACCGCATCCGCGTCGGCGAGGCCGACGTGATGATCGCCGCCGGCACGGAGAGCATGAGCATGGTGCCCATGATGGGCAACTCACCCTCGCTGTCCCCCACCATCTTCTCCAACCCGGACGACATCGAAAGCTACGGCATCGCCTACGGCATGGGCCTCACGGCGGAGAAGGTCGCGCAGCAGTGGAAGGTGAGCCGCGAAGCGCAGGACCGCTTCGCCTACGAGTCGCACCAGAAAGCCGTCGCCGCGATGAAAGCCGGCGAGTTCACCAACGAGATCACCGGCATCGAAGTGGCCGACCGCTCGCTGGACCTCGAATCCGCCGAAGTGGCGATCAGCAAGCGCACCGTCAACCTGGACGAAGGCGCGCGCCCCGACACCACCGTCGAAGCGCTGGCCAAGCTGCGTCCGGTGTTCGCCGCGCGCGGCAGCGTCACGGCCGGCAACAGCTCGCAGACCTCCGACGGCGCCGGTGCGCTGATCCTGGCCAGCGAGGCTGCCGTCAAGCGCTTCGGCCTGCAGCCGCTGGCGCGCTTCGTCAGCTACGCCAGCCGCGGCGTGCCGCCGCACATCATGGGCATCGGTCCCATCGAGGCGATTCCCGCGGCGCTGAAGAACGCCGGCCTGAAGCAGGAGCAGATCGACTGGATCGAGCTGAACGAAGCCTTCGCGGCGCAGTCGCTGGCCGTGATCGAAACGCTGAAGCTCGATCCGTCGCGCGTCAACCCGATGGGCGGCGCCATCGCGCTGGGCCATCCCCTCGGCGCCACCGGGGCTATCCGCTCGGCGACAGTGGTGCACGCGCTGCGGCGCAAGAATCTCAAGTACGGCATGGTCACGATGTGCGTGGGCATGGGCCAGGGCGCCGCGGGGATTTTCGAACGGGTCTGACGGAGGTGGGGATGGGCGCAGCCCACGTGTTCGACGAAGCGATCGCGCTGGCGCCGCACGGCGAAGGCCTGTGGCAAGGGCGCACGTCGCCAGCCTACGCGAACATGATCGGCCCTTACGGCGGCATCACGGCGGCCCAGGTGCTCAACGGCGTGCTGCAGCACCCGCAGCTGCTCGGCGAGCCGGTCGCCCTCACCGTCAACTTCGCCGCCGCGCTGGCCGACGGCACCTTCATCGTGCGGCCGCGGCCCGCGCGCACCAACCGCTCCACCCAGCACTGGATCGTCGAGGTCCTGCAGGAGGACCAGGTCGTCATCACGGCCACCGTCGTGACGGCGGCGCGGCGCGCGACCTGGGGCGAGCACGAAGCAACGATGCCCGAGGTGCCGTCGCCGGCCGAGACGCCGCGCACGCAGCGCCGCGGCGTCGAATGGCTGCACCGCTACGACATGCGCTTCCTCACCGGCGGCATCCCGCGCGAGTGGAACGGGCAGGACGTGGGCGAGAGCCTGAGCCGGCTGTGGGTGCGCGACGAGCCGCCGCGGCCGCTCGACTTTCCCGCGCTCGCCGCGCTCGCCGACGTGTTCTTCCCGCGCCTGTGGCTGCGCCGCGCCAAGCTCACGCCGCTGGGAACCGTCTCGATGACCGTCTACTTCCACGCCGGTGGCGCGCAGCTGCAGGCCACCGGCACCGGCCACCTGCTGCTGCAGGCGCGCGGCCAGGGCTTCGGCGGCGGCTACTTCGACCACGCGGGCCAGCTGTGGAACGAGGCCGGCGAGCTGCTCGCCACCACGCACCAGGTCGTCTACTACAAGGAGTGAGGCCATGGCCGAAGCCACGCTGCAGAACCCCGTTGCCGTCGTGATCGGCGCCGGGGACGCCACCGGCGGCGCCATCGCCCGGCGCTTCGCCCGCGGCGGCTACACGGTGTGCGCGGTCCGCCGCAACGCCGACAAGCTGCAGCCGCTGCTGGAAAGGATTCGCGCCGAAGGCGGCCAGGCGCACGGCTTCGGCACCGACGCCCGCCAGGAGGAAGAGGTCGTCGCCCTGTTCGAGCAGATCGAGAAGGACATCGGCCCGGTGGAAGTCTTCGTGTTCAACGTGGGCGCCAACGTGCCCAGCTCCATCCTCGAGGAAACGGCGCGCCGCTACTTCAAGGTCTGGGAGATGGCCTGCTTCGGCGGCTTCGTCACGGCGCGCGAGGCGGCCAGGCGCATGGCGCCGCGCGGCAAGGGCACGCTGCTCTTCACCGGTGCCACCGCCTCGATGCGCGGAGGCGCCAACTTCGCCGCCTTTGCCGGCGCCAAGCACGCCCTGCGCGCCCTGGCCCAGAGCATGGCGCGCGAGCTCGGCCCGCGCGGCCTGCACGTGGCCCACGTGGTGATCGACGGCGGCATCGACACCGAATTCATCCGCGAGAATTTTCCCGAGCGCTATGCGCTGAAGGAAAAAGACGGCATCCTCAACCCCGAGCACATCGCCGAGAACTACTGGCTGCTGCACGCGCAGCCGCGCGATGCCTGGACCCACGAACTGGACCTGCGTCCCTGGATGGAGAAATTCTGATGGCCAAGGAAGTCGAGTTCTATTTCGACGTCGGCAGCCCGGCCGCGTACCTCGCCTGGAAGCAGCTGCCCAAGATCGCCGCCGAGACGGGTGCGCAGGTCGTCTACCGCCCCTTCCTGCTGGGCGGCGTGTTCCAGGCCACCGGCAACAAGTCGCCGATGGAAGTGCCGGCCAAGGGCCACTACATGCTGCAGGACCTGCAGCGCTACGCCCGCCGCTACGGCGTGGACTTCGCGCACAACCCGCACTTCCCGATCAACACGCTGATGCTGATGCGCGGCGCCGTGGGCCTGCAGATGCGCCAGCCGGCGCGCATGCCGGTGTACGTCGACGCGGTCTTCCACGCCATCTGGGTCGACGGCCGCAACATGGGCGACCCGGCCGTCGTCGCCATGGTGATCAAGGACGCCGGCTTCGACAAGCCGCAGTTCCAGGACCTCGCCTCGGACCCCGAGGTCAAGGAGCAGCTCAAGGCCAACAGCACCCAGGCGGTGGGCCGCGGCGTGTTCGGCGCGCCCACCTTCTTCGTCGGCGACCAGATGTACTGGGGCCAGGACCGGCTCGATTTCGTGAAAGAGGCATTGCAATGAGCGACATCAAGGTTCACGCCGAAGCCGGCGTGATGACCATCACCCTCAACCGGCTCGAGCGCAAGAACTCGATCACTTCCGCCATGTACGGCATGCTGGCCGATGCGCTGCATGCGGCGCAGGAAGACGCCAACGTGCGCGTCGCGGTGCTGCAAGGGCACGAGACGGTGTTCTCGGCCGGCAACGACATCGGCGACTTCCTGAACCAGCCGCCCGCAGGCAACGACTCGCCGGTGTTCCGCTTCCTGCAGGGCATCGCCACCTTCCGCAAGCCGCTGCTGGCAGCCGTGTGCGGGCCCGCCGTCGGCGTCGGCACGACCATGCTGTTCCACTGCGACCTGGTCTACGCCGGCGACAACGCCGCCTTCTCCATGCCCTTCGTCAACCTCGGGCTCTGCCCCGAGGCGGCCTCGAGCCTGCTGGTGCCGCAGATGTTCGGCTACCACCGCGGCGCCGAGGCATTGCTGCTCGGCGAGCCCTTCATGGCCGAAGCCGCGCTCGAGGTGGGCCTGGTCAACCGCGTGCTGCCGCCCACCGAAGCCAACAATTTCGCGCAGGCGCAGGCGCGCAAGCTGGCCGGCAAGCCGCTCTCGAGCCTCGTGGAAACCAAGCGCCTGATGAAGAAGGGGCAGCAGCACGCAACGCTGCAGCAGATGCAGGATGAGGGCGAAAGTTTTAGGCGCATGCTGCAGGAGCCGGCGGCCAAGGAGGCTTTCACGGCCTTCATGCAGAAGCGCAAGCCCGACTTCAGCAAGGTCTGACGTCGACAGTTTGGGACAAATGGATTTTTCGGCGCGCGGGGCACCACAAGAGTGCGCGTGCTGTGTAGACTTCCCCGCATAAAGCAGAGCCGCATGGCGGCCACATAACAGGTGGAGTTCGCGCTGCGGCGCGGGAGACGAAGGGGGCTCGTGTCGTCATCGGGGAGATGATGTGTTGAGCCGTACCTTGTCGACCTGCCTCGCGCTGCTGGTGCTGGCCGCCGCCCATGCCCAGCCCGCGGACGATGGCGAATGGCGCCTCGCCGGCAAGGATCCCGCGAACACCCGCTTCAGCGGGCTGACCCAGATCACCGCGGCCAACGCCGGCCAGCTGCAGCTGGCGTTCAGTTTTTCCACCGGCCAGAAGAACGGCCAGGAAGCCGCGCCCATCGTCGCCGACGGCACGATGTACATCGTCGGGCCCTTTCCCAATCCGGTCTTCGCGCTCGACCTGACCAAGCCGGGCGCGCCGCTGAAGTGGAAGTTCGAGCCCAAGCCCGAGTCGAACGCGCAGGGCGTCGCCTGCTGCGACACCGTCAACCGCGGTGCGGCCTACGCCGACGGCCGCCTGTTCTTCAACACCCTGGACAGCCAGACCATCGCGCTCGATGCGCGCAGCGGCAAGGAGCTCTGGCGCGCGAAGCTCGGCGACATCAAGATGGGCGAGAGCATGACCATGGCGCCGCTGGTCGTGAAGGACAAGGTGCTGGTGGGCAACAGCGGCGGCGAGTTCGGCGTCCGTGGCTGGCTGACGGCGCTCGATGCCGCCACCGGCAAGATCGCGTGGCGCGCCTACAGCACGGGCCCCGACAAGGACGTGCTGATCGGCCCCAACTTCAAGCCCTGGTACGCGTCCGACCGCGGCACCGACCTCGGCGTCAAGTCGTGGCCGCCCGATGCCTGGAAGATCGGCGGCGGCACGGTCTGGGGCTTCCTCTCGTACGACCCGGTGCTGGACCTGGTCTACCACGGCACCGCGAACCCCGGCCCGTGGAACCCCGACCAGCGCCCGGGCGACAACAAGTGGACCTCCGGCGTGTTCGCGCGCCGCCCCGCCACCGGCGAGGCCATCTGGTACCACCAGCAGAGCCCGCACGACCTGCACGACTACGACGGCGTCAACGAGAACATCCTGGTCGACCTGGACTGGCAGGGCGCGCCGCGCAAGCTGCTGCTGCGCGCGGACCGCAACGGCTATCTCTACGTGATGGACCGGGCGACGGGGCAGGTGCTGTCGGCCAAGCCCTTCGTGCACATCACCACCTCCACCGGCGTCGACCTGCAGACCGGGCGCCTGCAATACAACGCGGCGAAGAACCCGCGCGGCGGTGAACCCACGCGCAGCATCTGCCCGGCCGGGCCCGGCGGCAAGGACTGGCAGCCCGCCGCCTGGTCGCCGCGCACCCGGCTGATGTACATCCCGCACCAAAACATCTGCCAGGACGCGGTGACCTACGAGGCCAGCTACATCGCGGGCACGCCCTTCGTCGGCGTCGACGCGAAGATGTACCCGGGACCCGGCGGCAACCGCGGCGTGTTCACCGCCTGGGACCCGATCGCCGGGCGCAAGGCCTGGGAGATCGGCGAGGAGTATCCGGTGTGGAGCGGCGCGCTGGTGACGGCCGGCGACGTCGTCTTCTACGGCACCATGGACGGCGTCTTCAAGGCCTTCGACGCGCGCAACGGCAGGCTGCTGTGGCAGTTCAAGACGGCCTCGGGAATCATCGGCCAGCCGGTCAGCTACCGAGGCCCGGACGGACGCCAGTACATCGCGGTGCTGGCCGGCATCGGCGGCTGGGCCGGCGCCATCGTGTCGGGCAACCTCGACCCGCGCGACGCCACCGCCGGCGGCGGCTGGGTCAACACGCTGCGCGACCTGCCGCTGGCCACCAAGCGCGGCGGCGAGCTCTACGTGTTCGCGCTGCCGGCAGGGATGAAGTGATGCGCAAGCTGCTGGCCTCGTGCTTCGTGCTCTTCGCGCTGGCCGCGGCCGCTGCGGAAGATGCGCGTCCGGCGCTGCGCGTGTGCGCGGACCCGGACAACCTGCCGTATTCGCGCGCCGACGGTGCCGGCTTCGAGAACCGCATCGCCGAACTGGTGGCCGCCGACTTCGGCCTGCCGCTGGAATACACGTGGCTGCCCGACCGCCGCGGCTTCGTGCGCAAGACGATGGGCGCGGGCCTGTGCGACCTGATCGTCGGCGTGCCGGCGGGCTTCGAGCGCACGCTCAATACGCGGTCCTACTATCGTTCCAGCTACGTGCTGCTGCAACGCAAGGGCAGCGACGAAGAGCCCCTGTGTGGCTTCGACGACCCGCGCCTGCGCCGCTGGCGCATCGGGGTGCAGCTGGTCGGCGACGACCTCGCGACCTCGCCGCCCGGCTACGCGCTGGCCGCGATGGGCGTCACCGACAACGTGGTGGGCTTTCCCATCGTCGGCGCGCAGCCCGCGGCCGCGCGCATGGTGGACGCGCTGGCGCGCGGCGAACTGGATGCGGCCTTCGTCTGGGGTCCGCAGGCTGGCTACTTCGCCAAGGCCAGCGCGGCGCCGCTGCAACTGCAGCGCATCGCGCCGCCGCAGCAGGTGGCCACGCAGCGCTTCGACTTCGCGATCGCGATGGGCGTGCGGCGCGGCGACCAGGCGCTGCGCGACCGGCTCGACGCCTGGCTGGTGCGCCGGCACGACGCCATCGCCCGCATCCTGGCCGACTACGCCGTCCCCCTGGTGGAGGCGCAGCCATGAGGGCGCTGGTCCTGCTGCTGGCGGCGCTGGCGGTGCTGGCGGTGCTGGCGCTCTCCGGCTGCGAACGCGAGCAGCGCCGCTTCACCACGCCCGCGGGCAACACCACCCCGAGCGCGAATGCGGCGCGCCTGTCGGCCAACCAGCCGGCGCTGGCGCGCGCCGACGGCGTGACCGAAGCGCAGGAGAACCGCAGCCCTTACATCCGCAACGCGTATGCGGTGAGCCAGGGCAAGCGCCTGTACCGCTGGTACAACTGCAGCGGCTGCCACGCGGCCGGCGGCGGCGGCATGGGCCCGCCGCTGATGGACACCGAGTGGCGCTACGGCAGCGACCCGGCCAGCATCTTCGCCAGCATCATGCGCGGCCGGCCCAACGGCATGCCCTCCTTCGGCGGCCACATTCCCGAGGACCAGGCCTGGCAGATCGTCGCCTACGTGCAGTCCATGAGCGGCGGCGCGCGCAAGGACGTGGCGCCATCGCGCGCCGACGGCCTGTATTCCGGCAACCCCGAGAACGCGCGCTCCGAGCAGCCGGCGCAACCGGAGAAGAAGCCATGAACCCCGGCCTGCACGACGCGCTCCAGGCCATGGGCCCGCAGGCCGCGCACTTCATCGACCTGTGGCACATCTTCCTGCTGGTGTGCACGCTGGTGTTCGGCGCGGTGCTGGCGGGGCTGCTGCTCGCGCTGCGGCGGGCGCCGCGGGTCGACACGCCGGTGCCGCCCGACCTGAGCACGGTGAACCAGCCCGAGCCCGGTCCGCGCCGCGGCGTGGTCGCCGCCGTCACCGCGTCCGTCCTCTTGCTGCTTGCATTGCTGGTGGCCAGCGTGTTCACGGATCGCGCGATGCAGCGCCTGTCGCTGGCCGATGCCGTGCAGATCGAGATCACCGGCCACCAGTGGTGGTGGACCATCAAGTACCTGGGCGATCCGGACCAGACCTTCGTCACCGCCAACGAGATCCACGTGCCGGTCGGCCGCCCGGTGATCGTGCAGCTGAAATCCGAAGACGTGATCCACAGCCTGTGGGTGCCCAGCCTGGCCGGCAAGAAGGACCTGATTCCCGGCCGCACCGCGGTGATGACCTTCCGCGCCGACCAGCCCGGCGTGTACCGCGGGCAGTGCGCGGAGTTCTGCGGGCTGCAGCACGCCTTCATGGCGTTCAACGTGCAGGCGGAGTCGCCGGCGCAGTTCGAAGCATGGCGTCAGCAACAGCTGGCCGCGGCGCCTGCGCCGACCGACGCGCAGGCGCTGCGCGGGCAGGCGGTGTTCCAGGCCGCGAGCTGCGCGATGTGCCACAGCGTGGCCGGCACGCTGGCCGGCGCGAAGCACGCGCCCGATCTCAGCCACGTCGCCAGCCGCCAGACCCTCGCGGCAGGAACGCTGCCCAACACCCCGGCCCACCTGGCGGCCTGGATCGCCGACCCGCAGAAATTCAAGCCCGGAACCAACATGCCCGCGACGCCGCTTGCCGCCGCCGACCTTGCCGCGCTGGTCGCCTACCTGGGGACGCTGAAATGAACGAAGGCCCGCTGGGCGAACGCCCCGACCCGCACAAGGGCAAGCTGAAGGACGGCCTGGCCGGCGGCGAAGCGGTCGCGCAGGCGCTCGACGCCACCTGGAGCGACCCGCCCGGCTTCCTCGGCTGGTTCTGCGCCATCAACCACAAGACGATCGCCAGGCGCTTCATCGTCACCACGCTGGTGTTCTTTGCGCTGGGCGGCCTGCTGGCGGCGTGGATGCGGCTGCAGCTCGCGCGCCCGGGCAACACGCTGATGGGACCAGACCTCTACAACCAGGTCTTCACCATGCATGGCAGCACCATGATGTTCCTGTTCGCCGTGCCGGTGATGCAGGCGGTGGCGATGTACCTGGTGCCGTTGATGATCGGCGCGCGTTCGGTCGCCTTCCCGCGCATGAACGCCTACGCCTACTGGATCTTCCTGTTCGGCGGGATCATGCTGTACGTGGTGTTCGCGCTCGACAGCGGGCCGGACGCCGGCTGGTTCTCGTACGTGCCGCTGGCCGGCCCCGACTACGGCGCCGGCAAGCGCAGCGACTTCTGGGCCCAGATGATCACCTTCACCGAGGTGTCTGCGCTGATGGAGTCCATCGTCATCATCTGCACGGTGTTCAAGATGCGCGCACCCGGCATGACGCTCAACCGCATTCCCCTGTTCGTGTGGAGCATGCTGGTGACGGCGTTCATGATCATGTTCGCGATGCCGGCGGTCGCCACGGCCAGCACGCTGCTGATCCTGGACCGCCTGGTCGGCACGCACTTCTACAACCCGGGCGAGGGCGGCGACGCGCTGCTGTGGCAGCACATGTTCTGGTTCTTCGGCCACCCCGAGGTCTACCTGATCTTCCTGCCCGGCCTGGGCTTCATCTCGGCCATCGTGCCGACGTTCGCCCGGCGGCCCGTCTTCGGCTACACCGCCATGGTGCTGTCGCTCATCGCGACCGGCTTCCTCGCCTTCGGCCTCTGGGTGCACCACATGTTCGCCACCAACCTGCCGGACCTGGGCAAGGCCTTCTTCACCGCGGCCAGCCTGCTGATCGCGATCCCGACCGCCACGCAGATCTTCTGCTGGCTCGCCACGCTGTGGACCGGGCGGCTGTCGCTGAAGACGCCGATGCTCTACGTGCTGTCCTTCTTCTTCATCCTCGTGCTGGGCGGCATGACGGGGCTGATGCTGGCCTCGGTTTCGATCGACACGCAGGTGCACGACAGCTACTTCGTGGTGGCGCACCTGCACTACGTGCTGCTCGGGGGCGCGGTGTTCCCGCTGTTCGGCGCCTTCTACTACTGGTTCCCCAAGTTCACCGGCCGGATGATGTCGGAAGCGCTCGGGCGCTGGAGCTTCTGGCTGATGTTCGCCGGCTTCAACGTCGCCTTCTTCCCGATGCACCTCCTGGGGCTGCAGGGCATGCCGCGGCGCGTGTACACCTACCCGGCCGAGATGGGCTGGGGCAACCTGAACCTGCTGTCGACCGTCGGGGCGATCACGCTGGCCACCGGCATCCTGCTGTCGCTGGTCAACGCGATTCGCAGCGCGCGCGCCGGAGCATTGGCGGGAGCCGACCCATGGGGTGCGGGCACGCTCGAGTGGCTGGCGGAATCGCCGCCGCGGCCCTGCAACTTCCCCGCCCTTCCCGTGGTGCACGGACGCGACGCGCTGTGGCAGCCGGCCCCGGAGGGCACGCCGGACCACGTCAGCGGCCTCGCGGCGGACCTGCGCGAAGTGCTGACGACGACCGTCGCCGATGCGCGTCCCGACGCCCGGGCGATGTTCCCCGACCCTTCGCCCTGGCCGTTCCTCACCGCGGTGGCCACCACCGTGTTCTTCATCGGCTCGATCTTCACGCCCTGGGCGGCCGTCTGGGGCACGGTGCCCGTCGTCATCGCCTGCATCTGCTGGTTCTGGCCGCGGCGGCGCGAGGCGGCGGAAGAACTGGCGCTGGAGAAGCAGGCATGAGCGGCGAAATGCGCGCGCTCGACGTCCGCGAGCTGCCGACGGTCGTGTTCTCGCACCGCAGCCTGATGTGGTGGGGAACGCTCGGGATGATGGCCATCGAAGGCACGGTGTTCGCGCTGGCCGTCATGGCCTACTTCTACCTGCGCAGCCACTCCGCCACTTGGCCGATGACGGCGCCGCCGCCGGACCTGTTCTGGGGCACGCTCAACACCGGCGTGATGCTGGCGAGCTTCATCCCCGCGCACATGGCCAAGAAGGAAGCCGAGGCCCTGCGGCTGCAGGGCGTGCGCCGCTGGCTGGTGATCAGCGTGTTGTTCAGCCTGGCGTTCGTCGCGCTGCGCGTCATGGAATTCGCCGCCCTGAACTGCCGCTGGGACAGCAGCGCCTACGGCTCGGTGGTGTGGCTGCTGCTGGCGTTGCACACCACGCACATCGTGACCGACCTGATCGACACCCTGGTGCTGGCCGTGCTGTTCTTCAAGGGCCCGCTGGACGGCAAGCGCTTCGTCGACGCCAGCGAGAACTCGTTCTACTGGTACTTCGTCGTGCTCACCTGGCTGCCGATCTACCTGGTGATCTACTGGGGCGCGAGGGTGACCTGAGATGAGAAGCTGGTTCGCCCTGCTGCTCTCGCCTTCCATCGCGCTGGCCGCGCAAAGCGCGCTGTATGCGCAGGTGACGCCTGCGTGCGCCAGCCAGTCGCGGCTGGGCCTGCACGGCGCGGCCGCCGCGGCGCTCGCCATCGTGCTCGTCCTGCTGGCGCTCGCCGTCAGTGACTGGTCGGCGCGGCGTGAGGAGCCCGGCGGCCCGGACAGCGACGCCGGCACTCCCGGCGCGACGCGGCGCTTCCTGGCGCTGCTGGCGGTCGCAGTGTCGGCGCTCTCGGCGCTGGTGATTCTCGCCATGTGGTTCGGCCTGCTGGTCCTGTCGCCATGCGCGCCCTGGCCCTGATGCTGGCCGCCGCGCTGCCGCTCGCGGCCCGCGCGCACGCCACCGCCGAATTGCCGCCGTCCTGGTCGAACTGGAATTCCGCGCCGTGGCTGGTGGTGTCGATGCTGCTGGCGGCCGGTGGCTACGCGCTAGGCGTGCGGCGCCTGTGGCGCAACGCGGGGCGTGGCCGCGGCATCGCGCTGCGCCAGGCCGGAGCGTTCGCGGCGGGTTGGCTGGCGCTGGCGATGGCCCTGGTGTCGCCGCTCGACGCGCTGGGCGGCTGGCTCTTTTCGGCGCACATGGTGCAGCACGAGCTGCTGATGGTGGTCGCCGCGCCGCTGCTGGTCCTGGGGCGCCCGCTGGCGGCCTGGGCCTGGGCCTTGCCGGCGGGGGCAAGCCGCGCCGTGGGACGCTGGACCGGCCGCGGCCCCTGGTCGCTGCTGTGGGGTGCACTCACCGACCCGCTCGCCGCCTGGGCCCTCCATGCGCTGGCGCTTTGGAGCTGGCACGTGCCGGCGCTGTTCGATGCCGCCTTGCACGACGAGGCGGTGCACATCGCGCAGCACGTTTCCTTCCTGGCGACGGCGCTGTTCTTCTGGTGGGCCGTCCTGGGCCATGACCCGCGCGGCCGCTACGGCCCCGGTCCTTCCGTCGCCTACCTCTTCACCACCATGCTGCACACGGCCGCACTGGGCGCCTTGCTCAGTCTTGCGCCGACGCCCTGGTATCCGGCCTACCTCATTCCGGCGGCGTCGCTCGGTGTCGATCCCGTGCAGGACCAGCAGCTGGGTGGCCTGGTGATGTGGGTGCCGGCCGGGTTCGCCTACGTGGCGGCAGCGTTGTCGGTGGTCGGCCGCATGCTCACGCGCGTCCGCGCCTGAGTTTCATCGTGGGTTAGGGAATTGGCTCCGGGGCCGCAGTGAATCGCCCTACGATGCGCCATTTGAAAGCAGTTGTAATTCGTTCCAGCAATTCGTTGCGATCCCTGCCAACAGCAGTCCACAAGACAAGGAACGACGACATGACCGCCTCCACCCTGCTCGAGAGTCTCTCCGCGAAGATCCAGCGCTCCCTGCCGCCTGCCGTCTGGCAGGAGGTGTTCGGCGACATGGCGGGCCGGGGCGTCTCTTTCGAACAGTGCACGCTCACCTTGCTGCATGCCGAGCCTTCGGTGGCTGCCGGCAGCGAAGAGGCCGCCCGGGTGCGCCGCGAACTGCGCTGGCTTGCCGCCAGCAACGGTGGACGCGCCGACCACAGCGCGGAGCCGGGCTCGCTCACGCTGTTCAAGAGCCCGCGCGCCGCCTTGCGCATGGCGCTGTCGCTGCAGCACGCGGTGGAGGCCGTGCAGTTCCGCGTCGGCCTCTACACCGGGCCTTGCACGCTGGCGGTGTTCCAGGCGCAGAGCCGGCAGTGGGCCGTGGTGGTCGGCGCGGAACGCCGGCAGGCCGCGGCGATGGCATTCAACGCCGTTGCCGGCACCGTCGCGATTTCCGCCGGCACGCATGCGGCGCTGGGCGATGCCTTCGGCGACGAAGTCGGCGGCGCGATGGTGTCCGAGGAGTTCGACGGCACGGCGCTGGTGCAGGCCACGGTCATCCTGCCGCCGCGGCCGACCGCCTTCCAGAGCAGCTTCGCGGGTCTGGGCCTGACCTCCTGACCCTTATCATGGCCGCATGGCTTACATGCTGCTGATCCAGGAACCCGTCGGCCAGCGCGCTACCCGCACGCGCGCCGAGGGCGAAGCGGTCTACGACCGCATGGTGCGCTTCGCGGAAGACCTCCAGAAGCGCGACCTCCTCCTCGCCGTCGAATCGCTGGCCCCGCAGGACAGCGGCGCCCGAGTGCAGGTGCGCGCCGGCAAGGCCGCGGTGCTCGACGGCCCGTTCGCCGAAGCCAAGGAGATGATCGGCGGGTTCTTCCTCGTGCGCTGCAAGACGCGCGAGGAAGCGCTGGCGCTGGCGCGGGAGTGCCCGGCGGCGGAGTGGGCGACCGTGGAAGTGCGCGAGACGGCGCCCTGTTACCTGTAGCAGGGGAAGCCGGGGTTGCCACCCCGGCCTACGGGGAGTCGTAGGCCGGGGTGGCAACCCCGGCTTTGCGTTTTTTGCACCCCATGTCGATTCCGCCAGCCCTCGTTCGTCGTGTCCAGAGAAGCCGCCCAAACGCGGCTTCCCCAACCCGAAGGAGTCCGCCATGCGCTTCATGATCATCGTCAAGGCCACGCCCGACAGCGAGGCCGGCCGTTTCCCGCCCAACCCCGAGCCGCTGTTCGCCGCCATGGGGGCGTACCACGAGGAGCTGTCGCGCGCCGGCGTGCTGCTCGATGCTTCCGGCCTGCAGCCGAGCAGCAAGGGCTGGCGCGTGCAGTACGACGGCGGCAAGCGCACCGTCGTCGACGGGCCTTTCACCGAAAGCAAGGAACTGGTGGCGGGCTACACCCTGATCCAGACCCGCACCCGCGACGAAGCCATCGAGTGGACGCGCCGCTTCCCGAATCCGGTCGGCGAAGGCATGGCCTGCCACATCGAGGTGCGGCAGCTGTACGAGATGGAAGACTTCGAAGGCATGCTCCGGCCCGAGACCGAGCAGCGCTTCCGCGACCTGGGCATGCAGTAAGAAAACACCAAGGAGTTCCACGATGGCCCGCCAGATCTTCGTCAACCTTCCCATCAAGAACATGGAGCGCAGCAAGGCCTTCTTCGGCGCGCTCGGCTTCACGTTCAATCCGCAGTTCACCAACGAGCAGGGCGCCTGCATGGTGATCAACGACGGCGCCAGCTACGCGATGCTGCTGGTCGAGCCGTTCTTCCAGTCGTTCACCAAGAAGCCGATCTCGGACGCGAAGAAGTCCACCGAAGTGCTGGTGTGCCTGTCGTGCGAGAGCCGCGCCGAGGTCGACGCGCTGGTGCAGAAGGCGCTGGCCGCCGGCGGCACCGCACCCAATGCGCCGCAGGACCACGGCTTCATGTACGGCCACGGCTTCGAGGACCTCGACGGCCACGTCTGGGAGCTGATGTGGATGGACCCGAACGCCGCGCCGCCGCACGCCTGAGGCCGCAGCGCAGATGCATTCGGCGACCCACCAGGCGATCGCGGCGGTCTGGCGCATCGAGTCGGCGCGCATCGTCGCCGCGGTCGCGCGCATGGTGCGCGACATCGGCGTCGCGGAGGAACTGGCGCAGGACGCGCTGGTCGCCGCGCTCGAGCACTGGCCGCGCGACGGCGTCCCGGACAACCCGGGCGCCTGGCTGATGACCACCGCCAAGCGGCGCGCGCTCGACCACCTGCGGCGCCTGAAGATGCAGGGCGAGAAGCTCGAGGAGCTGGGCCTCGACCTCGAGGCGCAGGAAGCGCTGGTGGTGCCGGACTTCGTCGACGCGCTCGATGCGGCGCGCCAGGACGATATCGGCGACGACCTGCTGCGCCTGATCTTCACCGCCTGCCATCCGGTGCTGCCGGCGCAGGCGCGGGTGGCGCTCACGCTGAAGCTGCTGGGCGGCCTGGGCACGCACGAGATCGCGCGCGCCTTCCTCGTGCCCGAGCCGACGATCGCGCAGCGCATCGTGCGCGCCAAGCGCACCCTGAGCGAGGCCAAGGTGCCGTACGAAGTGCCGCGCGGCGCCGAGCTCGGCCCGCGGCTGGCCTCGGTGCTGGAGGTGATCTACCTCGTGTTCAACGAGGGCTACACGGCGACGGCCGGCGAGGACTGGATGCGGCCGGCGCTTGCGCAGGAGGCATTGCGGCTGGCGCGCATGCTGGCGGAGCTGGCGAACCAGGAGCCGGAAGCGCACGGCCTGGCCGCGCTGCTGGAGCTGCAGTCCTCGCGCCTGCCGGCGCGCACGGACCGTGCCGGCCGGCCCATCCTGCTGCAGGACCAGGACCGCGCCCGCTGGGACCACCTGCTGGTGCGCCGCGGCCTGGCCGCGCTGGCGCGCGCGGAAGCGCTAGGCGGCGCGCAAGGCGTGTACGCGCTGCAAGCGGCCATCGCGGCCTGCCACGCGCGCGCCACCACCGCCGCCGCTACGGACTGGGCGCGCATCGCCTCGCTGTACGCACAGCTTGCGCAGGTGGCGCCGTCGCCGGTGGTGGAGCTCAATCGCGCGGTGGCGGTATCCATGGCCGAAGGACCCGCCGCCGGCCTGGCGATCGTCGACCTCCTGCTCGATGACAAGGCCTTGCGCAACTACCAGTGGCTGCCCAGCGTGCGCGGCGACCTGCTGGCCAAGCTGGGGCGCAATGCCGAGGCGCGCGAAGCCTTCCTGCAGGCGGCGGCGCTGGCGGGGAACGCGCGGGAGAAGGAGCTGCTGCAGGCGCGGGCGGAGAACCTGGCTTGACGTCGCCCCTGCTGCAAGGCCCCATCCTCCCCACGCTGCTGCGCCTGGCCGTGCCCAACGTCTTCGCGATGGCGGCGGCCACCGCGGTCGGCATCGGCGAGACGCTCTACGTGGGCCTTCTCGGCAAGACCGCGCTGGCCGCGATGGCGCTGGTGTTTCCCTTCGTCATGCTGATGCAGATGTTCTCGGCGGGCGCGATGGGTGGCGGCGTGTCGTCGGCGATCAGCCGCGCGCTGGGCGGCGGGCAGGCGGAGAAGGCGCGTGCGCTGGCCGTGCACGCGCTGTGCATCGGCGTCGCCGCGGGCCTGTCCTTCACCTTGCTGCTGTGGGTCTTCGGGCCCGCACTCTTCCGCGGCCTCGGCGGCAGCGGTGAGGTGCTCGAACAGGCGCAGGTCTACGGCGCCTGGGCCTTCTGCGCCATCCCGGCGATCTGGCTGTTCAACACCCTGATCTCGCTGGTGCGCGGCAGCGGCAACATGCGGCTGCCCTCCGGCTCCATCCTCGCCGCGGCCCTGCTGCAGGTGGCCTTCGGTTCGGTGCTGGGACTCGGCCTGCTGGGCGTGCCGCGCCTGGGCATGCGCGGCGTGGCGCTCGGCCAGGTGATCGCCTACTACACCGCGGCGATCGCGCTCTGGTGGTACCTGCGGCAAGGGCCGGCGCGTATCCGCCTGGCCCTGGGCGGCGTACGCCTGCAGTGGCCGCTGTTCCAGGACATCCTGCGCGTCGGCGCGCTGGCCTGCCTGTCGCCGCTGCTCACCATAGGCACGGTGCTGGTGGTGACTTCGCTGGTGGCCGCGCACGGCAACGATGCGCTGGCCGGCTACGGCATCGGCTCGCGCCTGGAGTTCCTGCTGGTGCCGATCGCCTTCGGCGTCGGCGTCGCCGCGGTGCCCATGGTCGGCATGGCCATCGGCGCGGGCGACGTCGCGCGGGCGCGCCGCGTCGCCTGGACCGCGGGCGCGGTGTCGGCGACCTTGCTGGGCAGCATCGGCGTGCTGCTGCTCGTCGCGCCCGACCTGTGGGCGCGCTGGTTCAGCAGCGACCCGGCCGTGCTCGCCCATGCGCGCAGCTACCTGCGCTGGGCGGGGCCGGGCTTCGGCCTCTTCGGCCTCGGCCTCACGCTTTACTTCGCCGCGCAGGGCGCCGGCAATGTCGCGGCGCCGGTCGCTGCCTCCTTCCTGCGCTTCCTGTTCGTACTGCTGGCCGGCCATGCCGTGGCGAGGATCGCGCCGCAGCCCTGGGCGCTGTTTGCCGTGGTGGGTGGCGCGATGGCCTTGTACGGCACCGCGACGGCGCTGGGCGTGTGGCTCAGCAAGTGGGGTGGTGGGGTCGCTGCGCGAACCCCTACGAGGGGCGACAGTCCCGTCTGACCGGGCTGGGGGCAGGCAAGCCCTAGCGTGGCAGCATGGGCAAGGAACGCATCCACAACACCAACCCGGCCACGGAGGAGCGCTCGCCGCCGGCAACGGACGCGCGCGAACGCGGTTACGTGCGCGTGCGCGGCGCGCGCGAACACAACCTCAAGGACGTCGACGTCGACATCCCGCGCGACGCGCTGGTGGTGTTCAGCGGCGTCTCGGGCTCGGGCAAGTCCTCGCTCGCGTTCGGCACGATCTATGCCGAAGCGCAACGGCGCTACCTCGAGTCGGTGTCGCCCTATGCCCGGCGCCTGATCGACCAGGCCGGCGTGCCCGAGGTCGACTCCATCGACGGCCTGCCGCCGGCGGTGGCGCTGCAACAGCAGCGCGGCACGCCCAGCACGCGCTCCTCGGTCGGCAGCGTGACCACGCTCTCCAGCATCCTGCGCATGCTCTATTCGCGCGTGGGCCACTATCCGCCGGGCCAGCCCATGCTGTACGCGGAGGACTTCTCGCCCAACACGCCGCAAGGCGCCTGCCCGCGCTGCCACGGCCAGGGCCGCATCTACGACGCCACCGAGGCGTCGATGGTGCCGGACGACTCGCTCACCATCCGCGAACGCGCCATCGCGGCCTGGCCGCCGGCCTGGCACGGGCAGAACCTGCGCGACATCCTGGTCACCCTGGGCTACGACGTCGACACGCCCTGGCGCGAGCTGCCGAAGAAGGTGCGCGACTGGATCCTGTTCACCGACGAGACGCCGACGGTGCCGGTGTATCCCGGCTTCACGCCGAAGGAGACCAAGCAGGCCTTGCGGGCGAAGACCGAGCCCGCCTACATGGGCACCTTCACCAGCGCCAGGAA
Organism: Ramlibacter paludis; assembly: GCF_022012305.1. Classification (GTDB taxonomy): domain Bacteria; phylum Pseudomonadota; class Gammaproteobacteria; order Burkholderiales; family Burkholderiaceae_C; genus Ramlibacter; species Ramlibacter paludis. The sequence goes on along the minus strand of NZ_JAKLTM010000001.1, from coordinate 37,504 downwards.
CTACGTGCTGCACACCTTCGCGCACAGCCAGAGCGCGATGATGAAAAAGCGCGTGAGCCATTACATGGTGAGCAGTGCCTGTCCCGCGTGCGAAGGCAAGCGCCTGAAACGCGAGGCGCTGCAGGTCACTTTCGCCGGCTACGACATCGGTGCGCTGTCGCAGCTGCCGATCGAGCAGGTGCTGGAGGTCCTGCGACCCGCTGCCGAAGGCCACCTCGATCGACTCGTGCCGGAAAGCGACAGGATCAGCCGCTCCGCCTCGCGCAAGGCGACGCAAGCGCGCGTGGCCAAGGGCGGTGCCTCGCATGCGGGCGCACCGGACGTGCGGCTGACCTCCGCGGTGTCCGAGGAGAAGCGCCTGGCGGCGCAGCGCCTGGGTCAGGACGCGGTGCAGCGCCTGCAGACCTTGCGCCAATTGGGACTGGGCTACCTCACGCTGGAACGCAGCACGCCGACCCTGTCGCCGGGCGAGCTGCAGCGGCTGCGCCTGGCCACGCAGCTCGGCTCGCAGCTGTTCGGCGTGATCTACGTGCTGGACGAACCCTCGGCCGGCCTGCATCCCGCCGACGGCGTGGCCCTGCTGGAAGCCTTGCAGCGGCTGAAGGCGTCGGGGAATTCCGTGTACGTGGTGGAGCACGACCTGGCGCTGATGCGCAACGCCGATTGGCTGGTGGACGTGGGCCCCGCGGCCGGCGAACGCGGCGGCGAAGTCCTGTACAGCGGCGAGCCGGCGGGCCTGGCGCAGGTCGAGCGCTCGCAGACGCGGCGCCACCTGTTCGGCGAGGTGCCGCTGCCGCGCAAGGAAGCGCGTGCGCCACGCGGCTGGTTGCGGCTGGAAGCCATCACCCGCAACAACCTCGATCACCTCGATGCCGCGATTCCGCTCGGCTGCCTGACCGCGGTCACCGGCGTGTCGGGCTCCGGCAAATCCACGCTGGTCAGCCGCGCATTGCTGGAACTGGTGGCGCAGCACCTGGGCAGCGACGTGCCCGACGGCGAGGAAGAAGCTGACGAAGCGGCCTACGAGCCGAGCGCGCGCGACGGCTCGTGGTCGGGGCGCCTCGCCGGCGACACCGGGGCGATCCGCCGGCTGGTGCAGGTGGACCAGAAGCCGATCGGCCGCACCCCGCGTTCCAATCTCGCGACCTACACCGGCCTCTTCGATGCCGTGCGCAAGCTGTTCGCGGCGACGCCGGCCGCGCGCAGGCGCCGCTACGACGCGGGCCGCTTCTCCTTCAACGTGCCCAAGGGCCGCTGCGACACCTGCGAGGGCGAAGGCTTCGTGTCGGTGGAGCTGCTGTTCATGCCCAGCGTGTACGCGCCTTGCCCCGCGTGCCACGGCGCGCGCTACAACGCGCCGACGCTGGAGATCCAGTGGAACGGCAAGAGCATCGCCGAAGTGCTGGCGATGACCGTCGAAGAGGCGGCGGCTTTCTTCGCGGAGGAGCCGGCCGTGCAGCGTCCGCTGCAGGTGCTGCTGGACATCGGCCTGGGCTACCTGCGCCTCGGCCAGCCGGCCACCGAACTCTCCGGCGGCGAAGCGCAGCGCATCAAGCTGGCCACCGAGCTGCAGCGCATGCACCGCGGTGACACCTTGTACGTGCTGGACGAACCGACCACCGGCCTGCACGCCTCCGACGCCGACCGCCTGATGGCGCAGCTGCAGCGGCTGGTGGACGAGGGCAACACGGTCGTCGTGGTGGAGCACGAAATGCGGGTCGTGGCCCAGAGCGACTGGGTGATCGACATGGGGCCGGGCGCCGGCGAGCAAGGTGGCCGGGTGGTGGCCGCGGGCACGCCGGAGCAGGTCGCGCGGGTGCGGGAGAGCCGGACTGCGCACTATTTGGCAGAGTGCCTGGCGGAGTCCGGCGGCCAATGAGGCTAAACTGGCCCGGACCTAACTACGCCAGGGAGCCATGACGGCAAAGACGACGGTGATGTTCGCCGACCTCACCGGCAGCACGGGCGTCTTCGAGGCCCTGGGCAACGCCAAGGCCACGCAGGCCATCACCGCGCTGACCGACTGGATCGCGCAGGTCGTGACCGACTACGACGGCCGCGTCGTCAAGATGCTGGGCGACGGGGTCCTGGCGCTCTTCCCGGACGGCGGCAGCGCCGTGCAGGCCGTGGTGCAGATGCAGCGCGAGCATGCGCGCCGCCAGACCGCGCGCGGTCCGGTGCAGAAGCTGCAGCTGCAGGTGGGCCTGGACTCCGGCGACATCGTCGAGCAGGACGGCGACTGCTACGGCGACGCCGTCAACGTCGCGTCCCGCCTTTCCGACCTGTCGGGCGCCCGGCAGATCTGGGCCAGCGCGGACGTGGTCGGCCAGCTGCAGGCGCCGCCACCCGGCGCGCGCTTCCATCCGCTGGGCCCGGTGCCGATCCGCGGCAAGGCGCAGGCCACCAACGTCTACCGCATCGACTGGCAGGAAGACGCGTCCACCGACATGATGACGCTGCCGGCCTTCGACCCCGGCAAGCGCAGCCCCTTCAAGCCGGTGGTGCAAGGCAAGCTGCAGCTTCGCTACCTGGACCAGGCCGTCGAGTACACCACCGGCCAGTTGCCGATCCATCTTGGGCGGGTGCGCGAAGCCGAATTCGTGGTGGCCGATCCGCGCGTGTCGCGCCTGCATGCCCGCATCGACTGGCGCAACGATTCCTTCGTGCTGGTCGACTTGAGCAGCTACGGCACCTGCGTGCGCTTCCAGGGCGCGCCGACCGAGCTGAAGCTGCGGCGCGACGACTGCGTGCTGCACGACAGCGGCGAGATCGCGCTGGGGCCGGAGTTCGGGGACTTCTCGATTCCGACGGTCTTGTTCGAGTTGAGTTTGGGGAAGAAGTAGCCTTCTCCCGTCATTCCCGCGGAGGCGGGAATCCAGGGCATTGAAGCAGGCGCTGCGCGCCGTCCTGGGTCCCCGCCTGCGCGGGGATGACAAGAATTAATTTCACCGAGCGCCCGCTTGCCGTAATTCCGGCGACCTGCTAACGTCGCGGTCCAAATGGACCTTGTGCCCGCCCGTTCCACCGCACCTGCCAAGCGCCCGCGCGGCCGCCCGCGCAAGACGGTCGACGAGCGCGACGACGGCAATCGCCGGCGCGCGCTGATCGTCGGCGCGGCGAAGCTGTTCCGGCGCAAGGGCTTCGCCGCCACCAGTACCCGCGACATCGCCGCCGCCGCCGGCATGCAGAGCGGCTCGCCCTTCTATCACTTCAAGAGCAAGCAGGCGCTGCTGTTCGCCGTGATGGAAGAGGGCATGCGTTCGGCGCTGGAGCGCCAGGCGCGCGTGCTGGAAAGCTCGGGCGCGGCCGAACCGGCGCAGGCGCTGCGGGTGCTCGTGCGGAATCACTTCGAGGTGCTGCTCGGCGCCGGCAGCGACTTCATTCCCGTGATGCTGTACGAGGCGCGCTCGATCACGCCGCGCCAGCGCACGTCGCTGGCCGCCTTGCAGGGCGCCTACGAAGCGCCCTGGGTGCCGGTGCTTGAAGCGCTGCATGCCGCGGGCCGGCTGAAGGCGGAAGTCAAGTTGGCCCGCCTGCTGATCTTCGGCGCCCTCAACTGGTCGGCCCAGTGGTTCGACAGCCGCAAGGGCGCCTCGCTGGACGAATTGACTGCGGCCGCCATGGGCCTTTTCATCGGGGAAACCGCATGAACGACAAGCACAAGGGCTATCGCTCCGTCTTCCATTCCGGGCTCTTCCAGGGCCAGGTGGTGCTGGTCACCGGGGGCGGCTCCGGCATAGGGCGCTGCACCGCGCACGAACTCGCGGCGCTGGGCGCGCACGTGGTGCTGCTGGGACGCAAGCTGGACAAGCTGCAGCACGTCGCCAGCGAGATCGTCGCCGACGGCGGCCGCTGCGCCTTCCATGCCTGCGACATCCGCAGCGAGCTGCAGGTGCAGGACGTGGTCCAGGCGATCGTGGTGGCGCATGGGCGCATCCACGGCCTGGTGAACAACGCCGGCGGCCAGTACATCACGCCGCTGGAAGACATCAGTGCCAAGGGCTGGGATGCCGTCGTGGCGACCAACCTCACCGGCGGCTTCCTGGTGGCGCGCGAGTGCTACAAGCAGTCCATGCAGGCGCATGGCGGCGCGATCGTCAACATCGTGGCCGACATCTGGGGCTCGATGCCCGGCATGGCGCACAGCGGCGCGGCGCGGGCGGGCATGGTGAGCTTCACCGAAACGGCGGCGCTGGAGTGGGCCAAGAGCGGCGTGCGCGTGAACGCCGTGGCGCCCGGCTACATCGCGTCGAGCGGCATGGACCACTACCCGCCGGAAGCGGGTGCGATGCTGCGCGACATGCGCGCGACGGTTCCAGCCGGGCGCTTCGGCACCGAAGCCGAAACCTCGGCGGGCATCGTCTTCCTGCTCAGCCCGGCGGCGTCCTTCATCAGCGGCAGCGTGTTGCGCATCGACGGCGCGCGCCCGCAGGTGCGCCTCGGCTGGGGCCACGTCGCGGCGGCGCCCGAGGCGCAGCAGCGCGATGCGGTCAAGCCCTTCGACGGCTTCCATCGCTACGAGGCGCCCAAGGTGCTGCAGTCGTGAGCCGTGCAGAGGCGATGCGCGAGCGGGTCGCGCAGCTGCGCGCGCTGGAACAGCGGGCGGCCGACAAGTCGGCCGAGGCGCGCGCCGTGTTCGAGCGGCGCGGGCAGTTGCTGCCGCGCGAACGCGTGGGCCTGCTGCTGGACGCGGGCGCGCCCTTCCTGCCCTTGTGTTCGCTGGCCGGCTACCTGCAGGACAGCAAGGACCCGGCGGCGTCGGTGCCGGGCGGCGGGATGATTGCCGGCATCGGATTCGTCGGCGGCGTGCGTTGCATGGTGGTGGCGAGCGACTCGGGCATTGATGCCGGCGCGATCCAGGCCATGGGGCTGGAGAAGATCCTGCGCGTGCAGGAACTGGCGCTGCAGAACAAGCTGCCTTTCATCCACCTGGTCGAAAGCGCAGGCGCCAATCTCCTGCGCTATCGCGTGGAAGGGTTCGTGCAGGGCGGGGCGTTGTTCCGCAACCTGGCACGCCTGTCGGCCGCGGGCATTCCGGTGATCACCGTGCAGCACGGGTCGGGGACGGCCGGTGGTGCGTACATGCCGGGGCTGAGCGACGTGGTGATCATGGTGCGGGGCCGCTCGCGCGCGTTCCTCGCTGGGCCGCCGCTGTTGATGGCGGCGACGGGCGAGGTGGCGACGGAGGAGGAGCTCGGCGGGGCGGAGATGCACACGAGCGTGTCCGGGCTGGGGGAGTACCTCGCCGAGGACGATCGGCAGGCGCTTGGCATCGCGCGGGATGTCGTTGCACGCCTCGCGCGCGACGGCAGCGCTCCCACCCCAGCCCTGCCCCAGGGGGGGAGGGAGCAAGAGCAGCGGGACGAACTGCTCGGAATCATGCCCGCCAATCTTCGCGAGCCGGTCGACATGCGTGAGGTGATCACGCGGCTCGTCGACGACCAATCGCTGCTGGAATTCAAGCCCCTCTACGGCGCAGCCACCGTGTGCGCGCAAGGCCGCATCGGCGGCCACGCGGTCGGCTTCATCACCAACAACGGTCCGATCGACGTCGCCGGCGCCAACAAGGCGACACATTTCATCCAGTGGATGTGCCAGCTGGGCCACCCCATCGTCTACCTGCAGAACACCACCGGCTACATGGTCGGCAAGGAAAGCGAGCAGGGCGGGATGATCAAGCATGGCAGCAAGATGATCCAGGCCGTGACCAACGCCACGGTGCCGCAGCTCACCATCCAGTGCGGCGCCTCCTTCGGCGCCGGCAACTACGGCATGTGCGGGCGCGGCTACGCGCCGCGCTTCCTCTTCAGCTGGCCGAGCGCGAAGACCGCGGTGATGGGCGGCGAGCAGGCGGCGCGCACGATGCAGATCGTCACCGAGGCGGCGCTGGCGCGCAAAGGCATCGCGCCCGACGCGGCGCAGTCGCAGGCGCAATTCGACAAGATCGTCGCGCTGTTCGAGGCGCAGGCCGATGCCTTCTACACCTCGGGCCTGCTGCTGGACGACGGCGTGATCGACCCGCGCGACACCCGTTCGGTGCTGGCGTTCTGCCTGGACACCATCGCCGAGGCGGAAGCGAAGGACCTGCGACCGCTGCAGTTCGGCGTCGCGCGCATGTGAGGAGACGGAGCCCATGGACTACAGCCACGAACACCTCGAGATCCAGAAGACGCTGAAACGCTTCATAGCCGAGGAGATCAATCCCCACGTCGAGGAGTGGGAGGAGGCCGAGATCTTTCCCGCGCACCAGGTCTTCAAGCGCCTGGGCCAGCTGGGGCTGCTCGGGCTGTGCAAGCCGGAGGAGCACGGCGGCGCAGGCCTCGACTACTCGTACTCGATGGCGATGGCCGAAGCGCTCGGCCACATCGAGTGCGGCGGCGTGCCCATGGCCATCGGCGTGCAGACCGACATGGCCACGCCGGCGCTGGCGCGCTTCGGCAGCGAGGAGCTGAAGCGCGAGTTCCTGGCGCCGGCCATCGCGGGTGACGCCGTGGCCTGCATCGGCGTGAGCGAGCCGGGTGCGGGCAGCGACGTCTCCGGCATCAAGAGCCGCGCCCGCAAGGACGGTGACGACTACGTGATCAGCGGCCAGAAGATGTGGATCACCAACAGCCTGCAGGCCGACTGGATGTGCATGCTGGTGAACACCGGCGAAGGTCCCGTGCACAGGAACAAGTCGCTGGTGATCGTGCCCATGCGCGAGAACGGCAAGCTGCGCCCCGGCATCGAGGTGGCGCGCAAGATCCGCAAGATCGGCATGAACAGCAGCGACACCGGCCTGATCTACTTCGACGAAGTGCGGGTGCCGCAACGGTATCGCATCGGCGCCGAAGGCCAGGGCTTCATCTATCAGATGCAGCAGTTCCAGGAGGAGCGCCTGTGGGCCGCGGCGAGCTGCCTGCAGTCGCTCACCAACTGCATTCAATGGACGATCGACTGGGCGCAGGAGCGCAAGCTGTTCGGCGCCGCGCTGGCCGATCAGCAGTGGGTGCAGTTCAAGCTGGCCGAATGCAAGACCGAGGTGGAGGCGCTGCGGGCGCTGACCTACCGCGCCTGCGACCTCTACGTGCAGGGCCAGGACGTGCTCGAACTCGCCTCGATGGCCAAGCTGAAGGCGGGCCGCCTGAACCGCACGGTGCCGGACACCTGCCTGCAGTTCTGGGGCGGCATGGGCTTCACCTGGGAGAACAAGGTGGCACGCATGTTCCGGGACGGCCGCCTGGCTTCGATCGGCGGCGGCGCCGACGAGGTGATGCTGCAGATCCTGGCCCGGCTGATGGGCGTAGCCAAGCGGCCGGCGAAGGAATGAGCTTGCAGATCCGCCGCCTGCTGGTTGCCAACCGCGGGGAGATCGCGCGCCGCGTGCTGCGCACCGCGCGCGCGATGGGCATCGCGACGGTGGCGGTGTACTCCGAGGCCGATGCGCAGGCGCTGCACGTGCGCGAAGCCGGGCGCTCCTACGGGCTGGGCGGCAATACGCCGGCCGAGTCCTACCTGCGCATCGACAAGCTGATTGCCGCGGCGCGGGCCAGCGGCGCCGACGCGGTGCATCCGGGCTACGGCTTCCTGAGCGAGAACGCCGACTTCGCGCAGGCGGTCGAGGATGCGGGGCTGCTGTGGATCGGACCGCCGGCCGGCGCCATCCGAACCTTGGGCAACAAATCGCGCGCCAAGGAACTGGCGCAGGCGCGGGGCATTCCCTGCCTGCCGGGTTACCAGGGCAAGGACCAGGGTGACGAGCGCCTGCTGGCGGCGGCGGGCGAGATCGGTTATCCGCTGATGGTGAAGGCTGCGGCGGGTGGTGGCGGGCGAGGCATGCGCCTCGTGATGGAAGCGACGGACTTGCCCGCTGCGCTGCGCAGCGCCCGGTCGGAAGCCGAGTCCGCTTTCGGTTCCGGCGAGCTGCTGTTGGAGCGCGCCCTGCTGCGTCCGCGCCATGTGGAGGTGCAGGTCTTCTGCGACATGCATGGCGGCGGCATCCACCTGGGCGAGCGCGATTGCTCGGTGCAGCGGCGGCACCAGAAGCTGATCGAGGAGTCGCCGAGTCCCGCGGTCGATGCGGCCTTGCGCGAGCGCATGGGCCAGTGCGCGGTGGAGCTGGCGCAGGCCGCGGGCTATGTCGGCGCGGGCACGGTCGAATTCCTGCTGGAAGGCCAGGACTTCTTCCTGATGGAAATGAATACGCGGCTGCAGGTGGAGCACCCGGTGACGGAGGCGCTCACCGGCTTCGACCTCGTCGAGTGGCAATTGCGCGTGGCCTGCGGCGAGGAACTGCCGCGGCGGCAGAAGGAAGTGCGCCTGAACGGCCATGCGATCGAAGTGCGCTTGTGCGCGGAGGACGAGGAGTTCCGGCCGCACACCGGCGTGGTGCGGCACTTCGGCGGGGAGCCGCCGCTGCGCTTCGACCACGCCATCGCCGAAGGCATGCGCGTCTCGCCCTATTACGACAGCATGCTCGGGAAACTCATTGCGCATGCGCCGACCCGCGCGCAGGCCCTGACGCAGCTCACGGCCGCTTTGGACGACCTGCGCGTGCTGGGGCTGCCGACGAATCGCCGCTTCCTCGCGGCCTGCCTGCGCCATCCGGTGTTCGCGCGCGGCGAGGCGCTGGTGCCCTTCCTGGCCGAACACGGCGAGGAACTGCGGCGCGAACTGCAGGACGAGAAGATCGGCTACGTGCCCGAGGCGGCCTGCGCGGCGCTGCTGCCGCAAGGCTCCGCCCCGTCGCTGGCCTCGCCCTTCGAGCGGCCGCTGCGCGTGCGCCATCGCGATGCGGTGCTGGACGTGCCCTTGCGTGAATCCGACGGCGTGCTGCCGTCGCAGGCCACGGTGGTGGAAACCGGGACCGGGCAGTGGCACGTGCAGGTCGGCGCGGTCGACCTGTTCGTCGCCGATGCATCTTTCGAGCCGCCCGAGGCGGATGGCGCGGGCGGCGGCGCGAGCGAGGTGCGCGCGCCCTTCAACGGGAAAGTGATCGCGGTGCAGGCCGGCGCCGGCAGCAGCGTGAAGAAAGGGGAAACCTTGCTGGTGATCGAATCGATGAAGCTGGAGCACGCGCTGGCCGCGCCGCGCGACGGCGTGGTGCAGAGCGTGCACGTGCAGCCGGGCCAGCAGGTGGCCACGGCGCGCGTTCTCCTGACGCTGGCGGCCGCGGCATGAACGACGACGACCTGGGCTTCGACCTGGCGACGCTGGCCAACAGCGTGCGCCGTTTCATGAACGACCGCGTGGTGCCGCATGTCGCGCAGTGGGAAGCGGTGGGCGAAGTGCCGCGCGAGCTGTACCGCGAGGCGGGGCAGCTGGGCATCCTCGGCATGGGTTATCCGGAGGAACTGGGCGGCGTGCCGGCGCCTTATGCGGTGCGCAATGCGTTGTCGGTCGCCATGGCGCGCTGGGGCGCGAGCGGCGGGGTGCTGGCCAGCCTGTTCTCGCACAACATCGCGCTGCCGCCGATCCTTCGGCACGGCAGCGAGGCCTTGCAGAAGGAAATCGTGCCGGGTGTGCTGCGCGGCGAGAAGATCGCGGCGCTGGCGATCACTGAGCCGGATGGCGGCTCGGACGTGGCCGCCCTGCGGACGCGCGCGCGCCGCGACGGCGACGACTACGTCGTCAGCGGCGAGAAGGTCTTCATCACGTCCGGCATGCGCGCCGACTGGATCACGGTGGCGGTGCGCACCGGCGAGCCCGGCACGAAAGGGATCTCGATGCTCGTCGTCCCGGGCGACAGCCAAGGCCTCTCGCGCACGCGCCTCGACAAGATGGGCTGGCTGTGCAGCGACACCGCGCAGCTGCGCTTCGACGAGGTGCGTGTGCCCGCGCGCTACCTGGTCGGCGAAGAGGGCGCCGGCTTCCGGATGATCATGGGCAACTTCAATGGCGAGCGACTGGCGATGTCGGCGCTGGCCCTGGGCTTCGCGCAGGCGTGTCACGACGAAGCCCTCGCCTGGGCCCGCGACCGCCACGCCTTCGGCGGCCCGCTGGTCGAGAAGCAGGTGATCCGCCACAAGCTGGTGGACATGCAGATGCGCATCTCTTCGACCGAAGCGTGGCTGCATCAGGTGACCGAGACCGCAGATCAAAATTGGGGTCAGAACCCAATTTCCCTCGAGAAATTGGGTTCTGACCCCAATTTCGTTGACCCCAACCTGGTGGCCCAGATCTGCATGCTGAAGAACCACGCCACGCAGGCGATGCAGTTCTGCGCCGACCAGGCGGTGCAGATCCTCGGCGGCATGGGCTACATGCGCGGGACCAGGAGCGAACGGATCTACCGGGAGGTGAAGGTGATGATGATCGGGGGCGGTGCGGAGGAGATCATGAAGGACCTGGCCGCGAGGCAGCTCGGGCTATGACGCGCCATCCGCCGCCGGTTCCCATCGAGTTCGAAGACGCGTTCGTCGCCGGACTCAAGGAGATCTTCGAGGACAAGATCCTGTTCAACCGCGTGCTGGGCCTGCGCATCACCAGCCTCAAGCCGGAGCGTGTGACCGGCCGCATCGCGATGAAGCCGGACCTGGTGGGCCACTACAGCTTCAACCGCATCCACGGCGGCGTGATCAGCGCCGGTCTCGACGCCATGGGCGGGCTGGCCGTGATGGCGGCCATCGGTGCCCGCCACATGGACGAAGCGCCGGGGCAAAGGCTGCAGCGCTTCGGCAAGCTCGGGACGATCGACCTGCGGATCGATTACCTGCGGCCAGGCATCGGCGAGGCGTTCGAGCTGCAGGCCGAGGTGCTGCGGCTCGGCTCGCGGGTGGCGAGCACGCGGATGGAGTTCATGGGGGCGGACGGGAAGCTGCTGGCGACGGGGGCGGCGGCTTACATCATTGCGTGACGTCATTCCCGCGAAGGCGGGAAGCCAGGGCGCCCTGGGTCCCCGCCTTCGCGGGGATGACCGGCAAGTTCAAAGCCGTGACAGGATGCCTTTGACCGCAGCCGCGCTCTTGCGTCCCAGCTCGATCACATCCAGCCCCGGCACCTTCCCATCGCGCACGACTTCCTTCCCCGCCACGAACATCCACCGCAGGTCCGCATTGCCGCCGCTCGCCACCGGCCCGATCGCCGGATCGTGCAGCCCGAAATAGCGCGGATCGCGGTCGAGGCCATAGATCGAGATGTCGGCCGCCTTGCCCGGCTCCAGCGTCCCTACCGCATCCAGCCCCAGCACAGCCGCACCGCCCGCGCTGCCCCAGCGCACGACGTCTTCCACGGTCGTCGCCGCCGCGTCGCCTTCGCCCTGGCCACCCCGGTACAAAGCGACCGCATCCTGTCCGCCCCGCGCCCGCTGCATCAACCAGGCCGCATGCGTCTCCGACAGCATGTCCGCCGCTTCGTTCGACGCCGCGCCGTCGACGCCGATCGACACCTTCGCGCCGGCCGCCTCCAGCTGGCGCACCGGTGCGATGCCGCTGCCCAGACGCCCGTTGCTTTGCGGGCAGTGCGCGATGCCGCTCTGCGTCTTGCCCAGCAAGGCGATCTCGTCTTCGTCCAGCTTCACCAGGTGCGCGAACCACACGTCCGGCCCCAGCCACTCGATCGATTCGCAGAACTGCACGGGCTTCATGCCGTGCTTGCCGTGCACGGCGTCGTGGTATTGCACGGTCTCCGACAGGTGCGAGTGCAGCCGCAGGCCGAGACGGCGCGCCTCCCGCGCGGTCTCGCGCATCTCCTCCGGCAGCATGGAGTGCGGCGGCGTGGTCGGCGCCATCACCACGCGCTGCATCGCGTCCGGCGCCGGATCGTGGAACTCGCGCGCGACGCGCTGCACGTCGCGCAGGAAGCCGTCCAGCGTCTCCGGTCGCGACTCCGGCCGCAGGTCACTGCTGGGCAAGCGTGACAGCGTGCCGCCGCCGCGGCACAGCACGAAGCGCAGCCCCAGCTTCGCCGCTTCCTCGAACAGGATGGCGCTGCCGTCGTAAGGCATGCCGGGAAAGTAGTGGTAGTTGTGATCGGCCACCGTGGCGCAGCCCGAAAGCGCCAGCTCCAGCAGGCCCACACGTGCCGACAGGCGGAAGTCCTCTTCGGTCATCAGCGGCCGCAGCCGCATCGGCGTGGCCAGCAGCCACGGCGACAGCGTCGCGTTCAGGCCTTCCGGATCGCCTTTCAGCAGCGACTGGAACAGGTGGTGGTGCGTATTGACCCAGGAGGGGTAGACCACGCATCCGCTCGCATCGACCTGGCGCTCGCCGGGCAACGGCGCCAGCGTGCCGATCCCGGTGATCTTGCCGGCGCGCACCCGAAGGTCGGAACCTCGTGCGCGAGCGGCATCGCCTTTCAAGCCGGTGAGGATGGCCGTGGCGTTGCGAATCAGGAAGTCGCTCATGCCGCCACCCCCGCGCGCGGCAGGGAACCGCGGTGCACTTCTTCCTCGCCGTGCGCCCGCAGCAGGTCCAGCAGCTGCTTGCGGATCACCAGCCCCGGCTTGTCCGAAGGCATGTGGAACTCCACCTTGCGCGTGGTGTCGATGCAGGCATCGGCATCGGTCGCCTCCAGAATGTCGCGATCTTCCGCCGTGATGGCGGCATCCCAGTCGATCAGCGACTGCGTGCTGCACGCCTGCTCGCTGTCGTTGCGGTACAGCCATTGCACCAGCATCATGCGGTCGTCGTCGATCGGCGTCGCGCAGTTGTAGATGATGTGGGCGATGCCGCTGGCCGGATAGGTGCAGCCGAAGCGGCGCGAGAAGGGCAGGTAGTAGCGGTTGACCAGGTGCCGGTGCGTGATCGGCTCGGTGGTGCCCGTGATCCGGTGGCTCTGCTCCGGGTTGCGGATCGGCACCAGCGTTTCGGCCTCGAAGCCGTAGTCGGTCTCGGTGAACTGGTAGGGCGCCGGCTTGGGCTGGTCGATCAGGCCGAAATTGCCCTTGTGCACGAAGGAGAAGTGCGAGTTGTCGAAGGAGTTCTCCATCATGCGCAGCGGCGAGGTCTTCCACTCCTCGTAGAACTGGAAGATGCGGCGAAAGCCCGGCTGGCCGTCCTCGGGGAAATGCGGGATGGGCCGCAGCGGATCGTCCAGCGCGACCCAGACGTAGCCGTACTTCTCCTGCGCGCGGTAAGCCGGCACGCGGGCATTGCCCGGGATCTGCGACTCGGGCTGCTGCGGGATCTTCACGCAGGCGCCGGTGCAGTCGTAGGTCCAGCCGTGGTAGCCGCAGACGATGTTGCCGTTCTCGACGTAGCCCTTGGAGAGCTTGGCGGTGCGGTGGCAGCAGCGGTCCCTGACGGCCGCGGGCGTGCCGTCGGCCTGTTTCCAGAGCACCAGGTCCTCGCCCATCAGGCGGAAGGGCTTGGGGCCCGCGTCCAGGTCGGACATGGGCATCAGCGCGTACCAGAAGCGGCGCAACACTTTCTGTTTCGTGGTCAGCATGCGGCGTTCTCCCGCACGGGCTGGATGCGGGTCCAGCCGTGCACTTCGGTTTCTCCGTGTTCCTTCAGCAGCGCCAGCAGGCGCTTGCGCATCAGCATGCCGGGGCGGTCGCTGGCCATGCCTTGTTCGTCGCGGCGGCCGACGTCCACCGGCGCATCGGGATCCACCGATTCGAGGATCACCTTGTCTTCCAGCACCACGCGGGTGTCCCAGTCGTTCAGGAGTTCGGCGGGACAGTCTTCTTCCGTGTCGTTGCGGTACAGCCACTGGATCACCTGGATGTGCTCGTCGTCGATCGGCGTCGCGCAGGTGAAGATGGTGTGGCGGATGCCGCTCGGGTAGGCCAGCCCCAGCTTGCGCAGGAAGGGCAGGTGCCACTGGTTGGAGAAGCTGCGCGTCGTCACTGGGTCGGTGGTGCCGGTGATGCGGTGCGAGACGGGCGGGTTGTTGATCTTCACCACCACGCGCGCCTCGAAGCCGTAGTCCGTCTCGTCCAGCGCGAAGTGCTCCGGCTTGTGCTGGTCGCCCTGGCCGAAGGTGCCCTTGTGCACGAAGGCGAAGTGGGCGGTGTCGAAGGAGTTCTCCATCAGCCGCAGCGCGCCGGTCTTCCACGTTTCGTCGAACTGGTGGATGCGGCGGTAGCCGAGCGATTCCTCCTCCGCCTCCAGCAGCGGCATCAGCGGGTCGTCCAGCGCGACCCAGGCGTACCCGAAGCGCTCGGCGCAGTGGTAGGCCGGCACCTTGGCGCCGGCGGGAATCTGCATGTCGGGCGCCTGCGGGATCTTCACGCAGGCGCCGCTGCAGTCGTAGGTCCAGCCGTGGTAGCCGCAAACGATGTTGCCGTCCTGCACGAAGCCCTTGGACAGCTTCGCGGTGCGGTGGCAGCAGCGGTCGCGCACGGCGGCGGGCGTGCCGTCGGCCTTCTTCCACAGCACGATGTTCTCGCCCAGCAGCGTGAAGGGCTGCGGGCCGGCGTCCAGCTTCGCCATGGGCATCACGGCGTACCAGAAGCGGCGCAGCACGGGTTGGCGCGTGACCAGCATCAGGGCATCACCTTCACGTCCTTGACGAACTGGAGGGTGTAGGCGTCCTTCCAGTTGGCGAGCGGCTTGATCTGTTCGCTGGCCAGCATGAACTCGTAGGTCCTGGCCCAGCGCGCATCCGTCATGATGCCGGCGCCCAGCTTCGCGGCGTCGCCGCCGTCGAAGAACTTCAGCTCCTTCATCTTCCTGTGGGCGAAGGCCAGCGTGCCGTCGTCCATCTTCGGGTTGTCCTGCTTGATCAGGGCGTTGCCCGCGGCGGGGTTGTCGAGGTAGCTCTTCCAGCCTTCCAGCGTGGCCTTGACGAAGCGCTGCACCATGTCCGGCTTGTCCTTGGCCGTCTTCTGCAGCGTGACGATGGTGTTGCCGTAGGGCGGGTAGCCCTCGTCGGCGAACAGGAAGAACTTGACCTTCTGGCCGGCCTGCTCCGCGGTGTAGGGCTCCGAGCCCGGGTAGCCTTGCTGCGCCATCGTCTTGTCGTTGAAGAAGGGCTGCATGTTCGACGTGTAGGGGCGCGTCTGTTCGTCCGTGAAACCGTACTTGGCCTTCAGCCAAGGCCACCAGGAGGTGCGGCCGCTGGTGGCGACCAGGATGGTGCGGGTCTTGAGGTCGGCCAGCGTGTTGACATCGGTGTGGGTCACCATGCCTTGCGGTTCCTTCTGGAACACGGCGCCCACGGTGGTGAGCGGCACGCCCTGGCTGAGCGCGGTCAGCGTCTGCAGGTCCTTGCCCATCATGAAGTCGGCTTGCCCGGCGGCCAGCAGCTGCACCGCGTTGACCTGCGGACCGCCCATCTTGATGGTGACGTCCAGGCCGTACTTCTTGTAGGTGCCGTTGGCGATCGCCTGGTAGTAGCCGCCGTGTTCGGCCTGGGCGTACCAGGAGGTGAGGAAGGTGACCTTGTCCTGGGCGTGGGCCAGGGTGGCCGCGGCGGCCAGGGTGAGGGCGGTGAGGGCAGGTTTGAGCATGGTTGGATCTCCGGTGGGGGTGGAAATCAGAGCAATGACCCATGGCTCTCGCCACTGCCAGCTTCTACTCTGCGGTCTGGGGTCATCCCCGCGCAGGCGGGGATCCAGGGCTTCCGCGTTGGCTGCCGGCTGCGCCGGCACTTCGGGACGCTCTGGATTCCCGCCTTCGCGGGAATGACACGTGTTGGCTATTTCAAGTGGATCGTGGCCTCCACCTCGATCAGGCAGGCATCACCAGGCATGAACCGTGCCACTTCGACGACGGTGCTGGCCGGGGGCTGCGCGGGATAGAACAGGCCGCGCACGCGGTTGTAGAAAGGGTAGTGGCGCAGGTCGCGGAAGTACTGCACCAGCTTGATGGCGTCTTCCATCCGCGCGCCGTGTTCGGCGGCGATCTGGCGGATGCGTTCCAGCACGAACCAGCTTTGCGCGACCGCCGGGGCCTCGTAGAGGTCGACGGTCATCTGGCCGGTGTCGTAGCCGATGGAGCGCAGCTGCTCGCGCGCCTGCGCCGGCAGGTCCTCGTAGGACGCCACGATGGCCTTGCGCGCGGGGTCGACCGCCACCACGCCGCTGACGAACACGAAGTCGCCGGCGCGCCGCGCGGACGCGTAGTTCGCCATCGGCGTGCCCATGCTCATGACCAGGCCCGCACCTTGCCGGGGTTCAGCAGGTTCAAGGGGTCGAAGCGCTGCTTCACCTCCTGGATGGCTTGCGAGAGCGCGCCACCCGCCTTGCCGTCTTCCACGATGAAGACGTGCGGGTCGTTGATGCGCACGCCGTTGTCGCGGTAGGTCTGCATGATCTCCTGCAGCCGCTCCTCGGTCGTGAACTGCACGATCTGCAGCGCCGTGCAGGTCACCACGCCGTCGAGGTTGCGGATGAACTCGGCATGCATCTGCACTTCCGGGCTCAGCAACTTGTCCATGCGCCGCACCTGCTCCAGGTGCTGGCCCGGCACGAAGGCGCTTTGCAGGTAGGTGATGTTCTTGTCCACCTTGAACGCGGCCAGGGTGGTGTGGTTCCAGGTGTATTCCAGCAGCGTGCGGTGGGTGCGCGCGATTTCCTCGGCGCTCTTGCTGTAGGTGACTTCGCCGCGCCACTGCGCCGCCAGCTCGCGCACGGCCGGCTCGCTGGACGGCGCGATGGCCAGGATCATCGCGTGGCAGCCGGGCGGCAGTTCGGCCGCATGCTGCTTCAGGTAGGCGGGCACGGGGTGCGCCAGCAGCCCGACCTCGCGCTTGACGATGCCGGGTGCCGAAGCGACGGCCTGGCCGAAGTCCAGCGCGTCGTCCAGCGTGGAGAACACGACGAAGTGCTCCTGCCAGTCGTAGGCGGGGGCGAGCGCCAGTTCGATCTCCAGCACCAGACCGTTGGTGCCCCACAGGTGGTGCATCAGCAGCGCTTCGGGCCCGCGCAGCTCGACGATCTCCGGCTCCTCGGCGACCGTGATGGCCTTGATGCCCAGCACGTTGCCGCGGGCGGCCAGCGGCCCGTAGTTGATCGAGCCGATGCCGCCGAAGCCGCCGCCGAAGAGGCCGCCCAGCGTGGCGCTGCGGTAGGTGCTGGGCATGCAGCGCAGCTCCATGTTGCAGGCGGCGCGCGTCTTGGTCTCCAGCTCGAACAGACGGATGCCGGCCTGCGCGCGGGCGGCGCCGTCGCGCGCCCACAGGAACTGGTTGTAGCCGCTCATGTCCAGCACCACGCCGCCCTGCAGGGGCACGGACTGGCCGTAGTTGCCGGTGCCGCTGCCGCGGATGGTGATGGGGATGCGCAGCTTCGCGCACAGGGAGACCAGGCGCTTGATCTCGTCCTCGTTGCGCGGCCGCACGACGGCGTCGGCGCTCTTGCCCGCCAGCTGGCGCTTGAGCACCGGGCTGAACCAGGAGAAGTCCTGCGACAGGCGCGCGATGCGCGAGCCGTCCGTGACCCAGTCCAGGTCCGGCAGTGCGACGTGCAGTTGTTCGATGGGATGGATCGGTGCGTTCATGTCAGTCGCGGGAGAGTTCGCTGGCATGCCAGGAACCGAGGGCCAGTTTCGAGAGCCATGCCATGAGCACGAACAGGGCCACGCCGGTCAGCGAGATCAGCAGCAGCGCGGCGAACATGCGCGGGATGTTCAGCTGGTAGCCGGCAAAGAGGATCTGGTAGGCCAGGCCGGTGCTGTTGCCGCCGGTGCCGGCGACGAACTCCGCCACCACCGCGCCGATCAGCGCCAGGCCGCTGGAGATGCGCAGGCCGCCGAAGAAGTAGGGCAGCGCGCTCGGAATCCGCAGGCGCAGCAGGGTCTGGGCGCGGTTGGCCCGGTTCATCGCGAAGTAGCTTTGCAGGTCGGGGTCGATGCTGCGCAGCCCCAGCGTGGTGTTGCTGATGATGGGGAACAGGGCCACCAGGGCGGCGCAGATCACCAGCGAGGCGGTCGGGTTCTTGACCCAGATGATGATCAGCGGCGCGACCGCCACGATCGGCGTCACCTGCAGCAGCACGGCGTAGGGGAAGAGGGCGGTCTCGATCCGGCGGCTCTGCACGAACAGGAAGGAAATCAACACGCCCAGCACCACTGCGACCAGGAAGGACAGCAGCGTGATCTTCAGCGTGAACAGCAGCGAGCCGCCCAGCGTCTGCCAGTCGGTCACCAGCGTCTGCAGCATCAGGATGGGCGAAGGCACCAGGTAGGGCGGCAGCTTGAGCCCGGTGACCAGGCCTTGCCAGGCGGTGAGCAGGACGAGCGCGACGAAGGCGGGATACACCACCTTCTGGTAATTGGCCTTGGCGAGCTTCACGGCAGCGCCTCCTCGTTTTCCTGGCTGGCGCGCAGCAGGCTGTCCTGCAGGCGCTTGGCGTACTGGGCGAAGCGCGGCGTCACCATGAAGTCGGGACTTCGCGGGTAAGGCTCGTCGATCACCACTTCCTCGACGATGCGGCCCGGGCGGGCGGCCATCATGATCACGCGGTTCGACAGGTAGACGGCCTCGTGGATCGAGTGGGTGACGAAGACCACCGTCAGCTTCTTGCTGCGCCACAGCTCCAGCAGGTCGGCATCGAGCTTGTGGCGGGTGATCTCGTCGAGCGCGCCGAAGGGCTCGTCCATCAAGAGAAGCTGCGGCTGCACCACGAGGCTGCGTGCGATGGACACGCGCATCTGCATGCCGCCCGACAGATTGCGCGGCAGCGCCTTGGCGAACTTCGCCAGGCCCACCAGCGCCAGGGCATCGGCAACGCGCGCATCGGCTTCCGCACGCGCCACGCCGGCCAGGTCCAGCGGCAGCCGCACGTTGGCGGCCACGCTGGCCCAGGGCATGAGCGTGGGCGACTGGAACACGAAGGCCATCTTCTTGCCCGCCTGTTCCAGCTGCTGCACCGGCTTGCGCCACAGCAGCAGGCGGCCGTCGGTGGGTTCCAGCAGGCCGGCCACCATCTTCAGCAGCGTGCTCTTGCCGCAGCCCGAGGGGCCCAGCAGCGTGACGAACTCGCCTTCGGGCACGGTGAGGTCCACCGGCTGCAGGGCGACCGTGCCGTTCGGGTAGGTCTTGTGCGCCGACAGGACTTCGATCGCCGGCGCGGCTTCCGCCAGCACGGCGGGCGGTTCGCGCATCACGGCATCACCTTCGCATCCTTGATGAAGGAGAAGTTGTAGGCGTCGGCGGGCGTCACCTTGCCGGCTTCGACCAGCTTGTTATCGAGCAGGAACTTGTAGTTGGCGGCAATACGCTTGTCGTCCATCATGCCGATGCCCAGCTTCACGGCGTCGCCGCCGGTAACCATGCCCATCTCCTTCAGCTTGGCCACGCTGTACGCGAGCTGTTCGTCGGTCATGTTGGGGTTGTCCTTCTTGATCAGCGCGTTGCCGGGCGCGGGATCGGCCAGGTAGCTCTTCCAGCCTTCCATCGATGCCTTGACGAAGGCGGCGACGGCGGCCTTGCGGTCCTTCACCGTGGCGTCCATGCAGGAGATGGTGGTGGCGTAGGAGGTCCAGCCCTTGTCGGCGAACAGGTGCGCCTTGGCCTTGACGCCGGCCTTCTGGATCGCGAAAGGCTCGCTGGTCAGGTAACCCTGCTGCACCGTGTTCTTCTCGGCCACGAAGGGCTGGATGTTGAAGGTGTAGGGGCGCGTCTGCGCGTCGGTGAAGCCGTACTTCTGCTTCAGCCAAAGCCAGTAGCCGCGCTGCGCGGAGGGCGCGATGAGGATGGTCTTGTCCTTCATCTGCTCGAAGCCGTCCACGTCTTCGTGCGAGATCAGCACCTGCGGGTCCTTCTGGAACACCGCGGCGACCGTGGTGATCGGCAGGCCGCCGGCGCGGGTGATCATCACCTGCAGGTCGCTGCTGCCCATGATGCAGTCGGCCTGGCCGGCGGCCATGAGCTGCATCACGTTGACTTGCGGGCCGCCCATCTTGATGGACACGTCGAGGCCGGCCTTCTTGTACAGGCCCGTGGCCACCGCCTGGTAGAAGCCGCCGTGCTCGGCCTGCGCGTACCAGTTGGTCATGTAGGTGAACTTTTCCTCGGCCTGGGCGGCGGAGCAGAGCGCCAGGGCAGCGGCAGCGAACAGGGTGCGGGAGAAGAGTTGCTTCATCGTTGGCTCCGGGAGGTGGATCGGTGGGAGTTCATTGCAAGTTGCGGGCCGCGGCGGCGCGTCAGCGCGTGCCGGCTTCGATGTGCCCGCGCTGGTGCACGTGGCCCCACGAAGGCACATCGCGCACCACCCATTGCATGCGGTACAGGTCGGTGATGGCGGTGACCCAGCTGTTGGAGAGCGTGTCGAGGATTTCCTCGCCCTGTTCCGGCGTGGCGCCGAAGGGATCGCCGATGACGCCGCTCGGTCCGAAGTCGCGCGCGGTCCAGGCGCAGGCGGGGCGGCCGTCCGGCGAGAGCAGCTTCGACGGGAACACCGGGGGGAAGTTGGCCACCGCGCGTTCCATGTGCACCGTCTCGGGCGCCAGCGCCATCATCAGCGCCGTCTCGGAGTGGCCGGCATGCATGGCGAGCTTCTTCTCCTGCTCGCTCACGTACTTGCCGGAGGCGTTCGGCAGGCGCGACACGTGGAAAGGGACGATCACGAAGTCGCCGTGCCGCAGGCGCAGTTCGCGCGCCGCCATCTCCAGCACCTGCGGCTGCCCACCGTGGCCATTGGCGAGCAGCAGCTTGCGGAAGCCCGCGCGGTACACCGACTCGCCGATCTCCTGCACCACGTTCAGCAGCGTGGGGCCGGTCAGCGTCATGGTGCCGGGGAAATGCAGGTGCTCGTCGGACTTGCCGTAGGTGATGGGCGCCAGACCGAAGGCGCGCACCTCGGCGGGCAGCTTCTCCAGCGCCTTGCCCAGCACGCCGGCAGAAATGACGCTGTCGACCGCGCAAGGCAGGTGCGGGCCGTGCTGCTCGATCGCGCCGACCGGCAACACGATCACCGTGTTCTCGCGGTCCGGCAGTGCGTCGATCTCGGTCCAGCTCAGGTAGGGCAGGAATCGGTGCGGGGGAATGTAGCCGTGCATCATCGGGAATCCTTCAGGCGAAGCGGGCCATGGCGGCGCCCACGCGTTGCTTGAACCGTGCCAGGCGCGGTTCGGTGGCCACGTTCATGTGGTAGTAGGCGTGGAAGTCGGCGCGGGCGCGGTTGCCCGTGAGGCGGCGCAGGTAGCGCGTGACGATCTTGCGCGGCGGGTCGCCCATGTACCAGGCCATCCAGCGCGGGCGGCCATAAGTGACGACCGCCGCGATGCGCCGGATGTGCGTGAGCATCGGCTTGACGTTGCCGGGGTCGCTGATGTCGAAGGCCACGCCCGGCATCAGCAGGCGGTCGAAGAAGCCTTTGAGCATCGCCGGGAGGCCGAAGCACCAGGTGGGAAAGCACAGCACGATGGCGTCGGCGCGGCGCAGGCGTTCCACGTAGCCCGCCAGCGGCGCCTGGTTGGCCGGCACCTGGTGGTAGCCGAGGCGCTCCGCGCGCGACATCACCGGGTCGAAGCCCTCCGCGTACAGGTCGCAGTCGTCGACCGTGTGGCCGGCTGCCTTCAGGCGGGCCAGCACCTCCTGGTGCAGCGCGGCGGCGAAGCTGGTCTCGACCGGGTGGCAGTAGACGACGAGGACGTGCATGGTGCGCGCGTCCTCAGGCATGCACCGGGTCGGCGCAGGGAAAGTCGGCGGGGCAGGCGAGGGTTTGCAATTTGACCAATCAATTTGATCGATTGGTCAGATTTAGCAAGGGGCGTGCCTGGCACACCTTGTCATCCCGGGCTTGACCCGGGATCCAGCGGCGGGGATCGACGACTTTCGGGGGATGGATTGCGGGTCGAGCCCGCAATGACAAGGCGTGCGGTTACTTGATCCCGCAGCCCCTCAGAACGAAAGCGGTCAGCTCCGCCACCAGCTTCTCGCGCTCCGGCATCCACCCCGGCTGGTTCGGCTTCTTCAGCTGCTGCACCTGCAGCGCGGAGTCGGCGTAGAACTGGGTCATGGCCCAGATGGAGAACAGCAGCGTGTGCGCGTCCACGGGCTGCATCAGGCCGCGCGCGATCCAGCCGTTGATGACGGCGACCTTCTCGCGCGTGTTCTTGCGCGAGTCGGGCCAGAACTGCTCCAGGTAGGGGCCGCCGTCCAGCACCTCGCGTGTGAAGATGCGCGAGATCTCCGGCTTGTCGAAGGCGAGCCGGATCTTGGAGGCGATGTAGTCGCCCAGCACCTGGGCCGGATCGGTCGAGGCGGCGTCGAAGATGCCCTTCCAGTCGGCCACCACCGACATCAGCAGCTCCTCGTAGAGTTCTTCCTTGCCCTCGATGTAATAGTGCAGCTGCGGCTTGGTGAGGCCCGCGCGTTCGGCGATGGCCTGCGTCGACGTGCCCTTCAGCCCGTTCTGGCTGAATTCGGCGATGGCTGCCTCGCGGATGGCCGCCAGCACGCGCTCGCGGTTCTGGCGCGCGGGCGCGCGCGGGGTCTCCGTCTTCATGGGCGCCATCCTAGCCGCCCGCCGGCGGCAGGGGCGGCTGCGGCGGCGAGGCCTGCTGCTTGCGCACGCTCGCCAGCATCTCCCAGCTGACCAGGAACACCGCGGCGATCACCGGGCCGATCACGAAGCCGTTGAGGCCGAACACCACGATGCCGCCCAGCGTGGCCAGCAGCACCAGGTAGTCCGGCATGCGCGTGTCCTTGCCGACCAGGATGGGGCGCAGCACGTTGTCGACCAGGCCGATCACCAGCGAGCCCCAGATCACCAGGCCGATGCCCTTGACCGGTTCGCCGGTGAAGAAGTACCAGGCGGCCACCGGCCCCCACACCATGGCGGCGCCGACGGCGGGCAGCAGCGAGAGCAGCGCCATCACCGCCCCCCACAGCAGCGCGCCCGGCAGGCCCAGCACGAAGAAGGCGGCGCTGCCCAGCGCCCCTTGCACCAGGGCCACGACGATGTTGCCCTTGACCGTGGCGCGCACGACCAGGGCGAACTGCTGCAGCAGGCGGCGCGTGTGCTGCGGCTCCAGCGGGATCGCGCGGGCGATGCTTTGCGTGAGTTGCTCGCCGTCGCGGAACAGGAAGTACAGCATGTACAGCATCAGGAAGAAGGACACGATGAAGTCCAGCGTGCCCTGGCCGACGTCCAGCGCGCGCGAGGTCAGCATCTGCCCGCTGCTGCCCACCGCGGTGATCAGCTTCTGCTGCACCACGGCCAGGTTGCCGACACCGAAGCGGTCCAGCAGCCCGTGCAGCCAGGCCGGCAGGGCATCGATCACGCGCTGGAAGAAAGGCCCGATCTGCAGCTCGCCGGACTTCATCTTGCCCAGGAACACCGAGGCCTCCTGCGTGATGGAACCGGTAATCATGGCCAGCGGCAGGATCACGATCAGCAGGATCACGGTCAGCGACGCCAGCGCCGCCACGTTGGGCTTGCCGCGGCTGTTGCGCAGGAAGCGCTGGTGCAGCGGCCAGAACACGATGGCGATGAAGATCGCCCAGCACACCGCGCCGAAGAAGGGCCAGACGATCAGGGCGAACAGGACGGTGGCGACCAGCACCAGCAGCAGCAGCGAACGGAATTCCAGGCCGGGGTTGCTCGACGGGTTGGGCATGCCGCGAGGGTATCAACAAAAAGGCCGCCCATGGGCGGCCCTGGAATCCCGTTTCCGCGGGAAGGACGGCTTACTTGCCGTAGTCGCTCATGACCTTCCACTTGCCGTCGACGATCTGCGACAGCCGCGACTTGTCGTTGCCCAGGCGCTTGGTGGCCGTGTACGAGGACTGCGGGCTGCCGAACATGTCGGGCTCGAAGGTCATCGAATCCATGGCCTTGATGAAGCTGTCGGTGGTGAGGTTGGGACCGGCCTTCTGCGCGGCGCGGATGAAGCTGTCCATGATGACGTAGCCGTAGACCGAGAACACCGTCGGGTCTTCGTTGAACTTGGTCTTGTACTTGTTGGCCCAGGCGCGGATGTTGGGCGCCGCCTCGTCCAGGTACGGGTGCTGCACCGTCATGGTGGCGTAGAGGCCGTCCATGGCCTTGCCACCCAGCTTGTGGATCAGGTCCGTGTAGGCGGCGCTGGACCCGAGGAAGACCGGGTTGAAGCCGGTCTTGCGCGCCTCGCCGATGGTGCCGATGGTCTCGCGGATGATGGTGCCCAGCACCACGAGCTCGCAGCCGGAGGACTTCATCTTGGCGACCTGCGAGCTGAAGTCGGTGGCGCCGCGCTTGTAGGTGGTCTTCTCGGTGTAGTCCATGCCGATCGACTTGAGGCCGGCCTCGCCGCCGCGCAGCACTTCCAGGCCGAAGTCGTCGTCCTGGTAGATGGTGCAGACCTTCTTGATGTTCTTTTCCTTCACCATCACGGGCAGCGCCTGGCGGATCTGGTCGTAGTAGGTGGCGGCGAAGGAGTACTTCAGCCGGTTCAACGGCTCGTACATCTCGCGCGCCGCGGTGATCGGCATGAAGTTGACGACGTTCTTCTCGAACTGCACCGGCATGGCCGCCATGTTCTGCGCCGTGCCCAGGTGGCCGGCCACGATGAACACCTTGTCCTGGTTCACCAGCTTCTGCGCCGCCAGCACCGCCTTCTTGGGGTCGTAGCCGTCGTCCTCGGTCAGCAGCCGGATCTTGCGGCCGTGGATGCTGCCTTGCTGCTCGTTCAGTTCCTCGATGCGCCACTGCATGCCGTTGCGTGCCTGCTTGCCGTAGCCGGCCAGGGGCCCGGAGAGGTCCTGGATGGTGCCGACGAGGATCTCGGTCTTGCTCACGCCCTGCTGTTGCGCCAGGGCCAGCGAGCAACCCAGCGCGGCGATCGCCAGGGCCAGGGTGGACTTCAGCTTCATGGTGTCTCCTTGTTGAAAATCAGGTGTACATCGCCTCGATCTGCGGGGCGTACTTCTGCTGCACGAGCTTGCGCTTGAGCTTCATCGTGGGCGTCAGCTCCTCGTCCTCGGCCGACAGCTGCGTGTCGAGCAGGAAGAACTTCTTGACCTGCTCCACGCGCGCGAACTTCCTGTTGACGCGGTCGATCTCCGACTGGATCAGCGCCTGCACCTCGGGGGCGCGCGTGAGGCTGGCGTAGTTGGAGAAGGGCACGTCGTTGTCCTGCGCGTACTTCTCCACGTTCTCCTGGTCGATCATCACGATCACAGTCAGGTAGGCGCGCTTGTCGCCGATGACCACGGCGTCGGTGATGTAGGGCGAGAACTTCAGCTCGTTCTCGAACTCGCTGGGCGTCACGTTCTTGCCGCCGGCCGTGATGATGATGTCCTTCATGCGGTCGGTGATGCGGAAGAAGCCTTCCTCGTCGACCGTGCCGACGTCGCCGGTGTGCAGCCAGCCATCGGCATCGATCGTCTCCGCCGTCTTCTCCGGCTGGTTCAAGTAGCCCATGAAGACGTTGGGACCGCGCACCAGGATCTCGCCGGTGGCCGGATCGACCTTCACCTCGTTGTACGCGGCCGCCGGCCCGATCGAGCCGGGCTTGATGCGCGTGGCCGGAATGCCGGTGGCGGCGCCGCAGGTCTCGGTCATGCCCCAGACCTCCAGCATGGGCACGCCCAGCGCCAGGTACCACTTCACCAGCTCGGGCGAGATGGGAGCCGCACCCGTCACCAGGAAGCGCGCCCTGTCGATGCCGATCATCTTGCGCACGTTGGAAAGCGCCATCCAGTTGGCCAGCGCGTATTGCGCCTTCAGGCTGGCCGACACGGGCCGGCCGGCCATCACATGGTCCGCGATGCGGGTGCCGACGCCGATCGCCCACGCGTAGGCCGCCTGCTGCACGCCGCTGGCTTCCTTCAACGCGATCATCACGCCCGAATAGAACTTCTCCCAGACGCGCGGCACCGCGGTGAAGACGGTCGGGGAAATCTCGCGGACGTTCTCCGGCACCGTCTCCGGGTTCTCGACGAAATTCAGATTGGCCCCGGTGTAGAGCGAGAAATACTCGCCGCCCAGCCGCTCGGCGATGTGGCACAGCGGCAGGAAGCACATGCACTCGTCGGCCTCGGAGCGCGCGATCAGCGTGTTGTAGCCGCGGACCGTGTAGACCAGGCCCTGGTGCGAGTGCATCGCGCCCTTGGGCTTGCCGGTGGTGCCGGAGGTGTAGACCAGGATCGCCAGGTCGGCGGGCTGGACCTGCTGCACGCGCTGCATCACTTCATCGGGGTGCGCAGCGTTGTACTCGCGGCCGAGGCGGCGCAATTCGTCCAGGCTGATGACGTCGGCTTCGTCGAGGTCCCGCAGGCCCTCCATGTCGAACACGACGATCTTGCGCAGCATCGGCAGCCGGTCGCGAACTTCGAGCGCCTTGTCCAGCTGTTCGTCGTCTTCGACGAACAGGATGCTGGTGCGCGAGTCTTCGCAGAGGTAGTGCACCTGCGTGGCCGCGTCGGTGGGATAGATGCCGTTGGCGACGCCGCCGCAGGACAGCACGGCCAGATCGGCCAGCACCCATTCGATGACGGTGTTGGAGAGGATGGACGCCGTGTCGTGCGGCGCGAAGCCCAGGGCCAGCAGGCCGCCCGCGACCTCGCGCACGGCGTCGCCGGTCTGCTTCCAGCTCCAGCTGCGCCAGATGCCCAGCTCCTTCTGCCGCATCCAGACGCGGTCGCCGCGTTGCGTCACGCCGTTCCAGAACATGGCGGGAATGGTGTCGCCCTCGAGCACGACGCGCGTCTCGGGCTGGATGTGGGCGAGGTTCCAGAGTGCGCGCATGGTCATCTCCAGGTCTTCTTCTTCTTCCAGCGCCGCTCGCCGCGCACGCCGGCTTCCTTCATGCCCAGGTAGAACTCCTTGATGTCTTCCTTCTCGCGCAGCTTGGCGCAGGTGTCTTCCATCACGATGCGGCCGTTCTCCAGCACGTAGCCGTAGTCGGCGGCGTTGAGCGCCATGTTGGCGTTCTGCTCCACCAGCAGGATGGTGGTGCCGCGCTCGCGGTTGATGCGCACCACGATCTCGAAGATCTCCTTGGTGAGCTTGGGCGAAAGGCCGAGGCTCGGTTCGTCGAGCAGGATCAGGTCGGGCGCGGCCATGATGGCGCGCGAGATCGCCAGCATCTGCTGCTGGCCGCCGGACAGCAGGCCGGCGTCCTGCGCGGCGCGCTCCTGCAGGATGGGGAAGTAGCGGTACACCGCTTCCATGTCGCGGGCGATGCCGTCGCGGTCGCTGCGCGTGTAGGCGCCCATCAGCAGGTTGTCGTGCACCGACAGCAGCGGGAACACCTCGCGGCCCTCGGGCACGTGCGACAGGCCCTGCTGCACGATGTGCGCGGGGTCGCGGGCGGTGATGTCCTCGCCCTTGAATTCGATGCTGCCCTTGCGCGGGTCGATGATGCCGCTGATGGTCTTGAGGATGGTCGACTTGCCGGCGCCGTTGGAGCCCAGCACCGTGGCCACCTCGCCGCGCCGCACCTGCAGGCTGACGCCGCGGATCGCCTTGATCGGCCCGTAGGCCGATTCGACGTTCAGCAGCTTCAGCACCGGCTGGTCGCTGATGGCGGGAGGATTGGTGCTCATGCCACGGCCCTTCGCAGCGACGACACGTCCTCGATCGACCCCAGGTAGGCCTCGATCACCCCCGGATGCTCCTGCACCTCGCGCGGCGTGCCCGTGGCCAGCACTTCGCCCTGGTTCATGGCCAGCACGCGATCGCTCACCTTGGACACCAGCGTCATGTCGTGCTCCACCATCAGCACGGTGATGCCCAGCTCGTGCTGGATGTCCTGGATCCAGAAGGCCATGTCCTCGGTCTCTTCGACGTTGAGGCCGGAAGAGGGCTCGTCCAGCAGCAGCAGCTTGGGCTCGGTGCACAGGGCGCGGGCGAGCTCCACGACCTTGCGCACGCCGTAAGGCAGGCCGGCGACCATGGTGTCGCGGTGGTGCTGCAGGTCCAGCAGCTCGATCACCTGCTCCACCTTCTCGCGCGCCGCGATCTCGGCGGCGCGTACCTTGGGCGTGAAGAACATTTCGCTGAAGACGTTGCTGGCGCGGTGCGTGTGGCGGCCGATCAGCAGGTTGTGCAGCACCGAGGCGTGCTCGAACAGCTCGATGTTCTGGAAGGTGCGGGCGATGCCCAGCTTGGCGATGCGGTGCGGCGGCTGCTGGGTGAGCGGCTGGTCCTCGAAGGACAGCGTGCCGGTGGTCGGGTTGTAGATGCGCGAGATCAGGTTGAACACGGTGGTCTTGCCCGCGCCGTTGGGGCCGATCAGCGTGAACACCTCGCCGCGCCGCACGTCGAAGCTGACCTTGTTGACCGCCAGCACCCCGCCGAAGCGCACGCTCAGGTCGCGGGCCGAGAGAAGAACTTCGTTCATCTGAGGCGATCCGATTTCTGGAAGGACTTCTGCCGCTTGAACAGGCCCTTGCGGTAGAAGGGGAAGAGCTGCAGGTAGGTGCGCACCTTGAGCCAGCGGCCGTACAGGCCCAGCGGCTCGAACAGCACGAAGGCGATCAGCACCGCGCCGTAGACCACGGCCTTCAGGCCGGGCGCCTGGCCGATGGCTTGCGGCAGGTAGTCCTTCACCGCGCCGATCGCCTGCGGCAGCCCGATCAGGAAGATCGCGCCGAGGAAGGCGCCGTGGATGGAGCCGAGGCCGCCGATGACGACCATCAGCAGCAGGTCGATGGACTGGATGATGTCGAACTGGTCGGGCGAGATGAAGCGGATCTGGTGCGCGTAGAGCGCGCCGCCAATGCCCGCCAGCGCCGCCGACAGCGCGAAGCTGAGGGTCTTGTAGCGCGCCAGGTGGATGCCCATGCTCTGCGCGGAGATCTCCGAATCGCGGATGGCGACGAAGGCGCGGCCGGTGGGCGAGCGCAGCAGGTTCAGGCAGGCCAGCGTGCAGATCGCCGCGACCACGAGGCAGACGAAGTAGAAGGAGTTGCCGCTGTCGGCCGTCCACCCGAACATCTTGACCGGCCCCACCGTCTTGCCGGCGTTGCCGCCGGTGACGCTTTCCCAGCGCGCAAACACTTCGGCGACGATGAAGCCGCAGGACAGCGTCGCAATGCCGAGGTAGATGCCTTTGACCCGCAAGGCCGGCAAGCCCACGACGACGCCCACCGCGGCGGCGAGGATGGCGCCCGTCGCCAGCGCGAGCGGGAAAGGCCAGCCCATGCCGGTGAGCACGGCCTGGGCATACGCGCCCACGCCGAAGAACGCCGCATGGCCGATGGAGAACAGGCCCGTGAAGCCTGCCAGCATCATCAGCCCGAGGCCGACGATGCCGTAGATCAGGATGAAGGTGAGCTGCGCCAGCAGGTATTCGGACACCAGCCAGGGCGCTGCCGCCAGCCACAGGCACAGCAGCGAATACCAGAAGACGTGGCCGCCATGCTTGGCGAGCTTCAGGTCCTGGCCGTAGTCGGTCTTGAAAAGGAAACGCATCTAGACCTTTTTGCGGAGCTTTTCGCCAAAGAGCCCGTTAGGCATCACCACCAGCATGATCAGCACCACGACATACGCCGCGATGTCCTTGAAGCCCTCCGGCAGGTAGAAGCCGGACAGCGATTCGACGACGCCGATCACGAGCCCGCCGACGATGGCGCCCGGCAGGCTGCCGAAGCCGCCGACCACCGCGGCCGGAAACGCCTTCAAGCCGATGAATCCCATGTTCGCGTGCACGAAGGTGATGGGCGCGAGCAGCAGGCCGGCGACCGCGGCGACTGCCGCAGCGAGCCCCCACACCAGGGAGTTGAGGCGCTTGACCGGAATGCCCATGTAGTAAGCGGCCAGCTGGTTCTGCGAGGCCGCCTGCATCGCGATGCCGACCTTGCTGTACTTGAACGCCGTGTAGAGCACGCCGCAAAGAACCGCGGTGGCGGCGATCACCACCATCTGCTCCACGTTCAGCACCAGGCCGGCCGCGTTCCACACCTGGTCCTTGTAAGGCACGGGCAGGGTGTGCGTCTCCGTGCCGATGTTGGGCAGCATCGTGATGAGCCCGCGCGCGACGTAGCCGATTCCGATGGTGAGCATCACGATGGAGAAGGCGGGTTGGCCCAGGATGGGGCGGATGACCAGCATCTCCAGCAGCACGCCGAAGAGCGCCATGCCGGCGATGGCGGCGATGACGGACAGCCAGAAGGGGAAGCCCATGAGCGTCATGGCGGCCAGTCCGAAGAAGGCGCCCAGCATCATCAGCTCGCCCTGCGCGAAGCTGACCGTTTCGGTGGCCTTGTAGATCAGGACGAAGCCGAGGGCGATCAGGCCGTAGATGCATCCTTGCGCGATGCCGCTGATCACCAGTTGAAGGAATTGCACCGGTGCCGTCTCCCGTGTGGTGGCGAACCGTTATAGCTGGCGCATCGCACCAGCAGGGACAGGGCTTGCCCTAGCCGCAGCGCACCGGCTGCTGTCTAATGCGCGACATGGTCCACACCGAGAAGCAAGGCGATGTCACCATCGTGACCCTGGCGAGGCCGGAGGTCCGCAATGCGGTCGATGCGGCGACCGCGCGCGAACTGCACGCGGCCTTCCTGGCCTTCGAGGCCGACGCCGGGGCGAAGGTGGCCGTGTTCCACGGCGACCACGGCCACTTCTGCGCCGGCTGGGACCTGCAGGCGGGCGCGCAGCTTGCGGGCAGCGCGGCGGAGGTGATCGGCCAGCTGGACTTCGCGCCCACCGACGTGCGGCCGCCCGGGCCCATGGGCCCGACGCGCCTGGTGCTGCAAAAGCCCGTGATCGCTGCGATTGCTGGGGCGGCCGTCGCCGGCGGCATGGAACTGGCCCTGTGGTGCGACCTGCGCGTGATGGAGGAGGACGCTTACTTCGGCGTCTACTGCCGCCGCTTCGGCGTGCCGCTGATCGACGGCGGCACCGTGCGGCTGCCGCGGCTGGTGGGCTTGGGGCACGCGATGGACCTGATCCTCACCGGGCGCAAGGTGGAGGCGGAGGAAGCGCTGCGCATCGGCCTCGCGAATCGCGTGGTGCCGCGCGGCGGTGCACGCGAGGCCGCGATCGCCTTGGCGCAGCAGCTGGCGAAGTTTCCGCAGGCGACGATGCTGGCGGACCGGATGAATGCCTACGAACAGTGGGGCAAGGCCGTACCCGAGGCCATGCATGCGGAGTGGGAGCGCAGCAAGCAGCGCATTGCCGATGGGCTGGAGGGGGCGGGGCGGTTTGCGTCCGGGGAGGGGCGGCACGGAGAGTAGCGCACCTTGTCATTGCGGGCTTGACCCGCAATCCAGCTCCGGCGATCAATCGGCCGCCGGGCTGGATCCCGGCTCGAGGCCGGGATGACAAAACCCGGTGACGCTACTTCTGGATTTCCTTCGGCTTCCCCTGGTCGTCGATCGCCACGTACGTCAGCAGCGCCTCCGTGACCTTGACGAACTGACCCTGCGTGCCGAAGCGCTCGGCAAACACCTCGACGTCGACCGTGACCGAGGTGCGGCCGATGCGCGTGACCGAGCTGAAGAAGCTGAGGATGTCGCCCACCCGCACCGGGTGCTTGAAGATGAACTCCTTGACCGCCACCGTCGCCATGCGGCCGCGGATAACGCGCGCGGGCAGCACCGAGCCGGCCAGGTCGACCTGGGCCATGACCCAGCCGCCGAAGATGTCGCCGTTGCCGTTGGTGTCGGCCGGCAGCGGGATCACCTTGAGCACCAGCTCCTTCGACGAAGGCGGCGGCGCGGCGGGGATGCCCTGCGGGGCACTTGCATTTGCGGACATGGGCACAATCTCGATTCTGTCTGTGTCTCCGGATTGTCCTCCATGCGCCGCGGCGGCGAACTGAGCTCCTCGTCCCTTCCCGTTTCCACCACGGCCGGCGCCGGCAAGGCGCAGCCGCGCTCGGACTGGACCACGCTCAAGCGGCTGGCGCCCTACCTGCTGCAGTACAAGTGGCGCGTGATCGCCGCGCTGGTCTTCATGATCGGCGCCAAACTGGCGAACGTCGGCGTGCCGATGCTGCTGAAGGAGCTGGTCGACGCCATGGACCTGAAGCCCGGCGACGCCAAGGCGGTGCTGGTCGTCCCCTTCGGCTTGCTCCTGGCGTACGGCCTGCTGCGCCTGTCGACCTCGCTCTTCACCGAACTGCGCGAACTGGTGTTCTCGAAGGCCACGCAGGGCGCGGCCCGCAGCATCGCGCTGGAAACCTTCCAGCATCTGCACTCCCTGTCGCTGCGCTTCCACCTCGAGCGGCAGACCGGCGGCATGACGCGCGACATCGAGCGCGGCGTGCGCGGCATCGAGTCGCTGATCTCGTACTCGCTCTACAGCATCGTTCCCACCCTGATCGAGGTGGCGATGGTGCTGACGATCCTGGCCGTGAAGTTCGACGTCTGGTTCGCCTGGATCACGATCGCCGCGCTGGTGGTCTACATCGCCTTCACGGTCAGCGTGACGGAGTGGCGCACGCAGTTCCGCCGCGAAGCCAACGAATTCGATTCGGCCGCGCACACCAAGGCGGTGGACTCGCTGCTGAACTACGAGACGGTG
This sequence comes from Ramlibacter paludis, assembly GCF_022012305.1. Classification (GTDB taxonomy): domain Bacteria; phylum Pseudomonadota; class Gammaproteobacteria; order Burkholderiales; family Burkholderiaceae_C; genus Ramlibacter; species Ramlibacter paludis. Next base: position 5,238 of record NZ_JAKLTM010000001.1, on the reverse strand, counting down.
AAGTACTTCAACAACGAAGGCTTCGAGGCGAACCGCTACGACCAGAGCCTGGAGCGCCTGCGCCGCGCGCGCCTGAAGGCGCAGACCACGCTGTCGCTGCTGAATACCGGGCAGCAGATGATCATCGCCGTCGGCCTGGTGGCCATGTTGTACCGCGCAACGCTGGGCGTGGTGGACGGCCGCATGACGCTGGGCGACCTGGTGATGGTGAACGCCTACATGATCCAGCTGTACATCCCGCTGAATTTCCTGGGCGTGCTGTACCGCGAGATCAAGCAGAGCCTGACCGACCTGGACAAGATGTTCACGCTGATGGAGCGCGAGCGGGAGGTGGAAGACAAGCCGGGCGCGACGGCGCTGCAGGAACAGGCGGACTGGACCGTCCGCTTCGACCACGTCAACTTCGCCTACGAACCCGCGCGGCCGATCCTGCACGATGTGTCGTTCGAGATCCCCGCCGGCAAGACGGTGGCCGTCGTCGGCCCGAGCGGATCGGGCAAGTCGACGCTGGCGCGGCTGCTGTACCGCTTCTACGACGTGCAGCAGGGGCGCATCAGCATCGGCGGCCGCGACATCCGCGACGTGACGCAGGGCAGCGTGCGCAAGTCCATCGGCATCGTGCCGCAGGACACGGTGCTGTTCAACGACACCGTGGAATACAACATCGCCTACGGCCGCCCCGGCGCGAGCCGCGCGGAAGTGGAAGAAGCGGCCCGCGCGGCGCGCATCCACGGCTTCATCGCCTCCACGCCCAAGGGCTACGAGACGATGGTGGGCGAGCGGGGCCTGAAGCTGTCCGGCGGCGAGAAGCAACGCGTGGCGATCGCCCGCACCCTGCTGAAGGACCCGCCGATCCTGATCTTCGACGAGGCGACCTCGGCCCTGGACAGCGCCAACGAACGTGCGATCCAGGCGGAGCTGAAAAGCGCCGCCCAGAACAAGACCGCGCTGGTCATCGCGCACCGGCTCTCCACCGTGGTCGACGCCCACCAGATCCTGGTGATGGACGCCGGCCGCATCATCGAGCGCGGCACCCACCAGGAACTGCTGGCCCGGGGCGGGCGCTATGCGGACATGTGGGCACTGCAGCAAAGCGCCGAGAGTGAGAAATTTGCCGACGTGATCGGGATGTAGCGCTGGTAATCCGCAACACCAGGGCGTAACGAATCTCACGCGTCCTTGCCCGGAGTGCATCGCCCGCCTTAAGCTGGCCCGGACAAGAGGGAGGTGTGCAATGGGACAACGTATCGACTACCTGGAGGAGTCTCCGGAAGACAACGCGGCCAACTACGTGAACGGCCGCTTCGACCCGAAGGCTGCCGAGGAGCGCCGCGCGGCGCAACTGCGGCAGTTCGAGATCCAGGCCAAGCTGGGCGCCGAGGCCCGCACCATGGCGCAACGCCACCGGCCGCAGACCAAGGGTCACCGCTAGCCTGCACTCGCCTGGCCGGGCGCGGGTCCGGGCCCGTGCTTCCAAGGCAAGTACATTCTGGCGCTCATGCATCGAATCTTGCTTGCCGCCGCGCACCTGTTCCTGGTCACCGGCCCCGCCATCGCCGAGGCGCCCGGCGGAGAGCCGCCGCTGCTGGCGCCGCGCCCTTCTTTCCAGGCTTGCATCCGCCCCGAGTACCCGCCCGACGCGTTGCGCTGGGGAGAGGAAGGAACGACCACGTTCGCCTTCCTGGTGCCGGTGGGCGACGGCGCTCCTGAATTCAGGGTAATCCGTTCGAGCGGGTCCGCGCGCCTCGATGCGGGGGCCTTGCAGATTGCCGGCAAGTGCCTTGCCATCCCGGAGATCAAAGCGGACCTGGGGCCTGGCCGCTGGTACCGGCAGTCCATCCTCTGGGTGCTGCAATGAAGGGCCGCGCACCTGCCTGGCCGACGCTAGGCGCAAAGTGCCAGGTTTCCCCACGGAGGTGACGGTTCGCGCAAGTGCGGGGCCACCGGCGCCGACAGGGACGCAAGGGCGTCCAGAGGACTGCCGGTGCCGCCAGCGGCGATCTTGAGCACGTGGGTGTAGATCATCGTGGTGCTCACGTCACTGTGGCCCAGGAGTTCCTGCACCGTGCGAATGTCGGCGCCGGCCTGCAGCAGGTGCGTGGCAAAGCTGTGGCGCAGGGTGTGCGCCGAGACGTGTTTGTCGATCCCCGCCATCACCACGGCCCGCTTCATCGCGCGGGCGAGACGCTCGTCATGCAGATGGTGCCGGCGCTCCTCGCCCGTGCGCGGATCGATCGACAGCTTGGGCGAGGGAAATACCCACTGCCAGGGCCACGATTCGCCGGCGCGCGGGTACTTCATGTCGAGGGCATGCGGCAGGTAGACGCCGGAGCGGCCTGCGGCGCGGTCGGAGTCCCACACGAGATGTACGTGCCGCAGCTGGATGCGCAGCGGCTCCTCGAGCGAGCGCGGCAGCATCACCACCCGGTCCTTGCTGCCCTTGCCTTCGCGGACGACGATCACCTGGCGCGCGAAGTCGATGTCCTTCACGCGCAGGCCCAGTCCCTCGCGCAGCCGCATGCCCGTGCCATAGAGCAGGCGCGCCACGAGGCCCACGTCGCCCTCGAGAAAACCGAGCAGGCGTTCGACCTCCGGCGGCGTGACGACCGTAGGGATGCGCTTGTGCGGCATCGGCCGGCCGATTTCGGCCAGCCATGGCAGTTCCTGGTCCATCACTTCCTTGTAGAGGAACAGCAGCGCGCTGAGGGCCTGCCGGTGCGTGGAGGTCGACGCCTGCCGCTGCGTGGCCAGCATGGTAAGGAAAGCCTCGACCTCGGGCTGTCCCAACTCGCGGGGATGCCGCAAACCATGAAAGCGGATGAAGTAACGGACCCAGTAAACGTACGCTTCCTCGGTGCGAAGGCTGTAGTGCAGGTAACGAAGCCGCTCGCGCAACTGCCCGAGGATGCGGGTTGCCTGCAACGCCGGTCGGGGGGCGATGCGGAGGACATTGGGTGGCGCGTTATGGCTGTTCATCCATACAGTATCGATCGCGAAGCAATGGAAATCAAGGGGTTGCGGAGAGGGGGTGGCGGCGGTCGGGTGGACACGGTGGGTGTTATGCCGCGAGTTGGCGGGGTTCGCCGATGTAGTTAGGCCGGAGGGAGGAGAGCGGGGCGGTGAAAGCCGGATATAAAACAAGCACTTGGATGAAGGCAGGCAGGGGGACGAGGTGCAGAGTGCTGGTTGTTATTCGGGTGGCGGTGCGGGAAATCGTGGGCGGGTTGCGCTCTAAATCAAGTTAGACCTCAATGGCAACGCCGCGCGAGAGCATGGATGCCGAGCTAAAGGCTGCCGTAGTGCCTGCTCTGCGCTTAGTGGGATTCAAGGGTAGTTATCCGCACTTCCGGCGTTTGTCGGGACCCTACGTCGATCTGCTGACGTTTCAATTCGATAAGTGGGGTGGCGGATTCGTGTTGGAGATTACCCGCGCTTCTGCGGCCGGCTTCACGACTCACTGGGGCATGCTCATCCCCGCGAGCAAGCTCACTGCATTGGATCTCCACCCCGATAGTCGTCGCCGGATACAACCTCGGGAAGGCTCGGATACCGAAGCCTGGTTTCGCTATGACAATCGGCCTGTCGCAGATGTTTCGAAGCAGGTTCTTGATGTTCTTCCAGACGCGGAAGCTTGGTGGGCAAGTCGAGTTGAGGTCTAACAAGTCGGTCGACACGGACACGCACCGGCAGCGCGCCGCAAGGCGCGCGGGGGATCGTGCACCTTGCGGCGCGCTGCCGGTACGTGCCGGTCACCTCCAACGTTAGACGTCATGGACCGTCGTGCCGCTGTTGACGAAATGAAGCGCGTGTACGCGCTGCTATCCGCAGACGTCGATGCAGCTCTTGCTGCCGGCCGCGCAAAACCGGATCAGTTTGCCCGACGAACTCTGGTGCGTACTTACATTGCCTTTGTGGAAGGGCTTGCGTTTCAGTTCCGCCAGACCACGCTTGCGTCGCTGGCCGAAACTGACTTGCTCACACACGCCGAGCTCGCTCTCTTGCGGGAAGAGCGATTCCAGTTGAACTCCAAGGGCGAAACGGAGCCTCGAGAGAACTTCCAGCCATTCCTGCCCAATCTTCTCTTCTCACTTCGGACCTATGTGAAGAATCACGGTGCGAAGTTTGCTCCCGACACGGGAAGTCACGGATGGGAATCCATGCGGAAGGCCGTTGCCGTTCGCGACAGACTGATGCACCCAAAGTCACTTGCGGGCCTTGAAGTCTCAGATGAAGATATCGACAATTTGGAGAAGGCGGCCGAATGGTGGAACAAGACAGTCGTTGCAATGCTTACCGCGTGCGGAGAGGCCGACGAGCAGTTCCGGAAGCTGTCTGGCAGCGCGCAGTGACGTCTAACAAGTCAATCGACACGGACGTCCTAGCGGCCGGCTTCGCCGGCCTATTGTCCGCCGGTCATTTCCGACGTTAGGTCGCATGGACGCCACCTGTCCCAACTGCCACTCCCCCTGCGCTTACGATGCGGCTGAATGCGCCCACTGCGGCGCGCTATTTTCCGAATCGGCCGGGTGGAAGCCTATCTCCCGATCTAGGCAATGCACGTATTGTGGGGAAGTCGTTAAATCCAAACAGTGGTACTGCTCGGCTTGCGGTGTGCCCTTGACAGGACCTTTGCCCAACTCAATGCCGAATTCCAGCGTCACAGGGTTTCTAATCATCCCTGCGGGCTTGCTTCTATGCGCAGCGATTATCGGGATGCGATGGGGCGGCCCATCCGTGAAGGGGCTCTCCCTGGCGGCCTTCGTAGCCAGCCTTGCACTCTGGACGCTTCACATCGTCGTGGTCTGGCTTGCACGCAGACCACTCCGGCTTCCGAAAGGCGAGATTCGGCACTCGGACCGGCCCGTGGCGTATCACATAATCGCGGTAGCACTTGTCTTTATGTTTATGCTCATAGGCGCAGGCGCAGTCATTGCTGGCTTTGGCCAACTGCCATCTCCAAGTGGCAAGTAACCGGATGGCAATTTCGCGTTCGACGAGAATGCGACCTAACAGGTCTACAAGGACTTCCCGTTAGTTCAAGCCTCTCCTTCGTCGGCGCCTGACGGCATAGCAGCAACAGATTCAGACTGCACATCTACAAACGGTCTTGTTGCACAGGAGTGTGCGGACCCAGATACCAACCGCTCAGCGAGGCTCCATTCGATCGGCGCGGTCGCAGCCGCTACCTGTTAGCCGAGTTCACTCGCTGCCGGTCTGACCTGTTTGGTGCATCTTCGT